>NZ_AP048550.1:0-4800000 GCF_059705485.1 Gaoshiqia sp. US2 | reverse complement strand
GTTTCGACCCGGATGTAATTTTCGGTGAATCCTTTCAGCCGCCCGTTGTACGATTCGTCTTCAAATAAAACCGGATAAGCGGCGCCGCTGTTCTGTTCATAAAAGGCGCGCAGCTTCTTCTCCGAAAGCATGATGAGCTGATGCGTGCGGCGTTTCCGCTCATCAACAGGTATAACCGGTTTGATTTCCAATGCCTTTGTTCCCGTACGTTCGGAGTAGGGGAAAGCATGTAGCTGAGAAACATCCAGGCTTTTGACAAAGTGGTAACCGTCGAGGAAAAAATCTTCTGTTTCGCCATTTGTTCCTGCAATGATATCGACGCCAATAAACGCATGCGGCATAACCGATTTGATTTTGCCGACACGTTCGGCAAACAGTTCCCGGTTATATTTACGCTGCATGAGCTTGAGGACATCGTTTGATCCGGATTGCAGCGGCAGGTGAAAATGAGGCGCGATTCGTTTTGAACTTGCTGCAAAATCAATGATTTCATCGGTCAGCAGATTTGGCTCAACAGATGAAATCCGGATACGTTCCAGCCCGTCCACTTCATCGAGTTCATGCAGCAGGTCGATGAATTTTTCGTTGGTGCTTTTCCCGAAATCGCCAATGTTTACGCCGGTCAGGATGATTTCTTTAATCCCCTGTGACACGGTTTCCCGGGCTTCGGCTACCGTGTTGCTGATTTTATCATTGCGGCTTCGGCCACGGGCAAACGGAATGGTGCAATAGGTGCAAAAATAATCGCAGCCGTCCTGGACCTTCAGAAAACTGCGGGTACGGTCGCCCCAGGAGACAGCGTGAAAAAAGTCTTTGTTGTTCTGTTGCGATTGCAGCAACACAAAGGTTTCGTCGCGTTTTTGCAAGCCGTTCATAAAATCGGTCATGCGAAAACGGGCGTTGGTGCCTAAAATATAATCGACCCCCTTCATGGTTTTAATGGTTTCGGCTTGTAGTTGCGCGTAGCAACCGGTAACCACCACCACGGCTTTCGGATTGCGGCGCACCGCCTGCCGGATGATGTTTCGGCTTTTTTTGTCGCTTTCGGCCGTCACCGAGCACGAGTTGATAACATAAACATCGGCTTGCTCTTTAAAATCAACGCGGTTGAAGCCCATCACTTCGAAATGTCGTGCAATGGTTGATGTTTCTGAAAAATTGAGTTTGCAACCCAAGGTGAAGAATGCCGCTTTTTTGCCCTTGTAATCCATCTGTTGTTTCTCTTTCATTTGGCGGTGCAAAAATAACAAAAATACCCGGCCTAAAAAGAAAGGACTTCAGCTTGCTGCGACTGAAGTCCTTGAATATGATTAAACAATGCCGATCGACTACAACAGGTCGCTGGCCAGCTCGGCCAGGTAACTGCGTTCGCCTTTAATCAGGTTCACGTGTGAGAATAGTTCCTGCTTGCGCATTTTGTCGGTCATATAAGCCAGCCCGTTCGATTTCATATCGAGGTAAGGCGAGTCGATTTGTTGTAAGTCGCCGGTAAACACCATTTTGGTTCCCTCGCCCGCCCGGGTAATAATGGTTTTTATCTCGTGCGGCGTAAGGTTTTGGGCTTCATCCACGATAAAGAATGAATTGGATAAGCTCCGGCCGCGGATATATGCAAGCGGCGTGATAAGCAGCCGTTCTTCTTTTAGTAATTCTTCAATTTTCTGATACTCCTGGCTGCGGGGGTTGAAGGCATGTTTGATTACCGACAGATTATCGAACAGAGGATGCATGTAGGGGCTGATTTTTTCGGTGGCATCGCCGGGCAGGTAGCCCAAATCGCGGTTACTCAGGGCGACAATAGGCCTGGCCAGTAAAATTTGTTCGTACAGCTTATGTTGTTCGAGCGCGGCTGCCAGGGCCAGCAAGGTTTTCCCGGTGCCGGCTTTTCCGGTGAGCGACACCAGTTTTACATCCGGGTTCAACAGCGAATTCAGACTGAACGTTTGTTCGGCATTGCGGGGTTTTATTCCGTAAGCTACTTTTTTTTCTACCCGCACCATTCGCTGGGTTGGGCTGTCGTAGCGGCCTAAAACACTCGATTTATTTCCTTTCAGAATGAAAAATTCGTTGGCGATGGGCGCCGTTTCCAGCCCGGCTTCAGCTACAGGGAACGAACCATCATTGTAAAGCACATCGATCAGCTGATCTTTGAAGTTTTCCAATTCCGTGATCGATTTCTCAAACACCAGCGGGTCTTTAATCTTGTCATTTTGATAGTCTTCGGCCATAATGCCAAGCGATTTGGCCTTCATGCGAAGGTTAATATCCTTGGTAACCAGTATGGTTGGTCTTTTGGTGTTTTCGGTCGTAATGTGTTCGGCTATTGCCAGGATCCGGTGGTCGGGAATGTCTTCTTTAAAGGACTGTTTCATTGTTTCCGAAAACGGTTTCCCGGTTGCAATAATCAGTTTCCCCAGTTCAGGCGCTAACTTTATTCCGCCGTTAAATAGTTTTTCGCCAACAATGTTGTCCAAAATCCGGACAAATTCACGCGCCTGGAAGTTAATCGGATCATTTCCTTTTTTGAACTTGTCAAGTTCTTCCAGTACGGTCAACGGAATGACGATATCATTATCTTTGAACTGGTAAATACAGGTATGATCGTGCAGAATCACATTTGTATCCAACACGAAAATTTTAGTGAGTTTCTGGCTTGCCATAATTCTAATATTTAGACTTTTTTAAAAGTAGAAAAAAATGGAGAATTTGGTACGGATTTATTGTTAAAAGATGTTAGTGTTTTATTGACCATGTTTGTTGTTTATTATAACTGATTGAATGATAATGAAAAAATACAAAGAAATTTTGGATTATATGTACAGCCAGTTGCCCATGTTTCAGCGTACCGGGGCCGCGGCTTATAAAGATAATCTGGAAAACACACTGGCGTTGGATGACATGTATGGTCATCCGCACCGCCGGTTTAAAACAATTCATGTGGCCGGGACAAACGGCAAGGGATCTGTTTCGCATATGCTGGCATCGGTTTTACAGGCGTCGGGGTATAAAACCGGCTTGTACACCTCACCGCATTTAGTCGATTTCAGGGAACGGATCCGGGTAAACGGTGAACTGATTACCGAAGACGAGGTGGTGGCTTTTATTGAATCGTTTCAGGAAAAAAATGAAACCGCAGGACTGGAACCTTCTTTTTTTGAATTGACGGTGGCGATGGCCTTTGAGCATTTCAAAAACCGGGAAGTGGATGTGGCTGTTGTTGAAGTTGGCCTGGGCGGGCGGTTAGATTCAACAAATATTATTACGCCCGAATTGTCGGTGATTACCAATATTAGTTTTGATCATACGGCTTTGCTGGGCAAAACCATTCCGTTAATTGCGGCCGAAAAGGCGGGGATTATTAAACCGCGCATACCGGTGGTAGTGTCGGAGTGGGACGATGCCTGCCATTTTGTGTTTGAGCAGAAAACCGAAATGACGGATAGCCCGCTTTTTTTTGCCGACCGGGAATACACGGCTCATGATACCACCTTGTTGCCCGAGGGTTTGCAGGTTTTTAATTTCAGTAAAAACGAGGCGCTCATTTTCCCGGACTTGAAGACCGATTTGTTAGGGAGTTATCAGCGCAAAAATGTGGCCGGAGTGCTGAAGGCCGTTGAGATTCTTCAGCAACGAGGATGGAAAATCAATCACGAAGCTGTCTATGACGGACTCAGTCATGTCAGGAAAAATACCGGACTGCGCGGGCGTTGGGAGATTACCGGCTATGAGCCGCTGGTGGTCTGCGATACCGGGCACAACGAAGCCGGAATAAAACTGGTTGTCGAACAACTGCAACAGATGAACCCGAAAAAGCTGCACGTGGTTTTGGGGATGGTTAACGACAAAGATATCGATGGCGTTTTGGAACTGCTGCCTCGGGAAGCGACGTATTATTTTACCCAGGCAGATATCCCGCGTGCGCTTGATGCCAATTTGTTAAAAAGAAAGGCAGAGGCTGCCGGTTTATCCGGGAAAGCGATCTTGCCGGTTAAAGAGGCTGTGAATGAAGCCATCCGGAATGCCGGCGAAAATGATGTTGTTTTTGTAGGAGGGAGCACTTTTGTTGTGGCCGATTATTTTTCCTGAAAATTTTGATTTTTTTTTTGGAAGGAAGAAAAAAGGATATATATTTGCATCGCCTTTCAGGGAAGTAAGGCACGTTCAGTAAACATTCGGGCGGTTAGCTCAGCTGGTTCAGAGCATCTGGTTTACACCCAGAGGGTCGGGGGTTCGAATCCCTCACCGCCCACGAAAGTGGATGCCAAACGGCATCAAAAAGCAGTAAGTCGTTGATTTACTGCTTTTTTATTTTTTATTGTGTCAAAATAATCCAGTCAATATCAAAAAAAAATGTGAGCAATTCGGTGAGTAAATTTTTACACTAAATTTACTCACCTGGATCTCTGTATCAGATTATATATCTGGTAATTATTCGAAATAAACTACAGTTAAATGGTAGTTTGTTTTGATATATTTTGAGTCATTCAAATAGGTAGTTTCAGCATCATTTAACTGGAATACATTAAAACATTTCAAAAGACATTGATATGGAGACAAAACAAACATTCGGAGTCCAGTTCACAACCAGAAAAAGCAAATGCTCCGACAATGAAAAAAGTCTTACTATTTTCGCCCGGGTTACGGTGAATGGAGCCCGGTCTGAAATCTCACTAAAACAAAATGTCGCGCATGAGGATTGGAGTGCATCCAACGGAATAGCTCAAGGTAAGAGAAAAGAAGCCAGAGACCTCAATCAATTTTTGGAACAAGTAAGAACGAAGCTCAACAATATTTACCGGGAATTGATTGTAGAAGGGGATTTGCCAACGGCTACCATTATTAAAAATCATTTTCTTGGAATTCACGAACAAGGGAAAACGCTATTGGATACTTTCGCGTATCATCAGAAAATTTCAAAATCTGAACTCTCTGGAAATACGCTAAAACATTATATTACGACAGAACGCTATGTAAAAGAATTTCTAAACAGGCATTTCCGCACAACAGATATTTATCTTTCAAAACTCAACTACAAATTTGTGACAGACTTTGAATATTTTCTGCGGAACAGGGAACCGGTGAACCATATCAAACCCATGCAAAACAATGGTGTTATGAAACACATTGAACGACTGCGAAAAGTAGTTCGGTTAGCAAAAACGCCCTACGAAAAAGGGAAATTGGTCTGAAAAACGAAAGGACAAATTTGAAACGGCAATAACCTTCGGTTAAGTAACGCGAGGGCATTCTTTGATTTTTGTATATAAAATGCTTGTATATAGTTTATTAAGTTTTTGTTCTGACATATGGAGGTATGCAGGGCATGAAAGAGGACGGAGTGTCGTTACATGGAGTCAAGCTGAGATGGATCAATGCTGTCATCATTTTTCGTAAAACCAAATGGTGCTAAATCTTCTTAGTCTGTATGTGTGTTATCATAAATCTGACAACTTGGGAGTTTAAATTTTCGGCAGAAGTGATATTCCGTAGAGGGTAGGCAACTGCCATAGAGAATTATGAATATCTTTGGAATAATGAAATTGATTGAGCAAATACAGAAAGGCGAGAGCAAAACGCTCGAATTTAAAAGGGCTTTACCTAAAAATGAAAATATTGCCAAAACAGTAATTGCCTTCTCCAATACGAGCGGAGGTAAACTAATTATTGGCGTAAACAATAAGCGGGAAATTGTAGGTGTAAACGGAGATGAACTGTTTCAAATACAGGATGACGTTGCCTCGGTTATTGCAGACAACTGTTGCCCGGGAATCATGCCGGAAATTTATAGTGTGAATGTTGAAGGCAAGTTGTTGTTGGTTATTGAAATCGTACGGGGCAATTTGAAACCGTACTTTTTGAAAAACCAGGGCAAAGCCGAAGGGACCTACATTCGTATTGGTGCAACAAACCGGCTTGCTGATTTGGATACGATTGCCGAACTGGAACGGCAAAAACGGCACGTTAGCTTTGATGAAGAAATTTGCTATGATCAGACCTTTGATCAGCTTGATATTGTTCCGGTGCTGAAGCGGTTTGAAAGTATTGGGAAACCACTGAATGACGACAAACTAAAAAACCTGAAGCTGGCTAAAACCGAAAAAGGTAGAACCTATCCAACCAACGCACTGATGATACTACTCGGTAAATTTCCGCATTGTACCGTAAAGTGTGCGCGCTTTAAAGGGACTACCATGGACGTTTTTATCGACAAAAAAGAGTATGAAGGCGACATTTTCTCCATCCTTGAGAATACCCAGAGTTTTGTATTGAACCACATTAATCTGAAGGCAGAAATAAAAGGGTTATACCGTGAAGAAACGTATGAAATTCCAGTGGTTGCACTGCGCGAAAGTTTGGTCAATGCCTTAATTCACAGAGATTACGTCAACCAGGGACGGGATATTAAGGTTGGGGTTTATGATGATATTGTAAATGTTGTGTCTCCGGGCAGTTTACCGAGTAGCATTACCATGTAAGATATTTTTAACGGACGCAGCGAAGCACGGAACCGGGTAATTGCCCATATTTTTAAAGAACTGGGCCTGATTGAACAATGGGGAAGCGGGATAAACCGGATTATCAATGCTTGTAAGCAACAGGGGTTGCCCACTCCTAAAATTGAAGAGAAGAACGACTTTTTTGATGTAGAGATTATTCGACCAATTCTGACCAATAAACCATTGGAAAGAGAATCATCCGCAGACGATTACGAACGATTACGAATGATTACGAACGATTACGAACGATTAACGAAAGAAAAACAGGATATACTTCTGTACCTAATGGATAACAAAAAAATATCAAGAAAAGAGGCAGCAGAACTGATCGGTTTGAAAAATACAAAAACGTACGAGATACTTACCGGGCTTGTTGATGATAACCTTGTTGAAAAGCATGGTCAGGGCAGAAGTACTTTCTACACCATTTCGAGAAAGGAGAGAAAGACTTGAGCGAATGGAAAGCCAAAAAAACGATTGACACTCAGTGACTTTTGAGTTGATCATTCTTTTAGCCTCTTTATTTAATGATTTCAAATCACTATAATCCGACTAAAGTCGGGAATGCAAAGTTTTATTGTCTGTAATGTCCGGTTTTCGGGAGATTGTTTCTCAATCTCCAAACAGACCCTCCTGTTTATATCCACTTTAATTGCAATTGTCCGGGAGGTTCTCCGGCTTGTATTTTATATGCCCGGTTGGTACTGCGAGGCAGTTCTACCCTATCAAGCATGCTTATCAGGTGTATCCGTACCAGTGAAGCCACAACCGAAAAAGCCTTTTTGGTTTGTGCGATCTTTTGAATAACAGTCATCAGCAGTTGGGCAATGAGTGTGCACCAAACCTGTGTGCGTATTGCGTTCTCATTCTCTCCATAGAAATAGTGAAGCTGGAAGTTTTGCTTCATCTTCTTAAACAGCAATTCGATGCCCCAGCGTTTTTTGTAAAGAAAGGCGACCTCTTCGGCTGTTATGTCAAAATTATTGGTCAGAAACTCAAAATACCGGTTTTGTTCATCCTGGTAACATACTTTGCGCAACCGGATTTTTTCGAAAACATTCAATTGCTTTTTCCCTTTTTCATCTTCGGGGTGATAGGTGAGTTCGATTATCTCATCGCGCAGCACTTTGGCTTTCTCCTTTTTCCGGTAATGGGCACGTTTTACTTCAACAACCTGGTAAACTGCATTCTTTTTCAAACGGGTAACAAAATAAACCTGCTGTGTGGTCCACAAGGCAAACTGGTGGTAATCGTTGTAGGCTTTGTCGAACACGATCATGCTGTGCGAAATCAGCTCAAGGCTTTTCAAAAAGTTTTTGTCATGAACTTTTGCTGCCGTTATTTTTATAAACCGTCCTACCGACTGGACAGCATCAATGAGCATGTGAACTTTCAAACCGCCTTTCTTTTTCCTATCTCCTTTGGGATTACGTCCAACTCCTTTCAAAATATCGCTGAACAAACGAATCGTGGTCGAATCGATTAAAAGCACTTCTTTAAAGGTTAGGCCCAAGGTCCGGCTGTCCGACAAAAATGATCGGTATTTGTCAACCAAGGCAAAATATAAGGCCTCGAAAAAACGGTTATCCCGGTTTCTTAACCCGTCGCTGGCGGTACTTCTGGACGGAGCTTTTTCAAGTCCAAGGTGGTTTAATTTTCCTCCCATAGCCCGCAGCCCTTCACAGACTTCGGTCATCGAATCACACCGGATCAAGATCCCAAACAGCATCGTAATCAAATGGGTTCTGGACTTGAAGGCTTTGTCGTACCGGTCACTGTCATGTGCCTTTACGATCCAGGATATGTTGACTTTCTCTGTCAAGTTTAATATCTGTTTTAAAATCGGCTGTCCGACAAATTTTATTTCTGTATTTTTATCCATGTTGTAAAAAGTTTTTCGCAAAATCAATTTACAACTTTGAAGGGAAACCGTAAGGGAGTACCTTCTCTATTTTTTTTTAGTCGGACACTAATGATAAAAAATGGAAAATGTCAATGGTGGTGATGATAAATATAAAAGAGAATGCCAGTCGAATTATGTCGCGTTTCGATATCTCGACGAAATTCTTTTCAATAAAGATCATTGTTTTGCATCTTTTCGGATTAACAGAAAATGTATAAATTTAACGATAAAATGATCATTATGAAAACCAGATCAACCAAACTGGCGGGATTTATAACTATAGCCTCATTCGCATTCCTGACGGCCTGTTCCGGCACCAGATCAGAAGAAACCGATCTTGCTGAAAAGCGCCAGTACGTTCAGCAGCAAAATCCGGTTGAAGTGGCGGTACTTGAAAAAATACCTTTCAAAAAAGAGATTATAAACAACGGGAAATTAAATGCTGTTCGTAAAAGCGAACTCCGGTTCCGGGTAAGCGAACAACTGGAAACGTTGATGGTAAAAAATGGAGACCGGGTAGGGACAGGACAGTTAATCGCCGCGTTAATACCTTTTACCTATCAGCAGCAACTGTCGGGAGCAAAGGTGCAGGTACAAAAAGCGAAACTGGAGTTGCAAAATATCCTGATAGGGCAAGGCTACCTTTGATGGGTTTGAATGGCAAGAATATTTTTGCTGCATGAGCTAAAACGCATGAAAAACAATCTATTACACCCGGACATCTGTTTAAATCTGTTATCCGGAGCAAGGTAATCTTCCAGTGGATATGTTTAAAAACACAAATTGCAACCTGAATATGTAAATCAATAGCAATCACTCTTTACATAAAGGCGATACAATAAAATTACCCCCCCCCGTATGTTTAACAATACCTTGTGCCGATTAAATAATAATAATAAATTTAATGAAACAAATTATTGAGGAACCCTGATTGGCTGAATGATAATATTAAGAAGTAACAGGCCGCTTAACTGCCATAAATCGAATGAACTATGAGCATAACCCGAATACCGGAGGATGCATTATTATTGCAGTCTCGGGATAGTTAATTAAAAAAAACATTATAGAACTAAAGGATTATTGACTTTTATGCGTTATTATATAATATACAAAAACCTTTTTTTACAATCAGTTGAACCCTTTAAACATGAAAATTCTGACTACCCCAACTACCCCAACTACAGTTCTATTATCTGTTCATTTCCGGGATTCTATTAAGTGTGTTCCTATTGGTAATATAGTCTACTGTGAATCACAAAGTAATTATACACTAATCCATACCGTTGATAATAATAGAATCTTAATTTCAAAAACCTTGAAAACACTCGAATTTCTTTTGAAGGATCTGGGATTCGTCCGTTGCCACCGAACCGTTGTTGTCAACATCGGGCATATCATCGAGTATAATACCAATATAGACCAATCACTGAAACTTGATAACGCAATTGTCATTCCTGTCTCAAGAAGCGGGAGAAAAAAGCTAAAAGAATTATTCACCCAATAACTCCCGGAACCATTCCCTCATTAGCAATAACTATTTGCTAAATAAAGAAATATTATTCTTGATTTTCCGTAATATAAGTTTAAATTGTTCTACTGTAAATAAAATTTCCCAGACTGATATTTATGATTAAATCTGTAGGTAAACTTCACCCACCATTATTATTGGTATTTGCGGTCCTCATTGTTTTTCTTCCAACTCTTTTCAATGATTTCCAACTAGGATGGGACGACCAGTGGCAAGTCCTCGATTATGAGTTTGTGACCAGCCATTCTCTTAGCGATCTGTGGTATCATTTTACCCACTATCATCTGGGACAATACATGCCCGTAAATACGGTATTGTATGTTGTTATTTATAAAATATTTGGGTTTGATCCTGCGGCTTTTCATGCGGTCAGCCTGCTGATACACCTTGCAAATGTTCTACTCGTTTATGCCATTATTTGCATAACCATCAGGCAGACTAAGCACGCATGGAGCGCCGAACGAATCCGGATATTTTCGTTTTTGGCAACACTCGCATTTGCCATACATCCCTTGCAGGTTGAATCCGTGGCCTGGATCAGTGCATCAAAAATTGTACTCTATTCCCTGTTCTTTTTAATGGGAATCCGGCTTTACCTAAACTATTTGAGAACATTAAACGCCTGGTGGCTGATTGGGGTGGCCTTGTGTTACCTGCTGGCCTATGGATCAAAGGAACAGGCCATCATTTTCCCACTTAACCTGCTGGCATTCGATTATGTTTTCGACCGTTTCAAAAAACTAAACTTCTCCTTTTGGTCACTAAAAAGCAGGGTGATTGCCGAAAAGATTCCATTCTTTTTCATCGCCCTTTTGTTATATGCTTTTTCAGTCTCGAACAACCTGGGTACGTTTACAACAGATACCTATCCGCTTTACCAACGATTCCTGTTCAGCATGAGCAGTTTTATGGAGTACCTGTTCCGTTATATTGCCCCGGTCAAATTATACTATTTCTACTTTTTCCCTATTGAAGTGGGCGAAGCATTACCACTTTATTTTTGGGTATATCCTATGCTGGTAACTATTTGTATCATTTTTATCAGGGGCAATTTTGTCCGCAACAACCGGCTTGTTATTTTCGGGTTCCTGCTGTTTATTATCAATATCGTGCTGGTACTGCACCTCATTCCAATGCCCCGCAAAATGATTACAGCCGACAGGTATATGTATTTCAGTCTCATTGGGCTTGGAGTAATGGCTGCATGGTTTATTTATTATTTGTATGTCCGGGAAAAAGTATGGCGAAAATTTCTAATACCTGGACTGACAGCTTATTTCATTTTCTTTGGTGCTCATTCGTTCGTAAGAACTACAGAATGGAAAGACAGCGATTCAATCAAAAAAAATGTCAATGAACTTATTGACAGGCGAAAAGCAGAAAACAAACCTGCGGTAGATAATCCTCTTCAAAACGTTGCTTATGGAGAAGAGTAATTTCCTTGTCTCGGTGGTGGTGCCCTGCTATAACGAAGCGGTGAATATTCCCCTGATGGTTGCTGAACTTCAGGGATACCTGAGTAGGTATACCTACGAAATAATACTGGTTGACGATGGCAGTTCCGATCACTCGCCTAAAGTTTATGAACAGTTGGCGAGTCGGTTTCATGAAGTCAACTTTGTTCGTTTTTCACGAAATTTTGGGCACCAACCCGCTTTGCAGGCCGGGATCAATCACGCAACCGGCGATGCCATTATTACCATTGATGCAGACCTGCAGCAACCCCCGGAAATAATCCCCAAAATGATTGACAAGTGGCTGGAAGGGGCCATGATTGTGGAGGCCATGCCCATTTATACCAACTCTATTGGATGGTTCAAAAAACACTCATCCTATTGCTATTACAATTTGCTTAATAAACTTAGCGATTACCCGGTGGTGAAAAGTGCCAACGACTACCGGCTCATTGATAAGAGGGTAGCCGATGTGATCAGGCAACTCCCCGAGAACCACTTCTACCTGCGGGGACTCTATGCCTGGATGGGCTTTAAAAAAGCATTTGTAAGCTATGACCACCTGAAGCGCAAAAACGGGCAAACCCATTACCCGTTGCGCAAAATGATAAGGCTGGCGCTAAACGGGATTACCTCAACGAGTGTAAAACCATTGAGGCTCGCATTAATCATGGGCCTTTTGGTATCGCTCGTAGCCTTTATCATTATGGGTTGGGCCTTGTATTTGGAGTTTTTTACCGATAAAACGGTACATGGCTGGACATCGACCATCATCAGCACCGTATTTCTGGCCGGAGTGCAACTAATTGTGCTGGGCATTATGGGCGAATATTTAGGGAAGTTATTTATTGAGAATAAACGCAGGCCAAACTACATCATCCTGGACAAAAGCATCAAACCATACCATAAGCAGGCCAGGGAGAAAGTAGCCGAAACAGTGCCTGTTGAATAGTTTACGCGACTTGGTCCAGAGGTTAAAGCTGAATAACAAGTCTGCGAAAAGGACACGCTTGCTAAGTTTCCCAATGGGACTGAGGGGGCGGAGCCGTAAGAAACGAATAATAAATAGCCATTATTAACAAACCAATAGAGGAGGAATTGCCGTGACATAAACATTAACCAGTTGACCCCAAAAGTCCACTTCTCGCCCAATAGGCTGCGAACGGGAAAAGTGGGCGTACCCACACCGGTACGGCAAGCGTTAGTTAAAACATAGGTGCAGCCGGGAAAACCCAGCCACACCTTAAACCACAGGTATTGTGAGCACACATTTCAAAAACAATACTCACAAGCCTGTACAAATCTATATATAATGAAAACAAAAATTGGAAAATGGTTGAAATACTTGGCCGCGGCAATATTTTTACTTGCTCTGGCCGTTAATGTGAAAGTGACATTGGACGACCCGTTTGTGATGATGAGCGAAGCTGTCATTGCTCAAACAACTTCAAGTAGTACTACAGGTACAACAACTAGCACCACTACGACTACCAGCACAACAACAAGTGGAGGAGGTGATAAAGTATTGTGTGAGGCAACAGTTGACTGTGATTCTGTTGGCGGCGATGGTAGTGTTAAATGCTATGGATATAACTCGATGTATACCTGTAAATCCTATCCATTGGTGGGAAAAGTAGAGTGTGATGGTGTTACACACAGGTGTGTGCTGGTTCCTTAGGCAGATTATATTCCGTGTTAATTAATTAGAATTAGCACGGAATTAAATTAATAAGATGAGTACTATCATTTTCTCATTTTGAGAAAGCAATAAAAATTATTAGAAATGAAACAGGATAAAGTATTGTCGATTATCGCAGGTGTTATATTGCTAAATGTCTCGTGTATAAGTCAGAAATCTCATGATGATGTGTCTGTTGAGCAGATTTCGCCTGAAAAGATATATAAAGAAATTAACGATTCGATATTTCTCTCAAAAATTGTGTCAATAGAATACATTGATAGCAACATTTATTTAGTGGATATGGACCAACATTTGATTATCCGGTTAGATTCAGATTTGAATTATGTACAAACAATTGGCGGAGAAGGTCATGGCCCTGGTGAGTTATTATACCCATTAAATGTTTTTAACGCAAAAGAAGGAATTATTGTTCAGGATGCCGGAAACCGACGATTTAATTTGTATTCGAAAAATATACGTAGTCACTACATTTTTAAAAATTCATTTTCTACTAATTTAATTATAAGTGATAGTCGGTCGGTCTCGATTAAGGATGGAATGATGTTTCTGACATTTCCTCAAAATGAAGATCTACCTGTTTTTTATCGTATTGACCTACAGGGAAAAGATACCATCACTTTCGGACAATTCTATGCAGAGACATCAAGTTTAGAAAGGAACTATAGGCGAATATATTCCAGTGCTAATCATCTTATTTCAGTTGGTATATCTGAGCCAATTGTTGAAATTTATTCCTTCTCCGGTGAAATTATTAATCGTTTTGATCTTTCTGATATTCCTATTTTTAAAAAGACGTTAAAGCAGCATAATCTTATTTACAAAAGAAACCCGCAGGGCGCAACCCCAATTCTCATTAATGATGTCTCAGTTATCGACTCTACCGTATATATGCTTATTACTGAAAGAGGTAGCGGTAAATTTATTCAAACAAATAAGATTCTTGTATTCAATTATCAAAGTAATAATTTACAGCTTTCGGATATTTGGGAATTGGGGATAGGGAGGTACGATTCATTTTGCATATTACCCGACAAGGAAAAGTTAATAGCATTTAATGGATATTTATCTGAATTGCAATCCTTTAGGCTTAAATAAGAATCTATGAGATTTATATTTCTTTTTTGTGTAATCATAGTTATTACAATAGGTTTTTTTTTGCAGAAAAAGAACAATGAAAATCAGAAATTTTATAAAGAAGCAATCGAACTGAAGTTAAAAAACTTAGAACACCTGAAATCGAGATTGTTGGGGGAAGAGCTGAATGAAGTATCAGTTATTCTTAAAGATTCACTTTGTCCAGATGTTTGTAATAGAACAATTGTTTATTATTATACCGGGAATGACTGCCTTCAATGTATTCAAAAGGGATTTCGAATTCTCAAAAACATTAACGGCAGCTTTTCAAAGAACTTAATTTGGGTGATTTCTTCAAATACAAATATTTATCGAGATCAGATGGCAAATGAGTATCATGATTATGTATACTCTGACGAAAATGAGATGATAAGAAGAAAATTGAAAAATTTTTACTCTCCCGTATTTTTTGTGTTATCCAACAACAAAATCGAAGAAATTCATTTTATCTCCAGTAATGATGGCATTTGTGGATGAGGATATCGTAATAATGTCAATTAAAAAGCAAATAAAGAAGGATTTGAAAAACGTGGATAGGGATGGGCTTAAGCCTCTTTGACTTTTATATAAATGTATCTTGATAAAGAAAATGAATCTTATTTAAAGATCCTAGTATGCGAATATCCTTAAGAATTGAACTAGCAATTTTTGTAACAGTTGGCTTTATGGCCTGTAAATCTGTCGTTGTAAAAAACGACGCAGAAATAAAATTTGAGATAACAACGCATCATTTTGGCGAGCTTGAATACAAAGGGGAAGCGAATTGCACTTTTAAGTTTGCCAATCCAGGAGAGAAGCCGCTGGTAATCCAGCATGTGAAAACGTCATGCGGATGTACCGTTCCCAAATGGCCCCAAAAGCCAATAAAAACGGGAGAATCCGGAGAAATACTCCTTAGTTACGACACCTCTTATCCCGGGGTATTCGTCAAGACAATTACGGTATCCTATAACGGAGAAGGGTCTCCGCAAATCCTGACAATAAAAGGAAACGTAAAATACCCCAATGAAGATGCGTTTTCTTCCGGAACAGATGAAAACATAAAATGAAGAAGTATATAATTTTTGTACTCTTACTTACCATTTTCACGCTTCCAATGGTTGGATTGGCATGGTTATCAATTGGCCTATTCGTTATTGTATGCCTGTTTGTTTTGTTTTTTTCTGATCTAAGATTTATTCGTTGGATTCGAAGGAATAGGACTTTCTCATTCGCGAGTACTATCTTTTGGGTAGTCGTTCTCGCAATAGCTCTCCGGGTTTTGTTCTTTGGAACATATATGATCCCGAGCGGTTCGATGGAAGATACGCTGGTCCCGGGAGACCAGATCATGGTCAGTAAATTGCACTATGGGCCACGCCTACCTCAATCTCCATTCGAAATTCCCTGGATCAATATCCTGTTTTACCTGAATAAAGAAGCTCGTTATAAAATCGATTCCACGTGGTACAAATACAAACGGCTAAAGGGATTTGCCAAAGTTTCAAGAGATGATATTGTCGTTTTCAATTTCCCGCAGCAGCAAGGAACTTTTTATATCAAACGTTGCATTGGCTTACCAGGAGAAATAATTCGCATCAGAAACAGTAATATAAGCTGTAATCAGCAAAATATACCCGCTCCTTTAACTTCCAAAGTTGATTACCTGATATGGGCGAACGAGGATCGTTTAACTGACATCCTTGATCAACTGGAAATTGCGAATGACAAAATTAACAAAATACAATGTGGGCTGTTCAAGCTGGAATTAAACCGGATGCAATACGAGACACTGCGCTTAAAAGAAGGAATTGATTCGATCTGCTTTTTGGAAATTCCCACTGACACCATGCCACAGGCCTATCCTCATAATATGAAATTTCGTTGGACAGCCGATAACTTTGGTCCATTAAAAGTTCCTCAAAGAGGAATGCGTATTGAGATGACAGAAGAGAATTTCATCCTCTACGAAAAATTAATCCGCGAATATGAAGGAAAGAATCTAATTCTCAGGGACGGAATTGTGCAAGAAGAGGGAAAAGAAATTCGGTTCTACACCTTTAACCAAAACTACTATTTTATGATGGGAGACAACCGACACAATTCGGCCGATTCAAGAACCTGGGGCTTTCTTCCGGAGAAGGGAATTATTGGAAAAGCGATTTTGGTGCTCTACTCAAATAATGAAAATGGTTTTAAATGGAAACGAATATTTAAAAGACTATAACTTAATCGTTTTTGAGAATAGCAAAACCTGTAATTTATTGGGGTAAGTTAAAATTTGGTGCAATTCCAATTTGATATGTAAAATAAATTAATAGCTTTATTGATAAAAATGAATCTAAAATGAAACGACCTCGCATTCCAATAATTTTAGTCATTATCGTATTCGCTTTTATCCAATCGTGTACACGAACAAATTCAACGGGACCCGATGCGACTGAAAAGCGCCAGTACGTTCAGCAGCAAAATCCGGTTGAAGTGGCGGTACTTGAAAAAATACCTTTCAAAAAAGAGATTATAAACAACGGAAAATTAAATGCTGTTCGTAAAAGCGAACTCCGGTTCCGGGTAAGCGAACAATTGGAAACGTTGATGGTAAAAAATGGAGACCGGGTAGGGACAGGACAGTTAATCGCCGCGTTAATACCTTTTACCTATCAGCAGCAACTGTCGGGAGCAAAGGTGCAGGTACAAAAAGCGAAACTGGAGTTGCAAAATATCCTGATCGGGCAAGGCTATATGACCACTGACAGTACTAAAATGCCGCCACATATATACGAGATGGCAGTGGTCAGGTCTGGTTATGCCGAAGCTTTGCAGGGGTTTCAAACAGCTGAGTTTAACCTGAAGGCTACCCGGTTAACAGCTCCTTATAGCGGATTAATTAGCAACTGTAAAAAAAAGGTACACGAGCAGGTAAGTTCGGGTGACGCCTTTTGTATCCTGATTGATGACTCAGAATTTGAGGTTGAATTTCGAATTGTTGAAAGCGAAATCGAAGTTATCGAAATCGGAAATAAAGTACAGATCATCCCGTTTTCAAACAATAACCGGATTTATAGCGGGCAAATTTCTGAAATCAATCCTTTGATTGATGAAAACGGCCTGATCCTGGTGAAAGCACGCGTCAAAAATCCCGGCAGCTTATTGGAAGGAATGAATGTGAAAGTCCTGGTTGAAAAGGAAATACCGGATCAACTGGTGGTCCCTAAATCCGCGGTAGTGTTACGGCAAAACCAGGAAGTGCTGTTTAAATGCACGAAAGACTCTATTGCCTTCTGGACTTACGTACAAACAGTAGCAGAAAACAGCACTTCTTACGCGGTAATTGCCCATCCCGAAAAAGGAGGCTCGCTTGCTGCAGGCGATACGGTGATTGTTTCGGGGAATTTGAATCTGGCGCATGAAAGTGAAGTAGTTATCCGGTAGTTTCTGTTATTGGGGCAATTGGTTTCTGTGGTTTCTGGTGTTGGGTTTTGTTTCTATTGTTCTGTTGTTTGACGAAAAATTTAAGCTATGGGTACTATTAAGAGGTTTGAGGATTTGGAAATATGGAAGTTGGCCAGGGAGTTATGCAGGGAAATATACCGGATCACGAACTATGAATCTTTTTCAAAAGATTTTGGGCTCAAAAATCAAATCAACAATTCAAGTGGTTCGGTAATGGATAACATTGCCGAGGGATTTGAAAGAGATGGAGCAAAGGAATTTACCCAGTTTCTGTCGATCGCCAAAGCATCATGCGGAGAGTGCCGGTCTCAATTGTACCGCGCGCTTGACCGATCGTATATATCAGAAGAAGAATTCAATGATCTGGCTAAGAAAACCATCGATTTAGGACGAAAAATAGCCAACCTGATGGACTACCTGAAAAAAACCGACATCCGCGGCAACAAATACAAACCATACAAACCATCCAAACCATAGAAACAACAGAAACAACAGAAACTCAGAAACAACAGAAACAATAGAAACCAAAGAAACTAATTCGCATGGTCTCCTTTTTAATCAAACGCCCGATTGCTGTCAGCATGACCTTCATCGCCATCCTGGTGCTGGGGATATTTGCCATGAAGTTTATACCGGTTTCGCTGATGCCGGACATTGATATCCCTGAGATCACGGTACAGGTAAGTGTTTCGAATAGCCCGGCCCGCGAACTGGAGAACACCGTTGTTCAGCCCATCCGCAGACAACTGATGCAGGTAGCGCACCTGGCCGACATTACCAGTGAAACACGCAATGAACATGGCATCATTCATTTGAAATTTGATTACGGTACCGATGTCGATTTTGCCTTTATCGAGGTAAACGAAAAGATCGATCGTGCCATGAATTACCTGCCTCGGGATATTCAGCGGCCCCGGGTTATCAAAGCCAATGCCACGGATATTCCGATTTTCTACCTGAACCTAACGGTTAGCAGTTCCAAGTTCCAAGTTCCAAGTTCCAAGTTGACAACCCCAACAACAACAGAAACAACAGAAACCCCGGCAACCTTAGAAACAACCCCGGAAACCTCCGCTCTCTTCCCCGTTTCGCAAAAATTTGTTGAGCTAAGCCGTTTTGCCTCCAATGTCATTCGCAAACGGATCGAGCAGATACCGGAAGTGGCTATGGTTGACATGAGCGGACAGGTAAGTTCCGAACTGCTCATTATTCCCGACGGCAAAAAACTGGAATCGATGGGAATTACACAGGAAACCCTGGTGCGCCTGATTGAAAACAGCAACATCAGGCTCGGAAACCTGCTGATCCGCGACGGCCAGTACCAGTACAACATCCGGTTTTCCTCCACCCTTCAAAACAAACAGGATATTGAAAACACCTGGTTTAAAACCAACGGGCGGTTATTGCAGCTTAAAAATGTGGCCGATGTCATTGAGCATCCCCAAAAACAAAAGGGGAAAGTGTTGCATAACGGGCAGGATGCTGTCACCATTGCCGTGATCAAACAAAGCGATGCCCAGATGTCGGCATTGAAACAAAAGCTGAATGGACTGGTTGCCCGGTTTGAGAAGGATTATCCCGGTATAACGTTCAGCGTCACACGTAACCAAACACAGTTGTTGGATTATTCCATTTCGAACCTCGGCCAAAGCCTGGTTTGGGGGGCCCTGCTTGCCTTCCTGATCATGTTCTTCTTTATGAAGGATTTTAAAGCCCCCCTGTTAATTGGGATTACCGTTCCTGCCTCGCTGGTCATTTCCATGCTTTTCTTTTATATCCTGGGTATTTCCATCAATATTATCTCCCTTTCGGGAATTATTTTGGGAGTAGGTATGATGATCGATAATTCAATTATCGTGATCGACAACATCACCCAGCACCTCGAACGGCTGAATAGTTCCAAGTTCCATCCGGCAATTGCCGGACCGGCGCAGACGGATTCAAGTTCAAAGTTGACAACAGAAACTCCAGAAACATTAGAAACAACAGCAACCCGAAACATCAATCCGTCAAATGCCGGACAAGTTCTTTCAATCCCTCAATCTTTGAACAAAGCTTGCGTCAGCGGTACCAACGAAGTTTTCCGCCCCCTGCTAAGCTCGGTGCTCACCACCTGTGCCGTTTTTATACCCATGATCTTTATCAGCGGGATTTCGGGGGCCATGTTCTACGACCAGGCCATGGCCATTACGGTTGGCTTGCTGGTTTCCCTGGTTGTTTCGGTTACCCTGCTGCCTGTTTATTACCGGCTGGTTTACCGGCGAAAGGGGACAACCGGGCAAAACCGTTTTTTAACGAAAATCACCATTTTCAATGTTGAAGGCCTTTATGCCAAAGGTTTGCGCCTGACCCTGAAACATCAGGGCGCTTCCTGGGCCTTGGTTGGCGTTTTTTTACTTGGAGCTGTATTTTTATTTACTGACCTGCAAAAAAGCAAACTGCCCCCGATTACCAAAGACGAGGTGATTCTGTGGATTGACTGGAACGAACAGGTCCATATTGATGAAAACAGGAAACGGTCACAACTTGTAGCCGGTCATGTGAAAGATTTCCTGGAAAGCCACACGGCCCTGATTGGGCAACAACAGTTTATTATGGAGCATGGCAGCACGGCCTCTGCTTCAGGAACAATGATTTACTTTAAGGCCAGCTCTTCAGAAAACCTGGGCCGGGTTACGGACGAAATCCAAAAATTTCTTGAAAACAATTATCCCCGGGCCCTTTTTCAGTTTAATGATGCCGGGAATATTTTCAACATGATTTTTTCGGATACCGAAAAGCCGTTGGTTGCCAGGCTGAAAGCAGTAGATGATTATGGTCCGGGCAAAATCAGCTTTCTGCAAAAGACGCTGGAAAAACTAAGGGCTGCATTTCCGGAACAGCCGGTCGCCCCTTTGCCCCTTTATGAATACACTGTTTTGCGCACCGATCCCGAGAAACTGCTTCTTTACGGATTGTCATTCGATATGGTATACAGTAAACTAAAAAGCGCTTTCAATGAGAACCAGCTTTTTATGATCGCCGACAACCAGGATTTTGTGCCGGTGGTACTGGGCGACGAGCTGCGTACTATCGGTGAAATTATACGGAACCTGTTTATCCGCAACAATGCCAATGAACTGATCCCTTTACGGGAACTGGTTACCGAAATAAAAAGCCAGGACATGAAAACCATTGTTGCCGGAAAGGAAGGGGAATATTACCCGGTTGCGTTTGAAGCAAATACCCCCCAGGCGGAGGTGCTGATGGCGAGGGTCAGGCAACTGGTAACCGCAGACCGGCTGTTTGATGTCAGCTTTACAGGCAGTATTTTTTCGAACAAAGAACTGCTAAAGGAACTTTCGCTGATCCTGCTGGTTTCCCTGGCCCTGCTGTATTTTATACTTGCCTCGCAGTTTGAGTCTTTAACGCTGCCCCTGATTGTGCTCCTGGAAGTTCCGATTGACATTTTTGGTGCATTTCTGGCCTTAAAACTGGGGGGCTCCGGCATCAACCTGATGTCATTGATCGGCATCATCGTGATGAGCGGGATCATCATTAACGATTCGATCCTGAAGATCGACACCATGAACCAACTCCGGAGCCAGGGCTATTCATTAATGCGTGCCCTTGTTGAAGCCGGTCACCGGCGGCTAAAACCGATCCTGATGACCAGTTTGACCACGATTCTGGCGTTGGTTCCTTTTCTGTTTACCACAGGGCTTGGTTCCGATTTGCAGCGCCCCCTGGCCCTGGCCGTTATCGGGGGAATGGTATTGGGGACCCTGGTCAGTTTGTGCCTGGTGCCGTTGATGTATTATTATTTGAAAAGAAGTTATTAACATCGTAAAAAACTTAACTATAAAATATATTGATAGCATATGGTTTGAAGGATTTGAAAGGTTTGAAGCTTCGCGTTTGAAGGGTTTGATGCCCTTCGGGCGGGTGAAAAAGTTTGAAGGTGTTTACTCCGGTTTCGGCGGAACTTGTCCGGCTTTTGACGGATTGAAAAGTTCGAACGCGCATCACCAAACCGCCGAAGGCGATCAAACAGGCAACGTTAAACGCCCGCAGGGCTTCAAACCGCCGGAGGCAATCAAACAGTGCAACGTCAAACTACCGAAGGTAGTCAAACGCAACGCATCAAACAGTGAAAACAACAGCAAAACAACAGAAACAATAGCAACAGCAAAACCCTGAAACCGTTGAACCCATACCGACTCTCCTCCTTCTCTGTCATCATGGCCTTTATACTGATGGTCATCATGGGGCTGGGAATGCTGCCGTTGCTCAATGTGCAGTTGAACCCGTCGCGTTCGTTGCCAAAGTTGTCGGTACGCTATAGCTGGCCCGATGCATCGGCCCGGGTGATTGAACAGGAAGTGACTTCCCGGCTCGAAGGGCTGTTCAGTTCGGTGAAGGGGATCAAAGAGGTGTCATCGGTTTCCTCCAAAGGTTCCGGCCGGATCGAGCTGTCGTTTAAAAAAACGGTGAACCTGGATGCCGCCCGTTTCGAGATTGCTACGCTGATCCGGCAAGCCTATCCTGAACTGCCCGGGCAGGTTTCTTTCCCGGAACTTTCGATGGGTACCGGCGGGCAAAATACCCAACCGGTCATGACTTACACGATCAACGCCAGCGCCGCACCTTTTTTAATTCAGAAATATGCCGAAAACCAACTGGTTCCCCGTTTATCCATCCTATCTGGAGTGAGTGGGGTCAAGGTTTATGGTTCAACACCCTTTGAGTGGGAGATCAGGTATAACAGCGATCAAATCCAATCCCTGGGGATCAGTTCATCCGAAATCGCCCAAAGCATCCAAAACCACTTCCGGGAAGAGTACCTGGGACAAGGGGTGTTGTCTGATATTCAGGACGAAGGACAAGCCATTACCGGGCTGTACTTGTCCAATGGACTGAATGACAGCATCGACTGGCAAGCCATTCCGGTAAAAAAAGTTGGCGGGCGGATGATTTGGCTGGGAGACCTGGCCAAAGCCAAATACCAGGAGCAACAACCATCTTCCTATTTCCGGATCAACGGGTTGAATACCATTAACATGGTCATTTATCCTGAAGACCAGGTGAATAACCTGCGCCTTTCCAAATCGGTCAGGGAAGAAGTCTCCCTCCTGAAAAACAACCTGCCTGCAGGTTATTCGTTGCTGCTGGCCAACGATACTACGGAGTATATTCAGAAAGAACTGGAAAAAGTCTTTCTCCGTACAATTTTTTCCCTGCTGATCCTGCTGGTTTTTATCCTGATCATTACCCGGAGCCTAAAATACCTCTTGCTGATCATGGCCAGTATCGTGGCCAACCTGGTTGTAGCCTGCATTTTTTATTATTTACTGAAAATTGAGATCCACCTGTACTCGCTGGCCGGTATTACCGTGTCATTTGGAATCATCATCGACAACAGCATTATCATGATCGATCACCTTCGCCACCAGGGAAATAAAAAGGCTTTTCTGGCTATCCTTGCTGCCACTTTAACAACCATCGGGGCGCTTAGGGCTTGATACAAAATAAACTTTACATATTTGGTACAATGGAATAATTCCATTCTCCATGAAAATCGTTTTTTGTGATATTTATCTTTCTCAAATCCTCATCTATTATTTTAATTCCTTTTTCATAGACCGTGTCATCGATTTTTGCTTTTATCAACAAGCCTTTTGTTGTTGTCGTAGCTGCAATCAGGCTTACTATTACCTGTAGGCTTGTCAGTGGTTTTGCCCGCCAGTTCATGGAGATATATGAAAACATCCTGTGTTCAATTTTATTCCATTTGCTTGTCCCTGGCGGAAAATGGCTTACAATTATTTCCATGTCCAACTCATTTGAAAGTGACTGTATTTCTGATTTCCAAAGACGGCTTCTCGCACTGTTGCTCCCGCCACCATCTGCTGTTATGAACAGGCGTTTTGATTTTCCGTACAAACCCGCCCCCATTTCATACCACCAGTTCCGTATGGATGAAACGGCAAACTTAGCTGTGTCGTAATTAACCCCAACGCTTACCCAGCCTTGGTTTTGCTCTATATCATACACCCCGTAAGGTATGGCTTTCCCTAGTTCCTTGTCGACAAAATCGTAAACCTTTACTTCGGGGGATCCGCCTTTTGGGTGCCATTCTTGTCCTGAATTCTTATAATTCCCCACTAATTCCTTCTTTTTGCAATCTACCGAAATAACCGGGTCCCCTAAAGCAATAAATTCTGTCGCCACTTTGTTGATATGTTCAAACTGTGCATCCCTATCTTCGTGTTCCCCGCCTTCGTCAACCTTCTTATTACCCTGCAAGCTAAACCCTTCGGAACTCAATATACGGTTAACTACGTTATAGCTAACATTATACCCTTTCCTTTTTAACTCCACCGCTATCTTTCTCGTACTCTTGCTTGTCCATAAAAGTGTATTCATCGGGTCTCCAACAGTATGGGGGCCTACCAATTCGCGGACAGCTTCTGTTAATCCAATTTCTTTGTCTGTCAGCTTTTTTCTGCCACCACCAGTCTTTCGGTTGCTTTTTAAATCAATCTTGTTTACATCTGCCGACCGCAATTCTTTAATCCCTGACGTTAGCGTCACCCTGGAAAACCCAGTAAGTTTAGCAGTTTTACTTATACCCCCACGCCCATGCCCGATCGATTCTGATGCCAAATACAGACGCTTGCTTTTTTCATCTAAATGGGGCAATAGCAAATCATATTTTTCCTGTAAAAGTTTATCGCTTTGCATACATTTTGTTTTTTTCAAATGTACATATTATTTCGTATCAAATCCTTAGTATCATCTTCTTTTTAAAGGAGGAACAACGCATCAACCTGGTGGAGTTTGCCCAGGTGATCATGGTAAACCTCTCGGTTTCGATGGCGATCGCCCTGTTTTTTATTCCGGCCTTGATGGATTTCAATCCGGCCCTGACGGACAAAGTCAGGCTGAATAACCGGCGGGCAAAAAGATTTTTCAAAAGAAAAAAACGGGCCGTTCGCACTACCCGTTTCTACCGGCGTTACATCCTAATCAGCAAACGGTTTAAATGGGCTTATATCCTGTTGTTTATCCTGGGATTCGGCATCCCGGTGCAATGGCTTCCTGCCAAAATAGGAAAAGAGGGTTTTTGGCCCGAAAAATACAACAAAACACTCGGGAGCAGTTGGTTTGCCGAAGAAGCCAGGCCGGTTCTTGAAAAAGCCTTAGGTGGTTCCTTACGCTTGTTCTCTGAGTATGTTTTTGAAAGTTCGTTTTATTCAGAGCCATCGCGGACGATGCTTTATGTGCGGGGGAAAATGCCTGAAGGCTGCACGGTGCAGCAACTCAACGAAGCTATGGAGAAAATGGAAAACTACCTGAGCCAATTTGATGAAATTGAACTGTTTCAAACATCGGTCTATGCATACAACAATTCATCGATTTCTATCCAGTTTAAACAGGAATACGAAAATGGTTCATTCCCTTACTTTTTAAAAGAAGAGATTACCTCGAAAGCCATCAGCCTGGGCGGTCTCGACTGGAGCGTTTACGGGGTTGGACGGGGATTTTCAAATGCGTTGAACACAGGGTTCAAGAACAGCCGCATCATCCTGGAAGGCTACAATTACGATGAACTATACCGGTATGCCGAAATGCTGGAGACGAGACTTTCCGAAAATGAACGGGTTCGCGAAATCGAGATCACCGGATCAACCAGTTGGAACAGCAGTTCGCTTTACGAATACCAAATGGTTTTCAACCATGAGGGTTTTGGCTTGAATGAGGTATCGGTCAACCAGTTTTATTCATTTCTGAAAGACAAGGTATATAAAGCCAACCTCAGTCCTATCTATAACGACAACGAGCTGCAGCCGGTTTCGCTGGTCTCCGATGCTTACGGGGAGTTTAATGTCTGGGACTTAAACAACCTGCCCATTGAAATCGGGGAGAAACAGCTGAAGCTGTCCAACTTTGGAAAAGTAAACAAACAAAAATCAGGGAACGACATTCATAAAACCAACCAACAATACCAGTTGGTCGTGGCTTATGATTTTATCGGTCCGGAACCTTTATCCAGGATCGTCAGGGAAAGGCATGAGAAGGAACTGTCGGAAATTTTGCCGCTGGGATATTCCGTCCGTGCGTTCAATCAAGGTTGGGGCTGGGACCGGAAGGATAAAAAACAGTACTTCCTGATCCTGCTGGTCATCCTGATCATCTATTTTATCTGTTCCATCCTTCTTGAGTCGCTTTTGCAGCCGCTGGCTATTATTCTTATGATCCCGGTTTCTTTTATCGGGGTATTCCTTACTTTTTACCTGTTTGACTTCAATTTCGACCAGGGCGGCTTTGCCTCCTTTATCCTTTTAAGCGGGATTGTGGTCAACGCCGGATTATACATTATCAACGATTACAATAACTTTTGCAGAAAGTTGGAGGCAAAAAGCAACATGCGTTTGTATCTGAAAGCGTTCAATCATAAAATCATTCCCATCTTTCTGACTATTATTTCCACGGTACTCGGATTAATCCCGTTTGTGTGGTCAGGGCAAAATGAAGTTTTCTGGTTTGCTTTTGCCGTTGGGGCGATGGGTGGATTGATCTTTTCGATAATTGCTATTTTGATTTATTTGCCATTGTTTACGAGGCTTAAGTGGTAAACTAATAATAAGCTTAATTTTAGGAGGTTAAGCATTTATTTAATATCTTTGTGCAAACTATTTTTCAAATTGACTTATATCCGGTTTTTTTATGAACAATCCGGTGAGTTTTTTCGATATTGGCGGGATAGTTTTCTAATATACAACGACTTACAGGGTCGGGGGTTCGAATCCCTCACCGCCCACGAAAGTGGATGCCAAACGGCATCAAAAAGCAGTAAGTCGTTGATTTACTGCTTTTTTATTGTGCGCCGTGTATGCCTGTCATCCCGAAGGTGTAAGGTAATCAGCGTCAAAAACCGGTATATTCCACGTCCTGCTACCCGTAAAAGGGCAAGATATCCTGGGGAATAAGACAGGCCACCTGGCGAGACATTACAAATCCCAAATTAAGGAAGTGGCAGATGGTAAATCTTCACCGGCCGGGGAATTACATGGGGGCTTCTATCGAAACTTAGCTTCACCATTTAAGGAAGAGCCTAAGTGGGTAATTACTGCATCAGGATAAATCAGTTATTGCAATCAACAATACTGTAATAGCGGTTGCAATAACTGATTAATTTTCTTTTGAAACCCGTTGGTCAAACACAAATGGAATGGTGCTGACGACTTTACAATCCCGGATGTGGGGATGAAGCGGGTTTAATATGATGTTGAATTCATCCGGAATAATGACAGATGGTACTTTAAGGGCCAGGTGTTCTTTTTTTTGCAAAAAGGAAGTACCGTAGTTAACCGTTTCCAGCGCAAACGGATAACAGTTCCATCCCTTGATCAATACCTTTGGTGGAACTGATTGAAGCTCTATTCCGTCAGGCAACTCAATTTTGACCAGTAACAGGTTTTTAGGAAGGTTTTCAAGGCTCGTCACATGGACAATCTTTTCCCACGCAGCCAGTGATGCATGTTCAGATGTGTAGATCACTAAATTTCCTTTTTTATGCCATCTTCCGGGGCCATACAATCCACCCATCCCGTCGAGGGTAGAATGCTCTTTTTTTGTAATCCGGTAAACGATCATCAGGCTGAGAATCCGTATTCAATAGCGTTCAACTCATCGAAAACAAGCTGTATCCCGGAAAATGTATCCAGGTACGAAACAGGTTTTTCATTGCCCATTACTTTATTCTCGGAATTCAACCAACTATGAAACTTCTCCTTACTCCCAAAGAGGTCAATCCCTGATTTGAAAAGTTTTGCTATGTACAATGCACGTTCCGATGGACCGGGAGCTATAAGCTGCGACGGTTCCTTTTCCTGAATTGACCGGGTTGAAATCCGCAGGTACGAACTAAGCTCCTTAAGTGTCAAGCCAGATTCTTTGGCTATTGACAAAAGCCGTGATTTTTGGATTCCTTTTCGGGCTCCAATCAGGATATCCTTTTCTGAAATTTCAAGTGCATTCATATCAATGTGAATTTATTCGCTTAAAGATACGAATATTTTCTGTTTTTTTGGTTACCTGAATTTAAAAGGTAAAACCACTCCATTTAAAATTACCGGAAAGTTATTGATCGCTTCACGGAAAAGTCAAGGGTCGATCGTTCCATCCTGCACCGCCGCATAACCATTTTGATCTGACGATGCTAATCTTTCGGGTTTAAAGGGAAATATTTTCTGCCAGCCAGTTGGCCGGCAAAGAAAGCGCCAACCAGAATCGGATACGTATAAAATGCAAAGCCAATATCGCTGTAAATTCGTAACAAAATGACCACAGGAACCGGGATGTGGATATATACCCACCACATCAGGGTGAATTTTTTATGTCTCGACCGCAAGGCGCCAAATGGTACATTGATCAGAAATACTAGCAAGGCTACGATTAAAATCTTCATGGAATAGATTTAAGGCGGTAATGATAGTCAGATTCGTCCAAATGGCAAAATGGCAATTGCTTGCTTTAATACGTCATGGCAGACGAAGTCTTTCCCGATTACCCACATCTGGCTTAACCCCAGAGTACCAGGTCTTTCAGTTTTTCAAATCGCTTGCTTTTGCATTTTGGACAAGTGGCGTATTTCAGGCTGCGGATGTTGGTGTGCCTGAGAACCGTTTGGCAGGAGGCACATCGGAAGTGGGTTTTATGCAAGATCTGGTCGTGACAGATTGCCTGAACAAAAAGTTTGGATGAAATTTGCAGGCAATGACGGCACCGGTAGATCCGGTATTCCATTTTTAACTCCAAATCAGGAAGTTCGTTGAAAAGCTTAACAATTTTTTGATATGTCTTGTAATGAAGCTTAA
The DNA here is from genome assembly GCF_059705485.1 of Gaoshiqia sp. US2. Lineage (NCBI taxonomy): Bacteria > Pseudomonadati > Bacteroidota > Bacteroidia > Marinilabiliales > Prolixibacteraceae > Gaoshiqia > Gaoshiqia sp. US2. The sequence continues at coordinate 4,771,488 of NZ_AP048550.1, read as the reverse complement.
CCGGCTGCCCTTGAAAGTATTCGTCCACCAGTTGGTCATGGACCATGAATCCCCAGCCTTCATAGAGATATTGGGTATGGTTGCAGTCCTTGCAGGTAAATTTATAGGATAAGCCCATCTGGTTTGGATTAAGTAGTAAAAAGATACGAATTTTGATGGAATCTATCTGTCTGTAAATGATGAAATAAAACATCGGTTTGTATGTAAGAAAATAAAATTATCTTTGCAGCTCAATTTTTTGCATAGATGGCATAGGGGTGTATTGAAAAGTAAATTTTATTGTCATCGGTGCTTATTTGGAAAAGAAGGACGTGTTGTCCTTCGCTTAATAAATTACGACGATGACATTTGAAGAAACGGGCTTGAAGCCCGAACTGCTCAGCGCCATTTCAGAAATGGGCTTTGAGCAACCTACGCCTATCCAGGAAAAAACAATCCCGCATTTGATTAACAACAGCAACGACCTGGTGGCCTTGGCACAGACAGGAACCGGTAAAACCGCCGCTTTTGGGTTGCCTTTGCTGCATAATATCAATGTAAGCACCAAAGCTGTTCAGGCCCTGGTGTTGTGTCCTACCCGTGAATTATGTCTGCAAATTACCCGCGATCTGGAGGCTTTCTCTAAGAATATCAGGGGATTCAAAAACATTGCTGTTTACGGAGGAGCCGATATTGGTAAGCAAATCCGTGAACTGCGCGACGGAGGACAAATTGTAGTGGGCACCCCGGGACGGGTACACGACCTGATCCGCCGGAAAGTGCTGGACGTGAGCCAGATCAGATGGCTGGTGCTTGACGAAGCCGATGAGATGCTCACCATGGGTTTCAAGGAAGAGATGGATGCCATATTGGCTGAAACTCCCGCGATCAAACAAACCCTGTTGTTTTCGGCCACCATGCCCCGCGAAATTGCCGACATGTCAGCCAAGTACCTGCATCACCCGGAAGAAATTGCCGTGGGCAAACGTAACTCCGGCGCCGAAAATGTAGAACATCACTATTATGTGGTTCAGGCCAAAGATAAATATGCGACCTTAAAACGGGTTGCCGATAATTATCCGAATTGTTACGCCATCGTATTTTGCCGTACGCGGATGGAAACCCGTGAGGTGGCCGAAAAGTTTATGGCCGACGGTTATAATGCCGATGCGCTGCACGGAGATCTGTCGCAGGCTCAACGCGACCAGGTGATGAGCCGCTTTCGTTCGCGCAACCTGCAAATGCTGGTTGCTACCGATGTGGCTGCACGCGGACTGGATGTAAACGACCTGAGCCATGTGATCAATTACAGCTTGCCCGATGACCCGGAAGTGTATATTCACCGGAGCGGGCGTACCGGACGTGCCGGAAAAAGCGGTATTTCGGTATCGATTGTCCACATGCGCGAAACCGGTAGATTGCGCCAAATTGAAAACATCTCACAAAAACGATTTGAACGGAAGATGGTGCCGGGAGGCGAAGAGATTTGTGAAGTACAGTTGATGCATCTGATTGACAAAGTGGTTCAGGTAGAAGTGAACGACTCGCGTATTGATCCGTATTTGTCAGCGATTAAAGAAAAATTTGCCGGACTGGGCAGCGAAGAAATTTTGAAACGTTTCGTTTCGATTGAGTTTAACCGATTTTTGTCATACTATAAAAATGCTCCCGACCTGAATATTCGTGAAAAAGAACCGAGAGGATTTGAGAAACGGGGAAGCGAGCGAGGAATCGAACGCGGCGGACGGGTTGCATTTTCACGCTTATTTATCAATGCCGGTAAAAAGCAAAACCTGAATGCTTCACGCTTGCTGGGGCTGATCAACGAACATTTAAGAAAGAAAAACATCGAGATTGGTAAAATTGATATCCAGCGTAAATTCTCTTTCTTTGAGATTGACAGCCGCTTTGAATCGGAACTGGTTAAATCGATTAACGGTTCCGTTATTGACGGACATGCCCTGAAAGTTGACCGTGTATCCGGACAGGATCGCCCGGCAGCCCCCTGGACGAAAACGAAAAAATCGTATACTGCCGAATCTAATTTTAAGCGTAAACCGAGCAAACAACGATAAGCTGCTATTAAATTGAAGGCTGCTGATCACTGTCATCAACGTGACACGATCAGCAGCCTTCGGTTTTTAATCTGGCGCTATTCAAACGAAGGAAGCGCAAAAATTTCAGTAATCTCTATTTTTCGGATAAACATTTCTCCGCCTTCCGATTGTATCTGAATTTTTCCTTTTGACAAGGGCAACACCTGCTCGTTAACAAGTTTGCCGGTATTTTCGCATTCCATCACTTTTTGGCCGTTTACTACATGAACGGATTTTTGTCCGAAGCAGTACAAATCAACCACATTCCACTGGCCGACCGGTTTTTCCGCGTCTTTTTGTTTGCGGGCAATTTTGCCTCCCTGCTGGCTATTTCCAAAAGCCATTTGAGCGCCGTTTTGATTGAAAACCTTATTGTTTTCAACTTCATTCACACTGATCTCGGCATAGGTATCAGCCATCATGTAAGCGTCGCCAAGATTGCCGTGCATCAATTGCAGTTCGATGGAACTTTTCCAGGTATCAATTCCGGCGCCAAAGGGTCCGTAGCTGTGATAAAGCAAGCCGCTGTTGCGGTTCGTAAAAACCTCGTCGCCCCATTTAAATTCAAGTCGAAGATGGTAATTCTCAAACTCCTTTTTACTCGACAACGAAGCATTGACATCACCCGAAACGCGGATTAATTTCTCCCTGTCTTTTTCAACTACCGAGAAGGTGCGCGCGGGTGTTGCTTTTTCTTTTAGTTCTTCAAATCCTTTAAGCGCCGAGCCAATATAAATTTCCCAGTTTTTTAGGTCTTTACCGTTAAAAAGGGGTTTCATTTTTTGTGCATGCGATCCCAACGGAAGGAGGCTGATCAGGATCATAAACGTGCTTGAAATTAATTTCATATTCTTTGGATTAGGTAATAAAAAAACTGTCCTATAAAGATAGAACAGTTTTTCAAACAAAAACCAATGCTTTTTTAGTGAATCTCCGCAAGAAGTTCTTCAGCCCGTTCTAATATTTTTGTATCGTCAAGTAAAACAATCCCGCCATTTGGCCCTGGTTCAATGTGTAACCCGACTGATCTTCCCCGGTCGTAATTGGCACCTCCAAAATAATTCCTGACGGTTTCAACTTCAATGTTAAATTCCTGTGCCAGTTGGCGGATTGAACCGTCAGGTAAGCTGTCTTTAATTTTGCGAAGCTCGTTGAAAGTGATTTTTCTCTCCATGGCAGTAAAAATTTATAGGTTATTAAATTTGATCGTAAACTTCCCTTAAAGTTAGAATTAATAATTTAATAATGTAATCGTAGCATATAGCTTGAATAACTTGCTTATGTCATTTTATTGGGGATGAAAAGGAATGTAACCTTTTTTATCTTGCTGAAAGCTTTTTCCTGTGCGGATTTTAGAACTTACTGATCTAAATTATTGATCATGAATGTTAAAAAACATTTTAACAATTTTTAACCGCATGCTTTTTCAATTAAAAACAGGAGTGTGTTGTCAGTGAGCGGTATCGCGTGTGATCAGCCTAAATCCCCTTTTTAATACTGTCGTAAATCACCTGGTGCATCGATGTTCTCAGGTTAAGCCCGGTAAGTTTTGAATTGGTGCGCGTGGGGTAAATCCGGTTGGTAAAGAAGATAAAAAGAACGCGGTTTATCGGATCGGCCCAGGTGAATGTGCCGGTAAAGCCCGTGTGTCCGTAGCTGTCGGGACTGGCATCAATGGCGGGAAAGGCATTTTTTAAGGTACTTCGTTGATTGTTGATGTATGGCTTATCGAAACCCATCCCGCGGCGATTGTTTCTCAGGGGGTACTGAACCCGGGTAAATTCGGCCAGGCTTGCCGAGTCGAGAAATTGCTCTCCTCCGTAATAACCGTTTTGCAGGTACATTTGCATGAGCTTGGCCAGATCGTTCGCGGTGCCAAACAAACCTGCATTCCCCGAAACCCCCCCCAACATCGCTGCCGCTTCGTCGTGTACAAAACCCTGGAGCAGTTCGTTCCTGAACAATTCGTCATATTCGGTCGGGACAAAGCGCTGTGCCGGGAAAAAACGGTAAGGGTTGAATGTTATGGTTGATGCGCCCAGCGGTTGATAAAAAGTTTTTCTAAGGTAAGCTTCATAATCGCACTGGCTTAAGTCTTCAATAATTTTTGGAAAAATGAGAAACGGCAGGTCGGAGTAATTGTATTTTCCCGGGGTAAAATAGCGTGATCCCAGAATTTCATCGTAGACCTGATCGCTTAATTTGTTATTCAAATATAAATTGGAAGAAATGCGTATATCATGCCTGTTTGTTGGGCGGTCGTTGAATACCGATGTTAACTGCCCATTTTTTTTTACCAGGTTTTGCCATAATGGAACTCCGGCAATCAGCCCGCTTTGGTGGGCCAGCGCTTCCCTGGTGGTAAATTTATCTTTCTCGGTATTTCGGAAAGGTGGCCAGTAAAACGAAAACGGCAGGTCGGGATTGAACTTTCGCTCGCCGTGCAGGCGGATCAGCGCAGGAAGGGGAGCGGTAATTTTTGTGATGGAGGCCCAGTCGTACAGGTGATCTTTTTCTACCGGCGTGTGCCGATCGTAAGTCATGTATCCGTAACATTTGTGCAGAATTACCTTGCCGTTAACGGCAATCAGTACCTGGCATCCGGGGTAGGCTTTTTCCCGCAATCCTAAATTGGCCAGGCTGTCAATCCGGTCTTCCAGGTATCGCGATGATATGCCGGCTTCCTCAGGGATGGTATATTTTAATCGCTGGTTTTTTTTTATGTCAAACCCGTCATTCAGTTTAAAGTGGTTGTTAACATGCACCGGAAGCTTTCCGTTTGCATGGATGGCGCCGAATATTGCCTGTGCCGCCAGTTCCTCGGTCATCCGGTTTTCCTGGTAGCTGACCAGCAAGCCTTCGCAGGTTTCAATCCCCGGGATATAATCGAGTGCATAAGGGTTACCGAACAGCGCAACTACTTGTTTTTTGTGTGTTGTTTTCAGTATGAATTCAGTGATTGACGAATCTACGCCATACGTTCTAGTTCCTCCAAGGTTTAGGTTATGAAGGCCGATAATCAGCAGGTTATAGGGTCTCATTGCCCTCGCCAGTTGTTCAATTTCCTGGGCTGTAGCTTGTTTTTTCAGGTTGAAATAATCAACATCCAGGTAATGGCTGCTCATGCGTTGAAAAGCCGTTTCGTTTGTTGTGCCGACAGAGATGACTGCAATTTTTAAACTGTCCAGTTTTTGCAAAGGAAGTAACAGGTTTTCATTTCTTAAAACAGTTAACGATTGTTCGTGCAGCAGGCGTTTGGTTAATTCGTAGCTTGGTTTGAACAGGTCGGCACGGAGGTTTTCCGGCGAAATCGGGGAATTCTCATCAAGTTGGAGCCACTTTTTCAAGGCCAGTATCTTCCGGCATTTCCAGTCAATTTCTTCCTGGCTGAGCTCGCCGTTTTCCACCGCCCTTTTTACCGCGTTGATTGATTCTTCGAGCTTGGGGACAATCTCAAGCATGTCGTTGCCGGCAATAAGCGCCCGGGCGCTGGCTTCCCCCGACGGGAATTGATTGGTCACTCCCTGCATGTTCATGCCGTCGGTGATAATCAGCCCGTTGAAATGGTATTCATCAATCAGTTTGCCTTTAATAATCAGCGGCGACAACGACGATGGCAGTTTGGTGTCGGGTTCCAGCGCCGGTAGTTGCAGGTGACCGGTCATGATGCTTCCGATTCCGCTGTCGATCAGTGCTTTGAACGGGTACAGTTCAACCTTTGTTAGCCGTTCCAGGCCATGATTGATCACCGGCAAGCCAAGGTGGGAGTCGGTTTTAGTATCTCCGTGCCCCGGGAAATGTTTGGCAACGGCCAGTACGCCGGCATCCTGTAGGCCTTTCGCGTATAGCCATGATTTGCGGGCAACGGCTTGCTGGTCTTCACCGAAACTCCGGTAGTTGATTACCGGGTTATTGGGATTGTTGTTCACATCGGCCACCGGGGCAAAATTTACATGAACACCAATCCGCCGTAGTTGTTTCCCGATTTCAATGCCCATTTGGTAAATGAGGCTGTCGTGCTGAATGGCGCCTAATGCCATTTGTACCGGGTATTTTGGCGCATCTTTTAACCTGAACCCAAGGCCCCATTCCGCATCCATGGTAATCAGCAGCGGAATGCGGCTTGCCTGCTGAAACCGGTTGGTTAACAGAACCTGATCCGCCGCATTTCCCTGCATGAAAATAATCCCGCCAATGTGGAATCGTTGAATATCGTTTAACACCTGATCGGTAGTCTTCCCGTTTTCGCTGTATGCCTGAACAATGAATAACTGGCCGATTTTTTGTTCAAGGCTCATTTCTTTTAAGGTAGAATCGACCCAGGTATGGCCGAGATATTTCAGAAAGTCCGGAGTTTTCTGGGCTTTTAAATTGTGAAGGTTGAATATGAAAAGAATGATAAAAATTGGATATAATATTAGTTTATTCATTGTTTCAAATTTTCAGGCTATAAATAAAGCAACGCTTAAAAGGTACTTTTATGTCCTTCGTTGTAAGGCGAAAATTCGTAAATTTTCACCGAATTGCGGGCCTGTTATGAATCTTTAACAAATTTTCCTGAAACAATGGGATATTTTATGGTCTCTTCGTGTTCCTGCGGTCGATGGCGATTTTATCCGGATGGTCGTTAGGCAGGATCAGGACGATTTTTTACATTCGTGAAACGAATTTTTTTGAACATGAAATCAATCTTTTTGCTGTCCTTTATTTTTTTTGTGAAATTGCTTCCGGCTCAGCCGGTAAAGACAGGAGCCGAACAGCCCGAGGTTTATTTGCCCTTGCTCGAAGGCAAAAGGCTTGGCTTGGTGGTAAACCATACCTCCATGATCGGAGACCGGCATTTATTGGATTATTTGCTCGAAAAAGGAATTTCTGTTCAAAAGGTTTTTTGTCCGGAACATGGATTTCGGGGGGATGCCGATGCCGGAGAAGTAATAAAAGATCAAACCGACGGAGCAACGGGATTGCCGGTTATTTCTTTGTATGGAGATAATAAAAAGCCGGCTCCCGCACATCTAAGCGGGCTCGATGCCGTGGTTTATGATATTCAGGATGTCGGAGTTCGTTTTTATACTTACCTGAGTACCATGCACTACGTCATGGAGGCATGTGCCGAAAACCACCTGCCCCTGATCATTTTTGACCGTCCTAATCCAAACGGGGACTATGTGTCGGGCCCGGTTCTTGAGCCGCGGTTCAAATCATTTGTGGGGATGCATCCCATTCCGGTGGTGCATGGCTGTACCCTGGGCGAGCTGGCCGGAATGATAAACGGCGAAGGCTGGTTGAAGGCTGGCGCTCATTGTGATCTGACTGTGATTCCGGTTAAAAACTACACGCATCAGACCCGGTATTCCCTGCCGGTAAAGCCATCTCCAAATCTGCCAAACGATCTGTCAATCCGGCTTTATGTTTTTTTGAGGCGACACGTGTCAGCATTGGAAGAGGAACCACTTTCCCGTTCCAGGTAATCGGGTATCCCGATCCGAAAATGGGGAGTTTTCAGTTTACGCCGGTAAGTATGGACGGGATGGCAAAAAATCCTTTACAGGAAGGAAAGCTGTGTTATGGTGAAGATCTTCGGGACGTTTGTTTGAACCACCGGTTTACGCTGTCGTATTTTTTGAAATATCTCCGGAAATTCTCCGACGAAACTGAATTTTTGAGCTCTGAGCGCTGGTTTAACCTGCTGGCCGGTACCGATAAGTTGCTGGCTGATATCCGCGCCGGAAAAACCGAAAAAGAGATCAAGATTTCATGGGAAGGTGAGTTGAATAAATACCTGGAATTGAGACGTAACTATTTGTTATATCCCGATGGCAACTGTGGAAAATAATCCCCTTGGGTTGAGCTCCTGATCTTTAACAGAATGTTAACTTTTACAGGGCTTTCCGTCATAAATGAAAAAAACCGGACGGTTGTTTTTTTAATCATGAAAAAAATGTTAAAATTTGTGAAAATCATTTCGTACTTTAGTATACTAATCAGCAGTGAAACCTCGTTAAACCTAAAAGTCGCCGGTGAAAAAACTGTTCTACATATGTTTTGTCTTTCTTATGCTGATTTACATGATTTCGTGTGAAGACGAGCGCTATTTGTCATCGGCTGATGTAAAACTGGCTTTTTCTGTTGATACCGTGATGTTTGATACCATTTTTACCACCATTGGTTCTACCACGCAGCACTTAAAAGTATACAACCCCTACGATCAGAAAATCTTAATCTCACATATTCGGTTAGCCGGCAGTAAAGAGTCCCAGTTTCGTTTAAATATAAACGGCTTTCCCACAGACGAACTGTTTGATGTGGAAATAGGTCCAAAGGACAGTATCTATATTTTTGTTGAGGTAACAATTGACCCGGCAGGCATGGATTTACCCATTGTTGTGAAAGACTCGATTGAATTCCTGACCAATGCAAACTTGCAGGATGTCGATTTGATTGCCTGGGGGCAGGATATTGTTTTGGTAAAAGAGCATATTACCCGATCGACCACCTGGACGGCAGAGAAACCTTACCTGGTTTATTCTAATACGAAAGTTGATACGGCTGTTGTTCTGACGATTGAGCCAGGGACAAGGGTTTATTTTCACCATGGCACCGGGCTGTACGTCCAGGGAAAAATTCTGGTGGAAGGAACATTCGCGCAGCCGGTGGTTTTTCAGGGCGACAGGCTGGAAGATGTCTATCAGAATGTGCCGGATCAGTGGAATGGAATTTTGTTGTTTTCAGGAAGTTATGATAATAAATTTCAGTATGCTGAAATAAAGAATGCCAACATTGGTTTGCAGGTGGGCACCATTGAAAAAGAAGGTTATGCCTCGGTGGTTTTAGCCAATACAAAAATATACAATCATGCCTATGCCGGGATTTTTTCATTAAAATCAAAAATCAGGGCCTATAATTGCGTGGTTGCTAACTGCGGCTACTATGCGGCTGCTTTGCTGGTAGGAGGGGAGTATGAGTTCTATCATACAACCATTGCCAATTATTGGGGAGGCTATTCATCCCGTACGCGTTCTACGTCTTCACTCATGATCTCGGATCATGTGATCGTTGATAAATCCAATGGCTCGAACAAAACGTATGTTGGTGATTTAAAGAAGGCCTATTTTGCAAACAGCATCGTTACCGGCAACATCATTACCCGAAACGAACTAAACCTGATAAAAACCGGCGAGGTCGATTTTAATTTCAGGTTTGATCATTGCCTGCTGCAATTGGCTGACACGTTCAAAATAACAAACGGAAATAATTACTCAGGTATTCTCAAAGGGATTGATCCGAAGTTTATTGATCCGTACAATAAAATGATCTTTGAACTGGATACACTCAGTCCGGCCAAAGATGCCGGTTCAATCGATGTTGGCGCCTTATTCCCGTTTGATCTGCAAAATAAAAGCCGGACCAGCGATAATGCACCTGACCTGGGCGCTTATGAACGAGTGGAGAAAACCAAGAAATAGAGTCGACCGGTTCCTGCTGCTGATCCTGTTATTTTTGTTTCCGGTTAATTTGGATGCACAGTCTCTGACGGCGCCGGTTGAATACAATCTGCTTTTTTATAATGTTGAAAATTTGTTTGATGTCACCGATGACCCGATGACGGCCGATGATGAGTTTTTGTCCGGAGGAGTCAGGCATTGGAGCTACAAGCGCTACCAGGAAAAGTTGAACCGGGTTGCGAAAGTTCTTCTGGCCTCATGCGGATTTGATTTACCGGTGATTATCGGTTTATGTGAAGTGGAGAACCGGCTGGTATTGGAAGATTTGACACGGAAAACAGCTCTGGCCGCTTTTAACTACCGGATTATTCATAAAGATTCGCCCGATAACCGCGGAATTGATGTGGCCTTGCTGTACCGGGCCGATCTGATCTTACCGCTCGAATACGACTATTTGCCATTGAAGAGTCAGAATGGAGAAATTATCCATACCCGGGAAATCTTGTATGCCGTTTTTTGTTTTCCCTCGCAGGATAGTTTACATGTTTTTTTTAACCATTGGCCGTCGCGATACAGCGGACAGGCCGAAACAGAATCGCTGAGAATACGGGCGGCAAATACGCTTAAGAATGCCGTTGACCGGATCAGGACAAACCATACTGAAGCCAGGGTGGTGATCATGGGTGATTTTAATGACCAACCGTTGAATAAAAGTTTAAAAGACGTACTGGAGGCCAGGACTGAAAATTCAACCGGACAGGCCGGTGAACTGATCAACCTGTCGGCCGGATGGGCTCCGCGTGGAACCTTAAAACACCAGCAAAGCTGGCAAATTTTCGATCAGATCATTGTCTCCGATTATTTATTGAAAGGAACGGGGTTGAGTACAACGAAGAACGGGGCGACGATTGTTGATCTGCCCTTTTTATTTGAGCCTGATCCCCGGTTTAAAGGGAAAAGGTTATTTCGAACGTATTTCGGTTATAAATACCAGGGCGGTTTTAGCGACCATTTACCTGTAAGGCTTAAATTGCAGGTTAACGACTAACCGGTTTTAAGCCCATCCCGGCGGCTTTCGTCAGCATGAAATTGTAGGCTTCCTGGTAATCATTGTGAATCTCGCCGTCCAGAATAGCCTCTTTAATCGCGTTTTTTATCAGCCCGACCTCGCGGCAGGGACTAAGGCCAAAGGTTTCCATAATTTCCTCTCCTGAAACGGGTGGTTGAAAGTTGCGGATGTGATCACGCTCTTCCAGGTCTTTCAGTTTTTCGCGCACCAGTTGGAAGTTCTTCAGATAACGTTTAACCTTTGATTCATTTTTCGAGGTGATATCGGCTTCGCAGAGTGTCATTAAGTCGTCAATATCATCGCCGGCTTCGAACAACAGGCGGCGGACTGCCGAGTCGGTGACTTCGTCTTCCGACAACACGATCGGGCGCATATGCAGCGAAACCATCTTCTGGATGTATTTCATCTTCTCATTCAAGGGTAGTTTCATCCGGCGGAAGAGTGCGGGAAGCATCTTTTCTCCAACATGGTTATGCGCGTGAAAAGTCCAGCCAATCCCGGGCACAAACCGTTTGGTGCGGGGTTTGGCAATATCGTGGAGCAAAGCCGACCAGCGGAGCCACAGATTATTCGTGTTGGGGGCAATCCGGTCGAGAACTTCCAGGGTATGCAGAAAATTATCTTTGTGAGCAATGCCGTCAACCATGTCGATCCCTTTCATGCGGTGCAGCTCCGGGAAAATCAGTTTCAGCAGGCCTGTTTTATCCAGCAGTTTAAACCCTTTGGAAGGTTTATCGGCCAGAATGATCTTGTTGAGTTCTTCTAAAATCCGTTCTTCCGAAACGATTTTGATGCGTTCGTTGTTTTCGCTGATGGCATTTAAGGTGTGTTCTTCGATAACAAAATTCAGCTGTGTTGAAAAACGGATGGCCCTCATCATACGCAACGGATCGTCTGAAAAGGTGATGCCCGGTTCCAAAGGTGTGCGGATAATCCGTTTGTTCAAGTCGTCCATCCCGTTGAACGGATCAACCAGTTCGCCGAATTTATCTTTATTCAGGCAAATGGCCAGCGCATTTATGGTGAAATCGCGACGTTTCTGATCGTCTTCCAGTGTGCCGTCTTCGACAGTTGGTTTGCGCGAGTCGCGTTGATAAGATTCTTTTCGTGCCCCAACAAATTCCACTTCCAGATCCTGCGCTTTGATCATCGCTGTGCCAAAGTTTTTAAATACACTGACAGGTGTTTTGGGGCCCAGCCGTTTGGCAACCCCTTGGGCCAGTTCAATTCCGCTGCCAAGGGTCACTACATCAATGTCTTTCGAAATTCGTTTTAAAAACAGGTCCCTGACAAACCCGCCGATGACGTAACACGATTGGCCCAGCCGGTCCGCTTCTTCTGAAATAATTGAAAATACAGGGTGTTTTAAATGCTCTCTCATGAATCAATTTTTCGGTTTTAAACGTTATTTAAAGTAAAAACATGCCAAAATGTTTAAAACCGTGACAAAATTACAATTATTTCGAAACCTTGCAGAGGTAATTTTCCGATAATTTTATTGGCACAGAACTTGATATACAAGTATCAAGAAATTTATATATTTGAATAATTAAAATAAAAAGCTATGTTGGAACATCTAACCAAAGAAACATTCAAAGAGAAAGTTTTCAATTTTGAACAAAATAAAGATTGGAAATACGAAGGCGACAAGCCGTGTTTGATTGATTTTTACGCCGATTGGTGCGGTCCGTGTAAAATGGTTGCTCCCATCCTGGAAGAACTGCAAAAAGAATACGGCGACAGTTTGCATATTTACAAAGTAGACACCGAGGATCAGCGGGAGCTGGCAGCCATGTTTGGCATTCAAAGCATTCCGTCGTTGCTGTTTGTCCCGGTTGACGGTCAGCCGCAAATGGCGATGGGCGCTTTACCCAAGTCGACTTTTGAGCAGGCGATCGGTGAAGTGTTGAAAGTTGAGAAACCGGTCAACTAAATCTTGTTTCGGGAAGAATACCAAAATAGTCAGGCTAAATTTTTTCGAGGACTTTTTCCAGTTGTATCCCTCTGGAGCCTTTGATCAGAATTAGCTTGTCTTCCATTGTTTTTTGTTGATACAGGTAGTTGATGAGAAGTTCGGTTGATCCGAACTTCTTTGTTTTTAGATCGGTATGCGTTTTTGCGAAGCAATTGCCAATCAGAAAAACAGACGGGACCTTACTTTGGGCAATGAAGTCGGCAATTTTTTGATGTTCCTGTTCCGAATATGCCCCTAGTTCGAGCATATCGCCCAGAATGAGCACTTTGTCGGGATGGTTGATCATTTCAAAATTCTGTAAGGCGGCCATCATACTTGTCGGGTTGGCGTTGTAGGCGTCCATAATAATCCGGTTGCTCCTTTTTTGAATGAGCTGAGAGCGGTTATTATCGGGTTCGTAGTTTTCGATTGCCTGCTGGATTTTCAACGGATCAAGGTCGAAATGTAAGCCAATGCGTGCTGCTGCCAGTATATTTTCTGCATTGTAACTGCCAATCAGCTTCGACTTCAGATACAGCCACCCTTTCGGAAAAAGCGCTTTAACGGTCAGGTAATAAGCCGAATCTTCCACCTGGCCCTGAAGCTGGGCCGCCGCGCCTGTTCCGTAGCTTAGCTGGTCGAGTCCGCCTGCCTGTTTTACCAGCAACTCATTATCGGCATTGACAAAACATTTTCCCCCGTTTTCACGAAGGAAATCGTACAGCTCGGATTTTGTTTTAACGACTCCTTCGAACGAGCCAAATCCTTCGAGGTGAGCTTTGCCGATGTTGGTGATTATGCCGTAGTCGGGCCGGGCAATCCGGCAAAGTTGGGCGATTTCTCCGGGATGGTTGGCGCCCATTTCGATGATGGCTATTTCTGTTTGTTTGTTTATGTGGAGCAGGGTAAGGGGGACTCCGATGTGGTTGTTCAGGTTGCCTTGAGTAAAGGTTACCCTGAATTTTTGACGTAAAACGGCAGCAATTAATTCTTTTGTGGTTGTTTTCCCGTTTGATCCGGTAATTGCGATCACCGGAATATTGAGTTGTTCCCGGTGATAGGTGGATAGTTGCTGTAAACTTTCCAGTACATCGGTTACCAATATCAGTTTGTCGTTGCCTGCTAAGGCCGGATCGTCAACAACAGCAAAGGCTGCTCCTTTTTCGATACTTTCATTGGCAAACTTGTTCCCATCGAAGTTTTGGCCTTTCAGTGCAAAAAAGATACATCCGTTCGGAATTTTCCGGCTGTCGGTTGAGATAACGGGATGTTTGCAGTAAAGATGATATAATTGTTCTGTGTTCATGTTGCAAAAAAAAGAAAACCTCATCTAAAAAAATGAGGTTTCATGAATATCAAGATTAGATTGATGATCACTAAAATCCTTCCGGGCTGCCAACGCGTGTCATGGCACAACGGAATCCAAGGTCATTGGCTGTTTCTGTTTGCTCTTTGTACCGTCTGGTTCCGGGAACCAGCCAGTAAGGCCGGTCTTTCCACGATCCGCCTTTGTAAACGCGGGTATTATCAGTAATCAGAGACGATAATTGTCCTTCAGTTTCTGATTTGATGTACATATTGTCGGTATTGAGTGCCTTTTCCGTGTTCCAGTCCTGTCCTTCAATCAGTTGCGACTGGTAATCTCCGTCCATGTAATTACGGAAATCAGCGACCGTGTCAACAACCAGCTCCCCGAATTCGTTCCGGATCAGGTTACCGCCTTCATCGCGTTTGTATTGCGTATAAACCGTTCCCCGGAAAGGTTGGAATTCAGCCATATCCTGCATGGACAGGGGGCGGTATACGTCTGCGACCCATTCGTTTACGTTGCCGGACATACAATACAGACCAAAATCATTCGGGTTGTACGAATTCACAGGAGCAGAGATGTCAGCATTATCGTTTAATGCTCCGGCCATACCCATCATGTCGCCACGTCCCCGGATGAAGTTCGCATTTAATTCGCCACGGCGTCTTCTGGAATCATTCCGAAGGTAGCTTCCGTTCCAGGGATAAAGTTTTCTTTCGGTTAATAACTCTCCCTCTGTATTTCCGATCAGGCCATAAGCCGCATATTCCCACTCGGCTTCGGTAGGCAGGCGGTAACTTGGCAGTAAAACACCGTCTTCCCACCTGAGTTGCCGGGCATTACCCATCGCGTCTTCAATGGGTTTATCACCCTGTGTCCCCTGGTATAAGCCGGCGAGGTAGGTCTCCGTGGTAAATACATCCTGGCCGCTTTGATTGGCGTCGTGTTTCAGCACCCCGCGGTTGACCAGTAATTGCTCGTTAACCCGGTTTGTGCGCCATTTACAATATTCGGTTGCCTGGACCCACGAAACGCCAACTACGGGGTACCGGCTGTACGCCGGATGCCGCAGGTAGTTTTCAATATAAGGTTCATTGTAGGCCAAAGCAGCTCTCCACACCAGGGTGTCGGGCAGGGCAGCCTGATATCTTTCCGGTTTGTCGGGATGTACCCGGCGGATCCAGAACAAAAATTCCCGGTAGTCCAGGTTCGATACTTCTGTTTCATCCATATAAAATGATGCTACGGTTACCCGTCGGGGCATGTTGTTCCAATCGTACATGACATCCTGTTCGACCCGTCCCATCGTAAAGGTTCCACCCTGGATGAATTTTAACCCGGGGCCGGTAAATTGCTCATAGCCATCATCTGCCTGGAAACCACCATTGTCCGGATCGTTGTATTTCCATCCGGTTTTGCTGGATGCATTCTTTTTGCTAAATCCGGCACCATCTTTTTTGAATAAACCACAGCCTGCAATCATCACAGACAACACCAAAAGTATTATGGCCTTAAATTTCATTGCTATGTATTTTCAGTTAAAATTTCAATGTTCACAAATATAACTGATTTGTCCATCACTTATTGTTCAGGCTTCTTAACTTTTTTCAGCGGTCCCGGTAGGTCTTCTTTTCATATAGCATGATCACAGATATACTTTTTATCTCTTTTTTTCGTTCATTGTTGTAGCTCCCGGTAAGGGGACAGATTTTAACAATTAGTCTATATTTGCAGTTTAACTTCTTAACAGGATAAAATGAAACAGCGATTTGCGGTTATTACGGCGATTTTAATTTTGAGCATCTGTTTTCAGCATGCCAGCGCCCAATCTTCAGCTACGGGGGCCAACACGATTTCAACAGCGGTTCCGTTTTTAACAATTGCCCCTGATTCACGGGCAGGCGGTATGGGGGATGCCGGCGTGGCCACTTCCCCGGATATGAACTCGCAGCACTGGAATCCGGCGAAATACGCGTTTATGGAAAGCGACCTGGGCGTGAGTTTGTCCTATACTCCCTGGCTCCGGAACCTGGTTGACGACATTAACCTGGCTTACCTGGCCGGATACAAAAAGCTGGATGACGTGCAAACGGTCAGCGCCTCGTTGCTCTATTTTGCATTGGGTGAAATTACGTTTATGGATAACTGGGGAAATTACCAGGGCCTGCAAAATCCGAATGAATTTGCCTTTGATGTGGCTTACAGCCGCTTGCTTTCCGAAAAATTTTCCGGTTCTGTGGCTTTGCGGTACATCCGTTCCGATTTGACCGGAGGGCAAATGGTTGGCGATGTCGAAACACATGCCGGTAATTCGTTTGCGGCCGATATTGCATTCTACTTTCGGAACGAAATGCGTCGGAACAGGAGAAATTCCGTATTATCAGCCGGTTTGAATATTTCCAATATTGGAAATAAGATTTCGTATTCCGACGGGATGACCAAAGACTTTATCCCGACCAATCTGCGTTTGGGCACGGCCTATGAAACCGAACTAAACCAATACAATACAATTTTATTTACCCTCGATTTCAATAAATTACTGGTACCTACCCCAAACATTGAAGTGGAAGAAGGTGAGGGAGGCGTGATTGTCGGAGGCGGATTCAGCCAGGATAAATCGGTCATTTCCGGTATGTTCACTTCATTTACGGATGCTCCGGGCGGGTTTAAGGAAGAACTTCAGGAAGTCAATATCTCCACCGGTTTCGAGTATTGGTATAACAAGCAGTTTGCTATTCGCGGCGGATATTTTTACGAACACGAAAACAAGGGTAACCGGAAATTTGTAACCTTCGGCGCCGGCTTAAAGCTGAATGTTTTTGCCTTGGATTTTTCGTACCTGGTGCCGACCCAAAGAAATCACCCGCTTGAAAATACCTTGCGTTTCTCGCTGTTGTTCGACTTTGAAGCATTTAACAGTCAAAGAAGGTAATGATATTTCGTATTGGTTTTGGTTATGATGTTCATCGTCTGGCCGAAGGCGAAAGTCTTTGGTTAGGCGGTATTCTGGTTCCGCATCAAAAAGGGACGGTAGCTCACTCGGATGGAGATGTGCTGATTCATGCCATCTGTGATGCTATGCTCGGCGCTGCCAAACTTCGAGATATTGGTTATCATTTTCCTGATAATTCGACTGATTTTAAGAATATTGACAGTAAGATTTTGTTGAAAAAAACAAACGAACTGCTGTCCGGGAAAGGTTATGCCATTGGAAATATCGATGCCACCATTGCGGCCCAAAAACCTAAACTGAAAGATTATATCCCGATGATGGAAGAGAAATTGGCTGAAGTGTTGGGAGTTGACTCTGATGTGGTTTCGGTGAAGGCGACAACAACCGAGAAGCTTGGCTTTGAGGGCCGCGAAGAGGGGATATCTGCTTACGCCACTGTTTTGATTCAGAAGAAGAACCAGGATTAGAGCGGGAATACGATGGAAAAGATCTTGTTTTATTAAGCGCGGACCATACTGATGTTTACCGAACTTTTTTCTCTGGCTGATTTTGAGCAGGTACTTGAACAGGAAGATGCGGTACTTGCCTATTTCTCGACTGACGAATGCAGCGTATGCCAGGTATTGAAACCGAAAGTGGCCGAAATGCTGGATGAATATTTCCCGAAAATCAAACAGGTTTATATGAATTGTGCAAAAGTGCCTGATGCCGCCGCCCAAAACCGGATTTTTTCGGTTCCTGCCATTCTTGTTTATTTTGAAGGACGCGAATTCTTGCGAAAAAGCAGGAGTTTTGGTATCGAAGCGTTAAAAAATGAACTAAAACGTCCGTATCAGCTCATGTTTTCGTAATTCTTGTTTGTGAGAGATATAAATATGAATTATTTTTAGTCCATAAGATAAAATAATCTAATTGAAGCAATACGTTTACACAGTTGTCATTTTAGTCGGTTTTTTCTTTACAAATGCATCAGTTTGTGCCCAATCGGCCCGAATTGACAGCCTGAGATCTGTATTGCCCGGGTTGAAGGGAGAAAAACGGGCCGACTGTTACCTGGAACTTTCCAAAGAATACACGTATGTCGATCCCGCAAAGGTGGTTGAGTATGGACGTCTGGCCTTGTCAATCATTCAGGAATACCAGAATAAAGAACAGGAGGCTTTTGCTAACTTATTAATTGGCGGCGGTTATCTGTTTGCCGGTAACTTTGAAGATGGTCGTAAGTATTCCGACATTGGCCTTAAAATAGCCAGAGAAACAGGTCATACCGATTACATTTGCGTTGGCCTGAACTCGCTGGCAGCCTATTACATGAACACCGGTGATTACGAAACATCGGCGGCGATGTTCAGGGAAACCTTACAAAAGGCAGATTCTGCCGGATTGGAAGCACGGGCAGCCACGGCCCGTTTAAACCTTGGCGCTTTGCTCACAAATAAAGGCGAACGGACCAAAGGACTTCGCCATCTGATGGAATCGTTGAAATATTTTGAGCAGGAAGGTAACGAACAGATCATGGCCCGGATTCTGAATAATGTGGCCGTGAATTATCATGCATGGAAAGATTACGATAAAGCGCTGGAGTTTTATGAACGGACCCTGGCTACCTATCAGCAGTTGAATGATTATGTAGGTCAGGCGATTGTATACAATAATATTGGAGAAATTTATAAAGACAAAGAAGAATACCAGAAGGCATTAACCCATTATCAGCTGACAATTGATATTGCGGATAGCGCCGATGCCGGCGATTTTTACCGGGCTTACGGATGGGTTGGTTTGGCCGAAGTTTACCTGCTGCTCGGAGAAAACAAATTTGCTTACGAGAATGCAAACAAGGCATTATCTGTTTTTAGTGAGCTGAAGATGTTGGAAGGAATTGCCAATGCGCGGTTAATCCTATCACAGACGGCCTTGTCGGAAAGGAAGATGGAAGAAGCGCTATCGCAGGTAAACGAATCTCTGGAACTTTCAAAAAAAATTGGGATTGCCGATCTTGAACAAAAAGGCTACCTGGTGAAATCCCGGATCTATGAGGCCCAGAAACGGTATAAAGAAGCCTTTGAGAATATGAAGCTTTATGCCCAGAAAACCGACACGCTTTACAACGACGAGCGGACCAATGATTTTGCACAACTGCGTTCGGAACTTGAAGTTTCGGAAAAACAAAACGAAATTGAACTGCTTCAAAAGAACAGCCAGATAAAAGAGATTCAGATAAGAAGACAAAAAACACAAACACGTTTTTTGTTTTTAACCCTTGGCTTATCGGTCATCGTGTTCTTTATTATGCTCAATTATATAAAATCCCGTAAAAAGGCCAGCGATCTGCTGGAACAGAAAAATAAGCAGATTAACGAGCAACACGTTGAGTTGATCCGGGTAAACGAGACGAAAGACAAGTTCCTGTCTATTATCGGGCACGACCTGAGAAACCCGATCGGGGCTTTTAAAGATGTGGTAGGACAACTGGCCGACTATCCGGAAATGTTTACCGATGAGTTACGGCAACAAATTATCCATGAACTGAGGGATGAGGCTGAAAGTACTTATTTTTTGCTGGATAACCTGTTGTCGTGGGCCAAAAGTCAGAAAAACAGCATTAGTTACCGTCCCGAACGTTTGGAACTGGCAGAATTGATTGAAAGTAATATCCTGCTTAATTTCAGATTCTCTGAAAGTAAGGGGATAAAACTTAAAACAGATGTTGCCGCCGGGATCGCTGCATTTGCCGATTATAATATGGTTAACCTGATTTTGAGAAATTTGATTTCCAATGCCGTAAAGTTTACGGAAGAAGGCGGCGAAATCACGGTTAAGGCAAAAGAATCAGGCAATTTTATTGAAATAGCGGTGATCGATAATGGGATCGGGATCTCGGCGAAAAATCTTCCCCGTTTATTCGCACCCGACAATCACATTTCAACTTATGGCACCAATCATGAAAAGGGATCGGGGCTGGGCTTGTTGTTGTGTAAAGAATTTGTTGAAATTAACGGCGGAACAATTGGTGTTCAGTCGAAACCCGGGAAAGGGAGTACTTTCACCTTCACCCTGAAAAAATACACCGACACTATTTAATCAGAACAGACTGTCGATCACCTCCTGATCTGCCTGATGGGGCAAGGTGATGTTCAACTTCGGATTTTCTTTCATGGCCCGTTTTATGGCGAAGGTCGCTGCCGGATTACCTGCCCAGTTTCGTCTGGCAATCCCGTTGTTTACGTCCCAATGTAACAGTTGCGCGATCCGTCGCTCAGCATCGGTGCTGCCGTCAATGGTCAGGCCGAAGCCTCCGTTAATGGCTTCACCCCAGCCAACTCCGCCTCCGTTATGAATTGATACCCAGGTGGCTCCGCGAAAAGAATCCCCGATGACATTCTGTACGGCCATATCGGCCGTGAAAGCTGATCCGTCAAAGATGTTGGATGTTTCCCGGAAGGGCGAATCGGTTCCCGAGACATCGTGATGATCGCGGCCCAACACGACGGGCGCTGAAATTTCCCTGTTTTTAATGGCTTCATTAAAAGCCCGGGCAATTTTTATTCGTCCTTCAGCATCGGCATATAAAATCCGGGCTTGTGTGCCAACAACCAGCTGATTTTTTTCGGCCTCTTCAATCCAGTGAATATTGTCGTTTAACTGGCTTTGAATTTCAGGCGGGGCAGTTTGCCTGATTTTTTTCAATACCGAAGCGGCAAGCCGGTCGGTTTTTGCCAGGTCTTTCGGGTCGCCTGATGTGCAGACCCAGCGGAAAGGCCCGAAACCGTAATCGAAAAACAATGGACCCATGATATCCTGTACGTACGACGGATATATAAACTTATTGTTTTGACTGAACACATCGGCTCCGGCGCGTCCGGCTTCCAGCAGAAAGGCATTCCCGTAATCCCAGAAATACATGCCCAAGGCAGTCATTTGATTAATGGCAGCCACGTGGCGCCGCAAACTTTTGTAAACTTCTTCTTTAAATTGTTCCGGATCTTCGCTCATCATCTTATTCGACTCATTCAGACTCCATCCGGCAGGATAGTATCCGCCGGCAAAGGGATTATGCAGCGAGGTTTGATCGGAACCCAAATCAATGTGAAATTTTTCTTTTGCCAGTTTTTCCCATAAGTCGACCACATTGCCCTGGTAAGCCAGCGATACTGCTTCTTTATTATTCTGAGCCTGACGAATACGCACGATTAAGAAATCAAGTTCAGTGAAGACTTCGTCTACCCAGCCTTGCTGGTGTCGTATGCGAACTGCTTTGGGATTGATTTCGGCAACCACACCAATCATGCCGGCAATTTTCGCTGCTTTTGGCTGGGCTCCCGACATACCGCCAAGTCCCGACGATACGAAAACCTTGCCTGCCATTTCTGTTGCTCCCTGCATGCGGGCCGCATTCATCACGGTGATGGTGGTTCCGTGTACAATCCCCTGGGGGCCAATGTACATAAATGAGCCTGCTGTCATTTGTCCGTATTGGCTGACTCCCAAGGCATTCATTCGCTCATAATCGTCGCGTCCGGAATAGTTGGGAACCACCATCCCGTTGGTGACCACCACGCGCGGCGCATCCGGATGAGAGGGGAACAGGCCCATCGGGTGTCCGGAATATAAAACCAGGGTCTGCTCATCGGTCATTTCCGATAAATATTTCATGCAAAGCAGGTATTGTGCCCAGTTTTGAAAGACAGCTCCGTTTCCGCCATAGGTGATCAATTCGTGCGGATGTTGGGCCACCGCCAGATCCAGGTTATTCTGAATCATCATCATGATGCTTGCAGCTTGCCTTGATCGGTGCGGATAGTCTTCCAGCCGGCGGGCCTTCATCTCGTATGCCGGGCGAAAACGGTACATATAGATTCGTCCGAATGTTTTTAACTCGTTTAAGAATTCCGGCGCCAAAATGACATGCTGTTCTGTCGGAAAATAACGTAAGGCATTTTTTAACGCTTGCTTCTTTTCTTCAGACGATAGGATATCTTTACGTCTGGGGGCGTGATTCAAACTCGCTATGTATGGGCGGGTTCCGGGTAAGCTGATTGGTATTCCGGTTTGGATGTGGGTTTGAAATTCTTCTCGTGTCATGGCAGAGGACGATTTTGGTTCATCTTTTGAAGACGTTTGTCTAACGGTAAATTTGCGACATTCCCCGAAAAAATGAAGTAACTTTAGGGTAGTTTTGCAACATTTGCCGAACTAGTAAAAATCATTGATAAAAAGAGTAAAACAAATGAAAAAGAGTTGGATCATTTTAGCAGGTGTCGTTATCGTCGTTTTATTGATTTATTCGACCGTTAAAGGCACCTATAATACGATGGTTACGATGGATGAAGGCGTTTCAGCCAGTTGGGCGCAGGTCGAGAATGTGTATCAGCGACGGGCCGATCTCATCCCAAACCTGGTTAGTACTGTAAAAGGTTATGCTGCACACGAACAGGAAACCCTGCAGGCCGTGATTGAAGCCCGCTCAAAAGCAACATCGGTGAACGTAAACCCGGAAAATATGAATATGCAGCAACTTCAGCAGTTTCAGGATGCACAAGCTGGTTTATCTTCTGCATTGAGCCGCCTGATGGTGGTGGTAGAACGTTACCCGGATTTGAAGGCAAATCAGAATTTTCTGGATTTGCAGGCTCAACTTGAAGGAACTGAAAACCGGATAACTGTTGAGCGCCGGAAATTTAATGAAAGCGCCCGTTCGTTTAATACCTACATCCGGACATTCCCGAAGAACCTTTATGCCAACCTGTTTGGTTTCGAAAAGAAAGCTTATTTTGAAGCTGATCAGGGAGCTGAAAAAGCGCCTCAGGTAAGCTTCGAATAAAAAGTATGACTATGGCAGTATCTCATTTTTTTAGCGAAGAAGAGAAAAAGCGGATAACCGATGCCGTCAGTGCAGCTGAGCTGGATACGTCCGGCGAAGTGCGTGTACATATCGAAGGTAAATGTAAGGAGGATGTACTCGATTGCGCTGCATATTGGTTTGAAAAGCTGAACATGCATAAAACAGCCTTGAGAAACGGAGTTTTGTTTTATATGGCGGTATACGACCATAAGTTTGCCATTTTGGGTGATGCCGGAATTAATGCGAAAGTGCCGGACGACTTTTGGGAGGAAATTAAAGAACACATGCTGGCGATGTTTAAAAAAGGCCGGATGGCTGATGGGCTGGCCGAAGGGATCAGGATGGCAGGTGAACAGCTTAAGGCGCACTTCCCGTATCAGCATGATGATGTCAATGAACTTCCGGACGAAATTTCATTCGGAGAAAAATAAGTAGCATGATCAAACAAATATTCGTTATTGTTGCTTTGTTGTTGTCCTTGGGGATCTCTGCTCAGGATATCCCCGCACGGCCAAATCCACCCAGATTAGTCAATGACCTGGCCCAGGTGCTGACTGCGGAACAGGTGTTACAGATGGAAAACCAACTGGTTTCTTTTGCCCGGCAAACTTCAACCCAGATTGTCGTTGTTACCGTGCCAACGCTCGATGGTTATGCGGCATCTGATTATGCTTTTCGTTTGGGCGAAGCATGGGGAGTCGGACAGAAAGACAAAGACAACGGTGTGATTGTACTGTTCAAGCCCAAAACGGCGGAAGAAAAGGGGCAAGTATTCATGGCTGTGGGTTACGGGCTGGAGGGGGTTATTCCCGATGCTGTTGCCAATCGCGACATTGTTAATCATGAGATGATTCCGCGCTTCAAAGCGGGAGATATTTACGGCGGACTTTCAAACGGCGTGCAGGTCATTATGTCTCTGGCGTCCGGCGAATTCTCGGCACAGGAGTACCAGGATAAAGTTAGCGGAGGCGGATTTCCGTTTTTCATCCTGTTTTTTCTGTTTTTCTTTGTTATCATCCCGATTTTCAGAGGGAAGAGAAGGTACTATAACACCGGTGGCAGTAGTTTGCCTTTCTGGCTGATCATGGGCGGCTTAATGGGCTCAGGCCATCGCAGCGGCGGTTGGGGCAACTTCTCAGGCGGCAGTGGCAGCTTCGGGGGCGGCGGCGGTTTTGGCGGTTTCGGGGGTGGTGGCTTTGGCGGCGGCGGAGCTGGAGGTAGTTGGTAGCCAATACTGAAAATATAAAGAAGCCGGGTGAAAAATGAGCCTGGCTTCACTTATATCTAAATATTCTTCCCCGAATATTTAAAATATATTTCAATCCTTTCACGAAGAATGATTCTTAAATTAAACCTTTTAACGAATTTAGAGGATATTTACTCAACGTCAGATTAAACCGGTTACGGTATTGATGATACAGTTTAACAAACCGGTCTTGAATTCGTCAATCTTAATTTTAGCCAGGCCTTTCAGTTTTAATGCCGTCATTTCAATCAGTTCTTTCTGTGCCAGAACTAAAAATTCAAAGTCTTTTGCTGACAGTTCTCCGGCCGCCATTTGCATGGTCCATGTTTCCAGATTTCCCTTCAGTTCTTCCACGATACGCAAGGCATCGTTTTGCGCTTCTTTTTTGTAACTCTTCAAACTGGACGAAGCCAGCTTGATTACTTCGTCCTTCAGGCGGTCAAATAGCTTTTGGAAATCCATATCTGTCCTGTTTTTAGTGGGTTAACGTTTTTCAATTTGATACTTGCGATTTTTTGATTTTCTTGCTTTCCAAACCTGCGATCTGGTCAAATGCCTGATCCACGATTTTCTTCATTTCGGTTATAAAAGCCGGATTTAGCTTGTCTTCCTCTTTCCAGCGGGCAAGGAATCCTCCCAACAGATAGCCCTCTTTAGCGAGAAGTTTATCCCACATTTGGGTACTGATTTCATTTTTGGGCCGGTTTTTCTCGTACTCATAGATTTTCTGAAGTTTGGTTTCAAGCTCCTTTACCAAGGTTTTATGGACATCGTATGCTTCAGTTGCCAAATCCATCACGTTTAACGCATCAACTTTTCCCGATGTGGTTTGCGTGTAAGCATATTGATCGAATGATGAGATTGCGGCGCAGCCTGCGATGGTCAACAGAGCCATTAAAAAGGCGAATCGTCTGAACGGCAAGGTTTGTTTTATAGCTTTCATTTCATCGATTTTTTTCAGTTCTTATTAGGTTTCATAAAAGACCGGAAACGTCATAAATTTCCGGTCTTTTGTGTTATTTGTGCAGGAGCTTTGGTTTTACCTGGAAAGCTTTTACTGTTACGATTCTGGCCAGATTTGGTTATTGAGAATACAATAAAAAAGAGTCACAAGATTAAATTCTTGCAACTCTTTGGTTTTCTGGTCGGTCTGCGGGGGCTCGAACCCCGGGCCCGCTGATTAAGAGTCAGCTGCTCTACCAACTGAGCTACAGACCGTTTTTCACCGCCAAAATTAGCGTTTTAAGGACTTAGGGCTTGATACAAAATAAACTTTACATATTTGGTACAATGGAATAATTCCATTCTCCATGAAAATCGTTTTTTGTGATATTTATCTTTCTCAAATCCTCATCTATTATTTTAATTCCTTTTTCATAGACCGTGTCATCGATTTTTGCTTTTATCAACAAGCCTTTTGTTGTTGTCGTAGCTGCAATCAGGCTTACTATTACCTGTAGGCTTGTCAGTGGTTTTGCCCGCCAGTTCATGGAGATATATGAAAACATCCTGTGTTCAATTTTATTCCATTTGCTTGTCCCTGGCGGAAAATGGCTTACAATTATTTCCATGTCCAACTCATTTGAAAGTGACTGTATTTCTGATTTCCAAAGACGGCTTCTCGCACTGTTGCTCCCGCCACCATCTGCTGTTATGAACAGGCGTTTTGATTTTCCGTACAAACCCGCCCCCATTTCATACCACCAGTTCCGTATGGATGAAACGGCAAACTTAGCTGTGTCGTAATTAACCCCAACGCTTACCCAGCCTTGGTTTTGCTCTATATCATACACCCCGTAAGGTATGGCTTTCCCTAGTTCCTTGTCGACAAAATCGTAAACCTTTACTTCGGGGGATCCGCCTTTTGGGTGCCATTCTTGTCCTGAATTCTTATAATTCCCCACTAATTCCTTCTTTTTGCAATCTACCGAAATAACCGGGTCCCCTAAAGCAATAAATTCTGTCGCCACTTTGTTGATATGTTCAAACTGTGCATCCCTATCTTCGTGTTCCCCGCCTTCGTCAACCTTCTTATTACCCTGCAAGCTAAACCCTTCGGAACTCAATATACGGTTAACTACGTTATAGCTAACATTATACCCTTTCCTTTTTAACTCCACCGCTATCTTTCTCGTACTCTTGCTTGTCCATAAAAGTGTATTCATCGGGTCTCCAACAGTATGGGGGCCTACCAATTCGCGGACAGCTTCTGTTAATCCAATTTCTTTGTCTGTCAGCTTTTTTCTGCCACCACCAGTCTTTCGGTTGCTTTTTAAATCAATCTTGTTTACATCTGCCGACCGCAATTCTTTAATCCCTGACGTTAGCGTCACCCTGGAAAACCCAGTAAGTTTAGCAGTTTTACTTATACCCCCACGCCCATGCCCGATCGATTCTGATGCCAAATACAGACGCTTGCTTTTTTCATCTAAATGGGGCAATAGCAAATCATATTTTTCCTGTAAAAGTTTATCGCTTTGCATACATTTTGTTTTTTTCAAATGTACATATTATTTCGTATCAAATCCTTAGTGCAAACAAAAAAGCCATCTTTTTCAGATGGCCTCTTATTAATTATCTTGTTGTCATATTTAGTCTTCGGCTCCTACTTCCACTTCCATGATATCTTTATCAACCAGGATGCGTCCGCAGTATTCGCAAACGATAATTTTTTTGCGGTTAGCAATATCCATTTGACGCTGAGGCGGAATTTTATTGAAACAACCACCGCAGGCATCGCGTTGTACGGTAACAACAGCCAGACCGTTACGGGCATTTTTGCGGATACGTTTAAACGCAGTCAGTAAGCGCGATTCAATCATGTCTTCGATTTTTTCCGCTTTGCTTTTCAGCTTTTCTTCTTCAATTTTTGTTTCGGCTGTAATTTCGTCCAGCTCTTTTTTCTTGCGGTCCAAATCTTCTTCTCGTTCGCTCAGTTGTATTTTCGACGAATCGATCGCTTCTTTTTTTGTGAGTAGTTCAGCCATAAACTCGCGGATTCTTTTTTCAGAAAGTTCAATTTCCAGTTTCTGGAATTCAATTTCTTTATTCAGTGAATCGTATTCCCGGTTATTTCGAACGTTGTTTTGCTGTTCGGTGTATTTGGTAATCAGGACTTCAGATTCCTTAATAGCAGATTTCCGGTTGACGATTGATGTTTCCATGCTTTTCACATCATCTTCAAAATTTGAAATTCTGGTTTTTAAACCGGTGATATCATCTTCCAGGTCCTGCACTTCCAGGGGAAGCTCACCCCGAAGGGTTTTGATTTTGTCGATTTCCGACGCAACACTCTGTAATTCGTAAAGCGCTTTTAGTTTCTCACTAATTGGCACGGTTTTGTCTTCTTCGCGATACTGTGTATTCATATTTGAATGCTGTTATTATCTGTTTCAAATCAAGTAGTTAATCGGGTTGGTTTTAACAGCCGATAAACGGAGTGCAAATGTAGGGAATTTTTTTGTAAGTAGCTCATAAAAAACTTCTCGGGTAAATTGTTCACTCTCAAAATGCCCGATGTCGGCCAGAAGTATCTTCGCTTCGGCCTCAAAAAATTGATGGTATTTCAGGTCGCTGGTCACGAAAACATCTGCATAGGCGCTAATGGCTTGCCGAATCAGAAAACTTCCTGAGCCTCCGCATACAGCTACTTTTTGTACCGGCTTGTTCAGCAGAGGGCTGTGCCTGACGGCATCGGCTTGAAATACGTTCTGTGCCTGCCGGAGAAATGCAGTTTCTTCCAGTGGTTGTTCCAGTTCGCCGATCATCCCAATACCGGCCAGCGGAAAATCGTTGTCGAGCGAATAGATATCGTAAGCGACTTCCTCGTAAGGATGGGCTTGCAGCAGGGCGCCGATCACTTTTGCCTGAATGTGGGACGGAAAAATTGTTTCAAAACGGGTTTCCGCTTCGTGGTGAACCTGTCCTGACAATCCGACAAAGGGTTTGCTGTTTTCATTTCCACGGAAACTGCCTGTTCCTTCGAGCGAATACCCGCATGAATCGTAATTCCCGATGTGTCCGGCCCCAGCTTCAAAAACAGCTTTTTGCACCTGCCCAACATATTCGTGCGGGATGAAGGTCACCAGCTTTTTCAGTTGCCCTTTTGCGGGGGAAAGAAAACGGCAGTTTATCAGGCCCAGCTTCTCACAAATCTTGCTGTTTACCCCGCCCATCACGCTGTCGAGGTTGGTGTGTGCTGCGTAAACTGCGATGTTGTTTTTTATTGCTTTGATGATGCAACGTTCGGTTTCCGAAAAACCGTTCAGCTTTTTGATGCCGTTAAAAATTAAGGGATGATGGGCGATGATAAGTCCTGCACCTTCGTTGATGGCTTCGTCAATCACGGCTTCAGTCACGTCCAGCGTAATCAACGCCTTGCCGACTTCATCAGAGGGATGACCGACCAACAGCCCGGCATTGTCATAGGATTCCTGGTAAGCCAGTGGGGCTATCAATTCAAGATAGTTCGTTATTTCGCTGATTTTCATTTTTTTACATGTACAGGTTCGCATGTTAAACACGACGGTTATATTGAAAATAACAGGCCATCTATTGATCGGGAGTGAACGAAATGCATTTATCGATACCCGGAAATTCACCTTTAGTCCATCTCTTCTTTAATGTCAATTAACATTTGGCGGATTTGCTGCAAGCGATCAACGAGCTCATGATTCCCGACCGTGTTGTCTTTGTTGTCTTTTAATTTTTGCTTGGCGCCTTTCAGCGTCAGTCCGCGTTCTTTCACCAAATGATAAATTAATTTGATTTGTTCAATGTCATCCTTGGTAAACAGCCTGTTGCCTTTTTTGTTTTTGTGGGGTTTCAGTACATCAAACTCTTTTTCCCAAAAACGAATGTGGGAGGTATTGAGTTGAAACATGTCGGCAACTTCACCAATGGTGTAGTACACTTTTTCTATGACAGGCTTTTTGTAAGGCACAACACCGACGGATTAGTCGTAAGATTGACCCATGTTCGACGATAACGCGATCATGGTCTCGTATTCTTCCGCACTCAGATCTTTAAAGTAAAAATGCTGGGGATTAACCGGTTTACCGTTTTTATGCACTTCGTAATGCAGGTGAGGCCCCGATGAGGTTCCGCTGTTGCCAACATAACCGATTACGCTGCCGCGTTTAACTGATTGTCCGATTTTTACATTGAAATCGTTCAGGTGTCCGTAAAGCGTTTCGTAGCCAAACCCGTGGTCGATTACAATCCAGCGTCCGTAGCCGGTCCGGGATGTTTGAACATCTTTGATAATGCCATCTCCGGTCGAATAGACTTCGGTCCCGACAGGCGCTGTAAAATCCATCCCGTAATGGAAACGGCTGATTTTATAAATTGGATGAACACGAAATCCCCATCCGGAAGCGGTGCGTTTCAGGTCTTGATTGGAAACAGGCATAATGGCCGGAATACTGGACAACATTTGTTCTTTGGCCAGGGCCAGGGTCATGACTTCTTCATATGATTTTGACTGGACGTATGCCTGTTTGGAAATGATATCCAACTTTCGGGCTGTATTTATAACCAGTTCCGAATTATCCATAGTCTCAAGCCGGGCATACTTATTGATACCTCCAAAACCGGCCTTGCGGATCGAATTGGGGATGGGGTCGGCTTCAAAAATAACACGGTACAAATTGTCGTCGCGCTGTTGCAGATCGGCAAGAACCTTTTCTACATTTTCCAGATTTTTGTACATCAGTTCATACTGCGTCAACATGCGTTGATTCTCACGCTTCAGGCTACGCGTTTTCGGCGTTTCGTAAAGCTGAAGAAAAACAGCAGTCATAAAAATACTCATGATCAGGCTGGCAGAAAAAAGAAGCAGCAGGCGGGAAAATTTAGCTTTAAAGTTATATTCAACCTTGGTGTAACTAAGTGTTTCGGGATTGAATTTGTACTTTGTTTTTGCCATATAAAACCAATTTCTTTTTTTCGGATGTAACAAATTTAAGTAATTAATCTAACTTTGCAAGACTTTAAAATCGGGCATGTTAGCATGATGACAAAAATAATTGAATAATCCGGTTAACAAGTCTGAAAAATCGGCAATTAATTCATTTTAACAATTTTTAAAATTTAGCAGAGACGATGGAGATGAATTCCAAAGAGATCAGGAAAGCCTTTCTGGATTTTTTTATTTCTAAACAGCATACAATCGTTGATTCGGCCCCCATGGTGGTGAAGAATGACCCGACCCTGATGTTTACCAACGCGGGAATGAATCAGTTTAAAGATATTTTTTTAGGTAATCAACCGGCCAAATCAGTCCGCATAGCCGACACCCAAAAATGCCTGCGTGTATCCGGAAAACACAATGATTTGGAAGAAGTAGGGCACGATACCTATCACCACACGATGTTCGAAATGCTCGGAAACTGGTCGTTTGGCGATTATTTTAAAACGGAGGCGATTGACTGGGCCTGGGAGTTTCTGCACGAAAAGATGGGAATCCCCGCCGACCGGATGTATGCCACCGTTTTTGAAGGAAGTAAGGATGATCAGCTGGAACTGGACGAAGAAGCGCAACAACTGTGGCTGAAACACCTCCCGGCGGAGCGTGTGTTGCTGGGCAATAAAAAAGATAACTTTTGGGAGATGGGCGATACCGGCCCTTGCGGTCCCTGCTCCGAAATCCATGTTGATTTGCGCGATGATGACGACCGGGTTAAAATTCCCGGGCGCGATCTGGTAAATAAAGACAATCCGCTGGTGATTGAGATCTGGAACCTCGTTTTCATCCAGTTTAACCGGAAAGCAGACAGCAGCCTGGAAGAGTTGCCGGCCAAGCATGTAGATACGGGAATGGGATTCGAACGCCTGTGCATGGTGTTACAAGGTAAAAAATCGAACTACGATACCGATGTGTTTCAACCGGTCATCGCTGAAATAGCCAGGTTGTGCGGTAAACATTACGGAAAAGACGGGAAAGACGATATTGCCATGCGCGTGATTGCCGACCACCTCCGTGCAATTGCATTTGCCATTGCCGATGGTCAGCTGCCGTCGAACAATAAGGCTGGTTACGTCATTCGCCGGATTCTGCGCCGGGCTGTAAGGTACGGATACACCTTCCTGGGTTTCCGTGAGCCTTTCATATTCAAACTGGCCGAAGTATTGAAAAAGAATATGGGCGATGCTTTCCCCGAACTGAAAGCGCAACAACGACTGATCGAAAATGTGATCAAAGAAGAAGAGGAGAGCTTCCTGCGTACCCTCGAAACCGGTATCCGCCTGCTCGACGATGAAATGGCCTCGGTGAAAACAGCCGGTAAAACGGAGGTTTCGGGGAAGAATGCTTTCGAGTTATACGATACATTTGGTTTCCCGCTCGACCTGACCGAGCTTATTCTGCGCGAAAACGGCCTTACCGTGAACCGGGCCGAATTTGACGAGGAGATGGAAAAACAGAAAAACCGCTCGCGCCACGCCGCTGCACAGGAAACCGGCGACTGGGTGGAGTTGAAAAAAACCGAAGAGGTCAGGTTCCTGGGATATACCACGCTTGAAGCCGATATTCACATTGCCCGTTACCGGAAAGTGAAACAGAAAGATAAAGAATTGTACCACCTTGTGTTCGACCAGACGCCTTTCTACGGCGAGTCGGGCGGACAGGTGGGCGATACCGGGTATATTGAGGTCCAGGGCATAAAAACAACGATTCTGGATACGCAAAAAGAAAATAACCTGATTGTCCATATCGCCAAAGAACTGCCTGCCGACCCGTCGGTGCGGTTTAAGGCCGTTGTAAACAACCGAAAACGGATGCTTACGGCCAATAATCATACGGCCACACACCTGCTCGATCAGGCTTTACGCGAAATTCTGGGAACACATGTCGAACAAAAAGGATCGCTGGTAACGGCCGATCATTTGCGCTTCGACTTTTCACATTTTCACAAGGTGAGCAAAGAAGAGCTGGATCAAATACAAACCCGGGTGAATGAGTTGATCCGCCAAAATTTTGCACAGGAAGTAAAAAATGATATTCCCTTTGCCGAAGCCCGGGAAATGGGAGCCATTGCTTTATTTGGTGAAAAATACGGCGATACGGTCCGCGTGGTCAAATTTGGCGACTCAGTCGAACTTTGCGGCGGAACACACGTTCCGGCAACCGGACAGATCGGTCATTTTATTATCACTTCCGAAAGCGCTGTTTCTGCCGGCGTACGCCGCATTGAGGCCATTACTGCCGACAAGGCGGAGGCCTGGCTCAACCGGAACATGGAAGAACTAAATGAGGTACGCGCCTTGTTTAGTAACACCAAAGACCTGAAAAAATCGGTTGAAGACCTGATGGCCGAAAACAGCCGTTTACAAAAGATCATCGAAACCTACGAAAAACAGGCTGCCGCCGGAATTAAAGAGGAACTAAAGAAGAAAATGCAGTCGGTCAACGGAATCAACCTGATTGCTGAAAAAGTAGAGCTCGATTCGGCCCAATCGGTAAAAGATTTATCGTTTCAACTGAAAGGCGAGATTGATAACCTCTTCCTGGTTCTCGGCGCCGAAATCGACGGAAAACCAAGCCTGAGCATTATGATCTCGGATAACCTGGTAAAAGATAAAGGCTTAAATGCCGGACAGATTGTGCGTGAAGCCGCCAAAGAAATGAAAGGCGGCGGCGGTGGGCAAGCGTTTTATGCAACAGCCGGCGGCAAAGATGTTGCCGGAATAGAGGCTGCCATTGAAAAAGCAAAAGCTGTTGTTTGTTATTCGGCGGTATAAAATACGTTTGGTTTTTTATCCGGTTTTCTGCACGATAAGCGTAATGCCGTGGTTTAATCCGGCTTGCTTAGCTGATCCAGAATGGAGAACATGATCTTGTTGTTGGCGGGGCAGTGTAAATACCCCGCCCTGATGCGCTCTGTTGTTTGAATGAACGGCCCGCTTTCCGTCAATTCGTCACCTGCATGTTCGAGCATGGCTTCGATACTTTCGGAAGTGGCTTCGAAATGAAATTGCAGACCAACAACACGGTCGCCATGTAAAAACAACTGATTGGCACAGGCCCTGCTCTCTGCAAGCCTGACAGCGCCCGGGGGAATTTGGAACTGATCGCCGTGCCAGTGAAAAACAGTCAGTTCGTCGGGCATATTGGCCAGCAGGGGAGCTTTTGAAGCTTCCGGCGTTTTTTTCACCGGGAACCAGCCGATTTCTTTTTCGTTCCCCGAAATCACCTGAACGCCGAGAGCGTCGGCCAGCAACTGGGCGCCAAGACAAATTCCGAGAACCACTTTCCCGGCAGTTAGCGCTTCTTTCAGAAACTGTTTTTCGGCAGTTAGCCAGGAGAAAACGGCCTCGTCGTAAATCCCCATCGGACCGCCCATAACGATCAGCCAGTCGAATTCGTCGGGGTGGGGCAGAACTTCATCCAGGTAAAAACGCGTGGCTGTCAGCTGGTGTCCCTTACTCCTGATCCATTTTTCGATACAGCCTAATCCTTCAAACGAAACATGCTGCAGGTAATGTATTTTTAATGGTTTCTTCATAAATCGAAATTGAGCAGAAAAACAAATTTAATGATAAATTCAGCCCGGCAAAGCGATTGTTTAGCCGGCTTAAGGTTGGACATGGCCTGATAATTGAAAAAGTGGTGACAAAACCCATTGATTTTTATGGATGAATAGTTCAACTTTAGCTGAAAATAACATAAATGAATCCTGAAATACACGCGATCAGCCCGAAGCCATTAACCTGGGAAATCATTGAGACGATATTGGAGCAGCGAAAAAAGCTGGTGCTTTCAGATGAGTCAATCCGGCTTATCCGGAAGTCGAAAAACTTTTTAGATCAGAAACTGGCCCAAAGCGAAGATCCGATTTACGGGATCAATACCGGTTTCGGGGCCTTGTGCGACCGGAAAATATCGAAACCCGACCTGAGTAAATTGCAGGAGAACCTGCTGGTTTCGCATGCCTGCAATGTAGGGAATGAAGTTCCTCCCGATGTCGTCAGGTTAATGTTGCTTTTAAAAGCGCACGCGCTGGCCAAAGGAAATTCGGCTGTGCAATTCATTACGGTGCAACGCATCATCGATTTATTTAACGCAGATATGCTGCCCCAGGTATTCGAGCAGGGATCGCTTGGCGCCAGCGGCGACCTGGCTCCCCTGGCCATGCTGTTTTTGCCCCTGCTGGGTTTGGGCACGGTTAATTACCAGGGAGAAAAAATCAGTTCGGCCGGGGCCCTGAAGAAAATGGGCTGGGAACCGGTGAAGCTCGAAGCCAAAGAGGGACTGGCTTTACTGAACGGCACCCAGTTTATGAGCGCTTATGCCGTTCATACACTGCTTAAAAGCTTTAGCCTGGTGAAGTATGCCGATGTGATTGGCGCGGTTTCGCTCGACAGCTTCGATGGCTTGTTGGAACCTTTTATGGCCCGGGTGCACGAAATCCGTCCGCATACCGGGCAAATTGAAACGGCCCGTAATTTTCGGGAATTATTGAAAGGAAGTGAATTGATAGACCGCGAAAAACAACATGTCCAGGACCCCTATTCATTTCGCTGCATTCCGCAGGTGCACGGGGCGGTAAAAGATGCCGTTCATTACGCGGCGGGAGTGGTTGAGGTGGAAATCAATTCGGTGACCGACAATCCGACCGTTTTCCCGGATGACGACCTGATTATTTCGGGCGGTAATTTTCATGGCGAACCCCTTGCGCTGGCTCTCGACTTTCTGGCGATTGCTTTGTCGGAGCTGGGCAGCATTTCTGAACGCCGGACCTACCGCCTGATCGCGGGCGAACGTGGCTTGCCCGTGTTTTTGGTCGCCAACCCCGGGCTGAATTCGGGTTTTATGATTCCGCAGTATGCCGCGGCATCGATCGTGAGCCAGAATAAACAACTTTGCACACCTGCGTCGGTCGATTCAATTCCTTCGTCAAACGAGCAGGAAGATCACGTGAGCATGGGCGGCAATGCGGCCACCAAGGCGCTGAAAGTGGCTGATAACGTTATGAAAGTGTTGGCCATTGAGCTATTTAATGCAGCGCAGGCGCTCGATTTTCGGCGGCCACTAAAAAGCTCTCCTTATTTGGAAGAATTTATTGCCCTGTACCGCGAAGAAGTTCCCTTTGTAAAAGAAGACCGCTTAATGTACGAAGGAATTAACGATACCATCCGGTTTTTGGAAGAGGGGAAGTTTGTCAGGGATCAGTGATCAGTGTTCAGTCGTGGTTTTACTCAGGTGTTTTATAGCGGCAAGCTGCGAGCTGCAAGTTTTAAGCTGCAAGCCGCAATGTAGCAATGACCAATTATCCGATGACCGATTCGCTGCATCCGGACCCCACTTCAGAGCTACCCCTCCCACTTCAAAACCGGCTCGTTGACCCTTTTTTGCGACTGCAGTCGGTCATCCGGTTACTGAAGTTCTTTTTGCAGCGGGTGGAGGCCCGTTTTACTTTTTGTTTTCGTTTTCGCGTTCGCGCTGGCGGAACTCCCGGATCATTTTAAAGCGAAATTCATTTTCCAGTTGTCCAATGATGACTACTTTTTTGGCAGGCAGCAAACGAAGGAATTTTTCGTGATATTCTTTAAGCAACCCGGCCTCTTTCACATGCAGGTCCACAATTTCGTAGCTGAGCTTTTTAAATTCGTTTTCACTGAATTTGGTATAATTGTCATTCACCTTGTCTTCAAGCTCTTTGCGCGTTTTGAAGATATTCATGCGTTTTTCTTCAAACTCGTTGTATATGGGCCAGAATTTTTGAGCTTCCTCCGGGCTGAGTTCCATTTTTTCCGTCATAAACGAAATTTTTTGAGATTTGAACTTTTCAAAGTCGCCCTGCATGCCTTTGTGTTGAGCAAAAGAAACAACGCAGAAGAGGAGAAGTCCGGATAAGATGATAAGCTTTTTCATGTTCGTGTCAGTTAATGATTTCGGCGAAGATTTCATAGTCGTTTAACTCGGTTGAGAGAAAGGTGATGATTTCAGTTGTTTCAAATTCATGATTATTTTCAGAATTATTCAGGGCCTGAAGCAACGCGTACCCATAGGTGAAGGAGGCGGAGGTAAAGTATTCTTCTTCCATCTGAAATTCATCTGTTTGTTCGCTCCCTTGCTGCGCGGCGTACCAGGGCATGAATTTGCTGATCGGGTAATGAACCAGCAGGAATACAAGCGCGAAACTGGCGGCAAGGCCCAATATGGGTTTAACCAGTTGAATAACTTTTTGTTTCCGGGTTGGCAGGCTTGTTTCGGCCGTTATTTTTGCCTGAATCCTGTCTTCAAGCGTTTCAAAATAACCTTCAGGAACTTCAAAAGGATTGTCTTTTGGGAGTTCCGGGTGATGATTCCATATGTTGTCAAATTCTTTCATTTCGTCCTTTTGACTAATTTAATGATAAAAGGTTTAATGTATTCCGGCCGGACCTGTCATTCCAGGGAGTTAAAATAATCTTCGATTTTTTTAACGGCGTGATGGTATGATGCTTTTAAGGCTCCGGCAGAGGTGTCCAGGATCTTTTCCATGTCCTGGTATTTCATATCGTCGTAATAACGCATGTTAAAAACCAGCCGTTGTTTTTGCGGCAGCCGCGCTATGGCTTCCTGTAATTTACGTTGAATATCATCGCCGCTGAAATAGGGATCGGTTTGAATGTTTTCAAGTAAATAGTCGTTCAGTTCATCATCTGTTCCTCCAAACGTTTTTTTCTTTTTCTGTTTCAGGAAGCTCAGCGATTCATTGGTGGCAATCCGGTAAAGCCAGGTATACAAACCTGATTCGGCCCGGAACGAGTCGATATTTCGCCAGACTTTTACAAAGGTGTTCTGCAAAATATCGTCGGCATCATCGTGGTCAAGCACAATTTTACGGATATGCCAGTACAGCCTTTCTTTGTAATTTTTTACCAGCAGACCGAAAGCATCCTGCCGGGTGCTTTCCTCTTTTAAATTGCTTATTAGTTGCTGATCGCTGATCATGTGCCCTTACGCTGGTTTGTATATAGAGATTAAAAATACGGGACGAAGTTTAACGGGTTAATAAAATTTAACTATTCCATGTGAGATCCGTTTCTTGAATAAACTTTGGCATCGTTTCGTATCTGTTCAAAAATAGGGAAAAAGGTTTAACTTTGCAGCTCAATTTTTAGAAGTAGAAAGAATGGCTTTAAAGTGTGGTATTGTGGGGCTTCCGAACGTGGGAAAGTCAACGCTGTTTAATTGTTTGTCGAATGCCAAGGCGCAGTCTGCCAATTTTCCGTTTTGTACCATTGAACCCAATATTGGTGTTATTACCGTTCCTGACGAACGATTAAATAAACTGGCCGAGCTTGTACACCCGGAGCGAATTGTCCCGACAACCGTTGAAATTGTGGATATTGCCGGCCTGGTTCGCGGGGCCAGCAAAGGCGAAGGATTGGGGAATAAATTTCTGGGAAATATCCGCGAAACGGATGCGATCATTCACGTGCTGCGTTGTTTTGATAACGACAACATTACTCATGTGGATACCACCATTGACCCGGTACGCGATAAGGAAACAATTGATATCGAGCTTCAGTTGAAAGATCTGGAAACCGTTGAAGCCCGGCTGGTTAAAGTGGAAAAACAGGCAAAAACAGGGAACGATCCGGAAGCAAAAAGGTTGTTGAAAATCCTGACAGCTTATAAAGAAGTTCTGCTGCAAGGAAAATCGGCCCGTACAGTTGAGGTGGAGGAAGCAGACCAGAAACTGGCCAAAGACCTGCAGTTACTGACCAATAAGCCAATTCTGTACGTATGTAATGTCGACGAAGCGTCGGTGATTAGCGGGAATGCCTATGTGGATGCCATTAAAGAAGCGATAAAAGACGAAAATGCCGAATTTCTTGTCATTGCTGCTGCTACCGAAGCCGATATTGCAGAACTGGAAAGTTATGAAGAACGGCAAATGTTTCTCGACGATCTCGGTCTGACGGAATCGGGCGTGAGCAAACTGATTAAGCTGGCTTACCGTTTGCTGAAACTGGAAACCTATTTTACCGCCGGGGTGAAAGAGGTCCGGGCCTGGACCTATAAGCAGGGTTTTAAAGCGCCGCAGGCCGCCGGGGTGATCCACTCCGATTTTGAAAAAGGATTTATCCGGGCAGAAGTGATTAAATATGCCGACTTTATCAGTCTGGGATCGGAACAAGCTTGTAAAGAAGCCGGGAAAATGGCCGTCGAAGGGAAAGATTATATTGTCCAGGATGGAGACATCATGCACTTCCGTTTCAATGTGTAAGGCTTCAACATCACTTAACATTGGCCGGTTTTAATTTTTAATTGGACTTAGTTTCCGAATATTTTTTATTTTCGACCTCAAATCAAAAATTAATTAGTAATAGACTTATGGACCATGGAACTGTAGAAAGTATGCCCTTATGGTTATCCTTACCGTTTGTGGCTATGTTGCTGTTTATCGCAATAGGACCTTTATTTTTCCATCATTGGTGGGAGGAAAATAAAAATAAACTGAAGATATCCTTAATCCTGGGTATTCCTTTGGCCATCGTGCTGATCGTGCGGGGACTTCATCACGAGCTCATCCACCAGATACTTTTCGATTATGTCCCCTTCATTATTTTGCTGGGCGCTTTGTTTGTAATTACCGGCGGCATTCACCTGAAGGGCGATATTGAAGCCAAACCGGCTGTAAATACGCTCTTTCTGGCAATCGGCGCGGTGCTCGCCTCTTTTATGGGAACTACCGGCGCCGCGATGTTGCTGATCAGACCGGTTATTAAAACAAACTCCGAACGCAAATTTAAAGTACACACCATTTTGTTCTTTATTGCCATTGTAGCCAATGCCGGCGGTATGTTAACTCCCCTGGGCGATCCCCCTTTGTTTCTGCTTTATTTAAGAGGCGCGCCATTCACCTGGTTCTTTGGGCTGGTCGGCCCCTGGTTGTTTGCAAACCTGTTGTTGCTGCTTATTTATTTTATACTCGATACTTATTATCACAAAAAAGAAACGGCTTCTGCCTTGTCCGAAGATCGCATGCACATCGAACCCATTCGTTTAAAAGGAAACCTGAATTTTCTGTTCCTCGCGGGGGTTGTATTGTCGGTTGCGTTTCTGAACGAGCAGTATATCCATGCAATTCACGAGAATCACTATTATGGATTTCTTCGCGAAGGCGTTATTGTGATCATGGCTGTTTTGTCGTTGATATTTACCGATAACAAAATGCGCTACGAGGAGAACAAATTTACCTGGGGGCCAATTGTCGAAGTGGCTTACCTCTTCCTGGGTATTTTTATTACGATGGTGCCGGCCTTGCTTTACCTGAAAGAAAACGCCCATTCGTTTGGATTAACCACGCCCACGCATTTTTATTATGCAACCGGTTCGTTAAGTTCTTTTCTCGACAATGCCCCTACCGCGGTTTCTTTCCACAACCTGGCCCTGGGGATGGTCGATCAGTTTGGCGACGCCAAGCTGGTAGCCAGAATTCCCGAGGTATTGCTGAAAGCCATTAGCCTGGGCGCCGTATTTTTTGGGGCGATGACCTACATTGGCAACGGCCCCAATTTTATGGTGAAAGCCATTGCCGAAGAGAACAAAATAAATATGCCCGGCTTTTTCGGGTATATCCTGAAATTTTCGCTTGTTGTTTTATTGCCCGTTTACATTGTTACGCAATTGATCTTCCTGTAAGAAAGAATATAAATGGCGCACGAAAGAGCAGCTCAGTGTATGAGCTGCTCTTTTTTTTGTCGTTTCGGTAGAAAAAAAGGATAACGTTTGATTTTGTGCCGGCTTTTAAATGTTTTGGAGCTTGAGTCTGAATTTGTATCGATTTTTTGGAAAGACCCTGTATTTTTACGGGGGGTGTTGGTGTTTGATGTAGTTTTATTTTATTTCGAAGCTGGTTTTTTGGGAGGGTGTTCTGGAAATAATTAGATTTCAAAAAGAAACTAAAATCGAATGTGATCTGATCATTTGTCTGTAAATATTAATTTATTATAGAAAAATGTCAATAATAGTTTTGAAATAGAAACAAAACGATTATTTTTGAGCTCTGAAAAAGATAGTTTTGAGAACTCATTTAAAGTTATTGGCATTATGTGTGGAATTGTAGGTGTATTTGATTTAAAGATGGATGCTCAGGAATTGAGACCACAGGTATTGAAACAATCGAAACGAATTCGGCATCGCGGTCCCGACTGGTCGGGTATTTACTGTGGCGAGAAGGCAGTGATTGCTCATGAGCGTTTATCGATTGTTGACCCCGAATCGGGCGGTCAACCCTTGTACAGTAAAGATAAAAAACTGATCCTCGGTGTAAACGGGGAGATTTATAACCATCGCGAAATACGCGAAAGAACAAAAGCCCGTTACGAGTACCAAACCGGTTCGGATTGTGAAGTAATCCTGGCCCTGTACAAAGAAAAAGGAGTTGATTTTCTGGATGAGCTGAGTGGTATTTTTGCTTTTGCCCTGTACGACGAAGAAAATGACACGTACCTGATTGGCCGCGACCACATCGGGATCATCCCGCTTTACATGGGTTGGGACAAGTACGGTAATTTCTATGTGGCTTCGGAACTGAAAGCGCTGGAAGGTGTTTGCACAAAAATACAGGAGTTTCCGCCGGCCAGCTACCTGTACAGTAAAGACGGCGAAATTAAACGCTGGTGGACGCGCGACTGGATGGATTATGAAAATGTAAAAAACAACACCACCAGTATCGACGAGTTAAAAAAGGCGATGGAAGCGGCTGTACACCGCCAGCTGATGTCGGATGTGCCTTACGGAGTGCTGCTTTCCGGTGGTCTGGACTCCTCGGTGACTTCGGCTTTGGCCAAAAAATTCTCAGCGAAACGTGTCGAAGAGGGTGATCAGAAAGATGCCTGGTGGCCACAGCTTCACTCGTTTGTCATCGGTTTGAAGGATTCGCCCGACTTGATTGCCGCCCGCAAGGTAGCCGATCACATCGGAACCATTCATCATGAAATTCATTATACCATCCAGGAAGGACTGGATGCCATCCGCGATGTCATTTATCACATCGAAACCTACGATGTAACGACTATACGCGCATCAACTCCCATGTACATGCTGGCGCGCGTGATTAAGTCGATGGGAATTAAAATGGTATTGACCGGCGAAGGGGCCGACGAAATTTTTGGTGGTTACCTGTACTTCCACAAAGCGCCCAATGCTGAAGAGTTTCACAAAGAAACCCTGCGTAAACTGAATAAACTGAATTTGTACGACTGTTTGCGTGCAAACAAATCGTTGGCCGCCTGGGGCGTTGAAGGCCGTGTTCCGTTTCTGGATAAAGAATTCATGGACGTGGCCATGCGGCTGAATCCGAAAGATAAAATGGCCGGCAACGGTAAAATGGAGAAATATGTTGTTCGTAAAGCATTTGAGGATATGTTGCCTGAAAGTGTTGCCTGGAGACAAAAAGAACAATTCTCCGACGGGGTGGGCTATGGTTGGATTGATACCCTGAAACAGATTGCGACCGAAAAAGTGACGGACGAAATGATGTCTTCCGCCCACTTTCGTTTCCCGATAAATACGCCGATGTCGAAAGAAGAATATTTGTACCGTACAATTTTCAGCGAGCATTTCCCGTCTGACCAGGCCGCCGCCTGTGTGCCGTCGGTTCCGTCGATTGCGTGCAGTACCGCCGAAGCGCTTGCCTGGGATGAGTCGTTCCGCAACAATGCCGACCCCTCCGGCCGCGCCGTGAAAGGAGTACATGAGCAAAGCAATGCCAGGTAAAACAAACACCGGATTCTTTCCCGGGTAAGATTCCCGGACTTTATGCCAATAATGAGTGTGAAACCAGCGTCGTAAGGCGCTGGTTTTTGTGTTTCCGATAGTTTCAAACAATCTTTCAGAAGGCTAACTTCAGGAATAAAACCGGGGTTAACGGCACCGCGTCGGTATATATTTTTACCGAGCCTATTTCGTCATTGATATTGATATTCTTATAATTGTTCTGAACTAAGTTTTTCCGGTCAAAAATATTCAGAACAGAAAGTCCGGTTTCTCCCGACATCCGGCCCCGGTGGAAATGGTAGGTTAAGGCGGTGTCAACCCGCTTGTAGCTGGTTTGTCCGGGATCATTTTTAAAGGTTTCTCTGATAATCTCCATCCCTGAGCCATAAATGTAATTCGCCGACAGATACAGTTTGCGGAGTTTGATGATGGCGGCCAGCTTAAACTCGTGCCGTTGATCCTGCGGGGCAGGGCGATACGCGGGGAGCGGGCTGCCCCCGGGCGCCAGCCTTTCCAGCGATTTGCTTAACGTATAAGATGCCCAGCACGAATTTTCACCAAAGTCTTTTTTAATGTAAGCGTCGATGCCGTAGAAACGGGCATCTCCGGTATAGGCATAATAACCATTCGTCATCTCTCCGTCGACGATCCGTTGCTCCAGAACCTGCCGGTTTAAGTTTCCGGCTGTTTTATAATATCCTTCAAGATCAATTGTTACATTATTTTTGAAGTAGTTGAGTCCGGCGACCCAGTGAGTGGCATTTAGTGTCCGGGCATTTTTATCACCGGTGGTCCACAGGTACGTGTAGTTTTTGTCCCGGTCAACAGAACCGATTTTGTACATAAATTGGTAATATTTTCCCCATGCAACATTCATCTTTATGTTTTTTGTCAAAAGGTATGATGCGCTCATACGGGGTTCCGCCAATGCTTTTTTTTCTTTATTGGTGAGGTTTATCCGCAGGCCGCTTTTCAGCGATAAGCGGTGATTCAGGTTCAGGTTGTCCTGAAGAAATACAAAACCGTAGGTGGCGTTGTAGTTTTTTAACGAGTTAACCAGGAGCGTATCCAGGTAATTGTTGTGATTTTTTATCAAGGCTTCATTGGTGTTCAGCCCTCCTCCAAATTCCAGCTGATGCCCATCGGTAAAGTTGATCATGTTGTCGATGCGGATGGAATGTTCAACCGCTTTATTTTTTATCCCGACCTGGTCTTCATTATACAATTCTTCGGTATCCAGATCCTCAGACCGGGTATAATCTGTAATCTGCTTTGAGAAAGAAGATTCCGAATAAATGAGTTTAGAGATATTTCCGTTA
The DNA here is from genome assembly GCF_059705485.1 of Gaoshiqia sp. US2. Taxonomy (NCBI): domain Bacteria; kingdom Pseudomonadati; phylum Bacteroidota; class Bacteroidia; order Marinilabiliales; family Prolixibacteraceae; genus Gaoshiqia; species Gaoshiqia sp. US2. The sequence continues at coordinate 4,728,560 of NZ_AP048550.1, read as the reverse complement.
GGCCAGTTTTTACTGTAAAAAGCCGAAAATCCGAGTTGTTTGTTGGTTTCGTGGTCGGAAAGATAAAATTCGAAGGGGTTTTCGGGTGGACTTTCATCATCATCATCATCACGCGGAGGAGGTTGATTCAGCCGGTTGTTGGTGGTTAGGGTGAAGTCATCGCCTCCCCGGTAAAAGCTCCACGAGAACTGATTGTTCGGGTTGAGCTGGATGGTATATTTCAGGTTAAAATCACGGAATACATATTGGTCAGGATAAATGCTGAGGCTTTGGCTGAGATCTTCCGGATCGTCTCTGTCCGGTTCGTCCTTTTTTACCGGCCTGGTTGGAGCAAAAATATTGAAATCGTCCAGGTTGTAAAGATTATAGTAGGTTTGACGATAGGCCAGCAAGAGAGATGATTTGCCGAATAGCGGTAATTCGGCCATTCCGTTAATCGTTGTCGGGTTCATGTTAAAACTGAAGCCGGGTTTTTGCAGGCTCCCGTTTTTGCCGGTAATATTTACCAGCCCGCCAATCCGGTTTCCATACCTGGCCTCGTAGCCGCCTTTATAAATATCGATGTTTTTCACCACAAACGGATTGATAATGCTGATGTTGTTGCTGTAATTTTTTAGTCCGAACAAGGTAAAATGATCGAATGTCACCAGGCTTTGTCCTTCGTAACTTCCCCAAATCAGGATATCAGGCGTTTGCTCATCAACGGCCTGTATGCCGGGCATTAACCGCAGCAGGTTAAAAACCGAGTTATCTCCCTGACCTGGTAAAAAACGCGATATCGTGTGGTTCAGCCTCATATTTCCCGGACTTTCGCCGATTAACGCTGCTTTTTCGATGAGGTTATTGCTGACGGTGACTTCCGGTAATTGTTCGGTGGAAGGGATAAGGGTAAATTTCCGGTTGATGCCTGCGTGCAGAACCGTGTCAAACACATAGTACCCGAGGTGCGAGATCCGGATGTGAAAAGAACTGTCGGCAGACGCCGTAAAGTTGAATGTTCCGGTGACATCGGCTACCAATTGTTGCTTGTTGACGATGATGTTTGAAAAAGACAACGGTTCAAAGGTTTCGTGTTCGACTACCTGCCCCGAGATGGTTGTCGTTTCTTTCTTTTTGTCTTCTTTTGCCGGTTTCCGGTACTGAATGATGATCAGGACATCGCCTGATATTTTCAGTTTAAGCGGAAGGTTTTTGATCAGGTATTCCAAAGCCGTTTCGCCGTTCGGAAATGTTTTTGAAACTGTTACCCGATACTTCGCGAGTTCGGCATCGTTGTACGACAGTTGAAGCTGATACGTGTCGCGAAGCTGAAGCAGTACCAAATTTAAAGGTTGATGATCGGCTTCGACGACAAGAGATCGGGTTTGCGCGCTCCCCGGCCAAATCAGGCTTAAACAAATGAGGGTTGTGAAAATTACTTTGATCATTCCTCGTCCCGGGTTATGACATACAAGTTGACCGATTTTTTGGTGTATTTCAACCCTAATGCCGGGCAGATATAACCTAAAACATCTTCTACATGCTGTTGTTTTTTGAAGTTTCCGGTGTAAACAGGCATTTCAGTTAAATCAGTCAAAATGGTGATGCTGTATTGCCGTTCAATTTCCCGGAAAACCTGCCCGACAGGCGTGGCGGTAAACGTGAAGACATGATTTCGCCAAGAGATTTCGGGATAGGGCTGAATGTCATTTTTAATAACAATCTCCCCGTCTTCCTGTATTTCGGCTTTACTGTTGGCTTGTAAAACGACCTGGCTTTTCGTTTTTGAAATCACTTTTACACTACCGGTCAGGCAGGTCACCCGGTAGGCTTCCCTGGAAAAAATATTAAAACTGGTTCCCATTACCTGCGTTTTTCCGGAAGAAGACAACACGGTAAACTTTGCTCCGTTTTCGACCTGGAAAAATCCTTCGCCTTCAAATTCCAGAATCCGGCTGATCCGGTACCAGTATGGGTAATATTTCAGAATCGATTCGGCGTTCATTTCAACAGTTGAACCGTCGGGTAAACCGGCAACTTGGTGTGTGCCGACAGGCGAATGAACGGTTTTGCTGTAAAAACGCAGGAACAGTCCGGATGCCAGCAGGATGATCAGGCTGGCGGCTATTGAAACCAGTTTCAGATTCGGTTGGTGTAAGAAACGCTTCGCGGGAATCCGTTCGATGGAGCCTTCCAGTTTCAGCCAAACATCAGTCTGGCTTTTTTTCCAGTTGAACGAACCGCCAGCCAGAAACTTTTTACTGTGAAGGTCAACCGCATTCAGATCGCTATCTTGCTTCTTGTTGTCCATTTGTTGTTTTTTGATTTTCTGAAAAACAATAACCGAAAAGAAAAAGAATCAGGGGGGCGATCTGATCTTTTAACTGCTCTTTCAGGTATTCAAGCGCCAGGCTCATCCGTTTCTCTACTGCTTTTACGCTTAGTCCAAGCTGGTCGGCAATGTCTTTGTATTTCAATTCATCAATCCGGTTTAACAGAAAAACCACACGTTGTTTCTCCGGCATTTTTCTCAGCGCTTTTTCATAACGATTGATGAGGTCTTTGTAGTTCAACTGATCCTCGGGGCTCAGGCTTTTTTCATTTGGAACATAGGTGTTGAAAAAATTAAAAGCCAGCTTTTGCTTATGATACCGCGTGATAAACAGATCATTGGCTATTTTCAGCAGCAGGTTTTTGGCTGTTTCCATCCGGATGTTCATTTGTTTTTCCCAGAGTCGCAAAAATGTGTCCTGTGCGATATCTGTTGCCGCGTCCTCATCTCCCGATTTGTAAAACACGTACCGTCTGACATCTTCGAAATACGTGTTAAATAAGTAGTTGAACTCTTCTCTTGTCAATTCCCGTATTTTTTCATGAATATTCCAAATATAAACGAAATTATCATGAAAATTTATATCGGAAAAAAGCCTGATGTGAACATTTAATACCGCTCATGCCTGCATGCAGGCATGAGCGGTTGCTTAATCTGAGTGGTTAGCGTCCTCCTGTTCCTCCGCTGCTTGATCCGACTTTTGTTAGTGTGGCGGAAATCGTAAAACTTCCGTATAGGGTTCCGCCTGAGTAGGTTCCGTCGGAGTATAACCCGTCTTCAACAGTTCCGGTGTGGGTTCCTCCGGTGTAGATCTGGTAACTTGTGCCTTTCGTCAGGACCGGCGATGAAACAACCATGGATGAATAGCTGCGGATTGGCTGAAAAGTCACAATTTCATTCCCGTTGGCGTCCTGAAGGTGAAACAGGGTGCCTGCCGCCCTGGATGAGGTAAAAAAGATCAGGACAGAATATTGGGAAGTTGATGTGTTCGGAGCTTCGGTCATGTTCGAAGCTGTTCCGGAGATAATCAATGTGCCTCCTGTTACATCAATACTGCCGTTAACATCCATGCCAACCTCAACAGAGCCCGACGGCCCGTGAACAAGCGCCGTTCCGCCGGTCATGCGCATATTGCCGTTGCTGTCAATCCCATCGCCTCCCGAAGCGTTTACCATGATATGGCCGCCATAAAAATTCAGCAAACTTCCGTCATTCGATTCGCCGCCTCTTCCGTTTGTCGCGTTGAATCCGTCATCAGACGACACGATGCTTAAATTCCCGCCGTTAACGGTAATGGATGGCCCTTCGATGCCTTCGTATGACTTCGTGATGTTAATCATCCCGGCATTTACCGTGATCGCTCCGTCGGCATGGATACCGTCGTCCCGTGAAGAGATGTTGATGTTTCCATCGTTAATGACGAGGCTTCCTCCGGAGTGAATTCCGTCGTCGGCCGAGTTGATGATGAAATCTCCATAATCGATCACGATACTGGTTTCGGCTTTGAGTCCTTTGGCCGAAATCAAACTGCTGCCCGAACTGCTGCTGCCTCCTCCCGACTTCAGGTTAAATGTGCCGGATGCGATCAGGATATCGGTAGCAGCCTGCATGGCATCGGCGCCGGAAGTAAGGGTTATTTCGGCGTTTTCAATCGAAATGTAACCTTTGGCCGCGTTTGTTTCGTTATCCGACTTGAGACCGTCTCCGCCGGTGGTCAGGTTAAAAGTTCCGCTTTTAATGATGAGATAATCTTTTCCCTGGATGCCGTCATCTTTGGCTGTAACGGCGATGGTTCCGGCAGTGATGATCAGACCGTCTTTGCCGGTAATGCCATCGTTGTAGTTGCCTTTTACCGTGAGCGAGCCATTCCCGTAAACAGAGAGAGACGACTTGCTGAACAAGGCTGCATTGGGTTCATCGTCGCTGCTGCTGTCAACGGAGTACGAAGTTCCGTCGGAGAGGTAGTTGTTTGTGTTTTCAGGCAGGATAATGACTACTTTCCCGGCTTTTTTGATGTTTACGGGAGCGCTGTTGGAGCAACTGACGTCGATGCTGTTAAAAATAAGCCGCACCGTTCCGGTATCTTCGGTATCGACGATGATTTGCCCGTTTGTGAGCATACCGGCGATGTTGTAATTGCCGGCTGCCGATATGGTCAGTATGCTGCCGTTTGCCGACGCGCCCGAACCGCTGACGGTGATGGAACTCCCGTTTAACAAGATGATGTTTTCCGATGAGCTGTCCCATACGTAATCTGCCGGATCTTCGTGTGGCCCGGCGTTGCCGGTTGATGCATCCACCGTGGTTTCATCGGGTTTGCTTTCTTCTTCATCTTCATCATCATCATTGATGTGAAGGCAGGAGACGGCAAATAAGCATATAAACAGGGATGAAGTTATCCGTAAAAAAAAAATTGTGTTCATAAGTTTTCGCCTTATTTGTGAACCGATTATTTTTTCTTGAAATAGTATTTATATTCCAGGCCAAGCACAAACCGCTGAACCGGATTGGTTACGTTTATTTCTTTATCGAGCAGCCCGAATAATTCCAGGCGATTTCGTTTGTTTAATTTATACGCTCCGGCCAGTTTGTACCTGATTTTATCGAAGCTGTTTCCGTCGGGATTATTTAACTGAAAGAAGGTTTCGACCGACAATGAAGGGGTCAGCGGCGATTTGCGGATATTATATTCCATTTCGAACCGGTTGCGCCAGCTGTTTTTCGGATTTGTTTTGTAATCGCGTACTGTTTCATCTTTCCAGGTCGATTGAAACCGTTCGCGCAAGCTGAAGGTAAACCTGTTCCAGTCTTTTTCGCCCTGAACGAAAAAGCCATACCGGTTTCGGGGCTGATAATCGTCATTTTCAACATCATGGAAATAAATAAACTGGTAACTTGCGCCCAACTTAAAGGTTTTTGATAGTTTATACAGAATGTCGAAATTCGTTTTTAACTGCTCTATCGTTCCTAACTGTTCCATGGTGCGCAGTTCTTCTCCAAGATAAAACGACCAGTTTTTTACTTTTTTTTCGGCTCCGGCAGTAAACCAGGTGCCAAAATCGTTACTTTGCGCGTAACTGGTTGTCAGAAAAAGCGCAGAGGACAAAACGGTACAGATTTTTAATAAATGTTTTTTCATAATTATTAAGGTGAATTAAACAATTGACTTAGCTGATGGATTGGAGTTCTTTTATGTTGTCGGCCGTGTTGATCTCGCCATTGCCGGGATAATAGATTTTTACAAAGGCAATTTTCTTTTTAAAATTGATCTGTCCAAGTTCGAAACGCTGCACCATCAGACCGGTCCGTTCCCGCAAATCTTCGAGCATTTTCTGTTGGTTTTCGGGCTTTATCAGGTCAATCTTCTCATAAATAATAAATTTTGATGCGGTATGCTTGATCAGGTGATTGGTTTCCATGATCCAAACCAGCAACAGAAAAATGCAGTTGGTGATTAAAATTTCGGCATAGCTGTTTGTTCCGTTACTCAGGGCATTAATCACCGAAATACCGATGATAACAAAAAGGTAAGTCATTTCGCGTACCGGCAGGGTATCGGTCCGGTAACGGAGGATCCCGAAAATCGCAAACAGGCCGAGTGCAAAACCAATTTTAATTTTAACACTTTCGAGCAGGTAAACCATTAGAAAAATGGTAGCGCTAACCATCAGGAAGGTGAAAAGATAGTCGCGCCGCCGTGTTTTCCGGTAATAAAAATAGCGGATAATGATTCCGGTTACTAAAAAATTGAACCCGAAATAAATTAATAACAAATAATGTGGTTCGATTTGTTCGAGGGACGTTTCAAGATACATGGCTTTTTTTGATTGAATGTAAACAACTGAATAATGAGGTGAAAGACTCAAAAAAATGCTTGGTGTTTTTCATGGTACGCATGTTAAGATTGACAAATTTTTAACCCATATCCTGAGAAAGGGTGCACGACCCTACTTTTTTATTGAAAAAAATGAGAAAACCGGGATAAAACTTACGTCAACCGAATTTAAGGACAGATTATAAAGAAAGCCGCTGGTTAGGCGGCTTTCCAATCATGAGTAACAAAAAAGAAGTTACATCTTCTGTTTTTGTATTGCCTTGGCAGACAATGCGTTTATGTTCGGTTAAATCCAGGAACGACGTATTTTGAATGGGGTCAAAGATAAAGATTAACCGTTGTTTTTACACCAGCCCGGCCTGTTTTTATCAGGGGTTCATATTTTTCCGAACTCCAATCAGAAGATGCTGAATTCGTATAAAGTTTTTTAACTTTTTGCAATCGATTGCATGAAATGATTATATTTGACTTCTGTTAAAACCTAAATCAATAAAACGTATGAAAAGGACTGTTTTTATCTCGCTTTTTTTCCTGTTTACCAGCTCTTTCTCTTTCGGTATAAAGCCTTCAGATAAGATTTTCGCTGCGAAACAAATCAAAAAAACAATGCTAAAAGCCACTTTCTGGCAGTTAGACCATCCGAAGCATGAATTGTATGATTGGACAAACGGCGCACTTTATGCCGGGGTAGTTGCCGCTTACGAAACCACCGGCTCAAAAAAAATAGGGAAAGCTTTGCTCGAAATGGGTGAGGCGAACGCATGGAAAGCAGGTCCACGGCTAACGCATGCCGACGATCATGCAATTGGCCAGACTTATATTGATGTATACCGGATTACCGGCGACCGGAAGATGATTGAACCTTTCCGCCAAACCATGGATGAGTTTATGGCGACATCTTATCCGGCACAGGAACCGCTTCGCCCGATTACCTGGTGGTGGTGCGATGCCCTTTTTATGGCGCCTCCGGCATTGGTAAAGCTGGGAATAACCCTGGGCGAAGACAAGTATTTGAAATACAGCGACCGGTTATTTAAGGAATGTTATGACCTGCTGTATGATCAGGAAGAAGATTTGTTTGCTCGGGATAAAAGTTACCAGCTTAACTGGTCCGAACCAAAAGTCGAAGCAAACGGGCAAAAGATATTCTGGTCGCGCGGAAATGGATGGGTCATGGGCGGTTTGGTCAGGGTGCTTGAAGAACTGCCGCAGGATTACGCAAATCGTGCCTTTTATGAGGAAATCTTTCTTGAAATGTCTGCCCGGATTGCCGGCTTGCAGCAGGAAGATGGCTTGTGGCGCGCCAGTTTACTCGATCCTGACTCCTATCCGGGAGGAGAGGCAAGCGGTTCGGGTTTCTACACCTATGCCTTGGCATGGGGGGTTAACCGGGGACTGCTGGATAAAGACAAATATCTTCCGGTAATCGAAAAAGCGTGGATCGGTTTAAACAGCCTGGTTCAGCCCGATGGCCGGGTTGGATGGTGCCAGCCGATTGGTGCCGATCCCCGGAAGAATTTCACGGGCGAGAGTTGGGAAGTATACGGAGCGGGCGCATTTTTATTGGCCGGCAGTGAAGTGATTAAAATTGAATGGTAAAATATTAGTTTTATCTTCGTAAGAATAAAAATCTAAATTTCAAGCCAATGAAACCGAATAATTCAAGACGCTCGTTTTTAAAGAAAAGTCTTGCTATCACAGCTGCTTCCGCGTTTCCGACGATTCTGGTCAAGACGGTATCCGGCGCTGTTATGCCGCTTTCAAAATTAGCCGGGGCCGGCGAACGGGTTAATCTGGCCTGTTGCGGAATCGGCAACCGCGGCGGCGAAATCATCATGGCCCTGTACAATACCGGATTGGCCAATATCGTAGCTCTTTGCGATGTGGATATGGGAGCGCCGCATACGCTGAAGGTACTGGAGAAATTCCCGGATGTGCCGCGCTTCCAGGATTTTCGGGTGATGTTTGACAAAATGGCCGGTCAAATTGATGCTGTTTCGGTGGGTGTGCCCGATCATGCCCATTTCCCGATCACCATGCTGGCAATGAGCCTGGGCAAACATGTTTATGTTGAAAAACCAATGGCCCGCACCTTCAACGAAGTTGAACTGATGATGAGGGCGGCCAAGAAGTATAAAGTAGCCACCCAAATGGGAAACCAGGGGCATTCCGAAGGAAATTATTTCCAGTTTAAAACCTGGGCCGAGGCCGGGATCATTAAAGATGTGACAGCCATCACCGCTCATATGAACAACTCGCGTCGCTGGCACGGCTGGGATCCCCGGATCACCAAATTCCCCGACGGCGAATCCATCCCGGAAACACTGGATTGGGATACCTGGCTGTCGGCTGCCCAACATCACGATTATCACCGGGATTTTGTCAATGGTCAGTGGCGTTGCTGGTACGACTTTGGCATGGGCGCCCTGGGCGACTGGGGAGCACACATCATCGATACGGCCCATCAGTTCCTCGATTTGGGCCTGCCCTACGAAATTGATGCCGTAAAGCTGGACGGGCATAACCCGTTTTTCTTCCCGATGTCTTCCACCTTGTCGTTTAAATTTCCAAAACGAGGTAAAATGCCGGCCTGCGAAATTACCTGGTACGACGGTGTAAATAACGTACCCGCGGTACCCGAAGGTTACGGCGTATCCGAACTCGACCCCAATATTCCGCCGCCAAGCACGGGTAAAATTCAACCGGCCAAACTAAATCCCGGAAAGATTATTTACAGTAAAGATCTCATTTTTAAAGGCGGTTCACACGGAAGTACGCTTTCCATCATTCCCGAAGAGAAAGCCAGGGACATGCAGGGAAAATTGCCCGAAGTTCCGGTAAGCCCGTCCAACCACTATGCCAACTTCCTGCTGGCCTGCAAAGGTCAGGAAACGTGCCGTTCTCCGTTCGAAATTGCCGGTCCGTTAAGTCAGGTTTTCAACCTGGGAGTCTTGGCCCAGCAACTCAATACGAAACTGTTGTTCGACCGCAAGACCAAACAGATCACCAATAATAAGCTGGCCAATCAACTGCTGGTTGGAGTTCCTCCCCGCAAAGATTGGGAGCAATACTATAAATTATAAAAAACGATGAAGAAAAAAATCATTTCCCTGTTGCCGGGGCTTATAGCAATCTTCTTTGCATTCGGACAGGAACGTCCGGGGCAACAGGCTGCGCCTGAAACCGGCGAATTATTCAAAATTGGCATGGCCGGTTATACCTTTGTGAAATTCGATCTGGATAAAACGCTCGAAACCATGCAGCGCGCCGATGTCCATTACTTGTGCATCAAAGATTTTCATCTTCCTTTTAACAGCGCCGATGAAGAGATTGCCGCTTTTCATGCCAAATTGAAAGATAAAGGGGTGACCGGTTATGCTGTCGGCCCGATTTATATGAAGTCGGAGCCGGAAGTCGACCGCGCGTTTGAATATGCCAGACGGGTGGGCGTGAAGTTAATTGTTGGCGTACCCAACTACGAACTGTTACCTTACGTGGATAAAAAAGTGAAGGAATACGGTTTAAATTATGCCATTCACCTGCACGGACCCGATATCGAATTATACCCGGATGCGGATAATGTTTGGGAAAATGTGAAAAATTTGGATCCCCGCATTGGGATGTGCCTGGATATTGGCCACGATACCCGTAACGGGAAAGACCCGGTTGCCGATTTAAAGAAATACCACAGCCGGGTATTCGATATTCACATTAAAGATGTTACCGGAAACACCAAATTGGGTTACTCGTTGGAAATTGGCCGCGGGGTTATTGATTTCCCCGCTTTCGTAAAGATGTTGCGCGAAGTGGGTTACACGGGGGTATGCAGTCTGGAACACGAAAAAAACATGGATCATCCGTTCATGGGTATTGCCGAGTCCATCGGTTATTTCAGAGGAGTGATTGCCACGACAAAAGAATAACCCTTCAGAAGGGAAGTACTTATATTAAAAGAGGCCGTCTCAAAACAAAATTTGGGACGGTCTTTCTTTTTATGGATTTTGGGGGTTTTAGAGCTTGGAGTTTGTGCTATTGTGATGCTGTAGAGTGAACCTGATTGGGAACTTGAGTTCTTTAGGTTTTCAGGTAAGCTTTCCGGATGAAAAAATCAAAATTCAGGGATTTTTAGGCTCTGATTTTGGCTAAATTGTGTGCCAGTGCGATCAATCCGGTCTCAATCTCCACTTTTCTTCTGCCCCGGAGCAAAAATCTCCGGAATCCTTTGTTTTGTTTGATGTTCCCAAAGGCTGCTTCTATCTCTGCCGGTCGTCGCTTTCGGTGTTCAATTCCCTCGGGACTAAGCAGCCTGTTGCGGGCTATTTGTTTTTGGCGTTCCAAATTGTGGTTTACTTCAATGATCCGTTCGCCTTTGGCCTTGTGACAGCCCCATCGCAGTGGGCAGCCCTGACAGTTTTGTGCCTGGTAATAGCTTACTTTTTGTTCAAACCCGGTGGATGTCTTCCGTTTGCCTTCCCCAATCTTTTGCATTTTCTGTCCCATCGGGCAGTAGAAGCAATCCTGCTCTGTGTTGTAATAGTGATTTTCTCTGCGGAAAATATCGTCTTTAAACTTGCGGGTTTGTTCTTTATGGAAGTAGTTGAACTTGATAAACCCTTCGATTTGTTTCTCTTGGATAAACTGGTAATTTTCTTCCGATCCGTAGCCCGAGTCGGCGGTTGCCGTTTCGGGATAGCTGCCAAACTGTTCATTGTGTGATTCCAGATGCTCAATCAGGGTGGTGGTATCGGTGGTGGTCTGGGTTACGGTATAGTTGACAACAAATTGATTGTTGGTCGAGAACTGCCAGTTATAGCAGGGTTTTAGCTGCCCGTTTTTCATGTGGTCTTCCTTGGTCCGCATGAACGTGGCATCGGGATCAGTCTTGGAAAAACTGTTGCGCCCGTTCAAAATCTCTTGCTGTGACTGGTATTTGCGTAAGTTTTCAGGCCAGTGTTTTGCCCCGTATTCAAGCTTTTTTTTTACTTCCCGGTCGATCTCTTTGTCTTTCAGTGTCTGGTTGATTTGCCGGATGGTTTCTTCTACCTTTTCGGCAGAGATCTCTGTAAAATCAGGTGGTTCCGGTTCCTGTAACTCTGCATCGTATTGGTTTTGGGCATAAGCCCACAGCGATTCAAGCTGATTTTTGATCTTTTGTTTTTGGGTAGCAATGGCTTTGCCCCAAACGAAAGTATAGCGGTTAGCATTGGCCTCCACTTTGGTCCCGTCTATAAAAACTTCCCTGATGCTCAGGTATCCTTCTTCGGCCAGCAACAAAACTACGGCCGTGAAAATATCTTTCAGATGTCCTTCCAGCCGTTTGCCCCGAAAACGGTTGATCGTATTGTGATCTGGCATGTTCATCCCGCTAAGCCACATGAAGTATATGTTTTCCTTCAGCGAGTCTTCCATCTTGCGGCTGGAATAGATGTTGCGCACATAGGCATAGATAAGCACTTTGAGCAACATGCGGGGATGATATCCTGAACTGCCGCCTCCCTTATAGGTACTGATCAACGGATGGATTTCGATCTGATCGACCACCCGATCCACAACCCTGACAGGATCATTGGCCGGAATCATATCATCCAGGCTCGGAGGCAACAACATCGCCTGTTTGGGACTGTAGGTTTTGAAGGGTATTTTTCTTGGTGTTGTCATGCCTGAAATTAATAAATCCCTGATAATCAACCAAAGCGATTGAAATCAAAGTTTCATCAATCTGATGCCCTTCGCCACTTTTTCAAAAAAACAAAAAAAAGAGGCTGAACTCTTTTGAGATAGCCCCTTTTTCTTTGAGTTGTCATCGCGTATTTTTATTCAAACATATCCCGCATTTTTTCAAAGAAATTTTTATCGCCTGCTCCCGGCGTATTTTGGAAGCTGGGCGATTGTTGCAATTTCTCGAGTATTTTGCGTTCTTCGGGTGTAATTTTTTTAGGGGCCCAGGCGTGGATGCGTACCAATAAGTCGCCTTTGCCGTAACCATTCACATCGGGAAGCCCTTTCCCCCGTAAACGAAGGATTTTTTCGGGCTGCGTGCCGGGTTCTATTTTGACTTTTACTTTGGCGTCGACCGTGGGTATTTCTGCGGTTGTGCCCAGAATAAAATCGGGCATACTCAGAAACAGATTATATATCAGGTTGTTTCCGTCACGGATCAGGTCGGGGTGCGATTCTTCCTGGATCACCACCAGCAAGTCGCCGTTTACTCCTCCGCGCCGTCCGGCGTTTCCTTTCCCCGAAACATTCAGTTGCATGCCTTCGCCCACACCGGCGGGTATACGTACCGGAATCACTTCTTCTTCGCGGACAACGCCCTCTCCCTGGCAATGCGTACATTTGTTGCGGATCATTTTGCCATCGCCGTTACAGGTGGGGCAAACGGTTGTTTGTTGCATTTGCCCGAGCAGCGTATTGGTAATCCGGGTCACATGTCCGTTTCCACGGCAGGTGGAACAGGTTTCGTAATCGGAGCCTTTTTCGGCGCCTGTGCCATGACAATGACTACAGGCTACATATTTTTTTACCTTCAGTTTCTTTTCAACGCCATTGGCAATATCGTCGAGGGTCAGGCTGACTTTTATCCGAAGGTCGGAACCCCGGTGAACGCGCCTTCCCTGGCCGCGTGAATTGCCAAAACCGCCAAAACCGCTGAATCCACCTCCGAAACCGCCTCCAAAAATATCCCCAAACATGGAAAAAATATCGTCCATCGACATGTCGTGCTGACTGAAGCCTGCGCCGCCATTGCCCATGTCGGCATGTCCAAACTGGTCATACCGCTGTTTCTTTTGCGGATTGCTCAGCACTTCGTAAGCTTCGGCTGCCTCTTTAAATTTTTCTTCAGCTTCTTTGTTGCCGGGGTTTTTATCCGGGTGAAACTGAATGGCTTTTTTGCGGTAAGCCTTTTTTATTTCTTCAGCCGATGCATCCTTGCCAACGCCTAATATTTCGTAATAATCTCTTTTTGTCATGTTTTTTTAGGGTTTACGGTGCTTATTCGCCAATCACCACTTTTGCAAAGCGAATCACTTTTTCATTTAGCAGGTATCCTTTCTGAACCACATCAACAATTTTTCCTTTAAGCTCTTCGGTTGGCGCCGGTATTTTCGTGATGGCTTCGTGCAAATCGGTGTCAAAATCTTTTTCTTTGGCTTCAATTTCTTTGACCCCGTTTTGTTTTAAAAAGTCCTGGAATTTACTGTAAATCAGGTTTACACCTTGTTTTAGCGGATTTTCGTCTTCAATGTCGCGAAATGCAATAAGCGCCCGTTCAAAATCATCAATTACAGGCAGGATGTTCATCAGAACCGATTCGCCTGCAGACTTCATCAGTTCCATTTTTTCTTTTAGCGTACGCTTACGAAAATTATCAAATTCGGCCTGCAGACGGATGTGTTTGTCTTTTACCTCTGCCAGTTCGTTTTCCAGTTTTTCCACTTGTTCGCGGACCTGATCTTTTTTGTGTTTTTTATCTTTTGTTGTTTCCTTTTTTTGTTCGTGTTGTTCATTCTCAGGCGTTTGTTGTGTTTCGTTTAATTCGGTTTCGTTGGCCTGATCATTCGTTGTTTTTTCTTCTGCCATTTTTATGAAATTTTACATTATCACCGGTTAGCTCACAAAAATATTGCCATCAGTCAATTAGGGACAAATTGACATCGTTTTTCCGGGAGGACTGCCAAAATTTAAAAAATCACAGGCAGTACCCGGGTACCGCCTGTTCGTTTATCTGATTTTGCCTGAGTTTACTTTACCAGTTCTTCCAGTGCCCGCTCCAGGTTAGGTCCGCGCAGGTTTTTGGCGACGATCATTCCGTCCCCGTCAATTAAAAAGTTGGCAGGAATACTTCTGACGCCATACACGGCGGCATATTTGGCGTACCATCCTTTTAAATCGCTGACGTGGTATTCCCAAATCAATTTGTCGTCGGCAATAGCCTTTTCCCAGGCTGGTTTGGCTTTGTCGAGCGATACGCTGAATACCGTGAACCCTTTCCCGTTTTTAAACTTTTTATCTTTAAATTTTTCGTAGGCTGCGACCACGGCTGGGTTTTCTCTGCGGCAAGGGCCACACCAGGAAGCCCAAAAATCAATTAAAACAATTTTCCCTTTAAGGGATGAGAGTTTTAATTCTTCTCCGTTAACAGATTGTTCTGCAATTTCGGGAGCTTTATCTCCAATGTTTGTTCCTGTTTTTACATCATTTCCGGCGTTTACCTGGCTTATTAATCCTAAAAATAAAACCAGGAGTGCTATCTTCTTTTTCATTTTGTGTATTTTAATCAACGATGCTACTTGTTCAGGGAGCAAGTATAAGAAAAATGATGCAATATGAACAGGCCGATTTAATATTTTTAACAAAACGGCCCTTTTAATCAATCCGTTTAATGGAGGCGCCTATTGCATTCAACCGGACATCAATTTGTTCGTATCCCCGGTCGATTTGTTCAATATTGAAGATCTGACTTTTCCCCTGGGCCGATAAAGCGGCGATTAATAAGGCGACGCCGGCGCGGATATCCGGCGATGACATGGTGGTGCCGCGCAATAAATATTTTTTATTTAGCCCGATAACGGTCGCCCGGTGCGGGTCGCATAAAATAATCTGGGCTCCCATGTCAATCAGCTTATCCACAAAGAACAAGCGGCTTTCAAACATTTTTTGGTGGATGAGCACACTGCCTTTTGCCTGTGTGGCAATGACCAGGAAAATGCTGAGCAGGTCGGGAGTCAGGCCCGGCCAGGGAGCGTCGGCGATGGTCATAATGGAACCATCAATAAACGTTTCAATTTCATACTCATCCTGAGCGGGAACGATGATGTCGTCACCCTTTATTTGCAGGTTAATCCCCAGACGTTTAAATGAATCGGGAATGATTCCCAGGTGACTGACTCCGGCATTGGGAATGGTAATTTCTGAACCGGTCATGGCAGCCAGGCCAATAAAACTGCCTACTTCAATCATATCGGGTAAAATACGATGCTCACATCCGTTTAGCTGTTCCACGCCATCAATGTAAAGCAGATTTGAGCCAATTCCATTGATTTTAGCGCCCATCGAGACGAGCATGGCCGATAGTTGTTGCAGGTAGGGTTCGCAGGCAGCGTTATAAATTGTGGTTTTTCCTTCGGCCAGTACCGCAGCCATCAAAATGTTTGCCGTGCCGGTTACAGATGCTTCGTCGAGCAGCATGTATTTCCCTGAGAGTCTTTTGGCTTTGACACTGTGAAAATGATTGTCAGCATCGTACGTGAATTCTGCTCCCAGGTTTTGTAGCCCGGTAACATGGGTGTCTAAACGGCGGCGCCCGATTTTATCTCCACCGGGTTGAGGGATGTAAGCTTCTCCAAAACGGGCCACCAAGGGACCAACAATCATAATTGACCCACGCAGGCTGATTGCCTGGACAGCAAATTTTTCTGTTTTCAGATAAGCCAGATCCAGATCATCAGCCTGGAAGGTATAAACGCCTTTTGACAGACGAGTGGTTTTTACGCCCAATCCGGTCAGGATCTCAATCAGTTTTAATACATCCCTGATTTCGGGAATATTGGAAATTGTAACTTTTTCTTTTGTTAACAGGGTGGCGCAGATGACTTGCAGGGCTTCATTTTTAGCGCCTTGAGGCTCCAGCCTCCCGTTTAGTTTTATGCCTCCCTCGATTTGAAATGTTGCCATTCCGGTAAAACGTGTTAATCGTGTTTGCGGTGTTTTTTCTGATTGCGAACTGCAACGGTTGTTTTCTTCCGGTTCCGGTAAAGAATATCTTTGGTCTCTGTCAGCGAGAGATCAGACCGGTTAATGTGTCCCTTGGAAAGGATGGCCAGGTCCTGGTAGATTTTTTCGTCGTCGACTGTATCTTTGTTCCAAACAAGGTAGCTCTTTTTCATGTGGTTAGCCAGCAGCTTGATCAGAATTTCTTTTTCCTCGCCGCTTTCAAAGGCCGACGCTTTATTGACCAGTAATTCCAGTATTTTCCCGTAATGGCGCAGCTTGATGGAGCCGGTTGTGTATGGGATCCTTTTCGGGGGTTCATTGAATGTTTCCCGTTTGGGCGGATCGTATGGATAATCAATATCGAGCTGAAAATCGGACATAATCGCGATATGGTCCCACAGTTTGTGTTTGAAATCGTTGATGTCGCGTAAATACGGATACATGTTGCCCATGATATCAATGATTGTTCTGGCAGCACGATTTCTTTCAGCCCTGTCTTCGATGGTCAGTACATGATCGACCATATTCTGAAGATTCCTCCCATACTCGGGAAGAGGCATTTTTTTCCGGTTTGAATTATAATCCATCTAAAAAATATCTAATAAAATGTTGAATATACCTTTAAGGTTGAGCAGTTTCGGTAATAAAAGTTGATAATCAGCAGCGAAAGTGATTCTCTGCTGCAAATCTAACTTAAAATATTTAGCTGTCAAACCTTTTCGGCGAAAAACTTAAATTGTCAGTTCTTTTTAAGGCATGATCCCCCAGACGCTAACGAACGATCCGGAGTTTTGCAAATTTCAGTAATAATTGTTTTTGACCGGCATTCGGGAAAAAGACAGTTGCCTTCAGGTTCGGAAAAGTTCCTTCAACCTGCTGAACTTTTCCCTGCCCGAATCGCTGGTGTTCCACGATCATCCCGGCTTGTATATCGCGGGGATCGTCGCCGTCAATCGTTTGGCTCTGCTTTTTTGCTTCGCGAAGTTTTACCAGCTTTTGACTGATCGACTGCTGATTTTCTATTACCGGACGATTTGTCGGAAACGCAGGTTTGCCAAAACTTTGCGTTGTCCGGGGCGCCGGTGGTTCATTGTCAAAGCCAAATCCGTTTTCTTCGGGCATGCTCAAGTATAACGGATCAATTTCGGCAATGAAACGGCTGGGATTGCAAAAATCGAGTTTCCCCCAGCGATACCGTTGTTTGGCAAAACTCAGATAGGCGTTTTCTTCGGCGCGCGTCAGCGCCACATAAAACAGGCGGCGTTCTTCTTCGAACGATTCAATAGACGGACTTGAACCCATGAGGGCTGAAGGAAACAGGTTTTCTTCGATCCCGACAATAAATACATTCTTAAATTCGAGTCCTTTGGATGAGTGTACTGTCATCAGTGTCACTTTGTCACGGTCGGCCTCCTTGTCGGTATCCTGGTCGGTTAACAGGGCGACATCTTCCAGGTAGTTGGCCAGGGAATTGGGCAATCCTTCTTCGCGGGCATTGATGGTAAACTCCTGGATCCCGTTGAGCAGTTCCTGTATGTTTTCGAAACGGCTGAGTCCTTCGGGCGTCTGGTCGCGGTAAAGGTCTTTCATGATACCGGTTTGCGTGGCAATCGAGCCGGCAAGTTCATAGGCGTCGGTGGTTGCAACGAGCTCCGAAAACTGGCCGATGATGGCCGAAAACTCAATCAGTTTGCTGATGGTTCCTTTGTTTAAGGCGGCCGGGTTTTCACGACTGCTTTTTGAAACGATTTCAAAAATGCTGATGTTTTCAGAAAGCGCTGCCTGTTCGAGTTTATGGAGGGTGGTATCTCCGATTCCCCGGGCCGGGTAATTGATCACCCGTTTCAACGCTTCGTTGTCCTTGGGGTTGATCACCAAACGAAAATAAGCCAGTAAATCTTTGATTTCTTTTCGCTGATAGAAGGAAAGGCCTCCGTAAATTTTGTAAGGGATGTTGCGTTTCCGCAGGGCCTCCTCGAAAATACGCGACTGGGCGTTGGTTCGGTAAAGAATCGCATAATCCTGGTAGCGGTAATGCAGGCGCATGCGGGTTTCGCTTATTTCGTTGGCTACCAGGTAGCCTTCTTCGTTATCGGTTAAGGCTGAAAAAACTTTAATCAGGTTGCCCGGACTTTTTTCGGAAAAGACATTTTTGGGGATCTGCCGCTTGTTTTTGGCAATAATGCTGTTGGCTGCATTGACGATGTTCTGGGTCGACCGGTAATTTTGCTCCAGCTTAAATATCTGGTGATTCGGGTAATCTTTCTGAAAATTCAGGATATTTTCGATCCGGGCTCCCCGAAACGAATAAATACTTTGGGCGTCGTCGCCAACAACACACAGGTTTTGATGCAGGGCGGCCAGGTTTTTAACGATCAGGTATTGGGCGAAATTGGTATCCTGGTACTCGTCAACCAAAAGGTAATCAAAACGATGCTGGTACTTTTCGAGCGTTGCTTTATGATCACGGAAAAGGATGTTGGTTCTCAGCAACAAGTCGTCAAAATCCATGGCGCCGGCCAGGGTACAGCGCCGGTCGTATTCTTTGTAGATTTCGCCGATGCGAGGCATTCGGATGCTCATGTCGTATTCGGCAATCTGCCCGTTTTTCTGGTAGGCAGCCGGGGTAATCAGGCTGTTTTTTGCCGATGAAATGCGACCGGAGACCACGTTGGGTTTATAGGTTTTGTCGTCGAGCTGCAAATCTTTGATGATTGTTTTGAGCAGGCTCTTTGAATCAGCCGAATCATAAATGGTAAAACTGGAAGGAAAGCCGATCAATTCAGCCTCAGTTCGCAGGATGCGGGCAAAAACAGAGTGGAACGTGCCCATCCACAGGTTTCGGGCCGTGTTGTGCCCAACGATAGCCGCGATACGTTCTTTCATTTCTTTGGCCGCCTTATTGGTAAAGGTCAGTGCCAAAATACTTCCGGGTTTCACTCCCTGTTTTAATAAGTGAGCAATACGGTAGGTTAATACGCGGGTTTTCCCGGAACCGGCGCCGGCAATTACCAGCGACGGGCCGTCAATATTCACTACTGCTTTACGTTGGGCTTCGTTTAATTCGTCCAAATAATTCATGCCTGTCCTTATCAAAGTCACCGTTTATTCAATCTTCTCAATAGATTCCGGCTGGTTTTTCCTGCAAAGTTTAACAATATTCGATGAAATGTTATGTCTTCTCAAAATAAAGTTCAAAAGTAAAATCTATTTTTAAGAATAGTTGTTCCCTGCCTGTATAGTTTTCAACAATATTCAGGCTGTAATTTTAGTTTTCATGCCGGATGTTTCGCCTGAATTTGGTTAAAATAAAAAAACAGCAGGCTGCAAAAGATAAATCAATTTTATGCGTTAATATTGTATTGTCAGATTTCTTAAGACCATCTTCAATATGGATTTTAAACAAAGAAATTACATTTTTCTGCTTCTTTTGGCTATTTTGATCAGTTCACTTGCACACGGGCAGCTTTCGGCCGTGGCTGATGGTGCAGCCACAACAACTTACAGTGCCGGCCCGCAGGACCAGATCTACATCTTTTGTACGTCTCCCGGCGAGACGGTTGCTTCGCTTACCGCCACATATTCGGGTGGTGGGGCCGCCTTGTTCGAGTGGACGAAATACAATCCGGTGTCCGGTTTGTTTGATGCTTATGAAACCGACAACTCGGGCAGTTCATTTTCCACCGTCAACAGTTTGCCGAACGGCGCCTACCGGGTACATGTCAGTTCGGGTGGTAATACCGAAACCTATACCGCCTGGGTGTTTAACAATAGCTACTCGGTTACTGCCGAAATCACAGAATCCACCTGTGAGTATTTTCAGCTACAGGCTGCTTTTGAAGGGACTGACTTGACTTATTCTGACTTGGGAACGGGGAGCCAATTGCAGGTTTTTAAAGATGTTAAGGTCCGATGGGAAGTCAATGGGGTACTGGAAGCTACGGTTTTAAACCCTCAGATTTTTGACCCTCCCACGCAAAATACCGATTACCGGTTGACGGTTTACGATCGTTTTGGCTGCGAGGTTAGCGTAACGGTTCCTTACCAGTCGATTGTGCCAAAAGCTGCGTTTGCTGCCAATCCATTGAAAGGAGAGGCGCCGTTAAGAGTAACCTTTACGAATTTGTCGCAAAATGCCGATCAATACCAATGGTTCTTTTTTCGCGATCTGGACGAAATAAAGCTGGAAGCTATTCAGAACGGAGTGGTTTCAGACAGCATCATGGATGTGGCGATTGACGCGAACCCGGTTTATGTTTACGAAAATTCGGGAACCTACAAGGTGAAGCTGGTGGCATCCAAACATTCGGACTATGGTGTTTGTACCGACACGGTTTACCTCGATGGGTATCTCGTTGCCGATACTTCATTTGTTGACGTTCCAAACGTGTTTACGCCCAATGGCGATGGCGATAATGACGAGTTTGTGGTTAAGTACCAGTCGTTAAAGAAAATCAGTGTAAAAATATTTAACCGTTGGGGAAAACAGGTATTCTCGTGGGAACGAAATAATATTCAGGGCTTTGAAAGTTCCGTAACCGAATCGGTCTGGGATGGCCGGATTGGTGGGCGTTATGCCAGTCCGGGCGTGTATTACTACGTGATCGAAGGGCAGGGCAGGGACGATAAGAAACGCAATGCCCACGGGTTTGTACATCTTTTCAGGGAAAAATAGGCTTCAGCCGTTTAATTCGATCGTTATCCCGATACTCATCGAAAAAATTCAAAATGCGTTTATCATTAAAATCGTACCAATATCTTCAGAATTTTACCGGTATTTTCAGACCAGTTTTGCATGGTTAAGGGAGCATCTTCCGGTTCAACGATTGTCGAAACCAACAGGTTTTCATCCAGCCCGCTGTTTTTCAGGTATTTGATTACTGCTTCAAAATCAGAAGGATTGGCATTGCGTGACCCCCTGATTTCCAGTTCTTTTTGCACCCATAATTTCGTTGAAAAAGAAACGTCATTTCCGGCATAGCCAATGCAAACCACGCGCCCGGCAAACGCTACTTCTTCGATTGCCGACTTGTAGGTGACCGGGTTTCCGGCCGCTTCAACCACAACAGTTGGTCCGTTTCCGTTGGTTATCCACTCCAGTTCGTCATGCAGGTTCTGCTCCAGTGAATTAATCACATAGCGGGCTCCCAGTTTTCCGGCTGTTTCGAGTTTCGAATGGTCAATATCAACCGCAATAACGGTGGCGCCGCGTAAATTGGCCCTGACAATAGCGCCGCTCCCAATCATCCCGCAACCAAAAACCAGCACGGTATCCAGGTCGGTAACTTTTGCATTATCGATGGCATGAAAACCCACGGTCATCGGTTCTACCAGGGCCAATTGAATGGCCGATAATTCATCATCAACCAACACTTTTTGCCAGGGAACGGCGATGTATTCCGTCATGGCGCCATCGCGTTGCACACCCAGTGTTTGATTGTAGCGGCAGGCATTAAACCTTTTTTGTTTGCATGAGGTGCATTGTCCGCAGTTGGTATATGGCACAACAGTGGCCGGTTGCCCGATCCGGAAACCGGCCGGAACTTCTGCACCTGTTTCTTCGATCACCGCGGAGATCTCGTGTCCCGGAATTCGCGGATACTGAACCAGCGGATTTTTACCCAGATAAGTACTTAAATCGGACCCGCAAAATCCGACATACTTTAGTTTTAGAAGAATATCTCCTTTCCCGGTTTGTGGCCTGTCCCGTTCCACCATTTTCATTTCGCCCGGTTTTGTAATTTCTATTGCTTTCATTTTTTTAATTGAATCGTTAAAGTTGATAAGTGTTTACAGCATTTCGGTATAAAATCAGATCCTGCTCATTCGGGCTCAAACCCGATATCATTTTTTTTACCTGTGCAAGCCAGGCAGCGTATTCGGTGGCAACAAGACAGACCGGCCAGTCGGAGCCAAACATCAAACGCGACGGGTCAAAGGCTTCGAGCACGACATCAAAATAGGGCTGAAGTTGCTTTTCGGTCCAGCTTTTATAATCAGCCTCGGTAACCATACCGCTGATTTTACAGCTTACATTTTCCCGTTTAGCCAGCTCTTTTATATTTTTACGCCACGCCTGGATTTTGTTTGTTTTTATTTTCGGTTTGGCCATATGGTCCAGAACAAATGGTTGATCGGGATGCTGATCAACAAAACGGATGGTATTGGGTAACTGATGCTCAAAAATCAGGATATCGTAAACGAACCCGTAATCTTTTAAACACGAAATGCCCCGGTTAAAGTCCTGCCGCAGGATAAACCCGGGATCAGGTTCTCCCTGGATCACATGACGTACCGATTTCAGCCGGGGGTGGGCGGCATATTTTTCCAATACCTGCCGGATATTTTCATCCATCAGAGGCAGCCATCCGACAACCCCTTTTATAAATTCGTTTTCCGAAGCCAGTTCCAGTAGCCAGTCTGTTTCGTCCAAACACTGGCGCGCCTGAACGGAAATAACGCCGTCTACCCCGCCAGCATCAAGGATTGCCTGGAGATCAGCCGGAAGAAAGCTTTTCCGGATACCTGCCATATCGTCATCAATCCAGTCAAATTCAACCGGATTGTAGTTCCAAAAATGATGATGAGTATCAATAATCATAGCCTCATTGTTTTACAGGTAAGGATAATCGGTGTCAATGATGCCGCTCGCCTTCATTTCCTGCCAGAAGGCCGCCGGGAATTCTTCATCTAAAATGGCCCGGTTGTGCGCCATCCGGTGTGGTTTACTCGGGTTGAGCGCCACTGCTGTAATCTGGGGAGCTGATATCGCAAACTTTAAACAGGCATCGCCGGGAGTTATTTTAAATTGTTTGCAAACTGCAAAAAACTTTTTCCGCCAGGCAAATAATGGTTTGTCGGCTTCATTGTCCGGACCGGTAAGCCGGTAATCAAAATAATCTCCGCCGGTTAAAAATCCGGCATTAAAAATGGCCGAATTGATGATGCCGACTCCGTTTTCATCCAACTGTTTCATGAAGTCTACAATTTCTTTGGGGTGATGGTACAGGGTAAACTTGTTGGCAAACATCACCCAGTCGAATTTTACGCGTTGATAAAGTTCCCTGACGATCAGCCAGTCTTTCGATCCAATGCCAACAGCCTTCACTTCGCCTTTTGCCTTCAGTTCAAAAAGCGCCCGATATGCGCCCAGAATGTCATCAAGCCGTTTTTGCCGGTCGAGGTTATCAATGGCAGCCAGCAAGTATTCATCAGGATCGTGTACCGAGACCAATTCAGGCAGATAGGTTCCTCCCAGCAACTCGCAACCTTGTTGCCAGCATTCCAAAATACCCTCGTAACTGATTTTCTGGACGGCATCGTATTTCAAGTTGGCCCAGGCGCCCGGTTCAAAAGTTGGTTCTTGTGTTTCAAGCGGAACCCGGTACCAGCCTAACTTATTACTGATGGTAATCTGCTTCGGATCAATTCCAAGCTGTTTTAACCCCCGGCCAATCACTTCCAGGGCGAGGCCCGCGCCATATTTTCCGGCGCTGTCAATCATCACCCGGCCTTCAGCCACCTTAAACCATTCCTGCATTAAGGCCAGCTTTTCGGTCTCGCTCAATTCCCGGTAGAGGTTTCCCAGGTAACTTGTTCCGTAGATAATCGGAGGATAGGATAAGCCGGTTTTTCCCAAATGTCTGCTTTTCATACCCTTATTTTATTTCTTTTTGCTGACCTTCGCCGGCGGTGAAAGCCGTTTGCTGATCCAGTTCGTAAATTCGTTCCATGAGCTGCCATTTTTCGCCTGCAGTTGCCTCTTTGCCGGTTTGCTGAAAACGTGATACAAAAGCCTCCCATTCTGCCTGCCGCGGTTTTCCGGCCAGTTCGGCCATCGCCCGGTCGTGATCAAAATCGGCTACCGTGTCCATAATCATAAACAGGCGGTTTTCGTGAATGTAAATTTCCATATCCAGGATACCCACTTCTTTCATTCCCCGAGCGATCTCCGGCCAGGTATTTTCGGGCGAATGAACCTGCCGGTAGGCTTCGATCAGATCCGGATCATTTTCCAGCAACAAAGTTTTACAGTATCGTTTAAATTTCATTGGTTGATGTATTTTAGGATAAAGCTCTTACATATCAATGGATTATGCAACCGGAGCTATTGGGCGACAGGTGTGCAAAGCTTTGTGCAAAGCTTTGCGGGTTTAAAAAAATGTTTTAAAACACTACGAGTGAGTTCGCGGATTTATACGAAAACGAAGTTTTAACTACATTTGCCTTACACTGACAAGTTATGGGCAACAGACATGTTTCGTTAAAAGATCTGGCCAGAGAACTGAATGTTTCTATCTCAACCGTTTCGCGGGCGCTGAAGAATCATCCCGATATTAGCCCGGAGATGCGGCAAAGGGTGAAAGAACTGGCCGCCGCCCGTCATTACAGCCCCAACCCGCTGGCTATGGGTTTGCTGAAACAAAAAACCCGGATGATTGGCGTGATTGTCCCCGATTTGGTGACTCATTTTTATGCATCGATCATCGCCGGGATCGAGAGTTTTGCAAAAGAAAAAGATTACTTCATCCTCATCGCCAGTTCCAGCGAATCCTTTCAAAAAGAAAAGGAATCCATCGAAAATCTGCTAAAAGCCCGGGTTGAAGGATTCATTGTTTGCCTGAGCCAGGAAACAAAAGACATCGCTCATTTTGAAAAACTGTTGGAACAGGATATCCCCCTGGTATTTTTCGACCGGGTCTGTTTGCAGGACCGGGTTTCTGCCGTGGTGGCCGATAACCCGGATGCAGCCTGCAAGATTACCCGTCATTTTTACGAGCAGGGTTACCGCCGGATTGCTTTTATCTCGGGGCCCGAACATCTTTATATTTCCAGGGAACGCATGTCGGGTTACTTAGCCGGGCTGAATGACTGTCATCTTCCTGCAATGCCCGATTTAATTGAGCAGTGCAACCTGAGCCACAACTCGGCAAGGCAGGCCATGAAACGTCTGCTGGACCTTCCCGAGCGGCCCGATGCGGTGTTTGGCATTAACGACACGGTTGCTTTTGCGGTGATGAAAGAAATCAAAATACACAGGCTTCAAATTCCCCGGGATATCGGGTTGGTTGGCTTTACCGACGAGTTTCATTCGACCGTGGTCGACCCCCAGCTGACCTCCATTACTCACCCGACCTTTAAAATGGGAAGAAAAGCAGCAGAGTTGTTTTTCGACAAGATTGAAAATAACGCCAATCCAAAGACTGTTGTGCTGAAAACAAAATTGGTTATCCGGGAATCATCGAAGAAAAATTGAAATGACCTTGGCAGGAGTTGCTTTTTTCGTGTCGGGCAATTAAAACAGGAAGTATAAGATAATAATGATAAATACCGCGGCCGACAAAATTGATGTAGGCAGTTCACAAACAACGAGGCAAGAATCAAATTAAAACGTCTTTATCCGACAATTTTATATTGACATGACACTAGCTTTCTTAACCTGAATAATTCATAAACTTTAAAAAGGTGAATATTTGATTTTTTCAGCCGTGGGATTTAATAACCCATATGCTGAAAAGAAAATTTGTTGTCTGCGATTGTTTTCGATTGGTCATTTTAGAGGTTGGCCTGTTTAGTTTTAGACCAAAAATTGTGTGTATTTTCTTCACAGAACATAGGTATTTTATCTTGTGCTTTGCAAGTGCCTGATTAATATGTATTTTTGAATATAGTTGGGTTGTTGCTAACGGCGCAACTGTCCGATTTCGAGGAAGTAATTCTCAAGCAGTTTGGCTTGCGGGCATGAAGCTGGAAATTCCACTTTTATTTTTGTCTTCATTTGTCTAACCTGGGCAGCAATTTTAATGAACCTTTCACGTAATGTCTTCATCGTAACAGCTGCCAACCCCTTTGTTTTTAGCATGTTCTCCTGCAACGAGTGCATCAGCACATAAGCGGCTGAATGCAAGAATAACCTGAACTGATTGGCATAAAAGCTATTGCACGACATCCGGCCTGATTGCAGGTAGTTTTTGTGGTCTTTGATATTGAGTTCCATCCTGCCCCGTCCGCAGTACCCTTGTTCGTAAAGTGCCTTTGTCCGGTATTCCCAAAGGTCGGTTACAATAAAACGAATATTGGATCCTTTGCTTGTCACTTCGATTTTAACAATCACGCGTTGCTGGTTTTCCCAACTACCCGCTTTGTAGCCAAATGAGTGATAACGCTTTATGGGTTTGGCATATCTGGCAAATTCATTTTCGCAACTCTTTACAAGAGTTTCAACACTCGAATTCAATACGCTGTTTCCGGTCAAGCCAGTTATAAAATGGATATTGGGTTGTCCAACGCACCAGTCCATCAACTCTTTGCTGCAAAAGTGGCTGTCGCCCCGAACAATGATCACCGTATTTTTCCACGATTTGCGCAAATGGGCAACAAGCCTTTTGAGTATCCCAAAAACATTGGCACTTTTGCTGCGCCTGCCTGGTTTGAGTATGGTGGTAATCAGTTTTCCCGACAAGCCTTCATAAATGTGAAGGGGCATGTAGCAATACTCTCCGTAATAGTTATTGAACAGGGTTAACTGCTGCCCCCCGTGGGTATCAATGTTGGTGTCATCGCAATCGATAATAATCACAGGAGGTTCCGAAGGGTAGGATTCAATAAACTTATTGGCAAAGGCATACGCGATGTTGTACAGTTCACTGGCTCTTGGGGTGTTCTCAAAACGGGTCATAGTTGATTGAGATGCCAAGGCATTCCCTGTCATGGGCAAACGTCCAACACTCATTTTCAGGATCGTGTCATCGCGCAAGGTATTGCAATCATTGGCATCTTCATATCCAGCAACAATCTGATATACCCGCTGTGCAGCAATCTCTTCCAAAGAGTGGTCAACATAGCTTTGATGCCGGGTGTCCTCAATACAAGTAACCAGCGACTTGATGATGCCAATCCGGCTCTCGATATCTTTGACCAACAGCAAACCACCATCTGAAGAAATCTCAGATGCAGTAAAACTTACCTCAATACGCTTATTGTCAATTGGTTGTAAATCGAAGAGTTTTCCCTGGCAAATTGCAACGTCTGTTTGCTTGTCCAGAGTTTTTTCGGTAATTTTATTTTCTGAAGAGCTCATGGAAATACGGTTGTAAGACGCTGTAAGATAGTAATTTATCTTTAATTTTCGTGAGCTTTTCTTCGTTTTTGTGAATTATTCAGGTTAAACCAGCTTAAGTTTTTTGATTTTTGGGTTTCATACATTTGCATTGTTGAATTAGAATACTAATTCAACATCAAAAATGAGATGTAATATGGAAACTCAGAAATTGCTTGAACATATTAGAAGATTTGTTGCTCTAAGCAAGAGTGAACAGGATATTTTAAATCGATATATGCAACCATTAAGCTTTGAGCAGTATGCCTTTTTACTTCAAAAAGGAGAAATATGCAGTTCTATATTTTTTGTTGAAAAGGGTAGTCTAAGAATGTTTTTTGAAAAGACTAAATCAATTGAACTTACCACACAATTTGCTTTGGAGGGTTGGTGGCTAACCGACTTCTTTAGCTTTATTGATAATAAACCATCTGAGTACTTTATACAAGTTTTGGAGCAATCTGAGATTATTTCACTTGACAAAGCAAAATATCAAGAATTGCTAACTAAAGTTTCCCACATATATTAAGCCCTATAATTGGGCATGTTAAATTTCATAATTATCTGTTCAGTTGGCAACTAATTATCATGTTATCAAGCTACTACCTGGCAGATGGCAGTTTTGTTGTTATTTTGGTCATTATCATCAAATTCATCCAGTGCCTTGAGCATTGCCAGTAGTTGCCTACTTGTTTGGTCGCTTTGCATTAGTTTTTCTATTAATGCTTCACTGTCAATGTTTAGTATCGCGGCCATCTGGGTCAACATTTTAAAGAATACCTTGACCAGGCGTTCCCACAAAGTTAGTTCGAGCAGTTGCTGTTGTGTTTCCCTGAACAG
The DNA here is from genome assembly GCF_059705485.1 of Gaoshiqia sp. US2. Lineage (NCBI taxonomy): Bacteria > Pseudomonadati > Bacteroidota > Bacteroidia > Marinilabiliales > Prolixibacteraceae > Gaoshiqia > Gaoshiqia sp. US2. The sequence continues at coordinate 4,700,759 of NZ_AP048550.1, read as the reverse complement.
CTCGCCCATGGTTTCATAAGAACTGAACCGCTTTTGCAGCGACAATATCGTATGGGTTGCCAAGATGATAGTTGCATCTGCAATTTGTCCATCGAAATCAGTGTTCTGGCTTGCGCCCAAACGCAGGTACTGCTTGCATTCCTTGAACAAGACTTCAATGGTCCAACGGATTTGGTACAGTTCAACCGCCTGTACGAAAGACAGGGTCAAATCGGTTGTCAATAGCAATGTCCAGTTCTTTGCATTATTGTAACGTATGAAGAAGAGCCGGACTTTCTCACCTTTGTAATCGACCACGGTGGAGATGTAGGTTGACTTGTATTTTCTGGAATACTTGCTGTTCTTCCTCTGGTTTTTAGTGATCAACTGATGGGCGTTCAATTCCTTGTTGCCAACCATGTATTTTCGCCTGTCAAGCTTGCACATCCCCAGTAAATGCATGGCCCCTTTTTTGATGGCACGGACACTTTTGATCATGTAATCGTTCACAAACCAACTGTCCATCAAAACATAACTGGCTATAATCCCATTTTTTACAGCCCGCCGGAGCATTGAAACAGCAACTTCGCCTTTCTTCATGTCCAATTCTTCGACCCTTTTTTGCCCGGGAGATTTGCCGTCACGCTTTTTTCTGAACTGCGATTGCAACTCTTTCTTTGACAAACCGTAAGTCCCCTTTTGCCCTTTCTCCCGGTGGAGCGAGAAGTCGGTTGCAACCAGTGTCTTTCCGTCCCAAAAACTAAGCAGGAGCATTTTAAAACCCAACGGGTAAAGTTTGGTCACATGGTTGAAAACCCTGCCGATAAACTCGACTGTTTTGCCCGTTTTTTCAATGTCCGTATCATCCAAAACAAAACAAGTTGTCCCTGAAACAGGACCGCCCTTGGCCTTTGCCTGCCAGGCAAATTGTTTGGCAAAGCCCATCAGTAATTTTCGCCAGTCCATCCACTGGTTGTTCATCAAACGATAAAAGGTATTGTCGTCAATGCTTTCAAGAAAATTTTTGCACCGGTTTTGCATCCTGCAAATACTTTCGCTGCGTAACCTGAAAACCAGAAGTGAAAGTAAAAGTACAGAAACGTCGTACCCTTTGCTCTTGAAAGAATTGAAGGAGCCTAAAAACCGGCCAACCCTGAAGGCCGAAAAGAAATGGAGGATCCCCTCATTGGTTTTTTCATCATTGCAAAGAACGCTCTCTAATTCGCTTTAATATGCTATTTTTGATCCCATAAGTAGTGGTTTTGTGAATAAACTGCTTTTTGATGTGTAACTAACTCAAATATAGCAATTTAAATTCTATTTTACCACTACTTATTTAATTTCAATCCTCATATAAATCAACACTTCCCAACGTGGGAAACTTTAGTTAATTTTATATCTGCCTAATCGTTTTTGAACAAAAAGTGAACGGATATCACCGGAAAACGTGAACGGGTATCACCGGAATATGTAATCTTATCGATTCTCCTGCTAAGACATTGCTTGTTCAGTACATTTAGCTCTATTTCTGCCATATTTAACCAACTCCCATGTTTTGGGGTATAAATAAATTCGTAGCGGTTCCACACTCGTTTGGCTTCTTCGGGTTCGAACACTTCATATAAAGCGGACGGGGAATGTGTGTTCAGGTTGTCCATAACCAATTTGATTTTTGTTGCGCTTTTGTAATGGGTATCTGCAAGTTCCTTTACAAAGAGGGCCCAGTCCTTTTTTGTTTTGGTGCCCCTGACCTCCACATACCTTTTGCCAGCAAGTGGTTCATTTGCCATAAAAATGTTGCACACCCCACATCGCTCATATTCAAAGTCAGCTTTTCTGTCTTGTCCGGGCTTCATCATTAACGGTAATCTTGGTTCTTTTATCAACTGCTTGGGCGATTCATCCATGCAAACCACCGGAAAATCTGCATTGTAAGGCATTTTATACACATCCAGAACTTGTTCCATGTGGGCTACAAACTCACTATTGTTTCTTGGGGATATCAGCCAGCCTTTTTCCCTCCACGGTTTTAATTCGTTTTTTTAAAACGGTACGTACCGTCTCATGCGAAATATTATCGATGTATTTTAGCTCTATCATCTTGTCTGACAGTAATCTTAACGACCACCTGGCATAGCCCTTAGGTGGTTCACTGCAGCTTAAGGCTATCAAATGGGCTTCAACATCCCCGTCGACCTTTACTTTATATTCCCGTGTACTTTCCTTGCCATTAAGAGCGGTCTCAAAACTTTCAAGAACAAACTTCTCCCTTATTTTCTCTACCGTTCGGACTGTTATGCCAAGAAAACTGGCGATGTCTTCGTCCTTTTGATTTTTGCCCCCGGGACTTTGGTTGCTGTTGAGTAAGATATAGGCGTTGCGTATGATCATCGCACTACGCTTACCCTTCCTGGTAATTTCTTCCAAAAGTTCCGCTTCTTGTTCCGTCAATGTTACCTTGTATTTTTTCATGTCGTTTTTACCAAAGGTAATCATTTTACCCGAAATACCATAATTGACTTGACACTAGTGTCAAGTCAAGCTTTCAGTTTCGGGTAAAGAGTTTTTAATTACTGGCGGAGCCGTCTACTCGATTATGGGGGCGTTTTTTTTCTTCATTTTTTTTGTCTGATATTAATATTCAACATGGTTAGTCTTTTATCACATATGTTTTTGAAAAAATATCATGTAATCCCCTTTTCTCTTTTGACAGATAGGTTAATGCTTCAAAGGGTATTAATCTTGATGCATTTCTTAGAATTAATTGAAGAATCGTTGGTTTTAACCCTAGACTATTAATGACATTTGTCTTGGTTATAAATTTTCCGATAGTCTTTCCGAATAGTAATTCTTGAATGAAATAATATAAAAACAGTATTACTAAGTATAAGTAATAGCTTGAAATAGTGTTATAATAAAATAACGGAACGTAGATAAGGAAATAAAATAGAACCGCATCAATCAACCAATTATAAAATCTTGTTCTTCGATTTACTTTTAATAATTCAGGGTTTACGATTTTAGTTGTTACATTGGGATTGTTCTGTTCTATCTGGGAATCAATATTTTTTTCTTTAACTACTTTTTCTTTGTTAATATTTGCTTCTTCCTGTAGCAGCTCATTAAAATCCAAGAAATCAGTCTTTTCTTCGACTTTGGTAATTTCATCGTCAGAACGATTTTTTACTTTTTTGTGTATTTTTTTAGTTGCAAAATAAATAGCCCAGATAAAACTCAGTGTGAGAATTGCAAGAATGGCTTCTTTATAATCCTCAAAATCTATTTCTGTTATGAAATTCCCAGGCTTTTGTTTTTGCTCAATTTCTTGAATTAAAGATGAATTCAAGGATTTAAGTGAACGTATATCTTTACTTTCATTGTAAGTATTATATAAAAACAAAAAGATTGGCTTATTTTCAATCCTTGTAATTGTAGAGATTCCAGCAACTACATAATTATCTGAGTTTCCATTGTCAAAACTGAAATTATATTTTGATAATATGCCATAGCTTAAAGAATATTTGCTTTCGTAGCAGATTCCAAATGTTTCCATTTTAAAATCTTGCATTTTAATACGTTCATCAAGTTTTGATAAATTTTCAGAAGCTTTTATTTCAGCATCGTCAATTTTCAGCTTAAATTCATCAATGTACTCTTCTTTTTGTTTTTTTAGAAATTGTCTGTAATCCTTAGCACCAACATCAATGTTTTCTAATTCATTGAAGATTTCAACTAATATGTATTTTTCGCAAGTATGATTTTCATTAAATAAATAGTTTGCATAATCTTCTTCGCTTATGTAATAAGCAAGTAAGGTATTTGTTTCGGGACACAATTTGTCTGCCGTTTCAAGCAGACTCCCCATTGAATCATCAACTTTTATAAAACCGCTGGGGAACGGTAATTCAATGAAGGTATTACCAACTTTGATTTTATCTGTTTGAAAAGACATATTTGAAACAGTCGAATTATCTGTCTGGGGGAAAACTTCGTTCGATTCTTTTTTAAATAACAGTTTCTTTTTAAAAGTCTCGTAACCCAAATCTCTCCATTCTTGATAATTGCCAGAAAAACCATCATAAACTTTTCTTAAATGAACATCATTCTCCATATCACGGCAAAATGATTCAAAACCGTAATTCTTAATCTCAGGATTTCTTTCTTCTAAGTAATTATAAAGTAGGCTTAATCTTTCATTCGGTTCAGCAACAAAAAAATTAAAATAGAGAATTGCTCCCGCTGTTGTTCTTAATGTTTTTCCATTCATTATCTGGGAAAATTGATATAATGACATTGAAAAAGCATCCTTTTCTCTGAGGTTATAATAAAGTCTGTTTAGGTTTTTCTCATTTTCCATGTCTGTTTTAAACTGTTCTAAAGGAACAGTAAAACCGTCTTTTTTATAAAGATATTTATGTATTTTAACTATTGAATTTGTAAAATCATACGTTATTAACTGTTGGGCATTAGGCATTTCTTTTAAGTACTGCGCTACTTCTTTAATAGGAATATCAATTGTGTCCTTGCCAACCAAAAATGAACGTATTTCAATAGCATTAGGAAAATCATTTAAAAAAGCTGCCACTTTTTCTTGGGGAATTCCAAAATATTTATTCTTAACTTTAAATAATTTCACTAGTGTCTATTAATTTTTGTTAAAATGCCTCATATCTGTTTTATGCACAGCATGCTAGCTTTTCAAAACCTTGTCGCCCTTTTGAAATTTGTTCCTTTGTACTCAGGTACAAATTGGAACAAGTATGAACGTTGGCAAATATGTTTTCGCACAGATTGTGGAGTTTCTCCCGAAACGTTACTTCGAACGACTGGTAATAAAACACAAAGACAGGACAGTCAGAATGGCACCATCCTACTGGAGCCATATGCTGGTTATCATGTACGGCCAGCTCATAGGCTGCCATAGTCTTAGAGAACTCACAGATGTCACTATTGCTCATGCCAAAAGATCTTTTCACCTCGGGTTTGGAAAGGTTCCCATCAACAGAAGCGTTCTTTCCAAAGCAAACAGCCTTAGAGACCATGGGATCTTTGAGAAGTTTGCCTTTTACATTGTGTCTATTGCCCAGGCCAAACGTATCACCAAAGAGTTTGAACTCCACGGAAGGTTCTATGCCATTGATTCCACTACCATCGACCTGTGCATGTCGGTCTTTAGATGGGCAAAGTTTAGGAGCACAAAGTCTGGCATCAAGATTCATACCCAGATTGATATTGCCACTGAAATACCGGTCTTCTACAGAATCAGCCATGCAAATGTGCATGACACCAAGTCTATGGACTGGTTTACATACGAACGGCACGCTTGCTATGTGTTTGATAGAGGCTACTTTGATCTCTCCAGACTCTACGCAATTGAGCTGGCCGGAGCTTTCTTCATCATACGGGAGAAGTCCCGCCCTGATTATGAAATTACGGAAGGAGATGACATGCTTGAAGGAGATGACAATGTCCTGCGGGACCAAACGGTTAGGTTTACAGGAAAGCGAAACAGTGGAAACTATCCGGTTTCGCTCAGACGCATCGTATTCTATGCCCCTGACCTTGGAAGGGCCTTCACCTACTACACCAACAACTTCTACCTCAAAGCAAATGAAATTGCTCTTCTTTACCGTTACAGATGGCAGGTGGAGCTGTTTTTCAAATGGATCAAGCAGCATCTCCGTGTCAAATCCTTTTGGGGAGAATCCGAGAATGCGGTCCGCATACAGATACATGTCGCCATCATCACGTACTGTCTTGTCGCTATTATTGAACACGACCTCAAACTGGGCAGACCTGTTGTGGAGGTCATGCGTATCCTTGGTAATTCCCTGCTGGTCAAGGATCCCATTCAAGAACTCTTGGCTCCGAGGGAAAATAAGGCCTATGATGATAGCGATTGCCAACTGCATTTGGACTTCTAATTGAATTAACATTTTTTAATAGACACCAGTGAAATAATTTAGTAGTTGAGTTATATTGTTCTTGGAACGTTTCATCTGAGCTATCTAAAACAGCACCAATACCACTTTGAGAAGATAAAAATTGAAAAAGTAAAAAGATAATGGTGATTGATAAATTTCTCATGTGTACAGATTTTATTTGCCTTACCTTGTAATCTAAATTGTTACAACTAGATTAAATGTTTTCAATAGTAATATGGATAAGGAACAATGCTTCCTTGGGTGCCCCTTGTTGATTTGCACAGTCAGACAAATCAAGTCCGATTTTTAGTAAATCGGTATCATCAACCATTCTCCTGATTGATATATCTGTAATCTTGAATGGTTTATTTTCAGGTTCAAAGTTTATTATGTCACCTACGTTAAAACCATTCATTGTTTCTCCTGTTTTATGGTTTTTTACGAACTTGAGTAATTCTCTGTCTGTTGTTGAATAACATTCTCCTGTGTCAGATACTGTTGAAAAGATAAATTTTGCGTAATAATCAAGGTCTTTAATTTTCATAAGTTTTTATTTAGCTGCGTTTAATATGTTTTATCGATGTTAACTCGGTCATTCAAAATGCCCCATAACATTTGATGGTATGGTGTCGTGCGGGATTACGAGGCGATTTCCTATCAAGTTACACCTACTTTTTTTACGAGCCACAAACACCCGCAAACCACTGAAACCCGCATGCACTATACCATGTGTGTGCTCCCTGCATAAGCAGCGCGCACACTTGTTGTAAGCTCTGGAAAAAGTTTAAAAATACAAATAAACTTTACATAGTAGCGAAATAACAAGTGTGTATTTTTCCAAAGGGTGTAAGTCCAGTCCCTATACGCTGGGGTAACGCCCGGAAGTATTAGCAAGTGGCAAGGTGGTTTTCCGTGAGGAATGCACTGAAGGAAGTCAAACGGCAAAATCTACATATTCCGGAGCATACCCACCCACTTTTGAGTAGAAACATTTCAGTTCCAAATTGAAAGTTGATCCTTCAAAACCACGTTTTTCATGTCTGTTTTCGCTAAAAATAGGCTTAAAACAGGATGAGAAGACAAAAAACTGTAACAAAAACTCTTGAATTCCGGAGCATGCCCGTTCACGGGCACCTTTTTCCGGGGCATATCCGTTCACGTTATTTTCGGTGGGCGAGAAATACCCATTTTCCGGAGCATGTCCGTTCGCTTTTGGGTAGTAGTGTTTTTGTTCCCAGTTCTTTCCGGAGCATATCCGTTCATTCGAACGTTCATTCGCACCTTTGCAACAATATAATCACCCAACTGAGCAAAGGCAATATGGCAGGAAAATCAGCAAGTATGAGTAGAATAAAACAAGTTCTCCAGTTGAGCGGGAACGGAGTGTCGAACCGTCAAATAGCCAAGGATTTGGACATAAACAAAGAGACGGTCAATAATTATGTTCGGTTTTTTAACCTTGATTCATTGACGCTAAAACAAGCCTTGAGCATGGAAGATCCCGAACTTGAAGCACGCTTCAGGGCAGGCAATCCGGCATATACAGACTACCGGCACCAAACGTTTTTAGATGAGTTGCCACATTTTAAAGCCTCGTTGGGGCACAAACATGTAACCCGATTTCTTGTATGGCAGGAATATATCGCCAAGCATCCTGACGGCTATCGTAAGACTCAGTTTTTCCATCACTTAAAACAGCAATTAGCAGCCGCTAAACCTACAACGGTGTTGAGTGATACGTATGTACCGGGCGAAAAATTATTTGTCGATTTTGCAGGCGATACAATGGAATATATAAACACAGAAACAGGTGAAATAACCAAGGTGCAAGTATTTGTGGCCTGTTTGCCTTACACGGATTATGCCTTTGCGATGTGCATTCCCTCTCAACGGGTGGAGGATTTTCTACATGCCATTTCCAAGTGTTTGGAAGCCATTGGGGGCGTACCCAAGATTTTGGTAACCGACAACCTTAAATCGGCTGTAATAAAGGCAGACAGGTATGAACCAACGCTGAACAAAGCATTGGAAGACATGGGCAACCATTATCACTTTGTAACCATTCCCTGCCGCCCATATTCTCCTACACACAAGGCATTGGTAGAGAACCAGGTGAAGATCATTTACCGACGGGTATATGCCAAGCTGCGCAGCACCACGTTTTATTCATTGGAGGATTTGAATGAAGCGGTATCGCAAAAAATGCTTGAACACAATCAAACACGGATGCAACAACGCCCCTACAGCCGTGAAGAACAATTTTTTGCGGTTGAAAAGGACACGCTCTCCCCTTTGCCCGAACAGCCTTATGAAATGAAGTTTACCTGCAATTTGCAAGTCCGTAACGATGGGTTTGTTTGCCTGGCACGCGACAAACATTATTACTCCGTCCCCTTTATCCATATTGGCAAACGCAGCCATATAATTTACACCCGCACATTGGTCAAGATATTTGTAAACAATGAATTGGTGGCTACACATGAGCGTCGCTTAGGCTTTGGGCATACGCACATAAAAGAACATCTGGCATCCAATTCCAATGCCTTTTTGAGCCGTTCGCCCGAGTATTATCAGGAGAAAGCGGATAAGCACAGTGCTGTATTTAAGCAGCTTGTATCGAACATGTTTCTTGATTTGGAACAACGCCAGATTCCTCCCGAGTTTAAATAGTGTCTTTAAGAAAACTACCCGTTTTTTTCGAAAGGTGTACATAATTATATGTAATCGGCTTGTTTTTTCGGTTACTGCCACTAAATTTTTTAGCCTGTTAATTGGTTGCCGTAATTTTCGCCACCGAAAATTGGGTTTTCGGTGTAATTTTTTAGTTTCCAGGCATAATTCTCCCTTTCATGTTTAATTTTCATGTTTTTTCCTTGAACCGATTTTACTAAGCAGCTTTCCTAATCTGCTTGGTGGGCGCTTCAAGCGCTTCACGCTCCAACTTCAGGATTTGTTTCCCAATTTTCTTGAGGTTGTAGGCGCACACGCCCAACCCGATGTACTTTTTAAAATGCGCATAACTCCGGTCGGGACAACGGTCGAGCCCCCGGTGTTCCAATTCGTTGATGTTTGATTCGATCGCGCTGTGCTTGTTTTTCAGTTTTTTAAATGACCTGCTGCGTTCTTCCTTTTTCTCTTTTTTGTTGCGCTTCCCAAGTTTGGGGATGATAACCTGGTCAACTTCCAACTGAAGGGTTTCCTTGTTTTCTTTTAACCAGTAGCCTTTGTCGAAGCTCCACGATGCGACTTTATGTTCTGTTAAAATCCTGTCGGCCATTTCGATAACAATGTCCCGGTCTTGTTGTTGTTCCATTATTTGGTAATCCACGATCAGCCCCCACTGGTCGGTGGTGATGTTCAGTTTTTTGCCCAGTTCAACACTGGGGTTCATCTTCCCTTTTGTAATCCACTCGGTGTAGGTTTCAAATACCGAAAACATCTTTTCTTCATGCGGAATGGTTTCGCCTTTTAATATACGCCTGTCGACCAGGTCAATATGCTTTTCAAGAAGTTCCATGTAGTGCTCCAACGTAATGATCAATACCAGATCGCCCATGTCCGTTAGCGGGAAACCGGACTTTTCTTCGTTTAGTTTTTTGAGCAATAACCTTGATTTATTGAGGTATTCTTCGGCCGCGGCAACTACTTTTTCTTTCTTGTTTTTGCCTCCTGAACGGTTGGCATGGCCCAAATTGCGCATCAACTTTTTCAACTCTGTACGCCAATTGCCGATCTTGCGCCAACCTCCAATATCCTTATGTTTGTTCATTATCCTTGAAACGGTGCCGATGCATTTTCGGGCACAGTCCCACAACAGGTTGTAGTCTGTGGGGAAATGAACATTGCTTTCAACAACAAAACTATCTGATTTTAAGCGCAATGCTGTATGTTCTTTTTTTTTAAACACCTCTCCATGCCCAAAATCCAGGATTACCTTGTTTAATTCCCAAACCATTTCATCGCTAAGCAGGGCGACATTGTCATAAATATTCTGGTATTCAAACTCGATACGTTCAAAACCAAAGCCCTTTTCTACGCCCATCAAACACCGCATATTGTGGTGGTTGTTTGCCTGATCGTGCAACACATCATAACTTAAATTCAAACACAAGCGAACCTGGGCCAAAACAAAAATACTCCATAGGTCCATTCCTGTCCTTCCCGTATTTTTCTTCCCGGAATTGATATGATCTTCCAAAATACTGAATATCTCTTCGTTGTATTTCTTGTTGCAATAGATCGCCTTCAACGCTGCTAAAAGTTGATCTAAAGCATTCTTGCTTTTGGGATTAATATAAGTAGCTTCGATTGGCAATTGCCCTAACCCCAATTGTTGTTCGAATCTTTTTCTCATGGTTCAATCTTTTTTTGTCAAGTGGTCAAAATATCCTATCCTCATGTAATAATACCCTGAATATCTGCACTATAATCAACTTATCAAAACAATTAACCCAAAAGATTCAAAAAAGATATCAATACTATATTGTTGATCTATAAATTATTGCAGGTTTTCTTAGAGACACTAAATACAAGACCTGTGATTATATGCTCTCGATAGGGAGGAAAACGCCAATTGCCGATTTTGAACAAGCCTGCCGGATTGCCATCCAAAACAGGTCATACTCGGGCAAGTTTTTACAAAACGTAATCAACAATCTTAATGTGGCGAAATCGCAGATCCAGAGTGAGAAATGCATGAATCCACAACCAACGAACCATGAAAACATGCGGGGAAACTCGTATTATAAATAACCAATTGAAAAAACATTGTATGCAAGAAATTGAAAAATCGCTTCACAAACTGAAGCTTCCCGGTATGGCCGATTGCTGGACCTCCCTGTGTGAAACACGCAGGGCCGACAAACTCTCACTTCGTGATGGGCTGCAGCTAATGTTGCAAACCGAACAGGACACCCGAAAAACAAACCGTATAGCCCGGTTGCTCAAAGAAGCCGCGTTCCCGTATCCGGCTTCGCTGGAGGAACTTGATTATGGCACAGCCAGAGGTGTTGACGCAACCACTGTGGCACTGTTGGGTACGTGTGGATTTGTCCGCAATGGACAAACAATAGTGATTAACGGACCTACCGGAACAGGCAAAACCTATTTAGTTCAAGTTAAAAACCCACGTTCTCTGAACGTGGTCAGAGACGTTCCACGGGTTTGCCTGTAAAACGACTCATATTTACCTTTAGAAGGTTGTCCCCACAACCAAAGAAAGGAAAAAACAATGAGTCGTTTTAAGAAGTTGTCGCATGCGATCTGGCATTGCATGTACCATATCGTATGGACCCCTAAATATAGGTATAGAATATTGAAGGGAGAAATCAAAATTGAAGTGGAACACTGCATCAAGGCTTTCTCGGAGCAGAAAGGCTGTATTATTGAGGAGTTGAACGTACAGGAAGATCACGTACATCTGGTTTTGATGGTTCCGCCGAAAGTCTCTATTTCTGACATGGTTGGGATTTTTAAAGGACGAACAGCAATTCGGCTGTTCAACAAATATAAGAGCTTGAAGAGCCGCCCCTATTGGGGCAATCATTTCTGGTCAAAAGGCTACTGTGTGGATACAGTAGGACTGGATGCGGAGATGATCAAGAGGTACGTCAAGTATCAGGAAAAGAAAGATAAACGAGAAGAAGAAAAGTAGTCATTAACCTGTGGGGACAACAACTTTTACCTTCTTTGAGGGTAAAAGCAAATTACCCCTTCCAGGGGTTATCCCAAAGCCACATCCTTTGGGTGTGGATTTTTACCTGTTGCCTTGGGCGATAGGGCATGTCGATTGGGATTTAATGTCGCATTCATTACTATGCAAAAGTTATTAGACAGAATCAAGCTCGAACGATTGCAAGGTCAAGAAATGCGATTCATGGAAAAGCTCTCACGGGTGGACATGTTAATCATAGATGACTTTGGCATGAAAGCATTAGAAGGACAACAACAAAACGATTTTCAACAAATTGTTGATGACAGATATCGAAAAAAAGCATTGATAATATCCAGCCAGCTACCGGTAAACGACTGGTATGCAGTTATAGGAAATGAATTGATTGCAGAATCTTGTTTGGACAGAATTGTCCATAAGTCGATACGTTTTCAATTAAAAGGAGAAAGTCTTAGAAAGAAGTATTAATTTTATATCTGCCTAATCGTTTTTGAACAAAAAGTGAACGGATATCACCGGAAAACGTGAACGGGTATCACCGGAATATGTAGCAAAATCCGGTACTGACGAACAGAAACGTGATATGAGGCATAGTTATTTGGGTAAGCAAGCACATCATTGTAACGCCCCAAGAATACCAAAAGGGTCACTATGTAGATCACGCAGGCATTGGAGGAAGGGAAAAGCTTTTACCAGGGGAGATCTCACCGTCCACGTGTTGGCTGTGGTGAGAAGTCATCCGGCAGCTGCCGGACATAGTAGCTATCGGTAACGAGCCACGAATAGAAACCGTGGAGGTCTCACCAGATAGTGAAGGACTGAACGTTGGGTTGTCTCGAATTCGATAAGGAGGTCCAAACTTCGAGTTTGCCAGCCTTGTCCTAAACAAAGACAGAGGTACTATTGGTGTAAAGAGCGATAGTGTTGATACCTGATGAACCGCCGTGTACGAGACCCGTACGCACGGTGGTGTGAGAGGCGCACTCCGTCAGCTAATTAGTCAAACGTGAAAAACCCTCATTTTTTTTCAAAAAGCGTAAAAATCAGGTTTCTGTTGAAGAGAAAAACTAAGTTTTCAAATAGCTCAAAAATATTTTTTGCTTCGGATTTTAACCTCCGGAGCATTTTTCTCAGGTTGAAACCCACTGCCGCCAGGATTGAGTTCATATTGTCCCCAATCTGGTCGAGCAGGTAATTCCGAAGCATCCGGTGGTCGTGTTTCACGTGGCCAATGACGGGTTCTATCCCGGCCCTGGCCCTGAAGCGTTGCCTTGTTTTTTGTCGTTGGTATTTGTTGTGGCTTTCAAGTGGTTTCCCCGGGCAAATAATTTGTGTGCCATTTACTTGTTTGCGGCCCCGGTATCCCCTGTCAACAATTCCTGTTTCGGGCTTGTGGCCGGTGATCCTTTCCACTTGCGTCAGTTGGGGAGAGAGGGTATCTCCATCGAAGGGGTTTCCGCAAAAGCTTATGATCCCGATAATGATTCCCGATTGACGGGTCTTTACGATTGATACTTTGTTCCCAAATTCGTATTTCTTGTGTTCTTTGCCTTTGGCAATGCAACTGACCTGTGGTTGATGAATGCTGTAAACCTTGTTCTTCGAACCCCGGGTTTGGGTCAGTACCCGTTTAAAAATACAGAACTGGTTTTGGTATTTCATTTTTTGGGCTTCTCCCATCTTGCGTTCCAGGTCACGAAAAATCTTTCCCGCAATCACTTTTATCCTTCGCCTGGCGGCCAACGCCTTCTTCTTTCTCCGGGGATGGTCATGGAAGCGCTGGTCGATCAGCAGTTGCTTTAATTCGCGTTGGTAGGTCTGTCTGAGCCGGATGCCTTCTTTCTTTGAGATTTTCCGGCACTTTTCGATGATTTTCTTCTGAAGTTTTACATCGGTGGGGAAGGTGATGTTTTTCTCCTGTACCGTGGTATCGATTAAAACTTCTTTTTCCCGGATTTCTTTGCTCCCAAACAAATCCACTGTTGCCTTCAAAATCTGTTCGGCTCCATTTTCCCCGATACGCCTGCGAAACTTGATCAACTCGGTCCGGTCGAAGGGAAAATCGTGGCGGAAATACACTTCGCCACAGAAATATTGCCAGTACGGGTTTTCAACCCAACGGTCAAGCACGCTTTCATCGCTCTGGTTATACATCCTGCGCAACATGACAATCCCAACGATCAACCGGATCGGGACAGATGGACGCCCGTTGTCGGCACAATAATAAACACTCAAACCATCCTCCAGACTTTTCCAGTCTATTTTCCCGGAAAGTTGAACCAGTTCATGGCTTTCATCAATAAATTGTTTCAACGGGACCCGGAACATACTTAATTGCGGATTTTTTTCTTTTTGACCTATCATTTCTACCAGCTTTTTCTCAAATTTGGCAAAAATCCGGTAGATTTTACTCCCCCAAAATCAAATTTAATCAACAATATTGTATTGATTATCAACAATGTGGAAGCATTATTTTGATTTTTCACGTTTGACTAATTACTGGCGGAGCCGTCTACTCGATTGGCAACTGGTGTTCATTCATATCCATCTGTTTATCATTTATTTAGCTTAGTTTTTCAAGTCGTTATCAATCTGCACCAACCTATCTACGAAGCTCAAATTTATTTTGTTTTTTTGAGGGTGGGCAATCCTAAAACCGTCCTGAAAGGCGGTTACTCGGGCAGGAGAGGCGGAAGCTCTTTTGCAAGCCTTTGGTTTGAGCGTTGGCTCGTGTGGGCTTGCAAATGTGCTTACGACTGTGGGCTGGCAATTAACTGATTTATCTTATTTTGCCATTCATCTTCGAATACAACCTGAAATTCAAAATTATGGTCAGGAAATTCGTCGAACAGTTCCTTCCAAGCTTTCTTTGCTCCTAATTCATTACAAAGAGCGAAAACGTCTTGTTTATATTTAGTGTCCTCATTTTTTAGATGGATTCCTTTTGTTTCCAAAACATATACCGTTCCGTAATCGTCAACTTTCTCTTGTTTGTCTGCTACAAGAAAGTCAGGGTAAATTTTATTACGTTTCCAACCTTGTATGTGATAGTCTTGTCTGCTCATATTGCGATACCACCACAATAATTTTTCTTGCTCGTCAAGATAAATGGCTACCGATTTTTCAAGGTCGTTAATGTTTTCTTCGGGAACATAGTCGAACAATGATTTTTGAATAGGTGTATTGTCGTTACGAACCAACTGTTTGTTGCTTTTAACTTTTATTCTTGATGGTAATACAAAACCGCCTTTATCTGAAATTAAGAAGAAGCAAAGCTTTTTAACAGCAACCATTTTTCGGAAAACCTGCTCTGATAAGCGATTCCGCTCTTTCTCTAATATTTTTTTCAATTCTTCAATGATAAAAACAAAATTGGCTGCAACTGTTTCACACTCGTATTTTTCCAAAAGAAGTTTTATGGCTTTTTCTCCGATTTGGAAACAATACCAAGGATTAGGAATTATTTCGGTAATCTGTCTTGTTAGAAATACTTCGTCAATTTCTAAAGTGCCTGATTTTTCTTCTCTGCCTGTTTCTTTCAGCAACTCTTTTTCCTCATCACTTAAACCTAGAGCAATTTCTTGTTCTTTGTTTCTCTTATTTTGGAGCGAAAGGTTTTTGATTTCATCAATATTTATACTTTCCCAATCTATTTCGCTGAGAATATCAATTTCAAAATTCATATCTCGCCAACTTTCTTTTTCCTGAATGACGAATTTTGGCAAGTATATTTTCCCTTCAAACTTTTTAAAGCCCGAACGATATTGCATTACACGGTCTTTTAAACCACCTGTGTCTGTTCCTGCATCATCACTTACAATTCTGCCTGCAATGTCGCCCAATCCTTCATCTTCCAAACCTGATTTAATGTCTCTTACCAAGGTGCTGGCATTTTGTCGGAACGTGTAAACATAGCACTCGTCCAAATCTTTGATTTTGGTTTTACGTGCAAATGGTTGTCTTAAAATTCGTCCTACCAACTGCGTGATTCCTGTTGCAGATGATGGATTGGTAAGCACAGTTAGCACATAGGCAAAAGAACAATCCCAACCCTCTTGTAATGCTTGTTTTGTAATGATGTAGCGAATTTCGCAATCATTGGCAAATAAGTCTATTCCCTCTATGTCGTCCTTTTCACTTGACTTTATTGCAATATGACTTTCGGGAACATTACATTTTTTAATTAAATATTCTTTGGCATCTTCTGCGTGAATAAACTTTTTATCTCTTTGGTCTTTTCCTGTTCTTTCAACTTGTATCAAGCAAATCGGGCGGATATATTCACCTGTGTTTCCTTCATATTCTTTGGCTTTTTTCTCTAAATCGTTCCGCTTTTCAAAACTTGCCAATAAAGTGTCTTGCCAATCTAAACTTGTTTTGTTGGTTAGGTGAATATCCAACTTTATCATTTCTTCCTCGTGCAATTCACGACCTGTAATTTTTACCAACTCATTACTGTTTGGTGGAGGAGTTGCCGAAAGTTCAAGAATAAAAGAAGGATTGAAATTTCTAACTGTATTTCTTGCCAATTCACCATAAGCACGATGTCCCTCATCTATTACTACAAGTGGACGTAATACTTTTAAAGTATTGCCAAGCGAAGTCTTTATTTGTGTTCCAAATACTTCCATTTCAGTTGTGAAGCAATCTAAATTTGGAATGAGTTCTTTTAGTTTTTTATGTCCTTCAAAATCATCTTCACGAGGGAAAAAGTCGGTAAATCCACCTTGGTCTCTGAAAACCTTTAATGTTTCCTTGTTTTGACGATTGGCAGACGGAAGCATTAGCATCAACACAACCAAATTTTCTTCAATGTCAAGACGATTAAATATTTCTGTTTTTTCCTTGATAAGCGTTCTGCCACCGCTTGAAATATCCAAAACTTGACGGTATGGATGCTCACGGTTTTTTAATGCAGAAATGGTTTGTCTGTATATTTGTGTAGATGGAACAATCCATAAAATCAAACCTGTTTGCTTGTTAAGATATGCTTTTTGGATATTGTCAATTGCATGGCAAGCCACCAAAGTTTTTCCACCACCTGTAGGAACTTTCAAATAAATGTCGGGCAATGGCTCATTTAAACCGTTGGTTTTGGAATGATAGATTGAACGCCCTGTTGCCTTTTCCCAAGCCTCTTTCGGGAAATTGATATGCTTTGCCAAATGCGGTTTTAGTTCGGCAATTTCCTCAAATTCTTTTTTAGCATCAGCCAAAGCACTCAAATATTCTTTGAGTTCCTTTAAAACCTTTTCTTGATAGTGCTTTAGTCTCATATTTTTTCAACTTTATTCAGACTTCTCAAAAACTGCTCGTTTTTATTCCCTTCTGAAATTATTCTTTTCCATTCTATCCAATATTCCATCGAAACATTTTCAGCAATTGAATTACAAATTTGATAAGCGATTTCTTCTTCAAAATTTATCCATTTATCGCTCATTATTATTTCCGTTCTAGGAGAATTCAAGTCAAGGTCTCTTTTTCCACAAATATCAACTACAATAACTAATGGAAAAGGCCACGTAATTTTTACTTGATTAGGTTTCATTCTCCATGATTCAGGAAATAAAGTTGTTGGAATTTCAATTCCATGTAGAGATATGCGAGACTTTGAACGTGCATATTCACTATAAGATGTATTCTCGTTTATTTCTCCATCATCATCAATTGTTATTGATTTTGAATTTTCCTTAATTGAGTTTTCAGATAATGTCAAGTTCCTTTCTAATGTATATGTATTACCTTCAATCTCAATTTCGCGAGAATTAAGGTCAATTTTTTCAACTGGTTTCCCATGACTTTCTAAAATGGCAACTACCGCTGTACCAATAAAACCAAGTTCTTTTTTATTAAACGAAATTTCAAAGGTTTGAATATTCTCTTTTTCCCTCCACGAATAGTCCTTCAATGATTCGGCTGTTATCTCACTAAAACTATTTTCATCTCTAGTCTTTTTTGTTTTAGTTGTTTCAATATTTATTTTGAATGGGGGGTTAGGTATTACTCTTTCAACTGAACTTATAAATTCGGATTCACTCATTCTGTCCCAAGGATTTACGCCTTTTCTTAAAACTAGTTTTGTAGTTGTGCCAGAAACCTCTCTTTGACCCTGTTTAATCCAAAATATACTTTCTTGACCTTCAACAGTAATATTCATGGCTTCACCAAACTTTTCGGGTCCAGTTTTTCTTTTTGTATCAACAATAAGGATATCTGCCACCATAAAGCAAGATAGAATACCTATACCGAATCTAGAAGTTGGAGTAAAATCAGCCTTAGTTTCAGATTGCAATGAATAAAATTCAGTAGATTTATAGAACGATGAGCCAACTCTTGAATAATAATTATCAATTATATCCTGGTCCATTCCTGTGCCATTGTCGTTAACTTCCAATATGTCTTCACCATTTTCTGAATAGTATTTTACAGTTATTTCAGGTTCATATTTGGAATAGCCCCATTTGACTTCTTGTGCATTTCTTAATAAACAGGCATCTATGGAATTTTGTAATAATTCACGCAAAGCAACCTCTGGATTTCCATATAATCTTGTTCCCATTAAGAGCTCAATCACTTGCCTTTTGCTAAGATTAAACTTTGTGTCTCTATAAGTATATATAGGTTTGTTGTGAAGAACATCTTTTTTGGTTTCTATTTTATCTCTCGTTACCTGAAAAGGAATTTTAACTTTTATTGGTCTTGATTTACCTTGGTTAAATTCATTCAAAATAATAATGATATTATTACTTATGCTTAGTTCGTGGTCTATTAGGTCACAAAACTCATGTATTGAAGCTTCAATAGCTGGATGTGTACATTTAGCACTGAATTGAATAATATTTGGGTTAATTTCCCAATTTTCAATTGCTCTATGTTTTTCCCATTCTTTTAAAGAAACAGGATTTCTTACATATAAATGTGAATACAAAACTAAAGGAGTTCTCTTGGCATCAAAATCAAGAATATCAGCCAATCGCAAAATTACACCTATGAGCGGAAGACAAGCGTAAGAATTATTACCACATGGATAATTCTTGTCAAAATCTAAAAGTTTTAATGCATCTTCATTATGACTGTGGCAAATGTTTGCAAGTTCAATAGTTAGGTCTGTATCACGATACTTTATTTGTCCATTCCAATGCCTATCAATTATTTCTCTTGCACGTTCAGCGTGGGTTTGTCGGATAAAATCTGTAAGCAAATATGACTTTATAATAGATGCTTTTGTGTCATTTCCCTCTTTGATTAGTTTTTCAATTATTTCCTGTTGTTCTGGTCTTGCATCATAAAATCTTTTGAATCGGTCAAATAATTTTTGTTCTTCTTCATTTTCAATTTCAGGTAAAGTATTCCAAACTTTTTTCCATGTTTTAATTTCTTTTTCGTCTGGAGCCATTCCAATATCATGAAAAAAAGCACTCAAGATTAAAAGCATTCTTTCTGGAATGGAAAGATTTTGAATTATCTCTTTAGTAAGTAATCGTTCCATTAAATAAAGCACCCTGAATAAATGGATATCATCATGAAGTGTGTATTCATCCATGTGCCTTATTATTGTCTTTGTTCTTTGAATAGAAAAAGATACTACCTTTTCAATCAAAACAGTTACTTCTTTATCTGTAGTATTACAATCTTTTTCTAGTGAAGAGTAGATATAGCTTTTTTGTAAACGAGGCAAAAATTCGCTTTTCCAGTCATCTAAAGTATCTGTATGTTTTATTGCCTCACTCATTTTTGTATTCTATAAATTTCGTATGGCAATTGGCAAAAATCAATTCGGTAATCTAATAAAGTATGGTCATCCACATATTTTGCGGGTGCAAAAACCAAACGTTGTTTGTTTTTGAATTTTGGTAGTCCTTTGCAAAGTTCTAATGTCAAGGCGTTTCTCTTTAACCAATCCAAATCGGCTTTGTAAAAAAGATATACTTCATAATTCTTGCTTTCGCCAATAAAACCTGTTTTTTCATTGATAGACCTTTCGTTAAATTCTTCGCCTGTGGCGGTATAGAAAAGGTATCGGGCAAATTCTGTGTATGATGGCAGATTTTTACCTCTCAATAAACTTTCCATCTCAATAGTATCACCCAATTCAAAGTAACTGAACGTACCGCCTGTACCATTTTTGAGCAATTCACTTTTGGCTGTTTTTACGCCTTTGATAACTCGTCTTGTTCTTTCTGCTGTCAATTCATTGGCATAACTTTCCATTTCAACCAAGATGAAATTTCTTTCAATTCCGCTTTCCTCATTGAGTTCTAAAACTGCTTGTGCTGTCGTTCCTGAACCTGCAAAACTATCAAGAACAATATCGCCTTCGCTTGTGGCTAATGCTATGCACTGTTTTACCAAAGATTTTGGTTTTGGAAAATCAAATTGACTTTCTAACCCTAATTCTCTTAACTCAATTGTTCCCGTTTCATTTAAAAATGAATTGTCGTCCCAAATAGATTTAGGCTTGAATGTAGTTTTGCGGTATTTTTCATAGATTCCAAAAGAACCGTCATTCTTCTTCTTGGCAACCAAATTACTCGTGGTGGGTTTTGAGGATACGTTTTTTGTTACCTTATCTTTGCCCCATCTCCAACAACTTTCTTTCATTTGTGAATTGAATGGTTCGACCATTTCTGAAAACTCATTACTTTGAGTAAGCGAAACCAAACAAAATCCGTCTTTACTTTCCGATTTTGGATTTATATAAATGGGATAAAAAAGGTTTGGACGATTATGTTTTCCGAATTTTGGATTACGATTTCTAAGTTCACGTATGTTGAAAGCTCCTATTTCATCATTAAGATTTAAGTCATTTGATTCGCTGTCTTTTTCAAGTTCAAATAATTCCGTTTCGGGATTTTTGGTGTAAACAATCAAATATTCGTGGGTCTTGGCAATTTGATTATAAGTTTGCCCCCTGCTATTAGCCCTTACAATTACCTGACTGTAAAAATTGTATTCTCCAAAAATTTCATTTAACAATACACGTAAATTAGCAAGTTCATTGTCATCACATGAAATGAAAATTACACCATCTTCGCTTAAAAGTTCACGTAATAATTTCAATCGTGGCATCATCATACAAAGCCATTTATCATGCCTTGTTAAATCTTCAATATCTACCGCTTTCCCTAACCATTCTTGAATCATTGGGCTATTTACGTTGTCGTTATAAACCCAATTTTCGTTACCTGTATTCACTGGTGTCTATTAAAAAATGTTAATTCAATTAGAAGTCCAAATGCAGTTGGCAATCGCTATCATCATAGGCCTTATTTTCCCTCGGAGCCAAGAGTTCTTGAATGGGATCCTTGACCAGCAGGGAATTACCAAGGATACGCATGACCTCCACAACAGGTCTGCCCAGTTTGAGGTCGTGTTCAATAATAGCGACAAGACAGTACGTGATGATGGCGACATGTATCTGTATGCGGACCGCATTCTCGGATTCTCCCCAAAAGGATTTGACACGGAGATGCTGCTTGATCCATTTGAAAAACAGCTCCACCTGCCATCTGTAACGGTAAAGAAGAGCAATTTCATTTGCTTTGAGGTAGAAGTTGTTGGTGTAGTAGGTGAAGGCCCTTCCAAGGTCAGGGGCATAGAATACGATGCGTCTGAGCGAAACCGGATAGTTTCCACTGTTTCGCTTTCCTGTAAACCTAACCGTTTGGTCCCGCAGGACATTGTCATCTCCTTCAAGCATGTCATCTCCTTCCGTAATTTCATAATCAGGGCGGGACTTCTCCCGTATGATGAAGAAAGCTCCGGCCAGCTCAATTGCGTAGAGTCTGGAGAGATCAAAGTAGCCTCTATCAAACACATAGCAAGCGTGCCGTTCGTATGTAAACCAGTCCATAGACTTGGTGTCATGCACATTTGCATGGCTGATTCTGTAGAAGACCGGTATTTCAGTGGCAATATCAATCTGGGTATGAATCTTGATGCCAGACTTTGTGCTCCTAAACTTTGCCCATCTAAAGACCGACATGCACAGGTCGATGGTAGTGGAATCAATGGCATAGAACCTTCCGTGGAGTTCAAACTCTTTGGTGATACGTTTGGCCTGGGCAATAGACACAATGTAAAAGGCAAACTTCTCAAAGATCCCATGGTCTCTAAGGCTGTTTGCTTTGGAAAGAACGCTTCTGTTGATGGGAACCTTTCCAAACCCGAGGTGAAAAGATCTTTTGGCATGAGCAATAGTGACATCTGTGAGTTCTCTAAGACTATGGCAGCCTATGAGCTGGCCGTACATGATAACCAGCATATGGCTCCAGTAGGATGGTGCCATTCTGACTGTCCTGTCTTTGTGTTTTATTACCAGTCGTTCGAAGTAACGTTTCGGGAGAAACTCCACAATCTGTGCGAAAACATATTTGCCAACGTTCATACTTGTTCCAATTTGTACCTGAGTACAAAGGAACAAATTTCAAAAGGGCGACAAGGTTTTGAAAAGCTAGCATGCTGTGCATAAAACAGATATGAGGCATTTTAACAAAAATTAATAGACACTAGTGACCTGTATTATATGGTACATCAATGTAAATGCACTTTACTTTCCCTGCATAAGTTGGAAGTAATGCTTTTAATGCTTTCAAGTTGTCGCCTTGTATAATCAGGTTATCGTGCAATGAAACTTTGTCGGTTAAGCTAAATTCTTTTTTAGGCACTAATTGGTGATACTTTACCGCCAAATGGTGGTTCTGCACAAAAGTTTTCCCTTTGAAATGGAGTGTTGGCATATCGTTAGTTCAGTTTAGCAATTATCGTATTGTAAAGATTTATAAATTCATCATTTGTCCCATCAAACCAAGTCATTCGCAATTCATCAAATGTTAAATTACAATAATGATGTTCAGCAACTTTGCTTCCTCCTAATTGTCCTCTAATTCCGCTGTTAGGATAATCCTTACAGAAGTTTTTAGCGTGGTCAAAATCCGTGTAAGTAATAACAGAACCAGGAACAAGCCTTTGTAAAGCTGTCGGATGGATATAGTTTTCTAAAAGTCGTTTTTGAGAAATTGCAAAGTCAGTTCCGTTGGTTAAGCCATATTCAACAAGGTTGGTTTCGTTTGGCGAAACTGCTGCTACATTGTCCTTGTCGCTATCAAGAAAAATGAAGAACGGTTTTTCAAGTTTTGTAAAAAGGTCAAGATTTACCCAATGTTTTACACCACCACAACCACCAATAGGAATAATATTTATGCTTAATTCCTCAAAAGTCTGGGGAATTAAACCGTTTTGTTTGTAAAGGTTAGCTTTATGATGCATTGCATTTACATCATCAATTCCTTCAACAAGAAACAAAAGTCGTGAAGTTGAAAATAGTGGAGTAAATGTATTGTCAGGCTTTATTCCTAAATCCTTTGCAAGTTCCTTATAATCAATTCTAGTTTGATTAACTGTGTAAACATTGGCAGGCTTAGAAATATGAATGATATTATTCCGTTTTGTATTGCCTACAATGGTTGACGAATGTGTTGATGTTATTACCTGATAACCGTTTTCGGTTAGCAAATTCAATTTATCAAACAAGCTGTCTTGTGCCGAAGGATGCAAAAATGTTTCAGGTTCTTCAAACCCAAAAATTATTTGTTGAGTAGCATTGTTTCTTTGAGTTTCTGCTAAATACTCAAAGTAAGACATCATTGTAATTCGTCTAAAACCATCGCCTCTTGAACTTAGCGGAATATTATGGCCGTTAGCCGTGCTTACAAATGAAGTCGAGATTAATTTACTCCAGTCAAATTCAACTTTTGGTTCAACTCTTTCTGTTGATTTTAAAACGTCATTGATTTTGTCGGTTACTTTTTGAAGCACACCGCCAAGCTGTGTTTTAATGGTTGCTTCCATTTCGTCAGTATCAACTTCATCTTGGATTAGCTTAAACGCCATATCCTTAAAATACTTCTGAATTGTTGCATCTGTGTCGGAAAGTGAAGTGTCGGCTTTGAAATATTGGAAAGATGGCAATATTTTTTTTCACTATTATCCGACTAACATGCAGATTTGAGATTTTTGATCTTTAATTGCATGATAATCAATTGTTATTATTTCTATTTCAAAAGTCACCCCCTGCTAAAAAGCAAGACTGGTTTGCATATTTGATATTGGTGACCCTCTTTGTTTCAAGTATTCTCGGTTAGTACTTCGAAGCAATTCAAATACATCAAGCAAACTAATCAGATGTATGCGAACTAACGAAGCCACAACTGAAAATGCTTTTTTTGTTTGGGCCATCTTTTGAATCACTGTCATTAGCAATTGTGCAATTAAGGTGCACCAAACCTGTGTGCGAATGGCATTCTCGTTTTCCCCGTAAAAGTAATGAAGCTGAAAGTTCTGTTTCATTTTTTTGAACAGCAGCTCGATGCCCCACCGTTTTTTGTATAAGAACGCTATTTCTTCGGCCGTACTATCCATGCTATTGGTGATAAACTCATAATACCGGTTCTTTTCATCCTGATAGCATACTTTTTTCAGGCGAAGGGTTTTCTTCTGCTTTGTTTGTTTTTTGCCATTTTCATCTTCAGGAGAGTACTCAATTTCTATGATTTCCTCCCGAAGTACCATTGCTTTTCCTTTCTGTTTTTGATGTTCCTGCAACACTTCAATGACCGTATAAAGGGCATTTTTCTTGATCCGGGTAACAAAAAAGACCGATTTACTTGTCCACAAGGCAAACTGATGGTAATAGTTATAGGCCCGGTCGAAAACAACCATACTGTACGAGATCAGTTCCAGTTCCTTCAAAAAGTTTTTGTCGTGTACTTTGGCTTCGGTTATTTTAATAAACCGTCCAACCGATTGTACTGCATCAATGAGCATATGAACCTTTAGCCCGCCTTTCTTTTTGCCATCGTTCTTGGGATTGCGTCCAACTCCTTTCAGAATATCACTGAATAACCGGATCGTGGTCGAATCGATCAGTAAGACTTCTTTAAAGGTGAGGCCAAAGGTTCGGCTGTCCGACAAAAAACTTTGATAATGGTGTACCAATTTAAAATAAACATCTTCAAAGAACTTGTTGTCCCGGTTGCGCATCCCATCGCAAGCGGTACTTTTGGCTGGCGCTTCTTCAAGCCCCAAATGGTTCAGCTTTCCGCCCAAAGCCCGCAGCCCTTCACATATCTCGGTCATCGAGTCGCACCGGCTAAAGATGCCAAAGAGAACCGTGATCAAATGTGTCTTTGCCTTAAAAGCTTTA
Organism: Gaoshiqia sp. US2; assembly: GCF_059705485.1. NCBI lineage: Bacteria > Pseudomonadati > Bacteroidota > Bacteroidia > Marinilabiliales > Prolixibacteraceae > Gaoshiqia > Gaoshiqia sp. US2. The sequence goes on along the minus strand of NZ_AP048550.1, from coordinate 4,675,981 downwards.
TAGTAATAATCAGCATTGTGCTTCTTTACTATACTGGTCAAACTGATGCCCTCTATTAAACTAATCACTTGTTTGAAAATCGGCTGTCCGACAAAATTTATTTCTGTATTTTTGCTCATGTTGAAGTTTTTTCGCAAAACAAACTTACAACATGGGGCCAAACCTTCGGGGAGTAACCCCTATTTATTTTTTTCCCCGTTCAGTAGTGATTTTTTTTATAGCATCTCCAATAGCTTTTAATTTTGTAGTTCCCGAACTAGGTATCTCTTCGTATTCGTATGTAAAGGCAACATTATTTTGCTGATTGAATTCTCTTAACTTTTCTCTTTTCTCTACATTATTGTAAGCCTCACCGTTTCCTTTTGCTGTTGCAATTGCGTTTGCTGTGCACTGAGCAATTAATTGTTGCTCCGTTTTGAAAATAAAATCGCTTGTTCCGTTGTATTTTTTTCTAACAATTGATGTTTTTGGTTTGGCAACATTTGTTTCAGTTACGTTCCAAGTTTTTTTCCATACCAAATAATTGTCTTGATTGATTAGTTCTTCTGCTTCAATTGTAGTTGGTATTTCTTCACCAAGTAAATACTGTGCATTTTGACAATCAAAGAAAAGTTCAACTGAAATCTGATTTTCTGTTGCTTGAACATTATAATCTGACCTTGAAAGATTGGTTTCATTAAGCGAAGCGTCAATTGCTTTGAGAATAGTAGATTTTCCAGCATCATTTTGTCCTACGATGCAATTGAACAAGTCGAAACATACAGTGATTGAACCGTTAATCCCTTTGTAATTAGTTATGATTGCCTTTTTTAAAATCATTTTTTGCTTTTACTTTTTTGATATTTAACTTTTTCTTCTGCAACCTGCAAGGCTTTCAATGCCATTTCTTCGTCCGCTACCTCATACACCAATTTGTCAGAAAGCCAAGAAACAAGCAATTCATTTTCTTTTACCTTAAAAAACTCGGCAAGTTTTACTACCTGTTCTCGGTTGGCATTGCGTTGTCCTCTCTCAATTTTGCTTAAAATTGCTTGGTCTATGTCAAGGAATGCCGCAACTGTCCGTAAGGGCAATTCCTTTTCTTCCCGTAGTTTTCTTATCGTTTCTCCTAAGTTGTCCATTTTGAAAAAATTTGTTTTGAATGATTTTGTCAAAATTACAATATTTAATTTAAAATGAAAGAAAAATGAACCTTCAAATTATTGAAAAGTTATCAACAAGCAGTGAGTGCGTTGGCAAGATTGCACTCTTTGGCAAAGCTTTGGTTTCAGCGTTGGCTCGTGGAGCTTTGACAATGTGTGCAATGTGGGTGGGGTTTCCTTCTTTCTTTTGCGGGTGGGAGAAAAAACAAAATAAATTTCCATCAAATTTGCACTGTCCTATCAAAGGGCTAAATTCCGCTTATAAATCATTAAATCTCTGTCAATTTTGCAGGAATCTATTGGGTTGCAGGGATTTTTTCACACTTGTTGCTAACGGTGGCGGTATGAAACGTAAGGGCTTTAATGCACTTCAGTATCTAACCGCTAAGTAGCCAAAACTACGTTTTGACACCGAATTTAAAACATTTTACAAAACCGTCAAAACTTAGTTTTGGCGGGGCTGACTAAATGCTCAAAAGTTGCGTAACCCACTGAACCCCTTATGTTTTATGACCGCGTGTGTGTGCCCTGCATAAGCAGCGCGCACACTTGTTGTAAGCTCTGGAAAAAGTTTAAAAATACAAATAAACTTTACATAGTAGCGAAATAACAAGTGTGTATTTTTCCAAAGGGTGTAAGTCCCTATACGCTGGGGTAACGCCCGGAAGTATTAGCAAGTGACAAGCTGGTTTTCCGTGAGGAATGCACTGAAGGAAGTCAAACGGCAAAATCCGGTACTGACGAACAGAAACGTGATATGAGGCATAGTTATTCGGGTAAGCAAGCACATCATTGTAACGCCCCAAGAATACCAAAAGGGTCACTATGTAGATCACGCAGGCATTGGAGGAAGGGAAAAGCTTTTACCAGGGGAGATCTCACCGTCCACGTGTTGGCTGTGGTGAGAAGTCATCCGGCAGCTGCCGGACATAGTAGCTATCGGTAACGAGCCACGAATAGAAACCGTGGAGGTCTCACCAGATAGTGAAGGACTGAACGTTGGGTTGTCTCGAATTCGATAAGGAGGTCCAAACTTCGAGTTTGCCAGCCTTATCCTAAACAAAGACAGAGGTACTATTGGTGTAAAGAGCGATAGTGTTGATACCTGATGAACCGCCGTGTACGAGACCCGTACGCACGGTGGTGTGAGAGGCGCACTCCGTCAGCTAATTACTGGCGGAGCCGTCTACTCTACTGTACATTCTCGTAGAACTCGTCTGAAAAGTTGAGACTTGTTTCATGTGGTGGTAAATTATTCTTCAGGGCCAGATGAAACCCGTCAATATTGGCGAACTGCAGGCCCGGAATTCGTGCTCCGGACCTTGCTGGTTTATTCGCTTTTTTTATGTTCTCCTCACTGGCGCAAATTTCCAATTTGTGCCGTTATACAATATTTTTTGCTTTTAGAGGCAAGGCATGGTTTGCAAAACCGTGCCAGCGGGGAGAAGGGATATCATTTAGTCGGACAATAATGATCGATATAATTTTTTTCAACTATAAAATTTAAGGCGATTGAGTTTTTATGGATATATCAGGAATAAACTCTTCTTCTTGTGTGATTTTTGTCAAAATTGAGTTTTCAAAGAGTAAGATCGATGTTAACGCATACGTGTAACTTGATACATCAACAATCTCTTTGTAGTAGAGAATTTCTATGTTTTTTTTATCCTCGGGATAAGAGTCTGTTTTAAATGGTTTCCCGAATTTTTTTATTACAGACTCTTTATTCATCCCAATACAAATTGAATTACTCGTAAATTGAGTGGTTCTATAACCTGCACATGAATACAGGGTCATTGATAGTAAACATAAAACTAAATACTTCATCTCACTCTGATTGGGCTATTAGACTTTAACATTTCTTCAGTAATTACCGTTCTGGTACGGGTTCCTAATCCACTTATTGGAAATACATCCAAAACTGCATCTGATTCTAAACAGTCGACGCCTGTCCATCGACCTTTAATGTTTATTCTTTTCCCGGAAGTAAGTCCCCGGCATACAGCTACATACTCGACATCCATGTTATATTTAAATAACGTAAGATTTAATTCTGCCCGGTGATTTGCTGGTACAATTACAGGATATGTTCTATTAATTGTGAAAGTTTTTTCTTCGCTATTCCCATAGGTGAAATCCTGACCAAAAGAGGTTGATGTTTTTATTGTTCCGGAAGCAATAAAAGGAACTTTTACCTTTACTTCAGTAGAAATACTAACATTATATGAGGTCTTTCTACTGAATGTTGAAGTTTCTTTATAAGTTTCAGATATTGTGAAACTATGACTTTGATCAATGGGGCCATTGTTTGAATATCCATCAGAAAATATAACATCCGGCAACCTTTCTAAAACAGCAGATGCGTCAACATTAAATCGAATTTCTTCAATTTGGAATGTCTCTGCAGGAACAAAAGCAAACTCTTGTCGTGGAGAATTGTTATATTTAGAAAAAGAAATTTTAGCGTCATTAACTGTGATAACGTTATAATAGATATCCCACCATCCACCAGTACCTTGCTCCGGATAATCCTGATTTTCTATAACAAATGAGTTTGAAGAATACTGTGCCTTTCGAAAATCCCATGATGCTCCAAAAAGGCTTCCACTGTCTTCTCGACTAGCATACAGTACTTTTACATTTGGCTGACTAGTATACGTCCCAATACGTATTGGAGTAGCAGTTCTTTTAGAATATATCAAATATGGTATGCCAGTTGTGGCGGGTAATATCCTGATGTAAAATTGTTGGTTTAGATTTCCGGCATAATTAGCCACTGTAAGCTCAACTCCTTTATCTGTTGCATTGAGGAACTGTTTGCTACTTGAATTGCCTTGAACTTGCAAGTAAATCGGGATACCATCTAATTGATCAATCTCTTCTTGTATATCATAAGTAGTTTTAAGAGATAGGGGTCTATTTAAAGTATCCCGATCCCCTTCGATAGGCAATATCGCATCATTTAAAAGTATTCTACTTTCTTTGTCAAATGCTTCTGACAGCTCTGCAGCAATCTCATTCGAATCAAAATATTCTTCTTTAGCAGAACAAGAAAAAAGGAAGATTGCTAAAAACACAAGTGATGAAATTCTGATCTTTTTCATATCATTTAATTTTAATAGTTGATCATAGTCAGGGCCGGTTTATTCGCTTTTTTCGAACTTAATCCGGTCAAAAGCTGCTTTGAATTCTACACTGGGGGTAAATATGACTTTCACCCCCGAAATTTTGTTGGTATTGAACTGCTCGGGTGTACCTACGCCCTCGCTGGAGAAAGAAATCCGCAGCGTACCGAATTCGCCTAAATTGATGCTTTTCCCCATGAGCAGGTACTTAGGCATGGTGTCTATGAGGTTTTCAATCGCATTCGAAACATCGCCCCTCGACAGCGAAGAGGCGCCTACGATGTCTTTGGCCAGGTCTGATTTGGTGATCTTACCTTCGTTTACAGGGCTGGCGTACCATTTTTTCTGATCCCGGTCTTGCGGGTTTGCCCGCTCAATTAGTTTGTATTTCATGGTTATTTATTTATGTCCCAGAGATTGATTATATCTGTCCATGGAACGGGTTAATGACCTGGTTTTTTCTGCGCACGTCTGCGGGAAAATCTACAGACGTACGGAGCAAAATCTGCACACGTTTGCGACCAAATCTGCGCACGTGTGCAACGAAATTTTCACACAGTGTAAGTGCTGCTTCCACACGTGCGCAGGTTTACTTCCATACTTATGAAAATTTACGCCGATACTTATGGAGATTTACTTCCGCACGTGTGAAAGTTTATGCCGATACGTGTGCAAGCCTTCCTCATGTTTTTTCATTATTCAAGGTAAAAATGCCCATACAAATAATCACCCCATTGATTGGTCAGTTCCAGGAAATAACAGCCCGGTTCAAAATCGCCCAGATCAATGGCGATGCGTCCGGTCTCAGGGGCGGGAACAGTTTGTTTAAATACCGTCTCGTCGCTTTGCGAAATGCGGATGGTCATATCCGAGCGGAGCGTTTTACTACTGATCGTTAGCAGCGACCCGGTCATATCGACCTCGATGCGGGAAGACGGATACAATGACAAACATAAAAACAAAGATTTCCCATCTTCATCCCAGTCTCCTTCTATTGGTGGTGTTTCGGGATCCATTCGTGTTTCTGGTTCTGCTAAAATATAGTGCACAGGAACCAATGAGATTAATAACGTGATGATTAATATTTTCCTCACCATGATTTTTTGGATTTTTAATATAAATATAGATCAATGGTCGCCATTAACCATGAAATTGAACTGGACATTAGCTGGACAAAATTATTTTCCTAAATGACTTACTGGCAGGTAGTTCATTGTTTTACTCAATAGCCAAAACTGGACAAAGGGTGGACAAGGGGGTAATCAGAACCTCCAAATGAAGTCATCCAGGGATTCTGTTTTTTCTAACGGATGATTTGTTTGCCGGCTGATGCGGTTGCGGATCCGCTGTTTTCGTTTGGTTACGGAAGCGGGAGAGACTGCTGTGAGATTGGCAATCATCGTGGTAGTTAAATGCAACTTGATCAGGCAACAACATTGGACATCAGATTCGGAAAGAAAAGGCATCTGCTGTTTCAACCGTAGGGTGAAATTGTTGTTCAACCGGTTGATGATGTTGATGATTGCCGGCCATTCATCCTGTTTGATCACCTTGGTGGCATGACGTAATTCTCCTAATATTTCAATGTGTTTTTCCAATTGCCCCATAAGGAACTGTTCCCGCCGGGTAAGCGCTTCATTTGTTTTCTGAAGTTTTCCGTACGAATCCAGTTTCAGCTCTTTCTCCTGTAAAATATTGGTGTAAGCCTGTACTTTTTCCTTTAGAACATCATTCGTGTATTGGAGCATGTAATTGTTTTGACGCAACAATTCAATTTCGCCGGAATCGCTGTCTGTTTTAACCTGATTACCGTATCCGTCGATCATTTCTTCCATTAGCTTTTCATTATTTCTCATGGCTTCTTCGTTTTCCTTCAATTTTGCTAAATGTCTTTGCAGTTCGTCCCTGATTTTTTGCAATAAACGTTCCTTGTTGAGCAATTTTCGCTGGGAATTGATAATCAAAGCAGAAGCTGTGCTCATTAGGATGACTATGATCAATAATGAGGTCTTGATTATATTTTCTTGTTTGATTTTCAGTACATTGTTTTCGTTGACCAGTTTTTCGTGCGTATATTTTTCCTGTATTTCTTTAATTTCTTTGCTATGGGCCAGTTGCATAATGGAATCGGCGTATTCCCGGTACAATTCGTTATAACCGATGGCTTCCTGGTAATGACCGTTCTCTTTATACAAATGATATAAGTACCAATATGCATCGCGGATAGTATATAAATTGTCGGTAATGAGAGCTTTGTTTAAATATACGATGGATGAATCACCTTTATGTAAGCTCTTATAAACTTTTCCTAAGGATAAGTACGACTGAGCAATGCTGCTTCGCCCTTCTTTTGTTTTTATATCTATGGAGTTATGTAGGAGATCGATTGCCTGTTCCGGCATACCTAACTGGATATAGGCCTGGGCGATCTCGCTTTGAGCATTGGATAGCGAACGTAAATCATTAACCTGTTCGGCCATCTTCATGGCTCCGGTATAATAATAAACCACGCTATCCCACTGACCGAAAATGCCGTATATACGCCCCAGCGAACACAAGGAACTTGAGATTCTTGAACTGTCACGAGACATCACGGCATAGTTATAGGCGTCGCGTAATTCCCGTTTGGCATCCTCTTTCAAGGCCCGCCTGTAGGCATATACCATGCCGAGGTTGGAACAGATAAGCGATGTTAACCGGTTATCATCTGTTTTTCCGGAGGCTTCTTTTGCTTTCAGATAATAACTGATTGCAGTTTCCGGCTGTTTCAGGTCTTTATACACCTGCCCCGCGTAAAAACAGGCCATTGCCTTTCTTAACTCATTACTGTGCCGCTCAAAATAGTTAACGGCAATGGTGATTAACGAATCGGAGGTATGTTTGATGTAATTCTTATCCTGCGTCTGTGTCATCAGTAAACACCAGGTGGCGTTATTCCGTTCGTCAGAAGAGGAAGGTTTTTCCATCGTTTTCAGCAGGCTAAGCGCGCTATCCGGATGTTCCCACATAACGGCCTCTGCCTGATGGAATTCGGGCATTAATGAAACTTGTTGTTTACCGCAAGATATACTAACAAAGGCAATTAAAAAATAAATGACCAGCCTGTTCATGAGGCGCTGTTATTACAACAGGGATGAAATTTTTTATGTTTGCTGTAAAATAACAGCAGAAAATTACAAATAAAAAAATATATTGACAATAATCACGACGGGGTTATTGGTCATTGGTCATTGGTCATGAAGCTTGTAGCTCGCAGCTTGTGGCTTGGAACTTGAATCCGTCTGCGCCGGAGTAAACACTTGGAACTTGCAGCTCGCGGCTTGCAGCTAAAAAGTACCTGTGTGAAAAACCGCGACTGAATACTGAACACCGATTACTGAACACTGGTCTTTGGGATCATTTTCTACCCGTATTTTGCATCGAAGAGGCTAAAAAAGCGGCATAGACACAAAATATGGGCAGAAATATATAACATCAAAGCATTGCACGTCTCATCCTTTAGATATATTCGAAATCTGTCAAGGTAGAATTAATTCTTTTCCAACAAATCCCTGATCACCACCGACGAACAGAAGCAACCAAACAGCGGGGGCATATAAGAGATGGTTCCAACGGTCGATTTTTTATTCCGGCTTTCTTCTATTTTAACCCGTTCCTTGTCCACCTCTTCGGGCGAAAACACCACGGGAATTCCTTTTCTGATCCCCAGTTTGTACAGCCGCTTGCGTAACATACGGGCCAGTTTGCAGTTAAATGATCTGGAAATGTCGCTTACCTGCACCAGCGAGGGGTCGAGTTTGCCACCGGCTCCCATGGAACTGACGATGGGCAAACCGCGCTGCACGCTGTGATAGATCAGGAAAACCTTTGGCGAGAGCGTATCAATGGCGTCAACAACATAATCGTATGCAGTTTCTTCCAGGATTTCAATCATGCGCTCATCTTTTAAATATTCGTTGACCACGCGAAGTTGAATATCGGGGTTGATGTCTTTGAAACGCCGGCCCATGATTTCGGCCTTCGATTGGCCTTCGTTGCTGATCAGCGCCGGGAGCTGGCGGTTCCGGTTGGTCATTTCCACCAGGTCGCCGTCAACAATGGTCATTTTCCCGATCCCTGCACGGCAGAGTTGTTCGGCGGCATAGGCGCCTACGCCGCCAAGCCCCACCACCAGCACATGGGCTTTTCGTAGTTTTTCTACTCCTGTTTCGCCCAACATCAGGGCGGTTCGTTCCTGCCAGTTCTTCATCGTTTTGTTATGCGCTGAAAATTTTCCCATACAACAGACTGCAGGCCGTTTGGCGACAGTCCTAGAATTGAAGCGGCAAAAATATAAATACTTTCAATATTTACCGTGCTTTCGTCGGTTTCGAAAAATAGCCGGTCTGCAGGAACCAACTGCAACGACCGGTTCAGTGGGGCGGAGTTTTTCAGCAAAGCCCCGCCAAAAGAGAAACAGAATCCGTGTTTAACGAGTTGCCGGGTGGTTTCGCTGTTCCCGGTGTAGCCATGCAAAACCCAGGGGATGCCGGTTTTTGTTGATTTCTTGAGCTGCAACAGGTCGGCATAGGTCCGCACGGCGTGTATAATCAGCGGTTTTTGCCGTTTTTCGGCAATGGCGGCTTGTCGGGTAAAATAAGTTTGCTGAACCGCGGGCGAGGTTTCGATGGAACGGTCGAGGCCGCATTCGCCGATGGCCAGTACCTGCGGGTGGGCCGATAGGCGCTCTGTTTGCAGGATTAAGTAGTCTGCGTCGTTCGCCGGAATGTCCCAGGGATGGAGGCCCACGGAATAATACTGGCCGGGCAGGGGATGAAAATCGAGTTGAACCGCATGGTTGATTAGTCCGGTTTGCTGTTCGTTTAAGGGGAAATGGGTATGTAAGTTCACCAGCTTCATTACAAATCGGCCCAGATGCGCGCCAGTGAAAAACCCGGCACATCAATTTTTAAATCGAGAAAATAGCCAAAAGGTGTTTGCGCGGTTTCAAACCCGGCATTTCGCAGGCGGTCTTCGGCCAGGTCAAACAATTCTCGGGTAAATCCGACCGACGCTTTCGACCCGGACAAATGGGCAAAAGAGTGCAGGATCACCCGTTTGGTGTTGTTTTTCCGGGCGGTCCATTTCAGGTGGTTCACCAGTTTCTTTTCGCGCGAACCGATATCTTTTTCTTCATCTTTCTCTTCGGCCTGGATAAATGCCAGGACGGCGTCTGAAAAAACAGCTCCTTCTGTTACGTTTTCGGCCGATTCCAGGTTCTTTTCAGCAGGCTGATAGCTAAATTCACGGATGTACATCACCAGGACCTTCATGCGAATACTTTCCTCAAAAATAAAAAATCTTTCGGCCAAAACAGGCTGAATTTACGGTACCGGATACTATTTTCCTTATTTTTGACTGATATGATTGTTTGATTGATGAACAGACTTTACCTGGTTGCGGTTTTTTGGGGACTTTGTTTGCATGTTCAGGCGCAATTGTCGCAGGGAGGGCTGCCTATTGAAATTAAGAAACAGAAATCTGCCGTTGCCTCCGAATATACAGAGCTTTTGGTCCCTGCTGAAGTTCTGTTAAGAAACGCGCGCGCCGAAGCCGCCGCCGACAGGTTAAAACCTTTTCGCTTTGCCCATGCCATTCCGGTTGGTTTTAGCCTTGAAAATTCAGGAAACTGGTTTGTTCAGGATCATTACCGGATCTGGCAGCTAAAAGTCCGTTCGGAGGGAGCAAAAACGCTGAATCTTGTTTTTGACAAATACCGGCTGCCGGCTGGCGCCAGGCTGTTCCTGTTTTCGGAAGCTCAGGACGATTTGCTGGGGGCATTTACTTCGAACAATAACCAGGCCGATTTGAAATTCGCAACTTCTCCCGTTTTGGGCGACAAGCTCATTGTTCAGTACGAAGAACCTTTGGATGCAGCTTTTCCCGGCGAACTGGTCATCCGGTCGGTTAATCATGATTTTGTCGGTATTAAGATATCGGGTGATGCGCGCCGTCCGTTGGGGAAAGAATCGGGCGCCTGCAATGTGAATATCAACTGCGACTACCTGGAGGCATACCGGCAGGCGGGCAACAGTGTTTGCCGGTTGATGGTTAACGGTGAAGATTTATGTTCGGGGACCCTGATGAATAACACGAACCGGGACGGGACGCCATACATTTATACCGCCGCCCACTGTGTGCCGGATGCTGTGGCGGCTTCTTTGTCGGTATTTTTGTTTAACTACGAATCGCCTTATTGCGGGAATATTGACGGAGAGATTAATCACTCGATCAGCGGCAGTCTCTTCCGGGCGGGTTCGGATAGTCTCGATTTTAGCCTGCTCGAATTGAGTACGCCGCCTCCGGCTTCATTTCGCCCGTATTACGCAGGCTGGAGCAAAGAGGCCGTGGCTCCCAAATCGGCTGTTTCCATTCATCATCCCCTGGGCGATATCAAAAAAATTGCGGTCGACCGGAACCCGTCGACCATTCGCTCGTACACCTCCGCTTATGTCAAAAACAGCTTTATATTGGTGAGCAACTGGGAAGAAGGAACGACGGAAAAGGGTTCTTCGGGAGGCCCGTTGATTAACCAGGATATGCGGGTGGTGGGCTCGTTGACCGGGGGAGATGCCTCCTGCCCCAAACCGATTAACGATTTTTATTCGTGGCTGGGCAAATCGTGGGATTATTATCCTGTGGCATCGAAACAGCTAAAAGCCTGGCTCGATCCGGAAAATACGGGGGTGACTGTTCTGGATGGCCTTAACCCGTACGGCGGATCGGAGCAGTGCGGCGCGTTTACCAATTTCGGGGATGAGGATACGCACGAAAACCTGGCAATTGACGATCAACCCGACTTAAAAGGGTACTGGGGCGGAACGAATTCTTATGGATTTACGGCTTTTGCCGAACAATTCAGTTTTGAATCCGACTGCGAAATTACAGGAGTTAACCTGGGCATCGCCAAAGCTTACGTTGAAAATCCTGCATCATTTTCAACCGTTTATATCGAAGTGTACAGTGGAAATTCGACGCCGGAAGTCAGGTTGTATACCCAGGCATACCGGCTGCGCGACTTTACGGAGGGCGTGATGAACTCGTTTGAATTTACCTATCCGGTCCATACCAACGGGAAGTTTTTTATTGTTTGCTCCATCGAAGAGGTGGATGCGCCCGACAGCTTTGCCCTGTACCTGGGCACGCGAAGTGAAAAGCGGAATTCATTCTTTATAAAAGATGGCGGAGAATGGTACCCTTACAACGAAAAAAGCGGGACCACCGAAGGATCATCGGTTCTGATGGAAGCTCTTTTATGTGGTATGGATACGACTTCGATTGCTCCTCCTTTAAAAAAGCTCGAAGTAAGGGCTTATCCCAATCCGGCCTATTCGGGAGAGAAACTGAATGTTTGGTTCGAAGAAACCGTTCACCCCGCGGCTGTAGAAGTTTATGATTTATCGGGCCGGCCGGTGAATGTTCCATACGAACAGACAAGTGATAACCGGATCATGTTCGACTTTAGCAGCAAGCGTTCGGGTTTGTATTTCATCACGCTCGTTGACGAGCATTCGAATCTCCGGTACCGGGTACGTATTTCGTGGTTTAACGGGATTTGACCGGGCAGTTATTTTACAGCGGGAGATTCCAGGATTTGTTTCAGGCTGTTTACATCCATATTTTTCGCGATGATCTTTTTGTCGTGGTCTAACAAGAAGATGGCGGGTGTTGTGCGGATCCCGTAAAAATACCTGAATCCTGAGGTTTGATGCGGGTCCCAGACATTGGTCCAGTCGTGTAACTCGTGCTGATCGATAAAGTTTAGCCATTCTTCTTTGTTGGTCATTGTGTAGACTGAATACACCGAAAGTTTCGAAGGGCTGATGGTCAAAAAAACTTCGTTGTAAAGTTTGGGGATTTCGGTTTTGCAATGCCCGCAGGCTGGTTCCCAGAACGCTACCACCGTATAAGGAGTCGTTTGCTGCTTCAAACTGTGAAATTCTCCGTTCGCGTCTTCGAGCAGCAATTCTTTTGCCTGAATTTCTATCAGGTTGTTTTTCCTGATTTCCACTTCCTGTCTGATGTAATCCAGGGTGCTTTTATCGGCCCAGAATGCTTGTCCGCTGAGATAATATTTCTCGGCAATTGCCACAAACACGTTTTCAATGCCCATCACCCGTGATTGGATGCTGTTGTTCAGAATAAAAGAAGTGAGGTTCTGAAACACCGGTTTGTTGTTTTGATAGGTTTCAATCAGCCGGATTGCTTCAGGAATGACGGTGTCGGGCGTTTGGAGCAGGACCTTATTCAGGTAATCGTTCAGGCGGTCTTTGATGTAGGGCGTATGCCACATGCGCATGTCGTCCAGATCAAAGTAGTCCCAATAATGTTTTTTGCGGTAATTGTACTCGTATACCCATCGCAGTGAATCGTTTTTCAGGTACGATCCGGGAATTTCATCTTCTTTTACTTTTGTCACCTGCTGGGCGGCCATAAATTTGCCGTAAAACGAATCCGGGTACTTCAGACTTTCCGTTTGCCTGAAGTCCATGATTTCTTTCGTTATTTGGCTGATTTGCAAATTGAAACGATTGACGGAATCGCTATGGCTTTGGTACATTTCTTTTTTTTCTGAAATTGCCCGGTGCTGTTTTCGCAGTTGATTGGTCAGGTTGAGGTATTCCTGGAATTTTTCGCTTTCCCAGGCAGCTCTGATAACCGGCGGCTTTGTGGTGTCTTCGAGGTAAATTTCGAACGACTGATCTTCTCCGACTAAAAAGTCGAGCTGCTTTTCTTTTGTGAGATAAAGCTGGTAGATTCCTTGCTGCAGGGGCTTTTCGCCCGAAAAAACAGCCTGGCCGGCAGCATTTGTTTCCAGGCTGTCTTTTACATACAGATTGCCAAAATAGTAACAGGTGATTAAAAGCTTGCTGTTGCCGTAGCCGGGCAGATTTAACCGGATGTCATATCCTTGCCCCGACGCGGCAAGCGGTAAGCGGATGAACAGGATCAGGCTAAATAAGAGCCATGATTTTTTTTGCATTCTTCTCATTCGAGTACAGGTTTTCGAGCTCATGTTTTCGTTTGATGATTTCCCCGGTGGTAAAACCAAGCTCCATGTATCGGCCGATTAAAGTAATCATTTCTTCGGGAGTATCGGCAATATGACACAATTCGCTTAAACCGGAGCCGTATAACATGGTGGAGTTGGTGAGGCAGTGCCTGCCGCAGAACAACGATGTCAGTAATTTCAGTTTTAAGCCGGTTGTCTGAAAGCTTGGGATCAGGCAAATTTGCGCTTCCCGGATGAGATTTGTCATTTCGGCCTCGTTCGGATTGGCGATGACCGATACATGCGGGATTACTTTTGCTTTTGAAACCAGCCAGGCCGGTGGATTTTTCCCGGCAACAACAAAAGGTACGGTAATTTCGGCGAATATTTTACGAAGCAGGTATTTGACGACATTCAGGTTTTCGGCGGCGCTTAAGTTGCCGTGAAACAGGATGTAATCGCCTTTGCCGGGTTTTGAGATTATGTTTGAGTGAGGATGAAATGCCGGGATATGCAGGGCATTCCCGTAATTCCCTTTAAAATATTCCGTATCGGTTGACGATAATCCGATTAGTTGCGAGGCCGTTTTTAATTTTTTTTCAAACTGTTTCAGGCGGTATGCCTCAAGCCGGTAATAATACTTTTTTCCGGCGCTTTTTTCCGACCCGGCCATGTTTGCAAAATGCAGGTGTTCAATATGATGGACCCGGACAATTTTTGGATAGGCCGACAGCAGCGGATGATCGAAAAGGTAACAGCTTTGTATGCCTTCAAAAAGGATCGGAGCAATTTCGTTCAGCAAATTTTTTAGCAGACCGGGATGATTCCGGACAGAAACCACATTCGGCAAACAAGAGAATTGCGAAAGGATGCCGTTTTTTGCCGGGTAAAAATAAACTTTTTCACACAAAGCATCGAGTTCGCGGATCGGCGGACGGCCATGATCAAAGCAATGCAGGATGATTTTCAGCCCGGCCTGCCGTAATGCTTTTAACTTATAGTAAACATCAATAACGGCCCCGTGATCGGCCGGATAAGGAATTGAAAAACTGATAACATGAATCTTCTTTCCCATAAAATAGCTCTCATCGGATATGGTACAAACCGCGATCTGATTGATCAGGAATAAACTATTCCTGATTACCGGTCCGGCATCATTTCGGCTATTTCATTCCCCACCCATTCAGCTGACTAAAATTAAAAAAAAGACCATAAGTTCAGCGCTTACGGTCTTTCTTTTTGCTACTTTTTTATATTGGAGTATAAACAAGCTATTTTTTAATGACGGAGATCGTTGCCGTGGAATTCATCAGCATCGGAATCTCCAGATCTTCACCGCTTTGCGGGTTTTTCATTTTCATGTTCATGTCGAACTTTTGAACCAGGTCCGAATCGCGCAGCCAGCCATCGCCGGTGTTAATCACCATGTTGCCGTTCTGGCTGCCAGTCAGTTTCATGTTCATTTTCATCTCTTCCTGTTCAATAGGCGTATCCATGTTGATATCTGAAGTGACATTCAGGGTAATCCGGTCGTTTTCAATGCTGGCGACTTCAAAATTCATGATTGTTTCCATGTTCATGATGGCAGGCAGATGAAACGAGGCCGTCCATTTGTCGCCGGGGCCAACTTCATTCTCAGGAAAATAATTAAATGTTTGGCCAACAAACGCTTCAAAACTTTCTGCATTGCTAAACATCTGCATCGATTGTTTCAATACCTGATTTCCGCCGATCTTTTCGGCATACTCGTCAAATCCGCTAACCCGTTCGACGGTTCCCCTCGGGGTGAGTTCAAATTGCAGCTTAAACTGGTTTAATTGTTCAATTTTATATTTCCGTACCGGCTTTTGATGATGACATTTTTGTTCCCGGTTTGTTCGCCAACGGCCCCCCTGATTTCCAGTTTGGTATTGTTTTTTATCCGGTCGCCCCTGAACTGGTTTGCGGGGTAGGCCACGTCGCAGTAGTCGCATTGTGCATCCAGTTGATAACTGGCCTGGTCGAGGCCGATCACGATTCCGCCGTAACTGTTCGAGATTTCAATCCGGCTGAAATCTGCGCTCACTTCGCTGACGCGGATTGATCCGTACTCGGTGTTGATTTTCAGTTCTTTTTTCAGCTCTTCGATTTTGTAATTCGTGTACTTTGACAGGGCCGACAAGCTGGTTATTTCCGAGATGTTTACTCCGTCGTATTTTGAATCCAGTTGCAGTTCTTTAATTTCGTCGATGTTCAATCCGGAGTATTTACTGACCAGTTTCATCCGGTTGGCTCCGCCGACAAACAGTTTCGAGTATTTTACATCGCCGCTAAGCTGGTTCACGTATTCGATGTCGGCTTTCCCGTATGACAGGTCGAGCGAAATGTCGGAGCCGGAGGGCGCATTCAGCACGCCGGCGCTGAGGTTGCCGTAACCAACCACGAACTGGCCTTTGGCTTCCAGTTCTTTCACCACGACATTGCCAAATTTATTGTCAACAGCCAGGTTCCGGTCTTTGGGGATATTGATGGCGTAATCGATCGAAAAGTTTTCTTTTGTTTTGAAGTTATCGGAAATAATGGTTTTCACCTCCAGCAAACCCCCGTTTCGGCGGATATCAATCCGGATCATTTCCATCAATTGTTTGGCTTTTCCTTCGCTGAGGCTTTCAATCCGTATAACTGCATTTACAGTGACGGAGTCGCCGCCCCGGTCGTTAATTTCGATGGTTCCGAACTTGTTGGTGATGTTTAGCGCCGTTACCAGCGATTTGGCATAGCCCTGATGAACTGTTTTGGAGTACTGGGCCGCCCGAACCGTAAAGGGTAACAGGAGAACGGCCAGCAGCAGGTGTTTAAATTTCAGCTTCATGATTATTCAGTTTTTGTTGTTTAACTTCTTCCAGTTTTTCTATAATTAAGGTGATGATACTCAGCTTGGTCCGGTAAAGTTCGAGCATGGCGTTTACGACCCGGTCGTCGCCGGGATTGGCTTCCAGCTCTTTTTGCAGGCGGGCATAGGTTTCGTCAAATTCGGCCATTTCGCTGGCCATTAGTTGTTGGTTCTCTTCAGGGATCAACCCTTCGCCGATATATTTTTCCCATTCGCGCATGCCCTGGTTAATGGCCGAGGTATAGTAAAACTCAACTTCTCCGTATTCGGACGAGAAGGAGGACAGATTAACCGGAACCGTTTTTGGTGAGCTAAAGTATATCCGGGCCTGGTTGCCGGCCAGTAAAACGAACAGTATGGCCGCTGCAATTTGCAGATACGGTTTCAGACCCGCTGTCCTTTTTTTATTGAACTCTTTGTCCCGTTTCTTCTCAAACCGTGCAAAATGGCCCTCCGGCGCATCGGTTTCAAATGCTTCTTTGTTTTCCCGAATTGTCTTTTCCAATAAATCAAGCATATTCTTCGGTTTTAATTGAATGAAAAAATCTCTTCTTTTAACACGATGTCACGAAGTTTCTTTTTGGCCCGCAGGAGTTGTGTCCGCGACGAAACATTGGAAATGTGTAAAATCTCTGAGATCTCATCGTGGTCGTATCCTTCAAGCAGGTAGAGGCTCAATACTACCCGGTAACCTTCGGGTAATTGCATGACTGTTTTTTTCAGTTTTTCCAGGTCCACTTCCCGTATTTCCATGAGCGGATTTTCAGTTTCATCGGCTAACCGCTCATTAATTTCTTCAAAGATCACCTTGCGCTTTTTTAAATAATCGAGTGAACGATTGATGACAATTTTCTTTATCCACGCGCCAAAACTTACTTTTCCTTCGTAGCTGTCAATCTTTTTAAATGCGTTCAAAAATGATTCTTGCATGATATCCTCCGCATCGGCTTCGTTGCCAACCATCCGAAAGCAGGTGTTGTACATCGACTTGTAATAAAGCTTGTACAACTGGAACTGTGCTTCGCGGTTACCTTGGCGGCAACGATCAATAATGTCCTGATGAATATTTTTAAACAGCGCTTCCAAAATTGATTTTTAAGCTAATTCTGATCAAAAGACGAACAGGAAGCCCGCGATGTTGCATCAGTTTGATTTATTCTTCTCCAAATATTTGTTACAAATGGAATGAATTAAGTGGATATCGTTCTCCGACAGGAGGTTAAGTCGTTCCAGGATGCGTGGATAAATGGCCGAATCTTCCCTGAATTTCAGATCGAGCAGGATGGCTGCCGTTTTTTCTTTCAGTGAACGGAAGCCGTTTTCGTTGACCGGTTTTGTTTCTGTTGGTTTCCCGGTATTTAGCGATGACAATTCGTAGGCATATAACATGACGGCCTGTGCCAGGTTCAGCGACGGGTAGCTGGTTTGCAGCGGTACGGTGCTTACCAGGTCGCATTGTTTGAGTTCATCGTTTCGTAATCCGCTGTCTTCGCGGCCGAAAACAATAGCCGCTTTTTGAATGCTTTGCCCTTTTCCCAAAAGCAGGCCGGGCAAATCGCGGGTTGAAAAATAGTCTTCTTTCACCAAACGCTGCTTGGCCGTTGTTCCGATAACAAAATCGAGGTCGCTGATGGCTGATTCAAATGAAGCGAAAACCTGTGCTTGTTCGAGGATGTCGTTGGACGCGTGGGCCAGCCAGCGGGCCGGTTCGCTCAGGTAGTCGCAGGGATTAACCAGACGCATTTCGCCAAAGCCCATTGTTTTCATAGCGCGGGCCGCAGCGCCTACATTTTCGGGAGTCGACGGTTCAACAAGGATGAATACCATGTTCATAGCTGAATTTTTTGCAAATATAACCGACAATGCCCATTTGTGCGGGGTATGACCAGATATTTGCCGAAGGGAATCTGTTTATTGGTTGCAGTAACTGACGGCCCTGATCAGGTCTTCTTCTTTGTTTAGTTTCAGTCTGACTTAAAAACACTTTACGCATCGGATTGTTAGTTTAACTGTACTTAATTATTTTTGGGACCGTTTTAAAGGTACTGAATTTTGGTTATTTAAGGATTTGACACATCACTTTTCCTGGAAATTATTGGTAGAAGGATTATAAAAAAATCAGTTTATGTCGGAATATCAGACGCATCACCGTTTAGGAATTACAATCGTGCTCAACGTGGTTATTACCGTAAGCCAGGTCATCGGCGGCCTGATATCAGGCAGTCTGGCCCTGATTTCGGATGCCATACATAACCTGAGCGACGGAGTGGCCGTTTTTCTGGCGTACATTGCCGACAGGCTAAGCCGGAAAGAACGAACAGCCAAAAGGACCTATGGCTACAAACGGGCTGAGATCCTCGCGGCATTTATCAATGCGCTGGTGTTGATCGCCATTTCCTTTTATTTGATGCTCGAAGCCGTTGAGCGTTTTTTTCATCCGCAGGAGGTTGATTTTCGATGGATGCTCGCGCTGGGCGCCCTGGGTTTTGTGGCCAACACGGCTTCTGTTTTTTTGTTGCACAAGGACATGCACCACAACCTGAACGTGAAAGCAGCCTATCTGCATTTGCTTGGCGATGCGCTGACATCGTTGGCGGTCATTGCCGGCGCTTTGTTTATCTGGCTGTGGGGCTGGACCTGGATCGACCCCTTGGTCACTTTGCTGATCAGTTTTTACCTGCTGTTTCATACCTTTAAATTACTGAAAGAATCGACTGAGATTTTAATGCAGTTTGCGCCTACAGACATTCAGGCGGAAGAGGTGAAAAAGCAAATGGAAAAACTGGACGGTGTCAGGCGGGTTTATCACATCCATTTGTGGCGGTTAACCGATCGTTCGGTATATTTTGAGGCGCATGTTGAACTCACGCACGATTTGCAGCTTTCGAAAACACAAGTGGTGAGCGACGAAATTAACGAATTGTTGCAGCGTGGGTTCGGGATCAATCATGTCACCCTTCAATTTGAATATGCCTGTTCGGATGCATTTGCCGAATGCTGATAAACCGGAAATTGTGTCTCCTGTTGTTCCTTTTGCAAACAAAAACGGAGGTGAAGCATGGATCAGTTTCTAAACGAGATCAATAAACAGTTTGCTCTGTTCGACCGTTTGCTTGGCCGTGTCGAGGCCAATGCCGGGCTGGAAGATGTCCATAAATTACGCGTGGCTGCCCGAAAATTGCGTACTTTGCTGTCGGTACTCGACTTTTCGGGGATTACCGAAGGGGGGAAGGAGAAATACCAGGAATTGATCAGCCGGCTTTTTCTGTTTGCCGGACGGGTCAGGGAGGCGCAGGTGAATGATTTGGTCCTTTCGCGGCGTAAAGCCGGTTACCTAACACCATACCTCAATTATTTACGGGGAGCACAGAAACGGGCCATCCGTTTTTTACAGACAGAAATCAATGCGTTTGACCGGCATCGCATGGAGCAATTGAGGCAGACTTGCCTGGAACATGTTCGGTCGGTTCGCGACGGAGAACCGGTGACTGCCGTTTCAGCCTACATCGCGTACAAGCAGGAAAAAATCCGTCTGCTGAAACAAACAGTTACCGATGACCAGTCGCTGCATAAAATACGAATACAGATCAAAACCTTGAGCGACGGACTTATCCTGCATCATAAAGTGAACGGCCAGGATGTTGCAGGACCATCGTCTGCCATCAAAAAGATCAACAGGCTCATGGGAAACTGGCACGACGAAGTGGTGCTGATCCATTCGCTGAAGCTTTTTGTTAAGCGGCGTACGATGAAAAAAAACAAACCTTACCTGGAAAATCTGATAAAACGGAAAGAAGAAAATTGCTTACTGAAACGAACGGAGATTTATTGTTTGCTCGACAGTTTTTGACAGATAGATCCTGCTTTTGATTTTTGTACAAATTTTTCTCTTCCCCCACGCAACGATCGTGTTGCTTTTCTCATCTTAAGTCAAACAAAAAAATTAGTCTATGACACGCTTTTCTGTAATCTGCCTGTCCCTTCTTTTTGCATTGGTCCTGTTTTCGTGCGATCGTAACGAACACGAACAGGGAGACTGGAACACCATTGCCGAATTACACGGATACAACCAGGAAAAAATTACCATTCAGCAAGGTTTTGCCGGCACCTTGATTATGAAAGAGGGAAACTGCATGCCGATGGTGGGGCTAAACCCATCGGACAATGGTTGCCGTTCGTACCCGGTAAAGCGCACCATTCGTATTTACGAATATACAACGGCAGACGATGTGGAAGGTTACGGGCCGTTTTTTACCGCAGTGAATACCTTGTTGCGGCAGCGAATCACCACCGACCACGAAGGCTTTTTCCAGGTAAAACTGTCCCCGGGCACTTATTCGGTATTTATTGAAGAAAACAATAAATTGTATGCAAATTACTGGGATGGTCAGGGCGGGATTCAGCCGGTAACGGTAACAAAAGGCCAGTTGGGCTACGAACAGTTAACCATTGATTATGCCGTTTATTGAATACATATTTTTCCATCTTTCCGGATTGATAATAAGACTGAAACGCTAAAATTTATTTTCTTTGTTTGACCAACAGGGTTCAGTTGCCGAACGGACTCCTGTTTTTGATCAGTTTTTTTACTGGATGATAACCTCAAAAAACGTCGGACAATGAAAAAAATATCCCTGCTGACCAGTCTGTGCTTCATTTTTTTTACCGGAAATGCACAAGTTACCAATCGGTTCTTTCCTGTTAACGAATTAACAACCGTTGGCGCTTATTATTATCCCGAACATTGGAACGAGTCGCAGTGGGAGCGCGATTTAAAGAAAATGGCTGAGATGGGCTTCGAGTTTACTCATTTTGCCGAGTTTGCCTGGGCTCAGCTGGAACCGAAAGAGGGCATCTACGATTTTGCCTGGCTCGACCGTGCCGTTGATCTGGCGGCCAAATATAAGCTGAAAGTGATCATGTGCACGTCGACGGCCACGCCGCCGGTTTGGCTGGTTCGTAAATATCCCGACATCCTGATTGAACGGGAAAACGGCACCAAATATGATCATGGCTCCCGGCAGCATGCTTCTTTCTCGAATAATTACTATCGCGGGTATGCCCTGAAAATGATTGCCGAACTGGCCCGGCATTACGGGCAGGACGACCGCATTATTGGCTGGCAGTTGGATAATGAGCCTCATTCGACAATCGATTACGGGAAAGATGCGACGCAACGCTTTCGCGATTGGCTGAAAGATAAGTACCAAACAATCGATGCGTTAAATAAGGCATGGGGGACCGATTTCTGGAGCGGAACATACAGCGATTTTTCAGAGATCAATATTCCAAAACACACGCAATGGGGGATGAATCTGTACCAGCGGCTTGACCACGGCCGCTTTGGAGATTGCGAAACGGCTTCTTTTCTCGACGAACAGGCACAAACCATCCGTAAATATGCCGGCAAGAACCAATGGATTACGTCTAATTACATTCCGATGTACGATGTGAGGTACATTGGGATGAGCCGGGAACTTGATTTTGTTTCGTATACCCGGTATATGGTTTACGGCGAGCACGAAGGGATTGGCCGAAAAGGTTACCGGATTGGCGAGTATTCGCGTATTGCGATGGCGAATGATTATTTCAGACCGCTTTCGCCTTTGTTTGGTGTAATGGAACTTCAGCCGGGCCAGGTGAATTGGGGAACAATCAATTCTCAACCTTTGCCGGGGGCCGTGAGGCTTTGGTTGTGGCATGTGTTTGCAGGCGACAGTAAGTTCATTTGTACCTATCGTTTTCGTGCGCCTGTTTACGGCTACGAGCAATACCATTACGGAATCGTCGGAACCGACGGCGTTACCCCCAGCCCGGGAGGACTGGAGTACGAGCAGTTTATCGGGGAGATCCGCCTTCTTCGGACAAAATACAACGCATCAAGGGTTCCTGATGAATACCTGAAAAGAAAAACAGGGGTCTTATACGATCCGGATAACGTGGCCGCCATCAATCAGAATAAGCAAACTACTGAATGGAATTCGGAGGCTCATGTGCTCAAATATTATAAAGCGCTGAAAGCCTTCGGCGCACCGGTCGATTTCATTCGCGATACCATGGATTTTACGGCTTATCCGGTCATCGTCATGCCGGCCTACCAGCAAATAAGTATTGGGTTGATCGATAAATTAACGGATTATGTGAAGAATGGAGGAAACCTGGTGTTGTCGTGCCGTACCGGGCACCAAAATTCATGGGGCCATTTGTGGGAGGCCAAACATGCAGAACCTATTTATGGGCTAATCGGCTCGGAAATAGAATTTTATGATTTATTGAGACCCTATGCCGCCGATACGGTAAAAATGGATCATCAGAAATTTTCGTGGATAAGTTGGGGCGATGTGTTGAAACCCTACCCGGGTACCGAAACCTGGGCGGTGTACGAAGGAGACTTTTATGCCGGTAAAGCGTCGGTGACTTTCAGGAAACTGGGGCGGGGAACCGTGACCTATGTTGGCGCTGACAGTAAAACCGGCGGACTGGAATACGAGGTACTGGCCAAATTGTTTAACCTCCTGCATATCCCGGTTGAAAATTACGCCGAAGGAATCATCGTTGAATATCGTGATGGTTTTGGTATCGCCTTGAATTATTCCGACAAGGATTACCGGATCGAAATTCCTGCCGGTTCAGAGATACTGATCGGTAGTGAACCGGTGCCTCCCGCTGGCGTCGTAGTGTGGAAAATACAATAAAATAATTCTTCTGACAAAATAACTAACTTTTTAGTTTGAAAACTAAAAAGTTAGTTATATGTTTGTTTTCATATTTTATGGAAATAAGCTATTTGATCATGATAAAAGAACTCACCAGGGCCGAAGAACAGATTATGCAGATTCTGTGGAAACTTGAAAAGGCGTTTGTAAAAGACCTGATCGAAAAGATGCCGGACCCAAAACCGGCGTACAACACGGTTTCAACGATCATTCGCATCCTCGAAAAAAAAGGATTTGTCGATCATGAAGCCTTTGGGAAGACACACCGTTATTTCCCGATGATCAGCAAAAAAGAGTACACCCGCGCTTATTTCAAAAACTTTTTGAGCAGCTATTTCGGGAATTCGTTTCAGGAAATGGTTTCTTTTTTTGCTAAGGAAGACCAGATGAGCCTTGCCGAACTCGAAGAGTTAATGAAAGAAGTAGGAAAGGAGCTTGACAACCCAAATAACGGCAGCAATGATTGATTTTGTCAATTATATTTTTGAATCGGGTATCAGCCTGGGGCTGTTCACCCTCCTGTATTTTTTGCTTTTGCGAAAGGAGACCTTCTTCAGGACGAACCGTTATTTTCTTTTGGCAGCCTTGGTTTTTTCGCTGGTGTTGCCGCTTATTCACCTGAAGATCCTGGAGCCCGAGCCTGTACTTTTGGGCGAGATTACCGTAACTCCCTTTCCAAATTTGTTGGGGGTGGTATCGGTTTACGGGAATGCTGTTTCCGAAAGCATTGTCAGTTCTGTTTCAACCAGGACTTACCTGGTCGTAATTTACCTGGTTGGACTGTTGTTTTTTGCAAGCCGGCTGCTGATCCGGGTCATCCGGATTTGGGCCATCATCCGGAATAATTGCCTGATTGACGAGAACGGAACCAAGCTGGTGGTGATCAAGTCCGACATCAGTCCGTTTTCATTTCTTTCATTTGTTTTTGTGGGTGAGAACCTGAAACAACAAGGCGGATGGCAAAAAATGCTGATGCACGAACTGGAGCATGTCAAACAAGGTCATTCGTATGATATCCTGATCCTTGAAATTATTTCCGTATTTCAGTGGTTCAATCCGTTTTTCTGGCTTTTGAAGCGGGGAATACGCGAAAATCACGAGTACCTGGCCGATCAGGCCGTATTGGCCGGCGAAACCAATATCGTCGAGTATAAGCAAATTTTGTTGCAACAATTTATTGGCCTGCAATTTCATGTGGCCAATAATTTCAATTATTCCCTGATTAAAAACAGACTGAAAATGATGTCAAAAATAAGATCTTCAAAATTAGCCGCGGTCAAGCTGATTGGCGGTCTTCTGGTTGCTTTGGTATTAGTGGTCTTTTTTGCCTGCGAGAAAGCCGAAACCGGGCAAGTGGAGGAAGTTAAGGAAGTCGCGGCAAAAAGCCGGATTGTTCTGACTGTCGGTTCGAAAACAATTACCATGTATGCACACGAAGATAGTTTGAACCAATTTATTGAATTCTTCAAGGCGTCTGCTGACTATGAAATCCTGTCGATCGAAAACGGAGAGTTGCGGGTGAGCCGGAAAAGTTCACCGGCAGCCGAAAGCAGTCGGGAGAAAAAGGAAGAGCCGGTTCAGCAAACCATTGACGGCAAACCGGTATTCTTTGTTGTAGACGAAATGCCCGAGTATCCGGGAGGGGAGGAGGCTTTGCGCAAATATATTGCCAACGCCGTTAAATATCCTGTCGTTGCGCAGGATAAGGGGATACAGGGAAAAGTTTTCGTGAGTTTTGTTGTCGATAAAAACGGACAGGTCAGGAATGCCCGGGTTGTCCGGGGGGTCGATCCGAGCCTCGATCAGGAAGCCTTAAGGGTTGTATCCGGCATGCCGCAGTGGAAAGCCGGGAAACAACGGGGCGAAGAGGTAGCTGTAAGCTATACGGTACCCATCAAATTTTCTTTGGAATAAACCGGGAAGGCTGTCAGAAAAGAATGCAGCGATCGTCGTTGCCTCTTTTCAGGCTTCAAACGGCAAAGCTGAAGCATCTTCGGGGAAGCTCAGTCGGTCTCTTTTTTTTCTGACAGCCTCATACCGATAAATCAAAAGATCATGTTCAGAAAACTAATTCTACCGGTACTTGTGTTCGCTTTCTTTTCCGGTTTTTCGCAAAACATCGACCAGTTGATGTTGAACCGGGATTATGAACAGGCGCTTCAACAACTGAATGACGAACTGGATAAAAAACCGTCAGCCGTACTCTATTTTAAAAAGGGAGTGGTTTGTGAAAAACTGATGGACTTCGAAAGCGCGGTTTCTTCGCTCAAACTGGCTTGCCGGTTCGACAGCGCCGAGCCGGTTTACCGGGAAGAACTGGGCGATGCCTGTTTGAGTATGGGCAATTCAACCGATGCTGCCGGTCATTTCCGGGAAGCCTTGAAACTTAATCCCGGCAGTCTTGTGTTAAAAGGAAAGCTGGCCCAGGCCTATGTAAGCCTCAAAGCCTGGGATGATGCGTATGTATGTTACCGGGAAATTCACGAAACGGATTCGCTCAACCCGTATTTTAACCGGTATTTTGCCTATGCAGCTTACCGGACCAACCGCATGAAACAGGCGGTTGACCTTTACGAAACATTGGTCACACAGCAGAACCGCGACCTGAATGTTTATTTAAACCTGGCTGCGATTTACAATAAAACAGAAAACAAGGAAGGAGCTGTTACGGCATGTACCCGGGGATTCCTGATTTTTCCCGGTCATCCTGCCCTTATGCTGAAACAAGCGGAAACATATTTCCAACATAAAGATTATACAGCTGCTTTGCCTTTCTACGCCGAGTATACCGCGATGAACGATTCATCGCGCAGTGTGCTGAAAAATTACGGCATTTGCCTGTATTTTGCTCAACAGGAAGAAGAAGCGATGCGTGTGCTTGAAAAATGTTACCAGCAAACGGTGAATGACCCGATTGTTAACTTTTACATGGGCGCCGCATATAAAAAATTGAAGCAATTTCCCGAGAGTATCGGATTTTTCAAACTGGCTATTGAAACGGCAACGCCTTTTTACCTGGCCGAAATTTATCATCATATGGGGCAGGTGTACGGCTGGCAGCGCGAATATCAGCTTTCAATCGATGCTTATCAGGAAGCCTTGCGCATTGATCCGGAGAAGTTTGAGTTGTTGTTTGAAATTGCTACGACCTACGAGGAATTCAACTTCCAGAAAACCATCGCCCTGCATTATTACCGCGATTATTTAAAACAAGCCGGAGAGCAAGCCCGAAATGCGATGTATGCACTCGACCGGATCAAGAAGATCAAGGAAGAGTTGTTTTTTGAAGAATAGGTCAGGCTTCGGTTAACAGTTGAAATGCTTCCTGTTTTAAAATAGAGGGCAGTTGGATCTTGCGGCGTTCGATGCTTAGCAGCCATTTGCGGATTTCTTCGCTGTGCAGCGTGTACAGCACATCGCGAAATTCTTCAATTTGCTGATCATTGTATTGGTCCGGCGCCATACCCCGGTAGCGGTCTAAATCTTCATCTTCGTAGTAGACGATCTCATCCGGATTCTTCAGCATCTCTTCAAATTCGCATACTTCGTGCGCCCCGCAGCAATCCAGCGGAATTTCAACCGGGGGTTCGGTAAGCTCTTCTTTTGGATTCTTCCGGCTGTATTTATTGGCAATTAAGGTTCCCAACGCCATCAACACAAACATACCCAATAAAATACCCAATAAAATCAACATATCCTGATCGACTAAATGTTTACATTAAAACAAGCCGGACAGCAAATTGATCAATCAATCTTTGATTTGGTCCGGCGGTGCAAAAATAGCAGTTATCTTAAAAAGACCGTTGTTCGTTCCCGGCAAAACATCCGTATATGACCGTAAGATTAACCCGGCCGCGCCGTTGCAACAGAAAAACTGGTTTTTATGTTGGATAACCGGGGGAGGAACCGGGGTTGGTTTTAATTATGAACAAAAACAGGCGATTATTGTCATTGGGGTATGAAAACCGATTTTTTGATCGTTGGCCAGGGACTTGCCGGTACCTTACTGGGTTTTGAACTCATACAGGCAGGGCAAAAGGTACTTTTTATCGATAGCGCTGAGTATAAAAAAGCATCGGAGGTGGCTGCCGGCCTGGTGAATCCGGTTGTTTTCAAACGGCTGACCAAAAGCTGGCTGGTTGACGAACTTTTCCCCGCGATGACTGCTACCTATGGCCGGTTGGAGGAATTGCTCGGACAAAAATTCTTTTTCCCGATGAAAATTCAAAAAGTGTTTGGACCCGGCGATGCTGAATTCTGGCAAAAAAAGGCGGCAGAAAATAAACTTGGAGCCTATTTAAACCACTTACCCGACTATTCGCCGTACGACCGGCTGAAGCTGGCTTATGGCTGTGGCTGGGTTGAAAAAGGGGGACGGGTGAATTTAAGGGGGTTGATTGCTGCTTTCCGGGAATATCTTAGGCAAAACAGCTTGTTTGTTTCTGAAACTTTTGATTTTAGTTTATTGAAGATAGCCGGAACACACGTGCGCTATAAAAATATTGAAGCCTCAAAAGTTATTTTTTGTGAAGGATACCGTGGCAGCAAAAACCCTTTTTTTAAGGCTGTGAAGTATAAACATACGAAAGGGGAGGTGCTTGATCTGAAAATTGCTGATTACCATTCGGACCATATTCTCAATAAAACCGTTTTTTTGATGCCTGCCGGCGAAGGTAGTTTCAGGCTGGGAGCAACTTATCATTGGGATCAACTGGACGAACTACCTACCGACGCAGCAAAAAGTGAATTAACCGGTAAGCTGGAGCAGGTATTTTCCGGCGATTTTGTTGTTACCGGCCATCAGACCGGAATCCGGCCTACGGCACACGATCGCCGGCCGGTAGTTGGCTTGCATCCCGACTACCCGGGTATCGGTATTTTTAACGGGCTTGGCGCAAAGGGTTGCCTGATTGGACCATATGTGGCCGGCCAATTTGCAGCCTACCTGACCGGTAAGCTGAACACGCTTCACCCGGAGACGGATCTGGGCCGGTATAATCCCGGGAAAACCGGTAACTCTCCACGGGCAGATTCATGGGATGATCAGTGAGGTAAACACAAAGTGAATTCCTGCCTCATTTTTTTATGATGTCTTTTTTAATCGATCTTGATTTTATACCTTGCTGAGGCATTTAAAATCAACCATCATGAAAAGAAAACTTGCGAAGTTCGGTTTCTTTATACTGATATCCGGATGTGCCGGCCTGTATTCGTGCTCAGGGCCCGAACCAACCGACCTGACAAAAGCAGCCCTGATCCCGCTTCCGGTTTCGGTCGTTGCAAACGGCTCGGCTTTTGAGTTGACGCCAAAAACAGTCATCAGTATTCCCGAAGGATCAGCGCCCATCGCCCGGGTAGCCGGATTGCTGGCAGAAAAACTAAATCCGGCAACCGGGTTTGGCATACAGGTTCAGCCGGTATCCAAAGCGCCGTCAGCCGGTATTTACCTGACGTTGGAGGCCGACGAAGAGCTGGGCGAGGAAGGTTATCAGCTGACGGTTACAAAAAAACTTCTTAGCCTGACAGCCAACTCTCCGCAAGGTCTTTTCAGAGGAATTCAAACCATTCGGCAGTTATTGCCTGCCCCGGTTGAATCAGATGCCGTCGGACAGGGGCGCTGGGTGATTGCAGGAGGTACCATTCGCGATTATCCGGAATACGCATACCGGGGAGCGATGCTCGATGTTGCCCGGCATTTTTTCGGCGTCGGCGATGTTAAACATTTCATAGATTTACTGGCAGCTTACAAGTTTAATATCCTGCACTTGCATTTGTCGGACGATCAGGGCTGGCGGATCGAAATCAAATCATGGCCCCAATTGACAACCATTGGCGGAAGCACGGAAGTTGGCGGTGGCAAAGGTGGTTTTTACACGCAGGAAGAGTATGCAGATCTGGTAAAATACGCGGCTGAGCGCTACATCACCATTGTTCCCGAGATTGATATGCCCGGCCATACCAATGCGGCTCTGGCATCGTATGCCGAACTGAATTGCGATGGAAAAGCCCGTGAATTGTATACCGGTACCGATGTTGGTTTCAGTACGCTGTGTACCGGTAAGGAAATTACCTATCAGTTTGTTAACGATGTGGTTGGCGAGTTGGCCCGCATCACACCCGGTCCGTACATTCATATTGGAGGCGATGAATCTCATGTAACAAAAACGGAAGATTATATTCCGTTTATCGAACGGGTGCAGGATCTGGTTTATTCGCACCATAAAACAATGATTGGCTGGGACGAGATTACGCTTGCCAGGCTCGATCAACGCTCTGTTGCACAATACTGGTCCAGCGCCGAAAATGCCGGGAACGCGGTTAATCAGCAGGTGAAACTGATTGTGTCGCCGGCAAAAAAAGCTTACCTCGATATGAAGTATGATTCACTTACGCCGATTGGCCTGAGTTGGGCCGGCCTGATTGAAGTGGATACCGCCTATGACTGGGACCCGGCATCGCTCGAAAACGGGATTACCCGGGAGCATATCCTGGGCATTGAAGCTCCGCTTTGGACAGAGACAGTCACCAACCGCGCTGAACTGGAGTACCTCGTATTTCCGCGACTCCCGGGATATGCCGAAATTGGCTGGACGCCGGCCGGACTGCGAAATTGGGATGAATATAAATTTCGGTTGGCCCGGCACGGCGAACGCTTTAAAGCTCAGGGACTGAATTTTTATCCCTCGGCACGGGTGCCCTGGCTGGATTAAGTGTCTTATACCGTCATTTTTTTCCACCCCCCTTTTTTGAATAACCACAGGGTGAACAGGCCTACCGAGGTTTCGGACACAAAAACGGCCCAAAAAACGCCTGAGTGTTGCCAGCCCAGTTTGATGGCAAGGAAGTAGGATAACGGGATTTGTATCAACCAGAAAAATACCAGGTTGATGTAGGTCGGTGTTTTTGTATCTCCGGCGCCGTTGAATGCCTGTACCGAGACCATCCACCAACCGTAAACAAAGTATGAGTACGATAAAATCCGCAACCATTCGGCTCCAATGGCCAACACCCTGGCATCGTCGGTGAAAATGCCCATAAGTTGCCGGTTGAAGAAGAAATAAATGATGGCAATTCCTATCAGAAAGAACATATTATAGAATCCGATTTTCCATACGGTCGATTCGGCCCGGTCGGGATTTCCTGCTCCTAAATTTTGCCCGACCAATGTTGCAGCGGCATTCGACAATCCCCAGGCGGGCATCATGGTAAACATCATAATCCGTAACGCAATGGTTGATCCGGCTACAGCTTCGCTGCCCAAATCGGCAAGGATCCTCATAATGAATATCCAGGAAGTCATGCCAACAAGCATTTGCCCAATGCCGCCCAATGCCGTGCGAAGGATACTGAACATCACTTTTGCGTTCCAGTACACTTGTGTGAGCGCTACCCGGATGTGTTTTCCTCCTCTGAAAAGCAACCAAAGCTGAATCAGTACGCTAATGCCTCTGCCCGTGTTGGTGGCTATGGCCGCGCCTTCAATCCCCATTTCGGGGAAGGGTCCCCATCCGAAAATAAGTACAGGATCCAACAGGATGTTAATGCCGTTGGCAATCCAAAGGATACGCATGGCAATCGCTGCATCACCGGCGCCGCGAAATATGGCGTTAATGACAAATAACAGGATGATGACCAGGTTGCCACCGAGCATCCACTGGGTATATCGGTAACCAACATCAATGGTCCATTGGTCTGCTCCCATCAGCGTGAGTAATTCTTTTGCAAAGAATATCCCGGCAAAAGCAAACGGAACGGAAAGCACAAACGCAAGAAATATGGATTGAACCGCCGATAATCCGGCGCTTTCTTTCTTTTTTTCACCAATCCGGCGGGCAACAATGGCCGTTACGGCAATGGAAAGGCCCATCGCTAACGAGTATAAAAGGAACAGGTAGGTTTCGGTGAGTCCTACGGTTGCAACTGCCGAAGGTCCCAGCCGGCCTACAAAATAAATATCGGCAATAGCAAAGGTCGATTCCATGATCAGTTCCAGAATCATGGGCACCGCCAGCAGGAAGATGGCTTTTTTTATGCTGATCCTGGTATAGTCGGCCTCGGTACCCCTGATGGCGTCTTTGAGCTCCTGCCAGAGGGAGGAACGCCTGAGTACGGTTAGTTGGTCTGAATCTGTCTGATTGAATTTTTCATCCTTCATAAGCCTGTACTAATTTTTCGATATCAAACTTTTTCATTTGCAGAAAGGCATCTACTACTTTGGGCGCTTTTTTCGGATCGTTCATGAGTTTTTCCAGGATTGCCGGAATAATTTGCCAGGAAATTCCGAACCGGTCTTTCAGCCAGCCGTACTTTTGGCTCCAGTCGTATTTGTCGAGTGGCATCAGTTCTGAACCGCCTTCCAACAGGCTTTTCCAATACCGGTCGATCTCTTTCTCGGTTTCGCACACGACAAAAAACGAAATGGAGGGGTTGGTCGAAAACTGTGGACCACCGTTCAGAAGCATGAATTTCTGGCCCGAAATTTCCAGGGTAACCACAAATGAATTTTCGGATGTAATTACCGAATTTGAAAAAACAGAGCTGTAAAATTCGGCTGCTTCTTTTGCCTTTCCGTCAAACCAAAGGCACGGGTATATTTTATTTTCCATTGTTGTTTAATTTTCCATGGTCTTTCATAAATCGTCAAATAAATCAGGCTAAAGCGGTTTGTAATACAATAAAACAATTCCGCTTGAAAATTTCTTTACCTGGGTCAGCTCCAAAAGAAGTTGGCGCCTGATCCCGCTAAAAACCGGTACGCCTTCGCCTATGGCCACCGGATCGATCATAAATTGATATTCATCGATCAACTGATGGTTTGTAAACAAGGTGATGATGCTGCCGCTACCCAAGATGGCCATATTTTTACCGGGCGATTGCTTCAGTGTTTTTATTTTTTCGATTACATCGCCCTTGATGAACCGGGTGTTTTCCCAGTCCGATTGCTCCAGCGTGTTTGAGAAAACAAGCTTTTCTGCCCGGTTCATACCGTCGGCTACCTTCGGGAACAGGTCTTTGGCAGCAGGAGTGGGCCAAAAGCCGGCCATTGTCTCATAAGTTTTTCGGCCAAAAAGCAGCATGTTGTTTTCGGCTAACATTTCTTCAGAATACGCCGACTCTTCGTTGCCGTGCCTGTGCCAGCTGAAATCTTCGTTTAGTCCTTTGTAAAACCCGTTCAGCGTCAGGAAATTATAAGCAATTATTTTTCTCATCCTGGTTTGTTTTAAATGTCAACCCCTGTGTTTTCAATTTCAGCCGAAGTTTGGGAAGGGATGTTTTTCCCATACCATGCAAACGAAAAATTTCCTGTCCGCTGTATGCAGATAGTTGCTGCAATGTGGTAATGCCGTTATTTTCAAGGGCCCGCCTGGCCGGGGCCGGCAATAACGACAGAAACCCGCTTTCCGGTTTTTTCTTTTCTTCGCATTTCGGACAGGTGGGGCAATCGCTGCTTTTGAAGTAGCGATGCCCGTTTTTGCAAATCCGCAATGTTTTTTTTATGGTTGGATCAGTCGGCTTTTCCATCGCAATTAAACATCCATTGCACGCCAAACTTGTCCTTGCAACTTCCGTAATAATCGCCCCAGAACATGTCCTGTAATTCCTGTTCTACCTGGCCTCCTGCCGAAAGCGCCTTGAACAACCGTCTGGTTTCTTCGCGCGTATTGGGCTGGAGATTAATATACGCATGATTCCCTGCCCGTTGAATTCAGTTCCGAATACGGATTTGTAAAAATTGAATGCTTCCTCGGTACGGCGCGAAAAATTAAGGTAAGTGCTTACTTTTGCCATGATTATAGAAATTTAGTATTGATGTTTATTGTTTCTGTATCTGTTTGATATTTAAAATGTTGATTTGTGTTTTCGGTCATCTCTTTGTCGTTGCTCAGTCTTCGCAAATTGCTTTTAGTTTTTTCAGGGCTTTGGGCCATGTTTCGGTAAAATAAGATTTGAATTCCTCATGGGCATCCAAATAGACAGAGAGCAAGGTTTGGCCGTTTTTGTCGGCAAACGAATAGTTTTCCAGTGCGCCTGCCCATCCGGCAACTTCGGGTCCGCTGGTTATTTCCCGGTCATTCTGAATGATACCCAGGTGTTCGATACTAACAAACTGGTTAGGAATATTTTCTTTGATCCGGCTGACCATTCCTCCTGTATTTCCGTCCTGGTCGGCTCCCAGGAACAAGATTTTGGATCCCTTTTCCCACGAACCTTTGTACGATGATGTCGGATTAAATACCCCGGTCCATTCGATCCATTTTTGTTGGTCGAGCATGGTCTGATATACCTTACTGGCCGCGGCATTGATACTTATTTCGAAGTGTAAAGTTGACGATTCGACATATTTTTTGAAGTTATTCAGGATTGCCTGCCAACCTTCCCGCTGCATCTCGTGCGGGTAGAGATCTTCGGCTTCAAAAACTTCGTCAACAAGGGTTGAGCTTTCGTTTCTTTTAAAACTTACCCTTACTTTTCTTCCGTCGGGCATGGTGTAAGCAATCTGTTCGTTGGTTCGTACTTCATCGTAAATTCCTTCAAAATCAAATCCCTGACTTCCGTCTTTTGCTTCCATTCGCGCAACAATTTTTCCGCCCGGACGCAAATCGTTTTCTGCCCGCGGGCAATGCCAGTCGTCTGAGGCCGCGTTCCAACGGACGATGTGCTTCGGTTCGTTCCAAAATTTCCAGACTTTTTCGATCGGAGCATGAATCGTTGCTCCAATGGCAATCATTGTTTTTTCTTCTGTTTTCATTGCTGTAATTTCTTAATAAGTTTCCTGTTATCCATTTTGACACGATAAATTTACCACCACTCCGGCAGATATGAGTTATGCAAAAACGACAAATGTGGGGCGGTTTACGACAAGATTTTTTATATTTGAGTTATGAAAAATATAACTATCCTTGTTCCTGAGCGTTCGGTGATACAAGCTATTGCCGATCCTCAATATTGTTTTAGCGCAGTTAACCGGTTTCTGGCCATGTCGGGCAGGAAGCCCTTGTTTAAAATTGAACTGGTTAGTTTTAAAGAAGAAATCAAGCTGAGCGAAGGCTGTTACTCGGTACATCCGCACAAGTTGATCAGCGATGTTCACCGGACCGATCTGATTATTATTCCCGCCTTATTTGGCGATCTGACAAAAGCAATCGAGCAGAATAAAACATTTGTGCCGTGGATTGTAGAGCAATACAACAAGGGGGCCGAAATTGCCTCCCTTTGTGTCGGGGCATTTCTGCTGGCGTCAACGGGTTTGCTCAATGGAAAGAAATGCTCGACCCACTGGAGCTTCACCAATAAATTTCGTGAAATGTTTCCGGATGTGCTTGTTCAGGACGGGAATATTGTTACCGAGGAAAGCGGCATCTACTCGAGTGGGGGAGCCAATTCTTACTGGAATTTGTTGTTGCATCTGGTTGAAAAATTTACTGATCGCGAAATCGCGATCCTGGTTTCGAAATATTTTGCCATCGACATGAGCCGAAACAGTCAATCGTCGTTTGCCATATTTAAAGGACAAAAGGAACACGATGACGAGGCGGTTAAAAAAGCGCAGGAGTATATCGAGGAAAATATCGAAGAAAAAATAAACGTGGATGTACTGGCCGGTAAAATAGCCGTTGGCCGGCGAAGTTTTGAACGCCGGTTTAAGCGGGCCACCAATAACTCGGTACTGGAGTATATTCAGCGGGTGAAGGTGGAAGTGGCCAAACGGAACTTTGAAACCAGCCGTAAAAATATCAATGAAGTGATGTTTGAGGTTGGTTATACCGATACCAAAGCTTTCCGAACCGCTTTTAAAAAAATTACAGGTCTTACTCCGGTTGAGTATCGCAATAAGTACAACAAGATGGTTTCGGAATAAGAAGTTTTTTTTTGTATCTTAAACAGCTTATTCAACCAAACGAATTGTTATTTCCTGAAAAAAAACTAATCAAATGATTATGAAAAAAATATGGCTTCTTTTTGGCGTACTTCAATTAACCGTTGCGGTAAGTTTTGCTCAAATACAGGTAACCGGCTTGTTTATTGAAAACAAGATTAACCCGGTTGGCGTGAGTGAAATATATCCGCGTCTGACCTGGCAAATGCAGGCATCCGGCCGGAATGTGACCCAAACTGCTTTCGAGATTCGTGTCAGCGAAGATCTGTCATCCTTGCTTAAGGGGCTCGACCTGGTTTTTCATACCGGTAAAATTCCCTCCGATCAAAATGTATATGTTCCCTTTAC
Source organism: Gaoshiqia sp. US2 (assembly GCF_059705485.1). Classification (NCBI taxonomy): domain Bacteria; kingdom Pseudomonadati; phylum Bacteroidota; class Bacteroidia; order Marinilabiliales; family Prolixibacteraceae; genus Gaoshiqia; species Gaoshiqia sp. US2. The sequence continues at coordinate 4,640,869 of NZ_AP048550.1, read as the reverse complement.
TGGAAGTACCTTGCAGCCGGGACGAAAGTATTTTTGGCAAGTACGCGTGTGGGACGACAATGATAAAGTATCGAAATGGAGCGAACCTGCTTTTTGGGTGATGGGCATTATGGGCCCCGAAAACTGGACAGCCAAATGGATTGAACCGGGTTTTCGCGACGAGAAAGAGCGTCCATCGCCGATTTTCAGAAAAGAATTTGTAACCAACAAAAAAGTGAAACTGGCCGTAGCCTTTATTACGGCGAGAGGCATGTACGAAGTAGAGATGAACGGGAAAAAGGTGGGTGACTTATGCCTGGCTCCTGGTTGGACTTCCTATAATAAACGGATTCAGTACCAAACCTACGATGTGACCGGCTTGATTCAGGACGGAAAAAATGCCATCGGCGTCACTCTGGGAAATGGCTGGTACCGGGGTAACATCGGCTTTGGCGGGAAAATCGATGCTTACGGCAACAAGCTGGCTTTGTTGTTTCAGATGCAGATCATCTATACGGATGGTTCCACCGAAACGGTTGTCTCCGATGGCTCCTGGCGTTCTTCGACCGAAGCCATCAGGTATTCCGAGATTTATCATGGCGAAACCTATGATGCCCGGCTCGAAAAAAGCGGCTGGACCCTGCCCGGCTATAACGATACCGAGTGGAATGATATCAGCCTGGCCAACTATCCGGTCATTAACCTGGTAGCCACCGAAAACGAGCCGGTTAAAAAGCAGGAGGTCTTTAAACCGGTTCAGTTGATTACTACGCCCAAGGGAGAGAAAGTCATCGATTTTGGTCAGAACCTCGTCGGTTGGGTGCAAATGAAAGTATCGGGCAAGGCCGGCGACCAGGTGAGCATTTATCATTCGGAAGTGCTGGATAAAGAAGGCAATTTTTATACGGAAAGTTTACGAACGGCAAAGCAGAAAAACACTTATATCTTAAAAGGCGGGGGAGTCGAGCAGTATGAGCCGCATTTTACCTGGCAGGGATTCCGGTATATTAAAATTGAAGGTTATCCGGGCGAAATAAAAGCGGAGAACTTTACGGCCACAGCGCTGTATTCGGATATGAAACGAACCGGTTCGTTTACCTGTTCCGACGGGTTGATCAATAAACTTCAGCAGAATATCCAGTGGGGACAACGGGGAAATTTTGTTGATGTGCCGACCGATTGCCCGCAACGCGACGAACGCCTTGGATGGACAGGCGACGCCCAGGCATTTGCCCGCACGTCCACGTTTAATTTCAGGGTACACAGCTTTTTCGCCAAATGGCTGAAAGATGTGGCTGCCGATCAGCAGACCGACGGAAGTGTGCCTTATGTTGTTCCCGACGTCATAAATAATGGCGAGTGTAGCCCCGGCTGGGGCGATGTGGCCACCATTGCCCCCTGGGAAATGTACCAGGCTTACGGCGACAAAGTGATGCTGGAGAAGCAATATTCAAGCATGAAAGCCTGGGTTGACTATATCAGGAGTGTTAGCTCAGGCAACCTGTGGATACCGAAATCCTCTTTCGGAGACTGGCTGTTTTATCGTCCGTTTGATGATAATTCGGGACTTGCAGCGGTGACCGATAAAAATCTGATTGCGCAATGTTTTTTTGCCTATTCAACGCAATTGTTGATTCATGCCGCCAGAGCGTTAGAGATGGAAGAGGATGTGGAAATTTACAGCGAATTACTTGAAAAAATTAAAGGTGCTTTTGTCCACGAATACCTCACGGCCAGCGGGCGACTGGTTTCGGGTACGCAAACAGCCTATGTGCTGGCCCTGAATTTCGATATGTTGCCGGAAAACCTAAGAGCACAGGCAGCCAAACGCCTGGTTGATAATATTCGTTCGTACGATACCCATCTGACTACCGGATTTTTGGGCACACCCTATCTGTGTCATGTCCTTTCGCGTTTTGGTTATACCGAGGTGGCCTATGAACTCTTGCTTCAAAAATCATATCCTTCGTGGTTGTACCCGGTGACGATGGGCGCCACCACCATCTGGGAGCGCTGGGATGGCATCAGGCCCGACGGCACCTTTCAAACGCCCGGCATGAACTCATTTAACCATTACGCTTACGGGGCGATTGGCGACTGGATGTACCGCGTTGTGGCCGGCATTGACACCGAACCTGAAACCCCCGGCTATAAGTCAATCCGGATTAAACCGCATGTCAGCAATAAATTATCGCATGCGAAAGCCGAACTGGATACTTATTACGGGAAAGTAGCTTCAGGCTGGGAAATTACCGGAGGAAAACTGAGCCTGAATGTCGAGATCCCGGTGAATACCACGGCAACGGTTTACATCCCGGCTGCCGATGTGTCGAAAGTGAAGGAAAGCGGTAAAGCCTTAAACCTTCAGCGGACGATCGGGCTTGTCGGTTCTGAAGATGGATACGTGGTGGTTAAAATTGGCTCCGGGAAATACCAGTTTACAGTGAATTAACTCATCAGAAGATTTTTGAATCAACCGAACAGGCCCGCTTTTGAAAAATAAGGCGGGCCGGTTTGATTATGGCCTGTTCCGGTCGGCTGGTTCGTGCCCGTTGCTGTTCAGGGTTTTGATCCGTGATAAAATCGGTCAATAAAAATTTATGAAAACGTTTTCATATTAAATGACTTCTTTATACCTTGGTCGAAAATTTCAGGATCGGATCAGGCTGTGAGATTTTATATATTGAAAACAAGTGTTTTAAGAGATGTTAGTTGGATTTTATGCTTGATTTCATGGTTGCTTTCTGATCATTTTTGTGCGTTCAATGGATGTGTTTTAATATGAATAATGTAATCATTTACATGAAAATTTAATTTTCAATCGATGAAACTTAAAAATACTTTTTCCCTCATTTTGGTTTCCTGCTTTTTGTTATTGGCCACTGGCAGTTCTGCCAGGATTAATGCGGTTGGCTTGCAGTGTGAGCGCTTATCCGATCCGCTTGGTATCGATGTGCAGCAGCCCCGTTTGAGTTGGCAGTTGGAAAGTGAGCAACGGGCAACCATGCAAACGGCATACCGGGTACTGGTAGCTTCAACTCCGGAAAAACTGGCTGAGGACAGAACCGATATGTGGGATTCCGGGATGGTTTTTTCTGAACAGTCATCCGGAGTTCTTTACCGGGGAAAAGCATTGAAAAGCCGCTCGGAATGTTACTGGAAAGTGAAGGTATGGAATGGCGACCAGGAAAGTGAATGGAGCGAACCGGCAAAATTTAGTGTCGGATTACTGGATTATAAAGATTGGGCGGGGCGCTGGATTGGTTTCGACCGTACTTTTCCCTGGGACCGGGAAGATAAATTCTCACGACTTTCGGCACGCTATTTCCGGAAAGAGTTTCAGGTAACCAAAGCGGTTCAGTCAGCGAAAGTGTACATCATCGGATTGGGACTTTATGAACTGTACATCAACGGGCAGAAAATCGGCGACCAGGTGCTGGCGCCAACGCCGACTGACTATACAAAAAACATCAAGTACAATGTGTTTGATGTGACAGAATACCTCTCTCCGGGTGAAAACGCTCTTGGAACCATTCTCGGAAACGGCCGCTATTACACGATGCGCCAGACCGAAAAACCCTACAAAATAAAAACCTTTGGTTATCCCAAAATGCTTCTCCAACTGGAGATTGTTTATACCGATGGCTCCAAAGAAACCGTTGAAACCGACAATAGCTGGAAAGGTACAGCCGACGGGCCTATCCTGACCAACAATGAATACGATGGCGAAGAATACGATGCCCGTAAAGAAATGCCGGGCTGGAGCCGGGTTGGTTTCGACGACAGCAGCTGGCTGAATGCCGAGTTTGTGCAGGAACCACCGGGAGAGTTTGAGGCGCAACTGAACCCGAACATGAAGATTAAGCAAACCTTGACACCGGTTTCGCTGAAGGAAATACGCCCCGGTGTGTATATCCTTGATATGGGGCAGAATATGGTTGGCTGGCTTCGCATGAAGGTGAGCGGTTCGTCCGGCGAACAGGTAACCTTACGCTTTGCCGAGATTTTGGATGAGCAGGGAGAACTGGCGCGGGAAAACCTGCGCGACGCCAAGGTTACAGATATATACACCCTGAAAGGTGGAGGTGAAGAGGTGTGGGAGCCGTCGTTTGTTTATCACGGATTTCAGTTTGTTGAAATCAGTGGGTTTCCGGGCAAACCTTCGCTGCACGATTTTGAGGGCCGGGTGGTGTATGACGATATAGAAACCATTGGTCATTTCGAAACTTCCAATACCCTGATTAACCAAATTTACAGGAATGCCTGGTGGGGGATCAACGGCAACTACAAGGGCATGCCGGTTGACTGTCCGCAACGCAACGAGCGTCAACCCTGGCTGGGCGACCGTTCCACGGGGGCATACGGCGAGAGTTTTGTTTTTGATAATGCCCTGCTGTATGCCAAATGGATGGACGACATCAAAAATGCACAGCGCGCCGACGGGTCCATTCCCGATGTAGCCCCGGCTTTCTGGCGTTATTACAGCGATAACATGACCTGGGCAGGCACCTACCTGATGGTGGCCGATATGCTTTACCGACAGTTTGGCGATACTGAGCCGATTGTGAAACATTATCCGTACATGAAACACTGGCTTGGTTACATGCAGAACCGCTATATGACCGACGGGTTCATCCTGACCAAAGACAGTTACGGCGATTGGTGCGTGCCGCCGGCTACTATTGAAGAGGGGCGTGGGAAAAATGCCAATGTGAAATACCCCAGTCAGTTAATTTCCACCGCATACCATTATTATTACCTGCAACTGATGCAAAAATTTGCTTCTTTGACGGGTAATGAAAGCGACATTCCGGCTTTTGCCGAATTATCCGAACAGGTAAAAGAAGCGTTCAACCGGGAGTTTTACGATGCTGAAAAAGCGTCGTACGGCACACATGCGCTGACCGATAACCTGCTGGCTTATTATTTTGATCTGGTGACGGAAGCGGATAGACACCGGCTGTTCAAAACCATTACAGATCTGATTGAAGTGAAAAATAACGGGCACCTGAGCACCGGACTGATTGGTACACAGTGGCTGATGCGCACGCTTACCGAAAATGGACGCACCGACCTGGCATTTCGTCTGGCTACCAATAAGACTTACCCCAGTTGGGGCTACATGGTCGAAAACGGAGCCACCACGATTTGGGAGCTTTGGAATGGAAACACAGCAGCTCCCAATATGAATTCCTACAACCATGTGATGATGCTGGGCGACCTGATCATTTGGTTTTACGAAAACCTGGCCGGGATTAAAAGCAGCGATGAATCGCCGGGATTCAAAAAAATCATCATGAGACCCGAACCTGTGGAAGGCCTCACCTTTGTGAATGCATCCTATCGGTCGGTTTACGGAGACATAAAAAGCCGGTGGCAGAAAAAAGGCAAAACCTTCGCTTGGGATATTACCATTCCTGCAAATACAAATGCGTTGATTTACCTCCCGGCAACTGCCGTGAAAAATATAAAAGAAAGCGGTTCCGACCTGTCAAAATCAGAAGGTTTGCTTTTTTTACGTATGGAAGGCGACCGTGCTGTGCTGGAAGTTGGCTCGGGTGAATATCATTTTCAATCCAGGTTGTAGCGAACAGATCGATATTAAAATAGTATGATTCAGAATAGAAACTAAAAAATTTAGAGAAAAGAATATGCAAGCAAGATTTTCCACCCCCTTAAGGGGAATTGTTCCGCCTTTGGTAACTCCGTTGACAGATAATGACACGCTTGATGTGGCGGGACTTGAACGTTTAATCGAGCATGTGATTCAGGGAGGCGTTCACGGGATATTTTTATTGGGAACCACCGGCGAGTTTGCCAGTTTAAGTTATAAGATCCGCGAAGAGTTGATCCGCCTGAGTTGCCGGTTTGTCAATGGCCGGGTGCCGGTGATGGTCGGGATCTCAGATTCCGCATTTACCGAAAGCCTGAACCTGGCCAAAAAAGCGGCCGTGTACGGCGCTGATGCGCTTGTGATCACGCCTCCGTATTATTTCGAGTCGGGCCAGCCGGAACTGCTGGAGTACCTGAAACGGATTATGAAACAAATGCCGCTCCCGTTATTCATTTACAACATGCCGGTTCATACCAAGGTGATGTTTGCGCCTGAAACCGTGAAGGCAGCTGCCGAAATTCCCGGAATCATTGGTATGAAGGACAGCTCGGCCAACCTGGCTTATTTCAATCACATACGCTACCTGCTGAAAGACCGCCCCGACTTTACCTTTATGGTAGGACCCGAAGAACTGACGGCCGAGTTTGTGCTGATGGGCGGGCACGGCGGCGTAAACGGCGGGGCCAATATGTTTCCGAAACTTTATGTCGATTTGTATCATGCGGCTGCAGCAGGCGATTTTAACGCGGTTTTGCCTTTGCAGCAAAAAGTAATTCAAATCAGTACGAGTATCTATAAAGTGGGTAAACACGGTTCCAGCTACCTGAAAGGATTAAAATGCGCCTTGTCGGTGATGGGTATTTGCAGTGATTTCATGGCTGAACCTTTTCATCGGTTTAATGAACCGGAACGGAAAATAATTGAACAGGCCCTGGAGGAGATTCATTTTGAAGAATTGATCGTAACTTAGCAGGACAAACCGTACCGAAATCGTTTGTCTGTTTGACCAGATTAAAACTCCATAGCGAACCCGAATTGATCAAAAGATTGTTGCACGATGATCAGTTTGCCTTTGAGATTTTGTTTTATAAATACAAAAACAAACTCAAAGGCTTTGTTATGAAGTTAGCTCCGCCGCAAATCGATCCTGAAGAGATTGTTCAGAAAGTTTTTATCAAAGTCTGGTTGCAGCGGCAAAAAATCAAACCGGAAAAATCGTTTTCTTCCTTCCTGTACACCGTTGCTAAAAATGAGCTGATCGATCAGCTGCGTTCGTCGGTCAACCGGAAAATTTATCTGATGGGCGATGACCTGATTGCCGATCTGAATCTGTCGGACTCGGCGGACCTGTCGATGCAGGAGGAACTGGAACTGAAACTTACCGGCTTAATCAGCCAAATCCCGGATCGACGGAGACAAATTTTCGAATTGAGCAGGTATCACGGATGCAGTTATAAACAAATTGCCGAAAAGTTGAATATTTCAGAGAATACCGTTGACAGTCAAATCCGGCTGGCCTTAAACTTTCTCAGGCGCGAAATCAGAAAGGTCAGATTTTTGCTGCTGCTTTTTATTTCTCAGTAATTTTTTTTGTTGCCCCTTCACGGAAACACAGTTTCGTTTCGTAATAAAGGCAAAACACCAAAGGTATGCTTGACCAGGTTTTGTCCTTGCTAAAAAGGTTTATCAATAATGAACGTCTGACTGTGTCGGAATTGAAACAATTGCGTGATTGGATTGCTCTTCCTGAAAATATACAGGTCCTGGACGAATGGATGCATAATCAATGGCTTAGCGCCCCCGAAACGGAATCGGAAGCTGATTTTGAAGAACTCATCAGTCAGATTAACCGGCAATATCAGCAGCTTGAAAAGAAAAAAGCGGTATTCTGGGAATTAAAACCGGTTAAGCAGTTTCAACGGGTTGCGGCAATCCTGATTCTTCCCGTGATGATCGTCTCGGCTTATTACTACCTGTTTTCCACAGAACATCCGGTTCAATATACGGAGACCATTGTTCCCAAAGGCCAAAAGTCGGAGATTGTGTTACCCGATAGCACCCATATTTGGCTAAACTCAGGAACCAGCCTGCGTTACCCGACTGAATATGGCCGGGAGACGAGGGAAATTTTTCTTGAAGGGGAAGCCTATTTTGAAGTGACCACCAATAAACACCTCCCGTTTGTTGTCAAAACTGCAAACATCGAAGTAAAAGTGCTGGGTACAAAATTTAATGTACAGGCATACCCCGATGAATCGAAAATCGAAACCGCACTGCTTGAAGGAAGTATCGATCTGCTGGTTCGCCCTTCCACATCGGACCCCATCTCTTATGAAATGAAACCGGGCGAGATGATCAATTTTTCAAGATCGGAAGGAAATGTGAGCCGGACCGGATTCCGGAACGACGAGGTCGTGGGTTGGAAGAATAACCGCCTGATTTTCAGGGATGATTCGTTTGCTAATCTTGTCCGGAAAATCGAACGCTGGTATAATGTGGAAGTTGTTTATGATGAGCATTTTCTGGATAATCAGCGCCTGACGGTTGAGTTGAATGAAGGAGAAAGCATCGAGCGCGTAATGCAAATCATCGAAAAAGTCATGAATGTTGAATCGTCGGTAAATAATCAAAAAGTATATATCAAATCTAAAATGACAAGCTGATTGAAAGAAAAACGGGTAGTTCTGCGCCAACATACACTACCCGCCCATTCTTACGTGTAAACAAAAAGTTTAACGAAAAACTAAGCAAATTTATGAAAAAAAGTAACACCCATCGGAATTGGGATCGATATCTTCAATTCCAAAAGTTCACCAGAGTTATGAAACTACTAATGATCCTGACTTTCTGTGGGCTGATGACCTTCGCGTCTCAGACCTATTCTCAAATGACCAAAATATCGGTGAATTTGAGGCAGGCTACTATTAAGGATATTTTTAGCGCTATTGAGGAGCAGACTGATTTTCAAATTGCCTACAATAGTAATAAGCTTGATGTCCTGGAAAAAATTGACTTACGGGTTGAGAATAAGTCCATATCGGAAGTGCTGGACCTGATATTGAAAAATTCTTCGGCTCAATACGAATTTATTGGTCGGTATATTGTCATTTCCGATCTGAAGAAAAACGAATACAGCGTTTTGCAAAGTCAGCAAAACAGAACAATTACCGGTAAAGTGACGAATACCGAAGGACTTCCGATTCCCGGAGCAACCGTTGTTGTAAAAGGAACAAATCGGGGAACCATTACCGATGTTGACGGGAGGTACCAACTGGATGACGTCCCTGCCGGGGCTGTCCTCCTGGTTTCGTTTGTCGGGATGAAAACACAGGAAGCGGCGGTTGACGGACGAAGTGTCATCCAGGTAAGCCTGACGGAGGATACAATTGGTTTGGAAGAAGTAGTGGCTATTGGCTACGGAACCGTGCGGAAAAGTGATTTGACCGGATCGGTGGTTTCGGTTGGCGCCGACAAATTGAAAGACCGTCCTTACACGAATGCCATGCAAACGTTGGCAGGACAGGTATCGGGGGTACAGATCACTCAAACTCAGGGTGCTCCGGGTCTTGCTCCTACTGTAAAAGTCAGGGGCGCTTCTTCGATCAATGCCGGTACAACTCCTTTGTACGTCATTGATGGTATTCCTTTGGAAGACAATACCACTAACTCAACATCTTCCGGTGTTAGTTCCGGCAGCAACATGGATTTTAACCGAAATCCGCTAAACTTTATCAACCCGAATGATATCGAATCAATCGAGATATTGAAAGATGCGTCGTCGGCAGCCATTTACGGTTCGCGCGGCGCCAATGGCGTGGTTTTGATCACGACCAAGCAAGGGAAAGCCGGAAAAACCAAGATAGAGGCGAATTATGAGTTTGGTCTGTCAAAAGTATTGCGGGAAACGGAGATGATGAATGCCCGGGAATGGATGGAGTTCCAAACAGCAGCCAGAAATAACTCATGGGCTACCATTGTCGCCGCAAATCCTTCGGCTTCAAGAGGCCTGAATGTTACGGTGCCGGTTGAATTTTCTGATCCGGCATGGATTGCCCGAATCGGGAACGGAACGGATTGGCAGGATGTTTTATTAAGAACTGCCCTGTCGCACAACGTCCAGGTATCGGCATCGGGGGGCAACGATAAAACCCAGTTTATGGTATCGGCGGGTTATCTGGATTCGGAAGGGGTTGTGGACCAAAATACCTACGACCGGATCAACCTTCGTTCTAACATCAGACATAAATTCAGCGATAGATTCCGCTTGGGATTAAACATGGGATTCAGTCGCGCACAGGAAGCTCCCCACGGCACAGCAGGTAAATCGGATGTTGTAAGTCTGGCCTTGCAGAGCGACCCGATCTTCCCGCTTTATGTTGAAACAGGCAGTCTTGGCTTCAAAGATCCAACTTCCATCTGGAACACCTTTGTGAAATACGGCCTTCAGTTATGGCATCCCTACTCGTTAACCCGGGAAGCCGAAAAAAAGAAAGTGATGAATGTGATGACCGCCAACTCATTTCTGGAATGGGATGTTCTGAAAGATTTGACTTTCAAAACAGCCTTGAGTTCAAATATCGAAAATACCTCCTATAATTTCTACTGGAACGAAGGTCAAAACTGGGGTTATTCGGGTTGGGTTCCGGCAACTGCCGATTTTATTACCCTGCAATCCTACAACTGGGTATGGGAAAATACGCTTAATTATAACAAAACGTTTGATGGTATTCACGACTTAAATGTGCTGGCTGGTTATACTGTTCAGGAACAACGCACGGATTACAGCAATATGCGGTCGGGTAGTTTTCCGAACGATTTGGTTCATACCCTAAACGCGGGGAAAGTCAGCAGTGGAAGTACATCAGCCCAGGAGTGGTCCCTGATTTCTTATCTTGCCCGCGCCAATTATTCGCTTAAAAGCAAATATTTGGTTACCGCGGCTATCCGTGCCGATGGTTCATCCCGTTTTGGCGCCAACAATCGCTGGGGGTACTTCCCGTCGGGTTCTGTTGCATGGCGTATGTCTGAGGAAGCTTTCCTCCAGGGAGTTGCCTGGCTGGATAATCTGAAAGTGCGCTTGAGCTATGGTGAAACCGGCAATAACCAGATTCCAAACTACGGTGCAATCGGTATATTGGGTTATACCCCGTATGTCAGCGGCGGGACCGTGCAGCAAGGTATTTACACAAATACATTTGCCGATAAAAATCTGAAATGGGAAAAGACCGGCCAAACAAACTTTGGGCTTGACTTTAGTATCCTGGATCAACGCGTGAATTTTTCAGGCGATATTTATTATTCGAAAACAAAAGACCTGTTGCTGAATGTTCCGATTCCCATCATCACCGGTTTTGCTTCTACGTTAACAAACATTGGTGAGCTGCAAAACAAAGGGTTTGAAATCAACCTCAGCACCCGCAATATCGATCGTAAGTTCAAGTGGACAACTGACTTTAACATCTTCGCGAACCGGAACAAGGTGCTGAAACTCGGTGAAAATGATGCGCCGATCGATATCAATGAATCCAGTATGACCTCGCGTACTGCCGTAGGAAAACCCATTGGGATGTATTATGGCTATGTCATTGACGGTGTAATTATGTCGCAAGCCGAACTTGACAACAATGCCTATCCGGTGTGGGCAGGCAGCGAACCGGGCGACCCAAGGGTGCGTGATGTGAACAAAGACGGCAAAATCAACTCAGACGACCGGACCTATATTGGTAATTACCAGCCTGATTTTCAGTGGGGGATGACCAATATCTTATCCTATGCCGGTGTTGAATTATCGGTTATGTTACGTGGATCGCATGGCGCCGAGATTCTTAACCATAATGCCCGCTTCCTGAAATCAGGCGTAGGTGGTGGAAACCGGAACATGTATCAGGAGGTATCCAATTTCTGGAGGTCCGAATCTAACCCGGGCAATGGAATGATTCCGAAACCTCGTATGCTCCCTACCACGGTACGCGACTTTGGTTCTACCTATTGGGTTGAGGACGGTTCATTTGTCCGCATCCAGAACATTCGTATTGGCTACAATTTGCCGAAAAACATAGTTAATAAGATGAATGTATCCGGTGTAAAACTCTACTTAAATATGGAAAATGTATATGTATTCTCTGACTATTTAGGTTACGACCCGGAAGGCAGTACATACCAAACCGGTGTTTTGGTAGGCTTTGATTACGGCGCTTATCCCAATCCTTTTACAGCGACTGCAGGGGTAAACATTACTTTCTAAAAATTCAGGTATAACGATATAAAAACGTAGGAATATGAAAAAAATAAAATACATCCTGATTCTATTCGCTACAATCTACTTTGGTTGCAGTGAAGATTTTTTGGACCGGTCACCTATTTCCAATCCCAATGAGGTGGATTTCTATCAAAGCAAAGATGACATCGAAACGGCCCTCTGGGCTGCATATAACTCCTTGTACACCCTATATGGGCCTGAGAGTTTGCCCTCGTTTTTTGGCGAATTAATGTCGGACAATGCATACAGCGATAATGCTGCCGGGAGAATTCAGGACTATGAAGGTTTCGAAAATCATACGATGAGTGATGATAATGAATTAGTGTTAAACTATTGGAATAGTTATTACACGTCATTATATATGATCAATAATATTATTGTAAGAGCAGAAGCCATTAACTTTGATACCCAGGCTGCTTTAATCGGCGAAGCTAAATTTCTGAGAGCCTTGTATTATTTCGATATGGTTCGTGCATGGGGCGATATCCCGCTGGTTACCAAACCCCTCAGCATCAGTGAAGCTTATGCGCAAGGCCGCACCCCTAAGGCCAATGTCTATAATCAAATTGTTGAAGATCTTAAATTTGCTGCGGCCAATTTACCGTCCAAAGCCAGTCAACGATTTGTTGGTGCTGCAAGTAGCGATGCCGCCAATACCCTCCTCGGAAAAGTTTATCTTACCTTGGGGGATAAAACAAAAGCATCTGAGGTGCTGCTGAAGGTTTATGGCAAGTTCTCGCTTGTGTCCTATGCTAACTTATGGGATAAAACCAAAAAGAACGGGGCCGAGTCGATCTTCGAAATCCAGTACAAAGGAGGAAAATCAAATCCTTACAGCCGGTACTGGGCCATGTTTTCGCCACTTGACAACCGGATTGTTACTGCCTGGGGCGCCGGGATGAACCAGGTCACGCTTGATTTGTGGAATGCTTATGAAGCAGGCGATTCGCGCCGCGATTTATCGATCCAGAATGGCTACACGACTGCCGCGGGCGTATCCGTTGACGTGAAATATCCGATTAAATGGAAAGATACCGGCGCTGAAGTGGATGGATTGAGGGAAGCTGCCGATAACAATTTTATTATTCTGCGGTATGCCGATGTTTTGCTGATGCTTACTGAAGCTACTGGTGACGTCAAGTACCTGAACGAGGTGAGAAGCCGGGTTGGAATGCCCCATTACGGTGCTGCCGGATATCCGTCGCAATACAATACGGTGGCGCTGGCGCTCGAACACGAACGCCAGGTGGAGTTTGCGCTTGAATTTCATCGTTGGTTCGATCTGATTCGCACAGGCCGGGCAATTACGGTAATTAAAAACAGCAGCAAAAATATCACGCTGAACGAGAACCAATTGGTACTACCGATACCCTTACAGGTCATCACCCAAAATTCAGGAGTGATCACTCAAAATGAAGCGTATAAATAAAAATTGCAGGGATTTATCGACTGTGTCGGTTCCTGAAATAAGCATTTGATAATTTGAAGACTGCCTTCCCGGTATTTTTGGCGGGTGGGCAGTCTCTTCATTTTGGGAAATGAATGTCTTTCGACAGCGAACAGACCAAAAAATCTGAACGATGAAATTAAATTCCACTTTAGGTTGTTTGCTGCAGTTAGTTCCGGAATAGCTTGATAATTCTGGGGAAACTGGTATATTCATCCGGATTTTGGGGCAGCTTATCCTGTAAGTCTTAATAACATAGCGAAGGTGGGTGTATAAGCTTTTCTACTGAATTGATTGTGTTGTAGTTTGAAAATACGTTAGATGGTATTTAGGCAAGCGAATAGGGCTTTCAAGGGTAATTTAAACAAGGAAGAAAAGTTTGAACTGATCTTCAGGAGGTACTTTGTTCGCCTGTGTTGTTTTGCCGACCGTTATACTCAAAGTGTTGAGGAATCAAAAGAAATTGTTCAGGAAGTTTTTTTGAATGTATGGAACAAAAGAGATCAACTTTCTTTCGATGAAGATATTCAGTATTATTTGTTTCGGGCGGTGAAAAATTCATGTCTGAATTTACTTCAACATCGCCGGATCGAAAGCGATTATCAGGCTGTTTTACATTTTATATACTCCAATCAGGATACTAAATACGATTACCTGATGCCGGTTGAATTGGATGAATTGAATCGGAAAATAGGTCAGGCAATTTTATTATTACCAGATGAGTGCCGGAGAATTTTTCTTTTAAGCAGGGACAAAGGTTTAAAATATGCTGAAATTTCGGCAGAATTGCAAATTTCGGTGAAAACAGTTGAGACACAGATGAGTCGCGCCCTGTCTCGTTTGAGGATTCAGTTGAAAGACTATCTGTATTAACCATCTGTGCCGGGAGCGTTTTCGTAGTTTCGAAAAAAAAACAAAAATAATCATCGTGTCTTGTCAGGGTAAAGTGCTTTCCGCTTGTATTTCTTTTTGTAATTAGACACGAAATGAATTTAAATATCGATACAGAATTACTTGTACGTTATATTAGTCGCGAAACGACTCCTGCCGAAGACCGGGAAATATGGCTTTGGATAACAGAAAGTGAGGATAACCGGGAAGAGCTTCGGCAATTGTATGAAACAAAATGGTTTAGCAGCCAGAAAATGCTTTCATCAAAAATAAACGTTGACGATTCGTGGTCGGAGTTTTCGGCAAAACATTTGCGTGTTTACCGTGCGACAGGTCAACCTCAGTTCAGCCGGTGGATGAGGGTGGCAGCCTCCGTTTTGATTCTGATTTCTGTTGGCTTAGGAAGTATTTTCGGTTACAGGCTTTTTACAGTCCAGGATTATACAAGTACCCTGGTGCAATTTCATGTTCCGGCAGGTGAAAAATCAAACCTGGTTTTGGCCGATGGAACCAGGGTTTGGTTGAACTCAGAATCTTCTATAACCTACAATGCGCTTGAACCACGATCTGTGCATCTCGCGGGTGAGGCCTATTTCGAGGTGTCGGAAAATAAATCCCATCCGTTTATCGTGCATACCCTGTCGGGTTTGAATATACGTGTTTTGGGCACAGAGTTCAATGTGCGATGTTATCCGGATGAACCGGCGATAGAAACAACGCTGGATAAAGGGAGGATCGAATTATTTGGCAAATACCTTGAAAAACCCGTTGAAATTCAACCCGGACAGCAAGCAGAATTTTCAGATAATTCATTGAATATTAAGGTTGTTGATACTCGCCTATACAGTATCTGGAAGAACAATGAATTAAAAATTGAGGACAGCAATTTTGCTGAACTGGTTCCGGTAATTGAACGATGGTATGGCGTTGAAATCAGTATGGACAATAAGCTTAGAGACCAGGGCCAGTTTACAATCACGATAAAGACAGAAAGTGTTCGTGAGTTATTTACAATGATGCAGCTAACCTCAAATTTTCAATATGAAATAAATGGCAGTAAAATTAAATTAAAAGCAAAATAAAAAAGGAAAGTGTTGGTCCACTTCCCTTTTAAAAGTTACGGGTGCAACCGTAACTGATTATTCATTAAATAAACAGTTCAAATTTATGAAAAAAAATCGTATGAAATTTCAGGTATGGCATCAACCGCACCTGAAGCAAACTTTTCGCATTATGAAACTAACGAGCGTTATCCTTTTGTTGGCTTTTTTACAGGTTTCTGCCGGCGTTTTTTCACAAAACAATGCAAAAGTGCAGATAAAAGCCTCCAACAAGTCAATCGTTGAGGTGCTGAAATTCATTGAGGATGAAACAGATTACTCATTTCTGTTTAACCGATCCAATGTAAATGTAGATCAGAAAGTTGATATCGACCTTGAATTTTCGAATATCGAAGAGGCGCTGAAAGTAATTCTGGCAGGAACAAACATTCAGTACAGGTCATTCAACAATAACTTTGTTCTTTATACCAACGAAAATGACCACACAAATCGGGTTATCCAGCAGAATGAAACCGTCAGGGGGAAGGTTTCGGGGCCATCCGGCGAACCGATTCCCGGTGCAACTGTGGTTGTGAAGGGTACATCAGACGGGACCATCACTGATATCAACGGGAACTATTCCTTAACAAACGTTTCTTCTGATGCGATCCTGGTATTTACCTTTGTAGGGATGAGAACGCAGGAAATTATTGTTAATAACCGGCTGGTCATTAACATTGAGTTGCAGGAAGAAATGGTGGGTATTGATGAGGTGATCGTTGTCGGTTACGGAATTCAAAAAAAGGCAAATCTGACAGGTTCTGTCGGATCGGTAGCAGGTAATATTCTCACAGAACGACCAGCGACTAACTCCGCCAACCTGCTTCAGGGACGAATTTCAGGGCTTCAGGTCATACAGCCTTCTGCCGAGCCGGGGCGCGATAATCCGTCATTCCTGATTCGCGGACGCGGTTCATTTGGAGGAAGTAACGATCCGCTTATTTTGATCGACGGAGTTACCGGTTCATTAAACAACCTGTCACCGGATGATATCGAAAGTATTACTTTGCTCAAAGATGCCGCTTCTGCGTCGATTTATGGTGCAAGAGCCGCCAACGGGGTTATACTGGTAACCACCAAAAAGGGAGAAAAAGGGAAAACGGTAATCAGCTACCGGGGAAATATTGCTGTTAACTCGCCGACAAAGCTACCCGATTTTATTACCAATTCGGCTGAATACATGGAAATGTACAACGAGGCAGCTGCACGTTCAGGCATTGCTTTCAGATATGCGGCAGACGAAATTGCCAAGTACAGGAATGCGACTGACCGGGAGCAATACCCCAATTTTGATGCCGTTGATTATTGGTTTAGAAATGCTATTGTCACCAATCACAGCATCGCATTGTCAGGCGGAACGGAAAAGAGTTCCTACAATGCATCATTTAGCTATCTGGACCAGGATGCCATGTTGCCGGGCTACCAGTTCAAGCGGTATAATGCTTTATTGAGTTATACCAATGAGATAAGCAAGATCCTTACTTTTGGAACCAAAATGACCCTGACATACAAGGACCGGAAGGAACCTCCGTTTACAAGCGCCAATATGGCCTTGTCGATTTATGCAACAGGCCCCACTTACGGACCTTATCTGCCCGACGGTAGCGGGCGTATCGCATCCAGGGCGTATCTGAATGAAGGCCGGAACCGGAATCCCAGCGAGTATTATGCCATGGGAAATCAGAAAACGAAAGATTACAACCTGAATGCACAGGCATTTGTTGATTTTAAACTATTTAAGGGATTTGTCTGGACCACTAAAGTGGCTCTAAACTATGACGATATGTTTTATAAGATGCACCAGGTCCCTTATAAAGCCTATGTGCTTCAGGAAAAAAATCCCACTACAGGCGATAACCTCGAATTTGCATTTGGGCCCGACATTCTGGGAGTGACAGATCAATACGCGAAAGCGATCACGCCAACGGTGTATTCGGTAATGTCATACAATACCAAAATAAACGACGATCATGATCTGACGGGTTTAATCGGGTACGAGCAGATAAACTATAAATACCAAACCCTGAGGGCGCGACGGATTAGTTCGGTATCGCCGATCCTTGACGAGTTAACCGGTTATTCATCCGATAACCAGTCGCTGTTTTTTACACATCCCCGTTTGCCGTCGTTGGCCGGACCATCGGAATGGGCCATGCAGTCATTGTTTGGCCGGCTTAATTATTCGTATAAAGGAAAATACCTGGTGGAGGCAAACTTGCGCTACGACGGTACTTCTAAAGTATCACCGGATTACCGGTGGGGTCTGTTCCCGTCGGTGTCAGCCGGTTGGTTGGTATCGGAAGAAAGCTTCATTAAAGACAGGATCAGCTGGATGAATTATTTGAAAATGAGAGCCTCCTATGGCGTACTTGGCAATCAGGATGTCGGGACTTATCTCTATCAGAATAGTTTGGTGATCAGCAACATTTATTACCCTTTTGAAGAAACCTTGTCGCAGGGAGCTGTGGTGAACGTATTCAAAGATCAACGTCTAAAATGGGAATCAACCAGTATTCTTGATTTTGGGTTCGATGTAAATATTTTCTCCGGCTTGTTGGGCGTTACCTTCGACTGGTTCAATAAAACAACCTACGATATCCTGGCTGCCCAGCCGGTACCAGCCAGCTTGGGGCTTTCTTCGCCGACCCTGAACGATGGAAAAATGCGGAATAAGGGGATTGAACTGGAGTTAAGCCATCAGAATAAAATTGGTGAAATCAGTTATGGGGCCAATTTCCAGATTTCAACAGCTAAAAATGAATTGATTCACATCCGCGTTCCCAGCAAAGGAACTTCAATTAATGAAGTTGGATTGCCATATGGCTCTCACTTTCTGTACATTTGGGATGGAATCTTCCAGGAAGAAGACATCAACAATCCGCTTACTCCAAAGCATGTATTAAATCCAAGTCCCCGTCCGGGTGATTTAAAAATGAAAGACATGGACGGAGACGGAGATGTAGACACGGACGATCGGAGGGTTGTAAGCGGAGCTTATCCCGATTTCCTGTATTCTTTTGGACTGAATGTCGGCTATAAAAACTTTACACTCACCGCTTTCTTCCAAGGAGTACAAGGGCAAAAGGCTCGCGTAAATAACTGGGGAATAGATCCGTTTATGCAGGGAACCCCGCCAACCACCAAATGGCGCGATGCCTGGACTGCCGAAAATCGCAGTAACACGCTGCCTGCTATTTATGTTGCCGGTTATTCGGGTGTTGCCAACTATGGCGGGTCTACCTACTATCTTCAGAATACATCGTATCTCAGGTTAAAAAACCTGATGCTCTCTTATGATCTTCCAAAATCGCTGATCAGCAAAATCAGGGCGAAAGATTTGAGTGTCTATGTGTCAGGAGATAATTTGCTCACATTCACAAAATATGAAGGTTCTGACCCTGAGAGGGCCAGTGTAACCGGAAACTACGCCGAATATCCGCAGGCACGAATATTCAACCTTGGATTAAATGTCAAATTTTAAAACGTTATTAAGATGAGTACAAAATTTCTATCATATAAGCATTGGTCGATCATCATCCTGGCTTTGTTTTTATCTGCATGTAATGAAGATTTTTTAGATAAAAACCCATTAAACAGTGTGTCGGGTGAGATTTTTTGGTCGAATGAAGCTGACGCCACTACAGCTCTTGCTGGTATTTATTCGCGCTTACAACAGAATTTTCTCGGTTATGAGCGGGTTTATCTTGACGGGCTTTCCGATAACGCCTACCTCGATCCGGGAAACGGGAACCAACCCAATATGACCAACATGACGACCGGTAGTATTTCTCCCGGACTTTCAGGTGCCATGGCAAACATGTACAGCAGTCCCTACCGGGCGATTGCCAGTTGTAACTATTTTCTCGACAATATTGAGAAGGTGCCGGGCATGACCGCGTCAACAAAAGAAAAGTATACGGCCGAAGTCCGCTTTATCAGGGCCTTGTGTTATTTCGACCTGGTTCAGAGCTTTGGCGGGGTCATTATATACCGTAATTTTCCAAAAACACTGGAAGACGCTAAAATCGCGAAAAGCAGCCAGGAAGAAGTTTATATCTTTATTGAAGAAGACCTGAATTTTGCCATTTCAAAATTGCCCGACGAAAAGTACGTAGGTCATGCCGTAAAAGGAAGTGCCCAGGGATTATTGGGACGGGTATTGATAACTCAACAAAAATGGGCCGAGGCTGCTGTTGTTTTGAAGCAGATTATCGATTCAGGAAAATTTGGCCTGTCAAACAGCTATAAGGATCTATTTCTCACGGCCGGTCAGAAAAATTCGAATGTAAATAAAGAGATCATGTTTTCTACCAGGTATTTGGCGCCGACAAATGTACATCGTACAAGTCCGGGATCTGCCGGGATGAATATCGAATTGGGCTGGTGGTCGTTAATGCAGCCATATGCTGATTTGTTAACCGCCTACGAAATGTCTGACGGACTGTCAACCAGCGAGTCGCCTTTGTATAATCCTCAGAATCCCTATCTCAATCGGGATCCCCGGATGAATATGACGATAAAAACACCCGGAGAAATCTGGTATAATTCAGCAGGAACACCGTGGACCGGAAGCTATGAATCATATACCGGCTTTCTGGTCGAAAAATATGTTGATCTGTCGCTGGCCCCGTTTAGCGCCTCTACGGCAACCTTAACCGATCAGGATTATATCCATTTGCGCTATGCTGATGTATTGCTGATGTACGCTGAAGCAGCTAACGAAGCGAACGGACCGTCGGTAGCGGTATATAATGCGATAGATGACGTGAGGGGGCGTACAGGAGTTAATATGCCCGGAATAAACCGTACCCGTTACAACACCAAAGAAAACCTTCGCGGATTCATCCGGAATGAAAGACGCGTGGAACTGGCGCTCGAGGGACAACGCTATAATGATCTGAAACGATGGCGTATCGCCCATATCAAGTTGCCAACACTGGAAACTCCTGCGGGAGATCCCCTGGTATTTGAAGAAAAGAATTACACCTTGCCTTTCCAAACATCGGAATTGGATAATAACCCTAAACTGGTTCAAAATACCGGCTATTAATTCAGGTAATGTTGAATGACTGAGGGTGTCCCGAAAGCAAAACGGGGAATAATTTGTTGTTGGCTTTCCGGATACCCTCGTTTATAGACCATAATTGCTTTTGCCGGTTTGCTGATTGAAAGCCGGGCAAGGTGAAAGTGTACGAATTCGATGTATTGAAGTGGCGAAACAACTCCTCAAATTATTAAACCTTGCTTGAGTTCCTGAAAAATATGATGTAGTTAACCCTTAATACATAATAATGATTCAAAATCAATTTTCAAGAAGAAAATTTTTAAAAACAGCCAGTGTTGCCGGTGCAATAACAGGCATCGTTTCCTCGCATGTTTTGGCGAACGACGAGGTTCAGGTTCCCGAACAATATGAAGGTTTTACTTTTCTGTTTCAGGGCGATTCCATTACTGATGGTAATAGGGGGAGAAATGATGATCCGAATCACATTCTTGGTCATGGTTATGTCTTTTCAGTTGCCAGCCGAATCGGGGCAGATTTTCCCAAAGCCGGTTTTTCATTTTATAATCGTGGAATTAGTGGAAATAAAGTCTCCGACCTGGAAGAACGCTGGCAGGCAGACACACTTGCATTGAAGCCCGATGTGCTTAGTTTCCTTATCGGTATTAATGATGTTGGCGCTTTAGTCGCGAATCGACCTGATGCTCGGAATTTGGAAGCATTTGAAAGAGCTTATCGTAAGTTGTTGAAGATGTCCCGGGAAATAAATCCTGAAGTCTTGTTTGTCTTGGGAATTCCTTTTGTGTTCCCGATTGGCGCCCGAAGAGAAAAATGGGAGTTGTGGCATGTGGCAACACAGGAAAGGGCAGGGATTGTAAGAATGATGGCCGAAGAGTTTGACGCCATACTTATCGATTTTATAGGCCTGTTTGAACAAGCCCAAAAATCTGCGCCAATTGAGTATTGGATTTGGGATGGCATTCATCCAACGGTTTTTGGACATGAATTAATGGCAAGAGAGTGGATCGCGCAGGTTGGTTCACGATTGGGATTCTTAAAGAGTTATCATTATTGATCGGGAATAAGAAATCGAGGCAATATAGTTTGTATTTGTCCGGGCCAGGTTCATCCATACGAATTAACACGTTGCCGAATTCGTTTTATTTCAATAAACGTTTTCAAATTAGATCGAATTTTAGTAATATTAAAACGCATGAATTCAAGCCAATAACAAATGTAAACGTTAACATTAAATTTCTAAAAATTAGAAGATTAATGTCGGATTGTGTTTTTAGGGCGCTTTGTTTTTTGCCGGCCGGAGGTGAAAAACAGGCGTTTGTCAGACTGAAATAACGAAGAACCGGGCCGCAACCAGGTTTGAAAACCAATAAAATGAACGAAGCTTATGAAAATAATTTGTCACCTGCTGTTTGTCGCCTTACTTGCCTTTTCCTGCTCATCACAAAAAAAAAATATCCAGGTGAGCGAAAGCTCTGTCAATGGTTTTGCCACCGAACTGCCGTTGATCAAAAATCAGCAGCCACGTTTCAGTTGGAAGTTGAGATCCGATTATGGCGGAACAGCGCAGTCAGCCTGGCAAATTCTGGTGGCCGATGACGCCGGTTTACTGAAAATGAATGAAGGAAATCAATGGAACAGCGGGAAGGTTGACTCGAAACAATCTATCCTGATCGACTATGATGGATCAGCCCTGGAGGCTGGCAAAAAGTATTTTTGGAAAGTAAAAGTATGGGACCAGGCGGGCAACGCATCCGCATGGAGCGAAATCGCCTCGTTTCAGTTGGGATTGCTTTCTTCCTCCGATTGGGCCGGTGCACAATGGATTGGTTATGAGGATATGGACGAGTCGAAACGCTTGGTGGAGGGGGTGACCGGTTATGGAGACCTTGCTCTGGACAAAGTGGAAAAACGGGCAGTGGTCCCCTTATTTCGAAAAAGTTTTGATTTGACTAAAAAGGTTGCATCAGCCACGCTTTTTATAAGTGGTGTTGGTCAGTACGAGGCCTCGCTGAACGGACAAAAAATTGGCGATGATTTTCTGACTCCGGGCTGGAGCGACTACGATAAAACCGTTTTTTATAATACCTGCGATGTTACCGGCCTGCTGCGCTCAGGCGAAAACGCCCTGGGAGTCATGGTTGGCAATGGCTTTCACTATAACAACCGCGAACGCTATCGCAAACTCATTATCGCTTACGGATTTCCAAAAATGATCTGCAAGTTACAAATCCAATATGCTGACGGAACCGACGAAACAATCGTTTCGGGCGGCGATTGGCAAACCAAGCCGTCGCCAACCACTTATTCCGGTATTTACGGGGGCGAAGATTACGATGCCCGTTTGGAAGAACCGGGATGGAACGAGACCGGATTTGATGCTTCAGACTGGAAAATGGCTGAACTGGTCAGGCCGCCGTCAGGGGAACTGAAAGCCGACCCAAGCCATCCGGTCAAAGTGATGGACACTTTTTCGCCCGTTGCCGTAAAGCAATTGAATGACACCAGCCTCCTGTACGATTTCGGGCAGAATGCCTCGGGAATTATTTCACTCCGGTTGAAAGGAAAGGCTGGTCAACAGGTCCGGTTTTACCCTGCTGAAAGTTTGAAGGACGATGGAACGGTCAGTCAGCGTGGCTCTGGTTCGCCCTATTATTATACTTACACCTTGAAGGGAGAAGCCGAAGAATCGTGGCAACCCCGGTTTACCTACTATGGTTTTCGCTATGTGCAGGTAAATGGGGCACAAATAAAGGCGGGAAGCACGGCCCCGGAACTTCCGGAAATCATGGAATTAAAATCGCTGCATACCCGAAATTCGGCTCCAACAACCGGTAGCTTTTCATGTTCCAACGAATTGTTCAACCGGACGTTCGACCTGATCAACTGGGGCATTAAAAGCAACCTGCAATCGGTGATGACCGACTGTCCGACACGCGAAAAGCTGGGCTGGATTGAGCAAACGCAGTTGATGGGCGCCTCGGTACATTTCAACTTCGACTTGTACCACTTGTACAAAAAACTGCTGTCGGATATGGCCGACGCTCAAACCGCCGAAGGGCTGGTGCCGAGCATTGTGCCCGAATACATCAACTTTGAATATTACGACGCGGCTTTTCGCGACTCGCCGGAGTGGGGCAGCGCTTCCATCATTCTTCCCTGGATGATATACCGCTGGTATGGCGATCTGGAGCCGGTGCAACAGGCCTGGCCCGTGATGCAACGGTACATGGCGTATTTGGAGAGTAAAGCCAACGAAAACATTTTGTCGCATGGTTTGGGTGATTGGTACGATGTGGGTCCGAAAGAGCCCGGCTATGCGCAGTTGACTCCGGTGCCGCTGGTAGCCACAGCCATTTATTTTTACGATGCCCAACTGATGGCACAGATGGCCAAATTACTCGGAAATCAGAATGAGGCAATCCGTTTTGCCGAACTTTCCACCGAAATTAAAAACGCGTTCAACCTGAAATTTTATAACAGGGAGACGGCGACTTACGCCACAGGCAGTCAGACTTCGCTGGCCATGCCGCTGAGTCTGGGATTGGTTGATCCCGGAAATGAAGCAGCGGTACTTGAAAACCTGGTCAGACAGATTGAGGCGGACCAGGGTGCAATCACGGCCGGAGATGTGGGCTTTCACTTCCTCGTGGATGTGCTGACCAGCTTCGGAAAATCAGAATTGCTGTATGAAATGAACAACCGCGACGATGTTCCCGGTTATGGGTATCAACTCAAACAGGGGGCCACTTCGTTGGCCGAATCGTGGCAGGCATTGCCGTCCAAGTCGTTAAATCACCTCATGCTGGGCCACCTGATGGAATGGTTCTGCCAGGGGCTGGGCGGAATCCGTCAAGCCGAACATTCGCAGGCATATCGTGAAATCGTGATTCAACCCGAAGTGGTGGAGGAGCTGAGTTTTGTTAAGACCTCCTTCGATTCGCCCTACGGAAAAATTGTCAGCAATTGGGAGAAGAAGGACGGTGTGTTTACGCTTCGGGTGGAAGTGCCGGTGAATGCGACCGCTAAAGTGATCCTTCCATATGATGGCGATTTACATGCTGAAGCGTTGAAAGCGCCGGCGAAAAACATGGAGATGATAAGAATGATGGAAAAAGAAAATGGCCGTACGGTCTGTAGTTTGCAGTCGGGTAGTTATCAAATTGAATTGAACATCAAACAATAAACCGGTCGTTTGACCGAAAGCTGAACTGAAAAGAATGAGAAAGAAGATTTTAATTGGGACATTGGTTGTGTTGACTGTGCTGGCTTGTACACCGAAGAAAGAACAACTTCCGGCAATGGTGTCGCCCGAAAAAATGGCGCAGCTTTATGAGGAGGTGAAAACGCCTTATAAATACGGCTTGGTGATGGTCCCCGACAGCAACTCACACATGTTCGACTGCCCGACCATTTTCAGAAAAGATAATCGCTGGGTGATGACTTACATTATTTTCGACGGGCGCGGGTACGAAACCCACCTTGCCCTGAGCGACGATTTGATTCGTTGGGAAGAACAGGGGGCCGTTTTACAGTTTTCGGATACCGCCGATTGGGATGTGAATCAAAAAGCCGGTTATCCTTCGCTCATCAATTACGATTGGGGAGGCGATTATGGCATCAAAACCTACGATGGTAACTATTGGATGAGCTATTTTGGTGGTAACTCAACCGGCTACGAAAAAGGGGTACTGTCATTCGGAATGGCTTATACCGAAAATGACCCGGCGACCCTGCACCAATGGAGCCGTTTGGACAAGCCCGTGCTGGCGCCCGCCGATCCGGATGCCGGCTGGTACGACAACATCACCATGTACAAATGCTACGTGCAGGAAGACAAAGAACAGCTAACCGGGCATCGTTTCGTCATGTTTTACAATGCCAAAGGCGACAGCATCAGCAAAGTTCGCGGCGCCGAGCGTATCTCCGTGGCTTTTTCCGACGATATGGTAAACTGGAAACGCTACCCGGGCAACCCGCTTTTAAACCACCACACGGGCATTACCGGCGACGCAGTGATCCAGAAAATCGGCGATTTGTATGTGCTGTTTTTCTTCCGCGCATACTGGCCCGAAGGCAAAACGGTGGTGTACAACAGCTTTGCGGCCTCGTACGACCTGCTGCACTGGACTGAGTGGGATGGCCCGAAACTGATTGAGCCCGGCGAGAGCTACGATAACCAGTTTGCGCACAAATCCTTTGTTATCAAAGTTGACGATGTGGTGTACCATTTTTACAATGCCGTAGATACGCTCGGTAACAGGGGAATCGCTTTGGCAACCTCGAAAGATTTGGGCAAAAGCGGGCTGGTGTTCAAGTCGACGGCTGAGTCGGATCTTAAGTGAAAAGAAGTGTTCAGTCGCAGTCGCCGTTTGCCGAAATAACTTGAACCCGACTTTGCGGCCATTGCGATATCCTTTGTGTTCTTTGCGGTTAAAATATTAAAAGATGAAACGAAAACAACAAATAAACTTTATCATGCTGGCGATGGTGTTCGCCCTGTTTGGTTGCGGCCAAAAGCATCAATTGGCCGAGCGCCAAAGCTTCGACAAGGACTGGAAATTCATGTTGGGCGATGATTCGCTTGCGTTTCAACCCGCCTATAACGACAGCAACTGGCGGGTGCTGAACCTGCCTCACGACTGGAGCATTGAAGGCGAATTCAGCGCCGATGCTCCTGCCACCACCGAAGGCGGGGCATTGCCAACCGGAATCGGCTGGTACCGAAAAACATTCAACCTTGAAAAACCGGCCGGCGAAAAAGTATTTTATATCGATTTTGACGGGGTGATGGCCAACAGCGAAGTGTGGATTAACGGCCACTACCTGTGCAAGCGGCCTTTTGGCTACATTTCGTTCAGATACGAACTGACTCCGTATCTGAACTTTGGCGATGAAGTTAATACGCTGGCTGTCCGGGTCGATAATTCGGCGCAACCGGCTTCGCGCTGGTACACCGGTTCGGGCATTTACCGCCATGTGTGGCTACTCGAAAAAGCCCCGGTTCACGTGGCACACTGGGGAACGTTTGTTACAACTCCGGACGTTTCTGCCGAAGCAGCTAAGGTAAAACTGGACATTCAAGTTGAAAATAAAACCGAAGCGGATGTTCGGGTAACGGTAAAATCGCGGATAACCGATGCTGCCGGAACAAAAGTTGCCGAGTCTGAAAATAAACTGGATGCCGCAGCAGGGATTTCAGGCTTAACTCAGAACTTTGGATGGAAGAATCCCGCTTTATGGTCGCCCGAAGTGCCAAACCTGTACCAAATTCAAACTGAAATCTATCAGAATGGAAAACTGGTTGACAGCTACCAAACACAGCTGGGTGTACGTTGGTTTGAGTTTACGCCCGACAAAGGTTTTTTTCTGAATGGTGAGCCGTTGAAAATTTACGGCGTTAACCAACATCATGATTTGGGCGCTTTGGGCGCGGCAGTGAATACCCGCGCCATGGAACGCCAGCTGGAAATATTAAAAGAAATGGGCGTGAATGCCATTCGTATGGCCCACAATCCGCCAGCTCCGGAGTTGCTGCATTTGTGCGATCGCATGGGCTTCCTGGTAATTGACGAATCGTTTGACGAGTGGAAACGGACAAAAGTAAAAAAAGGCTACCACTTGTATTGGGATGAATGGCATGTACGCGATTTGCAGGACATGGTACTTCGCGACCGCAACCACCCATCGGTGATTGCCTGGAGCATTGGCAACGAAATCCCGGAACAGTTCGATTCGGCAGGCATTGCAATTACCAAAGAGTTGGTGCAGATTGTAAAGGAGCTAGACCCGACACGCCCCGTAACTTGCGCTCTAACCGAAACCGATCCGTCAAAAAATTATATCTACCAATCGGGTGCGCTTGATTTGCTCAGTTTCAACTACAAACACCGCGATTATCTGAAGTTTCCGGAGCGCTACCCGGGCGAGTGTATGCTGGCATCCGAAAACATGTCGGCGCTTTCTACCCGGGGTTGTTACGATTTTCCTTCGGACAGCGTTCGTATCTGGCCGCCTGCCTACAAGGCGCCGTTTGACGGCAATCCCGACCTGACGGCCTCTTCGTTCGACAACTGCATCGCCTACTGGGGCGCCACCCACGAAGACACCTGGGCGGTCATCAAAAACAACGACTTTATTCCCGGCATGTTTATCTGGTCGGGCTTCGACTACCTCGGCGAGCCATTGCCGTATCCTTACCCGGCGCGCAGCAGCTACCTCGGTATCATCGACCTGTGCGGTTTTCCAAAAGATGTGTACTACATGTACCAGGCCGAGTGGACGGATAAAACCGTGCTGCACCTGTTTCCGCACTGGAACTGGGAGGAGGGGCAACCGGTTGACCTTTGGGCGTATTACAATCATGCCGATGAAGTGGAGCTTTGGGTGAACGGTGTTTCGCAGGGGCGTAAGGCGAAAGAAACCGATCAGTTTCATGTGATGTGGCGGGTACCCTTCAGTCCCGGTAGCATCAGGGCGGTGAGCTACAGGAACGGCGACAAAGTGGGCGAAAAAGAAATCTTCACCGCAGGGCCGGCAGCCAAAATTGAATTGGCGACCGACCGGATCAATCTGAATGCCGATGGCAGCGATCTGTCGTTTATCACGGTGAAAGTGACTGATAAAGATGGGAATATGGTTCCCGACGCGGCGAATCTGATTAATTTCCGGGTTGAAGGTGAAGGAACCATAGCCGGGGTTGACAATGGTTACCAGGCCAGTACCGAACCTTTTAAGGCAAACTACCGGAAAGCCTTCAATGGTATGTGTTTGCTGATTATTCAAACAACAGACCAAGCCGGGGAGATTGTGGTGAAAGCAAGCTCGGATGGACTTGAAGCAGCCGGATTAACCTTGAAAACCAAGTAGGTATGAATCTCAAAATCAATCGAATAAATCATTCAATCCTTTTTTTTGCATCGTTTGTTGGTCTGTCTCCTTATTTATTCGCGCAACGGCTGGTTGAACTGCCTGAAGGGATTCCGCCGGTCCCGCATGTTTACCAAACGGAGCCTTGGGAAGATCCGCAAATCACCGAACTAAACCGGGATGCGGCCCGTGCCACGGCGTATTCGTTTAAAACGGAGGCAGAAGCCCTGACCGGCGACCGGGAACAAAGCGGGCGTTACCTGAGCCTGAATGGCGAATGGGATTTTCATTTGGCCTTAAAACCGGCCGATGCACCCGCTGATTTTTATCAAAGCCGTGTTCAGGGTTGGGACAAAATTGAGGTGCCTTCGAACTGGGAAATGAAAGGTTACGATATTCCGATTTATAAAAGTGCAGTTTATCCTTTTCGTCCTGTCAACCCGCCTTACGTGCCGCGCGATTACAATCCGGTTGGCTCATACCAGCGAACATTTTCGGTTCCCGCGGCTTGGAAGGATATGAATGTGACTTTGCACTTCGGGGCAGTCAGTTCGGCTTTTAAAGTTTGGGTGAATGGCAAATTCGCGGGTTATGGCGAGGATAGTTTCCTGCCCTCCGAATTCAATATTTCCGCTTATTTAAAAGAGGGTGAAAACACGCTTTCGGTTCAGGTAATCCGTTGGAGCGACGGCTCATACCTGGAAGACCAGGATCATTGGCGGATGAGCGGTATTCAGCGCGAAGTGCTTTTGCTGGCTGAACCCAAATTGCGTCTGGCCGATTTTCATTACCAAACCAAACTGGACGATGAATACAAAGATGCCATCTTAAGCATTCGCCCTCGCCTGGAGAACCTGACCGGTGATACGGCGAAAGGGTACATGCTGGAAGCTCAGCTTTACGATCCAAACAAGCGAAAAATATTTGAGCAGCCTTTGACCAAAAGCGCTGAAGCAATTCTCACGGAAGCCTGGCCGCGTCTGGACAATGTCAAATTTGGTTTGCTGGAAGCCAAAGTCGCCAATCCCTTAAAATGGAGCGCCGAGGAACCAAACCTGTATACCTTGGTTCTTTCGTTAAAAGACAGCGCCGGGCAAGTAGTGGAAGCGAAAAGCTGCAAAGTTGGTTTTCGTGCTATTGAGTTCGCGAAAGACGACAGTAAACTGCTGATTAATGGCAAATTGACTTACCTGTACGGGATTAACCGCCATGATCATGATCCGGTGCGCGGGAAAGCGTTAACCCGGGAAGATATCCGCAAGGATATCGAACAAATCAAACGTTTCAATTTTAATTGTGTTCGGACGGCTCACTATCCGAACGATCCGTATCTCTACGATTTGTGCGATGAGTACGGACTTTACGTGATTGATGAGGCCAACTTTGAAACGCATGGCTTGGGCGGGAAACTGGCCAACGACCCCAAATGGCTCCATGCCCATTTGCAGCGCGTGGTGCGCATGGTAGCGCGCGACAAAAATCACTCCTCGGTGATTGTCTGGAGCCTGGGCAATGAAGCTGGCCGCGGACCGGCAACAGCAGTGATGGCCGCTTATTGCCACGATTTCGATATCACCCGCCCGGTGCATTACGAGCCGGCCATGGGCGACCACAAAGTGAAAGGTTATCTTCCGTATGACAGTCCCGGTTACCCGAAGGATCACTCGCGCCGGATCCAAACACCGCTCGACCAGTCGTACATCGACATCGTGAGCCGGATGTATCCCGACCTTCAAACAGGGCCGCTTTTAATCAATCAGGACAATGGCGACAAGCGTCCGGTTTTTTGGTGCGAATATTCACATTCCATGGGCAACTCCACCGGCAACATGAAGGAATGGTGGAACCAGATTCGTTCGCTTCCGCGTTTGATTGGAGGCTGCATTTGGGATTACAAAGACCAGGGTTTGCTGAAAAACGATGAAAACGGAACCGAATTTTACGCTTATGGCGGCGATTTTGGCGAACCCTTGCACGACAGCAACTTTTGTATTAACGGCATTGTGGCTTCCGACGGGCGCCCAAAAGCGGCCATGTACGAGTGCAGGTGGGTCTGTCAGCCGGTGAGCTGTGAGTTGCAGGATGCTGTCAACTTCAGCCTGAAAATTACCAACCGTCAGGCTGTGAGTAATTTGTCGGCCTTTGTGCCGGAGTTGAAAATCCGCGAAAACGGTAAGCTGGTCAAGACCGTGTCGCTGTCGCCGATAATGTTGGAGGCCGGAAGAGACACGCTCGTCAGCCTGAAACAATACCTGCCCAAAATGAAGCCGGGCGTGGAGTATCTGGCTTCGGTTTCTTTCCACTTAAAAGAAAAAACCGCATGGGCTGAAGCTGGTTTTGAAGTCGCATTTGACCAGTTTTCCTTAACCGGGCTGAGTTCACGGCAACCGGTACAAAAGGCGGGCAATGTGCAGTTGGATGAAACGGCCTGTGCCTTCGTGTTGACAGGGAAAAACTTCAAACTAAAAATCGACAAAGCAAACGGTGCGCTGAGCTCTTACCTGTGGAACGGCGAAGAGCAAATCTTTGCGCCGCTGCTTCCTCATTTTACCCGACCGCTGACCGATAACGACGAGCGCGGCTGGAAACCACAGCGAAAACTAAAAATTTGGTACGGGGCTGAACCGAAATTGCAGATGGTGAAAGCTGAAAAGACAGGCGATGGCCTGGTGCAGGTTCGCAGCAGCTACTCCATTGTGGACGACTCGGCTGTTTGCGAACTGTTGTACACCCTGCGCGGCGACGGAACGTTAAAAGTGGACTACGTGTTGAATGCTTCGCCGCAACTGCCAAACATTCCAAAGATTGGTATACAGTGCGGCATAAACGATGCGTACCGGCAAATCAGCTGGTACGGCAAAGGTCCGCTCGAAAATTACGTCGACCGCAATCACGGCTTTGAGGCTGGCATTTACAGCCTTCCGATCGAACAATTCACCGAGCCTTACGTAATGCCGCAGGAGAACGGCAACCGGACCGATGTGCGTTGGATGTACCTGTCGGATGTGCAAAAAACGAAAGGTTTGCTCGTAGTGGCCGACAGCTTGCTGAGCATGAGCGTCTGGCCCTGGACCGAAGAAAATATCAACAAAGCAAAACATACGTATGAATTGGAGGAATCCGGCTACCTGACGCTGAATATCGACCTGAAACAAATGGGTGTGGGTGGCAACGACAGCTGGTCGGATGTGGCAGCGCCGGAACCGCAATACCAAATCAAATCGGGAAATTACCGCTATGCGTTTTTTCTGGCGCCGATGTCTGCGGGAAAAAAGGATTTAAGTGATGAAATTATGAACGTGAAATTTTAGATGATGGCTGGTTGAAAAACTGTCGATCGGGAGTCATCCTGTCCGGCAACTGCCGGATCAGGATCTTTCTCTTCAATCGGAACAGACCCCGAAATAAATTCGGGGTAACGCAGCAGTCATCACAAACCAAAAACGATGAAACAAAACCGACAAAATAGATCACTTTTGTTGCTGGCAGCCTTGCTGATTGCTGTTTTTAGCGCATGCAGCCGCCAGCCGGAAAGCCCGTTTAAAACGATTGTGCCAGACGAAAAGGATGCCGCCTGCTGGAATTATTGGTACTGGATGCATGGCGCTGTCAGTAAAGAGGGGATTACTGCCGACCTGGAAGCCATGAAACAGGTTGGCTTTGGCGGGACCTACCTGTTTGCCATTCGTGATACGGTGCCGGGTTTGTACCCCGGCCATGTGGTGACCATGAGTCCTGCGTGGTGGGAGTTGGTGAAGCATGCCGTGAGCGAGGCCGACCGCCTGGGACTGGAAATGGGCTTCAACTCGTGCGACGGCTTTACCTGCGCCGGCGGGCCGTGGATCACCCCTGAAATGTCGATGCAAAAGGTGGTTTGGGCCGACACGGTTGTGACCGGCGGACAAACTTTTTCGGGGAGCTTACCACAGCCCGAAATGGTGAAGGGTTTTTATCAGGATCTTGCCACGTTTGCCTATCCGGCCTTTGAGGGGGCGGGCAGAAATTCATGGAAAGTCAAGCCGGTAGTTACATCCAGTCTGACTTCAGAAAACCTTCAGTTTATAGCCGAAAAAGAAAATACCCGGCAGTTTTCAACCAGCGGGAAAGGATGGATTCAATACGCTTTTGACGAGCCGTTTACCTGTCGTTCCATTCAGATTAAAACCGGGTGGAACAACTACCAGACGAACCGCCTGATTATTGAAACCAGCAATGATGGTCTTCATTTTAAAACCCATACACGGCTTGTGCCCCCGCGCTCGGGCTGGCTCGATCTGGATCAGCACAATACCCAACTGATTGAGCCGGTGACGGCCCGTTACTTTCGGTTTGTATTCGATCCGGCAGGTTCGGAGCCGGGCGCCGAGGACCTGGACGATGCCAAGTGGTCGCCAATCTTGCGGGTGAAAGGAATTGCCTTATCGTCGGAAGCCAAAATTCATCAATACGAAGGTAAAAACGGCTCCATCTGGCGGGTGGCCGACTGGTCGGATGACAAAGCCCTCCCGGACGCTGATTGTGTGGACCGGAAACAACTGATCAACTTAACGCAGTTTGTTGCGGCCGATGGCACACTAAATTGGCAGGTATCTGAAGGCAACTGGGTGATTTTACGCATGGGCCATACCAGCACCGGTCACGAAAATTACATTGGCGGAGGCGGTAAAGGGCTTGAATGCGATAAGTTCAATCCCGAGATCGTTCGTTTTCAGTTTGATCAGTGGTTTGGTGAAGCTTACCGTCAAATAGGGGAAGAGCTGGCCGCTAAGGTTTTTACCCGCTTTCATGTCGATAGCTGGGAATGCGGCAGCCAGAACTGGTCAACGGTCATGCGCGACGAATTCAAAAAGCGCCGCGGTTACGATTTGATGGAATATCTTCCGGTGATGGCGGGTGTTCCGTTGCAAAGTGTTGAAACTTCGGAGCGCGTATTGCAGGATGTACGCGAAACCATTTCCGAGTTGTTTGCCGACAACTTTTATCAAACCCTGCACGAAGAATCGCAAAAAAAAGGACTGTTGTTTTCGGCCGAAAGCGTTGCTCCGGTTGGAGTTGGCGATGGCCTGCTTCATTTTAAATACGTCGATTTGCCGATGGGCGAGTATTGGTTGCGTAGTCCGTCGCACGACAAGCCGAACGATATACTCGATGCTGTTTCGGGTGCGCACATCTATGGTCACCCGATTGTTCAGGCCGAAAGTTTTACCGAAATCCGGCTCGATTGGGACGAAGATCCGGCATTGCTGAAACCGCTGGCCGACCACAATTTTGCGTTGGGCATCAATAAAGTGGTGACACATGTGTTTACCCATAATCCCTGGCCCGACCGGAAACCCGGGATGACGTTGGATAAAGTGGGAACTTATTTGCAACACGACCAGGTGTGGTGGCCGCAAAGTCATGCGTTCTGGAGTTACCTGCGTAATTGCCAGTTGCTGTTGCAGCAGGGCAAGCCGGTGGTGGACATCGCTGTTTTTACTGGCGAAGAAACGCCGCGCCGCGCCTTGTTGCCCGACCGTTTGGTCGATTTTCTGCCCGGACTGATGGGGGCCGACCGCGTTAAGTCCGAATCAATCCGGTTGAAGAATGAAGGTATCCCCACTCGCCATTTACCACAAGGCGTAACCACCCAGGCGAATATGGCCGACCCCGAAAACTGGATCGACCCGCTGAACGGCTACGTGTACGACTCCTTCAATAAAGATGTGTTGCTGAACCGCGCAACGGTTAAAAATGGCCGTGTGGCGCTGCCCGGAGGGGCAAGCTATGCTTTGTTGGTTATTCCCGGAAACCGAAAGCTGGCTCCCCGTGGCGGCGGGCAAATGAGCCTGGCTGTTGCCCGCAAACTGGCTGAATTAATTGAGCAGGGCGCTACGGTGTTGTGGATGGAAGGACCGCAGCAAACAATCGGTCTAAAACCCGGTGACGACAGGCCATTGCAACAATTGACGGCAAATTTGTCCGACGGGAAGAAGTTCAGCTTTAAAGATGAGAAAGGAAACTCATTTGAAGGGATCCGGAAAGGAAAGGGCCGCTTGCTGTTTGGACCGTATCAGTCAAGCTCGTTTAACCCGCTTGGGCTGAGTGAAGATTTTACCGCCTTCACCGAATACGGACGGGTAAGGGGAACATTGGCATGGAATCACCGGCTTGCGGGCGAAAAAGATATTTATTTCATTTCAAATCAAAGCGCCGAAAAGCTTTCGGTTGAAATGAGTTTTCGGGTTGAAGGCAAAATTCCGGTTTTATATGATGCTGTTTTGGGACGAATTCGCCCCTGTACCGAATGGGACAGCAAGAAAGGCCGCACCACCTTGAGTTACGATTTTGAACCGCGTGAATCCTTATTCGTCCTGTTCGATCGGGCAAACGAAGATGCCCGGACCGGAAAATCAAATACCATTCAACTAAAAGAAATATTGACCATCGGGGGTCCCTGGATGGTGACTTTCGACCCGGAACGGGGAGGCCCTGCCGAAGCGCAGCAATGGAGCGAATTGCAGGATTGGAGTAAAAGTCAGGTCGATGGCATTCGCTGGTACTCGGGCGTGGCAACCTACAAAACCGGTTTCGACTGGCAACCGGCTGAACCTGATGAAGAAATTTGGATTGAGCTGGGCGGTTTTAACCATGTAGCCGAAGTGCGGCTGAACGGCGAAACCGTAGGCGTATGCTGGACCTTGCCCCACCGTCTTCGGTTGGACGGACAGCTGAAAATCGGAGAGAACCTGCTTGAAATTGATCTGGCAAATACCTGGCACAATCGACTGATTGGCGACTATGAATTGCCAAAAGAACAGCAAATTGCCTGGACTACCGCTCCTTACCGGCTCGAAGGGCGTCCCTTGTTGCCGGCCGGCTTGTTTGGGCCAGTCAAGCTTCAAAGGCAAAAGGAAGATTAGAATGGTAAAATGATGAATATTAGAATATTAGAATGATGAATAATGGGATGATTGGATGACGGAGTTGTGGATGAAATTCTTCGGGCTGTAGGCCCGGAATCTTGGTAGCGCGGGGCAACGCCCCCGGGAACGAGGTGCAGAAAAAAAATCGTCCGCGAGAAAAGGTCACGAAGAGGGAAGGAACTCCTGTCGGTCGAAACATCGAATGAGATGATTGGAATGGCAGAATCTTGAGGGATTAGAATGTGAAGCCTGAAAGGCTTACTTAATTCAATAAAAAATGAAACAAAACATTCAACTGATACTCGTGCTGCTGGCCTTGCTGGCCGGCAAAAGCTGGGCCCAGCCTGTCAAACTGAGCGATTACCATCTGCTGTGGACTTCGCAGAGCCGGAATTCATCCGAATCCATGCCTTGCGGTGGTGGCGACATCGGCTTGAATGTATGGGTGGAAGACGGTGAAATCTTTTTTTACATAGCGAAAAGCGGGACCTTCGACGAACACAACACCATGCTGAAACTTGGCCGGGTAAGGATTAATCTCAGTCCAAATCCCTTTGCCGGTAAGTTCTTCAGGCAGGAGCTGAATTTACAGGAAGGGCATGTTACCATTTCTGGAAGCGACGGTGGTTTGTTTGCCCATTTGAAAATATGGGTCGATGTTTTCCATCCGGTCGTTTATGTTGAAGTTGAATCCAGTCAGAAGGTTCAGGCAGAAGCCGTTTACGAAAGCTGGCGCCACGGGGAACGGCTTTTACGAAAAGGAGAAAGTTTTGCCAATTCGTATAAATGGGCGCCGCCTGCCGGGCTGAAAACTTTTGCCGACCAGATTGAATTTTCGGATCAGGCCGTGGTCTTTTTTCATCAAAACCGGGAAGAAACCGTTTTTGATGTGACCGTAGAACAACAAGGCCTGAACGCCGTAAAAGACCAACTGTACAACCCGCTTGCCGGGCTCTCCTTCGGCGGACTGATGCAGGGAAAAAATTTTATCCCTGCCGGGAAAACCAGCGGAAAATACCTGGATACCGGTTTTGAGGGATGGAAATTGAAAAGTGTAAAATCCGCTTCAAAACACGAATTATCAATTGTGCTGAATACAGCCGAAACCTATGGCGAATGGCATTCCGGACTGCTTAAACTGGCTGATCGGGCAATGAAAAACCGGAAAGAGGCATTTAAACAAACGCAACGCTGGTGGCAAAACTATTGGAACCGCAGCTTTGTTTTCATCCGGCCCGACAGTAAAGACGAGACCGACCCGGCCTGGCAGGCGGGCCGGAACTACCAACTATTTCGTTACATGCTGGCCTGTAATGCTTATGGCGATTACCCGACGAAATTTAACGGCGGATTATTCACGGTTGACCCGGTGTTTACCGATTCAACCCGAAATTTCACACCCGATTTCCGGAATTGGGGCGGCGGCACCTTTACCGCGCAAAACCAACGGTTGGTTTATTTCCCCATGCTGAAAAGCGGCGACTCCGACCTGATGAAACCGCAATTTGATTTTTATAACCGGATTCTGCGAAATGCCGAATTACGCAGTGAATTTTACTGGGGGCACCAAGGCGCGTGTTTTACGGAGCAAATGGAGAATTTTGGCTTGCCCAATTGCAGCGAATACGGCTGGAAAAGGCCGGAGGCTTATGATCAGGGGATGGAGTACAATGCCTGGCTGGAATACCAGTGGGACACGGCGCTGGAAATCTGTTTCCTGATTTTGGAAACGCATCGCTACCAGGGAGCTGATATTTCGGGATACCTCCCGCTGATAAAAAGCTGTCTGATTTTTTTCGACGAACATTACCAATACCTGGCCAGCCGGCGCGGCACAAAAAGCCTGGATGCCAACGGCCATTTGGTTTTGTATCCCGGCTCGGCCTGCGAAACCTATAAGATGGCTTACAATGCCACTTCAACGATTGCCGCCTTGCAAAGCGTAACGAAACAGTTGCTCGCCTTGCCTGAAAGTTATTCAAACCAAATTGACCGGGCCTATTTGGAAGACCTGCTGAAGCGGACCCCGCCCATTAGTTTCACCGAACACCAGGGGCACAACACGATCGCCCCGGCACGGCTTTGGGAACGGGTGAACAATGTGGAGTTGCCCCAGCTTTACCCGGTGTTCCCCTGGGGAATGTACGGAATTGGCAAACCGGATCTGGAGGTGGCGGTCAATACCTGGAAATACGACCCCGATGCCCAAAAATTCAGAAGTCATGTCGGCTGGAAACAGGATGCCATTTTTGCTGCCCGTTTGGGCCTGACAAACGAAGCCGACTCGTTGCTGTTGTTAAAGTTACAGGATTCGGGGCGCCGTTTTCCGGCGTTCTGGGGACCCGGCTTCGACTGGGTACCCGATCACAACTGGGGCGGATCGGGCATGATTGCCCTTCAGGAAATGCTGTTGCAAACCGTGGGTGATAAAATTTACTTGTTTCCGGCCTGGCCCCGCGACCGCGACGTTCATTTTAAATTGCACGCACCCGGTCAAACAAGTATCGAAGTTGAATTGAAAAACGGAGAAATCCGCTCAATGACCGTCTTTCCCGAATCCCGGAGGAAAGATATTATGAATTGTTTCCACTGATCAAATCCTGACTACGACGTAACACTCAAACCTGACGATATGAAATTAACCCACAAAGAACGTTTTTACGCTACCATCAACTATCAGCCGGTTGACCGGCCGGCATCGTGGCTGGGGCTCCCGGTCCCCGAAGCGGAGAGTGAGCTGTGCAAGCATTTTGGTGTGAGTTCCGTTCACCGGCTGAAACAGATCATCGATGATGATATTTACCCGGTGGAGGTTCCCTATCATGATCCGCCATCCAATCACATTGCCTGCGCGTTCAAGTTTGCCAAGCTTAGCCATCTGGACAAACCTGATGAACGCACGTTGACGGCGCCGGGTTTTTTTGAGGACTATTCGGATCCGGCAGATGTGTCTGAGTTCGACTGGCCCGACCCCGAAAAATACCTCGACCGGGAAGAGTCGTTTCGCCGGGTAAAAAGTATTGGCGATGACTATGCGAGAATGGGAATTATGTGGAGCGCCCATTTCCAGGATGCCTGCTCCGCTTTTGGGATGGAACATGCCCTGATGACCATGTTGATGAACCCGGAGATGTTTCGGGCGGTGATCGACCGGATCACGGATTTCTATTTAAAAGCAAACGAACTTTTTTACGAAGCCACCAAAGGTTGTCTGGATGCTGTGCTGATCGGGAACGACTTTGGCAGTCAAACCGGCCTGATGGTCGACCCCGACTTACTGCGCGACCTGGTTTTTCCGGGAACCAAAAAACTGATTGACCAGGCGAAAAGTTATGGGTTGACCGTGGTGCATCATTCCTGTGGGTCAATTTTCCCGGTCATCGACGATTTGATTGGTCTGGGAGCCGATGTCATCCATCCCATCCAGGCGCTGGCAGCCGGTATGGATGCGGCCCACCTGAAAGAGCATTTCTACGGCAAAGCGGCTTTTTGCGGGGGAGTGGATGCCCAGTATCTGCTGGTAAAGGGCAGTCCGGGCGATGTGGCGGAGAAAGTGGCCGGATTAAAAGAACTTTTTCCGACCGGCTTGATTGTTTCGCCCAGTCATGAAGCCATTTTGCCGGACATTCCGCCAGCCAACATCGAGGCTTTGTTTAACACGCTAAATCAACCAAAATGACACAACGATTCGGACAAATGATTCGACTGAAGCCGGAAGGCGCCGATGAATACATTCGTCAACATGCAGCCGTTTGGCCTGCGGTGCTTGATATGATTAAAACCTGTCATATCCGGAATTATTCCATTTATTTTAAAGACAATTATTTGTTTTCCTATTTTGAATATACCGGTTCCGACTTTGAAGGCGATATGGCAAAAATGGCGGCCGACCCCGAAACCCAACGTTGGTGGGATGTGGTAAAGCCGCTCATGGACCCGTTGGAAAACCGGGAGCCGGGCGAATTTTGGAGCAACATGCAGCAGATTTTTCATCTGGAATGAGGTAACTGCCAGTTTCAAGTTTCAAGTTTTGTGGGCTGTAACCCAATTATCCAATGACCAATAACTAATCACTAATCAATAATCATTCATTCATCCATGTCAAGTCCAATTATCGGAACCGTTTTACATGCCATCGGCGGAGTTTCGGCTTCGTCCTGTTATGTGCCTTTTCATCGAACCAAACAATGGTCGTGGGGAACTTTTTGGCTTGTTCAGGCCATGTTTGCCTGGATTTTAATGCCCTTAATCATCGGATTTCTTACGGTCCCCGAATTCTTTTATATTTTAAAAAATGCACCTTCCGATGCCATATGGGGCGCTTTTCTGCTGGGTGCGGTTTATGGTTTCGGGAGCATGTCTTTCGGTGTTTCCATTCGGTATATCGGCTATTCGTTAACCTACACCTTAGCCATCGGCATTTCGGCTATGGTGGGCACGGTACTGCCCCTGACGATTTTTGGCGGTTTGACCGAATACTTTTCCCGGCCAGGAGGCGGTATCGTTCTGTCGGGAATGATTATTTCGGTCGTTGGGGTGGCTCTTTGCGGCTGGGCCGGCTTTCGCCGCGAAAAAGAAATAATTCAGGCAGACGGTGACCCGAAGAGATCGCGAATGTTAATTGGTCTGGTGTTGTCGCTCATCGCCGGAATCCTTTCCGGGGTGTTCAACATTTCGCTGGAGTTTGGACAGCCAATTTCAGATATGGCTGCCGGTTACGGAGCCGGCCACTTTGAAGGAAATGCCAAGTTGATTGTTTCAACAGCCGGTTGTTGGGTAGTCAATGTCGTTTGGTTTACAATTGCCGGAATAAAGAACCACACAATCAAAGAGTTTTCTCTTTCCGCGGGTATTCCGGCAACGATTTTGCTTAGAAATTTCTTTTGGTCGGGATTGGCGGGAACCTTATGGTTTTTGCAGTTTTTCTTTTACGGGCTGGGCCATGTAAACATGGGGAACTTTCAGTTTGCCAGTTGGGTATTGCACATGTCCATGCTCATCTTTTTCAGTTACATCATCGGCGTGATCATGAAAGAATGGACGCGGGTTAACAAACGGACCTACTTGTTGTTGCTTTTCGCTTTGTTTGTGCTCATTCTTTCGTTTTGCATCATTGCTTACGGGAGTGTTACGGGTGAAGCGGCAAGCCATTAAAGCGTACTGCAAAGGACCGGACGTGAATGTCAGCTATTGCCGTTTTTTATGAAATGGGATTGACAGGCAGGCATAATTTTTTTTGAAAATCTTTCTTTGGGGGAAAGTGCATCCAAATAAGTGTTAAAAAACAAAATAAAAGAAGAAAAACGAAAATATTAATAAAAATATTTGGTCGGAATTCTGTAAATTGGCCGTCACTAAAGTTCTTTTCGAAAAAAATAGAAAATAGATATGTGTTTGTGACCTAACTAATTTAAAATGACTTATGCAGACTAATCAACAACCTGCTGCGCAGGGGGCAGGTTCAAGCTTAATCGAAAGGCTCGATGCCTTGTATGAATATGACCGGGAACCGGTTTCGACAAAGAAGTTACACGGGTGGAAAACCTTTATCGCCATGTTTGCGGGCGAGCATGTGGCGGGAACCGAATTTGTGCTGGGACCGCTGATGGTGATGCATGGCGTATCGGCCAAAGATTTTTTTCTGGGCTTGCTGGTCGGAAATATTCTGGCCGTTTTAAGCTGGGCCCTGATGACTGCGCCTGTTGCCGTGAAAACACGCCTGACCATTTACTGGCAGTTGCGTAAAATCATCGGACCATACTTAACCATTGCTTACAGCGCTTTTTATGCTTTTATCCTTTGCCTGTTGGCGGGGGCGATGGTTAATGTGGCCGTTACATCGATCTCCATTCCTTTTGGCATTCCGAATCCCGATTTTGTGGCCGGCGAAGTGATTCCCAGCTTTCAGTGGATGATCATTGCCCTGATTGTGGGTATCGTGATTGCAGCCCTGGCCGTGTTGGGTTTTGAGAAGATTGCCACCTTCTCGAAAATTTGTGCTCCCTGGATGGTACTGGTTTTCTTTGCCGCAGCCCTGGCGGTTTTGGCGAAATTGGGAACAAGCTCCTTCGGCGATTTTTGGGAAGTGGCCAATACGAAAATATTTACCGGCGAACCGATTGGTAATAATTCCAAATATACTTTTTGGCATGTGGCCGGATTTGCCTGGTTGTGCAACGCGACACAACACATGGGCATGTCGGATGTGACTATTTTCCGTTATGCAAAAAGCTGGACACAGGGTTTTGCCTCTGCGTTTGGTATGTTTTTGGGGCACTTTGGAGCATGGGTTGCATCCGGTATTTTATGTGCTGCATACTTGTCCGAGGGTTTTGTAAACCCGCAACCCGGAAATATTGCTTTGTACGGCGCGGGTATTGCCGGAGCTGTCAGCGTGGTGATTGCCGGATGGACGACAGCCAATCCAACCTTATACCGGGCCGGACTGGCGATTCAGGTGGCTACTCCCAACTGGAAGCGCTGGAAAGTGACTTTTGCCGCGGGCGCTTTTATGATTGTTACGGCCTGTATTCCGGCGGTAAATGCGAATCTCGACCGGATTGTTGCCTACTACGGGCTCTTTTTTATCCCGCTGGGCGCCTTTATTATTCTGGATGTGTGGTTGTTTCCCAAAATCGGTTTGGTAAGCAATTTTACCGAAAAAGCCCGCAAATTGTTCAGCTGGCCCGCCGCCATTGCCTGGTTTGGCTCATTCTTCTTTTCGTTTTTTATTTACGGAAAAGATCACCTGCCCTGGATGAAAAATATAGTCGGAGGTAAATTGCCTGCCTGGCTCGATACCATTAACATGGACCTGACCTTTTTGGTGGCGCCGGAGTGGCTCCTGGCAGCCGTCCTGTATTTGGTGTTGAGCTACCTGCAGCAAAAAACAAAAGCAAACGCAAAATTAATTAAAGAAGGAGGCCTGTTATGAAACGAGTTCTGATCATTATTTCATTTATTGGTTTACTGCTGACGATACTTCCTTCGGTTTTGGTTTTTAAAGGGGTGATTGAAATGGAAAGCCATTTTCATCTGATGATTGTTGGCATGGTCCTTTGGTTTGCCACTTCGCCGTTCTGGATGAAAACAAAGTCGCTGGAAGAAGAAGAGTAGTGTTTAGTGTTCAGTCTCAGTGTTCAGCAGCATCTAAAATCAAAAAGTCATGAGATTAGTAAACTTAAGAACGGAATATAAAATCAACCCGCTTGGTTTGGGAACGGTTTTTCCGCGGTTAAGCTGGGAAATTCAGGATAACAAACGCAATGTCGGGCAGACGGCTTACCGGATTTTATGCGCCTCAAGCCCGGAAGATTTTGCCGGTGAAACCGCTTTGCTTTGGGATTCGGGCAGGATCGACTCCGATCAATCAATCCAAATTGAATACGGCGGAAAATCTTTGACTTCGGGTCAGCGGGTGTACTGGAAGGTGAAGGTGTGGACCAACAAAGGAGATGTATCCGACTGGAGCGGGCTTGCTTTTTGGGAAATGGGATTACTGGAAAAAGCTAATTGGGAAGCTGACTGGATTGAGCCTGCTTTGGAGGAAGATGTTACCGGTTCAACGCCTTCACCCTATCTGCGAAAGGAATTTACTGTTGCCAAAACGATCAGAAAAGCTACGGTTTATATCACCTGTCGCGGCTTGTACGAACTATCGGTAAACGGAGAAAAAGTCAGTCCCGATCTGTTTACCCCGGGCTGGACCAGCTATCAGCATCGTTTGCAGTACCAGGTGTTCGATCTGACTGACTGGATCAGGCAAGGGGAAAATGCTGTCGGCGTGGTTTTAGGCGATGGCTGGTACCGCGGCTACCTGGTTTGGCAAGGCAATAAAAACCTGTACGGCGATAAACTTGCCTTGCTGCTTCAACTGAAACTCGAATATACCGATGGTTCGGAGCAATTGGTTGTCAGTAACGACAGCTGGAAATCGGCTACGGGCCCCATCCTGAAGTCGGATATTTACAATGGCGAAACCTACGATGCCCGTTTGGAAATGCCCGGTTGGAACCGGCCCGGTTTCGATGATTCAGCATGGGCAGGTGTGGTGCTGAAAAATTACGGTTATGAGCAACTGGTTCCCTCCGAAGGTGTTCCGGTGAGGATCACCGAAACGATCAGGCCGATTGACAAAATCATTATGCCCAAAGGCGAGCTGGTGTTCGATTTGGGCCAAAATATGGTTGGTTGGGTCCGTTTTCGCCTGAGGGGAAAAGCCGGCGACAGAATCACCCTGAACCACGCCGAAGTGCTCGACCAGGAAGGCAATTTTTATACCGACAACCTTCGTGCGGCTAAAGCAGAGGATGTTTATATTTTTAAAGGCGAAGGGGTGGAGGAATTCGAACCCCGCTTCACCTTTCATGGCTTCCGCTATATTAAAGTGATCGATTATCCCGGCGACATTTCGTTGGATGATCTGGAAGGTCGCGTGGTTCATTCAGACATGCCTTTAACCGGCGGGTTTGTCTGTTCCGATCCGCTGATCAATCGTTTACAAAAAAACATCGACTGGGGCCTCCGGGGAAACTTTCTGGATGTGCCGACCGATTGTCCGCAGCGCGACGAACGCCTCGG
Source organism: Gaoshiqia sp. US2 (assembly GCF_059705485.1). Lineage (NCBI taxonomy): Bacteria > Pseudomonadati > Bacteroidota > Bacteroidia > Marinilabiliales > Prolixibacteraceae > Gaoshiqia > Gaoshiqia sp. US2. The sequence continues at coordinate 4,597,205 of NZ_AP048550.1, read as the reverse complement.
CTGGACCGGCGACGCGCAGGTTTTCGCGCCAACAGCCTGTTTTAACCGCGATGCAGCTGGTTTTTACTCCAAGTGGATGAAAGATTTTATTGTTGACCAAAAAGCAGACGGAAGCGTACCCTGGGTGATTCCCAACGTGGTGAAAGACGGAGGGGGAACGGGTTGGTCGGATGGTTTTGGTTCAACGGGCTGGGCCGATGCAGCCGTGATCATTCCCTGGACGGTGTACCAGGTTTATGGCGATACGCGCATCCTGGAGGAACAATATGAATCGATGAAAGCCTGGGTGGAATATATGGTCCGAGAATCGGGCGAGGCCTGTATTTTTAATGCCGGTTTTCATTTTGGCGACTGGCTTTCGTTTGCCGAGTATTATTCGTATAACTACAACGCGCCCGATTACGGTTATGCCGGGGCGCATACCGATAAAGAGCTGATTGCCACCGCTTATTATTATTACACCACCGACCTGATGCAAAAGATTGCCTCTTTGTTGGACCGGAAAGCCGATGCAGACCGGTATGAAATGATTCTTCCCAAAATCAAAACCGCTTTTCAAAACGAATTTGTCACCTCAACCGGGCGTTTGACTTCGCACACGCAAACGGCTTATACCCTGGCGCTTTCGTTTGGCCTGTTGCCCGATCATCTGGTTCCTGTTGCCGCCAAACGCCTGGCTGCTGATGTGAATTATTTCGGGCACCTGACCACTGGCTTTATCGGCACGCCGCTCATTTGTAAGGCCTTAACCGATTACGGTTATGCCGATGTGGCTTACAAGTTGTTGTTTAACAAACGCTATCCGTCGTGGCTGTACCCGATAACTCAGGGGGCCACTACGATTTGGGAACGCTGGGACGGCATCAAACCCGACGGAACGTTTCAAACGGTAGGCATGAATTCGTTTAATCATTACGCTTACGGGGCCGTGGGCAATTGGCTTTACAAGTCGGTGGCAGGCTTGAACCCTGACGAACAAAAGCCCGGGTATAAATCTTTTTTTGTCAAACCCTGGTTGCATCCTGAACTGGATTTTGCCACAGCAAGCTACCAGTCGATGTACGGAAAAATTGTTTCCGGATGGAAAAGAGAAGGGGAGAAGCTGAGCCTGGAAGTGGAGATCCCGGTAAATACGAAGGCCCGGATTTACGTCCCCTGTGCCGATGTAGAAAACCTAACGGAAAGCGGACAACCGGTGACGAAACATTCCGGTCTGACTTTTATCGGACAGGAAGCCGGCCGGCCGGTTATCGAAGCCGGATCGGGAACGTATCTGTTTGTTTGGGATTATGTAGATAATTTAGGGGAAATGAATTAAATAAATGCAGTTCTTGAAAAGAATCCCATATCAAAAGATTTCAACCCGTAAAAATATTTTAAATCCCCTTAGAATGAACTTGAAAGAAATGATAAAAACAGTTTTTAGCGCCATCTTCCTGTTAAGCGTCATGGGATGTTTGGCACAGGAAAAAAGTTTGGTAAATACCTCGCGCAGTCCGTTTGCCAAATTAAGCGCTGTGAATATGACCGATGTGAACTGGACAAATGGCTTTTGGGCCGAGCGTTTTCACGTTTGCGAACACAGCATGGTGCCTCATATGATGAATATGTACCTGAACGATTCGATCAGTCATGGTTTTGCCAATTTTGAAATTGCCGCCGGATTAAAACAGGGCAAACACATCGGCCCTCCTTTTCACGACGGCGACTTCTATAAAATACTGGAAGCCATGATTATGGTGAATTCGATGAGACCGGATAAACAGACCGATCAGAAAATTGATTCGATCATTTCGGTTATCGCGAAAACCCAAAGGGCCGACGGCTACATTTATACACCTGTGATGATAAAGACACGGGAGAACCCGGATGAAAAAGCGGAGTTTGCCGAACGCCTCGATTTTGAAACATACAACATGGGACACCTGATGACGGCTGCCTGTGTTCATTATCGGCTTACCGGTAAGAAAAACCTGTTGGATGTGGCCGTTAAAGCGACTGATTTTTTGTACAACTACTATAAACACCGGGCTTATGAGCTGGCTCAAAATGCCATTTGTCCGTCGCATTACATGGGTGTTACCGAGATGTACCGCACCCTGGGCGAACCGCGTTACCTGGAGCTGGCGAAAGGTTTGATTGATATTCGTGACCAGGTGGAGAACGGAACCGACGATAACCAGGACCGCATTCCCTTCCGTCGGCAAACCAAGGCGATGGGCCATGCCGTACGCGCCAATTATTTATACGCCGGCGCTGCCGATGTTTTGGCAGAAACGGGTGACGAAACACTTCGTCATGCCCTTGATCTGATCTGGGATAACCTGACGGGAACAAAAATGTACATTACCGGAGCTTGCGGGGCTTTGTACGACGGGGTTTCGCCCAATGGTACCGCTTATAAACCCGATACGGTTCAGAAAATACACCAGGCCTACGGACACGATTTTGAATTGCCGAACCTGAGCGCCCACAACGAATCGTGCGCCAACATTGGCAACCTGCTTTGGAATTGGCGCATGTTGCAGCTAACCGGAGATGCCCGCTATGCCGACATCATGGAGCAGGTGATGTACAATAGCTTGCTGGCTGCCGTGAGCCTCGACGGGAAACGCCATTTTTATACCAATCCGCTGGCTGTTTCCGAGGATTTGCCCTATGAACTCCGCTGGTCGAAGGACCGGGAAGAATACATCAGCTACTGCAACTGCTGCCCTCCAAACACCACCCGGACCGTGGCGCAAATCCACAATTATATGTACAGCACATCCGATGAAGGCTTGTGGGTGAATTTTTACGGCGGAAACAGGCTGAAAACACGTTTGAAAGATCAGGCAGAACTGGGACTGACGCAGAAAACTGAATATCCCTGGGATGGAAAAGTAAAGCTGACAATTGATCAGGCGCCAAAAAAAGAATATGCTTTATTTATCCGGATTCCGGCATGGAGCAGGGATGCGCTTGTTTCCGTCAATGGAAAGCCAATCACTGATAAAGCCCTGCCCGGAACTTACCATAAATTATCGGGGAGTTGGAAAAAAGGTGATGTGGTGGAAATTGAGTTTCCCATGGAGGTTCAGTTGATGGAAGCCCACCCGCTGGTGGAAGAAACCCGTAATCAGGTGGCGGTGCAAAGAGGGCCGGTGGTTTATTGTTTGGAATCGGTTGATTTGCCGGATCAGCTTGGAATTTATGATGTGGCTGTTCCGCTTGACAGTCAGTTTAAACCAATTCAGATGACTGTTGCCGGAGGAACCTTTTTGGCCTTGCAGGCTGAAGTGAAAAAACTAAATTCTACCGGCTGGAGCAACAGCTTGTACCGGCCCCTGTCCAATCAGGCGGAAGAACGGATCCGAATCAATCTGATTCCGTATTATGCCTGGAATAACCGGGGTAAAAGCGATATGAGCGTTTGGCTCCGGCTTGCCCGGTAATGAATGGAATTCGGAGGCCGATGCAATGGCCTCCAAATCCGGTTCGTCAGTTTGGTTTTTGATGGTCGCGCTGACGAATTTCCACCCGGCGGATTTTTCCGCTGATGGTTTTCGGTAATTCATCCACAAACTCAATGATGCGCGGATATTTGTACGGGGCAGTCACCTGTTTAACATGATCCTGCAATTCTTTGGCCAGACCTTCGCCTGCCTTGTCTTTGTAGTCTTTTGCCAGGATGACGGTGGCCTTCACGATTTGTCCGCGGATCTCGTCGGGGACGCCGGTAATGGCACATTCCACAACGGCAGGATGGGTCATCAGGGCACTTTCCACTTCGAATGGACCGATGCGGTAGCCTGAGCTCTTAATCACATCATCAACGCGTCCCACAAACCAAAAATAGCCGTCTTCGTCTTTCCAGGCGAGGTCGCCGGTGTAATATATTCCGTTGGTCATGGCTTCGTCGGTGAGTTTCCGATTCCGGTAGTAGCCTTTGAACAGTCCCAACGGGTATTTTTTATCGTAACGGATTACAATCTGACCTTGTTCCCCGGCTTCCGCCGAACGCCCGTCGGGCGTAAGCAAATCAACGTCGTAGTGGGGGTTTGGCAGGCCCATTGAGCCCGGTTTTGGTTCAATCCACGGACTTGTAAACACCGATAAGGTTGTTTCGCTCTGACCGTAACCTTCGCGCAGCTTGATGCCGGTAAGCTGGTAAAACTGTTCGTAAACTGCCGGGTTTAAGGCTTCTCCGGCGATGGTGCACCATTCGAGTTTCGATAAATCGTATTTGGTCAGGTCTTCGCGGATGAGGAAGCGAAAAATAGTAGGCGGAGCGCAAAGCGAAGTCGCTTTGTGCCTTGACAGAACGGCCAGCATATCGGCAGGAGTGAATTTCTCGTGATCGTAAACAAATACGGTGGCGCCGGCCAGCCATTGGCCATACAGTTTGCCCCAGACCGCTTTGAGCCAGCCGGTATCGGCAATCGTCAGGTGGAGGCTGTTTTCGTGCAGCTTGTGCCAATAGCTGGCGGTGACGATGTGGGCCAGCGGATAAACACTGTCGAGCATAACCATTTTGGGATCGCCGGTAGTGCCCGAGGTGAAACTGACAATGAGCGGATCGTCGTTTTTTGTAGGTTCAGCCGGTCGCTCAAAGGGTTTGGCTTTTTCAATGCCTTTGTGAAAATCTTCCCATCCTTCGGGAACACACGGTCCGATGGATATCAGTTTCCGGATGGAAGGCGACTCGGGCCTGGCATCATTGATGTTTTTGATGATCAGTTCATCCCCGTCGCAAATGATGGCTTTTATGTCGGCCGCATTGTTCCGGTAAACGATGTCTTTTTTGGTCAGCAGGTGAGTGGCTGGAATGATGACGGCCCCGATCTTGTGCAGGGCGATGATGGTAAACCAGAATTCAGCCCGGCGTTTCAGGATGGCCATCACCATATCGCCTTTTTGAATGCCGATGGTTGTGAAATAAAAGGCAGTCCGGTCGGAGATCTCTTTCAGTTCTCCAAAAGTATAGGAGCGGCATTCTCCCTTGTCGTTGGTCCATAGCAGGGCCCGTTTGTCGGGATCGATGGCGGCCCAGCCGTCTACTACGTCGTAGGCAAAATTAAAATCATCGGGTACAATGAGCTCGTAGTTTGCTTTAAAATCGTCGAAATCGCTGAACTTCGTCTGCTTCAAGTATTTTTCGATCATGTGGAGTCGGGTTGTTTGGTTTGATTTCGTTTAGAAGGTGATTGCCAGAAATTTTACGGGTTTTCCGTTCATCGCTTTCATCCCGTGCGGCAAAGTCGAATCGAAATAGAGGCTGTCTCCTTCGTTTAGCACCAGTTCGTGTCCGCCGATGCTTAGCAGCAGTTTGCCTTCGAGTACATAATTGAATTCGTGTCCGCTATGGCTGTTCAGGTGCATTGGCATATTTTCGGGTGCCGGCTCCACGGTAACAATGAACGGGTCGGCTTTCCGGCCAACAAAACCGGCTGCCAGGGCCTGGTATTTGTAGGCCCGGGTGCGTTCCATCGCGGTACCCTGGCCCGAACGGGTCAGGAAAAAGGCTTTCATATTTGGTTCGTTACCGAACAGCAGGGCTGTCAGTTCTACCTTGTATTCTTTCGAAATAGTTTGCAGCGCACTTATCGGAATATCTTTTTCCCCGCTTTCGTAACCAAGATATTCTTCTTCGGAAACATGGCAGACCGAGGCGATTTCTTCTGCCCGGATTTCAAGCAGGTCCCGCAATCCGCGGAGCCGCTCAGCAATTTCTTGAATTTGTTCGTTCATACGGGTATGCTGTTGGTCAAAAAGAACAAATGTAATTTTTTTAAAGGGATGCCCGGCGAAAATGTGATCCTCGTTTTAATCTGCCCGATCTGTTTTTTTCCCCTCGCCGGCGCATTTTGTCATTTGGTTTTTATGCTCAATAGTGTACCAATCGCAGATCGGTATGAGCAGGGAAAATCTTTCGATCTCATGTTGTATTTTTGTTGTTGTGAGGTTCTTAGCTTTGAAAGATGATGCCGTTTTATAATACCATTTTGACATCTTTCCGCGTAGTTTTTGCTATTCCCCGTATTTGTCGGGTGTTGCTTCTATTTTGATTAAAAAATGACCATCCTTGTCCCGATAGACGTAGGACATGGTTACTTTGTTGTCCCGGTACGGTTTTAAGTCCGGATTTGTCTTGATGTTGTTGACAATATTCGACTCAAGGTAGTTTTTCAAATCTACTTCGTCCACCGTTTCCTTTTCCATATTGACAAGTGTATAATTATACTGGAAAACATTGCCGGGCAAAGCCATTGTATTGTCAAGCCGCGTATCCTGGTCGAGCATGAGCGGACAGCTTTTGTTGATTTCACTGGCTGCTTCCATCATGATTTTATCAAAAGAAGGTTTACTAAAGAATACTTGTTGGACAAGGACCATAACAATTACTCCAACCACGATTCCGGTTACCGATTGGATTGTCTTGTTTTTTTTGTCAGGCTGATTCATGTTTGTTGCGTTTAGAAGTTTCTTTATGGGTTAGTTGTTTTTTTGTCCCCCAAATTACAAAACCTGACTGAATCATTTTCACAGAATAACGAATATGATATCAAAAAAGGCGAAAAAGATCCTTCCTGCACCGGTTTGCATTTAGTTCAAAACCATTCGGCCATCTTTTTAAACCGGATTTATTTCATTTTTTTGTTCCCGTGAGAATTGATTTGAGCTGACTTCCAGTTGTTCCGGTTTCTGAGCTGATACCACGTCCACATTTGCTCAAACAAATCAAGGGTTGAAACGTTATTTTGGAAGCGATAAAAATTTACGTTGACACAGCTGACGGATTGAGGAGACCATCCGGTTTCGGCGTTAAGCTGTCGGCGCGAAATGATTGGAGATTGCAGGCGTTGATCGAAATATTCAAAATGAAAGCAATGTATCAGGAAAAAACGGACCTTTTGGAAACATCAGATAAACTTATACCTACCGCATTAGACGATTATTACCTGGCCCATTTGAGCCGTCAGTTAAGTTTACTTGGGCGCCGCGAAGTGCATAACGGAAGGGCCCACTTCGGTATTTTCGGCGACGGGAAAGAACTGGCCCAGATTGCTTATGCCAAAACTTTTCGCGAAGGCGACTGGCGTTCGGGTTATTACCGCGATCAAACCTTTATGCTGGCCCTGGGCCTGCTGCAAGCCGAAGAGTTTTTTGCCATGATTTACGGCGATACCGATTTTAATTTCAACCCTTCTACGGGTGGCCGAAATTTCAATAATCATTTCAGCACCCAAAATATTGATGAAAGCGGAGAAATCAGGGATTTGGCCGGGCGCTACAATTCGGCGTCCGATATTTCGTCTACCGCCGGGCAATTGCCGCGTTTGCTGGGAATGGCGCAGGCTTCGAAAATCGTCAGGCAAAAACCCGGCATGAAGGCTTTCCTGAAAAACAACATCAACGGTACGGAGGTTGCTTTTGGCTCCATTGGCGATGCCAGCACCTCCGAAGGCATGTTTTTTGAAACCATCAACGCGGCCGGTGTGATGCAGGTGCCATTGGCGGTGGCAGTTTACGACGACGGTTTTGGCATCAGCGTTCCCGGCGAATTGCAAACCACGAAAGCCAGTATTTCGGAGGCTTTAGCCGGATTCAGAAAAGAAAAGAAGACGAACGGCATTTCAATTTATACCTGCAAAGGATGGGATTACCCGGCCCTGCTGAAAACCTTTGCCGAAGGTGTAGCCCGTTGCCGCGACACCCAGGTTCCGGTTTTGTTTCACATACAAGACGTTACCCAGCCGCTGGGCCATTCCACCTCGGGTTCGCACGAACGTTATAAAACGAAAGAGCGTTTGGATTGGGAAAATGAATTCGACTGTCTGAACCAGTTTAAAAAGTGGTTGCTCAATACGGGCGAAACCGATTCGGAAACGCTGGCTAAGATTGAAAAACAGGCGGCCAGAACAGCCCGAAAGGCCCGCGACAATGCCTGGAACCATTATACCGACAGTTTCACGGAGGAAACCGAAAGCCTGTCGGCTATCCTGTATCACCTGAAAACCCATTCAGACGGTCGGCTCGATCATACCGGCGAGCTCGAAAGTATCCGGCAGAAAGTGTTTCCAACGCGCCGGGCTTTGTTTAGTCTGGCCAAACGAGTGGCATTTGAACTGCACGGTTTTCCGGATTTTCAACCCGAAAAAGAAGAATTACGGTTGTGGACCGAAGGTTTTCAGAAACGGACCAAACGTTTTTACAACGGGCAACTTTACCGCGAAGGCCGCGATTCGGCCCTGAATGTTAAAGCAGTTCCGGCCGAATACCACGAACATTCCATTGAACTGAACGGCTCCGATATTCTTAATAAAAATTTCGACCTGCTTTTTGCCAAACATCCCAACCTGATCACTTTTGGCGAAGATACCGGCAAACTGGGCGATGTAAACCAGGGCATGAAAGGAATGCAGGAGAAATATGGTATAGAGCGGGTTTCGGATACCGGCATTCGCGAAACGACCATCATTGGCCAGGGAATCGGGCTGGCGCTGAGAGGTTTCCGTCCCATTGCCGAAATCCAGTACCTCGATTACCTGATTTACGCCTTGTCGACCCTGAGCGACGATCTGGCCAGTTTGCAATACCGCACCATGGGCAGGCAGGCAGCCCCGCTGATTATCCGCACGCGCGGTCACCAGTTACAGGGAATCTGGCACGCCGGTTCGCCCATGCAAATGATTCTGGGCTCGATGCGCGGCGTTTACCTGTGCGTGCCCCGCAACATGACCCAGGCCGCCGGTTTTTACAATACCCTGCTCGAAGCCAACGACCCGGCCCTGGTGATTGAACCCCTGAAAGGCTATAATGTCAAAGAAAAACTTCCTGCCAACCCCGGCGAGTTCCGGGTGCCGCTCGGCCTGCCCGAAATTCTGCACGAAGGCTCCGACGTCACCCTGGTGACCTACGGCTGGAATGCGCATCACGCCGTAAAAGCGGCTCACCTGTTACAGGAGGTGAAAAACATCTCGGTGGAAGTGATTGACGTGCAAACACTGATGCCTTTTGATGTGAACCACCTGATTCTGGAATCGGTGAAAAAGACCCATAAAGTAATTTTTGTCGATGAAGATGTTCCGGGCGGAGGTACGGCTTATATGATGCAGAAAGTGCTGGAAGAACAACAGGCATTCAACTACCTCGATACGGCTCCGCGAACGCTTCCGGCTATGGAACACCGTCCGGCTTACGGTATCGACGGCGAGTATTTCTCGAAACCCAACGTGGAACGGATTTTCGAAACCATCTACCAAATGATGCACGAAACCGATGTGAAGCGCTTTCCTGAATTATTTTAGGCAACTACTTCCAACGGCAGAACGGCAGATTTTATTCGTCTTTTTTCGCCTGCTTTACAAAAAAGGAGCCAGGTACAAAAAAGCGATAAGAATGATTGTAGCCGATGAAATTCCGATTGGCAACCAAACCGGCGCAATCCAGGGGCGGGGAATCAGGAAAAGCACGTCCATGGAGGTCAGCTTTGGCGGCCATTTGATCAGCAGATAAAGCGAAAGATAATAAAACAGATCCCAGAAGGCGAATGTCCACAGAAAAACGAGGAGCTTGTCAAGTTCTGTTCCTCCCACCAGCAGGGCCAATGTCACCAGCATCATAATCGTTGCTGCTTCCCTTGTTTTTTCGATGCTGATGTAACGCGGAGGTATTTTTTCCAGCGCATCCGTATTGCCCTCGTCCCCGTCGATCATTCCGATCGCCTTTCGCAGGTAAACTACAACTACGCCTTCCAGGTGAGCCATGGCAATACCGAAAAGAGCCAGTAAAAAATAAGTGGTGATCATTGCATCCTGTATTTGTTAGAAACTTTACGAAGAAGCAAAGCAGAACGTTTCGGAGGTGGCATGACGGGTTGAAAGCCCAAAACAACAAACCTTTCGTTTGAGAGAAGCGGTAACGAAGGGCCTGTCGGGATGGACATAATGATGACATATAATAAAAAGTACCGACAGGAGGGTAACCAATAAGTCCATTACTCGAATTAACATATGAATTTGCGATAAAACTAAAACAGGTACTTTCAAATATAAAGAACTGGCAATAGGAAAATTCAAACGATTTAGTATACTTAATTTATTTTAATATTAACAGTACGGATAAATATAGTTACTTTTATGTGAGATTAAAAAAAAGCCATGAAAAAGTATTTTCGAATTATTTACATTATTCTCATTTTATTATTGACATTTACTTGCAGTAAAGATTCTGGATCGGATGATCCTGATGAACCTGAAGAAGGAACCAATAAAGTTCAAGTTTATTACTCTTTAGATGGAGTAAATAGGGAACTGTTGAATGATAAAGATATCGTGACAATCGCTTTAGCGGATACTTTTTTGCTTTATGTTGATATATCGGACGCTTCCGAAGTTTTGGATTATTCGTTGGACTATGCCCGTGATAATTCCCAGACAGGAATAGATCCGTTCAATTTCGAGGATAAAGGAAATTATCAGTACCTTTTTTCTACCAACAAGTCAGGTGTTTTTGGAATATCCGTATTTGTGAACTTTAAAGTAGATGATTTCGACTATTATCTTGCTGGTTTTTATGTCAAAGTTCCAATGATCGATTATACAATTATTTCATTGGGGACCACAACCTACATCATAGATGTAGATGATGATATCCTGAAAACTGAAATCACGGACGACCTGGACGCAAAATATAACCTTAGCATGCGGCCGCTAACACTCGCATGTAATACATTAACAAGTGGTACCTATCAACTCAAGGAATTGTCGGGGCAAATTTCTAACGGGACATTTATATCAACCAATACTTCAGACTTGACAGATTTATCGTTCACTTACAATAATCTAACATTCAACTACAATTTGGTTCCGGAAGAGGATGATGAAGGGAAATATGGTGAAGGGAAATATTTTCAGTTTACTCAAGACTTAACGGACATATACAAGGAAAAATACCCGGGACAAATTATTAACGAAGTATCATTGAAGTTTAGGGGATTTAGGAATAAAGAGTAAGACCCCATTTTCCTCATCATCGCTTCGTCCAAACGAAGGGCAGGCTGGAGTTTGTTGCAAATTTTGTAAAGCTTTAAAAATTGGAAGGAAGTCGGCTATTGCAAGTTGAGCAGAATTACTGCGACTTGACATCTGCAATGCCGTCTGCCTTCTTTTAAAATACAAGTAGAATCATTCCATTTCTACGTTTACGGGTACCGGATTTCGAAGGATATCCAGCACCGGTGAAGTCTGCTGTACATAGTTGCAAAGTTCTGTCAGGTTTTCCCTTGACGCGTCTGCATCCACCTTGTAACGAACGGTGATGCCCTCGTATCCGGGCCTTGTCGTATCAGAAAGGCCAAGAAAACCATGTAAATCCAGGCGGCCTTCAGTTATAAATTCCAACGACCGTACATGGATGCCACGGGCTGCTGCATTGTAAATAAAACCTACACTTAAACAGGATGCGATGGCATGCAGGACTGCCTCTACGGCATTCGGACCGTTGTTTTGTCCAAGCAGCACAGGTGGCTCGCCGCCTTCCAAAACAAAGGCCTTCTCTCTCGAATTGTCTTCCGATTTGGCGCCGTAAAACTCCTTGATCTCTGTTTGGCAGTGTCCGCCGTTGATCCATTGTACTGATCTTTGCTATTTCTGACGCCGTCTCCGGTGCGCTGCCATAAAAAACCAGGGCCGCTTTTAATTTGTGGTTATACGTGGCAAAACGGAAACTTTGCATGCCTCCCCAGCAAAAGCCGACCGATACCGTTTTTCCGTTGCCCGCCGGTATCCCTTCGGCATAGGCTTGCACAGCATTCAAATCATTTTTTACCTGGCCGGCATCCAGCTCGTAAATGGCGTTTCGCGCATCATCTGAATTGGGGAAATCGTTGGTTTTTTTGTATTGCGGAGAAAAATCTGAAAGCAAATCGGGCGCAACGGCAATATAGCCCGCTTCTGCCAGTTGGTCGGAAAAACTTCGCACCCAATCAGTCAGGCCACGGTTTTCGTGAATCACAACGGCCACGGTCGCTTTATCCGAAATTTCAGGAAAAACCACAAAACAGTTGACCTCCCGGTCACCCGATCTTACCTTTACCCATTCGTGGTGGCGGGGCGAGTTTTCAAGCTGTTTCAGGGCAAAGTCCTGCCCCTGTAAACCGGATAATATCAGTACAAAAAACAACAGGTTAAATAGCTTTTTCATAAATTTTAATGATTGGTTACCAAACTTTTAACAATCAATAAACCTGCTTGTTTTATGTCCGAAAGAAATAATCCCGTTTTCATTGGAAAGAATCTTTTCCCCCGCTCCCGCGCAGAAGCGGAGGGAAGTGTTTGATTCCGTTCAGTCGTTAGCGGGTAGAAAAGGCCTGGGATCAACGATCCAATTAAGCAAAAAGCAGTGGAAAACAAATGAATGATTCCTTTTATATAGTCCCTTAAATAAGAATAGGTTAACTGTTTGACATACGTTAAACGATTGTTTGACATTTGTTGTACAAGCGTTTGACAACTGTTGGATATGAATTTGACAGCTGTCAAATGATCTAATTGTAACGTGCATTTGCAAAGAAGTTGCCCATGACCCATCCAAAGGAAGGGGATTTTGAAAGGAAATCCCGCGGTTATTCCTATTTAATCCTTTCAGGATTGAGTTCACTCCGAAAAGTCAAAAACCCCTAAATCACCTGAAGGGACTTTAAAGGGGCTGTATCAAAAGTCCCTGTCATTCAATGGGTTGAGATCCTGATCCGGCAACTGCCGGACAGGATGACTCTATTCAAGACTTCTGATACAGCCTCCAAAAAGCTATGCACAACACAGAAGCCCGCATCGGGTTCAATAACTGTAGCCTCAGTATTTGAACACCTTTCCGCCGGCCATTACCTGTTTTGTTTTTGCGTCGAAGGTGGCGCGCATGCCGGTACGCAGGGCCGCTGTTACCATGATGTTGGCAATGGAATGGCTGTAACCGGCTTCGACCGGGGCATTGGTTTTTACATCGCCTTTGCGTACGCAATCCATCCAGTTTTTCATATGCGCGTTGGTGAGGGGGTCGGAGCCGGTGGTGGCGCCTGCTTCCACTTTAATTTGGGGCAGGTCGAATTCGTCAAGCAAAAAGGCCTGTTTTCCCATGGCCGCGGCATGCCGTTCGGTTAAGCCGCCGTCGGCGTTCACCTTGTTGGTGTCGAGGTCGAGTTTTCCGCCATTGGAGAAATACCATTCCTTGATTCCGCCCGCCGAGTTGGTTTGCCGCGACGAGTAAATCACCTGGAAGCCTTCATCCGGTTTATCGGCCGGGCCGTAGTCGAATACGGCAGTCATGGTGTCGAAATTGCTCCGTCCGTCTTTCCACTGGTAAATACCGCCGTTGGCTACTGCCGAACGCGGATGTTCCAGGTGGGAGAACCAGTGTACCGTATCAATCTGGTGGGCCATCCATTGCCCCGGAATGCCTGACGAATAGGGCCAGAAGAGGCGATATTCGAGGTATTTGCGGGGATCCCACGGTTCATACGGGCGGTTCATCAGGTAGCGTTTCCAGTCGGTGTCCGATTCCCTGATTTGCGAAGTGAGTTCAGGTAGGCGCCACCGCCCCGGCTGGTTGACATTCCAGGTCATCTCCACGGCAATGATGTTGCCGAATTTGCCCGACCGGATGTAATCGTATGCCGCATGATAGTTGGGCCCCGAGCGTCGTTGCGAACCAATCTGAATGACCTTGCCCGTTTCTTTGGCGGCTTTCAGTCCCTCGTTGGCGTCGTCCATGGTTTCGGCGAAAGGTTTCTCGCAATAAACATGGGCTCCCGCTCTTACGGCTTCCGCCAGGTGGAGGGCATGTTGAAAATCAGCCGTACTGACGATGACCGCATCGGGTTTTTGCTCCCACAGTTCGTCGGTGTTTCTGGCTACGCCAATCGTTCGTCCGGCGGCTTCCTGATGCCAGGCCTGCCCTTCGTCGCGACGGCGGTTCCAAATATCGCAAATGGTAAAAAATTCAAAATTCATTTCTTCGGCATATTTCAGGAAGGCTTTTCCCAGCGAATCTTTAAACCGGTTCGAAAATCCGAGTATGCCCACCCTGACCCGGTCGTTGGCTCCCAGGATGTTTCCGTAACTTTTGGCCGACATGCCCATGCCGCCAATGGTGATCCCGGCAGCGCCAAGGACCGATTTTTTCACAAACGATCGTCTTGAATGATCCATATTTGCAGGTTTTAGAGTTTATAATTGGTTTCTGATTGCTTCGATAGCCGTTGCTGCCTCCGTTGCCAGGTCCTTCCACCGGCATTCAATCGACAATTTTCCCTGATAGTTCACCTTCTTTAGCGCGTCAAAATAAGGCCTGAAATCTTCGCCGCGGGTGCCGGGAGCCGCACGCTCTTCTTTTTCGGCCAGGTGTACGTGCCTGATCAGCTGTCCGTATTTTAAAATGCTTTCCGGGCCTTCATCGTCCATCAGCATGTGGTAAATGTCGGCTAAAAGCCTGAAATTCGGGTGGCCGACTTCTTTGACGATTTCGCCGCCCTCGGTAAGCGAGTTGATAAAATTGCATTCTTTTTTGTTGAGCGGCTCCAGCACGACCACGATATCGTACCTGGCGGCAATCGGAGACATGGCCGTACAAAGACTAATAAATTGCCGGCGGGCTTCATCGCGCGGAAAACCTTCGGGAATGGCCCGTGATCCGCCGCTGCCAAAAACAATGTATTCAACGCCGGCCTTTTGTGCCCGGCGAAATGCAGTTTCCATGTAATCGAGTATTTCGGGATGGGCTGCTTCGGGGCCGACACTTTTTAAGTTTCCGGGGATAAAACCATTACAAACCAATACCGGCAGGGGCGCTTGTCTGGCTTGTCCGAGCGTCAGGTCGAACTCTTCTTCTGTTTTCGACGGCATCAAAAAACTGCCGACACTTTCTTCTATGTAATCATAGCCCGAGGTTTCGAGCATGGCTGCCTGGCTGAATTTTGTGCACACGCCAATGCTTTGCAAAAAGTCCTCCTTAGCCGGCGAAGGGTCAACCGTTGTAAACGATGACAGGATGAGGCCTGTGATGATTAGTTTTGGATACATACTTTTTTCGTTACATGAGAAATTAACAGGTTTTTACGCAGATGGATCCGACTGCTGCTAAAAGGTAAATGTCAGATCCATCAGCAATTTTTCCCCGTGTATTTTGGCGGGGTTAAAATAGTAGGTTGATGACTGCGGTCCCAGCCTGTCGGCTTTCATAAACTTAGTGCCAATGGCGTTGATTCCGTGCAAAAAGGAAATATCGCCTTTGGGATAGCTGATTTTTGTATTGGCAGGAGCAGCGGGCTCACCGGGCGTCAGCATTTTCAGGAAAATGTCGTCGCTTTTAATATAGACTGTGAAACCGGGCGTTTCGTTACCTTGTATTTCGGCCCGGTACATGTTGGCATGATAGCCTTTAAATTCGGGGTATTCAAAACCCGATTCCCCGGTGATGCTTTGGTTAAACGACTTTTCCCACAAACCAAAATTCGCCCCTTTCATCCGGTTTTTATACACCCGGTACGGACCGTTGCCCAACCATTTTATCCCCGAAATATGTTTTTCGGGAAAGTCGAAACTGATTCCGGCAAACTCGCAACCACCGGCCGGTTCGTAAGCGACATGCAGGTTCAGGCTGCCGTTGCCCGGGATGCTCCAGGTGAACGAATCGCCATTTTCAAACATCGTCCTGATCTCGAGGCTCTCGCCGGTGAAGGCGTGCGTGACTTCTGTTACAACCTTTTCGTTGCTTACAAACACCGGCCCGTTTGCAAGGGGGATTATTTGCCCTTTATTCCGGATTTGCGCAATGGCGCCGTCTTTTTTCCGTATGCTGATTTCCAGTTCGCCGGCTGTTACGTGGTAGTCCGATGCCGTTTCTTCGAGCTGCGGCCGGCGGCCGGGGAGCGACGCTAATTGTTCGCCAGCCAGGTCGCGGGCCCGTTTCACCGGCCAGCTCCAGCTGTTCAGCTTGCGCCCGTAAAGATCGGTCATACTGATGCGTAAGGCATCGCACGAAGCCCAGCCGGCGATCAGATCAACGTTCAGTGCCCCGGTTTTTCCGGGCGGGAGGTCTGCCTTCAGGTTTTGTGACTGCACAACCAACTCGGAGAGATGGCCGCCCGGATTGGAAAACTTCAGCCATTCCGCCGTGAAATGACACTGGTTGAGATTGGTGTAATGGTAACGGTTTTCGATGTTGAAGGTCCCGTCGAAATAAGGGTTGATGTATTTTTTTTCGAAATACACCGGCGACCAGATTTCTTTGATGGTATAAAAACTTCCTTCTTTTTCGTGGTAGGGGCCCAGAATGCCGTCGGGCGCGTGATTGCCGTCGGTGTCGAGTTCTCCGTTCCGGTCGGTGCGTTCGACGGCTTCGTCGGCAAATACCCACAGGAAACCGCCTGCACAAAGCGGATCGCTCCACATTTTTTGCCAGTAATCATCCAGCCCCGCGCCATGTCCTCCATCGTACAAACCATGCAGAAACTCGGTGGGGAAGAATATTTTTCGTTTGCTGAAGCCATCCAAGGCCAGGTAATCGTAATCGATGTAGTGCAGGGTGTTGGTCAGCTCGTAATCCTGCCAGGGGTGCAGTACTTTGCGTTGCTGAATGTCCAGTTCTGCAAAGGCGTCGTTCAGCTGGTTGTTTTCGCCTCCTTCGTTGCCGTTGTCCCACAGAATAACGCAGGGATGGTTTAGGTCGCGGGCAATCAACTCTTCCAGCAGCTTCCGCCCAACGAGGTCGTCGTACGAAGGTTTTTGCCAGGCCGTCAGTTCATCGAGCACAAAAAGTCCCAGCGAATCGCAGACTTCCAGAAAGTGCTTGTCGGGTGGGTAATGCGACATGCGAACGGCGTTCATATTCATGTTTTTCATCAGGTTCACTGCCGCGATGCTTAAGTTTTTGGATGAGGTTCGTCCGTATTTCGGGTGGAAGGTATGCCGGTTGACGCCTTTCATTTTAATACGCACGCCGTTGACGTAAATCCCGTCGCTTTCGCGCACCTCAACCGTCCGGAAGCCGATCTGCTCCCGGTGTTCGTGTATGGTTTGATTGTTTTTATCCCGGATGCTGAAAACCGCGGTATACAGATTTGGAAATTCGGGTGACCAGGTTTGAGGATCGCTCAAATGTCCATCAATCCGTTCAATAGCGCTACCAATTGGCTTCTCAAAAACAGCCTGGGGTTTTCCGGCCAGATCGCGGATCTCCACACGTACTTTCCCGGTTTTGGTTGCGGGCGAGAGGAAGACATCGGCTTTGAATTCGCCGTTGGCCCGGGCATCAACGGCTACGCGCTGAATGTGTAACTTGGGTTTAGCCTGAAGGTAGACGGGACGAAAAATACCGCCAAATATCCAGAAGTCGGCTTTTCGTTCGGCCAGACTAACCGATAAATTGTCTGAATGTTTTTTGACAAAAACCTCCAGTTGATTTTCTTGTCCATATTTTAACAGCTTGGTGATGTCGTAACTAAACCGGTAAAATGCGCCCTGATGGACCGGCCCGGCTAATTTGCCGTTGACTTTTACTTCGGCGTCGGTCATTACTCCTTCAAACACCATTTCAACTGTTTTGTCTTTCCATGCCTGCGGAATGGAAAAGCGGTGCCTGTATTGTCCGGTTTCGTTCAGGCGCTTCTCAAACGGATCGTGACCGTAGTTGTAGCTGCCAAAGCCCTGTTGCTCCCAGCACGATGGTACGGGAATTTTGGTCCAGGAGCCGCTGTTCATCCCGGCAGAACAATAGAACTCCCAATCCACGGTCTGGTCTGCGCCGGTGCCGGAGAGATAGCGGGTTTCCGTCTGTTGTGCAAACAGGCTAACCGATAAAATCAGGAAGAGGTTTAGTGTGAGTAGTTTCATTTTTTTTCCATTTTAGGATGAAAGTTAGTCTTGTTTCGGCAAAACCGGGCTACCGATAGCAATAAATCACGTTCTTTTAACCGTTAAAAACAGATTTTTCGGAAACGGCTAAATAATTGTTTCCGAGTATGAAACAAATGGTTTTTCATTATATTTGGACATCGCTAAATTACCGCATGCCTGACAAACAACTCATATTGGACCAATTGCAGAAGATCGTGGAAAGCAAACAATTTTCGCGTTCCGGGGTAAATGTATCTTTGCTTAACCTGTTGGTAAATTCCACGCTGGAAGGAATTAAACTGAAGGAAACTACGATTGGCAGTGAAATTTTCGGTAAGGCGTACGATCCGGTCCGAAACGACACAAAAGTGCGCGTTTACGTGCATAACCTCCGGAAGAAGCTGGACGTTTATTATGCCACCGAAGGCAAGACCGATGATCTCCTCTTCGAAATTGAGAAAGGACAGTACCAGGTTTCGTTCTCAACCCGCGTTACAAAAAAATCGCGCTTCCCGAAACGAAGGTTGGTTTTTATTCTATTGATCCTGCTGGTGCTTATCCTGTCGTTTATTTTGATCAAAACCGCCGGACAGAAAAGAAACGACGGATTTTGGGACGGCTTTGTGGCCACAGATTATCCGTTGACGGTATTGATTGGCGACCATTTTACCATTTCGTCTTCCTTGCCGACAGGCGGTTCGGGAATTATCCGCGACTTCTCGATCAACTCCGAACAGGAATTTGCCCGTCATATCCAGCAACACCCTGAACAGGCTTCGGGCATGATCCCGAACCGGTATCCTTACATTACTAAAATGGGGCCCTATTGCACGAAAATGATCAGCGAACTTTTGTCGCGGAACCATACGTCCTTTAACCTGATGCTAAACTCCGAATGGGACAAGTCGAAAGTGAACTCGGAGAATATCATTTATATCGGGCAGTTTAAAACAATGGGTTTTTTGCGCAATGTGTTCAGCAATGCTTTCCCGAATATCGAAATTTCGGAGAGCAGGCTGAAGATAACTGATCCGGAATCTGATGAGCTGAAATTATATACGTCGCAGGGTGACCCGCAGATGATTGATTATACGATTGTTTCGAGGATGAGAGGCCCTAACGGAACAGACATGGCTTTGTTTATTTCCGACAACGATATCGGGGTTATTCGCATCGTGGAATATTTTACCGATCAGGATTCGCTGGCCGGTTTTTATGCCCGCAACCAGCTTTACGAGCATGAATTTACGGCATTGTTTAAAGTGAGCGGGTGGGAGCGTACCGGCTATACGATGGAACTGGTGACCATCGCGCGGAAATAAGCCAAAACGAACAGCGCGATATCCAGCTTTTGTTTATAAATACCTGGCCGTATCTTTTTTATAAGATAAGTATTCTTCGTGAAATTGATCTTCCAGAAATTTTTCTTCTTTCAGAATGATGACATGGTGAACCAGTTGGTTGAAAATCATTAATATCAGCAACAACAAGCTGGGAATAAGCAGAAAACAGGCCGTGTGTAAAAAGATAAAACTGGCGTACATCGGGTTCCGGCTGATACTGAAAACCCCTTTTGTTTGAAGGGCATGCGGTGAGGCGGGCAGCCCAACGCGCGTAAAGATGCTCATGGTATAATAAGCCGGGATGAGCAGCAGGTTGCCCCCCATCAGGAAAACGATGGCCATTAATTTCTGAACCTCAGGTATTTCATTCTGAATCAGCCAGGGGAAGTACAAAAAGAAGCCAGGGAAAAAAGCAGATGCAGAAAGTGAAGTCATCACAGCAACGACGATGAGTTTGACCGGATAGAATAGCCAGGCGACGATGGTGGGTCGTCCGAAAATGCCCTGCCCATTACGCAGCAACTGATAGCCCAACAAAACCGTAGCTAGAGCCGGCAAACTGCAACATACAACCAATGCGGCCTGAATAAGAGACATTAGACTTCTCCTTTGTATTGATAACCAATTTCGGCAATGACCTGTTCTATTTTTTTCAGATCAATTTTCTCTCCGGCTATTTTAACTTCGGAGGTATTTTTGTCTGCAAAAACTTCATCAATACCATCCAGTTTCAACAGGTTTCGGTTCACGCTGGCTTCGCAGTGAGAACAGGTCATTCCTTCAACCTTTATTGTTTTGAAATCCATAAGCTGTGTTTTTTTTGTTTTTTCGTAGCGTTCATAAAAATAACCAAAGATGAGTGAACCCACCAGCAGAACCGAAGATGAAATTTGAAGCCATTTGGGTAACATTTCGTGTTCGCCGTCGCCGTGAATATGAACGATTTGCTCCATGAACAATTCCCTTGGAATCAGCCAGTTGATTAATAGCCCGAATAAAGTGGCTCCGCCAATAATGGTCGCCAGGTAAACAAACAGGGATTTACGGCCCATGATGTTACCGATCACCACCATGGTGGCCACATTGGTTGCCGGTCCGGCCATTAAAAAAACAAGCGCTGCACCTGGAGATACTCCTTTCATGAGCAGTACGGCCGCAATCGGGATAGAGCCGGTTGCGCAAATATAAATGGGTACGGAGGCGGCCAGAACGATCAGGATCTCAAGTAAGCCCATTCCCTGAAATGAACTGAAAAAGTTGTCAGGTAAAAGTACCGAAATCAGGGCAGCGATCAGGAACCCGATAATCAGCCATTTGGCAATGTCCTGAAGAAGCTCAATAAAAGCGTAATGTGTTGCCTGCACGAAAGAGTTGCCTTTGGGTTTCTTCTCGTCGTGGCACCCGCAGGAGGCATCGCTGCAGGACGGATCAGTTGCTTTTTTGCCAAGAGCGGCCGTATCTACCCTCAAATTGGAATAGGGATTTGCCGCTGCCGGTTTTTCTTTGATAAACAGATTGGTCAGGATACCGCCGCCGATGCCGGTTATAAACGCAATAACTGGCCGCAGGATGGCAAAGGGCCATCCCAACATGGCATAAGTGGCCAGAATGGAATCGACGCCGGTTTGCGGGGTCGATATCAAAAATGAGTTGGTTGCCCCTTTGGAGGCGCCGTTGCGGAAAAAAGAAATACCGGTTGGAATAACCCCGCAGGAGCAAAGCGGCATGGGAATACCCAGCAACGAGGCATTCACGGCCGATCGGGTCGTGGATTTGCCCAGGTAACGTTGCACCTTGTCCTGCGGAAAATATACTTTCAGCAGGCCCGCGAAAATAAGCCCCAGGATCAGCCAGGGAGCCATTTCGTTTAACAAGTAAATCAGTTCCGAAAAATAATCCGTCACAAAACCGGTCATCGTCATCTCTTTTTCATATTAACCGGTACAAAATTAGAATTGTTTAGCTTTTAACCGGGAAAATGAACTGAAAATGACAAGGAAGGGAGAAAGGGAGAGAGGAAGACGGGAGACGGGAGACAGTCGCAGTATTCAGTGTTCAGTGTTCAGTTCCAGTCGCAGTTTTACTTTGGCGCTTTGGAACTAAGGCACTTTTTAACGCAGAGAACGCCAGGAAGCGCAAAGTTCGCAGAGAACAAGCCCCAAGCTCCATGCAGCAATGACCAATTATCCAATAACCAATAGCCAATTCTCCAACCATCAGTTCTTGCCATCCTCTCGCCACCATCTGCTGTCGGGCAGTCTTTTATCGAGTGTAAAAACTTCGCCGATTTTGGGCGTCGTTACCTGTATCGGCGAACCTTCGGCTGCTTTCAGCAAACGTTCTACCGGTTCGGTCCAGGGATGAATGCTCAATTTGTATTTACCCCAATGGATGGGTAACAAGGCTTTTGCATTGAGATCGAGGGCTGCCCGGACGGTTTCTTCGGGCGACATGTGGATGAAGGGCCAGTAACGGCTGTATTGTCCGCATTCCAGCATAACCAGGTCGAAGTGGCCGAATTTGTCGCCGATTTCTTTAAATCCGGGATAATAACCCGAGTCGGCGCCGAAGAACAGCCGTTCGTCCCGGCTTTCGATCACCCAGGAGGCCCACAAGGTGGAGAAACGATTGGTTAGGCCCCGGCCGGAGAAATGCCTGGCGGGCGTGGCGGTAAAAAGCAATACATCGTCGAGGATATAGCTTTCCCACCAATCCAGTTCAGTAATTCGTTCGGGGCTGATGCCCCAATACTCGAGGTGGGCGCCGACCCCTAATGCAGTTACAAACGGTACATCAGTATTTACCAGCTGTTTGATGACGGCGTAATCCAGGTGGTCGTAGTGGTCGTGTGAGATCAACACCAGGTCAACCGGTGGTAAATCGGTGAGTTTGTATGAATGTGAATAAGCGAATGCCTTTGTTCCGATAAACGAAAAAGGTGAAATCCGCTTGCCAAAAACAGGGTCGGTCAAAATGGTTTTTCCCGAAATCTCTATCAACACACTCGAATGTCCCAGCCAGGTCATTCGCGCCGGTCCTGTTCTTTCGCTGTAATTTTCCGGATTAAGCGGGATCACCGGGATGGTGTCGGCCGGCACACGGTCGCCCTTTGTGAAGAAAAATTCCTTCATCAATTTGAAAAAAGGCATGTCGTCGGTTTGCATAACGGTTTCTACCGGATTTTGAAACTTTCCGTCACTGAAATTTGGCGATTGTATCATGAGCTCCAGCCGGTCCCCGGTAGCTTTTCCCCCGAATGCCGGATTCAGTTTTATACTTAAAAAGACAGCTAAAAAAATGAATAACAATACGAACAGTACCCACATAAGTTTTCTGTAGTTCATGAATAATTGTTCTTGCTTTGAAAATGGGTCTTTATTTTATTCGATCGGGATCAGCCGTACAATCTTTCCCGGATTTTCGATGGCCACATAAATAAAGCCTTCCGGGCTCATTTCGACGTTCCGCACGCGTCCGATTCCTTCGAGTAATTTTTCCTGGTGAGTTACCCGGTTGTTTTCGAGAACCAGGCGTTCCACATACTGAAAGCGAAGCGACCCGACCAGGATGTTGTTTTTCCAGTTTGGATATCGGTTTCCCTTTACAAAGGTTGTTCCGCAGGGGGCGATGGAAGGAACCCAGTAGGTGACGGGTTGTTCCATACCTTCCTTTTCGGTCAGCTCCGTCAGGGTGGTACCATCATAATTGATTCCGTAGGAGATGACCGGCCAGCCGTAGTTTAGTCCCGGTCTGATCAGGTTCAGTTCGTCGCCTCCCATGGGGCCGTGTTCGGTTACCCAGATTTCGCCGGTTTCGGGATCCATGCAGGTCCCCTGCGGGTTACGGTGCCCGTACGAGTAGATGCTGGGCATGGCTCCCGGCGTATCAATAAACGGATTGTCTGAGGGAATGGAGCCGTCATCCTTAATCCGGTGAATTTTTCCGTTGGAATTGTCCAGGCTCTGCGGAAATACAAAATGCTGACCGCGATCGCCAATTCCGAAAAACAGGTAGCCATTCCGGTCGAATTCCAGTTTGCATCCCCAATGGTGTCCCCGGTCGGTATCGGGCGCTCCGTTAAAAATGATTTCCTGGTCGGTCAATTGATTGCCGTTTAGCCGGGCCCGCATCACGTTGGTGCAGGCTATTCCTTTGTTATTATCGGCAAAGCCCGAGTAGGCCAGGTATAACCAGCCGTTATTTTCGTAGTCGGGGTGAAGTTCCAGATCGAGTAAGCCGCCCTGACCTTTGGCCATCACCTCAGGAACACCGTCAATTTTGGTTAACCGGTTATCCGAAAAACGGTAAAGTATCCCTGACCGTTCGGAGATCAGCAAATCGCCGTTGGGGAGAAATTCCATTCCCCAGGGAACCCCCAGTCCACTGACAACGGTGTCGACCAGAAAATTTTGTACTTCCGATTCCACCCGGTCATTTGCCGACAAGGCCGGTTGGAGTTTGTCTTTATCTTTCGGGATTCCGGTTTTTACATAACCGGCCAGGGCTTTTATTTCTTCTTTCGAAAAAGTGACTGCAAAAGCAGGCATCCCCATTTCGGCTTGCCCGTGGGTGATGGAGTTGATGACATTTTGAATGCCATCGCCATACATCCAGTCTTTATTTTCAAATTTTTCGAGTTGGTAACCGTGACATCCGGCGCAAAAATTCTGATAGTTTTCGGCTGCCTTCAGCATGGCTTGTTCATTTTGTTGTCCGTTACCCATGTAGCAACTTCCAAGTACAAAAAGCCATGCAACTGCAAAGAAAGATAAGTTGGCGAAGTTTTGACTCATGATTTAGATGCGTTTAAATTTATCAACGTAGAATTAACAAACCCACAGATGAAAAGTTAAGGCTTTTTTGTTAATAAAGCCAAATTGAGGAAAAACTGATTTGCAAAAATATCGTCTCACAGGTGGTTGCAGAAGTCCCCGTTTTTTTTAATATTGCTGCATGGTATATCTTTTATATTGAGCGAATTGTGTCCGATGTTTCTGCACGAGGGTTAATATTTCTTTACACAAGTCAAAAAAAGCGGTTTCAGAGGATAACGGGAATGATTTCTCTCTACATTTGCGCCTTCAAAATCAATTTTCAGACATCATGAATCAGGTATTCTATCCAAAATTGTTTAGCGTTTTAAGGCGGGGATATTCGAAGAAACAGTTCACAAATGACGCTTTTGCAGGGGTTATTGTTGGGATTGTGGCTTTACCCCTGGCCATTGCATTTGCCGTTGCTTCGGGGGTGTCGCCCGAAAAAGGATTGGTTACGGCCATTGTTGCCGGATTGTTAATTTCGGTGTTGGGCGGCAGCCGTGTTCAGATTGGTGGTCCTACGGGGGCATTTATCGTAATCGTCTACGGCATTATTCAAAGTTACGGACTGGATGGATTGATTATTTCGACGATACTTGCCGGAGTAATTCTGGTCATCTTTGGTTTACTCAAACTGGGATCCTTGCTGAAGTTTATTCCTCACCCTTTAATCGTGGGTTTTACCAGCGGTATTGCCCTGGTTATTTTTACGACCCAGATAAAGGATGCGATGGGTTTACAAATTGCCGATATGCCTTCGGAATTTTTGCCGAAGTGGGGCGCTTACTTTTCGCATTTGGGTGAAACCAACCTGCTTGCCTTAGGCATTACGGTTGCTACCATTTTGATTTCTGTTTATTTCAAAAAAATTACGAATAAAATTCCGGGTTCATTTGTATCCATCATTTTGGTTACCCTGCTTGTTCAGGTGTTCAGTTTGCCGGTTTCAACCATCGAGTCGGTTTTTGGCGATATTCCGCAGACAATTAGCCTGACATTCCCGTCGATTGAGGTACACCAGTTACACCTGTATTTTGCACCGGCATTAACCATTGCTTTGTTGGGAGGGATCGAAAGTTTATTGTCAGCCGTTGTGTCGGATGGGATGATTGGCAGTAATCACCGCTCGAATACCGAATTGATCGCCCAAGGGGTTGCCAACATTGTGACTCCGTTTTTTGGTGGTATCCCGGCTACCGGAGCGATTGCCCGTACGGCGACCAACGTAAAAAACGGCGGACGTACACCGGTTGCAGGCATTATTCACGCCATCACCCTGTTGTTTATCATGTTGTTTTTCGGCCAGTGGGCCAAACTGATTCCCATGTCGTGCCTGGCAGGTATCCTGATTGTAGTTTCGTATAACATGAGCGAATGGCGTTCGTTCGTTAATATTTTTAAGGGCTCGGCCTTCGATGTGCTGATTTTGCTCGTGACCTTCCTGTTAACGGTATTGATCGATTTAACTTTTGCCATCGAAGTTGGTATTGTGTTGTCGGCTCTTTTGTTTATGAAACGAATGGCCGATGCAGGCGCCCAGCCCGGTTTTGAGCTCGATTCGGATATTCTGGAGAATTATTCTTCGGTTCCAAAGGAAATTGGAATTTACGAAATCAGCGGACCTTTCTTTTTTGCCTCGGCCAAACAATACAGTTCCACCTTGAAATCCATTGGCGTCAAATCGGATGTACTGATCATCCGGATGCGCCACGTGCCGTTTATTGATTCAACCGGCATGCACAACCTGAAGGATGTCGTGAAAGAGATTCAACATACCGGGACAGAGGTCATTTTATCAGGCGTTCAGCCGAAGGTGATGAAGGAACTGGAAAAACACGGGTTCTTTAAGCTGGTTCAGAAGTCGAATGTGTTCTCCTTGTTTGAACAAGCGTTAAAACAGGCCCATCAACTTCTGGAAGCGAGGAAATAATATTGGCTTTATGTGTTGTTTTAGGCAGACATGCTTCGCTTCACGATCGTTAAAAAATTTCTGAACACGAGGTGATTTATGAATTGTTCAACAATGTCGTCGCCTTGGGGAGATCCGGTGATCATCACTCCGTTGAAACGGGCAGCAGGACTTTGTTTGCTTTCCCGGTATTCCGCCAGCTGGCAGGAAGCGCCGTATTTTTCCAGTAGCATTGCGATCGGCTGTCAGAATGTTGTTACTTTGGGTTCGGCGCTGTTAATAAGAAGTATATTGGGCTTAAGTTGCATAATCGTTGTTTGTTTTGGTGCAGCTTGCCTGGTAAATTATTAAAAATTGCCGGTATTTGGCACAAGTACATCATAAAAAAGCTGATTACCTGCGTTATCGGGTAATCAGCTTTTTTGTGATGTGATAAAGGGATATTATTTTTTAATCAAGAGCCAGGTGTCTGCATATTTCGGAAAATCGGTACGGATCTGGTTAACACGCCGACGGGCAGCCATCTCGTCGGTGTACGAATTTACACATACCCGGTAATAGCCGGTTTCGCTGTGTAAAATAATCGGGTTAAATCCTTGGGGAGTCAGTTCCTGTTTGTAACGGTTGGCGTTGTCAAGCGAACTGAAACTACCGATAATGACGAAAAAGCTGCTTCCGTCATATTTACTGGCATCCTCTTTTTGCGCAAAATTGAATGCTTCTGTTTGCGTACGCACAGGTGCAGCAGGTTGGTCATATTTAGTCGTGCTGGTTTCGCGGGTAGCAGGTTTGGGTTCAGTTGCCGAAAAAACTTTTGGCTGCTGATCACTCCGGCTCACGGCTTCGGTTGCATCGCCCGAACTCAGTTTCTGTGAAGATTTACATCCAACAAACAAAAGGCTACATGCAAATGCTCCAATGATTATTCTTCTCATCGTTAAATAATTTAAATGGTTTCAATCACAAATCTACAAAAAAAGAAAATCAGCTTATTGTGCTGGGCAAAAATGATTATTAACTATCTGATGTTGA
Organism: Gaoshiqia sp. US2; assembly: GCF_059705485.1. Lineage (NCBI taxonomy): Bacteria > Pseudomonadati > Bacteroidota > Bacteroidia > Marinilabiliales > Prolixibacteraceae > Gaoshiqia > Gaoshiqia sp. US2. The sequence continues at coordinate 4,570,231 of NZ_AP048550.1, read as the reverse complement.
AATCTAAAAGTTCAGTTTTCGTTTAAGGAACCGTTGTCCGCCCAGGGTGCGGTAAAACCGGACACGCCTGATGGCAAGTTGTTTACTGGTATTTTCTTCGTGAAAAACCATATTCCAGGGCGAAATACCCCTTGTTTCCTCGATTAAACCTTCATTGTGAGCCAATTCGGTCTTTTGTAAATCAACACACAGCCCGTAATAGAAACGGTGATGTTCGAGGTTATAAATGACATAGGAATAATACATGTTGCAAAAGTATAAAAAGAAAACCAATCGTTCCCTGGCTTGGCGAAAAATCGCTTTGGTACAACTACTTTCCCTTCAATTGTACTGTAATAAAGTGTTCGAGGAAAGATCTATTCGATTATACTGCGCGTGAATTCGGTATTGATCAGGCGATTGCCTGTATTGGCGGATTTGAGGAGGTATTTAATCAGGCAGTTGGGTATTGCAAGGTTAAAATAAAAAAGAAAGGGATCAAATGAACTTTGTAGGGGGAATGTAAAAAATTATAATCTTTGTTCTGCACCAAATATTAACCAATGGCAGAACAAGAATCACGATATCGGGAGTTAATCCGGTTACTATTACCAGAAGAGTTATTCGATTACTTTACTGTGATCAGCATCAAAGTTGAAGATAAAGCAGTGCATGTATACTTGGATGAGATTGATAATAAACCTGAGGCTTACCTCAATGAGAAGCTCACATCAAAAGGATTTCATGCCGAGGTTGTTATCCAAGACTTTCCTATCCGCAAGAAGGCTGTATTTCTGCACGTACGCAGGCGAAAGTGGTTGGTGGAGGCCACTGGAGAACTGGTCAGTAAGTCATGGAACCTGACAGCAGAGGGGACGCGTTACACCAAAAGTTTCGCGGATTTTTTAAAAGGATTATTTGGACAATTACCCAATAAGCAGCAACAGCCTTGAGAAACATTATTATATTGATGGAGACCGGTTTGGCCAGCAGTACAAGGAACATTTGAGCGGGTACAGGGACTGGGATCAAAAGGATCATGCCCGCGAATGGATACTTTACCCCGGAAACCTGGGACCCCACCTGAGCATTGACGAGACTGCCCTTTCAAACGGTGACCTTTACACCGTGGTGACCAATAAAGACGGGAAAGGACGCAAAGGCGCACTTGTGGCAATGATCGAAGGCACAGCATCAGAAAAGGTCATAAGGGTGCTCAACAGTATCCCTAAAAAAGAACGGGAAGTGGTCAGGGAAGTTACACTTGATATGGCCGCATCGATGAACAAGATCGCCAGAAGGTGTTTTCCATGTGCCATAAGGGTAATTGACCGTTTTCATGTACAGAAGCTGGCCAATGATGCGATTCAGGAGATTCGTATAGCACATCGTTGGGATGCAATAAACCAAGAGACCAATGCCAAAGAAAACGCTAAACTTGACGGTAAAAAATATGTCCCTGAGGAGTTGCAGAACGGTGATACAAAAAAACAACTGCTGGCCCGTAGCCGCTACCTGTTGTTCAAATCGGCTGAAAAATGGACGCCAAAACAAAAGGAACGCGCAAAGTTATTATTCGGGCTATATCCCGATATCAAGCAGGCATACTGGTTGGTACATGGATTAAGGATGATCTTTACAAACACTAAAAACAAAGGCGTGGCGTATACCAAAATGGCAAAGTGGTTCAACGATGTAACAGACTCCGGTTTCAAATCTTTCAATACTATATCGGCAACCTTCTACTCTCATTACCCCGAGATATTGAACTATTTTGATAATCGGAGCACAAATGCTTCGGCTGAATCGTTCAATGCAAAAATCAAAGCATTTAGGGCTACCCAAAGAGGTGTCAGAGATATCCCATTTTTCTTGTTCCGATTAGCTAAAATTTATGTGTGAAAATGATTCGCTCCACCAGAAAGTTGAATTGATCCAAAGAAAGCCGCTGAATTTCAGCGGCTTTTCATGTTTTTGGTGATCCCACCGGGATTCGAACCCAGATCATAAGAACCGGAATCTTACATTCTATCCATTGAACTATGGGACCTTTAAAGCGATGCAAAAATAATAAAACATTCCTTTTTCCCGTCGTCAAAAATTAAAAACTTACGAATAAAGGATGTTTTGTGTGTTGTTGATAAATCTTTCGGAAGGAAAATTGAAGGAGATTGCAAATCGATTATTTTTGCGCACTATGGAACAATTAGCAATGATGAAGCATATCGCGGAGACTGCAAATAATTTCTTTGAGGATTATACCCGGAAACAGCTTGCAGGAAAGGATGTTTCGGTGGCGGATAGTTTGCAACTGAAGAAAGACCATTCGTTGAGAGTGGCCGGATTATCAATGCAACTGGCACAAAAGCTGAATTTGGATGAAAATGGTCGCGAACTGGCCCGCATCATCGGTTTACTTCACGATTTGGGAAGATTTCAGCAATTTGAGAAGTACAAAACCTTTGACGATACAAAATCGGAGGATCATGCTGCTTTAAGCGTTTCCGTTCTGAAAGAACAGGATTTTTTTTCAAGCTGGCCGGAACCGTTGCAACAACTGGTGCCCCAGGTTATTGAATTGCACAATAAAGCAGTTGTGAACATGGTCGACGATCAGGTTTCTCAATTCAGTAAAATCCTGCGTGATGCCGATAAACTCGATATTTGGGGAATTTGCGTGTCTCACCTGAAGCGCGACGGATCGTTCTTGTTGCCTTCAATAAGTTATGGTTTGCCCAATACGCCGGGAGTGAGTGAATTGGTGATTAAAGCTTTGCGGGCCGGTAAACCGGTGCTCAAAAAAGATCTGCACTCAGTAAACGATTTTAAACTATTTCTGTTGGCAATGGTTTATGATTTAAATTTCAAAGACAGTTTCCAACTGTTGAATGAAAAACAGCTCACGCAAAAGATTTACGACACACTTCCGAAACGGGACGATGTAATAGAGGTATACCGTCAGATCAGGTTATTTATTGAAAATAAGTTTGTTGCCTGATCAGGCGGCATGGAATCATGTCGTTGTGAATTGAATGAATGGCGGGCGAATGATCGTGTTATAAAAAGAATACAATAAAGATGAGTGACCGTTTGGTTTGTATATGCAATATGGTTTCGGAGAAGGAGATTATCAACGAATTAAAAAAGGGGGCAAAAGATACATCAGACATTCAGTATGCAACCCGGGCCGGAACCAGTTGTGGCAAGTGTTTGATGACCATCGACCGTATTGTTGAAGATTTTTTTGCGACACAAGATCAGGAACTGCAGGGGCGGTTAGACCTCTAAAACAGAAAGCGGGTCTGTTTTCAAACCCGCTCCCTGCGTTTTATAATTGTCAAAACGTTTTTCGGAATTTTAGTTCTTTCGTTTACCGGCCCATTCAATGGCTCCGGCGAGGTGTGCCTTCACGTTCGGGTCGTCAAAGGCTTCTGAAGTGTGCCCAAAACCGGTATAGAACGACCGGGCTACCTCGTACTCCTGCCACCAGACGATCGGGTGATCGCCCATTTTCCAGTCGTCGTTATTCGCTTTTTTAATCGACGACTCGTCCAGACGGGCCAAAACATTAACTTTTGCCCGGGGATTGGCTTTAAACGAGTACCATTCATCAAAAGTCGTCCAGCTGTTTTTTCCTTCGAATACTTTCATCGCCGGATGATTACAATCTTCAAAAATTACGGTGCCTTCCTGTGCCGGCGGATGCATCCGGAAATATGCCCCGTTTAATCCGCCGTACCAGTCCCAGTCGTATTCACAATCAGCCGAAGCATGAATTCCGACAAAACCTTTCCCGGTCTTCATGAAGTCGGCAAATGCCTTTTCCTGCTCTTGGTTAAAAATGTCCCCGGTAGGATTCAGAAAGACAACGACATCAAAGTGGGTTAAAAAACCGGGCGTGATTAACTGACTATTTTCGGTGGATGTTAACTCCCAGGCATGCTCCTGTGCCAGCTCGCTGAGGATTTTAATCCCGTTGGCAATGGAATTGTGGCGAAATCCGGCGGTTTTCGAAAATACCAACACATTCAGTTTAGACGGGCTTGCTTCGCTTTTTTCCTGCGAAAAGGCAGGAATCGTAAGTAGTGCAATCAAAAATGATGATAAAATTTTTCTCATTGGATCAGGTATTAGTTTGTGCAAGTATACAAAAAAAGCTCCTCTTTTTTGGAAGAGAAGCTTTTTGTTTATCATGTAAAACAGCGATTACATCAGGAAGCTGAGCAGGATACCGGCGGCAACAGCCGATCCGATGACCCCGGCTACGTTTGGCCCCATGGCGTGCATCAGCAAATAATTTGTTTTGTCGTACTGAAGCCCGATCGTCTGCGAAATGCGGGCGCTGTCGGGAACAGCCGATACGCCCGCGTTACCGATCAGCGGATTGATTTTGTTTCCTTCTTTCAAAAATAAATTGATAAACTTAACAAACAACACACCTACGGAGGTAGCAATCACGAACGAAAGTGCGCCCAGGAAGAAAATACCAACTGACTTCACCGTCAGGAAGGTTGTTGCCTGGGTTGACGCTCCAACGGTTAAACCGAGCAGGATGGTGACGATATCGATCAGCGGACCTTTGGCTGTGTCGGCTAAGCGTTTGGTAACGCCGCTTTCTTTCAGTAAGTTACCGAAGAAAAGCATACCCAGCAAAGGCAAACCGCTCGGCACAATAAAGGTGGTGAGCAACATCCCGCTGATGGCAAAGATGATTTTTTCGGTTTTGGAAACAGCACGCGGCGGTTTCATCCGGATGACACGTTCTTTCCGGTTCGTCAGCAATCGCATGATGGGCGGCTGGATAACAGGCACCAGGGCCATGTACGAGTAGGCCGAAACCGCAATGGCGCCCATCAGGTCGGGCGCCAGTTTCGACGAGATGAAGATGGCCGTCGGACCGTCGGCGCCGCCAATAATACCAATGGCCCCCGCTTCGGTGGGACTGAAACCAAGCGCCAGAGCAATACAGTAGGCGCCGAAAATACCAAACTGGGCTGCAGCCCCAATCAAAATCAGTTTCGGGTTCGAGATCAGCGAGGAGAAATCGGTCATTGCGCCGATCCCCAGGAAAATCAGAGGCGGATATACCCCTTGTGCTACCCCGAAATACAAGTAGTTTAAAACACTGCCTGTTTCGTAAACCCCGATTTTAAAACCAGGTGAAAAGGCGATGTTCCCGACCAGAATACCAAAGCCAATAGGAATCAGCAACATGGGTTCGAACTCTTTTGCAATAGCCAGGTAAATGAATACCAGGCCAATGGCAATCATCAGCAGGTGGCCGACGGTCATGTTTGCAAAGGCGGTAAACTGGAAGAATTGAGCAACGTGTTCGAGTATGAATTCTATAAATGTACCCATATCTTATTCTCCTATTACCATCAGCACGTCGCCCTCCATCACCGAAGCGCCGTTGCTAACCTTGATTGAAATAACTTTGCCTGCCTTATCTGCTTCGATGTTATTTTCCATTTTCATGGCTTCGAGCATCAACAATTTTTGTCCTCGTTCTACAAGGTCTCCTTCTTTGACAAAGATTTCGAGGATCACCCCCGGTAGTGGTGATTTGATATTTCCGGCTCCTTTTGGCGCAGACGGGCTGCTTGTTTTAGCTTCGGCCGGGTGAATGTCGGTTGAAGGAATAGCCTTGGGACGAACCAGTTTTGGCGTTTTCGAGGCTTTAATTTCTTTGTCAACTTCAACTTTGTACAACGAGCCGTTTATCTCGATTTCTGCAATATTATCTTCAATATTGATAATCTCGCTTTCGTATTGATTACCGTTTATGGTGAATTTGAACTTTTTCATGGTTGATATTTGTTAGCGGGGAGTTTTTCTTAAGGTGTAAATTTTCGAGCTCCAGGGTGAATACGATCTGGAAACCTTCTTAATCGTCAGCACGGTATTCTCAAAATCGTGCATTTCGGTCTGATACAGGTACAGGGTCATGGCAATGGCGGCATTCACTTCACCCGATAGTTGTTCCACCGGCGCAGCTGCAACAGTTGCTTCACCCTCTTTCGGTTTCACTTTTTTCGCGCGTGTAAACAGGCGGCCAACTATCTTATAAAAAATATACAGGATGGCCAGCGACGAAAACACAACGAACATGGCGACCAGGGTCAAACCCATACCTGCCGGGTCAATTTGAACGAATTTTTCACCGGATGAGGCTTTCTTGCTGTGGTCGTTATCCGAGCCGGGAGTGGTTTTTTCTTTAAACTCCCAGGAATCATGATCGGGGCTTAAGCGGGCATACGACATGTCGGGCCGGTGGCCTTTGCCTAATTCCAGTTTATCAATGATTGTTCTGCCGTTTGCATCAACAAGCGCGATGGTTTTTCCTTCTTCGAGGGTAAAATTCAGGTGAAAAATACCCCGGCTGGGATGATCGTCGGCAAAAAACAGGATAAATCCCCTCGGGGCCAGCGCCGTTAATTGCGTACCTGTAGGAATCCAGTATTTGGTCGGATTATTCAGATCGTCGGTCAGGTAACAGCCGGCGATGTTGACATTGCTGAATGATGAATTGACTATTTCGATCCAACCACTGCGAAGGCCAAATTCATCAACATAGTTTGAATCGTTGTACACCAGAACTTCATTAAACCGGAGGTCGGAGGCACTTTGCGCTTTCAGCGTTTGGCCTGTAAAAACCACCAGGTAGATGACGATCCCGGTCAATAACTGTTTGAATCTGTTTTGCATGGTTGTTCGTTATAATGGAATATTGGTGTGTTTTTTCGGAGGCATGACATCTTTTTTGGTTGCCAGCGACTGGAGCGCACGGATAATCCGGAAACGGGTGTTGCGCGGTTCGATGACATCATCGATGTAACCATACCTGGCTGCATTGTAAGGATTCGCGAATTTATCTTTGTACTCTTCTTCCTGTTTTGCGACAAATTCAGCGCGTTCCTGGTCGTCTTCAATCTCCTTGATTTTTTTACTTTGCAGTACTTCGATGGCTCCTTTTGGTCCCATAACGGCAATTTCGCCGGTCGGCCACGAGTAGTTCAAATCGCCGCGCAGGTGTTTTGAACTCATCACGCAATAGGCGCCGCCATACGATTTCCGCAGGATTACCGTTACTTTCGGAACCGTAGCTTCACCGTAAGCAAACAACAATTTGGCACCATGCGAAATAATACCGCCGTATTCCTGGGCCGTTCCGGGTAAAAATCCGGGAACATCAACCAGTGTAACAATCGGAATGTTAAAGGCATCGCAGAAACGTACAAAGCGGGCGGCCTTACGCGACGCATTGATGTCGAGTACGCCGGCCAGGTAGTTTGGCTGGTTGGCTACAATTCCGGTTGAAATGCCGTTGAACCGGGCAAAACCAACCACAATATTTTGTGCGTAATTCCGGTGTACTTCGAGGAATTCATTGTAGTCGACGATGGAATAGATGACATCTTTTACATCGTACGGTTTATTCGGATTATCGGGGATTACTTCATTCAGAAAATCATCCAAACGGTCGATCGGATCGTCGCAAGGCGCCAAAGGAGCATCTTCCAGGTTGTTTTGGGGCAGATAGCTCAGCAGTTTACGGATGAGGGCAAGTCCTTCCTGTTCGTCTTCGGCAATAAAGTGGGTAACGCCCGATTTGGAACCGTGAACGGAGGCTCCGCCCAGTTGTTCGTCGGTGACCACTTCGCCGGTAACTGTTTTAACCACTTTAGGCCCTGTTACAAACATGTAACTGGTTCCTTTGCTCATGATGATGTAGTCGGTGAGCGCCGGAGAATATACCGCACCGCCTGCACAGGGGCCGAAAATAGCTGAAATCTGGGGAATGACACCCGATGCCATGATGTTGCGCTCGAAAATCTCGGCATAACCGGCCAGGGCGGTAACACCTTCCTGGATCCGTGCGCCGCCCGAGTCGTTAATGCCGACCAGCGGAGCGCCCACTTTCAGGGCCATATCCATCACTTTGCAAATTTTTTGGGCGAAAGTTTCAGACAGTGAGCCTCCAAAAACGGTGAAGTCCTGTGAAAAAACGTAAACCAAACGGCCATCGATGGTTCCCTGTCCGGTCACAACGCCGTCGCCTAAAAATTTGGTTTTTTCGATGCCGAAGTTGTCGCACCGGTGGGTGACGAACATGTCAAATTCTTCGAAACTGCCCTCGTCGAGCAGCAAGTCGATCCGTTCGCGCGCGGTTAACTTTCCTTTTTGGTGTTGGGCTTCGATTCTTTTCTCTCCGCCTCCCAGTTTGGCCTCGCTGCGGAGGTCAATAAGTTGTTTGATTTTATCCTGATTATTCATTGTTGATTTTTGTAAATAAAAATTGGTAGTCAAATTTGTTACTCGGAGCAAAATTCAGTCAATACACCTAAGGTTGATTTTGGGTGAAGGAAACCGATATTTAAACCTTCAGCTCCCTTACGTGAGCTTTTGTCAATCAGAACAACTCCTTTTTCCTGGGCTTCGGTCAACGCTTTGCCGACGTTGTCAACTGCGAATGCCAGGTGATGGATTCCTTGTCCTTTCTTTTCAATGAATTTGCCGATTGGTCCTTCCGGGTCGGTTGATTCGAGCAGCTCAATTTTTGTGTTGCCTACCTTAAAAAAGGCGGTTTTAACTTTTTGGTCGGCTACTTCTTCAATGGCATAACATTTTAAACCTAATACATTTTCGTAATAGGGGATGGCCTCTTCAAGGCTGTTTACTGCAATGCCGATGTGTTCAATATGTGATATTTCCATTTGTATAAAGTATTATAAGGTTGTAAAAATTGTGTTCAGTTATCGATGTTGTCGTAAAATGCTCCGGTTATATCCTTTTTAAACGAATAGCTCAAAAGTTCGAAAATCAGGATGTCATATTTCGTTAACCGGCTCATGGCGGATTTATTTTACGGCCGGATGATATCAGTGTTCTTTATTTGGTTATAAAAAAATATTTTTGAAAAAAAGGCAGGACTCCCGCCTGCCTTCTTTATTTAGTTCGTTTTTCCTTTAAAATAGAAGTGGGGGCCAAAGCGTTCAAAAGCAGCTTTATCCAATGTTTCCCGATGTTCAGGATGGGCAATGGAGATCAGCAATTTTGCTCGTTCCTGCAAGGTTTTTCCATACAGGTTTACCGCTCCGTATTCGGTGACTACCCAGTGCATGTTGGCGCGGGTGCTCACGACGCCTGATCCGGGGAGCAGGGTGGGACTGATTTTTGAAATGCCTTTTTCGGTAACCGAGGGGATGGCAATGATGGGTTTACCGCCCTTTGAGTAACCTGCACCGCGAATAAAGTCAATTTGCCCGCCAACGCCCGAATAGTGTTTAATACCAATGGAGTCGGCGCAAACCTGACCGGTTAAATCGATCGCCAACGCCGAGTTGATGGCTGTTACCTTGTCTAACTGGCGGATGACGCTGACACTGTTGGTATAACCAACATCCATCATGGCCACCATGGGGTTATCGTCGATAAAGTCGTACAGCGCTTTGGTTCCCATCAGGAACGAGGCCACCATTTTGCCTTTGTCGAGGTTTTTGTGTTTACCGGTAACAACTCCTTTATCAACCAGTGGCAGGATTCCGTCGGCAAACATTTCGGTGTGTACGCCGAGGTCTTTGTGGTTTCCTAACTGGGCCAGCACGGCATTGGGGATACCGCCGATACCCATTTGCAAACATGCGCCGTCTTCGACCAGTTCGGCCACATTCCGGCCGATGGCGGTTTCAGTTTCAGTTAGCGGGGCCATATCGTGCGCATAAAGCTCAATGTTGTCTTCAACAAAAATATCGATTTCGTTGATGTGGATCATGGCATCGCCCCAGGCGCGGGGCACATTGGGATTAACCGCTGCAATAACCACATCGGCTGTTTGTACAGCGGCCAGGGTGGCATCAACCGATGTGCCGAGCGATACAAAACCGTGTTTGTCAGGCATTGAACACATAATCATGGCCACGTTTACCTTGGTGTAGCCTTCGCGGATCAGTTTTTGTGTTTCACTCAGGAAAACCGGAATATAATCGGCATAACCGGCCTGGGTTTGCTTTCGCAGGTTGCCGCCTACGAAAAATTGCTCGGATACAAAAATCCCTTCAAATTCAGGATTGGCATATTCCACGTTTCCTTCCACGTGAATATGCTGAATTTTTACATCGAAGAGTTCTCCGTTCCGTCCGTGCTCAACCATTGGTTTTATCAGCGTATGCGGCGTAACTGCCACACTGCTGAGATGAACACGATCGCCGGATTTTATAACTTGTACAGCTTCTTGAGGTGTAACGTATTTGATTTGTTTCATAATTGTGAATTAGAATAGATTGCGCTCTGAAAATTTGCGGCAAATATAAAAATTTAAAAAGCAACGGTCGAGTAAAGTGGCTTATTTAAAAGTAGTCTAAGCAAAATGACAGTTATTTGAATTTAATGTTAAGAAAAAAGATTAGGGAGGAAATGATTGCCTGAAACGAGACCGGGCCAAACGTTTTAAACTGAAATTTTGTTCAATAGGAGAGAAGAATAGTAAAAGAAACGGGGCGGGGATGTTGTGAAACTTATTAAAATGAAACTGGCTGGTTTTCTCCGGCCTGTCACATAAATTTGAATGTCGGGAGAAAACCAGCCGTTAATTTTCAATCGGCAGAATCAGATGTAGAGAATGGTTTTTATCAGATTTTCAGCCCCTTCGGCAATTTGGGAAATGCTGGCATTAAGCATGTAACAAGGGGTGCTGAGCACTTTGTATTTCCGGTCGACAATCACTTCTCCGTGCGTGGTATGCGTGTGTTTTCCACCCATCGCCTCAATGGCGCCGGCCGTGCCCGAATCGTTTCCGATGGTGACTTCAACATTGCCCAGAATTTTCGTAATAACGGCCGGGGCGATGCATAAGGCCCCGATCGGTTTTCCTGCTGCGACCGTACTTCTGACCGCTGACTCGACATCGGGATCAACGGTGCAGTCGGAGCCGTCGAATGCAAAGCTGCTGAGATTTTTTGCAGCGCCGAAACCACCCGGAAAAATCAGGGCATCAAATGCGGAGGCCTTGTAATTTTTCAGGTTTTCAATTTTTCCACGGGCAATCCTGGCCGATTCAACCAGGACATTCCGGCTTTCATTCATCACTTCACCGGTCAGGTGGTTAATGACTTGGGTTTGGGGGATATCGGGTGCAAAGATGACATATTCGGCGCCTGCACGCGAAATTGCCAACAGGGTGAGGGTGGCTTCATGAATTTCAGCTCCGTCGTAAACACCGCAACCAGACAATACAACTGCGATTCTCTTTTTTGTTGACATGGTATTTAATTTTGGTTTCTCTAAAATTACGGATTTTCCGAGAACCTGAAAATAATATTATCAGTCTGTTTACTTGTACGCGGTGGCCGGTTCAATTTTATTTTCTATCCAATGTCATCCAGGTTATAGGGCGTTTCCTGGTAAACATAGTAGTTTAGCCAGTTTGTGAATAGTAAATTTGCCGCAGACCGCCATTTTAACAAGGGTTTATTTTGAGGATTATCGTCCGGGTAATAGTTTACAGGGATATCGATCGGCAAATTTTTTGACAGGTCGCGTTTGTATTCATTATCCAGGGTTTCGCGGGCATATTCGGCATGTCCGGTAATAAAAATCTGTCGTCCGTTACGGGCCATGATCATGTTAACGCCCGATTCGGCAGAACGGGAAATGATCTCGAGTTCGGGCGCCTTGTCGATATCTTCGGCCCTGATTTCGGTGTGCCGGGAATGAGGAACATAGTACTCATCATCAAATCCTCTAAAAATGGGCAATTTATTATCAGAGATCCGGTGTTTGAACACGCCGAACATTTTTTTGTCCAATGGGTATTTGGGAATGCCGTAAAAATGGAATAGGGCTGCCTGTGAGGCCCAGCAAATAAAAAAGGAGGAGGTGACGTGGTGAAGCGACCAGTCGAGAATGGTTTTCATCTCGTTCCAGTAGGTGACTTCTTCAAAGGGCAAATGTTCGACGGGAGCGCCGGTAATGATCATGCCATCGTATTTCCTGTTTTTGATTTCATCAAAGTTTTTATAAAACATCTTCATGTGTTCGGCTGAAGTGTTTTTATGCTGGTGATCTTTGATCTTCAAAAAATCGATTTCAACCTGAAGCGGCGAATTTGACAAAACCCGCAATAAATCAGTTTCTGTGGTGATTTTTAAGGGCATCAGGTTCAGGATGACCAGTTTTAACGGACGAATATCCTGATGTGAGGCACGGGTTTCATCAATAACAAAAATGTTTTCCTTCAGGAGCAGCTCAATGGCTGGTAACTTATCCGGAATATTCAGTGGCATAATTTTATCGTTTAAAATATTAAATCGGCTTGCCTGCAACCATATTGAGTTACAGGGCAAGCTCTCTCTGTTAATTAACCAATTTTGTTCAGGGCTTGTTCAAAATCGGCAATGATGTCATCAATATGCTCAAGGCCTACCGATACGCGTAGCTGCGACGGGTAAACCCCGGCGGCCAGCTGGGCTTCGGCCGATAGCTGCTGGTGCGTAGTTGCCGCAGGCTGGATGATCAGCGTTTTGGCATCGCCCACATTGGCCAGATGGCTCGCCAGTTGCAGGTTGTTGACAACCTGTTTGGCTTCTTCTGTTCCTCCTTTAACCGTGAAGTTCAACATGCTTCCGGGCCCTTTTGGGAAATACTTTTTCGCCAGTTCGTAGGATGGGTTACTTTTCAGTCCCGGGTAATTCACGCTTTCCACTTTCGGGTGCTTCTCGAGCCATTCGGCTAATTGCTGGGCATTCTGAACGTGCCTGTCCATGCGCAAAGACAGCGTTTCCAGCCCTTGCAGCAACAGGAAGGAATTAAACGGGCTGATGGCCGGACCAAAATCACGTAAACCTTCCACCCGGGCTTTAATGATAAAGGCGATGTTTCCAAACGGGCCGTCGAAGTTAAAGACATCCCAGAATTTCAGTCCGTGATAACCCTCCGACGGTTCGGTGAATCCGGGGAATTTGCCGTTCCCCCAATTGTAATTTCCGGCATCGACAATCACCCCGCCGATGCTGGTTCCGTGTCCGCCGATCCATTTGGTGGCCGATTCAACCACGATGTTGGCGCCATGTTCGATGGGGCGGAACAGGTAGCCGCCGCCGGCAAAGGTATTGTCAACAACCAGCGGAATGTCGTATTTCCGGGCCAGGTCGGCAATCGCGTCAAAATCGGGAATAACATAGCCGGGATTGCCGATGGTTTCGAGAAAGATCAGTTTTGTTTTATCATCAATCCGTTTTTCAAATGACTCCGGACTCAGGTCTTCGGTCAGCCGGGCTTCAATTCCCTGTTTTTTGAATGAAACGGTGAATTGATTGTAGGTTCCTCCATACAGGAAAGGCGAACTGACAAAGTTATCGCCTAATCCAAGCAAGGTATTGAAGATCAGGAACTGCGCGGCGTGGCCCGAAGCTACCGCCAGCGCTGCCACACCGCCTTCGAGCGCCGCCATGCGTTGCTCAAACACGTCTGAGGTGGGATTCATAATGCGGGTATAAATGTTCCCGAATTCTTTTAACCCGAATAAATTGGCAGCATGGTCCGCATCTTTAAACACATACGAACTGGTTTGATAGATGGGGACCGCCCGCGAGCCGGTCGTTGGATCGGCTTGTTGACCTGCATGTAGCTGCAGGGTCTCGAATTTCAGATTTTTACTCGTCATCGTATTCTCTTTTAGGGATTAATTATGAAAAAATATTTTATGAATTTCCTGGATGGCTTTTATTTTATCACGCTTGTCGACAACAAGATAACTTACCAGGTCGGAAGCGCCCGATCCGCTGATCAGCACGTTGATCCTGTTTTTTGCAACGGCAGAGAACAGGGCCGCCGAGATGCCATGATTTTGTTGCATACCGTGCCCCACAATCGCAATCAGGCACACCTGTTCAGCAATTTCGACCTCGCTCACCGATGGTAAATCCAGTTCGCGCGACAACTGCCGGGCCCGTTCGATCGAAGCTTTGTCAACCATGATATTGATGCTGGTTTGGGCCGTAATCACCGAACGAATATTAATATGCTGTTTGTTAAAGGCGGTGGTGACCTTTGCCAGGATACCCGGTTTAAATCCGACACCTGGTCCGTTCAGCTTCAGAATGGCAATGTCGTCGGTATACGCCACGCTTTTCACTACCTGTGGCGTTACAATGCTTTTTGAATTAATGACGGTCCGGAGTATTTTTTCTCCGTCAGCCAATTCATATACATAAATAGGAATGTGTTTTTCAATCAGCGGCTCAACAATGCGGGGGTGAATGCCCGAATAATTGAAATAGGCCAGTTCTGAGGCTTCGGCGTAGGTCAGACTGTCGATATAAGCCGGGTTTTCAACCAACTGATCGTCGGCTGTCTTGAAGGGAGTGCCGATTTGCCATAATTCCAGCCGTTGAAGGTCCAGGATCGACGCGATGGAGGCCGCGGTATAATCGGCCGCCCGGCTGCCGATACGGGCCACACGGCCTTGTTGCGTCATGCCGTATGAGCCGGGAATGATATTGACTTTGCCAAAGCTGAAAGCCGATACCTGCGGGCGCGATTGTTCAATCAGCACCGTTGCATTTCCAAATTCTTCGCTCACCAGCAGGCCAAGCGTTTCGGGGAATACCAGGCCGGCTTCTATGTCGTTTTGTTGTAAGATGTCAACCAGCAGGGCCGCGGTAATCTTTTCGGCATACGACAATACCTGGTCCTGCAAGGCCAGTGAAAAATCGCCGGTGTAGTGGATTCCTTTTAACAGAATATCCAGCTTTTCCAGCAATGGTGTCAGGGATGGCAGGGCCGATAGCCTGAACTGATTTTTTATCTTGTCAATTTCGTCACGCACAAGGGCTAAAATCATGTCGGGATCGCCGGTCCCGGCACCCAATGTTTGAAGTCCTTTCGTTAAGGCGTTTTGGATTTCATTCGTCGCCGATATCGTCAAGATATGTGCTGTTCCTGCCTGTTTCAGCAAGCGGACCAGGCTTGAAATGACTTGCGGATCATTTAAATTGTTTCCGCCAAACCTTACAATACAATCTGGCATAAATTTAAAATTTATGGGATAATAGAAATTAAAAGAAATTGATCTCGGGATTTTTTTGTACGCCTTCACACCATATCCGACAACGAATACCGAATGAAGGCTATCGCATACACATAGACATGGAAAGCATCGAATAAACAGCACAACCCGTGAATCGGGTGCAGAATTGGAGCTGGTATGTTTTGCTGTTATTCATGAAATATGCCTCGTATTAAGTGATGCAAACCTAAAAAAATGTTTTTACAATAACAACGGGCCCTGTAAAAAGTTTAGAAAGTTTACTGTGCCGGGAACTGAATCTGTTTGAAAGTGAATTCAATTAAATGGTCATCCACCGGTAAGGATATTTTCAGGTAAGCTGCTTCGGGGAAGGCCGGGAAAAGCACTTTACCGTACATGGCATAATTGCTGTCGAGGGTGGTTTTCCGGATGGTTGACGAAGCCCAGGTGTCTCTTAAATGGTTCAGGTCCTGCGCCTGAAATTCAGCCTCCATTCCCGATATCCGGACATCGTCGACCATGTCGGCGGCGATTTCTCCGGCCAGATAATCGTTGTGGGGATTGTCGTCGGTACTGGTAATAATTGCCGCGGCGAGGCCAACGCCAACTATAGCCAGGGTGGCCCCAAGCTGGTTTTTCTGCCGGGCTTTATTGATGGATAATTGTTTGTCGATTCCCATGATTTCGTTTTCCGGGTTAATTGCGGCCACCTGATTCTCCGTTAAGGGGGTCATGGTGGCGTTGTACGCTCTGCATGAAAACGATGCCGGATCAATGAGTATGGGCATGTTTGAGCCGTTTGTGATATGAAAATCAAACAGGTATCGGTTGTCTTCCAGTTTGTCGAATCCAACTTCATAATGGACTCCGTAAACGGAATCGCTGACAAATGCTTGTCCGAACAGCCATTTGTCCGGTTCGCGGTCGGGTTCGAGGCGGATAATGTTTTTCGGGACAGAACAGGATTGGATAAGCAGGGCGACAAAAATAACAAGAAGCAGAAGGCTGGGTTTTGTTTTCATAACTGTCTGTTTTCGTTCCAGGCAAATTTACCAAATCCTGTGCCAAAGCCTATGATATTTTCAGTAAATAGCGGATAACCACCGACGAACGGAAGCAACCAAACAGCGGGGGCAGGGTTTTCCAGGCAGCCTGATGATTTATTTTCAACGGCTGTTTCAAAAATAAGACAGCCAATTGAAGCAATATTCAATTGTTGATTGAAAAGGCTGATATTCAAAAGGCCAGTAAAGTAAGGTCAACAAAAGGACTCATGATTCATGCCTTTGGGTGATTGGCCTCTGCTTTTATAACATTAGCAATTTTACCCTTGATTTGCATGAATAAATTGTGTCAACGGGATCCGAAACATATTTAACTGCAGATTCTTTTCTTTTTGACCGATCATTTCTACCAGCTTTGTATCCAAATTAGCATAACTTATTACTCTTCGGAGTGCCAGATGATCAAAGGCTGGATCATCTATTCTGGCGATATTACATCAGAATTTCATTAAACTGCTTTTCGTAAGGAATTGCATATAACAGCTCATATTCCGTTGTAAATTTCTGAAATGTTTTCTGCGCCAAGCCGTGTTTCCCAACACGGACCAGTGTTTTGCATTTCAACTCGACCGCTTCTTCATTGATGGAATCAAAGATTAAAATGCAATCTGCAATTTTAATCAACAAATCAGTATCCTCCTCTGTATTTTTATATTCAAGGTATTCCAGGAGCAGATCAATTAATTGACTGGAAATTCTTTCTTTGATCTCGTCGAGCCACTCATAATTTAAAAATGTTAGTACCGGGCCCTTTTGTGCAATGGTGATTAGCCGCTCAACATCTTCTTTCAGTATATTTTCTTTTTGAATAATCTTTTGAAGTTCAAGAACGTCAATATACATATCCGGAATGTGCTCGTTATAGACAAATGTCCAGTAGCCGTTTGAGCTGGTAAAATCACAGGTTCCAATGAGCCCCAAAATTTTCTTAAGCTTGCCCATATTCACCGCCCGGTTATTCACAGCTTTAGCCGATGGCTTGTCGAACCAAAGCATTTCGGTTAGCTTGTTCGATGTGATTCCTTTTCCATTTTTAAACGGGTACAAAAGAATGATCAGGAACAGTTCTTTTATCAAAGGGGTGAAAAATTTGGTAATGTCTTCCCCCTTTTTGTCAAAAGCTTGAAAGCCTCCAAGCAGGAAGATGGAACTTCTTGGTTTATTGTTCTCCGCCAGTGATTGTCTCGACATTTCGATGTTTTTTTTCTTTTCAGCATCCTTCGCGATTCTTATCCGTTCTCTTGCATCGCTGATTTTTTTGCGGATGGTAAACCCTAAAAAAAGGACAACATCAAAAAGTAAAATCAAAATAATCCAGTACCAGGCTTTTCGTTTGTCATTTTCATTTTCGATAAGCTGATGTGATTTATTTGGAGGAAAGTTAATTCTACTTTAACAGATTGAAAAAAAAGTATTTAAATCATTGATTTTTTTTAGTTTATATTTGTTTTAGTTGTTGATTATTAGTATTTTAGAGGCGTAATAGAAGGACAAATTTATCGTTCCGAGCAATGTTTAATACAACATAAAAAAGACAATCGATATGGAAAAACACTGGCCTCTGTGACCCAGAGGCTAAGTGACCACCTTACCCCGTATAAGCAACTGTTTTGCAACCGGACAAAGAAATTTTTTGATAAAGCGGAACAATACATTGATAATTCCTTTTGGAAAACCTTAATTTTACTTGTTATATAAAACGATAGCCATTAGGAAGATAGCAACAAATAAAAAAACATGGATTTTAAAACGTTGCACGAGAAATATCAGCAATTGCTTTTTGAGAACAACCGGCTAAAAGAAGAGATCAAAAGGATGAAAGCTCAGCTTGGCATCAAAGTGGTCTCCAGTCAAATCAGTGAAGGTGTCATTCGAGGTGAAGCCCTCACGAATACGAGTGCCGTAACCAAACACATCTCTGCGCCGGACCCGGAATTATTTGATCAGCAAGTAGAAACAAAACCTTCAACTTCTGATAACTTTCTAAACAAAATGTCTGCTCCCGAAGAAAAGGTCAAGCTCGTCCTATCATTGTTCAAGGGCCGGGATGATGTGTATGCAAAAAGATGGGAAAACAAAGCAAAAGGAACTGCCGGCTATTCACCTGCCTGTGGTAATGAATGGAAACCGGGCATTTGTCAAAAGCCAAAAATAAAATGCTCGGCTTGTAAAAATCAGGATTTTCTTCCTTTGAATGAGACGGCAGTTGATACGCATTTGCGTGGTCAGCAAAATATTGTAGTCGGCATCTATCCTTTGCTCCCAAACGAAACCTGCTGGTTTCTGGCAATTGACTTTGACGATGAAGGATGGCAAAAAGATATAATGACGCTCAGGGAAGTATGCTCCGTGTTTGAAATTCCCATTGCTATTGAACGATCACGATCAGGAAACGGGGGCCATGCCTGGTTTTTCTTTGAACATCCTGTTCCGGCTTCTTTGGCCCGAAAGTTTGGAAGTACTCTGCTAACCCATGCCATGAGCCAGCGGCACGAGATCACATTTAAATCTTATGACCGTTTCTTCCCCAATCAGGATATTATGCCGAAAGGTGGTTTCGGCAATTTAATAGCTCTGCCCCTGCAAAAGACAGCAAGAAAAGATAACAACAGCATCTTCATTGATGAGCATTTTCACCCGATAGAAGATCAGTGGGCTTTTCTGGCATCCGTCCAAAAGCTTTCCGAATGGAAACTGGAAGAATTGATATCAAAGCTATGCACGGGGAGTGAGCTTGGGACATTGAAAACAGACGATGAAGAAGTGCCCAAACCATGGGAAAGTATTAAAAAGACGGAGGTCAGCAAGAATGATTTTCCCAATAAAATCGAAATTGTAAAAGCCAATATGTTGTTTATTCCCAAAGCCGGGTTTTCCCAAAGAGCATTAAACCACCTGAAACGGTTGGCTGCTTTCAAAAATCCTGAGTTTTACAAAGCCCAGGCCATGCGCTTACCGACCTTTGATAAGCCAAGGATTATATCTTGCTCGGATGAAACGGCTGAATACCTGTGCTTACCACGAGGATGTGAAACGGATATAAAATTGCTGTTTGAGGAAATAAAAACGAAAGTGTTGTGGACCGACAAAACCAATCCCGGCAAAACGATAGATGTTGTGTTTAAGGGTAGTCTGAGGGATGATCAACCTCTCGCTGTTGAAAAACTACTGGAACATGATCATGGAATTTTGTGCGGAACAACGGCTTTCGGAAAAACAGTCGCAGCCATAAAACTGATCGCCGAAAGAAAGGTCAACACCCTCATACTGGTTGACAAGGTCAGCTTGGTCTCCCAATGGAGGGAAAAGCTTTCAACCTTTTTGACGATCAATGAAAAAGAGAGTAGTCATCCGGTGATTAATTCAAATATTAGCCAGTTACTACCGGATGACTTGCAAAAGAAAATCAGAAAAAGAGGGAAAAATAAAAGCATTGTCGGACAGATGGGAGCCGGAAAGCAGGCATTGAACGGTGTCATTGATATTGCGGTTATGCAATCGCTGAGCAGAATGGGAGAAGTAAAGGAATGTGTGAAAGATTATGGCATGGTGATCGTTGACGAGTGCCATCATGTTTCGGCTTTCAGTTTTGAGATGATATTGAAAAATGTGAACGCTAAGTATGTTTACGGCTTAACAGCTACTCCGACCAGAAAGGATGGACACCATCCCATTATTTTTATGCAATGTGGCCTAATCCGTTACCGGGACGATGCCAAAACGCAAGCAGAGAAAAGGCCTTTCGAACATTTTATCATACCCAGGTTCACTTCTTTCAACGTGCCGTTGGACAAAGAAGAGAAAGATATCCCAATTCATGAACTGTACGCCGGAATCATTGAAAATGAAATGAGAAATCAGTTAATCGTAGATGATGTCATTCAATGTCACCAAAATGGCAGGAATTGCCTGGTCCTGACAGAAAGGACAGCTCATGTTGAGTTACTTGCCAACGAATTCAGCAAAAGGATCCCGGATGTAATTTCACTCACTGGCGGCATGGGAGTAAAAGGAACCAAGGAGACCATGACCCGTATTTCAGAAATCCCCAATTACAGATCGCTGACTTTAGTTGCAACAGGGCGGTACATTGGCGAAGGCTTTGATGAACCAAGGCTTGACACCCTATTTCTGGCTATGCCCATTTCGTGGAAAGGAACTTTACAGCAATATGCGGGGAGACTTCACAGATTATTTGAAGGGAAAAAAGAAGTGCTGATTTATGACTATGTGGATGTCCGGGTACGGATGCTGGAGAAGATGTACAATAAACGGCTTGCAGGATATGCGTCTATCGGCTACAAGGCAAAAGGCGAAAATATTGCAGCAGGATCCACGGATATCATTTTTGATAAAACCAATTTCCTGCCGGTATATTCCAATGATATTGTCAGCGCGTCAAGGGAGATACTAATCGTAAGCCCGTTTGTAACAAAACGGCGGACTTTTCAGATGACACAGAATCTTGGAATTGCTCTTAAAAATGGTGCAAAAGTGGTCGTCGTGACCCGACCTGCTGAAGATTTCAAAGACAAGGATTTGACTGCCTGGCAGACGACAATTGAATTGTTAAAAAGTTATGGGATTGGTGTCATCTTTAAATCAAATATCCATCAAAAGTTTGCCGTTATGGATGAAAAGATTGTTTGGTACGGCAGCATTAACCTGTTAAGCTTTGGCACCGCCGAAGAAAGTATCATGCGACTTGAAAGTTCGAATATTGCCAATGAACTGATTCAAAGTATAAAGAAGGTGGACTGAGCGGGCTGGTTGATAGGGAGGGTTCGATCGAACAAGCCTGTTTGAGAATGCAGATCGCCTTTTTCTTTCAACATGCACTCATAGAATGCAATTTTTTCTTCGTGAAGTTTTATTATTTGCTCAATGGGATAAAATCGTGAGTCGGTATTGGATGCTTATTTGTTCGACAACCTTGATGAAGTAAGGGAGGTGTCTCAGGAATTTGTGGATGATTACAACAACCACAGGACTCACGTTGCCTTAGGCAGTATCTCTCCCAGTAAGTATAGAGAACTTACTACAGAAGGCTCCAATCCCATTGAAGTGCATTAAAATGGAATGACTAAAGCATTTAAAATCAGTATATTATTTTCTTTAACCTAAGCTGGTCTCGAATTCGATACCTATTTACATGTTCACTTATCAAATTATACTTTAAAGATTTTATCAATTCGATCTTGATAATTAAACATATTATAAACAGGCAGTAATGGATTCAAAGCATGTAAAAAATAATTCAGTGATTATTATTTCCGTAAGAAATTTAAAATATACGTTCCTGTATTGTCTCCTTTTTTTTGTTATTAATTTGTTAAAATGATAATCAAAATTCAATAATTAAAGCAAAAAGAAATTATTTAAGTTAATATTAGTACAGAAAATTTTAATATGTATTTATTCATTGTCAAAAAGATAACTGAATATGGAATTCAAATGTAAAAAAGCAGGCAATGAATGTTACGGACTCAAGGAGCTTGTATTACTTTTTGAGATCAGTCAGCGATTGATTCAAAGCAAGGAACTGAAAGATGATTTATCGGGAATTTTGGAAATGGTGGTTAAACATTTGGGCGCCGAACGGGCATTCCTGACCATTTTAAACCGCGAAACCGAAAGCATTATTATTGAAGCAGCTTACGGATACAGTGCGGCGCAGCAGGCACGTGGACGTTACAAGCTTGGCGAGGGAATCATTGGCCGTGTGGTTGAAATGGCACGCCCAGTTGTGATTGACAAAATCTCGAAATCGAGTTTATTCCTGAACCGAACCGGGCAGGAATTAACCAAAGATGGGCAGGAATTATCGTTTATATGCATTCCGGTGATTGAAGAAGGAAAGGTTACCGGAACACTCAGTATTGTACGCCTTTATAATCCACATATTTTATTTGACGAGGAGCATTGGCTGCTTTCGATTATCGGTTCGTTGATTTCGCGGACTGTTCGGGCGAAACAGGAACGTTTGGAGGAAATGGAAATTCTCAAACAGAAAAATATTCAACTTCAGAATCAGCTCGAAACCGAGCACCGCCCCGGAAATATTGTGGGTAACTCGAGTAAGATGCGCGATGTTTACGGTTTGGTAAACATGGTTGCCGAAACCAATTCAACGGTTTTGATTCGCGGCGAAAGCGGGATCGGGAAGGAGCTTATTGCTGACGCCATACATTTTTCGAGTCCTCGCGCGAAGAAGAATTTCATTAAAGTGAATTGTTCGGCACTGCCAGATACGCTGATTGAAAGCGAATTGTTTGGTCACGAGAAAGGGGCTTTTACAGGAGCCGAGTCGCGCCGAAAAGGCCGTTTCGAATTGGCCGATGGCGGAACTATTTTTCTGGATGAGATTGGTGATATTCCATTGTCGACGCAGGTAAAATTGCTTCGGATGATTCAGCAGCGCGAATTTGAACGGCTGGGCGGAACGGAAACGATAAAGGTTGACGTGCGCATTGTGTGCGCCACCAACCGAAACCTCGAAGACATGATCCAGAACAACGGGTTTCGCGAAGACTTGTATTACCGCATCAACGTGTTCCCGATTTTTGTGCCGCCACTGCGCGACCGGCGAAACGACATTCCGGTATTGGTCGACCATTTTATTGAGAAATTTAACAAGCGCAACAAGGCCAAAATCAGCCGGATAACCACTTCAGCCTTGAATATGCTGATGGTTTACCGTTGGCCGGGGAACATTCGAGAACTGGAAAACTGTGTTGAACGCGCGTGTATTTTAACGCAGGACAATGTCATTCACAGTTACAATTTGCCACCATCGCTGCAAACCGCCGACTCAACCAACACCAAAGCTTCAGGAGGATTGATGTTTACCGTTGAGCAGGTAGAAAAGCAACTGATCCGCGAAGCGTTGGTTAGCTCAAAGGGGAACATTGCCAAAGCAGCTGACGAGTTGAAAGTAACCGAACGCATGCTGGGTATCCGCCTTAAAAAATACAACATCGATGCCTGGAGGTTCAAAGTGTAAGGACTGGAAGAAGTCACCCCGAATTTAATTCGGGGTCTCTCGTTAAGAGGTAAGGGATCCTGAAACAAGTTCAGGATGACTCTTTGAATATGATTTTGTTTAAAACCTATTTTATTAGCCGACGACAAGTATGCAGGACTAGCCAACTGCAATATCAACTTCTCCACTCTTCAGGCCAAACCGCTCATAAATATCCACGACTTTATCGTCGATCCTGAATGTCGCAACATAGGCGCCGGGCATTTTCTTCTGCGCGGGGTTATCAATTATGCCTCGCAAAAAGGCTTCTGCCGGGTTAACCTCGAAGTGCGCGAAGATAACTCGAACGCCAAGTCGCTTTACCGCAAAATGGGCTTTACCGGTTGCGTCCCCCGCATGATGTTTTGGGAGAAGAAATTGTAAAGAATAAAACTTTTCTGCCGGGTAAATCACCTATCGAAATGCCACGAGCCTACAGCTCTCTGGTTCAAAACACTGCCTTAAACAACAGATTGAAATCGGTTGCTACATTATTGGTCGAGACTACGTCTCTTTTTTTTTCTGCTACAGAATTGCAAGTGAACCAATCCCGTAGGGATAGTTCTATTTTGTAGCCCCGGATTTTAATCCGGAGAAATTTCCATAGCCCAAACAGAGTTCTGTAGAAACGATACATTAGTCGATTTACTTTAGGAAAATTAATTCAGTATGAAAAAAATAATAATATACTAGAACGCAACTTAGCGTTAGCACTTGAATCCAATTGCAAACAAAAAAATTACATAACACATAATATTTATACTCTTTTTACAGAACTTTTAGATGAGACAATGCTTCCTAAAAAAGATTTGATTGACACAGATGTATTAACATATACGGAGTACGCTTGGGCTACAAGGAACAACTTAATTGATTTGGTAGATTTAATAAGTAAATATTAATTGCCACTCCTTCCCAATTTCCCCCTTTCCTTATTCCATTTTTGTTTACTGCCAACTGCGACTGATCACTTTCTTCCTTTCCTACCAAAATGTAGGTTAAACCAATATTAACACTCCTCAAACCCTTGTTTTTGTTGAATTTGTGCCGTGCAACACCTTTTGTACGCCCAATTCTCCGTTCCTACCAAAATGTAGGACTTTCCGCCGTACCAAAATCCTTTTAATTTTTTTTGCTCCCTCTAAATAGCAGATTTACTGCGTTTTTCTGTTTGCCTTTTGCCTTTTGCCTTTTGCCTTCTTCTTCTCTTGGCACCGTTCTGGTAAAGCCCTTTCCAAACGAAAGAAGTTTAAATCCTAAAAATAGTTGGAAGATGAGAAAGATTGCAATTTATGGTAAAGGTGGAATCGGAAAATCCACTACCACACAAAACACAGTGGCCGGATTGGTCGAAGCAGGATTCAATGTAAAAGTAGTGGGTTGTGACCCTAAAGCTGACTCAACCCGTTTGTTGCTGGGCGGTTTAGCTCAGAAAACCGTTTTGGATACCCTGCGCGAAGAGGGTGAGGATATCGACATCGATGATATCGTGAAAGTTGGATACGGCGGCGTTCGCTGCGTGGAGTCGGGCGGCCCCGAACCCGGAGTGGGTTGTGCCGGTCGCGGTATCATTACTTCCATCAACCTGTTGGAGCAGTTGGGAGCCTGGGACGAAAAATATAAAATCGACTACACATTCTATGATGTATTGGGCGACGTGGTTTGCGGTGGTTTCGCCATGCCTATCCGCGAAGGAAAAGCCGAAGAAATCTACATCGTGGTTTCAGGAGAAATGATGGCCATGTATGCGGCCAACAATATTTGCAAAGGTATCAGCAAATACGCCCAGGCCGGAACTGTTCGCCTCGGAGGTTTGATTTGCAACTCGCGCAAAGTGGACAATGAACGCGAAATGATCGAAGAACTGGCACGTCAGCTCGGAACCAAAATGATCCACTTTGTCCCTCGCGATAACATGGTTCAGCGTGCCGAAATCAACCGTAAAACAGTGATTGAATACGATCCGCGCCACAGCCAGGCCGACGAATATCGCGCTTTGTCGAAAGCCATCAATGAAAATACTCAGTTTGTAATTCCAAAGCCGCTGGCCATGGAAGAGCTGGAAACTTTGCTGATTGACTTCGGAATTGTGAACTAAAGTGTACCTCCAACCCCCTGAAGGGGGCTTAAAGTCCCCTTCAGGGGATTTAGGGGGTGAATTCAAAATGAATAAGAAACTAAAAAGATAGGAGAATCAAAATATGTTAATGATAAGAGCAATTGTACGTCCTGAAAAATCGAGTAAAGTATTGAAGGCCTTGTTTGAAGCCGGTTACGTGGCCGTAACAAAAATTCCGGTGGTGGGTCGCGGTAAACAGTGCGGCATCAAAATCGGTGATGTTACTTACGACGAGCTTCCGAAGGAAATGCTTTTGATGGTAATTAAAGACGAAGACAAGGATTTTGCAGTGACCACCATTATGGAAGCTGCACGCACCGAGCCGAAAGGCGCCTTTGGCGATGGCAAAATTTTCATCACACCTGTTGAGGAAGCTTACACCATCAGCCGCGGAACCAAAGAATTATAATCAGAAAAATTTCAGGATATGAAGCTAATCATGGCCATTATACGCATCGACAAAATGAACGCGACCAAGCGCGCACTGTCGAATGCCGGACTTCCTTCGATGACCGCCACCGGAAAAGTTTTCGGGCGTGGCAAAGGGCTTTGGGATGCCAAAGTACTCGAAGGGGTAAAGAAAGATCTTCCTGAGGCACTGGCTCATTTGGGTAAAGAACCAAGACTTCGGCCACAACGTGTTATCACACTGGTTGTTACGGACGAGAACAAAGATAAGGCGGTTGAAATCATCATTGAAGCCAACCAGACTCCAGAACCGGGCGACGGTAAAATATTCGTCATCCCGATGATTGATGCAATTAAAGTGAGAACCGGTGAAGCCGGTGATATAGCACTCGATTAAAATTTACGACTATGCCAAAAAGATTTGATTATAGCCAGGGGTTGCCCGACCCAATTGTGCTCAGGGAAGAAATCCTGAAAAAATATCCGCCAAAACTGGCAAAGAAAAGGGCTAAAGCGATTGTGATTAACGATCCTGATATCGAACAGGAAATTATGGCCAATGTGCGCACTGCTCCGGGTATCATTACACAGCGTGGTTGTACTTACGCCGGATGTAAGGGGGTAGTGTTGGGGCCAACCCGCGACATCATTAACCTGGTGCACGGACCAATTGGGTGTAGTTTCTATGCATGGCTCACTCGCCGTAACCAAACCCGTGCCGCCGGAGGTGAAGATAATTACATGACTTACGCGTTCTCGACTGACATGCAGGACGAAAACATCGTATTTGGTGGTGAAGCCAAATTGAAAGAAGCCGTTCGCGAAGCTTTCGAAATATTCAAACCTAAAGCCATCGGTATTTTCTCAACCTGTCCGGTTGGTTTGATTGGCGACGATGTTCATTCCGTAGCCCGCGACATGAAAGCTGAGTTGGGTATCAACATTTTCGGGTTCAGTTGCGAAGGTTACCGCGGAGTTTCGCAGTCGGCCGGTCACCACATTGCCAACAATGGTGTATTTAAAAATGTGGTTGGTTTGAACGACCGTCCCCGCGAAGGAAAATTTCAGGTGAACTTGTTGGGCGAATACAACATTGGTGGCGATGCTTTCGAAATCGAACGCCTGTTTGAAGAAGCCGGAATCACTTTAATTTCGACTTTCTCCGGAAACTCTACAATCAAGAGTATGGAATATTCGCACACGGCCGACCTGAATATGGTGATGTGCCACCGCTCGATCAACTACATTGCCGAGATGATGGAAGAAAAATACGGTATTCCGTGGATCAAGGTAAGTTTTGTAGGCGCTGAGTCGACTTGTAAATCGCTCCGGAAAATTGCCGATTTCTTTGGCGATGCTGACTTAAAAGCCAAAGTAGAAGAAATCATTGCCCGCGAAATGTCCAAAGTTTCAGCAATAAAAGACAAGGTGAAACCACGCGTTGAAGGAAAAGTGGCCATGATGTTCGTTGGAGGATCACGCGCTCACCACTATCAGGATTTATTTACTGAACTAGGAATCAATGTTGTTTCAGCCGGATACGAGTTTGCTCACCGCGACGACTACGAGGGACGCAAAGTAATCCCGACCATCAAGATTGACGCCGATACCCGTAACATCGAGGAATTGACCGTTACCAAAGACGAGGAACACTTCAGGCCCGATTTGGTGGAAAAGAAAGCCGAATTAATGGCAAAGGGTTACCAGTTTAAAGATTACGACGGCATGATGCCTGAAATGAAAAAGAACGCACTGGTTATCGACGATGTGAACCATTGGGAAACCGAAAAACTCATTGAATTCTACAAACCCGATGTTTTCTGCGCCGGAATTAAGGAAAAATATGTGGTACAGAAATGCGGAGTTCCGCTGAAACAGTTACACAGCTACGACTACGGCGGCCCATACACCTGTTTCGATGGAGCAGTTAACTTCTACCTCGAAATGGAACGTATGCTGGCAACCAATATTTGGAAACTAATCGATGCACCATGGAAGAACGAATCGGAACTGGTTGGTAGCATGGCCATCGAACATTATTAATAGGAGGGAAAAGATATGTTATTACGTCATACAACCAACGAAGTAAGAGAACGCAATGCGTTGACCGTCAACCCGGCCAAAACTTGTCAGCCAGTAGGGGCCATGTATGCCGCACTGGGAGTTCACGGATGTTTACCTCATAGTCACGGTTCGCAGGGCTGCTGCTCATATCACCGAAGCGCACTCACCAAACATTATAAAGAACCGGTAATGGCTGCAACCAGTTCATTCACCGAAGGTTCATCGGTGTTTGGCGGACAGGCGAACCTTCTGCAGGCTGTCGAAACTATCTTTTCGGTTTACGATCCTGAAATTATAGCCGTTCATTCAACCTGTTTGTCGGAAACCATTGGCGACGACCTGGGCCAGATTTTGAACAAAGCCCGCGACGAAGGTAAAGTACCATTCGGGAAACATGTGCTGGCAGCTTCAACCCCAAGTTACGTGGGTTCGCACGTTACCGGTTACGCCAATATGCTCGAAAGTTTTGTCAAATATTTTGCTGAAAAAACCAACGAGAAAATCCGCCAGATCAACCTGCTTTCGGGTTGGGTTGAACCATCGGATATGCGCGAATTGAAACGGGTCATGAAAATGATGAAAGTTCGCTCGGTTCTTTTGCCTGACACTTCTGATGTTTTGGATACTCCGATGACCGGAAAATTCGAAATGTATCCCAAAGGCGGAACTACCATAGGCGAAATCGTCAGCATGGGCGACAGCATGGAAACACTCGGGTTAGGCGAATGGGCTACACAGAAAGCTGCTATTGCACTCGACAATCAGTGTAAAGTTCCGTTCGACATCATCGATATCCCTGTTGGGTTGCGTGCTACCGACCGTTTCATCCAGGCGTTGGCTAAAGCCGGACGGGTTTCTATCCCTGAATCGATTACTGAAGAACGCGGACGTTTGCTCGACATGATTACCGATATGCACCAGTACCTGTACGGAAAACGTGTGGCTGTTTACGGTGACCCCGACAACATTATCCCGCTGATTGAATTCCTTGTCGACATCGATATGAAACCGGTATATGTAGTTTCAGGAACTCCCGGAAAACGTTTCGAGAAACGTATGGAAGAAGTACTGAAAAGTCGTGTTCCGGAAGCCAAATATAAAAATGGTCCACAAGCCGACATGTTCCTGATGCACCAGTGGATTAAGGAAGAACCGGTTGATCTGATCATTGGTAACACTTACGGCAAGTACATTGCACGCGACGAAAACATCCCTTTCGTGCGCATGGGTTTCCCAATCATCGACCGTGTTGGACACAGCTATTTTACTACGCTGGGTTATGTTGGAGCATTACGCATACTCGAAAAGATTTTGGGCGAACTGATGGATCAACAAGATGCCACTACTCCTGAAGAAAGCTTCGAGTTAACCATGTAAAACCTACATTCTATACAATTATATCCCATCCTGGCAAACTTTCTCGCCTTGTCAGGATTATAAAAAAATTACCGCACCCTCTTTATTGCGAAAAGGTATAGTCCTCCTTAGAGTGAGGAGGATTTGGCGGCTATTTTCTTTTTAATGTTGATGGGGGAGGACGCTTCCCGCACACTCCCCCTTTCAATTTTCTGAATAAAAAAGTTCATCTTAAAAACAAAACACCATGAACGATATACTGAAAGAACGTCAAAATCAGGTTGTCACAAAGGGGAAAGACGATGCGGCAATCGCGTGTGGAAAGGCTAGTGTAGCAGGTTCGGTCAGTCAGAGGGCATGTGTTTTTTGCGGCTCGCGCGTGGTGCTTTATCCTATTGCTGATGCCCTGCACCTTATTCACGGGCCGGTTGGCTGCGCTGCTTACACCTGGGACATTCGCGGATCGTTATCGTCGGGGCCACAGTTGCAACGGCTTAGTTTTACTACCGACCTGAAGGAACGTGAAGTGGTATTTGGTGGCGAAACCCGCTTGTACAATGCGCTGGTTAGTTTGGTCGATCAGTACAAACCCAAAGCTGCATTTGTTTATGCCACCTGCATTGTGGGCGTAATTGGCGACGATGTTGAGGCAGTTTGCCGCAGGGTTACCCGCGAAAAAGGCATCGACGTGATTCCGGTTATGTCCGAAGGTTTCAACGGAACCAAAAAAGACGGATACAAACTGGCCTGCGACGCCCTTTCAAAATTAATTGGTACTGACAACGAAACTGAAGTCCCGGGATACAGCATTAATATTCTTGGCGACTTCAACCTGGCTGGTGAACTTTGGATGCTGGCCGATTATTACCGCCGCATGGGTGTAAACATGGTAGCCTGTATGACTGGCGATGGCCGCATCAACGATGTCCGGAAGGCGCACAAAGCTCAACTAAACGTGGTGCAATGTTCGGGATCGATGGTTTACCTGGTCAAAGACATGAAAGAAAAGTATGGCATTCCGTTTATGAAAGTTTCCTACTTCGGAATCGAAGATATGTCGGATGCACTGTACGAAGTGGCCCGTTATTTCAAATCCGACGAAATGATGGACAAAGCCCGCCAACTGGTGAAAGAAGAAATCAGCAAACTGATACCCGCACTTCAGCAATACCGCAAAGACCTGGAAGGAAAAAAAGCCGCAATTTATGTGGGTGGCGCTTTCAAAGCCATTTCGCTGGTAAAAGCATTGCGCCTGATGGGAATGCAAACGGTAGTTGTTGGTTCGCAAACCGGCAACATTGACGACTACAACCTGCTGAAAGATTTGTGTGACGAAGGAACCATCATTGTCGACGACTCGAACCCCAATGAACTTTCGGAATTTGTGAAGCAAACCGGCGCCAACCTGTTTATCGGTGGCGTGAAGGAACGCCCCATCGCCTACAAATTGGGTTTAGGTTTTTGCGATCATAACCACGAACGCAAAGAGGCATTGGCCGGATACGATGGCATGCTGAATTTCGCCAAAGAAGTTCACGCCTCGGTATGCAGCCCTGTTTGGAAATTTATGAAGTAACAGTCCCATCGGGACAGCATATTGGTAGCCCCGGCTTTCAAGCCGGGGATGAAGAAATGAAAAAGTTTTAGCGCCGGACAGAAAATCTGAATCGAAGCCACAAATTAAGTTTCCGGCGCAATGGAGAAAAGGTTAAGAAATATCCCTGCCGGCAGCAGGCAGGCAATATCGAATGTAGAATATTGAATATCCAAATCCCGAAACACGCAAGTCGGAACAAAAGAAAAGGAGAATAGCACTATGAAAGACACGATCACCAATACCCCGGCAAAACCCACCGAAGAACCTTTCAAATCAACCCGCAACGCCTGTAAATTGTGCGCACCGCTCGGAGCCAGTGTGGCATTCAAGGGCATTCGCGGATCAGTACCAATCATCCACGGCGGACAAGGGTGTGCTACTTACATTCGCCGATACCTGATCAGTCATTACAAAGAACCTGTCGACATTGCCTCGTCGAATTTCAGCGAAGAAGCAACCATTTTTGGCGGCGGCGCCAATTGCCACACGGCTATCGGCAATGTCATCAAACAATATCATCCCGAATTTATCGGAATCACCACCACTTGCCTGAGCGAAACCATTGGCGATGATGTAAAATTCTACATCCAGAAATACAAAGAGCTTTCCGAAGATGAAAGTCTCCCACATTTTGTAAACGCATCAACGCCCAGCTACCAGGGTTCGCACATCGACGGTTTCCACGAAGCCGTTGGTCGGATTGTAAAATCGATGGCCGAAGCCGGTGATCGCGGCGAACACATCAATATTTTCCCCGGGTTCGTTTCTCCGGAAGATTTGCGCCAACTCAAAACCATTCTCGAAGACTTCGGGATCGATTACATCATGGTTCCCGATTTTTCGGAAACGCTTGACAACCCAATCTGGGATTCGTACAAACGCATTCCTGATGGCGGAACCCCGATTGAGCTGGTCAAAAAATGCGGTTCGGCCACAGCTTCCATCGAATTCGGTACTATAATTAATAAAGGAAGTTTATCCGGAAGGGTAAAAAATGCTTCGAACCTCACCACTGCCGGCGAATACCTTCAGGAAAAATTTGGCGTTGAAAATTGCCGGATGCCTTTCCCAACCGGAGTTTCTTCGTGCGATGCCTTCTTCGAAACACTGAGTCGGGTTTCAGGAAAACCAATCCCGATGAAATACGCCAAAGAACGTGGCCGGTTGATTGACTCTTATGTCGATGGGCACAAATATGCGTTTGGAAAACACGCCGTAGTGTATGGCGAAGAAGATTTTGTGGTGGCCATGTCGGCTTTCCTAAATGAGATTGGCATCGTGGTGGCTTTGGCTGCTACCGGCGGCGAAAGTTTTAAGCTGGAAGATGAAGTAAAAAAATACTGCCCTGAGAATCCTGATTCAATCCTGGTAAAAAACGGCTGGGACTACGAATTGATTCACGAATGGTGCAACGAAAACAAACCCGACATTCTGATTGGCAATAGCAAAGCCTGGTACATTGCCCGCGAATTGGGCGTTCCAATCGTACGCTGTGGGTTCCCTATTCACGACCGCATTGGCGGACAACGCATTAAACACCTTGGATATACCGGCACACAGGAATTGTTCGACCGGATTGTAAACGAACTGATTGGTTACAAGCAAGACCATTCGGCCGTGGGATATAAATATATGTAGGATCAGGTGAATGACTGAATGTAAGTTATGCACTACAAAACTTAAAAGCTATGATTGACATCGAAAAACATCCGTGCTTCAACATCGAAGCGAAAGGTACATATGCCAGGGTTCACCTGCCAGTTGCTCCAAAATGCAACATTCAATGTAATTATTGCAAGCGCGATTTTGATTGTGTAAATGAGAGCCGTCCGGGAGTAACCAGTCAGGTTCTATCTCCCGAGCAGGCGTTGGTCTATCTAATCAAACTGAAGGAAAAAATGCCAAACCTGTCGGTAGTCGGAATTGCTGGTCCGGGCGATCCATTTGCCAATCCCAACGAAACCCTCACCACATTGAGATTGGTTCGTCAGCATTTTCCTGAAATGATTTTGTGCCTTTCGTCGAACGGGCTCAATATTGGGACTTATGCCGATGAGTTGGCCGAGCTGGGTATCAGTCATGTTACCATCACCCTGAATGGTCTCGATCCGGAAGAAACACAACACATTTATAAATGGGCTCGCTTCGAAAACCGTGGATACGTGGGCAAAGCAGCCGCCGAACTGTTGCTGAAAAACCAGTTGTTTGCCATTAAAATGCTCCGGAAGTTTGGAATCACCGTGAAGATTAACACCATTGTTGTTCCGGGCGTGAACGAGCATTTGATTGAAAGCATTGCCGAACAAGCCAAAGCGATGGGCGCTGAATTGATGAATGCCATTCCGCTTTACCCGGTTACCGATACGCCATTCGAAAATCTGAAAGAACCCGATGTGCTGACCATGCGCGAAGTCCGGGGTAAAATTGCCAAGCACCTGAACCCGATGACGCACTGTGCCCGTTGCCGTGCCGATGCCGTTGGTCTATTGGGCGAGGACGATTTGGAAGCGAAGAAAATCATGTCAGAAGTAATGAATTTATCGGTAACACCCGACGAAAACCGTCAGTTTGTGGCTGTGGCCAGTTACGAAGGAATGCTGGTGAACCAACACCTGGGCGAGGCCGAGAGCCTGTACATTTTCCGTGAAACGCCCAATGGCTACCGTTTGGTTGAGCAACGCCGGACACCGCCATCGGGAACCGGCAACAAACGCTGGGAAGTGCTGGCCGACCTATTGAGCGACTGCCGGGCTTTATTGGTTGGCGGAATCGGCCCAAGTCCGTCGGCAACCATTGGCCGCACCGGCATCCGCATTGTTGAAATGACCGGGTTGATCGACGAAGGATTGGACGCTATATATAAAGGTAAAGAATTGCGAACCGTGAAGAAAGCCGACGTTTTCAAATGCGGCGCCGCCTGCTCCGGAAAAGCAACAGGATGTTAAAACGAAGTCGCTTTCTCGTGGAGCGTCACCCCGAATTTATTTCGGGGTCTGTCAGGCAAAATGATCCTGAAACAAGTTCAGGATGACGAAGAGTGAAGATAATGCTAAAGACGATTTAAAATATACAATACTAAAAATCACACAATGAAAAAACCAGATTATCACATTTTGATTTGCAACTCGTATCGGGTTGCCGGCGATGCCAAAGGTTACTGCAACAAGAACGGTGGAGCCGAATTTATTCAGTACGTAACTGAAGAATGTGCCGACCGCGGCATTGATGCTGCCGTTTCATCAACTGCCTGCATGAATGTGTGTTCGCAGGGTCCGGTAATGGTAATTCAGCCCAACAACTA
Source organism: Gaoshiqia sp. US2 (assembly GCF_059705485.1). Classification (NCBI taxonomy): domain Bacteria; kingdom Pseudomonadati; phylum Bacteroidota; class Bacteroidia; order Marinilabiliales; family Prolixibacteraceae; genus Gaoshiqia; species Gaoshiqia sp. US2. Next base: position 4,536,294 of record NZ_AP048550.1, on the reverse strand, counting down.
TTGGTACGGAGCCATTACTATCGAAAAAATTGACGAAATCCTCGATGCACTCGAAGAAGGCGAAGTCGTTGAGGAATATTTGATTACTGACTAAAAGTCGCAATTTTCAGTCACAGTATTCAGCTCCAACAACGACAACCCGATCACAACGACAACTCGTCATTCAAGACTCAGGATTCTAACACTCTTGTATTCTCACCATGTATCAAACACCACATATCATCGATTCGACACTTCGTGATGGAGAACAAGCTCCGGGAGTGGTTTTCATGCTCGAAGAGAAGTTGCATATCGCTGCCTTGCTCGACGATTGCGGTGTGAAAGAAGTTGAAGTGGGCACCCCCGCTATGGGCGACGAGGAAGTTCAGGCGATTCGGGAGATCGTTCAATCGGGTTTTCGTTTCGATAAGCTTTGCTGGGCGCGGGCCAAAGAATCGGATATTGTGGCATCGGTCAGAACCGGCGCTAACCGGATCAACATTTCATTCTCGGTTTCCGACATACAGCTCTCGGCGATGGGGCGCAACCGCGATTGGGTGATGAGGCAAATCAGGCCTATGATTTCGCTGGCTCGCTCCGAGTTTGACTTTGTGGCTGTTGGTGCACAGGATGCTTCGCGTGCCGATCGTGAGTTCCTGAACGAATTTATTGGTGCGTGCCTGGCCGAAGGAGCCAACCGCATTCGCTTGGCCGACACGGTTGGAATATTGAATCCGATGACTACTGGTGAATTGTTTGGTGCGATGAGCTTGCAATTCCCCTTTGTCGATTTCGAATTTCATGGGCATAACGATTTAGGCATGGCTACTGCCAACTCGCTGGTGGCTCTATTGTCAGGAGCAAGTGCGGTAAGCGCAACCATCAACGGGTTGGGCGAACGCGCCGGAAATGCATTCCTCGAGGAATTGATTGCTGCGCTGAAAGTTTCGTCAGGAATAAGCACTGGAATTCATCTGCCCGAATTGCAACAGTTGTGTCGTTATGTAGCAGCGGTGTCGTACAGGCAAACGCCCGTTTCGAAGCCAATTACCGGATCAAATGTTTGTCGTCACGAGTCGGGCATTCATTGTCGGAGTTTGCTGCATAACGAATTGTCGTACCAACCATTCCGGGCTAAGGAAATTGGCCGGCAAACCGAAATGGTGATTGGGAAACATTCAGGGAAAGCCACGATTGCCGACTTTTTCAGGAAAAGGAAGATCGAACTCAGCGAGGCGGAGTCTCAACTGCTAACGGCTAAAGTGAAGCAACTTTCGATGAGAAAGAAGAGTGAACTGAGCGAAATAGAATTGATTTCGCTGGCTGAATCAGTAAAAACAAAATAAAGGAGGACTTAAAAATGGAAGAATGGGAAAAATACCTTGACGAAGGTCTAGCTTATTGCAAGGTGGCCGTTGGCGCAAAGGAAAAAGGAAAGCTGGGAAATACCGTAATATATAATACCGTTGGTTTGGCTATCGAAAGCTTGTTGATGGCCATGCTCACCAAAAATGGCATTTACCCCGAACATTCGAGCATCGGTTCGATGCTTCGCGAAATCAAAAAACTGATAAACGTTCCAGAAGAGTTTTTTGCAGAGGTAAGGTTTATGAATTCGCTGATGAATTTCTGTTCGCTGGAAGTGGTTGCTGAGCGCATTCCGACGGATCAGGAAATTGAGCGAATGGTAAGCTTTGTGAAAGCTTTGTGGCGTTGGACGGAAGACAGCATGCTTTCTTCGGTTCAGGAGAAATAGAGTGTTCAATTAAAGTATTTAAAACAAAAATTTATACACATGAAATTAAGTGCACGCAATCAATTAAAAGGTAAAATCCTGAAAGTGGATGAAGGATTAATTACCGCTAAAGTAGTTCTCGACCTCGGAAATGGCAATGTAATTTCTGCCATTATCTCGAAGGACGCCATCGAAGACCTGAGCCTGAAACTTGGTAATGATGCTTATGCCATCATCAAATCGACAGAAGTTATTATAGCAACCGATTGATTAACAATTGAATGTTATGATTGAAGTCGAATGCCATATTTCGATCAAAAAGGATGGGGTTTGTTTCATGAATCCTGCAAAGACCGAACTTCTGAAAGCGATAAAAAATTCAGGAAGCCTAAACTCGGCGGCCAAGCTTCGGAGGATTTCGTACCAGCACGCTTGGGAAATGATTAATGAGATGAATCAGTCGGCTCCCGAACCTATGGTGATTAAACAACGAGGCGGAAATCATGGGGGAGGGGCAGCTATTACCTCTTTTGGCGAGCGGATATTGAATGAGTATGATTTAATTCTGAAGCAAATCAATAAAACGGTGGATCAGGTGAATGTGGAAATAAACCTGTGATTTTTTTTTGAATACCGTTATTGATTTTGTAGATAACGAAAATGGTCCTTTGAATCAGGTGACCTGAAAAATAAAAAACCGGAACCCAATCGCTGCAAATGATTAGAAGTTCCGGTGCATTAAAATCAATTCAATCTTAACCCTTTAAAGCTGGTAAAATGGAAAAGAAATTTTTTGGATGTTTTGTGATTTGTCTGCTGTTGGGCTCTTTTCCGGCAATTGGGCAAACAACCATCGACGCCGAGTTCCTCCCAAGAACCGAATTCAGGCAGGGATTTAGTCAGCCTTTGCTTGATGGAACAAAACCAGGCCTTTTAACAACTCAGCGGACCCGCTTGAATTTTAATTACAAAGGCGGAATTGTGAGTGGAGAAATTACTTTGCAGGATTCCCGCATTTTTGGCGAAACCGATACGCAGCAACCTGCAACAGCCACTACCGGTAGCATTGGAGTGTACGAAGCCTGGGCCGAAATGCTGCTCTATTCAGGAACAAGCCTGAAAATTGGTCGCCAGGGCATTCAGTTTGAAGATGGCCGTTTATTCAGTCTTTCGCCCTGGATTTTAACCGGAAATGCACACGATTTGGCTCAGCTTCATTACGTTGCTCCCGGATTGGATATTCAGTTGGGCTATGCTTTTAATAACCAGAAAGCCTATAATGCCGATACGTCTTATTACTCCATCAGCAAAATGTATAAAGAACTTGAGTTTTTGCACATTGCCAAAACGTTGGCCAATGGTCTCAATTTAAGCTTACTTGGCGTTGACGAATCGTTTATGAGGAGTAAAACCGACCTGAGTTTATATCATCGCTACACTACAGGTGGTACATTACAACTAAAAAACGACAAAAATCCGCTTGGACTCCTGGCTACAGGCTACTACCAATTCGGGAAAAGTGCGCCAACAATTGATTTGGATGCTTATTTGCTTGCCATTAAAGGAACGTATGTGTTCAACGATAAGATAACAGGCATGCTGGGCACCGATTATTATTCAGGATCTTCAACAACACTCGATGCTACAAAAACCAATACATTCAATAAGCTGCCCTACGGCGTGAATCACTCGTTCAACGGGTATATGGAATATTGGGCAACGTTACCCAAAGGCGGTTTATTTAATTACCTCGTTGGAATTAGCCTGAAATTGAATAAACGGTTGAGCTCTGAAATAACTTATTATGGTTTTAAGCTTGCCAAGGGAATACTCGTTTTCCGCAGTATGCCTATGCCATGTTTACCACTAAGCCACAATTGTATAAAACGCCGGTGGTTGTTGACATCAAATAATTCTGAAACTTTAAAAATCACACTATGAAACGCGTAATATTTATACTATTCATATTTATAGCCCTTTCAGCCCATTCTCAAACGGTAAAGGTGGCAGCGGCAGCAAACCTCCGTTTTGTTTTCGACGAAATAAAAACAACCTATATTCAGACAAATCCTAAAACCAATGTGTCGACTATTTTTGGGTCGTCGGGAGCGCTTCTTCAGCAAATATTAAACGGCGCAGAATTCGATGTATTTATGGCTGCCGACAATTCTTTCCCGGTTAAACTGAAAGATCAGGGAGCCGCTTCAGGAGAAATGAAAGTTTATGCTCTTGGAAAACTGGTTCTGTGGAGCAATACATTAGATGTATCAAAAGGTCTCGATATGTTGACCGATCCTTCAGTAAAGAAAATTGCAGTTGCCAAACCCGAACTGGCTCCGTATGGCGACCGTGCCATTGCATGTTTAAAGCAGGTTAGACTGTACGAAAAGGTAAAGGGAAAGATCATTTATGCCGACAACATTTCGCAGACGGCGCAATTCGCACAAACAGGAAATGCTGAAGTTGCTTTTTTGGCGTTGTCGCTTACGCTAACTCCTGATATGAAAGGTTCGGTATATGTTATTGATCCGAAAGCATACAAGCCGGTTGAACAAGCAATGATTTTGATTAAAGGCTGGAAATTAAATCCTGAAGCTGCTAAGTTCATGAAGTTCGTTTTAAGCCCGCAATGCAAGCTAATTTTTGAAAAGTATGGATACATTGTACCATAAGCAAGACAAAAGGGAAAAGTCAAAGGTTGAAATCCCGATTTTTTTGACGTTCCCTTTTCCCCCTTTTTGACTTTAATCTTCTAACTTTTGCTTTGCAATGAATAAACTACCCGGAACAATTACCCAAATTCAGCAATCAGGAGCCATTCTTCTGGTTGATGTGAAAGTTGAAACGCAGATTTTCTCTGCTTTAATGATTGAATCAGCTCTTTGGCCCGAATGGCTGGTCGAAAATGGAATGGTGGATGTTGTCTTTAAAGAGACTGAAGTATCGTTGGCGAAAGGTCTTTCAGGACAAATAAGTCTGCGAAATCGAATTAAATGTTCGGTTCTGGAAATAAATCGAGGCGATTTGTTGAGCAAAGTAATCCTGAAATTTCTGGATTATACTCTTGTTTCGGCCATTACACCCAGGGCAGTCGACTCGCTTCAACTGAGGGTTGGCGATGGAATCGAAGCCTTGATTAAATCCAACGAGGTATCGCTGATAAAAAAGCAATAATTTGAAAATGACTTAAAAAATGGACCCGCAATTTTTAGAAACACTTTGGATAACCTTTAAGTTGGCCTTTTTTACAACCTCAATTCTATTAAGTATTGGATTGCCGTTTGCCTGGTGGCTGGCCCACACGAGAATCAAGGTAAAGCCGCTCATCGAGGCATTGGTGAGTATGCCCATGGTTTTGCCGCCTTCGGTAATTGGCTATTACATATTAGTACTATATCGTCCACGCAACTGGGTTGGCGCATGGCTTGGTCGTGTTTTCGATATTCGGTTAGCTTTTACGTTCGAAGGAGTATTAATTGCTTCGGTCATTTTCAGCTTACCATTTATGGTTCAGCCTTTGCACAATGGATTGACTGCTTTGCCCGAAAGTCTGAGAGAAGCATCTTATACCTTGGGAAAGTCGAAGAGGATAACTTTCCTAAAAGTTTTGCTGCCCAATATAAAGCCATCGGTTATCACTGCTGTTGCGCTAACCTTTGCGCATACCATTGGCGAATTTGGCATTGTGCTCATGGTTGGCGGAAACATGCCTGGCGAAACCCGTGTAGCTTCCATTGCTATTTACGACGAAGTTCAGGCATTGAATTTTAAAGCCGCCAATCAGTATGCCTTGATTTTGTTCCTGGTTTCATTAATCTTACTCACTACTATACATAGTGTAAATAGAAAATACAGCTCATGGAAAGTGATGTAATCTATATTGACATTGAAAAGCATATGCAAACAACCAATGGTCCGCTGAATCTGGTTGTTCAAACGACCATTCATCAGAAAGAGTTTGTCGCTTTATTTGGAGAGTCGGGAGCTGGGAAAACCACACTTTTGAGAATCCTGGCGGGTTTAGCCACTCCAGATAAAGGACTCATCAAATTTGGAGATACTGTTTGGTTCAATTCAGAAAACGGAATAAATTTGCCGCCACAGTCCCGAAACATTAGTTTGATGTTTCAGGATTATGCGCTTTTCCCTAATATGAGTGTCGAGCAGAACGTTTTGTTTGCTCAGCCCGAAAGGGATTTGAAAAGAGCATCAGAACTGATTGATTTATTTGGATTAGCAGAGCTTAGTAAACGCAAACCCGGAAATTTGTCGGGCGGACAAAAGCAGCGCGTTGCCCTTGCGCGTACGTTGGCACGTAAACCACAATTATTGTTGCTCGACGAACCATTGTCAGCTTTAGATGCCGGAATGCGATCCGCTTTGCAGGACGAAATAGCTAAAGCGCATCAATCATTGGGTGTTACAACCGTAATGGTTACTCACGATTTAAATGAAGTCTTCCGTCTAGCTTCAACCGTTTTATATATTGAACATGGTTTGATTACCAGAAATGGTAGCCCGGAAGAAGTGTTTTGTGATAACAGTATCAGCGGTAAAGTCCAGATACCAGGACAAATAGTACACATCAACCAGCAAAGCACAGTAAATATCGTTACCGTTATATCAGGTCATAATCAGATAATTAAGGTTATTGCCTTTGATAGCGATCTTGAAAATCTCAAACTTGGAGATCAGGTAATGGTTTACTCAAAGGCTTTTAACCCGATTATCAATAAACTGAAATAAGTAATATGATGTTGGAAAACAAAAATCTTACTATCAAGTTCAACTTGGCCGAGCAAGGCATTGAAAAGCAGGTCATTGTGTGGAGTGAGCTGTATTTGGAGCTGAATCTCTTCAGTGGAATAAAAAATAATCTCCTATTACCTCTATTGATGTAAGGTTAATCCTTGTAATATGGATTTTGTATGTGAGTTGTGTGCAAATAAAAAGGAGCCACAAATTCAATATTTGTAACTCCTTTATTTTTAGTAGCGAGAGGCGGGCATGATCCGCCGACCTCATGATTATGAATCATGCGCTCTAACCAGCTGAGCTACCTCGCCATTCCAAAATTGCGGTGCAAATATAGTATATAATTTCTACTATTTCCAAGCAATTTCGATTTTTTTTATTGGCCGATCAGCAATCTGATTGATAATTTGGGTGATAATAACTATCTTGCAACAAACAATCAAAAATGGCTTCAAAATCAAAAATACAACTCGAATTTCCCATCAATTGTTCTCCCGCAGTTTTGTATAACCGGTTAAGCAGCGCCTCCGGTTTAGCAGAATGGTTTGCTGATGATGTTTATGTGAAGGGGAAGATATTTACGTTTATTTGGGAAGGTTCTGAGCAAAAAGCGGAAATGGTTCAGAACAAGGACAGTAAGCTGGTCCGTTTTAAATGGGTGGATGATGAAGACAGCGATGCGTATTTTGAATTTGTAATCAATAAAGAAGAATTGACCGGCGATGTTTCGCTTGTAGTGGTTGATTTTTCCGAAGAGGGTGAAGAGGGTGAAGCCATCGATTTGTGGAATACTCAAATTGCCGATTTGAAACGGATCCTCGGGTGTTAAAAGATTTTTAACTTTTTAATTCTCCAAAATAGCTTAGTTTTGTAATCGTTTCTCAAGCATAATACATGAAACGTTTACACCTGTTTATATTGAAAAGCTTTCTTGGTCCGTTTTTCATGACCTTTTTTATTTGTGTTTTCATTCTGCTGATGCAGTTCTTGTGGAAATACATTGACGATATGGTTGGAAAAGGGCTGGAATGGAATATTGTAGCCGAATTGTTGTTTTATGCCTCACTGGCGCTCGTGCCGATGGCTTTCCCGCTGGCCATGTTGCTGGCTTCCATCATGACTTTTGGTAACCTGGGCGAAAATTACGAGTTAGTCGCGATGAAAGCGTCCGGAATCTCCTTGTTCCGGATCATGCGCCCCTTGTTGCTGATTGCCGTTTCTCTTACGCTGTTTGCTTTTTATTTCTCCAATAATATTCTGCCTAAAACCAACCTGAAATTCGGGGCATTGATGTGGAGCGTAAAAAGGCAAAAACCTGAAATGGTGATTAACGAAGGTGTTTTTACCAATGACATTGACGGATACAGTATAAAAGTAGACCGAAAAGGCCGAAACAGTAACATGCTCTACGGAATTCTAATTTATGACCATACAAACAATCAGGCCAATGTTTCTGTTACCGTGGCCGATTCCGGTTTCATGAAAATCTCCGAAGATAAAAAGTTCATGGTCATGACCTTGTTTGAAGGCGAAACTGCTCTTGATGAAGATCCGAACGAACGTGGTCGCGACAAACGGTATCCATTCCGGCGTAATCGCTTCGGCAAGCAAGTGGTTACCGTGCCCCTGAATGACTTCGAATTTAAACGAACCGATGAAAATTTACTTCGGACGGCTTACCGGATGATGACTCTTCAGCAGTTGGGGCATTCAGAAGATTCGCTGTATACCGATTATAACCACCGGGTGAGGCGTTTCGCGATCAGTATGCGCTACAACGATAGCTTGAACCGCTCAATCGTTGATTTAAGCCAGCAGGTAGACTCACTTCGTCAGTATCAGCCCTTTACGCTTGACTCGGCGGTCACGGATTATTCCTATCTGCATGATGAGATGGATCCCATGCAAAAAAATGAAATCGTTGCATCGGCGCTTAACAAAGCCCGGATGAACAAACAAATGATTGACCAGAATGTATTTGAACTGTATAATCTGAAGAAAAATGTAAATAAGTACAGTATGGAAAAACACAGGCGATTCTCCTGGTCAGTTGCCTGCCTGATCTTCTTCTTTATCGGGGCGCCCCTGGGAGCAATTATCCGAAAAGGAGGCCTGGGAATGCCGGTTGTGGTTTCCATTTTGATGTTTATCACCTATTATATGGTTTCGATATCGGGCGAGAAATTTGCCCGCGAAGACATGTGGACCATGTCGGAAGGGATGTGGCTTGCAACGGTCATATTTTTACCACTGGGTTTCTTTTTGACCTACAAAGCGGCAAATGACTCGGCTATTATGAATATGGAAACTTATCAGCATAATATAAAACGACTAATTAATTTGATCGGATCCTGGAAAAAACCCGGAAAGTCAATTCAGGAAGATATGTAAGTGAATATTTTTCTTTAGTTTTGCATCGGCATTTTTGAAAACCGAATAAGTTAATGACCGAGTTCAAATTAAATACTATACCTGAAGCGATCGTAGCCATTAAAAATGGTGATTTGGTGATAGTTGTAGATGATGAAGATCGTGAGAATGAGGGTGATTTTATTGCTGCGGCAGAGTTAATTACCCCTGAAAAAGTCAATTTCATGGCAACCTACGGACGCGGCCTGATCTGCGTCCCCTTAACCGAAACACGTTGTGAAGAGCTGGAACTCGACCTGATGGTCGGGCAAAATACCTCGTCGCATCAAACGCCCTTTACCGTTTCGGTCGATTTGATTGGTTACGGCTGTACAACCGGAATTTCGGCCAGCGACCGTGCCAAAACAATCAAAGCTTTGGCCGACCCGAATACACGCCCCGAAGAATTGGGACGTCCGGGACACATTTTCCCGCTGAAAGCAAAAAACAGGGGGGTTTTGCGTCGTACCGGGCACACCGAGGCTGCTGTAGACCTGGCTCGTTTGGCAGGCTTGAAACCCGCGGGTGTATTGGTCGAGATTATGAATGAGGACGGAACCATGGCGCGTTTGCCCCAGCTGATGGAGGTTGCCGAGAGGTTTAAACTGAAAATTGTTTCCATCGCCGATTTAATTGCATACCTGCTTCGGACCGAAAGTCTGATTGATCAGGGAGAAGAAGTGGAGATGCCTACCAAATACGGCGACTTCCGCGTGATCCCTTTCCGGCAAAAGTCGAATGGCGCTGAACATATGGCGTTGATCAAAGGCTCGTGGGAAGAACATGAAGAAATTTTGGTACGTATGCACTCGTCCTGCATGACAGGCGATATTTTCGGCTCGTTACGCTGCGAGTGCGGCGACCAGTTGCACAAGGCCATGTCGTTGATCGAGAAAGCCGGGAAAGGCGTGATTGTTTATATGATGCAGGAAGGTCGCGGGATTGGATTGATGAATAAAATCGCTGCCTATAAACTTCAGGATGAAGGTTTGGACACCATTGAAGCCAATATTCATCTTGGATTCCAGGCAGACGAACGGGATTACGGTGTTGGAGCTCAGATTTTGCGGAACGTGGGAGTCAGTAATATGAAACTGATGACCAATAATCCGGTAAAACGAGCAGGGATCGAGGGTTACGGATTGAAAGTCACAGAGGTTATCCCGCTGGAAGTGGAACCAAATGAATTCAACCAGCGCTACCTGAAAACAAAACGCGACCGCATGGGGCATTTCCTGCAAAAATTCAAATACGATTAACCCTGGGTATGTTTGATCAGTTGTTTTCCGATGGTTATGATCGTTTTGAAGAGGGAGAAGATTATTATCTCAGCCCCGAAGGTTACCGGGTGATGACCGAAAGTTATTTGGTAAAACGGGGTTATTGCTGCTCCAACGGATGCAAACATTGTCCATACGAGCCAAAAGCCCAGAAAGGGAACCGAACCTTACGCCCCGATGTGGCAAAAAAATATCAGTAGCCGGCTGTTTTGTCCGGCTACTTTAATTTGATGTGTTTTGAAACTGATCGGTTCCGAAGCAAATGCAAAAATATCCTGCTATTTTTTGTCAAGAATAAACTTGATCCCGAATGAAACCAGATTGGCTTTAAGCCCGTCGCTCCGGTTGTAGTGGATAAACCGTAAATCAATATTTTTCATTCCGAATTTGTATAACCTCATTTTTGTAAAAATATCGGTATAGCTTAAGCCTAAGCCGAATTGGTTACTGTGGAATTTCGACAGATCGTAATCAGAAGTATAAAATTCATCGGTTGACAAGTGTCCCTCAAACGGCGCGAAATAGTCAGCCGCAGTTTGCGTGTAGAATCGGTATGTTGGTGTGATGGAGAAGCTTTGCGAAAGTTTGATTGGGACTTCAAGGCTGGCTGTATGTGAATTTATCCCCCAATCATCAAGGTAATAGCGGTAATAACTGCGCAACTTGACGATTTCATTGAGGTAGTAGTTTATACGTGCTCCTACAGGTACTTTGAACCGTTTGTCAGGCATGCGTTCAATGTCGTCTGCCAGTCTGTAAACACCTTTATTTTGAGAATTCGTGTAATTGGGAATGTCGCTTGCCGTGCCTATGTAATAATCCGGACGATCACTGAAGTAGATCCGGTGATAAGGGGTTGACAGCAAGCCTTCCTGGTACACAAGATCCATAAAAACAGAAGCTTGCATTTTTTTGCTGAGAATTTGTGAAAACGACAGTGAAACAGAATACGAGCTTCTGTTTTTGCCTGACACAGGCGTATAGGCTTCCGGATGGTATCCTGTTGTTGCTTCTCCGTTTTCGTTCCATACCGAAACACCTTTAAAATATCCGGAATTTAGAAAATCAGTTCCATACAGGTTGTATTCCTTTAGTTCCACGGGATAAATAGGCCTCCAGCTGTCCAGGTACACTTGTCCTTTCAGACTGAGTTCCGTATTCTTCTCATTAAACAACCTGGCCAGACTACCCCCTGCGCCAATAGACGTATAATCATATTCGTTGGAAAATGAAACATGGGTTCCCCAAATGAAATTCCGGTCATCAGAACTATGGCTGTAAGCCCCGCTGATACTGGCAAGTACGTCGCTGCGGGACGCTCCTGACGAAGCGACCCAGGGGCTGCCGGCAAACGCGTTTGCCGTGGTTCCCACTTTCTCAAAAGGGTTTATATTACTTGACGATGCGGAGGTATAAGCCGATAAACCGGCATCAATGGTTAACACATCATCGTCATTAAGCGGTAAATTAACAACAATCGTAGGGGTGATGTTATCAATACTTTCGTCGCCAATACCTCCGCTAACGGCCGAATGGTCTCCTTCCTGTTTGTAATAACTCATCAAAAAGTCAACTTCGGTATTTTCCAATACGCGCTTTTTGTAAATTTTTGTCGTGTCTTGTTGTGCCGAAGTTGCTTGAGAAAAACAGACGATTAGAAGCAATAGGAATAAATTTCTCATCATTTTTTGATATTAGTTACAACCACATCCTCCACCTGTTTTTCCACCGTTCGCACCTGCCGCTGCTTCGCGGTAAACCTGAAAGTTGACCTCGAAGCGTTCGTTTTGAGTAGCCGATAATTTCATGTCCGGGTCATTCAAGTATACTTTTTCATATTCTTTTACAGCAACGCAGGAACTCATTCCCAACAGCGCCAAAACAAGGATTGCCATCTTTTTCATTTTTCCGGAGTGTTTCGTTTAATATTTTTTGAATAATAAATTTTTCCAATCTCGTCGACCATGATGCATTCAATGCCGGTTAGTTGATCAATAAAATCGAGGCCTGTTTCTTTGCCCATGACAAAGACCGATGTGGCCAGAGCATCAGCCAGTTCGGCCTTTGGCGCAAAAACCGTTACACTTGTCAGCCCTTGTGTTGGGTAACCGGTACGCGGGTCAATAATGTGCGTATACCGGGTTCCGTTAAAGATTACGTATTTTTCATAATTTCCGGAAGTGACCACGGCGCTGTTGTCAACAGGAAACCAGGAGAACACGTGATCCTTGTTCATCGGATTGCTTATTCCAACCAGCCAGGGTGAACCATCAGGTTTTTTGCCCCAACAGTTTAAATCGCCCGAAGCATTGATCATTCCGGCCACAACGCCATTTTTCATTAATAAGGCTTTGGCTTTATCAGCGGCATAACCTTTCCCGATAGCTCCAAAACCAATCTTCATGCCTGGGAGCTTCAGAAATACGGTTCGGTCCTCTTTGTTTAAAATAATATTTTCGTACCCGATTTTCGATACTGACTGCTTTATGGATTCAGCATCGGGCATTTGGGTCATGCTTCCGTCAAATTTCCAGATATGGTCGATTGCCGCGAAAGAAATATCAAAGGCGCCGTCGGTAAGTTTCGAGATTTGAATGGAGCGTTCGATCAGGTCGAATAATTCCGGATCTGCTTTTACCGGTTTGAGCCCGGCATTCCGGTTAATGAACGATGTTTGCGTGTTGGGGGCCCATTCCGAAATCAGGTTTTCAATCCGTGAAATCTCAGCAATGGCCATCTGTATAAACTGTTCTCCCTCGGTTTTGTCTGTTGCCACAACCGTTATCTCAAAGCGGCTTCCCATCAGTTTTAAGGTCCTTGTAAATATTTCACCGGGATATCCGCAGACGCTGATCAGGATCAGAACACTACAAATGAAGATCTTTTGCATCGTTTATTTTTCAAGTGACAGAAGGAGTTCAATATATTCACGGGGGCTCACATTCCTATAACCGGTATTTCCAATGACTGAGCCCTGATTGTTTAAGATGACCACATGCGGAAAGTATCCGTTTGCATTGTATTTTGCTGCCAGCATGTTGTTGTGTTCCTGTTGGCTTTGAGATAGCTGGTTTTTTTTCAGTTTTGGAAAATCTGCTTTTAAAAGCACAAAATGATCTTTGGAGAATGTTTTGAATTCTTCAGACTGCCAAATGGAATTTTCAAGTTTTATACAGGGAGCGCACCAATCCGTCCCCGAAAATACCAGCAGAATATTTTTTTGTTCAGTGGTTGCTTTGGTCTTTGCTTCGTCAAAATCAGTCAGCCAGTTTTGAGCAAATGAACCGGTTGTCAGACAAATCAGTGCGATTGTTAAAAATCGAATCCTCTTCATATGTCGATGTGTTTATGTTGGAGATTCACATAGAACAATAGAGGAGTTTGATAGTTCATCGATTTTATCGTTTTTTTCATGTTTGTTTGTGGCTGAACCGAAAACGCAGGAATAATGCCAAAACGTCGGTAAAATCGCCCTAAACTTCGATTGTTTTTTCATGCGGCTGATGCCAGCAATACCTTTACCGGCAAACAAGTAAAGCGTATGAAAACAATTCAAACAAAAATTTTATTCATCACTCTCCTGACGCTGGCAACGGGGCTCCGTCTGGCTGCACAAAACAAAGCCTGGACACTGGAAGACTGCATCAATTATGCGTTGAGCCGGAACATCCAGGTGCAGCAGGCCGAATTATCGACCAACCGGAACCGGTTGTACACCGAACAAGCCCGGGCCGCCAGGCTGCCCTCGTTAAGCGGTTCGGTCAGGCAAAATTTTTATTGGGACAAAAGTGCCGATAGCCAAACCGGCGCGTTTGGCAGTTTGGAGGGATCAAACAGTACGACCTATTCGCTCAGCTCGAGCGTGATTTTGTTTAATGGTATGAAAGTGAATAACCAGCTGAAGCAATCGGAACTGGAGCTGGAAAGCAGCCGATATTATGCCGAAACCGTGAAGGAATCGATTGAGCTGAATATTCTGAATGCCTTTTTGCAGGTGTTGTATGCCGGGGAAAGTGTAACGAATGCCGAAAAACAAATTGAAGCGACTACCGAACAATTGTCGCTGACCGAAGAACGGCTGAACCTGGGTATGGTGTCGCAATCGGATTACTTGTCGGTGAAGTCGCAGCTGGCTTCCGAAAAGCTGACCCTGGCCAATACCCGCAGTCAGTTGGCTATTGCCCGCGTTAGCCTGATGCAGTTGATGGAACTGCCGGTAGATGATGGTTTTACTGTTTCGTCGCCCGGACTGGACCAGATTTTGAACCTGAATCTTCAACCCGATGCCGCTTTTGTGTACGGAGAGGCGCTTGCCATCAAACCACAGATCAAAAAAGCAGAACTGGACAAAGAAAGCGCACAGATGGACGAAAAAATAGCAAAAGCAAGTCTGCTGCCCGCTTTGTCGCTCGATGCCGGTCTGGGAACGGCTTATTCCAGCGGTATGAGCGGTTTCAGTTATACCGACCAACTGAAAAACCAAATCAGCCCCTCGGTCGGTTTAACGCTTTCGGTTCCCGTTTTTCAGAAAAAACAGGCTAAAACAAACATCAGCCTGGCGCAAATTGATCTGGTGAATGCCGAATTGGAAGAAGCGAATACCAAAAATCAATTACGCAAGGAGATTGAACAGGCCTCCGTTGATGTGTTGGCGGCACAGTCGGAATATGAGGCCAGCAGGGAGCAATATCAGGCGATGGAAGAGTCCGGCCAGGTAGCCAGTGAAAAGTTTAATCTTGGACTGATGAATTCGGTGGACTATTTGTTTGAAAAAACCAATCTGATTACGGCCGAAAGTAAACTGTTGCAATCCAAATACAACCTCATTTTTAGTTATAAAATACTTGATTTCTACAAAGGAATTCCATTAACCCTTTAAAAATGTTGAAAATGAAAAAACGAATCATCTATATCTTGTTGGCGGTGGTTATAGCCGTTGCCGGCTTGGCGGTCTTTTTCGCCTTCGGCCGGACCGGACAAACAATTGAACTGGAGACTGCCGTGGTTATCCGGGGCGGGATCAGCGATGTGATAACCGCCACAGGCGCTCTGGAGGCTGTGGAAACGGTTGAAGTGGGCACCCAGGTTTCGGGCGTCATCGAGAAAATCTATGTCGACTATAATTCGCAGGTAAAAAGAGGGCAATTACTGGCCAAACTCGACGAAACACCCCTGGTGGCCCAGTTGGAGCAAAGCAAAGCATCGGTGGATCAGGCCGAAGCTGAGTTGCAGTACCAGAAAGCCACCTATGAACGCTACCAGGTGTTGATTGAGAAGAAACTGATTGCCCAGTCAGACTACGATCTGGTGGTGTACAATTATAACAAAGCGGTGGCCAGTTTAAACAATGCCCGTTCGGTTTACGATAAAAATAAGATCAACCTGTCCTACGCATCAATTTATTCGCCGATTGACGGGATCATTCTCGACCGGGCTGTTGACGAAGGCCAGACCGTGGCTGCCAGTTTCAATACGCCAACCTTGTTCACCATTGCCAACGACCTGACGCAGATGCAGGTAGAAGCCAACGTGGATGAGGCCGACATCGGTAACGTTCTGATTGGACAACGTGTTGAATTCACCGTGGATGCCTATTCCAATCTGAAATTTGAAGGAGATGTCATCCAGATCCGGTTGCTGCCGGTTGAAAGTTCCAACGTGATTACGTACACGGTAGTCATTCATGCACCCAACCCGGATAAAAAACTGATGCCCGGGATGACGGCTAACGCGTCGTTTTATGTAAAAGAAAAGAAAAATATCGTATTGATGCCGGCCAAAGCGTTGAATTTTAGTCCGGATAAACAGTTGCTGGATGCCTATGTGGAAAGTCATCCGGAGATCAGGCTGCAACTTCCGGATTCGGAAATAACCGGTTCAGAAAACCCGGGTAAAGCGGTTTGGGTAAAAAAAGGAAATGTAATTAGCTGGCAGCAAGTTGAATTAGGAGAAACCGATGAAGCGTATTATGAAGTTATTTCCGGATTAAATGAAGGCGACGAGGTGCTTGTTTCGTTGAATGCCGGTTCGTCAGGCGCCGGTGAGAAATCGGCGGCCCGAAGCCCGTTTATGCCGCAGCGCCCGGGTAGTAACCGAAAGAATTAAGGCGATGAAAGACACGAAAACAATTATACAGGTTCGCGATTTGAAGAAAGATTTCCATGTGGGCGAAATTACCGTCCATGCCCTGAAAGGCATCAACCTGGAAATAAAAGAAGGCGAATTTGTAGCCATTATGGGAACCAGCGGTTCCGGAAAGTCAACGATGCTGAATATTCTGGGTTGCCTGGATAAGCCGACCAACGGGCAATACGTACTGGACGGCGTGAGTATGGGCGAGCTGGGAAAAAATGAACTGGCGGCCTTGCGAAACAATAAGTTAGGCTTTGTATTTCAGGCCTATAACCTGCTTCCCCGCACCACCGCGCTCGAAAATGTCGAATTGCCGCTTTTTTACAATTCAAAGGTAAAAGCCAGGGAACGCAAAGAGAGGGCTGTAGCCGCGCTGGAGGCCGTCGGCTTGGCCGACCGGATGCACCACATGCCCAACCAGTTGTCGGGAGGGCAGCAACAACGCGTGGCCATTGCCCGTTCGCTGGTGAACGACCCGGTGGTTATTCTGGCTGATGAGGCCACCGGAAACCTGGATACCCGCACTTCATACGAGATTATGGCCTTGTTGCAACGCCTGAACGAAAACGGGAAGACCATCGTTTTTGTGACTCACGAACCGGATATTGCCCGTTTTACCACCCGCAACGTGGTATTCCGCGACGGGCATATTATCCGCGAAGAACAGGTGACCACCCGTTATCATGCCGCAGAACTGTTGAAAAACCTGCCTGTTGAGGAGGATTAACTGTAAAAAGAAGAAAAATGAACTACAGGAATACATTAAAAATAGCTACTAACGCGCTCCGCCGGAATAAATTCAGGGCATTTCTCACCATGTTGGGGATTATCATTGGCGTGGCTTCGGTGATTGCGATGCTGGCGATTGGTCAGGGATCAAAGAAAAGCATTCAGGATCAGATGGCCGACATGGGAACCAACCTGATTTTCGCCATGCCCGGTTCCGAGCAGCGGGGTGGGGTACAGATGGGAAACAGCGATGCCCAAAGCATGAAACTCAGCGATGTGGACGCGGTTGAAGCCGAATGTACGGCCATCAGCGCTGTGTCGCCGCAGGTAAGTTCGCGCGGACAGGTGGTATATGGCAACAAAAACTGGCCCAGCACCGTGTATGGCGTAAATGAAAAGTACCTCGGTATCCGAAAGTACACGCTGGCCACAGGCCGCATTTTTTCGGAGACTGAAGTAAAAAGTTATGCCAAAGTGTGTATCGTTGGGCAAACCATCATCGACAACCTTTTTACGACAGATGTTGATCCAATCGGGAAGACAATCCGTTTTAACAACATTCCGTTTAAAATTATCGGGGTACTCACTGAAAAAGGTGAAAATGGCATGGGACAGGATCAGGATGATTTGATGTTATCGCCTTATACCACCGTGCAAAAACGGATTTTGTCGATCACGCATATTCAGGGCATTTTTGCATCGGCTGTGTCCGAAGACATGAACGACCTGGCCATTGAGCAGCTGACCGAAACCCTGCGTCGTACCCATAAGATCAAAGCGGGAGACAGCGACGATTTTCAAATACGCTCGCAATCTGAACTGGTGCAAACATTCACCTCCATCAGCGACGTGATGACGGCCCTGTTGGGCGCCATTGCCGGTATTTCCCTGCTGGTAGGCGGCATCGGGATCATGAACATCATGTACGTGTCGGTTACTGAGCGCACCAAGGAAATCGGGCTGCGCCTGTCGGTAGGCGGACGCGGAACCGATATCATGATGCAGTTCCTGTTCGAATCGATTTTACTGAGTGTTTCGGGTGGAACCATCGGCATCATGCTTGGCATTCTGGCAACTTATGCTGTATCGTCGTTGATGAACTGGCCGGTGGTGATTATGACTTCGGCTGTTCTGTTTGCCTTCGTCGTTTGTTCGGCAATTGGCATCTTTTTTGGCTGGTACCCGGCCCGGAAGGCCGCCGGCTTAAATCCCATTGACGCTTTGCGGTATGAATAATCGATTAAAAATGAATCAATAATAATTTTAGAGAAAATGAATTGGCTGAAGAAAAACGGCGGATGGATTACCGTCTTAATCATAGGATTGCTGCCATTTACAGGCATTTTGGATATTTTTAATTTTGATTTTTCAGGATCGGGAGAATCATGGATTTCAATAAAAACGGTTACAGTTCCGGCGCGAAGGGTGGGAGAGTTGCCCCGCGAGGTTTCCGGGGCACATATGGCCGTAAAGGAAACCGGGGAATGGGCCATCAGGTGGCTGGTATTTGTACTCAGCCTTACCCCGTTTTCGATCCTGACCGGGATAAAATCACGCTTGCATGTCAGGCAGGCCGCGGGGATCATTGCCTTTGTGTACGCGGGCTTCCACCTGATATTTTTTTGTATCGATCGCAGTTTAATTGAAACGTTCAAAGAATTCGGGTACATCATGGGTTTCGTGGCAACACTGATCATGCTTGCTCTTGCAGTCACATCAAACAGGAAGTCGATGAAATTTCTTCGTAAAACATGGAAGAAAGTTCATCAAACGGCTTATTTGGCCGGCCTTCTGGCTGTTTTACATGTGGCCTTGCTGAAACATGGCGACTGGATTCCGTATGCGATCATTCTTGCTGTCGGGTTTTTGTTGCGTTTGTCTGTCGTCAGGCAAGCCGTGTCGAAATTACGAATCAGCAAAGCGCCGGTTTCAGCTTTACCGTAGCATGACCGGCTGTTTTTGTTTTGCATACCCTTTGGTTTTAAAATACCGTTTCTGAATCGTTACGCTCTGAAATAATTAACTTTGAAGAAAATGAATTCCCATGTTTAAATCAATACCGGATAAAACGATTGTTGCGACGCTGCATGTAACGGTCTGGCTGATGATGATCACCATTCCGCTTTATTTGAGCAATGCCTTTGGAGCAGGCGGTAATCCGCACCGGTTGTACCAGTTTTTTGTACACAGTTTTTCGGCGGCAATCATTTTTTATGTGGGATATTTGTGGTTGGTTCCGGCGTTTTTTCTTCGGGAAAGAAAAATGACCTATGCTGGCGCTCTGATCGGATTGATCCTGATCACCTATGTTATGAACTCTTTTGTTAACGAATATTTTCTTCATGATTCTTTGGCTGAAGAGAGGGTGCGGTCGGCAATCAAAAAGCTGTCAGATGGTGATCAGGATTTTCATCCTCCGATGAAAGTTTTCGGTTTTTATAATCATGTTATCGTTTCGGTATTAATTTCAGGTTTTGCCATCGGCCTTTGCGGGATGGAAAAATTGAAAAAGGAAGAGAAAAAACAAAAGGAACTGGAAAAAGAGAAGTTGAACTCCGAACTTGCCTTCCTGAAAAACCAGGTGAGTCCGCATTTCTTTTTTAATACACTGAATAATATTTACTCGCTGATTGGCATTGACGCGGCAGATGCGCGCGAAGCTGTACTGAAACTGTCTAAACTGATGCGCTACCTGCTTTACGAATCGGAGCAGGGATTAACGGGTTTGAACGACGAAATTGCGTTCATGATCAACTACATCGACTTGATGAAACTTCGGCTGAATAACAAAGTGGAGTTGTCGGTCTCATTTCCTGAGAAAACGGAAAACCCGGGCATACCGCCGCTTTTGTTTATTCCTTTTATCGAAAACGCGTTTAAACACGGGATCAGTTACCGCGAACCTTCTTTTATTGATATAAAAATGACGGTAGACGGTGCGATTGTCTGTTTTTCCGCTCGAAACAGTATTGGCGCCAGCAGTCATCCCGGCGACGGGCAATATTCCGGTATCGGGCTCGAAAATGTAAAAAAGCGGCTCAGTTTGTTGTTTCCGGGAAAACATGTCCTGAAAATAGAACAAACAGAGGCTGAATTCCTGGTCGATCTCAGGTTGGAAACGAAAATAACCACTACATGAATCTGCGTACCATTGCCATCGACGATGAGCCGCTTGCCTTGAAGCTGGTGACGGATTACATCAGGAAAACCCCGTTTCTGGAGTTGGCGGGCGAATTTGATAATCCCTTGGATGCTGTTGATTTTTTAGAGGGTGAAACGGTCGACCTGATCATCCTGGATATTCAAATGCCTGATTTAACCGGCATCGAATTCACAAAAATTCTGACCGATCCTCCCAAGATTATTTTTACCACTGCTTACGAGAAATATGCTGTCGAAGGTTTTAAAGTGAATGCCGTGGATTATTTGCTTAAGCCCTTCAGTTATCCTGAATTTCTGTCGGCAGTGCAGAAAGCAAAAAAAATAGCCGACCTGGAACAGGCGGCCCTGCCAACGCTCGAGGCAAACAATCAATTTCTGTTTTTGAAGTCGGAATACAAGATCAGGCGGATTAATTTCAATGAGATTTTATATATTGAAGGACTGAAGGATTATGTGAAAGTATTTCTGCAACACGAAGAAAAACCAATCCTCTCGTTAAACTCGGTGAAATCGCTGGAGCAAAAATTGCCGGCCGACCGTTTTATGCGGGTACACCGGTCGTTTATCGTCAACCTCGATAAAGTTGAAACCATTGAACGCGGGCGGATTGTATTTGGAAAAACCTACATCCCGGTGAGTGATCAGTATAAAGATAAGTTTCAGGAGTTTTTAAATCAGAATTTTTTGTAAGTAGGGGTGTTCAGTACCAGTGATCAGTGATCAATCGCGGTTCTACGCAGGTACGTTTAGTTCCAGGTTACAGGCCCCAAGCCGCAAGCTGCGAGTAGCGAGTCAGAAGACTTGGAACCTGAAACTTTTAAATGACCAATGACAGGCCTCTAAAAAACACCGCCTTTTACTTTGATACTTTGCCACTTAGGTGTTCAGGTGCTTTTTAAAACGCAAAGAACGCGGAGAAGCCGCAAAGGGAATTACTTGATTGTCCTAACACCCCTGCGGGGTGAAATATGGGTAGCCCCGGTAATCCGGCAACTGCCGGAGACATCCGGGGACCAGGCCGGCACACAACGGCAAGGCGCAGCCACCGGTATGGTAAAAAACACTCACGCCTCATGCGCCGTACATGCCAAGGCCGACAGGAAGATATTCAAACACAAAGGTGAAATTCAGCGTGGAGCATGGGGCAGAGAGCAAAGGGCAATTACCGGAGAACGGAGAAAGTTCCAGTGTTCAGTATTCAATCGCAGTTTGTACCGAAAATGTGGCGTTTGAAGATTCCGGCAACCAATATCTTCTCCCGTTGTATCTTGATCTCCGAAACAATATCTTTGTGCAAAAACTTCGCGCGATGAATATTCAACAGTATGTCCCCGATGAAATTGTTAATTTTTTCCTGGTGCTGGTCTTTTCCTTGCTCATTGGAATGGGGCAGCGGCGTCATCATCTGAATCATGATGAAAACGTGTTGTTTGGTACCGACCGCACTTTTACCTTTATTGGCTTGCTGGGCTATGTGTTGTACCTTGCCGAGCCGCACAACTTAATTCCCTTTCTAACCGGTTTTTTCATTGTCGGCCTGTTGCTGGCCGTTCAGTATTTTCAAAAGATCAGCAAATTACAGGACTACGGGCTGACCACTTCTGTTCTGGCGCTGCTTACCTATTGTTTAACCGTGATGGTATTTACCCAACCCGCCTGGTTGACGCTCTCGTTTGTCGTGTCGCTGCTGATTTTAACCGAAATGAAAAGTCATTTCAAGACGATTTCCATGAAAGCTTCGGATGAAGAATTCATCACATTGGGCAAATTTATTGCCTTTGCCGGAATTATTCTGCCCTTGTTACCAGCAGAGAATATCGCCGATTTTATACCCATTTCGCCTTACGGTTTATGGTTGGCCATTGTGGTAGTTTCGGGCATTTCGTATATCAGTTATTTGTTGAAGAAATTTGTTTTTCCGGGATCGGGGATTTTGCTCACCGGTATTCTGGGAGGAATATACAGCAGCACAACGACCACCTTAATCCTGGCCCGACGTGAAAAAGCGGAAGGCACCACCGCGCTTTCGGTTGCAGCCATGATGCTGGCCAACGGGATGATGTACTTGCGTATTCTGGTGCTTGCTTACTTGTTTAACCGCTCAATCGGACAAATGCTGACCATCCCCTTTCTGCTGATGTTTGGGATTGCCTTTGGCCTTTCGAAATGGATTGGCCGCAATATTCACCTGGGAAAAGAACAGCCGGTTGAAGAAGATAAGTTGGTGAAACGTAATCCGCTGGAACTGAAAATGGCCTCTGTTTTTGGTTTGTTGTTCGTTGTTTTTGGCTTGATCACCGAGGTAGTAATGAAACATTACGGCAGCAGCGGCGTGTCGGGAATGGCTTTTCTGATCGGGGTATTCGATATCGACCCCTTCTTATTATACCTTTTGCAACAGCACTCCGGGATCGTTCAGCTTTCGGTGGTTTTGGCGGTCATCAATGCCACTAACAGCAACAACCTGATGAAAATGATTTACGCCTTGTCACTCAGTAGTAAATCGGCCCGAAAACCGGTGCTGAGCTCATTCCTCATCTTGTTCTTTTCCGGCTTACTGGTTTCGTTGATCTTTTATTTTGTTTACCGGTAGTTTACAACCCGGTTCGTAATTTTTAAACTGTTTCCGGTGAAGTATTTGATTTCAATTTGAATTGATCTAATTTGGCCTAAAATTTCAGATATGGAGCGAATTATTGACAATCCGGATGAGCGCACATGGGGTATGTTGTGCCATCTTTCAGCATTTGCCGGTATGCTTATCCCTTTCGGGAATATTATCGGGCCATTGGTGGTGTATTCCATCAAACGGAAAGAGTTCGATTTTGTCGACGACCAGGGTAGAGAGGCAATTAACTTCCAGATTACCATGAGTATCGCGATGTTGGCAGCTTTGATTTTATCGTTGGTGATTATTGGAATATTCTTATTTATTGGCATGGCCTTGTTGTCGCTTATCTTTACCGTAGTGGCGGCTTTAAAGGCTAACCAGGGTGAGTTCTACCGGTATCCGTTCAACTATCCCTTTGTGAAATAATCAGGTTTTTTGCTGAAATATCCCTGATAATTCGCGGCATATCTTGAAGACCTGCCAATTTTCCTTATTTTTGCAGCTTCAACGAAATGCATTGTAGATTATGGCCCAAAAACCTTCGATTCCCAAAGGAACGCGTGATTTCTCTCCTGTTGAAATGGCGCGCAGAAACTATATTTTCGACACGGTAAAAACGGTTTTTCAGTTGTACGGATTTCAACCCATTGAAACCCCGGCGATGGAAAACCTGTCGACCCTGATGGGAAAATACGGAGAAGAAGGTGACAAGCTATTGTTCAAAATCCTGAATTCGGGCGACTTCATGGCTGGAGTAGAAGAGCAGGAGTTGCTCGAACGGAACAGTATTCGTTTAACCAACCGGATTTCGGAAAAGGGACTGCGTTACGATCTTACTGTGCCTTTTGCTCGTTTTGTGGTTCAGTACCGCAACGACATTTCATTCCCCTTTAAGCGTTACCAGATTCAGCCGGTTTGGCGGGCCGACCGGCCGCAGAAAGGACGTTACCGAGAATTTTACCAGTGCGATGTCGACATTATCGGCAGCGATTCGCTACTGAACGAATTTGAACTGGTGCAGATTATCAGTGATGTATTTACCAGTTTGCAGGTGAATACCCTGGTAAAAATCAATAACCGGAAAATCCTGGCCGGTATCGCCGAAACCATTGGCGAAGCTGGCCGGATGGTCGATATCACCGTGGCCATCGACAAACTCGATAAAATTGGTTTGGATAATGTGAATGCCGAATTGATTGAAAAGGGCGTTTCGCAAACAGCCATCGATCGCCTGCAGCCGATTCTGAATTTGAGCGGCAGCACCGACGACAAACTGAACCAATTGGAAGCCGCGATTGGCGCTTCTGTGACCGGGCAGAAAGGGATCGACGAAGTCCGTACCTTATTTGCTTACCTGGGCACAGTAAGCTTGAATGCTGAAGTTGAACTGGATTTGACCCTTGCCCGAGGACTGAATTATTATACCGGCGCTATTTTCGAGGTGAAAGCGAAAGATGTGCAGATTGGCAGCATTTGCGGCGGAGGCCGATACGACGACCTGACCGGTATCTTTGGTATGCCGGGCGTTTCGGGGGTGGGCATTTCATTTGGCGCCGACCGGATTTACGATGTTATGACGCAGTTGAACCTGTTTCCCGAAGAAGCGGTTGCGTCAACCAGGGTCGTGTTCATCAATTTCGGGCCAAAAGAAGAAGCTTATTGTTTGCCCGTGCTTGCCGGTTTGCGCAAAGCCGGTGTGAATGCCGAAATCTTTCCTGAAGCCGCCAAAATGAAGAAGCAAATGGCCTGGGCCGACCGTAAACAAATTGCTTACGTGGCCCTGGTGGGAGAAGAAGAAATGGCCCAGGGGAAAATCAACCTGAAAAACATGAAAACCGGCGATCAGAAACTGGTCAGCCCGGAAGAACTCCTGAAAATCCTTACCGATCAGGCGTAATATGCGGAGAAAATAAGCGAATTACTCGATTTGCCGGTGTCAGTACACATCTGGTTACTTTATTTATTTCGATAAACTTCAGAGAGCAGATCAAAAAATTACCAACAAGATCCATTTATTGTCCGGCTTTTTTTTGATAAATTAGCATGTCGCTTCTTTTACTCCGTAAAGGCGAGATCGGAAGGGGCATGATCCAATAAGATCATGCGGGGAAAGGAAAGCAAAAACAGGTTTCTTAAAACTTACCCGACCATGAAAAGATGAAACGAAATGCCCGTGTTATAACCGCTTTGTTTGCTGACCGGTTTTACTAAGTGAAGAAACCGAGACGCAATTAGTCTCTGAGAATAAAAAACCATCATACGTATGAAAAAAATCAAGCACTCAATTTTTATCTTTTTTCTTTTCATTTCCACTTCCATTTTCGGTCAAAACCCGGATGTCGGGAATCTTATCAATGAAGGAATCAAATTTCATGATCAGGGAGAATACAAAAAGGCAATCGAAATTTATCAAAAAGCCCTGAACAACGATCCTAATTCAAGTCTGGTTAATTATGAAATTGCCTTCTCCTATTTTTCCAACAAGGATTATAAGAACGCTGAAGTATACAGCAAGAGAGTCCTTGATTTAAAACAGGACCAGATGTTGCCCGCCTATATTACTTACGGCAATGCACTCGATATGCAAGGCCAATCGGGGAAAGCAATCAAAGTATACGAGAAGGCGATGGCCGAATTCGACAATTATCTTTTGTATTATAATCATGCAATTACTTGCTTTAACGCCGGCAAAAACGATAAAGCTTACGACTCGGCCTTAAAAGGCATTGCCAATAATTCGTCGCATGCCAGCAGCCACTTAATCCTGAGTAAAATAATGGAAAAAGAAGGTTCAAGAATAAAAGCGATGCTTCCGCTCTACTTTTTTTTGCTCATTGAGCCAAATTCAGCCAGAGGGGCAATCGAATATCAGACCTTGAGAAATTACCTTGATCATGGCGTTTCACAGGCATCCGAAAAAAATATCCAGGTTCTGGTGCCGATGGATAATGACCCTGAATTTGGAGCTGCTGAAATGATGATTAGCTTATCGAAAGCATCATTTAGTTATTACATTTCGCAATCGAAAGGTGAGGAAGTAACCAAATGGATTGAGGAAAATCCTGTTCCGTTTGAGAGATTTATAAATTGGGTTAACAACTAATAGATATTCATAAGGATCAAACAACCATAATATGAGAACAACATTCTTTCTGCTAATCATCATCATTTTGACTTGTGAAAGTTTTGCACAATCATCCGAAAAAATCTCGGTTGAGGGAATCGCAAGAATCAAGGAAAAACCCGAATTAATTATTATATCTGCCAACTTAATCGTCAAGGACAAAAGTTACAAAGCCTGTTTTGAAAAATCACTTTCCTCATTAACTGAGTTGAAGAGCGTATTTGAAAAAAATGGCATTGATCCTCATAAAATTGAATCAGAAGAAATAAATATAAGCGAGGAATACAATTGGACCGGATTGGAACGAGAGAGTGTTGGCTTTTTCTCAAATATTAAGTTTGAAATAGAATCGGTTTTTTCAAACGAATATTCTCAAAATCTCTTAAAAAGCCTGAGTAACGAAGGCTTAAACCTAAACTACCAGATCCGTTTTGAATTTTCTGAATTGCAGAAAGAGAAAATCAGGAAACTGGCGCTTGAAAAAGCAATAGAAGATGCTACTGTGAAAGCAGAAATTATTGCAAAAACTGCGAACCTGAAGTTGAACGGGATTTCGGGGATTGAATATAGTTCTAATCGAAAGAATTTTTCGTTTTTAGATACGGATAGCGACAAATTGGAAGTAGCGGATGAAATTATACCAATTACAGGGCAGGAGTTTAGTTTTGGACTGATTGATTTAAATCCAAAAGAGAGAAGTATTTCAAAAGTGATTCTGATTGAATGGAATTATATTAAAAACGAATAAAACTGCGTATAGAAAATAGCATGGATACTTGAATAGACGGCTTTAACTACATAAAGGCGTACAAATGAAAAAGGTGGTACTCATAACCGGCGCATCATCCGGAATCGGCAAGGAAACGGCCAAGCTGCTGGTTCAGCAAGGTTATATCGTGTATGGCGCCGCCCGGCGGCTGGAGAAGATGCAGGAATTGAAACAAGCAGGCATACATTTGCTGGAAATGGATGTAACAAACGAGGCTTCGGTAAGCGAAGGTATCCGAGGGATTATGGAAGCGGAGCATCGTATCGATGTTTTAGTCAACAATGCGGGCTACGGTTCGTATGGCGCTGTTGAAGACCTGCCCATCTCTGAGGCAAAGTACCAGTTCGATGTAAATTTGTTTGGACTGGCGCGCTTAATTCAACTGGCGCTTCCGCAGATGAGGGCACGGAAATCGGGACGCATTATCAACATCTCGTCGATGGGTGGAAAATTCGGCGAACCGCACGGCGCCTGGTATCATGCCACCAAGTATGCCGTCGAGGGATTCAGCGATTGCCTGCGGATGGAGCTGAAGCAATTTGGCATTGATGTGGTGGTAATTCAACCCGGCGCCATAAAAACAGAGTGGGATGTCGTTGCCGGCGAAAATCTGGCGAAAGTGTCCGGACATACGGCCTATAAAGAATTGGTGTCCAAACATGTCCGGCTGCTCGGGCGGGTTTACCGCCGGGGGTCGGCGCCAATGGTAATTGCCCGGGTGATTGTGAAAGCCATCCGGTCGAAAAATCCAAAAACGCGCTACACGGCAGGGGCAGGGGCCAAACCTATTTTATTCCTTCGGAAAATTTTACCGGATAAATTGTTCGACCGGATCATGCTGGGACAATTGAGATGAACAGGACTGCCGGAACAAACAGGATAGAAACTGAACGACTGATCTTACAACCATTAACTTATCGTCAGTTGCTGAAGTACCTGAAAGCTGATCACTCGCTTGAAAAAGAATTGAAGCTTCGTGTATCGTCGCGAGTCATTCCACCCGAGCTGAAAGACGCGCTGGAACAGACCATCATCCCAAACGTAGCCGATCGGAAGAAAAGTTATTTGTTCTCAACGCTCTGGACCATAATTTCAAAAAACGACCGTCAGCAGGTAGGTGATTTGTGTATCATTGGCGAACCCAATGCCGATGGCGAGATTGAAATCGGCTATGGTACTTATGCTGAATTTCGGAATATGGGTTTTATGACCGAAGCGGTCGGCGCGATCATCAACTGGGCAACCGTTCAACCAGGTGTCAGGGCAGTAACGGCATCGACCGAAAAAAACAACATTGCTTCGTTTGCGGTATTGAGAAAAAACAAGTTTACCCAGGTTGGCGATACCGGAATTTTGCTGAAGTGGAAACTAAACCTGCGCTAAAATGTTCTCTTTTATAAAAAATTGATTTGACAGCTAACCGGATGGCTCAGGAGATAAAGCGTACATCGCTGACCAATTGGTAATAAAATGAATAAAACAAGCAGACAGATTGCTTTGCTTCGGGGAATAAACATTGGCGGACACCATAAAGTACCCATGGCTGAGCTTAGCCGGGAGCTGGAAAAACTTGGCTTTAAAAATATCATCACCGTGCTTAACTCGGGAAACGTTATTTTTGATGCTTCTTCGGCGCCGGTCGAAGAACTGGAAGAACGTATCGGCACCCATCTGGAACTGGTTTTTGGTTTTCCGGTTCCGGTACTGATCCGCGATGATAAAGAGATTTTTGCTTTAACAGGCAACAATCCGTTTAGGCAGGTGGAAGAAACAAAAAATACCCGCTTTTATCTTTCTTTCCTGAAAAAGGCGCCAGCCATCGGTTTAGATACACCGTGGCTGTCCGACGATCAGTCTTTCTGTATCCTCGAAATCAGGGACAGGACGGTCGTCAGTGTGCTTGATCTGTCTGTAACGCAAACTCCGAAAGGGATGGATGCACTGGAACAACTTTTTGGAAAGAACATCACCACCCGTAACTGGAATACCATACAGCGGATTGCCGGTAAAATTTAACGGCAATCATCCGCGAATTCCGGTAGTATTCTTTCCTGATGTGTTTTATTGTTAATTGTACGGCCCCGGCCTTCGTTTGAGCGAAGTGGTAGTGAAGGGTTCCCTGCTGCCGGCGCGCTTTTGTAAAGCGTATCGTGATTATTTAATCACTATCGTTTATCGTTGAACAAACCGGTAACACAATCATAATCAACAACTCCAACTTGCGTTCCCGCGCAACCGGGAGAGGTATGCCCCGTTACCGGCAAAAACGGCAAAAAAACAGGGCATAGCCATCAACGTGCTTGTGTCATTGGCGTGAAAAAGCACAAAAACCTGTCATACGTCAAAGAACCTCAGGCCGCTTTCTGCCTGTTTTATTTTTAAAAATCAATAAAAACCTTCGGTAAGTGCATAGCCCTGGGCCCGGTGGGTGTAGTCCAACACCGACTCATCGCCGGGGCTTGCAGACCGCTCAGAGTCCTATTTATTAGGTTGCGTTTTTTATTTTTTTATTCCAAATCCTTTGAAGAATGTATAACTAAAAACTCCATCAGACTCGGCAGTTCGATATAAATCTTTGATACCTTTTTCAAAAGTCGAACTATCCACTATACCCTGTCGAATTGCTTTTTCACCTATTCCCTCAATCATGGCTGTAAATGTGTTTTTAATAAATCCTTCGACAAGATGAGGCCTGCTTGCATCTACATAAACCATTCGTGGTGAAACTGAAATATCATAAAGTCCAATTGATTTAAACAAAGGATATAGTTCTCTCCCAATATTTGAATTGCCTCCACTTTGTTTTTGAAGTTGAACCTGACAATTAATCGCAGAGTAAGCGTATTTACTATCTGGGTAGAAGAATGTTGAACCATGGTCTCCCTCAATAGCAACAATAGTTCCTCCTTTTTTTAACACTCTTTTTAATTCATTGAGAGCTTGTGTCGGATTGTGAAGATGTTCCAATACAAAACAAATAATCACACTATCAAATGTCTCATCTTTAAATGGCAAATTATAGATATCTGCTTGCTTTAATTCAACATTATTGATGCCTAAAGATTTTATCATTGCCTTAGCCTCTGTTATTGAATCCTCCGATAAATCAACTGATATGAAATTTGAATCAGGATTTTTAGTTGATATTATTTTTGTTTGTGCTCCAACTCCACAGCCAGCTTCAAGGACTAAACTATCTTTGGGGAATATTGAATCATTATGAATAATGTCATCTAATGTAGTAGCCTGGTCTTTAAGTCTCAACGCTTCTCTTTCAGAGTATCCATGTACATACTTCGTGTTTTCCATATTAGTTTTTTATCAAATTTATCTATTCGTTACTGATTTAAAATCAATTTAACAATGATCAACGATGCGATCCTTTAAAATGCAACCTAACGGTCACTTGTATGTGATCGGGCGGGATTTCGACGAGAAATCCTGTCATACCCGCAGGAAAGTGGGCATAAAGTCTGACTTGTCAGACCGCTAAAAGCCTCACCTGCCATATCCAATTTGTTGAACTAAATCCGCCTTCGCGGGTAGCTGGTTTAAAATTACCCGATTCTTCCTATACCCGGAGATTATTTACCTTAAAATTTCTGAATATGAGAAAGAAATCGGGTTTTACGATGATTGAACAGGCCATTGTGCTTGTTCCTGAGTTTGAAAAAGTTGTCCGCAAGCTGGAACAACAGGTGACTTTGCGCGGACAAAGCAAACGTACATTTAACAAAAAGTGCAAAAACCTGCCATACGTCAAAGAACCTCAGACCGCTTTCTGCCTGTTTTATTTTTAAAAATCACTAAAAACCTTCGATAAGTGCATAGCCCTGAGCCCGGTGGAAGTAGTCCAACACCGACTCATCGCTGGGGCTTGCAGACCGCTCAGAGTCCTGGTTTATTGGTAGATAGGCTCATTTGCCGAATCTTTATTTAACATCAAATTTTTCATTTGTAATTTGATCTGACAGATTTCGTTCTTTTATTCTTTTCCAATTATCCGTTATAACAAAACTGTTATCAATTTCATTATAAATGTCATTTAACAAGTCGAATGGCATTGCAATTGTCAATATCTCTTTTGGAAGCCTTAATCTCGCTGAAATATCGTGCATTCCCATAACTGCCTTTTTTGTACCTTCTAATTTATATTTCATCGGCATGGTCACAATTGAACCACAGCCCGAAATAAATCTTGTGATAACAATATCATCTGTATTCGGTGAATTATAATGTAGGAGATATACCAAACCACTTAATTCATCTGGTGTCACAAAAAATATTACAACCTCAGGATTTTCTTTATTTTTGAATTCTTCCAAAGGTTTGAATATAGTCACTTTATTGTTAATTTCTTTGGGTTTGATCGATTCTACAAAAGCCTTTGCCTGACATTTCGTTTTTATAAAACGTTCGCCATTTCTACCAAAAACTATCCCGTCTGTTAAAAAACACTCAATACCTTCAAATATCCAATCTTTATAGCCTAAATAAAATGCGGAACAATCCCAACCAGTAGAATCTTTATCAATTGCAACAATCTGCCCTTTTGCACTTGAAAATATGAGTGGAACAATACATCCAGCTCCTTTTTTCATAAAGTGTTTTGCATTTTCGGGCATCATATTCGAAAACATTATACCAATTGGGAAATATTTCAAACCTAGTTTTTCTTTGAGTTTTTGACCTATTTCTTTTGTATTCATTTTCTAATTGTTTTTAGGCAACTTTTATATTAAACCGAGTATCTTTTTTATAGCAAGGCAGGTAATTTGTTATGATCAGGCACCCCAGAAGCATAATCATATTTAATGCTCCAAACATATCTTCTTTGCTTTTTAATATAGTATATTCGGGTATGGTTGTTTTGATTTGTTGTTGGTGAACAGCAACTATAGTTACTTTTTCTGCAAGTAAAACAATATTCGTTGAATTAATAATTATCAGGATAATAAGAGACTGAACAATTGTTATCCATTTATCATTAAAAAAACCAAATTGTTTCCAGCTTAGAATAACCGCACTCAGAACAATTAAAACTATACCAGGGATAATCAATACGAATGTAATTTTCGATACAAATAGACGTTGCCAATAAATTGAATCAATCGAGGGGGAATCGCCCAAGACCTTATTCATAACTATAAAAGCAAAAATACTACCCAAACATAAAATCAAACCAATGATTGCAAGTAATTGAAATGTTTTTACCAAATAACTTGTCTTGTTTAAAGTTTGTCGTTCCATTGTAATAAAATTTAATTTTACACAAAGGAATAACGGATTCAGACAAAATTTGTTACCATAAGGTAATAAATTACCTTTTCGATAATTGCCGTCGAATTCGGCTTAAAGATTGAGGTGTCACTCCGACAAAAGAAGCGATATAATATTGTGGTATTCGCTGTTGAATATGCTTGAATGAAGACATAAAATTCAAATATC
This sequence comes from Gaoshiqia sp. US2, assembly GCF_059705485.1. Classification (NCBI taxonomy): domain Bacteria; kingdom Pseudomonadati; phylum Bacteroidota; class Bacteroidia; order Marinilabiliales; family Prolixibacteraceae; genus Gaoshiqia; species Gaoshiqia sp. US2. The sequence continues at coordinate 4,504,161 of NZ_AP048550.1, read as the reverse complement.
GCTGTTCAGCCGTATCTGTATATGATGAAATAATATGATTTATAGCTTTGTTAAAGGTCTCCTCTATGAACAATCGACCAAACCGTTCGCCTGATGTTACCTCATTATAAAATAGTTGCATGTTGTTGTAGGAGATTGAATATATTGTTGTATCCTCCAAAGCAATTAATGACTTTTTTGATATTGTCCTATTTATAAAACTGTCATAATCACATACAAAATCGCATTCCGTACTAAAATAAAATGTTTCTTCTTTTCCATCATTAATTATATTATGCCTGAAAAGCCCATGTTCTATATACGCAAACTCTTTACAAACCTCTCCCTCTTTTAAAAGATAATCATTTACTTTTAATTCCTTTTTGACAAATAATTGCTCAATTATATTGATATCTTTCTCAGATAGAACAATATATTTTTTTATTGCTTTAATTAGGTTTTGCATAAATGGAATAAGCTTTTTTATCTATTTATTAATTTATCAAGTAATAGTTAATTGTCTATTGTCGTGTTTTCAGCTATTGTGGAGCTAAAGCTCGACGCCGTGTTTTGTTGGGATTGCTGAGCAGCGTCTGTATCCACCGTGCCAAACCACAATGCGGGTCGAACCCTTGCAAACCTTCTGAATCCCTTACGTTTGTTATGTCTTGTTTCAATTATTTACGGGTATCTATTTTCCTTTGAATTTTCTCCAACCTGCAAATAAAATATTATCATATTCAACTCCAATTCCAATGTATTCAACATTTCCATCCTTTATCCATTTCAAAAGATAATGGTCTGCTTCGAAATTAATTATTAATTGAAATTTAGATGTTTCTTGACCTTTATCATTATAATATGTTACATGAAAATCTCCAGAATAGTTTTTATCATTCTTGCCTTGCACTATACCAGTTCCAGATATTTTATTTCCATTCTTCAAATAATGCCATTTGGCCTCAATTATATTGTCTGTATTACTTTTTGAATACTGAACAAAACCAATATCATTCATTAAATTCATTTTTTAGAAATTAGATACTATTTTCATTTTTTGTCGATGTTAAATATGGCAGAACAATTAGTGGCAGTTTTTTTATTCTTTTTCGCCCGTGTTCAGTCATGCAACTTTTTGTTCAGAAACATGATTTTGTCCTATTATGTCACGGTACAAATCTGGCCGTCTGGTTTTAACATAGCGATTTCATCCTGCATCAACCAGCTTTTCAGGTGTAATTGTGGCTGTTATAAAACTGTCATCGAAACTGCGACACTCTGCAATAATATCTCCAAAAGGATCAATAATCATAGAACAACCATTTTTCAGTTGGTCGTCATCCATGCCAATCGGGTTTGAGAAAACTACATAAATTCCGTTGTCGTATGCCCTTGCTGGCAGCTATTTCATCAGCCATCCCTTACCTGTCATACCGTCAAATTCCAAACGTAAAGAAGTTGGGTCGGTCTCACGGTTTTGCCAAAGCTTAGGCTCAACAAAACCAGCTCCCGGTCTGGTAGATGGTGTACCCATGGTTACATGAGGCATAAAAATAATGTCAGCTCCCAAAAATCTTGTTGCCCTAACATTTTCAATAATATTATTGTCATAACAAATTAGAATTCCGCACTCCCAACCATGGATTTCAAAAACGCAGTAACTGTCACCCGCCATCAAATATGGATTTATAAATGGATGCAGCTCATTGTGCTTGTTCCTGAGTTTGAAAAAGTTGTCCGCAAGCTGGAACAACAGGTGACTTTACGCGGGCAAAGCAAAAGTACATTAAACAAAAAGTGCAAAAATCTGGCATACGTCAAAGAACCTCAGGCCGCTTTCTGCCTGTTTTATTTTTAAAAAATCACTAAAAACCTTCGGTAAGTGCATAGCCCTGGGCCCGGCGGGTGTAGTCCAACACCGACTCATCGCTGGGTCTTGCAGACCGCTCAGAGTCCTATTTATTGGGCGTAGGTTTTATTTCTTTTTTGACATCTTATAAAATTGTTGTAATGCTTGTTTTTTATCCGATGACAATTTATTCCACTTAACTCCTTCAATCGCCCCTTCCAAACCATACAACAAACTCAAACATGCTCCTGGGTCAATCGTTTGTAGTCTGATAAATGCACCTTCGCTACCTATTGACGATAATTTTTCATAAGAATCTATCCCTACTTGTTTCAATTTAGATTCTGTATCCTTACCAATATTAATTTGGTTTGATAAATCACTTGCCATATTCGAAAATTATTCTGTTTTGTCATATATATCTAATGCAGTTGGAAGGCAACTGGCAACGCCCTTTAATCCGCAAACAGATAAAGTTATCAAAATCGTGTCTCGAATCTCTTCTCTAGTTGCTCCTAATTTTTTTGCCATTGGAACATGGAAATATATCGCTGTTGTATCACCCATTGACGACTTTATCCCGATGTAAACCAATTGTTTGGTTTTAGCATCCAATCCTGATGAGTTTTTTAACGCTTCAATCAGTCCATTAAATGCTTCTGCAACTTCTGGTGCTTCTTTTTGAAAAATTTCAAGTGGATTCATGTTTATTATTGTTATGTTTTACATAATTTATGTCCAAATTTATCATTACTCCGTGTCAACCCTATGTCAGCAGACAAATAAAATACGAAACTTTTTTCAAGGTTCGGTTTTCAACTTACGCCCAACGGTTGACAATATGGCCAGTAAGGGAGTGCGGGCGATTTCCTATCACGGTACACGAAAAGTTGAAGCGGGCTACAACCCTACGCATACCACCGAAACCCTTATTGGCTATACCGCTTGTGTGCGCCCTGCATAAGCAGCGCGCACACTTGTTGTAAGCTGTTGAAAAAGTTTAAAAATACAAATAAACTTTACATAGTAGCGAAATAACAAGTGTGTATTTTTCCAAAGGGTGTAAGTCCCTATACGCTGGGGTAACGCCCGGAAGTATTAGCAAGTGACAAGCTGGTTGCTGGCGACGGCAGCAGTGAAGGAAGTCAAACGGCAAAATCCGGTACTGACGAACAGAAACGTGATATGAGGGTAAGCATTCGGCGTAATACATATTGCCAGCCAGGGGATCTCGCCGTTTCTTTGATGGAAAAAAATGAGGATGACACTATCAACATTTAAGAGGCTCTTCCAGGAGTATCAGGAGTCGGGCTTGAACGTAAAGGACTTTTGTTCCAACCAGGGCTTTGCCCCTTCCACATTCTACTACTGGAAGAAACAATTGGGTGAGATGTCGCGGCATCAGCCCGAGAGTTTTGTTCCGCTGGTCTTTGATTCCAACTTACCGGTTGCCAGTCGGCGGACAATCCAGGCTCCCATCAATAGTTCCGGTATCCCAGGCAATCAGGCTCCCATCGAGTTTGTGTTTCCCAACGGTACAAAAATGATGATAAGAGATAAGGCCGATATGCATTTGCTAAAAGCAATTGTTCACCTGTTTGATTAGAGCCGGATGTTTCATTTACATGGTAAGCTAAAGTACTTTCTTTATCCGGCACCGGTGGATATGCGCAAAAGCTTTTACACCCTCAGTGGCATAGTAAGCTCGGTCATGAAACGCGATGTTCAAAGCGGTGAGGTTTTCATTTTTGTCAACCGAAGACTCACCATCATGAAGATTCTGCACCTGGAGCACGGTGGCCTGGTTATCTATCACAAGAAGCTTGAAAGTGGGGTTTTTAAGCTTCCCACCTTCGGTGAAGCCCTCACATCTCAGTCCATTGATTGGCACGATTTAATGATGATTGTAAAAAATGTGAAGCCTAAAAAAAGGCTCTTGAAAAAGCGACAAAGCGAAGCACTTTTTTAGTTTTTTTCAGGCACCAAAAATTGGCTGAAAGCCTTGATTTTACTATCTTTACGCTCATAATCAAACAGTGGTAAATGAGCGATTTTGCAACCGGTAAAGATGTGTTAATCCAGGAGCTTCTTCAGGAACGTGATGAGCTGTTCCAGGAGCTTTCCCGGTTGCGAAAAGTCGATAACGGGGCCTTGGAAGCCCTGGAGTCCAAAAATCAGAAATTAGAGGTTGTCGTAGCTCAAAAAGACCAGCAAATCCATAAGCTTACCGATCAGCTGGCCTGGTTTCGCCACAAGTTTTTTGGGAAATCCAGCGAAAAGCATATTGCAGAAGATCCCAATCAAAGAAAGATTGACTGGGATGGCCTGGATGTACTTTCTGAAGAACAGATCGCCATAAAAGATGCAGAGAAAGAGTTAATCGAGTATGAACGGCGCAAGCCTGAAAGAGAGAAAAAGAACGCTGTTCGCCAGCCGCTTCCAGACCACCTCAGGCGGGAGATAGAAGTCATAGAGCCCGAAGGAGTCCAGGATAACTGGGTACGCATTGGCGAGGAAGTAACAGAAATACTTGAACACAAACCCGGCGAGATTTATGTACGCCGGATAGAACGCCCAAAATACGCCGTAAAGCAATCAGCAGGAGAAGAAAATATTACGAATGAACAGGACCGGAAGGAAAACCCGGCTATCCGTATTGCATCCATGCCACTATTGCCTTTACCCCGAAGCAATGCCGGCCCTTCGTTGTTGGCCGAGCTGATGATGAACAAATATTTTTACCACCTGCCTTTTCATCGTCAGATTGCCATATTAAAGATGGTCGGGGTAAGATTGCCCGCATCAACCGTTAATGGTTGGTTCCAGGGCAGCAGCGATTTACTTCGGGCGCTTTATCTTCGCTTAAAAGAACTCATTCTGGCATCCGACTACATCCAGGTTGATGAAAGCACCATCCCGGTTATCAATAACGAAAAGCACAAAGCCAGTAAAGCTTACCTGTGGATGGTCCGCTCGGTAATGGACAACCTTGTTTTCTTTCACTACGATAAAGGCTCCCGGGCCGGGAAAGTAGTGGTTGATCTTTTGAAAAATTACCAGGGAGCTGTTCAAACCGACGGTTATCAGGCATACTCAATCTATGAGCAAAAGAAAGGTGTTTTGCTCCTGGGTTGCTGGGCGCATGCGCGCCGCAAATTCTCCGAAAGTCTTCCCGAAGACAAAGCCGGAGCAGGGTATGCATTGGCACAAATAGCCAAACTCTATCAAGTTGAAGAAATGGCCACTGACCAGGAAATGGATTTCCGGCAAAGAGCTGAACTTCGAAAACGGCTGGCCTATCCAATTATGCGTGCCTTTGAAAAATGGATTGAAGGATATTACCCTAAAGCGCTGCCGGGTGGTAGAATGGGCAAAGCGCTGGCTTATACCTACAATCTTTTTATGCGTCTGTCCCGCTATCATTTGGATGGCCGCTACCTGCCTGACAACAACCTGGCCGAAAATGCCATCAGGCCACTGGCCGTAGGAAGAAAGGGGTATTTGTTTTGTGGCAATCATGAGTCGGCAGAGAATGCTGCCATCATGTATTCCCTGCTGGGGTGCTGTAAAGCCAGTGATGTGAATCCCCGGGAATGGTTGACCGATGTATTTACCAGAATCTCATTGTACAACAACAACTACGATTTAGACTTGGCCGACCTTTTGCCACACCGTTGGAAAAAATCCAACAAATGCCAGAGTTTTTCAGAAAACTCCAACTAATTCCAAGAGATTCCAGTAGAACTTAGAAAATTCCAAATCTCAGGCTGGTATCCCCGGTCTAAGAGAAAATTCAGTATACGTGGCAGGCCGAATGCTTACCCTCATATCACGTTTCTGTTCGTCAGTACCGGATTTTGCCGTTTGACTTCCTTCACTGCTGCCGTCGCCAGCAACCAGCTTGTCACTTGCTAATACTTCCGGGCGTTACCCCAGCGTATAGGGACTTACACCCTTTGGAAAAATACACACTTGTTATTTCGCTACTATGTAAAGTTTATTTGTATTTTTAAACTTTTTCAACAGCTTACAACAAGTGTGCGCGCTGCTTATGCAGGGCGCACACAAAAACTATATGTCAATTGCCGTTTCCGTGCTGACAACAAGCTGTTTAGCCCGCAACAGCGGCGGTGCGGCTCGACAGGAAAAGCGCCCGCAGTCGGCAACTGCATATAGTTCCGTACGTTATGACACATGCTAAAAAAGACAAATTAACAGTACAGACAAATAGACAGTTTTGAAAAAGGAAGAAATTATTATACTAAAACCGTTTTTGAGGTGGGCTGGTGGAAAAACATGGCTTTTAAAAGATCTTTACAAATATCTGCCTGAGAAATTCAATAATTATTATGAGCCTTTTCTAGGTGGCGGTTCTGTTTACATACACTTAAAATCAATAGGAAAGATTCAAAATGAAGCATTTCTCTCTGACCGTAATACTGATCTTATAAATGCCTATAATGTAATTAAATCTAATTCAACCGAACTTATTAGAATTTTAAAAGAATACAAAAACGAAAAAGAGTTTTACTATTTTTTACGTGATCAAAAATTTTCAAACAATATACAAAAGGCTGCTCAATTCATATTTCTAAACCGCACTTCCTTTAATGGAATATATCGCGTCAATTTGAAAGGGGAATATAATGTACCTTATGGATTTAAAAGTTACAAAATTTTGTTTGATTTCGATAATTTATTAAAACTTACAGACACCTTCAAAAATGCTACTTTTAACTCCTGTGATTTCGAGGAAACTCTCGAAAAGGTAAGAAAAGGAGATCTGATCTTCTTGGATCCTCCATATACTGTTGCCCATGAGAATAATGGATTTATCAAATACAACCAAAAAATATTTGCATGGGAAGATCAGGAGCGTTTAGCGGAATACATTGAATTAATAAAGGCCAAAGGAGCGTACTTCATTTTAACTAATGCAGTACACATTAATATTAATAATCTATTTCAAAATATTGGCTCCAAACACTTAGTGAACAGGTATAGTGTTGTTGGCGGCAAAGGTGCGAAGAGAGAAGTTATTAGTGAGTATATATTTACAAATTGCATATAATGAGTAATCTAACTGGAATCCAAGAAGAATTACTTGACAAAAACAGCATAGCAAATAAGCTTAAGTCAAGGAAATCAGAATTTGAATTTTTAAGTATTAAAAAATCAGAACTTCAAGAATATCTAGATAAAGGTTGGGAAATTCAACGCAAAAATACAAATTCCTTTCGGGTGAAAAAATTAAAGAATTTTGACATCTGGTTTGAAGATCGTATTTGGTGTTTATTTGCAAAAATGGGATTTCTCTATTTAAATTCAGATCGCAATTTTCGTTTACGCTATACAAAAGACACTAAAATCCCAGGAAAGCAGATCGATGTTATCGCAGTTGACGAAGAAACAATTTTTATTGTAGAATGCAAATCAGCAAAGAAAAGAACATCCACTTCATTTCAAAAAGAGATTAATGAAATCAATGGAATAAGAGGTAACATTGTTGCTAATCTTCATAATTCATTCGAAGGCAAACACAAAATAGTTTGGTTATTTTGCACTGAAAATCTGATTCTTTCAGACAATGATAAAGGGAGATTACAGGAACATAAAATTTTTCATTTAAATCAGGATGACATTAGATATTATGAACAGTTAATTGATAATCTAGGGATAAGTGCTAAATATCAGCTTTTTGCGAGAATTTTTGCTAATCAAGAAATTCCAGAAATAAAAAATAGAGTTCCTGCAATTAAAGGTAAAATGGGCGGTTATACCTATTATTCATTTTCAATTGAACCAAATACATTATTAAAGTTATCATATATACTTCACAGAATTAACACTTCTGATGAAACTTTAAATACTTATCAAAGAATGGTCAATAAGAAACGCATCAAGCAAATTGATGAGTTTCTAAATGGAGAGAATAATTTTTTTCCTAATTCAATAATAATAAACATAGATACGAAAAAGGGTCAACCACTCCAATTTGACTTGGCCTCAGGCACAGAACACGACTCTAATGCAAAACTCGGTGTGCTTCATTTGCCAAAATGTTACAAAAGTGCTTATGTTATAGATGGGCAGCACCGACTTTTCGGGTATGGATTTAATGATTACCGTTTTACTCATACAATACCAGTTGTTGCATTTGAAAATTTGCCTTCTGATAAACAGGCTAATTTGTTCGTAGAGATTAATAATAAGCAGAAATCTGTTGATGCGAATCTATTAAAAACACTAGATGCGGAATTGAAATGGGATTCTCCAATTGCAGATGATGCGATAAGAGCTTTAAAATCAAAGCTAGCTCAAGTGCTTGACGAGAGAGAAGAATCTCCATTATATGGTAGAATCAAAACTGACGAAGGGAAAGGGAATCAGACAAAATGTATTACTCAAAGTTATGTTTTTGATTATGGATTAAATAAAACAGACTTTTTTGGAGAATTAAACAAAAGAGCTTTAATACGCACTGGACCTCTATATGCAGGTGATTTAGCTTCAAAAACTTTAGAAAAATCATATGAATTCTTTAAGCTGTACTTTTCACAAGTTGAGGAGAAATTACCAGTTCAATGGGCATTAGGAAATGGAGAGGGAGGATTCATTGCTCGAAATATTGGTGTTTCTTCACTCATCGTAATTGCTTGGGATATTGTAGAATTTTTAAGAAAAGAGAAAAACATCACTTTTGAGAGATTATCTGCAGAAAGTATTTTTGATGAGGTACAACCATACTTGATTCTGGTTATTGATTTTATTGAGAATTTAAGTGCAGAAGACTTGCGAAATATGAGTACTCAATGGGGTTCAACTGGTGTAAGCAAAGTCAGACGAGAATTCCAAAAAGCAATTCATGAAAAACACCAAAAGTTTCAACCGGCTGGACTTTTGCAGTATATCAAAGAGAGCTCTGGAATTTTCAACGAAGAAACACGCATGACTATTTTCCAAGTTCAAAAAGCAATAAGAAACTTTATTTTCGATAGTTTGAAAAAAGAATTTGGACAGAGTTCAGAAAAATGGTGGAGGCTCGGCGTTCCAAAACAGATCCAAAAAGACTGTGCCGTAAAATCTATCGAAGCAGATCCACCAGAGCCACCGGAGAATTTTTTACTTGTATTAGATTATCAAAAAATAATTAAGGCTAATTGGAAGCTATTAGGGGACACGTTTACACCCCCAGAATTAAAGCAAGCAAATAAAGATGATAGATTATCTTGGTTTGATAAATTTAATTCAATCCGGAATCGGGTAATGCACCCTGAGAGACAAACTGTAACTGAAGATGAATATCTTATAATTAAAAACATAGAAAAGTGGCTACTTGTCAGGATAGATCAATCGGTTATGACAACAATTGAACAATCTTAAATAAAAAAAGCACGATGCCATAACAATTTGTATATGGCAGGCGGGGTGATAGCGGTCTGACAAGTCAGACCGCGTGCCCATTTTCCTGCGAGTCTGAGAGGATTTCTCATCTAAACCCCGCCCGACCACATACAAGTGACCGTTACCAATAATTTTAAGAGGATGCGAAATTACTACCTAATAATCACATTGACAGCAATTTCATTCTGCTCTTATGGACAGAATAGCAAAACTGACACAGACAAAATTGTAAAATATTTTGAGTGGACGGGAAAAATTGAATACCTCAAAGAGCCAGAATATAATCGAACAATATTGGCTGACTATGAGAAGAATAGAGATAGTCTTTTTTTGCAGGATTTTATAGCAATGTATTATGACAGCGTGAAACTATACGATGAGTTCCCTTTCCAGCCCAAAGACCTTGTGAAATATCTCTATGCAATCGACATTAATGGTGACAATTTGTTAGACGTTTTTTATCAAGGACCATCAGGAGGAGAACCCAACATTACCCAGATATTTTTAAATCAAGGAGTCCGTTATAAAAAAGTATTTACAGGTTATCAGGACATTGTGAATATGACATTTGAAAAAAACAAGTTGGTTTCGTTCAGGCTCTATAATCCAGGCTGTTGTGCAGACCCTCAAATCCTTGAGTACAATTATGAGATTAGGTATAACAAAAATGAGCCAAAATTTATTTTGAGCGCGACATCAGGTTTTTTGTATTTGACAGAGAAAGCTGAGAATACATTTAACCCGACTTGGGAATTTGCGATAACTGTTGACAAATCGAATCTTCGCAAAGAGTGCTATTTCTTTGATGATGTAGAACACCCTGTAAATGGTAGTAGAGGAAACATAACTGCAACATTTACGAGAGGAGCAAAAGGCAAAGCTCTTGGCTTTAAAAAAGTTCAGGAGAATGAATGGATTTATGTTCTAATGGAACCAACATCAAAGATTGAGCATTGCGACTTTTCAAATTTCATGGCACAACCGACTCATATCTATGGATGGATATTAAAGAATGACACAAACTTGAAATGAAAACTATTGGTAATCGAGTAGACTGCCCCGCCAGTAATTAGCTGACGGGGAGAGCCTCTCACACCACTGTACGTACGGGTCTCGTATACAGCGGTTCATTAAGATATGGGGCAACTTTCTCGTAATACGTAAGCAACGCTTGATAACCTCTTTTTCGCAATCGCTCCAGGGTAATGGTCGTTCCCAGAATCGGGCTTTGGGCAATAGCCCATCCCCCCATTCGCGAACGGCTCCATTGGTAGGCCTGTTCGGGTGAAACACCCAACCGGATCAGGTTCTTTCGTTTCCGTTCCGGCTTTTTCCAATGATGCCAGATACAGTACCGCAGGCGATTCCTCAGCCACCCGTCGATATCCTTCAGTTTGACCTGGATACTGGCCATCCGGAAGTAATTAAGCCAACCCTGGGAGACTTCTTTGAGCTTTTGGATGCGCTCGTCGAAGCTCATCGGGGTGGTTTTTCGGGTGATCGTTTTCAGCTTTTCTTTGAGTGATTTCCAACTCTTTTCGCTTGCAACCAGTTGGTATTTGCCTTTCTCCCCTTTTCGGTAAGTGGGTACGAATCCGTAGCCCAAAACCTTGAAGTTGACCGGACGGCGGATGCCGCTTTTCTCCCGGTTGATGGGCAGTTTCAGCTTATCCTTTAGAAACAGGAAAATGCTGTTGCCAATCTTGCAGGCTGCCGTTTTACTGTTGGTGTACACACTAAAATCATCGGCATAGCGCACATAGCGAAATCCTTGCTTTTCCAGTTCTTTGTCCAACTCATTGAGCATGATGTTGGACAGCAGCGGGCTAAGCGGGCTTCCCTGTGGCACGCCTTTACGACGCTTGACCAAGTTGCCGTTGATTTGAATCGGCGCTCTCAGCCATTTGCGGATCAGCCGTAGCGTGAGCGGGCATTTGACCTTCCTGTAGATCAATTGCAGTAAAATACAGTGGTCTACTTCATCGAAGAAGCTTTTCAGGTCGATATCAACAATATGCTGATAGCCCGAGTTGATGTATTCCTGCGCTTTTAACACGGCCTGCCGGGCATTGCGGTTAGGCCGGAAACCATAGCTGTAATCTTCAAACTCCATCTCAAATTTGATGGCTAAAACCTGACCAACGGCTTGTTGAAGCATCCGGTCGGTTACGGTAGGTACGCCCAACAGGCGGACTTTACCGTTGCTTTTGGGGATTTCCACCCCTCGAATGGCTTGTGGTTGGTACTTCCCTTGCCGGATTTCGGATTCTATCTGCTCCCTGTTAGTGGTCAGGTGGGCATATAGTTCCTTCACCGGCATACCATCAACGCCTGCCGAACCTTTGTTCGACACCACCTGACGGTAAGCACGCATCATATTCCTCCGGTTGAGTACCTGTTCAATCATTCCCGTTTTCGTTTTATTCGGTTGCCCTGTTCCGCTTAAGACAGGGCTGGCAATGCCTCCCTGACGAATTTGGAACATCTTAATGTTCGGCCCTTCACTACCTCGGTGAGTCCTCCGATTCATTCATCGGCTCGTTACCGGCAGCTACTATGTCCTCTGCTGACTTCTCACTCCGGCCAACACGTGGTTAGTGAGATCTCCCCTGGTAAAAGCTTTTCCCTTCCTCCAATGCCTGCCTGATCTACTATAAAACGATTTTGGCGTTCGTCGGACGTTACAATGATGTGCTTGCTTATCCTCGTTTAATAGCCTCGTATCAGATTCCTGTTCGTCAGTACCGGATTTTGCCGTTTGGCTTCCTTCAGTGCATTCCTCACGGAAAACCACCTTGCCACTTGCTAATACTTCCGGGCGTTACCCCAGCGTATAAGGGATTTACACCCTTTGGAAAAATACACACTTGTTATTTGCTACTATGTAAAGTTTATTTGTATTTTTAAACTTTTTCCAGAGCTTACAACAAGTGTGCGCGCTGCTTATGCAGGGCGCACACAGCTAGTTAATTGCAGTTGGGTTGATGACGTATTTGGAGTTCTTAACACTTTTTGGCAGCTTTACTACCGTGGGACAAGTAAGCAGTTTCAAACTCCCAACCGCAACCAACTAGCAACCGTTATGGGCAAGTTTAAAGAAAAACACAACGGATTGACACAGACAAGAGAACCACCGACTTTTGACTCTTCTTGAAATTTAAATTGATTGACAGAAAGTATTTTATAAAATTAGTGGAGTTCAGCGACCACTCTAAAAAACGAGGTGAATCCGAAAAACCTTACGAGTAGGAAACTTTAAAGGATAAAAAAATGAAGAAAATTATCTTAACAATCACATCAATTCTAACATTGACTATTTTGATTACAGGTTGCGCAACACTTTTTGCGCCAAAAACTCATCCACTTGCAGTTAGTTCAGAACCTCACGGTGCAGAAGTATATGTAAACGGATTTAAAATGGGAACGACACCCGTAGAATTAAGTTTAAAGGCTGACAAATCCTATACTATTGAATTCAGGAAGGATGGTTATGAATCTGTTACAAGAGTTGTAAATACAAAAGTTGGTGCTGGTTGGATAGTATTGGACGTTTTAGGTGGATTTATTCCAGTAATTATAGATGCAGCGACAGGTGCTTGGAATAAATTAGATCAAGATGCGGTTAATGCTGCACTTATTCAACAGAACAAATAAAACCAGCCCATAATCGAGTAGACGGCTCCGCCAGTAATTAGCTGACGGAGTGCGCCTCTCACACCACCGTGCGTACGGGTCTCGTACACGGCGGTTCATCAGGTATCAACACTATCGCTCTTTACACCAATAGTACCTCTGTCTTTGTTTAGGATAAGGCTGGCAAACTCGAAGTTTGGACCTCCTTATCGAATTCGAGACAACCCAACGTTCAGTCCTTCACTATCTGGTGAGACCTCCACGGTTTCTATTCGTGGCTCGTTACCGATAGCTACTATGTCCGGCAGCTGCCGGATGACTTCTCACCACAGCCAACACGTGGACGGTGAGATCTCCCCTGGTAAAAGCTTTTCCCTTCCTCCAATGCCTGCGTGATCTACATAGTGACCCTTTTGGTATTCTTGGGGCGTTACAATGATGTGCTTGCTTACCCGAATAACTATGCCTCATATCACGTTTCTGTTCGTCAGTACCGGATTTTGCCGTTTGACTTCCTTCACTGCTGCCGTCGCCAGCAACCAGCTTGTCACTTGCTAATACTTCCGGGCGTTACCCCAGCGTATAGGGACTTACACCCTTTGGAAAAATACACACTTGTTATTTCGCTACTATGTAAAGTTTATTTGTATTTTTAAACTTTTTCAACAGCTTACAACAAGTGTGCGCGCTGCTTATGCAGGGCGCACACACGCGGTATAAAAAATTGCCGAGGCAGTAGGTTATTCAAGGGTTGTAGCCCGCTTCAACTTTCGTGTAACTTGACAGGAAATCGCCTGCAATCGGCAACTTTTCATACCGCCACCGTTACAGGCAATTTAAATAGACGACCAACACTATTACAAATATTGAATGTCAAAAAAAAACAAAATTGATGCTGCTGGTTCTGCAACAAATGCAGGAATTGACTATCAACAGAGAGTTGGAGCTTGGTTTTTAACATCTCATTACACAGGATTCAACATTAATAAAACTGTTGATATTGAAAAGGACTTGATTATTAAATCAATTCACTTTGAAACTATTGACAACGTTGATGATATTCGGATAGACTGCGAGGAGGCTACGATTTATTGCCAAGTTAAAAGAAAAATTTCAAGCCTTTCTTCATCTGCTAAATCTGATTTTATAAAAGCCATCAAGCAGTTTGTGGTCGATTTTATAGAGAATTATTCTGTAGACAAAAATTATGTGTTAATTACAACATCAGACAGCACATCAAAAGCCAAGAAGGACTTGAAAAAAATTCTGACTTCAATTCGGCTTAATGACACTAATTTTCAAGATAATCCATTAAATAAATCAGAAGAAAATACCTTTAAATTTTTCCGAACCCAATTTTATCATTTATATAACGGAATTGCGGGAGTTGAGACAAATGAATCAAACTTCATTAGATTTTGCAAGCAGGTATATATATCAATCATAGATTTAGAAGAAGGCAGTTCTAATATTAATGCTGCATTAATGCTTTTAAAAAGCAAAGGATTTCCACGACCAGAACTTATATGGAAAATGCTTGTAGCTAATTGCTTAACATACGCATCGAAAAGACAGTCAATTGATGGTTCTCAAATTAATGCTTTATTAAAACAATATAGCTCAGAATCTAATAATGATGTCAGTAGAAAATTTGATGAGAATTTTGCCTGTGGTAAAGATATCTTATTAATAAAGTCCTTTGTAGAAAATGCTGATTTTCTAATTGTTGAACTTTTTCGATTTGACGATGTAGGTAATCCCAAGCAAAATTACCGTGATTCAAAATTAGTTATTGAAAGAGAAGAAGAAACGATAGAATGGAATGTAGTATTTCGGTGTTCTACAATAACTGGAATGATGAGATATTTAGATGAAAATCGGAATCTTTATAATGATAAAGTAATTGCAGTTTTAGAAGCTCACCCTGAAATAGATGAAGTAGAAGATTTACCTCATGTTATTGCCTTCAAGGAAAAAAACAAACCAATTTTAAGTCAGAATATGACGAAATGGAGTTGTTTGCACTGCGATATGAGTATTAGTTCTGACGAAGCTTATCTAGTTGAAATTGATGAGTTTGGATATAAACATTCCTTAGGTCCAATACATAAAGAATGTAGAAGAAATTTAGATAGGGTAATTGGACTTACTGGGTTAAAAGAACCTTTGCCAAATTCTAAACTAAAGAATTTTGATTTTAAGAAATGGGTCTCACTAATAACCAAAGGACAAGGACAGATTACTGCTATTAAAAACATGAACTATGATGGAAAAAGACCTGTAATTAGTTACAATTTTGAAAGAGAAATCAATGAAGGCGCATATTGTATTCGAGTTACTTTAGAAGATAAAAATTACACATATTTATACTGTGGTCATGAAATTGAACGATATTCCAAAGAAGAAGGTGAGCATATGCTATCACATTTAAATAGTGAATTGAACAGTTCAAAAAAAGACCCGATTTTCGCAACTAGCATAAATTTTAATAGAGGCAAATACTCTGAACTAACCAAGAGAAAAAAAACTAACGAGAAATTAATTAAGGTTGTTAAATATGACTTAATTAAATACAGTGCGATGTTGTCAAAAATTAATGAAATAACTGAATTTGACTATGCCCCAATTTGCTTGCTCTATGATTTTGAAACAAAAAGCCCAATAAATCTAGACAATTTTGTTCCACTAATAACAGACCCTCTAAGATTTGACAATCTTTATGAAAATTGGCAATTAGCAGGATTTGATTTTAAAGAATGTGAACTAAAGATAATCGATAATGATAAAGATTTTGGTTTACACCTTTTGCGTTTTTTTGAAAATGGACATAATGTAGTAATTGACCCTGAATTTGACTTAGAAAAAAATTTAGTAAATGGTTTTCCTGTAGTTAAGCATCAAGATTTTATAGAACAAAAGCGAGAACAAGCACAAACGGAAGAATTCCAAAGTATTGAGGAGCCAAGATTCTTCAAAGGCGATAAAGTTAAAATTGTATTTCCTGACATGAATCAAGAGAAATTTCCCGAGGGCGTTCTGTTAGAAGATGAAATGGAGAATAAAGAAGGAGAAAGATTTGTTGTGTTTCAACCTGTTGAGAATGGAGAACCTTTAGAATTAATGTATTCTATGCCATCAAAATTAATTAGAAAAATATAAAAACTGCCTGTAATCGAGTAGACGGCTCCGCCAGTAATTAGCTGACGGAGTGCGCCTCTCACACCACCGTGCGTACGGGTCTCGTACACGGCGGTTCATCAGGTATCAACACTATCGCTCTTTACACCAATAGTACCTCTGTCTTTGTTTAGGATAAGGCTGGCAAACTCGAAGTTTGGACCTCCTTATCGAATTCGAGACAACCCAACGTTCAGTCCTTCACTATCTGGTGAGACCTCCACGGTTTCTATTCGTGGCTCGTTACCGATAGCTACTATGTCCGGCAGCTGCCGGATGACTTCTCACCACAGCCAACACGTGGACGGTGAGATCTCCCCTGGTAAAAGCTTTTCCCTTCCTCCAATGCCTGCGTGATCTACATAGTGACCCTTTTGGTATTCTTGGGGCGTTACAATGATGTGCTTGCTTACCCGAATAACTATGCCTCATATCACGTTTCTGTTCGTCAGTACCGGATTTTGCCGTTTGACTTCCTTCACTGCTGCCGTCGCCAGCAACCAGCTTGTCACTTGCTAATGCTTCCGGGCGTTACCCCAGCGTATAGGGACTTACACCCTTTGGAAAAATACACACTTGTTATTTCGCTACTATGTAAAGTTTATTTGTATTTTTAAACTTTTTCAACAGCTTACAACAAGTGTGCGCGCTGCTTATGCAGGGCGCACATCGAGTAGACGGCTCCGCCAGTAATTAGCTGACGGAGTGCGCCTCTCACACCACCGTGCGTACGGGTCTCGTACACGGCGGTTCATCAGGTATCAACACTATCGCTCTTTACACCAATAGTACCTCTGTCTTTGTTTAGGATAAGGCTGGCAAACTCGAAGTTTGGACCTCCTTATCGAATTCGAGACAACCCAACGTTCAGTCCTTCACTATCTGGTGAGACCTCCACGGTTTCTATTCGTGGCTCGTTACCGATAGCTACTATGTCCGGCAGCTGCCGGATGACTTCTCACCACAGCCAACACGTGGACGGTGAGATCTCCCCTGGTAAAAGCTTTTCCCTTCCTCCAATGCCTGCGTGATCTACATAGTGACCCTTTTGGTATTCTTGGGACGTTACAATGATGTGCTTGCTTATCCTCGTTTAATAGCCTCGTATCAGATTCCTGTTCGTCAGTACCGGATTTTGCCGTTTGGCTTCCTTCAGTGCATTCCTCACGGAAAACCACCTTGCCACTTGCTAATACTTCCGGGCGTTACCCCAGCGTATAAGGGATTTACACCCTTTGGAAAAATACACACTTGTTATTTGCTATTATGTAAAGTTTATTTGTATTTTTAAACTTTTTCCAGAGCTTACAACAAGTGTGCGCGCTGCTTATGCAGGGCGCACACATCGCATATACCTAATGGCGGTTTTACTGCACTTTGCAAGGCTTTTCGCCCGCTCAAACTTTACCACGGTTTGACGGTTGAATCGTCCGCAATCCGCCACTAGGCATATGCGTAACGTTGGGCGTAAGTTTAGGAGCGGCAACGATGTAACAAAATCCGTTTAATTTTGTAGATTTGTCAAAAAAAAAGACTGATTTCTTGAAAATAGAACAAAACATATCAAGATTAAAATACCTGCTGACATTATATAAAATGACAGTAGACGAGTTACTTATGCTTATCAATGAAGGACTAAAAACCCCATTGAACAAAGAAGATGTTTTGTCAACAGAAATTAAAGTAAATATCCTAAAGAGGATTGACAAGGTTTTTAATAAAGGACTTCACTTTTATTTAGACCCAAAATCACCGGAAGTATCTCAAGATGCGAGTATATTTTTTAGAAAGACAAAGTTTGGGACAGACCTTAATATTGGTGCCAAAAAAATAGTTAATCAGTTTGAAGAATTCAAAATTTCACTTTCTGCAATTTCAAAATTAGCCGAACTGAATATTGAACGGTCGTTACCTGTTTTTACATTAAGTCAAGACCCGAAAACAGTAGCCAAAGAAATACGAAAAGAGTTATATCCCGACTTTAATCCAATTCCAAAGGAATTCCTTAGAGGTCTAATTTCGACTTTTGCCGAAAACAATATTCTTGTATTTGAGTTTGTTGAAACATGGAACAAGAAAGAAAAAGCCAACATCGATGGTTTCTTTTTAACTCCAAATGTTATTGTTCTTAAAAGGCAACAGACCTCATTTAGGAGAGAAATATTTACTCTTATTCACGAATTGGGACATTACTTAATTAACGAAGAAGAAATTGAGCAATTAGATATTTCAAATTTTGGTAATAATAAACTATCAGCTATTGAAAGATGGTGTAATGATTTCGCCTACCATTTTCTTGCAGGAGAATTTGATAAAGCTTTTGAAAATATAGAAACAGCAGAAGGCAATAATGATTATCACTTTGATTTAATTGAAAGTATTTCAAAAGAAACACACCTTAGCCAGATTGCTTTATTTACAAAGCTTTTATATCAGAAGAAAATTAGTCAAAACAATTATAATTCTATTAAAGCTGACTTTGACGAGCAGTATAGAATTAGGCAGGAAGAACAAAATAAACAAAAGGAGTTGGATAAAATTCTTGGAATTCAAAAGGGTGGCTCAACGCCAAAACCGATGAATTCACCATTATTAATCTCAACTATTCAGACTGCATTCTATGAGGGTGTTATTAACGAATACGATGTTTGCAAAACTTTAAATATTTCACCTGACAAATTAGAAAAGTATTTACAATGAAAGTAGTAATCGACACAAATTCGCTTCTGTCGTTGGTTCGTTACTACTTACCGTTCGACAAAAAAAGGGTTCTTTATCAGTTCTTTAAAAAGAAAATCGAAAAAGGTGAAATTATTATAATTGACAAAGTGCTTGAAGAGTGTACTTACAATTCTAAAGGTATTGTGTTATCGACTCTAAATTACTTGAATGATAAGGAATTTCATAAATCAGCAAAAGTTCCATTCAAGACCGATTCATTATTAGCACCATCGCCAGCTAAATTTCTTAGACAGGTAGAGAGTCAATTTGTAAATACTATTGTCAGAAAACAGAGAAAACTTACAGATACTGAATTTGAAAACCAAAAAAACACATTCCTCAATAATGCTGATATGAAGCAAATCATACTTTGCTTAAATTTGCAAAAGGAAGGAGAAAAAGTTGTTTTAGTCACTGAAGAGACTGAAAGTAGCAATGATAATAAACTTTTTAAAAAGATTCCAGCAATCTGCAAAGAACTTAATATTGACACTTTAACTTTACCTGAATTATTAGAAAAATATGACGGTATTGATATTGACTTTCAATAAAAACCTACGCCCAATCGAGTAGACTGCCCCGCCAGTAATTAGCTGACGGGGAGAGCCTCTCACACCACTGTACGTACGGGTCTCGTATACAGCGGTTTCCGGCAACTGCCGGATAAGGCAACTTTCTCGTAATACGTAAGCAACGCTTGATAACCTCTTTTTCGCAATCGCTCCAGGGTAATGGTCGTTCCCAGAATCGGGCTTTGGGCAATAGCCCATCCCCCCATTCGCGAACGGCTCCATTGGTAGGCCTGTTCGGGTGAAACACCCAACCGGATCAGGTTCTTTCGTTTCCGTTCCGGCTTTTTCCAATGATGCCAGATACAGTACCGCAGGCGATTCCTCAGCCACCCGTCGATATCCTTCAGTTTGACCTGGATACTGGCCATCCGGAAGTAATTAAGCCAACCCTGGGAGACTTCTTTGAGCTTTTGGATGCGCTCGTCGAAGCTCATCGGGGTGGTTTTTCGGGTGATCGTTTTCAGCTTTTCTTTGAGTGATTTCCAACTCTTTTCGCTTGCAACCAGTTGGTATTTGCCTTTCTCCCCTTTTCGGTAAGTGGGTACGAATCCGTAGCCCAAAACCTTGAAGTTGACCGGACGGCGGATGCCGCTTTTCTCCCGGTTGATGGGCAGTTTCAGCTTATCCTTTAGAAACAGGAAAATGCTGTTGCCAATCTTGCAGGCTGCCGTTTTACTGTTGGTGTACACACTAAAATCATCGGCATAGCGCACATAGCGAAATCCTTGCTTTTCCAGTTCTTTGTCCAACTCATTGAGCATGATGTTGGACAACAGCGGGCTAAGCGGGCTTCCCTGTGGCACACCTTTTCTGCGTTTGACAAGTTTCCCGTTAATTTGAATCGGCGCTCTCAGCCATTTGCGGATCAGCCGTAGCGTGAGCGGGCATTTGACCTTCCTGTAGATCAATTGCAGTAAAATACAGTGGTCTACTTCATCGAAGAAGCTTTTCAGGTCGATATCAACAATATGCTGATAGCCCGAGTTGATGTATTCCTGCGCTTTTAACACGGCCTGCCGGGCATTGCGGTTAGGCCGGAAACCATAGCTGTAATCTTCAAACTCCATCTCAAATTTGATGGCTAAAACCTGACCAACGGCTTGTTGAAGCATCCGGTCGGTTACGGTAGGTACGCCCAACAGGCGAACTTTACCGTTGCTTTTGGGGATTTCCACCCCTTAATGGCTTGTGGTTGGTACTTCCCTTGCCGGATTTCGGATTCTATCTGCTCCCTGTTAGTGGTCAGGTGGGCATATAGTTCCTTCACCGGCATACCATCAACGCCTGCCGAACCTTTGTTCGACACCACCTGACGGTAAGCACGCATCATATTCCTCCGGTTGAGTACCTGTTCAATCATTCCCGTTTTCGTTTTATTCGGTTGCCCTGTTCCGCTTAAGACAGGGCTGGCAATGCCTCCCTGACGAATTTGGAACATCTTAATGTTCGGCCCTTCACGACCTCGGTGAGTCCTCCGATTCATTCATCGGCTCGTTACCGGCAGCTACTATGTCCGGCAGCTGCCGGATGACTTCTCACCACAGCCAACACGTGGACGGTGAGATCTCCCCTGGTAAAAGCTTTTCCCTTCCTCCAATGCCTGCGTGATCTACATAGTGACCCTTTTGGTATTCTTGGGGCGTTACAATGATGTGCTTGCTTACCCGAATAACTATGCCTCATATCACGTTTCTGTTCGTCAGTACCGGATTTTGCCGTTTGACTTCCTTCACTGCTGCCGTCGCCAGCAACCAGCTTGTCACTTGCTAATACTTCCGGGCGTTACCCCAGCGTATAGGGACTTACACCCTTTGGAAAAATACACACTTGTTATTTCGCTACTATGTAAAGTTTATTTGTATTTTTAAACTTTTTCAACAGCTTACAACAAGTGTGCGCGCTGCTTATGCAGGGCGCACACACGTGGTATAAAAAATTGCCGTTGCAGTGCAGGTCTATAGGTTTTCGATTCTATAAAAGTGCTGTGTAGCTTGATAAGGAAGTGCTTCGAAATCGGCAACTTTTCATACCACCACCGTTGTGTGCAATGCTAAGAGAACAATAACAGCCTGATAAACATGGGATTTAAAATCGAACTAGATAAGCGAGGATATGTAAAGAAAAGAGAGAGCTTTGACCTTGAGTTTAAACAAAACTTTCAGGGCGGAGACAATCTATTAAAATATATAAAATCTCTTGTTGGAATGGCTAATAACAAAGGTGGTTCAATTATTTATGGAATTAAAGATAAACCTCATGAACCCCTTGGAATGACAAATACAAAATATAGAGATACAGACCCTGCTTCGATTGATAGGCTTATTAGAGAATATTTTTCGCAGGAATTAATTTGGAGTTCCGAGATTATTGAATTTAACAGTAAAGAATTTGCAGAAATAACTGTAAAAGAGATTGAAAATAAACCAATTATATGCAAAAAGAATAAGGATGGCATTGTTAGAGAGGGAGCCATTTACTACAGATATAGAGCAGAAACAAAGGAAATTGAATATGCAGAACTAAAAGGCATCCTTGATAAAGAAAAAGAAAAGGAAAAGCTTCTGTGGATGCAACATATTCAAAAAATATCAATGATTGGACCACAAAATGTAAACCTCTTTGACACATACAAAGGCGAGATTTCTGTGGGTAATGGTAAAATCCTATTGGACAAATCAATTATTGATAAAATCAAATTTATTAAAGAAGGAAAATTCGTTGAAAAAGAAGGTGAAGGGATTCCAACATTAAGATTAGTTGGAGAAATTGAAGGTTTAATTGAACCTGAAATTTCAATACCATCAGACAGTTTATATCCATTGTTTACCAGGGACTTAACAGAACGATTGGAGCTAAATAATCATGAGATAAAGTGTGTTCTCGCTAAATTGAATGTTAAAGGAAATGCTAAATTTCATACGGAAATAAAATCTGGAAAAAATTCTAATTCTTTGCACAAATATTCAGAATCTTTAATTCCTTTGATAAAGAGAATGTTGAACAGGGATAAATTTTTAGAAACATGTTTATCTGATTATAGAGAATCAACCAAAAACAAGAGAAAAGATAAAGCACATGCACACAATCGAGTAGACGGCTCCGCCAGTAATTAGCTGACGGAGTGCGCCTCTCACACCACCGTGCGTACGGGTCTCGTACACGGCGGTTCATCAGGTATCAACACTATCGCTCTTTACACCAATAGTACCTCTGTCTTTGTTTAGGATAAGGCTGGCAAACTCGAAGTTTGGACCTCCTTATCGAATTCGAGACAACCCAACGTTCAGTCCTTCACTATCTGGTGAGACCTCCACGGTTTCTATTCGTGGCTCGTTACCGATAGCTACTATGTCCGGCAGCTGCCGGATGACTTCTCACCACAGCCAACACGTGGACGGTGAGATCTCCCCTGGTAAAAGCTTTTCCCTTCCTCCAATGCCTGCGTGATCTACATAGTCAAACGTGAAAAATCAAAATAATGCTTCCACATTGTTGATAATCAATACAATATTGTTGATTAAATTTGATTTTGGGGGAGTAAAATCTACCGGATTTTTGCCAAATTTGAGAAAAAGCTGGTAGAAATGATAGGTCAAAAAGAAAAAAATCCGCAATTAAGTATGTTCCGGGTCCCGTTGAAACAATTTATTGATGAAAGCCATGAACTGGTTCAACTTTCCGGGAAAATAGACTGGAAAAGTCTGGAGAATGATTTGAGTGTTTATTATTGTGCCGACAACGGGCGTCCATCTGTCCCGATCCGGTTGATCGTTGGGGTTGTCATGTTGCGCAGGATGTATAACCAGAGCGATGAAAGCGTGCTTGACCGTTGGATCGAAAACCCGTACTGGCAATATTTCTGCGGAGAAGTTTATTTCCGTCACGATTTTCCGTTCGACCGGACCGAGTTGATCAAGTTTCGCAGGCGTATCGGGGAAAATGGAGCCGAACAGATTTTGAAGGCAACAGTGGATTTGTTTGGGAGCAAAGAAATCCGGGAAAAAGAAGTTTTAATCGATACCACGGTACAGGAGAAAAACATCACCTTCCCCACCGATGTAAAACTTCAGAAGAAAATCATCGAAAAGTGCCGGAAAATCTCAAAGAAAGAAGGCATCCACCTGAGGCAGACCTACCAACGCGAATTAAAGCAACTGCTGATCGACCAGCGCTTCCATGACCATCCCCGGAGAAAGAAGAAGGCGTTGGCCGCCAGGCGAAGGATAAAAGTGATTGCGGGAAAGATTTTTCGTGACCTGGAACGCAAGATGGGAGAAGCCCAAAAAATGAAATACCAAAACCAGTTCTGTATTTTTAAACGGGTACTGACCCAAACCCGGGGTTCGAAGAACAAGGTTTACAGTATTCACCAGCCCCAGGTAAGTTGTATTGCCAAAGGCAAAGAACACAAGAAATACGAATTTGGGAACAAAGTATCAATCGTAAAGACCCGTCAATCGGGAATCATTATCGGGATCATAAGCTTTTGCGGAAACCCCTTCGATGGAGATACCCTCTCTCCCCAACTGACGCAAGTGGAAAGGATCACCGGCCACAAGCCCGAAACAGGAATTGTTGACAGGGGATACCGGGGCCGCAAACAAGTAAATGGCACACAAATTATTTGCCCGGGGAAACCACTTGAAAGCCACAACAAATACCAACGGCAAAAAACAAGGCAACGCTTCAGGGCCAGGGCCGGGATAGAACCAGTCATTGGCCACGTGAAACACGACCACCGGATGCTTCGGAATTACCTGCTCGACCAGATTGGGGACAATATGAACTCAATCCTGGCGGCAGTCGGTTTCAACCTGAGAAAAATGCTCCGGAGGTTAAAATCCGGGGCAAAAAATATTTTTGAGCTATTTGAAAACCTAATTTTCCTCTTCAGTAGAAACTTAAGTTTCATGCTTTCTGGAAAAATGAGGGTTTTTCACGTTTGACTACATAGTGACCCTTTTGGTATTCTTGGGGCGTTACAATGATGTGCTTGCTTACCCGAATAACTATGCCTCATATGTAAGCATTCGGCCTGCCACGTATACTGAATTTTCTCTTAGACCGGGGATACCAGCCTGAGATTTGGAATTTTCTAAGTTCTACTGGAATCTCTTGGAATTAGTTGGAGTTTTCTGAAAAACTCTGGCATTTGTTGGATTTTTTCCAACGGTGTGGCAAAAGGTCGGCCAAGTCTAAATCGTAGTTGTTGTTGTACAATGAGATTCTGGTAAATACATCGGTCAACCATTCCCGGGGATTCACATCACTGGCTTTACAGCACCCCAGCAGGGAATACATGATGGCAGCATTCTCTGCCGACTCATGATTGCCACAAAACAAATACCCCTTTCTTCCTACGGCCAGTGGCCTGATGGCATTTTCGGCCAGGTTGTTGTCAGGCAGGTAGCGGCCATCCAAATGATAGCGGGACAGACGCATAAAAAGATTGTAGGTATAAGCCAGCGCTTTGCCCATTCTACCACCCGGCAGCGCTTTAGGGTAATATCCTTCAATCCATTTTTCAAAGGCACGCATAATTGGATAGGCCAGCCGTTTTCGAAGTTCAGCTCTTTGCCGGAAATCCATTTCCTGGTCAGTGGCCATTTCTTCAACTTGATAGAGTTTGGCTATTTGTGCCAATGCATACCCTGCTCCGGCTTTGTCTTCGGGAAGACTTTCGGAGAATTTGCGGCGCGCATGCGCCCAGCAACCCAGGAGCAAAACACCTTTCTTTTGCTCATAGATTGAGTATGCCTGATAACCGTCGGTTTGAACAGCTCCCTGGTAATTTTTCAAAAGATCAACCACTACTTTCCCGGCCCGGGAGCCTTTATCGTAGTGAAAGAAAACAAGGTTGTCCATTACCGAGCGGACCATCCACAGGTAAGCTTTACTGGCTTTGTGCTTTTCGTTATTGATAACCGGGATGGTGCTTTCATCAACCTGGATGTAGTCGGATGCCAGAATGAGTTCTTTTAAGCGAAGATAAAGCGCCCGAAGTAAATCGCTGCTGCCCTGGAACCAACCATTAACGGTTGATGCGGGCAATCTTACCCCGACCATCTTTAATATGGCAATCTGACGATGAAAAGGCAGGTGGTAAAAATATTTGTTCATCATCAGCTCGGCCAACAACGAAGGGCCGGCATTGCTTCGGGGTAAAGGCAATAGTGGCATGGATGCAATACGGATAGCCGGGTTTTCCTTCCGGTCCTGTTCATTCGTAATATTTTCTTCTCCTGCTGATTGCTTTACGGCGTATTTTGGGCGTTCTATCCGGCGTACATAAATCTCGCCGGGTTTGTGTTCAAGTATTTCTGTTACTTCCTCGCCAATGCGTACCCAGTTATCCTGGACTCCTTCGGGCTCTATGACTTCTATCTCCCGCCTGAGGTGGTCTGGAAGCGGCTGGCGAACAGCGTTCTTTTTCTCTCTTTCAGGCTTGCGCCGTTCATACTCGATTAACTCTTTCTCTGCATCTTTTATGGCGATCTGTTCTTCAGAAAGTACATCCAGGCCATCCCAGTCAATCTTTCTTTGATTGGGATCTTCTGCAATATGCTTTTCGCTGGATTTCCCAAAAAACTTGTGGCGAAACCAGGCCAGCTGATCGGTAAGCTTATGGATTTGCTGGTCTTTTTGAGCTACGACAACCTCTAATTTCTGATTTTTGGACTCCAGGGCTTCCAAGGCCCCGTTATCGACTTTTCGCAACCGGGAAAGCTCCTGGAACAGCTCATCACGTTCCTCCAGGGCTTCCAAGGCCCCGTTATCGACTTTTCGCAACCGGGAAAGCTCCTGGAACAGCTCATCACGTTCCTGAAGAAGCTCCTGGATTAACACATCTTTACCGGTTGCAAAATCGCTCATTTACCACTGTTTGATTATGAGCGTAAAGATAGTAAAATCAAGGCTTTCAGCCAATTTTTGGTGCCTGAAAAAAACTAAAAAAGTGCTTCGCTTTGTCGCTTTTTCAAGAGCCTTTTTTTAGGCTTCACATTTTTTACAATCATCATTAAATCGTGCCAATCAATGGACTGAGATGTGAGGGCTTCACCGAAGGTGGGAAGCTTAAAAACCCCACTTTCAAGCTTCTTGTGATAGATAACCAGGCCACCGTGCTCCAGGTGCAGAATCTTCATGATGGTGAGTCTTCGGTTGACAAAAATGAAAACCTCACCGCTTTGAACATCGCGTTTCATGACCGAGCTTACTATGCCACTGAGGGTGTAAAAGCTTTTGCGCATATCCACCGGTGCCGGATAAAGAAAGTACTTTAGCTTACCATGTAAATGAAACATCCGGCTCTAATCAAACAGGTGAACAATTGCTTTTAGCAAATGCATATCGGCCTTATCTCTTATCATCATTTTTGTACCGTTGGGAAACACAAACTCGATGGGAGCCTGATTGCCTGGGATACCGGAACTATTGATGGGAGCCTGGATTGTCCGCCGACTGGCAACCGGTAAGTTGGAATCAAAGACCAGCGGAACAAAACTCTCGGGCTGATGCCGCGACATCTCACCCAATTGTTTCTTCCAGTAGTAGAATGTGGAAGGGGCAAAGCCCTGGTTGGAACAAAAGTCCTTTACGTTCAAGCCCGACTCCTGATACTCCTGGAAGAGCCTCTTAAATGTTGATAGTGTCATCCTCATTTTTTTCCATCAAAGAAACGGCGAGATCCCCTGGCTGGCAATATGTATTACGCCGAATGCTTACATATGAGGCATAGTTATTCGGGTAAGCAAGCACATCATTGTAACGCCCCAAGAATACCAAAAGGGTCACTATGTAGATCACGCAGGCATTGGAGGAAGGGAAAAGCTTTTACCAGGGGAGATCTCACCGTCCACGTGTTGGCTGTGGTGAGAAGTCATCCGGCAGCTGCCGGACATAGTAGCTATCGGTAACGAGCCACGAATAGAAACCGTGGAGGTCTCACCAGATAGTGAAGGACTGAACGTTGGGTTGTCTCGAATTCGATAAGGAGGTCCAAACTTCGAGTTTGCCAGCCTTATCCTAAACAAAGACAGAGGTACTATTGGTGTAAAGAGCGATAGTGTTGATACCTGATGAACCGCCGTGTACGAGACCCGTACGCACGGTGGTGTGAGAGGCGCACTCCGTCAGCTAATTACTGGCGGAGCCGTCTACTCGATTGGCGGTATGTGCTTTTTTGTTAAAATAGTAATGTTGTCTGTCCTGCATTGTCGGCAGGTTTATTTTTTGTCTTTATTACGCTTATCTTTTCTTTCGTCTTTTTTGTATTTCTTTTTTCGTCTATTAAGAGTAAATTCTCAAACCTCATTTCATTTTCTTCTTCTTTTAAAACAGTGTTTGGAAGATTTTTAATTTCAACAAGACTCGTTGATTTTTTAATATATGATATAAAATTTTCACGTTCGTCAATAATTGCTATTGGTTTCCCGAAAAGCTTAAAGGCGGAAATGTCCAAAGGTTCTACAACGAACATTTCATAACTATATCTTTTCTCGTTATAGAACTGTCTGAGTTCCATCAAAAGGCGTCCCAACGCATTAGTTCCTGTCAAAATATTACCTTCCTTTTTTTTTCGAATTGCACCCCAAAAATCGTCCTTAATGCTATCCTCTACTATAGGTTTATCAAACGTACTTTCTAATAATTTACCAAATTCAGTGAAGTTTTGAGCAAGTTTAACTTTTAGACACCAGCGCATAATTTTAATTCGAGCATCATCCCAATCGTCCCTAGATTCGCTTTTAAATGGTTCACAAACCATCTTCGCTGACATTGGACTTTTTTGTTTGATGATTTTTTTCTGAATATCAGGAAGGTGCGGAAATCTACAAGCTTGATATAAAGCTTCAGATGATAAAATCTGAACGTCATTTACTATTAAAGGATACCCAGAAGCCATATTCGAAAGACCGCCATAGAGCTCTTTGGTTTTTCGAAAGACACAACATTCGTCTTCTTTATAAGTTTTAAGTTCGTATTTTTTTGTTGCCATTATTAAAAAGGTAAATCATCCTCTAAAGTAGTAGGATTGGCAATAATGTTAAAATCAAATGCTGCATTATTTCTTCTGACAACATTAAAAAGCGGAGTGAACCCACCGCCTGAATACCAGAAAACTAAAGGAGCATTATTGGGAACATTTCTCCAAGTAAAACATAAAGCTCCAAAACCAAAATCTTTCAAAGAAGGAAGCGAATAACCCAGTGCTCTAATATTGTGTATTTGTGAATTCGCATTGTCGAGAATTTGGATGCCTTTATGCAAAAAGACATTTTCTATTACCTGCCTATTTTCTGGAGAAGTAAAAAATTCCTCATTGCCAGGAGTGTTTGTTGGACGGTAAAATTCATCAGGTCCCGTTTTCCACCCTTTTTCTTCAGCTCTTTGGTCAACTCTATTGGATATTTCAGTTTGATATTCTTTTACACGGTCAGTTTGCTCCTCGTCCAATGGAAGTACCAAATCTATTTTTGAATCTACTGAAACACTATTTTGAATCTCAACCAGTCTATACATTTTATGCATAGAAGAAATTTCTTTAGAAATCTTGTGTCTCATTTCCGCGACTTTCTTTAAATAGTTCTTTTTGTGAATAAACACATAAGCAAAAACTAACGTTGTTGATTTATCTGCGATGGCTTGCTTATTTGTTTTACCTTCCGAAAAACTCTTTTCTGACCAATCCTTAATATCAGATATTAAAGTTAGTCCCGTACAAAGTATATCATCTAAGTAAATAGAATATTTTTTTGAGGAAGTTCCACAGTCATTAATTGATAACTCATATTTTTCCTGAATAAGCTCATCAAGCAAATTAAGCATTATTCCTTGGCTTTTACCTGCAGGTTGAAGATTGAGAAAGTTTGAATTCCGTAAAAAATCCTGGGGATTATTGAATTTAAAATCTTGTGTCAATTCATTTATTACTGAATCTAAAAAATTTTTAACGTCTTTTTTAGAACAATATCGTTTCTCAAATATATTCTTCAATTCAGTAAGTATTGGGATTCTTAAATTTTCATCAAATTGGTCTACCCAGTTTTTGATTTTAGACCTAGAAATTCTTGAACCATCAAAGAATTCAAGTCTATAATCTTTTATTAAACGATATATGTATAGGATTAAATCAAATTCATCACCTTCACCAACACTAACTTCATTAAAGTCCCTAATGTATTTATTTCCCGGCGGCACATAAAATCCATAGCACTGTAATTCGAACTCTATTTTGGGATTTGATGATATAATTTCTCCAAATATGACATCTTCAACGATAATTCCATGAAGTTCGTCGTCGTCAAATTTTATTATAATTCTATCATCAACAATATCAAATGTACCTGAGCTTGTGATTGTAAAAATAGGTCGCTTATTTTCATCGTAATCAATCTTTTTTAGATTAGCTTCTCCATTCTCTTTGAAATCAATTCTTTTCCCAGATAAATCAGAATCCTCTGCGCTTATCTGCCAATAGGTTCCATTTAGGTCAATCATTTTGTTTTCTTTTGCTTTGTTACTAATGCCTCTGTCTGTTTTTTAGCATTACCGCCAACGGTTTGGCTAAGTGCAGAAGCGGATTTGCGGGCGATTTCCTGTCCGGTAGGACACGGAAATTGAGCGGAAAGACGCGGTTGGCACACCACCGAACCCGCTTTTGCATTTAGCCTTTGTGTGCGCCCTGCATAAGCAGCGCGCACACTTGTTGTAAGCTCTGGAAAAAGTTTAAAAATACAAATAAACTTTACATAGTAGCGAAATAACAAGTGTGTATTTTTCCAAAGGGTGTAAGTCCCTATACGCTGGGGTAACGCCCGGAAGTATTAGCAAGTGACAAGCTGGTTGCTGGCGACGGCAGCAGTGAAGGAAGTCAAACGGCAAAATCCGGTACTGACGAACAGAAACGTGATATGAGGCATAGTTATTCGGGTAAGCAAGCACATCATTGTAACGCCCCAAGAATACCAAAAGGGTCACTATGTAGATCACGCAGGCATTGGAGGAAGGGAAAAGCTTTTACCAGGGGAGATCTCACCGTCCACGTGTTGGCTGTGGTGAGAAGTCAGCAGAGGACATAGTAGCTGCCGGTAACGAGCCGATGAATGAATCGGAGGACTCACCGAGGTAGTGAAGGGCCGAACATTAAGATGTTCCAAATTCGTCAGGGAGGCATTGCCAGCCCTGTCTTAAGCGGAACAGGGCAACCGAATAAAACGAAAACGGGAATGATTGAACAGGTACTCAACCGGAGGAATATGATGCGTGCTTACCGTCAGGTGGTGTCGAACAAAGGTTCGGCAGGCGTTGATGGTATGCCGGTGAAGGAACTATATGCCCACCTGACCACTAACAGGGAGCAGATAGAATCCGAAATCCGGCAAGGGAAGTACCAACCACAAGCCATTCGAGGGGTGGAAATCCCCAAAAGCAACGGTAAAGTTCGCCTGTTGGGCGTACCTACCGTAACCGACCGGATGCTTCAACAAGCCGTTGGTCAGGTTTTAGCCATCAAATTTGAGATGGAGTTTGAAGATTACAGCTATGGTTTCCGGCCTAACCGCAATGCCCGGCAGGCCGTGTTAAAAGCGCAGGAATACATCAACTCGGGCTATCAGCATATTGTTGATATCGACCTGAAAAGCTTCTTCGATGAAGTAGACCACTGTATTTTACTGCAATTGATCTACAGGAAGGTCAAATGCCCGCTCACGCTACGGCTGATCCGCAAATGGCTGAGAGCGCCGATTCAAATCAACGGCAACTTGGTCAAGCGTCGTAAAGGCGTGCCACAGGGAAGCCCGCTTAGCCCGCTGCTGTCCAACATCATGCTCAATGAGTTGGACAAAGAACTGGAAAAGCAAGGATTTCGCTATGTGCGCTATGCCGATGATTTTAGTGTGTACACCAACAGTAAAACGGCAGCCCGCAAGATTGACAACAGCATTTTCCTGTTTCTAAAGGATAAGCTGAAACTGCCCATCAACCGGGAGAAAAGCGGCATCCGCCGTCCGGTCAACTTCAAGGTTTTGGGCTACGGATTCGTACCCACTTACCGAAAAGGGGAGAAAGGCAAATACCAACTGGTTGCAAGCGAAAAGAGTTGGAAATCACTCAAAGAAAAGCTGAAAACGATCACCCGAAAAACCACCCCGATGAGCTTCGACGAGCGCATCCAAAAGCTCAAAGAAGTCTCCCAGGGTTGGCTTAATTACTTCCGGATGGCCAGTATCCAGGTCAAACTGAAGGATATCGACGGGTGGCTGAGGAATCGCCTGCGGTACTGTATCTGGCATCATTGGAAAAAGCCGGAACGGAAACGAAAGAACCTGATCCGGTTGGGTGTTTCACCCGAACAGGCCTACCAATGGAGCCGTTCGCGAATGGGGGGATGGGCTATTGCCCAAAGCCCGATTCTGGGAACGACCATTACCCTGGAGCGATTGCGAAAAAGAGGTTATCAAGCGTTGCTTACGTATTACGAGAAAGTTGCCCCATATCTTAATGAACCGCTGTATACGAGACCCGTACGTACAGTGGTGTGAGAGGCTCTCCCCGTCAGCTAATTACTGGCGGGGCAGTCTACTCGATTGTATGCTGGGCTTTATTCATTATCAGTTAATTATCAATATTTTACGGTCAATAAACCACTCAATCGAAGCACTGCCATTTCCGAAAAAATTAGTTTTTAGGGCGGCAAAAAGCGTTGGCAGACAGACAAGCTCTTTTGCAATTTTTGGTTGCGAATGGGCTTGTGCGAATTGCAAATGTGCTTGGACTGTGTGGGTAGAGTTTTCATCTCGTTTTACATTGGAATAATATTTTCAGGCAAAAACCAATTGTTTAAAGTTCCCAAAGCAGAATCAGATAATTCTTGCGTAAATAATACAGCTAATCTTTTTTTAGGTCTTGAGCAAGAAACATAGAAAAGATTTCTATTGCGTTCAAAAGCTTCTTTTTTATCAGCAGGAATTCCATCGTTCACCCAACCAAGAAACTGGCTCCAATTGTATTTATTCCACCCCCTTCCGCAAACTACTAAGACATTCTCAAATTCTGCACCCTTTACTCCATGATTGGTTGAGAATGGAGTTTTATCATCAATGTATTTAGCTAGTTCTATTACCTCTGAATATTTTACTAATTTGAGTTTCCTTATTTTTGAAACAAGTTTTTTATCGGATTCATCCTCAATCTCTGTTAAGTCCTTTAATTGTGAAAATTTCTCTTCTGATTCTTCAATCTTAGCCGACAAACGTGGTTTCTGTGTTTCAACTAAACAATCAATGACGTCACCAATTGTACCTGTATTTCTGCTATCAATTAATCTTTTTAAACTTTCATTCCAAACTTTTTTATCATCATGGTTTCTCAACCTTGGTGTTCTCAGTCCTATTGCCTTTAACATCTCACCATATTTTTTATTGCTAAAATGCTCTGAAACCGGTTCAAGAATATTTACAAAAAAGTCAATGTATTTATCTTGCATTTTAAGATAATCATCAGAATATTGAAAAACATCAGAAATGCCACTATACCCTTGCTCTCTGGCAAGAACGGAATTAGTGAGCATTAAAATTTTAGTTTTTTCAAATGTAAATTCCCAACCATCCTGTAATAGTCTATTTTTTAAAGCTCTAAAATAATTCCCTGCTTCATTCGCTGGCAAATCACCTGTCCAATGTCCACCACCTTTTCCATCTCTTCTTGCACCTATCCAATTATTTGTATGAAAAACTTTAATTTCGCCAGCAGAAGATGGGTCTTTTCCCATTTGCGGAAGGCTTGGACGCATTCTATTTAGAAATTCAACTATTTTCTTCTCAGACCTAAAATTTGCATTTTTCCCAATTTCCTCAATTTTATCAGATGACATTTCGCCAATTCCTTCTTCATAAATTTTCTGCCAATGGTCTCCGAATAATCCAATTTGTATATTAATATCAGACTCTATCAAATTTGAAATTATAGTTTTGCCTAAATCAGCATTAGTATCTTGATATTCATCTATAAATATTATCGGATATTGATTTTTAAGAATATCCCTAAACTTAGCTTTAGAAAGAAGGACTGTAAATAGTTGTATTACATTGTCATGATGGATGTAGATTTCTTTCTCTGAGGCACTTCGATAACCTAAATCATATACAATTTTTTGTTTTTTCAATCCCCCTGCTTCATCAATTTTTTCATTAAGCTTATCATCTCCTAGTGTCGGAATTTGCTCTCTCATTTGAGATTGAAAACCTTGTAATATCGACCAACAGAAACCATGAATTGTATCAACATAAACAGATGGATGATTATCAATTCTACTTCTAATCTCATCTGTTGCAACGTTAGTATAGGTGATACATGCAATTTTCTGAAAACCTTTTTGAAGTGTTGCTGACTTTGATTTTATCAGATAATGCAATGCTTGAATTAAAGAATATGTTTTACCTGCACCAGCTCCTGCTTCAACGCGAAATGAAATACCTTTATCTAATGCAGTGTATATTTTCTTTAAAGTTTCTTCTGATGCTTTTTCGGCTGGATTACTCATAAAGCTATTATTTAATCAAGTCTGTACTTAAAACTTTATTTGATTCATTTTCTGATAGCCAAACTAAGCCTTCTTTGATATAAAGTGGAATCACCCAATTTGATTCTTCATAAGCATATTTTATAGCAAAATCTGTCTTTTTAGAATTATACTTTTTAGCTTCTTCAAAAGCTTTCATTTCTAAATCATTACCCTTCTTTTCAGTGATACCAAAGAGTTCATGATTAGCGATTATAAAAGCATCTTCAAAACTTCTACCGCAACATTCTTTTGAATCTTCATCAATTTGGTAAGCTATTCTCCTTGTGCCTTGAATTTTATCTTTAATGAGTTTTGAGCGGATTTCAGATAAATCAACGTTTTCTTTGTCATTACCTTCATCATCCTTATAACTGAACCACTTAATTATACCTGTATTACTTGACGTTGCACCAGCAGAAACTAGACATGCTTTGTATTTAATCCCTTTATCAGTTTGTTCAGGTTTTGTAGAATCAAGGTCAGTGATTATTAAAGTCTTTAATTCTAGGAAATCCAGAAATTTATAAAAATGATGAGCATAGGCACCTCCAATTTCAACAGTCGAGATAAATTGGCTTGAAAGATTTCCTTTATCTAATTTTTGAATGAACTCGGGCATTAAAATTCTTTCTGTTGGGCCTTCAATCATAATGGCTTTATCAGCAAAGAATAAATCACACTTAGTTAATGTAAGATATTTGTGAATGAAATTTTTATCCGTATCATTTTCAGGTTTACTAAATTCTTCATTAAGGTCTTTAATATATGTTTGGAGTTCATCATCTCCTTTTGTAAGAAAGTAGCGGATGGATTCAAAATCTGCTTCATTGGCTATGTGTGTTGAGTGTGTCGTTACAATAAATTGAACTGGCCAATCTTTACCTCCATTTAATTGTTTTGAAAAAGTATCTGCTATTTCGTACAATTTCCTAATAAATACTTCTTGCATTTGAGGATGGAGGTGAGCTTCGGGTTCTTCAATAAAAATCACATGATTTTTAGGTTGTATTTCATCAGATTGAAACTGTCTGAAATAATCAAACAAATGAAAAAGGATAAATATTAAATTTCTTGAACCTAATCCATTATAAGTTTCAGGAAGATTTATTCCATGAGATTTTTCATACAATAGCTTTGTGTTTTTCTCAATAATAGTTTTAGCATCAAAGGTTGTTTTTGTGGTAAATTTTGGGTCGCTTAACCCAGGATATCCCATAATCTGAAGTGCTGGAATTAAAGCTTGAACTTTTGAATTAAAATCAGAATCTACAGTTGTTTGTATTTGTTTTACAACTTCGTCCAGTTCTTTAGATTTCTTCTGCATTTCTTCTGGTGCAGATTCTTTAGAAGCATTACTAAAAATGCTACTTAGAACTTTTCCCAAAACATCATTCTCTTTTATCGTTTCATCATCTAACCAACGTTGTGCATTTATAAAATCTGTTCGAATTAAACGTTTGTAATTTTCAAATTCCGTTTTTGAAGTATTACCGGAATCTTGAATATCAATTGCAATAACCTCAAAATCATAATAAATAGGTATTCGCTCTCTGAGAATGTTAAATAAATTCGGGTCACTTTCATCTGTCAAATCAAAGAAAAGTCCTTCAATTTTTCCGTCTTGTAATTTATATGATATTTTAATTTGAGTTCTTGTTAGTTTCTCATCCAAATCAATAATAAAGTTGCTTAGCACTCCATAATCATCTTTATTATCTGAATAATTTAGCAACAAAGACAATTCGATACTGGGCAAAAGTTCTCGGATAACTGAATCCTTTTCCTTATCTATTTTTGCCTTTAAAGCTTTTGAAAAATCAGGAAGAGAAGAAAGACTAAAATCTTCAAGTTTAAATTTATCTCTTCTTGAAAATCGTCTAAATATCTCTGTTAATGAAGTTTTACCTGAGTTATTACGACCAACTATAACAGTTGTTTTATCTTGCAATGAAAGACTAGCATTTTTTAAAAGTCTAAAATTTTTTATTTCAATTTTTTCTATCTGCATATCATTGCTATTTAAAGTCACTGGTGTCTATTAAAAAATGTTAATTCAATTAGAAGTCCAAATGCAGTTGGCAATCGCTATCATCATAGGCCTTATTTTCCCTCGGAGCCAAGAGTTCTTGAATGGGATCCTTGACCAGCAGGGAATTACCAAGGATACGCATGACCTCCACAACAGGTCTGCCCAGTTTGAGGTCGTGTTCAATAATAGCGACAAGACAGTACGTGATGATGGCGACATGTATCTGTATGCGGACCGCATTCTCGGATTCTCCCCAAAAGGATTTGACACGGAGATGCTGCTTGATCCATTTGAAAAACAGCTCCACCTG
Organism: Gaoshiqia sp. US2; assembly: GCF_059705485.1. Lineage (NCBI taxonomy): Bacteria > Pseudomonadati > Bacteroidota > Bacteroidia > Marinilabiliales > Prolixibacteraceae > Gaoshiqia > Gaoshiqia sp. US2. The sequence continues at coordinate 4,467,921 of NZ_AP048550.1, read as the reverse complement.
CCATCTGTAACGGTAAAGAAGAGCAATTTCATTTGCTTTGAGGTAGAAGTTGTTGGTGTAGTAGGTGAAGGCCCTTCCAAGGTCAGGGGCATAGAATACGATGCGTCTGAGCGAAACCGGATAGTTTCCACTGTTTCGCTTTCCTGTAAACCTAACCGTTTGGTCCCGCAGGACATTGTCATCTCCTTCAAGCATGTCATCTCCTTCCGTAATTTCATAATCAGGGCGGGACTTCTCCCGTATGATGAAGAAAGCTCCGGCCAGCTCAATTGCGTAGAGTCTGGAGAGATCAAAGTAGCCTCTATCAAACACATAGCAAGCGTGCCGTTCGTATGTAAACCAGTCCATAGACTTGGTGTCATGCACATTTGCATGGCTGATTCTGTAGAAGACCGGTATTTCAGTGGCAATATCAATCTGGGTATGAATCTTGATGCCAGACTTTGTGCTCCTAAACTTTGCCCATCTAAAGACCGACATGCACAGGTCGATGGTAGTGGAATCAATGGCATAGAACCTTCCGTGGAGTTCAAACTCTTTGGTGATACGTTTGGCCTGGGCAATAGACACAATGTAAAAGGCAAACTTCTCAAAGATCCCATGGTCTCTAAGGCTGTTTGCTTTGGAAAGAACGCTTCTGTTGATGGGAACCTTTCCAAACCCGAGGTGAAAAGATCTTTTGGCATGAGCAATAGTGACATCTGTGAGTTCTCTAAGACTATGGCAGCCTATGAGCTGGCCGTACATGATAACCAGCATATGGCTCCAGTAGGATGGTGCCATTCTGACTGTCCTGTCTTTGTGTTTTATTACCAGTCGTTCGAAGTAACGTTTCGGGAGAAACTCCACAATCTGTGCGAAAACATATTTGCCAACGTTCATACTTGTTCCAATTTGTACCTGAGTACAAAGGAACAAATTTCAAAAGGGCGACAAGGTTTTGAAAAGCTAGCATGCTGTGCATAAAACAGATATGAGGCATTTTAACAAAAATTAATAGACACTAGTGATTTAAAGTATGTGTGTTGGCAAAAATTGCACTCTTATGCAAATTTCGGATTGTGGGTCAGCTTGTGCGATTTGCAAATGTGTGCAATGTGCGAGGGCTTCCCCAACTGTCCCGAAGGGCAGACGCGGGCGGGCAAAAACTAATTTTTTCTTGCACCAATCTTCAATCAATGAGACAATATTTTCAATCCGTCTTTTCAAATTTCTAATCAGGTTATTTCTGTGTAATTCGGTCTTTTAGCCTTGCATACAACGGTTGGTACATGTTGTTGGGGCGGATTTCGGAGAGCGTTCCTGTCCGGAGGACACGGAACTGCGATGCGAGAATCCGCAGTTGGCGTACCACCGAACCCCGCCCTGCAATATGTACCGTGTTATAAACAGTTTTTTAATTTTCTAATAGTAATTCCTTTGTTGAGTTGTCAACAGACCATTTTTTAAATTTGTCGAGAAAACTTCTACCTAATAGCAATGGAGAATCTGAAACACCAACAGATGCCATTACATTGTTAACCTTAAAGCTTCCTATTGTCATTTCGGGTAATATCAGTCTTCGACATTTTATAATTGAACCGTCTGCAAGTCTATATAGAGCAGGAGTTATGTAGTGTTCTTTTTTGAGAACACCTGCATTAATTAATTCTCTTTCTGCATCTTGAGAAAGTGAAATATCACTTGCACCTGAATCAAGAATAAAATGTTGATTTGTCCCTCCAATTTTTACCCACACCTTGTATACACCTCCAAAACTCTCTAATTTAATTTTAGTTGAACTTGAACCACTCACTGTAACTGATTTGTTATAATTCTCAGGAGCGAATGGGTCATTATCATTTCTGTTATATTTATTGCTTTCTTCTATGGCTGCCAACAAATATTCAACAGCATTAAAAACTTTGTCATTTATGTAAATTTCATCGTTTAATATACTGTAGTAACTTTGGTTATTACTTACATCATAGCCTTTGCAGGTTATACACGAAGGACTTGAATATGCGTGTTCTGGGTCTGGTTTACAACTGAATCTTACTTCCAATGGACTGCCAGAATATTTCAATACTCTTATGTCGGAAAAATGCATTACACATTTGTTATAGATTCTTTCTGAGTTATTGAATTGTCTAATTACTTCAATATAACCATCGCTTGATAGTTTTACTTTAAAATACGTGGTTCCCCATTTGTGACTTTCTAAAGTTTTATTAATGTAATCTAAGGTTTCTTGTACTGTTAATTGCTGTGCAGTACTTAAAAGAGATGTCATGAAAAATAAATTCATGAATACAAATAATCTAATGAAGTTTATCTTTTGCATATATAATCCATTTTGATTTTGAAATTTTGACGTAGTTCTGTCCCAGACCGCAATTTTTTGAAATATATTTCTGATTCTTTTTTTATTTCTTCATGGAATTTTGTTCTATTTATTGTCAACCCATTACCACTTTTTACAACTAAAGGACCAACAGACCAAATCTTAGAATCATTGTAAGTTTCTAGTTGGTGTAAGATTGCACACCTGAAGTCTTCATAAAATGTAGTGGCAGATTTTTTATCAAAGTGTTCTTTAAAATTTTCTCTTTGTGTCAAGAATCGAATAAAGATTTTATTTGATTTCCGGTTCGAATCTTTTTTTCCTTCATAAAAACATTGAAGATTCTCTAATACCATACAGTCAGTGGCAAGGATTATGAATCCATATTTTTTATCAATTGGGGAAATATCCTTCTCTAATTCAATTAGTTTGTCAACAGGCTCGATATATCGTTCCATTATTCGTTTCTCCAAAATATCTATCGCCTTTTCCCAGTCAGGTGATTTCAAATCGTTTAGATTCAGCTTTAGTTCAAGTTAAAAACCCACGTTCTCTGAACGTGGTCAGAGACGTTCCACGGGTTTGCCTGTAAAACGACTCATATTTACCTTTAGAAGGTTGTCCCCACAACCAAAGAAAGGAAAAAACAATGAGTCGTTTTAAGAAGTTGTCGCATGCGATCTGGCATTGCATGTACCATATCGTATGGACCCCTAAATATAGGTATAGAATATTGAAGGGAGAAATCAAAATTGAAGTGGAACACTGCATCAAGGCTTTCTCGGAGCAGAAAGGCTGTATTATTGAGGAGTTGAACGTACAGGAAGATCACGTACATCTGGTTTTGATGGTTCCGCCGAAAGTCTCTATTTCTGACATGGTTGGGATTTTTAAAGGACGAACAGCAATTCGGCTGTTCAACAAATATAAGAGCTTGAAGAGCCGCCCCTATTGGGGCAATCATTTCTGGTCAAAAGGCTACTGTGTGGATACAGTAGGACTGGATGCGGAGATGATCAAGAGGTACGTCAAGTATCAGGAAAAGAAAGATAAACGAGAAGAAGAAAAGTAGTCATTAACCTGTGGGGACAACAACTTTTACCTTCTTTGAGGGTAAAAGCAAATTACCCCTTCCAGGGGTTATCCCAAAGCCACATCCTTTGGGTGTGGATTTTTACATATTGAGAATTATATATTCCTTTCGCTATTTCCATCTTTTTAAAATTGTTTATAACGGTTGAGTGTATGTGCCGTAAGGGATTGCGGGGCAATTTCCTGTCCACCGACACGAAAGTTTGAGCGGGCTACAATGCTTGAATACCCACTGAAACCCTTATGGCATATACACTTTGTTAGCGTTTCGTTGTTCATTTTCCTCGTTATTTTTCTTTCATTTTTGCTGCATCTTTCCTGTCTGCCGTGTGTTTGGGTAGGCAAGCTCTTTTGCAGGTTTTGGTCTTAGCGTTGGCTGGTGCGACCTGCAAATGTGCTTGACTACGAAGCGTTGGCTATTCAATTAATTGTCCTACTTTGTTTACTACTTTATATTCCAAGTCCTCAAACTCGTTGAAATGAGCTTTTCCGCATTTGATTTTCATTTGCTCGTCTCCACTTAATTTTGATAAGTCAACTTGTGGTGTGCCTGTGTCTTTGGTTTCAGCAACAAAATAAATTTTCTTGTCGTCTTCAAATACCAATGCCCAATCTGGATTGTAATTTCCTATCGGTGTTGGGATTTTAAACCAATTTGGTAATTTGAAATAGAATTTTATCTGGTCGCTGGTTTCACAGTCTTTTGCAAACTTGCTTTCAACTCCTGAATCTAAAGGCACAAATTCTTCAAAAATAGTTTTTGAAGGGTCTGAAACTTTAAACGAAAAGTCGTTCAAATAAACTTCCAATTCTTGGGCTTCAAACAATGCCATTTCATATTCTGAACCACCTATTTTTTGATATTTGATTCCGTCAATCATTAAATCATACAAAGTCCGCTTTATAGCAGTTGTAGCCAAGTCTAAAAATAATTGTGGATTGATAATAATATCCTCAATTCTTCCTGATTTACTTAAAATTTCTTCAATCGTGGAACGTGTCAATTCTGTTTTGCTTTGAATGTAGCCCAAAACATCAGGAATTTTCCAAGAATAACCTCCGTAAGATTCTACTTTTTCACCTACATAATTTGTTCCTACGCCTTCATCAGTCATTGTAATTCCAATCTTTGTTGAACGAATGGAAGGCGATTTGATTTCAGGCAAATCTTTTAAGGCTTTTGCAGCCAAAGTAATTAATTCGTCTGTTTTGTAATCTACTCTGTAGGTGGTTTTCTTTTTTAGTTTTTCCCAAATCTGCAAGAATTTCGGGTCGGCTTCAAAACCTTTGCGATATTTGATAGCTGTTCTTGTTTGCTTGTTTTTGATTCTGCCCGTAAATGCAACTCCACAATCTTCTTCAATTTCTTTTTGTAGTGCTTTGGCAAAATCATCATAGGCTTCATTGGCAATTACAGTTAATCGGTTTATGTTTTGGTCATAAGTTCGTTTTCCTGTTTGGTCAACTGCCAAACGCAAACCTCTACCAATTTCCTGACGTTTTTTAATGTCTGACTTAGTTTCGTTTAAGGTACAAATCTGAAATACATTTGGGTTGTCCCAACCTTCACGCAGGGCAGAATGTGAAAAAATGAAACGCAAAGAATTGTCTAAGCCCAACAATTTTTCTTTGTCTTTCATTATCAAACTGTATGTATCGTCATCTGCTTTGGTTTCTCCCGAAGTGTCTTTTACTTTCCCTTTGCCGTCTTGCGAAAAATAGCCGTTGTGCATTTCTTCAATTGAAAACTTATTCAACTCTTTGAAAGCTGGTTTTGAAACATACTCTTGATAAATTTCTTCAAACCATTCGGCAAATTTTCCTTTTACTGGATTTCCTGCTGAATCATAGTTTCGGTAATTCGCAACTTTGTCAATGAAAAACAATGACAAAACTTTGATTCCTAATTTGTTCAGGCGTTTTTCTTTCTTCAAATGTTCTTCAATCGTTTTACGGATTTGAAACTTCATTACTTCATCTGTCAAACCGCCTTGACTGTCGCCTTTGTACAATAAGTTTCCGTTTGAAATGGAAATACATTGGTTTACAGCATCAATTTCCTCAATAATATAACCGTCTGAATAAATTTCTCTTTCATTAGAGAGTTTGTACAAATCATCTCCAACTTTAACAGCTAGGGTTTTCTTTTTTACACCTCCGTTTTCGTTGCTGTTTATGGAAACTTTGGCGGTTACTTTGGTCTTAGTTGCTGTAATTGATTCTACCGAAACAAAAGCATCATTGTAGGCATTTTCTTCAATGATAGAATCTACTTCAATCTGTTTTACCAATCCTAAATCATAAGCTTTTACAGGGTTTAGACTGTAAGTAAGGTTGTATTGGTTTCTGTGTGTTGCTGAATAGCGAAGCGTACAAAGTGCTTTCAAGTTTTCAATAGCTGCAATACGCTTTTCGGTTTCCATATTTTGTGGCTCGTCCACAATTACAATAGGGTGGGTAGCCTGAATAAACTCAACTGGTTTTTGCCCGTTCAGCTTATCATTGGGTTTATTGATAATGTTTTCGTCTTTGGCAAATGAATCAATATTGATTACCAAAACTTCTATGTTGTTAGTGGTTGCAAAACCTCTCAAGGTGGAAACTTTGGTGCTGTCGTACACTTGAAAATTTACAGGCACATTATCGTAAAGTGTTTGAAAATGCTCGTGTGTAATTTCTAAATTTTTCAGAACTCCCTCACGAATAGCAACCGAAGGAACAACAATCACAAACTTTTTAAAGCCATATAATTTATTTAGTTCATAAATGGAACGCAGATAAACATACGTTTTTCCTGTGCCTGTCTCCATTTCTACTGAAAAGTGCATACCGTCCAATTTATCCGAAACTTTTATTTCGTTATTGGTTTGAATGCATTGCAGATTTGTAAGGATTTGCTCTTCCGATAAAATAAGGTTATTGCTAACGCCATTTATCAAATTCAAAGTACCTTCTTCCTTTAGATTAAATTCTAAAATGGAATCTTCCAAAGGTTGCCCTTCAAACAAATCCGTTATGGATTTTATGGCATCTTGCTGATAACCTAAATTCGATTCAAAAGTTAACTTCATTTCTTTTCTGGTCTTGAAATTATGACTTTGAATTGTTCGCCTTCTATGTCATTAATGAAGTCTATTGAAGGATATTCCTGTAATGCTCTAAGAACTCCACTTCCAGCTCCTCTATATTCTAAAATATCAGGAGCTAAAGAAGCAATTATAGTATTTCTCGTTCGCCTTACGCCTCTTCTAACTTGCTCTTCTGTTAAACTATTGGGTAATTTACCCGGACTTATAATTTCTATGCGGTTGTCAAATACAAAAATTTTTATGGAATCATTTATAAAATAATCTCTGTGGATTAAAGCATTAACTAATAATTCGGTAATAACAATCTTTGGAATTTCCAATACCCCTATGCTATTAAATGATTGCCCAGCCTGAAGACTATCTAGTTTTGACACAATAAAATCAAATCCTTCACTATATAATTCATCTAACGTTCCTGTTAAATTTTTACTGCTTCTGTATTCTGTATTTGTTATGTCATTTCCACGAAACCAAATTGCTGTAATAAAAAATGCAGGAATGAGCTTTTCTACCTTATCTCCAAATAGCAAAGCTCCTGCTATTGTAATTTTATCGTCTGTAGATAATCGTAGGTTTTGCAAGTATTTTTCAACCTTTTCTGCCTCAATAGTTTCTTTGTATTTTGCCTCGTAAAAGGATTTGAACTTATGTGTATTTATATCATCAATAGAGCTATGATTTATGACTTTTTCTTCAGCATATAAATAGCCACTACTTTGTAGCAGTCTGGAAATTTCTTCATTACTTGTTACTTTTCGTTTGTTAGCTCCATTTTTCATAAAAATAATTCCATCATTATCCTTATAGGGTTTTGCAATTCCCTCTGGAACACTTACTATTAATACTTTCTTACCTTCATATTCAATGGTATCGGTCTCAATAAAGATAGGTTCCTTTACGTGCTGACTGGAGGCGTTAACCAACAAATTAGTAAGTCGTCTTAAATCATCATCAGTTAGCCCAATAATGTCCCAAGTTTTATCATCGACACCAATTAGAATTGTTCCTCCTTTAGTGTTCGAAAAAGCCACCATTTCCTGAGCTATGCTCTGCTCATTAGTAACATTTGCTTTAAACTGCACTTGGCTAGTTTCGCCTTTGCTAATTATATCTAGTAATTCTAATGCGTTCATATTGATTTTATTTTTTCAATGTTCCAAATACTGTAAATGTTTTTTCTGCGATTAAATGCCTCGTCTCCACCTTCCATTATGTCAACAATAAACCGTTGTGTTTGGTGATTATCAATAGTGCCGGAATGCACTGTAATTTTCTTTTCATCATAGCTGCACGAAACAACTTTTTCACTATCACCAAGCACAGGAATATTGGCATTGTGGGTAGCAAAGATAAATTGCATATTACCCTTTATTTTCTTTAATTCTTTTATTACTTCATCATAGATGGTTTGATTATCTAAATCATCTTCTGGTTGGTCAATTATCAATACATCATTTTCCCTTTGAGCCAATAAGAAAAGAATCAATGCCGATGCTCGTTGCCCTAAAGAATGTTTGTCTAATGATTTTCCGTTGTATTGAATCACTATTTTATTTTCTACTTTGAAAGTGAGCAATTCTTCCAGATTTTCAGAAAACCTTCTTTTAAAATCAACTACATGATTTTCATTCAAAATGTCATCTAATTTACTGCTGTCTCTGTAAATCTGAATAAAGTCTTTATAGTTAGCTTCAATCTCTTGATAAGCTGTTTCCCGAATACCTGTGCCTCTAAAAACCTGTTTCATCTTGTCGGTGAGTTTATCCCTCCTGCCTTTAAATTCAACTTCGATTGAAATTTTACTTTCTGCTTCATTGATTCTTTTTACCTCTTTATTGAGAACATTATATTCTTCAAGCCAAAGGTTATCAAGTTCAGTAAGACGTTCTAATAAACTGGTTTGTAAATCGCTTCTTCTCTTTTCTGATTTTTCGATTTCCTTTAATTTCAAAAGTGCAGTTTCAATTTGCCTATTCAGATTCAGAAAATTATCGGGGTTAATAGTGTCAGTGTTTATTTCTCGTTTAATCTTGGCAAACTCTTCTTTTAATCCTTCTTTCTTAGTATTAATTTTTGCGATAACCTCTTTTATTTTTTGCTGACTTAGTATAGAATTCTTTTGTATCGTTTTTAGTTTTTCAAACTCAATTTTTAATTCTTGTATGATTGTTTTTGCTTCTTCAAATAATTCTTTATTAATTTCTGAACCTGTAATTTCTTGTTGAAAAAAATAATCATGATTAGAAATTACAGATGCCAATTCGCTTAAATAACTTCTGACAGTTGATTCATTTTGAACCAGTTTAGAAATATCTGAATCAAATAGTGTTTGTTGTTTCAACTTATCTTCAACGCCTTTTTCTTTAAAGAAATTAAGCTGATGCTTCGAGTTTTGAATTTGAGCTTCTGTTTCTTTTTTTAAGTCCTTTAAATTTTGAAGTTTTTTTAATTCTGATATTATGTTTTCAACCTCTCTTTTCTTTTGCTCAATTTTAACTTGAACTGATTTTAATCTTGTTCCAATTAACCGTTGAATTAAATCACCTTCAAAATCTTTTCCCTTATTCGACAGGTCTTTTTGTCCAAAGTAAATTGGGGAATTAAAGCCTGTGGCATCTATAGAAATTCCTGGTTGAAGTAGGTTGTTTTTGTAAATATCCTCTTTTTGACCATACAGTTTTTCTATTCTATATTCTTCATTTTGCTTGTTTACTATGGTAACTATGGCTTTTCCTCCACTACCCATTGAACGGGTTACTAATGAATTTTTATAATCCGGGTCAGCGGCATTAACAGGTAGTAAAATTCCAAGAACATAGCGTAAAACTTCCAATAACGATGATTTTCCACTTCCCCTGATTCCGATTAGATTGTTTAGTTCAGGAGAAAAATCAATTCTTGTTCCTTCTAATAAACCACCTTCAAATGCAATTGATTTAATATAGGAATTTTTTATTTCGGGTTTAGCATTTGGTGAAATCCTGTCATAATCAGTTAAGGCATATTTCAACGCTTCAAAATTAAAATCTCCAAGCTTGATAAATGTTTTCTTCTCTTCGCTTTTTTGTTGATGTGGTCTGCCTATCTCGTCTAAAGATTTACAGTCAGAACCTTCAACAAATGCAGGTAATTTATTGTTAAACCAGTTGTTCCAAGTAACTACTTTATCGTAAGTTCTAACTTTTTGAAAACCTAACACAAAATGCCTGAACAAATCATTTGAAATAAGCTGCTGAATTCGTCCACCATCCAATTCGTTGAAAAAACCGCTATTTTGCTCTACGTGGGCGAGAATAATAAATGAATCCCTACCATTATTTTCATGGTCGCTTAATTTTTGTAATACCGTTTCGAAGTTGTATCTACACCTTGTATTTTCATTTTCTCTATTCGCTATTCCTTCAAATGCAGCCGTTAGAAATTGATTGATGTAATCCTCACCATTTATACACCATTTTTCAAAATCGAAAACAAGTAAACAGTGAATGCCATTTGCTCCATCGTTTACAGACAATTCAACTCCTGCAAACAATCCGATACTTTCTTTAAATGCTTTTTTTCTTAAAGCAACAAATTCATTTTTATCAAACTTATTGTGATTGGAAATGACACCAGCATTGATATTTTGCTCTTTAAGTTTCTCAACATAAAGTCGGCAAAAGTCATTTTCATTATCTGTGTAAGAAAATTCTTTATCTGCTTTTGTGTGCAAATGGAAATCAGCCCGAAGCCATGTTGCTCCATTTTCAAAAATATTTTTGGTTTCGTTTTCCATATTTGCGTGTTTTAAATTGTTTTAAATTCAATGCCTGCATCCTTCATTTGCAGTACGGTATTAGTTTTCAGCTGGTCGTTGCCTTTAAAAAGTTTGTCTAATGCAATTACTTTGATAGGTTTTTCAGCAATTACAGCATCAATTATTTCTTGCGTTGCTTTTTCTAAAAGTAAAATCAATTCAGTGCCGTTGATTTTATAATAACTTTCTTTCTTTTCAATAAGGCTGTTCAGGTCTTTGCCACTTTTTAGCAAAAGTTCGTATACCATATTTTCAATAGTGGCAGATTCAGAAACGGGGTCAACAAATAATTTCATTTGCTCGGCAAGTACTTTAGCATCTTTGCCCTCAATTTGTTGCCATTGTTTGAAATTGCTGTCTGATAAAATTAACGATTTGAAACCTAAATCAATTTCTATGTCAATTGGCGTTTCAAACTGAATTTGACTTTTCCTTTTTTCTTTCTCAATTTGTAATTCTTTTTCGATTGCCTTTGCCGCTCTTCTAATTCTTTCTTTTGAAACTTCAGCAATATTTTTAAATCCTCCTTTTAATGCCTCGCTATTTTCTTCCAATAATTCGGGTAGTTGAACACAAATATATTTTCTATTACCCCCATCTTCTTTGTTTAAATCCATTACTGCATGTGCAGTAGTTCCACTACCTGCAAAAAAATCAAGAATGATATCATCTTGTCCATTCTTAACAGATTTGATTAAAAGTTTAGCTAAAGAAGTTGGTTTTGGGTATGAAAAATAGCTTTTCCCTTCAAAAAGTTTTTCAACTTCAATTCCACCGTCACTTTTTAGAGAAATTATTGACCTAAGTAATAAATTGTCAAGTTCATCTAAATAGTTAATAGAACTTGGTTGAGTATTCTCATCTTTGTCAAACCAAATTCTTCCAGATAAAAAAGACCTATCATGTAGCTCTAATACATTAGTAAATTTACCTTCAACAATTTGTGCTGCATCATTAAATGAATCTTCTTTCCAACGCCAACCTCTATCAGGAACCTTAACTGACTTTCCTGTTTTTGGATGTTTTACTTCATATCTAGGTCCAAATGTATTTGCATTTGGCCAACTCATATTTATTTTGCCCCAAAGACGATATTCATTATTGAGTGAATTATATAGTGTAATCCCTCTATCGTAACCTTTTTTATTATATAGCTTTCTGATTAATTCTTCTCCCTCATTTAATGGCATTTTTTTCTTTTTAATTTTTGAAAGGAGGTCTTCAATTTCTTGTAATCCTTCCTTTGCCATTAAAAATTCGTGCTTTATTGAACTATCTTTTACATAAATAAGGACATACTCGTGGATACTTCCGATTCCCTTATCATTTTTTGGAACTCTCTTATTCCAATTTATACATTCAATAAAATTTTCCTCACCAAAAATCTCATTCAATAACATTCTAAGGTTATGAACTTCATTATTATCAATATGGACAAACATAACTCCATCTTGTCGCAAAAGATTTTTTGCTAAGTATAATCGTGGCATCATCATATTGAGCCAATTGCTGTGGTACTGTCCGTTTTCTTTGCTGTTCTTTTTGAACATACCATCTTTGGTCATATAGCCTTCTTCGTCTTTGTCGCCCACACGTTTTTCATAGTCGGCTTTGCTTTCGGAAAATTTATCGGGGTAAATAAAAGAGTCGTTTCCTGTATTGTATGGCGGGTCAATGTAAATCATTTTCACTTTTCCGAAGTAGCTTTTTTGCAGCACTTTCAGCACTTCCAAATTTTCACCTTCAATAAATATGTTTTCGGTTTCGTCAAAGTTTACGCTTTCCTCTTTGGCAGGAATCAATGTCTTTGTAGTCGGAGTTTGTAAAACTTTAAAGGCATCACTTTTTCCTGCCCAATTTAATACATAGCGTTCGTTTGAGAAGTTAATATCCTCTCCAAGCGTTGCTTTTAGTTTTTCCCAATCAATTTTACCTTCGCTAAATGCTTCGGGTAATACCTGTCGCAATGCGTTTATTTTTTCTTGTTCTGGTGTCAGACTTGTTCCGTCCATATTTTATTGTACTTTTCTTTCAATTAATAATTCTTTTACTTCAACATCAAGGATTTCAGCAATTTTGTATAGGTCTTCTAAGCTTGGTTGACGTCTATTTTGGGCATATGAGTTTACCATATTATAACTTTTGCCCAATTGCTCAGCCAGCCACTTCTGTTTAATTCCCTTTTGTTCTAAAACGTCTTTGATTCGGTTCATTCTTGAACTTGTTAATAGTCTGCAAAAGTAAGGATAAAAATTTAATATATCACAAAATGAGTATTTAAATCATCATTATGTTTGGGTGCGGTGGGTAAGGGCAAGCTCTTTTGGTTTTTCAGCGTTGGCTTTGTGTGTCGGCAAAAACCAAATGTGCTTGACCGTGCGGTTGGCTTTCTTCCTTTTTTCTTTATGCAGCAAAAATTCCTTTGTCATTCTGTCGTCTGGTTGTCTTTTACAATGAACGCTAACGGTTGGCGGTATGGTTAGTTGCCGATTTCGAAGCACTTTCCTATCAAGTTACAACTACTTTTGATACGAGCTGTACCGCTCGAATACCCACTGCACCGGCAATTAACTATACCGCGTGTTGGCAACTGGTGTTCATTCATATCCGTCTGTTTATCATTTATTTAGCTTTTAAATTCTTGTCATTGTCAACCTGAACCTACTTATCCACGAAGCACAAATTTATTTTGTTTTTTTGAGCGTGGGCAATCCTAAAACCGTCCTGAAAGGCGGTTGCTCGGGCTGGAAAGGCGGAAGCTCTTTTGCAAACCTTTGGTTTGAGTTTTGGCTCGTGTGGGTTTGCAAATGTGCTTACGACAGTGGGTTGGACATTATTTTTCATTTATTTCTATTTAACCTCCTCGCCGACAACTTTTTCCAAATGCTATCCGCAAGTTTTATTTCTTTATCTGTAAAACCATATCCATCTTTCAGGATTTGCTTATTTGTAATATCCAGAATTTCATCAATTTGCTTTTTATCTCGCATCATTTGGTCAATGGTGGCGAGTAAATCAGCGTTTTCAATTTGGTAAGGGAGCAATATTTTTCCTGCTTCGCTTGGCATTAACTCCAATACACCTCCGCCATAACTGCGACCTACAATTTCGGAAAAAGCCAATGACAAGGAATTGTAAAAACTGGCAATGAAAGCGTTTTTATTAGTATCTTTTTTCATAAACACACGGTGCATTGTATCCGTGGTATATGCGTTTGCTTCGTTCAGGATTAAACGAGGATAGAGATTGTTTCTACGGATAAACAAAGCGTCAGATAATTTAATTGACGGTATTACAAACCAATCATCTCGAATGCCTGTTTTGTAACCTTTATTAATTCCTTGAGATTCGCCCATTTTAATGTATGAGTTCGCTCCTTTGTGTCCGTTCAGTATTTGTTTTGGCGGAAAAACCAATAAATGAGCTTTAGCTTTGGTTTGCCTGTTTAATTTCCAGTCATTTTCTGTAAAAATCACACTGTTTACCTGAACACTTCTGCCAACCATTGGCTTTGCATATTCATTTAGGTCGTAAGCTTCTACAACTGGTAATGGAACCGTAAAATAATCATTTGCTCCAGTTGTGATACCTACTTCAACATTGGCATATTTGCCAATTGTTGGAACTTTTCGTTTAGTGGCAATATTTTCAAGAAAATCTATTTCCTCTTGGTCTAAAAAGTAGTAAGTCCATTTGTTTGACTTAAAATCTATCTTTTTTGATGGACTTTTTAAGATGTTTACATCAAGTTTTTCAAGGTCTAAAGCATCTCGTAATTCAAGATGTTCAATCAAATGTGAATCACTTCCGTTTTTCTCGCATAGCAATAAAACAACTTCTTGTTGAATATCGGGGAAAACCAACTTCTCAAAAGAAATGATATTGATTTTATTGTAGAAATGAGCCAAAAACTCTCGAAGCTGTTGAGCATACGAGACTTGCAACAATTCCGCAGGAATTACAAAACCAATTTTTCCTTTTTCTTTGAGTAATAAACTTGAACCAACCACAAAAGAAACCCAAGCATTGGTGAGTTTTGAATATTTTAGTTTAGCCCGATTGAAAACTTTGATAGCTTCATTTTGCTGTTCTTCCTGAAAGTATTGATAACGTATATATGGCGGATTTCCGACCACCAAATCAAATCTCTCGGTAGTTTCATTGCAATACAAATGAAAGTCTGTATTAATGACAGTTTTATTATCAAGTTTAATCTTTTCCGCTTTTTCTGCTTCAACATCATCAAACTCAATTGCTGTTACCGATTTGAATTTATGGTTATTCTCTTTCAGTTGTTCTAGGAAAACACCATCACCGCAACTTGGTTCTAATATTTCATAATCAGAACTACCGTTAATACCCCACTTTAGAATAAAAGCGGCAATTGGCTCAGGCGTATAAAATCCGCCTCTCAATTTTTCTGCAGTTGCGTTCTTAATTAGCTTCATACAATTCTTTGATTAATGGGATTATTGAATCATCATCGCCTAAATTGTATAATTCGGCTAACAGCTTATCTAACTTGTCTTTTTCTCGTGCAAACTGTCCTTGAAGTGGTGCTAAAACCCTTTTATTTCCTGCATTTGAATCTATTTGGTCATTAATGCGGATTAATTCTTTTTGAGTTTCTACGATTTTGTCGTGAAGTGTATTTTGTATAGCGTCAGAAAAATCAATTATTCTGATTGGTAGGTTTTTCAAAACCTTTGTTCCTCTTGCTATGTAACCACCTCTGAAAACTTCGCCATACAAAGCACTGAACCACTCCAAATATTTGGAGTTGAGAATAGCTTGAATATAGTAAATGGAATAGTTGGAAGTTGTTGGAATTGCCACTACACAATAACCTGCTGTTCCACCTGACGAAATCAAGGTTCCGTGAACATCAATTGCGTACTTATCGCCAACCGAAAGAACTCCAACTATAATTTTTGAGGGAAGTCCACAACTATCCAAACTTTGATGCCGGCCGTACCTGTGCCATTCTTCTATAGTTTTTGGCTCAGGCTTAATATCACGCTTTGGATTATTTAAAAGGGCTTTATGCTTTTGTAAATAATCATAAGCCAAAGGATATTTCTTTTGGATGGTAGAAAGTGGAATTATATCAACACCTGTTTTTGTTGTTGAATAAGGATAAATTACCCTTGCGTTCGGTTTGAAAGTTCGATAAGTGTATAAATTGTCTTCGCCTGATGAAGTTTGAAAATAGGGTTTTGTTATTTCCTTTTCAATCTTGTATTCAATACCTTTTTTCGAGAAGTAGAAATACTTTTTATCTTCTTTTGATGGAGAGAAAATATAAACATCATTGGCGCTTGTTTGAATACCATTGAAAATATTATCATTTCCAACTAAATCACCAAGTTTAATACTTTGAGCAACAATTTTATTATAGGCATTTGACAATTCGGGCGGTACTAAAACCCATACCTCACCATCTAATTCATTTGTGTTTTTTGAAGCATATTTTACTGCTTCTGGTTCTCTTACTTTCCAACTTTTCAGGTTTTTAACTTCGGCATATTTGAAAGTCTTTTGGGTTTTCTTGCTTAAAATTAGCAAACAAGTGTATGTAGTTTTGTCTGCGAAAACCTGATTTGCTCCAAATGAAACAATTGAATGCAAATACTCTTTATCTGCAAGTAATTCACGAAGTTTTAGTCCTGCTCCAACTTTGGTAAACTTGCTCGGAACGATATAACCCAAAATTCCATCATCAGCTAACAAATTGATTCCTTGTTCAAGGAAAAGGAAGTATTTATCAAACTGCTTGTATGCCGAATCGTAATTGGTTTTGTAAAGTGGTAATTCAAGCGGAGTAATGTTTTTCATATCCTCCGATTTCATATAAGGCGGATTTCCAACAATTACATCAAAGCGAAGCTTTGTAAAATCAAACGGATTGATAATTACCTGGTCTTTCTTATTCGTTACTTGCTTCGGATTCAATAAACTGTTTCCAAAAAAGATGTTTTCCGAAAGGTCAGGCAAAACAGGTTTCGTTTTGTTGGTTGAATTAGTATCTTCATCCTCAAGCAATTTGAGAAGCAGTCCAAATTTTGTTGCTTCAACTGCATTGTAATCTTTGTCTACTCCATAAATACAATTCAGCAAAATTTGTCGCTTAATTTCAAACGGTAGTTTATAGGTATTGATATTCGTTTGAATGAGTTTTGTTTTATCGTTTTTTAGATAAATGTCAATCAGAATGTCATTAAGTAACTGGAAAAGTTCTAATAAAAATGCACCTGAACCGCAAGAAATATCAGAGAATTTCAACTTTAGAATTTCCTTGTCCGTTTTTCCTTCGCATTTTTTCAAAACGGTATTTCGCAAAATATCGCTAATTATAAATGTCGGAGTTGTAATAATATCACGGTCAATATTTTCAGGTTTCCTTACTAAAACAACTGAACCACTTTGAACTGATAATTTTTCAGAAAGGAAAATTTCATAAATGCTTCCTAAAACATCTGATGAAAAAACGCTGAAAGAATAAGGGCTTTCAGGGTAATAAAGTTGTTTGATGATAGTCCAAAATACTGAACTAACATTTTCAACTATCTTGTCTTTCAACAACTGGTCAAACAAACCCGAATTATAGCGTTTATCGGCATCTTCAAATTTCTTAATAAGTGCTTTGAAGTCGTTTGTATTGGCAAACTTTAGAAGAGTTTGGTAATCCTCTAAATTCCTATCTTCACAAACACGAAGGAAAATAATTCTATTGATGTAGCTTTGAACAACATCGTTTAATTGTTGCTCGTTAATTTTAGGTTCATTTTTATAAATCTCAGCACCAAGAGCTTTTCTCCAATCGTTGATTTGGTTTAGAAATAAATTGTCTATCGAGTATTGATTGATTTTACTTTCAATTTCTTTCCATTCTGTTTCAAATACTCCTGAATATACCGACTCCTTTCCTAAAAGTTGTCTTATTTCCTCAAACTTGCTTTCATATTCAGTGTAATGATACTTCTTTACGAGTGCTTTTGAGAAAGTATCGTCTTTATCAACTTTTACAGAAGTGTCATAAATAATCAGATACTCAAAATTTGATAAAACAGAAATTTTCAACTTAGCAGTAAAACCATATCGTCTGACTTGCTTTGCTGTGTCATTGTTTGATTCAATGGAAACACAAGGTTTCTTTGCTTCTAAAAAGAATTTTCTTTCAGAAAAAAGTCGGAATGTGTAATCAGGTTTTTTGGAATGTTCGGAAGCGTTAGCTTTCAATGCTTCTTCCAAAATTACCTCTCTCTCGTTTGTTGGTTTTCCTGCGCTATTTTTAATGTCCCAACCAAGCAACTCGAAAAGAGGGTCTAAGAAATCACTGCGAAGCAGTGTTTCATTATACTTGTTTGTCAAGTAATAATTCCTGTCAGCTGTATATTTATCTATGAGTTGCTTAATTGTCATTTTACTTTATTTTCCTTTAAATATTTTACTCTTCTTTCCGCTACCTTTAGAGCTTTCTCTCCCAATGCTTCGTCTTGAATCTCATACATTATTCTTTCACTTAGAAATAAGACTAAAAGCTCGTCCACATTGTATTTGTAGGTATCAGCAAGTCTCAGAACTATTTCCTTTGTTAGTTTTCTTTCGCCTCGTTCCATCTTGCTTAAAATTGCTACATCAATATCTATTAATGCTGCAACTTTTCGCAATGGCAAGTTATTTTCTTCCCTTAATTGTCTTAGCTTTTCGCCGATTGTTTCTGTTGACATAATTGCTGTTGACTGTTTTTGTCAAAATTATAAAAATCCAGTTACTAATCAATCAATTTTATGATAAAGTTTTCAACATGCAGTGGTGGGTTGGCAAAATTGCACTCTTTGGCAAAGCTTTGGTTTTAGCGTTGGCTCGTGGGGCTTTGCCAATGTGTGCAATGTGGGTGGGGTTTCCTTCTTCTTTTTTTGCGGGGGGAAGAAAAAACAAAATAAATTCCATCAAATTAGCACTGACCTTTCAAAAAGCTAAATGTTTTCTATTTTCAATTTATCACTATCGTATCTGGCTGGTCGTCTGTTTTTTTACACTTGTTGCCAACGGTTGGTACATGTTGTTGGGGCGGATTTCGGAGAGCGTTCCTGTCCGGAGGACACGGAACTGCGATGCGAGAATCCGCAGTTGGCGTACCACCGAACCCCGCCCTGCAATATGTACCGTGTTATAAACAGTTTTTTAATTTTCTAATAGTAATTCCTTTGTTGAGTTGTCAACAGACCATTTTTTAAATTTGTCGAGAAAACTTCTACCTAATAGCAATGGAGAATCTGAAACACCAACAGATGCCATTACATTGTTAACCTTAAAGCTTCCTATTGTCATTTCGGGTAATATCAGTCTTCGACATTTTATAATTGAACCGTCTGCAAGTCTATATAGAGCAGGAGTTATGTAGTGTTCTTTTTTGAGAACACCTGCATTAATTAATTCTCTTTCTGCATCTTGAGAAAGTGAAATATCACTTGCACCTGAATCAAGAATAAAATGTTGATTTGTCCCTCCAATTTTTACCCACACCTTGTATACACCTCCAAAACTCTCTAATTTAATTTTAGTTGAACTTGAACCACTCACTGTAACTGATTTGTTATAATTCTCAGGAGCGAATGGGTCATTATCATTTCTGTTATATTTATTGCTTTCTTCTATGGCTGCCAACAAATATTCAACAGCATTAAAAACTTTGTCATTTATGTAAATTTCATCGTTTAATATACTGTAGTAACTTTGGTTATTACTTACATCATAGCCTTTGCAGGTTATACACGAAGGACTTGAATATGCGTGTTCTGGGTCTGGTTTACAACTGAATCTTACTTCCAATGGACTGCCAGAATATTTCAATACTCTTATGTCGGAAAAATGCATTACACATTTGTTATAGATTCTTTCTGAGTTATTGAATTGTCTAATTACTTCAATATAACCATCGCTTGATAGTTTTACTTTAAAATACGTGGTTCCCCATTTGTGACTTTCTAAAGTTTTATTAATGTAATCTAAGGTTTCTTGTACTGTTAATTGCTGTGCAGTACTTAAAAGAGATGTCATGAAAAATAAATTCATGAATACAAATAATCTAATGAAGTTTATCTTTTGCATATATAATCCATTTTGATTTTGAAATTTTGACGTAGTTCTGTCCCAGACCGCAATTTTTTGAAATATATTTCTGATTCTTTTTTTATTTCTTCATGGAATTTTGTTCTATTTATTGTCAACCCATTACCACTTTTTACAACTAAAGGACCAACAGACCAAATCTTAGAATCATTGTAAGTTTCTAGTTGGTGTAAGATTGCACACCTGAAGTCTTCATAAAATGTAGTGGCAGATTTTTTATCAAAGTGTTCTTTAAAATTTTCTCTTTGTGTCAAGAATCGAATAAAGATTTTATTTGATTTCCGGTTCGAATCTTTTTTTCCTTCATAAAAACATTGAAGATTCTCTAATACCATACAGTCAGTGGCAAGGATTATGAATCCATATTTTTTATCAATTGGGGAAATATCCTTCTCTAATTCAATTAGTTTGTCAACAGGCTCGATATATCGTTCCATTATTCGTTTCTCCAAAATATCTATCGCCTTTTCCCAGTCAGGTGATTTCAAATCGTTTAGATTCAGCTTTAGTTCAAGTTAAAAACCCACGTTCTCTGAACGTGGTCAGAGACGTTCCACGGGTTTGCCTGTAAAACGACTCATATTTACCTTTAGAAGGTTGTCCCCACAACCAAAGAAAGGAAAAAACAATGAGTCGTTTTAAGAAGTTGTCGCATGCGATCTGGCATTGCATGTACCATATCGTATGGACCCCTAAATATAGGTATAGAATATTGAAGGGAGAAATCAAAATTGAAGTGGAACACTGCATCAAGGCTTTCTCGGAGCAGAAAGGCTGTATTATTGAGGAGTTGAACGTACAGGAAGATCACGTACATCTGGTTTTGATGGTTCCGCCGAAAGTCTCTATTTCTGACATGGTTGGGATTTTTAAAGGACGAACAGCAATTCGGCTGTTCAACAAATATAAGAGCTTGAAGAGCCGCCCCTATTGGGGCAATCATTTCTGGTCAAAAGGCTACTGTGTGGATACAGTAGGACTGGATGCGGAGATGATCAAGAGGTACGTCAAGTATCAGGAAAAGAAAGATAAACGAGAAGAAGAAAAGTAGTCATTAACCTGTGGGGACAACAACTTTTACCTTCTTTGAGGGTAAAAGCAAATTACCCCTTCCAGGGGTTATCCCAAAGCCACATCCTTTGGGTGTGGATTTTTACATATTGAGAATTATATATTCCTTTCGCTATTTCCATCTTTTTAAAATTGTTTATAACGGTTACGTGTATGAGTAGTGGCGGATTTCGGAGAACTTTCTTGTCAAATTACGATGAACTTGATGCGAGGTAAAACGCTTGAATACACTACAAACCCCGCCATTACTTATACACTTTGTTGTGTTTTCGTGCTTTTTTCTTCTTGGTCAATATTTCGATTACCATACTTATTTTTCTTGTCTTCAAACAATCTCAATTGTTGCTGTAATTTGTAATCTTTTTTATTCTCAACACTTTCCATTCCTGTTGTCCTTGCAGCGGCTGTGACTTCTCCCCAATTAATAAAATAGTTGTCAAAATATTCTATTGGATAGGAATTGAATTTGATAA
Organism: Gaoshiqia sp. US2; assembly: GCF_059705485.1. Lineage (NCBI taxonomy): Bacteria > Pseudomonadati > Bacteroidota > Bacteroidia > Marinilabiliales > Prolixibacteraceae > Gaoshiqia > Gaoshiqia sp. US2. The sequence continues at coordinate 4,446,942 of NZ_AP048550.1, read as the reverse complement.
CATCTTCTCTTGTCGGAATTTTCCCAATTTTAATAGATAAGTCTTTTATGTATAATTGAAGTGTTTTTTTATCAACTTCATATTTCTGTTTTGTCAATCTTTGAACATAGCTGTTTTTTGCCTTTGGGGTAGTATCTTGTTTTCTAAATGGGTCGAGACCATTTTCCAATTCAGCATGCCTTTCTAATGATAATTTGTAATACTTTTCTGATAATTCTATACCAAAATATTTTCTATTCATTTTTGCTGCACAAAGAGAAGTCGTACCTGAACCGTTAAAAGGGTCTAAAACAATATCACCTTCATTTGTGAATAAAGAAATTAGGCGATTCATAAACATTGGTGGTAATTGAGTAGGATGGTCAACCCGTCTGCTATTATGTTTAAGTCTATGAATATCCCACCAAAGATTTGTAATCGACTCTTTGTCAATTACAGAATCTTTTTTTCTCTTATTAATACAACTTGCTCTATTACAATAGAATTCTTTTATAGTTGTTAAACTTTCCAACTCACTTACAGAATGATTATTTCGAGTTAACCCAAGAATACTTTCAGCTTTTCCTTTTGTAAAACAAACAATTGAATAATGAGCTGGCATTATCATTCTTACAGGAAGGCTTAACCCTTCCCACAATATCCAATCTTGAAATGAAAGAATCTTTTTTAAATGTTTAAAATGCCGAACAACCCATTGTGGAATATTTAAAATCGCTACTGTTTTCCCCGGCTTGATAATCCTTGCTAACTCTGAAATCCATTTATCACACCAATTAAAATATTCAATAATATCTCTATCATCGTCCCAACTTTCATATTTCTTGTTAACATTATATGGTGGGTCAGCGAAACAAAAATCAATACTGTTAGATGGAATTTTCTTTAAACCTTCTAAACAATCTTGATTAATTATTATAGAATTGTTTTTACCTAAATACTCAAAATTATTGATTTCAATATTGCTTTTTTCAATGAAAGTATCTTGAATAACTGGGGCGTATTTTTTTGTTAGGTCGATGAATTTTAAATATTTATAAGGTTTTATGGCAAACAAATCTTGTAATCTTTCTTTTACAACGTCAATATTTTTATTATAATCAATATCAACATCTCTCCAAACATCTGACATCAATGTTCCATAATCGTTATATAGATGTTTTTTACCACCGTAGTCTTTTGTTGTTTTATCGCAACTTGGGCAAAATGTATATCCGATTCTGGTTTTTGTATGTTGAAGTGTTTTTGAGTATCGAGTAATAATAATAAGTGCAGCGTGATGTTGATTTAAGCTAAAATCTGTTTTTATGGAATTACTCAACTTTACACCAATCCATAATTTTAAATGACCTAAAGGTGTTAATTCGGATAAAAAGTGTGCTGCAAAAACAGGCGAAGTTAAAATTGCAACTGTTGAATTCTTACTTGAATTTTCAATGAATGAATTTAATTCCTTCGTGAGGTTTACAATGTCGGGAATATTTGATTGAGAAATATAATATGGGAGTTTGATAAACCAAACATCATTTTCAGAGAAACTTTGTAAAGTACTTTCACCAGCATCAACTAACTGCAATTTTATATTTGTTTCGCTTAAATGAGCCATTTTTTATTTTAAAGTTTTGAGAAATTTAACCAGAGCATCTAATTCGCTGTCCTTAAATGAAACTGTACAATCACTGTATTGACAAATTGTTCTTAGGGCAGATTGTCTTGCGAAATTACCTGCTCCATCTATTACATATGCGATTTTGTGACCATTTGCATGTAACAATTCTTGACGTGCTTGAGCCTGTCCCGCTTTTCTTTCAATCGTGGAATTGGTTGTAACTTGGAAACTTACTTCAACAGCACAAAATTTCCCTTTAGGAGATTTTGCAACAATGTCAACTGATAATGAAGTTCTTTCATTTTGACTTACTTTAGGCAATTGGTCTTTATTAATTCGCCAATCAGGGAGCTTTGTTTCCAAATATTCTTTCACATAATTTTGAGTTAATTGTCCTAATGTATTTGCCTGTGCTCCTCCAGTTATCCTACTTACCCAAATATATCTCTGTTTTACAAAAGTTTCCAATTCTGCTGTTTTTCCTAACATTGTTCCAATTATACATTTTTCAGAAATATCGTTTGGAATGTTGTTGTCAATTGCAGAACCACCGAAAAGTAGCAACATACAGACATCTTCCATTATCGGATTTAAGTCAACAGATTTTACTAATCCTTCACCATCAACCGATAAGTTCTTGTTGTTCCAATTAGATTTGTCCGTTAATGATTGAAACTTATATGTGAAGTTTTTACTATCCCAGATAAAATTCATTCCATTTTTAAACACACTGGGAAGTTCTTTTTTAAATCGCATCAATTTTTCACCACCTATGTCTGAAAGAACAATCAAATGTTTTAAAAACAAATTTCCTGACAAAGTTTTTGAACTTAATAATGTGTCTTTCCACTTAAAGGGATTTGCATCGGAAATATTTAAAAGACTGATAAATTTATCCTGTGTCTCAATGAGTTTTGGGATAATACTTGAATTTTTCTCCGTATCTGATATCTCTTGTGGCCAAAACTTAAGTGCCTTATTTTCTAAATCTTGAATGTCTCTCATACGTTATATTTAATAATCACAAAAATAGTTTTTTAATTCGAGGGTTTAAAAATTAATCGTCAAGTAAAGAATGAAAAGTCAACAACCATTCAATTATGAATTTGTCGTACGCTGCTGTCTTTTTTAGCATGAAACACAACCGTGGCAATATGGCATGAAGCGGATTGCGAGCGATTCATTATCAAACCGAGATGAAGCACAAACGGGCTAAAACCTCCCCAATTAAGCACTTCACCGCTTTTTGCTATATTGCGTGTTACAGGCTGGCGTTCGAGGCTTTCGAGTTCTGCACCCATTGTCAGTATTGAGTTTTGCTGCAATTGTTAAATTTCGATTTTGTGTCTAAACTCTTTTGAAATTTTGTCTATTTTTTCTCCTTGCCTTTTTTCAGTTCTTTGTTTTTCTTTGCTTCTGGTAAGTAATTATCGGTGGATACTACTTTTTTCCCTGTTCTACTTTCAAGTTCTCGCCTAGCATTACCAGCAACGGCACCACCTTGTTTAGCTGCCTTTTTATTTTGAATAAATCCTTTTGGATTCTGTGTCTTTACAATTTCAGTTGTCGAAGCCTCTCCAAGCATTGAAAAAATTAATTCAAGGTCGGTCATGTGATCACGCAGGTTTTGGCTTTTCAGGCCTTTGACTTTTTTATACTCAGAAGGTGTCAAGCCGAAAGTTGCTTTTGAAATCTCTGCTGTGAGTATGGAATATTCTATTTGTTCCTTTACACCTCTGTTTTTCCATTCTTCTGTCAACTCCTCGCGAATAGCAATGCTTCGCATTCGCTTTTCTATCCAGTCGTCAGGATAGCCTTTAAGTTTATAAAGTTCTCTCGTTCGCTGCGTAGCCAATTCGGGGTTTTCAATCTCATCTAATCGGTCTGAACCCACTTGTGCTAACCAAAGTTTAAAAGGCTCTGCTTTCGGTGATGGAATGGATTGTATAATGCGCAAAAGTCCTTTAGCACTGGCACAATTCAGCTTTTGTTTACCGCCAATAGTATCGACCGAAAGGGGGGTGACAAATTGTCCCCACCCTTTGGAGAGTTCCTCGTCACGCTTACGCATTTTCTTGATATAATCGCTAGGGTTGGGTGTGTCGGTCAACACCTGTATAACATCTGCTACAACGAAATACCATTTTCCGTCTTTTTCATTCCAAACGGTTCTAATCTGTTTGCTCTCAAATAATTTAATATTGCTCATGTATGTTAAATATTTTACTGCTAACTTACAATATTTTAGTGAAATAAATTAATGTCAAATTCATTATTGTATGGTCTCTTGTTGATTAAAGTTTTATCAGCATTACGAAAATCATTTATATCTTGCTTGCCAGATAACAAAAAATGAAAAAACGATTTGTTTTGAAATCGGCAAGTTTGCATAATACTAAGTAACCTTAAATAATGGATAGTTATGGCTGCGCTGTATGATTTTGAAATATCGCCTTGTAGTTTTAAATGTTTCACAATTATTTCCGCAGGATTATTGTGCCATAAAATATCATCGTGATTTAAGAAAGTAAATAATTCTTCTTTATTTTTTTGTAATCTTCTTTGATAATTAAGGCAAAGTAATGAATTATAATCCCTATTGAATATCCAAGTTCTATAATATACTTCTACTTCCTTCTTGTGCTTATTTAAATTTCTTTTCTTCAATCCATATTTCTGAATTGTTTTCATTATTGGCAATAATAAATCTCTCAATGACTCGACAAATAATTGGAACTCTTTGTCAAATGGATTTTGCCACAAAGCATTGTTAATTTCCCTTATTAAGTGAACCCAACATCTTTGTTTTATGCAGTTTACATTATCATATCCGGTATAAAAATCTGTAATAATTATGCCGGTATAATTTTTTAATAGATTTTTAATAAATTCATTTTCCCTTGTCTCAGTAAGTTTTAAATAGACTGAATCATCATTCCTTAATACCCAAACATATTGATTTTGTCCTTTAATATTTATTGTTGTCTCATCGATATGTATAAATTTACTATTAAGCAAATTTGTAATTAGAATATTTTCGGTTTTCAAATAGTAAGATCCTACTTCCTCAATAAATCGTAAAATCACTGCAGGTGATAAGTTTATTTTAAATAAATCAGAAGTTATTTTCGTTATTAAAGAATATGGATTTCTAATAGCAATTCTTAGATAACAAACCCAAATTTTAATGTTTCTTCCATACAACCCAGGATCCCCATGAATATTAAAATAAGGAGGGTTAAAATCCTTATCGCAATGCTTACAATAACTTCGATTCGCCCAGTACTTTCTTATTTCTTTTACAACTGTTTTCTGGGTAAATTTTAAATCTAATGATATTTTTTGGGTTGTTTTTTTTGATTCTTCAAGGGGCTTTAATCCACAAGTTGGACATTTTATTCTACGACGAATTTTAATAGATTTAGTTGGTTTTAAGTTATTTGGCTTCCTGATTCTTTTCTCTACTCCTTTTTTTTGTTCAAGGTTTTCTCCTGCGTTTTCATCCTTGAAAAATATTTTACTGTTATCATAATGCTCTGTTGTGTAGGAAAAGGATAAAATCTCAGTAAGTTGTTGATGAATTTTATTCTCGCTTCTTTTCGGACAACGGTCTGACCTTATTTCATCACAAATATTCGTAACAGCATCATTTCTTTTTTCAATTTCAGTCAGATTATCAAACAATAATTTTAGAGCAAAGCAATCTTCTAAATTGTATGTGATTAAAATTTGCTTATACTTTTCATCTTTTGTATCGTTCCATTGATACCTCCATACTAAACTTTGAATTCCGCTTGCATTGGCGGACGACCAAGTGGCACCAAGGTAATTCCCTAATTCTTTCAATCGGTTTGAATAAACCGGAAAATAAATTTTACCAAAAATTGAATTGACAATATTTATTAAACGATTTTGTATGTGAACTACATTTGTATTATATCGCTTTCCAAGAATGTTTATCGCTTTTGATTCATAATTACCGTAGTGGTATATTGGCACCATAGGGTATGCATTTATTATTGAAAGAAACTGTTGCCAAATATGGACTTCATCAGATGTCTTATCAGCCCAAAAGCTATTGCAAATAGTTGTATCATCTTTGCATATTAAAACTCCAATCAAATAATATAATTCTTGGTCAGGAGTACCTTCAATATCTAAGAATAGCCCGATGGATTTTCTTGGTAGTTCCGGTAATTGTTGCACATAAATTTTATCTGTTCTAATCGCTAATGCCTGTAATTCAATATTATGAGCGATTATAAATTCTTTAGCTCGCTTTTTTCGTCTTCTTGGTTTATATATGTAGGAAAGTTGTTGAATAGTGAAGATTCCTTTCTTTTTATATTTTTCTATAGCTTTGAATGTTGCCTTATCAAGTAAACTTATGTTACCATCGGCATTCGCCTTTTCTTTACATGTGACACTGAATTCACAAATATCACAATGCCTATTTAAAAAAAGAGCAGGTTCATTTGAAGATAATAGTATTTTGTTCAGCTCAACGATAATTTTTTTGATGTTTTTTGCTGTAGATGATAATTTGAATTGCGTTTCTTGTAGATTCTTTCCATGAATCACTTTGCAGTTTAATATCTTGAGATTAAATTCAGTTTCGATTAATGATGCTTGCAGTGAAACAAATAGCTTGTCGGTAGTGGTAACTTTTTCAAATGGAGTTATAAATATTGGAGTAATATTTTTTTTGCCTGTAAATTCAATTCCATCGAGAGTTATGTCAATGTTTGCATTGGCAAATTTGAAATTTAGCGAGATGCCTTCTTCGGGAGTATTATTACCATTTTGGTGGTAGACGGTAAGATTATTGTTCTTTGAAATCGTTCTTTCGAAATTTTCTTTCCCCTTTTGTTTTAGTTGATTGTAAAGTGATTGGTAGTCTGAAATAATTCCCGTTTGGTGCTTGCTTTTTCTATAAGCTTTGTAGTGGCAAAAAATAAAGTCGTTTAGTATCTCATTATTTATTTGCATGATAATTCACTTTGAATCGTTAGTGACAATTATTTTAAAAACCTTTTGGAGAGGTTTCTGTGTCGTATTATCTCACTTTGTGGTTGGTTTCAAAAACATCTATTTTTTTGTCAACGTTGTCAAGTTGCAATGTGTCTTTTACGCTTGCCTGTAACGTATTTGTATAATTCTACGCACTTTATTTCTGCTTTATCGGCTGAAAAGGTGCGTTTATATCTCAAATATAGGATATAAACGTCGTTGTCAGCTGTCGTCCGGATCAAAATCATCAATCGGGTTTTTAAACTTCTGGAAATCGGTATTCGATACATGCGTGTATATTTCCGTTGTTTTTGAACTTTCATGTCCAAGCCATTCCTGGATATAGCGTAAATCAGTGCCCTGTTCCAAATGATGGGTGGCAAAACTATGTCTTAAAATATGGGTGTAAACTGTCTTCTTCACTCCGGCTCTTAATGCCGCATTCTTCACGTCTTTCAGAATACTGGTGGCACTATATTGCTTTCCTCTTTGCCCCTCAAACAACCAAGTTTGCGGTTTTTCCTTTCTATAGTAACGTCGCATGAGTTCCAGTGTACTCTGTGCCAATTGAACATACCTGTCCTTTTTGCCCTTGGCCCCTTTTATTTTTATAAGCATCCGCTTCGAATCAACATCCTCCGGTTTCAGGGCGATTGCTTCGCTTCGTCGCAAGCCACAGGAATAAATTAAAGCAATCAGGCACTTATGTTTCAGGTTATCGGTCGCTCTCAGCATAGCAAAAATCTCTTCCTTACTCAATATGTCAGGGAGTTTTCGCTCGACTCGTGGTCGTTCAATGGCGTAATACTGCTTCTCCAGCTTTAATACCTTTTCATAGTAAAATTTAATGGCATTGATCCGCTGGTTCTGTTGACTGCGAGAAATTTGGTTCTCCTTGATCAAGCCCAGCAGGTAACCATTGACATCACCCGCAGTGATATTCTTTAATTCTTTTCCTTCGAAATGATGCATGAAATCTTTGAAATAAGCACAATAGGTCCTGATGGTGCTATCGCTGTATCGCTTTTGTTCCAGCATTTCCAGGTATCCTTTGGGGAGTTTGGTCGAAGTGCGATAGGCATAATTTTTTGCTGTCTCTTTTTGAGCCGGAGCAGGCGCCGGTTTTAACTTCAGCCCCGAATAATCTACCCACGCCTTTCCTCTTAAGGCTTCAAAAAGACGGTGAAGGTCAAACTCATTCACGGGGATATACCAGGTATTCAGGCTTTGACTCCAACGCGCACCGGGCAGTTGCTTAAGGGTTTCAATAAGCTCCGGGTCATAGGCAAAGGCAATCAAAATCACCTCTTCGCGGTGATGATTGACCTTGCTGAGCGTTATGATCCGGGTAGGGGACATGGGCCTGTTTTTTTACCCATACAAGTTAACAAAATAAGAAACAGCTTGTGCTTGTAAACAATATAACCCCGCTAATTTATATTTCTTCTAAATAAATTTCTCGCGTTTTTGCAGGTTAAACAGCCCGTAAAGAATAAACACGATGGCCCCGACAACCAGGAAAATCCGGTTTTTCAGGGCAATGCCCTCCCAAATCAGCTCATTCATGTTGTTAGGTACATCAAAGGGGTTCAGAAACAGGTTCCACATACTTCGTTTCACGGCATCCTGGGTAATAAGCGCCAACACCCCGATGATGACCATCACCACGGCTGTACCGTTTCCGTTTTTTATGATGGTGGAAAACATGAAAGCCATACTCCCGAGAAACAGCACCGGGAACATGATTTGCCGGGTCATTTCAAACAGGTCGACCGGGGTTAAAAACAGGTAGCTCAGGGCCGCAAATCCGTAAAGGATAAGAAACACCAGCACAAACACCAACACCAGGCGCACCAGCCACACTTTATACCGGTAATCGGGTATGCCGAACAGGATTTCGAGGATTCCGGCATCCACATCGTTCTGAATGCCGAAGGTCATCGGGTAAAAAATGAGCAGGACCGCCGGAAACACCAGGGTGTTGTACACGAATACCTCGTCGGGAACCTCGCCGTTTACCACGGCCATGATGGCGATAAACACATAAAAGGCCAGGGCGGCAAGCAAAAACCAGATAAACCGGCCGGCAAAAATGATGCGGAAATTATAACGGATCATTTGGCCAATCAGGTTGAGCGTATTTCTTATTTTTCGTTTGTCCATTTTTTCTTCCTGTTAAACGGTAAAAATTCCAACTGCATCCGGCAACCAGCAAGCAGTTCCCGGCGGCCGGATGCTGTCATCTATTTTAAATCTTTAATCAAACACAAATAGGCATCTTCGAGCAAAGGATTAGCCTCAACCGCGTCGGGAGCCGGTTTTTCGACCGACAGCACACGCACCCGGATGTTTTCGCCAACCCGCATATGGTGCACCACCATTTGTTTATTGGGCATCCGGTCGAACTCAGCCGCCGGCACTTCGTATTGCCATACCAGTTTATCGGCCAGGTCGACCATCCCGATGGGCGTTCCGTGGTATTTCACCCGGCCGCGGATGATCACGGCCACCTGGTTACACGAACTGGAAATGTCTTCGATAATATGGGTCGAAAAGATGACAATCCGTTCGCGGCTCAGCCCGACCAGCAGGTTCCGGAACCGGATGCGTTCGCGCGGATCGAGTCCGGCCGTTGGTTCGTCAACCACCAGGATCTTCGGCAGGTGCAACAAAATCTGGGCAATCCCGATCCGTTGTTTCATCCCGCCCGAGAACGAGCCGATCTTATCGTCCCGGCGATCGTACATATGAACCGACTTCAGCACATACTCCAGCCTTTTTTTGCGTTCGTCCACATCGGTCAGGCCTTTCAGTAAGGCCTGGTATTCCAGGTAGTCCCAGGCCGGCATATTTTCGTAGGTACCAAATTCCTGTGGCAGGTATCCGATTAAGCCTTGCAGTTCTTCCCGTTTTTCCTGCGTATCGATCCCGTTAATCCAGATTTTCCCGTAACTCTGTTCCAGGATTCCGCAAATCGTCCGCATCATGGTTGACTTGCCGGCGCCGTTCGGTCCAAGCAAACCAAACATACCGGTACCGATTTCGAGCGATACCCCGTTTAAGGCTTTAAACGGAACCCGCCGTTTACCAATTACCGGAATTTGTTTTACCAGCCGGTAAGTGGCGCGTCGTAAGGAGCCAAAACGCCCGGTAATCCGGTCGACATTGACTTTCTGCTCGTACAGGTGTCTGGCCGTAACTGAAATAAGCAGGCCCAGGTACCAAAGCGCAGCGAAAGCCGCTACCAGCCCAATGTATTCGGTTTTCAGGTATAATATAACCAGTTCGGCGAGGGGCAAAAACCAAAACAGGAAGCCCGTGCTGTATTTTTTCAGAAGAAGGAAAATTCCTTTTTGTGTTTCCCGGTACCGGTTTTCCAGGTAAATGGACAGCGGTTTCCAGATCTGGTTGACATACAGGTAAACCATCAGCATCATAAAGCTGATCCAAACAGCCGGTTTCAGGTAAAAGAAGGTGAAGTAGACGAAAAAAGCCAGCAAGGGCAATTGCCAGATTAACTGGTCGAATTCGCGCATGGAGCGGTATTCTTTTTCAAGGCCGGCCCGGCGGCGAATGTTCAGTCCCCCGGTCCACTCGCGTGAAAAACGGCCCGGGCGGTCGTATATCTTCACCAGGTTTTGAATGACGATCCCCACCTTCTCATCCGGTCCAATCAGCTTGGTTCCCGCTTTTTTCAGGCTGTTCAACACAAACCAGCTGGTGCCGGGAACCAGCACGATCACCAGCACCGTATCAATCATTTTCCAGATAAAGCTATCCACTTCAACATAAATCCAGACAAAAGCGGCAGCGATCAGTACCAGTTGGAAGGCGCGCAGTTTCCAGTTCAGGCCGCGGAACCATTCCAGGGCATTCTCCAGCCCCGAATAAAAGGTGGGGATGAAAATCAGGGTGAGTACGGTGCTCAGCGCCAGGCCGCCAATCACGATAATGGCAAAGGGTGCGCCGATCACGCTCACGTATTCGGCCTGCCCCAGGGCCAGGGGAACCATCGCCACGATGGTGGTGATGGCCGTGATCAGGATGGGCCGTACGCGCGATAAGCCGGCAGTCATCAATGCCCGGGAGCGGCGGTACCCGCGTTTACGCAGGATATTGCTGTAATCGATCAGGATGATCCCGTTGTTGACCACCACCCCCAGCAAAATCAGGAAACCAATCATCGTATTGGCATTAAACAGGCTGTTGCCGGTGATAATCAGCCCCAGCAGCGACCCGATGGCCGCCAGCGGAATTGAAAACAGTAAAACAAAAGGCGTAACGATCGACTCGAATACCGAGGCCAGGATCATAAAAATCAGTACAATGGCTGCCAAAATCAGGAAGTAAAATTCTTCCAGTTCATTTTCTTCATGAATCACCTCGGCGGCAATACCTGCCGGGAATGCGTAACCGGCAATCAAGGCGTCAATTTCGTAACGGTACGACTCCAGCAAATCTTTCGACGATTGCGCCTCATCGATCAGCCGGTAAGTAATGGTAATTTGTTTTTCCTGGTTCACCCGGTTGATCCCGGCCAAACCGCGGGCATATACCAAACGGGTAAATTCCTGCAAGTCGTGCAGGCCGCCTGCCCCGTCGGCCACCTGTAACTGCTTCAGGTCGTCCATGCTCCGGGTGGCATTCTCCATCTCTTCTTCTTCGCCCTGCTTAATGATTATTTCGTACTCGTCGAGCCCCTGTTTAAACATCACGCCGGTAGAGATTTCCTGCGAAAATGAATTCAGTTCGCCCGAAACCTGCTGCATGTTGATGTTGTACTCAGTCATCAACAGCGGGTCGAAAATCAGATGCACCTCAGGCCGGTTATCCGAGACATTCAGTGAGACCCGCCGGATAATATCCATATTCTCAAGAAAATACTGCAAGTCTTCGGCCACCGTTTGCATCAGGGTAAAATCCTGTCCTTTCAGTACAATTTTTTCTTCTTCGCTGCCAATCCCCAGCAGGCGCTGAAAATTGCCCATCATGTTACGGCTTCCGCCTCCGAAGTTCCGGTTGGTTTGTTGCTGTTCAAACGAAATTTCGGCCGGGCCCAGGTTTTTCGTCAGTTCGCCGATCGATGCTTTGATCTCGGCAAAACTTCGTCCTTCCACCTTCTCATAATCTTCGACCAGTTTCACGGTAACCGAGGCCTCTTCTTCTTCAATCCGGCTGATCACATCGAGCTTTTCCTTCACTCCCTCCAGTTTTTCCTCGATCTTTTGCACGGTTTCATCGGTCATTTCAAGGCTCGATCCCGAAGGCATGGTCACATACAACTGGATTTGGCTTTCCTCCACTTCCTGCAGGGAGCTTACACTGATGGTCAGTGCCATGAAGACAGTCAGGAAAAAGACGGCCACGGCGCCCAATACCGTTGCTGCCGGGTAGCGCATACACGATTTCAGCAAGAGCATGTACACCTGCACCATCCGGTTGTTGGTGGTTAATTTCTCAAAGGTGATCCGGTCTTTCCGCCTTCCTTTTAAAATGAAATGAACGCCCATCGGCACAAACAACAAGGCCACCACCAGCGACACCAGCAAGGTGGATATGATGGAAACGCCTACATTCTTTCCCAGCATTTCGATCAGGTAGTTCGACGAAAACACGAAGGGAAGAAACACGGTAATGGTTGTGAGGGTAGCGGCCACGATCGAACGCCAGACCTCGGTGGTTCCCTGGGTGACAGCCGTATCTGTATCCACCCCTTTTCCGGCCAGGCGGTAAATGTTTTCGAGCACCACCACGCTGTTATCCAGCAGCATCCCGATGGCCAGCGCCATGCCCACCAGGGTCAGGCTGTTGAGGGTAATGTTGTAGGCGTAAAAGAAGTTGAAAGCCGTAAACACCGAAACCGGTATGGCCAGCGCGATAAAGGCTACGATCCGAACGTTTTTCAGAAACATCCACAGCACGAACACGGCCATCAACCCGCCAACAAGCGCCAGGTTGATGATTTCGTCGATGTTTTTTTCCATGGTTTCGGCCGAGTTATTCTGAATGACCAGTTCAATCTCTTTCGATTTCAGCTTACTGTTTAGCCGGGCAATCACTTCCTTGGTTTTGTCGGATAAGGCAATCTGGTTGGTCTGCGAATCGTTGATCAGCTGGATGGTCACCGCGTCCAGTCCGTTGACGCGACTGTAGCTGGTTTTCTCTTTAACGCCAAAACGTACTTCGGCCACATCTTTCAGCAAGATTGGTCCTTCGGCCACCACCAGGTTTTCGACATCCGAAACCTGCTGGTATTCGGCTGTAACATGAACAAACCAGAGCTTGTCTTTTTCCTTGAGGTTACCCGCGTATGTGCGCGAACGGGCATTTTGCGACAGCAGCGAACGAATGCTTGCCGGCGTGATTTGATAGGCCTCACAGGCCCCTTTATTCAGGATGATTTCGATCGATTTTTCCTGTCCGCCGTACACATTTACCCCGGCAATCCCGTCAATATTTTCCAGATCGGGGGCTACCTCTTCGTCCACCACGTTGCGAACCCGGTCGATGCCGCCGCTGCCCCGGGCCTGCAACTCCATAAACTGGTTGTTCATTTGCCCCAAATCAACGCGGTTCACGCTCACGCGGACCCCTTCGGGCAAACTGCCCTGCATTTCGTTGATTTTCTCCTGCAGTTTCAGGTAGGCAAAACTGAAGTCGACATTTTTCTGGTAATACACCACAATCGTCCCCCGCCGGGAGGTTACATTCGACTCCAGCGATTCAATCCCCTCCATGGTTCCAATGGCCCCTTCGAGCGGAATCACAACCTGGCTTTCCAGGTAGGCCGGATCGGCTTCCTGGGTTGAGACCGCCTGAACAAACAGGAAAGGCAGTTCCGCGTTGGGCAGCAACTCTATTCCCAGCTGTTTATACGACACGTAGCCCAGCAGGGTCAGTCCGGTAAACAGCATACTGATCAGGGTCTTTCTATCGATGATGAACTTCACAGGTTGAATTTTTATTTTTATTTGCTATCATTTATTTCTGAGCTTTCTTGTACCGAAAGAGAGCCATACAAGAGGTCAGCCCCGCGAAAAACGGTCTTTGACGTTTTCAAAGATCTCGTACACACTAGGAATTACCACCAGGGTGAGCAAGGTTGATGTGACCAAACCGCCAATAACTGCCAGGGCCATCGGCGAACGCAGCGAAGCGCTTTCACCGGTACCCAGCGTGAGCGGGAATAAGGCCAGGATGGTTGTCAGGCTCGTCATGATGATTGGCCGGATTCGTTGTTGCCCGGCCTGCATAATGGCCTCGCGGCGCTCCATTCCGTCTTTTCGCAATTGCAGGATCCGGTCGACCAAAATGATGGAGTTGTTCACCGCAATGCCCACCAGCATGATCACCCCGATAAAGGCCATCATGTTAAAGGTCTGGTTAAACAGGAAAAAGACCAGGACGGAGCCGACAACCGCCAGCGGAATAGTCAGCAAAATGGTAAAGGGGTGCAGCAACGACTCGAACTGGGAGGCCAGCACCATGTACACCAGGATGATCGACAACAAAAGCGCGAACTTCAGGCTCGCCATCGATTCTTTCCGTTTTTCTTCTTCTCCGGTGATTTTCACCTGGTAATCTGCCGGAATATCCATGGGCTCTATAGCTGTCTGAATTTGTTTGACTGCCTGGTCGAGCGGCGTGTTTTTCTCGAGTTGGGCCGTAATTTTCCCAATCCGGTTCTGGTTACGGCGGTACACTTCTTTGGGCGATTGCCCGATTTTAACCGTCGCCAGCTCGTTCACCAAAAAAACCTGCCCGTTGCCGGTAATCCGCAGGTCGTTCAAACTATTGAGGGTTTGGTCGGGCAGTTTCAGGGTAATGTCGCGCATTTCGCCCTGACGTTCAACCTGGCCGGCCACTTTGCCCATCAACTGGTCCTGAATTTGCGAAACAATATTGGCGACGCTCAGGTTATACATCCCGGCACGCAAACGGTCGACCACGATTTCCACCTCGGGTGAACCTTCTTCCATCGACGATTCCAGGTTGTAGATACCCGGAAGCCCGCTGACCCGGCTTTTCACCTCAGCGGCCAGCTCCTCGATCTGGTCGAGGTCTTTCCCCTGAATTTCAATCACCAAAGGAGGCTCATCGGTTCCCAGAATGCTTTTCAGGGCCGTTTCATCCTGTTTATAACTGATCTCCATGCCCGGAATTTCGCCAATGGCCTGGCTGATGCTGCGAATGGCAGAGGTGGAGGGTAAACTGCTCTCCGGTTTCAGCAATATTTTGATGGTTGCGGTATTTTCGCCCTGAAAGATGGCGGTAGCCGAACTGCTGATCCCGCTGGTCGGCCCCACATGACTGTATATCGATTCAAGTTCGTTGCCTAATAATTCCGTCACAATCTGTTCGATGTTCTCCACCGCATCGGAGGTCCTGCCCAAACGCGTCCCTTCCTGCATCCGCACTTCCATGCTGAATTCGCGGGTTTCGGTTTTTGGCATAAACTCCACCCCGATGAACGGAATGAGCAAAGCCGACCCTCCAATCAGGATCAGCATCAGGAAAACCACCAGCCACTTGGCGTTGATGACTTTATCCAGAAAGCGGCCATAACCTTTCACCTGGACCGAACGGGCCCGGGTTTTTACTTTTTTCCGGTAAAACAGATTAAAGAGCATGGGAATCAGCAGGATGGCGACCACCAGCGACGAAAGCAGGGAGAACGCCACGGTCCAGGCCTGGTCTTTGAACAACTCGCCCGAAGCCCCGTGCAGATAGACAATGGGCAGGAATACGATGATGGTGGTAATGGTCGAAGCCGTGATGGCCCCGCCAACCTGCGAGGTCCCTTCAATCGCTGCATCGCGGACCGACATGCCGTTTTCGTGGTTGCGGAAGATGTTTTCCATCACCACGATGGCATTATCGACCAGCATACCGGCGCCCAGCGCCAGACCGCCCAGGGTCATAATATTTAAGGTCAGGCCGTTAAAATACATCAGGTTGAAGGTCGCGATCACCGAAACCGGGATGGCAATGCTGATAATCAAAGTACTTCCCAGCCGTCGCAAAAACAGGAACAGGACAAAAACAGCCAGCACAATCCCCAGTAAGGCCGAATTTTCCACTTCTTTAATTGCCTTGTTGATGAACGTGCCCTGGTTGGTAATCACCGCAAAGTGATAACCGGGCAGGGCCTTTTCGATGGAAGCGATGGCCTTGTTAATTTCCTCAACCGCTTTTACCGTGTTAAACCTGGTTTCTTTATAGACGGAAAGCCCCAAACAACGGGTTCCGTTCAGCCGGACAATATTGTCAGGTTCTTTATTCTGAATGCTCACTTTGGCAACTTCGCGCAGAAAAATAGGCGCATAAGCGGCGGTCGTCTGGTCGGCAACCACTCGTTTGTATCCCACGATGACATTTTCAAAATCGCCGGGATCTTTTAACAGGCTAACGCCTTTTACCACGTAGCGCAGTCCCATTTCTTCAATCGACCCGCCGGAGATACTTTGGTTCATCGCCGAGATCCGGTTGCTGACGTCATCGAGGCTTAAGCCAAAAGCATCGAGCAAATACCGGTTGGTTTCAATCAGCACTTCCACATCTTCGGAGCCTGAAACCTCCACCTCGGCCACTCCCTCCAAACGAACAAGCTCGTTCCGGATGTAGTTTTCGGCAACCTTCCGCAACTCGTTCATATCGTCAATCGAGCTGTGGCTCAGTCCAATCAGCATCACCGGCGAGGTATTCGGATCGTGCTGGGTGATATTGATCGCGTCGATATCGGCATTCTGAGAAAAGGACGAAACGGCCTTCTGCAAATCCAGGAAGGCATCGTCCATATTTTTATTCCAGGCATATTCTACGGTGATCTGGGCGCTGCCCACTTTCGAAACCGACGATACCTGCAACACATCCGATTGACGGATGGCCAGCGCTTCGAGGTTTTCGACAAACTGTTTTTCAATTTCTTCGGGCGGACGCTCACCCGACTCCAACTCGATGAACAAACGCGGGTTGTTCAGGTTTGGAAACAGGTCAATCCCCAGCTTGTCGTACGAAATGTAGCCCAGCAATACCACGCCGAGCACAATCATCAGGATGGTTACCGGGTAATTGACCGAAAATTCGCTTAACTTCTTCACGGTTTACCCCTTTCTATTTGATGATTTTAACTTTTGAACGGTTTCGCAGGGTTTCGAAGCCTTTCACCACCAGGCGGTCGTTTGCTTTCAGCCCCGAAGTAATTTCCACCTGGTCCTGGGTTTCGTAACCAAAGGTCACCTGTTTTTCTTCGGCTGTGCCTTTCACCACAATAAAAACCGACTTGCCCCGCTGATTGGAGAGGATCACGTTTTTGGGAATCACCACCACGCTGTCGCGGCGATCCAGAATAATCTCGGTTTGAACAAACATGCCGGGACGAAGTTTCAACTGATTGTTGTCAACCACAAGTTTCCCTTTAAAGGTGCGCGTTTCGGTACTAATTGCCGGCGACAGTTCATTCACGCTGCCATGCAGGGTGTCGTTGGGCAGGGTATAATTCGTCACCCGGATCGGCTGTCCTTTTTTTACATCGTTGATGTATTTTTCGGGCAGGTTGACCTCCATCTGCAATTTTTCGTAACTCATCAGGGTAACGGCGGGCGTGGCATTAGCCACTTTTGTTCCCTGGGTCACGTAGGGCAATTCGGTGATTATTCCCCGGAAGGGCGCTTTCACTTTCATTTTCTCAACCTGAATATGAGCCAGCTCGTAATTGTTACGCGCATTGACCAACGAAACCTCGGCATTGCTTAGTTCCCGCTGGGTAACTCCCCCCTTGTCAAACAGCGATTTTTGTTTGGTATACTCTTCCTCCGCAATTTTGAAGTTGAGCTCCTTCGCTTCCATCCCCAGGTTGTTCACGAATTCCTTATCCTGTAATTCGATGATCACCTGTCCGCTTTCAACCACATCGCCCAAAGCAAACGGCCTTCCGGTCCGTGGGTTGGTGGCCAGAAAATAGTTACCGCTCATTTCGGTTGATAAGCTCACCTCTTTTGAAGCGGTTACCGTGCCTGTTGTATTGATGGTTTGTTCGATGGAACCCAGCTTGATATCTTCTACAGAAACAGGAATAGCCAGGTCGGTTTCGGTATCACTGCCCGGACTGCTGCAGGCGACTATTCCCATTAAGCCCCAAATAGCCAGTGATTGATATGCTTTTACTTTCATAGGTTTCGTTTTTATCGTGTGACTGTTTTTATTTCTTTTTGATGATTTCTTCCGGAACAATTCCCTGCCTTTGTTCAAAGTCGAACAGGGTTTGGACTTTCAGGTTGAGCAGCTCAATTTTGTAATCGATCAGCGACTGGGCATAAGCCATTTTCTTCTCCGAAAGCTGGGTTTGGAACAGGTTCAGGTCCATACTGGTCAGATCGCCGTTCGCGTATCGTTCGAGGTTAATTTCGTAGGTCAGTTGGGCGTTACGCTCACTCTGTTCTGCAATCTCAATCTGGTTCAGCAAATTTTGCAGCCTCCGGTACACCTGACGAATATCAATAACGATCTGTTTTTTTTCTTCGTCGAGGGTGAGCTGCTGGCTTTTTATGACGGCCTCCTGGGCTTTTATCCGCGATTTCTTTTCGCCCCAGTCCCACAAAGGCACGTTAAATGAAACGGAAACCCGCGGGTTATTTGTCGGATTATCATAAATGTCTCTCAAGTTCGCGTTATCGCCAATGATTCCGATCGACAAATTCATATCGCCCGAAAATTCATTTAACGATTTGGTACGGATCAGGTCAAACTGTGAGCCTTCGACCGAGATTTCGCGCTGACGGATTTCCATGCGGGAACTCAGTCCGTAATTAATGGCGTCCTGCAGATTAACCTCAACCGGATTAACATCGACATTGGTCATCACCATAATTTCGGCAAAAATATCCATCCCGATGTATTGTTTAAACTGGTCTTTATAATTTTCGAGCGTTACTTTTTTGTTTTCCAGGTTCGAACGCGCCGAGGCGAAGTTCAGCTCGGCCTGGTATAGCTCTTCGCGGGCAGCCAGCCCGGCCTCTACCTTATTTTTGGTGATCTCGAAACTTTTCTCGGTATTCGAAAATTCGTCCCGTGAAATGTTCAGGCTCATTTGCGCCATATACACGTTGTAGAAGAACTGGGTGACCTGCTTTTCGAGGTTCAGCTTCTGCATGGCATAACTCAGGTTCGAATTTTCGAGGTCGAGTTCCAGTTCCTTCAACTGAAGTTTCAGCCTGTTGTAGGTAAACAAGGGCTGCGAAAGGCTCAGGTACAGGTTGTTTGTAAACGCCTCGTCGGTTTTTCCGCTGTAGTCGTTCAGACTTTTCTGCCAGCCAAAACGATTAACCAGCGAGATGGTCCCGTCGGTGACCAGGATGGGCTGCGATACGGTAAAGGTACCGGACGAGCCGAAGCTTTCGTTGGTGTACCAGGTCGACGAAAAATCGTCGAAGGTGCGGCTACGGCTGTAATCGACCGGGGTAAGGCTTAAAGCAAGCTTGGATTTCAAAGCGGCCTTCTGCGCGTTCAGCGATTCCTGCGAACGTTCGAGGCTAAGCAATGACCTCCGGATATCCGGGCTGTTTTGCATAGCGATATTCAACGACTTCTGCAAGTCAAGAATATCCTGGGCCAGCAGGAAACTTCCGGGAAGAAAGCACAGAAGTACCAGCAATTGAATTTTAGGGAAAAGGGTTTTCATACAGATGTATTTTATTTGATATTTTCTTATACTGGTTTTGTTCAATTTTGTCTGATGAGTTTAATAGCGTCGGCTACCACCATCCGGGCCTGGGTTTTATTCGACAGCTCAACAACGGCGGTATCGGGCGAAAAATAGAAGACACCGAGGTGGTTCCATCCTTCGTCTGCCGATTTCAGGTTGACCAGCGCTTCCTCGTCGCCGTCGTCGTGATGAATGATGTAATGGTATTCTCCTTTGCTGTCGTCGCCCCCGCGCCGGCCAAACCGGCGGGTTTCCTTGTATATGTAGGCGTAAACGTCGTAAAATCCGCCTTCCTCAATCGGGATATTCCAGCGGGCCAGCTGCTCTCCTTCGCCGGCACGGATGTAATAGGCCGAACGGATGTAAGCCCCGTAAAATCCCGAATTGGTGGTCAGTGTCCAGCTGCGGGGCGGCCTCCAGCCTGAAAATCCGGCATACTGGCCAATGCTTTCCTCTTCGGGAACCAGCCATTTGCGGAGCAGGCTGGTTTCGTCCAGCCGGGTGATCACGAATGAAGGGTCTTCATTATCGAGAATGATCTCGTTATCCTCAACGATCCGCACCGGAATGTCGACAATTTTTTCTCCTTCCTCGGGAATCGCTTTTTTATCCTCTTCCAGGTTTTCGAGCGGAAGACGAATCTCCGACGGGATATTCCGCGAGGTCAGGGTGTTGATGGTGGCCCCGCGCGGGCTGCCGTTTAACAAAAAACTAACCTCTTTGGTTTGGTTTCCTTCCAGATGAATCAGCTTGCTGATGGTTTCAGACGAACCGCCGCCCATACGTCCTCCAAATCCGCCGCCCAAACGAAAATCGACAGAGATGATCCCTTCTACCTGTTCGGTATTGCTCACTTTAAATTTCACCATCGTTTTCAGTTGGTCTCTGTCGAGTACCTTAACGGCTTTCACCTGGCCAATCAGGAATGCAGGAAGCTCTTTTCGGCTAAACCAGCCTTCCATGTACGGAATCAGGTCGATGCCGAAACGCTCCGATACTGCATCGTTAAAATCGTCAATGCTGGTAGTTTTAAATTTGATCTGATTCAGGTAATTATACAGGAAATCCTCAAACTCGGCATCACCGGCCTTTCGCTTGATAATGGAAAATAAGGCTTTTCCCTTTAACTGGATCACATTATCAACCAACTGCAATTGGTCGGGATCTTCCAGAATTTCTTCGAAACTCTGCGTTAGCAGGGCCAGGTTGGCTTTTTCATTTTCAGACATGCCCTGCATGTCGCGGATAAAGCCCATCCGCTGACTGTCGCTTCCGCCTTTTTTATAACTCTCAAATACACGGTCGGTAACGGGCCAGCGATCCGAGTGAATATAGTAGGCATAATTATAGAACAAGGGAAACAGGTAATAGGCGTTCGGCTTTTCCTCAACCTGCATTTGCCCTTGGGAGCGCCTGAAATCGGGGCGTCCCATTTCCTGGGTAAACGACGATATGAAGTTTTGTAAGACGCGGATCTTCTTTTCCTGCGGGGTCATCTCCTGGCTGTTATCCGGGCCAAAGCGCCTCCGGCCTTCCATTCGTCCGTAAAAATCGGCATCGCCAACCAGCAGTCCTTTTTCTGCAAACAAAATCATTTCGGGCTGCACCTGCTCGCTGGCGCCTGTCAACACCCGGCTATACGAAAAATACTGTACCGGGACTTCAACCAGCGAAAAACGATCAAAGGGGTAATACATATCCACCCCGCGCTCATAGTCCTCAAGCGCTTCAAGGATGACAGAGGGGATGGTATCTTTAATTTCTTCAAAGAACGACGAAAAATAATCGTGCCCTTCCTTGACAAACACGCTAAAAGCCAGTCCGTCTATGTCAACCGTTTTCTGCTCGTACTTCCCGATTGACAGGGAAAGCTGGGAAAGCGGATGCGAAGGCGTAAATACAAAGCGATCTTCGTCGTGCTGAACAACTCCCTGCGAAACTGCCGTTAAACCGGGTCTCGTGGTAACTTGCAGCTGATAGTTGCTGAACTGACGGGCAAACCATTGGCTGTTTTTTGTTCCGAAACCGGCGCCGGGTATGGGGTACCAGTTGTTTTCGCGGGTAAGCAGCACATAGTCGGGCGTGATAAAAGCATAGCGTTTATCAATCTGGTACATGAAATTCCGGAAAGCTTTCATCCGGGTTTCGTCATTTATATCGAGGTAACAGGCCGC
This sequence comes from Gaoshiqia sp. US2, assembly GCF_059705485.1. NCBI lineage: Bacteria > Pseudomonadati > Bacteroidota > Bacteroidia > Marinilabiliales > Prolixibacteraceae > Gaoshiqia > Gaoshiqia sp. US2. The sequence goes on along the minus strand of NZ_AP048550.1, from coordinate 4,425,449 downwards.
TTCATTAATCGTGCCTTCATAGGTGAAAACCAGCTCGGCCTGTTGTCCCGGGTCCAGGCTCAGTCCGTCCAGTACGACCAGGTTCAGTTTTCGTTCAAATGGAAGCGGTTTCCCGTTTTGGCTGATCTCGCTGACGATCAGTCCCGGGTTCAGGGTAAAGGTCACGCTTGAAACCGGTTCGCGGTGATTATTTTCGATGTTGAGGCGGGTTTCGCACGAAATTGTTTCACCCAGGTGCGCCAGACTGATGTCGTAATTTTTTACCCGAACCGGTTTGATGGCCGCATACTGATCGTTGAGGCTGATCAGGTCGCTGCGCAGTTTCTGGTCGTTCATGAATGAGCTGACATGCCGGTACCCCAGGTAAACCCCGGACACCAGGCACAGGGTGCCGAGAACCAGCGAAATATAGCGCATCCCCTCCGATTGAGGCAGGCGCCGCAGCAGAATAATGGTAAAGAAAATGCTGCCCAGCCCAAAGAAAAAGTACATGCCCCGGTGGACGAGAATCGTCCCGAGATTTCCGAAACCAACAAAATCGGAAAAAGTCAGCGGAATATTGAAGGCCATATAATCGAACAGGTAATACACTTTATCCTGCAGATAGAACAACGAAATGGCCACATAACCCAGCAAAACCACGAAGGTGACTGCCTGGTTCCGGATAACCGACATGAGCAGAAACGATAAGCCCATGATGAACATCAGGGTGGGCACGCTGATCAGCAAAAAGTAATACAGGTAGCTTTCCCAGTTTACGACGACGTTTTTGGAAATCAGGTTGAAAATCAGGGCAATGGTCAATATAATCAGGTTAAGGACAATAAACACCGCCAGGTTTCCCAGTGTTTTGCCGATTACATATTCTCCGTTTGTCATGGGCCGCATGTAGATGACCTCGGTGGTGTCCAGCTTTTTATCGCGCTTCAAAAAGTCAGAGGCGAGAAAAATCGCGATGACCGCCTGCACCACGTTCAGTAAAAGCAGGTTCACATACGGGATCAGCGAAGGCAGCGCTTTCATGCTCCATTCGCCCACCCCCCCGTTCGACTGAATCAGTACGCCGAGGTTAAAAAAGGTAAGGATAACCATCGAGAGAATCGCGAAGATCCTGAAAAACCAGCTTCGCAGTAAGGTTTTGGTTTCGTACAGGGCAATCGATCGGATATGGTGAAGGGAAATCATGTTTTATCTTTTTAGGTTATATAGCTGTCCACTGATTGAGTTTGTTCTCCATAAAATAAACATAGGCATGTTCGAGGTTCGGATCGATGTGATTTCCGTAATAGCCGTTAATCTCGTCGGCCACCACCTGGATTTCCCATCCTTCGCTGGTGGGCACGGTCGAAATCACCGGGTATTTTTCGTTGATCTCCATGTACTCCGATTCGGTCGCCTTGATCAGCCAGACCTTATCGCCGGCCTGCGCTACCAGGTCGTCGGGAGAACCGCTGTAGGCCAGTTCGCCGCGGTTCAGCAATGCCATGTTTTTGCAGGTGCTCGAAATGTCGCCAACAATATGGGTCGACAAAATAATGACAACATCCCGGGTCGAAATGGTCGACAAGAGGTTGCGGAAGCGGATCCGCTCCTCCGGGTCGAGCCCCGTGGTTGGTTCGTCTACAATGATGATCCGCGGGTTATTGATCAAGGCCTGCGCGATACCGAGGCGGCGCTTCATCCCTCCCGACAACCGGTTGGCCTGGCGGTCGCGCGCTTCGAAAAGCCCCACTTCTTCCAGCATCCGGTCAACCGCACGCGAACGTTCTTTGCTGTCCTTCATTCCGGCAAGCCGGGCGGCGTAGTCCAGAAATTCGTAAGTGGTCAGCTTGGAGAAGAAACGAAAATCCTGCGGAAGATAACCCAGCATTTTCCGGATTTGCTTCCTGTTTTTTACCAGGTCGTAACCATCAACCGTCACTTTGCCATGACTGGGTTTCATCAGGGTAACCAGGATGCGCATCAGCGTCGATTTCCCGGCGCCGTTCGGCCCGAGTAAACCAAACATCCCATCGTTAATCTCCATGGAAATATCGTTGATGGCCCGGTTGCCATTCGGGTAAATTTTACTTAGACCTTCAATGGTGATTTTCACACGTTTTTTTTTAAGTTATCAAATTCAGTTATCAGACTGTATTTTAATGTAAACGTTTAATCTGTTGCCCGTGAATTTAAAAGAGAAAGCCGATAAATTGTATTTTTTCCGACTAACGTTCGGTTTTAAACGGTAAGCCGGTCTGTTTTTATCGAAAATCCTCACAACGCTGATCGGTTTTGCAACCGAACCGGCCCTGCAATCTTCTCAGGATTTAAATCAGGCCGGAACAGAAAAAAGCCGGCAAAATGGTCTGCCGGCTGTTCATCGTTTAATTATTCTGTGAAAAGGAAATGAAGAAAATGCGATCGGATCAATCCGGCACAGGCCTATTCAATCATGATCCTCTCATCGGTATCAGCAGGTTTCTGCCTGATAATTTCAATTTTTTCACGGCCTCCGCTCAATCCTTTTTTCCGGTACGAAATAATTCCCGGGTCATCGAGGTCGATAACATTTCCCTTTGCCCTGAACCGGAATACGTGCGGTGGGGCAGGAGGCACCGGACCTTCGCCGCGAAACTTCATCACATCCATCCCGTCAGGTCCGTCGTGTCGCCGCATCCGGATAAGCTGGCACAACGAATCCTTGCCGGAAACAGCAAAACCGCGCATGACAAATTCACCCTCATCCGGCGACATAAACAGCATCTTCCGATGTTTGCCCTAGCCATCCGGTTCGAATCGTTGAATTCTCCGTTTCATCATGGAGTCGGCTTCAAAAGGAAAATTTCCCTCAAAATGCCATTTGAAATCGCTGTCGCCGTAAATAACGGTATCCATGACTGTTTTTTCACCATCAACGATTTTCACCATTTTCAGGCGTTTGACTTTTTCTTCTTTTTTTGCCTCATCTGCCGATTGGCCGGTTGAGATACCGGAGATTAAAAGCAGGCTTGAAACAAGAAGCAGACTGATTTTAAATTGTGTTTTCATGATTTCTATTTTTGTATTAATTTTTCATACCGGAACAAAGATAGACCCGGGCCCAACCAAAACTGAGTTAATGCCCGGTTAAACTCTGTTAAGGAAAAGTTAAAAGCTAAGCAACTGTTTTTGTATTAGTTATCTTTGATGCATGAACAAGCGGACTTTTACCCTGATTATGGGCCTGATGGGATTGTCGATTATCGGGATCATCGTCATCCAGCTGGTGTGGATCAACAATGCCATCCGGGTAAAAAATGAATTATTCGACCGCAGCGTGAACGATGCGCTGGTGAGCACCGCCCGAAAACTTGAAAACAGGCAGGACATCCGGCACATCAGCCGCTTCGGCGTTCCCGACAGCCTGGTTTGGATCGGACATGCGGGCCCGCCCCCGCCGCCACCCAAATCGGTCAAGATTATCCGCGGTACCGGAGCCCCCGGAAATACCCGCTTCGAAATAATAACCGATAGCGCCCAACAGGTACAGGTGTTCACTTTCAACAGCGATAGCGGAAAAGAAGGGCACAGCGAGAGCTTTGTTTTTGCAGGTAAAGACACCATTTTTACGAACTCCCGTGCCATTTTCAAAGCAAACCAGGCCCGCTTGGATTCGCTGCAGAAAGTTGCCGACGACCTCGGCTTTCAATTCCCGGGCGCCAGGCAGCGTTTCGATCTGAAAACACAACGACTGCGCCAGTTTACCCGGCAGTTTGTGGCCGAAATCTCTGCCCTCGACTATCAGCCGGTGCCCCTTGAGAACATCGGGAAAATGGTGAAAGAAGAGCTTACCGACAAAGGAATCCCCATTGAATTTGACCTGGCAGTGACTGAAAATGACACCATCCGTAAACTGACGGAACAGGCCGACAGCCTGGCCCTGGTGAACAGCAAATACAAAACCAGCTTGTTCCCGCACGCGATTCTTGAGCGGAACAGCAACCTGCTGATCCATTTTCCGGGGCAGGACCGTTTTATTTACCGGTCGGTGTCGTGGCTGCTGGCGGCTTCGCTGCTGTTTTCGCTGATTATTTTACTTACATTCAGCCTGAGCATTCTGTTTATGCTGAAACAAAAGAAAATATCGGAAATGAAGTCGGACTTTATCAATAACATGACCCATGAATTTAAAACGCCGCTGGCCACCATTTCGGTTGCTGCCGATTCTATCGTCAACGAGAAAGTGATCACGCAACCGGAACGGATCAACTATTTTGTAGGCATGATCCGAAAGGAAAACATCCGCATGAACAGGCAAATTGAAGACATCCTGACCATTGCCCGCCTGGATAACAAAGATTTTGAGTTTAGCTGGGAACCCGTGAATGTGCACCTGGTGATCGAAGATGTGGTACACAGCATCCTGCTCCAGGTTGAAGCCCGCGGCGGCGAATTAACTTCCAGACTGAATGCCGTCAACCCAACCATTACCACCGACAAAAACCACTGCGCGAATATCATTTACAATTTGCTGGACAATGCCAATAAATATTCGCCCGACAAGCCGCAAATTACCATCGAAACAAAAAATACCGGCCTCGGCATCCTGATTTCGGTCCGGGACAAAGGCATCGGCATGACGAAAGCCGTGCAATCGAAAATATTTGAACGTTTTTACCGGCAAGCCAGCGGAAATATTCATAATGTGAAAGGTTTCGGGCTCGGCCTCAGTTACGTCAGAGCGGTTATTGAGGCCAACCAGGGAACCATTACCGTGCACAGCGAACCGGGCAAAGGCAGCCGTTTTGATGTATTTTTACCCTTTTTAAGGCAAAGTTAATGGCAACGATGAATCCACATATTTTTTTGGTAGAAGATGAGCCCAGCTTCGGGGCCGTGCTCCAGTCGTACCTCGAACTGAACGACTTTAAAGTCAGTTGGGTCGACGACGGGAAATATGCGCTGGAACGGTTCAGGAACGGAACATACGATATTTGCCTGCTGGATGTGATGCTCCCGAATGTCGACGGTTTTACCATCGGCAAAGAAATCCGCCGGATCGACAAAAATATCCCGTTCATTTTTTTAACGGCCAAAACCCTGAAGGAAGATGTCATCAAAGGCTTTCAGATCGGGGCCGACGATTACGTGACCAAGCCGTTCGACACCGAAGTGTTGATTTGTAAGATCAGGGCCGTCCTCAACCGCGACCACCGGCAAACCAGCCGGCCAGCCGGCGAGTATCAGATTGGCAGTTACCTGTTTCACCTGAAGAAAAGGAGTATTACACGCGACGGGAACGAGCAGCAACTCTCGCCGCGTGAAGCCGAATTGCTTCATTTACTTTGCGAATACAAAAATGAATTACTGCCCCGCGAAACCGCGCTGAAAAAAATCTGGGGCGACGACGGCTATTTTACGGCCCGCAGCATGGATGTATTCATTACCAAACTGCGAAAATACCTGGCCGACGACCCTTCGGTCGGGATTAGGAACATTCACAGCAGCGGCTTTATCCTGAACGTACCCGAATAAAAACGGAACTATCGTCCGGGCTGATAAGCCGACCGGCTTAAAATACCCTGGTAGTTGGTATCCGTCATCAGTTCGGGCAGGCTGAGGTCCGGATTTTTCTTCATATACGACCGCACAATCTGCCAGCCCAGCCATGCGCCCGTCCGTCCGGGAGAATCGGTTGTAAAACCCGATGTATAAGGCGCTTCATCAACATATCGTTTAATGTCCATCCGCTCGGTCGAAAACAGCAGCTTATGTTCGGCCAGGTAGGTCCACATCATTTCTTCACGCGCTTTGCAAAAATCCAGTTGTTTTTTTGTGTAGCCAATCTTCAGTGTATCATGCACTTCGGGCAACATGGCATCCAAAAAGTACAGAATCTTTCCTTCATAGATCATCCGGTCGATCAAGAAGGGAGCGCCGCTTTCGAACGGGAACTCGGTCGATCCCCAGGCGTACATCACGTCAGGAACAATTTTTTGCGGGTGCATATTTCGGCTGATGTAAGCCGGAATACCCAATTGCGGGTAATATTTAAAATCGGCGCCCAGGTACTTGTCCAGGCTGATCCCGATCAGGCTGTCGGTCATGACCACCGACTGGTTAAAACCACTGATACAGGTGTAAATATCCGGTATCACTTTTTCGGGAAAATAATAATGGTAATAGCGAAACGCTTTGGTCATACCGTCTTTAAGTTTGTCTTTACGGATAAGCCGGTCGGCCTTTTCTTTTAAACCAATAATCATGGTGTCGGTCAGGAAAAGCTTTAACTGGCTGTAATAATCCGGATCATCCGGTCCTCCGATCCGGATCATCTCGTAGGTAAAAACCGGCATAAAATCCTTAAAATTTGTTTCAACTTCCGGAAGCTTTTTTTCCGGTTCTTCCGGGGCGGCAAATAAACCCTCGTCCAGGCTGTAAAACCGGAGGTCGATTTGAACACCGGAAAGATCAACTTTAAGCGGATTCCGCTGGCAGGCAACGAACAGCACAGACATAAAAACGGTTAGAAATACACGGTACATCGGCAGCTTTTTTAGGGTACATGGTTCATTTTTTATATAAACCCGGATCGTTTAAATTTATTTCAACGAGTATAAAGAAAAAACGCCAATAACGGAAAAAACGATTTAAACAGATTGATATTTTGAATTTAATATTCGAGATTTGTGAATCAAAACCCGTATTTTCGAGCGTTCAGTTAAACAGAAACACACAGAAACACATAGAACCATGAAAAAAATATTCGCTGTTACCAGTCTTTTTTTTGTCATGCTCAGCGCATCGGCCCAGGAAAGGTTTACCAAATCGTTTCGGCTTGGGTTTACAACCAGCCCGTCAGTTAACTGGATGAGCTCAGGGGAAAAAGAGATTTCGCGAGGAAAAGCCATTGCCGGATTTGATTTCGGGCTGAATGCCGACTTCTTTCTTGATATGCAGGAACGATACGCTTTCACCACCGGATTAGTGGTCAGCAGTACCGGCGGCGAACTCGACTTCTACCTGCCCGATGACTTTATCTTTGCCGGCGAAGTCATCAAACCGGGAAGCAGTATCCGTTACCGGCTGCAATACCTGGAGGTTCCCATGGCAGTTAAGCTAAAAACCAGCGACTTTCAGCGTTGGTCGTATTGGGGGCAATTTGGGCTTTCCGGCTTCATCAATATTGGCGCTAAAGGCACTACCGACGATGGGGTATTAGACAAAACCGATATCAACCGCGAAATTAAATTATTCAACCTGGCCATGAACCTGGGTATTGGCTCCGAGTATGATCTTGGACGGGGCAACTCCTTACAGATCGGACTGGTTTTCAAAAACGGCTTCGTGGATATCACAAAAGATAAAAGCATCCACGATAAAACCATCCTGAATTCACTCTTGCTTAAACTTGGACTGGTTTTCTAATAATTAGCCCTGTTTTTCTGCGATTTCAACTATTTTTGCCCGAGTTAAACCACCTATTGTATGAAGATTGCACTGGCCCAGTTAAATTATCACATTGCCAATTTTGAAGAGAATTCTGAAAAAATCATTTCATCCATTAACAAAGCAAAGGATCAGGGAGCCGATCTGGTTGTTTTCTCTGAGTTGTCGGTAACCGGTTACTACCCGCACGATCTGCTGGAACGAAAAGAATTCATTGAGAAAGCGGAAACCGCCGTCAGACACATTGCCGGATTCTGCACCGGTATTGCCGCCCTGGTTGGCGCCCCAAGCATCAACACAGGCAACCGCGGCAAAAAGTTGTACAACTCAGCCTGGTTTCTGAACAACGGACAAGTAGAGACCATTCGCCACAAATCGCTGCTGCCAACCTACGACATCTTTGACGAATACCGCCACTTTGAGCCCAATCAGGATTTTAATATCATCGAATACAAAGGAAAAAAACTGGCCGTAACCATCTGCGAAGACTTGTGGGACGAGCAACCTACCCAAAATGAATTTGGCCGCGACAAGCTCTACCAAACCTCGCCAATGGCCGAGCTTAGCAAGCTGAACCCCGATTTGGTCATCAACCTGTCGGCCTCGCCGTTCTCGTACAATCAGGAAAACTGGCGTAAAAACATCCTGGTGAAAAATGCCATCCAATACGGACTGCCGATCATTTACGTGAACCAGACCGGAGCCCAAACCGAGCTCATCTTCGACGGCGGTTCGTGCTTTGTAAAAGCCGACGGGACCATTCCTGTTGAACTGGCCTATTTCAAAGAAGATTTTGCCCTGGTTGACACCGAAAACCTGGATCCGGTGGAGCAGGAAAAAACCGGTTATATCGTTAAAATTTACCAGGCGCTGGTGTTGGGTATCCGGGATTATTTCCGGAAAATGAATTTCACCGATGTCGTGCTGGGTTTATCAGGAGGGATTGACTCGGCCGTGGTTTGCGCGCTTGCCGCGGAGGCCCTTGGTCACCAACATGTTCGCGGCATCCTGATGCCTTCGCGGTATTCTTCCAACCACAGCGTGGCCGATGCCATTCAACTGGCCGATAACCTGAAAGTCCGCTACGACATCATCGGCATCCAAAAAATGGTGAACGAGTTTGAAAATGAACTCAGCCCGATCTTCGAAAACCTGCCGCCCGGGGTAGCGGAGGAAAATATTCAGGCCCGAAGCCGGGGAATTGTGGTCATGGCCGTTTCAAACAAGTTTGGCAACATCCTGCTGAATACTACCAATAAAAGCGAATGTGCCGTGGGCTACGGAACCTTATACGGCGACATGAACGGCGGACTTTCCGTTTTGGGCGATGTGTACAAAACGGATGTGTATAAACTGGCCCGGTACATCAACCGCAACGAGGAAATCATCCCCGAAAACAGCATCCTGAAACCGCCGTCAGCCGAACTCCGCCCCGACCAAAAAGACAGCGACTCGCTTCCCGATTATGATATTCTCGACGCCATCCTGTTCAATTACATCGAACTGAACCAATCGCCCGAAGAGATTATAAAAAAGGGATTTGATCGGGGTACGGTATTAAAAACAGTACGTTTGGTGAACCAAAATGAATATAAACGGTTTCAGGCCCCTCCCATTTTAAGGGTCAGTTCAAAAGCTTTTGGTTTTGGCCGGAAAATGCCCCTGGTGGCAAAATATACATAAGTAAAATGCACTTTTTATCAGGCCTTTGAATACCGTGCAAATTTCATCAGATCAAACGGATCACGGGCTGAAAATAAGTTGTAAAAACTTTCATGTTTCACAAATTTGACTAACTTTGATGCTGTAAAACATGTAAATCGGAACCTATGCTGAGTCAAGAACTGGGGATTAAAGAGATTTTTGAAAACCCAAAATCGGTTTTCAGCTTGCTGAGCCCCGAAGAAAAAGATGAACTGCTTACTCATATCACCATCACCTTATTCAAAAAAAACGAATTTATTTATAAAGAAGGTGACAAGCCTGCCGCTTTCATTTTTCTGATCGAAGGGAAAGTGAAAATTTTCAAGGAAGGCGTTGGAGGCCGCGAACAGATTATCCGGATGACCAAGCCCATGGGCTACGTTGGTTACCGGGCGCTGCTGGCCGAAGAAATTCACATTGCATCGGCCGTTACCCTCGAAGATTCGCTGGTTTGCTCGGTGAATGCCGATCACTTTTTTGGCAAGCTCCTGCGAAATGCCGATTTTTCAGGACGGATACTCCGGAAACTGGCCCGCGAACTGGGCTTCTCCAATTCGCGAACCGTTACCCTGACGCAGAAACACATCCGGGGCCGTTTAGCCGAATCATTACTGCTTTTAAAAGAAAAATACGGTTTCGAGAACGACGGCGTCTCGCTGAAAGCATACATGTCGCGCGAGGACATCGCCAACCTGTCGAACATGACCACTTCGAATGCCATTCGCACCCTGTCGACTTTTGCGGGGGAGAAAGTCATTGCCATTGACGGGCGAAAGATCAAGATCCTCGACCTGCACAAACTCGAACGAATCAGTAAATTAGGCTAAAAAAGCGATGCACACCAAGTCCCGCCGAAGCGGGACTTTTTTTTCATAACCGGCAAATGCAGAAAACCTGCTTATTGCTCAGATTTATTTTCAGCAAGATATTTTTTTTGAGTAAAATAACCAGCAATGAACAGATTAATAAAAAGCAGATTTATATCATTGGATCTGCTTGCACTGACAAATTTAATGACAAAAGTGATATTGATCTGTTCGTGTCATTTAAAGATCTGACAGTTGAACCGTACACAGACAACTATTTTGAACTGCATGATATACAGGAGTCAATAAACTCAATTAATGATTATCCGGAAAATAACCGTGATTTTAATGCTTATAAATCCAAGAAACTTCTTCGCAGAGGAATTGAGCGGGAGTTGGAAATAATCGGAGAAGCGACCACCCGGATCAAATATGGACCTTTCTGATTCAAGACGTATCGTTGATCTAAGAAATTAGGTATCCACGGATACGACAAGGTTGATGATGTTATTTGGGGTATAGTCTCAAAGGAATTACCGAAATTAAAAGAACAAATTACCCGATTGACAAACCAGTAACTCCGGATTTCAAAAAGCAATACCACAAACCCTTGTTTGCTATGGTTACCGGCAAATCTCCCCGAGCCTTCATCTCATTCCTGGATATACACCCGGCGTACGCGTTGCGAGATTCCGGTAAGCGCCTCATACGGGATGGTGCCCATCCAGCGGGCCAGCTCTTCCAGCCTGATGTGTTCGCCCATCAGTTCAACCTGGTCGCCGGCTTTAACATCGGCTCCGGTAATATCGATCATGGTCATATCCATGCAAATATTCCCGATAACCGGACAGGCACGGCCGTTTATCCAGACCCACCCCGCCCCGTTACTTAAACGCCGGTCGTAGCCATCGGCATAACCAACCGGGATAATGGCGATGGAAGAGGTCCGCCCGACCTGGCCTTTCCGGCTGTAACCAACTGTTTGGCCGGCTTCAACCTGTTTCACCTGCGACACAATGGTGGTCCAGCGGGCAACTGTTTCGGTTTGTACCGCCCCCGATTGCGCAATACCGTACAAGCCGATGCCCAAACGGACCATGTCGAGCTGAAAATCGGGAAAACGTTCAATTCCGGCAGAATTCAGCAAGTGACGGATCACCTGATTCGGCTGTAACCGGACGACCAGTTCGCTTAAATCCATAAAATGCCGGTACTGTTCGCGTGTAAATTCGTCCTGCTCCGGATCATCGCTTGCGGCCAGATGCGAAAAGACCGACTGAATTCGCAAACGCCCCTCTGCCGGGACACGGGTGGCAATTTCCTTTAGTTCTTCCTCCGACGAAAAACCCAGACGGTGCATGCCCGTTTCTATTTTCAGATGAACCGGATAATCCGGAACAGCCATTCGGCGTGCTGCCTGGTCAAATAAATGAAAAACTTCTTTCGAATAAATATTCGGCTCCAAACGGTACTCCAGCATCATTTCGAAGCTGTGTTCCTCCGGGTTCATCACGATAATCGGCGTTTCAATCCCGGCTTGCCGTAATTCCAATCCTTCATCGGCAACAGCCACCGCCAGGTAATCCACCTGTTGAAATTCCAGGGTCCGGGCAATTTCGATGGTGCCGCTCCCGTACGAAAACGCTTTGACCATGACCATCACTTTTGTTTTTGGTTTTAGCAGCGCCTTATAGCGGTTCAGGTTTTCGGTAAGGGCATTCAGGTTAATTTCCAGTTGAGTCTCGTGAAATTTCTTTTGCAATACAGCCGCGATCCGCTCGAAACGGAACTCGCGGGCGCCTTTCAACAAAATACACTCGTCGCGGAAATCCGACGGGTGGTGGTGAGCCAAAAATTCATCGGTATTCCGGTAAAAACGGGCCTTGTCCGAAAATAAGGCCTGGTGTTTCCAAAGTTCTTCGCCAATGCCGATCAACCGGTCGATCCGGTACAGCAATACCAGGCGGGCCACCACCCGGGCCAATTCCCCGGAGCTAAAGCCGGATTGCCGGATATCGGAAAGAATTAAGGTTTGCGGCTGCTTGCCCGGCGCCGCCTGACGGTTAAGAAACTGCAGGGCGATTTCCAGCGAGTTGATGTCGGAGTTATAATAGTCGTTCACCAGCAAACAATTATTGATGCCTTGTTTCAGCTCGAGGCGCATGGCGATCGCTTGCAGGGATGAAAAGCCTGATAAAACCTGTTCATTCAGTAGCTTCTCAGCCACCATAAACGCCAGGGCATGGCAGGCATTCTCCACCGACGCTTCATCCTCAAAAGGTATTTCAACTTGTTTGTTTTCCCCGTTGTACTGAAATGACAGCAGCGTCGCTTTTCCGGTCTGTTCAGGCCGAATATAAAGATCGGCGCTCGGGTCGGTGAGCGACCAGCAGAACAAACGGGTTGAGTTGCCGAAATTCTTCGACTGAATCCGCTGATGCACCAATTCCTGATCTTTTCGGTAAATCACCAAACGACAGGATTCAAACAGGCGTAGTTTTTCGTCGATCTTTTCCGCCTCATTCAGGAAATTCTCCTGGTGCGCATCTCCAATGTTGGTAAACAGCCCGATGGTTGGTAAAATAACCCGGGTCAGCTGTTCCATCTCGCCGGGCTGTGAAATTCCTGCCTCAAAAATGGCCAGATCAAACTGAGCGGTCATATTCCAGACCGAAAGCGGAACTCCCACCTGCGAATTATAGCTTTTGGGGCTGCGAATAATCTTATGGTTCTCCTGAAGCAATTCAAACAACCATTCTTTCACGATGGTCTTCCCGTTGCTGCCGGTAATGGCCAAAACCGGGTAACTAAACTGCCGGCGTACCGCGGCCGCCAGCTTTTGCAAGGCACGCAGGGAATCGTCAACCACGATAAACCCGGCTTCCGGGTAGTTCGAAAAGCTGATTGCGCGATCAGAAACAACAAAGCTACGGACGCCTTTTGCATACAATTCGGCCAGGTGTTGATGTCCGTCGTGCCTGGCTCCCCGAATTGCAAAGAACAGGCAGGACGAACCGTCGGTCAGGGTGCGGCTGTCAATGGAAATGGTATGTATTTTATTCCCGGCCAGCTTCGTTTCAGCCGGGAAAAACCGGCCGTCAACCAGTTTGGCTATTTCTTCTGTTTGGTAAATGGTCATCAGGATTGTGTTTTATGGTAACAAATCCGGCACAAGGGCTCGTACTCGTTCTTTTCGCCCAACAGGACCTGTTTATCGCCGGTAACCAGGCGATGTGAAAACTGGGCCACATTGCCGCAACGCACACAAATGGCATGTACTTTTGATACGTAATCGGCAACCGCCATCAAATCAGGCATGGGGCCAAAAGGTTTTCCTTTAAAATCCATGTCCAGTCCGGCAACAATCACGCGAATACCTTGATCGGCCAGTTTTGTGCAAACCTCAGTCAGACCTTTGTCAAAAAACTGGGCTTCGTCAATGCCCACCACATCAACGCCACCCGACAATAACAGGATGGTCGATGAATTTTCAACGGGCGTACTTTGAATGGCATTTTCATCATGCGAAACTACGGCTTCATGCGAATAACGCGTATCCGTAACCGGTTTAAAAATTTCGATTTTTTGCCGGGCAAAGCGCGCCCGCCTTAAACGACGGATTAATTCTTCTGTTTTACCCGAGAACATCGAGCCTGATATCACTTCAATACTGCCTCCCGGTTTTCGGTGACTGACATCTCTTTCAAGAAACATTTAACACGATTCAATTAAGATTTTAGTACTTTTACAAAAGTAACGATTTTGTCGGTTTAAATTGTTTATCAGAAAATATGGACAGAAACAAGTTAATACGGATCATTCAAAAAGATCTGGAAGAATTAAACGAAATAACCCAGGGACTGGGTGATAAGACCCGGCTCACCAATTATGAGATTGAGTTTGCCCTGAGCAAATCGCGTATTTTGTTGCAGGAATTTGAATTTCTGAAAGAGATCAATCAGGCGGAAACTGAACCAGCCCGGCCAAAAAGCGACACGAGTCTGGTTGACCGGGTTAAGCAGGAAACCAGCCGGACTGAAGAAGCTGTGATAACCTTACCGGAACAAGCAGAGATACCAGCGCCGGAAAAACAACCCGAAGCCGTTGTGAGCGAAAAAGCAGAAACGCAAGCGCCTGCGCCTGAAGTAAAAGTGGCGGAACCAACCAACGGATTTTCAACGGAAGTAGGGAAGGAAGCAGAAAAAGCACAGCTAACTGCCGATCAGAAAAGTTCGGAAGCAGAACCTGAAGCAGAACCTGAAGCAGAAGAAGTTGAACCAGGTAGGAAAATTGTTGCTGATACCTTGTCGCAAGGCCGATCGCTGAACGAACTGCTGGCCGGTGTGGGAAAACTCGACCAGCAACTGGCCAGTTCTCCCATTAGTAAGCTGGAGTCGGCTATTGGCCTGAACGACCGCTTCCAGTACATTCGCGAACTGTTTAACCACGATGCCGGTCTGTATCAAACAACCATCAGGCAACTGGATCAGATGCAAAACCTGGATGAGGCCGTGGGTTACCTGAGCCATAATTTTAAATGGCGGAAGAACGATACCAGCGTCAAATTTGCACAACTGGTTAAACGACGATTTTCAAACTGAAATGGCAAAATTATATTTGGTCCCCACCCCGATCGGGAACCTGGACGACATGACCTTCCGGGCCGTTAAAATACTGAAGTTGGTTGACCTGATTCTGGCTGAAGACACGCGTACCTCATCCAAACTGCTCCATCATTTCGATATACAAAATAAACTGAGCTCGCACCATAAGTTCAACGAGCACCAAACGGCCGGAAATATTGCCCGGCGCATTGAAGCCGGCGAAAACATTGCCCTGATTTCGGATGCCGGCACCCCGGGGATCAGCGATCCCGGTTATTTGCTGGTGAAAAACTGCCTCGAAAACGGGATTGAGGTAGAATGCCTTCCCGGTGCAACAGCCCTGATCCCCGCCCTGGTTAATTCGGGCCTGCCATCAGACCGCTTTTGTTTCGAAGGTTTTTTGCCGGTGAAAAAGGGCCGCCAAAAGAAACTGCAATCATTGCAGGATGAGGAAAGGACCATGATTTTCTACGAATCGCCTTACCGGTTGATCAAAACACTGGAGCAATTCTGCGAATTTTTTGGCACAGACCGGCAGGTTTCTGTTTCACGCGAATTATCTAAATTGTACGAAGAAAATTTTAGGGGAAAACTCGCTGATGTGCTGGAACATTTTAAGGCAAAAACCATCAAAGGGGAAATTGTCATCGTTTTGGAAGGAAAGCTATAGGAACTCTCTAAAATGTCTTAAAAATACGATTCAAACACGAAGACACAAAGACTCAAAATAGTCATATTTAATAAGGTTGATATAAAATTCGTAATATTCATCGTGTTCTTCTGTAATCTGACAAAAGCACAAGACATAGAATTTGAAAATTTTGATTCGAGACAAAGTCTTCCTGACGGGCTTATGCTTATCACAGCACAAATAAAATGTGACAGATCACTCGTTGTGACAGGAAAACTAAATCCATTCTATCTTGGATCAGACATTAATGGTGACAAAGTTTTAGATATTGCCCTTTGCGTTCAGGAAAAGGAAACTAAAAAGAATGGTATCCTAATTATTCACGGTAAGACATTAGGTACATTTATAATAGGAGCTGGAAATAAATTTGCTCACGTTCGGTATAAGCTAAATAAGGTTAAGGTTTTATGTTATATCCCGGTTACTAAGGTTTTCAGAAAAAAAATAAGGTTTCACAATTTTTGTTTGAACGATTGACTGCACGATCCTTTTTACAGGACTGCTGTAAGCATCTTTTCGGGAGGTGGTTAATTCAGGCCAGTCATTAAAGGGTGGAATATCTCATATAAGTTTAAAAGCGATTTCCCCAATTGTAAAGGCTCAGAAGTTGCTCAAATTGCTCCACCTTGTGAAATGCTCAAACCTTTAATGAATGACTTGTTTGACTATTTTAAAAATGATGATGATTTAGTTTTAATAAAGAGTTGCGTTTTTCACTATGAAATGGAATTTATCCACCCATTTATTGACGGGAATGGGAGAATGGGGAGATTATGGCAAACACTAATTTTAAAAGACTCTTATCCTGTTTTTGAATTTTTACCAATCGAGACTTTAATAAAAGAAAGGCAGGAACAGTATTATGAAACACTTGATAAATTGGATAATACAGGTGAATTAACAGTATTCATCGAATTTATGCTTGAAATAATTCTTGAATCGTTGGAAGAATTATTGAATATTCAGAATGTTAGCATAACAAATATTGACAGGATTAATTTATTCAAATCAATTGTCAAAAACGATTACTTTACACGAAAAGAATACTTGAAGAATTTTAGAGAAATTTCGTCAGCTACAGGGTTCTTCAGAATAACCGGATAATACGATTGCATTTTCCGCAAAATACAAATGAGTTTCCCGCATAATCGAAACGGATTTCCCGGATAATACAAATGAGTTTTCGGGATGATTGATCTGGCTTCACGCTTCGTCCGTCGGGGCGGCAAATGGCAACCGATGCTGAAACAAGTTCAGACGACGGCGCTTCTTTTGAGGTCGCGTTTAATTTTCCTGAGACTCGTCCACAAGTTCAACCTCAATCTCGATACCACCTGTCCATTGGGCAATTAAATTATAAATGGCACAACCGATGGCCGTCATGATGAAACCCATGACCCCATATAGTACCGGGAAAAGGATGAAGAAAAAACCTCCGCCAAACGGAAAGCCGGAGAAGGCGCTGTTGCCGGCCAATCCGCTAATCAGGCTGATTGGTAACATGAAGATGAATGCAATGGCGAATAAAATAATGGCTGCTACTTTTGAAGTCTGGAAAACTCCGAATCGTTTTACTCTTTTCATCATAATCGGGTTTGTGTTAGTGATCTTATTTGTATAAATATTTCAACGAATCCATCAGGTTTGCCAATTCGGCAAAAGGTTTGCTACCGTGGTTTTTATAGATGCTGCTATGAAAATCATCGATCTCTTCCAGTACCGGTAATATTTTCTTCCACTTGTTGTCGTTGATAGCGGCAAAAAACAAAACGTTTTCTTCAACCATGTTCTTTTTTGCCTGCAAAAGCGTCTCTTCTCCTTTTGACGTAAGCGCCAGCAGTTTTGCCCTTTTGTCCGATTCATCCTGGACTTCGTCTATCAACCCGTTGTTAATCAGTCGCCTGATGGTATCCATTCCGGTGGTATATTCCAGGTTATATAGGCTGATCAGGTCGGTTTTTTTTGCTTTTTCCATCAGCTGGACGGTTTGCATAAACAGAAATTCCAAACGGGTATTAATAACCAGGTCTTTTAGGGCTTTCCGGGTATAAAATTCATGATACCGGGCAATGCGCGATACCGATTCGAGAAAACGCGTTTTTTCGTTGAACTGTTTAAATAAGGGGGAAGACTGCTGCTGCCCCGGATATTTTTCGGGTTTTACTTTCTGATCCAGCTCCGGTTCTTCAGTTAGTTTTTGAATCATCCAATGCGAAAAATCCAACAGGCTTAATTGTTTTGCTTCCAGTTCGTAGTCTTCATATAAATCGATAACCTGTTTTAAAATAGCATACTTATTTTTCATTCAGCAGTGGTTTTTGTGAAAATACAAAAAAATGATTAATATTGTATCGGATACGATGTAATATGTATCGTTAACGACTTTATTTGTTGCTTGTTTTTACCATAGCGTTATATGTACCAGCTCATGTTTAGCCATACAAAGATAGTTGAAGCCGGGAACCAATCGATCGTTTGGTTCCCGGTTTACAACTGCCTGCCGAAAGTTTTCGGCTTGAGGCTGGTTGAAGGCATGGGTGCACAGGAGCGTAACCTTTCGGGAAGATATTCCTAAGCGCTTTTCCCCAACTCATTTTTCTCAGCTCAATCATTTCATTCTTTTTTAAATCATTAATCCATTTTATATGAAAGACAACATCCAAATTACAGAATCAGACTACATCCGTTTATGTGGTTTGATTAATTCAGAAAGAAATCTGAAAATCACAGACGACAAGAACCTCTCGTTTTTGGGGGCCGAGTTGAAGCGGGCTCAAAAAGTTTCTGCGGAACAGCTTATCCCTGATTTTGTTAGCATGAACTCGCGGGTCGAAATTGTCGACCTGGATACCGGTAAGTCCATGCGGGTGAAACTTGTTTACCCCGGAGATGCCGATTTCAGAAAAGGAAACATTTCCGTGTTGTCGCCTCTGGGCGCGGCCTTACTGGGGTACCGGTCGGGGAGCATCGTGGCATTTGAAGTCCCCCGGGGAATTAAGCGTATGGAAATCAAAAATATTTTGTACCAGGACGAAATCCGGCCGGCTGACCCGGTCTGAAACGGCGCTGGTAATATCATGTCTGATTTTTAAAACTAAAAAGTTATGGCAAAGAAAAGTGTTGGCTTGAAGGAGCCTAAAAAGAGTCTGAAAGAAAAAAGGGACGAGAAGAAACAAAAGCGTGATGCGGAGAAAGTACTCACGCGAAAAACGAGAAAGTAGATGCTTGTTCCGGTTACCGATTTTAATGAGCTCATGAAACGAATCCGTATCGTGGAGGGCCGCTATTCAACCAATTTCAGGTACATCCGGCAGCTGAAAGCAAATTTGCTGGCTGCTGATCAGATTCAGCCGTGCGAGGTTCCACGAGATCTGGTGACGATGAACTCTTTTGTGCAGCTTCATCGGACCGAGCCGATAGCGATGGACTTTTGCATTCAACTGGTTTATCCCGAATACGCGAATGTCAGGGAAACCAAAGTTTCCGTTTTTTCGGAGCTTGGCGTAGCTGTTTTCCTGAAGCGTGTTGGCGAGGAGCTCAGTTATGACACCTGGAAAACAAACAACCGACTTTTGATTACCGGGATTCCGTTTCAGCCTGAAGTAAATACTTATCGGTAAGGTGCAGACTTTTAACCGGCAGGTGATTTGAAATGACCTGCCGGTTTTTTTTGGGGTCTGTGCTGTTTCAAACTTTCTGTTTGTGTAAGATTCAGACTCTTAACAAACCGCGGAATCCCCTGACGGCATAATAAGAATCGGCGCCGTTATGGTACACGAATACCTGGTTGTAGCGGCGGTCGCAAAAGAGGGCCCCGCCCAGTTTCCGGATATCAGCAGGCGTTTTTACCCAGCTCGACGTTTTTGTGTCGAAGTTTCCAAGTTGCTGCAGCTCACGGTATTGTTCTTCCGTTAAAAGTTCAATGCCCATCTCGGCTGCCAGATCCACCGCACTGTTTTTTGGTTTATGCTCTTTTCTCGACTCCAGCGCTTCGCGGTCGTAACAAAGGCTTCGCCGGCTTTTCGGACTTTCAGCCGAACAGTCGTAAAAAATGTATTCGCCTGTTTTTTGGTCCTGGCCAACCACATCCGGTTCACCGCCGGTTTTTTCCATTTCATAAAGCGACCACAGTTTTTTGGTATCGGCTTCCAGTTTTGCCTGTATCAGAGTCCATTCCAATCCTTGGTGGCGATTCCTGTTTTTTTCAAACCTGGTTTTCAAAACGCCGAGTAATTCTCCGCATTGTTCCGGCGTCAATTGCTTCTTTGTGCTGTTCATGTCATTCCGATTTTTATGGATTAACTGAAATGATTTTTCGGCTTGTGGGCCTGAAATACCACGATACAGCAGTTAAAACCAGTAATAAGAGCGGACCGAAAAATTCGTTGGCTTCACTTCCACCGGCAATATGTGAAAATACCGCGCCCGACATGGCGAAGAAGAAGCCGGCATAGGCCCATTCTTTTACTAAAGGAAATTTAGGCAGAAGCACGGCTGCCACTCCCAATATTTTCCATACGCCCAGGATGGTTAAAATATAGACCGGATAGCCTAAATTGGTTATTACACTGACTTCTTCGGGCATTCTGATAAGCTGTACGATTCCGGTGGACAGCATGCCCAATGCCAGCCACGCCGTAGCAATCCAATAAATAATTTTGTTTCGTTTTGTCATTGTATGTTATTTGTTAAATCCTGTTCATCTGGTGGGGTAGTTGATTTACCGGAGGCATTATTTTTTCTTTATCCGGCTCCATTTGGTCTGATTTGGTCAGTAAGCCTTTTAGGCGCTACTTCGCAATACGAGGTTGTCAATGCGTCAATAAACAAATCTTTATGGACTTTACTTATTTCAATAAGTGTCCAGCCTTGTTTGCCCCATTTATTATCTACCGGAAAGATGACAGTTTTGCCAATGGAACAAAAAACACTTTGATCAACTTCTGACAACTTAATACAGGCCCGTTTATTTTTTTTGTCATAGGTTGCAAAGATTTTCTTTTTCACCCTGAAAGATGTTTTATCAAAATGCGGTTTTTCTATAACCTCCGGAAACGAAAGTGCAATTTTTCTGAATGTATCTATAGTTACCATATTCTCTTAAAATTTTTTCTGACTAATGGACTGAAAAAGTAAGCCCTGTTCCCGACGACGGAAAAATTCCTTCGTACAGAATTATTCCACCTCGACGATCTGCAAACAACCGGTTAATTGATTTTTTTATTTTTATGGTATTTATCTGGCAACAATTAAAATAACAACTGTTATGAATAAAGTGTTTACAAATCACAAAACTAACCTGACTGTCAGGTTAATTCGACTTGGACACATTTGAGAAATCTGGCTGTTTTCCCCTGTACAAACTGAATGAAAAACAGGACAAAGAAACAAGTGTCCGTTCCGCTTTAAATTGATCAAATGTGATTAATTTTTAATTTGAGATTATCGTTTTATTTAAGTTCTTTGTAAGCACTGATTTGAATTGAATGACCGAGCTTTTCAACGATAAACTCAGAAAAGGCGATGCGGAATCATTTTCCGTGTTGTTTAAACAAACTCATCCCCGGCTGATGGGTTATTGCCGGTTATTTGTAAAAAACAACACTGAGGCGGAAGATATCGTTCAGGAAATTTTTTTTGCCATCTGGAAAAACAGGGAAAAGATTGATCTCCACAAATCGGTAGAAAGTTTGCTTTTTGTTTCTCTCCGAAACAGGTGCCTGAATTATTTGAAAGAACATTCGCGGCACTATGTTGATTATTTTCATGAAGATCTGACAATTAATGAATTACAATATTTGTATCAAATCGATTTTACCGAGCGAAAAGAACCGGCTCTTGAAGAGCAACTGATCGAAGCGCTCAAACAGGCCATTGACGAATTGCCCGAAAGGAAGAAAGAAATTTTTATCAAAAATAAAATCCAGGGGCTTAAGCAAAAAGAGATTGCCGGCGAATTGGGAATTTCTGTAAAAACGGTTGAGAAACACCTGCATGAGGCTAAACTCGAACTAAAATTGAAACTCGAGAAACGATTCGTCTCACTTTCTGTCCTGTTTTGTTTGCTGCTTCAATAGACGCTTAGGTCGTTAATCCGATCAACATTTACAAACAGATTTTTATTTGGTTCCAGGTTTTAAGTTTGGAATTTTGAATCTGAAATTTGATTTTTTTCCAAATTCCGGTAGGGTTTTTCAAAAATGGTTGTACTCCATTCTGAAAACCGATAAAGGATGAAAATACCAATCAAAAATTACCTGGAAGGCAAAGCATCACGCGATGAAATGCTCGGCTTGATTTCGTGGCTTGACAGGCAGGAAAACCGGTCAGAATATAAACGAATTAAAAGCGAATGGAAAGCGAATCCGGATGCACCGAACTTCCCTGCGTATACCTTGCTGGAACTCGATAAGTTCAAATCGAAAATATTGAATGAGCGGGCGCTGGAGATCAGCAAACTAAAATTCGTCCAGCATTTTTACAAATATGCTGCTATCCTTTTACTCGCTATCACTTTGGGTGGCCTCTATTTGTATAACGGAAAAACAGTTAAACAACCGCTTACTTACAACACCCTTGTAGCTGAAAACGGACAGATATCAAAAGCGCTGCTTCCCGACCAGTCGGTAGTATGGCTGAATTCCGGTTCGAGCATCACCTACAATAACCAGTTCGGCATAAAAAACCGGGATGTCCAATTGACCGGGCAGGCTTATTTTGATGTGACCAAAAACCGCGACCTCCCGTTGGTGGTTTCGTGCGGCGAAATTAACGTAAAAGTTATGGGCACCCGTTTTACTGCTGAAACTTATCCTGATGAACGGGAAATCAGTGTCATTCTGGTGGAAGGTTCGGTTGGGTTAACCGGCAAAGACAGCAAAAATGTATTTGCAAGCCTGCGCCCAAACGAAATGATGGTGTACGATAAGCAAGAGAATAACTTCAAAATCAGCGAAGTTGTGGCCGAAAGGTACACTTCGTGGCGCGACGGAATCATCCATATTTATGATCAG
The DNA here is from genome assembly GCF_059705485.1 of Gaoshiqia sp. US2. Classification (NCBI taxonomy): domain Bacteria; kingdom Pseudomonadati; phylum Bacteroidota; class Bacteroidia; order Marinilabiliales; family Prolixibacteraceae; genus Gaoshiqia; species Gaoshiqia sp. US2. The sequence goes on along the minus strand of NZ_AP048550.1, from coordinate 4,403,221 downwards.
CCGTTGACGGATGCGGTGGCAAAGTTGCAGAAAAGGTATAATCAACAAATTGTTTTGGAAAAAGGGCTGGAAGATTATAAAGTGACTTTTTCAATCAAAAATGAAGATTTTGAAGATGTGTTGGAGATGTTGCTGGCTATTGCACAGGCGAAGGCTTATCAGGAAGGAGAAGTGATTTATTTGAGGAAGAAATAAAAACAGGAAAGTGCGACAACACTTTCCTGTCAAATAATACTCTTCACGGCAAATGAAGAGAATTTATTAATCTACAAACACAAATTTATGAAAAAAGATTGTAAAACAAGGGGATGGTATGTCCCTGGCATCTGGCGGCAGATGCGAAAAATTTTAATCATTATGAAGCTGTGTGTGCTTTTCATTTTAGTAGGTTTGTTTTCTGCGGGGGCCAGCGTGTACAGCCAAAACTCGAAGCTGAACCTGGATTACAAAAACGTAAGTTTAAAAGAAATTTTGGGGGCTATCGAGGATCAAAGCGAATTTCGTTTTGCATTTAGCTCCGAATACCTTGATCTGAACCGGAAAGTTTCAGTTCTTTTCGAAAATGAGTCGGTTACTACAATTTTGGACAACATTTTTAACAAAACCGATATCCAATATTCGATCAAAGGACGGATGGTCATCCTTTCTGAAAATGAAAAATTCGGGAACAATGCACTGCAACAAAAGGAGATCTCCGGCAAAGTTACCGACTCCGCCGGCGCTCCGCTGCCGGGAGTGACAATCGCGATAAAAGGGACCGCGCAGGGAATGATTACGGATGCCAACGGAAGTTATTCACTTCCGAATGTTGAGGCAGATGATGTGTTGGTCTTTTCGTTTGTGGGAATGAGGACGCAGGAAATAGCAGTTGCGGGAAAAACGAGTGTTAACGTCATTATGGCTGAAGAAACGCTTGGGATTGAGGAGGTTGTTGCGATTGGTTACGGAACGATGAAAAAAAGGGACTTTCTCGGATCCATAGCAACATTAAACGCAGAAGATATCCAAAAAACCCAACCTGTATCGATGGATGCTGCTTTGCAGGGAATTACGTCGGGGGTTACCGTTACTTCTTCTGGTGTTCCCGGGGCGCCGGTTCAGGTGAAGGTCCGGGGTATCAATTCAATATCATCGGGCACTGACCCGCTGTGGATTATCGACGGAATACCGGTTACCAGCGGAACACTCGACCAAAGTTATAACGGTGAGACCAGTCAAAACATTCTTTCGATGATCAATCCCTCTGACATTGAATCCATTCAGGTATTAAAAGATGCTGCCGCGACTTCAATTTACGGATCGAGAGGTTCCAATGGTGTGATCGTAGTAACCACCAAACTGGGAAAGGATGGGATAAATACTTTCGACATTGATATCAGTAGCGGCGTAAGTAACTGGACCAAATCCGATATTGGACTGGCAACCGGTCCGGAGTATGTGGCTATCATGGACTTAGTGAGAAAAAACAGCCGGATGAACGGACTGTACGAACCGATACAGAGTCTTGGACAGTTGGATAATGTAGCAACTTCTATGACGCGGGAAGAGGCGCTTAATACCAACACCGATTGGGCAGATGTGGTTAGTCGTTTAGGAAGTTTTTTTGATGCACGGCTTGCTGCCAGCAATGGATCGGGGAAAGTGACTTCCTATTTGTCGATGAATTATCGGAAAGATAACAGCATCATCAAATTCAGCGACTTACAAACCGTATCATCCAATGTCAACCTGAATTATAAAGCACTGGACATACTCGACCTGGGATATAAAGCCATTATCTCTTACACCGACAATAACCGCGTAAAATCAAGCGATGGCAAACAAGGAGCAGGGGGTTGGGCGCAGGTGAACTCAAATTCCCTGCCCTGGATGAAAGTGTACGATCCCGACGGAATTAACGGGTATTGGAATTCGCAGTCCTACACCAATGCACTTGCCGGTATTGATTCGCGTAATTCTGAAAGTAATCTGAAATCGGTAAACGTGATCACCGGGCTGAATGCCTCGTTGAAATTGCCTGTGAAAGGATTGTTTATGAAGGGCGAATTGGGGATGAACTACGTAAACAGCAAAGGTCTTTCGTGGATCAGTAGAAATGTAAGGGAACTGGGTGCGGTAGCACAGGAAAGCAAGATTCAAACGGCGATATTAAATTATAACAGTTATCTCAGCTATAATTTAAACATCAGGGATATACACTCTCTGAATCTTGTAGCCGGGGTGGAAGGTACCCGGTCGAATGTTCACACTACTTTATTGAGAGGCGACGGCTTGGTAGGTATTTTTCATGAAATTGGCACTCCGACAACCTTGTCGGGAAGCAGTAAGCTGGGCGGCGAGTCTTATTTGATGGGGATTTTCAGCCGGGTTAACTACAATTTTAAAAATAAATATTACGCCGGATTCAGTATGAGAAGGGACGGTATTTCCAGGTTTATCGACGAAAACCGTTGGACGACATTTGTATCGGGCTCCTTGGGATGGATTATTTCTGAAGAAAATTTCTTCAATATTGAAGCGATCAATCTGCTTAAATTGAGAGGGAGTTTCGGCCAAACCGGAAACACGAACGTACCAACCGGGATTACAAACGATGTGTGGTCAATCACTTCAGGTTCATCCTCGCACATGGGATTCAACAGCAGTACGCTCGGCACCCTGGGAAATAAGCACATCCGTTGGGAAACGACTACTTCGGTAGATGCCGGATTTGATTTCGGGTTATTGCAAAACAGGATAAACGGCTCTGGGGGTTATTACAGACAGGAAATAACCGACATGTTGATGAAGGTGCCATTGCCCGAATCGGCCGGAATCAGGGGAGGTAACTATATCTGGCAAAATGTTGGAAAAATGGAAAACTACGGGATCGAATTTAACATGGATGCCGTGATAATCAATAATAAAAATTTCAGGTGGAGCGTGGGAGGTAACGTTTCTACGAACAAGAATATGGTACTTGCACTGGATCCCGAATCCGACAAAAACGGGGCAGGCATTGAGCCCGAAGCCGATGCCGACAGCAACCACCGGACCATTACAAGAAAAGGTTTGCCGATTGGGAACTGGTATATGGCAGAATTTGCCGGAGTGGACACGGAAAAAGGTATTCCAATGATTTATGAAGTAGCCGTACAGGAAGACGGGTCAACCAAACATACCGGCAATATTATTCCGGGAACTGAGAATAATATTAACAAAAACAGAATGATACTGGATGGTAAAACTTCCATACCAAAATTCTTCGGCGGGCTCAACACGGTGTTTTCTTATAAAATGTTCGACATGAACATGCTCTGGTCATTTGCAGGCGGACATTATATCTATAACCGGCTGCGGCAGAGTATTATGACCCCCAATACAGGTTTGCTTACCCTGTCGAAAGACTTGCTCACTGATACTTGGCAGAACCCCGGGAGACAACGCTAAATGGCCTCAAACAACTTACGCTGTCAGCTATTTTTACGACGACAATGGCAACCCGACGGACGTTCCTGTTAAATATGCAAGCGAAAACCAAACACCCAATAGCATGTATCTTGAAAAAGGAGATTATCTTCGGTTGAAAAGCCTGCAAATCGGTTATAAGCTTCCGGAGAACCTCACCAGGTCTATCCGTATGAAAAGTGTTCGTATCTACCTGAATGGAACCAACTTATTTACTTCTACCAGATTCACTGGATATGACCCCGAAGTGGAGATTGGTCGAAATTCTTCCAGTAGTGTGGTAGTATTTAAAGATTTGCCGCAGGCAAAAATCTATTCTATTGGTGTCAATGCTAAATTCTAAACGATCATAAATTGGAAGTACAATGAAAAATATAGTTAAATTTTATTTCGTCCTTATGCTGTTGTTTGCAGGATGGGGCTGCGAGGACTATTTCGAGTTGGACCGGCCCAGTATGTTTCCGTGGTTGAATGCTTCGGAACTGGAATTGGCCGTGCGTGAACCTTACCGATACATGACAGAGATGGAGCCGTGGTTTAACCCGCTGGGTACATTGTCTTTAGTGCAGTTTGCACAATCCGATATTCCTCAGTTTCTTACCAAAGCCCAGCAAGGGAACAATTATGCCGTACAGTATTATAACCGGCAATATAACAGCGTGTTGCCTGATAAAGAAGTCTATAACGTTTTCCCGGCATTATATACCATGGTTACGGCAACCAATGCGCCATTGCAGTTGATAAACGACGCTGAAGCAAAAGGTGTCGACCCGTTTGAAGGAATGGTGCCGGCAGACCGGGAAAAGGTGAAACGTTTCAAAGGAGAATTGCTTTTTATGCGCGCTGTGGCTTATTGGTATCTGGCCCGCTTGTATGCGCCACCTTTCGATCCGCAGGGAAGCAACGAAGGACGGTATTTTGTATTGCGCCGGTCGTATGTCAGTAATGCCGCAGAGTTAAAGAATGCCCCCCTTGGTTCGGTAGCCGAGGTTTGGAAAAGCATCCGGGAAGATTTGGAAGAAGCCAAAAAACTACTTTCTGAAAATTACGTGGAAGGAGAAGGCCGTAGTCGCGCCAACAAATTTGCTGCTTCAGCCATGTTGTGCCGGACCTATTTTATGATGGGCGAACACGAGAAAGCGAAGGCGGAATGTGATTATATCATTGAAAACGGAGCAAAGAGTGGCGGGTTATACGATTTGTCACAAGATCCTATTGCTGCTTTTAACCGGACAGGAACTGAGATTGGCCGGGAAATCATCTGGGAAATAGCCTTTAATACTTCAACAAGTGAGTTTGACCGCATTCCGGGTATTTTTGGAAAAAACATCTATAACGGAGTCCGAACCGGGAATTATTCCACCTTTACCATGAGTTATTCCACACTCAAACAAATCGGATGGATGGTTGACGGAAAGAACGGAGATTATACCGAAACGGAAGAAGCCCGTAATGATAAAAGGTACCGTCAAACGTGGCGCCGATACGAACCATACGGTCAACCCAACGGCGACCCGAACTCGTCTTGTCAGATAGAAGAACCGCATGTGTGGCTGGACAAATATTTCCGTGCTGCTAACGGAACATCGGCCAATCGTTACGCCAACCGTCCGTGTATCCGCCTTGCCGAGGTGTATCTTACCCGTGCAATTCTCCGGTTCAATGCAAGCGACAAGATCGGGGCAGCAGCAGATGTCAATGTCGTCAGGCGGCGCGCAGGATTAGCGGATATTGATGCCTCTGTTCTTACTGCGAATGATATTCATAACGAGCGGATTAAAGAATTGGCCGGTGAAAATGGCGATCGTACCTATTATTTAATTGGCTTGCGATTACCTATTGGTATTGGAGACCGGGATCCAGGTAAGTTTTCTCCGATCCAACCTCCGTATTCCGATTATTATTGGCAGGTTCCAATCGTTGAACAGCAACAAAATCAGGCATATAATAAATAATGTTGCCGTGGTGGAAAAGAGAACGAGGCTCCAATGAAAATGGCCGCCTCGTTCTTTTTAATGTCTCATCCAACAACTCATCCCGGGCAGTAATTGTTGTAAGGTTTTTTCTGTTCCTTTCCTGAACTATTTTGGAAACAATTTTTCTTAGGCAGGCAAAAGAACTAACTTGCTGATGTGATAAGGATAGGAATTTAAGAAAGTTATATTGGTTAGGTCTAAAATTGACAATTTATAAGAAAATGAGAATATTTTCAGGTACAAACTTTCTTTTGGGAGTCGTCATCTTGTTAGTTGTTTTTCTGAGAGTTGGGGCAGCTTTCGGATACCGTTCAGGATCCGGGAAATCCAATAAAATCGAAATTCTTATCTCCCCAAAAGGTAACGACAATAATCAGGGGACTGCGGATGCGCCTCTAAAAAGCCTTGAAAAGGCGAAGCAGCTTGCCCGGTTTATTTTGAAGAGCTCCTCCTATCCCTTTTCAGCAGATCGGTCTAAAGAATAATCGGTGGATAGATTAAAGAAAAACCTTCAAAAACTTATACATGCTTAAAAAAAATCGTTTCATCACGTATATTCAACTGGTTTTTCTGGCAGCTTGTCGAATTCTTGGAAAAATACCGGAGAAAGATGCCGATTCTTACGGCGTTTACACCCAAGCTCGGGTTAGCTACGGAACAAATGAATTGAAGAATCAACCCAATCTCGGAGCTTATTTTTCATTCAAGGTAAACAAGGGCGAACAGGTGAGGGTGAAAATCGGAACTTCGTTTGTGAGCATTGAGAAGGCGCGTAAAAATTTTGATACCGGGATTCCGCATTTCGATTTTGAATCCATTCGGCAAAACCTGAAAAATAACTGGAATGAAACGTTGTCGAAAATTGAGGTTTAAATAATAGATAATCAAAATTTTAATATTCAATAAATTCGAAAAAATGAAAAAATTCTTTTACTTGACGGGACTGATGCTTTTGGCAGTATTCACAACCCCGGCTCAAACGCCTGTGTTAAAGTTCAACGCAGACAAAAAATTCAGAATCATGCAGTTTACTGATTTACATTTCAGAGGCGATTCGTATCGTTCGGATAGTGTTTTGGTGATGGTGAAAAATATGGTTATCGCCGAAAAGCCAGACCTGGTTGTGTTTACCGGCGATGTGGTTACTTCGGCCAGCACGGCAAAAGCCTGGGAAACATTTTCAGATGCCGTTGTCAGTTTAAAAGTTCCGTGGGCAGTGGTTTTAGGAAACCATGATGTCGAAGCTGAACTCAATGGCAAACAAATCATGGAACTGCTTGCCAAAAAGCCTTACAGTTTGTCGGTGAATGGCACCAAAAATGTTGCAGGAAACGGAAACTATGTGCTAAAGATTCAGTCATCCGGATCTTCAAAAACATCGGCTTTACTCTATTTTTTGGATACTCACTCCGGGTTTAAACCCAAAACCGACAAAGGAGACTACGAATGGATTGACCACAGCCAGGTAAGCTGGTATCGTGAGCAAAGTGCCGGTTTTACAAAGAAAAACGGGGGAAATCCTTTTCCGGCGCTGGCTTTTTTTCATATTCCGCTGCCCGAATACAAGGAAGTGGTGGGCAAGCCAACTACTGTTGGCAGCCAGATCGAAAAGGTTTGCTCACCAGATATCAATTCGGGGATGTACCTGGCTTTTCTCGAAAGTAAAGATGTGATGGGAATGTTTGTCGGGCACGACCACAACAACAATTATATCGGCAGTTTGCGTGGCATTTGTATGGCCTACGGACAATCATCGGGCAGGCAAACCTACGGGAGTATAGGCAAAGGAGGGCGTGTCATCGAACTTTATGAAGGCGAACGGAAATTTGACACCTGGACCCTGAAATGGTACGAATGTGACCGCGACAAAGACATCTGGGAACCGGCAGCCGATCGAAGCCGTCAAAACGTTGTCACTTTTCCCGAATCGTTTTCTGAAAACTAGGAATCGATTCAAAAAGCCGGGGCTTCACGTTGGGTGAAGCCCTTACAGAATACCGGAGACCATCGTTGCTCCGGCATGTTGGCCATTCAAAGAATAATATCTTTATCGCATTCAACAATTACGCTGTGGATGATCAAATGCTCAATGACAAAACCTGCGAACTACAATTCCGGCAAGAAAATAATTTACTTCTTACAGCGACTTTCCGGCGATTAAAAAAGTACGGTTAAATATCTCCGGTTTTTCTTCCAAAGGGCGCATGATTCATTAATCAAAATTGAATCAGGCTTGCCGTCTATTGCATCACTTTCATTAATTCGATTCACATTTATTCAGGTCTGTTGAGTTTGAAGATATCGGAGGATATGTTACTTTTATGAGCGAAACAGATACAGCAAGTTAGCATTAATTTATAGTCAGATTTTTGTGTGGCGTTTTTTGGGCGTTAACTTTTTTACTATTTCTAACTTTTCAGTTCGTGTTTAAATTCATTAAATGAAGGAAGACAAACAGATATGGGAGAATTTTAAAAACGAAGAGGATGATGCTCTTTCGTATATTTATCATGAAAATATTGATTTTTTATTTTGTTATGGCAGAAAGTTTTCCAAAGACGATTATTTGATACTGGATGTCATTCAGGATTTGTTTTACGATTTGATTCGAAATAGAAAAAAGTTGGGAGAAACAGATCATATTCGTTTGTATCTCGTGAAATCATTTAGGCGAAAACTGATCAGGGAACTTGAACGGACCAAAAAACAAAGTCTGGTCAATGCCAGTCGTGAGATTGAAGCTGACATCGTTTTTTCGGTTGAAGAAGAGCTTATTCAAGACGAATCTCAGAACCGAAAGCTTCAGTTTATCAGGGAAGGAATGCAGAAGCTTAATGCTCAGCAGCGTGAGATTTTGTATTACAAATTTACCTGCTGTTTCGAGTATGAGCAGATTTGCGAAATCATGTCAATATCATACGACTCGGCCCGCCAATTAGTCTCAAGGGCAATTCAGTCGCTAAAGAAAAAACTGGGGAACACGGAGGTATATTTTATGTTCATTTTTAAAGGGTTTAAATCCTGACAAAAAAAAACTCATTTTTTTTGTCACAAAACAACTTCTCCTGCCTTTTGTAAGTATATAAGGCATTAAAATGATTTCGAAAAAATACTTGAATTATTCTGTTGAGGAATTGCTGGAAGACAAGGATTTTATATCCATTGTTCAGACGTTAAATGAAGAGGAGTGGACCCAATTCCTTCAATCGCATTCCGAATCTAACGAAAATATTCTCAGGGCCAGGGAAATAATTGACTTATTTAAAACACCCGGAGCGACGCTTCAGGAACATAAAAAGCAAAAACTTTGGCAAAACATCAGCACATTCAATAAAGATTATAAGAGAATCTACAGACTAAAGAAAATCAGAAACTTTACAGGAATTGCAGCTTCCTTTTTACTTATTATATCGATTGGGAGTTTAATCTATATAAAATCAAATCCACTCGGGAATTGCTACCAGTTTTCTTCGGATCATAATGGTTTAAGCACAGAGACTCCGTTATTGGTTCTTTCGACCGGCGAGAAAGTGAATCTGAAAAAAGATGAATCGGAAATAACGATTTTAAAAGATCAGGACGCTATTCAAATTAATAACGACAGCATTGTAAGCAGCCAGGCAACCGGAACAACCGGTAATGACAAACCGGTATACAACGAGGTTGTTATTCCCTTCGGCAAAAAATCGAAACTGGTTTTGGAAGATGGCACAAAAGTGTGGTTGAATGCCGGAACCCGTTTTGCATTTCCTCAACGATTTACAGGCAAGAAAAGAGAAGTTTATCTGGAAGGAGAGGGGTACTTTGAAGTGGCAAAGAATGAACACAAACCATTTGTTGTGAGTACAAGTACGATGAATGTGGAAGTATTAGGTACAAAATTCAATGTTTGTGCATACACCTCTGATAATTTTGCAGAAACTGTTCTTTTAAACGGGAGTGTTAACGTTTTGGGGAAAGGGCGATTTCTTAACGACAAAGTAGTCATGGCTCCCGGTCAGAAAGCAACCTATGTTAAAAACGGGAGGAACATTACCCTGGAGAATGAACTGATGCCGGAATTGTATATTGCCTGGGTGGAAGGATGGTACCAGTTTTCTAACGAGAATTTTGAAGAAGTTCTGACAAAAATTGAACGGTATTATAATGTGACTTTCAAATATGAACAAAATTTATTCTCAAAGGCCTTGCCCGTTTCCGGTAAACTGGATCTGAAAGAATCCATTAATGAGGTGATGCTTGTTTTGTCGAAAGTCGCAAGGATTGACTATGAAATATCTGAAAACAGTGTAATTATTTTTAAATAACAGCGCCTATGTAAATTTTAAAAATATAACGATAAAAAGAAAACCGGGGGAATTAGGCCTCCACCGGTTTTCAACGTTTATCTAATAGAGGTATTAATAATAAACTAAGCAAAACTATGAAAAAAAAACGAAACGGACCGTGCTATGTACATAGCAGGATGTTAAAATTATTGTTGAAAATGAAACTGCTAACCTTTTTTATGCTTGTGTCGGTGGTGACTGTTACTGCCAACAGTTATTCTCAACAAACGAAGTTTAATATGTATTTTGAGAGTACTACCGTCCGGCAGATTTTTCAGGCGATTGAGGAGAACAGTGAGTATATTCTGCTTTATAGTGAAAGATCTGTTGATGTAGACAGAAAAGTCAGTATAAAAGTAAAGAATGAGACTGTCGATTCAATTCTTGATCAGATTTTTAAAGGGACAGACAATTATTACGAAATATACGACCGGCAAATTGCCATCATGTCAAAAGACAGTCCGGATCTTCCTTCCATTATTGCCAGTGCGGTGAATATCGCTCAACAGCGGCAAGTCAGGGGAATTGTAACAGATTCCGGCGGTTTTCCCTTACCTGGAGTTGCCGTGGTTGTCAAAGGAACTACAATTGGGACAGTTACTGATCCGGATGGCGTTTTTACCTTAAAAAACGTTCCCGAAAGAGCGACCCTGCTCTTTTCATTTGTTGGAATGAAACCTCAGGAGATTGCTTATTCCGGTCAGGAGATGCTCAATGTGAAAATGGATGAAACCACCACCGGAATTGATGAAGTGGTGGTCGTTGGTTACGGAATCCAGAAAAAAGTATCGGTAACCGGAGCCGTTTCATCTATCGAAACCAAAGATGTCGTTCAAAGTTCGTCTGCCAGTTTGGCAAATGCGTTGGCCGGCCGGATTTCCGGCTTGACTTCGATCCAGTCTGGTGGCGGTCAGCCAGGGCGGGACGACGCCACTATGTACCTTCGTGGCGCGGCAACAACCAACGGCACGAGCCCATTGATTCTTATTGATGGTGTTCCTCGTGATAACATTCGTACAATTGATCCGAATGAAGTCGCTACGATTTCAATTTTAAAGGATGCCTCTGCAACAGCTTTGTTTGGTGTTCGTGGAGCGAATGGTGTTATTCTGATCACAACCAGGCGAGGTGTTGAAGGAAAAATGCAGCTGACACTGAATGCACAACAGAGTTATACTTCGTTTACCCGTGAACCGGAACGGCTTCATTCGTTGGAATATATGGCATTAAGAAATGAAGCGGCTCTCAACGACGGAATCACGACTCCTCCTTTTAGTCAGACAACGATCGATATGTATGCCAATCCGCTGGCTGGTCTCGATCCAAATGATCCGGATTATGAAGCACAAGCCCGGATTAGACAATACATGTATCCCGATCATGACTATTATCGGGAGTATATTTCCCGCTATGCTCCTCAAACCCGGATCAACCTGACCGCAAGCGGAGGAACGAATCAAATTTCTTATTTTGTAAATGCTGCTTACCTCCACCAGGGGGGTAACCTGAAGACCGAACCCGAATCGGTTTTGGGGTATGACCCGTCAGCAAAAATGGACAGATATAATTTCAGATCCAATATTGATTACAAGGTTTCCGAGTCATTCAAATCGTTTCTTAATATCGGAAGTTATATTGAACAGGTTAATATGCCGGCTGCGTGGTTATACGGAAACGATACCAACTGGATGATGCGCGACCTGCTCTACCAGGCACAAACGATTCTCCCCATTACTCCCGGTCCGACAACAATCGAAGGATTTGGTGTTGCCCCCGGGCAAATTGTGGATCCGGGTTATATGGACCGGTCTGCATTTGAAATTATGAACCGGATGGGTTACCGGAATGAGGTCAGATCTAATCTGAATGTATCCTTGGGAATGGAATGGGATTTAAGTAATACCATCACCAAGGGATTAAGTGCAAAAGGAATGATTTCCTACGACTCCAGGTCAACAACCGCGATGCAGGGACAAAAATCCGAACGCCTTTATCTGGCCGAAATCAATCCGGAGACAAATACATTGAACTACGCCGTAAAACGTTCCGATGAAAGCCTGCTGTCGATTGCCAAAGGCGCTGATTCGCGTTACAACATTAACCTTCAGGGGACAATCAACTACAACCGGACATTTGGAGATAAGCACGATGTGACCGGGATGGTTCTGGCCCAGCGGGATTACTGGGAATCAACAGCCGGAGAAATTCCTTATAACTTATTGGGAGTTGCCGGACGTTTCACCTATGGTTTTGACGGGCGTTATTTGGGCGAAGTGAATATGGGGTATAATGGATCGGAACAATTTGCTCCGAGTAAACGCTATGGTTTTTTCCCCGCAGTATCTGTTGGTTGGGTGATCAGCAATGAGCAGTTTATGAAAGAGAATAAAACGATTACCAATCTTAAATTAAGAGCATCATACGGAAAAGTAGGGAATGATAAAATGGGCAGCGCCCGTTTTCTTTATCAGGATAATATCAGCATGGGATCAGGACCTCTTGGTAGTCTGGGGCTTGGAAGAGGCATTAATCAAGGCCTGTTGGGGAACCCGAACTTAACCTGGGAGCTCGCAAAGAAACAGAATTATGGAATTGATGTGCAACTGTTCAACGACCTGAATATAACCTTCGATTATTTTATTGAAAACAGGGATAAGATATTAATTTCAAGAGGTATGGTTCCTGAGTTTCAGGGAGTTCCGTTAGGGAACATTCCCAAAGTGAACATGGGTAAGGTTGATAATAAGGGATATGAAATTGAACTGACATACAACAAGACGATTGCAAAAGACCTGCAATTGATGGTTAGAGGAAACTACGGATACAACCACAATACAATCCGTTTTATCGATGAGCCAATTCGCGACGAATCATACGCATATCAATACCGAAATACCGGTTATTCAATCGGTCAGGCCTGGGGGTATAAAATTGATTACAGCAATGGAAACGGATATTTTAATTCACAGGAAGAACTGAATGAATACCTTGGAACGACAACCTATGGATTTGGGGAGCCACGGGTGGGTGATATCAAATACATTGATCTGAATGACGATGGCGTTATTGACAGCAAAGATCAGGCTCCTATCGGTTACTCCAGTATTCCGAGAGTATCTTATGGTCTTACCATAAACCTGACGTACAAATCTCTTGATTTTACAACCTTTTTTCAGGGAGTGGCCAAGTATAATTCGAACTATGCGCAACAAGGGGTATACGAATACATAATAAGGGGGACTTATTTTGATTATCATAAAACTGCATGGACTGCAGAACGTTATGCCAATGGTGATCGAATCACCTATCCTGCCCTAAGTACGCACAGTACCACGAACCATGTCGCCAACGACTTCTTTATTATGAACAGGTCATTTATCCGGCTGAAAAACATTGAGCTGGGTTATACTCTTCCCAACGGGGCATTGAGATTACTGGGGATTGACAAATTAAGAGTTTATGTCAGCGGACAAAACCTGATTACCTGGGATCATCTGCGTTTGGGACATCTTGATCCGGAGAATAATGATCCAATCGGATATCCGGTGACCAAAATGAAGAACGTTGGTCTCGACATCACTTTCTAATCCTTAAATCAATGAAATTATGAAAATTAAAAACATATATTTTGCACTTATCGCATTGATATTGGCGCTGAGCTCCTGTTCAGAGGCATTGGATATGGCACCTGATGGAAAGTTGACGATGGATGATATTTTCGCGGACAATGATAAGGTAGGAGCTTTTCTGAACAGCTGTTATTCGAATATGCCGGTTAAAGGAACCCGGTATTTCTTTTGGTCGCGTGGACCTATTGTTTGGAGCGATGAAGCATGGGATACCGATGCCGAAGCGGAATCGTGGATTATGGCCGGTCGGATGTATAATGGTGATGCTTCTGCCGGTAGTCATCCGATCACAAATATCAGCGCTGATGGAGGAAACGGAGATTACTGGGCCAGGTACTGGAGTGCAATCCGAAATTGTACGCTGTTTATTAGTAGAATAAATAATGCAACTGTAACAAATCCGGCCGACCGTAAGCGTTGGAAAGCCGAGGCACATCTTCTGCGTGCATATTACTACTCCGAATTATTGAAATGGTTTGGGCCCGTTTTGCCAATTGAACGTGAACCATATAATTTGGCAACTGACTTTTCATTGGTGGAAAAGGCAAGTTATTACGAGGTGGTAAAATTTATCATGGAGGATTGCGACGTGGCGCTTGCTACCGACGAATTACCCTGGAGAATTACGATAGGCAGTGAAGCCGGACGCGTAAATAAAGCAATGGCTGAAGCTATTAAATCCAAGATGATCCTTTTTGCTGCAAGTCCCTTGAATAATGGGGGGAATAATTACTGGCAGGAAGCCTATACAATCAATAAAGCTTCTTTAGCAAACCTACGATCACGTGGTTTTGAATTATACAACAAGGTAAACTTCCCTCAAACCTATCTTTCGGATGTTGCCTTTTTAGGACCGGATAAGAACGAATATACGGCTCTTTATAACGAATACTTTACGCAAAACATGAGCTATTCCTCGACTCCGGTGGATAAGGAGACCCTTTATCAGAGTCGCGATGGCCAGGGAAATATTTGGAATATCGATGGTATTGGTTCTCAGGATGGGTACAAATCGGGAACATGTCCTTCACAGGAACTGGTTGATGCCTATGAAACAATTGATGGAAAACCGATCCTGAATCTGACAAATCCGTATCTGGACGAGCGCCATTTGCAGCCCAATTATAACCCGGGGAATACCCTTTATAATCCGCAGGATCCATATAAAAACAGAGATCCCCGTTTTTATGCTTCCATTTATTACAATGGGTCCAAAAGAAAGTGTCTCTGGAATTTTGCTGAAGCGCCTGAATCCTATGAAAATTATCCTGCGCCGATTGGTAACCGGACAAGAATAATTGCCACTTATGTGGGAGAGCCGCAAACCGGAATCAGCGCTTCTGTTCGGAGAGCGACCCGGACCGGATACTATGAACGGAAGTTTCTACACCCGAATTCAGGGAATGATAATCCGGTAGGCGGAGCAAACTGGAAACTTTTCAGATTAGGGGAAGTGATCCTGAATTTTGCTGAAGCCGCTGCTGAAGCCGGACAATTAGCTGAAGCTGAAGCGGCAGTGAATGAAATCAGAAACCGGGTTGGAATGCCCGATCTGCCGTCATCATTGCCCAAAGAAGAACTCATCCTTCGTATTCGTAACGAACGCAGGGTTGAGCTGGCCATGGAGGAGAACCGTTACTTTGATGTACGACGCTGGTCATCACCCACAGGCGATCTTTCTAAAACAGACAGATGGATCACCGCTGCAGAGATAATCAGAAATGCAGATGGCACCTATACTTTTGGCCGCCGTACCGTACGCTCTACTGAACGGAAATGTTATACCAACAAATTTCTATGGGTACCGATGCCACTCAACGAGGCTAATCGTCTGAAGGCGATTACCGGTCAGGATTGGCAGAATCCGGGTTGGTAGTAAAATAGTAACGGACTAAAATGAATAATCATGATGACATACAATAATTTAATTTTAAGAATAGTTGTTTTGTTCGCGTTATTTTGCTCCTGGGAAGGATCTCTTAACGCGCAACAGCTGTCAACCGCCATTCAGGGAAAGACTTCTGATGAATATGGAAAGCCTTTGTCCGGAGTTGCGGTAATCACCGAAAACGGTACGAAAGGAACAATTACAGACGCAAATGGCGAATATGTACTGGATCTGGTTGATGGTGATGAATCCCTCATTTTCTCACTTATTGGTTTTGTTAAGCAGGAAATCGCCATTGGCGGAAAATCTCAGATTGACGTTTCACTTCAGCGGGATGTTCATGGGTTAGACGAGGTAATTCAATTGGGATACTCCTCGCAGTTGCGTCGCGAAATCTCGGGATCAGTGGCTACGGTAAGCGGGAAAGAGCTTGAAAAGTCACCGGTTGCCAACCTGACACAAACTTTAGCCGGACGTTTATCTGGCCTGATAACGCAGGAAACTTTCTCTGAGTTGTCAAGGGCAAATACGAATCTTTTTATCCGCGGAATATCGGCCGCGAGAACTTCCGGCCCGCTTGTTATTATTGATGGGATTATCTGTGCGTATAACAGTAACCAAACATTGGAATACATTTCTGCGAGCGAAATTGAATCGGTGACGATTTTAAAAGATGCTTCAACTCAAGCGCTTTATGGAATTCAAGGAGCCAACGGATTAATTGTTGTTACAACAAAGCGAGGCACAAAAAGCGGTTTGCAGATCAATACCCGGTTTGATCAATCGTTACAGCAGGTAACAACAAAGCCAACTTTTTTTCGCTCTGCCGAATATGCCGAGTTGAGAAATCAGGCTGCTTATAATGATGGTCTCGGACAGAATTACCTGTTCAGCAACCAGCAGATTGAGATGTACCGGTCAGGCGAAAACAGAGATCTCTATCCAGATAACAACTGGTACAATATGTTTCTGAAAGACTTTTCGCTCATGGAACGGGTTGGCGTAAATGTGACAGGAGGATCGCAGAAGGTACAGTTCTTTTCAAATTTGAATGTGATGCATCAGGGAGGTCAGTTCAAAACTGATCAATCCAAGTACAATCCGAATGCCAATAATATTTGGATAAACTACCGTACAAATGTTGATATGATCCTGAATAAATATTTAAAGACCTTTGTACGCTTAAGCGGAAATATTAAACGGGAAAGGACTCCTGGTTCTGCTAATTCTACCATATACAGCAGTCTGTTTCAGATTCCGTCTACCGTTTACGGACCGGTTACTCCTTCGGTGCTGGACGAAACCACCGGCGAAGTTATTGAACCCGGAGGTAAGGTGATTACAACTGAACGTGTTGGCTCGCCTACCTATGGAATGCTCAACAGATCCGGTTACTGGAGGCACACTGTAACGAACATTACATCACAGTTTGGTTTGGATCTGGATCTGAGTTTTCTGACGGAAGGTTTAAGTTTGAATAGTATTATGGCTTATCAGACCAATTCGGTAGGTAGTTTAGGAACAACTCAGGATTATGAGCGATGGATCAGAACAGACGATACGAACTCACTTAATTTTATTAAAAAAGGAGAGCAGACAGATACTCCTCTGGCATACAGTAAGGGTCATTCCTTTTATTATCATTTAACCTATAAAGCGGCTTTAAACTATCAGCGGAATTTTGGCAAACATCAGCTTACCGGATTGGGCTACATGTTTTATCAGAATCTGACAAAAGCCGATACCGGTTCGCCCTGGAGTCTTCCGTATAACCGGGTAAGTACAGGCGCTGAGGCAACATACGGATATAATAACCGCTATTTTGCCAAGTTTGATGTTGGCTATTCCGGTTCGGAGCAATATGCACGGTCACACCGTTATACGTTAACTCCGGCTGTATCTGTGGCGTGGATCGCTTCCAACGAGAGTTTCATGAGCGGAACAGACTGGTTAAGCCATCTTAAATTCAGGGCTTCCTATGGTAAAACGGCCAACGACCAAAGTGATTTAGCCCGTTATGCCTATCTTGACAATGTAACGGCGTCAGGTGGAGGCCCCATTGCTTATCTTCAGTATATCGTTAATGAACAGCAAGTCGGTAATCCGTCAATCGAAGCCGAAATTTCAACAAAACAAAATTTTGGCGTGGACCTGGGTTTATTTAATGCACTGACTGTTTCGGTCGATGTATTTAAAGAACGCATGGAAAATATGGTTGTAGGGGCATATTCAACAATACCGCTTTACCAGGGGGTCCCACTGAGCAATTACCCAAAGACAAACTCAGGAGTCTTCGAAAACAAGGGATACGATATTAGCGTCAACTACACGAAGTCAATCAATAAGGATTGGAGTGTTTATGTTGGCGGGATGTATAGTTATGCAAAGAATACGATTGTAAAATGGAATGAAGCGTTGCGGACCGATGATTATGCTTACCGGAAATGGGAAGAAAATTATTCGTTTGGTCAGAATTTTGGCTATTTGGTCGATTACAGTAACGGGAATGGGTTCTTCAATTCACAAGCTGAAATTGACAACAGCAATCTTACTTATGGTTTTGGCACAGCCCGTGTGGGCGATTTAAAATATCAGGATCTGAACGGCGATCATAACATTGACGAACGGGATAAGGCTCCGATTGGAGATGGATACCTGCCTCGTACTACCTATGCTTTCTCGGGAGGGTTTATCTATAAGTCTTTTGATTTGAGCTTTCTATTCCAGGGAATAAGCGATTATTCTTCTATTTATGGTGGAACCGGTGTGTGGGAAACAAGTCACGATGGCGTATTCGGAGCATTGCACCGGAATGCCTGGACCCAGGAAAGATACGACAGGGGTGAAAAGATCAGCTATCCTGCTCTTTCGCTGGCTAAGTCGGTTAATCATGAAGCCAACGATTATTTTAGCTACAACAGGTCTTATTTACGTCTTAAGAATGTGGAGTTAACTTATACATTGCCGGCGTCCTTCACAAAAGCGATTTCAGCAACAACAGCGAAAGTTATATTCAGCGGACAGAATCTGATTACCTGGGACAAGATGAAATCTGATGATTTTGGTCCGGAAGGTGGCTACTCTTCATTTCCTGTTTACAGGGTTTACAACATTGGTGTAAGTGTTGTCTTTTAATGAATTGGGTGATCATTAACATGAAAAGAAAATGAGTATGAAAAAGTATATTATTATTGCATTCATCACGGTTATAGCGAGCTTTTTTATCTCGTGTAACGATGAATTGGATCTGCCCAGTGATGGTCGGATAACGATGGACCAGGTCTTTAGCGACTACAACAGGACGAGAGGTTATCTGAACTCCTGTTACGGATTCTGCCCTGCTCCATATATGGATCGGGCGTCGTTTACAGACGAAGCACAGGATGCTGACGATATTACTCCCGGATCGAGATACAGCGCCTGGTATGCGGGAAGCATTACTTCATCAAGCTACCCATCCTATTCAGTGGATGGTAGTCCATGGGGATCTCTCTACCAGGGGATACGGAAATGTAATGTTTTTATCGAAAACATAAAGACGGCTTCGGTATATGCTTCTGAAGAAGTAAAAGCCGGTTGGGTAGCGCAAGCCCGTACCTTGCGTGCGCTTTATTACTTGCAATTAATCAAACGCTACGGAGGTGTTCCTGTTTTTGATAAACCGCTGGAGATAGGACATGATTTCTCCCAGGATAAACGCGCATCATTTTCCGATGTTGTTACCTTCATTCTGGAAGATTGCGACGCGGCCCTGTCAGTTCCTGATACAGAAAATGGGTTTCACTGGGCTATTTATGACAATCAATATGGGATCATGAGCCGGGCAGTTGCCTATGCGATTAAATCTCAGGCGGTAACATATGCTGCAAGTCCGCTATGGTCCGACGGCACTTATACCTGGGAAATGGCGACCGCGATCAATGCCGAAGCGTTATCTCAATGTCTTGCTCATGATTATAAACTGTTTGATGTTGAACCGTCGTCTGATATTGCGCAAAATGCATATGCCCTGTATTTCTTTACCAGTTCTAACGATCAACGCTCAGTCGATAAAGAGACAATCTACCAGCGCGGCGGACAAATGCAGGTTTGGAAGTATGCCGGTTTGCCAACTAATCCGGGCATGGAGAAAGCCGGACCATGTCCTACACAGGATCTTGTGGACAGTTATGAAATGGCTAACGGCGAAATTCCTGTTACAGGCTATTCCGATGCCGGCAGATTGAACCCGATTATAAACAGCGCTTCCGGTTACGATCCGGCAAACCCTTATGAAGGGCGCGATCCCCGGTTTTATGCTTCCATTTATTACAACGGGGCAGTTAGGAATTTGGGGCAGGTTGTTGACGATCGTGATGATACCTATAATCTGGACTTTACTGGCAGTATAAATCAAATGGATGTAACACAGGTTGCTGCCGGTTCATACGAATTGACAACTACAGGTGGAGACCCTTGGGTGATGCTTACGCCTTTGGCTGCAGGTTTAAATAATCCGCCGTCGGTGGTATTTAAGTTCGAATACAAAAGTTCGGAAGTGGTTAACCCTCAGATCTTCTTTGGTCCTGCACTGGCTGAAGCTCGTTCGATTAAACCGGCAGCCATCGCTAAAGCTACTGAATGGACTACGTATTCAATTGATATAACCGAAACAGTTAGTTCGTTTGGTTGGGGAAATGCGGGTGACAATCTTCGCTTCGACGTGGGTGTGAATTCAGGTGTTGCCATGCAGATCAAAGATATCCGGATTGAAGTCAAGAGCGCGCCTGCTGGCGAGGTCGATCCTTCGGCTGTTCAAACCTATGTTGGGGGAAACGAGGAAATATCGGAGCTTAACCGGAAACATACCCGAACCGGGTACTATTTACGCAAATTCAACAACTTCAAATCAGGTCAAAGCAACGATGCTGACGGAGCCGTACGGCTGTTCCGTTTAGCTGAACTTTACCTGAATTTTGCCGAGTCTGCTTATCAGTCAAATGGACCCGATGCCGTTGTTACTTCAGGAAGTTTTTCAATGAGCGCCAGGCAAGCGGTTAATGCTGTTCGTGCCAGGGCTGGTATGCCGGCTCTTCCGGCAGGGATGACTAAAGAGGCGTTCGAAAAGAGATACCGGAATGAAAGGCGTGTAGAGTTGGCTTTTGAAGAACATCGGTTCTTTGATGTTCGCCGGTGGAAGATCCTGAACGAAACAGATAAATTCGTTACCGGGATGAGAATCACCCAGAACGGGGCAGGGCTAACATTCACCAGGTTTAAATTTAAAGACCGGAACTGTTCGTCGGACAAGTACCTGATGTACCCGATTGATCAAAGTGAGGTTGATAAAATTATCGGAATTTCGGGTAGCGACTGGCAGAACCCCGGCTGGTTGGATTAATTGCCACTGGACTTATGTTCGCAGGTTGATGAGCACTGACAACTAAGATACCTGCTTACGGACTATCAGGAACATGTTCCTGATAGTCCGTAACTTAAATAATTAACCTGCTTAGGTGGGTCTCATTTGTGCCAAACTGATCTCAAGGTATCCCGGATTGTTAATTCAGACATCCCGGCTCAAATTATTCAGGATATGGTCATGAAACTAATTTCAGGTATATTTTTCTTCTTCTGTGTTGAAAGCCTGTTTGCTCAGATTTCTGATAATGCTGGAAACGGACTTCCTGCAACCGATGGCTTGGGCCGAAAATTGCTTATGAGAGAAGAAGCAGGAAGTTTACGAAAAAATAAATTTGTCGGGCTTTTTTACTGGACATGGCATACCGACGACATGGCCGGTTTTTCTCCGGTACTGAATATTACTGAAATCATTGAAACATATCCTGAGGCAGCAACTGATGCCGGTCATCCGGCCTGGAAAGGTATTGTTGGCGGCGTTTTTTGGTGGGATGAGCCCCTGTTTGGTTATTACCGGACGACCGATGAATGGGTTTTGCGTAAACATGCGGAGATGTTGGCTGACGCAGGCGTTGATGTTGTGTTTTTTGATTGTACGAACGGGAATTTCACCTGGAAAACATCCTATATCAAACTGCTGGAAGTTTGGACGCAGGCCCGAAAAGATGGCGTTCAAACTCCCCGTATCGCTTTTCTTCTACCTTTTGGCCCTACCGACGGTTCAATGGAATCGCTCACCGAATTGTATG
The DNA here is from genome assembly GCF_059705485.1 of Gaoshiqia sp. US2. Taxonomy (NCBI): domain Bacteria; kingdom Pseudomonadati; phylum Bacteroidota; class Bacteroidia; order Marinilabiliales; family Prolixibacteraceae; genus Gaoshiqia; species Gaoshiqia sp. US2. The sequence continues at coordinate 4,381,804 of NZ_AP048550.1, read as the reverse complement.
ATGAACTTTATCAGCCTCAGCGATATAAGGATTTATGGTTTATATGGCACGGAAAACCGTTGATGATGGCTTATCCTGATTGCATGAAAGCAAAAAGGAACAGCGCCGGCTTGAAATTTACAGCAACTTCATCTTTTTACGCGGTCAATGCGTCCTGTCCAAGTTGGGGAAACAATATCGGTAACCTGACTTTCAGCCTGTATAAATGGAAAAATAATTACAATGAAACGGTTGCAGGAACTCCACTTGCAGAGAAAACTTTTGTCAATTTTAAGGATAATGAAAAACTAGGATTAGCTTTTGATAAACTGGATGCGGGGACTTACCTTTGGGAATTGAGCAATGGAACCGAGAAGGTGGGAGTGTGGAAATATACCGAAGCCAACGGTACATCTGTAAGCTATTTCAATGCGGTTCCGGTTAGCGGTAATTACGAAAGCGAGATCGCTTATTCTTCTGATTTGATTTTTACCGGATTAACTGCCGGAACAGATCATACCCCGGTACAAATACTCCAATCAGTAGGGCAACAAAAGGTAGATGCGGTAAAGGCATTTTTTACATTTCGTCCCGGACAACCCGATTATGTGAACGGACCTTCAACAAACGATCAATGGGGATGGCTGGAAAACTATCCGCAAAATGGGTATGTTAAAAAAACAACGGGAGGATATGAGCAGGTTCCCGTTGGAGTTGCGCAAAATGCGTCGGATGCCAGTGGCGGACATGCCAGCGGTTTTAACAGTCCGCTTACTTTCGGCCGCAGTTACACAAAAACTCATGGACAGGATGCACGTCCCGATGCCTTTTTTTATGGATTGAATTTTCAGGAACAATGGGGGAGAGCTTTTCAACTTGATCCGGATCTGGTATTTGTCACCGGCTGGAACGAATGGGTTGCCGGACGCTGGTTTGACTGGGATGTTAAACCTTTTGCTTTTGTTGATCAGTATTCTGCCGAAAAAAGCCGTGACATTGAACCGGTTAAAGCATGGGGAAATAAAGGCGATCTGTATTACCTGCAATTAGTCAGCAATATCCGGAAATTTAAAGGAATGCCCGATTCTGAAGTGGCATCTGCACCCAAAACCATAATTATGAACGACCGAACCTCCTGGAATGATGTAAAACCAGAATTCCGTTCGTACAAAGGAAATGTGTTTCATCGCAATCATGCCGGACAGGGAGACCAACTGATTTACCTCAATACCACCGGACGAAACGATATTGTTCGGGCAAAGGTGGCACGGGATCAGGAGTATATTTGGTTTTATGCCGAAACCGCCGATCCGCTAACCGATAAGTCAGATTCGAAATGGATGCGCTTGTTTATCGACATCGACCGGAATAAAGAGACCGGGTGGGAAGGTTACGATTTTATGATCAACCGGAATAGCCCTGCGGATTCAGCTATTGTTGAAAAAAGTAACAAAAATTGGGAGTGGCGTAAAACCGGGGCCGCTCAATATACCGTCGCCGAAACCATCCTGGTATTTAAAATCAAACGCTCTCTGCTGGGAATTACCAATGACGAATTATTGGATCTCGAATTTAAATGGAGTGATAACATGCAGGAGGATGGAAATATCATGGATTTTTATGTCAATGGTGATGCTGCTCCGGGAGGACGCTTCAATTATCGCTATTTTGTTAACCACGCCGGCAAAATACCCAATGAGACGGAGTCCTTATTTCAGATTTATCCCAACCCGGTAAACGATGTGTTGAATATCGTTTTTTCTTTAGGAACCGAGGCTAATTCATTACTCACCATCTATAATTTCTCCGGGCAGGTATTGTGGCAGAAAAGGTTCAAGGATTCTGTTTTTTCAGACAGCATTCATGTTGGCTTCCTTAAAAGCCCTGGAATGTATATTGTCGAACTGAAAAATCAGGGAGAAACTGAAAGGAAAAAGTTTATTGTGAATTAAAAACGAACCGTTGAAACGACTGAATATGAATGAAAAAAACAGGGAATCAATGTATTTGACCATGAAAGTATTAAAAAAGAAAGGTTGTTTGGGTAATCCGCAAATAGTTGCCGCTTTGTTGGCGGGATGCTTTGTTCTTGGCTCATGCCGAAATGCTGATATGGTGAAAATTCAGGATCAGCTTACGCCGCTGCCTGCAAATTCAATCCGTTTTGAAGGCTACCTGGAGGACGATATCCGAAATTCGATAGAGCACTGGAATAAGGGAGTGGTACCATATGCCGCACTGGTCGAAAAATTCAGGTCGGGGAGATCGTTTTTCGCACAGGGCGAGATGTGGGGCAAGGCTGTACGCTCCGGATGTATGTTTTATCGCTATACGCAAGATCAGGAGTTAAAAAAAATCCTTCAGTCAACTATCGCGGATATGCTGACAACTCAACGTGAAAACGGGAGTATCAGTTGCTCGGAGATGAGTGAGCAGCCTGACGGACCCGGCGGCGACCTGTGGGAACGCAAATATGTGTTGCTTGCGATGGAAGAATATTACCGGCAGGTAGAAAAAGATCCGGATGTTTTGCAATCCATGATCCGTCAGGCCGATTATGCCTCGGTGAATAACTGGAACGGAAAGCACATTTGCACCTGGCTTCCTAAAGAATTATAACCAATTGTATTGATCATGACAAACCAATTCAAACAAATTTGAACCGAATGAGACCATTTTTATTTGCGATTTTGATGTTAGCGGTCTTGGTTTCTTTCGGACAGCAACAGAGGCCGGATTTTACCGATGAATTTCAGATTGGTATATTTTGGCCGCCGGTATGGGAACATGCCAACCTGAAACAATATAAGCTTATAAACGAAGCAAATATTGGTTACATCCAGAACGTGTTGGGCTCGTTGCTCGACACCGAAGAACGTAACCTGAAAATGCTCGGCTTATGCGAAAAGTGCCGATTGAAACTGTTTGTTGCCGATCCCCGTGTCAATGGGACGAAAGCCGATATCCGGGAAATGATCCAGGTATACGGTGATCATGTGGCGACAGCCGGTTATTATGTAATTGACGAACCTCATTTCGATGGAATTGAAGCGGCAGCAAAAAAATATCAGACTATTTTGGAATTTGATCGTCAGGTAGTGCCTTACGTGAACTTGTTGCCGCAATGGTCCTTACCTGATTACAATTTGTACGTCACTCAATGGATTGAAAGCTGCGGAATGGAGAATCTGAAGTATTTGTCTTTTGATTGTTATCCCTTTATGGCCGATGGGTCTTTCCGTGAATCCTATTATGAAAACCTGGATTTTATTCGCCGTGCCGGACTGGAAAACGGAGTAAAAACCTCGTGTTACCTTCAGTCTGTTGGAATCCCCGGTGTTTACCGGCGTCCCGGTGTGGTTGATTTGCGGTTGAATGTCTTCTCATGTCTGGCATACGGAATCAAAAATATGGTTTGGTTTACCTATTGGACACCCACCAATCGGGGAGAAGTTTTTACCAATGCCATTATCGATTCATGCGGACAAAAAACAGATCTTTATCTTCCTTTCAAACAATTAAACCGACAGATGAAACAGCTGGGCAAAACGCTCATCGGGCTTGATGCGGTGAATGTTTTTCATACGGGAATAAAGATTCCCGAAGATGCCGAAAAACTACCGTCAGATTTTGTTGTCAGGCCTGAAGATCCTGAAAAAGAGTTGATCATAAGCCGGTTTGAACAGAACGAAACACATCAGACGTATGTGATGATCGTCAATAAATCTTTGGAGAGGACAGAGCTTATCCGGATGATTATTGGTCCCGGAGTTAACGGATTGAAGGAAATATCTTCGGTTTCAGGAAAAACTGAAAACGTTCGGTTTAACAGGGCCAACAGGAAGATGGATCTGAAATTGTTACCCGGTGAGGGGAAATTGTTCAGACTGGAAAGATTGATGTCTGAACCCGGATAGTACAGGATGGAAAGAACTTTAATTTTCAAGTAATTCAATACATCTAACGCAGATCAGATCTGAAAACAACTTAACCGATGAGTAAGCCGGCAATGAAAAAGAAATGGATCATAATAATAGCGCTCGTTCTGGGAGCCATTCCTGTCTTTTCGAAGCAGAAACCCAATTTCACGGTATGGCAGCTTCCATCGCAGATCAACACCATTGGAAATTCGTACGTTTTCAGGATGAACAATGGGAAAGTCGCGGTGATGGATGGCGGTGTAAAAGAAGAAGCGGCTTATCTGCGCGGGTTTCTGGCGGCACTGGGCAATCAGGTTGAGGTCTGGTTTGTAAGTCATCCGCATCCCGATCACATTGTCGCCATAACCGAAATATTGAAGAATCCGAATGGAATCCGGATCGGGACAGTTTGCCATTCTGAACTTTCTACGGCTTTTTGTGAATCGGAACCCGAATATAAAGCTGCTGCTTTGGAATTTTATGCCAGTCTGAAAAAATCCGGAATTCCTGTTGTGAATGTTACCGAACCCGGTTTAATCATTCAATTCGACCAGACTAAATTTAAAATATTGGCTGTAAAAAACGAAGATATCACCATGAACCCGTACAACAATTCAAGTATGATTGTCCGGGTTTGGGATAAGTCAAAGTCCTTGGTTTTTCTGGGTGATTGTGGGAGTGAAGAAGGAGACAGGCTGCTGAATGGTCCTTTTCGAAACGAACTCGATTGCGATTACCTGCAAATGGCGCACCACGGGCAACAGGGCGTCAGTAAAGATTTTTACCGGACAATCCGATTCAAAGCCTGTTTATGGCCAAGCCCGTCGTGGGTGTACAACAACGATATTGGTGAAGGCTACAACACGCATATTCTGAAAACGATAGAAATCCGGGAGCTCATGGATTCGCTTGGTATAAAAACACACTATGTGAGCTGTGACGGATTACACGAAATTCAATGAAACGACCTAACCCAATTAAATGATAGATCAAATGAAAAAGTCCCTGTTTCTTCTGCTGATTATTGCCGCCTACCTCACCATCTCCTGCGAAAAGCAGGCTAACGTTCCCGGTCTTTCAGACCAGTCGGTATGGATTGGCGACTGCCAGCCTGTTTCTGCCGATGAGGTTTCGATGTACGGAAACCATCCGGCCCCCTTGTTCCGCAAGGAGTTTGAGATTGACTCCGCGAAAATAGAGAGGGCAACACTTTATATTACGGCGGGCGGTTATTACCGGGCAAGTTTAAACGGCAAACGTATCGGCGATATTTATCTTGATCCGGCCTGGACCGATTTCAGTAAACGGGTTTATTATTCCGAATATGATCTCACGTCAGAATTGAAGGCAGGAAGGAACTGTATAGGAGTTACTTTGGGCAATGGGTTTTACAATCCGCTGCCGCTGCAAATGTGGGGGTACCTGAACCTGCGGAATGGCTTGCCAACAGGCAATCCGAAATTTACTGCCCGGCTGGTGGTGGAAGATGTCAATGGAAAAACCAAAGAGTTATCTACCGACGATACCTGGAAATTTGCTCAGGGGCCCATCACTAAAAATAATGTTTACCTGGGCGAATGGTACGATGCCCGCAAGGAGTTCCCCGACTGGGATTTGCCGGGTTACGATGATTCAGCCTGGGAAACCGCTTGTATGGTGGATTCACCGGGAGGAAAACTTCAGCCGCGGTTTTTTCCTCCGGTTAAAGTCACCGATCGGATAAGTCCGGTAAAAATCACAAGTCCCGGCGAAGGAATCTATCTGGCTGATCTGGGAGTCAATTTTGCCGGAACTTATAAAATCAGACTCATGGGAAATCCGGGTGATACCATCACGCTCAGGTTTGGGGAGCGGGTTTATGACGATGGCCGGTTAAACCCGATGACGACGGTTTGCGGGCAAATTAAGCAGGCAGGGGTTGGTGGTCCGGGAGCTCCTGATATTGCCTGGCAAACAGATGTTTATGTGTTCGGCGAAAAACGGGAGGTTTGGTATTCACCTGAATTTACCTTCCATACGTTCCGATACCTCGAGATCAGCGGGTTGAACTATGAACCGGCAAAAAGCGATATCGAGGGATTGGCCCTGAATTCGGATGTGGAGGCCTGCAATCATTTTGAATCTTCTTCCGAATTGCTGAATTCCATTCAGAAAATAACCATCCGCACCTTCAAATCGAACCTGGTGAGTGTTCAGTCGGATTGCCCCGCCCGCGAAAAATTCGGATATGGCGGCGATATCAACGCGGTTTCCGAATCGTTTATTTACAATTTTGATATGCACGGGTTTTACCGCAAAACAATTTACGACTGGGTGGATGCCATGAACGATTCTGTTTTTATTGATACGGCTCCCTTTGTTGGCCTTCAGTATTGCGGAATCAGCTGGGAGTCGGCATTTTTGTTTCTTCAGTATCAACTTTATCTGTATTACGGCGATCTGGAAATCGTTAACGAATTGTACGATTTCAACCTGAAATGGATGGAGAAAGTAGCTCGTTTGCACCCTGATTTGCTGGTGGAAAAAGGTTTGGGCGACCACGAGTCGTTGATACCCGTTCCTGTTCAGGTAACAGGGACCAGCCATTATTTGCAGGCCGCGGGAGTGATGAAAAAATTCGCCGTATTGATGGGCGACCGCGCCAACGAAACCAAATTCACGGCGCTGGAAACCAGTCTTCAACAAAAGTTACAGGAAACAGTCTGGCATACTTCCGTGGGTATCAACGAGAGTATAAACAAACAAACCTTGTTTTCATCCTTGCTGTATTCAGGTGTTATTCCTGAACCTGAGCAGCCGCTTGCGGTCGATTTGCTGATGGCTTCGGTTAAAAATGCAGAAAACGGTCATTTTACGACCGGGATTTTTGGTACCAAATATATTTTGGAAGCCTTGTCGCAGGCCGGTTTAACGCAAGAGGTCTTTGATATCGTGAACAGCCGCGATTATCCGGGCTGGGGTTTCATGTTATCCCGGGGGGCAACTACTTTATGGGAAACCTGGAAAGAAAGCGACAACACCTACTCCAATTGTCATCCCATGTTTGGAAGCGTTTCCGAATGGTTTTACCGCTGGCTGGGCGGCATTCGTCCCGACGGGCATAATCCGGGTTTCCGGAAGTTTCACCTGGAACCGCATACTCCGGAGGGCCTGAGTTATGTGAAGACATCATACAAAACACCGTTTGGCTACATCAAATCGAACTGGGAAAGATCGGATTCAGGCGAGATTACCTACCTGATTTCTGTTCCGGCCGGAACACGTGCACTATTCAGAACGACCCGATCAATAAACGGCGCCGTCACTATTTTTCATCAACAAAAAGAAACACAAATAAATGAGTCTGATTATCAGGGAGATTATTTTGAGAAAGAGCTTGGCCCCGGCGATTATGTAATCGTGAAAAAGTAAATAGTTGAAACGAACCTAAAGATCAATCAACAAAACCAGGAACCTATGAAGTTTGACCATCGGATACAAGACAGAACGGTTACATTCACGTTGTTTCTATTTGTTTTGTTTACTCTCTTTTCGTGTAAAAAAGACCTGCCGGACGAGCCTGTCACGATTGTTAAGCCCAATTATTTGAGTATTCAGTCGTCGTCGGCTAATCAGCTTGAGATTAGTTCCAAGGGATCTTATCAATATGAGTTAACCACAACCGGCGAAGATCCTTACGTGTCGCTGGTTCCGCTGACCAGTGCAAATCCTTCGGAACGGGTTGTTTTTACCTTTGAATACCAAAGCGCCAAACAGATCAGCCATCTTCAGATTTTCTTCGGAGCGCCTGTAAGCGAAGGTCGTTCAGTTAAAACCGAAGCGCTTCCGGTTACAAGCGTCTGGCAGACTTTTTCGTTTGATGCAGGCGACGAAATCAAAAAGTTTTCCTGGGGAAATTCCGGCAATTTTCTGCGCCTCGATTTTGGTAATCAGTCAGGCGTGGTTATTCAAATCAGGAACATACAACTGAGGGCCCGGAATGCTGCGGAGGAAGCTCTGGCAAAGGAGCGGGAAGACCGGTTAGCCAATGACCTTTTGCTGGAATCCAATCTGAGCAAATACCTCTCGTCCGGTTTTAGTTCCCAAATTTCCGATGTTCAGGCAGGTCCGTCAAACATAACCATTCGGGGATCTTTTTCAGGCGAAGGCGAGGTCAGCCTGTGCGAAGTGGCGCCCTCTGACCAGTTGACACAGATTGAGAAATTTACCAACAGTTACCCCTTAACCGAATCTTCTTTCTCAATCACTCTCGACCGTTTTGTGTCCCGGAACGGATTCAGATACGACCGGCTATTATCCAAATGGGTGATTGTCAGAAAGGGAACATCATCCGATGAAATTATTTCTCATGCCCGGTATGCCGGACAAATCACACCAAATCAAACGATGAGCCCGCAACGGCCTTCCGGGAGAAAAGGATTGGGAGGTTATGCTGCCGACCTCGGTTTTCAAACTGATTTGGACGATCTGCACATTACAAGCGCTACGGTAAATGTGGCGTTCACGGAATTCATGTACCTGCAATCGCGTTCCAATGCCATGGCCCATTCCTATGGCGATAAAACATATTATTTTGACCGGGCGAGGGTAGAGGCTCTTGACCGGACCATGCAGGCAGCCCGTTCGAAAAATATCGTGGTGGCGGCTATCATTTTGGTACAAAAGGCTTCGCAATGCGCTGATCCCGAAATTGGGAAGTTGCTGCAACATCCCGATTACACGTCCGAAGGAATTTATACCATGCCCAATATGACGACTCCGGCAAGCGTCAATTGTTATGCCGCGGCGCTCGATTTTCTGGCAAGTCGTTATTGCCGCAGCGATCATGCTTACGGACGCATTCATCACTGGATTATGCACAACGAGGTGGATGCCGGGCTTTCGTGGACCAACATGGGCGACAAACCGATGCTGGTATACATGGATACCTACATCAAATCGATGAGATTGTGTTATAACATTGCCCGGCAATACGATGCAAACAGCGAAGTGTTTGGCTCTTTTACCCATTCGTGGGCCGAGGCAGTCGGATCAAAATATTATGCCACCAAAGACATGTTGAAAACATTACAGGATTACAGCGATGCTGAGGGCGATTTTCAGTGGGGGCTGGCATGTCATCCTTACCCGCAGGATCTGAATGAGCCGAAAACCTGGAATGATGCAAACGCAATATTTAACATGAACTCGCCGCTGGTCACTTTTAAAAATCTGGAAGTGTTGGATACCTGGATTAAAAAGCCGGAAAATAAATACCAAGGTATCGAAAAACGGACACTTTGGTTATCTGAAAACGGAACCAATTCACGAACATACAGCGATACCGATCTGAAAGAACAGGCTGCCGGTTTTGCCTATGCCTGGAAAAAGCTGAAAAACCTGGACGGAATCGATGCTTTTCAATGGCACAATTGGATTGATAACCGGTTGGAAGACGGATTACGGATTGGCTTACGCCGTTTCCCCGACGATGCGGCCGACCCGGGTGGCCGGAAACCGGTTTGGTTTGCCTACCAGGCTGCTGATACCGGTCAGGAAGATGCCGTTTTTGATCCGTATAAAACGCTGATTGGGATTCAAAACTGGGATGAAGTGTCTTATCCCGGGCCAATCCAATAAGAGAGAAGCTGTTGTGCAACCCGGCTTATTAAAATGATTGACAAATAACGCTTAAAAAGAAAAATTAAACCAGCTAAATAATAACAATGACTAAGAAAAATCTATTCGGATCAATCGTAGCGGCAACAATCGCTTGTTGTTGGTTAGGGCAATCGGTAGCTCAGCCGGTCATTAGCGACCAATGGGCAGCAACAGATGCCCTTGGCCGGAAGGTACGCGATTACCAGAAGACCGGAGAAAAAAAGAAAGACAAGTTTATTGCCATGTTTTACTGGACCTGGCACCAGGGAGACGATGATACCACCTATCAGGTAAAAAACATCACGGAGATTGTACGACAGTATCCTGAGGCCATGAAAGATTACCACCATCCGGCCTGGGGTACAAAGCGACCGGGATTCTTTTTCTGGGAACAACCATTGCTGGGATATTATAAAACGACTGATCCCTGGGTATTGCGCAAACACGCCGAAATGTTGGCCGATGCCGGCGTTGATGCCGTTTTTTTCGATTGCACCAACGGGAGCCTGACCTGGCAGGATTCGTACGAGGCCTTGCTGAAAACCTGGGACCAGGCCCAAAAAGATGGGGTAAATGTGCCGAAAATAGCCTATATGCTCCCGTTTGGCCCGGCTCCCCACTCACTGGTCTCACTCCGGCAACTTTACCGCGACCTGTACAAACCCGGAAGATATAAGAACCTGTGGTTCATCTGGAAAGGAAAGCCTTGTCTGATGGGTTATCCCGACAACCTGACTGATTCGGAGGAAGACCGGGAAATTGCCAATTTTTTCACCTTTCGTCCGGGGCAACCCGACTATGTGGACGGACCAAAAAGAAACGACCATTGGGGATGGCTCGAAAATTACCCCCAACATGGATATGTGAAAAGCGCTGATGGAAAATATGAACAGGTTACCGTGGGCATTGCTCAAAACGCTTGTCCCGAAACCAACGGGCATTGCAGCGCGTTTAACCTGCCCGGATCATTTAGCCGCAGCTTCAGTCAGCGAAACGGTTTCGATCCCCGGATTGACGGGTACCTGTATGGGTGGAATTTCATGGAGCAGTGGGAGCGTGCCTTCGAACTTGACCCGGAACTGGTTTTCGTGACCGGTTGGAACGAATTTATTGCCGGGCAGTGGCTTCCGGAACATAACTGGACGGGTGATCCGTTTTCGTTTGTCGACCAGTTTGACTGGGAGCGCAGCCGCGACATTGAACCAAACAAAGGCTGGGGAGATAAAGGCGACGTATATTACCTGCAGTTAATCGACCAGGTGCGTAAATTTAAAGGAATGACTGCTCATGAAAAGGCATCTGCCCCCAAAACCATCAAACCGGGCAAACCGGGTCAATGGGATGATGTTGCACCGGATTATCAACATTACCGGGGAAACACGATACATCGCGACCACCGGGGCCGCTACGACCAGTATTACCGCAATAACACCGGGAGAAATGACATAGTAAGGGCCAAGGTTGCACGCGACAACACGAATATCTTCTTCTACGTCGAAACGGCAGAACCGCTTTCTCCCAAAACCGACCGTAACTGGATGATGCTTTTTGTTGACGCCGATCGTGATCAATCAACCGGCTGGAACGGTTATGATTTCATTGTTAACCGGGTAGGCCCGGGCAAAAAAGCAACAGTGGAAAAAAACGTAGGAAACCGTTGGGAATGGGAAAAAGTGGCCGAAACAAATTATGCGGTTAACGGAAACATGCTGGAACTGGAAATTCCCCGGAATATCCTGAATCTGGTTGGAAAGAGCGTTGACATTGAATTCAAGTGGAACGATAACATGCAGGAAAACGGGAATATCATGGATTTTTATGTTAATGGCGATACTGCGCCCGGCGGACGTTTCAATTTTGTATATACCGAATAAATAGGCAGGTAAAATCAGATGAATCTAACAAATCAAAAAAATCAATATAAATGAAAACTGCTTTATCGTTAATCGTCTTCTTTTTAGCCGGAGTGGCGCTGTTTGTCTCTTGCGGGCAACCTCAGAGTGCCGAATCCACCAGGGAAATGGAAACTGTTTTTGTCAATCCGCCCGATTCTATCCAAACCAGCGTCTACTGGTATTGGATTTCAGATAATATCTCGAAAGAAGGGGTGGAAAATGATCTGGAATCGATGAAAGAGGCTGGCATCAACCGGGCTTTTATCGGCTACATTGGGCAGGATGATGTACCTTACGGGAACGTGAAAATATTCAGCGACGAATGGTGGGATATCCTTCATGCTGCGCTTAAAAAAGCTACCGAATTAAATATAGAAATTGGCATCTTCAATTCGCCGGGCTGGAGCCAATCGGGTGGCCCGTGGGTGCAACCGGATGAAGCCATGCGTTATCTGGCCACATCGGAGTTGCATGTAAAAGGCCCGCAAAAACTTAGTCAGAAGCTGGATAAACCGGTTGAGCCTTTTCAGGATGTGAAAGTGATTGCTTACCCCGAACCAAAATTCTACGGGCAGATTTTTGATTCTGAAACAGGACGTATGACTTCTTTGCCAAACGTAACAGGCTTGTCAAAACTAATTGATAAAAATACTGCCACCGGGATTAGCTTCCCGGCAAACGGTGATTTCACCATCGATTTCGAAGCAAAAGCTCCCTTCACCGCGCGCAGCTTGTCTGTAACTTCCCTTGAAAAACCAATGAACAATCCGGCTCTGCTTCAGGTGAAAGAAAATGACGGAACCTATCGCACGATTTCCGAATTTCAGATTGACCGCTACAATGCCGCTTTAAATGTAGGCTTCGAACCCCACGCGCCGGTAGTGGTATCGTTTCCCGCAGTAACGTCAACTTCATTCCGTGTAGTCGTAAAAAATATCCATCCGGGAATGGGATTGGCTGAAGTGGAACTGTCGCCGGCTCCACGGGTGGAACGTTATCCCGAAAAAACACTGGCAAAAATGTTTCAAACCCCGCTGCCTTACTGGAACGAATACCAATGGAGCCGGCAAGCCGAGCCCGGCGAAAAAGATGTGGTAATTGATGCCTCTCAGGTAGTTGATCTCACTCAATTGTTAGCTGCCGATGGTAGCCTGAGTTGGGATGTTCCCGAAGGAAACTGGGTGATCCTGAGAACCGGAATGACGCCAACCGGGGTGACCAATGCCCCTGCGTCGCCTGAAGCAACGGGTTTGGAGGTTGATAAAATGAGCAAAAAGCACGTGGAGAAGCATTTCTACGCATATATTGGCGAGATTTTGAAGCGAATTCCCGAAGCCGACAGAAAAACCTTTAAGGTGGTGGTCCAGGACAGTTACGAGACCGGAGGCCAGAACTTTACCGATGATTTTCTGGCTGGGTTTAAGCAAAGATATGGTTACGATCCGATTCCGTTCTTACCGGTTTACAATGGTTTTGTTGTAAACAGCCAGTTGGAATCCGACCGCTTTTTGTGGGACATGAGACGTATGGTCGCCGATAAAGTAGCATACGATTATGTAGGAGGTTTACGGGATGTAAGCCACAAACACGGGCTGCATACCTGGCTCGAAAATTACGGGCACTGGGGATTCCCCGGCGAGTTTTTGATGTACGGCGGACAGTCGGATGAGATTGGCGGTGAATTTTGGAGCGAAGGCGAGTTGGGAAATATCGAAAACCGGGCGGCAACATCCTGCGGGCATATCTACGGGAAAACAAAAATCTCAGCCGAATCCAATACGGTTGCCGGAGGTTCCTTCAGCCGGTACCCGGCCAGGTTTAAGCAACGGACGGACCGTTTTTTTGCAGAAGGAATTAACAATACCCTTTTGCATGTATACATTTCGCAGCCTTATGAAGATAAAAATCCGGGAGTGAATGCCTGGTTCGGAAATGAATTCAACCGGAAAAACTCCTGGTATCCCCAGTTGGATGTTTTTGTTGATTACCTGAAACGTTCGAATTACATGCTTCAGCAAGGATTGAATGTTGCTGATGTTGCTTATTTTATTGGAGAAGATGCTCCAAAAATGACCGGAATTACTGATCCTGAACTTCCCGTGGGTTATCAGTTCGACTACATGAATGCCGAAGTAATCGAAAAATATATGACCGTGAAAAACGGTTTAATCACCTTGCCACATGGTACGTTATACCGGATTTTGGTGTTGCCCAAACTGGAGACCATGCGGCCCGAATTGTTGACAAAAATCCGGCAGCTTGTCAACGAGGGTGCAGCGGTACTTGGTCCGGCGCCGGCATGTTCGCCCAGTTTGCAAAACCAGCCCGCTGCCGATCAGGAAGTTATGAAACTGGCAGCCGAGCTTTGGGGAGAAGTAGACGGTGTACAGGTGAAATCACGGAAATTCGGAAAAGGCACCATCATGAGCGGGATGAGGATGGAGGAGGCTTTTGAGCTGATCGGCTGTGTCCCCGATTGCAAATTGCCCGACGACCGCTCTGTACATTTCGGCCACCGGACAATGAACGGCGCTGAAATTTATTTTGTAAGCAACCAAACCAACGAAACCAGGCTAATTACGCCTGAATTCAGGGTGAAAGGCATGCAGCCGGAGCTTTGGGAAGCTACGACCGGATCAATCCGCAAGCTTCCGGCATTCGACCTGACAAAAAACACAACGCTTGTTCCATTGAAACTTGCGCCTTACGAAAGTGTATTTGTTGTGTTCCGAAAAAAGGCGGGCAAATCCAAGGCACAGGGAGTGGAGGCTAATTACCCGGAACCAACGGTTCTTGCAAATTTGAACCAGGCGTGGAAAGTACAGTTCGATGCCTCGCAACGCGGACCTGAAGAACCCGTGACTTTTGATGAACTGATCGACTGGGCGCAATCTTCCGATGACAGAATCAAGTATTATTCAGGAACGGCTTCCTACGAAAAGACATTCACGATCGATGGCTTGTCAACCGGCGAAAATATACTACTCAGTCTGGGAGATTTAACAGCCATGGCAAAAGTTTATGTGAATGGAAAATATGCAGGCGGTATTTGGACGTCTCCCTATCAACTCGATATGACTGATTTGGTAACGCAAGGTAAAAATACGCTTCGGATTGATGTGGTAAACACTTGGGTGAACCGGCTCATAGGCGACTTAAATTTGCCCGAAGACCAGCGAAGAACATGGTGCCCCGTCAACGAGTACAAGGCCAATAGTGCGTTGCAACCCTCGGGCTTATTCGGGCCAGTAACGGTTGAAAGGGTGAAATACTAATGTCAAGTCAACAGGAAACAGGCAGGAGACAGAAGTTTAATTTTCACGACAGGGTGAATCTCTTGTCCTGATTCAAACCGTCAGTTTAATAACATTTAAATAACTGATAAAAACGAAATAAGATGAATCTTAAAATACGGTTACTTGTCCTTTTAATAACGGCTGTTTTTCAGCTCAATGCGCAGTCTGTTATTCTGACCAGCGACCAGCAGTTGGAAGGTTTAACTGATCCTGACCGGCAACTGGATTTGTCGCTTGGCTACAACAAGTACGTTCGTAGTTTGCGACAAATCTGCGAAGAAGGAAAAAACGGTGGTTCACACGAGTTGATTTTGGCATTCGACGAATTTTTCAGGCAATACCGGAACGATACCGGCGCCGAGCGAAAGCTAACGCCCGATATGGATGACTATATCGATAAAATAAAAATAATAAGCGACTTTGCCGGGAAGTATGATTTGGGACTCTGTTTGAGTTTGTTAAGCCCGCTGGAATTGGGGCAGGCTTATAAAAAGCAAACCGGGAACAGCGGGCGTTGGCTGGCCTATAAAGTGGGATTTCGGGATCCCAAAACCGGAAAATTTAACATCCCCATCTGGCAGCAACTCTACTGGACCAATAACAAAGGCAAATCTCCTGTCCGCTTAAAGGGAGTGAAAGCTTATGCTTTTAAAGAAAGCGGCGGGCATCTGCCGTACCGTGTGGTGAAACCTGAAGATATTGTTTCGCTGACAGACGTGAAATACGAAGCCACCGACACGATGAATTATGCCGCGCGCGGTATCGGGCAAAGCATTGATATGCGGCTGTTGCATGTATTTAGCGATAAGCCCGAATTTTTGGCTTACGATCGGGTAATGGTGATGCTGGAATATGAAACGCAGGAGATGGATTATTTCAATGCCGATGCACCGGTGTTTCTTAAATCGCTGATGAAAAAATACTACGATAAAGGGGTAAACCTTACTGCCTTATATTCCGACGAGATGCATATCCAGCAAGACTGGAGCTATTTCAGTCACCACGAAAACGGCCAGTTTGCCGAACGGTATTTAACCAAGGGTTTTGCAGAGGCATATACCGAAAAATTCGGTCAGCCTTTCGATGATAAGTACCTGATTTATTTTGCTTACGGAGCGCCCGGTTATGAACCTTTTGCCATGTCGGTACTGAACACTCAATATGTGATGGGACCGGAGCCGGAGGATATTCACCGTACGTTTCTTTTGCGCGACCGCTACTACAAACTGCTCAATAACGGCGTTGTCGATCTGTTTAAAGATGCAAAGATGTATGCCGAATCGCTTTTTAAACGCGAGCTAAAAACCGGTGCACATGCGTCCTGGGCCGAAAGCCCGACCATTGATCTGTGGAATACCGAAAAGCTGCCGGGATTTCAGGGACAATACGAATACACTTCCAATTTTGTATGGAGCAACACAGTCCATCAGGCATCCGCAGCCTGTTACGACTATTTTAAATGGGGCGAGTACCTGGAGCCTACCGGGAACGATTTTGCCGAATGCGGATGGAGCGACCGTAACTATTACGGTGCGGCAATGGCTGCGTCGATTGGCGTGATCAATAAATACCCGAATGCTTACGCCGCAGCCTGGGGCTTTCCTGCTGAAGCGCTGGACCGCAGAATGGCTATCAATTACGCGTTTGGAGCACAACCACCACGCGATATTTCCATGATCACCGGTGGTGTTCACCGCGATGTGGAAGTGCTGGCACTTTATCCGATGAGCCTGGTGGCCACCGAAGAACGTTTCGGAAGTTGGATGACACAGTACGGTTATGCGAATTATTTGTCGGCTGAAAAACTGGTGCAAATGGCAAAATTGCAGGAAGACGGCAAACTTGCCGTAAAAGACAAAAAATACGGTACCATAGTGGTTTTGTTTGAACCTCTTCCGGAGAAAGGATTGCTCGGTTTGCTCTCTCAGTTTGTTGAAAAAGGCGGGAAAGTGCTTTGGTTTGGAACGCCTCCTTTGCTTGACTCTGAAGGAAATGATTGCACCAGGCAATGGCAGAAATTATCAGGGGCCACGTATCATTTCGACAGTTATATGGGCGAAATCGCGGCAGGGAAAGAAGTTGTATTTTCCGGAAGTTTCTCGAGTGTCCCGAAGCAAACCATCCTGACTGATTTTCTGGTCGATCGTATTTATCCGGTTGAATCCAATGGGAATGAGGTGGTTGCCGGCTGCGACGGAAAAACAGTGGGAGTAAAGACCCGGCACGGACAGGGCGAATTTTACTACCTGGGTTTCCGGCCACGCGACGACCAGTCACAAAGCCTCGGGTACGAGACACGCACGTTGTTTGAGACGCTGAACGCTGCACGAGCTTATCCGTCATCAGGGATTATACCCGGGGTGAACGATAACCCGACTGTTGTTTCGCGTACGTCCGATTATTTTGTGACGCGTTTTCCGAATACAACAACCATGATCGTACGTCATTACCGCACCCATCGCGAAAACTGGGAGGGCGGATTCTCCCGAAATGCCGAAAACGACGCCAAAGCTTTGGCTGTAAATCCATTGTCCTCCGACCGGATTGAGCTGGATAACGCTGCAATCAACGGTCACCGTGTTTCCTACAAAGGACGCTTATGGATGGCTTTCCGAACCAATGAAAATAAGCTGGTAGCTTTTATCGGGAACGACTGTGACGAAATTTCCATCGATGGGAAAGTATATCGTTTTTCAGAACAGCCTCTTTCAAAGGTCATTTTCATTCCCGAAACAAAAGGTAAACAAACCGTCTATCATGTTCAGGTGACTGGCTCCGGTACCGTAAAACTGCCTGTTTCTGCTAACAAAATTCCGCCAAACATTAAAGTAGGAAAGCAAACCATCCCCTTAAAAACGATTGACGGAGGCATTGAACTGAACGTTGACGATTCCATTTCCGGGAAATGGTTGACGATAAATATTTGAAAATCTAACCTGTAAACATGAAATAATGAAAGCATTTGTAAATCCTAAGCGATTCCTTTTTCTGCTGATGGTCGCAGTGGGTATTCTTTCCTGCCAAACACAGGAAAAAGCGGATACCTCTTCTGTTTCTGAAAATGATGGCGACTATTTCCGCGATATTTACCCCGATACCTGGGTCGCCAGTGATGCGCTTGGCCGCCTGATGCCTGATTTTTTGGAAGTTGGGCCGGTTAAAAATGATCAACGCCGTGTTGTCGGGATCTTTTACATTACCTGGCATGGTCAGGGGCTGGCCAACCTGAAACAACCGTACCAGGCCGATGTAAGCAAGATCTTGGACACCGATCCGGCTGTGCGCCTGGATGCCGGACATCCGCTATGGACCGAAGGCTCTTATCACTGGGGTGAGCCTGAAATGGGTTATTTCCTTAGCCAGGATGAATATGTGATCCGAAAAGATATGTCGATGCTGACTGATGCCGGTGTTGACGTGCTGGTGATGGATGTAACCAACGCGGTGCGCTATTGGGACGAGTGGAAAGTTACGTTCAGTACGATGCAGAAAATGAAAGCTGAAGGAAACAAAGTGCCGCAGTTCATCTTCTGGGCATTCAACGGCCCGGTGATTACCGTCGTGCAGGACTTATACGACCGGATTTACAAACAGGAAAAATATAAAGACCTCTGGTTTTACTGGGACGAAAAACCCTTGTTGCTGTATAATGGCACTCCCGGTTTCGATGCCAACAGAGGTGGAATTACCCACCCCAACCCGCACTTCGATCCTGCGGCGAAAACCGATCCGAACCATCCCCATTACCAGGACCCGGATTATGCGGAGGAATTTTATCAGGATTACACCAAAGAGGTGAAAGATTTCTTTAGCCTGCGCACCATGTGGTGGGGTTACTACGAATGGGGACGCAAACGTTATATCGGAACAGAAGATAACTGGAGCTTTGGTTACAGCATGGCCGATCCAAAAGTGAAAGCCCTGAAACCGGAAGAATTGTTATCTACGCACCACGGAAAAAGGGAGCAGGCGGCTGTCACCCCGGCGCAGCATCCGGTTACCATGACCAAAGAGAACATGGGTGTTGGCAAATCGTGGTCGCGCGAAAACGGCCAACCCAAACTGAATGAATATGATATGCCCGATTCGGCTTATGTTCCGTGGTTGGGGAAAACGGTGAAAAATCCGACCGGTTACGGCATTTATTTTCAGGAACGATGGGATGAGGCCCTGGCCGCCAATCCGGAATTCCTGTATATCAACGACTGGAATGAGTGGACGGCAGGGAAGTATCAGCCCGATGGCGGCGGAACCACTCCCTGGCTGGGCCGCGACAATCCGTTCTTTTTTGTCGATCAGTATAATGCCGAATTCAACCGTTGCATTCACCCGATGAAAGGCGGCTATACAGATAATTATTATATGCAGATGGCTCAGAACATCCGTAAATACAAGGGCATCCGGCCAATCCCCAAACAAAAAGGCTACCATTCGGTCAAACCTGACGGGGATTTCGGGGAATGGAAAAAAATCCAGAACGAGTTCCGCGATACCCGCGGCGATACCTTCCACCGCGATGCGATTGGTTATGCCGGTGTTCGTTACGTCAACACTTCGGGACGAAATGATATTATTACCGCCAAAGTAGCTGTTGATAAGAAAAATATCAGCTTTTACGCTGAAACGTCGGACAAGCTTAGTTCGCATACCGGAAATAACTGGATGCTGCTGTTGATTGATGCCGACAACAACCCGGAAACCGGTTGGTATGGTTACGATTTTCTGATTAATAAAAATGTGAAGGATGAAAAAACGACGACTTTGATGCGTTACGAAGCTTCGCAAAACGAGGGCATGTGGAAAGAAATAGCTGAGTTGGATTATCGGGCGTCTGGAAATCAGCTCGAACTATCAGCACCTCGCGAACTTTTAAATCTGACCGGCAATCAGTTCACTTTTGATTTTAAATGGACCGACAATCCAACAGAGTTGAAAGACCCGATTTCGCTTTGTACGCATGGAGATACCGCTCCGAACCGAAGATTTAATTACCGGTTGATTTGGAGCAGGTAATTTGAGTGATGCTGAATTCGTAAAACACATGAAGATGAAACACCGACAATTAGCGATATCAAAAATAACCGGCTCATGCTTTCTGTTTGTACTTGTTTTTCTGGGGGCATGTACCCCGGAGGTAACACCGAAAGATGAGTATACGGTAGCTGCCTTTTACTGGCCGGCTTACCACTACGAACCCAAAGCCGAATTTCTTTTCCCCGACAAAAAAGGGGAGTGGGAGATAATCTACAACGCGGTGTCGAAGGAAGACGGACACCAGCAGCCCAAAGTACCACTTTGGGGATATGTTGATGAGGCCGACCCGAAAGTAATGGACAAAAAAATTGAAACGGCTGTAAATTACGGAGTTGATGTTTTTATTTTCGATTGGTATTGGTACCGTGGCGAACCTTTCCTGGAAGATTGTGTGGATAAGGGTTTTATTGGAGCCAACAACAACCGGATGAAATTCTATCTGATGTGGGCCAACCATGATGCAACTACTTACTGGGATGTTGATAACCCGTCGTTCGATTCGGTGATATGGCGAGGGGGCGTTGATCGTGAGCAATTTAATGTGATTGTAGATCGTGTCATTGAGAAATATTTCAAAAATCGGTCATATTACAAGATTAATGGTGAACCTGTATTCTGTATTTACGAACTCAATACGCTAATTGATGGTTTGGGCGGAGCCGGACAAACCAAAGAAGCCTTTGATTATTTCAGGAAAAAAACGATCGAAGCGGGTTTCCCTGGCTTGCATTTACAAGGTATTTTGTGGTCGGCGCTTCCCTCGTCGATTTCAGGCGTACCCGGCGATCGTATTGAAAGCCAGGATCAGGTGCTTTCATATCTTGGTTTTAACAGTTTAACCAACTATTGCTGGGCGCATCTTCAAAATCCGGACGGCGATTATGAACAATGGGCAGATGCTTCTACGGGCATGTGGCCGGATTTCTTGAAGGAATTTTCTATTCCCTATTTCCCAAATGTCACGATAAGTTGGGATGCCAATCCACGCTTTTTATTTAAGGCGGGTTATATCAGCAATTCAACACCTGAGAAATTTGGCCGTTATGTGCAAAAAGCAAAAGATCTTGTTGATCAAAACCGCTATACGACAAAGCTGATTACGATAAATGCCTGGAATGAATGGTCGGAAGGAAGTTACCTGGAGCCCGACACGACCTGGAACTACGGATATCTCGAGGCGCTGAAAAAAGCGATGGACAAAAAATAGATGAATAAGCAAGAGGCAATGGAAAGTCTCGGTTTTTCAATAAAATAAAATTGATGGCGATGCAAAAACGACTTTTACTACTAATTACCACTGCTTTTTATTGTATGTCGGTTCCCGGATGTACCGATAAAGGAGAGGAAAAAGAAAAGAGAATTATCATTTCTTCGGATGTCCCGGTATCTCAACCGTTGGCCGGAACCGACGAGTTGGGACGTGTACTGCCTTTGAACGAAGAAGTGGGAGATCTGAAAGCCAACCGGCAGGTCGGTATTTTCTATTTCTTATGGCAGGGTGACAAGGCATCAAAGACTTCTGAAAAGTATTGGGACTTAACGGAAATTATTCCTGCCCATCCCGATGTACTGGAGAATTTTAACAATCCGAGTTGGGGAACTACTTCGGTTGGGGGATATTATTTCTGGGGAAAACCTTTATACGGATATTACCGGGGCGACGATTACTGGGTACACTTGCGCAACATGCAGCTGCTCACTGATGCACAGGTTGATTTCCTCATTATTGATGCTACCAACACGCTGATTTATCCTGAACAATCGGAAGCTTTGATGCAGGCCATTAAAGACATTCAGGCGCAGGGTAAACATGTGCCCCGCATTGTTTATTACACCAATACCGAATCGGGGAAAACCATGCAGAATATTTACAACACTTATTACAGGCAGGGAGCGCCGCATTATCATCCTTCGTGTTGGTACTACCTCGACGGAAAACCATTAATCATTGGGATCAGCAGCGAAGCCGGCGGGAAAGATTATGAGTCATTTTTTACTTTTCGCGAATCGCAGTGGCCCAACGAACCTGTTAAAACCAACGGTTGGCCGTGGATTGAATTCAAACGTCCGCAGCAGGTTTACACCAACACAAAAGGAGCGAAGGAGATTATAAATGTTTCGGTGGCGCAACATCCCGATGTGCCGGCGGGCATGGGAGGCTCAGCTTTTTACGGAAACAGGAACAACTGGGGGCGCAGCTACCGAAACGGTTCGCATGGCAACCCGGAAAAAGATATTTTTTATGGATACAATGTGCAGGAGCAATGGGATTTTGCGCTAAATGAAGATCCACCTTTCATTTTTATTACCGGATGGAACGAATGGATTGCCGGACGGTGGAAGAGCCCGGATGGAAATCCCAACCATTCGTTTTTCTGCGATCAGGCCAATCCCGAATACAGCCGCGACATAGAACCGACACGCACAGCCGGCTTGAACGATAATTATTACATGCAGATGGTGGCTAACATTCGCCGGTACAAGGGCGTGGATACTCTTCCGAAAACGAGTGGGCAAAAAACAATTAAGGAGTTTAAAGAATGGGATGATGTATTTCCGAATTACACGGATTATACAGGCGATACAAAAGCCCGGAACCATCCGGGTGCGGAATCGGATCCCGAAAGGATTTATAGCAACATCACCGGACGAAACGATTTTTACCTGATGAAGGTGACGAATGATCCTAACCGTATTTATTTTTTTGCTCAAACCAGACAGGATCTGTCAGGACAACGGGACAGCAACTGGATGAACCTGTACATCGATTCTGACAGGAATAAAAATACCGGCTGGTTGGGATATGATTTCCGGATTGCAGCAGGAAATAAATTACAGGAATATTCAAACGGAGAGTGGAAAGAAGTGGCTGAGATCGGTTTTCAACTGGGTAAAAATAAGATGATGTACTCCATTTCGCTTCAACTCCTGAAACTTTCCGGTCATCCCGATCTGGAATTTAAGTGGTCGGACAATATGCAGGATGAAACCGATCCGCTGGACTGGTACATTAACGGGGATGTTGCTCCCGGTGGACGTTTTAACTTTATATATACCTCAATAAAATGAATAAATCAGGATTACAACAGATCTTAATACTGATATTGGTTTTTACTTTTTCGGCATGTACACAGGAGAACCGCAATTTGAACGTGTACGACCTTCGGTGTTGTAATCTGCTTAACCCGGAAGGAATTGAAAATCCTTCGTTTAGCTGGAAAATAAAAACAACAGCGCAGGGAGTTGCACAAACGGCATGGGAGGTCCAGATAGCAGCTTCAGAAAGTTTGTGCGCCAGTGGAAAACCTGATGTGTGGAGATCAGGGAAACAGTTGTCTGATGTACAATTCAACATTATACCTGACAATATTTCGCTGGAAGAAACCGGGAAATTTTTCTGGCGTGTACGGGTTTGGGATAATTATGGAAATGTTAGCGGTTGGAGCGAGCCGGCCTCTTTTTCAATCGGTTTGTTAAGCGACGAATCCTGGGTAGGCAAATGGATCACCTATCCCTATTCGAGAGAAACTGCTTTGCCTTATTTTCGAAAAACATTTCAAACGAATGAAAGCAAAAATTCTGAAATAAAAAGAGCTATCGTGTATTTTTGCGGACTGGGTGCGGGCGAAATCTATTTGAACGGGCAGTTGGTCGATTCAACGCGTTTTTTGGATCCGGCGCAAACCAATTATGAACAGTATGCTTTGTACAGCACATTGGATGTTACTCATCTGATTCGTAATGGAGAAAACTGTATCGGGGTGATGCCGGGAAACGGTTGGTTTGCACAGGATGAAGCCTGGCAGGGAGCTCCCTTTAGTTATGGGCCGCCCATGTTGAGGACTCAGTTAGTCATTACATACAGCAATGGCTCGCACGACATCATTGCCAGCGATGAAAGCTGGACCTGGAAAGAAGGCCCTGTCATCAAATCAAATATTTATTTGGGAGAATCCTACGATGCCAGGCAGGAAACAGAGGGATGGAGTTCGCCTGATTTTCAGGATGAAGCCTGGCACCCGGCCCAATTGGTTGAAAAAGCTGCTCCTCCAATATTGAAACCCCAGCTGATAAATCCGATTCGAAAAAAGCAGGTGATTCAGGCGGTTGACAGGTGGCAGGACGCGTCGGGAAACTGGATCTTCGATTTTGGTGTAAATGCTGCCGGAATTGTGCTGCTGCAAGCGGAACAGCCGGCCGGCACCCAACTTCGGATTAGAATGGCTGAAGAAGCAAACAAAGACGGCAGTCTGGATTTTTCCACGCTTGGTTGGATTCATCACGGGAAAATATTCGGGAACCAATACATCTGCAAGGGTACGGGAAAAGAGCGTTGGATGCCCCGCTTTACTTATCACGGATTTCGCTATGCCGAACTCGGCGGCTTTAACGGAATACCTGATCTTTCAACCGTAAGTCTGGTTGCGGTGCACAGCGATTTGGAAAATACGGGCTCATTTGAATGTTCGGAGCCGCAAATCAACCGCCTGCACGAACTGGCAATGCGTACTGTTTTCAGTAACATTCACGGAATTCCGACCGATTGCCCCGACCGCGAAAAATGCGGTTGGCTGGGAGATTCGCACGCTTATGTGAAAATGGCGAATGTAAATCTGCAGATGAATAATTTCTGGGAAAAATACCTGAATGACATCCGTTCGGGAGCCGCTCCTGTTGAGAAAAATACCTTGTTTCACGAACGGTTTAATACCAGGTTTTATTTTACCGAAAAGCCATCCGGTTTGCCTTACATGATTGCACCGGGGAAACGCCTTTGTGGGGTGGCTTCGCCCGACTGGGGAACGGCGCTGGTCCAGCTGCCCTGGTGGTTGTATGTTTACTACGGGAACAAAGCTGTTCTCGAAGACTGTTACCCGGACATGAAGCAGTGGACCGACCATGTTGCAAGCCTGGCTTCCGACGCCGAACGAACATTAAAATACAACCGGGAAACCAAACATATTGTTTATCAGGGGCTTGGCGATTGGTGTCCTCCGGGAGGAAACGACCGTATCGACACAGCGATCGAATTTACATCAACCGCTTTTCATTACCTCGATGTTTGTATAATGGAGCAGGCCGCACGATTACTTGGCTATGAGGCCGATGCCGAAAGATATGCCGTAGAAAAGAAACTGATTGCAGGTGAAATGATTTCAATCATGTACAATGCTTCAGAAAAAACATTTGGCAGCCAGACTGCTGATGTAATGGCGCTCGATTTTGGACTGGTTCCTCAAGGTGATGAAGATGCGGTGGCCAAGGCGGTTGTTCGCAACATGACCGAAAAGCACGATGGTTTTATGAACTGCGGAATATTTGGGATCGGCCGGATTGGCAGTATGCTGGCCCGTTATGGTCAGGCAGAGGCTGCCTTTAACCTGTTTACAAAAACCGGTGAGAACAGTTTTGCCAGAATGTGGGATGAAGCCAATGCAACATCGTTGTGGGAAACGCTGCCGGTTAGTAAAGATAGTGAGGAAAGTGCCCGGGAAGCTTCGCACAACCATCCGATGCAAGCCGGTTATGATATTTGTTTTTTTGAAGATATGGCAGGTATTCGCCCTGATTCGTCCGGGTATGGATTTAAAGTAATTCGGTTTGATCCCTTGTTTACCGATTTGATGGATTGGGCCAAAGCCTCAATCGAATCACCTTATGGAACGATTGTTAGCAACTGGAAACAAAAAAATGAAGCTATGGAGTGGCAGATCGAAATTCCTGCGAATTCAACCGGTTTGGTAGCCTTGCCCAATGCGAAAACGTTGATAGTTAACAATGATCTGTTGAACGAAAAGATTTTTACTGTGGCCCGAATAACAGGCAGTAAAACGTTGTATCATTTTCCATCAGGTCGTTTTACTATTCAGATTAGTGATTGAATTGATCGTTGAAACAGTTTTTAAATCACAGATATAAAATGATTGATATGAAGTACAAAATCGTCCTAATTTTATTTTTTCAGATTTTAACTACAGGAATTTTCGCCCAAATACCTCCCGTATTGAATTCTGCCAACAAGCAGATTCGTTCTGCCGAGGTAAGCCAAACCTATTTAACGCCAACACGCATCGTTTGGACTTCCGATAAAACCGGAAATCAGGTTTACCATGCTGAAAGTATTTTGAAACCCGGCATCGGTCAGGCCGATTTAAATCGGGGGGATTATTTAACTCTGATAAGTTCAGAAGAATCGTTTCCCGGAATTGTCCTTGATTTTGGTTGTGAAATTCATGGCGGACTGGAAATTGTAACCACCATCAGCAACTCCAATCCGGCTGGCCGGATCCGGATCCGTTTTGGCGAATCGGTAGCAGAAACCATGAGCGATATTGCTGAGAACGGGGCCACCAACGACCATGCCATGCGCGATTTTGTGCTTACGTTACCCTGGCTTGGCCGCATCGAAGTGGGCGACACCGGTTTCCGTTTTGTCCGCATCGATCTGGTTGACCCGGGTACAAAAATTGAAATCAAGGAAATCAATGCCGTTTTTAAATATCGCGATATCCCTTACCTGGGCTCGTTTACCTGTAATGATGAACGGTTGAGCCGGATTTGGATGACGGGCGCCTATACGGTGCACCTGAACATGCAAAACTACCTTTGGGATGGAATCAAGCGCGATCGTTTGGTGTGGGTTGGCGATCTTCATCCCGAAGTAATGACCGTCAATACGGTTTTCGGGTATCAGAGCGTGGTTCCCAAAAGCCTCGATCTGGCCCGCGACCTGACGCCCCTGCCCAACTGGATGAACGGAATCAGTTCTTACTCGATGTGGTGGGTGTTGATTCACCGTGACTGGTATGTTTATCATGGCGACCTCGGCTACCTGAAAGAACAGCAGAGCTACCTGACAGCCTTGTTGAAACACCTGGCTGTAAAAATTGATGCCGACGGGAAGGAGATTCTCGATGGACACCGTTTTATGGACTGGCCATCCAGTGAGAACCCCGGGGCGGTTCATGCCGGGTTGCAGTCGATGATGGTGATGACCTTTGAAGCAGGCGACGAGTTGCTTCGTATCCTTGGAGATCCGGAGTCAGCCGCTTTCTGTCGCGAAACAGTCGAAAAGTTGAAGAAACATGTTCCTGACTTCAATCATTCGAAACAGGCTGCTGCATTGCTGGCCTTGTCCGGCCTGGTTCCTGCTGAAAAATCAAATACAGAGCTTTTGGCACAAGGAGGCGTACATCAAATGTCGACTTTTTATGGCTACTATATGTTGAATGCCAGGGCGAAAGCTGGCGATTATCAGGGAGCAATCGACAATATCCGCGAATATTGGGGCAGTATGCTCGATCTTGGGGCAACTACCTTTTGGGAAGACTTCAATATTGAATGGAAGGAAAATGCTTCCCGGATCGATGAAATTGTCCCCGAAGGCAAAGTTGATGTGCATGGAGCTTACGGTGATTACTGTTACAAAAGTTACCGCCACAGCCTTTGCCACGGATGGGCAGCGGGTCCTACACCCTGGCTGACCCGGTACGTTTTGGGGGTAAATGTGCTTGAACCCGGCTGTAAAAAAATCAAAATTGAACCGCACTTAGGGGACCTTGACTGGGTGGAAGGAACATTCCCCACGCCACAGGGTATCATCGAAATTAAACACCGGAAGAATGCAGACGGGAAAATCGTAACATCGGTGAAAGCGCCGAAAGGAGTTAAAATTATTCGGTAAGTTTACATCTGTCTATAACCTAAACCTATGAAAGCCAGATTAATTGCATTTTTGTTGCTGTTCATACTGGGTTTGAACCATTGCATTCAGCCCCATAAAGAGAAAAACAGCCGTTTTTCCATTACGGTGGAGGATATGAAAAAGTCATTCGTAAATCCTCCCGACTCTGTCCGTCCGGGTGTTTACTGGTATTTTATGGACGGTAATCTTTCGCGCGAGGCCATGACTGCCGACCTGGAATCGATGAAGGAAGCGGGGATTGGTAATGTTCTTTTTTTGGAAGTGAACGTTGGCGTACCACGAGGTAAAGTCGATTTTTTGAGCGACGAGTGGCAGGAGTTGTTTGCACATGCGATGAAAGAAAGCAAACGTCTCGGAATAACCCTTACCCTGGGTGTTGGCCCGGGCTGGACAGGGAGTGGCGGACCGTGGGTGAAGGCCGAAGAGTCGATGCGGCACCTGGTGAGCAGTTCGGTTGAGTTGCGCGGTCCTTCGGTGCAAAAGTTGGTTTTGCCTAAACCTACTCCAAAGAGGCCTTTCTTTGGTGAAGGCACACTGACTCCCGAACTTCGGGAACACCGGGATGCTTATTATCAGGATGTGGCCGTGTTGGCATATCCGACACCGGAAAGTGCTGCTGAAATTGCAGATATCGATGAGAAAGCGCTTTTTGTGAGAGCTCCCTACACGTCGATGGCTGGCGTTAAACCCTATCTTCCGGAACCCGATTATCCTTCGGATCAGGCGGGTTTGGCAGCAGTAGATCTGGCAGAAATAGTTGATTTAACATCGAAACTTCAGGCAGACGGAACACTCGACTGGAACGTCCCGGAAGGAAAATGGACCATTATCCGTTTGGGAATGCGAAACAATGGTGCGGTCACCCGGCCGGCTCCCTACCCGGGAATCGGGTTTGAATGCGATAAATTTGACACAGTCGCCTTTAAAAACCATTTTGATGCCTTTATAGGCAAACTGTTTGCAAAGTCAGGCTTCACAAAAGCCTCAATGGATGGGGGCCTGTTTCGTTTGCACATGGATAGCTGGGAGATGGGCGCTCAGAACTGGAGCAACAATTTTCGCGAGGAATTTAAAACCCGAAGAGCCTACGATCCGCTTCCTTTCCTTCCGGTATACAACGGTCAGGTTGTCGGGAGTGTTGAACAGAGCGAAAGGTTCCTTTGGGATCTGCGCCTTACCGCTCAGGAATTGGTACTGGAAAATCATGCCGGTTACATTAAAAAAATGGCCCGGCGTTACGGCCTCCGTTTATCTGTTCAGCCCTATGATATGAATCCCTGTGCCGACCTTGATTTGGGTGCGGTTGCTGATGTGCCGAGTTGCGAGTTTTGGCTGAAAGGCCTTGGCTTTAATTCGTCGTTCGGATGTATTGAAGCAACTTCGATTGCCCATGTAATGGGGAGGCCGGAGGTTGCTGCTGAAGCCTTCACCGCTGATTACGGACGTGAAGGTTTCACGGCCTGTCCGGCTACATTGAAAAATCAGGGAGATTGGGCTTTTGCAACAGGGATCAACAAGTTTATCTATCATACCTTTGCCCATAAGTCGCTTGGTGAGCATTGCCGTCCGGGAATGACGATGGGCCCTTACGGCGTGCACTGGGACCGGGGACAAACCTGGTGGCCCATGGTTCAGGATTACCACAAGTATGTTTCCCGCTGTTCATTTGTATTACAACAGGGCCAGACCGTTGCTGATGTACTTTACCTGACCCCGGAGGGCGCTCCCCATGTTTTTCGTCCTCCACATTCGGCGATGGACGGAAACGACACGATTCCCGACCGGAAAGGATATAACTTTGACGGCTGCTCACCATTAATGCTGGCAAATGCTTCGGTTGAGAACCATAAAATTGTATTTCCGGGAGGGGCTTCTTATCACCTGTTG
Organism: Gaoshiqia sp. US2; assembly: GCF_059705485.1. NCBI lineage: Bacteria > Pseudomonadati > Bacteroidota > Bacteroidia > Marinilabiliales > Prolixibacteraceae > Gaoshiqia > Gaoshiqia sp. US2. The sequence goes on along the minus strand of NZ_AP048550.1, from coordinate 4,352,448 downwards.
GTACTTCCAGCCCAAAAAACCATGACCCCTGAGTTACTTGCAAAAATTGAGGAGCTGGTTCGTGCCGGAGCCTGGGTAACCGGACTTCCACCTGTAAAATCACCCGGTTTAACCAATTATCCCGACTGTGACAAACAGGTCCGGGAGACTGCCGGTCGGATCTGGGGCACTGTAACCCCTCCGGCAGAAGTAACTTCCCGAGGGTATGGAAAAGGAAAGATCTATTGGGGAGGAAGCCTTTCTGAGTTTGCTGATAATGAGTTGTATCCGGCATATGATGCCACTGCTGCGCTTTTGAGGGAAATTGGAGTTAAAGAAGACTTTCAAAGTAATGGACCGGTGAGGTATACACACAAGCATCTCGATCAGGCTGAGGTTTACTTTGTTGCTAACCGGGAAGAAGAAAAAATCAGCGCCGATTGCATTTTTCGTACCGATGAAGGAATTGTTAACGGGCAGTGGCCGGAATGGTTACTCAAGGGAAATCCCAGGACAAGCGGCCGGTATACGTTTACCACCTTCCGGTTTTATCGTGCAGGTTCTCCGTTGATGAAATCGGGCTTATTGGGGCCTGTTGTTATTCTTCAGGAAACACCAAGTCCGGGTTAAAAGTCCAAATAAAATCGTCAGAATTGATAAATATTTTTTAGGTAGTTTACAACTTATTGCTATATTTGCACTCGCATTTAAACACGGGTGTAGCTCAGTTGGTAGAGCACTGGTCTCCAAAACCAGGTGTCGGGCGTTCGAGTCGCTCCTCCCGTGCAAAGCTGCCCAAAAGGGCAGCTTTTTTATGTTGGGCAGGTCATTTGCTGGCAGATTAGCTTCAGATCCTGAACACAAACAATTAAATGGATCAGGCTGGTTACTCACCCAAAGTCAAACTTTTAATCAACTCAACTTCTTCTTGCTTATATGGCGTTCCATCGGGATGAAAGATTTCGTGAAACCAAAGTGGTGGCTCCGAGCCATCCGCGATGGGCTCATCCCAGGCATATTTGGTGTTTGATTTTCCCGCTACAAGTCCCCAGTTAATGGCGCCTACATTTTCTTTTTTCAGAATGGGCATGATGTTTTGGAACAGGCTGTTGTTGCGGCGGGCCATGTATTCGGTGCAGACCATCGGGCGACCGTAAGCTTTCAGCGAATCAATGGCTGCCTGGTGTTTTTCGGGCCCTTCATAATTGTGATAAGTAATGATGTCGGAGTTTTCCACCTGAAATTTATTCAAATCAGACAGGGAAAGGTTCCAAACGCCTACCGACAAAGGTTGTGAAGGGCGAATTTCCCATCCCCATTCAAAAACTTTCTGCAAAAGCGGCATCGATTTGTTGCCATAACCCGAATTCCCGGGTTCGTTGTACAAATCCCACAGCGCAATCCGCCGGTCATCTTTGAACGAAGTGAGGATATCTTTCACATACGCTTCGAGCGTGCTGATTAATTCAGGTTTTTCGTGCAGCAAGTCACCCGGATCGCGCACCCAGCCCGAATTGTGAACACCTGGTTTGGGCTCGGGCTGTTTGCCGGCCTGGTAAGTGGCATTCCAGCAATCGTCGAAAAACACGAAAATGGTTTTAATTCCGTGGCTGTTGGCCATGTTGAGGTATTGGTTCATACGGTCTTTAAAACCTTCCTGGTCTACTTCCCAGGCTACGTGGTGCAGGTACACCCGCATGCAGTTCATGCCAATTTCTTCGGCCCAGCCCAGTTCGCGGTCAATAGTTTCCGGGTCAAAGGTTTCGGCCTGCCAGGTTTCCAACTGGTTGATAGCTGTGCTGGGATTAAAGTTGCATCCCCGTAACCAGCCATGTTCATCGCCCCAGGCCTTTGCCTGCCCGATGGTCCAGATCTTCGCTGACAGTTCTTCGGTTGTTTGCTCATTTTGTTTCGTCTTTGTCTGACAAGCCGCCAAAAGCAGTACACCGGCCAGCAGCATAAAAAATGATTGTTTTTTCATCATGTTTTGATTTAATGGTAATTGAATATTGCTATTATTTAGCTTCACTTTTGTTTATTGCAGGGTAACCCGGCACCAGGTGTTTGATGATTCAGAAACTGAATTGGCCAGATTTTCTTCCTGAATGCCTTCATGCTGCCTGTAATCAACCAAGCCAAAGTTAATTCGAAAATCCGAATGCTTGTCTTTCTGAATGGCATCAAACAGAACTTCAAACTCAATTTGGTAACCGGTAGCCGATTTTATCCTGGCTACAGCCTTTACCTGATCTGGCGCCATGCTTTTCCATTCTCCCCGGTCTCCTTTTTCCAGCTTTGTTTCGCCCGTATAATTACACCAGAACCGGAATAAACCCTCGCCGGGCTCCAGCAGGTTTTGATTGTTAGCATCCAGATACAGATACACCCCGTCGGCACGGAGCATATTGTTCGAGTCGGAAGTCAACTGTTTGTCATTCACATCAACACCCACATACAACTTATCGCCATCTTGCCTGATGCCGGCCCGAAGGTTTGTTTCGCGCAGGTGCCCGATAAAAACAGGCCAATCGTTTCCCCATTCAGGCTGGGTTAAAATTCCATCGGTTGAAATAGTTCCCTGCTGTGCTTCCAGTTCCGGAATGATGTGTCCCCGGATGATCCATACTTCACAGTTTGGACTCCGAAAGCTGGTGGTAGCCGCGGCAACAACGGTATGTTCGTCCCACAATGAAACTGAATTCCATTTGGCCTCCCGGTCCAGCGGAACTGCAAAAGGCCTGCTCAGTTTGGTAAAATTGCGCCCGGTTTTATCGCCGACAGCCACTTCCATGGTGGAGCGTTCCCAGTCGGCGCTTCGTCCGCCGGTAGTTTGATACGAAAGGACCGTTTCGCCCGAGGGAAGTTTCATCAGGTAAGGCGCCCCGGCATAAACAGGATCAGGGAGCGGTTCTTTAAGTGCAGATTCCCGGTAAGGAGAACTGGCCAAAACCGGCGTTTCCCAGTTTTCCGAAACTTTAGTCCTGACAATATAAGGCTTAAACTGTCCGATTTTATTGTCCTCAATGGCTACAATAATTTCATCATTAACCAGCAGCGGAACCGGCATGCCATCGCGCCGTCCTTCGCGAAAACAGACGGTCTTGATTTCCCCGCTCCAACTGACTCCGTTATCGGACGAATGCATCATGGAGATGTTTTGCTCGTCGGAGGTGCGGAAAGGATTTTCGTTGGCAAAATACACCTGAAGTTCGCCGTTGGGCAATTGCAAAAAAGCAGGCTCCCAGCAGCCGTCTTTAAAACGTGGGCCGGCTTCATAAATCACTTCACTTTCGGTCCAGTTTTGCCCGCCATCGCTGCTGCGCCGAACGGCAATGGCAAAGGGAGCAATTTCGTCTTTTGCGGGGCGATAGTTGCAAGCCATCACCAGGTGGCCATTAGCCAGTTGGATCAACTCGGTGTTGGCAATGTTAACCTCGGTTGTTTCTCCCCGATCGTTGGTATAAGGATGTTGTTTGAAGGTGATAACCGGCTGGCTCCAGGTTTTCCCGTCGTCGGCGCTTTGCACCAGTTCGCCGTTGCCTTGTGTTTCATAAACGGCCATCAGGCGTCCGTCATTTAACCTGCGGACACGTGGGTAGCCTACCCAACTTAACACCCTGTTGCCTTGCGGTGCCAGCCGTTGCATCGAACTGTAATCCCAGGCGATGCGGATTCCTTCAACCGGATCGCCGGTGCGGGCGCCGTATGGCTCTGCCGGCTCGTCACTTTTTTTACATCCACCCGCAAACACACATAAAGCCAGGTATAGAATTATTCCAGACATCGATATTTTCATTTTTTCAATTCAGGAGTCATATAGTTTTTATCAATGATCATCACTTCCTGCCCGTTCCGGTTTTCAAAACGAACCGTGCTGATATACATGTGGCGGGGATGGATCCGCTCTTTGCTGTTGTGCGCATGAAACACAATCCGCAGATTCCCTTCCTTGTCGGTAAACATGGCGCTGTGGCCAACGCCAACCAACTCTCCCGGTTTTTGCAGAATGGGATTCTGAGCGTATTTTGTCCACGGTCCCCGGATGTTGGTGGCAGTGGCAACGCCAATGCCGTAAAACGGGCTTTCGTAACTGTTGGCCGAGTAGGTCATGTAGTAGGTACCGTTGTGTTTCAGTACAAAAGCGCCTTCGTTCACCCGCGGCCAAACTTCTTCCCAGGCCTGCGATACGTTGATGCATTTAGTCATGGTTTCGGGTTTGATCAGGATAAGATCATCTTCCAGTTCAGCCACCCAAATGTTCAATCCATCGTTAAAACGATCAAACAGAAGATAGGGCGTACCGTCGTCATCGATAAACAAAGAGTTGTCGATGCACTTTTCATCTTCAATCATGGGCTTAATTATTTCCTGCTTGAACGGCCCCAGCGGATTGTCGCTGGTTGCCACACAAATGTGTTCGTCGGCCGAATAGTACATGTAAAACTTGCCGTTGACATAGTAAACCTCGGGCGCCCAAAACCAACGGTCGGCCCATACATCTTTTTTATGCAGCGCTAAACTTGAATTGGTTTCCCAGGTTTTCAAATCGTCCGAAACGAAAACGGCGATGCCATCATTTGAATACGTTCCGTAGGCGTAATATCTCCCTTCCCAAAGCATGATGAACGGATCGCCTAAAGGGATCTTAATTTTCTCTTCGGGGCCATTTGGCTCAAATTCAGTATCACTTCCCTTGCATGATGAAATTTGTACAAGAAATGATAAAATCAAATACGTAAGGAATATCTTTTTCGAGGTCATTGTTTGTTGTTTTTGATGATGGGATTATTAACAATACAACCTGACAGGCAAAATCTCTTATAAAACCGGAATCTATCTTACGATGCCAAAATGATCCGCTAACCGATTGTATTCATCTTTTGAAATGGTGATCATACATCCATGCCTGACAGAAGGAGGTAAACTGTATTTATCCCAATCGTGGTAAAAAGTATAGCCGGAGGCTTGAAACCAGGGGCCATTCATATTATCAGCAATTGAAAGGCCGTAGGATACTCCCGGGTATTGCTCGTAATACATGTACCAAATTTTTCCGTCGGGCGAAGGAATCAGCATGGGCGCCTCCCTGAAATTGGGGCTGATTGGGGCAGAGGGTTCGGAATAGGGACCGAGTAGTGACGGCGCTTTGGCTATCCGGATGGTTTTGCCGGTAGTCCAGTAAAGTGTCGGGTAAGTTTCATCTTTTAAAACCGCGTAATAGGAATCGCCAATCTTTCGGATGAAAACATCAATGGTCCCCATATCCCACTCGAACAAGCGTGTCGGATGATCAGAAAAAGTTTTCAAATCTTTTGACAGGACATACAAGGTGCGCTGGCTCGCCCAGTAAGTTTCGCCGCCCTCTTTGTGGGGTGTATGCCAGGTAACCACGTATTGTTTCGAATCCTGATCGAAAAATATTTTAGGCGCCCCGATCCGTTGCAAGGCATACGAATAGTCGGGTGTACTTTTTAAGTCGGGCGTATAGGTGCTGTGTTTATCCCAGGTAATCAGATCGGTTGAGACCCAAAAGTTGATATCGGGTGAAGCGTCGCTGGTGTTTCCGGCAATATAGTAGCGGCCGTCATGACCTTTGCAGATGTCCGGATGTCCTTTGTAATCCTGAAAAACACGCTCCTTGTTGTTTAATGCCGACCAATGCAGTCCGTCCAAACTGACCGAATAATACAGACGCCCGTAATCCTGGTGCGTCATATGGGCAAAAAGGTAGGCCTGGTTTACCGCGTTTTCCGGCTTGTCAACCTGCCCGGGCGGTGCGGGTTGCTGGGCGTGAACGCCAATTGCAAGCAGTAGGATTATCACCAGGAGGGTAATTTTTTTCATTTTTAAAAAGTTAAGGAAAGGCGACCGGAAAACAACCATTGAGTCATCCTGTCCGGCAACCGCCGAATCAGGATGACTGCCTCGAATACGTGTTTTCCGGTCGCCTTTTAAATTTATCAGATATAATTCACATAAACCACTAATACATCGAATTCTGATCCAGATTCGGGTTATTGTCCACCTCGCTTTGCGGAATCGGCATCCGGTGAGATTTGCCAACAACAAAGTTGGAAAAGTCGGCATCCCTTGAAATCAGTTCATTCAGGCCTGTTTGTGAATCCCAAAGTTTCCAGCGTTTCAGGTCGGCCCAGCGGACCCCTTCGAGGCAAAGTTCCAGCGAACGCTCCATTTGCAGCCTCTTCAAAAAGTCGGCTTTTGAATTTACGACAGCTGAATATAAGGTACTGTTGGCCAATTTCGGTAATCCAACCCGCTCGCGCACACGGTCAACGCACTGAACAGCCAGGGTGGGAGGCGTACTGCTTGATAACTCTGCTAAGCATTCAGCATATAATAGCAGCACATCGGCATAACGAATGACCCGGAAGTTAATCGGCGAGTAATAATCCTCGTGGTTCCGGTAGTAATCGCCCTGGTATTTGCGGAAAAAACAGTCGGCGCCCCAGCCAGCTTGCCAGTCTCTGCCATAAATTTTTTCTCCGGGATAGTCGGTTTGCAACTCCGGATAAAAAATACTGGCTCTTAAACGAGGGTCAATTCCACCGGCAACAGTCGGCTCTTTTTTATATTCATCCACCAGCCATCTTCTGGGTTGACCATCGGACCAGCCAATACCGCGTGGTGCGAAAAACTGGGCACGGTTGGAACCCACGTTTTGATTTGGCTCATCACCGTCGCCACGGGGGTTGATATCCGAAAACTGAATTTCGAAAACGGATTCTTTATTGTTTTCGTTGGTGTGCGTAAAGTTATCCTTGTAGTTATCAACCAACCCGTAATAGGTTGCGCCGGATCCTTCAACCAACCAAGAGAGGGCGTCTTTTGCAGCCTGCCATTCGTGTAATTGCATATGCACTTTCCCAAGAAGCGCCAGGGCAGCTCCTTTGGTTGGCCGGCCAAGATTCGCCAGATTCCACTGTTCCGGTAAGTTATTGGCTGCTTCCTGAAGATCAGTCTTAACCTGGGCATAAACCTGGGCAGCTGTACTTTGCTCCGGCGTATCATCGGGTTGAGAAGCATTCAATACCAAGGGCACATTATCGAACATTAAGGCCAGGTTGTAGTAATAAAAACCACGTAAAAACTTAGCCTGGGCAAGGATCCGGTCTTTGTCGGCCTGGTTGGCGAATTCAATTTCAGGAACATAATCCAGGACCTGGTTGCAGCGGAAGATCGCTTTGTAATGATCCCGCCACATCCAGGCATTGCCCTCCCAGAAGTTGTAATTAAAATAGATGAACCGGGTCCATTCTTTCAGTTCGTTCCAGGGACTTTGACTATATCCTTCGTCCGATGTCAAATCAAAACGAAAATAAATCCAGCGGCTCCAGCTACCAGGTTTATAAAACATCGTGTATGCGGCATCCAGGCCAAGCTGGGCATCGCCAGGTGTTTTCCAAAAAGTCTCAGTTGTTGGAAAATTGGGATTTTCTATGTCTATCAGATCCTCATTGCAGGAAATGACCGACAATACCAACACGAATAAGTTAGATAATAATATTTTTTTCATAGTATTTCTGAATTAGAATTGGAATGAAAGAGAAAATACAACTGATTTAGGTGACGGATAAGATGCGTCATCGTGTCCTTTCACCCAAATATCCGGCGCTTTAAACTCAGGATCGAGACCCGAATATTTGGTGAATGTAACCAGGTTTTGACCGGTTACCGAAACGCGCAGGTTGTCGAAAATTTTCCTGAGTTCAGGAATATCAAGGGTGTAACCCAGGGTCATTTGCCTGATCTTAAAATACGAACCTTTTTCAATCCAACGGTCCTGATCGCCGCGGGCGTTCCGGTTATCGGCGTAGATCACGCGGGGATTTTTGGTATTCGGATCTTCTCTGGTCCAGGGTTTATACCCCGACAAATGGTTGGTGTTGTCGGAAAATCCGCCCATCCAGCTGGCAGCGCCATTAAATACATCCTGTCCAAACGATCCGAAACCGGCAAAACTAAAGTCAAAGTTTTTGTACGAAACCTGGCCGTTCAGCCCAAGTTCGAATTTCGGCCAGGGGTTGCCGGTGATGGTTCTGTCCTCATTATTTATTCGTCCGTCGTCGTTTACATCGGCATAACGGATATCTCCCGGTTTGGCATTTGGTTGAATAACAGTCCCCGATGAATTGGTATGGGCCAATACTTCCGCTTCATTCTGAAAAATACCATCGGTTTTGATGGTATAAAACATCGCCAAAGGCTCTCCAATTTCAGTTTTGGTGATCCAGCTGTATTGCTCTACTTTGCCATAGCCAAATTCCAGCACTTCATTTCTTAAACGGGTAAAGGTGGCGCCTACCGAGTAGTTAAAATCACCTTTTTTATCCCGCCACAAGCCGGTAATCTCAACTCCTTTATTTCGCAGGCTGGCTGCGTTTACATACGGATTACCGCCATCGTTCCCGGTAGTCATCAGAATGGGCATGGGGGTTAAAACATCCTTGGTGGTTGAAATAAAATATTCGGTATTAAACTGCAATTTGTTTTCAAGGAAAGAGATATCCATACCAAAATTCTCCTGGGTTTGTTCTTCCCATTTCAGGTCGCGGTTCACTAATTTTATTTGGGTCATCCCCGGCTGAAGGTGTTGGTCGTCTCCAAATACAGCAATCGGGAACGAGTTCAAAACAGCAACGTAATCCCAATTCCCAATGTTAACGTTTCCAAGTGTACCGTGGCTGTATCTCAGTTTCAAATCACTGATCCATGAAACATGAAAGAAGTTTTCGCGGCTAAGTCTCCAACCGGCTGAAATTGAAGGGAAGAAACCCCATTTGTTTTCCGGAGCAAATTTCGAAGAACCGTCATAGCGGAAAGTGGCGCTTAACAGATATTTTTCGTCAAACGTATAATTTAAACGGCCAAAATAGGAAATCAGGGAAGATTCGCCCGTGTTTCCCCAGGCATTCGGGTCGGTTGTACCGGCATCAATCACGTCAAAATAACGATCGCCAACCTGAACCAGATTCTTTTTCTCGGCAGCAATCATTTCACGATAGGTATTCTGATAGGAATTACCTACAACGGCATTGATATCGTGTTTTTCGATTTGTGTTTGATAGGTAAGCGTGTTCTCAATCAGCTTATTCACAAACTTGGCCTTGTTTTCATACCTGGTTGATGGATCAAAAGGTTGGTTCAACGTAAAATTACCTTCTTTTCTCAACCATTTATGATTATCCCTGCTGGTTTCGTAGCCGAGGTTCAATTTATACTGTAAGCCCTTCATCAGATCGAGGGTTGCATACAGGTTTCCCCTTATCCGTAGGTTTTCGTCGCTGTTATACATCAAATCTTCCGTGGCAATCGGGTTTGAGCCGAAAGTTCTTGCCGTTGCTTCATTCCCGTAGCCGTAACCGCCGAAGTTGTTTTCGTCGTAGATCGGAATAATGGGTAACATCCGCAAAACGTCGATGTGCTTTGAGAAGACGGAGTTTTGGTTTTCAACAAAGGTGTTACTGATGGCGAGGTTTTCGCCAATCGTGAAAATTCCTTTTTTCCCTTCCGTATTCACCCTGAAACTGTAACGCTCCATGGAAGTTCCGTAAACGGTTCCCGGATTGTCGTAATAATTTGTCGAAACAAGGTATTTCCCGTCTTTACTGCCACCTGAAAACGACAGGTTATGATCCTGGATCACCGCAGTCTGGAATACGGCATCATTCCAATCGGTATTGCCATCCATCCAATTCGGTACGGAATGAACATCGGGGACACCGTCGGCAATGGCATTTTGATAGGCTTGCGTGGTAATGGCGATCCATTCGTCACGGCCCATCAGGTCCATCATGGGCAGTTTGTCGATGCTGAGTTTTCCGGAATAATTGACTTTCATTTCCCCGGCCGACCCTTTTTTTGTTTCGATAATAATGACGCCGTTTGCAGCACGTGAACCATAAATGGCAGCTGCCGAGGCATCTTTCAGAATCTGGATTGATTCGATATCATTCACGTTAAAGTCGCGGTTACCGGAGGTTGGCAAACCATCGATAATGTACAGCGGATCATTGTTGGTAAAATTACCCAGGCCCCTGATTTCAACAACCGGTTCGCTACCAATGCCCCCACTGGAACGGATATTAACACCTGCAACCAGTCCCTGAAGGGCATTGCCGACTGAGAGCGCCGTCACGTTTTTGAAGTCATCAGCTTTAACCACAGACACAGCTCCCGTTAAATCTGCCTTTTTAATGGTACCATAACCAATCGCTACCACCTCTTCCAAACCGATAGAAATTTCTTCCATAACGATGTTGATGACAGTTTGACCGGCTACCGGCAGTTCTACCGTTTTCATCCCAACAAAGGAGAATACAAGAACCGCATCAGAACCGACTGAAGAGAGTGAGAATTCACCGTTGAAGTCGGTAATAATACCCATCGATGTTCCTTTAACCGCAACGGTAACGCCGGTGATCGGCTCTCTGGAGGTATTTGTCACTTTCCCTTTTACCGAAATATTCGCTTGAGAGAGGTTTTTAATTTCGAGGGTTTCATTTTTACTGATTACAATGTACCGGTCTACCACTTTATAGGTTAAATCAGTACCCTGAAACATTTCGTTGAGGACCGTTTCAATACTGGCATCTGTAATCGAGATGTTCACCTTCTTTTGGTTTATTTCATCTTTGTTGTAGAAGAAATAAGAGCCACATTGATTTTCGATTTCGGTTAAAACTTGCTGAATCGTGGCATCTTTAAGGTTTAGATCAACTTTTGCGGTTTGAGAGTAGGTTCTGGCGCTTACGGTCAGCACTCCTAAAAACAGTAAGAAGATTGACAACTTCATAACCAATAATAATTTCTTAAGCGATCTTTTCAGATCGTCATGAGTTTGTGTTTTTTTCATAAATTTGTTGTGTTAAGTGTTAATGCATTCAATAATTAACTCTTGTACAGGCGGTAAGGATGTGGGCGCATCTTTATCGCTTTTCTTTTTTAACTTGTTTCAATCATAAGCATCATTGATAGGTTTATAATTAATAACTCTTTTTCAACTTAATGATATTTCGGTCGTTGGGCATGAGCTCAACTTCAATATCAATATTTTCCCTGAGGGTCAGTATCTCCAGAATTTGGTCAATTGGCTTGTATTTCAATACGGTTCCGGAGATCCGTTTTGCTTTCAATTCTTCGTCCAGAATGGTAATCTCGACATTGTACCATCGTTCAAGCATATGCGACAGATCAGTTAAGGATACGTTATCAACGAATAGTTTTCCTTCTTTCCACAATGAGAAATGCCTGGTGTCGACATGGTAAACGTTCAGCTCGTTATTATTGTCAAAAAATGCACTTTGCCCGGGCTGTAGGCTGACAAGCAGTTCTTTGTCCTGATTCAATATGGCAACCTTTCCTTCAATCAATGTGGTTATTTCCATTTCTCCTTCATAGGCTTCAACATTCAGCGTGGTTCCTGTAACCTGGACGATTGATTTGGTTGTTTTAATATGAAATGGTTTGGCCGGATTCGACTTAACATGGAAAAATGCTTCACCAACCAATTCCACATCCCGCGTGTTGCCATCAAAGTTGCCAGGATATTTGATTCTGGTTTCGGAATTTAACCACACCTGTGTCCCGTCGGGCAGTTCAAGCTGAGCCATCTGCCCGGTGGGAACGAATAATGTGGCGTAAACAAGTTCCGGTTGAGTTTTTTTTGAATTAAAGAGATATTGGAATAACGATCCGATCAGCAGGGATATGAAAATGATGGCTGCATATTTTAGAATGACCGTAGTGAAGAGTTTTTTGCCCGAATGAGATTTTCTTTTTAAGCGGGAAAGCATATTCTCCGGTGTGTTAGCCAATAGAAAAGCGATCGTATCAGCATTTTCTTTTATGGTTTGAAAATCCCTTTCAGCTTCTTCAAGATCCTGCTGGTCGATGGATGAAAAATTGCCGGGTTTTTCAGTTGTTTCCCGGGTCACCTTTTCCGCAATATATTCCCACTTTTTTGAATGATCCTTCTGCATGGTATCAAGTTCTTTAACTACTATACACCTGGGGAGTGCAAAAGGGTGATTCTTTTTTTCAGAAAATTACCATCTTTTTTTACGAAGAAGAGAGAATGCTTTTCCCATTTGTGACTTCACGGTATTTTTTGAGATTTTTAATCGTTCAGCGGCCTGGGCATAGGTACATCCCTTCAAAGCAACCAATTGAAACGTTTTCAGGCATTGGGGAGGGAGTTGTTGGATTTGAGTGCTGAGTTTGATGAGCAATTCATCATGCTCTGCATCATAGTGTTCGTCATCCGGGAATGGATAATTTTCAAGTTCAACGAACTTCGAATGATTCCTCAGATAATTTAGTGATTTGTTTCTGACAGCCCTTCTTACATAAGGAATAAGTTTATCGTCGAAAGTAAAGGAATCTCTTTTTTCCCAGAGGGTGATAAAAACCTCTTGAACGATATCCTCGGCAGCAAGATGATCATTGACAATCCGTACACAAAAGAGCAGAACCCTTTGATAATTTTCAATAAAGAAATAATCATAGGCTTTGTCGGAGATCTTTTTAATACTATTTGTCATTTTGAGCCAATACAAAAAAGGTCAAACTATGTCGGCCAGATTTAATCCGGGGACTGTCGTAAAATAAAGTGCCCGTCAAAAATGAACGTTTACTTAAACGGTTCCTTTTTTTTATCTGCAGATTCCGTGATTCATTAAAACCAGTCACCCGGCAGACGTTAAAATCAAAGATATTGATATTTTGTAATCCAGCCGCTGTTCCGGCAGTGAAATAACGGATATAAAGTCAAAAGCCCGGAACTCCGGGCTTTCAAACTTTATTAACCATTCTATTTGAAAAACTTTTATTTGCGAAAGAAGGTATTCAGAATTACTCTTTTGAACAGGATTGGATAATTAAGAATTTCATTTTGAATACCGTTGAAAAATTGATCGTTTTACCGTTTTTGAGAATTTGAACTAAGGAATTTTGAACTAAGGAATTTTCGGTATTTACGGATCACTTTTCTGCTAACAATTTTTATATTTTTCTGATAGTATACTTTTTATTCGATATCGGTCATTTTTCTGAGAATTGCTGATGCTTTGGTGCTGTAGTAACTGTTGCTTTCAGCTATTCTTTGAAACTGTTTATATGCCTTTTTCTTGTTATCGGTTTGCAGGTAGCATAAGCCCATGTACCATTGGGCCTGCTCAACGAAGAGGTTATTCTTCTCTTTGATAACCTGCTGGTAGGAGAAGATTGCCTGCTCGTAATTGCCGGTTTGCTGGCAAGCCATTCCTGAGTAAAAATTACCGATTGGGTTCATGTTGTTAACCGTGAGCACATGATCAAATAAATCAAGCGATTCGGCGTATTTTTCTTCATTGAATTTGTGAAGGGCCATACTTATTTTGCTGTCGAGCAGAGCATCTCCCGACCTGAAAATCCCGGTTGCCTGGTATATTTCGTAATATTGCGTATAAAGTTCGTTGTTATTTGCCGCTTTGTGCCGGCTGATCAGGCTGGTGATGCTGATGATCAGGATCAACGAGGCCGCGATTGTTGCAATGGCAATCCGCGATTTCGGGAACCTGGCAGCAAATGACCGTTCTTTGCTTTTCTCCTTGACGATTTCTTTGCTGATCTGATCAAGTTTCTCCCGGAGTCCCATGATGTCTGTTTCCCGCACTGCACTGTCAATTTCTTTATGCAGATCAAGTTCTGCAACCAGATCGGGATTGTTTATCAGTTCTGTTTCGAACGAAGCCAGGTTTTCTTCCGACAACTCAAAATTCAGATACTGATCAATTTCCTCAATTTTTCTGGAGGTTGAAGACTCGGTTTGCTGAATGCTTTGCAGGCTGGCCCTCAAATCCATGATATCAGTTTCGGCCAACGCTTTGTCTACCTCCATGTAGAGGTCTACATCTCGTGCAAGTCCCTGGTTTAAAGCCAATTCTTCTGCGAATTCGGCCATCCGTGCTTGATCCATTTCCTGATCAATGAATTGCTCAATCTCCTGAGTTGTTCGCTCGTGGGCCGAAATGCTCGTTGCAATCTGCTTTAAATTCGCCCGAAGATCAAGAATGTCTTTTTCGCCAAGTGCGATTTCCAGGTCGGCAAAAATGGCCTCGTCCTGTGGCGTCAGAGAAAAATCTTCTTCAGAATTGGAATCCTGATTTTGTTGTTCTTTGTAGAATTGATGAATATTTTCTTTTTCAGCGTATTTATGCTGGGCCATGTGTAAAATGGGCAAGCTTTGCGAAAAGCTAAAAACATCGCTGATATTGACCGGTTCTATAAATTCTTTGAAAGATGACATGTTATCGGACAGTTCAAAGTTGAAGCTTTTGTGCTCAGCCAGAACAGGAACAGGTTCTTCGGTTTCAGCCGGTTTTTCCTGTGCCATAATGTGCTGCAGGTTGCTTCGCAGGGCGATAATTTCGTTTTCCTGAACGGCGCTTTCGATATCCAGGTGGAGTTGAATGTCTTCCTCCAGTTCCGGATTGATGGCCAATTCTGCATTGAATTCTCTCAGTTCGTCACCGGTCAAGTCCTGGCTGAGATATCTGTCAATGTATTCGGTATAATTTGACTTGCGTATCATCTTTCAATTTTTTTCAATTTCTACAAGCAGAACGCTCAATTTTAAAACAATAGATTCTTTTCGGTTAAATGATCAGAGTCTAAATTATAATTCATCAGACGATTGATCACTTTGGAAAAAGAAACGTCGAATGCGTAAAAAAATCTGTTCAGCTTTACTTCTTTTAAATTATCATCTATTGTAGGATTGTAATTTTACTAAAATCCATTTTTCGGATTTGGCTTGATTTGTTAAACACGGGTGTGCTTAAAAACATGCTTTAAATAATTGTTTAGCAATATTTTAATAGTCCGGTGTTTTTGATCTTTGCCATCCTGGTCGGTGATAATTTTTCTTGGATTTAGTCAAGATCTTCGATGTACATATCTAGATCGCGGGAAATGCCGCCTTTGACTTCGTTTAATTCTTCTTTTGTTAAGATTTCGAATGAATCAAAAATGTTTTTTTCGTTGTTAGCAAATAAAGTTTTCATTACTTTTAATTTTTAATGGTTAATGTTTAAAATTCCTTAATTATCCTTTGTTCGTGGTTTTATCCGGTAAAGGGGAAAAAGGTAACCCCATAGAAATGAAAAAAAATGAAAAAAAAATATCCAAATCAGATTAAAGCGCTGATAAAGAAATATTTAAATGTTTTATTTTTTGTGATATTTTATTCGAATTTTTCTTTTGCTTCTGGAATTTTACAATCGCACGTAGAAGATAGTCTTTTGATGGTTGAGTATAATCGGGAAGGGATTAATGCGGGCAAATTAGGCGATTTTGAGATGGCAAAGGCATATTTTATAAAAGTATTGAATAATAGAGAAAAAAAATATGGTATTAATTCATTTCGATTAGCAGCTATTTTGAATAATATTGGAATTCAGAATAAAAACATGGGAGAGTATGATCTGGCTATTGAAAACTATTTGCGTGCAGAAAGATTATATATTAAGGAATATGGAGAGAATTACCCCCGCTTAGGATATTTGTACAGTAACATAGGGACAATTTACAAATTGAAAGGCGACTTCGTAAAAAATTTCGAATATCAACAAAACTCTTTGAGGATTTTATTGACTAACACTTCTGGTTTTAAAGAGCAGATAGACATTGCGAGATATACAATTTCGGAGGCTATATTTCTTTTGAAGAAATATGATGATGCAATTCTGTCATGTTCTGAAAATATAAAATTAGTTGGCGATAATATCAAATCTTATTATACCAGTTTATTGGCCCGGATTTATGCCGAAAAGGGAGAGGCCGCCCTGGCTGATAAATACTACCGGGAAACTTTTCGCATGTTGACAAAACTTTCGGGCGCCGATAGTTACGACTTAGGCCTCGAGTATGCCAACTATGTGTCTTTTCTGCTGTCGGTCGGCCAGTTTGACCAGGTGATGAAATACAACGAACTCTCGGAAAAAATTGTGGAGAAATTTTTTACCCGAAAGAGTACTCAATACAGCCAGGTGATGCTGAATTACGCGGATTATTATTTTACGCGAACCTCAGAAGCCAGTTTGATGGCCGATTTTAAGCAAAAAAAGCGAGACGATCTGTTAAAAGCGCTGGACTATTACCAAAAAGCAATTATTGCTGCTACCGAATCGTTTTCGAACCCCGATCCCTCGTCCAATCCCGAAATTAAACAGGCCATTTCCGAAATTCAGCTGTTGGAGATTCTTAAGAAAAAATCGGTCTGTTATAATGTTTTGGGCGATCTGAATTTGAATGCTTCACAAAAACAGGAATCTGTCAATAATTACCTGGCAGCTTTTGAGTCGATTTCGATCTCCACCGAGCTGTTACATCAAATACGTACCGGCTACGTGTCGGAAGAGAGCCGCTTGTTTTTGACCGAAAACCAGGAATCGACTTTTATTGAGGCCGTTAATATTTGCTATAAACTGTACAATCAGACCAACGACCTGGCTTTTGCTCTAAAAGGTTTTGAGTTTATGGAGAAAAGCAAATCGGCCAGTTTTCTGGCCGCGGTAAAAGACTCGAGGGCCAAACAGTTTGGAGGCATTCCCGATAGTTTGCTAAACCGGGAAGACATTTTGAAATTAAATATCTCCAATTATAAACAAATGTTGTTTGAAGAGAACCAGCTTCCGACGCCCGATTCCGCCAAGGTCGCCTTGTTTAATTCAAAAATCTTTCAATATTCGGAGCAATACGACCAGTTGGTTCAGCTTTTCGAGGAGTCATTTCCAAATTATTATTCTTTCAAATATAAGAATGATGCGATTGATGTTCATTCGATCAGGAAACGGCTAAAAAACAACGATGCCATTGTGGAGTATTTGATTGAACAACCGAATGGCAAGCCAAATTCGGGCAGGTTGTTCCGGTTTGTGATTACGAAAGACCAGGTGAGTTTTACCAAAACGGCGATCGATTCGGTTTTTGTGAATGATATTGAAAAAGTTTACCAGTTTTTAACAAGTCCGACTTACCTGTACACCGGTTTGGCAGACTATAAGGATTATACCCTGTCGGCTTATGATTTGTATCAGCAGCTATTGTCGGGGGTAAAAGAAGAAATCAAAGGAAAACACCTGATTATTATTCCCGACGATAAGCTGGCTTATATCCCTTTTGATGCGCTGCTGACCTCGTTCCCCGATACATCGGTGATGAATTTCCGGACTTTGCCTTACCTGGTAAGAGATTATTCGGTGAGTTATACCTACTCGACAACCCTCTTGTACGACTATTTCGAAAATCAAAAAAAGGCAAGGAAAGGTTTACTGGCATTTGCGCCAAGCTATGAAAACGACGAGCGGGATTACAACGATCTCTCGGTGTTCAGATCCGGATTGCTTCCGTTACCTGCGGTAGAAAAGGAAGTTTCGTACATTAATAGCTACGTATCGGGCGATATTTTTAAAGATCTTCATGCACAGGAAAGGACTTTTAAGGCATTGGCTGCGGATTACGACATTTTGCACCTGGCCATGCATACTATTTTAAATGACACTTTACCGATGTTTTCGCGGCTTGCATTTGCCAAACCCAATCGTTCGGACGATGAAGATGACGGATGGCTCAATACCAACGAAATCTATATGATGAAACTGAATGCAAGAATGGCTGTTTTAAGCGCCTGTAATACCGGTTCGGGGAAATTGCAGAAAGGGGAGGGGGTGATGAGCCTTGCCCGCGGATTCCTGTATGCCGGTTGCCCGTCTATTGTCATGACTTTATGGGAGGTTGAAGATGAATCAGGCGCCCTGATTATGAAAGATTTTTACAGGATGTTGTCGAAGGGGAAGACGAAAAATGATGCCTTGCGCCTGGCAAAACTCGCTCATATCGAAAATGCCGACCCGTTAAAAGCCCACCCACACTACTGGCTGGGATACGTAGCTGTAGGAAACACGGCGCCTTTGTTTGTAAGTAAAGATTTCTACTTTATCGCCATTATTTTTGGTATTCTGCTGTTGTTATTTGTTGATCAGGTGATCAGGCGGAAGAAATCAAAAAAATGAAGATTTGATTGACGGTAAGATTGTTGACGGGAGAATCTGAAAGCAAACGTTCTAAAAGTCGTTTTCGAGAATTTTTTTGTATTCAATGTCTTGTTTAATGCTCTTTACCAGGTATTCTTTACACTTGTATTTTCGTTTTTTGGCGTATTTCTCGCTTTGAAATCCCATGATCTGGGCAATTTGTTTCAGCGATACTTTATCGAAAAACAGTTGCAGCACTTTCTGGCAGTCTTTCCCGAGGTTCTTGAAATGTTTCTGGTACAACCGGTATTTTTCATTCATATCAACGGTGGCTTCGAAAGCGGTATCATAGATATCTTCGTTGAAATCGTGATTATCCTGAATTTTTTCGCGTTCGTTTTTTCGTTTTTCAAGTTGTTTTAGCCACAAAAACCGGCAAACCGAGTATAGGTATGTTTCAAAAGAACAGTCCAGCACCAGTTCATTTGCTTTCAGTTTACGGTAAATAATAATGATTGCTTCCTGGAAAATGTCGTTTGAGTCATCATCATCGCCACTGTTCTTTTTGATAAAGAAGCTGATTTTATAAAAGAAGTTTTTATAAATATACTGAAGAATCAGGTTGTCGTTCCTTAGAATTCCGTGGAGGAGCTCTTCGTTTGTATAGTTAATCATTTTCACTTCTTTATACTTAAAATTTAAACAGGCGGTATTGCCATAATAAAAATTCTTGCGCTGAAAAACTATCAGTTGTTCTTTATATCAGGAATTTCAGGCTAAATATGTCCATAAAATGTCTAAAATACAAGCGTAATGTTAACTATTTTTACAAGCGCCCCTGTCTGGTATTTAATCGGTTGCCGGGATCACTTTGTTTTGAGACTTTTGTCATGGAAAAGGGGAAGTTTGGGATCAGCAAAAAAATAAAAGGTAGACCCTCTGGCCTACCTTTTCTCACTAAACTAACTAACCTAACTAAACCTAAACTTATGAAAAAAAACGTACTACAAAGATATGTTCTAAAACAGTAAAATAGTTTAAAAATTTGTTAATTGTTGTTAAATTAATGTTTTCTTTTTAATATGTAACCCTACTGAGCTACAAACGTGTAGGTTATCGTTCCCCTTTGAGGTGAAGGAGCCGATTTGTCGGCATTGAAAACAGTGCGTAAAGCGGCCTGTTCGGCATAAACCGGGAGCATAGGGTCCTCAATTCCGGCCTTCGTTCGGATTTCGGCCCGGATAACCTTTCCCGAAGGGGCCACCCAGATGTCGACCGTTATTTTGCCTCCGCCTCGTGCCAGGTATACCGGAATCGGCAACCGGCGATGATAACGGTTCTCCAAATAATAATGAATATTACTCTCGCCCGAGTATACGGTATTACTGATTGATTCGGGATCAACTCCTTCGGTGGTCTCCTCGGGCATGTCAAACTGTTTAATATCCGGAATATCCTTCGACAGCTGGTTGTTTACATCGGATACCAGTTGTTGTGCTGCCGCAATTTCCCGTTGATATTCTTCATCAAAAAACGGGTCTTTTGCCGCTTCGTTTACTGCCCGGTTACTGCGCGTAGTAGTGCTCGTCTGATTTTCTCTTGCCGGCGTATTTTCGTCTTCGGACTTCTCATCTTCCGTTTCCTCCGGTATGTCCTCCTCGTCAACCGCGAATTCGATCACAATGGGTTCTTCTTTGACTTCACCCTTTAAATTAACATCGGCCAGTAAGAAACTACTTAAAAGCAGGATATGAAAGATTAAGGTGCCCATGACCCCGTAAATATGATCCCGGTATAGTTTCTTCAGTTTTTGCATTTGCGGCAAAGTTAAAAACAAAGGGGTTTTATCCCGTTCTTTTCAATCGCTTTTTGCAGCGCTTTATTTATTATTATACGCTTATTTAGGTGCTAAATTGCTTGTTTCGGGATAAAATTTGTTTTACAGGCACAACCAGGAGCCGGAAATTTACATCTGATTATTGAAACCTGTTGTGTGAAATGAGCTGTTGAATTTAAGATCGTGAAGGCAAAAACAGGAAAATTAACTTATAACTTTAGCGAAGATTATTAATTTGGTGTCAGCTTATCCGGATTGAATGAAGAGGGATTTTTTCATATTGATTTACTTGCTCATCGGCCTTATCAACGGTTCTGCAGCGTTTACCATCGGGCCTGATTCGGTTGCTGTTGAAAACCAGGACACAACAGTTTTACGCGACAGCATAAAAGTCAAAACTTACCGGTACAGTTTGCCCCGTATGGTTTATGAACAGTTGCTGGTAGGGAATTCAGATCATAAAGACTTCATCGATCATTTAAATCTGCTGGGACAGTACAGCGGGAAAACCATCGCGTCGATCAATCTTAAGGCGCTCGAGGTATTTGGCCCCACTTTTCAGGATACAACGGCCACCGTGAATACCTGGTTGGGATCGTTTGCCAATAAAATTCATACAAAAACCAATATCAATATTATCCGGAAGAATGTCCTTTTCACGCCGGGAGATACGCTCGACGTTGATAAGGTACTGGATAATGAGCGTATTATTCGGTTGTTGCCGTTCATTAAAGATGTCCGGTTTTCGGTTTCCCCCAATGAGGCCGATACCAGTCAGATCGATTTGACCGTGTTGATCAAGGATGTTTTTTCGTTTGGGGTTGGAAGTCATCTTGAAGGTCCAAAATCGGCCAGTTTGGAAATATATAACCAAAATATATGGGGCGCGGGACATCAGTTTTTGGTTCGCACGGTCGGGCATGTCGACCGCGAACCGTATATCGGTTTTGAGGGATTTTATACCATCAATAATATTAAAGGAAATTTTATAAACCTGAGAACCGGATATTCCAATACCTATAAGCGAAACGGCGTGATATTCGATTTTGAAAAAGAGTTTCTGCTCAGCTCAACCAAGTGGGGAGGAGGTTTGACCTATGGGTATTTCGACAAATCAGATCGGTTATATGACGGGAACCCGATTGTCATCGATGTCCCTTTGAATTACCGGGTATGGGACTGGTGGAGTGGGTATTCCTTTCAACTGAATCAAAATCAAACCGCTAAAAATTTCCAGTTCGTGTTATCCGGTCGGTTCCGAAGGTTAAATTATTTTGAACGGCCGGAACCGGGTGAGGATCTTAACCAGTTTTTTTCTGATTCGAGGTTGTATATGCTTGGCCTGAGCTTTTCAAAACGAAATTACATCAGAGACCACCATATTTATGGTTATGGGATTACCGAGGATATTCCAAAAGGTTTTTTACATGAGTTGGTTATTGGATATGATGATCATGAGTTTCTGGATCGCTGGTATGCCCATTTGTATTTTTCGTCGGGAAACTTTATTCGTTACAGGCCTTCCTATCTGTTCGCATCACTCGGATTTGGCAGTTTTTTCAATGTTCAGCAACAAATCGAACAGGGATTGCTGGAATTTAATCTGAATTATATCAGCCGGATATTCCGGGTGGGGAGTCAGGATGCCCGCCATTTTGCGCGTTTGAAGTATTTGTACGGGATCAATCGTTTTGATCAGGAAAACTTATTTCTGAAAAACGGGTATGGAATACGCGGGCTGTACAGCGACGAAACGGTGGGTAAACAACGTCTGACACTCGACCTGGAGCTGGTTGTGTTTCAGAAAAGAGACCTGCTGAATTTCAATTTTGCTTTTTTCGGATTTACCGATCTTGGAATAATCGGTTCGGCCAATAAGTTTATATTTGATGAAAAATACTACGCGGGTATTGGAGCAGGTGTCCGTTTTCGCAACGAAAGTTTGGTATTCAACACCATCCAGCTTCGCTTTGTATATTACCCCGGCCATCCGGCTGATGCCAGCGCATGGAGTTTTGGCTTGTCTGAGATGGGACGGACTGAATATTACAGTTTTCAAGCCCGTAAGCCGGAACCATTACCCTATCGTTAATTACAGAAAATCAATAAAATACTGGCTTATTTTCGATTTCAGGTGCACCCGGTCAAAGCCGCGCACATTGTGCGGGTGAGTGGGGTAGACGAAAAAATCGACGGGTTTATTTTGCCGGATACATTCATTCAGGAATTTCATGCTGTGTTGCGTAACCACCACATCGTCCTGCATTCCGTGGATCAGCATTAACTTTCCATTTAGTCGATTTACATGGTTGAGCATATTCGAATCCCGGTAGCCTTGCGGGTTTTCCCCGGGTGCGTCCATATAGCGTTCGCCGTACATGATTTCGTACATACTCCAGTCGGTCACCGGACCGCCTGCTACGCCCACTTTAAATACCTCCGGATGGCGTAACATGAGGTTTAGTGTCATAAACCCGCCATAACTCCATCCGTATACGCCAATCCGGTCAGAGTCGACATAAGGAAGGCTTTTCAGGTATTCAACGCCTTTCATTTGGTCGGCAGTTTCGTTTACGCCCAACCGGCGGTGAATGACTTCTTCAAATGCGCCTCCCCGGTTGGCCGAACCCCGGTTATCGACCGTGAAGGCGATATACCCTTTTGAGGCCATGTAATATTGCCACCAGCGGGCATCGTTTAGCCAGCTATTGTTAACTAACTGGGCATGAGGGCCGCCATAAACGTAAAAAATGACCGGGTATTTCAGGCTGGCATCAAAGTTTGGAGGAAGGATTATGCGGCAATATAAGTCGGTGACATCATCAGCTGCCTTTATTGTGAAAAGCTTGTTTTCGCCCAGTTCGTAACCGGCCAGGGTGTTTTTAGCTTCGTGAATGGTGCGGATTGGTTTGCCGTCGGCACTGAGCAAATCGGTTTTTGAGGGTATATCAAAAGCCGACCAGCGATCAATCAAATGTGTTTTCTCGGGTGAAAACAGGGCCTGATGAACGCCGCTTTCCCGATCCAGCTTCTGAATAATTCCGCCTTCGGTGTCAACCCGGTAAAGATGCCGTTCAACCGGGTTTTCTTTGGTTGCCTGAAAATAAACATACTTGTCCTTGTTATCGGCCCCGTAGAATTCGGTCACTTCCCATTCTCCTTTCGTTAACTGCCTGATTTGTTTTCCGCTGGTATCGTGTAAATACAAGTGCGACCAGCCGTCTTTTCGCGACCAGTAATAAAATTGGTTTGGCTTACTTTTTAAAAACTGAATGGGATGCAAGGGCTCTACATAAGTTGAACTGGTTTCTTCGAATAAGGTCTTTACTTTTTCCCCGGTTTCTGCGTCATACTGATTGAGCTGCATGTGGTTTTGTTCCCGGTTTAGTTCGGCCATGTATATGTACTTGTCGTTTGGCCCCCAGCTGATGTTGGTCAGGTAATGTTCGTCGGGTCCGCCGGTGTTGAGGTAGGTGGTACGGCCGGTTTCGGTATGGTAAATACCTACGGTAACCTGGTGGCTTTTCATGCCGGCCATCGGGTATTTTACAGGGCTGTGTTCGGCCTGGCGAGGCATATAATCGACCAGGGGGTAGTCTTTTACCATGCGTTCGTCTTTCCGGTAAAAAGCGAGGTGTTTTCCGGTATTCGACCAAAATGTCCCCTTTTCGATACCAAATTCGCGGCGGTGAACTTCCTGCCCGTTAACAATGCCGGGCGTATCATCAAATGTAATTTGCTTTTCCCCGCTTCCCGTTGTTATAAAAAGGTTTTGTCCCCGGGTAAATGCGAGAGTCAGGTTCGCATCGAAAAGATCGGGATTTTCTGCATGATCAGGAATGATCAGTTGCCGGTGTATTTTCTTGTCAGTTAAGCTGAGTACGGCAATTCGGTTACCGGCAGACAGACGAATGTGATCGTTGTTGATAAACTCAAAGGACGGAAAAGCCTGAAACGAAAATCCGTCAATTTTTGAGACAGCCTTTTGCACCTCGGCCAAGGTTAAAAGCGTCTCCCGGGGGTCTGAGGAAACCGGAATTTGAAAGAGGGTGTCATTGGTAA
Organism: Gaoshiqia sp. US2; assembly: GCF_059705485.1. Classification (NCBI taxonomy): domain Bacteria; kingdom Pseudomonadati; phylum Bacteroidota; class Bacteroidia; order Marinilabiliales; family Prolixibacteraceae; genus Gaoshiqia; species Gaoshiqia sp. US2. The sequence goes on along the minus strand of NZ_AP048550.1, from coordinate 4,328,538 downwards.
CAAACACATAGTTGTTGTCGTCGCGCCAGCTTAACGATTTTGGAGAATCCGGTTTTAAATAGCTGCTGTTACCGACGATTACATCTTCGATACTTAAAGCTTTTTTTGTTTGCGCAGCGCCGGAAAACACGAGGGTTACCGACCAAAAGAAGAACAATATTTTCGCGATGTTCATGTTTGTTTTTATTTTAAACTGTCAGTGCAGATTTCCCGGGAATAATTATTTCCCGGTTCGGGATAATTTCTAATTTCGTGGAGATATTCCAGTCACCGATACAAAAAACAGTCAGTAATCCCGCGAAAATATAAAAAAGACATGGATGTAATCAGGAGAAGTATCATTTTTTGCTTGCTTTTTATCACAATCCAGGGTTTTCCGCAAGGTTTGCCTGAAGAGTTTTTTTCGATGAGTTTTGAAGAGTTGATGAATTTGAAAGTGACAACCGCAGCAAAATACGAAACCAGCCTGAGTGAAACCCATGCCGTCATCCAGGTGATTTTTGCCAACGAAATCAAAGCTTACGGGATTGAGAACCTGGGCGAGCTTTTAAACCTGATTAAAGGTTTTTATATGACCAACGACCGTAACTATACTTATATTGGGGTACAGGGATTTAGCCGGCCGTCTGATTACAACAACAGGCTTTTGCTTATGGTTGATAATCATGTTATGAATGAAAATGTTTATGGTTCGGCCTTGGTGGACAACGGCTTGGGAATCGACCTTCAGTTTATCGACCGGGTGGAGGTGATTGCCGGTCCCGGCGCCGCTTTATATGGAAACAGCGCCATGATGGCCGTTGTAAACGTGATTACCGTGGCGGAGGCAAAAAACGAAAACAAAGTCCGTCTGAAGATTGGCAGCAACAATACCCTGGGAGCCGGTTTTGTTTCGCGCGGCCAGCAACAGGAATCTTCGTGGTTCGTCAGCGGAAACACTCACCGCTCGTCGGGTGAGGACCTTTTCTTTAATGAACTGCTTGATCAGGGCAACGGCGGACATGCAACCGGTTTGGATGATGAAGAGGTGTATGCCTTGTATACGCAATATAACCGGAAAAATTTTGGGTTAAAACTCTCTGGTTCTCACCGGCTAAAGGGAATTCCGACAGGTCCCTGGGGATACCAGTTGGATCGAAGGTCGGAATCGGTTGACGACCGGGCTTTCGTTGAACTGAACTATCAAAAATCATTTTCAAACCAAACCGTCAGGCTGCTTACATCCTGGGACTACTATCGTTATTGGGGCGGATATGCGTCTCCTGATGTTGCTGAATATGAGGATAAATCGGTCGGTAGTTGGGGGAATGTCCAACTGGAATATCAAATCGATTTTGCTCCCAAAAGCCGGTTAATGGCGGGCGCCGGATGGCACTATTCACCGAAGTCGGACTATATGGAGAAAATGGATGGAGTCAGGCTGTTTTATAAAAACAACCGGTTCCGGAATACCTCGTTGTTTGTTCAGTATGATTACATGCTGAACGAAAAGATGCGGTTTTTGGCTGGCTTACGACTGGATGACTACAGTTATACCAAACTTTCGCTAAGTCCGAGGCTGAGCGCCATTTATGCTCCAAACGAGGATCTGAACATCAAACTGTCATTCAATAAAGCGTTTCGGGCCCCTAATTTTTACGAGATGTTTTACGAATCTGAAGGGGCAAATACATCGAATCCGGATTTAATGCACGAGAATATGTATTACAGCGATCTGGATATCAGGAACAAATTTACCAAGGACCTGCATGGCGGTGTTTCGGTTTTCATGTACCGTATGGATAAACTGATTGATCCGGTTGTTGACGACCGGAACGTGGTGATGTTTGTTAACAAAAGCGACGCTACCGGAACCGGCGGTCAGCTGTATTGCGAAGGAAAACTGTTAAACAACCTGACTATTCATACGTCTTACTCCCATCAGCGATTAACGATTCACGATTCAGGACGGGACGATACAGATGCGTCGAATTTCCCGCTCAATACCCTGAAGGCACATTTTATCTACCGTGTGACAAAAATCGGGACCCTGGGATTTCAAAGCGGCTGGGAAAGCAGTCGTAAATGGGTTGCCGGTGGCAAAACGCCTGCTTATTGGACAAGCAGCCTGAATCTGCGAACAGCCAGGTTTTTCGACCGGGTAAGCTTTAGCTTGAAAATCGACAATCTTTTTGATCAAACTTATTACCACCCCGGTGGCTTTGAACACACCATGGGACAAATTATTCAGCCGCGCAGGAATTACCTGTTAAGCGTTGGGATTAACTTATGAAGCAATCACTTCAAATATTGTTTCTGACCTTAATGTTGCAGGTTTTTGTTCCGGTAGTTTACGGATTGGCCGAAGGTGTGGACGAATATCTTTTAAAGGCCGCTTTTTTTGAACGGTTTACCCGTTTTGCCGATTACGGGCCACCGCAGGTCGAACAGGACCGTTTTTTTGTGATCGCGGTTTTGGGCGAAAATCCTTTCGGCGACCGGTTAGACCGGGTTTATAAAGAACAGCGTATTTTAAACCGGCCAGTGAAGTTGGTTTATACCGATTATCGAGGAAAATACGGCGAGCCTGTTAAATTTGATCGAAGATATCCTCGACCTTTCGAGGCTGGAGAGCGGAACGCTGGCGATGTGTCCTGAAAATGTGAATATTGCTGCCTTTAGCGAGGATATTTATAAAAATTCGCTCATGATGCAAACCCGCTTAAATAAAACTCACTGCAACCTGATTCTGGATCTTCAGACAGAACAGACTGAAACCGGTTTTTTTGACAGCCTGAGGATGAAGCAGGTGGCGCTTAACCTGATCAACAATGCCATTAAATTTACCGACGAGGGATCAATTACCTTCGGGATCAAACGCATGGACGACAGCATGTTGTTTTATGTCAGGGATACCGGTATTGGCATTGGCGAGAGATTCCGGAATCAGGTATTTGAACGGTTTCACAAAACCAGCGACTCGAACGAGAAATTATATAAGGGAACCGGTTTGGGACTGGCCATATCCAAAAGCCTGGTCGAACTGTCGGGTGGCGAAATCTGGTTCGAATCAGAACCTGGTAAAGGAACTACCTTCTTTTTTACCGTACCCCCAAAGAAACCCGTTTAATTCAGCAAGCTTAAGATTTCTTCTTTACTGATTGTTTTAAACGGATTGTTTGTGTGGATGAATTTTTCGGCCAGCGATGTTTTTCGTTCCTGTAACTGCTGAATTTTCTCTTCGATACTGTCTTCGGTAATAAACCGGTAAACCATCACCTTTTTATCCTGCCCGATACGGTGGGCGCGGTTAATGGCCTGCAGCTCGGCCGCCGGGTTCCACCACGGATCGATGATGAACACATAGTCGGCCGCCGTGAGGTTGAGTCCAACACCGCCGGCTTTCAGCGAAATCAGGAAAATACGGTTGTCTGGGTCCTCCTGAAAATCTTTGATCACCTGTTCGCGCTTGACGGTTTGCCCGGTGAGCAGCGAATATTTCCAGTTTTTCGACTCAATTTGTTCTTTTACCAGTTCGAGGTGTTTTACAAACGACGAGAAAATGAGCACCTTGTGGTTTTCGGCGATTAAGCTTTCCAGACTTCTGAAAATCTCGTCGAACTTACCCGATTCGCTTTCGTCTGAATCTTGCAACATCGAAGGATGATTGGCCAATTGCCGGAGTTTGGTCAATCCCTGTAACACCACGAAGGCCGACTTCTCCACGCCTTCTTTTTCAATATTTTCGAGGATACTGTTTCGGATGGCCGACTTTTCGGTTTCGTAAATGCGTTTCTGGTCGCCGGTCATCTGGCAATAACGGATTTGTTCGGTCAGCGGCGGCAGGTCGCGGGCCACTTGTTCCTTGGTGCGCCGTAAAATAAACGGTCGGATCAGGCTTTGCAGTTTTTCCTGTTTTTCAGGGTCATTCTTTTTCTCAATGGGTGTAATAAATTCCCGTTTAAAATAAGCCAGGTTTCCTAAAAGCCCTTTGTTAATGAAATTGATTTGCGACCACAGGTCCGACAACGAGTTTTCGATAGGCGTTCCGGTGAGTACCATCCGGTGTTTTGCTTTCAACTGGCTGACCGTTTGATAGGTTTTCGACGACGGGTTTTTAATGTTTTGGCTTTCGTCGAGTATGAGGTAAAAAAAATCATGTGTCCGGAGCATCTCAAAATCGTTGCGCACAGTGCCGTAAGTGGTCAGGATGATGTCGTAATCATGCAGCAACCGGTTAAAATCGGCCATTTTGTTTCGTTGGAATCCAACGTGCCGGTATACCCGCAGCGAAGGGGTGAACTTTTTGATTTCATTTTCCCAGTTGTGGACCAGCGATGTGGGCATCACAATCAGGCTGGCCGGCTGATTGTTTTCCGCGGCCTGCTCTTCGGCAAGGGCAAACAGCGAGATTTGTCCGTGAGACTGTTGCGAAGGCCGGATTGGGCTCACCTTCTTCAGGCGTTTTAGTTTCAGCAATAAGGTAAGCGCTTGCAGCGTTTTCCCGAGTCCCATGTCGTCAGCCAGGCAGCCGCCGAATTGTTGTTCGTACAACTGGTACATCCACGAAAAGCCTTCGTGTTGGTAGGAGCGAAGGCTTGCCTGGATGTTTTCGGGCACCGGAACCGGCTTTCCGCCTTTGTTCCCGATTTCCTGCAAGCGTTGGAAAAAGCCCTTGTCGATGCCTTTAAGCCTGCTTTGGATCAGTTGAAAATGATATTTTTTTAACCGGAAGCTTTGTCCTTCGGTTCGTGCAAAAGGCAGTAAATCCTTGTAGTCGCTGAACCATTCTTTAGGCAACACGGCAATTTCGCCATTCGGAAGTTCAAACTCACGGATGTCGTTCAGGATGTATTTTTTCAGTTTAATAAACGGGAACTGGTATTCGCCAAAACGAACGTTGGCGTAAATATCAAACCAGTCGTCGATTGTTTTTAGTTGAATTTGCAGGTCCTGGATGTCGGTTGAATACCGTTTTTCGTAATTGTTTTGCTGTAACTGAAAGCCGGCTTGCTTTAATTTTTCCTGGTTCCGGTTTAGCCAGTTCACCAGTTCATACAGCCGGTCCTGCATGGATAACAGGTCAATTCCTATAGGCGCGTACGCCCCGTTATTTTCAAACAGGCCAAAATCGATTAAGCGTTGCAGCAAACGGGCTTCCCAGTCGCGGTCGCGCTTCATCCGGCTAAACCGGTAGCTTCCTTCGCTTTTTTTCAGGCTCACAACCACTTCGGTCTGGCTGTTCGACAGGTATTCATATTCGCCGTATCTGAATTTGGGTAAGACGACGGCCTCCATCCGCAGGTTCGGTTCGAGCGAAAGAATGGCCTGCTTTTCACTTGCACTTTCGGTTATGGTGAAACCGCTCGCTTTTACCTCGTGTTCTTTGATCGTGTTCAGGACAAAACTCTTGTAATACTTATCTTCCATTTGTGCCGGAACGAAAATCGCTTCTTTCTCAAAAAACGGAAGCAGCTTTTTCCCGCTGATTTTTTCGAAGACGAACAAGGTATTCTGCCACACCAATGAGCAGGGCTCGTGGGTAACCATCACCACGTTTTTGTGCAGCAGGTTCAACGTCTGCCCTTCGTGGACCAGTTGCAGGCTGTAACGTGTAACCTGTTCGGTACGGTCGAAACAGAAAATGCTTTCGGTAAAGGTTTGCGGCAGCCTGATCAGGTCTTCGTCGTACAGGTTGGCATATTTGGCTTGTTTAAAAAACAGGCGGGTGTTTCCCTGCATCAGCATGCGGATAATCCGGTTCAGGTACTTGTCGATATACGGACTGATGTGGTTTTCGAATAAATCCGGATCGATTTTCTGAAAAAAATTGACCGATTCTTTCTTTTTCGAAAATTTCTGCACCAGTTTTTCATCGCTGTATTGCTCGGTAAGTTTCACCAGGGCAGCCTGTTCGGCGTTTAGTTCCAGGCTTTCAATGTCGCGCTGTTTCACCAGTTTGTTGATGGTGTAAAACGAAACCTTCTTCTCAATCAGGAAAGCCTGAAAAAGATGTCCAAACGTACGATGTTCTGTTAACCCGATAATCAGCTCTTGTGCCATATTCAACTCAACTAAAAATCAGCGCCTTTTAATTGCAGATCTTTTGTCTGCCCAAAACTCCAAATATACATAAAAACGCCTACCGCTTATGTGCGCTGGAAAGATTTTTCAGGAATCGGGTTTTATCAATGAATTTCGCTTCCGGTTTGGACCGCCAACCCGCAAAATTAGCTCGATGAAAGAATCGCCGCCCCGGTACCGTCTGATGCCTATCAGTGCCTGGAAATCACGAGCCTGTTGAAACATTAACGATCACCGGTTACGGATTGCCAACAGCCCGGGAGCCCGGAGCAGGAAGACGGGAGATTGAAAACTACCGCCATCGTTGATCAAATACGCACCATCAATAATCAAATACGCAATGTCGGCGATGATTTTCCGAAAGATGACGAAGCTATTCGCGAGGCAAAGCAAGAGAGAACGGAGCCGGGATACGGAAGGACGGAGACCGGAGCAGAAAACCGGGGAATCACCGTATTCCGTCGCCGTTTTACTTTGGTACTTTGGCCCTCAGGTGCTTTTTTAACGCGGAGGTCGCAGTGAAGCGCAAAGTTTCGCGGAGGGCAAAACTCAGTCCGGATGGTTTACAGCCTCATTCGCTCAATTTTCTTCGTCTTCGGCAAAAAAGTGTTTGTTCTTAATCACATTCATAATGGCATCTACAATGTGGTCATCCTGCAGGGTCGAATAGTTGAAGATGATGTCGAAATCGTTGTCATTTAGTTTTCGGCCGGCTACGTGTTCCCTGAACAGTTCACGCTGACGATCGATTTGCAGCACGTATTCCTGGGCATCGGCATGCGATAAATTGCTGATTTGCATGATCCGGTTAATCCGCCATTCCAGGGGAGCCTGCAGTTTAATGCTGAGTTTGCGCGAAATGTCTTTGGCAATCACGCCTGCTGCCCGGCCAACAATAATCATGTTTCCTTCTTCCGACAAACGCAGAATAACTTTGCGGACCGTATCGATCACTTTTTGATCCTCCGAATCGTAAACTTTCTCGGTTGAAAAAGCCGAGCTCACTTCCTCAATGTTGAGTTTTGTCTCCGAAAGGAAAACATTTTTGATTTTTAAGGGGTCCATTTGCAGTTCGATGGCCGCTGCTTCAATAATTTCTTTGCTGACCCACTTCCACGGGACATCCGTTTTTGTTTCCGAATGAAAACTGTATCCGGTCAGTATTTTCGACAATTTTGTCGCGATTCGTTTTGCCGAACAGCCGCATTCGCGGGAGATCATGATCACCGGTCCGGGGATTTTATTCTTTAGCGGACTGTTCAGAATACTTTCAATATAGGAGCTCATTAAGTTTTCCATAGCGTAAATTTTTTAGGTGTGATCCGTTTAAACAAAACTACAACTCATGACTCAACCAAGTGCAAAAAAATGTTCTACAATACCCGATTCTATTGATGTTTTAAAACAAGCTTGGAAAACATATAATTTTTATCTTAGCAGGAAAAAATAAACGATGAGCAAGCTGATCAAGACCGCGTTGTCCTCATTCGGGATGTCAGGCATGGTTTTTCACGGGCCCATGCTGAAGGTCAATCCGAATTTCCGGATCTGTAAGATCATGGAACGTTCAAAAAATCTGTCGGCACAGCTTTACCCCGAGGCCGTCATTGTTCGGAATTATGATGACATTCTGGACGATCCTGAAATTGAGCTGGTGGTCGTAAATACGCCGGATGAGTTTCATTACCGCATGTGTAAACAGGCCCTGGAGGCAGGCAAACACGTTGTGGTTGAGAAGCCTTTTACCCGCACCGTCGGCGAAGCCAATGAACTGATTGAGCTGGCCAAATCAAAAGGTCTTTTGTTGACGGTCTTCCAAAACCGCCGTTGGGACGGTGATTTTCTGACGGTGAAGAAAATCATCGAAGAAAGGCAATTGGGACGTTTGGTGGAGTTTGAGTCGCATTTTGACCGGTATCGTAATTTTATTCAGCCCGGAACCTGGAAAGAAACCGGCGACGACCGGGGAGGTGTTTTGTATAACCTGGGTTCTCATATGGTCGATCAGGCCCTGGTGTTGTTTGGTATGCCACAGGCCGTTACCGCTCACCTGGCCATTGTGCGCGAAGGAGGTGCGGTGAGCGATTATTATGACATTCGTCTTCAGTACAACGGTTTTGCAGCTATTCTGAAATGTTCATACCTGGTGCGGGTTCCCGGGCCCCGGTACAGTCTGCACGGCGATTTGGGCACTTACCATAAATGGGGGATTGACCCGCAGGAAGAAGCGCTGAAAGCCGGACGTTTACCGAACGAAACGGGTTGGGGAACCGAACCTTTCGCCGATTGGGGTGAACTGGATACCGAACGGAATGGCCTTCATTTCAGAGGAAAGGTGGAAACAATTCCCGGGAATTACACGAGTTTTTACAATAACGTGTATCAGGCCCTTGTAAACGGCGCCGAATTGCTTGTAAAACCGGAAGAAAGTCGTGATTGCCAGTTGGTGCTGGAAGCTTGCTTAAAAAGCCATCGGGAAAAGCGCACGGTGACGCTGGGTGTGTAGAGAGGGAGCGTGGAGTAAGGAGCATGGAGCAAAGGGCATGGCGCAAAGAGGTTTGTTTGACGGCTCAGGCAGGCGAACCGTTTTTGAAGCCCGATGAGCAGCCGGCAGGCTGAGCCGATTACTCGTAAATCTTTGCAATTTCCTTCAGAATCCGTTTTTCTTTGATTTTTCCCGTGTATAAAACCAGGGTGTAGCTGAGTTTCAGGGGGACGTCTTTCTGTAAGTTAACCGGTGTTGCTCCCGGAAACACAGCATTCTGCATGCTCGTCTTTTTTCGGAGGATCCAGCTTTGCGGCGATGACTGATTTTTTTGGTCGGCATAAATGAAGACGCCGCCCTGGCTCCCGTTTTTAGCCATGCCCCCTGTTATGTTGATGTAAGGCCCTGCCTCCACGGCGGTATTTTGAGGCTCAACTGTTCCGTTTTCGCCGCTAAACCGGACATTTTCAGGCAGCTTCATCCTGACCGAGAAGCCCCCGTATCCTTTCTCATCGTTTGAGCCGCCTAACTTCAGGCAATCGGTTAAAGCCGTTAATTCAAGGTCGATTTTAATCAGCCGGTAATTTCCCGATTGCAGATAAAACGTATAGTGTGCATTTTCTTTCAGATACGGTATTTCGCCATTTTCGAAGGCCGACGACCTCCAGAACACGATGGTTGCGAAATCGCCATGACCATTTCCTGTCCGCTTAAATTCAATGTCTTTCACGTCAACCTGGTAATCTTTCAGTTCCCAGGGGTCGCCTATCGGTTTGCCATCAATCAGGATTTGATGCCATGCCCAAAATATGCCGCGGTGGTGCGGATGGTCGGCCGGGGCGTTTTCGGTTATTTCAGCGCCGTCGGGAAGGTAAACCGGGTGCCAGAAATTATTTCTCAGGTTTTCCTGGCCGACACGGATGGGATCTTTCTGGTAAAAGGCGATTTTTTTGCCGCCTTCGGTGATCATGAAGCCACCGTTTTCTTTTTTCATGTTGATTTGTGCGAAAATTCCGCTTGCCGACAGCAACAGAATCAGGCACAATATGGTGAATGACTTTTTCATGTTTAGGCTTTCATCGTTTGATTAATCCGTATAAAAATACGTGTTTGGATGGCTAAGGTATAAAAATGAATGTTGATTTTGACGATTTTCGGAAATTTTCGGACAGGTGAAGGAGTGGTTTTACTGAAGTCCTTGCCTGAAATTGAATGTTGTTGACGGTTGAACCGCTTCGCCCGAACGGAATTTGGCAAGCAAGCGTTTAAAGCTGTTCTTTCCCGGGCTTTCATGTTTCAGGTCGATCATAAAACTGCTGAAGCCTTCTTTCAGCAATTGATTTTTGTATTGAAACAGGTTTACCGGCCGATCGGGGATTACCAGCGTAATCCCGTCGCGGCTGAGCTTCCGGTATGTTTTATTCCAGGCATCTTTAAACACGGAATCTTCGTTACTTAAACTGACCGGCATACGCGAGTAAAATAGCTCGGGCAGCGTGTGCAGAATGACGATCCCTTGTTTGTTTTGCATCGATCTCAGGTTGTCCAGGTCATTTTCGATGGGGTAGCAAAAATTTCGGATTTTCTGTTGCTGAAGCAGTTTTGCCGCGGCATCGTTATACACGTAAACCTGTTCGTTACAACTCACCTGGCTGCTTTTGCCAACCAGTAATTGTTGCGACAAATGACTGGTGAAAAAATGATGGATTCCCTTGCTCTCGGCGGTCTGGATCAGTTTTTGCCAGGCGGGTAGTAGCGTTTCGGCAATAAATTTCGGAAGCTCTACCAGTATTTTCGCCGGGTGTTGCTGAATGACCGTTTGGTCGAAGTTAAATGCTTCGAATTGGCTTTGGGTAAAAGAAAGAATTAATCCGTCAACATCCTCCATGCGGATCTGACTTAGCCAGTCGGGATGCCCGATACGAACAAACAGCCGCGGTTTGCCCGGACGGTTTCCGGTATTTATTTTTTGGAGGATGGCTTTTTTTTCATGCATCGGCATGAACACCTTTGGCGCCGGAACATTGGGCAGGCGCGAGGGGAATGACTGCTCACGCCGGCCAATCCAATACACTTCATCCCCGGCTTTCAGTTTTTCTTTCCCCTCGAAAATGAACGAATAACGTCCGTGCTCTTCCCATATCTCATCCAATTTCAGGCTAAACGTTTCATTCGACCGGACATCCCGGATACGAATGCGGTCGCCGTTTCGTAAATCACACGACGACAGGAAGGTAACTTCACCTTTATTGATACAGATGATGTGACCAACCGGGATACCGGTGTTTGAGGTATCAGCTAGGGCATTTTTGACATCTTTCCCTGCAAAGTAACTGGTTTTTGCCCGTCCAAAATCCAGCCGGAGCATGTCTTCGGCCGCTGCTGTTTGCTCGGGCTGATCAAGCGCCAGCCGGTAGGCCCCGGCTACCTGAAACACGTAGTCGGCCGATTTCATACGCCCCTCTACTTTGAACGAGTGGATGCCTATTCCGGTCATTTTTTGCAGGTTGGCCAGTTGCTGGTTGTCTTTCAGGTTGAACAGGTATTTTTGTTGTGAACCATCCTTGTAAACCATCCGGCAAGGCTGGCTGCATAATCCGCGGTTGGCTCCGCGTCCGCCGATATAACTGCTGAAAAAGCACTGACCGGAAAACGAGTAGCACAGGGCGCCATGAATGAAGATCTCGAGTTCGCAGGCCGGACGGGCGGCAATGGCCTCCAATTCGCTCATGGTGAGTTCGCGGGCAAGCACCACCCTCGAAATTCCCATTCCGGAAGCATGTTGCACTCCAAGCCTGTTATGATTTCCCATTTGTGTGCTGGCGTGAATGGCCAGTTTGGGAAAATATTGGCGGGCAAGCCAGTATACGCCCCAGTCCTGGACAATGATGGCATCTACGCCAACTTTTTCGAGGCAGGCCAGAACATCCAGTAGCTTTTCGATCTCCCGGTTTTTGACGACCGTGTTCAGCGTGATGTAAATTTTCACCTGGTTTTTTCGGGCTTCCTGCAGGATGGCAGGCAACTGGTTTTCACTGAAATTATTGGCGCGCGCCCGGGCATTAAATTGTTTCAAGCCCATATAAACCGCGTCGGCCCCTCCTCGAATAGCTGCTCTGAATGATTCAACGTTACCCGCGGGGAGTAATAATTCCGGTTTTTTCTGTCCCATTTTCAGCGAAAATTTGCCCAAAAATACAATATTTTTATGGTTTCTGTTTTTGCATCCGAATCAGCTTAACTTTGGTCCGATTGCGTGCGTGATGAAAAAGTTGTTGCTTTTTACATACGGAACCCTTTCCGACCCGGAGTTCATTCGGTTGTTACTGAACCGCGTACCCGAATATACCGGGGCGATTTTGCACGGTTACGAGTTATTGGTTCATCCGCAAAACGGCTATTTGTTTGTAAAGCCGAAGCCTGGCAGTACGGTAAAAGGCTGTTTTTTCGAAATCACGCCGGACGAACTTCGGCTGATTGACTGCTGGGAAGAAGTGCCCTTATACGAACGCGAACTGAAACAGGTGTTTACCAACGAAGGTGAAAAAGCAGAGGCATTTGTTTACACTCAAAATCAAACGGAGGGAATTCCCTGGTCTCCCGATCTTCAGGCGAACAGGCAGAAAATACGGGAAGACATACGAGCGTTTCTGAAATTGAACAGGAAATAGAAAACGAATGGGGTATTTTGTTTTTAACTGTAATGTTCGGGTTGAAGTGCAGACAGGTATGGAAAAAACTATGAGATCAATCCGACTTATCTTTATACTGCTCGTACTGTTTGCATGCAAACAAACGCCTAAAATAACCGAGTGGCGGGGGCCCTCCCGCGATGGAATTTACCCGGAGACCAATTTGTTGAAAAGCTGGCCCGACTCAGGTCCGGCGCTTGTTTGGGAAACCGAAATCGCAGGGAACGGTTACAGCAGCCCGGTGGTGACCGACCAATATGTCTTTTTTACGGGAGAGATCGACAGTTTAGGCTACCTGTTCCAATTCGATCATCAGGGGAGGGAAATCAGCCGGATGACTTATGAAGCCGAGTGGACAACCAATTTCACCGGGCCACGGGGTACTCCAACCCTGGTTGATCAACTGGCTTATATTTGTTCAGGCCAGGGCGAGGTGGTTTGCCTGGATACAGAAAAACAGATTGAGCTTTGGCGTAAAAATCTGGTTGCCGACTTTGGCGGAATTAGCCCTCGTTTTGGCTTTTCGGAAGCGCTGTTGATCGATCAGGAGAAGGTATATTGTCTGGCGGGCGGCGAAGCACATAATCTGGTAGCTTTAAACCGGTATACCGGCCAGCTAATGTGGAGCAGCCCTTGTCGGGGCGAGCGTCCTGCATATTGCTCCGCCAAATTGATTGAAGCGGGTGGCAAAAAAATTATCGTCACATTTTCGGCTTATCACTTGCTGGGGGTCGATGCCGAAACCGGGCAGTTGCTCTGGTCGCACGAGCAAACCAATACCCGGCCCGAAGAGCGTGAACCGGGCAATGGCGATACGCACGGCAATACCGTTCTTTTTGATGACCATTGTATTTATTACGCAGAGGGCGACGGCAACGGTGGGGTAAAACTGAAACTGAACGAAGAGGCAACAGGCTTTGAACAAGTTTGGCAAACGGTTGGATTTGATAATTACATGACCGGCATTGTGAAATGGAATAATCGTTTATACGGAAGCAGTCATTCAAAAAAACAACTGATGGCTGTTGACTGCGAAACCGGTGAAAAAACCGACAGCCTGAACATTGGCCGGGGCAATGTCATTCTTGCCGACGGAATGATTTGCTTTTACAACGATCAGGGAATGGTTTACCTGGTTCGTCCTGCCGCTGACGGGATGGAGGTGGCCGGTTCATTTAAATTGATCAAAGGGACCAGGGAACATTTTGCCCACCCGGTGATTCACAGGGGCGTGTTATACCTGAGGCACGGGAATTACCTGGGCGCTTATCAAATTGGCGATAAAACTTAAACAGGTTCTCCGGATAAGAGATCGTTTAAATTTTATTTATTCATGCAAATCAAAGTTGAAAAACAATTTAAACCCCCAATGTGGTTTTGAAAAGAAAATCCTGTTGATTTTGCGACGGGGCCTGAAAATGAAAAGGCTGCCTAAAATACTTTTTTAGACAGCCTCCTGTATGCTTATGCAGAAGATGATTTATTTATTTCTGTTCCAGTTGCAAAGTCACAGTTGTCCGGTCACATACTTCAGTCGGACCCCAGTATTGGATTGGTCCCGGGTAAAGGTAGCAGGTTTCAATGGCCCATTTATCGCGGTTGGCTGCCAGGTAATTGAACGGGGCACCATCCAGTTTTACCAAAGCTTTCTGAATAACCGGCTTCATATGTCCGTGGCGTTTTTCCATGTTCATCATCATCGTAACAGGAACTCCTCCGGCAATCCATTCGTTGGCAGGAGAGGTGGTGTTACGCACGCTGGCCATGTAACCGGTTTTTCCGGCGCCAATCAGTACCGATGCAGTGTAGCCCAGGGAGTAACAGTAGTCGGCATCGAAGTTTGAGGGGGCCGCACAACGGCCTTCGTAACCGAAGAAGTGGTATTGCGTACCGAATTTGCCTTTAAACTTACCGGCTTTTTTCATGTCATCCAGTTTGGCTTTTACCATTTCGCCCAACAGTTTTTCTGTTTCGATCAGCGAAACCTGAACGTTTCCGTGCGGGTCGCGGTCGAGGGTCAGCTGGGTGGCAATTCCGGCAGGCAGCGATTGGAAAACGACTGCCGACTCGGTGCTTAATTTACCGGCAACATATTCCAGACGGTGAGATTTCTGGACAATCCTGAATTCCTGTTCGGTGTCAGAACCTTCGGCCAGCAGGTCATTTAGCTCGGCAATCAGCTTTTTCATTTCCGGGACAAACTCCACCAATCCTTCCGGGATCAGGGCGACGCCAAAGTTTTCGCCATTTTCGGCGCGTTTGGCAATAATGCCGGACATATAGGCGACAATTTCGTCGAGCGTTTGCTGTTTTTCGGCGACTTCCTCCGAAATCAGGGTGATGTTTGGTTGTGTTTGCAGGGCAGCTTCCAAACCGATATGCGAAGCAGAACGTCCCATCAGTTTGATAAAATGCCAGTATTTTTTTGCTGAATTGGCATCACGCTGGATGTTTCCGATTAACTCGGAATATACTTTTACGGCCGTGTCGAAACCAAAAGAAGTTTCGATCATCTCGTTTTTCAAATCGCCGTCGATGGTTTTCGGGCAGCCAATAACCTGAACTCCGGCTTTTTTCGCAGCATAGTATTCGGCCAATACGCAGGCATTGGTATTACTGTCGTCGCCGCCAATGATGACCAACGCTTTGATGTTCAGTTTTTTCAGAATTTCAAGGCCCTTGTCGAACTGGGCTTCTTCTTCCAGTTTGGTACGGCCCGAGCCGATAATATCGAAACCGCCGGTATTGCGGAAACCTTCCAGGTAATCAGCCGTGATTTCCATGTATTTGTGATCGACCAAACCACCGGGACCTCCCAGAAAACCATACAATTTACTTTCGGGGTTCAGGGCTTTAATTCCATCGAAAATACCGGAAATCACATTGTGTCCGCCCGGCGCTTGTCCGCCCGAGAGGATAACACCAACATGGATTGCCGGTAAGCCGCTTACTTCGTTACCTTTTTCGAAGGTAATGATGGGCATACCATAGGTATTGGGGAATAATTCTTTGATTTCAGCCTGATCGGCAACCGATTCGGTAGCGGCGCCTTCAATAATCTTCACTTCGCCTTTTAATGATTTTGGAAGTTTAGGCTGGTATTGGGCCCTGGCTTTTTGTAATGCACTGATGGTCATATGCGTTCAATTTTTAGGTAAGTTTTACTTTTTCTTTAAAATTCGCTGCAAAAATAACTGAAAATGATCGCAAATAACATGTTGTCAAGCCAGCTTGTCCTGATTTAAAGTAAATTTAAACAGGTAGGCGGTCCGGGGAGCTTCATCCGTTAGTTTGTCAGCGAAAGGTTCTTTTCAGGTGAAGACCAAATCCGAAGGTATTTTTCCTGAGTTCGCCAAAATCTGCCGCCAATTGAGCCGAAAGGGTATACGGCCGGTTTTTGCAAGTCAGGCTTAGTTCGCCGAGGGAAAAAAACTGCTGTTTCATATCATCATACGGATTTTTATAGGTTCCGAAATTACGGGAATAAGTCAGCAGTGTTTTCCAGCTAAGCGACTGACCAACCAGGAAGCCTTTGGCTCCCAGGTGAAAAGCCGATACCCGGTTGTTTTCGAAGGCATCCTGTACATCTTCGTTGGTGATCGTTAGCGGATAGAATAAGGGTGTTCCCATGCTGTAGCCCATGTGCGAGAACCCGGTGTGATAAACGCCATGATTGAAATAATTATCTATTCCACGCATGCGTTCTTCATTGGGTCCGGTTACCTGGTGCCGGTCGCCGCTTTGGTGTTTGGTGTACATGTATTCGAGCAGCAACTCATCGAGCAGCGTCCCTGTCTTCTTTTTTTTCAGGTAGATCGTATAAATGTTGTCGCGCAGGTTTTCGAATTCCATCCCCGAGTGGTCTTCATACGGGTGATTGAAGCGAAGTTCCAGCAGGTAGTTTTCCAGATTTTTCTCAAAGGTGACCAGGTAACTTCCCAGGTGGTTCCCGGCGACATTGATTTGGTCGGTTTCCAAAAACTGGTCATTCCCGTTTTGACCAAAAATGTATCGAAAATAATTTCTCAGCCCGGTAGGAAGTTGTTCGCCGTCGGGTAGTGTTCCTCCCCAAAAAACATAGTGGTTTATGCCCAGGGTTAACCGGCTGTTGTGGCTTGTTAAAAAGCGAACGGCATAAGAGCGGTGGTGCAGGTGCGGCTTTTCAACATAGCGCTCGTCGTACAGAATCCCTTCGTCGTATTCTGCTTTAAAGCGAAACCAGCTTTTGGCAAAAAAAAGCGGGATGAAACCGGATGTTGAAAGCCGGATTTTCGGATAGGGCCGGTAATTCAGCGACCGGGTCATATCGCCGTTGGTCGAGGAAAGGCCTCCCAATTGCAGGTCCTCGGCAAAGGCTCCGGCCTTAAAGCTCAGGATATGACCCGATAACCCGGCCCAGGCCTGAATAATTTGGGGTTCAACGTCTTTTGGTTGTATTGATAAAGCCAGTTGGGTTCCGTAACTCAGGCTTAGGTTTTCATTTAGCCGATAGTTTCCCGATACATTGAGCTCGGTTAGTTCCTGCCAGTTGGCCTCGGACGAAAACTTGCCCGATTGGTTGTGAATCAACCAAAAAGGAAGTTCGTCTCTGTTCCCCGCGAGACCATAAACGCGCAGGTTCACTTCTGTCAGTTCATTTTGTGCAAGTGATAATAGGGAATTACCCCATAGTAATAGTAGGCAAATTGTTTTCATCGCTTATTTTCCTGTTTTCTGAATCCTAAAAATAGAAAAATATAGTTAACTACAAGTTTAGATTCATTATAGATTACAATTTGAATGAAAATTTTTGATTGACTTTAATTCTCAGATAAACAAGCAAATATCTCTGTTCTGATCATTTGATCATTAAATCATACAAAAATGTATTTTTTTACATATCAATATAAATAGATATTTTTGATCGAAATTTTTGCAATTTAAATTAAAGCTTAATCTAAAAACCTGATCGGAATGAACAGATCGGTCATTATTGTGATAGGAGGGGTCATTGTGGCCCTGGTTTTAACAAATGTTCTTCACAAAGAGGTTTACTATAACCTGAAGCTGGAAAAACTGAAGCAGGAATACGCGATTAAACCGGTTCCTTCGGCAGATCACTCGAAGTTTAAGATTCTTCAACAGGAATTTGAAACGCCGCAGGATGTGACCGAAGCCTGTATTTCGTGTCATACCGAGCGGCACAAAGAGGTGATGGCCTCGGCACACTGGAACTGGGAGCGGGTTTCCTATGTAGAGGGACGTGGTATTGCTGCCGCCGGTAAGCGGAATGTGATCAATAACTTTTGCATCGGGGCGCAATCCAACGAACAATCGTGTGCCAAATGCCACATTGGTTATGGCATGACCAACGATCACTTCGACTTCAACAATGCGCGGAATGTCGATTGTATGGTCTGTCACGATAACAGCGACGAATACCTGAAAGGGACATCGATGGCCGGGTTTCCCGACCGTTCGGTTAACCTCGCCAAAGTGGCTCAGAGTGTGGGACAGCCCACCCGGCACAACTGCGGAAGCTGTCATTTCAACGGCGGTGGCGGAAACAATGTGAAACACGGCGATCTGGAGCAGGCCCTGCTGGCCGGTTCGCGCGATGTGGATGTACACATGGCTGTCAACGGCATCAACATGGAGTGTACGGCTTGCCATACCGCCGAAAATCACCAGATTTTAGGAAAGATGTATTCGGTATCGTCAACCAATACCCAGCGGGCTACCTGCGAACAATGTCATACCAATACGCCCCATTTCGATCCGATCCTGAACCGGCACAACGCCAAAGTGTCGTGCCAGGCCTGCCACATTCCCGAATATGCCAAGGTGAATGCCACGAAGATGGCCTGGAAATGGTCTGAAGCCGGAAAACTTAAGGATGGACAGCCTTATCAAACCGAAGATGAGATGGGAAACCACGATTATATGACGATTAAGGGATCGTTTAGGTGGGAAAAGAACGTAAAGCCGGATTACGTATGGTTTAACGGAACGGCCGATCATTATTTGCTGGGCGATGTGATCACATCAGAGCCTTTGGTGATCAATCCGTTAAACGGATCGCATGACGATGGGGTGTCGAAAATTATTCCTGTGAAAATACACCGGGGCGATCAGATTTACGATAAGGTGCATAAAACACTGATTCAGCCGAAACTTTGGTCGGATACCAAAGGCGACAGCGCCTACTGGATGGACCTGGACTGGGACAAAGCGGCTGCCGCCGGAATGAAAATAATTGGTTTGCCGTACAGCGGAGAGTACGGTTTTATTGAAACGGAAATGTACTGGCCGGTCAACCATATGGTTTCGCCCAAAGAACAGGCCGTGTCGTGTGCTGAGTGCCATACCCGTTCTTCTGATGGCCGTCTGGCTGAACTAACCGGTTTTTATCTGCCGGGACGTGATTACAACAAACCGTTGGATATTTTTGGTTTCCTGCTGTTCTTTGGTTCACTGGCTGTTGTGGTCATTCATGCTGCCGTCCGCATCATCGTGTCCATCAAAAACAAGCAGTATGAAACCAAAATTATTGACTACGATACCGACAATTAACCTGAAGTGACAGTTTCAATCTAAAAGAAGTATCATGAAAAAAATATATATCTATCAACGGTTTGAACGGTTTTGGCACTGGTCGCAGGCCATCCTGATCATCTTCCTGGCCCTCACCGGTTTTGAAGTACACGGCACCTTCCATATCCTGGGTTTTGAACAGGCAGCCCGTTACCACCGGGTGGCTTCGTGGATGCTGATCGTGTTGATCGTTTTTGCCATCTTCTGGCATTTTGCCACCGGCGCGTGGAAACAATATTTGCCGACAACCAAAAAACTGAAAGAGCAGTTACTGTACTATTCGCTGGGCATGTTTAAAGGTGAAAAACACCCGACAAAAAAAACCGAGCTGAGTAAACTTAACCCGCTGCAACGCTTGGTTTATCTTGGATTTAAGCTGGTATTGATCCCGTTGACCGTGATCTCGGGGGTGTTTTATATGCTGCACAAAACCATCGATGAAAATAATGTGGTGATTGTGGAAGATATCCAACTGGGAACCATTGCCTTTTGGCATACTCTGGGCGCCATGCTGCTGATGGCCTTTCTGGTTGTTCACGTGTATATGACCACGACCGGACACAGCCCGACTTCGAATATCAACGCGATGATTACCGGTTACGAAGAACTGGACGACGAAACCGACGAACCGGAAGAAAATTCAACCAAGATCAATCAACCTGAAAAATAATAAGATGATGAAGCCAAGACCTTATATGAACCCCTACCTGGCAGGTTTTCTTTTGGGCCTGCTGTTGCTGGCAACCATTTATATCTCGGGACGCGGATTAGGCGCGAGCGGCGCCTTTAAAAGTATGATGGTAGCCGCTGTGCAGACCGTCGCTCCCGAACATGCCGAAAACAGTTTGTACTACAAGGAATTTGCCGCGAATAACCCGGGAAGCCCTCTGCACGACTGGTTGTTTTTTGAAGTGATTGGCGTGGTGATTGGCGCTTTTTTTTCGGGCGTGCTGGCTAACCGCGTCGGCTTAAAATTTGAAAAGGGGCCGCGTTCGAGCAACCGGGCCCGTATTATTGGCGCCATTTTGGGCGGAATCCTGTTTGGCTACGGTTCGCAATTGGGGAGGGGATGTACCAGCGGGTCGGCCTTAAGCGGAATGGCGGTGATGTCGTTTGGCGGAATCATTACCATGTTTGCCATTTTCGGATCGGGCTATGCCTTCGCGTATTTTTTCAGAAAACTTTGGATAAAATAAGAATATCATGGGACCAATCGTACCTTACATCATATCAGACGAGTTTAACCTGATTATTGCTTTAATCATCGGGATCGGATTTGGCTTTATCCTGGAACAGGCCGGGTTTTCTTCCACGAAAAAACTGGTTGGCGTGTTTTACGGTTACGACTTTACCGTGCTGCGGGTTTTCTTCACGGCTGGCGTAACCGCTATGATCGGGGTGGTTTTGTTTAATCATTTCGGAATTCTGGATGTCCGGTTAATCTACATCAATCCGACCTTTTTGCGTTCGGCGATTATTGGCGGCGTGGTAATGGGCGCCGGATTTATTATCGGCGGTTTTTGTCCGGGTACCGGCGTTTGTGCTGCATCCATCGGTAAAATGAACGGGATGTTGTTTGTTCTTGGCGGCTTCGTGGGCGTATTCCTGTTTATGGAAAGCTATCCGTGGATTAAAGATTTTTACCTGGCCGATGCGATGGGACCGCTAAAAATGAATGAACAACTCGGATTATCGACGCCTCTTTTTGCATTGTTAATGACCGCCGTTGCGCTGATGGCTTTTTATTTCACCTGGAAAATAGAAAAACGCATCCGGAAAAGCAGTTATCATACCTCTAAGATCTGGGTGTCGCGTTATGCTTTTGCTTCATTAGCGCCTTTCGTCGTTATTGCTGCCATATTTATTTTCCCGGACAGGGAACAACTGATTGCCCGCAACGTGGCTGATGCGCAACGTCAAAAGAAATGTGTTTTTCATGAGATCACGGCAGATAAACTGGCCGATGAAATTGTCAATCATTATTACGAACTGAATGTGATTGATGTCCGTTCGCCTGAAGAATACGAAGCTTACCACCTGCCAATGGCCATCAATATTCCGTTTGACGAGCTGACCGACCGGAAATGGGCGCACCTGTTCAAACAAAAGATGAAAACAAATATTTTTTATGCCGACAGCGATACCCTGGTAAAAATGTCTTGTTTGAAGGCCCGTTTTGTAGGAAAGTCCCGCAACCTGATCCTGAGGGAATCGGCACACGAGTTTCATAAATTGTTTTATGAACCGGCGCTTCCCGAGATGACAACCGCATCAAAACAGGAAATCAACGAATATCATTTCAGGAATAAGGCAGCCCGGGATATGGATGCCCTCACCGAAGCCTTGAAGAATATCGGGAAACCGGTGACGATGGAAGTGAAAGTGGCCTCGGGCGGATGCAGTTAAGCCTTGTTGAGGGGTTCGTAAAGAAAAACAGATTCATGCCGGATTTGTAGATTGTGAATAGATAGATTGAATTTTCAGCCTTTCGCCTTCAGCAACGAAGGTGAAAACGCTGAAAATTCGTTTTTTGTACGAATCCGGCAATCAACTGAATCTGCTCACCGGATTGTCAGTTTGTCCCCCCTTAAAAGACAATTTCTACGAAGTTTATTTTTCTTCATTCGGGTATCTTTGTCAGCAGTAATGGAGTTTAATTTTTTAAATGATTAACCTAATGAAACTGTTTAAAACTTTTGCATTCCTGGTGCTGTGTACATCACTCCTGACCAATTCAGCCTGCAAACAAGCGGCTCCCGAAACAACAAGTCCGTTACAATGGGCCATCAAGATGGCCGATTCGGATATGAAACGCAACCCCGATGCGTCGATGCTCGATTTTAGCCCGAAGCCGGTATGGAGTTACACCCAGGGCTTGGTTACTTTGGCCAATCAACGGCTGGCTGCCGAAACCGGCGATCCGAAATATTACGAATACGGTTTGGCTTATGCCGATAAAATGATCGACGACGATGGGAATATCGCGACTTACAGCATCGAAAAATATAATGTCGACCTGGTTAACTCGGGTAAAATTCTGTTTGAAATTTATGAGAAAACAGGGAATGAGAAATATCGCAAAGCCATCTTCCTGCTAAATAGTCAGCTGGAAACTCATCCGAGGACAAGCGAAGGTGGTTTCTGGCATAAATTGATTTATCCGCATCAGCTCTGGCTGGATGGCGTTTACATGGCAGACCCGTTCCATGCTCAGTTCGGGCTGGTATTTGATCATCCGGAAGCATTTGATGATGCAGCCAACCAGGTGTTGGTGGTTCAGAAAAATACACACGACAGCATAACCGGCCTGAATTTTCACGGATGGGACGAAAGTCGCGAGCAACGTTGGGCGAACCCCGAAACCGGCCGTTCTCCCCATATCTGGGGCCGCGCTCAGGGCTGGTATTTCATGGCGATTGTCGATATTCTTGATTTTTTACCGGCCGATCACCCCAAACGCGATGCCTTAATCGGCATATTAAACACCGTTGCCGAAGCGGTTGTAAACGTGCAAGACGACGACACCGGCGTCTGGTACCAGGTGCTGGATCAGGGTGGGCGTGAAGGGAATTACCTGGAATCAACCGCTTCGTCGATGTTTGTCTATTCGCTGTTGAAGGGCGTACGCATGGGATACCTCGAAACGTCATACCTGGAGCCAGCGAAAAAAGGATTTGAAGGAATTCTTAAAAACTTTATCCGCGAAAACGAAGACGGAACCATATCATTAACTCAATGCTGCGCCGTAGCCGGTTTAGGAGGAACAC
The DNA here is from genome assembly GCF_059705485.1 of Gaoshiqia sp. US2. NCBI lineage: Bacteria > Pseudomonadati > Bacteroidota > Bacteroidia > Marinilabiliales > Prolixibacteraceae > Gaoshiqia > Gaoshiqia sp. US2. The sequence continues at coordinate 4,305,958 of NZ_AP048550.1, read as the reverse complement.
CCTACCGCGACGGTTCATATGAATACTACATCTCAACGGTGATTCGTGACGACGATCCCAAAGGTGTCGGTCCTTTTATTATGACTGGCATCGAAATGCAGAAAGCATTGGATAAGTAGATCAGAAATATAGAATTATGGGAAAGGGTAGATGCGATTTTTGTATTTACCCTTTTAAATTTCCGGCCGAACCCGAAATGTCATCACCGAAACCTGCGTTTTTTGATCGGTTGGCGGCTGTTCTTTACCTGACGTGTTGCGGGCTCGTTGTTGATCCGTATACCACTAATTTATCGGGTTTGTTTTCTCCGTCTTTCTCAAAGCCGCAACGGTCGAGACAGGTTGTTCTGGGTTGCACCGATTGGCCGTTTTTGTGCGAATGATACACGATATACATCTGCCCCGAATTGGCTGTAAAAAATGAATGGTGGCCGGTGCCAAAGATGGTTTTCCCGTCGCCAACCAACACCGGGTTATTTTCATATTTTCTGTTCGTTCCCAGGGCTCCGATACCCCGAAACAACGGGTCAGGCTTTCTTCGTTTATCCCCGACAAATCGTTCTTCATTTCGGCCATCCAGATTTCGTTACCCCAGGTGAAGCGAACAAAATACAGGTACATTTTTCCATCGGTGTCGACAAACAGGTGCGAGTCGATTTCCTTAATATCAGGATGAAGCGGTTTCTTTTCCTTTTGGATAAAGGGGCCAAACGGCGAATCGCTTTCGGCAATGGCCAGGTGTTCCATCACCGAATAAAACATGTAGAATTTTCCTTTCAGAAAATAAACCTCGGGCGCCCAGAACGAGTGATGGCCCCACACGTCAGCCGAATCGAGGGCAAACCCGTTGCTCACGCCAACTGCGTCCGACCAGTTGGCCAGATCGTCCGATTGGTACACGCGGATTCCTTTTCTGCCGCTGGTTCCGTACAGGTAGTATTTCCCTTCGTGATTCAGAATGTACGGGTCGGCACAATCGGGTACCAGCCCTTTCAGGTTGCTGTAATACTTTTCGGTTTCCACGTCCAGTAATTTTAATTTGCGTGGTAAAAATGACCAGTGCAATGCCACTGGTAAAACCAACGACCAAAGGGTGAGGGATAAATTTCAGCAACGAACCCAACTTCAGTAAACCAAACAGAACGAGAATTACACCGGCCATCATCGTTGAAATCATCAGGTCATCCAGCCCATAAGTTTGGACGATGCCGAACACGATAACAATAAACGCCCCGGTTGGGCCTCCAATTTGCACACGGCTGCCGCCAAGTACCGAAATCTGCAAGCCGGCAAGAATTGCCGTAATTAAACCTTTTTCGGGCGAAACCCCCCGACGCAACTGCAAAAGCGATGGCTAGCGGCAAAGCCACAATGCCCACGATAATACCTGCAAATACATCTTTTGACACTTGTTTTTTTGTAAGACCCTGTTTTAATACGCTTACCAGCTTCGGGTAAAACAAATTACTGCTAACACCTTCATATAAAGTTGAAGGCGCAAATGTATAGCTGAATAAATGCCGTTATTCTCATGGAAGTATTAATTTGATCTTTAACTAATGAGTAAAAAAGCACTGGCTTCCAGTAATGACAAAGGGTTGAAAAATGAGTAGTTGACTCGGGGAAGTCATTTTAGAAATGTTTTTGGTTGATCAAAGTATTATTGATGAAAAAATTGCTTAGTTCTGCCGATCAATGGAAGGGCTCGTTATCTCCGAAACTAAAAAACGATTTCCCTACGGCCGGTTGTCCACCGTTTTTTATGTGATAAATGTTTAACTTTGAGCATTAAAACAATCACTTGCTTTGAAAGACCAGAACCTACTTCCCGGTATTTTGCATCGGATTTCAAAAAATTCTGATGAAAAGGCTTTCAAAGAATTATTCGACCGTTACGCTTTTCGTCTGATCGGATTTGCCAATTCATTCCTGAACAATTATGAACTTTCAGAAGAAGTTGTTTCTGATGTTTTTTTCAAAATATGGACTCAGCGAGACCTTTTGGGGCGGATTGAAAATTTCCATGCTTACTTGTTTAAAGCTACCCGGAATACTGCTCTCAATTACATTGACCAGGAAAAAAGACAAAAAGCAGAGCGGCTGGAAAACCTGAACGTTGACCTGATGATTGACCATATCAGTCCTGAAACTTCACTTATTGACAGTGAGTTGCGCGAAGCTGTCGAAGCTGCTGTCTACTGCCTTCCGCCCAAGTGCAAATTGATTTACAATTTGGCAAAGGTTGAAAAAATGAAATACAAAAAAATTGCGTCTTTGCTCCAGGTTTCCGTTAAAACTATTGACAGTCAGATCGCTATCGCTGTCAGAAAGATTGGAAACGTCATTCGCCACCACCTTGACAACAACGACACAGGCACCCCGTTTTCAGTGCTTTTACAGCTTTTTATCCCTTCAGAATAAATTTTTGTCATTTCTCTTTAGGGGATTTCCAAATTCTTCCTGTTTATTCCTTTATAAGAATAAAATGATGGAAGATATCTGGAAACATATTTCGAGAAAGTTGGCAGGAGAGGGAGACTCAGGAGATGAAAAAAAACTGACTCAATGGCTACATGAATCTGAAACGAACAAGTTGATTTGGGAGCAACTAAAAAATTTTTGGGAGTCGGAACATCGCGGGATGCATGAAATGCCAAAACTATATCAAAGCCTCCGTCGGAAAATGGATACAACGAAAAAATCCGGTCCAAAATATTTGCTTTTGCAGGTTTCTAAAATTGCGGCGGCAGTACTTATTTTCTTATCGCTCGGTTTTTTTGGCTACCATTATTTTTCAACCTCAAGATTGGCTGTTGAAGAGACTGTTGCTTTCAACACCATTCTTGTGCCAAAAGGCAACCGTACCCAAATTGTTTTGCCCGACGGCACCAAAGTTTGGCTCACGAATGACACCCGGTTTGTTTTTCCTGAAAAATTCACCGGCAGCTCGCGCGAAGTTGAGTTGTCAGGCGAAGCTTATTTTGAAGTTACGCATGATGAAGAAAATCCATTCCTGGTGAAAGTGGGCGAAAACCGCATTAAAGTACTGGGGACTACATTCGCCGTAACTGCTTATCCGGATGACGCTTTCGTTGAAACCTCCCTGGTAGAAGGAAAGGTGATTTTTGAAACAGGCACTGCATCTGAAAGTGAAGTTTCGTATGAGCTCACCCCGGGTTTCAGCCTGAATTACGGACTCAAGGATAAACAAGTCGTCCGGGAAAAAATCGAGGCATCTTTTTTTGACTATTGGAAGAGAGGTATTTATACTTTTAAGGATGAAAGCCTTGAAAGCCTTGCTAATAAAATTTACAGGATCTACAATATTCGCCTCGTATTTGAAGACGATTTTTTAAAGCAAAAAACCTACACCGGAACTTTAAGTGTGAACGACAATGTGTTCACTTTGATGGAAGCCATAAAACGCACTTCCGCCGAATCAATTGAATATCACTATGACAGAAATAAAATCTACCTGAAAATCAAACGCCTATGAAATGACCGCGGTGTTATAAAAAAGCGGAAAATGCTTCCAACACTTTCCGCCTTTAAATAAGGAACAGTAATGATGCTCCTTTTAAAACACGCAAGCAACATGCTTACAGTATTTTAATTCAAACAGTCAAATTTATGAAAAAAAATGAATCCGGGAGGGGGATGTTATTTCCCCGTCCACTTAAAAAAATGTTACTAATGGCTAGAATCACGTTTATTCTGTTGATGGCCGGCCTGGTGCAAGTATCTGCAAACAGTTATTCCCAAAGTGCCAGGCTCAGTTTGGCGCTTCGCGGCGTAACCATTGCCACCGCGCTGGAACAGATTGAGCAGCAAAGCGATTTTCGTTTTTTTTACGACAACTCGCAGGTCGACCTTTCCAAAAAGGTGGACATTGAACTCACCAACAAAAAAATTAACGAAATTCTTGAAGAACTTTTTAAAGGCACAGAAATTACCAGTGAAATACTCGACAGGCATATTCTGCTGAAAAACAAAGGCGGCTTGTCAATCATCAACCAGGCAAACCAGGGAAGGGTTTCAGGGGTGGTAACCAATGCTGCCAACGAGCCAATCCCCGGGGTCACTGTGCTGGTGACAGGCACCAGTATTGGCGCCATCACTGATATCGACGGACGGTACACCATTGCTTTGCCGTCAAACGCCAAACAACTTGTTTTTTCATTCATTGGCATGCAAACCAAAGAAGTTGTTTTGATTGGCCAGTCGCAGGTAAATGTGGTGCTGGAAGAAGAAACCATCGGGTTGGAAGAGGTCGTGGCCATTGGCTACGGTACCCGGAAAAAGAGCGACCTTACCGGCGCTGTATCCTCCATTTCGTCGGAGGAATTGAACCGCGAGATCAAAATGTCGCCCGAATTGGCAATGCAGGGAAAAATGGCAGGGGTTTATATCTCAAACCCGGGCAGCGACCCAACAGCCCGGCCGACGGTCCGTATCCGTGGGGTGGGCACTTTGGGCTTCAACGACCCGCTGTATGTGGTTGACGGCATCCCACTGACCGAGGGCGGCGCTTCTGTATCCCACGCCGGATTGCAGGACATGCGCACCCCGATCAATGTATTCAGTATGATCAACCCCAATGATATTGAATCCATTTCGGTGTTGAAAGATGCCTCGGCAACAGCTATTTATGGTGTTCGTGCGTCAAACGGTGTCATCCTCATTCAGACCAAACGGGGACAAGCTGGAAAGCCAGTTGTCAATTTTTCGGCCGGCTACGGAGTGCAGAATATCAATAAAAGGCACGATGTGATGTCGGTGCAGGATTATGTTGCAGCCCATCTCGAAGCCTGGGCAAACAACGCCAGCGTTACGCCAAATGCCAATTATTACCGGTATTACAACTCGTCAGCGCCCGAATACCTGGGAAACAGTCCAAGCTACACCAAAGATTGGATAAACGCCGGCCTTGTAAAAAACGCGGCGATACAAGACTACAATGTCAATCTGTCGGGAGGTTCGAAAGTGTCAACTTACTCGTTGGGAGCCGGATACACCAGCCAGAAAAACGCTGTTTCGTACAGCAAGTTCGACCGCTATTCGTTTTTTATGAATTCGGATCACAAATTGACCAACTGGTTGAAATTGGGCGAATCTTTCCGGTTCATCTATTCAAAAAATGACACGAAAGACGGGACAGGAGGTGTCAGCGCCGCATTTAATGCACCGTGGCAACCGGTTTACGACAACAGCGAAAACGGTATCAACGGATGGGCGACACCGGGACGAATGGTGAACGGTGTTTTTCAGTCGTTTGGCTACGGAAACTCAACCCGCGATACGCCGGGCAGGTATGAGTACATGATAAATATTTATAACATCATACGAAATTTGGGTACCTTTTATGCGGAAGTAAATCCCATTGACGGTTTGCGGGTAAGAGGTACCCTGAGCTTTGATTATTCATCAAATGCGAATGAAACTTTTAACGGGATGGAGCGCGGTTTGTTTGAAGCCCAAAGGGGTACCCGCTATGACACCAACGGCAATACTTACCGGAAACGCGACAACGTGAATACCAATGTCATCAAAGAGTTTTTAGTTGGCTATACCAAAAGTTTGGGAAACCACAACATTGACATTGTGCTGAACGCGATGGACCAAAAAGTGAACTGGGTTTTGGAGCAGAAAAGTATCGATAACCATTCGCCGCTTCCAAACTGGGATCAACGTAGAATTGACGAAGGCTGGCCGCGCGAAGATAAAGGATTGTTTATTGTCCGCATGCCTTCAGGCCTTCAGGGGTATATGGGAAGGATGAGCTACAATTATAGCAACAAATATTATTTGGATGCAACCGTGCGCCGCGATGGAACTTCCAAATTCGGGCCGGGATACAAATGGGGCACCTTCCCATCGTTTGCTGCAGCCTGGCGGATTTCCTCCGAAACTTTTATGGAAAACGTTCACTGGCTCGATGATTTGAAGCTCCGATCAGGTTGGGGGCAGACGGGCAACCAGGAAACCAGGGATTTTGCATACCTGTCGCTGGTGAATTTCAGCCCGAAATACGGGCTTGGTTCCACAGAAATTCCCGGGCAGGGCAATATTGTGCCTGCTGCGGCGCTTGGCGATTTCCCGATTGTGGACATGAGTTGGGAGACGGCCACCACCTTCAACATTGGGTTTGATGCAGTGTTTTTTGACAACAAAATGACCTTAACCACTGAGTTTTACCAACGTACAACCGAAGGCATCCTGCAAACAATCGACATTCCGCAAGTGATTGGTGCGCTGAACAACCCTGTGGTCAATCTTGCAACGGTTGTAAACAAAGGTTTTGAATTCCAGGCAAGTTATGCCGGCAAAATCGGCGACCTCAGTTACAATGCCTCTTTTAACCTGACTACGGTAAAAAACGAAGTGAAAAAACTTTACCGGAACCGGCCTTCTGAAAACGGAGACTTACGGATAGAAGAAGGACATTCGATGAATTACATTTTCGGGTACAAAACCGATGGCATTTTTCAGACACCGCAGGAAGTTGCTGACTGGCTGGCCAAAACTGACGATCCAGGCCGAACCTCAAAGAAAGCCCCCGGCGATGTTCGTTTTGTTGACCTGAACGGTGCGCCAACCGACGCCGATGGCGAAGATGCTTATGTACATTATGAGCCCGACGGAAAGATTGATTCGTACGACCGGACGTATTTGGGAAAGACTATTCCCAGATATTATTATGGTTTCAACCTGGAGCTGGCCTATAAAAACTGGGATGCCAACCTGAACTTTCGTGGTGTGGGCGATGTACAGCGCGTCAATACCGATGGCAAACTGTCGATAGGCGCAGGTGGGGCCAATTTTCTGGAGGTTTATAACGACCGCTGGACTTCTACAAACCCGTCCAATAAAATACCCAGGGCGATTGAGGGCGACCCATCGGGGAACAACCGTATTTCGGACCGGATGGTGGAGGACGCCGGCTTTTTAAGGTTCCAAAACTTCCAGGTCGGTTACAACTTCAGGGGAGGAGTTTTGAATAAAATTGGGGCAAACAGTCTGCGTTGTTTCTTGTCGGGTTCGAACCTGTTTGTAATCACTCCCTATTCAGGACTTGACCCGGAAAACGACACCACTCCGGTTACCTTTACCCTTGGTGTGAATGTCAATTTTTAAACTAAATGTCCCATATCATGAAAAAAATGAAAATCTTATATTGCTTGTTCCTGGTGGTTGCCTTGACTATCCAATCGTGCGATGAAGCAACCATCGAATTGGATCCGATCGGAGATACGGAAGCCGGCTTTTTTCAGAACGAAACCCAAATGACCCAGGCAGTGATGGGCATCTACCAGAAAATGAGTTTTTTCTATGGATTTAGGGGAAATGCCTGGTTGGCAGGGATATGGCTGTTGCCCGATGATAACCTCACGACCCAGGGCGGCCATGAATTTGAAAATTTTGTTGGGCTGACCGGGAGCAATGGTTCGCTGGGTTCGTATTACCAGTATGCTTATCAACTCATTGCAAGGGCAAACACCTTGTTGGCAAAAATAGAGGAGAATAAAGATTTCGCCTATAACATTCAACCCGAATTGATGAACTATCACCGGGGCGAGGCGCTTTTCCTGCGGGCATGGATGTATTTTAGGTTGTGGAACACCTTTGGCAGCGCGGCCCCATTGGTGACCCAACGGATCACAAATTTGGACGATGCTTATCCGCCAAGTAGTACCGGCACGCAACTGCTTGACCAGGCAATCATCGATTTGCAGGAAGCTGCCACCTTGTTGCCTGACGCCTGGAATGCCGAAAACAAAGGGCGTGTAACCGCAAATTCTGCTTTGGGACTGGCTGGCAAAATTTTGGTTTTCAGGGGGAATGTTAGTGGACAAAATGCAGATTTTACCGCTGCCATCACTGCTTTTAATAGCATGAACAATGTCGCGCTGATGCCAAAATATGGAGATAATTTTGATGCCACCAAAGAAAACAACGCGGAATCATTATTCGAATTTCAAGCCAACGATCAGTCGTCCGAAACCAACCCGTTTTTGAATAATGATGATTTTTCGGTTGTGGGGGAGATTGGCGCTTATGTAGGCTTTTTTACCCAGGAACCCGACTGGATCGGTTCCAACTTTTACACGGCGACGCAGACATTAAAAAATGCTTTTGAGCCGGGAGACCCGCGTATTCCGTACATCGTTAATTTGGATGCTGCTGACTTAAAAAACGTGGTAAAATACATCAAAGATGGCAACAGGGTCGGCAACTGGGCCGTCGGTTACAATATTCAACGAAATAACCTTCGTATTTTACGTTATGCCGATATTTTGCTGCTGAAAGCCGAAGCGCTTGTTCGCAGCGGGGCGAGTACCAGCGAGGCAATCGGCCTGATTAATCAGGTTCGCCAGCGTGCGCGGATGTCGACCGCCAATGGCGTGGAAGCGGTAGTGCCGGCCAACCTGAACACCGGTGAAACCAATGTGAATACCATCCTGGACTGGATCTTCAAAGAAAGACGGATTGAATTGGCGTTTGAAGAAGGACACCGTTGGTTCGATCTTCGCCGGAGGCACATGGCCGGGGAGATCGATCTTAAAACATGGAATTTCGGCTCACTAAAACCCGACTTCAGTTTTAAGGATTATAATGTTTCGTTCCCGATCCCTGAGGGCGAAGTCATCCAGAACCCAAATCTGGTTCAAAATACAGGTTATTAATGGGAAAAATGAGATTGTGTCGTTTAACACTGAACTCAGGGTTTTTATTTTCTCAAGTTGACAAAAGGCAGTTGGCAGGTGGCAAAAACACTTGCCAACTGCCAATTAGATAAGGAAGATTGACACATTTTATCCCGTGCAGTATAAACACCCTCTTTTCAAATCAAACAAATGGCGTATCAAAAGAATAAAATCATTTACCTTCTGTTTCTGCTTTTTTTGCCTGTCTTTTCTTCTGCGGATGGGGTTGAATGGAAGGCCCACTGGATTATGCATCCCGAGGTGCAGCCGCAGGCCCATGCGGTCATTCTGTTTCGAAAAAACTTCGAACTGGTGGAAAAACCCGAAAAATTTGTGGTACACCTTTCGGCCGACAACCATTACCGCTTGTTCGTAAACGGCAACTATGTTTTGCGCGGGCCGGCGCGAGGCGATTTGGCACACTGGTTTTACGAAACGGTTGACTTGGCTGAGTTCCTTCAGCCCGGGAAAAACACCATTGCGGCCGAAGTGATCAACTGGGGGCCAAAACGTTCTTTTACGTATTTTTCGCAGATGACTTCCTTCATCCTGCAGGGAGATTCTGAAAACGAAAAGGCTCTCAATACCTTCGGCGGAAGCTGGAAATGTTTCCACAACCGGGCATTTAACGCAAAACAGGTGGATTGGATGACTGACCCCAGCACCATTGATTTTGGCTTGTACGTGGGCAATCCAACCGATAGCATCCGTGCAGAATTTTACCCGTGGGGTTGGGAACATCCAGCTTTTGATGATTCGGATTGGCTCTCGGCAAAATGGTGCGACATTGCGGGCGAACGGGAACAGCAGTTTGCCGGTGGCATTTTATACAGCGGCGGGAAAATGCTTGTCCCCCGAAGGACCGGCATTTTAAAGGAAACGAAAGTGCCGTTTTCAACCATCCGGCGGACAGCCGGAGTGGAAGCAGATGAGCAATTTCTGAAAGGAAAAGCTCAACTGAAAATTTCTGCCAATCAAAACGTAAGTATTTTGATTGATCAAACTTACCTCACCCTGGGTTATCCCGAAATGCTGGTCAGCGGGGGTAAAGATGCGCGGATACAGGTAATGTATGCCGAAAACCTGATCGTAAAAAATAAAGCTCCCAAAGGAAACCGCAACGAGATTGACGGCAAATTCATGGTTGGGTTGAAAGACGTTTTTATTCCCGACGGCGGCAAAAAACGCTTATTTAAACCGACATACCTCCGGGCATTCCGTTTTATTCAACTGGATATTGAAACCCGCGGTGAACCGCTGGTCATTGAAAAATATGAGCACGTTGCCTGCCATGCGCCTATTGAACCCAGAGCGAAATTTGAAGCAAATAACCCGCTGACCGATTGGATGATGGACGCCGGTTGGAGGTCGGTCAGCATTTGTGCACAAGACATGCTTTTGTCGGATGCTTATTACGAACAGATGCAATACACAGGTGATTCGCGGGTGCACAATCTTTCGTTGCTCACCCTTTCAGGCGACGACCGACTTACCCGTAATGCGCTGATCCAATTTGATCAGTCGCGTATTCCGGAAGGACTGACTTTTGCTTGTTATCCAAACCCTTTTCACTTGATAATTCCATCGTATTCACTCATTTGGATTGACCAGGTGCACGATTATATGCTTTGGAAGGACGACAAAGACTTTATCGCCGGATTCGAACTGGGGATTTACAGCGTGCTCGACTGGTTTGAAAAGCGACGGCAGCCGAACGGCTTGCTTGGGAAAATGGATTGGTGGGCTGCACTGGCCTGGCCGCGTCATTACAAAAACGGCGAGTCGCCAACGGTTTACGAAGGTGACAACACGCTCTACTCGTTGCATTACGCTTACACCTTACGCCATGCTGCCGAAATTTTCGATTTTTTGGGAAAGGCCGGACAGGCGGTTGAATATCGCCATCGGGCTGATCAAATCTGTAAAGTAGTCAATCAACTTTGTAAAAACCAGGGCGGATTTTATACCGAGTCGCCCGGGAACCAGCAGGTCAGCCAGATTACCAACCTGCTGGCCATTTTAGCCGGAGCTGCTACAGACGATAAAGCCAAAATTCTGATGAAAAAATTGCTGGAACCGAAAGACTGGTTTGGGCAGGTTGACCTGTTTTTGCACCTCTACCTGTTTGAAGCAATGAACAAAACTGGTTTTCAGGAAGAGTTTATGCCACAGATTTCAGAATGGCAACTGATGAAAAGCCGCGGTATGACTACCTTTGCTGAAGTCCCGCTTGAGTGGGGCGAAGAAAACCAACGATCGGAATGCCATCCCTGGAGCAGCGCGCCTAATTATTTTTTCTTTCGCACTGTTTGTGGAATTAAATCACTTTTGCCTGGGCATAAAAAGGTGGAGATTGCTCCCGCTTTTGGTGAATTGGAGAAAATTAGCGCTGTTTACCCGCATCATTTGGGAAATGTTGAATTGGATTTGCGGCGAAACGGCTCACAAATAACCGGTTCGGTTACGATTCCCAAGGGAATGGACGCCAGCTTTGTTTGGCGAAATACTACAATGAAACTAAAACAGGGAAAGCAGTCAGTCACTTTTAATGAATAAGGCTTCCCGGCTGCTAAAACAAAATGTTATTGTTCACGTACATGCTGCTTTGTAAACCAATCTAAACAACAAAAATATGAACCTAAACCGCAGAAAATTTATCCGGAGTACGGCTGTCACTTCTACAGCGATTGGGCTGGCTTCAGTCATTCCTTCCAGTGTATGGGCATCAAAACCAGCCCCAAGCGATCAGGTGAACGTGGCTTTGGTGGGCTGCCGCAATATGGGCTTTGGCATCCTCAAACATCATCTGGATATCAACGGCGTTAATTGCACCGCCATGTGCGATGTGGATGAAACGGTGCTGAATGAGAAGGCAGCCGAAATCCGCGAAAAATATAAGCAAACACCAACCTTGTATAAGGATTTCAGAAAGATGCTGGAACAAAAAGACATTGATGCAGTCATTATCGGCACACCCGACCATTGGCATTGTTTAATGACTGTTTATGCACTGCAAGCCGGGAAAGATGTGTATGTTGAAAAACCGATGGCAAATACCATTGAAGAATGCAACATCATGGTGAAAGCGGCCAACCGGTACAACAAAGTGGTGCAGGTAGGGCAGCAGCAGCGTTCGGGTTTCATTTTTAAGAAGGCGATGGATCTGATTCAGTCCGGGGAGATCGGCAATCTGCGGAAAATAAACATTTGGGCCAATTTCGCCTACGGTGTTGGAGGTAAGATCGTTCCCGACAGCGCGGTCCCTGCAGGTGTCGATTTTGACATGTGGCTGGGGCCGGCGCCGCTCCGTTCTTTCAATGCCAGCCGTTTTCACGGGTCGTGGCGGCATTTTTGGGATTACGGCGGCGGGTTGATGTCCGATTGGGGCGTCCACCTGATCGACATGGGTTTGTGGGCGAAAAATCTGACCGAAGCGCCGGAGCAGGTTTTGGTTTATGCGGCCAATTCATTTCAGGAAAAACGCACCCGCGAAACTTTTGATTCCATGACCGTTTGTTTTCCGAAGAGCGATTTTGCCATCAATTGGGACATGACTGCCGGTTTGCAGCGTGGCCCATACGACATGCTTTACGGAATTGCCTTTGTTGGCGATAATGCCACCATAGTGACAGACCGATCGAAACTTTCGGTGATGCCCGAATGGGATAACCAGTCGAAGAAGAACAAGGCGGGCGAATATATTTTTACGGAAGGAAAAGAATCGCACCCTGAACACGTCCGCAATTTTCTGGACTGTATTAAATCAAGGCAAAAAACCGTTTGCCCGCCCGAAGTGGGTAGGAATGCCGCACTGCATGTACACCTGGCCAATATTGCTGGGCGTGTTGGCGAACCGCTGCTGAAATGGGATGACAAAAACAACCGCTTTACCAACAGCGAAGCAGCCAACCAACTGGTTGCCCCTGAATACCGTACCCCATGGAAATTTCCGGAGGTTTAACTTAAGCTGAAAGCAAATGCTTACACGAAGGTCATTTTTAAACTACGAATGTGAATCAAGGATTGAAAAACTAACAAAAAAAAAGTTCTTTAAATAGTCAAACGTGAAAAATCAAAATAATGCTTCCACATTGTTGATAATCAATACAATATTGTTGATTAAATTTGATTTTGGGGGAGTAAAATCTACCGGATTTTTGCCAAATTTGAGAAAAAGCTGGTAGAAATGATAGGTCAAAAAGAAAAAAATCCGCAATTAAGTATGTTCCGGGTCCCGTTGAAACAATTTATTGATGAAAGCCATGAACTGGTTCAACTTTCCGGGAAAATAGACTGGAAAAGTCTGGAGAATGATTTGAGTGTTTATTATTGTGCCGACAACGGGCGTCCATCTGTCCCGATCCGGTTGATCGTTGGGGTTGTCATGTTGCGCAGGATGTATAACCAGAGCGATGAAAGCGTGCTTGACCGTTGGATCGAAAACCCGTACTGGCAATATTTCTGCGGAGAAGTTTATTTCCGTCACGATTTTCCGTTCGACCGGACCGAGTTGATCAAGTTTCGCAGGCGTATCGGGGAAAATGGAGCCGAACAGATTTTGAAGGCAACAGTGGATTTGTTTGGGAGCAAAGAAATCCGGGAAAAAGAAGTTTTAATCGATACCACGGTACAGGAGAAAAACATCACCTTCCCCACCGATGTAAAACTTCAGAAGAAAATCATCGAAAAGTGCCGGAAAATCTCAAAGAAAGAAGGCATCCACCTGAGGCAGACCTACCAACGCGAATTAAAGCAACTGCTGATCGACCAGCGCTTCCATGACCATCCCCGGAGAAAGAAGAAGGCGTTGGCCGCCAGGCGAAGGATAAAAGTGATTGCGGGAAAGATTTTTCGTGACCTGGAACGCAAGATGGGAGAAGCCCAAAAAATGAAATACCAAAACCAGTTCTGTATTTTTAAACGGGTACTGACCCAAACCCGGGGTTCGAAGAACAAGGTTTACAGTATTCACCAGCCCCAGGTAAGTTGTATTGCCAAAGGCAAAGAACACAAGAAATACGAATTTGGGAACAAAGTATCAATCGTAAAGACCCGTCAATCGGGAATCATTATCGGGATCATAAGCTTTTGCGGAAACCCCTTCGATGGAGATACCCTCTCTCCCCAACTGACGCAAGTGGAAAGGATCACCGGCCACAAGCCCGAAACAGGAATTGTTGACAGGGGATACCGGGGCCGCAAACAAGTAAATGGCACACAAATTATTTGCCCGGGGAAACCACTTGAAAGCCACAACAAATACCAACGGCAAAAAACAAGGCAACGCTTCAGGGCCAGGGCCGGGATAGAACCAGTCATTGGCCACGTGAAACACGACCACCGGATGCTTCGGAATTACCTGCTCGACCAGATTGGGGACAATATGAACTCAATCCTGGCGGCAGTCGGTTTCAACCTGAGAAAAATGCTCCGGAGGTTAAAATCCGGGGCAAAAAATATTTTTGAGCTATTTGAAAACCTAATTTTCCTCTTCAGTAGAAACTTAAGTTTCATGCTTTCTGGAAAAATGAGGGTTTTTCACGTTTGACTAAATAGCGAAAAATCAACGCGTTATATTTGTTTGAATCCTTGGAAGTCAGTATCTCATAATCAATTCGATACTGATCGTAAGATGCTTATTTTTAAGGATAAAGACGGTAAGTTAGTAAGAATTTACTATTTTGTATGCGACAAATTTGAAGAAGAACCTCAATTTTATTGCCAAAGGTTCACGGGCAATAACAAACCAGCATTTAGCGACCAAGAGATTATGACTAAACCCGATGATGATGCCCGCGATGATCAGGCCAATCAGGTGCGGGATTTGAATCCATTTTAACAGGATTGGAGAAACAAGGAAAATCAGCAGGATGATTGCAAAAATCAGGACCGGATCACTCAGTGGCAAACCAATTCCAAAGATCGTCGAGAGTATCATAGGGTAGCTTGTTTACGTTATCACATGCCTGTGAACCGGATTTCACTTACACAAAGCCAGATCCCCAAGATACAAACATTTTTTTTTACTGTCATAAACAGGCGGTAAGTTTGCAATGCATTTTCGGCGACTGCGAAGCGGGCATTACATTTTTGGGTTGTATTTTTTTGCGGGGGTTTCGCCCCGGGCAACCATTAAGGCATTCAGGGCCAGGGCTTCCAGTTCGTCTTCTCCGGGGTACACGTGCATGGCGGCGATAAAAGCTGTTTTTTTACGGATATATTCAACCAGGTACTTGTTGTGGGCCATGCCTCCGGTGAGTAAAATGCCGTCGACCTGTCCGTTTAAGACCACGGCCATTTCTCCGATTGTCTTGGCAACCTGGTAGCCCAGCGCATCCTGGATCATCTGGGCGTTGTCGTCGCCGGCTGTGGCCCGTTGTTCCACCTCCTGTGCATTGTTTGTGCCCAGGTAGGCCACATAGCCGCCTTCGCCCACGACCATCCGCCTGATTTCTTCTTTCGACCAGTGCGGGTCGAAACACAAATCGATGACCTGCCCGACGGGTAAGGAGCCGCTGCGTTCGGGGCTGAACGGGCCATCGCCGTCGAGCGCGTTATTCACATCAACCACGCGGCCCTGAAGATGGGCGCCAACCGAGATTCCCCCGCCCAGGTGAACGACGATCAGCCGGAGTTGTTCGTAGGGGATTCCGGTTTTCCGGGCATGTGCGCGGGCCGTGGCTTTCTGGTTCAGCGCGTGAAAGATGGACCGTTTTTTAAAGACCGGATGTCCCGTGATCCGGGCAATTTCGTCGAGCTCATCGGTGACCACCGGGTCGGCAATATAAGCTTTGGCTCCCGGAATTTGATTAGCGATATAATCGGCGATCAAGGGGCCCAGGTTGCTGGCGTGTTGCCCGTAGACCCCTTCGCGGGCATGGCCGAGCATCAGGTTGTCGACCAGGTAAACGCCCGATTCAAGCGGGTAAGTGAGTCCGCCGCGCCCGATAATGTGTTTGATGCGGTCGACTTCAAAGCCTTCTTCCACCAAGGCGTCGATGATCATTCCTTTGCGAAAGTCGAACTGTTGCAACACGGTTTGGTAGCTCGACAATTCGTCGATGGAGTGCCTGAGTACTTTGGAAAGCTTGCACGCTTCGTTGAAATAAACAGCGAACTTGGTGGAGGTCGATCCCGGGTTAATGGCTAAAATACGATATTCACTCATGCAATTTATTTACTCAATAGAGCTGCTAACGCGATTGAATTCAGTTTTGTTTGCGTACTGTCGCCCCTCGACGACAACACCGCCGGAACTTTGGCCCCCGCCACGACAGCCGCCTGTTCGGAATGACAGAGTTTGGCGCTCACCTTATAAAACACATTGCCCGCATCAATGTTGGGGAACAGCAGGCAATCGGCGTCGCCGGCTACCGGCGAAACTATTTTTTTGATCCGGGCCGATTCCGGGTCCAGGGCCACATCGAGCCCCATGGGGCCGTCAATCAGGCCGCCTGAAATTTGCCCCCGATCGGCCATTTTGGTTAGCAAGGCGGCATCCACACAGGCCTGGATAGCGGGCAATACTTGCTCGGTGGGGGCAATCAGGGCTACCTTGGGCTGTTCAATGCCCAACGCTTTGGCCGTTTCGATCAGGTAGTTGATTATGGCTGCTTTTTGCGCCAGATCGGGGTAGGGAATCACCGCGACATCACCGACGATTAATAATTTCGGATAGTTCTTGTTTTCGATCACCGTAACATGGCTCAACACGCCTTTGGGCGGCAACAGGCCAAACTCTTTATTGAGCAAAGCCCTCATGTACTTGTCTGAATTGATCAGGCCTTTCATTACGAAATCAGCTTCGCCCGAGTTGACCAGTTTAACGGCCGCGAGTGCAGCGGTGTCTTCGTTATCGGCATCCACTAGTTTAAATGTTGCCGTGTCGATTTCCAGTCGCAGACAACCTGCTTCAATTTCCTGCCGGTTTCCGGTGATAATTACTTCAACCAATCCCAATTTTATGGCCTGCCGGGCGGCTTCCAGGCTGTGTTCATCCAGCCCGTTGACCAGGACCATCCGCTTCGGTTTTCCTTTTTGGGCCAGCTTGATAATGTCATCTAAATGTTTGATCATGTTTCTGAAGTCATGGTGAATGTGAAAGTAACGCTTCACTTACGAAAATTAAAGAACAAAAGTCAAACAAAAAAATGTTTTTAAACCGCTGAAAAACAAAACATCCGATGTTGAAGAACATCGGATGTTATAATCAGGTATTGATAGGCGTTTTATCCTTTCAAACTTTCATTTTTGAGGAAGTGATGCTTATGATTTTGCCCGTTCGCTGACAATTTTCTCCGTATCGAGGGCAATCATCAATTCTTCGTCGGTAGGGACCACCATAACGGTCACCGGCGAACTTTCTTTGCTGATGACTGCTTCTTTGACTCTGAGCCCTTTATTTTTGGCTTCATCCAGCTGGATTCCCAGGAATTCCATGTCTTTGGAAACTCCAAGACGGGTTGTGTCTGCATTTTCGCCGATACCTCCGGTAAAAATCAGCACATCCAGTCCGCCCATGGCGGCAATGTAGGAACCGATGTATTTCTTGATTTTGTAGTCGTACATATCCAGGGCGAGTTGCGCCCGTTCGTTGCCTTGATTGGCGGCTTCTTCCACCTCGCGCATATCCGACGAGATGCCGGTAATGCCCAAAACCCCGCTGTGCTTATTGAAAAGCGTACTGGCTGTCTTCAGCCCGATTTCTTCTTTCTCCATGATGTAGGTAACCGCGCCGACATCCAGGTCGCCCGAGCGGGTACCCATGATCAGTCCTTCGAGCGGGGTGAAGCCCATGCTGGTATCAACCGACTTGCCGTTTTTAACCGCGGCAATGGAGGCCCCGTTACCCAGGTGACAGGAAATGATCCGCTGGTTTAAAAAATCGCGCCCCAATAGATCGCAGGCCCGTTTCGTTACATAACGATGGCTGGTGCCGTGGAATCCGTACCGGCGGATACCGTACTTTTTATACAACAGGTAGGGGATTCCGTACATGTAGGCCACCGGTTCCATGGTTTGGTGAAAGGCGGTGTCGAATACGCCCACCTGTGGAATTCCGGGAATCAGTTCTTCCATCGCGTAAATTCCTTTCAGGTTTGGCGGGTTGTGTAAAGGTGCCAGGTTGGTGCATTTTACAAGCGCATCGATTACTTCATTGGTGATAAACTCGCTGGAGCTGAAGTATTCGCCGCCGTGTACAACGCGGTGACCAACTGCGTCAATTTCTTCCAGGCTTTTCAGACAACCGTATTTCTCGCTTGTCAGAATGCCCAGGATATATTCGATCCCTCCTTTGTGGTCGAGGATTTCACCTTCAAATACAATTTGACGTCCGTCTTCGTGTTTGTGTTTGAGGAAGGAGCCCTTCATGCCCAGTTTTTCGATGCCGCCTTTGGCGACCACATGACGGTCGGTCATGTTAAAAAGCTGATATTTTATTGAACTGCTGCCGCAGTTGAGTACAAGAATCTTCATTTGTTTGTTTTTTCAGTTTCCTTTTAAATTGGCGTGTGAAAACCGGGGCGTTTGCAACGGGTGCCAGTTTGTTGCGGTTTTAAAACGATCCGTTTGTTTTCACGATCATCGGGTTGCTAACAATTGTCGCTACCGTTTTTGATTTTGTTACCATCCTCGTCATAATGATAGAACCCTTTGCCGTTGGCCATGCCAAGTTGTTTGGCACGCACCAGGCGTTTAATGTAGGGTGACGGTTTATAGCGTACATCGCCAAATTCATTGTAAATATTGTCCATCCAGCGAATAATTTTGTCCAATCCCATTTTATCAGCTACCTCAAAGGGGCCCATACGCATGCCAAAACCAATGCGCATGGTTTCGTCGATATGCTCCACGGTGGAGATGCCTTCCATCAGAATTTCACACGCTTCGTTCAGTAACACCACGAACATGCGTACGCTGACCAAACCTGCAGATTCTTCAACGGGAACCACCTTGCGGTTAATCAGTTTTACGAATTTACAGACTTTCTCATAGGCTTCATCGGAGGTATACAAGCCTTTGACCACCTCGACAATACGGGCTTCCTGTGAGGATACAAAAAAATGAAGACTTACGCATCGTTCTTTATGTTCCAGTTCCGAAGAAAGTTCGGTGATGATGATGGTCGTGGAGTTGGTGGCAATAATGCAGTCTGAGTCCACCACTTTCTCGATTTTTTTGAAGATGGTTTTTCTTTCCTTGATTTTTCCGCCACGGTCAACCGCGCGGATGGCTTCGATCACAAAATCGCAACCGGCCAGATCTTTATAATCCAGCGATCCTTTGATCCGGGAAAGAATAGCTCTTTTTTCGCTCGAGGTTAAACCCCAGTGTTCAATGCGATGGTCAAGTACTTTGCCGATATTCCGGTAGGCTTCCCTGATTTTTTCTTCACTTACTTCGATAAAAACCACTTCGATGCCGTAAAAACTGGCTACGCGGGCAATGTTCTGACCTACAAGTCCGCAACCGATAATCCCGATTTTGGAAAATAATGTTTTAGACTTTTCTTTTTTAATTAAGCCAAATTCTTCAATGGCTTCATATATAATCTCGCTCGACATATCTCTTTATTTTATTCAAAAAGCGCTGCGGCTTGGTTTGATGTAATGGCGACCATATTGACAATATCACTGACTGAACAGCCTCTGGACAGGTCGTTAATCGGAGCGGCCATCCCCTGTAGAACAGGCCCGATTGCTTCGGCTCCGGCCAGCCGTTGAACCAGTTTATAACCAATGTTGGCTGATTCCAGTCCCGGGAAAACCAAAATGTTGGCGCGTCCGGCCACTTCGCTGTCGGGAGCTTTCAGTTTGGCAACTTCGGGGATCAGGGCTGCATCCAACTGGAGTTCGCCGTCGATTTTTAGTTGCGGATCCAGCTCTTTGGCAATTTTAAGGGCATTCACTACTTTATCGACATGGGGATGCTGGGCGCTTCCTTTGGTTGAAAAACTCAGCATGGCGACCCGCGGTTCCATGCCCACGATCGCTCTGGCAGTTTTGGCTGTTGTTACGGCAATTTCGGCCAGCTGGCGTTCGTCCGGGTCCGGCATCACGGCGCAGTCGGCAAACACGATAATGCCGTTGTGCCCAAACTGCGGGTTATTGATAAACATTAAAAAAGCCCCCGAAACAACGCTCACTCCCGGTAAGGTTTTGACAAACTGAAAGGCGGGGCGTAATACATCGCCTGTTGCGTTGATGGCCCCTGCAATTTCACCGTCGGCATCGCCGCATTTGATCATCAACGGTGCAAACACGAGGGGATCGTTCAACATTTCCAGCGCTTCGTTTTTGGTCAATCCTTTTGATTTCCTGATTTCAACCATCTTTTCGGCATACAAATCACGACGGCTGTCGGTTTTGGGGTCAATCACGACTGCGCCGGTAATGTTTACGCCACATTCTCCGGCCGATTTCATAATTTCTACCGGATTCCCCAATAAAATAATCCGGGCCATATTTTCTTTCAGGATGATCTCTGTGGCTCTCAGCGTCCGGGGCTCGCTACCTTCGGGCAGCACAATCCGTTTTTGATAGCTTTGTGCGTTTTTAATAATACGTTCAAGTAATTTCATTATATCTGATACTAATTTTCAATTGACTGATGGAACAAATACGTTTTTTTCCAAATCTGTTGTTTTTGTTTGTCCGGTACCCGGCATTAAGGGTAAAAAATCAGGGCAAAATTTAAGCGATTTGTTCATTTTATCTGATAGCCTGTGATTTTAATTTTTGACTAAAAGATTCTATCTGCAAAAATAGGCAAAATCTGCCGTGTGCAGACTTGTTTATGCTATTTATTTGTTAATCCTGATAAAATTCAGACTTTCTGACCCCATCGCCAAAGACTCGGACCGTTGGGCGGGACAATCGATTGCACAATGAGATTGATCGTTCGCTGGACTGAAGGGTCGAATATTAAGTTTTCCTAAATTTTTTTATGAACCGGAGCCGGTTCGTTTTTTTAGATGAAACGAAAATTTGTTCATCCGGTCATGCGAATTGTTTTTATTCGGCCTTTTACACCAATTTAAATTGATATTTTTGTTTGTGTGACCAGTCGTACTGAACAAGATGAAAGAAAATGACCTGTTTTACCCGCTTAAGCTGGAACTGGAAGGTGATGTTTACACCGACAATGTCCAACGCGTAATTTATGCGACCGATGCCTCCTCGTACCGGGAGTTGCCGCAGGCAGTCTGCAAGCCTAAATCAAAAGAAGATATCCGCCGGATCATAAACTTTGCCCGTGCGAACAAAACTTCCGTCATACCGAGGGCAGCCGGGACCTCTTTGGCCGGGCAGGTTGTAGGCCCCGGAATTGTTGTGGATGTATCGAAATACATGAACCAGATTCTGGAATTTAACGCCGACGAAAAATGGGTGCTTGTTGAACCGGGCGTTAATCTGGCTGAACTGAACAAGTTTCTTGCTCCCCACGGTTTGCAATACGGTCCCGAAACCTCTACTGCCAACCGCTGCTGCATTGGCGGTATGGTTGGAAATAATTCCTGCGGACTGCATTCGTTGGTTTACGGCAGTGCGCGCGATCATATTCTGGAGGCTGAATGTATCCTGGCTGACGGATCGGAACTCGTATTTAACGCCCTTACAACCGAAGAGTTTCTTTCAAAAACCAATGGTCCGGATGATTTAATGGAAACGAGAATATACCGGAACCTGTACAAAATGCTTTCCAACCCGGTCAATCAGGAACAGATCAGGAACGAATACCCCGACCCGAAAGTAAAGCGGCGAAATAACGGCTACGCGATTGATGTATTGCTTGAAACCGATCCGTTTACAGGCAATGGCGAAAAAATAAATGTATGTAAGTTGCTGGCCGGAAGCGAAGGCACGTTGGCCTTTTCAACCAGGCTGAAGCTGAATCTGATTCCGCTTCAGCCAAAACATGTCGGGTTGGTATGCGCTCATTTCGAAAGTTTACAGGAGGCGTACAAGGGTAATCTTATTGCGTTGAAGTACAACCCCGGCGCCATTGAACTGATGGACGACATCATCATGAACTGTACCCGTGAAAATATTGAGCAGCGTAAGAATCGTTTTTTTATTTCGGGCGATCCCAAAGCCATGCTGATGATCGAATTTGCCCGCGAAACAGAGGAAGAGCTGCTGGATACGGCTGCCAATCTGGAACGGGAACTGCGGAAAGCCGGGCTGGGTTATCACTATCCCCTGGTTCAGGGAGACGGAAATATTAAAAAGGTATGGGCTTTGCGCACTGCCGGACTGGGATTGCTTTCAAACATTCCGGGTGATAAACGGAGCGTCACCGTGATTGAAGATACCGCCGTTGCTCCGGAATATCTGTCGGCGTATATGGAGGAATTCGATCACGTATTGGCAAAATACGGGTTAAACTGCGTTAAATATGCCCATATTGCTACTGGCGAAATTCATTTACGGCCCTTGCTGAATTTAAAAGAAGATGCCGATGTGATCCTTTATCATACCATTGCACGGGAGATCGCCATCTTGGTGAAAAAATACCGGGGGTCGCTGAGCGGCGAACATGGCGACGGACGTTTGCGAGGTGAGTTTATCCCGTTTATGTTGGGCGATCACAATTACCGGCTGATTAAGCAGTTGAAACAGACCTGGGATCCGGATCAGATTCTGAACCCGGGTAAAATTATCGATACTCCGTCGATCACCGAAAATCTACGTTACCTGATTGGTGAAACACGGCAGTTTGAAACCACCTTCGATTTTTCCGAGCAGCAGGGTCTGCTGAGGGCTATCGAGAAATGCAACGGATCGGCCGATTGCCGGAAAAGTGAGCTGATTGGAGGAACCATGTGCCCTACCTTTATGGCCACGAAAGACGAAGACAAGTCGACACGCGGGCGGGCCAATATTTTGCGCGAATTTTTAACCCGTCCGTACAAAACGAATCCCTTTGATCAGGAGGAAATATACCAGGTACTTGATTTGTGCATCTCGTGCAAAGCCTGTAAAGCCGAATGTCCGTCAAATGTGGATATGGCCAAATTTAAAGCTGAATTTCTTCAGCATTATTACGATGTCCGCGGAATACCCCTGCGCAGCAGATTAATTGCTTACCTGCCTCAATTATACCGGATGGGACGCCTGTTCAGGCCACTGACGAACTGGCTGTGCGGAACCGATTTGTTTAAGCGGATGATTGGTTTTGCTGAAGAGAGGAATATTCCCCAACTCCCGAAATTAAGTTTAAGGCAGTGGTACAAAAAACCAGTCCTGCTCAACGGAAAGGCGAAAGGGAAAGTGTACCTGTTTGCCGATGAATTCACCAATCAGAATGAAAGCGAAATCGGGATAAAAGCCATCTTGTTGCTGAATAAGTTGGGTTATGAAGTGGCCATCCCCAAACACCGCGAAAGCGGGCGCACCTATTTGTCAAAAGGATTGGTAAGAACAGCTAAGAAAATAGCGACCAGGAATGTTTTACAATTACACCGGCTTGTTTCTGCTGAAACTCCTTTGTTGGGTATCGAGCCGTCAGCTATATTGACCTTCAGGGACGAATATCCGGAACTGGTTGATTATCGCCTGAAAGAAAAGGCCATGCAACTGTCGAAGCATATCTTGTCGCTCGATGAGTTTATAGCTGCCAAAATGGAAGAAAAGCAGATCGACCAAAGCCTGTTCACCACAGAGCAAAAGCAAATTAAGTTGCACGGACATTGTCAGCAAAAGGCTGTTGCATCAACGGCTCCAACTAAAACGATGTTGGAAATCCCGGTGAACTATCAGGTTGTTGAAATTGCCAGCGGATGTTGCGGGATGGCCGGTTCATTTGGTTACGAAAAAGAACATTACGAATTAAGTCAGAAAATCGGCGAATTGGTCTTATTTCCTGCTGTACGCAAGGCGGGGGCCGATGACATCATTTCTGCCCCCGGCACCTCCTGTCGCCATCATATCGAAGATGGTACCGGGAGAAAAGCGCTTCATCCGGTTGAAGTGTTATATGACGCGCTGGTGAGGGATAAGCCAGTGATCAGTAACCAATGACCAATGACCAATGACCAATGACCAATGACCAATGACCAATGACCAATGACCATTTACATATTTCTTCGATTCAGACCGATCTGGTTTGGGAAAAGCCGGCGGCGAACCGTTATCGGTTGGAACAGTTTTTTCAGCAGTTGCCTCGTGAAACCGATTTGGTTGTTTTGCCGGAAATGTTTTCCACCGGCTTTTCGATGCAGGTAGAGCGGTTTGCCGAACAGATGGGAGGTGAAACGGTGAGTTGGATGAAAGAGCAGGCTTCTCAGTATCAGGTGGTATTGGCAGGTAGTTTAATGATCAGGGAGGATGGACGTTACTACAATCGCTTCGTGTTTGTCCGGCCCGACAAAACGGTTGAATATTACGATAAGCGGCATTTATTCTCTATGGGGGAAGAACACCTGCACTTTTCACCCGGAACCGAACGAAAGATCTTTCAGCTAAAAAGTTTCCGGATTCTGCCGCAGGTTTGTTATGATTTGCGTTTCCCCGTGTTTAGCCGCAACCGGAACGATTACGACTTGCTGCTGAACTGCGCAAACTGGCCGGCCCCCCGGAAAGAGGTGTGGAAATGTTTGCTGAAGGCCCGCGCCATAGAAAACCAGGTATACGTGGCCGGTGTAAACCGCATCGGGAAGGATGCCAACGGCATTCGGTATTCCGGCGACAGCCTGGTTTTCGATCCGAAAGGAAAAGCGATGGTGGCAGAGGGATCCGGTCGGGAGGAAATTTTTAACGCGAAACTGTCCAAATCAGCGCTTGTGCATTTCCGGGAAAAATTTCCGGCTCTGTCCGACGCCGACGATTTTTCACTTAACCATCTTGCCTTGTAGTATTGTTTTGCCGTACCTTGAGAGATAATTGAAGAATCCGGTAATAAAGGCTTGTTTGCACGAAAAAATATAAAAAAATAATTTTTAATTGTTAAAAACTTATTAAAAACTTAAAATTATGTGTATTTTGCATATGTTTTTGGTGAATTAGCGGTTGAAAGACAATTTTTTTTTGATAAGCCGGACAGTTTTATTCAGTGACAAAAGAGGCAAAAGCTGAATTTGCTGAAACTAAAAACAATCTTGATGGGGCAATTATTTACTTTTCTGAAGAGTGTATTTGTTATTTGCTTGTGTAAGTCCGGGTTTGATTCCCGTTCCATTGATTGCTTGGGAAGCGGGGTCTTTTTTAAACGGTTGGGCATAAACATCCGAAATGCGGTACAATTTGTAACGGATGTTCCAAAGTACACATGTGCTTTGTCTTTTCTATTTACCACATCCATAACTCTTAATTCCTTCAAATTTCAATCGGTAACGAATATGCCAGTTGGCGTAAATGCCGTCGGCCAATGTTGTGCGGGCATGAAGTGCTGTTTGTTAAGTGGTTGATGTTTCGTTGATGATGAAACTTTATAAACGAATTTTTCACAGGAGAATATAAAATACAATAAGAACTTATCATATATGAAGACGAAATTTTACCTGAATTATTTAAGGTACCTGAAACAACTACTGGTACTATGCTTATTCCTGCTCCCTGTCACGGAAGGTTTCTCCCAGACGGCGAATATGGATTTAAGAGTAACTGGTCCCGGAGAAGCAGAGCCCGGCGACGAGTTGAGCTACACGATCTCGTATTCCAACATTGGAGCTGTTTTGACGAACAATGTGGTTATTGAACTGACCCTGCCATCCGGGAATTTTGTTTATTCCGGCTCAAGCCCCGCAGGTGTTGAATCCGGCGGGAAGATTATTTGGACAAAGGATGACATACCGCAACTGGAACAGTTGAATACGGGTATTTATTCCATTACGGTAAATCTGATTGCCGGTAATCCCGAAACATTGACCAATTCTTCAGGGCAAGACGTTGTTGCTTATTCGATTTCAAATGATACGGAAACGCTTACTCTTTCTGCGACCATTCAGTCGGATGAAGTTATCGTCCCGGTTGAAAGTAACGTGGTTACGACAGAAATAAGCCGAAGGTGTACGTTTTCAATCAGTAACAGCGCGGGCGTTAAATCGTCCGCCAACAGTACGCTAACTTATCTGTTAGCCCTGGTAAATACAGGGAATGTCTATGAGAGATATAGTTTAACGTCAAATCTTATTGAGGGACAGGATTTAATCCGGCAAATTTTGCCGATGGACAGTAATACGTCGGAATTATCGGTTACACCCTATATCGCGCCGGGGGAAATCTTTTTCTTCCGGTATCACCTTCAACCCCCGGGAGAAACGAAACCGGATGAGTACCCTTATACAAGTATTACTGCTACGCCGGAAACATGTGGTGCCGTGGTTGCCACCTTTATTTCCGGGGGGCAATACGATGATTTTGAGCCGGTCGGTGTGTATAAAATTGATACCCCCGATCCGGTTCCCGCGGGTTCGTCATTATCATGTAAAATTGTGATTTTGAATGCCGGGGAAGCTTTGGCTAATGTCTATCTGACCGAGACTTATCCATTGAATACATCCTTTGTATCGGCGAATCCCCCGGCTTCGTATTTTAATAATCAATGGCATTTCCCATTGCTTCCCCCGGGGAATACAATTATTGATGTTGTTCTGAATGTTCAGAATAATATCGCGAACGGGACCGAGTTAACGAATACCGTAGCGATCAGTGATGGTTCCCAAACGTATTCGATTTTTCAGGAAAAAACAACAGTTGCTTCCGCCCCGGATCTGATCATCACCAAAACGGCCAATAAAACAGTCGTTTTGCCGGGAGAAGAGGTGGAATACACGATAGCCTATCAGAATACGGGCAACCGGACAGCCATTGGCGTTACGATAACCGACGATTACAACGAAACGTATATGACCGTCATCAATGCCGGGGGAGGAACAGATTCTGAACCGGCCGGGCTGCTGACCTGGAATCTGCCGGATTTGGCGCCGGGGACAAGTGGTACGATTACGTATACTTTGCAAGTAGATAACAATATAAGTAACTTCCCGGTTGGGTCGACCAATATCCTGAACATTGCAGCTATTGATGTTGATCCCACCCGGCCGGATGCCGATTTGAATAATAATCAGTCATACGCTGTGGTAACTGTTCAGAATGTACCCGACCTGGTGGTCGATATTGTGTCTGATGCAGACCCGGTGGAACCGGAAGCTGCATATACATACACCATAACCGTGAGCAATATAGGCAAGGTCGATCACACCGGCCATTCTTATACGGTGATTGCCTATCTGCCCGAAACCGCGACATACCTTTCAAATGGAACGGGCGGGATTTATAGCACTGTCGACCACACGGTTACCTGGACAGTGGATACCGATTTGCCCGTTGGCGGCAGCGAACTTTTCACGGTTACCATGCAAGCGCCGGGATGTGCAGAGGTGAACTCCACCTTAGCAATTACAGCCACGGCCTATTCTGATTACTGGGTTGATGCCAATCCGGATGATAATGAAGCTACGCTGAATTTGAATGTCGAAGACAAAACGGCTCCGGTGATTACCCTGCCTGATGTTGCAAATCCATTTCCAGTGGAGTGCAATCAAAGCCAATCCGGGACATATGATCTGTTCATACAGTCTTTGATTGCCCAGGTTGAGGTTTCCGATAACTGTGATATAGAACCGGCGCTGAATCATGATTATTTGGGATTTGTCCAAAGTTGTGCTGAAGACCTGGTGATCACTTTTACTGCAATTGATGCCAGTGGGAATGAGGCAATACCGCAAACTTTAACGATCAGTTTCATAGATGATACAGCCCCGGCCTTCACGAATGTGCCCGAGCCGTTGGAGCTGGTTTGCAACCAAAGTGCAGATTACAGCGGCATGATATCAGCCTGGCTGGCAAGTGCAGAAGCAAGCGATGCCTGTGACGAGAATGTTGAGATTACAAATGATTACACGGCTTACAGCCAGGGCTGCGGCCAGGTGATCACGGTTACCTTCACGGCCACCGATGATTGCAACAATTCGGTCACGGCCACCTCAACGATCAGTTTCATAGATGATACAGCCCCGGCCTTCACGAATGTGCCCGGGCCGTTGGAGCTGGTTTGCAGCCAAAGTGCAGATTACAGCGGCATGATATCAGCCTGGCTGGCAAGTGCAGAAGCAAGCGATGCCTGTGACGAGAATGTTGAGATTACAAATGATTACACGGCTTACAGCCAGGGCTGCGGCCAGGTGATCACGGTTACTTTCACGGCCACCGATGATTGCAACAATTCGGTCACGGCCACCTCGACGATCAGTTTCATAGATGATACAGCCCCGGCCTTCACGAATGTGCCCGGGCCGTTGGAGCTGGTTTGCAGCCAAAGTGCAGATTACAGCGGCATGATATCAGCCTGGCTGGCAAGTGCAGAAGCAAGCGATGCCTGTGACGAGAATGTTGAGATTACAAATGATTACACGGCTTACAGCCAGGGCTGCGGCCAGGTGATCACGGTTACCTTCACGGCCACCGATGATTGCAACAATTCGGTCACGGCCACCTCAACGATCAGTTTCATAGATGATACAGCCCCGGCCTTCGCGAATGTGCCCGGGCCGTTGGAGCTGGTTTGCAGCCAAAGTGCAGATTACAGCGGCATGATATCAGCCTGGCTGGCAAGTGCAGAAGCAAGCGATGCCTGTGACGAGAATGTTGAGATTACAAATGATTACACGGCTTACAGCCAGGGCTGCGGCCAGGTGATCACGGTTACTTTCACGGCCACCGATGATTGCAACAATTCGGTCACGGCCACCTCGACGATCAGTTTCATAGATGATACAGCCCCGGCCTTCACGAATGTGCCCGGGCCGTTGGAGCTGGTTTGCAGCCAAAGTGCAGATTACAGCGGCATGATATCAGCCTGGCTGGCAAGTGCAGAAGCAAGCGATGCCTGTGACGAGAATGTTGAGATTACAAATGATTACACGGCTTACAGCCAGGGCTGCGGCCAGGTGATCACGGTTACCTTCACGGCCACCGACGACTGCAACAATTCGGTCACGGCCACCTCAACGATCAGTTTCATAGATGATACAGCCCCGGCCTTCGCGAATGTGCCCGGGCCGTTGGAGCTGGTTTGCAGCCAAAGTGCAGATTACAGCGGCATGATATCAGCCTGGCTGGCAAGTGCAGAAGCAAGCGATGCCTGTGACGAGAATGTTGAGATTACAAATGATTACACGGCTTACAGCCAGGGCTGCGGCCAGGTGATCACGGTTACCTTCACGGCCACCGATGATTGCAACAATTCGGTCACGGCCACCTCAACGATCAGTTTCATAGATGATACAGCCCCGGCCTTCGCGAATGTGCCCGGGCCGTTGGAGCTGGTTTGCAGCCAAAGTGCAGATTACAGCGGCATGATATCAGCCTGGCTGGCAAGTGCAGAAGCAAGCGATGCCTGTGACGAGAATGTTGAGATTACAAATGATTACACGGCTTACAGCCAGGGCTGCGGCCAGGTGATCACGGTTACCTTCACGGCCACCGACGACTGCAACAATTCGGTCACGGCCACCTCAACGATCAGTTTCATAGATGATACAGCCCCGGCCTTCGCGAATGTGCCCGGGCCGTTGGAGCTGGTTTGCAGCCAAAGTGCAGATTACAGCGGCATGATATCAGCCTGGCTGGCAAGTGCAGAAGCAAGCGATGCCTGTGACGAGAATGTTGAGATTACAAATGATTACACGGCTTACAGCCAGGGCTGCGGCCAGGTGATCACGGTTACCTTCACGGCCACCGATGATTGCAACAATTCGGTCACGGCCACCTCGACGATCAGTTTCATAGATGATACAGCCCCGGCCTTCGCGAATGTGCCCGGGCCGTTGGAGCTGGTTTGCAGCCAAAGTGCAGATTACAGCGGCATGATATCAGCCTGGCTGGCAAGTGCAGAAGCAAGCGATGCCTGTGACGAGAATGTTGAGATTACAAATGATTACACGGCTTACAGCCAGGGCTGCGGCCAGGTGATCACGGTTACCTTCACGGCCACCGATGATTGCAACAATTCGGTCACGGCCACCTCAACGATCAGTTTCATAGATGATACAGCCCCGGCCTTCGCGAATGTGCCCGGGCCGTTGGAGCTGGTTTGCAGCCAAAGTGCAGATTACAGCGGCATGATATCAGCCTGGCTGGCAAGTGCAGAAGCAAGCGATGCCTGTGACGAGAATGTTGAGATTACAAATGATTACACGGCTTACAGCCAGGGCTGCGGCCAGGTGATCACGGTTACCTTCACGGCCACCGATGATTGCAACAATTCGGTCACGGCCACCTCGACGATCAGTTTCATAGATGATACAGCCCCGGCCTTCGCGAATGTGCCCGGGCCGTTGGAGCTGGTTTGCAACCAAAGTGCAGATTACAGCGGCATGATATCAGCCTGGCTGGCAAGTGCAGAAGCAAGCGATGCCTGTGACGAGAATGTTGAGATTACAAATGATTACACGGCTTACAGCCAGGGCTGCGGCCAGGTGATCACGGTTACCTTCACGGCCACCGATGATTGCAACAATTCGGTCACGGCCACCTCAACGATCAGTTTCATAGATGATACAGCCCCGGCCTTCGCGAATGTGCCCGGGCCGTTGGAGCTGGTTTGCAGCCAAAGTGCAGATTACAGCGGCATGATATCAGCCTGGCTGGCAAGTGCAGAAGCAAGCGATGCCTGTGACGAGAATGTTGAGATTACAAATGATTACACGGCTTACAGCCAGGGCTGCGGCCAGGTGATCACGGTTACCTTCACGGCCACCGATGATTGCAACAATTCGGTCACGGCCACCTCGACGATCAGTTTCATAGATGATACAGCCCCGGCCTTCGCGAATGTGCCCGGGCCGTTGGAGCTGGTTTG
Organism: Gaoshiqia sp. US2; assembly: GCF_059705485.1. NCBI lineage: Bacteria > Pseudomonadati > Bacteroidota > Bacteroidia > Marinilabiliales > Prolixibacteraceae > Gaoshiqia > Gaoshiqia sp. US2. The sequence goes on along the minus strand of NZ_AP048550.1, from coordinate 4,275,390 downwards.
CAGCCAAAGTGCAGATTACAGCGGCATGATATCAGCCTGGCTGGCAAGTGCAGAAGCAAGCGATGCCTGTGACGAGAATGTTGAGATTACAAATGATTACACGGCTTACAGCCAGGGCTGCGGCCAGGTGATCACGGTTACCTTCACGGCCACCGATGATTGCAACAATTCGGTCACGGCCACCTCAACGATCAGTTTCATAGATGATACAGCCCCGGCCTTCGCGAATGTGCCCGGGCCGTTGGAGCTGGTTTGCAGCCAAAGTGCAGATTACAGCGGCATGATATCAGCCTGGCTGGCAAGTGCAGAAGCAAGCGATGCCTGTGACGAGAATGTTGAGATTACAAATGATTACACGGCTTACAGCCAGGGCTGCGGCCAGGTGATCACGGTTACCTTCACGGCCACCGATGATTGCAACAATTCGGTCACGGCCACCTCGACGATCAGTTTCATAGATGATACAGCCCCGGCCTTCGCGAATGTGCCCGGGCCGTTGGAGCTGGTTTGCAGCCAAAGTGCAGATTACAGCGGCATGATATCAGCCTGGCTGGCAAGTGCAGAAGCAAGCGATGCCTGTGACGAGAATGTTGAGATTACAAATGATTACACGGCTTACAGCCAGGGCTGCGGCCAGGTGATCACGGTTACCTTCACGGCCACCGATGATTGCAACAATTCGGTCACGGCCACCTCGACGATCAGTTTCATAGACGATACAGCCCCGGTACTTACCGCACCCGCGCCACTTGTGCTGGAATGTGAACCGGGAACAGATTACAGAACAATCATCGAAGATTGGCTGGCAAGTGCAACCGCCGAAGAAAATTGTGATACAGAGCTGGCGATTGACAACAATTATGGTATCGATACCCAGAGATGCGGAGAAGAGATTGCGGTGACGTTTACGGCCACGGATGCCTGTGGTAATGCGGCTATGCCGGTTACGTCGACCATTACGTTTATCGACAACATGGCCCCGGTGATCACTGCTCCTCTGCCGCTGGTATTAACCTGCAACCAGTCTGCTGATCATGAGGCGGCTATTGTTAACTGGCTTGCGGAGGCAAGCGTTTCAGATAATTGCGACAGTTACATTGTTGTTGGCAACAATTATTCGGCCTATACGCAAAGTTGTAACCACGAAGTTGTAGTCATATTTACGGCCAGCGATATTTGTGGCAATGAGGCTGAGTCAGTCTCATCAACCATAACTTTTATTGATCACACAGCCCCGACCATCACATTCTGTCCGCCTGATCTGACCATAGAAGGCGATGAATCTTCCGATCCGGCCGATACCGGCATGGCAACGGCTGAAGATGATTGTGACACGGTTCCCGCGGTGACCTATGTTGATCAGATCATCGACGGACCTAACGCTGTTGAATTTACAATCAAGCGAATCTGGACAGCCACGGATGACTGCGGAAATTCGTCGACTTGTGTTCAGGTGATCGATGTAGTGGATACGACTCCTCCGGTTATTGTTTGTCCGGTACATCCTTCTGCCATCGTGGTAGACTGGGATTTGTGTCAGGCTTCCGGATTTAACCTGGGAACCCCCATTGTATCGGATAACCTGAGTTTGCCAGGCGATATTCAGGTATATAACGATGCCCCTGAGAGCCTCCCTGTCGGAACAACCGTGATTACCTGGACAGCTGTCGATGAGGCCGGGAATACGGCTACCTGCACGCAGGAGATCATTGTTCCGGATATTTACAATGTTGAGGTATCCACCGGTTTCTCTCCGAACGGCGATGGCATCAATGACTACTTCCGGATTCACGGGATGTGCCTCTACCCGGATGCCCGGATCGAGATCTTCAGTCGTTGGGGGGCCAAGGTCTATGAAAAAGACAGGTACGGAAATACAGATATTCACGGAAATACTGATGCCTGGTGGGATGGACGTGCAAACGTCAATGGAAAAGGGAAGGACATATTACCGGCAGGGACCTATTTTTATGTCCTGAAGCTAAGTAATTCAGAAGTACGCAAGGGAGCAGTATATATTAACCGGTAAACAAGATCAGAAATGAAGACGATGAAATTAATTTCAAAATATGCGATATGCCTGTTTGGGGCGACGGTATGGGCGCTTGCTTCCTACGGGCAGCAAGACCCCATGTATAGTCAGTACATGTTTAATGTTCAATCCTATAACCCGGCATACGCCGGAACCTGGGAAAGTATTGGTGTGATGGCTCTCGGTCGTTATCAATGGGTTGGTTTTGAGGGTAATCCCGAAACCCAGACCTTTACCATTCAGGCTCCGTTCAAAAATGAGAATATTGGCCTGGGATTGTCGGTGATCAATGATAAAATTCAATTTGTCAACCGGTTTGCTCTTTTTACCGACTATTCGTACCGCTTAAAATTAACGGAGAAAGTGAATTTGAGATTGGGACTGAAAGCGGGTTTTACCAATTATGACAATAATCTGGGTAAACATTCACTCTTTACAGAAGAAGATCCGGCATTTACCGGCGAGGTGGTCAGGAAGTTTATGCCGAATTTTGGTCTGGGCGCCTACATGTATGCTCCCCGCTATTATGCAGGGCTCTCTATTCCCAAAATTTTGCAAAACGATTTTGAAATGGGAACGACGAATTACAATACCAATGCCGAAATGAGACATTTTACCCTGATCGGCGGGTATGTGTTTGATTTGAGTGAGTCGGTCAAGTTTAAATCCTCGTTTATTACCCGTTATGTAACCGGCTCTCCCTTAGTTGGCGATCTGAACGCCAGCTTTCTGCTGAAAGAAAAATTCTGGATTGGGGCAATGGTCAGGTCATCAGGCGCTTATGGTTTTAATACCCAGTATATTATCAACGACAAGTTGCGGGTGGGTTATGCCGTCGACTTTGAGACCTCTAAGCTCAGATCGTATAGTAACGGGACGCATGAGATTATGGTATCTTATGAATTGAATCTTGTTAAGACGAAGTATGCTTCACCTCGTTATTTCTGATAATGGAAAATATAATTGCTATGAGAAAAAAATATTTGCTTGGGTTATCCATTTTATTTCTGGCATCCCTGGTTGCCACTTCTCAGCCAAAGAACCTGCTCGACAATATGAACGTCGTGGTTGAGAACCCCGGAATAAATACGCCGTCAAGTGATTTTGGCTTAGCCATAATTGGTTCTGAGTTGATGTTTAATTCGCTTACGAAACAAGCATTTGTGAAGGGGAAAAAAGAAAGCAGTTCATTTTACGAACTGTTTACTTGTGAAATTGATGAACTCGGAAACATGAAAAGCATGCCGGTGAAGTCAACAGCTATTCGGTCGGACTATCATGAAGGCCCGATGAGTTATTGTCAGAAATCGGGTCAGTTGTTTCTAACCCGGTCAAATGAAGTTGTTTCTTCAGAAAAGAGTGGCATTTACAAAGCCGAGAATTTCCGGTTAGGAATTGTTCTGTATCAAAAAACTGGCTCCGGCTGGGAGTTTGTTGAGAATTTCCCGCTGAACAGCAAGGAATATTCCCTTGTTCACCCGGCCATCAACCAGACCGGCGACACGCTGGTTTTCGCCAGCGATATGCCGGGTGGGATGGGGAAGTCAGATTTGTATTACTCGGCTAAAGTGGACGGTAAGTGGACCAAGCCGGTTAACCTGGGGAACAGGGTAAATACCTCAGGAAATGAGATGTTTCCCTTTCTGAATACCGATGGAACATTGATTTTTGCTTCCGAACGGTCAGGCGGATTTGGCGGGTTGGATCTGTATTATACCAGGTTTTCTCCGGATTCCGGGTCCGAGGTTGTTCTTATGGGCGATCAGTTTAATTCACCGGCAGACGATTTTGGGATGGTGATCAATGACAACCAGCGGTTTGGATTTTTCGTGTCAAACAGGAAGGGCGGATCCGGGAGTGATGATATTTATGTTTTCAGGCTTGACGAGGCTCCTCTGAATTTGCTGATTGTTTCAAAGCAGGCCAATCAGTCGGTGGCAAATACCGAAATTGAAATCAGTAATCGGCAAGGGACTGTGATTGCCCGTGGAAAGTCGAATGCCGACGGGCGCTTTGCGGCAAAATTAAAGCTGAACGAGGAATACCGCATATCGGCCAGCAAGCCGGGATACCTGGGAGCTACCCAATCATTTACCCTGGCCGAAAGCGATCTGGTTGAGGTGATGGAGAAGAAATTAATTCTTGAACCACAGTATCAATTGGAGGGGGAAGTGGTCGATATGGATTACAACCCGATTTCAGGAGCGCTGGTCCGTATTTTATTGGATCATAAAGCTATTGAAACGCTCTCGACCGATGCACAGGGTAAATTTTATACATCTGTTTCTCCGGATCGGAATTATGTGCTCAATGTTTCGGCCAACCAGTATATTGCTGCTGATTTTGAGTTTTCAACCGTGAAAATTGAACCGGGAGTATCAACTTTTTCGGTGGCTTTATATTCGATGAAAGCCGGTACGCGTATTGAGTTGAAAAACATTTATTATGATCTCGGGAAGCACAATATTCGCCCGGATGCGGCCAGAGAACTGGATAAACTGGTGGAAATGATGACTGAAAATCCGGGAATGAGGATTCGCCTCGAATCGCATACCGATTCCCGGGGCAGTGACCGGTTTAACCTGATCTTATCGGAACGGAGAGCCAAATCAACCTATGAGTACCTGATTTCGAAAGGAATTGCTTCATCCCGTATGGAGTATAAAGGATTTGGTGAAACGCAATTGGTAAACGAGTGTGACGACGGAGTTCCCTGCACCGAAGAACAACACGCACAAAACAGGAGGACTGTGGTAGAGATTCTTTAATCTCACCGCCTTGGCAGGAAAGTATTTTAATACAATTTGGTTTGGGGTAGAGGATTGCCGATTGTAAAATACCGACAATTGATTCATTGATAACGACGGAGCAGAGGTTTGGCTATAAAAATCTCTGCTCTGTTTTATTTCCTTCATTAAAATAGTATATTCGCCTCTCAAAATTAGAAAAGTGATTATGTTGAAAGGTATTTTAGCTATTTCAGGTCAACCAGGTCTGTATAAACTGGTTACCGAAGCAAAAAACGGCATTATTGTGGAATCGGTGCTAACCGGAAAGCGGATGCCGGTATATTCTACTTCAAAAGTAAGTTCACTGGAAGATATCGCTATTTTTACGCGAACCGGCGAAGTGTCGCTGAAAGAGGTATTCAAAAAGATAGCTGAAAAGAAAAGTAGCCTTGAAGTGGCCGGGGTAGATTCAGGTAACGAGTTGAAAGCCTTTTTCGAAGAAGTTCTGCCGGATTACGATCAGAGCAGGGTATATACCTCCGATATGAAGAAGGTGGTTCAATGGTACAACCTGTTGTTGAAGAATGAATTGCTGAACTTTGACGAAGGTGAGGCCGCTGAAGAAACAAAATCAGAGTAGCCTGTTTTCGAAGTCATGTTCACGCATGACTTTTTTGTTTAAAATAGCCGGCGCTGACGAGACACTCCCGCCTGATCCCGGACATTCTCGTGTTGGGTCAGAATCAACTCAAACAACTTCACCGTAGCCAAGGCATCACCTGCCGCCCGGTGCCTGCCGTCAATTTGAATGTTTAAATCGCTGCAAATCCGCCCCAGGGAGTAAGAAGCATGGCCGGGTAGAAATTTCCGGCTAAGCTTGACGGTGCACATCGTTTTTCCTGTTTTCGTCAATGGGACACCTAAATTTCAATTTACAGTTTTGGATTGGATTATAATATCATATAGTTCCTGTTGCTCGCTATCCATTCTTAACATTCGAGCTTTGGTATCTTTCGAGTAGGGTAATTGATAAAGGATTTGGTACATATTGTGCGTTATTTCTTGTGCCCTTTTCAAACTAATGACCGATTTTTTGGCCTTGAGCAATCTTTCCAATTCGAGCATTACCGTATATGCAGTGAAACAGATGCAAATGTGGGCTTCGATCCTGTTATATAGCCGATGGTATATTGGACGTACCCTAAGATCGGTTTTGTTCATACGAAAAGCACGTTCAATAAACCATAAGTTCCTGTAATTTGCGATCACCTGTTTTGCCTGAAGGGCAGTGTTGGTCAAGTATCCTTTTATGCCATCCCAGGCGGCATCGGCATTGAACTTTTCCAAATCAATAGAGATGGTAACTATCCCTTCCATCTTTAAATACTTGTTGTATCCCTTGTTGTTGATGTTTGATTTGGTCAGTTTTCCGCTGTTCAGGCGCTTGGTCAGCCTGTCCAATCCACGTTTGCGGTTATGGGCATCTTTGGACATCCGCTTGTTTGTCCGGGACAAAACCAACCGGGTGGCCCCTGTTTTCTTTATCGTCCGCACATCACCGTCTTTTAAATCAAAGGCAAGAATCTTTTGCTTGATCAAGTCGTTTTCGTTTTTGGGGCGTGCCCCAAGGATATATTCATACCCGTTCTCTTCCAATGCCAAGATGTTTTTCTTAGACAAAAGGCCAGAATCGGCAATGACAACGGGTTTTCCAAGGTTATACCGCTCTTCCATGCGTTGCAGTACCGGGATAAAAGTATTTCCCTCGAAAATATTCCCTTCAAACAGTTCATAACCGATGGGGTTCCCGCCCTGGCCAACCAACAAGCCAAGAAAAATCTGGGGGCATTGATGTTTGCCGTCCTTTGAGAAACCGGTTTTCCGAAGATCGTCTTCGTCGCTTGATTCAAAATAGAGCGTGGTCATGTCGTAGAAAACCACATCGATCTTCCCTCCCAGCACACGAAGCGTATGGGAATAGGAGATATCTTCCACCTGCTTTTTTATGTCGGGGATCCCATCTGGTTGGCTTTCCACTGCCTCCCTGCGGAAGCACAGGTTGTCCAGAAACCGGTAAATCTTACTGATGTTATAGACAACGCCTTGATAACGGAAAAGGTAATCGATCGTTTTCAGCTTGCTGCCCGGATTAAACAGCCGGGTTATAACCAGGTGCCGGAACAACTCATTGTGGATACGGCCATAGCCGATCCGGTCATAAAGTGTCCCAAATATGATTTCAGGGCCTATGACTTGTATCTGTGAGTTGGAAATGGTTGATAGGAAGTCCTCCAGCTTGATTTCATCTTCATCCTCAAAAAGAGACCTGTTTGTTCCGGTAAGTTCGCGTACATGTTGGCGAGCTTTCTCTTCTAAACGGACAACTTCCGCCTCGGTCCTCCCTGCACCCAAACTTTTGATTACCCGGTAACGCCCATGGCTCTTGTCAACAACCTGGACACTGACCGATCCCGTTTTATTTGCTTTGCGACGAACAAACATGCAACAAAAATAGCCATGAGACACCCAAAATCAAAATAAAACGAGCCTATTTTATTCTGCTTCAATTAGATATAAATTATCGGAAAAAAAGTGACGAAAACAGGCCTGCCGTCAATTTGAATGTTTAAATCGCTGCAAATCCGCCCCAGGGAGTAAGAAGCATGGCCGGGTAGAAATTTCCGGCTAAGCTTGACGGTGCACATCGTTTTTCGTTTGTAATCGTACCCCAGTCGTTTATACTCTTCCCGGATAAAATGATAATCAAAGGCCGCATTATGTGCAACAAAAACAGATCCGGAAGTTAATTCCACAATCGTTTTGGCAACCTCATAAAATTTCGGGGCCTTAGCCACCATCTCATTATCAATACCGGTTAACTTGGTAATAAAATAAGGAATATGGCACTCCGGGTTAATCAGTGTCGCAAACGACTGGATAATTTCCAGCCCGTTGTGTTTGTAGATGGCAATTTCAGTAATCTTACCTTCTTTGTAACTCTGTCCGGTGGTTTCTATGTCGATAATGCAGTACAAAATTCAATTCCAAATTCTGAATCATCAAAGATTGGAATTTTATTTCACGATATAAATTTTGAGAAGGAAAAAAATATATCAAAAAAAAGGCTTTAATTTGTTTTTAGGTTTGAATTATAGCGATTATGAAAGGGTTGGTTATATTGTTTTCCAGCTTATTATGTTATGCGTTTGTGCAGGTCCACGCGTCATGTATCAGTCAAAAAATGAAATTCCGGATTGATGATCCGGCTTTTTTTCCAAACGAAATGGATATTTGGGCAACTGAAGGCCGGAATAGTGACCTATCTCAGACAGCTGTTGTCACCTTCTATCCGGTTTATTTTGTGCAGGGTAAGAGTTATCTGACCAATTATACAAAAAACAGATTGGCCAATTTGCTCGACCTTTTGCTCAAAAACCCGGAATACCGGATTCGCATTTACGGGCATACAGACAATCTGCTCGGTGATGACGAGAGTATGGAACTTTCGGAACAGCGGGTGGAATCGGTCGTTCAGTTTTTAACAGGTATGGGCCTGAGCCGTTCCCGGATTGCCATAGCAGCAGGCCTGGGAAAAACCTGTCCCGCGTTCCCGAATACATCCGAAGAAAATAGAAAACTGAACCGCCGGGTTGAGTTTGAGTTGTTTGTTGACGAGTAAAATAATCGGTTACGGATATACACAGACCTCTGAACCCACGACTTTTTTACTGTTCGATTCCGGCAGAAACTATTATCTTTGCCCTGCCAAAAAATAATGGATATGCTTATCGAACATACAATCAAAGAGAACATAGCAAAAGCTGTTGCTGAACTTTACGGGCAAGACATTGACGCCGGAGGTGTTCAAATTCAGAATACGCGAAAGGATGTAGAGGGCGACCTCACCGTGGTGGTCTTTCCTTTTTTACGCTTATCCCGAAAATCGCCGGAGCAAACCGCAGCTGATTTAGGCGCTTACTTACAGGAAAATGTAAGCGATGTGGCTGCCTATTCGGTGGTGAAAGGTTTCTTAAATCTATCCGTTTCAGTAAGCTACTGGCTTAACTTGCTGGCAGATGCTTCCAGCGATGATTCTTACGGTTTTTCAGCAGCTACGGCTGAGTCTCCGGTGGTCATGATCGAATATTCATCTCCCAATACAAATAAGCCGTTGCATTTGGGGCATATCCGGAATAATTTATTGGGTTTTTCCTTGGGCGAGATCTTAAAAGCGACCGGCAAGAATGTGGTAAAAACCAACATTGTCAACGATCGCGGAATTCATATCTGTAAGTCCATGTATGCCTGGCAGCAGTGGGGCGAAGGTAAAACGCCCGAGAATACGGGCATCAAAGGCGACCACCTGGTGGGTGATTTTTATGTGCTGTTCGATAAGCATTACCGCCGGGAAGTAAAAGAATTGATGGATCAAGGACTTTCGAAAGAAGAAGCCGAGCAACAGGCGCCTTCGATTGAAGCTGCCCGGGAATTGCTGCGCAAATGGGAAGCAAAAGATCCGGAAACCATCGCGCTTTGGTCAACCATGAACCGCTGGGTTTACGATGGCTTTGATGTAACCTACCAGGAGCTTGGAGTTGATTTCGATAAGATCTACTACGAATCGGAAACTTATTTGGTGGGGAAGGATGAAGTATTGAAAGGACTGGAACAAGGCATCTTCTTTCAAAAAGAAGATAACTCGGTTTGGGCCGATCTCACCAATGACGGGTTGGATCAAAAGATTTTACTTCGCAGCGACGGCACCTCGGTATATATGACCCAGGATATTGGTACCGCAAAACTTCGTTTCAATGATTACCGGATCGATAAAATGGTTTATGTGGTGGGTAACGAGCAGAACTATCATTTCCAGGCCCTTTCTGTGTTGTTGGACAAACTTGGCTTCGAATGGGGAAAAGGGCTGCATCATTTTTCGTATGGGATGGTGGAGTTGCCGCATGGTAAAATGAAATCGCGCGAAGGAACAGTCGTTGATGCCGATGATCTGATTGCCGGAATGATTGAGGTAGCCCGGAAAACTTCTGAAGAACTGGGAAAATTAGAAGATTATACGGAAGAAGAAGCCTACGAAACTTACAGAATCATCGCGCTTGGAGCCTTGAAATATTTTATGCTGAAGGTTGATCCGCGTAAAAATATGTTGTTTAACCCCGAAGAATCAATCGATTTTAACGGAAATACAGGTCCGTTCATTCAGTACACCTACGCCCGGATTCGCTCGGTTTTACGTAAGGCCGCAGATAAAGGAATTGAATTGGTGCCCGAACTCGATAAATCTTTGACGATCTCGGAAAAAGAGAAGGAATTGATAAAAAACGTCTCCTTATTCCCGGCAACGCTTAACGAAGCCGCCGATGCGTATAGCCCGGCGATTATTGCCAATTACGTGTATAATCTGGTCAAAGAGTATAATCAGTTTTACCACGATCATTCTATTTTGAATGAAGAGAATGAGGCTATCCGGAATTTCAGGCTAATTTTGTCGGAGAATGTGGCAAAACTTGTAAAATCGGGTATGGGTTTGTTGGGAATTCAGGTTCCTGAGCGGATGTAAGACTAAAAAAAATGGGGGTCCTCAGACCCCCACAGACTTTCTAAAAAATTGCGATTCGTGAAAAAGGGACTTTATTTTCTCGCAGAGATAAACAGTTTTTGTGCTTAATAATCAACGCCGACCGTTCATCCTTGCTTAGTAATTTCATGTATTGGATTCTTTCGTTGATGTCTTTGTTTCTGATTTCTCTAAAAGCACAGCTCTTAGTTTCCGAATTCATCGGACAACAAAACAACAATCCGTAGTAGTCAGATATTTCTTTCATCACAGCATTCCTCCCAAAAAAAACCGGTATAAAATCAGGTACACGACTATATTCCGGTTTTTGGCTAAAGGTTACCCGCATAAAGTCGTTTTTTTAATCTTTTAAAGAAAAATCCCTATATTTTATTTTTGTACTTTTGCACGAGCTTTAAAATACAATCAGATTCTGCTATGTTTGAAAATCTTAATGAGAAGTTAGAGAGATCGTTTAAATTGCTGAAAGGCGAGGGACGAATCACTGAGATCAATGTTGCCGAAACATTAAAAGAAGTCAGACGGGCATTGCTCGATGCCGACGTTAATTATAAAATTGCCAAATCATTTACCGAAGTTGTCAAAGAAAAGGCCCTGGGGCAGGATGTGCTGAATGCCCTGAAGCCGGGACAGATGATGGTAAAGATTGTTCATGACGAACTGGCAACCCTGATGGGCGGAAAATTTACAGACATCAACCTGAAGGGAAACCCGGCAATCATCCTGATCGCTGGATTGCAAGGCTCCGGTAAAACAACTTTCTCCGGGAAACTGGCCAAATACCTGAAAACGAAAAAGGCGAAAAGTCCACTGTTAGTGGCCGGCGACGTGTACCGTCCTGCGGCGATCGACCAGTTGAAGGTGCTCGGAGAACAAATCGGTGTGCCGGTTTATACGGAAGACGGAAATAAAGAGCCGGTAAAAATTGCACAGGCGGCAATCAAATACGCCAAGGAAAAAGGTCATAACCTGGTCATTATTGATACCGCCGGTCGTTTGGCGATTGATGAGCAGATGATGAACGAAATTGCAGCCGTGAAAAAAGCGGTTACCCCCGACGAGATTTTGTTTGTTGTCGACTCCATGACCGGACAGGATGCTGTTAATACGGCCAAAGAGTTTAACGATCGTCTCGATTTCGACGGCGTTGTGCTTACCAAACTGGATGGCGATACCCGTGGCGGGGCTGCTTTGTCTATTCGCTCCATCGTCAATAAGCCGATTAAATTTGTCGGTACCGGCGAAAAGCTCGATGCCCTGGATGTATTCTATCCGGAACGTATGGCCGACCGTATTCTCGGGATGGGAGATATCGTTTCGCTGGTAGAGCGCGCCCAGGAGCAATTTGATGCCGATCAGGCCCGTCAGTTGCAAAAGAAACTGGCCAAAAACCAATTCAATTTTGATGATTTCCTGTCTCAAATCCAGCAAATCAAAAAAATGGGTAACCTGAAAGATCTGGCATCCATGATTCCGGGAATGGGGAAAGCTTTGAAAAATATCGATATTGATGATGATGCCTTCAAACACATTGAAGCGATCATTTTTTCGATGACCCCGGCTGAACGAAATGATCCGGCAGTGCTGAACGGATCGCGCAGAAAACGCATTGCCGAGGGCTCAGGAACCAATATTCAGGAAGTAAACCGCCTGATCAAGCAATTTGACGAAACCCGGAAAATGATGCGCATGGTTTCGCAGGGGAAGAACCTGGGCCGGATGATGGGAAATATGCAACGGAAATAATCTGAAGAACACGAATATGAAATTAATCGACGGTAAAAAGACCGCAGCCGATATCAAAGCCGAGATTGCAGAACAGGTGAAGGAACTGAAAGCAAAAGGTGGAAAGACTCCTCACCTGGCGGCGATCCTGGTCGGTCACGATGGCGGAAGCGAAACCTATGTCGCCTACAAAATTAAGGATTGCGAAGAAGTTGGATTTAAATCGTCCCTCATTCGTTACGAAGATGAGGTGACCGAGGCGGAATTACTGGCCAAGGTGGAGGAACTGAATTGCGATGAAGACGTGGATGGCTTTATTGTACAGCTACCTTTACCAGCCCATATTTCCGAACAGAAAATCATTGAAGCCATTGATCCGAAGAAAGATGTAGATGGTTTTCATCCGGTTAATGTCGGGCGGATGGTGATTGGCCTTCCGTCTTTCGTTTCGGCTACGCCCGACGGGATTGTTGATCTGATTAAACGGCATGGGATTGAAACATCGGGAAAGGATTGTGTCATTATCGGAAGAAGTAATATTGTTGGCCGGCCATTGAGCGTATTAATGTCGCAAAAAGAAATGAATGCAACGGTCACTGTTGCCCACAGCCGGTCCAAAAATCTGAAAGAAACTTGCGCAAAGGCTGATATTCTGATTGCTGCCATTGGCTCGCCCGACTTTGTTAAAGCCGATATGGTGAAAGAAGGCGCTGTGGTGATCGATGTTGGCACTACCCGCATAAAATCAGATCAAACAAAATCGGGCTGGAAGTTAAAAGGCGATGTTGCTTTTGACGAGGTTGCCGAAAAATGCTCGTTCATTACTCCGGTTCCAGGCGGTGTAGGCCCGATGACGCGCGTTTCGTTGCTTAAAAATACCTTGTTGGCAGCGAAAAAAGAGATTTATAAATTTGAATGATATGAAAACAACAGATGTAAGAAACTTATTAATGAAAAGTTTATTGATTGCCGGATTATTTCTGGTGCAATCCTGTGGTACTGTTCCCCTTACCGGGCGAAGCCAGCTAAATTTACTTCCCGAATCCAGCATGGTGGAAATGGGATTAACCAATTATGGCACGTTTTTGAACGAGAATAAACTCTCGAAAAATCAGGCGCAAACCGATATGGTAAAACGCGTCGGGAAGAATATTGCCGCCGCCGTTGAGCAATACCTGAGAGACAACGGCTTTGAAAGTTATATTGCCAATTTTCAATGGGAGTTTAACCTGATTGAAGATGATGTGCCCAATGCCTGGTGTATGCCCGGGGGAAAGGTGGTTTTTTATACCGGAATACTTCCTTATACCCAAAACGAAGCCGGTATCGCGGTGGTGATGGGGCACGAAGTTGCCCATGCCGTGGCTCGTCATGGTAACGAGCGGATGAGCCAGCAAATGGTTTTACAAATGGGTGGTGTTGCCTTGTCGGAGGCTGTAAAAACAAAACCGGAAGAAACTCAGGCAATCTTCTCCGCTGCTTACGGACTGGGTTCGTCGGTGGGAGTGATGCTGCCTTTTTCGCGGAAACACGAGTATGAAGCCGACAAGATGGGATTGATTTTTATGGCCATGGCCGGATACGACCCGAGATCGGCAGTTGCATTCTGGAAACGGATGTCGGAAGGCGGCGGAGCTAAAACACCCGAGTTGCTGAGCACCCACCCGGTTGATGTAAACCGGATTGCTGCCCTCGAGAAAATTATGCCCGAGGCCTTGAAATATTACCAAAGCCGATAAGTGAACATTTGTTGAATTGCCTTTCTTTGTACTGTTTGTTAACAGGTTTTAATAATTTTCAGAATATTTTTTTATTTTTGAGCTACTAACTAAGGAAATAACCTAAAAACGAGCAAGATGGAAGGTTTTGACAAGAACGACGACCAGAATGAAGAACTTGACAGTAAATTCCGGCAGGAAATTTATTCAAAAGCCGTAAGGGCAGGGAAAAGAACTTATTTCTTCGATGTAAAATCAACCCGTAAAGATGAGTATTACCTGACAATTACCGAGAGTAAAAAACGTTACGAGCAGGATGGAAAATTCCACTTTGAGAAGCATAAAATCTTTCTGTATAAAGAAGATTTTGAGAAGTTTGCAGAAGGTTTGGATGAGGTAGTTGGCTTTATCATGGGCAACCAGCCGGTGATGGATGAAGAAAATTACGACGAACCGCAGGCTGTGATCGAAGACGAAGAGGAAGAAGTTGTATTGACAGAAACGGAAGAAGTTTTTGCAAAAGATTATACCAGCGTTGAATTCGAGGACTTGAGTAATTGAATTGACTTTTACAAAAGGGGAAAGACATTACTGTATTATTTTGATTTGAAAAAATAGAAGAGGCTGCGCCGGTTGGTGCAGCCTCTTTCGTAGGGTATCTTAACATCCTTCGCCTTCGCTTTGGGCTTTTTCTTTATACCATTTTAACGGATAAGATGACGGACGTTCAATCGGCAGTCCGTACAAACGATCCATGACCAGCGAGGCCAGTACGCCCAGCGCTCTCGATACGCCAAACAAAACGGTATAGAATGAATATTCCTTAATTCCGTAGTGATATAATAAGGCTCCCGAATAGGCGTCTACATTGGGCCACGGATTACTGATCTTTCCTACGCTGCCCAGAATTGGCGGCACCACCTCATACAGGTTATTTACCGTGTTGATCAGTTTATCGTGTGTGATGTACTTATCGGCAAACTCTTTTTGTGCGGTAAACCGCGGGTCTGTCACCCGTAACACGGCATGTCCGTAGCCCGGAACAACCCGGCCGGCCTCCAGTGTGCGTTTCACATAACCGGCCAGTTGCTCTTTACTTGGTTCATCGGTTCCCAGTTCATCCATCAACTCAAAAATCCAGTTAATAACATCCTGGTTGGCGTAACCGTGCAAGGGGCCGGCAAGTCCAAGCATTCCTGCGCTCAACGCGTAATACGGACCACTCAGGGCCGAACCGACCAGGTGAGTGGCGTGGGCCGAAACGTTTCCGCCTTCGTGGTCGGCATGAATAACCATGTACAAACGCATCAGCCGTTTTACTTCGTCGGAATCGTAGCCCATCATGTGCGCCAGGTTACCGGCCCAGTCGAGCCGCGGATCGGGCTCAATGTGTTTGTCTTTAAAATAATTACGGCGGTAAATATAAGCCGCGATGCGGGGCAGACGGGCAATGAGGTTCATCACATCGTCGTACATGAAATCCCAGTAGTACTTCTTGTTTACTCCCGACCGGTATGCTTTCTGGAACACCGATTCGGTGGCCATGGCGACAATTGCCGCGCTGAATTGGGTCATTGGCCTTGCGGTACGCGGGATTGCATCAATCACGTCAAACACGTGTTGCGGTACATGCGCCCGTGTTGACCAATCTTTTGAAATGTTTAAAACATCTTCTTCTTCCGGTATTTCACCGATAAGCATCAGGTAGAATAATCCCTCGGGAAGCGGTTCTCCTTCCGGGTTAAGACGGGGAAGTTTTTGTCTTAATTCGTCAATACTGTATCCCCTGAAACGAATTCCGCTGTTGGCATCAAGTTTCGAGGTATCCGTGATCAAACTCGGAACCCCTTTCATGCCAGTCATGACCTGACCGATCGTCACCTGGGCGATCACTTTGTCGCCGTGCTCGTTTTTGAGTTTTTGGTACTCAGCGATGCACTTGCTTGCTTTTTCGTAAAACCTATTCTTAATGTATTCCATCTTTAATTTATTTTATTGATTTGTTTTTGTCCTTAAGTTAGTGAATATTCCTGATTATCTCATCGGCGAATTCGGTGGTCGACAGCAGGGTTGCCCCTTCCATCATGCTGTGCAGGTCAGACGTGACGCGTCTTTTGGCGAAGGTGTGCTCCATGGCGTCAAAAACATGTTCTGCAGCTTCTTCCCAACCCAAGTACTCCAGCATCATCACGCCTGAAAGGATCAGCGAGCTTGGATTGGCTTTCCCGGTTCCGGCAATGCTGGGCGCTGTACCGTGCGTGGCCTCAAAAATGGCGTAACCACTTTGGAAATTGATATTTGCTCCCGGAGAGATACCGATTCCTCCCACCATGGCGGCCAACTGGTCTGAAATATAGTCGCCGTTCAGGTTCAGGGTGGCAATCACCGAATGATCGTAGGGGTGCAACAGGCTTTCCTGAAGAAAGGCATCGGTAATGACGTCTTTGATAATTACTTTGCCGTCTTTCTTCGCTTGTTCGATGGCCTTTTGGGCATCAATTTGCCCCTTGGTCGATTCAATGGTCTGATATTGCCTCCAGGTAAACACCTGTTCTCCAAACTCAGCTTCAGCTAAATCATAGCCCCAGTTTTTAAAGGCTCCTTCGGTAAATTTCATGATGTTCCCCTTATGGACCAGGGTAACCGAAGGCAATTCCCGCTCAATGGCGTAATCAATGGCTGCCCGGATCAGTCTTTCTGAACCGTCTTTTGATACCGGTTTAACACCAAATGAAGAACTCTCGGGAAAACGAACCTGCTCGCTCATTCCCATTTCTTTAAACAGGAATTCCTGAAACTTCAGGGTATTCTCTTCGCCGGTCATGAATTCAATGCCCGCGTAAATATCTTCTGTATTCTCGCGGAAGATGTGCATATCAACCAGTGATGGATAGCGGATAGGAGACGGAACCCCCTTGAACCAGCGTACCGGCCTCAGGCAAACATACAAATCGAGCGTTTGCCGAAGAGCGACGTTCAGCGATCTGATTCCACCCCCGACCGGCGTTTCGAGCGGACCTTTTATCCCCACATGATAGGTTTTGAATGCCTCAATGGTTTCGTCGGGCAGGTGATTGCCTGTTTCAACAAACGCTTTCCGGCCGGCATAAACTTCTTTCCAAATCAGTTTGCGTTTATTTCCGTAGGCTTTTTCCACGGCGGCATCCAGTACCCGTTGGCTGGGCAGGCTAATGTCTTTGCCAATACCGTCGCCTTCGATAAAGGGGATTACCGGTTTGTCGGGAACGTTCAGTTTGTTCTGTTGCAAGGTAATCTTTTCACCCATATCAGTTCACGCTGAGTTTTTTCTGAAGGTTTTCATCAATCGCATTCAGAAAAGCTTCTGTGGTAAGGAAATGTTCCTCTTTCAGATCTTTTTCGTGAATAATTAGCGCCAGGTCTTTCGTCATTTTACCGCTTTCCACTGTTTCAATGCAAACCTGTTCCAGGGTTTCGGCAAAATTGACCAGTTCATTGTTGTGATCGAGCTTGCCGCGGAAAGCCAGGCCCCTGGTCCAGGCAAAGATGGAAGCGATCGGGTTGGTCGATGTTGGCTTGCCTTGCTGGTGCATGCGGTAGTGGCGGGTCACAGTCCCGTGGGCTGCTTCGGCCTCCATGGTTTTACCATCGGGGGTAATCAGGGTTGAGGTCATCAATCCCAATGAGCCGAAGCCTTGGGCAACGGTGTCTGACTGAACATCGCCGTCGTAATTTTTGCAGGCCCACACAAAGCCTCCTTCCCATTTCATCGCGGCAGCGACCATGTCGTCAATTAACCGGTGTTCGTAGGTAATACCGGCCGCTTCGAACTGGTCTCTGAACTCGTTTTCAAACACTTCCTGGAAGATATCTTTAAACCGGCCGTCGTATTTTTTCAGGATGGTATTTTTGGTCGACATGTACAGCGGCCAGCCTTTGCTCAGCGCCTGGTTCATACAGGCTCGTGCGAAGCCGGTGATCGACTCGTCGGTATTGTACATGGCCAGGGCCACGCCATCGCCCTGAAAGTCGTATACTTCGTACGACTGGGGAGGACGCCCGTCATCGGGGGTGAAGGTGATGGTCAGTTTCCCTTTTCCTTTGGTGACGAAATCGGTTGCCTTATATTGATCGCCAAAAGCATGACGCCCGATGCAGATGGGTTGTTTCCATCCGGGAACCAGCCTTGGAATATTGTTGATGATGATGGGTTCCCGGAAAACGGTTCCCCCCAGAATATTCCGGATGGTGCCATTGGGCGACTTCCACATTTTCTTCAGATTGAACTCTTTTACGCGCGCTTCATCGGGTGTAATGGTCGCACATTTGATCCCGACACCATATTGTTGAATGGCATGGGCCGCGTCAACAGTGACCTGGTCGTCGGTCCTGTCGCGGTTTTCCATTCCCAAATCGTAATATTTGATGTCGATGTCCAAATAGGGAAAGATTAATTTCTCCTTAATAAATGACCAAATAACCCGGGTCATTTCATCTCCGTCCAGTTCAACGACCGGATTTGCTACTTTGATTTTTCTCATTTTTCGGGTGTGTTTATCAATTAGTTATTTTGTTGTTTGATCAGGTTTAATGCCGAACCTGCTTTAAACCATTCAATTTGCTGATCATTGTAACTGTGATTCAGGATCAGGTTTTCCTTGCTGCCGTCGCTATGGATCACTTCAAGCGTTAACGGCCGGTTTGGTGCAAAGTCAACCAAATCCACAAAGTTAAAGCGGTCGTCTTCCCTGATTTTATCGTAATCTGTTTCGTTGGCGAAGGTTAACGCCAGCATACCCTGTTTCTTCAGGTTGGTTTCGTGGATGCGTGCGAACGACTTCACGATGACGGCTTTTACGCCCAGGTGGCGTGGTTCCATGGCTGCATGTTCGCGCGATGAACCTTCGCCGTAGTTGTGGTCGCCAACAACGATTGTCGGGATGTCTTTTTCTTTATATGCCCGTTGTACTTTGGGGACTTCATCATACCGTCCGGTTAACTGGTTCTTCACCTTGTTGGTTTCGCCGTTAAACGCGTTTACAGCGCCAATCAGCATGTTGTTCGAAATGTTGTCGAGGTGGCCGCGGTAGCGTAACCAGGGGCCGGCCATCGAGATGTGGTCGGTGGTGCATTTTCCTTCCGCTTTTATCAGCAGTTTGGCCCCGCTGATGTTGGCGCCGTTCCAGGCGGGAAAGGCATCCAGCAGCTGGAGCCGGCTGGAGTTGGGAGCAACCGCGACGTTTACCGAAGAGCCGTCGGCTGCCGGAGCCTGGTAGCCGGCATCTTCGACGGCAAAACCGTTGGCGGGCAGTTCTTCTCCCGTAGGGGGAGTCAGCATCACTTTCTCCCCGGCTTCGTTGGTCAGGCTGTCGGTAAGCGGGTTGAAGGTTAAGTCACCGGCAATCGCCAGGGCTGTTACCAGTTCGGGCGAAGCAACAAAAGCATGGGTATTCGGGTTCCCGTCGGCACGTTTTGAAAAGTTACGGTTGAAGGAATGAACAATGGTGTTTTTTTCTTCCTTTTCCGCTCCTTCGCGGTTCCATTGACCAATACAGGGGCCGCAGGCGTTGGCGAATACGTTTGCCCCGATTTGATCAAAAACAGCGATGAACCCGTCGCGTTCAATCGTGTAACGGACTTGTTCCGACCCCGGGGTAATGGTGAATTTGGCCTTTGGTTTTAACTTTTTATCTATGGCTTGCTGTGCCAGCGATGCGGCACGCGAAATATCTTCGTACGACGAATTGGTGCAGGAACCAATCAGCCCGACTTCAATTTTGGTTGGCCAACCGTTTGCTTTCGCTACTTCGGCCATTTTTGAGATGGGTGTTGCCCGGTCGGGCGTAAAGGGGCCGTTCAAATGAGGTTCCAGCTCGTCGAGGTTGATTTCGATCAGTTGGTCAAAGTATTTCTCGGGCGAGGCGTAAACTTCATCGTCGGCCGTCAGGTGTTCCCTGATTTGGTTGGCCAGGTCGGCAACTTCGGCGCGGCCCGTGGCGCGTAGGTAACGCTCCATGGAGTCGTCGTATCCAAAAGTCGAGGTGGTTGCGCCAACTTCGGCGCCCATATTGCAGATGGTTCCTTTTCCGGTGGCCGAAAGCGAGCGGGCGCCTTCGCCAAAGTATTCAATAATATAGCCGGTTCCGCCTTTCACCGTCAGCAAGCCTGCCACTTTCAGGATGATATCCTTTGAGGCGGTCCAGCCGTTCAGCTTGCCGGTTAGTTTTACGCCAATCAGTTTCGGGAATTTCAGCTCCCAGGCCATGCCCGCCATGACATCTACAGCGTCGGCGCCTCCAACGCCAATGGCAATCATGCCCAGTCCGCCTGCATTGACGGTGTGCGAGTCGGTTCCAATCATCATTCCTCCCGGGAATGCATAATTTTCGAGCACCACCTGGTGAATAATACCAGCTCCCGGTTTCCAAAAACCAATTCCGTATTTGTTGGAAACCGATTCGAGGAAGTCAAATACTTCTTTGTTTTGCTGCAGGGCAAATTGCAAATCGGTTCGTCCGCTGACACTGGCCTGAATCAGGTGGTCGCAGTGTACGGTAGAAGGAACGGCAGTTTTTGCTTTGCCGGCGTTCATAAACTGGAGTAAAGCCATTTGCGCGGTGGCATCCTGCATGGCTACCCGGTCGGGTGCAAAATCAACATAGTCAACGCCGCGTTCGAATTTCTTCGGTTGGTCGGCATCAAACAGGTGTGCATACAAAATCTTTTCTGAAAGACTGAGCGGTTTTTGCAATACTTTTCTGGCCTTTTCTATACGGGGGCCAAAGTTCCCGTAGACTTTCTTTATCAATTCAAGATCAAACATATCAGTGGTTTTTTAATCAATAATAACAGGGTATTCCATTTTCATCTTCCTTAACAAAAACGACGGCCAAAGGTTCTTATCAATGGCCTTAAGATATTAAAAAAACTTGCTTTAGATGTATATATATACATGTTTTTTAAAAAACATACTTTCGGACATGTTTTGAATAAGATTAAACAATAATTAATCTTATGCACGGCAGTAGATTGGCCCACTTGAGGCCATGCCGTTTAATCCTGATATTTATCAGGTTATGAGCGTGTATGACAAACGAATAAACCCGGCTGCCGGATTAGCGGCGGGTTTTTAGTGCGTCCAGCCGTTGAAGCAGGGTGGGGTGTGAGTAATGAACGAATACGTAGGCCGGGTGTGGTCGCAGGTTGCTCAGGTTTTTTACCGAGAGTTTTTTTAGCGCGGTGGCCAGCGATTCGCCGTCGTAGTGTTCGGCAGCAAACGCGTCGGCCTGGTATTCATTTCGTCTCGAAAATACATTCATGCCTATGCCGGTGAGTGACGAAAGTGGCGAATACAGGATGCCAAAAGCAATCAAACCGATATGGAAACTTGGCTGATCAACGCCAAGGGCGGCAGACAGCTCCGGGCTGCCGATAAACAGAGAAAACAAATATAGCATGATCCCGGTCTGGAGAATGCCTAACAGCAGGCTGATGATGATGTGTTTCTTTTTATAATGGCCGATTTCGTGCGCCAACACGGCTACCAGTTCGGGTACTTCCATGTCATTAATCAGCGTGTCGTACAATACGATGCGTTTTTTTGAACCCAGGCCGGTAAAATAGGCATTGGCCTTGGTGGACCGTTTTGATCCGTCGATTACATAAATATTGTCGAGTTTAAAGCCTACTTTTGCCGAAAAATCGCGGATTGCCTGCTTTAGTTCGCCGTCTTCCAGCGGGCTTTGTTTGTTAAAGAGCGGCACAATGAGGCTGGAATAAAACATGGCCATAAAGATGGAGAAGCCGCTTACCACCAGCCATACATACAGCCAAAACCAAACGCCGGTTTTCAGGTAAATCACAATGATAAGGGCGAGCAGTCCGCCGCCAATCAGCGCCCCGAGCAGCCAGCCTTTCAGTTTGTCGAGGAGGTAGGTTTTTATCGTTGTTTTGTTGAACCCAAATTTTTCTTCAATCACGAAGGTGTCGTAGAGCGAGAAGGGTGTTGTGAGGATATCGGATGCCAACAGCAGGATACCGAAAAAAATCAGGGCCGACCAAACCGGGCTGTTTGTTACCGCCAACGCCCAGTTATTGACTAAGGCAAATCCCTGGAAAAAGAACATCAGTAAAAGCAGTACAAAACTGAACGAACTGGTAAGCATGCCAAAGCGGTGATTGGTTTTTGAATAGGTTTGTTGCTGCCGGTATTTTTCTTCGTCGTAAATGTCTTTCAGTTCTGCCGGCAGCATGTCGCTCCATCGGGTGGTATTCAGATAATCCAGAAAACGTTCCACTGCAAAGTCAACTACAAGAATACCAATGATGATCCAGAAAATTGTCGTCATTCGAGTACATTTAATTTGATCTCAAAGGTAAAAAAAGCTGAGGGATTGCCTGAGCCATCAGACTTGAATAATCGCTTTTTCGCAGGGTAATTTCGGTTTTGCCGGCTTCTGACAGCATTTCTTTCCGTTGCACCAGGCTTTCCGCTAATGACAAACGAGGGGTTTTTACCCGTGCTGTTGATTTTTTAATACCTGTTAAAATAATTTTTAACAGGTATCAAATTGTATTTTAACAGGTATCAAAAATTTAGCAGATAACTGTTAAAAAACTCACAGCTGCTGACAGTGAGGTTGTTGGATACGGGACCGGCCGGGTGGGAGATAAGGACAAAAAAATGACGGGCAGCACGATGCATAACGAGCGGCTATATCAAAAGTCTTGAATCTTTGGAGATCTGGTCACCCCGAATTTATTTCGGGGTCTGTCACTCAATGGGTTGAGATCCTGATCCGGCAACTGCCGGACAGGATGACTCTATTCAAGACTTTTGATACAGCCGCTCTTGGTATGCTGTGCAATTTAATATTTATAAGGGAAACAGGCCGTTTTCGCGGCAATAGCGAATGATTTTCTCCGGATTTTTGCCGTTGTTCACCGATTCGAGTACCAGTTTCGGATTCGCGGGAATATCAAAAGGCATATCAATGCCCGGTACATATTTCAGGTCATCCTGTTGGTAGAACTCGGGTTTGTTTGCCTGGCAAAAATCTAGGCTGGCATTCATGTAAAACAGGTGGAAACGGTCGTCGCCAATAATTTTGGACACCTGGTCGCGTATATTTTTATCGGGCGAAATGAACGAACAAATGGTAATGATGCCCTGGTCGTTCAGCAGGCGGCAAACTTCGGCAACCCGGCGCAGCAGTTCGGCGCGGTCGGTGGGCGAGTAGTCCAGCTCTTTCGAAAGGCCCGAGCGTACCGAACTTCCGTCGAGCAGTACAACGGTGGCGCCCATTTCAAATAATTGTTTCTCCAGGCTAAAGGCCATTTCGTTTTTGCCCGAACCGTGTAAGCCGGTAATCCAAAGCGTAGCGCCTTTCTGGTTATACCGTTTTTGATAGGCTTCCTCAGCGATCAGCCCTTTGCCCCGGCGAATCTGTTCGCGGTCGTTGTCGCTGATGCGCGAAGGCAGATCGTCGGCGCTGAGCTTGTCAATAATCATTCCCACGGCCACGGTATTGTGGCTAACCGGGTCGATCAATACAAACGAGCCGGTGCTTTTGTTTTTCTTGTAAGGGTCGAAAAACAGCGGCTTGTTGGTGGTAAGCACGACACGACCGATTTCATTCAGTTCGAAATGGTCGATTTCTGATTTTTGCAAGGTGTTGACATCAACTTTGTACTGAATTTTGTCGATGCGGGCCTTGGTGTTGTTGTTGGCGTGTTTAATAAAGAAGTGTGTCGTCGGGTCCATCGGTTTTTCGTCCATCCAAACCAGCATCGACTCGAAATGCCGCTCCATGCGTGGCAGGTTATCGGGATAAACGATCATGTCGCTGCGCGAAATATCAATTTCGTCTTCGAGGGTAACGGTTACCGACTGGGGCGGGAAGGCTTCTTCCAAATCGCCGTCGTACGAGATGATACTTTTTATTTTGGATGTTTTTCGCGATGGCAACACCATCACGGTTTCGCCCTTACGGATCAGGCCGGAGGCCACACGGCTTGAAAATCCGCGGAAATTATTGTCGGGTTTCAGCACGTATTGCACCGGGTAACGCATGTCGTCGAAATTGCGGTCGGAGCTGATGTGTACCGTTTCCAGAAAATCGAGCATACACTTTCCTTTATACCAGGGCATTTTGTCCGATGGTTCAACCACATTGTCGCCTTTCAGGGCCGAAAGGGGAATGAAATTCACATCGGGAATATCCAGTTGGGCGACAAAGTTGGTGTAGTCTTTGCAAATTTCGTCGAATACATTTTGGTCGAATTCCACCAGGTCCATTTTATTGACAGCCAGCACCACGTGTTTGATTCCCAGCAGAGAAACCAGGAAGGTGTGGCGGCGTGTTTGGGTGATCACTCCTTTGGTGGCGTCGATCAGGATGATGGCCAGGTTAGCGGTTGAGGCGCCGGTGACCATGTTCCGGGTATATTGTTCGTGTCCGGGGGTGTCGGCAATGATGAATTTCCGCTTATTGGTGGAGAAGTAGCGGTAAGCCACATCGATGGTGATGCCTTGTTCGCGTTCGGCTTTCAGCCCGTCGAGCAAAAGCGCATAATCAATGTCCTCGCCGGCGTGCCCCATGCGTTTGCTGTCGCGTTCCAGGGCCGAAAGCTGGTCTTCGTACAACTTTTTGCTGTCGAAGAGCAGGCGCCCGATCAGGGTCGATTTGCCATCGTCGACCGAACCCGCGGTAAGCAGGCGGAGCAGGTCTTTTTTCTCGTCCTGATCGAGAAAGGCTCGTATGTCAATGTTTGGTGTTGTCATATTTTGGCTTGTCATCGTTTCCGTTGTTGTAATTAGTTGTAATTGTTATTGTTGTTGTCCTGTGAGGCTTTCCGGTTGGTTTCGACGTATGTAATGAAATTCGAAAATTTAACTCCCAGTCTGTTTAACTCTTCTGTTATTTTATTCCAGCCGGTTTCCGGATGTAAAGTTTTCAGAAACTCGGCTTGAGATGTTGCTTCAGGCAATGAAGCGTGGGCATAGATTAAAAATTTGATAAAATCCGATTTATACCTTAAATAACATCAATGTAAACTTGCCCCGACAACCTTTTAAAAATACCCTTCCCGCTTTTTTTGTTCCATGCTGCCTTCCTGGTCGAAGTCGATTACCCGCGTGGTGCGTTCCGAAACGGTAACCGTCATCATTTCTTCCACGATCTTTTCAATGGTGTCGGCTTCCGACTCAATGGCGCCCGTCAGGGGGTAACAGCCCAGGGTGCGGAACCTGACCTTTTTCATTTCGGCTTTCGCGGCCAGTTCTTTGGGCATACGTTCGTCGTCAACCATAATCAGGTTGCCGTCGACGCTGACCACGGGACGCTCTTTGGCGTAGTACAGCGGCACAATGGGAATGTTTTCGAGGCGGATGTATTGCCAGATGTCGAGCTCGGTCCAGTTCGAGATGGGGAATACGCGAATGGATTCGCCTTTATGTACCCGGGCATTGTAGATGTCCCATAATTCGGGGCGTTGGTTTTTCGGGTCCCACTGATGAAATTTGTCGCGAAACGAGAAGATCCGTTCCTTGGCGCGCGATTTTTCTTCATCGCGGCGGGCTCCTCCAAAGGCGGCGTCAAATTTATATTTGCTAAGCCCTTCGAGCAATGCCTGTGTTTTCATCACATCGGTATGCACCTTACTGCCATGTGTGAATGGCCCGATACCCGACTCAAAGCCTTGTTTGTTGTAATGCACAATCAGGTCCCAGCCGTTTTCTCTGGTGTAATTGTCGCGAAAGTCGATCATCTCGCGAAATTTCCATTTCGAGTCGATATGCATCAGCGGGAAAGGTACTTTACCCGGGTAGAAAGCCTTTTCGGCCAGCCTGACCATTACCGACGAGTCTTTCCCGATCGAATACAGCATGACCGGGTTTTCAAACTCGGCAGCAACTTCGCGGATAATATGTATTGCCTCGGCTTCCAGCTCCCGCAAATGCGTCAGCGTATATTTATTCATAATGTTGATTTTTCATTCCACTTTTGGCCAACGCCTCCAGCCCATTTGTAATTAGCTTACAAAAATAACTGAATCTGCCGAAGATTGATAGGTATTAATTCTTATTCTTACTAAAAATAAGATATCCCGGCTTACTCCTGACCGTGTTTCGTTCCGTGTATTTTTATGAGTAATTTCGCAATAAAGGATACAAAAGGAAATAAAAAGTTCGTTTTTGTATTGCTATGTGTTTTCCTTTTGTATATATTTGTTATGTGTATCGTTCTAAAAGATAGAAAAGGAAATTTTTTTCATGCACCAGGATTTTCGTTTTCAGTCCGGTTGCCGTGGTTCGGTCTGATTGGTGCACGGCTGTTTTGCCGGGTGAGCTTGTTGGTGATGATGTAAGCGGGCGCGGAAGTGGCGGACGGTTTTTTTTGTTCCTTTTGTTCCGGGAACGCAGCCTGACGGATAAATCCTGAATGATCTTTTTTTTGAAAATATTTTCTGCCTTAGGTGGTTGCGGTTCAGGTAAATAAGAGGGGAAGGAAGCAATGTGTTGTAATATGTAATAGAATCTTTATAGATATGTAATGATTCGAAATTATTTTTGAAAATAGAAACAAAAAAGAATTTAAATGATGACATTACGATTTTCTTATTTTAAAATCACTATCGTCGTTTTTCTTTTTCTTTCTTTTGGCTGCACCATGCTGGCTCAGAAGGCAGAGCGAAATTATGTTGATTTCAAAGACGTGAAAGAGCTGCATGACTATTTCAGTTATAAGGGCGATGGCTCTGTATTGATCAGCGGGCACCGGGGAGGTCGCGAACTGAAATTCCCGGAGAACAGTCTGGAGGGATTTCAGAACGTATTAAACCAAATGCCGGCTTTTTTTGAGATTGACCCGCGCCTGACCAAAGACAGTGTGATTGTGCTGATGCACGACGAGACATTGGACCGGACGACCACCGCCACCGGTAAGTTAGCCGATTATACCCGGGCCGAACTGCAGTCGGTCAGACTGAAAGACAGCGAAGGAAACGTTACCTCGTGCAAGATACCGACCCTGGAGGATGTTATTCGCTGGAGCAAGGGAAAAACGGTTATCAATCTGGATAAGAAGGATGTTCCTTTGCCTATGATTGCTGCACTGATTGAAAAACATCAGGCCCAGAATCATGTCATGCTTATGGTGCATACCGGGGCTCAGGCCAGGTATTATTACGACCGGTTCCCCGGGATCATGCTGTCGGTTTTTGCCCGTAATGCCAAAGAGTATGAAGATATTTCCATTGCAGGGGTTCCCTGGGAAAACATGATTGCTTACGTGGGCCGAACCATTGACGAAACCAACGAAGAGATTGTGAATGAGTTAAGATCGAAAGGGGTTCGGTGTATGGTATCGTATGCCCCAACGCACGATAAGCTGGAAACGAAAGCGGAACGCGAAAAGGCCTATCGGGAAGAAATGAAAAAACAACCCGACATTATTGAATCGGACATTCCTACGGAGATCTGGTCCGTCCTGATAAACGAGATTTAACATGCAATTCATACACTTTTAACAAAAACCAAGCTTTATGAAACAAACACTTGTTTTTATTTTTTTTGTCATAGCGGTATTTTTTTCCGCTTGTGATCATTTTGATGATCCCGCCTTGCCGGAGATCAATGATTGCACCCTGACGATTGTTAATCATGATGGCGTAGCCATGTCGAACGTTTGGGCAAAACTCTATTATACCGACATTAAAACTGATTTTGTTGTTGATTCTGCGTTTACGTCGGTTCTTGGAAAAACCAGTTTCAGAAGCCTAGCGCCGAGGACGTATACCATGAAAGCCTTCAATTTGAATGATGAGGAATTGGGATCGACCCAAATAACCATCGGGAAAGATAATACCGGGAATGATATTGAATGGGTGATTGATGTGTACATTGAAAACTACAATTTCACGGTATGGCTTGTTGATCACCTTCAGAATCCGATCGAAGGCCGGAAGGTTGGTTTGTACACGGCCGATAAAACGCTGATTAAAGAAGGTTTCTCTGATGCTACCGGGAAGGTGGTCTTTAGTCATTCTGTTGTAGGCGATTACAATGTGATTGTTTACGACCCGGAGAATGAAATCGTTTTGGCTGAAACCGCTTTTAGTCTGAATGCTGCTTCCACTTCCAAAACATTTGAATTGCGGCGGATTTATCACAACACCGACATTGTTATCACCGGTTTTCTGAGCGACCCGAGAGGTTCGGACAGCCCGGTCACAGGGGCTGTATCGGGTGATGGCTTTGTTCATCCGGGACAATATGAATACGTTCAACTGATGGCCTTAAGAGATATTGATTTCAGTCTGGAGAACTATAGCGTTGTTTTCACCAATTCAAGCGTGGTAAGCAGTTGGGGGCATGGTATTTATTTTCCAACAGATAAAAGAAATTACCAGATGAACCTGACCACAGGATCAGTAAAGAAAGGCCAATATTTCTATGTTGGCGGTATTTGAGGGTATCCAGGTTGACGAAAATACCATCCCGGTTGACGCGATTTTCTTTGGATCGACGGCCAACTTCAATACCGATGCCGTGAAATTGCAGATCCCCGATAACGACCGTTATAACCGGGCAGATCTTGAGACCGGCGATCCCCAGCCAATTTTTGGAGTGGGTTCCAATACCTATTTGTTCCCGGTTCCGGCAACAGATAAGGGGGTTTTCATTAAGCTTGGCGGACAGGTTACCCCGGACGAATGGCTTATTCCACGAACCGGAACACCAATCCTTTTCAATATGCTCGATACACCGGGCGCTTCAGTGGCCGACATTGAGAACGCTGCCGACTGCACCCTGTTCATCAACCGGTAAGGATTAACGGTAATCAGCATATCAGTTTTAAAAACAACGGTCTTATGAAGGCTATTATAAAAACAATAATTAATCTAATTTCCTGAAAATATGAAATTTAAATATAAAAATAAACTATGGCAGATGCTATCCGTGCTAAGTCTGATTCTGATTTTGTCTGTCGCGGGAGGCACTGACCTTTACGCAACAGCCAAAGGACAGCCAACGGCAGGGAATCAGGAACTTGCTCAGCAAAGACGCACGGTTTCCGAAGATGTCCTGAATCATTATATCGGATTGGCCCGTTTTTGGAGAGCCGTGTTTTATCTGGAAAAAGTTCAAACTTTTGGAGCTGTTCCCTGGTACGAAACGGCATTGAACCCCGACGATCCCGAGTTGAACAAAGGACGCGACAGCCGCGAGTTTGTTATGGGTAAAGTGCTGGAGGATATTACGTTTGCCGCCACGCATATCCGCGAAAATAAAGACACCTACAGCAGTATGATCAACCGGTTTACTGCCCTGGCAATGAAATCCAGAATCTGTTTGTACGAAGGGACCTATCGTAAATATCATACCGGCCTGGGCTTGTCTGATGCGAATAACTGGTTGCGCGAAGCGGCTAATGCGGCCAAAGAAGTGATGGATTTGGGCGGATATAGTTTATACAGTACGG
This sequence comes from Gaoshiqia sp. US2, assembly GCF_059705485.1. Taxonomy (NCBI): domain Bacteria; kingdom Pseudomonadati; phylum Bacteroidota; class Bacteroidia; order Marinilabiliales; family Prolixibacteraceae; genus Gaoshiqia; species Gaoshiqia sp. US2. The sequence continues at coordinate 4,246,129 of NZ_AP048550.1, read as the reverse complement.
GAAAACCTGAAAATGATTACCGGACCTTATTCATATCTGAAGATCTCTCCGGGATGACCAGAATCACCAAAGAGGTCATTCTGGCGAGAAATATGAACACCGATTCCAGAATCTGGCATTCCCTGACCTGGAATTTCAATTCGGCAACCAACGGAAGCCGCTGGTCTTTGCTTAAACCCTTTGTAAATACCTATTTGATGCGCGATGGAAGCCGGTTTACCGATAAAAGCAATTTCGATCAGATTGAGTTTTTAAATGAAATGAGAGGCCGCGATTATCGGTTAAATCAATCCGTCAGAACAGAGGGTTATACCAGGACCGACGGATCAGTTGCTCCTCCCGATTTCTCGGTTACGCTGACCGGTTATCATATCATGAAATGGAGTCTGGACGATAAAAGTCACGATGGCCAGGGTTTCAGTACGAATAACATTCCAATCATCCGTTATGCCGAAGTTCTTCTGAACTATGCCGAAGCCAAGGCCGAGTTAGGCGAATTTGGCCCCGCCGAGTGGGAACAAACCATCAAACCGTTGCGGACCCGGGCCGGCGTTTCAGGTTCGACTCCGGAAACCGCTGATAATTATTTGAAAACGGTTTTCTTTCCCGATATTTCGGACAAATATTTGCTGGAAATCAGACGGGAGCGCGGCATTGAGCTTTGCTTCGAAGGCTTGCGTTATCAGGATCTGATGCGATGGAGACACGGAGAGTTGCTGTCGTCGGCTAAGATGCCGTTTAAGGGGATCTACATTCCCTCAAAAAATGTGAATTATGATCTGAATGGTGACGGAAAACCTGATGTCTGTGTGGTTGATGCCATACCCTCTCCGCCGGTTGCCGGGGTGAAATATGTTGTTCAGGGTGCAAACATTAAACTTTCGGACGGTAACAGCGGTCACTTAATCTGGGCGTGGGGACTTACCCGTAAGTGGGAAGATAAAATGTACCTGAGGCCGATCCCTGAAAGCGCGGTGACCTTGAACCCGAATTTGTTACCTCAAAATCCAGGATGGGAATAGTTGAATGATACGGCTGATAAGTTAGTTATTTGGAAACAATGAAATGCAGGGCAAAGATTCCTGCATTTCATTCCTTTAAAATTTGGCACATGAATCAAAATAAACTCCTGTTCAAAAACGATATAAAACGGATGGCCATGTATGTATACAGGTTGAATTTTTACTTGTTTTTCGCGTTTCTGTTGTTGGCCTTTGTGCAATGCAGCAAAAGTTCGGACGATGTGATTCCTGACGATCCGAATCCTCCGGTTGTGCAAATAACCCCCAAACCGGGCATGGACTTGTACGGTTTTATTGGTGATGCTCAGGGGAATCCAATCAAAGATGTTGTTGTCAGCGACGGATTTAGCTGCATTCAAACAGATGCTCAGGGAATTTACCAGATGAAAAAGAATGCCGAGGGCAAATTTGTATTTTATTCAACGCCTTCCGGGTATGCGGTAAACACCACCAGCGAATCGGTAAAGATGGCATCGTTTTATGCTGAAATCGGTACGACCAAACGACACGACTTTAAACTCAGGAAACTTGCGGCTGCCGAAACCAGCTTTACCCTGCTTTGCATCGGCGATCCGCAGGTAACCAGCACCGATGAGGTGAACCGCTTCCGTACGGAAACGATGGCCGATATCAAAGAGTTTACAGCGAATGCGTCGACACCTGTTTACGGGCTGGCAATGGGAGACATGGTTGGAGACAAGCCGGCTTTTTTTGAGCAGATGAAAGCCCTGATCGGGTCGGCTGCGATGCCGGTGTTTACCACCATCGGCAATCACGATAAAGTAGCCACTTCGGTGACCAGTCAACCCCGTACGTCAGATGCTTTTACCAAAGTTTATGGTCCGCTCAATTATTCATTTAACCGGGGCAATGTGCATTTTGTATGCCTCGATAATGTTGTCTTTTCTGATGCCTCATCTTATTCAGGCGGGTTCACTTCCAGCCAGGTAGAGTGGTTAAAACAAGACCTGAGTTATGTTACCAAAGATAAGATGGTGATTGTGTACTACCATATCCCGATCCGGAATTCATCAGCGGTCAGTAATCGCAGCCAAATCCTCCAGGCCCTGGCCGGTTATGCCGAGGTTCACCTGATGTGCGGCCATACGCATTACACCGAAAATTTTCAGATTACCAATCCCATAACAACATTTGAGCATATTCACGCGGCTGCCTGCGGTTCTTGGTGGCGTTCGACACTGAACGGAGACGGTACGCCCAATGGTTATGCCGTTTACGAAATTAACGGGGCAACCATCTCGAACTGGTATTATAAGCCAACCAAACTGAGCAAAAATTTCCAGATCAGGTTGCATCGGGGCGATGTGGCGTTTGGCGGTCAGTATGGCTATTATACCTTTAATCAGGGCGATCAGACCATTGTTGCCAATGTGTTTAACTCCGATAGTAGCTGGAAGGTAGAAGCATACGAAAACGGGGTGAAAGTAGCGAACCTCACACCTTTGTCAACATCCTTGAAAGACGCATGGACACTCGGGTATCACATCGGTGTGTTGAATAGAAACCCCGATAATTACAGCCCGGCATGTAAACACTTGTATCTTCACACCATGGTCAATCCCGGTGCAAGCCTGGAGGTAAAAGCAACCGACCGGTTCGGAACAGTTTATACGCAGAGCCAGATCATTTCCGATTTTGTAACCGCTGCATCATATTGAAAGGTGGTTAACAATGAATAAACTATTGATATTCATCCTCTTTTTGTTTTGTTGTAAGGGATTTTACGCGCAGGATTCCGGAGTATTTGATCGGGAAACAGCGCGTAAAATTTCTGTGGCAAAGGTCGTTTGTGGTCCCTGGCTGCAGGCAGTAGGTGAAACCGAATTTACCGTTGTTTGGACCACCAATGTCGATGCTGCTGTTTGGGTTGAGCTTGCTCCGAACGACGCTACACCTTTTTATGCCCGGGAGCGTCCCCGGTTTTATCAATCGTTATTTGGCAGGCGTGTAACCGGCAAGTTACACCGCGTGACTGTTACCGGGCTCGAAAAAGGAACAACCTACCGGTACCGCATCTTTCAGCAGGCTTTGCTGCTTGACGAAGGAAATAAGCGGATGGTTCTGGGCGACAGTTACGGAAGCGATATCCTGAAAAAACAACCATATTCCGTAACAACGCTTGATGCGGATCAGTAGGAGATCCGGGTTGCCGTGGTAAACGACATTCATGGAAATGATTCGGTTTTCAGTCAGTTGACAAAAGATGTGCGTGAGAATAAAACGGATTTTGTGGTTTTTAACGGCGATATGCTGACCGAGATCGAATCGGAAAAACAAATCGTGGATGGCTATTTAAACTCTGCCTGCCAGCTTTTTGCCTCCGAAATACCCTTTTTCGCGTTAAGGGGGAATCACGAGAACAGAGGTTCATTTTCTTATGAATTCTTCAATTATTTTCCGGCTCCCGGGGGCAAGGCTTATTTTTCGTTCAGGCATGGGCCCGCCTGTTTTATCTTTTTAGACAGCGGTGAAGACAAGCCCGACAGCGATGTCCGTTTTTACGGTTTATCCGCATTCGATGAGTTCAGGCGCGAAGAAGCCCGGTGGCTTGAACAGCTGGTATCGACGGACGAGTTCAAAAACGCGCCTGTGAAGATTGTATTTATTCATATACCGCCGTCAGGGCGGGCCTGGCATGGAACGCTCGAAGTTGAACGCCTGTTTATGCCGGTTCTTAACAAGGCAGGGATTGATCTGATGCTGTGCGGCCATATCCATAAGCAGTTGTATATCGGTAAAGGAGAAGCAAATAATAATTTCCCGATCCTGATCAACGCGAATGACCGGCGTGCAGAGCTGTCAGTCAGTTCAAAAAGTATAAGTATTAAGCTGGTGAATGCCTCCGGTCATGTTGTTGATGAATTCCTGTTTAGGAAATAGCCCTTTCCGGATACGGGCTGTTTCCTAAACCGATTTTCTGACCATCAAGGCTCAGGCTTATACAATAATGAGTTCTACGCCCATTTCTTCTACCGTCATGGCAGTTGCTTTCGGTATTCCCGAGTCGGTAATAATTACATCGATCTTGTCCAGGCTGCAGATTTTTCCAAAGCCTCTTTTCCCGAATTTCGAAGAGTCGGATAAGATGATGGTACGCAGCGAAGCTTCCATCATGATTTTGTTCAGGGCAGCTTCCTGGATGTTGGAGTTTGTAACCCCGTTGTCAATATCGATCCCGTCGACGCCGAGAAAGAGTTTGGAGCAAGTGAGGTCGTTAAATATTTTGGCAGCAAAATCCCCGATCACCGAAAATGAATTTTTGCGGACAATCCCGCCTAATTGAATGACTTCGATGTTATTTACATTGCTGAGCAGCAAGGATGTTTTCAGGGAGGCGCTCACAACGGTCAGGTTGCTTGCCGGGTTTAATTCCTGGGCAAAGGTGTGGGCAGTTGAACCGGAGGCGATGATGATGGAGTCGTTTTCTTCAATTAGTCTGCAGGCAGCCTGGGCAATCCGTCTTTTTTCGTCGGTTTTCATCTTCTCCTTTACCTGTAAGTTGATGTCGGAGGTGTGGGGGTTAACCGGGCTTGCGCTTCCGTGGGTCCGGTACAGCAGTTTTTTTTCCTCCAGGTATTTGAGGTCTTTTCTGATGGTCACCAGGGTTACATCAAGCTCTTTTGCGATATCTGAAACTTTTATAAATCCGTTTTTATTCAGCGCTTCAAGGATGTACTTGTGTCGTTCCGCAATGCTTAACATATTTTTGTTGATTATGATTTATCACAAAGATAGGCTTTTTTTAGTTCTTCTTTGTGTTTCGTTATGTGTGTTTTGACTGTTTTTTATAGGTGATTGCCAAATAAAAGATATATAAAAGGAAATACATTGTTCAATTTTTGTTGTTTTGTGTTTTCTTTTTACATACTTTTGTTGTGTATTTTGAAGTAAAAAGATAGAAAAGGAAATTTTAGATATTTTCTAATTTCGTTTTTAAGGCTTATTGATAATAGATATGAAAAGGAATAATTTATTGCAGAAAGTAACTGAAGCTGGTTGTGAATACGATATGGTAGTGATCGGTGGTGGTGCAAGCGGCCTGGGCGTGGCTGTCGATGCTGCTTCCCGCGGTTATCGGGTGGCTTTGTTTGAGCAGGACGATTTTGCCAAAGGCACGTCGAGCCGGAGCACCAAGCTGGTTCACGGCGGGGTCCGTTATCTGGTCCAGGGCGATGTGCGGATGGTGGTTGAGGCGCTCAGGGAACGGGGGCGCATGCGCCGAAATGCCCCCCATCTGGTGAAAGACATGTGTTTCATCATCGGGAACTACCAATGGTGGGAACGGGCCTTTTACGCCATTGGACTTACCTGTTACGATGTATTGGCCGGCAGGTTGGGCCTGGGCCGTTCGTTGCCCTTGTCGGTAAAAAAAGTGAGAAAAGAAATACCGGGCTTAAAGCAGGATGGTTTAAAAGGAGGAGTGGTTTATCACGACGGGCAGTTTGATGATGCCCGGATGGCCATTTCGTTGGCACAGACTGCTGTTGATCACGGGGGAATTTGCCTGAATTACGTGAAAGTAACAGGTCTTGAAAAAGATGCTTCGGGCAGGATATCTGGGGTGAATGCCGTAGATTTGTTATCCGGCAGGCTATTCAAGGTAAAAAGCAAGGTGGTGGTGAATGCTACCGGCGTTTTTGTTGATGAACTGATGGCTATGGATACACCTGGTGTACAGAAAAAAGTTCGTCCCAGTCAGGGGGTTCATTTGGTTGTCGACCGGAAGTTTATGGGAGGAAAATCGGCTTTGATGATTCCGAAAACCATGGATGGACGCGTGTTGTTTGGCGTCCCCTGGCACGATAAGGTTGTTTTGGGCACCACGGATACTCCCCTGGAAAAACCGGAAACAGAGCCTTTGGCATTGGAGGAGGAGGTTGATTTTATTTTGGATCAGGCCGGCCAATACCTGGATCTGAAACCGAAGCGTTCGGACGTGCTTTCTGTTTTTGCCGGTTTGCGCCCTTTGGCCGCTCCGGTGAATGGCGATTCAAAAAAAACGAAAGAAATTTCGCGCAGCCATAAAATCTATCGGTCTGAGTCGGGCTTGCTTACCGTTACCGGCGGTAAGTGGACCACCTACCGCGAGATGGCCGAGGAAATTGTTGATGAAGCCATCGGTGTCGGAAACCTGGTCCGGAGGAAGTGCGTAACGGCAAATCTGAAACTACACGGGTACAGTGAGCAGGCAGACCGGGCGGCTTGGGATTATGTTTATGGCAGCGACGCGGAGAAAATCAACCGCTTAATTAAAGAGGATTCAGAAAATGACGCGTTATTACATCCCGCTTACACGTTTAAGGCGGCACATGTTGTGTGGGCGGTGAAAGAGGAGATGGCCCAAACGGTTGAAGACGTTTTGGCCCGGCGGGTGAGGGCTTTGTTCCTGGATGCAAGGGCGGCGATTGAAATGGCGCCGAAGGTGGCTTCAATCATGGCTAAAGAGTTGAAATATCCGGAAGAATGGATCCGGCAACAGGTGCGGAATTTTACTTCACTCGCAAAATGTTACCTTGTTAATTAAAGGAATGGTACAACCACATAAAACGAGACCAAACGATGAAAAATAACGGGAACTCTTTTTTTGAAAATGCCGGATTACCAAAACATCTGTCATGGGGCTACTTAGGGGTATTGATTTTTATGATGGGCGACGGGATTGAACAAGGCTGGTTAAGTCCGTATCTTGTCGAACGGGGGTTAACAATCGAAGCATCTGCCAGCCTGTTTACCGTTTACGGAATTACCATTGCCATTTCGTCCTGGTTTTCCGGTGTTTTTGCCGAGACCTACGGGGCCAAAAAAACCATGCTGACCGGATTGATCCTGTATTTGCTGGGCACGATGGGCTTTGTCGGGATGGGCATGCCTCAGCTTAATTACCCGCTCATGCTGGCTACCTATGCGCTCAGAGGATTTGGCTATCCTTTGTTTGCCTATTCGTTCCTGGTTTGGATTACTTACAGCACGCCAAAGCAACAATTGGGTAGAGCAGTCGGATGGTTTTGGTTTGTGTTTACCGGAGGTCTCAACGTATTGGGCGCTTATTATTCCAGTTGGGCAATTATTCGCTTTGGTCATATCCCCACCTTGTGGACTTCGGTTTTCTGGGCTTTAATCGGCGCTTTCTTTGCTTTGGGCCTGAGTAAGTTTAAGCGGATAGAAAGGAAAGAAGCGGAATCGAAAGTGAAAGACTTGATGAAAGGAATCACCATTATGCGCGACGAGCCCAAAGTTTTGCTCGGAGGAATTGTCCGGATCATCAATACAACCGCTCAGTTTGCATTTCCCGTGTTTTTACCGATGTATATGTTCGATCACGGGTTTAATACCACGGAGTGGTTACAGATTTGGGGTACGATCTTTACCGGCAATATTATTTTCAACCTCATTTTTGGATTTGTAGGCGACCGCGTAGGCTGGAGAAATACCGTGATTTGGTTCGGCGGGGTCGGATGTGGAATCAGCACCTTGTTGTTTTATTACTCTCCTCTTTTTGGCGATGGTAATTTTTGGATTGTCATGGCGGCCGGGACCCTCTGGGGAGCGCTGTTGGCGGGTTATGTCCCCTTATCGGCCCTGGTGCCTTCCCTGGTAAAAGAAGATAAAGGGGCAGCGATGGCTGTGCTTAATTTGGGGGCCGGGCTTCCCGTGTTTGTTGGCCCTCTGCTTGTCGGAGTTTTTTATCACCTCATTGGCAGCGAAGGCGTGATTTGGATTCTGGCAGGTTTATATTTTATCAGTTCCCTGTTAACAAAATTTATTACGCTGCCCAACAATGCAAAAACAATGTATTCATATTAAGATATTTATCAATGAAATCGAGTGTAAAGGAAGCTTTGGCATCAGCCCGCGATACGCGTGCGCTGCAAATAGGCCGAAATATGATAGATCAGGTTCCGCATTTGTTCGAAGAAAATTTCAGCGGCAAAAAGGCGCTTGTGGTGTGTGATACCACAACCTATGAGGTTGCAGGACGGGAAATTCAGGCCCGCTTACTTGCCAACAAGATGGTGCATGGTGAACCTTTCATTTTTAATGAACCCCGTCCGTATGCCGAGTTCGGCAATGTGCTTAAGCTGGAAGAGGCTCTGAAAGGGCATGATGCCATTCCGGTGGCTGTCGGATCAGGAACAATCAATGATTTAACCAAACTGGCTGCTGCACGGGCAAACCGGCCGTATCTGTGTGTGGCAACCGCTGCTTCGATGGATGGATATACGGCTTTTGGCGCTTCCATTACTTACCAGGGGGCAAAACAGACCTTCTCGTGCCCTGCGCCGCAGGCTGTTCTGGCCGATATTGAGGTGATCCGAAAAGCGCCCGCTTTAATGACGGCATCGGGATACGCCGATTTGTTTGCTAAAGTGACGGCCGGAGCCGACTGGATATTGGCGGATGCGTTGAGGATAGAATCGATTGATAAACGTGCCTGGTCCATTGTACAGGATGGACTGAAAGAAGCCCTTGCTGATCCCGAAGGGGCCAAGGAAGGAAAAGAAAGTGCGGTAACACCTTTGGTAGAGGGACTTATTCTTGGCGGATTTGCCATGCAATGGTCGCAAACCAGCCGCCCGGCTTCCGGCGCCGAACACCAGTTTAGCCATTTGTGGAATATGGAACACCATACTCATCAGGGCGAAGCGCCGTCGCATGGTTTTCAGGTGGGTATTGCCACCCTGGCTATCACCCGGCTTTATGAAAAAATGCTTCAGACTCCACTGGATGAACTTGACGTGGAAGCCAGCTGCAAGAAATGGCCCGAGTGGGAAGAACTGGAGCAAAATGCGGTAAGCCTGTTTCGCGATACCGATTTTTTGGATACGGCAATTAAAGAATCACGTGCAAAATACATTTCCCGCGAAGAATTGGCCGGTCAGTTAAGCCATCTTAAACAGATCTGGCCGCAACTCAAAGATCAACTATCGAAACAGTTAGTGCCTTCAGGAGAAGTTGAACGACGTCTGGTGGCCGTTGGGGTGCCGGTTGAACCGGAACAAATAGGTATCTCCAAAGAAAGGATGAAAGCATCCTTCATACGGGCCCAATACATCCGCACCCGGTTTACAATACTCGATATAGCGGTCAGGACAGGTTATCTCGAACAATGGTTAAATGAAATGTTTTAAGATTTTATGCTGGCTACAAAAATATATATATCATCATTCGACAATGATGAGGCCTTGTTGGACAGGCTTCGAACAATAAAACATGTCGCACTCGACATGGACGGAACAATTTATAACGGAAGCACCATCTTCCCTTTCACAAAAAAAATTCTGGCCAACTTTAAAAAGATGGGAATCGGCTATTCATTTTTAACCAATAACCCTTCAAAAAGTACGGCCGATTACCTGATCCATTTGCAGAACATGGGGATTCAGGCAGATCAGAAAGAGTTGTATACCTCGGCGCATGCAACAATTGCTTACCTAAGCGAAAATCATCCGGAGATTAAGCGGTTGTTCATTCTTGGTACGCCAAGCATGGTCAGAGAGTTTGAACTGGCAGGCTTTTACGCTGTACCCGACGATCCTCGTGAAGAGCCGGACGCCGTTGTGGTTGGCTTTGATTTGAGCCTGGTTTATGAAAAGTTGTCACGTGCAGCCTGGTGGATCAGCAAGCAAAAACTGTACGTGGCTACAAATCCCGACTTTGTGTGCCCGACCGATCAACCAACGATTTTAGTGGATTGCGGTTCGATTTGTGCGGCATTGGAAAAAGCAACCGGGAGAATGCCGGATATGGTTCTGGGAAAACCGCAACCGGAAATGCTCAATGGAATTTTGAAAATAAACGGATTGACCACCGAAGAAATAGCCGTAGTGGGCGACCGGATCTATACCGACATTTTAATGGCTCAACGCGCAAAGGCTCTCGGCGTTCTGGTCCTGTCGGGCGAAGCCACTTTGCAGGATGTGGAAAAAGCTGATCCGAAACCCGATCTTGTGATCCCGAATTTGGCAACGTTTGGCGAGTTGTTGGAAATGGCTCACTCTCCTTTGGAAATTAAGAAACAAGCTTGATAAATTTAGCCGGAAAAACGAAGTCATAACTATAACCAATAATAATGAGTCGGATGTTTAATTTTTTAAAGCCTGTCCCGGCAAAAGAGGTGACGATCACCGATCAGGACCAGTTGAATGCACGTTACCGGTACTGGAGAACCCGGATTATGTACTCCACCATGATTGGTTACGTGATGTTTTACTTTGTCAGGAAAAACATATCGATTGCTATGCCTGCCATCGAGGCTGATCTGGGAATTTCGAAAGCTGATTTAGGCTTGTTTTTGACGCTTCACGGAGTTGTTTACGGACTTTCCAAGTTTGTTAACGGGTTCTTCGGCGATCAAACAAATCCCCGTTATTTCATGGCGCTGGGATTGATGTTATCCGCGTCCATGAGTTTGTTTTTCGGATTAAGCAGCGGGGTCATTTCTTTTGGTATTTTTTGGCTGTTAAACGGATGGTTTCAGGGAATGGGGTTTCCGCCCTGTGCCAACAGTATTACCAACTGGTTTTCGCCGAAAGAGCGTGGTGTTAAATTTTCTTTCTGGAATACCTCGCATTCGATCGGAGCAGGCCTGGTGTTGGTGCTGAATAGTTTCCTGGTAGTTTACGATTGGCGTTACTGCTTTTTTGTGCCTGCCGCCATGGCATTTGTCGGGGCGTTGTTTTTAATTAACCGCTTAAGGGATAAGCCTGAATCGCTGGGCTTACCGCCGGTAGATGTCTATAAGAACGAAGAGCCGGAAATAAAAAAAGATGACAGCGAAGGCGATGAAACAGGCTTTAAACAGTTTATCAGGAAACAGGTTTTCGGCAATCCGGCGATCTGGTTTCTTTGTCTGGCAAACCTTTTTCTGTATACCATTCGATATGCTATTCTGGACTGGGGGCCTACTTTTCTGACGGAAATGAAAGGGGTTGAACTGCAACGGGCAGGATGGCTGGTTGCCGGCTACGAAGGTTTCGGAATCCTGGGGATGCTGTCAAGCGGATGGATGATGGATCGGGTTTTTAAGGGTCGGGGAGGACGGGCTGCCCTTATTTATATGCTGATCTGTACGGTGGCTGTCTTTTTCTTCTGGAAATTGCCGCATGAAAGTCCGTTCTTTTATGGAATCCTGCTTTGCGTTGTTGGTTTTTTTATTTACGGTCCGCAAGCGTTGGTTGGTATTATTGCCGCTAACCTGGCAACCAAAAGAGCTGCCGCAACGGCAATTGGTTTAACCGGACTTTTCGGCTATCTAAGTACGGTGCTGTCAGGGTGGGGCTTGGGCGTCATTGTTACCAAATACGGCTGGAGTATGGGTTTTCTTAAATCTTATTTCTTTCGATCAGGAATCTGGCAACGATCAATACGTTCTGCAAAGTCGGCCATGAATTCACCACGCCACCGGCTTACCGTTTTGGCGCCGATGTGTTCCTCCTCTGCAAACTCCGGATTGGGATCATCGGTCCACCAGTTGGGAAACCTGTCGGATGGCTGATCTGCCAGACACGGAGATGTGGTCACCGCAGTCACCTCGCCTTTTTGACCGTTGAGTTCGGGTACATTGCTTTCAATTTCAAATTGAAACACTTTGGCTACTTTGGGTGAAAAACGAAAGCGCATGGTACCGTCGTTGCCGATGGTTCCGGGTAGCGCCTGGTTTTCGACGACTAAACGGGCTTCGGGTTCGGCGGGCAATTGTTCGGGTAGCGGCAATACCAGTTCCATAATGGTAAACTCAGCAATGCTGTCGTTCCGGCCTGGCATTTGGTTGAACAACCGGTAAGGCCGATCCCATGCGCGGATATACTGTCCACCCCAATTGGGAAGTGTCGGATCTTCCGGGTCCGGACTGTTTAGCAGCCAGGCCAGCGAAGGTGTGTCGCCCATTTTAATGTTTCCTGCCAGTTGAGTCATAAAAAACTGGCCGAGTGCTCCCCGTCCGCGGATGTATCTTTCGGGGAAACTACTGTTGCCCCATTCACCTTCCTGATTTCCACCGGTAAACCAGCCCCGGTAAGTGGCGTTCGATTCGATGATCCAGAGATTGGGATGATGGTCGGCAATATATTGATAGGCATCGGGAGTCCATTTTTTATTGGGACCTCCGATGTAGTAAACACGCAGCTTTGGTAAAATATCGGGAGCATCGTGCAGTGCCTGCGCCAGATCTTCCATGCCACCCCAAACCAGAAGATACAAGGGGCGTGGGTCATTTCGCCTTGCACATTCAACAATCCATTCAGAACCTTCTGTTGACTTGTCAAATCCGCTGTACCCGGCCACTTCGGTGGCGCCCTGTTTGGTCATCCGGCGCAACGATTCTGCTGCCGGATATTGGGATGAGTGTGTTGCCAGATTGGAATAATCTCTTTCGTATTGATCAATTACCTGGAGAATATGCTCTTTTCTGCCGGGGCCGAACGGTGAAGAAATTAATCCTTCAATGTCCAGTATATCTGCATAAAGAAGCATGTGTGCCATTGATTGGAAATCGTCGGGATCGGTGCCTCCGATGTCGGTCGATACGATGATCCGGTGACGGTTTTCAACTTTTGTGGATTGTTGCTGCTTGCACGCATAATGATTGAGACTTGCGGCCAGGATGAAGGTTAAACTGTACAAAAATGGTTTCATCGGATGTTTTTATATGACAACGATACCTGATTTATAAAAAGATTACCGGGTTACCCTTACAATCACACGTTTATAACGGGTGAGGCGTGGCGAGCCGTGGTCGGTTACCGCCAGTATGATGTGGATGGTTCCCAACCCGGGAGGCATAACCCGTTGGGTGGGTACCGTCAACCAGGCTTCCGGATGATCAAAATTTTTAATTTCGATGGGCTGACCGCTACGGGCGCCCGAAACGGGAAACGAACCGGCTTCGGCATAACAAAACCAATGGTACGACAGCGCGTCTCCGTCCGGGTCAGTTGAGCTTTTGGCGCTGAGATTGATCCGGTCGCCGGGTTTGGCCGTCAGGTGTTGGTTGTGATCGAGTTGAACAACCGGCGGATGGTTTGATTGATCCGGAGGAAGAATGGTCCAGTCCATACGGGCGGCAAAGTCGTTCTGAAAAGCCTCCCGCCATCGCCAGATCGTTTCGTGGTTGCCATCGTGCCAGCGGCCATCCATACCCAATACTTCATCATCGGCATCGCTCCAGATGGGGCGGGTTTCGGGTTCCATGTGCCATTTTTGCATGCGTGGAGTGTACAGTTCATAGCGGCCGCCCCAGCCGCCCCATTCCGGGTGTTCCGGGTCGCTCAGTCCATTGTTGATCAGGTTCAGAAACGACGGCGTATCACCTTCCATTAAGAAATCCCAGCGCGGGTATTGTGCGCCAAGCGGTCCCTTACGCCGGATATTGCGGTCGAGCCACTCGTTGGTGACCAGCGAAAAGTCGGCGCCGTCGCAACGGGCATGAAAATAGTCGCCGCTGATACCACTCCAGGTGGCGTGGTGGTATGCGCCTCCGGCATTAAAGCCCGGACTGACGATGTAGAACAAATCCGGAAATTCTTTTCGGATCCAGGGGCCGCTGTCGTCCTGGTCGGAAATGGTGTACACCCGAAGTTTTGAAACAAAAGCGGTCAATTCTTCTTTTGAACGTGTTCCCCTGACTTTCCAGAGTGCCTGGGCCAGCACATTGGGGCCGCCCCAAACGGTAACCCACACCGGGCGAGGGTCATGGCGGTCAACAGCAGCGATCAGCGCTTCCGAGGCGGGCGAGTCTTTGCCTTTGCCAACAGCTTGCATGCCGTATTCGGGCAAACCTTCTGTAATTTTAGAGCGAACAAAATCTACGGTCGGAAATCCTGTTTCATGTTTCTCCAAATTATCCTGCACTTGGGCGTAGGCATCTACAATCTCACGTATCCGCCAGGTGGCTACCTTGTTTTTCTGATGGATGGAGGTGGTGGCCGCCAGCCCTTCAATATCCCATTGGCTGGCATACACTAAAAAACGGACCATCGACATGGCATCGTCGGGTTCATTCTCGATATCTGTTAATACAAAAACGCGGGGCTTTTCTACAGATGAAACGATACTGACCACTGCCAGTGTTAAAATCAGCAGCAGAATGACTTTTCGACGTAAGCGGATCACCGTAAACTCATTTTCCGATTTTTTTAAGTGATTCATGTCAATAGTTTGATTTGTATTGGGTTAATTGTTGTGTTTATATAGCAGAAGAGACCATTATCGCGATACCGGCTTGTCTGCCGGTCCTTCATCTGTCCTTTTTGCCAATCGAATGGTTCCGTCGTCATCGGAGGGATACAGGTAAATTCGCCCATTTTTCCATACGTGACCGGGTGGATATACCGTCCGGATGTAACTGCCAAAACTGAACGTATTTGGGAAAAACACAATGTTTTTAGAAATACGAAGCTGATGATTGTGAAGATTGAACTGAATTGTTGATTCATTTTATTCTTCTTTCGAATTAAACTTTTCAATCACAACAGCCAGCAGGATCACAAAGCCTTTGATGACTTGCTGCCAGAAAGGGGATACGTTCAGTAACACGAGCCCGTTGTTCAAAATGCCGATGATCAGCGCTCCCTGTACAGTTCCCAGGATGGTTCCTTTCCCGCCGGAGAGCGAAGTGCCCCCGATAACTACCGCGGCGATGGAATCAAGCTCGAACCCGAAGCCGGCGTTGGGTTGGGCCGAGTCTAGCCGGGAAGTGACGATAATGCCGCCAATTCCGGCCAGGGCTCCGGCAATGGAGTAAACAATGATTTTTATTTTTTTGATCTTCAGACCGGAGAGTTTGGCCGCGGTTTCGTTACCACCAACTGCGTAAATATGCCGCCCCAGCGTTGTTTGCCGGGTTAGAATAACGGCCCCCAGGACGATAAACGCCGAAATCCAAACCGGCATGGGAATACCCAGAAACCAGCCGGTGCCAATAAAGGCCATGTTGTCGCCGAGCCCGGTTATCGGGAATCCGCCGGTCCACAGCATGGTGAGCCCGCGGGCAATGGTGAGCATGGCCAGGGTGGCCACAAAGGGCGGAACTTTAAACCGGGTAATGGTAAGGCCGTTAAACCAGCCAAGTAGCGTTCCAACCAGTGTGCCGCCGACCAACGCTCCCAGCAGGGTGAAGCCGACGTACAGATTCAGGTCGGTCAGTTCGGCGCCAAACTTCAACATGCCCGCCGTTACGGCGCCGGTCAAGGCCAGAATAGAGCCCACCGAAAGATCAATGCCTCCGGTTAAGATGACCAGGGTCATACCAACTGAGATGACCACGTTGACCGATATTTGCCGCATTACATTCCATGAGTTTTCGGTGGTCAGGAAACGATCGGACAAAAAACTGAGCGCCACGCACATGACGACCAGGGCTATGATGGATTGAAACTTGATCAGTTTATGTTTTAAGCTTGTCGTATTCATATCGGTTGATTTATTCTTTTTCACGTAAGGACGCTTTCATGATGATTTCTTCGGTAGCTTCTGCACGGCTTAGCCTGGCAGTTAATCTGGATTCGGACATAACCAGGATGTGATCCGATATGGCTAAGATTTCAGGCAGTTCAGACGAGACAAACAGGATTCCCATGCCTTGGGCCGCCAATTCGCCAATGAGCTGATAAATCTCACGTTTGGCGCCGACATCAATTCCCCGGGTGGGCTCGTCGAGCAGCAACACCTTGGGGTGGGTGGCCAGCCATTTGGCAATCACTACCTTTTGCTGGTTCCCTCCGCTGAGCTGCTCAACCGGCATTTGCGGTGATGAAACTTTCGTGTTTAATTTCTTTTGGAATTGCCTGCTCAGTTCAGACTCTTTCTTTTTATTGATAAAACTGAAAACCGAAATTTTTTCGAGACTGGCCAAACTGGTATTTTGGGCTACGCTCATATTCAGGATGAGGCCTTGCAACTTGCGGTCTTCAGGCACCAGGGCGATACCGGCCGCAATGGCATCGTTCACATTTCGTATGTTTTTTCTGACCCCTTCCACAAAAATTTTTCCGCTGACATGCTGCGGATGCAGTCCGAAAATTGCTTCGAGCACTTCGGTCCGTCCCGCGCCCATTAACCCGCAAATACCCAAAACTTCACCCTCGTGAAGTGAAAAACTGACATCATTAACCAGGTAATCGTTCTTATTCCCCGGGTTTCGAAACATCAGATTTTCGACCCGCAGGATTTCTTTATCGCCAATGGCATGCTCTTTTTTAAAACTGTCTTTCAGTTCGCGTCCCACCATTAAGCTGATTAACTGATCGTGTGTGGTGTCCTTCATCATTCCGGAACCCATACTTCGCCCGTCGCGCAATACCGAATAGCGATCAGCTATTTCGAACAATTCATTTAGTTTGTGTGAAATGTAAACGATGGCAACACCTTTTTCCCGCAGCTCGTGGATAATCTTAAACAGCAGTTCAACTTCCTGGTCGCTGATGGCTGAAGTAGGTTCGTCCATAATGAGCACTTTGGAGTCGAGCAGAAGGGCTTTGGCAATTTCAACCAGTTGCTGTTGTCCAACCCGTAACTGGCTGATCTGTGTAGACGGATTGATATACAGGTGGAGCCGGTGAAGGAGTTCTTTGGCCGCGTGGTGC
This sequence comes from Gaoshiqia sp. US2, assembly GCF_059705485.1. Lineage (NCBI taxonomy): Bacteria > Pseudomonadati > Bacteroidota > Bacteroidia > Marinilabiliales > Prolixibacteraceae > Gaoshiqia > Gaoshiqia sp. US2. Next base: position 4,229,505 of record NZ_AP048550.1, on the reverse strand, counting down.
ATCGCCGGGTAATCCAGTAGTCCCAGGCGATTGTTTTTTTCATTTCCCAGGAACAGGTTCTCGGCGATGCTGAGGTGGGGGATCAGGTTTAGTTCCTGGTGGATGATGACGACTCCCTGTTCGCCGGCTTCTTTCGGATTTTTAAAGATTACTTTTTGGCCGTTCAGTAATACATCGCCTTCATAATCGGGGTAAACGCCCGAAACAATTTTCATGAGGGTCGATTTGCCTGCACCGTTTTCACCGATAACGGCTGTTACCTCGCCGGGAAATATTTCGAGATCGACATTTTGCAGGGCATAAACGCCCGAAAAATCCTTGGATACGTTTCTGACTTCCAGAACCGGCGTTTGTATATTATTCTGTTTTTCCATCAGAAATCATTGCTTTAACAGGAATAATCGTGAATGATTCAGGCATGGCTTGATCTTCATGTATTTCGGCCACTCCGGCAAATTCTGTTTGTTTGCCTGTTTCAGCCAATCGGTTCAGTCGCGAAACCACTTTTTCCCTAACCAGTTTGTTGATGGCGACCGATACCTTGTTAAAATCGGTCATGTTGATAAATTGGTTAATGTCCACCTGGCCGGAGCCATCCCGAACGGCATTCCCGAAAATGAACGCCGTGGCCAGGCGTATCGTATCCCGGTCGTTTAACAATAAAGTCAAGTATTCGTCGTCCACCGACCAGACGGTGCCGGTCCCCTTGAGCATAAAATACGAGGTTTTTGAAATGCCTAATTTTCTGCCGTATTGTTTAAACGCCTGTTCCGGATTTTCATCCAGTAGCCTGATGAGCACTGTAGCTTCCGGCGCTTCTTCAATACATTGCGGCAGATTCTCATTCCAAAACGAGTTGGCAAACTCAGTGGCTTCGAAGGCTGCGCCAACAGCATTGGCTTTGTATTCCTGAAGATTCTGAATGTTCACGGAGAACAATCCGATCAATAAGATGGCTAAAACTACGGAAAAGTAGCGGAGCAGTTTGTTTTTCATGGTTTGCTACTTGTTAGTCAGGTATTTCAATACGTTTTCGGGGGTCACCAGTTCTACTTCAACCGGCATTTTGTGGTCGAAGTCTGTCTGTCCGTTGATATATCGGTCAGCTAATTCAGCCGATTTACGGGCCATGAGTACCGGAAACTGCATCACCGTTGCTGCCAGTTTCCCATGGGCAACGGCCCGGATGGCATCGTCTGACCCGTCGAAACCGAATACCTTAATCCGGTTGGCTTTTCCGGCTGCCAGTACGGCTTGGTAAGCGCCCAGGGCCATAGCATCGTTGCCGCAAAAAACGGCATCAACATCCGGATTGGCCTGCATGATGGTTTCCATCACATCCATCGCCTTGTTGCGGTCAAAGTCGGCGCTTTGCTGCGCCACCATCACCAGTTCCGGAAATTCATCCACCACACTGTGAAATCCGCCGGAACGGTTTCAGGTGTTGTTATCTCCCACGAGGCCGAGAATTTCAACGTAATTGCCTTTTTGATTCATTTGTTTGACAAAGTACTCGCCCAGTTTGACACAACCGGTAAAATTATCGGAGAGTAATTGCGATGCGGCTGCATCGGGTGAGTTGATCTCCCTGTCCATACAAAAGGTTGGTATTCCGGCCGCTTTGGCCCGTTTTACATTTAAAACCGAACCGTCGGCATCGGTGGGGTTGAACAGGATGGCATCGTAGCCCATGGCGATGATGTTGTCGAAATGTTCGGCTTCTTTGGCCGAATTGTTTTGGGAATCGAACAAGTGGGCGGTATAACCTAATTCGCGTGCCCGTTGAGCAGCCGATTCGCCTAACACGACAAACCACGGGTTATTCAGGGTAGAAATGACAACCGCCATTTTTTTAGTCGGTTCCTTTTTCTCTCCCGGGCCGCAGGCATTGAAGCCAAAAGCCAGTGTTAAAATAAAGAGTGCTTTTACGATTTGATTTCGTTTCATCCGGTTTGGTTTGAGAGGTTTGTTTGAGGCTTGCTAGTGAACCGGTTTTGAAAGTCCGGTATCGGTCCGTTCAATCTCCTGTATGGTCCCGTCGTCGTTGAAGTGCAGGTATTCGGCACAGGTGCGGCGTTGTTTCTTGCCGCATGGCGAGTCGGTCGGTAGCCATCGATGATAAAATAAAATCCATTGTCCTTTGAATTCGACAATCGAATGGTGATTGTTGCTTTCGCCTTCTTCTTTCATAATAAGGCCTTTGTAAGTCCACGGGCCTTTGGGCGAGTTGGCCGTGTAGTAGGTTAGTTCGCGGTTATTTTCGGGCATGGTGTAGTAGTAAATCCCGTTGCGTTTAAATACCCAGGGGCCTTCGCGATTGGGTTCGTAGCCGCCCATGTCCATTTTGAAGAAGTCGCCTTTCATGCTGAGCATATCATCAGCCAGTTCGGCGACCAAATAGGCGCCGCCCCCATTAAAGTACACATAAGCCCGCCCGTCGTCATCAACAAAAAGACAGGGGTCGTTGGCGTAGGGTTTTGTCCATAGTGGGGCACCAATGGCGTCCGCAAAAGGACCGGTCGGGGAATCGCTTACCGCAATGCCAATGCCCATCCATTTGGTGCTGTTTTTGGGGTTGACACGGTCTTTCACCCCGGTACCCGCCGGAAAACAGAAATAGTACTTGCCGTTTTTGTAAGCGCAGTCGGGTGCCCAGGCATAATTGTCGGCCCATGACAAGTCATCGACTGAGAGGCAGGCGCCATGGTCGGTCCAGTTTATCAAATCGGCCGACGAAAAAACATGCCAGTCTTTCATCCAAAAGTCTTCCTGGCATAACTCATCGTGCGAGGTATAGAGGTACATTTTGCCGTCCCTCCACACATGGCCTGAAGGATCGGCTGTCAGTATATCGCTCCCGAAGTTGAGCGGGTTTTGAGCATAGGCCGCTGATAGATTGGTCAGTAAAACTATCGTCAGCGCTATTATTGAAAGCTGTTTCATTCGATTTCTTTTCATCGTTTTTTCAGATTAATTTGTTTTAGTGGTTTTAGGTAGATGAACGTTGGGGGTACAAGTTATTTTCGGATTAAAAGTACCCAGTCGCTGACTTGGTCGGGTGGGCTGAAAGCAATCGGTTCGTTCGTTTCGACAGAAAGCTTGTCTATTAGTACTTCCGCTCCGGTCATGCTGTTCAGCCATTTGTTGTTGCTGTATTTTCCTTCATCCAATTGTAAACTAAATGAATCTCCGTTGCACGAAAACACAAGAAACTGCGTCCCGGCCTCACTTAAACACCAGACTTTCATCTCATCATGTTCAGAAAGTAAGCCGTCGGATGGATTCATGGTGTAAAAAGTGAGTTCCCGGCTCATCACGTCCGCCAGGATATCAATTTCGCGAGCTGAGACAGCGTATGGATTTTCATCGCCCAAAAAGGGCAGTCCTTCGGGGCCGAAAGCCCTTAGCGAGTCTTCGCCAGCATGGCCGCACCAGTTAAACGAAGCCCCTGCTGTGGCACAGGCCCAGGCCGATTGGCGCAGATCGTCGAGGGTGGCTTTGGTACGCTGTTGCCAGAAACGCCGCCACAGGGCATTGCCTTCAATCATATAAACCGGTTTTCCGGGTACATAAGCCGCCAAACAAGCCTCATGGTGTGTCCAGGCTTCTTTCCAGAATGGGCGGTCGGTGTCGCGGTCGGTCGAAACAATCGAATGGTTTTCAATGGCTGCAAAATTATATTCGGGCCGGTGAAATTCATTTTCCACCGGATGTTCGTCTTCGTAGGTACGCAGGTGGTCAAACACATCGTACTGCTGAACCAGCCGGGCCCAGCCCAATTCTGAATCTTCCCGGTCGCCCGGCACTTCCCACACAAAACCCCATCCGGCAATGTTGGCGTAGGGCGCCAGCCGGGCAACGGTGTAGCGAACCAAAAAATCTTTTTCTTTTTCGCTTAGTTTCGTCCAGGCCGGACCGTCGTTTTTACTACCGTCGAAACCCAGAAAAAGATGTAAACCGATGTTTCGGTCGTTGAGCCACGAAACGTGTTGTTCCATCATTTGCCAAACATCCAGGCGCATGGTTCCCGAGGTATCGCCCTCGGTGTACAAGGTCAGATCCCGGGTCGAAGGAGCAGGGCCGTCGTGGTAAATTTGGGTGAAGCAGCAAAGCGACAACAGCCAGTTCACCTGGAAATGGTTGTAACCCCGGTCGATCATGGGTTGATAAACATTTTCCGCAATCCAGGGGAAAGCTTGGGCAATGGAGCCATGACCACTTTCATAATACGATTTCAACCAAACCGGTTCGGTTCCGTTGTAGGCCAGCCAGCGCGGGTTTTTACCGAAAGGGCGTAGTATCCCTTTCCCGGCGTCAACTGTATCACAGAAAAAGGAAGAACTGCCGCCGGGGGTACCGTCGCTCCAGATCCACCGGTAGTTCCATTCACCCGTTTCGTCGGGTATAAAACGGATTTTCCAGATGTTGCCGCTTATTTTATCGCCTCCACCCTGGCCGTCGCCGTCAAAAAAGCCGGTGAACCGCGTTGTTTTACCCGATGGCGATGTAAAATCGCAGCTGAGCTCCACATCGGTGAATTTGTTGCCGTAGGATTTGTCGTTTTGCAGTTGCGTTTCAAAAGTCCGGTAAAGGCCAATGTATGGCTTCTGTTTTGGGGCAGTGCAACTGGCCGAAATGAATAGGACGAACAGGATTGCGAATCTGATTTTCATGTTATGGATTAGCGGGTTAATCGTGCGGCGATTAAAAATTGACAAAAAAACTGCCGGATTTCAGCCTGGTACCCAAATGCTGTAAAGGCGGCAGTATGGTTAAGATTTTCAGCCTGAAATTTTTATTTCAACCTGAAACCAAAGAGCAGCTCATTGCAGAAGCTTCAGTGCAGTTTCTTTTAACCCTTCTCCGGATATTCCGTAATGGTTGAATATTTCAACCTGAGAGCCGGTGACGGTATCTTCGTCGGGAATACCGACGATTTTAAACGGAAGGGCCTTCCCGTTTTGCATCAGCAGAGCGGCGCAGGCTTCGCCCAAACCGCCGTGAACACTGTGTTCTTCTATCGTAATGATGGCTTTGCATTTGTCTGCCAACCGCAAAATGGCTTCCTGGTCGAGCGGGTTGATGGTGTGCATGCTGACTACTTCGGCGCTGATTCCTTTTTCTTCCAACAGTTGGGCGGCTTCGTAAGCCGGAGCCACGGTTTCGCCACAGGCGATAAAGGCGACGTCATTTCCTTCGCAAATCACGGAAGCTTTCCCAATTTCGAACGTGAGGTTTAGGCGCGGAAGGATGGGCATGGCTTTCTTTCCAAATTTCAGAAAGATGGGTTTTGTTGATTGGGCAGCAGCTTTGATTGCCTCGCGGGTTTCAAAATTGTCGGCGGGCACCACCACGCTGATGTTGTTGATGGCGCGCAGGGCAGCCACATCGTGCAGCGAATGGTGGGTTGAACCCAGCGCTCCGTAGCTCACTCCGGCGGAAATTCCAACCAAAGTTACAGGTTGATTGGAATAAGCCACGTCGTTTTTAATCTGTTCCAGCGAGCGGGTGGCCAAAAAACAGGCCGGCGATACGGCAAACACCGTCTTGCCGGTTGATGCCAATCCGGCGGCTACGCCCACCAGATTCTGTTCGGCAATGCCAACTTCAACAATTTGCTCCGGCAACTTTTCGGCGAAAGGGATCAATTTTCCCGATCCCCTGGAGTCGCTGGTTACGGCCAAAATGTTTTTATCTTTTTCACCCAACCCGATCAAGGTCGCTGAGAATTCGTCGAGGTTGGCCCTACCCGGTTCTAATTTATTTAAAGTCATATCCTGATTCCTGTATTTTTTCAAATGATTTGCCTGGCAAGCCGTTTTATAATACGGCAGCCTGCTGTTTTAACTGATTTCCTAACTGATCCAATTCCTCCATTGCTTGCCGGTATTGCTCGTCGGACGGGACGCCATGGTGCCATTTTTTCACGTCTTCCATAAAACTGATCCCTTTCCCTTTTACCGTGTTGGCAATGACAAAGGTGGGTTTGCCTTCGGTGCGGGGAAGCTGGTTCAGTGTTCGACGCAATTCGCGAATGTTGTTTCCGTTTACCAGCACTACCTCCCAACCAAAAGCCCTGAATTTTTCATCGATCGGGTAAGGGCTGCATACCTCTTTATTGCGCCCGGTAATTTGCAAGGTGTTATGGTCGAGTATCGCAACCAGGTTGTCTAATTGATAATGGGCCGCCATCATGGCAGCTTCCCAGTTCGAGCCTTCGGCCAGTTCGCCGTCGCCCAGCAGGGTGAAAACCCGGTACGGGGCTTTGTCTTTTTTGGCAGCCAGGGCAATGCCCGCGCTGATGGGTAACCCATGTCCCAACGCACCGGTATTAAACTCAATGCCGTTCACTTTCCGTGTAGGATGACCTACGTATTTTGATTGGTATTTGCACAGGGTTTCCAGGTCGCTTTCGGGGAAGAAGCCCTGGTCGGCCAGCACCACATACAGGGCTTCCACCGAGTGCCCCTTGCTTTGAATGTACCGGTCGCGGTTGGGGTCGGTAAAGTTATCGGGTGAAATATTCAGCACATCGTTGTACAGCACATTTAAAATGTCGGTGCACGAAAGGCTTCCGCCGGTATGCCCGGCGTTGGCCATCTTAATGTATTTTAGAAGAGCTTTTCGGTAAGCCACCGATTTCAACTGCAGCTCCAGATCGGAATATTTTTTCATTTTTTGAATTTTGGTATCAAGTATCAGGGCACAATTTTCTTTCGTCTTGTATTCTGAACCCTGGTTTCTGCATCTGGTACTTAATACTTGTGTCTCGTGTCTTGCGTCTGTTCTTATTCGTGTTTATAAACCTCCCAGCCCAGGTAGTTTCCGATGGCTTCTTCCAAAATACCGGCTACCTGTCCGCGAACCATGGCCACGTGGTGTTCAAAGCCGTTTTTGCACATGTACTTCATCAGGTTTTGCAAGTTGGGAATTTCGCAAACGGCAATACCGCCGTCCATGCCGTACGGATCGTCGGTCATCATTCCCTCGCCGAGGTACGATTTGATCAGTCCTTTGTTGTCGTCGGTCGAAATCCGGAAATAAGTCATATCGCCGGCGGCTACTTTTCCTTTTACAGCACCAAAAGTGTCTTCGCTGCCAAGCACGGTTCCCAACACATCCAGGCTGCCAATTTCAATTTCGTTTTGGAAGAAGGATTTCGGATAGTTGCTGCAATGGGTGCATACCACCTTATTCCGGTCTTCGGCAAAGTTGTTGTTCCAGTCGAGGATGGCCGAAGGTGTTTGGGCGGCCAGCGCCAGGGCATACATCGAGATGGTTCCGGCTACGTCCACTTCACAGGCCGAGGGCATCAGTTTTTCGCCCATCATACTCATGGTAACACAGGCAGCGCAGCCATAGTTTTTCTCGATCGATTCCCAGCATTGCAAGGCCGAAATATCGATGTCATTGTCGTTGATCCAGTTTTCAACAGCAAGGCCAAAGCGGGCTTGTTTGGCAATTTTGCCTTTGCTTGCAATTCCGCAGGCCCCGTAAGCCTGGATCGCTTCCACTTTCTCAGCTACAGCCGGGTCGTTTTCGCTGATTTTGTTGGCGGCGGCAATCATTTCCGACATATCGACCGGAACCACGGTGATGCCGTATTTTTGCAACAGTTTTTCGCTGAACCGCATCGTCTGAAATCCGATAGGGCGGGTGCCGATAGCGCCTACACGCAGGTTGCTCAGACCTTTTACGACCCGGCAAATGCCGGCAAATTTGAGCAGGTCTTTGGCAAATTCTTCGCTGTCGAGACTATAAGTATGGTAAATGGTGTCGGTAAATTTTACCCCGTACTGGTAAAAGTTATTGCAAACCGAAAGTTTTCCGCAAAAGGCATCGCGGCGGCTTTTTACATCCACTTTGTCATTGTCGTCGTCGCAGGCCTGTACCAAAACAGGTACATTCAGCCCCGACATTTTGATGGAGTTGACCACGCCCAGCTCATCGCCGAAGTTGGGCAGCACCACCAGGATCCCGTCGATGATGTCGCTGTTTTTCTTAAACAGGGCGGCACATTTTACCGCATCGGCATAACCTTCGATGTTTCCGGTGGGCGTTTCTTCTTCAGGTAGAATGACATAGCCAAAGCCCATGCTTTCGAGTTTTTGCAACACTTTTTTACGGGCATCAACCGCTAATTTGAAATTAAAGATATTGCGCGTGGCAATGATGACACCAAATGTTTGTTTTTTCAGCTTCATGGTTATTCTTGTGTATTCGTTATTGAAAAATCCTTGTTCGATATTGGTCATTGATCCTTCACTGCAACCGTGCTCGTTCCACGGCTCTTTGCCAGCCGGCGTAAAGCTGTGTCCGTACAGCGTCGTCCATTTTCGGTTGAAAGAGGTGCCCCGATTCTCTCAGCGCTTTTATTTCATCCAGATCTTTCCAGAAGCCGGTGGCCAGTCCTGCCATAAAACTTACGCCAAGCGCCGACACTTCTTCCACTTCTGAGCGGGCGACATTCCGGTCGAGCATGTCGGATTGAAAGTGCATCAGAAAATCATTCCGGCTTGGTCCCCCGTCAACGCGTAATTCCGTCAGATGAATCCCACCTTTTTCTTCCATCAGGCCGATTAAGTCCTTCACCTGGTAAGCAATACTTTCCAATGCAGCCCGCACAATGTGGGCTTTGGTGGTGTTGCGCGGCATACCCGACAGGCAGGCGCGGGCCTGGTTGTCCCAGTACGGCGCGCCCAGGCCGACAAAGGCCGGTACCAGGTAAACGCCGTTGTTATTGCTAACCGATGTGGCTAAAACTTCGGTTTCGGAGGCATCGGCAATCAGCTGAACCTCGTTTTTCAGCCAGTTGATGGTGTCGCCGGTGCAGTGAATATTGCCTTCAAATACGTAGTAAATTTCGTTATCCAATCCGTAGCCTACTGATGTAACCAGTCCTTCAGGCGCATCCAGCGGTTCCGTGCCAATGTTCATCATGATTGACGAGCCTGTGCCATAGGTCGCTTTGGCCATGCCGGCGGTAAAGCAGTTCTGTCCGAACAAGGCGGCATGTGAATCGCCCAGCAGTCCGGCAATTGGAACCGGTTTGCCGAACACGACGTCCGGGCGGGTATAGCCGAAGATCTCATTACTAAACCGGACTTCAGGGAACATGTTTTTATTTAAGCCGAATAAGCGGATAAGTTCCTCGTCCCATTGCAGGCTGTGGATATTAAACAGCATGGTGCGGCAGGCATTCGAATAGTCGGTCGCATGAACGGCCCCCTTGGTTAGTTTCCATAAAAGCCACGAATCCATGGTTCCTAACAGCAACTCTCCGTTTTTAGCTTTTTCATCCAGTCCGGGAGTATTTTTCATGATCCAGTGCAGCTTGCCGGCCGAGAAGTACGGATCGATCACCAGGCCGGTTTTTTGCCTGATCAGTTCGCTGTATCCTTTTTGTTTGAGTTCGGAACAATAGGCTGCCCCGCGCAGGCACTGCCAGACAGCTGCCCTGCAAACCGGTTCCCCCGTGTTTTTATCCCAGATCATAGCTGTTTCGCGCTGATTGGTGATGGCGATACAGTACAGATCATTTTCGTTTATTTTCATTTTCCCAAACACATCGCCGATGGCCACTAAGGTGTTTTCAAAGATCTCGACCGGATCATGTTCCGTGAATCCCGCCTCGGGGTAGTATTGTTGGTGAGGAATGGTGGACCTGTATTCCGGTTTTCCCTGCCGGTTAAACAAAATGGCCTTTGTCGCCGAGGTACTTTGATCGATTGCCAATATATATTTTCGGAAGCTGCTCATAGCTGATAACAGATTATAGGTTGCAGTTCAAAACTTCATCATTAGCGGGAGATTCGGATACCCGTTTAGATGAATTTTGCGAAAACAAAAATAAAAGAAAATAATCGAAAACAAAAAGAGAATGAATTTTTTTCGTTTTTCAGGAGGCGGCGGGGAAAAGTCGCAGTATTTAGTAGCAGTATTCAGTATTCACTCTCAGTGTAGCGGTTTTACTCAGGTACTTTTTAGTTCCAGGTTCCAGGTTCCAGGTTCCAAACTCCAAGCTCCAAGCCGCAAGTGACCAGTGACCAGTGACTAGTGAATTCTGAAGAACTGTTTAAGCGATAATCAGTTTGATGTCGTTTTTTTGGAGCATATCCATTTCTTCCTGTTTGAGGTTGGAGTCCGTGATCAGGTAATCGATCAGTGAAAGCGCGCCCAGGCTGGCAAAAGAACTTTTCCCGATTTTGCTGGAATCGGCAACGAGATAAACCACATTGGCCGACTCGATCATGGCCCGCTTCACGCAGATGTCGCTGATGCTTGGATAGGTCAGACCCGATTTCAGGGTGATGCCGGCTGTTGCAAGGAACAATTTATCGACGTGCAGGCCTTCAAAAAAATCGGCCGCTTTTTGCCCGGTAAGCGAAAGGGTGGGCGCCTTAAATTCGCCCCCGGTGACCACGAGGTTAATCTCCGTGTCGACCCCTAAAATGAGGGCAATATTCAGTGAGTTCGTAATCACTGTCAGATTTTTGAAGCCGGAGATCAGCCGGGCAATTTCAGTTGTCGTCGATCCTGAATCAAGAATAATGGTATCGCCATCGTTGATCAGGCTAACCGCTTTTTTGGCAATAATCGCTTTTTCAGCAAGCTTATCCTGATTTTGAAGCGTGATATTCTTTACGTTCAGGCCAATATCTTTCAAATAGGCCCCGCCATGCTCCCGCTCGATAAAACCATCTTTCTCGAGTTTTTCCAAATCCTGGCGAATAGTTACTTCGGTCACTTTAAAAATTTTACTTAACTGAAGTACCTTGGCATGGCCATCTTCACGGATCATTTCAAGAATTTTTTCCCGGCGGTGATGTGCTAACATAAGTATCCAATTTTAGGTTCTCGACTATTTTTCGCGTTCAAGGTATGCAATGAGTTGTTTGATGGTGATGAGTTTTAAATCCAGTTTTTCCGCTAAACCAACCAGGTCGTTATATCTGGCCATCGAACCGTCGGCGTTCATGATCTCGACAAGCACACCCGCAGGTTTTAAACCGGCCAGCCGGGCGAGTTCAACGGCTGCCTCGGTATGTCCCGGACGTTTTTTTACACCGCCCCGATGTGCTTTGATCGGGAAAATATGTCCCGGTCGGCCCAAATCATCCGGCCGGGTACCCGGATCGACCAACGCGTAAATGGTTTTGGCCCGGTCGTGTACAGAGATTCCGGTGGTGCAGCCATTCCCGATCAGATCAACCGATACGGTAAAATTGGTGGAGTTGACCGCAGAGTTTGATTTCACCATCAGATCCAGCTCCAGTTCCCGGCACCGTTCTTCGGTGATGGCTGCACATATCAATCCCCGGCCTTCTTTTGCCATAAAATTGACTATTTCAGGAGTCACCAATTCGGCTCCAGCTATAAAATCGCCTTCATTTTCCCTGTGCTCGTCATCTGTCACAATGATGACCTTTCCTTTTTTAATTTCGGCAATTGCTTCTTCAATTTCCTGATAATTGGTATTTACCATTGATCCGATTTTTAGAACCGCAAATATATAAAATAAAAAGAAAGCAAAAGAAAATGTATCCGTAAGCATTTTGGCAGAATACCATAAGAGCGGACCTGTCTGATCCCATTTTGGATCAGTTTTATCTACGCTTTTTAGGCCGATTAAAAAAATCCTCAAAAATGAGGATTGAATCTAATGAATGCTTGTCGTAACTTTATGTCATGTTAAATAGGAGATAAAATATCTATCCATCAAGTGGTTAGATGAAATATAATTGTACTTTTTATTATAAATTAGAATAAGACTAAATAAATACAATTAATGATCTACGAAACATTGCAGATATTGAAGGAGCAGCTGGATAATTATTTGACGGAAGAGGGATTCGATAAAATTGTGACACTCGACAACATTGCCCTTTGGGACCCTAACGGGAACGGAAACTCGAATCTGGACAAAAAAGTAGTGATTACCCTTTTGAACATGGAGGAAGAAACTACACTGAAAAATATGCCCAACAATAAAATGAAGGATGGTTTAACCGAGTATAAAAATCCGCCCGTTCATTTAAACCTGTATCTGTTGATCACGGCAAATTTTGATAAATACGAAAATGCGTTGCGCAGTATCTCAAAAGTGATCCGGTTTTTTCAGGGTAAAAAAGTGTTCACCTCGGCCAATACGGTTTACAACCGGACCAATGTGGCTTTTGACGTGCTTGATTATTTCAAATTCATTGTGGAGTTGTACACGCCCGATTTCGAAAAACTAAACTATGTATGGGGAACCCTGGGAGGAAGGCAACTTCCTTCGGTGATGTACAAGGTTCAACTGGTTCAGATCGAGAGAGACAAGAAATTGTCGGCTTCCGGGGTCATTACGCATGTTGGTGGTGTATTAAACGATATCGGCTCATGACATTTTCAGTAAAATACGTTCCCCTTTTTAAAGTCGACCTGTTCCATCAGTTTTTTCTGGATAAAGGAAGTACGCCGTTTGTCGGCATGGCGCAGGCAGATCAAGACAAGCAGTTGAGTTTATATAACAGCCAGTCCTTCGCCGGTATTTACCCTACCCGGGAATCGCGCCAACTGTTAAACGGGCATCAGTTGGTTTTTAAGCCCGGACCGACAGGTTTTACGATCTGGACGCGGCTCACGGCCGACGATGATGGCACGCCCTTCATTCCGTTGGCCGATGATTTGAGTCTGACTTTTCTGATTCAACTGAAAGACCCGCGTTTCCACAATTATACCAATCTGGACCTGAATGAGGCCGGTAGCCTGATGTATTTTTCGAACAGAAGGTTGCCGGCCGAACCCGGTACATTTCCCCTGATTGGAAAATCGGGCGATAACCTGACCGTTGATCACTCATTTGGTTTAAGCCCCGGCAGTAAAAAGGCAGAACTCCTGAAACTGGCGCCACCGGAGAAAGAGAATCTTTTTGGCTTCATCCGGATTTTTATGAAGGCCGATGTCAGTTCGCTCAACATGACCGATGCACAGGGGAAGCTTCAGGGAGCAACTCCCGCCTTTGAACTGCTGTTTGAAAACCGCAGAACATTTTGGCGATACATTTTCAACCAGGACCAAACCGTGAAACCCGGAGATGATGTTGTAAAAGAAAATGCCAGTAACCGGGTATTGATTACCAAAACCGAGCACCCGCTGACCCTAAGCGGATTTATTTCGATCGAACAGGACGGGCAGGAACTACCCAACCCGGATGTCCGTCTGATAAAACCGGATGCTTCCACCAATAAAATTTATTCAGAAATATACATGTAAAACTAAAGAGCAAGATTATGGCAACATCTTACAAAACACCAGGCGTTTATATCGAGGAGATATCCAAATTCCCTCCCTCGGTGGCGCAAGTAGAAACTGCAATCCCGGCCTTTATTGGCTATACTGCTTCGGCGGTCGTGGGTGGGGTCGATTATCACACGGAAGGAATCATCCGCCCGGTGAAAATTGGTTCGCTCCCCGAATACGAATTTTATTTTGGAGGGGCTCCCGATCCCTCTGAAATTAAAGTGGAACTGAATGCAGACAATTCGGTAAAATCGGCCGAAGTGAACAGCATCAATCTGCTTTACGATACCGTCCGTATGTTTTATGTAAACGGGGGAGGAGACTGCTATGTCGTTTCTGTTGGCGCGTACAATACCTCCGAATCGGATGTGGATAAAGAAGAATTGCTTGCCGGGCTGACTTCACTTGAAAAAGCAGATTTACCTACTCTGCTGGTGATTCCCGAAACAGTGCATCTTTCGGTGGCAGAGGCCGGCGAAGTGCATGCCGCCATGCTCAGCCAATGTAATAAGTTGCAGGATCGTTTTGCCGTGATGGATTTGGTGAACGGCGAACAGGATATTACTCCGACTCTCGATCCTGTTGCCGATTTCAGAGAAAACGTGGGCATGAATTACCTGAAGTACGGCGCCGCCTATTATCCCTGGTTAAAAACTACGCTATCGTTCAAAATTGACTACGATTCCATTGTCGGCGGAACATTCACGAAAGAAGGATCGCCTGTTGCCGATGTTAAAGCATTGTTCAACAGCGCTGTGGTTGCACCCATTGATTCCGTTGATACGGATATTGCCGCACAATCGGGTCTGAGCCTTCCGACAATAGGCGATATCAACAACCGGCCATCGCTGGTGACAGCCGCCGGAGATTTGTATGCTTATTTCAAAGATTTTTTCGACCTGAGCTTTTCCGATAACGATACCTCCGATAAAAATTCGGCGGCAAGTATCCATGCCCGGTTTGTCGCTGCCGGTTCAAATTTTAACAGTTTACTGAGTATCCTGTTCGACTATAACCATTTCAGCCAGTCGGCCAACAGCGAAGCTCCGTCTCCTACCTGGGACAATCCGCTGCTGACAGACGATTTTGATGCCGATTTCGGCCCGCTGACCTTTGCGGCGCCCGCGACAGACAAAAACGACATTTATACCGCCACGGCTACCGCCGCGAATGCTGCCCCTTACTTCAAAATCTTACTGGGGAAATTGAACGCGGTAGTCAACGGATTTTATGCGGAGTTGAAAGCAGTCCGGGCCAACCGCACAGAGACCCTCAAAGATGTTGACCCGGTTTACCGGAGTATTGTTGACGCGATCAGGCAACAAGGCGTGGTATTGCCGCCCAGCGGGGCTGTTGTTGGCCGGTATGCTGCCGTCGACCGTGAACGGGGCGTCTGGAAAGCGCCTGCCAATGTTAGTCTGGCCGCGGTGAAGGGACCAACCGTAAATATTACCCACGAAGATCAGGAAAGCCTGAATATTGACACCGAAGCCGGAAAATCGGTTAATGCCATCAGGGCGTTCACCGGGAAGGGCACCTTGATTTGGGGCGCCCGTACACTGGCCGGGAATGATAATGAATGGCGATATGTCCCGGTTCGCCGGTTCTACAACATGGTGGAGGAGTCGGTAAAAAAAGCAACGGCACAATTTGTTTTTGAACCCAACGATGCCAATACCTGGGTGAAAATCAGGGCCATGATCGAGAATTTCCTGATTCTGCAATGGAGAGCGGGAGCATTGGCGGGAGCTAAACCCGAAGAAGCATTTTTTGTGCGCGTGGGCCTGGGACAAACAATGACGGCACAAGATATCCTAAATGGCTACATGCACGTCGAAATCGGGATGGCAGTCGTCCGCCCTGCCGAGTTTATCATCCTGAAATTCTCTCATAAAATGCAGGAATCCTAATCTGTTAAAAACATAAAAATCATACAATTATGGCTATAAATTACCCATTGGTCAAGTTCCATTTCCAGGTTGAATGGGGAGGAACAAAAATTGGATTCACCGAAGTCTCCGGTCTTGATGTGGAAACAGAAGTTGTGGAGTACCGCCACGGCGCCAGTCCGGAATACTCCAAGGTGAAAATGCCGGGTTTGCAAAAATTCAGCAACATCACGCTTAAGCGCGGCACCTTTGCCAGCGATAACGAGTATTATAACTGGTGGAACACCGTGAAGCTGAATACGATTGAAAGGCGCGATATCACCATCAGTTTGCTGAATGAGGAGCATGAGCCGGTGATCAGCTGGAAAGTGAAAAATGCCTGGCCGATCAAAGTCCAGTCAACCGACTTAAAAGCCGACGGAAACGAAGTCGCGATCGAGTCGATGGAGTTGGTACATGAAGGACTGATCATTCAAAATGACTGACAATGAGCAATTATTATCCTCCTTTGGCCTTTCACTTTAAGGTGGAGTTTACCAATCTGAAAAGTGAGTACGAATTTCAATCGGTATCCGGTCTGACGATCGATTTTGATACCGAGGAATTTGCCGAAGGAGGTGAAAACCGGTTCAAACACAAATTGCCTGTCAGAACAAAGTTCCCCAATCTGGTTTTAAAACGTGGGCTGCTGACCGATTCCTCCCTGGCAAAATGGTGCCGGGAGGCGCTCGAAGATTTTAATATTTCGCCCACCGACCTTACGATCAGTTTGTTGAACGAAGAACACGAACCACTGATGACCTGGAACGTCGTTCATGCCTATCCGCTGAAATGGGCCATGGCCGATTTTAATGCAGAAGAAAGTAAAATGGTGATCGAAACCATTGAGCTGGCATACAACTATTTTAATATCAAGTAGCATGCCTATTGAAATAAAAGAACTGCATATCCGGATCAACGTGGACGAAAGTTCGCAAGCAGCAGGTTCCGAACTATCAAAAAAAGAGGAACAGGATAAGCTGATTGCCGCATGTGTGGAACATGTTATGGAACTATTAGCTAAAAACAGGGAGAGGTAAGATGAGCGGAGAACTGATAAAATTGAGAATTAAAGCCTTTCGTGATGAACGGTTTTCGGATGAAGTGGCCGACGGGGAGTTTAAAACCCTGTTAAACCCTGAAAATTATAAGTTCAAGTATAAAATTGAACAAAATGAGGAACAGGCTTCCGGAACCAGCGCCATGGCGCCCCGTTTCAATAAGGCTTTGCCCGAAGATCTTGAACTTCAGTTTGTTTTTGACCGCACCGGCGTGCTTGTCGACTACAATTCGCCGGGCGGAGAAGGCCATAAGACGTTTAAGGACGAGGGCGGAGGCATCATCGACGATGTGGAGCAGTTTAAAAAGGTGATTTTCGATTACAATGGCGACGAACATAAGCCAAACTACCTGATCATCTACTGGGGGACGCTTCTGTTCAAAGGCACCCTCGCCGAAATGGACATCACCTTTAAACTGTTCAAAGCCGACGGAACTCCGCTAAGGGCGGTGGCAAATGCCAAATTCAAAGGTTTTGTTGAGGACGATTTGCGGGTTGCCCGTGAAAATAACAGTTCGCCCGACCTCACCCATATCCGTATTGTTAAGGAAGGAGATACGCTCCCGTTGATGACTTTCCGGATATACGGCGATTCGAAATATTACCTCGAAGTAGCTAAAGTGAACCAAATTTCCAATTTCAGAAAACTGAAGGTGGGACAACAGATCTTCTTTCCACCTCTCGAAAAAGTTTAAATGAAATGCCTCAGTCCGAAGTCATAAATACAGCTCAGTCAGCCGATTTAATCACGCATAAAATTCTGATTGAAGGAGAGGAACTATCCCGGTCGTATTCCGTTACGGGTATTACCGTGGAGAAGGAAATTAACCGTGTGCCCCTGGCTAAAATCGTCCTGATTGACGGAGACCCGGCTGCCCGCGACTTTCAGTTGAGCAACCAGGATTTATTGATTCCCGGGAAGGAGATTGAAATTAAAGCGGGTTACCATTCCGACGAACAAACCATCTTTAAGGGGATTGTAATTAAGCACAATCTCAGGATCCGCTCCAACCAAGCCCATTTACTTATTGAATGCCGGGACAAAGCGGTAAAGCTGACCATTGGCCGCAAGAGCAAATATTTCTACGAAAGTAAGGACAGTGATATTCTGGAAGAAATCATCGACGCTTATGGTTTGGAAAAGGAGGTGGAGGCAACCGGCGTGGAACATAAAGAACGGGTGCAATACCAGGTATCCGACTGGGATTTTTGCGTCGTCAGGGCGCAGGCCAACGGGAGGATCGTGGTGGTTGACGATGGCAAAATAACCATTAAAAAACCGGGGTATGATCAGGATGAAGTTGAAACGGTAAGCTACGGCGCCAGCTTGCTGGAGTTCGATGCCGAAATGGATGCACGAAACCAGTTTCAGCAGGTGACCTCCTATGCCTGGGATGCTTCGGGACAGGAATGGCTCGAAATTGAGGCCGACAGCCCTTCGCTGCCGTTGAACGGGAACCTGAGCCCCGACGATTTAGCCTCGGTCGTTAATTTGCAGAAACTCGATTTTAAAAGTGGCGGCGCTACCCCCGATGTTGAATTACAGGAATGGGCCAACGCCAGGGCCTTGTTTAATCAACTGGCAAAAACCAGGGGACGTTTGAAGTTCCAGGGTATTCCGGCTGTAAAACCAGATACGGTCGTGAAACTGCAGGGCGTGGGCGACCGGTTTAACGGGAAGGTGTACATTTCGGCTGTTCGTCACCAGATTACGGAAGGAAACTGGACGGTTGACGCCCAGTTTGGAATACAGCCGGACTGGTTTTCAGAGACGGTTAATATCAGCGACACCCCGGCTGCGGGCTTAATGGCCCCGGTAAACGGGCTGCAGATCGGAATTGTCACCCAGCTTGAAAACGACCCCAATGGAGAGGACCGTATTCTGGTCCGTCTGCCGGTGGTCGATCAGCAGGGCGAAGGAATTTGGTCGCGCGTGGCCACCCTCGATGCGGGCGAAAACCGAGGTTCATTCTTCCGCCCCGAAATCGGCGACGAAGTGATTGTTGGCTTCATTAACGAAAACCCAAACGATGCCATTGTATTGGGAATGATGAACAGCAGCGCCAAACCGGCGCCCATTGCTGCCAGCGATGATAATCACGAGAAGGGATTTACAACTCGCAGCGGGATCAAATTCATGTTTAACGACGAAAAAAAGTCGGCCACGCTGGAAACACCGGCCGGAAAGAAACTGACGCTTGACGACGATGCCGGTCTGATTGAACTGACTGATGAAAACTCGAATAAGCTTTTGATGGACGCGGATGGCATCACCCTCGACAGTCCGGCAGGCATCACCCTGAAATCAAGCGGAGATATTACGATTGAAGGCATAAATGTTTCGGTAAAAGCCAGCGCTCAGTTTAAGGCAGAAGGGTCTGGTGGGGCTGAGGTCTCGACCAGCGCCATTGCTGTTTTGAAAGGTTCGTTGGTACAAATAAACTAAGATGGGAGCAGCAGCACGGATAACCGATATGCACACCTGCCCGATGGTGACAGGTACCGTGCCCCACGTGGGAGGGCCTGTTTTGCCACCCGGCGATCCCACGGTGTTAATCGGCGGGATGCCTGCTGCCCGGGTGGGCGATATGGCTACCTGCACGGGGCCGCCCGATTCCATTGTCATGGGTTCGTCAACGGTATTGATTGGCGGCATGCCGGCTGCCCGGATGGGCGATTTAACGGCACACGGAGGAGTCATTGTCGCCGGATGCCCCACCGTTTTAATTGGAGGATAACAGATGGAAACAAACAAATCATTTCTTGGTAAGGGCTGGAGCTTTCCGCCCGAGTTTAGTAAGGGGACAAATGCCGTGGTCATGCTCGAAGATGAAGATGATATCCGGAGCAGTCTCGAAATCCTCTTGTCAACCCGGCTGGGCGAACGCATCATGGTTCCGGATTATGGATGCAACCTCGAAGAGCTGTTGTTCAACCCTTTGAATCTGACATTGAAAACCAGGGTGGTTGATTTGATTAAAACGGCCATCCTTTACCACGAACCACGAATTGATGTCCATAAAATTGAAATCGACCCCTCCGACGAGCTGCGGGGCGTATTGTTGATTCAGATCGACTACACCATCCGTACAACCAACTCCCGGAGAAATATGGTTTACCCGTTTTATAAAGAGGAAGGAAACGAACTGTAAAGTATTGATTTATGACGAATTGCGGAAAAGATATCTTATCAGCACGCGAAGGCACCGGGCAGATGCAGCGCTTTGTCAAAGCGTTGGATCCCGAATCGGTTAAACTTAACGATTTCAGTTTGAAAGAATGGATGAAATTTGCATACCGGTTTGCACAGCATGCAAATTATTTCGATCCGGCAGATGCTCTGAATCCGTCCGGAAGTTGGGAAGGCTTTTTTATACCGGATTCAGAACTGGATGATTTCCTGAAGTTGGTTGACGATGGCGAAAATCTGAGTCCGCATTTGGCCCTGTTTGTCAGTTTTGTCCGCTTGCTGGAGTTTTCGAAAAAACGATTTAACAAACTGACCCAAAGGCATCTTGATTTTTATTACCACCAGATCCTGAAAATTGAAAAACTTCCGGCTACTCCCGATAAAGTTCATCTGATTTTCGGGCTGGCCCGAAATGTGGCGGACGAAAAAATCAACCTGGAAACCGCGTTGGATGGCGGAAAAGATTCTCTCGGCAAAAAACGGATTTATAAAACTACCGAAGAACTGATCGCCAACAAAAGCCGGGTTGCCCAACTGAAGAATGTCTATACCGATCATGAGAATAAAAAGATGAAAGCCGCCAATAAAGCAGATTCATACGACGGGAACGACGCCGCATTCCCGAATGATGAGGTAAAATGGTGGCCTTTCGGACACTATGGCGATGCTGCCTACCCGGAGTTGGCCGATGCAAAAACAGGCTTCGCCCTGGCATCAACCATCCTCGAATTAAAGGAAGGAATGCGAAATGTGCAAATTACGGTTGATTTCGCCTCAAGTCCGGGTGCCGTTTCTTTCCAAACGCTGCAGGATCAGATCGCGATATATTGTTCGGGCGAAAAAGGATGGCTTGGCCCGTTTCAGGTATTGCCCCAGCTTGAAGATGAGAACGGGAACGTGGTGTTTACTTCGTCGATGAACAGTGGACAAAAGAAGCTGAAAATGGCATTTCAGATCCCGAAAGAGGAAGAAGCGCTGGTTGGCTATCAGCCGGAAGCGCTGGGCGAAAGCTTCAATACAACAAAGCCTGTATGCCGAATCCTGATAAAAACCGGAAATGGAAACGGCTTTGATTTGTACCGGAACCTCGTGTCGCACGAGATAAAAAAGCTGACCCTAAACGTCCAGGTAAGCGGCATAAAAAGCCTTACGCTTGAAAGCGACATCGGTACGCTAAATGCCGAAAAGCCGTTTTACCCATTCAGTACGCAACCCGTTAAACGGTCAAATTTTTATATCAGTTATCCCGAACTTTTCAAAAAAAGCTGGAAGAACCTGGAAGTTGATATAAAATGGAAAAATACGCCTGAAAGCACAAATGCAAGCGTCGATCCTTTTGAAAATCTGTACTATGCTTATCGAAAAGATTACATCTTTCAGGCCAATCCGTCAAAATTCATTACTGCCATGTTTTTTAAGAACGTTGGCGATACGCTCTGGCAATTCAATGCCAAACCCGATAACCTGATCGTTACCAGCGACGCCTATTTTAAAGCCGCCGTTGAAATACTGGAAAAAGAAGACTGGCAAACTATTGATCCGGCAAAGACTTTGTTTACCAAAACCTCAGATGGCAGCTACCGGACCAATTTTTCAGTACCCAACGCAAGTGGTGAAGCCGGGAAAAAAGGACCGGTGCGTTTGTCGCTCAACCAATCGTTTCTGCACGAGTTATTCCCGCGGATTTACGCGCTCGCGTTTACCAGCGAGGAAAAAGATGCCCTGATCCCCAATGAACCTTATACCCCGATGGTGGATAGCATCAGCCTGAATTATGAAGCCGAAGCCGGCATAAAGCTGGAGGCGACTGAAGAAGCGTATAGTAAAAACACGGTTAGCTTATTTCATGAGCATCCGTTTGGCCAATCCGAAGAACATCCCTGGCTGAAAAGCCGGTTGAATTTTCTGACGGACGAGGACAAAAAAGTCAGACTGCTCCCGGCCTATTGTAAAGGAGGTGAACTGTATATCGGCCTCGAAGAGGCTGAAAACATGCAGCAGGTTTCGTTGCTGGTGCAGGTTTTGGAAGGCAGCGAGAACCCGCTTGCCGAGTCATTTACCGGAAAACAAAAGGCCGAATGGTCGGTTTTATCACAAAATGAATGGAAAAGCCTCGATTCCAATTTTATGATTTCGAATCAAACAGACAACTTCCTGAAATCAGGGATTGTGCAGTTTTCCATTCCGGCCGATGCCACCAAGGATCATACCCGTCTGCCCGCCGGTTTAGTCTGGATAAAAGTGAAAATCCACAAGAATTACGATGCGGTATGCAAAACCATCGCGATTCTGGCGCAGGCCGTTCCGGCCGAATTTGCACCCGACGGGAATGATTTTCTGCACCTGGAGAAAGGGCTCGAAGCCAAAACGATATCAAAGCTGGTACAGCGCGTGGCAACTATCAAAAGCATATCGCAACCGTTTTCAACCTTTGGCGGCGCCCCCGAAGAATCGGACCTGGCCTATTACCGGAGGGCGAGCGAACGCCTGCGCCATAAAAACAGGGCCGTCACGCTGTGGGATTACGAACATATCATTCTACAGCAATTCCCCGAGGTGCATAAAGTGAAATGTCTCAATCACTCGTCCGAAACCTCATTCCTGTCGCCCGGCGATGTGTTGGTCGTGGTGATCCCGGATATTGTGAACAAAAATGTGTTCGATATTTTCCAGCCGCGGGTCAGCAAGGCCACGCTGAACGCGATACAAAAACAGATCAATCAACTCAATACCCTCCATGTAAACGCGAAGGTGATCAACCCCGATTACGAAGAAGTGACCGTGAGCATGAAGGTGAAATTCCATGCGGGTTACGACGAAAATTATTACCTGAAGGTGTTGAACAAAGATATTACCCGCCTGCTTTCTCCCTGGGCCTTCGAAGAAACCGCGGCCATCGAATTCGGCATCACGCTGCACCGGAGCGTGGTCATCAATTACATCGAAAAACTGACCTACGTGGATTATGTGGAAGACGTGAAACTGATTAAAAACGGCGAAATAAGCCTGGCACGGGTAGCGCCTTCGTGCCCGAAAGCCATTCTTGTTTCGGCCAGGCAACACCAGCTAAGCACCGATATAAAAAGTTGTACCACCATCATTGAAACGAAAGAAACATGCCGGACTTAAACAAACATATCAGCATCCCCAAGAATGTATCTGCCCAAAACGACCTGGATTATTCGTTTTTGAGAAAGGAAGGGCAGAACTATATTGAACAGCTTTCGGGGCGGTTGTGGACGGATTACAATTCGCACGATCCCGGCATAACCATCCTTGAAATGTTGTGTTATGCCATCACCGATCTGGGGATGCGTATGGATTTGCCCATCGAAAACCTGCTTGCCCCCGGAGATCAAACAGCAAAAAAAATAGAAGATCAGTTTTTTAGAGCTTCCGAAATTTTACCCTCCAAGCCGGTCACAGAGCTCGACTACCGAAAGCTGTTCATCGACATCGACGGGGTGAAAAACTGCTGGTTGAAACCCTACAGGAAAACGGTTTACGTTGATTGTAAAAACGATCAGCTTTCGTATAATCCGGAAGATTTTGCCGCTACGCACGAGGATTTCAGAAAAGAGTTTATTCTGAAAGGATTGTATTCGGTGATCGTGGATTTTGATAACGACATTGAAACGGCGGCTCAAATCAGCGATGTAAAAGATGAAATAACAAAACGCTTTCATGCCAACCGGAGCCTGTGCGAAGATTTAATCGATATTCGCGAAGTCGACGTCCATCCGGTAGCTGTTTGCGCAAGCATCGAACTGTTTCCCGAGGTCGATGAAGAGTTGGTCCATGCCAGGGTATTGCGGGCCATCAGCCAGTATTTTTCTCCTTCCGTGAAGTTTTATTCGCTCAGTCAAATGTTTGAAAAAGGGTATGCTTCCGACGAGATATTCGAAGGTCCCCTGCTGACAAACGGATTTCTCGATACCAATGAGCTGAAAGCAGCCACCCTGCGTACCGAAGTCCGCCTGTCGGATCTCATTCAACTGATCATGAATATCGAGGGGGTGAAAAATATCAAAGACATTTCCATGACCGATTGTCAGAACCCGGACGATGAAGCTGATGGCTGGCTGATTTGCATTGACGAAGGTAAAAAACCGGTGCATTGCCCCGACAGCGCTTTCAGTTATTATAAAAGTCTTTTGCCGGTCAACATCAATCAATCGAAAGTGGAAGCTTACCTGGCCGAAATGGATGAGGCGGAGAATCAGGAACAGGCGCTGGCCCGGATCGACATGGAAATTGAAACACCCGAAGGAATTTACCTGCAAACCGGCGATACCACCACCATTCAAAACGATTTCCCCGATACGTACGGAGTCGGGCAAACCGGTTTGCCATCGACCGTTAAAACTGCCCGGAAATCGCAGGCGAAACAGTTGAAGGCCTATCTCTTGTTTTTCGACCAGATTCTGGCCGGTTATTTTGCACACCTCACGAACGTGAAAGAACTGTTGTCGGTGGATAACCGGTTGAAATCAACCTATTTTGCACAAGCGGTGAACGATATTAAAGATTTCGAAGAACTCGTATCCGGTTATTCGGCAAACGATCCGGAAGAGTTGACTAAACTGTTGTTTGACGGGCTGGATGATGTGGTTGAACGGAAAAATAAATTACTGGATCATTTGATTGCCCGGTTTGCTGAGAAATTCAGCGACTTTGCCTTCCTGATGAAAGAATTGTACGGCAGTTTTGCCAACCAGGCCATTCTTTTGGCGAAAGAAAATTTTCTGAAAGAATACCCGGTGGTCAGCCGCGAAAGGGGAAGCGCGTTTAATTATTACCAACAGCCGGCATCCGAACTGTGGGATACCTCCAATATCGCGGGCGTACAAAAACGAATCGCCCGACTCACCGGCATGAAAAACTATAACCGCCGGAACCTCTCCGGCTCTATTGTCGAATTTTACGACCCCGACGAAACGGATGACAAGGAAGTATACCGCTGGCGGATCAGGAATCAGTTTGGAAATATCGTTTTGTCGGCTACCGAAAATTATCCCGCCTTGTCGCTGGCCGAAAAAGAAATGTACCTGGCGATGATCCGGATTATTGAAACCTCGCCGGAAACGGTGATCGAAGCCTTTAAACAGGAGATCAAGGATGAGGATGAAGTTGGAAATTTTGAAATTCAGCGTTCTGAAACCGGGAAATATTCCTTCGATGTGATTAACCTGGAAGCTCCGGCCAGCAGCTCGGCCCGGATTATTGCACGGCAGTACAGCTACTACAATACCCAGGAAGAACTGAAGCAGGCCATCCTCGAAATCATCGGGTTTATGACCACCATTTTTACCGAAGAGGGCATTTTTCTGGTTGAACATATCCTGTTACGCCCCGATGTTACCCAAACGAATATCCCCCTCGGACAGTTTATGCCAGTTTGCACCGATAACTGCGAAAGCTGTGAGCCGGTTGATCCGTATTCGTACCGGGTCACCATTGTGCTTCCGGGATGGACCTACCGGTTTTCCAACATGGACTTCCGGGAATTTATGGAAGACCTGATCCGGAAAGAACTCCCGGCGCATATCCTGCCCCGCATTTGCTGGATTGGTCACCGCCGGGGCAAAGTGCCCGACGAAGAAAATGATATGCTGCTGTTCGAAAAAGCCTATCAGGACTTTCTTCTGGCAAAAACCAATGCCGGGCAAGCACAAGATGAAATGAAACTGAAGGAATTCATTGAAATACTCAGCAAGTTAAACTCCGTTTATCCATCCGGAAAATTAATCGATTGCGATGATGAAGATGATGAATTGGCAGGCAGGATCATCCTTGGCCGCACCAATATTGGAAACCTTTAATTAAAACGTTATGGCAGCAAAATTAGTCCAAATCAGTACACAGTACCATACATTTGTCGACGACCAGGTGTTAACCAAGGACCAGTTGAATGAGTTTATCAACTATTTTGAAGATCAGGATCGCCTGTCGCGGATCTTTTTGAGCGGAGTTGGTCTGGTTTGCGGCTTTAGGCTCGCATTCGATGCGGCCAAACCATCCGTAACCATTAGCCAGGGGGCCGGTGTTACGACCGACGGCGATCTGATCAACCTGTACGGAAACCTGACCGGCGCCGGCCTGAAATCCATCGACCTGGAAAAGATTGAATACGCGTGGGTAAAGAAATTTGAAGACAATTTGGCCAACTACCGGTTTTTTAAACGACTGGTCACCATCGACGGGAATGTCCAGGAAGAACCGTTGGACTTATGGGAAATTCTGCCCGGGGAATCTGAAACCGCAAAGCCGCTGAATACGCTGCCCGACCTGAAAAATAAAGTGGTTGTGTTGTACCTCGAATCGTATGCCAAAGAAGGAGACCTGTGTACGGCGATCGACTGCGACAACCAGGGCGTCGAGCAGGTGGCCAGGCTCAGGGTGTTGCTGGTTTCCAAAGCCGATGCCGCTTATATGGCCTCGATCGACTCCATCTATTCAAAACACAACCAGGAAGACGTGGTCGTTAACCTTCCGGCCGTTGCCGTTCCGCGGGTGGTGCTGAGCCAGTTAAATACCTCAAACTACAACGAACTGAAACGGGCATACCATACGGCGCTGGTGCAAAACGTCAACCTGATTGCCGGCCTGACGGAAGGAATCAGCAAAATGGCCAAAACTTTTGAACCCGTATTGAAATTAAATATCTCATCGTCTGCGCTTGATAATTACATCGCCAAATTAAAAAGCATGGTCAATTTCGGACCATACAGTGTTCCGTTTAACATCCAGTACCGGTACGATTGTGTCAAAGACATTACCGATACCTACAACGAAATTAAGTCGCTCCTGCTTTCGCTGAAAGAGCAATGCTGCCCCGATATCCATGCCTTTCCGAAACACCTGATGCTGGGTTGCCTCGACGAAACCGAAAACGACATCAAAAACTACCGGCATCAGTTTTATCCTTCGCCCATTCTTAACGGAGGAAACAGTCGGGTTGAACAATGCCGGACCCTGGCGTTGCGGCTTTTCCGGCTTATTTCCGATTTTAAAATTACAGCGGGCGAAACCCGGATTACCCCATCCAATAAATTGACGGATTTAGGGTTCAAAGCCATCCCGTTCTACTACGAGCTGAAAGATGATCTTCTGCATCGCTGGGATTTCTTTAAAACAAAGATTCACTTACAAAAAACGAACTTATCCTATCATACATCGGCCCTGGCGCCGGTTCCTCACGTACAGGAACCCTTGTTGTATAACACCGACCGCTTTGATTTTTACCGGATTGAAGGACACCAGGGGAAAGATTACCGCAAGGCGATAGAGGAAATTGACAATCTGAAACGAAAATACGGCTTGTCATTCGATGTAAAAGCTTTGTCGTTAAACATAAACCAGGAAACCCTGAATGTTGACGACTACGAATGCGAATTTGAAGATTTGAATGTTTTGCTGAAAGCCTGGACAACCGAGCAGGAATGTATCCTGGGACAGGTGGCCGGTTTCTTTTCGGGTTTTAGTGTCGCCCAACCGGGAGCCAATGTGAAAGAATCGCTGGCGGCGGGAAGACTGGCCGACTCGCGTTTATCGGCAGCTTCGGTCAGTTTTGCATCCGGTTTATCATCCGGAACAACAGCGGGAACAAAAGAAAAAGCTCAACTGTTGGATACCTCCGCGTACAAAGTAATCAGTTCGCCAAAGAGCAATGTCATTGCCGACAACCTGACCCTCGACAACGATGCGTTGGGTAAGGTGATGAAGACCGCGCTGGAAGAAACAAAAGGAGGTTCGGTAAACGACATTATCGCCAGGGCCAATTTCCTGGTTGCCGATGCGGTAAATACCGACGCCTGGAAAGAACAGCCCGAAATAAAGAAGTTTGTAATTGACGGATCGATCGAGTTAATGGCCTACACCCACGTGTTGTCGCAAAAAATGCCCGGGCTTATCCGGGATGTGAATATCGCCGGCGTAAACACTTACAAGCTGACGATGGAGGAGCTTTGCGTTCGGGTAAAACGGCTGAAAACCAGCTATCAAAACCTGGAGCTTTCATCCAACCTGAAAGCCTTGATGCAGGTGTTAATTATCCAGCTTTCGTCCATTTGCTGTTCGGCTAAAAAACTGGAGATTCTGCTGGATGAAATCAATAAGCGGAAAGAAGCCATCATCATCCGGTTACAGCTTTCAAAATTCATCGACAAACATCCCGGCGCAGAGCATAAAGCCGGGGTTGAACCGGGGGGAACCTTTATCCTGGTTTATTTGAATAAAGTTCAACCAACACCGGGAACAGCGCCTGCCGGACTTACAGCCGGCGCCTCGCGGGAATTGCTCACCTCGGCGGCATCGCTTTCGACAAGCCTTTCTGCAAGCCGGATTTCGACAAACCTGACCCATCTGGCTCCAACCGAACCATCTATCAGTAGCTTGTCGGCAGCCGAAAGGTTTGGATTGGCCGGATTATCGGGACAGGTGATCCAGGCGGCCGATGTGCCCGATAATACCGTGGTCGCCGATTTTTCGCTTCCGTACATGTGTTGTTCCGATTGTGCCCCGGTCAACTTTATTGTGCCCCGGCAACCGGTTTCACTGCGTTTGGAGCAGGATCATTTCTGCCTGGGCAAAGACGTCAGCCCGCTAATATTTGAAGTTTCTCCCGACGATGGCGTCATTAAAGCCAATCCGGAAACGGAAGGAATGACCATCGAAGGAAATAAGCTGTCGTTCGACCCGGAAACCTTCCCCGATGAGATGTTGGGTAAAACCATCCGTTTTACGGTGAACGACCAGATCACGCAAACTGAAATAACCGTGTACCGGGCCGTTCAGTTCGATTTTGAGGTTCCCGAATCGCCCACCTCCGAAACCACCATCACCTTCGTTCCAACCGGAAACCTCGATGGCGCAAGCTTTTTGTGGAGTTTTGGCGATGACAACCTTTCAACCGAACGAAACCCGACTCACACCTACCGGCTACCGGTAAATGATGAAAACAAAGTGATTGTTTCGTTGACGGTGACAGCGGCAAACGGTGTTTGCCATGCGACGGTTGAACACGAAATTGCCTTTAAAATGGAAGAAACAAAGATCAGTTTAAAGGAATCCGATTTCTGTGAAAACGACAAAACCAATTATCCGTTCGAAATCACTCCGGCAGGTGTTCAGGCTAAAATTGAGGGGAAAGGGGTACAGCAAAATACTTCCGGAACCTTTGTATTTATCCCTGCAATTGCTGGACCCGGACAGGTTGAGTTTATATTAAATGGCGCACCTTCAGGTTTGGTTGTGACGGTGCATCAGGCACCGGTGGCCGCGTTCAGTCACGAACAAGCCGGTAATCAATTAATCCTGACGAACAATTCGACCGGCGCTATCGCCTATGTCTGGACGATTAACGGAGACAAACTTGAACGAAGTGATTCGAGCCCGGTAATCATCGGATTAACGCCTAACAGCCCGACAGGTTGGCGGGTTAGCCTGGCTGCCATCAGCGAATTTTGCGGCTCTGCCGATTCAGGAACGGTCAGTTTCGAAACCCGGTTTGAGGAAGAACCGGTGGATCATTGTATCGACGAAACCAAAGCCTCGTTGCTGATCGACCAAAAAAGGCTGAGCGGGCTTGACTTTGATTCCGACTTCGTTCATCCGATCTGGTTGAAAACAATGGAGTTATACGGTGGCTCGCGGGCTTTCGGCAAAGGGATACTCAACGATGTCGACAACTTCCTTTCGGGAAAAAACAATCCGATGCTGCCTGATTTGTTTATCGGGTTATTGTCCGAAACAGCCGAAATAATCGCCCGGCTTCATCCTGAAGAAAACAAGGAGGAATATCTCCGGATGCTTGAACTGTTCCGGCTACAATTGCAGTTGTTCTATCACATCCTGGGATGTCAGGATCCCGCGGTGGTCAAAGAAACCACTGAATTTATCCAACAGGTTTTTGAAGTCATTCTGAAAACATTGAAGATGCTGAAAGAGAGACAGGTAGAGTTGCCTGCAAGCTTAAGGGACTTTCTGAAAATGTATATCGTGAGGGTGAAGAACCTGGAAATCGTCCTGAAACATGTTGAAACCATTTTGAATGAAGACCTGGTATAACATGAACGGAACAAGCCATATTATCGAGAAACTGATTCTGGAGGTCAATACCAACCGTGTAGATACGGCTCATGCGATCAAAAATAAAATTGATTCATTTTTTAATAAAGAACTGAGCCCTTTGCTGGAAAAGCTTTTCGCGGAATATGACCTGCCTGACGCTATACTACGTTTCGATGAGTTGAACATCGATCTGTCGGTCAGCGACTGGACAAATACCAACCAATTGAAACTGAATTTAACCGACCGCCTGGAAAAGCGGCTGAAGTCGTCCATTCAAATTGACTTCAGATCGGGGAAACCCGCTTTTTCGGTCATCAATCAGGAGGATATCCGGGTTCGTAGCCTGTCGGTGACGGAGAATTACGCCGAAATCTTCTTCTATTTTCTGAAAAACGGCTGTTATCCCTGGTACGGTGTCGAACAACAAATCCGTGAACTGGAGAAAAAAGAAAACTGGGAAAAGTTTTTTGACGACAAGGCGTTTGTCCGTAAGTTGAAAGCCTTGACACTTGAGTATAACTGGGTGTTTCAGCGTTT
Organism: Gaoshiqia sp. US2; assembly: GCF_059705485.1. Classification (NCBI taxonomy): domain Bacteria; kingdom Pseudomonadati; phylum Bacteroidota; class Bacteroidia; order Marinilabiliales; family Prolixibacteraceae; genus Gaoshiqia; species Gaoshiqia sp. US2. Next base: position 4,199,435 of record NZ_AP048550.1, on the reverse strand, counting down.
CGTCTGGCAGTTTCCGACAGAGATGATCCTGGCTTTTTTATCCAAAATCAATCCGGTCCTGATCAATTTCGAACGCGATTTGCTGAAAATGACCCGTAAGGTGAATGCGGAAATCAGAAATGACCTGCTGCTGATGCTTTTTACCATTTCAACACAAAAAGAAACAACCAGAGTGGTTTCGTCCATTCAACGAAATTTTGAGAAGTTGAAAGAAAAAAACGATCATCATCCGGCGGTTTCCAATTTGCCCGACGTGTTGAGCCATCTGATTATCCTTACCGTCCCTAAAAAGGTCATCTCAAATAAGCAAATTCAGGCCATCATCAGCCAGGGTTTGCCGGAAATTTCGGGGAATGATGGTCCGGATTTAAGAGATCATTCCGCTGACCGGCGGGAAAAACAGTCGGCAACGGCAGACAAACGACCGGATGATATTCAGGAAATTGCTGTTCGGAATGCAGGACTGGTGCTGGTTCATCCCTTTCTGAAGCAATTTTTCAAACAGATTAGTCTTACCGACGAGCAGAATCGGATTCAACCCGAAAAGCGGGCGATAGCCGTGCAAGCCTTGCATTACCTGGCAACGGGGAATGAAGTTTTTTTGGAGGGCAAACTGGTTTTTGAGAAATTTCTATGCGGAATACCTCCAGAAATGCCAGTCCGGAAACAAAGTAAACTGACCGCGAAAATCAGGAATGAAGCTAAGACCGTACTAAATGAAATCATCAAAAACTGGACTGCTTTGAAAAAAACATCTCCCGACGGTTTACGCCAGTTGTTTCTGCAACGTAACGGAAAGCTGATCAGGGGAAAAGAAAACAGGTTCAAGCTGGTGGTTGAGCGCAAAGCGCAGGATCTGCTGCTGGAAAAACTGGCATGGAATATTTCGCTGGTAAAATTACCGTGGAGAGAAGATTTGTTGTACGTTGATTGGTAGTATGTTATGAAAACAAAAGTGAACATGAAGAGATGGAGGGACCGACGGAACTCTCCTTTTTTTAACGCCCGGAATATTTCGGGATTTTTTGGTTTACAAACAAAATTATCGGTTGGAGAACCCGACGATAAATATGAAGTTGAAGCCGACGCAGTTGCGGACAAAGTGGTGAGCCGCTCCGAGTCAGCCGCTCCGCACTTTTTTGATGCCGGGTCCCCGAACCCTGTTCAGAAGCAGCCTGCCGGGCCTGTTTTGGAAAACCCGCTGGCAGAAACCATAAGTCCGCTGGTACAAAAACAACCGGAGGAGAAAGAAGAACTGCTGCAGAAACAATTCGGAGAGATCCAAAAACAAGAAGAAGAGGAAGAGGAAATGGCTCAGATGCAGGCGCTTGACGAAGAGGAAGAAATTCAGGCCAAACAAGGACAGGGGACAGAAGGTCCCGAAGAAGACAAATTTACCGAGGGCCAGGCGGAAGAAGAGGAAGAAGTGCAGGCAAAACCAAACGGCGCGGCCGCCGCAAGTCCTTCAACCGAAAGTAAACTGAAAAACGGGGGACACGGAAGCCAGATGGATGCCGCCACCCGGCACGAAATGGAGAGCGGGTTTGGAGCCGACTTCAGCAAGGTTAATATTCACACCGATTCGAAAGCGGTGCAACTGAGCAAAGAATTGGGAGCGCAGGCCTTTACCCATAAAAACGATATTTATTTCAACGAAGGAAAATACAAGCCCGATTCGAAAGAAGGAAAACATTTACTGGCTCACGAATTAACGCATACAATCCAGCAAACCGGGGCGATCCCCGTTAATTTACAGTTTACCATTGGCGACGGGCACGACCTGACGGCTGCCCGCTTTTCGGGTGATGCCGTGCTGGAGGCTTGTCTGGATAACGAACGGCTATTGCGGGTTGGCGACAGCGGACCGGCGGTATCGCTTGTGCAGCAGGCATTGGTCGATGCCGGATTTCCACTTCCCCGCTTTGGGGTCGACGGTATTTTTGGAAACGAAACCCGGCGTGCATTACAGGATTTTCAGCGGGCTTCGTCCTTATCGGCCGACGGAATACTGGGCCCAAATACGATGTCGGCACTTGATGCTTTATTTTCAGGGGGGGCGCCATCTCTGCCTCCGGCAATTCCGGTAGTTCCTCCACCAACCAATCCGCCGGCCATTACCTCCGAAACCATCAAAAGCGCTCCCGACGGAAGTCCCGATACCCGGCAAATCGTCGGAGTAGGCGAGCGGGTGCGCTTTACGGCCGACACCAGTGGTACCTGGTCGGTTTCCGACGGACGTATTATCGGGTTAAATGCAGGGGCCAACGTTGTTTGGGAGGCGCCGCCCGTGGCAGCCAGCCCGACGATTACGCTCACGACGCCGGGGGGAACCAGGGTCGTCCCTTTTACCGTTGTCGCGCCTGACGCCTTAAGTATGACCGTGGCAACGCGCGATGCCATTCCTGCCGGTACTGCCGGAGCCTGTATGATCACCGATGTAACGGTTAACCCGTTGAACGTAAATTTCGGACGTACACAATGGCTCGAAGTCCCCGGCCCGGCAACCAATGTTTCGGGTTATTTTAACCAGTTTGCCGCCGCGACGATTTTCCATAATCCAAATCCCAATTACCTGCCGTTCAACGATAATAATGCGGGTCTGCGCGATCACGCTTCCTGGCATGCCGTGCCTGCTCCCTTCTCGTTCGGCACCTTTGAGTGGGTGATACCCAACCGCTACAAAATTGACGGCGAATCGGATGCACAGGGAAGGGTGTTTACCAATACGGTGCAGGCTTTTACCATGTTCCCGGGTGGAACCATGATGATTACCAAAGCGGGCGCGTTTGTCATCCGGTTTATCAACAATACCGTAATCTGATTATGAAGGATACGGCAACCATCGAATTACTGGTCAGTTCAAATACCATTGAACAAGAGAATTTGCCGGATTTCCGCATTGGCTTGGGTATTGTCAACAACGAAAAAGTTGAGCTTCATTTTAATGTATCAGAAACAAGTTTATATATCAATTCAAAGCGAAATATCGCCTGGGATCTGGCTGTGCAAAACGGAACAGTCGTCAATTTCAAGGTTCCTCCCGGACAACGAAAATCGGTACAGTGGCCGTTAGGGAAGGCTTTTTTTGAAGCCACCGGAACGTATTTGCTGGAATTGCATTGGAAATCAGTGATATTGAAACAAACAGTGAGGGTGTCGGAAGGTCCGGTATAAAATAGTCGCTATGTTTGCTCCGAAAGAAAAAAAATCTGCTTCTCATGCCTCGTCCTCCGGATTGGGTTTAACGGATATGCCTTTTTTTCAGCCTCGCCTGCAGGTAGGCCAGCCCGGCGATAAATATGAAGTGGAGGCCGACAACATAGCCGATCAGGTGGTCAATCAACCACAGGCAGAAAATCAGCCTTTTTTTACGCCATCAACTTCTCCGGTCATAAATTCGGGGCATTCAACTATGGTTCAGCACAAACCCCTGTCCGAAAGCATTAGCCCGGTCGTTCAGAAACAGGAAGATGAGGAAATGATGCAGATGCAGCCTGTTGAAGAGGACGAACTGATACAAAGTCAGTCGGAAGATGAAGAGGAAATAATTCAGCAGCAGCCCACCGAAGAGGAAGATTTTATGGCGGAGAAAACGGGAAATGTCATTCAAAAGCAGGAAGAGGAAGAAGACAGCCTGCAGATGCAGCCTGTTGGGGAAGAGATTACAGGGAACATTGAGGAAAATGAAGAACAGGTACAAAAGAAGGAGCAGGAAACCGTTCAGTTTAAGTCTGATGGAAACAATGAAACTCCGCCCGGTTTCGAAAACAGCCTGAGCAACAGTAAAGGCAGTGGTTCACCATTGCCCGGAGGGGTGAGAAATCAGATGGAGGCGGGTTTTGGCTCCGATTTTAGCCATGTGCGTGTTCACACCGGCTCGTCAGCCGTTCAGATGAACAAGGCGGTGGGGGCGCAGGCCTTTACCCACGGGAGCGATATTTATTTCAATGAAGGAAAATTTAACCCGGGCTCCGCATCCGGACAACACCTGATTGCCCACGAGCTAACCCATACCGTGCAACAGGGAGCCTCGGTACACCCGAAGATGATTCAGAAGGAAGGGGAGGACGAAGGGGAATCTCCATCCAATGAATACTCTTTTACAGATGGGAGAAGCCGTGAAGAATATTCAATTAATACAGTCAGTCGGACCGCGATTATTCCTACAGTTGGAGTGCCAAGATTTAAAGTTCCCTTCGGCCCAAACTCTCAATTTGATTTACCGGTAGGAGGACCGCAACGAGAAAATAATCACATTCCGGTGTGGGAGCAGGATGCGATGTCAGGTTCCGGGTTTACTCAGGAATTTGATCGTAAAATTCAACAGGACCACGCACCTGATTTAATGTTTAATGGTAGTCCTATATATTACTTGACCCTGAAGGGGGGAACTGCAAGGCAGCGAAGGGGACAATCTGAAGGTGATGCGGGTGTGATTTTCGGTAGCCAGGAAACTATTAAACGGCGAATATCCAGGCCTTACTGGACCTCGTCCGGGCAATATAAACCACATGATGTTGATCATAAAAGAGAATTGCAATTGGGAGGGGGAGAGACGGATTTACAAAATTTGTGGATGCTTGAATCTTCTGCAAACAGATCATCCGGTTCACTCATAAATAATGAAATTACCCGTCGCATAAGGGTATTACTTTCCGGATCATCCGATCATTTGCAATCTCCGCCAAACTTAGATACGGTTAAGGATACCTATACAATTACGGTAAGCCGAGGCGTCACTGCAGGACAAAACATGAGTTTGAACAGTGATGCTGATCCCAATCAATATTGGTCGTTGGATAGTATTAAAGAAGGAAGACATTTAAGCGGGTTAAAATTCTTAACGGAAGCAGAGGTGGAGGCTGCCGGTTTAAGAGGTAGTCCGGATGAACTATTATTATATTCCAATGCCGTTGGCGGACGTGCAATCAGGATACCTTGGGATGAATCGGCCAGAAATGCCGGAAGAAAAGACGGACTTGGAGGACTCGATTTATGGATTGGGAAGCGGGGTGGCGCTAATCTTCGAATTGATAGTGTTATTTATAATTCATCGGGAGAAGGAGGAGAAGGCCAGGGAGGGAGCGGGGCAGTTGTTTGTACTGCATTTCCAGGATCAGGCGGAATGATTCGGGAAAAAACAAATCTGGCTTTTACAATAAACCCTGCGCCCGGAGTTTCTTATGGCGGTGTTATTTCTAAGCCAAGTGTGCTTCAGGCAGCTCTTCATGCGTTGGAACTAAAACAATTAAGTCCGATTACTTTGAATGAAGCGGAATTGGATGATGATGTTGGATTAACAGCTACAGGTACAATCGCTCCAACTGTTCCTTTTATTGGAAATGCCAATATCAATGTTGTCATCAATGCTGATGGGGTAAGAATTAGTAAAATTTTTAGTGCCAGTGATTTTAATTTTCCACCGCCGTTTATAATTAATAATACAAGTTTAGAAGTTTTTGCAGGAACCCGAGGCCTTGGCATCCAAGGTCGCGTCGATTTCGGCATTGAGCATGTTGGCGAAGGTCATATCGGCGCTGCTGCATCAACCTCGGGTGGGTTTGAGCTGGAGGGCGCTTTTAACTTCGATTCCGAATTGTTCGATCCCGCCCAAATCAATGTCGAATACAAAGACAATGTCTGGACAATTGGCGGGACCATCGGCATCCCCGAAGGCAAGATCAGGGGTGTTAAAAACGCAACGATCACGGCTACTTACAGCGAAAATACATTCTCGGCTTCGGGCGAAGCAGAACTGGATATTCCGGGTATCCGGCGGGGAAACATGGAGGTTACCTACAGCGCCGAGGGATTCTCCATTGGCGGCGAGTTTCAGTTGAGTGAAGATATTCCCGGAATCAGGAGCGGAAGCGTGTCGGCGACCATTTCAAAACAAAACGGCGAAGAAGGATACAACGTCCGGGTTTCGGGTACGGCCGAACCCGACATTCCCGGCGTCGACAGCTCGCTCACGGTGACTTACGATAACGGGGCATTGACCATTGAAGGCTCGGCCGCTTACAGCCGGGGAATGCTTTCGGGTACCGTAAATATCGGCGCTACCAACCGGACTATCGGAGACGACGGGCAGCCGTCGGGCGATCCCGACGATACCATGCGGGTGTACGGCGGAGGCAGCCTCACCTTAACGCTTACCCCCTGGTTGCAGGCAACAGCCGGCGTTAATTTCCTCCCAAACGGCGAAATCGAGGTGACCGGGCGCATCGGGCTTCCCAGCAGCGTTGATGTGTTCGACCGGAAATCCATCGACCGTAACCTGTTTACCATCCCCGCTGTTGAAATACCCATTTTCGCGATCCCGTTAGGACCCCGAAGTATTGGTCTGGTTGCACGGATTACCGGAGGTTTGGATTTTTCAGCCGGTTTCGGGCCGGGGCAACTCCGTGATTTGTATGCCGATGTGACTTACAATCCCGACCGTGAAGAGGAAACAACGATTACCGGGCACGGCGAATTTGCCATTCCTGCAGATGCCGGCCTAACCCTGAGGGGAGACCTGGGACTGGGTGTCAGCGTTGGGATCGCCAGTTTGACCGGTGGTATTGAAATTGCCGGAACCCTCGGACTGGAAGGGGAAGCGGCTGCCGAGGTCGATGTAAACTGGAGCCCGCAAACCGGCCTGGCGCTCGATGCTACCGGACGGATTACCGTGAACCCGAAGTTTACCTTCGACGTAAATGCCTTTGCCCGTGCCAGCCTCGATCTGTGGGTGACGTCGATCTCCAAAACCTGGCGCTACAACCTGGTTTCGTTCTCCTGGGGGCCCGACATACAGTTTGGAATCGTATTCCCGGTGCATTATCGTGAAGGCGAACCGTTTGATATGTCGTTCGACGATATAGAGGTCATTTACCCAGATCTGGATGTGGTGGAAATGGCGAAAGGACTGGCACGTGATGTGAAAGACCGCATTTTTGATTAAATTGTATAAAAAATGGACAAAGTGGTTGAACAACTGAACAATGAGGGGGTCAGGTTATTCTTAAAAGGCGATTTTGAGGATGCAAAAAACAAATACCTGGAGGCCCTGGATTTGTTACCCGGCTACCCGGCTACCCTCAATAATCTGGGCATGGTGTTTTTACAGGAAAAAAAGTACCATGAGGCGGAAACCTGTTTTCTGAAAGCCAGCCGTGAAAAAGAAAGTTCCACTTATCGGCTTAACCTGGGACATGCCTATGCCAACCTTAACCGTCTGGAAGAAGCGGAACAGTGTTATTTGAAAAGCATTGAACTTAATCCCGATTCGCTTATGGCCTGGAAAAGTCTGGCTTCGTTGTATCAGTTTCAAAAAAAATATCGCTATTCCATCAAGGTTTGGCAGAACATCATTGAAAATTACAGCCGCGAATCAGATTATATCATCCAACTGACAAAAGATCTGATTGCTTTGAAGGAGTACAATCAGGCCCTGTCGGTACTCGCCGGGGCTTCGGATTACGAACAATACCACGACCAACTGTGGTACTATACTGCCTTGATTCATTTTTACCAAAATAATTTTGGATTGGCCGAAACCGCAGTAAACAAGGCGATCGCCATGAATCCCGGCAACGAATCCTACCGGATGTTGGCTGCCGCTGTTTACCTGGGACTTTCGCAACCCGGCAAAGCCTTATTCCAGTGGAATTACCTGCTGGCTGAAAACGAAAACCGGCATCATGTGCGGATTGATAAGGCTGTAACCCTGTTGGCTCACGGCTTTCGGCAGGAAGCCTTACATGAATTAAACCTGGTCTTGTCAAAAGACAGCGCCCAGGTGAAAGCATTGTTCTACAAAGCGCTGACTTTGATTGAGGCGGGTACGGACGAAAAGGAAGCAACCGGCATCCTGACTGCTCTTCAGACGGGCGATCACGGATTTGCCGCTAAAGCCTCTGAATTATTGTCAAAATTGAAAAATAACAGTTAGAATAATGTCTTATGAAGTTAGATCAGGTGATTTCATTTTTAGATAAAGCAATAAAATACAGGTTGGATCTGGAATTCGGGAAACAACCGGCTGAACCCCAACCCTTTGATTTTGATGCCAGTTCATCGGAACTCCTCCGGTTTGTGCTCGAAAATCGTTTATCGGGTCACGAGTTGGTTACCTTGTTGCTGGCACTTGTCCCCCATATCGATCCGGGATTCCTCAATTCGGTGGTTGGCGGCTATTTGCCCAATGGCGGCGATTTTCCGGAGTTTGGCGGCGTGAAAGGGAAAAATCATCGCGGCATCTTACCTACCGGCGAAACGGTTTTATTTATCCTTGCCGGAAAAGACATCGAAAAGCGGATTGAAGTATCCAAACTCTTCGACGAGAGCCATTTGTTTTCAAGGCAAAATGTGCTTTCTCTTGAACGAACAGGCGAGGGAGAACCCCGGATGAGCGGACGCCTGGTGATGGACGAAGAATATGTTGACCTTTTTACTACGGGAAAGATATCAAAACCCAAACTGAGCAGCGATTTTCCGGCCGAATTGATTACCACCCAACTGGAGTGGACCGACCTGGTGCTTCAGGATAAAACATTCGCCGAAATCAAAGAGATTGAAACCTGGCTGAAACACAACGATACGCTGCTGAATGAATGGAAGATGAAAGGCAAAATAAAACCCGGTTTCAGGGTGCTCTTTCATGGCCCGCCCGGAACGGGTAAAACCATGACAGCCTGCCTGTTGGGTAAATATACCAACCGCGATGTATTTCGCATCGACCTGTCGATGGTGGTTTCGAAATACATCGGCGAAACCGAAAAAAACCTGTCGAAATTATTTGACAAAGCCGCCAATAAAGACTGGATTCTGTTTTTTGATGAAGCAGACTCCATTTTTGGCAAGCGTACCAATGTACGCGATGCGCACGATAAATATGCCAACCAGGAAGTATCGTATTTGCTGCAACGTGTCGAGTCTCACGCCGGGCTGGTCATTCTGGCGTCAAACCTGAAAAACAACATCGATTCTTCCTTTACCCGGCGGTTTAACTCAATTATTGAGTTTGAAAATCCGGGAATTGCCGAACGCGACATGTTATGGAAAAATTACATGCCATCTTCCGTCTCTTTGGACGATAAAATCTCATTAAAAGAAGTGGCCAGGAAATTTGAAATTACCGGAGCCAACATTGTGAATGTGATTCATTACGCCGGGTTAAAAACCCTTGAGAACCAATCGACAACAATCTCTTACAACGATCTGATGAATGGAATTCAGAAAGAATTTATAAAAGAAGGGAAAATGATCCGTATGGATTAACTGAAAAAAACTAAACATGAACTTATTACGAATCAGTTTGGATGCCGTTACCATTGACGGCCTGACGCTGTACCAAAGTATTTTATTGATTTTGGGATTTTTGGTATTTCTCGCCGTAGTCATTTTTATCCTGGTAAAAATCGGCCAAGGGCAAAAGATGCCAAAACAGGCGTTTTTATTGGTCCTGATCTCAATCCTGATGATTGCCTTTCCCGGGATCAACAAAATTTCTTTTATGGGTTTTTCGGTTGAACTACAAAAAGAAATTGAACGGCTCAAAGATGATCCCGCCAATTCGGATGCGCGGGAAAACCTGATCGAAATGGTTTCGAACAGCGATGAATCAGTGATCTATTCACCTAAAAATCTGACCCGGATGGCCGAAGCCAAAAACATGCTTGGCGATTATCCTGCCGCTATTCGCGATGCCGAAAAAGCCTTGCAGAAGAGCCCGGGATATGCTCCGGCCCAAAACGTTCGGACCATTGCCGAAACCGGGCAGGCGATCAATGTACTGGAGCGAAATCCGGACGATCACCGCGCGATCATGGTTTTGGAACAGAATGCGAGGATGCTGGAACGTTTGCCTGTTCAGGATAAGTATACCGAACTACGGATTGCGGAGGCTAATCTGCTGACCGGGGAAACGATGAAAGCCAGAGAGCGGGCGGCGACCGTCCTGGTCAATAGTCCGGATGATGCGAAAGCGGCTGAAATTATTCAGTTGACCGAAACCGCTGAAAACATTCAGCGGGTCAGGGAAAACCCCACCGATACGATGGCCCGGTTAATGGTGCAGGAGGACATCAAAAGTATGGAGACACAACCAAGCAGATCAGCGACCAAGAGTATTCTGTCTGAGAGGGCCCGGAATTCACTCAGGATGGTTGATCCATAAACCCGCGAGCGGGGAATACCGGGAAACGTTTTTATGCCAATCATCAAAATAGAGTAAAGCATGTCGAAAGTAAAGTTTACCCAGACCCTAAAGGACGAATATGTTCATCTGTTCAATCATTGCCGCATTGCCGGGGATAAAGCCGGCGCGGTAGAGCAGATCATCCGTCAACTGGAAAATAATCAGCCGCGTTACGCGCAGGTGGCCGCATTGTTAAATATACCCTGGTATTTTATCGCGGTGGTTCACAACATGGAGTCGTCGCTGAATTTTGATCGTCATTTGCACAACGGCGACCCGCTAAGCGGACGAACCATCCAGGTACCGGCCGGTCATCCCAAACAGGGACATCCACCCTTCATCTGGGAGGACAGCGCTGCTGATGCCCTGAAGCTACGAAACCTGCACCGCTGGACCGACTGGAGCGTAAGCGCCTTGCTTTATCAGCTCGAAGGCTACAACGGATGGGGCTACCGCCTGTATCATTCACACGTGTTGTCGCCATATTTGTGGAGTTTTTCCAATCATTACACCAGCGGAAAATATGTGGCCGACGGCACCTGGTCCGATTCAGCCATCTCAAAACAATGTGGGGCCGCGGTGATCCTTCGGCGGATGCTCGAGATGAAAATAATTGAAATTGAAGAAGAACGTATCGTAGCTGACGCGGAATTACCTCTGGTGTATTACTCGCCGGATGGAAAAACGGAATATGGTGAAAAGTTACAGCAATTCCTAAACCAGTTTCCCGGCGTTTTTTTAAAGGAAGACGGCTGGCCGGGAGAGAAGACTTCAAACGCGTTTAAAGAAGTCACCGGGTATTATTTACATGGCGACCCGAGGGCATAAAGCCGACAACCGCATGATCTGAATTTAGCGATTTGAATGATTACGAAATATTTAACCCTTAAAATGGATAACGATGAACAAAGAAGAGAGAAAAGCCAGAAGAAAAGAGAAGAAGGAGCAGCGGAAAATGCAAAGGGCTGAAAAACAGGAGCAATTTAAATTGCTGGTAAAAGCTGCCGAGCAGGTCGATATTCAGGTTGATCTGGATGGATCGCCAAAGTTTGTCGATGTGTTTAACCAGGTATGGCCTGTTCTGCAACCGGCGCTGAACTATCTGAAATTACTGTCCATTACCGGGCCCAAAGTGGATCAGGCGTTGCAATTTGTAATCGACCTGGGAGTCCGTATTTCAACCGGTTCGGCATCCGAAGAAGAACAAACAGAATTTATAAAAAAACTGGATCTTGTTTGGGGCCCGTTAAAGATCGGCTTGGGAATTGCCAAATCGTTTACAAACGATAAAGTGGATGATATTTTGGACAAAATCATCGAAATCGGCGATTGGGTAACCGACAACGAAGATAATGGCAAAACGGATGAACAACATCCGGATACATGATTTCTTTGATAAATGAGATTTTAAGGTTCAGGAATTTTTGATAACTAAACAGATTAACTTTAAATTAAATACAATGGCAGCACAATTTCGCAACCTGATATTCGAGGGCGGTGGGGTGAAAGGAATCGCCTACATCGGCGCCATGCAAATCCTGGAGCAGCGCGGCATGCTTTCTCCGATAAAGCGTGCCGGAGGCACCAGCGCCGGCGCGATTAACGCCCTGATATTCTCCCTGGGGTATAACATCCGCGAACAGTTGGAGATTATGGAATCTACGAATTTTAAAGAATTCATGGACAATTCTTTCGGATTGATCCGGGACATCCGGCGTTTAGCTAAAGATTTCGGGTGGAATAGAGGCGACTTTTTCTCGAAATGGATCGGAAACCTGATCGAAAAAAAATTGGGAAGCCGCGATGCCACCTTTGGTGATCTGAAAGCTGCCGGTTTGCCCGACCTGTATGTAATTGGCACCAATTTGTCAACAGGTTTTGCCGAGGTTTTTTCTGCTGAGCGTCATGCCGATATGCCGCTTCACAAGGCCGTACGGATCAGCATGGCTATTCCCTTGTTTTTTGCAGCTGTCCGGCACGGCGACCGGGACGATGTATATGTTGACGGCGGTGTGATGCAAAATTTTCCGATAAAACTTTTCGACCGCGAGCGCTACATCGATATGGACGAAGAAAGCGGGGCCGCCCGAAATACGGAATATTACAACAAGGAAAACGCGAAGCTTTCGTTAACCAATCCCGGCAGGAGCCTGTATGTTTACAACCGTCAGACCCTGGGTTTGCGGCTCGATTCTCAAAAACTGATCGCTGCATTCCGGTATAACGAACCCCTGGAGGGAAAACCAATTAAAAATTTCACCGATTATGCCAGGGCCCTAATGAATTCCATCATGCAGGTACAGGAAAATCAGCATTTGTATGACGACGATTGGCAACGGACGGTTTATATCAATACGCTTGATGTAAAAGCAACCGATTTTAAACTGACGAATGAGAAAAAGAAGGCCTTACTGATCCAGGGGATTGATGGAGCCGAAAATTATTTCAGCTGGTTTGATAACCCCGACGAACATCCGGTAAATCGGGTGTAAAAGTGATTTCTTCCCGGATCAGATAATCATTGCCTTAACAGCTTCTTTGATTAATTCGGCGGTGTTTTTGGCATTCAATTTTTGTCTCAAATGCTTGCGGTGGGTAATGACCGTCGTTTCGCTGATATTCAGTTTATCGCCAATGATTTTCGCAGAATCTCCATTGGCGATATACTTTAACACTTCGGCTTCCCTGGGCGAAATATTACTGAGAGGTTCTGCTTTTCTTTTTTGCTTTTTTATTTGGATAATCCCCGCGATCCGGCCCGGGGGCAAAATCAATACATACAGGTTTACATCAATCCATTCTTTTTTCTGGTCCTTGATGCGGAATGAGAAACTTTTTTCGAAATCGTTCAGGTTCTCATCGTTCAGTTCTTTTTTCGATTTGATAAATTCAATCAGTTCGCTTAAAAAATTCGAATAGTCTGACGGGTAAATCAGGTTTTTAAAGAATAAGATACTGTCGTGAAACAGGCCATCACAGTCGAGACCGGTTATTTCCCTGAAAGCCGAGCTAACATGCCGGCATAGATCTTGCTCCAGGTCGTAAACAATATCAAGCTCTTTTGTTTTTAACTTAAAGCGTTTAAAAAAATGATTTAACTGTGTTTTTTCGTCAACTAGTAGTTCTTCAATTTCATCACCAATTGTCTGGTATCCCTTCATGATGTCCTCCCCTATAAATTATCTTGAATTCTATCTGTTAATCTCGTAACTAAATCTTAAAACGGGCAATACGTTAAAGTATTTCAGGGTTTGGGTTATTGTGGTTTTTTAAAGGCAAATCAAATGCATGACCTAATATTAATCATGGGTGATCACGATAAGTGACCCCTCTTTTTTATGTTGTTTAGCATGTTTTTATGAAGGGCTAAAACGGCCAGATAAGTGGCACTAAAATGATGGAAATAATAAATGCCAGAATGTTCAGGGGCAAGCCGGTTTTCGTGTAATCGACAAACTTATAATTTCCCAGACCTTGCACCAGGAGATTTGTTTGATAGCCGATTGGCGTGGAAAAACTGGCGGAAGCGGCAATACAAATTGTAATGAAGAAGGGTTTGGGGTCAACATGTAATTGCAGGGCAGCCGCATAGGCAATCGGAAAGATAAGTGCAGCAGCAGCATTGTTGGTAATCACCTCTGTAAAAATGGAAGTAATCAGGTAAATGGTAATCAAAACGCCGATTGGTCCGAAGGATTTTGAGAAATTGATGGCTGTTGTCGCGATCGAATCAGCGGCTCCGGAGTTTTGCAAGGCTTTACTGAGCCCGAAAGCACAGGCGATGGTGATTAAGGTATCCCAGGAAATGGCTTTCGTATATTTTCGGTTTGGCAAAATATTAATCCAGGTCATCAGTACGGCAACAATGGCGGCAAAGTAAAACATGTCGGGTTTCTCGCCATTGATATCGGGCAGGTAACGCCCGACAGTGGCCCCAACAATCATTAACAGCACCAGCAATAAAGCGAATAGTCGTTGTCCGCGGTAGCGGGGTGGGGGTATTTCTCCGATAAATGAAGTCAGGTAGAAACTTTTTGATTCACCCCAGTTTTTGATGAAATTTTCGTTGGTGAGCAAAACCAGGCTATCGCCGTCTTTCATCCTGACAGAGCCAACGTTTGTTGATATGGTTTCTCCATTCCGGTAAACCGCAAGTACCTCAGCCTGGTAGTGACTCAGAAAGTCAAATTCGTCGATGGTTTGGTTTATCCCCGGGAAACGCGGGGCGATGACCGCCTCAATCTGTTTAATATCGGTGCTTTTATAAAATTTACCAAAGCCCTTCATCGCTTTCAGATCCAGTTGGCGATGTGTGATCAGCGGGACCAGCGCTTCCGATTTTACGGCAACAACGAGCTTGTCATCCTGTTGAAGTTCAAATTTTCCTTTGCGGGTATCAATAATAACGCCTTCGCGTTCAACCGAATGAATGATCACATCTTTGAGTTGCTGTGACCTTCCGTTGTTTAATACCTCGCCAACAAGAGAACTGTTTGACGAAAGGGTTGCATCCAGGAAATATTGTTTGTAATCCAGGCGGTTTCGCTTGTTATTATTCTTTTTACCCGGTAATATTTTGTGCCCGATAAAAGCCAGGTAGATAAAACCGCCCAAAGCAATCCAAATTCCCACTTTACCCAGTTCAAACATATTCAAACCCTTCAATCCGTTATCCAGCATCAGACCGTGAACGACCAGGTTTGTCGAAGTTCCGATTAAGGTGCAAATTCCTCCCAGAATGGTGGCGTAAGACAAAGGGATTAGAAATTTTTGAGGTGACAGGTTCATTTTTTCAGCCCAGTTTTTTACCATAGGTGCAAAAATGATTACGACCGGCGTGTTATTCAGAAATGCAGAAATCGCCGAAACAGGGATCAGTATTTTGGCCAGCATGACCGGCATCCGCCCCCGTCGTCCCGGGAGAAAAGCCCGGGCAACAATATTCAATGCACCGGTTTGTCTAACACCTTCACTAACCAAAAAGAGCGCTCCAACCGTGAGCATTCCTTTGTTTGAGAAGCCGGCCAGGCTCTCCTGCGCGTTAACTACACCCGTTGCCATTAAAACAACCAATGCCGAAAACAATAACATCCCCGGCCTCATCAAGTCAAATACCAGGGCAATAATCATAATTACGATAACGGCAAGGACGAAGTAACCTTCAAAAGTCATAACGGCTGTTTTGCCAGCAAAGGTAGGCTTATTTACTTAGGCTGGTATGGAGTAAAATACTTATTTCGCTACTGCCTGAAGTGAAACAAGAATCTGGACGAAGATTAATTATCTCATTATCTGGATAAAATTAAAAAGAAAAGGGGAAAAGCTATTTTTTTGTGCTTTTTTGTTTTGTATTTTTGATTTTTCCCCTACTTTTGCACCGCCTTTAAACAAAAAGGCAATAACAATAAGGATGACTCAGTAGCTCAGCAGGTAGAGCACATCCCTTTTAAGGATGGGGTCCTGGGTTCGAATCCCAGCTGAGTCACCAATTAAGAAGTCAAAAAGACTTAAAAGCACTTAAATCATAGATTTAAGTGCTTTTTTATTTTGCGGCAGACACCAAAATATTCAAGAAATTGCAAAATAAAGTGTATTGGTGACATATCCTTTCAGTCCATTCCGGGCACTGTCTGCTTTAAACTTTTCGTAGTCAATTGTAATGGCGATATCACCGGTACACCAGCTGAGCGAAGCCTTTAAAGCGAAGTTCCTCGACAGCCTTAAACGGGCCCTGCGAAAACAAAACGAACTTTCCCTTTTCAACGAACCCGTGCAGCAGGCTTATCAAACCAAATGGGTAGTTCACTGGGAGCCTTCGCTGGCCAGCGCCGAACATGTAGTCAGATACCTGGGGCAATATACCCACCGGGTGGCCATTACCAACCAGCGCATCCTGAACATTGCCGGTGGAAAAGTAACCTTCGTTGCCAAAGATTACCGCGACAGGGCCGTCAAGAAGCCCGTTACCCTTGATGGTGTGGAGTTCCTGCGGCGGTTTGCTTTGCACATCCTGCCCCGGCGGTTTGTCAAGATCCGGCGCTTTGGTATATACAACCACACCGTAAAACGGAACCTTCAATTACAGTTTGTTTCGGAAGAAAAGCCCGACATTGACGCGCTAATCAAAAAGCAAAAACCTCCCGAAACCAATGTTGAACGGTTTGCAAGGCTGACTGGCATAAACCCCTGCCTTTGCCCGGTGTGCAAAACCGGGAAGATGATCGCTGTAAGAGAACTGCCACGCATCCGGTCTCCGGCATGGGGCCAGTTGAACAAACCGGTAACACAATCATAATCAACAACTCCAACTTGCGTTCCCGCGCAACCGGGAGAGGTATGCCCCGTTACCGGCAAAAACGGCAAAAAAACAGGGCATAGCCATCAACGTGCTTGTGTCATTGGCGTGAAAAAGCACAAAAACCTGTCATACGTCAAAGAACCTCAGGCCGCTTTCTGCCTGTTTTATTTTAAAAAAATCAATAAAAACCTGCGGTAAGTGCATAGCCCGGGGCCCGGCGGGTGTAGTCCAACACACACTCATCGCTGGGTCTTGCAGACCGCTCAGAGTCCGATTTATTGGGCGTTCGTGGTTATTATCTTATTTCAATCCCGGTTTTCTTAATCTCATGAACAAAAGGATTATCAGAAATCAAATCCTGCTTGGATAATGGATGCGGTTCGATCCTTGAATCAAACTTGGATGCTAATAACATCAATTGGACTTGAATATCGAATTTGTCAGAATCCTTGAGATTATCAATAATCAATGCAATATCAATGTCACTTTCAGGTCTTTGATTATTTTTAGCAAATGAACCAAAAAGATAAGCTGTCACAAATCCTGGAGTTTGACTTGCTACTGTCGAAATATATTGTCTAATTATATTATCTGTTTTTTTATCCATTGCCTGTTAATTTTAACGTGAGTTTTGGGTTAAGCGACTAATGGTAAATAGTTCAGGAATAAATACTCCCGGAACCTTATATTCTTATTTTTAACCGATGGTTTATGGTCAAGGAACGAGTATGCAGCAAGGCCTGCCAGGACATTGACCATCGCATTTACCGGGCTTCTGTGTCTTGAATGCTCTATATCACAGATATGCTTTAGCAGATCGATGACCGATTCGATCACCCCCCGGCTTTGCAGCCACCTCTTGTCTTCGAAAAACATTAACTTATTTTTCATGTTCTTTTTGGTTTTTGTAATCAACAGGAGCCCTTGTCTTGCCAATGCTTCCCGGAGCTTTTCACTAATGTAGCCTTTGTCCCCGAAAAGCTTTCCGCACAGACCTTTACATAGCTTGACGCCCAATTCAAGGTTGTTGTCCGCCACATTTCCGGGGGTTATAATGAAGGAAACAATCTCCCCAAACTGGTTGATGGCCAAATGCAGTTTCAAGCCAAAAAACCAACCTGTCGAGGTCTTCCCCCTTTTGGCCAGCCCTTTAAAAACCTTGTGCGAATGTATCCGCAGGTTATGGCAAACCACCAGTTTGGCCGAATCAATGTAATAAGTTCCGGTAACTGCCCCCATCCTGCAGGCCAGCAAAAAACAAAAAAGGTATAGCAGCATCCTGGGTTTGAGTTGGACAAAACGGTTGTAGGAAGGCAAGCCTGGAAAATAGCCTTTCAGGTGTACCTCTACAAAGTACCTGTAATAATATTTGAAACATTTGCTCCCCTGTAAATGGTAAAACATTTCAACGGCCATCATCTCACTCATTGATAACCCGCAGGGGACTTTGGATTTTTTGTTTTGCAATACCACGGGTATTAATTTATGCTCTATTTCTTTCTCAAATTGTTGGCAGAAATCATCGGCACAACAAAAAATTTCAATTAATTTTAGTTCCAAATTTTCTGTCATGGGAGCTTTGTTTTATGTTTTGCACTTAAAAGCTCCCATTTTTTTAAATACAATCTCTATTGAACTATCATAAGTTATTAACTAATAGCTGTTTATATCCAAAACTCACGTTAATTTTAAGGTTTTCAATCCATGTTGCAGTAAATTCTGGTGTACATTTTTGTTGAAAACTCATTTTATAATCGTCATACCGTGCATTAATATTGAATGCTGTAACAGTTACTAAAAACAATCGCTGATCATCAGTTAATTCCATATTACATTTTTCTGCAAGTCGCAGCAGATTATGGATAAAAGGTGGATAATCATTATTTATTTTGACGTAAAGCGCCTTTAAGAGTTTTTCAATCATTAGATGGCCTACAAATAACGCCCAACTGAATTTTTTACTTTCATACATAGTAATCATTGTATCAAAGTCTTCATCTGAACTATCAGACCAATACTTAATCAGCTTATCCTTATCAAAATCCTTTTGTTCCATTTTTCAAAAGTACAAAATTTTCACTTAAGTCCTTAAGATACATGGGTGTGTCCTTTTTTACCATGACGCCCCAACGGTGGTGGTATGGCCAGTAAGGGATTGCGGGCGATTTCCTGTCAAGGTACACAAAAATTGAAGCGGGCTACAACCCTCCGCTTACCACTGAAACCCTTATTGGCTATATGGCGTGTGTGTGCCCTGCATAAGCAGCGCGCACACTTGTTGTAAGCTGTTGAAAAAGTTTAAAAATACAAATAAACTTTACATAGTAGCAACACAACAAGTGTGTATTTTCCCGGAGGGTGTAAATCCCTTATACGCTGGGGTAACGCCCGGAAGTATTAGCAAGTGGCAAGGTGGTTTTCCGTGAGGAATGCACTGAAGGAAGTCAAACGGCAAAATCCGGTACTGACGAACAGGAATCTGATATGAGGCTATTAAACGAGGATAAGCAAGCACATCATTGTAACGTCCGACGAACGCCAAAATCGTTTTATAGTAGATCAGGCAGGCATTGGAGGAAGGGAAAAGCTTTTACCAGGGGAGATCTCACCGTCCACGTGTTGGCTGTGGTGAGAAGTCATCCGGCAGCTGCCGGACATAGTAGCAGCCGGTAACGAGCCGATGAATGAATCGGAGGACTCACCGAGGTAGTGAAGGGCCGAACATTAAGATGTTCCAAATTCGTCAGGGAGGCATTGCCAGCCCTGTCTTAAGCGGAACAGGGCAACCGAATAAAACGAAAACGGGAATGATTGAACAGGTACTCAACCGAAGGAATATGATGCGGGCTTACCGTCAGGTGGTGTCGAACAAAGGTTCGGCCGGCGTTGATGGTATGCCGGTGAAGGAACTATATGCCCACCTGACCAACAGGGAGCAGATAGAATCCGATATCCGGCAAGGGAAGTACCAACCACGAGCCATTCGAGGGGTGGAAATCCCCAAAAGCAACGGGAAGACCCGACTACTGGGTGTGCCTACCGTAACCGACCGGATGCTTCAACAAGCCGTTGGTCAGGTTTTAGCTGTCAAATTTGAGATGGAGTTTGAAGATTACAGCTATGGTTACTATGGTTTCCGGCCTAACCGCAATGCCCGGCAAGCCGTACTCAAAGCGCAGGAATACATCAACTCGGGCTATCAGCACATTGTTGATATCGACCTGAAAAGCTTCTTTGATGAAGTTGACCACTGTATTTTACTGCAATTGATCTACAAGAAGGTCAAATGCCCGCTCACGCTACGGCTGATCCGCAAATGGCTGAGAGCGCCGATTCAAATTAACGGGAAACTTGTCAAACGCAGAAAAGGTGTGCCACAGGGAAGCCCGCTTAGCCCGCTGCTGTCCAACATCATGCTACATGAACTGGACAAGGAACTGGAAAAGCAAGGATTTCGCTATGTCCGCTATGCCGATGATTTTAGTGTGTACACCAACAGTAAAACGGCAGCCCGCAAGATTGGCAACAGCATTTTCCTGTTTCTAAAGGATAAGCTGAAACTGCCCATCAACCGGGATTGGATAAAAGCGGCATCCGTAGACCTGTCAACTTCAAGGTGCTGGGATACGGATTCGTACCCACTTACCGAAAAGGAGAGAAAGGCAAATACCAACTGGTGGCAAGCGAAAAGAGTTGGAAATCGCTCAAATAAAAGGGCTGAAAACAATTTTCCGGATCGATTCTCAAAGGGTTATCAAGTCAACCGGAGAAACTTCCCGGCAAACAAGATATTACATATCAAGTCTGGAAGCCCAGGCAAAACAGTTCAACACCTGGACACGCAACCACTGGGCTATCGAGAACAACCTGCATTGGACTTTGGATGTAGTCTTTGGCGAAGATCAATCCAGAAAAAGAAAAGGTTATGCCGCCCAGAATTTTAACACCATACGAAAAACAGTCATGGCTTTGCTGGTAAACGAGCAACATTGGAAAGCCAGCAAAAAGAGAAAAAGATCAAAAGCTTTACAGAACGAAAAATACAGGGAAACTTTACTCAAAATTTAAATGCGTTTGCCCTGTATTTATCACCCTCTTTTACGATACCAGAGCCGTGAGCGTTAACCTCGTTATAATTCTGGTCGAACCAGTTTATCCCGCTATGAATAGCCTGATATCTTTCCTGTGCCACAGCATTTTGGAATATAAAACAGCTGAGCATCATCTGAAAAATGATAAAACGTATTTGTTTCTTTGATAACATCTTGCAATTTTAAAGGTTATTCGGCTTTAAAATTCAACACTAGTGTCTATTAATTTTTGTTAAAATGCCTCATATCTGTTTTATGCACAGCATGCTAGCTTTTCAAAACCTTGTCGCCCTTTTGAAATTTGTTCCTTTGTACTCAGGTACAAATTGGAACAAGTATGAACGTTGGCAAATATGTTTTCGCACAGATTGTGGAGTTTCTCCCGAAACGTTACTTCGAACGACTGGTAATAAAACACAAAGACAGGACAGTCAGAATGGCACCATCCTACTGGAGCCATATGCTGGTTATCATGTACGGCCAGCTCATAGGCTGCCATAGTCTTAGAGAACTCACAGATGTCACTATTGCTCATGCCAAAAGATCTTTTCACCTCGGGTTTGGAAAGGTTCCCATCAACAGAAGCGTTCTTTCCAAAGCAAACAGCCTTAGAGACCATGGGATCTTTGAGAAGTTTGCCTTTTACATTGTGTCTATTGCCCAGGCCAAACGTATCACCAAAGAGTTTGAACTCCACGGAAGGTTCTATGCCATTGATTCCACTACCATCGACCTGTGCATGTCGGTCTTTAGATGGGCAAAGTTTAGGAGCACAAAGTCTGGCATCAAGATTCATACCCAGATTGATATTGCCACTGAAATACCGGTCTTCTACAGAATCAGCCATGCAAATGTGCATGACACCAAGTCTATGGACTGGTTTACATACGAACGGCACGCTTGCTATGTGTTTGATAGAGGCTACTTTGATCTCTCCAGACTCTACGCAATTGAGCTGGCCGGAGCTTTCTTCATCATACGGGAGAAGTCCCGCCCTGATTATGAAATTACGGAAGGAGATGACATGCTTGAAGGAGATGACAATGTCCTGCGGGACCAAACGGTTAGGTTTACAGGAAAGCGAAACAGTGGAAACTATCCGGTTTCGCTCAGACGCATCGTATTCTATGCCCCTGACCTTGGAAGGGCCTTCACCTACTACACCAACAACTTCTACCTCAAAGCAAATGAAATTGCTCTTCTTTACCGTTACAGATGGCAGGTGGAGCTGTTTTTCAAATGGATCAAGCAGCATCTCCGTGTCAAATCCTTTTGGGGAGAATCCGAGAATGCGGTCCGCATACAGATACATGTCGCCATCATCACGTACTGTCTTGTCGCTATTATTGAACACGACCTCAAACTGGGCAGACCTGTTGTGGAGGTCATGCGTATCCTTGGTAATTCCCTGCTGGTCAAGGATCCCATTCAAGAACTCTTGGCTCCGAGGGAAAATAAGGCCTATGATGATAGCGATTGCCAACTGCATTTGGACTTCTAATTGAATTAACATTTTTTAATAGACACCAGTGAAAATTCAATACCTTTTCTTTAATATAACTTTGCCCGGAGACGGTATCTGCATGCACTCCTTGCAGGGTTATATTTCTGACAGGCAACTCCTCTTGCCCCAGTATCCGGCTGACAAATTCAACATGACCGGCGTGCACATTCGTCAAATGAATGTCACTAATGGGCGTTAAATGGCGTTCAACTGTGGGTACCAGGTTTCTCCATTGATAAAGCACATCCGTTTCAATCCCAAGAATGCCATACCTGATTTTACCAGAGGCTGTGTTTTGCATATAGATGTTTCGCACATATCCGCCTCTTCGCTCATTGGTTTTTAAAAAAAGCAAATGCATTAGGTCTGCCCCTTCAACCACCCTGCAACTATCAATCAAAACATTCTCAATCCCACCAGAAAGCTCGCTGCCGATGGCAACCAGTTGGTGCCCGTTTTTTACGGTAACATTGCGAATAACAATATTTTTTGAAGGCATGTCCAATCGCCAGGCATCCTGGTTTCGCCCCGATTTTATGGCGATAGCGTCATCACCATAGTCAAAGACACAATTCTCAATCAATACATTCTGGCTCATTTCGGGATCCACTCCATCGTTGTTGTGACCATGGGCGTATACGTCGATGTTGCGGATAACGACATCCTTGGAGAGGTAGGGATGGATCGTCCAAAACGGACTGTTACGGATTTTAACTCCTTCCAGTAATACGTTCTCACACCGGTTGAACTGGATAAACTGAGGTCTGAGGTTTGCCGTATCGTTCACCATTTGCCGTTCCTCTACCGGGTGGTTGTATGAGGCCAGATTGTAGAGCCGTTTCAAACTATTCATGTGCCCCGATGGCCGGCCAAACCAAGTTTTCCAGTGGTCCATCTTCGCTTTCAACGTACCTTGTCCGGTAATGGCAATGTTCTCGCATTCCCAGGCATAGATCAGCGGCGAATAGTTGTAGCATTCCATCCCTTCCCAAGTAGTATGCACGGGTGGCAGGTAATCCTCCGGGTTATCAGAAAACAGCAATACTGCCCCCTTTTCCAAATGCAAATTGACATGGCTCTTCAAGTGGATTTTTCCGGTCAACCATTCGCCCGAAGGTATGACCACGATTCCACTGCCAATTTTGGAGGCCTCCTCTATGGCGTGTGCAATGGCATTCGATATTTTTTGCTGGTTGCCCTGTTCTGCACCAAAGTCGGTGATCACAAATTCTTTACATCCGGAAAAATCAGGAATCGTGGTGGCCGGCATCTCAAAAGGCGTCTCAATCTGGATCGTTTGTTTTCCAACCTGCGCCGGTTTGATTGTGCATGAAAACATGGCAATCACAAGACCTATGAGAAGTGTAAGTTGTTTTGCGTTCATTGAACTATTTTTTTAAGATTATTTAATTTTCCAAACCAGTACTCCTGCGGTTGGTATGACTTTATTGCCGATTAATACTTCTGCATTTTCCGGAAGATCCATTCTGTAGTCTTTGTCCGTATAATTCATGGCAATGCCAAAGCCATCACGGTATTCCACCAAGACACCCGGGGGATAGTTCTCAACCGCAATGTTCAATCGGTTATAAACTTTAGAGAGAACGGCTTGCTCCAAATCGCCCTGATTGCTGTCGGCACCCACATAAGTCACGGTTCCTTTTTTCATTGGGTGAAAGGTCACTGCGGTTTTCCCGGTATAAAAGTCGCCGCTGTAAGTGGCCCAACTTTCGGCACTTTCAGACGGGATCAAAACGTCACCCCAGCTGGTCCAGGCAAATCGTTCTCCACTCATGATAACTGTATCCGCAGCATATGGTTGAAGTAAGTCGTAAAATTCGATCTTTCCTCCAATTAATTTATAGATCGGCTCAGCATGTTTTGTTTCCCACAGATGTCCCAGCTCATTTTGATGGCCTGTACGACATGACATCACCAGATTGCCCCCGTTTTCAACATAAGCAGTAAGCTTCTTCATCAGTTCCAGACTCATCTGCTGGTAGGCCGGAACCACAATCACCTGGTACTTTGAGAAGTCCATCGTATCGCGAATAAAATCGACCGGAGCGCCAAATGATTTTAATGCCTTATAGTATTTCAGAACATGACCTTCGGTATCCCAAACCGTCGTTTGTTTGTTTTGGTCGATGGCTACGGTATTGTCAGGATCGTAAAGAATGGCTGTTTTTCGTTTCAAATAATATTGAGGAACTTGCCCCAAGGTTGAATTACTGCGCAACAGATTGATTTCATCGATAAATTGCTGATATTCCAGTCCGCCAGGCGTTGGCGTAATACCATCCGGGCCAACAATGCCATAGTGATACTGTTCATAGCCATAAATTGGGGCACGGAAGCGGTAGGTGCAGGTAAACTGGCTTCCGCCGGCAAAAACATGCCAGAGCCACAAGTGCACCGCCCCCGGAAGGGGCTGCGAATTAATCGTTCCCCAATTCACCTGACCCGGTTGCAATTCCATGACACCATACAACGGCGTGAGTGGTCTGAAATAGTCGTTCGCCATGGCAATCCGCGAATATTCGCCAATCCGATAGCCTTTGCGACCCATTCCCTTGTGTTCTCCATACACCATATAACGGGTGTAGGTGATAAAGTCCAGTTCCTGACTGGCCCCGATAAAGCGGGCATCGTACATCGGAATATAGTTGGTGGTGATCCATTGGTCAACGCTGGCATATTGACGGATAGTTTTGACCTGTTCGTCCAGAAAGGAAGCTGTTTCGTGGTCGCAAAAACGGCTGTGATCCAAACGCTGGTATAAGTTCATTCCCCATTGCTGATGTTGCGGAATATTGATTTCAGAAAAATCGCTGTAGGTGCCGCTCCAAAAGTTGGTGCCCCAAGCTTTATTCAAGGTATCAATGTTTATGTATTTGGCTTTCAACCATTCGCGAAACCGTTTTTGAGCATCTCCTCCGTAATCAACGGTTGAACGAGGTTCATTATCCAGTTGCCAGCCAATAATTTGTGGATCATTTCCGTAGTGTTTTGCCAATTCGGCAATCATCTTTTGAGAATAGGCACGATAAAATTCGTTGGAAAAGGAGGCATGCTGGCGTGATCCATGATCATATTGCGTACCATCTTCCCGCATGACCAATACATCGGGATGCTCACGAACCAACCAAACCGGTGGAGTGGCCGTGGAGGTACACATAATGACTTTTAGCTTGTGCTTGGCAGCCAAAGTGACCGCTCGATCCAGCCAATCAAAATCATAGACCCCTTCTTCGGGTTCCAGTTGCGCCCAGGCAAACTCGCCAAAGTGGGTAAACTCAAAACCCATTTCGGCCATCTTTTTTAAGTCCCTGTTCCATTGAGACTCGTCCCAATGCTCGGGATAATAGTAGGCACCCACGGTGGTTAGGTCTTTCTGGGGAAAATATACATTCCTATCCTGAGCAATTCCGACACAGGCCAAAAAAAATAAAAAGGTAATCAGTAATATTTTTTTCATATCACAACATTTAGTTTTTCGCACTTATTAATCGATCATAACCTGAATAATTCATAAACTTTAAAAAGGTGAATATTTGATTTTTTCAGCCGTGGGATTTAATAACCCATATGCTGAAAAGAAAATTTGTTGTCTGCGATTGTTTTCGATTGGTCATTTTAGAGGTTGGCCTGTTTAGTTTTAGACCAAAAATTGTGTGTATTTTCTTCACAGAACATAGGTATTTTATCTTGTGCTTTGCAAGTGCCTGATTAATATGTATTTTTGAATATAGTTGGGTTGTTGCTAACGGCGCAACTGTCCGATTTCGAGGAAGTAATTCTCAAGCAGTTTGGCTTGCGGGCATGAAGCTGGAAATTCCACTTTTATTTTTGTCTTCATTTGTCTAACCTGGGCAGCAATTTTAATGAACCTTTCACGTAATGTCTTCATCGTAACAGCTGCCAACCCCTTTGTTTTTAGCATGTTCTCCTGCAACGAGTGCATCAGCACATAAGCGGCTGAATGCAAGAATAACCTGAACTGATTGGCATAAAAGCTATTGCACGACATCCGGCCTGATTGCAGGTAGTTTTTGTGGTCTTTGATATTGAGTTCCATCCTGCCCCGTCCGCAGTACCCTTGTTCGTAAAGTGCCTTTGTCCGGTATTCCCAAAGGTCGGTTACAATAAAACGAATATTGGATCCTTTGCTTGTCACTTCGATTTTAACAATCACGCGTTGCTGGTTTTCCCAACTACCCGCTTTGTAGCCAAATGAGTGATAACGCTTTATGGGTTTGGCATATCTGGCAAATTCATTTTCGCAACTCTTTACAAGAGTTTCAACACTCGAATTCAATACGCTGTTTCCGGTCAAGCCAGTTATAAAATGGATATTGGGTTGTCCAACGCACCAGTCCATCAACTCTTTGCTGCAAAAGTGGCTGTCGCCCCGAACAATGATCACCGTATTTTTCCACGATTTGCGCAAATGGGCAACAAGCCTTTTGAGTATCCCAAAAACATTGGCACTTTTGCTGCGCCTGCCTGGTTTGAGTATGGTGGTAATCAGTTTTCCCGACAAGCCTTCATAAATGTGAAGGGGCATGTAGCAATACTCTCCGTAATAGTTATTGAACAGGGTTAACTGCTGCCCCCCGTGGGTATCAATGTTGGTGTCATCGCAATCGATAATAATCACAGGAGGTTCCGAAGGGTAGGATTCAATAAACTTATTGGCAAAGGCATACGCGATGTTGTACAGTTCACTGGCTCTTGGGGTGTTCTCAAAACGGGTCATAGTTGATTGAGATGCCAAGGCATTCCCTGTCATGGGCAAACGTCCAACACTCATTTTCAGGATCGTGTCATCGCGCAAGGTATTGCAATCATTGGCATCTTCATATCCAGCAACAATCTGATATACCCGCTGTGCAGCAATCTCTTCCAAAGAGTGGTCAACATAGCTTTGATGCCGGGTGTCCTCAATACAAGTAACCAGCGACTTGATGATGCCAATCCGGCTCTCGATATCTTTGACCAACAGCAAACCACCATCTGAAGAAATCTCAGATGCAGTAAAACTTACCTCAATACGCTTATTGTCAATTGGTTGTAAATCGAAGAGTTTTCCCTGGCAAATTGCAACGTCTGTTTGCTTGTCCAGAGTTTTTTCGGTAATTTTATTTTCTGAAGAGCTCATGGAAATACGGTTGTAAGACGCTGTAAGATAGTAATTTATCTTTAATTTTCGTGAGCTTTTCTTCGTTTTTGTGAATTATTCAGGATAAAGATTTCCATACATTCTTCATAACACAAAAATATTTTCACAAAAGGGTTATTAGAACAAATCATTACCTGTTGTTTTGTATCTCAGGTCCTGAGTAACCCGGTTTCAACCCTCCAAAATCAATTAAAATCCGGTCAACATTTACGGATGGATCAGTTCCCCATAATTTTAGTGTATAGTTTCCCGGAGACAATTGCAGATTGCCTTTTCCAAGCATCCGGCTTTCAAGCACATTTGATTGCCAGGTTTTTGAACCATCTTCACCCATATTGAATGTTATCCATTGTGGCTCTCCATCATCAATACTTATAGCGCACCTGAGGATTTTCAGTTTGTTTATTGGAAAGGCAGGAACTGCTTCCAGAATTACCTGTGCGACACCTCCTTCAACAACAGCAATCTCATATTCCAGTAGCGGGCATTCGGAACTAATTTGTTTCAAATTGTCGATATACCAACCTGTCATGGGCTTTAAAAGCATGGCCGAACCACTTCGTCCCAGGCCAACAACAGGGTGCCAATCAGCAACATTTCCTATTCTTTTTTGGGTATAGCCGCTTGCCAATATGGTAATTACACCGTTATCTTCTACATAAGCATTGGCGGGAACAGAACGGTTTTGGTTTAACGCAGCTACTTCGACCCTGTAAGATTGTTCTGTACCGGAAATTTCAATATAGCCCTCCATATCACTATATAGTGTCTTTAAGAAAACTACCCGTTTTTTTCGAAAGGTGTACATAATTATATGTAATCGGCTTGTTTTTTCGGTTACTACCACTAAATTTTTTAGCCTGTTAATTGGTTGCCGTAATTTTCGCCACCGAAAATTGGGTTTTCGGTGTAATTTTTTAGTTTCCAGGCATAATTCTCCCTTTCATGTTTAATTTTCATGTTTTTTCCTTGAACCGATTTTACTAAGCAGCTTTCCTAATCTGCTTGGTGGGCGCTTCAAGCGCTTCACGCTCCAACTTCAGGATTTGTTTCCCAATTTTCTTGAGGTTGTAGGCGCACACGCCCAACCCGATGTACTTTTTAAAATGCGCATAACTCCGGTCGGGACAACGGTCGAGCCCCCGGTGTTCCAATTCGTTGATGTTTGATTCGATCGCGCTGTGCTTGTTTTTCAGTTTTTTAAATGACCTGCTGCGTTCTTCCTTTTTCTCTTTTTTGTTGCGCTTCCCAAGTTTGAGGATGATAACCTGGTCAACTTCCAACTGAAGGGTTTCCTTGTTTTCTTTTAACCAGTAGCCTTTGTCGAAGCTCCACGATGCGACTTTATGTTCTGTTAAAATCCTGTCGGCCATTTCGATAACAATGTCCCGGTCTTGTTGTTGTTCCATTATTTGGTAATCCACGATCAGCCCCCACTGGTCGGTGGTGATGTTCAGTTTTTTGCCCAGTTCAACACTGGGGTTCATCTTCCCTTTTGTAATCCACTCGGTGTAGGTTTCAAATACCGAAAACATCTTTTCTTCATGCGGAATGGTTTCGCCTTTTAATATACGCCTGTCGACCAGGTCAATATGCTTTTCAAGAAGTTCCATGTAGTGCTCCAACGTAATGATCAATACCAGATCGCCCATGTCCGTTAGCGGGAAACCGGACTTTTCTTCGTTTAGTTTTTTGAGCAATAACCTTGATTTATTGAGGTATTCTTCGGCCGCGGCAACTACTTTTTCTTTCTTGTTTTTGCCTCCTGAACGGTTGGCATGGCCCAAATTGCGCATCAACTTTTTCAACTCTGTACGCCAATTGCCGATCTTGCGCCAACCTCCAATATCCTTATGTTTGTTCATTATCCTTGAAACGGTGCCGATGCATTTTCGGGCACAGTCCCACAACAGGTTGTAGTCTGTGGGGAAATGAACATTGCTTTCAACAACAAAACTATCTGATTTTAAGCGCAATGCTGTATGTTCTTTTTTTTTAAACACCTCTCCATGCCCAAAATCCAGGATTACCTTGTTTAATTCCCAAACCATTTCATCGCTAAGCAGGGCGACATTGTCATAAATATTCTGGTATTCAAACTCGATACGTTCAAAACCAAAGCCCTTTTCTACGCCCATCAAACACCGCATATTGTGGTGGTTGTTTGCCTGATCGTGCAACACATCATAACTTAAATTCAAACACAAGCGAACCTGGGCCAAAACAAAAATACTCCATAGGTCCATTCCTGTCCTTCCCGTATTTTTCTTCCCGGAATTGATATGATCTTCCAAAATACTGAATATCTCTTCGTTGTATTTCTTGTTGCAATAGATCGCCTTCAACGCTGCTAAAAGTTGATCTAAAGCATTCTTGCTTTTGGGATTAATATAAGTAGCTTCGATTGGCAATTGCCCTAACCCCAATTGTTGTTCGAATCTTTTTCTCATGGTTCAATCTTTTTTTGTCAAGTGGTCAAAATATCCTATCCTCATGTAATAATACCCTGAATATCTGCACTATAATCAACTTATCAAAACAATTAACCCAAAAGATTCAAAAAAGATATCAATACTATATTGTTGATCTATAAATTATTGCAGGTTTTCTTAGAGACACTATATAAGGGAGCTTTGTCATAATTGATCGTAATCCATATGCGCTCCGAGCTTTCACGCAATGAGCCTTTTTGTTTACTCGTTTCGATCCAAGGAGCGCTCGCACTTGCAACCCACTCCTCTACATTCTTTCCCAAACTATAGATGTCAATAAAAAAAGCCTGCTGAGTGAATCTGTTAAACTTTGGAAGAACATTGTTGGTAGTAAAATCGAATTGATGGCGCTGGCCTTTCTGGATGAATTCTATACCGTAAAGTTTTGCTCCGTCTTCTCCGGGATAAATGGTTAACCTGTTCCAGCCGGGATTCAGCACAACATCCATAACCTTTAGGCTATCTGTAATCCCCACAAAATCTTTAGTTTGTACAGGAGCTTTGTCGTTAAATTCTACCCACCAGGAGTCACTGTTTGAATCAGGGTGGTCAACTGATAAGTACAGGGTATGCTCACCTCCGGGCACATCGTCAAAATAAAAATCAAAGACCGCTTTCGATGGGGTGTTGATCGCATACGGGATGGCATCCCACCTTGGGGCAAGAACAAGCTGTTTTTCGTTTCCTTTTGGCCAGATCAGGTATGCTTTGCTCTGGCTATCCTCGGCAACTATCAGCTCTCCGGCAACCTTTGCCTCGGCACTGCTCATTTGTAAAACGGAGTTTCTTGTTGTGATTTTAGGCAGAGAACCCTTTTCTGGCTTTAACGGTCGTGAGTGCCCTTCGATGGCTACTCCAAGCCCCTCCACATCATTGTTCTCGATACGCGCGGTGATTGGTTCAAAAAACACCGAAGATCCACCTTTGAACCCGGGTTTATAGCTGGTCATGTGGTTCCATTTCCCATTTGTAATGTCCTCATTATACCGGCGAGTCAATTCTTTTATTTTGTCGAATGCATGAAAGGCCGAATCGCTGTAGGCATTGGCAACTGCTCTGCCCTGTTTTGCATATTCGCGGCTTTTGAAAGCATACAACCACTTTTCGTTCATTGCAGTGGCTCCGGCAATCGGATAATATATCAACTGGAAATAAGTATCCGATACTTTCTCGGGAAGCTTTTTAGCCAATTGTTCTGCTATGGAACGCAGTTCCTGGTAAGAGCGAATACGGCGTTCGACTTCATCGCCATAATTCCACAGGCTAAACAGCGGATCTTTTATCAGTGGCCATCCAGCCCACTGGCTTTCCGAGAAGCCCATGAACTCGGGTTTTCGCTCGGTGGCAAGCCTGTAGTATTCCCACATCAGGCTCGAAATTTCGATAGAATATTGCGGAGAAATATCTCGTGCAGCGACTTTTTCAAAATAGCTCTCAATGTTATTGGCCGTCCACAATTTCTCGCCCCATGCTAAATCCAGAAAGAACTCCATTTCCCATTCGCGTCGTTTTAGGTCGCCTACATTGGCTATCCATATTTGGTCCATATTGTGCAGGCGTGCCCGGGTCATTTCGCGCCAAACAAGCGCGGGTGATGTTGGAGAAAGCCAGAGATAGGGATGCGGCGCTCCCAGATAAGAAAGGTGATAGTAAACACCTCCGCGTCCACTTCTGTTTTGTTCGTACTCATTGGAGAAACGGCGGATATACCCGTGATTGTCGTCGGCCCACATCAGTGTGGCATCATCGGGCAACTTTAAACCGGCATTATATTGCTCTAAAACCTCCTTATATGGGATAAATACCTGCGGAATTTTATCAGCAGGTTTTCCAATATGGCTACTTAATATACCACGTTGATCATCTATAATTTTTTCTACCAAGCTAGCCCCTTCTTCGGGTGTGCTAATGCCCTGCATCTTGGAATCATGAATTCCTCGCAACCCCATCGTATAAATGTTCTCATATTGAGCTGCATGCTTAACGCGATTTTCCAGCACTTCAAGAATCCGATCTTTGTTTAGTTTATAATCCCAGGGACCATCCCTGCGGGAGTTCCATTCCGAACCGGCATTGTTAAACAAAAGCGGCTCAGCATGACTCGACCCGATCACGATACCATACCGGTGGGCTATTTCCCTGTTTTCGGGTATCAACTGAAACGATTTGGTATTGGGGTGCATGGCCGGCCAAATATGATTGGCACGCAAACGAAGTAGTAATTCAAAAACTTTTTCATAGGTTTTCGGGCCAATATCGCCAAATTCCGGATCGAAGGTTTTCTTCGCCCAAGGCCATAAGCCCTAGCCTTCATCATTCAGAAAAATTCCCCGGTATTTGACCTGCGGTTCACCTTCCTTATAAAGGTCTCCCGGCAATTCCAAAACTTTCCTTTTTTCCGGTTGAACGTCGGCCCACCAACACCATGGTGAAACGCCAATCGATCGACTGAGTTCCATCAATCCGTAGGCAGTGCCGCGTGGATCGCTCCCAACCACGTATAATATGTATTTACCTTCATCTTGAATGACTTTCAGAATGTATGTTTCCCACTTTCCTTTTAAGCTTTCGATGTCAATTCCATTGGCTGCACATTCCTTGTCAAAATCAAGATTTAACCCCAAAGTTCCCACCTTGATTTGATAAGGAGAATCACTCGTTGATTTTACATCAGGGATACGGCCAGTAACGGCAAATACATCGTTTGCAAACAAATCGCCGGCAGTATGAACTAATCTATTTTCGCCTGTATATATCACCAAATCAGCAACCTTTTCAGGGTTTGAAACAACAAAAGGCTCATCTGCTTTTACAGTGGTTGATAAAAACAGGAGCAAAACGATACAAATTGAGAAAAGGAAACGGAAAGCGAAAAACTTCATGTTCGTTGATTTAGTTTGTCATCATATTAAAATCATTCTTCTTCAATAATTTGGACACCCCATGGCTCTATAGCTAGTTGTTCATTTTGCTTGACAATCCGATCGGTGGTCAACTCTTTTCCCGAGGAATATTTATACAATACCGAATCAGCGTTCGAAGAATAGTTATAATAGAAATGGACTGTTTTGCCAAAATCGTTGATTCCCTGTTTGGTAATAAGTGGCCAATGAACTTTCTGGTCCTCGGTTTTAATCCCCGCACGCTCCATAGCTGACAACAGAATTTTTTCCTGCAATTCATCGGAAGGGCGACAACCTTCGTACAGAAGTGAACCTTTTCCAAATTGATTTAACCTGAATAATTCATAAACTTTAAAAAGGTGAATATTTGATTTTTTCAGCCGTGGGATTTAATAACCCATATGCTGAAAAGAAAATTTGTTGTCTGCGATTGTTTTCGATTGGTCATTTTAGAGGTTGGCCTGTTTAGTTTTAGACCAAAAATTGTGTGTATTTTCTTCACAGAACATAGGTATTTTATCTTGTGCTTTGCAAGTGCCTGATTAATATGTATTTTTGAATATAGTTGGGTTGTTGCTAACGGCGCAACTGTCCGATTTCGAGGAAGTAATTCTCAAGCAGTTTGGCTTGCGGGCATGAAGCTGGAAATTCCACTTTTATTTTTGTCTTCATTTGTCTAACCTGGGCAGCAATTTTAATGAACCTTTCACGTAATGTCTTCATCGTAACAGCTGCCAACCCCTTTGTTTTTAGCATGTTCTCCTGCAACGAGTGCATCAGCACATAAGCGGCTGAATGCAAGAATAACCTGAACTGATTGGCATAAAAGCTATTGCACGACATCCGGCCTGATTGCAGGTAGTTTTTGTGGTCTTTGATATTGAGTTCCATCCTGCCCCGTCCGCAGTACCCTTGTTCGTAAAGTGCCTTTGTCCGGTATTCCCAAAGGTCGGTTACAATAAAACGAATATTGGATCCTTTGCTTGTCACTTCGATTTTAACAATCACGCGTTGCTGGTTTTCCCAACTACCCGCTTTGTAGCCAAATGAGTGATAACGCTTTATGGGTTTGGCATATCTGGCAAATTCATTTTCGCAACTCTTTACAAGAGTTTCAACACTCGAATTCAATACGCTGTTTCCGGTCAAGCCAGTTATAAAATGGATATTGGGTTGTCCAACGCACCAGTCCATCAACTCTTTGCTGCAAAAGTGGCTGTCGCCCCGAACAATGATCACCGTATTTTTCCACGATTTGCGCAAATGGGCAACAAGCCTTTTGAGTATCCCAAAAACATTGGCACTTTTGCTGCGCCTGCCTGGTTTGAGTATGGTGGTAATCAGTTTTCCCGACAAGCCTTCATAAATGTGAAGGGGCATGTAGCAATACTCTCCGTAATAGTTATTGAACAGGGTTAACTGCTGCCCCCCGTGGGTATCAATGTTGGTGTCATCGCAATCGATAATAATCACAGGAGGTTCCGAAGGGTAGGATTCAATAAACTTATTGGCAAAGGCATACGCGATGTTGTACAGTTCACTGGCTCTTGGGGTGTTCTCAAAACGGGTCATAGTTGATTGAGATGCCAAGGCATTCCCTGTCATGGGCAAACGTCCAACACTCATTTTCAGGATCGTGTCATCGCGCAAGGTATTGCAATCATTGGCATCTTCATATCCAGCAACAATCTGATATACCCGCTGTGCAGCAATCTCTTCCAAAGAGTGGTCAACATAGCTTTGATGCCGGGTGTCCTCAATACAAGTAACCAGCGACTTGATGATGCCAATCCGGCTCTCGATATCTTTGACCAACAGCAAACCACCATCTGAAGAAATCTCAGATGCAGTAAAACTTACCTCAATACGCTTATTGTCAATTGGTTGTAAATCGAAGAGTTTTCCCTGGCAAATTGCAACGTCTGTTTGCTTGTCCAGAGTTTTTTCGGTAATTTTATTTTCTGAAGAGCTCATGGAAATACGGTTGTAAGACGCTGTAAGATAGTAATTTATCTTTAATTTTCGTGAGCTTTTCTTCGTTTTTGTGAATTATTCAGGTTAAAGTAATTGCCGGATAGTTCCCATAAAAAGGATGATCGTAAAATGCGATCGTTTGGGCAGTCTCTGGAATGATCAGTTCAGCCCATTCTGTAACTGAATTTTTAGCTTCAGAAACATCATACGGATTTGTTTTCAACTTCAGCTCTTTAATATTGGCAAACTCCTGGTAAAAGAACCCACATACCTCACGGAGTGGACCGGGCGCAATCACAGGGCGCACCATGGAGTTTTCATCACAAAAACCGTTTTTAAACATCATGACCACATGACCACCTTTTTTCACATAGTCGGAGATAGCCGTCAAAAGCGAATCAGAAGCAACATAAAGCGGAGGGATAATCACCAGTTTATAATTCATTAGATCAGGCTTTTCAGCAAAAACATAGTCAACGGCCATACTGTTGTTATATAGCATCCTATGCAATTGATCTGTCTGAGCGCGATAAACATCTTCCCCGTCTTTGTAGGGCATAATATTTAGTGCATGATTCGAATCATAACTGTAAAGTATCGCTACTTCTGGTTTTATTTTCAGGTTCACCAGATGACTTCCAATTTTTTTCAGCTCCAAAGCTGTTTTTTTCATTTCACTGTAAATGCGATTTGGTTCCAAATCGTGCGATAGAATTCCTTTCCAGTATGTTTCCTGTCCATAATGAATGGAATGCCAATGCCAATAGGCAACCATATTTGCACCTGATCCAATATTTGAATATACATTTAAACGCAACTGTCCATCATACGGAGGATGTTGATCTTTTGAATTCCAGCCTATGGTCTGCCCGGTTGTCTCAGTAACCAGGTAATTACAGTTTTTTACAGAACGTATATAATCTCCTGCCATCGCATATTCTGCGCCGGAACAATTGTCTTGTGCTGGTGGATATTTATTCAGTCCAAGAATATCCATAGCACGGCTGGTCGCCGGTTTGTCTATTTCAGGAGTTGTCATAAAGCAATGTGTTACAAACTGGTCAGGACGTTTGTATTCATCGACAATCTTTGTTTGCCAGGTCAGGAAATCAGCAATCGATTTCATTTTAAACCTTTCCCACTCCAATTTATAGCCTGTATTGGTAACTCCGTCTCGTTCCGGGAATTCGTCCCAATCGTTCATGGCCATTCCCCAATAATTCAAGCCCCAGACCTTGTTAATGTTTTTGATTGAGCCAAATTTACTTTTCAGATAGTTCTCAAAGCTAACCTGAAAATCACGATTGTTGACTCCCCTGGTTAAGGTTTCGTTATCAACCTGAAACCCGATAACGGCAGGATGTTTTGAATAGCGTTCGGCTATCTTCCGGATAATCCGTTCGGAATAGAAAAGGTAAGTGGCGTTGGTAATATCAACATTTTGCCTGATCCCATAATGAGCTTTCGAACCACCTGCATACTCGATCAAAATTTCGGGATACTTGTGCCATAACCAAGGCGGAATGGAATAGGTTGGTGTACCAACAATAACCTTAATTCCGCTTTTGTGTAACCGGTCGATAATGCGATCCATCCATTCAAATTCAAATTTTCCTTCCTGAGGTTCGAATCCACTCCAGGATGACTCAGCTAACCTGACAACGGAGACACCCGCTTCCTGCATCATTTGAACATCTTTCTCAAGGCGTTCGTAGGGCATATATTCGTGGTAGTACGAAACGCCGTAAAGAACATTGTCAAATCTTATTTGGGCATTGGATTGTTGTATCGAGATTAAGAAAGTAATTAAAAACACATATCGCATGTATCTTCTTTGAAATTTTCCGTTTAGAATACTCATACTTCTATTTTTATTATGTTATATTATATCAGTTCAATGATTCGAAAATTGCTACTGTTCAAATTTTAAACTGCCGTGCTTGCTCTTAAAAGCTTTTTGTAATTTGCGTCAATATATATTGCTAAATATATTATTAGAACAGTGTCTTCATTTTTTCAAGTCATTGGTCATAACTATGATAGAATGGCTGACACGGCGTTGTTTTGTTTTTGTAATCACCAAACAGCATTTTAAATATTTTCGGCCATTCCGAAGTAAGGGGAATAATAGCAAAACTTCCGGCAACCGTTTTATCGTCTTGAAATGAGTACAAATCATCCGGCCAGTTATATTTATTAAAGCGACCCGACACATGTGAATTATGGCTCACCACAATACCCGCATTGATTCGCTCAACTGAGATATTTGCTTTATTGGCAATTAATGCAAATCCATTACCAATGGTATCGGAAAAAATAGCACAATCGACATCTTGCCTATTACCAGGGAAGTAAAGGTCGTTCGTATTCAAATGATAAATACCAAACTCGCTTAACCGATCTTTACCCGGATAAGTTGCATATGGCCCCTTCCCAACCCATCTAAATTCAGTAAACGAGGAAGGAACTAGAAAGGATATTCCAGTTTCTAAAGCCTCTTCTATCCCATTTGGAATAAAACTGTAAGCCACATCAATAAAACCATTATCAGAAAAATGATAAGTCACTTCCCCCGAAATATAACTTTGGTTAGAGGTGTCTGGCAAATACCGATAATCTATTGCTAGTTCCTGATCTCCCTCTGTTTTTACTTCTGCTTCTGCCTTAGTCCACAGAAATTGATTTGATATCATGTGTTTCTCATTGTTCGTTTTGTTGATAGCAGCAATTTGAGAAATGGAGGGTTTACGCCCTGTTCGGGCGTAAGGTCCTTCTTTAATCAACAGATGTCCACCTTTATTTTTCAACTGAATGCTGCCTGAATCCTTTGAAATCTCAAACCGATAATTTTCTCCCTCAATGGGATTTCCTATTTTAGTTGGCTTGGTGCCGCTTCCTTTCTTAAAATGTGCCAACATAGAGTAACTCCCACTTACTTGTATTGGATAAGTCTTCTCGTAAAACTGATAATCTGCTTTATCTTCAAATAAGAGCTTTAAGTAATAAAAAGCTGCTGTAGGTTTATCTGGTAATACAACATTTATTTTTAAGGTGGTAGTATCGTGTGGCATACAGTTCAACGGAACCGTTCCCGAACTAATGATTTGTCGGTCGGCATATAATTGCCACTTACAATTCACTTCAGTCAAATTGGTAAAATCGTATCGATTCACCAATTTTACGTTTAGATTATAGTTGCCAGACTCATACTGGAGTGTATCATCCAAAGCTTTAACCGGGCTGTAAACTTTACGAACCTGCCAGTAATCAACCTGAGGCACTCTATTGGAATACACCACCCCGTCTGCTCCCTGATTACCTCCTGTATCGTAAAAGGAATCCGACGTAGGCCAGGCATATAAAGTATAGTCATTTTTTGATATTTTTTTTGACGCTTTACGCAAAATTCCCTGATCCATAAATGACCAAACGGCTCCACCAGCCAGCTTCGGATGAACATACATTGTTTCGAAAACAGCTTCCATACTATTGAAATCAAGCCCTAAAGAATGAGCGTATTCTCCTACTATAAGCGGACGATCAATTATGGCAACATATCTTTTTAAATCAGCAGCGGTTGCGTAATGGTCATCCAATAGATCCAACGAATCGGGAATAGCTTGGAGCATTTTTTCAAATTCACTTGGATATTGTGGAAAGCAATACGGACGGGTATTGTCGAGCCTTTTTACGTACCTGCCTATTTTCAATCCTATATCCGTTATTGGATTTTCGTTCCCGACACTCCATGCAATCAGGCATGGTCGGTTTTTATCGCGCCATATAGTAGCTTTAGCACGTTGCATCAAAATAGGCAAATAGGAAGTGTCATTAAGATGCTGATCACCAAAACCGTAAGGCACTTCATTCATTACATAGAAGCCTAAAGAATCACATAATTCGAGTAGCCGGGGGTGAGGAGGGTAATGCGCAATGCGAACAAAATTAATGTTAGCTTCTTTCATCAGTTGCAGATCTTCCAGCATCTCTTCTTCAGAAATGCAACGACCATTCACCGGTGAAATATCGGGGTGGTTGATGCCCCGAAGCTTTATAGGTGCACCATTGAGTTTGAGGATGCCATCAGCCCAACTCACTTCTCTGATGCCAATACGTTCAGCATATTGTTGTATTTCAGTATTATTTTCTTTCAAAGAAATACACAAGGTATACAAATTGGGAGTTTCTGCCGTCCACAGAAGAGGATTTTCCAAAGTAATATTTTGACTAAAAGAGGCCATATCTGAGTCCGGTTTTTCGGAAATATTCGTCGTCATCGAAAAATCTTTAATCACTTTGCCGGAAGAATCCAGTAACCGAGCAGAAAGATTAAGGTTTTTGGGAAGGTCTTTGCCGAAACTTTGCTCTATCAATATATTCACAGAAAGAGTAGCTATTTTGTCACCAACAAATGTCTTTACCACCAGATCTTTAACATGGACCACCGGCAGACTAAACAATGTAACGTCTCGGAATATTCCAGT
The DNA here is from genome assembly GCF_059705485.1 of Gaoshiqia sp. US2. Taxonomy (NCBI): domain Bacteria; kingdom Pseudomonadati; phylum Bacteroidota; class Bacteroidia; order Marinilabiliales; family Prolixibacteraceae; genus Gaoshiqia; species Gaoshiqia sp. US2. Next base: position 4,160,327 of record NZ_AP048550.1, on the reverse strand, counting down.
AAGCGACCAGTCGTCATTCGTATCAAACTCCCAACCTTTGGGACGAGTGATCACTTTTACCGCCAAAGTGTTCGATTTACCTGGTAAAACCAGAGAAGTGATATCGAAAATTTGCCGGTTGTAGGAACTGGCAAATTCTCCTGCATATTTACCATTCACCCACAAATAATATCCAAATGAAACTCCGTCAAAGCAGAGATATATCGGATTGCCATCCCATGATCTAGGCGTATTAAAGGTAGTGCGGTAGAGTCCTGTAGCCTCTTTCACCTCGCGACCATAAGTAAGTTCGCTGAAATCTTGCAATTCCCAGTTCCCTGGTGTTTGTATATTTGACCATTTACTAATGTCGAAATTAGGTATGTAAAACAGAGAATCTACTCCCATTTCGGAAGAGGGCAAGTATTTGAATTTCCATATTCCGTTGAGCAATATCTTGTCATTTACATCGCCTGAGTTTGGCAAAAGCACTTGGGCAAACAAACTGTTGCAGGCTAAGATCAATCCGATGGTAGCTGCCGAAATCATGCACTTTAACGTCATACTTATATTTTTATGTTGTAACTATCTGACCATATTATTTCAAAACCAGAGGGATTCCGTTCACCACAACATTTTCTGTTTTAATATATGGATACCCAATTGTTTTTAGAGTAGGAGCTACGGCATTGGCTGTAATGTTCCTGAATACAATATCCGAGATCTTATCATCCGGGTTCCCTTTTATATCACCCACCCTGTCGCATTTCACATTGATGTTTGAAAAAGTGATGTTGCGCACTGTACCGAATGGTTTTTCTGTACTATCCTTCAAATTGAAAAACTGTTTCCAGGGAGCTAAAGCAATAAGCAATCCGCAACTGCCTGTGATGCCTTCAATTGTAATATCTTCATAAACTTGGTAAGTATCAGGCCGCATCTTTAGTCGCAGAATAGATGTTTTATTTTCTACTTTGCAATTCCGCATCACAATATTGCGGGCATGAATACATTCACTGCCCATTGTAAGAACACCATGAGATTCACCGAATGAACAGTTTTCGATAAGAATTTCTTCAACAATACCATTCTGGGGGTGCTTATGAGCATCGGATCCTTTACCTCCTTTTATTGCAATAGCATCATCGTTGACGGCAATGTAACAGTTTCGGATAATAACATTTGAACAAACATCCAAATCAATGCCATCGGTACTTGGAGCAGGCACTGGCGAGAATGGAGAACGAATGTCGCAACCCTCAATCAAAACATTGGTACACTGGTATAAATGAGTAGTCCAAAATCCGGAGTTGCGCAGATTGACGTTTTGAATGGTTACGTTATTACATCCCCAAATAAAAATCAGTCGTGGCCGATGCACTTCCAAGTTTGTCCAAGGTTTACCTGCTTGATTCATGGTATCGCGGTGCAACCAGAAGTTTTTCCAGAACCGAAGACCGTTGCCATCAATGGTGCCAGGACCTGCAATGTTAAAACTGTCCACATAATAAGCATTGATTAGAGCTGCATAATAAAGTTGGTTTTGCCCTTCCATACGGGAGGGAATCAGCGGATAATCGGCAATATCATCAGAACCTTTTAACACTGCGCCCTCTTCCAAACGCAATTTTGTATTCGGTTTAAAAAACAAGGCTCCTGAATGATAAACACCTTTCGGAATAACTACAGTTCCACCACCATCAGATTCGGCCTTATCAATTACCGATTGAATTGCGGCAGTGTTCATCGTGGTACTGTCAGTGCCAACTCCATATTCTGTTATAATAAAATCACGTGAAAAAGCAGATAATGCAATTGTTATCAGGCCAAGAGTATAAAGTATTCTTAGATTCATAATTCTTTACTTAAATATAAATCTTCATTTCTTGTTTTAACCGAGTCGTTGTCTGCTGTTTAGTCGCTTCACCACTCACAGTTAAATCATTCTATTTATTTTCGACAACACTTTCCAATTTCACAGGACCAAGCAAACCAGAGGGTAACAAATCAGAATCTTCAGTAAAGAATTTAAATGATACAAAGGTGTAGCGACCTTGTGACGGACGAGGTTTTCCCTCGGCAAGCCATTCAGGCTCTGATGCGAGCATACGCCCAATTACCGGATTGCCGGGAGCGTAGGGATAATTGAACGGTTCACCCCATTCTGCATCATCCGGTTCATGCTCATCCCCGATCATGCGATTAGGCCAAAGATTTGTTACACGGATTTCCAATTGGTTTTTGCCTGGGTTCAGCGCGTGGCTAATGTCTGTTCGAAAAGGCGGCTTCCACAAGGTTCCACAGTTTTTGCCGTTTACAATTACCTCGACAATATTTTTGACAGAACCCAATTCCAAATTGACAGTCGTATTGGTGCCATCGAACGAAGAAGGCAGCTCGACATCTTTCAGGTAAGTTGCAGTCCCCGAGAAATATTTTACGCCTGCGTCAGTGTTTTCAGTCCACGACACGAGTTGGTTCAACATGATGCTTTCGGGCGCTCCCCATCCGGTCGGGAAACGAAGCTCCCATGGTCCCTTCACTTCAAGAATATCCGGTTTCGGGGCGGGCGGTTTCTGCAAGCCGGGACCAGCCTTTTCTATCATCTGGTTAAACACGACAAAGACCGAGCCCCTTGGATTGAGTTCCAGCATCACTTCCGTTCGTCCGTCAGTATTCTGCCAATACGAAGCAGTTTCCTGCAACCCGGTATCGGCATACCAAAGTTCCGGTAGCCGACCAGACACACGAAACGACGCAGTGATTTCAACCGCCTGATCTTTTTGGTTGGAAATGAAATAAATATCGCCGTCATCCTCGCAACGATGTATCCATTTGATTCCAGAGTAATCGCTCAACTGAATGTCTGGTTGGACGCCAATTTCACCAAGCACTTCTTCCAGCGATTTTCCCCAAAAGACTTTTCCGTTTCCGAAACTTTGTTCTTTCACAGAGACTCCATCACAATCACCCCAGACCTCTTCACCAATCTTTTTTATCTCGGCATCGCTGGCGGGGTAATCCTCCAGACCAACTGATTTAATTGGCTTGGGCCCAACTACGACTGCACCATCTTTCACAAGCTGACGAATTTTACTTGCTATTGGTACTGGCATACTTTGAGATTCCGGCAATACGAGTACCCGGTAACTCATGCCACCGGGCAAAACGAGTTTCCCATCCTGAACGGTCACGTCAGACATAAATACCCGCTCCCCGCATTCATCGCCTGCATACCCAGCCGGACGACTGTTGGTCTCGTCCCCGAACAAACTTAAGTAGCATATGTCCCCAACGAACAAGCCCCGTTGCAAAAGGGATTGGCAACGTGTCAGGTATGCGATCCATTCCGGTCCACCATGTTCCCACCATGTTTGGCCTGGCGAAAACTGTGTCCCCCACTTACCAAACGACATGCCGGGTTTGACATCAGGCCACGGATTCTGTGCTGCAGCATGAAGCATCAGCTTGTTAACGCCCTCACTAAAGGCACGATCTCCGACAGCCTTAAGGGCATATGGATCATCCTGCCAGGCAGAAAGCGGCCAACAGGTGAACCCTTCAGCAATTACGAGTGGCTTCCCTAAAGTATGTGCTGCTGATGCTACGGGTAACACTGAATTCCATCCCCAGTTGGGCCTAGTCCAGAATTCGCATGAGAGTTGACTTTGACCTCCGCTAACAGAATGAGTGTCGAACGGGCCATGGTAGGGTTGTACCAATAGGTTCATTCCTGGAGTTTGTCGTGCCAGCTCGTCCATAAAAAGATAATAATTGTCCGCAAAAAGATCGGCAATCGTTTTCTTCCAATCATATTTGAACCGTTCGGTCACCGCCATGGATCCAACCGTTTTACCTGCCAGAACGGGCATCCAAGGCAATAGATCATAGCCGCGGAGTCTTTTGAAGTCGGCGAACATCGAAGGTGTCCAATCCTGTGGCCCCGCTTCATAGCTATCAATTTCTATTTGGTTGAAGGTTGTACCTGCATTTTTTCCAGCGATGTCTATCAGCATGGTCGGGTACCCTTCCCAATATCGGTTCACAGCAGCGCGACTCAATTTGTCGCATTCCAGCCCGACACCTGACAGCGGGGCTGTGCTCCCATTGGTCTTCCCTGTTGTTGTATGTCCAAAACGAAGTATAATCCACTGGCCTGCCGGTGCATCCCACTTCACTTCACCATTTTCGTTCATCCTAGTGGTGAGATCAACAACACTTGTTACTGGTACGATAGGTTGAGCTGGTAACGCGAGTACTGCAATGTCACGATAATAATTCCAGGTTGGATCTACTTCCGGTTGAGTAATCTTCAGAGAAAGGTCAGCAGATCCGGATATTTTCACTTCCGACCAAACTATTTTCTGCATGGAATCTTCGACTTTCACATAAGGTGCACCACTGGACGACCATCCCGGGCAATTGTGTGTACCAAAGCTCAAGCCCAGCCTGGCGCACTCATCCATGGCAAAGCGCATCAATTCTCTCCATTTGTCATTGCCTATCCGGATACTTGGGTCGTCCGCCAAAGCCTGATTCGTCCCTCCAACCTGAAAATTCATTACGCCACCTAATCCAGCCTGCTTGAATGCTTCGAGATCAGCGGTAATGCCTTCGCGGCTAACAACACCATTCATCCACTGCCAAATGATTATCGGCTTAGCCAATTCTGTCGGATTAAGAAATGCCCCTGCCAACGGGTTCTCATCCTTATCCTGAAACACAGCATGATTCGGGTTTAATCCGGTTGGACTTGGTTTCGTAAAATTTACTGGTATATTTTGTCCATTTGAGAAAACATAGACGAAGAAAAATGGGACAATCAAATTCTTCTTCAAGAATGAAAGGAAGCAATTTATATACATAAAAAGTGAAAGTTATCTAGCAGTAAGTTATCTAGCAGTAAATTATCAAGTAAGTTCGTTCCAACTCTATCATAAAAAACAGAATTGGAACGAACAATGTAACATACTATCTAATTTTCATATCCGGGGTTTTGTACCAAATTAGGATTTTCATTCATCGCACTTTGTGGTATAGGGAAAAGCACATGGTAATTCTGAGCATTAAACCCTTTATCCAGCGCTTTTTCAATGAATTTGCCAAAGCGGATAAGATCGTCACGACGATGTCCTTCACAATAAAGCTCACGTCCTCTCTCATCTAAAAGGAAATCTCTCAATGTTTCCTTTGTATAATCTCCTAAATTAATTGGTGATGCATTTGCACGACTTCTTACCAAGTTAATCAGATCTATACTTTCCTGAGTCGGTCCATTAATCTCATTTAACGCTTCCGCACGAGATAGGATTACGTCAGCATAGCGATAAACTATAAAATCACTTCCCTGCATTGCGCCTTGTTGATCCGGGTCTAACGTGTATTTCATCGGTGCTGCACCTGTAGCCTTTGGATGGTTGACTGTACGAAAATCAACAAAATTTCCATCCCGATCCGTATAGTATCGCACAATGGTCTCCAGTCGTGAGTCACTTTCTTCGTACTTGTCATAAAAAGACCAAGGCATCTTAAGTCCTCCTGAAATATTGATCTGCCCTCCAACTTCCGACTTGTATGCGGGAGTTGCGGGCATGACAGAAGAGAAATAGCTCCATGCATATGATGTATTGGAGGTGATCCGTTGGATGGGTAAGATTCTTTCTGTGTTGGAAATGCCCTCCTGGTTAATATCGAAAATTGACTTATAAGATGGCATCAGATCATATACACCAAGATCCATAATTTCTTGGGCTATGTCTGCGGCATTTTGCCATTGTTTGTCATTCATGTAAATCTTCATTAACAATGTCAAAGCAGCTCCTTGTGAAAACCGACCGATATTTTCAGCTGATTGCACTTTATCAAGCAGTTCATATGATTCAATGATCTCATTCGTCATAAAGGAAACGTATGCTTCCTTTGTGGGCCTCGCAGGTTTCCATTCAGTATACACATCGTTGGCAATATCAGCGTCAGTGACAATAGGAACGGCTCCAACCATACTATATAAATAGTTTGCAAACATCACACGCAATACACGCATTTCTGCAATGTACTTGTCTTTCTTAGCATCATCAACGCTCGAAGTCTGAAAAACATCGATTAAACGGGTTGCCTTTGTAATGCCTTTTTGATATTGGAGATAACATGTTTTACCCATCATGTCATTTGCTGTCCACAAGAAGCGTTCTGTTTGCTGCCATGAACCTCCCCAGCTTGTGTTTAGTTCGTCTGTGGTCAGAGTACTCAAAGTCCAACCGGCATTGTTCAGCCACGACATGATGAAACTATTACCTAAAGTATTGTATACTCCTATTGTCGCAGCTTGCAAATCATCTTCACTTTTTGGAAAATTTTCAGAATTAATTTTATTATAATTCTCATAATCCAAATCGAAACAGCTCGTGCATGAATATATTAGTATTATAACACTCGTGAATTTTATTAATATTTTTTTCATAATCTACTACATTTAAAAGGTTAATTCAACGCCAAAAGAATATGTCTTCTGATTTGGATAAGCTGTATAGCCGTCAGTTTCAGGATCTGAACCAGAGTAATTTGTGATAACAAATAAATTTTGTGCGTTGAATGATAAACGTGTATGTTTGAAAAGGCCATTAAACAGTGTATTGGGTAATGTATACCCGAAAGTCACATCTTTCAAACGAACAAAATCGGCCTTTTCAATCCAGAAGTCTGTATTGGTATCATATTTAATGTAAAGTCCCGAAGGGTATTTCCCGTTAGGATTTGAAGAAGACCATCTGTCAAATGCGTCTGTTGTTACATTATCGCTGAATCGGATTCTGTCAGCACTCATAAAATCCCTAAGCGTTTCGTTATTCAACTCCCGTCCAACTTCTCCGTAAAAAAACAGACTTAAATCGAAATTTTTATATCGGAAGGTATTTCCCAATCCAAAACTCAGATCTGGTGCACTATTTCGAATTATTGTTTTGTCTGCATCGTCAATCGCATTGTCCGGTTGTCCTGAAAGCTGTTTTTTATCATTGTCATCAAGTATGAAATTACCGTTTTCATCTTTAAGCCAGCCATTGATGTCTTTGACTTTTATACTTCCGGGAGGCGCATCCTGCATATGAGAAACCACTTCTCCTTCTTGAATTAAACCATCACTAAGATATCCATAGCTGATATGCAGTGGCGCTCTTTCATTTTCATAAATAGACAAAATCGTAAATGGGTTCCTTTCTTTCCAACTATCTTTGTAGCTATAAAGAGTCAGATCACTTGTCCAAGTTAGATTCTTACTCTTAACATTGACGCTAGTCAGCTGAATTTCAAATCCCTTACTTTGTGTTTTACCTAAATTATCTGCGACTGAACTCACCGGATAATAACTTCCAACTGTCCGCCAGTTCAATAAGTCTGAGATTGTTCTTTCATAATATTCAAACGTTCCGGTTAGGCGATCTTTGAATAATCCCCAATCCAATCCAACATTAAACTCAGTTGTCGTTTCCCATTTAAGACGAGAATTTGGCAATTGGTCTTCTGTAACTCCAGATACCAAGGAATTTCCCAATACATAGTTGGCTCCTGTCGCGTAAAACGCGTAGGCATTTCCTCCAATTTCAGCATTCCCTGTTTGTCCTAAACTCAGTCGCAATTTTAAATTGGATAGCAGATTTTGGTTTTTTAAGAAGTCTTCTTCGATAATTCTCCAAGCAAAGGCTCCCGAAGGAAAATACCCGAATTTATTATCTGCACCAAATCTATCGCTGCCATCTGCACGCATTGTAAATGTAAACAAGTATTTATCTGCTATATCATAATTGATACGGCCAAAATACGATAGATATTTCACAACACTCTTGCTACTTTCAACAGCTTTTGTCAAATCTCCTCCTGCCTGAAGATTATTCACACCAAAGACGTCGGATATGAAACCTGAATTTGCTCCGTATAATCTCTCATTATTGAACTTTTGATAAGCATAACCAGCCATTACTCTTAATTGGTGGTTGTTGAAAATTGCTTTTGAATATGTCAGTGTTGCATCGAGTAAATAATCATTTTTACGCTGTTCGGTAATAGAGCCTTGGCCATTTGAAATCTGTCCTGTCAGGGTCGTTCTTGGAAAGTAAGACGTCGCCTTTGAAAATGAAGAGTTCATTCCCCAGCTCATTCGAAAATCCAAATCCTTAGCCAATTTAAGATTCCAGAAGTTATTAACCAAAGTCCGAAAAGTATTATTTTTTAACTCCACATCCTTCCAAGATACTGGATTAATTGTTCCAGCATGATCAGGATTAAGAGAATAATTTCCATCCTCATCATATACTGAAAGATATTGCGGAAAATACATGGCATGTTTGATAATTCCACCATCATCGTGAACCGAAGTAGGCTGCCTTGTATTATCTTGATTCGTTTGACTACCGGATATAGAAACACCAGTAGTTAACCATTTAGTAAGATCAAGTTCCAGATTTAACCGACTCGTATATTTTTCCATACCGCTATTTATAATGATACCGTCTTGGTTAAAATAGCCTAAAGAGAAAAGATAGCGTACGTTGTCGGCACCTCCATTAATAGAAACACTCTCTTCATTGATCATTCCGGTACGGGTAATTTCATCAAACCAATCGGTTACATTTGTAGCATTTGCTATTCGTTCGTCTGAAAATGCAACTTTAGGACTGGTTGTTATTGTTGAAGGATCAACATTCCCGTAAGGAGCAATTTTATTGTTATAAAGCCATTCTTCTTCAAAAAAATCATTTGCCAGATTCATATAATCTTTGGCATTGACCATCTGATATGGATTAGACACCTTTTGCACTGAAGTATTAGCCTTAAAGCTAATATTCATCGTTCCAGCTTTACCTTTTTTTGTATTGACGAGTATCACCCCGTTGGCTGCCCGAGCACCATAAATAGTGTCTTTAAGAAAACTACCCGTTTTTTTCGAAAGGTGTACATAATTATATGTAATCGGCTTGTTTTTTCGGTTACTACCACTAAATTTTTTAGCCTGTTAATTGGTTGCCGTAATTTTCGCCACCGAAAATTGGGTTTTCGGTGTAATTTTTTAGTTTCCAGGCATAATTCTCCCTTTCATGTTTAATTTTCATGTTTTTTCCTTGAACCGATTTTACTAAGCAGCTTTCCTAATCTGCTTGGTGGGCGCTTCAAGCGCTTCACGCTCCAACTTCAGGATTTGTTTCCCAATTTTCTTGAGGTTGTAGGCGCACACGCCCAACCCGATGTACTTTTTAAAATGCGCATAACTCCGGTCGGGACAACGGTCGAGCCCCCGGTGTTCCAATTCGTTGATGTTTGATTCGATCGCGCTGTGCTTGTTTTTCAGTTTTTTAAATGACCTGCTGCGTTCTTCCTTTTTCTCTTTTTTGTTGCGCTTCCCAAGTTTGGGGATGATAACCTGGTCAACTTCCAACTGAAGGGTTTCCTTGTTTTCTTTTAACCAGTAGCCTTTGTCGAAGCTCCACGATGCGACTTTATGTTCTGTTAAAATCCTGTCGGCCATTTCGATAACAATGTCCCGGTCTTGTTGTTGTTCCATTATTTGGTAATCCACGATCAGCCCCCACTGGTCGGTGGTGATGTTCAGTTTTTTGCCCAGTTCAACACTGGGGTTCATCTTCCCTTTTGTAATCCACTCGGTGTAGGTTTCAAATACCGAAAACATCTTTTCTTCATGCGGAATGGTTTCGCCTTTTAATATACGCCTGTCGACCAGGTCAATATGCTTTTCAAGAAGTTCCATGTAGTGCTCCAACGTAATGATCAATACCAGATCGCCCATGTCCGTTAGCGGGAAACCGGACTTTTCTTCGTTTAGTTTTTTGAGCAATAACCTTGATTTATTGAGGTATTCTTCGGCCGCGGCAACTACTTTTTCTTTCTTGTTTTTGCCTCCTGAACGGTTGGCATGGCCCAAATTGCGCATCAACTTTTTCAACTCTGTACGCCAATTGCCGATCTTGCGCCAACCTCCAATATCCTTATGTTTGTTCATTATCCTTGAAACGGTGCCGATGCATTTTCGGGCACAGTCCCACAACAGGTTGTAGTCTGTGGGGAAATGAACATTGCTTTCAACAACAAAACTATCTGATTTTAAGCGCAATGCTGTATGTTCTTTTTTTTTAAACACCTCTCCATGCCCAAAATCCAGGATTACCTTGTTTAATTCCCAAACCATTTCATCGCTAAGCAGGGCGACATTGTCATAAATATTCTGGTATTCAAACTCGATACGTTCAAAACCAAAGCCCTTTTCTACGCCCATCAAACACCGCATATTGTGGTGGTTGTTTGCCTGATCGTGCAACACATCATAACTTAAATTCAAACACAAGCGAACCTGGGCCAAAACAAAAATACTCCATAGGTCCATTCCTGTCCTTCCCGTATTTTTCTTCCCGGAATTGATATGATCTTCCAAAATACTGAATATCTCTTCGTTGTATTTCTTGTTGCAATAGATCGCCTTCAACGCTGCTAAAAGTTGATCTAAAGCATTCTTGCTTTTGGGATTAATATAAGTAGCTTCGATTGGCAATTGCCCTAACCCCAATTGTTGTTCGAATCTTTTTCTCATGGTTCAATCTTTTTTTGTCAAGTGGTCAAAATATCCTATCCTCATGTAATAATACCCTGAATATCTGCACTATAATCAACTTATCAAAACAATTAACCCAAAAGATTCAAAAAAGATATCAATACTATATTGTTGATCTATAAATTATTGCAGGTTTTCTTAGAGACACTAAATAGAGGTCGCACTTGCATCTTTTAAAACTTCAACAGATTCAATATCTCCGGGATTTATGGCATTTATATCCCCTCCCGGGAATCCATCAATAACATACAGCGGGGAATTCCCGGCACTTATGGACGCAGCGCCTCGAATCACCATATCATATCCACCATTTGGAGCGGCTGACGTTTGTCGGATTGATAACCCAGGAACGCGGCCCACCAACAGATTAGAAACTGAAGTAGTAGCAACTTGGGGAATGTCATCCATTTTTACAGACGATAAAGCGCCTGTAAGATTTGTCTTCTTTACTGAGCCATAACCCACGGCCACCACCTCCTCCAGGCCAATGGTCTCTTCCACCATCGTCACGTTGATCTTTGATTGGCTACCAACCGGAATCTCTGTTGATTTCATCCCCACAAATGAAAAGACCAAAGTGCCATTTGCCGGTACGTTTGTGATGGAATAACTTCCGTCCCCATCAGTAATAGTTCCCTGGGTTGTTCCTTTTTCAACAACAGTAACTCCGGGGAGAGGTTGACCTGAGGCGTCAGTCACGCGGCCAGAAACGGTGACTTCTTGTTGAACCGCATTTTCAGCTAAATTTGTTGAGATAGCAATTTGCCTTTTATCGATCTTGTAGGTCACATTCGTTCCTTCAAAAATCTTATCAAGTATTTCAGGGATCGATTTATTTTCAACCTCAATGCTCACCTTTTTTTCAACGTCAACCGCTTTGGCATTATAGATGAAATAGAAATCGGATTGATTTTCAATTTGTCCCAATACACTCCTGATGGAAGTATTTTTGAGGTTCAGGCTCAACAGGGTCTGCTGAGCGTGTGCGTTTGTAGCAAAAATTTGGACTACACTTACCAGTATTGCAAACAGCGTTAGTCTCATCGTTTTTAACAGTTTCGATCTCCACAAAAGCTTAGCCATGGAAATCCATGAATAATGTTTTTTTTTCATAAATTTGTAATGATTTGAGTTTTGTAATTCAAATTATTATGTGCCCGAAGTTTAAGGAGCTTAAGCACATAAGAAACAGAGAAGGAGGTGTTGGTCGCATCTCCTTTTTTTTTGCATCGGGTTACTTCATAAGCATTTCTTTTAGGTTAATCACGAGTAATTTTAGTAGAGCTTTATTATTGTTTTATTGGCGTTATCTTTAGTTAGGTGATAGTTGACATGGCAAGTATATTTTATGTAATCCAAAACCTCGATCAGATTTTCGTCCCTGAAAGTAGCGTTAAACGCGGGTTCATAAATGGCAGGGTTTGAGACAATGAAACTTGCATTAAATTTACGTTCCAGTATTTTAAGGACTTCATCCATTGGAGTATCCTTAAAAACCAGTAATCCATCTTTCCAGGCGGTATAATCTCTAATCGTCATTTCTGTTACCTTGACCTCTTTAGTTTTGATGTCACATTCGGCTATCTCTCCTGCTTTTAATTGATACCTGGATGATGAATTTTTTGTATACAGTAGTTCCACAGCTCCGGTTTCCAAGGCAACGGCTATCTCCTCATTATCGGGATAAGCGTTCACATTAAACTTGGTGCCCAAAACCTTTACTTTAAAATCGTTAAAGGCGACCGTCAGCGGGATTTTTTTATTTTTCCGGATATCAAAATAGGCTTCACCTTTTAGAACCAAGTCGCGGTTGTCTCGTGAATAATTATTGTTATATGTTAACGTACTGCCGGAGTTTAGCCAAACAACAGAACTATCGGGTAAAATCACTTCAGATATTTGTTTGTACTTGGCAACTACCGAGGTATATTTTAATTCAGCCTCATCACTGGCGAATTGATTTTTCAGAAAGAATGCTAATGGAAGCGTACTAAGAAACAGCAGGAGAACAGCGGCATATTTCAAAAGAAGGTTTATTTTTAACCGGAATGAAGTACGTTGAGGATTCAGTCTTACCTGTAGCTTTTTGTATAAATTTTCGATTTTATATTCCGGCATAGTATTGGTCGAAGCCAGAAAAGCCCATGCTGCCTTTGCCTTATTGTAAATCTTTTCGCTTTCGGGATCTTGTGCGATCCTTGAAAACATTTCCTCTTTACGTTTTGGCTCGATACAGTCCGCGGCAAGATTAACAATGTCCTCCGTATTTTTCATATTTCGCTCCATACACTTATTTATTTGCACGAAATTGAATTTACCCTATATGAAATTTCAAAAAAAGTTTAAATAAAATGCAATTATTAGATTAATACGCTCAAAAACAGAGTATTATGAAAGAAACATATAGGTCACCAATGGGAGGTAATCTTTTAATGCTGTTTTAAATATTTTCAGGCTTCTGGTTATATGCCCTTCAACAGCTTTGGTCGTAATATTGAGTTCTTCTGCGATTTCCCTGTTTTTCATTCCTTCGAACCGGCTCAGCATAAATACTTTTTTGCACTGAGGAGGTAAATCTTCCAACGTTTTATCGATGATTTGCTCAATCTCGTTAAAAACCAGGACTGAAGTGTCAATTGCATCTAAAGCTTTTAGATTTTGGTTCAACTCATTCGGAGCGGCCAAGCCTGAGGTGAATAGTTTTTGTCTGTAGCGTTGATCCCGAAGCCTATATAAACAGTTGTTCCTTGCAACAGAATATAAGTAAGAACTGACATTCATATCCTCCTTTAAGGTTTGCCGTTTCTCCCAAAACGTTGCAAATGTATCCTGCACAATATTCTCCGCGATGTCATCTATGCGAATGAACTCGTAAATGAAATAATACAATCTCGAAAAATATTTATTGTAGAAAACTTTAAAGGCAACATCGTCGCCATTTATAATTTTCTTTACAAGTTGTGCTTCGGGTTCAGTCATTCCAATTAATTCCAGGTGTGACAAAACTAACAAAAAAACAAAACTTAGTCTAATCAATCCGTCCGGCAATTACCTCATTGTACGTAACAGTTTTTAACAAAAGCCGAATGTAACGATGTCTTATTTTAAACTCTTGCTGTGTCCCTGACGCACCACGGGTGCGCCGGTTTTAACCGGCAATGACCGAATGCGCGGTTAAAAACCACGCCACCCGGCTGGTCCGGTTGTGATATTAGCGTAACGTTACCCGGGTGACGGGGTAAAGATCTGTACAGAAACAAGCGGTGGAGGGTTAATTCGGCCACAGCTTGCAGTGATCAGTCATGGCCAGAATGGTGAACGGTCTCACTCCCTAATGTGAGACCGGCTCACAGCCTAATGGGAGGAGTACTCACAGCCTGGCTGGACCTATAACCTGTCAGGCTGCGGAATATTCCCGGTTTATTGGCAGGTGCATTGAAGATATACGTGCAGGCAGCCGTTTGTAGCGGCTACTACAACAGGCGTCTGGACGCGTCGTCGCGTCCGAAGGTTGCCTGATCGGGATCTTTATCGTTAACCGCCGGGCCACAAACGGCAACAGATGCTGAAACGAGTTCAGCAAAACAGCGCTTCGGTGATGGCCTGTCGTCCGTCAGCCTTGACTTTTTTTGTTTACTTTTTTGTGTCAAGACAAAAAAGTAAATCCCGTCCGGAAGGACATAGGCAGCCATGCTTTCTTCAGAGTGATTGTCCTTAGGCCGGCCGGGCCCTTCCTTTTTCAAGTCGGTAAAGCGGAAGCAAAAATCTTGTCAAAACGAAGCGCTGCATCGCGATTTGGAAACTGTTTCCTCAACCGATGGGCTGGCTGATGAACTATTTCATTTCGAATTAACCGGAATGAATCTAAATACCGGGTGTATCATTTAAATAAGTGAACAAAATATTGACTTTTATCGCGAATTTTCATAAAATGCATCTTTAATTGAATAGAATATGAGAGAAGGAGTAAAATTAGTCAGAATTTATACCGGAAGCGAAATCTCGGTGCTTCTGCTTAAAGGAGAACTTGAAAATATAGGCGTTTCGGCGTTGATCAAAAATGATTTCAGTTCGGGAATTGCAGCGGGCTTTGCCGGAGGAATCCCTTCGGCGGTCGATCTTTATATTCATGAATCCGATTTCAACGAGGCCGAGCCCTTTATTCAAGAGTTTGTCCGGCAAAACGGATAAGCTTTTTACTTATTACGCTTGTATATTTCCAATGCTGACGGAAAGGGTTGCAGCGCACGTTCGAAAATACCCAGAGAATAAGCAATGGTGAGGCCGTAATTGGTGATGGGTATGTTTAACTGTCGGGCTTTCATGATGCGTGAAAGCATTTCGCGACGGTTCCACATGCAGGCACCGCAATGGATAATCAACTGATAGTCGGAAATATTTTCGGGGAAGTCGTGGCCGCGGGTATGATCAATTTCCAGTTTTCCGCCAACATATTGAGTGAGCCAGCGCGGAATTTTCACCGTTCCAATATCTTCACCAATGGGGTGATGCGAACAGGCTTCGGCAATCAGCACCTTGTTGCCGGCCCGGAGCCGGTCGATCGCCATGGCGCCGCGCACCATCTCTCCCAAATCGCCCTGATGACGGGCAAAGAGGATTGAAAAACTGGTCAGCGGGATTTCCGGCGGCGTGTCGGCAGCTACTTTCAAAAAGGCCTGACTGTCGGTTACCACCAGTTTGGGGGGGGTATTCAGTCGGTTTAACGCTTCCCGCAACTCCCGTTCTTTTACCACCATGCAAAACGAATCGCCGTCCAATAAATCGCGGATACTTTGCACCTGTGGCAGAATAAGTCGTCCTTTTGGCGCTTCTTTGTCGATGGGCACGACCAGGATCGCAGCTTCGCCCGGACCAACCAGATCGGACAGAATCGCGGGACGGTTAATGAAATCATCAGGAGCCGATCTCAGGATCGTTTCGCGCAGTTGTAAAATACCCAAATTGCCTGTTGCCGATGTTTCGACAAGGGGTAATTTCTCACCGGCGAAACTGTTCATGGTACACGAACGGGTAGGGTAAAGGTCGGATTTGTTAAAAACGATAATCACCGGAATGTCCCGGTCTTTCAGTTCCTGCAAAAATTTTTCCTCGAAATCGCCCCAGTCGTTACCGGTTGAAACAATAATGCCCAGATCAGTTCGGTTAAACACCTCCATCGTTTTCCTGATGCGTTTTTCACCCAATGCGCCTGCATCGTCAATTCCTGCAGTATCAATAAACAATACCGGCCCCAGCGGAAGCAGTTCCATGGGTTTCTCTACCGGATCGGTGGTGGTGCCTGCAACTTCGGAAACAATCGAAACTTCCTGTTGCGTTAATGCATTCAGCAAGGACGATTTTCCGACATTCCGGCGACCAAACAAACCGATATGTAAGCGAAAGGATTTCGGCGCTTTCATAGCTAACAGATGATGTGCGAAAGTATAAAGCTTGTTTGATAAATCAAATGAGTTGGAGGAAGAAAGTTCGTTTATTTGCCTTAGAAAGCGGTTGTTCTTCTTCGTTTTTGTGACCGGTGAGACATGCGGGCATAAAAAAAGCCGGCAACTGCCGGCTTTGTCCTATTTTCTAAGAGATTATTCAGCTTTCTTCTCGTCGCAAGCTTTTTTTTCGCTACAGCAAGCTTTTTTGGCTTCTGCTGATTTCTCGCTACTTCCTTCTTTCTTCTCAGATTTTGCTTCTTTTTTGTCTTTTTCGTCAGATTTTACTGAACTTACAATCTCCGTGTTTGCTTTTTCAGTCTGAACAGGGACATTTAAGGCGAATGTTACTCCAAAAGCAAAAACAATTGCTAACACTAATACCAATTTTTTCATAATCTTCCATTTTTAAATTTATTCAGGAGCAAGTTATTGAGAATTATTCTAAATAAAAATAGCCTTAACAATTGTTTAGAAAAAATTTTGTTAGGTACCTCTGTGAACGGATTTCGATACCCGTATTTTTTCTGTTCCTGCATTCCAACAGCGATCCGGTTATGCGCAAAAGAACGGCTAAAATCCTAATTTCTGGACAGCTTCGGGAGAAATACATGCTTCAAATTCTTCATCTTCTATTAGCTTTTGTTCGAGTACGATGGTTCTGACGGTTTTCCCCGAGGTTTTGGCCTGCAGTGCCAGTTGGGTGCATTTATCATAGCCCAGTTTCGGGATTAAGGCCGTGACGACAGCCGTTGAGTTTAATACCTGTGCCCGGCACTTTTCAGGATTGACAGTCATGTTTTTTATAGCATGACGGGCAAGACTTTCGGCTGCCTTAGTCAGTAATTGAAGGCTGTTGAGCAGCGCATCGGCGATAAGTGGCATAAACGGATTGAGTTCCAGGTTTCCGCTCATGACGGCCATCGCGATCAGGTGGTCGTTCCCGATCACCTGCATGGCTGCCTGGCATATCGCTTCGGGAATCACCGGGTTAAGCTTACCGGGCATCATGGATGAGCCGGCCTGCACGGGTGGCAGGTTGATTTCGCCGAAACCTCCGTCGGGCCCGCTCGACATCAAACGTAAATCGTTCGACACTTTGATCAGATTGGTTGCACTGGCTTTTAAAATTCCGGAAACTTCGACAAATACATCGGCGTTTTGGGTATTCTCCGTGAGATTTTCGGCCCGCGCCAATGAGGTATTGGTTAGTTCGCGCAAACGGTCGGTTACCCTGAAAATAAACTGCCGGGGAGCGCCCAGTCCGCTGCCGATGGCCGTTCCGCCCAGGTTGACCACCCGAAGCCGTTCTTCGCATTTATAAATTCGCCAGCGATCGCGGTTAAAGGCTTCGGCATAGGCGGCCATTTCGCGCCCCAAGGTTGTCAACACGGCATCCTGGAGTTGGGTACGCCCTATTTTTACAATGGCGGCAAACTCTTTTTCCTTTTGCTGAAAAGTTTCCTGTAACTCCAGTACCGATTGTTCCAACTCCCGGAGCAGTTTTATTGCCGCCAGTTTCAGGGCAGTGGGGTAGGTGTCGTTGGTTGATTGGTGCAGGTTGATATCTTCGAGCGGCGAAACCGTGCTGTAGTCGCCCAAAGGCTTTCCCAATAACCGGAGTGAGCGGTTGGCAATCACTTCATTCACATTCATGTTGGTTGAGGTGCCGGCGCCACCCTGGAGAGCATCAACCACCACTGCGCCGGATAGCAGTCCTTCGGCCATCTCGCCGCAGGCCTGCTCTATGGCCCCGGCTTTTAATGTATCGGGGAAATAGCCCAACTCGCGGTTGATTTGCGCGCAGGCAAGTTTTACCCAACCATATGCTTTGATCAGTTCCGGGTTTACCGGACGTTGGGCCAGCTGAAAATTTCCGATGGCACGGGCGGTATGAATACCGTAAAGGGCATCGACAGGAACTGTTTTCGAACCTAAAAGATCAGTTTCGGTACGTGTTTTCATTGTTGACGTTGGAAAACCTATTGGGAGATAAAGTTAATCAAACAGATGGAATGATACCTAAACAAAACCTGCCTCTTCGGTTTTCACCTATCGGTAAAAGTTCATCTCTTCGAGGTATTGATACGCTTTGGGCGGAATGAAATGACGGATGTCTTTTCCGGCGGCAAGAGCTTCCCGGATAAAGGAGGCCGATATTTCCATGAGCGGGGCGTTAACCAGCTGAATGTGCGGGTGAAAATCCTTTTCCTGCATATTAAACCCGGGACGGGGATAGACTAAGATCCGGTAGTTTTCAAGAATCTGATCGTGGTTCTTCCATTTGTGAAAACTATCCAGGTTATCACCGCCCATAATCAGGAAGAACTCGTGTTTCGGGTGTTTTTCCTGTAAATAGGTGAGCGTGTCGATGGTAAATGACGGTTTCGGGAGCCGGAACTCAATGTCGGTTACGCGGAACCTGAAGTCGTCGTGAATCGCTCGGTTTACCAGTTCGAGCCGTTGATAGTCATCCAGCAGGTTCTTTTTGTTCTTATGAGGACTGTGTGGCGAAACAACAAACCACACCTGGTCGATTTCGGTGAATTCGACCATATAATTGGCAATGGCTAAATGGCCAATGTGGATGGGGTTATATGTTCCGAAATAAAGTCCTACCTTCATGGATAAACGTGATGCTTGTTGTTTACTGATGAATGAAATCGAGAACCAGTTTATCGGCATTGGCCAGGGTGACCGCCAACTCCTGGCTGATGAGGACGGTGTCGAAGTTTGGCGCAAAGCTGAGTTCGTATTCGGCTTTTTGGAGCCGCTTTTCAATCACCTCGGGTGAGTCGGTCGAACGGCCAATCAGCCGGTTACGTAATTCTTCAATCGACGGAGGTTGGACAAAGACCGCAAGGGCTTCATCTTGGTAATATTTTTTGATATTGATACCCCCAATCACATCCACATCAAAAATGACATGCCGACCCTTGTTCCTGATTCGTTCCACTTCCGATTTCAGGGTTCCGTAACAGATCCCGGGATACACTTCTTCCCATTCCAGGAATTCATCGTTCGCAACCTTTTGCTTAAATTCTTCCGGGCTTAAAAAATAGTAGTCAACCCCGTGTGTTTCGGTGTGCCTTGGCGCCCGGCTGGTTGCCGAAATTGAAAATTCCAGGTTGAAATCCTGTTGTAGCAGGTGTTTTACAATGGTGGTTTTACCTGCTCCCGACGGCGCTGAAAAGATGATTAACTTCCCTTTCATTCCTTATGGGTTTACAAAACATTCAGTAATTGTTCTTTGATTCGTTCAAGCGAATCTTTCATTTGTACAACAATACGCTGGATATTGCTTTCGTTGGCTTTACTACCGATGGTGTTGATTTCGCGGCCGATTTCCTGAGCGATAAATCCCAGTTTTTTGCCAACATCCTGACTGCTCTCCAGCGTTTCCAAAAAATAATCGCAATGGTTGATTAACCGTACTTTCTCTTCATTCATATCCAGTTTTTCCAGGTAATAGATCAGTTCCTGTTCAAACCGGTTTTTATCCATGTTCCCGTTGAGATTAATTTCACTTAATCCATCCAGGATACGGGCTTTGATGTTTTCGATGCGTTGCTCTTCAAACGGTGTAATTTGCGTTAATAATTGCTGAATATCGCGAATGTTGGCACGAATATCGTTCTCGAGCGCTTTCCCCTCTTGTATCCTGAACTGGTCCAGCATCCGGACGACCGACCTGATCTGTGCAAAAATGTTTTCCCATTCCTGTTCATCCGGCTCTTCGTAAACGGTTTTTACAGCATCAGGAAGACGCATGACCGATTGCATGATCTGTTCGGTGACCGGCAGACCCAGGTTTTTCTGAATGCTGCTGAGTTGGTTGAAGTAAGCCGTAACAATATTTTCATTGATGGCCGAGTTGCTTTCGGTCCCCAGGTTTTCGATGTACAGAGAAAAATCAACCTTGCCGCGGACGAGCTTCTCCGAAATTTCTTTTCGAATCACAATGTCTTTCTCCCGGTAAAGCATCGGTAAACGCGAATTGATATCCAGTTGTTTACTGTTTAATGATTTCAATTCGAGCGTGATTTTCTTATTTCCGCTTTCAAATTCGGCTTTTCCGTAGCCGGTCATCGATTTGATCATGTGCTGATTTTTAAATTGAGCTCAAAGGTATACCAATTTTATTTCAGAAAAAAGACAACCGGAATCTTCGTGAATCCGGTTGTCCTGGAATAATACCGTATCGGCAAATAAATTGGACGATCTAATTGAACGACTGCACCTGACTCAAACTTTTAGCGACTTTGATCAATCGGATAAACTCTCCGCGATAACCGTCTTCATCCTGATCACGGGCGCTTTTAGCCAGCTCTTCCACCTGATTGTGCGTGAGTGTTCCTTTGTATTCCGAATTTCGGAGCAACATACCAAATCCGGCTACCGCTGAAGCAAAACGGATATTTTCGGAAGAATTCTTTAGCGGGCTAACTTTTGTGGGCACGATTTTATCAATCGGGTAACTTGTATGTCCGTCAGGCAGTTTGTAGCGTGTTTTTACCGTGACCAGTTCTTCGGAGTATTTAAATTCGGATGATCTTCGGCCCGACTGGTATTTCAGTTCATCCGTTCCGGTAATTTTTTCTTCGGACCCGGCCGGGATCAATTCGTACAGGGCGGTTACGGAATGGCCCATGCCCATTTCGCCGGCGTCTTTTTTATCATCTTTAAAGTCTTCGTTGTTAAGCAGGCGATTCTCATAACCGATCAGGCGGTAGGCTTTTACATGTTGCGGGTTAAATTCCAGTTGCAGTTTTACATCTTTGGCAACCGTAAACAGTGTGCCGCCAAACTCTTTGACCAATACTTTCTGCGCCTCCTGCAGGTTGTCAATATAAGCATAGTTCCCGTTTCCTTTATCGGCGATGGTTTCCATCTTGTCATCTTTGTAATTGCCCATTCCAAATCCTAAAACAGTCATGAAAATGCCGGACTCCCTTTCGTTTTCCACGAATCGTTCCATTTCTGAAGTACTGGAAACCCCGACGTTAAAATCGCCGTCGGTAGTCAGAATGATGCGGTTGTTCCCTTCCGAAATGAAATTTTCACGGGCAATTTTGTAAGCCAGTTTCAGTCCGGCTCCACCGGCTGTTGATCCACCCGCTTCCAGTTTGTCGATTGCTGAAAGAATGGTCTGTTTTTGGTTCCCGGCTGTTGAGTTCAAAACAAGTCCGGCTGCTCCGGCATAAACCACGATTGCTACCCGGTCATTTGGGCGAAGTTCGTTTACCAGCATCGTCATCGACGATTTTACCAGCGGTAGTTTGTTGGGCGCTTGCATGGAGCCCGATACATCGATTAAGAACACCAGGTTCGACGGTGGTAAGATGGTTTTGTCAATTTCTTTGGCCTGAAGGCCGACCATCAGCAGGTAATGGTCGGAGCGCCACGGACAGTGGGTCAGTTCGGTATTGATCGAGTAGGGTTTACCTGCTTCCGGTTTTTCGTAGTTGTAATTGAAGTAATTGATCATCTCTTCAATCCGTACGGCGTCAACCGGAGGCATTTGTCCCAGGTTTAAAAACCGGCGTATGTTGGTGTACGAGGCCCGGTCAACATCAATGGAAAAAGTCGACAGCGGATTGTGGATTACCTCCTTGAAACCGCTTTCGTGGATGGTACTGTAATTTTCGGTGTTAAATTCGGGGCGGGTAAAGTAAGCCGGCGCAACGGCATACGAAACTGCGCCGGTCGTGCTTGCTCTTTTTTGTGCACCAAAACCTACCACAATACATTCATCTAAAACTTCAGCATCTTCAACGATCGTTAGATCCGGGCTTAATGTAACCGGTATAAAGCTCCGGTTGTTTACCGGCAGTTTTTTTGTTTGATAACCCTTTGCTGAGAAAATAAGCGTATCTGTCCCAACGGCCTGAATACTAAAACTGCCATCGGCGGCGGTATGCGAGCTAACGGACTGATGGATGACGCGAACATAGACCTTCGACAGACCCCGGCCTGTTTCGTCAGTTACTTTTCCCTTTACCAAAAGTTGCGCCATACCCGGGAGTGACAGTAAAAGCGCGAGTGTGATCACGGTTAGATTTTTCATGACTTGAAATTTTAGAGTTAATGTTTGCAGATAGGATGCAATCAGGAAAAGGATTCCATAAAAAGTTCAGGATTTTTTGTAAAAAGATGTACTTTTAGTCTCATCCATTAAACATGCAGACCGGTTGTTCCTGAAATTAAAACATAAAACAGACCTGACAGATGAAGAAATCGTTCTTCGGTATAAAAGGGAAAACGATCAGGAATTGTTGGGCTACCTGTATGCGAGGTATGTGACCTTGGTTTTCGGACTCTGCCTGAAGTATTTTGGCGACAGGGAACAATCGAAGGATATGGTGATGCAGATTTTTGAGAAACTGGCCGATGACCTGCACCGGCACGATGTGCGGCAGTTTCGAAGCTGGCTGTACGTGATCAGTAAAAATCATTGTCTGATGGAGTTGCGAAAAAAGGATTCACTCAAAAAACGGGAACACGATTGGATGAAAAAACAGGCTGATTTTGTGGAATTTCAGCATCAGGCGCATCCTATTGAAGATCGTGAGGATTTACAGTTGAGCGAGGCATTGCAGGATTGCCTCGACCGCCTGAAAGAGGAACAACGGCAATGCCTGCGTTTGTTTTATTACGAAAGTAAAAGTTACCGGGAAATCACCGGTTTAACCGGGTTGGATGAACATAAAGTGAAAAGTTTGCTGCAAAACGGGAAACGAAATTTGAAAATTTGTTTGGAGAAAAAACATGCCGGCTCAGAAATCATATCATGAGGATGAACAGATTTTCAGGTATTTGAAAAATCAACTATCTGAACGGGAGAGGAATGCTTTTGAACGTAAGTTGCAAAAAGATCCTTTTCTGGCCGAAGCTGTTGAGGGTCTGTCCAGTATGGAGGATGACCGTGTCTGGGACGATCTGTCGGAGTTGAAGAAGAACATAGTTTCCGGGAATCGTCGTAATCGTCTTGTTTGGTGGTATGTGGCCGCCTCGGTTTTGTTGGTTGTTGTTAGTTCGGTTTGGTTATTTGATTTGGAGCAAAAGACGTTTCGTACGATCACTCACAACCGGGTGGATCGGGTAACCGAAGAGAAAGCTCAGGAACACCAGGAAGATCATGCCCCGGGTCAATCTTCCAAAGAGATCATAACTGATTTAGCGGATGATGCAGCAGCAGCAGCAGCAGCAGCAGCAGCAGAAGAAGAAGAAGAAGAAGCCTTGTTGATGGTTGAGGATACCGAAGAAACTGATTCGGGTGGTCGCAGCATTTCCCGAGGCCGGGCCGTTCAGACGGAGGGTGTTTTCGTACAAGAGGAACAGAATTTGATTGTTAATGAGCTTGATCTGTCTGCTGTTCGCGCAACGGTTGCAGAGGAAAAAACCGATTTTCCGGTACCATCAGCCGTAAGTTTAGCCAAACAGGTTGATGTGAAGGATACCTCCGGTTTGGCGCTGAAAGAGGTGATGATAAAAGATAATCCGTCCGATTCTTTCTCATTGGTGGGTTCTGTTTCAGAACCGGCGTTGGATGAGGTGGTTGTTGTAGGATACGGGAGCCGGAAAAAATCCCGGATAACCGGGGCTGTTTCTTCTGTTGTGCCCGACCGGGAAGCCATGCCTTTAGGCGGTTGGGAACCATACCGAACTTATCTGGATCAGGCTTGTCAGGATATTCTGGTTGATCCTTCGAAGAAAAAAGTTGTGGTGAAGCTGACGTTTATCGTGAATGTAAACGGCCAGCCGGAACAATTTGAGATTGTGAGCAGCGATGATCAATTGTTTGACCGGGAGGCGATCCGGATTGTTCAACATGGCGGATCGTGGTTGCCAAAAGTGAAAGATTCGGTTCTTCAGGCAGAACAGGTGAAACTACGTCTTGTTTTTCAGTCCAGGGAGTAGACGATGCCTTACGCGATCACACCCGAGCCGATCAGTTCGTCGCCATCGTACCAGGCGGCAAACTGCCCCGAAGTAATTCCGCGCTGTTCGTCTTCGAACAACAGGTATAAGCCCTCTTCGTGCCGGTAAAGTCTGGCTTTTTCCAAAGGCTGGCGGTAGCGGATCCGTACCCGGTAATCGCGGATTTCGCCGAAAGTCATTTGTAAATCTGTTCTGATCCAGTGGATATCTTCGTTTGAAATAAACAGTCCCGGACGGTATAAACCGGGATGTTCCGTTCCTTCTCCCACGTAAATAATGTTTCGGGCAACGTCGGTGCCGATCACAAACAGCGGTTCGGAATGACCCCCGATGTTGAGTCCTTTTCGTTGGCCAACGGTGTAAAAGTGTGCGCCGCGATGTTCCCCGATGATTTTTCCGTTCCAGGGCCTGTATGGATAGGGGAAACACAGTTTTTTGAAATTAACGGGTGATTTTTCAACCTGTTTCTTTTTTTCGATAAAGGTGGAAGAAACTTCAATCACATTTCCTGTTTTAGGCTCCAGTTGCTGTTGCAGAAAGGTGGGTAAATCCACTTTCCCCACAAAACAGATTCCTTGTGAATCTTTCCGGGTGGCCGTTGGAAGTTGTTGTTCGGCCGCGATACGGCGTACCTCTGGCTTATCGAGATGTCCGATGGGGAAGAGCGATCTGCTCAGCTGATCCTGGTTTAACTGGCAGAGAAAATAACTTTGATCTTTGTTGTTGTCTGCGCCGGCCAGTAACTGATAAATGGGTTTGCCGTCTTTTTGGATTTCCGATTTCCGGCAATAATGACCGGTGGCCACGAAATCGGCGCCGTGTTTCAGGCACTCATCCATGAAAATATCGAATTTGATCTCGCGGTTGCACAGCACATCCGGGTTTGGAGTGCGGCCTTTGCTG
This sequence comes from Gaoshiqia sp. US2, assembly GCF_059705485.1. NCBI lineage: Bacteria > Pseudomonadati > Bacteroidota > Bacteroidia > Marinilabiliales > Prolixibacteraceae > Gaoshiqia > Gaoshiqia sp. US2. The sequence goes on along the minus strand of NZ_AP048550.1, from coordinate 4,135,448 downwards.
TATTCGTCGAACATATAATCAACCACGCGTTTTTTGTAATGTTCGCTGAGGTCGACGATATGAAAGGGCATATCCAGCTTCTTTGCTACCATTTCAGCAATCAGGGCGTCATCTTCCCAGGTACATTGTCCGGTAAGCGTTCCGGTGCGGTCGTGCCAGTTGATCATGAACAAGGCAACGACGTCATAGCCCTGCTGTTTGAGCAGGTATGCCGCCACACTCGAATCCACTCCTCCCGATAAACCAATAACTACCCGTTTCATGTTCGATTAAATTGTGCGACAAAAGTAGAACGAAAATCGGAGATCCGCAATGTTCTGTTTCACCCTAACCGTTTTCGGTGCGATTCATAAAAAAAAGTACCCTTGCGTCAATCGGCAAGGGTACCTTCTGTAATTCAAAAACAGTCTCGAATAATCTCTGAAAGCTGCTTCCTTTCTTTTCTTGTTTAATTATAATATTATCCTGCTGCCGGAACAACAAGCGCAATATTAACTGTAGTTGTGGCTCCCGAAGTTACAGCAACGCCGGTTTGCTGGAAGGCGGTGTAACCTGTTGCCTGAACCCGGACAATGTATGTTCCGGGCGCCAGCCCGCTGACGGAATAAGCTCCGTTTTCTCCGCTAACAGCAGTAGCAATGGCTGCCGGCACTTCTTGTCCTTCGGCCGGTGTCGGATGAACGGCAACCGTGATACCTTGCAGCAGGGTTGCACCTGTGCTTACCACCCCTGCAATCGTTCCCGGTGTCACAAAAGCGATATCTACAGTCGTTCCAACTCCGACGGCAACCGTAGCGCTTGCTTCAAATTTTTCGAAGCCTGCAATTTCGCAGCTGACGGTGTAGGTTCCTGCAGGCAAGCCCATCACTTTATAGTATCCGTTTTCGCCGGTTTTGGCCGAAAGGGTGTCTCCGTTGTGGATAATGTCAACAATGGTGTCGACCAGGGCTTCGCCATTGGCGGTTACTGTACCTTCAATCCAGCCGGTATTGTCGATTACAGAAGCGCGGATGACCGGTTTAAAATTGAATCCTTTAATTCCGGCCGGAGTGGCAGCATTCCCCTGCATTACAAATGAACGGCTGACATCAAAATCAACCAGTACGGTTGCAAAGCCACCGAATGTGACATTCAGATCGCCTTCGATTTTAATTTTCAGACCGCTGCTTGATCCACTGGGAATTTTTAAATCCATCAGGGTGCCATCGGTGAGTTTAATGTTGGCGCTCACCACATGTAACCTGATTTCGTTATAACTTCCGGATTCCAGTTCAATCTCTCCTAATTCTGCTGTAACACCGTTTTGCAGGTCAAGCAGGTTAAATGTTGTTTCTCCTTCAAGGTCAAACCCGATAAAATCCGACGAGTTTACGTCTTCCTCTTCTGCTTCGCCCGCTGACTGGCGAACCTCAACCCGGTCAATGGTCACATTGGCTTCTTCTACCCATTCAAATGGGAACGGGGCGTCAGTCAGTAAAAAGCGAACTGTTCCTTTTCCTTCTTTGTTGATTGACTCGTCTGTGTTACAAGCGGTAAAAACCGCAGCCAGTAAGGCAAAAATCAAGACTGGCATTGTTTTCATTCTTTCTTTCATAACTCGTTACTTTTTTTCGTTAACAATAATTACTTCGTTTGTTTGAAAGGAGTATTCGAGATTTAGGGAACGACATAGGATTTTGATGGCTGTTTCAGCGCTGGCAGTTTCCAGCTTTCCTGAAAAATGTTTCTGCGCTGACTGGTTCAGCAAAATCCTGACTTGAAAAAAGTTTTCCAGGTCGGCAACAACATTCGAAAGCGTTTCATTTGAGAAGGTTTTTCTAAACGTTGCTGTTCCCGGATACATTTCGTCGGTATGAACCATTGATGTTTGTTCGTCGGGCTGATAAATCATTGAATTCCCGGCCGAAATTTCCTGGGCCAGGTTTTTCGCAGTAAACATCACTTTCCCTTCAAAACAGGTTACCTTTAGTCCGTTACCGGAATCCGAAACCTGGAATCTCGTTCCCAAAACACGAACATCTCCCTTGGGTGTTTTGACAATGAACTTATCCCCTTTTTTTACCTCGAAGTAAGCTTCTCCTTGTAGTTTGATCTCTCGTTTCCACCAGTATCTTGGGTAACTGATGGTGCTGTTTTCACTTAAAACAACACGGGAGTGATCCGGAAGCCTGATTGCGTTAACTTGTTGAATATTTCCCTCAAATACCTTTACCGAAAAGAAAAAATGAAGAAGGAAAACCAGGACCAGAGAAGCAGCGGTTGAAATTGCGATTCGATAAACAGGACTTAGTAATATTGCTTTTGTACTGACCTGATTTTGTCGCCCTTCTTCAATTTTCTTTAATATTTTTTGCAGCACAATATTTTTATCTGTTTTCCCCGGAACTAAATATGATCTGATTACCTGATCAATCGGATTTTCATTTGGTGTGATTACAGGTAATTCCGGATGTAGACATATATTGTTGCTGTTTAACACGTTTTTAATTTGTTTACAGCATTAATATCCTTTCATCCTGAAATACCCTACCGGGAAAATCAACTTTTTTTAAATAAAAACGTAAGTTGCTTATTTACAGGCTTCTGATATTGATAAAAAACACGGGTGTGAATTTGACAGAGGTGATATCGGTACGGATGGAATAAGAACCCGTACTGTCGGAGATATTAAAATAATCGACTATCAGTACGTTCTCGCGATTAAACAAGTTTAAAATGGAAATACCCGAACTCAGGGCAAAATACTTAAATGAGAATCGTTTAATAAGCGAAAGGTCTGTTTGAGCGAAATAGGGGAGCCGCCCAAATGTTTGGCTGTCTGTTTCGGTAATTAAATAAGGGCTGCGTGAGTGGTAGTTCAGACTTCCTGAAAGTACCCAGCTTTTGTATTTCGCTATTTCAGTCCACCGGAGTTTGAGCCGTTGATCGTCAAACGGCGGATAACTTTCGCCGTTATTGAATACCTCAAACTGTTCTGTCGATTTGGACAGGGAGGCAGATAACATGTGGGTGAACATACCTTTTTGATAATGAATGAGCGCATCGAGACCATATGATTCTGTTTGGCCGGGATGTGTCACATATTCAATAAATTTATCTTTCCTGCCGCTGACTTCGGCATAGAGGTTAATTTTTCCGCTTGTTTTTTTGTAATAAGATTCCACATTCAGACTAAGGCCGTTTTTTTCGTAACCGGCTCCGATGACATGCTGACGGGCTTTCATGATGCCGTTGCCGGTAGTATCGGGTAAAAACCAGACCAATTCACTCATGCCCTGACTGTCAATCTTGCGGATCTGTGATAAAAACTGGTTGTAGGTTCCTCCTGAATAAAACAGGTTCAGATCGGCGGTCGGCTTATAGCTGATCCCGTAACGCGGCTGAAAATAGAGTTTGTCGGTGATATCGGCTTTGTTGACCCGCAGGCCGGCGCGTATTTGGACTTTTTCTGCCGGTTGAATGGTCTCCTGAAAATAAGCATGTAAAATGGTCGCTTTCGAATTATAATTAATGGAGTCGACCTGGATATTACCAACTGTACGCTCTGCCAGGTAAAGGTAGCTAACCTGATTGGTTCTGGCCCCAAAGCCAAGTTGATGGGTGAAACGGCCGGTTTTAAACTCCGATGACAGGCTGGCCATCAATTCTTCCAGCTGATTGTCGTCTTGGTCCAGTTCTGTTTTTCCTCCGTGCCCCTGGCTGTTTGGCAACATGCCGGCATTGCGGAGCGAAGAACGGTTCAGCTCATTATACCCGAAGTTGAGGTGATGTTGCCAGTGGCTCCCGGATTGATACCGCCAGTTCCCGCTGAATCCCCTGTTTTTGCTTTCCATTTCCTGGTTCCGGTAAAAACGCGATCCTTCTTTGAATACATAATCCTGCGTTTGCTCGTCGTTGCTGGTTAACACATTAAAGGAGATTTCCTGCTTGTCGGTTGGTTTCATGCTGATTTTGAGGTTCAGGTCGTCAAAATAAACAACCGGTTTCATGGTCGATTCTTCGTCTGTGGCAATTTCCTGTTCAAGGATCTGCTTGTATAAATAATTTTCCCAGACATCGATGTATGATTTGCGAAAGGCCCCGCTTACCGAAACGGTTTTTCCGATCGGGATGTTGGCGGTGGCATTTACGTTGAGCAAATTGGCCGAAAGGTCGAAGGCCGGTTTGTAATAGCTGTTTTTTCCCGACAATTCAATAATACCCGAAGTCCGTTCGCCCAGGGTGGCATCGAAAGCGCCGCGCGAAACAAAGGCCTGCGATATGTACTTGGCGTTCAGGACACTCATGCTACCGAATAAATGGCTGGTTTCCAACACCGGGATGCCATCGAGCAAAATCAGGTTCTCGGAAGGCGATCCGCCGCGAATGGAAATGCCCTGGGTTTGACCGCCCAGAAAATTAACTCCGGGAATGAGACTCAACGCGGTTACCAGGTCGCCGTCGTCGAGCCGGGGCATATTGGCGGCTTGTTTTGGGTTGAAGGCTATTTTTTCGGAGTGATCGCGCATTTCCAATACATCTTTTTCCTGTTGGTATACATTGATGGCTTCGATGTGAAACGCGAACGGCGTTAATTCAATCCGGTGAAATTTTCCGGGTAGCGGGCGAAGCGTCGTATCCAGCCGCTGGTAACCGAGATGGCTGATTTCTACCGGTAACTGATCCGTCATTTCAACTTTTTCACCAAAAATGCCTAATTCGTTGGTGATCGTTCCTTTGTTGCCGCCGAAACCGATGTTGCAAAACAAAAGTGGTTCTCCGGTGTGTTTGTCGACGACCAATCCTTCAAGCCGGATAAATTCAGGGGCTTTTTCCGGGATTGGAGCCGGGTTTTTATAAACCACCCAGGTACTCTCAATTTTTTCGTAAAGGAGATGATATTTCCGGCACAGTTCGTCCATAAACCGCGTTACCGAAATTGCTTCGTAATTCAGCTCAGTGTCAATTCCGGAAAAATAGTCGGCATCAAAGGCAAATTGCAATTGATATTCGGCCGCCAGATTCTCCAGCACCTGGCTCAGTTTTTTGCCCTTGCTGTGAACCGATATTAATTTTTCCTGACCAAATGCCAATGTGGAGAGGGTCAGAAAAAACAGGATAATATAAATATGTGGTCTAATTTCTTTCAATTAATTGAAGTTTATTGGTTTCAATCAGGTAGTTAAAATTCATGGCACGGGACAGAATCTGAAGGGAGAGGCCGCTTTGTGCTAAATTCAGTTTGCCTGTAAAACGCTGTTCGAGCATGCTATCGGGCGCAACCAGCGTATAACCTTCGCGTTGACAAATCAGCATCAGGATCTCTTTTAGCGGGCGGCTATGCCAGTAATAGGTTCCTTCCGGCAAATCTGACAATACATCCGGGCTGATTTCAAAAGGGCCATCTGTTTTTTCGGTGTCAAAAGTAACGGCCTGTCCTTTTTTCAGGATAATTTCCTGTAGATGCAAACTCACTTTTACCGAACCTTCGTAACAATCAATCCGACCCGATTCGGCCGAATAAGCCTGAATGTTGAATGTTGTGCCGAGTACTTCCAGCTCTCCCCCCGGAAAATTGACACGGAAGGTTTTCCCTTTATTTACTTCAAACAATGCTTCACCTTTCATCCCGATTACCCGTTCGCCGTTTCGTTTCCTGTAACTGTATGTCAGTTCGCTTCGGGTCTTTAGTGTAACCAGACTGCTGTCGGGCAGCCAAACCAGTTGACTGGGAGCAAGGTCATTTTTTACTAAGCGGGCTTGCTTAGTCTCGTGAAACAAAGTAAAGTACAGCAGAACGACAGCCGCTGCGGCAACTGAAGACCAACCAATCAGTCGGGTTTTTGTATGCTTTGGAGCTTGGCGTTCAGCTATTTTTTTTGACAGCAGTTCCCAGGCTTCTTCCTTGCTCCTGTTCTCAGGTACACGGTAGCCCTTCATCTGTTTTTCGATATCGAATTTATTTGAGTGCATACACGGTTATATTTTACGCTCTACTGTTTCTTTCAATATACTCAGGGCCTTGTGCATATGTTTCTCTACGGCTTTGTTGCTGATCTTTAAATCGGTCGCAATTTCCGAGTAGGTCAGGTTATCAATACGGCTCATTAAAAAAATGGCGCGGGTTTTATCCGGGATTTTAGCGATCGCTTGCTGCAGCTTTTGATCAAACTCCTTTAACTCCATGATAAATTCAGGCGACTCGTTTTCCTGTCCCAATACCAGGGAACTGGTAAAGTTTAAATTAATAGTCTTTCTCCGGTGGTGCTTGAAATATTGATTTTTCGCCAGCGTGTATAACCAGGCCCGTACGGTATCCTGCCTGATTTTTGTGTGTTCTTCCCAGAACGTCAGGAATACATCTTGTGTCAGGTCTTCTGCCAAATCAATATCTCCCGAAAGATAATAGATGTAGTTTCTGATATGCGTATAGTGATCATCAAATATTTTGCGAAACCAGATGGTATTGTTTTGCCTGTTTATCATGGCTGAAGTTGGAATGTTTAATATGAACTATGCAAATATAAACATAATGGTCAAAATCTTTTTTCTTTTTTGCAGTATAAAAATGGAATGTTTTTCAAATTTTTGATAATGAAATATTTCAAGCCGAAAACTTCGGAAATTACCCATTCCTGGATTAAATTCTTCGGTTAACAATCAAGAAAACAGGATTTTCATAAAAAGGTTCGGAAAATACCCATTGCCCCGGATAGGAAACTTGTCGTTACTTAGCTGAGATATTAACAGGAACATGTTGATAGCCATCGTAAGGTGTGCATCAGGACTTAGTTATTGCGGTCAAAAATTTCCGGATTTCCCGGATCATTTTATCAAGTTGAAATTGCGGATGATATGTCACATGGTCGTGTGACTTACAGGGTATTGTTTTGGCTTAAAAGAGAAATCTTTTGCCTGACAGTTCATTCTCTGATGATATTAGAACAAATGTTTTATTAATCGTACATTTTGAAAAATGGAAAAACTTTACTTGTGTTTTCGAACATTTCGATTCTTTCAAAAATTCCGTTTGGTATTTTTGATTGTGTTGGGCGGACTCCTGTTCAGTTCCGCTGCAAGCTATGCGCAGTATAACCAGGCAGCTGTGTCTCTCGATCAGTTGCGTAATGGTTCTGCAACAAGTCCTCTTCCCGACCCGAGTTGGGTAAACGGGAACCTGGGAGCCCAAAATTCTCATTACGCCGAAGGAATGTCGGTCGCATACCGCGCCGTAATGATTAAGATGCCTGTTGGCGTGGCCGTTCAACTGACGTTGGAATATGATGCCAAACACAGCGGCAAACATGCCCTGGACTACCTGACACATTTCCAACGGTTGGAAGACCACAGTATGTATGGTCACAGCGCCGAAACAGTTGACCCCACAAAGGGAACAGCCTTTGACGGGCAATTGATGAGTCCGACCAGTACCTGGGCGATTCCTGCTCCTCCGGGATATAATTCCGAGGTTGCAGGTATGCCTGCATCCAGCCACGCCGCTCTTCCCGGCAGCGAGGTTCTCATGACCATGTGGGGTGGTACCATTTCCGGTATCACTTATACCGACGAAAACGGTGTCGCCCATGCTGCTAACTTAGCTTTGTCTCAATCAGCACAAAAGATTACCGTTAACTTTACGGTAGAATCAACTTCAGTTTTGCTGGCCTGGGGCGGACATATCGGCAGCAGGTTGGAGTGGGGATATTTCCCCGACGGAACACCACGTTCAGCCGGTGGAATCAGTGGTTCTCCCTATCACATGCGTGTAATTGACTGGAACCTGAACAACCTGGGAAACCAGGACCGGTCGCTGTCTGCTGACGCTGTTGCGATACCGCCTACCTGCGATGTTGCACCGGTCGATCGGTTTTGCGGTGGAAAAGTAATCACCTTCCAGGCCATTTCAGATGCATCAAATCCAACTTATGTATGGACGATTCTGAATAATACTTCGGGAGCTGCTTTTGTCGGGCCGGTAAACGGGGCTGAAGTGACGGTACTTTCTGAAAATCCGGGTGGATATACCCTGCATGTGGAGATTTCAGATGGGCTTCTGTCATCAGAATGCGAAACGGATGTATTGGTGAATGACGTGCCCATTTCATTTACGCTTCCTGCTGATATTTATTTATGTCAGGACGAAGTTGGGGCAAGCCTGAGTGTGACCCTCGAAAACATTGATGTAATTGCTGATTACCTTGCTGATCTTGAAATTAGCTTTTCGATAGATGCTGTATTGCAGCAAGATTACATAAAACTTCAAAATTATCTTGCTACCAACTTTCCGGCATTTAGCTGGAACGATTTTATGGCGATTACCGGTGATGGCGACTTCCCGCTGATTGGCGATCTGGTTGCCCTTTTAGGAGGGCCGGGTAGCAAAACCATCTCGGTATCACTTCGTTTGCCGACAACAGGAAGCACAGCTGAGGCGTGTGTTTTCACGGAGGAAATGCAAGTTACTGTTAATGAAAATCCGCTATGCTCCATTGCCGGCGACGATGCTGTTTGCCCGGACGGGGAATCTGTTTATACCTACGACGGAACATCCGTGATAAGCACCTATGCCTGGAGCATATCAGGAGATGCAACAATCATTGGAAGCGCCGACGGACAATCGGTAACAGTAAAGGCTGATGCCGTTTGCGGGTCATTTACACTTTCGTTGGTTGTTACGGATGAAAACGGATGTGAAAGTAGCTGCGAAAAAATTGTAGCTATTCAAGATGAAGAGATCCCGGTGATCTCGACCGAAGCAGTTGACGGATACGATTGGGGATGTAACCCGGAGGAAATTCCCGTTCCGGAATTTACTGCAACTGATAATTGCGGCGACTTTACCCCAAATGTAGCGACAGATGGTCCCGTTCAGGATGCAGAAGGTTGCGGCATGAGCCAAACATGGATAGCTAGAGTTGTCGATTATTGCGATAATGAAGCCGTTCAGGTAAGTATAACTTATTACTGGAAAGTTGATCTGGAAGCACCGGTTATCACGGCCGCCAACGCAGATTCTGACTTAGGATGTAACCCGACAGCAGAAGAAATAGCCGCTGCCCTGGGAAGCGCCACCGCCACCGACAACTGCGATGCAGAAGTCACGGTTAATTATGCGGACGGTGATGTTACAGGCGATGATTGCCTGAAGAGCCAGATGCGTACGTTCACCGCTGTTGATGAGTGCGGCAACCAGGCCGAAGCAGTAACCGTCACGGTTAGCTGGAAAGTTGATCTGGAAGCGCCGGTTATCACGGCCGCCAACGCAGATTCTGACTTAGGATGTAACCCGACAGCAGAAGAAATAGCCGCTGCCCTGGGAAGCGCCACCGCCACCGACAACTGCGATGCAGAAGTCACGGTTAATTATGCGGACGGTGATGTTACAGGCGATGATTGCCTGAAGAGCCAGATGCGTACGTTCACCGCTGTTGATGAGTGCGGCAACCAGGCCGAAGCAGTAACCGTCACGGTTAGCTGGAAAGTTGATCTGGAAGCACCGGTTATCACGGCCGCCAACGCAGATTCTGACTTAGGATGTAACCCGACAGCAGAAGAAATAGCCGCTGCCCTGGGAAGCGCCACCGCCACCGACAACTGCGATGCAGAAGTCACGGTTAATTATGCGGACGGTGATGTTACAGGCGATGATTGCCTGAAGAGCCAGATGCGTACGTTCACCGCTGTTGATGAGTGCGGCAACCAGGCCGAAGCAGTAACCGTCACGGTTAGCTGGAAAGTTGATCTGGAAGCGCCGGTTATCACGGCCGCCAACGCAGATTCTGACTTAGGATGTAACCCGACAGCAGAAGAAATAGCCGCTGCCCTGGGAAGCGCCACCGCCACCGACAACTGCGATGCAGAAGTCACGGTTAATTATGCGGACGGTGATGTTACAGGCGATGATTGCCTGAAGAGCCAGATGCGTACGTTCACCGCTGTTGATGAGTGCGGCAACCAGGCCGAAGCAGTAACCGTCACGGTTAGCTGGAAAGTTGATCTGGAAGCGCCGGTTATCACGGCCGCCAACGCAGATTCTGACTTAGGATGTAACCCGACAGCAGAAGAAATAGCCGCTGCCCTGGGAAGCGCCACCGCCACCGACAACTGCGATGCAGAAGTCACGGTTAATTATGCGGACGGTGATGTTACAGGCGATGATTGCCTGAAGAGCCAGATGCGTACGTTCACCGCTGTTGATGAGTGCGGCAACCAGGCCGAAGCAGTAACCGTCACGGTTAGCTGGAAAGTTGATCTGGAAGCACCGGTTATCACGGCCGCCAACGCAGATTCTGACTTAGGATGTAACCCGACAGCAGAAGAAATAGCCGCTGCCCTGGGAAGCGCCACCGCCACCGACAACTGCGATGCAGAAGTCACGGTTAATTATGCGGACGGTGATGTTACAGGCGATGATTGCCTGAAGAGCCAGATGCGTACGTTCACCGCTGTTGATGAGTGCGGCAACCAGGCCGAAGCAGTAACCGTCACGGTTAGCTGGAAAGTTGATCTGGAAGCGCCGGTTATCACGGCCGCCAACGCAGATTCTGACTTAGGATGTAACCCGACAGCAGAAGAAATAGCCGCTGCCCTGGGAAGCGCCACCGCCACCGACAACTGCGATGCAGAAGTCACGGTTAATTATGCGGACGGTGATGTTACAGGCGATGATTGCCTGAAGAGCCAGATGCGTACGTTCACCGCTGTTGATGAGTGCGGCAACCAGGCCGAAGCAGTAACCGTCACGGTTAGCTGGAAAGTTGATCTGGAAGCACCGGTTATCACGGCCGCCAACGCAGATTCTGACTTAGGATGTAACCCGACAGCAGAAGAAATAGCCGCTGCCCTGGGAAGCGCCACCGCCACCGACAACTGCGATGCAGAAGTCACGGTTAATTATGCGGACGGTGATGTTACAGGCGATGATTGCCTGAAGAGCCAGATGCGTACGTTCACCGCTGTTGATGAGTGCGGCAACCAGGCCGAAGCAGTAACCGTCACGGTTAGCTGGAAAGTTGATCTGGAAGCGCCGGTTATCACGGCCGCCAACGCAGATTCTGACTTAGGATGTAACCCGACAGCAGAAGAAATAGCCGCTGCCCTGGGAAGCGCCACCGCCACCGACAACTGCGATGCAGAAGTCACGGTTAATTATGCGGACGGTGATGTTACAGGCGATGATTGCCTGAAGAGCCAGATGCGTACGTTCACCGCTGTTGATGAGTGCGGCAACCAGGCCGAAGCAGTAACCGTCACGGTTAGCTGGAAAGTTGATCTGGAAGCGCCGGTTATCACGGCCGCCAACGCAGATTCTGACTTAGGATGTAACCCGACAGCAGAAGAAATAGCCGCTGCCCTGGGAAGCGCCACCGCCACCGACAACTGCGATGCAGAAGTCACGGTTAATTATGCGGACGGTGATGTTACAGGCGATGATTGCCTGAAGAGCCAGATGCGTACGTTCACCGCTGTTGATGAGTGCGGCAACCAGGCCGAAGCAGTAACCGTCACGGTTAGCTGGAAAGTTGATCTGGAAGCACCGGTTATCACGGCCGCCAACGCAGATTCTGACTTAGGATGTAACCCGACAGCAGAAGAAATAGCCGCTGCCCTGGGAAGCGCCACCGCCACCGACAACTGCGATGCAGAAGTCACGGTTAATTATGCGGACGGTGATGTTACAGGCGATGATTGCCTGAAGAGCCAGATGCGTACGTTCACCGCTGTTGATGAGTGCGGCAACCAGGCCGAAGCAGTAACCGTCACGGTTAGCTGGAAAGTTGATCTGGAAGCGCCGGTTATCACGGCCGCCAACGCAGATTCTGACTTAGGATGTAACCCGACAGCAGAAGAAATAGCCGCTGCCCTTGGAAGCGCCACCGCCACCGACAACTGCGATGCAGAAGTCACGGTTAATTATGCGGACGGTGATGTTACAGGCGATGATTGCCTGAAGAGCCAGATGCGTACGTTCACCGCTGTTGATGAGTGCGGCAACCAGGCCGAAGCAGTAACCGTCACGGTTAGCTGGAAAGTTGATCTGGAAGCGCCGGTTATCACGGCCGCCAACGCAGATTCTGACTTAGGATGTAACCCGACAGCAGAAGAAATAGCCGCTGCCCTGGGAAGCGCCACCGCCACCGACAACTGCGATGCAGAAGTCACGGTTAATTATGCGGACGGTGATGTGACAGGCGATGATTGCCTGAAGAGCCAGATGCGTACGTTCACCGCTGTTGATGAGTGCGGCAACCAGGCCGAAGCAGTAACCGTCACGGTTAGCTGGAAAGTTGATCTGGAAGCGCCGGTTATCACGGCCGCCAACGCAGATTCTGACTTAGGATGTAACCCGACAGCAGAAGAAATAGCCGCTGCCCTGGGAAGCGCCACCGCCACCGACAACTGCGATGCAGAAGTCACGGTTAATTATGCGGACGGTGATGTTACAGGCGATGATTGCCTGAAGAGCCAGATGCGTACGTTCACCGCTGTTGATGAGTGCGGCAACCAGGCCGAAGCAGTAACCGTCACGGTTAGCTGGAAAGTTGATCTGGAAGCGCCGGTTATCACGGCCGCCAACGCAGATTCTGACTTAGGATGTAACCCGACAGCAGAAGAAATAGCCGCTGCCCTGGGAAGCGCCACCGCCACCGACAACTGCGATGCAGAAGTCACGGTTAATTATGCGGACGGTGATGTTACAGGCGATGATTGCCTGAAGAGCCAGATGCGTACGTTCACCGCTGTTGATGAGTGCGGCAACCAGGCCGAAGCAGTAACCGTCACGGTTAGCTGGAAAGTTGATCTGGAAGCACCGGTTATCACGGCAGCCAACGCAGATTCTGACTTAGGATGTAACCCGACAGCAGAAGAAATAGCCGCTGCCCTGGGAAGCGCCACCGCCACCGACAACTGCGATGCAGAAGTCACGGTTAATTATGCGGACGGTGATGTGACAGGCGATGATTGCCTGAAGAGCCAGATGCGTACGTTCACCGCTGTTGATGAGTGCGGTAACGAAAGCAACGCATCAGTAACCGTTACCTGGAAAGTTGACCTGGCCGGGCCGGTAATAGAATGTCCTGAAGACATCTATATTGCCGGATGCGAGTTAGCGTCATATATTGAATTGCCAATAGCAACCGACAACTGCGATGGAAGCGTTGAAGTTACGGCTTCCCGTTCAGATGGATTGGAATTGAACGACCCATTCGCAGAGGGCATAACCGTCATCACGTTCACTGCAGTTGATGAATGTGGTAATTCATCTGAATGTGTGGTCAATGTAACCGTTGATCCATGTGAACCGAACTGTGAAACGGCTTATGGTATGCTGGAAGGCGGTTCAGTTTGTTTCCTTGACGATGGATTCAACCGCTGGGGCTGGACAAACTCAATCTCCGAAGAAGGGGAATATTCAATGCCTCTTTATGCCGGTGCAGCCCAATGTAATCCTGATAAGGGAGAACTGGTCGGTACAGTCGAAATAACTTATTCCGGAAGTACCCTGAGAGTTCAGTACTTAACTGATCCTGGCTATTCTCTGAGTGAGGTCCATGTATATGTGGGATGCGGTAAATATCCTGTTATGAAAAACGGGAAAGAAACCGTTGCTCCCGGGCAGTACACTCACAATGCAGGAAGTCTGGCATGGGTGAATGATTACACAGTTGAATTTACGAATGTGGAAGGACCAGTTTGGGTAATTGCCCACGCTGTGACATGTGACGTAAATCGTTCTGGTGTTGTTTCTGCTACGGAAATGGGGGTTGACTGTGGAGAATCCGTAGTTGCTTCTGAATCAATTGTGGAAGACAATAAACCTGTGAAAATTAAAGTTTTCCCGACTCCGTTCGATAAGAAAGTGAGATTTGAATTTGTGCCGAATCAGGATGGTGACGCACATATTGCAATCTACAATTTGCTCGGAAGCAAGGTTGGGGATGCTCTTAACGAAAAAGTTTATAAAGGAAGAACCTACTCTGTTGAATTTGACGGTTCCGGGTTACCCGCAGGCGTCTATTATTATCGATTCGTGTTAAATAACCAAACGCTTACAGGAAAAGTAATTAAAAATAAGTAAGCTGTGGTTTGAAAGGGAGGGTGTCCGATGGGCACCCTTTTTTTGTCAATAAATTATTATGTCAATTAAAACCCGGCTTTAATAAGTTATGGGGTCAGCAGGATTACTTGCCTTTTAAATGGACAGAAGATTCCCTGACGTTGAGCTTTCCATTTAAAACAATCGTTTGAGGGACGAATATTCCGTTGTTCTCAATTTGATCCAACAAAAGTCTCGCCGCCGTTTGCCCGATTTCAAAAGTTGGCTGGGAAACGCTGGTTAATGGCGGGTCAATCAGTGAAGCTGTTTCGGTTTCGGTAAAACCGACAATTCCAATTTCATCCGGAACTTTCATCCCATATTTCTTCAACATCTTTAGCGCCCCGATTGCACATGGATCGTTAACGGCAAATATGGCGTCAGGTAACTGATTGGCCTCAATTAAATCTTTAACGGCCTTTTCCCCGTTTTCTTTTAAGAGCCCGGTATCAATTATTTGGCTGTCATGAACTTTCATTTTATATTTTCTGTGTGCATCTACAAATCCTTTGATGCGGTTTGCACATAAAGCGAGTTTCCTTGGGCCTGCAAAATGATAAATATTTTTATAGCCTTGCAGTACCAGGTGTTCAGTGGCGAAGAAAGCCCATTTGTAATCATCAAAAACTACTTTGGAACATTCCAGTTCATCGTTTGCCCGGTTAAATAACACGATTGGAAATCCATCTTCAATCATTTTTTTGTAATAATCAGTATTACTTGTTTCGTGTGTTAAGGATAGGATTATTCCATCCACCATGTTATTTTCCAAGGTTTTGATATTTTCCAGTTCTGTTTCAAAATTCTCATTCGATTGCATAATCAAAACCTGATAACCTTTTTTTAAAAGTATGTCCTGGATACCGATGATCACATGAGGGAAAAACGGTGTGATAAATTCCGGAACAACCACCCCGATATTAAAACTCCGTTGCGAAAGGAGTTTCCTGGCTATCGGGTTGGGATGGTACCCCATCTCCCTGGCTTTTGCCAAAATCAATTCCCTGGTTTCCTTATTGACATCATATTTGTCGTTAAATGCTTTTGAAACAGTAGATATTGATATGTTCAAAGCTTTTGCAACATCTTTAATGGTTATGAATTTCATACTATAATAATTTGTTTTTTAATGGCAGTATGGAACTCCATGTTGCTGAAAATTATTATCATACCCTTGAGTGTTGTGAAGCAACATGTTCGTTTCATTTTATCCGGATTGTCAAGACAAATATAATAACTTTCGTCGAAAACGTTTTCGAAAAATTTGGATGTTAAAAATTTGCTAGAATTTCATCCTACTTGTTATTTTGCTGGAAAATAATTGAAAAACCTAACTAAATGAGCAGGATAGATATTAGTGTGATCTTGATTTTTTCCCTTCTTGTTTTCACCTGTGGAATGTTATTTTCCAAGTCGGGCAAAAGCATGAAGTCCTTCTTTGCCGCGGGGGGGGCATTGCCCTGGTGGATGAGCGGGTTGTCCTTGTTCATGAGTTTCTTTTCGGCAGGAACGTTTGTGGTTTGGGGCTCCATCGCGTATAGCAGCGGGTGGGTGGCTGTAACCATACAATGGACGATGAGCATGGCCGGTTTTGTTATCGGCTTTGTGATCGCCCCGAAATGGAGGAAAACAAACTCCCTGACAGCGGCCGAATTTATCACTAACAGGCTGGGTTACAATACCCAAAAAATTTATACCTGGCTGTTTTTGTTGATATCCCTTTTTACCACGGGAAACTTTTTGTACCCGGTGGCAAAAATTGTAGAGGTTTCAACCGGCATCCCGATAACCGCGAGCATCATTTTTTTAGGTGTTCTTATTATAATATACACGGCAGTCGGCGGGTTGTGGGCTGTTATTGTTACGGACGTATTGCAATTCGTTGTGCTCACGGCAGTGGTATTGATCGTGGTTCCGTTGTCATTCAACAAAATAGGTGGAATGGGAAACTTCATCTCCGGGACGCCCGAGGGTTTTTTCTCTTTTGTTGATAGCGAATACACCGGTGGGTTTTTGATTGCCTTTGGGCTGTATAACCTTTTTTTTATTGCCGGCAACTGGGCCTATGTACAACGTTACACGAGCGTTGCCACTCCGGGAGATGCAAAAAAAGTGGGTTGGATATTCGGCGCTTTGTATGCCGTTAGCCCCGTGATCTGGATGCTGCCCCCTATGATTTACCGCGTTTTGAACCCGGGCCTCGAGGGACTTGCCGATGAGGGGGCTTATCTGTTGATGTGCAAGGAAGTCTTGCCTGCAGGCATGTTGGGCCTGATGCTGGCAGGGATGGTTTTCGCCACCTCAAGCTCGGTGAATACCACGTTGAATATTTCGGCCGGTGTGCTGGCAAATGATGTCTACAAACACTTCTTTCCCCAAACAAGCAATCGCCATTTGATAAATCAAGCTTTGATTTATTGTTTTTCAAAAGTTATATCCAACAAGATTTCCATGCGTCATCTTCACACCATTTACGGTAATGACCAAAAACAGTTTTGTAATGCAATACCGTATGGCTAAACAAACTTTCAACGGGCAAGTATTCCCACTGGACTCCTGTTTTAAGCTTATATAATATAGCATTAACAATCTCGTAAAGAGGCGCTTTGGGTTTAAAGCCTCTTTTTGTCTCTGGTAAATAGGGTACAATTTCTAATTCTATCATATCTTTTGTTTAGTACTTGGTACATTGGGTTGTGGTTTTATGTTTCGCAATACAAATTTCTGCAACCCTATCTTTTTTCAAAAAAAAAGTCAAGATGAGTTCGATTTAAAAACATATGAATTATGAAAAAATTAGCTTCCTTTTTAATTGGCAGTTCACTCTTTTTCGGATTTGCCTGTAAACATCAAAATTCCGGGGATGTTAAAAAACCCAATGTCGTATTTGTATTCGCCGACCAATGGCGGGCACAAGACTTGGGTTATGCTGGGAACAAACAGGTAAAAACGCCCAATCTTGACAAGGTGGCCATAGAAGGGGTCGTTTTTCGGAATGCCATTTCCAACATTCCGGTATGTACTCCGGCCAGGGCGTCGTTGATGACAGGACAATATCCATTGACACATGGCCTCTTCTATAATGACAAGCCGCTGGCAACCGATGCCATCTGCCTGGCCGAGGTGTATAAAGAAAACGGGTATCAAACCGGCTACATTGGTAAATGGCACATCAACGGGCACGACCACCAAACCTCGTTTTTGGAAGGCAGGAATTTGCCAGTTCCTGTAGAGCGCAGGCAGGGGTTTGATTTCTGGAAAGCGCACGAGTGTCCCCACGATTATAACAACTCGGTTTACTTTAACGAGGAAAACGTGGAACACAAATGGGAAGGGTACGATGCCATTGCCCAAACTAAAGAAGCTGTCAGCTACATTAAAACCCACAAAGATGATCCATTTCTGCTTTTTCTTTCCTGGGGGCCACCCCATGCACCTTATAAAACTGCCCCCGAAGAATTTCAGGAACTATATGAAGATTTGGAAATAGAACTCCGGCCTAATGTACCTGATGAATATGCGGATAAAGCTACTGAATGGCTACGGGGTTACTATGCTCATATTGCTGCATTGGATCGGTGCATAGGTGAGTTGCAAAATGCCATACGGGAAGCGGGGATTGAAGAAAACACCATTTTTGTGTTCACTTCCGATCACGGGGACATGCTCGGCTCTCATGGGCTTGAAAAAAAGCAAAAACCCTGGGAAGAGTCTATTGTTGTGCCTTTTTTGTTGAAATACCCGGAAAAGTTAAAAGCGGGCCAGGTTAAAAAGGTTTTTTCTTATCCCGACATCATGCCCACTTTGTTGGGACTCAGTAATCTTGAAATTCCCGGTTCAGTGGAAGGGATTGATTTTTCGGGGGAGCTTATAGGAACGGAAAACCTTGAAATAGAGGGGGCTTATATTACCTGCCCCGTTCCATTTCATCAATGGTCGTACAAATACGGGGGGCGTGAATACCGCGGGATCCGTACCGAAAGGTACACTTACGCAAAAGATTTAAATGGCCCCTGGCTCCTTTACGATAATGTAAATGATCCGTATCAGGTGAACAATCTTTGCAATAAACCGGAATATGCAGCACTTCAGGCCGAACTGGAAGAAAAACTACAAAAGCTCCTTGATAAGAGAAAAGATGAATTTCTTGAAGGGAAGGAATATATGAAAAAATGGAACTATACCTGGGACATGGATGATTCAATAAAGACAAACAAATCAGGGATTAAAAGCATAAAATAATCATGTGTTTAGTAAAATGACTCCTTATCAAAAAGAAAAAATATTTGCAGCGCATACCCATTAGTACCTGAAACCCGGCAACATTGAAAAGCATTAGGAATTGGGGAGTACTCCAATAGCACACGGGGCATTTACCGCAAAAATTGCATCCGGTAATTGATTGGTTTCAATTAAGCTTTTAACGGCTTCTTCCCCGTTTTCTTTTAAAAGCCCGGTCTCAATTATTTGGCTGTCATGAACTTTTATTTATATTTTCTGTGAGCATCCACAAATCCTTTGATCCGGTTAGCACACAAAGCAAGTTTTCCAGGACCTGCAAAATGATAAATATTTTTATAGCCTTGCAGCACCAGGTGTTCAGTGGCGAAGAATGCCCATTTGTAATCATCAGAAACTACTTTGGAACATTCCAATTCATCGTTTGCCCGGTTAAATAACACGATTGAGAACCCGTTTTCAATCATTTTTTTATAATATCAGTATTACTCGTCTCGTGCGTTAAGGACAGGATTATTCCATCCACCATGTTATTTTCAAGGGTCTTTACATTTTCCAGTTCCGTCTCAAAGTTTTCGTTTGATTGCATAATCAAAACCTGATATCCTTTTTTTTAAAATATGTCCTGGATACCTATTTAACGTGAGGGAAAAACGGGGTGTTAAATTCCGGAACAACCACACCAATGTTATAACTCCGCTGTGAAAGGAGCTTCCGGGCTATCGGGTTGGGATGGTACCCCATCTCCCTGGCCTTTGCCAAAATCAATTCCCTGGTTTCTTTGCTAACATCATATTTGTCGTTAAATGCTTTTGAAACAGCAGACACTGATACATTTAAAGCTTTTGCAATATCTTTAATAGTGACAAATTTCATTTTATCCGGATTATTGATGCAAATATAAACACTTTTCGTCGAAAACGTTTTCGACGAAATAAAACGTTTTCGAAAACGTTTTCGAAAAATTTGGATGTTAAAAATTTGCTAGAATTTCATCCTACTTGTTATTTTGCTGGAAAATAATTGAAAAACCTAACTAAATGAGCAGGATAGATATTAGTGTGATCTTGATTTTTTCCCTTCTTGTTTTCACCTGTGGAATGTTATTTTCCAAGTCGGGCAAAAGCATGAAGTCCTTCTTTGCCGCGGGGGGGGCATTGCCCTGGTGGATGAGCGGGTTGTCCTTGTTCATGAGTTTCTTTTCGGCAGGAACGTTTGTGGTTTGGGGCTCCATCGCGTATAGCAGCGGGTGGGTGGCTGTAACCATACAATGGACGATGAGCATGGCCGGTTTTGTTATCGGCTTTGTGATCGCCCCGAAATGGAGGAAAACAAACTCCCTGACAGCGGCCGAATTTATCACTAACAGGCTGGGTTACAATACCCAAAAAATTTATACCTGGCTGTTTTTGTTGATATCCCTTTTTACCACGGGAAACTTTTTGTACCCGGTGGCAAAAATTGTAGAGGTTTCAACCGGCATCCCGATAACCGCGAGCATCATTTTTTTAGGTGTTCTTATTATAATATACACGGCAGTCGGCGGGTTGTGGGCTGTTATTGTTACGGACGTATTGCAATTCGTTGTGCTCACGGCAGTGGTATTGATCGTGGTTCCGTTGTCATTCAACAAAATAGGTGGAATGGGAAACTTCATCTCCGGGACGCCCGAGGGTTTTTTCTCTTTTGTTGATAGCGAATACACCGGTGGGTTTTTGATTGCCTTTGGGCTGTATAACCTTTTTTTTATTGCCGGCAACTGGGCCTATGTACAACGTTACACGAGCGTTGCCACTCCGGGAGATGCAAAAAAAGTGGGTTGGATATTCGGCGCTTTGTATGCCGTTAGCCCCGTGATCTGGATGCTGCCCCCTATGATTTACCGCGTTTTGAACCCGGGCCTCGAGGGACTTGCCGATGAGGGGGCTTATCTGTTGATGTGCAAGGAAGTCTTGCCTGCAGGCATGTTGGGCCTGATGCTGGCAGGGATGGTTTTCGCCACCTCAAGCTCGGTGAATACCACGTTGAATATTTCGGCCGGTGTGCTGGCAAATGATGTCTACAAACACTTCTTTCCCCAAACAAGCAATCGCCATTTGGTAAAAGTTGGACGGGTTGCTACTGTGTTACTTGGCATATTAACGATAATTATTGCCCTGATGGTGCCTTACATGGGAGGCGTTGTTGAGAGCGTCCTGAGCGTGGCGGCCCTTACGGGAGGCGCGTTGTTCTTACCGCCTATTTGGGCTTTGTTTTCCCGCCGGCAAACAGGCAGGAGTGTTTTGACAGCTACCCTCGTTTCACTCGCGGTTGGTGTGTTTTTTAAATTTATATCCCCTTCATTGCTCGGAATTTCGCTCGGCAGGGCAACTGAAATGGGTGTCGGGGCCGGGACGCCAATCCTTTTACTGGCATTATATGAAATATATGCTTATTGGGCAAAAGCAGATCAAAAAGCATATCTCGCTTACGTTAACCGTGCAAGCCTACCCGAACCCGCTACAACAGAAGATGATAATAATGAAAACAGGAAAGGGGCAACCGTTATTGGCATCGGGATAGCCTCAACCGGCCTTTTGATTGCCTCGCTGTCACTTTTTGCCAACACCGAAAGGGGCATTACAGGTGGCATGGGTGGAATTGTACTCCTGATTGGAATATGGATAATCAGAAAAAATATACAAAACAGGAAAGAATATTAAATTATGTTGATACGACAAGAGAAAGAGCATTACAGGGATTGCAAAACAGAAAAGATCAATACCGAATTTGCAGTTATTGGAGGCGGGATTGCAGGGGTATGCGCTGCCATTACTGCAGCGCGACAGGGGATTAAAACGGTTTTAATCCAGGACCGGCCTGTTTTGGGAGGTAATGCTTCTTCGGAAGTCCGGCTTTGGATTTTGGGAGCTACTTCCCACATGGGAAATAATAACCGCTGGGCACGCGAAGGCGGGGTGATCGATGAGATCCTTGTGGAGAACCTTTATCGCAATAAAGAAGGAAACCCGGTTATTTTTGATACCATCCTGCTGGAAAAGGTCATTCAGGAAAAAAACATCACGTTGTTGCTTAACGCTTGCGTTTACGATCTGAAAAAGTCAGACGAAAAAACGATAGAGAAGGTGGTTGCCTTTTGCAGCCAGAATTCAACAAGGTATGAAATCAGCGCTAAAATCTTTTGTGACGCGTCCGGGGACGGGGTCGTGGCATTTAAAGCAGGCGCCGCCTTCCGGATGGGAGCAGAGCCAAAAGAAGAGTTTGGAGAATTACTGGCGCCGGATGAATCCTACGGGGAATTACTTGGGCACTCGATGTATTTTTACAGCAAACGGGCAGACGCCCCGGTGAAATTTATAGCCCCGTCTTACGCGTTGAAGGATATCGGGGAAATCCCGCGATACAAAATCATCAGCAAAGAGGACCAGGGCTGCCGCTTCTGGTGGTTTGAATTTGGCGGGCGGACAGATACCGTGCATAAAACTGAAGAGATCAAGTGGGAGTTATGGAAGGTCATTTACGGGGTGTGGGATTACATTAAAAATTCAGGAAATTTTGAAGATGTTGACAACCTGACCCTGGAATGGGTAGCTACTATCCCCGGTAAGCGTGAAAGCCGCCGGTTCGAGGGTTTGTACATGCTAAAACAACAGGATCTTGTTGAACAAAAACTGTTTGATGATGCTGTTGCCCACGGGGGATGGGCACTCGACCTGCACCCCGCGGACGGGATTTACAGCAATTTGCCCGGTTGTTCGCAGTGGCATACCAGGGGTATTTACCAAATACCGTACAGGTGCTATGTAAGCAAGGATATAAACAATTTGTTTTTGGCCGGAAGAATTATCAGCGCCACGCATGTTGCCTTTAGTTCGACCCGGGTAATGGCTACCAACGGCTTGGGGGCCCAAGCAGTCGGCATGGCTGCCGCCTTATGTATCGAAGAAAATCTGCAGCCGGCAGCTATAATCGAAAAAAACAAAATAGCAGGGCTTCAGGATAAACTAAACAAAGCGGGGCAAAGTATCCCCGGCATACCTGTCAGGAAAGGGTCCAACCTTGTTTCCAAAGCTTCCATCAAGGCTTCTTCAACGTTAAAACTCGCGGAAATACCTTTCGATGGGGATTGGATCAGCCTTAGGGTACCTGCCGCGCAAATGCTCCCCTTTAAAGCAGGCCGGTCTTACCGGTTTAAAATCCAGGTAAAGGCAGATGAAGAGTCGAAATTGGAAATTCAGTTGAGGAAATCATCGAAATCTAAAAATTACACGCCGGATATAACCCTCGAAACCTTTTTTGTTGAGTTGGCTAAAGGTGAGCAGTGGATTGATTTTGAGTTTGTAAACCCGGTGACAGAAGACCAATATGCATTTGTGACTTTTAAGGCAAATGAGAAGGTTTATCTTAAAAGCAGCAACAAGCGATATACCGGGGTCCTTTCGGTTTTTAACGGTAAAAACAAAGCGGTATCAAATAACGGCAAGCAATTGCCGCCGGACGGGATAGGCATCGAAGCTTTTGAATTCTGGATCTCTTACCGCAGGCCTGACGGGAAAAATATTGCGATGCAAATCAGTCCGGCGCTTGACATTTATCAACCGGGGAATATCTGCAACGGTTTTGTCCGTCCCTGGGGCGGCACCAACGCCTGGGTGGCCAATTTTGACGATAAGCGCCCGCGTTTAACGATTGAATGGCCGGAAGAAAAAGAATTAAGGCAAATCAGGATATTTTTTGACACTGATTACGACCACCCCATGGAATCAACCTTGTTCGGACACCCGGAAAATGTTGTTCCGCTCTGCATCCGGAATTATACGATTAAAAATTTAACCGGAGAAGTCCTGTTCGAAAAACAAGGCAACTATCAAACAATTAACACCTGGAACTTTAAACCAGGGTTTAAAGCCAAAGGGCTGATACTCGGGTTGGAACATCCTTCGGGGCATGTTCCTGCCTCAATCTTTGAAATAACCATTACCTAATTATGCTTTTAATTCAAATTTCTTAAGCTATGAGGAAAATCATTTCGTTTTTTTTATTCATGTTCTTTTTCACTGCGCTGTTTGCGCAAGAGAAAGAGGTTTCCGGCCGGGTGACCGATCCGGAGGGAATGTCACTGCCGGGAGTTACGGTTGTTGTTAAGGGAACCACGATTGGTACCATCACAAATTCCGAAGGCGAGTTCTCGTTACGCGTCCCCGGCGATGCGAAAATCTTACAGTTCTCGTTCGTGGGCATGACAATGCAGGAAGCGCCTGTTGCAGGAAAAACTTCTTTCATTATTACTATGGGGGAAGAAACGGTTGGACTGGAAGAAGTGGTTGCTGTAGGATACGGCAGCCAAAAAAGAATTAATTTGACTGGTTCTGTAGCAACTGTCAGTTCTGAGAAATTAACTGTTGCACCGGTTGCAAGTACTACAAACACGTTGGCGGGCCGTTTGCCCGGATTGATATCCAAGCAGGAAAGCGGAGTACCGGGAGGAGACGCATCATCCTTGAGTATTCGCGGGTTTGGAACTCCATTGGTAATCGTTGATGGGGTTGAATCATCTTTTAATAATATTGACGCTAATGAAATAGAATCCATCAGCGTGTTAAAAGATGCTGCCGCAGCTATTTATGGAGCCAGGGCCGGGGATGGCGTGATATTAGTTACCACCAAAAGGGGAACTATTGATAAACCAACAATTAATTTGCAAAGTTCAATGACTTTTCAGGGAGCTGCCAATTTGCCTAAAATGGCAAGCTCAGGCCAAATGGCTGAATTGTGGAGAGAAGGGCAGATTAATAGAGGGGTTGCCGATATAAGGTTTACCGAGGAAGAAGTCCAAAAGTTTTACGCGGGAACCGATCCTGATTATCCGAATACAGATTGGTGGAGCATAGTCGCACGTGATTGGTCTCCTCAAAGCCAACATAATTTGTCAATACAGGGAGGTAGTGATAAAATAAAGTATTACGGGTTTTTAGGGTATTTGGATCAACAATCCATGTTTAAAAAAAATGGCGGGGAATACCAACGGTATAATCTGCGATCAAATATTGATGCAAAAATTCTGGATAATCTGACCTTACAGCTTGATCTGTCAAGTATTGTTGAAAACAGGGATTTTCCATGGCGAAACAGTGAAAGAGAAAATTCGGTTTGGCAGGAATATTGGAATACTGAGCCTTTCTGGTCTTCAACATTACCGGATCCGGATAAAATACCTTATGGCGGGGCTGGCGCCGCAATTGGCTATCATTATATAACGAATAGTAAATTATCAGGTTACAGGAAAACCAATAGCCAGAATTTAAAGGGGACCCTTTCTTTAAAGTATGACTTTAAAACCATTAAGGGGCTGTCTTCCAAAGTGTTTGTAAACTACAATCAGGATTATAGTTTTTTAAAACAATTTAATTGGCTAAGTGATAGTTGGTCTTATAATTACTCTAACGACACGTATAAGCGAGAAACTTCTGCAACACTACCTCAATTATACCACTATGATTCGAAGAATCGAAATATAACAGGGCAGTTTTCATTTAATTTCGACCGCGAGATTGCAGAGGATCATCAGGTATCGGCAATGGTTCTTTACGAAGTTATTGACTATTATAGTGATTGGATCAGCGCGAAAAGGATAGAATACAAGACTACCTCCATTGATTACCTTTTTGCCGGGGGTTTGACCAACCAGGTTGCTGATGGAAGCGCTTCAGAGATGGGAAGGCAAAGTTTAATCAATCGTGTTAATTATTCTTATAAATCCAAATATCTTTTGGAAGGCACGCTTCGAATAGATGAATCATCGAAGTTTGACAAGGAACATAGAAGGGGGTATTTCCCGAGTGTGTCATTAGGCTGGAGGCTTTCCGGGGAAAACTTTATAAAAAATAATGCCCGTTTTTTGGATAACCTGAAATTAAGGCTGAGTTACAGTGAAACCGGCAAAGACAATGTAGCCAATTTCGCGTACCTGTCTGGTTACGAATATGGTTCTACTTACCTGATCGGAGTTGCGGCATCGAAGGGGTTAGCGTCAACAGGAATGGAAAATCCCCGGTTGACATGGGAAAATATGACCATTTACAATGCCGGTTTGGATTTTTCACTATTGAAACGGAAACTTTACGGGGAATTTGATGTGTTTTACCGCGACAGGGATGGTATACCAGACCAGCGGAGGGTGGCAATTCCTGATACTTTTGGGGCAGACCTGCCGGTGGAGAACCTGAACAGCATCAATACACGCGGATTTGAATTGACGTTAGGTCATGAAGGGAAACTGGGGGATTTTCAATGGGATATCAACGCGAACCTCTCCTGGTCCCGTTCTAAATGGGATTTCTTTGACGAGCCGGAATATGACGATCCTGACCAGATTCGAATAGATAAAAAAACCGGGCAATGGACTGACCGGTCATTTGGGTACAAGTCTGACGGGGTTTTTACTTCGCAGGAAGAAATTGACGCCCTCGATTTTGTGTACAGTACAGGTAATGGGAATGCTGCCCTTGCGCCAGGGGACATCCGTTACGTAGAGTATGTAAAGGATGGCCTGTTGGACTGGAGGGATAAGGTTGAAATCGGAAAAGGAACAACCCCTCACTGGATGGGCGGTTTAAGCCTGAATTTGAAATATCGGGATTTTGACATGTCTGCCCTGTTCCAGGGTGCATTTGGTTTTTACAATCAAGTTGAGCTCCGTTGGGGGAACAATTTTTCTGAATTAATGTATAATGAACGCTGGACCCCTGAAAATAACAGTAAAAATGTTTTAATAGAACGTTTAGGAGGAGCATCTTCTAATGGGTTATATTCAGATTTCTACTATAAAAGGGCGGATTACATCCGGTTAAAAACGTTTTCTTTGGGCTATAGTTTACCTTCATCATTCTTAGGGAAGTTAAATATCAGGAATTTACGTTTGTATGGAGCTGCCACCAATTTGTTTACATGGAGCGGTTTAATGAAGTATGATATTGATCCTGAAGCTCCGAACGGTTATGGAGGGTATTATTACCCGCAAATGCGCACCATTACATTTGGTTTAAACTTTACACTTTAATATTGGGAAAAATGAAAAAAATAGCTTTATTTTTATTGATAATTTCGGGTTTTCTCATTTCTTGTGAAGATGTACTTGAAAAGCAACCCCTGGATACTATTACCGATGTTGCTGTTTGGTCAGATCCTATATTAATGGACGATTACCTGAACCAGTGTTATTCCGAGATGGGCTTCTTCTTTGAGATGCCATATGGTAAACCTATTAACTTACTTAATGCAAACAATTCTACCGATGCAATCTCTCTGTCAGATGAGTGCCTTTCAGCATGGGGAGGAGTATCGCCAAAATCTCATTGGATCAATATTAGCGGCAAACATTTTGAATGGTGGGGGTATCCTACTGTTCGAAAGCTGAACATTTTTATTGATAAACTTCAGACACTGGATTTATCCGGGTCATACAGAAACCAACGTTTGGCTGAAGCTCGTTTCCTTCGGGCATTTGCTTACTTTAATATGGCGAAACGATACGGCGGAACGCCTTTGATCACTACAGCGCTGCTGCTTGACTCTCCGGAAGGCGAATTATACCCTAAAAGGAACAAGGAAGAAGAAGTGTATGATTTTATCCTATCCGAATTGGATGCCATAACCTCTGATTTACCTGAAAAATACCCCGCTGGAGATTTAGGGCGGCCAAGCAGGTATGCAGCTTTGGCGCTCAAAAGTCGTGCAGCCATGTATGCAGCAAGTATTGCAACTTGGGGCTCGGTTCAGCTTGATGGCATAGTCGGTATTCCGGAAAGTAAAGCCAATATTTACTGGAAAGCTTCTTATGATGCATCCCAAACGATTATAAGCAGCAATGAATTTGCTTTATACAACAAATATCCTAATGATAAAACATTAAATTTTCGCAACCTGTTTCTGGATGAAGGAAACAGTGAAGTGATTTTCAGCGAACGGTTTGATGGTTTATCAGGTAAAGGGCACACCTTGGATATGATTAATGTTCCTAAAAGTTATCAGGTTTGGGGGGGAGGACAAAAAAATTGTATTTACCTGGAAATGGTTGAATCGTTTGATAATGTTGATGGAACCTCGGGTATAATCGACCGGGATAAGATTGCTTCAGGTTACCTGTGGACGGTTGATGAGTTATGGGGGCAAAAGGATCCCCGCTTCAGGGCATCGGTATATACGCATGGTTCTCCCTGGACCTATAAGAACGGGCCGTTTATTTTGGACTACCATGATGCAATTCTGGTTGACGGAAAAGAACAAAAAAGTGGTTCTTACAAGGGGATACTTGCCAAAACTCAAAGTGTAGGACGGCTTACCAACTTTGGAATGTTAAAATATCTTGACGAGGAACGGGCTGTTGTCCATGAAAGAGGTTATTCAGATACGGATTACATCATTTTTCGGTTAGGGGAAATCTACCTGAATTATGCTGAAGCAGCTATTGAGTTAGACAAAAGTGAAGATGCCCTTGAGGCAGTAAACAAAATTCGCGAACGTGCCGGCATGCCGGTATATAGTTCGGTTACCAGGGAATTAGTGCGTAAAGAGCGGAAAGTGGAACTCGCATTTGAAGGGAACCGTTACTTTGATTTACGACGCTGGAGAATAGCAATTACTAACTTATCATTAGCTTCTCATGGATTGAGGTTTATCCTTGACGGTAATTCTTACGAACAAGGAGCATATGATGTTTTAAATGCAAAGTATCGGGTGAAGATTGTCGACAGAGTAGATGGATCTACTACCCCTTATTTTGAAAGTAAACATTATTATTTGCCTATTTCTCTTTCCAGAACCGGCGCTAATTCGAATTTGGTTGAGAATCCGGGATATTATTAACCAACCTCTTTTTATTAAAACATGTTCACTAACTGAAAAATATCAAATCATGAAAACTATAAGTTCAATATCGTTCATTTTAATGACATGGTTCCTGTTAACCACCGGGTGTAAAAACTGGGGTGAGCAGGATAATATAGAAAACGAAATTGAAAACGGGCATCAGGGGGACCAATCTGTATTGATTGGAGCGATTAGATGGGATGCCTGGGTGAGTAGCCGGAGTAGTGAAGGGTTAGCGGTGGAACGTTCGTTGTCACCGGAAAAGTACCATTTCCGGCTCCCTTTCTATTCAAAAATTCTTGAACCGGGTTCGCCTTACGAGGATATCTTTCTCGACCAGGGCTTCAATACAGAGACTACCGGTTCGGATCCCGCGGGTTGGGTCGTTTCCGAGCCGGATGGCACCAGTGTTTCGGTAGTGGAGGTGCCCGGCGCAAACGACAAGAGTGTCCACCTCCACGATGAATCCGCATCTGATGCTCCGAAGATGAGCTACACCTTTTCCCCCCAAACGGGAAAAACCATAGTTGAATGGGACTGGAAAGAAACCGTGGCAGGCAGGTGGTCTCAAGCCGTGCTGGTCAACTCAGCGGGCCAGGTAGCGGTTGATATCCGTACCAGGGTAAAGGCAGGCATCAAAGAACTGATTTATATTGCCCCCGATGCTTCATTCCAGGCTATTGAAACCATCGCCGACGATGCCTGGTATGCCGTTAAAATCGAGGCCGATCCCGGGGCAGGTACTGTTGACATTTATGTGGATGGGATACTTAAAACAACTACACCTTTCAGGAATGCCACAGAATCCATTGGTTTACTCAGGTTTGCTACCAATGGGAGCCTCATCTCAGATCTTTACATCGACAATGTGAAAGTCAAAGTCAACCACGAAGGAATATCCGTGAAGATTGACGGCGCTACCCGGGATGTTGTAGATCAGGAGATACAGTTTGCCAAAGAGGCGGGGATCGACTACTGGGCGTTTGTTTATTATCCAACAGGGCCGTTATCTCTCGCCAGAGAGCTGTATTTATCCAGTTCCCTTAAGGATCAGGTTAGCTGGTGTGCAATAATCGAAGGTCACTTTCGCACACCCAGTTTCGGTGAAAATTTGCAGGTGTTGATTGAGCGGTTCAAAGAGCCAAATTACCAGAAAGTGATGAATGAAAGACCGTTGGTTTATTTTTTCCGTACACCCAGCGTTGAGGAGGTCAACCAATTAAAAGAAGAAACAAAAAATGCCGGCCTCCCGAGCCCTTACATTGTGATCATGAAATTTCCGGCAGATGACGCTGTTATCGCGGCCAGGGAAGTGGGCGCTGATGCAGTCAGCCGTTATGCAAGATCGGGAACGGACGGGATATCTTATGCCGCACTGGCCAGCGCTGAAAAAAGCCAATGGCAAAGTTATGCAGATGCAGGGGCCCCGCAAATCAATTTGGTGCCTACGGTAACGACCGGCTGGGACAAACGGCCCAGATTTGACAATCCTGTACCCTGGGAGCCGGATTATGAAAAGTTTGAAAATATGTGGGTTCAACAGGCGACTCCACAAGAGATTGCCGGACATCTGACCGAGGCTATCCAGTGGATCAATGAACACCCCGATCATGCTCCTGCCAGGACAGCCATTATTTACGCTTGGAACGAATTTGATGAGGGCGGTTGGATATGTCCCACGTTGTCTCCGGAAGGTGGAACTGATGATTCCAGGATTAAAGCCGTAAAAGATTTACTGAAATAGGATTGACAGAATCGCCCGGGTTTAATGTAAAAAATTCCATTGAAAAACAACTTATGCCTGTAATCATGAAAGTATTTAAAATAATTTTTTTAACTACCGGGTTGATGATATTATTTTTTACAATTCAAGGTTGCGGCCAGGATGGGAATGAAATTACCGATCCCCCAAAAATAGTTGAATTTTTGGGGGATCAGCCCATGACCCGAGCGGGGCGTCCTTTTGTGGTACTGGCAACGGTCAGCAAACCGGCAGCAGTTCGGGTCAGGCTCTCGGTGAAATTAAAATTACCCGATGGTATTCATACTGAAGGTGTAACCAAACACCGGGTTGAACTTCCGGCATACGGGAAAACCACGCTTTGGAAAGGGAGGGTTGCCAATGAAGCGGATTTGATGAATAATTTATTCAAGGTTCCGCAAAATCAACTTGGCAGCAGGATGCTATTATTGGATAATTGGAACGAGTGGGGAGAAGGCCACCATATTGCGCCATGCACGGAAAATGGGCGGATCAAAAAAGGAATGAATAACAATCCCGTCAAAATTTATCTATAAAAACGGCAAAGGTTAAATTTAATAAACAATAAGGAATGAATATTATGAATAAAAGAATTTTTCTATTTACAATAACGTTTGTATGCATGACCGGATTTCTTGTTGCCCAAACAACAAAAAATTCCCGGGAAAAGAAATATGATGTGGCTGCATTTGTCTGGCCGTCTTATCACCCTGATGACCGTGCAAAAATCTTTTGGCCGGATGGGGTTGGCGAGTGGCAAACAGTGATCAGCAACAAAGCCAAATTCGAAGGGCACGAGCAACCCCGTTACCCGTTGTGGGGATACATTAATGAAGCCGACCCATATGTCTCAGAGATGGAAATCAATGCAGCAGCCGACCATGGGGTGAACGTGTTTATTTTTGACTGGTACTGGTACGATGGCATGCCTTTCCTGGAAGGCCATTTGAACGAAGGCTATCTGAAAGCAAGAAACAATGACCGGGTGAAATTTTACCTGATGTGGGCCAACCACGACGTCAACCTTGGGTGGGACAAGCGTAATGCAGATGATGCTTTTGATCATAAAAACAAGGCTCTCGTTTGGCGGGGGGATATCAACAGGCAGGAATTTGAAAAGGTTGCCTTACGCTGGATCGATAAATATTTCACGCATCCGTCATATTATAAAATTGATGGCAAACCGGTTTTAATGATCTATGATATGAATAAACTCATCCTGGGGCTGGGTGGGGTGGAGCAGACCAAAGAAGCCCTTAACTGGTTCCGTAAACAAACTGTGAAAGCTGGTTTCAAAGGTCTTGAACTCCAGCTTTCCATGAGGAGAGAAACAAACAGGAGCATGACTGTTGTGCCGGGAGATAACATCGGGACACAAAAGGAGGTGGTTGAAAAAGTAGGGTTCAATTCACTTACCCATTACCAGTTTGTACATTTTACCGATGTTAAAAGGGACTATAACGAGATTTTAAACGATGTCGCCAAAGACTGGAGCGCGATTTCGGGGAGTTATTCTGCAAAATATTATCCGCATGTATCTGTTGGTTGGGATTCCAGTCCCCGAATATATGGTGCCCGGGTGAATATAGTAAAAAACAATACGCCGGAAAATTTTGAAAAGGCCTTACGGATGGCAAAGGGATTCGTGGATGCTCACCCCGATCAGGCGCCTTTGATTACCGTCAACAGTTGGAACGAATGGACCGAGACCAGTTACCTGATGCCCTGCACAATGTACGGTTACGGTTACCTGGAAGCTGTAAAAAAGGTTTTCATGGAAGATTAAATTCGTATTCCGGAAAGGCTTTGATAATAAAAAGGTCATAAAAGCACAATTATTAAAAAGTAATACATATTAATGAGAAAAACACTTGTTTTTATAGGTTGCCTGATATTTTTGCCACATCTATTTGTACGAGGGGGCAGCACGCTTCCCAAAGCAAATACCCTTGAGAATGACAGGTACCAAATCTTCCTGCAAAAAGACAAAGCTGTTCAAATCAGGCTTAAAAACTCCAACGTGTCGGCTATTTTTAAGCCCTCTTTTTATGTGTTGTACCGAAAAAATGACCCCGGTATCCATATTACCCATTTCAGTGCGCTGGAATATGAAATGGCTGCATGGAAAAACCACAAAAATGAAAGGGTGACCGACTATTTTCTGGCAGCCGACACTTTGTTCGTAAAGGAGGCTTCCGGGGTAACTACCGTGGAAAACCGGATAAAATGGACATTTGAATCCAGTGAAGGGTTTGTTTTAAACGCCACATTGGAATTACCGGAGGGAAAAGAACTGCCGGTTCTTAAGTTTCATTTTCAAGCCGGGAAAGCCGGTTGGTATTCTGTTGGATACGCGGGAGCCCCTACAGTAACTGAACAGGACCTGGATGCCATTTGGCAGCCCTTGATCTGGCAGGAAAAAAGATTTCCATCGGCTTCTTATTTATCCCCTGAATATGCATGCACGTTACCTGCTGCTTTTGTCCAGAAAAAAGGCCAAACATGGAGCGTTATAGCCGATCCTTCGGAAATCCCGTTTCGGTTTGTAACCCACAAAAACAGCAGGTTTGGCGTAACTGTCAGGAATCCACGGGGAGAAGCTCAACCCATTTTGTTCGCCCCGGTGTTAGGGCAACAGGATTCCGGAATGAAAAAAGGAGAGTCGTTTTCGTTTAAAGCCCGCTTATATGTGGGAACCGGCGATTGCTATGATGCCTACAGGTACCTGGCTACGCAACTCTTTAACTTCCACGATTACAGGGAAAACATCAGTGTTTCAATGAACAAGACGATCGAAAACATGATCGATTTTGCCATGAATGATGATTATTCGGGATGGAATGCGGGCCTGAAAGCGCCGGATTATGCTACCGATGTGAAAAATACGGTAAAAACAGTCTCCGCTTTACACCCCTTATCCATAGCAATTGTTACCGATGACGGGCAGGTGTATAAGAGACGGGCGCTGCCCACCATCGAATATTTGATGTCGAGGGAAAAATACCTCTTTACCACATCCAAACCTGTGGATACCCATCAAAGTCCGTCACATTTATTGAGAGGGCCTGCGACAGAAGTTTCGGAACTGGCAGCGCTGTATGAAATTTCGCATCACAATTGCCCGGTTTTTAAACATTATGCTGAAGATTTGTTTGATAAACCCCGCGTGTTGAACCTGGGAATGGTCAGTAAAGGCGGAAGCTGGCAAAGTGCATTGGCGCTTTACCGCATGTCGGGTAATACGGAATTCATGGAAAAAGCAAAAAAAGGGGCCAATGAATATGTTTCTCTGCGGATAGACCAGCCACAGGAAGATTTTAGCGATGCCCGGATAGGGAATGGCCTGGGCGGGCAATTCTGGACCGACTTTGCCCCAAAATGGATCGAACTGCTGGAATTGTATGAGACAACAGGAGAGAAAAAGTATCTCGAGGCAGCAACGGAAGGCGCCAAACTTTATACCAATTTTATTTGGCTGCAGTTTCCCATAACTAACAATAAAATAATTGTCAATGAGGGGAATAAAGTGGGCGCTTATGCCCACCAGAACCGGTTGTTCAAAAATACACAACCAATGATTGCGCCTGAGCAAACGATTCCGGCATGGCAGGTATCCCCTGTTGGGCTTATGCCGGAAGCGTCCAACACCTTTACCGTCAACCGCGATGTGTTCCTGGCAAACCATGCCGCCTGGATGCTCAGGCTGTATGGTTACACGAAGGACACCTTCTTCAGGGATATTGCCCGTGCAGCTATCGTAGGCAGGTATTCAAATTACCCGGGATATTGTTTTTACGGCGAGTATACAAACATTGTACAGCGGGCTGATTATCCCTTGCGCCCATTGAATGAGGCTACTTATAATACATTTTATTATAACCATATTTGGCCACAGATCGCGTTAACAATGGATTTTTTGATTACCGATGCCATTGTGCGGTCGGAAAACAATATTTTTTTTCCAAACCATTATGCACAGGGGTATGCCTATTTGCAGAGTAAGGTTTATGGTGATCAGCCCGGTAAATTTTATGGGGATAACGATGTCCGGGTGTGGTTGCCTTCCGGTTTGCTTACCACGGATAACATACAAGCCAATTACGTAGCCGGTTATGGAAATGATAATCTGTACCTGGCTTTTCTTAATCAATCGGGGGATGCTTCTTCCCTGAACATTTTCATCGATCCGCTTGTCGTGCCATGGGAAAAGGGGAAAACGTATGAAGCAGATGTATGGAAAGACAATAAACCAGTACCCGGCGTTCAAATGCAGGACGGACGGATAAACGTTGATATTTCAGCGAAAGGCATAACTGCCCTGCGGATCAAGGGGCTCAAAATCGTCCCCGGGTTCCGGCAGAAATTATATCAGGGAAAGCAGCAAAACCATTTTGAACAGGGTTTTGCTGAAAAACAAACCCCGTTTGGCAAGGTAACGGGAATGATCATTTCTATGGGCCCATCCCTGAATCATGCTTATATCTGGCTGGAGGCCTCACAGGATGAGATCCGGCAGGCCACCTTTCATTTTAAAACAAAGGGAACGGATGAATGGGAAGAGTTTACCGATACATCTTATCCCTTTGAATTAAGTATCCCATTAAACGGGGGAATTCCTGAAATAGAATATCGTGTGGAGGTCTTAACGAATCACAACGAAAAACTTGTTGCAAAACCTACCATATTAAAATGAACCAGAAAATAATAGGAAAAATGAAAAATTTTATTGTAATCAGTGGCAATATCATCGTTGGTAAAGGACGCGATTGCACCAGGGATCAAATACGAATTGACCAAATAAATACACCTATTATGAAAAAGTTATTAATTTTTGTCCTTTTGACTGTGGTACATACTACATACAGCAACGCCCGGGAAGTCTACGAACCGATCAAAAGCGGATATATCCAGGAGGGCACGACAAGTTTTAACGAATCGCTTATTTATTTGAGAATGGCTACAAACTTTCGCGGAGAAGGCTATCTGGCCTTTAGGATTACCGATACCACGACAGTCGAATCTGTTGTTTTAAGATTGTATGTAATGAAAGTTCTGAGCAACGACCCGGCCACCATAGCTTTTTCAGCAGGCAAGGGCAACCTTACCGAAGGATTAACATGGGATACGCGACCCAATCCGGCAAGTCTTAAGCAATTGGGGAATACAGAAGTTTCTTCTTCAGATCCATATATCGAACTTGATATCACTGATTATTACAACGAGTTGGTAACCCGGGGAAATGTTGACACTTTTACAATAAGGGTAGCTCCTACCGGGCATAATGACCTTGTTCAGTTTTACAGCGTTTCTTCAGACCAAGCAAATAAACACCCCTTACTTTCCCTTTCCGGCCGGCAACAACTTTTGACTCCGGTTGCGGAAAGTAAAAGTTTTTATCCCTTTCCCCACTTTACCTGGACTGCACA
The DNA here is from genome assembly GCF_059705485.1 of Gaoshiqia sp. US2. Lineage (NCBI taxonomy): Bacteria > Pseudomonadati > Bacteroidota > Bacteroidia > Marinilabiliales > Prolixibacteraceae > Gaoshiqia > Gaoshiqia sp. US2. Next base: position 4,100,077 of record NZ_AP048550.1, on the reverse strand, counting down.
CCGTCAGGCATTTCAGTCTGTTTCAGAACCGGTGTACTATGAAATTGAAATCGCGAGGGATAAAAACTTCCAAAATGTGGTTGACAGGGACAGTATCGGGCTCAACCGTTATATTCACGACCGTCCTTTAGAACCTGGCAATTATTTTTGGCGGGTACGCGCCCTTCCGGCTAACTCCAAACCAACGGAATGGTCGTCAACCGGTTATTTCGCAATTACTCCCTGCGATGAGGAAGTACATGTTAATTACAATCCAGGAGCAGAGGATCATTTTGATGTAGTACAGCAGGCTCTTTCCCAAGCCAAAGCTATCACCGCTACAGGTAAGTCTGTGCGGGTTGTGTTTCCCAAAGGTACTTATAAGTTTGATAAACCAAACACTGCCCTTATTACTCTTAGCAACACCGGGAACATGATCATTGACGGGAATGGCTCGATGATACATTCTTTAAGGTACAATGGAGGCCTTTCGCAGTTAACGAATGTGGACAGTATGGTCATCACGGGTTTTGAAGTCGATTTTCCCGGAGAGAAGACCTTTCTTCAGGGAAGGGTGCTTGCTGTGAATAAGGAAGATGGAACAGTTACGGTTAAACTGGAACAGGGCTTTCCCGGTTACGATGAGCCCTATGTTCAACAGGGGATTCATTTTATGTCGTTATTGGATACTGAAATTAACGGTCGTCTTAAGAGTGGAGCCAGTAGTTTTTTTCAATTTGAATCCTATTCTGCCGGCCCCGACGGTACCTGGATATTAAAGTTGATACAGGCCCCTCGAACGTTAATAAAAGACTTTGCACCCGGCGACCGGTTTGTTCATCTCATGCGTAATAACGGCAAAGCGCTGGCCCAGTCCAACGATTGCCAAAACATAACTTATACCGATATTACCAGCTACGGCGCAAGTGCCTTTCATTATGCGTCCTATGGAGGGTCAATCCTAAATATTTTGCATTGCCAGTGGAAGATCGCCGAAGGGAACTGGTTTTCGGGCAATGCGGATGGGATTCACTGCCGTGGGTTAGAGGTGGGGCCGTGGGTCGAAGCGTGCAGCATCCAGGCTATCGGTGATGACGGTATTGCATTGTATGCCCGGCCTGCAACGGTTTATCAGGTTCATCCAGGGGGAAAGAAAAACGCTTTACTTTTAAACGATTTGCATATGGGGCTTGAACCTGGAAACCAGGTTTCGTTTTTTAATCCGGATGAAGGAAAGATACTTTTCGAAGGTAGTGTTTCCTCTGTTCAGAAGGAAGGAGACGTCTGGCTGGTGCTATTCGCAAAAGATGTTCCTGATGGGATTGCCACAACCGGAGAGAAAAAACAACATAACGAAGACATCCACACTGCCCGCAGACCGGGCTGGATTTCGCGAATTACCACTAAAGATATTCAACGCGTTACCCAAATTTGGAACCGGAGCAAATCGTCAGGCGACTTTATGATCAGGAACAATTCCATCCGAAACATCCGGAGGTATGGGACGGTTTTCAGGGCGAGACGAGGTGTGGTGGAAGGCAACTTCTATGAAGGGACATCAAGCAGCGGTGTTATTTTTATGAATGAACCTTATTGGCCTAACGGTTTGTATTGTTCCGACATTATTATCCACGATAACGAATTTCGCGATTGTAGTTTCCAACGGCCTTCCACTCCACCTGTTACAATGAGATTTCAGAAATTTGGAGACCAATCCTCTCCTGATTTGGGACCCCGCCGGGTACTGATCAAAAAAAACAGGTTTCAATGTACTATGAATGCCGATATCTTGCTGGTTTCGGCACAGGATTTTGTAATCAGTGGCAATACCATCGTTGGTAAAGGATCCGATTGCACCAGGGATCAAATACAAATTGACCAACAAAATACGAGGAATGTAATTGTTCCGCAGTAAATGCAGTAAGTTTATTGACCAAATAAATACACCTATTCTGAAAAAGTTATTAATTTTTATCCTTATGGCTGTGGTACATGCTACACACAGCAACGCCCGGGAAATCTACGAACCGATCAAAAGTGGACATATCCAGGAGGGCACAACAAGTTTTAACGAATCGCTTATTTAAAAGAAAATCATGAAAAATTTAAATGCATCGTGTATGAGCCTTTTTTTGTCAGTTTCCCTGTTTTCATGCAGTGAACCGGCAAAAAAACCCAATATCCTTTGGATAATCGCGGAGGATTTATCTCTCGATTTGGGATGCTATGGAAATCAGGTAGCACACACGCCAACAATTGACAAGCTCGCGGAAAATGGAACTAAATTTACCAATGTTTATACAACGGCTGCCGTTTGTGCCCCCAGTCGTACCGCTTTAATCACCGGTATGCATCAAACTTCCATTAACGCGCACCACATGCTGTACCCGGATAGTTTGGTAAATCCCCTTCCTGAGGGAATACAAACGCTCAATGATATTTTCAGGGCCAATGGTTACCTGGCTGGGAATATTGCAGATAAACCAGGTATAGGAAAAACCCACTGGTCATTTAAACATGATGTTTCCAGTCAACTGGATTTTCGCCATTGGGACGACCTGGTTAACCAGGACAAGCCTTTTTTCGCGGAATTATGTTTGTTTAAAACCCATAGGCCTTTTGTTACAGATCAGTCGATTCATGTAGATTCCGATAAGATAGATGTTCCTCCCTACTATCCGGATGTTGCACCAACAAAGGAAGATTGGGCCAATTATTATCGGAGTATTGAGACCCTGGACAATCAAGTTGCGCAGGTGTTGGATACATTAAAAAAACTTGATCTGGACAAAAACACTATTGTTTTTTTCTTTTCAGACCATGGAAGGCCAATGCCCAGGGCAAAATGCTGGCTATATGATAGCGGCATTAAGATCCCCATGCTCGTTTATATCCCGGAAGGAGTCGAGATGCCGGAAGAATATAAACCGGGAGGTATCGTTGACCAGCTTGTCAGTGCCATTGATATTTCTGCAACCAGTCTGGCAATGGCCGGTATCAGGAAACCCGATTATATGGAGGGTGAGGTTTTCTGGGGAAATCTAAAAGAGCAACCACGCCAATACATTTTTGCCGCATCGGATAGAATAGGGGAAATTTTCTATAAAAGCAGGGCCGTTCGGGACACAGCATTTAAATACATTAAAAATTTTAACCATGATTTCTCTGTAAATGAAGCTTCTACTGCCCATACAAAAGCTCATTACCCCATTTATCATGTTATTAATGTCCTCGATGCGCAAAACAAACTCAACCCCTGGCAGAAAGCTTTGGTGGAACCGCTTCCTGAGGAAGAATTATACGATTTGCGCAACGATCCCTACGAGATGCATAACCTGGTCAATGATACGGATTATCGGGATAAACTGGCAGAAATGCGAATGGTGTTGGATGACTGGATCAAAAAAACCGGGGATTACGGCATGCTGGAAGACAGCGAACAGTTGAAAGCGTATTTCAAAAAGTATGGGGAACAATCTGAAATGAATTCCAATAAACAAACCAGAGAACTGCATGAAAAAATTAAAACTGATTTAAACAATGATTGATAATTGGTGTATTAGAAAAAATCCCGTTGGGCGTTTCCCTTGGGTTCCGGTCTTACTTATTATTTTATTTCTTGCAGGTAGTAATACCGGCTGTTCAAGTAAAAAAGAAGTTGTTTCAAGCAATGAAAACTTTGATGGTACCGGATGGTTGGAACAAGGCTTCAAAGCGCCGCTAAACCCGGCAAAACCGCGAATCTGGTGGCATTGGATAAATGGCCATATCTCCGCAGAGGCAATTACCCGTGACCTTGAGGCGATGAAACAGGCCGGTTTTGGCGGGTTCACACTTTTCAACACTTCCGAAGGCACTCCTCCCGGACCGGTAAAATATATGAGCCGGGAATGGTGGGATTTATTGAAACACACGAAAAAAGAAGCGGAACGCCTGGGACTTGAAATGGGGGTTCACAATGGTGCCGGATGGTCATCCAGTGGCGGACCGTGGGTAACACCGGATAAGGCCATGCAGGAAGTAGTGTGGACGGAAAAACAACTATCGGGACCGTCTGTATTTGATGGAACACTCGATATACCTTTACCGGCGTTGGGGATTGAAAGGGATATGAAACGCGACCCCGAAATCAACAAAAGGTATTACGTCCCAAGGGAAAAGGTCCGTGGTTATTACCGGGATATTGCGCTGCTGGCATTCCCCACACCCAAAAGCGAAAAAGCAGATGCCCCTTTTCGGATTGAAAACTGGTGGGCAAAAGCGGGGTTTGAAAAAATGAAAAAGTATTCACCGGATTACCGGAATGTTCCGGTTTCAGACATAATTGATCCGTCTCAAATAATTGACCTGACATCAAAACTGGATGAACAGGGGCGTTTGAGGTGGAACGTTCCGGAAGGGGATTGGACGCTGTTGCGCCTGGGGTATCAGCCAACCGGCAGGCAAAACCATCCTGCACCACCGGAAGGCAGGGGGTTGGAGGTCGATAAAATGTCATCTGTGGCTATTGATTTTTACTGGGAGAAATCCATTTCAAAAATTATTGAAGAAGGAAATAGTATTCAGGCAAAACAAGTATTGAAACACATTCTCATTGACAGTTACGAGGTGGGGCACCAGAACTGGACGGCATCATTTGAAAAGGATTTTCAGGAACAACGGGGATATAACCTGCTGAAGTATTTGCCCGCATTAACAGGACGCGTGGTTGGCAGCCTGGAAACGGCTGAAAAGTTTCTCTGGGATTTTAGAAAGACTATCAGCGATATGGTTGCACAAAACTACTATGGACGTTTTGCCGAACTGTGCCGCGAAAACGGATTGTCACTTTCGGTTGAACCGTATGGGAATTTTGGGAATACCGACGATTTTACCGTTGCCGGTATTGCCGGTATCCCCATGAACGAATGGTGGACGTTTAATAATAATCCTGATGCCAACGCCAAGGCTAAACTTGCTTCATCTGCAGCTCACACTTACGGAAGGACAAAAGTAGGTTCAGAAGCTTTTACCGGAACACCGGGACGAATTTTTGAAGAATACCCCGGAAAATTAAAAGCTCAGGGCGATCATTTTTTTTGCTTGGGGATCAATCAGTTTGACTTGCACGTTTTTGCCCATGACCCATACGAAAAAGCCCCCGGTTTAGGCCTGGGCGCTTACGGCTCACATTTCGACAGGCGTAACACATGGTGGCCCTACATAAAAGGATGGACAGATTATTTGTCCCGTTGCCAGTATATGCTTCGTCAAGGGCAATTTGTCGCCGATGTGCTTTATTACGCGGGCGAGGATGCGCCGCAGGCCCCTGTTGTCCGTGAGGAACTTCAACCTTCTTTACCGGATGGTTTTGACTTTGATTATGGTAACCGGGAAATTCTCAGGCAGATTGAGGTGCAAGACGGCAAGCTCGTGCTTCCCAACGGTATGGGCTACCGGATACTGGTTTTACCTCCCCGGCTGCACATGCGTCCGGAAGTATTGCATGTCATCGAAAATCTTGTAGCTGCTGGTGCCACTGTTGTCGGTCCAAAACCTTTGCATATTCCCGGACTAGAAGGTGGAAAAGATTCAGAAACAACCCTGAAGACGATAGCAGACCGGCTGTGGGGCGATTGTGACGGGCAAGCTGTAACCATGAACAGTTATGGCAAAGGTAAAATTTACTGGAATGAACCCCTGAATTCTATATTCGGCATGGCAAACCTGTTGCCTGATTTTTCTTACCGGGTCATCCGTGAAGGTAGTTCCGGTTCAATCCCGGATACCGGTAACGGAATTGAATATATCCACCGTAAAGAAGGAGAAACTGATTTGTTTTTTGTATCCAACCAGCATGATCAGCCCAAAATTGTAGAAGCAACTTTTAGGATTGGAAATAAAATGCCGGAACTGTGGGATCCTGAAACCGGAAGGATTGAAGTTGCATCCGGGTTTAGAGCTACACCTGATGACCGAGTGGTTGTAACCTTAAGGTTGGAACATTCGGGTTCGGTTTTTGTCGTATTCAGAAAGCCACTTCAGGACGAACCCGGTATCCTATCGGTTGAACAGGATAACAAACCGGCTAATGTACGGCTAAGCAGGGAAAAGAACCGGTTCTTCCTGCAAAGTGGGGAAGCCGGCAAATATGTTGTAAAATTTGACCATGGAAACTCCCGGACAGTAAATGTTCCAACCCTGCCCGCGCCAATCGGTTTGAACGGGCCCTGGCAGGTTTCATTCCCCCCGGGGTGGGGCGCACCGGAACAAATTAAATTGCCGGGCCTTATTTCCTGGACAGAGCATACTGATCCGGGGGTGAAATACTTTTCCGGTACGGCTACCTATCAAACTCAAATAGAAGTTCCATCGGAAATCCTGTCGGACGGTTACAGAAACCTTCTCGATTTGGGCGATGTGCAGGTCATTGCCGAAGTTTTTGTAAACGGTCAATCCCAGGGGGTGTTTTGGAAACCGCCATATTTAACAGACATAACAAATTCGCTTCACCCGGGAATAAACAGGATCGGGATCCTGGTTACCAATCTCTGGGTCAACCGTTTGGTTGGCGACCAGCAATATCCCGATGATTGCGAGTGGACTGCCAATACGGGTTCTACAGCCCCCGGATTGGGATTGTCTAAAATACCGGACTGGGTTGTTAACGATACGCCCAGACCTTCCCCACACCGCAAAACTTTTGTTACATGGCAGTGGTCTCATCTGAAAAACAAAGAGCTTTTACCATCAGGGCTATTGGGACCTGTTCGTTTGGTTACCCAGGTCAAAACAGAAATTGATATTAGGCAATGAATCCCGTAAAAAATGTAGTGGCACAAACTCATTTTGCACATTGTTTGCCGTTAGAATACAGCAAGTTGTAAAAATCAACTGTCAAACTCGGGAATAGACGCCCTTTTTTTTGTCAACAAATTATTATGCCACTTGTTTAAGAACCGCTGTTTGCAACTTAATTCAGGATAAATTATCAACTTTGTGGCATGTCAGCCCTAAAAAGATGTTTTTCAAATACGGTATTCCTGGCGATTATCGCCTGTTTGCTCTGGTCGTCGGCCTTTGTTGGCGTAAAAATCGGGCTAAAATACCATTCGCCTTTTCAGTTTGCAGGGGTACGGTTTATTATTTCGGGCTTGATGCTTATTTTTTATTTCAATAATAGGCGGAATTATTGGAACGAAGTTCGGCTGAACTGGCGTTTTATTGCATTGATATCGGGTTTGCAGACGGTTATTCAGTACATGCTTTTTTACGCGGGAATCAATTTGTTGCCGGCATCGGTTTCTGCGATGATCATTGGTTCGTCTCCCTTGTTTATTTCGGTGGTTTCTCATTTCAGCTTTTCTAACGATAAAATGGACGGGCTGAAAACGCTCAGTATTTTATTCGGAGTGGCCGGGGTGGCTATTATTAGTATCGGAGGAAGCGAGTTGTCCTCGGGGTTGCAGATTAGTTTGTTGGGAGTGGTTTTACTTTTAATGAATAATTTGACATCGGGATTTGCCAATGTTTTGGTGGCAAAAAAACCTGACGGAATTTCGCCGGTGGTGCTTAGCTCTTCTTCTTTATTGATTGGCGGTATTGTGCTGACGATGATTTCTGTTCCCATCGAAGGTTATGGGTTGAAAACTGTTTCTGCTGAATATTTTATAGCATTGGGCTGGTTGAGTTTCCTTTCGGCGGCAGCTTTTGGCATTTGGTTTACCCTGCTCCAACGTCCTCATGTAAAAGTATCCGAACTCAATACCTGGAAGTTCCTGATACCTGTATCCGGGGCTGTGTTGAGCTGGCTTATCCTTCCCGATGAAAAACCGGATTGGGTATCTGTTTCAGGCATGCTGGTAATTGCTTCCTCTTTGTTCATGATGAATTACTCCAACCGGAGAGCTGCCGGTTTACTGCCTCAGCCTGTCCTGGTTTCTGTAAAAAAGGAAAAATAGTATTTCCACACCTGACCCACATAAACAATAATTTGCCCGGAACCGTATCTAACCATCGGCGAGTCAGTATTTTCTTGGTTTCCCTAATCATGTTTGACATTCGGATTTATTTTTTTAATATAATTTGTATTTTGCCATTGGAAAGAAAAAGTTAATTCGTAATTTTAACAGAACAATTTTTTATCACCCGTTATGATACTATCCTTCTTTCCGGTTTGGCAGGAACTTAACCTGCTCGAACAAATTTATTGGATCGTTACGATTCCGTCCACCTTAATTTTCCTTGTGATGCTTGTTTCAACGGTTATCGGAGCAGATGTGGATGCTGATGTTGAAACCGATTTCGATGTCTCTCTGGCCGATGGCGACAGTATTCCGTTTCAGTTTTTGTCGTTGAAGAATATTGTTGCATTTTTTGCCATGTTTGGTTGGTCAGGCCTGGGGTTTATCCATGCCGGACTATCTGTTTGGCTGATCATCTTATTGTCTGTTTTATGCGGTTTCCTGATGATGCTCGCGATGGCCACCTTGTTTTATTTTATGGCGAAGTTGTCGGAAACCGGTAATTTGAGGATGAAAAATGCCATTGGAAAGCTTGGCGAAGTTTATTTAACCATCCCGGCAAAACAAGGAGGATTGGGGAAAGTTCAGATGACCATCCAGGGGACACTCCATACCCTTGACGCCATGACGAATGATGAGGAACCCATCGTTACGTCGGCCATCATCCAGGTGGTTGATGTGATTGATGACCAGATTCTTTTGGTGAAGCGACATTCCAACTAAAAATCAATTAATAACTAGCTATGGACAATTATTTTGTGATTATGGTCAGCCTTGCTGCCCTGTTCTTGTTTATGATTATCGTGGCCATGACGAAACGTTACAAGCGTTGCCCGTCCGACCGCATTCTTGTTGTTTACGGTAAAGTAGGCAAAGGGATTAACAGTGAATACCGTTCTGCAAAATGTATTCACGGAGGAGCTGCCTTCATTTGGCCGATTATTCACGCGTACGAGTTTCTTGATCTGACACCGATTTCGATCGAGATTAATTTGAGGAGCGCTTTGAGTAAGCAAAACATTCGCGTTGATGTTCCTTCCCGGTTCACGGTTGGTATTTCCACCGAACCAAGCGTTATGACTAATGCAGCAGAACGTTTGCTGGGACTTTCGCAGGAAACGATCAGTAATCTGGCTAAAGACATAATTTTTGGCCAATTACGTTTGGTTGTTGCCACCATGGAGATTGAGGAGATTAACAGTAACCGCGATAAGTTTCTGGCTGCCGTGTCGTCAAATGTAGAAGCGGAACTCAAAAAAATCGGCTTGAAACTGATCAACGTGAACGTGACCGACATCAATGATGAATCGGGTTATATTGAGGCATTGGGTAAAGAAGCAGCGGCAAAGGCCATTAACGATGCCAAGAAAAGTGTTGCTGAAAAGAACCGTGACGGCGAAATCGGACAAGCGGATGCCCACCAGGAGCAACGTGTTCAGGTTGCCCGGGCCGATGCTACGGCTGTTGAAGGTGAAAATATAGCCAAAGTAACCATCGCCAACTCAGATGCAGAGCGACGCGAAAAAGAAGCTGAAGCCACGCGTAAAGCGATTGCTGCCGAAAAAGTTAAACAGGCACAGGCGCTCGAAGAAGCTTATGCTGCCGAACGGGCCGCCGAGCTGGTGCGCGCTGATCGTGATAAGGCTACTCAAACCGCGAATATTGTGGTGCCGGCAGAAATTGATAAGCAAAAAGTTGAAATTGATGCAGAAGCCTTAGCCGAACAAATCCGGCGCCATGCGAAGGGAGAGGCCGATGCGATTTATATGAAAATGGAGGCTCAGGCAAAAGGGATTTACGAAATTCTGAGTAAACAGGCTAACGGTTTCGATATGCTGGTAAAAGCTGCCGGTAACAATTCGAAAGACGCGGTAATGATGATGATTGCCGATAAGTTGCCTGAACTGGTAAAAACCCAGGTGGAAGCGATCAAAAACATCAAAATTGATAAAGTAACCGTTTGGGAAACCGGAAACGGCAAAGACGGCAAAACTTCGACGGCCAATTTTATGCAAGGCATGTTGGGAGCCATTCCTCCATTGGATGATATATTTAAAACAGCTGGTCTGGAGTTGCCTGATTATTTAAAAGGAAAGACTGCCCCAGTTGAAAAAACCGCTAAATCTGAAGAAAAACAGATAAAGAAAACGGATGAATAATCTGTCTTACAGGATTTGACTTTAGAAGGGCAGCCCTTGGGTTGCCCTTCTATTTTGAAAGAAATTTAACCGTTTGGTTAAATTTTTTGGTTAATTTATTTGGCTGCTATAAACAGATGTCCTATATTTGACCACACGATTTAACCAATTAGTTAAAACAAATATGGACTCAAAGAAAGATAACACCGAGGAAAAAATTCTGGATGCCGCCACAACCGTGTTCGTGCGTAAAGGCATGGATGGAGCACGCATGCAGGAAATAGCCGATGAGGCAAAAATCAATAAAGCCTTATTACATTACTATTTCAGGAGTAAAGACAAGCTGTTTGACGCCATCTTTAGCAAAATCATCAGTTTTGCTTTCCCTAAAATTGGCCAGATCTTGCAATCGGATATCGATTTTAAATCGAAGGTGGAACAAGCCATTGACACTTACCTCGACTTGTTGCTGAAGTATCCGTATTTGCCCGGGTTTATTCTGAAAGAGGTGAACCGCGATCCTTCCGTTTTCTTCAAATTGGTGATTAAACATGGTTTTAGTCCGAAACCCATCTTTAAAATCATCTCGGAAGCAATGGACCGGGGAGAAATTATCCGCATGAAACCGGAACACCTGGTGGTCAACGTGATTAGCTTGTGCGTGTTTCCTTTTGCTGGCAAACCGGTCATCAGTTTTGTTGCGTTCGACGAAGATAAAGAAGCCACTCAGGCTTTTCTTGAAGAACGAAAAGAAGAAGTAAAACGATTTGTCCTCAGGGCCATTGAACCCAAATAAACAATGAAAGCAATGATCAGAAAACAATTATTCCTGTGGCTCCTGTTGCCGGTCCAATTGATGATGGCGCAGGAGCCGGTGAGTTTGAACGATTGCCGGGAATGGGCCCGGGAGCAACACCCGTTTTTAAAACAGCAGGAGCTTTACCGGCAGATGGCTGAGTTGAAACTGGCAAACAGCGAAACCAATTATCTGCCGCAAATCAGTCTGAATGCCCAGGCCACTTACCAGTCTGATGTAACCCGCGTCGGAATTTCGCTTCCTGGTGTTAGTATTCCTGAAGTATCAAAAGATCAATATAAAATGTACCTCGATGTGCGACAGGATATTTGGGATGGCGGACTGACCAGGGCCAATGACCGCCTTGAAACCGCACAGGAGGCTACCAATCGTCAGGCTGTTGAGGTAGAATTGTATCAGGTGAACGAGCAGGTAAATCATTTGTTTTTTACCAGTTTCGTTTTTCAGCAAAACCTGGAGATTCTGGCGAAAAAAAAGGAAACCCTGGAAGCGGGGAAGCGACAGGCCGAATCGGGTGTAAAACATGGTGTGGCGCTGGCTTCCGACCTGGACTTGCTGCTTGCCGAACTGATCAAAGTGAAGCAACAACAAATTGAATTGCAGTCGAACCGGGAAACCGTTCTTTCAGCCCTGGCCATTCTTACGGGAAAACAGTCAAAAGATCTTCAGAATCTCGTGATTGAAACAACCGATCCGGCTGACAGCCAGGTAAACCGCCCTGAGTTAAATTTGTTTGAAAAGCAGACAGACTTGCTTGCGGCAACGTCGGATTTACTTCAGAAGAAACGGAATCCCCGTTTATTTGGTTTTGGACAGGCAGGCTACGGACGCCCCGGCTTAAACATGCTGAATGATGAATTTGATACCTATTACCTGGTTGGTATGGGATTGAACTGGACTATTTTCGACTGGAAAAATACCAAACGCGATAAGGAGATGATTAGCTTGCAGCAGCAGATGGTCCAAACGCATCGACAACAATTTGAACGTCAGGTGAACATTGCGCTCGACAGCGAATCGCGCAAGATCAGGCAATTAAAAGAAATACTCGAAAGCGACCGGGAGCTGATTGAACTACAGGCGCGGATTACGAAAAGCTCTGCCTCAAAGCTTGAAAACGGAACCATAACCATGTCGGATTATCTTCAGGACCTCAATGCAGAAATGACTGCCCGGATCACTTTCGAAACACGCAAGGTACAGTTGGAAGCTGCTAAAATCAATTATCAAAACATACAGGGTAACTAACATTGAAAAACAGAAACATGAAACCTCAATATCTAGTTGTGTTGGCATTGGTCATGCTGGCGTCGTGTAAAGAAAAAGATGAAAAATCGGACGCCTATGGCAATTTTGAAACCGAAGAGACAATTGTGTCGGCTGAACAGACGGGAAAATTGATCCGTTTTGGACTTGAGTTGGGCAGCCAGGTAACCAAAGAGGAACTGATTGCGGTGGTAGATACCAGCCAGTTGAGTCTTCAAATGCAGCAAGTGATGGCACAGCAGCGGGCCGTGGCGACTAAAAAAATCAGCGTTAGGGCGCAGTCGGAAGTGTTACGTGAACAAATCAAAAATCTGAAAATCAATCAGGAACGTGTTCATAAACTATTTGCAGATCAGGCGGCAACCCAGCAGCAGGTTGACGATGTGGACGGCCAGATGCGCGTGTTGGAAAAACAGTTGGAAAGTCTGAATACACAATTTATATCCATCGACAGCGAGATGGCAGTGTTGTCGGCCCAGTTGGATGTTGTAAAAAACCAATTGGAAAAATGCCGGATTATCAGCCCGATGACCGGTGTTGTGCTCGAAAAATATGTGGAACCGGGCGAGTTGGTTTCACCAGGGAAAGCGATTGTCAAACTTGGAGACCTGACTGAATTGGACTTACGCGTTTATGTTAGCGGGGCTCAGCTGCCCGGCATCAAACTTGGACAAGAGGTGAACGTGTTGATTGACAAAGATAAAGATGAAAATCAAGCGATGACGGGAATTGTGAGCTGGATTTCACCCGAAGCTGAGTTTACGCCGAAGATCATTCAAACCAAAGAAGAACGGGTGAAGTTGGTCTATGCGGTGAAAGTGAAGGTGAAAAATGACGGGCGATTGAAAATAGGCATGCCGGGCGAAGTCAGGTTAGTGAACAGTGGTCAGTCGCAGTGAGCAATTTCTGTGACCACTTGCCGATGCTGAACGTTAGCCGCTGGTTGCCAGCAGTCCTTTAATCTTGAAACTTGGAACTTGAAACTTAATGATCGAAGTCAAAAACATATCAAAGTCCTACGACAAAACCGCTGCTTTGAAAGATATTTCGTTTGAAGTGAAGAAAGGCGAGTTGTTCGGACTGATCGGGCCGGATGGCGCCGGAAAGACCACGCTGATGCGTATCCTGATGACCTTGCTTGTTCCGGATTCCGGCCAGGCAAATATGGCGGATCTGGATGTGGTAAAAGATTATAAAAAAATCAGGGGGATTGTGGGGTACATGCCCGGTCGTTTTTCGCTCTACCAGGATTTGACAGTGGAGGAAAACCTGGCGTTTTTTGCAACGGTGTTTGGAACCACCATTGCCGAAAATTACGATCTGATCAGGGATATCTACGTTCAGATAGAGCCGTTTAAAACACGTTTGGCCGGTAAACTTTCCGGCGGAATGAAACAGAAGCTGGCTCTTTCGTGCGCCCTCATCCATAAACCCGAAATTCTGATACTCGACGAACCGACTACCGGCGTGGATGCCGTTTCGCGCAAGGAATTCTGGGAGATGCTGAAGAAGCTCCGTAACCAGGGAATTACCATCCTGGTTTCAACGCCATATATGGATGAAGCCGGTCTGTGCGACCGGGTGGCGCTGATGCAGAAAGGACAAATCCTGAGAATCGATAGCCCGGCCCGCGTTGTGGAGAATTATACCCGAACCCTACTTGCCGCCCGTTCCGAAGATATGTACCGGCTGATCAGCGATCTGCGCGACTGGGAAAAAGTGGAAACGGCTTATGCCTTCGGACAATTTGTACATGTTACACCGGTTGACGATGAAATGGAGGCTGTAGAACTGGAACAATACCTGATGAACAAAAATCACAAAAACTTACAGGTTTTTGAGATTACGCCGGGTATCGAGGATGTATTTATAGCGCTGATGGGAGAGGGGGATCAGTCTTCGTCTCAGTGATTAGGTAAAGTTTCAGATAATGGCTCAAAAATTAGTGCAATGCGATGATCAAAAAAAAAATCGATACAAGTAGCTGTAAAACAACGAGGAATGAATGACAAAAACAGACATAAAAGCGAACTGAAAGCTGAAATTGCGACCGAGAACTTTCCGGAAAAAGGCGAAAGAGTCATAACAGTCCGCGATCTCGTTAAAAAGTTCGGCTCGTTTGTAGCAAACGATCACCTGAATTTCGAAGTTTACAGGGGCGAGATTTTTGGTTTCCTGGGGGCAAACGGCGCCGGAAAAACAACGGCCATGCGAATTCTTTGCGGGCTGTCAAGCCCAACGTCAGGAGAAATTATGGTTGGAGGTTTTGATGTGTACACCCAAACGGAGCAAATTAAGCGCAACATTGGCTACATGAGCCAGAAATTTTCGTTGTACGAGGACATGACCATTGCCGAAAATATTCGCTTTTATGCCGGTATTTACGGCATCCCTCCAAAACAACGAAAGGCAAAAGAACAGGTGTTGCTTGAAAAATTGCAGTTGAAGAAAGAACGCGATAAACTGATCGCTTCGCTGCCTTTGGGCTGGAAACAAAAACTGGCTTTTTCTGTTGCCATTTTTCACGATCCTCAAATCGTATTCCTCGACGAGCCCACAGGAGGCGTTGACCCGATCACCCGCCGGCAGTTCTGGGATTTTATCTACGAAGCGGCTGCCGAAGGAAAAACCATTTTTGTGACAACTCACTACATGGACGAAGCCGAGTATTGTGATCGCGTGTCGATCATGGTGGATGGGCGCATCGCCGCCCTCGATACCCCCGAAAACCTGAAAAAACAGTTTGGGTCGGACGACATGAACGGGGTATTCCTGAAGCTGGCGAGAGGAGAGTAGTGAGTAGCGAGTAGTGGTGTTCAAACTGACCATATATATTAACCAAGATAGAAAATCATGAATCATTTCAAAGAATTAAAGGTTTGGCAAAAAGCAATTAGTCTTGTCATTGGTGTTTACAAAAACACACAATCTTTCACTAAGGAGGAAATTTATGGATTGACCTCTCAAATTCGACGCGCGGCCATTTCAATACCGTCCAATATAGCGGAGGGGGCTGGGTGAATATCTCCAGGTGATTTTAAGCATTATTTGAATATGGCCAGGGGATCCTCATTTGAGCTTGAAACTCAACTTACGATCGCTCTCAACCTGGATTATCTCATAAAAACAGATTTTGATGCATTGACTTCAGATTTGGATGAAATACAACGGATGTTAACCGGGTTACAAAATTCATTAAATATAAAGTAGCGGTACCAATACTCACGACTCGCTACTTACGACTCAAAACTCAAAACGATGAAACGGTTCTTCGGATTTGTAAAAAAAGAATTTTATCACATCTTCCGCGATGTGCGGACCATGATTATCCTGTTTGGGATACCAATTGTTCAGTTGTTGCTGTTCGGAACGGTGATCACCAACGAGATCAAAGATGTGCACATTGCCATACACGACCAGTCGAAAGATGAAGTAACCCGCGAAATCACCAACAAAATTTTGTCGTCTGGTTATTTTTTCATGGATCAGTACCTCGAAAGTACAGCTGATATTGAAGCGATCTTTAAAAAAGGCAAAGTAAAAGAAGTGCTGGTTTTTGAGCCGGACTTTGCCCGGAACCTGGAACGTGAAGGCAAGGCAGCCGTGCAGGTGGTTGCCGATGCGTCTGATCCGAACCTGGGCAAAATGCTGGCCGCTTATACCACAGGCATCATCAATGATTATATGCTGAAAGAAATGGGCGAATTTCAGTTGCCCATGCAAATTGAACCCGAAGTACGTATGTATTACAACGAAGAGTTGAAGTCGGTTTATATGTTTGTGCCCGGAATCATGTCCATGATCCTGATGCTGATCTCCGCCATGATGACCTCCATATCCATCACCCGGGAAAAAGAGCTGGGAACCATGGAGATTCTGTTGGTTTCGCCGCTGCGACCGGTACAGATCATCCTTGGGAAAGTAGCGCCGTATTTGAGTTTGTCGGTCATCAATGCCCTGATAATTTTGTTGATTGGCCACTTTGTATTCGGCGTCCCCATTCACGGGAGTTGGTTTTTGTTGATGGCGGAAAGTATCCTGTTTATCCTGATGGCCTTGTGTTTGGGCATTCTGATCTCCTCGGTTGCCAAAAACCAAATGGTGGCCATGTTTATTTCGATGATCGCGCTGATGTTACCAACGATCCTGCTGTCGGGTTTTATTTTCCCGATCGAAAACATGCCTTATCCATTGCAACTTTTGTCGAACCTGATGCCGCCGCGCTGGTTTATTGTCATCCTGAAAAATATTATGCTGAAAGGTACCGGTTTTCTGTACGTGTGGAAAGAAACCCTGATCCTGCTGGGCATGGCTGCTGTGTTTACTGCCATTGCCGTGCGGAAGTTCAAGGTAAGGCTGGAATAAAGTGTTCAGTAATGGTAGATTGTTCGCTAAAACGAAATTGTATGAATTTTAAAGATTTATTGGCTTATCAAAAAGCATTTCAGTTGGCAATGGATATTTATAAAATCTCCAAAAGGTATCCAAAAGAAGAAACGTACTCTTTGACCGATCAAATCCGAAGATCATCCAGATCAGTTTGTGCAAACATGGTTGAAGCGTATCGAAAACGGTTGTATGTGAAAAACTTTATCAGCAAGCTAACGGATTCTGATGGCGAAAATAGTGAAACGTCAGTCTGGCTGGATTTTGCCTATGCCTGCGAATACATCAGCGCAGAAGAACATCAAAAAATGTACTTCGAAACTGAAGAAATCGGGAAACTGATCAATTTCATGATCCTGCACCCCAAAAAATTTGGCTGTAAAGATAATGACGCATGAAAGCCGGAATCTTAGTAGCATTAATCAGTAGCACTGGTCACTGGATACTGGTACTGAACACTGTGACTGAACACTAATAAATTAAAGCACCATGAAAACAATTCGCTATATCCTTCAAAAAGAATTCATCCAGGTTTTCCGTAACAAAACCATGTTGCCCATGATTTTTGTGCTGCCCCTGGTGCAAATGCTGATCCTGGTTTTTGCAGCAACCTACGATTTAAAAAACGTGGATATTTACGTGGTCGACCAGGATTTATCGGCGACTTCGCGTGAACTGGCAGGTAAATTTGAAGGTTCACCGTTTTTTCGTCTGCACGATGCTTCGTTCGATCTGCAGGATACCGAAAACAGTTTCAAAAAAGAAGAGGCCGACTTTGTGATGGTCATCCCGCAAGGTTTTGAACGGTCATTGATCAGGGAAGAGGAGGCTAAGGTGCAATTGCTGATCAACGCGATTGATGGCAGCAAAGCCTCACTGATTTATTCCTACACGTTGGGGATCCTTTCGGGCTACAACAAGTCGGTGATTGCCGAATGGAAAGGCTTGCCCGAGTTTAATCCGCCCAGGAGAATTGAGGTGAAAGACAGCTATTGGTATAATCCCGAACTGGATTACAAATGGTATATGGCGCCGGGTATCCTGGCGATCCTGGTAACCATTATCGGCATGTTTTTGTCGGGCATGAACCTGGTACGCGAAAAGGAAATAGGTACCATTGAGCAACTCAACGTCACTCCCATCAAAAAGTACCAGTTTATTTTGGGCAAGCTGGCGCCGTTCCTGGTCATTGCTTTGTTCGATCTGGCTTTTGGGCTGGTGATTGCACGGGTAGTCTTCGACCTGCCCATCGTAGGAAGCTTGCCTTTGCTGTTTGGTTTTGCCGCCCTCTACCTGGTTGGCGTGCTTGGCCTGGGCTTGTTTATCTCAACGGTCACCGAAACGCAGCAACAAGTGATGTTTGTAACCTTCTTTTTTATGATGATTTTCATCCTGATGGGCGGCATATTTACCCCGGTCGAAAGTATGCCTCATTGGGCGCAATGGCTCAATCGGGTCAACCCGATCTATTATTTTATGCGGATTATGCGCATGGTTGTGCTGAAAGGCTCCGGCTTTCCCGATTTGTTGGATGAATTTATCTCGCTGACGGTGATTGGCATTTCGTTTTTAAGTTTGGCCATCTGGCGTTACCGGAAAACGAGTTGACCGAAAGGAAAAGCACATTTCAATATACTTCTGGAGAAGATCGCAGGTTGACTGGTTTGGACGTTTTTCTCAATTTCGCTTTTTTTTGGCATATGCTCATCATTTTTTCTAATTTTAGCCGGGATGAATGTCATAAAGTTGCGTGGGAATTTCTTATTTTTATTTCTGTCTGACAGTTATTTCCTATGAGCGTACTTGAAGATCAAACATGGATAAAAGCATTGAAGCAAAGTGACAAAAAAGCGTTTGATGCAATCTATTACAGATGTCACAAAAAGCTTTTTGCTTTTTCATTGAAATTTCTGAAAGAGCGGGAAGAGGTGGAAGATCTGATCCAGAAAGTATTTACCATTTTGTGGGAACGCCGGTTGCATCTGGATGAAAATAAGTCGGTTGAAGGATACCTGTTTCGGATTGTGCGGAACGAGATTTATGATATTTTAAAACTTCGGGCGATACGCGGACATTATAGCGATTATGTGGTTAACAGTCAGGAGGCGGATTTGGATGAGCTGGAAAAAAAGAAAATGATTGAGCATGTTTTTCAGTTGGTTGATCATTTGCCTGAGCGGCGCGCCCAAATTTTCAGGATGAGTAAAGAAGAAGGATTAACCTATAAACAGATTGCCGAAATTTTGCATATCTCAGAAAATACGGTGGATACCCAAATTCGCCACAGCCTCGATTTCTTAAGAAAAGAAATGCACAAACTCAGGATAATCATCCTGATCATTCTCGCCTGATTTCTTTCTTTTTTAGTCTCGAAAAAAATATCACTTTCCCTTTCACGGAAATAAATCCTTTTCAGGTATTCTTCATAGTAGAATCACGAATACTATGCAAAAGAAGAAGGAAATAAAAGAGCTCCTGGAACGGTTTTCTTTTGGGGAAATCAGTAAAGCTGAGCGGAAAATTGTATTCGATTTCTTTAATGATCCCGGGAACAAACTCCTTGTTAAGGACTGGATCGGCGAGAAATGGAACGAAACCGATGAGGACGAATTGAAGCTTGAATTTTCGTCGGCAGGCTTACTTGAACGGATTCATCAGAAGATTGATGAGCAAAAACAGTCGGGATTTTTCGTGCAGAAAAAAGGAAATGCACGTCTGAGACGAATTGTAAACGTGGCTTTACGTTACGCCGCGGTATGCCTGCTGGCCTGGGGCGCTCAATGGTATTGGCTGACACAACTGTCTGAAAGCAGTACCGGATCACAAACCTCTTACAACGAGATCACTGTGCCGCACGGTTCAAAATCGATGATCGTGCTGGGCGACAGTACCAAAGTATGGCTGAACGCCGGCGCTACGTTTCGTTATCCAACCAATTTTGAACGAAAAGGCCGGGAAATTTTTCTCGAAGGCGAAGCTTATTTCGAAGTTAAAAAGGATGAACATCGTCCTTTCCTGGTCAACATGAACGGCATGAATATCAAGGTGCACGGAACCAAATTCAATGTAAGAGCCTATGCCGGAGATAGCCGGCTCGAAACGGCCCTGCTGGAAGGTTCAATCGAAGTCATCGGGGTGAAATCGGAGCAGGGCAAAAACGATAATTTGTTTCTTAAGCCGGGGCAGAAGCTGGTTTTGTTCAAGGAGATTAACAAAGATGACGCTATTTCGGATCATCAGGGCGACAGTTTCGTTGGTTTGGACCCGGTTAAAATAGAACGTGCAGAACTGACCAACTTGCTTAGCGCCGAAAACGAAATTGCCTGGCGCGCGGATAAGCTGGTTTTTGAAAGGCAGCGTTTTGATGAAGTGAAAACCAAGCTGGAACGCTGGTATGGAGTGACGATTGATATTCAGGATTCCTCAATCTTAAATTACCGGTTCACCGGAACCTTTGACCAGGAAACCTTTGAACAGGCCATTGGCGCCTTGAAACATGCCGCCTCTTTTGACTATGAATTAAATAAGAAACATGTGATCATTAGAAAAAACAAATAAACGAACTTAAAAAATTGCGCCTATGTAAAAACTAAGCCTAACTAAAAAGTAGGGACCAACGAATGCACCACCATTCACTGGTCCCCGTGTGTAAATTAATTCCAGATAAAAATTATTAACACGTATCAATTCTATGAAAAAAAATCATTACGTACAAGGGAGAGATGCATTAATTTCTCTCTCCGGAAAAATTTTATTAGTCATGAAACTAACTATTGGAATGATCTTATTTTTCGTGTTTCAGGCTACCGCGGTCATTTCCCAGAACACGGTCGCAACGATAAATGTAAAAAATATCGAGATGGACCGGTTTTTTACGGAAATTGAACGGCAAACCTCCGTGAAATTTCTTTACCGCTACGAGAATATTGAAGGGAAACTGGTCAGCGTTAACATGGAAAATGCAACCGTTGATGAACTTCTTGAAACGGCTCTTCAGGGCAAAGGTCTCGATTTTAGTAAAATGGGGCATAACCTGATTGTCATTTCCTCAGTAGCCGGTTCCGAACCATCCGCTTTGATGCAAAGCAGAAGAGTAACAGGTAAGGTGACCGTCGGATCCGGGCTGCCCTTGCCCGGAGTAGGCATTTCGATACAAGGAACCACTACCGGAACCATTTCCGACGGAGAGGGTAACTATAGTTTGGTGGTTCCGAACGATCGGGCTGTTCTTCACTTTTCATTTATCGGTTATACCCCGCAGGATATTCAGGTAGGAAGCCAAACAATCATTAATGTGGTAATGGTTGAAGAAAAACTGGCGATTGAAGAAGTGGTTGTTACCGCGTTGGGGATCGAAAAAAGTAAAAGAAGTTTGAGTTACACGACGGAACAGGTTCAGGTTGAATCTCTAACAACAGTCCGTGATCCCAGCTTGGCAACTTCCATTTCAGGGAAAGTAGCAGGTGTTGCTGTTTCCAATTCATCAGGTGCTTCCGGCGTAGGCGGTAGTTCGAGGATCATCATTCGCGGGAACCGTTCAATCAGCGGCGGAAACCAACCGTTGATTGTTGTCGACGGTATACCTTACAGCAATTCCAAAGGAGTCATTTCTTCAGCCTCCGGGACCCGCGAAGTAGATTCGTTTGACGGCATTTCCAATATTAACGGAGATGACATACAGAGTATCAATATTCTTAAAGGCCCGGCGGCAGCGGTTTTATATGGATCTGCAGCCAACAACGGTGTTATTATCGTGACCACTAAAAAAGGGAAAATGGGCAAACCTCAGGTCGAATTTAACTCGATTACAACGGTTGATCTTCCGTATTTGTATCCGGAATTGCAGAATGAATATGCACAAGGGGCAGGAGGTATTTATAACCAGAATATTGATGTTAAAAGTTGGGGGCCAAAGATGACCGGACAGACGGTAACAAATTGGACAGGTGAAGAAACCAAGCTGACTCCTCAACCCAACAACGTCAAGGATTTCTATGAAAACGGTTACAATTTTACAAATACCCTATCATACAGTGCAGGCACCGAAAAATCATCAACCTATTTTTCCTATAGCAATACGACAGCGAGGGGCATGTTAAAAACCGATAAACTGGAAAGACACAACTTTAATTTGCGTATGACTGCCGAACTGTTAACAAAGCTGAAACTCGATTTTAAGATGACCTATTTTAATCAGGAAATGGATAACCGTCCTGGCAGCGGAGACGATTATTTTAGCCCGATGCAAGCTTTGTTGAGGATGCCGAGAAGTATGCGGACCGAAGATATTAAAAACTTTGAATATTATACCGACGAAGGTTCACTGAAACAAAATATGTGGGTTCCCGGCGGATCAGAATCTGTACTTAACCCATATTGGGCGATGTATCGCCGTGTTGCTCCAACCAACCGCGACCGTATTACCACCTTTGCTTCTTTGCGATACGACATAACCGACTGCCTGTGGGCACAGGGAAGGGTGTCTTTGGATGCTATTCATGATGATGGTGAAGAGAAAATATACTGGGATGCCAGTTATATAAACGATGGCACCGGAAACTATTTTACGGCTTTCAATAAAGGTAAGAATGTTACTGCCGACTTCATGCTGAACTTCCATAAAGACTTATCCAATGGATTTGGCTTTAGCGCTATGGCAGGAGCTGAATTAAAAGACAGCCGGGGAAGGTCTCAGACAGCAACAACAAACGGGCTGACAGTAGAAAATAAATTTGCGCTGAACTACGGAAAGTCAAATACAACATCTGATGGAGAATTCAGAACACAAATTCAAAGTCTTTTTGGGACAGCACAAGTTTCTTATAAATCCAAGCTGTACTTGGATTTTTCAGCACGGAATGACTGGAACTCAACCCTTCCGACTCCCTATGATTACTTCTATCCTTCTGTAGGTTTTATCGGTATTGTTTCTGATTTAGTTAAACTTCCGGATGTTATTTCTTTTGCCAAGGTTCGGTCTTCGTATGCCGAAGTTGGCGCCGGAGCTGGTTTTGCATCCATCTTTCAAACCTACGGAAGAAATACCGATGGCCCGATTGGTCAAATTACGACCAGTGGAAGCAAAGTGTCGGAAAAACTGATCCCGGAAAGGTCAAAATCGTGGGAAGCAGGGGCAGAAATTAAATTTTTTAATAATCGGTTAGGATTGGATTTTACGTGGTATAAGTCCAATACAATCAATCAGTTAATAAATGTTTCAGCTCCTCCGACTTCAGGATACACGAGTACCCAAATCAATTGTGGCGATATTCAAAACACAGGGGTTGAGATCATGATTTCTGCAACTCCTTTCGATAATTCAAAATTCTCCTGGGATACCTACCTCACTTTTTCAAAAAATAACAATGAGGTCAAAGAATTGTATCAAGGGATCAATAAGTATATTTTGAGCGGTGCAAACCTGGCCTTGGGTGAAGCCCGGGTTGAAGTCGGACGTCCGTACGGAGAAATCTATTCCAGAGGTTTTCGGCGCGACGATCAGGGACGTATCATTGTTGCCTCAACAGGACTTCCAATGATTACAGCGCTCGCTGATACTTACTTGGGTAACTTTAACTACGATTGGCAAAGCGGGTTAACCAATACTTTCAGATATAAAAACTGGCACTTGAATTTCTTGGTTGACCTGAATTACGGCGGTGTCAGACAATCGGCAACCGAATCTATGCTGGCGGCAACCGGTGGTGGAAAAGCGACCCTATATGGTCGTGAAGGATTTGTGTTTGATGGCGTCAAAGAAGATGGTTCGGTTAACGACATCCAGATAAAAGCCGAAGCTTACTGGACGGTGGTTGGAGGTCGGAGCTCCAATAATGGACCCGTTGAGTTGTTCAGCCACGAAGCCACCAATTCAAGACTTCGGGAACTTTCTCTGGGATATAAGATTCCTGTCAGGAGCAGTGCCGTTAAAACGATCGTGATATCAGCGGTTGGACGGAACCTGTTCTATTTTTACAATGGTTGTGACTGGTTTGATCCGGATGTTACCTACAATACAGGTGTGAACGGTCAAGGGGCAGAGAACTCCTTCCATCCGGGAGCCCGCACTTTAGGGTTTAATGTTAAATTATCCTTGTAATAATTATAATATATCAACTATGAAATATTCATTTATATCCAATAAAAACATAACGCTCCTCTTAATCTTGTTGCTAATGATTGGTGCCTGTACAGATGACTTTGAGGATTATAACACCAATAAAACCCAGTTAATGAAGGTGACAGACAAAGAATTGGCCGGATTGTTTACACGGGCGCTTATTGAAGGGAATTGTCAACTTACAAGTAATCAGTACAGCAGGTGGAAAAGTAACGTTACCGATCATTTTTCAGGTTATTGTGTCATCGGTGGTGTAGATCGCGAACAGAATGTTTTTCAGTTGGGACATCAACAGTCGGTTTTTAGCAACTTCTATAGCAAAGCTATTCCGGCAATTGTTGCTATCCAGACCAACTCCATCGAGAAAAATCCGGCAGCATATCATGTGGCAATGATCTGGAAGGGATATATAATGCAACGGCTGGTCGATTCCTGGGGACCACTTCCCTATACGGAAGCAGGGAACGGCAGCAATATTGTGCCTTACGAAAGTGTGAAGGATGTATATTACAATATCTTTCGGGACGTTACGGCGGCCGTAGATTATCTGACCGCAGAACTAGCCAAAAACCCTAATTTGAATGTATTTGGAGTAGGGGACATCATCTATCAGGGGAATGTAAATAAATGGGTGAAATTTGCCAATACCCTGCGCCTGCGTATGGCCTGCCGGATATCGAATATTGACGCTGCCAAAGCAAAAACAGAAGCAGAAGCCGCTATAAAAGGAGCAATGATGGACACGAATGATGATGATGCTTTTATTGTTGATGTTCCTTCTTTCAATGGGTTACAGAATGGCATGTGCCGGATCGGAGGATGGCACCAGAATTCCATGAGCACCTGTATGGAAAGTATTTTGAAAGGGTATAATGATCCCCGCATGCAGGAATATTTTTCAGTTGTCTCACAGGAAACCACCAGTGAACATCCTGAAATCATGGCTAATATTGGTGGTTATCATGGGTTAGCCCCCGGATTTACGTCTACCGATATTGTCGCATTTAAACTTTATTCCAATTTTGGACCCAGATGGGTGGGCCCCACAATTGTTTCAACTGCAGTCCCGATTAATGTCGGTAATGCAGCAGAAACCTGGTTTCTGAAAGCCGAAGGCGCATGGAGGGGATGGAATATGGGAGGAACAGCCCAGTCATTTTATGAAAAAGGAATTGAAATATCCATCAAACAATGGAGAGGAAGTTCATTTCCTGCAGCACAGATTACTGCCTATATTAACAGTATGGCTACTCCTGTAGCGCCTGATAATTTTCCTTATTATGATCCGCCTATGACTGACATCCCTGTGAAATTTGCTTCCAATGCAGAAAAGCAGTATGAACAAATTATCACGCAAAAATGGCTTGCTCTTTATCCGGATAGCTGGGAAGCCTGGAACGAATACCGCAGGACCCGTCTACCCAAATTATACCCGAAGAAAAATTCAATGAATCCGAATATTGATGTTACCAAGGGAATGATTGTAACCAGATTGCCTTATCCTGATAATGAAAGAACCGGGCAGCCGGAAGAATATGAAAAGGCTGTTCTGCTCCTTGGCGGGCCCGATCTGGAAACTACGCCTCTCTGGTGGGATGTAAATACAAACGGAAATTAGCTGGCTGAATAACCCGCTGACTATTAACCATGATAAAAAACCTGGCAGGCGTCAAAAACCTGTCAGGTTTATTTAAACGCTGCCGGCGTCAGAAACGACGTTGTTGGCAAACTGTTTTTCAGAAAATTGAATAACTATGAAACCAAAAATATGCCTGTCCGGGCTGTTTCTGTTTTTTGCCTTGTTGCTGGGTGCACAGCCTATCGATTTTGTGGTAAAACCTTACCTGCAGCAACTAACCGACAGTTCATTCCGGCTGCTGTGGGAAACTTCGCTGCCCGGGCGAGGCGTGGTAAAATTTGGCGAAGCCGAATTTAATGTCCTCCAACCCAAGCTCAATCAACTTTTTCAGGGGCAAAAATCTGACACCTTTCACCGGGTGGTGGTAAGCGGCTTAAAAGCCGGCGGGCATTATTTTTATCAGGCCATCACAATCGGCGAAAAAGGAGATACCCTGCGGGGACCGTTAACACCGCTTCATATACCGGATTACGGGCAAATGCCGGTATCGTTTACCGTGGTGGGCGATACGCAGGGAAACCCCAACGTGTGGGGACGAATTGCCGGCTTGATGCAACGCGAGCGGCCTTCGTTTGTGGTTCATGCCGGCGACCTGGTCCAGTATGGTCCGCACAAAGACGACTGGACGGATGAATTTTTCAAGCCTGCGGCTGAATTGTTCCGCTTTTGCCCGCTTTACCCAACCATCGGCAACCACGAAATGAACCACGACTGGTTTTACCGGTATCTCGACCTGCCTGACCCGGAATGGTTCTACACGGTGAAAAAGGGCGGGGCGCTTTTTATCTTCGTCAATACCAACAACGACATTCTTCCCGGTTCTGAGCAGTACGATCGCCTGCAGCAGATTCTGGCCGCTTCGTCCGAAACCTGGAAAATAATGGTCCACCATCACCCCGTTTATACATCCGATGAAAAAGCATATGGAAATACCTGGTTTCAGCGGCAACATCATGGCGACCCTAACCATATGCACCTGAAAAAACTATACGAAACCTATGGCGTGGATGTGGTTCTGAACGGGCACGTTCACCTGTACGAACGAACCTGGCCCATTGCCAACGATCGCGTCGATTTTGAAAACGGCGTGTTGTATATCAGCCTGGGCGGGGGTGGCGGCAGCCTCGACCCGGCCGGCGCAAACCGGAACTGGTACATGGCCAAAGCCCGTAATTCACATCATTTTCTGAGTGTAAAAATTGCTGGTAATCGTTTTTTTGCCGAAGCCATCGATACGTCGGGCGTTGTTTTCGACTCGTGGAGCATTGAAAAAAAAACCGGGTACAAACGGTTGAATGCCCCCTTGGTGACCGAAACAAAACAATATTTCATCGATTCAACAACGGTCAGTCTTCATAACCTGAATCAAAGCGGCGAATTGGTGTATCAACTGCCGGAAGGCGAATTGAATGCCGGCGCGAAGAAGACCGTCAGCCTTCATCTAAACGAAAGTCTGACGCTTTCGGCCTTTGTGCGCGATGCAGGCCAACAGAGCCGCGTGGCGGAAAAGGCTTTTGTCAAACTACCGGTTTTTCCTTCGGTTAAAAAGGCGTCCCGGGGAGTTACAGCCACTTATTTTGAAGGCGGTTGGATTGCCCTGCCCGATTTCGCCAAACTGAAACCTTTAAAAACATTCCAACTTGATTCGGTAAGCCTGCAAAACATTCATCCCCGCGCACAAGACCATTTTGCCGTCCGGTTTACCGGAAGTTTTTCTGTTCCCGAAACAGCCGTGTATCGCTTTCTGTTGCAATCGTTCGATGGCAGCAAATTGTTTATCGACGGGAGTGAAGTCATTAGCAACGATGGCATTCATTACGAAATCAGCAAAGAAAATTTCATCGGTTTAGAGAAAGGCCTGCATACCTTCGAAATTCAGTATTTCGATTTTGTAAGGCGCGAAACTTTGAACATCTGGATTGGGCAAAGCAAGGAAAAGATGCTGAATTTTAATAAATTCATCGTTTCTAACTAAATCAAATGCTATGAAACCATCACTTGTATTTTGCATTGTTTTGTTTCTTTTACTGGCTGGTTGCACTCTGCCGAAAAAGGTGGCCGTTTACGACCTGACCTGTGAAAATCTTGAAAACCCGTTGGGGATTGCTACCGGCACGCCGCGTTTTGGCTGGAAAATCCGGAGCGGAATAAACGGAACGGAGCAAGCCGCTTATCAGGTGATGGTAGCCAGCGATCCCGCCTTATTGCGCAAAGGCAAGGCCGATCTTTGGGATTCGGGGAAGACGGTGTCCTCAACAAGTATTTGGGTTCCCTTTGCCGGGAAAGCCCTTGCTTCGGGAAGGCTTGCCTGGTGGAAAGTGCGTGTGTGGGACGCTGACGGGAACGCGTCGGACTGGAGCCCGCTTGCTCAGTTTAGCATTGGCTTATTGAATGACGAAGACTGGCAGGCCGACTATATTGGTTTCCCGACAGAAGCGGGTTACCGCGAATGTCCTCAGTTCCGGCAGTCCTTTCAGGCGGCAGAAAACGGTGAAAAACTTTTGCTTCATGTCAATTCGCTGGGTTATCACGAAGTTTATCTGAACGGAAAAAAGGTGGGGGAAGGTGTGCTCAGCCCGGCCGTTTCGCAGTTTGACAAACGTTCGCACACAATTACCTACGATGTTTCGCCCTTGGTGACGAAGGGCCAAAACGAGCTGTTGTTGTGGCTGGGAAGCGGTTGGTACACCGAAGGTTTGCCGGGTGTGGCCCACAACGGCCCCTTGGTAAAAGCCCAGTTGGAGCGTTTCTCCAAAGGGATTCGCGAGATTGTTCTCTTCACCGGATCAAACTGGCTTGGCCGGAAAAGCGCTTACACGCGGCAGGGCAACTGGCGGCCGCATCAGTTTGGCGGCGAAATTCTGGACGGGGCGTTGGCAAAAAGCGACTTAAGCCTTGACGATCAGCCGGAAAGAAGCTGGTCGCCTGTTACGGTCGTAGCGGTTTCCGCACGTGAGGTTAGCCCGCAAATGGTCGAGCTGAATAAGATCACCGAAATGCTGAAGCCGGTTGAAATCAGGCAGGCTGGCAAAGACACGTTTTTGATTGATATGGGTAAATGCCTGACCGGCTGGACGGAGATTCATTTCCCGAAACTGCAAAAGTCGCAGGAAATCGTGCTGGAATATGCCGATCACCTGGATAAAAACGGGAACCTGGCCAACCAGCGGCAAACCGACCGCTATATCGCCTCGGGCGACGAACCGGAAATTTTCAAAAATAAATTCAACTACCACGCTTACCGCTACCTGCGTATTTCGAATTTAACGGAGGCGCCTTCGCCCGAATCCATCACGGCTTACCTGATCCATACGGGTTACAGGCAGGCTTCCGGCTTTAGCTGCTCCGACTCCGATTTGAACCGGATTCACGACATGCTGTTTTATACACTCCGCTGCCTGAGCCTTGGCGGCGATTTGGTCGATTGTCCGCACATTGAGCGGCTGGGCTACGGCGGCGATGGAAATGCGTCCACGGTAACGGCGCAAACCATGTTCAACCTTGGCCCGCTTTACACCAACTGGCTGCAGGCCTGGGCCGATTGCGTCCGCGACGACGGCGGAATGCCGCACACCGCGCCCAATCCGTACGCTGCCGGCGGCGGCCCGTACTGGTGCGGCTTTATCATCACGGCTTCGTGGCAAACCTTCCTGAATTATGGCGACACCCTTCTCCTGGAAAAACATTACCCGGTGATGCAAAAATGGCTGGGCTATGTCGGTCAACACACCATTGACGGTTTGCTGAAACGCTGGCCTGATACCGATTACCGCGGCTGGTACCTTGGCGACTGGGCGATGCCCACCGGAATCGACCAGACTGCGGAAGCTTCGGTAAACCTGGTTAACAATTCGTTTCTGGCCGTTTGTTTGGATGATATGCAGAAAATAGCCGGGGTTCTCGGGAAACCGGAAGAGCAAAAAAAGTATGCCGCCCAAAAGGAACAACTTCAACGGAAAATTCACGAAACCTATTTTGACTGGTCGAATTTCACTTACGGAACCGGGACTCAGATCGACCTCGCTTTTCCGATGATCGCCGGAGTGGTTCCCGAAGAACAACTGGAAAATGTGAAGAAATCTCTTTTCCATGAAACGGAAGTCAACCGGAACGGGCATTTTGCCTGCGGATTGGTAGGATTGCCTGTGATCACCGAATGGGCGGTTAAAAACCAGGCTGCCGGATTGATGTATTCGATGCTGAAAAAGCGCGGGTATCCTGGTTATCTCTACATGATTGACAACGGCGCCACCACCACCTGGGAACACTGGAATGGCGACCGCAGCCGCATTCACAATTGTTACAACGGCATCGGTTCCTGGTTTTATCAGGCGGTGGGCGGAATCCGTCCGGTTGAGGATGTCCCGGGCTGGCGAAAGGTCCGCATTCTGCCGCAGATCCCCGAAGGGATAAGCTGGGCAAAAACTTTTCAGGAAACACCTTTTGGAACGCTTTCGGTGAACTGGAACCTGATTGAAAACAGGCTGGAGACGGAGCTTGAAATCCCGGTGGGAACTGAGGCGGAGGTCGTTCTTCCCGAAGGAGAGACGAAATATACTCTCGATGGCGTCGAAAAAGAGCTTCAACAAAAAGAAGTGACCGGTGTGGTACTGAAAAGCGGGAAGTATAAAATCAGTTATAAAATTTAGCGGAGATGGTTCGGACTTTTATTTTGGTTTTTCTTTTTGCAGTTGGTTTCCGTTTTTTCCCGGCAGCGCAGGACGTTGTGCCTGAGGAAGTGATGCAGCAAATTTATGAAGAAGTAAAAACGCCTCTCAAATACGGGCTGGTATTAATTCCTGACGCAGGCAAAATGGTGGACAGTCCGAGTGTTTTTCGCTTTAAACAAGCGTGGTACATGACTTACATTGTGTTCGACGGAAAAGGCTACGAAACCTGGCTGGCCAAAAGCAGAGATTTGCTGCGTTGGGAAACGCTCGGGAAAATCATGTCGTTTACCGAAGACGGTTGGGATGCCAGTCAGAAAGCCGGGTACATCGCCTTGCAGGATGTTGAATGGGGCGGTTCGTACAAAATTCGGAAATACAACAGAAAATACTGGATGTCATACCTTGGTGGGGCAAGCAGCGGATACGAAGCCGGCGTGTTGGGCATCGGCATGGCTTTTTCGAAAAAGCTAAGCCGGCCAGGCGAGTGGCAACGGTTGGAGCAGCCGGTGATTTCGGCCAACGACGATGATGTGCGCTGGTACGACAATCAAACGATCTATAAAAGCACCGTCATTCAGGATAAACAAAAATCACTGGGCCATTCTTTTGTGATGTTTTACAATGCCAAAGGCAGCGACATAACCAACGGAAAAGCAGAAGCCGAACGGATTGTTATGGCTGTTTCGGATGATATGTTTAACTGGAAACGTTTTGGCGAGGCGCCGGTGATCGATCACCAGACCGGCATTTCGGGCGATGCGTTTATCGCCAGGATCGGCGATCTGTGGGTGATGTTTTATTTCGGCGCGTTTTGGAAACCCGGCGCGTTCGACCGTTTTGCCTGCTCGTATGATCTGGTCAACTGGACCCGCTGGGAAGGCCCCGATTTGATCAGCCCTTCAGAAGATTACGACAGCCGGTATGCACACAAACCTTTTGTGATCAACTATCAGGGCGTCGTTTATCATTTTTACTGTGCGGTAGATGAAAAAGGAAACCGGGGGATTGCCCTTGCTACCTCAACAGATCTGGGGAAAAGTAAACTTCGGTTTCTGAAGTGAATCAGATTTAAATGAACCAACTAAACCAAAATAACATGAAAAATTTTTTGACAGTTCTCATTTTTGCAGTCTTTGCAGGCATCAATGCTTTTGGCCAGACATCAGGAACGATCGTCATGGACGAAGTGGTACGGGTTCCGGCCCGGCGCGAAATCGCCTTGCCCGATATTCCCGGCTACAAAACCCTGAAGTGCGATTTCCACATTCACACCGTATTTTCGGATGGCGTGGTGTGGCCGACTTTGCGGATCGATGAGGCCTGGGAAGACGGGCTCGATGCGATTGCGATCACCGACCACATTGAAGGGCACCCGAAAAAATTGCCCGGGCAGAACCACCAGTCGTACGAAATTGCTTTGCCTGTGGCCAAAGCCAAAAACATCATCCTGGTAAAAGGCGGCGAAATCTCACGCGGCATGCCTCCCGGCCATTTAAATGCCATTTTCGTGACCGATGTCAATGCGCTGAATCTTCCCGACTGGATGGAAGCTATTGGCGAAGCGGTTCGTCAGGGAGGTTTTGTGATGTGGAACCACCCCGGATGGCGCAAACAGCAACCCGAAGTGACCCGATGGATGGCCGAACACGAAGCCATCTGGCAAAAAGGCTGGATGCACGGCATCGAAGTGTTCAACGAAATGGAATGGTACCCCGAAGCTTTGCAATGGGCGCTGGATAAAAACCTGGCTGTTATCGGAAATTCAGATATCCACGACACCTTAAAAAAGCGCTATCATACCGAACGTTTTCCAATCCGCCCGGTTACACTGGTTTTTGCCAAAGAACGCACCGAAGAATCGCTGAAAGAAGCCATGTTTGCCCGGCGCACCGCCACGCTTTTCTTCAACAAACTGGTAGGGCCCAAAGAACTGGTTGAACCCCTTGTCAAGCAGGCGATCCAGGTTTCGGAGCCTTTTTTGTACCAGGATGGCTTCATTTATTTTGAAGTGAAAAATACTTCCGACATCGAATTTACGCTCCTGAAAACCGGTAAAGACGATTCAGGCTTACCCGAAACAACGATCCTGCCGCGTCAGAGTAAAGTAATTGCGCGGGTGAAACAGGAAGCCGGGAAACTGACGACCTATTCATTTCAGCTCCAGAATGTACTGACCGGAGTAGAACAATACGGGCAACTTTCATTCACGCTGAAATAAAAAGGAATGATAAAAGGAATTCTATTTTTTCTGTTTCTTTTTCTGCTTTCCTGTTCTTTGGGCGAAAAAGAAATCGCCTTTTATGTTTCGCCGGAAGGAAATGACACGAATCCGGGCACGGTGGGGCAACCTTTTAAAAGTATAGAAAAAGCTCAGGAAGCCGTGCGAAACTATAAGCAAGGCAAGGCAAAATTGCACACTGGCACAATCACCGTCGTTTTGCGAAAAGGCATTTACCCGATTCATCAAACGATCCGGTTAACCGGCGACGACAGCGGCACAAAAAACTGTCCGGTTATTTATAGGGCGCATCCGGACGAGGAAGTCCGTTTTATAGGAGGCGAGGTGGTCAGTAATTTTCAATCGCTCAGCAACGAAACCGCCAAATCACGAATCAACAAAAATTATCACGATAAAATCCGGCAGGCCGACCTGAAGGCTTTGGGAATTTCAGATTTTGGCTCCATTAAGCCAACCGGGTTCGGGCACGATTACCAAGCTGCTAGCCTCGAGCTCTTTTTTAATGGCGAACCGATGACCCTGGCGCGTTATCCCAATGCCGGCGAGTGGATGAAAATAGTTTCGGTGCCACAATCCGGAGTGTTGGTCAATCCCGGGGAAGAGAGGGTTTCCCGTTTTGGAATTTCTTCAGGTAAACATTACGGACGGTTTGAATATAGCGGCGACCGCCCCTCTTCGTGGTTGAAGGAAAATGATGTCTGGCTGCATGGTTACTGGACCTGGGACTGGGCCGATTCATACATCAAAATCGATAAAATTGACACCCAAAAGAAAGAGTTTATCATTGCCGAACCACACCACGTTTACGGATATGTGCGCGAGCAGCGCTATTATGCGCTGAATATCCTGGAAGAGCTCGACAGCCCCGGGGAATGGTATCTCGACCGGGAAACAGGGATGTTATACTTCTGGCCACCTTCAGCGGGCGAACAGAATGTTGCGATGGTTTCGGTGCTTGAAAACCTGATGGTAAAAATGGATAGCTCGGAATATGTGAGCCTGGAAG
This sequence comes from Gaoshiqia sp. US2, assembly GCF_059705485.1. Taxonomy (NCBI): domain Bacteria; kingdom Pseudomonadati; phylum Bacteroidota; class Bacteroidia; order Marinilabiliales; family Prolixibacteraceae; genus Gaoshiqia; species Gaoshiqia sp. US2. The sequence goes on along the minus strand of NZ_AP048550.1, from coordinate 4,066,814 downwards.
GTATCATTTTTGAATGCTCCAGAGGCGAAGCCATCAAAATTTCAGGAGGCAGCCACAACCAGGTCAGGGGTTGCATAATCCGGAACACAGGCTCGAATGCCATCACGATTGAAAACGGCATTTTTAACGGCGTACAGGATTGCGATATTTACAATATCGGTGATGGGGGTATAATAATTCACGGCGGCGATCGGAAAACCCTCCAGCCCGGACATAATTTTGCCACTAATAACCACATCCATCATTACAGCCGCATCAACAAAACGTATCGTCCTGCCATTAATTTGCAGGGAGTGGGAAACCTGCTGTCGCACAATTACATTCACGATGCCCCGCATACCGGCGTTTTATTTGGCGGGAATGAAAACATTTTGGAATACAACGAGGTGCACAGCATTGCACAGGAAACCGGCGATGTGGGGGCGTTTTACACTGGCCGCGACTGGACCCAGCGCGGAAATAGGGTACGTTACAATTACTTTCATCATTTGTACGGTCCCGGGCATCTGGGGGTAAATGCCGTTTACCTCGACGATGCGGCCAGCGGTACCTCCATTTATGGAAATGTTTTTTACAAGGCCGGCAGCGCTGCTTTTGTAGGCGGAGGGCACGACAACAGGGTGGAAAATAATGTTTTTATCGAATGTCAGCCTTCCATTCATCTCGACGCCAGGGGGATGAACTGGGCCAGGAATTCGATGCAAAAAGGGGAAGTATGGCAAATGTACGAAAAGCTCGAAGCGGTTGAGTTTAATAAGCCTCCTTACAATGCAAAATACCCATCGCTGGCCAAACTGCTGGATTGGGGCGACCCGTGCAGCCCCAAGGGGAATGTTTTCAGAACAAACCTCAGTTACGGCGGAAAATGGAAGGATATTGACCGGGATGTTGAACAGCTGGTCATCGAAAATAATTACGTCGAACAGGAAGTCCCATCTTTTATAGATGTGAAAAACGGGAAACTATATCCGGAAAACGAGTTGATACTAAACGAATTGGGATTTCAGAAAATTCCTTTCGACAGCATCGGCTTGTACATCACCAATTACCGGAAAGCATTCCCGGAAAAGACATGCCTTTGTGACCAAAAATAAATTCAATAATAAGCCAAGATGAACAAGAATTATTTTCTCTGGATAATAATCGTGTCACTCGGATTTTTAAAGCTTTCAGCTCAGCAAAAGTATCCCTACCAAAACCCGGCGCTTCCGGCAGAGAAACGGGCCGATGACCTGATAAGCCGTATGACACTGGAAGAAAAGGTTTTCCAGTTGCAGAGCCAGATGAAATTTATGAACGAGTACAAAGACCGAGATTTTAGGGTGGGAAACGTGCGCAATATCGGGCATTTTATGCACAAAGACGCCAAATCGCCCGTTTCGGCCAGCGCTTGTGCCGGGGCGATCAATGCCGACACCCGAAAATCGATTGAGGCCAGCCGTTGGGCGATTCCTGTGCTTCAACATGGTGAGGCGCTCCACGGCGCCCAGTGGGGGAATGCCACCTGTTTCCCGCAAAGTATCGGGATGGCTGCTGCTTTTGATGATGATTTTTACTTTCAGGTAGGGCGGGCGGTCACCAAAGAGTTGCGGGCTGTGGGTGTCCGCCAGGTGTTGGCGCCTGTGGTCAATATTTCCCGCGACCCGCGTTGGGGACGCACCGAAGAAAGTTACGGCGAAGATGTATTCCTGAATTCCAGAATGGGAGTGGCTTATACCAAAGCGCTTGAACAGGGTGGGGTGATTGCCACACCCAAACATTTTGTGGATAATTACAGCGATGGGGGACACGATTCCTATGCGTCGAACAATTCGTGTAGGGTGCTCCGCGAAACTTTTCTCGAGCCATTTCGGGCTTGCTTTGTCGAAGGTGGCGCGCGTTCCGTTATGGCGGCCTACAACTCAGTGGATGGAGTCCCCTGCCACGGCAACAACGTTTTACTGAACGATATTCTGCGTGGAGAGTGGGGCTTTAAAGGCTTTGTGGTTTCGGACTATAGCGGGGTGAACGGTGTTTACAAAGTTCACCAGTTGGCCAAAAATTATTCAGATGCGCAGGCACAATGTTTCGGGGCAGGACTGGATGTCGATTTGCCAAACGGCTATCCCGATTTGGTCGGTTTGGTCAAAAACGGGCGTATTTCGGAGAAACAAATCGACCAGTCGCTTCGCCGGGTGCTGATCTGCAAATTCGATTTGGGCTTGTTTGATCAACCTTACGTGGATGCAGCGAAAGCGGATGAAATTGTGCGTTGCGCCGAACATAAAAAGTTGGCGCTGGAAGCTGCCCGTAAGGTAATGACTTTGCTGAAAAACAAAGATGGCTTGCTGCCACTTTCAGATAAACACATAAAACGGATCGGCCTGTTCGGGCCCGCTGTCAACACACTCAGTTTAGGCGACTACTCAGGCCCTTACGGCGGGTGGAAAGGCAACGATGCCCCCACGCCCTTTCAGGCTTTAACGGCGCGCTTAAAGGGAAAAGCCGAAGTTGTTTTGCACCAGGCCGGAACTGACGCGGAGTTGCTGGCGAAAACCTGCGATGTGGCCATCTTTTTTGGCTCCATCCGCGAGGGCGAAGGGCACGACCGTAGTTTGCTGGCTTTGCCGTCGAGACCGGTGAGGGCTGCCAAAAGCCTCGATAATGCTATGATTGTGGAAGATACCGAAGCCCCGGTCATCAACCTCGAACAGGAAAAAATGATCAGTGAGTTAGCTGCCAGCGGGACAAAAACGGTGGTGGTCCTCCAAAACGGTTCCACAGTGGATGTGCGGGCATGGATTGACCAGGTGGATGCCCTGCTCGAAGCCTGGTATCCCGGCGAACAGGGCGCCATGGCCATTGCTGAAACACTGTTTGGTGATCACAACCCCGGAGGCCGCCTGCCCTTTTCGTGGGCACGCCATGCAGGGCAATTGCCGATTTATTATGACATAAAACCATCGGGGCGCGATTATGTATATAATGACGATGACGGAAAGCCCATGTTTCCCTTCGGGTTCGGGCTGAGTTACACATCGTTTGAATATTCAAAGCTTGTATTGCCTTCGGAAGTCAAAAATGGTGAAACGGTTCAAGTTAAGCTCACGCTGAAAAACACCGGGGAAATGAGGGGCGATGAGGTGGTGCAGCTCTATTTGCACGATGAAATGGCTTCGGTAGTCCGCCCCATGAAGGAATTGAAAGCCTTTAAGCGGGTAACACTTGAAGCCGGCGAAAGCCGCGAAATTGTGCTTTCGCTTCCCTACCGGAGTTTTGGCTTCTGGAACCGTGAACTGAAATTTGGCGTGGAGCCCGGTGAATTCAAAGTGTTTATCGGGAAGAATGCGGCTGATACACAGTTGGAAGGTACGCTTAACGTGTTGTGAAAAATATGGACAACCAAAAGAAAAATCCAATCGCATTATGAAAAGTATACTTTGGGCTTGCGTAATCTTCTGTTTCCTCTGCTCTTGCTTTTCGGCAGGGGCTGCTATGGGCCGTATTGCCCCGCTTTATCAGGTTGAAAACGCGGTTTTGCTAAACGGAGTGTGGAAATTCAGATACATTCCATCAACCGCGATTGGCCCCGATTCGCTGTTTTATTCGGAGAACTTTGATATTTCAAAATGGGACACTATAAAAGTCCCCGGGCATTGGGAACTTCAGGGATTTGCCGAACCCCGCTACAAATCGGTGGACGAAGGTTCCGGCCTTTACCGCACCACTTTTATCGTGCCGGAATCGTTCCGCGAAAGACAGGTTTTTATTCGTTTCGAAGGCGTTCAGTATGCGTACGACCTGTATGTAAACGGCAAAAAAGCCGGAGGGTGGAGCAGTTCGTACAATGCCGCCGGTTTCAACATTACGGATTTGGTGCAGCCAGGAAAAGAAAATACGCTGGCGGTAAGGGTTACAACCCGTTCCAAAGGGTATGAGTTCGATCTCAACGACTGCTGGGCATTGTCGGGTATTTTCCGGGATGTGATTCTGTTTAGCACGCCGGATTTGTATATCGATGATGTTACAGTCCGGACTTTTTTGAACAACGACCGGTCGGCCAACATAAAAATCAACGTCAAACTTCAGGATGAGAAAAAAGAAATTTCAGGAAGTTATTTATTGAAGGCGATATTGAATTCTCCGGATGGAAAAGTCGTTCAGGAAAAATCATGGGCGGCTCAAATCGAAAACAGTGCCGAATTGATCGTCAATTATCCTGAATTGTGGACGGCAGAAACGCCATCGCTGTATTCTCTTGCGCTTTCACTGCTGAAGGATGGAAACGAAATACAGCGAGTCAATCAAAAAGTGGGCATCCGGGAAATTGAAATTGACGGCACGGTTTTTAAGCTGAACGGAAAAGCCATCAAGTTACGCGGTGTCAACCACCACGACCTGGTGCCGGAAACCGGGCGGACACTTACCCGAAAACAAATACTCGACGACCTGTTGCTGATGAAAAGGGCGAACATCAATTTTATCCGTTGCTCGCATTACCCGTCCGACCGCCGGATGTTCGATTTGTGCGACAGTCTGGGTTTTTATGTAGTTTGCGAAGTTCCTTTCGGCTTTGGGTCGGGTAACCTGAATGACTCAACATTTCAGGATATTTTGCTGAAACGGGCCAAAGCAACCCTGTTACGCGATAAAAATCATCCTTCCGTCATTGTCTGGAGTATCGGCAACGAAAACCCGATGACACCCATCACCGAAGTGACCGGGAAATTTGTAAAACAAACCGACCCGACCCGGCCAATATGTTATCCGCAAATCGGGGCTTATTTTATTGAAAATTATTCCAATATACCTGATTTTGTTGATATTTATGCTCCCCACTACCGTGATTCCCTATGGGTAAGCAATTTTGCAAAAGAGACCAACCGCCCGGTAATAATGACCGAATATGCCCATGCGCTGGGGCTTGCTTTTGGCAACATGGCCGACATCTGGAAGGAAATGTACCGCAACGAAGCGTTTGCCGGCGGCGCAGTGTGGCATTTTCACGATCAGGGAATTTTGCGAAAAGCTGAAAAGCCGGTCGATACCAGCCAACTGGCTTACGATGTGTGGATTGATTCGCTGAATTATTATAACACCACCCTCGATGGCGCCGATGGCATTGTGTATGCCGACCGCACTCCACAAACCGACTATTGGCAGGTGCGAAAAGTGTATTCTCCGGTGCAGGTGGTTGAAAAGGAGATGAACATCATTCAGGGGAAACAGGAGCTGAATTTTACGGTTTACAACCAATACGATTTTACCGACCTGAATAAGCTGGCCGTAACCTGGGAATTGTTTCGTAACCGTGAAATGATTCAGCAGGGCGAGTTAAAAATAAATTGTGCGCCCCACGATACCGTCCGTGTTTCTATTCCCTGTACAATTGCTGAAAATCCTGAAAATGCGGTCTGGCTGCTTCGGCTCCGCTTTAACGACTTCGATGGAATACAGATGCTTGAACATACCATCCGGTTATCGACCGAGAATCAGATGAAAGCTATTCGAAACGCAATCAGGGAAGGGTTGCCTGCAAAAAACTTGAAAATCAGAAGTAAAACTGACGGAACAACTTTCAAAACAAAAGATCTTATCTGCACCATTCACAACGGGACCATGCCGGTGGCGCTTGTTTCGCGGAAACGAAAAGCAGAATTACTGAACAGCGAAATTTATGTCCGCACAGGGCGGATTCCTCAAATGGCCGATGTTACGGTCAGGGACCGGTTTTATCCCGAAACCGGCGATTATTACTGGAACCCGCATCTGCTCAAACCATCGCAGATCACCCGTTCCGAAACTAAAAACACCAAAGGTGAATATCAGGTATTGGCAAATAAAACATTCCAGAGGGGTGAACAATATCCGCGACAAAAGATAGAAGCCGGTTTTCTATATGCCCTGAAAAATAATGGGATACTGACCATTAATTATGACTTGTCACCCGAAAACTGTACCGGATTTTTTCTTGAATCCGGAGTTTCACTGATCCTGCCTGCGGCAACCGATCAGTTCTTATGGTTGGGCGACGGGCCGTATGTCTCGTATCCCGACAAAAACGAACTGAACGATTTTGGCATCCACCAGATTCATAAAGATGACCTGAATTTCAAAGGCAACAGGGCCAAGGTTGAAATTGCTGTTTTTACCGATTCTAAGGGAAACGGCGTGGTCCTGCTGGGAGATCAGAAAAATGTTTCAGTCGAGCTGCGGGACAACCGGATTGTGGTAAGTCATAATTCAATCGTTTCAGGGGCAGGAAATAAAAAGAACATGCCCGCGGTTGTTTCGGTGGCGAACGATATTTCTTCCATCAGCGGGAAACTCGAAATTATTCCGTTGGTTGAAGGCCGTTGGCCGGAAAAGCTGAAAGAGATTTTCGGGCCGGAAGTGAAGCCCGCTGTTCCTTTCAACCCATTTTACTACAGTTACGACACCAGTTACTAAACGAAATTAAACCAAGGGAATATGAATACGATAGAAAAAACGGTTTCATTCAGACAAACCATTTGGCGGGTGGTTGCCGCCTTTTTTTTGTTTTCCTGCTCTCAGCAGACAACAAGTCCCGGAAATGAAACGGAAAAACAAACGTTGCGGCGAAGCGATAGCTTTTTCGGGCTGCATTTCGATTTTCATGCGAACAAAAACGACAGCGCTATTGGTAAAACTTTCACCGCCGAAATGATCGACAGCCTGCTGACGATGGTTCAACCCGACTATATCCAGGTCGATTGCAAGGGGCATCCCGGCATTTCGAGTTACCCGACCAGGGTGGGAAACGCGGCCCCGGGATTCGTGAAAGACCCGCTGAAAATCTGGCGCGAAGTGACCCGGAAACACCAGGTGGCCCTGTTTGTCCACTATTCGGGCGTGTGGGACGAGGCTTCGGCGGAAAAACACCCCGACTGGATGGCCCTGAATGCCGAAGGGAAAAAGATCGGTGGCAGAATGTCGGTGAAAGGCCCGTATGCAGACAGCCTGCTGATTCCGCAGTTTAAGGAACTGATTGACGAATACGACATTGACGGGTGCTGGGTCGATGGCGAATGCTGGGCGCTTCAGGCCGATTACAGCCCCGAAATGATCAAAGCTTTTCGTGCCGAAACCGGCATCCGGCAAATTCCAAAGTCATTCGCCGACCCCGGCGGCTACGAGTTTAATGAGATTAACCGGAAGGCATTCCGGCAGTATGTGGCGCATTACACGGATGAGTTGCACCGCTACAAACCCGAATTTCAGGTGACCAGCAACTGGGCGTTTTCGTCGCACATGCCCGAGCCGGTGGATATTAATATTGATTTTATTTCAGGCGATTTCAGCCATGTAAACAGCGTGTACAGCGGTCTTTTTGAGTCGCGTTGCATAGCTCCGCAGGGAAAACCCTGGGATTTGATGGCCTGGAGCTTTGCATACAATTTTAACACCGGCGTACCGGTTACAAAATCGGCGGCGCAGTTGCAGCAATTGGCAGCCACGGTGATGTCGATGGGCGGCGGTTACCAGGTTTATTTCCAACAAAACCGCGATGCTTCGCCGCAGCCCTGGCAATTTGGGCTAATGAAGGAAGTGGCCGGATTTTGCCGCGAACGCCAGCCGTTCTGCCAGAATGCCCGACCGGTTCCACAGGTTGCCCTGCTTTATTCGTCTGAAAACTATAAAAAATTTACGCGCGGGATTTACCCGAATTCTTCGGTTAACGAACCGCTGCGGGGAATGCTGAACATGCTCCTCGACGGACAGAATGCCGTGGAAATTCTGATGGAACATCACCTGAAAGGAAGGATGCAGGAATATCCGCTGATTGTTATTCCCGAATGCCGTTATCTGGCGGAAGATTTTAAAGCCGAATTGCTGAGCTATGTTGAGAATGGCGGCAATTTGCTGGTGGTTGGCGCAGACGCAACAGCTTTGTTTACTGATGCCCTGCATGTTGAATTTTCGGGCACAGCCGCGATTTTGACGCAGTTTTTGGCATACGGGACCGAAATGGCAGGCATCAACACCCTGTTTCAGCCGGTTGAGTTGAAGGAGGGCGCTACGGCTTGTGGATTCCGGTATCCTGTCTCCGATTTCCGTTTTCCATCATCGCCTGCGGCTTCCGTAACTTCTTACGGGAAAGGTAAAATAGCCGGTGTTTATCTCGATATTTCAAGGAAATACAACGAAACCGCCAATCCCGTTTACCTCAATTTTGTCAACTCCATTGTTGGCGACCTTTTCCCGGAGCCGGTTGCCGGGGTAGAAGGTTCAGCCAGGGTGGTGGTTGCCGTAAATAAGTTGGGTGATCAGCTAACCGTTCACCTGATCAACAGTTCAGGCGAACATTCCAACGAAAAAGTGGCCCGTTACGATGAAATTCCGGCTGTGGGGCCCTTGTCGGTCACAATCAGGAGCGGAAAAGCGCCCGGAAAAGTGATGCTTCAGCCTGAGAATGTCGCCCTGGATTTTTCATTTTCCAGCGGTCTGGTAAAAACCACCGTTGACCGGCTTGGCATCCATTCCGTCATTGTTCTGAAATAAACCTGAAACTGAAAACATAGAAGATCATGAAAAAATATTTTTACCTGTTTATCCTGGGCATGTTGCTGATCGTGATGGCAACAGCAAACGATAGTGAGGCAGCCGGCAAAACAAAGAGAAATCCGCATGTTCTGGTGATTGGCATCGACGGGCTGGGCGCTCATGGAGTTGAGATGGCAAATACGCCGCATCTCGATGAACTGATAAAAAACGGCGCGTGGTCGCTTGAAGCCCGGACGGTGATGCCCAGTGTGAGCGGACCGGCCTGGAGTTCGATGATTACCGGCACAACCGTTGAAAGGCACGGAATCTGGAAAAACGGGTGGCGGGTTGACAATAAAATTCTGGAGCCGGTTTACAAAGGCGAACACAACATGTTTCCCACTATTTTTGGCGAAATCCGGAAAAATGATCCCGGAGCCGTCATCGGGGCGGTTTACCACTGGAAAGATTTCGGAAATTTTATCGAAAGGGATGTTTGTGATGTGAGCATTCCGTGCGAGTCGGAAGATGAAGTTACCCAAAAAGCATGCGATTTTCTGACTGAAAAACGTCCTGATTTCCTCTTTGTTCATCTCGATAACGTCGATCACGGCGGGCATCATGGGGGCTATCGTTCCGAAGAATACGTACAATCGGTTGAAAAAGCTGACAGCTTGGTCGGCGTTTTTCTGGATGCGCTCCGAAAAGCCCATATGCTGGACGAAACGGTGATTTTTATTCTGGCCGATCATGGCGGTTTTGAAAAAGGCCACGGCGGCTGCACCCCCGACGAAATGATTGTCCCTTTCTTTATTTCAGGGAAAGGAGTGAAAAAAGGATATGAGATCAATATTCCCGTTTTTACTTACGACCTGGCGCCAACGGTGGCCTGGTTGTTTGGTTTCCGTCTCAACGAATGGGTGACCGGAAAACCGCTAAGCAATGCCTTTTTGAAAAAACCATAAAACCTGCCTGATGATCAAAAAACTAATCAAACCGGCATTGTTTCTGGCAATCGGGTTCATGTGCTCAGGAGTGCAGGCCGAAGGCCTTTTATTACGTTCGGACGGGCCGTATCATATTTGGTGGGCCGGAAGTACCTGCAAGGTCATACGCGATGATCCGGTTCCGGCTAAAAAAGGAAAAATCATTCTTCAGGCGGCCAGAAATGAATTCGAAAGTTTCCAACTGGTTTTGTCTCCTAATACTGATATCGGGGACATTTCGGTTTCGGCAACTGCTTTTTCAAATAAAAACGGGCAGGTAATTCCTGCCGCGAACATCAGCATCCGAAAAGTGGAATATGTTCACATTACCAAACCGTCGGGTATCCGTCACCAAGCCGGATGGTACCCCGACCCGCTGCCTTTGCTCGAAAAACCGTTCCGTGCAAAAGCGGGGGTTCACGCGCCAATACTGATCTCGGTTAAGGTGCCGAAAAACGCGGCTCCCGGGATTTATTACGCCCAAATCAGCCTGAAATCGGCTGTCTGGGAAACAGCTGTTCCGGTCGAGCTGAAGGTTTGGGATTTTGCACTGCCCGATGTGCCGAACATGCGTTCCGCTTTCGGGTTATATTCCGACCATATCAGCGCGTACCACAACCTCAGCAATAATGAAGAACTGAAACAGGTGCTGGATTTATATTATCAATCGTTCCGGGATTACCGGATCTCACCACAACAGTTTTTCGATCAGTATCCTATCGAAAAAACGGTGACAGGCGTTTGGTGGACGGGGGGCACATTCGATCCCGATACGGTTTTTGCGGGCAACTATTCGTACCAGGTAACCGGCAATAAACCCGGCGCCCCTGCCGAACTTATCGAAGTAAATCCTGAAAAACCCTATTGGGTGAAATGGCAAGCCAAAACACTCGACAAAAACCAGGAATATCTGGTAACCGTTAAAAGTTACACCGCTGATAAAAAAGTCATTCCCTGGCAGCTTCAGGGGATGTTTTACACCGGCAGCACCCGGTGGAAAAAAGATAGCCTCTTCCTTGATCCGGTAAACCCGCTCGTTTACGAAGATATGGTTTTGTCGCGCCCGATGCCTAAAAACACCCGCTATGTCAGTGTCCAGATTTTTTCTGTAAAACCGGATGACAACGGCAGCAAAAGCGGAATCGCCTGGTTCGACAATGTGCAGTTTGTTGATGTTGCAACCGGAAAGAACCTTTTGCCCAAAGGCGATTTTGAACAAAATATCGATGATTTGCGGCTGGAAATTGATTTTTCTGAATTCGACGTCGCCGCCCGGAAATACCTGGATGAATTTGGGTTTACCGGCTTTCGGGTTAAAATTCCTGAACTGAGGCCGGGGCCGTTTATCAACCGGAAAACCGGTTGGTTTAGCGGTTTTGTCAATGGCACCGCCGAATATGAAAAATTGATCACGCTTTACCTGAAAGGCTTTCAGGATCATTTGGAAGCCAATGGCTGGCTGGGGAAAGAATACCTGTATTGGGTTGACGAACCCAAACACGAAGACTACGATTTTGTGCGCGAAGGGATGGAAACGATTCACAAAGCCGCGTCCAAACTGACCCGCCTGATCACCGAAAACAACCCCGGGCCTGAAATTATGGATGTGACTGAAATTGGCTGTCCGGTATTAGCCAAGTTTGATCCTGAAAAGTCGGAAGCATGGATTGCCAAAGGAAGGCAAATGTGGTCGTACCTGATGACCTGGCCCAAAGCGCCGCATGTCAACCTGTTTATCGACTCGGATGCCATTAACCTGCGGATGTGGTTGTGGATGTCGTACCGTTATCAACTGACCGGCATTTTGGTTTGGAGTTCGAATGTTTGGAATACTAAAAGCTGCTCGCCACCGGGAGTTTTGCAAAATATCTGGGACGATCCGATGACCTACATGAGCGGCAGCCTCACAACACCGGGAGCTGCAGCGGAATACGGCAACGGCGACGGCATGTTCTTTTATCCGCCCAACCGCGACCCGAACAACGACAAAACAAAATACCTGACCGGACCGGTCCCCTCGCTCAGGCTGGAAATTATGCGCGAGGGAATCGATGACTACGATTACATGATGTTACTGGAAGATTGCATCAGAAATGCCCGGCCCGATCAGCAAAATCTGGTCAAGAAAGCAAAGCAGGTGTTGAACTTCGGCTCCGAAGTATTTGTAACCGAAAAGGAATACACTAAAAACCCGGAGATATTGGTAAAATACCGGCAACAAATGGGCAACCTGCTCAGCGAATTCAATAAAAATAACAGAACCTAAACTTAAACTACCTGATATGAAAAACCTGCGAAAGAACCGGAAATTACTTTTTATACTCTGTGTTGCGTGCTTTTCCTGTAATGAATCCGAAAAGCGCCCGGTCGATTACGTCGATCCGTTTATCTGCACGCAGGGCGATCACGGCCATTGGCTGCCGGCGGCGCTGGTTCCTTTCGGCCTGGTGGAGCTTTGCCCCGACACATACCCGGGAAGCCTCACTGCCGACGGCGACTTCGCCCACTCGGGCTACGACTATTCCGATAGTCAGGTGCGCGGGTTCAGCCATATGCACCGTGGAAGTTCGGGCGGCGGAAGCATTCACGACCGCGCCGGATTGATTTCGCTGGTCCCGTTTTCCCACGCTCCGGCCGATACCTTTTTCGTGAACCCGGTGCTCGACATCGATAAAAAAAAGGAAACAGCCTCGGCCGGCTATTATCGCGTTCATCTCACACAGGACGATATTCTGGCCGAATTGACAGCCACCGGAAGGGTAGGGGTACACCGTTATACTTTTCAGAAACAGGAACCCGCCAAGATATTCCTGAACAGCGGTAAAAGAGGGCAGGCCATTTCGTGTATACTGGTGTCGCCGTCGCGCATTGAAGGATCAGTTGGCAACCGGTATTTTGTGGCCGAATTCGATGCTCCGGTATTGAAAACATCCGTATGGACCGGTTCGCAGCTCGAAGATGGAAAAACAACCGGAACGCAGGCCGGGGGTGGATTGGTGTGCGAGTTTGGCGAACTGAAAAACAAAACCCTTCAGGTAAAAGTGGGGCTTTCGCTCACCTCCATTGAAGCGGCTGTCAAAAACCTGGAAGCCGAATGTTCCGGTTGGGATTTTGAAGAAACACGCCAAAAAGCTGAAACAGCCTGGAACGATATCCTTTCCGGTATTCAGGTTTCGGGGAAAAATGAGGAAGACAAAACCATTTTTTACACAGCCCTGTACCATACCTGCTTTTTGCCCCAGATTGTCGGCGACGTGGACGGGCTTTATCCCGGACTCGACCAGCAGATTCACCAGGCAGAAGGTTACAATTTTTACAACAACTATGCTTTCTGGGATTCGTTCCGCACCAAATACCCGCTTTACAGCTTGTGGATTCCCGGTGTTTACCGCGACATCGCCAAATCACTGCGCGATATTTACGAACAGGCCGGGAGTTGGGACCCGTTCCCCGACAACGACCATCCGCCTCACGGTTTTTGTTACACAGTGAGGGGCAAAGATGGTTATCAGCCTTTTTCGACCTGCCGCCACGAGCACATGCTGATGGTGATGGCTGATGCTTATGTGAAAGGATTGTTCGACTTTTCGCTGGAATCGGTGTACCCGCACATGAAACACGAGGCCATGATCCAGATGCCCGAAAAATACGATACCATTGGTTTTATTCCGGCCCGGCCCGACCAAACCGGCGAATATTCGTGGGATAACTGGTGCATGGCGCAAATGGGCAAAGAATTGGGAAAAGAAGATGATTATGCGTATTTTATGAAACGTTCGGAATATTGGCGAAATACCTGGGACCCGTCCATCCGTTATTTCCGGGCGCGGGCTGCCGACGGAACCTGGTTGGACTTTCCGGACGACCCGACCGAAAACCGCGAAAAATATACCTACGAAGGGAGTAAATGGCACTGGCGCTGGAACATTGTACACGATATTCCTTCACTAATAGGCTATTTTGGCGGCAAAGAAGCTTTTCTGAACGAACTGCAATATTTTTTCGATAACGATTTGTACACGGCAGGCAACCAGATCGACTTACATGCTCCCTATCTTTTCAACATGGCCGGCGCCCCGTGGTTAACGCAAAAGTGGGTGCGAAAAATCCTGACCGAACCCATCGTTCAAAAATACGGCACACACAATTTTTTCCCGGAACCTATTTTCGACCGGGTGTACAAAGCCACGCCCGACGGCTACCTCGAAGAAATGGATTGCGACTATGGCTGTATGGCGGCATGGTACAACCTGAGCGCCATGGGGCTTTACCAGGTTTGTCCGGGCAACCCTGTTTATCAGCTTACTGCTCCCATTTTTGATGAGGTAAAAATTCGCCTCGACGACAAAATTTACCCCGGAAAATTTTTTGTCATCAACGCGCATAAGCTGAGCAAAGAAAATATTTACATTCAGTCGGCAACATTGAACGGAAAAACATTGAACCGTGCGTGGATAAAACACGATGAGATAGTCAACGGCGGCAATCTGGTCTTTGAAATGGGAAGCCAGGCGAATAAAGCATGGGGTATTGCCGACGAATAACGGATAAAAGAATCGGATTATGACAAAGCCATTTACCCGGAGATCATTTGTAACTACCACCCTTACAGGGATGGGGGTGCTTGCCGTGAGCAATCCGCTTTTTCAGTGTACGAAAATAGAACGAACATCTTCCGGAAGTACGGGGAAAAAGCAGTTGTTTGCAACGACCGATTATTTCGACAATGTTCTCATCAATCACCGGGGGAGCCGCTATGATGCGCCTGTTACGCGCGATGACGATTATTATAAAAACAACCGGTGTTTTATGAACCGGCAACAGTTGGATGAGCTCCATAAACTTCTGGCTTCGGTGGGGGTAACGCGCCACCAATGGATTTTCGACATCATCTGGACTCTTTATGAAGATTATCCGCACGGCTTTGATTTACTAAAGGAAGCGGCGGCTTCGGCCCATCGGCATGGTATCGAATTCTATGCCGTAATCAAACCTTTTGAAGGCGGCGTTTTTGGTCCTATTTTGCCTCACACGATGCCTTGTCCTGAGGGAGTTGCCCTTCGCGATTTGCGCGGTATTTTCCCGATGCCCCGTCCTTTTTTGGCCAACAACCCGACCATGTGCCTGAAACGCAAGGCAGGGACGTATGAATACTCCGGGCCGGTTGCGGCTATTCGTCTGGTAAAAAGCGACGACCGCCCGACGCGGGTAAAAGCCGAACATCTTTCCATCCTGACAAGCCCCACGAACAACCAGTTTATTCCGTACAACGGGCCGGTTGAATTCCGCGAGACCATTGAACCGCGTTACCGTTTTCCGTACTGGCGAAAATGCCGCGTTCTTCATCTCGAAAACCTGGAGATTCCCCGCGGCCATAAATACATTTTAATTCGCTGTTCGTTGGCCGACGAAAATGCTGACTTCAGTAACGAAAAAGGAACCATCATTGAACTGATTGGGATCGACGGGGAAATTATGCCGAACACCTTCAGTACCGGCCCTGTCAGCTTGGACAAACACGCCGATTTTTATCAGTCGAAACTACAAATGCAGCTTGTCCGTTATCTGAAGCGACCCGAAGTTCAGGCTGAAATGAACGACCCGCAAAAAATGCAGGAACATTATCGCGATTTTTACAGTTTTGGCGAGTACAATCCCGGCGACTGGATCAGTCTGGATAAGGAAGGGGCTGTTGCGGTGGCTTGCGGAAAACCGGACTATTTGATGGGAATTCTGAGCCCCGTTTATCCTGAAGTTCGGGCGCATTGGCTCGATCTGGTGCGTTTTTGCCTCGACCGGGGCGTGGACGGGATCAACCTGCGAATTTCAAACCATACTTTTTCTACCGAATCGTGGGAATATGGCTTCAATGAATCTGTGTTGGAAGCAACCGGGGGCAAAACCGATTTTCATTCGGTGAGCCGGGTAAATGGCAATGCGTATTCTGGGTTTTTGGAAGAAGTCCGCAAAATGGTAAAAGACCGAAAAAAATCGCTGGCAATCCATTTGGAAACGAATTTGCTGAGCCCCGACGACCGTGGCAAAATAAGTTCGTATCCCTATAATTTTGACTGGCAGTGGGAAAAATGGGTGAAAGAAATTGGCGATGAGCTTGAAATCCGCGGGGTATTTCAGGTTCGCCCGTGGAACCTGCAAAAAGCAATTGATACGTTCAGCGCAGCAACCAGGGCTGTCGGCAAACCACTGTATTTACAGGGCGATTTTCACGGGATGGCCTTTGAAGGGCCATTTGACAGCATCAAAGCGGAAACCGATATGGTAACCAATCATCGCGGTCTGGACGGCTATGTTTTTTACGAAACGGCCAACATCACCCGGATCAATGACGAAGGCGAGGTGGAAGGAAGCCCGGAAGCCGTCGAATTATTAACGCAATTTTCCGGAATAAAAAACAATAAAAATCAGTCGGAATGAAAATGAAGATAAAAACACAAATGGCATTCCTATTCGTCCTTTTCATCTTTTGCGGATGCCAGACAGCTAAAAAAGCAGAGCTGGTTGTTGAACTCCCGGAACGTGGTTTGTGTGCTCATCGCGGGGCGATGGAAACCCATCCCGAAAATACCATTCCGGCATTTCGTGCTGCCGTGGAGGCCGGCGCTCATATGATTGAATTTGATGTACACCTGACCAAAGACAAACAAATGGTGGTGATTCACGATTCAAATGTTAACCGCACCACCAACGGAAAAGGGAAAGTGTCGGAACTCACTTTTGATGAAGTCAGGAAACTGGATGCCGGAAGCTGGAAAAGCGCGGAATTTACAGGCTTGCAAATCCCGACGCCGGAAGAAGTGTTGAACGAGATGCCGCACAATGTCTGGATCAATATCCACATCAAAGGAGCGGGCGAACTACCGGTAATGATTGCCACGCTGGTTGAATCGCAGGGCCGGCTGCACCAGGCTTTTCTGGCTTGCAGCGCCGAAGCTGCCCGCCTGGCAAAAGAAGCCGTTCCCGGAATAAAGATTTGCAACATGGATCGGCAGGAGTCGGCCGAAGAATATGTTGCTACCACCATCAGCGTCCGTTCCGATTTTATTCAACTTCTCAGGAAATCACCCTATGACGATTTTGCCGGAAGTATTAAGTCTCTGAAAGAGAATGGAATCAAGATCAATTATTATGGAACCGATTCGCCCGAAGAACTAAAAATGTTATTTGACTCAGGGGTCGATTTTCCATTGGTGAACAACATGGTACAAACGATTAATGCGGCACGCGAACTGGGTATTGAGCCGTTAAAACCGATTTTTTTACCGAAATAATATTTCTAAACAAATCAGACATGAGAAAAAAAATGACAATCCGGGCCCTGTTTCTTGTGATGCTTTGCGGGTTTTCTCTGCCGGGTTTAAGCCAGCTTCAAGTTGATGATCAACTTCCTTTTAACCGGGATTACCGAAGTCGGAACAAATATTCCCTTTGATAAAATTGTGGACCGCAACTGGCCTGCTTACGATTATCCCAAACCGTTAAAGGCTGATTATATCGACAATTACATCCGTTTTGTAAAGTGGAATGTCGAACACAAAGGGACTCAGGCCGAACAATTCCGGGTGGGTGCAAACGACCAGTTTGTTTTGTTGAAAGACCCGGAGAAATTCAACAATTTTGAAATCCGCAACCTGGCGTCCAACCGGCAGGTTTGGACCGGAGTGGGGAATAATGTGCGAAACCATTTTCCCCCGCTGGAATCGCTTCCCGAAAACCAATATCCCGGAGAAAACGCTTGCAGCAGCGCCTTTCGCCTGTCTTACGGGAAATTTGATTATTTCAATGGCGGCG
This sequence comes from Gaoshiqia sp. US2, assembly GCF_059705485.1. Classification (NCBI taxonomy): domain Bacteria; kingdom Pseudomonadati; phylum Bacteroidota; class Bacteroidia; order Marinilabiliales; family Prolixibacteraceae; genus Gaoshiqia; species Gaoshiqia sp. US2. The sequence goes on along the minus strand of NZ_AP048550.1, from coordinate 4,049,535 downwards.
ATCTGACAACCGGGGCGCCGGGTTCGTGGCAGGATATTGAAACGCCTGTGGGACTGGTTACCGGCCCGGTTGAGGTTTGCATTGCGAACCACCATGCTTATTACGATGCGATGGGTGTTCCGTTTTTGCAAGCTGTCCGTCCGCGTGTGCACATCATTCAGGTGTGGGCGCCCAGCCATCCGTCGCCTTCCGTGTTGGCGCGTATGATGTCAACCTGGACCTATCCCGGCCCCCGCGATATTTTTGCCACCAATACGATGGAAGAAACCCGCGTGGTATCTGGCCGGATGGATGACCTGAAAAGCCAGCAAGGGCATATCGTGGTACGGGTCAGTCCGGGAGGAGAAGAATATATGATTTATATTCTGGATGACTCGGCAGAAAATTTTAAGGTAACGGCCATTCATGGCCCATACAGCTGCGAATGAGAGATTTACAACTTGTGTTAATTGAACTGTCATGCCGAACTTGTTTCGGCATCTCATGATAAATGAGACCCTGAAACAAGTTCAGGGTGACGTGTTCAGTATCAGATCATGTTGACTTCATATTAAACCAACCAACTATGACAAAAAAGATCTTACAAATAGGCTTTCTGGCTTTTCTGGCCGGGACCGTTTCGTGCTCAAAAAACACACAAACAGCAAGTTTTGACCCGCTGAAATACGTCGATCCGTTTATTTGTACCGAAGGCGACAACGGGCAGTTGTATCCCGGCGCGAGCTACCCGTTCGGACTGGTGCAGCTTTCGCCCGAAACCGAAGGCGATTCGCATGTCGGATATTATTACGAGGATGAATACATTGAAGGGTTTTCGCACCTTCGCATTCCAGGCGGCGGCTCGCAGGGCAAAGGCGGCGGCCTGCTTATTAAACCCGGGATCGGAAAATTCACGTCTAAAATCAATGAATTTCGTGAGAAGTACATCAAATCGGAGGAAGAGGCTTCCGCAGGATATTATAAACTGGTGTTGGAGTCGGGTGTGAAAGCCGAACTCACAGTTTCCGAACGGGTGGGTTTTCATCGTTATACGTTTCCCGAAGAAAGGAAAAACGACCGCTACCTGGTGGTGGAATTGTCTCACAGCTACGTGGGGATGCTCGACGCCAGACTGAACATAAAAAGCAATCGCGAAATCACCGGGATGATCAAGTCGCTCCACAACCGGGGAGGCGGCTATCACCAACTGTATTTTGCTATTGTTGCAGATGTTCCATTCGAATCGTTTACCAGTTGGCAAGGCGATGAAAATGGCGACTTGCCTGTTCGTGAAGGAAACGATATTGGCGTCTGGCTGAATTTTTCAGGAAACGAAAAAAATACGGTACAACTGAAAGTAGGCTTGTCGCCTGTAAGCGAAGAACTGGCCATGTTGCATGCCTCCACCGAAATAAACCACTGGGATTTCGATAAAACCAGGGAACACACGGCTTCGGTGTGGCGCGAAAAACTGTCGAAAATAGAAGTAAAAGGCGGTTCCGACGAATTTAAAACCATTTTTTACACCCATTTGTACCACTCGTATCTGGTTCCTAATAACGCTACCTCAATAACCGGACTTTACCGTGCGGCCAATCAGCCTGCTTCATTGTACGACACGAAACAAACGGCCCCCGATTTTACCTACTACTGCACCTGGAGCCTGTGGGACGACTTCCGTAAATATTCGCTGGTGTCGCTCATGGAGCCGCAGATTGCGAAGAACATCGCCCGCTCTTTGGTCGATCATTACAAACACCGGGCAGGCGGCGACCGTCAGTACTGGCCAACGCCCAATATCCGCATGGAATTTGCCGGTGCGGTCATCATAGATGCCTGGAACAAAGGCCTGGCTGATTTTGATGCCGAAGTTGCCTTTCGCGGGATGAAAGAAGATTTTGAAAAAGGCGGCGTCAAAAACCTGAGCGACCAACTGGAAAGTGACTACCATGCCTATTTTGCACTGGAAATGGCCAAAGCCCTGGGAAAAGACAACGAGGCGAAAAGCCTGAAAGAAGCCGCCCTTCAGTATAAAAAACTGTGGTGTGCCGGACAAAAGGACAACCAGGGCCATGTGCGCGGCTTTTTTACCCCCGAAGGAAAACCGGTTGACGATGTGGAAGTGATTGACAAATACACTTACGAAGGCAACCTCTGGCATTACCGCTGGTTTGTGCTGCACGATGCGGATGGCTTTATCGAACTGGCCGGGGGAAAAGAAAAAGTGGCCGACGATCTGGGGTATTTTTTTGAAAACGACTTTTACATGGCTTTGAACGAGCCGGATATTCAGGCGCCATTTCTGTTTAATTTTCTGGGGAAACCCTACCTGACGCAAAAATGGGCGCGCACATTCACCACGAAAGAGGTTGTTCAGTTGTACCACAACCACGGGCCGTTTGACGAACCGGTTGTTGACCGTGTTTACCGCGCCGACCCGAGAGGTTACATCGAGTCGATGGACGACGACGCCGGGGCGATGGCTTCGTGGTTTGTGATGAGCGCGATGGGCCTGTTCCCGTACGACCCCGTGCAACCCGTCTACCTGATTGGTTCGCCCATTTTCCCAGAACTGACCCTTCATTTCGACAACGGTAAAAGTTTCACCATCGTTGCCAACAAGGTGAGCGAAGATAATTTTTACATTCAGTCGGCCAAACTGAACGGGAACCCATTTGATGAGCCGTGGATTGACTACCAAACACTGACGGCGGGCGGAACGCTCGAATTTGAAATGGGCGACCAGCCCAATAAAGAATGGGGGAGTAACCCGTCCAGCAGGCCGCCTTCGGTAAGTAACGATTAATTTCAAAAAGATGAAGAACAGATATGATAGATTATTCAACCCGGGGCAATTTATAGCATGGGTTTTGGCGTTGGTTTTTGCAGTCGGTGCAACTGTCCGTCCGGTTTCGGCACAACCGAAGCGCACGCAGGATACAGACAAACAATTTTTTGTTGGGGTTGATAATTCCGGCGATAAATTTCAACCCGGTGAGTTTTTCAATTATCCGGCGATGGAGGCGTTGGGCGTCGATTTCATCAGTTACAAATACCGCGGTCCCAAAGGCACCATTGAAGAAGAAGCCGCGACCTTGAAAAAACTGCTCCACCGTGCGGAAGAAAAAAATCTGAAAATACTTTTCAACGTGGAATCGGGAAACTGGAGGCTCGACATGTTCAGTACCGACGGGCACAACTGGGTGAAACAGCCCGGGGGCCTGCATCAGTTCAGGTTTCCGCCGCAGGTGCTGAAAAATATTCAGCAATCGCCTGCTTTTTGGGGAACGATGTACGATGAACTGGAACATTCGCAAATCACCCGCAACCTGACCATTGCGTTAAGCAATCCGGGTGTCGAACGGGTCAGTTTGGCCGAAACTACCGGAATGGATTTCAAATCGGCAGATGAAGCCGTGTTTAAAGGTGCCCAATCGCTGGTCGATTATCACCGTGGTTTTGGCAACGGAAAAATGCTGACCGAGCATGTATGGCCGGTACTTTTTCACAATTTTGCACGGGCAGGAATGGCTCCCGCTTACAAGCAAATGAAGGAAAACTGGTCGAATGTGTGGGCGGCCTGTGCCATGGGAGCCTGCCTTCAATACAATCAGGAGTTATGGGCCTGTCTGGATTTTTGGAACCACAACACCTATCCCGGACACAGTGCCGAAGAATTGCAGGGAAACCTGCTGTTTGCATACTGGGCGGGGGTCGACAAGGCGTATGTTGAAAATGTGGGCAGTCTTTATTCGTTAGACGAAAATCAGAACGTGAAGCTGGGAGAAAGGGGAGAAGTGTTCAGGACTTTTGTGAAAGAATATATTCCATCGAATCCTCGCCCATACTCGTTCCGCGATTTTGAGCCGCAAATCGCCATCATCCGTTTCGATGATACGGCCTGGGGACAGGGAAAAGATGTTTTTTGCACTGTTGAAGAAGGCGGCCAAACAATTGACCTGTACTGGAAAGACTGGTTGTTCGGCGCTTACAACCTCAATACAAGCCCCGAATCGGAAGAGTGGATAAAAGCCTGGCACACCATCACCCACGGAATGGTGAAAAAGGAAAGCCTTTCGTGGAATGCAGGTAACCACTACATGGAAATGCCGCACCGCTCTTTTGCACCGGCCAACTCGCCCATTGTGTTCGACGATTCGGTAACCATAGAACATCTCAAAACCGTGAAACTGGCTTTTCTGTGCGGATTGTTTATGAGTAACAAAACGCTTGACGATATCAATGAACGTGTAAAGAAAAATGGCCTGGTGGTAGTTACCTCGGCGCGTTTTGCCCCCAAAAAGCTGCTTGCCGCTTATACCGGAGGAACCAAAGAATTTAGCGACGGAAAAGGGAAGTGGATCATCACTGACGACATGGCAGGCGATGACCTGAAAAAACGGGTAAAGCCTTTTATTGGGAAAAATGACGAAATTGTGTATAACTTTAGCGGAAACCGGAAGGTGACCATGAAAATATCGCCTGACGGGGATGAACTGGAAATCATCAAAACAAACTTCTGAGAAATGAAAAAAACAACATTTTTACTTGTTCTTGCTATCATTTTGACCGGATTCTTTCATGCGAAAGGGGAAAACAGACCATGCGGCGACAATACAATCGATTTGCAAAAAAACGTAAGTTCAACCAACCTGCCAGGCATTCGAAAAGTGAAAGACCTGATTATTTACCGGGACACCATGTTTTATTCTGCATTTCCATCGGTTGTAACACGCCCTGACGGGGAAATCCTGCTTGCTTTCCGCAGGGCTCCGGAGCGACGCTTGTTTGGGCAGGAAGGTATCTCGCACACCGACCCGAACAGTTACCTGGTGATGGTCCGTTCGCGCGATGGTGAAAACTGGACAACCGAGCCGGAACTGATTTACGCACATCCCTTCGGCGGTTCGCAGGATCCCTGCTTGCTCCAGTTAACCGACGGTACATTACTCTGTGCCAGCTATACCTGGGGCTTAATCCGCCCGGATGCCGGTCAGGCGCTGAACAGGCCAATCAGCCTGGTCAAAGGTAAATCGGAACAATCGCCGGCCTTTACTTTTTTAGGTGGTTACCTGATGCGTTCAACCGACGGCGGGAAATCATGGTCGGGTCCGTTTTATCCGCCAAATGTGCCGGCAGAAACACAGGTCGATGTTTGGGGGAAACCGCTTCCGGCCTATAACCGGGGTGCTTTGTGCGAGGGGAAAGACGGCAAAATTTATTGGGCGGTCGCAGCCCGCGATGCGGTATCGCCGGCAAAAACTTCGGTTTATCTGTTGATTTCTGAAGACAAGGGGCTTAGCTGGAATTATGCCTGCCCGGTTGCGGTCGACAACGAAATTTCATTCAACGAAACATCGCTTTATGAAACTCCCGGGGGCGACCTGGTGGCTTTTCTTCGAACAGCTGATATGCCCGGTCATCTTTCCTGCATCGCCCGTTCATCCGACGGAGGAAAATCCTTTCGGTGGCAAAGTATGAATTTTTACGGTTATCCGTTGCATGCCTTAAAATTGCCCGACGATCGGGTCTTGCTCACTTATGGTTATCGCAACAAACCCTACGGTATCAGGGCAAAAATACTGAATGCCGAATGTTCAGATTTTGAAACGGCTACTGAATTTGTTATCCGTGATGACGGAGGAACAACCGATCTGGGGTATTCCTGGGCTGTTCAACTGGACAAAAAGCGGGTTTTGGTGGTGTATTATTTCAATACCGGCAACGGGAACCGGCATATAGCAGGAACGATTCTTGAGATTCAATAAAAAAAACAGTTCAGATTAATGAATAAAATACTGATATTCAGGTTTTCAATAATATACATACACGTATGAATCAATCTTTACCTCATCAAAGCTTTCTCAAAATTGGCTTGGTCTTAGCATTAAGCTTGTTTCTGTTACAGTGTCGTGTTGAAAATGCGTCAGTTGCAAAAATATTTCACTTTGAAGAAGTTGAAAGGTACGAAGCGCCTGCTCATTTTTCAACCATGTACGATCATGCCGGGATGATGTATGAATTCAAGGGTACGTCGGTTGCCGATTTTGAAAGATGGCAGAAAACGTTCCGCCCGGAACTGAAAAAAATACTTGGCCTGAACGTGCTGGAAGCACAACTGGACGATTATCAGCCTAAAGCAGAAATGCTATCGTCTGAAGATCTGGGTTTTGCCACCCGCGAACGCTGGCAGATCTGGACCGAGCCCACGGTTCCGCTGCCGTTTATTTTACTTCGCCCGAAAAATATGGAAGGAACAAGGGGATTGGTGATTGCCCCTCACGGACATTCGAAAAATACGGAACTATATGCCGGAGTATATAATTCGGAAGAAGAACGGGTAAGCGGCGAGGTAGGCGAACGAAATGTGGCCATTCAGGCTGTTCGGGAGGGCTATTTCGCCATAGCGCCCACCACCCGAGGGTTTGGCGAAACACGAAGCCCCGAAGACAAAGAAGGTGATGCCCGCTCATCGTGCCGGACCTTGCTGCTGCACGATATTTTGGTTGGCCGTACGCCCATTGGCGACCGGGTTTGGGATGTATCGAAACTGATTGACTGGGCATTTGCCAACTTGCCGGTCGATCATGAAAAAGTAGTCGTAACCGGCAATTCCGGCGGCGGAACTGTCAGCTTGTTTGCCGCCGCCTGCGATACCCGGATCACCGTTGCTGTGCCTGCGTCGTATTTCTGCACCTTTACCGGCAGTATCGGGTCGCTTCATCATTGCGAGTGTAATTATGTCTCCGGCATCATGCAACTCGGCGAGATGGCCGATGTAGCCGGTTTGATTGCCCCGCGCCCGTTTTGTGCCGTTCAGGGTAAACTGGATAAAATCTTCCCGATTGAAGAATCGCGCAAAGCTTTCGCACACTTACAGCAAATTTATGCGGCTGCCGATGTCCCCGGAAATTGTGAATTGTACGAAGGCCCTGAAGGGCACCGCTATTATAAAGATGGTGTATGGCCTTTTGTCAAAAAGCATGTTGCGAAATAGCCGTGGCCGGTCAATATGAAAAACTGCCACAATTTGAGGCTGTTTTGTGGATGTTTCCCATAAAAAAATGATCTTTGTGCCCAAATTAGCAGCCGTAAAAATGGATCATACAGCCGGAAGGGAAGCAATCGGTAAAGGAAGATCGGGAACTGTTTACCGAAGTTCTGATAATCGCGGAAATATTCTTGCCATCAAAGTTTTTTCGGGGGCTGATTCCCTCACAAAATTTGTCAATTATGTTCTGACAGGCGCTCCAAATCCGTATATCTGGAACGAACATGCCGTTGAGTGTGCTCACCTGAGAAGGGAAATATTGACCATCCTGATTCCGAAGTGGTTTGGCTCTCATCTGAAAATTGCACGTTCGTACGGAACGGCCTGGAACAGTGAATTTCGGGCTTACGAAATCGTAACCGAATTTATTACCGGGCGACAGGTTAGTCTTCATCATCCTTTCTCGAACGAAACGGAAGGGGAATACGATGACTTGTGCAGGCAGGTGATGGAACCTTTACAAAAGAAACTGATCGCTTCCGGTTTTGATGGCCTGGTTTGGCAGGCGGGAAAAGGCAATCCGGTGGCGCTCAATAATTTTTTACTCGACCAGGACGGAAACTGGGTCTGGATTGATGCCGAATCGGGTGTTCCGGCTATATTTCCCTTGAACCCGCTTTCGTTGCTGTTTTTTTATCTTGCAAAAGCGTTTAAATACAAGCATTTATTGTTTGATGACGTTGATACGGAAAAACTGCATCGTTATGTGGAAGAAATCCGGGATCGGTTTGAAGAAGAAGAGCTGAGCCGGTTGAATGAAGCCATCAACCAGTTGAAAAAACAGCAAGATGAATGGTGGTCAATCGGAAGGGCAAGGAAAAGCATAACCTACAAACTGAAGAAGGGGAAAATCACCGAAAGCCAGGCAAGCTGGTACAATCGTCACGTAATATTGTGGTATGCAAAAGAATTGGCAGGTTTGGCGAAAAGCGGACTGATAAACATGGCCGTGAAAATGCCGCTTTGGATTATACGAAAGTTGCTGTCAATCAATCTATGGGAGATAACGAAAAACATTTACAAATTTCTCTTTGTCAGGGAATACCGAAAATACACAATTGAGAAGTACCTGAATAAGCGGATCGATGAATGGGTAAAGCGGGGCCAGCTGAATTTCGATCAGTCGGAATTTTTGCGGGATCAGGCCAAACACGAGTCAAGCAGCCCGTATCTGGCCGATTTTATCATCGTATTGGGACTAAAACCGGTTACACAGGTAATCGAGTTGGTGGTGCTTCCCTCGTTATATGCCACCGGTTTAATCAGCGTTGGTGTCCTGGCCATTGGCGCAGCCCTGGGTGGATCAATCTACCGGACAATCTATACCTTAGGTAAAATGCTTTATGAACAAGTCCGGTTTCCCGAATCGGAAAGGCATCCCCGGATGATTGCACTGATTCTCGGCTTAATCCCGACTGTTGGAAACGCCGCGTACCCCATTCAAATGATCTATTCGACCACGACCCGGAAAAAAGAATTGGCCGAATTCCTTACCTACGACCTGGCATCGAACATCGGCGAACGCATCCCGATATGGGGAGGAAGAGATACGAAAACAGAACATTTCTTCAACCGGATTCCTGATTTCATCATACGAAAAAGAGACGGATTGAAAAATTGCTGCCGGAAAACAAAATAAAAGCCGGTACCGGAGCGCATTTAAACCAAAGATTAATATTATCTTTTGGCAGCCTAATTCTAATCTGCTAAACATGAACAAAATCAGTACGGTGATACGTATATCACTTTCTGTTGCATTTCTGATTCCGCTATTTCTGGGATGGTCTTCATGCACAGAATCTTCTTCTTCCCAAAGTCCCGAAATTGATTTAATAAAAGAAGCGCTGCCCGTTTGGGCCGAAGGCCGCGAAAATGAAATGAACCTCACCTTGGGATTTCAGGGAGCTTTTACGGCAAAAGAAAAGCAGGATATCCGGCTGAAGATAACCGCGTCGACACTCTACCGCGTATTTCTGAACGGAGAGTTTGTTGGTTACGGGCCTGCCCGGGCGGCACACGGTTATTTCAGGGTGGATGATTACCCGCTGGGGCCCCTGGTGAAAAAGGGTGAAAACATCCTGGCCATTGAGGTCGCCGGCTACAACGTAAACAGTTATTACACCCTCGATCAGCCTTCTTTTTTGCAGGCGGAAGTCGTGTCCAGGAAAAAAGTATTGCTGGCAACCGGAACCGCTCCCGGGTTTAAAGCATTCCAACTCAAGGAACGTCTTCAAAAAGCGGAACGTTACAGTTTTCAGCGACCCTTTACAGAGTATTACCGGATGGCAAACGATTTTGACCAGTGGAAAACAAACGTCGGTTCAGCGGTTGAGAGCTTGACGTTGGTTCGCCAACCGGCCGTCAGTTTGCTCGCCCGTAACCTGCTTCTTCCTGAATTTGCAAAAGTAAAGCCCGTCGCGGTATATGCTACCGGAACTATCGGATTTGAAAAGCCTGAAACCTATAAGAAAGACCGTTCTCTGATCCGGATCAGCGAAAAACTGAAGGGTTACACCGAAGACGAGCTCGAATTGGATGTGCTGCCGTCGCAGCTGATGCAGGAAATTGTGACCAAAACACAGGATACCCGCTCTGAACCATTTTCAGGAAACCCGGTTACACTGGAAGAAAACGAGTTTATCACCTTCGATTTTGGCGTTAACCTTTCGGGTTTTGTTGGCAGCAAAATAAGCTGTTCCGAGCCGTCGAAGCTGGTTTTTTATTTTGATGAAATGCTGACTGACGGCGATGTCAATCCTAAAAGAAGGATGGCCGATGTCAACAACCAGGTGGTTTACGAACTGGAACCGGGTGATTACACGCTGGAATCGTTCGAATCGTACACCTTCAAGTACCTGAAAGCGATGCTACTGAAGGGAAGCTGTCAGCTTCAGACGATTTATTTACGCGAATACGCTTATCCCGAAAACCGGCTGGCTTCGTTTTCGTCGGGAAACGACAAGCTGAACGAAATATATAAGGCGGCGCGGCAAACCTACCGGCAAAATGCGGTGGATTTGTTCATGGATTGTCCTTCGCGCGAGCGTGCGGGCTGGCTCTGCGACAGCTATTTTTCGGCGATCATGGAGAAAGATTTCACCGGACGGTTGGACGTGGGGCATAACTTTTACGAGAACTACGCTTTGCCCGAAAGTTTCGCTTTTCTGCCCGAAGGCATGTTGCCCATGTGTTACCCGGCCGATCATAATGATGGCGTGTTTATTCCCAACTGGGCCTTGTGGTTCATCATTCAAATTGACGATTATGCCCGGCGCGGCGGCGACCAGGCCCTTGTTGAACAACTTAAGCCCCGGATTACGAAACTGCTGGAGTATTTTGCCCGTTTCGAAAACGAAGACGGTTTGCTGGAAAAGCTTGATAGCTGGATTTTTGTGGAATGGTCGAAAGCCAACAGTTTTGTCCGCGACGTCAATTACCCGACCAATATGCTGTATAGCGCGGCATTGACCAGCGCCGCCAATTTGTATCAAAACGACAGTTGGAAGCAAAAGGCTGAGCGGGTCAGCCGGCAGGTGCTGAAACAATCGTACAACGGAACCTTTTTTGTGGACAATGCCGTCAGAAATGCAAACGGCCGGCTTGAAGTGACTCAAAACACCACCGAAGTTTGCCAGTACTATGCTTTCTTCTTTCAAATTGCTACACCTGAAACCCACCCGGAACTGTGGCAAAAACTGACGACCGAATTCGGCCCGAACCGCAACGATGCCGTCGCCTGGCCGAATGTTTTCCGCGCCAATGCGTTCATCGGGAATTACCTTCGGATGGATATCCTGTCGCGCTACGGCTTACAAAACCAGCTGCTTGGCGAAATACAGGATTACTTCTACTACATGGCCGAGCGCACCGGTACCTTATGGGAAAATGTAGATGCACATGCCAGTTGCAACCACGGTTTTGCATCGTACCTGGGACATATTCTTTATCGCGATATCCTGGGAATCAGTCAGCTCGATTATGCCAACAAAGAAGTGACGATCCGTTTTTCCGATCTTGACTTAAATGAATGCAGCGGGGCCATTCCGCTTGACGACCAAGTTGTTGAACTGAACTGGAAACGTTCGGGAAACGAAATCAGCTATTCACTGAAAGTCCCGGATGGGTATCGGGTAAATGTTGAAAATTTGAGTTCGTATGAGTTGAAACAAATCAAATAATAAATAACCTGACGATGAAACTAAATAAAATCGTTTTTGCCACCACACTTGGTGTTGCCGCCCTGTTTGGGCAAGGCACCGCACAAATTCAAAATGCAGATGTGTACGAATTCCCGGAAATGGCGATGCAAAATTACCGCTATCACCTCAACATCCCCGACCTGGATGGTTATCAAACGCTGAAATGTGATTTCCACGTTCATACCGTATTTTCCGACGGAAAAGTATGGCCCGACATGCGGGTAAACGAAGCCTGGAACGAAGGTTTGGATGCCATTGCCATTACAGACCATATTGAATACCGGCCCAACAAAGAAACCGTCATCGGCGATTTAAACAAATCCAACGAAATTGCACAAAAGCGGGGCAGCGAAATTGGAATGATCGTTATAAAGGGAACGGAAATTACCCGGAAAAAACCGCTTGGTCACCTCAATGCGCTGTTTGTGCAGGATGTGAATAAAATTGATTTGCCCAATGAGTTGGATGCCATTGACGAAGCAGTCAAACAAGGCGCTTATATTCTGTGGAACCATCCCGGATGGCCAAACGATACCAGCACCCTGTACCCGATTCACGAAAAATTGATTGCCGAAAAAAAATTACATGGCGTTGAGGTGTTTAACTCGTGGGAATATTACCCGAAAGTATTGGATTGGTGTAACGAATTTGGACTGGCCCATTTCGCCAATTCCGACATTCATTATACCAGCGCGAACATGTACCGGGAAAAAAATCAGCGACCAATGACCCTGGTTTTTGTCAAAGAACGTTCGGAAGACGGAGTTAAGGAAGCCTTATTTGCCGGACGTTCAGTGGCCTGTTTTAATAACAAGCTCGCGGGCAAAGAAGCATTGCTGAACGAAATCGTTCAAAAATCCCTTTCGGTAAAAGTCGTCAACAAGGAAAAAAACATCATTGAAATTCACAACCAATCCGATCTTCTATTTCAGATCAGTTATGGAACGCTGATGTATTCGGTGTCTGTTTATCCCAACCAGGTCCTTCGGGCAAATATTTCTTCAGGAACTGAAGTAAGCTTCACAAACTGTTTGACCGGTCAGGATAAACATCTGGTTACTAAACTTTGGTAGCGATAAGAAACACAACATGCAAATTTTAACGGTACAATTTTGCATAATGAAAAGAATAAACCTGTATTTTTTAACAGCTTTGGTGTTTGCCATTTCGTGCAATAATCCCAACCAGCTTTATGTTTCGACGTTGGGAGATGATCAGGGCGACGGTTCGGCGGGAAAACCGTTCCGGACGATCGAAAAGGCGCGCGATGTCGTTCGCGAAAAACGTCAGGAAGGAAACGGGGCCGCTTTTTCAATTCTTCTGAAAGAGGGCGATTACTATTTCACCCGCAGCCTTGAATTTGACAGCCGGGACAGGGATTTGACCCTAGCTGCCCTCAATCAGGAGAAAGTTCGTTTTACCGGCGGAATTTCGATCGATCCGGCTTTGGCAGAGTCTGTGTCAGGAACGGAAAAAGGGAACATGTTCCCGGGAAAAAACCGGGAGCACATCGTCATGATTGATCTCAAAAAACTGGCGATTACCAATTACGGTGAGTTAAAGCAGGTTGGTTTCAGCCATCCGTTCCAATGCTCCTGGATGGAACTGTTTATTAACGGCGACCCCGGCCACTTGTCCCGCTGGCCAAACGATTCGGTGGTCGGTATGGGTGAAGTGATTGAGAAAGGATCAGTTCCCTCCGAAGGCGATACTACGAAGTTTGGAGGGATTTTTCGTTATCAGGGCAACCGTCCGGCTGCCTGGAAACCTTCCGGCGATCTGTGGCTGTCCGGCTATTTCAGGTACGGCTGGGCCGACGATGCCGTGAAGGTTGCCGCAATTGACACCCTGGAACAAACCATCGAGACGGTACAGCCGCACCGTTATGGCTTTCTCTCCGGAAAACCTTACAATACCTGGTATGCTTACAATATTCCCGAAGAGATTGACGCTCCGGGCGAATATTATATCGACCGCGAAAACGGCGTTCTCTATTTTTACCGGCCTGAAAAAACGGAGACAGTCGAAGTGTCGATGCTCGAAGTACCTTTTGTGGTGTTGAACGGTTCCTCAAACATCTCCATCCGTGAGATAACATTCGAGTGCTCGCGAACACACAGTGTTGACCTGATAAGCGCCAACAATTGCAAACTGATCAACTGTACGTTCCGCAACCTGGGTTCATTTGCCGTTCATATCGGCGATGGCGACGACGGGACGACCGGGAAAAACAACGGCCTTAGCGGTTGTACGATTGAACAAACCGCTTCGGGCGGAGTTCGCCTCTTCGGAGGAAACCGGCAGACGCTCGACCCTGCCGGAACTACGTCGAAAATTGCCGGATCCACGATTTTAACCGGATTGCAAAAACTTATTGCGCCGGAGTTCAGATCAAGGGCGTTGGAAACCGCATTGCCCATTGCGAAATTTATCAGGGTCCTCATTGCGCCGTTCTGATGTCGGGGAACGAGCACCTGATCGAGTTTAACGATATTCACGATGTGTGCCTGGCAACCGATGATGTAGGCGCACTTTATTACGGGAGGAACCCTTCGGAACGAGGTCACCTGGTTCAGTTCAACTACTTTCACGATCTGGGGCAGGAGCACCGGACCACCGCTGTTTATCACGATGATGGCGCCTGCGGCATGAAAGTCTTCGGAAATGTTTTTTACAGGGCAGGAGCCTTTCCGTCGCTGATCGGTGGAGGAAGCGACAACGCGTATATCAACAATATTTTTATCGATTGCCCGGTGGGTATTAAGGTCGACAACCGGCTGCAGGCATACGATTGGGCGATACCCATGATTGCTCCCGGAAATGTTTACGATAAAGCGCTCCGCGAAATAAAACATGACCAGGCTCCGTACAGCGACAAATATCCTGAACTGGCCATCTATTGGGACGACAATCCGGCCTTCCCGAAACGAAATGTGGTGGATAAAAACATCTTTGTCGGGGTTGAAACGGTGATCCTGGGCGACAAAAAGTTTCTTGAATATGGCGACCATAATTACGTGACCAGTAATGATCCGGGCTTTTTTAATCGGAAAGAACAGGATTTCAGACTCAGTGAAAATTCGGAAATATTTACAAAAATTCCCGGTTTGCAGCCAATTCCGTTCGAACAAATCGGGCTAAAGAAAGAATAACATGATCAGGTCATATTTTTCAGTTTTCGTTTTCCTGGGATTCCTTTTTTCAGGAAATTCATGCACACGGAAGCCGATGTATTATACCGGCGCTGATTTTGAAAAAGTCAAAAAGATTGACTTTCACTTTCATTACGATTCTCCTGATGATTGTTACCTGAAATTTGCGGATTCGCTGAACTTCAGAATTCTTTCGCCCAACGTCGATGCCGGGGAACCGTTTGAAGAACAACTCGAAATCACGTCAGCGCTTAAAAAATCTTATCCGGAGAAACTGGCTTTTTTTGGCACATTCGGGGTGGATGGTTTTGGTAGCCCTGGTTTTGCTGAACAAACGATTGCCCAAATTGAACGATGTATGAAAGCCGGCGCTTCGGGAATAAAAATCTGGAAAAATATCGGGATGGATTTGAAAGACGAAACGGGCGGTTTTGTGATGGCAGACCATCCTGCTTTTGAGCCTGTTTTTCGTTACATGGAAGAAAAAAAGATTCCCCTGATGGCCCATTTGGGTGAACCGCGGAATTGCTGGCTCCCGGAGGAAGAGATGACACTCGGCGATGACCGGCGCTATTATCAAAGGCATCCCGAATATCACATGTATCTTCATCCGGAAGCGCCTTCGTACGAAGCCCAGTTGGCAGCGCGCGACAATTTGCTGAAAAAGTATCCGTCGCTGAAAATGATCGGCGCTCATTTGGGAAGTATAGAGTGGAGCGTGGACGAACTGGCGGCCCGGCTGGACCGCTTCCCGAATTTCGATGTCGATCTGTCAGCACGGATTGGCCATTTGCAGTACCAGGCGACTGGTGACTATGAAAAGGTTCGCAATTTTATGGTCAACTACCAGGACCGGATTCTTTACGGAACCGATGACAACGTTCACGGAAACCAAGCTAATTTCAGTATTGTATTACAAGGGCTCCGAAACCGTTGGTTCGAACAGTGGCTTTTCCTGGCAACCGACACTGTCCTCCCGGTCAACGACCTTGGCGGGCAAGAAGTGAAAGGGCTGCAATTGCCGAAGGAGGTGATTGATAAGTTGTATTACAAAAACGCGAAAAAATATTTTACCTACTAAACTAAACCTGTATGGAACTTCAAAAAACGGAACGTCTGGGGTCGCTCGACGTATTGCGCGGCTTCGACCTGTTTTGCCTGGTATTTTTTCAACCGGTATTCCGCTCGCTGGGGCGGGCTGTCAACACGCCCTGGATGGATGTGATGATGAACCCATTTGAACACGTTGCCTGGGAAGGTTTCGCGTTCTGGGATATCATCATGCCTTTGTTTATGTTTATGGCAGGGGCATCGATGCCCTTTGCCTTTGGCAAATACCTGAAAAACGGAGGTAAAACGCAGTTGTATAAACGCATTTTGAAAAGGGTTTTGTTGCTTTGGATTTTTGGCATGATGTGCCAGGGAAACCTGCTGGCTCTTGATCCCGGGCGGATTTTCTTTTTCTCGAATACCCTTCAGGCTATAGCCATTGGTTACCTGATTTCTGCCATTCTGCTCATGCACTTCAACCGGAAAGGACAAATTGCTGTCACCGCCGGTTTGTTGCTTATATATTGGGCTTTGCTTTCGTTTGTAAAAATCGGGGAGTGGGGCGGCGGTAATTTTGGTCCCGACAACAACCTGGCTGAATCCATCGACCGGATGGTTTTGGGCCGTTTTCGCGACGGTTCAAGCCTGACCGAAACGGGGATTGATTTCGGCAACTACCGCTACACCTGGTTACTTAGCAGCCTGAACTTCGGGGTCACCGTAATGACCGGTGTTTTTGCCGGGCAAATCATGAAAGGCAGCCTTCCGAAAATCAAAAAAGTACAGTGGTTGGCCATCGGCGGAGTGTTGATGATTGTGGCCGGTCAGTTATGGGGATTGCAAATACCAATCATTAAAAAAATATGGACCAGTTCGATGACCCTATACAGCAGCGGGATTTGTTTTTTGCTGATGGCGCTTTTTTATTATCTGGTCGATTACAAAAATTACGGCAAATATCTGAATTGGCTGAAAATATATGGAATGAACTCCATTCTGGCTTATATGCTGTACGAAATAATAAGTTTTGGCAGTATCAGTAACTCGCTGCTTCACGGAACCGAACAGTTTTTGGGTAACTATTACGGAACCCTGATCAAACTGGCCAATGTATCGATCATTTTTTTCATCCTTTTGCTGATGTACCGAAAAGGGAAATTTTTGAAAGTGTAATAAAAAGTGATACAAGCTGTTTTCAAAAGAAAGACCTTGATTCCGGAAATTATCGGTTGTGCTTTTCTTTTCGGTTGCACTTCAGGTAACCCGGCAGGAGAATGGACGATCTCGGCTGACGGAAATAACGTCGTCATACGGGCCGGGATGCTCGAACGCAGTCTCCGGATAACTGACAGGGAGACCGTTACAGATGTTCTTTCGGTGGGCGGGATTAATGTCATTGCTGAAAACGCGAACGAATTCTCGGTTACTTTTTGGAAAGCGTCGCCCGATGCTGAACCGCAGGGTATTGGCTATTCCGATAAGGGTGGCGTTGAGCAGGAAGATGCCGTGAAGAACCAGACGGATGCCCTGAATGTAGCTAAAAAAGACAATGTAAGCGGCCAAACAATGGAATGGATTGATCCGGCTTTGGTTACAGGAAAACAAGCCGGAGCCATTTTCGACTCGGTCAGTTATTCTATTCTCTTTCCCGAAAAAGGGACGAAAAGGCTGATCGTTTCCCTTGCTTCAACAGGAAAAAACACATGGGAAGGGATTTCAGCACAGATCAATTATGAAATTTATGAAGGGTTTCCGGCCATCCGCAAATGGGTGAAATTTGCCAATTACGGGCTGCACTGGATAAAAATTGATCAATTAACCATTGACGATGTGGAAATAAACGAAACCCATTCCTTCCTAACGCCGCTTAGTCCCGGGTCAGGAGGCATTGACCCCGCAATTGTTGCATTCAGCGATTCTGCTGCCGCTTCCGGCCTCATCCTGGCCAGCGAGGCGCCTTCCAAACTGCGTTCATTTTCAGGCAAAGGGGCTTTGGGGTACAATCCTGAAGTTTTTGAATGGGTGATTGGCCCAGGCGAATCGTTTGTGTCGGAACCGGTATTCGTTTATGCCTTTTCAGGTGAAAGTTATTCCACTGTCTCTTCTATCTCTACTGCACTCGACCGCTGTGTGGAAAGGGAATTTAAAGCGTTTCTGGACAAAAAAATAATACGTCCGATAGGGGATAAAAGCATTGCGCCGGTTTTTTGCACCTGGACCAACTATGCCGCTGAGATTAACGACAGCAACATGCGTATTGCTGCCGATATTGCCGCACAAATTGGCTTTAAATGTTTTCAACTGGATGCGGGCTGGTCCGACGCGGGCCCCGGCGGAGGGTGGGCCGTTTCAACAATCAGTCCCGTTCCTGAAAAATTTTCCGATCTGAATGACCTGAGCAGTTACATCCAATCGAAAAGCATGAAAACCGGCCTTTGGTATTCGGTTTTTATTAACGAACAGCAAGCCGGCAAAAGCGGGGATGAACCGCCTCTGTTTAGCTTGCCGCTTATCCGGCGGGCCGGCGGACTGGGGCTCAGTATGTGTTATGAAAAATCCCGGACGAAATATGCCGATGAAATTGTTTATCTGCACAAAACGTATCAGTCGGGTTATTTCAAACAGGATTTGAGCAATGTATGTTACGGTGATATCGCCCGCGGGCACGAAAGCCGCAGCCTGAAAGAATCGTATCTGCGGGGCTTGAGGGGCTTACTGGCCACACAGGACGAAATTCACCGCCGGGCGCCGGATGTGTGGCTCCAGTTGTCGCACGAAATTTACTGGGAAACACCAGGTCCGGAAGCTGATATCGCCGTTTTGAAACATGCCGATTCGTACCACTCGGCGCCCAACGAATACTGGGGCGCCGGCAATCGAAAACAAATGGTGGATGGATCGTGGAAATACAATGTCGATAGTTTGCAGCAAAAGCTGAAACAAGGAGCTTTTCGCACCCGTGACTTGATGTACCGGCACCGGGCTTTGCCGCTCGACCGGATTGAGGTTTTCGGCGCAGTGACCACGAATTTCAACGGGAGCCTGAGCCCCGAAATACAAGACCGGCAGATTTGCAGTTGGCTGATGGGCGCCCCTCTTTCTTTTTCAGGTGATTTAACCTCGCTCTCTAACGAAAACATGGAACGATACCGGTGCCGCTTTGCCCTACTCGAAAACCTTCAGCAGAAATACGGCGTTTATGCGCGTTTTCAATTCAGCGGCGTGCCCGCTCCAACCGATGAAGGCTGGCACTGGTGGGGAAAACTGAATGAAGAAGGTTGCGGGGCAGTGGTGGTATTGCGCGGACATGGCGGAGCAGATTCACAAAAAGTCAATATTCCGTGGGTGAAAAAAAACAGAAATTACATTGTTACACCTTTATTTTCGGGAGAAAAACCGGGCAGGTTTACGGGAGAACAACTGCAAAACGGTGAACTGAAGCTCTGTTTGTCGCGCTGGGGGCAGGAAATTATTGAGATAGCAAACCAATAACCGGATGGGATTGGCGTGTGCTGTTTTATAAGGTGTCCGGTGTTAACGGAAAAATATAGTACTGGTATTAAAACCGAAAACCTAACGATATACAAATGAATACAGAAACTTCAAGGCAGAACTGGCTTTATGCACTGTTGCTGTTTCCTGCCATTTCGGCTGTTTTAGCCTTAAACCATTTCGGATTTTTCTTTAAATCGGGAAGCGCCGGCGGAGGGATCCTGATTTTGTTGATTCTCTATTTCAACCAATTGAAGCGTTCGAAAGACGTTTGGGCAATTATGGCGGCCTTTCTGTTTTCGATTGGCGGCGACTGGTTTTTGTCGCACAGGCATGGCGAAACAGAACGGTTTGTAGCAGGCATTGCCTTGTTTTTTGTGGCTCACCTGGGTTATTTGGCCTATGCTTTGCTCAACGGGCGGATTCGATGGACATTCACTCTTATTTTGCTGGTTGGTTATTTGCTTTTCTTTTTCCTGAAAATATTTCCGGGGATCAACGATCAAACCTTGATGCTTGCTGCTTTGGCCTACTTGCTGATCTCCTGTTTTTCGTTTGGAGCAGCATTTGGCCTAAAGGGAGACCGGTGGGAAAAGCGGGCCTATGTTTTCGGGATCTTTCTGATCCTTTTTTCCGATACCATCATAGCCTTCAAAGAGTTTGCCGGCTACCGGGAACTGAATTTTTTGATTTTACCCACTTATTACCTTGCGCACCTGGTCATCACTTTTTCGTTGATGTACAGGAAAAAAACCTGAGCCCACTCCGAAAATCCAGGACTAACTTTGTTGTTGTAACGCAAAAAACCAAGGCCCACCTGGTTTGAATGCCCCGGAAACAAAGGATTTTACCTGCCGGGTGTGAAGTTGCTGAAAACCACGCCAGGCTTTACTCAAAACCACGTGTGGTTTTCTTCGGGACCTAGGTTTTATACAAAACCACCTGTGGTTTTTTCGCGCAGATGGTTTTCTGATACGAGTAGAAAATCAATGATCACAGAAGCGCCGTTTTGCTGAACTTGTTTCAGCATCTGTTGCCATTTGTGGCTCCGGCGGTTCGGAAACCGCTGCACCCGATTGAGAGAAGAGACTCGTTAATCGCTTGTTTTTTTAAATCGATTCCAAATTAGCTGGTTGGTAAAATTTATTAGGTCAAGTTTTGTAATTTGGGGAGCGACAGTCGATTATGCTTAGTACGTTGCCAGCAATGCTGAGAAAGTTGCAAGTGATTCAAATTTGGTGTTTTTTTACATCAAAAATTAAAAAAACTATGCCAAGACAAAGCATATCTTTATCGAAGCTTTTTATTGATTTTTGGGAAATAGGGCAGGCTGACGCGGCCTGACGTTCGTTGACCTATGGCAGATTTTTAGGTTCATCGGGGAGAAGGGAGACTGTCAAGGACGGTTCGGTGAGATACCTGGGTTGATGCCCTTACCTGCTCGGCCACTAACCGTTGGCGATAATAATGAAAAACTAAACCAGTATGCAAAAAGAAAACACTCATATTGTCTTTGGAAGGATAGGACGGAGGACTTTAATTGACAGCAATGTAATTGACCTGAACAAAAGTCAGATAATAAGCTTTGATGATATTTTAAACATTGGACCTGCTTGTGATATAAATGCAAGCGACGATATTCAAAAAAGGATAGATTGGTTGCAGATAGTTTTTGGGGATAATCCAAATCCCCCCGTAGAACAAGATTTAAAAAGCATAGAAACAATCGTTGAAAATGCAGATAATATTGATAAATTATTTATCTGGACTGGGTATTGTGCTTCTGAAATGATTGGTACTGCAAGATTAATATATCATTTATCAAAGTTCGACAAACCTGTTTTCATTGCCAATTTCAATACTCCCGTTAGGTCAATACACGGAGATATTATTTATCCCCAAACATTAAATCAAACTGCAATCTTTCAGGTGAAAGATATTTTTGAGCAATTTGAACTAATCGATAAAAGCAGATTGCAAGACTGGAGAAATCTTTGGGAAAAAGTGAAATCGGAAAACGGACAGTTATGGATTCGTGATAATAAAGGACAAATCGCAGTAGAAAAAATAGATTATTTTGATTCCTTTTTATTGGCTAATTGTGATGAGAATTTTCAAGAAGCAGCAAGAGTGATTGGAGAAACACTTGCAGATATCGATTTTAATGTTGGTGATGGTTATTTGAATTGGAGATTAAAACAATTGGCTTTGAATGAAAAGATAGAAATACAGGGGAGGTTGATTGAAATACGAGACTACGGAGTAAAAAAAATTACTACCGCCAATAAATAGGACTTTGAGCGATCTGCACGCCCCGGCGATGAGTCCCGGTTGAACTACACCCGCCGGGATCATTGGTACAAGCAAGTTGGTGCTTATGGGTTTAGTTGTCAGTTCGTTGATTCTATTTCCGGACCTTTATTTCCAATTCGTTCAGGTGCTCCATTTTTTTGCGCTGAAGGAATTCGGTGATGCCTTCGGGGTGTTCTTTTACCCGTTGGTTGCCAAACTCATAGATTTTGGTTACCATCCCGTCGAGAAAATCACGATCGTGCGACACGAGGATCAGCGTGCCGTCGAATTCAAGCAAGGCTTGTTTCAGGATATCTTTGGTGCGCATGTCGAGGTGATTGGTGGGCTCGTCGAGGATAAGCAGGTTGACCGGTTCAAGCAGCAGTTTGATCATGGCCAGGCGGGTGCGCTCGCCCCCGGAAAGTACGCTCACTTTTTTGTCCCAGTCTTCGCCTCCAAACATAAAAGCGCCCAGAATATCCTTTATTTTTGTGCGGATATCTCCTTTGGCCACATCGTCGATGGTTTGGAAAACGGTGAGGCTTTCGTCGAGCAGCGACGCTTCGTTTTGTGCAAAATAACCGATCAGGGTATTGTGCCCGAGCGATAGTTTGCCGTCGTGTTCAATTTGTTTCATAATGGCCTTAACGAGCGTCGATTTTCCTTCGCCGTTTTTACCAACAAAAGCCACTTTTTCGCCTCGCTGAATGCTGAACGACGCGCCTTCAAAAACCAGGCGATTGTTATAACTCTTCGATACATTTTCGGCAATCACCGGGAAATTGCCCGAGCGGGGCGACGGCGGAAACCGCAGCCGCAGGTGCGAAGTATCTACTTCGTCCACTTCCAGAACCTGAAGTTTATCCAGCATTTTCACGCGCGACTGTACTTGCAGGGTTTTTGAGTAGGTTCCTTTAAAACGTTCGATAAATTCTTTCGTTTCGGCAATCATTTTTTGCTGCTCGTCGTACGCTTTTTGCTGTTGTTCGCGGCGTTCGCGGCGTAGTTCCAGGTATTTGGTGTAGTTGACTTTATAATCGTATATGCGACCCATCGTCACCTCAATGGTACGGGTGGTGATGTTGTCGACAAAACGGCGGTCGTGCGAAATGACGATCACCGCTTTGGCATTGTTCACCAGAAAATCTTCGAGCCATTGTACCGACTCAATGTCGAGGTGGTTAGTGGGTTCGTCGAGCAGGATGAGGTCGGGATTTTTGAGCAGGATTTTTGCCAGCTCGATACGCATGCGCCAGCCCCCGCTGAAATCGTTGCTCGGGCGGTTAAAATCGCGGCGTTCGAAGCCAAGCCCCAGCAGGATTTTTTCCACTTCGGCGTCAAAATTAATTTCACCCTGGCTGTACAGCTTTTCGCTAAGTTCCGACACCTGCTCAATGATGGCGCTGTATTCGGCCGATTCGTAATCGGTGCGTACCGTTAATTCGTGATTCAGTTCATCCAGTTTGCTCTGCATGTTCAACACCCCGGCAAAAGCCTGCGACGCTTCTTCGAATAAGCTGCGCTTGCTGTCGGCCATCAGGTGCTGAGGCAGGTAAGCGATCACGGCATCTTTCGGGGCCGATATTTTTCCGCTGCTTGGCGTTTGTACGCCGGCCAATATCTTCAGCAAGGTTGATTTCCCGGCACCGTTTTTGCCCATCAGCGCAATGCGGTCTTTCTCGTTCACCACAAAATTGATATCCCTGAAAAGCGTACTCCCGCTAAACTCCACCGCCAGACCGTCAACTGAAATCATCGTTCTTTTGTTTTAAAAATCAGCCGGCAAAGATAATCAAATGACTGAATGCTGAAAGGGGATGAATTCGTATAAGCCGACACGTTCACCCAGCCCGCTTAATTTGGATGCTTAGTCATTACTTCCGCCCGATCCCCACTTTTTGTTGGGTTGATTTCCCATTTGCAGAACAAGGCTTCCTCCCGCGGTCAGTTTTTCGTGCAGAATGGCCCAACTGTTCAGCGGATTGCCGTTAAGTGTTGCCGATTGAATGTACTTGTTTTCATCCGAATTTTTTTTCGTGATGATGGTAAAAGTATTTCCGGGATAATAATCCGGGTTCAGGTGAATGGTCACCCGGTCGAATACAGGGCTTCCGATTTCGTAGAACGGCTCGGTTGAACATCCGCCGTTCATGGAGAAAAGCCCCATTTTCATTAATACGGCCAGTGCTCCCATTAATCCCTGGTCTTCGTCGCCGTTGTACCCTCGTTGCGGGCCCAGTCCTTCGTAAACCGATTCGACTACTTCGCGCGACCAGCGTTGGGTTTGCCAGGCTTGGTTAAGGTAATTAAAAATGAAAGCTGTTTGAATGGAAGGTTGATTTCCGTAGTTAACCGGAATCCGGCTGTATTCCGGGTGCAGCTCCCGGTCGTGCGAGGTGCCGGCGGTGAATCCCATTGTTTTGGCCGTTTCAAAGGATTGATTCAGCTTTTGGGCTGCTGCTTCTTTTCCTCCCATCAATTCAGCCAGGCCCGGCAAGTCATGCGGTACAAACCAGGTGGATTGTGCCCCGTTTGATTCGTTAAATCCATGCTCCAACTGATAAGGGTCATAATCCGTTTTCCATTTGCCGTTCACATCTTTGGGCCGCATCCAGCCGCTTTCTGTATCAAAAACATTCTTGTAATTTTCTGACCGGCCCAGAAAATAGTTGAAGTCGTCGTTGTGTCCGAGTTTTTTAGCGAGTTGAGCCAATGTCCAGTCCTGGTAGGCATATTCCATCGTCAGGCTGGCGCCGTCCTGATGATAGCCAAACTCGCCTTCGGGAATGGGGTAGGGCACGTAGCCTTTTTCGAGGTAATAGTTTAAACCGCCGCCAATGGACGTTTGGTGTTCATAACCGGCTTTTTCCATGATGCCGCCGGGCAGGTGATTTTTCCTGAGCGCCTGGTAAATTTCTTCCAAACCGTCTTTTACAATGCCTTTTTGAACAGCGCTCACGATAAAGGGGGTTGATGAAGCTCCCGTCATCACGTAGGTGTAATTCCCGCCCGACGGGCCGCGGGGAACCAAGCCGCCATCCTGGTAATACTGCATCAAAGAATGGGTAAATTCGTCCATGATCTCCGGATATACCAATCCCCACAGTGTGTTGATGGTCCATTGAGCTCCCCAAAACGCGTCGGAATTGTAGTGGTTGAACCAGGGCTTCCCGTTTTTGTCAAGAGGTAGCTGGCCGATGCGAAATTGTTCGCCGGTGTTGTCGGGGTATGCGCCGTTTACATCGCTGATGGTCCGTCGTCCCTGCAGGGCATGCCACAGATCGGTGTAAAAACGCCGTTGCTGTTCGGTCGTTCCTCCTTCAATCTGAATGCGGGAGAGCATGCTGTTCCATTCGTTTTTCGAGTCCTGTACGATCTGCTTAAAATTCCAGCCGGGTAGTTCTGCTGTCATATTTATTCCCGCGTTTTCTTCAGAAGTATACGAAATGGCTACTTTCATCAGCAATTCGTGGTCGTTCATCTCATTAAAAAAAACAAGATAGTTTCCGCTCACCGGGTCTTTGCCGATTTCGGCTACCGGAGCGTTAAATTCGGCCCTGAAAAATACGGTGCAATCTTTTGGACGGCGGATAGTCGGTGCATTGACTGTTTTTCCTTCCAGAACCATTGGCCCCGTTTGTCTCAGTTCGCCGTCTTTCATCAGGCTGGGCCCAAGCATGCCATTCAGATTAAACAACACGGCTGCCTTTCCGCCTTCGGGGAACGAATACCGGTGAAAACCAACCCGTTTGGTCGACGTCAATTCCGCTTTTATTTGATAGCGGTCAAGTTGGAGCGAGTGATAACCGGGGCTGATTTTTTCTGTTTCATGACTAAATTTTGACTCATAATCAGAATAAACAGAAGTGAAATTTTCTTCGGAAATAACGACAGGCATTACAGGAACACCTGCCAGTTGCCAGGCATGAACGTGGCTAAATCCCTTCACCGTGTCGGTGTTGTAACGGTAGCCGCTTCCCCATTCTCCACCGGTTTGGGTATCGGGACTGAGGTTAACCATACCAAAAGGGCGGCAGGCCGAACTGAAGAAAAACCAGCGCGAATTGGCAGTGTCCACGGTCGGGACCACCAAATCAACCAATTCATTTTCAGGTTTGAGACTTTCTTGCCGGCATGCGTATACAAGCAACAATACGCAAAGAGAAAGCGTGGCCGGGATGGATCGTTTTAGTTTCACAAGCAGTTGGTTTAAATCGGGGAAAATAGGATTTACCTGAAAGATATAGGTTTTTGGAAAGAAAAAAAAGCCGCCTGAAAAGTCCCGGACCTCTGCATTCGTCACCCTGAATTTATTTCAGGGTCTGACGATCAGTGTATCGAGATCCCGAAACAAGTTCGGGATGACCTGTTCCGGGACTTCTCAGGCAGCCTATAAAACGTTTTTTTAATTATAGCCGGGGTTTTGCACCAGCAGCGAATTTAATTTCATCGCATCTGTTGGAATGGGTAAAATGCGCCTGTACGTTTCATTATTGGTTTTGAAACCCCATGAACCTTCAACCTTACCAAAGCGGATCATGTCGTTGCGGCGCCAGCATTCGTACACGAATTCGCGGCCCCGTTCGTTGTAAAGGTCCTCGAGGGTAACGCTTGTCCAGGCCGGTGAGGTGGAACGGTTGGAGCGAACCATATTGACCAAAGATAAAGCCGTATGCCCCAGAGTTGGCGCTCCGCCACGAAGGATCGCCTCTGCCTTCATCAGGATCACATCGGAATAACGCAGGTAAGGAACGTCGTTATTCTGGTTTCGGTTTGTTGATGTTTTATCGGGATAGAATTTGATGTTCCGGTATCCCATGTTCCAGGCAATCTCGTCGTTTCCGCAATCAAATAAGGCTTCGTTTTGACGTAAAACGACGTTGGGAGACAACGTAACATGATAAGTATAAGGAGCGTTACCATCGTCACCGGTGTAAAACTGATCGTATCCTTTTTTGGTGGTGGTTACCATCACCGGAGTTACGCCATCTTTCAGATACTGAGGTCCGGTTAGCCATTGGTCGTTGCGGATGTCGCCCGCATCATTGAAAATAGCGTAAAATTCAGGTAAAGTACTCATCGGGGCGCTTGGACGGAAAGGCAACTCGAATTTAGCCTGAAGCGAACGCGGCACGTCGTAACGGGCACGGTACATTTGTCCGTTTGTTCCCGGGTAGGCAGTTGCTGACGGATCAAAGGGAACGGCAAAAATGAATTCTTTCATTTGCGGACCGTTGTCCGGGTAAAACATTTGAAGATACGACGACCGGGGCTCGACAGCGAATTTACCGGAGTTAATCACGGCATCGCAAGCTGCAATGCAGTCGTTCCAACGGGCCGTGCCGGTATAATACTCCGCGTTGAGGTACATTTTGGCTAATAAGGCATAAGCTGTCCATTTGGTTGGACGACCATAGGTGGCCTCACCGGTTTCTTCGCTCAGGTGGTTAATGGCCTTTTTCAACTCGCTTTCGATGTATTCAAAAACCTGGGTGCGGGCTGTATTGGTGCGTGGTGCGAAATCGCCGTACAAGGTGTCTAAAGGGACATTGCCGTAAAAATCCATCATGATAAAGTACGAAATGGCACGCATGGTCCGAAGCTCGGCCAATGTTCTGTTCTTATTGGCGCCTTC
Organism: Gaoshiqia sp. US2; assembly: GCF_059705485.1. Taxonomy (NCBI): domain Bacteria; kingdom Pseudomonadati; phylum Bacteroidota; class Bacteroidia; order Marinilabiliales; family Prolixibacteraceae; genus Gaoshiqia; species Gaoshiqia sp. US2. The sequence goes on along the minus strand of NZ_AP048550.1, from coordinate 4,022,685 downwards.
CGGCATCACATCATTCAAAATATAATGGGCTTGGTTTGTCACCCCAATGGTTTTTTCAATCATGTACCAGAGGTAATTGGTGGCGCCATGGTCTTTATCCCAGGTATGATAATGCATCTTCAGATAGCCTTGATTATCGTACCAGTTGCCACCTCGGGCAGGAAGAATGCCTTCGTCGGTGCTGATGGTGCTCATGAAGAAAAAAGAGTGCGCATATTCGCCGCGAAACACTGAATAAACAGCACCGGCAGTTTGGGCGTATTGTTCTTCATTTTGCGGAAACACATCGGGGGTCATCTGCGTTGTAATCGGCACATCAATATCATGGCAGGAAACAAATAAACCTGCAAGCGCCGGAAGAATAAAGTATTTGATTATATTTTTCATAGTTACGTATGTTTAGTTGTTAAAAAGTCGCTTTTACGCCAAATAGTACAGTCCGGGTTTTGGGATAAAAGTTATTCGAATCAACGCCAGGGGCGATACCTCCTTGTTCCACCTCCGGATCAATGCCTTTGTATTTGGTGATTGTGAACAGGTTATTCACCGAAGTGTAGATACGCAGGTTCTGCATCATTTTACCAAGATTTTTGAAATTATAGCCCAGTGTTGCATTATCCAGTCGGATATAACTTCCGTTTTCGATGAAGCGGGATGAATACTTGTAAGAATTCAGATCCGTGGGAGATTCGTTGGCCACATCAACCAGAATGTTTGTCGAATGGGCAGTACTGGGTCGGAATAAATCGGCCCGGGTGGCATTAAACACCTTATTCCCGAACACCCCGCGTACAAAAATATTTAAGTCAAAGTTTTTGTACCGGAAGTCGTTGGTCCAGCCCATCAATAATTTGGGTTGCGGACTGCCCAGGTAATGATAGTCCACACCGATTGCCGGATTGGTTGTCAGGCTTCCGTCGGCGGCAATATATTGCGAAACTCCTTCTGAATTTTTGCCGGCATACTGGAGCGTAAAGAACTGACCGATAGGTTTTCCTTCCTTCAGAATTTGAAGGGTACTTCCGGTTTGGCCACCTCCATCGGGCTGTGTGATACGGATCGAGTCGCCGCCTGAGAATAATGCATTTTCCAGTTTCTCAATCACGTTTTTATTATGTGCCAGGTTCAGGTTGCTGGTCCAGCTAAAATCGCGCGATTTTACCGGAGTTGCATTTAAGCTGATTTCGATCCCTTTGTTCGACATTTCACCTCCATTGGCGGTGATGACTCCGGCAGGGACCAATACGGTATTAACAGCGTATGTATAGATCATATCCGTGGTCTTCTTGTTGTAAACTTCAACATAACCACTTAATTTTCCATTTAATACGGTGAAGTCCAGTCCAAGATTGGTGGTCGTGGTTTTTTCCCAGCCCAAATCAGGGTTGGCTGCCTGGTTAGGGCCGTAAGCAAAAATCTGGTTGCCCTGATCGTAATAGGTTCCGAGTGGTCCAACAATAAACTGGGCGGTGTAGGCATTAAAGCCGGATGAGTTACCGGTTACCCCGTAGCTACCGCGCAGTTTTAAGTCGGTGAACAGGCTTTGCGACTGCATAAAGCCTTCCTGGTCAATCCGCCATGCCAAGCCAATGGATGGGAAATACCCCCATTCTTTGTTATCGCCAAATACCGAACTGCCATCGCGACGAATCGATGCCTGCAACATATATTTGTTGTCGAAACCATAGTTTAAACGGGCAAAATCCGAGATCAGGCGGGTTTTCTGATATGCGTAGGCATCTCCAAAGTTAACAATGAAACCGTTTACGGCGGCATAATTACCCAACGCCAAGTTGTTGTAACTTACATTGTCAACCGGGAAGTTCGTGTTTGTTGCAGTAAAACCATCGCCATAAACATTATCTTGCCAGGAGTACCCCACAACTGCATTGATGTTGTGCTTTCCAAGCTCTTTGGCCCAGGTCAGGTAATTCTCAAAAATGACATTGGTATTTTGGTAGGAACTTCTGATAGCAAGTCCGTTGTCACCAAAGTTAATGATCGAGTGCACGGCAGGCGGATCGGGATTGTTGTAAAATTGCGCACTGTTGTAGTTGGTGGCATAGTAGCTGTTGTAATATTCGCCGTTCAGCGAAGTATTTTTCTGGTAGGCTACATTCAGGTTATACTTGAACCCAAAAGGCAAGGTGACTTCAGTGGTGAAATTGCCCAGCAGGGTGTTGATTTTTGAATCGTCATCAGCCTGTTCAATAATGGCCAGCGGGTTAAAGTAACCAGAGTGGTTAAAGTTTTCGAAGTAGGTGCCATCTTCTTTTTTCGGGCTGGTTACCGGAAGGTACTTGGCCGCTTGCAACAAGGCCGAGTTTCGTTGAGGTACTTTCGTGTTTTTGATGTTGGAATTGGTCACGCTCAGTCCAAACTTCACCTTGTCGTTGAATGCCAGCTGTTCGATGGCCATGCGCGCAACAATACGGTTTTGATTGCTGCTGAGCAAAATACCCTGTTTGTCGATATACGTAATGCTGGCGATGTAATTGCTGCGCTCATTCCCTCCGCTGTACGACAGATTGTGGCTGGTTGAGATGGCAGCTGACCGCTGAATGACTTCCTGCCAGTTGGTGTTGGCGCCCATATCATCCTCAGGGGCAAACGACATGTTGTTTTTCGAAAGGAACGAACGCAATTGATTGGCATCCATCATATCAAGTTGGTTCGAAACGGTCTCGATACCTACGTAACCGTTATAGGATATTTGCTCCAGGTCTTTTTTGCCTCTTTTTGTCGTGATCATGATTACCCCGTTGGCGGCTCGGTTACCATAGATTGATGTTGCCGCCGCATCCTTCAGTACGTCAACCGATACAATGTCGTCCGGAGCCACTAATGAAATATCCGCTCCGGGCACGCCGTCGATTACATAAAACGGGCTTTGAGAACTGTTAATCGTCGAAGCACCACGCATGATGATGGTTGCTCCGCGTGTCGGGTCGCCACTGGCCGAAATATTCAGTCCCGGTACCTTCCCTTGCAACAACTGGCCAACATTGGCGATTGCCCCGCGGTTCAGATCGTCTGATTTGACAGAGGTAACAGCGCTCGACAGGTTTTTGCGCGAGTTCCGGCCATAACCGATGGCAACGACCTCCTCCAAGCCAACCACGTCAGCTTTAAGGGTTACGTTGATGGTTTGTTGCCCGGTGTAGCTAACTTCTTCACTTTTCATGCCGACAAATGAGAAAACTAAAATGGGACTGCTTCCCGAGACTTCGAGGCTGAATTTCCCGTCAAAGTCGGTGATCGTTCCCCTTGAAGTGCCTTTTTGCACCACGGTTGCGCCGGGTATGGGGCTGCCGTTGTCATCCAACACCGTCCCGCGAACCAGGGCGGGTTGCTGACTCAGTTGACCAACAGCGGCGCTTCCTTGTTGTGCCAGGCTGAGGATAATCTGGCGGTCTTTAATATCGTACTTAACAGCTGTTCCCCGGAAAATCTCATCCAGGATCTCATCGATTCTTTTGTCGGTGAGTTGCACGCTCACCTTCCGGTCAACATCGATATATTTATTGCTGTACATGAAGAAGAACTCGCTGCTTTTTTCGATATGCAGCAAAACCTCTTTTACGGTGGTATTATTCATATTCAGCGACAGGCGTGTGCCTTGTGAATAGGAATCGATGGCCAGCGCCTGACCGATAACGAAAATGAATAGGAGGATTGTTAGTTTCATAATTCTTCCAAATTTTCTGACCTGCGGATAAAAATTTCCCGGGTCAAGCCTTTTACGAATTTTTTCCATAATTTTGAAATGGTTTGAGTTTGACAATTTTTACAGAGAAGATTGTTATTTTAAGAAACCCGGGGGAGGATGTTAGCGCATCTTCCCCTTTTGTATGATTATTTTACATAGGCATTTTGTTTTTCTCGTTTTTCGATAAGATGTATTTCTTTTTTTCCGGTCCGTTGGTTGCCTCGTTGGTGATATGTTGTGTTTCAAACGAAAGATTGGCAGCCTGAGCGAGGTACTCGAGAACCTGGGGCAAGGTTTCATTTTTGACGGTCAGGGTAAAGGTGAGCTCTCCCAGTTTCCGGTTGGGGTCGGACAAGATGACCTCTGCGTTGTACCAGCGCTGCAAGCGGGCGACGATTTCAGACAGCGGGTCGTTACGGAAAATCAGCTTTCCTTCGGTCCATGAAATATATTTTTCCACATCGGTTTTTTGTTTGATCAGCGATCCGGTATTTTTCAGATAGATTATTTGTTCTTCGGGCAAAAGCGCCATCGGTTCTTTTTCGGTACCGGCGGGGATGTACGACACTTTTCCTTCTTCGAGTACAACCGACGAAAAGTTGTCGTCGGGGAATGCCGAAACGTTAAACCTGGTTCCGGTGACTCTGATGGTCCCGTCAGCTGTTTTTACATAAAACGGGTTTTGCGTGTCGGAAGAAACATGGAAATAAGCTTCTCCTGTCAGGATCACCTCCCGGTTCCGTTTGGTAAATTCGGCGGGGTATTGCAGGCTGGTTCCGGCATTTTGCCACACTTCGGTTCCGTCGGGCAGCGTAGTTTTCAACCTCGATCCGGGTGGCGTTTCAAGGGTGATCCAGGCTTGATTCTGACGATAGGCGCCGTTGTTCGAAAGCAGCCAGAGGCTGGCGATTAGCAGGGGAATAAATAAGATGGCTGCTGCACGCATACCGAAGTAAATAATTTTCTGACCCCGGGTTTTTTCTGATGTTTCGTCCAGGTTAATTCGGTGGTGGATCGAGTCAAGCATTTGATTAAGCTCTTCGCGTGCAATTTTGTGTTGGAACGACGGCGTATTCTTCCAGTATTCAAAAAGGAAATCCTGAATTTGTTTTTCGTGTTCTTTTTGCCGGAACAGATGAATAATCGTATTTAGTTCAAGTTAAAAACCCACGTTCTCTGAACGTGGTCAGAGACGTTCCACGGGTTTGCCTGTAAAACGACTCATATTTACCTTTAGAAGGTTGTCCCCACAACCAAAGAAAGGAAAAAACAATGAGTCGTTTTAAGAAGTTGTCGCATGCGATCTGGCATTGCATGTACCATATCGTATGGACCCCTAAATATAGGTATAGAATATTGAAGGGAGAAATCAAAATTGAAGTGGAACACTGCATCAAGGCTTTCTCGGAGCAGAAAGGCTGTATTATTGAGGAGTTGAACGTACAGGAAGATCACGTACATCTGGTTTTGATGGTTCCGCCGAAAGTCTCTATTTCTGACATGGTTGGGATTTTTAAAGGACGAACAGCAATTCGGCTGTTCAACAAATATAAGAGCTTGAAGAGCCGCCCCTATTGGGGCAATCATTTCTGGTCAAAAGGCTACTGTGTGGATACAGTAGGACTGGATGCGGAGATGATCAAGAGGTACGTCAAGTATCAGGAAAAGAAAGATAAACGAGAAGAAGAAAAGTAGTCATTAACCTGTGGGGACAACAACTTTTACCTTCTTTGAGGGTAAAAGCAAATTACCCCTTCCAGGGGTTATCCCAAAGCCACATCCTTTGGGTGTGGATTTTTACTTCATCCGGATGACATTTGTTCTCCAGGTATTTCTGAATCAGGGATGCAGTATCTTTTTCCGTTGTCATTTTATTGTACATTAAGATCAATCATATTCCGGATGATGCTTAGGTTAGCATATTTTTTCCTGAATATTTACAAGTAATACGTAAAAGCGACGGATACCCCCCAAACAAAACCGTCTTTTTTATTTGGATTTTTTTTCAGAGGAACAGGACGATAAAAAGCAGATTCAGTAAATTACCCGAATCCAGTTTTTTTCGTATCGTTTTCAGCGCGAGATTGATCTGGTTTTCAACTGTTTTGACCGAAATATTCAGGATCCCGGCGATTTCTTTGTGGCTTAATCCTTCATCGCGGCTCAACTGATAAATTTTTTTTCGTTGTTCGGGTAAGGTTGATACGGCTTTTTGCAGTTCGTTGGCCAGTTCGTTGTAGCTGGCTAAATGATCAGCGGCGGGTTCGTTATCCGAAAAATAGTTTTGCAGATCCTGCAAGTATTGGTTTTCTTTTAACCTTTTGCGTAGTAAATCAATCGTGATGTGGTATGAAACAGAGAAAAGCAAGGCTTTAACCGATTGTTCCGAATCAAGCTGATCGCGTTTTTTCCAGATTTTAAGAAAGGTTTCCTGCACAACTTCTTTCGAATCTTCGTGGTTTTTCAGAATGGAAAAGGCAAAGCCAAACAATCGTTCGCTGAATTGTGCATACAAAAGATCAAAGGCTTTGATATCGCCTTGCCTGATTCTTTTGGTCAACAGGTTCATTTCTTTCACGCTTGACGTCTCTTTCATTCCACGACTTGAAATTGCCGGATAAAACTATCAAATAATTTTAACATGAACGATTTTCCCGTTTAAGCCGGATGAAATGATTCTGCTCCGGTTATTTACAGCTGTTTGCTTATACAAATTCCACCTTCACTTGTTTGAAAAAACGTTCTTCCAGCAGCTTGACAATGCGTTTTACAACAAACTTTCTGATTTCAAGTTCAACCGGTTGGTCAGGATCCTGATGGGCCCAGTTGATCCGGGTTCCGACAACAATGAGAATGGTGTCGTGGTCCATCAACAGTTTGACCACCTCTTCGGGCGGCGAATTTCCTAACCGGGTGTCGCTGGTATACGTTTCCAGGATTTCTTCCACTTTTCCCATGGTCAGAATGCCCTCGGTGACCATTTCAAAACCCTCCATTTGGGCGGTTGGCGGAATTGCAATATCGGCATAACGATGCTGAATATTGACTTCGAGGTTGAGTTCGCGCGCGATGATCTCGGCCGTTGTTCCGCCGCAGATAATTTTCTTCCCGGGAAAGTCCTGCACCCGCTTCACAAAATCGTAATCTTTGATCTTGTAAAACGGGGGCCCGGTAATCAGCATAAACTCACGCGGCTGTCTGAAATAAACTACGCCGCAGCTGGTGTCGTCTTTTAGCTCAAAGTCATCATTCATGGAGGCCTGGTTCAGTATTTTCCGGGCTAAGCGGGTCGCCGATATTTCGGGTTCGCGGGCGATTTGTTTTTGGGCGAATAACGATACTTCCGGTTGTCCCCAACCCTCGGGATACCTTTTGCTGCCCAGCCCGCTCTGGGCTACACCATCGGTGATAAAAATCACGCGGTCGCCCTTCTGCGGTTTAAATTCGCGAATGCGCAGGATTTTGCCCACGTTTTCTTCGCCGCGGATGTTCATTTCAATTTCGCGCGGGGCAAAAGGATGTCCGTTGCGCAGGATGATGGTGGGCGGGTTATCGTAATTGATGATGCGCACCAGCTCGTCATTGTCAATTTCAATGATGGTGAAGGTGGCATAGCTCTCCTTGCCGTCGCTGCTGCGTGGCAACACCCGCATGAAAATATTGGCGGCAATTTCGGGTTTGGTATGAAAAGAGGTGTAGTTTAACGCCATGGAAGCCGTCAACGTAGCCAATACGTTGGCTTTTACGCCGTGCCCGATGCCATCGGATAAAACCAGGATGGTGCGTCCTTCCTCGCTGATACGCCGGGTGTGGAATACGTCGCCGCAAACCACTTCGCCTTTGGCTTGTTTTTGCTGAACATCAACTTCAACATGGAAATCAGGCATTATTTTTCGTCCTCCCCGTATTTGTATGATTCGATAATTGAGTTCAGCAATTCTTCTGTCAGTGAGGCATTTTCGCCAAGAAGAAAGGCGATTTTTTGCACGGTTTCGAGATTTTGCTTGTTCACCCGCTGTGCCCGGCTGATGATTTCTTCGCGAACAAGCGAGGGGGCCGACATATCGCGGATGAGCGCCCCAACCACCCTGTTTTTGTAGATGGTAACCACCGACACGTGCAGCAGCTTATTCTGGATTTTGAGGTCGCGTTCGAGCATGTTTTCGCCCGAAGCCATGATGGAAGAAAACATTTTATACACCACTTCGGGAACCAGTTCTTTCAGGTCGGCGCCGGTCAAACCGGGAATGGTTTCATAAAGTTCTTCGGTTTCTTCGCCAAATAAACGGGCAAATCCCTGGTTCGAATCGAGTACCTTCAGCTCATTATCCACGATTATAATCCCGGCCTTGATTTTATGGAGCATGGCCGACGCGATGACGGTGCTTTCTTTTGCTTTTTCCAGTTTCCGTTCTGCTTTTTTCCGGTCGGTAATGTCGAAAATTGAACCGACGATGCCCATCACATTTCCGGCATCATCGCGAATAACCGCTTTGTTAAACACCACATCATGTAACGATCCGTCGGGCTGGCGAAACTTGGTTTCATAGACCTGGTTACCCGGGCTGTCGAACAATTCCTGATCGCGCAAAGCGTAGATCTCGGCAATTTCGGGCGGTTGTACGTCAAACACCGTCTTCCCGGTGATCTGCTCCCGGCTTCGCCCGCTGAAAATTTCGTGAGCCTTGTTGGTCGACCGGTAAATGCCATTGATATCGCGGAAAAAGATCGGGATGGGCAGGGCGTCGATAATTTTCTGATACAGCTCCGGATTATCCGGCATATCGGGGCGGAAAGATTTTTCGTCGTAGATCATGGGTCGGTTATTTTTGGTGTGCCTGATTATTTGATGACAAAAATTACGAAAAAAACTTCAATATCGTTAATCCAATACGAAAACTATTCTTCCTGTTTTCAAATTGTCATTCAGGATAATCTTTTTGTTTTAATTCGTAAAAGGCTCAAATAATCAGTGTTTTATAGCATTCAATGTGACGAAAAAATCTAACAAAATTCAGATTTATAATGGTATTGATTTTTTATGTTTGTATCTGATGTAATTCATTTTTCAATGAAAAAATTAGCCGTTATTGCGTTAGGGGGCAATGCTTTATTGCGTGGCGACGAAACCGGATCGATCGAACAGCAGGAGGCCAATACCACGGAAACCCTTGAAAACCTGGTACACCTGATTAAAGCAGGTTATCATCTCGTGATCACTCATGGAAACGGGCCTCAGGTTGGCAATATCCTGATGCGGAATGATGCAGGCGAGCAATTGTACGGCATTGTTCCCATGCCTCTCGACATCTGTGTGGCCGATTCGCAGGGAGGCATTGGTTACATGATTGAACGGATGCTCCGGAATGTGCTGAACAAACATGGTATTAAAAAGCATATTATCTCCGTGATCAGTATGGTTACCGTCGATCCGGTTGATCCCGCATTTGAAAACCCTTCCAAGCGGATTGGGAAAATTTATACAGAAGCCGAAGCCGAAGAACTGAAACACGCGAAAGGCTGGCTGTTTAAACCGTCGGTTAAAAACCGGGACGGCTGGCGGAGGGTCGTATCGTCGCCCGAACCGATCGATATCCTGAATAAAGATGTGATTGAAGACATGGCGCGGGCCGGAAATATTGTTATTACCGCCGGTGGGGGCGGCATTCCGGTTTATTATGATGCTCAGAACGATTTGCGTACGCTGGATGCGGTTATCGACAAAGATATGACTTCGTCGTTACTGGCCTCGGAAATCGGGGCGAATGAGTTTTACATTTTAACCGATGTGTCCTTTATTTATAAAGATTATGGACTCCCGAGCCAGGAGAAGCTCGAATTTTTAGATTATGCCGATACGAAAATGTATCTTGAAAACGGTACTTTTGGAGAAGGAACTATGGCTCCAAAAATAAAAGCTTGCCTGCGCTTTATTGAAAAAGGAGGTGAGAAAAGCGTCATCACCGAAGCAAAAAAGCTGGAAGATAAATCGTACGGTTCAAAAATAACGATGCATTATGAATGAGTTAAAGCTCCACGTTCCGTGCTCCGTGCTCCGTGCTCTAAGCAAGTAACCAATCCTTAAAATCAATATCATGCAAATCAACTTAAAAGGCAGGCATTTTTTGAAACTGTTGGATTTTAGTTCGGAAGAAATCGCTTACCTGCTGAAACGCTCGGCAGAATTGAAGCAAGCAAAATATAACGGTACCGAACAACAGCATTTGAAAGGAAAAAATATAGTCCTGATTTTTGAGAAAACCTCGACCCGCACCCGTTGTGCATTTGAAGTAGCGGCTTTCGACCAGGGAGCACACATCACGTATCTTGGCCCTTCGGGTTCGCAAATCGGTCATAAAGAGTCGATGAAAGACACCGCCCGCGTGCTCGGACGCATGTACGACGGGATTGAATACCGCGGCTACGGACAGGCTATCGTGGAAGAATTGGCCCTCTTTGCCGGCGTCCCGGTATGGAACGGGCTGACCAACGAGTTTCACCCGACCCAAATCCTCGCTGACTTCCTGACCATGCAGGAACATGCGAATACGGATTTGTCGGAGGTGAAATTTTGTTACCTCGGCGATGCCCGCTTTAACATGGGAAATTCGCTGATGGTGGGAGCGGCCAAAATGGGCATGGATTTTCGGATTGCTGCTCCTGTAGCATGCCAACCGGCAGCCGGTCTGGTTGCGGTTTGCAAAGAGATTGCAAAACAAACCGGCGCAAAAATTACCATCACCGATCAGGTGAATGATGCAGTAAAAGGCTGCGATTTTTTGTATACCGACGTTTGGGTATCGATGGGAGAACCGGAATCGGTGTGGGCCGAACGCATCGAACTGCTGAAACCATACCAGGTAAACAGCCGGGTGATGAAGTTAACCGGAAACCCCGGTGTAAAGTTTATGCACTGCTTACCGGCATTTCACAATCGCGAAACAAAAGTTGGCGAAGAGACCTTCCGGAAATTTGGGATGGACGCGCTGGAAGTGACCGACGAGGTTTTTGAAAGCCCGGCTTCCATTGTATTCGATGAAGCAGAAAACCGGATGCACACCATTAAAGCCGTGATGGTGGCAACCCTGGCCTCGTAAACGGAGGTTTAATCGATTAGCCCGAATTTGTAAAAAATACGGGATGAGCAGCGCCTGAAAACCGTTCACGGGAGGATGGCGTTTGACTGCTTTTCCTTTGCGTGTAAACTGTCCATTTTCATCCGGAACGTATAATAAATGTCCCCTTCATAAAAAAAAACGTTGATAAAAACATTCAAAAAGATTACTTTCGTCCATTGATCCGACTTGGTAATCTGAAGCATTGTGCTGATTTTCATTTTAAAACAGGGGCATGTATAAACGATTGATTATTGCTGTAGATTTTGACGGAACCATTGTTGAACACAAATATCCGCAAATTGGAAAAGAATTGCCTTTTGCTATTCAAACACTGAAGATGTTGCAACGGAATGGACATCGGCTTATTCTTTGGACTTGCAGGGCAGGTCGGGAATTAGAAGAGGCCGTGTTGTTTTGCAGGGAACGGGGGCTGGAATTTTATGCAATCAATAAAAATTATCCGGAAGAAACATGGAAACCTGAATCCAGCAGGAAAATTGTTGCAGACCTGTATCTGGACGACCGGACTCCGGGCGGGTTGCCGTCATGGACTGAAATATTCAGGTCGCTTCATCCGGAAATAAATGATACGGAGGCGATGAACGAGCCGGTCCGCAAGTGGTGGATTTTTAAGAGATCGGCTGCCTTGTAAGTAGTTTTAATCAAACAGAATCAGATTTTATGCAAAAATATTTACCTCTTCAATTTTTCCATTCTCATCTTTTCCATTCTTTCTTTTAACATGAAAACAACGAATACGGTAACATCAGCTGGCTTCACAAGCCTGTTGCTGGTGGTTTTAATCATTTCTCTGGTTTCGTGCCGAAACAGCGAGGAGTTGATGTATTTGAAAAATGCGTCCAATCAGGAACTGGTCAAAGCGCTGAATGATAGCGCTATTGAATATATCGTCAAGCCGGGCGATATCCTCTATGTCAGTATTAAGTCGATGAATGCGGAAGTGAATGCCCTGTTTAACCCGGAATCGAATATGGAACAGCAGAGTTATAATTCCTATCAAAAATATATCAGTCCGCAGGGTGCATACCTGTACGGTTTTGAGGTAAATGACAAAGGCATGCTCACGCTTCCTGTACTGGGCGACATTCCCGTGGCCGGACGTCCGCAGTCTCAGGTTGAGCTTGTTGTGCAGGAACGGGCCAATCAGTACCTGAAAGAAGCCATCGTTAGAGTTAAATTGCTGAATTATAAAGTTACGGTGCTGGGTGAGGTGAAAAATCCCGGGGTTTATTACAATTACAACAATAATTTTACTTTGTTTGAAGCATTGGCGATGGCTAACGGGAATACCGACTATGCCAATATTAAACGGGTAATGGTGGTTCGTCCGCAGGCCGATGGGAATCAGACCACCATCCTCGACCTATCCGACAAGGATGTTTGGATGTCCGGTGCATTTTACCTGCATCCCAACGATTATATTTTTGTGGAGCCCGACAAAAACAAAAACTTTCAGCTAAACAGCCAGGCCTATTCACTTTTCTTCTCATCGTTGAGTGTATTACTGGCCGTTTTAGGCTTTGTTTTGAAATAGTTAATTGTTCAAATTTTTCGAAATGATGCAATCAAACCATATCTCTCAGCGGGGCTCAAATCAACCCGATGATGAAATCGATCTGAAACGCTTATTTTTTATCCTCTTACGCAAATGGTACTGGTTTCCGGTTTGTCTGGTTTTGGCTGTTTCCGGCGCTTTTCTTTTTGGGAAATATCGTAGTCAAACATTTTTGGTGGATACCAGCATCATCATTCCGCAAAAGAATAAGGCGTTTAATCTCGAAACCATGTTTGGAAACCAGTTTCCCGGAATGGCCGATATGTCAATCTCAAACGAAGTGGAACTCCTTCGTTCCTATACGCTGAATTACAGAGTGGTAGAAAATCTGAACTGGCGTACCATCTGGTTTCAACGCGAATTATTCGGGTGGCAGGGTTTGTATGCCAACGAACCTTTTGTGATACGCGAACATGATAACAAGATAAACATCGAAGATATTTGGGTTGAAATCAGGCCTGAAGCCGACAGTACGTATTCGGTTTCGGCTTCCGGTACAGGTATGCTGAACAATGCTCAGCTTGATGTCAATTGCAGCTCTAACGGGAAGTTCGGAGAGGAATTTCATGATGAATCTTTCAACTTTACTTTATATCTGAAAGACGACATCAGCCGCGTTGCCGGCGAACGATTCCGGTTCCGCTTTACCAACAGGAGCCGGCTTACGCTTGAATACCAGGAACGGTTAAACATCGCGTCTGCCGATAAGCTGAGCGATGTCATCCGTTTGTCGGTTCAGGGAACGGAAGCGCTGCGTGAGATTCGTTACCTGAATGAGTTAGTCCGGGTTCATCTCGACCTCAAGCTGGAACAGCAAACCACCACCCAAAAACGATCGTTGCAATTTATCGACAATCAGCTGAGCGGCATTTCCGATTCGCTTATTGTTGCCGGCACTACCTTTACAGAATATCGTTCACGGAATCAGATCATCGACCTTAGTGCGCAGGGCGAACTGGTTATGACGCAGTTGGGCGATATCGAAAAAAATAAGTCGCAGCAACAAATGCAGTTGGAATATTTTATCAACTTGCTGGCTTATTTGGGTAAGTCGGATGGAATCAAACAAGTTGTTACCCCGTCGGTTGTTGGCATACAGGATCCGTCGCTGAATGCCCTGGTGCTGAAATTAAGCGAACTGTACAGCCGCCGAGAGGTGCTTTCATTCAGCGCTTACGAAAATAACCCCACGCTGGTGCTGTTAAACAAGGAGATCAGCCAGGTAAACGAACAGCTTCGCGAAAATTTGGTTAACCTGATTGATAATGCCCGCCTGACCATTCAGAACCTGGATGACCGCTACCATACCATGAATGCCCAGTTGAATAATCTTCCCGGGCAGGAACAGGAGTTGATCAATATCCGGCGACAATACGATCTGACCAGTGAGATTTATACTTACCTGTTACAGAAACGTGCCGAAATAGAGATAAGCCTTGCTTCTACTGTGGTCGATATTCAAATTATCGACCCGGCGCGGGTGGAACGGATCCGGCAAACAGGAATTTCATCTAAAATGTTGATCATGCTGGGTATTCTGCTTGGTTTGATTATTCCGGCCTTTTTTATTTTACTGGTTGAAATGACTGACAATAAAATTCATCAACAAGAGGATGTAGAACGGTTTAGTCCGCTCACCATCATTGGCAATGTTTTCCATAGCAAGTCAAAATCGGAACTGGTTGTTTTTGAAAATCCGACTGCGCCAATTACCGAATCCTTCCGGGCGATCAGAACAAACCTGCAGTACAAGTTTACGCAGGCAGGGCAAAAAGTGATCGGGATTCACTCGATGATTCCCGGCGAAGGAAAAACCTTCTGCGCGACGAACCTGGCCTGTATCCTGGCCATGAACGACAAAAAGACCCTGCTGATAGGAGCCGATCTGCGAAAACCCCGGATCGACCGGATCTTCGGGTTTGACAAGCTGAAAGGGCTGAGTACATACCTGATCGGACATCACCGCGCACAGGAAGTTGTTCAGGAAACCTACGCTGACAACTTGTGGCTGATTCCCTCCGGCCCAATCCCGCCCAACCCGGCCGAGTTACTCGAACGTGAACATTTTGCTAAACTCCTTGAATGGGCAAAGGACGAATTCGACTTCATTGTTATCGACAATGCCCCGGTATCGATGGTGACCGACGGGATTATTACCGGCCGGCTGGCTGACCTGAATATATTTATTCTCCGTTACGGACTAAGCCGGAAAGATCAGTTAAAGCATATCAATGATATCGCCTTGCAATCGGTGATGAACAATCCTTCATTGGTGATCAACGACATCAAGTTCAACCAGGTTGGATACAGACATGCTTACACCTACTATGGCGAGGACGGCAAAGTTTGAATCCAGACCAGTTCCTTCATCGTTTGAAAACTGACAGATCTGTTGGTTTATGGTGAACCGGACAAGGTTCCGTGGTAGCATTGACAAGGTTTCGTGGTAAAGGCTTCTATACGCCTTTGTCAAGTTGACAACACACCCTTGTCAAGCTTACCACATTTTTGGCCGACGAGGGTCAGTTCGGTGGAGTGTTAGAACCTGGGCATGGAACAGGGAGCTAAGGGCTTTGGATTTGATCTCTGCGGAGCTTCACGCTTCTCGCGTTTCCTCTGCGTTATGAAGAGTGCCTGAGTGCCAAGGTCATTTCCGGTCTCCTGTCTCCCTTCTTCGTCCTTGTTAATCGTCAATTGCCTTTCGCTCTCGGTCCTCTGCTCCACGTAGAACCCCCGCCTTCGTGTTTAAAATTCTTCCATGCCTTTTCTTTGTAGTTAAAATGCGCAATATTCCTTAGTTAAATAAGCTAAATTAACTAAATTTGAAGCACAATCATGATCATGCTGCCCGATGAGCATGAAACAGTTCTGAAAACGACAAATAGGAAAACATGATCCCATCAAAAATCACAAATATTGCCTGTATTGGTGCAGGGTACGTAGGTGGACCGACGATGGCTGTTATTGCCAGGCAGTGTCCGCATATCCGGGTAACCGTAGTAGATATTAACGCGCAGCGAATTGCCGACTGGAACGAGGCCGATCTTTCCCGCCTGCCCGTATACGAACCCGGACTGCCTGAGGTGGTCGCTGAAGCCCGCGGACGGAACCTTTTCTTTTCGACCGATGTGGAAGGCGCTATCCGCGAGGCTCAAATGATCTTTATCTCGGTGAATACCCCAACCAAAACCTATGGCGTAGGCAAGGGGATGGCTGCCGACTTAAAATACGTGGAACTTTGCGCCCGCCAGATTGCTGAAATTTCGACTGACGATAAGATCATTGTCGAAAAATCAACGCTGCCGGTTCGCACGGCGCAGGCGATCCGTACGATACTTGACGCGTCGTCAGCCAATGGCGCCCGCAGCCTTGCCGCTACTTCGGCCCCAAAATTTGCCGTGCTTTCCAATCCCGAGTTTCTGGCCGAAGGAACAGCCGTGACAGATCTGATTCATGCTGACCGGGTGCTGATCGGGAGCGAAGACAATGAAGCCGGTAAAATTGCCGAACAGGCGCTTGCCGACATTTACGCCAACTGGATTCCGCGCGAACGGATTATTACCACGCGTATCTGGTCTTCTGAATTGTCGAAATTAACAGCCAACGCCTTTCTGGCACAACGTATTTCATCGATCAATGCCATTTCGGCCTTATGCGAACGGACAGGCGCCGATGTTGATGAAGTGGGCCGCGCTATCGGGATGGATTCACGCATTGGCCCCAAATTCCTGAAGGCATCGGTGGGGTTTGGCGGGAGTTGCTTTCAAAAAGATATTTTAAACCTGGTCTACCTTTGTCATCATTTTAACCTGCCCGAGGTGGCCGGGTACTGGGAACAGGTTGTTTTGCTGAACGATTATCAAAAACACCGCTTTGCCAAGCAAATCATCGATACCTTGTTTAATACCGTGTCGGGTAAAAAAATTGCGTTTCTGGGCTGGGCCTTTAAAAAAGACACGAACGATACCCGCGAATCTGCTGCCATTTATGTGGCGGATGAGTTGTTGCAGGACCGGGCTGAAATTCATGTGTATGATCCTAAAGTTTCGGCCAGGCAAATTTACGCCGACCTGGAATACCTGCAGAAACACCGGCGCGACGAAAACCTGTGTCATTCGCCAAAATTTGCACAATTGACGCCCGAAGAGATTAAACAGTTGGTAACGGTGCATGCTTCGCCCTTTGCCGCCTGCGAAAAGGCCCACGCGGTAGCCATTCTGACCGAGTGGGATGAATTTAAAACCTACGACTGGCAAAAGCTTTACGACCAGATGTATAAACCGGCCTTTGTTTTCGACGGCAGAAACCTACTCAACCGCGGTGCCTTGACGAAAATCGGGTTTGAAGTAAAATCGATCGGGAAAGGTTAGAGAACCAAAACCCGTTTAAAACCGACGAAAACCTGGCATCAGGGAAACCACCTGTTATTTCAACAAAAAACACCGGTGGTTTCACCCCGAATCACGCGTAGTTTCATCCAAAACCTCAGGTCGTTTTATCTCGAATCAGCTGTGTTTTTTCACCGTTTATAAAGGCGGCAAATTGGCCGAATACGAGCTTGAATTTTTCGTCAATCAGTTCCTTGTTTTTATCGGTTGCCGGGAAAGGATTGACGTGGTTGTAGCGAAACGGGAAATCGTAAACCGTCACCGGTATCGGGATATCCCGGGTAGCGCCTTGCAGGGTATTGATTATTTCGTAGGGAGGAATAATGGTGTCCTGTTTTAGCGTGATCGCCATGAGTTTACGGCTAACCTGGTTGAATAAACTTTCGCGGTACGCGAGTTTTTCCTTGTAATCGAGCATCGAATAGAACACCAACCCTTCCGGGTGGGGGCCGTTAATATAATGTTTCAGTTGTCTGTCGTGGTCCATGTGTTTCTTCATGTGTTCAATCATGTAGGCGTAGAGGGCAATGTTCGCTTCACTGTCCAAAATATATTTAGACACGGGAGAAAGGCGGTTAAAAACAGCCCCGCCACAGAACAAACACAGTCTGGATTCGCTAAAATAATTGTTGTGATTGGTCAGTTTCAGGATTTCGGCCAGTAAACAACCAATGGAGTACGACATAAAGTGAAAACGGGCAGTGGGGGAGATGAGGCTGTTTAGCCCGTCTTTGCAGCTTTCAACAAACCGGATGATATCGTAATAGGTTTGCAAACCCGACCAGATAAATCGTTGCGGCCGGCTGTGCAAACGCATGCTGATGGCCACGTTGGTGAGCGACGAATCGACCACGTCGGGGAACATTTTTTTTCGTTCTTCGCTTAGCCGGAACATATTTCGTTTGTCGCTCCAGATCGACAATGTCCGGTTCATATGGAAAGCAATGGGGAATAAAATGACAGCGCTGCCGGTGTGCCTGGCCAGGTACTGGGCCCAGGGGAGGTATTTGTCCCAGTTCTTCTCGTTAAATCCGTGAAGAAGGAAAATGGCGCTTTCGGCTTTTTTTACCGAAGCAGGCATAAAAATGTGATAGGAAAATACCTGGTTCTCCCGGATGTCATTGTCGCGGATTTGAATTTGATTGCTGATGTGCCCGATGTTGGTGTAAAAACTGTGTTGCAGGTTGAAATGCTCCTGGTGTTGTTCACAACAATAATCTTCTTCGCCCGGCAACAGTTTATAGGAGGTCGACCGGAATTCCTGTCGGTGGATGTGCAAATCGTCAAATGGAATGACGGCATCGTCAGACTGCAATGCCTCTCTCAACTGCTGATAGGAATCGAAATATAACATGAGACCGTTCTCCTTTAATAATCAGGGAAGTTGCAAATTTTTGAGATCTGAGGCTGCAACAAAAGCTGCAAAAACAATGGAAAATGTCGGATTCAAGCAAGTTCGTGTGTGTGCTTACACTTATCTTGATCCTAAAAACCGATCGCCATTAAAATGAATCATGTGTTCAGGGAATTCCATTATCCAAACTTCGGTATCCCAGGCAATCTCACACGTATGTTTTTTAAATTCGTTGAAATCAGGAAAGGCCGAAACATAAATTTTTCCAGCGTTACAGTCTTTTAATAAGTTTTCCAACTCAACTATTCTTTTGGGCGACATTGGCCCGTGAGAGGTAACAGCTTCAATGAGATACAACCAGTTTTTTGATCCGTCGTAAATGACAACATCAGGTAATTTACTGTGTTCTGTCATCGGAATTCCCATTCTTTCAAGAGTCTCTTTGTCAATATGTAAGTTCTTTTTTTCGGTGTCACCAACATAAAGCAAGGTCGAATCCTGAGCAAAGCGTGATGCAAATTCTTCAACAACTGCGGCCTGAACTTCATTGTGTTTTCCGGGAGATAATAATAAAATCCGTCCATCAGAAAGCTTCAAAGGTACCCTCGCCATTTTACGGTTTTTGCTGTACATTTCTTTTAATACCCCAACTTTTAAAGTGAAATTCTCCACTGCTTTTTTCCAATTTTTCGTTTTGTACGTTTTTACCGTTTCAAGTGCAATTTCAGAAATGGCATAATGGGCACGAGGACTATTTACCGGTAAATCGGGAATATCGGGGTTATAATCTGCAATGCCTGCCTGAACAAACTGGTGAAGGACTTGTCTCCTGAAAGTTTCCCGGGTATTTGGAGCATATTCCTTTTGATAATTTTCTGAGATAAAATTCATTATCCCTTTTGAAACACCGTAGCTTTGTCTGAAAGCTTTCGACCATTTATCTTGTTCCTTAACGTTGCACAGAGCAAGTAACGTATAAGCCGAGATTTCATTTTGTTGTGCATCAGGCAACCCCAATGTTCTCAAAATTACCTGTGCTTCCTGTATTTTTGACATATGGTTTTTCTAAAAGAACTTCATAAACAACCTTATCTACTTCCTGTTTTTCAGGTTTTTTATATTCTTTGATTTTACTTCCAATTAAGATGATCTCATTTAACGGAGGCATTTTGATTTGTTTTAATTCAGAGGCTCCAACTTGAGTATTGCCGTTAAAAGTTCTAAAGTAAGTATCAAACAAACTACTGCTGTAGAGCGCTGAAATACCCCAGATCTCATTTTCAGACAAATCTCCGTTGGGGCGATGAATATAGTTAATATGATTTTCGACGCCAATCATTTCTGTCTTGAAATTTGAATAAAAAAACGGACAACAAACTAATCTGCTCTTGTCGTCTTTGGCGCTGAACCGTCTCAGAAAGACGTAGTTTTTATTTTTAAGCAACACTTTTCTTGATTCATCGGAATTAATGATGAATCTTGGTTTATTCCCCTTTTGAAGCGGATATATAAACTCCATTTCTTTAATGTTATGCAACCAGATAAGCGGGGAAAGTGCTCCGTTAATTATGCCTTCCGGTTTCAGATACTCTGTGCATCGAAAAGCCACAACCGGGCCTGTGGAAATCTGAATATTATAATCATTCAAGGTGTTTTTCCACTTTCTGAAGATCTCAATCGTGCTTGTTTCGTTTTCGTTTGAGGGAATAAACAGTACTTTGTCTTTTGATTTTAAATCAATCAAATCATCCGTTCTGAATATTTGTGCCGATGGATTGTTCAAGCCTTTATCGCATTCTGAAACGGTTATTTTGATTTCAGGATTTGATTGTTTCGTTGCCCGTATAATGATGTTTTCCTGAAGAACATGATCATTTTTAAACATCTTGTTGCGCGATTCAAATATATGTATGTTTGAGATACTTACATCATTAAAAAAGTACTGTCTGAATGCTTTAAAGTAATTCCCCGCGGCAAAGCTCCTGGGCGTTATGAAAATCAACTCACCGTCAGGCTTTAATAACTTGGCCGAAACTCCCATAAATAAGCAATAAATATTTGGCTGTCCGTAAACCAATTCTTTTGCGGCAATCGCTCTTATGTCGGTTTTGGATATTTTGAAGTATGGCGGATTGGAAATTACATAATCGTATTTTTTCATTTTTTCAAGTCCAAAGAGTGAATTAACTTGAAATACCTTGGAATTTTCAACAACAAAATCAGTCTGGTTTACTGAAAATTTTAGTTGAATATTTCTTTCATTCAGCCATACCGTTAAAAAGTCAATCACTTTTAAAGTCTCAGCCAATACGTTTTTGTCAATTTCAAATAATGTTAGCTCAATTACCCTGAGATGTGATTTTTGAATTAGTTTTTCAATTAACGAGCAAGATAAAATTGCAGTACCACAGCCTGGGTCGAGAATGGATATCTTATCAGATTTGGGCCGGGCTAAATTGCCCATGAAATCAGAAATCGGTTTAGAAGTAAAAAATTGTCCATTGTCTTTTTTATGCTTATCTGACGTTGAGTGAGCATATTCAAGTCCGATGTACTCTGCGAACTCAGAAGGTAATTTGTATTTTTCTTTTAACTCCGTCATGATGCAAAAGTAAACAATCTTGGGTGCGCAGGCAAAAAAATGACTCTTTTGTAAATCAAAGTATCAGTTTGTGGGGTAGGGAATACAAATGTGCCAATTTGAGCCGACGCTTCTCTTTTTTCCTGTAAAGTACCGATGAACGCTGATAATCAATCTTCCGGTTCAAGTTCCGAGGCCGCGTCGTGGTCCAGGTAAAAGACCGGGTTTGTAGTTTTCGGCAAAATATAATATGCGGGAAGCTGTTTGGCCTCCTCTGTTTGATTGATCAATTCAGCGATGCGCGTTGCTTTTGACTTTCCGGTGACCAGGAAAAAGACACGTTCGCCATGGTTGATCACTTTGCCGGTCAGGGTCACGCGTTTTTGTCCCGAGTTAGGGTGGGTAGCCACTGCACATATTTCGTCCGATTCCAGCAATTCCATCTGGTGCGGGAAAATAGAAGCCGTGTGCCCGTCGTTGCCCAGGCCCAGGATGATCAGTCCGAAAGCCGGCCAACCATTTTTTTGAGGCACGAACTGTTCAATTTCATCCCGGTAGTCGCTGTTGGCGGCGTCGGGTGACAATTCTCCTTTTACACGGTGAATTTGTTCCGGGTTTACCGGTATCCGGCTGAATAAACGATCATTGGTCATCTTGTAGTTGCTTTCGGCATCAGTCGGAGCGACACAACGTTCATCCCCCCACCAGAAATGAATGGTTTGCCAGGGCATTTTCGTGGCATAATCCCGGGCCAGCACATCAAACAACAGGGCAGGGGTTGTACCGCCCGACAAGGCGATATGGACCGGCCTCTCAGCCTGCTTTATCCATTGGTACAGTTCGGCCGCAAAGGCTTCGGCTACCGCAGCCGGATTCGCGTATCGTTTAATCTCCCGTATCGTGGTCATTTCTATTTGGATATTAAGGGTTTGATTATGCCCGAAAGGCGTTACAATTCACAATAAGTGCCGTCGTCCGATAAATTTTTGCACGGATAACGCCAGGTGCCATCTTCTACCAGTTGATCGGCCCCGTCGGGCCCCCAGGTGCCGGCGGGATAACCGTAAACCGGAATGTCGGGATTGTTTTTCCATGCATCAAGGATTGGCTGGACATATTCCCAGGCTTTTATCACCGAGTCACCGCGCGAGTACAGCGTGGCATCGCCTTGCATACAATCAAGCAACAGCCGTTCGTAGGCCGATGGCAGATGTACGTTGGCCAGATCATCGTAATGAAAATCCATGTTCACGGTTTGGACATTAAAACCGGCCCCCGGCACTTTCATGCCGAATTTCAGCAGAATACCTTCGTCGGGCTGAATCCGGATGACCAGCTGGTTGTTTTGCTGATAATCAGTGTAGGCTCCAAACAGGTGATGTGGCGTCTTTTTGAAATGAATGACCACTTCGGTGACCCGTGTAGGTAATTTTTTCCCGGTACGGATATAAAACGGAACCCCGCTCCAACGCCAGTTATCGATGAAAAACTTCATGGCAAAGAAGGTTTCTGTCCGGCTGTTCGGGTCTACTCCTTTTTCCTGACGGTAGCCTTTCACCAGTTCTTTTTTGATGTGTGATTCGATGTATTGGCCACGAATGACCTGGTTTGCAACTTCTTCCTCTTTCATGGGCCGGAGGGATTGAAAAACTTTCAGAATCTCGTTCCGGATTGCATCGGCTTCAATCACTACCGGCGGTTCCATCGCAACCAGCCCGACCAGTTGCATCAGGTGGTTTTGCACCATATCGCGCATGGCGCCCGAATGGTCGTAATAGCCTCCGCGATCTTCCACTCCCAGGCTTTCGGCCGAGGTAATTTCGATATGATGAATGAAATTGTGGTTCCAGATCGGCTCGAAAATCCCGTTGGCAAAACGGGTTACCAGCATATTTTGTACCGACTCTTTACCGAGGTAATGATCGATCCGGTAAATCTGGTCTTCATCAAAGTGTTCAAGCAATTTGCGGTTTAATTCTTTGGCAAGCTCCAGGTTGGCGCCGAAGGGTTTCTCCACAATCAACCGCCTAAAACCGTCGGCCGACTTGTTCAGCCCCACGCTTGCCAGGTTGGCCGGGATAATATCGTACAAACGCGGAGGGGTTGACAGGTAGAAAATATAATTCTCGGGAATGTCATTCTGCTTGGATAGGGTGGTCAGCCGGTCTCTTAAAATCGGGTATTCGTAATTATCTTCTGTGGCCAGCGACTGGTAATAAAGGGTCGACAGGAATTTGCCGATAATTGGCTGCTGTTTTTCATCTTTGGGCAGAAATTCAGTCATTTTAATCCGGAATTCTTCGTCAGAATATTCTGTGCGGCTGACACCCAGAACGGCAAACTGTCCGGGGAGCAATTGTTGCCGGAACAGTTCAAACAATGCCGGAACCAGTTTTCGTTTGGTGAGGTCGCCCGATGCGCCAAAAATGACCAGTATTTGTGGTTTTGTGCTATTCATTGTTTTCAGTTTTCAGAAATAAACAAGTTAACCGCCCTTATGTTTGGGCTCCTTGTTTATCAAAATTCATTATTTTTCATCAACCAGACAAACAATCAGTTGCCCCTCAGTTTCAAAATGATGGATCCGGAACGTTTTTGTGGTCTCGTTAATCAGCGCGACTGCAAGTTCTGAATCTTCCTGAAGATAGATCCTGATTTGCCCGGCAAAATGTAATCCCGGTGTGTCGGCCAGTTTGTAAACAGCTTCTTTGATACACCAAAATAACCCGTGTCCGCCTGAAATTGTATGTGCCAGTTGCCTTTCTTCCGGCGAGAGGTATTTTTGTTCGATTCGTAAAAAATCACGATCTGCCTGTTCAATATCCAGACCTACGGCTTGTGAGGGATGAAGAAAAATTCCAGCCAGGCTGTCAGAATGACTGATGCTGATGTGTTTGTAGGTTGGATTGTTTAGTCGCGGCTGTCCGTTTTCGGCATAAAAGAGCTGCCCGGCCGGGCAGTTTACTTCGCGCATCAACAACCTGACGGCCAGCCATTCCCGTTTGCGTCTGGTATGGCTGATTGCCCGGTATTGCGGAATATCCAGGGCTTCGGGGAGCATTTGTTCAAGCGCTTCGAGTGGTTCGCGGATGCTCCAAAGGATCAGCAGGCCGTTGTTAACCGGTATTTTTTTCAGTAAGGGCATGGGCTTTCATCAAATTTACCGGCGTTGCGCCTGATTCCCGCTTTCGGGTTGGGTCCACCGGGTGGTTTCGATCAGATGAATGACGTCCGGTTTCAGAAATTCAATCACCGGACTGATGGAGTCGATGTTCGGAATTTCGCGGATGTAAAGGGCTCCCCGTATAAAATGGTTCGAACTGTCAGTCAGGTAAAATTGAAGCGGAGAAGCAGCATTTCCTTCAATGAAATAAATGGTGCCGTAAACCTGTTCTTTCGGGTTGATAAAAAGCTGTTCTTCAATAGCGTCGGCTTTTATGGAATGGTCGTAAGCCAACTTCCGTGATTCTTCGATGTGCTGATATAAATCGTCGCGGAGTTTCACATAGGTGACGTGGATATCGGCTTTGTTTTTTTGCGTTGTCACATTAATCCAGCCGGATTGAGGGGCGGATTCGTCATCGGGCACGGCTTGTGAGTAATTCGCGATCTGAAAGGTATAAGGAAGCTGCAGATCCAGTTGTCGGTACGATTTCTCCGGGAAAGCAATTCTGAAATATCCTCGTGGTTTCGGAGTATACTGCTTTTTACACGATACTGCAATCAGCAGTGCAATCATCACAAACAAAGCTTTCTTCATGACGTACCTTTCCTGTGAGTTAATTAATTTCAACCTTAATTTTTTTAATCCGGCGATTGTCGACCGCTTCGATTGAAAAAACGAAATTTTTACAAATAATCTTTTCATGCAATGTCGGAATCTCTCCCTTCAGTTCCAAAATTAATCCGGCAAGCGTGTCTGCGTCGCCTTTATATTCGTCAAAGATATGGTCGCTGGCGCCTGTGATTTTGTAAAAATCATTCAGCAGGATTTTCCCGTCAAAAAGATACTTATTCTCGGCGATTTTTGTGAAATAAATTTCATCATCGTCAAATTCATCGGAAATATCTCCGACAATTTCTTCCAGGATGTCTTCCAGGGTGACAATACCGGAGCTTCCCCCGTATTCGTCGACGACAACAGCCATGTGTACTTTGTTCTTCTGAAATTCTTCGAGTAGGTCGTCAATTTTTTTTGTTTCGGGCACATAAAAGGGTGGCCTGATGATCGATTGCCAGCGGAAATTTTCCTGTTTGTGAAGATGGGGCAGAAGGTCTTTGATGTAAAGAATCCCGCGGATGTTGTCAAACGATCCGGAATAAACGGGAATCCGGGAATAGCCAGACTCATTGATCAGGTTAATGACCTGGTTGTACGAGTCTTTGATGTCAACAGCAACCACATCCACCCGGGAGCGCATAATTTCAACTGCGCTTTTATTGCCGAATTTTACAATCCCTTCCAGAATGTCCTTGTCTTCCGATATCTCATTGTCGGCGGTTAATTCCAGGGCCTTCGATAATTCATCAACCGAAATATTCTGTGAATGCTTTTGCATCCGCCGGTTTACAAAGGAGGTTGAGAAAATAAGCACTGCATTTATCGGGCTGAAGATCTGCTCGAGCACATTTAAGGGCAAGGCCATCAGCCGGGCTACCCGCAGCGAGTGCCTTGATGCATATACTTTGGGGATAATTTCGCCAAACAACAGCAGAAAGAAGGTGATGACCACCACTTTGAAAATGTATCCAACTGTTTCGGCCTGCGAGAAGTCGATTAACATGTTGGTGGTGTACGACGAAAGAATGACAATTCCCACATTAACAAAGTTGTTGGTCACCAAGATGGTAGCCAACAACTTTTCCGGGTTTTCCAGGTTGTGTAAAATAAAATAAGCGTATTTTTCTTTTTTGCTGTTCAGCTTTTGCCGGTCTTTCGGGCTTAATGAAAAATAAGCCACTTCGGATCCGGATATAAGCGCAGACGTGATGAGTAAAATCACGATAAAAATTAAGCTGATAACAGCGGTTGTTGTAACAGGATGAAAATAAACATCCCAACTCAGAGTAATAAAATCAGGTAAAGGGTCCGTTTCCAATGAAATGTTGTTTTAGTTACTAAAATGGCAAATCGTCTTCTTCCGATGTTTCAAAATCAGGTTCGTTGACGTTGTTTGCCGGTTGATTGGCCGGGGCCGCATGGTTATTGCCCGTAGCATCTCCTCCCCGCGGACTTCCAAGCATTTCCATGTTGTCTGCGTATATTTCAGTTGTATACCGTTTGTTTCCGTCTTTATCGTCCCACGAACGGGTCCTGATCCGGCCTTCAATATACAATTTATCTCCTTTTTTTACGTATTGTTCAACAACCTTGGCCAAACCCCGCCACACAACGATGTTGTGCCATTCGGTTGTTGTTACTTTTTCTCCGGTCTTGGAGGTATAACTTTCGGAAGTTGCCAATGAAAAGTTGGCTACGGTTACGTCTTTGTCAAGATGTCTGACTTCGGGCTCCTGGCCTACATTGCCAATTAGAATTACTTTGTTTACTGACATAGTTTGATAAATTTAAAATTAACAATAATAAATTTACGACATTCTTCATTCTTGCAGCTTATTCATAATCAGTTATTTTATGAATACCTCTGTTTTTTTGACGAACCGTATCATTTATACCTATGAACGAAACTATTCTATAAGTTCATATTTTCAATTTCCCTTTCCACGGGTTTTGGAACAGCAAAGTTAAAAATATCTTTTTTATTCACTTTTACGAAAGAGGAAAGCTTGATTTTTTTATCTCCGGCAGTAATATACAGAAAGCGGTAATGGATATGTTGGTGGCTTAGTACCTGCTTCTTCCAGCCGGTTATTTTTGTGATGATGATTTGTTGCAACCCGAATAAACTATTCAGTTGAGGCTGAAGTTCGGAGATTTCGGTTTTCCGTTCGTGTTCAATCAGCGGAAATTCGTACAGGTTTTTCCAGATATCCTTACCGGTTCGTTTATTCAGGTAGATATTATCGCCCGAGGCGATGAGCAGGTAATTAAAATAGCGCTGCCTGATTTTTTGTTTTCCGGCTTTTACCGGAAATTTAGCTGTTTGCCCCGACTGATGTGCTACACAACGGTTTTTAAAGGGGCAAGCCGGGCAATCAGGATTTCGGGGAGTGCAATGTAGTGCGCCGAATTCCATGAGCGCCTGGTTGTGGTCGCCGGGGTTTTGCCTATCGAGCAGGTGAGTTGCCAGTTCCTGGAATTCTTTTTTTCCACGGGATGAATCAACCGGAGTATCAATTCCGAACAGGCGCGACAGCACCCGGTATACATTTCCGTCGACGGCGGCATGCGGCAGTTTAAAGGCGATGGAGGCAATTGCGGCAGCGGTATATTCGCCGATGCCTTTTAGTTTTAGCAAGGCCGCGTAATTGTCGGGAAACGCCCCGCCGTGGTTTGCGGCGATTGTTTTTGCCGTATGGTGCATATTTCTGGCCCGGGAGTAATATCCCAATCCCTGCCACAGTTTCAGGATCGTATCTTCGTCGGCTTTTACAAAATCATTTAAGGTGGGGAGATTTTCGATAAACTTCCGGTAATAAGCCAGCCCCTGGTCGATCCGGGTCTGCTGCATCATGATCTCAGACAGCCAAACCCGATATGGATCACGGGTTTCCCTCCAGGGGAGAAGCCTTTTGTTTTGCTTGTACCAACGCAATAAATCGGGTCCAAAATCGAGCGAATTTTTCATAACTGCTTTAGAATCTACAAGAATTGCAAAAATAATTCAACACATGTGTTTTTAGTTCTTAAATAATTTTTATTTTTGCACACCGATAAAGTTGTATTTATAATTTATTGAAAACTAAATATTTTAAGAGATGACTAAAGCAGATATTGTTAACGAAATCAGCAAGAACACCGGAATCGAGAAAGTAACCGTACAAAAAGCAGTTGAAGCTTTCATGGAAACTGTAAAAGATTCATTAACTGAAGGCAGAAATGTTTACTTGCGTGGGTTTGGAAGTTTTATAGTGAAGAAAAGAGCAGAGAAAACAGCACGTAATATCTCAAAAAATACAACGATCATTATTCCGGAACATTTTATTCCGTCATTTAAACCGGCGAAAACATTTGTTTCACAAGTTAAAGACCAAATTAAAAAGTAAATTATGCCAAGCGGAAAGAAAAGAAAACGGCACAAGATGTCGACGCACAAGCGTAAAAAGAGACTACGTAAAAACAGACATAAGAAGAAAAAATAGTTTTACAATTAAGGTAGAGCTATAGCGTTATGTTGGTTAAACCTAAAGCACACCGGTGTTTTAGGTTTAATCTGTTTTATAAGTCGACAAATACGCAAAACTTAATTCTAATTAAATAACGTTGTGAGTAGCGATCTGATTATTGATGTCACTCCCTCGGAAGTCGTTATTGCCTTATTGGAAAACAAGCGCTTAGTTGAGCTAACAAGGGAAAAAAGCGGAGCAAAATTTGCTGTTGGCGATATTTATTTAGCCAGGGTGAAAAAAATAATGCCGAGCTTGAACGCTGCATTCATCGACGTTGGGTATGAAAAAGATGCATTTTTGCATTATCTTGACATGGGTCCGCAATTTTCAACTTTGAATAAGTTTATGAAAATTGCCAGTTCTAAAAAAAACCGTATTTCCTCGCTGTCTAAAATCCACTCCGAGCCCGACATTAACAAAGAGGGCAAAATTACGGAGGTCTTAAAAGCAGGCCAGAATATTTTGGTTCAAATTGCAAAAGAACCAATTTCGACGAAAGGGCCACGATTGACCTCCGAACTGTCAATTGCGGGAAGAAACTTGGTGTTGATGCCGTTTAGTGAGAAAGTGAGTGTTTCTCAGAAAATCAGCTCCACCGAAGAAAAAAGCCGGCTGAAGAAATTGATTCAAAGTATCAGGCCGAAGAAATATGGTGTTATTGTCCGAACCGTTGCCGAAGGCAAACGAGTTGCTGAACTGGATCAGGAATTGAAGAAACTGGTTGCCAAGTTCGAAACGATCTTTCAGAAGCTAAAGAAAGCGACTGCTCCAGCCTTGGTTGTTGGAGAAATTGACCGGACAACCGCCTTGTTGAGAGATATTTACAGCCCAACCTTTAACAGCGTCATCGTCAACGATGCTGAAATTGCAGATGATATTGCAGAATATCTTGGAACCATCGATCCGGAAAAGAAAAAAATGGTCAAATGTTATAAAGGCGGTCAGCCTATATTTGAACATTACGGAGTCGATAAGCAAATTAAGTCGTCATTTGGAAAAACAGTTTCGTTTAAAAACGGGGCTTACCTGATTGTTGAACACACCGAAGCGTTTCATGTCATTGATGTGAACAGCGGTAACCGCTCAAAAGTAGGTGTCGATCAGGAAACCAACGCGCTGGAAGTTAATCTGGCGGCTGCTGAGGAAATTGCACGACAGCTGAGGCTGAGAGACATGGGGGGCATCATCGTTATCGATTTTATCGATATGCATGTTGCCGAAAACCGACAGAAGGTTTATGATTGTATGAGAGAGGCCATGTCCGTTGATCGTACCAAACACAATATCTTACCGCTGAGTAAGTTTTGTTTGATGCAGATTACACGTCAACGGGTACGTCCGGAGGAACACGTGGAGACAGCTGAAGTCTGTCCTTCGTGTAAAGGAACCGGAAAAGTGATGCCTACAATTCTCTTTACGGATGAACTGGACAATAAGGTCAATTATATTTTTAAAGATCTGAATAAAAAGAACCTGACCTTAAAAGTTCATCCTTACGTTGCCGCATTTTTAACAAAAGGGTTTATGTCCCGAAGACGAAAATGGGCTTTAAAATACATGAGGCATATCAGCGTCGAAGAAGTGAATGCCATGAGTTTTCTCGAATATCATTTTTTCGACGAGAATATGGAAGAAATTATTCTTTAATAACACAAATCCCGGAATTTATCCGGGATTTGTTATTTTAGGGTGTTTTTTATTTTTAGAAATGATCAGATTTGTCCTGTTTTTATGCTGTTTCCTGTTTGCCGGGAATGTGTTTGCCTACGAGATAACAGGCCGGTTGAAAATTTCCGGAGACTGGCAAGCCCGAATTTACCTGGCTTCGGTAAACTCGCCGGATAACCTCTTTGTGGCTTCACCTGAATTTGTAATCGATGAGGCTTTGATCGACGGGAATGGTTATTTTACGCTTTCAGGATTTGATTTGCCGGAAGATCCCCGGTTTTACCGCCTTTACCTGGTCCGGAATAATTTGTTCGGCGTTGAATTTATGACGGATTCGGTTCGGAACTTTATGCACCTGATCCTGGATAACCAAACAACCATTTTTATTGAAAATGCCGACGAAGGGCGTGTTTTTGAGTCGGTACAGATTAACGGTTCGCAGAAAAACAACTTGTTGACAGATTTTGAGAAAACCTACTTTCAAAAGCGCAAACAATTGAGTGGTGTGAATACCTCAGCCAAACGGAACTTCCAAAGTCAGAGCCTGAATAAATATATCCGCGAATTCACGGAGAATTGCCCTGACCCGCTGGTCGCCTTGTTTGCGCTGTATCACCTGGATGACCGGGAGACCGATTTTCTGCAGAACAGCGACTTTTATTTTAATTTTCAGGATCGCTTACAGGCCGAGCGTAGCTACCGGTATTATGCTCATATTTACGACGATCTGTTAAATAGTCTGGTTGGCTACCGCGACCTGGTTTGCGCCATACCCTCCATTACAAAGCCGTGGCGCGATTGGGTTATTGGGGGAGAAGCTGCACTGATCGTGTTATTGGTTTTCCTCCTTTTCAAAAGAAAACGGAATATCCCTCAAAAGCGGGAAGAAACCGATTTTGTAAATTTGTTGACCGAAAAAGAACGAATGATCTGGCAAAGCCTGGCAGCCGGAAAAGCAAATAAAGAAATTGCAGCCGATCTGTATATCGAAATCAGCACGGTAAAAACACACATCAATAATTTGTATAAACGACTGGGTGTTGCCAACAGAAAAGAGGCTATAAGCCTTTATAGTAGTCTGAAACAGGTAAGCCCAAAGGGGGACTAGACCCTTTTTCAACCTTTTTTGTCCGGGAATCCACCATCCGGTTATGAAAATATCCGGTTTGTCTGATTAATTTTGTTTCATTGTAAAAACAAATCAGAACGTAATGAAGCAATTTAGTTTACTTATCGGATTCTTACTTTTTTCTATTCAATTATTTTCACAGATTCTGGAACCGGTTAAATGGTCATTCGACTCCCGGCAAAACGGGCGCGAAGTTGAATTGATTTTCAAAGCGACCATCGAGGAAACCTGGCATTTGTACGATACGAACCTGCCGGACGGAGGTCCGGTCCCTACATCGGTTAATTTTAACGACAGCAGCTTATTTGAATTTGTAGGCGAGCTAAAAAAAATACCGCAACCGATTGAAAAGTACGACGAAACGTTCATGATGGATTTACGCTATTTCAGTACGGAGGCGGAATTGGTTCAAACCATCCGGCTGAAATCGGACGATCCGGTAGTTATTAGCGGATTTGTCGAGTTTATGTGTTGCGACGATGAAACCTGTTTGCCGCCTACTGAAGCCGATTTTGAATTTGAATTTAATGCAGGAGAAAAAACAGGCGATATCGGATCGGGTGCGCAAAAGGAGTCGGTAAAGGTTCTCACCGACAGGGGAAAAGAAGGCTCGACCGAAACGCTGTGGTTGTTTTTCTTTTTTTCCTTTCTGGCAGGTTTAGCCGCAATCCTGACTCCCTGTGTGTTTCCCATGATCCCGATGACCGTGTCCTTTTTTATGAAGAGCGGGGAATCGAAAGCCAAATCCATATTCCACGCAGTGGTATACGGTTTTTCTATTATTGCTATTTATACGATTGTTGGCACCCTGGTGGCTGTGCTGTTCGGACCCGATGCCGCAAACTTTATCAGTACGCATTGGCTGCCGAATGTGCTTTTCTTTATCATTTTTGTATTGTTTGCATTTTCGTTTTTCGGCATGTTCGAAATTGTGTTGCCGGGCTGGCTGGTCAATAAATCAGATCAGCAGGTGGACAAAGGCGGGCTGGTAGGTTCATTTTTTATGGCTTTAACCTTGGTTTTGGTGTCATTTTCGTGTACCGGTCCCATTGTTGGAGCAATCCTGGTCGAATCGGCCGGAGGGGCGGTGCTAAAACCAATTATAGGGATGTTTGGCTTTGCCCTGGCTTTTGCGCTTCCGTTTACCTTGTTTGCCTTGTTCCCGGGCTGGTTGAGCAATTTGCCCAAATCGGGCGGTTGGTTAAATTCGGTGAAGGTGGTATTGGGCTTTCTCGAGTTGGCTTTAGGTTTGAAATTCCTGAGTGTAGCAGACCAAACCTATCACTGGGGAATTCTCGACCGTGAAGTTTACCTGGCTTTGTGGATTGTTATTTTCATTTTACTTGGATTTTACCTGTTGGGAAAGCTGAAGTTTGCCCACGACAGCGACCTGAAGTTTATTTCGGTACCCCGGTTAATGATGGCCATTGCATCATTCGCTTTTGTGGTTTACCTGACGCCGGGTATGTTTGGCGCGCCGCTGAAAGCAATTTCAGGATATCTTCCACCGCAAACCACCCATGATTTTGATCTGCATAAAATAATCCGCGACGAAATGAAACTGGTTAATGCCACTGCCGGCGCTGCCACCTTCAACGGAACGTCCGAATTATGCGAGACTCCAAAATACAGTGATTTTTTGCACTTACCGCATGGGCTGGAAGGCTATTTTGATTACGAACAGGGCATGGCTTGTGCCAAAGCTTCAAATAAGCCGGTGTTTATTGATTTTACCGGGCATGGTTGTGTAAACTGCCGGGAAATGGAGGCCAATGTCTGGTCAGATCCACGGGTGCTGGAAAGGCTGAAAAACGAGTTTATCATCATTGCCCTGTATGTCGACGACAAAACAAAACTGCCCGAAGAAGAATGGGTGACATCAACATACGACGGGAAAGTAAAAAAGACACTGGGGAAAAAATATGCCGATTTCCAGATCAGCCGTTTTGGGGTGAATGCCCAGCCATATTACGTTTTATTGGATACAAATGAAGAATTGCTGGCTGCTCCGAAAGCTTACGATTTAAACCCGGATAACTTTGTGCGGTTTCTGGATGAAGCTATCAAAAAATTCCACGATAAATGATCGTGATCTTTAAGCATTAAATGAAACTTAGGATGAAACGAAATATTGTAGTGACCGGCGGCGCCCAGGGTATTGGTCAGATTATCGTCCGCGAATTGCTGGCAAACGATTACCGGCTTACTGTCCTGGATGTGGACGCCGAGGCGCTTCATGAACTTAAAACGGAATGTAACACGCCGGATTTAATCGCGTGCTTAGCCGATGTTGCGGACGAAAAGCAGGTGGTGGCAGCCATGAACCTGGCGGTTGGCCAATTTGGACGGATTGATGGCTTGATCAACAACGCGATGGTACAGGCCGGGAAACCTCTGGCCGACTTATCGCTTGACGAATGGAACCGGGTGCTGGAGGTTAACCTCACCGGGCCGTTTTTATGTACCAAACACGCCGGAGCCGAATTGCGCAAAAACAGAGGCGCCGTCATTAATATTTGTTCTACAAGGGCGCTGCAGTCGGAGCCGGATACCGAGGCTTACTCGGCATCGAAAGGTGGATTGCTGGCTTTAACCCATGCTTTGGCAATGAGCCTGGCGCCCGATGTCCGGGTGAATGCCATCAGCCCGGGCTGGATCGATGTTTCGGCGGTTAAAAAGCGATCGGCAGCACAACAAATTTCACTTTCGGAACAGGACCACCTGCAGCATCCGGCGGGAAGAGTAGGAAAACCACGCGACATTGCCAATATGGTGTTGTTTTTACTTCGTCCTGAAAATGATTTTATTACCGCCCAAAACTTTGTTATTGACGGGGGGATGACAAAAAAGATGATTTACGTATAAGCTAAAGGAGATTTGGCGCTTCCTTTTTTTTCAGGGGAAAATCATGAGGCGTATGCCGGGCTATTGCATGGATCAGTTCCGCTTTTCGGATGGGTTTGGGCAGATAGTCGTCACAACCGGCATCATAGGATTTTTTTCGGTCGGTTTCCATGGCGTACGCTGTTTGTGCAATGACGGGAAGATCCGGTCTTATTTTTTTGATCCGTCCGGTGGCTTCGTAGCCATCCATAACCGGCATGCGGATATCCATCAGGACGAGATGTATCGATCCGTCGGCCTGGCACTGTTCAACGGCCATCTTCCCGTTGTATGCCCGGGTTATTTTTACCTGGTAATCCCTTAATACAGAGGCAAGGAACAAATAGTTGTACTCTTCGTCTTCAACAATTAGAATATGTAAACAGCTTTCCTGGTTTTTTGTTGTGTCCATTTCTTGTTGCATACCGGCGTGTTAGTTAGTTTGATATGAGCTCCGGGTTAATTCTGGTTTGCAAGATAAGCATCAATTTGAAATAGATAACTTCTTTTTGCAAAAAGAACGGATTGATATTTTGTATTCTGTTGCCGCAGAAAATCAGCAATTGGCGGTTTTCGTTTTTTAAAGCGAATTCCGGCGGATAAACTCGAAAGGACTTTTTATCCTTCTAAAATCCTGTTGAAGGATCATTTCTGCCGCCCGTTTGCCAATTTCGTTATGATCTGTTGATATGGTTGATATGCCGTCGCAAAGAAGTTCTTTTACCGGATTCTCGTTGTACGAAATAATACCGCTGTTTTTACCCGGAACCCAGCCCCTGGCTTTAATGGTTTTGATCAGGTAGTACAAGTCGTTGTCTGAAATGACAATATAGGCTTCCTGTTTGCAGATGTTGGTTGCATCCAGGGAGTCAATAACCCGGTATTCAAACTGATGAGATTGACAAAAAATGATAAACCCTTTTCGGATATAGGGAGAATAATACTCGTTTTGAGGAAAGACCAGGTTTAACCGGGTGTATTTTTTGAGTAAATCCAGGGCCTGCTCAAGCGCATCCTGAATATCTTTATCGTATTCCTGGTAAACGACCGGATAATTTTTTAACTCTTCCAGGTAGCGGTCAACGATCAATACTTTTTCGACCGGTATTTTTTTTATGACCTGCCCTACTTCTGCATTTTCATTGCGAAAATGGGGCAGAATGACAAAGTAATCGTAGTTGGTCAGGTTATTGTCAATAATGCTTTCAAATTCGCTAATGTCGTAATTGTAAATAAAAACGTCGACACTGGCCTTCGTTCCCAGGGTTTGTACAAACGAGTTGTACAGGCTTCGTTTGTAATTGCTCAGCTTGTTGAAAATAAGGCTGATTTTGAGTTTTTTACCTACATTGGTCTGGTTGACGTAATAACCCTTTCCTCTGACGGATGACAGAATTCCCTTTTTCCGGAGTCTGACGTAAGCCTTCTCAACCGTATCGCGCGAGAGCAACAATTCTTCGCTGGTCTCATTGATGGATGGGATACGTTGCCCCTGCTTAAATATTCCCGATTCAATGTCGGCAATAATCAAATCTTCAACCTGCTTGTAGAGTGGAATCTCTGACTCGGAATCGATCCTGGAATTTTCAATCATGCTTTTTGATTTGTGTGGTGAAATTATAAAAAAAAGTAAGAAACAGGAAGAAGAACCTGAACAGGTATTTTGGTTATTCTCCTGTAAATTTTCAGACGCCTAAAAACGAAAATTCTTTCAACATTAATTCATCCTGGCTGTTTTTGAAAAAAAAAGATTATGCCAATAAATATACCGGAAACAGGAGCGAAGAGAGTAGTGATTGTTGGGGCCGGATTTGCCGGATTGCGCCTGGCGCGGAAGCTCAAAAAGAAAGGTTTTCAGTTGGTGTTGATTGATCGGAATAACTATCATCAGTTTCAGCCGCTGTTTTATCAGGTGGCGACCTCGGGGCTGGAACCAAGCGCCATTTCATTTCCGCTGCGTAAAGTTTTTCAAAAAGAAAAAAACGTGTTTGTGCGTGTGACCCGGGTCACGAACATTGATCCGCAAAAAAAGCAAATTGAAACGCCAATGGGACATGTTTGGTTCGATTATCTGGTGTTGGCGACCGGCGCAACCACCAACTTTTTTGGGATGCAGCAGTTCGAAAAGCACAGCATCCCGATGAAATCGGTCGCCGAAGCTGTTTACCTGAGAAATACCCTCTTGCTTAATTTTGAAGAGGCGGTAACTTTGCGCGATGAGGAAAAACTGAGACGTTTGCTCAATGTGGTCGTGGTGGGTGGCGGTCCGACCGGGGTTGAAGTTTGTGGCGCGCTGGCCGAGATGAAAAAGTTTGTGCTGCCCAAAGATTATCCTGATCTCAATTTTGATATGATGCAGATCACGCTCATTGAGGCCAATCCGCACCTGCTGCATGGGATGAGCTCCGGTTCAGCCGAAAAATCGAGAATATACCTCGAAAAGATGGGGGTAAACGTTTTGCTCGACCATAAGGTGACCGACTACGACGGGCTGGAAGTTAGCCTGGAAAACGGGAAAAAATTGCTGACCGAAACCTTAATATGGGCTGCAGGAGTGAAGGGACAGATGCCCGAGGGGATTGACCGGAATGCGATTACCCGGGGAAACCGGTTAATGGTAAACCGTTACAACCAGGTAGCCGGTTTCGATGATTTGTTTGCCATTGGCGATGTCGCCCTGATGACCACGGAGAAATATCCAGGCGGTCATCCCCAGGTGGCCCAGGTGGCCTTACAACAGGCTTCCTGTCTGGCACGAAACCTGGTCAACCTGATAGAAGGAAGGCCAATGGTCGAGTTTGAATACCGCGATAAAGGTTCTATGGCAACCGTTGGCCGCAACCGGGCCGTGGTCGATTTGCCTTTTATCCGGTTCAGCGGGACCCTGGCCTGGATGGTTTGGATGTTTGTACACCTGATGTCGATCGTGGGGGTGAAAAACCGTTTGCTGATCTTTATTAACTGGCTGTGGAAATATGTGACCTTCGATCAATCGCTGCGCCTGATCCTGCGTCCATCGCAAAAAGCCAAAGAACGTCCGTTGTAAGGTGTTGAAAAACAGTAGTTCTGTATGGTGAAAAGTATAAAAACCAGAGATAGGTTATTTCTTAAGTGATGAATATTCAGTAATTTATGTGAATAATTAAGGCCGCCTATGAAAATCCTGTTTCTTTGCTCGGGTGCAAGTTCCTGCCGGAGCCTCATTGCGAAAACCGTGCTGGAGTCGTTTGATGAGAATCTGGAGGTCTTTGCCGCCGGAACCGAACCGGTTTCGAACCTGAATCCCTTGGCTTTTGAGGTGATGAAATCAGTTGGTTTCACGATGGATAAACAGCAAATCAGGACTGTCTCACAGTTAGGGGACATGTCGTTTGACTATGTCATCACAGTTTGTGAAGGAACAAAGGAAGAGTTTGGCAGTTTTTCATTCAATTACAGGAAAAAATTACACCTGGGCTTTACCGATCCCGGAAAAGTGACAGGCGACAGCCAAAAAGAAACGGAAGCCTACCTGCATTTCATTGAAGAGGTAAAAACTGAGCTTGATTATTTTTATCAACGCATACTAAAAGGAAAGGCCGCTTCATAAGCGGCCTTTCCTCATGCTCAACTGTTGACAGTTGCTTCAACTTCTTCGGGTGTAATCGGGATGCGTTTTCCAAGTAATTCGCTTCCCGAGCTGGTTACCAGGATGTCGTCTTCCAAACGGATTCCGCCGAAGTCCTGGTAAAGGGCAAGCTGATCGAAATTGATAAAACCGGCATTAATTTTTTCTTGCTTCCATTTGTCCATCAGGGCAGGGATGAAATAAATTCCGGGTTCATTGGTAACGACAAATCCGGGTTCAAGCCTTTTTCCGAGGCGCAGGTAGGCTGTGCCAAACTGGTTAACCGGGCGGGTTTCCTCGTCGTAACCAACGTAAATTTGTCCGAGGTCCTCCATATCGTGCACGTCGAGCCCCATCATGTGACCAAGTCCGTGAGGCAGGAACAGGGCATGCGCGCCGTTTTTAACCGCTTCGTCAACGTCGCCTTTCATAAGCCCCAGTTCTTTTAGTCCGCTTGCAATTGTCCTGGCTGCTTCCAGGTGAACCGACAGGTAGGTTACGCCCGGTTGGGTTAACTCTTTGGCCCGGTTGTTGGCTGCCAGTACAATTTCGTAGATTTCACGTTGCTGCGCGGTAAACTTTCCACCGACGGGGCTGGTACGTGTAAAATCGGAGGCATAGTGCATCGCTGTTTCCGCTCCCGCATCCACCAGCATCAGCTTACCGGCTGTCAGGTAGTTTGAATGATCGTGATTGTGCAGGGTTTCGCCGTGTTGCGAAAGGATGATCGGGAACGACGGCATGTCGCCATGAGCCAGTGAAATGCCTTCAATCGTTCCGGCAATACTTTGTTCCCAGACACCGGCCTGCGCCATTTTCATGGCAGTAACGTGCATCTGATATCCTGTTGCACAGGCCTTTTTGATTTCTTCAATCTCGCAGGCCTCTTTAACCGACCGCAATGCAATAACTGCTTTGATCAG
Source organism: Gaoshiqia sp. US2 (assembly GCF_059705485.1). Classification (NCBI taxonomy): domain Bacteria; kingdom Pseudomonadati; phylum Bacteroidota; class Bacteroidia; order Marinilabiliales; family Prolixibacteraceae; genus Gaoshiqia; species Gaoshiqia sp. US2. The sequence continues at coordinate 3,984,459 of NZ_AP048550.1, read as the reverse complement.
TTCGAGCGAGGCATATTGAGCCAGTTTTGAAGGGTGAATTCCCAGTAGCTCGTGCAGCAACAATTTGTTTTCGGCACGGTATGGCGGAAGAAAGTGAATTTTTCGTCCTTGTTTAATAGCCGTATTTATGGTTTCGGACAACTGGTTGAAAGGGGCGGTATGCTTTACTCCTGCTTTTTCAGCTTTTTCCCGGATACCTGCCTGGGGGCCCATCCAGATGATGTCGGCGATATCCACATCATTGCCGAAGATGATCTCTTCACCTGAATCGACATCGATGATACCTGCCAGCTGCTGAAAATCAAGTCCGAAAAAATAGAGAAAAGAACTATCCTGCCTGAAATGGTACGTGTTGTCCGTGTAGTTCATCGGCGAATCAACATTTCCTAAAATAAGGGCAACTCCTCCTGAAAGTTTTTCTTTCAGCTTGTTTCTTCGGTTGGTATAAATTTCTTTCTCAAACATAAGCGGTATTTTAATTTGACGTAATTGCGGTTGTAAGATATGGATTAATCAGGCAAATTTTTATGATTTTTCACGAATACCTGCCTGTAGTTTATAAAAAACGGAAGCAGGGAATGATTACTGTCAAACATATAACTGAAATGACAGAATAACGTAAACTTTATCGAAACCAAAAAATCGGCGTTATGGATAATACCTTATTGAATTATATGAACAAACGCTTTAACGAACTTGAGAAGAAGCAGGTTCGCGGCGAAAAAGAGGCCGGCCCGGTGATTACCATTTCGAGGGATGTGGGGTGCGGCGGCCTGAAAATCAGTAAAGCCCTTGCTGAAGAACTGAATAAATGCGTGTTCTGCAAGCAATGGCAGGTCATCAGCAAAGAGGTGCTTAGCGAAAGCGCAAAGGAGTTGAAAATTGCTCCTGAGAAAGTATCGCGTTTGTTAACCTCGAACGAACATTTTACTTTCGAGGAGATTTTGTCTGCCTTTACCGACAAATATTACAAAAGCAACAAGGTGATACTTAAAACCGTGAAAGAGGTCATCCGAAACTTTGCATTGGATGGATGCTGCATCATTCTTGGTCGTGCCGGCCATATCATTGCCGCTGATGTTGAAAATGCCATGCATGTTCGTTTGACGGCCCCCCTGGCCTGGCGGGTCGAAAGCATTTCGGCAAGCAGAAACCTCTCCAAGGCCGATGCCTTGAAGTACATCCAGGAAACGGGGAAAGAACGCGACCTTTTCAGAAACTACTTTGTTAAAAGCAAAGGCCAGGAAGATAACTTCGACCTGGTGATCAACGTGTCAAGGTTTACAACAGGCCAGGTTGTCAATCTGATTAAAACGGCTTTTGACCTAAAAGGGATCACGGAAAAAATGAAGAAAAAAGTTCCTTTTTTCTGATTAACCGGTGATTTGCGCAGGCAACCCTTTTAGTTCAACAGGTTTCCGGCCTTTTGGTCGGGGCATGAACATGTCTTTATAGGTCAGGCCAAGTTTTTCGGCCATTTCCAGCGAGTAGTCTAACCGGCCTAAATCATTGGCGGTGTTATTGGTTCCAAAGGAGAATTTCACGCCTGCTTCTTTGGCTTTTCGTAAGATTTTTTCCGAAGGTAATTTATACCTCGAATTAATTTCAAGGGCAACCTGGTTATCCGACAATACTTTTACGAACCGGTCAATCCGTTCATCCGTCCATAATTCGTCGTATTTATCGGCAATGGCATCGGGCAGGAAAGTTGGGTTGACATGAATATCGATGGGTTCCTGCGATACGATCGCTTCAATTTTTGAAACCAGTTCATCCATAAATGCCTGTTCATCATCCACAAAAACCTCTTCCGGGATCCATAAGCGCATACGACGGCCTTTTTGGTCGGTCCAGGTCATGCCATCGGTAAATACATAATCAAATTCTGCAACGGCTTCGGGAGAGAATAAGGTAATCCATTCGCGTCCTTCGGCTTGCATGCCCCTGAAAATGGGCTGTTTTTTCACCGTGTCCATATAGGCATAGAGCGATTCATCGTCGGTTACCGGAAATTTAAGCCCGCAGTTTGGTGCAATCCCGTAATTGATGCCCAGTTTTGTTGAATTTTCGCAGGCTTCTTCAATCGTCAGGCCGCCTTTCAGGTGAACATGAAAATCGATGACCGGAAAATTGGCCATGTGTAACCGGGTTATCCTGGTATCCCATTCTTTGCCGGCGTACGGCTCCCGTTTTTCACCATCCGGGAGGAGTTTGATTTTGATGTCTTTAAAATAGGTTGTGCTGTGTTCGTCGTGGGCCTGTAAGGCGATTCTTCCCCGGTCAAAAATTTTGTATTTATCGTTATCCGGGCGATAAGGTTCATCCGGCTGGATGTAATCCACCACTTTTGCTCCGTTTACCCGTATTTCAACTTGGTTTTCAACGACTTTGATGTGCATTTCAAACCATTCGTTATCGGATGCCGTTTGGTAATAAATGTTCCGGATTCCGTACAGGCTGCCGGTTTTCTTTAATTCTTTGTAGTCTCCCGTACCTTCGTGCGAGTTGTTTACCTGAACTTCATATCCTTTCAGTGGCCACCCGTGTTCCTGTTCTTTCGTATGAAAAAAAATGCCTGAATTGGCTCCGGGAGTCGTTTTGACAAGGGTTTTCAACTCAAAGTTTCTGAAAATGCCGTTTTGCAGTTTCCCGGTATAATACAGGTGTGCCCGTGGACCGCTGCATACAATGGCGCCGTTTTCAACTGTAAATGAGGCTGGATGTTCCATGGCTATCCAACCGGAGAGGTCCTTGCCGTTGAACAGGTCGACCCATTTCCCCGTGTTGTTATTTATACAGGAAGAAATAGTAAGCACCAGGCTTAAAATAGGAATCAGCAGGATCATTCTTTTCATCGGGATGTCAGGTTGGTTAACAAAGACAAAGATAAAATTCCTGGGGAAAGTTTTGTTATCCGGGCCCGGGTTTTTCATGAAGATCGGTGAATATTCAGGGATCAAAACCGGCATGTTTAAAACAAACAGGTCTTAAAATCGTTTTTAAAGAGGGATGAAAATTATTTATACAATTATTTTTTTGTGGGTGGGCTTGTTTTTCGATCTTGAAAAAACTGCAGTCATTGGTTTTTTTGATGCTCCGGCATACGAAGCAGATAGTTTGAGGATCCGGTGGGAGATTGTTGATTTTAGGGATACCATCCCCAACGACACCCTTTTTATTTGTGAGAATAGTCAGGGACGCATTCATTCCTATTTTCGGAAAATACATACCGGCGTTTGTGTTAACGGTGAATGCAGGTTATTGAATGTGATCTTATATTGGACTGCTACCGGGCGTTACTGGGGATTTGTATTGCCCGAGGGAGAGTTCTTGAGTAAAACGGATCACATCCCGTTTAAGGAGGAAGACTATCGTCAGTTGGAGACCATTTTAGCAAATCCCTATTCTGTACTTGGATCGTATCGGATTGACCAGTTAACCACCGAACCAAATCCTGAAGTTGACGCGGTTTCGGCAGCAACCATCCGATCGGTCAAAGAGGCCTCGGTGGAAGATGCCGTGTATACCACACATACGATTTGGAACCTGGTTTACGGCTCTACCCAAAAGGAAATCCGGAATTATACAGCGGACAGGCTGACCGATGAGCTGGCTGTCCAAATTTTAAATAGTACCGATTATCATGACAAGCTTTGGGTGTTGGAAAATATGGGACCCCACTTAAGCTGGTCGGATGAATTTAAAGCATTTATCGTTCTGAAAATCAACGATATGCCTGATATACTGGCTGGTTTGGCGCTATCGGCTTTGCCTGATTCTATTCTTGAAGAGCAAGCGGTTCAGATCGGGTTGGCCAGTCATTTTAAGGGTTTGAGCTACATGAACCAGCGAAACCTTCTGGAAAGACTGGACCATGTTTCCATGTTGTCGCCGCAGGTTTCGACCGAACTTGCCCGCCATCTGGGATCAATTCAACTTTCTGGTGGAGCGAATCATTTTCACACATAAATTTTAGCTAATCGGAACAAGAAAAATGGGATATCTCTGACACCTCTTTGGGTAGCCCTAAATGCTTTGATTTTTGCATTGAACGATTCAGCCGAAGCATTTGTGCTCCGATTATCAAAATAGTTCAATATCTCGGGGTAATGAGAGTAGAAGGTTGCCGATATAGTATTGAAAGATTTGAAACCGGAGTCTGTTACATCGTTGAACCACTTTGCCATTTTGGTATACGCCACGCCTTTGTTTTTAGTGTTTGTAAAGATCATCCTTAATCCATGTACCAACCAGTATGCCTGCTTGATATCGGGATATAGCCCGAATAATAACTTTGCGCGTTCCTTTTGTTTTGGCGTCCATTTTTCAGCCGATTTGAACAACAGGTAGCGGCTACGGGCCAGCAGTTGTTTTTTTGTATCACCGTTCTGCAACTCCTCAGGGACATATTTTTTACCGTCAAGTTTAGCGTTTTCTTTGGCATTGGTCTCTTGGTTTATTGCATCCCAACGATGTGCTATACGAATCTCCTGAATCGCATCATTGGCCAGCTTCTGTACATGAAAACGGTCAATTACCCTTATGGCACATGGAAAACACCTTCTGGCGATCTTGTTCATCGATGCGGCCATATCAAGTGTAACTTCCCTGACCACTTCCCGTTCTTTTTTAGGGATACTGTTGAGCACCCTTATGACCTTTTCTGATGCTGTGCCTTCGATCATTGCCACAAGTGCGCCTTTGCGTCCTTTCCCGTCTTTATTGGTCACCACGGTGTAAAGGTCACCGTTTGAAAGGGCAGTCTCGTCAATGCTCAGGTGGGGTCCCAGGTTTCCGGGGTAAAGTATCCATTCGCGGGCATGATCCTTTTGATCCCAGTCCCTGTACCCGCTCAAATGTTCCTTGTACTGCTGGCCAAACCGGTCTCCATCAATATAATAATGTTTCTCAAGGCTGTTGCTGCTTATTGGGTAATTGTCCAAATAATCCTTTTAAAAAATCCGCGAAACTTTTGGTGTAACGCGTCCCCTCTGCTGTCAGGTTCCATGACTTACTGACCAGTTCTCCAGTGGCCTCCACCAACCACTTTCGCCTGCGTACGTGCAGAAATACAGCCTTCTTGCGGATAGGAAAGTCTTGGATAACAACCTCGGCATGAAATCCTTTTGATGTGAGCTTCTCATTGAGGTAAGCCTCAGGTTTATTATCAATCTCATCCAAGTATACATGCACTGCTTTATCTTCAACTTTGATGCTGATCACAGTAAAGTAATCGAATAACTCTTCTGGTAATAGTAACCGGATTAACTCCCGATATCGTGATTCTTGTTCTGCCATTGGTTAATATTTGGTGCAGAACAAAGATTATAATTTTTTACATTCCCCCTACAAAGTTCATTTGATCCGCCATCTGCCGGATCTGAGTGTGAGCATTGTTGAACGCGTCCTGAGACTTTTTGTCATCCAGGGGGTTTCCTCCGAAGAAATTGCTTTTCAGGTGGCCGATCTTTTGGAACACAAAAACCGGTTTATTGCCCGAAGAGCTTATGAGTACCTGGAACAGCAGGACATAAGCAATGAGAAGTTGAATAAGTTGGTCAGGAAATACCGGTCAAAAAATATCTGATTGATGAAAAGGATGAACCGTTTGAAAGAATCAGATAATTTTTTTATCGATCAGGTACCTGTTTCGTTCGGATGAATTCCGGGAAAATAATTCGGCCAAAAAGCCGGCCATAAATAATTGGGTACCAATGATCATGGCGGTTAATGCCAGGTAAAAATACGGACTCTCGCTGACCAGGGGTGCTGCAATTTTTTTCGAAACGGCGATGAGTTTGCTGATTCCCACCCATGCAGCCGAAATAAAACCGATCAGAAAGACCAGGGAGCCGATCAATCCGAAAAAGTGCATGGGACGTTTGCTGAACTTCGCGATGAAGATCACCGAAAGCAGATCGAGCGGCCCGCGGATAAAGCGTTCGAAGCCGAACTTGGTAATCCCGTATTTACGTTCCTGATGCTGCACCACTTTTTCACCAATTCGTTTGAACCCGGCCCATTTGGCAATAATGGGGATATAGCGGTGCATTTCTCCGTATACTTCAATGCTTTTCACAACGGTTTTCCGGTACGCTTTCAGTCCGCAGTTAAAATCGTGGATTTTAATTCCGGAACTGCGCCGGGCAATCCAGTTATAAAACTTACTAGGGATATTTTTTGAAAAGAGCGGGTCGTAACGCTTTTTTTTCCATCCCGATATCAAATCAAAATTTCCTTCCGTGATCAGGCGGTAAAGTTCCGGGATTTCTTCCGGATTGTCTTGCAGATCGGCATCCATCGTAATCACGACATCACCTTGCGCGTCGGTAAAGCCAACCTGCAGGGCGGCCGATTTTCCATAGTTTCTCCTGAATTTTATGCCTTTTACATCGGGGTTTTCGTGATGAAGCTTTTCAATGATGGCCCAGGAGTTATCATTGCTCCCGTCGTCAATCAAAATGATTTCGTACGAAAACCGGTGTTCATCCATCACTTTTTTAATCCATCCCGTTAATTCGGGAAGCGATTCTTCTTCATTATACAAAGGAATAACTACGGAAATATTCACGTGCAGAAAAATTAGTTAATATGTCTTGTTGTTTTAACTGTCTGTTAATCTTCAGACTTGATCTCGGTCATCGCATTTTCAAAGGCACTTTCGTCATCCTGTTTTTTGACAAAAATAGAAGAGATCAATGAGATAATTAATCCAATCAGTCCAAATGCAAACAAACCGGAAATAGCCATCCAGCCCGGCGTCATCATTTTGGCGGTCAACCGTCCTGTTAATTCAATTTGTTCGTCAGACATGCCCCTGGCCATCATCACTTCTTCCTGTGCAATGCGGATTTGATCAATCAAACCGGGATCAATGTAGGTGAACAGAATAATTGAATACAGCGAATTGAGGATACCGGCAAAGAGCATGACAACAACTCCGTAACCGAGCGCCTGTCCATAGCTTATAAACCCGTTCAATTCGTGATTCCGGTAGTTAATTTGCGCGTAAACTACTCCGGCAGCCATAATGGCATAAGAGATTAATCCTAATGATTTGTTTGTATTCTCACCGGCCACATAAATAATGATGCCATAAAGAATAAGGGCGACTCCAAGGTACAACCCATGTGTCATAGCGCTTTTCCAGAATGTTGATTTTTGTTCCATCATGTTATTGTTTGGGAGTTTTTAGCAAATATATCTGATTTTTTAGCTGAAAAAAAAGTTATATAAATATTTTCTTGAAGATTAACGGATTAACCGGAATATTTGAAAAAAGCGCCGGTGAGTTGTGTTTTTAGTTTGTCGGATATACAATTTTTTCTACTTTTGTCGCCGGGTAAGTCCTGTACGACCAGCTCCTGCTGAACCCCCCAGGGTCGGAAGGCAGCAAGGGTAAGTGGTTGAGCGGTGCGATACAGGTAGCTTACCCACTTTTTATGACTTGTTGCCGGATTAGCTCAGTTGGCCAGAGCACGTGATTTGTAATCTCGGGGTCCTCAGTTCGAATCTGAGATCCGGCTCACCAAAGAAGGTTGGAAGATTGGAAGGGTAGAATGTCAGAAAGCATTTTGCCGGGGAATTTTCCAGGAAAGTTCTGAAAAATGTTTAAGAATTACGAAGTAAGATCGGAGAGATTATTCTAATCCTCTTGCATTCTAACCTTCTGATATTCTGCATAAAGGGGAGATACCAAAGTGGCCAACTGGGGCAGACTGTAAATCTGCTGGCTCATGCCTTCGTAGGTTCGAATCCTGCTCTCCCCACACGAATGATGATTGATAAAAGATGATTGATGAATGAATTGCTAAAAAAGGCTACGATATTCTCAAATCATCAATCAAAAATCAACAGTCATCAATCAAAAGCGGGAGTAGCTCAGTCGATAGAGCATTAGCCTTCCAAGCTAAGGGTCGCGGGTTTGAATCCCGTCTCCCGCTCAAAAGGGAAAGTCATTTGCCGAATGATTTTCCCTTTTTTAATAGATTTTTTTGGATCACTTCTCATCCAAAGCTTATTGCCAATTCCGGATCAAGCTCGATAAAAAATAAAAACTCCTGTAAATGACACATTTACAGGAGTTTGCTTTTGAATGCTTTTTGAAAAAGTGGAGATGCCGGGAGTCGAACCCGGGTCCAAACGAGGAAGCAATACGCTTTCTACATGCTTAGCCAAGACTTGATTTTCGAGCAGCAGCTGGATCAAGGCCACCGACTACTGCCTTAGCTTCTTAATTTTTGCGAAAGCCCCGAAGCTAAACTTTCACTATTCCCGATTTATTTGCACCGCCGGTTCGGGCCGCTTCAGGAAAATAGCACCCGGGCAATGTCTCGTCCCCACACCTAGTGCAGGAATAAAGTGTAATCTACATAGTAGAATTACGCAGCAAGAGCGTAGTTATTTTCGCCAATTAAAAGTTTGCCCGTTGAGATTATTGAGCCAACAGACAATGCTCAGCATGCTTACATACCTCTTCTACCCGCTGTCAAAACCAGTCATCCCCGGATAGTAAGGGACGACAAAATTACAGAAAATTCTGCGATATTTAAAATGATATTACCTATCTTTAAAATAAACCTTCATCTGAAACAGATATGACAAGAGCCGGATTGACGGGGTTAATCAATGCAAATTTGAACGGTATATGAAAGTAGGCGTATTACGTGAAACCCGAAGAGATCATGACCGCCGGGTAGCCATTACTCCGGAAACAGCCCGGTTGATCCGGGAAAATTATCCTGAGGTCAGCTTGTTCATTCAATCATCCTCCGTTCGCATTCATCGGGATGACGAATACCGGGCTCTTGGAATTCAGGTGGTTGATGATGTTTCGCATTGCGATCTGCTCATCGGAGTTAAGGAAGTTTCGGAAGAAAACCTGATCGAAGGAAAAACCTATGTCATGTTTGCCCATGTAGCGAAACAGCAGGCATTTAATCGTTCATTTTTTAAAAAAATGGCTGGTAAAAAGATCACGCTCCTGGATTATGAATACTTTACCGATCAACATCATAACCGGCTGGTGGCCTTTGGATTCTGGGCCGGTGTTGTAGGCGCCTACTATGCTTTCCAGGGAACAGCCAAACGTTTCATGGGAATTGATTTACCCGGACCGCAAACCTGCCGTAACCTGAAGGAATTGCATCATCATTTGCGGACATTAGAACTTCCCCCGCTGAAAATTTTAATAACAGGAGGTGGAAGAGTCGCGTCCGGAGCATTAGAGATGATTCATGAAATGGGAATCGCCGAGGTATTGCCGAAAGATTTTCTCGAAAAAGAATACGACCACCCGGTTTATGTCCGGCTCGACCCAGAGGATTATGTAGTAAAAAAACAAGTCAAGTTCGACCGGGACGATTTTTATCTCAATCCGAAAGATTACAGGTCGGCCTTCTCTCCCTATTTGAAACCGACCGATATTTTTATTCCCTGTCATTTCTGGGATCAGGCATCTCCGCATTTTTTCACCACAGCACAGCTTCGTTCGCCGGATTTTGGCATTTCGCTGATTGCCGATGTCAGTTGCGATGTTCCCGGACCAATTCCAACAACGATTCGTACGTCGTCCATCGACGATCCGTTTTATGATGTAAATACAAAGAATCTTCTGGAGCAACCCGCTTTTTCATCATCCGCGCACGTCACGGTGATGGCCGTGGACAATCTGCCGACCGCATTGCCTTTTGACGCCTCGCGCACCTTTGCGCGAGACCTGTACTACCAGGTTTTACCCTCGCTGTTTGGCGAAGATACCGATGGGATTGTTGGACGGGCTACTATTTTGAAAAACGGCCAGCTGACCGAACAATTTAGCTACCTGCGGGATTTTTTGAAAGGTAAAGACTAAGCGGTTTTCCGGGTCATTGGTTTTCAAACAGAATAAATCAGACCGGGTTTGAATAAACCTGCCGGATGACTGTACCTGAAAAAATATTGCATTTAAATTGAAATAAAATGAACATCCTTTTAGGTTATTCGATGAAAATACTATTTTTGCATCCCGTTAATGATCGGGATGTAGCGCAGTTGGTAGCGTACCACGTTCGGGACGTGGGGGTCGTCCGTTCGAGTCGGATCATCCCGACAAAATAAAACACAAATAGAATTTAAAAAGTCTGTAAATTACATGATTTACAGGCTTTTTTTGTGCGCCTTGGTTGTTTATTTTATCACCAAAATTTTTTTCCTGACCCTGGGAAGGATGTTATTTCCAATAAACAAGTCCTTGCAGGTTTTACTTTGTTGAATAAAGATATCGGTTTCACGCGGTTGGTAACAGTTGATCAGGCTAAGCTGTTCCACGTCATCGAGTTGAATCACCGGTGTGTTTTTTAATGGCGAGTTGGAGCTGAACGCGTTGATTTCGATGTATTTGCTCTTTTCGATGGAAAGGGTAGGCCCCTTGGTGGCATTCATTTGTACATTGTGAAAACTGATATCCTGAGCGTCTTTTACGGTGAAGCCAATTTCGCCGTTGATGCGGATGTCGGTAAATGAAATGTTGCTGATGGGTAGTTCTTCCAGTCCCAGCAGGAAGCCGGCCTGTTTGGCGTTTCCGGTAATTCCGCTGAAATGGATGTTCCGGAAAGCAGGCGTCCGTTCCGAAACTTCTTCGTATTCCGACTGGCGATAATACATGTTCAGTACAATCGCTTCTTCGCGAATATCCTTCATAATCACATTGCTAACCCGGATATCTTCCACCACGCCGCCTCGTCCGCGGGTCGATTTGATCCGGATACCCCGGTCGGTGCCTTCAAACACGCAGTTGGTAATGGTTACTTTTTTTACGTCGCCCGACATTTCGCTTCCGATCACTACGCCGCCGTGTCCGCGCAACATGGTGCAGTTGGTGATGGTGATGTTTTCGCAGGGAGCGGCCATTTTACGCCCGGCGCGGTCTTTCCCCGATTTGATGGTGATACAGTCATCGCCCACCGAAATGTGGCAATTGGATAGATGCACGTAGCGGCACGATTCCGGGTTAATACCGTCGGTGTTGGGTGATTTGGGATTGTTGATCGTTACACCATCAACAGTGACATTTTCGCAGAACTGCGGGTTGACCGTCCAAAATGGTGAATTGACAATGGTAATCCCCTCAATCCGGATATTGGAACAATACATCGGTTGAATAAACGGGGGACGGCAAAAGCCCCGGGTAATCATATCGGGTTCGTCGGGCAACAGCACGTCGGGATTATTTTCGGCAAACAGTTGTTGCCATTTCGATTTGAAGTCCTTGGGCTGCGAGTACAGGAAGTGATGATAATCCCACCATTTTTTGCCTTGCCCGTCCAGGGTTCCCCGTCCGGTGATGGTGATGTTTTCGGCCTTGTATGCATAAATCAGTGGCGAAAAATTGACGACATCGGTCCCTTCCCAGCGCGATTGTACCATCGGTAAATAAGCATCAAAATCATCTGTAAAACGCAAAGTAGCTCCGGCTTCCAGGTAAATCGTGATGTTGCTTTTCAGATGAACGGGGCCGGTTAAGTAATTGCCGGCCGGGAAGTAGAGGGTTCCTCCGCCTGCTGTCGCGGTTGTTTCGATCAGCTCGCGGATCATTTCGGTGTTTAAGGTTTCATCATCTGCTTTTACGCCGTAATCCAGCACGTTTTTCCATCCTTCCTGTTGCGCGTTAAGATTCAGCGACAACAATAGCAGCAGGAAGATTTTTACAGTTCTTTTCATGGGTTTGTATTTGATGATTAAATACGTTTTGTATCGTTGTTGTTACAAAAAAAGCAAAAATAATGTAAACGATTACATCTCGATGCAAATTTATGGGAATCACCTTTTTCTTTTAGTTATACTTTTTTCTTCTCCGTGTAAAAAACAGGTGTAAATATTCTGTTGTTTCGTGAAATCGTTTACATTTGTATTCTGGTTGAACGACAACAAGTCGTCAGTTTTTCAACCCGTTAAAAATTCTTTAAAACAGCGTTTATGGCAAGCATGAATGAAGTCGCTAAGCGGGCAGGCGTATCCATCGCTACTGTTTCGAGGGTGCTGAATAATAGCAACAGTGTGAATGAAGAGACAAGGCTAAAAATTCTGAAAGCGATTAAGGATTTGAAATATCAGCCCAGCCGGGTGGCTAAAAGGCTTCGTTCGAAAGGAGGACCCGGTAACTTGCTGGGCGTACTGATTCCCGATATTCAGAATCCGTTTTATGTAGATGTGCTGCGTGGCATTGAGGATATCGCCTACAAAAACAACTATGTGATTATTGTTTGCAATTTCAGTCAGGACGAGAAAAAAGAGGCCATGTACCTGGATATTCTCGAATCGGAGGCCATCGACGGATTAATCGCGGCTCCGGCCAGCGAAGATGACCTACGCGTAAAAAAGATGGTGAAAAATGGCTTGCCGGTTGTTTGTGTCGACCGCGGACTTAACGGGATTGATGTGGATGTGGTTTGGGTGAACAACGATGCCGGCGCCTTTGCGGCCGTGGATTACCTGTCCAAGGCAGGGTATAAACGAATTGCCCACATTGCCGGTTTGTCCACCATTCCTTCCTCGCGTTTGCGGGAGCAAGGTTACAGAAGAGCGCTGAATGAAAACAACCTTCCTTTTGATCCGCAATTGCTTGTTCACGGAAACTCCACATACGAAAGCGGGGTAGAACTGGCCGGAAAACTGTTCGACTTGGATACACCGCCGGATGCCTTGTTTACCGGGAATAACCTGATCACCCTCGGGGCGCTCGAGACAATCCATAAACGAAAACTTCGCATACCACAGGAAATAGCCATTATTGGCTTTGACGATATGAACTGGTCCAATTCGCTGAACCCGCCGCTGACTGCCGTACGGCAACCGGCCTATGAAATAGGGCAAAGGGCAGGGGAGCTTTTAATCCAACGGATTCGCGATCCGAAACGGACACCGATTCAAATGACCTTGAATTCGGAGTTAATGGTTCGCAGTTCTTGCTGAACGAAGTCAGATTTTTTTCATTAAAACGTTTTCAATTAATTTCAAATTTATATTTTTGTGAGTGCTTGAAAAATATACTGTCTGAAAATGTAAACGTTTTCATTTTGATTTAAAATATCATGGAAAAACTAATTATAAATAATCCAACCCGCTTTGTTTTTGGCAATGGAAGTCTGTCGCAATTTGTTGATGACTTTCTTGAAGGTGAATTTAAACGTTTGTTTTTGCTGACGATCCCGGTGTTGAATAAAACACTGGCCCCTTATTTGGCGTCGTTGAAGTCGGCAGGCGTCGGCATTCAGGTTTACGACCGGATGACCAATGAGCCCACGTTTGCCGAGTTTGAAACGATTTTAGAGCTGGCCCGCGATTTTCAGGCCGATGCGGTGGTGGGTATCGGAGGCGGCAGCGTGCTCGACACGGCCAAGCTGCTTGCTGCGCAAATCAGCAATTCACAGGCAACAACCGAAATTACAGGCATCGACCTGTTAAAGGAAAGGAAAACTTACCTGGCTTGCCTGCCCACGACATCGGGAACCGGCAGCGAAGTTTCGCCCAATGCCATTTTTCTGGACGAAACCGATCAGGAGAAGAAAGGGATTATCAGCCCGTTTCTGATTCCGGATGCCGCTTACATTGATCCGAAACTGACTGTTGGCGTGCCTCCCGCCATCACCGCTTCAACCGGGATGGACGCTTTTACCCATTGCCTCGAAGCTTTTATCAACCGCTTTGCCCACCCGGTAACCGACCGGATTGCGCTTGAAGGGATGCAGTTGATCTTCAGGAACCTGAAAAAAGCGTATGACGATGGAAAAGACCTGGAAGCAAGGGGCAAGGTCGCCCTGGGGAGCGTTTACGGCGGCATGTGCCTGGGACCTGTCAATACCACAGCTGTACACGCGCTGGCTTATCCCTTGGGGAGTAAATATAAAATTGCACATGGCCTTTCCAATGCCCTGATTTTGCCTTATGTCCTGGAATTTAACCTGCCTGCTGCAACCGAAAAATATGCGGTAATCGCAAAAGCGATTGGCATCGAAGGTTTAAAATCAGATGAAGAATATGCATGGGCTGCTGTTAAATCAATTAAAGAGCTGATGAAATCAATTGGTATTCCCAAAAAATTGAGAGAGATCGGCCTGTCTGAAAATGTGCTTGGTGATTTGGCCGTTTCTGCCCTGAAAGTACAGCGTTTGCTGAGAAACAATGTGCGTGAAGTAAGTCTTCAGGATGCACTGGAAATATATAAAAAAGCGTATTAAGAAGTCGGAAGTCAGAAGTCGGAAGTCAGAAGAGCGGGTCTTCCGTCTCCGGTCTTCAATCCTCCGTCTTCCATCTTAAAATATAAAAAAATGAAAAAAAACAATCCCTATAAAGGCGTCATCGTTCCGATGGTTAGCCCGTTGAATGAGGATTATTCCATTGATCGGGAAGCTGTCGGGAACATCATCGGCCTGTTGCTTCAGGCAGGGGCCAGCCCGTTTATTGCCGGTACCACCGGCGAAGCCAGCTCGCTGTCGTTTCAGCAAAAAGAAGTGTTGGTGAAAGAAACCGTCAGACAGGTCAACGGAAAGGCTTTGGTTTATGCCGGAATTTCGGGTAATTGCCTGCCCGAATCGATCGAAGCAGCCAAACGTTTTGCCGGCCTGGGAGCCGATGTGCTGGTGGCCAACATGCCGTCGTACTATCCGCTGAAAGATGCTTACACCCTGCGTTATTGCGAGCAGTTGGCCGAAGCCTGTCCGAAACCCCTGATTTTTTATAACATACCGGCCACAACCGGCTTTTCCATCCCGCTTGCTTTACTGGAACAACTGAGTTATCATCCCAATATTGCCGGGCTGAAAGATTCGGAACGCAACCAGGAACGGCTTGACCAGGCTTTGGCTTTGTGGAAAGACCGTGAAGATTTTGCTCACCTGACCGGTTGGGCTGCTATGTCGGTTTATGCGCTGAAAAACGGCTCGGACGGGATTGTCCCCAGTACCGGAAATTTTGCCCCGCTTCCTTATGTGAAGTTGTACGAAGCCGCCGTGAATGGTGATTGGGAATTGGCCGAAATGCTTCAGCAACAAACAAACGAATTGTCGGCCTGGTACCAAAAGGAGCGCAGTTTGAGCGAATCGCTGGCGGCGCTGAAAGTCATTATGTCGGTAAAGGGATTGTGCGGAACGCAAATGATACCTCCCATCTACCGGATGGAACAGGAGGAAGAATCGACCTACAGGAAAGAACTGGAAAAAGAACTGCAAAACATTTCGTTGAATGAATAATCAGAATAAAATAACGCTGGCCATTACGATGGGCGACCCCGCGGGGATCGGCCCGGAGATTGCTGCCAAAGCTTTGAATGAAATTTCGGTTTACGATACCTGCAACCCTCTTTTGGTGGGCAATGTGCAAATTATGAAGGAGGCGGTGAAGCTGACCGGACTGGATTTAAAAATCAATCCGGTACAAAAAGTTAGTCAGGCCCGTTTTTCTCACGGAACCATCGATGTATATGACATTTCTTCGGATCAGCTTGCTGAAATAAAAACGGGGGTAGTTTCGGCTCCTGCAGGCGATTTGGCCTTCCAGGCTGTTCGTAAAGCCATTGAACTGGCGATGAACGGCGAGGTGGACGGCACGGTAACCGGCCCGATTCATAAAGAAGCGATCAACATGGCCGGTCATCATTTTTCGGGTCACACGGAGATTTATGCCCATTTTACGGGAACAGAAAAGTACGCTATGTTGCTGGCCGACGAAAAAATCAAAGTGACCCATGTCAGTACGCATGTTTCGCTAAGGCAGGCCTGCGATCTGGTGAAACGTCAACGCGTGCTCGATGTGATCCGCCTGACATACGATGGATTGAGAAAGATCGGCATTGAAAACCCGCGTATCGGGGTGGCAGGCCTCAACCCGCACGCCGGCGATGGCGGCCTCTTTGGAACAGAGGAAACGGAAGAGATTTTACCGGCTGTTCAGGATGCCAAAAAACAGGGCATCCGGGCCGAAGGGCCATTTCCTCCGGATACCTTGTTTTCGTTGGCCAGCGGAGGTAGCTTTGATGGTTGCGTGGCTATGTATCACGACCAGGGGCACATTCCGTTTAAGCTGGTCGGTTTTGTTTGGGATGAGGAAAAACAGGCTATGAAAAGCGTGAAAGGGGTGAACATCACGCTGGGCTTGCCGATTATCCGCACCTCGGTTGATCACGGGACCGCTTTTGAAATTGCCGGAAAAGGGATCGCCAGCGCCGACGCCTTGTTGTTCGCGATTGGCTATGCCATCAAATTACATCAAAATCAAAAATGTTGAAAGAAGAGAAAATGATAGCAGTAATTGCCGATGATTTTACAGGCGCTGCAGAGATCGGAGGGATCGGGTTACGCCGGGGGATGAAGGTTTTGATTGAAACTTCGGTGGATGCCGTCGAAGGCGTTGATTTGCTGGTGCTTGCCACCGAAACCCGTTCGATGCCCGCGAATCTGGCAAAAAAGGAAATTGAAAAGGTTACCCGTCAGTTGATGGAACTGAACCCAAAATATATATTTAAAAAGCTGGATTCTGTTTTACGCGGAAACGTGTATGCCGAATTAACCAGCCAGAAAACCGCATCCGGCAAACAAAGGGTGATTATGGTTCCCGCAAACCCGCATTTTAACCGGATTATCAAAGATGGCGTTTATTATGTTGGCGGCGTACCCCTGGCCGAAACATCTTTTGCACATGATCCGGAGTTTCCGGTTAAATATTCAGACGTCCGTGAAATTATTGGCAACAATGCCGGCGATGTCGTGGTAAAGAATGTCAACGACCAATTGCCCGATCAGGGGATCATCATCGGGAACGTGCTTACGGTGGAAAACCTGGCTTCGTGGGCCGACAAGGCTGACGGGCAATCTGTTCTTGCCGGAGGCTCCGGTTTTTTCGATGCGGTTTTGCAAAAAGATTTTCCGGTGAAATCGGAAGGGAACAACCTGGACCTTGTTCCGGGAAAACATGCTTTATTTGTATTGGGAAGTACGTTCCCAAAAGATGACGCGATGATGGGTAAATTTAAAGAAGCCGGAATTGAGATCATTAACCTGAACAAAGAAATATTTCAGAAGCAGGATACGCCTTCCAGGTCGCTGATTGTTCTGGCAGACCGGATTGTGACAGCGATCCGGGAAAACCGGAGAGTGGCGGTTACAACAATTTGTTCCGATCAGAATACGAAGATTTCGGCCGAAACAATCCGGAAAAACGTCAGCCGGGTGGTCAGAAAAGTATTTGACCAGGTTGAGATCGACGACCTTTTTATTGAGGGCGGGGCAACAGCCTCGCTGATTCTTTGTCATTTGGAAATTAAACAATTAACTCCGTTCAGAGAGTTGAGTTTTGGCGTTATCCAAATGCATACCGAACGTTATCCGCGATTAACGGTAACCACCAAACCCGGCAGTTACACATGGCCTGAAATATTAACCGGTAAAGAACTAACTAAACTTTAAATATTATGGATGCAGTACCATCTGTTCATCTGATTGATTACCTGATCATGATTGCCACCTTGCTGGTATCGCTGGGGATTGGATTTTGGTTTTCAAAAAGACAAAAAGACACAAAAAATTATTTTACCGCCAAAGGATCCATTCCCTCATGGGCTATCGGCATTTCGATTCTGGCGACCCTGATCAGCAGTATTACCTTTTTGGCCTATCCGGGTGAAGGTTTTTCCTCCAACTGGATTCTGTTGGTGCAGGGACTGATGGTACCGATTGTTCTGATCGCCATTGTTGGTTTTGTGGTGCCTTTGTTCAGGCATGTCATTCAACTCAGTACCTACGAGTATTTTGAAAAACGCTTTGGCTTTTTTGCACGGCTATATACGTCTGTTTCTTTTATCCTGACCCACTTTTCAAAAATGGGAACGGTGTTTTTTCTGATCTCGCTGGCGTTGAGTAAGATGACTGGTTTGGATACGCTAACCGTGATTTGGATCATCGGTGGGGCCGTAGTTGTTTTAACCATGTTAGGCGGAATTGAAGCGGTCATCTGGCTGGATGTGATCCAGGGTTTTTTATTGATTGTCGGTGGGATTATTGCTCTTGGTATCCTGCTGTTCCTGCCCGAAGGCGGGCCTGTGGAAGTTTGGGATGTGGCCATGCGAAACGGGCGGATCGGTTTCGGACCTTTTGACTGGGATTTTGTGAACCTGACCTTCGTGGTAATGGCTCTGAACGGGGTTTTCTATGCCATTCAAAAATACGGGACCGACCAAACCATCGTTCAGCGTTACCTGACCGCCAAATCAGATAAAGCCGCCGTGAGAGCGTCTCTGATCGGGGTGTTGCTCAGCGTGCCGGTTTGGGCCATGTTCATGTTTATCGGAACGGCCTTGTTCTCTTATTATCAAATTACGGGAGACCCCTTGCCGCAAGGAATTGAAGCAGAAGCTGTTTTCCCTTATTTTATCATGACCAAATTGCCGGTTGGCGTGGTTGGCCTAATCCTGTCGGCACTGATTGCTGCCGCTATTTCCAGTCTCGACTCCGACCTGAACTGTCTTTCGGCTATCCTGATGGAGGATTATTATATCCGGCTGAAGCCAAAAAGCTCTGATCAAAAGAGATTGCTCATGAGTAAACTGTTTATCGTGATTGCCGGTTTGGGAGCAATTATGGTGGCTTTATTTTATGTAAGGGCAGGCAGCGAGGGCGTTCTGGGAATTATTTTCACCCTGTATTCCATTTTTTCGGGGGGTATTGCGGGTATGTTCCTGCTGGGAATTTTCAGCAGAAAAGCCAATAAACAAGGTTTGTATTGGGGAATCGGGGCCAGTGTTTTGTTTACAGCTTGGGCTCTTTTGACTTCCACCCCAATTGGATTGGACGGCAGCAAATCCGTTTTGATCGACCTCGGATCTTTCAATTACATTCACCATAAATACATGATCGGTGTTTACAGCCATGTGGTGCTCATTTTCTTTGGCTACCTGGCCAGCTTCATGTACCAGGGTAAAACCATCGATCCTTCGCTAACCTGGTCAGGTTGGAGGAAACTGCAAAAAGAGAAAAAATCCGTTTAACAGATGAATGAAATAAAATCGAAATACATACAAAACCAAACAAAGATGAAAAACTTTTTTTTTACTGATCAGCTTCATACTACTTCTGTTTTCATGCACGACCGAAGTCAAAAAAGAAAAAAGCATGGGTGTGTTAAAAGTGTCGGCCGACGGTCGTTTTTTTACCGATGAGAACGGCGATCCTTTTTTCTGGCTGGGTGATACCGGCTGGCTGTTGTTCTCCAAACTCGATCGCGAAGAGGCCGTTAAATACCTCGACGATCGTCTTGAGAAAGGTTTTAATGTCATCCAGGTGATGGTGCTGCACAGCGTTGGGGCGAAAAACAGGTACGGCGATTCGGCGCTCGTTATGCAAAGTGTGGGTCAACCGCTGGTTACTGAAGGCAACAGTTTCGAAAATCAGGATGAATATGACTATTGGGACCACATGGATTTTGTGATCCGCGAAGCTGAAAAAAGAGGTCTTTACATGGCATTGGTCCCCGTTTGGGGAAGCAATGTGCGGGGCGGATCTGTCAGCCGCGACGAAGCACAGGTTTACGGCGAATTTGTGGCCAACCGCTATAAAGATCAGCCCAATATCATTTGGCTGAATGGTGGCGATGTGCCTGGTGCCGATTCCATTCAAACCTGGAACATTCTTGGAAATGCCTTGCGCACAAACGATCCCAACCACCTGATCACCTTTCACCCGAGAGGCAGGACCCAATCCTCGATGTGGTTTCATAACGAAGATTGGCTGGACTTTAATATGTTTCAATCGGGGCATCGCCGTTACGACCAGGATGACACCGAGTTGGCTTACGGCGAAGACAACTGGCGTTACGTGGAAACCGATTATCAGTTAAAACCCGTAAAACCTACGCTGGACGGCGAACCTTCGTATGAAGGAATTCCGCAGGGATTACACGATACCCTCCAGCCATTCTGGAACGATGCCGATGTCCGCCGTTATGCTTACTGGTCGGTATTTGCAGGAGCCTGCGGATATACATACGGCCACAACGCGGTGATGCAGTTTCACCGGCCCGAAGATACCGGCGCAGCTTACGGCGCTAAAAAATACTGGACTGAAGCCATCAACGACCCGGGCGCCGGACAAATGGTTCACGTGAAAACCCTGATGCTGTCGCGTCCGTATTTCGAACGGGTGCCAGACCAGTCGTTGGTGGCCGGACAACCGGGCGAAAAATACGATTATCAATTAGCTACCCGTGGAAAGAATTACGCATTTATCTATACCTGTAATGGTCAAAATATCAAGGTTAATATGGGTAAAATTGAAGGCGAACAGGTGAAAGCAAGCTGGTTCAACCCGCGTAACGGCGAGTTTACGGAAATTGGCATCTTCGCAAACACGGGAGTGCAGGAGTTTGACCCGGCAGGCGAGGTGGAAAATGGTAACGACTGGGTATTGATCCTGGATTCGGTCATTTAAAAAGAAATGTGATATGAAAAGAGTTCACTTGATTTTACTGGTATTGTTTGCAGGACTGATTTCCTGCGAAAAAGCAAGCGAAAAAGAATATTACGTTTTTTCAACCTTCCGCGAACCGGCTGATGCCGGCTTGTTCCTGGCATACAGCGAAGACGGTTATCACTGGACCGACCTGGGCGGGCCTTATCTGGCCCCACAGATCGGTAATCAGAAAGTGATGCGCGATCCGTCAATTGTAAAAGGTCCCGACGGTACTTTTCACCTGGTATGGACCTCTTCGTGGCGGGGCGATCTGGGCTTTGGATATGCCAGTTCCAAAGACCTGATCAACTGGTCGGAGCAGCAGTTTATCGAGGTGATGACCGATACCTCAACGGTAAACGTTTGGGCGCCCGAACTTTTTTATGATGACGAAAAAGAGGAATACATCATCATTTGGGCTTCTACGATTCCTTTCAAATTTGAAAAAGGAGAAGAAGAAGAAAGGAACAACCACCGGATGTATTATACGACGACCAAAGATTTCAGGACGTTCACCGAAACAAAGCTGTTTCTCGATCCGGGTTTCAGCGTGATTGATGCAGTGATTGTGAAACGCGCGCCCAAAGATTACGTGTTGGTGCTGAAAGACAACACCCGCCCGATGCGCAACCTGAAAGTGGCATTTGCCGCTGATCCGATCGGTCCGTATCAACATGTTTCCGAACCGTTTACCGACTTTTTTACCGAGGGGCCAACCGTTGTGAAAATTGACAACGATTACCTGATTTATTACGATGCCTACCGCGAGAAAATATATGGCGCCGCAAAAACAACCGATTTTGTTCATTTTGAAGATATTTCGGATCAGGTTTCTCTGCCCGAAGGTCATAAACATGGCACTATTTTTAAAACGAATCAGCAAATTATCAATCAGTTGATTGGAGCTTCCGCTTCAAAAAAATAAAATTGAAAAACACAGAAAAGCATGAGACGAACAAAAAAGGTTATTGGATTGATAGGGGGAATGCTGTTCATCAGTGTTTTTTTGCATGCCCAGGAGCTGCCGCGTTATGTGGGTGAAACCTTGAATAATCCGGATTACCACCACGGTCAGCTGCGGCCGGCGATGGGAGTGCACAACATCGGCGTGATGCGGGCCAACCGCGAGTTTCCCGAATATTCCGACAAGTTGGGTTGGACCTATAACCATGCACCCATGCTGGCGTACTGGAACAATACCTTTTTTCTGGAATACCTCAGCGATCCCGTGGGCGAGCACATCGCGCCCGGCGCTACCTTGTTGCAAACTTCGGCAGACGGCTATCAGTGGACGATGCCCGAAGTGATCTTTCCGTCCTATAAAATTCCCGATGGAACCATGAAAGAGGGTGATACCACCGTGGCCCGTAACCTGGAATCGGTGAATCACCAGCGCATGGGCTTTTACGTTTCGTCGGACAACCGCTTGCTTGCTTTGGCTTACATTGCCATTTCGCTCCATGAAAAAGACAGCCCGAACGACGGCAACGGCATCGGGAGGGTGGTCCGCGAAATCTATCAGGACGGTTCGTGGGGACCGATTTATTTTATCAGCTACAACAAAAAGTGGAATGAAAAAAATACCGATTACCCGAACTTCAAAAAAAGTAAAGACAAAGGTTTTGTGAAAACCTGCAACGAACTGTTGTCGAAACGACTGGTTACCCAGCACTGGAACGAAGAAGCGGACCGCGACGATCCGCTGATTTCGCTGAAGGGCGACTATAAAGCATTTAATTATTATCACTTGCCCGACGGACGAGTGGTTGGTCTGTGGAAACATGCGTTAACGGCCATCAGCGAGGATGAAGGAAAAAGCTGGACCCAGCCGGTGCGCGCGCCGGGCTTTGTAAACAGCAATGCCAAAATCTGGGGACAACGAACTTCGGATGGTCGCTATGCAATGGTTTACAACCCTTCTGAATTTCGATGGCCACTGGCGCTTTCGGTGAGCGACGACGGTTTGAAATACGACAAACTGTTGCTGGTGAACGGCGAAATCAGCGCCATGCGCTACGGTGGCAACTATAAATCGTACGGACCGCAATATGTTCGCGGTATCATGGAAGGAAACGGTACGCCCTCCGACGGGCACCTGTGGGTTACCTACAGCATGAACAAAGAAGACATGTGGGTGTCGAAAATTCCGGTGCCGGTTGTTGATAAAGCGAATGAGCAGGTAAATGAGGTGTTTGACCGGCTACCCGAAAAGACGGAGCTTGACAACTGGAACATCTTTAGCCCGGTATGGGCCCGGGTGGGGATAGAGAAAGATGCCGCCGGCAAACGTTGCCTGGTTTTACGTGATCAGGATGAATTCGATTATGCCAAGGCAGAGCGTTTGTTTCCTGCAACCGACAGCCTAAGTTTGGAGTTTACCCTTGCTGCCGGTCAGAATAACCACGGCCAGCTGGATATAGAACTGGTTGACGGAAAAGGAACGGCAGCCCTTCGCCTTTCTTTTGGCGCCGACGGTTACCTGAAACAGAAAAACGGCTACCGGATGAAAAACATCATGGCCTATGAAGCGGGTCAGGTTTATACGATCCGTATCGAGGGCACAACCCCCAATCGTTTTTATCACGTTTATATTGACGGACAACTCAAATCAACCGGTTTGTGTTTTGCCCCGGTGCACGGGTTCGAACGGTTGACCTTCCGCACCGGCGATGTCCGCCGTTTCCCCGATGTGGATACGCCAACCGATCAGGATTACGATCTTCCGCAAACCGGAAAAACGGTTGACGGAGCGGTATTTTCAGTCTATTCGTTAACCACAAAAAAATTGTAAACGATGAAGATGAACGCAAAAAAATCTGTTTTCCTGATCATGATGATTTGTGTGGTTTTCCTGGTCAATCCGTACCCGCTAACTGCTTCAGCTTCATCTAAAAAGAAGCAAAAAACCGTTTTACAAGCGGATGATTTTAAACACTATGCCGACTATTTCAACCGGATGGAAGGTGAGAATATCGCTAAAGCCATCCCGAACTCAGTTTCGTGGGATTGGATGAAGGCCAACATTCCGCTGTTTGAATGTCCGCAGGATAATTTTCAGGAAATCTATTATTACCGCTGGTGGAGCTTACGTAAGCACATCACCGAAACTCCGATGGGCTACGGCATCACCGAATTTCTGGTTGACCGGCCGTATGCCGATAAATACAACCTGATCAGTTGTGCCCTGGGGCATCACATCATGGAAACCCGCTGGTTGCACAATCCGGTTTATTTGCAGGACAATGTCAGGATCTGGTTTCGCGGAAACGAGGGCCGCATGATGGACAAACTGTTGAAGTTCAGTAGTTGGACGGCTTTTGCTTTGTACAACAGTTACCTGGTTAATTCGGATAAAACATTTCTGACCGGTATGCTGCCCGATTTGGTGGAGGAATACCGGCAATGGGAGCTAGAAAAAAGGACTATAAACGGGTTGTTTTGGCAATACGATGTACGCGACGGCATGGAAGAGCAGATCAGTGGCGGGCGGAAAGAAAAAAACCTCCGGCCAACCATCAACAGTTACATGTACGGGAATGCGCTGGCATTGTCAAAAATTGCCGCCTTAAACAACAACCGGAAATTTGCCGATTTGTATGCAGCTAAGGCCGATACGTTGAAAAGCCTGGTTCTTGGAAACCTCTGGAGCGCCGATGATCAGTTTTTTGAAACGGTGAAAGAAGCAGGAGGTTTTGCACAGGTTCGCGAAGCCATTGGCTACATTCCCTGGTATTTTAACCTCCCCGGCGAAGAACATTCCGTCGCCTGGAAACAGGTAACGGATCACAACGGATTTCTTGCTCCGTACGGGTTGACAACCGCCGAACGCCGTCACCCCGATTTCCGCAGCCACGGTTGCTGTCGCTGCGAGTGGGACGGGGCGATCTGGCCCTTTGCCAGCGCGCAAACGCTCACCGGGATGGCCAATCTGCTGAATGACTACCGGCAAACGGTTGTAGATAAAAGCGATTATTTCATGCACATGGAGCTATATGTGGAATCGCAGTATCATCGCGGTCGTCCGTATATTGGCGAGTATCAGGACGAAACGACCGGCTACTGGCTAAAAGGCGACCAGGAACGAAGCCGCTACTACAATCATTCCACCTTCAATGACCTGATAATTACAGGCTTAATTGGCCTTCGTCCGCGGGCTGATGACGTGATTGAAATCAATCCGCTGATTCCTGAAAACAAGTGGGACTGGTTTTGCCTCGATCGTGTGCTGTATCACGGAAAAATCCTGACCATCATCTGGGATAAAACCGGGGAAAAGTACAAAAAAGGAAAAGGCCTGAGTGTTTGGGCCGATGGGAAAGAAATTGGCCGCACGGCCCGATTGGAAAAACTGATCTGTCAGTAAAAACCAATGTATAAACTTCAAACTGAATATCGATGAAAAAATCTTATCTCCAAGCAGGAGCCTGCTTACTGGCCGGAATGTTTTTGTTTTTGCCCGTCGTTCAGGCTGTGGGCGAAAGAGCCAAAATAGTGTCTGTGGCTGTAGAACCAACTGAGCAGGAAAAAAAGGCAGCCGAATGGGTGGTCTCGCTGAGTCTGAATGATGTTGAAAAAGAAAAGCGCTTGGTTGCCGTAATTGCAGAGCACTTCACGGCCGTGCGCGACTGGCACAACGAACATCCGGCGTCAACGGTTCCGGCGGGCATTAATCCCGTTACCGGGAACCCGCTTAGCGAATTGGACCGGCAGATGATTGCCGACTCGGCCATGCCCAAATCGGTGCATGAAGCGCTGATGACCGGACTTCGCAGCGACTTGACGGAAGAACAAGTGGAAGCTGTTCTCGACAAATACACCATCGGGAAAGTGGATTTTACCATGAAAGGTTACCGGGCGATTGTTCCGGACATGACGGAACAAGAAGAAGCCACCATCCTGGCGTATCTGAAGGAAGCCCGTGAAATGGCTGTCGATTATAAAAATATGAAACAAATTTCTGCCATTTTCGAAATCTACAAAACCAAATCGGAACAATACCTGAACAACAACGGGCGAAACTGGCGGGAAATGTACAAGGCTTATGTTGATGCCCGGAAAGCCGAAAAGGCCAATAAATAAATTTCAAACCAAAATAGAAATGCAAAAAAGATTTAATACAAGTCTGCTGATCGTGGTTGCTGGCTTGTTTCTGTCGTGTACCACTGAACCGGAAAATCGTTGGAAGCAAGGGATTGTGGAAGAGCATTTTCTATACGAAGAAGATGTTTACCCGTCGTGCCACGCCGGTACGCTGGCCGAAACACCCGAAGGGATTGTAGCTGCCTGGTTTGGTGGAACGCACGAACGTCACCCGGATGTAACCATTCGGTTCAGCCGTTTGGTTGACGGCGAATGGACTAAATCTACCGAAGTGGCCAATGGGGTGATCAACGATACGCTGCGTTACCCGACCTGGAACCCGGTATTGTACCAGGTGCCCGACGGCGAACTGCTTCTGTTTTATAAAGTAGGGTCCAAACCGTCAGACTGGTGGGGCATGCTGAAACGTTCGACCGATCACGGAAAAACCTGGAGCGAAGCCGAAGCGCTTCCAAAAGGATTCATCGGGCCGGTGAAAAACAAACCGGTATGGCTGGATAACGGCAAGCTGATTTGTCCGTCGAGCACCGAAGGCGACAATGGCTGGCAGGTCCATTTCGAAATCACCCCCGACTTCGGGAAAACCTGGGAAAAAGTGGGCCCGATCAACAGCCCGTCAACTTATTCGATTATTCAACCCAGCGTCTTAATTCATCCCGATGGACGCTTGCAGATTTTGTGTCGCAGTAAGAACAGCGTGATCGTCGACTCCTGGTCATCCGATATGGGTGAAACCTGGTCGCTGCCTCAGGAATCCGGATTGCCGAACAATAACTCGGGCACCGATGCGGTAAGCCTGGCCGACGGACGGCAGTTGGTGGTTTACAACCACGTGAAAACGCCAGTCGGCGCATCGAAAGGTTACCGGACGCCATTGAATGTATCGGTTTCGGCAGACGGGAAAAACTGGTCGGCGGCGCTTGTGCTTGAGGATTCGGAGATTAGCCAGTATTCTTATCCGGCGGTAATTCAGTCTGCCGATGGCATGGTACACATTATTTATACATGGCGCCGCGAAAAGATGAAATACGTAAAAGTTGATCCGGAGAAATTGAAACTGACGAAAATCGTCAACGAAAAGTGGCCGGAGTAAACGATTTTTGAAGGTCAGGAGCCACAGACTTGTGCTGTATATACAAAAAACCCTGGAGAAGGTCATGCTGCCCGGCAGCTGCCGGATCAGCATCTCTATCGGAATGAGATCCCGAATCAAGTTCGGGATGACGTACTTGGCAAAAGTTTGTTACTGTAATTTGATATCAAACCTGAAAATTATGAAGAAACGATCAATCTTGTTGTTGCTTGCCTGTATGGCTGTTTTTCAGCTTCATGCCCAAATACCCAATTCCGACAATCATTTTCAACGTCCGTTGAAAGACGTTTTAAAAGACATTGAAACCCGTTTTCAGGTAAAACTGAGGATTTCGGAAAAAGATGTGGAAGGGAAAATATTGGATTATGCCGATTGGCGTTTTCGTCCCGGCCTGGAAGAAACCTTGAAAAATGTGCTGGCTCCGTTCGATCTGGTTCATTTGCCCGACGGGGCCCCGGGCAAGTTTAAAATTGAAGGATACCGTTATCACCTCCGGTCGGTAACCGAAGCCCGCGAAACACTCGACTATTTGGCTGGTTTATACCCGGATAAGGTTAGCTGGGAAAATCGTCGCGATGCGCTGAAAGACTGTCTGCCCGAAGCGGTTCGTTTGTCGCCTATGCCCCAAAGTCCCGGGACAAAACCTGTTCTGACGCCAAAACGAAAAATGAATGGCTACACCGTACAAAACATGGCGTTGGAAGTATTGCCGGGCGTTTATGTGTGTGGTTCTGTTTATCAACCTGAAAAAATAAAAGGAAAGATCCCGGTAATCTTGTGTCCTAACGGCCATTTTGCCGACGGGCGTTACAACAAGGACATTCAGGCCCGTTGTGCCGGACTGGCCCGGATGGGAGCGGTTGCCGTGAGTTACGACCTGTTTGCCTGGGGCGAATCGGCCTTGCAGTTTGAGCCTGAAACGCACCGGAAAAGTATGGCCAATACCATGCAGGCGCTGAACAGCATTCGCCTGCTCGATTATTTGCTTTCGCTGCCATACGCCGATCCCGACAGGGTGGGCATTACCGGCGGTTCGGGTGGTGGCAGCCACAGCATGCTGATGTCGGCCCTGGATGACCGCATTGATGTGAGCGTTCCGGCGGTGATGATGTCGGCCATTCATTACGGCGGCTGCCCCTGCGAAAGCGGAAACCCGGTTCATCTGTGCGGAGGGGGGACGAATAATGTGGAACTGGCCGGACTTTTTGCCCCGAAACCACAGCTGATTATCTCGGACGGCGGCGACTGGACTGCGAATGTTCCCCAACTGGAATTTCCCTACCTGAAACGAATTTATGACTTTTACGGATCAGGCGCCGTGGTGGAAAATGTACATCTACCCGGCGAAGGCCACGATTACGGTCCCTCGAAACGGGCGGCTATGTACCGCTTTTTGGCCCAACACCTCGGGCTCAACTCGTCGAAAGTGTTCAGGCAGGACGGCGAACTGGACGAATCTGCCATTACAATTGAAACAGCAGATCAACTGAAGGTATTTGGCGCCAATGGTGAAAACCTGCCGCCCCATGCCTTAAAAGGCTTTGACCAGTTGGAAGAAGTGTTTCAGAAAGCTTTTTTATGACTCAAGGATTAACGTTAAGAAAAAGTCACCCTGAATTTATTTCAGGGTCTGTATCGAATGGATTAAGATCCCGAAACAAGTTCGGGACGACGATATCCGGAGTTCTTGAAATACCAGTACAGGTCAATGCCAGAATGATATAGCCTTAAATATGAAAAGATTATGAAATTCAATCAAAGTCGCTATTTGATATTTTTAATGCTGGTCTTGTTTACCGGTTTTAGTGTATTGGCTCAGCAATTGGCTTTTCCTTTGCATATCCAGGATGTGCATGATGTGATTGTGCGTTTTATCCGGGTACGTCCGGGCATTGCCTCCGGACTGAATGGCGACGAGATTGATGGCATTGAAGTGCGCGACTCCAAAAACATCATCATCGACCATTGTACGATAAGCTGGACCGTTGATGAAGGAATTAACTCGTGGAAAGGAACGGAGAATATTAGCGTACAGTGGTGTATCATTGCCGAGCCGCTCAACAAGTCGGTTCACCATAAAGGTTCCCACGGTTTTGCCGGATCGGTGGGAGGGAAGTTCGCCTCGTACCATCATAACCTGTTGGCCCATGCCCCGGGCCGCAACCCCAGTATCGGCGGCAACAGTCGCTATCTATATGACCGAATCGCTCGATTTCAGGAACAATGTGGTTTTCAACTACGGGCACCGGACCTGCGACGGAAAGCCCGGGAGTATTAATTTTGTGGCGAACTATTACAAGCCGGGTCTGGCGACGACAGAGAAAACCAGGAACCAACTGGTACGAATTGATCAAGCACAAAAGTACGGATTCGATTCAAAATGGTATATTGCGGACAATCTGATTCATGGTTTTCCGAAGGCGAAAAAAGATAACTGGAAGCATGCTGTGGCTTGGGATCAGGGCACTTCGCCGAACATTAACCGGTTGAATGCACCCTTGCCAACCACGGAAACCAAAAACATTCCGGCAGAAGAAGCATACAACAATGTGCTGAAATATGCCGGTGTTATTGTACCAGGCCGTGATGCGCATGAGAAAAGGATTGTATCGGAAGTTGAAGGGAAGATACCGGTGAAAGGGAATGGTGTGGTGGATATGGTAGAACAGGCCGGTGGCTGGCCCGAACTGAAAACGGCTGAAGCTCCTGTTGATACCGATCACGACGGTATGCCTGATGAATGGGAACTGGCAAACGGACTTGACCCGAATGATCCGTCGGATGCAAATGATGATCGAAACAACGACGGCTATACCAATGTGGAGGAATATTTGAATCGATTAGTGCCTGTGGTTTATAAATAAGAAAAGTATCAATAATTAGTCTGGAGGCCTCATGGTGAAAGGAATTAAACATACCGATTGGTCTGTCGCATGGTCCCGTTTCAAAGACGGGGACATGGATTCCTTTCAACAGATCTATGATCAGTTTTTCGACCGCTTGTTTCAATATGGATGTAAGCTGACCGGAAATACCGACCTGGTTGAGGACAGCATCCAGGAACTCTTTCTAACCATTTATACCAATCGGAACAAGCTGTCGGATACGGATTCGGTTGAATTTTATTTACTGAAAGCTTTAAAACTGACCATTTACGGAAAGCAGAGAAAAGAAAAGCGAATTGTTCTCGACCGGGGAAATACAGGTGATTTTAAGCTCGAATTCTTACTCGAAACCGAAGAGCCGGAAGACCTGGAACAAGAGAAGATCGATCAGATCCTTAAATCGCTGAATGACTTAAATCCGGCCTCCCGCGAGATTATTTATTTGAAATTTTACGCCAACCTCAACTATCAGCAAATTGGCGAAATACTGGGTGTTAAACCCGACTCGGCCAAAAAACAGGTTTACCGCGTTGTTTCTTCTTTACGCGCCATTTTAAAAGAGTCGCCGCTGGAATTACTTTTTATGTGTTTTAGGGCATAAAAAATAAGGCCTAATTGATGTCCACTTTTTTCGGTTCTGTGCAATTAGAGAGAAAATATACCTGAGAAATGCCGGAACTTGAAAAATATATCGAGGATGAAAGGTTCGTGAAATGGGTATTTACCCCTGATCCCGAAACCGAAAATTACTATGCAGCCTACTTCGCCGCACATCCGGAAGAAAAGGAAAAAATGTTGCGTGCAAAAAAAGAATTAGGGCTTTTAGCCGTGAGAAACCATCAGCCGCAGGCCGGAAAAAAAGAGATCATCTACCAACGAATGATGGATGCCGGTACGCGGAAAATCCGTTCCCGGTCAATCGGTTTTAATTTTTCCGGTTTTGCCCGTTATGCGGCTGTAGCCATTTTGTTTTTCGCCATCGGTTCGCTGTTGATGTATGAATTAAGTTGGAACCGGATGATCGTGCCAATGGACGAGAGTCTGTTGGTAAAAAGCGCTTCGCTGAATACGATGGTTTACCTGGCCGACGGTTCACAGCGTGAAATAGGAAACAGTGAGACAATCATCGATTTTTCAATGCCCGGACAGCTGGTTATCCAAACCGATACGGTCAAAATCGGAACTGCTCATCACGAAAATTCAAAAAACCTGGTTGTCGTCCCCTTTGGCAAACGCGCCCGGGTAAAACTTTACGATAACAGCGTGGTTCAGTTGAATGCCGGCAGCCGGATCATCATTCCGCGCGAATTTAGTCCGGAAACAAGAAATGCGTATCTGATTGGCGAGGCCTTTTTCGACGTCACCAAAGACCCCGGTCATCCGTTTCTTGTAGAAACTTCTTCGGCAGTTATCAAAGTATTGGGAACCAGTTTTCATCTGTCAGCTTATCCCGACCGGCAGGAGCTGACTGCTTTTTTACAGGAAGGGAAGATCCGGTTTCGCGGATCCGATCATTCGTTGTTTGCAGGTTGGGTTGATCTGAAACCCATGGAACAGGTCAGCCGAAACAAGGCTACGAAAAATATTCAGGTACAACAAGGAAACGGCCTGTATTATCAGCTGTGGAAAGACGGTATTGTGCAATTCGACAACGAGCCGGTATCTGATCTGGTAAGCCGGGTGGAACAATATTTTAATATTACCATTCGCGTACCGGACCAGCAGGTTGGCAGCAGCCGGATAAAAGGAAAACTTGATTTAAATAAAGAACTGATGGAAGTATTTGAATACATTGAATTAATAACTGATAAAAAAATAATGAAAGAAAATGCCGGAGCTTTTAGCCTGAATTAAAAAAACCGGAAGATGGTAGCACATCCTCCGGTTTAAACCAGGTTAAAATCAACCGGTTGGTTTATTATAATCTAAACATGTCAAATTTATGAAAAAAAAGTCATTAACAGACTTTCCCTATTGGGGAAGCATTAAAACATTATGGAGAATCATGAAACTAACTACACTGATCTCTTTGTGTTTCGTAATTTCCGTTACGGCAAATTCGTACTCACAATCGACGAAACTAAACCTGAAACTTTCGAATTCAACGGTAAAGGAAATTCTGAACCAGATTGAAACTGAAAGTGAATATGTTTTCCTGTACAACCTGAACGAACTGGATGAAAACAGGCGAGTCAACGTTAACCTCGAAAACGCCACGATTACCCAGGTGTTGGATGAAATTCTGAAAGGCCAGAACCTGAAATACACCCTTTACGACCGGCAGGTAATTATCCGGGCCGACAATCAGTCCCGTAAATTAAACCAAAGTGTACAACCGCAAACGGCAAGCGGCAAAGTTACCACTACTTCAGGAGAGCCGATTCCGGGGGTCACTGTTGTTGTTTTGGGAACAAACGCGGGGACAATCACCGATCTGGATGGATCGTTTACCTTGAATAATGTAAAACCAGGGTCGGTTTTGGTATTCTCTTTTGTGGGTATGGTTTCTCAGGAAGTGAGCTTTGAAGGCCAGGCTTATCTCAATGTCAAATTGGTAGAAGAAACGATCGGCATCGAAGAAGTAGTGGCCATTGGTTATGGTACCATGAGAAAGAGCGATTTAACGGGTTCTATAACCCAGGTAAAATCGGATGTTCTGGCAACTTCATCGGTTTCAAATCCGATCCAGGCATTACAGGGACGGGCTTCCGGGGTCGCCGTGTTGACCAATAACGCTCCCGGTTCGTCGCCTACTTTGCGGATTAGGGGAAGTGGGTCTATCAATGCCGGTAATGACCCGCTTTATGTGGTTGACGGTTTCCCCTTGATGAACAGCAACCTGAACGATATCAGCGCCAATGATATCGAATCGATCGAAGTACTGAAAGATGCTTCATCATCGGCTATTTACGGTTCCCGTGGTGCGAATGGCGTGGTATTGATTACTACAAAAAAGGGACAAAAAGGAAGAAACGATTTATCAATCAATTCTTACTATGGAATTCAGACCCCGGAACGTTTGGTGAAAATGCTGGGCCGCGATGAATTTATCAAGTATGTCAATGAAGCATATACCTATTCAAAAGGTTCGCCGGTCTATTCATCATCCAATCCGGCCCCTGCTTATGATACTGACTGGCAGGATGCGATTGTCCGCGATCAGGCAGCTATTCACGAACATTCTATCACCTTTGAGGGAGGGAAAGACAAAACGACCTACATGTTATCAGGTAATATATTTTCGCAGACTGGTTTGCTCCCTGCTTCCGGTTTCGAAAAATTTACGTTGCGAAATAATTTGAGCCATGAATTCAGAAGCTGGCTTACGGTTGGAACACATCTTCAGTATAGCAATGCCACTCAAAATTTCAGGGATAACCCAACGGGTAATCTCTTCCGTTTTGGATGGCCGACCATGCCAGTGAAAAATGAAGATGGTTCCTGGTATTATTCCTTCCTCGATCCCCAACATGACTCTTACATCGAAGGAAAATGGAATCCTGTGGCCGATGCCAGTGAAGTAACCGACGAGTCGGTACGAAACAGGATTTTAGGCGACGTCTTTGCCGAATTTACTTTGCACAAAAACCTGAAGTTCAAAACCAATTTTGGGGTCGATATCTCAAATACAAAACGGTACGATTATTCAACATCCTTGTCATCTGCGGGTTTAAGTTCCGGAGGAAAAGGTTTGGGAGGGCAATTCTACAACAAGATGACCTCCAAGTTGACCGAAAATATGCTGATTTACTCCAATGTATGGAATGATGTCCATCGGTTTACAGCTACCGGCGTTTATTCGTACCAGGATTATGAGTATGAAGCCATGAGTTTACGGGGATCCGGTTTCGAAAATGATGCTACCGGAGCTTACGATATGACATTGGCTGATCGTTCAAGCGTGTCTTATAGTTCAACAAAATACGGCAATAAGTTGATTTCGTGGACTGCGAGGGCTTCTTATGCTTATAACGACAAATACATGATTACCGCCACAGGCCGTTATGATGGATCTTCGCGCTTTGGTGAGAACAACAAATGGGGATTCTTCCCATCGGTTGGTCTGGGTTGGCGCATCAGCCAGGAATCGTTTTTGCTTGATAATAAAGTTATTTCAAATCTGAAGTTACGAGCTAGTTACGGAATTACCGGTAATCAGGAAATCAGTAATTACGCCTCATTACCCAAATTAACATCAGTTTATTATGTGTATAACGGCTCGCTTTTACAAGGTTTTACAGAGTCAATCGGTAACTCCGACTTACGTTGGGAGCGGACAACTCAATACGATTTAGGTATCGATATTGGTCTGTGGAACAGGTTGGACATCAATGTTGATTACTATAACCGTACAACAAACGATTTGCTTTATAATGTGCCCATTCCGACAACTTCCGGTTTTTCCAGTATCCTGGATAATATAGGTGAAGTACAAAATAAGGGTGTGGAAATAGCTGTCGATTCAAAAATTTTGGACGGCGAACTGAAGTGGTCTGTTGGGGCCAATGTAACGATGAATAAAAATAAAATCACTGAGCTATATGGAGATGTTGAAAAAATAACCCTGGGAACTTCGTCAAACGGTTATGCCCGGTTTCTGGAAGTTGGCAAACCGGTTAATGCAGTCTATACACGCGAGTCGGCAGGCATCATCCGTACCCAGGAACAGTTGGATGAATACCGTAAAATACGGTCGACCGCCAATTTGGGTGAAGAAATGTACGTGGACCATACCGATGACAATTCAATCGGGACAAGCGACTATATCTGTATCGGTTCTCCTGAACCGAAATTCTTTTATGGTCTTTCAACCAGTTTATCGTACAAAAATTTTAGTTCAAGTTAAAAACCCACGTTCTCTGAACGTGGTCAGAGACGTTCCACGGGTTTGCCTGTAAAACGACTCATATTTACCTTTAGAAGGTTGTCCCCACAACCAAAGAAAGGAAAAAACAATGAGTCGTTTTAAGAAGTTGTCGCATGCGATCTGGCATTGCATGTACCATATCGTATGGACCCCTAAATATAGGTATAGAATATTGAAGGGAGAAATCAAAATTGAAGTGGAACACTGCATCAAGGCTTTCTCGGAGCAGAAAGGCTGTATTATTGAGGAGTTGAACGTACAGGAAGATCACGTACATCTGGTTTTGATGGTTCCGCCGAAAGTCTCTATTTCTGACATGGTTGGGATTTTTAAAGGACGAACAGCAATTCGGCTGTTCAACAAATATAAGAGCTTGAAGAGCCGCCCCTATTGGGGCAATCATTTCTGGTCAAAAGGCTACTGTGTGGATACAGTAGGACTGGATGCGGAGATGATCAAGAGGTACGTCAAGTATCAGGAAAAGAAAGATAAACGAGAAGAAGAAAAGTAGTCATTAACCTGTGGGGACAACAACTTTTACCTTCTTTGAGGGTAAAAGCAAATTACCCCTTCCAGGGGTTATCCCAAAGCCACATCCTTTGGGTGTGGATTTTTACTCTGGATTTGTATGGACAAGGAGCTCATGATTATGCTTCTGTTGCCGGTATCGATAACAGCGCATTTGGAAGTACTTCGCTGGTTATTGGCTATGCTTCATCTACCGACAGTTATTTAATGTATGGCGAAAATCAAATTCTCAATCAGAACTATCAACCGTCAAAATACGCATATGACCGGATGTGGAGCGAAAGCAATCCTAATGGTACTTTCCCGAGGGCCGGCTCCAAGGATGTTTATTTTTCTGACAGAACCAGTGCTAACTGGAGCTATTTCATCTTGAAAAACATCAAACTTGGGTATGACTTTTCATCGTCGATTAAGAATATTAACTGGATAAAACAGCTTACCGTTTATGTAAATGCGCAAAATTACATCAGTACAGCCAACCACCGCGGTTATAACCCGGAAAACGGGGATACCACCTATCCTTGGGCCAAGACGATGATATTCGGTATTAATGCTAAATTTTAACCTGAAAAATCTAAAACTATGAAATTTATAAAATATCTCTTCCTTATAATTGCTGTACCATTTTTTAATCAATGTACAGATCTGGCTGAAGAACCCTATACGTTCCTTGCCCCTTCAAATTTCTACCAAACCGAAGAAGAGCTCGAAATGGCTGTTGTTAGTGTTTACGATGGTATTCAGTACGCGTTTGGCGGGGCCAATTATTTGCACCATATGTATCTGGAAGTATTGACTGAATTTGGTGCTCCGGCTTATGCTAAAGATGATGTTCATTTGTGGAATGCCTGGGTCGATGTTAATAATCCGGCAAGAACATTTACAACTACATGGCCAAGAGCCTTTGTGGTGATTAACCGTGCCAATATTGTGCTCGGGAGGGGCGAAGGGATTTCAATGGATGAAACGTTAAAAAAACGATACTTTGCCGAAGTTCGCTTTTTAAGGGCTTTAGCCAACTATAACCTGGTGCGCATTTTTGGCGGCGTTCCGATTTCCGATTCTTATACATCGTCAAAAGAGGGCCTTGAAATTCCTCGTAGGTCGGTTGCCGAAACCTATGAACACATTATCGCCGATCTGGAATATGCCGAAGCCAATCTACCGTTAAAATCGGCTTACGCTTCAGGCGATAAATGGCGACCAGCCAAAGGAGCAGCGCAAGCATTTTTGGGAGAAGTTTATTTGACCCGCGCCAGTATGGAGGGAAATGCCGAGTACTATAAAAAATCAAAAGAATACAGCGGAAAAGTAATTTCATCCGGCGAATATGAACTGGAACCTGATTTTAAAAATCTGTGGTACTGGTGGAATACCAATAACAAAAATGGTAAAGAGTCAATCTTCGAAATACAATATGGCCAGTTTAGCAGCGAGTATAATAACCTGCATGTCATGTTTGGGGTGAATATTACCGAAGCAAGTATTGGTTGCTACATGTACCGGAGGTATGGTCCGACCATTCTGGCTTATCTTTCGTACAGCGATCAGGATACACGGAAGGAAGGTACATTTCTTACCAAATTTAACCGGACTTCCAGTGGCGTTGTAACGGGTACTTTGGAATTCGTTCCGGAAGACAATGGTTTCTATCCCGGAACAAAAGGATGGAATACCGCTTCGCCTGGGAACATCAAGTTTTATGACCGTACCCCGGAATCGGCTTCTTTGAAAATGCCGCAGGCAAATATTTATGTTATGCGTTATGCCGATGTTTTACTAAACTATGCTGAAGCAGAAAATCAGATCAACGGGGTTACAACCGATGCGCTTGATAAATTTAATGATGTGCGTAACCGTGCGAACCTGGGGAGCCTTTCAGGAATGTCAAAACAGGAGCTAGATGATTTTATCTACCGTGAGCGAGGTTGGGAATTCATTGGCGAATCGCAGCTTTATTTTGATGCATTGCGTACCGGTCGTCTTGGACAAAAAATACAGGAAGAGTGGGAATATGGACTGGGACATGGCGTCTACATGTACAAGAATGCCACTTTGGAATTCGTTCCTAAAAAGACCTTTTTGTGGAAGATCCCGACCTATGACCTTGATTCGAATCCGGCTTTAGAACAAAATCCGGATAATGCGTCCAATTAATTCCTGACTAATAACAAGGACGGGTTGGCCCCCAACCCGTCCTTAATTTGACAATTAAGCCGGAATCTGTGGAAATTATTTGCATTCTTTTCTTTTTATAGAGGAATATCATGGATAAGTTGAAGATGTATTTGCAAAATGACATATTGCCGGTCGATATTGTCCTGGCGCCGGAGTGGTGGAACAAGAACGAAAAAATGACCTTCGATCCTGATTTCTTTTTTCATCCGCTGAAACGGGTGGAAGCCGAACAGCAAATGGAAAAAGTGTTGTACGAACGCTGGGGAAAATTCGGGCTTGGTCAGCATCGGGATCAGGCGCGGCCCGAAATTGGCGCGGTACATCTGGCAGCCGGTTTTTTGTTGTCAGAAATGCTTGGTTGTCAGGTAAATTATTCCGAAGCCCATCCGCCACAGGTGTTGCCGGCTCATCAGGAACTGCGCATCATCACAACGGACGAGGCTTTTCAATCGGAGGCTTTTAAACGGGTCGCTGAACTGACCGATTCGCTAAAAAAGAAATACGGCTGTCTGACCGGCGACATCAATTGGGGTGGCATTCTGAACATCGCGATGGATCTGCGGGGCGAAGACATTTTTACCGACATGATGATGACGCCCGACGAAGTAAAAGAATATTTCGCCGGAATTGCAGGCGTGATTGAGAAATTCACCTCGTTTTTGCAATCTGAAACCGGCACCACATCGGTTTCGGTGAACCGTGGCGTCCGCCACATCCGGAAACCGGTGTTGTTACATTCCGAATGTTCGCATACGATGATTTCGGAAGAGGATTACGAAAATTACCTGCTTCCGTTCGATCAAAAATGGAGCGAAAGGCGTCCGTTTGGCATTCACTATTGCGGGCCCGATCCGCACCGGATGGCTGCCGCTTTTGCAAAAATCCCGCATCTCGATTACCTTGATCTGGGTTGGGGCGGCGATGTAAAAGTACTTCGGGAACATCTGCCGGATACGTTTTTCAATATCCGCCTGAGCCCGGTCGAAATTGCCCGGCAGTCGCACGACGAAATCCGGGAAACCATTACCCGGCTGGTTCATGATTCCGGAAATCCATACCTGACCGGCGTTTGCTGCATCAACATGGACGACTCGGTATCGGATGACCGGATCACAACCATCTTTGAGACGGTGGAGGAATTGAGGGAAGAATACAGTCTCAGTTAACAGTCTCAGTGGTCAGGGATTCATTGAAATATGGGCAAGCAGAGGATAAAAAAGAACTCCGAAGGAGTTTACTGTTATTGATCTCCGGTAAACCTGGAGGAAAGAAGAAACAAGAAAGAACAACTCAGAATGAAACTGAATGTCAAATAGTTCATGGTAAAAAAATTCGATACCCAATTAGCCGATTCACAGGCGACTCAGGTTGTTCCTGTAAAACCTGAGAATTTCGACTTTGCAAAATATGAAGCCTATGCCGCAGAGCTGAACGAAACCTGTGCCCGTTTCTGGCAGCAACCTTCGGGCGTGGCTGTTTACCGTAGGATGCGGGTGGGCGAGTGTTTTTCGTATGGTTGTAGGGATAGGAAACGTTCGCTCGAACTTCAGTTGGGTGCACTGCAAAAAAGTATGCTGTTTCGTGCTGATGTGCCGAATTTTCTGGAACCCTGGTATGGAATAGGGACTGTGGCCAGCGCTTTTGGCGGCGATTACCTTTGGGTGGAAGGAAATGCACCTGCCCTGAAACCACGCTTTTCAACCATTGATGAATTGCTGGCTTATCCGGGAAAGGAAATCGCACAAACCAACATCGGAAGGCATACCTTAAATATGATCGAATATTTTATGGAGCAGACCAAGGGACGTCTGCCCATTTCGCTGACCGATACCCAATCGCCGCTGAACATGATCGGGCACCTCTATCCGCTTGATCAGTTTTTTATGGATTTGTTGATGGAACCTGAAAAAGTGTTGCAGCTTTTTGATATGCTGGCTGATTTATCCATCCGTTTCAACCAGGAACAAATGAAGTTGATTGGCAGCGCACTGGCTTTGCCCGGGCACGGTTTTGCATCCTCGGTAAAATGGAACGGGCTGGGCATGAGCGACGACAATGCCATTATGATTTCGCCGGAGCAATACATTGAAATGGCTGCTCCTTCTGTTGAAAAAATTTGTACACCCCTGGGCGGACCGGTTTTCCATTCCTGCGGCGACTGGGCGGGCTGGGTGGATGCGGTACTGCAAATGAAGGGCTTGAAAATGGCCGATGGGGCTTTTTCACCGCAGACCGATCCGGGGGCAACTAACAAGCTGGAAGAGTTTCACAAATTTGCCAACACCGGAATTGTGTTGAACGCGCGCATCGTAGGCGATTTGGAAACCATTCGGGAACAGGTGTCGCGCCTGTGGATTCCGGGAATGAAACTGGTAGTGGTAACGTACTGCGAAACGCCTGATGAACAGGAAGAAGCCTATCATTTAATACACCGATTATGCAGGTAAATCGCCAAACAAAAACAGGCAATTACCGCTGGCGCATTGTGGCGCTGTTGTTTTTTGCTACCACCATCAATTACATCGACCGGCAGGTGCTGGGCATCCTGGCGCCTGAACTTCAGCAGCTATTTGGCTGGTCGGAATCGGATTATGGTTTTATCATCATGGCTTTCCAAATTGCTTATGCGATCGGATTGATCTCGATGGGAACTTTGCTTGACCGGATTGGCACACGGCTGGGCTTTATCATCGCGATTTCGGCATGGAGCCTGGCCGGGATGGCTCACGCAGCTGCCCGCAGCGTGTTTTCATTTTCACTTGCCCGTTTTGCGCTGGGAATCGGCGAATCGGCCAATTTTCCGGCTGCCGTTAAAACCGTTGCCGAATGGTTTCCGAAGAAAGAACGGGCATTGGCAACCGGAATTTTTAATTCGGGGCCAAACGTTGGCGCGATCATTACGCCTTTGCTGATCCCGCTTATAGCCCTGAAATGGGGCTGGCAGTGGGCATTTATCAGTACCGGGGCGCTGGGTTTTGTCTGGCTGCTTTTCTGGATTCCGATGTACCGGAAACCGGAACTTGACAAGCGGTTGAGCGAAGCCGAACACCGGCATATTTTGCAGGATGACACCGAACCTGAAGGAACAAAACTTCCCTGGAAATCAATCATCTCGTATAAACAAACCTGGGGCATTTGCCTGGCGCGTTTCCTGACCGACCCCATCTGGTGGTTTTTCCTGTATTGGTTGCCAAAATTTTTGAATTCAAATTACCGGATCGATCTGACCAATATCGGGTTGCCGCTGATTGTGATTTATGTGGTTTCAATCGGAGGTTCAATCTTTGGAGGCTGGATGTCGTCGTTTCTGATTAACCGGGGAAAAAATCCGGTTTCGGCCCGGAAACTGACGATCTTTTTTCTGGCTTTGCTGGTGGTGCCGATTTTCTTTACCTCGTTTACCTCCAGTGTCTGGCTTGCTGTGGCGCTCATCTCCATGGCGACCTTTGCCCATCAGGGCTATGCGGCCAATATTTTCACCATCGTTTCCGATATTTTTCCGAAGAACGCGGTTGGTTCGGTGGTTGGACTTTCCGGTTTTGCCGGAGCGGTGGGTGGGGTGTTGTTTTCGGCTGCCGTGGGTGTTATTCTCGAAATCACCGGCAGTTATTATGTCATTTTCGCGATAGCAAGCGTGGCCTATTTGCTTTGCTGGTTATCGCTTCATTTGCTGATACCTGCAAACCAGCCGATTAAATTTTTGGCAGGATGAATCATTACAGACAGATGTAAACGTTTTCGTATTATTTGAATTGATGGAAGAAAATACGTAAAAGAATATAAATCAAATAACAAATCATAAAATCGAACGAAGATTTTGTTCTTTAATCTTGGAAAAATTAGTTTTTTAGATCAATGTTTAGTTGATTTATTGAAAACGTTTACAATTTTTTGCATTTTTGAAGAAAATACCTTTGCAGGTAGTTCCGGAATAAAAAACAATGTCGGTTCAAATCGTGTCGAATTTCCTGCTTCGGCAAGATTGTCCGGTTACTTAAAATGAACTTTGATGAAACAAATTTTAGTAAAACATATCTGTGTCGCTTTCATACTGGTATTGGGACTAACAGCCCAGGCGCAGAGAACGGAAATTAAATACCTTTCGGGCACCGGTACTGACAACACCGTTGACTGGCAGTTCTTTTGCACCGATGGACAAAATTCGGGCAAATGGACAACAATTCCTGTTCCTTCGAACTGGGAGTTACAGGGTTTTGGAACCTACAATTACGGCCATGCCAAAGATGAAGAACGAGGGAAAGAAAAAGGCTTGTACCGCTATGCGTTTGAGACGCCTGCCAGCTGGAAAAGCCAGGTGATAAACATCGTGTTCGAAGGTTCCATGACCGATACCGAAGTGAAAATTAACGGTAAGTTGGCCGGACCTGTTCATCAGGGATCGTTTTACCGGTTTAAGTACGACATCAGCCGCTTGCTGAAATACGGGGCCACGAACCAGTTGGAAGTGACGGTTTCCAAACATTCGGCCAATGAGTCGGTGACCCGGGCTGAGCGTTATGCCGATTTCTGGATCTTTGGCGGTATTTTCCGTCCGGTGTACCTCGAAGTTAAACCACAGCAAAATATCGAACGGGTAGCGATTGATGCCAAAGCGAATGGTTTGCTGACAGCCGATATCTTTTTGCAAAAACCGGTCGTCGGCGAAATACTGAAAGCTCAGCTTACCGATCTTCTCGGAAACCCGGTAGGAGGTGAATTTTCGGCTGAGGTGGCGAAGGGCAGCGATGTGGTCCGTCTTCAATCCAATATTCCGGGAATAAAAAGCTGGAACCCGGAAGACCCGAATCTGTACCAGGTGACTTTCAGCCTGATATCAAAAGGCAAAGTCGTACACGAAATGACGGAGCGCATTGGTTTTCGCACCGTTGAAGTGCGTGAACGCGACGGCGTGTATGTGAACGGCATAAAAATCAAATTTAAAGGCGTCAACCGTCATACGTTCCGGCCCGAAACCGGCCGGGCTTCCTGTAAAGCATTCAGCATGGAAGATGTGAAACTGATAAAAGAAATGAATATGAATGCCGTGCGCATGTCGCATTATCCGCCCGACAAGCACTTCCTCGAAGTGTGCGATTCGCTGGGCTTGTTTGTGTTGAACGAACTGGCTGGCTGGCACGATGCTTATGATACCGAAGCAGGCAGTAAGTTGGTGAAGGAAATGGTGGCCCGCGACGTCAATCATCCTTCGATCGTGCTGTGGGACAATGGGAACGAAGGTGGACATAATTTTGATCTGGATCCGCTGTTTGCTCAATACGATATTCAAAACCGACGGGTGATTCATCCCTGGAACGAGTTTAACGGTTTTGCCACGCAGCATTACCGCGCTTACGATTATGGCGCCGGTACCTATTGGAACGGTCATCTGATTACGATGCCTACCGAATTCCTGCACGGTATGTACGATGGCGGTCATGGCGCCGGCCTGTGGGACTACTGGGAACTGATGTGGAATAAGTCGCGCGCTGCCGGCGGTTTTCTGTGGGTGTTTGCCGACGAAGGCGTGGTGCGTACCGATCAGAACGGAGCGATTGACACGTACGGGTCTTCGGCTCCCGATGGTATCCTGGGGCCACATCACGAAAAGGAAGGAAGCTTCTTCGCGATCAAAGAAATCTGGTCGCCGGTACGCCCCGACGACAGCGATATAACAGCTGATTTTGATGGTCAGATCAAAATTGAAAACCGTTACTTCTACACCAACCTGAAAACATGCAGTTTCAGCTGGAAGCTTGCTAAATTTCCTTTGCCCGGCTCGTCGGAGCAAGTGAAAACAGTGACTGGCACGGCGCCGGCTCCCGATATTGCCCCGGGACAGAAAGGAGCGATTCAACTGTCGCTTCCGGTCGATTGGGCGGGCTACGACGTACTATATTTTACGGCCACCGACCGCTTTGGGAACGAAATCTACACCTGGAGCCGGGCAATCAAACTTCCGGCCGACCTGGTTGCGCAACTATTGGCCCAATCAAACGGTAACAGCGCGGTGTCCTTTACGGAAACTGATGAGCTGTACCGTATTAAAGCCGGAACGGTGGAATATTCGATCGGTAAAACAGATGGGATGCTGAAAAAGGTGGTAAACGAAAAAGGTGAAATTCCTTTCTGCAACGGGCCTGAAATCAGCGCCGGGCTAACTGCTTTCAAAAACCTTGAGATGAAAAATTACAGCGACAGCCTGATGTTGATCTGTTCTTTCAAAACCGAAAAGTCTGATTCGACCCGGATGAAAGAATTTGTCTGGACTTTTTACCCGAATGGCTGGGCCCGGTTACACTTGTATTATGTGCCGGAGTTTTATGATCAGGATTTTGATTATATGGGAGTCAACTTTTCGTACCCCGAAGAATTGGTGACCGGCGTGAAATGGCTGGGACGCGGCCCATACCGGGTATGGAAAAACCGGATGCAGGGCGTTGAACTGGGCGTACATCAGAAAGAATACAACAATACCATAACCGGGGTTTCACCGATGGTTTATCCCGAGTTTAAAGGCTATCACGCCAATTTGTATTGGGCAAAAATTGAGTCGAAAGAGCAAAACTTCACCGTCGCAACTTCGACCGAAGATGTGTTTCTGCGCCTCTACACGCCGGCCCAGCCTGAGAAAGTGTTTGAACGTGTGGCCCCTGCATTTCCGGCGGGCGACATCTCTTTCATGCAGGCGATCCCGCCTGTCGGTACCAAGTCGAACGATCCCTGGGACATGGGCCCGAGCGGAAAGAAAAACATGTTTTTCGACTACGGACCGTACGACAACTGGCGTTTTCGCAGCAAGCAGATGACGCTGTATTTTAACTTTTCCGAAAACCAATGAGTTGGAAGCGGAAAAGCCGGGTGTGCCGGTTTGTAATCGGCTATTTTAAACAGTTTAAAAGAATGCGCGATTTTAAATCGAGTCACCTGTCGCTTGAAACATTAAATAGTAAATCGGTAAATAGTAAATCTAACTAGATGAGACGAAAACGATTCAAAACAATACTGACGATGGCTTTGGTTGTATTGACCTTCTGGTCGGCTGCGGCTATCGACATTTGGGTGTCGCCCTCGGGAAAGGACTCCAATCCCGGCTCGGAACGTAAACCCTTGGAAACCATACAGGCGGCTATGCTGAAAGCAAGGGCCTTGAGGCAAAAAAATGATCCATCAGTTAAAACCGGAATCCAAATATTATTGTTGGAAGGGGAATACCTGTTGGATGAACCGCTGGTGTTGGGACCCGAAGATTCGGGAACCAACGAATCGCCTACCATCATAAGGGCGGCTAAAAATGCCAGGGTACTCATCAGCGGCGGCGTACCTGTGACCGGTTGGCAAAAGCTTGAAGGCAATATCTACAAAGCCCATCTGGATCGCGATACCAAGCTGCGGACCTTGTTTGTCAACGGCAAGCGTATGCGCATGGCCGGAACCGATGTGCCTGTAAACGGCTTGGGCGACTGGGGAAAGTTTCAGATTGAAGGAACCGAACCCTGGGCTTTCGGCGCCGGAACGGCTATCGACGGGATAAAATTTACCTCGCAGGACATTCAATCGTACAAAAATCCGGAAGATATGGAATTGGTGCAGTTCAACGTGTGGACCGAAAAAATTCTGTGTGCCCGTGAAATCGAACAATTTGGAGACACCACGGTGATTAAATTACAGCAGCCTTACGGCGCTATTGCCACCACCATGGCCTGGGCCGGAAAAATAAACTACAACAAAAGTTTCCTCATCCGAAATGCTTTGGAATTACTCGATTCACCGGGTGAATTCTATTTCGACCGGAAAACAAAAACACTTTATTATTACAGCAACGGTGAGGACCTGGCTACCGCAACGGTGATTG
This sequence comes from Gaoshiqia sp. US2, assembly GCF_059705485.1. Classification (NCBI taxonomy): domain Bacteria; kingdom Pseudomonadati; phylum Bacteroidota; class Bacteroidia; order Marinilabiliales; family Prolixibacteraceae; genus Gaoshiqia; species Gaoshiqia sp. US2. The sequence continues at coordinate 3,939,482 of NZ_AP048550.1, read as the reverse complement.
CTCCCACGTCGGAAGGTTTGGTTCATATCAAAGGCAAATCGACTAACGAACGGGTGAAAAACATTCGCTTCGAGGGAATTACATTCTCGCACGACCATTGGCAATTGATGGAAGTTGCCGGTTCGCACGGTTTTGCCGGTATCCAAAGTCTGGGACTGGCGGTGAAATACATTCCCGGCGGCAATTGGCATCCATCCGAATACAACAGCACCGATGTTCCCCGGGGGAGCATTCAGGTTGAAAATGCCGAAAACATTCAGTTTGTCCGTAACCGTTTTGAAGGCATCGGTTCAGCAGTAGCTATCAATTTAACCAATGATGTGAAAAACAGCCAGGTTGAAGGAAATTTCTTCAACGATTTGCTGGGTAATGCGGTAAGTGTTGGTTTTCCCCAACATTACCAAATTGGCGACGGCGCTATTTACCAGGCCGGGGTTGAAGGCCTTTGTGAAAACATTACCGTGGCGAACAACTACATTCGGAATGTGAGTCTCGATTTTCGGCAGGTCGAAGCGATCACTTCCTTTTTTGTGGCCAACACCCGCATCGTGCACAACGACATTGCCGGAACACCATACGGCGCCATCACCTGTGGCTGGTGGTGGGGAAACGCCGGGATTCCGGCTTCAAAAGTTGCCAAAAACAACAGCATCAGTTTCAATAAGGCCGGCGACACACACCAGGTGCTGGATGATGGCGGCATTATTTACCTGCTTGGCGAACAGCCGGGAACAGTGGTCGAGGGCAACTATGTGTTCAATGGGCCCCGCTGCATTTACCCCGATGATGGTTCGGCTTACCTGACCATCACCCGGAATGTGGTTGGTAATGCCAGTTATAAATGGATGTGGCTCCACCTCTGGACCAAACGCTGTCACAACATTACAGCGCGTGATAACTACGTGAAAAACAACTTGCTGATGGACAACGGGACGAACATTACGATTGAAAACACCCATTCATTCCGAGAGGAGGAATGGTCGGTTGAAGCGATGCGAATTATTGATTTTGCCGGTATTCAGCCTGATTATAAAGATATTATCCCGTCAAATGAGCCGGCAAAAGTAAGTATTCATGCCGAGGGCTTTAAAGAACGGGACGTTTTTCATTAGTGTCAAGTCAACGCTACTGCGTCGTAATCGATTCATCCTGTCCGGCAACTGCCGGACGGCATGACTATGGTCATTTGAGCGTTGACACAACAATAGACTTGGGTCGTGCGTAACGAGAATCCATGATACAGAAACTCAAAACTGATAACTGATAACCGCATGAAACGAACAATTACCTGTAAATTTCTGCTGCTGACGGGACTGCTGGCCTGGCTGATTGCTTGTCAGTCAAAAAGTGCAAAGCAATCGGTGAATACAATGGCCTGGGTACCTGTTGACCGCGTTGCAATTGAATTGATTTTGGATGACGAGGGACAGAAAGACTCATTGCTTTACCAATTGGGGCAAACGCAGTTCGAAATTTACCAATGGAAAAATCACTTGGTATTTTTCGGCGCCGGCAACGATTCGGCCGCTTTGATCGGGCAAATTCGGGATACAGGCATCAGCCCGCAACTGAGAAAGTACGATACACCGATCTATGTGTTTGACCGCGCGATGCACTGTGGCGACCCGGCTGTTGCACGACCCTGGCGAAATTATTTGCTCACGGCCAACCTGGTGGCCGATTCAGCCATGCAGCAGGAGTACATGCGCTATCACGCTGTGCAGCTTGAAGAATGGCCAGAAGTGGCCCAGGGTTTCTGCAAAGCAGATTTTCAACAGCTTCTGAGCTTTCGAAACGGGCGGCAATTGATGCTGGTCATCTCTGTTCCGGCCGGTAAAACATTGGATGAACTGAACCCGAAAACCGAAGAAAATAATCCACGCATGGTGGAGTGGAATGAACGAATGAGTCGGTACCAGGAGGGGATTGAGGGCACTGAACCCGGTGAAACCTGGGTATTTTTTGAAAAGCTTTGAGTCGCAGGTAGTGAGTAGTGAGTAAGGAGTTCAAAGTCAGGTAGCTGCAGGATATAGGGGTAAAAGGACTTTTCGGACAGTACTCAAAACCCGAAACTCAAAACTTGGAATCTGGAACTTGAAACTTGAAACCAACAAATAAAACGAATAACTGAAATAAAATGAATTTTAAACGATTGAAAAACACGTTCTGCATCCTTTTGACTTCGGTCATATTCGGAGCATGCACCGGAAAAGGAACAGTCACAATTGTAGCGGAGCAAAACACGCCGCGCGAAAAATATGCGGTTGAGCGTCTTTCTGCCCAGCTGACTGAAAGTGGCTACCAGGTTGAATTGACAACTGAATCGACTGATTCAAAAAATGTACGGATCATCCTGCAACGGGTTGAAAAAGACACACCGGCTGCTTTGCCCGAAGAGGGCTATGCGCTGGAAAGCAAGGGAAACACGATCTATTTGACAGCAACCGGAACATCGGGCATTTTGTACGGCTGTTTGCATTTAGCCGGCCAAATACAGGAAAACGGCAAATTGCCAAAAACCATTAACCTGACCGACCAACCCGAGATGGTGATGCGCGGGACCTGCATTGGCTTGCAGAAAACCGTTTATTTGCCTGAACGTCATGTGTATGAATACCCGTACACCCCCGAAAGTTTTCCCTGGTTTTACGATAAGGTGTTGTGGGTCAAATACCTTGATATGATGGTGGAAAACCGCTACAATGCGCTTTACCTGTGGAACGGCCACCCCTTTGCTTCCTTGGTGAAGCTGGCTGATTATCCGTATGCCGTTGAAGTGGACGATGAAACCTTCGAAAAGAACAAAGAAATATTTGCCTTCCTGACCGAAGAAGCCGACAAGCGTGGCATCTGGGTCATCCAGATGTTTTACAATATCCTGGTTTCAAAACCCTTTGCCGAACACCACGGCCTGAAAACCCAGGACCGCAGCCGCCCGATCATTCCGGTAATTGCCGACTATACCCGTAAATCAATCGCTGCTTTTATCGAAAATTATCCAAATGTAGGCTTACTGGTTACTTTGGGTGAAGCCATGAATACCATCGACGACGATGTGGAGTGGTTCACCGAAACCATCATTCCCGGAGTGCAGGACGGGCTGAAAACCCTGGGCATTGAGCACGAACCGCCCATTGTGTTGCGCGGCCACGATACCGATGCCGGCAAAGTGATGGATGCCGCCTTGCCAATCTACAAAAACCTGTACACCATGTTCAAGTACAACGGCGAATCGCTCACCACCTACGAACCGCGCGATTCGTGGGAAACCAACCATACGGTGCTCAGCAGCCTGGGATCGGTGCATATTTCCAATGTACACATTTTGGCCAACCTGGAGCCGTTCCGTTACGGCTCGCCCGATTTCATTCAGAAAAGCGTTCAGGCCATGCACAACATACAGGGCGCCAACGGTCTGCATCTGTACCCGCAGGCGTCGTACTGGGATTGGCCTTATACGGCAGATAAGGCCGATGAACGCCTGCTTGAAATGGATCGCGACCGGATTTGGTACGATGCCTGGGCCCGCTATGCCTGGAATTCGAAACGCGACCGCAACGACGAAATCAAATACTGGACCGGGGAATTGGGCGACTTTTACGGTTGTGGCAACGAAGGTGCAAACATTCTGAAAGCTTACGAAGAAACCGGCGAAATTGCCCCAAAGTTGCTGCGTACGTTCGGCATTTCCGACGGCAACCGGCAAACCTTGTTGCTTGGCATGTTTATGGGACAATTGGTAAACCCGCATAAATACCACGTGTATTCCAACTTCTGGACATCAAGCGGTCCGGAAAAAGAAGTCTTGTTGGAATATGCCGCCAAAGAATTTAAGGGCGAGGCACACGCTGGTGAAACACCTCCGCAAATTATTGATGAGGTGGTCCAGCACGGTGCGCTGGCCGTTGAAGCCATTGATAAAGCCACTCTCAAAGTGACTAAAAATAAGGCAGAATTTGAACGGCTGAAGAATGATGTGTATTGCTACAATGCTTTCGCCAATCATTTTGCCGAAAAAGTGAAGGCGGCCATGTTGGCGCTTAACTACAAATATTCAAGTAAAATGGAGGATCTGGAAACAGCAGCGCTTCATCTCGAAAAGAGCATGACGTATTTTAACGAGCTGGTTGATCTCACGAAAGATACTTACCTGTATGCCAACAGTATGCAAACGGCCCAGCGGCGTATCCCGATTTCGGGTGTCGACGGAACCAATAAAACCTGGGTTGAAATGCAACCGCACTATCAGGCTGAGTTGGAAAACTTCAAACGAAACCTGAATATGCTGAAAACCAAAGGAAACGCCGGCGAAATGCAACAGCGGAAGGTTTTCGAACCGGCGCAGGTCACCGTCCTTCATCCCGGGGCAAAACGGTATTCATTGGCAGCGGGGCAACAGGTTTACAGCGACAATAAGGCGGTCATCGAAGCGGTGGCCGAAGAGTTGCAGAACCTTTCCGGCGTTCAACTTTCTGACAAACAACAGCAGGAAGCGGGCACTGTGCTGAGATTTAAATCAGACAAACCGGTGAAGGTATTGGTAGGCTATTTCAATACCAACAGCTATTCGGCATTGGAACCGCCAACACTCGAAACCAATGCCAATGCCAACGACCGCGGTCAGGCCGATATTAAAATTGCCAATGCCATGCTGATTCCCGGCCTCTATCCGGTGAACGTGTACAATTACCACTACGGGGCCGGCGAGCATGAACTCGTGCTCGGCAAAGGCAGGGCGCTGATTCTCGGCTTTATTGATGGGGCCGAAGAAATCCCAATTCACGACGCCGGTATGACCAAAGATGAAGATGGCCCGGCCGTGGACTGGCTGTTTTATTAAGGATTGAATGAGATTGAGGAATTGAAAAAGATTGATGGTGAAAAGTAATCGGGTTTCCCGGAGGGGAAGAATAAGAATAGCCCGGGGTAAACGACGAAGACTGTTTAGTTTGAGTTGATTTTCACAAGTCAAGGCTGATAAGACGTGGTATAGGAGAAGAACGACAAAGCCAGTTAGGATTGATTTTCAGTAAAAATATAGATATGAAAAGAATTTTTTTGAGTTTACTGCTCCTGCTTGGAGTATTGAGTTTGAAGGCACAGTACGGCGAGCTAAAACTGTGGTACGATCAGCCGGCTGCCAACTGGAACGAGGCGCTTCCTATCGGGAACGGTCGTTTGGGGGCCATGCTTTACGGCGCCACCGGCGTGGATCAGATCCAGTTAAATGAAGAAACCGTATGGTCGGGCGGGCCAAACAGCAATGTCAATCCCGAAAAGGCTTCGTTGTTGCCTCAGTTGGTTGACTTGTTTTTTGAGGGCAAGTATCAGGAAACCGACGATTTGGCCAATGCGGAGAAACTCTCTTTAAACAGCGGCATGATGTACCAGCCGGTGGGCAACCTTTGGCTGACTTTCCCCGGTCACGAACAGGTAAAAAATTATTACCGCGAGCTTGATATTGCCAATGCTTCATCAAAAGTAACTTATCAGGTGGACGGCGTTACCTACACCCGCGAATACCTGGCTTCGCTCGACAACAACACGATCATGATTCGGCTGACAGCAGGCGAGGGGGGAACAATCAACTGTAAGTTGGGCGTGAACTGCGATTTGCGTAGCCGCATCCGGCTTGAAAAAGATTCGACCATTCACCTCTCGGGCATCACCGACGACCACGAAGGCGTGTTGGGGCAAGTCCGCTTCGAAGCCTTGGTGAAGCCGGTTTTGCAAAGCGGCGAATTGGCGCTGGCCGAAAAAGAATTGGAAATAAAAAATGCCGCCGAGGCAACGATTTATATCTCCATCGCTTCAAACTTTAAAAATTATAACGACATCAGCGAAGATGGCCTGGCAAAGGCTTCATCTGTGTTGAAAACCGCATTGAAAGATGATTTTGACAGGGCTAAAGCCAAACATGAAGCAATCTATCACCGCTATTTTAACCGGGTGTCGATTGATTTGGGCGAAACCGATGCCGCGAAACTTCCAACCGATCAGCGCGTGGAGCAATTTAAAGGAGACGACGACCCGCAACTCGTCAGCCTGTATTTCCAGTTTGGCCGTTACCTGATGATTTCGGCTTCGCAGCCGGGCACGCAGCCCATGAACCTGCAAGGCATCTGGAACGACCGCGTCATGCCACCCTGGGACAGCAAATACACCACCAACATCAACGCCGAAATGAACTACTGGCCGGCCGAACTGACCAATCTGTCTGAACTGCACGAGCCTTTTCTGACGATGGTGAAAGAGCTTTCGCGAAGCGGACAGGAAACTGCCCGAAAGCTGTACAACGTCCGCGGTTGGGTACTTCACCACAACACCGACATCTGGCGCGTAACCGGCCCTGTCGACTGGGCGCGCTCGGGATTATGGCCAACCGGAGGCGCCTGGCTGTGCCAGCACCTGTGGGAGCATTATTCGTATACCGGAAATAAGGATTTTTTGAAGGAAGCTTACCCGGCTATGAAAGGTGCAGCCGAGTTTCTGCTTGATATCTTGATTGAAGAACCGGAGCACGGCTGGCTGGTAATTGGCCCTTCGGTGTCGCCCGAGAATACTTATCTGCCCAAAATCAACGTGGGTGTGGGCAATACGATGGACAACCAGCTGGTGTTCGATCTGTTCTCAAATGTCATTCGGACTTCGGAAATGTTGGGGGTCGATCAGGCTTTCTCCGACTCGCTGGCTGCAGCCAAAGACCGCCTGCCGCCCATGCAGATCGGGCAGCACAGTCAGTTGCAGGAATGGATCAAAGACTGGGACCGCGTGGACGACAAACACCGCCATGTATCGCACCTGTATGCACTCTACCCAAGCAATCAGATCTCGCCTTTCCGCACGCCGAAACTGTTCGAAGCTGCACGGAATTCGCTCCTTTACCGGGGCGACGAGTCCACCGGCTGGTCGATGGGCTGGAAGGTGAACCTTTGGGCCCGATTTCTGGATGGGAATCATGCCCTGAAAATGATTGGCGATCAGTTGTCGCCATCGTTACGCAATGACAGAGGTAAAGAGTCGGGCGGCACCTACCCAAATCTGCTGGATGCGCATCCCCCTTTCCAGATTGACGGGAACTTTGGTTGTGCCGCCGGTATTGCCGAGATGCTGATGCAAAGCTACGACGGCGCCATCTTCCTGCTTCCGGCTTTGCCCGACGGCTGGCCAGAAGGCAAAATCAACGGACTGAAAGCGCGTGGTGGTTTCGAGCTGGACCTGAGCTGGGAGAACGGCAAGATCAAAACATTCACCATTCATTCGTCGCTGGGCGGAAACTGCCGGATCAGGTCGAAACAGCCGGTTCAGTCGGCTGACGGCGCTGCGTTGGTGGCTGCTAAAGGCAGCAATCCTAACCCGTTTTATCAAATCAACGAAATTAAAGATCCGCTGATTTCGCCAAAAGCCAAACTGAAGGGAGTGAAAACACCGAAAACCTTCCTTTACGACTTTCAAACCGAAGCCGGAAAGAGCTACACTTTTGAACTGAAAAAATAATGATGCCAGAGAAAAGCAGAAAGAGAAGGCATAACTTGGGCTGGTGCAACCGGAAATGGTTACACCAGCTTTTAATGATTTTTTTGGCGGGGAGCCTGTTTTCCTGTTCCCAAACGGAGGGACCGGGCATTCGCCGCCAGCAATTACTGAATGCGGATTGGCTCACCGTGGCCGATGATTCGTCTTCTGCAGCATTTGCCGGCTTTCAACAGCCCGCTTTTGCTGCTGATGGTTGGCTAAAGGTAGATGTTCCCCACAACTGGGACGATTACGGAGGCTACCGTCGTCTTCGCCACGGAAACCGGCATGGCTATGCCTGGTACCTCAAAACGTTCAGCGTGGACCAGCCGCAGCCTGACAAACGGTACTTTCTTTGGTTTGAGGGCGTAGGTTCGTATGCAACCGTTTGGTTGAACGGCGATTCAATCGGCTATCACGCCGGGGGGCGCACTTCATTCACACTTGATGTGACCGGTTTTATTCATCCTGAAAACGAAAATCTGCTGGCCGTTCGGGCCGATCATCCGGCCGATATTCGCGATTTGCCCTGGGTGTGCGGCGGTTGCAGTCCCGAGTGGGGCTTTTCGGAAGGTAGTCAGCCCATGGGGATTTTTCGTCCGGTGCACCTTATTGTGACAGATCCGGTGCGTATTGAGCCGTTTGGCGTCCACATCTGGAACGATGAAAATATTTCGGAAAAAGAAGCTACACTTCACCTGACTACGGAAGTGAAAAACTATCATCCGCATGAAGTTTCCGTTCGGGTGGTGAATAGTTTGAAAGACGATAAAGGCAAGGTGGTCTCCCGTATTGAAGATGAAATTTTTCTGGCTGCCGGACAGATGGACACCGTCCGGCAATCATTCAACACGATGAAAAATCCGCGTTTGTGGTCGCTCGAAGATCCGTATTTATACATCGTCCACACCGAATTATTCGAAAATGGGCAGTTGGTGGATGAACTGAAAACCCCTTATGGCATCCGCTGGATCAAATGGGATATTTTTGGCGGTAAGCCCACCAACCGTTTTTACCTGAACGGAAAGCCGGTTTTTATTAACGGAACGGCCGAGTACGAACATCTCATCGGGCAGAGCCATGCTTTTTCGGACGAGCAGGTGTTGGCCCGTGTGAAGCAGGTGCTGGCAGCAGGTTATAATTCGTTTCGCGATGCTCATCAACCCCACAACCTGCGCTATCATCCAGAGTGGGACCGTCACGGCATTTTGTGGTGGCCGCAAATGGCCGCCCACATTTGGTTCGACAATCCGGACTTCCGCCGAAACTTTAAACAACTGATGACCGACTGGATCCGGGAACGGCGTAACAGTCCTTCCATCATCCTGTGGGGACTCGAAAACGAAAGCACCCTGCCCACCGATTTTGCGGAAGAATGTTCCGATCTGATCCGGAAACTCGACCCGACAGCTTCGAGACAACGACTGATTACTACCTGCAACGGAGGCACCGGCACCGACTGGAATGTCATTCAGAATTGGTCGGGCACCTATGGCGGCAATCCCGATTTGTATGCTGAAGAAATTTCCACTCAGTTGCTCAACGGAGAATACGGCGGCTGGCGAAGCGCCGACTTGCACACCGAGGGCGAATTCGACCAGAACGGCATTTACAGAGAAGACCGCTTCAATTTGTTGATGGAATCCAAAATACGACTGGCCGAGTCGGTCAGTGATCAATGTTGCGGGCAGTATCACTGGCTTCTTACCTCGCACGAGAACCCCGGACGCACACAGAGTGGAGAAGGCATGCGCGAATTAGACCGCCTGGGGCCGGTCAATTACAAAGGCATAATCACCATTTGGGGCGAACCGCTGGATTCCTGGTATATGTACCGGGCCAATTATACGCCCAAAGAAACCGAACCAATGGTTTACATGGTGTCGCACAGCTGGCCCGATCGCTGGCTCAAACCCGGGGTGAAAAGCGGTGTCCGGGTCTTTTCCAATTGCGATGAAGTGGAACTGTTCAATGGGCTGAAATCCTGTTCATTCGGACGAAAATCAAATCCCGGCCGAGGACATCATTTTGTTTGGGATGAGGTGGACATTCAGACGAATGTGTTGTGTGCCGAAGGGTATGTAAACGGCAAAAAGGCGGCCGAAGATTACATCGTATTGCATCATTTGCCGGTAGCCGAAGGCATCGAAAAGCTGTCAGGAAAGGTGGCGCCCTTGACAACGGATGCTGACCGGAATTACCTGTACCGCGTGAACTGCGGCGGTCCGGACTATGTTGATGCAGACGGCCATACCTGGATGGCCGATGTGCGAAAATCGGATGAAAAATCGTGGGGATCCCGTTCGTGGACAGACGATTACGACGGACTTCCGGCCTTTTACGGTAGCCAGCGGCAGTCGTACGACCCGGTGCAGGGAACGTCCGACTGGCCGCTTTTGCAGAGTTACCGCTACGGACGGCACAAACTTTCGTACGAATTTCCGGCGCCCGACGGCGAATACCAGGTTGAACTGTTCTTTATGGAACCCTGGTATGGCAAAGGCGGCGGACTGGATTGCCGTGGCTGGCGTTTGTTCGATGTGGCTGTGAACGATCAGGTTGTGCTTAAAAAGCTGGATATCTGGACTGAGGCTGGTGTCAACCGGATGCTGAAAAAAACGTTTCAAGCTACCGTTACCGGCGGAAAGCTTAAAATCTCTTTCCCGAAAGTGGATGCCGGGCAGGCCATAATTTCGGCGATTGCCATTTCAACCACTGACGAAACGATTACTCCGGCCCCGGCTTCCGAAAGGTTACTGTCGGGCAATATGCCGGGCCTGTTTGCTGCCAAAACATGGCTCAATACCGGCGATAAATGCTTTGCGGACGCTGACCTGCGTTTTGCCGTCCTTCCGTCTGAACTGTACGGGGCGGAGTGGTTGCAACCGGCAACCAAAGATGGTTTCTTATCAGAGGAGTTGAAATCGATAAAAATCAATGCCGATGCCGATCTGTATTTCGCGCTGAAAGATTCCGTGGCAGCGCCTGCTGGTTTTAAATACCATTCCGAAAGGGTAAAAACAAGCCAAAAAGGAGGGACTATCTGGCACATGTACCGCAAGCGGTTTGTTGTTGGTGAACAAGTGCAACTCCCGAATGAGGTTGATTTTAAGCTGATGCTGTTGGCGGCTGTTCCGGTAACCAGGCTGGACGATGCCATCGACCTGCGTGAAACGGTGACGTACCGGGTAGCAGATGCCACGCTGGCAGGCAAAAGCCGGAAAACCGAACTCGCCGGAAAGGAAGGGATACTTCTTCCCGGGAAAAACGATGCCGTGAGCTGGCAATTTTCAGTCGGCCTGGCTTCGAAATACGGCTTGGAAATCCGTTATCTGAACCCGACCGAAAAGTCATTGATGGTAGAAATGAGCATCGTGAGCCGCGACGGTCGGGTAATGTGGCATGGGCCATTGGAATTTTTGCCATCGGGCGAAAAGCTGAAAAGCCTGCGTACCGACACGCAAACCACCATCAACGCCGGAACGTATACCATCCGCATTAAATTGATCGAAGGAGGGCCAGTCGGATTCAATTTTCTGAAAATACAGTAGTCCTGCTTTCAGCTATTAAAAAAAAATTATTCATATAGAATATGAAACAAACGAATTATCAACTCTACGACTTTCTGGATTTTGATCCAAGCCTTTTCGGCGAAGAAAGCTTGTGGAAAACCGGTATGCCCGGCGATGTCCGTGTTGACGGGACGGATGTGGTTTTTGACATTCCTTTCCAAAAGCAACTTCCGGGAAACGATATGCAACCGGATTTGACGGTTGACCGCAAAAACTTTGAGTTGCGGTTGAGGGCCTATGGCGATAAAATCCTGCGTCTGTCTGTCGGTTTCGATTGTGAGTCGATGCCTGGTTCGGAAATGCTGGCGATTGACCCGGGATTAAAAATTGTACCCTTGTCTGTTGAAAAAAGCGCTGATGAATGGATTGTAAAAGATGCCAACGGGACCATCCGGGCCCGGCACAACCGGAAACCGATAGCTATTGATCACTGGAGCGACTTGCTGCCGCCTCCGCGCGAAACACTGGAAATGACTTTTCTGCCTGACGGGAAAAAAGAAGTTGAACTGAGCGCCTACGACCAGTTTTTTCCGGCCCGTCACGATGCTTTTGCGCTGGCTTGTGTGGAGCGGGAGGGACAGTGGCGCCGTGCCACCATGTCGTTTCATGCCGAAGCGGATGAAAAATTTGTCGGTACCGGCGAACGGTTCACCAAAATGGATTTGTCGGGTCACACGTTTCAACTGAAAAACCAGGACGGGCAGGGAGTGAACAACCGCCGCACGTATAAAAATATTCCGTTTTACCTGTCGAGCCGGATGTATGGCCTGTTCATGCACACCACGGCGCATAGCAAATTTTCGCTGGCCGACCATTCCACCCGTTCGGTGCAGTTGCTTGCCGAAGAACCGGCAATGGATGTGTTCCTGATTGGCGGTGAAACGCCGGCGGAAATTCTTTACGAATACCGGTGCCTGACCGGCTTTCCAACGATGTTGCCGCTCTGGAGTTTTGGCACCTGGATGAGCCGCATGACCTACTTTTCGGCCGGTGAAGTGGAGCAGATCTGCCACAGGCTGCGACAGGAAGATTTCCCCTGTGATGTGATCCATCTCGATACCGGCTGGTTTCGCACCGACTGGCTGTGCGAATGGAAATTCAATCCCGAACGCTTCCCTGAACCGGAAAAATTCATCCGCAAACTTCGTGACGACGGTTTTAAGGTGAGCCTTTGGCAAATGCCGTATATCGCTGCCCAAGCCGAACAGCACGATGAGGCGTTGGAAAACAAATACATGTGCATCCTGAAAAAGACGGAAAAGCAGGGCGGCTCCAATTTCAGCGCGCTGGATTATGCCGGAACCATCGATTTTACTTACCCGAAAGCGGTGGAATGGTACAAGGAACTTCTTCGCAACCTGTTAAACATGGGCGTTGTTTGCATTAAAACCGACTTTGGGGAAGACATCCACCTGGATGCGGAATATCACGCCATGAATCCCGAACTGCTCAACAACCTGTATGCGTTGCTGTATCAAAAAGCAGCTTTCGAAGTCACGAAAGAAATTACCGGCGATGGCATTGTTTGGGCCCGCGCCGGATGGGCTGGTTGTCAGCGTTATCCGTTGCACTGGGGAGGCGATTCGGCTTGCTCTTGGGATGGCCTGGCCGGTTCGTTGAAAGGCGGCCTGCACATCGGTTTGTCGGGCTTTGGCTTTTGGAGCCACGATGTGCCCGGATTTCACGGAGTGCCCGATTTTATGAATTCGGTGGTTCCCGACGACCTGTATGTGCGCTGGACCCAGTTTGGCGTGTTTTCGTCGCACCTCAGGTATCATGGCACCTCGAAGCGCGAACCGTACGAATATCCCACTATTGCCGGAATCGTGCGCAAGTGGCTGAAGCTGCGTTACGCGCTGATCCCGTATTTGCTTGAACAAAGCGAAAAGACAACTAAAACCGGTTTCCCGGTTTTGCGTGCATTGATTTTTCATCACCCGGAGGATAAAATGTGCTGGCACATTGACGACCAGTATTATTTTGGCGACGATTTCCTGGTAGCTCCGGTGATGAACAGCAAAAACCTTCGCGATATCTATTTACCCGAAGGAACCTGGGTGAACCTGTTTAATGGAAAAATGACCGAAGGAAACTGCTGGCTGAAGAACTTTGAGTGTCCGCTTGACGAAATGCCGGTTTGGGTGAAATACGGCGTACAAATCCCCGTTTATCCGCATCCGGTAAGCAATACGGATGAGATGGATTTCGCAGAAACAAAGCAGCTTGTTTTCGAGAGCGGTTATTCAGGTATCGAAAACAGTTTTTTGAAGAATTTATGGTGATAGAAAAATATAAAATATTAAATAATGAGTGTACTCTTCAAAGTACCCTTGAGGGGATTGGGGGTAAAAGAACTTTTCGGAGTAGGCTCAATAATCAATTTTCAATATTGAAGTAATGGCCTGGCAATTGCCTTAACTCAAAACTCAAAACTCAAAACCTGGAACTTGAAACAAATATGAAAACCTGGAAAACCAACTGGGAAGAATCCCAAAAAAGATACATCGACTGGTGGAACGGAAAAGGTATTGTGCTGAGCATGTGGGAGCATTTGCAAAAAGATGGCGCCCCGCATGAACTGGTGCGTCCGCCCGCACCGGCCCGCGACTTGCAGCAATTTTGGTTCGACCCGGAATGGCGGGCTGCAAACCTGCATGATCAACTGTCGCGCAGCTCGTTTAAGGCCGACATCCTGCCGGTAGCCAACACGCACCTGGGGCCGGGCTCGCTGGCTGCCATGATGGGCGCGGCGCTCGATGGAGGCGAAGATACCATCTGGATTAAACATGTGGAAGGCAAAGATTTGAACCTCGCGTTTAATGAAAATGATCCGTACTGGAAGTTGCACGAAGATTTGTTGAAAGCCTGCAAAGCCAACTCAACCAACCGATACTATGTGGGTTGCCCCGATTTGGTGGAAGGTTTGGATGTGCTGGCCAGCATTCGCGGAACCAGCGAAGTGATGATGGACATGATTATGGACCCCGAAGGGCTGGAGCAGCAGTTACAGCAAGTAAACGATGTCTATTTCGAGGTGTTCGACCGCATTTACAACATCATCCGCGAAGGCGACGAGATGACCTTTTGCTATTTCTCGATCTGGGGGCCAGGAAAGGTTTCCAAGCTTCAATGCGACCTGTCCATCATGATTTCCGAAGAAGATTACCGGCGATTTGTGCAGCCCTATATTTGGGAGCAGTGCCGGAAAATTGACTATACGCTTTATCATTTGGATGGAGTGGATGCTCAGCGCCACCTGGACGCTTTGCTCGAAATAAACGAGTTAAATGCTATTCAGTGGACGCCCGGAGTAGGACAACCCCAGGGAGGCGATCCGTGTTGGTATAATTTGTACAAACGCATTTTGGCCGGCGGCAAATCGGTGATGGCCAACTGGGTCACCCTCGACGAACTGGAACCGCTTCTGGACCATGTGGGCAACCAGGGGCTGCACATCAATGTCGATTTCAAATCGGAAAAGGATATTGATCAGGCCTTGAAGATTGTGGAGAAATACAGGTAAAGAATCCGCTTCTGACTACTGGTTATTGGATAATTAGTCATTGGTCATTGACTGCTTGGAACTTGGAATTTGAAACTTGAAACTTTTTTAATATGCTTCGATTAGGAATTTTAGGATTGGGAGAAGGGCGCAGCACCATGTCGGCTGCCCTGAAGAGTGAAAAATGGGAGTTGCATACAATTTGCGACCGCAACGAAGAACTGTGTAAACAACGGGCAAAAGAGTTCGATTTTCACCGTTACACAACAACGTATGAGGATATGCTGGCTGATCGGGAGATTGATGTCATTGGCATTTACACGCCCGACCACCTGCATGCGACGCATATCAAAATGGCCTTGCAGAGCGGCAAACATGTGGTTTGTACCAAACCTCTGCTCGATTCGCTGGATGAGGCTGCCGCGTTGCTGACCGTTTCGGCACAAACCGGTAAAAAGGTATTTGTGGGACAAAGCTCCCGCTTTTTCGAACCCATGAAACGGCAGCGGGCCGATTTTCAACAAGGAGAAATCGGTAAGTTGGTAACCGTGGAGGCGCATTACAATGCCGATCACCGCTGGTTTTTAGGCAAAGGCTGGTCATTACAGGAAAGTTTCATGTGGCTGTTTGGCGGATTAAGTCATCCGGTTGACCTGGTGCGCTGGTACCTGCCCGATCTGGACGAAGTAATGGGCTACGGCATGTTGAGCCCAAACGGGCTGACCGGCGGACTGAGGAATGAAGATACCATGCACTTTCTCTTCAAGGCAGCCGACGGGCGTATTGCCCGGGTAAGCGGAAGCTATTCGTGCCCGGTCCAGCCAACAGTCCGCGAAAGCGAAATGACCTGTATCCTGCGCGGGACGGAAGGTTGCAGTCAGGCCGACTACATGGACCTGCGCTATGCCATTACCGATAAAACCGGCGAGGAAAAACTGATCACTTTCGACGATAAACTGAAACATTATTTCCGCTTCGAAGGAAAATCGCATCATGCCGGCGAGTACCAGAATTACCTCGAATATTTTGCCGATTGCCTGGAAATCGGGCAAACGGCCTATCCCGACCTGAAAGAAGGTATTGGAACCATCGCCGTGTTGAAGGCCATGCAACAATCTTTAAAAACAGGCTTGCCAGTAAAAATTAAAGATTTGCTGAAAGACATTCCGCTTTGAAGCTTAAACTGAAAACCTGACTAATCACGCTAAACAAACAACATGGAAAGTATAAATAGTTTTTTACAACCCATTGATTTCATTGTCGTTATCCTGTATTTACTCGTGCTGATCTCCATTGGCTACTGGGTAAGTTTTGTGAAAAAACGAGAAGAAGGTGAAAACCTTTTTCTAGCCGGACGTTCTTTGGGCTGGTCCAGCATCGGACTGACCATGTGGGGAACCAACGTGGGGCCCTCCATGCTGATTGCCTCAGCCAGTATTGGATATACCACCGGCGTGGTGGCCGGTAATTTTGGCTGGTATGCTTTTGTCTTTATCTTCTTACTGGCGATGGTTTT
Source organism: Gaoshiqia sp. US2 (assembly GCF_059705485.1). NCBI lineage: Bacteria > Pseudomonadati > Bacteroidota > Bacteroidia > Marinilabiliales > Prolixibacteraceae > Gaoshiqia > Gaoshiqia sp. US2. Next base: position 3,923,377 of record NZ_AP048550.1, on the reverse strand, counting down.
TGCTCCCCGTTATTTGGGGGCCAATGTGCAAACGCTTCCCGAGTTCATGGGAAAGCGTTTCGGACAATCCACCCGCAATATCCTGGCCTGGTATACGCTGATTACCATCCTGATTTCATGGCTGGCCTTAACCTTGTTTGCCGGCGGCATCCTGGTTGGGCAAATACTGGATCTTCCGCTGTGGATTTCGGTTATCGTTTTGGTCGTCATTGCCGCCTTTTTTACCATTGCGGGCGGCTTGAAGGCGATTGCTTATACCAATGTGTTTCAAATGGGCTTGCTGATTGCCGTTTCGCTGGCGCTGACCGTAGTTGGCGTGGTAAAAGCCGGAGGGCCTATGGCGATTTACGAAAATACCCCTTCACACTATTGGAACTTGTTATTGCCGGCTGATGATGTCAATTATCCCTGGCTGGCCATCATCCTGGGCTATCCGGTGATGGGCGTCTGGTTTTGGTGTACCGACCAGTCGATGGTACAATCGGTGCTGGGTGCAAAAAACCTGAAACAAGGTCAGTTAGGCGCAAACTTTACCGGTTGGCTCAAAATTCTGGATGTGGCGCTGTTCATCATTCCCGGAATCACCTGCTTTGTGTTGTTCCCGAACCTTTCGAATCCCGACGAAGCTTACATGACCATGGTGACCCGTTTACTCCCTTCGGGCATGATCGGGATGGTGATGGCCGTGCTGATTGCCGCGCTGGTGAGTACCATCGACTCGGCGCTCAATTCGCTGAGTACCGTGTTTACAATGGATATTTATGTGAAAAAATATAAGCCGCAGGCTTCGCAAAAGCAGATTGTTACGATCGGCCGCATGGTCACTGTTATGGGAGCTGCCGTTTCCATTGTGCTCACCCTGGCCATCGACAGCATCAAAGGGCTAAACCTGTTCGATATTTTCCAGGCCATCCTGGGCTTTATTGCCCCGCCCATGGCGGTGGTATTCCTGTTTGGGGTGCTGTGGAAACGTACCACCACACGGGCTGTCAATTTTACCTTGTCGTTTGGAACGCTGATCAGTATCGGCACCGGGATTTTTTACCTGTGGATTTTCCCGAAAGAAACTTACACCTTCTGGCCCCATTTTTTATTGTTGTCCTTTTTCATTTTTGTGTTTTTGGCGGCGCTGACTTTTCTGCTCTCGGTTGCTGAGAAAGATACAGAAACACGGCCTCAATTTGATTATGGCGAACTGGGCCGTCCCAACCGGAAAGTTCTGTGGTTGTGGGCCGCATTAATTGTGGTGATGATCGGTTTGTATATTCTTTTTAACGGGCATTGAATTTAGTTGTAACTTATTTGATCAATCCCCGTTCGCGGTACCGTTGGATGTATTTTTGGTCCAGATCCTCTGAATCCTGGTATTTCACCCGGAGCCCGGCCAATTGCTCTTTCAGTTTGTCAACCACTTCGGCATAAGCAGGATCGTTATACACGTTTTTTAGTTCGAAGGGGTCGTTTTTCCGGTCGTACAATTCCCATTCATCCACATCAAAGTAGAAATGGGCCAGTTTGTAGTCGGTGGTTACAATGCCATAGTGCCGTTTGACCATGTGGATACCCGGATATTCATAGTAATGGTAGTATACGGCATCGCGGTTCCAGCTCTCCGTTTGGCCGGTCAGCAGGGGTACCAGGCTTTCTCCTTGCATGTCGCCGGGTTGGGGAAGGCCTGCTGCTTCGAGGAATGTTTGGGCAAAGTCGAGATTTTGTACCATTTCGTTCGAGCTTGATCCGGCTTTAATTTTGTCGGGCCAGCGAATCAGCAAGGGTGTTTTAAATGATTCGTCGTATATAAAACGCTTGTCGAACCAGCCGTGTTCGCCCAGGTAGAAACCCTGGTCGGAGGTATAAACCACGATGGTGTTTTCGCGTAAACCATTTTTATCCAGATAGTCCAATACCCGGCCTACATTTTCATCCACCGAAGCGATGCAGGCCAGGTAATCCTGCATGTACCGCTGGTATTTCCAACGCATCAGGTCCTCGTCGGTCATGCTGGGGTAGGCTTCTTTAAACGCCTCATTAATCGGTTGATAAATGGCGTCGTATTGTTTTTTTTGCTCTTCGTTCAGCCGGGAATATTTCTGGAGAAAAACATTTTTACCCCAATTCGATGATTCTTTGATGCCTAATTCTTCGGCCACTTCAGGATAGATTTTGTTATCGGCCGAGATCGTCATGTGATGCAGCAGGTTCATTTCGGCCGTTTTGGCGGCAGTTCCGCGACCCTCGTAATTGTCGAACAGCGTTTCCGGTTCGGGGAAGGTCTTTTTTGTAAATTCTTTGTAATGCCTTTCAGCCGGTATCCATTCGCGATGCGGAGCCTTATGCAGGTACATGAGCAGGAAAGGCTGGTCTTTTTTTCGTCGTGTTTTTAACCAGTCGAGGGTGAGGTCGGTAATGATATCGGTCACGTATCCGGTAATCACCGTATCGCCTTTCTTGGTGATGAAGTCGGGGTTATAATAATCTCCCTGGTCGGGTAAAATCATAAATTCATCAAATCCTTTCGGGTTGTTGCCAAAATGTAACTTGCCAAACATGGCGGTTTGATAACCGGCCTGTTGGAGGAGTTGAGGGAAGGTTACATTGGTGGTGTCGAACGGAAAAACATTATCTACCTTTCCATGCAGGTGGGTATGTTTCCCGGTGAGGATGGTGGCCCGTGAGGGCGCACAAATGGAATTGGTGACGCAGGCATTTGTAAACAGCATGCCTTCCCGGGCCAGACGGTCGATATGGGGAGTTTCGATCAGTTTGTTATTGTAAGCGCTGATCGCCTGGTAGGCATGATCGTCGCTCATGATAAACACAATGTTCGGACGTTGCGGTTCAGCATCCCGGCTTGTACATGCGAAAAGGCTTAAGGCTCCCAGCCCAAATGCGGCAACAGCTTTTCCTTTTATTGTTTGTTTTTCCATCAGATTCGTTTTACGGGGTTAAACATGGGAAAGAACCCTGCCCGTAAAGGAATGGTATTGCCGGGCAAGATTCTTCTAAAGTTAATTTGTTTGCGGGTTAATCGCATTATTTCAGTGTAAATTTTTCCTTCATGGTGGTTTGTGAACCGGCGCCAACAAAAACTTCGAAGTCTCCCGGCTCGGTTACAAAACTCATATCCTGATGATAAAAGCCCAAATCGTCGGTTGTTAGTTTGAAGTGTACTTTTTTGGTTTCGCCTTTCGCAACAGCTACTTTTTCAAAGCCTTTCAATTCTTTCAGGGGCCGGGTGACCGAGGCTACCAGATCGCGCAGGTATAACTGGACTACTTCTTCGCCATCATAATCACCGGTATTACTTACTTCGACCGAAACGTCCAGTTCTTCTCCGCCGGTTAATTCATTCCTGCTTAACCGAAGGTTTTTGTATTCGAAGGAGGTATAACTCAATCCGTATCCAAAAGGATATAAAGGCGAGTTTGGAACGTCGAGGTAATATGATTCGAATTTTTTGAATTCCTCGGTTGCTCCGGGTCTGCCGGTGTTCCTGAGGTTATAGTAGATCGGAATCTGCCCGACGTTGCGCGGGAAAGTCATGGTCAGTTTTCCCGAGGGATTGTAGTCGCCAAACAGGACATCGGCGACAGCATGTCCTGCCTCTATCCCCGGATGCCAGGTCAGCAGGATGGCGTCAGCCAGTTCGTTTTCTTCTTCCATCGCCAAGGGACGACCGCTCATAAGTACCGCCACCAGGGGTTTCCCGGTTTTGGCAAGCGCACGGAGCAGTTTTTTCTGACTTTCGGGCAGGGTGATGTCTGTCCGGCTGCTCGATTCGCCGCTCATCTCGCTTGCTTCGCCAATAACGGCTACAATCACATCGGCTTTCGCCGATACCGAAAGCGCCTCTTTGAGCATGATTTCAGGGCCGCGTTCGTCAATTTCGATCCGGGGACCAAACACGTTGATTTTTTTTGCAAACTCCGGATCGTCGGCAATATTGGCTCCTTTGGCGTACAGGACATTTACCTTGTCGCCTGCCACCTGTTTTATTCCGGCTAAAACAGGAACGGAATTTTGCGGATTACCCGAAACTGCCCAGGTGCCCAGCATGTTGTTTTTGTTATCGGCCAAAGGTCCGATCAGGGCGATGGTCCCCGATTTTTTCAGGGGCAGGGTTTTATTTTCATTTTTTAATAACACAAACGAACGGGCAGCAGCGTCGCGTGCAACTTTCCGGGTTTCGGCAGTCAGAATTTCTTTTTCGGGGCGCGATTCGTCAACATAACGGTACGGATCGTCAAATAAGCCCAGTTTATATTTTGCTTCGAGAATGCGGCGACAGGCCTGGTTGATCTCCTGTTCAGAAACGAGACCTTCTTCCAGCGATTTTCCGAGGGTGGTCAGGAAACCTTCGCCAACCATGTCCATATCCAAACCGGCTTTTAGCGCCAGGGCCGAAACTGCCTGAAGGTCGCCCATGCCGTGGGCAATCATTTCGTTGACCGAGGTGTAGTCTGAGACCACAAATCCGTTAAATCCCCAGGCAGTACGCAGCAGATCGGTCAGCAGCCATTTGTTGCCGCTTGCCGGCACGCCGTCGACATCGTTAAACGACGACATCACGCAGCCTGCGCCGGCATCAATGGCCGCTTTGTAGGGTGGGAGATAGTCGTTGTACATGCGCAGGCGGCTCATGTCCACCGTGTTGTAATCGCGGCCGGCTTCTGAAGCGCCGTAAAGGGCAAAATGTTTCACGGTGGACATCATGGTGTTTGGCTTCGTCAGGTCGTCGCCCTGGTACCCTTTCACCATGGCGACGGCAATTTTTGAGCCCAGGTAAGGGTCTTCACCCCCTCCTTCGGCAACCCGTCCCCAGCGCGGGTCGCGCGAGATATCTACCATCGGGGAGAAGTTCCAGTTGAGGCCGTCGGCGGTTGCCTCGGTAGCTGCTACCCGGGCTGTTTTTTCAATCAGTTCCATATCCCAACTGCACGATAAGCCCAACGGGACCGGAAAGGTGGTTTTAAACCCGTGGATCACATCCGAACCGAACAAGAGCGGAATCTTCATCCGGCTTTCGTTGACGGCCATTTCCTGCGTCATTCTTACTTTTTCGGGGCCAATCACTCCAAACACGCCCCCTACCTGGCCGGCTTTAATTTTAGCTTCTACATCAGTACTCACTGCTGCGCCTGTCGGGATCCCACCTCCGGGAGTGATCAGGTTTAACTGGCCGATTTTTTCATCCAGGGTCATTTGGTTCATCAGTTTGCTGATGAAGGTCTCCATTTCTGCATCTGCCGGTGTTTTTTCCTTAATCTGACAGCCGGATAATATACAAATGGCTACAAAAAAAGTTACTAATTGCTTCATATTCATTAATTTATTCAACTTTTAAAGTCTTTGATCTTCCCGATATGCCGTTTTCGTTAAAGGCTTCAATTGCGAAATAGTATTCCTGGTCGGTGGTCAAACATTTTAATTCCAACGAATGATGATCGTAAACCATCCAGGAGTTGTATAACTTGTCGGGAGAAATTCCCCACAAAATGTTATATCCCTGGCAGTTATCCTGTTTGTCCCAGCTAATCAGCGCATCCCGGCGGTCGTCGTAACGTTTCACAGTCAGGTTTTTAACTGCTTTGGGTGCTTTCCCTTCACCCAGACCAAATACCCGTAATCCGGAAATGGCCAGATGGGGAGTGGGCACGTGAATGTTGTTATAGCGAATGTACCTGACTGTTTTTGGAATGCCCAGTTCCACGTAATCGTTGGGCGTATCTTTGTAGCTTTTACCTTTGTCAATTAAGGTTTCCCAATGCTTGCCATCTGCCGATCCTTCAATGACATAGCGGTGAAACAGTCCGGGAATCCGGCCATACATGTCCGACCGGTAATCGGCGTAATTAATCTGTATGGCATAAACGGTCGCCGGATTGGACAGATCAATTTCAATCCACTGCTGGTCGTTGTTTTGACCGGCAAGCCAGAACGATTTTGAATTTTCATCCACAACATGTTCAGGGCCGTACTCACCCGATTGCGACGAGGCTTTAACCGGTTTATTGTACGAGAGCAGCATCCAGCCGGTAAATGTTCCGGCTTTTCCGGTAACGACCGGCGCAAAATACGGATAATCGCCAAAAGCGGTGTTGCTGTACATTAATCCGTCCCGGTCGAAATAGGTCGGGAACATGCAGATACGCCTTTCCCAACCAATTGTAACGGCCAGCGCCATGCTCGAAAAATGCCAGAACAGGCCATCAGGGCCGTCAACGGTACTTCCGTGTCCAGCTCCGTTCATATATCCACCCGGTTTATAACTGAAGGGGTTATTGGGCATGTATGAATAAGGTCCCAGCGGCGAATCGGCGATGTAGGCGCCATCGCCGTACACGTTGAATTCGGTGCCGGGAGCGGCGTACTGCAGGTAATACTTGCTGTTGTATTTGGTCATCCAGGGACCTTCGATGTAACCGCCCAGAACGGTGTCGGAATGGTTTTCGCCGAAACGCTCCCAGCCGTGTTTCTCAGGATTGAGGTTAAAGAGTTCATAAACTTCTTCCGACGGACGGAAACGAAGGTTTTTTTCCAATGTCCGGGCCCTGATCGGAAATTTGTTTGATGAACCCCAAAATACATATCCTTTTCCATCGTCATCAATGAAAAGCGCAGGGTCCTGAAGTTGGTTCAAAATGCCGGGTGTGGCTTTCCAGTTTCCCCTTTTGGGGTCGTCGGTGTACAAAACACTCATTGATCCGGAGGGATCGCCGGCCACGTATAGAACAGAATCTTTATAATTGAAGGCAGCCGGAGCATTACTTCCCTGAAAATACCACTTTTCGGGTTCAATGAAATTCCAGTTTAATAAATCGGTGGAATGCCAATAGCCCATGGAGCGGGTAACAAACATATAATATTCGCCCCTGAATTCAACAACTGCCGGATCAGCGCCTGATCGGTAGGAGAGATCTTTATGGGCATTGTAAATCATGTAGGTATAGTCAATATTGATCGGGTTGCAGTATGTCTGTTTCTGAGCTGTAACAAACTGGTATCCCAACAGGATTATCCCGATGCAGGTGAATAATTTCTTCGTCATTTTTATCGTTCTGATTACCTTCATAATTCTTTAATCCAGATGTTACGGAATTGTACCAGGCTGGATGCACCCTGCAGTTTTCCTGTGTTTTTATTGATGCCGCCATGATGCTGCAAGCCAATACGGCCTGCTTTATCCAATCCCGGGTATAAGGCCTGGTTGATGACGGTGATGCCATTGTTGACGACCGTAATCCGGTCTCCAATAACTGTAATGTCGAAAGCATTCCATTGTCCAACCGGTTTATCGGCATTTTCGGTTGGCACTGCAGCTGCCCTTACTTCGGCCGGGAGCGACTGGTTGTTTCTGACAGACCATAGTTCTCCTGATCCGACGGACCAACACCAGAGGTTTGCCTGGCCAACATCTTTCAACAAGATTCCCGAGTCAGAATTTGGCCCCAACGGTTCAATAATTTTTCCGTTTTCATCGCGCAAATATTCACCGTTTGGTAAAATGGTCGGAAGCGGGAAAAGGTGGTCGCCATAACCTTTAAAGCGCCATTCAATATGTAGTTTAAAGTTCCGGTATTCTTTTTCTGTCCAAAGGTTCTTATCTTCTTTTGCTTCCGATTGGGCATCGTAGTCGATGACACCGTCAATGACCGACCAATGGCCGTTATCACCTTTCGGGATGATCCAACCAGTCAAATCTTTCCCATTGAACAATTTGGTGTAGCCCTCAGCCTCAAACTGTGTTTTCACCTGTGCCAAAGCAACGGTAAAAAAAAGAAACAGACTCACTATGGTTAAAATGCAAATTCGTCTCATGATTTTTTTATTTAATGGATTACGGTTTTCATCATTCATCAATCGTCACTCATCACTCATCACTCATCACTCATAAATGTTAAGTTCCCATCCTTTACGACATACCCGGGACAGGTATTGGTTGGCTTCGGGCAGATTGGTTACCTGCATCAGGCTGTTATCCCATTCCAGCCGGTCGTCCATGCGAATGGCCAGGTTTCCCAGGCAGATGGCCTCGGCTACGGTTTGTACCTGTTCAAAATTCCCTCTCGATGGTTTTCCGCCTTTAAAGGCACGGATCATTTCTGTGGTCTGGTCAATCAATTCAAACTCAGGGATTTTAATTGAAGAGACAGCGTTATTATCTCTCACATCCAGCAAAACAGGATTCTCATAACCATAATTTGCCAGGATGGTCCCGTGTTCGCCGATGAACATGACGCCATCCTGTGGCATTTTCAGTCCTTTTTTGATGAGCGATTTTGGCGTTCGCGGTTTTATTCCGCCTTCGTACCAAAATACATCGATCAGTTTGTTTGTACCCTTGACCGGCACTTCCCAGAAAAGCGTTGCAGCATGCGGATAACTCAGCTCATTTTTTACCCAGCCGCTTTTGAAATCCCGTATTTCACAGGTGAAACTTGAAGCGCCTTCGGCAGTCACAGGCATTCCCAGGTTCAAAATCCGCCAGTCTTTCCAAAAGCCGTAGTACCCCATGTCGGCCAGGCAGCCGGCGCCGAATTCGTACCAGCCGCGAAAAGCCGTATGCGTATAATCGGGCGAATAGGGCCTGTCGGTTGAGGGGCCCAGCCAAAGCTGCCAGTCAAATCCTTCGGGAATTGGTTTTTCTTTGGGGAGGTAGGGCGAGCCCTGCGGCCACATCGGGCGGTTTGTCCAGCGGTGGAGCGCTTTTACTTCGCCAATCACACCGCTCTCAATCCATGCTTTCAGCGTGTAAAGTTCGGCCGGATCCAGAAATGCAAAGCATTGCGTAGCCAGCCCGTTTTCTTTTGCCTGATTGCATGTTAAGCGGGTTTCGTCCATAAAGTTGCCGATTGGTTTATGGGTGGCAACGTTTAATTTTTTCTTCATGGCAGCCAGCGCAATGGTGGCATGCAGGTGATCGGGTGTCATGATAAAGACGGCGTCGAGGCCGTTTTCTTTTTCCAGTTGCTCCCGGAAGTCGGCATAAACGGTACAGGCTTTATAGGAATGACTTCCATGCTGTTGTGCATAGTAATCGTCGATGTGTTTTTTTCCGACCTCGCGTCCGCCGGGAGCTCCTGTTTTTTCGCCCATTGGTCTTCCCCACAGGGGGTAATCGTAACTTTCGCGATTGGGATCGCAAACCGAGATAAACTGCAACTCGTCACGTTTCAGCCAATCCGGTAGTTGCTTTAAAGCCTGTGTTCCGGAGCCGATTAAGGCAACCTGGATTTTATCGCTGGGAGCAACCCCTTGCCGGCCGCCCAGTACATGGGCAGGAACAATGCTCATCCCCAAACCTGCTGCAGTGGTCTGAGAAATAAATTTTCGTCGGTTTAAATTCCTTTTTTGTGCCATGTTTTTCATTTTTTAGTTAGTCGGTTGAATTGATCTGTCCCGTTTTTTGACAGATTCCGGTGCCCTTCAAGCTCTATTTAAAAGCTAAACCCCAGTTTGTTCAATCCATTCTGAACGTCATCATTTTTCATGAATAAATTCCATAACAAACCTGTCCGGTAATTTTCGATCATCACCGGGATGGGGCCCTGGTCGATGGCCAGATAACGGGGCAGGTACCAGTTATTTGAATGGCTGTAGGCATCATACGGGCCGTATTTTCCGACGAGTGAGTCGGCTTCGAGGTACAGATAGTTTAAAAATTGCATCGATTCCTCCGGTGTGTAAGGGAATGACGAGAGTGCAGCCGTTGGCGAAATAACCCCAAAATCGTGGCCCGGACGATGTCCGGCATAACCGTTCATCGAGTAACTGGAAGTTAATCCCCATTGTTTTTCACCGTATTCTTCATAACCTTTGGGATTATCCAGGGCATACCGGTAATGAATCAGCGCGTGGTTCCGGTTCAGTTCCCAATAGTCGGCATAGGTATCGGTAAGCCCCCGGGGATCTAAGCCCAGGTACGAATAATGGGCCCAAAACAACGGTCCGGTGGGGGAATCGTCGTGTTCGTAAAAGTTCAGCACGGTATTTAGTCCGTAATATTCGGTGCCATTGGCAATGGCTCCGCCGCGAGCCCAACCTTTATGATAAACTTCCGGTTTGACGGGATGGGTTGGTGAGGCTGCTGCCAGGATATACATGATCAGACATTCGTTGTAGCCACCTACCGGGAAGTTCATGTCCCAGCCGTAGTTGGGCGACCAGTGCCAGTACAGCACGTCTTCGCCTTTGGTGTACCAGTCCCATTCCACCTCATGCCAAAGTTTGTTGATGTCGGCCACCAACTGTTGTTCGGCTTCGTTTCCGTTTTTAAAATATTCGGCAACGGTGAGCAGTCCCTGGATCATGAAGGCGGTTTCGACCAGGTCGCCGCCGTCGTCTTTTTTGCTGAAGGGTTTTGTTTTACCGGTGGGGCCGTCGAGCCAGTGGGGCCAGGCGCCATAAAAGCGGTCGGCTTTTGCCAGGTAGCCGACTATTTTTTGAAAGCGGGCCAGTCCTTCTTCACGCGTGATAAAACCCCGTTCAATGCCCGTCAGGATGGCCATTACTCCAAAACCGGAACCGCCCAGCGTGATCACGTTCTGATCGTTTTGCGGGTACACGCCATCCAGGTGGATCCGTTCGCGGGCCATACCCGAAGTGGGTTCGGCGCCTTCCCAAAAATACTGAAAGGTTTGGTACTGAACCAGGTTCAACAGGGAGTCTTTCGTAAAGCCCTCTTTTGCATCCGGGGTTGTTCCCGAATTTTTATTACCGGTCCTGCAACACTGTACAAATCCGAAGATTGATACAGCAAATAAGACGAGTAGATATTTTTTAAATTTCTTCATGGTGTTAATAAGTAAATCCGAGTTTGGTTAAACCTGCTTTCACTTCCGGGACCGACATCAATAAGTTCCAGATTAGGCCGCTACGGTAATTTTCGATCATAACCACAATGGGGCCCTGATCGATGGCCAGGAAGGAGCTGGCAGTCCAACTCCCGGTCAGATTAAAGGCATCGTAAAAACCATAGTCTCCCCAAAGCCGGTCGCCCAATTGATAATAGAAAAATCGCAGGGCATCCATTGATTCTTCGGGGGTAAACGGCATGGAGGATAAAGCGGCGGTTGGCGTAATCACGCCGCGGTCATTGGTTGGCGAATGTGCAGAATAACCTTTGTCTCCGTCAGAGGCTGTCAGTCCCCAGCAATAGGCGCTATAGCCCACATATTGCTTCACATTTTCGATACAATAAGCCCGGTTGATCAGGCTGTGATTGCGGTTTTGCTCCCAGTAAGCGGCATATTGGTCATACAGGTTGCGGGGGTCAATCCCTAAGAATGAATAATGGCTAAAAAAGAGCGGGCCGCCATAGTCGTAACCAACCGGCAACCTGATTCCATAGAAGTTTTTTCCATTGACAATGCTGCCGCTACGCGCCCAACCCTGGTGATACACATCAGCCGTAATCGGATGAGTTTCAGATGAAGCCGCCATGATGTAGGTAATCAGCGCTTCGTGGTAGCCCTGAATTTTCATATTCATATCCCAGGTGTAATTGGGCGACCAATGCCAGTAGAGAACTTTTTGTCCGCCCTGAGTATACCAATTCCACTCAATGGATTTCCAAAGTTCATTGATTTGACCAATTAACACATTCTCTGCCGGGGAGGAAGGATTCAAATACTGGCGGGCAGCCAGTAAACCCGCAGCCATGAAAGAGGTTTCAACCAGGTCGCCGCCATTGTCTTTCTGGCTGAATGGGATCACTTTTCCGGTGCTGCCATTGAGCCAATGCGACCAGGCTCCGTGAAAACGGTCGGCTTTTCCCAGAAAATCAACTATTTTAGCCAAACGCTCAATACCTTCGGTCCGGGTGATAAATCCGCGTTCAATTCCCACTAAAATGGCCATCACCCCAAAACCTGAACCACCGGTGGTTACCGTTTCGCCCGAAGTATTCCGTTCGCGGGCCAATCCGCTGACCGGATGACCAAAGTCCCAGAAATACCTGAACGTTTGCCGCTGAACTTTTGTCAAAAGCTCCTCATCGCTGATCAGAGGAAACTTTGGAGTCGGATCGACTTCGGTGTAAAAATTCAAATCCAAACCGGCAAAAGGCTTTCCAATCCGGTTTCCCAGGCCCGAAGCAATGGAGAAACGGTATTTCGTTAATCCTGCCAGAGGATTATGAAGGGCAACCGCTATGGTTTGCCCGTCAACCTGTGTTAAACTGAAGGGTACCGGGGTTCCGCCGTTACTGAAGGTTGAGTAAACAGAGACGTCATCTTTGGATACCGGCGAACTGAAATGCAGCTGTATTTGCGGATCGCGGCCAATATTTTGAATCCGGCTTAGCGGATTAACGCTTGTTCCGTCAATGGTAACCGATTCCAAAAGCAAAGGCGCCGTTAGGGTTGTGAAATTGAAAACCAACCCGTCGAAGGTTTCATTGTTCTCACCTTTCAATGCGCTTAAAATTTTCAGCGAGTATGCGGCTACCTCTGCCAACGGTTCGTGAGCCATTTTAACCAGCTGATTCTGACTAAAAAAGGTAAATGAAAGCTCAACTTCCTGGTTATTTGCATCAAACAACTTCATGTTTTGTTGGGCAGAAGCGGTATTCAGCGCTTTGTCGAACTTGATTTCAACCGGTTTATCCAGCGCCACATTTTCGCCCGTGCCATTTGCCGATAATGCAGTCGAGCCAACATAAACGTATGTGATGCCGAGCTTCTCCGGCGTTTTGTCCGGTTCCGGGTCATCCTTCCCGCACGACGCCAAAAGAAGCAAAGACAAAAGTGGTATAAAACAAAACTGGCGCATTGTTCGCAGATTAAGGTTGAAAAATAAAGCAGGCTCAGCATAAAAGAGCTGAGAATTGCCCCTCCGCCGGAGCGGAGGGGTTATAGCATTCCTATTTCGAGGTTTCAGTTTACAAACCGTCCTGCATCAATTGGGCAACTTCCTGGGCCGAAAGGGCTTTATTGAACAAGCGCAACTCATCCAGCAAGCTCAAGTCCGATTTATGGCCCCATTCATTAAAACGCGGGGCTCCAGACATAATCGACAGCAAATTGCAGCCAGTCCAGTCAATTCCGTCAAACGCGCCTTCCTTGGCAATTTCACCATTAATATATACCACGCATTGGGTACCCGAAATGGTAAACGCGAAGTGGGTCCAGTCGGCAGTTGTTGGATCAACAGTGGCTGCTGCACCGCCATCAAACCACGAATCAGCCGTACCGTTTCCGGCATTCAACTTGAAAATTTGGGCTGTTGACGATCCTTCGCGGAAGAACCTGAAGCCGCTTGTCCGGTTGTTCTGCACGTCTGGGTAACCAGCATTTCCCGTATCCTCAGGGCCCATCACCAGGATACCGGCCCGGTCGGGCGAAGCATTGATCTTCATCCAGAAAGCAGCGCTGAATGAATTGCTCTTCAACCCATCGGTCGGGAAAGTCAGGTAGCTGTCGGTAGCACCGGCATAAGCCTTTCCAGTCTTTCCATCGGCATAAGCGGGCGTACCGATAACCGTTGCATTGATGTTTGAAACACGGTCCTTTACGCTTTCTTCAAAAGGCATATAAAAGATTTCACCATCGTATTTGGGAACGTAGGGCGCGTCGTCGTTGATAACGGCCTGGATTTCGTCAGCCGAAAGCGCCCGGCTAAAAATCCGAAGATCGTCGTAATTGCTCAAATCCGATTTGTGGTCCCAGTACGAGAAGGTTGGCCCGCCTGCGCCAATCACCAGCTCATTGCAGCCAGTCCAGTCGATTCCGTTGGCCATAGGTGCGCTTCGCACGGGTTGACCATTCAGGTAAATGGTATTTGCCGTTGAAGTAACCGTGAATGCCACATGCACCCAGTCACCGGTACGCGGATCGACTACATCGCCATCGTTCCACACCTCGCCGGTTCCTGTCCCCACGTTAAGTTTAATCCGTTGCGAACTGGCGCTACCTTCCCTGAAAAGACGGAAGCCTTGGTTGCGGCTGTCGTCCGAAGCCCCAACGGTAAGAATACCGGCGCGGTCGGGTGAAGCATTCAATTTCACCCAAAGACTAATGGTGAATTCGTCGTTTTTCAGGTTTTCAAATGGGAACGTCAGGTACGAATTTGTTGCCCCTTTGTAAGCGCTGGTTTCCTGTAACCCGCCAGCGGCAAAGCCCGGGGTTCCAACAACACCGGCATTTTGGAAGGAAATCATCTCCATGAAATCGCCTTCGAAAGGCATGTAGAAAATTTCATCGGCATATTTTTTCGTGTAGGGGGAAACCTTTGAGAAATTCACCGATTTCGATGTTGACCTACCTTCCAGGTCGGTTGCTGTTACAGTGATTACATGATCACCAAGCGCTACATTTTCATAAACGTATTTCTTGAGGGCCCGGCGATAGTCCGGAAAATCAGCGCCACTGTAACTTTTAATTTCGGTACCGTCGAATTTTACGGAGATGGTACCCAGCTCAATATCATCGGTCACTTCAATCTCGATGGTTATGGGAGAAACCAGGTCGGGCACTTTAATTTCGTAGCCTTCAGCGGGTGAAATGATGTTCACCACGGGTGCTGACTTGTCGGTACCCGGATCGACCCTGGATATACCATCAATGTAGTTTTGATCACAAGCACTGAGAACAAACAGGCTCAGTAAAAAAGCGAATAGATTATTATATGTTTTCATTTTCAGTCAGTTTTAGTTGATTCAGTCAGCCAATTGTGGTAATTCAGCAACCTGGGGCGCCGGTATTACAAAATATGCCTTGTTCATAGTAAAGGTTTTTCCTTCGTGACTTAGCTCAGCGGTGTTTCCTGTTCGCACCATGTCATGAAACCTGATATCCCATTCCGTGCCAAGCTCTGCGAGCTTTTCATTCAGCACAACTTGTGTGGTTACGCCACTGAGAGGACTCATTCCGGCTCTTGCCCTCACCAGGTTCACCGCCTGGTCAGCAGTCATCGAAATATTGCTGCTTGCTCCCCTCGTTAAGGCTTCTGCATATACGAGAAGGATTTCGGCATAACGAATAACGATCATATTTTTGTTACTTCCGGGCGCTGTTCTTCCTTCAACCAGTTCTGTTGATGGTTGAATCCATTTGCCGGCTCCCCACTTTTTCCGGGCATTGTTGACGAAAACATCCCCTTCCCTGTTCGTGTTGGTTATCCACGCCGGTAATGTCCCCCATTCATTTTGAATCTCCGTCATTCCTGCGGGTGTCCAATGAACAGATGTTTCAAGTCTGACAGTTTCACCCCTGTCCAGCATGAACTTGATATACTTCTTGGTTGGCTCATAAAAATTCCAACCGCCATCGGCGCCGGTCCTGACCGGTGTCCATTGGAGTCCAAACGGATGAAACAGGTGACGAAACTGATCCCCGGTTCCGGAGTTAAAATCAGAGTACTGGAATTCGAGAATGATCTCGTTATCCAGTTTCCCGGCTTTTTTGAACAGGTGGTAATAATCATTCGATAATTGATATTCACCGGAACTAATGATCGCTGCGGCTGCGGCTGCGGCCCCCTGGTAATCTTCCATTTCCTGGTATGCCAAAGCCTGTAGAGCATAAGCCGTGTAGCGGGTAATTCCTCCGCGGACATCACTTCGCTTGTTTGGATGCATATTCGGTAAAAGAGGGATCACTTCATCCATTTCATCGACAATATACTGCATGACTTCTGCTTTATTGCTGGCTGGCAGGTTCTGGATATTATCGAGGTGATCGATGACGATAATTTTTCCGAATGCTTTTGCCAGGTTTAAATACAGGTATGCCCTTATGGTACGGCATTCTGCAATGTACTGATTGGTCAAAGCATCATTGCCCGCGGCAGCACGATATTTCTCGATTTCATCCATTGCTGTAAAAGCGTTGATGATATCGTTGTAATGATTTTGCCATATAGCATTGAGATTCCAGTGGCTTGGCAGGTAATTGAATGCATCCTGTTCCTGCATGGGGGCCTGGTCACCGGCGGCATTTACATCGTCGCCACGGATCCCCAGTGTTACCGGATCCTCCCAACCACGAGTATATAATCCTTCGTAGGCGCCTAAAAGAGGTAAGATTATATTCTCACCTTTTGTGTAATCAACATCGCTGGTAAAGGCTACATCCTCAAAAGGCAAATCCAGCTTATCGGTACATCCAATGACCGAGATAAGAAGCACCCCACTGAAAAATATCGGTGCGAAATATGTTGTTAGATGTTTTATTTTCATGTCTTTAAGTTTTTAGAATTTAAGACTTATACCAATTGTGTATACGGCAGGAACCGGGTAAAACTGACGATCGATACCGTCCGGGACTTCCGGAGAAAAACCGTTATATTTAAATCGGGTTAAGGGTTTTTCGGCCGTGACATAAATTCTGGCATCAGGCATTCCCGGGCCAATCAGTTGTTCTCCAATAATATTATAGGCGAGCTGAATGTTCTGAATCCGGAAGTAAGCGCCATCTTCAAGGAAGTAATTACTAAAATTCTGGTTCCAACCTTTTCTTAAGCCTGCAGCCGAAGGATATTTATTGGATGTTCCGTCTCCGTTCCATAAATTTGTGGCCAATTCCGCATCAAAATTTGTATCGTTTGTCCAGATAATTTCGCCTCGTTTCCGGTTAAGGATTTTATTACCGGATTGCCCCATGATATTCATGGAGAATTCAAAATTTTTGTAAGAAAGTCCTACAAAACCACCATAAGTGAGCGTCGGAATGTATGAACCCAGAAAAACTTTATCCTTATCGTCGATTACACCATAACCTTCTTCTCCTTGCTTTTGTTGGTCTTTGAATTTGAAATCACCGGGAACCAGGTTATTGGCCACAGCGACCGGATCAGCAGCAATTTCTGCGGTATTTTGATAAACACCTGCTACTTCATAGCCATAAAAAGAAAGTAATGGCTCACCAACCTGTGACCGTTGCCGGAATTCGGCCTGACCACCATCTATATAGGCTTGCCCGTACAGGTCGCGTACTTCATTTTTAAGTGTTGACAGGTTACCCCCAATCGTATACTTCAGATTGTTGCTGATTTCACCTTTCCAGGAGGCAACCATTTCGAACCCGGAGTTTCTGATAGTACCAACATTTCGAAGCACACTGCCCGACTGCAATTTGAGGCTAACCGGGATGGCTGCATCTTCCGTATCGCGGACATAATAATCAGCCTCAATACTCAGGCGATTGTTGAACATTTCAGCATTTAATCCGATATTCGTTCCGGTTACGGTTTCCCAGCCTAGATATCCAAACGTACTGGTTGTTTTGGTTCCGTCCACCTGGGTATCATCAATCGCTAAGAAAATGGGATTTGTTGTGTTTGCACCATCCTGGCGCGCAATTTTATCGTTACCTAATTTTCCCCAGCCACCTCTTATTTTAAGGTAATCGAGAAGATTTCCTTCCGGAAAGAAGTCTTCTTCCGTTACAACCCAGCCAAGGCCAAAGGCAGGAAATGTTCCCCAGGTTTCCTGGTACTTCTGAGTTCCTTCCACACGCACTGTTGCATAAGCAATGTACCTGCTTTTATAGTTGTATGAAACCCGTCCAAAGTAGGAAATTCCATGAAGACGCTCTGCATTATCATCAGCATCTTTGGATGTTTCGGATCGCGTTTGACCAATATACCAGGCGTTTTCATTGATCGGGATATCCTCGGCCGAAGCAACCAGGTAATCGTACCATTCATCCCGGTATGATGTACCAATCATCGCTGTAAGACTATGGTCACCAAAACTGTCGTTGTAGTTCAACGTGTTGTCCCAGAACTGGTTTACATCTGTTGTTCTTGATGAACTAATGGTAGAAAGGAGCCTGTTGGTCGAATTTGTTACGTAATAAGGTAATCCAACATTTCTGCCTTTCAAAAACATCATGGAGAGGTTGTAATTCGTTTTAAATGTCAGTTTATTCTGAATTAATTCAAGCTCTGCATAAATACCGCTGAGTACTTTTCGGATATCTTGCCTGTTATCTCTGTATGCAAGAGGGAAAAATGGGTTTTGAGCACCACGATAATCCAAAAGCTGAGCACTTGCATAATTACTTGCATTTGTCTGCCCTTGAACTAAAAGGTATTCGTAATTCTCCTGATCATATACCGGTAGAATCGGAACGGCATGATAAGCGTTAAACCAGGCAGCATCGTCAGCAATGTATCGCGTTCCGTTGCTGACATTAAAATTAACCCCTGCTTTCAGCCAATTGTTTGCCTGGTGGTCGATAGAAGTTCTGATAGTCATTCTTTTGTATGAGTTTTTGGCTTCCAACAGACCTTCCTGATCAAAATAACTCATGCCCATTGAATACGATGTTTTATCATTGCCTCCCAGAATGGATAGGGAATGATTTTGCTGGGCGGCATGCGATTTCATAATTTCAGCGTACCAGTCGGTATTTACATCCGGTACGTTCGGATTAATCCGGCTTCGGCCGTAACGCTGCATCGCATTTGCAACAAAACTAATATCAGCAGGGGCTCCTGTTTGGTTCACGTAGTTCACAAACTGTTCGGCATTGGCCATTTTCATGACATTTTGCGGAACCTGAACGCCATAATAACCGTCATAAGTAATGCTTGTTTTGCTATTAAGCGATCCTTTTTTGGTTGTAATCAGTACAACCCCGTTAGCAGCCCTTACCCCATAAATTGCCGCGGCTGATGCATCCTTAAGAACCGATAGCGTTTCGATGTCAGAAGGGTTAAGAAAGTCGATGTTATCAAAATACATCCCATCAACAACATAAAGAGGGCTTGAGTTACTGCTACCAGGAAATGAGCCAATCCCCCTGATTCGAACAGTTGGCTCGCCGCCAGGCGCTCCGGCGCTAACAATTTGCACACCGGCAACCTTTCCCTGTAAAGCCTGCATGGTTTGTCCGGCAGGGGTTTTTACCAGTTCCTCCGATTTGAGAGTGGTAATGGACGAGGTCAGGTCTTTCACCTTCAACTGTCCATAACCTACCACCACCACTTCGTCGACCAGCTCGGTGGAGCTTTCCATCGAAATATTGATGACAGACCGGTTATTCACGGTAACTTCCTGGCTTTGCAAACCCACAAAGCTAATAACCAGTACAGCATTGGGGGAGGTATTAATCGTGTAATTACCGTCAAAATCGGTGATGGTACCCACGGTGGTGCCTTTCACAACGACACTGGCCCCCGGGATGGGTTCACCATTCGACGCTTCAGTTACCTTACCCGAAACAGAAATTTGTTGCGCATAAATTGCTGTAACTGATAGAATAAATAAAAAAAGAATCATTAATTTTTTCATAGTTCAATTTTTAGAATCAGTGTGTACACAAAATTATGACTGATGTATCCCGGAAAGGAAATAAAAGGGTACACCATGAATTCTCGCTGGCAGGTGAAGTCATTCCTTTGCCTCATCTTTTCCTCATCACTTCTTGTCTGTGTTATTATAATATACAGTCGTTGAATTTGTTAGGTTTTATAAAATGTGATATTTTGTAAGAAAACAGCGATATGATATAAAACATGTTGTGAAAAAAATAGCCTGAAAGCTTCTGTTCAGGCACTGAAAATTATTCTTTCTTTGTATTCCGTACCCCAACAAGGGGGCCTTAGAGACTTAACTTTTTATTGAGGCACGTTAAAATGAACGGCATGCAACAAAAAATTGGTCAGATCATTTTGTTCTGCGGCCTGTTATCCCTGATCCCGGCGCCGGGGTGGGCAGCAGGACGACTGGGTATCAAAAATTTTAGCAAAACAGATTACCAGGCGGCCAGTCAGAACTGGGCGGCCTGTTCGGGGACCAATGGTTTCATGTATTTTGCCAACCACAATGGCTTGCTTGAGTTTGACGGGACCAATTGGAAACTGCATAAACTTCCGAACGAAACCATTACCCGGACCGTATTTGCTGCCAACGACAGCATCATCTATACCAGTGGTTACCGGGAATTGGGTTATTGGAAACGGAGCCCTTTGGGGCAACTGAACTATTTCTCATTGAATGGTCTGGTTGAACAGTTTTTTACGAAAAATGAAGAGTTCTGGAATATTGCTTCCCGGAACGATGAAACTTATTTTCATTCTTTTAACAAGCTGATTGTTTATAAAAATGACACCGCCGTTCCGGTAAGCCTGCCGGGTTTTACGAATACCATGCAGAAGGTCAGGGACCAGATTTTGATCGCAGTGAGTAACCAGGGTATCTTCAGGGTAGAAAATGGCAAAGCCGTTCCTTACCTGATCGATCCGTTCTTTTCCAATAAAATCATCCGGTTTTTGCTCCCCTATAAAAAAGATCAACTGATGATCGGGACTGCCTCGCATGGAATTGTTATTTGGGACGGGGTACAACTTCGGGAATGGGCTCCCGGATGGACCGATTATTTCATGAAAAATGAGCTGAACCGTGGACTTGTTGGGAAAAACGGGGAAATTATCCTCGGAACAATCCTCGACGGGATGCTGGTTTGTGACGAAGACGCGAATCTGGTCTATAAGCTGAATGTGGGAACCGGGCTCCAGAATAACACGGTGCTGGGGATTTCGACCGATCAGTTTGATAACATCTGGCTGGCGCTCGACAGTGGGATTGATTTTATATCGGCATCGCCGGTGAAAGGCATTCGCGTTGAAAATATTCCGGATATCGGGGCTGTTTACGCAGCAGCGATTTTCCAGAACAAGATTTACCTGGGAACCAACCAGGGCTTGTTTGCCAAGAATTTGCAGGATCCGAATAACGCCTACCGCCTGATTCCGGGAACTCAGGGACAAATTTGGACCTGCCAGGTGATCGACAACCAGCTTTTTGTCGGGCACAACGGAGGCACTTTTCTGATCAGGGACGGATTTGCCGGTTTCATTCACCGGGCCGGGGGAGTTTTTTCGATCAGGAAAGACCCGGTTCATCCCGATCAGCTGATGGTGTCGACCTACAATAATCTTCTTTCGTTTAAAAAATCCGGCGGACAATATGTGTTCAGTCATGTTATTGACGACTTTAGCGATCTGATCCGGTACATCGAAATCGATCACCTGGGAAATATCTGGGCAAGCCATATGCACCGGGGCATTTATAAGCTCACCCCGGATGACCGGCGGGAAAAGGTGTTAAAGCAGGAGTATTTCGGCGCCGGGTCGGTTTTTAGTAAAGATCATTCGTTGCATGTGTTTAAAATTGAAAACCGGATTGTTTTTACCACCAAGAACCTGCTTTATACTTATGATGACCTGAATAATTTGATTCTTCCCTATACCTATCTGAACGACCGTTTAGGCGAATATGCCCGTTCGCACCGCGTAATTGAGGCCCCCAATCATCATTACTGGTTTATTACCACCGAAAGCATGGCGCTTTTTTATATTTACGGCGACCGGGTGGAGCTTGTAAAAGCCTATCCAGCTACAATTTTTGAAAATAACCAGGTGATTGAAGGTTTCGAAAATATTTTGCCGGTTTCGGAAACCGAAGCCATCTTATGTCTCGAAAACGGCATGGCATGGCTCGATGCTTCTTTCGGAGACCCGGGACGGACCATCCGGTATCTCTTTCCGGAGTTGAGAGAATTGCAAACGATTAACAGGAGGAACGAAGGCGTCATCAGCCCTCCCAAAAACAAGTACATTAAAGTAAGCAACAGTCATAATAATGTGCAGGTCCGGTATTCGTTTCCGCATTATACCGATGAGCCGTTGTATTACCAATACTTTTTGGAGGGGATAGATCCGGGTTGGTCGGCGAAAACACAAACCCCTGTTTTTCGGTTCGACCGTTTACCTGCAGGTGTATACGAACTGAAGGTGAAAGCAATCGACCTCTGGAACAACGAGAGCCAGGTCAATTCGCTGACCCTCGAAATTACGCCTCCCTGGTACCAATCTACGCTTGCCCGCGTGACTTACGCGGGTGTTTTAGGCGGGCTGCTGCTTTTGTTCCGCATGTTCGGGATCAGAAAAATCCGCAGAAAAGAGCAGGCCGAACGTGAAAAACGCGAACAGGAATTGATTCGGCTTCGTAACGAAAAGCTAAATGCCGAGGTTTCTCACAAGAGTAAGGAACTGGCCAATTCCATCATGTCGATGATCAAAAAGAATGAATTTTTGCTTGAGTTGAAGGAAGTTGTGGCCGAGCAAAAAGAACAACTGGGATCAAGATACCCCGACAAATATTACCAGCACCTGATCACGAAAATCGATAAAAATATTTCAAGTCAGGACGACTGGAAACTGTTTGAAACGAACTTTGAGCGGGCCCATGAGCAGTTTCTGAAAAAAATAAAAGATGAATTTCCCGATCTTACGCCAAAGGACCTTCGCTTATGCGCCTATTTACGGTTAAACCTTTCGTCGAAAGAAATAGCTCCCTTGCTCGGAATTTCGGTGAGGGGCGTGGAGAATCACCGTTACCGGCTCCGGCAAAAAATGGGGCTCGAGCACGATGATAACCTGATTGATTTGATTTTGAAATATTAAGGCTAATCCAAAATCTTCTTCAGCAAATCTTTACGGTTCAGTTTCAATAATTCCTGCCTGATTTGTTGCTGGTATTCGCGTTTGTACCAAAAGAAGAATTTTCGCTGTGCGAGTTTTTCCGTTTTTGTTTTGGCCGTGAAAACTTCTTCCATGGTGTAAGGATGAAAGCCGGTATAAAAAATCACCGTGGCCAGGGTCATGGGTGTTGGCGTAAAATCCTGCACCTGTTCCAGTTTAAAATCAAGCTGTTTGGTTTCGGCAGCCAGGTTGGCCATGTCCTCGTTTTTACAGCCGGGATGACTGGAAATAAAATAAGGTACGAGTTGTTGTTTCAGCCCTTCCTGTTTATTGATTTCATTAAATACCTTGTTCAGTTTATAAAATAAGCTGAATGAAGGTTTGCGCATGATTCGCAAAACATTGTCGGAGGTATGTTCGGGCGCCACCTTCAAACGGCCCGAAACATGGTGTTTGACCACCTCGCGCAGGTAGTTCATGTTGTTTTTATTCACCTGCTCGTCTTTGGTCTGATGCAGGATCATGTCGTAGCGGATACCACTCCCGATAAAGGCTTTTTTAACTTTTGGATGTTTCCGCACCTCGCGGTACAAATCGAGCATGGGCTGGTGGTCGATATTCAGGTTTTTGCATACATCCGGGAAAATACAGGACGGACGCTTGCATTTGCGGCAAATCTCTTCGTGGATGCCTTTCATTTGATACATGTTGGCCGAAGGGCCGCCCAGGTCCGAAATGTATCCTTTAAAATCGGGCATCAGCGTCACCTGTTCCAGCTCTTTCATCACCGATTGCTGAGAACGGCTGGCAATAAATTTTCCCTGGTGCGCCGAAATGGTGCAAAAGGTGCAACCGCCAAAACAGCCCCGATGAATATTGATGGAGTGCCGGATCATTTCGTAAGCCGGAATAGCCTCCTTTGATTTATATTTTGGATGCGGCAGCCGGGTAAACGGCAAATCGTAGAACCGGTCGATTTCTTTTTCTTCGAGCGGCGGCCAGGGCGGATTGACCACGACCTTTTTATTGCCGGTGTGCTGAATAATCACATTGGCCTCGGCTTTATTCGACTCCTCTTCGATGTGCATAAAGTTTTTGGCAAACTTTTTTTTGTCGGCCAGGCATTCTTCGTACGAATACAACTCCAGGCTGTTCCACTTCTTTTGCAATGCGTAATGCTCGTCTTTGTCTACAAGAAAAGCCGTTTGAGGAATGTTGGTCAGGCTTTTCGGATCGACGCCTTTCTGCACCAGGCGGGCGTAATCAATAATCGATTTTTCACCCATCCCGTAAAACAGCAAATCGGCTTTCGAATCGACCAAAATCGATGGTTTTAGCCTGTCCTGCCAGTAGTCGTAATGGGTGACCCGGCGCAGCGAAGCTTCAATTCCGCCGATAATCAGCGGAACATCGGGATACAGATTTTTCAGAATATTGGAGTAAACAACGGTCGCGTAATCAGGTCGTTTGTCCGATTGTCCGCCCGGCGTGTAGGCATCGTTCGAGCGTTTGCGTTTGTTGGCGGTGTAGTGGTTCACCATCGAGTCCATATTGCCCGAAGTCACCGCAAAAAACAGGCGGGGAACGCCCAGCTTTTTAAAATCACGCAAATCGTCCTGCCAGTTTGGTTGGGGAACAATGGCTACGCGCAGCCCTTCGGCTTCCAGGATCCGGCCAATCACGGCTGCCCCGAACGAAGGATGATCCACATAAGCATCTCCTGTAAACAGGATGACGTCCAACTCGTCCCAGCCCCGCTCGTCAACTTCTTTTTTAGTGGTGGGAAGCCAGTTTGTTGTCTGATATCGTTGATATAGTATATTCATGAGATGCCCTTTCTTTTAAAAAGGACAAAGGTATTATGGTTTTGTTCATTTCTAAAGACTTTTGTGTCTTTTTTTGATGAAATCCGGCTTCTTTTATTTTTGAGAAAAAATGAAAGGAACCTATCAAAATTAAGCATACATTTATATTTTTAGCACGTACTTAATTCGAAGTAATGGAAATTGTCAACCCGAAAGATATTCTGAAAGCCAACCCCTACCTGGCTTACCTTGGAGGCGAAAACCTGGCAAAGTTCATCATGTATGTTCTCCGTTTTAATAAGTTGAATAAAATATACGGACAAATTGCTGATAAACAGGGAGTCGAATTTATTGATGAGTTAATAAAAGTTCTGGAGATCAGCTACGAGTTTGACGCGGCTGAGTTAAAAAGAATTCCCAAATCCGGGCCTTTTATCGTGGTGTCGAACCACCCCTTTGGCGGGTTGGACGGTATTTTATTAATCAAGATCCTTTCACAAGTCAGGCCGGATATTAAGGTTTTGGCTAATTTTCTGTTGAAACGAATTGAGCCGATGAGCGATTTTTTTCTGGCCGTTAATCCGTTTGAAGACAGGAAAAATGCCAAATCAAGTTTTAGCGGCTTAAAAAGCGCGATTGAGCATTTGCATCGGGGAGGGGGAATGTGCATTTTTCCGGCCGGCGAGGTTTCCAGTTTCGACGGTACAAACAAAATTTCGGATCGCCAGTGGCAATACCCGGTGCTGAAATTCATAAAAAAAGCAAAGGTGCCGGTGGTGCCGGTTTATTTTACCGGCAAAAACAGCCGCCTGTTTCACCTGATTGGTCTGATTCATCCCAATTTAAGGACGGTTAAGTTGCCTTCCGAATTATTAAATAAAAAGAAAAAACCGGTTAAGGTTCGTATCGGTTCGCCAATTACCTTAGCCGATCAGG
This sequence comes from Gaoshiqia sp. US2, assembly GCF_059705485.1. Taxonomy (NCBI): domain Bacteria; kingdom Pseudomonadati; phylum Bacteroidota; class Bacteroidia; order Marinilabiliales; family Prolixibacteraceae; genus Gaoshiqia; species Gaoshiqia sp. US2. The sequence goes on along the minus strand of NZ_AP048550.1, from coordinate 3,898,205 downwards.
CCAATTTTGGCGAAATCTATCAGTTTGGACGTTACCTGAGGGCAAAAACGTATAGTTTATGCGGGAATATAGAGGTAAAACGTTTCTTTAATTATTCATTAAAACCGCATCCGAAACCTGAACCCATTGTGCCGTCGGTAGATCAGGAAAAAATTGCCGGCGAGATTAAGGAGGGAGGCGATACGCTTTTGTTCCGGCTGAAGAATTTTGCCGTTTACTGTTCTCCGTCGCGAAAAATTCCGAATATTTTAACCGAAATAGGGCGTTTGCGCGAAATCACCTTCCGCGAGGTAGGCGAAGGCACAAACCGCGGCATCGATCTGGATGAATTTGACTTGTATTACCATCAGTTGTTTATCTGGGATGAAGATGAACAACGGATTGTTGGAGCCTACCGGATTGGGAAAGGAGATGATATTTTACACGAATTTGGGCCGCGCGGGTTCTACCTGCAAAGCCTGTTTCGCATGAAAGAAGGTTTCGAACCCATCCTGAAACAGGCGCTGGAACTTGGCCGCTCGTTTGTTGTTAAGGATTACCAGCGGCAACCCATGCCCTTGTTTCTGCTGTGGAAGGGTATTTTGTATTTCCTGCTGAAAAATCCGGAGTACCGCTACCTGCTCGGGCCGGTTAGCATCAGCAACAATTACTCGAAGATATCGAAGGAACTGATTATTAAGTTTATCATGTTCCGTCATTTCGATTGGAACCTGGCGCCACTGGTTTCGCCGCGCCGGGCGTTTAAGTTTAAAAGCCAGGACCCGAATATCAACGTGATTATGGAAAACCTGGACGATATCAATAAACTCGACCGTTTTATCGGCGATGTGGATGAACTGAACACCGGTTTACCGGTGCTGTTGAAAAAGTATATTAAGCTCGGCGCTAAAATTGTCGGGTTTAATGTTGACCCGAAATTTAATAACTGCCTCGACGGATTGATCCTGCTTGATGTGTACGATGTTCCCAAAAGCACCATCGAATCGCTTTCGAAGGAAGTGAATGACGGTTCAATCCTGCAACGCTTTTACACGAACAGGGAATAAAACGATGAGGCGTACACTGCATAAAGTTTACCTGGCGCTGATGGTGGTTGTTGTACTCTTTGTGCTGGTCTGCTTGTCGGCAGAGGGATATTCTTATTACAGGCTGAATCCTGAAGAGCGTTTTTTCAGCGATCAGCATCAATGGTTAAAACCCAGCGGAACTTTAGGACACGGACTTGGGATTGCAGGTTCACTGCTTATCGTTACAGGCGTTTTTTTGTATATGATCAGAAAACGGGTTCGGCGGTTTTCCCGGCTTGGAATTCTGAAATATTGGCTCGAATTTCACATTTTTATGTGTACGCTTGGTCCGGCGCTTGTTTTGTTTCATACGGCATTTAAGTTTGGCGGGATCGTATCGGTGAGTTTTTGGAGTATGGTGGCTGTGGTAATCAGCGGAGTAATCGGCCGGTATATCTACCTGCAAATTCCGCGAACCATCGAAGGGAGGGAGCTTAGCCTGAATGAACTGGACCGGAAAAAAGACGCGATCAACGATCAGTTGCAACAAACATATCAGTTGGATGGCGAGGCATTGCGAAGCCTCTTAGATGCTGTTAAAGCACGCCCCGAATGCTTGGGAAAAAATATTTTTGTGCGGTTTGCAGAAAAATTGAAGTTTGAAAGAAAGGTACAACGCGATATAAAAACTCAGCTAAAAAAACAATTTCCAACAAAAAATACCTATCGCGAACTGATTCGTTTAATCCGGTATGAGATCCGGTTAAACCGGAAAATAGACCGGTTGGTCAGTATGCAGAATTTATTTCGTTACTGGCATGTTGCACACTTACCTTTTGCTTTGGTCATGCTGATCATTATGATTATTCATGTAGGAGTAACTTTAGCTTTTGGCTATCGGTGGATCTTCTGAAAAAATGGAACCTTTAATCGAAAATATCATCATTTATTCGCTTGTCGGAGGCCTTTTTGTCGCCATATTCTGGTTCTATCTTTATAAGATGAATAAGCAATCGCGCCTGGTTGAGGAAAAAATTGAAATGGCCCGGACCGAGGGATTGTTTGAGCCTGTTTCGTTGCACCCGGTTGTCGATCCCAATTCGTGTATAAAAAGCGGGGCATGTATCACCGCTTGTCCTGAAAAAGACATTTTAGGTATCCGGAACGGGCGGGCTACCACCATCAATGCGTCCCGCTGTATCGGGCATGGGGCTTGCTTTCATGCCTGCCCGACCCGGGCAATAACCCTTTGCATCGGAACCGGGAAGCGTGGAGTTGATCTGCCGCATGTCGACCAATCGTTTGAAACCAATGTGCCCGGTATCTATATCGCCGGTGAAATCGGAGGGATGGGATTGATCAGAAATGCGGTGGAGCAAGGCCGGCAGGCGGTCGGGAACCTGGCAAAGACGATCGACCGGAAAATTGAGGCCGAGTTTGATTTATTGGTGGTTGGCGCCGGGCCGGCCGGTATTTCGGCTTCGTTGGAGGCAAAAAAACGTCAACTTTCCTGTTTGACTCTTGAACAGGATTCTCTGGGCGGAACAGTTTATACCTTTCCGCGTGCTAAAATTGTCATGACTGCCCCGATGGAACTTCCTCTTCACGGGAAAGTTAAACGGTATGAGACCAGTAAGGCCGAATTGCTCAGTTTGTGGAATGAGGTCATCTCAAAAAATAACATCCTCATTAAAGAACTGATGAAAGTGGAAGTAATTAAACCGGAGCATGGTCGTTTTTTGGTGGAAACAAAAACAGGCGAGCAATTTACAGCGCGTAAAGTGTTGCTGAGCATTGGCCGGAGAGGCAGTCCGCGAAAACTAAATGTTCCGGGAGAAGACAGCCTAAAAGTAGCTTATCGCTTATTGGAACCGGAACGTATTCGCGGCAAAAAAATAGTCGTTGTCGGAGGCGGCGATTCGGCTGTTGAGGCCGCGTTGCAACTTTCGGCTCAAAACGAAGTGAACCTGTCGTACCGGAACGAGACATTCAGTCGGATAAAACCGCGCAATAAGCTGTTGATTGGTGAAGCCGGTTCAAGCGGAAAAGTTAAAATTCATTATAATTCAAATGTTCATAAAATAGATGAGCGTTCGGTTACGTTATCTGTCGGTCAGCAAAATGAGCTTTTGATTTTGGAAAACGATCTGGTCTATATTTTTGCCGGCGGGGAGTTGCCTGTGCAATTTCTTGAAAAAGCGGGAATTAAAATCACCCGTAAGTTTGGCGATGCTATTTTGAAGCATGATCAATAACAGGCTGCTGTTTGCGCCTGATACCTCTGTGTGAGCGGTTTTTAGAAACGATGTACCGTGGAGAATAGTCTGAAAAAGTTAATAGTTGTCTTTTTGGCTCTGTTTTTATCGGGTAAGTTACCGGCTCAACTTTCACCCGGCGACTTAACCAGGGCTCATGAGCGCCTGGAAGGTTTGACAAATTGCACGCAATGTCACGTTTTGGGCAAAAAGGTGACAAATGAGAAGTGCCTGGATTGTCATAAGGAAATCAGTAACCTGGTCGGCTTAAAACGGGGGTATCATGCATCGGCCGAAGTTAAAGGAAAAGATTGCTTTGTATGCCACAACGAACATCACGGGAAAAACTTTCAGATTACCCGGTTCGACCAGGAAAATTTTGACCACAAACTGACCGGCTATGTGCTCGAAGGCAGACATGCCAAAATTAACTGTAAAGATTGTCATAAATCCGAATTTGTCCGGGAGAAAATCACACAGAAAAAGTCAGCCGGAACTTTTTTAGGATTACAAACAAGCTGCTTAACCTGCCATGAAGATTTCCATCAGCAAAGCTTGTCGTCCGATTGTGCTTCCTGTCATGGTTTCGAATCATTCAGACCGGCGCCCGGGTTCGACCACCAAAAAACAGCATTTCCGTTGCGTGGCAAACATCAACAGGTCGACTGCGCCAAATGTCACCGGGAAGCAGAACGGAACGGCAAAAAGTTTCAGCAGTTTACCAATGTCGCCTTTGCCGGTTGCACTTCCTGTCATCATGATGTGCACGATAATAAATTCGGGCAGGATTGTTCAAAATGCCATACCGAACAGTCGTTTCGCCAGGTGGGCGGATTAACAGATTTCAACCACAATAAAACCGGATTCCCGTTGACCGGAAAGCACCAGGCGGTTGATTGTCGTTCCTGCCATAAACAATCATTCACAGCAACAATTGCGCATAACAGGTGCAACAATTGCCACAACGATTATCACAAAGGGCAATTCACCCAAAATGGAAAATCATCCGATTGTGCCGATTGTCATACGGTTAATGGTTTTGTACCTTCCTTGTTTACCATCGAAAGGCATAACCAGGGCAGCTTTAAACTGGAAGAAGCACACCTGGCAACACCCTGTTTCTCGTGTCATCATAAAAACAACCGCTGGGAGTTCCGAAAAGTCGGGCAGAAGTGTGTCGATTGTCACTCCAATATACACCAGGGATTGATAACCGATAAATATATGCCCGACCGGCAATGCGACAGGTGTCATACCGTTGCGAATTGGGGAAACGTGAATTTTGATCACCGCCAAACCTCATTTGAACTGGTTGGGAAACATGCCGAAATAAGCTGCCGTGCCTGTCATTTTGTTGAGAATAACAACAATGGTTTTACTCAGCGTTTTGCGAATCTGTTCTCACAGTGCGAATCCTGCCACATGGATGCTCATCATGATCAATTTCGTGAAAACGGGCAAGCGCTGTGCGAGCGTTGTCATGGTTTTGAAAGTTGGCGCGCTGATCGTTTTGATCACGGTCAAACCCGTTTCAAGTTGGAGGGGGCGCATGCCAAAGCCGATTGCAGTAAATGTCATCCGCCGGTAACTGATCCAACCGGCGATTACGTCAGGTATAAACTTTTTAATGAAATCAAATGCGCAAACTGTCATTTCTAGTTTTACTGCTGGGTGTTGCTTCCTTTTCATTTGCCCAGTCGCGGCACGGAGATAATTTTAAGATGGATTGTGCGGTTTGTCATTCTCCGGAGAGTTGGGAATTGCTTCAAAAGGAAATGACTTTTGATCATCAACAAACCCGCTTCAAACTAACCGGGCAACATCAATCCGTCGATTGTAAAAGTTGCCACGTGTCCCTGAAATTTTTCGAAGCCAGCAGTGAATGTATATCCTGCCATACCGACATGCACAACAATACGGTAGGGACTGATTGCGACCGTTGCCACAACCCGCAATCCTGGATTGTGGTCAACAGCGCCGAAATGCACCGCCAAAGTCGTTTTCCACTGTTGGGATCGCACACAACAGCCGATTGTTTTCAGTGCCATGTATCGGCCGGTAACTTACAGTTTGAGCCGCTTGGCATTGCCTGCTTTGATTGTCACCGAAGCGATTATCTGGCTACAACGCAGCCTAATCACCAGGGATCGGGGTATTCTGTGGAATGCGCCGACTGCCACAGCGCCAAGGCGATTGGTTGGTCGTCGGCAAATTTTGTGCATAACTTTTTCCCGCTGGCGGGAGGCCATACGATCAGTTGCTTGGAATGCCATGTGTCGGGCATATTTGAAAAAATCCCGACTGAATGTGTTTCGTGCCACCAGACCGATTATAATACTACTACAAACCCGAACCATTTGCAGTCGGGATTTTCGGTAAGTTGTGCTGAGTGTCACACGCTGAATCCCGGTTGGCAACCTGCTAAATTCACACAGCACGACACCGGATTTTTTCCGATCTTTTCGGGCAAACACAAAGACAAATGGAACCGTTGTACCGACTGTCATGCCAATCAGAACAGTTATGCGGAATTTAATTGCCTGAATTGCCACGAGCATAACCAAACCAGCATGGATGATAAACACAAGGGCAGGACCGGTTACAGCTATGAAAGCAGCGCATGTTATTCATGCCATCCACTAGGAAGGAAATAACGCGTTGGCAGAGCGTGAGGGATACCGGTTCCAAATTGATTACAAACTGCGGTCATAAGGAATAAAAATAGTATTGGATGAAACATGTATTGATGTCTTTGCTTGCAATTTTTACCTTCGTTGGTTCAAATGCCCAGCCCGATCAGTTTAAGTTCATTGGGAAAATATCTTACCTGACGGCACAAAATATCTATGTGCGTTTTGACGGCACAAATAACATTCAGGAGGGTGATACGGTGTTTATTGAGCGGGACGGCATTGTAAAACCCTTACTCATCATCGAATCGAAATCATCACTCTCCGTTATGGGCAAGCCGTTGTCGTCTATTCAGGTGACGATTGGCGATGAAATATTTGCCAAACGATACGCAGCGGAGGAAAACAATAAACGACGCGAAATGGCCGGAATGGATGAAAAACCGGAGGAAAGGCAGGAAGTCCGTCCTGAACCGGAAGAAAAGGAGCTTTCCGGTTTTCGCGAGAAAATAAGGGGCAGGGTGTCAGCGTCGTCGTATTCAGGTTTTTCGGGGGCCACCGAAAGCAACAGCCACCGGATGCGTTACACCTTTTCCATGCAAGCCTCGCATATTGACGACAGCCGGTTTTCGACAGATACTTACCTGACATTTACCCACCAGGCCAATGATTGGTCGGCTGTTCAGGACAACCTGTTCAGCGCCCTTAAAATTTACAGCCTGGCGCTCAGCTATCAGCCCGGCGAAATGTCTTCGGTCTGGTTGGGCAGGAAAATCAACCCGAATTTGTCTAATGTGGGCGCCATTGACGGTATCCAGTATGAAACAGGAAACAAAACCGTTCGCGTAGGCGCGGCAGTTGGGTTTCGTCCCGACTACCTGGATTACAGTGTGAATACCAACTTGTTTGAGTTCGGCGCTTACCTGGCATTCGTCCATTCTAATGAAAACGGCACAGGCCGGAGCTCCGTCGCTTTTTTTGAGCAGAAGAACAACGGGAATACCGATCGCCGCTTTGTTTATTTTCAACACAGCAACGCGCTGATGAAAAACCTGTTTTGGTTCCTCTCAGGCGAGCTGGACCTGTACAAGCTTGAAAATGATGAGGCGAAAAGTACACTTTCGCTGACCGGTTTTTATGCGTCGGTCAGGTACCGGATTTCGCGGCAGCTTACCTTGTTTGCCTCTTACGACGCGCGAAAAAATGTCATCTATTACGAAACATTTAAAAACCTGGCAGACCGGCTTCTGGAAGAAGCGATGCGCCAGGGGGTCCATTTTCGGGTGAACTATCGTCCTGCAGGTCGGATCAGTTCAGGCTTGAATGCTTCCTACCGTGTTCGTAAAAATGACCCCGACCCGACCAAAACGCTTTATGGGTTTGTCTCCTTTTCAGAATCTCCGTGGACCGGGGCGTCAATGACTTTTTCAGGCAACCTGGTTCAAACGGCTTTTCTGGAGGGAAAAATTTATAGCGCCCGGTTATACCAGGACTTGTTGAGCGGAAAGATATACGCCAGTACGGGGTATCGCTATGTCGATTATAATTTTTTAAACTCCGTTTCAGCATGGATGCAACATATCGGCGAGCTGGACCTGACCTGGCAACTGGGCAAAAAATTGTCCTTGTCGGCAAATTACGAAGCTACTTTTGAAGAATCAGCCCGTTATCACCGGATTTACATCAACCTGACAAAACGTTTTTGAACAGGCTTGTGATTTTCCGGGTAATGATTAACTTTCAGCCCGTAAAGTTGTTTTATACTTTACCTCGGTTACATTTTAAAGAAACGATAAAAGACAGAACGATGAGATTGATTTTTGTATGGATTACGGGAAGCATCCTGATGTTTTCCTGCGTGGTGAAGCCGAAAGAGCCGGTGCAGCCGATTGACACCGCTACGTTAACAACAACTACCCGCCAGCTTAAGGTGGAAGAAGTGATTCAAACAACATCCTATACATACCTGCGTGCAAATGAAAACGGACAGGAAGTCTGGATTGCTGTCACTAAAATGGACGCCAATGCCGGAGATGTGTTTTATTACGACAATGCTCTGGAAATGATTGATTTTGAAAGTAAAGAGCTGAACCGCGTATTCGACCGGGTTTTGTTTGTTGAAGACCTGCGGGCGCTGCCGGATAAAACGATGAGTATGCACCATCAGATGTCAGCCCACGGGCAGCGCAAATCGAACGATTTTCAGTCGGATATCCGTATCGAGCCGGTGGCAGGTGGTATCACCATTGCTGACTTGTATAAAAACCGGGCCGATTATCATGGCAAAAAAGTGGTGGTGAGAGGCAAAGTGGTGAAGGTAAATAACGGTATTATGGAACGTAACTGGATTCACCTGCAGGACGGATCAAACGATAACGGGAAGTTCGACCTGACCTTTACCAGCCAGGAGAATATTGCCTTGAACGAGCTGGTTACTCTGGAAGGGACGGTTGCTTTGAACAAAGACTTTGGGGCGGGTTATTTTTACGAGCTGATCGTGGAAGAAGCTGCCCTGAAAAAATAGCAGTGACCAAACTAACGACGTTTATTTCAGGTACAGGTTGCTGTCGCCGTAACTGAGGAAACGGTAGTCGTTTGCCAGCGCGTGTTGGTAGATGCGTTTCCAGTCGTCGCCTGTAAAGGCCGAAATCAAAAGTAACAAGGTACTTTGCGGTTGGTGGAAGTTGGTGATCATCCCATCAATCATCCTGAACCGGTAACCCGGAACGATGATGATTTTGGTTGCGGCGCAAATTGTCAGGAGCCCGTTCTTTTGCATGAAATGTAAAATAGCCTCCAGCGCTTCGGTTTTATTAAGCATCGGTTGGTTCCGGTAAGGTTGCCATTGTCCGACCTCCAGCTTCCCGGCTTCGGCGTCGGGTTGATCGGCGAGTGTTGCCCCGAGCCAGTACAGGCTTTCCAGGGTGCGAATCGAGGTGGTGCCCACCGCGATCAGTTTCCCGGTGTGGCTCAGTATTTTTTCGATCAGCGAACGGCGAACAAAAATTTGTTCCGCGTGCATTTCGTGCCCGCCAATGGTTTCCGACTTTACCTGTTTAAACGTCCCGGCTCCGACGTGCAGGGTTATTTCTTCACAATTTATGTTCTTTTCTTCCAGGTTTTTGAAGACAGCCTCGGTAAAATGCAGCCCGGCAGTTGGCGCGGCCACCGATCCTTTTATTTTTGAATAAATCGTTTGATAACGTTCCAGGTCCGAGTCTTCCGTTTCGCGGTTCAGGTAAGGCGGAATGGGCAGCGTTCCGGCGGTTTCGATCAATGTGGCGAAGTCGTATGCCGGATCATCCCAGCTAAAACGAACTTTTACCGAGCCGTTCTCCTGATCCATTTTTTCAGCTTTAAACGGAATGATTTTACCGCCAAGGACAAGCTCTTTGACCAAAATCCCCTGTTTCCACTTTTTCAGGTTGCCTACCAGACAATTCCAGGTACAATGCCCGGTTTGTTGAAACGCCAGTTGATAGTCTGCCGGTTCCACCGGGTCGAGGCAAAAAATTTCGATATGCGAGCCGGTGTCTTTTTGAAAATGCAAACGGGCCCGGATCACTTTTGTATTATTAAAGATCAGCAAACTGTTTTCAGGAAGAAAATCGGCCACTGAGTTGAAGCCGGAATCCATAATCGTCCCGTTCTCCCACACCAACAGCTTCGATTGGTCGCGCTGAGGCAGCGGATATCGGGCAATACGTTCGTCGGGCAGCGGATAATCCAATGCCTGCGTACTTAAGTTAAAGACAGTTTGTTCTGATTTTTTCCCTTTCATGGGCGGCAAAATTACGGAATAATTATTCTCCCTAAAAATTGTTCTTACTTTTGTGTAAAAATTAAGGAATATGTACAAGTTAGGCGATCGGGTTAAATTTCTGAATGATGTTGGCGGCGGTGTGATCACTAAGATAGTCAGCAACAACCTGGTTCATGTGGAAAACGAAGACGGTTTCGAAATTCCGGTCCTCACGCATGAAATTATTTTGGATGCGGAACAAACTCACAAAACCGATAAAAAACCGAGTGTAGAACAATTTGTAAAGCAAGGTGTGGCCGAAATTCCCGTTCGGGAGGAAGTGGTTGAAGAACCGCCCGTGTTTATTGCCGGGAATGATGAGCCGAAGTTTTACCTGGCCTTTTTGCCCGAAAACAGCCATAATCCGCTGGAAGGACAAACCCGCATTTATTTGATCAACGACAGCAATTTCTTTGTGCTCTACCATTACAGCCATTTTAAGGGAAATGAATACGAAACACAGGAAGCGGGCAAGCTTGAACCGAATACCAAACTGGCCTTGGGCGCCATTTCACAGGCCGAAATTGCCAATTTACCGGAGTTCGCTTTTCAACTGATCTACTTCAAAGAAAAGGCTCCGCGTTTGGAAAAGCCCGTCATCCGGAAGATCAGTGTCAACCCGGTGAAGTTTTATAAATCGGGCAGTTTTTCCAAATCAGACTTCTTCCGGGAAAAAGTGATGTTGTTTAAGCTGAATGAAACCGCGATGGACAAAGCCCTGGAGGAACTGACGGAGAAAGAGGTGAAAAAAATTGTTCGCGAGAAAGAACCCGCCCGCCCTGCCGGATTGCAACCCAAAGTAGCCAATCCGGAATTGATGGAGGTGGATTTGCATATTCATGAGTTACTCGACAGTACCGCAGGTTTGTCGAATAAAGATATGCTTGATGTGCAGATGAATAAATTTCGCGAACAGATGGAAACGGCCATGGCCGACCAGTCGGTAAAACGGATTGTATTTATCCACGGGTTGGGGAACGGAACACTGAAGCAGGAGTTACGTCGCGAACTGTCGGCCAAATACAAAAAATACCCATTTCAGGACGCCAGTTTCCAGGAATACGGCTACGGCGCCACCCTGGTGGTTTTGCGGCAGAAGTAGGCTGATAAAACAAATGACAGAAGCGTAGTTGTTAGTTTGGTAAATGTTCTGTTTGATTGAGCATCCGGCGTAGCATTTTTCCAAGTGCATTATTCTTATTCTGTTCAGCGGTAAGATCATGATAACTTTTCCGGGCAGAAATTAAAGAATCCAGTTGATTAACAATTGTAGTTTGGAGACTGTCAGGAAGATTATATTTTTTCACCTGAAGATCGTAAACTTGTTGATCAAGAGCTTCTTTTTGTTCTTTCCAGGCTTGGAGTGAATCGTTTGTTGACGTTCCCGAAACGAAGCTGCTTAGCCCCATTTCGACATAAATCTCACCTGGTTCTTTTACGACCAATAGCTCCTGAACTTTCAACCGGAGCAAAGGTTTTGGGCGGATAATATAAACTTCCTGCGGGTCAGCTATTCCTTTTAGTTTAAATTGTCCTTGCTGAATGGTGCAGGAATCAACCCGGTTGGCAGTGGCATTAAAAAGTGGAACGAGATAGATCTGTTCTCCGTTGAAACTGCTGTCGGGCATTTGTCCATAAATGATGGATTCGGCTTTGGGATGGCAAGCAACGACCATGAGGATCAAAAATAAACGAAAAAATAAATGACGCATGCTTGTTAAGTTTCTGAGGTGTAATCTGCTTTGTAATAAAAAAATCGGGACTGATCGTGATCTTTTTAATCCGGTTTAATCAGAAAAAGAGGCTGTCTGAGATATGACTTTTCAGACAGCCTCTTAAAAGGAAATCCAGTGACCGTTAGTATGAATACCCTTTGCGCTTAAACATATAGAACCATGCCGTTCCCCATGCTCCGACGCCCGGTTCGCCGAATGCCAGATGCAGTTCATTATTTGTTAACTTCAGGATGTCAAACTCGTAGTGTAAAGGTTTTCCTGCACTATTGGGTTCGAATCCCAAAGGAATGGTGTGGTTGGTAAATTTTATCTTACCATACGACCAAACAGCAGAACCATCGGAGTTCATTAAATGATTTTCTACACCCAGTGACATGTTGAACATGCCGGTTCCGTTACCCGGAACTGTAGTATTTCCGCCAGTCCCTACAGAATTGATTACTTGAAAATTCAATCCGCCGTTCAGGTCGAAAATGATTTCATCGGTAGCGGTTCCGCCTTGCCCGGGAATGTCTGCTACCGACAAGGTCCACCACTCCGGTTTCAGACTTGCCAGGTAACCGCCGTTTCCCCAGATCTTTCCGCCGGGAATATCGGTAGCCCAAACCCATGATTTGCCATCTACATCATTGGTCAGCAGATTCCAGAACGGATCGCTGAAATATTCCGGATCGTTTTGTTCGATTATGAATTCTTTACTGACAGTTACCGGTCCACCGGCACAATATGCCGTTAGTGTAACCGTGTAGGTATTTTGCAAAGGGATATAAAACTCAGCCGAGCTTTTGTTGGATTGTTGTCCAAAATTATTCTTCCAAAATGAAATTACTTCAGGTGCGGTATTGGTACAGGTAGCAACATTTCCGTTGACGGTGACATTCATATAGCTTAACAGTTCTGATTCTGTTAAGACACCACCGGCGTCATGCCTTTCTTCGATGGGATCACATGCTACGAAGAGTAACATAGTGGCAACCATCAGATATCCTATTCTTTTTTTCATTGTTGATGTAATTTTAAGTTTTAACATACAGGTTTGGTGGAATCAATTTTTCCATACATGGACTGAATTGATTATTCCCATCCCGGATTTTGAACCAGACTCCCTCGGGACACGCGTATTTGCGACTCCGGCAGCGGAAGGAACACGCGGTTCGCGTTAAAAGTAATTTTGTAGGTTGTATCCACGTTGTCAGTTTTCACCGGGACACCGTTTCCTGCATTAATTGCGGTAGCAGCGTCTCCCCAGCGCAGCAGGTCGAACCAGCGAATACCCTCAAGCGCAAACTCGTGGCGGCGTTCTGCTTTCAGAGCTGCCAGCGAATAGGGAACCGGAGTTAAGCCCACCCGATCCCGAACCTGATCAAGATAATCTTGCGAATTACTACCCAGTTCGGCAGCCATCAAAAGTACATCAGCAAAGCGGATCAGAATGTCATCCTGCATATTCCAAAGTTGCATATTATTTGTTCCGCCAAATAAATCATAGTACATTCCGGTGTAAGTACCATTGCCGTCAACATCACGAATGACGGCGGAATATTTTTTATTCCACAAACCGGTTTCATCGCGGCAGTTCCATCCTCCCCATTGGTAGTTGTCGCCATAGGTCGGTTCATTCTCGTCGGTATTGTCAATAATTGTTGAGGTTCTGCGCGGATCATTTGCCTCGAAACTATCGCGTAATTGCGGATTCACCGATGCAATACCCCAACCAAAGCCGAACGGGGGATAATCGGTTGCCCGGGGACTCGTGAAAAGTACATGTTGATTGGAGAATGCCAATCGTCCGGTATTTCCCCAATCGCCCTGGTTGGTATATTTTACCGCAAATACTGTTTCGGCACACCCGTCTCCGGCCCAGGTAACGTCTTCGGCATAGGCGTAGCCATCGTCATAACCGTCGTCATTCAGATAAGAGAAAGGCCAGATACTTGCATAATCAGGAATCAAAAAATGACCACTGTGGTCGATACAGTCTTCGAGCCAATTAACTACCTGTGATTGAGTGATGGCTGTACCTTCAATAACCGGTAGCTCTGTTTTGTTATAAAAGCCGGTATAGAACAGATAAACTCGCGCCATTAATGCTTCGGCTGCCCATTTGGTAGCACGTCCCGATTCAAAATTCAGATATGTTTTGTTACTCATGCTGTCAATGGCCAACTTCAAATCGTTAGCGATCTGGGCATATAATTCATCAGCCGAGGCTTTTGGCAGGTACTCCATGGTAGGGGAAAGATCCAGGGGAACTTCGCCAAAGAACTGGGCCAGGCGGAAATACAACATTCCCCTGAGAAAATGTGCTTCACCCCGGTTTTGTTTACGGGCTTCAACATCGTTGTAAACAGCCTGATCAAAACGTTCAATTAAACTGTTCAGGATTAAAATGCCTTCGTAGCAGCGGCTGTATATTCCAAGGTACAAATCTTCAAGCGGTTTTTCGAACTTATCGGTTCCGCCAACTTCGATGTCATTGGTTCCACCTCCGCTGAAACAATCGTCGCTGAGCAGGTTGGCCATCAGAACCGGATGATTTGATCCTCCGTCCAAAGCCAGACACGAATAAGCTCCGATCAGGGCCTCATTTACATCGGTTGGATTTCTGTAATAATTTTCAGAATCTTTTTCAAACAGGTTTTTCTGATCCAGGAAATTATCGCCGCAACCTGTAAGTATCGTAAGGATAGCTACTAATGCTATTGATAATATATTTTTCATTTTCATATTCGTTAAAATTTAAGGCTCAATCCAATCAAATAGGTTCTGGCAGACGGGTATAAACCCAAATCAATCCCTGATGCCCAACTGTGGTCATGGCCATATCCAATTTCAGGATCCATTCCGTCATAACCTGTGAATGTATAGAGGTTTTTAGCCGTTATGTAAAGACGGGCTTCGCTTAAAAACAAGTTCTTAATTACGTTTTTCAGGTCGTAGCCAAAAGTAATGTTGCTGATTCGCAGATAGTCTCCATCCTGGATGTAAAGATCAGACAGGTTTTGTGTATTGCGGTGAGGCGTTGATAACAAACGGGGGTATTTATTTGAAGTTCCCTCGCCATGCCAGCGCTGGAATACATCGGTTGTATAATTGTTTTTATAGCTGTCGGCAAACGAACGGTACGATTTGGCAATTTGTTGACCGAATGCGCCATTTGCTGTTGCATAAAGAAAGAAACCTTTGTATTCGGCATTCAGTTGAATCCCCAGAATGTAGTCCGGATTTGGATTACCAATCATCACCTTATCCAATTCGTTGATTTTTCCGTCTTTGTTTTGGTCTACCCAACGCAAGTCTCCCGGTTGCTGATCATCAAAATATTTCGAACCGTCTGGTCCAACCCAAGCATTTGCCTCTTGTTCATTTTGAATGACGCCGTCTGTTTTATAGCCCCAGAAATAGCCGATCGGGAATCCGACCTGGGCGCGGAATATTTCACCGGTTCCCTGGCTTAAAACGTTGCTCGGACCGTGAATAATTCCTTCTGAATTATTAATTGACGTAATTTCGTTTTTGTTGTGGGCCAAAGAAAGGGTTGCTCCATACCTGAAATCACCCGCTTTGTCGTTCCAGCTAAGAGCCAGTTCAATTCCTTTGTTCGTAACTTGTCCTCCGTTGATGGTAACGCCGCTTAAGCCATTGTGTACGGGTATGTCTGTCCAAACAAGCCAGTCCTTGGTGTCTTTTTTATACCAGTCGAAGTTGACACTTAAGCGGGAGTTGAAGAAATTGGCATCAAACCCAAGGTTTAACTGTTCCGAAGTTTCCCATCCGATTTCCGGGTTTGGAATTCGTGCAGGTTTCGACCCGATTTCCCGGGTTGTTTTATCATCGCCAAAACCATATGACCAGTTATAAAAAGCATTGCCATCATTCAGATAGGCCATGGTTGATGAATACAGGAAGCTACTCACCCGTTCGTTACCAACTTGTCCCCAACTGGCGCGAACTTTCATGAAATTCAGAAAACTGTCAGTGCGAGTCATGAAGGGGGCATTGGTCAGTACATAACCGGCAGAAACGGAGGGAAAATAGCCCCAACGATTGTCTTTCGGGAAACGAGATGACCCATCTCCACGGAGCATGGCTGAGAACAGGATGGTTTCTTTGTAGTTGTAGGAAACACGTCCGAAATAAGACATCATGGACCAGCCGTAACGATCAGAACCACCGATTGAGGTGATGCTGGACGCACCTGGCGTGTTGTCGATGTATGCGTGCTCAAAATCCTGAAAGAGACTGTTTCTGTTGGTGATGCTGAGGTTGACCTCCTGAACGGACTTTTCAATACTGTTACCAATCAACGCTTCGAAATTGTGGTCAGCGTCCAACGTATAAGAATAACTCAATGTATTATCCTGGATGATATTTCTTCCAGTCCACAAATTTTGCGAAACCCGGTCTGCGTCTGTGGTGTAACGGGGTCCCAGATTGTAATTCGGAACCCAGCGACGGCTGTTGCCCCAATAAGTGTTAAAACCGAAGCTTGAACGAAGTTTCAGGTTTTTAACGGGTTGAATGACCAGGTAAAATGAGCCGACCAACTGATTATTATCGTTTTCGCCGTACTTGGTTTGGTATTCCATCATAGCCGCCGGATTTGGATCAGAAGAGTTCCATTCGATGGTTTTGTGATAATTACCGTTTTCGTCGTAAACCGGTAAGAACGGGCTGGCTACAAGTGCATTGTGTACATCGTTCCAGTAAATGTTTCCCTGACGGATCGCATTGCTTTGACTGTTTGTGTAAGTCAGGTTTTCGCCAAAGGTTAACACATCGAATTGGGAGTTTGATATCAGAATATGTTCCGTGTTTAAACGCAGGTTGAGACGTTGGTAAAACGAATTGGATTGCTTGCCGACGATTCCTTCCTGGTCGAGATACGAAACTCCGAATGAATAGACTGACTGTTTTGATCCTCCTTGGATACCAATGGCATGACTTTGTACAGGTGCATCGTCAACCATGATTTCTTTAACCCAGTTGGTTCCTTTCCATTCACCACTTTGAATTTTATTCCAATCGGGCACTAAGGCCTGGTAGTTGTGCGGGGCGTTTCCTGAGTTTACCAGGGCTTCGTCCAAAATGTTGGCATATTCCCGTGCATTCAGAAGATCGGGCATCTTGTAAACATTTTGTACCCCATAATAACCGTCATAAGTAATGGTTGGGCGCGTGTTTTTTTGTCCCCTCTTAGTGGTTACCAAAATAACCCCGTTGGCCCCACGTGAACCATAGATGGCAGACGAAGCCGCATCTTTAAACACATCGATACTTTCAATGTCATTTGGGCTCAGGTAGTCGATATTCCCTTGAATTACTCCGTCGACGATGTAAAGAGGGCTGGAGTTACCGGTTGTACCGATACCGCGTATGTTAATCTTGTTGGATGCTCCGGGTTGGCCGTTGTTTTGGGTAATGTTTACTCCCGGTGTGATTCCTTTTAATGCATCCATTGCTGTGGTGGTGTTCAGCGCCTGAATGTCCTCACCTTTTACATTCATATTGGCGCCCGTCGCCAGTTTTTTCTTTTGTACGCCGTAACCAATGGCTACAACTTCTTCCAGGCCGATGGTCTCTTCATCCAAAACGACATTGATAACTGTTTGATTGGCAACTTCCACTTCAGCGGTTTTCATGCCAACAAATGAAACCACGAGCACGGCATCTCCCGCCACATTATTCAGCATATAGCTTCCGTCGAAGTTGGTGATTGTTCCGACAGTGGTTCCTTTGACGGCAATCGTTGCCCCCGGAATCGGTTCTCCCGATGGCGAGGTAACTTTACCCTGAATGTTTCGCAGTTGTTGTGTTTGTACCACGGAAGCTTTTGCCGTCAGGGCAATCTGACGGTCGTCGATCTTGTAATCGATCCCCGTTCCTTCAAACAGGTTGTTCAGTACCTCTGTGATTACTTTGTCAGTGGCATTAATGCTGACAATTTTCTCAACGTTAACAACCTTCCCGTTATACATAAAAAAGTACTCGGATTTGTCTTCAATATCCTGCAGAACTTTACGAATGGTTGTATTCGCGTGGTTTAATGTTAAGCGGGTGTTTTGTGAGTAGGTGTTGACAGCATAAAGCTGAGTCACCCATAACAGACAAAGAGCTACTGCTATCCTCATAATCCTCAATAGTTTAAATTTCCATATTTTATTTAATATGAAAACTGTCCGTGAATAGTTTTTTTTCATAATTTCGTAATGATTTGAATGTAACGTTCAAGTTAAATGGAGCCTTTTAATGGGTAATTTTCAGGCTCTTGATTCAAAAGGAGGTGTTGACGCATCTCCTTTTTCTTTTAAAAAAGAGGTTTTATTCCATTGGCAATTTCATTTAGTGTTTTTAGATTTAATTAAAATTGTTGGTTTATAAGCCCGGGAGCTGTTGTTGGTAATGATCTCGTAAGTCAGGTCGGAAGTAAATTCCAGCAAATTAAGTATTTGCGTGAGATTTTCATTTTTAATTGTGGCTGTGTACAAATAATGATTGATTTGGGGATCGTCTACGATGATTTTGACATCGTACCACCGTTCAAGACGTCTGAAAACATCAGCCATCAGGTCATCGCGAAAGATCAGGATTCCGTCCATCCAGGAAGTATACTTGCGGATATCGCTGTCGGTAATCTGAAAGCCTGTTCCCCCTTTGTTATATTTTGCAACCTGTCCGGGTTTCAACCGGAGAAAGTTGCTTACATCGTCATATTGCCCTTCAAAAAGACTTACAGATCCTTCTTTTAAGGCGATTTCAATTTGCTGGTCGTCTTTGTAATTGGATGCATTAAAGCTGGTTCCGATCACTTTCAGTCCAATATCCCCCAGTTGTAATACAAAAGGATGTTTGTCGTCCGGTGCAACGTCAAAATAAGCTTGTCCCCATAACCTGACGTCGCGGATTTTTTCTTTGGTCAGTTTTTCGGAAAAGATAACGGAAGATCCCGGATTCAGCCAAACCAACGTTCCATCGGGAAGTTCAACCCGCTTAATTTTTCCTTCGGGCGCTGTAATTTCATGCAGATAAACAATATTGGCATTTTTAAAGCGGATGTCGAAAAAGAATCCTGCGGATACAAGGATGCTTATCACAATAGCAGCCGCCGCTCCTGAGAACCACGGGAGTAACCTGTTTGTACTGGCCCGGCGACTTGACTGTTTCAGGCCCAGGGAATGCTTAATTTTACTGAATATTTTTTGTGAATCAATTTCAATAGGTTGATCATCAGTGTATTCACCCCATTTTTTATCCAGCAAGTCGTTCACCAGGGCATTTCCTTCGTCGCTGTTGTACAGTTCAAAAAGTGTTTTAAGTTCCCCCGTTTCAAGTTCTTTTCCCTGATGCAGGTCCTGAAGTCGGGTCAAATGGTCGTTATTCTGTTTCATATCCGGTTTATCTGAAAGCAATACGCTTCAGCCGGGAAAAACTATGAGCCGGATGAGGGGAAAAGTCAATTTTTTTTCAAACAAAATTAAAGTGTAGCTGCAATAGGCAGATTATCAGAAAAATAGAATGATTGTTAACAGTCCGTATTTTTTTAAACCTTCTGCAAACTGTTTATTGGCTTTCATCAGGTGGCTGTCGATTGTCACCAGCGATACATTTAGTCGCTCACTGATTTCTTTTCGGGATAGGCCTTCTTTTTTTTGCAGATAAAAAATTTCTTTTCGTTTTGGAGGCATTGAATTAATCAGGGAATCTACAATCAGGGCGGTTTCTTTAAAAATGATTTGTTCGTCGGCGCTTTCGTTTGCCTGTTCGGTAAAAAGAGACAGGTGGTCTTCGAAAATCCGTTTGTTGATTTGCCTGCGCGTGTGACTGATAAAACTGTTCTTGGCAATTTTGAATAAGTAAGCGTCAAACGGGTAACTTTCATTAAAATTGGCCCTGTTTATCCAAACTTTCATAAAAGCGTCCTGGACAATCTCTTCACTGTCGGCTTTCGACCGGGTTAGTTTTAAAATAAATCCATAGAGACGCTTATGGTAGATCTCAAAAAGTCGTTCGAAAGCCTTTGCATCACCTTTTTTAAAATCACGGATCTGATCGATAATGGTTTGATTCATATTATGCTGTTCCCGAAATTCATAATTAGGCATTTCCGGTTAAATTTGCAAAAAGCATGATATGCTAAATAACCGATTTTTTTGTTTTCTTTTTCTGACGATGGGTAAATGCCAAAAAACAGGGGACGATGGATGTGAATAAGCAATTAGCCGGTGCGGGAAAGAAGTTTGTTCTTTGGGAATATTTTTAGTGAATAGCTGTTGCTTTTTTAAGATTTTTTATAGCTTTGCACTCACGATTTTCGACCGGGATGTTATCCTGAAAATTATCGGAATCAGATGCCGGATGGCATGATGTTCTAAATAAAATGAGCCCAGATGGTGAAATTGGTAGACACGCCAGCTTGAGGGGCTGGTGCCGGTTACGGTGTGCAAGTTCGAGTCTTGTTCTGGGCACTGATAGAAGTATCAAAATGTATCAAAAGCGCTTAAATTCAATGATTTAAGCGCTTTTTCTTTTGGGGGATTTTTCAAAAAAAGCTCCTGAAAATCAAAGAAAACGCGACAAAATCGAGACCAAACTCAAATTCACTTTTTCTGGTCGCGGCAAATCATGCAACGAATTGATTCAAAACATTTTATTTGACTCTTTTTAACTCATTTTTGCACTTTTTTTTTCATGCAAATCGGGGTATTTTAGATCGTCTGCGAGACCAGATTTTTGATTTTGTTAATTGTCGTACCATGAAAATTGTGATTAATTTTTTATTGAGAAAAAGCAGAAAAGCCGATGATGGTAAATCATCCGTTTGTGTAAGGATTACCTACCTCGGTAACCGCACTGAACTTGCAACAGGAATTTATTCATCAACGGATCATTGGGATACCACCCGGCAACGAATTAAAGATAAAGTCAGCGGTGCCAGAGTGGACAATGAACGTATTGATCGTATCAAAACCGAAATTCAGGATACGTTTAACCAACTTCGCTCAACCAATGAAGATTTTGATGTGAATACGATTAAACGAAAACTTTTAAATATCCAGGAATCAAAAGGAATCCTTGCCGTATTCGATTATTACCTGGATAGCATCCTTGCCAAACTAAACAAAGGCTATTCAATGGAAACCTATAAGCATTATAAATCTTCCCGGAAACGCTTGGCTGAATTTATCAACTCCAGTCTAAAAAGATCTGACATTTCAGTTCAGTGTATCGACTACAAATTTCTGGACGCATTTGATGTTTTTATTAAAAAGGATTTCAACAACGTCCAGAATACAGCATGGAATTACCACAAACATCTCAGACGAGTTCTGAACCTGGCCATTTCACTGGATTACATTGATAAAAATCCATATTCAAAATTTAAAGTCGGGTTAGATGAAACGCACAGGGAAATTCTTTCCATGGAAGAGTTAAAACGAATTGAAGAAAAGCAAATTGAAATTGAACGCTTGTCTGTTGTTCGTGATATTTTTGTTTTTGCGTGTTACACAGGACTCTCCTTCGCAGATATTTCAAAACTTAGCAGTACTCATCTTCAACAAAAATCAGATGGCAAAGAATGGATAATAATAGACCGGTCAAAAACGAATAATAGATGCCGTATCCCTATTCTGCCCAAAGCAAAAGAAATATTGAAACGGTATGAGGACTATCCCAAAATTAATGGGAAGAGCCTTTTACTCCCCGTATTGACCAACCAGAAAATGAATAGCTATTTGAAAGAATTGGGAGACATCTGTAATATCAAAAAGAACATCTCAATGCACATCGCCCGGCATACTTTCGCCACAACGGTGACTCTTAGCAATGGAGTTCCAATTGAAACTGTGTCTAAATTACTTGGACATACCTCTTTGAAAACAACACAGATATATGCCAAGGTATTAGACCAAAAAATATTAGAAGATATGGAAGTATTGGAAGCCAAACTATGCAATGCATAATAGGAATTGATTAGCCAGTTTTGTAGTTAGAATTTTGGTTGCCAATCATTTTGGTCTCGAAATAATCCCTTTCAATTTAATAATACATGAATGATTTGGTTGTCACAGATATTAAGAAGAAAGGGTATTTAAATTGATTTGATGTATTTTGATGCTTTTTAGGTCGAGAGTTTATGACAGCTGGGGGATTCGAACTTACTCTTATTCCGAGCTGATTATCAATGCTTTACAAAGTGCTTCGTTTTATAGGTCTCGATATAGTCTCGCCTGATATTCAATTTGTTACGATATATGTATATATAACACATCAAAATATTTGTGATTTTTAAAGATTATGATCTCGTAATATCCAAATCTTTTTGACATTATTTTCACCAAACTGGTCACAAAAAGGCTTTCATTCTTTATATATAAAGATATTTCACCTTGGGAAAAGGCCGTTTGACTGCATATTAAACGGAAACCTGTCTGCACCAAGCAGAATCAAGGATCAAATAACCGATTTTATTCAATAATAGGTAATCCCTGATTATTGATTTTAGTGTAAGGTACAGTCATTCTTTTATCTACCACACAATTCCATTTCATAATGTATTCCGTTCCGGGCAAAAACTCGCCGTTTTTTTCAGGATATTGGACAACTGTTCTTCAAGGTTTTCCTACATTAACCCGAGCTCAACGTAAAAAGATCGTCAGAATACATTAATCAGATGAAGGCTATGTTTATATTAAAGATCTACAAATTGATTGATTGAGAATAAACCTCACCGAACCGGGTGGTAACTTCTATTTTTACGTTTTTGGTTCCGGGAGTCGGTTTTGACCTGAAAAGATGCAGAGTATGATAGCCTGTGCCTTTGCCGTTTTTCATGGTGATAAAGTCCTGATCTTCATCGTCGAACTGCTCCATCGAACCTTTCAACGTCCCATCTTCGTACCATTTTACCTGCCAGGCCGCATCCCAGTCCCAAATATTGGCTACTACATAACCGGACTGCGAAGCAAATTCGCCCGGTTTGTAAACCCTGAACTGGTACGAAATGTCTTTGCCGGTTGATTTATAATGCCATTTCACATCGATTCCTTTTACATTTACCACCAAGTAGCCGTTGGGCGCCCCACAACGATTGTAATTTCCGGCCCACCAGGCTCCACAGGCCGCGCCGATATTGTGTTCGTATATACCCTGAACCGGTTCTTCATTTTCGTAAAAATGGGTATGCCCGGCAAAAATATGTACTTTGTAGCCATTCAATATCTCAAATAATTCGGCAGTGTTCCTGGTGTTCCCGTCACCTTCGCTCGATTTATTTGAAGTTGGGGCATGTACGTTCAGAAAAATCACACTGCCCGGCTTTATGTAACTCAGATCTTTTTTCAGCCACTCGAACTGATCGGGGGTAAAGCGCTCGGTATATTTTTTCCCGGCAAAATAATCTATGTCGTTCATGGTGATAACGTGTATATTGCCTATGTTGAAGGAATAATCAAGTGGTCCGAAAAACGATTGGTAAGTTTCTTCGGCATAGTTGTCCTGTGGGTTTTCCGAATTATGCAGGTCGTTGTATCTCAAGTCGAAATCGTGATTACCTATGGTGGAAAAAACCGGGATATATAACGACGAAAACAAGGCTTTATAGGGAATGAACAGTTCCATTTCATCAAAAACATTATCACCCAGCGTCATGGCATAAATGTCTTTACCTTCAGCCTGTTTTATTGTCGTTTTCAGGTCGGTTATCGTTTCTTTGTCGAAGCGTTCCATATGAGCGCTGTTCTTAACCTGGGGGTCGGATATGGCAAGATAAACAAATTCATCCGATTTGTCAGCGCGTCTGTTCAGTTTGAAATCCTTGCGGTTTATATCCTGTTTGTCAGATAGCTTTGCATAAAAATTGCTTACAACATCATTTTCAATGTCAAAATCTGACGGTATTGAGATACTTACATATTTGCTGCGGGTTAAATCGGCAGGTAAATAATATAAGCCATTTTTATCCGTTACGGTGAAGTTTTTTCCATCATTCACCACTACTCCTTCCACCGGTTTGTTTTTATTGTCGATGACCAGGCCCTTTACGGTCATTCCTGCTTTATCCGGTACTTCGGTTTTCAAAACAACAATGTCCTGCGGTGAGCGTACATTTACACTCTGGCAATCCAGCAGCGACAAATTAAACAGGATAAGTAATCCTGAAATAATAGATATGGTTCGTTTGTTCATTTTTTTTTAAATTATTAATGATAATTTATGCGGATGGAAGCAAATACCTTTACGATATCTTCTACCGTTTTAGCCTCTTTGATATCGGCTTCGATATTTTTGGTGTCGTTCTCGTAACAAAGCAGATTAGCGCAATCGAGTATATGGCTGAGTATGCCGCAGGCAACGTCTTTATTTACATCTTCTTTTTTTAATGCTTTTTTGTAATAATTATTCACTTTGGTTACGGCATTGAATACAACCGGTTTCCTGATTTCCACGGTAGTTCCCGAAAGGCCGACACTTTGTTCATAGACATGCTTGTAACTTTGCTGAAACAAATTCCATTTGGCGGATATTTCTCCCCCCAGGAAATGTTCTTCTTCAAACACTGGGTTTGAAGCCGGAGAATTTCCATAAAACTCCAGCGTATATTTTATAGCAACACTTTTTCGGTCTGTTGCAATATTACTTCCCGGTATTTTCCCAGCATCCATATGTGTTGCCATATCAGCCATTTGCTGAGCCGAAGTGTTCAAGATTACTAAAATAGAAAATGTAATTGACAGAAAAAACTTAACCATATTAACTGAATATTTGATCATACAAATTGTATAGCGGTTATCAGGGCATTCGTGCCATCGTAAACGAATGCCCTGATCAATATCAGAGTAATTCTTATTTTTGCCAGATAAGCTTTATATTAAAATCGTCTCCTCCCATGTTTGCTTTTGCCGCCTGATAGTTTTTCAGGTTGGTGCGTTGCAGCACAACCGGATATTTAAACCGCTGGGGCATGTATTTTCCTTCCGAAACACCCACGCCACGCGGCACTTTGGGATAACCTGTACGGTTATATTCGTACCAGGCCTGACAATCGCAAAAGAACAGGGCATAATATTTTTGTGTCATCAACTGCTCCAAAGTTCCATTGTAGGCTACAGCTTTATTGTCGAAATAAGTAGAAGGAACGACACCCCCCCATTGCTCTATAGCAGCCGTAACGCCTTTTTTATAATGGCTTTCGGCATCGGCAGCCGTACCGTATTTTTGGGCATACTCGGCTTTAATCAGTTCAAGCTCGGCATACGACATTAGCGTAAGTTTCATCGGGGCAATGGCAAGTTTTTGCACAGGTTGCGAAGCGCTAATTGACGGTACCACCGCATAGCCGCTTGGAAGTCCGGTATAAGATTTTACGCCGTTATTCGTGACTTGTGTTGCAAATATAGGCAGGCGTGGATCGTTCCATGCCTTCAGGTTATCAATGAAAAATTCGGACAAATAGGTATAGGAAGTAAAATCCTGAGGCCTCGTCAATGGGGCTTCCTGCGGATAAACCCCCGATATGGCAAGTAAGGCTGCATCAGCATTCGATTCGAATACCGGATAGGTTGTCGGATTATCAAGCATCTTTTGAAGCTCGGCCTTTGCGTTCAGCCCCGACACATTGAGAGTTCGCAATAATACACGCATTTTGAGCGAATTACAAAACTTCTTCCACTTTACAATACCTGTCGATACGTTCGAAGTAAGCGTGGCATTGGTCAGGTACAGTAATTCGCCATCGGTATTGTATTTTAATCCGGAGGCTGTATTGAATTTCGTGTTGGCCGTGTCTAAATCGGCTATAATCTGTTTGTAAACGTCAAGCTGCGTATCGAATTTTGGGGTATAAATCCCTTCATCTCCACGGCAGGCCTCGGTCATGGGCACATCGCCGAAATTATCGGCAAGCAACTGAAAGATCCAACCGCGAAGTGTAAGCGCTATGGCCCGATAATTGGGTTCGTTAAGCGCAATGGCTTGCTTTTCCATTTCGCGGATATTGGTCAACCATTTATAATAAGTGGTCCACGAACCGTCGCCGGCAGCATCTTGTATGTTGTACCAACCCACTCCGCTTATGCTTGATGTAGATACGGTTCCCTGCATCAGAGGGAAAGTATAATCGTCATATCTGTTCCAATTATAGGCGGCCATCCCGTAAAGAACAGGATTGAGCAACGTGCCCGGATTAGCTTGTGTCAGCCGGGTAGGGTCGGTATTCATTTCGTCGAAGTTAGCACATGAATTCAGCAGTAACAACATAACAACGAAGAATGGAATTATTTTGCCAATATATTTTAGCTCCCTGACTTTCGCAGGAAGAATCAATATACCTGAATTTCCTTTTTTCTGTTTTGGTGAATGTTCCATATATAAATAATTGTTTATCTGATTTGAATTGATATTGAATAATAACATGTCTTTTAAAAGCTAACATTCAAATTGAGACCGAAAGTTCGGGTTGAAGGCAACGACCCGGTTTCGATACCTGGCACAATGGAACTGCCGTTCAAAGCTACCGTTTCGGGGTCGAATAACGGATAATCGGTAATGCAAAGCAAATTACGCCCGTAAATTCCAAGAGAAACATTTGTAAACGGGGTTTTGTCCAAAATCTTTTTAGGCAACGTATAATCAAATCTTACTTCGCGGATTTTTAAGTATGATGCATCAAAAGAGTTGGTTTCGACATTGGCTATGCGGTTATATTCTTTGTAGTACGACTCCACAGTAATCAACTTTTCGTTCGGACTGTAAGTTCCATTGGTATTTTGTACCACTCCCGGAGCTACCATGTAAATACCGCCTATCTGTATCAACGAAGAGTTGGAGGTAACGCGAGGATCGTCGCCGGCAATATAATATTCAGTACCCGGAAGGCGCCCGTTCAGCGTATATGCCAATTTTCCCTGCTCG
Source organism: Gaoshiqia sp. US2 (assembly GCF_059705485.1). Classification (NCBI taxonomy): domain Bacteria; kingdom Pseudomonadati; phylum Bacteroidota; class Bacteroidia; order Marinilabiliales; family Prolixibacteraceae; genus Gaoshiqia; species Gaoshiqia sp. US2. The sequence goes on along the minus strand of NZ_AP048550.1, from coordinate 3,871,865 downwards.
CTCATTTTATGGAACGATTGCGAATAAACCAATCCACCGAATTGTCCGTCTATCTGGAAACTGAATTTAAATCCCTTATAGCTAATTTCATTATACATTCCGGCTTTCCATGAAGGGTAAGCAGAGCCCACATATTCAATTACACTTCCACGAACCGGTAACCCGTCGGCGCCGATTATCACCTTGCCGTCGGAATTACGAACAAGTTTATATCCCCACAAGTCGCCGGTGGTTCCTCCCACGGTACCAATAATTGATGCGTTTCCGATGGAGGCGATCAACTGATTTTCGTCGGAACCTTCGGCCAGCGAAAGGATTTTGTTCTCGTTTTTCGACCAGTTGAGTGTTGTTTTCCAATTGAACTCTTTTGATTGGACAGGTGTGCCCGTCAGTTCAACTTCGATACCGCGGTTACGTACGCTTCCCGAGTTGATTGTAGCCCGACTGTAACCCGTTGTCGGGTCCATAGGCGCATCCAATATCTGGTTTTTTGTTTTGTTATAATAAAATGTCAGGTCGAGGCCAATCCGGTTTTTAAACATGCGAAAATCCAGTCCCGTTTCATAGTTTGTCGATATTTCGGGTTTAAAATCCTGATTGTACAACGTGGAAGCTACCGTTACCGAACCGGGGAAATTACCTGTTGTATAATAAGCTGATGTTTTGTACGGATCGGTATCGTTACCTACCTGCGCCCATGATGCCCTGATTTTCAGGAAGCTGATGCTTGAAGGCAATTCGGCTAATTCGTTCACCATCACGCTGGTTGATACCGATGGATAGAAGAATGAACGATTTTGGGAAGGTAGTGTTGATGACCAATCGTTACGGCCTGTTACATCTAAAAATATCTTATTCAGGTATGAAAAATTGGTTGTAAAATACAAACTATTGATCGCTTTCTTCCTGATGTCGGTAGCCACCACCGGATTCGAAGCTCCATTGGCCAGCTTATATACTCCGGGGGTAATCAATCCTACGACAGCCGCCGAAAGTGCATCGTAGTACCTGTACATCACGTTCCCCCCGGCTGATGCATTAAGTGTAAGACCGTTGCTATACGAATCATGGTATGAAAGTAAAGCATCGGTATTCATTTCATAGTCAAATACATTTTGTTTTTTGAAATATCCGGTTCCATATACGACATCGCTCACTGTACGACGCTGTTCGCGTATGTCGTTGGTAAGCTGAATACCGGAACGTAGCTGAAAGTCAAGTTTGTCGGACAATTCAAGATTAGCCGTCAGCGAAGTTTCGTTGCTGTATTTATTTGAAGGATTTTCATTCTCGTAAAGTGTTACGAACGGGTTGCCAATATATGTACTGTAAGGCTGTAACTGTTTGGATTTTTCCTGGCCTGTTTTCCACATCGGCCGCAACCAGTCCAGATTTACATTCGGATTCTGGAAAATCATAAAATAGGAGATCGAGTTGCTGTTGTATCCCAGGGCCGGAACATTATCGGTTGTGCGGTAAGTCTGGCTTGTTTTCAGGCTTACCTTCAGTCTGCGCGAAATCTGCTGCTGGGTCGATACACTTCCTACAAAACGCTGAAAACCAGTATTTGGCAATATCCACTCGTTTTTAGTATGTGTCAGCGATACGCGCATTGCACCTTTATCGCCCTTTCCGGTTATGGCTACTGAATTGCTGATAGTGTAACCGGTTTGAAACAGGTCGGAACGGTTATTTTTGTAAGGAACCCAGGGAGTTGCCCCGGTAGCCCGGGCTTGTGTCACCGGATCGTACTGATAATACAATTGGTTGGTATCAAAGCGTGGACCATACGCACTGCTTGTACCACTCGTCGAAACATTTCCATCGGGGGCTGCCCCGTACGAATAGTATAATTTGCCAGCATAATCGGTACCGGCTTTACCAATATAACTTGGCAATCCCTGACCAAAATCATACTGATAATCAGGATATTTCATTGCATTATCGGTGCTTAGGCTCGAACTGAAAGTTATGCCTATCCCTTTTTTTGCAGTGGAGCCCGATTTGGTTGTGACCATGATCACCCCATTGGCAGCGCGCGTACCATACAAGGCGGTAGCACTGGCGCCCTTCAATACCTGGATATTCTCAATATCATTCGGATTTATATCTGAAAATCCGTTACCATAATCGACCGACAACTCGGCCGACGATCCTGCACCATAGGCAACGCCAGGATTGCTCTGAGGACTGCTCATCGGGACGCCATCAACAATAACCAAAGCATTATTGCCATCCATATTGAGCGAAACGTCGCCCCGCAACGATATGCGTGTTGAAGAGAGCGGTCCGCCCGCCGACATAACCGATAAGCCCGCCACTTTACCACTAAGCGCCGACGACCAGTTATTCGGATTTGTGTTGGAAATTTCATCGCCGTTCACTCCTTGGGTAGCATAACCTAATCCTTTCTCTTCTCTTTTTATACCAAGAGCTGTTACTACCACACCGCCCAGTTCTATTGTATTTTCTTCTAAAACAATAGTCAGGTATGAATCGGTGTATTTCACTTCCTTACTGATAAAACCAATATAACTGCACACCAAAACACTCCCCTGGTTTAATTCTTTCTGTGGTTTGAAAGAAAACTCTCCCTGGGCATCTGTAACAGTCCCGTTTGTCGAACCCTTTACCAAAATAGTTGCTCCTATCAAAGGATTTCCTTTGGTATCAGTTACCTTTCCTTTTACTAAGGATTGTGCGAAACCCGTCGCAGTTAGCGTTATTAAAGAAATGAATAACAATAGACTTCCAAATCGAAATAATGTCCTTGAATTTTCCATAGATTTTTGGTTAATATTTGAGGGTGAAATAAGGCCAATGAAATTTCAATTGGATTGCATTTTTGTGAAAGGGAAATTAATAAAAACAAACTTAAATATCATAATAAATAAATCTTCAGGAATTCTGGAACAGAAAATCTATTGTCAAATGGATTACAATTGTCAACGACTAAAAAAATGGGGAGGCATTGCCTCCCCATTCTCAGAATTTGATCTGATCTTCAACTTCCCTGATCTTTTCATCCAAAGTGGTTTTGATTTCATCCATCACGGCAGATACAACCGGGGTATTGGAGGTTTTAAACTCTTTACCTGAGGCATCCCGAAGGAACACGGTTGCACCCATTCCGTCAGCGCCTAAAGAAAAGGTCTGAAGATTTCGACGGGTATCGGTCAGCTTGCGCCATTTTTCAATGAGCATGCTCAAATCTTCCACTTTCTGGATGCGCTTTTCCAACGATGGAACTTCTGCAACCGTTTTTTCATCTCTCTTCACTACTTCCAAAGAAGTTTTAGCTTGTTCAACACTCTCAGCATCGATTTTCTTAGCTGTATTGTTCATATTATTTTCCACTGCCCTGTGGCATTATTTTGGCATCTGGCACGCCGGTTAAAATTTCGGCGAAACCGGATATTGAGCTGTCCCGGATAAGGTCAATGGGGTGCATGTCAGTTTCATGCCAATTCCGTCAGGAATTAATCAATCCATGAAACTGAACGCATCCGAAGGAAACGAGCCACGAAAAGCGAGTTCCCCTTTACCGTTCCGTGAAGCGATTAATAACTTTGCCCGAATTTTAAATGGAGTGGTTTTACCTTTCAAAATATTGATAACGAGCAAAAAAGGGGCAATGCCCCATAGCCGTCAACCTAATTTTTAAACTATCAGATTATGAGCATATAACTGTTTTTATCCCCATTCCTTTTGAGAACAGGGTTAATTCTAGTAATTTTGCTCATATCAAAGAACTTTTTAGTTTTTTTAAACGGGATGTTATCGTTACGGATCGTCCCGTTTTTCTTTGTTAAATATACACATAAATATTTGATTTACAATAGTATAAATAATATATTTTCTCTAATCCTATCTTGTTTTTCTTTTTCTCCAACCAGTGATTCTCTCTAAATATCTTTTCCACCCATTTGATAAAATCGGCAATTCCTTTTAATCCCTTTTTAAGTGCATCTCTTAACTTATAGCTATTGTCAAACAACGTCTTAAAGCATTTATTGAGACTAAGCAGCTTGCCCCTTTGCTTATACATATGGTTGCGTTTGGCCATAACTATATTCCAGTTCACAATCATCAGAAGGAGTTTAAAATGAAGGATACATAGCCATCTCGTATATTTCATATTTCTATTGTGATGTATCCCAATTATAGATTTCCATATTTTAAAGATCAATTCAATTTGCCAACGTATTCGGTACAGGGCAGGTATTACATCAGTGGGTAATACATCTTCGGGTACATTGGTGATAATGAGGTTAAACCGAGAGTTAAGCTTAAATTTTTCACTACTATTATATCCTTTCCTCTTATGAGATATATTGGTTCTTCTGATACGCTCCTCATAAACAGCATCTGGTAAAAGATCAATAATCATCCGAACAGGGATCTTAGGAGTATTGCCAATAAATACATCTTTTTCAATCCGGGACAACTGTTGCTTTTTCATCCTTTCGTAAAGGACTTTGAAGTCAAGCTGTTGTATTTCTCCACCTTTCATCTCATAGATGATCGTATTGGCCTTAACTCTGGAGACAAAGAATCCCCCTTTGCTTGATATATTTAAAAATGAGCTAAAAGCAAAATATCCAAGATCCCTAATGATCAAATCGTTGCATTCAACATTACCCAATACTTGTACCGCATCCTTGACATCAGGCCTGTTTGCTGCAGTTAGGTTTAGATCAATAATGCTGCCGCTTTTCAAATCATATTCAAACTGAAGACAGGCTCCTGCTTTTGAAGCACTACCTCCGGAGCCAGGAAGCTGATCTTTGTATTTTTCTGGCAGTTCAAATCGTGTGGCATCTTTAATCAGAACCCGATTGAATAGACTGAGCCACCCAGCTTCAATCTGTTGCCCTAATTCAACTGAAAGTTGTTTTTCAATCAATTGCTTAAGGAATGAAAGAGCCTGCTCGTTAAATCTTTTATCCACCCCTTGCTTGCTGATACCAATGTCATGCCCCGAAAGGGCTTCTATGGCAAGCTGGTTCAGGCTTTTGGGATCTGCTGAACTTGAATCATACATCATTAAATCAAAGAATACAAAAGGATTTAACTTGGATTCCCTTCGGCGAAATCCAGTTTCTTTGGCAGTTGACATCAACTCTTCAGAAGTAAAAACTTCTTCCAATGATCTTTCAAGAGGTAATATTGCACTTTCGCATACCTCCCTATATTTAGGTGAAAATTAAGGAACCTGGATCATTTGACAAATCCAGGTTCCTTAGGTTGACGGTTATGGGCGTTGCCCCTAGAATTCAAACATCAACTGCTGAGTTACTTTTAATACCGGTGCTTGTTGGACAACGAGTTCTTGTTTCTTTTCCGGCAACCTTAAAACCATGTAGCTTTCTGATTCTGTTATCTCCCTGATGTACGGAACTCCATGCTCGGGGTGAAGTTCAATTCTCCAGCCTGCATAAAAGCGGTTCAACAGTGTGTCCATCCAGCAAATTTCACCACAAAGTCCATTCAGACAGAGGTTAATCACACACATCATCGCACAGGTGCGGTCAATATCTGCCCCGAAAAACAAGGAATCCCGCCTGATTTTTGCTGCTGCCATGAGCATCCGGCCTGAGCCACAGCAACAATCGGCTACCCGTTCGCCAAAACCTGCCGGGTTCAATATCCGGGCCATCATATCACAAATCGGTTCCGGGGTAAAGAATTGTCCGTTGTGTCCGTGACTGAGGTATTCCATGTAAAAATCCCCGAACCCGTCTTTCAAACCTTCACCTTTGTTATCCATCCCCATGACCAGTGCTCCGAATGCTTCAGCCATCAGATAGGCATCGGGCTTTTCGTAGTTCCGGACAATTTCATGGTAGCGGTCTTCTTTTGCTCCAAGGGATAAAGAACAAATCACCATTTCCAAAAAATCATCAAACACCAAATGCAACCCATATTTATAGCCGATTTGCAGGATATACTGTGAAAAACTTTTTAACTGTTCCATTTTTTGAATCTTTAATCATGATTAACTGTGAATTTTTGAGATAAAAAAGGCGAAGGCTAAACTGCCTCCGCCATTGGGATAGGGACTGTCAGTGCAACACTGGCCGCCGGGTTTGGATACGACTGATGCTCCAGGATATAATCCACTGCCTTTTGAGCCATTGATGAAGCCATTAAAAGTATCTTCTTATCTTCCTTAAACTTGCCAATCCAGCTTTTGATATAGGCTGCACTGTTGTCGATGGTAGCATTCTGGATACCGGTCATGTAACACAAGTAAGCTGCCCCCATTTCGGCAACCAGTTCTTCCTGGCTGTAATCCTGTGAACCAAACTTGTGGTCGGGCAGCTTTTCATGCCTTCCGGTCCGGTTAATATTCCCAGTAGAATGAATAGCTTCGTGATATAAAACATTATAATACTGTTCATCACGAAAGAAAGTCCGTGGATTGGGCATCCCGATATAGTCTTCGGAAGGTGAATAAAAGGCATGGGTCTGGTTCAACCTGATTTCAGGGCTGTCGTACCAGAATTCGATTAACTGTTCAGCCTGAGCAATCGGGTCAAACTCATGGTCGTAAGCTTCTGTTGGCGGAACTTTGCTTTCATCAATCCCTTCGGTCTGTTTCAGGTTGAAAACAGTGTAATACCGAAGAAACGGGATGTGATCAATGCTTCCGTCTTTTTCTTCTTTGTCGAGTATCTTCCAAAATACAACTGGGAAACCTTTTTCTCCTTTCAGAATATGACCTCCCAGTTCCTTAACCTGGTGAAAAGTGAGAAAGAACGGGGAACCGAACTTATCGGCCACTGTGAGCAGCAACCAGAAGTTAAAACCTTTGTACACCTTTTTGTAAACCATGTTCTGGGGTAAACCTGTTTCAGCCTTCCAGGGCATTTGCCACGGAATTACACCTTTTTCAAGGCGTTCGATAATCAGGTTGGTAACCATCTCGTAAATGTCGAATGAAGTATTCATGGGATAATGCTGCTGCCTTGCAGACTTGTTTTGGCACCCTTCGATTTACTCGGGGAATATCTGGCACGCCGTTAAACTTAAATTTTTGGCGTACCGACATTGAGCTGTCCCGGATTAGGTCAACGGGGTGCATGTCAGTTTTCTGCGAACCTATTACTCATTTAATCTGTATGTTATCAAAAAAGAACAAAGCAAAAAACTGAACGCATCCGAAGGAAACGAGTCACGAAAAGCGAGTTCCCCTTTACCGTTCAGGGAAGCGTAAATAAATTTGCCGGGAATTTGAGTGTAATAGCTATACTCTTACTTATGAATAACTTAACACCAAGCAATTTTACACATAGCTTCAATTATTATTATTTTCCAATACTGTTTTATTTATTTTCTTATTGTAACTTGAAACCCGAGTAAACAATTTAAATTTACCTGAAATCAGTACTGGCTAAGAAGAAGGGAAATAACGGAACGGTTGGGAAAGCAGTCACAGAAAGCAGCAAATAAACCGCAGAAAAACATCAGTGTAGCAGAATATTAGCATTTGGTATTGTAATTAAATGAATATATTGACTCACAATGGGCTTAAGTTTTCACTATAGTGGCAGTATAGCCAATCCTGAACTTTTACCAGAACTAATTGAAGAAGTTTTGGACATTGCCAAAATTTACGATTGGAAGAATTCCATCTACGAAACTTCTTTCCCCAATAATTGCCTGTCCGGAACAAATGAATATAGAGACGAGATATTTGGCGTCAGTATTACTCCTCCCGAATGTGAAACTATTTTCTTTTGCTTTTTGTCAAATGGAAGAATGAGTAGTCCAACTCATTTAAAATTCTATGGTAAATCAAAAGATCAGGATGAAAATCCTTTTTTATATTTGATTTCAGTAAAAACACAGTTTAGTAATCAGTTTATCCATGCAACAATTATCCAAATCTTTAAACACCTGAATAAACGCTATTTTTCAAATTTCAAATTTTCGGATGAAGGTCAATACTGGGAAACCAATGATGAAGAAATCCTGAAGAGCAATTTTGCAAAATATGATGCCATACTTGAAAGCTTCCATCTTGGACTTGAAACTTTACCGATTAAAGCAAATGAAAGTTTTGAAGATTATTTGATGAGATTGTTTGAACTGATAGAAAAACGGGACAGAAATAAGCAATAGTGGATTGAGACATGTTCGATGACGAAACAGATATTGATCCACGCGACTTACCCATCTATAAAAAGGGTGAAGAAATTTATCAGGTAGTCAACCAAATTTGTCAGCTTATTGACGATGACGACCAATACCTGGGGCATGTTAAAAGCATTATGCTCGAAGATGCCATGCTACTAACCGTAAAAGTGGCAGGAGCAACAGGCGGACAGTTATACGACATCAAAATGGAATGTGCTGTCCTAATTCGTAAAGCTGCCAGGGAATTAATGATTCAAAACCATTCTCTCGAGATGTTTGGTTTTGAGCATGTGGAATATTACCGGATTGTACGGAATTTGATTGAAGAATACCGTTTGCTATTTATTGATTGGGTTGCCGGGTTCGACAAATGGGACTTTATCATTGATCGCTGGGGCCTTTTCAATCCACCGGGTATAAGTCCTTTTGATAAAGACCCGGAAGATGATTTTCCTTTTAATCCAAATGAAGAAATTTGATTTGCATCTATTTCTGGATTTTGATTTCTTGTTTAAAATCTCTCGACGGGAAAAGCTCGCTCAGCACAGATTTATAGGGTGTAAACTGAACTCTGCCACAAGACAAATCTTTATACTTTTTAGATGGAACTGTTCATATTTGTTATCAACTAGTAGTTTTAGAAATTATAAAGTTATTTCTGATCTAGTAGTGACAAATGAAAATATGTCGAGCTTTCAACTCCATTTGAAAAATTCTCAACATTCCATTTTTGGGGTTTTAGATACCAACAATGAGAGATTTTGAAGGCAGCACTAATTGCAGCACATGCTACCGTATTTTTCTTTGATCCGGATAAAGCTATCTCGAAATTGAAATTTTGATCAATAAAGTACTTTTGATATTGCTCCGTTAAAAAATTAATTATTCCGTCAATTTCGTTTGAGTCGAATCGAGCAATATATGCATTAGGAAAAGTTTTCGAAACCATTTCAGATGCTAAGTTAGCCAATCTAGCCCTGGGTGTATTACTATCTGGTGTTATAATACAAATTTTATCTACTGTTCTATATTCTAAGACTTTGAATAGTTTTTCATATTTGGGAGATGAAATGCCAATTAATATATTTCTTTTTGATTCATCAGTATCAGAAAAGAGTAAATCATATACTTCGTATGGCCCGTCTTCCCCTTTATTCACATTTTTTGTAATTAAATCAAGCATATTAAAGCCATCTTCATTATTGTATTTGTTCAGTGCAAGCTCCACCTCATCATTTAATGGGTAATATTGTTTGGCGTAAGTGTGACTAAACCACAAATAGCCATTGGTTTTCAGAGTATTTCGTATTATGTTGAAAATAATGGATTTTGACATTCCTGTTATGTCACACAGAATCTTACCATTTGGAATATCAATACTTGTCTTTACGCTTTCATAATCCACGATTGTATAGTCAATATTTGATGATTTTACTAAATCAATCATCTCTTTAGATTTTCCAACTTCATCATACCGAATAAGAAGAATCTTTGAAATATTTAGTTTTATTAATTTTTTGAATGATTCAAGCGTCCTCTCTTCAAACCCTAAGGCAGAGACAAGCAGATCGAATTTTTCTTCAGACAGGTGTTCATATGATATTTCCCTACATGATGGTCTTTTTTCATTTATTATTTTGACTTTATCTTTCGCTTTAGAAATATCCGGGGTAATTTCGTCTTTAAATACAAATGAAATCTTTGTTTGAACAGAATCTTCTTGCTCTTTATCTTGTTTATCAAGATCAGAAATTTGATCTTGTTCTTCATCTCCCTCATCAATATTAGAGCTGGTACCTCCCACGCTACTAATTAATAACTCCTTACCATTTTCAGGTTCATTTAACCATTTTTCAAGTTTTTCGCCAGATAATTCAAATCTATCACCATTTGTTAACCCAATTAAATTTGAAATTCCATATAGTTTTCTAAAAGTTAATTTAAACTGATTTATTGGATTTGTATCAATTCCCAGTGTCCTCGGCGCCAGAGGATCACCAGAATAAACGAATACACCCGCATCCAATAATTCTCTAATCTGCTGATATTGTTGCTCCATATTTCCAGTAGTGATTCTTATATAGATCGAATAATACTGTCTAAGTCTTTTATCACCATTCTTATAAGATTGCATTAAAAGTTCATAAGAAGCTTGAGCGAAAGATAAAGCATGATCTTTATATTCTTTCCCTTTAAAATTTATCTCATGCAATCTAACACTACAAAGATCCTGAAAACATCCACTTTGCTTTGTAGGCTGAATCGGAAATTGTTTTTTCCCGTGATCGAAATGACCAACAATCATGTCGTAAAGGTTGATTATGTCTCCAATATCACCGACACAAACGCCACAAAGAGCAGATAAACCGTGGTAAATTTGTTTCCTGAGATTTTTATCCTTGCCTCTCTCAACAATATTTTCTGCAATTTTAGTTAATGGAATGTCTCCTAGAATATCCTGGGGTAGAATATCGCTCGGATGTTTAGGATGACTTTCAGCTCTACGACGTAATATTTCTGAAACGAATTGTTTGCCCCCTTTGTTTCTTATTTTTTGGTTTACAGCACTTCCTAAATCAAAAGTTTCGAAATCCCTACCTTTTTTTGCTTTTTCAACCTTTCCTGGCGAAAATAAAACAAGCTCAATTGTCTGTACTTCGCTGGTAATTTTAAAAGCACATTCATTACTTTGGAATATCAAGGATGATAATAATTCTCGAATATTGGTTTCACTTAAATATCGGGTTGAAACATCGTCTAACAGGAAAAGTATATAGTGATTTTGCCAAATTTTTGAAAATCCTTTTATTTTTTGAGCTAATGCAGAAAAAGCATTTGCTGGATTTGAATGAATTATATATTTATCTTCTCCTTTTTCTAGAGAGAATGTCATACTTAAAAGTCTTTGTTCAAGTTGCATTTCACTGTGAACATTATCTAAAACGTTGCATTCAGAAAGATGCTCTTTATAGAAAAGGATTAATTCTTTATAAAAATCATGCTTAACCAAATCTTCAGATATGGAATTTAAATGCCTGAGTGCTTTTATAGCCTCAATTCCGTACCAAATAAATAATCTTGAATATGGTTGATGAATCAATTCCTCAACTGGTCTTCCCATTCGGTCGAGCAAAACCTTACATGATACATACAGACCTATAAATAGCTCGTTTTTTAACCGTTCTATTTGCTTTTCTACGTTGTTTTTACTTTCAATCTTTGAATAGGCAGCGCGAGCATGAAATTGAGCCGCTCGAAGTATCATTGTTTTACCACATCCACGCATTCCTGTCACAACTAAAGGTCCTTTCCCTGAAATCTTATCTAACCATTGGTTATCCGGATCAACCAATAAAGTGGGAACATGCCATGGATCTAAAGTCTGAGCATTATATGTGTCGTTAAAATTTAACAAGAGAAGAGGTTCTTCCCAAGGAAATGCTTGTTGATGAAAGCAATTCTTTATGCTTTCAATGATCTCTTCAAAATTAGGAACCCGTTGATATTCTCCGGTAGGAAATAGCAGTTTTGCTCTATCATTTAATAAGCTGGCTAATCTGTAATCTTGATCGGATACTTTATCTGGATCTCTTAGTAGCTTGCCACTTAATTGCATCAGATAATCAGCGACCCAATGAACATCTCCTATTCTGTCAGGAGAGTCTCCCTCTTTATTTTCTGAGGCTAACGACCCTATGTCAATTGCTACAGCTCTAATCAAATGATCTATTTCGCCAGCTCTTCTGTCTGAATAATCAAGTTCTTGAACTATAATGTTTTCAGAATGTAAATCATTGTGGTTTTTTTTCTTCTGTCTTAATACATCCAATATCAGAAACAAATCAATTGCGATCTGAGCTATTCTAATTGCGTTGATATTTTCGTCATCTTCTAAAATTTGTTTCAATGTCTTACCTGGGATATATTTCAGTACCGACACATAGCAATCTATTCCTAAACCATTTCCAAAAGTGACTTTGGTTTCTTCAACAGTAATTATATCAACTATAAAGGGACTTTCAGAGGCAAGAGCAGCGTGATCTTGACTCTCATTATAGAAATCTTTATTATGGAGTTCATAAATTGACTTTGGTATAATTTTTACAACATTCTTTTTGTTAAGAAGTTTATCTTCAACTAAATAAACAGAGCCATAAAAACCTCTACTTATCTTGTCGATCACCTCGTACTTTCCAATCTTTTGAGGAGGATAAAATAGTGGGAATCCATATTTGTGACCACATTTAGGACATTCTTGATCCAGTTCACGAGTATTGTCATGCCCAGTTTCTGGGCAGTTAAAACAACCATATTTTCCCATTTTTAAATAATTTTTCAAAATCAGAACCAATATCGTAATTATTATTGATTAATATTGACTTTAAGAGTCGATTATCAAATTCATTCATAATTTTATTCTTCGCTCTATACTTTAAGATGACCTCTCCTTTTTCCACAAAATCATTTGAATACTTTTTAAAGACAACCCCACATGGGTCAGAAAATTTATTATCTCCAATTTCATTTTGTTGCCCCCAAACGATCGCCTGCCGTAACATATCTAAATCAACGTGAAGAAATCCACTTGCTGGAGACTTAAATTCATAAATTAAATCATCTTTCAATTGTTTAACTTTTCTAATAAATTCATTTTCAGAGGATCTTTGTGATTCTATATTTTTGATAAATTGTTCTTTTATTTTACTTATGATGCCGGTAATATCCGCGTCCTGACTACTTGTTAATGAAAGTCCCATGTTTATGCACTTGTCCAGGTGATCTTTCAATAAAACATCCGGTACACCATAAAAAATTTCATACAATGCTATTAAAGCTTCACCTCTACCAACATAGGGTTGCTGAATTTTATTCAACTCGTTTAAAAAACATATTGCCTTTATACCCGCTTTGTGGGCAATTTCAATAAATTTTAAACTATTTGTACGTGCTTCGTTTCTATTTTCACCGAAGTTACCTTTTGAAAACACTCTCACGTCTAATCCTACGAGATTAATTCCAACCGCTAATTTCTTAGATAATAAACTCGAAATAACCAAAGGAATTATTCCTTTGGCTCCCACAATTGAACGATAGTTGAATAGTGAAATATCTAAAGGAGTAAAGGAATCATTAGCGAGAAAGTGACAATATCTGTATTTTCTAAAGAATCGTTCTAATTCCTCAGTTGAAAAATCTATTTTATAATTAGGTATCTGAGAAAGAACATCAATTCCTCCCGCTGGTCTACCCGGCACACCGAGTTTGGGGACAATAAACCCCATTTCCGCTAATACTAATGGACAAATTAATGTCGATAAAGAAGTTGGCCCACCGGTTGATGGTATGTCTGAAACAATCTCATTTTTATCAAATTTTAACTTAGTGCCAGAATCAGCCAATCCCTTTGCCAGATCAATTATATCTTCATCTTTTATATATGGACCTACAAATAATTCAATCAATTGATCCATGTTATGTTCGCTCGGATTCGATAAAAATTCATTAATTATTTGCTGCATTTTTATTTATGGTTATCCGGTCCCTATTTTTTTGCGCAAGTAACATATGAGCAACAGTGACAATCATTCTTGCAATTGTTTCGTTACGATCTCAGTTGTTATAAATCCATCAAGTTTTTTATCCATAACATTTTCTCATGATCTTCTTAACCATTCGGAATGGTCCATCCCGACTCGGGAAAGATTACCAGCAAAATTATTTGAAATGTACTGGGCAAAATCATTTTTTAATTCTGCAATCCATATCATTTTTTGATTATCCTGTTTAAGAAACTTATTATAACCATTTTCTTGAAAACTTAGAATCTTATTGTGACCATTTGTTTTAAAAGGCATTAAACGACTATAGTAAACTTTATAATCAATGATTAACTTCTCTCCATCAAATAGAACAATATCAAAACGATCTTCCTTTCCTCTATATAATCTCAAAAAGAGAAAATCTCTTATTTGGGTATTTATTCTATTACTGTCACACTTAGGTTGAATACATAACCAATAGTTAGGATTCTTTTTATCTTCTTTTAGTATGGTTCCCTGAGTTAATATTTTTTCAGATTTATCATTTAGTGATTTTAAAGTTGTCAAGATTGCAAATTCATGATTCGCTTCATCCGCTTCAATTTTGTTGTTAGTAAAAAATGTAGTTAAATTTTTGTGACAATTTCTTGAAAAAATGATTTTCTGATCTTGGGTAATTTCACTCTTTAAAAAATAATTTTCAATCCCAACGTTTGTAATAGTATAAAGCATCTCTCCAGTTAGCTGTTCTGGTATTTCGAAATTTAAATGCTCTCTGTTCTCGAATACAAAATCAGAAGTCCAATCAATATATTTTTCATCAAAATATGATTTTATGGTATCATTTTCATCTTGAACAACATTCGACTTGATTATCGATTTTATCTCACTACCCAATAAATCAGTAATGTGTTCCAATGAATCAGAAGAATTTGGCAGTAGTGATTTATGACTTAAATATGCAGGGTCTAATTTTTTATTAAAAACTGCTAACAATTTATGGATATTTCGGTCTATCGAAATTATTGCCTTTAAAGCGGTATTTGAAACCAGCCCTTTTGTTAATTCAGTAAATTCTTCAATAATTCGATCAGGCAATTGGTCATCAGTTATTGCTGTTTCTGATCCCTTACCATTTGTTTTTTCAAGTACAACTATCTTTGAATGCCCGAATTTAAAGACGCATTCTATATTTTCTGGAATATCATTAATAATCCCTATTTCTTTTAGTTTTGGTAAAATGGTTTGAGAAAGCAAATTTTTGTATTGAGGATCATCAGTAAAAATGATAAACAGTCTCAATTCAGGTTTATCGGAGGACTCAATTACTGATAGTAACAAATCGGAAGCTTTTCTTCCATTATCTTGATGCATTTGCCAATCAAGAATAATTATATCTGTTTTTTTTAGTATATTTTTTAATGAATCGAGGGAATCATCGTCATTTTTAATTTCAAATAGGGAACAATGGATTCCTTTTTCAAGAAAGGCGTTTGTGAAAGCAGCAGGATTAATGTTTGGTTCTAACTGTTCAATAGGACTATCTGATTTATTGACTGTATCTTTTCCTTCTGTATCTTGTTTTGGAAGTGATTCTTCTTCCTCTAATTTAGCAGCCATTATTCTGGGAGATTCTATTTTTAATTCGACCGCTTTCGTTTCTTCTTTTTTTGAAAAAATCAAATCATCTACATAGGCAACTGTGCCAAGATATTCTGTAAGGATTTCTTTAGAGTATTCGTGGAAAGACATATCGCTTAGTTTTGATTAGTTTTAAAAATTTTAAAGGTTACACCTTTATCAAGTTTAGGTTCGTCAACAATTAAATCATAGCCAATTTTATTAAGAACCTGTTTGGATATATACAATCCCATCCCTCTGCCCAAGGGCTTTCGGGTAAATCCCAATTCAAATATTCGTTGGCGGTCTCTGATATCAATGGATGGACCATTGTTGGAAATATAAATAGCTCCTTCTTTGTCTGCATCTAAAAAGATGCGACGAGGTAGTTGTTGATCTTTTAGCCAGAAAATTGAATTATCAACAATATTTGTGTAAACAGGATAGAAAGTTGACGGAAATCCTACTACTATATTTTTTAAAAATGTTTGTGAACACTCAAAAGTTATTTGGTGCCTTTCTTCTGACATGCGGGCATAAAATACATCCTTTACAAAATTAAAGACCTCATTCCCATAAATATTTACTTCTTTTCGGTATAATCGCCGACTTAGTGGTGTAAAAAGGGTGAGGTAATTATCCAAATGCTCAAAATTTGTACTAAAGTGCTTATAAATATCATCAATACCCTCATTGAGATCCGCCCATGCTTTTAAACGCCTGATTTGTTCCCTGATCGTTTTTGTGGTATGAGCAAATTCATGTTGAATTGCGCTTACAGCTAATCCCAACTGGCTTAGTTCAAGGTCTGAATCTAATTTATCTTTTAAACTTTCAACCTCTTCGGCATAAGCTTCCACCATGTCAATATTTGAGACGTCTTTCGAGAGAATAATATTCTCTAATTGATTTCGAATATTATTCATGGTTTCCTTTATCTCTTCAGCCTCAGAAATCAGGATTGTTTCCATTCTGTTCCTTTCTGAAACTAATTTTTCATCATCCAACTGATATGGCTCGATATGTGCAAGTTGAATTTGCACTTCTCTTACTTTTTTATCGTACCCGGCAACCAAATCTTTTGACAACGTAATTACATCATTACTGACTTTTCTGGCGATTTCCTGAACACCGAAAACTTCAGATTTCGTTGTTTTTTTGTACTGATCAATGGTGGTTTCAATGGCGATTTCCAATCTCTTTCTTCGGTTTATTTCAACCTCAAGCTTTGCTAAATAATCATTCAGCAGCGAATCAATATGATCAATCTCCGGGTTGAAATCAGTCTCCGAGACTCTCTCTATTTCATTTAAATAAGTCTCGTAATCTTGGATTGTAGATTTAGCGAGAGCAACTCCTCTTGGTCGTTGAATTTTATAACCCTCAACAAATCTATTGTATTTTTGGCGGGTTTTCCTTTCAATTTCCAGAAAAGTGCTAATTGCTTTGTCCTTATCTTGAATTGAAACACAATATTGAAGTTCCTTAACTAAATCTTGGTTAAGAATGTCAATTTCTTGTTTATAGGTTTCATTATTAAGTTTTTCGAATAAAGCATTTAGTTCTTTCTGAAATTTCTCCTTTTTAGCTCTCGATTTCTTTTCAAATTCTTGTTTTGCTTTATATTGCCTATTTAATTCTTCTTTAAATGAAGTGTAAAATTCAGTATTTGGACCGGCTTGACTTCCCCATTTATCCGTGTCTCTAAAGAAATCTGCTGCTAATTGAAGAAATAAATTCTTCAAAATATTCTTAAATTGGTTATAAGCTTTATTTTCTCGCAACCCTTCTCTGCCCGCCTTTTCTATAAGGTTTGGATTAGTCTTTTTCGAAATATCTATTGCTCCAAAAATTCTACGATATGAGAAGAAATAAAAGGCGTTACTTCTGTTTCTATCCACTTCGAGGTCTAGAAAGTCAACGTCATTATCTCCATAAGGAAGTATTCGAATATTATCCTTATAAAGATATAATCCTGAAATCTTGTCTAGTTTTGCCAAAATTCGAGGATGTTCATCTGAAGGAATCAGGGAGTCTTTTAAGTTTCCATGTATATATGAAATGTTAATTTTAAAAGGACCACATTGCGTTTTTAATCCATTATTTCCTTTCCAATTAACAATGTGATTTGGAAATTCTTTCCCATAAACCTTTATAGAACCTTGAAATTGTCCATATTCGTCAAATATTCCTGAAATGTGGTGGTCACCCTTAGCAAATTCTTCTGGTGTCCAAAATACATCCGACTCAATCAAATCATCAAAATATTCATCTGTTTTGTGATCTCTAAAACTCGTTGTAATTAAAGGTTTTGGAGAATCAGGCAGCATTGTATTAGAAAATCCTAACAATGCTTTTCTTAATTGGGTTTCCTTAATACTAAACCGACCAGTTTTATCTCCATCTATTGTTTGTTCGAGCATTTCATTTGCAGGACATATTATAAAATGCGTGCCAGTACCATTATCTTTTAGCGATGGGCCTATTAAATATTTATCAATTTTCTCTGCAACAAGAGAAAGATTCATCAGTGGGTTAAGTAATTCCATTCCCTCTTCCTGACTGATATATCCTTGAAGTTCAAGTGCAACGATGTTGGCAATTATTTCAGAATTTAGCTCTTCAAAATCTTTTCCATTTGGTAATCTTCCTTCAGGAATGGTTTTTATAGGAACAACCACTTGTTCAAGATTGATTCCCGGAATTTCATACATTCTCCAATACACAAAAGCCATTACAAGATCATGAATTCCATCTTTTCGTTTAGCTCTCGTTAATACAAGCACATGATCCCCAATAGAGGCGATTGCCAACCGACCAATACCTTTTTCTCCCATTATCGGACGTTTCTTTTCTTCAGATATATCCGGTAATGTCTCGTCAATTTTGCCATCCAGCTTGCTTTCGGTACCAAGAGTAAGCCATTTTTCTTCGAAATCCTGTTTAGTCATTCCATATCCGTCATCGCGCAGAACGAAAAGCTTATCTGAACGGAAATAGTCAACAATAACATTATCAGCGTAAGCATCATGAGCATTTTTAAATAGTTCACTAATTGCAGTAGGAATACCTGCAATCTGCTGCCTTCCTAACATATCCAAAGCTCTTGCTCTTGCTTTAAATCCAGCCATCCTTAGTTTTGATTTTTTTGAGTGAATATGGTTGCAATCGCTTCTGCTAATTTTGGTGGCACAGCATTGCCAATCATTCGAGCAATTGTACCCTGACTATTCGAATAAAATATAAAATCTTCAGGAAAGCTTTGTAAAGTTGCACCTTCACGAAGAGAAATCGCACGATCTTGTTCTGGATGCCCGTACCGGCCGTTAGAATAACTGACAAAACGAGTGGTTATAGTTGGCGAAGGACTCGACCAAGACAAGCGACCATAAACATCGGTGTGACCGTCATGATTATCATAACAGTGTGGCCGCAATGTGATATCTTTCCAGTCTAGCCGACCACCTCCATCATGCGGCGTGTTTTGGATGCGTTTCAGGTTTATCGGAGAAAGCATTGCAGCCGAATGAGCAGAAGGGGAGTTATCTTTTATACCATGTTCTATTGGCGGATATTTCGAATAATCACCAATGGCTTGTCTTACCGTTTTTATTTTTGAACGATCTTCTGCCGGTAATTTAATACTTCTTTTTATTCGGGTTGCAACTAAAACATATCGGCGTCTGTTTTGAGGTACTCCAAAATATTTGGCATTCAAAATGTCATCATCGAAGGCGTAATTGTTTTCAATAAGGAATCTTTTAAACTGCCCCAGCGGACTTTCTTCTTTAGTATCAAGACCCGGTACATTTTCAATAAAAATATATCCGGGCATAAAATGGGCAACAAACTCCTGAAAATCAGCAAGCAATAAGCGAGTCTTGCTCGATTTTGTTTTGTCCGTCTTTATATTGGAATAATATTGACAGGGACTGCATCCGACAAAAATTAGATTTCGCTGATTGCGTCTGATACCAAAATATTTACGTACTTTTTCAAAATTCAACTGAGAAACATCTTCTGTCAGGAATCTTGCATTAATATTCTTTTCGTAAGTTTCTTTACAGGAATTGTCTATATCAATCCCTCCTAAAACTTCTATACCTGCTTGCTTAAACCCCAGACTCACTCCTCCGATAGAGCAGAAGAAATCCACGACTTTTAACTGCTGGTATTTTTTTTGCATATACTGAGGTTGAATTTAGCATATATTTCGAATCACCAAATATATAAAATCTCTCGAATCAAATTATTTAATTTATCCTCCTTTTTCGCTTTTTTTAATTCGCAAGTCCAAACTTTTATTACCCGCCAGCCTAAAACATTCAGTTTAATTTCTGCTTCTTTGTCGCGCAACATGGTTCCTTTAATTTTTTGCAGCCACCATTCGGTGCGGGTTTTAGGCAAAACAAAATAGCGGCAGCCTTTATGCCCATGCCAAAAACAGCCATTAATAAAAATCACGGTTTTGTATTTAGGCAGCACTATATCCGGCTTTCCCGGAAGTTTTTTAATATTCAGACGGTAACGAAATCCGTTAGCAAAAAGGAATTTTCTCACCAATAGTTCTGGCTTGGTGTCTTTTCCTTTTATCCGGCTCATGTTGTAACTCCGGGTTTGTTTGTCGTGAACATCAGCCATATTATTTACCCTTCCGTAGTTTCTCAAATACATATACAGCCAGCTTTGCCCATCTGGGAATATCCTGCTGGCTTAAAACTGTCTGGATACTATCGGTATTATTGCCGGTAATTTTAGCAATATCCTCGTAGTACCAGCCAAAATATTGCTTCATATAGTCAAATCGTTGTTTCCAGCTCATCATATTAACAGAACTTCTAATTCCCTTTTGAACAGCAAGGAATAAAACTCTTTTTCTTTGATCGGGATCATCAAATTCATGATCAAAGATTCCAGTTTTGTCTAATCGTGAATTCTTTACCTTCCCTGCTGGTAAATGAAGAGGAATTTCGCCACTATCACTTTTATTTATTTCCCAAGTGCGTGGAAACTTGTTACCAGAATTATTCAACAAATAACTTTCCCTATCCTGATTTTTTTAATTCTTCGTCTAAAGATAAACATCTGTTTTTATTTGTAAAAATAATTATATCTTTTTAAGAGTTTTATTCAGTCAATTAATGATAAGCTGCTTTACGTAGTATAGGAGCATATGTATCACAAATCATACACCAAACAAGAATTATTACCAAAAATGTGATAATGACTAGTTTTTATTTCTACTTAATACTAACAAAACAATAGGTTATTTTCTGAATCTGTTCCCTAGTTTTTTCTTACTTCTCAATCGTTGTTTGGCTTTTTTCTGATATTCTCCATGATTGAAAGGACGTCCAACCTGTCGTATTAATTCTTTTAAAACCAGTGATTTTAAAACTCCATTGCCCAGTCCTGTTTGATCCAGATTGAGATGTTGCTTAGAATGTTGACCCAAATTCTGCCGTTCAGACAAATAAAACTTCGGCCTTTCCTCAAAATCCCCCATTCTCACCGGATGACGGATCGGATTCCCCTGTTCGTCCGTTGCAAAAACCGAATATCCCCGTCCTGTCTTTCTGACCTCCACATTAAAAAGCTTCAGCGCCTGATCATGCATTTCTTTCGAGGTTATGAACTCCATCCTGTTGAGTTGCCCAAACAAGCTTTCCAGGTTTTGTTTCAGGTTTTTACTGGAGCCTGAAAACCGATAGTTTAGTTTCTCCTGTGACCCATCTTTAATTAGCTGGTATCTCTGCTCCAGGTCTTTGATAAAGCACTGCGTTTTTTCCTTTTCGTAACTGTCTTTGATTTTTTTCCCGGTTTCATAATTAATCCTCGTTGAAACTATATGAAAATGCATCCGCTCCAGATCAGCATGTTTATAAACCAGGTAAGGCTGGTTCCCATAACCCAAATGTTTCATCAGGTTATCGATCTCAGTTCTAATACCGGCATCACCCAAACGAACCAAATCGCTGACAGTTGGATTCACAGATATGTGCAACCCAGGCTTTTGAACTCTTGTATTGCGCTGCTCAATCTCCTGAAAGATCCTGTACCGGTCATTTTTATCTCCAAGAAAAGGATTGATCTCCGGCGTATTTCTACTTTGGTAAAAGAAAGCGTAATGTCGTTCCACTTTCCGCTCGTTGTAAAACAACGCATTTTTTGTGCTGCAAGCCTGGTGTATTTTTATAATCATTGAGAAGTATGGCGGTTAGTGAAAAAAAATCAGTGTAGAAGATTCTGAAGAGTGATCAGACAGTATCGCATCATCTCGAAAGCCTGTTTTAACAGTTGCCGGTCATTGTCGCCAACATTGTAACCTGAAAATGAATTCATCCGTTTGGAAAGCTGGTTCAGGTTCACTCCAATTTTATTCAGTTCGTAATCCAAGCTTTTGAGTTGTTCCTTGGCTTCATTGTCAAGCAAAATGGTTTTCCTTTTTGACAGATCAAATATTTTATTTCGCATGTAGTCACTCATGCAGCCGTACTTTCCCTGTTTGGTCAGGTTCTGCAACCGGAACTTCTCATCCCTGGTAAGCCGGATTATAAGCTTCTCAGTTCTTTTATCGGTATCAGATAATTTCGGACGCACAGATTGTTTTCTGTTTTTTTGTTTCTGTGTTCACTATTGTTTCTATTGTTCCAATGGCCTCTTGTGTTCCTATTAAAATCGGTTCAAAGTGGGGAATCAGTTTTTAAAAGATGGGGAATGGCCTGTTGTCTCTTGGGGCAAGTTGAAAGGTATTTGTGCATACAAATACACAACTTGCATTCCCCACTTTGAACAAGATTTTCTTCCTGATTTTTTGCTTTTCCGCACTGAACTTTCATACTCATTTTTTCAACTTTTGCCAAAAAGAAAGGGAAACCTGCACTTCAGAATTTCCCCTTCCGGTTTTGAAAACGAGACCTGTTATTTATTCAATGGACCTTTTGCCTGGCCCCTTGCTTTTCCGATTGTTTGGCATCGGTTTTTTGTTCTTCGGATTTCTCCTGCTTGAACTGAGAAAAACTGATGTTCCGTCCTGCAGCGTCAACCTGAAGCGTGGCTGAAAACTTCTTTTCATTCTTGCCCATCATTCCGTCAACAGTAACTTTTTGTCCGGATGCAAGCTTTTCTTTTTGTTCCGAAGAAAGGGTTACTCCCTTAATCTTTTCAGGCACCTGGATCATTTTGGTCCTAAGCGGAATCAGTTCATTGGTTTTGGGATCAATACCCAGGTAATAGTTATCCTTCTTTCCATCCCTGCCGGTCAATTCCACCGTTTTGCCAAGGTTTTTGTCATTCAGTAGCGCTCCTTTTTCTTCCTTAGTAAACTTATGCCCCATGTATTCATCCGGGACATTCAATCGCTGGATCGGATGGATTTTTATGTCAACCGATCCGTCCTCCTTACTTTGTAACCGGATTTTTGCCGGGATTCTGTAATCTTCATTGCCGATCCTGGCGTTTACCGTGTAGAGCTTGTCCGAACGGAAACCGTTCAGAAAATCAGTTTTTTCTTTTTGTTCCATTTGTTCGATCAGGCTTCGGTTAATCCCTACTTTTTCGAGTTTGTCAAACGGAATCTGATCCATTGTCATTCGTGTACTTTGTTCCATGGTTTTTAAAATTTACGTTGTTAAAACTTGATGTTTTTAATTCTATCTGAGGATTATTTTTTTTGTTTAATTTTTGAATTGGGTTTCGATTTTTCGCCCAAAGGTTTGCTTTGAGGTTTATTCGTAGTAATAGTTTGTTGCTGATTTAATCCAGGCTTTTCCTTTTGATCAGGCTCCGGTCTCTGGTTTGCGATTCTTCGAATGTCATTCTGTATCCGGGTCCGGTTTCTTTCAAGAACTTCCGGAATATTGTCAAACCGGTAAAAGTCAGGAATAGGCACATAGCAGTTTTCTTCTCTTTCATGAGCTTTCAGATCAACTTTAACCAGGCAATTGAAGTTCTTCTGGGCGATGAGCTCTCCGTAATTATCGGCGATCTGGCCAACCATATACCCTTGAGGTAAAGTAGCGATCTTACCTTCGGGAACCAGGAAATCCAGTTGGGTGGAGAACGTGGAGGACTGGACATTGCGGTTAATGTTGACCGATTGCCGTTCCTGAAGGATTTTGCCCATTCGGCTTTGAATAAATTTAGCCGTCTCACCTGCTGCTTGACCTGAAAATACATTGCCGATGTTGCTGGTAATGGCGTTGGCCTGCTCTTTCCCATAATCACGGATCAGTTGGTCGATGGTCTGAACTCCCAGCAAAGTGGATATCCGGTTGCTCCTGGCTGTTGCAATCAATGTATCCAGTCCCCGGAAATAGATCGTTGGCAGTTCGTCAAAGATGAGTGATGCGGGTTGCTGTCCCTTTTTATTGATCACCTTCAGCATCCGGGTAATGTACAGTGAAAGAACTGCACCGTACATTTCCACACGAAGCGGGTTATTCGCTAGACACAGAATTTTTGGCTGCTCCGGGTTATTGATGTCCAGTGAAAAGTCATCCCCGGAACAAATCCAGTAAATCTCGGGACTGATGATTTTCGAAATGGCAATTTTCAAACTTCCCAACTGTCCTTCCAATTGCTCACTGGCCCCGCGTTTGTGGGCATTGATAAACGGATTAATGATGTTTGCCACATCTTTTTCCTGCTCCAGGATAGCGAATAAATCATCGTAGTCCATTTGCAGCAGTTCAATGGCATGAGGCAAAGTGCAGAACTTACCGTCCTGGTATTTTTTCAAAAACCAGATCACGGCAGCAAAGAAAGAAACAGCTGATTCAGAGAAAAACTCTCCCTGTTTTTGTATCCATTCCCTGTTCAGGTTATACAGGATCGTCCGGGAAGATTCAAAGGCATCAATCGGGCTTTCCATCCATTCGGGGGCCAACGGATTACATCGAAATGATTTCTGGATGTTTTCAAAGTTGATCACATAGAACCTCGCTGATTCCGGCAGCTTTCCATTTTTCCTGGCTTTCAGAAAATGGTTGTAGGTAACCAGAGAAAGGTCAGGGTACTTAAAATCATACACGCACATCGAAAATCCTTTTTTCAGGTGCTGTCGGATAAACGGCAGCACTACTGAAAAGGATTTGCCGGAGCCTGGAGTTCCGATCACCATAGTTGCCCTGAAGGGATTGACAATGTTGATCCAGCCTTGATGTTCGTTGCCTTTGTACAGATAAACGGATGGCAGATTCACCGAATATTCATTGGCCTTCAGGTTTTCTTCCTGCGGAAAACTTTCATTCTCCACGTTAAAGCGGTCTTTCATCAAATTGACGTTGATTAGTTTGGAGATGTTGTCAAAGCCGATATTCAGCAGAACGAAACCGGCAAAGGTCAATCCTAAGTACACCGCCGGGAACGATTTGAAAACGATCAGGCTTCCCCAGTAGAGTATCAATCCGGCTATCGTTTGCCCGACAATGGTTGAAACCAGCAATTCCCGGTCTTTGTGCGCTTTGGTGCCGATACAGGTGATGGCCAGAAAAACCAGGCAAACCACTTTGGACGGATACAGACTGGCCAAAAACTTCAGGTTCTGCAATTTTTCGATCACCGAATGAAAAGCAGGTATTTGTATTCCTTTCAGCATGAAATAATTCAGTTGAGTCATGTACAGTGATGTAAAAAGCAGTACATAACTGAAGAATCGAAAACCTTCGTGCAGCTTGACCAGTTCGTGTGATTCGTGATCCATTGTTGAAAGAAAGAAGCCCCCTGAATCCCCCAAAGGGGGACTTTCGGTAGCGGTTTGCTGACTTGTTTTATACCGTTCGAGATTTTGGTTACAGTTTTCGGGCTTTGAGGATGTCTTTGTTCTTCAGGTTGAAGCTGAGTTTTCGACCGGTATTGCCCAATGCTTTTTCGTTCAATTCGATCTTCAGTATCCGTCCGTCAGGAATGGTCATCTTTTCCATCACAAAAATTTCCCGGACTGTTTCTTCTCCCGGGATACGTTGAACCTGATTGCGCTGGTATTGGGGCATGACCTGGTACTCCTGCACATTGGTGGCTTTGGCTTTTTTCTTATCGGTGATCCAGAAGTTAAAACTCTCCACATCGTAAGCCATTGAGGTTTTGTTGGAGATTTCCAGTTCAAAAAACAAAGCGTCGTTTTTCAGGGATATGGAATTTAGCCGAATGGTAATCCCGTCTTTTTCAGCTTTTCGTTTATGAAACTGACGTTTGTGTTTTACAAGTACCTGGTCACAAAGTTCTTTCAGAACATGATCCGGCATTAACTTGCCGGAAAAGGTCATGGCTTGCTGCGATTCAAAACTTTCTATCGGGTAAGTGATCGGGGCATTGTTGCCGTAGCTCAGTTCGAAACTGTAAATTTTATTGGCACAAACTACTGTCAGCGAAATTTGCTTTTCAAAAGGTTGGGTTGCTCTTACGCTGACAAGGTTGGATAATTCCGGTACGACTTCGGCCTGTACCAGTGAATAATCCCCGGCCTGAACGTAGCTGACTTTGTCCGGACAGACCAAATGACTGGTTTTCGTGTCCGACACTTTTAAAGTGTTGGTGATTGCAGGTAAGCTATTAGTGTTTGCCGGTTGAACTTGTTGTGCGCATACCGAAAAATGGATAGCGGCTGCGCCGAAAATGATAACGATAATTGATTTCATGGATGTTGTGTTTAAAAATTGAATTGAGTTTGTTAATTGGATTTATTGACTAAATAGACCAGGGTGTTTTTTTTGACGGTAACTTTCTTGATTCGGATCATTTTTATCAAGGATTGCGCGGTGCGGTCGGCGGCCTGGATGCCCATATAAGTCAGCGGGTTATTGCTTACCCCGAACATGGATGAAGTATTAGCGCTGCTCCCGACCTCTTTGGCAACTTTCCGCGAAGCATTGTCGGGAACGTACAGACCGGGCAGCCCGTCCAGGTCGCAGACCGTAATCTCAACCGGTACAAACTTTTCTCCCAGCGGGATTTGACGGATTTCGATTTGTAACCTTTCATTGGTTACTTCACACGTTCCGTACAGGAAGGTGTTTTTAGGAATTTTGGTTTCTAAAAGCCACGCATCTTCCATGAGCCGGAGTTTGACCCGGTTGCCGGAGAGGACAGTTGCGGTTTCGTAAACTTCGGCTTCAATGACCGGAACGGCAGTTTGTTTGGAGCTAAAACCGGATTTGCCTTGTTTCTCCAGGGTAAAGCGTTTACTCTTTTCCGCTTCCGCTTTCTCATTTTTTGCAGCGGCTTCTTTTAAATGCCGGCTCAGCGAATCATTCTTACGGGCCAGTTGTTGGTTTTGCCGGAAGATTTGATCCAGCTCTTCAATGCCTGTCGGATTTGGAGTTTTGGAATCTGAAGGTTCTTTCCGTTTTTCAGAAGTTGATTTTGAGTTATTTTCGCTCTGATTGTCAGATGATTTTCTATCTGCGGTATCTTCACCGGACTGTTCTTTGCTTTTCAGCAAATCTTCGCGTGCCTGCTTTTCCCTTCCTTTAATATGTGATAGCAGGTTATTGGAAACATCGGAATTCAGTTCTGTTGGTTGTGCAATTTCATCTGTATTCGGGTTTTCAACCAAATTTTGTTCTTCTGAAAACGTATTATCTACTGAGTCTTTTTCTCCCAGGATATCGTAATCACG
This sequence comes from Gaoshiqia sp. US2, assembly GCF_059705485.1. Classification (NCBI taxonomy): domain Bacteria; kingdom Pseudomonadati; phylum Bacteroidota; class Bacteroidia; order Marinilabiliales; family Prolixibacteraceae; genus Gaoshiqia; species Gaoshiqia sp. US2. The sequence goes on along the minus strand of NZ_AP048550.1, from coordinate 3,844,946 downwards.
GGTTTCTGCCAGCTCCTGCTTGGACTGGGCGCTTTCCATCTTATCTACAATCCCGATATTCTGGTCTGCTTCCGGCAGGTTGTAATTGGCTCCTTTTATAGAATCCTTCTTCATCTGGTTTTGAGCGTCTTCCTTCGGCAATTTTCCACCTCCCAGTATGTAAAAAATCAATACAATAAAAGGAATCAGGATTAGTGGAAGGAACAGCAGGGGCTTATTTCTTTTTAGAAAGTTTTTCATGGATATTACTTTTTAAAATGTTTTCAAATGAATCGACAGGCATCTCAAAAGTCACTGGCTTTTGAGCATTTGAAGTATTTCCTTTTGAAACTGAATCTTTTGCTATTGGCTTGTTTTCAGCATTTAAGGAATGGTGCAACAGTTTAGGCGAAGGGACCAGGAACGAAAGCAGGTAAAGAACAAATATCCCGGCAAGGATAACCATCCATTTGCGTTTTCGCCTTTCCGGGTCAAGTCCCTGGTCTTTCAAATCAAGCCGGTTGATCAGGCGGGAAAATCGGTTTTCTTTTTCTTCTGTTGGCAGATCAGGCGCTTTGTCGTTTTTGTTGTAAATGATCTTCATGGCTAATACTTAAATTTTTAAAAAGATTTGCGTTTGAGGGTTTCCAGATCTTTGTTATCGGTAATCAGCCATTCTTCAATCAGGAACCCGTGCGGGTTATTGTCTGTCCGGGAGATGTTGCGAAGCCTACCGGTTGTTTCAAGATTACGGATCGTGATGTTGGATTTGCGGACAATCCTTTGTTTCCCGAAAAACCGGAATTGGTAAGGATACGCTGAAAAATCAACGTGAACCGAATCGGTCAGCAAGGTCATGCTGATATCTGAGGCGATGACCTGGTTATAGACATTGTTCTCCTTGTAGGACTGGTATTGTTTCATGGCCGAACCGTCAGCCAGGAAAAGGGCTTCACGTGCATTGTTCTCGATGTACTGTTTGTCGGGTTCCATCGTGAAAAACAATTCGTGAAAGCGTTTGATGTGGTCCCTGGCTTCTGCCGGACGGTTATCCGTAATGTCGGCGCGAAGGGCCAGAAGCAGGGATTTACCGTTGTCCAGCACATAGATTTTCTGCCGTGATTTTTCCACCAGGTTCAGGGAACGGATAAAAACAAAGGTGCTGAATCCGATTAATGTCAGGCTGATCGTTAAAAGAACATAGACCGTAAAGCGGAATTTTTGCTGTATATCAAAAACCTTGTTCATTTTTTAAGTTATAAGTTTTGAATGATGAGTTTAAATGATTGAAATCGAATCCTTGGATATTGGTTATTGGAAATTCAGTATTGGAAGTTTGTCTTTCCCATTTTACTTCATGGCTCCTTTGGTGATCATCATCATGGCCGCAGTTTTCACCAGTCTGCCTCCGCCGGAGTTAGTACCTGATGCGCTGACAATCCACGAAGCAATTTTGGGAACCATCACCAGCCCGGCAATACCGCAAAGCGGAACAACCAGATTCGAAACGTAGTACATCGATGGCATGTAGATCAGCGAGCTTTTGATTTGTACAATTTCGGCTTCCAGCACATAGATCAGCACCTCCTGAACCAAAGCCAGAACGACCAAGGCTATGGGCAGGTAAAGGTTGACATTGACAAACCGGGCGATCCATTGCAGGTAGTTATCCTGGAACCCGTCGAAAATGGAGATGGCAAACACCAGCGGACCGAAAATGATCAGCAGCACGCAAAAGACTGTCCGCAAAAAGGCGATCAGGTAAACGATGGCCTCGAACAGGGATTCCATTAACTGGCGAACCCCGTCCATAAAGTAAAAGTTAATCTGGTGCTGTAAAGCCCTGCCGGAAACAATGTTGTAAGTGGTCAACAGCATGTTGATCCCCTTGTCCCAAAGGGTGGCTTCTTTTTCCTCATTCTCCTGGAAAGACGGCAGGTCAACCGCCAGGATCGCATCCTGTTTTTCTTCCAGGCGGGCGGCAACGATACTTTTCTTATCAGAATACATTGCTTCGGAAAGTTTGGTCAGTCCTTTGGTAGGAACCATCAGCAGTTGGACAAATGGGCCCCAGAAGGTTATGACCAGCACCAGGGCAAAAGGTCTTAACAGGGGTAACAGGGAGATCGGGTTATCGGCAATCAGCTGCTCGTAAATCCGTTTCGAGATATACAGAAAGGCGGCAATACCACCGATGGCCCGAGCCATATTGACCAGCACCGAAGCGTTGTCCAGTCCCCCGCGGACCAGCACATCGGTAAAGGCAAAAAAGTCTTTGGTTGAAATAAATAGTTGCATATAAGTTAAATAGAAGCCCCTCCTAACCTCCCCGAAGGGGAGGAATGAAGAGAGATTGGTGAATATTAAAATGTAAATCGGTAAATGAATAAATAGTCAAAAAACTTTATTCTTTCAGAAAGTTGTAGGACTGGCTGACGTTATTGGCGTAAAACTGGTAGTGATGCACTTTCCGGTAGCAATAATCTGTTTCCCCGATCTGATGGTCAAGCTCTTTTCTGATCTCATCAAAAGCTTCCAGTTTTTTACCGTGATCGGTCTGGAACAAGTTCACAGAAACAAAACGGGATAATAGCTGATCGGCTTCTTTCTGGCAGGTTTGTTTTAGCCAGTGACAGTTTTCCAGTTTGTCCAACCTTTCGATACTTAGATACAGCCTGACAAAACCCGAAGCGATGTTGTAAACATCCGGCAACTGATCAGACTCAGCATCAAAGATTTTCTTTTCAATATCCCGTTGAGAAAGGGTATTGGATTTGATTTGCTCGGTCTCTTCTTTGCGTTTTTCCATCTGTGACTTTTCGATCAGCCGTTCAATGATCTTCATCAGATTAATCCTCAGAAGATCAGAATAGGTTGTTCCGTCGGATACCGGCAGGGCATCAACCTCGATGTAATAATGGGTTGGCCATGTGCGTATAAAAACATGGGGCACCGGGATCAACCAGCCACTGAACGCCATAAAAGAAAGCGGGTAACTGCCGTTCATTTCGGGATAGGTTCTATTCCAGGATTTGATGTCAAAGACCTGGGCTTTGATTTCCTTCCCCGGCAGCAAAGCCGCCAGGGTAAGAAAGAGTATGAAAAGTATTGATTTCATGGACATTGTTTCAGTTTACTGAGAATTGATTAATTATATAGCGTATAGTAATAAGCAAAACTCTCCAGCTTATCCGATTCGAAACTTTTCTGGAAAGAAGCATACATCAGCTTATTGTACAGGTAGCAGATCGTCCCGTAATGTTTGCGCACATCGGTGTAAATGCCGTTTATCGTGTCATACCGCTGCTTGTCATCCATCATAAAAAGGTCATCTTCCACGATGGTATTCAAAATAGAAGTGGTTAACTGGCGGCTATCGTCCAGGATCAGGTCAAACGACTGGACAATCACAGCGGCCTGCTGGGTCGTAAAGTTTTGATCCTGTACCAACTTAGGAAGTTTTTCTGTATAGACCTGTATGATCTTTTGCAGCATCTCTTTGGTTTCCCTGATTCGTTTGTAATCCTTGATCAGGTAGGAAACCTTTTGCAGGCTTGCGAGTTTCTTTTGATCAATTCCGACCAATTCTTCGGTCAGGCCTTTGATGTCACCGTTCAGTACCTTGATCAGCACATTGTACCAGTTGATTTCAGAAAGGATTCCTTTTTCCTGTTCCCATAAAGCTTCGCGCTGTATTCCTGCTCCTACATCGGTTACCGGGGTTTGGGCGGTTGTATGCTTTGGATGAATTGTGCAAATCAATGCCAGTAACACGAGGCATAAAATTGTCGCTTTTGTTGTCATTGTTTCCATGATTGTCGTTGTTGTAATGTTATTATTGTTCTCATTGTTGTAGTGGTTCCCCTCCTTCGGAGGGGTTACCTGCCTGGCTAACGCAGTCAGACAGGGGGGAGGCCCTTGAGTATTTTTAGAAAGGTTGGACCGTTTTCCATTCCGGGGTTTTGCTTCAATTCTTTCAGGATCAGTTCCTTTTCGCTTTGCTCGGAGGTGTAGCAGAAATATTCCGGTTTACTGACTTCCAAAGCATACACCTGAGAGTAGCTTCCAAGCCCGATAAAGACCTCTTTGAGTTTGCGTCCTGCCGGTAGGTTTTTGTTGATCGAAAGGATTTGTTCTTTCTGAAATTCGGAAAGTCCAAGGGTATCGCTTATCCCCTGGAACTTGTTGCGGAATTTGCTCATATCAAGCAGTATCCGGGTATCGGCGTTGTTGATAATCGCATCCCGAATTACCGGTGAGGAGATCACATCATCTACTTCCTGGGTTACCACCATTGCTTCGCCAAAGAATTTTCTGATCGTCTTATAAAAGTATTTAATGTAGGCAGCCATCTGGGGCGTAGCAATGGCTTTCCAGGCTTCTTCGATGCAGATGACTTTCCGAACACCTTTCAGTCTGCGCATCTTCTGCATGAAAATGTCGATAATGATCAGCGTAGCGACCGGGAAAATTATCGGATGATCTTTGATCAAATCCAATTCGAAGACAATAAACGGGCAACGGAAAAACTCGTCGGTATCCATCTGCCTATTTAGCAAATAATCGTATTCACCTCCACGATAGTACTTGCCCAGAATAAAGAAAAACTCTTTGGCTTTAAACTGTATTGATTTCTCTTTGACCAATGCCGGAATGTAGCTTTGGCAGAACTCGTAATACCCATTGAAAGAACGATCCGATATATCTTCGGATTCGAAAAAAGCGGTCACCGAATGTGCAATCACATCTTTCTCCATCTCCGAAAGGTTTTCCTTGTAAATGGTGTAGATCACCGACAGAATGGTCTGCTTGCGTTCGATGTCCAGCTCGCCTTCCAGGATAAATGGGTTAAACGAGATCGGGTTATCTGTGGTAAACTCTACCATCATGGCCCCGCCCTGGGCTTTCAACCGTTCATCCAGGTAACGGGTCAGCAGTTCATAACTTCGGCCAACGTCCAGCAAAACGATGTGGCAGTTTTCACTTTCGGCGTATTGCCGGAGCAAATGATTGGTGAAAAAGGATTTTCCGGAGCCTGATCCGCCGATAATGATTTTGTTCCGGTTATGGATCAAATGCTTGTGCATGGGTTCATCCGAAATATCAATCTTTACCGGGCAACCTTCCAGCCGGTCTGACAGCCGGATAGTAAAATCAGATTCGCTGTTTTTTAGTTCCCCTTCAAAGTTGGTCAGGCAACAAGCCTGCGGAACCTGGGTAATGAAAAGCTCTGTTTCGGGAAGCTGTGTAGAAAATGCAACACAGGAGAAAAACAGCATGGGCAGATCATGGGTGTGTTGGTAAGGGAAACAGTTCATCAGGGCAAAAGCGGAAGCTGCTTCGCTTTTATGCTGTTTCAAATCTTTCAGGGAAGGATCGAACAGCATCACATTAAAGTGTGTTTTTACAATCTTTTCTCCTGAAGTCTGCACCTGGTCCAGGAAAGATTCGATCAACCCTGCATTCACCTTGTTTTCCGACGAGAATTTGGATAAACTAAAGATCTTTTTGTAACTGCTTTCCAGAAATCCTTTGATCTCCTGCTGATCGGGGATGTAGATAAATTGGTTGGTGATGTGCGAAAACGGTAAATGATAACTCAGCGGATAGACCAGCGAAACGGGTAGTCCTGTCTGGGGATGCTGCGAAACCGGACGAAATTCTGCCGGGATATGGGAATAATCACTCAAAGAAAGAATTTCCACAAATTGGTCCATCACTTTGAGCCGGTCGCGAAAGTCGATTCCGCCCAAAGTTGGATGGTTATCCGTAAAGTTCAGGCTTAGAAACCGTTCGATCAGCCCAAGAGAGTGGTCATCGCCAATGGCCTCTTCCCTTGATATTGGGTCGCATCCGATTCCGTTCTGATTAAAAATGGCAATTACATTTCCTTTCAACTCATTGATCTTGTCGTATTGGAGTTTTTCCAGGTTATGCTGTTTTCTGGAGAAAATCAGGGCTGATTCCAGGTAGCTTTTCAGAAGTCCTTTGTTCAGAAGGCTGATATACAGGTAACAGTGGTGTTTTAAGAATCTCCGTCCATTAAAATGGTACAGGTAGGAATCATTCAGGCTGGCTTTCCTGAATATGCCTGTTTTTGCTGTATCTGCAACTGAATTTGGATTTGATCGTTCTGACTGATCTTTCTGTTCTCCGGGATGAAACTCTTCAATCAGGAAGAAATCCTGCTTGTGCAAGAAACTTCCGGCAGGTAACAGGTTTATCATTCTCTGAAAGGTATCGTGCAGCATATACAATTGTTCTGTACTACAGGAAAGAACTTCCGGTAGCTGAAGTTTAAAACCAATGGTCAGGTCAAGATTATTGGACACCAGAACATCCTGGTTAAATCCCAGTATGGGCAGTACATTTTCGAGATTTTTAATCTTCATTTTAAGTAGCTTTGATTGATTCGTCGTTTACAACTGATGAATTGAGGCAACTTTTTCGAAGTTTGCTTTTTGTTCCAGCCCTCCGGTCCGTACTTTTTCTGGATGGTATTGAGCCGGTACAGGTAACCGAAAAAGACCGGAACCCCAATCAGTACTGCCGGGAATACCCCGACTGCAATATATAGGGCAGAGAAAATCAGGAAGCTGGCGATAATCCCGTATAGCGCCCTGAAGACCAAAGGGCCGGAAAGCCCTTTGATGTACAGCCGGGTATCCACTTTTTTAACCGGGTAACTACTTGCTTCCATCAGGCGAAAAAGGCTTTGATAACTACCCCGACCAGGACCAGAAACAAGCAGGCGCCAAACCAGCCCATAATGGCTTTCTGGGTATCCTGGTCGCCGCTCTGCCATTTAATATAAACCCGTACGCCTCCGATCAAACCGACAACTGCGCCAATGGCAATGATCAGGTTGGATACCGGGTCAATGTATGAACTAACCTCGGAGGTGGCCTGGTCGATACCGGCGGCTGACTGGGCCGCAGCCTGGTAAATACTGAGGATAAGGATTGCAGCAAAGGCTTCTGCCCGCTTGGAAAAACACTGAACTTTTGTTTTCATGTGGCTTTGAGTTTTTAAAAATTAGTAATTGAGTATGTTGAGTATGATTTATGACTGATGCTGGATATTCTCCAGAATTTTTGGCAGTTGCGGGTTATTGGGCGATGAGAATGTTTCGATGGAATAACCATCATCCATCCCGTTCTCTTCGTAAAAAGAAGCAGGTAAGGCAATGTCCTCAGAAAGCCGGACAGGGATTAATTCGGATGGGAAATCCGAAGCAGAAACGGATATGGGTTTTAATGCTTCTGAAGTAACAGGGCTAAAACTGTCTTCTTCGAACAGGATTTTACGGCTGTTTCTTTTCCTGAAAAAGGAAAGCAGGATAACTGACAGGTACCACAAAAGAAGAATTGAAAGAATAAAACCGGAAAATTTTCCCCAACTGATTTGATTGATTCCAAACATCGTTTTTCGTTTTAATTAAAAATTGCATGATTCTGGTTCAGGAGTTGAGCCTGATCACCGTGCAAAAATGGGATGGAGAAAATTGGCAAAAGCCAAAGTTGACCCGGACTCCGGGTGCATTTTTTTTAGCACACTCGCAACTATCCGGTTATTATTTAGATGGTTATGGATTGATTTGATTCGAAAAGGCTTCGGGAAAGTGATTTTTCAATAAATTCCGGCTGGGTTTATTTCAATTTGATTGGAAAAAATATTTCGAAAAGAAAACGAAAAAATGGTCAAAAAAATAAAAAGAAAGCTGAAATCAAGCCGGACGGGGCTAAAGTGCAAGGCTGGACCACGTAATAAAACTCAGAATCGATAAGAATGATTCTCCAAATGCTTAAAAAAGCGGGACACTTGTCCTGGCCTTGCGCATTTACCGGGATGGGAACGCGGGGAGTCCGGCTAAATTGGCTTTTCTTTTTGATTTTGACACAATTGGTTACCTGTTCAGGAAAAGCGAACCTGTCAAAAGTTATTGGATTTTGGACCGGGAAAGGCATGTGTAGCCCGTTATGAAGCGGAGCGTAAATTAACCGGGCTTCTCTTGCCGCGCGGTGCAACCCGGCTTATGAGCGGAACAAGCTGTCCTGAGCGACCGGTACCTGTGAGTTTCGCGAATGGGATTAGGGAGCGATTAAGCGAAGTGAAGCGAATGTGCCGGAGAACAAGGGGAAAAACCTTATAAAACAGGAGAGTGTCCGTGAAAGGGACTGAAGGTTTGTCAGGCGTAGGCCTGGCACCTGAAATTATCCCGGAGCGGACTCTTTCCTCAAAAAACCGAGGCTTGTAAGCGAAATGCGGAGCAAGTGGAATGAACAGGCCGCAGGTTAACCTCTGTAAAGATTTTTTAGCGTCTTTTGTCCTTTGATTCCCGGTCAAAAGCCACCAGATTGAACATCTCTCTCATCCGGGAACGGATACGGTTTCCGTAAATGGATTCCAGTTCCGAAGCCGAAAGGTTGGTGGTAATATGGGTCATCATTCGTTTGGAGACAAACAAGTCATATCTGGCAAGAAGGATTTCTGCCATCACATTACAATCGTTGCCGTAATATTTTGGCGTTTGTTCCAAACCCAAATCATCAAAACAATACGCTTTGGGAATAAGGCTATTTCCATACCTGAAAAATGATCCCTTGCTGTACTGGTTAATTACTGAAAATCCGTCTTTTTCGAATTCAAAGCTGATCTCCCGGGTGGGTTTGATTTGATACTGTGTTTCCCTGGGAAAGAAATAGCTGATCAGCTTTAACAAGCATGTTTTTCCCGATCCTATTGTACCGACCAAAAGGATACCTTTCCAAAGACTAATTCCGTGCTTTTCAGCATTTTCCTTATCGCCAATAGCGTAAGCCAGCAATTTGTAGATCAATTTCAGATCGTCCGGATAAATGGAGAAATGGTTTCCGAACAGAATTTTACCGCGTTCTTCCATCCATTGAATGCTGGTTTGAAAACTGAAATTGAATATTCCTCCCTTAAAATCGGCAATCTGCTCATAAGGGTTCATTATAATTTTTGTTGACCGCGACACTGAGCTGGCCGGTCCTGTTTTGATTATGCTCTCGTTCATCTGTTCTGTTGTTTTGGTTGTTTTGATTGTTTTCGATCCATTTCCGGGCAACGGCCTGCCAGGAAACAATGGCTTTCATATTCCCGGTTTTCCAGCCTGATGACTGGTAACGGGTGTAAAACTTTTGAGCTTCACCGGGTGAAGACCGGTTCTGTTCAAAAAACGTTCTGATTATTTCGAATTCAGGAATTTGAAATTTGGGTTCGGAATAATTTTCCGGATTTCCTTTTGAATTTCTTTTGGAAGATTCTTCTTCTGGTTTATTCCTGTTTGAATAGTTTATAAAAGGTGTATCACTTGCTGTATCAGTTCCGGTATTTCTTGCAGTATCATTTTTGAGACCGGCACCCTCAATTTCGCCGCCAGCGGTATTCCTTCCGGTATCACTTTTGAGATCGCACGAAATACCGGTATCAGTTGCTGTATCACCAGTGGTATCACTTGCAGTATCAAATCTGATACAGGTAACTTTACTTCCTAAATGGATATTGGAAGATGGGGCATAATCAATATACCCCCAATCGGCCAGTTCTTTCATGCAACGGGCGTACGTATTGGCAGAACCAATCCGGGCCAGTTGCATCATTTCCATCCGGGAAACGGTAAACTGGTCATTGAACCGGTTGGCATTCCATTGCTGAAAAAGGGCTATATACAGGCTGATGTGATAGGAGGACAAGCGCTCATCCTCTGCCAAACGTTCAAAAAATCCGTTCAGATGCCGGATGTAATTCATCGCCTGGGTTCAAGGCTAAAACGGTCTTTCTGCTTGTTGGATTCCAGGATTTTCTGGATTTCGCTGGAATCATAGAACAGAATTCCGCCCATCTTGGTAAACGGGATGGTTCCGTTGATCCGCATATTCTGAAGGGTTCCGGGGGAGATACCCAGCATCTTGCGCACTTCATAGGATTTCAGCCACTTTTTAGTGGGTTGTCCATGATGCTCATCAAACAGTTTTTTTAGTTCGGTGAATAATTCGTGTTTGAATTCCCGAAGGTCGTCGGTTGTAATAATCTCTGAAGGCATAACTTTGAAATTTAAATTGGTACATTTTGATCTGTCCCAAAATTGAAGCCTTCATTTAAGTTTTGAACCAAAGTTGACCCGGACTCCGGTCTGATTTTTTTACATTTTGAACGCTGTTTCCGTTCAACGCGGGAATTAGATTATGGAAAGTCTTATCTTTTTTGTGAATCTCCATTGATCAGGAAATCAGCCTTTCGTAATGCAATACACGTTCGGTGATGGGAACGGAGTTGCTTAAGCTCTTGTTCTGAAAGGGAGTTTAAAAGCCCGATCTGTTCTTCCGGGTTATTGAGCTGATAAGCCTGGATAAACGGGCAATCAGCAACCGTTTCTCCAAATGGGCACCTGAGAAATGCACTTACAAGATCGGCATTTCGGTTGTTTTTTTCGGTTTGATACATAGTTGTATACGTTTTGGATAGAAGATATTCAAATACCGGAATACAAAAAGAAACGTGAACTGCACGTTATTCGTACCAGAGGTATCGTCAAACACCCACACCACAAATAAGCACAGCCCACGCCATACGAGGGCCGTTCACTTATATTCCTGTGGTGTATATATTTGACGATTTTCCGGTACAAGAATAAAAGCCAACGCTCTTATAATTTTAATATGCTCTTATTTACCGCTATAACGCTACATCATCTTTTTTACTTTTAATTTTCAGGTTATTTCTGATAGTTTGTTATTCCCGTTCATATTCTGGGTTCGGTTATTCTGATAACATTCTGTGTTTGTATTCATTTTTCATCGCTTTCGTCCATCCTTTTGATCAAGCATTTTTTCATCAAATCCAGAAAACTGGTACGGTTGGTACGATCTTTCATCTCGGAAAAAGTATGGTAAAACCTGGGGAGTTTGATGTTAAAGAAAATCTCATAGCCTTTAACCAGGTCTTTGATCTCTGCTTTCCCATTGTTAATAGAATCAGTGCTGTGGGTCCCATAAATTATTTCCATCAGGTCAGTTTTACTTCCGGTCCATCTGAAATTGAGTTTTGCCTGCTTTAACAATTTTTGCAAATCAGTAGCCCTTCCAAGTTCTTCCAATTGTTTGATTTCAGCTTTGCAGTACACAATAATTTTTTCATTTGCTTTCATAGAAGCAAATGTATAATCGTGACTTGTCGAAAAAATAGGATCAATGATAAAATGGCTGGCATTCAGACAGTTTATTGTCCTGTTACGTACAAAATACTTGTCATCCAAATGCGTCGATTTGTCCCTGTAATATTGGTAAAATTCAAGGTTCTCGTTAAAAAAACGCTGTGCTTTGGAAATTATCTTTTTTAGGTACCTTTTTTGCACCCTGATCGTTGCCACAGGTCTTCGAATCTCGATCTCAAATAGTTTGGAGAAGTACAGGTATTCTCCAAGAACATACGGTTTGGTGGCTTTAAAAAAGCTGATTTCTTCTTCCTGTATTTTAAAATCATGCCCGTTGACGTATTCCCGTAACTCCATAAGTGCTGAAGAACAAATTCCGATAGATTGTTCAATCAATAACAAATCCCGGCTATCATTATTGTCGGCTATCATTAAATTGTCCTTTAGCTTTTCGACAATTTTATCAGGAGTATTTGTAGCCATTTTGAAGCATTTTTGTCAATTGATAATTGAAAATTTGCAACTCAAGAAGTTATAACCCCATTTTAACTGCTGAATTGTTTTTAGTTCTGTCTGAATTACCCTTTTATTCTCCCATATTTTAAAAATATACTCGATTTGTTCCGAAAATCTTTCCGAAACTTCTTTTATTTTGGATAATTGTAGGTTACTGATCAAGAACGATTTTATAAAATGTTTCCATAGAAAAATTAGTAGTTAATATTTTGAATCTTCCCATCAGATACTGCAACCGTCCAATCTTTTCTGTTCATTCAATTGAAAGTTGAATTGAGTATATTTCTATGGTTCAGAAACAGGAAGTCTGGAATTACTCCCTCCACAATACATTAAGTTCTGGTACGCAATTTCATTGTTTATTTTAAAAGCACCTGGCAAATTAATCATCGTTTTTCCATTCCGGATAAGCCTGAAAACTGGTCTTCCTGTTTCTAAAGGTATTTTTAAAATATTCACCCCTGCAATCGCTTCTTTTTTTGTCTTTTTACCCATTATTTCTATTTCCAGTGTTCCTGGAGCTGTTAAAAATGTAACTAATTCAATCTGATTCGAGGGAGCATCGCTACCCACATCAAATTCAAATTGTTTTTCCTGTTTAGTTGCCTGTGCCGAGGCTGAATGTTTCCGATAAAAATAGTAAAGTACATCACGAACAATTGTAGGTTTCTCTCCTGTTTTAAACCAGCTTACATAATAAGCAGTCAAATCATAAAACGAGTATTGAGTACCTGTTGAAGGGGCTATATGAGTGTGCTCTGAATAATCGTTCCAGGTTATTAAATGAACCCAGTCAGAACCTCCGAAAATTGCGTTTTCCCACATTACTCTGTACTCCTCACTATTTTTGGCCTCCCAAACCCGTGTATTCTTGGGACGCATATCCTGCGGTGCAACCGGCATCATCCATTTTGTAACATAGCCATGAGCCTTCTGAGCAGTATTAACCCAGTAACTTTGTCCACTGACAGACCTCCACCCCCAATCAGACATTCCATAACTTATGGGAGCAAATGTCGGCGCATAAGTTCCCCATCCCTGAAAAAGCGGAATAAAAGCGATGTCAACACCATCTGCTTTCATTTGTTGCAACCAGCTTTTCCACCAATCAGCATCTTTCACCTGAGTATTAAAAGGTGAAACAACCAATCGGCCATCATCCAACCGATAAGCGGCAGAATATAGAGACAGTGCTTTTACCACTCCCGCAACTTTATCCGTGGCATTTTTAAAAGCCTCCATATCCGGCATTAATAAGATTTTAAACTCGGGGGCAATTTTTTCTGCTGCTTTCATTAACATGACAACCCGGTCATAATATACATACCCTTGACCGGATAATAAATCGCAAGCGAACCCATCAATACCAAGCGCAACAGCTCTTTTGACTTCTTCTTCCATATCCTTTGCCTTCCAGTCGCTTTCAGTTCGGGGAGAACGAGGTAAAGGACGGGATCGCAAATACCCTCCATAGCTTAAGTGCTTACTATTCTCACCAGAGGGAGACAAATATCCCGTTTCATAATAATCGCTATCAGGAGCTTTATTATCGAGAGATATTGGGAACGGTGTGAAATAGTGTGCAAACACTTTTTTGGGCATAGCAAGCAACTCTTTAACCGGCTGCTGATTGAAAGAAAATGGTGAGTCGTATTCCCATGGTGTTTGTGTAACAGTGTCTCCTGGATCAATTTGGGTTATTGTATCGCCTGGATCTTCATTTGTATCTTCAATAGGGTTATTGTTACAGGAAAAAACAACTTGAAAGAATAAAACAAAGATGATACTGCATACAACATATTTTACTGAATCCATACTTAAAAATTCTAGACAATTAATAAAATGAACCACATCAGGAAAAAACTAATTCATAAAAAGGTAACTACAGAATTATTATCAGTGGCTTCGTTGGAACATTAACATTAAGAGTTCATTTTGAAATAATTTCGAAGAATAACTAACTTCAATATTCCATTTTTCCGTCAATAAGAATTTTCCCAACTAAAACAGCATATTCATTAAATTTATCAGGATTTTGCGAAATGTCTTCTTTCTTTGCAAGGATTGCTGTTTTGTCAAACGGATCGGTTAGCGCCCTGAAAATGACTGTATGGTGTTTGTATTCCAGATGATCCATTAAAAAGTAACTTATTCTGCGGTAGGTACAGTATCTGTCAAACCGAAAGAGAGTGTCCTTTACTTCTCCATCAATTTCAACTATTACTCTGCCAGCATCAGGTCCCATGATGTCAGAAAATCCGATAGCTTGTCCTTTGAAATGAATTTCCAGGGTTTCGCCTGTTTGGTTGGCCTTTCCAATATTCTGGAGATATCTTCCAAATGCTGAAAAAGAAGGATTATCTTTAATTTGGATAACTTCCCAGTTTTTGCTTAACCTGGCTTTTGTAACATCAATCATCTGTGCATGAGAGAAATAATCCGGAGCCATCGACCTACCCAGAATATGTTTTTGGGGATGACCAGACCTTTCAGGAATCATTTTTTCGAACGATCTTTGGAATACTTCCTGGTAAATTTTATGTCCAGTCTCCGGGAATGGGTGTACTCCGTCGGGGCTGAAAACTTTTATTCCGTTAAGCTCTTTTGATTCATTTTTGAATATTAATTGCCCGTCTTTTTCCTGCCTGGCTATTTCAAACCCGAAATTGATGCTTGGAACATGATATTTTTCAGCCAATTTTTCCATTGTTGAGGCAGATTCCGGCAATTGTCCACTTTGTTCAATTGCCAGAAAGCTATTTGCAATTGTATATATAAAGCATATATCCGTCGTACGATTATATTGCCATGTCTGTCTGACAATTCCTTCCATCGAACGAATAATCTTTTCGGGAGAGGTACTCCCGTCATTCACTGCAAATTCCACGAAAACCAAATCGGGTTTATATTTTAAAACATGGTCGTACAGTCTGAAGACACCAAAATCTGAACCTGTACCCCCGATTGCCGCATTGATTTCAGTAAATTTTGCTGTAGGGAAACGTTGCTTTAACCAATTAAGTGAAAATATCCGCCAACCATTTTGCTCGGTAATGCTTCCTCCCAGGTAACCTACTCTTATTGAATCACCACACAAAACTTTTGCAAAGAAGTTGGGCAGGCCATCTCTTGCATGAAACTCTGCTGAAACTATTTGTTCCCAGTCTTCTACACTTTTCTTATTCAGGTTGCTTGCTTCGGTATTACATATCAAATACAAAAGGAAGCCTGTAATTATTAAACTAATTTTAAGCTTAAACATGTTGGATTAGTTTTAATTCTTTCACAAAGAAAATTTGCGTGCATGATTTTTGTAATCCCAAAATGTATCCGATACTACGGAATTGCCAGTTCAGCGAAAATTCATTTGGATTTTTGTGTTTTTAATCAAATCTCTATTTTGAACGTCCAGGCGTATTGGCAGGGCCGATTGGATTCTTGCTGTAATGTCTTAGGTATTACAACTGAAGTCACTCCTGTAGTTTCATCATAAGTCCAGCTTAATGGGTTATTATCTCCCAGCAAAGTGATCACCGATCCTTTTTTAGGTTTAACAGATTTTAGCTTCAATTGATTTTCCGGCCATACAAGCGATATTGCATAGACTGTTTTATTGTCCTTACTGCATGTGTAACGAATATTATTTTCAAGTACGCTCGAATATCTCCTGGTGGAGTAAATCCCTTCTCCGTTAATCTTTAGCCATTTGCCTATATCTTCCAAACGATCTTCCTGAACTTTTGGCAAAGCTCCCTGACCATCTAAATTTACAATCAACAGGAGATTTCCACCATGAGCAACAATATCGACAAACATATTTATAAATTCCTGAGAACTAACGACATTTGCATCGGTATCCTGCCAATTAAATCCATAAGACTGGCTGATACTACGGTTCTCTTCCCATGGATGATTCGCTTGTTTTACTTCTTTTTCCATATCACCAAATTCATCAGTAAAGAAGTCTCCCCTGACTGAACGTAACCATTTTCCATTTTCAGTACCATACCGGTCGTTAATCGCTACTTCCTTACGTCCTTGGGCCTGATTATAGAAATAAGCTGAAATATCATAAGTCAAAAGATCTTTGGCAGGAGTGCTCCAATCACCATCATACCATAAAATATCAGGGTCATAGGTATCGATAAATTCCGTGATTTGTGGAAGCAGGTAGTCTTTAGCATAGTTTTTTACCGCAATCTTTCCGGAAGCTTTTCTTTCAAGATTTTTTGAATACGGGTAAAATTCTCCTCCCCATTTTCTATATTTCATTCCATTAAGATCATCGATGATGGGATATTCCCATTCTTCAATGCTGACATAAAATCCGAATTTCATCCCGTTTTTTTTGCAACTTTCCACTAACGGTTTGATTAAATCTTTGCCCTTCATATCAGATACATCTCTTTGTGTATAAGATGAGGGCCACAGGCAAAAACCGGAATGATGTTTACAAAAAGGTACTATATATTTCATCCCCGCTTCTCTGGCTACTTTGACAAGCTGTTCAGGATGGTAATCTTTAGCCTGGAATAAAGGGATAAAATCATCGCGCATAAAATCCTTTCCCCAATTCTTTTCGTGATACTTTATAAATGCAGTATCGGTATCAAGTCTGTATTCATACCAATCAGGATACATAGCGCCTTTTTCTTTTTTAGGTGCCCAACCAGCCACAGACCATAAGCCCCAATCTATATACATTCCGAATTTTGCATCCTTGTACCATTCAGGGGCAGAGTGCTTATCAATCGATTCGGCTGTCGCTTTCCATTGACCTTTTTCATTCACGTCCTGAACACGCTTAAAATCTTCAGATGCATTTTGCAGCATCTTTTCTGAGAATTTCTCCTTTAAATCGGTTAAGGAATACTTGTAATTTTTAGGCTTGTAATTTGCCGGAAGCCTGTATTGTTTGGGTGCAACCGGTATTGCAGTGTTTTGTGCTTTTAATATTGGGCAGATGAAAATCATTGCCAAAACGAATATTCCGAAAATTTTGTACTTTTTCATAGGTATAAATTTTTGTTTATTTAATTTTCAAATAATTGCAAGATAAGTTAAGAGTATAATTTTGCTAATTCGTCCTATTTCCATGAATTGAATATCAGGGTTGACGACAGATATTGATGCTTCTCTTGTTCCATTTGAACTGCCTTTTTTTCAAAGGTCGTTGTTCTATTTCGGTTGATACGATTCTTATCTTATAGATATTTCATAATTACCTATTTCCGTTTTTTTTTGTGATTATTTTCACTTAGATAATGTAAAAACAATTAAAAAATTACGAGAAAGATTAAAATCCGTCGCCATCTCTTTTCAAATAGAACTCTGCAGTTTGTTCTTCTCCAGCACTGTTCTTCCATTTTAGACGATATTTACCTTTAAAACCACGAAATTTCAAATATCCGTTTTTACCTGCATGGACAGTCGTATTGGTTTTCCATTCATGGTTTATCAGGTTCTCGATAGCATAGTATGCGGGTTTGGGCTCCATTGTTCGGGTGAATAATCCTGATTTTGAGGGTTCTCCAGGAGCACCACAATCATCAATCAAATTCCACCATGTGATTCTATAAATACCTGGCCAGGAAAACCATAAACGATACATATTCCGAGCAATTACTGCTTGTATATCATTATCAATGGGTGCATTCCCGGGTGAAGGAATGGTTATTTCACTCAAATGGACCGGTCTCCCCAATGAATCCAATGTTTTCAGGTATTGAATTACATCTAGAGGTTTCCATGATGTATTATTTGGAAAAACGGTTTTCCCGTCAGCCACATCAAGGCACGACTGTGAATCAAAAATGTGCATCTGAAGACCGACCACATCAATCTTTGCACCCCGAGAAATTAAATCACGGATAAACTGTGGATAAACTGTGCGCCAGGAGTCATTAATACACATTTTTACCGATACAGGGAACATTTTTTCTGCCAGCTTAAATGATTTAAAGGTGTAATCATCGGGGATTACTCCGTATCGTGGCTTTCCCGGTTCCGGGTCAACGCTTTCATTT
Organism: Gaoshiqia sp. US2; assembly: GCF_059705485.1. NCBI lineage: Bacteria > Pseudomonadati > Bacteroidota > Bacteroidia > Marinilabiliales > Prolixibacteraceae > Gaoshiqia > Gaoshiqia sp. US2. The sequence continues at coordinate 3,827,246 of NZ_AP048550.1, read as the reverse complement.
ACAATATCCCAACTTGGAATACGATCATGATAATATGAACATATCTCGGTAATCCGTTTATTAAATAGTCTTTCCATTTCATCAACTTTATTCGAATCTTTAGATACCCAGTCAGGATGGTTCCATTTGCTTCCCCAAATAATCGGATGTCCGTGCATGTGAATATTTTTCGATTCACAGTATTCGATAATCTTTTCAGGCGCAGGTCGCCTCCAATGATACTCCTTCCAGGGTTCCCTTTTTTGGTTCCAGTACTCTTCAGTATCTTCAAAAGATGCTTTATTTCGAGGTTTCCCAGGTTCGGGTTCAAAGGTTTTCCAGTAAAATGGAATGGTTGCCGAATTAAAAAGTGTTCCGAATAATTCTCTGTATTTGTCATTTAACTGAGCCGAGCCGAGTTGGTTAAAATTGAAAATATTTGCACCGAACTCAAAATCGTGTTCCAGTTGTTCTATTCTTACCTCAGTTCCTTCCAGTACGCCTTTTAATGTGACATACGCGTCGGCTTTTCGATACTTTTCGATATTCCGGTCAATTTCTGCCTGCAGTTCCGGATTCCAGAGCTTCCGGTAGGCTTCGTCCATTACATCGCTATCTCCGGCTTTTTTATCCACTTCGTTTTGTGGTAGTCTAAATTCCGGCTCTTTTGCACCCGCCTGAGTAAGGGTGAAAATAGACAGTAAAAAAATCCAAAGTTTTTGATTCATAGTATATCTTTTTATTATTGAATCTTTGATGCCAATATAGAATTGTTTAAAGATACAACGGGTGCAGTACCTCATGTCAAATTCTGATATTACATTAGACATAGTTGAGTAAATTCCCTCGCCATTTACCTTTAGTCATCAGCCGTTTTTCTGTTCCTCGTGTAAAGGCCCCTAGCGATGAACATACCAAATTTGGCATCTTCAACCATTCAGGTTTAGAGTACTCATCTATCGTTCCATTGATCATCAATAACCTTATTAATGCGATCCATTTTGGCAGCATATTTGATAATATTTGCTTTAAAATATTATCAACCAATCAGTTGTTTCTCAATTTGCTCAAGGGATTTACCTTTTGTTTCCGGAAGGAAAAGCGCCAGAACTATAAATCCTGCAATACAGATTAAAGCATATAACCAGAAATTTTTTGCCCAACCCAGTTTTTCATTGATAATCGGAAATAGAAACGTGAGGGAAAAATTTCCAATCCACATTATTACTGCAACTGCCGACATGGCCGTACCTCTAATCCGGTTTGGGAAGATTTCAGAGAGAATAACCCACATGACAGGAGCAAGGGTAAACGAATAGAAAGCAACGCTGGCCAATGTTAAAATGATTATTGGTAGCCCGATATAACCTACATGGAAAAAAAATCCCTCAATAATATAAATTACGGCCAGAGACCCGGCACCAAATAACATTAATGTTTTCCGACCGATTTTATCAACAAACAGAATGGTACAAATTACAGACATTACCATAACCGTACCAATTACTACTATTTGCAGCATCATTTGCTTCATATCAAATCCTGCCGCCTTGAAAATATCAGCGGCATAATAGAATACCACATTCATTCCACACCATTGCTGAAACAACGTAATAAATATACCCAGTAAAATGATCTTAAATAATTTACCCCGGAACAGCTCGCTAAAGTGTACTTTTGCGACTTCATCTTTTGAAATAGTATTCTTAATAGATGATATCTCAGCTGCGGCATAATCTTTGCCGCCAATCTTTTCGAGAATTTTCACTGCCTTGATATCCTGTCCGTTTTTTACCAGCCATCGGACACTTTCAGGCATCAGAATCATTAAGATAAAGAAGATTGTAGCTGGAATGATCTGCATCCCGAACATCAGTCTCCACCCCATTTGCCCGTTCCAGCTTTGTCGGATTATTTCTGCAGTTGCATTTGCCGGCATTTCAGTGTCCATCAGCGATATTCGCCAATTCGCAATTTGGGCTAATAAAATCCCGATGTTTATCATCAATTGGTTAACAGATACAAATTTTCCCCGCAAGTGTGCCGGCGACATTTCAGCTATATAAACAGGCGACTGGTTCAATGCTATACCTATACCAAATCCCCCAACAATACGGAAAAAGTTGTACGTCGTGAAAGTACCTGCCATGGCAGTGCCAAATGCTCCGACACAGAACATAAATGCCGACAGGATAAGCACAGGACGTCTTCCGTACCTGTCGCTGAACAGGAAACAAAACAGGGCCCCAAATACGCATCCGATCAAGGCAGAACTGGTTCCCCAGCCCTTCATGTACGGCGTTGTTATATCAAAATACGGTTCATAAAACGGCTTGGCTCCTCCAATAACCACCCAATCATAACCGAACAAAAAACCACCCATGGCCGCAACCCAGATGATAAGCAGTAAAAATTTAAAATTGTATTTCATTCGTCGTGTTTTAAACTGTTTTTTCAATTTTTAGATTATATGCTTTTATTACGTTCTTATGTAAAATGCAGTTTTGTTCTTCAATGCTTAATTTGGAAATGAACCCTTTTACAATTTTGAGCCATTCCTTGTATGATATGGCCAGCAGGCAAACGGGCCAGTCTGAACCAAACATCAGCCGGCTGGCGCCAAAAGACTCAAGACAAATTTCAAAATAGGGAGCCAATTGTTCTTCTGTCCAGCTACCAGGTTCAGCTTCTGTAACCAGACCGCTTATTTTACAGTACACGTTTTCCCTTCTGGCCAACTCCCCGATATTTTCCTTCCAGGGGGTTAATAAATTTTTGCCGATTTTTGGTTTTGCAATATGATCCAGGATAAATACCTGTCCGGGATGCCGATCTACAAACGAAATCGTACCGGGAAGCTGGTTCTCGTATATTAAAATATCATAAGCCAGTCCAAAATATTTTAGCTCATCAATTCCCCTGTTAAATTCCTTGCCAAGTAAAAAATCAGGATCAGGTTCATCCTGGACAACGTGTCGTAAGGCTACCAGCTTGTCCTGATTAGCAATTGATTCTAACTTGCTTTTGAATTCATGGGCTGCAACCGGAAGCCAACCAACCACACCTTTAATAAAATCATTCTTTTCAGCCATTTGAAGCAACCAGTTTGTTTCATCAATGGATTGCCGTGCCTGAATCGCGATCGTTCCGTCAACGTCTGACTCTTCAATCTCAACTTTCAAACCGGCAGGCAAAAAATCTCTCCGGAGAATCTTCATATCCTCGCGGATCCATTCATATTCATCAGAATGGTAGCTCCAAAAATGCTGATGTGCATCAATGATCATTTCTTTTCTTTTAGTTGTCCGTCAACCGAAGCATATTCTGCAATCTGGTCCATTTCAAAAATCCGTTCCATTAGTTGCCATTTTTCCTTGGAAGAAGCATCGGGCGAAGTATCCTGAAATCGGGAAACAAACGTTTCCCATTCCTGCTGCCCTGGCTTTCCGCTCAATTCGAGCATGGCTTGGTCGTGATTAAAATCGGAGACAGTATCCATGATCATAAAAAGACGGTTCCCTGTAATGTATATCTCCAGGTCGATAATGCCGGCTTCTTTCGCTCCTTTTGTCACTTGTGGCCAGGCAGCGCCAAGAGCATGTACCCGTTTATATTCTTCGATCAGTTCCCGATCGTCTTTTAAAAGCATGGTTTTGCAATATCTCTTATACTTCATTTCTCTTGAAATATTTATTGAAGTTTTCAATCGTTGTTTTAGCAGCACTGTCGGCATCAGGATACGGAAATGCCTCTGCCGAAATATACCCTTGGTATTTAATTTCATTCAAGGCCCTGGCTATTTCCTGCATCTCAATATGCCCGTTACCAACCGGACACCTGTTACTATCCGCAAAGTGAACATATCCAATATGGGAGCCATAATTGAGTATGGCATCCGGAATCGATTTTTCTTCGATATTCATGTGAAAAAGGTCTGCGAGTAAGACCACATTGTTTGTATTGAGCTTCCCAATAATTTCTACTCCAAATTCCAACCAATTCACCAGATTGGTTTCATATCGGTTAAGCGGTTCAAAAATTAGCGAGACACCATAGTCATGGGCAAATTCACTGAGGCTATTGAGTCCCTCAATTAACCATGCAAGAGCCTGTTTCTTATCAATTCCGAAGACCGAGTTTCCTTGCATTGACCCGATAATCGCCGGAGCTCCAAATCGCGAACCAAAAGAAATCATATCCCGAATAAAGGACTGTGCCTGTCTTCTTATCTCCGAATCAGGATTGGTAAGAGTCAGTCCATGCAGCACTTTACCAGCACCAGTTCCTACTGCGGATACTTTTAGCCCAGTCTTTTGCAACAAATTCTCCAGCAAATCAGAATCAACCGAATTTGCTGAGGCTGTAAAAAGTTCTACACCGTCAAATCCCAGCTCACCCGCCTTTAATACACTTGTCTCCAGTGATTCCCGGTAAATCCAGGGCCCTGTTTCTACCTGTGAGGCTAAATTGATCGTAATACTAGACTTGATCATGGTTTCTTGCTAATCAAATGAGACAATGATTTTTGTAATCGGACCAGGATTCTCCGACCAACTCGACAAGGCACTTCCTGCTTCTTCAATCGGGACAATTTTCGTAACTACATCGTCAACAGGAAATTTACCGGATTCCAGATAACGAATGACCTCTGGAAACTCGTTAAGACTATTACGTGATCCCAAAATGTCTATCTCCTTTTTTACAAAAATTCCAGTGTTATATTTTACCGGCTTTTTGGCATATCCGATGTATACTACTCTTCCTTTGTATGCCACTTCATCAACAGCGGCCCGATAAGTCACCGGATTGCCGACTGCTTCAATAATAACATCGGGTCCGTCTCCATTGGTAATTTCAGATAACGCTTTATGCAAATCGACTTTAGTTGTATTAATCGTATGAACTGCTCCGGCTTTTTTTGCAATTTCCATTTTCAAATCGTCAATATCAATGGCAATAACCTCAGCGCCACGATTGACCGAAGCAGCTATTGCTCCCATTCCTACTATTCCGCAGCCAATAACTGCAACGCGGTCCTTTGATGAAACATGTCCCCTGGCTGCGGCATGAAATCCCACTGATAAAGGTTCAACCAAGGCAAGTTCCTTAAGCGAAAGTTTTTCCGATGAATAAAGGATTTTCCAAGGAACTGCAATATACCGGGTCATCGCTCCGGGTCGTCTCACACCCATTGTTTTGTTATCCTCACAAGCATTGGGATGTCCTTTACGACATGAATAACATACCCCGCAACTCAAATAGGGATTTAAGGTTACTTTCAACCCCGGTTTAAATTCACCGGGAACCTTCGCGCCGGTTTGTTCAATGGTAGCGCCTACTTCGTGCCCTAAAATATTCGGGTATTCCTGCAACTCAAATAGCCCCCTGAACCCATTGAGGTCGCCGCCACAAAAACCGACCATACTCACTTTCAATAATACGTCCTCAGGCCCAATAACCGGCATATCAATCTCCCTGATTTCAGTTTCTCCCGGTTTTACCAAAAATAATGCTTTCATAGTTGGGTTATTTTTTGTTTTGAAATGTTGTTTTCAGGATTTCCTTCGAACCACATTTTGTTTTTTACCGGTTTAACCATCGCTTCAATTCGTTTCAAAAGGCCATCAGGTATTTTAAAATCCAAAACCCTGACGTTCTGTTCAACATTCTTCAGTTTTGACATACCAACAATGGTGGTTGCAATGTCAGGATGATCAAGTGCGTACCGATTTGCCACATCGCTCAGACTAATTCCGTATTCTGAGCATAGCTTAAGTAATCCCGGCTGAATATCTTTAACTAACTGAGGCGAACGGTGCCAGGCAGGTAACGGAGAATCGGAAAGAAGTCGTTGAAGCAACGGGGAGGCATTAATCAGCCCAAAACCTTTTTCTATTGATAATGGTACTAATTCGTCGTTGATTTCATCTTCAACAAGGTTATAATGAGCCCATGAAAGCACGGTGTCCACATCTACTTGTCTTACAACTTTTGCCAGGTACCTGACAGGCAGGCCAGTTATGCCAATATACCGGGCTTTCCCCATTTCCTTCACTTTGATAGCAGCAGGAATTGCTTCTTCCAAAACCTGTTGAGTTGTGCCAAACTCAATATCATGTATCTGCAACACATCAACATAATCTGTTTGTAATCTTTTCAGCGATTCATCAATACTTTCCAGCACCCTGTTATAAGAAAAATCGAAATCGTCAACACTATACCGGCAACATTTGGTGGCAAGAAAAACTTTATCCCGGTTGCCCTTAAGCGCTTTTCCCAGTCGCGATTCAGCAAGAGTCGTTCCATACATTGGAGCCACATCAAAATAGTTTACGCCATGGTCAATAGCATAATGTACAGCTCTTTTCCCTTCATTTTCGTCCGATTGATCAAATACATTTCCTAATGGGGACGCCCCAAAACTGAGGATCGATACATTCATATCGGTTTTTCCTAATCTTCTATACTCCATAACTATTCTTATTTAAAATCTTAACTAATGTGTATATTATTTACGTGTTGTTTTGTCGGCTTTTGAGACTTTATCATTATTGCCAGGAAGAAGTCCAGGTAACCAATACTCACCCCCGTATTCATATGCACCGATGTCCGGTGCTGAACCTTTAAAGCTATCGGTTATCCCGGGTATAACCTTTCCGGCATCGATACACGGAGATCCTTCCCCGAGGCGAAAATCATGATTCAAGGTATCTGTAAACACGGGAATGGTACCCGAATAATTATTTTTAACTGCAGCTTTAGCGAATGTAATATCCTTGAGAAGGATGTTGTTAAAAACCTCCGTTTCCGACCAAAATCTACTTGCGGCCGATCCATTCCAGTCTTTCTCAGGAGAATTAACAGCCCTTTTGCAATTCCATATCGTGTTATTATATATTCTGTGATTATTAGGGCCAGCTTCGTAATCCTTTTTGGGATTATTTGCAAATATCCCGGTTGCCCAAGGGCCGTTCGTAACATTCCAAATCACATTATGGTGAACGATGTAATTCTTAGAATAATCATCAAGGTAAATCCCGGCTCCACCATGCAATTTTTCATCATAGCCATTAAAACAATCGTGAATCCAGTTGTACGCGATAACAGTTCTATTGCCATCCGTACAAAAAGTATAGAACGCTCCGTTATCGGTTTTTGCAGTTCCCGCATTATAGAGTTCGTTTAATTCAATATGACAAGGAGCCGCCGGAACGGGGTTCATCGTCATTAAATTCTGCAACATTACAATTTCACGAGTTGAATCATGTAATTTGTTTCTCTTTATGATATGCCCCCCACCGTTCATAAGGATCACCGCACATTCATCGCCCTGCCAGTTGGCATCATAAATTTCACAGTTGAAAACCGTATTATTCGATCCAAGAATTGATACGCAGTTACCCCATGAATGAGCAATCTCGCAATTCTGAATAGTGTTGGAAGAACCGCCCATGAGTATTCCCTTGCCTGTGATGTCAGCAGACATGGGAGACCAGAATCCGCTGATAAAAAATTTTGAATTTTTAAACATTGAACCTACGTAAAAAGCTTTGCATCCATCCATCATGCAATGGCTGGCCCCGTACATATTTATCGTTGAGCCGAATACTGTGAGCTTATTCAAAATGATATTGTTCCGCCCGGACAGGTCGAAACCGCAATCTCTTACCTTGGCTTCCACAAGAAGACTTTCAGGTTTCTTTCCCTTTGGCAACCAGAGATAAAGAACACCATCTTTCCAGTACCATTCCCCTTCAGAATCCAGTAACCCGGGAATACCCATCAACCAACCGCCCCGGTCAATGCTGTCAGGCAATTCCAAATAAGTATCCTGATTCCATATGCGATTCCTCCAACCATGCTTATCACTTTGAATAACAGTAACGTTTGTCCAGTCGATATTGGCAGGTGGATTGGCTGTTCCGAGTGCAGGATGAAGCATATCAAAACCCTTCGAAGGATCGTAAGGCATGTTTGGATGACGGGCTAACAGCATGTACTGTCTATTAACAAACAGGTCTTTTACGGTGTCTGGTATAGTGGCTTTATAAATATTTTCCTTGTATTTTGTCCAGTTATTTACTATCCTGCCACCGTGGACAATGACTTCATCATTATGATATGCCGTAAACACAATTGGTCTGGCTTCTACACCCGAACTAACAGGACGTACCGATTCGTAATAAGTCCCGGCATGAATATAACAGGTATCCCCGTCCTGCATAATGTCGGCTGCTTTCTGAATTGAATGGAAAGGAGACTTTAACGTACCTGTATTGACATCATTCCCCTTCAGCGATACGTGGTAAGATTTTCCAAAGGCAGAAATCAAGAAGAGAAAGACGCTAATAATCAGCAAAATATATTTATTCATAAGAGATTATTTTGAGTTTAATAAAGTCTGCTTTATTTAACCGGGAAGTGGCGATCTCGTAAATGAACAGGAGTAGCTTTTGATGGAAGAACAATATCATCCATCTTTATTTGCTTGGAATCATCCATTAGGCTGTAACCCCAATAAAAATACTCGTTCCAGTTCTTTTCTAAATTGACTGTTTGTGGTTCTATTTTAATCTCAATATTCGATTTGCCTCTGGTATATTTTTCAGGAATTATAAACTCATCATCCAACCAGCGTTTGTAGGTATTATGGTCGGAAAAATACCAGTCTCTTTCTTTAACCTGGATACCATCAATAAATAATTTCGCTCGCTGTCTGCCTAATCCCTGATCAGAACGTCTACGTAGTATTATACCTTTGTTTTGTGGCGATATTTTTAATTTAAAACGGCTTTCATCCATCAGCTTACGACCTTCATCAGCAACAGGTATTTGATCAAATTCTCCTTCATAAAGTGACTTAAGCGAATCAATTGCCGATTCTGGAGCGTTATAGTTGTTTACCTTTTCCGAAGTAATATCACCCACATCAATAAAATCAGTCAGGATCATTGATGGTTCCGGTTCACCGTAGTAAAAGACAATTCCGCTTCGAATGTCTTCGCCCGAATGCCCTCCACTTCCTCCTTCAACAGAAAAACGCAAATTTGTATGAAATGGATAAAAATCACCTACACAGACTCTTGTCATAGACCATTGACTATTCCCTTTACCGTCAAACCCAGAAACAGGGTTATTTTTTGGCGGATTAATAAACCCCCATCCATAACATGACCAGCTTTCGGACCCATCGCTTTCAACTTTTGGCGTCGAGGCTCCATCTATTAGAACCCGGATATCTCCTTCGCAAAAAGTTTTTTCCCATCCGGTAACGGTGCCGGAGACTATGTGACCATGCCCTGTAATGGTAGCAATATGTGAATCCCGCATACTCTCTTTTTTTTCAGGCGGCTGGTAAGCCGAAGCCCTGAAATGCATGGAAGGACCTTTTTGATAAAACTTTTCATTATCAGCATTATAGGCGATCTCATAAGATAACCGGGAAATAGCTTTTGTGCTTTTGTTTAACAATTCAATCTGCGCTGATTGCCAAAATGGCATTGGAAAATAAGAATAGAAACTGCCTTCTGTTTTCATGCCATGGGTAATGTACTTTATGTCATTAAATCCTAGCTCGTTCCCAAAAAACGCCCCGATTGGACAGTTTACAGCGTAACTTGTTTCCCCCTCCCATTTAATCCTTATCCATAAATCGGTAAGAAGTTTCATAGGTTCTTCAGGGATATGTAACTTTATTGAAGCCAAATACCCTGAACCGGATTTTTGATAGATAATTGTTGAATCCCCTTTATTAAGCGACGTAGTGCCTTTTTCTACATAATTACCAATTGTACTTTTAGGATCATCTCCAACGTTATTCCAAAGATCAAAAATCGGTTGATAACTTTCTTTACTGTTAAAAGTTTCAACACTATTGCCTGTAGGATAGGCATGGTACATAATGTGCCCCCAACCACCGCCACCTTTATCTCCGGCATTATCGTACAAGTGTTCAGAGGAAGTTACCTTGCATGACTTTTTAAAAGGCATGGGACAGAAACTTCTGACAATCGCAAATAGAGGAAATCGCTCTTTCGGGTCATATCTTGCAGCTAATGGTTCTATAAAAGGGTATTTGCTCCCGAATTCGGAGTGCCTTATCTCGAAGGCCGGCTTTTTGCTTCCGTCAAAATAAAAACGATAAATCGGGTCGGATACTGCAAGATCATGATGTACCACAAAATTATAAATGCAGCCGGGACCATCAATATCAAAAATTACCCATTCATTATTCTTATCCTGGTACAAATCCCAAGCCCAATCTGCATTATCCCCTTTTTTATCAATGCTTCCTTCATAGCCAACTTTTATTAAATCCGCTCTGAATGGCAACCATTTAATTGACCCAAGCTGTTCAATTCCAATAGGCTCCTGACTTCGGATAGAAGCAATATTTACGGCAAAAGCCAAAAAGAAAAAATAGAAAGTTAGTTTTCTCATTCTTAAAAATTTATATTCCGTGCATTAAGTTGTAATCCATCCATTAAGTTTACCTCAACTTCATGGGTCTCACCTGGATCCAACCAAATGAAATTATAAGATGACTCAGCAACCGTAATTCAAGAGAAACTAGAGTCCGTTTAATTTTCGTTTTAAATTATCATCCTAAGTCAATCATCTAGTCATTTTAGTTTTTGTAAATATCAATAAATTGCTCACGTGAGCAATTTCAATAAAAAAAATTTAACTAGAAGCGCGTATAATTATTTCAGCTCTTAAAATCCGCTGTTCCTCCTCCTGGACATCACTATTTATTTGCCTCGACAACAAATCAAAGGCTACTGATGCCATTTGAGGTATTAACTGGCTCACAGTAGTTAATTCAGGCTCACACGCTATACCCATTGGATCATTGTCAAACCCGATTACAGAAATATCACCCGGAACATGCAGACCACTCTTTTTTATAAATTTGATTGCACCAATGGCTAATTCATCTCTAATGGCAAAAACAGCATCAGGTTTTTCCGATAGTTCTAACATCCTTTGAGCAGCACAATATCCGTCATTCATTGACAAACCCTTACGGATAACTAACTGGTCATCAAAAGGTAGATTATTATCTTCCAAAGCTTTTTTATAACCCAAAAAACGATCGTCGAAAACATTAACTTGGTCAGGCGTAGAGATAAAAGCGATACGTTTCTTCCCCGAAACAATCAATATTTTTACTGCATCATAAGCTGCGTGAAAATTATCAAGTATAACATGAGATGCTTTATAATTTTCGGGAGTACGGTCAAAAAATACATGGGGAATCTTTGCATTTTTAAGCAACTCAAATTGCTTTCCGCTCTTAGTTTCATGAGATACGGAAGCTACTACTCCAGAAACTCTGTAACTTAATAAGGTATCTATAATACCCTTCTCAGTTTTTAAATTACCGTTAGACTGGAATACCATTACTGAAAAGCCAGAAACGTTGGCCTTCTGGGAAAAATCAGCAATAAAATTTGAAAAAAAGGAGTGCGGTATTACCGGAACAATTATTGCGATAGTATTACTCCGTTTATTTCGAAATTCTTGTGCTAAACGGTTGGGTCTGTATCCCATCTCATTTACCTTTTCCAAAATTTTCTCTCTGGTTTCTTTTTTTACGGAATTGCTCTCGCGCAAAGCACGAGAAACTGTAGTATGATGGATCCCAAGTTCCCGAGCAATATCTTTTATTGAAATATTCTTCATTTATTAAAATTACAAGTCGTCAGTTGATTGCAAATGTCAATTATCCATGAACTAAATTTTTGAATCATATCACAGCATCTATACCCCAAACGGGTAGTTCATCAAAATAATTTCGAAGCAAATATACAATACTCACGTGTGCATATTTTACAATTACAAATGTTACACAGCATATCATTTTATTAAAAAATCTGCCATTTATTGTTTCAGTTACTTGTAAATCCTTAGGTTCAATTCTTAGTTTTGGGAACTACTATAGTAGACTATATTTGTAATACATTACATAGTATTTTATTTTTTGATGGACCTATAAACAGAAACAGTTTTTGTTTTATCCAAAGCCACCAACTATTTTCTCACTTTAAATACAAAACCGGATGATTTTTGATTTTTTTCTATATACCTGTTAAAAAATATGTATTCCGGCTCACCACGATCATTTAAGAGTAGTTGTGGGGATTCTAGTTTCGATCCTTCTTCCTTCAAATAAAAACTCGGAGAATACCAGCCGCGTACCGGTTCACTCCATTGAATGCCATCCTTTGATTCCATATAGCACCCACCAGGTGCATCCAGATAACCACCATCTTTAACAAGCATACAGAAACGACCGTTTTCATACCAGACAACAGGATCTTCGAACCCTACAAAATTTTTCTTTATATGGAATCTGTCGTTCATTTTCGAAACGCTAATAATCGGATTTTCACAATGTCGAATGTAAGTAGCTTCCAATGTATCTGATATTGCCAGTCCTATATTCCATTGATTCAAGGATTTCATTCCTCGGTAATACAACCAAAATTGATTATTGACAGGATTCTTAACGAAAGAAGCGTTATTAACTATCATCTTGTCCCAGGCATCATTTGACGTGGTGTCCGGAGATAATACAGGCTGTTCATGATTTGCCAGTCTCCAGTTTTTCAAATCGTCAGAGATTAAAAAACCGATATGCTCTTTCATCTTTTCTAATGGCCACGGAACTTCATAAGCGGTAAAAAATAACAGATATTTGTTGTCAATTTTGTAAATCCGAGGCCCCGGAACACCATTACCATCCCAATGCCCTGGTCCTTTCCTCCCTTTATAAGGAATATCTTCCAGAATAGTATAAGGACCTTCAGGTTTATCAGCTACGGCATGTCCAATATGACCCATTGTTTTGTGATTCTTCATCCAATTCCCATCTGAATTAGGTATCTTGGTAAAAAAAACATGGACTTTACCATCTGGACCATATATGGGAGCCATGCTCCAGGTAACATATCCTTGATCAGATATATCTAAAATTTTTCCGACGGGTTCTAATCTTTCCGCAAAACTTTTTGGAGCTTGCCCCCATAAAGTTACCGTATACAAAATACTCATTAATAAAATTATAAATTTAGCTTTCATTTTATTTTTTAACTTAATATGTTATTTACTAATTTTGAATACAAAGCCCGATGATTCCTGATTTCTTTCAATATACTTATTAAAAAAAATATACTCTGGCTCGCCTTTCTCAGTTTTAAGAATTTGTGGTGATTCAAGTTTTCCAGCTTCATGTAAGTAAAAATCAGGCGAATACCAGCCACGCATAGGTTGAGTCCAATGAATACCATCCCCGGACTCGAAATAACACCCGCCAGGTTCATCCAAATAGCCACCATCTTTAACCAACATACAAAAACGATCATTTTGATACCAGACGACAGGGTCTTCAAATCCTATAAAATTCTTCTTTAGCTTTGAAGCATCAATAACCGGATTTTCGCTATGCCGAATGAATGGTCCTTCCAATTTATCCGAAACAGCCAGTCCAATATTCCATTGATTTAAGGATTTCATGCCACGGTAATACAACCAATATTGATTTGTAACAGGATTTTTAACAAATGCAGCATTATTAACAATCATTCTATCCCATGTATCGCTTGACCTTGACACAGTATCAGGAGATAATACCGGTTGCCCCTTGTTAGCCAGTCTCCAGTGTTGCAAATCATCAGATATTAATAAGCCGATATGTTCTTTCATTTTTTCCAATGGCCATGGGATTTCATAGGCTGTAAAAAATAATGCATATTGATTATCAATTTTATAAACTCTGGGACCAACAATGCCATAAGCATCCCAGTGCCCCGGTCCTCTTCCTTTGCATACAACTTCGTGTATAGTATACGGGCCTTCCGGTTTATCAGCAATAGCATGGACAATTTCTCCTTGTGTCCTGAAATTCTGGAACCAGTTACCATCTGAATTAGGCACCCGGGTAAAGAAAACATGAATTTTACCATTTGAATCATAAATAGGAGAACAATCCCAGACAACATATTTTTGTTCTGACAAGTCTATGATTTTTGCGACGGGGTCCAACTTAGTTGCAAAGTTTATATAAGATTGGTCTCCTTTAAATTGACTGTAAAGGCCTTCTGCTATCAAACAAAGAAAAAAAAGACAGATCAGTTTCATGTTTATTTTATAACAATTAAAAAAATGAAAATATACTTTCCTATCCTGGAAGATTATGGAACTTTTGAACTTGATTGAAAAAATAAGGCTGCCCTCCAGAAAATCAGAGATTTTCTATTACACTTAATCCAGCCAAACCTAAATATTGAAATGATTAAGAATTTCAATCAATAGGAGGACAGCCTTTCCTTTCTCTCTTTTATACTAATAACCTGGATTTTGGTCTTTAGTTGGGTCTAGCCCTTTGTTGTAATCAAATTCTGTAGTCGGTATAGGAAACAGAAAATGTTTATCTGCGACATCAATTCCCTTCACCTCTTTTATAACTTTTTTTGCTATACCTAAACGAACAAGGAATGGCCAGCGTTTTCCCTCATTATAGTTCTCATACGCTTGTTCCTTGATCAATAAAGCCATAAACTTTTCCTTGGTATTGTAATCTATTAATTTAAAATCGATAGTGGAAGAAACAGTTGGTGTATATCCATAGGCCCTCCTATGTACCATGTTTAGTTTTTCCATGGCATCATCATTTGGCGTACCCGAGGCTTGTACTGCTGCTTCTGCATATAAAAGTAAAATATCGGCATAACGGACCAGAGGATAGGATACATTGGCTGCTCCCGATCCTGTAGCATCAGGATCATAAAATTTTGTATCTAGGCAAGTAGTATTTCCCAGACCGATATCGAAAGGCAATATATTATAATTTTTCCGAAGATCTTTCTCATCCCAATCTGAAATCAATTGGTTTGTTAATTTAGTATATATTGCATACCATCCATCGCCTGCTCCACTACCTCTCCCATGCATATATTTCCCTTCTATCAAAGCTCTTGGATGTGAGCACATCATAACGTACTCCCATCCCATATTATTAGTTCGAGACGTTTTAAAATAAAATATTTCTTCAGTAGTATTTACTACATTCGGCCCAAATATTTTTTCAAATTCCCGGTACTTTGTGACTGGAACCAACGCATAAACACCACTGCTAATTACTTCACCAGCTAATCTTTTAGCTTCAGCATGGTTCCCCAGTTGGATTTGTACTTGTGCTAATAAACTTTTTGCTGCATTTTTCCCTGGTGTTCCCACTAATCTAGGTTTATCCGGAGCGTTAACTATCGCAAATTCCAAATCACTTTTAATTAGTGCATAAACTTCATCCGCAGAACTTTTTCCCAGGTTCCATTCTGACATATTTTCGTCTGTTCGCAAAGGAACAGCATTCCAAAACCGAACCAAATGATAATAACATAAAGCACGGAGAAACTTCAGTTCTCCAACATATGCTGCTTTCTGAACATCAGTTAACGCGGAAGCTTTAGGCAGTCTGGATATAGGGATATTGCAATCTCTGATAGCACTGTACAGTGAAGACCACACTGCACTTGCACGATTTACATTGGTCGCATTTAATCCGGCATACCTACTATTATCTTCCCAACTACCTCTTCCATATTGATAGTCTGCGAAGCACTCCATAAGCCCGGGATACAATGATCCAAAACCACTTCTTAATTTATACAAGGGAGCCATTACCGCAGCATCTGCCTCTGCTGAAGTATTATAAAATGTCTCAGCTGCTACAGCTTTGGGTTCTTCATCTAACCAATTCTGACAGGAAGTAAAAAATAACATTCCTATTATTGTGATAAATAATATTTTTTTCATGGGTTTCTCTTTTTTTAAAATGAAACTTTAGCACCAAACGATACCGTTTTTGTATTGGGATAAGTCAAATAATCCAGCCCCAAATTCACCGAATTACCACCTCCCCACGAATTAACTTCTGGGTCTATACCTGAATAGCCTGTAATCGTTAAAATATTTTGTGCGCTTGCGTACACTTGAATTCCTTTGAACCAATGGGCAAAACTCCATTTCTGAACCGGTAAATTATAAGCCAAAGAAATATTCTTTAGACGCAAATAAGAACCGTCTTCGATAAAACGGTCTGAGTGAACCAGCTTTTGATTAGCACTTAGTTTAGGATACTTGGCCGCAGCATTTTGTTCCGGTGTATTACTGGAGGACCAATGGCTGTAATACACATCTTTTTTCAGATTTAATCCTAATCCATAGTCATAATTTGCCGTTTCACCGACATTGTAAATATCATTTCCTTGACTTCCTTGCAGAAAAACTGAAAATTCAAAATTCTTATATTGAATTGTAGAACTTAGACCGTAAGTAAAATCTGGGTTGGGGTCTCCTAAAATAAAGCGATCTTTTGTTGTTAAATTTCCATCATTGTCCACATCGATATATTTAAGTATCCCATTACTATCATATCCGTCACTTTTAAAAACATAGAAAACTCCGAGGGGTTCGCCTTCACGAATCAGGTTTATAGTTCCTGACATATATGCCAGATTAATATCACTTCCATAGAGGTCAGATCCACCATATAGCTTGTCAACCCTGTTTTTATTAACAGCAAAATTGACAGAAGCATTCCATCGAAAATCTTTTTTTTGAATGATATCCCCATCAATCAAAAACTCGACACCTTTGTTACTCATTTCTCCAATATTCTGAATCGTACTTCCATAACCGGTAGAGGCTGGCAATGAAACCGAATTTAACAGATCGGTGGTTTTTTTCCGATAATAATCTGCAGTGATGCGTAACCGTTGGTTTAATAGACCTAAATCTATACCCAAATTCCATTGGGCTGTAGTTTCCCATTTCAAATTAGCAGGGAAGGTTGTACTGGCAGCATAATAAGTATAAATATCTCCATTTGCCGGAGCTTTTCCCTGGCTTAACATGTTCATTGTGGTATAAGGATTAATTGCGGTAGAACCTGTGGCTCCCCAGCCCAGACGCAACTTTAAATCTGAAAGAAAAGAGAACCTTTTTAGAAAAGCTTCATCCGAGATACGCCAGGCCAATGCAGCGGATGGGAAATACCCCCATTTATCTCCTTTGCTGTACCTGGAAGAACCATCTGCCCGAATACTCGCAGTAGCCAGATATTTTCCTTTATAAGAATAATTCGCCCTTCCCAAATAGGACATAAGCACCCATTTAGTGAATGATGTAGAAGGCGTACCAAATGTAGAGGCCGACCCCAATTGATAAGATTCAGGAGCGTCACTCAAAAAACCGCTTCCACTAGCCCCTACTGAGGTTCCTTTATATTCCTGATAAGTAAAACCTCCCATTAAATTTAATCGGTGATCTTTTGCAATTACTAAATCATAATTGGCAATATTCTCGTTGACGATGGTCGTCTGCTGATTACTGGAGACCGATGCACTGGAAGAGCCGTATAAATATTTAGAGGTGACATAATAATTTGTACTATAATTGAGAGATTCGATACCAAAAGAAGATTTAAGGGATAAACCCTTTAGGGGTTTCCAAGTCAAAGCTCCATTTACATCCATAAGATCTGCTTTCGAAATATTACTGGTTTCATTAATTAAATTAATGGGATTAACACCCTGAGCCAGCAAATAGGGATTGGACACGGGAAAATAGCTATAGGAGCCATCTTCGTTATATGGTTTACATATCGGGGGAACTGAGAAAGTTGCACCGATTAATGAGCCTCCTCTATTACCAGCATTGGAATCTTGCAAATATTTATCTGTTCTTGTATAGGAAGCGATTAATGATAAATCAAAATGATCACTTATAACATGATCAATATTAGAACGAATATTGTATTTATTATACAAACTATTATCAATAAGTCCATCTTTTAGCATAGCAGAACCACTTACTGATATTCTTGTTTTCTCGGAACCTCCTCTTATCGTTATATTATGATTTTGAGTGGGAGCATCTTTAAAAACAAGCGATTGCCAATTTGTACCCTTCCCGAAAGCTTTAATTTGATCGGCTGTAAAATACTCTTTCCCCGTCGCAATCAATCGTTGTTCATTGTAAAGTGTCGCCCATTCAGTGGCATTCATCATATCCAGCTTTTTTATCTGGGATTGCACACCATACTCGAAATTATAATCAACAGATGTTTTTCCGGCTTTTCCTTTTTTTGTGGTGATAAGAATTACCCCGTTTGCCCCACGTGATCCGTAAATAGCGGTAGCTGATGCATCTTTCAAAACCTCCACTGATTCAATATCATAGTTATTAATGTTGGAAACACCCGCAGGAACACCATCTATCACATATAATGGAGTATTATCCCCTTTTATAGAATTAGTTCCCCTTATTCGAATGCTGAAATTTCCTTCAGGAGCACCCGTATTGGAACTGATTACTAGTCCAGGGACACGACCTTGCAAAGCCTGAATCGGGTTGGCAACAGTAAAAGCGATCATTTCTTTTGCTTTTACTGAGCTAAGCGATCCTGTCAAATCGCGTTTTTTCATTGTCCCATATCCTACAGCAACCACCTCTTCTATTCCTACAGTTTCTTCAGACATGGTAACATCAAAAACAGATTTACCGTTAACAGAAATTTCCTGGGTTTTCATCCCAACAAAGGAAAATTGTAACGTCATGTCGCCATGAACATTACTTAATGAATACTTTCCTGTGGCATCAGTAATTGTGCCGTTGTTGGTTCCTTTCACGACCACAGTTACGCCGGGAAGAGCCTGACCGGATGAATCGGTGACACGGCCAGATATCGTGATTTTTTGCTGAGCTATAGAATTTTCACCGGATGAAGGAGCCGCTAATACAATAAATTTATCCTTTAAAGTATAATTAACATTGGTCCCAGCAAATATTTGTTTCAGGACATCATCGATTTTCCCGTTTTGAACCTTAACAGAAACTACGCGATTCTGTTGCGAGTAAGAATTTTTTGCAAATGCACTACCCATGGAAATTAAAATCAAAAAGGTAGTTAGTTTGATAATTTTGAATGTTTTTGCCCCCGGAAATTTTCCATTCCAGGTTAAATTTCTTATTTTTTTCATAATTTTGTGTTGAAAAGTTTATAATTACCCAGTGAGTCAGACTGGGTGTTATTAATTACATCAGGGAAGTGTTAGGCGCATTTCCCTGTTTTTCTGTCAGTTTATATATATTTCATAGGCATTTTATTTTGATAAGTTTGGAATCATATCTTAATGCAAGACAACCATCTGATTAACAGCTGGCTGTCTTACAAATTCACTAGTTCTTCAGGCAGATGATTATGGTCTCACCTTAATTTTTGCATAAACAGCAATTTCATACAACCGAGTATTATCGGTATTACTTGGAACAAAATATCTCACTTTGCTTGCTTTTACCAAGCCAAATTCGACACTATACTGCGGATTAGTATTCCCGGTAACGGTAACAATATCCTGCCACAAACCACCAACATCAATTTGAAATTTAAAGCTAGGGATTGGGTTTCCATAACTGCCACTCGCTCCACTCCATGTTGCGAACGAAAAAATATTATATTCCCCTCCCAGATCAATTTCAATCCAATGCTCCCCAGTCGGGTTGGAAACCCACCGAGATGTGTTTGTGGATCCGTCCACAGCAAAACGCCCCTCATTAGTGCCAAGCACATCACTAACCTTTACTTGTTTATTTAATGCAACATTAACAATCTCTACAAGTTCAACGGGAACATAACTGGTATAAAACGTATCTATTGCATCCGGCTTTGGAAGGTAAAGAGTTCTGTATGAAACAGAAAAGTTGGGATCGATATCAGCTATTTGGGTTGTTGTCAGATTTTTCACGCCTATCACCTGAGAAATTGCCAAGCCAGTGCTTTTGTTCGTGTAATTGAACTCAACTGCAATTTCCTTGGTATCAATAGGAGAGAACCATGTGATATTAAGAATAGAACTTTTACTATCAAATGCCGCTGATTTATAGGGATGATTTTGAAGTGTAGATCGATAAATATCACCATAAATCTCTGCAATTTGTTCATATTTTATAGAACGATGCCCCTTGCCATCTCTGGAATAAATTTCAAATACATAGCTTTTTTCATCCATACTTTTTTTAGCATCACCAATCATTACGTCCAGATAGTCGGGAGAAATCCGGTTTTCTACGGGAACAATCAGCGAATCATTTCCCTCGTTCCAAAAGATCGCAAAAGAAGTTATCTGTGGATTTTTTGTATACAGCCGTAGCATGATTCGCTTATCCCCGCTAAAAGCATCAACCGAATCTACCTTGGCAATATAGATGGTTTCCCCCCTTTTTAAGTATTCATCATGAATATCGTTAATATCCGTGCACTTAATAATTATGAAAGTCACAAATATCAGTTGTATATAAATAATAATTTTTTTCATCCTATAAAGAATTTAAAATTCATAGTTTAAAATCATTGTACTGCACCCCAAAATCTAATTTCAGACAAATTGAGGCCTGTAGATCCGCTCCAGGTTTCAGTACAACGGAAACGAATATATCTGACTGTAGGATTAGATATGTCAAACTCATACTCCTCACCGGCAATAGCATATGCAATATCATCAGTAGTAGGTGTAGCACCTGCCGGCAATCCTGAAGGTCGGTACGCTTCCTGGTCCATAATTTTATACCATCCGTTCCAGTTATCAACAGTAGTTGCTGTAGGATCATTTGTTCCCCATATTTCAAAATGCTTTGGACTATGAAGTTGAAACCACCATTGGTCTCTGGACCAGAATTTGAACCGTGAAAGTTTTGCGGTTACTCCCAAATCCATTGTAAAATAAGGGTTAGGTGGTCCTCCGGGAACAATATAATACACATTATCTCCGGGAGAAATAATATTATCCCACAATACACTCATGCTTTTATTTCCGAATGTTGGGTGAAGCGTATAATTTGGCGACTGAGGCAATCCCTTAAATTTGGTTCGGTCAAGTTGTTGCTCAAAAAGTGGTTTATAATTGTTATAAACAGTATCTGTATAATTACTATAGCGGTCACGAACAAAAACACCAACAGTTACCTTCAGGGTATCCATCCCTCTTACAGATTTGTTTGCATTTTTTTCAGCTGTATAGAAATTGTCCAGACTTGAAAATTCGGTGACGCTATTCGTTTTACCGATTAATTCCACTACAATATTTTCAGCATCAGGGTTTTCCCATAGAACTTTAAGTCCTCCCCAGGAAGAGAATACTGTTATAGAAGAAAGTATTGCATAAATGGGAGAATCCTCCGGTTCAATTTCTACTTCCAGTGGGACGGACTCATTTTCACTACGGTCAACTGCCATTAGTTTGACAATATGCTTTTGCGATTTTCCAAATCCCTTTATTAGAACCTGTCTTTGATAAAAAGAAGCACGTTCCTCTGCCTGAGCTCCATTTGGCAATGTATATAGTGCTTTTACATAGAGTAAATCTTCATCGGAAGGGAGTTCGTATGTAATTTCACTTTTCCCAGCAAAATTAGTGATCGTAGGATTTTTCACTTTCCCTGGCGAAACTTTATCGACAGGATATTGACCAATATAGTCCTCCGAACAAGACATCATTAATACAATTAAAGCATAAAATATTTTTTTCATACTATTAGTCATTTAAAAGATTGGTTAAAAGTTAGTTGCATTATCACCAATAAGGATTTTGAATAAGGTTCGGATCAGCTCTCAACGTAGTTTCGGCTATCGGCCACAGATAATTCTTTGTTCCAAATGTATATGTCCACAATACTTTTGGAATATAAAAATCCGTGCTTGTCCCATTTGTATTCCAGCCCTTTGCTGGCATATTATAATAAGTGTGAGCCAATTTCCAGCGCCGTAAATCCCAGAAACGTTGTCCTTCAAAAGCCAGTTCAATGAGCCTTTCATGACGTATGATTTCTCTCATTCCTTCTTTTGTATCAGGTTTTGTTGGTGTTACAGAATAATTGGTCCAACTTTCTTTTACGCCTTTAAGCCCCGCTTTTTCTCTAATTATATCTATATAATGATATACTTCTGCTGTTGGCTGGTCGTAATACTCATTCATCGTTTCCGCATAAAGCAGATATAAAGCAGATAGCCTCATAATCGGGAAAGTTGTTCGAACCTGTACCGGAGCACCGCCGGCAGTTGGATTGTGAATTGTCTCTATATGAGTAAGCTTTTTAGGGTAATAACCAGTTATAGAATATCGTAAATTTTGCGTATTTCCCGAAACCTCTCCTTTTTTCATTCGCAAAACCCATGGTTGAGTAGTTACAGCACCAACTCCAACATCATTGTACCGTCCATTGCCATACCAGACTCCTCCATCAAAGCCAAGATTTGCATAAAACCGGGGTTCACGGTTTAAATGTAATTTAGGGGTTTGAAAACCTGTGGAGACATAGTATTTGTGATCAATAGTGGCCGTTGTCAATTCGTATCTGGTGGAATAGTCAAAAGTCCTATCTTCCTCGATAGGGACTCCATGATTGGTATAAAAAAGTTCAGCCATATTAAGCGTAGGGGCTAAGTTTGAAGTTACACTTGTTGCATTATAACTCGTACTCTCAAAATATGGGATAGACATCCTTTCTAATAAATTCATTACCCATCTGGAACTGGCCCAAATCAATTCACTATTCCATTTATCAGTAACCACCGTACGTAATGAATTTACCAACTTGGTAGTATCAGACAATTTATATAAGGCGTTTTTGTAAATGTAAAAGTTATGCCCCCCGAGCAAACAAGTGTCGATGGCATTTTTGCTGGCTATCATTGCTTTATGCCATTTTTCTTTGTCGTATAAAGTTGGGAAAAGGTTTCTCCCCTTTTTGTCGATAACATTGGCATAATCAGTGTTCCCATTAAAAAGAGGGCTTGCAGCCATTGTCAACACTTCGGCTTTTATTGAAAGTGCTATAGGTTGGGTAATATGCCCCAATTCTGTTGCCCTGCTATCAACCATCAAAGGCAAATTGGGTATTGCTTCATTTATTAATTTTACAATGTAATTTACGCAATCGTCAAACGGCTCGCGAAAAACCTGCACCTCCTCAACACTTGAAGAAATAGGTAAATTTTCTTTAATTAAAGGAATAGGGCCATATAATTTTAAAAGATAATAATGATAATAAGCCTTTAAGAATTTGACCTCTGCAATCCATCTTGCCCTGTCCTGATCATTTAAGTCATTACCAACTTCACCAATCTTTTCAAGAAAGGTATTACAATCGCGTATTCCTATAAAAAGATTAGACCCTCCATTTCCGCTAGCCCAAAAATTATAAATAGGACTGGTAACATTTTGGAGATTCTTTTTTAGGTTAATTCCATACTGATTGTAATACTGATTGTAATACGATTGATTCTCATGCAACCAGAATTCATCAGATCCGAGCATGGCCGGGTCCAGACTTGCATCTCCAAAATATGGAAGGTAAGAGTAACAGGTTGTTAAAAAACGCTCAGCTCCAACCCGATCGGTAAAGGAATGGGCAATTGTCGGGATATTGTCAGGAACAACATCTAAATAATCTTTACAGGAGTAAAGGGAAATTAGAATACATATTGTTAAAAGAAATATTCTTTTCATAGTCATGTTGTTTTAAAGTGAAATTTGAAGTCCAACGTTATAAACTTTCTGAATAGGATATCCCAGTCCTTCACCAGCCATTTCAGGATCCCACAATTTAAACTTACTTAGAACAAACAGGTTAGTTCCGCTCAGATAAATTCTAAACTGTTTTATCTTAATTTTTTCAAGTTTTTTCTGAGGGACCGAATAGCCGAATTCCAGTGATTTTAATCTTAGAAAAGAACCATCCCTCATAAACCAGGTGCTTCTTACAGTATTGTTTGAAATCAAACGATCAGAAAGCCTTGGCCAAAGTGCATGAATATTCCGATTATTTTCAGACCAGTGATTGTCAGCATACACTTTCAATAATGCATTTTTAGAAATTCGGGGATCTTTAGCTCTTTCTTCACTTGTTTGGGAATCAACAAATGGTGAAGTTTTCTTGGCATCAATCCAAAATGCCTCTCTTGCAAGTCCCTGGAAAAAGCATGAGAAATCAAAATCTTTATATCCTGACGAAAAACCAAACCCATACACAATTTGTGGTTCAGTTGGGTAGCCAATAGGCACCATATCAAGAGAGGTTATTTGATCGTCTCCATTTATGTCTTTATATTTAATATCTCCTCCCATATATTCGCCAAATGTTTGCATCGGCGAATTTGCAACTTCGGCATCATCAACAAAAAGTCGTTCTGCAACATATCCCCATTGCTGGCTAATTGGTCTTCCAATTCTTGAGAGCCATGGAGTTTTAGTATTATCCAGATCCTCATATACTTCATATTTTGATTTTGCAAATGTGAAATTTGCTCTTGCAGAAAGCCACAGCCCATTTTGAAAACTGTGTTGATAGTCTATCGAAAGATCAATACCTTTACCTGATGCTTCTCCCACGTTTGATTGGGGGACTGCCTGTAGTCCCATCGAAGCGGGGATATATTGCCTATTCATCAAAATATTCGTCCGATATTCTGTATAGAAGTCAGCTAATATTTCAAAATCTTTAAACAATCCAAGCTCAACTCCAAGATTCATCTTTTTTGATGTTTCCCAGGTAATTTTATCGTTTTCATATCTTGAAATTGATACTCCGTTTACTGAATATCCAAAATCTTCTCCAAAAATGAGGCCTTTTGACGAATTGTTGAGATTGACTTCAGAAAGATAAAAGAACCTGTCATTTTCTGAACCAATTGCATCATTACCAACCAATCCATAAGTGGCTTTAAATTTCAATTTTGATACTATTCTTTTTAAATTGTCATTCCAGAATGGTTCATTCGATGCAAACCAAGCAACACCTGCTGAAGGGAAAAAGCCAAAACGCTCTTTTTTAGCAAAACGTTCAGAACCATTGTACCCAAAGTTAAACTCAGAGAAATAACGTTTGTCATAAGAATAAGTAAAACGTCCGGAAAGTCCCAAATTCCGGTGAGGTAATGACAATTGCAAAGTCGAAGCATTTCCTGTTAAATAATTTCGCATTGTATAAACCAAAAGACCGCTAACAGAATGCTTTTCTGAAATTGTTTTATCATAATTAAGAGTAGTTTCAAAATAGGTCGTCGTATTGACTATTTTGTCTCCTGGGTTGTAAGATAAATATTCTGTCCCCCCTGTTGGATTTAGTGGAGTTAAGCTATAAGTATCTGTATATTTGTCATATAACCCAATGGAATAGTAAAACGGATTGTAATACCTTGAAACATCAAAGTATGAATAACGGTTCGTGCTAAACAATCCTCTGAAAAATAATCCTTTCGTTAAAAATTCCAAGTTTTGTTTAACTTCAAATTGTGCTAACATGGTTGATTTACTGTATTCCTTATATCCTTTTACCATATCGGCATAGGGATTGATGTAATTTCCCGTTCCACTATTTCCAAACAAAATATGTTTTGAATATGTATACTGTTCATCCGGTGCATAAAATGGAGGAAAAAGAACAGGATCAGTTCGCATTACTTTGCTGTAAAGGTCAGAACCACCGTCAATTGGACCGGAATAGTCATCAAATGCTCCGTGCAAACGAACTACTGCCTCTGTAGTACTTGTGATATTGATATTTACATTTGATCTTAGTAAATACCGTTTTAGTTCAATATTATTGTTAAAATTGTTTTTATTATCAACATTTAATGCACCATTGTCCTGATTAAAAGTTCCGGCAATGTAATACCTGGCCACTTTACCGCCACCACTTACATTGAAATTTGCCCGATGATTAATGGTTACATTTTTAAATAATGTTTTATACCAATCTGTTGCAGGATAAACATTGGGATTCGCTCCGGCTGCTGTTTTTTCGATTTTTTCCTGGGGATAAAATTCAACTCCAGTTACAGGATTTCTCGTGACAATAGCTTCATTATTTAGTTTCATGTAAGTAATGGGATCCGTCAATTCAATCCTTTTTGTTGGAGACGAAAATGAACTTTCATAACGAAAAGAGATTTGAGCTTTCCCTTCTTTCCCTTCCCTGGTTGTTACCATGATAACTCCATTTGCACCTCGAGCACCATATAGTGCAGTTGCAGTGGCATCTTTCATAATACTGAAACTAGCAATATCATCAGGTTGAAGCCGGGCTAAATCAGAAGAAGACATTTCAACGCCATCAATTAATATTAGTGGACTGCTGGCATAAGAAAATGATGTCACACCTCTGACAAAAAAGCTCGCATCATCCTTACCTGGCTCTCCGCTTCTCTGGTAGGAAATAAGCCCTGACATCCTACCAGCCAAAGCTGTAGTCATATTACTAGATGGAATCTTTAATTCGCCGACATCGACAGTTGTAATAGATGCCAAAACACTTTCTTTCTTTTGTTTTGCGAAAGCAACAACTGTTACGTCTGCAAGTTCTTCAGTCTTTTCTTTAAGTTTAACGTCAATTGTTTTTTGAAGTCCTACTTCAACAATCTGGTTTTCCATTCCGATAAAAGAGAAAACTAACTTGCTTGATTGTTCTACATCTATTGAATAACTTCCATCATTATCGGTAATTACTCCCCGGGCAGTTCCCAAAACAGTAATTGTGACACCTGGTAAAGCATGCCCATCAATATCTGTCACTTTTCCATTTACTCTAAATGGCGACTGCTGGCTATTCGCCAAATTACGATCCTTAATCTCTATTGTACGATCTTCAATTTTGTAAACAAACCCCATAGGGACAATATACTTCTCGAGAATAGCATCAATTGTTTGAGATTTTTCATCAATATCTAGTTTTGATTTATCGTCAAAGAGATTAGACGAGTATAAAAACCTGAACTCACTTTGTTTCTCTATGTAGTTTAGCATTTTATCAATGCTAACATTATCAAATTTTAGAGATAGTTTAGTATTTGTAGAGTAAGCACTTGCATATACGCGAATAATTCCAAACAAAAATAATAGGATCGTAATTTTCAAAACAAATAAAAAATACTCTATCCTTTTATTAAGGGCATAATTCAATTCTTTTTTCATAAATTAGCGTTTTGAATAGATTAGCATAGTTATTTAACTGTGTTTTTAGGGAGTGTTGGTCGCACTCCCTTTTGTACTTTTATTTATATGTTTTTTCCCATAGGCTAATAATTTTATTTTTAGTTGTAAACTATTAAGTTCTTAACGGTTGAATATTATTATTAAAATTTCATTCAACTTTTTTAATGTCTTTCTGATATTGGACTAATTAATCACGGACATTGTGCTTTCCATATTTCACTATTAAAAAATTATTCAAATATACAATGCTCACGTGAGCATTTAAAACAAAAAGAAATGTTATTAAACATGTATTTCATTCATGAAGTTTTAGTTGATTTTTAGAGATTATATAGAATAAAATATTACCACATTCTTTTACGTATATTTGTGGCCCATAGACACAATAACTATAGGATTAAAACTTGTGACAAGCGCAGAAAAAACCCAGCAAAAATGCTCAATCTCACAAGTTTTTCACCCGAAGAGTTTGATGAATTGGCTTCAGAGTTCCGAATTGAATGGGACCAATATTCCAGTCATTTCACCTTAGAAGGAAAACCAAGGCAACGAAAATTTATGTAAAAAATTTACAAGACATTCTCTTAAATCTACATTTTTCTCCAAGACAAGTTAAAAAATAAGACCACCATTTATTTTGCTTCATATCCTAAGATTTAGTATCTTCGAAATATAAAAAATGTTCTTCGTCTTTTTGCAGCTAACTTATCGAGACCAGTCAAAAATTTGATCGATAATGACTTGAATATAAGCGCATTAAAATACAAACAGATGCTCTTGTTCTGGGCACAAATCAGAAGCACTTAAATTTAAAAATTTAGGTGCTTTTTTTTTATGTCAAAAATGTGAAAGTCTCTAATTCGGGAATCGATCACATTTTGAAGAAAAGTTACCCAATGGTTAAAAACCGGATTTCCCGGAATATTACAGGAAGGTAGAAACACGTTGGATGGGGAAAGGAAATGAGATTTGGTTGTTGACTTAATCAACGGTAGCAGGCGGCTATCCTTGCCCCCGCCGTCTGCCTAAGTCGGAAATCCGTTGCGGCTGGTTTATAACAATCGCTTGTATCCCATTTTAATCAACATCTTGTGTTATGTTATTGTATTGTAATTGACTGATGTTAAATGCTTTTTGTGGCAAAACGGGAAAATAGCCTCCCAAATTATTATATGAGATAATATGTTGGAAAATTCCTATTTTTGTAAATTATGGAAGTATTGCGAAATAATAATACTGCGAACAAACCTTTTTTGGATGATGAGAAAGCGTTTGAGTTTATCTTTAAAGCGTATTTCCCGCGTTTAATGGCTTTTTCCAAAAAATTTGTTTCAGAACCCAACATCGCAGAAGATATTATTCAGGACGTTTTTGAGAAGGTCTGGATAAACAGAAATTCAATTGGAGAAGATACATTTAAACCTTACCTGTTTACGTTAGTACGCAATGCTTGCCTCAATCATATCAAACATAGCCAGATAGTTGACAGACATCGTGCTGAATTAGAAGACACATCCAAGGAGGAAAGACTTTATTATGCTGACTTTTTCAGTGATCCATTGCATCAGACTATTTTCAATGAAGTCCAACATGAGATTGAAAAAATCATGCAACATCTTCCTGTTCAGACACAAAAAATATTTCGGCTTTCACGCTTCGAAGGACTAAAAAACGCTGAAATTGCAGAAGTCCTGAAAATATCTGTCCGTACTGTTGAAAAGCATAATACAAGGGCTTTGGAAAAACTGAAGACCCATTTGTCTGCACATTATTTGATTGCTATTACAGTCCTTGACCTGATCAACGAGTTTCCAAAATAGTTTTTTCAAAACAGGGGGTCGGTATTTGATGGCTGAATTGTATTACTGATAAGAAGTCATCAATCTTATGAATGCCAATTCTCGAAATAAAACGGATTTGTTTGAAGGTTACCTAAAGGGGAACTTATCAAAGCCGGAGGAAATAGAACTATCAAATTGGACAGGCTTGTCGGAGAAAAATTACAAGGACTTTAGGGATTATATCGCTAAAAATGAGTTTGCGCAGTTACCCTCAGATGGGGTTGCCCTGGCTTGGGACAGAATGAAGGGTCGAATCAGGCAGCAAGTCACTAAAAACAAAACACCACGAATTGAAGTCCCGGATTGGATTAAAATTGCAGCCCTTGTGGTATTTGCAGTGGTCTCAGGTTTCTTTGCCAATTATCTGGTACCCGAAAATCAAAAAAACGCTGCTCTCAATGAGGTAATTGTTCCGTATGGTGAAAAAGCCCAGATCGTGCTTTCGGATGGAACCAAAGTTTATTTAAATTCAGGCACATGGCTTAAATACCCGACAAGCTTTTTGAAGGGCACACGGCAAGTCTTCCTGGCCGGGGAAGCATTTTTTGAGGTTGCCACGAACAAGAAAGAACCGTTTATCATAGAAGCCCCTCAATTTCAGGTTAAAGTAACCGGAACATCCTTCAACCTGAATTCTTACAACGAAGATGCAGTTAATAGTTTGACCTTACATTCGGGGGAAGTAACCATTTATGCCGGGAATCAGGAATATGAAATGCATCCGGGTGAAAAATTCAGTTATAACAGCGGATCAGAGAAGGCTGTCATTCGTGTGGACGATTTGCATAAATCATTTCTCTGGTCGGAAGATGTCATCGTAATCGAAGATTTGAACCTGGAAGAAATACGCAAAATACTGGAAAGAAGGTTTGATGTCAGGATTGAAATTATCGGTGAAATGTATAAGAAAATCAGGTATACCGGACAATTCAAGCCTCATGAAGAGCTCGAAGAAATTCTGAATCTGATCAAGGAGACCTCTCCTGTAAAGTTCAGTTTCGAAACAGATAACGAGAAAAGATTAATAACCATAAAATAAAAAAATGGCGGAAAATGTTTGCCCATTTCCCGCCACCCATAATCAAATTACTTAAAAGTAACTATTTAAACAGTTCAAATTTATGAAAAAAAAATGTGAATTGAGGGAGTCCTTGTTTAAGGATCATCTCACTAAACTATTATTTAAGATGAGGTTTACATGTTTTTTTGTGTTGTTTTTCGCCGCACAACTTTCCGCGAGTGTATATTCACAGCAAGCAAGGTTAAAGGTGGATTTTAAACAGGCGGCAATCAAGGAAGTTCTGAATGATATTGAGAGCCAAACCGGATTGACGTTCTTTTATAGCGGTGATGTCCTGGATATTGGGAAAACAGTGTCTTTGAGCAGCAACAGTATGTCACTGGACGATATCCTGTTGCTTATCCGGGAACAAACCGGACTGTCGTTCGTGATTGTCAGGGACCAGATTTTAGTTAAAAAAGAGAGCGGGTATGATTACGCGAACCGCCAGCAACAGCATTCCGTTTCCGGGCGTGTGACCGATTCATCTGGTTTTCCCTTGCCTGGCGTGACTGTGGTGATATTAGGCACTGCCACAGGTAGTATCACCAATTTAGACGGGAGATACAGTCTGGCCGATGTGCCAGGCACTGCCACGTTGCAATTCTCTTTTGTAGGAATGAAAACGCAGGAAGTACCTGTTGCCGGCAGAACGGTCATCAATGTAGTGATGGTCGAAGAAACATTTGGACTTGAAGAGGTGGTGGCTATTGGTTATGGTACGGTTAAGAAAAGCGATATTACCGGCTCAGTTGTTTCAGTTAACACCCAAGAGATGCTGAGAAAATCCCCGACGAATATCTTGGAAGGCTTAAAAGGGCAAGCCGCGGGTGTACTGGTTATAGCACAAGACGGCGCCCCGGATGCAAATGCAGCAATCCGCATTCGAGGTGTTGCAACCATCAACGGAGACGCAAGGCCGCTTTATGTTGTAGATGGCGTACAGGTTGGAACTAATGCCAATTTCATTAACCCTGGCGACATAGAGAGCATTGAAGTTCTAAAAGATGCTTCAGCAACCGCGATATATGGAGCAGCAGGTGCTAACGGTGTTATCATGATTGCAACTAAAAGAGGCACGGTAGGTTCTACGCGTGTTACTTTTTCAGCAGACTATGGTATCCAAACTTTAGCGAGAACATTGGATGTTGGTGATGTTGACCAGTATGCAGCAAATATCCGTCAAGCACGTATTAACGATGGTGGAATTCTGGCTAATCAAATTTTCGCTGCGCAATATGACGGCCAAAGAAATAATATTGACTGGCAAGACTTAATGACACGTACATCCCTTAAACAACAATACAATCTTTCTGCTTCAGGGGGCACGGAAAAGACCCGGTCTAACTTCTCGTTAAGTTATTTGAACAATGACGGTATTGTAATCAATACTAATTACAAACGTTTGACTGCGCGTGCCAGCGTAGTTACCAAAGTGGCTGATTTCGTGGAGATCGGTGGTGACATCAATTTCATTCATTCAGAATCAAGCGGCAGTAATGCAGGTCTTGGAAATAACGGCAACCTTTCTTCTTTACGTGACTGGGCTTTCATGGCTCCCACTATGGATTATGTGGACCCGGTAACGAATAAGATAGTAAGCCCTAACGTTATAAACGATAACGGGACTTATGGTGCCCCTATGCAAGGCGATGTCGGTTCAAACGATTCAAATTTGTCAAACAACATTTATGCTGAACAGATGGAAAATACCGGTATAACCAAAAATAACCAGGCACTTCTCAGTACTTATGCCAATATTAAATTATTTAAAGGCTTAACTTTTAAATCAATAGCTTCTTATAATTTTACTGCGGGCAATTGGTATAACTTTTGGGGCAACAAAAAACGTTACTTTCCAGACGGCACACTCGTTAATTTGTATAATTACGATGCCAAATATTATTTAGGGATCAACAATAGTAATTATAACAATCTTGCAATTGAAAATTATTTGACTTACAATTGGAAGAATGACATTCACAATTTGACTTTAATGGCAGGTAATTCTGTAAGCAAAGGCTTCGGCAACTGGAGTAATGCTGCAGGAAATGATTTCCCCGGGGATAACATCCGTGATATTAGTCTGACTAACGATCCTGCGGCAAGAAGTGGCAGCGGTGCTTATAATCTTGATTCTCGCGGAATATCTTATTTTGGCCGGTTTCAATACACTTTGAAGGATCGTTATATTATAACAGGTACGATGCGCCGTGA
Source organism: Gaoshiqia sp. US2 (assembly GCF_059705485.1). NCBI lineage: Bacteria > Pseudomonadati > Bacteroidota > Bacteroidia > Marinilabiliales > Prolixibacteraceae > Gaoshiqia > Gaoshiqia sp. US2. Next base: position 3,795,096 of record NZ_AP048550.1, on the reverse strand, counting down.
TGGTTCTTCTAACTTCGGTGCCGATAACCGTTGGGCCAATTTCCCGTCAGCAGCAGCAGCATGGCGGATTTCAGAGGAAGATTTCCTGGAAAACAGTCCGACGATCAGTAATTTGAAACTTCGCTTAGGTTGGGGCCAGACAGGTAACTCAGGAGGTCCGACAGATCTGTCTGTTACAGCATTGACTTCAGATAAAATCCAATATTTCTTTTATGGGCAGAATGGTCAAGCAGGCATGAATACTTCAAGGCAATTAGCTACCGGTTATGCTCCCACATTAACTGATCCCAGGTTGAAATGGGAAACCAATGAACAAAGTAACGTGGGCCTTGACCTGGGGCTTTTCAATAGTAATTTGGATGTAACCGTAGATTATTTTATCCGGAAATCTAAAGATTTGTTGATTTACCAGTCGATACGTCCTTCTTCAGGTTATACCCAGGTCTATACCAACTACGGTGAAATCGAAAATAAAGGTATTGAATTCTCAGTAAGCTATAAGAAGCAAATTGATAAGGATTGGAATATCAGCGCTTCATTGACAGGTTCGTCCTTAAAAAACAAAGTTTTAAAAATGGGCGCTGATTTGTTCAGTGAAAACACAGAAACAACCAATGATGGTTCTAACGTGGGCGCAGTAGGAGCTCCTTCGGGCACGCACTGGAACGGCCACTCAATAAGTCGCGAGGGTTATGCCGTAGGCTCATTCTACGGTTACAGGGTAGAGGGCATATACCAAAGTCAGGCAGAGATAGATGCTGCCAACGCTGCAGCTATAGCTGCTGGCCACCCTAGTGGATACAATAATGGGTCAAGTACTGTTCCTGGTGATTTTAAGTACAAAGACCTTAATGGTGATGGACATCTTAGTGAAGAGGATATGACGATATTAGGAAATGGTTTCCCTAAATTAAACTACGGTGTGACCTTAAACGCTTCATATAAAAATTGGGACTTCTCGATTTATGCTTATGGCGTAGCTGGGGCACAGATCTATTCATACTCTGCAATGACATTATCCAACATGTTCCCGAGTGATAATGGTACTACCCCTAACATCTTAACGGAGGTTGCTCAAAATGCCTGGACTGTTGATAATTTAAGCACCACAACACCCAGATTGTCATTCCTGGATTTGAATTACAACATGCGCGGTTCTGACTATTGGGTAAAAAAAGGTGATTTCCTGAAAATCAGTACAGTTCAGGTTGGGTATAATTTTAAGAAGGTAATGTTGAGGCCGTTACGAATTGAAAATGCACGCCTTTACGTATCTGTTCAAAACTTGGCCTGCTTCTCCAGCTATAACAAATATGGCGATCCTGAAACAGGACAGGGAAGTGTGCTCTATACAGGTTTGGATACAGGCCGTTATCCTATGCCACGGACCTATTCATGTGGTTTGAATATCCAATTTTAATAGTTGCACTTAAAATATAGAAATACTATGAAAAATATATCAAAAATATTCATACTTGCCAGTGGGTTTTTCCTGATAGGAATTAGCTCCTGCAACAACGAGGAATTTTTGTCGGTAGACCATTATTCCATTTTGGCTGCCGATCAAATGTTTAAGTCAGATGATGATGCAAAAGCTGGTCTTATTGGTTGTTACACAATGATGCTTCCGAATGATGTCAACGGAGACTGGGGCATCAAACCAAACTTGTTTATAGGTGGCCACCCAACAATGGATACCCAGGCAACGGGATGGGACAAGGACTGGAACTCGCAAAAATGGACGCCAGGTAGCCCTGAGCTATTAAGCGGTTGGAAACAAGCCTATACCGCAATTTCCCGTTGCAACGATTTTCTCGCCGGTTTGGAAGCTGCCGAGAATATTACTCCTGCGTTAAAAACTACACTTGACGGTGAGGCCAGGGGCATCCGTGCTTTTTTCTATATGTGGCTTGCAAAAGCTTTCGGCCGTGTGCCCATGTTGGCAACGGGCGAAACTTATATCAACACCCCGGCAAAAGCCCGGGCAGAGACCTTCACAGAAATGTGGGATTTCATCATTGATGATTTGAAAGTCGCAGTTGATGAACTTTCCCGGGATCCATTGTCCGAACAGTATGGACGTATTACCAAAGGTTTCGCCCTTTCATACTTGGGCGAAGCTTATATGTGGAAAGCATACCGTGTTCCTGAGCAAGCCAATGAAAACTACACGTTAGCGGCTGCTGCTTTATTGCAAGTAATCCAGAGCGGCAAATACGAATTAAATCCTTCCTACACCACTTTATTTGATCCGGGAGCTGTCTGGACAAAAGAATGTATTTGGGAAGAAGTTCTTGATGAGGGTTCGCAATGGAACCAATGGGGGAACCTGTCCCAGGCCCACAACTGGATGATCCATTTTGTGGCTCCTCCGTCTATCGGTGGATGGGGCACCTTGTACCTCTCTTGGGAATGGTGGAGTATTTACGAACCAGGCGATAAACGTCGCGAAGCTTCTGCTGTAACCGGCGCTATTACAAATATTGATCCTGCCTGGAAATCTGCCACCAATTACGGTTACAATCCTTACCTGCAACAGAGCCTTACAGTTGGTGATGGATTAAATACACATTATCACTTTTTAATGGGGGGTGAAGCAGCTCCTTCAATTTGGACTTTGAAGTATTGGCGTACAACCCGTTCAAACTATCAGGCTCCATGGGGCCCTCAACAGATTTATTTTAAACGTTATGCAAATGTTTTGTTAGACTATGCAGAATGCCTGTTCCACTTGAATGGTGAAAATGATGCAACCGCTTGGGGATATATTAATCAAATTCGTGAGCGTGCGTGGGGAAATATGGAAGTTGGTAAGGAAGCTGCTTTAACTGCTACTTACCTTCCTTATTATCAAAACATGGCCCAATTCTTTATAGATAATGGCGCTACAGATATCGTAAAGCCTACTTCTTATCCTCTTCCATTCAATACAACCACTGTAACTGTTCCTGATGCGAAGACTTATTATACCTCGTTAAAATCTTCTAAAGGTTTTGCTTCTCCGGTATGGTTGGTAGCCTTGGGGCAGGAACGCCGTAAAGAATTTAATGCTGAATGGTGCCTTGCCCAGGATTTGATACGTTCCGGGTTTATTGAGGATCACATTAACATCAGTTATCCAAAAGGCGTAGGTTCTCCAGATCCTAATGCTCAACAAGATGTGTGGAATACTTACAGGAATTTTGATTTCGTTCTCAATAGGATGGATATGCCAATCCCAACGGATGAGATATTGAAAAACCCGTTGTGCGATCAAAACGACGCTTATAAATAATCGTGTTAAAAGATAGACTGCATCTGACGCAACTGCGGGAATGCAATTAACGGCTGAGTATTGTACCTGAGAATTTAATTTTGGCAGTAATTCTTGATTCCGGTAGACTGAGATATACTTCAAGTCTACCGGAATATTTCTGTCTTAATCAACACGTAGTTTAATATGAACAAAAATAAAAATACGGTAGATCGTCAATCTGATCTGCATAGAACAACAAGCCCTTGTAAGGGGGTTGTAATCGCTTTTTTCTCTGCTTTACTGTTTTTATCGGGTAGCGCCTACGGACAGAAATTGCAATTGAATGATCTGGAATATTTTGAAACTAAGGGCTTGAATGTGCTGGTATTCAGCAACGAATACAATGGTATGTTTTTCGACGAGAAAACAGCCGGCATCGAAATTATTCATCACGGAGTAAGAACTTCGACCGGAGGAGCGATCCGGCTTCAGGATACTCCGGAGCAATGGGATTTGGTTCCTTCGCTTGTGAGTCGCACAGTTGATCAGGAGAATAACACGATACAAGTTGAATTGAGATACGAAGCGTTGGATTTCAATTCAAAGATCGGTGTTACGCCTAAAAACGGCGGGATCGAGATACATGTCTGTCTCGATAAACCACTCCCAGATGAGCTTGCAGGAAAAGCAGGTTTTAACCTTGAATTTCTCCCGGCTTCTTATTTTGAAAAGACTTACCTGGTGGACGGCAAGCCTGGTTTATTTCCAAAATATCCTTCCGGCAATACGAAAGTTGAACCTGCATATAAAAAAATTTCCCAGTTCGAAGGTCACACAACCTTTGACGACCGGGGACGCGACGAATTTATCGTTCCCCTCCCTCTGGCTTCAGGCCATACGATTGTTTTAGCCCCTGAAGATCCGGAGCGTTACGTTAAAATTCAGTCGGAAGATGAAATCAGGCTGTTTGATGGACGTAACCTGGCACAAAACGGATGGTTTGTTGTGCGAAGCCTGCTTCCGTCAGGCAAAACCGGAAAAGTACTGACCTGGTACCTCGAACCCAATGCCATGCCGGATTGGATAAGGACACCGGTTGTTGGGTTCTCACAGGTGGGGTATGTTCCTGACCAGGAAAAAGTCGCCGTCATCGAACTGGATAAAAATGATATTCCCTTAAAAACGGCATCAATCGTTAAAGTTACCGAAGATGGAACATATGTCGAAGTGTTTAAAGGCAAAGTCGTTGAATGGGGTGATTACCTGCGCTACAACTACTCGAAATTTGATTTCAGTGCGGTAACAGAAGCTGGAATCTATTGTGTTCAGTACGGTGATCAAAAAACGAACATTTTCCCGATTGGGCCGGATGTGTACGCCGATACCTGGCATCCGACCCTTGATGTATGGTTCCCGGTTCAAATGGATCACATGCAGGTGAACGAAGCCTATCGCCTCTGGCATGGCGAGCCGTATAAAGATGATTGTCTGCAGGCGCCAACCAATCATCAGCATTTCGACGGATATTCGCAGGGGCCGACAACAGACACGAAGTACAAACCACTTGAACGGATTCCCGGAATGGCTGTTGGCGGTTGGTTTGATGCCGGAGACTTCGACATTCAGACCGGTTCGCACAACAGCGTTATTTCCAGTTTTGTCGAACTATGGGAGGAATTTAACGTGCAACGGGATCAAACATACATCGATCAGAAAACCCGCTATGTTGATATTCATCGCCCCGACGGACACCCCGATATTTTACAGCAAATTGAACATGGAGTTCTGAACCTGGTTGCGCAGGTTGAAAATATCGGTCACCCGGTCCGCGGAATTATTGTCCCGAAACTCCACCAATACCATCACCTGGGAGACGCTTCCACTGAAACGGATAACCTTCCGTATAATCCGAATCTAAAGCCGTACGAAACCGATGGCGTATCGAGCGGCACCCCCGACGATCGCTGGGCGTTTACTAACCGCAGTTCCTTTTTGGATTACCAGACCGCAGCAAGCCTGGCCGCAGCAAGCAGAGCATTGAAGGGCTATAACGATGAACTTGCGGATAAGTGCCTGACTTATGCAGAAAAACTGTTGGAAGAAGCAGATGAAGCCATGAAGAATTCCGGCAATGATTCCGACGAACCCTGGATGAGATTGATGGCCAGAGGTGCAGATTTGAACACGGTACTTCAATTGTACATGACCACGAAAGACAAGAAATACTTGGACCGTTTTGAGGGAAGGATTTGGACCTTACTTGATCAATCCGGTCAGGAGCGCGATTTTGGTCAGATGTTTTTTGCGGGCAGAGGCCTTAATCCTGCCTTGAAAGCAATACCGTATATGGATGATTCGTACAAGGCTAAATTGGAGAGCTATATCATTAAATACAAAGAATCGATAGCGGAAATGGAGAAAAATAATCCCTATGGTTTACCGATATCGCGCAGTGGTTGGGGCGGAAGCGGAATGATTGTTAACGCGGCCATTTCCAGCTATTACGCGCACAAAGCTTTCCCCGAAATTATTGATAAGGAACATGTTTTTCGAGGGCTAAACTTTATTTTTGGTTGTCACCCCTATTCAAACATTTCATTTGTCAATGCCGTTGGAACCCGCTCCAAAAAGGTTGCCTATGGAATTAACCGCGCTGATTTTACGACTATTGCCGGAGGAATCGTACCGGGATTGCTGTTGCTGAAACCGGATTTTCCCGAAAATAAAGATGATTGGCCGTTTTTGTGGGGCGAAAATGAAGTTACCATTGGCGGCTCTGCCGAATATATGGTTCTGGTGAATGCGGTCCTTAATCTTATTAAATAAGGAAGCACATGTTGAATTTCTAAGTTGTGAACGATGGGGCATTCTCTTTCTGACGGATATTCTTTTCAGATATTAAATATCAACGGTGCAATTATCCAAACTTTAAAATCATATATCTAAAATTGAAATTCATCGATACGTTAAGGCCCTAACTTTACACAGAATAACCTTAGGGTTCATTTTGTTCAGGTACATACAATCTGTTTGGTGTGTGGCGTATGAACAATTGAATTTTATACATGGTATTTTGTCCTCATTCTTTGTATGCGCAGGATAATATAGTATTTGTGTGTTACCAATAAAACTAACTTAAAATAACTATGAAACACATCGTTCTTTCCGCTTATTTTCTTTTGCTGTTTGGTCTGACTGCTTATTCGCAGGGCGAAGTTGAACAAGCCCCGCAAGGCTTTGACCTGATCCGTGAAGATATTCTGCAGGGGAAAATCGACACCATTGTTTATGTCTCAAAAACCGTTGGGACCAATCGAAAAGCGTTGGTTTATACTCCTCCCGGTTTCTCAGAAAATGAAAAATACCCCGTACTTTATTTATTGCACGGTATTGGAGGCGACGAAAAGGAATGGCTCAACGGCGGCCAACCCCAGGTGATCCTCGATAATCTTTATGCTGATAAGAACGCGGAGCCGATGATCGTGGTCATGCCCAATGGCCGCGCCATGGAAGATGACCGGGCTAGCGGAAATATTATGGCGGCGGATAAGGTGCAGGCGTTTGCCGCATTTGAGCAAGATTTGCTTGATGACCTGATTCCTTTCGTGGAGAAAAATTATCCGGTAGTCAAAGACCGCGAACAGCACGCTATTGCCGGTTTATCAATGGGGGGAGGGCAGTCGCTCAACTTCGGTTTGGGCAATCCCGACCAGTTTGCCTGGGTGGGTGGTTTTTCTTCGGCGCCCAATACCAAAGTGCCTGAAGAACTGGTGCCCAATCCCGATGAAGCGAAGAAGCAACTGAAATTGTTATATATTTCATGCGGCGACCAGGATAATCTGATCCGGTTTAGCAGTCGCACCCATGATTATTTGCAGGCAAACCAGGTTCCTCATATTTATCACATAATTCCGGGCGGACATCACGATTTCAAAGTATGGAAGGATGGCCTGTACAATTTTGCGCAACTGCTGTTTAAATGATATGATGCTCAGTATTAATTATGAAAACAATTTTTTTCGGCATAACAAGAGGGCTGTTTTTTTTAATATGCGTGTTTTGCACAGTAAAAGCTTCCGCCCAACAATACCCTTTCCAAAACCCGGCTCTCAGTTTCGAAGAACGGGCCAACGATTTGATTTCGCGGTTGACTCTTGAAGAAAAAGCAGCCTTGATGTGCGATCAAAGCGATGCCATACCCCGTTTGGGAATCCGCAAATTCAACTGGTGGAGCGAAGCGTTGCACGGCTACGCCAACAACGACAGCGTAACGGTATTTCCCGAGCCTGTTGGCATGGCCGCCTCGTTCAATGATGAATTGTTGTTTCATATTTACGAGGCGGTATCGGACGAAGGTCGCGCCAAATACCACCAATGGCTGAGAAGGGGGAATGAGAACAAACGTTTTCTGAGCCTTTCGGTGTGGACGCCCAATGTGAATATTTTTCGCGATCCGCGTTGGGGGCGTGGGCAGGAAACTTATGGCGAAGATCCGTACCTCACTTCACGCATGGGTATTCAGGTGGTAAAAGGTTTGCAGGGTCCTGCCGATGCCAAATACCGAAAATTGCTGGCCTGTGCCAAACATTATGCCGTGCACTCGGGCCCCGAATGGAGCCGTCACGAACTGAACCTCAACGATGTGAACCCCCGCGAATTGTATGAAACGTACATGCCCGCCTTCAAAGCTTTGGTTCAGGAAGCCGACGTACGCCAGGTGATGTGCGCTTACCAACGTCTGGATGATGAACCTTGTTGCGGAAGTACCCGGCTGTTGCAGCGTATTTTGCGCGACGAGTGGGGCTTTAAACACCTGGTGGTGTCTGATTGTGGCGCCATCACCGACTTTTACACCACGCACAAAGTATCGTCAACCCCGGTTCATGCTGCATCGAAAGGTGTACTGGCCGGAACCGACGTGGAATGCGTCTGGGACAACTATCCTTATAAAACATTGCCTGAAGCCGTTGAGCGGGACCTAATCAAAGACGAAGTTATTGACAAAAGCCTGATGCGTGTGCTGATTGGCCGTTTCGAACTGGGTGATTTCGACGACGATGCCCTGGTGCCCTGGGCGCAAATACCTGAATCAGTTCTCAACAGTGAAAAGCACCGGAAACTTGCCTGCGAAATGGCTCAGCAGTCGATGACCCTGCTTCAAAATAACAACAACATTTTGCCCTTGTCGAAATCTGCTAAGAAAATTGCGGTGATCGGACCGAATGCTGACGATCAGGAGATGCTTTGGGGCAACTACAATGGCACGCCCATTCATACCATTAGCATTCTGGATGGGATCAAAACGAAACTTCCTGAAAATAAAATCTTCTACGACAAAGCTTGCAATCTGGTGGAGGACAAAGTGACACAGAGCTATTTTTCGCAACTGTCGTTCGAAGGGAAACAAGGGTTCAAAGCTACTTATTGGAACAATCCTGAACGAGAGGGCAAGGCGGTGATTTTGCAGCAAATCACAAGTCCCATCAAAAAAACTACTGCCGGCCAGCACGAGTTTGCTTCGGGCGTGAAACTCGAAGGCTTCTCGGCCTTGTTCGAAGCTGAATTTACGCCCAAAACGTCAGAAGAGTTGGTGTTTAAAGGCGGGGCAACCGGTTATTTCGAGTTGATTGTTAATGGTGAATCATTGCAACGCTACAACAACTGGCGAACCCTTCCGGCTCGTATGCCTTTAAAAGTTGAAGCAGGGAAAAAATACAAAATCGAAATCCGATATGCACAGCTTAACAACTGGCAGGCCAACATCGAGCTTGATTTCGGCAAAGAAGTGGATGTCGATTATACCGCTCTCATTAATCAATTGAAAGGTATTGAGACGGTTGTGTTTGTGGGCGGCCTTTCGGGTAAGCTCGAAGGTGAGGAGATGCCCGTTTCGTTCCCCGGATTTAAAGGTGGCGACCGCACCAATATAGAACTTCCTTCGGTTCAGCGCAATTGCCTGAAAGCGTTAAAAGCTGCCGGTAAAAAGGTAATTTTTGTAAACTGCTCGGGCTCGGCCATTGCTCTGGCGCCCGAAACCGAAAGCTGCGATGCCATCCTTCAGGCCTGGTATGCGGGCGAAATGGGCGGACAAGCTGTTGCCGATGTGCTTTTTGGCGATCATAACCCTTCCGGAAAACTTCCCATAACATTCTATAAAAATTCAGATAGTTTGGACGATTTCGAAGATTACTCGATGAAGGGGCGCACCTACCGCTACACAACCGATTGCCTTTTCCCATTCGGTTTTGGTTTGAGCTATACCAATTTCGAAATTGGCAATGCCACCATCAGTAAAACTATGATCAAAGCCAATGAAACGCTACAATTGACCATCCCTGTAAAAAATACCGGCAAACGCGACGGTACAGAGATCGTGCAGGTTTATGTGCGCAAAGTAAACGATCTTGAAGGCCCGCTAAAAACTTTGCGCGGTTTTCAACGGGTGGAAGTTGCCCCCGGAAAATCAAAGCAAACAACCATTGAACTTGCTCCTTCATCATTTGAATTTTACGATTGGGCCCAGCGGAACATGGCAGTTACACCCGGCGAGTATGAAGTGTATTATGGGAATAGTTCCGATACGAAAGATTTAAAATATTTAACGGTGAAGATTCAATAATGCTTCTTCAATATCATTTATAGTTCAGCCTGATTAATCATCAACTAATATTCTTAAAAATGAAAAACGCTATTCTAACTTCTTTATTAACAGTATTGTGTGTTGTTGCGCTTTTACCTTTGAATGCGCAAGTGGTTGACGACTTTAAACCATCTCCGGTTAACCAACCTGGAAGCGAGTATCCCCAGGTAAATTCGGAGGGTCGTGTGCGTACCCAAATTTTGGCGCCCGATGCCAACTATGTCCGGCTCGACATTGGCGGAGTGAAATACGATTTGGTAAAAGATGAAAACGGGCTGTGGACCGGCGAATCAGCCCCGCAAGACGTAGGTTTTCACTATTACCAGTTGAACATCGACGGCGCTTCGGTGCCCGATCCCGGCAGCCTTTTCTTTTTCGGTGCTTGCCGTTGGGGAAGCGGTATCGAGGTGCCTTCCGGCGATCAGGATATTTTTGCTATGAAAGACGTTCCCCACGGCCATGTACACGAAATTTATTTCCCTTCGGAAAGTACCAAAACCGATCGGCGGGCTTTTGTGTACACCCCTCCCGGTTACGAAAAATCGTCGGAACGGTACCCGGTGCTGTACCTTCAGCACGGCTATTGCGAAAATGAAACTTCGTGGCCCGTTCAGGGGCGTGCCAACTTCATCATGGACAACCTGATTGCGGAAGGAAAAGCCAAGCCCTTCATCATTGTAATGACATACGGAATGACCAATGAGATCAAATTCGGAGGACTGCGCGATTTCGATATCAAACCATTTCAGACGGTCCTGATTGATGAATTGATTCCATACATTGACGCTAATTTCAGGACGTTGGCCAACCAATCGAATCGTGCCATGGCCGGCCTTTCGATGGGAGGTTTTGAAACACGGCTGGTTACGTTGAACAGGCCCGATGTATTTTCATATTATGGCTTGTTTAGCGGTGGTGTTTATAAGCCGGAAGAAATCGAAGGACATAACAAATTGAAACTGATCTTCCTGAGTTGTGGAAGTAAAGAACGTCCGGAAGGTGTAAAAAGTGCTGTGGCCGATCTGCAAAACGCCGGGATTAAAGCTGAATTATACATTTCGGAAGGAACGGCCCATGAATTTCATACCTGGCGACGCAGTTTGCACCAGCTTGCCCAGTTGCTTTTTAAGTAGTTAAATCTTCAGAATAGCATGATGAATAGGAAACAAATAATGCTGATGGCGGCAGTCGTCGTTTGGGCGCTGGGCAGCGTCGGTTTTGCTCAAACCACACAAGTGACCGAAGATTTTAAACCGTCGGAAGTCAACCAACCCGGGAAGCTATATCCCCAGGTGAACTCCGAAGGCCGCGTACGTACACAAATTTCGGCTCCCGAAGCCAGGTTGGTACAGCTTGACATTGGTGGTGTAAAATACGACATGATGAAAGATACCAGTGGAATTTGGATCGGCGAATCGGCCCCGCAAGACGAAGGTTTTCACTATTATCAGCTCAATATCGACGGCGCATCTGTTCCTGATCCCGGCACCAACTATTTTTATGGTGCCGGCCGATGGGGCAGTGGCATAGAAATCCCGGCGCACGACCGCGGGTTTTATGAACTAAAAGATGTGCCGCACGGGCTGCTGAGCGAAAATATTTATTGTTCAAAAATCACCGGATTATGGCGACGCTGTTTTGTGTACACACCACCAGGCTACGAACAAGACACAAACAAACGTTACCCGGTTCTTTACCTTCAGCATGGGAGTTTTGAAGACGAAACCGGATGGTCGCAGCAAGGCAAAGCTAACCTGATTCTCGATAATTTGATAGCAGAAAAAAAAGCCGTTCCCATGATCATTGTGATGGACAACGGCTATGCTTTTAAGCCGGATGAAGAAAAGGTAGTGCGTAATCCAAGCCGGCCGGCCATGGTCTTTGAAGAGGTGATGATGCAGGAGATCATCCCGATGATTGATGCCCGGTTCCGCACGTTGAGCGACCGCGATCACCGCGCCATTGCAGGCCTTTCGATGGGCGCTAACCAAACCATGCGCATTGCGATGGCCAATCTTGATCAATTTGCTTATTACGGTGGTTTTAGCGGCACGGCAAATTATCCGGCTTCGGAAAAAATTGATGTCGAAACATTTCTGAACGGCGCATTCAAAAACGGTAAAAAGGTAGATGAGCAATTAAAAGTACTGTGGCTTGGAGTGGGCACCAAAGAGCCTGAAGTTTTTCCAAAGTCCATTGGCGCTTTTCGCGATATGCTCAACAAACAAGGAATTGAACACGTGTTTTATGAATCGCCGGAAACAGCCCATGAATGGCAGACCTGGCGACGCAGTCTTTATCAATACGCACAGTTGCTTTTTCAGGACTGAAAAACCGAATTTGACAGCAAATGAACCACATGATGAATAAACACAGCTTTCTAACAGTCGTTTTAGCAATTGGATATAGCTTAATCTCAGCGCCCGGCAGCGCGCAACAAGCGAATGTCAATCTCGACTATCACCCCCAGAAAAACACCGAAGGCTTAATTCCTTTCAGTGCGGCCGTGAATTCGCCCGAAGTGAACGACGACCGGACGGTTACTTTTCGTTTAAAGGCACCCGATGCGAAAAAAGTTGAATTACCTGCGGGGGCCATTCATACCGCGCTTGACAAGGGGCGCGAGCCACTTCCTTTTGTGAAAGGAGAGGACGGCATCTGGACTTTGACCATTGGCCCGTTGCCTGTTGACATGTATGCCTACCATTTGTTGGTTGACGGTGTTCAGATTGCCGATCCGAATAATACCTGCGCTGCTTTTACGGCGATGCCGCCATACAGTCAGCTGGTGGTACACGGAGATGGGCCAGCATATTACGATGCTCAAAATGTACCACACGGCAATGTAACCCGGCACGTTTACCATTCCGAAGTTACTCAAGGTGAACGTGAATTGTACGTTTATACACCTCCCGGGTACGATCTGAAGAAAAAATATCCGGTTTTGTATTTACTGGGCGGAAGTGGCGAACTTCCATCGAACTGGATGTACGATGGGCGCGTAAATTTTATCATGGACAACCTGTTGGCCGAAGGGAAAGCCAAACCCATGATTATTGTCCTTCCCAACAACCAGGTAATTCACCGGAATCATCCTCAACACGCCGAACTCACTTTCGATATTTTTGAAAAAGAACTTCGGGAACATGTCATTCCGCTGGTTGACAAGACTTACCGTACCATTCAATCGCCTCAGGGAAGAGCCATTTCGGGTTTGTCGATGGGTGGCCGCCACAGCATGTTTATTGGCTTCCGCTCGCTCGGTTTGTTCGCCAATTTTGGCATCCTCAGTGCCGGCGATACCAATCCTGAAGTTTCACTGAAAGATTTTCTGAACGATCCGAAAATTAATGACAAAGTTGATTACCTGTTCGTTGGACAGGGGACAAAAGAAGCCCAGGGTTTTTTTAATCAGCGGTGCCAGGCACTGCATGAAGCCTTAGATCACCATAAAATTGAACACGAATATTACATTGGCGGGCATGGTGGCCACGACTGGAGTACCTGGCGGCACCTGTTGTATTTCCGCTTCCTGCCAAACCTTTGGCAAAAAAATAAACAATAAATGAATATCAAATGAAACAAATCAGCTTTCTGCTTATTGCAATGCTTACATTCGTTATAGCTGCTTGCACAAAGCAACAGCCCGGTCTTGTCCAGGTTGAAGGTGGTTGGATACAGGGTACAGTTACCGAAGATTTGACCATTTACAAGGGAATCCCTTTTGCGGCACCGCCGGTGGGCGATTTGCGCTGGAAAGCTCCCCAGCCTGTTGAACCCTGGGAAGGTGTGACGCAAACCACCGAATATGCACCCGCACCTATGCAAGGCGGAAATCCTGCATCGGGCAAGAGTGAAGATTGTCTTTACCTGAACGTGTGGACTCCGGCAAAATCCCCGAAAGAAAAACTACCTGTTTTGGTCTGGATTTATGGCGGCGGATTCAGCTTTGGTTCTACCTCCGATCCCGTTCATAACGGCGAACATCTGGCCCGTAAAGGCGTGGTGCTGGTGAGCATTGCTTACCGTGTGGGGCAACTCGGTTTTCTGGCGCATCCCGAACTGAGCGCCGAAAGCCCCAATGGTGTTTCAGGCAACTACGGTTTGCTTGATCAGATTGCCGGCCTGCAATGGATCCAAAACAATGTATCGGCTTTTGGCGGCGACCCCGGTAATGTGACCATCTTTGGTGAATCGGCCGGCGGAATTGCAGTGAGTATGCTGTGCGCTTCGCCGTTGGCCAAAGGTTTGTTCCACGGTGCTATTTCGCAAAGCGGCGGCTCGTTTGGGCCGACACGTACCACTACCTTTCCGGGCGAAAATATGAAAACCTTGGAACAGGCCGAGCGTGATGGAGTTGCCTATCTCAACAATTTTGGACTCTCGTCTATCGCAGAGCTTCGGAACCTTGAAGCTGAAAAACTGATACCTCAGGGATGGACAATGCCCGGCGGCTGGCCCATTGTTGACGGTTACGTCATCCCCGATGACCAGTACCAATTGTATTTGGAAGGAAAATATAACGACGTCCCTGTCCTGATCGGCTATAACTCCGACGAAGGTTTAAGCTTTCCATCCGGCCGTACACCCGAAGAATATCTGGCCGGGGTTGAACGCAGGTTCGGTCCTTTTGCCGATTTATTAACAGGAGCTTATCAGGTTGGCGAAAACAGTGTGACCCGGTCGGCCCGCAACCTGATGCGCGATGCAGCGTTTGGCTGGCATACCTGGAGTTGGGCAAGGCTTCAATCAAAAACCGGAAAGTCAGAGGTGTATTATTACTATTTCGACCAGCACCCCGTGCATCCGGAAGATTCGCCACAGTTTGATCATGGAACGCCGCACGGTGTCGATGTGCCATACGTGTTTATGCACATCAATCCTCAAAGTCCGCAGATCAGTGAGTCGGATTTGGCCATTTCGGAAATCATGGGTACCTACTGGACCAACTTTGCCAAATATGGCCACCCAAATGGCGAAGGAGTGCCTGAATGGCCGGCATTTAGCGATGCTAATCCGGTGGTAATGTACCTTGGGCCCGACGCCCGTTTAGGGCCGGTTCCCGATGAAGCTTCTCTTAAGATAATAGACAAATATTTTGAGTGGCGGCGTTCATCCGAAGGGAAAGAATGGGCTCAGTAGTTTAATGAAATCACCTGTAATTTTTTGCGATATGAAGTTTAAATTATTCATTTTTATGGTGTTCTTGCTGCCAGCTAGTTACACCTATTCTCAAGATCCCAATTTTCATATATACTTGTGTTTTGGCCAATCGAATATGGCCGGAGCGGCCCGTGCTGAAGCACAAGATTCCGTGGTAGGCTCACGCTTTCAAATGATGAGCGCGATGGATTGCCCGGATAAAGGACGAAAAATGGGTAACTGGTACACGGCAACACCACCCATTTGCGACTGTAACGCAGGGATCTCGCCGGCTGACTACTTTGGCCGCACCCTGGTTGCCAATCTACCCGAAAACATCAGGGTTGGAGTTATTAATGTTTCGGTTGGTGGTTGTCGTATCGAGTTGTTCGATAAGGAAAACTACCAATCGTATGTTGAAACCGTGCCCGACTGGATGCTCAACTGGATCAAAAATTATGGTGAAAATCCGTATGGAAGGCTTGTTGAAATGGCCAAACTGGCACAGAAAGATGGTGTTATCAAAGGCATTTTGATGCATCAGGGCGAGTCAAATCCAAACGATACCTTGTGGACACAAAAGGTGAAGGAGATTTACGACAACCTGCTGTCCGACCTGAACCTCAACCCACTGCAAACGCCCTTGTTGGCCGGAGAGTTGTTAAGTGCCGAATTTAATGGCAGGTGTGCCGGGTTTAACCGGTTTATCGCTCAATTGCCCGATGTTATTCCAAACGCCCATGTTATTTCATCTGAAGGATGTCCGGGGATGCCTGACGGACTTCATTTTACATCAGAAGGTTATCGTGTATTGGGAAGAAGGTACGGGGAAAAGATGCTCTCATTACTCAGGAAAAATCAATTAATACCGACTCAAAGAATTGTTGAAGATGGTGGAACAGGAGTTTATAGCGCCATTATGTACACCGATAGCTCTTTACCGACTCATACCATATTCCGCCCTGAAGACCTGAGCGTTTTTGGGGAGGGAAATAAGTTGCCAATTATAGCTTGGGGCAATGGGGCTTGTGCCAATTCGCCATGGGAACACATCAACTTTTTGTCGGAAGTGGCCTCGCACGGCTTTCTGACGATTGCCATTGGGCCGATGCCGCAGGAAGGGGAACGTGGCAGCGGGAGATCAACTTCTTCCCAATTGCTGGACGCCATTGACTGGGCAATTGCGCAAAACAGCGACGAGTCAAGTGTTCTGTATCAAAAAATCGATACTTCGAAAATAGCGGTCAGTGGTATGTCGTGTGGTGGTTTACAAACGCTCGAAGTAGCGCCCGACCCACGCGTGACCACCGCGGTTGTGTGTAATAGCGGCATATTGGGTAACCCAGGAGGCGGAATGCCGGGTATGCCTGGTTTAAAAAAAGAACACCTGGTGAAGTTGCACACCCCAACACTCTATTTGCTCGGGGGCGAAACAGATATTGCTTACAATAACGGAATGGACGACTATAACCGACTTAACCATGTTCCGGTATTTGTTGCAAACATGGACGTTGGTCATGGTGGAACCTACGGTCAGCCCCATGGTGGCGAGTTTGCAAAAGTGGCAACAGCCTGGTTTAAATGGCAATTGAAGGGTGATCATGAAGCCGGTCAATTGTTTACCGGGAATCCTTGCCAGCTTTCCCAATCAACCATTTGGAAAGTTGATAAGAAGAATTTGCCATAGATTAACCGGAACCAATAAGCAATGAAAGACTTAATAACCAATTTACAAATAACCAATAACTACCTTCAGATGATCAATAGAATCGCTTTTATATTGGTGCTTGTTTCATTATTACCAATGATTGGGTTAGCTCAAAACCCGATCATTCAAACCTATTTCACGGCCGATCCGGCGCCCATGGTGTACAACGGCACGGTTTATCTTTATACAACCCATGATGAGGATGAAACGGTCAATAACTTTTTCACCATGTACGACTGGCGGTGCTACTCGACAACCGACATGGTGAACTGGACCGATCACGGTGCAGTGGCTTCACTCAACGATTTTGCCTGGTCGGATAAAACAAACGGAGCGTGGGCGCCGCAATGTATTGAGCGAAACGGGAAGTTTTACCTGTACTGTCCCATACATGGCGATGGCGTGGCTGTTTTGGTTGCCGATTCACCTACCGGCCCTTTTCACGATCCGCTGGGCAAGCGTTTAGTCGATGGCGAAAATATTTGGCACGATATCGACCCGACTGTAATGATTGACAACGATGGACAAGCGTACCTGTACTGGGGAAATCCTGCACTTTATTACGTGAAGCTCAACGAAGACATGATTTCCTACGACCGCAGCGTTGGTAAAGACGGAATTGTTCCCGTAGCTATGACTACCGAATCGTTTGGTGAAAAAAAAGGACGCGACGGCAAAATGGGCACAACCTACACCGAAGGGCCCTGGATATACAAACGCAACGAGCGCTATTACATGGTTTACGCTGCAGCAGGAATTCCCGAATACATTGCTTATTCCACTGCCCCGTCAGCTGAAGGGCCCTGGATGTATCAAGGTTTTATGATGGAAAGAGCTGATCGTCTTGCTTTCACCAACCATCCCGGCATAATTGATTATAAAGGAAACTCCTACTTCTTTTACCACACACACGAATTGTCAAAAGGCGAAGGTTTCAAAAGGTCGGTTAGTGTTGAGCAATTTAAGTATAATGAAGATGGCACTATTCCACTGATTTTGCCCACCAAAGAAGGTGTGAAAGAAAGCGTATCCAATTTGAATCCTTTCCAAAAAACAGAAGCCGAAACCATCGCCTGGTCCGAAGGGGTGAAAACAGATACCGATAGCCAAACCGGGGTTTTTGTCAGCAAAATAGAAAATGGCAATTACATCAAGGTACGTAATGTCGATTTTGGCAAAGGGGCTAAAAAATTCGAGGTCAGCGCAGCTTCTTTGGCCGGAGGAAAAATTGAAATACGGCTGAATGCTAAAGATGGTTTATTAATGGGAATCTGCGAAATAGCAAATACCGGTGACCCTAATAACTGGAAAATCTTCACCACAAAAGTCAGTAAACACGGTGGCGTTCATGATTTGTATTTTGTTTTTAAAGGCGGGGATGGTGAATTGTTCAACCTCGATTACTGGAAGTTTAATTAGTATTTGCCGGTACAGATCGAATTTAGCCACTGTATTTAAGGTTGAAATTGAATAAACAAGACGAAGGAACCAGTACGACAAAATAAAATTGAATCGGATGAAAAGAATAAAGTTTGGCTTATTTGTTTGCTTATTAATTTCTTGCAGCTCAGTGCAGGCGCAGGAAAAGCTTTATAAAAACGAATTCCCGATATCGGATGTAAGCTTGCTCGACGGGCCGTTTAAACATGCCCGCGACCTGAACCTTCGGGTGCTCCTGCAATACGATGTTGACCGTTTATTGGCGCCTTACCGCAAGGAAGCCGGCTTACCCGAAAAGGCTAAAACATATCCCAATTGGGATGGCCTGGACGGCCACGTGGCAGGGCATTACCTCTCTGCCATGGCCATGAATTATGCGGCTATGGGCAATAATGAGTTCAAAAGGCGCATGGAATATATGCTTTCTGAACTCAAAGCCTGTCAGGAAGCAAATGCCATCAACAATTCTGAATGGGGAGTTGGCTACGTGGGCGGCTTCCCAAACAGTAAAAAACTGTGGCCGGCCTTCAAAAAAGGCGATTTTAGCGTTTATTATTCTGCCTGGGCGCCTTATTATAATTTGCATAAAATGTATGCGGGGCTTAGGGACGCCTGGCTCTATTGCGGCAACGAAGAGGCGAAGGCTATGTTCTTAAAATTTTGCGATTGGGGCATCGACATTACTTCTTCCCTTAACGAGGAGCAGATGCAATCGGTTCTTAACCATGAATATGGCGGGATGAACGAGATTTTTGCCGATGCTTACCAAATAACGGGCGATGAAAAATACCTGATAGCTGCAAAACGGTATTCGCACAACCTGTTTCTGGACCCTTTGTCGCAAGGGATTGACAACCTGGATAACAAACATGCCAACACGCAAATCCCAAAATTTATTGGCTTCGCGAGGATTGCAGAACTTGCCGGTGACAAAAAGTATGAAAACGCAAGCCGTTTCTCGTGGGAAACCATTACGGCAAACCGCTCCCTCGCGTTTGGGGGGAACAGCCGCCGGGAGCACTTCCCAAGCGTAGCATCATGTGGCGATTTTATTAACGATGTTGACGGCCCCGAGTCGTGCAACTCTTACAACATGTTGAAACTGACCGAAGATTTGTTCCGTATGCAACCATCGGTCCATTATTCCGATTATTACGAGCGTACGGTGTTTAACCACATTCTTTCGACCCAACATCCAGAACATGGCGGATATGTGTATTTTACAACTGCACGCCCGCGCCATTACCGGGTTTATTCTACGCCCAACCAGGCCATGTGGTGTTGCGTGGGTACTGGCATGGAGAACCATGGCAAATACAACCAGTTTATCTACACCCATTCATCCGATTCATTGTTTCTCAACCTCTTTATTGCTTCGGAACTCAATTGGAAAAATAAAGACATATCAATCAAACAGGAGACAAATTTTCCTTACGAAGAACGAACAAAACTGACCGTAACAAAAGGGTCTGCGGGTTTTAAGCTGATGGTCAGATATCCCGGATGGGTAAAAAAAGGTGCATTAAAAATTTCTGTAAACGGGAATGAAGTTGAGCACGATGCCCTTCCTTCTTCTTATATCTGTATCGACAGAAAATGGAAAAAAGGCGATGTGATAGAAGTGGAATTGCCCATGCACAACACCATTGAGCATTTGCCCAACGTGCCCAATTACATTGCATTTATGCACGGCCCCGTTTTGCTTGGCGCCAAAACCGGAACCGACGATTTAAGGGGGTTGCTGGCCGATGATGGGCGTTGGGCGCAATATCCGGGCGGCAAAATGCTGCCTGTTGACGAGGCCCCTATTCTGGTTGAAGATGATATTGAAAACATTGCAAATAAATTGGTTCCTGTTAAGGACGAGCCATTGCATTTCAGGCTGAACGTTAAAATGGAAAATCCCATTGATGTGAAACTGGAGCCATTTGCAAATATTCACGATGCCCGGTACATGATTTACTGGCTGGCGCTCACAAACAGCGGCTACCAGTCGTATATGGATTCTTTATCAACCAGTGAAAAAGAAAAGATTGCCCTTGAAAAGCGAACCATCGACTTTGTGGCTACCGGCGAACAACAGCCCGAAACCGACCATGCCATGCAAAAAGAGAACTCGAATTCGGGCAGTACACATAACGAATTCTACCGCGATGCAAGCCGGGGTGGCTATTTCAGCTACGAGATGAAAACAAATTCAGAAACCGGCCTCAGCCTGATCGTTCGCTATTGGGGCGCTGAATGGGGAGGCCGCAAATTTGATATTTACATTGATGATGAAAAGCTGCTGACCGAAGATAATACCGGACGTTGGAACCAATCGAAATTTCAGGATGTGGAATATACAATCCCTGACTCGATAGTTAAAAACAAGAAAAATATCAGGGTGAAATTTCAGGCATTGCCCGGTAATACCGCCGGGGCAGTTTATTACATACGGTTAGTAAGACTTAAAAAATGAAACAATTAGAATTGAAATTAATAGTTCTGTTTTTTACATATTTTTTTCTGTTTAGTTGTCAAACAACAGCAAACAAGGGCGGAAAACTGAAAATGTGGTACGACAAGCCGGCAAGGGTTTGGAACGAAGCACTTCCGGTAGGAAACGGCCGATTGGGGGCTATGATTTATGGCGATCCGCTAACCGAAAAAATTCAGCTGAACGAAGAAACGTTTTGGTCGGGTGGGCCGTTGCGAAACGACAGTCCCAAAGCATTGGAAGCGTTGCCGAAAATTCGGGAACTGATTTTCAAAGGAAAGTTCAAAGAAGCAGAAGACCTGGTGAACCAAAACATGATGACACAATTGCATGGTTCAAAATATCAGGTTGTTGGCGATTTGATCTTGAATTTTACCGGACATGAGAACTTCACCAATTATTACCGCGAACTTGATTTGGAGCGGGCCGTTTTCAAAACAACCTACCAAGTAGATGACGTAACCTACACCCGCGAAGTGTTTGCCTCGCAGCCCGACCAGGTGATTGTGGTTCGCTTAATAGCCGACAAGCGCGGCAAGCTGAACTTTGCTGCAGGGTTAAATGGTCCGCTGCAAAAAACAACTACAGCGTTGGATTCCAATACGCTCGAAATGACAGGTCTTTCCGCTACCCACGAAGGCATCACAGGGCAAGTGAAGTTTAATGCCCGCGCCAGGATTGTCAATAAGGGCGGCACAATAGCTGCCGGGTCGGATAAGATTAACGTGAGCGGTGCCGACGAGGTGCTGATCCTCATTTCAATAGCGACCAATTTTGTCGATTACAAAACGCTTACGGCCGACGAAACCGAAAAATGTTCAAACTATTTGGCAGCTGCCGAAGAGGTTCCCTATAACAAGCTGCTTGACAACCATATTGAAGCTTACCAGGAATATTTTAACCGCGCCAGTCTCGACCTGGGAACTTCGCCGGCAGCACAGCAACCAACCGATGTGCGCATCAAGAATTTTTCGACAAGCTACGATCCCGAGCTGGTTTCGATGTACTACCAGTTTGGACGGTATTTATTGATTTCGAGCTCGCAGCCCGGCGGACAACCCGCCAATTTGCAGGGAATTTGGAACGAAAGCACCAATCCGGCGTGGGACAGTAAATACACCATCAATATCAACACCGAAATGAATTACTGGCCGGCCGAAAAATGTAACCTCACCGAACTGCACGAACCGCTGATTCAGATGGTGAAAGAACTTTCAGAAACCGGACAGCAAACGGCGCGCGAGATGTACGGCAGCAAAGGTTGGGTCACCCATCACAATACCGACATTTGGCGAATCAGCGGCGTGGTCGATGGTGCTTTTTGGGGCATGTGGCCCATGGGCGGTGCCTGGCTTTCGCAACATTTGTGGGAACCGTATTTGTACAACGGCGATTTGAAGTACCTCGAATCGGTTTACCCCATCCTGAAATCGGCTTGCGAATTTTATCAGGATTTTCTGGTTGAGGAACCGACGCACAACTGGCTGGTGGTGAGCCCGTCCATCTCGCCCGAAAATGCGCCGGCCGGCCGCCCATCGGTCACCGCCGGGGCAACCATGGACAATCAAATCCTGTTCGATTTGTTTTCGAAGACAATCAAAGCGGCCTCTTTATTGAGTAAAGACCGTGAGCTGATGGCCGACTTTCAGAAAATCCTCGACCGTTTGCCACCCATGCAGATTGGCCAACACGGACAGTTGCAGGAGTGGATGGAAGATCTGGATAATCCGAACGACAAACACCGGCACGTTTCCCATTTATATGGTCTTTACCCAAGTAATCAAATCACCCCTTATGCCACTCCCGAATTGTTTGACGCGGCGCGCACAACCTTGATTCACCGTGGCGATGTGTCAACAGGCTGGTCGATGGGGTGGAAGGTCAATTTCTGGGCCCGCTTGCTCGACGGCAACCATGCCATGAAACTGATCAAAGATCAATTAACGCTGGTTGACCCGGTGAATGGAGGAAGAGACGGTGGAACCTATCCCAACTTTTTCGATGCACACCCACCTTTTCAAATTGACGGGAATTTTGGCTGCACGGCCGGCATTGCCGAAATGCTGATGCAAAGCCACGACGGGGCCATTCATTTGTTGCCTGCTTTGCCCGATGAATGGAAAAAAGGTGAAATAACCGGGCTTCGGGCCCACGGAGGTTTCGAGGTAAGCTTCAGGTGGGAAAATGGTGAAGTCCAGAAAATTGAAATTCTATCGAAATTGGGTGGAAACTGCCGTATTCGGGTTCCAAATAAAGTTGTTCAAGCGGTGGGTAGTGAGTTGGTGGCAGCAACGGGCGCCAATCCAAATCCATTTTTCACAACAGCGCAGGTTAAAGAACCGCTGATTGTAGAGACTGCCCAACTGAACGAGATGAATATCAAGCAAACACATTTATACGATTTACCCACCGAAGCGGGTAAGACCTATTCTGTAGTGATTAAATAGTTGATTATAAAATAACGTGAGTTTTGGATATAAACAGCTATTAGTTAATAACTTATGATAGTTTAATAGAGATTGTATTTAAAAAAATGGGAGCTTTTAAGTGCAAAACATAAAACAAAGCTCCCATGACAGAAAATTTGGAACTAAAATTAATTGAAATTTTTTGTTGTGCCGATGATTTCTGCCAACAATTTGAGAAAGAAATAGAGCATAAATTAATACCCGTGGTATTGCAAAACAAAAAATCCAAAGTCCCCTGCGGGTTATCAATGAGTGAGATGATGGCCGTTGAAATGTTTTACCATTTACAGGGGAGCAAATGTTTCAAATATTATTACAGGTACTTTGTAGAGGTACACCTGAAAGGCTATTTTCCAGGCTTGCCTTCCTACAACCGTTTTGTCCAACTCAAACCCAGGATGCTGCTATACCTTTTTTGTTTTTTGCTGGCCTGCAGGATGGGGGCAGTTACCGGAACTTATTACATTGATTCGGCCAAACTGGTGGTTTGCCATAACCTGCGGATACATTCGCACAAGGTTTTTAAAGGGCTGGCCAAAAGGGGGAAGACCTCGACAGGTTGGTTTTTTGGCTTGAAACTGCATTTGGCCATCAACCAGTTTGGGGAGATTGTTTCCTTCATTATAACCCCCGGAAATGTGGCGGACAACAACCTTGAATTGGGCGTCAAGCTATGTAAAGGTCTGTGCGGAAAGCTTTTCGGGGACAAAGGCTACATTAGTGAAAAGCTCCGGGAAGCATTGGCAAGACAAGGGCTCCTGTTGATTACAAAAACCAAAAAGAACATGAAAAATAAGTTAATGTTTTTCGAAGACAAGAGGTGGCTGCAAAGCCGGGGGGTGATCGAATCGGTCATCGATCTGCTAAAGCATATCTGTGATATAGAGCATTCAAGACACAGAAGCCCGGTAAATGCGATGGTCAATGTCCTGGCAGGCCTTGCTGCATACTCGTTCCTTGACCATAAACCATCGGTTAAAAATAAGAATATAAGGTTCCGGGAGTATTTATTCCTGAACTATTTACCATTAGTCGCTTAACCCAAAACTCACGTTAAAATAATAAATTTAGTTAGAGATGATAAGAGTAAAGTTTGGTGGACGAACGTCCATAAAAAGAAAACAAATTAGTTTACTGTCTGTTTTTTTGATCTTGTTCACCTTGGCAGGATTTAGTCAAAGCAAAAAGCAAAAAGCGGGTCAAGCCAAGAATACACCTGTATTTACTCAGGTTGTTTATCAAGGTGACGATCAGGTGTATAAGGACTATCCGTTAAAAGCCGATGAATTTTACAACCCCATTCTGCAAGGTTGTTATCCCGACCCGGCCATTACGCGAAAAGGCGACTATTATTTTCTGGTGAGCTCGTCGTTTGCCATGTTTCCGGGTGTGCCCATTTTCCATTCCAATGATTTGGTAAACTGGAAACAAGTTGGGCATGTACTCGACCGCACATCGCAGTTAAAAGTTCACGATACGGGTATTAGCGCCGGAGTTTATGCCCCCGCAATCAAGTATAATCCCAATAACGACACGTTCTATATGATTACCACCCAGTTTGCCGGTGATTTCGGAAACATAGTGGTGAAAACCAAAGATCCATTTGAAGGGTGGAGCGATCCGTATAAGCTACAATTCAACGGAATTGACCCATCGCTTTTCTTCGATGACGACGGAAAAGCTTATGTCGTGCACAACGATGCACCTGACCCCGGAAAAGAATTGTACAACGGGCACCGGGTGATCAAAATTTGGGAGTATGATGTGGAAAAGGACCAGGTCATTGCCGGCACCGATAAAATTATTGTTGACGGCGGAGTTGACCTGTCCAAAAAACCCATCTGGATTGAAGCGCCTCATATTTACAAGAAAAATGGTAAATACTATTTGATGTGTGCCGAAGGAGGAACAGGCGGCTGGCACAGCGAAGTGATTTTTATCAGCGAAAATCCCCGGGGACCATATCAGCCTGCGCCCAGTAATCCGATTTTGACGCAACGCCACTTCCCCGAAGACCGCGCAAATAAAGTCGATTGGGCGGGCCATGCCGACCTGGTTGAAGGCCCCAATGGCAACTATTACGGCGTATTTCTGGCCATTCGCCCCAACGAGAAGGACCGGGTGAATGCCGGTCGCGAAACCTTTATCTTGCCCGTCGACTGGTCGGGTGAATTTCCGGTATTCGAAAACGGGCTGGTTCCCATGGAGCCCAAGTTGAAAATGCCAAAAGGCGTGGAAAACAAAAGCGGGAAAGATGGTTTTTTCCCCAATGGCAACTTTACCATCACCGAAAACTTCACTTCTGAAAAACTCGACTACCGATGGATTGGGCTGCGGGGGCCTCGCGAAGATTTTATGACAATTACTAAAAGTGGTTTGCAGATTAATCCCTTTCCGGTAAATATCAAAGAGGTAAAGCCAACTTCAACTTTGTTCCACCGCCAACAGCATAAGAACTTTTCGTTTGAAACGACGCTCAATTATACACCGGCTACGGAAAAAGATTTGGCTGGTCTTGTTGCCCTTCAAAATGAACATTCAAACTATGTATTTGGAATCACTAAGAAAGGCGAAGAATATTATCTTTTACTCGAACGGAACGAAAAGCCGCGAAGAAGCCGGCAAGTGAGTTCAAAAATTGTTGCAAGTACGGTCATTGATATCAAAAATCCAGTCCGTTTAAAAGTGCAGGCCAATGGCGATGATTACGAGTTCAGCTATTCAACCAACGGAACCGACTTTGTGACTTTGGGCAGCACCGTTTCCGGAGATATCCTTTCGACCAACGTGGCCGGTGGGTTCACCGGTTGTTTGCTCGGCTTGTATGCCACTTCGGCCAACGATGCCATTCCTGAATAACTTTGGGATAGTTCGTTTAAATATTTACGTTTTTCAATTGGCAGGATCGAAGGAATGTTGGTATCCTGCCAATCAGAACGAAACACCTGAATTGCAGATCAGTAAACTAAATGAAATGAAAATCAAAAGTAGTAGTCTAATCATCCTGTCAGCACTGTTATTTGTAAGTGCAACATTTGCTCAGGCTCAAAAGGCTGACAATCCAATCATTTGGGCCGATGTGCCCGATATGTCGATGATTCGCGTGGGCGACACCTATTACATGGCCAGCACAACCATGCATATGTGCCCCGGTGTTCCCGTCATGAAATCGAAGGATCTTGTAAATTGGGAAATGCTTAATTATGCCTACGATAAACTGGGCGATGACGATGCTTTGAGCCTTGTGAATGGAAAAAGCAATTACGGCAAGGGCACTTGGGCAAGCAGTTTGCGTTACCACAATGGTATGTACTACATTGCAACCTATGCTCAAACAACGGACAAAACCTATATTTTTCGGACCAACGATATTGAAAAAGGTGATTGGAAGATGAACGAGTTCAAGCCAGGTTACCACGACTGCACACTGGTTTTTGACGATGGTCATGTCTACTTGATCACGGGTGGAGGAAGGTTGAATATCATTGAATTGAACGATGATTTGACCGGTGTTAAAGAAGGTGGTCTCAATCAGGTTCTTATTGAAAATGCAAGTGCTCCCACTGAACCCAATATGCTTAAGGCCGAAGGATCACAGCTTTTTAAACACGAAGGCAAGTATTACTTATTTAATATTTCCTGGCCCCGGGGTGGTATGCGTACCGTACTTGTTCACCGTGCCAACAATCTCATGGGACCGTGGGAAGGTCGTATAGCCTTGCAAGATAAAGGCGTGGCACAAGGTAGTATCATTGATACTCCGGATGGCAGGTGGTTTGCCTATTTATTTCAGGATCACGGATCCGTTGGCCGTATCCCATACCTTGTACCGATGAAATGGGTCGACGGTTGGCCGGTGCTGGGCATCGACGGCAAAGTGCCCGAAACCCTCGACTTGCCTGCCAGCAAAGGATTGATGCCCGGCATTGTGGCCAACGACGAGTTCAAACGGAAAAAGGGCGAACCAGCCTTGCCGTTGGTATGGCAATGGAACCACAACCCCGACAATTCACTTTGGTCGGTAACTGAGCGCGAGGGATTCCTTCGTCTGAAAACCGCGCGTATCGACAGCCTGTTTCTGAAATCGCGAAACACCTTAACCCAGCGCACCTTTGGCCCCGTTTGCTCGGGCACCACTTTGCTCGATGTCTCAAACCTGAAAGACGGAGACTTTGCCGGAATGACGGCTTTTCAACGCAAATTCGGTCAGGTTGGGGTGAAAATGATCAACGGGCAAAAGCATGTTTTCATGGTGAGCAACCAAACCGACGTGCCCACCGAAATTGAAAGCATTCCGCTGGCACAAAACTCGGTTTACCTGAAAATTGAATGCGATTTCAAAAATAAAGCTGATATCGCCGAATTCTTTTACAGTCTCGATGGAAAAACATGGAAAACCATTGGCAACCAGCTCAAAATGGAATACACTCTTATGGAACATTTTATGGGCTACCGCTTCGGCGTATTCAACTACGCCACTAAAAACACCGGGGGGTATGCCGATTTCGATTACTTCCGCACCAGCGATCAGATTTCAAAAAAGGTAATTGAATCAGGTATTTAATGTATAAATACCTGTCAAAAAGATAAGTTCAAATCATATGAAAAAAATAAATCAAATACTGTCGATACTCATTTTTGCTTTAGCTATTTGGGACGCAAAGGGCAGCCAAATTTCCAGTCCCGACGGGAAACTGCTTGTTACTGTTTCGGTCAACAACGGCGCACCAACGTACAACGTTACCTTTAATGGAAAAACCTTCTTGCAGCCATCGCCCCTTGGAATGAAAACCAACGTGGGCGATTTCACCCACGGATTAGCGCCTGGCGAAAATGTGAGCAGAAAAACGCTTGATAAGACCTATTCGTTGCCAAACATCAAAAAAAGCGAGGTACACTACCAGGCCAATGAACAGGTATTTTCATTTTTAAAAGATGAAAAACCGGCTTTCGATGTCATTTTCAGGGTGAGCAACAACGATGTGGCATTCCGGTATCATGTTTATCCGCAAAAAGACAGGAAGAGCTGTATTGTGAACGAAGAAGCTTCCGGCTTTGTATTTCCCGAAGGAACCACCACGTTTCTTTGTCCGCAGAGCGCTCCCATGGGTGGCTTTGCGCGTACATCGCCCAGTTACGAAACCCCTTACACAGCCGACGCTCCCATGGGGCAAAATGGTTGGGGCAATGGCTACACGTTCCCTTGTCTTTTCAGGGTGAATGACGCCGGATGGGTGCTGATTTCTGAAACTGGCGTTGACAGCCGCTATTGCGCAAGCCGGCTGATCGGCCATCCTGACGGGTTATACACCGTTGGTTTTCCGCAGGAAGGAGAAAATAATGGAAACGGAACTTCGGCTCCGGGCATTCCGCTGCCGGGCGAACCCCCCTGGCGTACCATTACCGTTGGCGAAACGTTGAAGCCCATTGTTGAAACCACTGTTCCTTTTGATGTAGTGGAGCCGCGCTACGAAGCATCGAAAACCTACGAATACACCAAAGGTTCGTGGAGCTGGATCATGAAAATGGATGGCGGAACGGTGTTCGACGTTCAAAAACAATACATCGATTTCAGTTCCGAAATGGGTTATGAAACGATACTCGTTGATGCACTGTGGGATACTCAAATTGGCTACGATAAAATTGAAGAACTGGCTGCGTATGGAAAAAGCAAAAACGTTTCCCTCTATTTGTGGTATAACTCCAACGGTTATTGGAACGATGCCCCTCAAGGCCCGCGCGGTATTATGGACAACACCATTGCCCGCCGAAAAGAAATGGCCTGGATGAAAAGCATTGGCGTGAAAGGGATTAAAGTTGATTTTTTTGGTGGCGACAAACAAACGACCATCAAATTGTATGAAGATATTTTATACGATGCCAACGATTTTGGGATCATGGTTATTTTTCACGGATGTACCCTGCCTCGTGGCTGGGAGCGTATGTATCCCAATTTTGCTTCAAGTGAGGCCGTTTTGGCCAGCGAGAATCTACACTTTGGACAGGGCAGTTGCGATCGCGAGGCATTCAATGCCTGCATTCACCCGTTCATTCGCAACACCGTGGGTAGCATGGATTTTGGCGGCAGCGCGCTCAATAAATTCTACAACGCCAACAACACACCCGATAGAGGTTCAAAACGAAAGACTTCCGATGTGTTTGCTTTGGCTACGGCCGTACTGTTCCAAAGTGGCGTGCAGCATTTTGCCCTGGCGCCCAACAACCTGACTGACGCTCCCGAATGGGCCATCGACTTCATGAAAAACGTGCCAACAATTTGGGACGAAGTTAAATTCATCGACGGATATCCCGGAAAATATGTGGTGATGGCCCGCCGCAAAGGAGAAAAATGGTACATCGCCGGAGTCAACGCCCAAAATGAATCCCTGAAGTTGAAGCTGAATTTGGCCATGCTTCAGGCGAACTCTGAATTGAACGCCTATACCGACGATGCACAGCTGAACGGCAAAGTGGCATCGGTTAAACTGAGTAAGAATCAGGAAATTGAGGTGCAGATTCCGACCAACGGCGGGGTTTTGCTTGTTCAGGAATAACCCATAAGAAACCACAGAGAAAACAGAGTCATTAATTTAAATCTAACCAGATGACCAACTTATCCGCTTTCTACACTTTACTTTCCATGCTGGTGGTTGTGTTTTTTGTTCAAAATGCGAACGTTTCAGCACAAAACCCATTTATTCGCAATCAGTTTACCGCTGACCCATCGGCGCGGGTTTTCAATGGGAAAGTGTATGTCTTTCCGTCACACGATATACCGTCGCCCGAGGGTAAAAATCTTCGGAAAGATTGGTTTTGCATGGAGGATTACCACGTGTTTTCGTCGGAAAACCTGACTGATTGGACCGATCATGGCCTGATTGTCAGCCAGTATGATGCCCCCTGGGTCGATTCCACATCGTACAGCATGTGGGCGCCCGATTGTGTGGAGCGAAACGGTAAGTACTACTTTTATTTTCCGGCCAATACGAATGTCGTTGACGAAAACGGGCGAAAAGGTTTTGGCATTGGGGTAGCGGTGTCCGATCGGCCTGGAGGGCCGTATGTTGCCCAAAAAGAAAAGATTAAAGGTATCAAAGGAATTGATCCCAACGTGTTGATCGACGAAGACGGGCAAGCGTACATTTATTGGTCGCAGGGGCATATTTATGTGGCCAAGTTGAAAGAAAACATGCTGGAACTCGCTTCGGAACCCATGATCATTCTGAATCTTCCAGAGAAAGGTCTAAAAGAAGGGCCTTGGGTTTTTGAACGCAACGGTATGTATTACCTGACCTTTCCGCATGTTGAAAACAATACGGAGCGGTTGGAGTACGCCATTGGCGATAATCCAATGGGGCCGTTTAAAATGACGGGGGCCATTATGGACGAATCGCCGACCGGTTGTTGGACCAACCACCATTCCATTGTTGAATACAACAAGCAGTGGTACCTGTTTTACCATCACAACGATTATTCTCCACACTTTGATAAAAATCGTTCTGTTCGTGTCGACAGCCTGTTTTTTAATGCTGACGGAACCATTCAAAAAGTGCAGCCAACCCTACGCGGCGTGGGGCTGACAAAGGCAACAAACAACATCGAAATCGACCGTTATAGTGCCATCAGCAATTCCGGTGCAACGATCGATTTTATGGATGCCGTTAATCCTTTCAAAGGCTGGAAAACCATTTTCGAAAGCAAGGATGCCTGGATTAAGTACAATTCCGTCGATTTTGGCGATCGAAAGCTACCGTCGGTTCAGGTCAGGGCTTTGGCGAAACAAGGTGGCAACCTTCAAATTCGCTTAGATCATGCGAATGGGCCAATCGTGGCGGAGGTGAATATCTCTGAAAGTTCGGAATGGACGGTCGTAGATGCCCAGCTGACCGTATTTCAGCCGGGGATTCAGAACCTGGTTGTTGTCAGCAAAGCGGATAGCCCGGTTGTGGTCGATTGGATCCGGTTTGAAAATCGAACCGGCGCTTATTATACCGGCAATTATCCCAATCTTTTGCTTGAAGCTGGTTATAGTCAGCAGGAAATTGATTCGAAATTGGCCAAAGCCTATTACGATCTTTTTGAAGGACCCAACCGGGTTTATTTCGAGGTGGGCGATTCGATGGCTTACGTGTCGGATTTAAAGAATCATGACGCCCGGTCCGAAGGACTTTCCTATGGGATGATGGTGGCTGTTCAGTTGGACAAAAAGGAGGTTTTTGACCGGATTTGGCGGTGGACAAAAAAATACACCCAGCATCAAGGGGGCCCGCGCGATGGCTATTTTGCCTGGAGCATCAACCCCGAAACCATGGTGAAAAACTCGGAAGGTTCGGCGTCGGACGGCGAACTGTTTTTTGTGACCACGCTTTTGTTCGCATCGAACCGCTGGGGGAATGACACAGGCATTGATTATTATGCCGAAGCCCGGAGAATACTGGACGCCATGTGGGCAAAAGATGGTGCCGGCGGAATTCACCATGTGATCAATTTGGGACAAAAGCAAATCAGTTTTGTGCCCGAGGGTGGCGGATACGAATGGACCGATCCGTCGTATCATGTTCCGGCTTTTTTGGAGTTTTGGGCCGATTTTGCGAATGACGGGCACGAGCAGTTTTACCGCGATTGTGCCGATACTTCGCGCGTGTTTCTGCACCGCGCCTGCCACCCCAAAACCGGCTTAAATTTCGATTACACCAATTTTGATGGGACAGCTCACCCGACCCGTTGGATGCCGGCGGGTTTCCGTTACGATTCGTGGCGCGTTCCGATGAATATTGCCATGGATTACGTGTGGTTTGGCAAAGATAAAGCCTGGCAGGAAGATTATGCTTCTCGTTTTCAAGGATTTTTAAGGAAAGAAGGCATCAACGACTTTGTTGACCAGTATAATCCGGATGGTACGACTCCCGGGTTTATTTTGCAAGCGGGCGGTTTCCAAAAGTTGCGGCACTCACTGGGCTTTATTTCAACCGTTGCAACGGTTTCACTCATCAATGAAGTGGATCCGGACTTCGATTTTGTGCATAAGCTGTGGAATGAAAAACTGGAACCTTACGAAGACGGCTACTTCGATCCATATTTTGATGGCTTCATGTACCTGTTTAGTTTGATGAACCTGAGCGGAAAGTATCGGGCCATTCTTCCGGCATAACGAAACTGGCGTTTTAAAGTCATTTTTAGGTGATTCAAGTTGCTTTATTTTAGTGATTATACTTCTGCGTATCTAAATTTAAAACTCATTTATTCAATATCAAATAACAATCGGGGATGGAGGAGTTATCATTGTTAGGTTGAATTTGAATTGAACCTGATTTTAACCTGACTTATGAGAAAACGATTACCGGAACGATTGTTCCTGCTACTGCTTTTTTTATGGGCTTCTAATGTTAGTGCCTGGGAAGGCATGACCACCCCCAAGTTACACGTTGAAGGCCGGTTTCTGAACCTGAATAATTCACAAAAACGAAGAAAAGCTCACGAAAATTAAAGATAAATTACTATCTTACAGCGTCTTACAACCGTATTTCCATGAGCTCTTCAGAAAATAAAATTACCGAAAAAACTCTGGACAAGCAAACAGACGTTGCAATTTGCCAGGGAAAACTCTTCGATTTACAACCAATTGACAATAAGCGTATTGAGGTAAGTTTTACTGCATCTGAGATTTCTTCAGATGGTGGTTTGCTGTTGGTCAAAGATATCGAGAGCCGGATTGGCATCATCAAGTCGCTGGTTACTTGTATTGAGGACATCCGGCATCAAAGCTATGTTGACCACTCTTTGGAAGAGATTGCTGCACAGCGGGTATATCAGATTGTTGCTGGATATGAAGATGCCAATGATTGCAATACCTTGCGCGATGACACGATCCTGAAAATGAGTGTTGGACGTTTGCCCATGACAGGGAATGCCTTGGCATCTCAATCAACTATGACCCGTTTTGAGAACACCCCAAGAGCCAGTGAACTGTACAACATCGCGTATGCCTTTGCCAATAAGTTTATTGAATCCTACCCTTCGGAACCTCCTGTGATTATTATCGATTGCGATGACACCAACATTGATACCCACGGGGGGCAGCAGTTAACCCTGTTCAATAACTATTACGGAGAGTATTGCTACATGCCCCTTCACATTTATGAAGGCTTGTCGGGAAAACTGATTACCACCATACTCAAACCAGGCAGGCGCAGCAAAAGTGCCAATGTTTTTGGGATACTCAAAAGGCTTGTTGCCCATTTGCGCAAATCGTGGAAAAATACGGTGATCATTGTTCGGGGCGACAGCCACTTTTGCAGCAAAGAGTTGATGGACTGGTGCGTTGGACAACCCAATATCCATTTTATAACTGGCTTGACCGGAAACAGCGTATTGAATTCGAGTGTTGAAACTCTTGTAAAGAGTTGCGAAAATGAATTTGCCAGATATGCCAAACCCATAAAGCGTTATCACTCATTTGGCTACAAAGCGGGTAGTTGGGAAAACCAGCAACGCGTGATTGTTAAAATCGAAGTGACAAGCAAAGGATCCAATATTCGTTTTATTGTAACCGACCTTTGGGAATACCGGACAAAGGCACTTTACGAACAAGGGTACTGCGGACGGGGCAGGATGGAACTCAATATCAAAGACCACAAAAACTACCTGCAATCAGGCCGGATGTCGTGCAATAGCTTTTATGCCAATCAGTTCAGGTTATTCTTGCATTCAGCCGCTTATGTGCTGATGCACTCGTTGCAGGAGAACATGCTAAAAACAAAGGGGTTGGCAGCTGTTACGATGAAGACATTACGTGAAAGGTTCATTAAAATTGCTGCCCAGGTTAGACAAATGAAGACAAAAATAAAAGTGGAATTTCCAGCTTCATGCCCGCAAGCCAAACTGCTTGAGAATTACTTCCTCGAAATCGGACAGTTGCGCCGTTAGCAACAACCCAACTATATTCAAAAATACATATTAATCAGGCACTTGCAAAGCACAAGATAAAATACCTATGTTCTGTGAAGAAAATACACACAATTTTTGGTCTAAAACTAAACAGGCCAACCTCTAAAATGACCAATCGAAAACAATCGCAGACAACAAATTTTCTTTTCAGCATATGGGTTATTAAATCCCACGGCTGAAAAAATCAAATATTCACCTTTTTAAAGTTTATGAATTATTCAGGTGAAAGACCCGCATGGTAATTTGGTCAATTTGCATGGTTTTGCACAGACGTATAGCCCCTGGTTCAACGAGCAGGGAACCAAATGGACCAATTATGATGTGAATGCTTGTTTGGCCTATAATCAAGGCTTGATTGATGATATCCTGGATGCCGGCTGGAAGATGAACTTTTTGCGTTTGCACATGGATCCCTATTGGAGCAATACGCCCGGTTGTACGCCCGATGGCCACGAACTTCCGAATTGCTTTAACGAAGACCGGTTCAAAAAATACCTGGATGAAGTTTTTGTCCCAATGGCGGAATATGCCTCATCGAAAGGATTGTATGTGATCATTCGTCCTCCCGGGGTCTGTCCTGAAGTAATCGGGGCAGAAGACAATTATAACTATGCACAATACCTGATGACGGTTTGGGACATCGTTTCAAAACATCCCAAAATACGGAATAGCGACGAAATCATGCTTGAGCTGGCCAATGAGCCGGTTCGGATTCGCCTGGCCGATGGAACCGAAGGTTCCAATGCCCAGGCGCATTTTGATGTCCTCAAACAAATTTTCCAGCCAATCGTCAATAAAATACGCGAAAACGGCTTTCACAATGTGCTCTGGATTCCGGGTTCGGGATACCAATCGCAATACAAAGGTTTTGCGTTAAACCCGATTGAAGGTGAGAATATCGGCTACGCAGTGCATGTTTACCCCGGTTGGTTTGGCAGCGCCGATGGTTACGACGTTTTTAAGAAGGAGTGGAACGAACAGGTAAAACCAGTTGCTGACTTTGCTCCCATCGTGATCACCGAAATGGATTGGGCCCCGGAAAAGTACGATTCTTCCTGGGGAAAAAGCTACACCGGAACAGCGGGGGGCGATGGCTTTGGCGCTAATTTCAAAAAAATTATGGATGAAACCGGCAATGTAAGCTGGCTCCTTTTTACAAGCCCTCATTTACTGGCCCGGTTTAAAGACGAAGTGCCCGAACCCGGCCAGCCCTACACGTTCCTGAATGACCCGGAAGCTTGTCCGTGGCCAATTTATCATTGGTATCAGGAGTATGCCAGTGAAAACTACCCGCGACCCGATTTTCAATACCAATCACACAGCGATAATGGCGATGGAACCTATACCAACCCACTGATTTTTGCCGACTTCCACGATCCGGATGTCATTCGCGTTGACGATATCTATTACATGGTTTCTACAACCATGCATATTTTTCCCGGGGCCACGATCCTGAAGTCGTATGACCTGGTAAACTGGGAATATTGCAGCAACCCGCTGGAAAAAATTGAATCGTCACCCTGTTTCAATTTGGATGGATGTAACCGTTACAGTCACGGACAATGGGCAAGCAGCCTGAAATACAACGACGGCACATATTTTCTGCTGTTTACAACACTGGATGAAGGCAGTTACCTGCTTACGGCTACCAATCCGGAGGGTTCCTGGGAAAAGAAAAAACTGGCCGGTACCTTTTACGACCCGGGCCTGTTTTTCGATGATGATGGGAAAACCTATGTAGTCTATGGGATTAATACACTTAAAATTGCTGAACTGGATGAAGGTTTTTTAGTTATTCCCGGCTCCGAACAGGACGTTTACAGTTATACCGTAAAAGAAGGATTGGAGGGCAGCCATTTGTACAAGATCAATGGGTACTACTACATTTATGCAACCTACGGCGGATGGCCGGCTTACCAGGTGGCTTTGCGTTCGGCCAATATTTACGGCCCTTACGAAGAAAAACTATTGTTGGATGATGACAATATCCATCAGGGCGCTTTGGTGGAAACCCAAACAGGCGAATGGTGGACGGTTATGTTTTACGACAAAGGCGCTTTTGGACGTTTGCCCAACCTTCAACCGGTAACCTGGGTGGATGGCTGGCCGGAGATTGGCGTTGACGGAAAGGGCGTTACCACTTATACCAAACCCAATGTTGGCCAGGAATATCCGGTAAAAGTTCTTCTGACTAACGACAATTTCAGGAACTATAAACCGGGCATGCAATGGGGGTGGAACCACAACCCGGATCATACGAAATGGTCGTTGACTGAGCGTCCGGATTACCTACGGCTAAAAACAGTAAGTGTGGTAACCGATTTATCCGAAGCCCGAAATACGTTGACCCAGCGGATTTTTGGATACCCTTCCGATTTGGCCAATTCTTTTGGTACCATCAAAGTTGATATCGAAAATATGCAGGAAGGCGATGTGGCCGGATTGGCCGTTTTCCAGGATCCGTATGCTTATGTTGGGGTCAAGGTAGTTGACGGACAAAAAGTATTGGTGATGATGAATGACGGCACATTGATTGCCGGGGAAGCAATTGAAGACTCCGAAGTCTATCTGCGTGCTGTGGCAAGTTACAACACCAGCAAGGCCAGCTTTTATTTCAGCCTGGATAATGAAACATACACGAAATTTGGAACGGATTTGGATATGAAATTCAACCTTTCGGTGTTTACCGGAAACAAGTTTTGCATCTTCAATTTTGCAACGGTTCAAACCGGCGGTTATGTTGATGTTGACTGGTTTTCGACCGAGGAATTTTATTCTGAGGAAATGTTTTACGATGATTACTTTGAAGGATACAGCGAAGAATCGCTGACGTTAACGGACCTGATCATTGAAGGGGGCGATGTGGAACTGCTAACCGGCAGTACAGCCAGTTTATCTGTTAAAGCCGTTTATGCCGACGGACACACGGAAGATGTTTCTATCGGCGCTACCTACCATAATCCTAGCCCCGAAATCATTCAAATTGTCAACGGAAACATCATGGCCAAAGCCGACGGAGAAGTAACCGTTACTGTAACCTATCAGGGAGGCCTGGGGAACCCGGTTTCCCGTGAGTTCAAAGTGACGGCGTCAACTTTTCCGCTGACCAACAAGCTGTTTAACCCTTCCATTTGGGCCAGCGGCACTTTTGATGAATTGACAAAAACCCTGGTAACCGGTCAGTATGGTTTTGGCGGATGGGAGTACAGCACCGGAATCGATCTGTCAGACTATAAATACCTGATCGTAAAGTTGGCTAGCCCCGGTGCCTGTGGCGCTTCGTTCCGCCTGTTCGACTCAAACAATTACTGGAGCGCCCCTGCCGCCTACGACCTGGAGAACAAAACCGATCTGGTGGTTTCCCTGCATACGATGCTTAACGGCGCAAATGCCAACATTGACCCTTCGCACCTTTATATCATTGGATTTTGGTCTTACGGGAATTGTTCTATTTCCATTGACGATGTTTATTTGACCAACGCGGCAGATGAGAACATCCCAACCGAAGAGGAAGAACCCTCTGCCGGGGAAAATGAAGAACCTTCCGCAGGAGACAACGACGAACCGGAATTGGTCGATGTATATTCTGTTATGGGAGTCAAACTTCGTTCAAAGGTGACCCGCGAAAATGCAACAAAAGGGCTTCGGGCCGGAATATATATTGTCGGTAGGCAAAAAGTTTTTGAGTGTGGGTTTGGGTATTAATTTTGGCAGGTTTCTTTCTGACGTTTTGAGGGAAGAGGCAAAAAGTAAGGAGACGCTCATCATAATCATGCTTAAATAATTGCTGGGTTGGCAATATTTTAATTGTTTTGTTATCGTTTTATGGAATGAAAACCTGACCCCATTTATGAATTTGAAGTTCAATATCCTTATTGCCGGTATCGTCCTTTTACTGAATACCGTTGCGTTTTTGGCCCGTGGAGTCAATAACGTTCAGTTTTATAACCTGAATGACAAATATGAAATTTCTATCCGTGAAACCAACCAGGTTTGCAGCGATGAAGATGGTTTTATTTGGATCTCATCAAAGATGGGGGTTGTCCGTTACACGGAGGATGACATCCGGATTTATCAGTTGCCGTACGAAACTGCAGATATTCTTACCGTTCGGCTTGTTTACCGGGATCGTATTTTATATGCATATACCAACAATGGGCAAATTTTTAAATACAATACAATTTCCGATAATTTTGAGATGGTTGTAAATCTCCGGAGAGAATTGCGAAATCCGTATATTTTAGTCACCCGGCTTCTTGTTGACGGACAGGGGAGATTATGGATGTCGTCTTCTTTTGGGATGTACGGCTATGATCGGAGAACCGGATTGAAATCACTGGCTCAGACCGAAAACATCCACTACCTGGAATGGTTTGATGCAACCCGATTTTTTTATGCCATTGACGGACAGATCAGGCTTTACAACACACTGGACTTTTCGTCTCACGATTATTTCCGTTACGCCGAAGGACGAAATTATTATATTTCGAATTTATTTTTCGATTATAAGTCAAATACACTTTGGATAGGTACCTTGGCTGACGGACTTTTTTACCTGACGGACCAGAGTGGAAATTTAAGATTGTCCCCGGTTGCTGAAATTCCGAACCAACCGATTCTGGCAATCGAGGTCAATTCTGATTCAACCATGTTGATCGGTGTTGACGGGCAAGGTATCTGGGAGATCAATAAGGATGAACGAAAGATATTAAATATCTTCAAAGAGGACTCGGATAATCCAAATTCATTGAAAGGTAACGGGGTCTATGATATTTATTGCGATCAGAATGATCGTGTGTGGGTGTGTACTTACAGTGGCGGAGTTTCTTATTTTGATCAGGCAAACCCGATTGTGACCAGGATTAATCATGTCGCTAATAATCCCAATTCGTTGATTAATAATGAGGTAAACTGTGTTTTGGAAGATGTAACCGGGAATCTTTGGTTTGCAACCAACAATGGGATCAGTTACTGGAATGTCGCTGCCAATCGCTGGAAATCTTTCTACCACAATAAAAAAGAACATGCCCAGGTTTTTTTGTCCTTGTGTGAGGACGATCAGGGACGCATTTGGGCCGGCACCTATTCTTCCGGGGTTTATTTATTGGATCGTAAAACAGGGAATGAGTTGGCCCATTACAGTCAGGATGTAAGCGCAGGAGAGTTTGACTGCAATTTCATCTTTGATATTTACAGGGATGCCCGTGGTGATATTTGGATGGGAGGTGTTCGCGGCGACTTAATTTGTTACCACCCTGCTAAAAACAGCTTCAGATCGTTTAAAAACTTTACGCTAAAAGCGATGGTGGATTTGGGCCCGGATAAGCTTTTGATTGGTACCACCTATGGTTTGTTGCTGTTTGATAAAAAAAGCGGGCATACCGAAACTTTAGTCGAAGGTTATCTGGTGCAGGATATTTTTTTGAAAAGCGATGTGGTTTGGCTTTGTACCAGCGGTGACGGGCTTATTCGGTATGATTTGAAAAGTAAGATGATACGCAGTTATTCGGTCGATTCAGGATTGCCCTCGAATTTTGTCAACAGCATCGTGTTTTCGAACGGATACTTTTGGATCGGGACGGAACAAGGTCTATGCCGGTTAGATGAAAAGGAGAATACCGTTTTGACTTTCAATTCGTTACCAGATCTTAGCAACATTTCCTTCAACCAAAACGCCCATTTTACTCTTCGGAATGGTAAGTTGATCTGGGGGACCAATTCTGGAGCCGTGATTTTTAACCCGGATGAAATACAACCCAAACAGGACGAAGGAAAGATTTTTTATCAGGACCTCACGGTTTCCGGGCGATCAATCCGCGAATCCTCCAACATTCAGCTCGAACATCCTTTGGACAGTTTGCAGGAACTGTCTCTTAAATATTATCAGAATACAGTCAGTCTTGAATTGATCCCCCTCGGTGTTACATCGCCAGGCTCCCGGTTCTCATGGAAGCTCGAAGGCCTGGACCAGGAATGGAGCAAACCAGCCAACAACCGGATTTTGTCTTATTCCAACATTCCCAGTGGAACGTATTCCCTTCAGATCCGGATGATTGACAGTTCCCTAACCACCCTGATTGCCGAACGAACCATCACCCTGCACATCATTCCACCGGTTTGGGAAGAATGGTGGTTTAAAATATTGATTTTAACTTTTATCATTGGACTGGGTGTTTTCTTGTTTTCCTATTATATTGACCGCCTGAAAAAACAGCATTCAGAAGACAAAATCCGTTTTTTTGCGAATACGGCTCACGACATCAGGACCTCGTTAACCCTAATT
Source organism: Gaoshiqia sp. US2 (assembly GCF_059705485.1). NCBI lineage: Bacteria > Pseudomonadati > Bacteroidota > Bacteroidia > Marinilabiliales > Prolixibacteraceae > Gaoshiqia > Gaoshiqia sp. US2. The sequence goes on along the minus strand of NZ_AP048550.1, from coordinate 3,754,754 downwards.
AGCGGACCGATTGAGGAATTAAATAAAGAGCCCGGGCTATCCCCAAAGGGACTGCAATATTTACACTGGGCAACCGAACAAGCGCAACGTTTGTCAAAGGTGGTTACTCAACTGATGGATTTTCAGAAAGTTGACATTGGGAAGGAAAAGCTTTCATTATCAATGGTCGATATTGTTCAGATCATTGGGAACCGGGTCATGATGTTTGAATCATACGCCAATCATAAGAATATCGAATTAAGGTTTACCACTAACTTTTCTAAATTTGTGACTGCCATGGACGAATCCATGATTGAAAAGATAGTTGACAACCTGATTTCCAATGCGATTAAATATTCCTATCCCAACAGGCCGGTGCAGGTTGACTTGCAATGCTTTTCAAATAAATGGATTTTGGAAGTGAAGGACCAGGGAATTGGCATCAGTAAAAAAGTACAACGGCGATTATTTCATGAATATTACCGGGGCGATAATGCCGTAAACTCAAAAATTGTGGGGTCGGGAATCGGCTTGCTGCTGGTGAAAAACTATGTGAATTTGCACGATGGAAAAATTAGTTGCTTCAGCCAGGAAAATGTAGGATCAACCTTTCAGGTTATTTTGCCTGTAAAGCGGATTGATGAAGTTGAAATAAGAAAAAAATCACCGGATGAAAAGGTCGTTCAACCTTTGTCCCGGAAAAAGGAACTTCAATCGGCCATGTTTCCTGAGACTGAGTCTGGAGCCAATCTAAAAATGAAGGTATTAATCGTTGAGGACCATGATTACCTGCGTGAGTTTTTAAGATCAGCTATGGATCCGCTGTTTCAGATTTCATTGGCCGAAGACGGACAAGAGGCATGGGACCTAATCCAGAAAGAGTTACCCGACCTGGTGGTTTCGGATATTATGATGCAGAATATGGATGGCTTTGAATTATGCAGCAAACTAAAATCAACCTACGAGACTTCGCATATACCAATTATTTTGCTGACATCTTTATCAGGAAAAGCACAGCAATTGAAGGGCTTAGGACTTGGCGCTGATGATTATTTAACAAAACCTTTCGATGTCACCTTGCTTCAACAACGGATCCGCACCATTATTCAGAATCGCGAAGTTGTGAGAGGTAAGGCATTGAAAATAATTAAGATGAATGAGGATGAGCCCATCGTGGATAATGCTTTGAATGATAAATTTCTGAAAAAAATGGTTACTGTTGTCCGGGAAAACCTGGAAAATACTCAATTTTCCAAGAACGATTTTGCATCGGCCATGAATGTTAGTCCTTCGCTTTTGTATAAGAAGATTAAATTATTGACCGATCAGTCTCCAACAGATTTTATCAAATCGGTACGATTGGATCATGCACTGGAATTATTGCATACAAAAAAGTATTCCATTACCGAGGTCAGCGAACTTTGCGGATTTGCCAGCGTTGGGTATTTCGGTACAGTCTTCCGAAAGCACTACGGCAAATCGCCGACTCAAATTGATTAAATAGCAGCTTCATTTAGACCCAGCGGTGGTTCTAAAGCAAGAACACACCCGGTCTATTTATTTTTTAACCTGGGTATGGGCGCCGGTCTGTTCCCTGACCGGTCAATTCAATCTTAAATATTATTGGATGTAAGTTGTTGTTAATCAATGGCTGTTCTGTTCCGTTCTGAATTGTATCCAAAATTGAAAATCAAATATCCAAATTTAGAAGTCATCACCGATAGCTCCGTTTACTTTTGATTTGTGAGAAAGTAAAAAGCCTTTTCAATGCTGAACTGGTGAGATTCTCACATAAGAGTAATCTAGCTATTCACCTAAACGATTAAAATAAAATGAAGAGTAATTTCTCCATTTCAATGATTTGTGGAGTTGTTTTGTTATCAGCTTTATCTGTTCGCTTTTTTTCCTGCACCTCTGGAGCCAGGGCAGAGATACCAGATTTTACTTCTGATAGTCTGGTTGCACATTTCGACTATTTCACTTATAGGGGCGACGATGACTTTTACCGGGAAAATCCTTTGCCAGGTGATGATTATTTTTACAATCCGATCCTGCCGGGTTGGTATTCTGATCCAAGCGTTTGTACCAACGGGAAAGATTATTTTCTGGTTACTTCTACATTCTCCTATTTTCCGGGGGTACCCCTTTTTCACAGCACCGATATGCTTAACTGGGAACAAATTGGCCATGTGCTCAACCGGCCCGGGCAGTTGCCGCTCGACAGACAGCGAACCAGTGAAGGCATTTTTGCTCCGGCCATCAGTTACAACCCGCACAACCAAACCTGGTACATAATTACCACCAATATCCGTCGGGGCAATTTCTTTGTGAAAACTAAAGATCCTTTTGGCCCTTGGACTGATCCGGTTTGGTTGCCCGAAGTAGGAGGTATCGATCCTTCTTTCTTTTTCGACGATGACGGCAAGGCCTATATTGTCAATAACGATGTGCCGGATGGCGGTTCAGATTATGAAGGGCACCGGGCCATTCGTATTGTCCGGTTTGATGTGGAAACAGAAAAAACCTTTGGTCCGAGCGTGATGCTTGTCAATGGCGGGGTTAATTTGAGAGAGAAGCCCATTTGGATCGAAGGGCCTCATCTATACAAAATAAAAGGGAATTATTACCTGATGTGTGCCGAAGGAGGAACTTCGGTAGATCACCGCGAAGTAATTTTCAGGAGTGATTCGCCGATGGGTAAATTCAGTCCCTGGGATAAAAATCCGATTCTTACCCAGTTGCATCTCGAGACCAGCCGTTCGCTGCCGGTTACCTGTGCCGGGCATGCCGATCTGATTCAAAAAGATAACGGGCAATGGTGGTCGGTTTTCCTGGCCTGCCGTCCGATTGACAATCAATTTGAAAACCTGGGGCGCGAAACATTTCTAATGCCTGTTCGCTGGAGTCAGGATGGCTTCCCATACATGACCAAGGGCGACGAAGTCATACCGGGAATCATCCGGATGGATGGGGTGAAAAGAGAGGCCAACACCACTTTCGGGAACTTTGATAAAAACGATGATTTCGATACGCCGGAACCGGGGATGGAATGGATCACCTTGCGTGGCCCGGGCACCGACCTGTATTCCCTGAATGATAACCCGGGATTTTTAACCCTGAAGTGTGCCGATGTGGCGTCGAATGAGTTGAAAACACCAGCCTTTGTTGGGCGGCGCTTACAGCACCACAAATTTGAATGCGCGACCAGCATGTATTTCAGGCCCCAATCCGATACCGAATTAGCAGGAATGTTGCTGTACAAAGATGAAAGTCATCAATACTTCATGGCCGTTGGGAGAGACGGGAATCAGTTGCAAATCAGCCTGAAAAAGATAAAAGCCGATGGGGTTGAAACGTTGGCTTTTCAGCCTGTGGCTACTACGAATGGCCCCATCGATCTAAAAGTTACTTCAACAGGAACCCATTTCAGCTTTTACTATATGACAGATGGCGGCAAATGGAAATTGCTGTCCGAAGGCGTGGAGGCATACTATCTCTCAACTGCCCAATCCTTTGGGTTTACCGGAACCACGATTGGTTTGTATGCTACCAGCAAATCTTATGAATTCAATAATTAATGAACCAACTATTTGAATAGTGATCTATGAAAATGTAAAGTATTAACTACTAAATTATGAACTTATGACTAAAAATCGTTTAAGAAAGATGTCCGTATTTCATTCCCTCTCTGTCGGTGTTCTTACTGATTATGGAGGGAGTATGTTCTTGATTGTCATTGGTATGGGTAATTGTAGTCCTTCAGGAATTTAGAACTTTTTATCAATTTAATTTGAGAACGTAATGAAACAAACATTTAATTTCTTATCTCAAAAAAGATCCTTATTGGTGAATGTAAGGGTTGGCCTGTTAAAAAGCTTTGCGCTTTTGTGGGTTGTTTTGATTTCTCTGTCAGGCTTTGCTCAGGATGCCAAACTGTTAACAGGGAAGGTATTGGATGAACTGGACAATCCGGTTATTGGAGCTACCGTAACCATCAAGGGCGTTCCAGGTGTAGGCACTGGAACGGATGTGAACGGAACATTTACCCTGAGTATCCCAGCGGGTAAACAGGTTATTGTTGTCTCATTCATTGGGATGGAAACGCGGGAAATGAATGTAACCGGTAAGGACAATATTACAGTTACATTAAAAGAATCAAGCGTGGAACTGGGAGAGACTGTCATTGTTGGATATGGTCAGCAGAAAAAAGAAAGCGTTGTAGGTGCCATCACACAAACCACGGGTGAAGTGTTGGAGCGTGCGGCGGGTATTACCAATATTGGGTCTGCGCTTACCGGTAACCTTCCGGGTGTCATCACCATTTCCAGTTCTGGTTTGCCCGGCGAAGAAGATCCAATGATATTGATTCGTTCTGCCAGTTCGTGGAACAATAGTGAACCGCTTGTATTGGTCGACGGTGTGGAACGTCCGATGAGCAGTGTGGATGTCAGTTCTGTGCAATCCGTTTCGGTGTTGAAGGATGCATCAGCAACAGCAGTTTATGGTGTTAAAGGTGCCAACGGTGTCATTCTTATTACAACAAAACGTGGTAAAGAAGGTGCAGCACGGATTGATGTATCGGCTAACATGACTGTAAAAGCCCCATCAAAGTTGCCGAATAAGTTAGATTCTTATGATGCGCTTATGGCGCGTAATATCGCCATCGAACATGAACTAGGCGTTTATCCGGACTCCTGGGAATACATTATGCCACAAGATATTATTAACAAATACCGTTATCCGGCCAACCTGGAAGAATCTGAACGCTATCCGAACGTGGATTGGCAGGATGTACTTTTCAAGGATTACGCCATGTCGTACAATGCGAACGTCAATGTCTCAGGTGGAACCAAGTTCGTGAAATATTTTACTTCGGCCGACTTTGCACACGAAGGGGACCTTTTCCGAATCTTCGATAATGGACGTGACTATCAGTCGGGATATGGCTACAATCGGATCAATGTGCGCAGCAACCTGGACTTTCAATTGACAAAAACAACCTTGTTTAAGCTTAACCTTTCCGGTTCGAGCGGAGCCAAAAAGAGCCCTTGGAACCAAACGAATTCATCCGATTGGGCAGTGGCTCAGCAATGGGCCGGCGCTTATAATATTGCTCCCGATGTGTTCCTGCCACAATATGCAGATGGTTCCTGGGGGTTTTATCCCAATATTTCGAATGTGACCAACTCGGCTGCTAACCTGGCGCTGGCCGGGGTGATGACCACTACCAACACGCGCATTAATACTGACTTCATTTTAGAACAAAAATTGGATTTTATTACAAATGGGTTGAATTTTAGGGGAACGATAGCTTGGGATAACACTTTTGTAGAATATAACCGGGGGGTGAATGACCTCTATAACGATGCACAGCAAAAATGGATTGACCCGGAAACCGGTATTGCTACCTATAAGAAAGAATTTGAGAATAATAACAAATTCGATTTCATGCAGGGAGTATTGTGGAATATTTCCGGTGGTACCGTTCAAAACTGGTCAACTCAGCGTAACCTCGACTATCAGCTTCAGTTAAACTGGGTGCGTGACTTTGGAAAGCATAGCATTACTGCTATGGGATTGTTCAGCCGCAAAGAGCAGGCGCGCGGTAGCATGATTCCTACCTATCGCGAGGACTGGGCTTTCCGTACAACCTATGATTATGCCTCCAAGTACTTTTTGGAATATAATGGCGCCTATAACGGTTCCGAGAAGTTCAGTAAAGATTATCGGTTTGCATTTTTCAATTCAGGCGCTATCGGCTGGATGGTTTCTGAAGAATCTTTCATGCAGTCCCTCCGGTTTCTGGATATGTTAAAAATCAGAGCATCTTACGGGGAGATCGGTGACGATTACGGCGACCGTTTCTTATACATGACTCAATGGGCTTACGGCGGAAACTCTTCCCTTGATTTGAACCATGGGACCAGCCCCTATACCTGGTACCGGGAATCTGCTGTTGGTAACCCCGATGTACGATGGGAGACCGTGAGGAAATTCAACCTTGGCGCCGACTACGCGTTCCTGGATGGTTTGTTTGCCGGTAGCGTTGAATACTTCCGCGATAACCGTGTCGATATCCTGGTGAAAGGTACCGACCGTGCCGTTTCTTCTTATTATGGTGCCACGCCTCCTACGGCCAACTTGGGTAAAGTGCGTACCGAAGGTTATGAAATTGAGTTGCGTTTCAAAAAGCAGTTGTCGAACGGTTTGCGCTTGTGGGCAGAAATGAGCATGACCCATGCGAAAAATGAAATCCTCGAAAGGGATGATCCGGCTTTGTATGAGGACTACCGCAAACAAGCAGGTTACAGTATCAATCAAACCAGAACATATGTAGATGCCGGCTATATCAACACGTACGATGCCCTTTACGGTAGTCCTGCGCATGATACAAATGATGGGTATAAAGTGCCGGGCGATTACTATATCATTGATTTTAACGGCGATGGTGTTGTTGATGCGAAAGACCGGATTCCTTACGGTTATTCTTCTGCTCCGCAAAATACCTATAACAGCACGGTAGGTTTCGAATGGAAAGGGTGGAGTGCCTTTGTGCAATTTTACGGCGTTAGTAACGTCACCCGCGAAGTAACGCTCACCAGTTTCGGCAGTCAACTGAACACCGTTTATGATATGGGTACCTGGTGGTCAATTGACAATCCCGGTGCAGATGTAACTGTGCCCCGTTGGTTATCCCGTCCGAGTTATAATAACGGGACCCAATACTTGTTTGACGGTTCGTATATCCGTTTGAAAAATGCTGAATTAGCCTACATGTTCGATACGAACTGGGTCAAGACGATCGGGCTGAGCGCTTTGAAGGTCTTCGTTAATGGTAACAACCTCTGGGTAAAATCAAAAATGCCGGACGACCGTGAATCCAATTTCGCAGGTGGTGGTGGCCAGGGTGCTTATCCTACAATGAAACGTTACAATTTGGGTGTCAGATTTACATTTTAACATTGAAAACTATGAAACAGATATATAAGACTCTTTTATGGGGCAGTTTGCTGTCCGTGACGTTGGGGCTTTTTTCCTGTGAAGATTATTTGGAAAAGGAGCCCGAATCGATCATCTCGGAGGAGGTGGCCTTTCAGAATTTTACAAATTTTCAGGGCTTTATCGAGGAAATCTATAATTGTATCCCGGATAAAGAAAAAAAATACTGGACGACTTCCTGGAACTGGGGAGATGATGAGCTGTTTAACCTGGAAGGAAGCTGGCACATGACCAACCAGGTTGATATTGGTAACTTTTGGGCCTGGCAAAACTCATCAAGTATTTGGCTGGACGATGACAACGCCGATCCTACGTCAACCGATAAATTCCGACATGGTTTGTGGGCGCATGCCTGGTACGCCATTCGTAAGGCCAATATGGGACTTGCCAACCTGGACAAACTGGTGGTGGCGACTCCTGAGGAAAAGAATATTATTGCAGGCCAGTTATATTTCTTCAGGGCCTGGTGGCACTTCGAAATGATGCAGTATTTTGGTGGGTTACCTTATGTTGATGAGGTATTGCCTTCCGGTGAAAAACCAACGCTGCCACGCTTGAATTATCAGGAATGTGCCGACAAGGCCGGAGCCGATTTTGCGAAAGCTGCCGATTTATTGCCCATTGACTGGGATAAAACGACAGTGGGTAAGAACACGTTGGGCAAGAATCAGCTACGAGCAAACAAGATTATGGCATTGGGTTATTTAGGCAAAAATTTTCTGTGGGCGGGCAGTCCGTTGATGAAAAATGGCGCCCAAACCGGTGGTGCCCTAACCTACAACTACGATGAGGACTATTGCCGGAAGGCCGCCAATGCCTTCGGTGAGTTGTTGAATCTGGTTGAAAGTGGTCAAACACAGTATGCATTGGTTGAATTTGATTATGACGATGTGTATAATCATAAAAAAACCAGCAGTGCAACGTCGAAGTATAGCGATATATTTTATACTACCGGGCAAAACTGGTTAATGCCGGGATCAACAGAAGCTATTTTTCGTGGCCCTTCAACCGATTATAACGGCAGTAACTGGAATACAACGAAAACGTTCGGTCCAAAGGTTAAAGGTCTTGTGGAACATGATAACATTATCCACCACCCAACGGCCAACTATGTGAAAAACTACGGAATGGCCAACGGCCTGCCTTTGAATGATCCGGAATCCGGCTTTAATCCCGAATATCCTTTCAGGGACCGTGACCCGCGCTTTTATCACGATATTGTATTTGATGGCTTTAAGTACATTAATTCAACGATGCCTTCCGATATGGAATATTTACGCTATACCGGTCTTCATTCGGGTGGAACCATGAGAAATGCTGCTGATGGCAGCCGTACGGGTTATTTTATCCAGAAGTTGGTTCCGCATACGGCTAATAAATATGACGGGGCATACAACTGGAGTTTTAACCTGCATACTTATCTGCCTTACATGCGCTTAGGTGATGTTTATACCATGTACGCCGAAGCCTGTGCTGCATTCGGGGGTGCTGCCGGTAAATCCTCTAATTTTTCCAAAACGGCTGAAGAAGCCATCAACACACTACGCGACCGTGTGGGCGCAGGGCATGTGAACGCCAAATACACTGCTGATCGGACAAAATTCATTGACGAAGTGCGGCGGGAACGTGCGGTGGAGTTATCGTTCGAAGGGTTTCGTTTTTGCGACTTGCAACGTTGGCTGCTGTTGACAGAGTATCCGTACAATGTGAAAACCTCTCAGGAGTTTGACCGGGTAGAAAATGTTGACTTCTTCACGGAAAATGATCCCAGAGATGCCCGGGTGGCCAACTTTAGGGAAGAAGTTATTTTAACACGTCAGTTTGGTGCCAAACACTATTGGTTTCCTCTGAAGATTTCCGATACATCCATGTACCCGGAATTCGGACAGAACCCGGGGTGGTAATCCAAATTGAGTTAAAGTATTGTGTAATTATAAATGAATAAGCAATGAAACATATACAAACACGATTCATTTTATTTGCAATGTTTGTTTTCTTTCCATTTCTGATGGAGGCACAGACCGTTGCAGGAAATGAAACTGATTCGCTAATTACTGCTAAAGACCCATTGGTGCAGGTATCATACCGTAAGGTAGCACAAAGTGACCTGTTGGGAGGAGTTTCTGTTATCAACATGGAAGAATTGACAAAGAAGAATTATAATACCTATAGTTTGGATAATCTGCAAGGGTATATCGGCGGTTGGACCGGAAACTCCTTGTGGGGTATGGGTGATTATTTGGTATTGATTGACGGTGTCCCTCGTGATGCCAATAATGTGTTGCCAACTGAAATTAAGGAGATCACTTTTTTGAAAGGAGCTTCTTCCGTTGTGCTTTATGGCAGCCGCGCTGCAAAAGGAGTAGTTTACATTTCTACGAAAAGAGGTAAATTGGAACCCCTGAAAATCAATGTTCGCGCCAATACCGGTTATCTCGTTTCAAAGAGCTATCCTGAGTATTTAGGTTCAGCCGAATATATGACGCTTTATAACGAGGCCCGTACGAACGACGGTTTATCGCTTTCATACAGCAATGAGGCTATTTACAATCATGCTTCCGGAACCAATCCCTATCGCTATCCCGATGTCGATTTCTATTCATCCGACTATCTGAAGAAAGCGTACAACCGTACCGATGTAACAACAGAGATTACAGGCGGAAACAACCGTGCCCGTTTCTATTCAAATATCGGGTATTACACTCAGGGAGATGTCTTTGATTTTGGAGAAGCGAAAGATAACAATGTTAACCGGTTGAATATTCGCGGTAATATCGACCTGAACATAAATGACTTCATCAGTGCCTATATCAACGCCAATGCCACTTTTTATAATGCAAGGAGCGCTAATGCTACTGACAGTGACCCGGATCCTAATGACAATAATGATTATGACGATGATAATAATATAGACAATTATTGGACGTATGCTACTACTATGCGTCCGAATCGTGTCGCTCCCTTGATCCCCTTAAGTTATATCGCCCCGAATGATCTGGCCTCATGGAGTATGATCAACAGTAGTAACAACCTGATTGGTGGTCAATATTTTATGGGAGGTACCCAGGTGGATATGACCAATGTGTTTGCTGACTACTATGCCGGAGGTTACAGTAAATGGACCAGTCGTCAGTTCCAGTTTGATACGGGTATTAATTTCGATTTGGCCAGTGTGCTGAAAGGTCTCACTTTTCACACCCAGTTTGCTGTAGATTACGCGACTTCATACACAACATCCTACAATAACACCTATGCGGTTTACGCCCCTTCGTGGTATAACTACAATGGCGCAGATGTGATTGCCGGATTGACGAAGTTTAGGAATGACGAAAAATCGGGTGTGCAGAATATCAGTGGTAGTACCAGCCGGCAAACCATCGCGTTTTCCGGGTATCTTAAGTACGAATCTGCTATTAACAATGCTCATTACTTCAATGCCATGTTGATAGCAGCCGGTTATCAGCAAACACAATCCGAAATGTACCACCGCACCAGCAATGCGAACCTTGGCTTACAGTTGGGATATAACTATTTAGGGAAATATTTCGCCGATTTTGGACTTGCGGCCATTCATTCAGCTAAGTTGGCCCCAGGCCATCGCAGTGCGCTTTCTCCCTCGCTCACGTTTGGATGGAAGCTGAACAAGGAGAATTTCCTGGCAAACTCTTCGGTAGTTGATGAATTGGTGTTGAGCGCTTCGGGTAGCATCCTGCATTCCGATTTGGATATCGTATATGAAGGCGCTGAGTACTACCTGTATACATCCAAATATGATCAGGCCGATGGTGCCTGGTGGGGCTGGTATGATGGCGCCGTAGAGCATTCAACCAATTCGAAACGAGGCAGCAATGAAGATTTGACATTCATCAAGCGGAAAGAATTTGCTGCCAATGTTCGGGCTTCGCTTTGGGAAAAACTCTTCACGGTCAATACATCTTTCTTTATCAATACGATGGAGGGATTACTTATTGAACCATCAACACTCTATCCGGAGTATTTCTTCACTTATTACCCGACGGCATCGTTTATCCCAATCGTAAACTTCAACAACGATAAACGAACCGGTTTCGACTTCAACGTTACGTACAACAAGCAAATTGGCGAAGTTGACTTCTCGTTGGGCGTTGGCGGCACTTATTATACCACCAAGGCTACACAACGCGACCAAATTTATGATTACGATTACCAAAAAAGAGAAGGACGTCCTATTGATGGTATCTGGGGACTACAGACCGAAGGCTTGTTCCAAAGCCAGGACGAAATTGACAGTTCTCCGGAACAGAAATTCGGTGGTACCGTAAAGCCTGGGGATATCAAATATGTAAATCAAAATGATGATGATGTGATCGACGATAAAGATGTCGTTTACCTGGGCCGCGGCGGATGGAGCGGAGCACCTTTCACGATGGGTGTAAACCTGACTGCCAAATGGAAAAACTTCACCTTCTTTGCCTTAGGCACCGGTAATTTTGGAGCTTATGCCATGAAGGACAATTCTTACCACTGGGTTTACGGTGATCGGAAATACTCTGAAGTAGTACGTGATCGCTGGACCGAGGGTACAAAAGCAACAGCCACTTACCCTCGTTTGACTACTGAAAGCGGAAGCAACAACTTCCGTGCATCTGATTTCTGGATCTATAAAACCGACCGGTTTAATCTGGAGAAAGTTCAGGTTACTTATGATCTACCGAAAAACCTGTTGCAGAATTTCCTTTTCAAAGAAATCTCGACCTACGTTAGTGGTGCGAACTTGTTGACCCTTTCCAAAGAACGTGAAATCCTGGAAATGAACACGACAAGCGCTCCTCAAACGCGATTCTTTAACATCGGTGTAAAAGCCGTATTCTAACCAACGAGTAATACAATAGGAATAAGTTATGAAAAATATAATAACACTTTTGGTTCTTGTGCTCCTGTTTACAGCCTGCGATGATTTATTTGAACCGGCTATTGAGAACAACCGGGGGCTCGAAGCTATGTACAATGAACCGACTTATGCACAGGGTATTTTAGCCAATGCGTATATTCTGCTTCCCTATTCCGGTACACCCAATAGTGATGTGGCGACGGATGATGCAGTGAACAATGACAATAGCAATAACTATCTGGCCATGGCTACCGGTTCGTGGACAGCCAATAGCAATCCTTTGTCGCAATGGCAGGGCCGTAGAAATGCCATTCAATACCTGAACTTGTTTCTCGAGAATGTGGACCAGGTTGTTTGGAGTAAAGACGAAGTAATCCGGACCATGTACAATGACCGTTTAAAAGGCGAAGCCTATGGTTTGCGTGCGGTACAGATGTACTATCTGTTGTTGGCCCACGGCGGCTGGACACAGGACGGAAGATTGCTGGGCGTGCCCGTTCTAACAGAACCTGAAAACGCTTCATCAGACTTTAACCAACCCCGGAACACGTTTCAGGAATGTGTTGACCAGATTATTGCCGATGCCAATCAAGCCATTGAACTGCTTCCGCTTGATTACGGAGATATCGCCTACGCTGAGATCCCCAACAAATACAAAACCTTGGGAGTATCCAATGCCGGTGATTATAACCGTGTAAACGGTAATCACATGCGGGGCCGTATTACTGGTCGTATTGTTGAAGTGGTGCGAGCTCAGGTAGCCTTGTTGTCGGCCAGCCCGGCATACAGTGCGGGTACTGATGTAAGCTGGGAAGATGCAGCGAACTTCGCCGCTACGGTACTCGACCGGATCAATGGTGTCAGCGGTTTGGCTGCCAATGGTGGAATCTGGTATGAGAAAAATCAAGTTGAAAATCTGGCCTCCGGTGAAAATCACGCCGAAATTATCTGGAGGGGTGATATCGGGCAGAGTATTACGTTGGAGACTGACAATTTCCCGCCCTCTTTGTATGGCCGGGGTCGTGTAAACCCAACCCAAAATTTGGTGGATGCATTCCCAATGGTCAATGGTTATCCTATTACCGACCCGGCAGGTGGATATAATCCGGCCAATCCATATGCGAATCGCGACTCCCGTCTGGGAAAGTATATTGTTGTTAATGAAAGCGAGCAGGGGCCAAGCAATAGTACAATTGTTATCGGAACCTATGGTACCAACAACGATGTGATCAATAAGGAAAGCGGTTTGTCAACCCGCACCGGTTATTATTTACGCAAATTAATGCGTTCGGATTGTAACCCGAATCCACAGTTTAATACCGAGCAGAAGCATTATACAGCACGTATCCGTTATACGGAACTGTTTTTGGCTTATGCCGAAGCGGCTAACGAAGCCTGGGGGCCTACCGGCAATGGCGGACATGCATATTCGGCTTACGACGTCATTAAAGCAATTCGTCAAAGAGCCGGTATCGGAACCGATAACAGCGATGCTTACCTTGAGTCGGTTAAAGGGGATCAGGATGCAATGAGACAACTGATCAGAAATGAACGTCGCCTGGAACTGTGCTTCGAGAACCAACGTTTCTGGGATTTACGTCGCTGGAAAGTGGCAAATCTGAACGAAACTGCTCGCGGTATGCAAATTGACAAGCCAAACGGCACATTGACCTACTCTCCTTTAAATGTTGAAATCAGGGACTATAAAGACTATATGTATCATGGCCCGATACCTTATGGCGAAATCCAGAAATGGAGCAATTTGGAACAAAATGCGGGTTGGTAATTGTCTGAATAATAAAATGATAAATATTGAAAAAGATGAAACAGTTTAATTTTTTAGGAATATTGACTGCCGGACTCATTTCATTGCTGACGACATCTTGCGAAAATCAGGATGTTGAGTTCCCGGATTTCGATTACAGCACGGTTTATTTTGCCTACCAGTATCCGGTAAGAACCATTGTGCTGGGCGAGGATATCGTTGATAATACCCTGGACAATGAGCATAAATGTAAGATTTATGCTACGATGGGGGGTGTTTACGCGAACACAAGACGAATTGATATTGATGTGGTGGTGAACAATTCGTTGGTGAACAATCTGTTTTTCGAAGATGACTCCCCTATACAGGCCATGCCGTCAAGCTACTACACCTTGGCTGCGAACAAAATAACCCTGGATGGTACGCTGCAAGATGGTGTTGAAGTGCAACTGACAGATGCGTTTTTCGCTGATGTGCAATCCCTGAAGAATACCTATGTGATCCCCTTGCAAATGACCAATGTGGTGAATGCCGACTCCATCCTTTCAGGAGATCCAAAATTCGATGGTGCTGTCAGGGGAAATACAACTGACTGGGATGTCGAACCCAAAGACTTTGTGCTTTATTGCGTGAAATTCATCAACCCCTGGCATGCAAATTATTTGCGCCGTGGCAAGGATGTTATAACCATGGATGGCGTCACTACGAATGTTGTCCGGCACAGTACTTATGTCGAAAATGACGAGGTGATTCGTCTGAGTACAATTTCTTTAAATGATCTTGAGTTTCCGATGGATTTTACCAATAAGGCAGGTCAGGATTTGAATATGAAAGTAAAACTGAATTTTGATGCCAATCAAAATGTAACGATTGCTCCATTTGCGTCATCTTATCAATTGAACGATACCGTTCGGGTTTATAACATCACAACTTCCGGTAACGGCTCATTCGTTAAAGAAGGAGATAAAAACAGCTGGGGAAATAAAGATCGTGATGCCCTGTACCTGCAGTACAACATCGGGTATGAGGTAGAAATCAAATATCCTAAACTTGGACTACCGGACGATATTCAGCAAGTAATTTATAATACGGTCGATACGCTCGTAGTTCGCGACCGGGGTGTTACCATGGAGACATTTTCGCCTTCGTATCATGTAAACTAATCGGATAAACCAAGATGATTATGAAACGAGCATGTTGCTTCACGATGGACAAGGAAAGTAGGATAATTTACAGCAACATGGAGTTCCATACTACCATTAATAAACAAATTATTATAGTATGAAATATTTAAAGAAGTTTTGGCTGGGTGCTGTCGTTTTATCGGTTTTAGCATCCTGTATCGATGATAGTAGGCTCGACTTCATGGTAGAGAAGCCGGAAAGTCTTGCCAAGCTGGAATACCTGAATGATTACGATGTATTGAAATCCTATGTTGATCGCAGCGCCAATCCCAACTTTAAGTTGGGAGCCTGCGTGTCGGTTGATGAATTCAATAAACAAGGATTGGTCTATAGCCACATCATGTCCAACTTTGATGAGGTGACTGCCGGTTGGGAAATGAAACACGGAGGTATTGTTCAGAATGATGGAAGTTTAAACCTGGCAAGGGTCGAAAATTTCATCGCGACTGCACGGGAAGCCGGAATCACCATTTACGGTCACACCCTGGCCTGGCATGCCAACCAGAATGCTGAATATCTGAACAGTATAATTGCTGATCGGGAAATTGAAACTGATCCTAATGATGCCAACAACAGTTTGCATGTTACCACGCCAAATGCGAATGCCAACATTTGGGATTGGCAACTTAATTACATACTGCCTACTCCATTAACACAGGGCGTGGAATATACATTAACAATGCGTGCAAAAGCCTCAAGCCCATTTACTGTGGCCTTTTGGCGGACTAATGGTTCGACAACCAACTACGGTCCGGACATCGCCTTTGGTGAAAGCTGGAGCGATGCTACCGTCACATTTACACCAACTATGGATGCAACCACTTTGCAATTTTGTTTTGGAACTTTTGCAGGTGATCTTTATTTTGATGACATGGTTCTTACTGCAAGTGGTTCCGAAGAGAATTTAATTGAAAATGGAACTTTCGATGAAGAAAGCCCAAGCGGATGGGAAAAACCGAGTTGGCATGCTTACACCTTTTTGGTTGAACCTGTTGCCACAGGACCGGCTAAATGGTGGACAAACCTGGTAAATAACAGCGATGTCGAAAGTGATGATGTTTCCAGCTTCTTCTCTACAGAGATAAGAGTTGGTCCAAATCCCGCCACAATTGGCGCTGAGGGTACAGGAGCAGATGGTGTGGGAAGAGCAATTGTTGTTGAATCGGGAGATAACCCCGCTGAAGAATGGGATACCCAGTTCTTTGTAAAAGCACCCCAGCAATTGGAAGCAGGCCAAGCCTATCGGTTCAGCATGAAGGTTAGAGCGGATAAACCGGCAACGATCGCTTCTCAAGCGCATAATAATCCAGGGGGCTATTTACACTGGTCTATGGTTGGTAGCCCGGCAGTGACTACCGAATGGCAGGAATATACCAATTCCGGAATCATTTCAGCCGAACAGGCAGGCTCTAATGGCATGAACACCATAGCTTTTAATCTTGCAGTTTTTGCAGAAGCCAATACGTATTATTTTGATGATATTGTATGGGAGATTGAGGAGTCGGGAGATAAAATGCCGCTGACACCCGAAGAAAAGGCAGATACCCTTTCCTGGGCATTGGAGAACTGGATTGCCGGAACACTGGAAACGACCAAAGAATACGTAAAAGCCTGGGATGTGGTGAATGAGCCTATGGATGATGGCAATCCGTATGAATTGAAAACCGGAGTTGGTAAAACAGATATGGCTGCCGATGAATTCTACTGGCAGGATTATTTGGGTAAGGACTATGCGGTGATGGCTTTCAAACTGGCCCGTCAATATGGTAACGCCGATGATATCCTTTTCATCAACGACTATAACCTGGAGTATAATATTGACAAATGTAAAGGGCTGATTGCTTACGTGGAATACATCGAAAGCAAAGGCGCTCAGGTTGATGGTATCGGTACGCAGATGCACATCAATATCGATTCGGATAAAAACAAAATCGTAGAGATGTTTGAATTACTGGCTGCTACCGGAAAACTGATCAAAATTTCGGAACTCGACATGGGTGTTGGTGTTAAAACCACCGAAGCTACCGAAGAGCATTACGCTGCTCAGCGAGAAATGTACCAATTTGTGGTAACGAAATATTTTGAAATCATTCCTGCCAGCCAACGGTATGGAATCACCGTTTGGAGTCCTCTCGATAGCCCAACCGGTTCTTTCTGGCGGGCTGGTGAGCTAATCGGTTTGTGGACAGAAGGATACAGTCGGAAACCTGCTTATGCCGGTTTTGCTGACGGACTTTCCGGAAACTAAGTTGGCTTGAACTTAAACAGGTATCGAAAGGGGCAATTTTTTACGGGTCTGCCCCTTTCTTTTTTTTGAGGCCACATATAATTGCGCTCACTTAAAACAAACTATAGACGGGCGTTTTGTGAAATGTATCCCAAATTAAAAATCAAATATCCAAAATTAAAATGAATTTGGATTTTGCGCCTCTATTTTTGATTGTCCGGGGAATAGTAACCGTTTCCCGTGTGGAAGCAATTTGCTTTTCGAAACGCATGAAAGCTGAACCTAAACGAAATGATTGACTTACAAAAATATTTAACGTGGATAATACTCGGGTTAGTTTTTTTTCTTGCCGCATGTAACAACAATTGGAATGTCAAATGAATAACTACAAGTTAGCTTTAGGATTATTTGTGCTGCTTTTGCTTGCGGCATCTCCCTTCCAGGCTGATGCCGCTGTTAGCTTGCCCCGCCTGATCAGCAGCGGCATGGTCCTTCAGCGCGACACGCCGTTAACGATTTGGGGTTGGGCCGACCCTTCGGAAAAGGTAAAAGTTGAGTTCGTCGGGGAAACTTACCAAACTAAAGTTTCCCACGTTGGGAAGTGTTGATTTATATGAGGATTGAAATTAAATAAGTAGTGGTAAAATAGAATTTAAATTGCTATATTTGAGTTAGTTACACATCAAAAAGCAGTTTATTCACAAAACCACTACTTATGGGATCAAAAATAGCATATTTAAGCGAATTAGAGAGCGTTCTTTGCAATGATGAAAAAACCAATGAGGGGATCCTCCATTTCTTTTCGGCCTTCAGGGTTGGCCGGTTTTTAGGCTCCTTCAATTCTTTCAAGAGCAAAGGGTACGACGTTTCTGTACTTTTACTTTCACTTCTGGTTTTCAGGTTACGCAGCGAAAGTATTTGCAGGATGCAAAACCGGTGCAAAAATTTTCTTGAAAGCATTGACGACAATACCTTTTATCGTTTGATGAACAACCAGTGGATGGACTGGCGAAAATTACTGATGGGCTTTGCCAAACAATTTGCCTGGCAGGCAAAGGCCAAGGGCGGTCCTGTTTCAGGGACAACTTGTTTTGTTTTGGATGATACGGACATTGAAAAAACGGGCAAAACAGTCGAGTTTATCGGCAGGGTTTTCAACCATGTGACCAAACTTTACCCGTTGGGTTTTAAAATGCTCCTGCTTAGTTTTTGGGACGGAAAGACACTGGTTGCAACCGACTTCTCGCTCCACCGGGAGAAAGGGCAAAAGGGGACTTACGGTTTGTCAAAGAAAGAGTTGCAATCGCAGTTCAGAAAAAAGCGTGACGGCAAATCTCCCGGGCAAAAAAGGGTCGAAGAATTGGACATGAAGAAAGGCGAAGTTGCTGTTTCAATGCTCCGGCGGGCTGTAAAAAATGGGATTATAGCCAGTTATGTTTTGATGGACAGTTGGTTTGTGAACGATTACATGATCAAAAGTGTCCGTGCCATCAAAAAAGGGGCCATGCATTTACTGGGGATGTGCAAGCTTGACAGGCGAAAATACATGGTTGGCAACAAGGAATTGAACGCCCATCAGTTGATCACTAAAAACCAGAGGAAGAACAGCAAGTATTCCAGAAAATACAAGTCAACCTACATCTCCACCGTGGTCGATTACAAAGGTGAGAAAGTCCGGCTCTTCTTCATACGTTACAATAATGCAAAGAACTGGACATTGCTATTGACAACCGATTTGACCCTGTCTTTCGTACAGGCGGTTGAACTGTACCAAATCCGTTGGACCATTGAAGTCTTGTTCAAGGAATGCAAGCAGTACCTGCGTTTGGGCGCAAGCCAGAACACTGATTTCGATGGACAAATTGCAGATGCAACTATCATCTTGGCAACCCATACGATATTGTCGCTGCAAAAGCGGTTCAGTTCTTATGAAACCATGGGCGAGCTGTTCAGGGAAACACAACAGCAACTGCTCGAACTAACTTTGTGGGAACGCCTGGTCAAGGTATTCTTTAAAATGTTGACCCAGATGGCCGCGATACTAAACATTGACAGTGAAGCATTAATAGAAAAACTAATGCAAAGCGACCAAACAAGTAGGCAACTACTGGCAATGCTCAAGGCACTGGATGAATTTGATGATAATGACCAAAATAACAACAAAACTGCCATCTGCCAGGTAGTAGCTTGATAACATGATAATTAGTTGCCAACTGAACAGATAATTATGAAATTTAACATGCCCAATTATAGGGCTTAATATATGTGGGAAACTTTAGTTACCAAACCAAAGCCGATAAACAGGGAAACTGGCAGTTGGAGCTTCCGGCTATGACCGCTGGTGGCCCTTACCTGATGAAAGTGAATGTCCTTGAAATCAGCGACATTTTGGTTGGCGATGTCTGGCTGGCATCGGGGCAGTCGAACATGGAACTGCAAATTCGCCGGGTGATGGATTTATATGCTGACGAAATTAGGCAGGTTGACAACCCCAACATTCGGCTGTTCCGCTCGTCCACCCGCAAAGAACCGGATACGGCGCAGGCCGATTATCCCGATGGCTTGTGGTTGCCCGCCACGCAGGAAAATATCATGGATTTTTCGGCTGTCGCCTGGTTTTTTGCCCATGAACTGTACCAAAAGTATCAGGCGCCGGTTGGCATCATCAGCACGGCCATTGGCGGCTCTCCGGCCGAAGCTTGGCTCAGCGAAGAAGCGGTAATCGGCTACCTGGATCAATGGCTGGCCAACCAGGCCCGGATGGACTCCATTCGTGCCAAACGCATCGCCGAAGAAGGGGAAACTCCTCCTTTTAACTGGGGTCTTGAAGTGAATAAACATGATCCGGGGGTTGGCCGTTGGTCGAAAGCGGCGGTGGATGTTTCCGGCTGGCCAAACATTTCATTGCCGGGTTACTGGGCAGATAAAGGCGTGGAACTTCGCAACGGGTCCATTTGGTTTTACAAGGAATTTGAGGTGGCCGATTCGCTGGCAGCGAAAGAAGCCATCCTTCGCCTGGGATGCATCATCGACAGCGATTCGGCTTTTGTGAACGGCAGCTTTGTGGGTACGGTTTCCTATCAATATCCTCCCCGAATTTATTCGATACCGAAAGGTCTGTTGAAGCCCGGTAAAAATAAGCTAATGGTCCGCGTGTTTAGCCAGGGCGGTCGCGGTGGTTTTGTAGAGGAAAAGCCTTACGAAGTCCGTATCGGTTCGCAAACCATTGATCTGACCGGCGATTGGAATTATCACATCGGCGCTGTGCTGAACCCGCCCCGCGAACAGGGTGGCGGCAGTTTTCGGCCCGGAGGTTTATATAACAGCCTCATCCATCCTGCGCTTGGTTACAGCCTGAAGGGGGTGATCTGGTACCAGGGTGAAACCAATGCCGGACGCGGACTGGAATACCGGCAGCTTTTCAGGGATTTGATTACCGACTGGCGCAGACAATTTGACCAGCCCGAGCTGCCTTTTTTGTATGTGCAACTGGCTAATCTCGGAATCCCCGGCAAACAGCCGGTTGAAAGCGGCTGGGCTACCCTGCGCGATGCACAACGGCGGGCGCTGGAATTACCCAATACCGGTATGGCTGTGGCTTTCGACCTGGGCGAGTGGAACGACATTCATCCTTTAAATAAAAAAGAAGTGGGCCGAAGGCTGGCTTTGGAAGCCCGGCGCGTGGCTTACGGCGATGGCGCGGTGGTAAGCTCCGGGCCGCTTTACGAGTCAATGCAGGTGGAAGACGGAGCCATCCTTCTTACCTTTTCGTCGGTCGGGTCCGGCTTGTTTGCCAACAGCCTCCTGCGGGGATTCCAGATTGCCGGCGAAGATGGCCGCTTTGTATGGGCCAACGCGGTCGTACTTTCAAAAAATACAGTGAAGGTTTGGAGTCCAAACGTCAGCAATCCCACCGCGGTGCGCTATGGCTGGGACGATAATCCGGCTGAGGCCAACCTGAAAAATAAGGAAAACCTGCCGGCATCACCCTTTACAACTGAAAATTAAAAACCAATTAATAAAACCTGAATGAATACAACTTCTCAGAACGTTTCTGTTCTTGAAAAAATCGGCTACAGCCTGGGCGACCTGGCGGCCAACCTGGTTTTTCAGACATTAATTACCTACCTGGCCTTTTTTTACACCGACATTTATGGTCTGAAAAACAACGATGCCTCACTGATTATGCTCGTTGTCGGGTTGGTTGCCGCTTTCGTTTTTAACCCGATCGTCGGGGCCATTGCCGACCGCACGCGTTCGCGCTGGGGCAAGTTTCGTCCATGGATTCTGTTCACTTCAGTTCCGTTGGGCGTGGTCGCTTTGCTGGCCTTTTCAACGCCTCATTTTTCGTACCAGGGTAAGCTGTTTTACGCCGCGGCAACCTATACGCTGTTGCTGATGCTTTATGCCTCAAATAACTTACCGTATTCCGCTCTCAGCGGGGTAATTACCGGCGACATGGGCGAGCGCAACAGCATCTCCAGCTATCGCTTTGTGGCCGTGATGTTTGCCCAGTTTTTTGTTCAGGTGTTTATGTTACCCATTATTGAATACGCAGGCGGCGGCGATAAGGCAGCCGGTATGGAAACGGTGATGACCTGGCTGGCCATTGTTGGAACGCTAATGCTGATAATTACTTTTCTGACCACCCGCGAGCGCATTGTGCCCACAGCAGAGCAAGAATCGAGCTTGAAGGAAGACCTGTCTGACCTGATGAAAAACCGTCCGTGGCTGATTATGCTCACCGTTACCATCCTGATTTTCATAACCCTGGCCATGAAGGGTGGCTCTTATGTGTACTACTTTAACAACTATGTCGACCACCGGGTGCTGGAACAGTTTATCAGTCCTGTTCTGGCCGGGCTTTCGGCTATCGGGCTCAACTTTTTTGGGAACGACCCGACCTCGGCTGGTTTTGGTTTATTCAACGCCGGCGGCATCATTTTCATGATTGCCGGAATTGCCCTGTCGAAAAAACTGGCCGACAAATACGGCAAACGCGATGTGTACAGGAATGCCTTAATCGTGTCGACCGCGTTTATCCTGATTTTCTACTTCTTCCCCTCCAAAAGTGTGGGCTTGATGTTCGCCTCGCAAATACTGCATGGTTTCTTCTATGGAATTACCATCCCGGTACTCTGGGCGATGATTGCTGATGTGGCCGACTTCTCTGAATGGAAAAACAACCGCCGGGCGACAGCGATTATTTTCTCGGCCATGATGGTCGGACTGAAAGCCGGTTTGGCTATCGGCGGCGCTTTGGTAACCTGGATCCTGGGCCTGTACGGCTACATAAATAAAGATACAGCAGAGGCCGGTCAAACGATTGTTCAACCCGAATCAGTAACCGCGGGAGTGAAAATGCTTGTGAGTGTTTACCCCTCCATTCCGTTTTTGCTGGCGGCCGGGCTGTTGTTTTTCTATGTGATTAATAAGAACATGGAACTGCAGATTCAGAATGAACTGACGGCTCGCCGGAAATAAAATGAATAACCCGAATTTTCAAACTTAAACAATTCAAAATGAAAAAAATGAAATCCTCTTTTTTATACCTGTTTGTTACCATTCTGCTGCTTCCAGCCTGCAGGGGTGAAACACCGGCAGAAAAGAAGCCGGCGCTAAAAGATGCCTTCGCCGGTAAATTTTACATTGGCGCCGCTTTGAATGCCAGTCAAATTACCGGAAGAGATTCTGCCGGAATTCAAGTTGTTAAAGAACAATTTAATGCCATTGTGGCCGAAAACTGCATGAAAAGCGCGGAGATTCAGCCCCGCGAAGGCGAATTTGATTTCTCCCTGGCCGACCGGTTTGTGGATTTTGGCCTTGAAAACGGGATGTTTATCACCGGGCACTGCCTGATCTGGCACTCGCAGGCTCCGCGGTGGTTTTTTACCGACAGCCTGGGCAATAACGTTTCTGCCGAAGTGATGACTGAGCGGATGAGAAATCACATTTATACGGTGGTTGGCCGCTACAAAGGGAAGATTAAAGGCTGGGATGTGGTGAACGAGGCCATTCTGGAAGATGGCAGTTTCCGAAACAGCAAGTTTTACCAGGTATTGGGCGAAGATTTTATCAGGCTGGCCTTTCAGTTTGCCCACGAAGCCGACCCCGATGCCGAATTGTACTACAACGACTACAACGAGTGGTACCCCGGAAAGCGTGATGCGATTGTGCAAATGATCCGCGGCCTGAAAGCCGGCGGAATCCGCATTGACGGAATCGGCATGCAAGGGCATATTGGTATGGACAGCCCATCGTTGGAAGATTACGAAGCGGCCATCGTGGCATACGCCAATGAAGGCATGAAGGTGATGGTTACAGAATTGGATCTGTCGATTTTGCCTAACCGCAGACGGGACGTAGGAGCAGATATCTCAACGAATATTGAATATCAGCAGGAACTGAACCCTTACACCGATGGTCTGGTCCCGCAGGAAAAACAAGACGGGTGGGACGCCCGGATGCTCGGTTTCTTTGAGTTGTTCCTGAAACATTCGGATGATGTAAGCCGCGTTACGTTATGGGGCGTTTCGGACGGCGATTCGTGGAAAAACAATTTCCCGGTTCGCGGGCGTACCGATTACCCGCTGCTGTTCGACCGGAACCATCAGCCCAAATCAGCAGTAGAAAAAATGATTGAGTTAACGAAAAAGTAGGGGCAAGGCTGTATTAAAAGTCCTTAACAGAATCATCCTGAACTTGTTTCAGGATCTTTTGCGATAAAAGGAAGATACTGAAGTAAGTTCGGCCTGACATCTGAAAATGTAAAAGACAAAGAACCATATGAAAAAAGCAAGATACCTGGTGCCGTACCTGTACACGGCCGATCCGGCAGTGCATGTGTTCAACGGCAAACTGTACATTTACCCCTCGCACGATATCGAATCGGGGATTCCCGAGAACGACAACGGCGATCATTTTGATATGCGCGACTACCATGTTTTTTCAATGGATGATGTCGACGGAGAAGTAACCGATCATGGGGTAGCGCTCGATGTGAAAGACATTCCCTGGGCAGGCCGCCAGTTGTGGGACTGCGATTGTGCCTGCAAAGACGGCAGGTATTATTTGTACTTTCCGCTGAAAGACCAAACCGATATTTTCCGCATCGGGGTAGCCATCGCCGATCAACCTGAAGGCCCCTTCGTTCCGCGGGATGCGCCCATGAAGGGCAGCTACTCGATCGACCCCTGCGTGTTTTGCGACGACGACGGTTCGTTTTACCTGTACTTTGGCGGTTTGTGGGGAGGCCAGCTGCAACGCTACCGGAACAACAAAGCCATTGAATGCGGGCACGAACCCAAGGACGATGAGCCGGCTTTGCCATCGCGCGTGGTGAAACTAAGCGACAACATGCTTGAATTTGGCGAACAACCGCGTGAAGTCATCATCGTGGATGAAAACGGTGAACAACTGAAAGCCGGCGACCACAACCGTCGTTTTTTCGAAGCCTCCTGGATGCACAAATACCAAGGCAAATACTACTTTTCCTACTCAACCGGTAACACCCATCAGTTGTGCTATGCAGTGGGCGACAACCCCTACGGGCTGTTTACTTACAAAGGGGTCATCCTCACCCCGGTGGTGGGCTGGACAACCCATCATTCGATTGTTGAGTTCAACGAAAAATGGTACCTGTTTTTTCACGACAGCCTGCCATCGGGTGGTAAAACCTGGCTGCGAAGCATCAAAGTAGCGGAGCTGGAATACAACGAAGACGGAACGATTAAAACGTTTGATGGAGGAGGGGAATAAAACCAGTCCTTGTGTATCAGGAAACAAAAGGCAGCAGGCATTTCTACGCTGGGAAATGTCCGCTGCCTTTTTATGGAATGCCTTTAGGGGTACTCTTTTCTTCATAAGTATCTGCTTAAAAATATAACGTCCCGACCCCTGTTTCAATTAACAATGTGTTTTGAATTGTCAATTTCAAACACTTGTTTTTGTTTATTTCTAAATTCGATCCTGTTTGAGAAAATATTGTATCTCAATGGCACATCCTCGATGTGGATACTGTTGTTAATGTTTACTTCGCCCGGAATAAATATTGTCATTCAAATAGGGTGTACCGTCAAAATCACGATAGCCGTTGTTGTAAAAGGCGCCGGATTTATTCTTTTCAAATGATAGCAGGTCTGAGAACGAACTTAAGTCAGCTATTGTAAAAGCTTGCGGAAATCCCATATAGCTGAAGATCAAGCTAAATATAAAAAGAAATGTAACATGAATAAAATCACGTGTTTATGAAACAGGCTTTTCAAAAAGACGAGAAGATGTTTATCCTTTTGGAGTTATTCCCGCATAGTCTGGAGGACACTCACTTGCCAATTTGCGAAAAAAACAACAGACTCCGTAAGCCTGTTGTTTTTATTGTGATGTTTAATCTTCCGGTGCAGAAAGATTAAGATGGATACTAAAAACGGTTGCCTCTCTATTTTAGTGAGTTGCAAATTTGCTGGTTAATCTTCTTTAACCGGTCTTCTTCCAGCTTAACGACTTTGCGGTCGTAAGTCATCAGCCCGTTTATCTCACCTTCAACATCGGTTGTCTGGGTGTAAACGGCAGCCGAGAAACCGGCTTTGATCAGTTTCAGCAATTCTTCCCCGTATTTGACGTATTCATCGGTAACTTCTTTTGAATTTTTGAACTGAACGTATCCCCAGTTCCGGTCGGTTGCCCAAAGATGATTTTCAAGGGCCAATCCAATACCTCCGTATTCACCTAATACGGTTGCCCGTTGCGCATCATACAAAAACATGCTGGGGCCCGGGTAATGGTGCAAATCGAGCATGTCGCCCACCGGATAGTGATTACCCCCGCTGGCCGGGTTTACAAGGCGGCTTGGGTCGTAAGCTTTTGTCCATTCCACGATCTCGGCAGTTTTAAATTGGCCCCAGGCTTCGTTAAATGGTACCCAGCAAACCACTGAAGGGTTGGAATACAAGTAGTCCATGATGCCCTTCCACTCTGCCCGGTAATTGGCTTCCGATTCGGCGCTCCTGATGAGCTCATTCCCGTTAAAATATTGGCGTGGTTGCCATTGCGGAGAATGACCGCCGTTGGGCATATCTTGCCAAACCAGGATTCCCAGCTGGTCGCAGTGTGTGTACCAACGGGCGGGTTCAACTTTCACGTGTTTGCGGATCATGTTGTAACCTAACTCCTTGGTTTTGATGATGTCGTATTTCAGTGCTTCATCTGTGGGGGCGGTGTACAAACCATCCGGCCACCAGCCCTGGTCGAGTGGGCCAAACTGGAAAAGATCTTTGTTGTTTAATTGCAGCCGGACAATTCCGTTGGCATCTCTCTTTGTAGATACTTTACGCATGGCAAAATAACTGTCAACCTGGTCGACAACTTTTCCGTTGCTGATTAGTCTGACTTTTAAATCATATAAGAACGGTGAATCCGGACTCCAAAGCTTTTGGTCAGCAATCGAAATGTCAACTTTCTGATTCGCTGAAGCTTTTACGGTAGTTATTTTTGTATTTCCGTCAAATACGTCTACTTCGTAAATATCGGCGAAATTGGTCCCGCAGGAAGTTACTTCAACGGTCAGACGGTTTTTATCAATGTCTGGTGTGGTACGGATTGTTTTAATATGTTTTTCGGCTACCGGTTCCATCCATACCGTTTGCCAGATTCCGGTTACAGGCGTGTACCAGATTCCTTCGGGACGACCGGTTTGTTTGCCGCGTGGTTGATAACCCCTCTCGGAAGGATCCCAAACTTTTACCACCAGTTTTTGCCCGCCCGACTTTTTCAGAAAAGGAGTAATATCAAATGAAAACGGCGTGTAACCGCCTTCGTGTGTTCCCACTTTAACATCGTTTACCCAAATATCCGATTGCCAGTCGACAGCGCCGAAGTGCAGCAGGATATTTTTGCTTTTCCAGCTGGCAGGGACAGTAAAACTCCGCTTGTACCAGAGCTCATTTTCATCGCCAACTCTTTTTTGTACCCCGGATATACTGGATTCAACGGCGAACGGAACCAGGATTTGGCCATCATAAGCCGTAGGTTCTGTTTGCCCTGCTTTGGTGATGGCATATTCCCACAGTCCGTTCAGGTTTTCCCAATCACCACGTTCCATCAACGGGCGGGGGTATTCGGGAAGCACGTTGTTGACATCGATTTTTTCGGCCCAGGCCGTTTTGATCTTGTCGCCCGCCGGTTGCCAACCTTGCGAAAAAACAGTTGTCGCCAGGAGCGCCAATGTCATGAGTAGTACTGGTCTTTTCATGTTAAAATAGTTTTTCATTTATTAGATATATCGACTTTATCAGTCATTAACTTTCGTTTTTAGATACAAGTTAATTTATTGTTTTACTCACATGACAAACGATTTTCAGCGCATAGTTCATGGATTTCGCTTTTATTGCGGTCGCTGCGAGCAGACCTGCCCTTTTTAAATTGATGCCGGAAGAATCAAAAGGTGGAAAAAGTCGATCAGGTAGTGAGTAGTTTTCGGGCCGGGGTTGTATTTTTTACAGTTCGGTTTGTAAAAATTTGATTAGTTTAGATTCCAATGCGTATAACGGAATGATCCGGGAGCGCATTGGTTTCTTTCTAAGAACATTTCTTAATGGTTTTGATTATGAAAACAGGGGTGAGGATTTTATGGTTGTTTATTGGAATGGTGCTGCTGTTCAGCTGTCAGTCTGATAAAACAAAGGTGATATCAAACCCGGTGTTGCCGGGAGATAACCCAAATCCTTCGGTTATAAAAATAGGTGACAGCTATTACGCGTCGACGACCAGCAATGAATGGTCGCCCTTGTTCCCGATCTATAAATCAACCGATTTGCATCATTGGGAATTGATTTCATATGTATTTCCGGGTGGGGCGCCTGATTGGGCGCAGAATAACTTTTGGGCCCCCGAACTAAGTTATGATGAGGAGCAGCAAAAGTTATATGTGTATTATACCGGCCGGGTAAAGCGTACAAACAAAATTACCATTGCTGTGGCTAGTGCCGACAGCCCGGAAGGGCCGTTTTATGACCAGGGACCATTGAAGTTTGACCTGGAAGAAACAATTGATCCGTTTGAAGTGCGGGACGAAAACGGCAATTTGTATTTAGTTTGGAAAGAAATTTATTCTCCGGGCCGGCCGGCTGTTATTTGGACACAATCGATAAGCGATGATCGTACCACACTGATTGGCCCCAAACATGAACTCATCAGGAATGACCAGGAATGGGAAGAGCATATTGTTGAAGGTCCGTCGATCTTCAGAAGAGGCGATTATTTCTATCTGTTGTATTCGGCGGGCAATTGTTGCGACCAGGCTTGTAACTATAAAATAGGGGTGGCCCGGGCCAAAAATCTACTCGGCCCCTGGGAAAAGTACAAAGCAAATCCGGTACTGAGAGATAACGATGACTGGAAGTGCCCGGGAACAGGGAACGTGGTGAAAAAGAACAAGGATTATTATTTGTTGTTTCATGCCTATAAAGCCGATGGAGGCGATTATATCGGGAGGGAAGGACTGTTGGAGAAAATCCATTGGACTGACGATCATTGGCCCCGTTTTGAACCATCAAGCCTGATCAATACACAAAAAAGCAAGATCGATTATGTGGATGACTTTACGCGGGCATTGGCGCCTGTCTGGCAATGGAGGGCAACGCAACAACTCAGTTATGCAACCGGCGAAAGCGGACTGATGTTAGCAGCATCCGTGGAAAATGATTTGTTGGGAAGCTTGCTGGGACAACCGGTAAGGTCGAAAAACTTTGAAATAACGGCAACAATTGATTTAAACCTGACCGGGCATAAGGTGAATGGCGGGATTGTATTGATTGGGGCAACCAATAATGGTTTTGGAGCGCCGGTTGCCGGGATTGGGATTTCTGCCGGGCAGGATTTGATCGAAGTTTGGAGGACCTGCGCAAAAGAAACAAATATTTACGAGGCAATCCCCTCGAAAGCGTACGGCGATCTGATTGAACTAAAAATGGAAATTACAAACGGCGATTTGTTACAGTTCTCGGTCTTTAACGGACAAAATTGGGACATGATTGCCGATTCGATTGATGCTTCAGCATACGTTCCCTGGGGCATGGGCTTCAGGTGGGGGCTGGCAGCCAAAGGCGAAGCAAATGAATTTGTCAATATCCGCCAGGTTCGTCTGAAAAACCGGTAGTTTGTTATGAAATGAATGATAATTGAATTTTATTGGATATTTAATTTTAAAGAACTAACAATAACGATCGATTGACGAAAGCACCTGAACATATTGACAGGCAATTGCTGAAAAAGCTGAAAGGCGGTGATATGAAAGCGTTTCAGCTAGTTTTTGCTGCATACAGTCAAAATCTTTTGCATTTTACTTTTTCATACCTGAAAGATCAGTACGAAGCAGAAGAAATTGTCCAGGATGTATTTCTTCGGATTTGGGAAATCAGGAAAGATATTGACGAGGAGAAATCATTTAAAAGTTTTATCTACCGCATGACGGTGAATAAAGTGTTCAATCATCTTAAACATCAGGTTGTCCGGAAAAAATATGAAACCTATCTGAGCCAGTCCGGTCAGTCGTTTGACGAAAGTCCCGAAGCCCGGCTGCACTATCAGGAACTGGAACAAAAAATACAGGGCATTCTTCAAAAACTTCCGGAACAGCAGCGTAATATATTTCAAATGAGCAGAATGGAAGGAATGTCGAATTCCGAAATCTCCGACAAACTGGAATTGTCGATCCGTACCGTTGAAAATCAGATCTACCGGGCGAATAAATTTTTGAAAGAACAGATGAAAAATGAATACCTGTGTATTTTGTTTTTCCTCAGCGCTTTTTTATAAAATGAATGCAACACGCCGGGACAATCCGTTCTCTGAATTTTTTTGGTAACTGAATGAGTAGTAAAATCGGCTTTAATTGTATTAAGAGTGAAATGAAAAACAGACAAAATATCGTATCAAAATTTGACGACTTGCTTGAGAAATTTCAGGCGGGAGAATGTTCGTTAGCCGAATTATATGAGCTTCAGGTATATTTTCAGGAAGAAGATTTGTCCCGTTTTCTTAAAGATAACATGTTACGCCGACTGGATCAGGAAGAGGCTCAGCGTTCTGTCGCATTTAACAGCGACCGGCTTTTTGAAAAACTGGAACATCAAATAAGTTTGAACAAACGGCAGAGGAAGGTTCGTAGGTTGATCGTCGAACTGAACCGGATACGTGTTGCGGCGATTATTATTTTCTCTTTTTTACTGGGAGGAACCGCTGTTTTCTTCCTGAGCGATCCGTTGAATGAGGATGAAGGGGAATCTTATTGCGAGGTTGTTGCCCCGCTTGGAGCCAAATCCCGAGTGATCCTGCCCGATAATTCGGTAGTCTGGTTAAATGCCGGCAGTAAACTAAGATATTCAACCAGTTTTAATAAAGATAACCGGAACCTGAGCCTGGAAGGTGAAGCCTATTTCCAGGTGACAAAAAATAAACTTCTTCCTTTTGTGGTTGATGCTTTTGGATTTCAGGTAAAAGCAGTCGGCACCGAATTCAATGTAAAAGCCTACGAAGAAGATCCGACCATAGAAACCACCTTGATCGAAGGGAAAGCCCTCCTGGCTCACCGAACCGAATTAATTACGAGCGATGTTTCTTTAGGCCCTAAATATAAAGCAACCTTTTATCGGCAGGACGCCGGATTTGAGATCAAGACCGGACAACCGCGCCTGGTGATCAGTCCAAATACCGATCCGCTTCCGTTAATCTCGTGGAAAGATGACCGGTTTTTCTTCAAAAGTGAATCATTAAATGATCAGGGGATTCAAAAAGATGCCGATGTAATGATTCATCCTGCTTCCGGCTTAACCGACAGGACACCCAACCGAAAAGACTTGCCCGTATGATTTGGTTTTGAATGACCTATATTCAATATAAAAATATTATTTGCTCTGTAAAACTAAAACAATGAAACGAATTAGCCTCAACTTGTGCCTATTATTAACTGTACTGATTAGTTGTTCAGCTTGTAATGCTGAACGGAAAGATGACGGAACAACCGTTGTTTCCCGTCCCGAAATAAATCAGCAAAACGATTTTTATTTAAGTAACCGGGCGCCGTTGCAGCCGGCCCACTTCATCAAATTACCTTTAGGGAGCATTCAGCCCGAAGGCTGGATTTTGAAATTGCTGGAATTACAGAAAGACGGCTTATGTGGCCACCTGGGCGAAATCAGCGCCTGGCTCGAAAAAGACAACAATGCCTGGCTGTCGGAAGGGGGAGACCACGGTTGGGAAGAAGTTCCTTATTGGTTGCGTGGTTATGCCGATATGGCTTTTATCTTTAACGATGAGGAAATGAAAAAGGAAGCGATGAT
Organism: Gaoshiqia sp. US2; assembly: GCF_059705485.1. Taxonomy (NCBI): domain Bacteria; kingdom Pseudomonadati; phylum Bacteroidota; class Bacteroidia; order Marinilabiliales; family Prolixibacteraceae; genus Gaoshiqia; species Gaoshiqia sp. US2. Next base: position 3,723,397 of record NZ_AP048550.1, on the reverse strand, counting down.
CTGGATTGACGCCATCCTGAGCAGTCAGCGGGAAAACGGTTGGTTTGGCCCCGAAGTCCGCTCGGGAAACGGAAACCTGGATTACTGGTCGAATATGATTGTCCTTTTCACCTTGCAGAATTATTATGAATACTCCGGCGACCAGCGGGTAATTGATTTTATGACCCGGTATTTTCGGTTTGAAATGACCGTGCCGGATAATGAATTCTTGTCGAGTTACTGGGAAAACAGCCGGGGAGGAGATAACCTTTACAGTGTGTACTGGCTGTACAACCAGACCGGAGAAGCCTTTTTACTGGAACTGGCCGAAAAGATCCACCGGAATACTGCCGATTGGACCCGGAAATCAACCCTGCCCAACTGGCATAATGTGAATATTGCCCAATGTTTCCGCGAACCGGCTACCTGGTTCTTGCAATCAGGCGATTCAGCTCACCTTGAAGCCACTTATCATGTCCATGACCTGATCCGTCGTACCTTCGGACAGGTGCCGGGCGGTATGTTTGGTTCCGACGAAAATTCCCGCTTGGGCTATATCGATCCGCGACAGGGAACAGAAACCTGCGGTTTTGCCGAGCAAATGACTTCTGACGGGATACTGATGTGCCTGACCGGTGACCCGCTCTGGGCCGATCATTGCGAAGATGTTTTATTCAACAGTTTTACGGCCGCTTTTACCCCTGATATGAAAGCATTACGCTACATCACCTGCCCGAACGGCGTCACCGCTGATGCCGATAATCACCACCCGGGAATCGATAACCACGGACCTTTCCTCACCATGAACCCCTTTAGCAGCCGTTGCTGCCAGCATAACCACGGACATGCGCTTCCTTATTATCTGCAAAACCTGGTGATGGCCAGTAACGACAATGGCTTGGCAGCCATCATGTATAATTCGTGCAAAACAACAGCTAAGGTAGGAAACGGGACTGACGTGACTTTAGTGGAAGAAACCCGTTATCCTTTTGAGGAACAGGTTCGTTTTACTATTCACACCAACGAAACGGTGTCGTTTCCGTTTTATCTGCGCATTCCCGGATGGTGTGAACAGGCTTCGGTCAGTCTGAATGGCAAAAACCTGAAAATACAAGCAAGCCCGGGTGCATACGTCAGGCTTGAACGCGAATGGTCCGACGGTGATCAACTGATTCTGAGTTTGCCGATGAAACTGTCATCACGCTCCTGGCAGGTCAACCAGAATAGTGTGTCGGTTGATTACGGGCCGCTGACTTTTTCATTAAAAATTGAAGAAGAGTATAAAAAGATCAGCAGCATCCGGTCGGCGATCGGCGATTCAAAATGGCAGGCTGACGCCGATCCTGAAAAATGGCCGGCTTTTACCATCGACCCGAAAAGTCCGTGGAACTATGGGCTGATTCTGGATAAAAACAATCTTTCAGGTTCACTGAAAATTGTGAAAAACGGATGGCCTGCCGATCACTACCCGTTCTCGGCAGAAAGTACGCCAATCGAAATACAGGCCAAAGGTCGTCAAATCCCTTCGTGGGGTATCGACCGGTACGGTTTGGTGGATGTTCTCCCAAGATATCCTGTAAAAACCAGCGAACCGGTTGAAGACATTAAGCTGATCCCAATGGGAGCAGCACGGTTAAGAATTTCGGCTTTTCCTGCTTTGACTGAATAAGGGATACGAAGCGGCAGGATAAAATTTGTCAGGAAAGAGTTATTTTTACGTTCAGATCTCTAAAAAAACTGACGGCTAAAACGTTCCATCCTTAATCTGGTAACGGACAGGCTGTTTTTCAAAATGAATTAACTATGTATCGTTTAATCTGTTCTTTCCTGTTGTTGAGCCTTATATCAGGTGCTCAGGCGCAACCCGTTGATAATCAATTTAAGCGACCGCTCAGGAGTGTTCTGGGCGATATAGAAATCCGTTTCGGTGTTAAGTTTCAATATGCCGAAAACCTGGTGGATACCTTGAATGTGGAATATGCTCAATGGCGTTTCCGGAACGACCTGAACGAAACATTGCACCAGGTACTGACACCATTAAGCTTGGTTTTTACCAGGAATGTAGATGGCTCGTACCGGATTGAACCGTTTCGGTATCACGTCAGGCCGGTAGAAGAAGGCCGGCTACACTTGCAAAAACTGGCTGATTTATACCTTGATCTCCCAGCCTGGGAAAAGCGGAAAGAAGCTTTGAGATCCTGTATCTTCAGGGCCTTGGACTTATCTCCCTTGCCCGGGAAAAACTCTCTGAACCCGGTTTATACTCCAAAACTAATCATGAATGGTTACACGGTTGAACAGGTGGCCATTGAAACGCTTCCAGGGGTATTTCTTAGTGGAAGCTTATATAAACCGGCAAAGATTAAAAAGCGCCATCCGGCGGTTTTATTGGCCCAGGGCCATGGAGAGGCTCAGCATTACCACGAAAGTTCGCAAAAATTGGCGGCTTCGTTGGCACGTATGGGGGCAGTGGTGTTTAGTTACGATATGTTTGCCAAAGGCGAATCCGGATTGCAGTTTGCCTTTGAAGATCACCGTACCGGTATGGCGCAAACCATGCAAACCTGGAACAGCATCAGGGCCCTTGATTTTTTATATTTTTTACCGGAAGTGGATGCCGGAAAAATTGCGATGACCGGAGCTTCAGGCGGGGGAACGCAAACTTTTCTGCTGGCTGCCCTCGACGACCGGATTGCTGTGAGCGCTCCGGTCGTGATGGTTTCATCGTGGTTTTATGGCGGTTGTCCCTGCGAAAGCGGAATGCCTGTTCATGCTTGCGGCGAATGGGGAACCAACAATGCTGAATTGGCGGCTATGGTTTCGCCAAAACCACTTCTCGTTGTATCCGATGGTGGCGACTGGACCTCTCATGTCCCTGAAATCGAATTTCCGTATATTCAGCAGGTCTACGGTTTGTATCACAAAACCGATATGGCGGAGAATGCTCACTTCCCGAATGAAGCGCACGACTATGGGCCGTCAAAACGAAAGGCTGTTTATTCCTTTTTGGCCAAACATCTGGGCCTGGATTTAACCCGGATCCAGGATAAAAGAGGGAATGTTAATGAATCCGGAATTACCATCCAGACACGTGAAAATATGCTGGTGTTTGGAAAAAACGGAGAGAAGCTTCCTTCCCATGCCATTTCCGGAATCGACGAATTGAAAAGCTTACTGATGGATAATCGGTAAGCTTTTGATATACTGCATATTTTTAGTCTTATCGAAGCTGGCATGGATGAATCATCGGTATAATTTGGTTGATTGGTGAGTAAATGAGCTGGCTTAGTTGTATGATCATATTGACGGGATTGTTTGCTGTAAGCCCCGAAATCAGCTTATGGCTCCGATGCCCGTTATAGAACTAAACCCAAATTTTATCTGAATGAAGAAAATCAACATGAGCGCTGTTTTCATTTTTTTGACTTTTATATGTACAAACTGCGGAAAAGCAGAAGGTATAAAAGAGGAGAAGATCGAACCGACTTTTACCAACCCCGTTTGGGACGGAGCCGATCCTTGGCTGACCAAACAGGGAGACGAGTATGTTTATTGTTATTCGGCGAACAACAGTATTGTTGTTTCGCGTTCAAAATACATGACTAAAAAAGGCGAACTGAAACGGGTTTGGCAGGCCCCTGCCACAGGCTGGAACAGCCACAGTGTTTGGGCGCCCGAAATTCATTTTATCGATGGGCGCTGGTACGTTTATTATGCAGCCGGCAGTACCCCCGGTTCGCCGTTTATCAATCAGCGTACCGGCGTTTTGCGCTCTAAGACAGCCGATGTTTTCAGCGACTACGAAGATATGGGCATGTTGTATACAGGCGATAAGCCAAACGATCCGCAAAGCAACGTTTGGGCCATTGATATGACGGTGTTTAAACACCAGGACAAACTCTTCGCTGTCTGGTCGGGTTGGTTGGAGCAAAAAGACACGGATGCAACACCTCAGCATCTGTATATTCAGGAAATGGAAAATCCCTACACGCTGAAAGGCGTCCGGGTGTTGCTTTCTTCGCCCGAAGAAAACTGGGAATCAGGCGGCCCGCTGAATTTGAATGAAGGGCCACAGATTCTGAAAAACGACGACAAGGTATTTATCGTTTATTCCTGCCGCGAGTCGTGGCTGGTCGAATACCGCCAGGGCATGCTGCAATTGAATGATCCTGACTCCGATTTACTGAATCCGGCCAACTGGACAAAAAAAGGACCGGTTTTCCAGGGAAACTCACAGGTTTACGGGGTGGGGCACTGTTCATTTGTCAAATCGCCTGACCATACCGAAGACTGGATTATTTATCACTCCAAAAAAGATACAAATCCGGGTTGGAACCGCGATGTACGCATGCAACCGTTTACCTGGAATGCCGATGGGACGCCCAACTTTGGAACCGCCGTTCCTGCCGGTAAGGCCATTAACCGCCCTTCGGGTGAAGTGGAAATTGAAACAGCTGAATCGGGTACTTCTCATTAAACCTAAAAGCGTAAACTAATGAAGCGACGAAATTTTTTGCAAACCGTTACCGGTGGAGCGGCAGCTTGTTTTTCGGCCAGTCCTTTAACTGGTTATTCGGTTTTAACCGGTGGCGAAAATGATTTGAGTTACCACACGATTGAAAAGGTATTAACCAAAAAAGTCAGGATACAATACCCGCGCTTTGTCAGTAAAAATGCCATTCGCGGAAATCATGGCTGGGGCTACGACGAAACCATTTGTGAACTGGTGACCAACCAGGGGGCTAAAGGCTGGGGCGTCACCCTTTGGGGCCGTTCGGCCGATGAAGCATCCGCCTACCTGGTAGGTAAAAAAGTGTCGGATTTATTTGCTCCCGAACTTGGATTGATCGACCCGAAAGGCGCCTATGCTGACATTGCCCTGCACGACCTGGCCGGGAAAATTCTGAATAAACCGGTTTATGAACTGATGGGGGCAGGTCAGCCCGAAACGGCGGTTTGTTACAGTGGTATGATTTATTTTGATGATTTGACACCCTTTTATAATCAACCGATGGGCGTAGACATCATTCTGAAAGAGTGTCAGTTCGACTATGATTTGGGCTATCGCCAGTTCAAACTGAAAATTGGCCGGGGCAACAAATGGATGCCAAAGACAGCTGGCATTCAGCGGGATATTGAAGTCACCAAATTGGTGGCCGATGCTTTTCCTGATTGCGATATTTTGGTAGATGGAAATGACGGTTATCCGCTCGAAGATTTTGAACAATACCTGAAGGGAATTGAAGGCGTCAGGCTTTTTTGGATTGAAGAACCCTTTCGCGAAACCATCGAAGATTATACAAAACTGAGGTCGTTATTGAAGGAACTGGGTATTGAAACGCTTTTGGCCGACGGAGAAGCATCGCCCGATCAGAATTTTCTGAGGCAGTTAATGGAGTTGAAGTTGATGGATGTGCATTTGACCGATATTCAGGATATTGGCTATACCGGTTGGCGCAAGTTAATGCCCGAACTGAAACGGCTCAACGTGTTTGCTTCGCCGCATGCCTGGGGCTCGCAAATCAAAACCAATGCGGTGGCTCATTTAACCGGCGCGTATGGCAATACCGTCACCATCGAAGGAGTCACCTGTATTTCGGATGATGTTGACTTGGGGAATTACCGGTTGAAGGACGGGAAGTTGATTCCCTCTTCTGAACCCGGTTTTGGAATGACACTCTATAAATAATCGGATATGATACGAACAATCAATTTCAGAGCGCAGATTTTACTTCTAATGGCAGGCCTTTGTTTTTTTTCATGCACTCAAAAGCCTGAAACAGTACAGATCGAAAACCCTTTACCGGTCGAGTTTGGCGATCCTTACATCCTGAAAGCATCTGATGGTTTGTATTACATGATCGGGACCGGGGGAGTGGAAGATGGTTTTAAAATGTACTCTTCAACCGATCTGACCGACTGGAACGACGAAGGGCGGATTTACCAGGGAAATACCGATGAGTCATGGGGGATTGCTAACTTTTGGGCTCCCGAATTATATGAGATTGACGGTAAATTTTACCTGCTCTTCAGCGCCGACTGGCGCAAAAACCCGACCAACGAACTGGAAAATTTCCGCATTGGAGTGGCTGTTTCCGAAACGCCAACAGGGCCTTATACCGATTTGTACAATCGTCCGGTTTTTGATCCGGGTTATCCGGTGATCGATGGTAACCTGCTGTTTGAAAACGGGAAAGTATACCTCTACTATTCCCGCTGCTGCTATAAAAATCCGGTAGAAAGCGAAGTAGCCGACTGGGCCCGCCAGCAGGGGATGTTCGATGAAATTGAGGAAAGCTGGATATATGGTGTGGAGATGAAACCTGACTTTTCAGGCATCATCGGCGAGCCTGAATTACTGCTGCGTCCGCCGGTGAGCATGGACGACACACAAGCTGAATGGGAAAGCCGGTCGGTTACTTCGGGCGAGGTGAACCGGCGCTGGACCGAAGGTTCCTACATTTTCAAAAACAGGGATACCTACTATATGATGTATTCGGCCAATTTTTTTGGCGGAAAAAACTATGCCGTTGGCTATGCTACCTCAAAATCGCCGCTCGGACCGTTTGAGAAAGCGGCAAACAACCCGGTGTTGCAAAAGAATGCGGAGCAAGGCGGTATAGTAACCGGTACCGGCCATAACTCAATCACCCTGGCTCCCAACGGAAAAGACATGCTGTGTGTGTATCACGGACGGACCGAAAAGACGGGTGAAAACCGGCTCGTATTCATCGATCGCATGGAAGTGCTCGATGACGGGACCCTGGTGGTACACGGGCCAACAACAAAATACGACTCACAACAGAACAAATAGATATTTACACTCCTCATCACAATAAGGGAGAATACCGCCCGGTATTCTCCCTTACGCCGGGAAAATATCACTATAAAATGGGATTGTACGCCTATCCGGGATAGGGTATTTTTGTTTTTCTAAGACAAGGAGACTGATTTTCGCTCAAAAAACAGAAAAATGAGAACAAGTATTAATAATCTAAAACCGGGAGAAAAGGGAATTATCAGAAACTTCGCAGTTGATTTGGTTCCGGTAAAGCTCCAGGAAATGGGTTGTTTGCCGGGAAACGAGGTGCAGTTAATTCAGTTGGCCCCGTTTAATGATCCGCTGTTTTTGAATATCAACGGGAACTACCTGGCCATCCGCAAGGAAACTGCCGCGCTAATCGAAATTTCAAAAGTCTCGTGAAAACAGAATGGGCAAACAACTCAACGTAGCGCTTATTGGGAATCCGAATACCGGAAAAACATCGCTGTTTAATCAGCTTACCGGCTTAAATCAGAAAGTCGGAAATTACCCGGGGATTACGGTCGAAAAAAAAGAGGGAACCTGTAAATTACCAAACGGGTCAAAAGCTCATATCATCGACTTGCCCGGGACTTACAGCTTGAATGCTTCGTCGGCCGACGAACAACTGGTCGTTGAGCTTTTACTCAATAAAAATCACCGGGATTATCCCGATCTGGCGGTAGTCGTTACCGATGTGGAGAACCTCAAGCGCAATTTGATCCTTTTTACCCAGGTAAAAGACCTTCAGATTCCGGCGATTCTGGTGGTCAACATGGCCGACCAGATGGAGCGCCGCGGAATTTCGATTGATGTGGATTTGCTTGAGAAAAAACTCCGGACAAAAGTGGCAGTTGTCAGCTCCCGTAAAAATACCGGGATCGACCATCTAAAAGAATTGATCGAAGAATACCGGCAATTACCCGTTTCAGGCTGTTTGTCCATCCCGGATATTGATCCTTTATATTTTGAGCGATTGCAAAAAGAGTTTCCGATGCAGGAAATATATCCTCTTTGGCTGGTTGTGTCGCAATCGCTACAGTTGGAGAAGATAGACGAGGAACTCAAAAAAGTACATGAATTTTCAGAAAAAAATACATCCGAAATACGCCGGTTACAGCAAAAAGAAACCATTGCCCGTTATCTGTTTATCAATCGCTTTTTAAAAGATGCTTACCGGGTCGATATTTCCGGGGCCAACGATTGGCGGGGAGTTATGGATCGTATTCTGACCCACAAAGTAGGGGGCTATTTGGTATTTTTTGCCGTGATGTTGCTCATGTTTCAGGCGATATATAACTGGAGCAGTGTCCCGATGGATTTTATTGATGAGTCGTTTGCTTTCTTCAGCGAATGGATCGGAACGCATTTGCCCGAAGGCGCCTTTACCAGTCTTCTTGCCGAAGGAGTGATTCCCGGCATAGGAGGAATCGTGATTTTTATTCCTCAAATTGCGTTTCTTTTTTTGTTTATTTCCCTGTTGGAGGAGAGTGGTTATATGAGCCGGATCGTTTTTTTGATGGACCACATTATGCGGCGTTTTGGGCTCAGCGGAAAAAGTGTGGTGCCGCTGATTTCCGGAACAGCCTGTGCCATCCCGGCTGTGATGGCCACCCGAAACATCGAAAACTGGAAGGAACGGCTGATTACCATCCTGGTTACTCCCTTTACCACTTGTTCGGCACGTTTACCGGTTTACCTGATTATCATTGCTTTGGTGATTCCCGACCGGAGCGTCGGCGGTTTTAATCTTCAGGGCTTAACGCTGATGTCGCTGTATCTGATGGGTTTTGGTATGGCGGTTTTTTCGGCTTATGTGTTAGATAAGATCATAAAAAACAAAACCCGCACATTTTTTGTAGTTGAGATGCCCGCATATAAGCTGCCGTTGTTCAAAAATGTGCTGTTTACAGTGATCGAAAAGACGAAAAGTTTTGTTTGGGTGGCGGGTAAAATTATATTGGCCATTTCGATCGTATTGTGGTTTCTGGCGTCCAACGGCTATTCGGACGAATTTCACCGGGCCGATGAAATTGTTCGTTCGCAATCCGAAAATAGCGAACTCAGCGAACAGGAAATACAAACAGCCGTTGCTTCTTTTCAGTTACGCCACTCCTATATCGGGGTTATTGGCCGGGCAATCGAACCGCTTATACGGCCGTTGGGCTACGATTGGAAAATTGGGATTGCTCTGGTCAGCTCATTCGCAGCCCGCGAAATTTTCGTGGGGACGCTGGCCACCATTTACAGCGTGGGAAGCGACGAAGAAGGAACCATAAAAGAACGAATGTCAAGCGATATGAACCACCGAACCGGAGAGAAATTGTTCAACTTTCCAACCGGTATTTCCTTATTGCTTTTTTACGCCTTTGCCCTGCAATGTATGAGTACGATGGCGATTGTAAAAAAAGAAACCAACAGTTGGAAATGGCCGTTGATTCAATTGATGTTTATGAGCGGGTTTGCGTATCTTGTTGCCATGACGGCTTACCAGCTGTTAAAGTAATGGTTGAGGGACAATTAAAACCGGATTGATTTATGTGGGATATACAGGAAATATTGGTCTATCTGGCAGTTGCCGCCGCTGTATTCTTTTTAGTCAAAAAATACTTTTTCAAAAAGAAAAATAAAAGAAACAAGGTTTGTGGCGGGACAGATTGCGGTTGTCATTAGTTTTTCTATTATTTTGGTGGCTTAAATCCGGATATTGATGAAAGAATACAGACAGGATACTGGATCGGCGCCCATAGATAGTCTCCTCTCTTTTGAAGATTTATTCAAATTGTATTATCCCCGGCTGAAGAAATATGCGTATTATTTTCTTCGCAATACCGAGGAAGCTGACGATCTGGTGCAGGATGTTTTTTATCAGTTCTGGAAGAAAAAAAATTTATTGGATCGCCGGAAAAACATCTCTTCTCTTATCTTCACCATGCTTCGAAACCAATCGTTTTTTTGATATACGACGTTGGAAAACTGCCGAAAACGTATGCAATATGAACCAGATAACCGGAATGCGCTATGTTGATAAGAACACCGGGCAACTTGTTACCATTACGAATGATTATAAGAAAAAATTCACAACAAGGGACTATCTTTGGCCGATTCCGTATAATGAGCGGCAACTCAATTCGAATCTGACTCAAAACTCCGGGTATTGATAAATGAGGAGAACAGTCAAATTATAATCGATTGAATTAAGAATTATTAGCGAGTCCTTGTGGTCCCGGATTTCCCAGGCTGCAAGGACTTACCTGTTGATTCCAAATAACATACCGGATACCATCGGCTGGTTGAACTTAGGCTATTGCAGGGAAAAATTCATAAAACAGTAAATTGAACTATGAACACCTTAAAAAATTTATCTTTCAACAGCAAAAAGCCGCTTGGTGCGGCTGTTTTGCTTTGTAGTATGAGTCTGGTTTACGGCCAGCAGGCTTTGCCAAAATCAAACGAAAATCGCAAAAATGTAATTTTGTTTTTGGTTGACGACCTAAAACCAAACCTGGGTTGTTACGGCGATCCGGTTGCCGTAAGCCCGAATATCGACAAGCTGGCAAGCAGAGGCGTACGGTTTAATAAAGCCTTTTGTAACCAGGCAGTTTGTATGGCCTCACGCTATAACATCATGCTGGGATCCCGGTCAACAAGTACCGGCCTCTACAATTTTGGAACCGAGTTTCGCGATGCTTATCCTGATGCCGTCACCCTGCCGCAATATTTCATGAAGGCCGGTTATCATGCCGAATCGATGGGAAAGGTGTACCATATCGGGCATGGCAACACCAATGATGAAGCATCCTGGAGTATCCCTCACTATAAAGAAAAGGTCATTGAATACCTGGTTCCCGGAAGTACCAACCGGGATCTAACCCGGGAAGAAGCCTACTTTGAAAATACACATCTGTATTTCGAAAATTTTCCGCCAAACAGGGAGTTGCCACGCGGGGCCGCCTGGGAATCGCCCGATGTTGTTGACGACGCTTATGCCGACGGACGTGTGGCCCGGCATGCGATTGACCGCCTGCGCGAACTAAAAAAAAAGCCGGAACAACCGTTTTTCATGGCGATCGGGTTTGCCCGGCCTCATTTGCCTTTCAGCGCTCCAAAAAAATACTGGGACCTATATAAGCCTGAAGAACTTCCCATGCCCAAATACGAAAAAGATCCCGAAGGAGCGCCCCGTTACGCAACAAAAAGAGGTGGCGAAATTGATCAGTTTAACCCCATTCCTGTCGGCCAATACGTTTACGCCGATTCGTTAACCCGGAAACTGATTCATGGCTATTATGCTTCGATGAGCTATATGGATGCACAACTTGGACGGGTGATGGATGAGTTGGAACGTTTAAACATGCTCGAAAATACCATTATTGTTTTGTGGGGCGATCATGGCTGGCATTTGGGCGACCACGGCTACTGGACCAAACATACAAACTACGAACAGGCCAATATCATTCCGTTAATCATGGTGGCCCCCGGTGTTGCCAAACCGAACACCTCTACCGGTCAGCTTGCCGAAACCGTTGATATTTATCCGACTTTAGCCGAATTGGCCGGATTGGAAAAGCCCAATGTGCCCCAGCCAATGGATGGAACGAGCCTGGTTCCGGTTCTTGAGAATACGGAGCTCCGGGTCAGAGATCATGCTTATCATGCTTTCCCCAAAGACGGATACCTGGGCCGCGCTATCCGGACCGACCGCTATCGGCTGGTAGAATGGACGAGCCTGAATAATCCCGCAGAAGAGAAAGGTTATGAGTTGTACGATTATTTAAATGATCCGCTGGAAACTAAAAATATTTACAGCGATAATAAAAAGGTTGCAGCCGCGTTAAAAGCCATTCTGGCTACACACCCCGACGCTAAAAGACAGTTTCAAAAAGGGAGAAAATAGGCATAACGTATTTACTGCAGGTATTTACTTCTACTTTGACGCAATACCAATTAATCGGACAACCGTGTAAAAAAAAAAGAGGTTTCGCATGAGTTAATTTGGTTGGTTTGTTTTAATATGGGTATCATTAAATACAGGAGGTGTCCTGAAAAATAACATGTATAAGATGCGAAAAAATTTATTGAGAGTTCACTGGTGTCTATTAAAAAATGTTAATTCAATTAGAAGTCCAAATGCAGTTGGCAATCGCTATCATCATAGGCCTTATTTTCCCTCGGAGCCAAGAGTTCTTGAATGGGATCCTTGACCAGCAGGGAATTACCAAGGATACGCATGACCTCCACAACAGGTCTGCCCAGTTTGAGGTCGTGTTCAATAATAGCGACAAGACAGTACGTGATGATGGCGACATGTATCTGTATGCGGACCGCATTCTCGGATTCTCCCCAAAAGGATTTGACACGGAGATGCTGCTTGATCCATTTGAAAAACAGCTCCACCTGCCATCTGTAACGGTAAAGAAGAGCAATTTCATTTGCTTTGAGGTAGAAGTTGTTGGTGTAGTAGGTGAAGGCCCTTCCAAGGTCAGGGGCATAGAATACGATGCGTCTGAGCGAAACCGGATAGTTTCCACTGTTTCGCTTTCCTGTAAACCTAACCGTTTGGTCCCGCAGGACATTGTCATCTCCTTCAAGCATGTCATCTCCTTCCGTAATTTCATAATCAGGGCGGGACTTCTCCCGTATGATGAAGAAAGCTCCGGCCAGCTCAATTGCGTAGAGTCTGGAGAGATCAAAGTAGCCTCTATCAAACACATAGCAAGCGTGCCGTTCGTATGTAAACCAGTCCATAGACTTGGTGTCATGCACATTTGCATGGCTGATTCTGTAGAAGACCGGTATTTCAGTGGCAATATCAATCTGGGTATGAATCTTGATGCCAGACTTTGTGCTCCTAAACTTTGCCCATCTAAAGACCGACATGCACAGGTCGATGGTAGTGGAATCAATGGCATAGAACCTTCCGTGGAGTTCAAACTCTTTGGTGATACGTTTGGCCTGGGCAATAGACACAATGTAAAAGGCAAACTTCTCAAAGATCCCATGGTCTCTAAGGCTGTTTGCTTTGGAAAGAACGCTTCTGTTGATGGGAACCTTTCCAAACCCGAGGTGAAAAGATCTTTTGGCATGAGCAATAGTGACATCTGTGAGTTCTCTAAGACTATGGCAGCCTATGAGCTGGCCGTACATGATAACCAGCATATGGCTCCAGTAGGATGGTGCCATTCTGACTGTCCTGTCTTTGTGTTTTATTACCAGTCGTTCGAAGTAACGTTTCGGGAGAAACTCCACAATCTGTGCGAAAACATATTTGCCAACGTTCATACTTGTTCCAATTTGTACCTGAGTACAAAGGAACAAATTTCAAAAGGGCGACAAGGTTTTGAAAAGCTAGCATGCTGTGCATAAAACAGATATGAGGCATTTTAACAAAAATTAATAGACACTAGTGTTGAGAGTTTTGTGTTTTTCATTGGCTGGCTTTATGCTCCAGTCGTGCCAACCGGCGGCTGAAACAAGTCCGGAAACAATCACTACCGAACTTCGTGCTCCGGCTTATCCGCTGATCACGATTGATCCGTACACATCTGCCTGGTCAATGTCCGACCGGCTTTTTGACCGGCCGGTGAGCCACTGGACCGGGAGAACCCATTCCCTCATTGGGGCCATCCGGGTCGACGGCGAGGTTTACCGTTTCCTCGGGAAAGAGGATATCCCCTTAAAAACCTTGTTACCAATGGCCGTCGAAGAAAAATGGGACGGGAAATATAGCCTGAAAACTCCCGGAGACGGATGGGAACAAGCTGGCTTTAACGACGGGAAATGGTTAACCGGCCAAGGAGCCTTTGGAACAGCCGGTCACCAGGTTGCCAACACGGTTTGGGACACCAAAGAAATTTGGGTTCGCCGGGAGTTTGACCTGCCCGAAATTTCACCGGCAGCAGATCTTTTTCTGGTCTATTCGCACGATGATGATTTCGAACTTTTTCTGAACGGAAAAGAGATCGTTAATACCGGTAACCGGGCCAAAAGAAATGTGGTGCTGAAGATAGACGCATCATGGCTAAACAGTGGTGGCAAAAATGTCATTGCCGCTCATTGTTACGATCGGGGAGGCCTGGCTTATGTTGATTTTGGGATTTATACAGAAAGTGACCGCAAAGAGATTTTTGCCCGGCCGGCCATTCAAAATCAGGTTTCCCTGTCAGCCACCCAAACGCATTATCACTTTAGCTGCGGTCCGGTTGATCTGAAGTTGCAGTTTGTATCGCCCCTGTTGCCCGAAGATCTGAATCTTTTATCGCGCCCGGTGAATTATATTAACTATGAAGTGGTTGCTACCGACGGCAACCCGCACGATGTGCAAATCTACTTCGAAGGCACGCCTGAGTGGGCTGTGAACGAACCCACCCAGGAGGTGGAAGTTACAAAAGGGCAGATCGGCAACATTCGTTATGCGAAAGCCGGGACCACCGAACAGCCGGTTTTGGGCAAGGGCGGTGACGATATCCGGATCGATTGGGGCTATTTTTATTTAGCAGCCAATCAAAGTGCAAAATCGTCAGTGGGTATAGGTGAATACTTTCAAACGAAAGCCGCGTTTGCCGAAAAAGGAACTGTTGATAGCGACGGCAAAATAGTGGGCAAGCCAAACAGCTCGATGCCGGCGATGGTTTTTGTTGAAAATATAGGATCCGTTTCGGCGCAACCGGCAAACGGTTACCTCATGCTGGCTTACGACGATGTGGAGTCGATCCGGTATTTTGGAGACAACCTGAAAGGCTGGTGGACCAATAACGGAACAGTAAGTATAAGCGATGCTTTGCAGGCTGCTTCGGCAGAATATAAGGAGGTAATGAGCCGCTGTGCCAAATTCGACAACCAACTGTGGAACGAAACGCTTGAAGCAGGTGGTAAAAACTATGCCGACCTGTGCGTGCTGGCTTTCCGTCAGTCGGTTGCAGCCCACAAACTGGTGAAAGACACACAGGGAAATATTCTGTTTTTATCGAAAGAAAATTTCAGCAACGGCTCCAATGGTACCGTGGATGTTACTTACCCGTCGGCGCCGCTTTATCTTAGATATAACCCGGATCTGTTGAAAGGGATGCTGAACCCGATTTTCTATTATTCTGAAAGCGGAAAATGGACCAAGCCTTTTGCAGCGCACGATGTGGGAACCTATCCGCTGGCCAACGGCCAAACCTACGGGGGCGACATGCCTGTTGAAGAAAGCGGCAATATGCTGATTTTAAACACGGCGATTGCTGCGATGGAGGGAAATGCCGATTATGCCGCTGCACACTGGGATGCTTTGACAACCTGGGCAAACTACCTGCTCGAAAACGGGCTTGACCCCGAAAACCAGTTGTGTACCGACGACTTTGCCGGACACTTTGCCCACAATACCAACCTGTCGGTCAAAGCCATCATGGGCATTGCCGGATACGGTCGGTTGGCAAAAATGCTGGGTAAAGAAGAAATAGCTGAAAAATACACGTCCGAAGCCCGGCGCATGGCGCAGGAATGGATGACGATGGCCGATGACGGCGACCATTACCGGTTGACATTCGATCAGCCCGGAACCTGGAGTCAAAAGTATAACCTGGTGTGGGATAAACTGCTGAAGCTGGATATCTTCCCCGCAGAAGTGGCCCAAACCGAAATCGCGTATTACCTGACCAAACAAAATAAATACGGTCTCCCGCTCGATAACCGACGGACCTACACCAAAAGCGACTGGATTGTTTGGACAGCTACTCTGGCCAGTGACAAGGAAACTTTCCGGCAGTTTATCGACCCGCTCCATGCTTTTGTCAGCGAAACGCCCGACCGGGTTCCGATGAGCGACTGGTACGAAACCCCCGATGCCAAGCAAGTTGGTTTTCAGGCTCGTTCGGTAGTGGGCGGATATTTTATTAAATTGCTGGAAAATTGAAAAAAATAAACCTGATCAAAAGTCTAACCCTTGTTGAATAAAATTACATCAATTATGAAATACCTGAAATTTTTGTTCATCATAGCAGTGGCCGGTTTGTACCTGGTTGGTTGCAGCGAACAGAAAGATAAAAAAGAGAGTTGTATCAATCTGAAAGCTGAGGATTTTCAGACCATCATCAACGGGAAGCAAACCAATTTGTATTTTCTGCAAAATGGAGATCTTTCGGTGGCGATTACCAATTACGGGGGAAGGATTGTGGCGCTTTGCGTACCCGGTAAGAATGGCGAAATGGCCGACGTCGTTCACGGCTTCAGCAGCATCGGCGGCTACCTCAATGCAAACGAAGTTTTTCACGGGGCGCTGATCGGTCGCGTGGGAAACCGGATTGCCCGTGGTAAGTTTCACCTGAACGGCGAGGAATACAGCCTGCCCCTGAATAACGGCGTCAACCATTTACATGGAGGCCCGGGCGGCTTTCACAACGTAGTGTGGGAGGTGACGACGGTCACCGATTCGTCGGTGGTGTTGGCCTATCTTTCGGTTGACGGCGAGATGGGATACCCCGGTAACTTAACTGTGGAGGTGAAATATACGCTGACTTCAAAAAATGAAGTGAAAATAGATTACCGGGCGACCACCGACAAAAGCACACCGGTAAATCTCACAAACCACGCGTTCTTTAACCTGGCTGGCGAAGCCGGCGGAACGATAAACGACCATTTGTTAATGATAAATGCCGATTATTACACGCCGGTTGATTCAACTTTGATTCCTTTCGGAGAAAATGCTCCGGTGGAAGGAACTCCGTTCGATTTCAGAACAGCCAAACCAATCGGGCAGGATCTGCATCTACAGGCAGAAAACGAACAACTAAAGAATGGCCTGGGCTACGATCATAACTTCGTGCTAAATCAGTCGCAACCGGGACAAATGACTCTGGCGGCGGTTGTAGTGGAGCCAAACAGCGGACGTAAAATGGAAGTTTTCACCCAAGAGCCCGCATTGCAGTTTTACGGGGGTAATTTTATGGATGGTTCTGATGTTGGCAAGTACGGGAAAACATTCAATTTTCGCGAATCATTTGCCCTGGAAACGCAACATCTTCCCGATTCACCCAACCAGGAGCAATTTCCGTCGGTAATACTTCACCCGGGCGAAGTATATCAGACCAGTTCTGTTTATCAGTTCAGTATTGTAAAATAATAGCGGCAGTATACAAACCGGAAAGAATTGACAGAACACGAACATACTTGTTGTAAGGCCAAAACCTTGACTATTAACTTTCGTTAACCTTACTTTTGGCTTCTTAACGATTGTTTGCCTTATCTTTGTTTCAGCAAGAAAGTAGTGTTACATACATAATTTTTTTCATAGAATAAGTTTGGTTGAGTTAGAAAAAGGATGGTGCCCCCCATCCTTTTTTGTTTAAATCTCCTGTCAGAAATTCCTCGGCAGCTTCGTTATCCTGAATAATTTTCAGGTTAATTTCTGATCATCAGACATTTTGTCTTTTTGTTTCCCGTTTTTCTTCTGTGGCTGATTATTTGAAATGAAAAGAGAACCGTCAACTTATGATTCTGCCGGTTGACGGCTATAATGAATAAATGAAGCAATGAAGGAGGAAAACGATGAACTTTAATCATTTCACCATTAAATCGCAGGAAGCATTACAACATGCTTTCGAAATAGCCAGTGGTAAACAACAGCAGGCCATAGAAAACGGCCATGTGCTGAAAGGTTTGTTGTATGCCGCCGGTAATGTGACCGGTTATCTGTTAAAGAAACTCGGCGTCAATCTTCCGGTTTTTCAACAGGCCCTCGACCGCATAGTCGATACTTACCCGAAGGTTTCGGGCGGAGAACAATACTTGTCGGGAGATACCAACAAAGCCCTGCAAAAATCGACCGACATTTCCCGGAAAATGGGCGATCAGTTTGTGTCGGTTGAGCATATTTTGCTGGCCCTGCTCGAAACCGGCGATCCGGTTTCGGGCCTGATGAAAGACAACGGCATCACCCGCAAGGACTTGGAAGCGGCAGTTGCCGACCTGCGCAAAGGGGCGAAGGTGGAAAGCCAGACTGCCGAAGATCAGTTTAACTCGTTAAACCGGTTTGCCATTAATTTGAACGAACGCGCGCAAAACGGAAAGCTTGACCCGGTGATTGGACGGGATGAAGAAATTCGCCGGCTTTTGCAGATCCTTTCCCGAAGAACAAAAAACAACCCGGTTCTGATCGGAGCGCCCGGAACCGGCAAAACAGCGATTGCCGAAGGATTGGCTCACCGGATTGTACGCGGCGACGTGCCCGAAAACCTGAAAACGAAACAATTGTTTTCGCTCGACATGGGCGCACTGATTGCCGGCGCCAAATACAAGGGCGAATTTGAAGAACGCCTGAAGGCCGTGGTCAATGAAGTGATTAAGGCCAACGGTGAAGTGATTTTGTTTATCGATGAAATACATACGTTGGTAGGAGCCGGCAAAAGCGAAGGAGCCATGGATGCGGCCAATATTCTGAAACCGGCCCTGGCCCGGGGAGAATTGCGCGCTATTGGCGCCACCACCCTCGACGAATATCAAAAATACTTTGAAAAAGATAAAGCGCTGGAACGGCGTTTTCAAATCGTCATGGTAGATGAACCGGATACCCTGAGCGCCATTTCAATCTTAAGGGGCCTGAAAGAACGTTACGAAACCCACCACCGGGTGCGGATTAAAGATAACGCGATAATTGCAGCCGTGGAGCTGTCTCAGCGCTATATTTCAGATCGCTTTTTGCCCGATAAGGCCATTGACCTGATGGATGAGGCCGCTGCTAAACTTCGGCTTGAAATGGATTCGGTTCCGGAAGAACTGGACGAGATTGAACGTAAAATCAAACAGCTTGAAATTGAACGGGAGGCGATTAAACGTGAAAAAGACGAACTGAAACTGGCCTCGCTAAACGAAGAAATTGCCAATCTGAAAGAAGAACAGTCGCGGTACCGGGCGCAGTGGGAACTCGAGAAATCATTGATTGACGGGATTCAGCAAAATAAAACGGAGATCGAAAACCTCAAGTTCGAAGCCGAACAGGCCGAGCGCTCGGGCGATTACGGACGGGTGGCCGAGATCAGGTACGGAAAAATCAAAGAGGCCGAAGAAAAAATTGTCCGCCTGCAAAAAGAATTGCAGTCTGTTCAGGGTGATTCGCTGATCAAAGAAGAAGTGGATTCGGAGGATATTGCCGGCGTGGTTGCCCGTTGGACCGGTATTCCGGTGTCGAAGATGATGCAGAGCGAACGGGAAAAATTGTTGCATCTTGAGGAAGAATTACACAAACGGGTGGTTGGCCAGGATGAAGCCATCCGGGCGGTGTCTGATGCTGTCAGACGAAGCCGGGCCGGCTTGCAGGATGAAAAAAGGCCAATCGGGTCGTTTATCTTTCTGGGAACCACCGGCGTGGGGAAAACAGAACTGGCGAAGGCCCTGGCTGAATATCTGTTCGACGATGAGAACATGATGACCCGGATTGACATGTCGGAATACCAGGAAAAATTCTCGGTTACCCGGCTCATTGGCTCTCCGCCGGGATATGTCGGTTACGAAGAAGGCGGACAATTAACCGAGGCCGTCCGGCGAAAACCTTATTCGGTGGTGTTATTCGATGAAATTGAAAAAGCCCATCCCGACGTATTCAATGTTTTGTTACAGGTATTGGACGACGGCCGTTTGACGGATAATAAAGGACGGGTGGTCAACTTCAAAAATACGATCATCATTATGACCTCCAACCTGGGCTCTCATCTGATTCAGGAAGGTTTTGAACAGGTGAATGAACGTAACAGCGGCGAAGTATTCGAACAGGTGCGAAAAGCGGTTTTCGAATTGCTTCGTAAAACAATCCGGCCCGAATTTCTGAACCGGATTGACGAAACCATTATGTTTACCCCGCTAAGCCGTGAAAATATGAAAGAAATTGTTTTGATCCAGTTCGACCGGATTGTAAAACGGATGGCAAGCCAAAACCTGAAACTGGAAATGACCGATCGGGTGGTTAACTGGCTGGCGACGGTAGGCTACGACCCGCAACATGGCGCACGCCCGGTAAACCGTTTATTGCAACGTTATGTGCTGAACGAACTGTCTAAACAAATCCTTTCCGGAAATCTTGGTGTCGACCAGACAATCCGGATTGATGTGGAAGATGATGAATTGAAGTTTACGGCCAACTAAGGATAAGAGGAGCCAGACTGAATGGATCGCACAAACAGACCCCGCTCATTGCCGAACCGGATGAGTGTTTGTTTTCAGGTACTTTTGGGCTGGCTCCTTAATTCAAATTTTTCAAATCTTCCAGCAATTCGTTTTCGGCGATCGAAATGATTTTTTCAAACTCGGCCAAATGGTCGGCGTAAGTTTCAATTTCGGCCAATTGCTGGGTTTTTAACTGAAGCTGTTTGAGGCTGACACCTAAATCGTTCAGTCCGAAAGTCATCACCGATGCTTTTGCTTTATGGGCAAGTTCACCAAGTTCTTTCCATTGCTGATTTTCGAAACAGGTAGTCAAACCGGTTCTGAATTCCTCGATTTGCCCTAAAAACAGTTCGATGAATTCTTTGATGATTTCACTTTCTCCTCCGGTTACCTCTTGTAAATAACTTAGGTCGGTTAATCTTTGATTTCCCATTTTTTTTTGTAATTATTCGGTATGCAAGTATAATAAAAAAAGTAATCATGTTGATAAATTGGCACGATTATCCTGATCAGATTTATCAGCTTAAAAAACAATCGCGACTTGTTAGATGACTTTTTTCATGATTTTATGATATTTGTAGCTCTATTTTTACAAATTCAAAGTTTAATTGATGAAAACGACTGCATTTAATCAGATTCATAAAAACGTCGGGGGTAAAATGGTCGAATTTGCGGGCTTTGAAATGCCTGTTGAATTCAGCGGAATCAAGGACGAACACCTGACCGTACGAAATGGGGTAGGGGTTTTTGATGTGTCTCATATGGGCGAATTTTGGGTGACAGGCCCTCATGCGGCCGAATTGGTTCAGTATGTGACCAGCAACGATATTTCGGTTCTCAGGCCCGGACAAGCCCAGTATTCCTGTTTTCCCAACGGAAAAGGAGGTATTGTCGACGATTTGCTGGTTTACTATTTCGAACCTGATAAATATATGCTGGTTGTAAATGCGGCGAATATCGAAAAAGACTGGAATTGGATCGTTTCTCAAAATAAATTTGGCGCAAGGCTCGAAAATGCTTCCGATCAAATCAGCCAACTGGCCATTCAGGGGCCAAAAGCGACCAACGTTCTGCAAAAACTAACCGATGTACGCCTGGATGAGATCAGGTATTACTCGTTTGTTACCGGCCGCTTTGCCGGCTTCGGCGGAGTGATTATTTCAGCCACCGGGTATACGGGTGCAGGCGGTTTTGAGCTTTATTTTCCAAACGAACAGGCGGAGAAAATTTACCGGGATCTTTTTGAAGCAGGCGCCGAATACGGCATAAAACCAATCGGGCTGGGAGCCCGCGATACCCTCCGCCTCGAGATGGGTTATTGCTTATACGGAAATGATATTGATGACACCACTTCGCCCATCGAAGCAGGGCTGGGATGGATTACCAAGTTTAACGAGAAGAACGGATTTATTGACAAAGATTTGTTGCTGATGCAGAAATCGGAAGGGGTAAGCCGTAAACTTCGCGGATTTGAAATGATCGACCGGGGTATTCCGCGACATGGTTATGAACTGACCGATGAGAACGGTAACCCAATTGGTCTGGTCACCTCGGGTACCCAGTCGCCCGTGCTGAATCTGGGTATCGGAATGGGCTATATCTCTAAAGCCTATTCGGCTATTGGCACCGAAGTTTATGTAAAAGTGAGAAACAAATTGCTGAAAGCAAAGATTGTAAAAATACCATTTGTAAGTCCGCAATAAAGGGGGATCTTACAACTTACTAAGCCTGAAACCCGTCAATTGTGTTGGCGGGTTTTTTTATTGTAGCCGAACGATTATCTTTGAAGGCAAAATTTCAGATTCACTGATGATGAAGAACACCAAGTTTCGTTTGGAAACCTGCTTTTCTCCTGCAATTTACCCAAAGCATGCCGATGACGCGAATATTGTGGTTATTGTCGATATTCTCCGGGCCACCTCAGCCATTTGTACGGCCTTTCACAATGGGGTGCTCCGCATTATACCGGTGTCAACAGTCGACGAAGCCCGTCAGAAAAAGGAAGAAGGTTATATGGTGGCGTCCGAGCGTGATGGCTACGTGCTCGATTTTGCTGATTTTGGAAACTCACCGTTCAATTTTACAGCCGACCAGGTAAAGGGAAAAGAAATTGTGTATTCCACCACAAACGGAACCCGCTGCATTCATATGGCGGCACATTCAAAAGCCGTGGTGATCGGCTCGTTCCTGAACCTGACGGCGCTTGGCAATTGGCTGATTCGCCAGGATTCGCCGGTGCTTATTTTTTGCGCCTCGTGGAAAGACCGGTTTAGCCTCGAAGATGCCGTTTTTGCCGGAGCGCTTGCCGAAAAACTCATGGAATCGGGAAAGTACGAAACCATTTGCGATGCGGTTACGGCTTCAATCGATTTGTGGTCAATTGCCAAAAAAAACCTGAATGAATATGTACTGAAAGCAGCCCAAAAAGGCCGTCTGGCCGCCAAAGGTTTGGACGATTGTATTGCATTTTGTCATCAGGCTGATTTTACTTCGGTAATTCCTGTTTATAAAGATGGAGAATTGGTCCCGGTTTCATAACTTTGACGAAAAAACAGAACGAAATAATGATTTCTATCAGACTGATATCCTGTTTTATAAGCATGTTTTTAAAATAGTGTTTTTCGGGGCCGATGCTGATATAACTCAGCAAAGAAATTCCCGAATCCCTTTATTTTGGCCGATGAATATGGATCGACATAAATGAAAAATAATTTTTAACCCTAAAATAACATACGATGAAGAAGCATAATTTTTATGCGGGACCCTCTATTCTTCCCGAGTATACAAAACAAAAAGTAGCCGAAGCAACCTTCGATTTTGCCGGCACCGGACTCTCTATCATGGAAGTTTCCCACCGCGGTAAAGAGTTTGTTGCCGTGATGGATGAGGCTATTGCACTGGTAAAAGAATTGCTGAAAGTTCCCGAAGGTTATTCCGTCTTGTTTTTACAGGGTGGCGCCAGCCTTCAGTTTTTAATGGTTCCGTATAACCTGTTGAAATCAAAGGCTGCATACCTGAACACCGGTGTTTGGGCTTCGAAGGCTATGAAAGAGGCCAAATTGATTGGCGAGGTGATTGAAGTTGCTTCTTCGAAAGATAAAAATTTCAATTACATTCCGAAAACGTACGATGTGCCTGCCGATGCAGATTACCTGCACATTACAACAAACAACACCATTTTCGGCACCGAGCTCAAATCAGATCCCGATGTGCCTGTTCAAATGGTTGCCGATATGTCGTCCGATATTTTCAGTCGTCCGATCGATGTGGCCAAATATGACCTGATTTATGCAGGTGCGCAGAAAAACCTGGGACCCTCGGGCGCAACGCTGGTGATTGTCAAGGATGAAGTTCTGGGTAAAGCCGGGCGTACTATCCCCACCATGCTGGATTATGATGTTCATATTAAAAACGAATCCATGTTTAACACGCCTTCAACGGTTGCTGTTTTTGCTTGCCTGCAAACTTTGAAATGGTTGAAAGAGAATGGCGGCGTGGAAGCCATGGAAAAAGTAAATATTGCCAAAGCTGAATTACTTTATGGCGAACTGAACCGCAACAAACTGTTTGTGCCTACTGTTCCTGCTCCTGAAGACCGCTCCCGGATGAACGTTACCTTTGTCATGGCGCCGGGTTATGAGGAACTGGAAAAAGAATTCCTGGATTTTGCTACTGCAAAAGGAATGGTTGGGCTGAAAGGCCACCGGTCGGTAGGCGGGTTCAGGGCGTCCACGTATAATGCTTTGCCTATTGAAAGTGTGCAGGCGCTGGTTGACGCGATGAAAGAATTTGAAGCGAATCATTAATCTGCATGAAAAGAAAAGCAGGATGGGGGTCCTGCTTTCTTTTTTTTAAACTAAAAGGTATGAAAAGGGTATTAATTGCAACCGACAAACCTTTTGCAGGGATTGCGGTTGAAAAAATTTCGGCTGTTATCAGCCAGGCTGGTTATCAGCTCGGTTTGTTGGAAAAATACCGGTCGAAAGCAGAGCTGCTTGACGCGGTAAAAACGGCCGATGCCATCATTATCCGAAGCGATATCGTGGATAAAGAGGTGCTCGATGCGGGAACAAACTTAAAAATTGTAGTCCGCGCAGGCGCCGGTTACGACAATGTTGACACCAACTATGCAAAAGAAAAAAACATTGTCGTGATGAACACACCCGGCCAAAACTCAAATGCTGTGGCCGAGCTCGCTATTGGACTGGCCATTTACGGTATTCGTGAGTTTTTTGGCGGCAAGTCGGGAGGCGAACTTCGGGGCCGGACACTGGGTTTGCATGGCTACGGCTATGTAGCCCGCAATGTTCACCGGATAGCCCGTGCTTTTGGGATGGACGTGAAGGTTTATACACGTTTCAGCAAGGCGCAGGCCACTTCCGAGGGGATTGAGGTAACCGGTTCACTCGAAGAATTATATGCCATTTCGGATATCGTTTCTGTTCATGTTCCGGCCCGCGGCGAACATATCGGTTCTGTGAGCATGGATGTGCTGAAGCATTTGAAGAAAGACGCGATACTGGTAAACACCGCCAGAAAAGAGGTGGTGAATGAGGCCGACCTTTGCCGGTTTATGGAAGAGCGGCCCGATGTGAAATATTTGTCGGATATCGAACCGGACTGTTCTGCCGTGTTTAAAGAAAAGTTTGAAGGCCGGTATTATTTTACTCCGAAAAAGATAGGGGCGCAAACCGAAGAAGCAAATACCAATGCAGGTGTGGCAGCAGCCGAACAAATTGTGGCTTTTTTAAAAAAAGGTGATGAAACCTTCCGTGTAAATAAATAAAATTTGAAAGTTGATTTATGGCGAACGTAAAGGCATTTAAAGGACTCCGTCCTCCGCGGGAAATTGCCAAAACTTTGGCTTGTCTTCCGTATGATGTGATGAACACCAGGGAAGCTGCTCAAATGGCAGAAGGTAAAGAAAATTCGTTGCTGCACATTACCCGTGCAGAAATTGATTGTCCCGAAGGAACAGATGTTCATTCCGAAACAGTGTATGAAAAGGCTGTCGGTAATTTTGAATTATTTCAGAAAAAGGCTTGGTTGGTTGAAGATGAAGAGGCTCGTTTCTACATTTATGCCCAAACCATGAACGGACGTACACAGTACGGGATTGTCGGAGCTGCTGCATGCGACGATTATCACCAGGGCATCATTAAGAAACACGAGTTAACCCGTCCCGACAAGGAAGAAGACCGGATGATCCTGACCCGCTACCTGAACGCGAACATTGAGCCGGTATTTTTCTCGTATCGGGCAGTGCCTGAGATTGATGCCATTGTTGAATCGATCGTGAAAAACCAGGAGCCGGAATATGACTTTGTTGCCGAAGATGGCTTTGGACATCATTTCTGGACCATCAATAACCGGGAGGTAAATGACCGGATAGAACAGCTTTTTGCAACGAAAGTGCCGTTTACCTACGTGGCCGACGGCCATCACCGGACAGCGGCTGCAGCCCGTATCGGTTTGGAAAAGAAAGCTCAAAATCCGGATCATACCGGAAACGAATCCTATAATTATTTCATGGCCGTGCATTTCCCCGACAACCAGTTGCAAATTATCGACTATAACCGCGTAGTGAAAGACCTGAATGGTTTGAGCGAAGCAGAACTGATTGAAAAACTGACCCGGGGATTTGTTGTCGAAAAGAAGGGAACGGAGATTTATAAACCGTCGACGTTGCACGAGTTCAGTATGTATCTGGGTGGAAACTGGTATGCCCTCACCGCAAAAGAAGGAACCTTTGATGATGCTGATCCGATAGGTGTGCTCGATGTGACCATTCTGTCGAAACAAGTGCTGGAACCGGTCTTTGACATTCAGGATTTGCGTACCTCCAACCGCATTGACTTTGTAGGCGGAATCCGCGGACTTGGCGAGTTGAAAAAACGGGTGGACAGTGGTGAAATGAAAGTCGCTTTCGCCTTGTTCCCCGTATCGATGCAGCAATTGATCACGATTGCCGATACCGGCCATATTATGCCTCCAAAAACCACCTGGTTTGAACCTAAATTACGGTCGGGCCTGGTTATTCATAAACTGAGTTAAGCGAAGAACACGCTATAATAATAAACCCCGGAGAGATTTCCCCGGGGTTTATTTTTTATCCTGTATTACAGTTAGTCTTCGTCGTCGTCCATATCTTCATCATCATCCATGTCATCATCGTCGTCATCGTCGTATGATGAATCATCTTCTTCCTCATCCAGGTTATCCGGAATATCCATTTCTTCCGAGTATTTATCTTCGTAAGCTTCCCTGGATTCTTCTTTCAATATGCCTTCATCATCGTAATCTTCATCATCGCTGATGATGTCGATCGCTTCCTGTGTCGTCATCCTGACCAGGTAATATTTATCGGTTGTTTCGAATGGCAGCGCGCTAACCAACAAACCGTCTTTATTGGTGAAACTGATCAGATGTTGGCTAAAACCATTGGGATACTCTAATTTTATTTGTTCTTTGATCTCGTCGTCAAGTTTTTCGTAATCTTTAATTACCCTGGGTTTACTGCTGAGTGTCATATTGTTATCCTCCATTAAGTCAATGCCTGTAAGGCTCTGGCCAATCTTTTTTATTGTTTTTAATTTGGTCGCAAAATACAAAAATGAGTCAATAAAAAAATAGGTTGAAAAGCATTATCTCAAAAATATTGCAACTAAAATGATCATGCTCTCCTTTCTTTTGGTTAAAATATTGAAAAACAGGATTTAAGTCAAGTCTTTTTTTAGAAAATGAAAATATTTTTTCCCGAAATGACCGACATATTTTCCAAAGTGTAAAAAACATTAATAATACCCGCTTGGCTGAAAGCAGCTAAATCAGCCTCGGTAATTCTCTTTTCAACGATTAAATTCTGTTCGAGCAACGATTGCCGTTGGGTGCCGTTTAGCAAGGGGCTGTCCGGCGTAATCCATCGATTTTTGTCCCAAAATACCAGGTTTCCGATGGTACAATCAGTCACCAGTCCACGCCTGACGATAATGATTTCGTTGGCATCCCCGCGTTGGGAATAGAGATCGTTTAAAATATTCCGGTCAGCAAATTTCAGGTGATAATCGATTTCGTCGTGCCTGACGACCTTTAACTTGTTAAATTTCCGGGGAACTTGTTTGATGAATTCTATTTTTTCAATATTGCGGCCGCACAAAACGCGGCAACGGTATAAGCCCGAACGGCATTTTTCAGGAATCCGGATAACTTCAGCCAGATCAATTGCTCCGATCCCGTCAAATAATTCGGCGCGGGCCGCATTCATCCGGCGGTTATGCCCGGCAATATTGTACAGGCAGCCGTCTTCGAGTTTGATGGTTTCAAGCAATTGGCACATAAATTTTTTTGATCAGTTCGAGGTATTCATCTTCGCATTGGCTCAAATGGGTAATTCCTCCTCCGCTTTTAAAAATCAGTTGGTCCCCGTCTTTTTCCAAAAAACGGATCAGCACGCAGCTGTCAACCCGGGTTCCGTCAAAAATACCAAAAATGCCGGTATAATATCCCCGTTCATATTGTTCGGCTTTTTTGATAATCTCGATTGTTTTTTTCTTGGGAGCGCCGCTGATGGATCCGGCTGGGAGTAAACGCGCAAATAAATCGCCTAATTGTTCGTAATAATTTTCCGGCAACAGCCCGGTGATCTCCGAACTCATTTGGAGTAGGTCAGTCATGTTCGAACGGATTTTGTCGATATAACAAAAACGGCTTACACTTACCTGGCCGGCAACCCGGCTGAGATCGTTGCGGATAAGATCGACAATCGTATTGTGTTCGGCCAGTTCTTTTTTGCTGGTTTTCAGGCGGTTTTCTGCATCCGGGATGTTTGCGTCAATGGTGCCCTTCATCGGGTACGACGAAATTTGCCGGTTTTCAATCCGAACAAATATTTCGGGCGAAAAGCAAACAAATTTATCTTTTAAATAAACCTGATAGGGTGCCTTGCCGAGGTAAAATAATTCTTCGGGCGTCAGATTTGTTTTTACCTGGCTGGGCAGGGTCAGGTTTAATAAAAAGCTGTCGCCGTAATGGATGTGATGCTGAACCAGGTCAAAGGCTTTTTGATACCGGTCGAAAGAAACGGGCTCAACATCCCATTGGAGTTTGGTTCCGTCGTTGTTTTTCGGTTCAAAGTTTTGGTATTTGGGTGTTTTCCATAGCAAATATTTTTTGCTTTCTTCCCACTCGTAAATCAAAGCTTGCTGAAATTCATAATCAATAAGAAAAACGAAAGGGCGTCTGGCTTTGCCCAATTCATTCATTTTTAAAATAATATGTTGCCGATCTGGTTTCATGAGCGTAACAAAGATAGAAAAAGGCCGGAAGAAGCTTTCAGCCAAGGCTGGTGCAGCCGGAAAAAACTTTTAAAATGGCCGGTCTTTTTCAAGTGCTTTTGTAGTTTTGTAATTCAATCGGAAAACTCATGGGAATTGCAGATCATATAAGAGAAATAAAAAGCGGACTTCCGCAAGGTGTTTGCCTGGTTGCTGTTTCAAAAACCAAACCAAACGGTGATATTCTGGAAGCATACCGGGGAGGACAGCGTGTTTTTGGCGAGAATAAAGTACAGGAACTGGTGCAGAAATACGAAGAATTGCCCAACGATATTGAATGGCACTTTATAGGGCATCTGCAAACTAATAAGGTGAAATATATTGCGCCTTTCGTTCAGCTGATTCACGGGGTAGATTCGTTAAAACTGCTGACGACCATTGACAAGGAAGGCCGGAAGAACAAACGGAAAATCGATTGTTTGCTGCAATTTCACATTGCCGAAGAAGAAACAAAGTTTGGACTGAGTTTGGCTGAAGCCCGCGAATTATTGAGTTCGGAAGAATATGACGCGCTTGAATTTGTCACGATCCGGGGGGTCATGGGAATGGCGACTTTTACCGGAGATGAACAGCAGATCAGAAAGGAATTTCAGCAGCTTAAAAACATATTTAATCAGATTAAGCATGATTTTTTTGGCGGGCATGATTCTTTTTCTGAAATTTCAATGGGCATGTCGGGCGATTACCAGATTGCCGTGGAGGAGGGTAGCACCATGGTGCGGGTAGGAAGTTCCATTTTTGGCGAACGGCAGTACGACTAAGCCGGTTGGTTTATTTTGATATGTTAGGATAAATTTAGATTGATAATTAACTGATAAGATTATGGGAAAGCTTGAGACGACCTATTTGGGCCTGAAACTGAAAAACCCGATTGTTGTGGCCAGTTCCGGTCTGACCGGGAGCGTGGATAAGATTAAAGCGTTGGAGGAAGCCGGAGCCGCGGCTGTGGTGTTAAAATCGCTGTTTGAAGAACAGATTAACAGCGAGGTTAGTCATTTAATCAACAAAGACCCGCAGAATTTATACCCCGAAGCCGAGGATTATATCTGGAATTATACACGCCAGCATTCGGTTGAAGCGCATTTAGCCTTGGTGAAACAAGCAAAACAGGAAGTCAGTATTCCGGTTATTGCCAGCATCAATTGTGTGTCGTCTAAAGAATGGACAAGTTTTGCCAAAGAATTTGAAGAAGCCGGCGCCGATGCGCTGGAACTGAACTTGTTTTTTGTCCCGACCGGCAGAAAGGAATCCGCAGACTCGATTGAAAAATTATACCTCGACGTTTTAAATAAAGTGACCGCTGAAGTAAAAATCCCGGTGTCGGTAAAAGTTGGTTTTTATTTTACCAACCTGATTTCGATGGCCGAAAAACTGATGGCGAACGGCGCCCGGGGTATTACCATGTTCAATCGTTTTTATGAGCCGGATATCAATCTTGACAAACTCGAACTGTCGGCATCTGAGGTATTCAGCGTTCCTGCTGATATTCGCCGTACGCTGCGGTGGGTTGGCCTGGTGAGCGCTGCCTTGCCTAAGTTGGAAATTGCCGCTTCAACCGGAATTCACGACGGGGAAGCCGTAATCAAACAACTACTGGCCGGGGCCCAGGTGGCCCAGGTGTGTTCGACCATCTACATCAACGGGGCCCAGGTGATCGATGGTATGCTGAAAGATGTGGAAAAATTTATGCGTAAATGGAACTTTAAACAGCTCGACGACTTCAGGGGAAGACTGTCTTATGCGAAAATTGAAAATCCGATGTTGTACGAAAGATCTCAGTTTATGAAATATTTTTCGAATAAGATCTAACGCATAAAACCGGCCTGATGAAACAGCTTTTATTAACCTTGCTTTACCTTATTTTTTTTAAC
This sequence comes from Gaoshiqia sp. US2, assembly GCF_059705485.1. Classification (NCBI taxonomy): domain Bacteria; kingdom Pseudomonadati; phylum Bacteroidota; class Bacteroidia; order Marinilabiliales; family Prolixibacteraceae; genus Gaoshiqia; species Gaoshiqia sp. US2. Next base: position 3,693,275 of record NZ_AP048550.1, on the reverse strand, counting down.
GCGTTTGCATCAGGCCAGGATGGCGGGCTCCAGATTAAAAATCCGTACAATACCCCGCTCCGGTTTTGCAAGGATTCTGTCGCGTTAGGCGATGGCGTCAGCATTACCGGAGATTCGATAACCGGAGGCTTAAAAATTTCGATTGCCAATTATTTTCGGGGTGAAGACTTGTTAAAATACAATCCCGTCGGGCCTGTTCTCGCAGAATGGGATGCAACCAACGGGACCTTGTTTCTAAAAGGCAAAGCAACGGCTGCCGAATACCAGGAAGCAGTCCGGAATATTCAGTATGTGAACTTGTTGGAACGACCAACACCGGATACCCGCCATATTGCCATTACGCTTACCGATGTGGATTTTCTGCCTTCAACCGGGCACTTTTACCAGTTTATCAACCGCCTGGATATTACCTGGACTGAAGCCCGTGCAGAGGCGGAAACAAAAACGTACTATGGTCTGAAAGGTTACTTGGTTACCATTCTTTCAAAAGAAGAAAACGACTTTATCTGGACCAAAGTAAAAGGAGTGGGTTGGATCGGCGCTTCTGATGCCGCGGCGGAAGGCGATTGGCGGTGGGTAACCGGTCCGGAAGCCGGCACATTATTCTGGAGAGGTCTGGCTAACGGAGTTTCAATTAATGGCCTTTTTTCATTTTGGAGTAGTGGCGAACCAACCAACGCTCATGGAGAAACAAATAACGGAATTGGTGAAGATTATGCACACATCAACCAAAATCCGGGAAAAGAAGATAAATCGTGGAATGACCTTCGGAACGAAGGGGATGGTCCTACTTCGGAGCACTACCGGCCAAGAGGTTATATCATCGAATACGGAGGGATGACCGGCGACCCGGAAATCAGCCTTTCCGCTTCGCTCGAAATTGAAATGCGGAAAGTCATTTTTAATAAGCTTACTGAGCAAACCATGTGTCAATACGATACGGTGAAGCTGAATCATTCGTTTCCGGGAGATTATGAATGGTTTCCCAAAGAAGGGCTGGATGATCCGTTTTCATCAAACCCCGGAGCATACCCGTTGGATTCAACCAATTATAAGCTTATGGCGCATTATGACGGATGTGTTGACTCGGCTTTTTTTAAACTTCAGGTTAAACCGGTTCCGGTGATTGATTTGGGTGACGATGTTCATCTGTGCGCGGGAGCATCGGTCAGACTTGACGCCGGAACCCAGGCATCGTACCTGTGGAATACCGGCTATACCGGGCAGGTGTTGGAGACCGGTGAGACCGGTTATTACCAGGTATACGTAACCAACGAGTATGCCTGTTCTTCCTCGGATGCGATCGGGGTAAGGGTGCATGAATACCCTGAAATTGACCTGACAGGTACCGACACCTTGTATTGCGGCTTATTGCATGGAGAACTGAAAATCGAAAAAGATAAAGGGGCGGTTTTCTGGTGGTCAGAAACCCCCGGCTTAACCATTGATTTGCCGGAGGCTACGCAATCGCCTGTACAGGCGGCTTCCCGGGGAGCATACCAGGTTTTTGCCCGGGTAACCGACGACTACGGCTGCATGACGGAAGATTCTCTTTGGCTGCATTTTAATAAAATTCCGGATGCCGGTTTCAGTGTTGATTCCATGGCCTGTTATGGTTATAACCTTCAGGTGCATTACCTGGGCGATGCCACATCGTCGGCCAGCTATAACTGGTATTTTCCCGATACCTTGTACGCTTCCGGAATCGGACTGGCCGAAACCGTGATCAATTTGGGTTACGGAGAGTCGGATAAACGCGAATTAGGCCTTATGGTGAGCGAAAACGGCTGTTCGAGCGAGATCAGGTGGGAACATATCAAAATTACGCCGAACCTGAAAATCAAGGCCGATTATACCGATGGTTGTGAGCCGTTAGCCGTGAGGTTTGAAGCGGAAACCACTGAACCGATCGACCAGTATACCTGGTATTTTGGCGACAATCAGACCGGCGGGTCTTCAAGCCCTGAACATACTTACCGCGATGACGGATTTTATGATGTCGGGCTTTGGATCCGGTCGGCCGAGGGATGCGAAAATTTTGGGTTGATTGAAGATTTCATCAAAGTGAGGCCAATTCCTACGGTCGAAACAGATATCGATCCCGGATTCTGTTACCCGCATCAGTTTGAAGTGAACTATACCGGTAGCGGAAATAATCAGGATACTTACTATTGGGACTTGTCGTCGCTGGATGCAACCGAAATTATACAGGATCCGGGACAAACAGCCGGGCCGTTGACAATCAGCCTGCAAAACAAACCACAAAGCACAGTCGGACTCAGAGTCATTTCGTTGTATGGTTGCGCAAGCGAAACGGCGTATTTTTCATTCAAACGAAAACCCTGGGTAAGCATAGCGGCAGATCAGTTGGTCGGTTGTTCTCCCCTGGCGGTGGTTTTTACCGCTTCGCCAAAGGAACAGGTGGATGAACTAAGCTACTCATGGAATTTCAGCCAGGGAGAAAATATTTCAGGAGATGCCGAAATGGTCCATACGTTTACAACGCCTGATGCCGAATTCCCGGTATACGTCAGGACCACTTCCGCCGTAACGGGTTGCCCGGATATCGCCTGGCTCGAAGATCCCGTTTACGTATATCCGCAACCTCTGGCCGGTTTTGAGCCCGACCAGACCGAACGAATCATTACAGATCCGTTTTTTAGCTTTTCCAATTCCAGCAGGGGCGCATCTTCCTTTTATTGGGATTTTGGTGATGGCAGCGGGTATTCCGAAGAATTTGAGCCGCAATATGCCTATGAGCAAGTCGGATGGTTTACGGTGCAACTGGTGGCCGAAAATAACGAATTGTGTACCGATACGGTCAGCCGCCTGCTATTGGTGGCGCCCGATAAACTTTATCCGCCAAACGGCTTTAGCCCGAACAGTTCCAATCCTGAAAACCATGTTTTTCTGTTGTCGTCAGAAGCGATTCACGAGCAGGGCTATCTGATGCAAATTTTTAACCGATGGGGAGAACTTATTTTTGAGTCGAAGAATAAATACACCGGTTGGGATGCTAAAATGAAAAACGGGCAGAATGCGCCAGCCGGTTCCTATGTTTGGGTGCTTTCGTACCAGGATGTTTTGGAAAAACAACACCGGCAAACAGGCACCGTTACCCTTGTTTATTAAAGCGACGGGATTAGCAGCGACTTTCGGTTTGCCGCTTTTTCACCCGTAAAAAAAATTAACGACACTTCGTGGGCGCCATTTGAGTAATTTGACAAGCGGGATAAGGTCAGATCGTAACTGTACCCGATTTTAAATTTTTCGCGCATGACACCCAGCATGAAAATAACGGCATCCGGTTGAAATCCCGAATTCTGACGATACCAGATCCCTCCGGCCAGCGATTTTTCAAGGATATAAATTCCCAGGTTAAGCTGTTTGAAATCGCCTTGTTGCTGGTAAATGATATTGGGCGAAACGGTGTATTCTTTCGACAACAATCCCCGGTGCAATTTATGAGTTCTTGCTCCGGCATGAACAGTCAGCTTCAATGGGAGCCTTCCGCGCTGATCGCCAATAAAAACAGATTCGTGAGGCTGGGTGAGGTGATTCAGGCTGATGCCGCCAAACCACGATTCATACTGGGCCAGAAAACCAATTCCGAAATCGGGGTAAAGTAAACTGGAGTTTTCAGGCTGGTCGGATGCTCCCAGGTATCGTTCCCCGGTGAGTTGGTTAATCATGTCCGGGAAAATCAATTTTGCGTAATCTAATTTTTTATAGGAAAATCCAGCCTGTAGTCCGGCATCAACAAAAAACCAGTTGTTTATTTTGATGTGATGAGAATAGAAACCATACAGCGAGGTATTTTCTACAATACCGTTTAACTCGCGGTTATTTTGCAGTTGAAAACCTAAGCCTCCGTTAAGTTTGTCGATATAGCTGTCGAACGAAATACTGTAATTGACAAAGGTATTCCCTTGTTGAGGCCATTGATTACGGTAATTTACCGCGAAACGGGGCAGAGCCGACGTGCCGGTAAAGCCCGGATTCAGGTAAACCGGATTGGCATAAAACTGCGAATATTCGGCATCCTGTGCCATACCGGCTTGAAAAAAAAATAAAAACAGCAAAAAGAATACGGGTACATTTTTCACATGGCCAGTTTAAGGTTTCAGCATAGTCGATTTCCTGATAAAATTAGTTATTCTGAGCTGAAATCCTAAATATGACGAACATTCTAAAATTGCTGAGGTTCTATACCTGCTTCAAGTTCGGGTAAAAAATCGAGCAAATCGAGTAACAATTGTTTTTTCTCTTCGCCTGCGTCCACGATCGCTTCTTTAATTTTCCGGCTTTCCTTTTCGTAAATTTCGTTCGAAATCTTCCCGCTCATGTTCGTAATTACGGTATGGGCTTCGAAAGCGACAATAAAGTCGTGTTCGATCACTAAGTCGGTAAAAAGGGAGAGGTAATTGCGGTAATCCATCCCGTTTTCCCAACAGGCCGAAACTAAAAAGTGCAACTCGTTGCCGTATTGTTTGTTTCGGATGGCGTCTATGATGAGCGGGATGGCGTCGCTGTGTTTCAATTCGGCCAATAAGCGGGAAATTCGCTGTTTTATTTCTTGCTGATCTGTGGTATGCAACAGTTCAATCAAGAAGGGAATATAAGCCGAGTTCCCTGTTTCTCCTAACTCATTAAGCGTTTCTGTTACCAGTTCCAAATTGTCAGACTTCAGCCTGCTGATTATTTCGTTATTTAGTTTTTTTGAGAATTCTGTATTCATTTGATTCAAGTTTGGGATGCAAAAGTAATCTTTTCAAAAATACAACAAGAAGTCATATATTCCGGTTTTTACGCCTGATTGTTTACCTTTGCACAAATTTTTTACATGGATAGAACGAGAGAGTTAGGAGAGTCGAATATCGGCAGTCTGATGTTGAAATATTTTATTCCTGCATTTATCGGTGTTTTTGTTAATGCTTTATATAATATCGTCGACCGGATATTCATTGGTCGGGGGATCGGATCGCTGGCGCTAAGCGGTATTTCCGTTATTTTTCCGGTGATGCTGATTATGATGGCTTTTGGGCTGTTGATCGGAATTGGTACCAGCGTATTGGTTTCAATCAATATGGGACGAAAGGATATGAACAAAGCAGAACACGTGATTGGAAACAGCCTTGTTTTGATGATTATAGCTTCGGGATTGATTACCCTGATCGGGTTTTTGATTAAAGACCCGATGATGAAAATGTTTGGCGCAACCGCTGAAACAGTTGATTTTGCCAATGAATACCTTAATATTATTCTGTTTGGGGTTGTTTTTCAGGTAGTTGGTTTTTCGCTGAACAATGTCATCCGCTCGGAGGGAAATGCGCGAATTGCGATGTATTCGATGCTGATCAGCGCCGGAACGAATATTATTTTAGATCCGATTTTTATTTTCTGGCTGGATATGGGAGTAAAAGGGGCCGCTTATGCAACGGTCATTTCCATGATGGTGCTATCGGCCTGGGTATTGTTGCATTTTCGCAGCAACCGGTCGGTCCTTAAAATCCGCTCAAAATATTTTAAACTTGATGCCGGGATTATCAACGAGATTTTGGCGATCGGGATGGCGCCTTTTTTTATGCAGATCGCCAATTCGGTTGTCCAGGGGCTTATCAATACCAAATTGATCAGGTTTGGGGGCGATTTGGCTGTGGGCGCCATGGGAATTATCAATTCGGTGCTGACCATGATCGTCATGGCCATTGTTGCCATCAATATGGCGTCGCAGCCGATTATTGGCTTTAACTTTGGTGCAAATGCACATATGCGGGTAAAAGACACCTTGCGTATTTCAATGATTGCTGCAACCCTTATTTCAATTGTTTCTTTTGCTTTGGTACAAGCTATCCCGGATACCATTGTCCGCTTCTTTAACGCCGAAGACCCTGAACTGCTCGTGATTGGCAGACAAGGTCTTCGTATGGGGTTGTTTGCATTGCCGTTTGTCGGTTTCCAGGTGGTGGTCGGAAACTTCTTTCAGTCTGTTGGAAAAGCTAAGATTGCAACACTGCTGACGCTTTTACGCCAGGTGATCATTCTGATTCCCTTGTTGTTTATTTTGCCAAATTTCTTTGATCTCAACGGAATTTGGGTGGCTATGCCAATTTCGGATACCTGTTCAGCCCTGATTGTGACTTATTTTATATCTCGCGAATGGCGGCAATTGTCGGTTGCCACATCCAATGTTTAAGTCGGATCTTCTTCCGAAATTAAATCAAATAAACGTATCGGTAACGGCTAAATTTTGATGTTTTCCAGTTTCTTACTGATGTTTTCCAGTTCAGCCAAAACATCTTTTTTCATCTCCTGGAGCTTACTGTCGTATTTGGTGAATAACTGCTTATAATAGGAAATGCCATCCTGCATGTTTTTTCTGAATACCCGGTAGTAAGATGATTGCTTTTCATCGTGGCTCTGTCCGAACTCTGCCAGTTTGTTTTCCAGGTAATCAACATACATTCTCAGCTCCTTTATGAACAGATTGGGGCGTTTTACTCCTTTTAGCAAATTTACTTTGCCGTAAATGTGGTGTACCATTTCTTTCAGCGAGACTACCTGGTTGAAATAAGCAATGTTGGGCCCGGGGCAGATGCTGACACCTATGCGTGAACTGTCCGGGGTGATGTCGTTTGCGAGGTAGGTTGAGTTGGTTAAACCTTCACATAAACATTCCTTCTGAGTGAGCAGGCTGATTTGTTTTTGTTGTTCCTGTTCAGGCAAGCCGCTTTCTTTTACCTCGCTGATTTTTTTCTTCAGATATTGGCGCGAAGCTGTACAAATAGGCTGTTCGGTAAATTCGGTATTGAAAACCAGGTAACGTTTTGCACACGGAAATCCGGCTTTGTCTTTGTCCAAATACTTCCTGATTTGTGCTTGTTGGCTGGTTCCGCGTATATTGTTGAACTGGATACCCAGTGGTGAGGCGTCGCTCAGGTATACATCGTCTTCGCCTGCATTCCGAAGCAGTTCTAAACTTTCTTTGTCAATATTCACGGCTTCGGGAACGAGCATGAACGGGCTACCCCAGCCAATGCTGTCGAGTTGGTATTCGTCGAGTAAAAAATTGTGTTCTTCGTTTGTTCCAACACCTCCCTGCGCCGTGATTTTCATGTCGGGAGCTTTCTGCAATACTGTTTTGCCTTTTTTTTCCAGCGCTTTTTGGTACACCGCAAAGGTGGTATCCAACAGCTCCTGCCGTTTTTCCCTGAATTCATTTAAAATAGGACCAAGCAGGTATCCTTGAGTGGCAAAAGCGTGGCCGCCGCAATTTAAGCCCGATTCAACCCGGTATTCGGAAACCCAGATTCCTTTTTGCCCCAGAAAACGTCCCTGTACCATGGCCGAGCGAAAATCGCTTACCTTAAGGGTGATTTTCTTTTTTAGCCGGCCTTCAGCATCGGGGTAAAAGTCATCAAAATTTTCGATGTAACTGTACAGGCGCGGACTCATCCCGGCTGAAAGTACCAGTGATGAAGACAGGGTGCTGTTGGCAAATCCGCGCAGGGCGGCATGAGCGTCATTGAATTCTGTCGGCATCGCTACCTGGTCTTTGTAGTTTACCTTGTCCACTTTGGTCATGATGTTCACATCAATGCAGCCTTTGGCCAGGTTGTTACGCAGCCAGTTTTTTACATCCGTCAGATTCTTACTTTCCAGTGCATGATTAAACTTTTCGCGGATACTTTTTGCATCTGGCAACAGCTCGAAGTATTTTTCAAGTTCACTCCCTTTTTTATGGAAATTGGCAATAAGCTCTTCGTATTTATCGTGAACAAGCTTATCGATCATGTTCAGGTAAGCAGTAATCCGTTTTGCCCTGAAGTCTTCGGCTTTTGTTGATATTTCATTAAAAGGAAGATCAAACTTGAGGCTGTAAAACTCGCGCATTTTTTCGATTAAGAAATCATCTACAATCGAAATAACGGATGAAATTCCCAGATGGGCTACTTTTACAGGCGTATCAACAGTATAGCCTAGCCCCATGACCGGAATATGAAAGCTGTGTTTGTTAAAATTCATTTTTGTCGGTTTAAATAAACAGGAGAGGGTTTTTCAAAAGAGAGTTAATACCCTTTTAATTCAATCAACGCTATTCCCATTCTGCTCTACGGGCGTAAAGATAAGGGTTTTTGGGGTTTTACCGCCAATAATCAATCTAAATTGCTTGCTCCTTTTTTAGAGTTTGCCAATCAGCGCATTACCGGTGAAAGAGTTGGCTGATCTGGCCAAATCTTCGGGTTTCCCTTCAAAAATGACCTCCCCGCCGTTTTTACCTCCTTCCGGTCCCAGGTCAATCACCCAATCAGCCGATTTGATGACATCCAGATTATGTTCAATAATGATAATACTGTGTCCTCTTGAAATCAGTGCATTAAAAGAAATCAATAATTTTTTGATGTCATGAAAATGCAACCCTGTTGTTGGTTCGTCAAAAATGAACAGGGTTGGAGAATCTTTCTCTTTTGCCAGGAAAGCGGCCAGTTTTACCCGTTGGCTTTCTCCGCCCGAAAGGGTAGACGAACTTTGACCAAGTTTTACGTATCCGAGACCAACATCCTTTAGTGGTTGCAGTTTTTTTGCTATTTTCTTTTCGGTCGAACTCTTTCCGTTAGCGAAAAAATCAATGGCTTCATTCACTGTCATTTCCAAAACATCGTAAATGCTTCTTCCCCGGTATTCGATTTCAAGTATTTCATCCTTAAATCGTTTTCCCTGGCAGCTTTCACATACCAGGTGTACGTCGGCCATAAATTGCATTTCGACATTAATTTCGCCTTCCCCCTGGCATTCTTCGCACCTGCCCCCTTCAATATTAAATGAAAAATGGGCCGGTTTGAATCCCTGGTATTTTGCCGCCGGTAAATCAGCGTATAATTTTCGGATTTCGTCGAATGCTTTCAGATAGGTTACCGGATTTGAGCGGGATGATTTTCCAATCGGGTTTTGGTCAACAAACTCAACGGCGGTCAGCCGGTTAATATCTCCTTTAATGGCGTCGTGCTGTCCGGTTTTTTCGCTGTAGCCTCCCAGTATTTTGGCTATTCCCGGATAAAGAATTTTGCTGACAAGGGTTGACTTTCCCGAGCCGCTCACCCCGGTTACCGCGGTAATTGTGTTCAGCGGAAACCTGACGGCAATGTTTTTGAGATTATTTTCACGGGCGCCTATGATCTCGATGAAATCAGTCCATTTACGTCGTAACCGTGGTGTTTCAATTTTCCTGGTGCCATTCAGGTAATCGGCAGTCAGGCTGTTTTTTGCATCTGCAAGTTGCAGGTGATTGCCCTGAAAAACCAGTTCTCCCCCATGTACTCCGGCTTTGGGGCCAATGTCAATAATTTCATCTGCAGCGCGGATGATTTCTTCATCATGTTCAACAACCAGCACCGTGTTCCCGATTTTTTGCAGTTTTCGAAGAACATGAATCAGGCGTTCGGTATCTTTCGGATGAAGCCCAATGCTGGGTTCATCCAAAATATAAAGTGAACCAACCAGGCTGGATCCCAGCGAGGTGGCCAGGTTGATCCGTTGGGATTCTCCGCCCGAAAGCGTTGATGACAACCGGTTAAGGGTTAGATATCCTAATCCGACATCACACAAAAAATCCAGTCGGCTGTTGATTTCAATTAAAATCCGTTTCGAAATTTTTTGTTCATGTTCAGTTAACCGGATACTGCTGAAAAATTCGCGTAATTCATTCACGGGCATTAATACTAAATCCTGGATAGCCGTATTGGCAACCGTTACATAACCGGCTTCTTTTTTTAATCGTGTTCCGCGGCAGTCGGGACAGGTGGTCTTGCCACGATACCGGGCAAGCATGACGCGGTACTGAATTTTATAACTTTTTTCTTCCAGCATTTTAAAAAAAGCGCTGATGCCTTTGAAGTAAGCATTGCCTTTCCATAGTAACTGTTGTTGTTCCGGACTAAGTTCGTAGAATGGTTTATGAATGGGGAAACCAAAACGGCCGGCATTTTGAATGAGACGTTCTTTCCAGAGTTTCATGCTGTCTCCCTTCCAACAGGCAACGGCATCCTGGTAAACCGACAGCGATTTGTTTGGAATTACCAGATCTTCGTCGATGCCGATAACTTTTCCGTAACCTTCACAGGCAGGACATGCGCCAACCGGATTGTTGAAGCTGAACATGTGTTCTGTGGGCTCTTCAAATGTAATTCCATCCGCTTCAAAGCGGTTTGAAAACTTCTCTTCCAGTACCTGGTTTTCCTGGTATACTTTGATAATACATTCGCCACGTCCTTCAAAAAAAGCGGTTTGTACCGAATCTGCCATCCGGCTGATATTATCTTCGTCTTGAGCGGCTTGCAACCTGTCGATAACCAGGTTACAGCTGCCGGAGCAAAAACCGGTCGAATTTTCTTTCAATAGTTCGTCGATGCGTTGGATACCGTTTGGCGTCTCAACGCGCGAAAAGCCTTGTTGCAGCAGCAGTTCTGCTTCTTCTAAAACCGACCGGCCATTTTTTGCCTGCAATGGAGCACAAATCATTAACCTGGTTTCTTCGGGGAAAGAACGCAGATAATCAACCACATCATCAACCTGGTGGCGTTTCACTTCGTTTCCTGAAACAGGAGAGATTGTTCTGCCGATTCGTGCATACAGCAACTTGAGGTAATCGTAAATCTCGGTGGACGTTCCTACCGTAGAACGCGGATTTCGGGTGTTTACTTTTTGCTCGATCGCGATGGCAGGTGGAATTCCTTTTATAAAGTCAACCTCCGGTTTATTAATCCGGCCCAGGAATTGCCGAGCATATGACGATAAGCTTTCAACATACCGGCGCTGGCCTTCGGCATAAAGCGTGTCAAATGCCAAAGACGATTTGCCGGAACCGGAAAGGCCAGTTACGACAATCAATTTATTTCGTGGAATTTTAAGTTCAATATTTTTTAAATTATGAACACGGGCTCCTTTTATGTAGATACTTTTAGTCGAAATACTGTCTTTTGTCATTGATTTGAGTATTTTTTGCCAGGAAAATTTGTTTTTTTAACAAAAATATTCCAATTTAGCTCTTGCAAAATTAATGAAATCTTTTACTCATTCTTAAAACTGATTGCCTATAGACGAATTTTACTTTTTTGTTTAAAATTAAATAGAAAGTAATGTTCAGTATGACTACGACGGACGACAATATGCTCGTCCAAAAATTCATTGGTGGCGATCAGTCGGCTATCGAAAGCTTGATTTATAGGCATAAGAATCGAGTTTATACCTACATCATTTTGATCGTCAAGAATCAGCAATTGGCTGAAGACATCTTCCAGGATACTTTTATAAAAGTAATCCGTTCTCTAAAAACAGGTAAATACACGGAAAACGGGAAATTCATATCCTGGGTGCTCCGTATTTCCCATAACCTGATTATCGACCATTTCAGGAAAGAGAAGCTGTTGAATACCACATCAAATGAAGATTCTGATTTTGATTTGTTCAATTCAGCCAGATTTTCAGATGATAATATCGAAGATCAGTTGGTCTGCGATCAGATTCGGACTGATGTACGGCGGTTGATCGACGAATTGCCTGAGGATCAGCGTCAGGTGATCATTATGCGACATTACCTGGGGATGAGTTTTAAAGAGATTGCTGACAAGACGGGCGTAAGCATTAATACCGCATTGGGGAGGATGCGTTATGCTTTAATTAACCTGAGGAAAATCATCGAAAAAAATAATCTGTTGTTGACAAGGAATTAACATTTATTAAGGCAATATTTTTCTGTTTTAGGCGTTTGATAAATGGGTTGAACAAAAAGAAATCAAATTAGCCTATGGAAGAAAATTTTACTTTAATGAATTTATTCTACACTTGCCAAGACGGATTTTGTGAATTGGGACAGAAACTAAAGCTGGAGGAAATAGGGATGTTAAAAAAAACCGGGAAGAAGAAGTACCAACCCTCAAAGCGGGTGCTTCAAAACATTTTGGATTTTGCGAAATCGTTTAGCACAGAAGAAACAACATCGATTGGCTATGTTGAAATGAATTTAAACTGATAAAAAAAATCAGCATGTATTGTAAAGCATCTTGACAAAGATGCTTTTTTTATTTTATATTTGTGATATCAAAATAATATCAATATGAATTTAAATTAAAACTACAATTATGGAAAAGGTCTATTCAGCAAAATCAGGTTATTTGATTGTTTCGCTCGAACTCATTCTGTTGCTAATGATCATTGGCGGTTTTATGCGCGGGTTGGTGATCCCGGCAATTTTATTCATTTTCATTTTCGTTTTTTTTTCATTGGGCTTTCTCATTGTTGAACCAAATAAAAGCGCTGTACTGGTCTTATTTGGCGAATACAAAGGAACCATTAAGAAAAACGGATTTTTTTGGGCCAATCCCTTTCTTATTAAAAGGAAAATCTCTCTTCGGGCGCGTAATCTGGATAGCGAACCAATCAAAGTCAATGATAAGATCGGGAATCCGGTGATGATTGGGGTGGTACTGGTCTGGCGGGTTAATAACACATCTAAGGCCGCATTTGATGTAAATGAATATGAACATTTCGTCAATATTCAAACAGAAGCAGCTATCCGCAAGCTGGCAGGCCTTTATCCGTATGATAATTTTGAGGACGAACAGGCTGAAATCACCTTGAGAAGCGGGGGTGAGGAAGTGAATGATGAATTGGAACGCGAGGTGGCAGAACGGCTTGCCATCGCGGGTATCGAGGTGATTGAGGCACGCATTAACTATTTGGCCTATGCACAGGAAATAGCCCAGGCCATGCTTAAACGCCAGCAAGCAACGGCGATTGTTGCTGCCCGCTTTAAAATTGTTGAGGGTGCTGTTAGCATGGTGCAAATGGCCCTGGATGAATTGAGCAAAAAGCAGATTGTCGACCTGGATGAAGATAAAAAAGCAACCATGGTGAGTAACCTGATGGTTGTGTTGTGTGGAGACAAAGAGGTGACTCCGGTGGTAAACACCGGTAGTATATATTAAGGTATCAGGCGAATCTACCTCTTTCGGGTATTTATGACACGAACAGGGGATTACATGCTAAGATGAGGAATAAAGATGGCAGGAAAGAAATCATTTGTATTGCGGTTAGACCCCAAAGACTATGAGGCGCTTGAACGTTGGGCTGCCGACGAGTTTCGCAGCATTAACGGACAGCTGGAGTGGATTATCCATAAAGCATTGAAGGATGCCGGCCGGAAACCCGGATCGAACCCAAAAGACAATAAAACAAATACTTAAAACTTTTGAATGATGAAACAATCTTATCAATGCCCCAAATGTGGCGCACGTAAAGCTGAGCTTGATCAAATCAGGACAACCGGCTCGGGATTCACCCGGTACTTTAATATCCAGAACCGGCGTTTTACAGCAGTTTCCTGTACAAAGTGCGGTTACACCGAATTGTACAAATCCGGTCCGTCGGGTAAAATGAGCGATGTATTGGATTTTCTGACCAATTAATTTTAAACATACGTTAGTTAAAAAGTGATTTATATTTTATAAAAACACCTTGTATTGTAAAACATCTTTCATCTCCGTTTGTTCTAATATCTTAGTAGTCAGTTTTATTAATATTTTCATTTGGAGTGAAAACAGGGTACATGGTTTAAAAAACCAAAAATATCTGTTTATTTGTATAAATATTGATATATAGTTGTGAAACAATGTATGTTTTTACACGAGCGGAGGTGAAAGATGTTTGATGAATCGCAATTAAAGGACTGCACCAACTGTGCAAGATCATGCTGTTTGAAGTGTTTCCCGGAGGAGGAAACCACCATATTTAAAACGTTAACCAAAGATGAGCTTGACTATTTAATGTCGTGCAAGCGGAATATTATCTTTAAACCTGGTGAAACAATTATCAAGCAGAATACGAATACGACACATTTTGTGTGTATTCGGGAAGGAATGGCTAAAGTTGTTGCCGAAGGTCCTAAAGGCAAAAATGTCATCTTACGCCTTATTTCAACTCATAGTCTGGTGACTGCCGGTGGAGTGGTGAGCGATGATATCAGGCATTTTACCGTGACAGCCATCACCCATGTCGACTGTTGTTTGATTGATTCAGCCCGCTTGCATAAGCTGTTGGAAAGCAACAGTCGGTTTGCTTATGAATTGTTAAAATATAACAATCGCCAAAATATTCAGATGCTAGAGGGTTTGGTCAGTTTAACCCAGAAATACATGCCGGGAAGAGTTGCCGACACCCTTTTGTACTTAAAAAATACCATTTATCAGCGTAATCCGTTTAATTGTAATCTGAATAAACAGGAACTGGCCGAAATGTCGGGAATGACCAAAGAGAGTTTTATACGGAGTATCAAAGAACTGGAAGTTTCGGGAATTGTTCGGCAGGATAAACGGGAGATTGAGATTTTAAAAGAAGACGATTTGCTGATGTTGAGCAGGCATGGGTAATTGACAAATATCAATTTTTAGCGCATCAAATGTCACTTAAGGGTCCGGGATTTATTACTGCCCAATATCTATTTTTAGAGTAAAATTTAACATTTGAAATTTTATTCTGAATTTAATAATAGTACTAAATCTCAATCCTATGAAAATCAGAGAAATACTCCACTTATTAGTAGTCGTTACCCTTGTGTTGTTTGTTGCTCCATCCTGTGTAAAAGAAGGTCCTCCGGGACTTGACGGACAAGACGGGATTGATGGCGTTGACGGACAGGACGGCCGGAACGGAAACGTGACCTGTTTGGCATGTCATAATAAAGAGAGCATGAATACTATTCGTGCACAGTATGAAACTTCTGTTCATGGCGTCAGTCCGCATACTCCAGACCCAACTTACATTTATGCCGGTAGGGGCGAATCCAGAAAATCTTGTGCAATTTGTCATACGCATGAAGGATTTGTTGAGGTCGTTTTTACAGGCAGAGATTCAATCACAAGCGCTTTATTGGCGCCAACAAGAATCGGTTGTGAAACTTGTCATGGTGGACACATTAGTTTCGATTTTGAAACTGATGGGCAAGATTATGCATTGCGTACAACAGCTCCTGTAAAGATGATGATGTACAATGACCCAACAAAAGTACTTGATTTCCAATCTTCATCAAATTTATGTGTGAAATGTCATCAGTCAAGAGCCGTTGCTCCCTTAGTGCCGGATGATAGTGGCAACTATAAAATTACGTCTTCAAGGTTTGGCCCTCATCATGGGCCTCAAGGCAACTTTTTAGAAGGCTTGGGAGGTTATGAATTGGTTGGCTCAGTTCCATATCCGGGAACAAAATCGGCTGCTCACCGGAAAGATACGAAAGCTTGTGTTACCTGTCATATGCACGAAGGAAACCATACGTTTAATCCTAATAAGTCATCTTGTACACAATGTCATGGTGAAATAAATAATTTTGACGTAAATGGGCTTCAGACAGAGGTTGAAGAATTATTAGTTGAATTACGCGGTTTGTTGGTGGAAAAGAATATCCTTAATCCTTCAACCGGATTATTCTATACAGGGACCTATCCGGTTGAACTTGCCGGTGTTGCGTATAATTATAAAGCTATTGAAGAAGACCGCAGTAAGGGAGTTCATAATCCGGGTTACATCTTAGCGCTGCTGAAGAATTCAATTCAGGCACTTCAATAAAAAAAGAAGATTTTAAAAAGAAGCTTCTGGTTACGGAAGCTTCTTTGAAATTGTTAAAGACGTTTAAACGCACAACAACATGAAAAAATTTAAAATATTCTTTTTTGCTGCTGTAATTGGATTAATTATAAGTGCCTGTGAGTACAACTTTCTGGTAGAAGAAGAACTTCCTCCGATCAACGGAGGTGGCAACGGGGAAGAAACGGTGTATTTTTCGACCGATATTCAGCCGATCTTCACCGCGAATTGCGCAGGTTGCCACAATACCGGAGGACGGGCGCCTGATCTTTCGGCAGGGAAGGCCTACCAAAGCATTGGTAATGCGAAGTATATTAATGTAAGCTCGCCTGAGCAAAGTTTAATTTATGCGTACCCGGGTCCAGGTACAAGTACTCACACCCAGAAAAAATATACGGCAGCCCAGGCCCAGCTTATTCTTGTATGGATACAGGAAGGGGCCAAAAACAATTAGTGAACATCTAAAGAACTTAAGAACATGAAAAAAATAACAATAATTGTCGTATTAAGTCTGTTGGTATGCACTAACTTGTGGGCACAGGAAGAAGCTCCGGAGCAGAAAGAGAAAGACAAACCGGTACGATTTGCCTGGGAAAGCGGCTTGCTGATCGATAATCAAACCTCCTTGATTCCAACAGTAAAGACACTTGAGTTTGTTATTCAGCATAAATTTGGCAGCATTTCCAACGGGCATTCCGATTTATGGGGGATTTATGCTCCTGCAGCAAATATCCGGCTGGGTTTAAATTATGTGATTGCCAATAACCTGCAGGTTGGTTGGGGAATTTCGAAAGCCAATATGTACAATGATTTGAATGCCAAGTGGACCATCCTGGAACAAACCCGGCGAAACGTGATACCGGTGTTTGTTACTTTGTACGGAAATATGGGCATTGACGGGAACAATAAATCGATGTATGAGCCAGGTTATGATTTTCCCGAACGATTTACCTATTTTGCCCAGTTGATTGTCGGGCGTAAAGTTTCTGAACGGATTACAGTTCAAGGAGCTGTGAGTTTTTCGCATGCCAACTCAGTACCCGAACAGTTTGATCATGACCGGATTGGTTTGCATGTTAACGGACGGATCAAAGTTACTCCTCAGGGAGCCGTCATTTTTACCTATGATGCTCCGTTGAAAATACAGAAGATTTCCGAACAACGTCCGGAGTGGGGAAACCATCCGGAACCAAGTCTGTCGTTCGGTTACGAAATCTCAACCAGTACCCATGCTTTTCAGATTTATGCGGGGAACTCGCGGGGAATGCTGCCGCAGGACATCATGATGAATAATTATAACAAGATAAATAAAGATAACTTTGCTTTTGGGTTCACAATCACCCGATTGTGGAGCTTTTAAGTTGGTAATTTAAAACTGAGGATTATGAAAAAGTACACAAATCTATTCGCGTTGTTAATGGTTGTTTTCACAGCCGGTCTGTTACTTTCGTTTGTGACTGTTCAGGACAAAAAAGATGGTGGCCCGTGGAATGTTCCTGAAAAATATCAGAAAATGAAAAATCCGGCTGCCAATGATGAAGCATCATTGAAAGTTGGAAAGCTTCTTTATACGAAGCATTGCAGATCGTGTCACGGTGGCGAAGGTTTGGGTGACGGACCAAAAGCCGCGAGCATGAAAACGGCCATTTTATCATTTAAGGATGCTAAATTCCAGACCCAGAGCGACGGTGTTATTTACTATCAGTCCATCGTCGGGCGGGATGAAATGCCGAATTATGAGAGTAAAATCCCGGATGAAGAAGATCGTTGGGCCATCGTCAATTTCATCCGTTCTTTAAAATAATTTTTGTTGCCGGGAGTAGATTTGGACTCCCGGCTCTTTTAATCTCCTGTGTGATGCGATTCTCAGTTAAAGTTATTTTTGTCCTTGTTTTTCTTTCTGTTGTTCATCCGGTTTTTGCTGATGATCAGGTGATGCAGGAGGAAAACCGGCATTGTTTGAAATGCCATGCCAATCAAACATACTCCTATTACAATGATTGGATTGAAGGCGAACAAAAGCGGATGATGAACCCGTTCTACATCATCGATTCAACAAGGTTTGTAAACGGGGTTCACGGTAGTTTTAAATGTTTTGATTGCCATTCTTCCGAATACGAAGCTTATCCGCATAGCGGCGAGTTGAAACTGGAACCATTGATGAACTGCATCGATTGTCATGGGGGCGACGATACGTATGCCGATTACCAGTTTGACAAAATCGAAGAGGAGTTTCAAAAAAGCGTTCATTACGAAATGGTTGGTGAAAGTTTTAGTTGTTCGAAATGTCACAATCAACATTATTATACCCCAACCGCCCGAACAAGTAACCGTGTGAGTGAAATTGTGAGTTATAACAACAGTTTCTGCCTTTCCTGTCACGATAACCCGGTAAAATACCAGACGGTTTCCTCTCACTCCAATCCGTCGCTGGCGCAGGTTCATGAATGGTTACCCAACCAGGAACTTCATTTTAAACAAGTCAGGTGCATCGAATGCCATACCGTGGTGGTTGACTCGTTTATGGTATCGCACAATATCATGCCAAAGCTGAATGCGTTGAAATCATGCCACGAGTGTCATTCATCCAACTCGTTGCTGAAGGCGTCGTTGTACAAATATCAAAATATCCAGGCCCGGTCGGGAGAAGGAAAATTTAAAGCTTTCATGATTAATGAAGCCTATATTATCGGGACCAACCAAAGCCCTTTTATGAGGACGATCAGCTTCATTATTTTTGGTTGCACGGTTTTGGCGATTGGCGCTCACTGGATCTTTAGAATCATTAAAAGAAAATAAGCATGAGCTCGGAAGATAAATTATACTTATACCCGCTTTGGTTAAGGATTTGGCACGGAATAAATGCCTTAGGGATTATTCTCTTAATCATTACAGGTGTCAGGATGCAATATGCCGATTTGAAATTTTTGGGTTTTCAATTTCAGGATGCCGTGACCTTGCATAATTATGCCGGCGTTTTGGTATCGCTCAATTATTTACTTTTTTTATTTGGTAATCTACTGACAGATAACAAGAAGTACTATAAAATTAAACCCAAAGGTTTGCCTAAGCGGATGAAAATGCAGATCAATTATTATTTATCCGGCATTTTCAGGAATGAGGCGGCGCCTTTTCCGATTTCCGAAAAAAGAAAGTTTAACCCGTTGCAAAAGTACGCCTACGTTGTGGTCATGTTTCTTTTTGTGCCTATTTTGATTGTTACCGGTCTGGCTCTTCTTTTCCCGGAATCAATTATAGAAAATGTTTATTCGTTTAGCGGGATTTTCCTGACCGCTTTGTTGCATATTAGTATGGGTTACCTGATATCCATTTTTTTGCTGGTGCATTTATATGTTGCCTCAATCGGGAAGAACCCGCTGGATAATTTTAAAAGCATCATAAACGGATATCACAATTCAGTTCATTAAAAAAGGACGAAACGTCGGTTGGCTTGAATGAGAAGCTGACAGATGGTGTGGAGCGCTGATCTTCGGGGTAATTCCGATATATAAGGACAAACTATTAACCTGTAAATAAATTGGTTATGAAACTACCTCCGGCTGTAAAAAACCTGATTTCTGTTGTTGGTGCCTCCATTGCATCAATCAGTTTTGGGATCATCGTGATTCTTTTTATCATTTCCTCCGTTTTTGATGCAGGAAGCTCATACCTCGGTATTTTTATCTATATCATCCTGCCAATTGTGCTGGTATTGGGGCTTGTTCTGATTCCCGTTGGTATATGGCGTGAGAAAAGACGGTTGAAAATTCACCAGGCAGAAGACGATTTTAAAAAATGGCCGGTCATCGATTTCAATAGCCAATCTGTACGGAATGCAACGGTGATTTTTATTGCCGGGACCATTGTTTTTTTAATTCTTTCATCCATAGGGAGTTTTGAAGCGTTTCACCTCACAGAGTCCAATGAATTTTGCGGAAAGTTGTGTCATCAGGTTATGACGCCTGAATATACGGCTTACCAGGAGTCGCCGCATGAACGGGTGGCGTGCGTGGAATGTCATGTGGGCTCCGGCGCCGGATGGTACGTGAAAAGTAAATTGTCGGGCTTGTATCAGATTTATTCGGTCGTGTTTAATAAGTATCCGCAGCCTATTCCCACACCAATTGCCAGCCTGCGTCCTGCACGCGAAACTTGCGAAGAGTGTCACTGGACTGAAAAATTTTATGATCGTAAACTGAAGACGAAAAAATCGTATCTCGCCGACGAAACAACTACCGAATGGGATATTCACCTTTTGATGAAAACCAGTGCTACTTACAGCGCGCAAGGACTACAGGAAGGGATTCACTGGCACATTAACCCCGACGTAAAAATTGAATATATCGCAACGGATGAGGGGAGAAACCAGATTCCCTGGGTGAGATATACGAACCTGAAAACAGGAGAAACCCATATTTATACGGATGAAAATAACCTCATTGAGCCGGACAAGCTGGATGTGTACGAACTTCGGGTGATGGATTGTATCGATTGCCATAACCGGCCATCGCATAATTATTTATCGCCGCCAAACTTTATGGATGAGTACATCACTTCGGGCAAAATTTCGCGCGAAATACCGGATATTAAGGTGGTCGCAATGGAGGCGCTCCATGCCGATTATCCCACAACCGACAGCGCGATGAATGGAATCAAGGCCGCTGTGATGGAATATTACGATATCATGTACCCTGAACTGCTGGCTGAGAAACCGCATTTGCTCGATGAAGCGATCGCTTCCATGCAGTCGGGCTACCGAAAAAATATCTTTCCCGAGATGAAAGTGAAATGGACAGCCTATCCGAATCACCTGGGCCATCTGGAAACCAACGGATGTTACCGCTGCCATAATGATAAACATCGGTCGGCCGAGGGCCGGGTTATTTCAAGAGACTGTAATTTGTGTCACGATATTTTGGCTCAGGGCACTGTGGATGCGATTGAATATTCCGCAGCAAACCAACCGCTTGAGTTTAAACATCCCGTGGATATCAGGGACGAGTGGAAGACGAGTTTTTGTGCGGAATGTCATTCAGGTCTGTATTAAAAGCGATCTGTAAGCTTTAATTTCGGGATGTTTATTTAAATTTGAATCACTTCAGCCAGAGTCGTTTTGGTTGAAGTGATTTTTTAATGAAAAATTGATGCCGGCACATCAGTCTCACAGCCCGTCAACGGAAAAAGATGAGTTCGTGTTTATAAACGGGATGGATAATGGCTTGCTGTATGGCGATTTAAAAAGTGTATTATGAAGAAAATTTTTGCTCCTCTGTTTTCCATGTTAACCTCAGTGGTATTACTGCTTGTTTTTGCGATAGTGATTGCCTATGCCACCTTCATTGAGAACGATTACGGGACAGAGACAGCCCGTATCTTGATTTACAATGCGAACTGGTTCAACCTGTTGCTGGCATTTGGAGCGGTAAATCTGATTGGCGGACTATTTTATCATCGGGCTTTTAAATTGAAACGCTGGAGCATGGTATTGTTCCATTTGGCTTTTGTGCTGATGATTATTGGCGCCGGTATTACCCGTTTTTATAGTTACGAGGGCATGATGCATATCCGGGAAGGCGAAACAAGCAATTCCTTGGTAACCGACCAAACGTTTATTCAACTTGAAGCGACTGCCGGCGGAGAAACAGATCAGGAAAACTGGGAAGTAAGATATTCTCCCTACACACACAATCATTTTAATAAACATGTTTCTCTTTTAGGAAAAGAAATAAAACTGAACAACCTGTTTTTTGTTCCGAACGGGGTTCAGTCTGTTATTGCCGACGAACTGGGAAACCCGGTGATGGCGTGTATCGTATTAGACAAGGCAGTGCGTAAAGACATCGCGCTGGAGCTTCAGGAAGTGCATCAATTTGATGAATTTAAGGTCAGCTTTGAAGGTGCAAAAGATCAGGAAACAATCTGGTTGGGCCGATCAGCAGAAGGACTGACTCTCATACCGCCGGATACAATGTTTATTGTCACGATGGAGGGACTGGAAGGCGACACCTTGTTTCCCGGAACCGAATATGCCCTGTCGAATAAAAACATGTATAAACTAGGTAAAAACCTTTTCGTGCTGCAAACCTATTTTCCGCGGGGACGAAAGAGTTTGGCGACGGTCCAGTCGTCAAACAGGGTATCATTTCCCGATGCCCTGCAATTGACAGTGACGGTTGACGGACAGCAGAAAGATGTGGTTTGTTATGGAAATAAAGGCGTGGTGAGCGAGCCGGTAGCATTTAGTCTGGGAGGGTTGGAACTGAAATTGGGTTATGGTTCAAAAGTAATTGAATTACCCTTTTCATTGCGTTTGAATGAGTTTCAACTGGAGCGTTATCCCGGATCAATGAGCCCTTCTTCATTTGCCAGCGAAGTGACTCTGATTGATCCTGAAACCCGCCTGGAATTACCATACCGGATTTATATGAATAATATTCTTGATTACGGCGGGTACCGATTCTTTCAGTCGTCATACGATCAGGACGAAAAAGGCACGATACTTTCGGTTAGCCACGATCGCGTCGGGACAGCGACCACCTATGCCGGTTATTTGCTGATGACCATTGGCCTGTTGTTTACCTTCTTCAATAAACGAAGCCGTTTCCAGTTTTTACTTCGGGCTTCATCCCGTTTAAAGGAAATAAAAAACAAATCGGTGATTGGCCTTTTATTGTCGGTGTTCCTGTTTTTACCAATTTTTTCGGAGGCGAATAATTTGAATGACCGGAAGATTGACGGGAAACATATCCGCGCATTTGATGAATTGCTGGTGCAGGACCGGCAAGGTCGGATTGAGCCGGTTAATACCTTATCGTCAAAGGTTCTGAGAAAATTAATCCGAAAAAATAACTTACGTGGAATGTCGGCTCCGGAGGTTTTTCTTGGAATGAGCGCTTTCCCCGAATCCTGGAAAAATGAAAAACTGATCAGAATCTCAAA
Organism: Gaoshiqia sp. US2; assembly: GCF_059705485.1. Taxonomy (NCBI): domain Bacteria; kingdom Pseudomonadati; phylum Bacteroidota; class Bacteroidia; order Marinilabiliales; family Prolixibacteraceae; genus Gaoshiqia; species Gaoshiqia sp. US2. Next base: position 3,670,703 of record NZ_AP048550.1, on the reverse strand, counting down.
TACAGAATTAGCCCGGCAATTGGGTATCTCTGGCAATTTGGCTTCATTTAACCAATTGGTCGATCTGAATAAGGGATCATATCTCTTACGTTCCCTGGTTGACGAGGCCTATCACAAAAAACCGGTTGAGCGAAATAAATTTGATAAGGAGGTGATTGCTGTAGACGAACGGGTAAATATTTGTTATCAGATATTCAATGGCGATTTTCTCCGGATATTTCCTGATACGGCCGATTCGAACAGAACCTGGCATACCGAGAAAACATATTTTTCCAATCGGGCAGCAACAGGCCCCTCCGCCGAGGGACTGTTGCTGACTAATTATTTGCAGGCATTGCAAAAAGCGGTTGTAACAAATGATTATCAGGCTGCCAATCGCTCCTTGCAGGTTTTGAAAGATTTTCAGCATGAGCATGGCGCCGACCTGATGCTTTCGAAAACCAAAGTGAAACTGGAGATTTTGTATAACCGGTATGATATTTTTGGATTCTTCTCCAAGCTTTGCGGCGTATTGGGGGGCATTCTTCTGGTTATGCACTTAATTGAGATTTTCAATCCGAGGGCCAGCTTGCGCAAATATGTACTTCCCGGGACCATTTTACTGTTTGTAGTTTTTCTGATTTATACGGCAGGTATGGCGGTACGTTGGTATATCTCCGGTCATGCTCCCTGGAGTAATGCTTACGAAACCTTGTTGTTTATCGGGTGGGCGACCTTGCTGTCAGGCTTCGTATTTCTCCGTAAATCGCAAATTACGCTGGCCGTAACCAGTATCTTAACCTCGCTGATTCTTATGGTAGCCGGCATGAGTTGGATGAATCCTGAAATTACGAACCTGGTTCCTGTATTAAAATCATACTGGTTGATTGTGCATGTGGCCGTGATTACCGCCAGCTACGGTTTTTTGGGCATAGGCGCCTTATTGGGATTGCTGAACATGGTCATTATGATTTCGCGGGCGCCCAAAAATCTGAAAAATACCTCTCTCACCATAAGCGAAGTGGCTATTATTATTGAGTTAGCCTTACTGGTTGGGCTAACATTACTTATCGTAGGTTGTTTTATTGGCGCAGTATGGGCCAACGAGTCCTGGGGGAGATACTGGGGATGGGATCCGAAGGAAACCTGGACCCTGGTAACCATCATGGTTTATTCGACCATCCTCCATCTTCGGAAAGTTCCAGGGCTTTATAACCACTTTATTTTGAGCGCTTTGTCTTTGATTGGTTTTAGTTCGGTTTTAATGACTTTCTTTGGGGTCAATTATTATTTGTCGGGCATGCATTCGTATGCACAGGGAGATGCTCCTCCTGTTCCTTCATCTGTGTATGTAGCGGTTGTTGTCGTGATGATCGTCGTGGTTCTGGCAGCATTGTCGGAACGAAAACACGGGAGCGCCGAAAAAATGATAAGACCCGAAACGGAAGAGTAATCATTGATTTACAGCTGAATAAAATAAACCGGAATGCTCATTTGCATTATTAAATCATAAAGTTTGAATCAAAAGAACGACTTTTTGCAGGTATTCGGCCCGGATTCCTTATATTTACTATGGAAAAACTTTGGTTAACTTGCTTTTATTCATAAGGTATGATCATGTAACTATCTTGTAATTAGTTTGTTGCATGAATACTTTGTGATTTTTATTGCTAATGAGAGGATGGAATGGAAGGCCCGGTATTTCGTTTTTGGCCGATCAAATAAATGGGGGTATATGTTAAGATGGTAAAAAAAAGATGTTATTTAGTTATTAAATTTTATTATTCAATAGAAGTTTTTTAATTTTAAACAAATTATCATATATTTGACGCCGTAAAGAAGGGTGAAATTGCGACCATTTGTAGTAAAAAATGAAACAAATTTTATACGCAATAATTTGAATTATTAATTAATAACAGATCTATGAAAAAAAGATTATTACTGGTGGTGCTAATTAGCTTTGCAACTATCTGGGGTTTTGCTCAGGAAAATGCTGAAGGAGCAAGCTTTAACAAGTGGTCGATTGATGCAGGTATTGGTTTAACTAAGCCTTATCGCAATTTTGACGCAGGTTATTATGCAGCGACACCTGATTTTTTGGCAACAGAGATTGGATTACGCTACATGATTAACGAGTTTTTTGGTCTGAAATTCGGTTTTGGTTACAACCAATTTTCCGAAGCAAAGAGCAGCCTTGATTTCCAAACGAGTGAATACCGTCTGGATTTACAGGGTGTGATGAATGTTGGTCGCGTTTTGCAATTCGAGAACTGGACCAAAACATTTAACTTACTGGCCCACGGAGGTTTTGGCGTTGGGAAGATGGATTACGACCTGGCATCTGATGTAGATGACTACGTTGGCAATGTCATTGGCGGTCTGACCGCTCAGGTGAAATTGTCACCCCGCGTTGCCCTGAACCTTGACGGAAGCGCTTTTGTAAACGTTCGTCAACAGCCGTCTTTCAATGGTAACGGACCCGGCAGCGACAAAAACCTGGGAACTGTTTTTAACGGAACAGTAGGTCTTTCAATTTACTTGGGTAAAAATAAAACACACGCCGACTGGTACCTGCGTGGCGACGAAAAGTACAACGCGCTTAATTCGCGGGTTTCGGCCTTGGATTCACGGGTGAAAACCGTTGAAGACGAATCGGCCAAAGCCAGGGATCTTGCCAAAACACAGGGCGATGTTGAAGAGCTGAGCAAAAGAATTGCCGCTTTGGGCGATAAAGAACCAGGCGCAGGAAACTACGATGAATTTGTAAAGAAGCTGGTTAACGACGGGTATGCCAATATTTACTTCGACTTTAACAGCAGCGTGGTTAAAGGCGCCAATGCTTCTACCTTAGGTTTTATCCGCACTTACCTGCAGAAGAACCCGGGTGCGAAACTGGATGTTCTGGGTTATGCCGACGAGATTGGACCGGAAGATTACAACCAGAAACTTTCTCAACGACGCGCTGATGCAGCCGTGAAAGTATTGGTTGAATCAGGAATTGACGGTTCAAGATTAAATGCAGTTGGTAAAGGCGAAGATACCAGCGTGAATAAAGATTCTTCACAGGCTCGTCAGTTGGCCCGCAGAGTTAGTTTTGTGGTAAAATAAATGTTGCCGACAAAAAGATAACATTTTTCCCTGAAGAGGGAATTTATTTTAGATTACCCTGATTTGATAAGGTCAAGTCAGGGTAATTTTTTTTTGATGGTCATGATCCAATCCCCGGCATCCCCTTCATCGAATCCAATTTTTCTTTTCATCTCAGCGGATTGAAATTTTATACCTTTGCGGTTTCTAAACAAAACGGATGGAATTACTTTTTTTAGACCTCAATCTCCTGCAATGGTCGCTGATGGCTTTATGCGGTATGTTGATCGGTATGTCGAAAGTCGGCGTGCCGGGTGTTTCGCTGATTGTTGTGCCTACGCTGGCCTTTATTTTTGGAGGAAAACAATCGACCGGTGTCTTGTTGCCGATCCTGATGATGGCCGATGTATTTGCCGTAGGGTATTACCGGCGACATGCCCAATGGGGCTACCTGGTAAAAATTCTTCCCTGGGCTTTTCTGGGGCTTGGGCTCGGGCTTTGGGTTGGCGAAGTTGTCAACGATGAGCAATTTAAAGACACCATGGCCATTCTGGTGTTCTTGTGTATCGGTCTCATGCTTTGGAAAGACCGAAAAAGAGGAAAACAGTTTTTCCCTGACAAGTGGTGGTTTGCTGCTTTGATGGGAGTTTTGGGTGGTTTTGCCACGATGATCGGCAACGTGGCCGGGCCGATTTTTGCCATCTATTTGCTGGCCATGCACCTGCCTAAAAATAATTTTATCGGGACTACGGCCTGGTTTTTTATGATTGTCAATTTTGTCAAATTCCCCCTTCAGCTTTTTGTTTGGAAAAATATCAACTGGCATTCCCTGTCGCTCGACCTAATAACTCTGCCGGCGATAGCACTGGGAGCTTTTTTGGGCATCCGCCTGGTGAAAATCTTGCCTGAACAGACGTACCGGGCAGCGGTTATCATCATTACGGCTGTTTCGGCCTTTTTACTGCTGCTTTAATTTGCTATTTTTGTGCCGATGATCGACCAGACAACGATAGACCGGATTTTGGATGCCGCGGAGATTACCGACGTGGTAGGCGAATTTGTAACGCTTAAAAAACGCGGGGTTAATATGCTCGGGCATTGCCCTTTTCACGACGAGAAAACTCCCTCGTTTACCGTGTCGCCGGCCAAGGGCATTTTCAAGTGTTTCGGCTGCGGCAAGGGTGGCAATTCGGTTCATTTTATTATGGAGCACGAGTCGCTGTCGTACCCCGAAGCCTTGAAATGGCTGGCCAAAAAATATCACATCGAGGTCAACGACGAAGAGGAAACGCCCGAGCAAAAGCAGCAGAAAGACGAGCGCGAGAGTATGATGATCGTGTCGGCCTACGCGCAAAAATATTTTTCGCGTTTTTTGTGGGAAGAAAGTGAGGGTCGCGACGTTGGCCTCAGTTATCTGCGCGAGCGGGGCATCCGCGACGAGATCATCAAAAAATTTGAATTGGGTTATTGTCCCGACGGAAAGGACAGCTTTACCCGGTCGGCACAAAAAGAAGGTTATAAAATGGACTTCCTTGAAAAAACGGGACTGACCATTAAGCGCGACGATTGGGTGCGCGACCGTTTTGCAGGGCGGGTGATGTTTCCTGTTCATAACATTGCCGGGCGGGTGATCGCTTTCGGAGGGAGAACGCTGAAAAACGACAAGACCGTAGCCAAGTACCTGAACTCGCCCGAATCGGAAATTTATCACAAAAGCCGTGTGCTCTACGGTCTTTTTCAAGCTAAACGCGACATAACCCGGCTCGATAAATGCTACCTGGTAGAAGGTTATACCGATGTGCTTTCGCTGCATCAGGCGGGTATCGAAAACGTGGTGGCCTCGTCGGGTACGGCGCTCACGCCCGATCAAATCAGGCTGATCAAACGTTTTTCGCCCAATATCACCATTATTTACGACGGCGACGCGGCCGGGATAAAAGCCTCGCTGCGCGGGATCGATCTGGTTCTGGAAGAAGGGATCAATGTAAAGGTATTGCTCTTGCCCGACGGAGAGGACCCCGACTCCTTTGCCCGTTCCATGAGCTCAAGCCGGTTACAGGCTTATATCGCTGAAAACGAAACCGATTTTATCCGCTTTAAAACTCAACTGCTGATGAAAGGCGCCGGGAATGACCCCGTGAGCAAAGCGCGCCTGATCAATGATATTGTCCGCTCCATTTCCATGGTCCCCGATACCATTACGCGCACAGTTTACATTCAGGAATGCAGTCGCCTGATGGATGTTCAGGAAGAAGTTTTGTTCCATGAGGTCCGCAAGATTAAATTTAAAGACAGCGAAGAATTTCAGAAAAAAAACTTTCGGGAGCAATCCCGTCCGGCTCCGCTTCAACCGGTTCATGTGGGCCCGAAGAAAAATACCTGCGAAGTGGAGGAGCGGGAAATCATTCGCATCCTGCTGAAATATTTCCACCGGGAAGTATTTGAAGAAGAAGGTGAAAACCCAAATGAGCCCATAAGCATTTCGGTCGGACAGTTCGTGCTGGAAGAATTGGAGAACGACGGGCTTCGTTCGGATAGTGAGCTGATCAACCGCATACTGGATTTGTTTACTGCAAATCTGGGAAACGACACTTTCCGGCCGGAACAGTTTTTCATTCAGCATGGCGATCCGCAGGTAAGCAAACTGGCCAGCGATCTTTTAGCCGAAAAATATGTCGAAAGCAAGCGCTGGAAAAAAGGCGGTGCTTTTGTGGAAGCGGAAGATGAAATCCTGGATATCCTGGTTCCGAAAATTGTGCAGGAATATAAACTGCGAAAAGTGAAACACATGTTGGATGACCTGCAACAGCAGATTGCCCAAACGCAGGATATGGAACAAATTATGGATGTCCAGAATCAGTATATCAATCTGAAGAAAGTGGAAAAACACCTGTCTGCCCAATTAGGCAACCGAACCATCAGCTAAAAGAATAAGTATGAGAACCCTATTGATCGACGACCGCAACGAAATCAACCAAATTATCCGGGCCTGTAAAACCTGTTATGTGGGCATGAGCGATGAAGGCCGTCCCTATGTTTTGCCAATGAATTTCGGGCTGGATGGCGATACGGTGATCCTGCATTCCGCGCAGCATGGGCGCATGTGGGAAACTCTCAGGAAAAACCCCAGGGTTTGTATTAACTGGACGCTCGGCGAAGAACTGGCCTGGCAGGATGTGCGCGTGGGGTGCAGCTACCGGGTTAAGTCGAAGTCGGTTATTGTGGATGGAACGGTTGAGTTTGTTGATGATTATGACGAAAAGTACCGGCTTTTACAGGCAACGATGGCCCAGTACAGCGAGCGGGAGTTTAATTTTAACCGCCCGGCCGTGTTGAACGTGGGCCTGATCAAGGTGAAAATCGAACGCATTAGTGCGAAAGAGTTTGGCGCAAAGGCTGTTACTCCCTGGAATCAATAAACCTTCCGTCGACAGATGAAAACAGGAAAAGCTGAAAGACGATCCGGATTTGGGGGGAAAAATCGGAATTAGTTCGTTATTTTTGTTTTGCAGGTCGGCTGGCGACGACTAGGGCAAGCGTAAAGAGATCTTATGTGGACGATATTGAAGAATTGCGTTTGCCGGTTCAGGATGGTGAAATGGTTTAATAAAACAAATCCTCTTTTGATGAAGGGGGCAGGGGAGGCGTCTTATGATTTTTATTACCGGTGGAACGGGTTTGGTTGGTTCTCACGTGTTGTACAATCTGTTGAGGTCGGGAAAACAAGTGCGCGCGCTGAAGCGCGGCAGCAGTAATTTGCGGTTGGTGGGCAAAGTCTTTTCCTATTATTCCGGCGATGCAGATCGCCTGTTCGATCAGATTGAATGGGTGGAAGGTGATATACTCGACTACCACAGCATGGAGGAGCTGCTTGCCGGAGTTACCGAAGTGTACCATTGCGCGGCTATGGTTTCGTTTCATCCAAACGACCACGACAGCATGCTTAATAATAATGTGAAAGGAACAGCCAACCTGATTGATGCTGCTCTTTTTAACCGGGTCAGGAAGTTTTGCCACGTCAGCTCCATCGCGGCTTTGGGCAAAACACAGGATGGTTCGGAAATCAATGAAGAAACCTACTGGACGCCGTCCAAACAAAAATCGGCATACAGCCTCAGCAAGTTTTTCTCCGAAATGGAGGTCTGGCGCGGGATCGAAGAAGGACTGGAAGCAGTTATTGTCAATCCTTCTATCATTTTGGGGCCGGGAAACTGGGATGTGGGCAGCCCTAAAATGTTTCAGGCCATTTGGAAAGGGCTGAAATACTACACCAAAGGAGAAACCGGCTTTGTCGATGTGCGCGATGTGGCATCAGCCATGATCCTGCTGATGGATGAGACTTACTTCAGCCAGACAAAAAACCAACGGTTTATCCTGAATGCCGGGAATATGAGCTACCAGGATTTTTTCTACAAGATTGCCGATGTGCTGCAAAAACCCCGGCCGAAAACCTTTGCTTCCGACATGATCCTGCAATTTGCCTGGAGAGCTGCCCGTCTAGCCAGTTTTTTCTCCGGGAAAAGACCGGTGATCACCCGTGATACCGTGTCGGGTTCTAACCGCATCAACCGCTTTGACGGGAACAAGATTTGCAGAACTGTTCCCTTTAACTACCGTGAGCCCGATAAAACCATTGAGGAGATCGGAAAATTGTTTTTAAAAGATATCAGTTAAGTCATGCGGAAGTGATCAAAAGTTCAATTTCTTATGTTTAGAAAAAATATTATCTTACACGCTAAAATTTTGTAAAGGCGGTTTTTTTGTAAAGGCGTTCTTTACCTGTGAATGCCTGGTATTTTGGAAAATAGAAGGAAATGATTGCTGATCTGGTTCTGAATTCGACTTTACTGGTTACCCTGACTGTTTTATACAGTTTCCTTGCCAGGAACAAACAGTCCGGGATATTGATTTTTAAAATCATATCAGGCCTGCTGTTTGGAGCCATTGCCGTGGCCGGAATGAATCTCCCGGTTTATTATCAGCCGGGAATTATCTATGACGGACGATCCATTGTACTCTCTCTGGCAGGTCTGTTTGGCGGAGGGATTGTTGCCGGCATATCAGCGTTGCTGGCTGTGGTGTACAGGCTTTATATCGGTGGAGCCGGTATTTGGGCCGGTTTAACCACCATCATCACGGCTGCTTCGGTTGGACTGCTTTTCAGAACAATTTACGCAGGTAAACCGGAGAATATAAAAGCCATTCACTTATTAGGCATGGGCTTGCTTACCAACCTGGTGATGTTGTTGTGCCAGTTGTTGCTACCCTGGCCATTTGCCGTGCAAGTGGTTGGTCAGGTTTGGGTTCCTGTGTTGCTGGTTTTCCCGTTTACGACCCTGTTGATGGGCTTGTTGCTGAAGAATGAGACCAGACGTATTCTGGCTGAAACGGAAATCCGCGAAAGCGCCATGCGTTACCGGACCACCCTTCACAGCCTTGGCGATGCGGTGATTACCACAGATAACCAGGGAACCATCACCTTTATCAACCCGATGGCGGAGCAACTAACCGGTTGGACCGAGCAGGAAGCCCTGGGACAACCCATCGGTGTCGTCTTTCCTGTCGTCAACGAGAGTACCCGAGAGAAGGCAAACTGCCTGGTTGAGAAAGTACTGGATAAAGGAGTGGTTGTGGGCTTGGCCAATCATACACTACTGATTAACAGGCAGAGAGCAGAAATACCCATTGCCGACAGCGGGGCGCCGATCCGCGATACGAAAGGAAATATAACCGGAGTTGTGTTGGTTTTCAGAGATCAAACGAACGAGCGAAATATACACCGGCAAGTCCAGGATCGCGAACGCTTGTATCATACCCTGACCGATCAGTCACCTGTTGGTATTTTCCGGACCCGGGCAGACGGATACACGACTTACGTTAATCCGAAGTGGTGTGCAATCAGCGGTGTATCTGCTGAACATGCTCTTGGTACCGGTTGGCTGGCAGCTGTTCACCCGGATGACCGCGATCAGTTGCGACGGGGCTGGGAGCAGGCAACCGACAATGGGGCGAAGTCGGTTGCCGAGTATCGTTTTCGTAATTCAAACGGCAGTCCCACCTGGGTGATGGGAGAGGCGGTACCTGAAAGCACTGCCGAGGGCGAGATTCTTGGATATATCGGAACAATCACAGATATTACCGAACGGAAACTGGCCGAGCAGACCTTACTCCGGTCGCGGGAGAATTTCCGCCGGTTGATGGACGAATTTCCGATGGGACTGCGCATTGTGTCGCAAACCGGGCAAACACTATACGTTAATCAGGCTTTTTTGTCACTGTACGGATTTGAAAACCTGCTTGAATATGTTAGCGTTCCTTTGGAAGAACGTTATACCCGGGCCAGTTTGGAACAACATCAGGCTCGAAAAGCGAAGCGCAAAAAAGGGGAGCAGGTTGAGTCGGAATATGAAATCGGAATTCTTCACAAGGATGGGGGAATCCGGAACCTGCGTGTCTGCCGGAAGCTGATTGACTGGGATGGATCACCTCAGTTTTTAGTGATTTACCAGGATTTTACCGAACGTTATAAGGCAGAAGAAGCTTTGAAACGAAGCGAGAAAGGGTATAAAAACCTTTTTGAAAACGATTCGGCCATCAAGTTGCTGATTGATATGAATACGGGAGACATTGTCGATGCCAACCGGGCTGCCCGGGCATTTTACGGTTATTCGCGCCAGCAACTGAGGCAGATGAACTTGCGGCAGATTGTTTTATTTTCGGATGAAGAGCTGGAAAAGTTGCTGGCAATCGCCCGGAAATCAAAAAACAAACAATCGGAACACCGGCACCGGCTTGCAGACGGGTCTGTCCGCGATGTGGAGGTTTTCACCAGTAAAATTGAATTCAAAGGGAAAATCTACCTTCATTCCATTATTCACGACATCACGGAGAAGAAAGAAGCCGAAAACCGCTTACAACTTCTCGGCAAGTCGACCGAGCAAAGCCCGGTGAGTATTGTTATTACCGATCCGAAAGGCTACATCGAATACGTTAATCCGAAATTTACGCAAATATCGGGCTACAGCTTTGCCGAGGCCGTGGGAAAAACTCCGGCCATTTTGAAATCGGAACAACACCCCGTTGAATTTTATGAGGATATGTGGAATACAATTCTTGCCGGACAAGAATGGCACGGGGAGTTGCTCAACAGGAAGAAAAACGGGGAGATCTACTGGGAGAGTGCCGTTATATCGTCGATCCTGGATGAAAAAGGAGAGATCATTTATTTTGTAGCCGCTAAAGAAGACATTACCGAAAAGAAACGGATCATTGCCGATTTACAGATGGCCAAGGAAAAAGCGGAAGAAAGCGACCGGTTAAAATCGGCATTTCTGGCCAATATGAGTCACGAAATCCGTACCCCGCTTAATGCGATCCTTGGGTTTACCAATATTTTGGTTGAAGAGGAAAAACTGGATCAGGCCACCAAGGAAGAGTTTTACGAGATTCTGGATCAAAGCTCCGAAAATTTGCTGCAAATTATCAATGATATTCTGGATATCTCGAAGCTGGAAACCGGGCAGCTGGTGATGTACCAGAGCCAGTTTGATGTTGGGTCGGTGCTGAACGGGCTTTACACCATGTTCAAACAACGCCTGCACGAAACCGATCAGAAGGAAATTGAGCTGAAGTTTGTTCTTCCGGATGAGCCGGTCCTGATCAATAACGATAAGGTTCGGTTTAACCAGATTTTCATGAACCTGCTGAGCAATGCGGTCAAGTTTACCCGCCAGGGACAAATTAGCTTCGGTATTGCCGCGATGTCTCCCGAACAAATCAGTTTTTTTGTTTCCGATACCGGTATCGGGATCAGCCCCGAGCATCAAACGGCCATTTTCGACCGTTTCCGGCAGGCCGACGATTCGTCGACCCGCGTGTACGGAGGCGCCGGATTAGGGCTTTCGATCGTGAAAAAACTGGTCGAACTGATGAATGGCGATATCCGGCTTGAATCTGAAGTTGGCCGGGGAACTACCTTCACCTTCCGGATTCCTGTTTAAGCTTTAGATGAACCACGGCTCCTTTGTGGGTTTGGTCGCTGTTTAACACTTCTCCGAAAAAGCGGAACGCCTCGTCCTGATTTTTCTGTACAAGGCGTCCCAGTCCGGTCAGGTAAAGGCTCAACTTTCAATAATTTTTCACTAATTACAAGCACACTTCATAATAATCTCTATTTTTCGGTACAAATTTATGAGCCGGAATATGAACGATTTTATTTTAGCGACATGAAAAAGCAGGAAGGCTTTCCCGGGCAGATCAGTTATGTCATTCCAGACAAAATTCTGGACATGGTTACCGCGAACCCGCTGATCGCCGATCTGTATATCACCGATATCGGTTATTACCCGCAGGCGCGCCATCATTTCCGTGAACGAAAGAAAGGTGTGAGCCAGGCTATTCTTATTTATAATGTTGAAGGAAAAGGGATTATATTAGCAGGCAATACGAAACACGAACTGCCGCCCGATCATTTTCTGATTATTCCTCCGGGCATGTCTCACGCCTATTTTGCCGACAAGGATAAGCCGTGGTCGATTTACTGGATTCATTTTGCAGGCCCGAAAGCACCCCTGTTTTCGCGTTTGGCGCTTCTTCCGGTCCGCATTGAAAGGGGAAAAACTTCGCGGATCAACGAACGACTTGGGCTGTTCAACGAAATTTTTAAAAACTTCGACCGCGGTTTTAGCATCGAGACGCTGGAATATACCAACCTTTGCCTGAACCGTCTCTTGGCGTCGTTCACCCACCTCGGGCAGTTCCGGCTGATCAACGAAAGCCGGGGAAATGACCCGGTTGGTCAAAGCATCAATTTTATGCTGGAAAACCTGGACCGGAAACTAACACTGAAAGAACTTGCCGCTGAAATGAAACTGTCGTCTTCGCATTTTGCAAGGCTTTTTTCGAAACAAACCGGCCATTCGCCGATCGATTATTTTATTCAGTTGAAAATTCAGCGTTCGTGTCGGCTATTAGACAATTCGGACCGGAGTATTGCCGTGATTGCCCGAGAGTCAGGTTTTGATGACCAGTTCTATTTTTCGCGTCAGTTTCGCCGGGTGATGAACATGTCGCCCCGTGAGTACCGGAAGAGATGAGTTTAAAGTTGGAAAATATTACAAAGAAAATCAGTCAGTCCTGAGATTTTGGAAAGATTGATTTGAATAGAACTGAAAAAATTGCGGTCGTCAATATAACAAGCGTCAATAATTTTTCGGGGGGAACTCTGGCTTAATTTCAGGGAAATCGCTTTTAGAAAGATATACTGGATTTGACCTCACATGGCTCATCAGCCGACGGATCAAAGTAGTGGTACTGATCTCCTGAAACCTTATTTTCGTGATCTGCCTTAATAGCCTGTCCGACCTCATTGCATCCAACCTTATTTACCTTATTTATAACGGGTGGAACATCTCATGTAAGGTTAAAAGCGATTTCCTTGGTTCCCCCTCAAAAAATATGAACCTGCAACAAAAGCATCCGGGAATCTATGAGAAAATCAGTTCTGCTGTCTAATTCCCCGATAAGGCTTTTCTGATTTTTTCCAGTTGTTCTTTCGGGTAATTCTCGTTGGGTTTTAAGCTTAAAGCCTTGTTGTAATAAAAACGGGCAACGCTGTAGTTCGCGGTAGCAAAGGCCTTATCCGCTTCTTCGATGTTTTGTGCGTATTCGCGATTGGCCTGTTCCCGGGTTTCCTCTTCCATCATTTTCTGGATCTCAGCTATTTTGATGGCCGGATATTGCTCGTCTTTTTTGATGGACGCGGCGCGTTGATAATAGGAACGGGCGACCGCCAGGTTTTTACCGAAGAAGGCTTCATCGGCGCTCGAGATCAGGTTCTGGTACTCCTGCTCTTCCCTGACCGAAAGTAAGCTGTTGGTCAGTCCGTTGATTTCGGCAATTCGGTTTTTGGGGTGTTGTTCCCACGATTTAATACCCAGGGCATTGTGGTAATAGAAGCGGGCCACATTGTAATTTTTGCGTTCAAATTCAGAGTCGGCACGGACAATGGCATCCTGGTAGGCTTTCAGTTGTCCGGCTTCCAGGCTTTGGTCGATCAGTTTACCGATTTCGGCAATCCGGTCTTTCGGGTACTGATTCTGTGGCTGAAGGGCAGATGCCTTGTAATAGTAGAACTGGGCGACGGTGTAATCTTTCAGTTGGTAGTGCTCATCGGCATTTTTAATGGCTTCCCTGTATTGGTCATCGGTACCCGATGAGGCCAACCTCCGCGCGGCGGCTTCCTGTTGTTCCGCCAGAATCTGGTTGATGCGTTCAATCTGCCCGGCCGGATAAGCTTCTTCCGGTTTTATTTTCAGGGCTTGTTGGTACGAAGCCAGGGCGTTGGTCCATTCCTGGTTTTCAAACTGACGGTCGCCCCGGCTGAGGGCATTTTTGTAATTGCTTTCCTGCTGAGCGAAGAAACTGATCAGATCGCGTACCTGTTTAATTTTTTCATTCACCTCGGCTGTTCTTTCGGGCAGGATAACGATGGCTTCCTGGTATGCGCTGATGGCTTCGTTTAGCTCTTGCCGGTCGAATCGGGCTTCGGCCTCCGCGATTTTATGGTTGAACGCCTCCAGCTTCGCTTTGGCCAGCGCTTTTTGTTTACGCGCCAGTTCGGCCAGTTCCTGTTGTTTCAGCAGGTTGGCAATCGCTTCGAGTTTTACCTTCGGGTATTGTTCGTCGGGAAACAGGCTCAAGGCTTCGGTATAATGCAAGCGGGCGGGTTCGTACGATTCGTTTTTAAATTCGTTATCGGCCCGGACAATGATCTCCTGGTATTTGGCGCGTTTGGCTTCTTCTTCGGCCAGACGTTGAGCAGCTGCTGCCGCTAAACGGGCCGCTTCTTCGCGTTGTGCAATGATTTGCTCAATCTCGGCAATTCGTCTGGGAGGAAGGCTTTCCTGTGGCTTGAGGGCCAGGGCATTTCTAAACAGTCCGATGGATTCGGTGTATTGCTCCTGTTTGAAGGCCTGTCCGGCATCGGCGATGTATAACAGGTATTGCTTATCCCGTTCGGCCTGTTGTTGCAGGGAGAGCAGGATTCCGTCAATCTTTTCAATTTGCTGCGCCGGGTATTGTTCCTGCGGTTTCATGACCAGGGCTTCCAGGTATGCTGTTTTGGCTTCGGGATACTTTTCGCCGTTAAAGGCCTGATCGGCCAGGAGAATTTTCGCCTGGTAATCGCTTTCCAGCTTCAGCCGGTCTGCTTCTTCGCGGACCAGCTGCGCCAGTTTTTCGTCAATCAGGCTGATTTGTTGCCGGGCGTAAGCATCGCCGGGTTTATACGAAAGGGCCGTTTGGTAGGCCGGTTTGGCGTCGTTGAGCTGTTCCGCTTTAAACAAGGCATCGGCTTTGGCAATGGCTTCTTCGTAAGCTTTTTGCGTTTGCTCAAGTTCCTGCTGCCGGCGAAGTAAATCGGCCAGAATGCCGTCAATTTCGCGGATACGGTCTTTCGGGTATTGCTCTGCCGGCTTTAAGGCCGAGGCAGCCAGAAATTCATTTTTTGAGGGCTGATAAGCTTCTAAACGGAACAAGGAATCGGCTTTCCCTATCAATGCCAGGTAGGAGGCTTCCAGTTGTTTGGATGTTTCGAGTTGGGCCAGAATTCCGTTTAAACGCCGGATCTGCTCTTGCGGGTAAACTTCGGCGGGCTTGTATGTCAAGGCTTCGCGGTACTTGCCGATGGCTTCGGAATAGGCTTCCCGGCTGGCCAGCTGATCAGCAGCTTCAATAGCTTCGAGGTAGGCCTGGTCGATGCGGGCCCTGTTTGCCATGATCTCGTCAATCGCGGCAATCTGGCTCAGCGGGTATTGTTCGTCCGGTTTGATGGAGTTAGCCGATTGATATCCGGTCCTGGCCGGTTCCCAACTGCTTGCCTGGAACAGGCGGTCGGCTTCGGCAATGGTAGCCTGGTATTGCCGGTTGAGCTCAAGCTGACGGGCTTCTTCGAGTGCGCGCGATTCGGCCAAAGCCAGTTCCCGGTCAATTAAGGCCAGCTGGTCTTTCGGATAACTTTCTTCGGGTTTCAGCGTCAGCGCCTGCTTATACGCTGTTTGTGCCGGCTGGTATTGTTTGATTCCAAAAGCCTGGTCGGCTTGGGCAATCAGGGTGGCGTATTGTTCGTCAAGCGCCTGTTGCCGCAGGATCAGGTCAATTTGTGTGATCCTGTTTTTTGCATGCTCCTGTTCGGGTTTCAGTTGCAAAATCTGCTGATAAAGCGATTTCGCGGGAGCGTAGTTCTTTTTGTCAAATTCGCTGTCGGCATTGGCCAGTAAGCTTTCGAACTGCTGGTTCAGTAAGAGCAGCCGGTCAATTTCGGCGATCCGGTCTTTCGGGTGTTGCTGATCGGGCTGTATGACCAGTGCCTGCGTATATAACTCTTTTGATCCGCTTAACTGGTTTTGACTAAACAGCTGATCGGCCTGCGCGATGAGGCTGGCATAGTTTTGCTGGTTTGTCAGCTGGCGGAGCATTTCTTCGGTTTCGCGAATCCGGTTTTGGGCCGGCTCATCGTTGGGCTTTATCGTTAAAGCCTGGTTGAAGGCCAGCAGTGCATCGTTGTATGATTTTTCCTGATAAGCCGAATTTCCTTTGGCCATTGCATCCAGGTATTGTTTCTCGATGGACGCCAGTTGGGCCAGTCTGGCTTTTTCTTCTTCAATTCGTTTGAGCTGATCGCGGGCGTATTGCGAATCCCGGGGTTTTAACCCAATGGCTTCCGTATACAGGTCGACGGCCTGGTCGAAGATGTGCGAAATAAAGGCATCATCGGCCCGGGCAATCAGTTGATTATACTTCGCATCAATTTCTTGTTGGCCGAGCATCCGGTTTGATTCAGCCAGCCTGTCGGTGGCATATTTATCTTTCGGCTTGATGTCGAGCGCCCGTTGATAAGCGGTCGCGGCCAGGTCGTAGCGGCTTGCCCCGAATTGGGTATCGCCTTCGCGGATGGCCTCCTGGTAACTTTTGGTCACGTCATCGGCCAGCAGCATAGCAGCCATCAGGTCATGAATTTCTGCAATGCGGTCTTTCGGGTAGGGGCGGTCGAAAAAGAGGGAGTTAGCCAGCTGAAATTTTTCGAGCGCGGCTTCGAATTGCTTTTTGGCATAAAAGGCGTCGGCTTCGGCCACTGCTTTGTCATATTCTTTTTCGCGGGCGGCATGTTCCAGTTGGTCGGCTTTGCTGATGTTTTTCATTTCGGAGGCCAGGGCTGCATTTTGCGCCTGCGCTTCCTTAATCATTTCCCGGAGCTGATTGTCGGAAAAGTAAATTTCCGAATCAAAATTATCGATCCGGGCATTATAAAACACGCGGGCGACTGGTTTTATCGTGAACGATCTGTCCAGATCATCCACTTCTTTAAACAGGTTTAAAACGAAGGGAAGGGGAGGGAATTTGTTGTTTTTCCGTAACACTTCGTCGGGAACATGGGTTGAAATAATAATGATTTTTTGAAAACAGCCGGCCAGGTTAAAGGTGAGTTGGTATTCGTTATTGAATTCCAGGTTGAAATCGAAGCGTCCGGATCTGGGGGGGGTAACTGTTTCCCCGCGTTCCCCATTTTTTGAAACGGCAATGGTTGCACCGTCGAGTTTGCCGCTGTCGGTGGTTAAACGACCGTTCACAACAAAAAAGATTTCATCTTCCTGCTGCGCGGAAAGCTGAAAAACAAATGCTATAAAGATGAATACCAGAAGCGCTTTTTTCAAGAACATACAGTTTAACACATTTTACCGGATTATAAGGATAAAATTAATCATTATCAGCTCAAAAACCCGATTATTGAAACGATATAAATATAAACTGACAGAAGACCATATTATTTTTTAGAGCTTAAAAATAAGTTTTATGGCATAGCGATGCGGGTAAATCGCATTTAATTGCTTTATTTATGTTGATATACAAAACCGGTTTTTTCTGATGAAGCGTGACCCTTATTTTATTGAAGCTTTGCTGCCGATTCTGGCTTTGGTGCTTTTGCTGTCGTTAAACGTGGTATTTTTTGACGATACCCTGGCGGGATCGAATCAGCTGGCTTTGTTGCTGGCGGCCACCATTGCCGGTGTTATTGTTCGCCGAAGCGGGCAAAAATGGGAGAAAACAATCCGAAATGTGGTGAACACGATCGGTTCGGCCATGCCATCGATGCTGATTTTGCTGTTGATTGGCTCTTTAGCGGGTACCTGGCTGATCAGCGGCGTTATTCCTGCCATGATTTATTACGGTATGGACATTATTCACCCCAACCTGTTTTTAATGGCGGCGGTGGTGGTCAGTTCGGTGGTTTCGGTGGCTACAGGCAGCTCCTGGTCAACCGTCGCTACCATTGGGGTAGCCCTGATCGGCATTGGGAAAGCCATTGGGATCAGCGAGCCGATTGTGGCCGGCGCCATTATCTCCGGGGCTTATTTCGGCGATAAAATTTCTCCCCTGAGCGATACCACCAACCTGGCGCCCGCGATGGCGGGGACCGACCTGTTTACGCATATCCGGTACATGCTTTTGACCACGGTGCCCAGTATGCTTCTGACCCTGATTCTGTTTGCGGTGATCGGTTTTAATTACGACTTTAGTCAGGCGGTGATTGATGTAGTCGATACAAAATCGGCCATTAGCGGCGCCTTCAATACGTCGCCGGTGTTGTTTCTGGTGCCGCTCATCCTGTTTGTTATTATCATGTTGAAGGTTCCGCCGATTCCTTCACTGATGATCGGGACCTTGCTGGGAGGTGCTTTTGCGGTGATCTTTCAACCGCAGATTATCCGTGAAGTGGCCGGAGACCTGCCCAACTATGCCAAGGCGTCGTATATTGGTTTTATGCAGGCGATGTACGGCGATGTATCGATTATTACGCCCGATGAAAATGTGAATGAGTTGTTGTCGACCACCGGCATGCGCGGCATGCTCGACACCATCTGGCTGATCCTTTCGGCTATGGTATTTGGCGGGATCATGGAGTCGGGCGGCTTGTTGGCCCGGTTGACCCGGCCGATTGTCAAATGGGCCAAATCAACCGGTTCGCTGGTCACGTCCACGGTGGTTACCTGTCTGTTTTTCAACACCACGGCATCCGACCAGTATATTTCGATTGTGGTGCCGGGCCGCATGTTCCGGAAAAGTTACGAAGACAAGGGCTTGAAGCCGGAAGTTTTAAGCCGTACGCTCGAAGATTCGGGAACGATGACCTCGGTGCTCATTCCCTGGAATACCTGCGGGGCTACGCAATCGCGGGTGCTTGGTGTGGCAACCTTCGATTACCTGCCGTATAGTTTCTTTAACCTGATCAGTCCGCTGATGTCGATTCTGTTTGCCTACCTGAATATCAAAATCAGGCGAATTAGGCCGGAAGAAACTGCTGTTTGATCAAACGTTTCAAATTGTTTAAATCTGCTTCAATTTTGCTATTTTTGAGGATTGTCAATTCGGGTGGATATGCTGATTTCAATTTTATTGATACTGTTTTACTTTATTTTCCCGGCGCTCCTGATCTATTTGACGCATCGGTCAAAACTGATTCACAAGATTGGCGCCGTTGTTATGGCCTATCTGTCGGGTCTGATTTTCGGGAATATCGGTATTCTGACCCGGGCTTCCTCCGCATTCCGGGAAATTCTGGTTGAAAAACAAAATTTGTCGGTGCAGGAAGTCATGACTTATTTCGAACAGGGAAGAATAACCGAATCGGATTTAATAGCCCATCAGATTTACAGCGTTCAAAATGTATTGCTGTCCATTGTCATTCCCCTGGCTATTCCGCTGTTATTGTTTTCGCTCGATTTAAAGCGTTGGTTAAAACTGGCCAAAGGAGCTTTATTCTCGCTGGCTCTTGGCCTGGCCTCGCTGCTGATTGTGGTTATTTCCGGCTATTTTGTTTTAGGAAAACTGATCGCGGACGGCTGGAAGGTGGCCGGCATGTTAATCGGAATTTACACCGGAGGAGCGCCCAACCTGGCAGCCATCAGTACCGCGCTGAATGTTGAACCGAACCAGTTTATCCTGACAAACACCTACGATATGGTTTTGGGAGCTTTTTTCCTGATTTTTTTGCTGACATCGGCCCAACGGCTTTTTAACCTGTTTTTACCCCGCTTTTACGATTCGCACCGGGAACTGGAAATTCAGCAAATTATGCTGGAGAGTGAAGATATTGATAATTACCGCGGAATGCTGAGCCGAAGCGCTTTGCCCCAATTACGGAGAGCGCTGGGACTGTCGGTGTTGGTGGCCGGTGCGGGTGCTGCCCTGAGTTTCCTGTTTCCGCAGTCGGCGCAAATGACGGTGGTTATCCTTTCCATTACCACGCTAAGCCTGGCTTTGAGCATGGTTAAAGCCATCAACCGGATGCAAAAAACCTTTCAGTTCGGGATGTATTTTATCATTGTGTTTTCGTTGATTGTCGCCAGTATGGGTGACCTGGTCAACATGTTCAGCATCGAATTTCTTCACTTGTTCCTTTATGTGGCCTTGGCGGTGTTCGGTACCATGCTCGTCCATGTGTTTTTATCGTGGATTTTTAAGGTAGACTCAGATACCACCATTATTACCATTGCCGCTTTAACCTATTCTCCGCCCTTTGTGCCGGTAGTGGCCGGGGCCCTGAAAAATAAAGATGTGATCATCTCGGGCCTTACGGTTGGCATCTTGGGTTACGCGTTTGGCAACTACCTGGGCGTGGCGCTGGCTTTTTTGCTGAAGGGGTTTTGATGTAAAGTTTCAAAGTGCCAAAGTGCGCGGGGAGAGCTTATTCCAATATTCCGTAAAAGACCATCTACTGTCATGTCAGGTTTAAACTGACCGTTTGAACCGGAACAAGAGATTTACCCTGTCGTGAAAATTAACCTTCGGCCTTCTGCCTGTTTACTATTGACTCCATACTACCTGTTCTTTTGCATGAAAAAGCCTGTTTTTGTCTGATACACTTTCGTAGCTGAACAACATAGCGGGCGAGTCCGGTTGCTGGGTTAAAATCATCATTTTTTGTTTGGGAACCGCCTACCTTGAATGCGATTTCAACCCAAAAGTCATGCAAAAATTTGATCCTGCTTCACAAATCCAGTTCTTACATCAGTTTGGAGAATTTGGGGGTGTTAACCCTTCGATTACCGATTCGTCAACTTATACTTTTCTGCACGGCGAAGATATGGAGGAAACCTTCCTCGGGCACCTGGAAGGTTGTTTTCTGTATTCGCGTCACTGGAACCCGAGCAACAAGTACCTGGCCGATGCACTGGCTGCTATGGAATGTACCGAATCGGCCTGGGTGACGGCCTCGGGCATGGCAGCCATTACCTGCACCTTGTTGCAATTGTGCAGTACGGGCGATCACATGGTGACCAGCGTGACCACTTACGGCGGCACTTTTGCCTTTTTGAAAAATTACCTGAAGAAGTTTAAAATCGAAGTGACCTTCGTCAATGTTACCGATTTGGAAAGCGTTGAGGCAGCCATTCAACCCAATACCAAAGTGATTTATACCGAAAGTGTCACCAATCCGCTGCTTCAGGTTTCCGATATTCCGGCCTTGGCTCAACTGGCACGGAAACATGGTGTTAAGCTGGTGGTCGACAATACCTTCACCCCGATGATCATGGCTCCTGCCCGGATGGGCGCTGACGTAGTGGTGTACAGCATGACAAAATTTATCAACGGAAAGAACGACTGCGTGGCAGGCGCCATTTGCGGAACCAATCAGTTTATCCGTGAATTGTCGAATGTGACCGACGGCACCGCCATGTTACTTGGCCCGGTGCTCGATCCGCTGCGTTCGTCATCGATCCTGAAAAACCTGCATACCCTGCATATCCGCATGAAGCAACACAGTAAAAATGCGTTGTATGTGGCTGAGAACCTGCAAAAAAATGGCATTCCGGTAATTTATCCGGGGTTGGGAACTCACAAACAACACGGTTTGCACAAACAGTTGATGAATCCTGATTTTGGCTTTGGAGGTATGTTGGCGATTGATTTGGGGACCTTAGCGAAGGCCAACCGGCTGATGCAAAAAATGCAGGAGCGTGATGTGGGCTACCTGGCCGTCAGCCTGGGCTATTTTAAAACGCTGTTTAGCTGCTCGGGGCACAGTACCTCGTCGGAAGTGCCGAAAGAAGTGCAGCAGGAGATTGGCCTGTCTGAAGGACTGGTTCGCTTTTCGGTTGGCCTGGATCATGATATTGAAGCTGCATTTGAACGAATTAAAACATGTTGCACGGAGGAGGGGATGATCGGTTAACCGTTGCATACGATCGATGAATTCTGACGGGCTTATTCGCTGATCTTTTCCCAGTCTTCAATTCCGCCTTCGACCAAGCCGAATAGCGGGTGTGGCAAAAGCTCTTGTCTGCCGCTCAGCTCATGAAACTTTGCCATGTCGCGTATTTTCAGCTTTTGGAGTAAATGCCTGGTTTCGTAGTTCAGCTGACCGGTGGTCACGCTTAGCTTTTCGGGTTTAAAATCGCGGCGTATTTTCTTTTCGTCGAAGCGGTAGCCACGTTTTGCCGCTTCGTCCCAAACCACAGCCAGGTATTGATTGATGCAGTCAAGCGGATTGACGGCTGCCCTGAACCGCTTCAATTGCGGGTGATGTTGATAACCTTTGGTTTTTCCCTCGAGCACCTGTTTGGCCAAAAGCGTTTCCCGCCACAGCGCCACCAAACCTTTCGCATCCAGATACATCGGATGAACTGACCAGATTCTCATTGTTTGTGTTGATATGAAGATGATATGGCCGGATGTTCCGGTTTTTTTCAGAAAAATCCGGCTTAAAATAAGTAATTCAGCCCCATGTAAAAGCCCGAACTTCCGTCGCGTTTGTCGGCCGCTATCCCATAATCGAAAGCAATGATGAAGTTTTCGTTCATCACCACCCGCATGCCTGCTCCATACGAAACATGAAGTTTTTCTGAATTCCGGTCAAAATAATCAGCCGGATTGTTATTCAGGCTGAATTCGGCGAAAGCGGCCGGGTCAGTATTCAGGCCGATCCGGTTGGTGACCTTCCCGAAATCGGTAAAACCGTTCAGGCCCAGGTAGAAGTTGTTGTTGCGAAACTGAAAACGGTAAAATTTCCAGCGAAGTTCGGTATTCCCGTAAAACAGCCCATCGCCCACAACCCGGTTTCGCAGGATTCCCCGGAGTGTTTTTGATCCGCCCAGGCCCTCGGATGTGGAACCTCTCATGATGGATGTTTCGATTTGAGGCTGGTAATAAAACGGAACGCGTCCCCCCAGGCTTGTCTGATAGGCAAGGCGGCAGGCAAATGACAGGTCTTCCGGGATCAGTGTGAAATATTGCCGGTGGGTTAAGCTTAACTTGGAAAAGGAGCTCTCGGCACCTGCCAGGTCGGGCGAGAACACGACAACCGCTTCGGTCCAGACTCCTTTCATCGGATTGGGTTTAAAATCGCGGGTATCGTAAACCAGTCCGGCTTTAAAGGTTGGAACAAAACCGCCGTTTGCTTCTTGTTCCGTAATCAGACCCCATTCGAGGTATTTATCGTATAAACCGTCAACTTCCGGGAGCTTATCTTCTTCATCCTTCCCTTTATTTAGTTTTTCAACATTCACCGAGCCGATCTTAAAATTCAGGAGGTTCAGGCCTGCGATCCACCTGAGGTTCCGGCCGTGAAGTTTCCCTTGCAGGTCGATTTTCCAGCGGAACATTTTCCGGTCGTATTTATAGAATGCACGACTGACATAGCCTGCCGCATCCTCGTCGACCCAGTTTTTGTTGTACACGGCTTCGTAACCGTTAAAGCCATAAAAATCGTACAGTTGGTCGGTGAGATAGCTGATATCGACCGAGGTTTGCAGGCCTTTGATCAACTGGTCCGAATCAAAACTAAACCGGTAGATGCCGCTGCCTTTGGTATAACGCGAAACCTCCAGGTAGAGGCTGTGGTTATAACTTGGGTAACGGCTGCCGTCGCCGTAATTAAACAGGTTGATAAAGCCGCCGTACTGAAAACCTAAATCGGTGTCGAATGTGACCGCCGGAAGAGCGCCAAAGTTCCAGCCCTGTTTGGTCACCTGCTCCGGCTTTTCGGTTTGTGCCACCGATGTCAGGTAGAAAACAGGCAAAAGAAGGAAGAGTACTTTAATTTTCATTGTTCAGCGTTTAGCAATTACGAAGATAAAGTTTTTATTGCTATTATTGTACCGATGAAAAAAGCCGTTGCGACTATATTATCAGGGTTTTATCTGCTGGTTACCGTTGGGCTGGCCATAAATATTCATTATTGTTCGGGCGAGATTGCATCGGTTCAGTTGTATGCCGAACCGGCAAGCTGCTGCGACGGAGCGCTTGTCTGCCAGTCTGCTTGTTGCCATGATGTTACGCAGATTATCCGGTTTGAAGAGCAACAATCGTTTTATGCCGGCTTCAGGTTGAACCTGGAACTCCCGGTAACGGAATTGGTTGCCGGAGTTCAGTTTCCTTCCCCTGATTGTATTGTCATGCAAGCTATCGGGCCGGGCGATGATGATTTTTTCCCGCCGCCGA
Source organism: Gaoshiqia sp. US2 (assembly GCF_059705485.1). NCBI lineage: Bacteria > Pseudomonadati > Bacteroidota > Bacteroidia > Marinilabiliales > Prolixibacteraceae > Gaoshiqia > Gaoshiqia sp. US2. The sequence goes on along the minus strand of NZ_AP048550.1, from coordinate 3,647,138 downwards.
AAGCGCCGGCCTGGCTCCTGAACTGCTCCCTCGTGTATTACGCTTAGCTTTTAAATTGAACAAAAACAAAAGGGCTGATTAAATCGGTCTGTGATTGCTTATTGTGTCAATTTAAAATTCAATTCATGATCATCAAAAAAGAATATTTATTTTTTCTGCTGCTTAGTGTCCCGTTTATAAGCGGGGCACAGCCTGCCCCGGAAACCGTTAGCGGGAGCGTCGCCGGAGAAGAAGGGGGAAAAACAACCGCTCTCGCCGGAGTGAACGTCTATTGGGAAGGCACCACTTTGGGTACCAGCTCGAACGAACACGGACACTTTGTGATTGAACGAACCGGTAAAACCAACCGCCTCGTTTTTAGTTCAAGTTAAAAACCCACGTTCTCTGAACGTGGTCAGAGACGTTCCACGGGTTTGCCTGTAAAACGACTCATATTTACCTTTAGAAGGTTGTCCCCACAACCAAAGAAAGGAAAAAACAATGAGTCGTTTTAAGAAGTTGTCGCATGCGATCTGGCATTGCATGTACCATATCGTATGGACCCCTAAATATAGGTATAGAATATTGAAGGGAGAAATCAAAATTGAAGTGGAACACTGCATCAAGGCTTTCTCGGAGCAGAAAGGCTGTATTATTGAGGAGTTGAACGTACAGGAAGATCACGTACATCTGGTTTTGATGGTTCCGCCGAAAGTCTCTATTTCTGACATGGTTGGGATTTTTAAAGGACGAACAGCAATTCGGCTGTTCAACAAATATAAGAGCTTGAAGAGCCGCCCCTATTGGGGCAATCATTTCTGGTCAAAAGGCTACTGTGTGGATACAGTAGGACTGGATGCGGAGATGATCAAGAGGTACGTCAAGTATCAGGAAAAGAAAGATAAACGAGAAGAAGAAAAGTAGTCATTAACCTGTGGGGACAACAACTTTTACCTTCTTTGAGGGTAAAAGCAAATTACCCCTTCCAGGGGTTATCCCAAAGCCACATCCTTTGGGTGTGGATTTTTACTTATATTGGTTACCGGAATGATACCGTTGAAGTATCATCCGGCAAAATTCCGCCTGTTGTTTTGGAGGCATCTCTTGAGTTGAATGAAGTTGAAGTTGTTCAGCGCAGAAAATCGACGGAAATTTCCATGCTCTCGTCCATTAAAGTAGAACAGATCGCCGAGAAAGAATTATGCAAAGCAGCTTGTTGTAACCTGAGTGAAAGTTTTGAGACCAGTCCAAGCATCGACGTTACATTTACCGATGCCGTCACCGGATCGCGCCAGATTCAGATGCTGGGTCTTGCCGGTCCCTACGTGCAAATAGCCCGGGAGAATGTTCCGGATATGCGGGGTTTGGCTTCAGTTTATGGACTGACCCTGGTTCCGGGAACCTGGATTGAAAGCATCCAACTCAACAAAGGAACCGGCTCGGTGGTGAACGGTTACGAAAGTATTGCCGGACAAATAAACATTGAACTGAGAAAACCAAAGGTAGCCGAGCGTTTGTATTTAAACCTGTTTGCCGATGCCGAAAGCCGGTTGGAGGCCAACCTGAACCTCGCTCACCGGTTCGAAAACAGCAAATGGTCAACCGTTTTATTATTGCACGGAAAAGATAACTCGCGAAAGCTTGACCACAACAACGACGGCTTTATGGACATGCCCACGGGCAATACGTTTACGGCCCTGAACAGGTGGGATTATACCGGCGATGACGGCTTGTTTGTTCAGTTCGGGATAAAAGGTTCGGTGTTGGACAACCAGGGGGGCGAGTTAGATTTCAGGTCCGAAGATGCACTGACCACCCGTGCATGGGGAATGAATATTGACGTGCGGCGGCTGGAAGGCTGGGCCAAAATTGGAAAAGTATTTGAAGATCAGCCCTGGAAATCGATCGGATTACAGCTGGCCGGAGCCGATCATGAGCAGGACAGTTATTTTGGATTGAATGCCTACAACGCCGGGCAGCAGTCGTGGTATGCCAACCTGATTTATCAGAGTATCATTGGAAATGCCCGGCATGAATTCAAAACAGGTACATCTTATCAGTTTGATGATTTCAGGGAGGAGTTGAATGACACCATCTTTAGCCGAAACGAATCGGTTCCGGGTGTTTTCTTCGAATACACTTACCTGCCATCCGACCGGGTTAGCGTGGTGGCCGGGCTGCGGGGAGATTATCACAACCTGTATGGTGTTTTTTTAACGCCGCGCCTGCATGTGCGGTATGCCCCGGCCGAACAAACGGTATTGCGGGTTTCGGCAGGACGGGGGCAGCGCACGGCCAGTGTGATTGCCGAAAACAGCGGCGTTCTGGCCAGTTCGCGTCAACTGGTGTTTCAGGGTGAAAAAAATAACAGGCCTTACGGTTTTGATCCTGAAGTTGCCTGGAACTACGGACTGAACCTGACCCAAAAATTCAGAATGAACTACCGGGAGGGAAGCCTCAGTTTTGATTTTTACCGGACTGATTTTTCCCGGCAGGTGGTGATGGACCTGGATAACGATCCGCAACAGGCGCTGTTTTATCAATCAAACGCGAAATCCAGGTCAAACAGTTTTCAGGCGCAAGTTGATTACGAACTGATCAAATCGCTGGATATCCGGATGGCTTATCGCTGGTACGATGTGAAAACCACATACCGCGACGGGCTGATGCAGAAACCTTTGCAATCCAGTCACCGGGCATTTCTGAACCTGGCTTACGAAACCCGCAATTTCTGGAGTTTCGATTATACCCTTAACTGGCAGGGGAGAAAGCGAATTCCCTTCACCGGCTCAAACCCGGAAGAATATCGTTTACCTGATTATTCACCGGATTTCTTCCTGATGAATGCCCAGGTAAGTAAACGGTGGAGCGAACGTTTCGAGCTTTATGCGGGGGTTGAAAACCTGGCCGGCTATAAACAACACAGGCCGATATTGGCCAGCGATCAGCCGTTTAGCCTGTATTTTGACAGTTCCCTGATTTGGGGCCCGATTCTTGGCCGGAAAACCTATTTCGGACTGCGGTACAAAATTTTCTGACGCAAAAAGAGAAGAGAGGTTGTATAAAACGGACTATCCATTTTCATACAACCTCTTCTTTTTAAGTTTAATGATTATGCCCTTCGTGTGCTTTGGCCGAATTGCCGCGGTCGTATTTGCAGCAATTGTGCAGCGAGTTGTAGACTTCGTCGGTGGCCTTGTGCCCAGGAGTATCGTGCCCGGCTTTGGCAATGGCCATTTGCACCTGGTGCACGTCTGTTTTACTGTCGTCAAGCACCACTTCAATCATTTTGCTTTCCTTGTTCCAGTCGGCTTTCGAAACACCCTTGACCGAAAGTGCAGCTTTTTCAATGCGTTTTTCGCACATGCCGCAATTTCCCGATACCTTGAACTTCTCCGACTTATTGGCTGCAAAAACAGCCACTGTTCCAAAGAGGAACACACTTACTAAACTTAAAACTTTTGCTTTCATTTCTATTAAATTGATTTTTTTATAAAACATTCATGTGCCATTTGATCCGGTTTATTCCTGTTTTTCCCGGAGATCTTCCGTTTCAGCTTTTTTCTCAATTAAGGCCATACCGCATTTTGGGCAATCCCCCGGTTGGTCGGCAAGAACTTCGGGATGCATCGGGCAGGTGTATTGTGCCACTTCTGTTCCTTGTTGCGTGTCGGTTTTTTCTTTTTTCGACGCAGTCCCACATGCGGTGGCCCCGAGAATTGTTGCTAAAACCAGAGCGCTTAAAATAACTTTTACTTTTGTTTTCATGTTTTTCCTTGATTTAAGTTGACAACTTTTAATCCAATACTTTTTTCCGATCACTGTATCCATCCCGGATTACCGGGAGAATTCCTTAATCCCGCTGTGTAACGGGACAGGTAGGAGAGTCAGCTGTTTTTTGATTTTTTTCATGTCATCTTCATATCTAAAAGGATTAACCGCTCAAATGGTTGAATCAAAAGTTATTTTTTTACCTAATAGTTATTTTTTTCTTAAGCGCAAGGCGTTGGTAATAACCGAGACCGAGCTGAAGCTCATGGCCGCAGCGGCGATCATCGGGCTCAGCAGCAGTCCGAAAAAAGGAAACAGGATTCCGGCGGCTATTGGCACGCCCAGCGCGTTGTAAACAAAGGCGAAGAAGAGATTTTGCCTGATGTTTTTCATAACTTTCCGGCTTAACTCTCTGGCCGTGACAATGCCGTTCAGGTCGCCTTTCACCAGGGTGATTTCGGCGCTTTGCATGGCAATGTCGGTTCCCGTTCCCATAGCAATGCCGATATTGGCCTGTGCCAGGGCCGGGGCGTCGTTGATGCCATCGCCGGCCATGGCGACTACCTGCCCCCGTTCCTGTAACTCTTTTATCTTGTTGTATTTATCTTCGGGCAGGCAATCGGCGGTGAAACCATCGAGTCCCAGTTCATCGGTAACAGCTTTGGCGGTGTAAGGATTGTCTCCGGTGAGCATGTGCACTTTCACGCCCATCTTTTGCAGGCTTTTGATGGCGCGGGCCGAAGTGTCTTTGATTTTGTCGGCCACACTGACCATCCCTTCCACCCGATCCTGAACGACCAGGTACATCACAGTTTGCCCGGTCAACTGCCATGCTTCTGCTAACTTTTTGTTTTCTTCATCCAAACCGGCACTGAAATCTTCTACCAACCGATGATTTCCCAAACCAATCTGTTTCCCCTGATAAACAGCTCGCACCCCTTTTCCCGTGACAGATTCAAACTGATCGACAGAAAGCAGTTTCAGCCCGTTGGCTTTTGCACCCGCGACGATGGCATTGGCGAGCGGGTGCTCGCTGTTTGCATCGGCTGAGGCTGCCAGTTGCAGAATTTCAAGGTCGCTCAACTTCCCGAATGATTTGAAACTTTTTAAACTGGGTTTTCCTTCGGTAATGGTTCCGGTTTTATCGATAATGAGGGTATTTACCTTGTTCATTTCTTCGATGGCACGGGCGTCCTTCACCAAAACCCCCAATTGGGCGCCCCGGCCTGTTCCCACCATGATCGACATGGGCGTTGCCAGCCCCAAGGCGCAGGGGCAAGCAATGATTAAAACGGCAACCGCATTCACAAAAGCATAAACATAGACTGGCTCGGGACCCCAAACGGCCCAGGCTGTAAAGGTAAGCAGGGCAATAGCGATGACAATCTGTACAAAATATTTGGCAACGGTGTCAGCCAGTCGCTGAATGGGCGCCCGTGACCGGCTGGCCTGGTTGACCATATCGATGATTTGAGCCAGCAGGGTGTCGTTACCCACTTTTTCAGCTCGCATTTCAAAAACCGTCCGGCCGTTGATGGTTCCCCCGGTAACCCGATCGCCGGACGATTTATCGGCAGGGATTGGTTCACCGGTAATCATACTTTCGTCAATTACTGCATCGCCCTTTAGAATAATTCCGTCTACCGGAATTTTTTCGCCGGGTTTTACTTTCAGCAGGTCGCCCACCTGAACTTCTTCGAGCGGGATTTCTACTTCCTGCCCGTTCCGGATCACCCGGGCAACAGGCGGCGTCAATCCCAGCAGCGCTTTAATGGCTGAGCTGGTTTTATGGTGTGCCCGCAATTCGAGCATTTGCCCAAGTAATACCAGCGTTAAAATGACGGCAGCTGCTTCGAAATATAAATGAACGTTGCCGTGGTGGTCCTGAAATTGCTCCGGGAAAGCGCCGGGAAACAGCAGGGCAAAAACACTGAAAACATAAGCGGCGCCGACTCCAATTGAAATCAGCGTCCACATATTGGGCGACCACCTGCGGATGGAACTCCAGCCTCGCTTAAAAAACACCCAGCCGGAATAAAATACCACCGGTGTTGCCAGCATAAATTCGATCCAACTCCATACTTTTTTTGATGCGAGAGCTTCAAGGTTCAGAAAGCTAACCATATCAGACATGGCGATCAGGAATACCGGGATACTTAGCGCGAGAGCAAACCAAAATTTCCTGGCCGTTTTTTGATAAGCTTTTTCTTCCTCGCTGGTATCTTCCTCTTTTTCCTGCGAAACCAGGTGCATCCCGCAAACGGGGCAGTCGCCGGGTTTTTCGTAGGTTTTATCGCCCTCGCAAAGCATCGGACAGTAATAACTTGTTGTTTTCTGATTGTTCATCGCGGTGTTATTTTAAATTGATATTCCTGGTCGTTCAATCTGCCTTACCATTCGTTACCGGTTTCAGGTACATGCCGCAAACAGGACACCGGCCAGGTGCATCGTATGTTTTATGGCCTTCGCATTTCATGGGACATTGATAAATTATTTCTGCATGAGCATGGGCGCCCTGTTCGTGCTGATGTTCATTTCCGCCGCAACATGAATGGGCTTTGTGTACGCCGGCGGTCTTTCCGAATCCTGTGAATAATTTCTTTAAATTTTTCATGATAAATCATTTTAATGTTTCAGAATTTAAAGGTACAGGTTCCCTGGTGCCTGCGTGTTACAGAATTTCATGAATGATTTACATGATTTCCTGAAATTCAGACCTGATCTATCGGTTTTCGTCTTTTTTCGCCCAGCTTTTTAAAGTAAGACGGCGTAAATCCACTCACTTTTTTAAATTGCCCCGACAAGTGGGCCACACTGCTGTAGCCCAGTTCGTCGGCAATTTTGCTCAAGGTTTTTTCATCGTAAACCAACAGCTCTTTTACCCGCTCAATTTTCAGGTTGATCAGGTACTTTTCAATCGTAGCGCCCTCAACCGATGAAAAAAGCGAACTGATATGGTTATAATCCAGGTGCAGTTTTTCCGACAGGTAATCCGAAAAGTTTATTTTCAGCTCTGCCGGATGTCCGTAAACAAAATCAATGGCAATCTTTTTAATCTGTTCAATCAGACGGCTTTTTGTATCATTAATAATCTCAAAACCAGCTTCATGCAAACGGCTGTTAAGCTGTTCAAGTTTTTCAACTGCAATGGAACCGCCAAGGGTGACTTTTCCTAGTTGCACACTGGCACCAGGTATCCCGGCATCCCGTAATATTTGCGACACCACCATGATACACCGGTTACAAACCATGTTTTTGATGTATATTTCCATGTATAGAACAGTTTTTAATTGAAACAACGAACCGTTTCGATTGATCAATGCTGATGTCCACCAACTGCTGCCGCTTGTTGGGGCCCGCCTTTTTTGTACACCGGCTGGCCTTTGCGGTAAGTTTCCGTCACCTCCCCGCAACGGAGCATTTCGTCGCCAAAATAGGGGTTGAGGATTTCTTCCGATTCGCTTAGCCAATAAGCGCCTTTGTCGTCAAAAGCCATTGGGCAATATTGTTTGTAGGCTTTATCTTTTTCAAGTCCGAACGATTCGGTCATTTCCAGGATCTGGTCCGAAAGTTTTTCAAAATGCTCCCGTTGTACAACAATGTCTTTCGAATTTTCAATCATCCCGGCTGCTGCTGAAAGCTGTTTTTCCAAGTCCATCCAGTGATGGTGTGCCTGTCCTTGCAGTAAACTCATATCCACTTTCGATAAGGCATTTTTTACTTTTTGCGATCCCGACCGGGCTGCCTTTGCGTCATCACCGGCCAGCGCATTTTTTACCTCGAAATATGCCTCTGCCATAGCCGTAATTTGTTGTCGGAACGCCTGGGACGTTTCCATGGTCTTTTTCTCCGGGCGCATCAACATGCTGTAATTGCCCGAAAGCTGAGCGGCCGCGTCGATAGCAAAAACGCCGTTGGTCACGATTTCTTCACCGGCTTCGAGCCCGGCCTCTACCACCCACCTGTCGCCCATCCGGGGGCCAATGGTGATTTCCCGCATCTCGTATGACGGGTATTCCGTGTCGGGAACTTTCACATAAACGATCGACCTTTTGCCCGACCACAGCAAAGCCGTGCGCGGGATCGACAGCGATTGTTTGCCGGCGCCCACTGATGAGCGGATGCCGGCACTGACGAACATTTCCGGTTTCAACTCCATGTTTGGATTGGCGATTTCCACCCTCACAGACGCTGCACGCGTGTTTGGATTAATCACCGGATCGATGTAATCAACCTTGGCCGTGAAGGTTTTTCCCGGAACACCGGTGGCAGTAAATGACACCGGGTCGCCCCTTTTGATAAACTGCAGGTCAGATTCATAAGCATCCAGCATGATCCAGACCCGGCTCAAATCAACAATATTGAATAACACCGAGCCGGTACTCACATAATCTCCGGCAGCAATGTTCCGTTGCATGACTACGCCTCCCTGGTCGGCCAGCACATCTAGTTGGCTGCGGACTTTTCCGGTTGTTTCAATTTCGTCAATCTGCTTTTGCGTCAGTTTCCAAAGTCTTAACTTTTCGCGGGCAGCCTCATAAAGTTCCGGGTAGGTATTCTTTAAATTGACTGCTTCCAGCAATTCTTTTTGCGCGTTCAGCAATTCAGGCGAATAAATGGTCGCCAATCTTTCGCCCTGCCGCACCACCTGCCCTGTAAAGTTGACAAACAGCTGCTCAATCCGCCCCGGATATTTAGCTGTCACCGAAGCCAGCCGCTGTTCATCAGCTTTTACTTTGCCGCTCAGGGAAACCTGTCCTTCCGAAGAAATACCGGCTACCCGAGAGGTATGAATATTGGCCATCGCTACGGCTTCGGGCGTCATTTCATGCACCATCGGGTTGGCATCTGCCGATCTCCGGGAAGTTGCCGGTATCAGGTCCATGCCGCAAATGGGGCAGTCGCCCGGCTCAGGCTGCCTGATTTGCGGGTGCATGGAGCAGGTCCAGACTTGATCATCTGATGATTCGATGTGTTGATGTTCTGATGATTCGATGATTCCATTGTTTGATGGTTTGAGGAGCCATCCAAGGATGCCTCCGGCTACTAAAGTCAGGGTAATGATTATATATTTATTTTGAGTCAACTTTTTCATGATTTTACATTTTTTATTGTTGATGAAATGATCCTGGATAGTAGTTTTTTCAGGGATAGGAGCTCTGAAAGGAGTCCTTCAGGATCAGGATAATTCATACTTTTTTGACACAGAAGCAGCCAATATTCCGTTTCATCTGCTTCTTTCATGGCAATGATGCATTTTGCTGCAAAGTCCTTCCGGCTGTGTGCATTCTGTGCCTCACGGATATTTGCTCCAATGGACGTACCGCTCTTCAGTAACTGTCGGGCGTTGATATATTTCCTTTGTTCTTCGAGCTTTTCCGTGTAGTCAATGACTTTCAAGGAGAAATCAAAGCTCAATTTCAATATTTCGGTTCGTTTTTCCATTGTATTTTCATTTTTAATCCTTTTATCATACCATCATATTATCACTCTATTAAACCATCCGTTGCTGCCAGGTTTTCGAGCAGGGCAACTGTGGTATGTTGATCGACAATCGCCGTGACCAACTTCAACTGGTAATCCAGTAATTGTTGTTGTACGCGGAGGATTTCTTCAAAACCTCCGTCGTCAGATGAATAGCTCGTCGTCAATAGGTTGAGGGTTTGTTTTGCCAGTCCGGTTTGTTCGCGGTAAAGGGCCGTTCTCCGGTTAGCATTCTCCAGGTCGCGAATGGATTGGCTCCATTGGGTGGCCAGTTGGTTCACCGTGTTTTCCCTTCGGAATTGTACAGCCTGCTGTTTTAATTCGGCTTCTTTGTACATGGCATCATATTTTTTTCTGAAAATGGGAATCGTCACACTCACCATCGGCATCACCATGTCTTTTCCGCCCATCGACATCCCGTCCTCGGTGCGTGGGCTGAACGGCATATAATTCAGCCCAGCGCCCAGCATGGGCTTTCCTTCGAGCCGCGCCATTTTCATTTGCGCTTCATAGGCCGCTTCTTCGGCTTCCAGCATTTTCAGCATGGGGTTATTATGGGTGATGCTGTCCAGCAAAGCCAGCTGCTCCATGGGCAAGGCCGTGTCGGCCAGCGTATCGGCTATCTCAACCGGTTCATTCCGATTGCGGTTAAGCAGCTGGTTAAACTCAGCCTGCAAGGGGATCCGGTCGTCGTTTAGCCGGGCCAGGCTGCTTTCCAGTTCCCTGATTTCCATGCGGATCCGGAGCACATCGCTCATGCCCGATTTGCCTGAACCCATTGACGTTCCCGGAGAACCCATAGATGAAGGATTGCCGGAACTTGCAGAACCAGCGCTTTTCCCGGTGTTCATGCTGCCTCCCATATTTCCCATGGACGAAGCAGAAGTTGCTCCCTGGTTATTATTCCCCATCGGACTGTTGCCGGGCATATTTCCCGTACCCGATCCGGTACCCGCGCTTTGAAACCGGACCAATGCCAGTCGCTCCAATGTTTGCAGAATTTTCAGGTTTTCCTCCGTGATGCTGATTTCTTCTTCCAGCCGGTACATCTTGTACCAGGTATTTTTCACCTGTAAAAACAAGTTGTTTTTTGTATCCTGAAAAACTTCATAACTGGCCTGTGCCATTTTGCCGGCTTCATCCTTTCGGGTGCGGAGCATGCCAAACCAGGGGAACATCTGCATCAGCCGGATATCGGCCTGTTGGCGTCCCATCAGCCGGTCCATCGGCTGAAGAAAAAAGCCCAGGCTCAGCTCCGGATCGGGCAGCGAACCCACCTGCGGAATTTTTTCCATGGTTGCCAGGTAGTCATAAAAAGAAGCTTTCACCTCCGGATTGTTTTTGGCAGCTATTTGAAGGTATTCATTTAAGGTTTGAGCAGTTGTTATTCCGGTCAGCCCAACAAAAATGAAAAATATAATTATTATTCGTCTCATGTCGTCATTGTTAAGATTCTGAAGTTTGCTTCACTTTACGTTCTTCCCACCAACTGTAAAGTACCGGCACAACCAGCAGGGTGATCAGCGCGATGGTCATTCCCCCGAACGACGGGATGGCCATCGGGATCATGATATCGGAGCCGCGCCCCGAAGAAGTGAGTACCGGCAAAAGCGCCAGCAAAGTGGTGGCTGTGGTCATTAAACAGGGCCTGACCCTTTTCATGCCGGCTTCCAAAACTGCCGCGCGGACTTCTTTCACATTTTCGGGCCGGTGTTTTTTGAAACTCTGCATCAGGTAAGTCGATACCACAACGCCGTCGTCGGTAGCAATTCCAAAGAGGGCTATAAAACCGACCCACACCGCCACGCTGAGGTTATAGGTTCCCATTTGGAACAATTCGCGCATGTGGGTGCCGAATACCGAAAAGTTCAGGAACCAGTCCTGTCCGTACAGCCAAAGCATCATAAAACCGCCTGAAAATGCCAACGCGATGCCTGAAAAAACAAACAAAGTGGTTGACACCGAGCGGAACTGAAAATACAGGATCAGGAAGATGACAATCAAACAGAGCGGCACCACGATGGAAAGTCGTTTTTCGGCCCTGATCTGGTTTTCGTAACTGCCCGAAAAAATGTAACGCACCCCGGCCGGCACCACCAGTTCACCCGAATTGATCTTTTCTTTCAGATAACGTTGGGCATCCTCGACTACCGTCACCTCGGCAAAACCTTGCTTTTTGTCCAACAGCACGTAACCCACCAGAAAACTGTTTTCACCGCGGATCATCTCCGGGCCCGGGCGGTAGGTGATGTCAGCCAACTGCCCAAGCGGGATGTAAGCGCCTGTTTGAACGGGTACCTGCATGGTTTCGATGGTCGAGGGGTCGTCGCGCCATTCGCGGGCATAACGCACCCGGATGGGGAAACGTTCGCGCCCTTCAACCGTCGTGCTGACCTTCATGCCGCCAATGGCTGTTTCCACATAATCCTGCACATCGCGGATGCTCAGCCCGTAGCGTGCAATTTCGGTCCGGTTGATGTCAATTTCGAGATAAGGTTTTCCTACGATCCGATCGGCAAAAACCGCTTCCGCCTTCACCGACGGAACTTCCTTCAGGTATTTTTCCAATTGCATACCAAAGGCTTCGATCGTTTTCAGGTCGGGGCCGTACACTTTGATGCCCATGGGCGCGCGCATTCCTGTTTGCAACATCACCAGCCTGGTTTCAATGGGTTGCAGTTTAGGCGAAGAAGTGACACCCGGAATGTTGATCACGCCCACAATTTCGTTCCAGATATCGTCCGGGGTTTTGATGTGATCCCGCCACTGGCGGAAATATTCGCCGTTTTTGTCTTCTACAAGATATTGACGGATATTCTTTGAAACTTGTTGAAAGGTATCGTGATCGACCTTCGCACCACTTTCATCCTCCATGTGGTTTTGTTTCCTGTCATATTTCAATAAATTTCCATTGAAATTCAACAAATATCGATCCTTCTGATCAACCTTGAACCTGAGTTTGGTACCATTCACATCGGAGGCATATTCGCTTTTGTAGTTGATCACATTTTCGAACATGGAAAGCGGCGCCGGATCGATAGCTGTTTCGGCACGGCCTGCTTTGCCTACCACCATGTCCACTTCGGGAATGGCTGTCACCAGCATATCCAGTTGTTGTACGATTTCCCGGTTGGCTTCCACGCCGGAGTGAGGCATCGAGGTGGGCATCAGCAAAAAAGAGCCTTCATCGAGTGATGGCATAAATTCCTTGCCCAAACCGGGAAAAGTTGATTTCATTGCCGACCATCCGGAACTTTCCCTGATGTTCCACCCTATCTTTTCTGAAGCTTTTGGAATAAAGCCAAAGAACCTGTCGAAGCCCATCCAAACGTTCAGCCCGATCAGAATAATGAAAGCGGGAATTGTCAGGAACAACAGTTTATGATTTAAGCACCACATCAGAACTTTGGGGTACACCCGGATGAATAATGCAAATCCACCCAACACGATGGTTATAATCAGGGCGATAAAAAGAAAGTTGACCAAGGCGCTGTTTGAAACGCCCAGCGGCACCCATTCAATCGTTAACAGCCAGGCAACCGCCGCTACGGTCAAACCAACCAGCATGAGGTTGCGGTGTTTTGCAAAGCGCTCAGGAAAATGAAAAAGCAACACGTTGATCAGCCCAAAACCAAAAAGTACCAAGCCAGCCCAGTACCAAACGGTAAAAGCGATCAGTAGACCTGCTATTATTAAAAGGTAATTGAAGTATTTTTCAAAGTGGCCTTTCCCTTTTTTTGTCGAAAAAAACCAGTGCGCGAAAGCCGGCATGATGATCAGCGTAAAAATCAGGGCTGCTACCAGCGCAAAAGTTTTGGTCCAGGCCAGGGGCCCGAATAATTTTCCTTCAGCCGCCTGTAAGGTAAAAACGGGCAGGAAGCTAACGATGGTGGTACTTACAGCCGTCAGGATGGCCGAAGCCACTTCGGTGGTGGCATCAAAAATGGTTTTCAGCTTGGCCTGTCCTGCCGGGGCTTCATCCAAATGTCGCAGGATGTTTTCATTCAGGATGATCCCCAGGTCGACCATGGTGCCGATGGCAATGGCAATACCCGATAAAGCCACAATGTTGGCATCGACCCCGAAATACCGCATAAAAATGAAGCACATCAGTACCGCGAGCGGCAACAAAGCCGAAATCAGCAAGGATGCGCGCAGATTGTACACCATCACGATGATGACGATGATGGTGATCAAAATCTGTAAACTGATGGCATCATAAAGGGTGCCGAGGGTTTCGTAAATCAGCCCGCTGCGGTCGTAAAACGGCACAATGGTGACTTTTGAAACGGTGCCGTCTTCGAGCGTTTTACTTGGAAGGCCGATCGCAATTTTATCAATTTCTTCTTTTAAACTGTTAATAACCTTCAGCGGATTGTCACCGTAGCGGGCAATTACCACGCCACCAACTGCTTCGGCACCCGATTTATCCAGGATGCCGCCCATGTTCCGGGGCTGGGGGCCGATATTGACCACACCAATGTCTTTGATGCGAAGCGGCACGTTGTCAACCACTTTCACCACAGCCTGGTCGAGGTCATCCATACTTTTCACGTAACCCAGGCCGCGGACAAAATAATCGACCCGGTTAACTTCGATCGTATTGGCGCCGACATCGATGTTGCTGTTTTTTACGGCCTGCATCACGTCCATCAGCGAAACACCGTGGGCTTTTAAGGCAACGGGGTCAACATCCACCTGGTATTCTTTGACATAGCCGCCCACCGAAGCCACTTCGGCCACCCCTTCCACGCTGGTGAGGGCATAACGGATGTAATAATCCTGGATGGTGCGAAGTTCATGCAAATCCCAACCCCCTGTGGGCCTGCCGTCTTTGTCGCGTCCCTCCAGCGTGTACCAGTACACCTGTCCAAGGGCCGTGGCATCAGGCCCGAGTTTGGGCTGCACATCTTCGGGTAACAAGCCGGCAGGCAGCGAATTGAGTTTTTCCAGCACCCGCGACCGGCTCCAGTAAAACTCGACATCCTCGTCGAAAATGATGTAAATGCTCGAAAAGCCAAAAGCGGAGCTGCTGCGTACGCTGGTCACGCCCGGCAAACCCAATAATGCCGTTGTCAGCGGGTAAGTGATCTGGTCTTCCACATCCTGCGGCGAGCGTCCCATCCATTCGGTGAAGACAATTTGCTGGTTTTCGCCAATATCGGGGATGGCGTCAACGGGTACCGGGTCGCGTGGAAGAAGACCGGTATTCCAATTAAAAGGTGCCGTAACAATACCCCAACTTACAATGAGGAGTAACAACAGGACGGTCACCAATTTATTTTCTAAAAAAAACTTGATTATTTTATTCAGCATCGTTCCCTAATTTATGATTGATGAATGATGATTGATAATTTGCCCGATGCAAAAAGATGCAACGGTATCAGCCGGTTTTTAACTCAATTTAAAACCGGAATCAGTCAAAATCATAAACGGTAAACCTGCAGTTCAGACAGAACTTCTCTTACATCGCCCGGAGGCGGTGATTCAGCGACAACGAATAAATCAACTTTTTTACTCAGCGGACATTCAAAAGCCAACGGAATAATCAGTTCGGTGAGAATAAATTGAATGAACTGAACGTGATCCAGAACTAAAGGCGAGGTATACTCATGATCCAGTTGGAACACCTGGCTCTCATCACGGCAGCAATTGTCGGCAGAACAGGCCATGCCGCTTTCGTCACACGAGGTTGCGCTGTCGGAGAAAAATGTTACATCCATCAGCGAACCCCCGCAGTAATGCCTGGATACCGTGAAGCCTGCTGTGAATAAAAACAGCAGCAACATAAAGGTAATATGACTGATTTTTCGTAACATGTGAATTTTATCCACACAAATAAACAAAAAAAATCCAAAGAAAGTTTTATCTGATTTTTGGAAAGAGGTATAAAATTTTGTGATTATTGCTGCATGATGGATGGCGATACGTGCTAGGTTTTGATTTTACAGGAAATAAGCTGATCGATTGGCTTACGATCTTTTTCATCTGCATTTTTATATTGCGAAGGGCTCATGCCGGTAATTTTTTTAAACTGGGCGCTTAAGTGTTGCGTATTGCTGTAGCCCAGTTTTTCAGCAATTTCGCCTAACCTTAGTTCATTATACACCAGTAACTCTTTTGTTTTCTCTATTTTTTGAAGGATGATGTATTTTTCAATCGTCGTTTTTTCCATTCTTGAGAAAAGTCCGCTCAGGTAAGAATAATCTTTTCGTAAGGTTGATGCCAGGTAGGTAGAAAAGTTCTGGTTCCCCGGGATCTTTTTCTCATAATGAACCACATTCAGAATCTCAGTTTTTACTGACTCCACCAGTCGCGAGCGTTTATCAGTTAACAGGCAAAATCCATTCTCCTCTATTCCTGCAACAAATTGTTCGAGTTGCGCTTCTGTATAAGCGTCTGAAAGCGTCAGTTCCCCTAACTGTACTGTTTTTACCTGAAATCCGGCTTTCATCGCTTGCTCATGAACCGACTGAATGCACCGGGGGCAGACCATGCTTTTGATATACAGTCGTAGTTTCTTGTTGGATTTCATTGTGAAAAAAAGTCGAATCAGTTAGTAAATGATTAATTTAGCAAAGTCAGACTGTCTTTTTGTGTCATTTTGACGAGAAAACGAAGAATAAAAAGTAGTTATCTGTCTTTTTCTTTTAGATGAAGCAAAAATACAGTGTTAAACAGAGCACTCTGGCAAAACGATATAAATTTATACTAAAATATTGGGAATATTAGAAGTAATTTCAACCTTTGACAGAAATTTTACGATCATCTTTATAAAAAATAATCATGAATAGACTTATGAGAAAACTGACATTTTTACTTTTAGCGTTTGCTTTTGCCTGTCAACAACCTGTAAAGAAGGAAAAAGCGATTTATACAAAAGCTGATTTCGAATCGACGATCGATGGAAAACCAACCACTCTTTTCGAGCTGGAAAATTCCAACGGGATGAAAGTGACGCTAACCAATTACGGAGCAAAAATTGTTTCAATCTATGTCCCCGATAAAGAAGGCAATCTGGCCGATGTCGCGCTCGGGTTTAAGTCGATCGAAGAATATCAGACTCTGGATGCCGGCCAGGGAGCGGTGGTTGGACCATTTGCCAATCGGATCGGCAACGCCCGCTTCGAGCTTGACGGTGAAGTTTATGAGCTGGAAGTAAACAACCACAAAGCCAATCTGCATTCCGGCCCGAATAGTTTTTTCCGCCAGGTATACGATGCCAAAGAGTTGGTAACAGAAGACGGTCCTGCCGTTGAAATGACTTTGCTGAGTGCCGACGGAGCCTCCGGTTTCCCCGGGAATAAAGAGGTGAAAGTAACTTATACCCTGACCGGAAACAACGAACTGAAAATAGACTACCAGGCAACGACCGATAAAGCTTGCCCGTTTAACCTGACCAACCATGTTTATTTTAACCTGAAAGGCGAGGGGAATGGCGACATCCTTGACCACATTGTGGTTATTGATGCCGATTCAACAACCGAAATTCTGGATAATGAGCTGATCCCAACCGGAAACATTGTGTCAATTAAAGGAACCGATATGGATTTTACCAGTCCGCATACCGTTGGCGAACGAATCGATTCGGAGATGCAGGCATTGGCAGTTGCCGGTGGATACGATCACAATTACATCCTGAATAAAGACCAGGAAGCTGGCGAAATGACTTTTTGTGCCAGTGTTTACGAACCTGTTTCAGGCCGGTATATGGAAGTGTATACTACTGAACCTGCCGTGCAGTTTTATACGGGTAACTTTTTGAATGGCAGCCTGACCGGACGCAGCGGCAAGGTTTATGAACACCGCTACGGATTGTGCCTCGAAACGCAGCACTACCCCGATTCACCCAATCATCCGAATTTTCCGAATACGATTTTGTATCCCGGTGACACCTTGAAATCAACAACGATTTACAAATTTTCGGTGAAAGAATAAAGCTTCAAGACGCAAGTTTCAAGTCTCAAGACAACGATAAAAAAGACCGACGGGGTTGCCGTGGAAATTAAGACTTCCGGGCAACCCTTTTTGTTTGAAAAAAAACCGGCGGCCTGTTTTATTTTCGCTTTTAAATCAACCATTGTTGGTTGAAAATCCTCCACTGGCTGTTATTATCGCGGGATCAGGCCCAACTGACTTAAACGGGAATAATCCGTTTATGCAAAACAACAGCCTGAAATTTTTATCCGACCCATTTTAAGATCAGGGCAAACGCATTTAAATTTTGAGTAAAGTTTCCCTGTATTTTTTGTTCTGTAAAGCTTTTGATCTTTTTCTCTTTTTGCTGGCTTTCCAATGTTGCTCGTTTACCAGCAAAGCCATGACTGTTTTTCGTATGGTGTTAAAATTCTGGGCGGCATAACCTTTTCTTTTTCTGGATTGATCTTCGCCAAAGACTACATCCAAAGTCCAATGCAGGTTGTTCTCGATAGCCCAGTGGTTGCGTGTCCAGGTGTTGAACTGTTTTGCCTGGGCTTCCAGACTTGATATGTAATATCTTGTTTGCCGGGAAGTTTCTCCGGTTGACTTGATAACCCTTTGAGAATCGATCCGGAAAATTGTTTTCAGCCCTTCCCATTGATCCGCGCCTTCGATCATCTCAAGGTTGCTGTACGCAGAGCATTCGCGGGTTTCGATCCGGCCATGCCCGCAATCAACATCTACATCGGAACTGATGGATTTATTGAACCGGATTGTATCCAGAATACCTTCTTCGAGCGACGGCTGGTTGCCTTTGACTGCAAGAATATAATCGGCCCCCTGTTTTAATATTTTCGAGGCAATGTTCTTTTGGCAGCCCATTGCATCAATGGTCACGATGCACCCTTTGACATCCAGGAGAGAAAGCAGTTGGGGAATGGCCGTGATCTCGTTGCTTTTCTCCTGAGTGGCTACCTGTCCCAGGCACAGCCCGTTTTGGGTGGCGAAAGCAGAGACCATGTGTATCGCCGGATTGGTTAAATAATGGGAGTTGCACATGCGCTTGCCATCAATAGCAACCACCTCCTGGTCGCATTGAGCCCGCAAACTGTTGGCCCACTGGGAAAAACAGGCCGAAAACTCAACTGGGTCAATGGCCGAAAAAACCCGGTTAAGCGTGTCGTGCGAGGGAATGCCATAAACAAAAGAGCCGTACTTGCGCAACCAATGCTGCTGTTCCAGGCCAAAGTCCGCGATTTCCTCCCATTCGTCCATTCCGCACAAAACGGCGGACAGTACCAGCAACAGGATGTCATGCAACTGGTGCCGGAAATTACCCCTGTTTGTCCTTCTTGGTTCGCTCACCTTGCTGAAAATCTGGTGGAAAAGCGAACTCTTCCATGCTTCTGAAATTTGTTCTTCTGTCTTCTTATTAATATAGCAAAACTGGCAAATCTTTTATCCAATCATGTAACTAATCAACAGATATTTAGTATATTAGCAAAACGAAAGGCGGGCCATTTACAACATGCAAAACCCGCCTTTCAAAAATATTAATCATTCAAACATAATGAAGAGTTATGAGGAAACCAAGCTCCTCGGCAGGAGCTTATGGCTTAAACCAAACTTTCTTAAATGCGTTTGCCCTGGATTTTATCTCCCGATAACATTTCTTTTTTTCCGGGTGGCCCGGGTATTCGATGCATATTAAATCCGCAACGGATGAGCGCCCTGCGAACCTCTCCTTTTGCACAATAGCTTACAAAACGGCCTCCGCTTACCGTGTTCCGGGCAATTTTCGCGAAAATAGTTTCCCGCCACATTTCCGGTTGTTTGTCGGGGGCAAAAGCGTCGAAGTAGACCAGGTCGACCGGCGGGAGATTCAAAAAATCAAAATCCTGAAGATCTGCTTTCAATTTGGTCAGCAGAAAGCCGGGAGCAATGGCAACGGGTTGGTTCCATCGGCATTCATGTATTTTCAGAAATGGTTCTTTCAGGTTTTCTCCTAATTGTTCCGGATAGTTCAGCTGCCTGAATTCGTTTTCGGCTAAGGGGTATTTTTCGATACTGAAATAGTTGATGCGTTTTGAACCTTTGTACATCAGCGAGAGCAAGGCGTTAAGCCCCGTGCCAAAGCCAATTTCCAATATCGTCAACTCTTCTTTCGGACACTGGTGTAACCCATTTTCGATAAATACATGTTTTGATTCCTGAATAGCGCCGTGTATTGAATGAAAATGTTCTTTTATTTCAGGCACATATAAGGTATGCGAACCATCTTCTGTTTGAATGAGTTGTCGTTCCATAAGCGGATTTGAGCCCGTGAATTTCGGGATTTTATTTGAGGCATCCATAAAATAGTCTTACATTTAACAGTTTTTAATGAATGGCTATGCTGGTAAAAATTTACGAAGAGAATCCTAATTCAAAGGAAATCCTTAAGATTGTTGATGTCCTGAGAAACGGAGGGGTGATTGTTTACCCGACCGATACCGTATACGGCATTGGTTGCGATATTACCAATGCAAAAGCAGTTGAACGTGTAGCCCGGATAAAACAGGTTTCGGTTGAAAAATCAAACTTTTCATTCATTTGCAGCGACCTGAGCCATATGTCGGATTACACGAGGCCGATTTCGAACCAAACATTCAAACTCATTAAGCGTTGTTTGCCGGGACCTTTCACCTTTATTCTGGAAGCAAACAACCAGGTGCCGAAATATTTTAAGGGCAAAAAGAAAACGGTTGGTATCCGTGTGCCCGATAACCGGATTATCCAGGAAATTGTGCAGGAGCTGGGCAACCCGATTCTGTCGACTTCGGTACACGATGAGGATGAGATTATCGAATATACCACTGACCCGGAACTGATTCACGAAAAATTCCGTGATGTCGTCGATCTGGTAATCGACGGCGGATATGGGGGAAACACGGCATCAACCGTAATTGATTGCACCACCGATACTCCGGTGATTGTTCGTCAGGGAAAAGGTGTGATTGATTTATAGGAAGGCTTATCCCGGTTTTATTTTCTCCAGAATGCGGGCGAAAAGAGAATCAATACCGCGAATATTTCGAGGCGCCCCAGCAGCATCAGAAAAGACAAAAACCATTTCCCGGCGTCGGGTACGGCCTGGTAATTGCTGAAAGGCCCGTAACTGCCCAATCCCGGGCCAATGTTTCCCAAATTTGCAGATACCGCTCCGATGGCCGAATAAAAATCAGGTTCAATAATCGCAAACACAATTGCACCTGCAATCACCACCGAGAAATAGATCATAAAAAAAGTCAGCACATTGGTAATCAGCTGCTCGGGAACTGTTCGTTTATTTAGCCGGACCGGAATGACTGCGTTCGGGTGCAATAAACGGCGCATCTGGTAATAACTGTTCTTCAGCAATAATACAATCCGGACAACTTTAATGCTGCTTCCGGTTGATCCGTTACTGGCACCAAAAAAGAAGAGAATGAACAGCAGTAACATCAAAACCGGAGACCATAAAAGATAATCGGTGGTCACAAATCCTGTTGTTGTCAGGATTGACACGACCTGAAACAGGGCATTCCGAAAGACTTGGTTGAACTTGAGCGAGCTTGTAAGTAATAATCCGCTGAATAGAATGGCTGTAAATACAACGATGAAGAAGAGGTAATATTTGAATTCTTCATTTTTTAGGATTTTTTCAAACTTACCAGTTACCAAACAATAGACGAGGGTGAAGTTTGTTCCCCCCAGAACCATAAAGAAAATGATCACATACTGGATAAACGGCACATTCCAGTGTGCGATAGAATCGTGTTTGGTGGAAAAGCCTCCGGTAGAAATCGTTGTGAATGAATGGTTGACGGCATCAAATAAACTCATTCCTCCAAAAAACAGCAGGATGGTTTCGATGGCTGTAAAAAGCAGGTAAACTGCCATAAAGGAGAACAGGTTCTGCTGGATTTTAGGATTCATCCTGTCCGGGCCCGACCCGGGAATTTCGTTGGTGAATAAATTCATCCCACCAATTCCAAAGAGTGGAAGTGCGATTATCGCCAGCAAAATAATTCCTAATCCTCCGATCCACTGGGTCAGACTTCGCCAAAACAAAATTCCTTTGGGTACGGATTCCGGATCAGTCAATATGGTAGAGCCGGTTGTTGTAAAACCCGACATGGACTCGAAAAAGGCATCGGTAAATCCAGGAACTGTGTTGCTCAATAAATAAGGCAGGCTGCCGAATATCGAAAAGAGGATCCAGCTCATGCTCATGATGATAAAACCATCGTTTTTATGTAATTTCATGTCCGCTTTTCGTGCTGCAAAAAACGTGAGGGTGCCTGTCACCAAACAAATTAACGATGATTTTAGCAGGGGTGTGATGTCGTGTCCCCGGTATATGATCGCGACTCCCAGCGATAAAAGCAGCGCGATACCTTCAACAATCAGTAAGAGTCCGAAGATTTTTATAATTGCTTTGAGATTGAGCATGAAACTGGTTTTTCAGTAGCTATTTAAAATACTTTTCCAGTTTGCGGATTGCTGAAGGCAAGGCAAAAACAACGACCTTATCTTCCGGTTGAAAGACCGTGTCGCCTTTGGCCACAAAAGACATGGAGCCGCGAACAACGCCGCCAATGATCGCATCTTCAGGGAAAGAGATGTCTTTTAGCGGTTGTTCTGTAATTTTGGCGCCTTCTTTCACGATAAATTCAAACACCTCAGCATCAGTGGCGGTTAAACATTTTGCCTGTGCAACTTCTGCACCAAGGGTGTATTTGTAGATGTAACTGGCTGCAATCAGTTTTTTATTAATCAGGCTGCCAATGTCCATACTTTCGGCAATGCCCATAAAGTCAATATTTTCAACCTCGGCCACGGTTCTTTTTACTCCCAGTTTTTTAGCGAGGTGGCACGACAGGATGTTGGTTTCGGAATTTCCGGTTACAGCAATAAAGGCATCCATGCGTTCAATCCGTTCTTCGTGCAGCAAACCCAGGTTCCGTCCGTCACCCTGTATAACCAACACATTTTCGAAACGGTCGGCCAGTTGCTGGCAACGGGTTTTATCCGAATCGATGATTTTTATGTTGTAGTGTTCACCCAAACGGTCGATTGTTTTTTGGGCGATGCGGCTTCCTCCCAGGATCATAATGTTGCTGACAGGAAATATTTCCTTTCCGGTTATTTCAAAAACTTTATTCTGGTAAGCCCTGGTTGTAATGAAAAATACAATGTCGCCGCTTTTCAGGTAATCTTTTCCGTGCGGAATGATCGTATCATTGGCCCGGTTTATGGCAACCGCCCTGATTTCTGAATCGATGTAAGACAATTCTTCGAGGGTTTTGTTGATAATCAGCGCGTTTTCCCTGATCTTAATTCCCATCAGGATCAGCTTTCCTCCCGAGAATTCAATTAACTGGCGCGTACCCACTTGTTTTACCGATGTGGCTATTTCTTTTCCGGCCAGGCTTTCCGGGTAAATCAACTCATCAACCCCCAGGTTTTTTAGCTTGTCTTTGTATTTTTCCTGAAGATATTCGCCGTTATTGATTCGGGCCACCGTTTTTTGTGCGCCCATATCTTTGGCCTGGATACAGGCAAAAATGTTACGTTCTTCGTAGGGTGTAACGGCGATAAACAAATCGGCTTTAGTTGTTCCGGCATCTTTTAAATCTTTAAACGAGTTGGCATAACCGTTTGCCGTTAATAAATCAACCTGACTGGATGATTTTATAAGCCTGTCAGTATCATCATCCATCAACACGATGTCGTGCTCTTCCCGACTCAACATTTTAGCCAGATGTGTACCAACTTCACCTGCACCAACAATTACAATTTTCATTGCAGTTTTATTCTGTCATTATCATTATAGCCTGGCAAAGTAACGTATAAAAAGGACAATTTCCATCTAAAAGCGTATATTTTTGGAAATAACGCCGTGTTTTTTATCCTTTATTTGATGTTACTGTTCTGAAAATGAGATTAATGATTTAGCCTGTTAAAAGATTGGATTAAAAAAGATTTATGGCTGTTTGATCCAGATGAAAAATGGTGTTTTTTTTAAGAATTAACGGAGCTTCAGCCGGATGGTTGATTGGTTCATGCGATGCAGATCAGCCATGCCGTTTACGATTGTGGTGTCACAATTACCAGGTGTTGTTTCGTTCATGCCGCGATCCAAAATAAACGAATGGCTGATAAACTGAAAATAACCGGTTTTGCAGATCAAATCTTTTCTTTTTGTTCCGGATCCGGGATTTAAATGGATAAGTTCGGGCGGGTGTAAATACAGTTTTAAAAGAACCGGCTCAAACAGGTAAGGATTTGGTTGATTCGCTGCGTTGCAGAGCAGGTAATTGGTTCGGCCGTTAACCAAGTGGATTAGCGGCTCGTTTGACTGATAAACGATCAGTTTTTGTTGATTGAATAAGGTTGATCGTTCAATGAACCCGGAGAATTGAAACACTAAAACAGAGAACAGGCTCAGAAAAAGGAAAATATGGTCTTTGAACTTGATAAAAAACATCACAAACCCATACATCATGACCAGGCTCAAAACCTGTATGGTGGATATCCGGACTCCTTCGATCAGGGCATAGGGGAACTCACTGATCAACCGGAGCAGAAAGAGAACGGATGTGGTGACCCCTTCCAAAATCCAAATAA
Organism: Gaoshiqia sp. US2; assembly: GCF_059705485.1. Classification (NCBI taxonomy): domain Bacteria; kingdom Pseudomonadati; phylum Bacteroidota; class Bacteroidia; order Marinilabiliales; family Prolixibacteraceae; genus Gaoshiqia; species Gaoshiqia sp. US2. Next base: position 3,623,333 of record NZ_AP048550.1, on the reverse strand, counting down.
GTCCCTGGCTGAATATATTTACAGACGAGAAAACGAAAAAGGCAAAGGTGAAACTGAGAATGAGGTATGCCGCCGGAACTACGATGAAATTGCTCAGCCAGAAAAATACAGGGAACTGGTTGAAATAATAGATGGTAAGCGGCAATACCCCGATTTGAGCAGCTACCGAAACACAAAACAATTGCCAGGTCCATCGACGGATACCGGAATTGGGATTTATGAGTTTCTCGAATTTTGGGTAGAAAAAAACAATGCTGATCACCGCCAGGTACGAAAGTTGAAACCCAACCTCGAAAAGCAGATCGGGATTGAAAAGCAGCAAAAAGAAGGCTGACGCGGCAATCGAATTGTAGATTGGGGTAGGGCGGTTCAGGTTATTACCGGCCAGGATAAACGAAAACATAACAGTCGCCCGTTGTACCGACGGGGAAAGTCCGGTAAGCAAGGCATAGGCCCATAAAAAAGCGGCAATCACGAAAAAATTAAGAACCCGGCCGGCAACAGAGCGTTTGAGAAATGAAAAGATCCGGCTCAGAAACATAAAAATCATCCCTACATGTAAACCCGAAACGGCCAGCACATGCATGGATCCGGTAGCGGAAAAGTAGGATCGGGTTTCGGGCGAAAGCTCTTTCCGGTAGCCCAGGGTTAAGGCAGAAATCACCTCAAATGATTGTTGATGTTTTAACCGGCTTTTTAACCGGGACAGAAGGTGCTCCCGAAACCGCTCTGTAGCTGTACGCAGCGAGAACGACGACGTGCCTGTCCTGTAACTGTTTGAAGATTTTATGAAGGTACTGAAATAGATTTTTTGCCGGGCCATGTAGTTTTTATAATCAAAGCCGTATGGATTGCTGTTGTTCCTGATTTCATTGACGTAGGCTTCAGCCGCGATTAGGTCGCCTGCCCGCAAATCTTTTGCCAGTTCGGATTTTTCCAAATAGGCAAGTACTTTCCGGTTGCTTAAATAAAGCGAACGGCTGTGGTCTATTTGCATAACACATTGAAAGGAATTGGCTTTTTCGGTTGGTTTTTCCAGCACAATTGCCGAGAATGCCTGCATCCCGTTTGGCTTTTCCGGATCTGTTACCTGTTTTGAACGGACATTGACCATGAAAAGGACCAGGATGGTAGTTAACAGGAATACTGACGAAACAAAGTCATAGGGAGGGCGTTTGGTAAACGCGGGTTTGGCGAGAAGGATGGCTAAAATAAAGAGCACCAGGCAAAACCCGAAAATGGATTCCGGCATCTGGTTCGCAGCGATAATCCCTAACAAGGCAACGCTTACAACTTTGATAAACGGATTGCTATGAAAGAAACTCACGAATTGGAATTTTTAGATCCAATTTACCGCAATCCGCGAAGATGAATATCTTCGTTTAAGCTAAATTTTATGAACGTATGTAAATTTTTGACGAAACATATCTTTTATCAGCATGAACGACTACTTTTTTCCGGGCAGCACAATCCGGTACGATGGTTTCACTTTTCCTTTCGAAATAGCCGTAAGTCTACTTTTTAGGATGCGCTTCTTCAGAGGGGTTAAGTAATCAATAAACAATTTCCCGTCCAGGTGGTCGTATTCGTGTTGAATAACCCGTGCAGCAAAGCCGCCATATTCTTCGATGTGTTCAACGAAATTTTCGTCGAGGTATTTAATCCGGACAAACTCCGGGCGGGCTATATCTTCCCTGATCTCCGGTAAACTCAGGCAGCCTTCATTCATCATCCATTCATCTCCCCGGAGTTCCAGGATATCGGGATTGATAAACGCTTTTTTAAAACCTTCCAGTTCCGGTTCATCATCTGCTGCCGGCGTGGCATCGATAACAAAAATACGCAGCGATTTTCCGATTTGCGGGGCAGCCAGGCCAACTCCGTCTGAATGGTACATGGTTTCAAACATGTCGTCAATCAGCTCTTTTAAACCTTTAAAGTCCCTGGTAATGGGTTCTGCAACTTTTCTTAACAGCGGTTCTCCGTAAACAGTAATCGGGTAAATCATTATTTATATTTTTGTTGTTCCATGTACGATTGAAGCAAGATGGTTGCGCTTACTGCATCAATCATTCCTTTATTTTGTCTGTCCTTTTTTTTCAAGCCGGCATCAATCATGGTTTGAAAGGCCATTTTCGATGAAAATCGTTCGTCAACCTGTTCGATGGGCATATCCGGGTACAGCTTTTGAAAACGCCTTAAAAACGGATTGATATACACAACGGCCTCAGAGGCTTCATTGTTCATTTGAAGCGGATAACCGATGATTATTTTTTCAACATCTTCTTTCAGGAAGTATTCTTTCAAAAAGTCAAAGATCTGGTGGCTGGGTATAGTGGTGAGCTTACCCGCAATTATTTTCATCGGATCGGTAACGGCAAGCCCGACTCTTTTTTTCCCGTAATCAATAGCTAAAATTCTTCCCACATTTTAAGATTTGCTGCAAAAGTAATAATCTCTTTCTCAGAAAAAAAGATTTGTGTTTTAATTATTCTGCCGGATTTACTAACATCTATATGAAAATCAGTCTGTTGTGTTTTTGGCACGCGCTTTGATTGTCTGAGTTAACTGAATACCGGTAAACAGGCACCAACAAAAAAAGGATGTTGAATTTTAAAATTGGAAGCCATGAAAGCAAAATTGAACTTCAGATTAATTACAGCAGCATTCATATTTGCAGCAGTAATGTTTAGCTTCGATGCAGAAGCGCAAAGACGTGAATATAACCAGTACGAAGTAAGAAAACAGGGAAAGAACGGGAATGACAACCGTGGAAATTATCACGCGCCTCACAACAAGGGAAATAAGAATTATGCCCATAAACATTATAAAAAGGACCATGCCTATCATTACGACAAGCACAACAAATTTGCCTATAACCATCCGAAATACGGATATGTTTACCGCAGATTTGATGCAACCCCTGTGAAAATCAGGCACAGCCACGAAACCTATTACTACCACGGAGGACATTATTATCATTATCATCACGGGGTTGGTTATGTGAGAGTTGATTTTCCCCGCCACCTTGTTTTTGTTGATTTACCTTTCCGGTGTGAACGGGTACGCGTAGGGCAACAGGTTTATTACCGGCACGGAGACTTGTATTTTGAGCACTACGGGAATGGTTACCGTTTAGCTCCGCGTGTCGGGATCCATATTTCGGCCCATTTCTAATTCACTATATATTGAACATTTGTCGGAAGCCGTCATTTTTTTGACGGCTTTTTTTCTGAAAAGCAAAACCGCTTACAGCTCGGTATGCAAGATGATTTTGGCGCCTGCATCCTGCATTTCTTCCCAGGCCCTTTCTTCATCTCCGGCCTGAGCGTTCACGCCTTCAACAGCATCTTTAATGACGTAGGTTTCGTAACCGGCCTGCAAGGCATCGAGAACTGTATTTTTCACACAATATTCGGTGGTTAACCCGCATATATACAGTGTCTTCGTGTTTTTGTTTCTGAGTAGCCGGTCTAATCCGACATTGGTGGCCTCGAAGGCCGAATAACCGTCGTCTGAATCCTGTGTGCCTTTTTGGATCACCAGGTCAATTTTAGGGCGGTTTAGTTCCTGCGGAAACTCAGCGCCCCATGAACCGGCAACGCAGTGTACCGGCCATTTTTTAAAATGAATGGTTTCTTTCGGATGCCAGTCCTTGGAGGCGATCACCCAATCAAAACGGTCGAGCAGCTTGTTGACGACCGGGATAATCCGGTCTCCATTTGGTGCGGGCAGCGCGCCTCCCGGTAAAAAATCATTTTGAAGATCAACGATAATCAGTGTTTTCATCACGTATTTGCTTTTAGGTTTGTTCTCGTATCAAAACAAATTCAGGTTTTGTTTAAATAGCGACCGGCAAGTTGGTTTCGCAATTTCAATAATTCGTTGCTAAGTCCAACTTTATAAACGTGCGGGTTCAGAAAACGTTTATGTTCTTCGGGTAGTTGTTTTAGCCGCGATAGGGTGTAGCGGGCGATATCCCGGGGTCTTTGCTGATTTACAATAGATTTACCGTCTTTCATAACCGTTTGCATCAGGGCTTCTTTGGTGCAACGACTGATGTTTTTCTGTTTCCCCGGTTCAGACGGATGAAGAATCCATTCGTACAGTTGTTCGTCGGCGAATGCAATGCCATCGGCGCAAAACAGTCCGTCCTCGTCAATAAACCGGTGAATGTTTTTAATTCCGGGCAAGGTCATCTTCGCCGGATTGTCTGAGACTTTTATCGTAGGCTTTCCGTCGAACCACGAAAGTTTGTAAACGCCATCGAGTGCAGCATCGTCTTTTCCGGTGACCAGCGATGTTCCAATGCCAAAAATATCGATTGGCGCTCCCTGGGATAACAGGCTTTGAATGATGGTTTCATCGAGTTGGTTCGAGGCGACTATTTTTACCTCGGGCAAACCTGCTTCATCCAGCATTTTTCTTACTTTTTTGCTCAGGTAGGTTAAGTCGCCGCTGTCGAGGCGGACCCCCTTCAGCTGATGACCTTTTTGGCGGAGTTCTTCAGCTACTTTTATCGCATTCGGAATGCCGCTCTTTAAGGTATCGTAGGTATCGGCCAGGAGGATACAGTCATCCGGAAAATAGTTGGCATAGGTTTTAAAGGCGGTCAGTTCATCATCAAAACTTTGGATCCACGAATGGGCCATGGTTCCGCTGCTCTCCAGTCCGTACAAGTGAGCGCTGTACACATTCGATGTTTTATCGAAGCCTCCGCTGACTGCTGCTTTCGATGCGTTTATTCCTCCGGCGCCCTGGGCGCGGCGTAAACCGAATTCCAGCAACAGTTTATCGCCCGCGGCTAACCTCATCCGGCTGGCTTTGGTCGCGATCAGCGATTCAAAGTTTAGAATATTCAATAGTAAGGTTTCCACTAGCTGCGTTTCCAGGATGTTGCCTTCAACCCGTAAGGCCGGTTCGTTGGGAAAAATAATTTCTCCTTCTTTGACCGAATACACCGATGCCTGAAATGAAAAAGTTTTTAGGTAGCTGATAAATCGTTGGTCAAATCCAATAGATTCGAGGTATTCGCAGGCTTCAGCTTCGTACCTGAAATTTTCAAGTAAATCCATGAGGGTGGATAAGCCTGAGAAAACAACGTATCCACCCTGGTACGGGTTCTTTCGGAAAAAATAGTCGAAGCAGGCTTTTTTTTGATGGCGGCCACTCAGAAAATAACCCTGTGCCATGGTCAGTTCGTAATGATCTGTATATAATCCGCTGTTTTTCCCGATCAGATACATATTATCTCGTTATTTTATCAGTTCAGGTTGTGTTTGATGTTTGCCTGGGCGGCAGCTACGCGGGCAATAGGCACACGGTAAGGTGAACAGCTAACGTAGTCGAGGCCAACGCTGTCGCAAAATTCAACAGAGCTTGGCTCTCCTCCGTGTTCGCCGCAAATACCCACTTTGAGCCCGGGTTTGGTCGAGCGTCCTTTTTCAACACCCATTTTAACCAATTGTCCGACACCATTTTGATCGAGAATCTGGAAGGGATCGTTTTTCAGGATTCCGTTATCCAGGTAGACTGGCAAGAACTTGCCGGCATCATCGCGTGAGTAGCCGAGTGTCATTTGTGTCAGGTCGTTTGTCCCGAAAGAGAAAAAATCGGCTTCGGTGGCAATGTGATCGGCCGTGAGCGCCGCGCGCGGAATTTCAATCATGGTCCCCAACAGGAAATCAACCCGGCCGCCTCGTTCCTGAAAAACTTTTTCGGCTGTTTCACGGATAATATCGGCCTGGTTTTTCAATTCGGCAACCGTGCCCACCAGTGGCACCATGATTTCGGGCCGGGCATCAACCCCTCTGGCCTTGAGGTTTAAGGCGGCTTCGATGATGGCGCGTGCCTGCATGGCTGTAATTTCGGGATAAGTAATTCCAAGACGGCAACCACGGTGTCCGAGCATGGGATTGAATTCTTCGAGTTCCGAAATTTTCGATTTGACGGCATCGATGGATATTCCCATTTCGTCGGCCAGCTCTTTTTGCGTTGCCTGCTGGTGAGGAACAAATTCGTGCAATGGCGGGTCAAGCAAACGGACGGTTACACCATAACCTTCCATGGCTTCAAAGATGCCCTCGAAATCGTCGCGCTGATAGGGCAGAAGTTTTGCCAGCGCTTTTTCCCTGCCTTCTTTTGTTGATGAAAGGATCATTTCACGCATGGCTTTGATCCGTTCTCCTTCAAAAAACATATGCTCCGTGCGGCAGAGCCCAATACCCTGGGCGCCAAACTTCCTGGCAACCTGTGCATCATGCGGCGTATCGGCGTTTGTGCGGACAGACATGCGGGTAAATTGATCGGCCAGGTCCATGATCTTACTAAAATCGCCGCCCATGTCCGGATTTTTGGTCTGAACTTTTCCTTCGTAAACTTCACCGGTTGATCCGTTTAACGAGATCCAGTCGCCTTCTTTGAATTTATTTCCGCCGATAGTCATTGTCCGGGCCTTATAATCAATCTTGATGGCGCCGGCGCCGGATACGCAACATTTTCCCATTCCGCGTGCAACAACGGCAGCGTGAGAAGTCATACCACCGCGTGCCGTAAGAATACCGCGTGCGATATTCATTCCTTCCAGGTCTTCGGGTGATGTTTCAATCCGAACAAGAATTGAAACATCGTATTTTGAGGCTTCATCGGCAAAGAATACGATTTGCCCGGTTGCTGCCCCCGGTGATGCCGGAAGACCTTTGGCCAGTATTTTGGCGCTTTTTATGGCATCGGTATCGAACACCGGGTGAAGCAGTTCATCCAGTTTGTTTGGTTCAATACGCATCAAAGCTGTTTTTTCGTCAATGATGCCTTGTTCAAACATATCAACAGCAATTTTCACCATCGCTGCCCCGGTTCGTTTCCCGTTACGGGTTTGCAGTAACCATAATTTTCCTTCCTGTATGGTAAACTCCAGGTCCTGCATATCTTTGTAATGATTTTCCAGTTTTTGCTGAACAGCCACCAATTCAGCATACAGAGCCGGCATGGTTTCTTCAAGCGACGGGAAATTCGCTTTTCGTTCTTCCTCGGTAACGCCGGCCAGTTCGGCCCAACGCTTGCTGCCTTCAAGGGTAATTTGCTGAGGCGTTCTGATCCCGGCAACCACATCTTCCCCTTGAGCATTAATCAGGTATTCGCCGTTAAACAGGTCTTCGCCGGTAGCGGCATCACGTGTAAAGGCAACTCCGGTAGCTGAGGTATTGCCCATATTGCCAAATACCATGGCTTGGACGTTTACCGCGGTGCCCCATTCGGCAGGGAATCCGCTCATTTTTCGGTAGTATATGGCGCGCTCATTCATCCAACTGTCAAAAACAGCATATACAGCGCCCCATAGTTGTTCCCACGGGTCGTCGGGGAAACTTTTTCCGGTCACTTTCAATACGGCTTCTTTGAAACGGATCACCAGTAATTTCAAGTCTTCTGTAGAAAACTGGGTATCCAGTTCAATGTGTTTTTCTTCTTTCAGGGTTTCCATAATCCCTTCAAACGGATCAATGTCTTCTTTGCTTTCCGGTTTCATGCCAAGCACCACATCGCCGTACATTTGTACAAAGCGGCGGTACGAATCCCAGGCAAAACGTTCATTACCTGATTTCTTCGCGATACCCTGAACAGCCAGATCATTCAAGCCCAGGTTTAGTACGGTATCCATCATCCCGGGCATCGAAACGCGGGCTCCCGACCGTACAGATACCAGGCAGGGATTGTCTTTGTCACCGAATTTTGTGTTGGTAAGTTCTTCGATAAGGGCAACCGCTTTTTCAACTTCGGGTTTAATGGCTTCCAAAGCTGCAGCTTTCCCCTGCTGATTATAAATGGTACATACTTCTGTGGTAATTGTAAAACCCGGGGGTACAGGAACTCCAATCAGGTTCATTTCTGCCAGGTTAGCGCCTTTGCCTCCCAGGAGGTTCTTCATACCAGCCTTTCCGTCAGCTTTTCCATTACCGAATGTATAAACGTACTTTCCCATAAAACGCTTTTTTGGATTAGTTAAAATATTGAATTAAGTCTAAGTTTTCAGTTGCTAATGTAGGCGTATTTTTTTTAAAATTGAAATTGAAAGTCAATACATCGAACTGTTATGTAGCTATTGTGTAATTCGTTCCGCTTCTGATTGATATATATCACCCGTGTTGTCGATGAAGTTGGGCTTATTGTTCTTGTAATGAATGTATTGCGAGCTAAATGTTTTCTTAACATTTATTAACGTACCTTGTAGCTTCTTAACGAAAATGCGGGGTATCTTTGAGATGTGATTTTAGTAGAAGAATAAGCATAATTTTTTCATAGAGATAGGTTTGGTTAAGTTAGAAAATAGGATGGTAGCCCCATCCTATTTTCTTTTATAAACAAGCATTCGTTAAGCCAATTAGAAGCATATTCGGTATTTCTGCCTTTGCTTTTGTTTATCGATACGTGAAAGAAACCAAAGGCAAAACCCTGGAAGAGATTTCTCTGGAACAGGAATAAATTTGAACGATGAAACAGTGTGTAATTTTCGACATGGATGGGGTGATTATTGAGAGTGAACCCATTCATATGGCATGTGAGAAAGAAATTTTCAACTTGTTGGGCATTAATGTTTCTGATGAGCAACACCACTCTTTTATCGGGACAACCGACGAAATATTGTGGTCGAAAATAGGGGAGATGTATGAATTGCCAATTAATGTTCCGCATATCATTCAGTTGAAAAAATCGCTTTATATGGAATGTTTGACGAAGGATAACCATTTACTTCCCATTCCATATATACCCGAACTAATTGCCAATTTGCACCGGAATAAGTTTTTACTGGCAGTGGCTTCTTCGTCTCCACATGAGCAAATCGACTATATTCTCACTGCTTTTGGAATACGGAACTATTTTCAGTCAACGGTAAGCGGCGAAGATGTAAAAGTTGGCAAACCCGATCCCGAGATATTTCTGAAAGCTGCCGAATTGCTTGACGTTTCGTCCGAATCGTGTGTGGTGATTGAAGATTCATACAATGGGGTAACGGCGGCTAAAGATGCCAATATGAAATGCATTGGTTTTAGGAACCCCAACTCGGGCAGCCAGGATTTAAGCAAGGCCGATGTCATTATTTCTACCATACCTGAGATAACTCCGGAGTTAATCAAGCGTGTTTTAAGCTGATTTGAAAATAAGCCGGGTATTCGCAGATTCTGGCTGCAAATACCATATTAATTCACATTTGTCATCTTATATTTTCGAAGCCGCCGGCTTGTCCAAAAACAGGATTGTATCGGGGTGTTTTCTTAAAATTGTTGCCGGGCAGGCCGTTGTAATTTCGGCGTTAAGCGTATGGTAGACCGCTTCTGCTTTTCTTTCATCGGGTACGACACAACTGATGGTTTTACAGTTCATGATGGCCGTGATTGTGAGCGAAACGGCTTCTTTGGGCACATCATCCAGTGTAGCAAACCAACCTTCGCCCAGTTGCTGCATCCGGCATTCGTGATCCAGTTCCACTACTTTCACCCAGCGCGGGTCGTTAAAGTCGGCTACCGGCGGGTCGTTGAAGGCAATATGTCCGTTTTCGCCAATCCCAATGCAGGCTACATCAACCGGATGTTCTTTTAAAAGTTTTTCGTAAGCTTCTATTTCTTCATCCAGATTAGCTGCATCGCCATTAATCAGATAAACCTTGCCGGGTTTTACCTGGTCGAGGATGCGCTCCTTCAGGTACTTTCGGAAGCTTGCCGGGTGTTGAACGGATAGTTTTTTGTATTCATCCAGATGAAAAACGGTGATTTTTTCCCAATTGATTTGTTTGTTTTTCAATGCTTCAAGAAATGTAAACTGCGAAGCGCCTGTCGCCAGGATTAAATTGGCATATCCCTTTTGTTGAATGGCTTTATCAAGTTTTTCGGCTACATAGTCGGCTGCGGCTTCGCCCATTTGTATTTTGTCGTTGTAGATCTGGATCTTCAGAAGATCTTTCTGAAATGCATTTTTTGGTTTTTTCATGGTCGTTATTTTATCTTAAAATAGTTCAACAATAGCATAATAACTGGTCAGGAAAGAGAACAGGATAACAGCCACAATCCCCATATTTTCTTTCAGATTTGCCTGATGTCCGTTCATTACATTTTTCCGGTTAATCAAAATGAAAATCGGGATGGCAACTGCCGGAAGAATGCAAGCCTGAAATGCCTGCGAAAAGATCATCAGGGCAGGCGGGCGTTGTTCGAGGAATACGGTGCCAAAAGCAAACAGCATCGCAAAAAAGATAAGGCCACGCGAAAGCGGGGAGTGGATGTTCCGGGGTTTTCCGGTATAGTCTGACACCAGCCAGGGGGCAATCAGAACGATGGGGAAGATGGTTGAAAGCCCCGCGCCTACAATGCCAAAAATTAATATAAAAGCAGCCACTTTTCCTCCTATTGGTTCAAATAGGGAGATCATTTCAACCGTGTTGTCTAATTTCAATCCCATCAAATTTAAGGTGCCGGCAGCAACGGCCATAATAACGCCGCTCAGAAAAAGCATCATGGCTGCCGAGACAAAAGCATCCCTTTTTTCGTTTTTCAGGTGAGCAACATTCCATCCCTTTTCGGCAACGACTGTACTTCGCATGATAAACACGGCAGCCGAGCAGGTGGTGCCGGCGATGGCGGCAATCAGCCCGAAAGAGCCGGGGGTGTCGGGAATGCCCGGAACCAGGCCTTTTGCCAAAGCAGCCATACTGGGCTTAACCATAACAAAAACCACCAGAAAGGACAGACCCATCAGGATCACAAAGGTGATCAGCACTTTCTCGAAGGACTGATAACGACCAAACCAAAGCAGAAAATAAAGCGCAACAACGAGGAAAAGGATAATCCACACGGTGTCAACATGAGCGCCGTTAAAACCAAGGCGGATACCTTCCTGGACCAGATCGGCTACAATTCCCATGACGCCAACGAGGGCCAGCAGTTCTCCGAGAATCAATGCAATCAGGATATAAAGCGCCAGTATCCAGCCTTGTTTAAATTCGGATTTGATGTTGAAGAGCGCGGTCTTACCGGTTACCAATGTTACTTTTCCGTAAGCCACCATCAAGATGAATGTGAAAATACATGACAAAACAAGCGCCCAAAAGAGTTCCATGCCGTGTTCAGCTCCTGTTTTTGCCATTGTTGTTACACTTCCCGTTCCGATGTTGTACCCGATCAAAAACAATCCGGGCCCGACTGCACTGAGCGCAACGAGTATTTTTTTTACCAAACCTTTTTGCATAAATTATTGAATGTATGATGATTAATTTTCAGCTTCGTAAACCAGCTTTCCTTCCACGTAGGTTTTTTTTATATTCAATTCCCGCTCGCCAATGGTGAAAAGGATTAGGTCGGCGCGTTTGCCGGGAGCCATTTCGCCGCGATCGGTTAAACCGTACAGCTTCGCCGGGTTGGTGCTTCCCATGCGGATGGCTTCAGCCAGGGTACAACCGGTTATATTCATGATGTGGACTACGCCCGCCGTGATGGGTGTGGCTGAGCCATACAACACATTTTGCGCCGGATAGCGCAACAATCCATTTTCCATCAACTCGATGGTTTCACCGTCCTCGTTGACGTATTTTCCGGCAGGCAAGCCGGCAAAACCTGTAATGTCGGAGGTGAGGATTGTTTTTTCCGGCCCTTTTACTGCATAAAACGTTTTGATTTCTTCATCCCGAAGATGAAATCCGTCACAAATGATGCTGACAGACAATCCGTCGTTGGCCAGTTGAGGCCATAAGGGGTTATCGTGCCGGTTAATCAGGTTGGCGCATCCGTTTCCAAGGTGTGTGCTGATTCGGGCGCCATTTAAAACAGCCTGGTCAACAACGTTTTTTGATGCATTGTGATGGCCGAGCGCGACAATAATTCCCATTGCCGAACACCGACGGATAAACTCCGGCGCCCCATCTAACTCAGGGGCAATGGTTACCGTAAGGATGCTGTTGTCTGAAGCTTTGTAAAAGGCTTCAAACTCGTTCCAGTCGGGCTTACGCACGTGTTGTTTCGGGTGAGCTCCCCGGAAACCGTCTTCAGGAGAAATATACGGTCCTTCCAGGTGAAATCCGGGTAATGATCCTCGCAACGATGGATCGTTTTTGGCTTTGGCCAGTACCCTGAGGTTTTTTAATAAGGTTTCCCGGCTGTTGGTGGTGAGCGTGGGCAGGTAAGTGGTGACCCCTTTTTCCCAGAGCCCTGCCGTGGCCTTTTTTACCCCATCAAGCGTCAGTTCGCTGCCTCCAAATACAAACGAGACTCCCATGTATCCATTCACCTGGTTATCGATCAGCCCGGGGGCGATATAAAGCGTTTGGTTTTCATCTGATAATTTTTCGATTCGCCTGATATCCGCAATTTTTCCGTCCGTTATTACCACTGAAACCGGGGTATGGTCGAGGTAATGCAGCCCTTCAATTTTTATCTGTCCATATGATGTTTTCATCCATATCATAGCTAAACAGAGCAGGAAATAGTTGAATTGACGTTTAACCGGATTAATCATTGCAATTTGTTCGTTTTTAGATTTTTACGTCTATCCATTTTCCGTTGTTGCCCGATTTTTCGAGGGCTTCCAAAACGGCCACACTTTTCAGGATGCTTTCGTGACTTCGTGGTTCTTTTCCGGTGCGGAACATTTCGACCATGTCCGAGTAATTCTTGCCCGGAACAGGTTCCTGTACCCTCGATTTTAGTTCTTTAATTTCGTTTTTGGTTTCAACGTAGGTATTCCATCCATAGGAAAGACGCTTGAAAATGAGGGTTGCCAACAAGCCGCTTGTAAACAACAGGCTTGCACTGCCGTGACTGCCATTTCGCGTCACCCTGACCTTTTCAATATCTTCTCCGAAAATGACCATCAGGGGCTCAATCAGGTGGATCCCGTAAAAAAAGATCCCGCCATATGGCGAGTCGAAATCGGCAGGCCCGTAACTGACGATGTTGTTAAATTCTTCTAATTCCTGCACTTGTTTTCGGATATCGAATGTGGCGGCGCTTTGGGTAACAGAGCTAAATGAGGTAACAGGTGTGCCTTTTTCCCTGGCCATAGCCAGAAATTCTTTTCCTTCGGATACCCGGTAACAAAATGGCTTGTCGATAAACGCGGGAATTCCGGCCTCCACAAATGGTCTGGCTGCATCCAGGTGATATTTTGCGTGACGGTGGTCGACAATCAACGCGTCGATTTTTCCCAGCATTTCTTTGGGATCTTTCACCATGTTTGGAATATTTCCTTTTTGCATAGCCGTTTTGGCAAAGTCTTCCGTTTCGCCCCAAACGTAACGGACTTCGACTCCCGGGAATTTTTTTTCAATATTGAAAACCTTGCCTAGCCCGATGGTATGTGAGTTCTCTGCACCAATAATCCCGATGATGAGGGGCTTTTCGTTGGATTCATTTTTGAATATTATGTTCGAAGCCGCTCCAATTGCCGGTGAACATGCAAGCGCAGACATGGCAGTTCCCTGACTTACTTTCTTTATAAATGATCTCCGTGTTTCCATTTTTTTAGTTTTTACAAGTTCGTTCTAAATCAATCAGAGTTTCATTTCCCAGCCCTTTTCGTAATCTCTCGACCAAAGAAGTTCTGCTTGTTTGTTATTTAGGATGCGACCTGTTTTCGGGTCAATCCCGAGCGAGTTTCCAACGCGTTGGGCAATATTTCCCAATTGGACCAACAGGGTGCTTTTGTGCCCGGAATCAATATCTGCTGCTAATTTTTCTCCATTCAAAATTGCGTTGAAAAAGTTTTGAATATGCAGGGCATCGAGGTTTTGCGCGGGATTTGCCAGGTTTCTCGGGTCGATTTTGAAATCGTCCTTAACTTCTTTCACGATTGCGCCCTTCAAGTCAAAAATGGTGTAGTTATTGCCGCCGGGCAGTAGCATCGTTCCTTCTTCTCCGTAAAACATTGCCCCGGCCGAACTACCTTCAATCGGTGTTCCGTTGCAACTTCTGCCTTCCCAGGTCATGGTCACACCCTCCGCAAAATCAAAATTGATCACTTGGGTATCGGGCGTTTCCCAATCATCCTGATAGCGGTAGCGCCCGCCGTTCGAACTTACCCTGACGGGGTAATCTACGCCGAATCCCCAGCGTAACAAATCGACCATGTGTGTGCCGTTATTTAAGGCTTCGCCGGTTCCCCAATGCCAACGCCAGTGCCAGTTGTAATGCACGATGTTGTCTTTATAGACTTGTCGGGGGGCAGGACCTTGCCAAAGGTCCCAGTCCAGCCATTCAGGAGCCGGAACTTCTTTGCCAATCCCGATGGGACCACGATTATTGGTATACCAGCTTTTCCCAAAATAGGTTTTCCCGATTACCCCGGCTTTAAGTTCCTCAATCGCTTTGATTACATTGGGCCACGAACGTCTTTGGTTACCCATTTGGATAACTTTGTTGTATTTGGAGGCCGCTTCACGAAGTAACTCGCCTTCACGGGGATTGTGGCTGCAAGGTTTTTCAACATACACGTGTTTGCCGGCCTGCATGGCTAAGAGAGAGGCCGGGGCATGCCAGTGGTCGGGCATGGCGATTACAACGGCGTCAATATCTTTTGATTCGATCGATTTTCGAAAATCCGTAAACCCGACTGCTTTCCGGCCTTGCCTTTTTTCAACCGTACTGATGCATTTTTCCATAGCGTGGCGATCAACATCGCAAACATGGGCAACTTCGGAATTAGGCTGACTGGCGAAATTATCAGCCAACGCATTGCCTCTCGAGTTGACTCCAATTGCAGATACCCTGATCCGCCCGTTTGATCCAATGATTCGTTTGTAACTTTGGGAGCTGAACCCTGGTAAGATACCTCCAAAATAAGTTGCGGCAACTCCGGTCGCCGATTTTTTGATAAACGTTCTTCTTGAATTAGTCATGGGATAGTGGTTTACAAACTATTTATTTTTGTCGTCCGAATTCGTTATTCTAAAAATACGTTTACGGTTAAGTTGCTTCAAAGGTATCGAACTGAAATAATATACGCAAACGTTTGCGTAAAAATTTTTACATGTATTTTGAGATGGAATCAGATGAGAAAGATTATTTTTTCACGACTATATATCGTATGTCGATTTGGAAGAGGTAATTTAAAAATAGAACAAGATCATTGACTACCTCGCATTTTTATTTTAGTTTTACGCAAACGTTTTAATTCAGAAGTCTATCCTCGTTTTGATATGGAAAATAAGCGTGTTACAATAACTAAACTGGCCGAACTGTTGGAAGTTTCACCCTCTACGGTATCCAGGGCTTTGCAAAATCACCCAAGTATTGGAAAGGAAACATGCAAAAAGGTGCAAAAACTGGCTGTCCGGTTAGGCTATTTCCCCAATTCGATCGCTGCAAACCTGAGAAGGAAAAAGACAAATTTCATTGGGGTGATTGTACCGCGTATCGATCGTCATTTTCACTCGTACGCCATTAGCGGAATGGAAGAAGTGGCAAATAAGGCCGGTTATTATGTCGGGATATTCCAGTCAAATAACTCGTATCTGCGCGAAGTTGAAAACACGAAGGTGCTATTGTCCAATAGGGCCGATGGTGTTATTGCCTGTTTGGCGCTTGAAACAAATCGGTATGATCATTTCTTAAAATTTAAAGAAAACAATACGCCGCTCGTTTTTTTCGACAGGGTTTGTTACGAGATTGAATCGAGCAGGATACTGATTGATGATTTTGAGGCGGCATTTAAAGTTTGTGAGCACCTGATTTCGATGGGCTGTAAGCGGATTGCCCATATTGCCGGCAACCAGAATTCGTCGATATTCAGGAACAGGCTGGAGGGCTACAAAGCAGCGTTAAAAAAGAACCAGATAGAGCTGGATAATGAACTGATTTGTTATGCCAGCGACCTGGCGAGGGAAGAGGGATGGACGTTTGCCGGTCAGCTGCTTCAATTGGATAAACGCCCGGACGGATTGTTTTGCGCCAACGATGAAACGGCAGTCGGCGCTATTCAGCTGGCAAAAAAAGAAAATCTGAGAATTCCGGAAGATTTGGCTGTTGCCGGTTTTAGCAATACCCCGGCCTCTGTGATCATTGAGCCTGCTTTGACAACCATCGATGACCATGCTTTTGAAATGGGGCAGGCTGCTGCCCGTTTATTGATCCGGCAAATTGAAAATTACGATGATAATATTGCTTCTGAAACCGTTTTTATACGGAATGATCTGATTATAAGGAAATCAACACTTCTAAAATAGCCGGTTTATCACACCAACTGTCAGATTTCTGCTAAAAAACATATTGGCGGATTGGGTGGATTTTTATTTATATGCCATATTTGTAGGACAAATAGGATTATACTAATTTCATAAATATGAGTTTTAAAATCGACAATAGAACAATTACCCTGGTTGATAAGGTAGAAGTGTCCATTCTGGACTATATCAAAGAAAAAAAACTGATACCGGGCGACTCTCTTCCCAATGAGATGGATTTATCCAAAGAGTTGGGAATTAGCAGGAATGTGTTAAGAGAAGCGCTTAGCCGGCTTCGGATGCTTGGCATCGTGCAGTCGCGTACCCGCAAAGGGATTGTTATCCAGGAGCCATCTTTAATGTCGGGTTTCGAGAAAGTAATTGAACCTTACCTGCTTGGAGAAAGGGCCATTGTAGATATGATGGGCTTACGGATTGCGCTGGAAATCGGGCTGACCGATTTTTTGTTCAAGAACCTGGATGACCGGAAGGTTGACGAATTGGAGAACATTGTCCGGTCGCAGGAAGCGATGAAGTTTAGCTTAACAGTGGAACAGGAAACCGAATTTCATAAAAAGATCTATGAAATTTCAGGGAACAATTTCATTATTCAGTTTCAGCAGATTATTCATCCGGTTTTTGAATTCGCAAAAATGAATTATGAAAGCTATTTTGCCCCGGTCAACGAACGTTTACTGCAGGAAGGAAAAATTGTAACTCACCAGCACCTCTTCCAATGTATAAAAAACCGGGACATGGAAGGATACCGCCAGGCCATCAAAACCCATCTTCAACCATACATGGAATTTATTTACAAGGGAATTTAGCAAACGAATGAATTTGAAATTCTACATATTTATCACCGTTTTGTTATTCGGACTGAATGTTTACGCTAAGCCGGCATACGAGCATCACTTTCAGGTGAACATCGTAGGTAAACTGCCGGCAATTGATTCTGTGCAAACGAATCCGGGGGTGGCCGGGGCATTTTCAGGAATTACACAAGGCAGACTGATCGTTGCCGGCGGCGCCAATTTTCCTGACGCATTACCCTGGGAAGGCGGCCGGAAAGTTTATCACGACCGGGTAACTGTGTTTTTGTTGAACGGAAACGAGCTCAGTCTGGTTGATCAGTCATTCAGATTGCAGAATCCCCTGGCGTACGGAGCTTCGGTTTCTTTGCCCGAAGGTGTTTTGTGCATTGGGGGAAATGATCAGTCGGTTTGTTATCCACGTGTTTTTTTGCTGCGCTGGAACGACCTTCAGCAAACTATTGATATCGAAAACTATCCCGACTTGCCGGTACCGTTGAGTTTTACGTCGGCCGTATTGTTGGGCAACGCGGTGTATGTGATTGGCGGCTCATCTTCTCCCGACGGGATTGATCCCGGCAACCACTTTTTCAGACTCGACCTTTCGAAAAAAGGCGCCCAACAATTTGAATGGGAAAAACTTCCTGCTTTTCCCGGATTGGGCCGGGTTTTTCCTGTTTCTGCCGTCCAGTCAAATGGTACCCGCCCGTGTATTTACCTGTTTAGCGGGCGCCATGTTGATGAATCGAAAAAAATGACCGTGCTCAAAGATGGTTTGTTTTATGATCCGGTATTAAAAGTATGGAAAGAGAATGGAAATCAGGGGTCGCCGGAATTTCCGGTGATGGCGGGAACTGCTTTTCCGCTTGGGGCAAACAGTATTGTTTTTGTGGGAGGGGATTCGGGCGAACTTTTGCTAAAAGAACAACAATTTAAAAGCCAACTAAACCGGACGATCAGCGAAGGGGATACGGAGGCTGTTTCCCGTATTCAGGCTGAATTGATCAGCCATCTGGAAAATCATCCGGGATTTTCAAAAAATATTTTGCTTTACAATACCATCACAAATACCGTGACCGCCGGCGGCAAATTTGGATTTTTATGTCCGGTTACGACCAACGCCATTCTCTATGGAAGCGGGGTCATTTTAACGAGTGGAGAAATTAAACCCGGCATCCGCACGCCCGACATTATCCAGGTCATGCCGGTCCGGCAGTCTTTTCAGTTTGGCGGGCTGAATTCAGCGGTCATTTTTCTCTACTTTCTTTTGCTGGTTTTTGTGGGATACTTCTTCTCGAAAAAACAAAAAAACACCGATGACTACTTTAAGGGCGGTGGCCGCATTCCGTGGTGGGCCGCCGGTCTGAGCCTTTTCGGGACGGCCCTGAGCGCCATCACCTTTATGGCTGTACCGGCAAAAACCTATGCCACCGACTGGGCCTATTTTGCGTTTAACATGTCTATCTTTTTGGTTGCCCCGGTAATCATCATTCTTTTTATTCCCTTTTACCGAAGGTTGAATGTGACGACCGCCTATGAATATCTTGAAAAAAGGTTTAGCCTGACGATTCGTTTGCTGGGCAGTGTTTCATTCATCTTGTTTCAGATCGGTCGTATGGGAGTTGTGCTGTTGTTGCCGTCGCTGGCACTGAACGTAGTGACGGGCATGAATGTTTTTTTGTGCATTGTATTGATGGGCATTATCAGTTTGATTTATACGATGATGGGCGGTATTGAAGCCGTTATCTGGACGGATGTCATTCAGGTCGTTGTGTTGCTCACCGGAGCCATGATTGCGATCTTTCTGATGATAAATGCCATTGATGGCGGTATCGGCACGGTTTACGAAACAGCAAGTTCGGCCAATAAGTTCAACTTGCTTGACCTCCGGCTGACCTTACGTGAGCCAACCGTTTGGGTGATGCTGATTGGCGGCTTATTCACAAACATCACCACTTACGGGACCGACCAAACCATGGTGCAACGCTACCTGACCACCAAAACAGAGAAAGAAGCCCGGCAAAGCGTATGGACCAATGCCTGGCTGACCATTCCGGCAACCATCCTGTTTTTCTCTATGGGAACCACTTTATTTGTTTTTTATAAAAATTTTCCCGGATTGAGTAACCCGATGCTCGAAAACGCTGATGCGGTGTTTCCGTGGTACATTGCGTCGGAGCTTCCGAACGGATTTTCCGGTCTGTTGATTGCCGGGATCTTTGCGGCGGCAATGAGCAGTTTGTCGAGTAGTATGAATTCAGCTGCCACGGCCTATTCCACCGATATTCATTTCCGCTTTAAGCTAACATCAACAATTTCGAAACTCAAAATTGCACGGTCTGCAACTTTTATAATCGGCCTCGCCGGAACCTTATTTGCCCTGTTTATGGCGACCTGGAACATCCAGTCGCTTTGGGATGAATTTAACAAACTGATCGGCCTGATTATTGGCAGCCTGGGTGGACTGTTCCTGCTTGGTATACTTACACGCAGGGCCAACGCTCCGGGGGCATTGATCGGGATTGCAACCAGTATCATGGTACAGGTTTGGGTTAGCAACCACCACACGGTGCATCTGCTGATGTACACGGCAACCGGCGTTGTTTCCTGTTTTATTGCCGGGTGGCTGGCAAGCCTGTTTTTCACGGGAAAAAAATCAACAGATGAATTCACAATTTATAGAATTTAATGATAAACAGATTATTATAAAAACAAACAAATGCAAAAACTAAAAGGATTAATAGCAGCACCATTTACACCCATGTTTGAGGATGGTACCCTCAACCTGGGATTGATTGCCCCGTATGCAGCGAAATTAAAAAATGACGGGGTGAATGGCGCTTTTATTTGTGGAACCACCGGCGAAGGAATGCTAATGGCCCCGGAAGAACGGATGGCTGTTGCCGGAGAATGGATTAAAGAACAAACCGTTGATTTTAAGGTGATTGTTCATGTAGGGACGACCTCTTACGTTCAATCGAAAAAACTGGCCGAACATGCCCAACAGATTGGAGCTTCGGCGGTTGGCTGTATGGGTCCCATCTTTTTGAAGCCGGGCAGGGTGGAAGATTTGGTCCGGTTTTGTTCCGAAGTGGCTTCGGGTGCGCCGGATCTGCCATTCTATTATTACCACATTCCGACTGTTTCTGAAATCTGGTTGTCAATGCCTGAGTTTCTGAAAAAAGCCCGGTCTGTCATTCCCAACCTGGCCGGTATCAAGTTTACCCACCGAAACATGATGGAAATGATGCAGTGCATAAAAGCGGATGGCGGGAAATGGGACATTCTGCACGGTTTTGATGAAGAGCTTTTGTGCGGCATAAGTGTGGGGGCGCAAGCCGCCGTGGGAAGCACCTTCAATTACTTGGCCGCGATGTACCGGAATCTGATGGAAGCGTTTTGGGCCGGAGATATCGAAGCTGCACGTCATTATCAGTACCAGTCGGTGAAATTTATTGAGATCCTTATCCGCTACGGGGGAGGTGTGATTGGAGGAAAGCCCGTCATGAAAATGCTCGGACTGGATTGCGGACCACTTAGGGCGCCTGCCCAAAACCTTTCGTCTGAGGAGTTTAATCAGTATGAAAAAGAACTGAAAGCGATCGGTTTTTTTGATTGGGTGAATCCTATAGTGAGTGTGTGAAAAATCTAAATCAAACCGAAACATGAACCGAAAACTTCAATCTTACGCCATTTGCCTGATGCTTTTGCTTACACTGTGTGTTCCGCAAATAACTTCAGGACAGATGAATCACAATCAGACGCTTTGGAAAACCGGTGAAGGCGCTTATAAAGGATACCGGATACCGGCAATTGTTGTCAGCGCCAAAGGAACGGTTCTGGCTTTTGCCGAAGGCCGGAACGACGGTGGCGACAGCGGTGATATCGATCTGGTTCTGAAACGTTCAACCGATAACGGGAAAACATGGAGCGAAGAGATCGTCGTTTGGAACGATGCCCTCAATACCTGCGGAAATCCATGTCCTGTTGTTGATGAAAAAACAGCGCGGATTTGGTTGTGGATGACCTGGAATTCCGGGAAAGATGATGAAAGTGAAATTATTCACAAAACATCCGTTTCATCCAGGCTACCTTTTTTGTGCTACTCTGATGATGACGGGTTGACCTGGTCAAAACCCATTGATATGTCGGTAAGTTGTAAAGATCCTTCCTGGGGCTGGTATGCTACCGGTCCGGGGATTGGCATTCAACTGAAAAACGGAAAGTTTAAAGGACGATTAGTGACACCGGCCAACCACAGTTACGATGACCCGGACGGCACTGTTCGCAAGGGTCCGTTTGGTTATGGCGCTCACGTGCTGATTTCGGACGACTATGGTAAAACATGGCGAATGAGTGCGCCGATTAAACCCGGCTGCAACGAAAGCCAGGTGACCGCGTTGTCCGACGGCACCTTGTTGATGAATATGCGTTCCTACAACGACAAATACAGCCGGGCCGTCTCTCTGAGCAAAGATGGCGGCGAAACCTGGAGCGAGGTGGAACATGATTATCAACTGGTCGAGTCAAAATGCCAGGCAAGCATTCTGAATTATGGAAGTTACAAAGGAAAAAACTATCATTTGTTTTCCAATCCGGCCGTACCGGTTGGCCGCAGCCACATGACCATCAAAATCAGCGAAGATGATTGCGCAGACTGGCAAACAGGCATTCTTGTTGATGCCCGTCCCTCGGCCTATTCCTGTTTAGTAAGGCTTTCCGATGGGAACATTGGGATTTTTTATGAAGCAGGGGAAAAGAAACCATTTGAAATGATGCGATTTGTAAGCATCTCCCCAAAAATGATCTTTAATGCAAAAAGGTATTAGATGTGAAAACTAATCATGTACTCTCAATAAGAAGGGGGACAGCGAATCCCCCTTCCAATGCAAAAACTAATCATGTTCAGTATTAATTAACCAAACACTTTACAAAGATGAAAAAAAAGTTTTGTATCGGAAGCCGGCTTCGATATTCCATCCGGTTTTTACTGATGTTCCTTTTTTCTTTTTTTATAATTGAAGTTTATTCGCAGGAACCGGGTCTCATTACCGGAACTGTTACAGATGAACAAGGATTACCGCTGCCGGGGGTAACAGTTGTGATAAAAGGTACAACAACCGGAGCAATCACAGATTTGAACGGACAGTTCTCGTTGAGAACACTAAAGAACGAGGTATTGTCATTCTCTTTTGTTGGCTATCAATCCCAAGAAGTTATTGTTCGCGATCAGTCTGAAATCAACATCAGGTTGATTCCTTCAACTCAAGGTCTTGACGAGGTGGTCGTAGTTGGTTATGGCACCCAATCGCGAAGGACAGTCACCTCAGCTATCACAAAAGTAGGCGGCGATGTGCTCCAAAACATTCCGATCAGTACTGTTGGCGATGGTTTGAAAGGTAAAATTGCTGGTGCCCGGTTATATACCAACAATTATACACCTGGATCCGACCCAATTATCCGCATCCGCGGAGGTTCTTCGATCAACAAAAGCAACGACCCTTTAATTCTGGTTGATGGTATTGAAAGGGCGTTTTCAGGTATAAATCCGAATGATATTGAATCGGTCGAAGTTTTGAAAGATGCTGCTTCAACTGCAATCTATGGTTCACGGGCTTCAAACGGCGTTGTTTTGATCACCACCAAAAAAGGATCAAAAAGCAAAGCTCCTCGGATTACTTTTGATATGAGTGTAGCCCATCAGGAGGCTGAATCTCTGATTGACTTTATGAATGCCGAAGATTATATCAACACCGTCCGTCCTGCAGTCGCTGTCGGCCCTAAGCCGCAATACAATTCCCAATCGGGGTATTCTGCAAGTTCGGGCAACGATGCCAACTCAATTTATACAACCCGTTACCTGAATGCAGGGGAAACTATTCCTGAAGGTTACAAGTCAATGCCAGATCCTTTAGACCCATCTAAAACCCTAATTTTTCAGGACAATAGCTTTCAGGATTTGATTTACCGAAATGCATTATGGCAAAATTATTACGTTGGAATTGACGGCGGCAGTGACGAGATCCAATATGCCGCCAGCGTTGGATACACCGATGATTCGGGTGTAGCTGTTGCAACAGGTTATTCCCGTATCAGCACCCGTGCTAATACGAATATCAAAATTTCGGAAAAACTTTCACTGAATGCCGGCATTGATTTCTCAACTACCTTATCAGAGGAATATGAAAGCCAGCAGAACGTTATTTCCAGAGGGCTATCCAGTCCGCCAACCCAGCGGGTTTACAATGAAGACGGGACTCCAACACCCGGGTACAATGCCACTTCACCTAATCCCCTTTGGTATGCTTATACGCGCGACCAGTCGGAGAAAAACAACAGGCTGGCCCTTTTTGGAGAGATGACATATCAAATTGTCAATGGCCTTAAGGCCAATGTGCAGGTATCTTCTTACAATCATGTAAGCCAATACGATTATTTCGAAAAGGCCCATAAGTTTAATGGGTTGAGGCCAACAAAATCCAATTTTAGCGAGTTGTCGAGAACCAAACTGGACGCCTATTTTTCGTATGTGAAATCAATTAATGATGTCCATGCGCTTTCTGTAATGGCCGGATATTCCTATCAGTTGCGCAATTCCAAATCCCTTTCGGCTGCTGTTTCCGGGGCCAGTTCCGATAAAGTCCCGACATTAAGTGCGGGACCAACAAAAACTGCGGCAGACAGCAATTTTGAAGAGGAAGTTCTGATCGGCTATTTCGGGCGTTTTTCATATGATTATCTGAAAAAATACATGCTGACTTTAACCTTCCGCGAAGATGCTTCATCGCGATTTGCAGATGGCAATCAGTGGGGCTTTTTTCCAGGTGCCTCCGTTGGTTGGATGATTTCAGAAGAATCGTTCATGAAGAACTTTAAACCGATCAATAATTTAAAATTCAGGGCAAGCTATGGGCAAACCGGGAATAACTCCATCGGTTTATACGATGCTCAAGGCAGGTATTCCACGGATACAAAGTATTACGGCATGGCAGGGATCAGGCCTTCAGCGATGCCTAACCAGGAACTTACCTGGGAAACATCTACCCAATTGGATGCCGGGTTCGACCTTGCAATCCTGAACAACAGGGTCTCTGTAAGTGCCGATTATTTCAATAAAATTACTGACAACCTTTTGTTTAGTAAAAGTTTGCCAAATACATCGGGTTTTAGTTCTGTACAAACAAATATTGGAAAAGTGCGGTTTCGCGGTTTCGATTTTGAGTTGACAACACAGAATATCCTGAAAAAGGATTTCAAATGGGAATCAAAATTAACTTGGAGCTACGTAAAAAACCTGGTGCTTGAACTTCCTGACAACGGGCGTGACAAAAACCGTATTGGTGGCATTACTTTGCCCGATGGGACCGCATTTGGCGGCACAGCGGAAGGCGAGCCACTCTACAGGTACTACGGATATATGGTCGAGAGCATTCTTGAAACAGAAGAAGCTGCAGCGAATGCCCGTTACGATGATTTTGCCAAAGGTTGGAGTACGACAGATAAGAAATCGGTGAAAGGCAGGAAATCAGTGGGTGATTACGAATGGATGGACCGTGACGGAGACGGAAAAATAAGCAGTATAGACCAGTTTGAGTTGGGAGTGACGGTTCCGCATACAACTGGCGGACTGAACAACAGCTTTAAATATAAAAACTTCGGAATGAATGTATTTGTTGATTGGGCGATTGGGCACTACATTAATGACAATTCGTTCATGCGTTACTTTATGAATACTTTTGCCAACAATTACACCTTGGTTGACGAGGTAAAAAAAGCTTGGAAACAACCCGGTGATGATACAAAATATGCCCGTTTTACAGCCAACGATCCTGATGACGGGAATGCAAACTTTTCAAGGACATCGAACATCTTCAACTATAAAGGCGATTACCTGTGCATCCGCGAAGTGAGCCTGCAATACAGCATTTCTCCGGAAAAGATCAGCAAATGGGGCATTTACGGGATTACTTTTACGCTTTCAGGCAACAACCTGCATTATTTTACGGCAGTAAAGGGCATTAGCCCGGAAGTTGGTGCCTCAACTACTTATAATTCGTCGTATTACAATTATCCTGCGATCCGCAGGTATGCGATTGGGGCGAAGATTACATTCTAAATTTAATTAATGACCTACGCAAAAAATATAGAAATGAAAACGAAAGCATTGATATACACATTATTTGTTGTCTTTTTCCTGTCATCGTGCCACGATGACCTGCTGGTGTCGCAGAAAAGCCAGATTACGGCAAATTCGATGTGGACCAGCGAAAACGACGCCACTGCAGCCATGTATGGTATGCATAACCAGTTTCGTTCGGCTTTTTCAGCCGGGTATATTTATTGGGGCGAATACCGCACAGGGTTGTGGGGTGAAGGCCTGGCTTCCCAGTCTGACCGTGATAATACTTATTTGAACCGCCTGAGCAGCAGTCATGGCCAGTCGAATTGGGCAGGGATTTATACAACCATCAACGATTGTAACCTGATTTTAAAATATACACCCAATATTCCATTCATAAACGAAGACAATAAAAATAAGGTGTTGGCAAATGCCCATTTTGTGAGGGCGTTCTGCTACTATTGGATCGGGCGAGTGTGGGGAGATGCCCCGTTACTGCTGAATGGTTTTGAATCTGACAAACAGGATGATTTGTATCCAAGCCGGACGGCTGCTTCTGAAATTTTTGCACAGGTGGAAAAAGACATTAATGCTGCTTTGGCCGCTATGCCAGCCAATGTGGCCGATCGAAACCTAGTATCACGCGGTTCCATCAATCTGCTAAAAGCCGATTACTGGATGTGGATGGCGAAAGTGAGGAACGGAGGAACAACGGCCTTGCAAAATGCAAAAACCGCATTGGGCGAGGTTATTTCCAATTCAGCTTATTCACTGCTTTCCGACTTTAATTCAGTATTTAGAAATGAATTGAATAATGAGATTATTTTTGCATGGAGTTATGTAAAAGATGAATATACGGGAGGTTATCCGGCTGATTACCTTGTCCCTTCACAATATACATCGACAGCAACTATTGAAAACCCAGTGAAAGTGGGAAGCCATCAGCAGTGGGCATTTTACACACAGGCATACAAAGATTTTCTGTCGTCGGTGCCCGGCGACAAGCGTACCATTGTCAGCTTCGAAACATTTTTTGATACCCCAAAAAATCAGACATTCCAATGGATCAATAAATACGCTGGAACATGGGAGAGCGGAACCCGCATATTCGATTCGGATATAGTAGTTTACCGGTATGCCGATGTTATTTTATTCAATGCAGAAGTCGAAAATTCTCTCGGCAATAAAGGTGCAGCAATCAGTGAACTGAATAAAATAGCAAAACGGGCATATGGCATCGATAATTATTACCCGGCAACGCTTACCGCAGCCGAAGTCAACGAAAAGATAATTGACGAAAGGATGAAGGAGTTTGCCGCCGAAGGAAAAATATGGTGGGATTTCGTCCGTTTTGGTGTTGCATTTGCAAAAGTGCCGAGCCTGATTGGTAGAGAAAATGAACAAAACATTTTATTGTGGCCGGTCAACTCAGCGTCAATCAATGGCAATCCGAATATTAAACAAACCCCAGGATTCTTATAAAAAGAAAGGCTGCATCAAAAACACGCCAGCATTCGTGATTTTTGATGCAGCCTTATTGGTTTTTTTTTGGAAGAAGGAATATGAGAAATAAACAGACCAGCTTGTTAAAGCACGCAGTGACCGGAGTTTCAGTTGTCTTTACGCTTTTTGGTTGTAGCGAACCGGTTCAGAAACCCAATGTCCTTTTTATTGCAGTGGACGATTTGCGTCCGACTTTAGGATGTTACGGCGATAGTTTGGCCATTTCTCCAAATATCGATAAGCTGGTTTTGCAAGGCACTGTTTTCACCTTGGCATATTGCCAACAGGCAGTTTGTAATCCGTCCAGGGCCTCCATTATGACCGGCTTGCGCCCGGATCAGATTGAAGTAACCGATTTGCACAAGCATTTCAGGGAGAAACGTCCGGAAATTGTCACTATGCCCCAACTGTTCATTAAAAACGGATACGAAGCAGTGGGAATCGGTAAAATCTACCACGGAACAAAAAAAGCGCAGGATCCTGTTTCGTGGACCAAAAAGGCGCTACTGGCTACTTCCGTAAAAGCCAATGAATACGCCCTACCTGAGCATAAAACCGGCGATAAGCAAGCCGCTTACGAACAGGCCGACCTGGAGGATATTAATTACGAAGACGGACAAATCGCAAAATTGGCCATGAAGCAGTTGCAAGAGTTTAAAACAACCGGCAATCCTTTCTTTCTGGCCGTTGGCTTCAAAAAACCACACCTGCCTTTTTCCGCACCCAAAAAATATTGGGATTTATATGATCCTTCAAAATTTGACGAGATTCCTAATCGTGAAAAACCGATGGGTGCTCCAGATATTGCGTTCCATCTATCGCAGGAATTGAGGGGCTACAAGGATATACCAAAGGTCGGTGAAATTGGTGCAGAAAAAGAAAGAAACTTGAGGCACGGCTACTATGCGTGCGTCAGTTTTGTTGATGCCCAGGTGGGCAAAATCATGCGAACCCTAGAAGAACTTGATTTGGCTAAAAATACCATTGTAATTCTTTGGGGCGACCACGGTTATCATTTAGGGGAACAGGGATTGTGGGCCAAATCAACCAATTTTGAATTGGACACCCAGATCCCGCTGATTATTTCCGCACCCGGACAATCAAAAACAGGTACACAGTCAAATTCAATCGTGGAAGCAATCGATATCTATCCAACCCTAGTTGATCTGTGTGACTTAAAACCGGAAGGCGAGTTGGCTGGAGTAAGTTTAAAACCCATTCTTTCAAATCCTGAAACTGAACTAAAAGACGCGGCATTTAGTCAGTTTGTGCGGCCGTATTCCGCTCTGTTTGCCGAACCAGCCAGCCATATAGGTTATTCGGTAAGAACAAAAGAATGGCGCTGCACGGCTTGGTTCAACAAGCAAAACGATTCGGTTGATTACACGGAGTTGTACTATTTGAAAGATGTTGGAGTCGAAAAACAAAATTATGCCGGAAATCCAAAGCATCGTGAAATCGAATCCAAATTGCTTGAGTTGCTTCGAAACTATAGCCAACAGAAATACCAAGATATTGAAACTGTTAATCTTAAATAGTGAGAAGATATGAGTATACGAAACTTTCAATGGGTGGCATTGGTGGCGGCCATTTTTTTTGTCGCTGAACAAACCTCCGCCGATAATAACTGCAAAACTTTCGGAGTGCGGCTTGCTGCCTCGTTGGAAGTTCTGCAGGAACAAACTCCGGCACTAACGGGCAAGGGTGACAACACCATCCTCAAAATCAGCATGCAGCTCGCAGGGGCATCAAAGTACCGGGTAACTAAAGTCAGGATAAACCTCGGGGGTACTTCCGATTTGAATGACATTGAATCGCTCCGGCTTACCTATATCGGGTCAGACGAAAACAATCCCAACGCCAACCGGCAATTCGGAGAAACACTGCAGCCGGCAGCAACAACAGTTGTTTTCAGCGACGAACTGAATATCTCGCAACCAAAAGCAGTTTTTCGCTTATCTGCCAAATTGAAAAATCAGGCGGACCCGATTCACAAGATCGATGCTTCCTGCGAACTGATTGTGGTTAATCAAACTGAAGTTGTGCCCGAGGTTCAGTCGCCCGAAGGTTTTGTGCGTATGGGTATTGCCCTCCGCCAACACATGGACGACCAAGTACACACTTACCGCATTCCCGGTCTGACAACCACCAAAAACGGCACGCTGCTGGCTATCTACGATGTTCGGCGGGAAAGTGCGCGCGACCTGCAGGGTAATATGGATATTGGACTGAACCGCAGCACCGATGGGGGAATCACCTGGGAACCCCTGCAGATTGTACTCGACCGCGGCGCCTGGGGAGGGCTTCCCGAGAAGTTTAACGGCATCAGCGATGCCTGCATCCTGGTGGATGAAAACACCAACACCATTTTTTTGGCCGGTTTGTGGATGTACGGGGTGTTGGATTCAAATGGAAAATGGATTGAAGGACTGACTGAGAACTCAACCAACTGGCAGCACCAGTGGAGCGGAAAAGGTTCGCAGCCCGGTTTTGGTGAAAAACAAACCTGCCAATTCCTGATCACCAAAAGCACCGACGACGGGCAAACCTGGTCGGAACCGGTGAACCTGACACGCATGTGCAAAAAAGAAGAATGGTGGCTTTGGGCGCCGGCTCCCGGGCATGGCATTACCCTGAAAGACGGGACGCTTGTTTTTCCGACACAGGGACGCGATGCTTCCGGGAATTCCTTTTCAAACATCACCTGGAGCAAGGACGGCGGAGAAACCTGGCACACGAGCAAGCCGGCCAGCAGTGGAACTACCGAAAATATGGTTGTCCAGCTAAACGATGGGTCCATCATGCTCAATGCCCGCGACGGAAAAAACAAGGGCAATCTTTCTTCCACAAATGGCCGGGTGATTAGTTTAACGAACGATTTGGGCGAAAGCTGGGCAGTTCATCCCACCTCAAGAGGGGCATTGATTGAACCGGCCTGCATGGCCAGCCTGCACAGGCATGAATACACCGAAAACGGACAAAAGAAAAGCATCTTGTTGTTCTCAAACCCAAACTCAAAAACGAATCGCGACCACATGACCATCAAAGTGAGTTTTGACGATGGCGCTACCTGGCCCGAAGAGCATTGGCTTTTATTGGACGAAGGGAAGGGGAGAGGTTATTCCTGTCTGACTTCGATCGATGAGCAAACCATCGGTATTTTATACGAAGGGAGCCAGGCCGATATGGTTTTTCAGAAAATCAGCCTGGAAGAACTGATCAACCAATAGCAGGTTTCCGTTGCGAAGTCAGCGACAATGCAGAAAACAGAAGATTGGAATGATTCTGTTGCAAACTTTCAGAATTGGATAAAAAAGTAGCATGAGGTCTTTAAAACACCACGAAATTTCCGGCAACTGGGCAACACTTTTATTGGCTACCGATAACCATGGGAACATCAATTTTTCAAAACTGGCCGATGAAATCGATGTGTTGGTTGCTTCCCGTCCAAATGGTATTTATTCGAATGGCACGGCCGGCGAGTTTTATGCCCAAACCGAAGATGAGTTTGACCGGATCAGTTTAATGTTGTCCGAAAAATGCGAAGAAACCGGCATTCCTTACCAGATTGGGGTGAGCCACATGAGCCCGCAAATTTCGCTGGAACGTTTAAGGCGGATCCGTCAGTTAAAGCCTGGTGCGGTGCAGGTTATTTTGCCCGATTGGTTCCCGGTCACTTTGGCGGAGGCAGTTGTTTTTCTGCAAAAAATGGAAGAAGAAGCAACTGGAATCAGTTTGATCCTGTATAATCCGCCTCATGCAAAAAAACAGTTACAGCCCGAAGAATGGTCAATTCTGAAGAAAAAAATTACCTCGTTGGCTGGTTTGAAGGTGTTTGATCAAAATGGCGATGCCAGTTGGTATGCCAGTATGCGGAAAAACCACGAAGAGTTGTCGGTGTTTATTCCCGGGCACCGGCTGGCTACCGGCATTCAGAACGGAGCGTTGGGCTCGTATTCCAACATGGCCTGCCTGAACCCCTTTGCCGCGCAGCGTTGGTACGAACAAACAAAAACCGATCTGCCGGCAGCTTTGGAACTCGAAAAGCGAATCAATCAGTTTATGAAAGAATTGATTTCCCCGTTCATCGCCGAACATCACTACCCCAATCACGCGTGTGACCGGTTTATGGCCTTGGTTGGCGGCTGGGCCGATGTGGGTGCAAAACTTCGTTGGCCATACTGTTCAATCCCCGAATCTTTTGTAACACAAATTCGTCAGAAGTCGCAAGCGTTAATCCCTGAATTTTTTGGGCAGTATTGATTCAAAACGGCAACCCCGGTAATCTCATCAATTCACCTCTCTGAAACCGGTTTCGCGCTGATGTGTTATAAGAATAGTTTAAATCCGGGCTCAAAGCTGTAAATTTGCTAAACGGGTTCCGGATTTTTCACTTATTTCGCGCCCTTCAAATAAATGAATGTATGACGCGCACCGAAGAAGAAAAGATAAATGAACTTTGTAAGCTATTGCTGGAAATCGGCTCATTGCTCATGATTTCAGGGGCAAATACAGCACGGATCAGGATTACCATTTTACGTATTGCCGGCGCTTACGGCTACAGTGCCGAATTGCTGATTACGCACCGGGCATTGATGTTGACCCTGTTTGCAGAGGATAAAGATTATTTTTTCAGCAGGTTAAAACGTACGCTGCCGCACGGGATTAACTTTAAAATTGTGAGCGGTATAAGCCGGATGAGTTGGAGGATTGTGGAAGAAAAATGGAACCTGCAACAGGTTCAGCAAGAGTTGGATCGGCTTAGGGTCCTGCCGCATTATCCGCGTCTGGTGACCCTGTCGCTGGTTGGTCTGGCCGGCGCTTCGTTTTGCCGTCTTTTTGGCGGCGGGCTGATTGAAATGCTGATTGCCTTTGTGGCCACCGTTATCGGATTGTTTGTCCGCCAGGAAACGGTTAAGCGGGCATACAATATCTATTTATGCGTGTTTATGGCCGCCTTTGTTTCGTCATTGATTTCCGGGATGGCCGTGTTCCTGAATATTGGAGAGCATCCGGATTACGCGTTTGCTACTTCAGTTTTGTATTTAATTCCGGGCGTTCCGTTAATTAATTCACTGACTGATTTGCTTGATGGCAATATTATGAACGGGATTGTGCGCGGAATAAACGGTTTGATGATCGCTTTTTCGATCGCTTTAGGCTTATTGGGCGCTATTTTGATTTATAACATTTGATTTGCTCATAGAACGAACTCACAGTAACGTTGATTTACAGATATGGAATGGATTTTTTTTGTTGAAAAATGGGTTTGGTTGGGCTTCGCGGCTTTAGGCTTTGCTATTTTGTTTAATGTGCCGCTTCGCACTTTGTGGCCCACATTTGTACTGGGCGCCTTGGGAGGGGTATTAAAATTGGTTACCATGAGCCTGGGCGGCGGAATTGTCCTGGGGTCATTTCTTGGAGCCGTATTGATTGGTTTTATGAGTATTGCCGCAGCACATTATAAACATGCGCCACCAATGGTTTTTGCCATACCCGCGGTGATTCCGATGGTTCCCGGAGCATTTGCTTACCGGATGATGATTGGGATTGTCAAGCTCACCGGAGATGTCGATCCTGCCGTCTTTGTCGAGTTAATGAACGACACAGTGAGTAATGGCTTGAAAGCCTTATTCATCCTGTTGTCTCTGTCGCTGGGTGTTTCTGCGCCCATGTTACTTACCCGGAGGGAGTCGGCAAAAGAAATTAAAGTGTCCCTGAGAATTGACGAGTTGATTAAAAAATAATTCTTTGCCGGATGTCGAACATGACTTATCTTTAGTCGGATCAAAAAAGCCAGATTGATATGAGACGACTACCTTTACTTCTTCTTTTGATGTGTTCGTTGTGCCTGTATGCACAAAATCCCGAAAAGAAAATATTAACAACCAGCGACTTTGCCTCGTGGAATACCATCGAAGGTGTAAGCATTTCCGATAATGGCCGTTATGTCGGTTACGAACGGAATCCGCAACGGGGAGATGGTAAACTGCTGATTTATCATTCCGGGTCCGGTCAAGTGGACTCCATTCCACGAGCTTACGGAGCAATTTTTTCGCCGGAAGAAAATTTTATCGTCTTCAAAATCAAAGCGCCCGTTGATTCGCTGCGGAAGGCTGAACTTCGGAAAGTAAAAAAGGAAGATATTCACCAGGACAGCCTGGGTGTTTTCTTCCCGGAAACAAAAAAAACGTACAAGTATCCTAAGCTGAAATCATTTGCTGTTCCGAAAGAAAATGCCGAATGGATTACCTTTCTTACCGGTGAAGAATTTGTAACAAATGATTCCGTTCTGCAAGCCGTCGAAACTCCCGGGAAAGATAAAACGCCAAAAAATAATGGCGACAAGGTGAAAAATATGATCCTTTTTCATGCAAAAAGCGCAGATACAATCCGGGTTACAGGCGTAACCGAATTTTATGTGCCGAAAGAAGGACAATGTATCGGGTTTATCCGCGAAACGGGCGATTCGCTTAAAATGGCTTCGGTACACTTATTTGATCCGTTATCGCGCGAAATCCGAACGGTTTTTCAGGCGCAGGGCGAGGCAAAAAAACTGGTCACCGACGATCGGGGAACCCGCTTTGCTTTTTTGTTCTCGCCCGATACCACCGAAATAAAAACATTTGTACTGAAGACGGGAAGTTGTAAAAGCGGACTTTTCGATTTTCAGGTGGATAAAAGTACGCAGGGAATGCCTATTGGATGGACTCCATGCGAACACGGGAACCTGTTTTTTTCGGAAAACGGAAGCCATTTATTTTTTGGCACAGCACCGCTTCCGGTGCAGGAACCGAAAGATACGCTGACTGCCGAAGAACGGGTTCAGGTAGATGTATGGAGCTGGCACGATTTGGAGCTGCAAAGTCAGCAAAAAGTGAATGTTGAAAAAGAAAAGAAACGCAGTTACCTGGCTGTTGTTTTCCCGGCTGAGCAAAAATTTGTTCAACTGGCTGATCCGTCAGTTCGCGACATCACCACCACGGCGAAAGGAAATGGCAAATATGCCCTGGGAAAAGATGAGCTACCATACAAGCGGGCTTTATCATGGACCGGCAACTCCAGCGGCGATTACTATGTGGTGGATACGGAAACCGGAGCGAAGCAAATCATGGTACGGAATAAGGATCGGGTATGGATATCTCCTCAGGGAAAATATCTGGTCTGGTACAATCCGGCCGACAGCAGTTATTATGCACGTTCAACAAACCCGGAAAGTCAATCCGTTAACCGGCTTACCCAATCCATTCCCCTTGCATTTTACGATGAGCTGAGCGATACCCCGGAAGATCCCCAGCCTTATGGTTTGGCCGGATGGAGTAAAGACGACCGGTTTGTATATATCTACGACCGGTACGACATTTGGAAAATTGATTTAGGCATGACGACAATTCCGGTCAATGTAACCCGTGGTTTTGGCCGGAAAATGAATCTGCGCTTTCGTTACCTGAAGCTCGATCCGGAAGAAGATTTTATTGATCCTGAGAAAACGACCCTGGCCGCTTCATTTGACGAAAACACCAAAACTTCTGGTTTTTTCCGGATTGATTTCAGAAATTTTCAGGAACCCCGCTTGCTGCTTGATGGAAATTATAAATTCGGAATACCACAGAAAGCAAAAAAACAGGAAAAGATCGTATATACCCGGGAAAGCTGCGTTGAATTTCCCGACCTCTGGCTGAGCAATCTGAGGTTTGAAAAACCAGTGAAAATATCGGATGCCAATCCTCAGCAAAAACAATATAACTGGGTGGATGTCATGCTGGTAAAATGGACCTCTTTTTCGGGTGAGAAAATGGAAGGTCTCCTGTATATCCCTGAAAATTTTTCAGTCCGGAACAGCTACCCGATGATCGTGTATTTTTATGAACGGAATGCTGATCTCAAGTTTGCGCATTCGATCCCTTCGCCAAGCCGCTCTGTGATTAATAAACCGTTTTACGCCAGTAACGGGTATCTGATTTTTGTACCCGACATTGTCTATAAAAACGGTTATCCCGGCCAAAGCGCGTACGACGCGATTGTTAGCGGAACACAATACCTGATAAATAATTACCCCTTTATTGACGAGAAAAAGATTGGTTTGCAGGGACAAAGCTGGGGAGGTTACCAAACAGCCTACCTGATTACGCAAACCGGGATGTATGCTGCCGCAATGGCCGGCGCCCCGGTCAGCAATATGATCAGTGCGTACGGTGGTATCCGCTGGGAAAGCGGCATGTCGCGTATGTATCAGTACGAACGGAAGCAAAGTCGGATTGGCGGGACATTCTGGGATAAACCGATGCAGTACATCGAAAATTCGCCCTTATTTTATGCGCCAAAAGTGAAAACCCCGTTGCTGATTATGCACAACGATAACGACGGGGCAGTGCCCTGGTACCAGGGAATTGAGCTGTTTACGGCCCTTCGCCGGCTGGATAAACCGGTTTGGATGCTGACCTATAACAACGAACCGCATAACCTGAAGAAGGAAAGCTGGGGAAACCGCATGGATCTGGATATTCGCATGAAAGGCTTTTTTGATCATTACCTGAAAGACAGGCCAATGCCTTTGTGGATGAAAAACGGTATACCGGCTAAAAACAAAGGGATAGAAACGGGGTATTAACCGAAAACGCTTATACGGAAAAAGGCTCAGGCAGCAGATTTCGTATGAATCGCGCCCGGGCCTTTTTCGTTGATCGCTGATTTGTTTTTTATTCGAGGATCAGTTCAATCACCGGAATCTCCACATTGGGTTTTACAACCGGAAGACTCAGGTTCAGGTCGTTCTCCGATCCTTCTTCTCTCATCCCGTGTCCGTAGCGGCTGGTTATTTTAATTTCGGAGGCATCGTGAAGGAATTGGGCGTATTTCACTTTCCCCTTGTACCCGGGCAAGGTAAAATTTTGCAAGGGATAATCGAGTAAATGCACGTAGAGCCGTTTGGTTCTCGGGTTGTATGTCAGCAGGCTGTGTTCAGGAACAGCATAGGTTGCAGGAGCTTCCGTACATCCGTAAATCGAGCGGTTATTGTATTTCATCCAGTTGCCCATCGACTCCAGCGCAGCGTTGGCCCGTTCATCGAATACCCCGCGGGCTGTTGGTCCGACATTCAGCAACAGGTTCCCTCCCTTGCTAACCGATTCAATCAACAGAACCAGCAACTGTTTGGTGTCTTTCCACGAGGTTTCGTCGCGGTAGTAACCCCACGATCCGCTGAAGGTCTGGCAGGTTTCCCAGGCAACCCGTTTGCCGTTCACTTCGGGCCATTTGGACACTTTATATTGTTCCGGGGTCGTAAAATCCCAGCCATCTTCGTAATCTTTCAGATCGAGACGGTCGTTGATCAGGATGTCGGGCTGAAGCCCGCGAACCATAGACAGCAGCTTTTTTGAATCCCAGTCGGCATGACCTTTCCCGTTTTCACCGGGGTATGAAAAATCGAGCCAGAGAATATCAATTTTTCCGTAATTGGTCAGAATTTCGCGGACCTGGTTGTGAAGATATTCGCGATATTTAGCCATGTCGCGGTTTTTATTAAGTTCGGCATATTGTGCCGGGTCGCTTGTTCGTTGCGGGTGGACGCGGTCGACGGTGAAATGCGGGTGGTGCCAATCGATCAGCGAATAATAAAAGCCAATACCCAGCCCTTCGGCGCGGAATGCGTCCACAAACTCTTTGATGAGGTCGCGGCCAACCGGAGTATTGGTGGCTTTGTAGTCGGTATATTTTGAGTCGAACAGGCAAAAACCTTCATGGTGTTTGGTAGTGATCACAGCGTATTTCATCCCGGCTTCTTTGGCTTTTTTGGCCCATTCGCGCGGATTGTACAAATCCGGATTAAAGTAATCGAAATATTTCTGGTAGTCGGCATCCGTGAGCTGTTCCCTGTTTTTGACCCATTCGTGGCGGGCCGGCAAAGCATACAGCCCCCAGTGAATAAACATACCAAAACGATCGTTGGTCCATTGGGCCATTCGCTCGGCCTTTTGAGCATCGGTTTCCTTGCCCAGTTTACCCGGTTGAGCAAACAAATGAGTAGCTGTGAAAATCAGCATCACCAGCATAACAGATTTTTTCATTGTAATTGATTTAGGTTGATGTTTGTAGTCTGTACCTGATATTTTCTGCGTGAATATCAGTCTGATGTCAAAGATAAAAATTAGTCTGAGATGACGACAGGGAGAGAGTGAAAACAGTAACAGAAATTCAAGCTGAACTCATTTCTCAGCCCGGACAAACCCCGGGTGCAGCTGTGATCGTTTGTTTACCCGGGTGATTTGCGGGATTGCCGGTTTTGCTTTGTATATTTGTAGGAAAGCAAAAATTTAACAAAATGGTACTTCAGATATTGCTCGTCATTTCGATTATCTTACAGTTGTTTGCCGTAGGGGTCGCCATCAAACTGACCAAAGTGACGAAATACAACTTTTCGTGGATCTTGCTGACCATTGGATTTATTCTGATGGCCATCAGCCGTCTGGTTGAGTTTCTGCCTTATATCAGCAATTTTGAACCGCAGGAGTTGGGCGAAGTTATGGTTTGGTTTGGCGTGGTTATTTCGCTCACCTTTGCCATTGGCGTATTTATGATCCAGCGGATTTTTAAGTATATGAAACGCGTTGAAGATTCGCGGCGTTTAACGGAAAAAATGTTTCTGAACACGATTATCCAAACCGAAGAGAAAGAGCGTAAGCGCTTTGCCAAAGACCTGCACGACGGACTGGGGCCTTTATTGTCGACCGTGAAAATGTCGGTTTCGTCGCTGGCGCAACTTGAACACGACAAAGCCTCGGATGAAATTGTTCGCAACACCGAGATGGTGATTAATGAAGCCATTAAATCGTTAAAAGAAATTTCGGACAACCTGAGCCCGCACGTGTTGGATAATTTTGGCCTGCTACGGGCTCTTCGCAACTTCTCAAACAAAATTAATGCAACAAAAGCGATCCGGATTAAGCTGGATTCGAACCTGGGAGATGAGCGTTTCGACACCAATGTGGAGGTAGTACTCTACCGGGTTGTCTGCGAATTAATTAACAATACCATTAAACATGCCCGGGCAAAAAAAATTGAAATCAGTTTGATCAAAGCTGAAAAAAATCTTACCATTGTATATAAAGACAACGGCAAAGGTTTTAATCCGAATAAATTACTGAGCCAAACCGGCAACGAGGGCATGGGTTTCTCAAATATTTTTTCACGCATTAACTCGCTGAAAGGTGAAATCAATGTGGAAAGTGGTCCCGGAATGGGGACAGTGGTGGTTATAAAAGTAAAAACGGAAGATGAATAGTACAATCCGAAAGATTATTCTCGTTGATGATCATACCTTATTTCGAAACGGACTGCGAATTTTGCTAAACAGTTTGAACGGTTACCAGGTGGCGGGAGAAGCCGCTAACGGACAGGAATTTATCGACTTGCTCGAAACGACTGCCGTTGATTTGGTTTTGCTCGATATTGATATGCCGGTAATGGATGGAATTGAAGCTGCCAGGCGGGCTATTCAGAAGTACCCCGATCTGAAGATCATCACCTTATCGATGTATGGTGAAGAAGATTACTATTATAAAATGGTCGACGCGGGAGTGAAAGGATTTTTACTGAAGAATTCGGATATGAACGAGGTGAAAAGCGCCTTGAGCGCCGTGTACGAAGGAGGCAATTACTTTTCGTCGGAGTTGTTGCAAACCCTGGTAAACAGCCTGCGTTCCAGTTCGAAAAGTAAAGTGCCGCAGTCGGATCTTTCGGAACGCGAAATAGAAATTCTTATCTTAATCTGTCAGGGTTTGTCAAACCAGGAAATTGCCGACCAGCTTTTCATTTCAAAACGCACCGTCGATAAGCACAGGGCGAATATTCTGGAAAAAAGCGAATGTAAAAACACCGCTCAGTTGGTGATGTATGCGATTAAAAATCAGCTGGTTGAAATATAGATCGTTTCACAGATCAATTAAATCGTGCTTCAACGCGTAGATAATTACTTCAACAATATTTTTCGAACCGGTTTTTTCCATTAAACTGGCCCGGTGCTTTTCCACCGTCCGGTCGGAAATTCCCAATTCATCGGCAATAATTTTTATGGGCAGCCCTTTGCACGATAATTTCAATACCTCCACTTCACGTTTCGAAAAAATATTTTTTTCACCGGTTCCGTTCTGTTGTTTCGGATCAACAGTCTTCAAGTCAAAAGCTTTTTGAAGTTTCCGGGCAAGCTCGCCGCTTACATCGACCTTTTCTTCGGAAAGAATGCTCACCAGACGGTTATATTCGTACTTATCGGCCAGTTTGTTGATTTCGACAGGGGCCAGCAGTCCGATCATGAGGGTGAAGCCTTTGTATTTTTGACTGCCGGTGACGTACAGTTTACACTGATCGATGGTCCGGTTGGGGTTAATCAGATTAATTTGTTCATCAAAGCCTTTCAGTAAGCCGGTGGAGCATTTGACCACCTTGTTCTGGATGGATTGGAAGGTACTTGCATCAACCAGATTCTTAAATGACATGATCTTCAGGTCGTCAGGCGTGATGCCTGTCATTTGGGTGAATGCCTGGTTGATCTCATAGATTGTTTCACCGTCGAACAGGAAAATCCCATTGGGAGACAGTTCAACCAAAGCCCTGTAATTCTTTTCCCCCATATTAACCAGGTTTTCGTATTTCGATAAACGGACTCTGATTGATTTCAGAAGATCGTCGTTGCTAAAAGGTTTTACAATGTAATCATCAACACCCAATTCCATTCCCATACGGATTTCGTCCAGATCGGATTTGCCGGTAATGTAAATAAACGGAATTTTATTGGTAATTGAGCTGTCGTTCAATATATTATATACCTGATAGCCGTCGAGTGGGCTCATGTTGATATCACATAAAATTAAATCGGGGGAAAATTCATAGGTTTTTTGAATTCCTTCGGAACCGCTGTTCGCAATTTCTGTTTCATAACCATTTACCGACAGGACATTCTTGAGGGTTTTCGATAACAACAAATCATCCTCAATGATTAAGATCTTCTTAGCGCTCATTGGTTAAGAATTTTTATTTTGACACTGGAGCCTTCATCCAATTCGCTTGAAATTTCAATTTCTCCGTGCAGAACATCGATGCACTTTTTTACAATCGCCATGCCTAATCCGCAGCCAGTAATCATTTTAGCATTTCTCGACCGTTTAAACGGTTCAAGTATCCACGCGAGTTCATCCTCAGGAATCCCAATGCCGTGGTCTTCAACTTCAACAACCAATTTTGT
Source organism: Gaoshiqia sp. US2 (assembly GCF_059705485.1). NCBI lineage: Bacteria > Pseudomonadati > Bacteroidota > Bacteroidia > Marinilabiliales > Prolixibacteraceae > Gaoshiqia > Gaoshiqia sp. US2. The sequence continues at coordinate 3,583,461 of NZ_AP048550.1, read as the reverse complement.
ATCTGTGGTAAATGCCCTCAAATTCACCGTTTCAGATGAAAATTTGAGCGCGTTGTCAATGACGTTTAAAAGAATCTTTTCCAATAATTCTTTGTCTGTGTTAAACGAATGATGATTAAAATTGGTCTCCAGCTTTATTCTGTTTCGGTTGAATTCGGACAAGCTCATTTTCTCGGCGAAGTCAATGAAGAGATCCTCCAGATCTACCTGAGTTATATTCACCTCCAATTCGCCTTTATATGAAACATTTAAAAAGTGAACGTCATCAATAAAGCTGCCGATTGACTCAATGGCTTCTTCGCACAACAGGAAGGTTTCTTTCACAATGTTTTCGTCGAGCTGATAATTGAATTTTCTGAGAAGCTGAACATTCGAACTGATAATAGCAAGAGGAGTCCTCAGTTCGTGCGAAACTGAACTGATTAATTGACGTTCGGGCTCAAGCTCCGACGAGTTGGTGCCGGAGTAGTAAATCGTTGGTAAAGTTTCTTTCAATTTCCCTGTATCTAAATCTTTATAAAACCATCATCGGTACAATTTACAACAATTAACTTGTATCTTCGTCAAAAAAAATTAAAGAGATGATTCCTAAAATAAAATTTGCCGGCGAAAATTTCATTTTACTGGCGGGACCCTGTGTGATTGAAGGTGAAGATATGGCTTTCGCGATAGCCGAAAAAATTTGTCAGATCAGTGAAAAGCTACGCCTTCCTTTTGTGTTTAAAGGTTCGTATAAAAAGGCCAACCGCTCGCGTTTGGATTCGTTTACCGGTATTGGCGATGTGAAATCGCTGGAAATACTGCAGGCTGTAGGCGAAAAATTTGGAATCCCGGTGGTAACGGATATCCATTCGGCAGCAGAAGCCGAACTGGCAGCAAAGTATGTAGATGTGTTACAAATACCTGCTTTTTTATGCCGTCAGACCGATTTGCTGATTGCAGCTGCCGAAACCGGAAAAGTTGTTAATATAAAAAAAGGACAATTTTTGGCGCCCGATTCGATGCAGTTTGCCGTCGATAAAGTTCGCGAAAGCGGCAACCAGCGGGTGATGATTACCGAGCGGGGAACCACCTTTGGTTATCAGGATCTGGTGGTCGATTACCGGGGAATCCCGGAGATGAAGAAAAACAATTGTCCGGTTATTTTGGACATTACCCATTCGTTGCAACAACCCAACCAAAGCAGCGGTGTTACCGGCGGACGCCCCGAATTGATTGAAACCATCGCGCGTGCCGGTATTGCTGTGGGCGCCGACGGTATTTTCATTGAGACCCATCCCAACCCGGCAGTAGCAAAATCGGATGGCGCCAATATGCTTCGGCTGGATTTATTGGAGGGGCTTTTAACGAAACTCGTTAAACTAAAACAAACGGTTGATTCGTTGTAATTAATCCTTAAAACAATAGAAAGATGAAAACCCGACGACATTTTTTCAGACAGGCCCTGGCCGGAGCCGGTTTCCTAGGACTGTCATTTTTATCAAAAAGAACCAATGCCGCCGAACTCAAAATAAAGATGGAGAGCGGTTTTGTTCATCATGTTTTTTTCTGGTTGAAGAATCCTGGCAGCGAAGCCGATTGTAAACGTTTGGAAGAAGGATTGAAACGATTGGTTACAATTCCGGAAATTAAGATGAGCCATGTCGGCAGAGCGGTTGAATCGTCGCGCGAGGTGGTTGACGATTCGTTCAGCTATTCCTATCTGGCCGTTTTCGACAGTCAGGCTGATCAGGATATTTACCAGGTTCACCCAACCCACCTGAAATTTGTGGAAGAGTACGGCGATTTATGGGAAAAGGTGATTGTTTACGATGCCATGTAAGCCGGGTGTGTTTAATGGAAGAAAAGATAAGCCATTAAAATGGCCGCAATAATACCGGTAAAATCCGCTATGAGGCCGCAAGCCAGGGCATGGCGGGTTTTTTTAATCCCCACCGAACCAAAATAAACGGCCAAAATATAAAAGGTTGTGTCGGTTGCACCCTGCACCGTACTGGCAACACGCCCTACAAACGAATCGGCCCCGTAGGTGTTCATGGCGTCGATCATCATCCCCCGGGCGCCGCTGCCACTTAAGGGTTTCATAAATGCCGTGGGCAAAGCCTCAATAAAATCGGTATTGATGCCCACTTGAGTCAGCGCCCAGCCAATGCTGTCGGTAAGCCAAACCATTGCCCCCGAAGCCCTGAAAACGCCAATGGCCACCAAAATGGCAATCAGGTAGGGGATGATTTTCACGGCCACTTTAAATCCGTCTTTTGCCCCGTCGATAAAGGCTTCGTAAATGTTTATCTTTTTGCGTAAACCCAACAGAATAAAAAAGATAATGACCGAAAACAGGACCAGGTTGCTGGCTACGGTCGAAATCAGGGTAATCTGCTCTTTATCAAGGCCTGAGAAATACCAGATAATCCCGATGATCAGCGCTGTAACTCCACCCAGATAGGAGAGAATGGTTTTATCGAGCAGGTTTATTTTTTGATAATAGGCCACCGAAATGAGTCCGGCGAGGGTTGAGAAGAAGGTGGCCAGCATGATGGGAATAAAAATGTCGCTTGGGTTAACGGCGCCCAGTTGTGCCCGGTAAACCATGATGCTGATGGGCAAAAGCGTCAGCCCGGAAGTATTCAGCACCAAAAACATGATTTGAGCATTGGACGCTTCGTCTTTCTTCGGGTTGGTTTCCTGCATTTCCTGCATGGCTTTTAAGCCCATCGGGGTGGCTGCATTGTCGAGGTTAAGCATGTTGGCGGCAATATTCATCATGATTGACGCCTGGGCCGGATGATTCTCGCCCAGTTCGGGAAACAACTTTTTGAAGAAAGGTCCGACAATACGTGAAAACACCCGGACGACTCCGCCGTCTTCGCCAATTTTCATGATCCCCATCCAAAGGGTCAACACTCCGGTTAGACCCAGCGAAATTTCAAAACCGGTTTTGGCCATATCAAAGGTCGATTCCATCATCGCCGGAAAAATACCGGTATCTCCCATAAAAATCAACTTAACCAGCCCGACAGCAAAGGCGACCAAAAAGAAAAAGATCCAGATGTAATTTAAAGCCATAACCAAATGATAAACGGATAACGAAATGTGAAACTACAAAAAACGGACGACATAAACTTCAGTAAAAAATGATATATTCGCCCTCAATGAGTGATTTGGGGAAGATTCACGGTTTAAAATATTCCTTATTTTTGCGAAGGATAATATTATTGGTTATACCCCCGTTTTTTTAATGTTCTTCATAAAAACAGATCTATGCTAAACAACATTTTATTACAACTAGGAACACAGGTTGCCGAAGGCGCCGGCGAAATGGCTCAAAATGCAGCACAGGAAGGAATTGTGACCCGTTTTTTTGATCTGGCGTTGAAAGGAGGCTGGATTATGATCCCGATTGTAGCCTTGTCGCTGGTGGCTGTGTTCATCTTTTTTGACCGGTACTTTGCAGTAAAAAAAGCCTCAAAAGTTGATCATTCACTTTTAGAACGGGTAAAAGATTATATCATGCAGGGAAAGATTGATTCGGCGCTGGCTATGGCCCGTTCGCAGGATAACCCGACAGCGCGGATGATTGAAAAAGGGATTACCCGCATTGGCCGCCCGATGTCTGATGTGAATGCGACCATTGAGATCGTAGGTAACCTGGAAATCGCGAAACTGGAAAAAGGCTTGCCTGTTTTGGCCAGCGTGGCCGGGGGCGCCCCGATGATCGGCTTCCTGGGTACGGTTATGGGGATGATTCAGGCGTTTTACGATATGGCTAATGCCGGGAACAATATTGATGTGACCTTGCTTTCTTCGGGTATCTATCAGGCCATGGTGACCACGGTTGCCGGTTTGATTGTGGGTATTGTCGCCTACTTTGCCTATAACATCCTGGTTTCGAATATTGAAAAAGTTGTTTTCAAAATGGAGGCGGCAACTTCTGAATTTCTGGATTTGTTGAATGAACCTGCAAAATAAAAACAATGGCATTTAAACGTAGAAATAAAGTAGACGCCAGTTTTAGCATGTCATCCATGACCGACATCGTGTTTTTGCTGCTGATCTTTTTCATGGTCACTTCGACATTGATTGCACCCAATGCCCTGAAGTTGCTGTTGCCGCAAAGCAGTAACCAGACGGCTGCAAAACCCATTTCGAGCATTTCAATTACGGCCGACCTGAAATATTTCATCAATGTCGACGGGCAGTTAAAACGCGTGGCTTTTCACGAAATAGAACCTGCCCTGCTCAGCAGTATTGGAGATAACCCCGAAGCCTATATTTCGCTTCATGCCGATAAATCGGTGCCGGTTGAGCAGGTGGTAAAAATTATGAATATTGCCAAACGGCACAAATATAAAATGATACTTGCCACAGCGCCAGAGAACTAATGAGTTACTATTCAGAACATAAGGAAGGATTTTGGGGGACGGTCGTTGTTCATGCAATTGTTCTGATCCTCTTGTTTTTTCTGTATTTTTTTACACCCCTGCCATTACCGGGCGAAGAAGGAATCCTGGTAAACTTTGGAGACTCGGAGCAAGGGTCAGGCCGTGAAGAACCGGCCCCGGCCCGGCGCCCGGAAAGTACGCCCGTTGTTGAAGAACGCAGGCAGGCGGTTAATCCGCCGCCACCAACGGTTCAGCAAACGCCGCCGCCGGCTCAGGCGAAGGAAGAGGTGATGACCCAGGATTTTGAGCAGACGGTAGCACTGGAAGCGGCAAAAAAGAAAAAGGAAGAAGAAGCTAAGAAAAGGCAGGAAGAGCTCGACCGGCAGAAAAGGCTTGACGATCAGAAAAAACAGCAGGAACTCGACCGGCAAAAACAGGCTGAGTTGGAAAAGCAGCGGCAAGCTGCGCTTGAACGACAAAGACTGGAAGAAGAACGTTTACGCAAAGAAGCGGAACAAAAACGGATTGCCGAAATTAATTCGCGTGCGGCCAATGCCTTTGGGGCAGGTGGTGCAGGAACCAGCACAACAAGTACCGGTCAGGGCGTGACCTTTCCAGGCGGCAACCAGGGAAGTCCGACCGGGGTGGCCGGCGCTGATAATTACGGTAGCGGCGGCAGCGGCAGCGGAACATCCGGAAGCGGACCCTCGTTCAGCCTGGCGGGACGAAATGCCTTGTCGCTTCCCAAACCTAGCTATCCGGGAAATGAAGAAGGTGTCGTAGTAGTAGCCGTTACGGTTGATAAAAACGGCAACGTTACGGCCGCAGAAGCAGGCGTGCAGGGAACAAATACCTATAATGCCAATCTGCTGGCTGCTGCCAAACAAGCTGCCTTGAAAGCAAAATTTAATGCCGACCCCAATGCGGCGACTTATCAAAAAGGGACGATTACTTACCGGTTTGTGCTCGATTAAGGGTCGGTGAAAATTTTCAAACAAAACACACGACATTAATTTTAACGCCCGGCTGAGTCTGAACCCGATACGATCTGGTTAAATGCCTGTTTTCAGGGCGACAGCCTTTTTACCTTCCACGAATCGTTGGATAAGTAATACCTGAACCTGTCGTGAAGCCGGTTGGGACGGCCTTGCCAGAATTCGATTTCGGTAGGTAATACCACGTAGCCTCCCCAGTAGTCAGGTTTTTCAATTTCCTGATGATCAAATTTTTCAGAGAAAAAATTAAACTTATCGTCCAGTTCCTGCCGGTTTTTGATTTCGGCGCTTTGATCGGATGCCCAGGCACCAAGCTGACTGTCGCGCGGACGCGAACGGAAATAAGCGGCAGAGAGTTCCTCTTCGAGCTTGGTAATGGCGCCTTTCACACGGACCTGGCGTTCCAGCTTTGCCCAGAAAAAATTAAGTGCAACCTGATGATTTTGATCAAGTTGCCGACCTTTTTCGCTTTTGTAATTGGTGAAAAATACAAAACCGTGTTGGTTCAGTTCTTTTAACAAAACAATCCTCGAATCAGGCTGGTTGTCTACACTCGTCGATAAGGTCATGGCTGTTGGTTCATCGAGCTTTTGACCGATGGCCTCATTCAGCCATTGCTGAAATAACTGAAACGGATGAGCGGTCAGGTCCTTTTCTTCCAGTTTAAATTGCTGGTAATTGGTGCGTATATCCCTAAGCATTAACAAATTATTTAAAATTTAATTGGATTAATTCTAAACAACCGAATGGAAGCGATTGTTTTTTCAACATAACCAATACAATTCGTACCATGAAAAGTTTATTGTTGTTTATTTTTTTGCTTTCAGTGACCTTGTCTTTTGCAGGAAATTCACAGCTGCAAATCGGAGAAAAGGCGAAGTATACTGATGTGAAGATGGAAAGTGTTACCGGAGAAAAAATGTCTCTCGATGATCTGAAAGGGAAAAACGGTTTGGTTATGATTTTTTCATGTAATAACTGCCCGTTTGTAATCGCATGGGAAGACCGGTATAACGCGATTGGTCAGTGGGCCGGGAAGAATGGCATGGGAGTGGCCTTGCTCAACTCGAATCATCAGAAAAGGGATGGCGAAGATTCCATGCAGGCCATGAAAGAACATGCAAAAGAAAAAAACTACCGGATTCCCTACCTGCTTGATGACGAAAGCCTGATTGCCAATGCTTTAGGTGGACAAACGACTCCTCACGTATTTGTTTTTGACAAAGATTTTAAGTTGGTATATAAGGGTTTGATTGATGACAATTACAAAAGTGCATCAGACGTCAAGCATAACTACCTGAAAGATGCTATCGAAAGTACCGCTGCCGGCAAAAAAATTGCTGTGGCCGAAACTAAATCCATGGGATGCAGCATCAAGCGAAAATTGTAAACAGTACAGAATGTTCATAAACGGAATTGGCAGAGATTAAAAGTGCGGTTGCTTTTATCTTGGTTTCTGCTGTTTTATGTTTGTGAACATTCTCCTTCTTTTATCATAAGGCTAACCATGTTCCGCATTTCCTTTCCTTAGAACGTATTTTCTCAGCTATCCTCCCCATCCGTTTAGGTATTCGTTTTTCAGAATATATGCATTGATATCTGCATGGTGAAAGTCCGATTTTCAGGACATTCGAGTGTTTATTTGTCCTACTTTTTAACATTTTTCAAGTAATTGTTGAAAAATGACAACTTCTTTTTTGTTTGCAGCTACGGAATCGGTTGTGGAAGAAGTGATAAAGTGTTATGTTTGTGGGTGCGTAGGTAGGGAAATTTAAGCAGCCTCTTTTTTTATATATTACCGGTTGTGCATAAATTTTAATGTTTGATTTTCATAAAAAAGACAATCAAACCGAACCTTACCGGCAAAGGATTAGTGTGTAACAACTACTTTATATGATGTCTGGTTGTATAATGTTGTATTACAAATGGTAGAAAAAAAGAAGCCTTCGACAATCCTGAGTGTAGTCAGCAACATTCAGGACCTTAATCTTACTACCCCAATTATGCAGGAACATGGTTATGTTGTTGATTTTGTCGTTGGAGTTCATTCTGCTATCCTGAAAATAAAATCGAATGCCTATGACCTGATCATCTTTGATGATACCTTTTCGGGTCTCGACGGATTTGAGGTCGTTCGCCAGATAAAATTAAATTCCCGAAACCAGGATACCCCGATCATTATTTTAATCAATCAGCGCGAGGAAGAAGAACGGCTGATCAGCCTGTTTAAACTCGGTTCGGTTGATTACGTGCAAAAACCATTTAAGCCCGAAGTATTGCTGGCCAGGGTTGAGTTGCACTTGTCGCTGAGAAAAACACAAACTGAACTTGAAAATGCCAAAAATGTGGCAGAGGAAGCCGCTAAGGCCAAATCGTTGTTCCTGGCCAATATGTCCCACGAAATCAGGACTCCGCTGAACGGCATTGTCGGAATGATCGATATTTTAAGGCAAACCAGGCTCGACAAGCAACAGCAGGAATTTCTCGAGATCATCGATATCTCAAGTGAAACCCTGATGATGATTATCAATGATATTCTTGATTTTTCAAAAATTGAGGCGGGTCAGATTTCGTTTGAGCGGATTAAGTTCAATGTCAGGCACGAAATTGATGAAGTGTATAAATTGCTGTCATACCGGGCCAGCCAGAAAAACCTGGAGTTTACCGTCCGGATCAATGAGAACATCCCCGAGTTGGTATTAGGCGATCCGCTTCGGTTGAAACAAATCCTGATTAACCTCATTAACAATGCAATTAAGTTTACGGAAGAAGGAGCTGTGCGCCTTCGGGTTACGCTGGATAAAGATCTTGTTCAAAAGTGCCGGCTTCGCTTTGAAGTGACCGATACCGGGATCGGGATCTCTGTCGAGAATCAGAAAAAGTTGTTTAAGCTGTTCTCGCAGGCCGATAGTTCAACAACCCGGAAATTCGGAGGAACCGGCCTTGGGTTGGTTATTTCAAAACGACTGGCCAATATGATGAACGGCGAAATTGGCGTCGACAGCGAAGAAGGAAAAGGCTCCCTGTTTTGGTTTACAGCCATTTTTGATAAAACCTCTGCTATTTCGGTAGTCGACGATCTGGAAAGTGTAAACGACCTGAACATAACCCTTCCCGATGATTCGCGGGAATTAAATATTTTGCTGGCCGAGGACAATATTATTAATCAAAAGGTTTCCGCTTTAACCATTCGTAAACTGGGGCACCAGGTACAGCTGGCTCCAAATGGAATTACTGCTGTTAAACTCTTTGCAAAAAATAATTTCGACCTGATCCTGATGGACATCCAGATGCCGGGCATGAACGGTTTGGATGCGACACGCGAAATCCGGCGTATTGAAAACGAAAAAGGAGTGAAAGACCCTATCCCGATTATAGCCATGACGGCCAATAATTATAAGGAAGATATTGATGAATTTCTGGCTGACGGTATGACAGATCATCTGGGAAAACCATTTAAACCCGCAGAACTGGCAGGTATCATTGAGAAGAATGTGCGGAAAAAGGTAATTACTTAAACCTTGCAAAAACGAATTTATGGGCAGCTTAAATTACGATTTAACCGGGCGGAAAATTCTTGTTGTGGAAGATAATGATACCAGTCGTTATTATTATCAGGTTGCTCTGAATAAGAGTCATGCCGATACGTTGTGGGCAAAAAACGGGATTGAAGCCTTGACTCTTTTTGAGCGTAACCCGGATATCGATCTGGTTTTGATGGACTTAAATATGCCGGAGATGGATGGCTATGAGGCAACGCGGCTCATTAAGAAATTGAAACCCGGTATTCCGGTAATCGTGCAAAGCGCCTTTATTTTGTCGGGCGAAGAAACGAAAAGCTACGAAGCCGGCTGCGACGAATTTCTGGCCAAACCGGTGCGTTTAAAGCTATTAATGGAAGCGATCGGGCGTTATTTAAAATAGTTCCAGGTAGGCGCCAAACGGGCTGTCGGGTTGCGGCGAACTTAGAGCCAAAAATCCTTTCAGAAGAAGATGATCTGCTTTTAACGGCGGATTTTTTTTTGCCTGTTCCAGTGCAAATTCGTGAAACGACAATTTGGGGTGATACCAGGTGCGAAAATAACCCCGCGATTCCGGGTGAATGTATTTTTCAATCGATTTACTGAGTATTCCCATGGTATAGCGGGCATTAATTTCGAGGCACGGATGTATCTTCAGTTCGTTTTCGTCGTGGTAAAGCATGGCATCAATACCCAGATAACCCACATGGGTTCCGGCATAAACCGATTGACAAAGTTCATTTCGCAAACATTCGGCGGTTTCATCCAGAAGCGCCACCGGTAAAGGAAGTTGTTCTCCGGCAGCAAAATGCAGATGATGTCCCTGGTATTGACCGTTTGTGTTGGTCATAAAATAACTGATCCCCAAATAATTCAGCTGTCGTTCTTCTCCGATTTGAAATTGAAAAGAAATATCGAGCGCCTTATTGTGCCATTTTTCAGCAATCAGGTAATCTTGTTGTTTTAAGTTCATTTCAATCCATTGTTTATGCGAAGCTGAGAGACTCTTTTTTCGGATGACCTGTAAACCCCGCCCACTCGACGAAAGCGGCGCTTTTAGAACCAACATGTCCCATTTCTGGAGGTAATGATCGATTTCGGCGGTACTTTTAACGATCACTGGCAACTCATCCGGTTTCGGAAACTCATTTTTCGGATAATTCCGGATCAGTTGTTGAAGAAACCGGGCAGAGGTTTCGCGTTCATATAATTTTTTCAGATCCGGTAACCAGGCTCTTGTTGCATATCGGTTCAGAAACTGGAAATAGTAAGCTTCTGCCGGACTCATTCCCCAGGAGTTTACCCGGATTGTTTTACAATCCCGTTTTTCCAGTTCGGCCAAAATAAGCGGTTTTGGAAGAAAATCCGGGCAGGGAAATGAAAATTCAGTCAATCGTTCACGAAATGCGTCTGATACCGGCATTCCTTTTATAATCAGATCATTGTTGCTGCCAAAAAACAGCATCAACGGGGCCAGTTCGTCCTCAAACCGGCGAAGCAGGGCCGGGGCAGTATAATAAGGAGAGCCATTGGCAACAGCCAATTCACAGGTCGGATTAAAATGAAAAACAGAAACAGGTTTACTTTTCAATTTTTTTTTCGTCAAAAATACAACTATATCTTTATATTTGTTAATCAGCAGATTGGTTGAAAAGCATCGGGGCTAATTCTTTTGAAAATTTCAATTTAAGATGAAACACAGTTTATTATATCTATTTCTCTTATTCGGTTCGTTTGTTTCCGGCCAGGATTTGTCTTCATACAATAAAAAAGCAGTTAAGCTGTTCAACGAGGGACGGACTTATTATGAATCGAGAGAAAATGAAAAGGCCATAGAAAAGCTGCAAGGGGCGATTAAAGAAGACGGGGCTTTCGCCGATGCGTACCTCTTGCTGGCTGATGTTTACGGAGAAATGGATTCTGTTTTGTTACAAATACAAATGCTTGAACAGGCAATCTCGCTTAGTCCGGAGAAATACCCCAAAGCCCATTATGTGCTCGGAAATGCCTGTTACCGGGCCGGACATTATCAAAAAGCCAAAGATGCCTATTTGCAGTACCTGGAGATGCAGTTCAACAGTAATTTAGGTTCAAAGGCCAAAGAACGGGTTGAACGTTGCGATTTTGCGTTGAACATGCTAAAATCGCCCAAATTGTTTAATGCCCGGAATTTAGGGGAAGCCATTAATACCGAATTCGACGAATACTGGCCATCTTTAACAATTGACGGGAATACCTTCATCTTCACCCGGCTCATACCGGTTGATTATCCGGTTAACGAGCTACTGCCCCGTTTTCAGGAAGATTTTTTTGAATCGAGGAAAGTAAAGGGAGACTGGCAGCCCGCCGAACCGATGGTGGCGATTAATACCATGCAGAACGAGGGTGCGCAAAGTATTTCGGCCGACGGGAAACTGATTTTCTTTACTGCCTGCAACCGCCCTGATGGTTATGGCAGCTGCGATATTTATTTTTCACGGAACATTGGAGGTGTCTGGTCGAAACCTCAAAATGCAGGGTCACCTGTAAATTCGGGCGCCTGGGAATCGCAACCTTCAGTTTCAGCCAATGGCGAATACCTTTATTTTGTGAGTAACCGGAAAAACGGAAAAGGCGGAATGGATATCTGGCGTTGTCGTTTGTCCGGATTCAATCAAACCGGAAAGGCCCAATGGGGAAAACTTCAGAACCTGGGCGATTCGATTAATACCCCCGGCGACGAAATGTCACCCTTTATTCATCCGGATGGGCAAACGCTTTTTTTTGCTTCTGATTACTGGCCCGGAATGGGACGGGCCGATATTTTTTACAGCCGGGTGAAAAACGATTCTGTCTGGCATCAACCGGTTAACCTCGGATATCCCATCAATACCCACAAAGATGAGCAAGGCTTAATTGTTGACGCAAGTGGAAAAAATGCCTACTATTCTTCCGATCGTCCCGGATCGAAAGGGGTTGATATCTATCGGTTTGAGCTGTATCCGGAGGTCAGGCCTACGCCGGTTTCCTACATCAAAGGAAGGGTGATTGATTTCGAAACCACAAAACCCTTGTGTTCCATCGTCGAGTTGGTGGATATTGAGAAAGATCAGGTGGTGGTTAAAACGGAGTCCTGCATCGAGCCGGGCGAGTTTTTAATGTGCCTGCCTTTGGGAAAAGAATACGCATTTAACGTTTCACGCGAAGGCTATTTGTTTTTTTCTGAAAATTTTTCCCTGAAGAAAGTCCGGAATGCTGATGATCCCGTTATTATGGAAATACCGCTTAAAAAAATTGAGGTGGGAGGTTCAACCGTGTTACGCAATATCTTTTTTGAAACCGACTCTTACGAGCTACTTGATCAGTCGAAAACAGAACTTTCCCGTTTAATCAGTTTCCTCAGGAAAAACCCCGCTCTCGAAATTGAAATTGGCGGACACACGGATAATGTCGGCAGTGAGGAGTATAACATCAACTTGTCTGAAAAACGGGCCGAAGCCGTATTTCAATATCTTGTTGATGCCGGAATTGCCGAAGTACGACTGAGTTATAAAGGATACGGCAAATCGCAGCCGCTAGAGTCAAACGATCGGGCAGAGGGGCGCTCCCGGAACCGGCGTACCGAATTTAAAATCATCGGGATGGAATAGATGAAGGCGAATTGCTCACTGGATTACCGGAAACAGAACGAGTTTATCACTGGTTAAAAGGATATCATGCATGCGTGTGTATTAACTCCTGAATTCAGAAGGGTTTACACCTACTTTACTTTTAAAGATCCGGCTGAAGTAATGAATGGACTGGAATCCAAGCTCAAAGCTGATTTCTTTGATGCTTTTATCCGTTGACAATAATAATTCTTTGGATCGCATAATTTTTAATTCCATGTGGTATTGGTGGGGAGCAATCCCGGTATAGCTTTTAAACATTTTCCGGAAATAAGAATAGCCAATGTGGTGATCGCGGGCAATTTGTTCCAGGTCGATTTGCCGGTCAATTTCAGCGCGCATTTTAAAGCGTGCTTCCTCAATGATGTTGGCAATCCGTTTTCCTGTAAATTCTTTCTGCATTTCTACAGAGAGCAGGTAGCCCAGCAGTTTAACCACCATGCCCGAAGCAACCTGCTGAAACCCGGGTTTCTCATCGTGAACCAGGCTGAAAATTTTCAGATAGGTATCCAGTATTTCTTCCCGGATTCCTACATGAATGACCGGCTGTCGGGAAGAGAACAGCGTATGCGACAGAAACTGAATGGCTATTTGTCCGTTAAAGCCGATGTAGCGTTCCTTCCAACCGCTGCTTTTCAAGGGTTTGTAACGGTGCCATACACCAGGCGCAGTGATCATGATGCTTCCCGGTTTTATTTGAAACCGTCCGTGTTCGTTTTCAAGAATACCTTTTCCGTCGGTGATGTAATTGATTTGATATTCATTTAAAATCCTCCCCTGTTGCCAGTTAAAATGATAACCGGTCGGGTGTTTTGGCGAAGGGTAGATACTTTTTGGCAACACCAGCGAAGAGCCGGCAACATTCAGGTAAATACCCCAGTCTTTGTCGCGTTCGCCGGGTGTCAGGTATTTTAAAAAGTCGTCATTCATTCTTGTGTCAAAAAGTGCAAATAATCGATCAAAATGTGTATTGATAAAGGCTAAATATCAAGCTATTTTTGATTTGCTGTATCAAATAAATTCAAACCAAAATTATTAAATAATCAATAGTAAACCTGATTAATCTAATTAAACTATGCAAGCAATTTTAGGAATTATCTTTCATTCGATCGGAGGTTTTGCATCCGGTAGTTTTTACATGCCTTTTAATAAGGTGAAAGGATGGGCCTGGGAAAGTTACTGGATTATTGGAGGACTTTTCTCCTGGCTGATTGTGCCGCCAATCGCCGCATATTTAACTGTCCCTGGCTTTGGCGACATTATTGTAGCCACTGCACGGCCAATTTTATTACTTACATTTTTAATGGGTCTGCTTTGGGGCGTTGGCGGCCTGACATACGGTTTGGGCGTGCGTTACCTCGGCATGTCGCTGGGAAACTCTGTCACCTTAGGTTTTTGTGCTGCGTTTGGAGCCATTGTGCCATCTATTTATTACAATTTCAATCCCGCCGAAGGAAAAATCTCGTTTACCGATATGCTGGCTACGCCGGGCGGAAAACTGGTATTGTTGGGTGTTTTGGTTTGTTTGGCCGGGATTGCCGTTTCGGGTTGGGCCGGAATGATGAAGGAAGGCGATATTTCGGAAGAGGAAAGTAAAAAGAGTGTGGCTGAGTTCAGCCTGGTAAAGGGATTGATCATCGCGATCATTTCCGGTATTTTAAGTTCGTTTTTCAACTTCGGTATCGAAGCCGGAAAATCGATGGCCGACGCTGCCGTTGTGGCCGGTTACAATCCGTTGTTTCAGAACAACGTAACATTTGTTGTGATTTTGTGGGGAGGATTGACTACCAACTTTATCTGGACCGCCGTTTTAACGATGAAAAATAAAACTTATGGCGATTTTGTCAATACATCGACCCCGATTGCCCGTAATATTCTGTTTTCGGCACTCGCCGGAACAACCTGGTTTATGCAGTTCTTTTTCTATGGAATGGGGGAGAGTAAATTAGGCAACGGCGCAAGCTCGTGGATTCTTCATATGTCAACCATCATTCTGACAGCCAATATGTGGGGAATTGTCCGTAAAGAATGGAACGGAACTTCGAAAAAAACAAAAACGACCATCATCACTGGAATTAGTGTCATTATCCTGTCTGTATTTCTGGTTGGTATCGGTAACTCCATGTAAAAATCATTCTAAACCTGATTCCTAAACCAAAATAATATGAACATGAGCAGACTATTTTTATTTGTGTTCGTTCTTGCCTCAGCTTTATCTTCGGTTTCATGCCGGCAGGCAACGAACAACAATGGGCAGCCCACGGAACTAAAAGCCGATTATACGGTGAATCCGTTGGGTACCGACAATCCGGCGCCGCTTTTATCGTGGCGAATCGACGACAACCGGATGGGGGCGCGGCAAACAGCATTCCAGGTATTGGTGGCCTCCTCGCCCGACCTGCTGAGCGACGACCTGGCTGATTTGTGGAACAGCGGCAAACAGGAAAGTTCTGTCAGCCGGATTCCATATCAAGGAGCTTCGCTTCAATCGTGTAAACGGTACTTCTGGACGGTAAAAATCTGGGATCATGAGGAAAAAGCCAGTCCGTTTTCGGAACCGGCCACCTTTGAAACCGCTTACCTGGATCCCTCTGAATGGAAAGGGCAGTGGATTACCAACACCGACGATACGGCTTCGCAGCCTGCACCGTATTTCAGAAAAGAAATAAGGACAAGAGCCGGGCTGACGCGGGCAACCGCTTATGTGGCCGGACTGGGTTACCACGAATTGTATGTAAACAATCAAAAAGTCGGGAACAGTTTTCTGGAACCCGGCTACACCCGTTTCGACCGTCGGGCGCTTTACCTGACTTACGACATCACCAGCCTGTTAACCGAAGGGCCGAACGGAATTGGCGTCATCCTGGGCAACGGCTGGTATAATGTTCAGTCGAAAGCAGTTTGGTATTTCGAGAAGGCGCCCTGGCGCAAATCGCCCCGCTTGCTGATGGATATTCGTTTTGAATACAGCGACGGCTCGGTTGAATTCATAACGACCGGCGAAGACTGGAAATGCAGCGAAGGGCCCATGCGGTTTAACAGTTTGTATGCCGGCGAAATTTACGATGCCCGCATGGAGTTGGGCAACTGGTCATCGGCCGGTTACGACGATTCAGGCTGGTCGCCCGTTTTGCTGACCGAATCGCCGGGAGGCATTTTGTCGGCTCAAACGGCGCCGTCGATCAAGATTGTCCGCAGCCTGAAACCGGTAATCGCGCATACCTTAAGCCCCGGAAGATATGTTTTTGATATGGGTGAAAACTTTGCCGGCACAGCCCGTCTGAAAATTAAAGGCGGAAAAGGTACGAAAGTAACCATGCAGTTCGGCGAACAGGTAAACGATGACCACTCGGTTGCGATGGAAATTATTGCCCGTCATACGCGTATCGCCAAAGATGCCTTGCCTTTTCAAACCGATATTTATTACCTGAAAGGCGGCGAGGCCGAAGAATATACGCCGCGCTTCACGTACCACGGTTACCGGTATGTTGAAATCAGCACGGAGCCAGCCGTTGATGGGTCTGAAATTGAAATCGAAGGCCTTTTCTTAAGTACCGGTTTCGAAAAAACGGGTGATTTCCGTTGTTCGAATGACCTGTTTAATAAGCTTTACCAGGCGACCATGAATTCGTACCTCAGTAACTTCCACAGCATTCCGACCGACTGTCCGCACCGGGAAAAAAACGGCTGGACGGGCGATGCACATATTGCCAGCGAACTGGGCCTGTGGAATTTTGACGGCATCATGCCCTACCGGAAATGGTTGCAGGATCTGCGCGACGAACAACGTCCGACCGGCGAACTGCCCGGCATTGTTCCCACTTCGGGCTGGGGATATCATTGGGGAAACGGGCCTGCCTGGGACAGCGCTTTGCCCGTGATTGCTCAGACTTTGTATGAATACTACGGTGATACGAGTGTTCTTGCCGAAAACTACGATGCTGTGAAACGTTACGTTGATTACCTGGTAACGCGGGCTGATCAGGGAATTCAACATATCGGGCTGGGCGACTGGGTATCGCTGACCAAAACTCCGGTTGAAGTGACTTCGACGGGATACTACTATTACGACGCGCTGACTCTGTCGAACATGGCCGGTATCCTTGGAAAAACAGCCGACCGGGAAAAATATGCTGCATTGGCCGAAGAAATTAAAACGGCTTTTAACGACAGGTTTCTGGACCCCGAAACAAACCGTTACCGGGTGCAAACGCAAACTGCGTTGAGTTGCGCCCTGTTTCAGGGGTTGGCTCCGGAACAGGCTGTCGATAATACAGTGAATGACTTGATCACCAGTATAAATGAGAAGAACGACCATCCTGACTTTGGTTTACTTGGAAGCAAATACGTGTTGAATGTTTTACGCGAATCAGGTAACCATGAGCTGGCTTACAAAATGATCAACCAAAAAGATTTTCCGTCGTGGGGACATTGGATTGAACTGGGAGCAACGGCTTTATGGGAAGACTGGGATGGCCGTGAAGGTTCGCAAAACCATATTTTCCTGGGCGATTTCAGCACCTGGTTTTTCAAAGCGCTGGGTGGTATTCAAATCGATCCGGCCAATCCCGGGTTTAACCATTTTCGGCTCAAACCGGTATTTCCCGACGAGATTTCGTTTGTGGAAACCAGCCATAAATGTTTGCATGGAACGATTGTTTCGAACTGGAAACGAGCTGGAAATAAGGTAGAAATGAGCGTGGTGATCCCTGCCAATACAACTTCTGAGTTTGCGGTTCCTGATAAATATAAACTCAAAAGCCTTGCCGGCGCCAAAGGTAAAAATGTTGATTTTGGTTCTGGGGCAGCTGTGGTGAAACTAGTCGCGGGGCAGTATAAAATCGTTCTGGAGAAAACCGAATAATAATGGCGCTGCCAGAACATAGAAATACCATAAAATTGAAGAAAAATGAAACAAATAAATATCTCATCCTTAAGAAGGAATAGCTTGTTTGTTTTTTGTTCGACTGTTTTTTCTGTTTTCTTGTCGTGTACCTCGTCCGGAGATAAAGTTGCGGCCCCAAAGGAAAAAAATAATTATATCGTTGCTGCCTATATTTGGCCATCGTGTCACCATGACGAACGTTTTGGCGACATGCTGTGGCCCGAAGGTACGGGTGAGTGGGAAATCATCAAAAAAGGTAATCCCCGTTTTGACGGGCATTACCAGCCTCGTTTGCCTTTGTGGGGCTACGAAATGGATGATGATCCGCAGGTCATGGAGCGGTGGATTGATACAGCCACCAGCCACGGCGTCAATACCTTTGTGTTCGACTGGTATTGGTTCGGCAATGGCCCGTTTCTGGAAAGTTCGCTTAATAATGGATTCCTGAAAGCAAAAAATAATTCGAAAATGCAGTTCTACATCATGTGGGCCAACCACGATGTAAAGCATAACTACTGGAACGTGCATAAGTATACCGACGATACCTCGTTGCTTTGGACCGGAGTGGTCGATGACGAAAACTTCAAAATCATCGTTGACCGGGTAATCTCGCAGTACTTTAAACAGCCCAACTATTTAAAAATCGACGGACAGCCGGTGTTTTCCGTTTTCAGTGTAGATAATTTGCTGAAAAGTTTTGGCGGAAGCGTACAGGAAACCCGTAAAGCGCTGGATTATTTTAGGGAAGAAGTGAAAAAAGCCGGATTTCCGGGCTTGCATATCCAATGGAATCAAGGCGGGGGTTCTGTCATGTCGAAAGAAGCAGCGACACAGTTTTCTGAAAAGGTAACAGAAATGGGATTCAACAGCGTGGCCATGTATAACATGGGAGGCTTGCATGAAGATTACCTGGTTTACGGCGCCAATTCAATAAAAATAAGAACTCAAATGGATTCGATCCTGAATGTGCCGTTATTTCCCTGTGTCTCTATTGGCTGGGACGATACCCCCAGATTCCCGGCAAAAGGGATAAAAGACGTGGTACATTATCACAATACGCCCGCCAGTTTTGAAACCTTACTATCCAAAGCCAGGGAATATGCCGACAGCCATCCCGAACAACCCAAACTGATTACCATCAACGCCTGGAACGAATGGGTCGAAGGCAGTTACCTTTTGCCCGACATGCTCCACGGATTCGGTTACCTGGAAGCGGTTAAAAAGGTGATGGGTAACGGAGACTAACCCGGGTAAAATTCTGAATAACAGATAATTTTTAAAGAAATGGAAAGATTAGCATTTAAAATGTACCTCAACGAAGGTCAAAAGAAAACATATAAAAAACGGCATGATGAAATCTGGCCGGAACTGAAAAAATTATTGAAAGATGCAGGGGTCAGCGAATACTCGATCTTTCTGGATGAAGAAACCAATACTCTGTTTGCATTTCAAAAGGTAAGCGGGCGTGGTGGTTCACAGGATCTTGGAAAAACGGAGATCGTTCAGAAATGGTGGGCCTACATGGCCGACATCATGAAAACCAGACCGGATAATTCGCCGGTTACCATTCCGCTCGAAGAAGTATTTTACATGGAATAAACTAAACTAATCCTAACAAAATGAAACAAATAAACCATCTTTTTCGATTTTTCCTGACACTCATACTGGCTGTCGGATTATTATCTTCGGTTTCTGCAAAAAATACGGTTGGAAAACTGATTTGCGAATACCTCGTCAATCCGGTTGGTATCGATGTTCAGAAACCCCGGCTTAGCTGGCAAATTCAGTCCTACGGCCAAAATGTGATACAAACAGCTTATGAAATTAAAGTCACTGATCAGAAAGGTAAACTGATCTGGAATTCCGGAAAGGTTGAATCGGATCAGTCGGTCAATGTTGAATATGGCGGCCCGGCGCTGAAATCGATGCAACGGGCGTACTGGCAAGTGCGCATCTGGGACAGGCAGAACAACACCACTGCCTGGAGCGCCCCGGCCTACTGGGAAACCGGGATTCTTTCTTCCGACGAATGGAAAGCTTCCTGGATCACGAATCCTTCGGAGTTGGACGTTCGGTCGAAGCCCAGTCCGTACTTCAGAAACGAATTTACAATCAGCAAAAAAGTTCAGTATGCCCGGGTTTATGTTACTTCGCTCGGTCTTTATCAACTGTTTCTGAACGGCCAAAAAGTAAGCAGTGATTTGTTTACCCCGGGATGGACCAGCTATCACAAACGGCTTCAGTACCAGACTTACGATGTAACGGCATTGCTTCAAGCTAAAAATGCCGTGGGCGCCATTTTGGGTGATGGCTGGTACCGGGGCAATATCGGCTGGGGGAACGAAAACGGGTATTATGGTAACAAAATTGCCTTGCTGGCCCAGTTAGTCATTACCTATGCCGACGGAACAACGGAAACCATCGCTACCGGCGAAAACTGGAAAGTAAGCACCGGACCAATCGTTAGCTCCGATATCTATAACGGCGAAACCTACGATGCCCGGCTGGAAATGCCCGGTTGGTCAAGCGCCGGTTTTGACGACAGTAAATGGGGCAAAGTGGCTGTACCCGACCTGAACAAAAGCGTACTGACGGCGCCGCAAGGCGTTCCGGTAAAGGCAGTTCAGGAAATCAAACCCATTAAACTGATGACCACACCCAAAGGAGAAACGGTGTTCGATATGGGCCAAAACATGGTTGGATGGGTCCGCCTGAGCGTACAGGGGAAAGCAGGAGACCAAGTGGTTATTAAATTTGCCGAAGTGCTCGACAAGGAAGGCAATTTTTATACCGACAACCTGCGTTTGGCTAAATGCACCGATGTGTATATCCTCAAAGGCGGAGGCCACGAAGTGTATGAACCGCATTTTACCTTTCACGGGTTCAGGTATGTAAAACTGGAAGAATTTCCGGGAACACCGTCATTGGAAAACCTGACAGGAGTTGTCATTCATTCGGCGATGGAACAAACAGGAACATTTGCTTGCTCCGATTCGCTGATCAATCAGTTGCAGCAGAATATCCAGTGGGGACAACGCGGCAATTTTCTGGATGTGCCGACCGATTGCCCGCAACGTGATGAACGACTGGGCTGGACGGGCGACGCTCAGGTCTTTAGCATGACGGCCGCTTTTAATTATGATGTCGCCGGTTTTTACACCAAATGGATGAAAGACCTCGCTGCCGACCAGCTACCCAACGGGAGAGTGCCACATGTTATTCCGGATGTTCTGAAAGGAGATGGCGGTTCTACTGCCTGGGCAGATGCTGCCCTTGTTGTCCCCTGGACAATGTACCTGTCATACGGCGATAAACGTATTTTGGAAGAACAATACCCGAGCATGAAAGCCTGGGTTGACTATATGAAAAACAGGGCAGGGGAGGACCACCTGTGGACCGGAGACCAACATTTCGGCGATTGGCTCGCCTTTGCCAGCGATCGTTCCGACTATACCGGCGCAACGACCGAAAAAGACCTGATTGCCACTGCTTACTATTTTTATTCGGCAAAATTACTCAGCAAAATTGCTTCAATTATCGGAAACACGGCAGATTCGGAAAAATATTCCCTCTTGACCGACGGAATTAAAAAAGCCTTCAATGCCGAGTTTGTTACGCCAAACGGACGATTGGCCTCTCATACCCAAACTGCGTATTCGTTGGCGCTTGCCTTCGATCTTCTTCCTGAAAACCTGGTTCCGAAAGCCGCCGCTTTTCTGGCCGACGACGTCAGGAAGTTTAGGCATCTGACCACCGGATTTGTGGGAACCCCGCTTTTGTGCAAAACCTTGTCGGCTCACGGATACGACGAGCTGGCGTTTATGTTGCTGAACCGGAAAGAATATCCATCCTGGTTATATCCGGTAACACAAGGAGCAACAACGATCTGGGAACGCTGGGACGGTCAGAAGCCCGACGGTACGTTCCAGAACGTTGGCATGAACAGTTTTAACCATTATGCTTACGGCGCCATTGGCGAGTGGATGTACAACCATGTTGCCGGGATTAATATTGACCCGCAGTATCCGGCCTATAAACACATTTTACTGAAACCTCATCCCGGCGGCGGATTGACGAATGCCCGGGCAGAACTTCTTTCCATGTACGGTCCGGTTAAATCGGCATGGCGCGTTGAAGGAGAAAATTTTATTTATGAAGTGACTGTTCCTGCCAACACAACGGCGACAGTGAGCTTGCCGCAGGCAAAAGCCGGAGAGCTGAAACTGAATGCTTCGCCATTGAACAGTGAAATGAAAAAAAGAATACAACAGTTGGACAATGAACTGGTTATCGAATTAGGCTCAGGAAACTACCGCTTCAGTTATCCTGCGGCCGGATTCTGAATTGTTGATGAAGAGATGAAACACATGAATTAAATTGATTAAAATGAGTAACAAAGAATTGGTAAAAAAGGCTTACGACATAGCCAAAGAACAGTATGCCGCACTGGGGGTCGATACCGATGCGGTGTTAAAACGGATGAGTGAAGTTTCGATTTCGCTGCATTGCTGGCAAACCGACGATGTAGGCGGGTTTGAAACTCCCGATGCAGCGCTTTCGGGCGGCGGTATTCAGGCTACCGGCAACTATCCCGGAAAGGCCGCTAGTATTGCCGAAGTTCGCGCCGACCTGGAAAAAGTATTATCCCTTTTACCCGGAAAACAACGGCTGAATCTTCATGCGATTTACGGCGATTTTGGCGGAGAATTGGTCGATCGCGATCAAATAGAGATCAAACACTACCAGAGCTGGATTGATTGGTGCAAAAAACAGGGAATCGGCATGGATTTCAACGCATCCTGCTTTTCTCATCCCAAAGCTGCCGACGGGTTCACTCTATCAAGCAAAAATGAAGAAAACCGCCGTTTCTGGGTGGAACACCTGAAGCGTTGCCGGGCTATTTCAGCCGAAATCGGCAAACAGCTGGGAACACCATGCGTTCATAACACCTGGATTCCCGACGGATCAAAAGATACTCCGATCGATCGTAACGGGCATCGCGTTTTGTTGAAAAAATCGCTGGATGAAGCCATGAAGGTAGACTATCCGAAAGCACACATGAAAGATGCGGTGGAAAGTAAATTGTTTGGTATCGGAGCCGAATCAATGACGGTAGGCTCACATGATTTCTATCTTGGCTATGCCATCCAAAATAACAAACTCATCTGTTTGGATAATGGTCACTTCCATCCAACCGAGCAGGTAGGAGATAAAATTTCGGCTTGCCTTCAATTTATTGATGAAGTGCTTTTGCACGTAACACGGCCTATTCGCTGGGATTCCGACCATGTGGTCACACTCAATGAAGATGTGCAGTTGATTGCTTCCGAGATTGTCCGGAACAATTACCTGAACCGCGTTAATGTCGGGTTGGATTTCTTCGACGCATCAATTAACCGGATTGGCGCCTACGTAACCGGAACCCGCGCGGCACAAAAAGCTTTTCTGATTGCCATGCTTGAACCGACCAAAACTCTGGTTGGTTTGGAAGAGGCAGGGAAAAACTTCGAACGTTTAGCCATGCTCGAAGAATTGAAAACAATGCCGTTCAGTGCGGTATGGGATTTTTACTGTTTACAGGAAAATGTTCCGGTTGGTATCGGCTATATTGCCGAAATTCAACAGTATGAAAAAGACGTGTTGGACAAACGATAATTTGTAAAGAAATCAATACGTGATCTGGAATGCCGGATACCGGATGACGAATTTTGTCTGGTATCCCGGCTTTAATCTATTTTTATGAAACAAGTAATTGCTGTTTTTGACATAGGAAAAACAAATAAAAAACTTTTGCTCTTTGATGAAAATCTGCAAATGGTTTTTCAGCAGGAGCAAAAGTTTCCGGTTATAACCGACGACGACGGGTTTGAATGTGATGATATTGACCTGATTACCTCCTGGATGAA
Organism: Gaoshiqia sp. US2; assembly: GCF_059705485.1. Taxonomy (NCBI): domain Bacteria; kingdom Pseudomonadati; phylum Bacteroidota; class Bacteroidia; order Marinilabiliales; family Prolixibacteraceae; genus Gaoshiqia; species Gaoshiqia sp. US2. The sequence continues at coordinate 3,560,125 of NZ_AP048550.1, read as the reverse complement.
AGATGAATTATCCAACCTGGCCGTTAGCGGCGAGTTTGATCTGGTTGCGGTGAATTTCTCGACCTACGGCGCCTCCCTGATGTTTCTGGACGAACAAGGCAACCGGCTGACACCGGTTTACAACTACTTAAAACCGGTGGCCGATTCAATTGCCAATCGCTTGTTTGATGAATATGGCGGGCAGGATGAATTTTGCCGGAAAACGGCCAGTCCCGCACTTGGTTTATTGCTGAATTCGGGGATTCAGATTTTGTGGCTGAAACAGGAAAAGCCGGAAATTTTTTCCCGGACAAGGTCCATTCTGCATTTTCCGCAGTATTTGTCTTATTCGCTTTGTAAACAGGTTGTTGCAGAGCCAACCTCCATCGGGTGCCATACCTTTCTTTGGGATTTCGACCAAATGAGCTATCATCAGTGGCTCTCGGACAAAGGGATTTTGTTACCGCAACCGGTGAACAATAAGGTTGTTTTTCAAACAAAACTGGCTGATAAATCTGTTCTGACAGGAACCGGTATGCACGACAGTTCAGCCTCGCTGGTGCCTTATTTGAAGGGTAGCCGGGAAAAATTTATTTTAGTGTCTACCGGAACCTGGTGTATCAGCATGAATCCGTTTAACAGCGAACCGCTGACGGCTGAACAACTGGAGCAGGATTGTCTGTGTTATTTGAGTCCGGAGATGCAGCAGGTAAAATCGTCGCGCCTGTTTATGGGGCATTTTCACGAGGAGTGGGCAAAGAAACTGGCTGAACATTTTCAGGTGGAACCCGGACGATTTAAAACCGTAATTTACAGCGAAGAGCTCGTCAATTCTGCAATGCAGATGAATCAGCGAGTGGCTGTTTTCTTTCCGGGAGGAAAAGAAAGTTTTGAAGAAGGGCTGAAATCAGTCAGGCTGGCCGCTTTTAATACGTACGATGAAGCCTACACCAAACTGCTTATTGAACTGACAAATCTTTGTATTCAGGCAATTAAGCTGGTTATTCCCCGAAATGATGAAACCAAAAACATTTATATATCAGGCGGTTTTGCGCGAAATGAATTGTTTATCCGGCTTTTGGCCAAACACTTTTCCGGAAAAAAAGTATACACCTCTGAAGTTGATAACGCCAGCGCGCTTGGAGCAGCCCTCGTTATTGCCGATACCCTGGAGGGAGCCGACTTGTCGAAACTCGATCTGGGGCTGAAAACCTGGTGATTCTGCTGTAAAAAATTGAAAACAAAATACGGACAAAAATTCATCAAATAACTTCATTGTTAACCTGTTAAGTGACCGATAAGATGAGAAGATTAGACACCGCATTGATGCATCCCCGTGATCAGATCACGATGATTATCAGCAAGATTTACCGAAGTGGCTTAACCACCACGTCAGGCGGAAATATTTCCATCATTGATGAGAACGGCGACATCTGGGTAACTCCCTCAGCAATTGACAAAGGCTCGCTTCGCCCCTCCGATATTGTTTGTGTGCGGAATGACGGAAAAATTGACGGCCGCCATAAGCCGTCATCCGAATACCCTTTTCATAAGGCCATTTACGATTGTCGCCCCGAAATTAAAGCGGTCATCCATGCGCATCCGCCTGCACTGGTTTCTTTTAGTATTGTCCGCCAGATTCCGAATACCAATATCATTCCACAGGCAAAATACATTTGTGGCGATATTGGTTATGCTTTTTATGAACTTCCCGGGAGCAACAGGCTTGGCGACGAAATTGCCAAAGAGTTTCGCAAGGGCTTCAACGCGGTGATCATGGAAAACCACGGGACAGTAGTTGGCGGGTCGGACCTGAACGATGCATTTCAGCGTTTCGAAACACTCGAATTTTGTGCGCGGACCATTATTTACGGCAGCACCATTGGCAAACCCAAGTACCTCTCCGACGACCAGATTGACGAGTTTGAAAGCCAGATTCCGCGCCTGTTGCCCGAGATGGCTTCAGTTGAATACTCGTCGGACGAACGGGCCATACGCGAAGAAATCACCCGGATTGTTCACCGGGCCTGCGATCAGGGATTGATGATCAGCTCGTACGGAACGGTTTCGGTACGCTGGCGCGGCAACGATTTTTTGATAACCCCTCCAACAGTTTCGCGCTGGGATATTCAAAACGAAGATATCGTGCAAATTAAGGACGGCAAACGCGAACCAGGTAAAATTCCGAGCCGTTCAACCTGGCTGCACCAGGAAATCTACAAGCGGAACCCGCATGTAAATTCCATCATCCTCACGCAAACTCCTTACCTGATGGCTTACAGTGTGACCGACACAAAATTTGACGTTCGCACCATCCCCGAAAGTTGGATTTTCCTGCAGGATGTGCCCAATGTGCCTTTCGGATCTCATTTTGCAGGGCAGGAAACAATCCTGAACATCCTGTCGAAAAATACGCCGGCTGTCATCATTAATAACGACTCGGTGCTGATCACCGGCGACAAACTGCTGGGAACCTTCGACCGCCTCGAAGTGGCCGAATTTAGTGCGAAGTCCCTGACATTGGGCGCTTCTTTAGGCAATTTAATTCCGATAAACCCACAGCAGGTTGAAGATTTGAGGAAAAAGTTTTTAGGCTGATCAGCCGGATTTATTTCCAATTTTTCGTTACGTCGGCAAAATGTTTCAGAATCTCCTGTTTCGGTGAGATAAACATGACTTTTCAACATTTTCTGCCTGTTAGCGGTTTATTTACTAACTTCGAAAGGAAATTATTTTTCGGAAAGTAAATCTGTCATTTCTTTTTAAATGATGGCCATATTTGTAATTCCATGAAAATCGCACATATCATACCCGGTTCAGGAGGTAGCTTTTATTGCGGAAATTGCCTGCGCGACAGCAAGTACATGAAAGCACTGAAGGATGCAGGTCAGGAAGTCGTTAAAGTTCCTTTGTATTTGCCCATCTTTGAGGATGGCAGCGACCTGACTGAAGTGCCTGTATTTTACGGCGCTGTAGATATTTACCTGAAACAACGCTTTCCGGTTTTCAGATACATGCCGGCATTCGTTGATCGAATGTTGAACTCGAAGCCTGTGCTCAACTTAGCTGCCCAAAATGCCGGATCGACCCGGGCAAAAGGTCTCGAAGAAATGACCGTATCCATGTTGCTGGGCGAAGATGGTCTTCAAAAAGAGGAGCTTGAACGATTGGTCGAATGGCTTCGCGACGAAGCTAAACCCGATGTGGTTCATCTGTCGAATGCCTTGTTGCTGGGTTTGGCGCGGCGAATTAAACAGCGACTGAACATCCCGGTGGTTTGTTCGCTTCAGGATGAGGATGTGTGGGTGGACGTGATGAGCGAAAAGCACCGGGAAGAAGTATGGCGATTGATGGAGGAACGGGGCCGGGAAGTTGATGCGTTTGTTTCGGTTAGCCGGTATTATGCCGGTGAAATGGCTAAAAAACTGCATATCCGCGAGGAACAATTGCATATCAATTACATTGGTGTCGATCCCGTAGATTACCAGGTAATCGATATCCGTGATAAAGAACCGGTTATCGGCTATATTTCGCGGATGTGTGAAGAAAACGGGCTCGGTATCCTGGTGGATGCTTTCATTCTTTTAAAAGAAGAAGCAAAATATAAACCGGTAAAATTGAAAATCACGGGTGGAAAGACCAACGACGATACCTTATTTATCAAAGAACAAAAGACGAAAATTGCTGCAGCCGGACTGGAACAGGATGTGTTTTGGGTAGACGAATTTGAAGGAACATCAAGGCAAAAATTTTTCAATTCGGTGGTCCTGCTGACTGTTCCGGTGCTGAATGGCGAAGCTTTTGGGCTTTACCAGTTGGAGGCCCTGGCTTCGGGCATACCGCTGGTGCAGCCTGAGTTGGGCGCTTTCCCGGAGATTATTGGTTTAACCGATGGCGGTGGAATGACCTATCGGCCAAACAGCCCTAAAAAGTTGGCTAAAACCTGGAAAAGCCTGGTCCTCGATAAAAATAAACTGCATGAAATGAGCCTGAAAGGTTTAGCCGGGGTGAAAGTGCAATTTGACATTCATAAACAGGCAGAGAAGCTTGTAACGATTTATGAGAAGGTGATTGGTTAATTAGTTAGTAGTCATTGTTTAATTGGGAATTGGATATTTGAAATTATTCATATGCTTGAAGTTAGAGACGTTACTAAAAGTTATACTTCAGCTTCGGGAGAGAAACGGGTTATTTTGGATCAGCTGAACCTGACTGTTCAGGAAGGGGAGCGGGTAGCTATTGTTGGCCCCTCCGGTTCGGGAAAAACCACTCTGCTTAATCTTTTAGGGGCATTAGACCGGCCGGATTCCGGCGAGGTATTGATCGATGGTCAGCCGGTTTTTCATAAAAACGAAAAAGAACTGGCCCTATTCCGAAATCGCTTTGTGGGTTTTGTTTTTCAATTGCATCATTTGTTGCCTCAGCTCAATTTGTTCGAGAATGTTTTGGTGCCGGCGCTGGCAGGAAAATCAGCGATCGATCAACCATCGCTGCAACGGGCGGAAGAACTGATCGCTAAGCTTGGGCTTGCGGCTTTAAAGCATCAGAACCCGGGGCAACTCTCCGGCGGTGAGTGCCAGCGAACGGCGGTGGCTCGCGCACTGATCAATAGACCCAGGATTTTGTTGGCCGATGAACCAACCGGGGCCCTGGACAAAAAATCATCCGAACAACTGACGAAGATGCTCCTGGAGTTAAATCAAGACGACCGGGTGAGCTTAATCGTCGTTACCCATTCGATGGAACTGGCTTCAAAAATGGATAAAATCTACCAATTGACCGATGGTAAACTGCAATCAGCCGGCTTATGACCCTACTCCGATATGCCCTAAAATCGCTGCTTCACTTCTGGAAACTCAATCTTACCGTAATGCTGGGCATTGCCCTCAGCACGGCTATTTTGTTAGGAGCTTTCGTGATTGGCGATACCGTTTCGCACAGTTTGAAACAAATTACCCTGCAACGCCTGGGAAATACCGACTGGCTGATTTCGGGAGGGGAACGGCTTTTCAGGAAAGCGCTGGCCGACGAGTTGACTGAAGATGACCTGCCGGCTTGTCCCATGCTCTTCACAAACGGGATGGCTGTTTTGAACGGGGGAGAGGCCAGAGTTAATCAGGTGCAGGTATGGGGAATTGATTCAGGGTTCGGTGCATTCACAGAAGATCCGAATTTATATACAATTGCCGGAAATGAAGCGGTGATCAACGAGCAACTGGCGCAAATCCTCGGAATTGACCTTGGCGAAGAACTGTTGGTGCGCGTTAATAAGTTAACAGTTTTTCCGGCCAATACCCCTTTTGTTTCGGCCGATGAAAGTACGCTGTCATTCCGGGTAAAAGTGAAAGCGGTTGCCACTGCGGGGCAAAGCGGAAACTTCAATCTGCAGAACATCCAGTCGGCCCCTAAAAATATATTTGTATCGCTCGATTTCCTGAACCGCCAAATGCAACTCAACGGCAAAGCCAATTTAATCCTTGTTCACGGTTCAGGTTTGTCAAAACCGGAATTGGCGGAGCGCCTTTCCCGCCATTGGCAGTTGGAAGATCTGAGTCTGGAAATTCGTGAAAATCCGGCATTGCAATACACCGAACTGATTTCAGGTCGGGTTTTTATTGAACCTGCGGTGGCTGACCGCTTGTCAGAATCGGCTCCGAATTCCGTTCTGGTATTCAGTTACTTTGTCAATGAAATCAGGCATAGAGATCAATCAACTCCGTATTCGTTTATCGCCGGTTTGCCGGGTAAAGAGTTAAATATTGCTGATGATGAAATAATTTTAAATGATTGGTTAGCTGATGATTTAAAAGCCTTACCCGGAGATTCACTTCAGTTAAATTATTTTGAAGTTGGCCCGCTTCGGCAACTGGTCGAAAAAACAGCCTGGTTTCGGGTTGCCCGTATCGTTAACAGGGAAGGGAGCTGGGCCGACATCAACCTGATGCCCGAAATTCCGGGGTTGTCGGATGCCGGTCATTGCAGCGACTGGGAAACCGGTGTTCCGGTTGATCTGTCTAAAATCAGGCAAAAAGACGAAAATTACTGGAATGAATATAAAGGTACACCAAAAGCGTTTGTCAGCTTCGCTAAGGCCCAACAATTATGGGGCAACCGGTTTGGAACATCCACCGCTATTCGCGTCAATGGATTGCAGGCTGCTGAATTTGAAAAGCTGGCGCTGACTGAACTTAAGCCCGAACAGGTTGGTTTTCAGTTTACCGAAGCAAAGGAGGACGGCTTGCAGGCGGCCGCGCAGGGAACCGATTTTTCGGAGCTTTTCATCGGGCTGAGCTTTTTCGTGCTGTTTGCCGCTTTATTGCTGGCATATCTTATGTTTCAGTTGTACCTGAACTTTCGCCGGGAAGAAATCGGCACCTTACACGCCCTTGGTTTTCCGGCTGTAAAAATTCGCCGGTTGTTTTTTATTGAAGCCATTTTTCTGGTCATTCCGGGCTGTTTGGCGGGCGTTCCGCTGGGACTTGCCTATAACAGATTGATCTTGAATGCAGTTAATTCAATCTGGCACGATATTGTCCGCACCTCCATTCTGCACGTTCACATCACCACGGGTGCAATCGTAAAGGCTACGACCCTTGTTGGCCTGATTAGTCTGGTGAGTATCTGGTTTATTCTGAAACAGTACGGCAGGAAACAGGCTGTGCAAGTGCAACGTTTCGGTGCTGAAAAAAACAAAGCTTCAAAACAAAGCTTTCTCCTGGGCATCGTATTCATTGCAATCACATTGATTGTGGTTATAACTGCCGGTGCTGGCGGCGAAATAAATCCGATGCTCTTTTTTATCAGCGGGTTTCTACTCTTGCCCGGCTTAATTCTGATGTTATCGTGGAGGTTTGGCAAAATGATGAGTAGGCCGGCCAAAAAAATGTCGTTTAAATCATTGGTATTTTCATTGATGTTATCCGATAAACGCAGGAACGTGTTAATGGTCAGCTTTCTTTCGGTTGGCGTATTTCTGGTGCTCGCTACCGGAATGAACCGAAAAGATTTGCTTAGTCGGGCAGATGAGCCCGGCTCGGGAACCGGCGGATATCAATTTTTTGCCGAAAGCAGTTTCCCCGTTTTGTTTGATTTAAACACCCGGGAAGGCCGGTTTGAAGTTGGACTGGAAGATTTGGATGCAGAATTTGTCCAATTTCAGGCTGCACCCGGCGACGATGGCAGTTGCCTGAACCTGAACCGGATTTCACGTCCCCGCCTGCTGGGTTTTGACCCGCTTGCGTTCGACCGGAGACAGGCCTTTTCGTTTGTTACACAAACCGACGACCTGGACCCGGAACATCCCTGGCTGTCGTTAACAAAAGAACTGACAAATGGTCAGATACCGGCGATTGCCGACCAAACCGTGATTAAGTGGGGCCTGGGCAAATCGGTAGGGGATACGCTGGTTTATCAGAATGAAGCCGGTGAACAGCTTGTGCTGAAACTAATTGGCGGGTTGGACAATTCGGTATTCCAGGGGAATATTCTGATTGCAGATCATTATTTTTACGACAATTTTCCCTCGGTGAGCGGTTCCGGGCTGTTTTTAATTCAGGCGGATGCCGACGATGAAGAGGCGCTTCGTTCTGCATTTCGGAACTACGGGATGGAAATTTCGAGCGCGAAAGATCGTTTGCTGCTGTTTTATCAGATTGAAAATACCTATCTGAATATTTTCCTGATGCTTGGTGCTTTAGGTTTATTAATCGGAACTATTGGCTTAGGGATTATCATTTACCGGAGTATTTTCGAGAAACGTGCGCAATTTGCTCTGCTTGAAGCCACCGGTTACCGAAAGGCGAAAATTCGAAAGATGATTCTGTACGGAAACCTTTATATCGTATCATTGGCCTTATTTACCGGATTAATTCCGGCAATTTTGTCGGGTCTTCCCGTTTTATTTTCGTCCCTGTATCCGGGCCTGATTTACCGGAGCCTGGGACTATTCGCGCTTGTGCTGGTCAGCGCCTGGTTTTGGGTGTTTACCGGAAACCGCTTATCTGTACGCGGCAATTTATACGAGGCTTTGCGCAATGAATAAGCGTGGATTAGATTAAAGATTAAAGATTCCCTACTCACTACTCAATGCCTCCAACGCCCAAATTTACCGGCGTGATAGTCTTCGTAAGCCTGCCTGATTTCGGCCTGTGTATTCATCACAAACGGGCCCTGCGACACCACCGGCTCGTTTAACGGCAAAGCATGTCCAAGCAGTAAACAGCTTTCTTTTGTAGCCAGCAAATCAATTTGGGTATGATCGTTTTGAAATTCGACCAGGCTCTTTTCCGGTATCAGCCGGCCGTTGACCGACATTTCTCCGCCGATCAGGTAAAAAAAGATATTTTCTTCTTTTGGAACAGATAAACTGAATTCGGCCCCGGTTTCAAAATGAATCGTTCCCAGATGGACGCCAATAGCCGAATGGAAAGGTCCTTCAATCCCCTTGTATGAGCCGGAAATCAGTTTTATTTTCACCGTCCCGTCGTCGGAATGGACGATGGGGATGGCTTCTTTTTGAAGCCCTTTATAAAAAGGTTCCGTCATCTTCATATACGCAGGCAGGTTAATCCACAATTGCAAGATCTCCAGCATCCCGCCTTTTTCCTTGAATTCATCCGAGGAAATCTCCGAATGAATTAGGCCTCGCCCGGCAGTCATCCATTGGATTCCGCCTGCTGTAATAATACTTTTCTCGCCTCCGCTGTCGAAATGCGCAATATCGCCGCTCAGCACAAAGGTAACGGTTTCCATGCCGCGGTGCGGATGGGGCCCAAAAGGAAGCCCTTTGTTTCTGGCTTTATACACCTGCGGCCCGTGATGATTTAAAAACAGGAACGGATCGAGATAAGTAATTGATGGCGTTGGGATCACCCGGTAGGTAATCAGATCTTCAATAGGCTCATAAACAGGTTTGTGTATTCGTTTTATCGTCCGCATGCGCTTCATTTTAGAATGAAAACACCTTGCTCAATAAAAAGTTTATGGCTGACTCTTTGCATCCGGATTTTGACTCTCTCCGCATTTTAGGGGTCAGCTGTTTAGCCAGTCACTGGTCTTTTTTAAGCCTTCCTCCAGCGAGGTTATTTTGTAGCCCAATTCGGCAATGGCTTTTTGACTCGAAACTTCCCAATGGTACAGGTATCGCTTCACCCATTCGCGGGTGATCAGGGGAGCTGTCCGAAAAACCGAAGTGCGCAGTTCAAACAAAAAAGCAATTGCCATTAATACTTTTTCAGGAACGCGGATCATTGGTTTCTGTTTGCCGGTAACAGACGCCACGCAACTGAAAAAGTTGTTAAAATTGGCGTTATCGCCTCCCAACAGGTAATTTTCATTTGGCCGGCCATACTTAAAGGCCAACAGGTGCCCCTCAACCACATCGTCAATAAAAACATAGTTGCCAATACTTTTGCCGTTACCGGGGATGATACCGAACTTCCCTTCAGTATAAAGCTTCAACAAACGGGTAACGCCGTTGCTTTCGCTCAGCAGGCCCGGCCCATATACGCGGGTTGGGTTTACGATGATTACTTCCGGATGATCGGTTGAAGCGTTCAGCGCCAGCTTTTCAGCCTCGGCCTTGGTGTTTTCGTAGGCCGTAAAAAAGGGGATGGTTCTTTTTGTTTGTTCAGTAATTATTCCGTCAATGGAAGGACCGTAAACCCCGGCAGTTGATGTGAGTACAAAGCGTTTCACACCGGCATCGCGGGCCGCCTGAAGCACATTGGATGTGCCCTGCACATTGATCCGGCGAAAAGTTTGAGGATCTTTATCCCAAACCCGGGCAAAGGCAGCCAGGTGGAAAACAGCCTGACATCCGGAAATGGCTTTATTCAGCGAATCCGGATCGAGTATATCTCCTTCAAACAGCCGGATGGACGGATGATCCAGGTCATGTGTTTTTGCCACCGACCGGTATAAGGCGTGTACCTGGTAGCCTTCGTTGGCCAGTTTGAGGCAAAGCTGACTGCCAATTAAGCCGGTTGCTCCTGTTACCAATATATTCATATCAACTCATTTAAAAGAATTACAGCATAACGCTTAATCCGCTGTGTGTTTTCCTGATTTAAAAGAAATGTGTTTGTGGTATGCGAGCGATGCCCACTCGTTCGACCAGGCCATGATGAGATGAACCCCGAAAGCAACCCAGATTGAGCCGGTTGTAAGGGCTGCGATACATAAAATGACTCCTAACGGAATAGCTCCTATGGTTTCGAATTTGCCTTTGTGGATATGGGCAATCGCGTATAAAACGACGTTGATTATAACAGCGGGTATGGGGCCAACAGCGCGTGCGCAGGCAAAAAGTAAAAATCCGCGAAAGAAAAATTCGTACGCCAGCAGGTATGCAGCCCAGCTAAGCGCGCTGCCGACAAGCAGTCTCAAGTTCCACTCAGGATGACGTATTTGCGGGTACATTGCCAGGTTCGACGGGCTATTCGCACGTGAAATGCCAAGCGGTACGATAATGCCACCCATAATAAACAACCAAATAAGCGTTGCCAGCGGCTGGCTGACCATCAATCCGTAATCGGACATTGCTGTTGGTAAAAACAAAACAATCATCAGCAAGGGCAGTCCGCCGAAATTGACTACCCCGGTTAAGCGTTGTAAGGTGACAGGCCACTCATTCCGGCGATTTGCATTTATCCTTTGTTTAAGGATGGCGTTTGCCAAAAAGTTGACAGCCACACACACAAGCGCTGTTCCCAACGCTATCCAAAGTTCATTGTTAACCATCGTGCATCGGTTTTATTTAATCCACTTCATTCTTTTTATTTTTACGAATATCGTTTAATGTGTTTTTTTCGCCGAGCTGATCATTTAAACCGGCTTTCGAAACGCTGACCCGCTGAGAACTGTATATACCCGAATGCCCGCTGAAATAGTAAGCGATAAAGCAGGCAATGGCATAGTATAAAACGTGTTCGCCTCCAAACAATTCAACCCCCATCAGGGTGCATGCCAGGGGGGTATTGGTAGCGCCGGCAAATACAGCGATAAAACCCAAACCGGCAAACAACTCCACCGGGTTGCCCGTGATTGTTGCCAGGGTATTGCCTAAAGTGGCGCCGATAAAAAACAGCGGGGTAACCTCGCCGCCTTTAAAGCCGGTGCTTAAGGTGATGGCCGTGAACAACAGCTTCCAGAACCAACTGAAGGAATCAACACCGCCGGGAACAAACGCATTGACAATGCTGTTTCCGGTTCGGTCGGAGCTTGTAACGCCAAGCCCTAAATAGTCGTTGGTATCGAGGATCAGCGACAGGGCGATCACTGCGCAGCCCCCCAGCACCGGAATTATAAATTTCCGGCGAATATATTTGTTCACCAGGCTTTTTATGGTATGCGACAGCTCGGAAAAAGCATAACCGGCCAGTCCGAAAAATACGCCTGCCAGCACAACATATAAAATGAGGGAGAGGTCAAAATTGAAATAAGATGCCCCCGCGCTTGCCTGTTCGTGAAAATTAATGTGATAATGCGTATGCCCGATTCCGTATGCCGAGCAGACCTTATCGGCCATCACCGAAGCAAAAAAAGCAGGCAATAAAGCATCGTATTTAATACGGCCAATGGCCATTACCTCCAGTGCAAAAATGGTTCCCGCCACCGGTGTGCCAAAAACAGCCCCAAAGCCGGCTGCCACACCCGATATCAGCAAAATACGGAGATCTTCTTTTTTCAACTTCATTTTTTTGCCAATCAGGTTAGCCACGCTGCCTCCGATTTGCACGGCAGTACCTTCGCGTCCGGCCGAACCGCCAAACAGGTGGGTGACAACCGTAGTGATCAACACAAAGGGAGCCATCCGGGCCGGAATCCCCCCGCCGGGTTTGTGTATTTCGTCCATCACGAGGTTGTTTCCCGCTTCAGCATTTTTGCCTTTGAAGCGGTACAACATAACAATCGCGACACCGGCAAGCGGCAGAAAATAAAGCAGCCATTCGTTTCTCCAGCGGAATAAGGTTGCCTGTTCGAGCAAAAACAAAAATAAAGCGACAAACGATCCGGCCACAAAAGCAACCGGAAGCACCAGGAAAAACCATTTGACCACATACAGCAAGATATGGTATTGATCAAAGGTTTGTTGTATCTTTTTGATCATGGTTACAAGCGAAAATGAATAAACAAACTTATGAAAATTACCGACAAAACCGGGCATGATTAAGGGAAATCGCTTTTAGAATATTTTGCTTTCTACGATGAACGTCTTTCTAAATCATTTCATGTGGAACCCTCCACGGGTGGGTATGGAAGGGGAACCGGATACTTCAAAAACCTTTAGATCGTTAAAGGCGATTTCCCCGGGGTATGATTGGCTTTCTTTTCCGGGGTACCATTCTCTGCAACGATGATATTCAAAAAATTACCTTGTTGATAACCCGTTTGTATTAACATCATCTTTTCGGTTAAAAAAAAAGCAAATCTTATTAACTTGTCGCCCTGATGTCCGGTTACCGGTATTTAACGATTGTTATAAAAGTATTATGAGCGGATTTTTTGGAAGTATATCAAAGCAGGATTGCGTGATGGATGTGTTTTATGGCACCGATTACCATTCTCACCTGGGGACAAAAAGGGCGGGAATGTCCTTTTACTCAAAAACACATGGTTTTCAACGGGCAATCCACAGTCTCGAAGACGGCTATTTCAGAAATAAGTTTGACAACGACATCAAAGGTTTTTCGGGCAACTGCGGGATTGGCGTGATCAGCGATTTTGAGGCCCAGCCAATCGTGGTGACCTCTCACCTGGGGCGTTTTGCTGTTGTTACCGTGAGTAAAATCACCAACGCCGACGAATTGGAAGAACGTTGTATGAAACAGCGGCTCACTTTTTCGGAAACAAGCCAGGGCACTGTTAACCCGACGGAGTTGATTGCTATGCTGATTGCCGAATGCGATAGTTTTCTGTCGGGCATCAATCATGTTTTCGACATGATTAAAGGCTCCTGCTCCATGCTGATTATGACAGAAAGAGGTTTGATTGCCGCCCGTGATCAATTAGGCCGGACACCGATTATACTGGGTAAGAAGAAGGACGCCTATGCTGTTTCGTTCGAAACCAGCGCTTTCCCGAATCTCGGTTACGAGATGGACTATTTGCTTGGCCCCGGCGAAATTATTGAAATTACGGCCGAGGGCTATACCCAACTGCGTAAACCGAACGACAAAATGCAGGTATGTTCGTTCCTTTGGGTTTATTACGGCTATCCGCCATCGTTTTACGAAAACATCAATGTGGATGAAGTTCGTTACCGCTGCGGCGCTGCCCTGGCCAAAAACGACGATGTGAAGGCCGATTTCGTTGCCGGCATTCCCGATTCGGGCATTGGCCATGCGATGGGATACAGCAACGAAAAACAGATCCCGCTGAAGCGTCCGTATTCGAAATATACACCCACCTGGCCCCGCAGTTTTATGCCGCAGAACCAGGAAACCCGCGACCTGGTGGCTAAAATGAAACTGATTACCAACCAGGCTGTCATCAAAGGAAAATGTGGCATCTTTTTAGACGATTCCATTGTCCGCGGCACCCAGTTGAAAGATAATGTATGCCATTTGCATGCCGGTGGAATCAAAGAAATCCATATGCGTATTGCCTGTCCGCCGCTGACTTATCCCTGCGAATTTCTGAATTTCAGCCGCTCGCGCACCAGCCTCGATCTGGCAACCCGTAAGGCCATCAAACAGCTTGAAGGCCGTGAAGATGCCGATTTGGCAGCCTATTCCGAATCGGGTAACGGGCAGTATGCCGCCATGGTTGAACAAATCAGGGAAAACCTCGGTTTAACCACGCTTAAATTTCAAAAAATCAACGATTTGGTTGCTGCCATCGGTCTCCCCAAAGAAAAGCTTTGCACCCACTGCTGGGACGGATCGAGTTATTTTTAATTGACATGCCCGTATGAAAAAAATAAACGTAATCATTTTTGCCATCATCCTGTTTGGCAAGCTTGCATTTTCGCAGGGAACAGACAGTTTTAGTTTTGTTGAATCCGGAGTCGGGGCCTGGTACCCGCAGGAGGTGCATGCCGTGTTTAATGTGGCCTATACCGCTGCCGTCTCCGAGTCGTTTGCCGTGGAGCTTTCGTATAACCTGGGGGCCGATAAAAACTCGGTTGAGTTTCATGAACTGGGGGTAAAAGTTGGCCCGTACGTTAAACTGGGCAAGTATTCGTACCTGATGCTTTCGGCGGGTGGCGCCATTATGTTCGACCCGTCGGGGAGGGGTTTCGAGCAACAACAAAGCGGCTCGGGTTTACCGCTTTTAACTTACAGCGACGGCAATAACCTGTTGCATATTCCCTTGCAGGCTAAACTGAACATGACTGTTTTTAAACGTCTCGGGCTTGGAATGAAATACACCTATAACAAAAACTTTAAAGAAGGAATTGAAGATCAGTCGTATTTTGTATTGTTTCTTTCGTACAGCCTGTCCCGCGCGAATTGATCAGGATGTTAAGGAACCGGTTTTTGCGGCTATGATTAAATCGTTGCGGTGCTTTCCGCCTGTTTCTCGGTTAATCCGGACGGTACGGGGCTATTGCCTTATCCGACATTCGGGTGCGGCGATTAAAAATCGCCGGTTGAATGCGTGGTTAAAAACCACGCCAGCGTAAGACGTTTTATCCGTTTTTTGTCCGGGTTGAAGGAATTTTCAGCAGCACGAAGTTGATGGCGAAGGCCAAAACGATCAGCCAGTTTCCCCAGCTGATCCCGAAGTTGGAAACCAGGATTTTCCCGGTGAGTGCTAGACTTCCTCCAATGACCATCGCGGGAATACTTAGCCTTTTATTGATTTTCATATTCGTCAGCGCGGCAATCAACGGAACGATAAAGGCCCCGGAATAAAAGGCCAGCGCCAGCAAAAGAGTACCAATAATGGAGGTCACTTTCAGGGCAATCACCATACTGGCCAGGCCGACAAGTGCGATAAATAGGCGGGTTTCGTTCAGCGACTTCCGGTTGTTGATGTCGGGGTTAAACAGTTCGCTCAGCATCATGGAGGCGGTCAGCAGGGTGGTATCGGCCGACGAAAGCACGGCCGAGAGCAGGGCGGCTGCCATCAGGCCCACGACCCAATCGGGCAGGTAAAAATCAATCAGTTCAATTAAGGCTACCGAGCGGTGAAGCTGTTCATAGGGCAGGTTCTCGGCGGCAAACACGCCGAGGTAAGTCAGCAAAAAAGCAAAGGGAATGAGGATGGCTGCCACGATCAGGATACTTTTACGGGCAGTGTTCTCATCGCGCGCGCAAAACACGCGCGAGTAAATATCGGGGCCAACCACGAAAGTGCTCGAAAAGGTCAGAAAGAGGATGAACAAGTCAACCGGGCCGAAACCGGCATTGAACGGGAAAGCCGACGCGATGGGCGAAACCTGGGTACCTTGTTCGAAATACAAAAAAATGCCCGAGAAAAGAACTCCCAGCAGGATGACAATGGCCTGGAGAAAATCGGTTTTCAGGATCGATACCTGCCCGCCAATCAGCGTGTAGGCGATAAACACTGTACCCGACAACCACACGCCGTTTTCATACGAAAGTCCGAAAATGCTGACCAGTATTTTTGAGGCGGCAATCACCTGTGCCGCAACAATGCCGGTCCAGGCCAGCGGGATGATGACCGAAGCCGATTTTCGGGCCGTTTCGCCGTAAAAGCGGCCAATCAGGTCGGTCAGGGTGAATTTGCCCAGGCGGTTTACTTTTCGCACAAGCGGAAGCAACAACCACAGTCCGGCCGAGGCCGCCAGCAGGTACCAGGTAGCCGCCCAGCTTTGCTCCATCGCCAGGTTGGCCGTTCCCAGAATAGCCGAGCCTCCCAGAATAGAAGCCAGTAAACTACCCGAAATCTGCAACAGTCCGTTGCGTTTTCCGGCAACGAAATAATCCACCGGCGATTTGATGCGAAAGGCTGAATAAATGCCAATCAGCAGCAAAACAATTCCGTATGTGGCAAGGATGGTTAATTTCATACTTGCAGTAAAAATAGGAAAATGCCTTCAACTTGAGAAGCTGACAATTTAGATTGTTTCTAAGTGTCAGGATGCTAATTTTGAAAGCCAAAATAAATCAATCAATCAGCTATGCAAAAGCATTTACTTTTAGGTGTCGAAGCAATCGGGCAGGGAGCAATTGATGGCGGATTATCAGGCGTTTATGCTTACCCCGGAACACCTTCAACCGAAATCACCGAATATATTCAGGAGAACCCGCTGGCCGAAGAGCGGAATATTCACCGGAAATGGTCGGCCAATGAGAAAACGGCTTACGAAGCAGCCCTGGGAATGAGTTATGCCGGTAAACGGACCATGGCCTGCATGAAACACGTGGGGCTGAATGTGGCTGCCGACGCATTTATTAACTCCTCAATCACAGGTGTTAACGGCGGTTTAATTGTAACGGTGGCCGATGATCCCTCGATGCACTCGTCGCAAAATGAACAGGATTCGCGCTATTATGGCCAGTTTGCGATGATCCCGGTACTCGAACCGTCCAATCAGCAGGAAGCTTACGATATGGCCTACGACGGGTTCAGGCTTTCCGAAGAAACCGGTTTGCCGGTCATGTTGCGGATTACCACCCGTCTGGCCCATTCACGCTCGGGTGTTGTTTGTAAAGAGGTGTTGCCCGAAAATAAACTGAACTTACCCGCCGATCCGCAGCAGTTTATTCTGTTGCCGGCTATTGCGCGACGTCGGTATAAAGGATTGCTGGATAAGCAAAGCCTGTTGGCCAAACTCAGCGACGAGTCGGTTTATAACCAATACATCGACGGTGAAGACAAAAGCCTCGGCATAGTTTGTTGCGGTATATCGTATAATTATCTGCTCGAAAATTACCAGGAAACGAGCTGTCCTTACCCGGTTATCAAGGTATCACAATATCCCATCCCCGAGAAAATGCTGAAACGACTGAACGAGTCGTGCGACGAAATCCTGGTGTTGGAAGAGGGCTATCCCCTGGTGGAAGAGCAACTCAAAGGATTTTTCGCCAACGGGACCCCGGTAAAAGGACGCCTGGACGGAACCTTACCCCGCGACGGAGAGCTGAACCCGGATCATGTGGCCAAAGCGCTCGGGCGGGAGGTTTACGAAGGCTTGAAAATTCCGGATCTGGTTGCAAACCGGCCTCCGGCTTTATGCCAGGGGTGCGGTCATATAGATGCCTACCAGGCCATGAACGAAGTGTTGGCCGAATACGGAAAGGGACGCGTGTTTTCGGATATCGGTTGCTATACGCTGGGAGCTTTGCCGCCGTTTCAAACCATAAACTCCTGTGTGGATATGGGCGCTTCCATAACGATGGCCAAAGGCGCTGCCGATGCAGGCCTGGTTCCCGCTGTAGCCGTGATCGGCGACTCCACCTTTGCTCATTCGGGCATTACCGGTTTGCTGGATGCCGTGAATGAAAATGCCAATATCACCATCGTGATTTCCGATAACGAGTCGGTGTCGATGACAGGAGGGCAGGATTCGTCGGCTTACGGGAAAATAGAAAGTATTTGTGCCGGTGTGGGGGTTGATCCGGAACACATTCGCGTGATTGTCCCCCTGAAAAAGAACCACGATGAGATGGTGCGTTTGTTCCGCGAAGAACTGGCTTATGAAGGCGTTTCGGTGATTATTCCGCGCCGCGAATGTATCCAGCGCGCCAGCCGCCGAAAAAGAAACATCAACCGTCATGCAAACCATTAAAACAGGAAAAGAATGAAATCAGATATCATATTAGCCGGGGTCGGCGGACAGGGAATTTTATCGATCGCGGCAGTACTCGGAATGGCCGCTTTGCAGGAAAATTTGTACCTGAAACAGGCCGAAACACATGGTATGAGCCAACGGGGCGGGGCCGTGGTCTCGCACCTGCGCATATCCAGCCGGCCAATCGCTTCCGATTTGATTAAGCTGGGTACTGCCGATTTAATTTTATCGGTTGAGCCGATGGAATCGTTGCGGTACTTGCCGTTTTTGTCGGCCAGGGGCTATTTGGTTACCAACACCAACCCTTTCATAAATATTGGAAATTATCCCGAAGTTGATGAAATTTTGGCCGAAGTCCGTCGTTTGAGCCGTTTTGTAGCCATTGATGCCGACCAGCTTGCCAAAGAAGCGGGCAATGTACGCGCATCGAATATGGTGATGCTCGGGGCTGCTTCGCCCTTTATTGATCTTGAATTTCAGAAAATAGAGGACGGTATACGCACTATTTTTGAGAAGAAAGGCGAAGATATTGTGAAATTGAACCTGGATGCATTTCATGCCGGGCGCCGTTTTGCCGAAGAAAACAGGTAGACAAGGGAAGTCTCGGGCGAAACAGTTCATGTGGCAGGTATCAGCCTGAATGAAAATGCCGATCCGTCGGTCCGGACCGATTTCGAATTGTTTATGAATAAACTGGTCCCGGAAGACCACCCGGTTTACACGCATACTTACGAGGGAAGCGACGATATGCCTGCTCATCTTAAATCATCGCTGATTGGCGCCGAACTGACCATCCCAATTACACGCGGTAAGCTGAATTTAGGCACCTGGCAGGGTATATACCTGTGCGAATTCCGCAATCACGGCGGCTCACGCCGCCTGGTGTTGACGGTTTACAGTTGATTGGGAGAAGGGGATTGGTTACTTCAGATCATTTTCAAGTAGCCCGAGCTTCTTCAGTTCATCGGTTACCATGCGGGCTACTTCTGAGGCCCCGTTCCGGTTAAAGTGGGTGTTATCCTGCACTCCATTAGGGTAATTGGCATTCTCACCGGCTTCGATCCAGAGGTAAAGTTTTTTTGATTTGTCGGGTCCCAGTTCCGTCACTTTCAGCTCAGTCAATAGTTGCAGATCGATAAACGGCACTTGCATATCCCGGGCAACCATCCGCACCACCAGCGGATAAAGGCCGTGTGTGTCCACTAATGTGCCTTCTTCGTTGAAGTTACGGCGCACCACCGACGTTAATAAAACGGGAATAGCCCCCTTTTCGCGACTCTCACGAACATATTTTTCGAGGTTGGCCCGGTAAGTCGTAAAAGGATTGGTAAAACGGTCGGGACTTTTATCTTTCTGATCGTTGTGCCCAAACTGGATGAAGACATAGTCGCCCGCTTGCAGCTGATCGTAAACCGTTTGCCAGTGCCCCTCGCCAATAAAACTTTTTGTACTTCGTCCGTTTAACGCATGGTTGCTGATGACCACCTGGTCATTGAAAAAATCTCCGAATACCATTCCCCAACCGGTTTCCGGCGCTTTCTCCGGCGCTTTGTGGGCCATGGTTGAATCGCCGATCATAAAAATACGGACTTTCTTTTCGTTTGTTCCCTGAAACGCACATAACACCATAAACAGGAAAACGGGCAGGATAAATTTTGTCTTCATAAAAATTTCCGGTTTTTAATTCTAAAAAAGCAGTCAATTGGTCATTAGACAATAATCAAATGAATGACCAAGGCCCAACCTCACTCCACTCTGAACCAATCAAAGTCGGCATAACCGGCATCATTGGTTTTTTTAGCGCCCAGGGCAAACAGGCCGACTTTCGCACCGATCCATCGGCCGGCGACCGCTTCAAATTCGTTGTCGAATTTTTTAAAATTTTTGCCGTTTTCGCTGTAGCTAAATGTACACATGGCGTTTTTGTCCACTTCTACCTTCAGGTAAACCTCGTTTTGGGCCATATCGATGGTGGCCTGTTCTTTTTCCTCGGTTCCCTTGTGCGAATCGATACAGGTCACTTGGAGGAGCTTCAGTTTTCCGTCAACCAGTTCCAGCCCGATGTAGGCATAACTTTCGCCCATGATGAGCAGGCCGGTTTTTTCGCCATCACGGTGAGCGCTGAAACGGAGTTTAACGGTTGCCGAGAATACGCGGGAAGGAAATTTTTGAAGGAAGAGGTTGGGGACGTCCCACAGGTTATTTACCCGGCCTTCGAGAGCAATACAGTTCAATCGCATAAATCCGAGGTTTCCCGACATGTATCCCCAGTTTACCTCGGGATTGGCATGCCATTGCCATTGCAGACCAAATTCGTGTCCGTTAAATTCGTCAGAGGCAGGGATAATACCCACCTTTTCGGTTGAAGCCACAGTTGGTTTCTTATATTCGCTAACCGGTTCGCCAATGCCGTCGCCGTTACGGTCAACGCCCATCATCGGCCATCCGTCGATCCAGGTAACCGGCTGCAGGTGAACAATACGTCCGTAGGCATAGGCATCCTGAAAGTGATAAAACCACGATTCGCCGTTATCCAGCTCAATCAAGGCTCCCTGGTGCGGACCATTGATGTTGGTATTTCCCTGGTGCAGCACCACCTTGTATTCGTAAGGGCCAAACACGTTTTTTGAACGTAAAGCCAATTGCCAGCCTGGTTTTACGCCGCCGGCAGGAGCAAGAATGTAATAGTAACCGCTTCTTTTGTAAAATTTCGGGCCTTCAACAGTCGTGTGTCCATCGTGTCCGTCAAAAACCATGACGCTGTTGCCAATCAGTTTGGTTCCGTCTGTGGTCATTTCACTGACCATCAGAATGGTTTTAATACCGGCACGACTACCCGCGAAAGCGTATGTCAGATATGCCTTCCCGTCTTCGTCCCACAGCGGGCAGGGGTCAATCCAGCCTTTCCCGCCCTGAACCAACACCGGCTCGCTCCAGGGGCCTTTGGCGTTTTTGGCTTTAATCATGTAAATACCAAAGTCGGGGTCCGGATAATAAATATAAAATTCGTGGTTGTGGAATCGAATGGCGGGGGCCCAAACGCCGCATCCATGCTGTGCTTTGTCGAAAAAATCGGGCGGAACTTGTTTGTCCAGCGCGTAGCCAATCAATTCCCAGTTGACCATGTCTTTTGAATGAAGGACAGGCAGCGAGGGAGAGCAGTTGAAACTGGATGCCGTCATGTAAAAATCATCTCCAACGCGGCAAACATCCGGGTCGGAATAGTCGGCATGGATAATCGGGTTTTTGTAACGGCCGTTTCCAAGGTCTGCCTGCCAGGGCTGAGCGTAGCAGGAAATACTAAAAAGAATTACATTGACGAGGGTGAAAATGTTTTTTGTTGTCATCGTATTCCGTCGTGGTTAAAATAGTTTAGTAAGAAAATCTTTCACATACCTGTGGGTCTCATCAAACCAGGGATGAAACAGCCAGAAGGGGTGAGGGGTATGCGGTATGGTGTGGATCTCGTAGTAGGTATGGTTTGCTTTTAAAACAGCCAAAAACGGCTCCCTGCCTGCATGGAAGCGTTCGAGCGCACTGTTGATGTACAGGGTAGGAGGGCTGTGTTTATCCACATAATTGATCGGCGAGGCTTCTACCCACTTTTCAGGCATTTTCTGATAGGTTCCGCCAAAAAACCTGGCGCCGGCCGATGGTTTTTTCGGGTCGTCGTCTTTGGCGCTTTCATTCGGATCGGTAAAATCAACCACACCATCGATATTGATTAAGGCCTGAACAACCGACGAGATGCCCGGATACACGGAGTTCGGGTCATCAAAGCGGCTGAGCTTCCCGGTGGTGGCCATAAAAGCCGCCAGTGTTGCACCGGCCGAAGTTCCCAGCACGGCAATCCGGGTGGTATCGATCCCGTAGAGCCCGGCGTTGTATTTTACAAAGCGGATGGCTTCTTTTAAATCGCAGATGGCTGCCGGGTACAACGCTTCGGGCGATAAGCGGTATTCAACCGCAATACCAATAAAACCATCGATGGCCAGTTTTTGGGCCAGGGGTACCAGGTGCGATTTGTTGCCGGACGCCCAGCCTCCTCCATGAATCATCAGAATGGCCGGACGTTTCACCAAATCTGTTTTATTTGGCAAAAAGATATCCATGTGGAGTTGACGGTTTCCGCGTACCCGGTAAACCTGGTTGGTCAGCGACAAGAAATCGGCCGAAACGAATGGCTTCACGGGTGTTGCCTGCGGATAGTCTGTTTTAATTTTTTGCCAGGCCGAATACACGGTAAACGAGCTGTCGCGCGGAAATTCATGCTGGGCGGTGATCATTCCCGGGATAATGAGCAATAATAACAATACAGTGGTTATTTTCAGCATGTTGGGTGTTGTTTGTTGCTGTTAGTAATTATATGCCCGGTATTTATTTTTTCGTAATCGGGCAGGATTCCATTTAATTTCTTCACTGTTCACCTGTGTTTCTTTAAAATTCACGCTCTCTGCAAAATCAACAAATACGGTTCTTTTTGCCTGGTCAACGCGAAAATTTTCGATGTGGATATCCGAAACATGATTTCGTTTATGCCCCTTGATATAAATTCCAAAATTTCGCGCTCTCTGGCAAGTTACATCGTTGATGTATATGTTTTTGACTGTGGCAGGATGTTTTTTCCCCTGCTTGTGGTAATTGGAAGTCACCATGAAACAGTCGAGTACCTCGCCGAATTGGAGGTTATTTACATAGATATCCGAAATGGTTCCGCCACGGTTGGGATTTGATTTCAGAATAATACCCCGTGTCACATAGTCGGAAAAATGACAATCTTCGACATACACATTACGCACTCCCGACGACATTTCGCTGCCGACTGCCACGGCGTGGCGACCATTAAAACTGCAATTCCGGATGATGATATTTTCGCTTGGGCGTTGCATGTCCCGTCCTTCGTGATCGCGTCCGGCTTTTACCGAAACATTGTCGTTGCCGTTGTTGAAATTTACATTTTCAATCAGGATGTCTTTGCAATATTCCGGATCAATGCCATCGTTGTTTTTATTTTGGGCATCAAAGGTTAGACCGCGCAGGGTCGCGTTTTCGCACATCAGCAGGTGGATGCACCAAAACGGCGAATCTTCGATGTGCAGGTCCTCCACCAAAATGTTTTTACAATCGAAAAACTGAATTAGCTGGGGGCGTAAATAATGTCCCCGACCAAATTGTCGTTTTTCCAGCGGAACATTTTTATGGTTCATCCGGCGTGACAGGCGTTGGTCTTTTCCCTGTATCTTGTACCATCGCGTAAAATAAGCTGATCCTTCGCCGTCAATCATCCCTTTCCCGGTGATCGCAATATTTTCTTTTCCGAAGGCATAAATAAAAGGGCTGTAATTATAGAGCAAGGTTCCTTCCCAGCTGGTTTTTACCACCGGCAGATAAGAGACCGGATTGGGGCTGAAGCGAATAACGGCGCCTTCTTCCAGGTGCAGGTTCAGGTTGCTTTCCAGGTGAATCGGACCATCGAGCAGATAAGTGCCTGCTGGCACGATAACAATACCGCCTCCGGCTGATTGACAGGCTTGTATAGCCGCGTCGAAAGCCGGTTTATTGTTAGTTACCGAATCGCCAATTGCACCAAAATCGGTTACTGCAAACCGGCGATCGGGAAAGACCGGCGCTTGAATCCGGGCCAGAATCTCTTCTTTTGTATCCAATCTGTCGGCAGAAACTTGTGCTGTTGCCAGACTTGCAGTCAGCATAAACAGGAATATGTTGCTGATTCGTTTCATGTTACAGGTTCAGGATCATCGGTTTTTAATTCATCAACCCGGCATTAAACAAGGCCAGTTGTTTTTTCAGGAAAGTTTCAAATTTTTCAATGGAATCCATTTTTGATGCATCCTGTTCCCAGGCAGCTCCATAGAAATAAGTTAGCTGGTTGTTTTCAGGTTTCAGGACGACCACATGGCTGTATTTATCTTCAGTGAGTTCAATCAAATCAGCTTTTTTATAAAAGATGGCCATGCCCATGTGATCATTTTCAAGCGTTTGAACTCCAAAAGTAGCCAGGTAGGCCCATTCTCCTTCGTCATCGGTTGATTGAAGAACGGTCGTGTTGGGTAAACGGATTAGCCCGGTACTGATGTTATCGGTTGGGTTACTGGTGGTCAGGCGGTTTTTTGTGAAATAGCTTCCTGCCCTGATCGATATTTCGGAGATCAGGTTGGTTTTGCCGTTCGCATATTCCCAACCAAAATAGTTGGTTGTCAGTTTCGATTCGAGGGCGCCGCTATAGCTTACTTCACTGTAAATGCTGTCGGTTACGGCAACCCGGTTGGCATTTTCACCGTCCCAGTAGGCGATGGTGCCGATACCCAGCGCGTTGCCCACTTTCAGCACATCAACGCCCCAATCGCTCATTTCGTGGTACGAATCAAAACCATCCAATCCAACCTGGTGCAGGACGAGAGTATCTACTTTTTTTCCAAAAATGTCGACGGCATTACGCCAGTCCAGGTAAAAACGGTAGCCAATTTTGTCCGATTCCCATCCCGGGCCTTCATAACGAATGTCGAATGAGTGGTCAGTGTGTTTCTCGTCCACCCAAACCGAGCTTACATTTTTCCAGTTTCCTCCCTGGTATTCATATTGTTCGTTTCCATTGCTTTTGGTTACCCAAACCCACTCGCCATTTTCTTTTACCGATATTTCGGCCTGGGTTTTTTGCGGAAAAACGTTTCCTTTTCCGGCCTTGACAATCAGCTTTTTTTCTTCCCCGGGGGCAAAGTCGGCCTGAATCAGCAAGGCAACCGGGCTATTGTTCTGTTCGATCAGCTGGTACGGAATCTCAATTTCTCCATCCAGCAGATGAAAGCCCGCCGGTTGCAGCTTAGCAATCGATTGCATAAATGCCGGTGAAGAAAGTTGGCAGGTCAGTTCGGTTACCGGTTCGGAAAGGGGGTTGGTAATTGTTAGGGTTTGTCCTTTTTCCTGCCTGACACAAGCAGCCAGCAACAGTACAGCAACGACAAGATTAATCAATCTGAATTTCATACGTTTATTTTTTTGAGGTTAAGGTGTCTGAATTTTCCCTGTCCATCTGTTGTCAGGCAGGACAGGGAAAATTCTGCTACTAATATAACTCAACTTTTTTACCATTAATAATAACTTCATCCAGATTCAGGTTTTTTACGTCGCTGATGAGGCTGACGTTTTCAACGCCGTTAAACTCGCAGTTGCTGATGTAAATGTTTTCAACGGCATTTTCACCTTTAATCCCTTCGAGCCGAAGACCGTATTGGGCCGGGGTTTTCCCGGTCATATCAGCTGTTATGCCCGAAATATACACGTTACGAACCATGGGCGGGTACTTACCCTGACCTTCTTTGGGGTCGTACGAGCAGTTGATTCGGATAACGGCATCTTTTACCTGTCCCACCCGGATGTTTCGGACGTACAGTCCGTCGATTATACCGCCCCGGTTGTTGTTGGTTTTCAGACGAATGGCACGATCCAGATCGGGACTGCTCATTTCGCAGTTTTCGGTAAAAATATTGCGGGCGCCTCCCGAAATTTCGCTGCCAATAACCACGCCGCCGTGTCCTTCGAGCATTTTACAGTTACGAATCAGCACGTTTTCGGTCGGCACATTGGGCTTCCGGCCATCTGAGTTGCGGCCCGACTTCAGCGCGATACAGTCGTCGCCGGTGTCAAAAATGCAATTTTCGATCAATACGTTTTTGCACGATTCGGGGTCGCAGCCGTCTGAGTTTGGCCCGAGGCTTTCGATGTGGATTCCGCGGACAATAATATCTTTCGACAACACCGGGTGGATAACCCAGAAGGGAGCGTTGATTATCCGGACGTCTTCAATTTTTACCGAAGTACAATAGATGAAGCTGATGAACTGCGGGCGCAGGTAGTGTCCTTCGCCGGCATGACGTTCGAACAGCGGCGCTTCTTCGCGTTCCCATTTGTCGAGCAAAGGGCGGCCGGTTTCGAGCAACTGGCTGGGCATTCCTTCTTTCCATCCGTATTGGCTTTGACCTTTCCAGTGCCACCAGTTTTCGTTACTGCCTTGTCCGTCGAGGGTACCTTTTCCGGTTACGGCAATGTTGTTTTGCCCGTTGGCATAAATCAGGGGCGAGTAGTTAAAACAGTCATTTCCTTCCCAACGGGTGTGTACCAGGGGCAGGTAATCTTTCGGATTGGTCGAAAATTTCAGTAAGGCTCCTTCCGAAACGTGCAGGTTGACATCGTTTTTCAGGTGGATCGCGCCGGTCAGAAAGATACCTGGAGGAACGAGTACCGTACCGCCGCCGGTTTTTGAGCACAGGTCGATTGCTTTTTGAATGGCCTCTGTATTCAGGCTGGTTCCGTCGGGCACAGCGCCAAAATCTGCAATATTGTATTCCTGATCGCTAAAAACGGGCTCTTTTATCCCGTTGATGATCTGATAGATCTCTGCCCATTTTTCGTTTTGTTGCTGAGCCTGAACAACTAAACTTACCGAAAGCAGGAATAATCCAATTACGGTTTTTAATGATTTCATTTTTAGCAGGTTTAAACCGGTTATACCAAATGTTTTGTACATAGTTACATCAAAATTATATGTAAATAGAAGTTTCGGGAACAAACTTACTTTAGTTGAGAGCGATAAACCGATGACAAATTGTTAGTTCACCGGGGATAAACTGACAGGATTTGTGTTATAGGACATTTGAAAGTATACCGAAATTGTTCTACTTTTCACCGCTAATTTTTTAGGAATGCTGAGCTGTTTGAGCAAGAGATATGGTCTTATTGTCTTGATTTTTTTTCCCCTTTGGCTCCCGGCCATTGAGATTGAACGATTTGAGTTGCTGAATACGGGTGATGGGCTGTCGCAAAACTCGGTTCAAAGTATTTTTTGCGACAGCCGGGGCTTTATGTGGTTCGGCACGATGGACGGATTGAATCAGTATGACGGATACGAATTCAGGGTTTATAAAGCCAATTACAATGATCCTCACTCGCTGACCAATAACCGGATTGTAAAAATATGGGAAGATAAAAGAGGTTTTCTGTGGCTCGAATCGCATGACGGACATTACCATTATCTTGACTTGCGAACGGAACGTTTTTATTCTTTTCCATCCACTACCGATCCGGGTAATGGCGGAAATACACGGATATCATCGTTCCTGGAACTGGATGATGAAATCTGGATCGGCACCAATAATGCCGGAGTTTGCCGGTTGACTGCCCCGACCACCGAAGACGGCGTTTACGGGGTTGAGTATCTGACTAAAAGTACAACCCCCGCCATCACAAACGATTCGGTTTGTTTTATTTTAAGCGACCGGGACCAGCGAATTTGGATTGGCACCAGCGCCGGCCTAGGCTGCCTGGAACCAACAGACGAAAATAACTCAAGAAAAAATGGCCGGACCTATTTGGAAGAATATGCCTTCACCAGTGGTGTTTTGGCAGATCATGTGCTGTTTTTGGGAACAGTAAAACAGGGGGTTCAGCAACTTGATCTTCGGAATTTTCGCGCCGAGAAGCTGCTGATTGACAGGCTGGACGACGAAATATCGGTGATGAACCGGGCAAAATCCGGAAATCTGATCATCGGCACAAAAGCAGCCGGACTTTATATTTATAACCCGGCCAATGGTCAGCAGAAACGATTTTTGCCGGGGCAGTCAATTGATCAAATCGTAGAAGACCGTAAAGGCGTTTTATGGATCAGTACGTCCGGTTTTGGGATTACGCGTATTGGCCCCGAATTGGAGAAGGCCGGGTTTTATGAGTTGGTTCCCCTTGAAATTCAGTCGCTGATCGATATGCAGCGACAGTTTATCTTCGAAGACAAAGATTCCAATATTTGGGTGGCTACGCATGGCGGCGGTGTTGCTTTGTTCGACGAATCAAGCAGGTCGTTCCGGTTTTTCAGGAATGATCCGCGTGACCGGAATTCGCTGAGTTCAGACATTGCCTATTGTGTGGCGCAGGATCATTCGGGCCTGATCTGGATTGGAACCGGACAATTTAACGGAGGCGTAAACAAGGTGATCCTGGCCAATCCCATGTTTCGTCAGTTAAAACCCGAACCACAAATTAACAACCTGTCGGATAATGTGATCCGCGCCATTGCCCAAGACTCGCGAAACAACATCTGGATGGCCAGCAAGTCGGGGCGTTTGTATGTTTATGATGAAGATTTCCGGTTGACCAGACAATTTTCGGGGATACCGACAAGCCGTGAAATATTGCCCCGGTTTAATGTATACGCCATTCTCGAAGACCGGGACGGTTTTATCTGGCTGGGATCAAAAGGAGGCGGCCTGGCCCGCAGTGTGAAGCCCTTGCAGCATTACCCTTCGTATAACGACATCAGCTTTCGCATATACCGACACCGCCAAAACGACTCGCAGTCGCTGGCAAATGACAATGTTTACGCTGTTTTTCAGGATCGCGACGGGCGAATCTGGGTGGGCACATACGGCAACGGAATCAATCTTATAACCAACCCTAAAGACGACCAACTGGTTTTCAGGCATATCGGAACACAGAATAGTCATCTTTCCAACGATTTCGTCAGGCAAATCACGCAGGATTCGTATGGTACGCTCTGGGTAGCCACCACCTTTGGCTTAAATCGGCTTACCGGCGACCCGGATGCCGATACGATCGGGTTTCGGCCTTATTTTTATGATGTCAACGAAAAGAACAGTCTCAGTTACAATGATATTGTACACATTCAGCAAGATTCGGGAGGCCGTTTGTGGATCGCAACTTTCGGAGGAGGGCTTAACCGGCTGTTGTTGAACGATGCAGAGGCCGGTTTTCAGGTAATCAATCATCACGACGGATTGATCAGCGATGCTGTTTTTGGTATTCTGGAAGATGACCAAGCGAACATCTGGGTAAGCACGGAGAATGGCATTTCAAGATTGAATGCCGGAGACGGAAGCCTGAGTAATTTCGACGACAACAATGGTTTGCAGTGCAGTAATTTTTCTGAAAATACCTGCTGTAAATTACGCGACGGACGCTTGCTTTTCGGAACCCTTGACGGACTTCTGCTGGTTACGCTGCACGAAGAAAAACCGGCGCTGTTTTATCCGCCGGTTGTGTTCACCCGCTTGTCGATTTTCAACCGCGAAGTATCTTTCAGAGAGAAAAATTCTCCTTTGAAAAAACACATCAATTTCACCGATGAGATCATCCTGAATTACGATCAATCCGGGTTTCGTATCGAATATGCCGCCCTGAGTTATTTCGACCCCAACAAAAATTCATACGAATATACCCTCGAAGGTTTCGACAAGGACTGGTATCAGGTTCGGAACGAACGGAAGGCCACGTATACGAATGTGCCTCCGGGCAAATACATCTTTCACGTGAGGGCAGCCAATTGGGACGGAACCCGGGCCGAAACTCCCCGTTCGCTTAAAATTACAATTCTTCCGCCCTGGTGGCGAACCAAACAGGCCTATGTGATCTATTTCATCCTCTTTGTCCTGTTTGTCGAAGTAAACCGCCGCGTACTGACCAAGTATCACCGCATGAGGACTGATTTACGGGTCGAGCGCAAGGTAAACGAAATCAAACTGCGGTTTTTCACCAATATCTCGCACGAAATACGTACTCCGCTTACCCTGGTGCTGGGTCCGCTCGAAGACCTGCGGCAAATTAAAAACCTTCCCGCGTCAATCAAAGACATCATGGACCGGATGAGCAGCAACGGGAAACGTATGCTGAGGCTTGTGAACCAGTTGCTTGATTTCAGAAAGATCCAGAATCAAAAAATGAAAATGAGGCTTTGCGAGATCGAAATCGGGCCTTTTGTGCGGGGAGTCTGTCAAAGCTTTGAGCAGATGGCCCGGCAGCGGGAAATCTGTTTCCGCTATCCGGAAGAGCAGGAGACGCCCAAATTATTGTTTGACCGGGATAAGATCGATTCGGTGCTTTTTAACTTACTGTCGAATGCCTTCAAGTTCACGCCTAAGGGAAAGAAGATTGCTGTCCGCATCGAGGTTCTGGAACAGCGAAAGATGGTTTCGATTGTTGTTGAAGATGAAGGTAAGGGAATTGCAGCCGAAAAAATTCCGCTTCTTTTTCAGCGGTTTAGCTCGCTTAGCGATGAGCAGATTGAATTTACAGGAACCGGCATCGGATTAGCCTATTCGTACGAACTGGTTAAGCTGCATCACGGCGACATCGATGTTCAAAGCCGTCCGGGCGAGGGAAGCCAATTTCGGGTAAACCTGTTGATGGGAAAAGACCATTTCACAAAAGAAGAGTTGGCTGGGATGCAGGTTGAGGAAATGATGAAAACTTCCCCTGCTGAAAATGAATTCGATCTGTCGGATTTTACGGCAGAAGTCCAGGGTGTGATTGAAAGCTTGCCCAGGGCTTATAAAATCCTTTTAGTTGAAGATAACCCGGATATACGAAATTACATCCATTCCATCCTGAACGACCGGTACCAGGTTTTTCAGGCCAATGACGGAGAGGAGGGAATTGGAATGGCCAGGAAAATCCATCCCGATCTGATTGTTACCGATTTGATGATGCCGGTGATGGATGGAATGACCATGACCCGGATCATTAAAAATGACTTTTCGCTTAGTCATATCCCCATCGTCATGTTAACGGCAAAATCGGCCATGAACGATCAACTGGAAGGAATCGAGTCGGGTGCGGAGGCTTATGTCGTCAAACCGTTTCATGCCGGATACCTGAGCCGCGTGATTCAGAATTTGTTGCGGCAACGACAAAATGTACTCGATTGGTTTAATAAAAGTAATCCGTTTAAAGGCGATCTGAAAATCACCAATAAAGACGAAGAATTTTTGAAAAATGTGCTTGCCCTGATCGAGAAAAATTGCCAGGATACCGATTTTAACGTCGACGCCCTGGTGAAAGAATCAGCCTTGGGGCGGACCGTTTTTTACAACAAGATAAAAACACTGACCGGCATGTCGCCCGTTGAGTTCCTCCGGAACACCAAACTGCAAATTGCCGTTCAATACCTGACTGATGGTAGTTACAGCGTTTCAGAAGCAGCTTATTTATCGGGCTTTAACGATTTAAAATACTTCAGCAAAAAGTTTAAGGAACGCTACCATTGCCCGCCAAGCAAGTACAAAGACGAAATATCGCCGGTTTGATTTTCTTCCCGGAATACGATTTACCAACTGACACCCTCAATCCTGCAAAAAGCGTCGTTGCAGGATCTGAGGGCTTAGCAGAAAACGTCTTTCTGTCCCTGGTTTACGCGGTCAACCAGTTTTCGGGCTCGTTGTTTGGGTAGTCCATCCAATTCGTCAATTGTTTTTTCAATGAGTTGAATGCCGATTTCGCGCGTGCCGGGCGATGCATAATTGTTCAGGTATTCCATGAAGCTCGACAGGGCATTGGGGCCGCAATGCGCTTTAATGTCTCCCGGTTTGGCCAGGTCCATAAAATCCTGTCCGGTGCGGCCCAAGCGGTAACAGCCGGTACAAAAAGAAGGAACATAGCCCATTTGCGCCACGTCGCGGATCACTTCGTCGAGCGGACGGTGGTCGCCCAGGCTGAACTGCCCTGAAACGTCATCTTCCGTTTCTTCTCCGTAACCGCCCGGGTTGGTCCGGCTGCCTGCCGAGATTTGTGAGACGCCGAGGGCGAAGGTTTCGCGGCGCATTTGAGCAGTTTCGCGGGTCGACATGATGATGCCGGTATAAGGAACAGCCAGGCGTAAGATGGCTACGATCTTCCGAAACTCAAGGTCGGAAACGGCAAAAGGCGGATGCGAGGCAATGTCGGACCCGGTGGCCGGTTCTATACGCGGAACACTGATGGTGTGTGGCCCGACGCCGAAAACACGCTCTATTTCGTGAATGTGCTGCATCATGGCCAGCAACTCGAAGCGGTAATCAAACAGACCGAAAAGCACGCCAATTCCCACATCATCGATGCCGGCTGCCATCGCCCGGTGGAGCGACGTGACCCGCCAGTCGTAATCCATTTTTTTTCCGCCAATGTGTACTTTTTTGTAAGTTTCGTGGTGGTAAGTTTCCTGAAAAATCTGGTATGTTCCTATTTTTTCGGCTTTCAGCAATTTGAATTCTTCAAGCTTCAGCGGGGCAATATTGACGTTAACGCGCCTGATTTCGGCCCCATTGCAGCGGGCTTCATATACCGAGCGAATGGAATCGAGCACATAGCCAAAGCCTTGGTTGGGGTACGATTCGCCGGCAACCAGCAACACCCGTTTGTGACCTTGTTTGATTAAGGCTTCCGTTTCGCGAATAATTTCGGTTTGGTTTAATGCCCGCCGCACAATGGCCTTATTTTTTGCCCTGAATGCACAGTAAACGCATTCGTTGGCACACAGGTTCGAAATATACAGGGGGGCAAACAAAACCAACCGTTTGCCGTAAATGGTATCCTTGATGTGATTGGCGGTCTGAAACAGCTCGTGCAGTTGCAAGGGGTCGCTGATGCCAGTCAGAATGGCCACTTCATGCAGGTTAAGACCTTTCATTTCGCGTGCTTTAGCCAGTACCTCCTTCACCTGTTCATAACCCGGTTTACCGTATTTTTGCAGGATATTGCTGATTTCGTGTTCGTTGATGAATGATGCTGTCGTCAATTCCATGATACTTATTTTTTTGCCAGTCCCGATTTTACCTGTACGCCTTCAATGCTTCCCAACCGGCCGGTGAGCTGCCCCAGATCATCGGTTGTGCTGTCAACCACCAGGGTAATGACCGAGGTGTTTCCTTTGATGTGCGGTATGCCGGTGCGGGCCATGATGAGGTCGGCGTGGGCAGAGAGAATCTCATTTACAGCTGCAGCACAACGGGCCCGGTCATCAATGATAATGCCGATAAAACCCAATCGTTTTTTTGTGTCCATGATTTTTGGTTTTTTATGCGGAAAAAGGAGAGGAAAAGCAGCTTGATAACCGGATTACATTTCTGAAATACCTGAGTCGGCAATTGCCAATAATCAATAATCAATCGTCCACCCCCCCCTTGAAGTCAGTCTGTTGACCTTCCCGCAGGTTATGCGAACAAAGTTACAATTGTTTGTGCAGAAAAGTGACAGGGAAGCTCAACTTCGACCTGATTTTTTATTTTTCTTCCGGAATTGAGTAGGAATGGAAAAAAGCTCGTTTACTTTCCCCGGAATCCGCTTATTTACAGTTTTTTGCACATACAAAGCGCTGTAGCCGGGCAAAGTTCGGTAAATTCGGAGCTGGCCCGAATGGCTTCCGGGCATTGACTGCGTTCGGCAGGCTGATAGTCCAATCTTTTGAAAAAGTGGCTGGCGTTTGTCGTCAGCAAAAACAACCGGTTGATACCTAACTCCGTGGCTTTATGCTCAAGAAAGCTGGTGAGTTGTTTGCCAAAACCTTGATTCCGGTTTTCTTGTTGAACGGCCACAGAGCGCAAAATGGCATTTGTGCCGTAAATTTCCAAGGCTCCCGTAGTAACTAATTTTTCATCGTCTTTTATGCCGAAAAAATAAACGGGAGAAAAGTCCAGATCGGAATAAGGCAGGTTTGATGCAGTCAATAAGGTTTTGATTTTTGGGAAATCAGTCTGATTCAATGGAATGATTTGATTCATGGCGGTGTTCTGATGTTTGTAAGGGGAAGCCATGTTCTTTTGCCTGATTAAACAAAAGGGACACAACTCCCCGTTTTTATTTTGTGTTTTTACGGATCATTATCCGGGTTTTACGGCCTCAATGCTTGCCGAAATGATGTAGTCGGTGATTGAATTGTTGAGGTCCCACTCCCGGATTACGGCTTTACTTTCATGTTTAGGCTGAATCAGGATGCCGGTAAAGCCGGCTTCAGTCAGCATGTCAGTGAGTTCCTGAATTGTTGAGGCACCGGAAATGCACCCGCTGTAAAGCGCCAGATCCGATTTAATCTGTTCCGGAATTTCCTGCAAGGCAACTACATCGGAAATGGCCAGTCGTCCGCCATGTTTGAGCACGCGGAATGCTTCGCGAAAAACTTTTGGCTTTTCGGGCGATAGGTTGACAACACAATTGGAAATAATCACGTCGGCCAGCTCGTTGGCAACCGGCAGGTTTTCAATTTCTCCAAGCCTGAATTCAACCTGCTGAAGATTCGCTTTTTCGGCATTCGTGCGGGCTTTGTTGATCATGGATGGGGTCATATCCACACCGATTACCCGCCCGGTTTCGCCAACCTGGCGGGCTGCCAGAAATACATCGAAACCTGCGCCGCTTCCGAGGTCAACCACAGTTTCACCCGCCTTCAGCATGGCTATGGCCTGCGGGTTTCCGCAACCCAGACCCAGGTTGGCCCCTTCGGGAACTGCGTTTAAATCGTCTGCCGAATAGCCAAGTTTCAGCGACTGAAGATCAATCTCTCCCTGGGGTTTACAACAGGATGATGATTCGGGAGAACAACACCCGCCGATAATGGCTGAAGAATTTTCTGCAAGCTGATGATATCTTTCGCGTACAGCATTCCTGATTTCATTTTTGTTTTGCATAGTCTTAAATTTTAATGTTTGTATCCGGTAGACGGCAAATTTTGCATGCAGACACAGTTCCGGGGAAAATTATTCGCATCCTTCGCATTTTTCGGAATTACGCCGGTATTCAAGCACATTCCCGTACACATCCACATGAAAGGTACAGCAATCAGTCAGGTTTTTTTTCAACGCCTGTCTTCCGCGTTGAACCCGTGCCCGGGCATTGGTATAACTAATATTCAGCCGATCTGCAATTTCTCCTACCGACAATCCTTCCATCTCATACATCCTTACGGCCTGACGGTAGTTCTCCGGCAAATCGGCTACATACAGGCCAATCCAGCTTTCTGCTTCCTTCATCGCCGATTGTTCTTCCTCCAGGTCCGTTTCCGGAAGTTGTCCGGTTAAGCGGTTTTCTTTTTCTTTTTGACGGAAATAATCCGAAATCGTATTTCGGGTGATTTGGTACAGCCAGCTTTGTAGTTTGTCGCGGTTTTGGAGGCCGTCGATTTTTAGCAGGATTTTAAGAAAGACATCCTGCAGGATATCTTCAGCCAGATCCGGGTCAACTACTCTTTTCCGGATAAAGCTCAGCAACTGGTCACGGTGTTGTTTCCAGATATGGTTGATCTGTGCATTCATAGTCGCGTAAAATTCTATTTTTATATTTGATCGTGCAAAATGTTTGTCTGTTTTTTTATTGACGGGAATTTCCGGAGATGGATACAGTGAACGGCTAAGAATCTTCATTTTTTATTGAATCGAAACCAATCGTGCAGATAGGCAAAAGTTTAGGATTTCTTTATCTTCGCAAAGTGAAGAATGTACGAGACATAGTAGCGCAGAAAACGTTTACCCGCGACGATTTAGTTTGTTTGCTGAAGGCGGAAGACGACGACCGGATACTTCTGTTTGAAGCGGCTTCGGCACGAAAGGCTGAGGCGCTGGGCAAAAAAGTGTATTTCAGGGGTTTAATTGAGTTTTCGAATATCTGCTCGAAAGATTGCCTGTATTGCGGTATCAGGAAAAGCAACGAAAAGGTGACCCGCTACGAAGCAAGCGACGGGGAAATTCTGGATGCCTGCCGTTTTGCCTGGGAAAACCGTTTTGGTTCGGTGGTTTTACAATCGGGCGAGTTAACTTCTCCTGCTTATATTGAACGGGTCGACCGTTTGCTGAAAGCGATAAAAAAGCTGTCGAACGGCGAATTGGGCATCACCCTCTCGTGCGGCGAACAGAACCGGGAGACCTACCAACGTTGGTTCGAAAGCGGCGCCCACCGGTATCTGCTGCGCATCGAAAGTTCATCGCCGGAGCTTTATGCTAAAATTCATCCCGGTAATGAGCGTCATTCATTCGAAAAACGGGTGGAATGCCTCCGTCATTTAAAGGACTGTGGTTACCAGGTGGGTACCGGGGTGATGATCGGGCTTCCGTTCCAAACCACGGAGCATCTGGCGGACGACCTGCTTTTTTTTAGGAAGCTGGATGTCGACATGGTTGGCATGGGTCCGTATATCGAACATGAAGACACTCCGCTGCATGCTTACCGGCATTTGCTGAAAACAAAACAGGCGCGTTTCGACCTGGCCTTAAAAATGGTGGCCTCCCTGCGTTTGCTGATGCCCGATATTAATATTGCCGCCGCTACGGCCTTGCAGTCGATTGATCCGGCGGGAAGGGAAAAAGCGATTAAGGTAGGCGCCAACGTGATTATGCCAAACCTCACACCCTGTGATTTCAGAAAAGAATACCAGCTTTATGAAGGCAAGCCGTGCCTGGATGAAGATGCTGCTCTGTGCCGGAATTGTCTGGAGGCCCGTATCGAACTGGCCGGAAGTGAAATCGGTTACAACGAGTGGGGCGATTCGCGTCATTTTAATAACCGCAGGAACAAACCGGATTGAGTTTTTCCTGCGGTTATTTTTGACGGAGATCGAATTTTTTCCTTATTGGTGACAAACTGCCTTCTTTACCGTGCTGTGATTTGGTCCGGTATACCTGATTAAATACATGCCCGACCTGAGCGCCGGTGCATTCCATTCGAAAGTATGATACCCTTCGCTCAGATTTCCGTTAAAAATTGTCGATACCAATTGTCCCTGCAGGGTATAAACAGATAGATTCACCAGTTGATTCGTATGAGAATACACCGGAATTCTTGTGCTGCCGGTAAATGGGTTCGGGTAGTTCTGGAGTAGTAAGCTTTCGGCCGGTTTGTCGGTTGGTTCTTCCGGTTCCTCCGGTTCTCCAACGGTATTTGCTTTTCCGGGAGTTCCGTTTTTCGTTAGCGATGTAAACCAGTTTTGAGCCACCGCATTGTCCGCATCCGGATCTTTTAGCTCGAGCGTGTAACCTCCGCCATTGGGTTCGGTAGGCCAGGGATACTGGGAGGCATAACAAACCTGATCGACCAATTCACTGTTGTTGTTATACAAACGGATACACTCGCCTGCGCTGCTAAATCCGAACCCGAGAGGTCCCTGATAGTTTGTTACGTCGGGATAAACTGAAGAAAAAGCATCCTGATCCCGGCAAACCACCAAATAGGCATGAGGTTCCATGATGGTGTTGGGGGCAAACCGGAATTGATTGTTCTCATCCGAATCTTTCAATATCCAGTTGGTCAGGTTGATGTAGCCTGAACTGTTGTTGTACAGTTCAACCCAATCGCCGCTGTCAAATTCGTTGGATGGGCTGTACATAATCTCATTGATGACAATTGTGCCCTGCTGATCGTCTTCTTCAAATACTGCCGTCAGGTTCATATCAGTGGCCATCGGAACCTGAATTTTGGCTTCGGTCGATTCCAGATCGCCTTCCCACCGGCTAAATTTATATCCGGCCGGAGCCATTGCGGTCAGTTCGATGGGGATTTGGTTGAAGTAAATGCCGTTCCAGGGGAATTGATTAACGGTGATGGTATTGAGAAGAATGGAAGCATTGTCACAACCCGAAATTTCTAAGTTGACCTGTTGATTCCGGTTAATAGAAAAATAATCGCGGATATAACCCCGGATAATTTCAGGGCGTAATTCACTAAATTCCTGCATTAAGTCGACGGTACTTAGCCAATCGCCCACAGTGGAGCCCCATTTAGTAACATGATAGGGAATTTCTGATTCAATAAGAGAACTGTAGTGCTCGATTAGTCCGAGTGTTGTTTCTGTTTTTAACGTTGTGTTCAGGTGATCAGCAAAGGTATTGATGAATTTGCGCTGGAAATCAGTGTTCTCCAGGAGTTTTCGTAATATCAGGGTCGACCAGGGCGGATTTGGCCATTCTTCGCCATCTGTTGCCGTGGCAAAGGTTAGGGTATTATGATAGAAGATATCATTAACATTGTACAGGCCATATCCATAGTCTGTATCGTGTAAGACCCATCTCCACCTGCCTGTCGTTGAATAATCTTTCCAGAATTTGATGTTGTTCCCCGGCCAATCCCAATTATCAAAGAAAATTTCTGCCGACTGGTAACGAATAAAATTCTGGATATCCATTTGTGTTTCCAGATACTGGTAGTTACCGGCAATGCTAATATCATTTGCCTGGATAAAGTTGAGCATGGAAAGGTAATT
Organism: Gaoshiqia sp. US2; assembly: GCF_059705485.1. NCBI lineage: Bacteria > Pseudomonadati > Bacteroidota > Bacteroidia > Marinilabiliales > Prolixibacteraceae > Gaoshiqia > Gaoshiqia sp. US2. Next base: position 3,522,419 of record NZ_AP048550.1, on the reverse strand, counting down.
ATCCCGACTGCCGTTGATCACCGAATATTTATATTCCAGCATATCAAATTCGTCGGTCTTCAGTTTGTGGTTGCCGGCAATAAAATGCTCGCGGAGTTTTTCACGAATATTGTAAATACCCCAGTAATCTCCGTTCAGATACAAAACAGACGGTCGCCCGGCGGCGGCATCAATGTTCATACTTAAGGCGATGTTACTCATCATCATATCGCGAAACATCGATCCGATTGGTCTTCTTGCGCCGAACCAGTCGTTTCCTGAGTTTCTGAATGTGATCGATTCAAACTTGTTAATTGACTTCTGATCAAATATTTGACACGAAATGTTCTTGTCGCCATAAATGCTTCGGGCAAAAGCGGTAAACGATTTTTGTTCGTATCCTCTTGATCCGCCGCCATGAAGAGCGATGCCCGCGTCAATGCTAAATCCCTCCTGATCGAACGGGAAAAATAGCTCCACATGCGCGGTTTTTTCCCAATCAGCCCAAAAATTGGCTCCTTTGTACGGAAAAACACTCGAGGCATTTGGTCCCAGAGTATACATTCCTTTTTTTTCGTCCCACAGATTATCCGGGGAAGTTGAAATGAAAACAACGGGTAATTCTTTATTGTAATTTGGAAAATAACTGTTTGTTACGACTTTGCCGTATGTTTGATCTGTTCTTATAATTCGGGCCCGAATGCTTACCGGGTTTTCGATTAAAATTGGCGAGTTGTATACCAGCGAATTTTTATCAGGGTCAGAGCCATCGGTGGAGTAGTAGATGATATCTGTGGGATTATCACCGGAAAGCACAAGAGACACGGGCGAGTTATAAATGCCGCCGTTAACGGAGAAGGAAGGAGTTATGCTTACATCGTAGTGAACCGCGTCTGAATCATTCGGCCGGTTTGGCGTAGGATCTTTAAATAAACACAAGGTGTTGAAATTTCCGTCTTTGAAACCAATGGAATAGTCTGCGGGGAAGGGTTCATAGATTAATTTGTCAACAAGTTGTCCTTGCGTGTTAAAGATTAAAATACTGTCTCCTCCTGATCCTAATTTGAAATTTGTATGCAGATAGGTTGGCGATAGATTCAGGATCTCAGGGGACGAGTGAGTGGTGATGGCGGATGAACGAACGGATAAAAAAGGGATGGCTGTGAAATCGGACGAGCTTAATGTTTGGTTATGGACTTCAATTGTCAGGATGTTTTCTCCCTGATTTAACAGTGTTTGCGGATTTAACACCGGAAAACTTTCGGGTGAAAATCCCTGGTACATTCGGGCCTCATGCCCGGCAGTTGTTCCCGCATTATAAGCAGGGATATCGCCAACCGTCCCGATATTGGCCCGGGCCACTTCCGTGCCGTTTATATAGGCCACAAAAGCATCATCATAATCCATGTGTAAGATTAGCTCGCTGATGGCCGAAGGATTGTTAATGGTGAATTTCTTACGCAGGTAGATGCTGATTGTTTTTGGGATGATGGTCTCATCATCGTCATCTTCGTATCCAAATCCACTATTTCCGGTGTTCCAGAGCGAATCATCAAAATCAAGTTTCTTCCAGTTCTCAATTTGAGAGGAAGGCAGAATGTATTTCCATTCATCGTCTTTATTAATGATTGTTGACCAGTTTGTAGGAATAGCTCTTCTATTTTTGCCCGAAGCAAAAACCAACAGCAGACCCCCGCTTGGTAACTGAAGGCTTGGGAATCTCCATTGGGTCGGGTTTTTAATATCGTCGCTCAAATAATAGCCCGAAAGGTTGATGGTTTGCGAACTGGTGTTGATCAATTCAATCCAGTCAGAAAATTCCCCGTCCTCGTCCAGTAAGGTATGGGTGTTGGATGCCATCATCTCGTTTGTGCGAAGTTCCTGGGGGTATCCCGAAAAAATGCTTAAAAAAAGAATGAAAAATGACAGAAGTAAATGTTTGCCCATCCTTTTAGGTTTATAAGTTAGTGTTAGTTGTCCTGATCCAGCGGGTAGGATTGGTCTTCGATGTTAAAGATTTTATTCTTCTCGTAATAGTAGATGATAATCCGTGCCGTATCTCTCAAAAAATTAATGGAAACAATTTCGACGCGGTGAATATTGATCCCGGTTCTTTTTCGAAGGTCTTCGATAAGCGCTTGCTGATTATTCTGGTTGATGAGATCAATTTTCTCATACAGCACTTTTTTCGATGATTCGTGAGATAACAAAAACGCAAATTCGAGTACCCACAGAATGATAATAAGAGCAAGATTTGCGAGGATAACCTCGGCGTAAGGAATATACTCGTCTGAAATGGAATTGATAACTGCCACGCCAATGAGGACGAACAGGTAGGTCATTTCTTTAATCTGGACGGGGTTGGTGCGGTAGCGTAAAATGCCAAATAAGGCGAACAAGCCAAAGGCGAATCCCAGTTTCAGTTCCACGCCCGAAAGCAGGTATGCCAGCAAAAAGATCATCGTATTGATCAGCAGATAGGTAAAGAGGTAGTCTTTTCGCTTTGTTTTTTTGTAATAAATAAACCGGACGATCATCAGCGTCACCAGCAGGTTAAATGTAAAACGGATGATCAGGTCCCAGAAGCTGGCTGAGTTGTAAAATGCTACCTCGTTAAAGGCTTGATTGGCTATAACAGTCAATAGGTTCATGTTCGATTTTTTTTATTTTTAGTATTTTCTCTTTAAACAGATTGTTCTTTACTTTCGGATTTAACAGGGCCATACCCATGCAGTACTTACTGAAACTTTCCTGCTTTATTTGGTGTAACTTAAGGAGTTGATTGAACGGACTACGCAGGTGCCGGTCATTGTTCTTTATTTCGGCAATGGCCAGATTTTCAAGTTTGACTTGTTCGTTGGATGTACTCAGGTGCAGGTTGAAATCAATGGTAATCCGTTCCGATTTTTGTTTGTTGACCAGGGTAATTCGCTGGTAGCGGGTACTCAAGGCATAAATAAGGCCATCTGCGTCAAAAGGGGTATTGTTTTTTATAAACGTATCTGCGTCGGCTGTTAACGGAAAGTTTCCGGAATAAGGCATGCGTTTTTTTGTTGTAAACGAACGGTTATTTTTATGCTTCAACTCCAGAAATTGATCTCCGCTGTTGAGGTATTCCCGGATCCGGATTTTGCAGCGGTTTTTCTTCCCGTTGTGATGATGGGTGTACATTCGGTAATCCGCGGTGTCAAAATAGTCGGAATAATAATTGAAGATCCGTGTTCCGTTTGATTCAAGAATGGCATAAGCATCTCCTGCCTTTTTTAACAAATCGGGAACCAGGGCGACGTTGAAAATAAATTTCTTGTCGAAGCGGTTCATCTGATCATTTTTTGGAAGATCGTTCAGCGCAACCACATCCATATCTTCTGATAAACTTCGAATATCAGCAGTTAATTTTTGTGCATGTGATAAAAGCAGCTCCACAATTTTGTTTTATAACTTGAGTTTATAATCAATTCCCATGATATATCTTTTTACAGGTTCAACCACGTTGACGGTTTCATTGATAAGGAAGGAAAGTCCGACTGAATTGCTTTTGTTGATTTTGTAATCGAGTCCGACAATGTAGCGATTCTTTTCAATTTGTCTCGTGGTATACTGGTTAATCCGGTAAAACAATTCGTAGCTGACAGAGGGCTTAAACGGCAAGCCTTTGATGTTATAATCCAGCTTTAGCCGGTTTCGGAAAAAACTTTCCGGGATATGACCATCTTCTGAGCTGTTGATTCCGGTGTATTGCGTTTGCAATCGTCCGCGGTAACTGAGCTTGAACCGGTCAATCTTCGGGGCAACTTCAATTTCCCAGGTAAACCGGTGCGAGGTTGGTTCGTACTTCTTCTTTTTTTCATTCGACAGCCGGTAGAGAAAGCTGGTCGAGAATATTTTTTTTGAATAGGAAATCTCCGTTCCAATATACGTTTTGTCCCGCTGGTTCAGGTTGTCCTGCATCCGGTTTGCCAGTTCGATCGACCAATCAAAACGTTTGGATATTTTTTTTTCAACTTCAATTCCGGTCCAAAGTCCAAAGTCTTCGGTTTGGCTATAGCTTTTTATGCCGGTTACGAGGCCGATTAAAATGAAAATCAGAAACCGGAGCCGGTAGGCGCGTAATAAACTGTTCATGTATCGGCTTCTACTTGTGAATAACCAGATCGTCCACGACTACCGTGGAATGGTTGCTTTTGATCGTGACTGTTTGGGATACGGCAATTTCACCGGAGGGCGACTGACGGGTAGGATCTTTGGAGATCGCATAAATTGTATAAGTCCCTTTGTTTAGAAATTGGAAACGGTACCAGCCGTCCAATCCGGTTTCGAAGTCGTCGGAGTAAACAACTTCATCACCATAGATGATGTATACATCGACGCCTTCGGCGTAATATTCTCCCAGTTTTACCGTGAAGTCACTGTTGTAGTTTTGGGTATACACCCGTCCTACGATGGTAGAGGTGCCGCCTTCTCCTTCTTCTTTTTCGCAGGCAGAAACGACTCCGACAGCTAAGATTAAAAAGAATATTTTCAAAAACAGAGCTGTTTGGTTTTTTTTGATCGCTTTTGCGGAAATGTAAATCAATAATGGCCGGACAAATTTGTAGATATGCTTCATATGCTTAAGGTTGGTTTTATATGCTTATATATTTCACAAAGAAATAAATATTTTCTGAAATATGGACAGATAAATCGGTCAGTATGTAAAACAAAATATCCTGACAAAAACTCATCATTTGATTGGCCTGATCAGCTGGTGTTTCTCGGCCGGGTTAGGTCTTAAGTTCAAAATAATCCGGTTTTTACAGGCTTGTTGGATAATTCGTGTTGAATTAACCATTTTTTTCGCCAAATTCCACCGGCATAGCCCACCAGTTTATTGTTTCGGCCAATTACCCGGTGACAGGGAACCAGGATGGCAAGCGGATTTTTTGAGTTAGCTCCTCCAACTGCCCTGACCAGGTTTTTATCTCCTAATTTAATGGCCAGGTCGGCGTATGAAATACATTGCCCGTATGGGATGGAGCGTAATTGATCCCATACTTTTTTCTGAAAATCAGTCCCGCATGCACACAAGGGCAGGTCAAAATCGTATCGGCGGCCGCTAAAGTAATCCTCCATCTGCTCGCTGATCTGCTCTTTTAACACCGGATTAAATCCTCCGGTTGTCGTGTCTTTGTCGCAAAACGATACGGCACAGATCTCATCGTTTTCTGTCTCAATTAACAGGGGACCGATGGGTGAGAAATATGTAAATTTTTCTGTCAAGTCGGGTTTTATTTGATTAATGTGAAATTAACAATTAAGAGATATCCGGGAAAATAAACAAGCGGCGTTTTTCCCGGATATCTCTTCCCGTTTTGATATCAGTTTATAGCTCCATATACGGTTGCCGTTAGCCGGTCGTAAAATTCGCCGTGTTTAAAAGGAGTCAGTTGGGTCATTCCAACAAAAATCAGGTCTTCTTTCGGATCAATAAAGAACTTAGTACTGAAATAACCTCCCCATTCGTAAGTTCCCGGCGATTTTGAGTTTAAGCCGGCTGCGTCGTCGGTTATCAGTCCAAAGCCCAGGCAGAAAGTGTTTCCGGGGTTCTGGCTGATTCCGTTTCCTGCCTGGTTAAGTCTGATCAACTGGTCGGCAGTCATCAGTTCAATGGTTTTTCGGCCCAGTAACTGATGTCGTTGTATTTGCCATTGTTGACCAGGGCTTGAATAAAGCGGGCGTAATCCAGCGCAGTTGACGACAAACCGCCGCCACCGGCGTAATGGCCAATATCTTTGTTTTTGGGGTAGTCGAGCGAAAGAGTCATCCCGTCTTCCTGCGCCATGCTCAACCCGTCATCGGTTTGAGCATAAACCGGAACCAGCCGGTCTTTTTTATCATCGGGCAGGTAAAAATAGGTGTCGGTCATGCCGAGCGGTTCGAATATATTTTCCCTGAAATATTCGGCTAAACTTTTACCGGATACAACCTCGACGACCCGGCCAAGCACATCGACATTCAGTCCATACATAAATTTTTCTCCGGGCTGAAATGCGAGCGGAACAGTTGCCAGGCGGTTTATAAATTCTTCGGTTGTCCAGGAGTTGTGAGACAAGCCTACCTTTAACATATCAAATTTTGAATATACGGCCTTCAGCTTTCCCTGGTTAAAGTCGCCGTAGGTGATGCCCGACGTATGTGTCAGTAAATGACGGATGGTTATCGGGCGGACTACCGGCGCCGTGGTAAAGCTGGAGTCTTTTTCATTGAATGAATCAAGCAAGGCGGAATTTTTTAAGGCCGGTATAAAATCAGAAACAGGATCGTTCAGTCCGAGTTTTCCCTGTTCGTATAATTGCATCACGGCAACGGTGGTAATTGCTTTTGTCATCGATGCAATCCTGAAAATATCGTCTTTCTGATAAGGGTCGTTTTTGGCAGTTGAACGGAATCCAAAATTTTTATAATAAACAATCTTTCCATGTCGGGCAACCAGAAAAACTCCGCCCGGGAGCCATTCATTTTCGATGTAGCTATTGATCAAATCATCTACTTTTTGAAGCCGATCAGAAGAGAACCCGGCTTCCTCGGGTGTGGCTTCGGCCAGTTGGGCCGGGATCCGGTTATTGAAATTACAGGCGGTAAAAGCGATTAAGATAAACAGAAGAAAATGTTTCATGGTATAATTTTTTGAGTTCAGGCTAAATTAAGCATTTCGGATATATTTTTTGTTTATTGTGTAATAAAAAAGCCGCATGAGACAGCGGCTTCCTTTCTGATTAAAAATGATCTCGTTCAACATATTTTGTGTGTAGCAGTTGGTGGGATTTTTCACCCAACGGTTCACCCAGAAAATCCTCATAAATTTTCAGAACTTCCGGATTTTGGTGTGATTTTCGAATGGGCATACCCTCGTCCTCGGCATAGATGGCTTTGGCCCGTTTCTTCCGGATTTCGGGGTTGGTGGGGATGGGCTGTCCTCCTCCTCCCAAACAACCGCCCGGGCAGGCCATGATCTCGATGAAATGATATTCGCTTTTCCCCTCTTTCACAGCATCCATAACCTTTTTCGCATTCACCAAACCGTGAGCAACGGCACATTTCAGCTCAACGCCTTCCAGAAAAGCCCAGTCGCGTTGCGGGTTTTCAATCTTTATACTGGCTTCCCGAACTCCGTCGAGCCCGCGAACCGGGGTAATGTTCAGATTTTTGAAAGGAACTTCGCGGCCGGTAACCAACTCGTAAGCAGTTCGGAGCGCCGCCTCCATAACTCCGCCGGTTACGCCAAAAATGACGGCAGCTCCGGTCGATTCGCCCATGAGCCGGTCGAATTTACTATCGGACAATTTTGTAAAATCAATACCCGCCTGCTTGATCATGATGGCCAGTTCGCGGGTTGTCAATACATAATCGACATCGCGGTACCCGCTGTCGTGCATCTCGGGGCGGCTGGCTTCAAATTTTTTGGCGGTACACGGCATGATGGATACCGAAATAATTTTTTCGGGATTGAGGTTCCTGGCTTTGGCATAATACGTTTTAACCAGGGCCCCAAACATTTGCTGAGGCGATTTGCAGGTAGACAAATTTCCCAGGTATTCGGGATACATGTGTTCGATGTATTTTATCCATCCCGGAGAACAGGAGGTCGCCATCGGCAAATGTACTGATTCATCTTTGTCGACGATGGCTTTTTTCAAACGCCCCAGTAACTCAGTGCCTTCTTCAATGATGGTGAGGTCGGCCGTGAAATCGGTGTCCATAACCGAATCAAAACCCAGTCGTTTCAGCGCGGTTACCATTTTCCCGGTTACCCGGGTTCCAACGGGCATGTTCAGTTCTTCACCCAGCCCAACACGCACGGCAGGCGCCGTTTGTACCACGACATGAATGGCCGGGTTGGAGATGGCCTCCCAAACTTCTTCAATGTAATTTTTTTCGACAATAGCCCCGGTAGGACAATGGATGATACATTGCCCGCAGTTGGTGCAGACAACATTCGTTAAATTTTTTTCGAAGAAGGTGGTGATTTTCATCTCATCGCCTTTGTAGGCAACAGTGAGCGCATTTACTCCCTGTAATTCTTCGCAGGTGCGTACGCAACGCTGACAACGGATACATTTGCTGTCGTCCTTAATGATGGACGGCGAGAACATATCGATGGTGTATTTCTTTTGAGGAACAAGCGAAATGAAATCCTGGGTCATGATTTTATAGTCGGACGCCAGTTTTTGTAATTCGCAGTTGCCGTTTTTATAACACTTGGTACATTCGGCATTGTGTTCCGAAAGGAGCAGCTCGATAATGTGTTTGCGCGAATTCCTTACATTCAGACTGTTTGTCCGGATTTCCATTCCTTCTTCACATGGGGTGGCGCAGGCAGCCGACAAGCGTTTTTGCCCGACGATTTCGACCACGCAAACGCGGCAGTTTCCGGCAATACACAGGTCCTTGTGGTAACACAGGGTCGGGATAATGACGCCAATTTGATCGGCGGCTTCCAGGATGGTTTTTCCATTTTCAATTTCGGCTGGTATGCCGTTTATCGTGATATTAACTTTTTCAGACATCGTTTTTCATTTTTCTGGTTAGTAAATCATTTCTTCCCGGAAGTTTTCGACAATGGACGAGAATGAATTGGCCACTGACTGTCCTAACCCGCATTTGGCGGTTAATTGCATGGTTTCGGTGAGCTTAAGCAACTTGTTCAGGTATTGGGCGGGTTTCTCGCCACGTTTTACCGCCTTGATGCCATTATACAATTGTTGACATCCTACCCGGCAAGGGGTGCACTGGCCGCAACTTTCTTCTTTGAAAAAATCCAGGTAGTTGTCCAGAACGTTGTACATCGACCGTGAACTGTTAAACAACATCATCGATCCCCCCGTAGGTAAGGATATTCCGGTAAGTTTGCCTTTGTAGCCGATGGCCGTTTCTCCAAATTTTTTTCGCGGCACCAAAAAGCCCGATGCCCCGCCAACCTGGACCGCCTTGGTATCGCCGTCGCCAAACTCGTCGACAAAATCCTGGAGGCTCATCCCCAGTTCAAGCTCGTAAATGCCGGGAATTGGCGTATCGCCCGAAACCGAAAACAGTTTGGATCCGCGGGAATACTGTACGCCCAGATCGTAGAATTTTTTTGCGCCGTATTTAAATATGGTGAAGGTATGCGCCAGGGTTTCTACATTGTTGATGACAGTTGGCTTGCCCATATATCCGATAGCGGTCGGGTAGGGCGGTTTGTTTCTTGGTTCGCCCCGTTTTCCTTCCATCGATTCGAATAAGGCGGTTTCTTCGCCGCAAATATAGGCGCCGCTTCCCATAAATATCTGAATGTCAAAGGTGTGATTTATTTCTTTGCAGTAATATTCAAATTCCCTGATCACTTTGTTGAGTTCGGGCACCAGGTATTTGTATTCGCCCCGTAAATAAATGAAGCCTTTTTGGGCCCCTATCACGTGACCGCAAACTGCCATGGCGGCCAGTACCTTGTAGGGGACGAGTGATAAAATTTCACGGTCTTTGAATGTTCCGGGTTCACCTTCATCGGCATTGCAAATGACGTATTTCTCCTGAGCGGGAACTTCGGCTGTCAGTTTCCACTTTAAACCGGTAGGAAAACCGGCTCCACCACGGCCTTTCAGCTCCGAGCTCATCAATTCGTTGATGATTTCCTGCGGGGGACGGCTTAATGTCCGGCTAAGAATTTTTTCCCAGTCGTTTTCATTTTTGAAGATGAAATCTGCCCGTTTGAGTTGGTATGTTCCGAATGCCATAATGTTTCTTTGTTAGGTTATTTTTTGATATACGCAGTTAAAATTTCCCTTACCTTTTCAGGTGTCAAATCGGTATAAACTTCATCGTTAATCAGCATGGCCGGCGCTTTGTGACACCAACCAAGGCAGTTGGTTTGAAGAAAGGTGAATTTGCCGTCGGGTGTTGTTTCTCCGACTTCCACTTTCAACATATCTGCAATGGTATGCAGAATCTGGTTTTTACCATTCATCGAGCAGGTAATGGTTTTGCATACCCGGATGATGTATTGTCCCATCTTTTTGTGTTCCAGGAAGGAATAAAAGGTAGCGGTCCCAAACACCTCGGCAGCCGGGAGGTCCAGCTCCCGGGCAATTTCAACCATGGTGTATTCGGACAAATACCTTTCTTGCTCTACAACTCCCTGAAGGATAGGAAGAAGGTTTTCCCTGTTTCGCCCGTATTGATCGGCGAGGGATTTGATCAGATCTTGTAAGGGATTCATATGGTTGTGATTTTCAATTTACTATAAAAATAGGGTAGTGTTCGGATAAAAACTAAGATAATTTGTCAGAATTAACGTAAGATCATCTGTTATTCAGCATATTAGAGCCATTCTAAATCAGACTGATTCTAAATAGAGGGGTCGGGTGGAGGACTGTGTTTTTTCAGCGTTAACAAAAACTTAAGTTGCCATGGTTTGTTTTTTGATTTAGTCGGTTAATTTTGTGAATGTACTTACGAATATGTTATGCCTGTAGAGATTGAACGGAAGTTCCTGGTATATAAAGAGCGGTTGCCTGTTTTTGTACGAAGTATCCCGATGCTTCAAGCTTATTTATGTGTTGATCCGCAGCGGACAATTCGAATCAGAATAGCTGATGATCAGTCATTTCTGACAATTAAAGGCAGCATCAAAGGGATTTCCAGACCTGAGTTTGAATACCCGGTTCCACTTGATGAGGCCAGAGAACTATTAGCGCTGGCAGTGGGGTACCCGGTTGAAAAGGTGCGGAATGAAGTTTATGAGCATGGGAAAAAATGGGAAGTTGATGTCTTTGATGGGTTGAACTCAGGCCTGATTCTGGCCGAGATTGAACTGGAGAGCCCGGATGAAGAGATCGTTTTACCGGAATGGGTGGCTGAAGAAGTAAGCGCGGATATGCGTTTTCACAATTCGCAGTTATGCCAAAAACCGTTTACAAAGTGGTAAGCGCCTGTGGCCTGATTTTTGTTGAAATCAGCCGATAATTTATTGAAACACGTTAAACCATTAAGCCTACAAACAATTATATTATCATGAATTACAGACTTTTTTTTGTTGGATTGTTTCTGATCTTATCGGTCCAACTCGTAACTGCCGCAAATCCTGCTGACAGACGAAAAGATGCCGTTGAAGCAGATTCTGTAAAGAACAGTGTTAATTACCTAAAGTATTTTTTGGGACGACAAGGAAGCTGGTATCCTCAAAACCCTGAGCTTGAAAGAAGCCTGAGGAGCCTGGTTCATTTTGTTGAAGATGAGAAAATTGATTCGACCCTGCACAAGTTGAAACAGTTTGGCGATGCCAACCAATTTTATTTTTACCGTTCGCCTAATCATGTTGCCGACAGTCTTTCCATTTCCGGCTATATGCCACATGCTGAGTTGAGCGAACGTTTGAAAAGGATTGACCGTTCGGTGCGGACAAGCATTGTGAAGGAACAGATTCCTGTGCCGGAACAATTACTGCAAAACCTCGATCGAAAAGTGAAGCTATTGCAAAAAGAAGACGTTGACTGGTTGTTGCGGTCAAACAAGGTTAAAATGCCGGATAGCCTGACCATGTATAATGTAATTCCCGATTCGCTGATGAGTAGTCCGGCCGATTTCAGACGGATACAGCGAATGGACAGCACCAAGAGGGAAATTCTGGAAAAGGCCCGCCTTGAATATAATAACCGGGCTGTCGCCAATTATGTCGATTCGGTGTCGAATGTTTACCGGGACGAGTACATCAGGGAGTATTCGCAAAAAGTACAGCGCGACTTTGCGGATTCGATCCGTACGCAAAACCGGAACCGGCTGATTCATTACAACGATTCGGTGATCGCAGCGGTAAACGATTCAATAAAAGGCATTTTGCGTATTTTAACGTCTTACGCAAACAATGATTCCACTTTGGTTTGGGTGAAAAACTCAGACCGCGACTCCACACAAATCTGGCTGAGAAACAACGACCGGTATTTTACCCGTTTGTTCATCAAGAATGAGCAGAACGACTCGTTAAGTGTCCGGGTAGAAAATACAGGTAAAAATTCGATGCGCCTGTTAATCGACGATGCTGTGACATTCCACCGGTTGGCCGAACGGCAAAAGAAAGAGTTTCAGTTCAGCGGATTTCAAATGGATAGCCGGCTCAGGGCGGTGGAGAAACGCTACCAGGTGATTACTCCCTGGGTGTTGCGCGGCGATGGTACCATGGGATTCACTCAAACACACCTCAGTGACACCTGGAAAAAAGGAGGACAAAGTTCTTTTGCCTTCCTGATGGTACTGAAAGGGAATGCAAACTATTCCTATAAAAAAATTAAATGGGAAAATTCGGCTGAAATCCGTAATGGGTGGATGAAACCTGCTGATGAAAAAATACGGAAGAACGACGATAAGTTTCAGGTTACGTCCCGTTTTGGCGTAAGCGCATTTAAAAAGTGGTACTATTCTTCGGAGGTTGATTTTGAAACCCAATTGTTTAACGGCTACAAATACCCGGATCGGGAAACCCTGATCTCCGGATTTTTATCTCCGGCTAAAACCTTGATCAAGGTGGGTTTGGATTATAAACCAAACAATAATTTTTCCTTATTCATTTCGCCATTAACATCGAAAACGGTTTTTGTACGCGATTCGGCCCGTGTTGATGTCACCAGGTATGGGATTGAGGCTGGCAGAAGAAGTTACTGGGAGCCTGGTTTGAATACAGACCTGAAATATAAACACAACATCACACCCGACATTACGTATGAGTTGAAGTATAAGATGTTTGTGAATTATTCGAATCCGTCAAACTTTGATGTTGATTGGGAGAATAACCTGGCGATGCGGTTGAACAACTACATCAACATGCAGGTATTGTTTCATTTTATTTACGATTATAAGGTTAAATTCCCGACGAACAAATTAGATTCGGAAGGAAACACCATCAATAAAGCCAAGTGGCAGTTTAAAGAGTTTATAACCATTGGTTTCAATTATAAGCTGAATAAACCGATTTACAAGAGAAAAGAAGTTTAGTGAATTCACATCAAATAATGTTTTTTGGAGATTTAAACGTGAAAGACTATAAAAAATATTTTCATTTGGCGGCAAAGCCCGAAGATGTATACAACGCGCTGACCAATCAGGTAATGCTCGAAATCTGGACGGGCGAACAAGCCGAAATGGAAGAGGTTCCCGGAACCGAGTTTTCGCTTTGGGACGGCAGTATTTGCGGCAAGAATTTAGAGTTTGTCAAAAACCAGCTGATTGTACAGGAATGGTATTTTGGGGAAGAGGGAAAAGAAGCTTCCATCGTGACCATCCGGTTGCATCCCGACAAAGGTGGCACCAGTATGGAAGTAAAACATACGAACATTCCGGATGAGGCCTATGACAATATAGCCGAAGGCTGGCAGGAAGATTATTTTGATGCGCTGAATCAATTGTTTGAAGAGTAGACGGTCTTCGCAGAAAGCTTAGGCTTGATGTCAAAAGAAAAAGCACGGATCGTAAATTCAAACCAAAAGGCTTATCGCTGGATTCATAATTGGTTTCACCGTAAGCCAAAAAAATGAAGCTGTTCCGGAAAACGGAACAGCTTCGGGGCTTAGCTAACGCAATTATTCGAGGTAAGGGATTTTTTTGTATTCTGTATAATCAGAATATTAACTTATCAAATATTTTACTTGACTGCTATGACTGCGTATTTTGAGATTTTCCAGAATTCATTCGGGTTCTCAATTTGCAGGAAAGCAATTTGTCCTTCTTCTTCAACTAATTTGTACGAACCGTTGGGATGTTCTGAGATAACTTCTACCTTCTTGGCATGTAACGGGATCAGGGTCGTTTCGCGAATATCCAGTTCGGTGAAGTATTCCTGGTCGAAATTTTGCTGAATTGTTTTTGTGGAACCAATTCCCAGGAATCCGCCTTCTTTGGTCAGCAATCCTTTTTCTTTCAATTCTTTATACGTGCCGAAAGCAATGTGCCCGGTATTCAGCTGGTATGTTTTCTCAGTGATTTGCTGATCTTTGTGCAAAAGGCTGTCTGATTGCAGGGCCATTTCGAAGCCAAGCTGTTCGATGCGTGTATTGAGCTCGGTCATTTGAAAATCTTTTTCTTCAATGATCAGCTTCAGTTCAGCAATCAGTTTATTTTGACCTTCAATGTTTTCATTCAGGGCGGCGATACGTTTTTCATACGATCTCATGTTGACTCCTGAATTTTTAAGCTTTGCTTCCAAATCAGCAATTTTTTTGCTGCTTTCTTCAAGCATCGTGTTCATCAGGGCGATGTCGTCAATCAGCGCCTGTTTCCGGTCGGTGACTCCTTCTTTTTCAAGCGACAGTTGCTGGCGTTTTTCTTTAATGAACCGCAGATTGTCTTCAATTTCGGTAAAGGTGTCCTCCAGATCAGCCATCACCGAATCCTTTTGGTGCATCATTTCGCTCAATCCGGTGCGTTCGGCCATTAACGTTTTAATTTCGGCTTCTTTTTGTGTATAAACATACACGGCGGCAATGGCGCCGATAATCACAATTGCACCTGCGATAATAATTGTCCTGAGTTGTTTTTTGTCCATGATAACTTTTCCTCCATTTTTAGGTTTTGCATGGCAAGACGATATTTAGCGCTTGCTCATGCCCTGATTAGCCAATTCGTGTGCCAATAAATGCAATTGGAGTTAACTACCTGATAATCAAACACGGCAAAATGAAAACAATGTAGATTTCTTTATCAAATTGATCAAAAACAGATCAGGGCGTATCAAAATGAAGGAGCTGACGGTTTATTCAACTGGTTTTGTTTCTTTGAGCATACGGTAAATGGTGGCCACGCCGATATCCAGCTTTTCGGCGACCAGTTTAATATTGTTGTCGTATTTTTTTAGAAACTGCTTTACAATGCGGATTTCGTATTCGCGAAGACAAAGTTCTTCTGTCAGTAAATAGGATAACTGGTCGGTGCTGCCGCCAAAGATCAGGTTGTCTGCGGTTATTTCGTCCTGATCGGCCAGGGTTACGGCCAGTTCAATCACCGATTTTAATTCGCGGATATTTCCCGGGTACGGATAGGTCAGAAGTTTATTCGATGCTTCTGTCGTTAAGGATTTTGGGTGCATCTCGTTTTCCCTGCAAAATATCTGGATGAAATGTTTGGCCAAAACCAGCACGTCGTTTCCGCGTTCGCGCAGCGGCGGCAGTTCGATGGGCAGTCCATACAGCCGGTAATATAAATCTTGCCTGAAGTTGCCTGTTTTTACTTCTTCCATCAGGTTTTTATTGGTGGCAATTATGATTCGGCAGTCTGTTTTTATAGGTTCATTACTACCTACCCGGATGATTTCTTTTTCCTGTAAAACCCTTAATAGTTTGGATTGCAGTGAGATATCCATTTCGGCCATTTCGTCGAGGAAGAGGGTGCCCCCGTTGGCTTCTTCAAACTTACCGATACGCCGGTGAGCGGCCCCTGTAAACGATCCTTTTTCATGGCCAAAGAGTTCGCTTTCAATTAACTCTCGCGGAATTGCGGCAACATTTACCGCCACGAAGGGGTTTTTCGAACGGTTTGAGTTATAATGAATCGCCTTCGCGACCAGCTCTTTTCCGGTCCCGGTTTCTCCGGTGATGCTCACGGTGATGTTGGTGCGGGTGGCCTTGTCGATGAGTTCGAAGATTCGTTTTGCGGCCGGGCTTTTGCCAATGATGGTATTTTGATAACTGTATTTCTTTTTCACTTCCTGGCGCAGGCTGACGATTTCTTTCTTCAGTTTACTTCCCTTCCGGATATTATTGATGGTGTTCAGCAAACGTTCTTTGACATCACGTGACTTCACAATATAGTCGTACGCGCCATGTTTCAGTAATTCTACCACCACATCAATATCGGCCTGTTCCGAAATCAGGATCACCTGGATGTCTTCATTGATTTCTTTGATTTGTTTGAGGACTTCCAGTCCTTTCATGTCAGGCAGGCGGTAGTCGAGTGTAATTACATCGGGTTCCCCGGTTAAGTTGGCTAAACAGTCTTTCCCTGTTGAAAATGAGTGGATTTCGTAGTCGGGAATAAGGGAGAGGTTGTGAACAAGCAGGCGGTTATACCATTCGTCATCTTCAACAACAAAAATTTTAAAAGCTTTTTCCTGCATGTCTGTATTTTTTTGTTTGACTGATTTTAACTGATAATGCCCGCAAGATAATAAGAATTTGTATGAATGCCGATTTTTATTTCTCAATTTGAGAATAGTTATCATTTATGCAGGCAATAGACTGAAATTTATCGGGGGTTACATTATCGTCCGGTCATTTTCTCTTTCAAATATTGGTTGATTGGGACGATCTTTTGTTCAATCAACTCAATCACCTTTTTGATCTCGTCCGGATTTTTGCTTTTGCCGGCGTGACTTTCCAAATTTTTCAGGCATTCATACAGTTGTGTCGCCTGCATGTGTTTCGCCGGCGCTGCCAGTTTATGTGCTGCTTCGGCGATACCGTTCCAGTCAGACTTGTCAAAACATTGCCGGATGGTTATCATTCCTTTTTCACTCGAATTGATAAATATTTCAATCATTTCTTTGAAGAAGAGCTCATCGCCTTCCGCCATTTTTTTTAGTTCTTCCAGATCAATTTCAGGGGCAGAATTTTCCTCCGGTTTAGCTTTTGTCTCGTCAATCCCGGCTGGTATTCGCTGCGAAATAGCCTCGAAAAGTTCGGCCTCGGAAAAAGGTTTTTGCAGAAATCCCTGTATGCCGGCTTGACGGCATTTTTGAATGTCTTCCTGCCTGTTGGTGGCGGTGAGGGCAATAATTTCGGTTTCAGGCAAAATGGAGAGAATCTGTTTGCTGGCTTCAATTCCATCCATAACCGGCATTCGCATATCCATTAAGACGAGATTGAAAGCGCGTTCGGTAGCCAATTGCAAGGCTTGTTGGCCATTGGTTGCTTCTTCGTGCGGAATCTCCCACTTGGTCAGGATGTTTTTGAGTAAATACCGGTTGAATTCTTCGTCATCAGCCAGAAGTATCCGGAGTTTTTTCCATGATTGCGGAATCCTCAACTGATGGTTTTCTTTGCGAGCCACAAAGTCAGGATTGCCTTCCTGGTAAGGAATTTGAAGGATAAAACGGGTTCCTTTTCCCGGGATACTTTCTACCTTGATTTTACCGCTATGCAAGTCGATAAGCTTTTTAACGATGGACAGGCCTAAGCCGGCTCCCCGGTTTCTTTGGGTCATGCTTCCATCGAGTTGGACAAATTCATCGAAAATGCGGGAAAGGTTTTCCTTTGAGATACCGATTCCGGTATCCGCAATTTTCAGGTGAAGGATATAGCTGTCTTTCACGGTTCTTTCTTCTGACATGGAAAGGCTGACCTGACCTTGTTCTGTAAATTTGATGGCATTGCTCAACAGGTTGATCAGGATTTGTTTCAACCGGATCGGATCTCCTTTCAGAACCCGGTTTCGGGGAAGTTCGTTTGAAATAATCAGGCTGAGCCCTTTTTCGGCAGCGGTATCTTTTAGCAAGGTGTACACCTCATTGCTTACGTCATTCAGATAAAAATCGTGCTGTTGAAGTTTTAGTTTTTGAGATTCAATTTTTGAGAAATCGAGTGTGTCGTTCACCAGGGAAATGAGGTGTTTGGCCGATTTATACACAATTTCCAGATTGGTTGTCACTTCGTCGGAATGCGGTTTTTTCAGCATCTGTTCCGTTAATCCGTAAATTGCATTTACAGGAGTGCGCATCTCGTGACTGACAGTGGCAACAAACATTTCTTTGGCTTTCGAAAGATTTTCTGCTTCGGTTCGCGCCCGTTGCAACATTTGCTGGTAGGCGCGGGAGTGCCGGAGATAGCGGAAAAACAACAGCAGGACCACGACGAGTAAAAAAACAGCAGCAATGGTAAAAACCGTTAACAGCCGGTAGGTTTGGGCGGCCATAAAGTCAGCTTCTTCCGTTTTGTTTCGCAACCGTTGTTGCTCGCTGCTTTCAAGTTGCGAAATCAATTGATTGATTTGATTGGTTACCAGGATGCTTCGTTCGACCAATACTTTTTCGCGGGCGAGCAGTTGCTGAGTCTGGTTGGATGCCTGCTGTTCAATTTCAGCAATTTCCTGTTTAATTTGCTCTTTTTCCTCACTTTTGTCAATAATAATTGGCGGCGGGCTGGTGGCAGTATCTTTTCGGGACAGAAGACGTCTGAAAAATCCTTTCGTTTTTTCCGGTTGCTGAACGACAATGGTATCCGGTAAAATAATCGCGGTGTCGATTTTTGAATAAAGTTCAGAAAAGGAGATCTGCGACTTTTCTTTTTGTTTTTGAAGCGCCCGTAACTCGGCCCAGATAATTAGTTTTCGGTTGGTTAACAGGCGGATCGAATCAATCAGTTGGACTTCATTCGACCCGGGGATGGCATAATCTTCCAGATCATTGAGTTTTCCCTGGATTGTTTCATTCAGTTTCCGGTAGGGGTGGATGAGCGATTCGTCCAGGGTCAGGCTGTATAACCGAACAGTATTTTCAACCTCGTTCAGGTTTGAAGCAATATCTTTAATCAGCAGCAACTTTAAATCGGGTCGCGCTTCTCTATGAATGGAATCAACAATCTTTGAAAAGCTGTGATAAACCAGATAGCCCGAACCAATCACTACGGCTGCAATGAAAATACTTAACAGCGTAATTTGTATTTCAATTTTTATTTTTTTCATTTCAATTTGAAATGCTTGTCATTTTTTGTTCCT
The DNA here is from genome assembly GCF_059705485.1 of Gaoshiqia sp. US2. Classification (NCBI taxonomy): domain Bacteria; kingdom Pseudomonadati; phylum Bacteroidota; class Bacteroidia; order Marinilabiliales; family Prolixibacteraceae; genus Gaoshiqia; species Gaoshiqia sp. US2. Next base: position 3,503,732 of record NZ_AP048550.1, on the reverse strand, counting down.
GTTTTCAATCAAGCCTGTTTTTTAAGCAGTTTAGGGCGTGGTTAAGCCGGGCTGCAATTACAATGCCGTTCATTTTTGTTAAATGTAATGAATTGGGAATTATTATACTAACCGTGCCGCAGGCTGTTTGTTCTTTTCATTTTGAGAAAAGGCCGCGCTCCGGTTCTCTTGTTCCTGAAACTACCCCAGCAATTGTTTGTAAATCCCGTAATTTTCGTCATCGTAAACGCAAAAAATAACCGACCCGATCGTTTTATCACTTTCCAAAAAATCACGGATGGTTTTAACTGCAATTTCAGCTGCCAGGTCTTTCGGAAAACGATAAACGCCGGTGCTGATGTTGGGGAAAGCAATACTTTTTAAACCGTATTCTTTGGCTAAGAGCAAACTGTTCCGGTAGGCATTGGCCAATTGCTCCTGTTCCCCGATCATCCCGCCATACCACACGGGGCCAACCGTATGGATGACGAATCGTGCCGGTAATCGGTAGGCCTGTGTTATTTTTGCTTCCCCGGTTTCGCAGCCGTTTAGTGTCCGGCATTCTTCGAGTAACTTTGGCCCGGCTACCCGATGTATGGCTCCGTCAACTCCTCCTCCTCCCAGTAAACTTTTATTTGCGGCATTTACGATGGCATCTACATGCATCCCGGTAATATCTCCCAGGTATAATTCAATCCTGTCCATCTTTTTTCCATAAAGTTAAACTTCTTTGAAGATGAATCAACACGGATTAGCTCCGGTTTTTGTTTTTTGTGTAGACAAATAGTGGTCATCCACCCCATAACGTCCGGAGCGAGCTTGTGAGCGGCGGTTATCGCAGCCGGAATCAGGAACCGAGGCTGATGATCAGGATCCCTGCCAGAATGCCCAGCATGTAGATCCCTTTTCTACGAATATTATTTTCTCTGAAAAGCAAAGCTCCGGTTACGAAAGCAACCAGTACGCCTCCTCTTCGCAGGGGCGAGATAATGGAGATCATGGAATCGGGGTAACTGAGGGCATAAAAATAAGAGAAGTCGGCCAGCAACAAGAGCAGGCCGATCACCGGGATGCTCCATCGCCATTGAAAGACAGGGCGCTCGCTTTTGGGTTTTGACCAGCGGAACATAGCAATGGCTGGCAACATCACCACAACCTGGTAAAAGGAGAACCAGGCCTGTACGGCCAACCGGTCGATTTTGCGGATGATAAATTTATCGTATAAACCGCTGGCAGCGCTGAGTAAGGTCGCTGCGATGATGCAAAATATCCAGGTATTCCGGCGGAAATTGATTCCTTCGAGTTTCCCGGCAGTTGACAGCAGATAAAAGAATACCAGGGTAACACTGACTCCGAGCCATTGAAGCAAGTTTAGGTTTTCGCCGAAAATGAGAATGGCCCCGATCAGGGTCCAGATCGGACCGGTAGCCCGGATCGGTGAAACGATGGTGATCGGCAAATGTTTCACCGCGTGAAATGCAAAAATCCAACTCGATACCACCAACATTGACTTCAGAAAGATGAGTTTGTGCTCGTGCAGGCTTATTGGCGGAACGTACAGACTGATTCCTTTTAAAAAACCGGGGTATAATACCGATCCGAGAACGACAGGGAAAACAAGTGCCGCTCCGGAAATGGTCGAAATCATCAAAACAGGCAATACGGCATTCGAGTTAAGTGAAAGCTTTTTGAAAACATCGTATAAACCCAGAAGCACGGCTGAAATTAATGCCAGTAATACCCACATATTGTTTTTGATTTGGCGCAAAACTAATACGCTTTTGGGCACAGAAGGTCTGTTTCAGGCCGAAACGGCTGAAGTTTAAACATTGCTTAATCAAGCAAAGCGGCAAATCGGATTTTTAACGGGTGAAAAGGTTAGCGGGCAGGTTCAATCCTCTTGTTTCTTCCTGTTCCTTCCCGAGAAGTAGGTGATCAGCGAATAAATTCCTTTTTCGACGATGATTCCGGTGAGGATTAACTCGATGGTTGAGATGGTATCGCGTATACGCATTTCAATTTTCTCTTCCTGGTAACGGAGTTGTTGCTTTTTCATTTGGCGCAACATGCGGAGCTCTCGCAGTGAATTTATTTTTTCCATATCCTGAGCTTAATCTTCCTTGTTGTTTTCGAACAAGATGGAATTAATGGTTCTGATGATTGCCGAAGAAATCAGGTTCCGGCGAATGAGTAAGAAAATGACGGCCAGCATGACGATGGCCCCCATAACAATGAGCAAACCCGCCAAGTAATCCTGGAACTGATTGCCATACCAGATGACGAAAGCGGCCGATGCAAAGAGAAAAAAGATCGAGCCCAGCACAATCAATACGATCATGCTGATCAGGAATACTGATATTTTCGTCATTTTTTCAAGAAACGATAATTTGATTAAATCCAAATGGAGTCTCAGGTATTCCCCGATGGTATTCCCCAGTTCGCTGAAATTATTTGACAGGTTTGTTTTCATTGTGTATAGAAATCGTTAAAAAATAAACTTGTTAACTTGCACTTGCTGTTTTTTTGGCCTCGGCTTCATTTTTTCCGCCATGTTTCATTTTTTCAACTCTTTCGCTGATATCATTTTTCAGATTTTTGATCTGCTTTTCCAGCCGGTCAACTTGTTCTCCGACTTTCTCGCTGATATCGTGAGAGACATCCGATACTTTTTTCTTCAGTTTTTTCCTGGTTTCTTCTCCTTTGTCAGGTGCAACCAGTATTCCGGTAATCACTCCTGCAGTTACTCCTGCCAGGAACCCAATTAACACTTTTGTTGTAATTTTCATGACTTTGTAATTTAATGTTAAACATTGATTAATAAAGGGGCGAGGATATTTCAATCCTCAGTCAGCCGGAGATTCTCCGGCCCACATTAGCCGCCCGGCGGGCCGCCTGTATAAAATATGATATTCGTTGTAAACATGCAATATGGCTGGTATTATTGGATTCTTTTACGAAGGACCTTACTTTGGGTTATATGATAACTGATTAATTATTTTGAATCAAATTTAAAAATCATGTCAAAACCGCTGTCATAGGATGAGTTGTTAAGCTGGAAGAATAAAAAGCGAAACAATTCATATTCCAGTTTGACTTCGTATTTGGCCATGTCTTTTCCATCGGTTTCACCGAACCGTTGTTCGTAGCTGACAAACAAATCGTGGGTGATGTATTTTCCTACGACCACCGTGGCATTGTCGAACCCGCCGTCACTTTTCACTTCAATATAATCGACATTAAGTTTGTCTCCTAAAAATTTGGTGATTTGCGAGGATAAGAGCGATGCAGCGGCTGTTCCGGCCAAACTGCCGCCTCCGGCTCCGCTCAGATTCTCCTGTTGGTCCAAGGTGAGTTCGTTCATTCCTCTCCCAAACAGGATGTATGACAAGGCATCTCCCTCGTTGATGGAGCTGTCGTCGAGCATGAAGCTGACAGAAGGGGCTGTCGCTGTTCCGGTAATGTTAACCGTCAGTTTTTGCGACACCCGTTGCGTGTTTCTGAAAGTATATGCCGCCAGAATGTCCATTTCAGGGATTAGTTCCTCACCTCCCTTAAAGCGAATGCTGCCGCTGGTGATGACAAATGTGCGCCCAAACAGGTCGTATTGGCCTCGTATCACGTCAATTGAGCCAAACAGTTCGAAAAACCGGGCATGTTTGATCAATTCCAGGTCTCCCGAAAGTTCGAGGCGAAGATCATCATTTTTGATCCACGTGTTCCGGGGAATTTTAATCCGCAGTTTACCGGTGAGCTGGTTGAAATAATCGAAGCGGGAAGTATCTGTCGCGCTGCTTGTTTGAATTGTCGCCAGGGTATCATCTCGCAGGTTCATGTGTTCCATCTCTCGCATCAACAGGGGTTTGGGAATCTCCTGCACGTTCATTTTCCCCATCATGCGGAAGATTGCCGGAAGGTATATTTCGGATTGAGGAATGTTTAAATCTCCGTTAAATGCGACCTCTCCTTTTTTTCCACCCAAGCTGGCATTACCCGAAACTTTCATGTTGAACTGCCGGTGGTTGACCGGGTTGAAATCCCGAAGCCGAATCGCGATGGATGACTGGCTGATGTCGCCTTTATAAAAATCCGAATTAAAATCAATCTGACCGTCGGCTGTCAGTGTCCCGTCGGCTGAGCGGATCAGGAAGGTATCCAGGAGTATCTTGTCGCGAAGAAATTCGATGTTGAAAAGGATGTTGCGGTAATCGATTCCGTATTCAGGAACTTTCAGTGAGGCTTCTTTCAGTTCCAGTTTTCCTTTCGGATCTGGCGATTCGATGGTTCCGTTTACTGTAATCGCCCCCTGGAGATAACCTTTGATTTCCTGGTTCAGTTTCAGGTTTTGCAAAACAGCCAGCGGAAACTCGTCAACAGATAGGGTGAACTGCACCGAATCTTTCGGATTAAACTGATAGTTCATACTGTCCAGGCTCAGTTGCAGCGGCAGACTTCCCGCCAGTTCGAAATGGCCGCCGTCGCGGGGAACGATCTGGGCTTCCAAATTGAGCAAGCCGTGACGATAATTCATGGTTCCGCCAAAGTCGGTAAACTCAAAATCGTTCACAACAGCTTCACGAATGTCGAAGGTCCCTGTTATTTCAGGCGATGCAGCCGTTCCGCCCAGATCCATTTTTAATCCAAAATAACCGGAAGCAGGCACATTTTGCTCAAATAATCCGGCCAGTTTTCGGATATCAATATGGGCTGCTTCAAACCTGAAATCTTCTTCTCCGTGCAGACTGATTTGTCCTTCTGCCCAAAGGTATTGTAAACTGTCTGCTTCCACCGGCGCCATTTTGAAATTGCTGATCCGGTAACTCAGCGAATCCATTTCAATAATGGCGGGAGCCTGTTGCAGGGCCCAATGCTGATCCTTGTAGTTGATCAGCCATTCGTTTAGGGTGATTCTGAGTTGATCTCCCATGCGAATGCCGGTTTCCAACTGACTGCTTAAGCCCATGCCTGCTAGCCGGCCGCTGAGATACAGCGAGTCGGGATTGGCTTCCAAATCCAAACTTACAGAGTCCAGCCGAAACGATTCATTGGATAAATCGAAGGCAGTCAGACGGGCATTTACCAAGGTATCTGATGCCGTCAGGCTGACCCGGGCATCGGCCAGCAATTGCCCGACGGAATAACTTTCGTAGGTGGTTTTAGCCAGATTAAGGGTTGTGTGCAGGTGGAGCGAGTCGGCTTTTCCGGTCAGCCGGGCATTTATTTGTCCGCTTGTTTGCAGATCGGTTGCCGGCATAAACGACCTGAATTCGTCGAGTCCGGCAATGGTAGCCGACAGTCGGATGTCGGAGTCGGCAGCGGGGTGATAATTTCCGTGTGCCGTCAGGTTAACCGATTTCGTTTGAAGCCAAAGCGAGTCGATCCGGATATTTTCGTACGCATAGTCGACCCGGGCAAACAGTGTATCCACCTTGATTTGTTGTATTTGTGATTCTGAAAAAACGACCGACGTTTGGGCACGGAGTGTTTTCGGATCGATACCCTGACCTGATATTTTTGCTGTCAGGTTGAGGTTTGATTCCAGGCTGTCGACTCCGGTCAGCTGAGCCAGGTTGAGTTTTTGCGCCAATAGTTCAAACCGGTACGAAGGATTTCCATATAGGTCGCGGACAGTTGAAAACAGCTTAAACTGACCAAAATTGCCCCGGCCTTCAGCCATACCGTCCAAATTGCCGTGGTTTAAGTTCAGGTTGAACCTAAGCCGGTCAACCGGTTTTTCCTCGATGAAGCAATGATCGAAGTCGCCATTCAGGTTGACGACAGCCGTTTTCGGGTCGATACCCTTGCCTGTAGCCTTCAACTCGCCGTTTATCAGGTAGTTTAAGCCGTAATCGCCGAGCCAATGGGACAAGAAGATATTTTCAAAAATGCCGTTCATCCGGTAACTCAGTTGTAAACTATCCTGATTGAAAGCCCATTCGGTCAGGTTCCCGGATTCCAGTTCGAGTGAAATCCGTTGATCCTGATCAGCCAATTCCAGACTTGCCGTAAGAGAACCTTGCCTGATGGCCGCATCCAGCTTGAAAACCGGTGTCGCCGGAATCTTCAGGTCGGGTAAGAAGAATTCAAGTTCATTCCATTGAAGGGGGGCGCTTTGAATATGGGCAGTGGATTCTGTTTTAATGTTTTCTGCATAGGCCAGGTTGCCGCTGAGTTGATTCTGAGCCGTTTTCAGGTAAAACCTTTTTAACTCTGTCAATTCGTTATTGATCGACAGATCAAAGGAAAGTTGTTTCAGTGTAAAATCAGGATGCCTGGTGACAAAAGAAAAATCATGAAGCTGAAGCGATTGCTGCCGGCCGGAATAGTTCAGCGACAAACGGGTGTTAATTTGTTTGATTTGCCGCGGGATCAGGGTATCAGCAGCGTCGATTCTTACCGATCCTTCTTCTATTTGAAACAGCGCCAGGTCAATTTCAAATGGTTTGGATGCGGTGGTATCGGCAACCGAATCCGGGGGAAAGGGCTTGATCATTTCCTGCACGTTCCAGGTGGAATCGTTGATTTGTTTCAGGTAGAAAAAGGGTTTCCCGACGGATACCGTCTTTAGTTCAAGTTTTCGGTCAAGCAGCGCCCATAAATTGTAGCGGGCTTCCAGTGTCTCGATCAAGGCGAGCGTGTCTGATTGACTGGTCAACAAAACATTTTTCAGGCTGAGATGCGTGAAGAAATTTCCGTCAATTTCGCCAATCGTTAGTTGGGCATGTGCGAAATTTGCAGCCTGGCGCTCAACCAGGTTTATCAGTTTTCGTTTTACCGGTTTTGTTTGAATAAGAAGTGCAACAGCCAAAAGCAGCACCGGGATGGCCAACAGCAGCCATCCCAAAATACGTAAGCCATATGTAATAATTTTTGACATTTGTATCGTTTAAAATGCTTGCCCGACGCTGATAAAAAATTGCGGACTTTTTTTCTCGTTCCACAACGGAAAACCAATATCCAAACGGATTGGCCCAATGGGCGTCTCAATCCGTATTCCTGTACCGGTTGCGTAAGCCAGTTCGTTCAGCTGATATCGGTATGATCCCGTCCAAACATTTCCGGCATCGACGAAAGCCACCCCGCTGAGGCGCCAAAACAGCGGATGGCGAACTTCGATATTCCCTTCCAGAATACTTTTACCGCCCATGGGAGTGCCGCTGTCGCGTTTTGGGCCGAGTTCAGAACGGTTCCACCCGCGTACCGAATTGCTTCCGCCTGAATAAAAGCGGTCTTCTACCGGGATGAACCCGTTGCTGTCGGCCGAACTGATGCCACCGCCCATGAGCCGGAAAGCCAGCACCCATTGGTCGATTTTTTTGTAGCTGCGAAAATCGCCCCATAACCGGGTGTAATTAAAATCGCTGCCAAACAAATGCCCGTTCAATTTAAATCCAACCGACAGACTTTCGCCTTTTGTTGGCGAAAATTTTGGTTTTGAATTGGTGAACACCGTACTGAGCAAAATTCCCGATTTGTTGTAGGGGAATTTACTGCTTTCCATGTCTTCAAATTCCTCATCACCCGCCTCGATACGTTGTTCCACATTTTCAAGATAATAGGTCAGGCTGCTGTTTAACCTGTCGTTAAAACGGTAGGTGACGGGCACATTTACTCCATGCCTGCGTGTTTCGTAACCGGGTTCCGTGTTTCGGATGATAAACGGATTAATGCCAATGGAGCTGTTTTTAACAGGGAATTGGGGCTGAATCCATCTTAAACTGACCGAGTAGGGGATCAGGGCCGAATGTTTCAGGTAGAGGTTCATCCGGCTTGCATCGCTCAAAAAACCACGATAATTTAATTCCATAAAGGTGCGGAACTTATCTTCGGTACCGTAACCAAAGCCGAAACGTGTACCTACGCGCGGAGCCTCTTCGATGTAAATATTAACGGGTATCGGGCTTTTCCTTGTTTTTACATCGGTTTCGGGAAGCACCGAAACCACCCGGAAAAGTTGGAGTTGGTACAAATCCTGCCTGGTTTTTGCGAGCAACGACTTGTTGTACAATTCACCCGTTTTGTAGTTGAGTTGCTTGCGAATAAACTTTTCAGAAACATGTTTATTTCCCGATATGTTTGTTTCGCCGTTATAACAAATAGGACCGGGGTTGACAACATAGCTGATTCCGGTGACAGACTCAACCGGTTTCAGGTTGAGCTGATAATCGATCTTCACGTATGCATATCCCAGGTTGCGAAACGCATCTTCAAGTAACTGGACGTCGCGCATTAAGGCTTCATCGCGGAAACGTTTGCCTTTTGCAAGTTCCTGCTTACGTAACACTTTTTGCTTAAGCGAATCCAGGTTGATATCGGTTTTTTTGGCCAGACTGATGTCAACATCCCCGGTCAGTACCGGATTGCCTTCGTCAATTTCAATAGCCAGCCTCACCACTTGTCTTTTTGAGTTTTCCTTCAACGGCAACAGCGTCACTTTAACATCTAAAAATCCTTCGCTTTGGTAGATATGTGTTAGCCGCTCCATGTCCAGATCAACCAATTCCCGGTTATACAGAAACGGTTCTTCTTTCGTAAATACTTTCTGGAGATACGAAACTTCTTTTAAAACCATTCCGTCGAGCAGAAAATCGTCATCCAATGTTTTGTTCCCGTGAAACACAATACTTCTGATTTCATAGTTTTCCTGAGCCTGCATTTTTCTGGGGAAAGCGAGACTGATCAGGACGACAATCATGAAAGAGAAGAGAGGCATCTTCATGGCTAATCCGTTTTCTGCTACAAGTTATATAATTCCGTTCAGCCCCCAAAGGTTTAAATGTTTATTCTGATTATTGTGTCATCGGTTTTATTCATTTTACTTCCTTATCGGCGAATTAGGGGGATTTTCCATGCCAGATCAAGACTGATCAGGTGTTCATACCTCCATCTTTCTGTCGCATCGGGTCTGTAAAATGTTGGTCTGTATTTAATTCCTAAATTGAAGTGTTGCCCCGTCTGTAGGTACGACGAAAAAATAAATCCCAGCGCATTGTTTCTTTTTTTTACCGGTTCTCGTGTTGGTGGAGGCGGGTCAAACTGATCATAGAACCGGAGATCCCAGGTATTTCTGGCGTAAGACAGCCCGTACCCAACCGAAAATCGTTTAATTTTATGATTATTTGATAAGCTTACATATCTTGAACTCATGAGTTCATACTCCCCGCTGATGTCAATTGCCGCCGGGAAGGGCACAAAAAAGTCGGTTACTCCGGAAACCGACAAATTCAAAAATTGATTTTTGCGGTGGTAATAGTCAAGACCAAGAGTAATTCCCCAAAACCCAATGCTGGTTTTGCTCTCTTCCTGATCAGAAACCAAGTGGAAACTATTGATATGTGGTAAAGACAGGTGAAGCAATAATACCCCTTTGTTATTGGCTTTTCCTAAGCTAAAATATTGACCGGTCGTATCGGACGAATTCAGATAAACCTGTTGCGGATAAGAATAACGCTTAGGATTCTTGCGGTCGACAAGCATTCCTAATCCATAGTTACAGTAGATATTGCTATAATAGACAAATGAATTTTTGGCATGGATAATTACATTCTTTTCTAAACTGTCGGTTACAACAGTGATGGCTATGGGATCTTTTTTTTTTCGGCAATTAGCCGGACTTTGTTGTCAATCGTTCTGATGGTGTCCTGATTGAATATGATCAGGGAAGGCTCAGTGGTGCAAATGGTTGTTTTAACCGATGGCTGATTCATCAAACTTGCGCATGAACTGAGTAAGCCGGAAAAGATAAGTAGTATAAGTGCCTGTTTCATCGTTTAGTTGGTAAAAATGATCCCTGTTTTCCTGGAAAGCTAAACGGGATTGTATTCTTCAAATGTTTGAATATCAATGAGTCTCAGTTTTATAGTTCTGTCAATCCCGTTGTTTTGAATGTAATCAACTGTACTTTTCAAGCGGTCAGTAATTGACTGATTTTGCCACAGATGTCTGGATACAAAAAACTTAATGGTGTAGTCATCGCCTGTGGTCAAAAAGATAATATCGATTGTTTGGTTCTCGGGAAAATAAGCTTTTAACCGTTTAACGGCATCTTCTACCGTTTTTACATCGTCCAAAGGCTGTAGATAAAGGGAATCAATGAATGCGGAAGCTTGTCGAACAATTGTTCAGGTAACATAAAGAGTCCGGCAAACAGGATAAATGTAGCGATAAGCCCGGCAAAGACAGCATTTCTGGCAGCTTCATCATGGCCGAAAACCTTGTAATTTTTGGAAATCAGAATCCCGGCAGCAAGCGGCCCACCTATAAATGTGGCTATTGAAATCGCTTTGTTCGTAAAAATTTGTTTCGGTTTTGTTTCCATATTTATTTGTTGATCAAGACTTATTGCGGGTTGGGTGTTTGTTTTATTTCAGTAGTCATATGGAAAGAACGATTGTCAGGTCATGGTCTGAGTTTTTACGCTGGCAATTTCCTATACAGAAAATGCAACTTTCATTATATCAATATTTTAAATATTAACGCGATACAAATTTTGATTTACTTTCTATTTATTTTCTGCTGATTATCAGTGTTTTGCGTAATATTGGTTTTGTATCGCTGGATACAGGCCGAATATCTTGGGCAGAAGCAAATTGTCCCGGTTTACCAGTACGTTTGCTATGCAAGTAACCTTGACCTTGATGCCGCTGCATTGCACGAACTTTATAAGCAACGTTCTGTCAGCGAAACATGGATCGAACAGGTAAAAGGCCATGTGATGGCCGGAAGCACGCTTACCGGCGACTTCTGGGCAAACGACATCCTATGGCAACTGAATGTTTTGGCCTATAACCTGTCGGTGATGGTGCGGCAGAAAAAAGGCAAGTTCAAAAAACAGGAACACCGGACCTTTATCGACTGGTTTATTGCAGTCCCGGCTAAAATAACCAGCAGCGGGCACCAAATAGAATTGAAAATGTATAAACACCATTTTTATAAGGCCGACTGGGAAGAACTTGACAGGCTCATCGAAGCGGCATAATAACAGAAAGGAGTAAAATATGGATACTAACACGGGGGTGTATGGGAGCGGTGCGTTCACATAGCCCGGATATCGGCTAAAAAGGGGTATGCACCCTGCATGGGCAAAGAAAAACAGAAGGTTCGATTCGCGGAGTTAGACTAATTTGGCCATATATGAATCGCTTTTGCTCATACACCAAAATATTTTTGGTTCAAAAAAATCAAATTAGATTTTTAAATACTAATTATCAATTTCAAATATCATACAACGAATAAACTTATTAATGATACTATGCCAAAGAATATTACTATGCTTCCAAGGGACTTGTTTAATCGCTGAGAATTTTTTAACCACGATTGATTACGAATGAAGTTTGTTGAAAAAACGATTGATCCCCACCACAAGTTTGTTCCAATAAAAATGCCACTATAAAGTTCAAGCAGTTCAAAATAATTGCTTCCCTTGGGCACAATATTAAATGTGACAAAAAACAGAGCATACATAACGATGGTCAATGGATTAGAGAGTGCTAGCAAAAAAGTAGAAAAAAAATCCGCGATATAAGTGCTAATTTTACTTTTTATTTCACCGGTTTGCACTATGGATTTTTTTGCTAATAATTTAAACCCTACAGCTAAAATTATCACTCCCCCAAATAATCGGATCGGAACCTGATATGATTCAATAAAATTAAAGATAGAGTTTACACTTAACGTTGCGATAATTGCAAAAATAGTATCAACAATTGCAACGCCAAACCCCATAATTAAACCTCTCAACTTTCCATTATTTAAAGTCCTCTGGATAGTGGTAAATGCAATTGGACCTATAGAGATAGATGCAACAAATCCAATAAACAATCCTTTAAAAATTAATATATCCATTTTTATTTTCGTAATAACATCTTTATATTAAATAAAAAATTACCTATAATAGCATTTAGCGAACTATTTTTATATCTTTCTCTTGTCACTTTTAATAATATTCTTTAGATTTCTTAGAATTAAGTCGTAATTTTTCAGCGTAGAATATGCAATTTCTTGTCCTTCTTTTACATATTGTTTTGCTGCTGATAATGTTGAAACTTTACTAAATTTTGAGAGATGGTCAAGTTCTGGTAATAAAACGTATTTTACAACTCTACCGGTTGCTTGGTAATAAAGATTAATCAAAGTTTCTACTCCAAACCTGGAAGCTTTCATTTTATTTATAAGGGGCAAAATATCTTCTCTCTTAACAGACCTTTCTCCCGTTAATGATTTAAATGGATTTACTTTATAGTTTAATATTGCAACAAATGGTTGGCCCAAAACCATATCAGCTTCATTATTAATGATTGGCTGAATTAATTGGTTAAGCGGTAATGAGAGCAGTGTTGTTGATATATTTGTTAAATCAGCATCTATAAATACAATAATTTCAGAATTTGAATTCTCGACTCCCGTCGCCATGGCATATCCCTTTCCCTTGTTTTCTGGAAGATGGATGTCAATTATTTGGCAGGTATTCTTTGAATCAGTAATAACTCTTTTTGTTTCGTCAGTTGATCCATCGTTGACAACGATAATCTCATTAAAAATTTTACTTTCGGCGACGGAGATTATTACATCTTTGATTGTCCGTTCCTCGTTATATGCACAGATAATTGCTGAAACGTTTTTCATCTTTTTATATGTTTAAAAATCAAAAAGTGCTTTGTGCATGGCCAGTTCCCCTGACTTAATAATTTCTTCAGATTTATAAAAAAGAAAGTCTCCGTACGAATCCATGGGAATTTTAATTATGAAATCTGGTTGATACAACTCTATTGTCATTGCAGAAATCTGCTGCATCATCAAATTGACTGAATGGGCCAGAAGTGTATAATAATTCAACGGCTCTTCTTTAATATTTGGTGAAAGGAGCTGGCGTTTTTTTCTAATAAAAGATGAATAGTTCAATTCGGGTTCTTCTTCCTTTGATGATTTTGGGGTAACAGAGAGCCTCTCGGATGGTATGGGGGAGTTTACATCAACAACGATTAATAAATCATCCTTTCTTCGTTTGATGCGATTAACTGGTATGGGATTCAAAATGCCGCCATCTATAAGAATATCCTCATTTAACTTACTTGGATTGAGAAAAGTAGGTATTGAAATTGAAGCACAGATTGCTTCAAACAGATTTCCTTTATCAAAAACTACTTCTTTATTATTTATGATGTCGGTTGCAACAGCAGTGAAAGAAATCGGTAAATCTTCAATTTTTTCATCGGGGACTATTTGTTGTAATTTCTTTATTACTTTGCTCCCTAAAACTAATCCGTTGGTACTTAAAGTAAAGTCAATCAAATTAAAGACTGCTTCTTTGTCAAGGCTGCACATCCATTCTTTGTAAACTTGTAAATTCCCCGACGCATATATTCCGCCAACCAGAGCTCCCATTGAAGAACCTGCTATCGATCTTATTTCAAAACCCTGTCGTTCTAATTCTTCTATAACACCAATATGGGCGACACCCCTGGCACCACCGCTGGATAATACTAATGATACTGATGGATACATGTGTTATTTTATGCTTAATTATTAAAACGGATATATTTCGCAGTCTAGTTTTGGATAAAAACATCTATATTATTTATAGTTTCAGTTTTAGTCTTAAACTCATTCAGTGCAAGTTGTGTTGCCAATTTTCCAGCTTCAATAATCTCTTCTGATTTATAAAAATGAAAGGGACCGTAAGAGTTTATTGGAATCTGAATTAAAATATCGGGTTGGTGCATTTCAATAGACATTGCTGATATTTGTTGAACCATCATGCTTCCGGATTGTGATAAAAGCGTATAATAATTTAACTGATCTCCTGTGATCTTGGGTAAAAATCGAAATCCTTTTTTTAGTAGGAATGAGAAGTAGCTCAACTCGTTATTTCCATTTATCAAGGATTCTACTTCTGGGGCATCCGCTGTTGAAGACACGGGTCCACTTACATCAACAACAATCAGTAAATCATTTTTTCTTCGCTTAACCCGGTTTATTGGTAATGGATTTATAACGCCACCATCGATTAACAACATCCCATCCAGGTTACAAGGTTTAAAAATGGTTGGGATCGAAATTGAAGCACGGATTGCTTCAAACAGACTTCCTTTATCAAAAACTATTTCTTTTTTATTCCTGATATCGGTTGCAACAGCGGTGAACGAGATAGGCAGATTTTCAATATTTTCATCAGTCACCAACTTTTGTAATTCCGATATTACCTTATTCCCTTTTACTAAGCCATTGGTGCTCACAGTAAAATCGACTAAATTAAACACTGCTTTCTTGTCGAGCTTACACATCCAATCGCGGAAGACCTGCAAATTGCCTGATGCGTAGATTCCGCCAACAAGTGCTCCCATTGACGAACCTGATATGGAGTTTATTTCATATCCCTGCCGTTCCAGTTCTTCAATTACTCCGATATGCGCTACCCCTCGGGCGCCACCGCTTGACAATACTAATGATATTGATGGTTTCATACTTTTAGCTGCTTTGATCAATTGAAAAATTTTCAGGATATTTTGCTTTAACATCCTTATACATGGCATTTATTTGATGTATGACTGTATTTATATTTTCAAGATTATCAATCACCCCTTTTATTCCAATTTCTTTCTTCTGATAATCAAGATAGCCAACAATAATCGGGACTTTCGCTTTCCAGGCCATATAATAAAAACCTTTGTCCCATTTAGTCGTTTTTGCAAAAGCACCTTCGGGAGAAAGAATGATATGCAGAGATTGTGATTCTTCAAACATTTTAGCAACCTGATAAATAGCGTTTTGACCTTTTACACCGCGAACCGGTATCGATCCGTACCATTTTAAGAAGAGATTCATTGGAAAATAGAAAAGCTCTTTTTTAGATAGGAACCTATGGTTAATGCAAAGCTCGTTAAAACAAAGTTTACCATATAAAGCATCGAAATAGGAGGTATGAGGCGCGAATATGATGATGCTCTTTTTGATGTCGGGAAATTCGCCTGAAATTCGCCAACCCAATAAATTTGTGAGAATATATCCTGATATCGTTTGCATGGTTGGCGTTTTTAATCTATTGATTTTATTACTTAAGGAATATTGTACTTAAATCGTTTTATAGTCAGTTTTATTGAAAAAAAATTATTGTGCTAACCCTTTTGTTAATATTCTCATTAGACCTTCAAAATGAGGCGAATATTTTTCATACTTATTTTGCAGGAAGAAAGGTATCTCAAGTCCTTTTAATACCATAATAAAAACATCTAATAAAACATCAATATCTCCGATGACAGCAAATTCACCTCTGTCAACTCCTTGTAATATTATTTTTTTAAGATGTTCCTTCTCCCAAAAATCTAATTCGGTGCGTAAATCATCAATGAAATCGAAATGTTCAAAAAAGTCAGCTTTTAGCGTTTCATGGTAATTTGCAGCAGTATTTAAAATCTCCATTCTTTTAATGAGATATCTTTTGATTTTCTCAGAGGCATTTAAATCTTGATTATTAACAATAACAGTCAACTGATCTTTCAGTTTTGTCATTTCTATTGATACTACCTCCTTAAACAATTCCTCTTTGCTTGCAAAATGATAGTATAAAGAACCTTTCGCTCTCCTTGCAATTCTAGCTATTTCGTCCATTGAGGTTTTGTGAAACCCAAAGCGACTAAATAACTTAGTTGCAACACTTAAAATCGAATCTTTGGTATTATCGATGCTCATATAGTTTATTTGTACTATTATTGTTTTTCAGTACAAATATATTTATAATATTTGAATTCCATCAAAAATTTTCAATATTTTGAATGTATTCTTTCCTATGAACATAAGTTTTGTATGAAGAAACGTTACATACAGTAATCTCAATTATTTTTTTTCTCTGATATCTTGTCTGTAAAATCCAGAGAAAACAAAGCACAAGAAAATTTAGGTGCGTAATGGGGCCCTGAATCTTTCAGGCGTTTATCAACGGCTTGCATAAGTTCTTTGGGGCACTTTTATAAAGAAAAAGTGTGCCATGATGGAATGGAAATGGGTTATTTCACCTTTTGAAGTTTGAGTCCACTCCGAAAAGTGTACGTGTTTTTAATTAATTAATAATCAGATATTTATTTCAATTATTTTATGTATCTTGCTTCCATAATAAAAAGAGCAACAAATGTTTAAGAAATCATCAAAATCAGGTCAACTTAACATTTTCACATCGCCCAAATCTTTGTTTTCTGGCAATTCGCTTAAAATGTACGAAGACGAACAGGCTTGGCATAACCAGTTTCGAAAACAGGTTACCATGCGCATCGACGAAGATATCTTTCGGCCTTTATATTGTCAGGACAACGGTACTCCCAATGCGCCTGTCCGCCTACTGGTTGCAATGATGGTACTAAAAGAGGCCGAAGGCTTAAGCGACCAAAAGATTTTTGAGAACTGCCGTTTTAACCTGTTGGTCCGTAGCGCCATTGGCTTACATAACGCTGACGATCCAGTTCCCACTGAATCAACCTATTACTTGTACATATTCCGGTGATACCCGTTCACGTTTTCCGGTGATATCCGTTCACTTTTTGTTCAAAAACGATTAGGCAGATATAAAATTAATACTTCTTTCTAAGACTTTCTCCTTTTAATTGAAAACGTATCGACTTATGGACAATTCTGTCCAAACAAGATTCTGCAATCAATTCATTTCCTATAACTGCATACCAGTCGTTTACCGGTAGCTGGCTGGATATTATCAATGCTTTTTTTCGATATCTGTCATCAACAATTTGTTGAAAATCGTTTTGTTGTTGTCCTTCTAATGCTTTCATGCCAAAGTCATCTATGATTAACATGTCCACCCGTGAGAGCTTTTCCATGAATCGCATTTCTTGACCTTGCAATCGTTCGAGCTTGATTCTGTCTAATAACTTTTGCATAGTAATGAATGCGACATTAAATCCCAATCGACATGCCCTATCGCCCAAGGCAACAGCTAAATAGGTTTTGCCTGTTCCGGTAGGTCCGTTAATCACTATTGTTTGTCCATTGCGGACAAATCCACACGTACCCAACAGTGCCACAGTGGTTGCGTCAACACCTCTGGCTGTGCCATAATCAAGTTCCTCCAGCGAAGCCGGATACGGGAACGCGGCTTCTTTGAGCAACCGGGCTATACGGTTTGTTTTTCGGGTGTCCTGTTCGGTTTGCAACATTAGCTGCAGCCCATCACGAAGTGAGAGTTTGTCGGCCCTGCGTGTTTCACACAGGGAGGTCCAGCAATCGGCCATACCGGGAAGCTTCAGTTTGTGAAGCGATTTTTCAATTTCTTGCATACAATGTTTTTTCAATTGGTTATTTATAATACGAGTTTCCCCGCATGTTTTCATGGTTCGTTGGTTGTGGATTCATGCATTTCTCACTCTGGATCTGCGATATAATCACAGGTCTTGTATTTAAACTCGGGAGGAATCTGGCGTTGTTCCAAATCAAGAAACATGTCCGATACAAGCTGCTTAAATACAGCACTGTGCTTATCCGCTTTCTCCTGATAATACTCGGGCGAACGGCTCAAAAAGGCATTGGAATTGGATGCCAGATGTTCTTTTATGTGCGTATGCCCAAAGCCTAAGCGACGCTCATGTGTAGCCACCAATTCATTGTTTACAAATATCTTGACCAATGTGCGGGTGTAAATTATATGGCTGCGTTTACCAATATGGATAAAGGGGACGGAGTAATAATGTTTGTCGCGTGCCAGGCAAACAAACCCATCGTTACGGACTTGCAAATTGCAGGTAAACTTCATTTCATAAGGCTGTTCGGGCAAAGGGGAGAGCGTGTCCTTTTCAACCGCAAAAAATTGTTCTTCACGGCTGTAGGGGCGTTGTTGCATCCGTGTTTGATTGTGTTCAAGCATTTTTTGCGATACCGCTTCATTCAAATCCTCCAATGAATAAAACGTGGTGCTGCGCAGCTTGGCATATACCCGTCGGTAAATGATCTTCACCTGGTTCTCTACCAATGCCTTGTGTGTAGGAGAATATGGGCGGCAGGGAATGGTTACAAAGTGATAATGGTTGCCCATGTCTTCCAATGCTTTGTTCAGCGTTGGTTCATACCTGTCTGCCTTTATTACAGCCGATTTAAGGTTGTCGGTTACCAAAATCTTGGGTACGCCCCCAATGGCTTCCAAACACTTGGAAATGGCATGTAGAAAATCCTCCACCCGTTGAGAGGGAATGCACATCGCAAAGGCATAATCCGTGTAAGGCAAACAGGCCACAAATACTTGCACCTTGGTTATTTCACCTGTTTCTGTGTTTATATATTCCATTGTATCGCCTGCAAAATCGACAAATAATTTTTCGCCCGGTACATACGTATCACTCAACACCGTTGTAGGTTTAGCGGCTGCTAATTGCTGTTTTAAGTGATGGAAAAACTGAGTCTTACGATAGCCGTCAGGATGCTTGGCGATATATTCCTGCCATACAAGAAATCGGGTTACATGTTTGTGCCCCAACGAGGCTTTAAAATGTGGCAACTCATCTAAAAACGTTTGGTGCCGGTAGTCTGTATATGCCGGATTGCCTGCCCTGAAGCGTGCTTCAAGTTCGGGATCTTCCATGCTCAAGGCTTGTTTTAGCGTCAATGAATCAAGGTTAAAAAACCGAACATAATTATTGACCGTCTCTTTGTTTATGTCCAAATCCTTGGCTATTTGACGGTTCGACACTCCGTTCCCGCTCAACTGGAGAACTTGTTTTATTCTACTCATACTTGCTGATTTTCCTGCCATATTGCCTTTGCTCAGTTGGGTGATTATATTGTTGCAAAGGTGCGAATGAACGTTCGAATGAACGGATATGCTCCGGAAAGAACTGGGAACAAAAACACTACTATCCAAAAGCGAACGGACATGCTCCGGAAAATGGGTATTTCTCGCCCACCGAAAATAACGTGAACGGATATGCCCCGGAAAAAGGTGCCCGTGAACGGGCATGCTCCGGAATTCAAGAGTTTTTGTTACAGTTTTTTGTCTTCTCATCCTGTTTTAAGCCTATTTTTAGCGAAAACAGACATGAAAAACGTGGTTTTGAAGGATCAACTTTCAATTTGGAACTGAAATGTTTCTACTCAAAAGTGGGTGGGTATGCTCCGGAGTAAGCATTCGGCCTGCCACGTATACTGAATTTTCTCTTAGACCGGGGATACCAGCCTGAGATTTGGAATTTTCTAAGTTCTACTGGAATCTCTTGGAATTAGTTGGAGTTTTCTGAAAAACTCTGGCATTTGTTGGATTTTTTCCAACGGTGTGGCAAAAGGTCGGCCAAGTCTAAATCGTAGTTGTTGTTGTACAATGAGATTCTGGTAAATACATCGGTCAACCATTCCCGGGGATTCACATCACTGGCTTTACAGCACCCCAGCAGGGAATACATGATGGCAGCATTCTCTGCCGACTCATGATTGCCACAAAACAAATACCCCTTTCTTCCTACGGCCAGTGGCCTGATGGCATTTTCGGCCAGGTTGTTGTCAGGCAGGTAGCGGCCATCCAAATGATAGCGGGACAGACGCATAAAAAGATTGTAGGTATAAGCCAGCGCTTTGCCCATTCTACCACCCGGCAGCGCTTTAGGGTAATATCCTTCAATCCATTTTTCAAAGGCACGCATAATTGGATAGGCCAGCCGTTTTCGAAGTTCAGCTCTTTGCCGGAAATCCATTTCCTGGTCAGTGGCCATTTCTTCAACTTGATAGAGTTTGGCTATTTGTGCCAATGCATACCCTGCTCCGGCTTTGTCTTCGGGAAGACTTTCGGAGAATTTGCGGCGCGCATGCGCCCAGCAACCCAGGAGCAAAACACCTTTCTTTTGCTCATAGATTGAGTATGCCTGATAACCGTCGGTTTGAACAGCTCCCTGGTAATTTTTCAAAAGATCAACCACTACTTTCCCGGCCCGGGAGCCTTTATCGTAGTGAAAGAAAACAAGGTTGTCCATTACCGAGCGGACCATCCACAGGTAAGCTTTACTGGCTTTGTGCTTTTCGTTATTGATAACCGGGATGGTGTTTCATCAACCTGGATGTAGTCGGATGCCAGAATGAGTTCTTTTAAGCGAAGATAAAGCGCCCGAAGTAAATCGCTGCTGCCCTGGAACCAACCATTAACCGTTGATGCGGGCAATCTTACCCCGACCATCTTTAATATGGCAATCTGACGGTGAAAAGGCAGGTGGTAAAAATATTTGTTCATCATCAGCTCGGCCAACAACGAAGGGCCGGCATTGCTTCGGGGTAAAGGCAACAGCGGCATGGATGCAATACGGATAGCCGGGATTTCCTCCCGGTCCTGTGCATTCGTAATATTTTCTTCTCCTGCTGATTGCTTTACGGCGTATTTTGGGCGTTCTATCCGGCGTACATAAATCTCGCCGGGTTTGTGTTCAAGTATCTCTGTTACTTCCTCGCCAATGCGTACCCAGTTATCCTGGACACCTTCGGGCTCTATGACTTCTATCTCCCGTCTGAGGTGGTCTGGAAGCGGCTGGCGCACAGCCTTCTTTTTCTCTCTTTCAGGCTTGCGCCGTTCATACTCGATTAATTCCTTTTCTGCATCTTTTATGGCGGTCTGTTCTTCAGGAAGTACATCCAGTCCATCCCAGTCAATCTTTCTTTGATTGGGATCTTCTGCAATATGCTTTTCGCTGGATTTCCCAAAAAACTTGTGGCGAAACCAGGCCAGCTGATCGGTAAGCTTATGGATCTGCTGGTCTTTTTGAGCTACTACAAGCTCGAGTTCCTGATTTTTGGACTCCAGCTCTTCCAGTGCCCCGTTATCGACTTTTCGCAACCGGGAAAGCTCCTGGAAGAGCTCATCACGTTCCTGAAGAAGCTCCTGGATCAACACATCTTTACCGGTTGCAAAATCGCTCATTTACCACTGCTTGATTATGAGCGTAAAGATAGTAAAATCAAGACTTTCAGCCAATTTTTGGTGCCTGAAAAAAACTAAAAAAGTGCTTCGCTTTGTCGCTTTTTCAAGAGCCTTTTTTTAGGCTTCACATTTTTTACAATCATCATTAAATCGTGCCAATCAATGGACTGAGATGTGAGGGCTTCACCGAAGGTGGGAAGCTTAAAAACCCCACTTTCAAGCTTCTTGTGATAGATAACCAGGCCACCGTGCTCCAGGTGCAGAATCTTCATGATGGTGAGTCTTCGGTTGACAAAAATGAAAACCTCACCGCTTTGAACATCGCGTTTCATGACCGAGCTTACTATGCCACTGAGGGTGTAAAAGCTTTTGCGCATATCCACCGGTGCCGGATAAAGAAAGTACTTTAGCTTACCATGTAAATGAAACATCCGGCTCTAATCAAACAGGTGAACAATGGCTTTTAGCAAATGCATATCGGCCTTATCTCTTATCATCATTTTTGTACCGTTGGGAAACACAAACTCGATGGGAGCCTGATTGCCTGGGATACCGGAACTATTGATGGGAGCCTGGATTGTCCGCCGACTGGCAACCGGTAAGTTGGAATCAAAGACCAGCGGAACAAAACTCCCGGGCTGATGCCGCGACATCTCACCCAATTGTTTCTTCCAGTAGTAGAATGTGGAAGGGGCAAAGCCCTGGTTGGAACAAAAGTCCTTTACGTTCAAGCCCGACTCCTGATACTCCTGGAAGAGCTTCTCAAATGTTGATCGTGTCATCCTCATTTTTTTCCATCAAAGAAACGGCGAGATCCCCTGGCTGGCAATATGTATTACGCCGAATGCTTACGCTCCGGAATATGTGGCAGGATATGTTGGAGTTCTTCTTTTGTGATCATTAGTTTATTTTAGATGCTAATTTAGTTTAAAACTTATCACTTTTTGTTTCGTCAAACTGTCTTTTATGCTTGGCTTGAATGCCTTAGTTAGTAGTGGTTCTTTACATTAAATTCTGCAAAAGTCTGTAAGATATTTCATGCTATAAAATCAGTATTTGAGAATTCAGCAATGCCTTTTTGTAGATCACATGAATCACAATGTAATTCAATTAAAATTTCTATTATTTCTGAAAGACTCATATTTTTTTAATTGTCTTTCTGAAATTGAAGGCGGGTATTTGCTTATAACATCCTCGAAATGTTTTTGAGTAATCTTTACTCTATCCTTTAGCGCGTTACGAGAGGCTTCATTAACTAAAAAACTAATGTCACTTGACACGTAAAGTATTGTTAATTCTGCAAGTCGTCTTAGATCAATATTTTCATCAACCGGTCGTCCATCTAAAAACATTTTAAACATTGCATGCCGGGCTTCAAAATCAGGTGGAGCAAGATATATAACCTTATCCATTCTTCCTGTTCTTAATATTGCAGGATCAATTTTTTCAGGGCGATTAGTTGCAGCAATTATAAAAATACCATCTTTATTACATTCGGTCATTTGAGCGAGGAACTCATTTACTTCACTAGCATAATGGTGTCCTAAATCGCCCTCCCTATTAGGTAAAATGGCATCTAATTCGTCGATAAAAATAACAGTAGGAGCTTTTTCTCTTGCTTCTTTAAATACCTGACCAATTTTTTCCTGTGTACCATGAACATAAATACTCGCTAGATCAGATGGTTTTAGTTCAATAAAATTAAAATTGATTTCTTCGGAGAACTGTCTTGCGATAAATGTTTTTCCACATCCTGGTGGTCCATATAACAACATCCCATTGGGTACTGAAACTTTATATTTTTCATATAATTCTTTCTCTTTTAAAGGCAATAACACATCATTGTATAAAGTTTCTTTTAATTCTGTCATCCCTGCAATTGCATCAAAGCCTTTCCCTTTTTCCTTTATTTTATTAATCGTTTCTACCGAATTTGAATCAGATTGTTTTTTCCTACTATTATATATAGTTGAAATTAGGTCAATTGGTTGAGTAATTAAGGCAGTATAAAATTCGATAGCATTTAGATACCTATCTTCAAGATTTAAAGAAATCGCCTTCAATATGATACTGTCATAATGTTCGCTGCAGGCAGCATTATAATGGGAGGGTTTCCGGGGTTGTTCTTTGCGAGCAGAAATAATCACATTGGATAGCTGTTCAAAATCATCTTGATCAATGTTTTCAAAATTATAGTTCCAAGGATGAACTCCGGTTACCATTTTATAAAAAATCAGTCCAGCAGAAAAAACATCACTAGCAGGAAAATAACTATTCCAAAAACACTCTGGAGCAAAATATTGATAGCGACCTGCTGCATTAGTTATTGTTGATATTGGATTAATTGATTGTGCAAGCCCAAAGTCCGCCAATTTTCCAACAATTTTATTGTCGTCATACGAAAGCAGCAAATTATCCGTATTTATATCCCGATGAATAATTTGTGGATTTTGCTGATGCAGAAAACTTAATCCATTCAATAAGTCAGTTTGAATATTTAAGGCTTCTACAAATGGTAATTTTGAAAAACGCGATAGACGTTGAGTAAGTGTTTCACCAGAGACAAAAGCCATTGTAATAAAATAATAAACTTTACAGTTTTTAGTGAATTCATTGGCTTCAAAAACTCTGACTATATTGTTATGCGTAAGATTAGAAAGAATTTTAGCTTCCTGAACCAATGTTACGATATTGGTCTTTTGTGAATATTCTTCTTTAAACACTTTAAGAACTTGCAGACCCAAGTATTTGTGCTTAACCCTATAAACTTCGCCAAATCCACCTTCTCCAATGAAAAACTGGACTTCATAGGTACTATTAATTACATCTCCTTTAGCTAATATTCCATTTGATAAGTTCTTCATCTCATTAAAGTTGAATCATCATTTTCTGAAATTACGGCTTTTTCTTTATCAGTCAATAAGGTGAATAATTCCCTTACAATTTCTTCAATTTTCATTTTTGAAGGGTTGGTGGATATAATTTGTTTTGCTTCATCCAATAAAGTTCTGGCACGAGAAGGGTTAATCCATTCATGCGACGAAAAATTGTTATCGAAATCTTTAATATAGTTAATCCAGAAACCAATATCATCGCGAACTAACGTAAAATTAAAGGAACGAATTTGCTCCATCAATTCCTTGGCGATTTTTACATTCATCTGTTTACAAACTTCTTTTGCCTGTAATTCCAATTGTTCAGCTTGTTTTTTAGTTTTGTCATTGCCATATCGCTGATTATTGTTTTTCATTCTTTCAAGTAGCCAATTCAATTCATCTTCAATGGTTGGCCATTCATTTTCTTCTTTAATTCGATCAATTTGTTTAAGCACTTCCCTTAATCGTTCCATTACCTGAGTTTTGGTATTGTAATCCCCTTTCCCAATTTCAAGCAAAATTGCTATTTCGCTCAATTCAGTTTTCATTTTTGCAGTTTCACTATAATTAACAAGAATTGCATCAGATTCTAAATCGGATAGTAATTCTTTAGCCTGTATTATTTCTGACATCAACTTGTCAGCATCAAATTCTGTTTGTCTCTGCTCTGGTACGTTCAATTCAATGGTTTCATCAAGATATGGGAAATATGCCGAAAATTGAATCCTTCTCGATGAATCAATATCCAATACGATTTCGACATCGCTGTTTGCAGGTAGAAATTGTGGCAAATCCTCACCGGAAATAATGACCAGATTAATAAGTTCATTCAGTATCTTTTTGGAACCATCTTCTTTATAACCACATTCATAGATTTCAATTTTAAGTTGATCGTTCTGATTCCCGGGACGTATATCTTTTTGTGTTTTAAAAACATCTTTCCCTTTTGCCGGTAACGATGTGTTTTTTTCTAAGCCTTTTAAAGTATATACTCCAATCTTACCCATTGCCGGATCAAAAAGATCAATTCCAATGTTATAGGGCAATGTTGCATTGGCAACTTTTAATCCTTGAATAATTGTAAATTCAGATGGTTCACAGGGTAAGATGTTCCCTTTGTCGTCGAATAAGGTAATAGTAAAGCAATTTGATTTATTGGGATTAAGAAGTAAAGAGATTATTTCAGCATCATCAACAATCTCAATTTTACCCGAAGACCAGGCATTGTCATTTCGTAATATTTCTGCAAAAAGTTGACCTGATAGTGATTTTGAGGAATGATTTCTATATACTAAAAGTCCAAGTTTTTCTTCGGTCTCAACTGTTGTTTCAGGATATTTGAGTGTAAGCTGAACTTTGGTTGTGTCTCTTTTTTGTTGGTTTACAGGAATGTCTTTTGTAGCTGCAAACAGGGCTGAGCCTTTCGCTACTACTGTCATTGGATCAATAGATGTTTCGATGTTGGAACATATTTGTTCTTTCAACATTCTGCGAAGCGTTTGAGAAAAAGTTGGACCGCCAACCAAAAGAATTGTTTCCAGAAACGATCCTTTCAAATTATTTCTTTCCAGTAGATTCAAAGAAATATCAATTGCCCGTTGAAATATTGGAGAAATAACTTCTTCATATTGTTCTATTCCGATTTCCAATTCAAGGATTAATTCGTTTCCTTCATCATCTATACCCAAATCATCTGCATAAGGTGAAGCAGTTTCATTTAAGGATAATTCTATTTTGGTTTCCTCTGCATATTTTTTGAGAACATCGCGAAGAAGGTGTTGCCCCAAATCATTTTTCATCACTTTATTCAACTGGAATTTTTGTTTTAATTCCGGTATAAACAAATGATCAACAATCGCATAATCAATATTCTTGCCTCCCAAATTGTTGTCGCCTTCAGTATCAACAACCTTCATAATTCCATCGTCAACCTTCATTAAAGCAGCATCAAAGGTTCCTCCGCCAAAATCGAATACCAGCCAATAACCTTTCATATTTTGAACATCCAATCCGTAAGCAATAGATGCCGCAATGGGTTCCTGTAATAATTCGCAATAAGCAAACCCGGCTAATTCGGCTGCTGTTTGTGTGGCATTTAATTGATTTTGTCTGAATTTTGCAGGTACAGTTATAACAGCCGACTGAATTGTTTCATCAAGTACATAACTCTTCAACTTTTTTAAAACTTCTGATGAAAGTTCCTCCGATAAAAACTCTTTACCAATGTTGGGACACAGGTATTTTTTATCCGTTCCCATTGTCCGTTTGAACTCAAAGAAAGTATTTGACCCAGAGTCAATGCCCTTATTTTGAAATTCCTTTAACGCTTTTTTTGCATCAGCATCAATTTGGTTAAATGCCTTTAGCCCAACAAAAATGGTCTTTGCCCTATTGATATGAACAACCGAAGGGGTTGTGTCCATCTGACCATCGTTGCTTTTAATGATCTTGATTTCACCATTTTCTAACCGGGCAATAGCTGAATTAGTTGTACCCAAATCAATACCGTAATCAATTTTTTGACGTGCCATATATTTGATTTTTAATCTCCTGTACTAACTTCAACTTCTGCAACCTGAACAAGTTGTCCTTTATAATTAATCTGTGGTTTAATTACTTTCGTAATTATTTTCTCACCGGTATTCATGCTTTCCGAAGGAATAAACCTTGCCTTTACAGTCATACCATCATCGAATGGTTTATTTAATAAGACTGGCATTTCAAACTCCAAAATATTAAGTTCTTCCTCCAATCGGTCGAGTGATTTTGACAGTTGTGCAATACCATTGATGTCCGAAGGCATGGATGCTAACCTTTGTCGCATCCGTGTAATCTCGTCTGCTACTTTGAAAGCTAATGAGTTGTTTATTTCTGGATTTGATGGGAATTCTGTGAACATATTTTGTTTGTAAGGGATGGAAAACTAATTAACTCGTATTTTACTTCTTATTTCTTTCTTATCATCTTCTGAATATTTCGGACTTAATTTAGATAAAAACAGATCAATTTCAGCCTGGTTTTTTAGAAACAAGAAACCAACATCATTTAACCTGAATAATTCATAAACTTTAAAAAGGTGAATATTTGATTTTTTCAGCCGTGGGATTTAATAACCCATATGCTGAAAAGAAAATTTGTTGTCTGCGATTGTTTTCGATTGGTCATTTTAGAGGTTGGCCTGTTTAGTTTTAGACCAAAAATTGTGTGTATTTTCTTCACAGAACATAGGTATTTTATCTTGTGCTTTGCAAGTGCCTGATTAATATGTATTTTTGAATATAGTTGGGTTGTTGCTAACGGCGCAACTGTCCGATTTCGAGGAAGTAATTCTCAAGCAGTTTGGCTTGCGGGCATGAAGCTGGAAATTCCACTTTTATTTTTGTCTTCATTTGTCTAACCTGGGCAGCAATTTTAATGAACCTTTCACGTAATGTCTTCATCGTAACAGCTGCCAACCCCTTTGTTTTTAGCATGTTCTCCTGCAACGAGTGCATCAGCACATAAGCGGCTGAATGCAAGAATAACCTGAACTGATTGGCATAAAAGCTATTGCACGACATCCGGCCTGATTGCAGGTAGTTTTTGTGGTCTTTGATATTGAGTTCCATCCTGCCCCGTCCGCAGTACCCTTGTTCGTAAAGTGCCTTTGTCCGGTATTCCCAAAGGTCGGTTACAATAAAACGAATATTGGATCCTTTGCTTGTCACTTCGATTTTAACAATCACGCGTTGCTGGTTTTCCCAACTACCCGCTTTGTAGCCAAATGAGTGATAACGCTTTATGGGTTTGGCATATCTGGCAAATTCATTTTCGCAACTCTTTACAAGAGTTTCAACACTCGAATTCAATACGCTGTTTCCGGTCAAGCCAGTTATAAAATGGATATTGGGTTGTCCAACGCACCAGTCCATCAACTCTTTGCTGCAAAAGTGGCTGTCGCCCCGAACAATGATCACCGTATTTTTCCACGATTTGCGCAAATGGGCAACAAGCCTTTTGAGTATCCCAAAAACATTGGCACTTTTGCTGCGCCTGCCTGGTTTGAGTATGGTGGTAATCAGTTTTCCCGACAAGCCTTCATAAATGTGAAGGGGCATGTAGCAATACTCTCCGTAATAGTTATTGAACAGGGTTAACTGCTGCCCCCCGTGGGTATCAATGTTGGTGTCATCGCAATCGATAATAATCACAGGAGGTTCCGAAGGGTAGGATTCAATAAACTTATTGGCAAAGGCATACGCGATGTTGTACAGTTCACTGGCTCTTGGGGTGTTCTCAAAACGGGTCATAGTTGATTGAGATGCCAAGGCATTCCCTGTCATGGGCAAACGTCCAACACTCATTTTCAGGATCGTGTCATCGCGCAAGGTATTGCAATCATTGGCATCTTCATATCCAGCAACAATCTGATATACCCGCTGTGCAGCAATCTCTTCCAAAGAGTGGTCAACATAGCTTTGATGCCGGGTGTCCTCAATACAAGTAACCAGCGACTTGATGATGCCAATCCGGCTCTCGATATCTTTGACCAACAGCAAACCACCATCTGAAGAAATCTCAGATGCAGTAAAACTTACCTCAATACGCTTATTGTCAATTGGTTGTAAATCGAAGAGTTTTCCCTGGCAAATTGCAACGTCTGTTTGCTTGTCCAGAGTTTTTTCGGTAATTTTATTTTCTGAAGAGCTCATGGAAATACGGTTGTAAGACGCTGTAAGATAGTAATTTATCTTTAATTTTCGTGAGCTTTTCTTCGTTTTTGTGAATTATTCAGGTTAAATCAAATTTTAGTCTATTATTTTTCTGTATTAACTTATTCTCCTCCTGAAGTATTTCGATATTCCGATATTCCGAAATTTCCAAATTTAATTTTAGCCCATTTACTTCAAGAGGGATGTATCTCCATTCTCGCTCATTATAAAAACATGTTAATTCTTTCGCGAAAAGATTTTCCTTTTTATTATACAGCCTTCCTTCGTATGATTTATAATTCATCATCAATAATGAAACTGCATTATTATAAGCTCTAAATTCTTCATCATTCAATTTTTCTTGAAGTAATCTTGCCATCTTTATCAGAATACTCAAACTAGTTATAGTCAAACTCTTTGAATGAGCATAAACTACTGCCGATAAATGATTATCTTTTCCCCAATTCTTTTTCATCCCAATACCATATTCCCCAAATTTGATTTTATGAATCTTATGACGACTTAAAGGTATATCACAAAAACATACTATAGGAAATGCCATTCCTTCAATGAAATATTCAGTTTTGTTTAGATAATCCAAACCTTCCATACAATAAAAAGGCATGAAAAAATTATTCATAATACTAACCAAATGATTCAGTTCCGTAGTATAATGAAATAAGTAATTCGCACTCTCTTCCTCTGGCAATAATTCTTGACTCAATTTATTTGAAGAATTCATCGCTATTAATATTTCGTTGATTCATATTGCCGTTTCTTACTGTATAAAGTGTTATTTCTCCTGTTGTATAGCTGATACCTTCATTGGTTTTGGTAATATTTATGTGTATCAGGTCATCTGCGTTGTCAGAGAGACTAAAACTAAAATCAGTATCAAAAACTCCTTTTATTGATCCTTGATTCAACGTCTTTTCTGGATTCCAGTCATTCCCATAGAAGACCTTTACCTTATAAACACCTTCCGGAATATTTGTCATTTGATAATCTGTACCAGCTCTGATGTATTCATTTCTTATTGTTGTACCGGTATAATTATTTACTAAACAAGCAATAGCATCTGTTGAATTTCCATTTTTAAAAGTAATCCAACATTTTGAATCATAATCATATATTCCTTTCCCAAAAACATCATCATAAGGCGAAAACCCATTTTGCAATTTATTTCCAGCCCATCTTGAAACTTCTTTCGGACGTGTATAGTTTTCAATTTTATTTGTGATAGGCTTGTTATTACCTAATTGATTATTACTGGATGATGAGTCTTTTTTATTATCCGGGCTAAATACGGCAAACAATATAATAATTGCAAAAAGTATATACCAAAAATACGCAAGCACAATTTTGACAAGCTTTTTAAAGATTTGCTTACTAATATTCGGCTTGTTTAATGGAATATTAATTGTTTGATTAAAACTTGGTTTGGTTTTATTTCTCTTAGATTCCTCTTCCTTTCGAAGACTTTCCCGTTCTTGTACTTGTCTATGTACTTCTTGATCCTTTCGTAATCTCTCTCTTTCTTCGTTTTGTTTATTTTGCTCCTGTTTAAATTTTTCTTGTTCCCTCTTTTGGGCATCAGAAACCCAATTAATAAAGAAAACCATATTTTCATCTACTCTTTTTCTGGCATTTCCATCTATAGCAATTGTATTTGCATAATGGACAAGTTCCAGAATCTGATTGCCTTCGGATAACAGTACCTCTCGATTTTTTTGAGTGGTATTAAAAAAAACAATACCGCAATCGAGAAGGCTGTCTGAAAGATTATTTGCTAGTAACCGGTATTGATAATTGGTATAGGACAAAATCTTTCTGACTGCGAACAAGTCCTCATTTGTTGTATTGTATAAATTGTATCCGAGAATTAAACCCTCCAAAGGTGTATTCTTAAGAAAATCTTTTGTCTTTTTGAGTGAATTTTCAATTTCAAGAATAGGTCTGCCAATAAATTTATGAACTATATAATTCTGATTAATATTTGAGAAAGAATAAAAAGCATCAAGGAATTCAATGAGTTTAACTCCTTCCTCTTTATTAAATTGTGGTTTTACGAAACTGTAAATATCATCAATAAAATACTTTTCTAAAGCTTTTATATCAATGTTAGCATGTTCCCCAATTATTTTTGTAGCAAAAGAATTAAAGGCATCACTGTTTACAATTTTACCAAATAGCGTAATTGTCAAAGGAAACTTATAGTGAAATTCCTTTTCTACAAAACTACATACACACAAGTTTGCAGTTAGAAGATTTACTAAAGAAGAAATATTTGATGTCCTAATTTTTGTTTGTGTGTCTTCTTTTGAAATCCGATGAGTATAGGACATTCTAAAATTAGAAAAAGTGACTTTTTGTTTGCCAAAAACGGAGACGCCAATAAAATTACCCTTAATCGGATTCACCAAAGCCTTTACACCAAAGAAACGCCCCTTTTCTGCGTAATATTTGTCATTAACATAGAAACTAAATTCATTTTTATTCGAATCGTAAGTGATTCTTAAACAGTTTTTTGATTTTAAATTTAAATTATCAACTCGCTGCCATCCGTATAAGTTTTGATATTTTCCATTAACTACTGCATCAAAAAATAGGTTTCCATTTGCAGAAATGCCAAAACGGTAATAATTATTTCCAGAATCTTTAGCAAAAACAATAGAATAAAGTTTATTAAAATCTTCGCCCTCTAACCATTCACAGTCAAATTCAATTTCATAGTCAGCCGTATAGTCAAAAATAATTTCATTAAGTAACCAAAAACCATTATCATTATTTGAATTTAAGATCAAATGATTTTCTATTCTTTTTGAATCGATATTCAAAGGAATGAATGGAATTATGTCATCGTGCAAGCAAAAACTTATTTTTTCTGATTCATACGTTGAATTAAAATATTCCTTAATATTACTAGTGGCATTCAAGAACATCTCTTCGTAAATACTATTAGCAGCATCAAAATAATTCGTTTTCTTCTCCAGAAACTGTGCCGACTGGTATATAAACTTACCATTGAATTCTCTGCTATCTTCGCCCCGGTCTAAAATTCTTAAATTATTCAAAAAAGTTTTATCTAATTCATTTAATTCGATAAACCATAGTAATGTGTAGTAAAGTTTTTGGTTAGGGTTTTCTAGTTTTTTTTCAGAATCTCTTATGTTTTCTATTGTTCTGTTAATTTCACCAAAAAATAAATCAGTCTCATATTTTGGTTTTTTACCCATTTCGGCATAAACTAAAAGGTCAGAAACTCTTTTTGCAATTTCTTTATCTGTGGCATCATGTTTTAAACCTAATATCCGAAATGGATTATTTATTGAGCTTGAAAAATGAGATTTACTTATTTTAGATTTTCTGAAAAACTCAATATCAAACTGAAATTCTTCAGTGTCTGATGTCCTGGGGAATTGCAGTAATTTTGTCTTCCAGTTTAAATAATTTGTTTCTAATTGTGCTGATGCATCATTTGTTTCTAATTGTGCTAATGAATAATTATTTACAATTTCCATTAAAGTTATATCCTGAAATCTTTCTTTAAAATGTATTCCATTGTCTTTTATGTTTTTATCCTTGTCAAATGCGAGTTCAAGTAATATATCCAAATCATTAAAAAACCATTGCGCTATATTTTTCCAACAATTCTCAGTTTCTGCACCTTCCTGTAAAAATCCAATTGATAATAGTACTTCCTTTTTGAATAATTTTCCAAATAATATCATGACTTTATCCAAAGACAAACGCAAATTGGATGGAGCATAAACCTCATTCTTTATATCCGATTTACTACTTGCATAAGTTAATGGTTGATTAATACTTAGATAGGTTTTATAGAAAAAGAGAAGTGCAAGACTTTTGACGTTTTCAAAATTTAAGGCACTAATTGTCAAATCAGAAGCATAATCGATAGCTTCTTTATAAATATTTACCCTTAAATTTGAAAATATTACCGTTTGCTTACCACATACACTGAAACCATATTTATTACCATAAAACTGTCTATATTGTGATGTTTTATGAATTAATTCCTTGTTAATATAAAACTCCAAACAATTATGATTTCGCCTAATTTCTATATGGTTCTTGCCTTTTTTACAAATAACATCTGAATACTTCCATGAAAAAAGGTCAGAATCAATCTCAATACCTTTACAATTTCCATTAACATCATTTGCTAAGTAATAATATCCTTCAGCCGTTATTCCAAAAGAGTAATAATTATTTTTCAGAAATTCTTTTCCCCAAAAAAATGAAAACCTCTTATTATCAACACCATCAAGCCATTCACAACTATATTCATAGCTGAAATTGCAATCTTCATTAAATGTATAGGTTGAATTAGGTTCAATCCAAATTTCATTATCAGTTAGATTTTTTACTGTTAATTTATCATACTCCTTTTCCACTATACAATTCGGATTATTTTCTTCTTTAAAATCATTCAGTAGAATCGCATTCAGCAGATTCGAACGTCGTTTTATTCTACCTTCTTTTAAATTCAAATCATTTTCCAAATATTCAGCAAATCGATCTATGTTGAAAAGGCTATTATCTATTTGATATTGATTAAATGAAAAAAGTGCATAGTACTTTCTCTTTATCGGATCTTTTAATTTTTCTTGTGCGATTTTTAACGTTTTAATATTCCGGGTAGGTATGGGTTCTCCTTTATTGGTAGATAAACTATTAAAATATAGAGTATTATATGGATCAACCAATATCTTATTATAAAACTCATCAATCGGAAAAGAGACTTCCTCTCCATTTGTTAAAAGTCTTAAGATTTCAAAAACGCGTTCAGAAATAATAGTTTCATCATTAGTTGGCTCCAAGCCTAATATCCGAAAAGGATTATTAAGAATAGCGTTCATTCGGTTAGTAATTTTATCATAACTGTAAAGCTAAAAATAAAAACAACGAAGGATTTGTCATTCCCAAATTATTTCACCAGATAAGCTAACTTTTTTTGTCGATTTTATTGATTTTAGAAATAGCGAATGATTGTCTTTTGAGTAAACAATACTTTCACATATTTCATCGATTTCATATTTCGCATTAAAGACATCAGGTTTCATAGCAATGTTACTTGTGGTGCCAGAATCCTGCACACTCGGATAAATAATCGCTTCAATTTTTCCACCATAAATTTCATGAAAAATCTTATCTGCAAAGTGTGCACTAAAGATGTAATTTATGTCCTTGCCCTTTTCGACATATTTGCCAAAATGTTTTGATATAATACAATAGTGCATGAATATCATTTTTTGCCATTGTGCTGGCTCTTGCAATAAAGCCTTTTCAAATTCAGTGCGAAGTTGATAATCATTACATTTTGCATAATCAATGATTGGAGAGACAATTAATGGGGTATCTTCATTTTTCAATTTCCATTTGGAAATTGTAACCAAATCACCAACATCAGGATTGGTTTCCTTTATTAATGTTGGTAAAATAAATGTAGCGTACAATACACTTTGATATTTAAGATTTGCTCTTCCGTATTTATGTAAAACCTCTTTGGGCGGATTTTTTAAAAACTCAATATCATTGATAGTTTCATTATTATTGTCGCGCAAATTCCTGTTAATAGTGAGTCTTTGTATGTTTGGTATAACTTTATTAAAAGCAAAACATAAAGGTTTAAAGTGTTTTAGCTCAGAAATGATTAAATTTTCTTCGATAGACGAAGTCGTAATATCTACTTTGTCAATATCTTTCAGGTATTTTATAAATGATGGGTCAAGCTCAAAATTCATTATAGTTGATTTATATTGTTAATATACAATTTTTTTAATTGAAAACCCCTATTGATATTTCGGATCTCAAATATCGATGAAAGCTGATTTTAACAAACAGATTTGAGAAAGCATCTTATTTCCTTTTACTAACCAAGTTCATCATCCGATACCTTATTTCACAGTCCATCACCTCCAAACCAACTTTATCAATGGTAATTCCGACGATCTGTTTTGCCGGAATCTTCAATCGGCTTTGATAAAGTAGCTTGTCCTCATAACGGCAAAAGAAATTGACTTCCCATCCTTTTTTGGCTGCTTCATCCAGTTTAAATTGAATATCCTCAGCCCGGTAATGTTTGGAAGCATTTTCAAGCCCATCGGTGAATATGGCAAGAAACACCTGATCGTCAGGTTCTGATAATTCAGAAATTTTAACAATGGATACTCCAATGGCATCATACAAAGCAGTGAAACAGTTTGGTTGATAATCTGCTTCGGTAAGTTTCTTGATATGATCAACATCCTGGGCAATGAATTTAAACTCAACAGAATCATTAAAAG
This sequence comes from Gaoshiqia sp. US2, assembly GCF_059705485.1. Taxonomy (NCBI): domain Bacteria; kingdom Pseudomonadati; phylum Bacteroidota; class Bacteroidia; order Marinilabiliales; family Prolixibacteraceae; genus Gaoshiqia; species Gaoshiqia sp. US2. The sequence continues at coordinate 3,468,994 of NZ_AP048550.1, read as the reverse complement.
CGCAAAAGGTAAGTTTGATAATTGAATCAGGTTCCTCCTTCTTCAGTTTTAATATCATGTCAACCTGCTCATTAAAGCTGAGGATAACTTCCTTTTTGAGGTCGCTCATCGAACCACTCTTATCAAGTATTAAAACGTAATGAATAGTGTTTTTCATGTTAAGGGATTTAGTGTTTTCCTTTAATGTTGATAAGATTAAAATGTCACCCTTTCTTTTCCGTTTTTTTTGAATTATTTTTGATTATCATATCAAAACTTCAATTATGGACTTCGGCAATAATGAATGGGACCTGGCCGATAAGCATTTAAACAATTGGTTGAATGAGGACAAAGATGAGAGTAGCCTTCAACTCATTGATATTTTAAAGTCAACTTACCTTACATTCAGGCAGAAACAAAAGGATAGGATAGGTAATTTCTGCAAGCAGGCATTTGAATATTATCAAGAACAGCAAATCAATTTTGCCCATGAGTTAATCAATGAACAAGAATATAAGTATGAGAGTCATTCGATTAGTTTCAGAAGAGTTGAATTAAGCGAATCCGAAAAAAGGGAAAGAAATTTAAAAGAAAATCACAAAATCATAACTGGCATTCTATCAGGAGATCAGCAAGTTTTAAATGACTTGTATGAAGGCGAATTTTCTAAAACTGTTAAACTGGTTATTCTCAATTCGGGTGATCTTGATTCCGCAAAGGACATCTTTCAGGATGCCTTGGTGTTACTTATTGAAAAAGTATATGCCAAGAAACTTGATTTGACCTGTTCTGTGAAGACTTATCTCTATTCCATTTGCCGACTTATGTGGATGGATCGACTCCGTCAAAACAAAAGAGAAATGCCGCTAAATGACTCTTATTACTATATTAATGCCGATATTACAGTTGACGGATATGAAAATACTTCCAATATCTATGAGAACGTCAATGCCGCTATTGAAACTCTTGGTGATCCATGCAAACAATTGATAGAATGTTTCTATTACAAAAACCAGGGTTGGGATAAAATTGCCAGTTCTCTCGGTTACGCCAATGCTGCCAGTGCCAGGAACCAAAAATATAAATGTTTGGAAAGGGTTCGTAAAATAGTTGATGTTGAAAATTAATGTGTGAAAATCTGAATCTACACTTACATTTTCAGTTTAAAAGTCCAGATTAGATCGGACTATTATTTTTTGTTCTAAATCTCTCATTTGGTTTTTAAAAGAGGATTTCGCACAAAAAATATTCACTCAAATTGGAAGTTCAAGTTCAAACTATCAAATCAAAATTTGTCAGATTAAGTACGAATTATTCTAAATTTTCAACCGCTTAATGGCGATGCGCCTGATCCTGGGGTATTGGTTAAAGGGACAAAAATAGCTGCTTATTGGCCCGATGGGCAAAACAACGGTACCGGTCCCGAAATGCGCCACCTCGGTTGGCGATTGGACTGCTTGGGCGATATGGGGTTTTGGCCGGAATGGGGATGGGACCACATGACCGATGTTTATCCCCAGCATATCATTAAAAGCGGAATGGGTGAAGCCTGGAAAAAAGCACCGGTCACCATGGAGATTTGCGGGACTTTTTTGCGATGGCTGGAAAAGGAAAAATACGATAAAATGACTGTGGATTATATTTTCGGACAAGCCCTCAAGTGGCATATTTCTTCCTTTAATGCAAAAAGTTCACCTATCCCGGAAGAATGGGGACCATTGGTAAACAAATGGCTGAATAAAATGGGGTACCGTTATGTATTGCGGAAATTCACTTTCCCTTCAAAGGTAACGCCACAAGGACAAATGGCAATAACATCGTGGTGGGAAAACAAAGGGGTGGCGCCAATTTACAAGGATTACCTGTTGGCACTGCGGCTAATCAATTCTGAAAAAGTAGAAGTGCTGCCTGCTTGTGTCGATATTAAAACATGGCTGCCAGGTGATATTGTATATGATGATGCCTTTTATATTCCCTATGATATGCCGGTTGGAAAATACCAATTGCAGGTAGCTATTGTCTCCCCGGCAACTTTTGAACCCATGGTCAAGTTGGCCATTGATGGAATTAATGACGAAGGATGGTATCCGATGGGCGAAATTGAAGTGACGGATGGACTGAAATGAAATCATCAACAGTGTAAGCATTCGGCGTAATACATATTGCCAGCCAGGGGATCTCGCCGTTTCTTTGATGGAAAAAAATGAGGATGACACTATCAACATTTAAGAGGCTCTTCCAGGAGTATCAGGAGTCGGGCTTGAACGTAAAGGACTTTTGTTCCAACCAGGGCTTTGCCCCTTCCACATTCTACTACTGGAAGAAACAATTGGGTGAGATGTCGCGGCATCAGCCCGAGAGTTTTGTTCCGCTGGTCTTTGATTCCAACTTACCGGTTGCCAGTCGGCGGACAATCCAGGCTCCCATCAATAGTTCCGGTATCCCAGGCAATCAGGCTCCCATCGAGTTTGTGTTTCCCAACGGTACAAAAATGATGATAAGAGATAAGGCCGATATGCATTTGCTAAAAGCAATTGTTCACCTGTTTGATTAGAGCCGGATGTTTCATTTACATGGTAAGCTAAAGTACTTTCTTTATCCGGCACCGGTGGATATGCGCAAAAGCTTTTACACCCTCAGTGGCATAGTAAGCTCGGTCATGAAACGCGATGTTCAAAGCGGTGAGGTTTTCATTTTTGTCAACCGAAGACTCACCATCATGAAGATTCTGCACCTGGAGCACGGTGGCCTGGTTATCTATCACAAGAAGCTTGAAAGTGGGGTTTTTAAGCTTCCCACCTTCGGTGAAGCCCTCACATCTCAGTCCATTGATTGGCACGATTTAATGATGATTGTAAAAAATGTGAAGCCTAAAAAAAGGCTCTTGAAAAAGCGACAAAGCGAAGCACTTTTTTAGTTTTTTTCAGGCACCAAAAATTGGCTGAAAGCCTTGATTTTACTATCTTTACGCTCATAATCAAACAGTGGTAAATGAGCGATTTTGCAACCGGTAAAGATGTGTTAATCCAGGAGCTTCTTCAGGAACGTGATGAGCTGTTCCAGGAGCTTTCCCGGTTGCGAAAAGTCGATAACGGGGCCTTGGAAGCCCTGGAGTCCAAAAATCAGAAATTAGAGGTTGTCGTAGCTCAAAAAGACCAGCAAATCCATAAGCTTACCGATCAGCTGGCCTGGTTTCGCCACAAGTTTTTTGGGAAATCCAGCGAAAAGCATATTGCAGAAGATCCCAATCAAAGAAAGATTGACTGGGATGGCCTGGATGTACTTCCTGAAGAACAGATCGCCATAAAAGATGCAGAGAAAGAGTTAATCGAGTATGAACGGCGCAAGCCTGAAAGAGAGAAAAAGAACGCTGTTCGCCAGCCGCTTCCAGACCACCTCAGGCGGGAGATAGAAGTAATAGAGCCCGAAGGAGTCCAGGATAACTGGGTACGCATTGGCGAGGAAGTAACAGAAATACTTGAACACAAACCCGGCGAGATTTATGTACGCCGGATAGAACGCCCAAAATACGCCGTAAAGCAATCAGCAGGAGAAGAAAATATTACGAATGAACAGGACCGGAAGGAAAACCCGGCTATCCGTATTGCATCCATGCCACTATTGCCTTTACCCCGAAGCAATGCCGGCCCTTCGTTGTTGGCCGAGCTGATGATGAACAAATATTTTTACCACCTGCCTTTTCATCGTCAGATTGCCATATTAAAGATGGTCGGGGTAAGATTGCCCGCATCAACCGTTAATGGTTGGTTCCAGGGCAGCAGCGATTTACTTCGGGCGCTTTATCTTCGCTTAAAAGAACTCATTCTGGCATCCGACTACATCCAGGTTGATGAAAGCACCATCCCGGTTATCAATAACGAAAAGCACAAAGCCAGTAAAGCTTACCTGTGGATGGTCCGCTCGGTAATGGACAACCTTGTTTTCTTTCACTACGATAAAGGCTCCCGGGCCGGGAAAGTAGTGGTTGATCTTTTGAAAAATTACCAGGGAGCTGTTCAAACCGACGGTTATCAGGCATACTCAATCTATGAGCAAAAGAAAGGTGTTTTGCTCCTGGGTTGCTGGGCGCATGCGCGCCGCAAATTCTCCGAAAGTCTTCCCGAAGACAAAGCCGGAGCAGGGTATGCATTGGCACAAATAGCCAAACTCTATCAAGTTGAAGAAATGGCCACTGACCAGGAAATGGATTTCCGGCAAAGAGCTGAACTTCGAAAACGGCTGGCCTATCCAATTATGCGTGCCTTTGAAAAATGGATTGAAGGATATTACCCTAAAGCGCTGCCGGGTGGTAGAATGGGCAAAGCGCTGGCTTATACCTACAATCTTTTTATGCGTCTGTCCCGCTATCATTTGGATGGCCGCTACCTGCCTGACAACAACCTGGCCGAAAATGCCATCAGGCCACTGGCCGTAGGAAGAAAGGGGTATTTGTTTTGTGGCAATCATGAGTCGGCAGAGAATGCTGCCATCATGTATTCCCTGCTGGGGTGCTGTAAAGCCAGTGATGTGAATCCCCGGGAATGGTTGACCGATGTATTTACCAGAATCTCATTGTACAACAACAACTACGATTTAGACTTGGCCGACCTTTTGCCACACCGTTGGAAAAAATCCAACAAATGCCAGAGTTTTTCAGAAAACTCCAACTAATTCCAAGAGATTCCAGTAGAACTTAGAAAATTCCAAATCTCAGGCTGGTATCCCCGGTCTAAGAGAAAATTCAGTATACGTGGCAGGCCGAATGCTTACTCAACAGTATCGGAATTATCGTCATGATGGGTCATTCGCCGCTTAACCCAAAACTCATACTAGTTTTTATTAAAAATGCGAATCAAGGGTTGAAAAACTAACAAAAAAAGTTCTTTAAATAGTTAAAAATCAACGCATCATGTTTGTTTGGATTTTTGAAGATCAGCATCTTAAGAACAGTTTCGAATTGATTATGAGATATGATTTCCAAGGATAAGGACGACAAGTTAATAAGAATTTACTGTTTTGTATGCGACAAATTTGAAGATGAACTTCAATTTTATTGCTAAAGGTTCACATGCATTAACAAACCCGCATTTAGCGACCAGGAGATTATGACGATCAATTTGTATGCCATGCACCATGAAGGGCGCCGAAAAGTAACAATGCCCATTATAAACTGTTCTGGCAAACGGTCAGGAAAGGTTGCTGTTGAGATAACCGATAAAGGTTTTTGTTCAACCATAAGCAGTTAAAGGAATGGAGGAAGTAATCAAACAACGGATTAAGGCAGCTGATGATTTATTCTCAACGGTTGTTTCAAGAATAAGACAGCCAATTGAAGCCATATTCAATTGGCTGATTGAAAAGGCTGATATCCAAAAAGCCAGTAAAGTAAGGTCAACAAAAGAACTCATGATTCATGCCTTTGGGCGATTGGCTTCTGCTTTTATAACATTAGCAATTTAACCATTGATTTACATAACTTATCGAAAGAATATAATCAGACTTACTAAATATTGGTTTCAGGAAATAGAACGAACAGTAAAATGACAAAGAAGATATTATACTTGATTTTATTTTGTACAACTTTTTTATCTCAGGTGACTGGACAGAAAGTGGCAAGACCCCTGGTTTTGGGCATTGTCAAAATGACCTTTTTAGTCAGTGATTTCCAGATAGCCAGAGATTATTACGGGGAATTTTTAGGTTTTGAAGAAGCATTTTCTTATCCCTCTGACTTAGGAAAAATCATTTCTTTTAAAGTGAACGACCGCCAGTTTCTTGAGTTTGTAGAAGACAAAGATGCAAAGAAAAAACCGCATTTGGTGTCCGTTTCATTTGAAACCGAAGATGTGGGGCAAATGCAGGAATACCTTCAGAAGAAAGGGATAAAAGCGCCTGCAAAAGCAAATACAGACGGGGCAGGTAACGAAACCATCCTGATCCATGATCCCTCCGGTGTTCCTGTGGAGTTTATCAAATTTGGGGAACATTCGTTACATAAATTATCGAAAGGAAAATTCCTTTCAGGCAGGAGGATATCCAAACGCATCCATCATGTGGGCCTGTATTGCAAAGAAGTCCTTGACAACGATCCATTTTGGGTTGGGATAATGGGATGCAAAGAGTTATGGCGTTACCCGGAAGACCATCAGCAGAAAGTGCAGATGAATTACCTGCATTTTCCCGATTGTATTGAAAATATAGAACACTATCCGTCGGATGACGTCAACTTCAGCCATCCTTGTTTTTTAGTCGACGACATGCAGGAAACAATTTATACCCTGAGAGAACGACAGGGGAACAACCAGCTTGCAAAGCCAATAGTTGGTAAAGGGAAACGCTGGCTGTTGAATCTGCAAAACATCGATGGAACAAAAGTTGAATTTACAGAAGCTCACACCATACGATAACCATAAACAAGTGAAATATGAAAAAGGATGGATTAAGCCGCCGGAAATTTATAAAGGAAACTATTGGCGCCAGTTTACTCGTTTCAGGAACAGGGCTTTTGCCTTCATGTTCTATTCTTCAACCGACTTTAAAATCAGATTCTCCCTATGATGCCAAAGGGTTGCCTACTGTCCTGTTTGGCTCGACAGGGGTACCTGTCCCCCGTATCCTTTGTGGTTTAGGCTCACGGTTTTGCCATATTGATAGTGATGAACAAGCTCAAGAAATGCTACATTATGCGTTGGACAATGGACTTTATTATTTTGATACTGCATGGGCTTACGACAACACACTTGGCCTGCCTCCCGGAAAAAAGAAGAACCCCCGGTACATCTCCAGCGAAGAACGTATAGGCCCGGTAGTAAAAGAGCGCAGAAAGGAGATTTTCCTGTCAACAAAAGTGACCAGCCGCGACCCAGATGAGGCCATGCGCCAGATCGAAACCAGCCTGAAAAGATTGCAGACAGACCACCTGGATCAACTGATGATTCACGATGTATGGACGATTGAAGATGTAGATAAGCTCAGCGAGAAAGGAAACCTCATTGATATTTTGCATCGTTTAAAAGAACAGAGGCTTACCCGGTTTATTGGATTTTCAGGCCACACCGACGCTGTTGCAATGAAAGAAATGGTAGGCCGGGGCGATTTCAATACCATGCTTATTGCAATGAACCACTGGAATGTGGGCAACAATCCACAGAAACGCGAGGAAATGGCAATCCCGGCCGCCAAAGAAAAAGGGATGGCTGTAATCCTGATGAAAGTTGTCCGTCCGCGTGAAACCATTGCCAATCTAAATCCTACTGATTTGATAAAATATGCCCTTTCACTTAAAGGCCCTGATGTGATTGTTTTAGGGCTGGACAGCATGGAAGTAGTTAATTCAAACCTTGAAATATTACGCAACTTCAAACCCATGGACGAAGCAAAAATGAAAGAAATGGCGATCCAGCTTACCCCGTTTTTTAACCACAAAAACCTGCCCTGGATGCAACCATGTTACCGGGATGGGAACTGGGGATAATGTTGGATTAAGTATGATTTCCTTAGAATATTATTGAGCCCACTCCAAAAAGTGAATATTTTAAATCACTGTTATCCGACTAAAGTCGGGAATGTAAAGTTTTATTGTATGTAATGGTTTCACTATTATGGTTTTAATTTTTTCAGTTTATTAATATCCTCCTCGATCTCTTTCAAACTCGCTTCTTTGGAGAGTTTCTTCTGTTCTTCCTTGTATTTTTCGTATTCTACACCCGACTTGTTTAATGCCATTTGATGGCTTATTGTGCCAGCGTGTGCGAGTAGTTCCCGGCCATTTAATTGCAGAATGGAATCGAGGCGTTCAATCCAATCTTTCATGTACATGGGGATTTGCTGTTGTGCCATAGTTTCGGCAAAAGCAAGGTATTGTTCAACTAATAGTCCTAAAAGTTTTATTTCGTTCTCGTTTAGGTAATTCTTTGCAATGCTTACATCTGTTTTTTTAATGCTCACTGCGCCTTTCTTATCGTACGATTGCATTCCAAGTAAGGGCAAAGAAGCATCGACACGGCGGTATATCAATTCGGCGGCTGTTTGTTGGCTAATTGCCCAAAGCAGTTTGTTTTGCACTACTTTAAAGAAAGTAATGGTCTTTTCGTCGTTGGCATCGTAATCGATGCTGGTTGAATATATATCTTTGATTTTTTGGTAAAAGAAGCGTTCGGAAATGCGTATCTCCCTGATGCGTTCCTGAAGTTCGGTAAAGTAATTCATGGAATTGCCCGACTTGAAACGCTCATCGTTTAAGGTAAATCCCTTAACAATGTACTCCCTAAGCCTTTGGGTTGCCCAAATACGGAACTGCGTACCCTGTTGCGATTTTACACGATAACCGACCGAAATAATGACATCGAGGTTGTAATGGTTTACATCGTAGGTTTTACCATCATTTGCAGTTGTCCGGAAATTCCGGACAACTGAATTTTCGTTCAACTCGCCTTCTTTGAAAATGTTGCTAATATGCTCAGATATAGTACGTTTGTCCTTATTAAAAAGCAGACCCATTTGAGTTTGTGAAAGCCAAACGGTTTCTTGTTCGAGGCGAACATCTATTTTGATGCTACCTTCGTTATTTTGATATATGAGTATTTCGCCAGTGTTCATAATTTCTCATTAGTGTCCGACTAAAAAAAATAGAGAAGGTACTCCCTTACGGTTTCCCTTCAAAGTTGTAAATTGATTTTGCGAAAAACTTTTTACAACATGGATAAAAATACAGAAATAAAATTTGTCGGACAGCCGATTTTAAAACAGATATTAAACTTGACAGAGAAAGTCAACATATCCTGGATCGTAAAGGCACATGACAGTGACCGGTACGACAAAGCCTTCAAGTCCAGAACCCATTTGATTACGATGCTGTTTGGGATCTTGATCCGGTGTGATTCGATGACCGAAGTCTGTGAAGGGCTGCGGGCTATGGGAGGAAAATTAAACCACCTTGGACTTGAAAAAGCTCCGTCCAGAAGTACCGCCAGCGACGGGTTAAGAAACCGGGATAACCGTTTTTTCGAGGCCTTATATTTTGCCTTGGTTGACAAATACCGATCATTTTTGTCGGACAGCCGGACCTTGGGCCTAACCTTTAAAGAAGTGCTTTTAATCGATTCGACCACGATTCGTTTGTTCAGCGATATTTTGAAAGGAGTTGGACGTAATCCCAAAGGAGATAGGAAAAAGAAAGGCGGTTTGAAAGTTCACATGCTCATTGATGCTGTCCAGTCGGTAGGACGGTTTATAAAAATAACGGCAGCAAAAGTTCATGACAAAAACTTTTTGAAAAGCCTTGAGCTGATTTCGCACAGCATGATCGTGTTCGACAAAGCCTACAACGATTACCACCAGTTTGCCTTGTGGACCACACAGCAGGTTTATTTTGTTACCCGTTTGAAAAAGAATGCAGTTTACCAGGTTGTTGAAGTAAAACGTGCCCATTACCGGAAAAAGGAGAAAGCCAAAGTGCTGCGCGATGAGATAATCGAACTCACCTATCACCCCGAAGATGAAAAAGGGAAAAAGCAATTGAATGTTTTCGAAAAAATCCGGTTGCGCAAAGTATGTTACCAGGATGAACAAAACCGGTATTTTGAGTTTCTGACCAATAATTTTGACATAACAGCCGAAGAGGTCGCCTTTCTTTACAAAAAACGCTGGGGCATCGAATTGCTGTTTAAGAAAATGAAGCAAAACTTCCAGCTTCACTATTTCTATGGAGAGAATGAAAACGCAATACGCACACAGGTTTGGTGCACACTCATTGCCCAACTGCTGATGACTGTTATTCAAAAGATCGCACAAACCAAAAAGGCTTTTTCGGTTGTGGCTTCACTGGTACGGATACACCTGATAAGCATGCTTGATAGGGTAGAACTGCTTCGCAGTACCAACCGGGCATATAAAATACAAGCCGGAGAACCTCCCGGACAATTGCAATTAAAGTGGATATAAACAGGAGGGTCTGTTTGGCGATTGAGAAACAATCTCCCGAAAACCGGCCATTACAGACAATAAAACTTTGCATTCCCGACTTTAGTCGGATTATAGTGATTAATTACCTATAAAATCCAGTAAATGAAAGGAAAAGAAAACAAGAGAAAATAGATTTACTTTCCGATACAGAAATGCTTAAAAATATGTCCCAGTACTTCGTCGTTACTGATTTCGCCGGTGATTTCGCCTAAAAAATAAAGACATTCGCGGATGTCCTGGGCCAGGAAGTCGCCTGACAGCTGCTGTTCCATGCCCGACTGTACCCGTTCAATGGCCTCGCTGGCGCGGGTGAGCGCGTCGAAATGGCGGGCGTTGGTCACAATGGTATCTTCTTCGCCAATGTTTTCGAGCGAAATTACCTGTTGCATTTTGGTGATCAGCTCATCGAGGTTTTCTTTGTTTTTGGCTGAAAGAAAAACCAGTTCTTCCTGTTCTTTCAGCGAAAGTTGTTTCAGCCCTTCGATGGTGTCGGTTAAGCCGGTATCGACTTTATTGGCCGTAATAATCAGGCGCTGACCGGTAAGTCGTTCGCGGATCTTGTTGATGCGTTTTGTGACCAGGGAGAGGGGATTGGTGGTATCGACCACCAATAACACGATGGTGGCCTGTTCCAGTTTGCTGTAGCTGCGTTCAATGCCTAAAGTTTCAATCGTGTCAGTGGTTTCGCGGATACCGGCCGTATCGAAAAACCGAAAAGCCGTTCCGTGAATGTTGACCACGTCTTCGATGACATCGCGGGTGGTGCCGTGAATCTCGGAAACAATGGCCCGTTCCTCGTTCAGCAACGCATTCAGCAGGGTTGACTTACCCACATTGGTTTCGCCGATAATGGCCACCGGAATCCCGTTTTTGATCACATTACCCAGTTGGTACGAGTTTTTCAGTTTCAACACCACCGCAGCGATCTGATCGACCAGTTGTTTGAGTTGCGAACGGTTGGCAAACTCCACATCTTCCTCGCTGAAATCGAGTTCCAGTTCCACCAGCGCGATGAAATGTAATAACTGCTGCCGCAAGCCCGAAATCTCGGCCGAAAAGCCGCCGCGCATTTGGTTCATCGCCACTTTTTGTGATGCTCTGGTGGTCGACGCGATCAGGTCGGCCACCGCTTCGGCCTGCGACAAATCCATCTTCCCGTTTAAAAAAGCGCGTTGCGTAAATTCGCCCGGCCGGGCCATGCGTGCACCATTCGAAATAAGCAATTGCAGGATGCGTTGTTGGATGTAAACCGAACCGTGGCAGCCAATTTCAATCACATCTTCGCCCGTGAAAGAGTGGGGGGCCCGAAATAAAGAAATCACTACTTCATCAATGATTTCGGCCTCTTCGCGCAGTATGCCGAAATGAAGTGTATTCGCTTTTTGATTGGACAGCTTCTTGTTTTTTACCGGCGACCGAAATATCCGGTCAGCTATTTCAATGGCTTTTTCACCAGACAGGCGAATGGTGGCAATGGCTCCCATACCGGGTGAAGTAGCTATTGCGCATATGGTAGATTGATCGAACATCATATCAGTTTGAAAGCTCAAAAATACAAAATACATCGGTCATTTAGCGCAGCCGGCCGGTTTAATGAGGATGACGGGAAGAAACAATCAGGCGTATTTCATTGTCAGAGTAAAACTTTTCAGTCGAAGATTCAATGATTTACAGGCAGATTAAGACCAGTTCTGTTAAAAAAGCAGGCTATTTTGACCGGACGAGCCATCAAAGCACTATATTTGTTCAGCAAAAATAAAAATTGTAAAAAATGAAACTACTTGAAGGTAAAACAGCCATTATTACCGGTGCATCCCGGGGAATTGGCAAAGCCATCGCTTTAAAATTTGCTGAAGAAGGCTGTAATATTGCATTTACCGACCTTTTTGAGAACGAAGCCATGAAAGGCACTGAAGCTGAATTGGCCGCTTTGGGAGTTAAAGCAAAAGGTTATGCTTCAAATGCAGCTTTATTTGCCGATACCGATGATGTTGTCAACAAAATAGTTGAAGATTTCGGACAAGTTGATGTTTTGGTAAATAATGCAGGTATCACGAAAGATACCTTACTGATGCGCATGACCGAAGAGCAATGGGACGCGGTAATCAATGTCAACCTGAAATCCGTTTTTAACTTTACCAAAGCGGTTCAGAAAGTGATGCTGAAACAGAAGTCGGGTTCCATCGTTAACCTGAGTTCGGTCGTTGGAGTAAGCGGAAATGCCGGCCAGTCCAATTATTCGGCATCGAAGGCCGGGATCATCGGTTTTACCAAGTCAATCGCCAAAGAGCTTGGTTCGCGCGGTATTCGCAGCAACGCGATTGCTCCGGGCTTTATTATTACCGAGATGACAGGCGCTATTCCCGAAGAAGCACGCAAAGCATGGGAAGCCAATATCCCGATGAAACGCGGAGGCACTCCGGAGGAGGTAGCCAAAGTGGCTTTATTCCTTGCCTCAGATCTTTCATCGTATGTGAGCGGACAAGTGCTGAATGTTTGCGGAGCGATGAATACCTAACCGATATTGACCTGGAAAGTCATAAAATACAGCCGGCCTTCACCAAAAGGACGGCTGTTGTATTTTTAGATTGCAAAACTTTCTTTTAACATGCTTTTTTTATACCTTGTATCATCCGTTTTTTAAAGTTGTAATGAATAACCGAAGTATTGCTTTCCAACTTAGTATTTACATTTTAACGGCAGTAACGCTGGTTATCTCTGTCATCGTTTTTTTAAATTACAACTTCAGTAAAAAAATCATTATACAACGGATTGAAGAAAGTGCTACGCTGCAATCGGAACTGATCACCAATCAGATCTCGAAAAATGTGGTTGCCACACAGGAGATTACACAAAATGTGGCCTACCAGATCGTGTATTATAACCAACACGGCGATCTCGAGTTTTTTCTAAAGCAGGTGCTGAATTTTAACCGGATGATCTCGGGCTTCCACATTGAACTGTTTGAACCGGATGAGAATAAATTTATTTCGGTCGTGCGTTCAGATGCCGGCGAACTGTGTGTTTTGGATCAATGCATGGCTTGTAGTATGTATCATTCGGAAGAGATTAGGAAAAGGATACTGGAAAACAGGGAAGGCTCCTGGACCAACCCGTTTTATTGCCGGCTCGATTCCAATAAGTTAATCAATACCTATTCGTTCCCGATCATGGCTCAGGACAACCAGGTTACCGGAATTATTTCGGCTCAGATTAACCTGGATTTTTTAGCTGATGTGATCACGCAAATAGAAGTCAGTAAAAACGGATACGCTTTCATCGTCGGAAGTGACGGTACTTACCTGACTCATCCACAAAAAGAGTTTGTGATGAACCAAAATTTTTTCCTGCTTTCTGAAAAGATTATTCCACAGAAACGGGAAGAATATTTTGAATTAATGCGTTTACATTCATCTGCTTCCGGTTTTGCCAGGCCTCCATTCCTTAATTATGCGCGAAGCTGGTTTCGTTTCTCACCGGTTCCGTATACAAACTGGTCCATCGTCATTGCCATTCCGGCGAAAGACTTGTTTCAGGATCTTGATCTGATGCTTCGAAAAATCATTGTGGTATCTTTGGCCGGGCTTGCATCGATTTTGCTTATCATTATCCTGATATTCCGAAGGATGTTGTCGCCATTGTCGTCTGTTGCCAAATCAATTCAGCGGTTTAGTTTTGGCGACAGGAGGGGAGCCACCCGCAAAAACGAAATCGATCTGCTTCACGACAGTCTGATTGAGTTGCAGTATCAATACAATTTCAACTTACAGGAACAAAGCAAAAACCGGAAAGACCGCCGTAAATTTGAAAAAGACCTGAAATCGGCCAAGGAAATTCAGTCAACAATCATTCCCGGAGATTTTATTTGGTCGCCTGACCATCCGGAAGTCGATTTGTTTGCTAACCTGCAGTCTGCTGAAAGCATCGGGGGAGACCTGTACGATTATTTTTATATCGACTCAAATCACTTATTATTCACCTTAGGCGACGTTTCGGGGAAGGGTATTCCCGCTGCTTTGTTTATGGCCGTTGCCCACACGATGATTAAAAACAAGGCAACGGTGCTGGTGGCCCATCAGATTGTCGAACAGGTAAACAGCGAATTAAGCATTCAGAACACCAATCAGCATTTTCTGACCTTATTTTTGGGGATACTAAATACCGAAACCGGAGAACTTAACTATTGTAATGCCGCACACAACTATCCGTTCCTTGTCTCTTCAAATCAGGAAGTTAAACCGGTAGCCAAAACACATGGTTTACCCATTGGCGTTTACCCGGATAAAACCTATTCAAGCGATTTTGCCATACTGGAACCGGGAGACATGCTAATACTCTATTCCGATGGCGTTACCGACTGTAAAGATGCCTATAACAACTTTTACGGTACAGAGCGTTTGGCTGAAGATATTGCCGAAATGGCCGAATTGCCGGCGCGGGATGTGGTATCCGGTTTATTGGACAAGCTGGAAACATTTAGGGGAAAAACCAGGCAAACCGACGATATCAGCATTATGGCTGTCCGCTTTCTTGGAAATAACAAGTAAACATTTTACCCTGTTTTTTCCTTTCTATAATAAAACATCTATTTTGCGATGAACCATATTCAAACTGTTTTACTGATAATGGCTGTTATTCTGAGCGGTTTGATCCTGTCTGTGTGGCTGTACCGCCTTCTGCGAAGAATCATCCGGAAAGAAAAGTACGAAAAGGTATGGCTTCACATTCTCAAACGTTTAAGTATCCCGGTAGGCGCTTTATTAATCACGACAGTTATGTCTGTTGTATTTTCAGAAAATTATTCCGAAAACATCCCGCTGGATTTACATGTCATCTTTTCAATTTTGTTCAACCTGATGATTGCCTGGCTGTTAATCGTTTCGATTAAAAGTATCCGGCAAATGATTATGGACAGGTATGATATCACCCTGAGAGACAACCTGAAAGCCCGAAAAATGCAAACCCAACTGGTGGTGATTGAGCGCATTCTTATTGTTCTGGTTATTTTGATTGCCTTTTCGGTAAGTCTGCTTGGCTTTCCCAAAATCAGGCAGGTAGGTATCAGCCTGCTGGCCAGCGCCGGTATTGCCGGGATTATCATTGGCCTTGCGGCCCAGCGGAGTATTGCTTTGTTTCTGGCAGGTTTCCAGATTGCTTTTACCCAACCGATCCGACTGGACGATGTCGTTATTGTTGAAGGGGAGTGGGGCTGGATCGAAGAGATCACGCTGACCTATGTGGTGGTTCGTATCTGGGACAAACGCCGGTTGATTGTGCCGATCACTTATTTCATTGAGAAGCCTTTTCAGAACTGGACCCGTAACACGGCTGAAATCTTGGGAACTGTTTTTATTTATGTGGATTATGGGTTTCCGGTGGAGGCATTACGCGTTGAATTGATGCGTCTGCTGAAAACTTCGCCCGAATGGGATGGAATGGTGAATGTGTTGCAGGTAACAAATGCAACCGAACGCACCATGGAACTTCGCGCTTTGATGAGTGCTGCCGATTCGCCGACAGCCTGGGATTTGCGGGTGAAAATTCGTGAAGGACTTATCCGCTTTATTCAGGAACAATATCCGCAATATCTTCCTAAAGCAAGGATAGAAGTTCAGGATAATTAAACGGAAAAAGCTGCAACAACAGCAGTTGAAACCTTACCGACCATGCAGTAACATCCTTTGCAATTGATGCAGCTTTTTGTTGTCAGGCTTTTTGCGTGGCACCTAAAATCCTGATTTTTATCTTTTCATTTTTCTTGTCGAAGCCTACTGAAACCGTGTCGCCTTCCGAAACAGATGCCCGGATAATCACCTCGGCCATTTCGTCTTCGAGGTATTTCTGGATCGCTCGTTTTAAGGGTCTGGCGCCGTATTGCGTGTCGTATCCTTTTTCAGCAATAAAGTCTTTTGCTGCTTTCGAGATTTTTAATTTATAATTTAGCGAAGCCACGCGTTCATACAATCCTTTCAGCTCGATATCAATAATCTGATAGATATCTTCTTTCGAAAGCGTGTTAAACATGACGACGTCGTCGATCCGATTCAGGAACTCAGGGGCAAAGGCTTTCTTTAGTGCTTTTTCAATAATATATTTCGCATGATCGGATTCGTCTTCTGCGGCCGATTTGGCGGTAGTAAAACCAACTCCCCGGCCGAAATCCTTCAACTGACGCGAACCAATATTGGAGGTCATAATGATAATCGTATTTTTGAAATCAATACTTCGACCCAAACTATCCGTTAAACGTCCTTCATCCAAAACCTGCAAAAGGAGGTGGAAAACATCCGGATGAGCTTTTTCAATTTCATCGAGCAGAATCACCGAATAGGGCTTACGACGAACTTTCTCCGTTAACTGTCCGCCCTCTTCATAGCCGATATATCCCGGAGGAGCTCCAACCAACCTGGATACAGAAAATTTTTCCATGTACTCGCTCATATCGATCCGGATCAGAGAATCAATGCTGTCGAACAAATACGTGGCAAGCACTTTGGCCAATTGTGTTTTTCCAACGCCAGTTGGCCCCAGAAAAATGAACGA
The DNA here is from genome assembly GCF_059705485.1 of Gaoshiqia sp. US2. NCBI lineage: Bacteria > Pseudomonadati > Bacteroidota > Bacteroidia > Marinilabiliales > Prolixibacteraceae > Gaoshiqia > Gaoshiqia sp. US2. The sequence continues at coordinate 3,452,509 of NZ_AP048550.1, read as the reverse complement.
ACCAATCGGTTTATTCGGATCTTTCAGTCCGGCACGGTTACGTTGTATGGCTTTTACAATTTTGGCAATGGCATCATCCTGGCCGACAACACTTCCTTTTAACTGGATACCCATGCTCATCAGGCGTTTGCCTTCAGCCTGGGCAATCCGCTGGACGGGTATACCTGACATCATGGCAACCACTTCTGCAACTTTGTCTTCTGTTACCAGTTCACGGTGACTAAGCAGTTCTTTTTCCCAGGATTCTTTTTCCTGTTCCAATAATTGCAACAAATTTTTTTCTTTGTCGCGGTAGCTGGCGGCTAACTCAAAGTTTTGGCTTTTTACCGCATGTATTTTCTCTTCCCGTGTCGATTCGATCTTTTGCTCCAGCTTGATGATCCTTTCGGGCACATTGATATTGGAAATATGTACCCGTGACCCGGCCTCATCAAGAGCGTCAATGGCTTTATCCGGAAGAAAACGGTCGGTGATATACCTTGCTGTCAGTTTAACACAGGCATTAATTGCCTCTTTGGTGTAGTTGACGTTATGATGATCTTCGTACCGCTCTTTGATATTGTTCAGTATTTCGATGGTTTCGTCAACCGAAGTCGGCTCAACCATTACTTTCTGAAACCTTCGTTCCAAAGCGCCGTCTTTTTCAATTTGCTGGCGATACTCGTCCAGGGTTGTCGCGCCAATACATTGAATGTCGCCTCTGGCGAGAGCGGGTTTCAGCATGTTGGCCGCATCCAGCGATCCGGTAGCCCCGCCTGCTCCTACGATGGTATGAATTTCATCGATAAATAGAATGACATTGCTAACCTTCGACAGTTCGTTCAAAATGGCTTTCATCCGTTCTTCAAATTGACCACGATACTTGGTGCCGGCAACAATCGATGCAATATCCAGGCTGACCACCCGCTTGTCGAAAAGGACGCGTGATACTTTTTTCTGAACAATGCGAAGAGCCAGTCCTTCGGCAATTGCCGACTTTCCAACGCCCGGCTCACCGATCAGAATCGGGTTATTTTTCTTCCTCCTTGACAGGATTTGTGCAAGACGTTCAATTTCTTTTTCCCGGCCAACAATCGGATCGAGATTATTTTCTTCGGCAGCTTTGGTAATATCAACGCCAAAATTGTCCAATACAGGGGTTTCTGATTTTGCGGTACCGGCTTTTTTGGGAGCACCCGGAGATGACTGTTTGGCGAACGGATCGTCCATGTCATCGTCTTCATCGCCATATTCCGATTTAGCTTCAGGCTCCTTGTAATCTTCAAGTCGCGATTTCAGGATATAGTAATTGATGTGAAATTCATTCATCAGTGTCGAAATCTGGCTGTCTTTATCTTTTAACAAAGCCAGCAGCAGATGGCCGGTACTGATGGTTTGACTACCCAGCGCACGTGCTTCGAGGTAAACTAACTTAAGCGCTTTTTCTGCTGATTTTAAGAGCTGTATAGAAGCTTGAGGATCAATTTCTTTATCTGTTCTGAGCGCGTTTTCTACGGCTTCTTTGATTTCGGATAAATTTACACCCAAACCCGACAGGATGTCAATTGCTATCCCTTCTCCATCTCTCAAAATTCCCAAAAAAATATGCTCCAGCCCAATTTGTTCATTCCCTAACCGGATCGCTTCTTCCCGGCTATATGTGAGAACATCTTTTATCCTTGGTGAGAATTGAGAATCCATAATCTGTTTCCTTAAGTTTAAATGGTATCAGTAATAACAAAAACTATTCCTAAATGTTGATGGCAGAGCCCGTCAACCGTAGGCTTCATTTGATAAAGGTACATATAATTTTATAAGCCACAGATTCAATAGATTGATTTTTTGAACATTAACTTGTTGAAACTTTAATGGTAAAACAGTTATTTAAATGATATGAAAAGGTCCGGTTTTATTAGTATTTTTTTATTTTTGTAAGTCAAATTTGTACAACATTAAACAACCTTGAAAAGGAGGATTAAATGGCTGATGAAGAAAGAATTATAAAAATCAATATTGAAGAACAAATGAAATCCGCCTACATCGATTATTCGATGTCGGTTATTGTTTCGAGGGCCTTACCGGATGTCCGGGATGGTCTGAAACCAGTACACCGGCGGGTTTTATTCGGGATGAATGAGCTTGGAATCTTATCAAACAGACCATATAAAAAATCTGCAAGGATTGTGGGTGAAGTCCTTGGTAAGTATCACCCGCATGGTGATTCATCGGTTTACATGACGATGGTGCGCATGGCGCAGGACTGGTCGCTTCGTTATACATTAGTTGACGGACAAGGTAACTTTGGATCAATTGATGGTGACAGTCCGGCAGCTATGCGTTATACAGAAGCCAGAATGTCAAAAATCGCCGAAGAAACACTGAGCGACCTCGACAAAAATACGGTCGATTTTCAACCAAACTTTGACGAATCTCTGAGTGAACCGACCGTTTTACCAACCCGAATACCAAATTTGCTGATAAACGGCGCTTCGGGTATTGCTGTTGGTATGGCAACCAATATGCCGCCGCATAACCTGACTGACACGATTGATGCCATTACGGCCTACATTGATAATAAACAGATCGAGATCAAGGATTTAATACCCATTATTAAAGCTCCTGACTTTCCTACCGGCGGTATCATTTACGGGTACAAAGGGGTAGAAGAATCGTACGAAACCGGGCGTGGAAGAATCGTAATCAGGGGAAAATCCCATATTGAAACCCACGGACACGGCCGCGAACGGATTATTATTACCGAAATCCCGTACATGGTCAATAAGGCCGAGCTGATCATGAGAATCGCAGAGCTGGTGAATGAAAAGAAGATTGAAGGGATCTCGAATATCAACGATGAATCAGACCGCGAAGGGATGCGTATCGTCGTGGATATTAAAAAAGACGAGATTTCAAATGTCGTTCTGAATAAATTATACAAATACACCCAACTCCAGACGTCCTTCAGTGTAAATAATATTGCCCTGGTAAAAGGACGTCCAAGAATGCTAAACCTGAAAGACCTGATTCGCTACTTTGTCGATCATCGTCATGAAGTAGTGGTAAGGCGCACCCAATATGAACTGGAACAAGCAGAAAAGCGCGCTCATATTTTGGAAGGTCTGATTATTGCCAGCGACAATATTGATGAAGTCATTGCCATCATTCGTAGTTCAAAAACGCCTGACGAGGCCAGGGAACGATTAATGGAACGTTTTGCCCTGACTGAAATCCAGTCGCGCGCAATTGTTGAAATGCGACTGCGGCAGTTAACCGGACTGGAGCAGGACAAACTGCATCAGGAATACGAAGAAATACAGAAATTCATTGAACGATGTAAAGAGATTCTGGCCAACGAAGAACTGCGGATGCAAATCATTAAAGATGAACTCGCGGAGTTGAAAAAACAATATTCGGACGGTCGTAGAACTGAAATCGTTCCGAATGCCGAAGAATTCAACCCGGAAGATTTCTATGCAGACGAAGAAATGGTTATTACCATCTCGCACCTGGGTTACATCAAACGGACACCTCTTGTCGATTTCAGAACTCAGGGAAGGGGAGGGGTCGGCTCTAAAGGCAGCACGACACGTGATGAAGATTTCCTGGAGCATATGTTTATTGCATCGATGCACAACACCTTGTTGTTGTTTACCGAAAAGGGCAGATGCTTCTGGCTGAAAGTTTACGAGATTCCGGAAGGCACAAAAACATCAAAAGGCCGCGCCATTCAAAACTTACTGAATATTGAACAGGACGATAAAGTATTGGCATACATTAATGTTAAGCGGCTGGATGACCGGGACTATATCAACAATAACTTCATCATTCTTTGCACAAAACGAGGGATCATTAAGAAAACCTCACTGGAAGCTTATTCCCGACCACGGCAGAATGGTATTAATGCCATTACCATCAGGGAAGGAGACCAGTTACTCGAAGCCTTATTAACCAACGGTAATCACGAAATCATGCTCGCAGTGAAAACCGGCAAGGCAATTCGTTTCCACGAGAATATCGTCCGGGCAATCGGAAGAACAGCCTCGGGAGTTAGGGGAATTACCCTTGGAAATGAGCAAGATGAAGTTGTTGGCATGATATCTGTTGAAAATGAATCGGAAGACGTGCTTGTCGTATCAGAAAAAGGATATGGAAAACGGTCAAGCATCGGAGACTACCGAATCACCAACAGGGGAGGAAAAGGAGTGAAAACGATCAATATAACAGAAAAGACCGGTAGCCTGATCGCAATTACCAGTGTCGCCGATAACAACGATCTGATGATTATCACGGCTAACGGAATAACCATACGTTTACCGATTTCCGATTTGCGGGTCATGGGACGGGCCACTCAGGGAGTCAGGCTGATTAATCTGAAAGGAGAGAATTCAATCGCTTCAGTTGCCCGGGTCGAATCGGAAGAAGACCGGAAAGACGAAGAAACAGCTCCGGAATTTGATCAACCTGAAAATGAATAAAAAGCGTTTGATAAGAATTGAACCGGATGTAAAAAAAATCTAAATTTGTAAAATAAAAAAATATCTTAAATTAACTGTGATGATGAAGAAAACAATTGTATTATTTGCCTTTTTAATTGCTGCTGCAGGAGCTTTCGCCCAAAAAGGAAAAGTGACTACTGCACAGACTTTAAAAGATTCGCAAAAACTCGACAAAGCTCTCGAAGCAATTAATGAAGCTATTGATCCTGAAAATGCCAAAGCAGAAAAATCAATCTCATGGTCAAAAACATGGGAAGTTCGCGGCGAAATTTATCGCGCTATCTATCAGTCGAAAGATGCAAACATCAAAAAACTGGCAAAAGATCCCTTGAAAACTGCCTGGGAATCGTTTAAAAAAGCAATTGAGCTTGATCCAAAAAATAATGGCGGAAATGGAGTGAAAATCGGATTGACATTCTTGATTTCCGATTTTACTGACCAGGCTGTCAATGCATTTAATGCCAATAATTATGAGTTGGCCCTGGAATCGTTCAAATACATTCTTGAAATTCAGCAACAACCGCTGATGACCGAAGCCGGGAAAGAGGCCGTAATCGATACCGTGATTATTTTCAATGCCGGACTGGCTGCCTACAATGCAGAGAAATATGATGAAGCGATTAAATATTACAAGGAAGCTGCCAAATACGAATATAATGGCGCCCGTACTTATGAACTGATTGCTTCAAGCTATACAAGCAAGCAGGATACCGCCAGCGCATTACTGACTTTGCAGGAAGGATTTGAAAAATATCCGGAGAACAGCTCGATTTTGGTTCTGATGATCAATATCTATTTGAATGCTAATAAAGTTGATGAAGCGATGAAATATCTGGAACTGGCTATTGAACAGGATCCGGGAAATGCTTCATTTTACTTTGCCAAAGGTTCACTTTATGATAAAATAGGCGAGACAGAAAAAGCAATGGGCGCTTATGAAAAAGCCATTGAATTAAAACCCGATTATTTCGATGCCTATTACAACCTGGGAGCAATCTATTACAATAAAGGCGTGAAACAAGTCGATGTGGCAAATGCCGTACCAAGTAATCAGCCGGATAAATACGAAGCAGAAAAAAACAAAGCAGATGCAGAATTTATGAAAGCGATTCCATACATGGAAAAAGCCTCAGAAGTAAATCCGGAAGATACTTATTCGCTCGAATCATTGAAAACATTGTATTACCGCTTAAAGATGATGGATAAATTTGAAGAGGTAAATAAGAAACTGGAAGATTTGAAATAATAAAAAATAATACAGAAGAGGGAGTTTTTCCCTCTTTTTTATATTCATAAAAATAACATAATATCAACTATAAGACAAACTGGTTAGAAATTAATTTACACGAATAGACAGGATTAATGCTCAACATCAGATCAATACCGCTTTTCTGTCTTTAAATCCAATTCTGCTTTTATTGACTTTCCTTGCCCGCAAATCTGATGGGCCGGAAACCCAATTTTCATTTTTCCAGGTTCGTCGCTGAGGACAGCTTCATAATAAACAGAAGTTACATTTGTAAATTATTGAGATATTGGCGTGTATTTGTGATTTCACAGGCAATTATTGATTTACATTATTAGATTACGACAATCTATTCTCTCCGAATCCTGACGAATCAGGCATCGATATCCCGTTTTATGTACGAAGAATAATCTTTTACGATGGGTGTATACTCCTGATGAAAAAGCTTGGAAGAGATGATAAAGTCGGCTGTTGACCGGTTTGATGCAGTAGGAATATTGTATAAAACCGAAATTCGCAACAGCGCTTTTACATCTACATCATGTGGCTGTGGTTGCATCGGGTCCCAGAAAAAGATCAGCATATCAACCTTACCTTCACAAATTAACGCCCCCAGCTGCTGGTCTCCTCCAAGCGGTCCTGATTTTAACCGCAACACTTCCGGCGGAATAACATCATTTTCCCTGCACTTTTGCATCAAAGTATCCTGAATCAGTTTACCGGTAGTGCCCGTACATATCAGGCTGTGAGGTAAAAATTCTTTCCAGTTGTAGGATACCCATTCAATTAAATCCTTTTTCCGGTTGTCATGTGCCACGAGGGCTATGGTTTTTTTCTTTTTCATTTTTCTGTCTGATTTTTCTATGCGTGAGTGAAATTCCAATCCACATGTTCCTGTAAAGATACGGCTTCCGAGGTTCAATCCAATCTTTGTCTATCGGCGTATTTCCAGATAAAATGATTTCATAACACAAAAAAGCACGAGCGAATGGCCCATGCTTTCTATTGTTTTATTGTTTTGTGATGATGTTAATAAAAGACTTTTTTCAATTCTTCTACCCACTTTTCAATCCGGCCTTTTGTCAATCGAGCCTGGTTCTCCTGATCGATGCACAAACCACAAAACTGGTTCCCTCTTTCAGCCCTGGAACTTTCATAGGTATAGCCATCACGAGAAGTAAAGCCAACAAGTTCGCCGCCTGATGATTCGACCAAACCGGCAAATATGCCAACACCGTCATTGAAGTTTTCCGGATAGCCTTTTTGATCTCCCAGACCATAAATAGCGACCCTTTTCCCTTTTAAATCGATATCTTCGAGGGCCGGGACAAATTCATCCCAGTAATTGGGCAGTTCACCGTCGAACCAGGTTGGTATGCCTACAATGATGTTATCATATTTTGTGAAGTTTTCTTCATTTACTTCTTCTGCATTTACAGCTTCGATGTCAGCTTTGCCAAATGCCTCGATAATTTTTTCACCAACCTTGGCCGTTTTATTGGAATTGAAGCTATAAAATATTCCTATTTTCTTCATTTGATTTTGTTTTTTTATTTATGCCAGATGGAATTTAGCTCTGTTTAATATGCCAGTAATTCTTTTGCAGCAACCATAATTTTATCGGTATCAGGTAAAATTGCTTTTTCCAGAATCTGGTTAAAACCCACAGGCGTATAGGTTGATCCAATCCGTTTTACGGGCGCGTCAAGGTATTCAAACGCCTCTTCCATAATGATGGAGGTAATTTCAGACCCGAATCCGGCAAATACTTTATCTTCGTGTACAACCATTGCCTTATTGGTTTTCTTAACCGATTTGAGGATCGCTTCCTTATCCAGCGGAACTAAAGACCTCAGGTCAATCACTTCGATATCAATTCCTTCATCTGCCAGCTTATTTGCCGCTTCCAAACTGTATATCAATGTATTACCATAGGTGATCAGTGTGATATCTTTGCCTTCCCTCCGAATCCTGGCTTTCCCAAACGGCACTTCAAAATCGTCCGGAACAGGGGTTGCAGCCTGTATCGCGTTATACAACGCTTTGGGTTCCATAAATACGGTCATTCCTCTTGATCGCATCGCGGTGCGCAACAAGCCGGCAGCATCGTCGGCAAAAGTTGGATAAACGATACGTACTCCGGGAATGGTAGCCAAGGCGCCTTCGATGTTTTGAGAGTGGTACAGGCCGCCGCCGATGTAACCGCCTGAAGCCAGACGAATTGTTACGTTGGGCACAAATTGTCCGTTCGACCGCCAGTAATCGTGGCTTGACTCGACATATTGCTCCATGGCCGGCCAAAAATAATCGGCAAACTCTGCTCCTTCGATAACGATCCGGATCTTATCATTAAAGCGGCTCATTCCGTTGGCCGTACCCACAATGAAATCTTCTGCAATTGGCGCGCTAAATACGCGTTTTTCGCCAAATTCCTGCTGCATTCCTTTCGTTACATTGAAAGCGCCGCCTTTCTCTTTATTGGCAATGTCTTGTCCCCAAATAAAGGTATCCGGGTTATGGCGGAATTCTTGCTTCAGCGTTTTGTTAATGGCTTCAACTAATTTGAGTTTTTCCCCCTCATGCTGATGGGTACCATCCGGATATTTTTCTGCCTTGTATGCCTCCGGCATCACATAATCGAATATACTAGCCGGATCAGGATCCGGCGCTTTCATCGCTTTTTTGTGTGCATCTTTGACGACCAGGGTCGCCTGTTCCTCAATTTCAACCAACTCGGCTTCGGTTAAACGGCTGTATTTCAGCAATAATCGTCTGAATTTAGCCAGTGGATCGTACTCACGCACATAGTTTCGTTCAGTTTCATTCCGATACAATTCGTGCCGGTCTGAATTTGAATGCGATTCGATTCGGACACAATTGGCTTGCAAGATGACCGGTTCGCCGGCTTCCAGCACATGTTTTTTTGCTTCGGCCATGGCATTCATCGAATCGAAAACATCTTTCCCGTTGCAGTGGATAATGCGCAGATTCTTAAAACCGCTGAAATTGTTGGCGGTTTTCCTGTTGGCCGTTTGCATGTGTTTCGGTACAGAAATACCGTATCCGTTATCCTGGAGGACAAAGATAACAGGCAACTTTTCGAGCGATGCACCATTAATTGCCTCATACACATAACCTTCGGATGTAGACGATTCGCCGTGTGAGGTAATTGAAACGCCTTTCTGTTCGTAATATTTCATCGCCCTCGCAACACCGACTGCATGCAAATCGTGGTTTCCGGTGCACGATGATACGTTGTGAATGTTCCATTCCGGCTTGGCAAAATGGTTTGACATATGACGCCCGCCTCCGGCCACATCAGTGGCTTTTGAAATGCCATTCAGAATGATCTCTTCGGCTGTTAAACCGGCCGAGAAACAGGTCATCATATCGCGGTAATAAGGGAACAAGTGATCTGTATTCCGGTCGAAATGCTGACCAATGGCAAACTGAATCCCGTCGTGTCCGGCATATGGGGCATGATACGACCAGCCAATGGCCTGTTTCAGGTAATTTGGAGCCCTTTCATCGAGTTTTCGTCCAACGACCAGGGTCTTGTACCATTCTGAAAGAGTTTCTTTATCTACGTTCTTTATCGTATAAATCTTGGGATATACACTACTCATGATCAAATTAAATTTTTCGGTTTATATCAAATTCTTCGAGAATGTCTGCAATTCGTCTCAGAAAAGCTCCGCCCAGGGCTCCGTCAACAATCCGGTGATCGTATGACAATGACAGGAACATTTTGTGACGGACCACGATGGCATCACCGGTTGGTGTTTCCATGACAGCAGGTTTTTTCTCGATACTCCCGGTAGCCAGAATGGCTACTTGGGGCTGGTTGATGATGGGTGTTCCAATGATGTTTCTGAAAGATCCAAAATTGGTAATGCTAAAGGTTCCGCCCGTGATTTCATCGGGCGATAATTTGTTGATTCTGGCCCGGTTAGCCAGGTCATTTAACGAGCTGGTTAATCCGGCAAGGTTTTTCTGATCGGCATCTCTGATGACAGGAACAATCAGGTTACCGTCGGGTTTCGCCACAGCAATCCCAATGTTCACCTTGCTTCGGAGAATAATTTTATCTCCGTCAACGGAAGAATTCACCAGGGGAAACTCGCGCAAGGCCATCGCTACGGCCTCGGTAAATACCGGCATGAAAGTCAGATTTTGGTTGTATTTTTTTTGGAATTCATCTTTCGCTTTCTTTCTCCACAGAACCAGATTCGTCACATCAGCTTCAACAACAGACGTAACATGAGGAGCAGTCTGCACCGAATTCACCATGTGCTCGGCAATCAGTTTGCGGACACGGTCCATTTCAATAACCTGATCATCGGCACCGATGGATACAGAAACCTTGGGTGATGCAGATTTTGGAGCTTCGGTAGCAGTACTTATTTCTGATTTTTTAACTGTTGCAGGTTGCGATCGTTCTTCGATGTAAGTCAGAATATCTTTTTTCTGAACCCTTCCCTGAACACCGCTTCCTTCAATTTTCTCCAGTTCTGCCAACGAAATGTTTTCTTCTTTAGCAATTGACCGGACAAGCGGTGAATAAAAACGTGTAGCGCTTTTAAAGACTTCAGGACTGTCTGCAGCAGCCGGAGTTGTCTGTTGTACTTTTAATGGTTCTGCCTCTGTTTTTTCTGATTTTGAATCAGTTTCCGTTACGTCTCCGTTGTCGTCTTCTTCGTCAGTTTTAATATAGGCGACTATTTCGCCTACCGGAACGACAGCGTCAACTTCAAACAAAATTTTCGCAATAACTCCTTCAACCGGAGATGGAATTTCAGAATCAACCTTTTCGGTGGCAATTTCAAAAAGAATATCATCTTCTTCTACTTTATCGCCTTCTTTGACAAACCACTTTGTAATGGTTGCTTCCTGAACGCTTTCGCCCATCTTGGGCATTTGAATCTTAAATTCAGACATGTTCCACTTTATTTTATTTAACAATATATCAAAAATAAATTTTCACCTCATAGAACAAGCCAGAACCTGAAAAGTTCAAGGTATACGGGTGTTTGCAACAGAATGTTGAATGTTAAAACGGGATAATCTGAAAAAAGCGGCTATCTGCGGAAAACCGACAGATAATAGAAGTGTTGTAACTACCTACCTGATAGTGATTTTGGCAAAAACATGGATCATTTCCTCCGGATTGTTTGTGGCCCGAAGTTCAGCCTCCAATGGAGTCGTATCCTGGGAAACGATTTGAAAACATTTGTCCAGAATTGAAGCCAGTTCAGACTCTGCACTTGCTTTCCCGATCGTACCTTTTTTCATGCATTTACAAAAATACCGGGTCAGTTTCTGGATTGAATAATAAAGATCAGGCTTGATGATTTCGGTGGCGGCCATGTATTGCGGTGAACCGCGTTCAACTTTCCGGGTATAAATCAGGTTGAACTGTTCGAGCTTCATACGTACATTTTCACTCAGGTAATTATCTTCCGGGCATTGTTCAATTTTTGGAATGGTAATCGGGGAACTTTCAAAGACATATTGCTCCTGGGCCGATGCAAAAACAACCGTAACAAAAACAAAACAAAGCATCAAGGAAAGTTTCATACGACAGATTTTTGCTTTAAAAGTAGAGAATATCCGGTTGAGAAACTATGTAAAAAAGTTAAAAATGCTTAAAACCTCCTTCTATTTATAGGCCAGAGGCAGTGAATGGATCGGGTAATAATTAAATAAATCGCGCTCGGGCCATTCTTTGACCAAAGTGGTTATTTTATGCATCAACCGGTCTATTTCTGCGGGAAGCATGGATCCTTTCCAACTGCTTGAATTTGCAAGAAAGACCCAGGTAATCCCGTCTGCTTGTTTTTTTAACATGGCAGAAGTTCCGGCCATACTGCCCGTTCTCCACCAATTCCCGTTACCCAATGTGGTTTTCCATCCCAACGGGCCCTTCGCATAGGTATTGTCGGTCATTTCGAGAATTGATTTTTCTGTCAGCATATCTGTCACAAAAGACTGACCGTCGATCAGGGTAATAAATCTGGCCAATTCTGCAGCCGAGCTAATCCAACCGCCCGCGGCGCCTAACATTTCAATTGGATTGCCTCCGTTCGATTTGGCAACCAGCATTCCGGAACCATTAAATTCGGGGATCATCTCGCTTCCGTCCTGTTCGTAATATTGAACCTCGTTGGGTAATTTATACTTTCGGTAACTGTTCCCAACATGCATATCCATGATGCCGTGAGGCAGCAAAACGTCGTCCTGTATGTAGGTTTCATAAGGTTTTCCGGCTACTTTGCTGATCACTTCCCCTAAAAACATGTAGCCAATGTTTGAATAAGCGACTTGGCTTCCCGGCGCAAATGACAGCCAGCGTCCTGAAATATACCGGTACAGGGTTTCAATGGAGGCTGGAGGAGTATCTCCTAATTTTTCTGCAATATTCAGCAGATTAAAGGCCGGGTCGCCATACCGTTGAGTCCAGCCGCCGGAGTGCGCCAGTAAATGTCTGACCGTGATCCGGTATAACTTTTTATCCCGAACCTGATCAAGAATCGGGTTCTTCAGAATGCCATCCGGACCAAAAACACAATCATCGAGCGATAATTTTTTTTCTTCCACCAGTTTCATAATGGCAACAGCCGTAATCAGTTTGGAAACACTGGCCAACCTGAAAAGATGTCCCGGCTGTACCTGCGTCCCGTTATCATCGGCCCTTCCAAATCCCTGGGCATAAACCAACTGCTCGTCTTTTACGACGGCAATTGAAACGCCTTTCAATCCCCATTGCACCATAAACCGTTCCAACTGGTCCTGAATATAAGGTGCGTGATCGAAGTCAGAAATTTCGTTGCTGATCCGATTGTTCAACCCCTGCAATTCCAACTGATAATAAGGAGGGATCAGTTTTTCTGTTTGATATCCCCGGGTTCCGAAGGATAAAACAAATACAATAACGATTATTAAAATTACTAAATATCGCAAAATACAATCTCAAATTACATGATTCACATTTGTAAACTACCAATTAATTCATTGACTGACTTCATGTGATGCCTGTCAAGATAAGCATTAATTCCTCCCACAATCTGAAGAGGAATCGTCGGATCAATAAAAATCGCCGTTCCTACCTGCACGGCTGAAGCGCCGGCCAGGATAAACTCAATGGCATCAGTCGCATTCATGATACCGCCCATCCCTATAACCGGGATTTTAACTGCCTGATGAACCTGCCAGACCATCCGAAGCGCAATCGGTTTAATTGCCGGTCCTGAAAGTCCGCCGGTTACTGTCGAAAGCACCGGCTTCCGCTTTTCAGCATCAACAGCCATACCGAGAAAAGTATTCACCAGCGACACACTGTCGGCCCCCTGGTCTTCAACGACCCGGGCTATTTCGGCAATATCTGTAACATTTGGCGACAACTTCACGATCAGAGGCTTATTGTACACTGCCCGAACAGCCTTAACTACGGCTGCTGCCGAAGGGCAACTTACTCCAAAAGCCATCCCTCCCTCTTTTACATTCGGACAGCTGATATTCAGCTCAATCGCCGGAATTTTATCCAATTCATTTATTCGTTCCGTTAACTCAACATATTCTTCTATGGTTGAGCCATTTACATTAATGATAAAATTGGTGTTTATATCTTTAATCCCGGGATAGATGTTTTTAATAAAGTTATCGACCCCTTTATTCTGTAATCCGACTGCATTCAGCATACCCGACGGGGTTTCGGCCATCCTGGGATAATCGTTACCTTCCCGGTGTTTAAGGGTTGTACCTTTCATCACAACGCCGCCGAGCCCGGTCAGGTCCATAAAATCCGAAATTTCCTCACCAAATCCACAGGTTCCTGATGCCGTTAATACCGGATTCCTGAAGATCAGGTCATTTATTTTTACAGTTAAATCTGCCATGTCAGTTCATTAATATTAAATACGGGGCCGTCTGTGCATACACATTTGTTTCCTGAAGTTGTTTTTTCCACACAACAAAGACAAACCCCAAATCCGCAAGCCATCATATTCTCAAGCGAAACTTCACAAAACGCCCTGGCTTTGGCAGCATCTTTTGCAACAGCTTTCATCATCGCGTCAGGTCCACATGTGTAAATTTTACTGAACGTACCTAGTTCATTCTTGTATACTGAATGGTCCGTCACAAAACCTTTTTCGCCCAGGCTGCCATCTTCGCTCGTGAAATAAAAGTTCCCGTTTTTCCGATAACTGCTGACATCAATATGATCAGCCTTGCTTCGGGCCCCCAGCAATATATGGACGTTTTCGGGCTTCAAACCGCATACTTTTGATAAAAACAGCATCGGGGCAACTCCGCTTCCCCCTCCAATCAGCAATATTTTATCTGAAGGATCAGGCTGCGAAAATCCTCTTCCCAAGGGGAGTATTACACTTATTTTATCACCTGCCTGATAAGTGGTCAGCACTTTAGAGCCCCGGCCTAATATTTTTACCAGTAACGAAAAGGTCCTTTTCTCATAATCCACATCCAATACCGAAAATGGCCTCCGAAGGAATATTTCAGTCGCTTTTTTAATCTCGACATTTACAAATTGCCCCGGAAAAATCTCCGGCAACGGGGATTCTGCTTGCAGTACCAAACGAAAATTATCGTGATTTAATTGTGTGTTTTCAAGAAGTAATAGTTCCTGAATGGTTTTTTTCATTCCAAACATATTTTGCGGACAAATATAGAAGAAAAATTAGTTTGAAGGCGTGTATTGCTTAAAAGTTTGGTCAGTATAAAATACAACAATCCGCTCTATTTCCTTATTATTCGGGGAAAGCCCGGTGGCTACCCCGTCGTCTCGGGTGGTTTTGGGCCTGACAGGAGCGTTTTCTGTCTTTACCGATGGTTGTGGATTCTCAATCGGAATTGGCTCTGTTTTTAGCGGTTCTTTTTCGTGAAAATGGATTTTTGTTTGTGATTCGGGAATGTTTACCATGTTGCCTTCGCCCATGATCAGCCATTTTGCATCAATTTCGGGAAAACTTTCAAGCAATTTGGCGATAAACTGAAAGCTGGGCTTATTCCGCCCATGAAGAACATGAGTAATATTTGACCGCTGTACACCAATCGTGTCTGCCAACTCCGACGGAGTCAGTCCTTTTTGGTCCATAAACTGTTTAATCCGGTTGTTCATGAAATTCAATCCAAGTATTCACAAAAGTAAAGAATGAAATTTAAACTTCAAAATACATCTGTAAATTGCTTCTGATTACATTTGTAATCAGATCGGATCACACTTAGTCCTCACAGGATTAAATATATTTAAAGATTTAGATCATATAAATCATTTATTAATCTGAATAAAAGGTATATATAATCTTATTTTATTTCACATTCAGTTGAATTGCCAATATTTGAAATTAAAACCCGAACCTATGCTTTATATATTATGAATAAATCATTGATTTTAAATACTTTATATAAAATATTGTGTGTGATTTTATACTAGTAATGGCAATTTATTAGTGTAAATAGTACACCTTCCCTACCCGACTATTTATTTTTGATTGTTCTGAAATGAAATTCGTTTTTGATTGACAAAACACCACAAATGTTTACTTTTGTAAATATTCGTTGCTTGCCTAAGCGATCAGTCTGCTTCATTCTTGCATTTTTCTGAAATAGCATAACAGTCGTGTTGTATCATTAACCCGGACTAGCTTATTTCGGTAAACTGATTCATCTTGCTGAATCTCATTTTTAGAGTCCTGATGTGTGTTTTTTTTGATCAATGTTTCATGCCGATCTCTTTACTGCTTTTCTTTCCAATATTTGCGTACGCTCCTCTATGGAAAATCTAATTATTCAATTCTCAGGCAATTAAAATACGAACATTTTAAATTCATCTATCTGATAAATAGTAAATTAACCGGATATCATCCGATCCATATAAGCTCAAAAAATACCGGTCTCGGATGAGAATTGTTGTTCAGCCGCCTGATTCTCGTTTAAGATGCTTATTTTCGTTCGGTAAAATTTCAAAAATCAAAATATGCGAGGCATTCCTGGTTCAGCGGTATTCATTTTTATTTCGTTCATCTTATTTACCGAGCTATTGGCCTATTGGGGAATTATCCGGCTTGTACGTGAAAGAAAACTAAAAAAGAAAGTGAGTATCCTCTATTGGGGAGGAACGGTGGTTTTTTTGGGTATCTGGTTGCTGGCCTTTTTAAATCCGGACAAAATCAGACAAACGACCAATTACCAGTTTTTCTACTTTGTTATTTTTATATCCTTTCTGAATATTCTGCCTAAAACACTGATATCGCTGTTTACGGTTTTTTCGTTACCCTTCCTGTTACTTAAAAATAAAATTGGTTCACGCGTGATTTTATTGTGCGGAATGATTTTAAGCATGGGGATGATCCTAGATATTGGCTATGCTGTTGTTTTCGGAAAAAAGTCGATCCGTACCGAATCGGTTGAACTGACATTTCCCGTTTTGCCTGAATCATTGGATCAATTAAAGATTGTTCATATTTCAGACATTCATCTCGGGAGTTTCGAAAACAACCGGTTTTTGGAGCGCTGCACCCGGGAAATTAACCGACATCAGCCTGATCTGATCTTTTTTACCGGTGATATTGTAAATAATTATTACCAGGAAATGCTTGGATTTGAGGATCAACTCAAAGGCATGTATGCGACATACGGAAAATTCGCGATTCTTGGGAATCATGATTACGGCGATTATTCGGATTGGCGGAACGAGGAAGACAAAATCTTCAACCGGCAGATGATCAAGCAAAAACTGATTGACGCGGGATTCACCTTGTTGCTGAATGAGTCAGCACAAGTTG
The DNA here is from genome assembly GCF_059705485.1 of Gaoshiqia sp. US2. Taxonomy (NCBI): domain Bacteria; kingdom Pseudomonadati; phylum Bacteroidota; class Bacteroidia; order Marinilabiliales; family Prolixibacteraceae; genus Gaoshiqia; species Gaoshiqia sp. US2. Next base: position 3,435,983 of record NZ_AP048550.1, on the reverse strand, counting down.
CCATCAGAGATACTTCGTTATCTGTAATTGGTGTTGAAAACTGGGGACATGAGCCGTTTCCCCAGTATGCGAAACTGAAAGAAGCCATGATTGGGCTGCCTGAAAATTCTTTTCAAATATTATTGACTCATGATCCGGCTCACTGGGAAAGCCAGGTGATAAACCAAACTGAAATTCATTTAACACTTTCGGGACACACCCACGGAGGACAATTTGCCTTAAAGATTGCCGGCATCGAGTTCAGTCCGATTTCTCTCATCCAGAAACACTGGGGCGGTTTGTACCGGCAAGATGAGCAACACCTGTATGTAAACCGTGGGATCGGCAGTGTTGGTTTTCCCGGAAGAATAGACATGGCGCCGGAAATTACCGTGATCACCCTGAGATCAAATTGAGTTAAAATCGATTGTAAACAAAAATTCAAGGCTGAAGTCTTGATAATCCGGGAGATAGACTCCTCTAAAACCAACCGAAACCGGAGCCACAAAGCGTAGGATATGCCCATCGCCGTTTAATTCGAGTCCAAGTGATTTCAGGTTAGTATTGAATTTACCGTGAATTGTCCCGTCATTGTTATAGATATTCCCCTTCAAATTGGCGTAATCATAAAAAAGTGATGTTCTTATCCGTTTCAGAAAGAACAATCGTCCAAGGCTAAGATCAGGATAGCAAAGCGGCATGACATAATCGGCTGCAAACGAGTAAAAATCAGTATTATTGAAACTGCTGAATCCGCGCGGATACCGGATCATATCCGAAAACCCGACATCGCTGTTTGATGATTTCTGCTGGTATCCATTGTAAAACCGGAATCCATGGTTGCGCATAAAACCCGGAAAATACAGGTTCGACCGGAAAGCGTTTAAATGACCAAGACTGATATCTCCTGTGGGGCTATGCCTGTAAATCAGCTCAAACACCTGGCCCCAGTTCGGTTGCAGGTCGAGTTCGGCCATCCGTATCACATTCTTAAAATATAAACGATATGAAATAAAATGATAGTAGCCGCTGAAAAAATTATCAGGAGTCGTGTTGTCGTGAATCACTTTCCTGAATCCGTAAGTTGCTTCAGGTTGCAACAATTGCGTGTACTTCCCGCTGTTGAAATACAAGGGCAAGCGCATCCCAAAATCAATATCCAGTTCTTTCCACGAGAAGCTCTTTAAGGTAGTATCCCGGCTGATCACATTTCCCTGATTATCTCTTCGTTCCAGAATCTCATAATAGTTCGATTTTCTGTTTCCGTACGCGAACTCTGTATCAATGACCGGAAACAGGCCCGAATATTCGAAATTAGCCTTATACTTTCCCGCCTTTTCAGTCAGGTCATATTCATAGCCCAAATGGGTGCTGGCAGTTCCCAATTTATTTTGCGACATAAAAGAAACACCAGGATTCACTTCGTAGTCATTCACATTAATGTACGCCGGCGCCCAGCTGTGAAAATTGAATAAATGAGCCAGTTTCCGATACGGTTTTAGCTCGTATTGCCGTTGTTTGCGACTATTAAAGTCGAGCACGGTATCTTCTTGTGCTGCCAGTGATTCGGCCAACGGGTACCTGTACGGTTCAATTTGATGGGATGGTTTACGGAGGGTTTCATTTATGTTGAGTGCAGCAACAACATAACCATCTGCCATATAATTGCTGAAAAATAAATGTCCGTTTTTTACCGAGGCATAATCGGCTCCAAAGGGCACAGACGTGAGTTGTTCAATCTCGCTGGTTTTCACATCGATTGAAAAGATATTATCAATTCCGGTAACCGATGATGTGAAATACAATTTTCCATTAAAAAAATGCGGATTACGGATATCTTCCCTGCCGGGTTCGCTTAATGCGGTAAACTTACCGGTGCCGGTGTCCAACGAAGCAAGATATTTCCCGTCACGATTAAGCGCAATAAAATACAGGGTATTCCCGTCTGTATTCCAGTCAGGAGTCAAAAAATACTGGTTATCGGCCGTGAAAAACTCACGAAGCATCTCCCCTGTTTTTAAATCAAAAATGCCTAATTTATATTTCCCGGAATGATCGGTGACCACTGCTGCAAAACGGCTGTGATCGGGAGAAATTACCGGACTAACTAATTTATTTTCAACAGTAATAACCCTTCTGTCCCTGGTATACATATTGTACACCACAACAACCGAACGATCGGCATGCGCCCATCTCAGGTCTGGTCGCCTTTCTGCCCAGATTAACAGCTCATCGGTTCTTGAAAACGATTCTTCCAGAATGATTCCCGGGGTATGAATAAGTTTTTCTTTTCCATTGGTCAGAACAACGATTTTTCCGATGTCGTTCCGGCTTTCTTTATAGGCAATAACCGAATCAGCAGACAAGGCTGAAACATAGCGATAATTTGTAAAAGATGATTGTTTTTTCGGACTGACGGAACTCTGGTTGGTCAGTTGCAATGCAAGCTGCTCCGATTTCCATTCATCCAGGTAGTTCTGGAACAGTTCTTTATAAAGTTTCTCTTTATTCATACCTGCCTTCTGTTTCAGTGCCCTGTTTAACGGATTCACTGATAAAGGTGCCCTGCCTATACGGCTTAACGCGTCGGTCCAGATTTCAGCGCCATAGGCTTCACGAATTCCTCCGGCCATCCAGTAGCCAAAGTTATACCGGTTTGGCACAAAATCGCGATACGAACCCATACTTGCCTTATCGTATGAATAGAGACCTTTTTCGATGGTCTGGGCTTTGTGTTCCATTAAAAAAGAAGGTAAACGGCCCCGCCCGGCCTTGGTCAGAGCTGTTTCTGTAACTACCGCATCCCCTTCAATGAACCAAAATGGCAAATATGCTCCAACAGCAAGAGTCGCTGCCTGTTCTCCGAATAGAACCGGGAATATAGCAGGCAATTCACTTTGTATTTTATCCATCTGCACAACATGCCTGAATTCGTGTATCGCCAATTGTTCCAGCCAATCCTGAGCATAGATTTTCTGATGCGGTGTTGGAAATAATTCGACCCGTTTGGGCGACCAGGCCACCAGTCCGTTCGACTTAATGGTATGTGTATGCAGGATTACCGAGATTTTTTTTGGCGGATGATTGAGTGTCCGGTAGCCGTATTCGTATACATGGTCGAGAATATTGGCAAGCTGACTGGCTTTTTCTTCATACCCTTCCGGGAAAATAATCTGAAAATGAGGACTTGTAATCTCCTTCCACTTGATTTTGGCCGGATCATCCCCGCTTGAAAAATACTGGGCAAATGATGTAAAACAAATCAATATCAAAAAGGCAAGTACTGCAAAATGTTTTAGCTGCATAATCAGGTCAACTCTAAAATAAGGTTGAAATATAGCTAAAATATCATCGAAAAAAATAACTGGTTCTACTGATTCTGTATTTCCCCTTGCCGTTTCGACTGAACGTCGTTTTTTTAATATTCAGAAGAAAATGAATCTTTACGGGAAGAATGTTAAATTTGAGTTCTAAAATTTCAGCCTTGGAAATCTATTTTGATCAACCATATTCATTTTTTCTGATTTTAGCCTGTATGCTGACTGCCACTCTGGTTGCTTTTTTTTTATACCGGAGAAAATGGCAAGGGGAAATATTTACTCCCGGACAGGTCAGAATTTTATTTTTTTTAAGGTTTTTATCGGTTTTTATCCTGTGCGCTTTACTACTTGGTCCGGCTGTTAAACGAATTCGACAAAGCAAAATAAAACCGGTGCTGATTTTTGCCGCCGATAACTCTCAATCGCTCATAAAATATCGCGACCAGTGCGAAGAGCTCATGAATCAAGCAAAAAAATCATTGAACGATTTTCAGATTGAGTACTGGACGTTTGGAGAAAACGCAAAAATCAATCATAAACCTGATTTTTCAGAACTCAGGTCTGACTACAGCAACCTGATAAAATCGGTGACCGACAATTACCTGTTGCCCACGATTGGCGCGATGATCATTTTAGGTGACGGACTATACAACAACGGAAACGACCCGGTTTTCGAAAGCAAGTCGCTCCCCTTTCCCGTGTACACCTTGGGTGTTGGCGATACAACCTTACGAACGGATGCTGCCATAAGGAAAATTAATACCAACCATTCTGTATTTCTGAATAATTATTTCCCGGTTGAAATTGATGTGGTTTTTGCTAAAGCCGGAGGCCAGGTTGCAAATCTGAACGTATTAAAGAATAACGTAAAAGTATATGAATCAACTATAAACATTTCATCGGATGAATATTTTCATCAGGAACGAATTCGTTTGAAAGCCGAAGATGAAGGGATAAATAATTATTCGGTACTGATTGATCCCATACCCGGAGAAGAAAACAGAGCTAACAACAGGTATGATTTTACGATACATGTCATTTCAGAAAAACAGAAAATTTTATTCTGGTCACATGGCAGCCATCCCGATCTGGCGGCTATTATTAAAGCTATCGGGGAAATTGCTGCATATGAATGGGAATTAAAAACCGCTGATGACCCTAACATCAGTTTTGAAGATTACAGCTTGGTCATTGTTCATCAGCTTCCTGACGGAAAAGCTGCGAATAGCCGGTTATACACGGACTTGATCAGCAGTCGTGTTCCGGTTCTGTTTCTGAGCAGTTCCGCCGGCGCCATTGCCGGTCTCCAGAACTTGCAGGCCGGGGTTGATATAATTACTTCAGGGAGCTATGAAAATGCCATTCCCCTGCTGAATGTCAATTTCAACTTATTCACACTTGATAAAGAGTTAAAAGAACAGGTTTTGCTTTGGCCTCCCCTGGTCGCCCCGTTTGGGAATATTAAGCTGGATGGCGGCATACAAACACTTTTTTATCAACGTGTACAATCGGTTGAAACAGATTCCCCCCTGGTAGCTGCCGGACGCTTACAAGGCAAAAAACTTGGGTTTATTTTTGGCGACGGAATCTGGCGCTGGCGATTATACAATTACCTGCAAAACGGCTCACACCAATCATTTGACGATTTCATGCAGAAACTCGTTAATTACCTGGTTTTAACGCTAAATGAAGACAACTTCAACCTTTTCTACAAAAAAGAATATCAGGAAGACAGCCGGATAACCATGCAAGCCGAATTTTTTAACGATAGTTATGAGGCTTATAATGAACCGGATATTTTACTTCGGCTCAAATCAGACCAGGAAGTCGATTATTCGTTTGTTTTTGATAAAACAGCTGACCAGTATCAGCTGGACATGGGAAGCCTGCCCGCTGGAACCTACACGTTTGAAGCGGTATTAAAGCATGGAGAACGGGAGTATCGCGAAGAAGGGAGTTTTCAGGTGAGCAAATTGCAACTCGAGTTTGCCAGGACCCATGCTGATTTCCGGGTTCTGTTTCAAATCGCGGCCAATACCGGCGGAAATTTTTATCCGGTATCCGATTTTGATGAGTTAACGGATGAATTGAACGATAGCCCTCGGATGAAAGAACAAAAAATAAGGCAACTCATTTTTCAGGAGTTTATCTCATTGAAATGGCTGTTTTTTTTCGTTCTTTTGGTCTTAACTTTGGAATGGTTTTTGAAAAAACTATGGGGTTCATATTAAACTGAAAAATATGGCTACGATTCGGAATTACACGTTTTTTATCGGTGCAGTAATTATTTTCTTTTTGTTAGAGGCATGTACGGTAAGTTTAAAAACATTTACCATCGAAACGGCAGCACCATCCCCTGATCTGCTTCCCGATAAAATTGGCAGTTTAACCCTGATGAACAGGTCTGTAACCAATGAATTTCAGAATTACGATAAGGACAGCCTGCAACGTTACTTTTATCGGAAAAAATTTGATGTAAATGCGGTTGTTTTGGATAGTATGGCGGCCGATACCACCTTGAAAGTGCTGGCGGAATTGTTATTCTCGTCGGGCCGTTACGATGTGGTTATTCCGGAAGACAGGAATTTTGCACGTGATCTGAAGTTTTACCAGTTATCGGAAGAACTTGACAGGGATGAAGTTCGCCGCATTTGCAGTGAATTTAATACAGATGCCCTGCTGGTAATCGAACGTTATTACAACAAGCTGATAACGGATTATACCATCCACCCGCCGTTATTTGGATATGAGCAATTTGCAACTGCCGCTATTGACTCGAAATACGATGCCATTGTGAAAATTTATGAGCCTGAGTCGGGAAAGGTTGTCCGCCAGGTACTGGTGTCGGATACCATTTCGTGGTTTGAGTCTGACACTGCCACGGAAAGGCTTTTCGCGAAGCTTCCTTCGGTAAAAGAATGTCTCATTCAAACAGGTATTCAGGTGGCGCTCGAACTTGATGCTAAATTATCTCCAACCTGGGTTAAAGAAAACCGGTCGTATTTCCTGTTGAATGATGATGCCGACAAAGTGAACGGTTTTATCAAAAACCAGGATTGGCAAGCGGCTTACGATTACTGGCTGGGTTATTCCAACCATTCCAAACCATCGGTCAAATTCAGGGCCGAATATAACCTGGCCATAGCCAGTGAAATGCTTGGAGCAGTAGACGAAGCGATTGAGTGGGCAACAAAATCGTATTACACCAAATACCACAAGCAAACCGAAAACTACCTGTACAAACTGAAGAGGAGAAAAGAAACGCTTCAAAAATTCCAAAAAGTTAACGAGTAATCTCCCGGCTTATTTGCGGTAATTGATTTCCGGCCTTTTCAATGCTCTCACAATCAGAAAAATTCCACCCAACACAAATGGTATACTCAGCCATTGCCCCATATTCAATGTCATGGCAGCCTCGAAAGTTTCCTGATCTTCTTTAATAAATTCGATCAGGAAGCGGGATAAAAAGACCATCACAAAGAACAAGCCGACAAGCAAACCTTCGCGTTTTCGAAGATTGGTCTTCCAATAAATGAAAAGCATAGCTCCGTAAGTTATCAGATAGGAAAGCGCTTCGTAAAGCTGTGTAGGATGCTTGGGCACAGTTTCCCCGTTTCGTTCAAAAATAAATCCCCAGGGTAAGCTGGTTTCAACTCCGTAAATTTCAGAGTTCATCAGGTTTCCGGTCCGGATTAGGGCAGCAACCAGGGCGGTGGGCACCACAACCCGGTCGAGCACCCAAAGAACAGAACGTTTGGAAATTTTTTTGCTCCAGTAAATCAGGGCAATGAAAATACCCAACGCTCCCCCGTGGCTGGCCAGGCCACCATGCCACACTTTTAATATTTCTGCCGGATGTTGCGAATAATAATCCCAACCATAAAAAATCACATGCCCCAAACGAGCGCCAATCACGGTGGCAACAATCAGGTAAATAAACAGGCTTTCGAGCCATTTCAGGTCGATTTTTTCAAATTTAAACATCCATTCTCCCTGGTAATAGCCAAAAAGGAAACCGGTAGCAAATAATAATCCGTACCATCTTACTGAAAGCGGGCCTAAATGAAAAATTTCAGGACTGACATTCCAATGGATAAACGCTAATAATTGATGCATGTGACTGGTTTTTTATTATTCTAATCCTTTCCCGTGACAACTTTTGTACTTTTTCCCGCTTCCGCACGGACATGGTTCGTTTCGTCCAACTTTCTTTTCAACACGAACAGGCTGAACTTTCTGCGGTTCCCGTGGTCCGGATTGTCTTCCGCCCGAAAGCTCGGATACATCCGATTTTTGAGTCGAATATTTACTCATATCTGTCCGTTTCGCGGCTTCAGCCTCGCGTACCTGGTTCGGATCGGAAATCGGGATATGACCTTTCATCAGGGTTGAGACAATATCCTTGTTCACCTTTTGGATCATCAGCTTAAATAAGTTGAACGATTCGAACTTATAAATCAGCAGCGGATCCTTTTGCTCGTAAGCAGCATTCTGAACGGATTGTTTCAAATCGTCCATCTCCCGGAGTTGTTCTTTCCAGGCTTCATCGATGGTGAGCAGTACAATTTGCTTCTGGTACGATTTTACCAGTTCCTTCCCTTTATTTTGATAGGCTTTTTCAAGGTTGGTGACAATCTGGAAAATCCGTTTCCCATCAGAGATTGGAACAACAATGTTCTGGTACAAATGAGATTTATGCTCATAAACATCTTTGACAACCGGATAAGCTTGTTTTGAAATTGTTTCAACTTTACGGGTATAGGAGTCAATCATCACCTGGTAAATCCGGTCAATAATTTCTTCCGGTTTTAATTTCAGGAATTCATCCTGACGAACCGGAGATTCAATCGACATCAACCGCATCAGTTCGAGGTTGAAGTCTTCAAAATCGCCCCCGTAATATTCGTTAACCAGATTCTCGAGCGAATCGTACATCATGTTGAGCACATCAACTTCCAAACGTTCGCCGAACAGGGCGTGACGGCGTTTTTTATAAATTACCTCGCGTTGCGAATTCATCACGTCATCGTACTCAAGCAAACGTTTCCGGATTCCGAAATTGTTTTCTTCCACTTTTTTCTGAGCCCGTTCAATGGATTTGGTAATCATGGAGTGCTGAATCACTTCCCCTTCATCCAATCCCAGGCGGTCCATGATGCCGGTAATCCGGTCGGAATTGAAAAGGCGCATCAAATCGTCTTCCAGCGAAACAAAGAACTGAGAACTACCCGGATCTCCCTGACGGCCTGAACGACCACGCAGCTGACGGTCGACGCGCCGGGAATCGTGTCTTTCTGTTCCGATGATTGCCAAACCGCCGGCAGCTTTCACTTCAGTGGTCAGCTTAATGTCGGTACCACGACCTGCCATATTGGTAGCAATGGTTACCATTCCTTTTTTACCTGCATCGGCAACAATTTCGGCCTCACGAGCATGCAGCTTGGCATTCAGTACGTTATGTTTGATTCCGCGAATTTTCAACATACGGCTGAGTAATTCCGAAATTTCAACAGAAGTGGTACCAACCAACACCGGGCGGCCAGCCTCGTTCAATTCAACGATCTCCTGAATAACAGCGTTGTATTTTTCGCGCTTGCTCTTATAAACCTTATCATTCCAGTCGTTCCTGACAATTGATCTGTTGGTAGGAATCACAACAACATCCAATTTATAGATGTCCCAGAATTCTCCTGCTTCGGTTTCGGCAGTACCTGTCATCCCGGCCAGTTTGTTATACATCCGGAAGTAATTTTGCAGGGTAATGGTTGCAAATGTCTGAGTTGCAGCTTCTACCTTAACCCGTTCTTTTGCTTCAATGGCCTGGTGCAAACCGTCGGAATAGCGACGTCCTTCCATGATACGACCGGTTTGTTCATCAACAATTTTCACCTTGTTGTCAATCACTACGTATTCCACGTCTTTTTCGAACATGGCATAAGCTTTCAACAACTGGTTGATGGTATGAACGCGTTCTGATTTTACCGCGTAATTTTGAAGCAGGATATCTTTTTTCTCGATCTTCTCGCGGCTGTCCAAATCCGGATTATTTTCAATCTCGGCAATGGACGAGCCAACGTCCGGCAAAATAAAAAATTCCGGGTCATCCACATCCGAAGAAATCAGGTCGATACCCTTATCGGTGAGTTCGACTGAATTCAGCTTTTCATCGATGACAAAGAAGAGCGGATCGGTGACCACGTGCATGTTTTTGCTGTTGTCCTGCATGTAAAAATTCTCAATTTTTTGCATGCTGGCTTTAATGCCTTCTTCGCTTAAAAATTTAATCAGCGCTTTGGTTTTTGGCAAACCTTTGTGGGCGCGCAGCAACTGCATGGAACCTTCTTCTTTTTCTTCTTTCGAAATATTTTCTTTGGTCAGCAAGCGTTTGGCATCGGTCAGGCTTTGGGTGACATATTGACGTTGGGCAGCCACCAGTTTCTCCACTTTGGGCATTAATTCTTCAAATTTCTGGTTCTCACCCTTGGGTACCGGACCTGAAATAATTAAAGGTGTACGGGCATCATCAATTAAAACGGAGTCAACCTCGTCAACAATGGCATAATGGTGTTTACGTTGAACGAGGTCGCGCGGGTTGATGGCCATGTTGTCGCGCAGGTAATCAAAACCGAACTCATTGTTGGTACCATAGGTAATATCGGCAAGGTATGCTTTTCGGCGGGCATCCGAATTGGGTTGATGTTTATCAATACAATCAACACTAAGCCCGTGAAATTCGAAGATTGGTCCCATCCATTCCGAGTCACGTTTCGAGAGGTAATCGTTTACGGTTACCACATGCACTCCTTTTCCCGTTAAGGCATTCAAAAATACCGGTAAGGTGGCGACAAGTGTTTTCCCTTCACCGGTAGCCATTTCGGCAATTTTTCCCGAGTGCAGAACGATACCGCCAATTAGCTGCACATCATAGTGGACCATCTCCCAGGTGGTTTCGTTGCCGCCCGCGATCCATTTATTGTGCCAGACCGCCTTACTGCCATCAATCAGAACATGATCTTTAACAGCAGCCAGGTTACGGTCAAAATCAGTTGCCTGAACAATGATTCTCTCATTTTCGGTAAAACGTTTAGCCGTTTCTTTTACCACCGAAAAAGCCGCCGGAAGTATTTCATTTAAAACTTCCTCGGTTTTTTCATCTATTTGTTCTTCAAGTTTATCAATTTGCTGATAGAGACTTTCGCTTTCCTGAATATCGGCTGTTTCAGCCTGTAGTTTAAGTTCAGCAATCTGGTCTTCTTCGGGTTTAATCCGTTCTTTAATGATCGCCCGCAACTTTTCTGATTCAGCTCTTAACTCATCATTTGAAAGTTGGGTGATCCTGGTGTATTCAACCCGGATTTTTTCCAGGATTGGGGTAACTTCTTTGATATCCCTGTCGGATTTTTTCCCAAGAAAGCCACCTAACATCTTACTTATAAAAGCCATTATTTAATGTTTTTCTGATTATTTACGTTGACGCACACAAAAGTAATTATATTGTATAAGTATATAACCGGTCTGCCTTATTTTTTCAATAATAATCGTGCCATACCAATCCATCCCAAAAATAAAGACAGAATATCAGTTAAACGAATTTGAACTGACATAAAAGCAGAAAGTTTTCACGATTGGATAAAAAAGAAGAATTTGACAGAGGGATTAGCCGAAGGTTTTGTTTGCGGGTGTATATAAAAAAAGCCGCTTCCGTAAAGAAAGCAGCTTTTGAATTGATACTGTTTAATTTATAAAATGCTAGTTCAACAAATGTTGATAGCTGGGGTTCACTAAGCTGGGCAGGTAAGCTGCAATATAATCCAGCGCAAGCTCGTTGTTGAGCTGCGAGGTTGAGATTATGCGTTGTTTCGCCAATTCAGCCGAGTTAATGACCTGGCTGGTCATCACCTCGGGCAATTTAGATTCCGACATTTTTACGTTTCTGGCCCCAAATCCTTTGGCGGTACAATCATAGGCCACCTCGAAATGACTGCCGCGAACAACGTACGTTTTACATTTTTTTGTTTGCTGGAGAGTAATTGTCAGCGGAGATCCATTGTCATTATACGACAATACCCAGGCAGATTCGACGCCTGCCTGTAACTCCTGCTTATCGACCGGAGTAAGCCGATAGTCGTCATACATACTACCCCAGGAACCAGCGCTTGCAGAAAAAGCAACCACTACGAACACACACACTGCAACAAGTTTTGAAATTTTGTTTTTCATGACTTTGATTTTAATAATTAAGGTTCTTAATTCTGTTCATTGTTTCTTAGTTAGAGTGCCCGGAGAAGGCATCATATTCACGCTTTCTTTTATCCGAACAATCTGATTTATTTACCTAAAAGACAAACAATGGCCTCAAATGTTACACGGTGGATGGCTCATTTCGATAAATAGGGATATCCAGTCGGCAAACGTCGTATTTTTACCGGTCAACAAAAAACGACGTTAATCGGAAGAATCGGGATAAAATATACAGCTGACAACGACAATTTTTGTGTTGTTTTTCACTTCTTTTACTCAGCCAGGTGAGGGTGAGGTTCAATCGATAAAAATATCCGGAAGAGGAATGGAATTATTAATACAAACCCTGCTGACTGTTTACATGAATGCTTCCTCCAATCCGCACATTTTTTGAAACTTTATATTCCAGGAACATGGATACGCCCCGCATATTCATGTTTTTAAATTCCGGATTAAGCGGAAAGGGATTAAAAACTGAATTGGCAGAATAACCGGTTCCGCCGTATTTTAACCTATAGGCTTCAAAGATATGAAATAGCCATGGCAAAACCCGGTTCTGTTAAAGGAATCTGATTTTACTCATGGCTATTTTATGACTTCAATCGTTTAGAATAGTTTAAAACCAAGTGTTACCAAAAAGGACTTGATTTTCTCGTCACTTGACCCGGAATAGATATCACCAAAGCTGTTTTCCATCCTTACATCAAGCGAAAGGAACATAAAATCAACTCCGGCTCCATATTGCCATCCAAAAATGTTATCCTTGAAATTTTTCGGATCAAAGGAGCTTCCGTTATTAACATCTTTACTCGTAAAGAAAGAGAATACGGGTCCGGTATTCAATCGGGCGTTGAACGCACCAACATCAATAATTTTGTAACCCAACAGGATAGGAACATCAATCGCTTTTAAATCAAATGAATTGGTTCCTTCGATGTTTTTCAGATCACCGCCTTTCGAATTAAAATAGGCTTCAGGCTGCAGATAGAATTTACCGGCATTTACCCGTAAAAACATCCCCGCGAGGAAGTTATTGATGTTTTTTTCATCATAATCATCCAGGTTGGTTGTCAACTTTGAGCTGTTTAGACCGGCCTTAATCCCCAGATTAACCGGAGATTGCGCGTTTGACGCCTGGAAAATTATACCAAGCGTAAATACTAATAATACTAACTTTTTCATGGCTATAATTTTAAATGATATACATGATAATAACGTTATTCCTGACGAAGTATTGCTCAGGTCCTCCATCCGACACGATATCTCAGACCAGATCACAGGCATCAGCAGGCATCCAATGTTTGTCTTTTCCCTCCCACTTTACATTGCAACCAATCGGATTCGTAACCGGAACACTTACCGGCTTTCCGGAAGTCAGTTCCGTAAGAGCCCGCTCCAAATCGTTTACGGTAATTTTCGACGAATCTCTCGGGTTGTCTACCCCTCTGCCTGTATAAACAAGCTTTCTGCTTTCATCGAAAACGTAAAAATGGGGCGTGCGAAGCGCTCCGTATGCCAGAGCCACATCCTGGCTTTCGTCTCTCAAATAGATCCAAGGAAATCGATGTTCCTCCATCCGTTCCACCATATGCGCGAAATCATCTTCCTGGTAGGTATTCGCGCTGTTTGAATTAATTGCCACAAATTCGACTCCCAGCGGCTTAAACTGCTCAACTGTTTTCCTGGTAATTTCATCACTCCCGATCACATACGGGCAATGTTACACGAAAAGAAAATAACCAGGCATTTTGAGTGTTTAAAATCTGCCAGGGTGTAACTTTTTCCATCGGTAGCCGGTAAATTAAAATCAATAGCTTTAGATCCGACATTTAATGTAAATCCCATAATGATTGAATTTTATCGTTCACTATTCTATAACAAAACAAAAGCGGACAAGTTGATGACAGTTCATCGCAAAAGCAGGAGACAATGAATGAGGCAACTTTAACGTTAAAAACAGGAAGAAAGGACTAACAAGCTGTCAGCAAGTAGTTAGCAGAAAAAAAATAGATGGAGGTATTGGAAAAATAAAAAAAAATCAAGTAGTTTACGAAATCATTAATTACTCATTGTTCTAATTTATAAATTATTGAATTTAAAGTTAATAGTCTTACGGAAATGAAATCGAACAAGCACTCAAAAAAGAATACTAGACATTCTGAGGTTGAGAGAAATGACGTTGACAACAAATTTAGCAAAGCTGTAAAGAGAGAAAAAAGTACTAAAAAGAGATTATCGATATATGATGAGTTTGATGAAGAAGAATCATTTGATGATCCGGACTATGAATCGGATGATGATTCGGAATACGATGATGAAGAAGAGGAGTACTGATAATCACCTTCCCGTCTAAAAAAAAAACTTTAGCCATTTGGATTATTCACCACATTTTGAGGTTTATTGTTCAGGTAAGCCTCAAAATTTGATATGACTACGCGCATCAATCGTTGGCGGGCTTCGTAACTGGCCCAGGCAATGTGGGGTGTGATGAAGCAGTTTTTTGCTTTTAGCAAAGGATTGTTTGCCTGTGCCGGCTCAACCGACAAGACATCCAGACCAGCTGCCGCAATTATTCCGTCATTTAAGGCGTCGGCTAAATCCTGTTCATTGATCAATGGTCCTCGTCCGGTATTGATGAGGATCGCCGATCGTTTCATCCGCCGAATGCTTTCTTTGTTTATAAAGCCTTTATTTTCATCGGTAAGCGGACAATTGATGCTGATAATATCGGATTTACTTAGTAAATCAGTCAATTCTACCTGCTGATAGTCGTCTGGAATAGTTGTTTTTACCGACCGGTTTTGGAAGATAATGTTCATCCCAAATGCTTTTCCCAATAAAGCAACCCGTTGTCCGATTTGCCCAAAGCCGATTATTCCAAGCGTTTTACCGGCCAGTTCGGTTTGCGGGGTCAGGCAAAACGAGAAATCAATGCTGTTTACCCAGGCTCCGTTTTTAACCCGATCGGCATGCAAACCCACCTGGTTGGTGATATGTAGGATATGGGCAAAAACCAGTTGGGCCACCGAGTCGGTACTGTAGGCCGGGATATTGGTCACATAAATTCCGGTTTGGTTGGCAGCATCCAGATCGACCACATTGTAACCTGTTGCCAGCACGCCAATATATTTCAGATCGGGTAAAGCCAAAATCAGCTCCCGGTCCATAATCACTTTATTGGTAAAAGCGGCATGAACGCCCTTAAGCCGCGATAGTCGTTCTTCAGGAAGCGTCCGGTCGTAAACTGTCAGTTCGCCAAACGAGGCTAACAGATCCCAATTCAGGTCGCCGGGATTCAGCGTATATCCATCCAAAACAACAATCTTCATGATTTAAACAATTATTGGCAAGTTACTTGTCTGACTTGATGTAAGTAATCCGAAGGCTGTCCAGTTCGTGAACACTTATGGCAGGAGGCTCGTGGTTTCTCATTTTTTGCAGGACAAAGTTGCCGGTTTTAAGCGCTTCGGCTTTTGAAACAAAGGCCTGCTGCCCGGAAACCGCCGGGATAAATGGCTGATGAATAAAAACCTTATCGCCCAGACTGAGTTGGTATCCCCAACCATTTTCAACTTCAAATGCATCAACCTTGATTTTTTGTTTGGGTTGGCATGAAAAAAATATTACTCCTGAGATGCCCAGGAGTAATACAATCATTTTCAGCTTAGATATTTGAAATCTCATCTAATTATCATTATCATAGTCATTTTGTTCGGCATTCGGTTCAAAACGCCAGAAATCCTCAAAATAATAACTGCTGTTCCGTCCAAGGCCCACATAAGCGACATCATTCAGGACAAAGGCAACAGCTTCCTGGCGCGAAGCTCCCTCCAGGCTTGTTTTTTCCTGCCACAAATCAGTCAGCGGATCATATTCCCAGGTAGTTGATCCCGGAGAACCTTTTCCTCCCGTAGTGATATACCCTTTTCCATTAACGGCAAAAGCAACCGCATAGGATCTTTCCATATTGTAATCATCATCAAATGCCTCAGCTGTATTATCCGAAATATTACGCAATTTTGACCAGATTTCGGTTTCCGGATCGAACGCATGAAAATCGCTAACATACAATCCGTTGTTGACACCACCGGCGATGTAAGCTTTATTATTGATCACAAATACCACGGCATCGCGACGTTTTGAACCGCCCACGCTGGTCGATTCCGTCCATTCGCCTATCGCCGGGTTATAAGCCCACATATCTTTCAGGTAGTTGGTATCATCGCCTGTAGCAACGTATCCGATGTTATTTATGCTGAAGGCAACAGCTCCGCGCCGCGCAGTGCCGCCGAAATCAGCAATCCGGGTCCAGGTATTGTCGGCCGGATTGTATTCCCAGAAATCTTTTAACCGACTTTCGTTATAGCCGGTGCCAACATATAATTTACCGGATGCAGTAAATGCCACAGCGCTTCTTCTGCCAACACCTTCAAAATTGGCTCTCTGTGTCCAATTATCTTTAGATAAGTCGTATTTCCAGAAATCGACTAAATAGTCTTCCCCATCGAAACCGGTTCCAATAAAGGCCTCATTGCCAATCGTTCCGGAAATAGCCCCTGCTCTTGGATTGCCGTTAAAATCGCCAAGCCTTACCCAGTTACCTACTAAATCTTCATCATCGTTGCCACCACACGACGCAACAGATAAAAGAACCGAGAATGCCATCCCAAGCCTGAAAGCGCGGATGGTCCAATTATGCACAAATAAATTTTTTCGAATCATTGCTTAATATTATTCAGTTTTGTAGCAAACATATATGGTTAACGATATCTAAAAAAAAATGATAGACAAAGATATATTATTTTGTGAAAAAACAATAGTCTATCCATATAAGAGTAAACTTAACCGATGAATATTCCAAATTTGTTAAATAAATTCACGCATTTTAACAAAACTTAAGAGACAATCAGGATTAATGCCCTGTATGTCGATAAAATACAGCATTTAAACAAAGATGTTCAGGAGTTAGTCTATATTTCTTTTTCTACTAAAGCCAATGTAATTGCTTTGCATCCACAGTATCTTTTCTTATACTTGCACTTTAAATTATTTCAAACTTTATATGAATAAAAATTGTATCCTGGTATTTCTCCTGATCGTATTGTTCACGTCGTGTAATACCGATGTCGGGAATTTTAAAATTGGAGAGGATCTGATAGAAACCAAGTCCCGGATTGTCATGATTGACACCTTTTCGGTTAAATTATCTACGGTCATTCGTGATTCAATTCCGACGTCAAACACAACGCTTGCACTTATCGGGAAATATAACAATGAGATTACAGGCTCAACAGAAATACGTCATTATTTAAATTTCGACTTAAGCGAAACCTCCGGTTCACTCACCAAAAATGATATTTTTGATTCCATTACGGTGAAACTAAATTATGACAGTTATTATGTTGGTGACACGACACAGGTTCAACAGTTATCCATGCACCGCCTGACCAAACAACTTAAGCTGATAACCGACCCTGACGGCTTTACCTCCCTGTATAATACCAGTTCTTTTAATTTTGAACCGGAACCGGTTGGAACCTATGTGTTCTCGCCCCGTCCGTCGAAAGACAGTATTGAATTCAGGCTGGATGATGCACTGGGGCTCGAATTGATCAACTACATCTTAAATGACCACAACGAAGACGGGGCAAACAGCACCGAGTTGAAGGAGCGTTTAAAGGGGTTTGTTCTGATGGCAGATCCGGATAGTAAGGCGGTGATCGGATACACGTCAAGCAGCGCCAGCATTCAGCTCATCCTGTACACCCACGTACTTGGATGGGATAAGGAGGAGAATACCTATAAGTTTGCCTTGGCTTCAGATGGAACCAACTTCAACCAGGTTATAACCGACCGTTCGGGAACCAACTTTACAGGTTTGACGGGGCAGCGGGAAAAAGTTTCATCGGTACAGGCCAATAACCTGAGTTACCTGCAAGGGACCGCCGGAGTAACTACCCGGATTGATTTTCCGACTTTAAATGAAATTTTCACCTATGGCGACCGCGTGATGATCAGAGCTGAACTGGTGTTAAGGCCATCGCTTAAAAATGACATGAGAAACCTTCCCGGAACCTTGCATTTTTACCGGACTGACCGGATTAACAGCTTTGGCAGCGCGCTCACAACAACCTCGTCGAGCGGAAGCTCAGTAAATGTATCAACAACCTTAGTTTCTGATAATATTTATTTTGAAGACTCGTACTATATTGTTGATATTACCACCTTCCTGCAAAATGAACTGTCGGGTTATTTTTATAATACAAACAATGGCTTATTAGTTACTTTTCCAACTTCCGATCTAATATCAAAAGCAAATTTATTACTGCTGAACGGTGAAAAGTCCGGTAGTCTCAGGCCAAAATTAAATCTCTATTTCCTGAAATATGAATAAGAAGTTATTTATTCTCTGCATTAGTCTGTTAACCGTATATTTTACTTTTCCGGCTAAAGGATTTGCTCAAAACAATAATACCAGCAGCCCCTATTCCATGTATGGATTGGGAGAACTCAGATCGCAAACCAATGCTTTTAATTCGGCCATGGGAAATGCCGGGATCGGCTTAAAGTCGCAACGGTTTTTAAATACAACCAACCCGGCTTCGTATTACGGAATCGACAGCTTAAATTTCATTCTGGAAATAGGCCTTAACGGAAAATTATCCCGTTTTGAATCTCAAGGTAAAACCGGTAAGTTGTCGGATGTCAATTTCAGTTACCTGGCGATGGGCTTCCGGATCAATAAGCGGGTTGCTGCCGGTATCGGCTTAAATCCGTACAGTTCAACCGGCTACGAAATTAATACGATGGCTATCGTTGACGGGACCTTGGCTGAATACCCCCTGGATATAACCGGTTCGGGCGATATTAGCCGGGCATATGCAAACCTTTCGTTTTTGCCTGCCAAAAACCTGGCCCTTGGCGTAAAAACATCTTTCCTGTTTGGTTCGCTTACGCAAACTCAGTATCACAACCTGGCTTATTTCGGAAGTAATTCGATCACGAACGAAACAACCGACTTTTTCCATAATTTTTACTGGGAGTTTGGAGCACAATACACGTTTGATGTCAAAAAATACAGTTTGAGTATCGGGGCGATTTATAATCCCGGTCAGAAACTGGTCACCAAGCGTGAGAACCTCACCTACAACTCTTCCGGCGCTGTTTTCCAGGAAGAATCTGAAAATAATGACGACTTTGTCATTCCCGAAGAGTTTGGTCTTGGTATATCCATCGGCAACAACAAAAACCTGCTTTATGTGCTCGACGGGGGAATTCAAAAGTGGTCGGAACACGATTACGGCATCAAAAGAGTGAAATTGAAAAACAATCCGTATATCCGGACCGGTTTGGAGTATACGCCCTCAACCAACTTTCTGGCCGATTTCTACAAGCGGGTAAATTATCGCGCCGGATTTCAGTATGCCAAATCATACCTCGACTTAAGAAACAACCAGTTAAACGAAACCACAGTTTCTATCGGTTTTGGGTTGCCAATCAGGAACTACCTTTCGCGTATCGATGTGAGCATCGAAGGCGGCCAAATCGGAACAACGGCAAACAGGCTGATTCAGGAACGTTTTATTCGCGTGAGAGTGGGATTATCGCTGAAAGATTTGTGGTTCCAACACCGCAGGTTCAACTAAAAGATAAGACCTGAGACCTCTGATCAAAAAATGTCTATAAGGTAAACCGGTTGACGACTGAGCTTTGAAAATCATCTTTGTAATTATCACCCACGGGAATCCATCGGTCGTGAATGATAATCCGGTTTTTGGTTACTGATTTTATTTTGTTCGTATTGATTATAAACGATTTATGAACACGAAGAAAGTGGCTGACAGGTAAGTTGTCGGCCATTTTTTTCAATGAGTTGAGCGTAATTACCGGCTTATCGTCTGTTTGTGTATAAATTTTCACATAGTCCTTCAATCCTTCGATATATAAAATCTGGTTCATCTGTATTTTCACCGATTTATAATCCGATTTCACCATAATAAAATCATGCTCATTATCCTGATTGTCAGCCGCTTCTTCCCGTTTCATTTTCCGGGTGGCTGTAAACAGGTGGTAGGCTTTGTTGGCCGCCTTCAAAAATCGTTTAAACGGAATTGGCTTTAACAGGTAATCCACCGCATTTAAATCAAAAGCCTCGAGTGCATACTCCGAATAAGCTGTTGTAAAAATAAACATGGGTTTGTTGTCCAGACTACTAATGAACTCCACTCCTGAAACATTGGGCAGATGTATATCGAGAAAGATCAGGTCAATCGTACTTTTTTGCAACACATCCAAGGCTTCGAAAACAGAATGGCATTTCTTTTCCAGTTTTAAAAACGGAATGTGGGTGATATATTCTTCCAGAATTTGTTGTGCTAAAGGTTCATCGTCAATAATAATACACTTCATTTGCTTATTAATTATGAATTAAGGTCATTTAAGCATTCAGGATTACCGGTTCAGAATTAATTCGATCGAATAATGCTGATCAGACTCGGAAATTACCAGGCGATGTTTAGCCGGATATAACAAATCGAGCCGTTTCCGGATATTTTCCAGCCCTACTCCACCGGCATCGTTTTTCATTGTTTTATTTTTTGCCACCAGCGGGTTGGCAACAGTCAGTTTTATTATTTTTTCAACTATGGACAGTTCTATTTTTATGATGCCAGGTTTAGTATAATCGATGCCATGCTTAAAGGCATTTTCCACGAAACAAGAGAAAAGCAAGGGTTCAATCAGAATATCTTCGGGATTCCCTGTCACTTCATATTCAACCTGAACGTTCCCGGCCAGTCTTAGCTTTTGCAAATCGATCAGATTCTTCATATGCCTGATTTCCTTTGTCAGTAATACTTTTTCCGTGTCTGCCTCATAAACCATATACCGCATGAGCGACGACAACTGCATAATCGCATCCGGGGTTTTATCCGATTTTTGCCTGGCCAACGCATAAATTCCGTTTAAGGTATTAAAGAAAAAATGCGGGTTAACCTGCGCTTTCAGATAGGATAACTCGGTTTGTAACGTTCTATCCTCACTTTCTTTTAGTTGATTTTCATACTTAAACCATTTGCGGGTACTATGGATACCCGTACTTACGGCTAAAGAGATCACACTTAAAACAAGCAAAGCGGATCGGGGAAAATAAGCTTGACCATATGCCGGCGATGCGTGTGGGGCAAACTTGTTCGAATCGGCGCATGAAGCCCCGATAAAACATGAAAAATCATTTGCCAGATAAACTAAAAAAAGAATCCCGGCGATCGAAAATCCATAATAGTTCAGCTTTCGGAACGAAAGAAACAAGGGTGTTAACACACAATAATTCAGGTAAAAAACAGCTGGAACAATAACAACCAGCAGAAACAAATAGCTGGCAGGCTGACTTCGCAGTTCCGGCAGGAACAGATAGAACAGGAACGACAGGATTCCCCAAGCCGAAATATTCAATAATATACGAATCAATGAGTTATGCATATTTTCGGATGCCATGAAGCCGGAATTATTTTCGTCGCTACTACCTGCACTCAGGGGCAATGGTGCAAAAGTGAAATATTTTGAGCAGATCTCAAACTATTTAAGTTTTTTTAGAATTTCAGGGATTACCGTGCAGACAGCTAAAAAAAGAGCTGCAATTCAATCATTACAGCTCTTTCCTGATCGTTATTTTACGGGTTAAATCTCCAACAGAAATTGTTCCGGCGCTTTGCCATCAGTCAGCAGGCGCTCCGGATGCTCCAGCAATTCTTTCACCTTTACCAGAAAGCCAACCGAATCTTTTCCGTCAATAATCCGGTGGTCGTACGACAGGGCGACATACATCATCGGCCTGATAACGACTTGACCGTCAACAGCAACCGGCCGGTCGACAATATTGTGCATTCCCAGAATGGCCGATTGGGGCGGGTTAATAATCGGCGTCGACAGCAACGAGCCAAAGGTTCCGCCATTGGTGATGGTAAAAGTTCCCCCGGTGAGTTCTTCCACCGAGATCTTCTTATTCCGGGCTTTTTCGGCCAGTTCTTTTATTTCGAGTTCAATCGCGGGTATCGATTTGCTTTCGGCATTTCGGATAATGGGTACCATCAGTCCCTTGGGGGTTTGAACAGCAATACCAACATCGACAAATTCAGGTGAAATAATTTCTTCTCCGTCTATCATCGAATTGACTGAGGGGTGAAAAGGCATCGCTACGGCCACTGCCCTGGTGAAAAATGACATAAAACCAAGCTTAAACCCGTGTTTTTCGACAAACCACTCCTGGTATTGCTTTCGGATATCTATAACCCGGCTCATATCGACCTCGTTAAAGGTCGTCAGCATGGCCGTTTCGTTTTTCACGGCCACCAGCCGTTCGCTTAATTTACGGCGGAGCATACTCATTTTTTCGCGTTTTTCGTCACGCGAAAATGCCGGCACTTTCGCCGTAAAGGCAATTGTTTGATTTGCCGGCAGGTTCAGCACCGTTTCCACCTCTTTTTTCCCGATCCGTTGCAAACCCTGTATGATATCTTCAACCGACAGGCGGTATTCTTCCATCATCTTTTGGGCAACTGCCGTTGTTTTTACCCGCGAGTACTCCGGTTCTGCCTGCTTTTCAATGGATTCTGTCTTTTTCTCCGGTTCCGGTCGGGATTCTTTAAGCGCGGCGGCTTCCGGTTCCTTTCTCTCCGCTCTTTTTGCCGGGGCAACGCTTGTGTCGATGGTGCAGGCAATGGAGCCAACTGCAACCGTCTGCCCCTCCCCGACCTGAAACTTAAT
This sequence comes from Gaoshiqia sp. US2, assembly GCF_059705485.1. NCBI lineage: Bacteria > Pseudomonadati > Bacteroidota > Bacteroidia > Marinilabiliales > Prolixibacteraceae > Gaoshiqia > Gaoshiqia sp. US2. The sequence goes on along the minus strand of NZ_AP048550.1, from coordinate 3,413,679 downwards.
TTGCCCGGCTTCGGGAGCCACCAGGGTTAAAGTTGCTTTATCCGATTCAACTTCTGCTACTTCCTGGTCCTTATCAACCGTATCGCCATCCTCTACCAGCCATTTGCCAAGCTCAACCTCGGTGATCGACTCGCCCGGGGTAGGGATCTTTATTTCAATGATCATATTTTGGTTTTTTATTTGATTAGGCTAATATTTTATCGCCAAATATCTTATTCATAATACCTTCCAGTCGCAGGTTGTGCTGCTTCATTAAACCGCCTGCCGGGCTGCCGCTTTCAGGACGGGAGACCACTTCAAACGGAATGTGGTTTAACTTCCTGTGAATAAATGGCCATGCTCCCATGTTTTCGGGTTCATCCTGTGCCCAAATCATCCGTTCGGCCTTCAGGTATTTTTGAAGGATGGATTCAATCTGCCCTATTGGAAGCGGATAAAGTTGTTCAAGCCTGATAATCGCGGTTTGATCATCGCCGGTATCAATTCTTCGTTTAACTAAATCGTAATACAATTTTCCCGAAGTAAATACCAGTTGCCTGACCCGGTCAGCTTTCGCCATGTGGTCGTCAATCACTTCCCTGAACCTTCCTTCTGCCAGTTCTTCCAGGGTACAGCTTACCAGGGGATGACGCAACAAGCTTTTTGGCGTAAAAATAATCAGGGGCACCCGGGTCTTCCAATTCATATGACGGCGTAAAACGTGAAACAGGTTATCGGGAGTTGTAGGCACAATCACCTGAATATTATTGTTTGCTGCCAGCGTCAGAAAGCGTTCGATACGGGCGCTCGAGTGTTCCGGCCCCTGCCCTTCATATCCGTGAGGCAAATACAACACCAGGTTATTCATTAAACCCCATTTTTCTTCGGCCGACGTAATATACTGGTCGATAATGACCTGGGCCACGTTGCTGAAATCGCCAAACTGGGCTTCCCAAATGGTTAACGCATTGGGTTGGGCCATAGCATAGCCATATTCAAAACCCATCACGCCGTATTCCGATAACAACGAATTGTAAATATGGAAAGGAGCCTGCCCCGGAGATACGTGTTTCAATGGAAAGTATTTTTCGTCCATATCTTCGACGACAAAAACGGCATGGCGGTGCGCGAAGGTCCCGCGTTCTGTATCCTGTCCGCTGATTCGCACCGGATGTCCTTCATTCAACAGGCTGCCGTAAGCCAGCAATTCGGCCATGGCCCAATCCAGCTTATCATCCAGAATCATCATCCTGCGGTCGGCGATAATCCGGTTGATCTTGCTGAAGAAGGGTTTATCCTCGGGAATAGAATTAATCTTTTCGGCCAATTCGATGAGTTTCGACTTGGGTACGCGCGTATCAATCCATTGCGAAAAATCCGACTTCGAAGGTTTATAATAGTGATGGTATTCTTCAACCAGGAACTTTTTAATTTTCAGTTTTTCAATTTTCTCCGACTCTTTGTATTTCGATTCCAGAAACTGGTCAAACTCGTAAATCAGTTGTTTTGATTCCTGGTCGGTCATGATGCCCAATTTATCCAGTTTTTCAGCATAAATATCCCGCGGGTTTTTATGTTTGGCAATAGCGTCGTACAGCAAGGGCTGCGTAAACCGGGGTTCATCGCCTTCGTTGTGCCCGTATTTTCGATAACATAAAATGTCGATAAACACATCGGAGTGAAACTTCTGACGGAATTCCATCGCCAGTTTGATCGTGTAGATGACCGCTTCCACATCATCTCCGTTGACATGGAAAACCGGTGACCGGGTTACTTTGCCCACATCGGTGCAATACGTGCTGGAACGGGCATCCAGATAATTGGTGGTAAAACCTACCTGGTTGTTAATGACCAGGTGAATGGTGCCCCCGGTCCGGTAGCCCTTCAGCTGCGACATTTGGATCACCTCGTAAACAACCCCCTGGGCGGCAATTGCTGCATCGCCGTGAATCACGATGGGCGCCAGTTTACTTTCGTCGCCCCCGTAAAGCGAATCGATGCGCGAACGGGACATGCCCTGAACCAAAGGCGCAACAGCTTCGAGATGCGAAGGATTGGGCACCAGGCTGAGCTTGATCTGATTGCCGGAATCAGACTCCACAACGTTTTCAAAGCCCAGGTGATATTTTACGTCGCCCAACGAAATGTCTTCTTCGTATTCTGTACCGTAAAACTCCTTGAAAATATTTTCATAAGGTTTCTTCATGATGTTGCTCAAAATATTGAGCCTCCCGCGGTGCGCCATCCCGATCACAAATTCGCGAATACCCAGTTCGGCGCCATGTTCAATAACCGCATCAAGCGCTGGAATCAGCGTCTCGGCGCCTTCGAGCGAAAAACGTTTCTGCCCGACAAATTTCTTATGAATGAAATTTTCGAAACCAACAGCCAGCTTTAAATGATAAAAAATGTGTTTTCTTTTCTCATCTGAAAAAGGCTGCGAATTTTTGCTTCCTTCCATCCGTTCCTTCAGCCATTGAACCACTTCAGGATGACGCATGTACATGTATTCGACCCCAATGGAATCGCAGTAAGTTGCCTCCAGATGGGCAATAATATCTTTCAGTTTGGCCGGCCCGATTCCAATGTTGGTGCCAGCCTGAAAAACCTTCTCCAGATCACTTTTTTCGAGGCCAAAGTTTTCGACATCAAGGGTTGGTAAATATTTTCTCCGGGCACGTACCGGATTGGTCTTGGTAAACAGGTGTCCGCGCTGACGATACCCGTGAATCAAATTCAGGATAGCAAACTCCTTATCAATGTGATTTCCTGAAAATTCGGATTTGGCCTGGTAATTTGTTCTGGCCAGCTCAAATCCTTTGAAGAAATATTTCCAGCTATCTGCTACGCTTTCAGGATCTCTCAAATAGTCCTGGTACAACTCTTCAACAGCAGCAATCTCCTGATTGCCCACTTGCGAAAATTTATCCATAGGTTGAAAATTCGGTTTTTACAGATCATTATTAACTTCGATAAAATAACAATCCATTTGATTTTAATGTTTAGTCAGGAACTTTTATTACTTTTCCATTAAATCAAAATTGATGTGATGGAAAAATTTTTGCGCTCACTGTTGGTCTTTTTTCTTTTTTCCCTGTTTATTTACTGGGTTGGCCCACGGCCTCCAAAACCGGTTTTTGATAACCGGTTACAAGCCATTGAGGTCAATTTGCTCACCCTGGAGCAATCCATCCGGGAAAAGGAAGAAGGGCTTCCTGTAAAACCGGAAAACGAAAGCAAAATTATCTGGGCCAACGATTCGTTAAAAGAGAAAACAAGGTATTGCCTCTTGTACCTGCACGGTTTTTCCGCTTCAGCTTACGAAGGTTTTCCGACACATACGAACTGGGCCAAACATTTCGAAGCCAATTTATATCTTCCGCGTTTGGCCTCACACGGGCTTGAAGAGAAAGAACCTTTACTGGATATGACTCCCGACAGGCTTTACGAATCGGCTAAGGAAGCTTTGCAAATTGCCCGTTTGCTCGGCGAAAAAGTGATCATCATGAGTACGTCAACCGGCGGCACACTTTCGCTAAAACTGGCGGCTGATTTCCCCGATTTGGTTGATGGCTTATTACTCATGTCGCCGAATGTGAAGATCAATAACCCGGCTGCATTTTTACTCTCCAAACCCTGGGGATTGCAAATTGCCCGTAAAACCTTTGGCGGTAAATACCGTTACATCAACGAAAATCCGGACGATCCCGAATGTAAATACTGGAACTGTTATTACCGGCTGGAAGCAACCGTTTACCTTCAGCAACTGGTGGAGGGCGCCATGACCAATAAAATTTTCAGGAAGGTTAAAACGCCCGTTTTTCTTGCCTATTATTACCAGGACGAGAACCACCAGGATGAAGTTGTCCGGGTTGACGCCATGCTGGATATGTTCGACAAACTGGGAACTCCCGACTCGCTGAAACAGAAGCAGGCGTTCAATGCCGGCTTTCATGTGATCGGTTGTGGCATGTTTTCCAAAACCCAGGCAGAAGTAGAAAAAGCATTGATCGAATTTGCTGAAAACTATTTTTAAGCATGAACGTTTCCACTATTTTGATTAAAACACACAGGATATCATGAGATTTACAGATCCCCTGTTTTTGTACGCGCTCCTTTTGGTAATCATCCCGATACTGATCCATTTCTTTCAGTTTAAACGGTACAAAACGGTTTATTTCAGCCAGGTCGGATTTTTAAAAGTCATTAAGCAGGAATCGAAAAAGAAAAACGACCTGAAACAACTCCTGATCCTGCTTTCCCGGATTCTGGTTGTCGTCTTTTTGGTCCTGGCCTTTGCCCAACCCTATTTCCCGGCAAATCCCGGTGAACAGCAAACAAACCATCAGCTGATCGGGATTTATATCGACAACTCGTTCAGCATGAAAAATCAGTCGGAAAACGGCGTATTGCTTGAACTGGCCAAAAACAGGGCTATCAACATCGCCAACAGTTACGGCCCGGCAACCCATTTTATCCTGGTGACTAACCAATCGGAAACGGAATACAGACAGGTAATGAACAAGGAACAGTTTGTTGCCGCGGTAGCCCGGATCAAAGAAAGCCCGGCTTCGTTAAAACTCTCCAAGGCGCATCAATTGCTGAATAACTATTTCGAAAAAACAGCGTCAAATACCGGAAAAACCTGTTACCTGCTTTCCGACTTCCAGAAGTATTCCAGCGATTTCAATCAACTAAAAACCGACAGCAGCCAGCAACTGGTGCTGGTACCCTTCGAAACCGGCCTGACCAATAACCTGCTGGTTGACACCTGCTGGTTCGAAAGCCCGGGCCGACGACAAAGCCAGACCGAAACCCTGCATATCCGTGTCCGAAACCAGTCCAATCAAACTTTTCAGAATATTCCGCTACGCCTGTTGATGAACGATTCGTTAAAAGCCGTCAGTTCGCTGACCATTGGACCGAATGAAGATACCGAACTGGAGCTGAATTACCGGAATAATAAGCAGGGCGTTCACCGTGGAAAAGTTGAACTGGACGACTATCCGGTTGTTTTCGATAATTCTTTCTTTTTTTCATACCAGGTGGAGCAAAAGGTAAATGTTTTGGCCATATACAACCAAGAGCAGCAAGCCATTCAACTATTGGAAAAACTCTACCTTGAAGATGAAAACATTCATTTCTCGGCGATGGAGGAAAAAAAGATGCAGCTTAGCCGGATTAATGATTACCAGTGTGTGTTTTTACTGAACCTGGATGAATTGCCGGGAGGATTAAGCGCCGCCTTAATCGAATTTGTGAACAACGGGGGCACCCTTGGTGTTTTCCCCGGAAAAAATGCCAACCTGCCAAATTACAACTCATTTTATCGCCGGCTTACCAACGGGTATATTTCAGCCAAAGATACCAGCCGGCTGAAAATGGCTGTTTTGAACTTCAAACACTCCTTATTTCAGGATGTGTTTCTGCATGAAAATGAGAAGCTTGATCTCCCCTACCTGAATGAATCGTTCCACTTTCGGACGGGGGCAAATACCGTTGAATTCAACGTGATGACCAACAACAACGGGAGTACGGCCATTGCAGAATACCCTTCCGGTTTGGGGCGCTTGTTCCAGTTCAATTTCACCCTCGATCCGCAGTTTACCGACTTTTATAAACAAGCTGTTTTTGTTCCCGTGATGTATAACATCGCCCTGAACAGCTACGAACCGCAAACAATTCAATACAACCTGGCCGACGCGTCGGTTATCGAGTTACGAAAACCCCGCGATTTTACGGAAGGTCAGTTTTTAAGCATTTCCAACGAAACCGGCGGAAAAAGTCAACTCCCGGTTATCGTCAGCCGGACAAATCACTTTCGGATCAATCCGTCGGCATTTATCGGCGAGGCTGGCTTTTACGAGCTAAGCCACGGACAGGATTACCTCAAAACACTCGCTTTTAATTACAGCAGACAGGAATCGTTGTCTGATCGTTATCAAACCGACGAAATAAGGAAAATGACCAGCGACTGGGACACTCAACCTCTGATTGTTGATAGTGAGCAGCCCGATTTTTCGAGAAAAATACAGGAGACCAACCGGGGAACCGAAACCTGGAAATTGTGTATTTTGCTTGGCTTATTGTTTTTGCTGGCCGAACCGGCAATCACTCGCTTTTGGAAGACATAAAGTCGGAAAAAGGAACCGTAAAGCTGAACGTGGCCCCTTCGCCCGGTCTGCTGTAAGCATGGATCTCTCCCCCGTTTTTCCCGATAAATTCGCGACAGATCAGCAATCCCAGCCCGCTCCCGATTTCACCTTCAGTTCCATGCGTCGTTGTATTTTCATCATATTGGAAAATCCGTTCCAGATCCGATTCTTTTATCCCGATACCCTGATCGATAATTGAAAGTTTAACCATGTTCTTATCCAGTTCGCTAACCATCCGGATAGACTGGCCTCGTTGCGAAAATTTAATCGCGTTATAAACCAGGTTGCGGATGACGGTGGCAATCATGTCGCGATCGGCAAAAACCATCAGATTTTGGTGTACATCGATGATCAATTGCTGCGACTTTTCATGGAGGTTGGGACGGGCAAGTTCTTCTACTTCTTTACACAAATCAAGCAAATTAAACCGGGTGCGGAATACCTTGATCCGGTGGGTTTGCGATCGGGTCCAGTGCAAGAGGTTTTCAAGCAGTTTAAACCCTTGTTCCGTGGCATTATTCAGGTCGGTAATAATCCGAAGGATCTCGTCGCGCGAAAACCGCTCGAAGTCTTCACGAAGCAGGCTGGTGTAGCTGATCAGGGCATTAAACGGATTTTTCAGATCGTGTGCGATAATCGAAAAAAACTTGTCGCGGGTGTTATTCAAACGTTTCAGTTCAAGCGTTTTTTCCTTAAGCTGAATGCCCAACTTACGCTCCTTGCGCAACAACAAAAACACCACAACCAGGCAGCTAATAACCAGCAAAATGAATAAATACAAAAAAGACTGTTGCAATTTCCGGCTGATCAGTTCCTGGTGCTGCTGTTGGTTTTGCTGCTGAAGTTGTTCAATTTCACGCGTTTTTTTATCTGCATGGTACTGCGCTTCCAGCTTTCGGATCATTAAGTTTTTCTTCTCTCCGGCAATGCTGTCGTTCACTTCGTTGTATTTGTGATAAAACAGGTGTGCATTTTTATAATCGCCAACTGCCTCGTAATAATCAGACAAATTGTAATATAACTCGGACGACAAGCCAAACAGGTTAAATTTGGACACGAGTTTCAGCGCTTTTTCGAAATACGACCGGGCTAAATCATAATCCTTTTGCTTCAGGTAAATCACCCCGATATTCGTGTAGGTAGTCGCTACGCCGTCCTGGTTATCCATCGCCTGGTACAATTCGAGCGCCCGGGAATAAAAATCAAGGCTTCTTTCATAATTTTTGCGTTCATACTCAATCGTCCCCTGATTATTGAGAATATGAACCACCGAAAGGCTGTCTCCTATTTTCTTCGCGAGGTTGTACAGCTTTTCATTCATGTAAAATGCCGTATCGGGCATCTGTTTTTTATGGTAACAAATCGCCGTATTAATCCCGGTAAGCAACATGCCGGCATCGTCACCGGCCAGGCTGTCAATCCGGTATGATTGCCGGTAAAATTCAATGGCTTTGTCGTATTCTTCCAGATTAATATAAATGAGGCCCAGGTTATTTAAAAACTTACTTTTCAAAGCCTGGTTGTCGCTTTTTTCGGCCATAGCTAAACCGGTATAAAAACAGGCTGTGGCCGTTTCGTAATTACCGGCAAAGTAATTGGCCAGCCCGTAGTAGTTTTGCAAAACAATTTTGGCCGAATCATCTTCCAGTTGTATGGCCAACCGGCTGGCTTCATTCAGATATTCCAGGGTTGTCGGATAGTTATTGGCCGAATCGAGGTAACAATAGGCTAATTCGAGCAAAGCAGCCAGTTTTTCGTGTTGCCCGGAATGGACCAATTTACTTTTTAATAAATCGATATCGACCCCGTGAGCAAACAGGAAAGATTGAAAAGCCAGGAAAAGAACAGGCAACAGGTAAAACTTCTTCATCATAAACAATCATACGCTATTCGCAACCAAATATATAACAAAATAAAATTAGTTGCCTCTGTACATCGGTTTCCGCGCGTTAATAATAAAAAAATGATAACCGGAAATAAGGAAAGTCATTTCAATCCATATTTTTTAACAGATCAATCAGCTTTGATATGAGCCGGATATTTATTAATTCTGTCATAAAGTTTAAATACATAAAGTCTGTCGTTATGAAAAACCTGTCTTCTCAATATTACATCGACCGTGAAAACCAGTATGGCGCCCACAATTATCATCCGCTGCCTGTTGTGCTCGAACGGGGCGAAGGCGTTTTTGTATGGGACGTTGACGGCAACCGATATTATGATTTTCTGGCGGCTTATTCGGCCGTGAATCAAGGGCATTGTCATCCGAAAATCGTTAAAGCGCTGCAGGAGCAGGCTCAAAAATTAGCGCTCACCTCCCGCGCTTTTTACAACAACGTATTGGGCGAATGGGAAGAATATACCGCCAAACTGTTTGGTTACGACCGGATGCTTCCCATGAATTCGGGCGCCGAAGCCGACGAAACGGCCTTAAAACTGTGTCGAAAATGGGCCTACAAGGTGAAAGGAATTCCGCGCAACCAAGCCAAAATTGTTGTTTGTAACGGCAACTTTCACGGGCGAACCATTACCATCATCTCGATGTCGTCCGACCCCGATGCCTACAACGATTACGGGCCCTACACGCCCGGTTTTGTAAATATCCCTTATAACGATATTGAAGCGCTTGAAAAAGCCCTGCAAGACCCCGATGTTGCCGGATTTCTGGCCGAACCCATCCAGGCCGAGGCAGGCGTTTATGTTCCGGAAGACGGTTACTTAAAAAAAGCCGCTGAACTGTGCAAAAAACACCAGGTGTTGTTTATTGCTGACGAAGTGCAAACCGGCCTGGCCCGCACCGGGAAAATGCTGGCCTGCGACCACGAAGGCGTTCGTCCCGATATCCTGATCCTGGGGAAAGCCATTTCAGGAGGCCTTTATCCCGTTTCCTGCGTGCTGGCCGACAATGAAATCATGCTCACCATTAAGCCCGGCGAACACGGCTCTACCTATGGTGGTAACCCAATTGCCGCCAAAGTGGCCATCGCTGCCCTTGAGGTGATTCGCGAAGAAAAGCTGGCCGAAAATGCTACTGGAATGGGCGAACTATTCCGCAGCGAAATGCGCAAAATCAAATCGGAAATGATTGAAATTGTACGCGGAAAAGGTTTATTGAACGCCATAGCCATTAAACCAACCGGCGGTAAAACTGCCTGGGATGTTTGCCTGGCGATGAAAGCGAACGGCATCCTGGCCAAACCCACTCACCAGCACATCATCCGGTTCACGCCTCCCCTGATCATTACCGAAGAACAAATGAACGACGCCATCGGCCGGATTAAAACAACATTCGGCCAGTTGGGGGGATAAGCGTTTTTACTCTGATGCCGATTTGAAGGGTTCTACAAGACAAATCAAAATATGACTAAACTAATTCTGTTTCTTTTAGCTTTATCAGCGGGATGCAGTAGTGCTATTAATAATTATAAGTCTGATCTTAATGAAGTTAGCAATAAATTTGACGAATTTATTATTAAATCATTTTCCAGAAGAAGTAATTGCAATTAATGAACTTGAAAATGACGTGATATATTGGATTGAAATATGGTAAAACCCCAGCTATCTTTTAGGCAAAGCGGCAAAGAGAAGAAGTGGGATTCCCTAAACAGATAGAAACGGATTGATCCTGGATTTTTCAATATTCAGCAAACAAAACATACGATGCAGCCGGCATCCGAATAGGTAACAGACTCGCCTGGGGTTCCGGCTTACTCGCCGGTGAGGTAACCGGTATTTTTCCCGACAACGCCTTTACTGTTGATGTTAAATGCTTTGTCGTATTCCATAATAAACAAGCCCTTGTCCTGTTTTCGTCACTTTTTTTCCGATAATTTATATCTAATTGAAGCAGAATAAAATAGGCTTGTTTTATTTTGATTTTGGGTGTCTCATGGCTATTTTTGTTGCATGTTTGTTCGTCGCAAAGCAAATAAAACGGGATCGGTCAGTGTCCAGGTTGTTGACAAGAGCCATGGGCGTTACCGGGTAATCAAAAGTTTGGGTGCAGGGAGGACCGAGGCGGAAGTTGTCCGTTTAGAAGAGAAAGCTCGCCAACATGTACGCGAACTTACCGGAACAAACAGGTCTCTTTTTGAGGATGAAGATGAAATCAAGCTGGAGGACTTCCTATCAACCATTTCCAACTCACAGATACAAGTCATAGGCCCTGAAATCATATTTGGGACACTTTATGACCGGATCGGCTATGGCCGTATCCACAATGAGTTGTTCCGGCACCTGGTTATAACCCGGCTGTTTAATCCGGGCAGCAAGCTGAAAACGATCGATTACCTTTTCCGTTATCAAGGCGTTGTCTATAACATCAGTAAGATTTACCGGTTTCTGGACAACCTGTGCTTCCGCAGGGAGGCAGTGGAAAGCCAACCAGATGGGATCCCCGACATAAAAAAGCAGGTGGAAGATATCTCCTATTCCCATACGCTTCGTGTGCTGGGAGGGAAGATCGATGTGGTTTTCTACGACATGACCACGCTCTATTTTGAATCAAGCGACGAAGACGATCTTCGGAAAACCGGTTTCTCAAAGGACGGCAAACATCAATGCCCCCAGATTTTTCTTGGCTTGTTGGTTGGCCAGGGCGGGAACCCCATCGGTTATGAACTGTTTGAAGGGAATATTTTCGAGGGAAATACTTTTATCCCGGTACTGCAACGCATGGAAGAGCGGTATAACCTTGGAAAACCCGTTGTCATTGCCGATTCTGGCCTTTTGTCTAAGAAAAACCTTGGCATTGGAAGAGAACGGGTATGAATATATCCTTGGGGCACGCCCCAAAAACGAAAACGACTTGATCAAGCAAAAGATTCTTGCCTTTGATTTAAAAGACGGTGATGTGCGGACGATAAAGAAAACAGGGGCCACCCGGTTGGTTTTGTCCCGGACAAACAAGCGGATGTCCAAAGATGCCCATAACCGCAAACGTGGATTGGACAGGCTGACCAAGCGCCTGAACAGCGGAAAACTGACCAAATCAAACATCAACAACAAGGGATACAACAAGTATTTAAAGATGGAAGGGATAGTTACCATCTCTATTGATTTGGAAAAGTTCAATGCCGATGCCGCCTGGGATGGCATAAAAGGATACTTGACCAACACTGCCCTTCAGGCAAAACAGGTGATCGCAAATTACAGGAACTTATGGTTTATTGAACGTGCTTTTCGTATGAACAAAACCGATCTTAGGGTACGTCCAATATACCATCGGCTATATAACAGGATCGAAGCCCACATTTGCATCTGTTTCACTGCATATACGGTAATGCTCGAATTGGAAAGATTGCTCAAGGCCAAAAAATCGGTCATTAGTTTGAAAAGGGCACAAGAAATAACGCACAATATGTACCAAATCCTTTATCAATTACCCTACTCGAAAGATACCAAAGCTCGAATGTTAAGAATGGATAGCGAGCAACAGGAACTATATGATATTATAATCCAATCCAAAACTGTAAATTGAAATTTAGGTGTCCCATTGACGAAAACAGGAGAAGAAGTGGGATTCCCTAAACAGATAGAAACGGATTGATCCTGGATTTTTCAATATTCAGCAAACAAAACATACGATGCAGCCGGCATCCGAATAGGTAACAGACTCGCCTGGGGTTCCGGCTTACTCGCCGGTGAGGTAACCGGTATTTTTCCCGACAACGCCTTTACTGTTGATGTTAAATGCTTTGTCGTATTCCATAATAAACAAGCCCTTGTTCATGTATCCGCCATCGCGGCTCACCCGGTCAAACGAAAACTCGCTTTGGGTCAGGCTGACCTGGTGCGAAGGAAGACAACCGATAAAATCTTTCCCGTACTTAAACAGCGCCGACATAAAATAGAAGGCCACATCATACCCCTGGTAGCTGAACTGGTTGGGCTCGGTATAATAGCTTTGCCTGAATTTACGGATAAACCGGTTAACCGTCCGCGAACGGTAATCGACAAAATAGGGGCTTAACACATTCAGGTTGGTTTGGTGAAAATATTCTGTCTGAATACTCTTGTATCGCGGAAAATTGGACAAGCCGACCAGGGTAACCGGATAATTCTCGGCAACGGCATTCAGGTTGGTCACGGCAACACTCACCTGTGCTTCTGTTTCAGAGGGAATGATGAATACATTCTCCTGGTCTTTTGATAAAATTCGCGTCAGCCCCCAGGTTCCTTCAGCCGCGAAATTATATTCGTGAAATAATACCCGGCTACTTTGGTGGTTATAGCCGGAGAGGAAAAATTTTTCCCGGCATAAATTCACCAGTTCAGCCTCGGGCAAATGTTTGTACTCGCCCATTTGCATGACAATCAGGTTTTTGTCGACAAATTCTTCGGCAATATAATCGGCTGTTTTCCGGATCAGGTAATCTTTTGTGGGGTTAATTTTGAAATAGTACGGATTGGTATTTTCAAAGGTCCCTGAAGCCGACAAGGGCGAAACCATCGGGATCTGACGCTGGTTGGCAAAATCAGCAACCGGTCCCTGCAACTCCGGAAATACCGGCCCGATGATCAGATCGAGTTCGCGGAATACGGGTAAGCGAAGCAACGAATCAATTGTCCGGGCGCTCTGGTTGGTATCGAACACATGCAATTGGATATGCATTCCCGCCTCCTGCAAACTGTCGACAGCCAGTAAAACACCTTCATAAAAATGAAGAAAATTCTCCGAGCGGGCATAGATGGTTTTATCCGTACGCCGCCGCTCAGCGCCGCCGGTCAGGTTTTCTGCCGAAGCAGACTGATAACGGTTCAGCGAATCATTGGCCGGCAAATAAAGCGGCAGCATCAGTCCAACGCGATATGTTTCCTGGGCCGCCTGAACATTAGGTTGACAGTCGGCAAACAAATGGGGTGTATGTATCTCAACCGAATAATTCTGACTATCTTCCGGCTCTTCCTGTCCGAACTCCGGCTCAACCGGTATTGGTTTTCCGTTTTTTCGCGGAATCAGGACGGTATCGCCGGCGGCCAGTCCCCGATAATTCAAAACCGGGTTTACCCGCTTTAATTCTGATATTTTTACATCAAATCGTTTCGAAATACTGTAAAGGGTTTCGCCTTTCGCGGCTATATGTTTCAGAAAAGCCTGGTCGTTGGCTGGCACCACCTGAAATTCGGGGATGTTCCTCAGCGGAATCCGGATATTTAGTCCGGTCCGTAAACCATCCTTCAATGCCGGGTTTAGTTCAATCAGTTCGGCTTTGGTTGTCTGGTATTTTTTTTCAAGCCCCCAAAAAGTCTCGCCACTTTCCACCATATGAAAAAAGAAGCCCTCACCCGGCGTTACCGGCTCAGAGAGTTCGTCTGCTTCAGCCGACGGAATTTTTAGTTCCATACCAATCCGTAAGCCGTTACGGGCCTCCGGGTTTAAATCGAGGATGGAAGAAATGCTGCAATGGTACTTTCCCGAGATGGAATACAATGTTTCACCGCCAACTACACGGTGAACCGTCATCGTTTCCTGATTTTCAGGCAACTTATGCTCTGCCCTGTCACTGCGAATATCGCTGCCGGATTTTGCAGCAACAGGAATTCGCAGGATCTGCCCTGCTTTAATTCCGGACCGGGCTTCGGGGTTATACCGGAGAATATCATCAACGGTAACTCCGTATTCTTTGGCAATAAAATGAAGGGTATTTTTCTTTTTAACCTTATAATTCACAAATGCCGGTTCCTGTTGCCGAACCTGTTCTGCCGGAGTTACCTCCGGGGTGGCAGGTTTGACCGGTATTTTTAGTTCCTGCCCTGCTTTCAGCCCAAAAATTAAATCCGGATTGGCATTCAGCAGATCTTTCTGATCAATGGCATAAGCCTTACTAATTGAAAAAATAGTTTCACCCACCTTTACCTGGTGTACCGAAAAGTTACCTTCCTGGTACGATCCGGCAGTGGTTTGAGCGAAGCTTGTTGTCAGAAAAGCCGTTAAAAAAAATAAGACAAGAATTGAATACTTCATTTTTTTGCGTATTGAATCAACAAAAATAATACAACAGTCAGAATTCCGGGTTTATAAACGGTTAAAAAAACAATTCATTGCCAGGCCTCGATTCGGGGCGTATTATCAGTTTAATAATTCGTTCCGCCAAAATGAGACATAAACTGCACACGTTCATAAGCCGTCGCGTGACCGGTCCGGATACTGAGTTTGCCTTTAAAATCATCGATGGAAGAATACGATTTGGCTTCCATCCATTTCGTTATGCCTTCATTTATCCGGCAGATTGCTTCCGGGCCTTCACGGTACAAAACAGATGCCAATTGAACCGCTCCGGCGCCGGCCAAAAGAAATTTCACAGCTGTTTGGGCGTCATGAATACCTGTAGTTGCCGCTAAGGGGCAATCCACCTGATCAGACAAAATGCCTGTCCAGCGCAGCGGGAGCAAATACTCATTCTTTCCGCTGAGAACATCAGCCGAAATGAGTGTTTCATTTTCGATATCGATATCGGGCGAATAAAAGCGGTTAAACAAGGTGATCCCGGCGATACCTGTTTGCGAAAGGTCTTTGATTACCCGGGCCAGGTTGGAAAAATAATGGCTGATTTTGATGGTAACCGGTATCGAAACCACGTCGAGTACTTTTCGCACCGTATCAAAATAAAACTGTTCATTGGCCTCATTGCTTTTTCCCGTGTCAGCCGGAATAATAAACAGGTTAAGCTCTAATGCATCGGCGCCTGCATCCTGCAATTTACGGGCAAACAAGGTCCATTCCGACGAACTGATACAGCTCACGCTGGCAACAACAGGTATATCGATAGCCGCTTTTGCTTCGCTGATCAGCCGGGTGTATTTATTCAGGTTTTCTTCTTTGATCACATAGTCGAAATAATCCAGGTACTCCGGATCGGCAACCAGCTCTTTGCGTTCATTTAGTTCTTCGCGAAGCTGAAAATAAATTTCTTCTTCGAACAACGATTTCAGAACAACAGCGCCGGCTCCGGCTTGCGCTATCTTTTTGATCTGGTCGATCTGGCCGGTCATACTGCTGCTGGCAGCAATAACCGGGCTTTTCAATTCTAATCCGAAAAATCGGGTTGATAAATTAGCCATAAGCTTATTATTTGAGCTGAATTATAAACTATCACTACTTGCCATCAGGAATTGATGCATACCGGCAGCGGCACGGCGTCCGTCGCCCATTGCCAGGATCACCGTTGCCCCTCCCCTTACAATATCGCCGCCTGCGAAAATTTCGGGAATGGAGCTCTGCATCGATTCCGGGTCGACCTCAATGGTTCCCCAGCGGCTAACCTTCAGTTCCGGCAATTCTGACGGAACCAGCGGGTTGGGCGAAACGCCGATCGCTACGACCACCACGTCCACGGCAATATCGTATTCCGATCCGGGCACTTCAACCGGACGTCGTCGTCCGGAGGAGTCCGGTTCGCCCAGTTCCATGCGTTGAATCCGCATCCGGTTCACCCGGCCTTTTTCGTCGGCAAAATATTCAACCGGATTGGCCAGGTTCATAAATTCGATGCCCTCTTCTTCGGCATGTTTTATCTCTTCAATACGGGCCGGCATTTCTTCCCGGGTGCGCCGGTAAATAATCATCGCCCGTTCGGCTCCTAACCGTTTGGCCGTGCGGACCGAATCCATCGCCGTATTACCGCCGCCCACTACGGCTACATTTTTGCCTCGCAGCACCGGGGTGTCAAACGAATCGTTGGCAGCATTCATCAGGTTTACGCGGGTCAGGTATTCGTTCGACGACAGGATGCCGTTGTAGTTCTCGCCCGGAACATTCATAAAACGGGGTAAACCGGCGCCGCTGGCTACAAAAAAGGCGCTGTAACCTTCGTCTTTTAAATCGTCGAATGAGGCTGTTCGCCCTACAATAAAGTTTCGTTCAAAATGAACGCCCATATTTTGCAGGTTATCCAACTCCACATCTACAATTTTATTGGGCAAACGAAATTCGGGAATACCGTATTTCAACACGCCGCCTATTTCGTGTAAGGCTTCAAAAACAGTTACTTCGTAGCCCAGCTTGATCATATCTCCGGCAAAAGACAGCGATGCCGGACCGGAACCGATGGCTGCTACTTTCAATCCGTTTTTTGGCGCTGTTTCAGGAACCGAGATACAACCGCTTTCGCGTTCATAATCGGCAGCAAAACGTTCGAGGTATCCAATGGCCACCGGGTCTTTTTTCAGTTTAAGCGTGTAAAAGCAGGTGGCTTCGCACTGTTTTTCCTGCGGGCAAACACGGCCGCAAACTGCCGGCAAAGCCGAGGTCTCCTTTAAGGTTTTTGCGGCTTCGGTAAATTCGCCGCGTTCAATATTCTTCACAAATTTGGGAATATTGATACTTACCGGGCAACCTTCAATACAGGTTGGATTCACACAATCCATACATCGCGAAGCTTCCAGACGTGCGCTTTTGGCATCCAGACCCTGGTTAACTTCCCGATCCTGGTAGCACACCCGTTTCATAGCTTCCATCTCGGGCATTTTAACGCGCTGTATTTCGGTACGCTCTTTATTTTTTATCTTGTTACGCAGCTCTACCCGCCACGCTTGTTCACGTTCTTGTTTCAGATATTCCGGTGTCATAATCAGCTGTTTTGTAATTGTAAATACGTTTCAAAAGCGACTTGCTCCTCTTGTTTGTATCCACCTAACCGGAGTATCAGCTCGTCGAAATCAATTTGATGGGCATCAAATTCAGGTCCGTCCACGCAGGTAAATTTAGTCTGTCCACCAACGCTAACACGGCAAGCTCCGCACATTCCGGTTCCGTCAACCATAATGGCATTCAAGCTGGCCTGGGTCGGTATGTCATACTTTTTGGTTAAAAGCGCTGTATATTTCATCATCACCGCAGGTCCGATGGCAACACATTCGTCAATTTTCTCGCGCAGGATAATCTGCTCAGCGCCGGCAGTTACCAGTCCTTTTGTACCGTACGACCCGTCATCGGTCATCACGATCACTTCGTCCGACCATTTCCTGATTTCATCTTCCAGAATAATCAGGTCCTTACTGCGGGCAGCCAGGATGGTAATCACCCGGTTACCGGCCTTTTTGAAGCCTTCGACAATCGGAAGCAGAGGCGCAACACCAACACCGCCTCCACAAGCCAGGATGGTGCCCACCCGATGAATGTCGGTGGCGCGGCCAAGAGGGCCTACCAGATCAAGGATCTGGTCGCCGGGCTTCATTTCGCAAAGCCGTTTGGAAGTTACCCCTACCTTTTGGGCTACAAGTGTTATGGTACCGGCCTTTTCGTCGGATCCGGCTATGGTCAGCGGAATACGCTCCCCTTTCTCATCAATACGTAAAATGATAAAGTGCCCGGGTTTCCGTGAACGTGCAATGCGTGGCGCATGGACCACTACTTTTACAACATTCTCCGAAAACTGTTCGGTTCTAATAATTGAATTCATATCAGGTATAAACAGTTAATTTGGCTTTTTTTTGAATGAGCAAAAATAACAATGTGAACTTCAAGATGAGTCAATTTTCAGTTTTTTTCGGACGATTTTAACAATTTTCAGGATTTTGTCCCGATTCACCAGGCTATCCGGCAAATTTTCAATCCGAAAAATTCAGACAAAATATAAATTCAACTTGAATTTCCGTGGTAAGCAGAGATTTTTATATCTTGCCCAAACCAAAATAAACACAAAAAAATGAAGATGTATAACTGGGCCATATTGGGTTGCGGGCATATTGCCGAAAAATTCAGCAGCGACCTGAAACGCCTGCCAAACGCCCGACTTTATGCGGCGGCTTCGCGTGATTTAACACGGGCACAGGATTTTGCCCGTAAATTTGGATTCGAAAAAGCATACGGCAGTTACGAAGAGATGGTGGCCGATCCCCTTGTCGACGCGGTATATGTTGCGACGCCCCATTCGCACCACAAAAATCACAGCATACTTTGCCTGAAGCATAAAAAAGCAGTATTGTGCGAAAAAGCGTTTGCCATCAACAGCAAAGAGGTTCAGCAAATGGTGGATTGTGCCCGGCAAAACAATTCTTTTCTGATGGAAGCTTTCTGGACCCGGTTTCAGCCAAGCTTTCAGCAAGCGCTCAATATTTTAAATTCGGGGCAAATCGGCAAATTGAAAATGGTCCGGTCTGATTTTGCATTCAACAGCCTTAAAGATCCGCAAAAACGCTTGTACAACATGGCCCTTGGAGGCGGTTCGTTACTGGATATCGGCATTTACCCGGTATTTGCCTCGCTGGTCACTTTAGGAAAACCGGAGTTAATCAAAACACTGGCCGATTTCAGCCCGACCGGTACGGAAGAATCCATTGTCATGAGTTTTAAATATGCCGGAGGAGAAATGGCTTCGCTGGCTTCCAGCTTTGCATCGCACTCATCCATCCAAACCGAGTTTTGGTGCGAAAAGGGTTACCTGCGCCTCAATAAACGCTGGTTTGCCCCTACCCAAATCACCATTTGGAGGGAAGGCGACAGCGGAGAAACAATTCTGCCTTCGACCCCGGTCGACGGGTTTGGTTACCAGTTTGAAGCCGCCCATGTAATGGAATGCCTGGATGCCGGTAAAACAGAAAGCGAGTTGATGCCGCTGCAATTCTCACAGGATCTGATGGAAATTCTGGATCAGGTCAGACAGGATGCCGGAATTGTATTTCCCGGTTTTGACTGATCTGATGTGTTTGTCGACTGATAAACTATTTTCACCGATAATTCTGTTTCATTGTCCAATAAAAAACTTAATTTTAACCCAGCATTTATTATTGAGCACATGAAAACTTACATCCTCACATCATCAATCTTTTTTTTGCTGGGTTTGAAAATGACCCATCACATTGAGCAAACCCAGAAAATGGAAGCAGATACGGCAAAAAT
The DNA here is from genome assembly GCF_059705485.1 of Gaoshiqia sp. US2. NCBI lineage: Bacteria > Pseudomonadati > Bacteroidota > Bacteroidia > Marinilabiliales > Prolixibacteraceae > Gaoshiqia > Gaoshiqia sp. US2. Next base: position 3,394,704 of record NZ_AP048550.1, on the reverse strand, counting down.
CACCATCATCAACGAGGAGCAAAAAACGCCTGAGGCTCAGGAAAAAACCAAGTTGTTTGCCGAACCGGATCAACATGTAAAACCCATTGAACCGGGCAGCGGTTCGAGCCAGTTAATTGCACCTCTCTCCGCCCACCCGATCGACAAGATAGACTAAGGATTGATTTTCGCCGTACAGTTTCGGGCTGTTTTGCTGTTTCGGCATATCAGAAGGAAACTTAACATGAAAAAATTATTCACCACGCTGCTCTCCCTTTTTCTGGCTGTGGCCTGCTTTGCCCAGACTGATTCGGACAAGCAGAAAGCCTACGACCAGGCGTTGGAAGCTATTAAACTGATGGACAGCGGAGAAATTGATCAGTCCATCCGCATCCTGGAAGAATCGAGCCGGCTTGACCCGTCGAATATCAACTATCCGTATGAAACAGCTTATGCCTATTATCTGAAAAAGGACTATGCAAAAGCAGTTGAATATTTCGGAAAAGTAATTCTGATGGATGGCGTGACGGACCAGTGTTATCAGATGCTTGGCAATGCCTACGATATGAACGGCCAGCCCGAAAAAGCCATTACAACCTACCAGCTTGGATTAGAGGAATTCCCGAACTCCGGCATGTTGTATCTCGAGCTTGGAAATATGCATCAGGGAGACTGGAGCAAAGCGCTTGAATTCTACGAAAGGGGAATTGAACTTGACCCCACTTTCCCATCAAACTATTACTGGGCAACCCGGATCTTTTGCAGTTCGAATGAAGAATTGTGGGGAATGATCTACGGAGAATTATTCATGAACCTGGAACGGGGAACAAAAAGAACTGAAGAAATCAGTAAGATCTTATTCGATACTTATTTAAGCGAAATTCAATTTACTTCCGACACTTCGGTGAGTCTTAGTTTTTATAAAAATGCAACGATTCAACCTGACAGGGAACAGGTTATTCCGTTTGGGCTGGTTTACGAGCCAACACTCATGATGGCTGTTACCGAAGATGAAATTACGCTTGAATCGCTCAACCGGATCAGGAAAAATTTTATAACTCTGTATTTCGAAAAAGGTTTTAATGAAACACACCCAAACATCCTGTTCGACTGGCATAAAGCATTGATTGACAGTGGCTACCTTGAATGTTACAATTACTGGATTTTAATGCACGGAGCGCCCGATGAATTCAGGCACTGGCATCAGACCAATGCCGAAAACTTCGATGCGTTTATCGAATGGTTTACCGAAAACCCGATGGCGATCGGTGAAAAACAGAAGTTTCACCGGTCGGATTATTAAACAGGCTACACGTCAAGAATCCGTTTCATCACCCGCATTTTATGCGTATATCGTTTGGTGTCGACGTTAAAAATGCCGAATTGGTCAACATTATCAATTCTCACCTTCCCGGATGCATGGATGATCTTATTTTTCTCCCAGATAATCCCCACATGCACAATATTGCCTTCGTCGTCGTCAAAAAATGCCAGGTCGCCCGGTTGTGTTTCATCAACAAAACTCAACGGCACCCCTAAAAAAACCTGGTCTTTCGCATCGCGGGGCAATTTAATGCCCGCCATTTTATAGATGATCTGCGTAAAGCCGGAACAATCGATTCCAAACGGCGACCGGCCTCCCCATAAGTAGGGCGCATTAAAATACATCAAAGCTTGTCTGATCATGAATTTCCGCAACTCTTCCGGTTGATGGTATCTGAAGTTACCCGTCATCCTGTAAATATCCCGGTTAATCGAAAACTCATGTTTATAGGGTCTCCAGCAGGGTAGCGAACTACCGGCAACAATCATCATGTTCTGTTCATCGTTCACCGGAATCAGGTTAAAAATATCGGTGCAAACGGCCGAAGGTGATTTTTCTATTTTATGAAAGATCCGGTCGCTTACGGGAGTGATCATTTTACAATCAACCCAACCTTCGTAGCCGTCGTAGGCCAGGCTTACCCTGCACCACCCCACAAACTGCTCGCTGACCAGGAAATGCTCGCCAAATAAGATCTGACTGATCATTTCGCTCTTTTCTGACGGTTCTCTTCTGACAGGAATAATACTTAAACCCGAAATGCCGTAATTCATGAAAGAATTTGTTAATTTTATTTTCCAAAGATAAAACTTCACCGTAAGTTTTTGTAGGTTACATAAGTCTTTAAAAAGGTATTTATGAAAAAGTTATTAACCCGTCTGGTACGCTATTATCATATCTTTTATATCGCATTGGTTTTTTCGGCTTCTATGCTGATACTCTATCTGTTGGTTCCGGGTGAAAGCCGTTTTCGCTACGAGTTTCAAAAAAATTCGCCCTGGCGCCACGAAACCCTGATTGCCCCGTTTAACTTCGCCATTTTTAAACCTGACGAAATCATCAAGCAGGAACAGGATTCCATTCGAAAGCAATTTGTACCGTACTATACGGCCGATACCCTGATCAGCGAACAGCAAACCAAAAATTTTGAATTGGAGCTGCAAGAACTCAGCACACAGATTCCCGGACTTAACCCCAAAATCATTTCCAGCTTAAGCAATTATATGTCGGAGATTTATTTGGCCGGAATCATTGATCAATCGCCCGAGATGCATCCGCTTTTGAAGGATAAGAATGAATTGTTTATTGTCCGTGACAAAACTGCACAAAAGGTTCCGATCAGCCGGATTTACTCCCTGAAAACAGCATTTCAAAGCATAAGCGACAGCGCCCGAAGCCTGCTGGCCAGCCATTACGACGAACTGCACCAAAATACCAATCTGTCCGATTTTATCCAGTCGAACCTGCAGTATAATGAAGAATTCAATGTGCAGGAGATGGAAAAACTGATCAATTCGGTTTCGTACACCCAAGGCATGGTGCAAGGGGGCGAACGGATTATTTTTAAGGGAGATATTGTCACTCCCGAAAAGTTCCTCATTTTAAATTCGTTAAAAAAAACCTACAAAACCAAGCAGGGCCAGGATATCGACGGTTATTTGCTCATTCTGGGGAAACTCATCCTGATTATGGCCTGTATGCTCATTTTGATCCTTTATTTAGCTTACTTCAGGCCCGAAATTTTTAATCAAAAACTTCATCTCAGCTTTATCTTACTGTTGATTATTTTAATGGTATTTGCCACGCGCTTTGTGGTCACCCATGATTTTGTCAATATTTATATTGTCCCCCTGGCCATCCTGCCCATTTTGCTCCGGATATTTTTCGATTCCAGGACGGCCATTTTTGCTCTGTTGGTTACCTCGTTGTTAATTGGATATTCGGCGCCAAACAATTACGAATACATCTTTTTACAGATGATTGCCGGCATCATTTCCGTTTTCAGCCTCGATAAGTTACACCGCCGGTCACACCTGGTGTTTACTGCTTTATGGGTATTGGTTAGTTACAGCATTGTTTACCTGGCCCTGAACATGGTGCAGGAGGGAAACCTGGAGGCGATTCGCTGGGAAGAACTGCAATGGTTTGTCTGGAATGCCATTCTGATTCTGCTCGCTTACCCGCTGATTTATATTTTTGAGAAGATATTCGGTTTTGTATCGGATGTTACCCTGATTGAACTTTCGAATACCAATCAGCCACTGTTACGGAAACTGGCCGAAGAAGCGCCCGGAACGTTTCAGCATTCGCTGCAGATAGCCAACCTGGCTGAAGCGGTAATCCACCGGATTGGGGGAAATCCGTTTCTGGCCTATGCAGGCGCCCTGTATCACGACATCGGCAAAACCAACCAGCCGGTTTATTACATCGAAAACCAGGCATCGGGTATGAACCCGCATAGCAATCTGGATTACAAAGAAAGCGCCCGGGTTATTATCGACCATGTGACCTACGGAGTGCGTCTGGCCCGGAAATACAAGCTACCGGAAGTGCTGATCGATTTTATCACCACGCATCATGGCACCACCCAGGCGAAATACTTTTACACCCTGTACAAAAATGAAAATCAGGATAAAGAGATTTCTCCAGACGACTTCACGTACCCGGGACCAAGGCCCAAAACCAGAGAAACATCGGTGGTAATGATGATCGACGGAATTGAAGCCGCGGCCAGGGCTCTGAAAGAAAAAACCCCGGAAAACCTGAAAGAGTTGGTTGACCAGATGGTTCGGCAAAAGTTTGACGACGGGCAATTGGATCAGGCAGAATTGACTATGCGCGAGATCAATCTGGTGAAAGAAACACTTGTTGAAAAGCTGATCAATATTTATCACGCCCGGATTGAATATCCAAAAGAACAGAAAAAATAGACAAAGCAAAGGCAAACCGGGACCTTGGTTACAGAGAACAAGTTTTCAATAAATTAAGCCAATAGAAAATGAGTGATTATTTTCATATTTGACAAAATTATTTTAACTTGTATTCGTATTCAAAAACAACATCACATGTTTTCACTGTTAGTCGTACTGTCGCACGAGATTCTTGCAATTCAGGCCATGCTTGTTCTGCTTGTTATTCTCCCCGTAATGTCCGTTTTAAGCATATTACGTAATGAATTTGAGCTGTCTGATCGTTATATTTGGCTTACGCTGGTCATTCTGCTGCCAATTATCGGATCGATTCTCTACATTTTTATCGGGAGAGAACGCAGGCTTAACAGGTATTAACCGGAAACGGCAATTTCGTTAACGAATTGAATCCGATAAGAAAAACGGATTATTAACGTTGACGAAGGTCACCTGCCGAATCGTTGTTTTCTGTTTTACAGTCCTTATACCCGACTGTAATGTCAGCTTATTCTCTCATAAACGAGGCTTAAAATTTCCTGTTCCTTATACCCGGCCTGGTACAGCAATGCTTCAGCCTTGTGTTTTATTTCGGCTGACTTTTGTTCGTCTTTCAATCCGGGGAGGTTGATCAAAACATTCAGGTACGCCCCATGCACCGCTGTGCGGGCACACAGCGCACCCACCCCGGCATCGGAGACCGAATTCGGGTTCCCGATCGTTGCCATTTCCTGAATAACGGTCATTGATGCAAACGCCGTTTCCATCACTTCCAGCGGCACCAGAATAGCCCGAAGGGTTGCTTCCTGAATGGCCGTTGTCCGTTTCAATTTTTCATCCGCACCTTCTTTAGGCATAGCATAAGCATCCATAATCCGGTTGAAGGCCTGGGTATCTTCATCCACCAACTGCAACAAGCGGGTTTGGTATGCTTTTGCTTCCTCTGCCCAACCGGAGAATTCTTCCCAACGCTCTTCCCACCCGCGTTTGTGGGCCGACAGGTTCGCCACCATGCCAGACAAAGCGGCCCCCAGCGAACCCACATAGGCTGAAATGGATCCGCCACCGGGAGCCGGCGATTCAGAAGCGGTTTCGCTGACAAAGGCCTCCAAACTCAATTGCTTTAGCTTGGGTTTGTTATCTTCCAGCAAATATTCAATAATTCGCTGCCGGGGATCAAATGGGGCCAGTTCGTCGAGCCCCATTGATTTGACTGCAATTTTGATGATCTCTTCATCCGAAACGCCCGTTGACCGTTCCTGCTTGCGTAAAAAATATTTACCGGCGTCAAGCATGGCCTGTAAGGGAATCAGGCCAATCAGTTCCGAGCCGGTCACCCGCATTCCCCGCTTATCGGCACTCCTGCAAACCTCATCGAATGCGATATGTACCGGCGTTACCGTAATATCGGTCAGGTTCATGGATATCTGAGCAATGCCGTATTCTTCAATAAACCAGCCAATGGCGCGAACCTTTTTTAATGTACCGGGAATTCTCACCGGTTCTCCTGTTGCATCCGTGATTATTTTACCGGTGACCGGATTGCCTTCGCGCAAGATCCGTCCGGCTTCGCGCACATCAAAGGCAACCGAATTGGCTCGCCTCACCGATGTGGTATTCAGATTAACATTATAGGCAACCAGAAAATTACGGGCGCTCACGGCTGTTGCCCCCGATTTGGCATTAAATTCGGCCGAGCCGTAATCGGGTGTCCAGTTCGGATCTTTCAATTTTTGGGCTAAGCCTTCGTATTCGCCAGCCCGGCAGTTGGCCAGGCTTCGTCGTTCGTCATTTTGAGCGGCAAATTCGTAACAATAAACCGGTATCGCCAGCTCCTCTCCTATCCGTTTGGCCAATTGATGTGCGTATTTCACGGTTTCTTCCATGCTGATATTGGCAATGGGCACCAACGGACAAACATCGGTGGCTCCAAACCGGGGGTGCTCACCCTGGTGTTTGCTCATATCAATCACTTCGGATGCTTTTTTTACACCCATAAAAGCGGCTTCCACCACTGCTTCGGGCGAACCGACAAAAGTGACGACTGTCCGGTTGGTTGCTTTCCCCGGATCAACATTCAACAGTTTTATGCCGGCTACGCGTTCTATCGCATCGGTAATTTGCTTGATAACAAGAGGATTTCGTCCTTCACTAAAGTTGGGGACACATTCAACTAACTGGTTCATAGATTTATATTAGATTATTTTTCCGTCAAGAATGACTGTTTCAATCAAGTCGTTTCCAAAATAGTACGGGATGGCCTCAAAACCGGGTATTTCTTTGGTGATAAACACATTACCGAGCTTACCCTGGCAAATACTTCCGCAAATACCTTCTACGCCCATCGCGTAAGCCGAATTTAAGGTGACAGCATTAATCGCTTCCGCCGGAGTCATTTTGTATTTGATACATCCAAGCGACTGGATGAAATTCATGTTGCCCGATGGCGAAGAGCCCGGGTTATAATCGGAAGCCAGCGCTACAGGCAGGCCCGATTCGATCATGCTGCGTACCGGCGACAAGGGCAGATCGAGAAAAAAAGCTGCCCCCGGTAATACGGTGGGCATGGTTTCACTCCCTTTTAAAACCCTGATTTCTTCATCGCCTATGTGTTCCAAATGATCGACCGAAAGGGCATTGTATTTTACGCCAACCTGCACGCCTCCGCTTAGAGCCAGCTCGTTGGCATGAATCTTCGGGCGAAGGCCAAATTTCAGCCCGGCCATCAGAATCTGCTCTGTTTCGAGCGGAGTAAAAAATCCCTGATCACAAAAAACATCGATGTAATCGGCCAGTTCTTCTGCTGCAATCTGTGGAATCATTTCATGAACAATCAGTTCGATATACTTTTGACGATCGCCTGCAAAGTTTTCGGGAATGGCATGGGCGCCTAAAAAAGTAGATTTGATCACCATGTAACTGTCCCGCTTCAACCGGTTGATCACCCGCAACATCTTTAACTCCGATTCGACAGACAAGCCATAGCCGCTCTTAATTTCAACAGCTCCGGTACCCATCATGGCGATTTCCTGCAAACGCTTCATTGCCGCTTCGTATAAATCGTCGGGCGAACAGCTTGCCATCATTTTAGCCGAATTTAAAATACCTCCTCCCCGCTTCGAAATTTCCTCATACGACAATCCCTTGATCCGGTCAACAAACTCCGGTATCCGGTCGTTTGGAAAAACCAAATGGGTATGAGAATCGCAATAGGCCGGGAATACAAGACGCCCTGAACAATCGAGTTCCATTAACACGTCGTTGTCGAGCTTTTCGTGGTTTAGCTCGTCCATCGGGCCAAATCCTTCAATCAGCCCGTCGCGCATCACCAGGTAAGCATTTTTAAGCGATGGAAGAACCCCCATGTTCTTCCCCGACTTAAATTTCACAGAACAATCTTCTATCTGAATTAACTCCTTTATATTTTCCAAAACAAGTCTCATGCGTCTCAATTCTTATTACAAGTTAATCAAAGTCAGCGAACAAATAAGCTGTTAAAGGTCATTTTCTTCATTTTATTTTAAATGATTTTGCAGTCAGATTCAAGCCGGAAATTCCGAAAGAATGCGCTTTTAAACCGTAACCGAAACCGAAAAAGGATTGTTTTTTTTTCGGTTTTGGTCATTCAAAATAGGCAAAAATCTTTAAAAACCAAATTGATGACTATGAACCGGGCTGCAGAAAATGGTCGACTGAACGAGTATTTTTGATTATTCTGTAATCATGAGCCCGGAGCTGTCGTGGGACACCAATGCGGCGGTTCAGACGACTTTTGGCAGATCAGAAAGCGGCAGGGTGAAGGATACTTACAACAGATTTTCTTGTTTTTACGATGAATTACCGGTAAATATTCCTGCACCAACAATGCAATGTTACTGCTTCCTTAATTTTAAAGACAGCGATAATCAGAATAAGTCATTAATTTTGAGTATCTTTATCGCGTAAACTTTAACAAAAAACTTTCCTTTAGCAATTCCTATTGCTGGTTGGTTGCTCTTGTTTCGGATAAAAGAGCCTTTGTATTTAGAAATACAGTAACCGCCGGAAACATACATCATAACCATTCGTCATACGAAGCAGGCTATAGTTTACAATGATTTAAAAACTAAATGAGGAGGAGTAATTCTATGTTTGACAGGAAGCAAAACACGTTCAATTCACCCGACATGTCGAAGTTAAAAGCAGTTGTGATTGATAACCGGACCAGGATCTATGTTCCGCTTGATGCCGATCCGGAAAAAGCCCGCGCCCGCTATTGGTCATACCGGGAGGCAAAAAATCCGGGAATGATTCCAATAAAACAATAAGCACATTAACCCGCATTATTCATCAGCGCAAAAATCGAACATTATAAATTTACGGGGTCTTATTTTTGACTGTTGAATTCAACAAAACTTGCATCAGATTCTGATGAGCAATATCAATACAAGGATTTATCGGTATCATATCCGGCTATTTTTGTTCTAAAGGTCTCATTTTACAACAACAGGGCATCGCATTCCCATTGTTGTTTTTTTTTTGCTGCTGTACAGTGTTCCTTTAGTGTTCAATCTCAGCGGTACTCAGGCAAAAAAATTAATGATCGACGATTAAAGATTAACGATCAACGATGGACCAGGAGCCGAAAATCGATGTATTCAGGCGCTTTTTAACTGCAAGCCGCAAGTTCAATTATCCAATGACTAATTATCCAATGACTAATTATCCAATGACTAATTATCCAATGACTAATTATCCAATGATCCCTCAGTTTTTCTTAACGCAAAGAACGCCGAGAAGCCGCAAAGTTTCGCAGAGGGCAAGCTCCAAGCTCCAAGCCCCACGCTGCAATGACCAATTATCCAATGACCAATATCCAATGACCAATGACCAATGACCAATTATCCAATGACCAATTATCCAATGACCAATATCCAATGACCAATATCCAATGACCAATTATCCAATGACCAATTATCCAATGACCAATGACTAACCACCGATTACAAAAAGGCAAACTAATAACCGAAATGCCCATCCATTCGCTTAATTTGATATCTTTGTATACCAGATGATTACTTTATGCAAAAACAAGGTACATTAACGGTCCACGATCTGTCTCCTCATTTATTTTGGGATGTCGACCCGGTTAAGCTGGATTTGGAGAAGGATTTTCATTTTGTATTAGCCAGAATATTGCAATATGGATTAATCAACGACTGGATTCTGTTTTATAAACATTTCGGACTGGAGAAAATTACCAACGAAGCAAAACAAATCCGGGATCTGGATGACAAATCAATCCACTTTATTGCAGGGCTGTCAGGATCAAAATTAGAAGAATTCAAATGTTACACCTGGAAACAATCGACCCCCCGGCACTGGAACTTCTAAGCCGGTTAATGCACATTCGGGAATTCAGCGAATTGAATTTGGTTGGCGGCACGAGCCTGGCCTTGCAGATCGGACACCGGAAGTCGATTGACCTTGATTTGTTTGGATATCTTGAGCTGGATGATTATCAATTTACAACGATCCTGAAACCATTCGGTTCCGTGCAGTTAATAAACAGGACCGCCAATATCAAAACATTTCTCATTAATAAAATCAAAGTCGATTTCGTCAATTACCCTTACCCTTGGCTCGAACCCGGTCTCTTGGTTGACGGAATCCGTTTGGCAGCCAAAAGCGATATTGCAGCGATGAAACTTGCAGCCATAACCGGGCGGGGCTCCAAAAAAAATTTTATCGACATCAGTTTCTTATTAGATGAATTTTCGCTGGAAATGATGCTTAAATTTTATCGTCAAAAGTTTCCGGATGGTTCTGAATTCCTGGTCGTAAAAAGTCTTACTTATTTTGAAGATGCGGAAAATGAACAACTTCCGGTCATGTTAAAAAAAGTGGACTGGAATGCCGTAAAATCAAAAATCATTCTTCACACAAAAAAGAACCTGGATCTCAGGTAATACGTGTAGATAGATCGAGCATACGAAGTTAGTAAGTTCATAAAAAACACCCCCGCCTCATGCCCCAGGCTCCCTGCTCCAAGCCCCAATTATCCAATGATCCAACCACTGATTACCGATATCCAACCAATCACTGATCACTGATTACAAAAACTCCAAAAACATGCTGATATGCTTTGAAATTTGGCAAATTATCTAAAAAGAGCTTCCCATTTTTGATTTTTAGGACTTTTGCCTCGGGATTATTGTATATTTACAAAATAGAAACATGAAGGATATGACAGCGATTGAATTAAAAAAGGTATTAATACACAGAATAGCTGAGATTGATGACGAGTCCTTTTTAAATGCCATTAAAACGATTCTGGATTCAAAGGCTCATTCCCGGATTTTTTTATTAACACAGGAACAACGTGACGAAATAAATGAGTCAAAGAAACAGATTGAACAAGATTTGTTTTTGGAACAAGCTGAATTGGATAAGGAATTTGATAAATGGCTAAACGTAAAATAGTCTGGTCACATAGGGCGAATAGTAAACTTTTCGAGATCCTGGAGTTTTACAATGAGAGGAATAAGAGTAAGGAGTATTCAAAAAAGCTTTATGAAAAATTTACCAAGGAATTAAACCTGCTCATTAAATATCCTGATATTGGGGTAAAAACCGAAATTGAATCAGTCCAGGGTTTAATTGTTGAAGGGTATATCTTATTTGCGGAACTCAGGCGCTTTTTAACGCGGAAACAAGCTTTAAGCCGCAAGTTCCAATGACCAATTACCAATGCCCAATGACCAATTACCAATGACCAATGACCAATGACCAATTACCAATGACCAATTACCAATTACCAATCTTCCACCCTCCCACCCCGGCGGGGTGAAATATGTGTAGCCCCGGGTAAGCCGACCAGCTGCCGGCAGACAACAACAAGGCGCAGCCACCGGTATGGCAAAAACACTCCCCCGCCTCATGCGCCGCGCCCGTAAAGGCGTCTATAAGAAGAATTAAACACGAATTCCCGGAGACCGGAAAAAACTCCAGTATTCAGTGTTCAGTACCAGTGTTCAGTCGCGGTTTTACTCAGGTACTTCTTAGCTCCAAGCTGCAAACCTCAAATCTCTGATTACGGATTACCGATTACCGATAAATGAAGGATCGAAGACCGAAGACGGGGAAAGTTCCGGTATTTGCAATTCTGAAAATCCGTAATCCGGCAATCCAACTGAAAATATTTCCTAACTTTGATCCAAACATCGGAGTAAAATGAAAACGATCATCACCATAAAAAAGAATAAACCAGCTTTTAAAGCACTGATTCTTCTTGCGAAAGAACTGGAGAAAAATGATCATACATCCATTTCAATCAGCGAGATAAAACAAAAAAAGAAAGATTTTGATTTGATTTTACCTGATGCAAATGCGGGCGATCCATTTTCGTTATTTGAACAACTTGCTGATTTTCCAACGCTGAATGAATTAAGAAAACAAGCATGGCCAAAAGTCTTGTGATTGTTGATAGTTGCGTATTTATCAGAGCCTTTCGAAATGACACAACTGCTAAAAACGACCTCAATGCAATTGAGGGACGAACCGCTTATTCGGTCATAACACAACTTGAATTGTTGGTAGGAGCTAAGACAACCGGAAAGAAAGATTTCGAATTCATCCAAGGGATCAAATTTCACAAATAAATCAGCCAATAACCATTGATGACCGCTATTTTCCAGTTTTAATCAGGCGCTTTTTAGCTCCAGGCTCCAAATTTCGAGTTGTCACTGGTTACTGATTACCGATTACGGATTACGGATTACCGATTAACGAAGGATCGAAGACCGAAGACGGGAGAAGGTCGCAGTATTCAGTCGCAGCTTTACTCAGGCACTTCTTAGCTGCAAGTTCCAATTATCCAATGACCAATTATCCAATGACCAATTATCCAATGACCAATTATCTAACCGCCGTAGCAACGTGCCACTGAACACTAATCACCAATCACTGATTACCGACAGGACAATAATACAAAACCTTCATCATCAGGCTAATTTGAACTTGAAACCTATACACTCATGCACATTTTTAAATGCAGAGGAAGGCAAGACGCCGCGAAAGGCAAAGAGATGAATGAACAAGGAACCGGAAGTAGGACTTTGGTGCTATTTTACAACCAAAATGAAGCGAAATCTGAATGCAAAAAAAGATTACTTGGAGCTTTCGCTTACTTTCACATTATCTGAAAAATAATTTGTAGATTCGAACGCTTCATCTTCCTTTTTTGCCTGTAAGATCGGGATTAATGCGAATATGAATGGTGTCCAAAACGAGTATATTGATTTAAGTGCTAAAAATTAACCATGAACCTGAATAAAATCTTTAAGATACTTTTTCCTCTGATCATAGGGGTACAAATAATCTCGTGTGGACTTCTGTCTGACACATTGGACGTAAAGGTTGATTCCGGTCCATTTAAAAATTTTGATCCAATCCAGAATATCCAGTTAACGGAAGCTTCTGAATTTATTGTCATTATTCCTGATATTCAATTCTATACTGTTTATAAAGAGAATCACTATTTGTTAGATAAACTTATTTCGCGGATAATTGAAATTCATGATGCCGGTTTTAAAATTAAAGCTGTACTTCAGGTTGGAGATATCACTGACCGCAATACAAAAGATGAGTGGGAAAGCGTGAAAACAGTTTTCTCCAAACTTGATAATAAAATCGACTATATACTTTGCACCGGGAATCACGACTACGGTGACAATGGAACCTGTAATAATCGAAACACGTTGTTTAACGACTACTTTCAATACAACGAAAATAAATCATTTATCACCGGATATCAGCAAAATAATTACGAAAATTCATGGTTCCAATTTAGCATACAGGGACAACCTTTTCAGCTCTTTTCGCTTGAATTTGGTCCGCGAGATGAAGTCGTTACCTGGGCGGATAGTATGGCCAATCTTAATAAAGAAAAGTATGGAATATTACTTACTCATGCATACTTAGCCACTGATAATAAACGATTTGATTACGCCAATCTTAAACTTAATCAAACATTATCTCCCTATGCCTGGACTTTGAATAATCCGGAATTTGAGGTTGGGAAAGTAAATGATGGCCAGCAACTTTGGAGTAAATTTTTGGTTAATAATAATTTTCAATTCGTTTTTTGCGGACACCTTAAGAGTGCCACTAATTACCTCATCTCTATTAATCAAAGTGAACAAGAAGTGCTACAAATGGTTTTTGCAGAGCATAATATGCCTCAAGCCATTGAAGGTTGGGTACAAATCCTGGAATTTTACGCCGATAAAAAAACAGTTGGTGTCAAAACCTATTCTACTTTATTGAATACTTGGAAAACTGACTCAGTTCACCAATATGATTTTACCTATAACCTAATCGAATAAATATTGTACCCATTTTATCGAACGACTATGGATTAAGCCTATTCTAATATTCGACGAAATTCTTTTCTATCACACTCTTTCAACGCTATTATTTCCCCTGCATTTGTGATTCAGCTTCATGTTGCAACACAAAATTAGCTACAAAATTTAGTCAATCATGTTGGTTAATGATTGAATGAATCCGTCTTTTCCCTGTTGAACAGTAATTTCTTTACTTTTCTATTCTTCTTCTTAGGGGAAATTGATTACTTTTGGGGACGAAAATAGAGTTACATTTGGGCTCAATATTATTTCAGAAACGGATTGACATAATCGTATCTCAAAGATCACGAATCAACTAAATATAATAAGAATGAAAAAAGTATATATTGGTATGAGTGCCGACATTGTTCATCCTGGCCATTTAAATATCATCAAAGAAGGGGCAAAATTAGGAGATGTAACTGTGGGCGTTTTGACCGATAAAGCAATTGCAAGCTATAAACGCTTGCCATACATGACATATGAACAGCGCAAAATAGTTGTTGAAAATATAAAAGGAGTAAGTTATGTTATTCCACAAACGACTTTGGATTATGAACCCAATTTACGCAGCCTCAAACCTGACTTCGTTGTACATGGTGACGATTGGAAAGAAGGGATACAACAAAAGACCAGACAAAAAGTAATTGATGTTCTTGCTGAATGGGGAGGTGTCCTGGTTGATGTACCATATACAAAAGGTATTTCATCAACCCAGCTCAACGGCAGTATCAAAGAAATTGGTACAACGCCTGACATTCGTTTGAAAAGATTACGCAGATTAATTGAATCCAAACCAATAGTTAGGATTCTTGAGTCCCACAGTGGATTAACCGGGCTAATCTGCGAGAATATTTCTGTGAATATAAACGGTAAACAAGAAGAGTTCGATGGTATGTGGTCATCAAGTCTTACTGATTCAACATCGAAAGGTAAACCCGACATTGAGGCGGTTGATCTCACCACCCGCCTCCACGCTATCAATGATATGCTTGAGTGTACCACTAAACCACTGATTTATGATGGAGACACGGGTGGAAAGCCGGAACATTTTGTGTTTGCTGTTAGGACTCTGGAAAGATTGGGTATCTCCGCGATAATCATTGAAGATAAAATTGGATTAAAAAAGAATTCTCTCTTTGGAACGGATGTCAAGCAGGAACAGGATAGTCCCGAAGAATTTTGTTATAAAATCTCAGCAGGGAAAAAAGCCCAGATTACTAAAGATTTTATGATCATTGCAAGGATTGAAAGCTTAATCTGTGGAAAAAGTATTGACGACGCCATTGAGCGCGGTCAAAACTATGTGAAAGCTGGTGCTGACGGAATCATGATTCATAGTAAAGAAAAAACAGGCGACGATGTAAAAGAATTTTGTCTAAGATTTCGCAAAACAGATAGTACCACTCCAATCATCGTCGTTCCCTCAACATATAACCACGTGAAGGAACAAACATTAATCGAGTGGGGAGCCAATGTCGTAATTTATGCCAACCACATGTTACGTTCTTCCTATCCGGCCATGGTCAATGTTGCAAAATCTATTTTAAGCAATAACAGATCATTGGAAGCAGATGACCAATGCATGCCGATAAAAGAGATTTTAAATTTGATCCCGGGAACAAAATAACACATAAGGATATGATAAGTGTACAGGATTTCTACAACGAATTGGTAAAAAGTAAGATAAACTTTTTCGCAGGTGTTCCGGATTCATTATTAAAAGATATTTGTGCATATATTACTTCCAATACACCACCAGAACAAAATATCATTACGGCGAATGAAGGAGCTGCCATTGCCCTGGGAACTGGCTATCATCTTGCCACCAATAACATTCCTTTGATTTACATGCAAAATTCAGGGATTGGTAATGCGGTGAACCCGCTTATGTCGCTGGCAGACAAAGAGGTATATGCCATCCCGATGATCCTTCTGATTGGATGGAGAGGCGAGCCTGGAGTAAAGGACGAACCACAACATATTAAACAAGGACGGGTTACTCCTCAATTACTTGATAGTCTGGAGATTCCGTATCAAATTATTGATGATACATCCGACTATCGAACTGTAATCAAAAATGCTGTTGAAACAACTCATACAATTTCTTCCCCGGTTGCAATTCTGGTAAGAAAAGGAACTTTCGAACCGTTTAAACTAAATCAGAATAACGAAAGCACATACGAATTAACACGAGAAGAAGCCTTGGAAGAAGTTTTGAAATACATTCCGAACGAGGCTGTTATTGTATCAACAACGGGCATGCTTTCGCGCGAATTATTCGAATTACGTGAAAAGCAGAAACAATCCCATGAAACCGATTTTCTTACGGTTGGCTCGATGGGACACACCTCTCAAATCGCCTTAGGGATAGCACTGGCAAAGCCAAATAAACAGGTATTTTGTTTCGATGGAGATGGCTCTGCCTTGATGCATCTGGGAAATTATGCAATTGCAGGAAGCCTGGCGCCTAAAAACCTGAAGATAATTATTTTCAACAATGGCGCACACGACTCTGTTGGAGGGCAACCGACAATTGGACAGAAGATAGATTTCTCAAAAGTCGCTGAATCCACGCATGCAAAAAGTTTCGGAACGGCAATAAATAGGCGGGAAATTGGAAATATTTTACCACAATTTGTAAATGCCAATACGATTGCTTTTCTCGATATCAGAATAAAAAAAGGAGCACGTAAAGATTTGGGAAGACCAACATCAACTCCTATACAAAACAAAGCTGCATTCAAAGAAAATTTTAAAAAGTAGATGGTAAGCCAGAAAGAATTGATTTCGCCCGGATCAATCCAGCTACTGGATGACCTAGTTGAAAAATCAGGAACCAAAAATGTTTTTTTGGTCAGAGGAAACAATTCTTATTTTAAATCAGGAGCAGATAAGGCGCTATTACCTATCATACAGAAATGTAAGGTAGTTGAGTTTTCGGGATTCAGTGTAAACCCGAAACTTGAGGAAGCCCAAACAGGTCTTGAATTATTTAAGGGCAGTAAGGCCGAATTAATTATTGCAGTCGGTGGTGGGAGCGTCATTGATATGGCCAAAATTATCAAGTACCTCATTCTTAACGATCCGGCCAACAGTAATATGCAAATTCCGCAGCTAATTGCTATACCCACAACTGCAGGTACGGGAAGTGAAGCTACCCATTTTGCAGTCGTATATATTGAAGGGATCAAACATTCTTATGCACATGAGTCAATTTTGCCCAATGTAGCTCTTGTTGATGCAAACCTGCTGCATGGCCAGTCCAATTACCAGATGGCAGTGTCCGGAATCGATGCCTTTGCACAAGGGATTGAATCTTACTGGAGTATCCACTCTACTGAAGAATCCATGCAATATGCAGAGAAAGCCATTAAGCTTATTTGGAACAACCTTGAAAAAGCAATTCATGGAGATAAACCGGCACGACAGAACATCGCACAGGGATCATTTATGGCAGGGAAAGCAATTAATATCACAAAAACAACTGCGCCACACGCCTTGTCCTACGGATTTACAACAACGTTTGGATTGCCACACGGACATGCCGTCGCCTTATTTTTGCCTTTTTTCTCTTACTATCATGGAAACTTAAATATTAACGATTGTTTCGATCCGAGAGGCGCTAATTTTGTAAAAAAACAAGTTTCAAATATCAAACAATATCTGGATATTGAGGATACTGCAATTGAAATATCAATTGCTCGATTCTTAAAAAGCATTAAGTTAGAAATTAGGTTTAAAAAATTAGGTTTAACATCTGTTGATTTTGAGTCAGTATCAGGTCTTGTGAATATAGAAAGACTTCAGAATAATCCGGGCCTGGTAACCAAAGAATTAATTAAAAGCATATACTATTTCAATAATAAATTTGACACAACGAACTAATAACAGAATATTATTGAATAATTAGAATAATGAATTTGAATATAATATGGACGATTTATTAATATATAACTCTGAAGGGTCTGATTTAAGAAAAATGCAATTACGCATGCTCGAAATGCTGATATTTATAGATTCTATTTGTCAGAAATACAACATACAATATTGGCTGGCAGCGGGTTCTCTCTTGGGAGCGGTGAGGCACGGCGGCTTTATTCCTTGGGACGATGACTTGGATATAGAAATGCTTAAAGATGATTATAAAAAACTTTTAAGAATTCTGGAAAAAGAAACTCCATCAAATTATCGACTTCAGACGCATAAATCAGATAAGAATTATATTTATCCTATTGCTAAACTTAGGGATACAAACTCCGTTATCAGTGAAAACAGAAATGCAGATAAAAATTATCGATATAGGGGAATCTTTGTTGATATCTTCTATTTGGATCGAGGAAACTCATTTCTTGCCAGAACAACAGTTAATATTCAAAAGTTTCTATTTGTTCTTACTTTAATAAAAAACGATTCATTCGGTATCCTTCTTTCGCTAAAGAATATTCTATACTACACAATTCACTCTATCCTGTTTCCATTTCTTAGATTGTGGGCAAGACTATTTGGAATTAAAACCTTAATCCTCCCGTTTGGAACAGGATTTACAAAGAAAAGACATATTAATGATATATTTCCTCTTACGAAAATTAGCTTTGAAGGAAAATATTTTAGTTCCCCTGCAAATCCGGATGCCTACTTAAAGGAACTTTACGGTGACTATATGAAACTACCAGACGAAAATGACAGACGTGTTCATACAATAAATCTAGCGTTTATAAACTAATTATTTTGATGAAATAGAAATTCGCTCATAATTAAACAAAATGATGAGAGAACACACAAAATAGATTCTAAAACGATTTACTTATTTTACACCTATCATAAAGAAGCATTGCTGGTATTATTTATTATTGTGATTATCAAAAAAAACCAAAACAAATGTTCCACTTTATATTAAAATCCAAGCAGACGATATTTGCGTTCATAAGCAATATATTTTACACATTTGCTGTTTGGATCATTGCCGTAATTATTAATTTTTACTATGGAGTGGAAGCCTTAGGCGAATATTCTCTGATTCAGGCAATAATTGCCCCTCTGACACTTTTTTTTCACCTGCAACTTAAAGTATTAGCCACCATAGATACCAATATTAAAAAGAAATTTTCAACTTATCTAAACACATATCTTTTATCAGAAATTACATTCCTGGCAATTGTCATTATATTAGGAATATTATTAAAACAAACTATTCTATTTTATTCATTTGCAGTATTTAAGATACTTGAATCATTAAATTGGCTTATTCAAGGGTATCATCAATCGAAAAATGACTTCTATAACTCATTTCTAATTGCATTAATCAGAAGTGCTTCTCTATTGCTGATTCTATGGTTGACACTTTCAAATGAAATCTCTCTGCATCATTCTTTTTTTCTAATAAGTAGTACCTGGCTTTTTATTTTCATTTTTTTTGATATTCCTAAAATCAGGAACGATGGTTGTGATATTAGATTTGATTTTAATTTGAAAGCAGTTAATCCCATAGTTATTTCAGGAATATCACTTTCGACAATAGCCTTTCTTGATTCATTGATTGTTGCAATTCCACGCTATTTTATAAAAGGTTATTTTGATGAAACGGAATTGGGCAAATTTACAATGGTCCTTCAATTCTTTATCGCTTCAACAATCTTTGTTATTTCAGTTGGACATCCCTTTCTTGTCAGGTTAAAAGAGTGTCTGAATAATAACGACTTAAAAAAGTTTAGAATCGAGGTTAATAAAACAATTTTTATTTTTTTCCTTGCGTCTACATTCGTTTTATTGTTTTTTATCTTATTTGGAAAATTTGTTCTAAAAATTGTATGGGGCAGTGATCATGCTGTTCTCCATTCAGATCTCAGCTTATCTATGCTTGGAATAATTCCCCTGTTTCTTTCAAGTGTCTTCGTTTATGCAATAAACGCGCTAAGATTTTTTAAAGCTCATATACAATATTATCCGATCATTTTAATTAGCCAGGTACTAATGTCGTTGATACTGATTCCTAAATTTGGAATTACCGGTGGAATTATTTCAATTATCACAGCACAATTTGTTAGAATGATTTTGTCCGGCATATTCTATTTCCGACTATTGCGCCTATACAAAAAAAATATATCTTAACAGGATAAAACAATATACGAACTGATGCAATTCATAACGATATCCCTTTTTGCGATTATAATTATCATCTCTTTTTATCAATCTTTTATAAAGAATAGAGAAGCCTACTCCATAAATAAATTTTTATGGGTCTATATTCTTATTTTCTGGGCTATTGTTCCATTAGTTCAATACCGCATTGACATATTTCCATGGAACATTAAGGTTAGCGAATTCAATGCTATAAAAGCAAATATGTTGATTTTATTGTGGATTGTATTTTATATATTGTCATATAATACATTTAAAAGAAAAGAATTGAATATTGATGTAACCGTTTTAAGCCCTCAAGTGTCTCTTAAACCATCTTCAATTTTATTATTATTAAGCATACAGTTTCTTATTCTACTATTTTTTTACCTAATAAGCGGAGGATTTGTTTTCTTAAGAGGAGACTTTGATGCACAGACCATTTCCGGCACGCAATCAACCTACCTAATTATCAATCAGCTTTTAAGAGCGTCCACAACCTTTTGCACCATCATTTTTGCGTATTACTATAAATCCACTCCATCAAGGAAACGGTTGATTATATTACTGTTATCCCTCTTCTTGTTGATATTTACCAATTTTCCGTTAGCAATACCTCGATATATGGCGGGTGCTTTTTATATTGCCATTGTGTTTGTATTGATGCCTGACTTTAAACATAAGAGCCTTCCTACAATCGGATTAGCTATTTTGATTTTCATTATTTATCCCGCGTTATCGGTGTTCAGGGTAAAAGATCAATCGGTGAATGATATTCAAGTTTCACTGGCGGCAGCTTCATTTTTAACAGGCGATTTTGATAATTATGCAACCTTAAATATGGTAATCGATTATGTGAATAAACACTCAATCACATATGGCTCTCAGCTTTTGGGCGTTTTATTTTTTTTTGTTCCTCGCAGTATTTGGCTGTCGAAACCAATTGGATCAGGGGCTTTTGTTGCTGAATCAAACAATTGGTCGTTTACAAACATCTCATGCTCATATGTTGCAGAAGGATATTTAAACTTCGGTTTTATTGGTGTAATTATATTTGCTATTATTTTAGGTTATACCGTTTCAAAGCTTGACGCATTCTTTTATCACAGCAAGAAGTTGAATTTTATAAAAATTTTCTACCCAGTCTCACTGGGCATGATATTCTTTATATTACGAGGCGATTTGATGTCTTCATTTGCATTTACTACCGGATTTATTATTGCTGCCGTGATTATTGCCACAGTTATCAGGCTAAGAATCATTATAAAAAAAGACAATATTATGTGCATGCCAAATAAAACCAGAAATTGAATTAACAAGTGCTTTACTTATTTAAACAGCCCAAATAGATAACGTAATCCTATATTATTCTTTATTCGACAAATCCTATGTATGTAACTAAAGTAATAACCTTATTATGAGAATCGGAATAGATGCGACCAATATTGGAGGAGGTGGAGGGATAACTCACTTGAAAGAAATTCTGTTTTATCTCAATGATATAATTTCCGACGATAAACCGTTAACATTAATTGTTTTCGGCTCAGAAAATGTTCTTAAAGAGCTTCCTGAATCAAACCATGTTGAAAAAATAACCTTCTCTTGGTTAAATAAGAAAATATACCACCGAATAATTTTCCAGGTATTCTACTTTGATAAAGAAATAAAAAAGCGTTGTGACATACTATTTTCAATCACAGGAGATTATACAGGCAGTTTTAGACCAATTATTAGTATGTCCCAGAATATGCTATTGTACGAACGAAAAATATGGAAAGAGATTAAGCAACCGCGTGAGATTTTTCGTTTTTGGCTCATATATCAAAAGCAAAAACGCTCATTTAGAAATGCTGCCGGTATTATTTTCATTTCCATTTATGCGTGTGAGGAAGTTCTAAAACAATTTAATCTTGAAGAAAAGGCTAAAACCATTATTCATCATGGCATATCTCCCCGATTCCAGGGGCCTGTGAAAAAACAACTACTGGTTTCAGAATTTTCATTTGAAAACCCTTTTCGTTTTCTATATGTTTCCACAGTTCATGTATATAAACATCAATGGAATTTGGTTCAATCCGTTGCAAATCTACGGACAAAAGGCTATCCGATTAGTTTAGATTTAGTAGGTGGAATTATTTATAAACCGGCGGGAAGACGGTTGACGGAAACGATACAAAACTTTGATCCCGAAGGAAATTTCATACATTATCATGGGCATGTTCCTTATAATGGGATCGAAAAATTTTATAAAGATGCAAATGGTATTGTCTATGCTTCCACTTGTGAAAATATGCCAAATATATTGATCGAGTCTATGGCATCAGGCGTTCCGATTGCCTGTAGTAATAAACAACCCATGCCTGAATTTTTAAAGGAAAATGGATATTATTTCGATGCAAAAAACATTTGTTCTATCGAAAACGCATTGGAACAACTGCTATTGAATCCGGAACGAAGAGAGCAAATGGCAAAGAACAATTTAAAAGAAGTAAAAAAATTCTCATGGAAAAAAACAACTGAACAAACTTTTAACTTTATTGAACGAATTTACAATGAATACAACCATGTTTAAAAACAAAATCCTTTTAATCACCGGTGGTACTGGCTCTTTTGGTAATGCCGTTCTAAACCGGTTTCTTGATACAGAAATAAAAGAAATTCGCATCTTCAGCCGGGATGAAAAAAAACAACACGATATGCGGGTATCGCTGAATAACCCCAAGGTCAAGTTTTACATTGGAAACGTACGCGATTTCGACAGCATTGAAATGGCCATGCGTGGTGTCGATTTTGTCTTTCAGGCAGCTGCGTTGAAACAGGTTCCCTCTTGCGAGTTTTTCCCCATTGAAGCAACGCGTACAAATGTAATGGGTACAGACAACGTAATTAAAGCCGCTGTTGCAAACAAAGTAAAGAACGTAATTTGTCTGAGTACCGACAAGGCTGCCTATCCGATTAATGCGATGGGCATGAGCAAAGCATTGATGGAAAAAGTAGCAGTTGCTGCATCTCGCAATATACCTGAAGGTGACACAAAGGTTTGTCTTACCCGGTATGGTAACGTGATGGCTTCGCGTGGATCGGTTATTCCTCATTTTGTAGAACAAATTAAAGCCGGCAACCCGATTACGGTTACCGACCCCAATATGACTCGCTATCTGATGTCGCTGGACGAGGCGGTCGATCTGGTACTATTTGCTTTTCAAAATGGGAATCAAGGCGATCTCTTTGTTCAAAAAGCGCCTGCTTCAACCATTGGCGATTTAGCCTTGGCCATCAAAGAACTGTTTAATGCACCAAATCCCATCCAGGTAATTGGTACCCGCCACGGAGAAAAACTGTACGAAACCTTGTGTACCCGCGAAGAAATGGCCAAAGCTATCGATTTAGAAAATTTTTACCAGATACCAGCCGACAACCGAGATCTCAACTACGGCAAATATTTTGAAACGGGCGATGTCAACACTTCGGCACTCGAAGATTACAACTCACACAACACGCAACGACTTAATGTTGAAGAGGTGAAAGAAAAACTTTTATCATTGGATTACATCCAGGAAGAATTAAGATTATGGCAAAAATAAAAATAATGACTATTGTAGGCACACGGCCCGAAATAATCAAACTCAGTCGTGTGATTCCTGAATTGGATAAACACACCCATCATATTTTAGTCCATACCGGCCAGAATTTTGATTACGAATTAAATGAAATCTTCTTTGATCAGTTAGGAATCCGCAGGCCCGATCATTTCCTGAATGCTGCCGGTGCAAATGCCGCCGAAACCATCGGAAACGTCATTATTAAATCAGATGCAATTTTTGAAGAAGTAAAACCGGATGCGGTACTGATTTATGGTGATACCAATAGTTGCTTGTCAGTTATTTCAGCTAAACGCAGAAAAATTCCGATTTTTCATATGGAAGCCGGAAATCGTTGTTTTGATCAACGGGTTCCCGAAGAAATCAACCGGAAAATAGTTGATCACTTAAGCGATATCAATTTACCACTTTCGGAACATGCACGCCGATATTTGATAGCGGAAGGAATCCCGCCGGAAACCATCATAAAAACGGGTTCACCTATGAAAGAAGTATTGCTCTATCATCGGGAAAATATTGAAAAATCGGATGTGCTTGAAAAAGAAAATCTAAAAAAGGGAGGTTATTTCATCGTAAGCACACACCGCGAAGAAAATGTAGATTCGGAATGCAACTTCAACAACCTGTTGGAATCACTGAATGCACTAACAGAAATGTATAATAAAAAAGTCATTGTATCCACTCATCCGCGTACACGAATGAAGCTGGAAGCAATCGGTTTTACCAATCAAAACCCGCTTATTGAGTTTATGAAACCTTTTGGTTTTTTAGACTATATAAAGCTCCAAAAAAATGCGTTTTGCGTGATTTCGGACAGTGGTACCATCACCGAAGAATCGTCTGTATTAAAGTTTCCTGCCATTACGATACGACAGGCACATGAGAGACCTGAAGGGATGGATGAAGGAACTTTAATCATGACAGGGTTAAAAAAAGACCGGATTATCGAATCTATCAATATTGTAACGACTCATTTCGAAGAAAATCCGGAATTAATCCATACGGTGAATGATTATGAAACCAATAACGTTTCTAAAAAAGTACTGAGAATCATCCTTTCATATGTTGATTATATAAACCGTACTGTTTGGTCAAAAGGAAACACCCATGAATAAACCTAAAATAGTTTTACTCGGCGCCACAGGGATGGCCGGTCATGTCGTATATCAGTACCTCGCCAGGTTGGGAAAATATAATATTATCAATCTCGTTTATCGTAGTCCACTGAATGCAGAAAGCATCATTGCTGACGTGAATAATAAAGAGATGTTGGAAAAAATAATCTCTGATCTAAATCCTGATTTCATTATTAATTGCATTGGCGTTCTAATAAAAGGTTCATGCGAAAACCCGCTCAATGCTATTTACATCAATGCATACCTCCCTCATTCCTTGGCCAGGATCGCTGAATCGATGAATGCAAAGCTCATTCATATCAGTACCGATTGTGTTTTTTCAGGAAAGAAGGGTGCATACCGTGAAACTGATTTCAGGGATGCCGACGATGTTTATGGCAGAAGCAAAGCGCTGGGAGAGGTTATCAGCGACAAACACCTGACAATCAGGACCTCAATCATTGGCCCGGAAATAAAACAAAACGGAGAAGGATTGTTTCATTGGTTTATGAATCAAACCGGAGAGATCAACGGATTTACGAAAGCCTTTTGGGGAGGGATCACTACGTTGGAATTAGCAAAGGTCATTGATGCCACTCTTGATCAAAAAATCGTTGGTCTAATAAATATCACCAATGGAAAGCGCATTTGTAAGTATGATTTGCTAAAGCTTTTCCAAAGAGCTTTCAATAAATCTGACGTTACAATTAATTCGGTTGAAGGAAAACTAGTTGATAAAAGTTTAATCTCCGAGCGAAACGACTTCCGATATCAGGTTCCGTCCTACGAAACAATGGTACGAGATTTATTTCAACTGATGGATTCAAACAGAGAAAGGTATTCGCAATATTACAGGTTTTAACAGCAAATTTATCCATGAAGCTTTTATTGATCGTTGATGATTACCTGCCGCATAGTATAAAAGTAGCTGCAAAGATGATGCATGAGCTGGCATTGGAATTTAAAGCCAACAACCATGATGTTACCGTTTTAACCCCTGATCCTAGACTAAGGATTCCATTTAAAGTGGAAGAAATTGATAAAATCAAGATCGTTTTCTTTAAATCCGGTGAAGTTAAAAATATATCGAAGGTAAGAAGAGCGATCAATGAAAGTCTGCTCTCCGTACGTGCATGGAACACAACCAGATCATATTTAAAATCAAATCCTCATGATGCAATTATCTATTATTCTCCATCCATCTTCTGGGGACCGATGGTTGGCCGGCTTAAACGGCTATGGGGGGCAAAATCATATTTGATCCTTCGTGATATTTTCCCCCAGTGGACTGTAGACAATGGATTGATAAGTAAAAGATCTCCCATCTATCAATATTTCAAATTTTTTGAACGGATCAACTATAAACACGCGGACAAGATAGGAGTCATGTCTCCATCAAATCTGTCTTTTTTTCAATCTGTTCAAAAAGATGTAATAAAATTTGAAGTATTGTATAACTGGGCAAAAATTGATGTTCCCAGGATAGCTGACTCACATTTTCGCGATCAATTAGGTCTAAAAGAGAAGGTTGTTTTTTTTTATGGTGGGAATATTGGTCACGCTCAAAATATGATTAACTTGATTCATCTGGCACACCGGCTCAAGGATAATCCCAATGTCCATTTTCTGTTTGTTGGCAAGGGGGATGAAGTGGATCTTATACTCACTGAAAAAAAGAAAAACCAACTTGACAATGTTACCTATCTGCCCCCCGTAGGTCAGCAAACTTATTTTAAGATGTTAAATGAATTTGATATTGGTCTTTTCAGTTTACATCCGGGCCACAAAACACATAACTTCCCGGGGAAACTTTTGGGATATATGGAATTTTCAAAACCCATTCTTGGCAGTGTTAATAAAGGGAATGATCTAAAGATAATCGTAAATCAAGCAAAAGCAGGTTTTATTTTCGATCATGGGGAAGATGAAGAATTTTACAATGCTGCACTAAGACTAATTCAGTCAGAATCGCTACGGAACGAAACCGGTAAATTGGCGCGTCAGCTTTTAATCAATCAGTTTTCAGTTGGCCGGGCTTGTCGTCAAATAGAAAACAGTTTAAAGTGATTTGGATGGCAACTATAAAAATTGATAAGCCGAAGTTAATAATCGGAGACAATTACAAAGATGAAAGAGGAATTCTTTCATACATAAATGAATTTGATTTATCATTTGTAAAACGATTTTATACCATTACGCATCCCAACATTAATGTAATCAGGGCTTGGCAAGGTCACCAATGTGAACACAAATTTTTCCATGTGGTTGAAGGGAGTTTTCTTGTTGCATGGGTCGAAATCGATAATTGGGCTAATCCATCCCCCAACCTTAAGGCAAATTTTGAAATTATGACAGAAAACACCAACGCTGTATTATCCATTCCGGCAGGATATGCCAACGGATTAAAAGCATTAAAAGCCAATTATAGAATCATGGTATTTTCCGATCATGGGCTTAATGAATCGTTAGATGATAAGATACGGTATGACAAAAATCTGTGGATAAACTGGCATCAGTTTTAAGTATCCCTCCGGGCATGAACCTCTTTTAAGTTTGCAGCAAAATTAGTAAAGGTTTGCTGGCAGTAGTTTGCAGAGCTTATCGGCCTGGTACAGGTGCGCAATCTGGTAGCTTCTATCGTTGTTTTAAAAATTCCAAAAACATTCCGACACAGGTTGGACTTTTTTGGAATCTGTTCTAAAGTAAGCATTCGGTCTGCCACGTATACTGAATTTTCTTTTAGGCCGGGGATACCAGCCTGAGATTTGGAATTTTCTAAGTTCTGTTGGAATCTCTTGGAATTAGTTGGAATTAGTTGGAGTTTTCTGAAAAACGCTGGCACTTGTTGGATTTTTTCCAACGTGTGGCAAAAGGTCGGCCAGGCCTAAATCGTAATTGCTGTTGGATGAGTTCTTTTAAACGAAGATAAAGCGCCCGAAGTAAATCGCTAGCGCCCTGGAACCAGCCATTAACGGTTGATGCGGGCAATCTTACCCCGACCATCTTTAATATGGCAATCTGACGATGAAAAGGCAGGTGGTAAAAATATTTGTTCATCATCAGCTCGGCCAACAACGAAGGGCCGGCATTGCTTCGGGGTAAAGGCAATAGTGGCATGGATGCAATACGGATAGCCGGGATTTCCTCCCGGTCCTGTTCATTCGTAATATTTTCTTCTCCTGCTGATTGCTTTACGGCGTACTTGGGGCGTTCTATCCGGCGTACATAAATCTCGCCGGGTTTGTGTTCAAGTATCTCTGTTACTTCCTCGCCAATGCGTACCCAGTTATCCTGGACACCTTCGGGCTCTATGACTTCTATCTCCCGCCTGAGGTGGTCTGGAAGCGGCTGGCGCACAGCCTTCTTTTTCTCTCTTTCAGGCTTGCGCCGTTCATACTCGATTAACTCTTTCTCCAGCTCTTCCAGTGCCCCGTTATCGACTTTTCGCAACCGGGAAAGCTCCTGGAAGAGCTCATCACGTTCCTGAAGAAGCTCCTGGATGTTTTGCAGTCATACCAAACAACGCAACATTCAAAACATCTGCTTCATTGGCATAGATTATTGACGTTTGGGCCGGTGAAAGTTCCCGGGGTATAAGATTCTGCTTAATCGCATCGGTGTGTATGTGATAATTTAACTTAGCCAATTCCCGCTTGGCTGTCCAGCCCAGTTGTTTTTGTTCTTCTTCTTTGAGGCGTTGGAATTCTTTGATTAAATAGAATTTAAATTCAGCACTTAACCAAGATGCAAACTCAAACGCAATATCCTTATGGGCAAAAGTGCCGCCATAACGCCCTGTCTTAGAGACAATACCTTTGGCATTGGTGGCTTCAATCCATCGTTTTGGAGTTAAAGCAAAGCTGTTTGAACCCGACAAATTTTTAATTCCATCGAATTCGATGGAATTAAAATGAGGGTTGTTAAAAATTTCCCAAAGCCCAACAAACTCAATTGTGCTTCTGTTACGCATCCAATTTTGCAGAATGTAGTCACTGCGTTCGGCATCTCTGTATCGGGCAATATCGGTTAAACTGATGTACTCTTCTGCTTTTTCAGCATAAATAAGTATTTCAGTGCCTTTCACATTTATTTTATTACTCTTTGCCATTTTTTCTAAATTTTATTTCTAAACCCCTCGAATTCGATGGGTTTAAATTCAGGATTATATCATGTTTCCCAAATCCCTAAAAACTCAATCGTATTGCGGTTTTGAATCCAATTACCAATCACTGCACTTGCGTCGTTCGTTTTGAATTTTGCAATGTCTGTAAGAGAAATATAATCATGATCAGCTATCGTTAAAACCGTTACGTCCGTGTCTTTTACGTTAATTTTTGTCATGGTGTATCCATTTTATCGTGGTCTGTATAAACTATTGTATTGTGTGGAATCTGCCTGCCCACTCCAAAATTATTGCCCTTAAATATACAAGTTCACACTCTCCAAATACCAGTCCTCCTGCCCCACGTTTAACCCGTCAACCGGCATCGCCGGGGTTTGCAGATCGCTCAGAGTCCTGGTTATTGGCGGCTGTTTTTTTAATGCGATATCTTCGATGCCATAAAAGATCCTACTTCTTTTATATCTAATCTTAATCCAAATTTTATCTCAAAACAACCTACTCCTGAGACCCAAATTTTAAAATCAGAATCTGCATCAAAAAATCCTGCTGTTTCTACGGAAAACGAGGTAATTTTTGAATATGGAAAAAAGCGGTATTCCTTTTTTGTTCCAGTCAATCCTTGAACATCGTAACAAATGATTTTGTATGAAGTAAATACAACTTTGTCTCTTGAATGCTTAAAAGACAAGATAATTTGCTCATCTGGAGCTAAGAATGGTTCAAATATCTCTTTACTATCATTTGGGTCAACCTTGTTGACAACGCTAAATTTTGCAATTAAATCTATGGCCATAATTAAACATATTTAATCCATACTCATTTGGCTTTTCAGGTATCGCCCCGTTTATGTGGTTTCTGGACTCCAGCTAGTTTATGTTTTAGAATTCATTGATATGATAATAAAAAATGGCTAAAGCTATTTTATTCTCCCTTAAAAACACCAACTTACCGCTCCAAATCCTCAAATCACTTCTTCCCCACCATCCCCAAAACAATACTTTAGCTTATAATAACAGCCACACCATCTCCAGTATCTTTAGATTGTCGCTACTCTTAACATCCCAAAAATCTTTGTGCTGTTCACGTTGGAGGGTGTTCAGGTGTCGTTTTCATTGTTAGTTTTTAGTTTGGTGACAGAAAGTTACAATAATTTTGACCAAATAATTATTGATTACCTGGAAATTATTGTAAATAGAATAAAAAAGCGCTGAAGGACAGACTAAACTAAAGAATCGGAAATCCAAAAATTGCCCACATGGGAGGCAGAACTAAATGTCCGGATGTAAACCTGTTCATACAGGCACAATGTATAAACTGTAAAACAGGAAAGGCTATCGTATCTTTTTGAAAAAGATTATCCGTGATCTTTTCCTCCGCTCGCACCGGCATGTAAGCGGTGTGCCATTCGGCAGAATGGGATATGGTACAAATCGCGTCGGCATGACCAAAAGAGAAAGCTCAGAATTTGTAAAGAGAAGTCACAAAACTTCTAAAGAGAAGTTTACAAACTTATACTGAGAAGTTCGAAAACTTCTAAAGAGGAGTTCTGAAACTTATACGGAGAAGTTTGCCAACTTATACGGAGAAGTTTAAATATACCGGTTAAACCGGGCGAGATTGGCCTGATTCAGAAGCATAAAAACCCCGGGACCAATACCTGGCCCCGGGGTTGTAACCGCATTTAACGGGGCGAAAAGGTCGCTTTGGCAATGGCTTCTTTCATCTCTTTGCCCGGTCGGAAGCGAATGTTGACCCCCTTGATTTTATCGGGCGAAGATTCGGTTTCGGTATCTGTACCTTCGCTGTTTAGGGTTAACTGGAACGTTCCCCAGTCGCCCATTTGTACGGTATAGCCGTCCAGGAGCGTGGTCAGGATGACCGACTGCAATTCGTCGATGACCAGGCTTGCTTCTCCTCTGCTTAAGGTCGTGTTTTTAGCCAGGGCTTCGGCAATTTCTTTCACACTTTTTTGTCCTATCCGTTTGGGAGTGATGTACCATTTCCGGGCTCCTTCAGGATCCCGCGGATTGATCCGCTGAACTTTTTTATACAAAATTGACATGATATACTTTTTTAATTTATGATTATGTGTTAAAAAACGATACAGGAAGCAGCTGATCTAAAGCTTATGGTTCCTGTGGTAACCGCTGAGGTACCCCGCTCGCGACAAACAGGTACCGGACGGGGGTAGGTAAAAGCAATCGCGAACGGAGCAGGTCATTTGATCGAAAGTTCATGATTAAAGGTTTTTATTAAATCAAGTAAAAAGTTATGAATTATTACTTAAACAAACAATAAAATTATTCAATTTATGTTTCAGATAAATTTTGCGTGCAGCTTTTTCAGGGGAGATTACGCCTGATTTTATTGTCTGTATTGACGTCATTATTTTGTTTGTCAACGATTTTCACTATTTTTTTTGTCAAGAGCTTTCTAAAGTGGCTGACGTTGTTTTGATTACCGACTTGTTCGGCTAATCCGATATGAAGAGCAGGAACGTGAATTTCTGAAAAAATAATTCTATTTTTACTCAAAACAATTATCTTTAGTGCTGATTACCAACAGAAAACAATAGATGTTTTTAAACATATGCTTTCAATATGATGCAAGTTCTGTTTCTCCAAAATTCATGAAGCCCTTTTTTATAATAAATCCAATGAAAAATTAACCTATGGAACCCTATTACGTTAACAAAAATCCACAATCCAATGGAGATCATGAAGTACATGTCTCCAGTTGCTCTTATCTCCCAAATCAGGAAAATCGAATATATCTGGGCACGTTTTCAAATTGCAGGGATGCAGTAAAGGAAGCAAAAAGGTACTACCGCCAATCAAACGGGTGCTATTATTGTTGCCGTCCTTGCCATACCACTTAACAGACTTACAGTTCCCGATTCTATAACTCTTAAATCTAACAATTAGGCCAACAACAGGAGAAAAACCCGGAAAAGGAGTCTACACGTGCAACACATGCGGAGAAGTGATTCATTTGAAGACAATACCGATACACTTCCACCCTGTCCCAAATGCCACGGAACATCGTAAAAACTGCTACGCCGAAACGTTTACCCGAAGGTTAAAAGTCATGGGGGTAAAAAAGTACTCGGATGGCTTTAACGTACATATTCATCCGCAATCCCTACAGGAACCACCCTCCCCGGCTCACGCCGGCTGGTACCCGGTGTGCCATCCGGCAGGAGTAAAATCTGATCCTTTCAGGATAAACCTCCTTCCCGTTCGTAAAAAACGGTACCAACGCGCTCGATATGGGCAATCAGGCCAGGGTTTTCGATCAGACGATAGATGGAGAGATCTATTTTATAGGGTAATAACAGGTCGTCTAACCGGTTTTCGATAGCCAGCAGGTCTGACAAAGTCAGTTTTTCGCCAACCAGGCTGATATCAACATCAGACGACAAGCGGTAATTACCTTTGGCCCTTGAACCGTAAAGAATTGCCTGTTTCACTTCCGGGTACCCTTCCAGTACGGCCCTGATTTTTTCAATATCCTGCTGATTTAATCCGTAATTCATAAGAAATATTTGAAAAAAGGATACGCAACGAGTTTTCTCATCTCTAATAACCAATATCTAATATCTTCTCATCTTCTATCTAACTCATCCAGCTCTTCACCGGCTTTCTTCTCCAGCATCACCGTTTCGAAAGCTTTAAAAAGACTGAAATAACGTTCGATGATTTTGTCAACGATTTCTTCTGCAATTTCCAGGTTGTAGGTATGTGATGTTTGGTTCCGGCTTTTGATCATCTCCATCCATCCGGCGCCATCGACTACCAGGCCCAGGGCGAAAGCCTCGCGTGTGGCATCGCGCGAACCCGCCACCAGGATATTGCCCTGGAAATGAGCATAATCTTTCATGACATTCCATGCCAGTTCGTGCGTGAACTCAAAGGCCTGTATCAAGCCCTGTTTTTCAAGCTCGCTCAATGTTTTTTCCTGCGCGAGCTTCACCGCTCTTTCCAACTGGCCCAGCGCGCTGCGGTAATTTGCCAGGCGCTGTTGCCATCTGATATCCTGGTCCATTTTCAATAATTCAGTTAAAACGACAGATTTCAAAAGTAAGCATTTAATTCTACATCCAAAGGCTTTTCATGAACGGCTTCGGGCGGGAGAGGAACAAATCCTGAAACAAGTTCAAGGATGACGCCCCATTACTGACAAAAAACGGAAAAATACTTCCAATTTTTGATAATAGATGGTAAACTTGCAGCCTCAATCATCTGAATAAACAAAAACAGCATGTCACAAAAAACCGCATTTATTACCGGGATTACCGGGCAGGACGGAGCTTACCTCGCTGAATACCTGTTAAAAAAGGGGTACATCGTACACGGTCTGAAACGGCGTTCGTCGCTCTTTTAACACCGAACGGATCGACCACCTGTATCAGGACCCGCACGTGGAGAACCGGAACCTGATTCTGCATTACGGCGACCTGACCGACAGTATGAACCTTACCCGCGTCATACAGGAAGTACAACCCGACGAAATATATAACCTGGCGGCTATGAGCCATGTGAAGGTCAGCTTCGATACGCCCGAGTACACGGCCAATGCCGACGGGATCGGAACACTGCGTATACTCGAAGCCGTTCGCCTGCTAGGGTTGAGTGAAAAAACGCGGATTTACCAGGCATCCACCAGCGAGTTGTACGGCCTGGTGCAGGAAACACCGCAAAAAGAAACCACGCCCTTTTACCCGCGTTCGCCCTATGCCGTGGCCAAGCTGTACGCGTACTGGATCACGGTAAACTACCGCGAAGCCTATGGTATGCACGCCAGCAACGGCATCCTGTTTAACCACGAGTCGCCCATCCGCGGCGAAACATTCGTTACCCGGAAAATCACCCGGGCCATGAGTCGTATCGCCTTGGGCATGCAGGAGAAATGTTACCTCGGCAACTTGTCGGCCCGTCGCGACTGGGGACATGCCAAAGATTACGTCAAGGCCATGTACCTCATTCTGCAGCAGGACCGGCCCGACGATTACGTGATTGCCACGGGTACAACCACCACCATTCGCTACTTTATCAGCCTGGCCGCGGCCGAAATCGGGCTCGAATTAGCATTCACCGGCGAAGGAGCAAATGAGAAAGCTCAGATTGCTGCGGTGGATAAACAACGATTTGCCGAGAAAGCAGGAGAACAATACCTGCCGCATATTTTATCGCTCATCAACCATAAGTCATCCGTGATCGAGGTCGACCCGGCCTATTTCCGCCCAACTGAAGTTGAACTGCTGATTGGCGATCCCACTAAAGCCAAAACCGTGCTGGGCTGGGAACCTCAATACGATCTGAACGGGCTGGTGAAAGATATGATGCAAAGCGATATTAGACTGATGAAAAAAGATGCCTACCTGAAAGACGGCGGCTACACGATTATGAATTATTTTGAATAGAATCGTCCGCCGATTTACACAAATGACACGAATAAAAGGATAAGAAGACAACAGACTTTTTTTAAAAAATTCGTTTAATCCGTGAAATTCGTGGACAAAGAGCGATCCACCGATTGCACGAATGACACGAATAAAAGGATAAGAAGACCGCCAACCTTTTTTTAAATTTGTTTAATCCGTGAAATTCGTGGACAAAGAACAATCCACCGATTGCACGAATGACACAAATAAAAGGATAAGAAGACAACAGACTTTTTTTAAAAAATTCGTTTAATCCGTGTAATTTGTGGACAAAGAACAATCCACCGATTGCACGAATGACACGAATAAAAGGATAAGAAGACAACAGACTTTTTTTAAAAAATTCGTTTAATCCGTGAAATTCGTGGACAAAGAACAATCCACCGATTGCACGAATGACACGAATAAAAGGATAAGAAGATCGCCAACCTTTTTTTAAATTCGTTTAATCCGTGTAATTTGTGGACAAAGAGCGATCCACCGATTGCACGAATGACACGAATAAAAGGATAAGAAGACAACAGACTTTTTTAAAAAAAATCGTTTAATCCGTGTAATTTGTGGACAAAGAACAATCCACCGATTGCACGAATGACACGAATAAAAGGATAAGAAGACCGCCAACCTTTTTTTAAATTCGTTTAATCCGTGTAATTTGTGGACAAAGAGCGATCCACCGATTGCACGAATGACACGAATAAAAGGATAAGAAGACCGCCAACCTTTTTTTAAATTTGTGTAATCCGTGAAATTCGTGGACAAAGAGCGATCCACCGATTGCACGAATGACACGAATAAAAGGATAAGAAGACAACAGACTTTTTTTAAAAAATTCGTTTAATCCGTGAAATTCGTGGACAAAGAACAATCCACCGATTGCACGAATGACACGAATAAAAGGATAAGAAGACCGCCAACCTTTTTTTAAATTCGTTTAATCCGTGAAATTCGTGGACAAAGAGCGATCCACCGATTGCACGAATGACACAAATAAAAGGATAAGAAGACAACAGACTTTTTTTAAAAAATTCGTTTAATCCGTGTAATTTGTGGACAAAGAACAATCCACCGATTGCACGAATGACACGAATAAAAGGATAAGAAGACAACAGACTTTTTTTAAAAAATTCGTTTAATCCGTGAAATTCGTGGACAAAGAACAATCCACCGATTGCACGAATGACACAAATAAAAGGATAAGAAGACCGCCAACCTTTTTTTAAATTCGTTTAATCCGTGAAATTCGTGGACAAAGAACAATCCACCGATTGCACGAATGACACGAATAAAAGGATAAGAAGACAACAGACTTTTTTTAAAAAATTCGTTTAATCCGTGTAATTTGTGGACAAAGAACAATCCACCGATTGCACAAATGACACGAATAAAAGGATAAGAAGACCGCCAACCTTTTTTTAAATTTGTGTAATCCGTGAAATTCGTGGACAAAGAACAATCCACCGATTGCACGAATGACACGAATAAAAGGATAAGAAGACAACAGACTTTTTTTAAAAAATTCGTTTAATCCGTGTAATTTGTGGACAAAGAACAATCCACCGATTGCACGAATGACACAAATAAAAGGATAAGAAGACAACAGACTTTTTTTAAAAAATTCGTTTAATCCGTGAAATTCGTGGACAAAGAACAATCCACCGATTGCACGAATGACACAAATAAAAGGATAAGAAGACAACAGACTTTTTTTAAAAAATTCGTTTAATCCGTGTAATTTGTGGACAAAGAACAATCCACCGATTGCACGAATGACACGAATAAAAGGATAAGAAGACAACAGACTTTTTTTAAAAAATTCGTTTAATCCGTGAAATTCGTGGACAAAGAACAATCCACCGATTGCACGAATGACACGAATAAAAGGATAAGAAGATCGCCAACCTTTTTTTAAATTCGTTTAATCCGTGTAATTTGTGGACAAAGAGCGATCCACCGATTGCACGAATGACACGAATAAAAGGATAAGAAGACAACAGACTTTTTTAAAAAAATTCGTTTAATCCGTGTAATTTGTGGACAAAGAACAATCCACCGATTGCACGAATGACACGAATAAAAGGATAAGAAGACCGCCAACCTTTTTTTAAATTCGTTTAATCCGTGTAATTTGTGGACAAAGAGCGATCCACCGATTGCACGAATGACACGAATAAAAGGATAAGAAGACCGCCAACCTTTTTTTAAATTTGTGTAATCCGTGAAATTCGTGGACAAAGAGCGATCCACCGATTGCACGAATGACACGAATAAAAGGATAAGAAGACAACAGACTTTTTTTAAAAAATTCGTTTAATCCGTGTAATTTGTGGACAAAGAACAATCCACCGATTG
The DNA here is from genome assembly GCF_059705485.1 of Gaoshiqia sp. US2. NCBI lineage: Bacteria > Pseudomonadati > Bacteroidota > Bacteroidia > Marinilabiliales > Prolixibacteraceae > Gaoshiqia > Gaoshiqia sp. US2. The sequence goes on along the minus strand of NZ_AP048550.1, from coordinate 3,358,354 downwards.
CACGAATGACACGAATAAAAGGATAAGAAGACAACAGACTTTTTTTAAAAAATTCGTTTAATCCGTGTAATTCGTGGACAAAGAACAATCCACCGATTGCACGAATGACACAAATAAAAGGATAAGAAGATCGCCAACCTTTTTTTAAATTTGTGTAATCCGTGAAATTCGTGGACTTAAACAGAAAAATATGGATTTGCTCGAACAACAAATGCTGATTTATAAGCAGGAAAGTTACCAGATTATTGGGGCATGTATGGAAGTGCATAATACCTTGGGATGCGGTTTTTTGGAAGCCGTTTACCAGGAAGCTCTGGCAATCGAATTTGAACAAAGAGGGATCCCGTTTAATCAAGAGAGAAAGCTACCGGTGTTTTATAAAGGGAATTTATTGAAAAAAGAATACGTGGCAGATTTTGTCTGTTACAACAAGATCATTGTTGAAATAAAAGCCTTAAGCCAGCTTCAGCCCGAACATTGGGCGCAAACGATGAATTATCTTAAAATAACCGGATATCAGCTTGGATTGCTTGTAAATTTTGGAACAATTAGTTTGGATTATAAGCGGATCGTATTTTGATTCGCGTTTCCGGCTTATCCGTAAACAAAAATTTGTCTGCTGATTACACGAAAAAATAGTCGAATGATAATAAGAAGATCGCCGACCTTTTTAAATTCGCGTAATCCGTGAAATTTGTGGACTCAAAAAAATAAAACATGGACAAAAACGCTAAAATATATATTGCCGGACACCGGGGCCTGGTTGGTTCCACCATCGTAAATAACCTTCGAGGAAAAGGGTATACCAACCTGATTACCCGCAGTCATGCCGAACTGGAATTAACCAACCAGCAAGCCGTTGCTGATTTCTTTGAAGCGGAGAAACCGGAATATGTTTTTCTGGCCGCGGCCAAAGTAGGCGGTATCATGGCCAACAATACCTACCGGGGACAGTTCATCTACGAAAACCTGATGATCCAGAACAACCTGATCCACCAGGCGTGGAAACAAGGAGTGAAAAAACTGTTGTTTCTGGGGTCAACCTGTATTTACCCGCGTGAGGCCCCGCAACCGATGCCAGAGGACAGCCTGCTCACATCGCCGCTCGAATACACCAACGAACCCTACGCGATTGCAAAAATTGCCGGTATTAAACTATGCGAAAGTTACAACCTGCAATACGGCGCCAACTTTATTTCGGTCATGCCCACCAACCTGTATGGTCCTAATGACAATTTTGACCTCGAAAAATCGCATGTACTGCCAGCCCTGCTTCGGAAAATTCATCTGGGTAAATGTATGGAAGACAACAACTGGCAAGCCATCCAAAAGGATCTCGATGCACGTCCGATCGAAGCAATCGGTGGAGACGTGTCCCGGGATCAACTGACCGGGATACTCAGCAAATACGGCCTCGTTCCACCTTCCGGGAGACATAACAGGAGCTGCTCGATCGAAATCTGGGGTACCGGCAAACCCCTGCGCGAATTTCTCTGGAGCGAAGAAATGGCCGATGCCTGCGTTTACCTCATGGAGAGCATCAATTTTGACGACATCCTTCGCACCAATCCCAACCCGACTGAGGTGAGAAACACCCACATCAATATTGGTACCGGTCAGGAAATCAGTATCCGCGATCTGGCCGGCCTGATCAAAGAAAAAGTAGGTTTTCGGGGTCAACTGCTATTCAACAGCTCGAAACCCGACGGTACCATGCGTAAACTAACCGATGTGTCCAGGCTCCATGCCCTGGGGTGGAAACATCAAATTGACATTGAAGAAGGGATTGAAAGATTATATCAGTGGTATTTAAATGCCTAAACAAATAGTGAAAACAGCTCTGTTATCAGAATTTGTCGGCGAGAGGTTTTGCAATGGTTAAACTTCGCCTTCGGCACGTGGCTGCAATAATTGTCTCTTATGTGAGGTAATTGCATGTACAAGTGTTTCTTCATAGTAATATTTTTTTGTCTAATTTGTCCCGCAAAATCATACAATCCGCCAAACAAATAAGCGTGTATTTGTTGCAAACCTTTGGTTGTACCAACTTCAATGCTGTTGATAAACGAACTATCAAACAACGCATACGCTTTTGTTTTACTTTTTCCGTCGATGCTTTCATCACTGTAAGTAAACCATTCAATAAATCGGTTTGCTTTTTTGCTCGGAAACTCTTTGCCCAACGCGATAATGCCGTTGTAATCCAACATATCGGCTAAACGCTTTTTACCGTCCGGTGCAAGGAATTTCAACTGGGTAGTGGCACTAACCACTTGACTGTTTTCTTTCTTCAACTTCGCTTTAAGATATTTCCAATAGTTGCGGGTTTTGGTATAGTCGTTTTGGTCGGTAAGTACGGCAACAATATCCAACACTGAAAACCACCATTTGGCGTTTTCCTGATCCCAGATGGCCCGTACTTCACGGTCGTCAAAAAAACGTATGGATATTTTTGCCTTACTCATAATATAACTGTTATCTATTCTGTCTCTTTGTAATTTTCCATCCAAAGTTATGATAATTCCTATCTTGTAGTTGCTGTCTACTGTGTCACTTTACAATGACCGCCAACATTTCTGTATATTCTGCATCGAACTTATTTTTTTATTCTCTGTTGAGAACTTCCGCTCTCGAGGGTTTGTAACCAGAATCTCTTGGAATTAGTTTGGAGTTTTCTGAAAAACGCTGGCAATTGTTGGATTTTTTCCAACGGTGTGGCAAAAGGTCGGCCAGGTCTAAATCGTAATTGCTGTTGTACAATGAGATTTTGGTAAACACATCGGTCAACCATTCCCGGGGATTCACATCACTAGCCTTACAGCATCCCAGCAGGGAATACATGATGGCCGCATTCTCTGCCGACTCATGATTGCCACAAAACAGATAGCCCTTTCTTCCTACGGCCAGTGGCCTGATGGCATTTTCGGCCAGGTTGTTAATCCCATGTTTGGCAATTCTGCTTTTGCCCTCGATGAAATTATTTCGGCAGCAGTTTGTCCGGTAATGGCCCAGTGCATTTTATTCTGGACGGTTTTATAAAATAACTGCGTGATTTCAGCTTTGGGTTGATAATCAATACTGCATTCTGCGTAGATGTCAGTAATTTTCTGGTAGAATCTTCTCTCACTTGCCCGGATTTCGCGAATCCTTTCCAGTAATTCATCGAAATAATCCTTCCCGAAAAGTCTTTTCCCCTGTTTCAACCGCTCGTCGTCGAGAACAAAACCCTTAATAATAAATTCTTTTAATGTTTTGGTTGCCCAAATCCGGAATTGTGTTGCCTGATGCGAATTTACCCGGTACCCCACCGAAATAATGGCGTCGAGATTATAAAAATCAAGACCCCAAACAATTCGCCCATCGCTCGCTAAGTAAGCCAAACTGTTTCATCCTGAAGAATTACTTCGACTTTAATTTCTCCCTGCGGCGTGGTGTATAATATGATTTCTGAATTTGCCATATCGTAACGTTTATTCGAAATTCCGGTTAACAATGCCGGGCTAAATACGATCAGCGCTACAAATGCTGATCAGCCAGCGGCCGGCAAGCGACTCATTTTCCCAAAATCCAGTCCAATTGCAAAACCACGCCGGCCGAACCGGGAGTCTTAATTTATTCCTTTGGTTTTACAAATCCAATGGGCTGACGTGATTTGGCAGCAAGTTTTTGTTTCATGGCCAGTTCGGTCAACGCAACATAAATGTCATCAAACTTCTCTTCATTTTCTTCGCTAACTTCTTCCAGGGCTTTGATGCGTTCCTTAATCTCTTCCAGTTCCAGGGAAAGGGACGATGGAGCAGCTTGGATCATATACTTCCGGATAGCGACAAAGGCTCGCATGATACCCATGTTTATTTGAATCGCCATTTTTGAGTTAAGTACACTGCTTAACATGGCTACTCCCAATTCGGTAAAAGCATACGGTTTACGTCTTAACCCCATATTAACAGAATTGGTTATCACAATTTGTGATTTCCAATTCTGAAATTCTTCATCGGTTAACTGAAACATAAAATCTTCAGGAAACCTTTCCATATTGCGCTTAACTGCCTGATTTAGTACACGTGTTTCTACACCATACATTCCGGCCAGATCCCGGTCCAACATGACCTGCTGGCCCCTGATCTCGTGAATTTTGCTTTGAATAACCTGTAATTCCATCATTTAAACACATTGTGGCTCGTTTTTCATTTCTAGAAATATGTTTTCACTGCAAATTCAAATTGATTTATAAAAATCTCTTTGAACTTGGAAATATTATTCTGCTCATAAAATAATAACATTGCCTTCTTGTAGTCAATAGAATCAATCGTTCTAAAGGATAAGGGACAGTGTTTTTCATTCATTAAAATTGCATTGCTCACAATTCTTGCAGTTCTTTTATTCCCATCCATAAATGGCTGAATATATGAAATCAACACTAGTGCCAACAACGCTTTTTCAAAAACACTTTTCTTAGAGTTAATTACATCACAAGAATTCCTTAATGCTTCTAAAATTTGAAATTCATTGTCTAATGGACGATAATTTGTCCCTGAAATACCAACACGGCGCTTTCTTAGATTTCGCTCTACTAACAGTTCTTTGGTCAAAATACTATGAATGTCCTCTATTTTTGAAACAGATAATGGATTCAAATAATCGGTGTTTTCAATTATGAAATCCAATGCTTCTTTATGGTTCAAAAGCATTATCGCTTCTTCCTTAGTTTTTCCAGCTGCTGTTTCCCTGTCTTTTAGCAACCTCTCGGTTTCCAATAATGAATATGTGTTACCTTCTATTTGCGAAGATTTCCAACTTAAATCAATTGCTAATCGTTCAAATTCTTTTTTATATTCAATTTCTGAGAGTTGTGAAATATTGTTCCGAAATTTTGCTTGAAGTAAGTTGAGTTTCTCTATTTCAGTTTCAGTAAAAACACTATTCTTCGCAAGAACTTCGTTGATAATTGAAAAATTGAAACTTTCTTTTATAACTCTATCATCAATTTCTTCCTCATAATACTTTTCAATGTCAATTGGCGCTAAAAGCTCAAATGTTGGGGAAATAGTATATTTGGTTCCTTTACCTTGTCCAACTGTTACAAGATAACTGTCTGTTATTAACTTTGATAAAATTCTTTTTAATGTTGCATAACTGATAGAAATGTCTACATTATCGTGGACTTCTTTTGAAGAACAGGCTCCTCTTTGCTTTATAAAGTCAATTATCTGTTGTTCTCTTGAATCAATCATTCTGAATAATTTAGCTCACAAAGATAGTTTTTATAGCTCATTAATTCGTTTATTTGAGCTTTATTTTTTCTTTAAATGAGCCACAACGCTAGCGGCTATGCCCATTTGGGGAATGCGAAGTACGAACCTATCAAAATACATAAATGAACGAACGAGCTACAACTCTTAAACAACCACTTAAACCCCAATTGGGTATGAGCCGTTGTTGAACTAAACCCGCCTTCGCGGGTAGCTGGTTTAAAATTACCCGATTCTTCCTATACTCGGAGATTATTTACCTTAAAATTTCTGAATATGAGAAAGAAATCGGGTTTTACGATGATTGAGCTACAGTTTGTTTCGGAAGAAAAGCCCGACATTGACGCGCTAATCAAAAAGCAAAAACCTCCCGAAACCAATGTTGAACGGTTTGCAAGGCTGACTGGCATAAACCCCTGCCTTTGCCCGGTGTGCAAAACCGGGAAGATGATCGCTGTAAGAGAACTGCCACGCATCCGGTCTCCGGCATGGGGCCAGTTGAACAAACCGTTAACACAATCATAATCAACAACTCCAACTTGCGTTCCCGCGCAACCGGGAGAGGTATGCCCCGTTACCGGCAAAAACGGCAAAAAAACAGGGCATAGCCATCAACGTGCTTGTGTCATTGGCGTGAAAAAGCACAAAAACCTGTCATACGTCAAAGAACCTCAGGCCGCTTTCTGCCTGTTTTATTTTAAAAAAATCACTAAAAACCTTCGGTAAGTGCATAGCCCTGGGCCCGGCGGGTGTAGTCCAACACACACTCATCGCTGGGTCTTGCAGACCGCTCAGAGTCCTATTTATTAGGCAAAGTTTATTTTAAAATCTTATTGCAAATCCTAGCCCCAATTGTTCTCCATTATAATATGGATAGAGTAATGATGCAGATTGTTTATTTCTATCGTGAAAGAGTTTCTTTGTAATATATGGATTCACCCAGTAAGCAATTTTTGTGCTTAGAATCCCAATACCTGCACCCGCTGCAACATCAGTTAACCAATGTCTGTCATTATACATTCTAAAAAAACCTGTTCCTGTCGCAATAATATAACCTGTAATTCCATACCAAACAGAAACATCTCTATATTCTTGCCAAAGAAATTCAGCTCCCATAAATGCTGTGGCAGTATGACCTGAAGGAAACGAATTATTAGAACTACCATCTGGTCTCATTATATTTGTTGTTAATTTCAGACTAGAAACAGTAGTTGCCATTATGAGATATGATGTAGCTAAAATAGTTGTTTTATCTCTAAAATTATTTTTTCCTTTTATTCCCAATGCATCTAGTGCATAAACAGTCAACATTGGTGCATATTGAGAGAAATCATCAATTGTTAGCTTCTCATCAATATTTTCATTAACCTCTTCTTTTATTTCTGAATTCCAGATTTTAAGTCCATCGCTTTCAATTCCAACAACTCCATATCCAATTAATACAGATGGAACAATTAACGATGAGTATTTAAATTCCTGTTTTTTATTCGTGGTAATAGAATCAGAGGAAGATTCCTGTCCAAAAACTCTGCAAGAAAATGATAAAAGAATCAAAATAAATAGGGAAATTTTACTGGTTGTCATGTATATGTGTCATTTTTTAATTTTGCCTAACGGTTACGTATATGAAACGTTTGGCATTTCGAAGCACTTCCCTGTCAAGTTACAACTACTTTTGATACGGGCTGAAACGTTCGATAACCCACTGATTGCCAAATGTTTTATATACGATGTGTGCGCCCTGCATAAGCAGCGCGCACACTTGTTGTAAGCTCTGGAAAAAGTTTAAAAATACAAATAAACTTTACATAGTAGCAAATAACAAGTGTGTATTTTTCCAAAGGGTGTAAATCCCTTATACGCTGGGGTAACGCCCGGAAGTATTAGCAAGTGGCAAGGTGGTTTTCCGTGAGGAATGCACTGAAGGAAGCCAAACGGCAAAATCCGGTACTGACGAACAGGAATCTGATACGAGGCTATTAAACGAGGATAAGCAAGCACATCATTGTAACGTCCGACGAACGCCAAAATCGTTTTATAGTAGATCAGGCAGGCATTGGAGGAAGGGAAAAGCTTTTACCAGGGGAGATCTCACTAACCACGTGTTGGCCGGAGTGAGAAGTCAGCAGAGGACATAGTAGCTGCCGGTAACGAGCCGATGAATGAATCGGAGGACTCACCGAGGTAGTGAAGGGCCGAACATTAAGATGTTCCAAATTCGTCAGGGAGGCATTGCCAGCCCTGTCTTAAGCGGAACAGGGCAACCGAATAAAACGAAAACGGGAATGATTGAACAGGTACTCAACCGGAGGAATATGATGCGTGCTTACCGTCAGGTGGTGTCGAACAAAGGTTCGGCAGGCGTTGATGGTATGCCGGTGAAGGAACTATATGCCCACCTGACCACTAACAGGGAGCAGATAGAATCCGAAATCCGGCAAGGGAAGTACCAACCACAAGCCATTCGAGGGGTGGAAATCCCCAAAAGCAACGGTAAAGTCCGCCTGTTGGGCGTACCTACCGTAACCGACCGGATGCTTCAACAAGCCGTTGGTCAGGTTTTAGCCATCAAATTTGAGATGGAGTTTGAAGATTACAGCTATGGTTTCCGGCCTAACCGCAATGCCCGGCAGGCCGTGTTAAAAGCGCAGGAATACATCAACTCGGGCTATCAGCATATTGTTGATATCGACCTGAAAAGCTTCTTCGATGAAGTAGACCACTGTATTTTACTGCAATTGATCTACAGGAAGGTCAAATGCCCGCTCACGCTACGGCTGATCCGCAAATGGCTGAGAGCGCCGATTCAAATCAACGGCAACTTGGTCAAGCGCCGTAAAGGCGTGCCACAGGGAAGCCCGCTTAGCCCGCTGTTGTCCAACATCATGCTCAATGAGTTGGACAAAGAACTGGAAAAGCAAGGATTTCGCTATGTGCGCTATGCCGATGATTTTAGTGTGTACACCAACAGTAAAACGGCAGCCTGCAAGATTGGCAACAGCATTTTCCTGTTTCTAAAGGATAAGCTGAAACTGCCCATCAACCGGGAGAAAAGCGGCATCCGCCGTCCGGTCAACTTCAAGGTTTTGGGCTACGGATTCGTACCCACTTACCGAAAAGGGGAGAAAGGCAAATACCAACTGGTTGCAAGCGAAAAGAGTTGGAAATCACTCAAAGAAAAGCTGAAAACGATCACCCGAAAAACCACCCCGATGAGCTTCGACGAGCGCATCCAAAAGCTCAAAGAAGTCTCCCAGGGTTGGCTTAATTACTTCCGGATGGCCAGTATCCAGGTCAAACTGAAGGATATCGACGGGTGGCTGAGGAATCGCCTGCGGTACTGTATCTGGCATCATTGGAAAAAGCCGGAACGGAAACGAAAGAACCTGATCCGGTTGGGTGTTTCACCCGAACAGGCCTACCAATGGAGCCGTTCGCGAATGGGGGGATGGGCTATTGCCCAAAGCCCGATTCTGGGAACGACCATTACCCTGGAGCGATTGCGAAAAAGGTAAGCATTCGGCCTGCCACGTATACTGAATTTTCTCTTAGACCGGGGATACCAGCCTGAGATTTGGAATTTTCTAAGTTCTACTGGAATCTCTTGGAATTAGTTGGAGTTTTCTGAAAAACTCTGGCATTTGTTGGATTTTTTCCAACGGTGTGGCAAAAGGTCGGCCAAGTCTAAATCGTAGTTGTTGTTGTACAATGAGATTCTGGTAAATACATCGGTCAACCATTCCCGGGGATTCACATCACTGGCTTTACAGCACCCCAGCAGGGAATACATGATGGCAGCATTCTCTGCCGACTCATGATTGCCACAAAACAAATACCCCTTTCTTCCTACGGCCAGTGGCCTGATGGCATTTTCGGCCAGGTTGTTGTCAGGCAGGTAGCGGCCATCCAAATGATAGCGGGACAGACGCATAAAAAGATTGTAGGTATAAGCCAGCGCTTTGCCCATTCTACCACCCGGCAGCGCTTTAGGGTAATATCCTTCAATCCATTTTTCAAAGGCACGCATAATTGGATAGGCCAGCCGTTTTCGAAGTTCAGCTCTTTGCCGGAAATCCATTTCCTGGTCAGTGGCCATTTCTTCAACTTGATAGAGTTTGGCTATTTGTGCCAATGCATACCCTGCTCCGGCTTTGTCTTCGGGAAGACTTTCGGAGAATTTGCGGCGCGCATGCGCCCAGCAACCCAGGAGCAAAACACCTTTCTTTTGCTCATAGATTGAGTATGCCTGATAACCGTCGGTTTGAACAGCTCCCTGGTAATTTTTCAAAAGATCAACCACTACTTTCCCGGCCCGGGAGCCTTTATCGTAGTGAAAGAAAACAAGGTTGTCCATTACCGAGCGGACCATCCACAGGTAAGCTTTACTGGCTTTGTGCTTTTCGTTATTGATAACCGGGATGGTGCTTTCATCAACCTGGATGTAGTCGGATGCCAGAATGAGTTCTTTTAAGCGAAGATAAAGCGCCCGAAGTAAATCGCTGCTGCCCTGGAACCAACCATTAACGGTTGATGCGGGCAATCTTACCCCGACCATCTTTAATATGGCAATCTGACGATGAAAAGGCAGGTGGTAAAAATATTTGTTCATCATCAGCTCGGCCAACAACGAAGGGCCGGCATTGCTTCGGGGTAAAGGCAATAGTGGCATGGATGCAATACGGATAGCCGGGTTTTCCTTCCGGTCCTGTTCATTCGTAATATTTTCTTCTCCTGCTGATTGCTTTACGGCGTATTTTGGGCGTTCTATCCGGCGTACATAAATCTCGCCGGGTTTGTGTTCAAGTATTTCTGTTACTTCCTCGCCAATGCGTACCCAGTTATCCTGGACTCCTTCGGGCTCTATTACTTCTATCTCCCGCCTGAGGTGGTCTGGAAGCGGCTGGCGAACAGCGTTCTTTTTCTCTCTTTCAGGCTTGCGCCGTTCATACTCGATTAACTCTTTCTCTGCATCTTTTATGGCGATCTGTTCTTCAGAAAGTACATCCAGGCCATCCCAGTCAATCTTTCTTTGATTGGGATCTTCTGCAATATGCTTTTCGCTGGATTTCCCAAAAAACTTGTGGCGAAACCAGGCCAGCTGATCGGTAAGCTTATGGATTTGCTGGTCTTTTTGAGCTACGACAACCTCGAGTTTCTGATTTTTGGACTCCAGGGCTTCCAAGGCCCCGTTATCGACTTTTCGCAACCGGGAAAGCTCCTGGAACAGCTCATCACGTTCCTGAAGAAGCTCCTGGATTAACACATCTTTACCGGTTGCAAAATCGCTCATTTACCACTGTTTGATTATGAGCGTAAAGATAGTAAAATCAAGGCTTTCAGCCAATTTTTGGTGCCTGAAAAAAAACTAAAAAAGTGCTTCGCTTTGTCGCTTTTTCAAGAGCCTTTTTTTAGGCTTCACATTTTTTACAATCATCATTAAATCGTGCCAATCAATGGACTGAGACGTGAGGGCTTCACCGAAGGTGGGAAGCTTAAAAACCCCACTTTCAAGCTTCTTGTGATAGATAACCAGGCCACCGTGCTCCAGGTGCAGAATCTTCATGATGGTGAGTCTTCGGTTGACAAAAATGAAAACCTCACCGCTTTGAACATCGCGTTTCATGACCGAGCTTACTATGCCACTGAGGGTGTAAAAGCTTTTGCGCATATCCACCGGTGCCGGATAAAGAAAGTACTTTAGCTTACCATGTAAATGAAACATCCGGCTCTAATCAAACAGGTGAACAATTGCTTTTAGCAAATGCATATCGGCCTTATCTCTTATCATCATTTTTGTACCGTTGGGAAACACAAACTCGATGGGAGCCTGATTGCCTGGGATACCGGAACTATTGATGGGAGCCTGGATTGTCCGCCGACTGGCAACCGGTAAGTTGGAATCAAAGACCAGCGGAACAAAACTCTCGGGCTGATGCCGCGACATCTCACCCAATTGTTTCTTCCAGTAGTAGAATGTGGAAGGGGCAAAGCCCTGGTTGGAACAAAAGTCCTTTACGTACATATTCCGGAGCATACCCACCCACTTTTGAGTAGAAACATTTCAGTTCCAAATTGAAAGTTGATCCTTCAAAACCACGTTTTTCATGTCTGTTTTCGCTAAAAATAGGCTTAAAACAGGATGAGAAGACAAAAAACTGTAACAAAAACACTTGAATTCCGGAGCATACCCGTTCACGGATTGGCACTTTTCATTTTCCGGAGCATATCCGTTCATTCGCACCTTTGCAACAATATAATCACCCAACTGAGCAAAGGCAATATGGCAGGAAAATCAGCAAGTATGAGTAGAATAAAACAAGTTCTCCAGTTGAGCGGGAACGGAGTGTCGAACCGTCAAATAGCCAAGGATTTGGACATAAACAAAGAGACGGTCAATAATTATGTTCGGTTTTTTAACCTTGATTCATTGACGCTAAAACAAGCATTGAGCATGGAAGATCCCGAACTTGAAGCACGCTTCAGGGCAGGCAATCCGGCATATACAGACTACCGGCACCAAACGTTTTTAGATGAGTTGCCACATTTTAAAGCCTCGTTGGGGCACAAACATGTAACCCGATTTCTTGTATGGCAGGAATATATCGCCAAGCATCCTGACGGCTATCGTAAGACTCAGTTTTTCCATCACTTAAAACAGCAATTAGCAGCCGCTAAACCTACAACGGTGTTGAGTGATACGTATGTACCGGGCGAAAAATTATTTGTCGATTTTGCAGGCGATACAATGGAATATATAAACACAGAAACAGGTGAAATAACCAAGGTGCAAGTATTTGTGGCCTGTTTGCCTTACACGGATTATGCTTTTGCGATGTGCATTCCCTCTCAACGGGTGGAGGATTTTCTACATGCCATTTCCAAGTGTTTGGAAGCCATTGGGGGCGTACCCAAGATTTTGGTAACCGACAACCTTAAATCGGCTGTAATAAAGGCAGACAGGTATGAACCAACGCTGAACAAAGCATTGGAAGACATGGGCAACCATTATCACTTTGTAACCATTCCCTGCCGCCCATATTCTCCTACACACAAGGCATTGGTAGAGAACCAGGTGAAGATCATTTACCGACGGGTATATGCCAAGCTGCGCAGCACCACGTTTTATTCATTGGAGGATTTGAATGAAGCGGTATCGCAAAAAATGCTTGAACACAATCAAACACGGATGCAACAACGCCCCTACAGCCGTGAAGAACAATTTTTTGCGGTTGAAAAGGACACGCTCTCCCCTTTGCCCGAACAGCCTTATGAAATGAAGTTTACCTGCAATTTGCAAGTCCGTAACGATGGGTTTGTTTGCCTGGCACGCGACAAACATTATTACTCCGTCCCCTTTATCCATATTGGCAAACGCAGCCATATAATTTACACCCGCACATTGGTCAAGATATTTGTAAACAATGAATTGGTGGCTACACATGAGCGTCGCTTAGGCTTTGGGCATACGCACATAAAAGAACATCTGGCATCCAATTCCAATGCCTTTTTGAGCCGTTCGCCCGAGTATTATCAGGAGAAAGCGGATAAGCACAGTGCTGTATTTAAGCAGCTTGTATCGAACATGTTTCTTGATTTGGAACAACGCCAGATTCCTCCCGAGTTTAAATACAAGACCTGTGATTATATGCTCTCGATAGGGCGGAAAACACCAATTGCCGATTTTGAACAAGCCTGCCGGATTGCCATCCAAAACAGGTCATACTCGGGCAAGTTTTTACAAAACGTAATCAACAATCTTAATGTGGCGAAATCGCAGATCCAGAGTGAGAAATGCATGAATCCACAACCAACGAACCATGAAAACATGCGGGGAAACTCGTATTATAAATAACCAATTGAAAAAACATTGTATGCAAGAAATTGAAAAATCGCTTCACAAACTGAAGCTTCCCGGTATGGCCGATTGCTGGACCTCCCTGTGTGAAACACGCAGGGCCGACAAACTCTCACTTCGTGATGGGCTGCAGCTAATGTTGCAAACCGAACAGGACACCCGAAAAACAAACCGTATAGCCCGGTTGCTCAAAGAAGCCGCGTTCCCGTATCCGGCTTCGCTGGAGGAACTTGATTATGGCACAGCCAGAGGTGTTGACGCAACCACTGTGGCACTGTTGGGTACGTGTGGATTTGTCCGCAATGGACAAACAATAGTGATTAACGGACCTACCGGAACAGGCAAAACCTATTTAGCTGTTGCCTTGGGCGATAGGGCATGTCGATTGGGATTTAATGTCGCATTCATTACTATGCAAAAGTTATTAGACAGAATCAAGCTCGAACGATTGCAAGGTCAAGAAATGCGATTCATGGAAAAGCTCTCACGGGTGGACATGTTAATCATAGATGACTTTGGCATGAAAGCATTAGAAGGGCAACAACAAAACGATTTTCAACAAATTGTTGATGACAGATATCGAAAAAAAGCATTGATAATATCCAGCCAGCTACCGGTAAACGACTGGTATGCAGTTATAGGAAATGAATTGATTGCAGAATCTTGTTTGGACAGAATTGTCCATAAGTCGATACGTTTTCAATTAAAAGGAGAAAGTCTTAGAAAGAAGTATTAATTTTATATCTGCCTAATCGTTTTTGAACAAAAAGTGAACGGATATCACCGGAAAACGTGAACGGGTATCACCGGAATATGTACTTTACGTTCAAGCCCGACTCCTGATACTCCTGGAAGAGCCTCTCAAATGTTGATCGTGTCATCCTCATTTTTTTCCATCAAAGAAACGGCGAGATCCCCTGGCTGGCAATATGTATTACGCCGAATGCTTACCGAAAAAGAGGTTATCAAGCGTTGCTTACGTATTACGAGAAAGTTGCCCCATATCTTAATGAACCGCTGTATACGAGACCCGTACGTACAGTGGTGTGAGAGGCTCTCCCCGTCAGCTAATTACTGGCGGGGCAGTCTACTCGATTATGCCCTGGCGTTCTTTCATCCATGTCTTGCTACCCTTATCAATATTTAGTTTTGCGACCAAATATCCAAATGTATTTCTATCGGGTTGCGTATTGGAGTTTTTAAAATTTTTAGAAGGGAAGGAAATTTTTAATTTTTTCTTTAGCGGGTGGGACAGGCATACTCTTTGGCAAGCTTTGGTTTGCATGTCGGCTTGCGGGGCTTGCCAATGTGTTTGACTGTGAAGAGTTGGCATTTGGTTTACTTGATACCCAAAAATGCTTTCAGGTTTTCAATTTCTCTTTTGTGGTCAATAAGTTTCTTCCGTATTTCTATACACTTAGCTGTATCAAATTCAAAATCTTCTCCCTCAATTTGTCCTTTTAAAACGACCTTATCACCGTTTTTCTCAGCTTTGGAGTGTGCAAATTTGTTTCGGATTTTTATCACATCTTCAAAGTAGGTTTTATTAAATTCAAGGAACTTCTTTATTTCATCTGCTGTATTTGATTTGCTAAATTCTTTCAATGAATCCCGAAATATGCCCCACTTCCTATTTGCTTCGATGAACTTAAACGAACTGTCAAATCCAACTTTCTGATGTCTTTCAATAAATTTATCAGGATTCTTAGTTAGAAAATCTTTTACATAAAATTCCACAATGCTATTTAATTCATCATCTGACTTTTTCAAATGATTACGTAAAATAGCTATTGAAAGGGCTTCTATCTCAACATCCAATTCGCTTGTTGCCTCAGTTATTAATCCTCTGGTTGCATTTAGTTCAAATAACTTTCTTACTGTGAGTTCAATTACCTTTTCAATTTTATCCAATAGACTATCACGACCAATTTGAATATTGATTCGTTCCATAAATGCCAATCGCTCTTTTACTGCTGCATCTTGGATAAAATTTGTTTTAGCCGAATAGAACAATATTTCGGTGTCTAGCTTTTTTTCTTCCCGCAATCGGTAAATGACAACATCACCATTCTCTTTATTCAGATTAAAGTCGGAAATAATCAAGTCGTAACTTATATCCAAATACTTATCAAGCTCTGCTTCATCAAAAACCGTAACGATATTTGGCTCAAAACCCAATTCAATAAGATATTCCTTGATGCTTTCGACATCTCCATTTGTTATGTATTCCTTGAGGTCGTTATCCAACCATAGTATGTTGTAATCCAGTTTCATTACTTATTGCTTTTAAAAGAGATGAGGAATTCCACACCTTTACTGAGTTTGTTATTTACTTTTATTGTTCCGTTTAAACTTTCAATGATTTCCTTTACGTGATAAAGACCGATTCCTGAACCCCTGCGGGAAGTGGTGAAACCAAAATCAAAAATGCTGTCCACAATATTATCGGCAATGCCTTTCCCATCATCTTTGAAGGATAGCTGAATTGATTTACCGGACATTGTCCAAGTCAGTTCAACCATGGATGCTCCGTGTTTGGATGAATTGCTAATGAGGTTGTCCAATACAATAATCATATCAATAGGGTTGAATTTGATTTTATGCTCCAATCCTTTAAGCATATTAATTTTCACATTCAGCAGTTCTCTATTGATGCGTAAATCATCACGAAGTTTATACACGTTTTCAATGTATTCGTTGGTGAATGAGATTACATCTACATCCAGTTTGTTTGAATGAATATTGAAATTGACCTTTTTAAAGTATTTTGAAAATGAAGTGATTTTTTCGTTTTGTTGACTTAATCGCTTAACAATGCTTTGCAATTCATCCTTTGAAGCATTGCTGTTTATTGCCTTAACAAGGTTTTCAATGTCTTTTTTGATAAAATTGGTTGTTAAGCCAATGTGATGCAAAATGCTTTCTAAATTCTTGGTGTCATCACTAATGTCCTTTTGAAGAAAGTTTTTTTGGCTTACAACATAGTCAAGCTTCTTTTCGGTCTCCTTGCGTTTTTCTTCCTCTATAGCTGCTTTTGCTTTATCCCGGTCTGCATCAGCTTTTATTTCCCTAACAGCCTTTTCAATCTTTTTCGCTTCTTTAACCATTTCCGGATTCCCAGACTTGGCAGCTACTTTTGATATGTTTTTTACAATCTTATCAACACTCTGTTCTTGTTTTTCCGAAATGATTTTAAGAAAATCTTTGTCATATTGAATGTCTATTATATCCTTCGAGTTGATAAAACCTGAAATAAGCTCCAATATTTGAATCTTAACATCCTTTGCCCATAGTTCAGGGGTAACTTCTCCTGTTTCCTTGTTTACCCTTTCATCTCCCCATTGAATAACATTCACAACATATGTCTCTAATCGTTTTAGAACATAATCATTGAAGAAATCAACTAAATCACGATAAGTTTGAGTTTTTACAAGTCCTCCATCCCTACTGGTCGTTTCTCTCAATTCAGGTTGGTTGCCGTTTATTTCAATGCGCCCAATTAAATCCCTTGTGCTGAGAAATCGCTTATATCCCTGTTGCTTTCTTCTTTCAATACCTAGGCCGTCTTCGCCCTCTTCGCCATAAGGATAAACCCTGAACCCATTTTTATACATAAAAACGGAACCGTATTTAACCGGTTCCATTCCCATTAATCGAGTGAAATTTGCTTTTGCCGCTCTGTTTAATTGAAACAAATAAACGCCTACATTTTTCAAATCCTTGTACGGATTTTTTTCTTTCAGGTAATAAATCAAATCGCCTCTATCCTGTAATGTAGTTTCAATGTAATCACCTTTCGGGCTAATTTGAACAAGAATATTTGAGGTTTTTATTTCAAGAGTTTCAAAAATGGAGTTCCTAACAAGTCCGTTTACAATTTCTAAATCATTTTTCTTTTCACCCTTTTTGTTTTTTTCCTTGTCAAGTGCTAATTCATCTTTAGCAATTATTTCAATTTCAAAATTATCACTATCGTTTTCCTGATTGGGGTTAATGAGTTTAGCTAATGACTTCTTTAATTTTAAAATTTGTTCTCTATCCCAATTATCACGAAGTCCGGTAATTTCTAAAACTGTTCCTTTTTTTAGTTTGTAAGCGTTTTCAGTAAGTACTTTGTGCGTTACCTTGATGTTTACAAATTCTTCATCATCAGCGTTTTCAAAGTCCTCCCAATTCACTACAAGGTTTTCAATCTTTGGCTTGGATTCATCCTTAATAGTTATGAGGTTTAAGAATCTTCCCAATCTGTCACAAGAAAAGCGACCTACTCCTTTTGCTCCGGCAAATACTCTTTGCGTTTTTATTTTGTCCCTATAATCTTCATTCTCTTTACCCAAACGCTTGGCAGAATAAGCCACAAACAACCACTTATTTTTAAGGTCGTCATAGTTCATTCCTTTACCGTTGTCTTTAATAATTATTCTTGCGTTGTCGGGTTCATAGTTGTTTTCAAAAATTACTTCAACTTTTGATGCGTTTGCATCAAATGAGTTTTTGACTAATTCAAAAACGGCAACAAACTCATCGGTAATCAGTTCCTTACCGATAAGGTCTTTTAATGCTGCACTTATTTTGAATGTCTCAGTATTAGCCATTTAGAATTTGTTTTAAAGCTAATCCGGCTTGTTCGCCAAACAGTGGTGGAATTGCATTACCCACCTGTGTATATCTCGGAACTTCCACAATCCGCAATTTCCCTCCGGTTGTATATTTCGCTTTGAATTCAAACCAGTCCGGAAATGTTTGAATTCGGGCATATTCTCTAACGCTTAAAATTCTTGGTTCGCAATAATGAACATAATCGTCAGGATGTGATGTAAGTGTTGGAGCAGGTTTGTTAGGGTCTAAAACGACAATGCCTCTTTTTTTGATGTTGAACTTTTCTCTTTCTTTTCCCTCAATCTTTTTCCCTTTTGGGGCTTTAGATATAAGCGTTTGAAACAGTAATATTGTTTCCTTACCGTGGTTAGCGAAACGGTGACTGTCAGGAACAGATTTTGACGAAACTTTTGACCGCATCAATTTTTGATACGGACTTTGCGCTTTGCTGTAAACAGAAGATAGAAACCCAATTGAATCAGGGCAATCAACCGTTCCGTTTTTCTCTAACAAATCAGAAATAGCATCTTGCAGGCTTTGGGTTAAGCCTAAACCTTTGTTTACCAAAAAGGATTTTCTTTTACTTTTTAGCAAATCAAAGAAATGACTTGGGATAAAGTGTGATTTTTCAAAAATGTCCTTTCTTATACCAACTAAAATAAAGCGTGTTCTTTTTTGAGGTATTCCAAATTCCGAAAAGTCAATCAGTTCTCCATAAACTTCGTATCCTTTAAAATCTTTTCCTGAACGTCTCAAAGCTTTCTGAACAAACTCGGAATATTTAATTCCTTTGCTACGGTTCTTCTCAAAGCGTTGGGTAAATCCTTTTACGTTTTCAAAGAAGATAATTTTCGGCTGAACAAGACGAATGAACTTGATATAGGAACTTATCAATTCGTTTCTGTGGTCGCTTTCTTCTCTGCGTCCGGCAGTAGAAAAGCCCTGACAAGGCGGTCCTCCGGCAACCAAATCAACTTTACCTCTTAATTTTTTTAGTTCTTTTATTTTCCCTTTTAGCACTTCGTCTATATCGTGCTGGGTTTTTTCTAACCAATCAGGCCAGTCAAAATGATTAAGATTGTCAATTAAGTTGTGTTTCAACGTTGCAAAAGCATAAGGGCTTTTTTCAATAGCAAATAGTCCTTTCCATCCGGATTGATTTAAGCCAAGAGAAAGTCCTCCGCAACCAGCAAACAAATCAATGTATGTGTTTTTTGTCGGCATATATTATTTCTCTTTTGTAGGATTAAGCAGTTGTCGTATGTCAACGTCAAGAACATTGGCGATTTCAGCAAGCGTTTCAATAGAGGGTTGTCTCACGTTGTTACACCATTGTGAAACAGTCGCCTGATTTTTTCCGAGTTCGTCAGCGAGCCATTTGTTCTTCTTGTTTAGCTCCGCTAATACAACTCTAATCCTATTTAGCTCTTTAGTAGTCAATTTCTTTGTGTTTTAGGCAAAGATATGTATAATTCAGTAAAAGAAGTTCTCTGTCAAGTAAATTTGTTTGCGTGGGCAAAAATTTAGCTCTTTTGGCTTTGCGAAGGGTCGGCTTTGTGGGCAGGGGCAAAGCCAAAGTCGAGTAGGCAAGGGCATTTCAGCCCAAGCCTCTCACAAAACCGTACGTGAAACTCTCGCTTCATACGGCTTTTGTCAATTTTAAACCTGTTACGGTGGTTTCATGTTGCCATGATGCAAATAAAGTTGGCTTTGATTTCTGAATGTTAGCCAGAAACTGATGTGCTTTCTTTAATTTGTTCCGTAATGATTTATACCTGTTCATAACCCATTTTATTAATCGGCGATGTAAGCACCGAAAAATAAATGACATGGCTGATGGACGGAACTTGCCATAGTAATTTATCCATCCTTTCAGTTGCGGGTTTAACTCCGCTGCAATGCTTTCTATGGTGGCACTTGTCCAACGATGAAAGTTTGTTTGCCGTAAGGTTTCTAAAATACGTTTACCCGATTTGACGCTGATTGCCAAATCAAAACCCAAGAATAGATGCCCATCTTTTGTTTTCGATGACCGTGGTTTGAATGTAAACCCAAGAAAATCGAATTTTACCAATTCGAAGTCTCCTGTCCGCTTGTGGTCTTTACAATAAACAAGCTTTGTCTTTTCAGGATGCAGTTCCAGCTTACAATCTTGCATGCGTTTTCGCAGTCGTTCCAACACGTACCGTGCCTGTTCTAACGATTTGCAATGAATCACAATATCATCGGCATACCGTTCAAACTTTACCCCGTTAAAATACTTGGTCAGCCATTGGTCGAAAGCATAGTGCAGAAACAGGTTGGCAAGCAAAGGGCTGATAACCCCACCTTGCGGTGTGCCTTTGCCTTGTTTGTGTAACATATCACCGTTGGATTTCTGCACAGGTGCAGTTAACCAACGAACAACGTACATCTTTGCCCATTTCTCGCTAACATGCTTATCGATGGCAAGCAACAACTTTTCATGGTCTATATTATCAAAGAACCCTTTAATGTCAATATCAATCACCCAATTAAACAGCCAACAGTTGCGCCTTGCCTTTCGGAGTGCATCATGTGCGCTCTTGTTGGGGCGGTAACCATAACTGTCTTCATGGAAAATTACTTCCATTCTTGGCTCTAAATAATCTTTAACCACCATTTGTGCCACCCTGTCCCCTACTGTTGGTATCCCGAGCTTTCGGGTTTTACCATCGGATTTGGGTATCTCAACTTCCTTTACAGGGGGTGGAAAGTACGAACCCGATGAAAGCCTGTTCCATAGCTTGTACAGGTTATTTGACAAGTTTTCCTCAAATTGCTTGAGGCTTTCCCCGTCAATCCCTGCCGAACCTCCGTTGGCTTTCACTTTCTTGTAAGCTTCCCATACCATTGGTTTTGTAACCGGTATTGGTTTTGTTCCACTCATTTTAATCCTCCTTGCCAAAAATGGCATGTTGTTAAAATTTGTTTTACTAATTGACCTAAACCCTTCGCTCCTTCTATGTTTCCATAGCTCTCAACACTACTACGGTTTAGTCCGCCCCCATACATCGCTTTGGTACTTTCTGCCTCGTGTTGTCGCACTTGTGCATTTTCCCTTATCATCAACGTATGGGTTCCCTCGTTCCATCAATGAGCCTGGTTAAAGTTCATGCCCCCTTAATATCGGTTGGCACATAGCCAGTAAACAGGTATCTGCTATGCTCGTCCTGCCAATAGCACAAAATAGGCAGTTTCGCCAACGGGTTACATTTTCTCGACACTTCATCAGAGGTTCACTTGCGTTCATCTCCTTTAACCGTACCTGACTCCTTTTATGAAGCCTTTTCTTTATTGCTAAGCACCAATGCCCTTTCAGTCAAAAGCACCATAAAGTGGTTTGAAAGCTGCTCCTGCATGCCGCTTTCGGTGGGACATCCACCATCTCAATGATAGCATGTTAAAGAACATTATGTCCTCTTACTTCGAGGCGCACTGTGCTAAATGTGCGCTGGGAAAAAAATAAAAATGCGGGTCGGCAAAAATTTTAAAAACATTCAGGTCGGCTTTGAGTGTCGGCTCGTTGGTCTTTGTCAAGATGCTAAAGAACTGTCCAGTTAATGTCCGCTTAATTGTCAGGTTGCAAAGTCTCCGTTTTCAGTCATCTCAGGGTTGCACCGTCTTTTTACGCTTGTGCACAACGTCGAAATATATTTATCGTGAAATATATTTCCGTTTTGTCGGGTGAAAAGTGAAATATATTCTTCCAAATCCGGAAAGTATCTTTATACGCTCCTCACTCACATCAAACCATCAGTCAGGATTTTTCTTTACCCGGTAATAAAGATATTGGAACCTAAGAAGTCATCCCTCATATTTACTTCTTTCCCATAAGCCCAACAAACATGAACTAACGCTACTGCTTTCGCAATAGATTATTTCCTCTCCTTCAACAACTTCTCCAGCAGCGCATTCTTCTCTTTTTCCAACTCAAGCATTCGCTCATACAGAGCTTGCTTTTCCTTGCTTAATTCCAGAATCTGCTCTATCGGATTACAATGGCTTACACTGTTGTCTACACCGACATAACCTCTGCCATGATTTGTTTCAATATTATTGTTTTCAATAATTACAGTTACGGGATCCTCTTCCAGTTCTTTAATAAGAGCCGGAGTAATACTCAGGGCTTTGGCGAATTTATCAACCATATCGTCATCGATAACCTTTTTCTGTTCGTAGAAAGAAACAAGCGACTGGCTGATTCCCATATCTGCCGCTAAAACTTCCTGTTTAATACCCAGCGTATGGCGGTAGCGTTTGATGGCATGCCCATGATGAGTATTTTTTGCTGCTTTTTCTTGTGTATCCATAATGTTTAGTCATCTGGTTTTTAACAAAAGTAATCAAATCATTCATAGGTTGATAATTATAAAGTTGAAATTAATAAGTATTAACCGGATTCCTTTTGCCATTTCTTCACATACTGTTTCCTTTGAAGTATCAATTTTGAACCGAAAAACAAAAATACGATGAAGACATAGCAGTATTAAACTGAAACATTATTTTTGTATCGCATATAACGATTCGAAAATGACATAGCGCTTTTTTGACCTTTGAAACGAATCCGCAAAATTCAATACGAGAGGTCGAAGCATGGAAGCGCCCTTAGAAATAAGGGCGTGGACATTGTTTTATTCTCTCGTTCGGCCCTTGCGGAGCCTGTTTCAAGGAATAATGACAATCGTTCACGCCTTCTTTTTTATATTGTTTTTACCACACATTCCATCCGGTTGCTGCACCTTGCAAGCGGAACAATCCACAGACAGGCGTAAACGCTACAATTAAATGCTCAAAACAGCTTGAGCATTACTGCATGTAACCAAAATTACCCAGGTTTACCTCCGATGCTTTTGCCATGCGGCCGGGAGGGTAAACACTTTTTTCTTTTAAAACCAAAAAACAACCTGTCATGCTCCAGTTCGATAGCTACCGTACCTTCTTAATTATCCTGCCCCATGCACATATGGTCCTACGTGTCGAACATTTCGGGCCGTTTCGGTGCCGGGATGTGTACTCGCTGCGCCACCGCCAAATCCTGTACGCAAAAAAGATTAAATCGCCCGAATGAGACGGCCCAACCACCTTTTCCATTCCAACAACACAAACTTGTCAACCCGTTAATAACCCAAAAAAAGACATAACCATGTATGATTATAACCCTCATTTACCGGCAAACGTTTTGCCCGGTAAACACAAACACCACGGCTTATGGCTCCTGCTTGTGGCCGGAATCCTTCTTTCGGCTTTCCCTGCCCAGGCCCAGTCCCCCACCGTTTCAGGGCTTGTTACCGGCCCGGCAGGCGAGCCTTTGCCGGGTGTTAATGTGGTGGTAAAAGGGCCCTCACCTGTTGGAACCACTACCGCCGCCGACGGCAGCTATATTTTAAAGGGCGTACCGGCAGGCGCCGTGCTCTCTTTCTCTTTTATCGGTTTTCAAACCCGCGAAGTAGTGGTTGGCGAACAAACACAAATCGATGTCCAACTACAGGAAGATGTGACCACCCTTTCGGAGGTCACCATTAACGCGGGCTATTACACCGTGAAAGACCGGGAGCGTACCGGCAGCATTGCCCGGGTAACGGTCAAAGAGCTGGAAAACCAGCCGGTGAGCAATGTGCTTTCGTCGGTGCAGGGCCGTATGGCCGGGGTGAGCATCACCCAGGGCAGCGGGGTACCCGGCGGCGGCTACAGCATACAGATCCGCGGAACCAACAGCCTGCGCCGCGCCGGCAACTACCCCATGTACATTATCGACGGGGTACCGGTAAGCGCAGAGGGCAGTTCTTCTTTATCCGGTGGCATTTTGCCTTACACCGAAATCAGCCCGCTTGCGGCCATTAACCCCAATGATATTGAAAGCATCGAAATTTTAAAAGATGCCGATGCCACGGCCATTTACGGTTCGCGTGGCGCCAACGGGGTGATCCTGGTTACCACAAAAAAAGGAAAGGCCGCGCGTAGAACATCCTTTAGCATCAACAGCAGTTACGGAATCAGCCGGGTAGCCAACCAAATGGAACTGATGAACACGGAGCAATACCTGGACATGCGCCGGCAGGCTTATATCAACGACGGTATCGCCAACTATCCCGCCAACGCCTATGATGTGAATGGTGTCTGGGACCAGGAGCGCTACACCGACTGGCAGGATGAACTGATTGGCAAAACGGCCGTCAATACCAACGTGCAGCTTTCACTAAGCGGGGGCAGCGAAAACACCAGCTTTCTGATCAGCGGCAGCCACAACCGGCAAACCACGGTTTTCTCTGATGATTTCCGCTACAAAACCGATAACGTATCGGGAAACCTGAGCCACCGCTCCGGCGACAAGCGGCTGGCCCTGAACGTCTCCGCGCAGTTTTCAGTCCAATCGAATAATCTGATTGAAACCGATATCACCAGCCAGGCCCTGCGGCTCAGTCCCAATGCCCCCGCTTTGTACCAGGAAGACGGCAGCCTGAACTGGGAAAACAACACCTTTACCAATCCCGTGGCAGCTTACGAAAGCACTTACGGCAACGACAGCAAAAGCTTTAACATCAACCTGAACCTGGGCTACGAACTGTTTCCTTCTCTATATGCCAGGCTGAACGGGGGGATCAACCACCAGTTTTTTGAGGAGCTTGTGCTACGTCCCAGTACCATCTATAACCCCTCCTTTGGTATAACCCCTGCCAGTTCCAATGCATCAAAAAGCCGGAGCCAGCGGTTTTCTTACCTGGCCGAACCCCAGTTGCAGTATGCCCGCAGCTTTAACGGCCATCAGCTGGATGTCTTGATCGGCGGCACGTACCAGCAAACAACCACTTCAGCTTTGCGCCTGTCGGGTGTTGGCTTCGATACCAATGCCCTGATCACCAACATGGCTGCTGCCAAAAAGGTGACCGTTGCACAGGACCAGGAGACGGAATACAAATACGCCGCGGTATTCGGGCGCATCAATTACCAGTACAAAAACCGCTATATCCTGAACCTGACCGGGCGCCGCGATGGTTCCAGCCGTTTCGGCCCTGACAAACGTTTTGCCAGCTTCGGGGCCGTGGGAGCCGCCTGGCTTTTCAGCGAAGAAAGTTTTTTGTCGGGCAGTCACTGGTTCAGCTTTGGAAAACTGCGTGGCAGTTACGGGACAACCGGCAGCGACCTGATTGGCGACTACCAGTACCTGGACACCTACACGGTGAGCAGTACCGGTTACGGGGGCAGCGTAGCCCTGAACCCTTCCCGGCTGCACAACCCGTATTTTAGCTGGGAAAAAACAACCAAAATTGAAGCGGCACTGGAACTGGGCTTCCTGAAAGACCTCATCCGGCTCAGCGCCGCCTGGTACCGCAACCGTTCGGGCAACCAACTGGTGGGCATCCCCCTGCCGGCCACTACCGGCTTTGCCAGTATCCAGGCCAACCTGCCTGCCACGGTGGAAAACAAGGGGCTGGAACTGGAACTCAGCGCCACACCTGTAAAAACTGGCCGGTTCAACTGGAACAGCAGCTTTAACATCAGTTTCCCGAAAAACAAGCTGGTGTCCTTTCCGGGGCTGGAAGGCTCCACCTATGCCAACCAGTACGTGGTGGGGTATCCAACCTCCATTATGAAGGTGTATAACTACGAGGGCATCGATCCCGAAACCGGCCTGTATGTCTTTACCGATTACAATACCGACGGGGCCATCACTTCACCCGATGATAACAAGGTGATCGAAAAAGTGGGCGTGAAGTATTTCGGAGGCTGGTCAAACCAGATCACTTACAAACAATGGGAGTTTTCGTTTTTGTTCCAGTTTGTCAACCAACGGCAGCAGGACTATCATGCGCTGTTGCCCAATCCCGGGGTGATGTATAACCAACCGGTGGAATTGCTGGATGTATGGTCTGAAACCAATCCGGACGGCCGGTACATGCCCTATACGACAGGCGCCCACCCGGCGATCTACCAATTATTG
This sequence comes from Gaoshiqia sp. US2, assembly GCF_059705485.1. Taxonomy (NCBI): domain Bacteria; kingdom Pseudomonadati; phylum Bacteroidota; class Bacteroidia; order Marinilabiliales; family Prolixibacteraceae; genus Gaoshiqia; species Gaoshiqia sp. US2. Next base: position 3,332,688 of record NZ_AP048550.1, on the reverse strand, counting down.
GGGTATTTCAGGGGCAGTACGGCCACCGTCGGCGATGCTTCCTTTATCCGGCTCAAAAATGTCCAGCTGGGTTACCGGCTACCGATAAACAAATATGTACAGGATATCCGGTTTTACGTGCAGGGCCAAAACCTGCTGACGATAACGGATTATTTCGGCGTGGACCCGGAGTTTGTTCTGACCGGCTTTTTGCCTCCCCTGAAAACCTGGTCGCTCGGTGTCCAGCTAAACTTTTAGAAAAAGGTATGGAACGCAGATGAGACAGATGAAATATGATTTTAAATGATCGGGATTCAATTTTCCAATACCGAAGACTGGGCATTGGGCATTGGTCACTGGTCATCCGACATTGGACACTGGTTGACTGGTCACTGATCACTGAATACTGAATACTGAATACTGAAACACACATCACTAAAAAATGACAACATGAAAAAAAGATATCTCTATTTCTTCCTCGGGGCGCTGCTCCTGGCCTCCTGCGAAGAGTTGGTCGAGGTAAACGATCCCACCAACCAACTGGGCACGGCACAGGTTTTTGAAGATGTCCAGACCGCCAATGCCGCACTGGCAGGTTTATACGCCGGTCTGCGCGACCAGTCGGTTATCTCCGGCGCCGGGTATTATACCATCAGCATCCTGGCCGCCTCTTTTGCTGATGAGCTGGATTGCTACCTGAATGACCAGAACGGGGTAATGGATATTTACCGAAGCCAACCCCAGCAAACCAACACTTACATAGCAAGTGTCTGGAAGACCGCTTACCAGCAAATTTACTATGCCAACTCCATTCTTAACGGCGCAGAACATTCAATGGCCCTGTCCGGCGCCGATAAAAACCGGATCAAAGGCGAAGCCCTCTTTCTCCGCTCGTTGATTTACTTTTACCTGCAGCAGCTTTTTGGCGATATCCCTTATACGGCCAGCCCCGACTACGAATACAACCGGAGTTTAAGCAAAACCGGGGCAGAGGCCGTTTTGGAGCAACTGGCGCTTGACCTGACCGAAGCCGTTTCCCTTTTGAAAGACGAATACCGCGATACCGAACGCATTTATCCCAACCGCAAAGCAGCCGAACTGCTTCTTTCACGTATTTATTTGCTCCAGGGAGAATGGGAGCTGGCGGAACAAACGGCCGAAGGCATCCTGCAATCGCCCTTATACCGGTTCCAGGCTGATCTAAACGAAGTGTTTAATAAAAGCGGCAGCCATATCCTCTGGCAGTTGAAACCGCAAAACAGCGGGGATGCCACACGGGAAGCGTCCTTCTATTATTTCACGGGTGCGGCGCCCAATGCCTATGCCCTGACAACGGATCTGCTGGGTTCCTTTGCAAACAATGACCTTCGCCGGCAGACGTGGATGGCAGTAGTCACCGTTAGCGGCAGTTCCTGGCACCGCCCGTTTAAATACAAAAACCGGACAAACGGGACCAACACCAATGAATATTCCGTGATCTTCCGGCTCGAGGAGGTCTATTTTATCCTGGCCGAAGCCCTGGCCCGGCAAAACCGCCCGGATGATGCCCTGCCTTACCTGAATGCCACCCGCGAAAGGGCCGGGCTCGAAGCATTGGCTTCATTATCGGGCGAAGCTTTCATCACGGAATTGCTGGCAGAAAAACGCCGCGAGTTTTTCTGCGAGTTCGGCCACCGTTTTTTCGATCTCAAACGCCTGGGCCGCCTGGATGAACTAAGCTCCCTGAAAACCAACTGGGATGATGATAAAAAGCTTTGGCCGCTGCCGCAAAGCGAGTTGTTGCTTAATTCAAACCTTCACCCGCAAAACCCCGGTTACTGATGATAAAGTCCATGTATTCCTTGTTCCTGTTATTCCTGTGCCTGCTCTTTGCGGCAGGCCGGGAATCAACCGGGCAAAGCCGGTATGACAACCAAAGCCGCCTGTTTTCGGAAACCTTTCACACACTGGCATCCCCGCTGATGCCGGACGACGGGAACTGGCTGGTTTTACGCAAACGAAGCTGGGTACCTGCCCGTGACCCAAACGACCTGGACAAGGACACCGTACTGTTGTTTGACCTCCGGCAGGCCGGTAAGCCTAAAATCGCCGCCTGCCGGCAAAAGGTCAGGAACATGGCCTTTGTTGGGAACACCCACCTGCTCTTATCCGGTGAACTGCAAACAGAATTACTGGACCTGAACAGGCAAACAAGCCGTTATTTTACCTGCCTGCAGCGCATGCAGGTGCTGAAAGGCAAAAATCAACTGGTGCTGCATTATGGCAAAGACGAAAACAACAGGCTGGAACTGCGTGACACCAACGGAGCGCTTCTAAATACCCTGGAGCATGTAAGCCAGTTCTACCTTACCGGAAATGGAAACATCTACGCGGTCACTGAAAACCCGGAACCTGTTTTTGATGTTTTCCGGCTCAAAGGAAAAACAACAGAAAAGGTGTACACAACGTCCCAAAAAATTACTTCCCTGGAAGTCGATGCCAACCAGCAAGGGATGATGGTCCACCAGCAAAACCCGGAAGGTTCGTCCCCTGAAGTACTGTACCTGGACTTCAATACAAAAACCGCCTGGTCCTTAAACGAGATAACTTCCATGTCATTTCAGCGGGCCTTTACCGATGTGATCAGCGAAGGGAGTACTTATTTTTTACGACTGTGGATACACCAGCCGAAAGATGACACTTCTCCGGTTGATATCTGGTATGGTAACGATAACCGGTTGAAAGAGAAATTTCTTCCGTCTACCCGGGAGGTCTGTTATGTCTGGGAACCGAAAAACAAAAAGCTTCAACCGTTGGGAAACAAGCAGCTCACCAAAAGCGCCAACATCGGGAATGAACGTTTTTTTTTGAGCATTGACCCTTATCTGTTAGAGGATTATACCCGGGAAAATGCACCGCTGAAAATCTGCCGCTACGACCGGATAAGTGATACTTACACGGTGATTGATACCATCTCCTCCCGGTTATATACTTCCCCCAATGGCCACTATGCCCTGTACTTTAAAAACAACACCTGGCAGGTTTACCACATCCCATCCGGCACCGCAGAGACGGTTGGTGGTGCCCAGCTGAAAACACCTTATTTTGAGGCTGATGACAAAACGGTGCTGTTTGACGGCGATGGCGGGCTGTGGCGTTATGACCCGGAGCAAAAAGAACTTGTACAATGGAACAGTTTCGAAGGATATCAAACAACAATCCTGAACGGAACTTCACGCACGACCTTGCCGGGGTTTAACTTATTTGAAAAGACAGTCAGCCCGGATAAGCCTTTGGTGATTAAGCTGTATGAGCCGTCAGAAAACAGGAGTACTTACATCTTATGGAAAGATGGCCAGTATAAGACAATTGTAGCCCCGACGGCCAAACGTATCCAAAACCTGAACTACAACCCGTCGTTTACCTGTTTTTCCTGGCTGGAAGAAGATTACAACCTGCCGCCCCGGTTGGTTTACAAAGTGACGGGCAAACCGGAACAGGCGCTGTACCAAAGCAACCCGCAGGATACAGCCGTTTTGTCACTGAAACAGGAGATCATTTCTTATACCAACAGCGACAGTATTCCCCTGAAAGGTATTTTGTATTACCCGTTAAACTTCGATCATTCAAAACAATACCCCATGGTGGTGCATATTTACGAAAAGCAATACCGCCTGGCTAACCGGTACCCGTACCCTTCGTATTACGAAAGCCTGGGCTTTAACATCAGGCTGCTGCTTGAAAACGGGTATTTTGTGTATTTGCCGGATATCCTGGTCCAAGGGAAAGAAGGCCCGGGAATGGATGCACTGGATTGTGTGCACCGCGCCCTGGATGCCCTGGCCCGCAAGCCGCTGATCAATCAACACCGGCCCGGCTTGATCGGGCACTCCTTTGGTGGCTATGAAACCAGTTACATTGCTACGCGCTCCGGACGTTTTGCTGCTTATGTCTCCGGCTCCGGCCACAGCGATATCATTTGGGCTTCCCATGCCTTTAATTATAACTTTCGTTTTCCTGATCATGTGCGGATTGAAGCCAACAACTACAGATTGGGAAAGCCTTTCTCATCCGATAAAGGCCTGTATTTTAAAAACAACCCGCTTTATCATGCGGAAAAAGTGAATGCACCTGTGCTGTTATGGTCAGGACTGGATGACCAGAATGTAACCAGCGACCACTCCATGGCCTTTTATAACGCCCTGCGCAGGAATAAAAAAGATGTGATCGCGCTGTTTTATAAAAACGAGGGACATGGCCTGCAAAAGCTGCAGAATCAATTTGACCTGACCACCCGCATTCTGGATTGGTTTGGTTATTTTTTAAAGGGGGAAGAAACAAAAACCGGATGGATTGAAAAAGCGATAAACAGGAAGGATGCCCCGTAGCGCATCCTTCACTTTTTTTACGGTTGTTTGTACAAGGTGTTGAACTAAATCCCTACGGGATAGCTTTTATCTTTATTTTTTTGTCTCACTATTTTGATGTGCCTAAACTTTAAAATTTTCATAGTCTAATTGTGATTTTGTATTTTCGATTAATCGCTATATTTGTGCTTTAAAGGTTCATTATATTCTTTTCTCTTTCACCTGAAACACCATTCAAATTAACAATATCCCCAAAACGGTCATTAAGTACATAGATAAAAATTCTGCAATTAGGGCCGGGGTGTAGTTCAACACCGACTCATCGCTGGGTCTTGCAGACCGCTCAGAGTCCTATTTATTACCAACTGGCCTTTTTTGTTTTCTATCATTTTTCTATCAATTTGCTACTTCGTTTCTGTCTGCCGTGCGTATGGGTAGGCAAGCTCTTTGGCTGGTTTTGGTCGTGCGTTGGCTTTTTTTTGAGCGACCAGCCAATGTGCTTGACTACGAAGCGAGGTTTTCTTTATCAAAAAATTCATTGACATAATCGAATGGAATTTTTTCCTGTTCTAATCGCCAATTATTTGTTTTCAAAATTTCATATAGTTTTTGTTCACTTTCAGTCAAATTATGTAATGTACAAATATTCGTTTGGGTTCCTAAATCATTTTCAAAGAATTTTTCAAAGGTTACAATATCCATTAAAACACTTTTTGTCAGTGGAAAATAGCCCCTGAATTGTGATAAAATTTCAAAACCTTGCACATCAATATCGCCCCAATAAAGTAATTCAAGTTTGGCAAACCAATGAACATTTTTGAGATTGTAAACACTATATCCGCTTCCAAATATCGCAATAGTGTCATTCATCTTTGGAAGTGTCAAAGTTGTATAAAGTGTTGTTTTGTTTTCAACAATTAAAACCTTTTTGATTGGCAAATTTAATGCTTCAAATTGGCTTATCGGAACGGCAATATCGTCAATTCCTGAAAAGAACTTTTCTGCTATTGCTCTGTCAAGAACTTTAAACCGAATTTGAGATTCGGCATATTTCAGGTTAAATCTTTTTTCAAACTCCTTTTCTTCGCTGTAAACGTGTTGTGAAATTAAAGTATTAAGCAGTTCTCTAATTACACTTTGATTGCGTTCAACAAATTTTGTATGAACTTTTATCGGCAATTCCCTTATGTACAAATTTGGTTTAGGGTTTTGTTTAAAGTATCGACAAACTTTTAAAATACTTTCCCATTCAGCCTGGTTATTAACAACTTTAATGGGGTTTGTGATAATCCAATCTTTTAATTCAGGAAACGCATTAATGATTATCTCTACACTCGTTTTGAATAATTCAACTTCTTTTTCCTTCCCCAGAAACTTTAAGAAATCTTTTTCAGTATCAAAGAAAATTGAAATTGGTAAATCTTGTATTCCTAATGACTTTGTTTTTATTTGCTGAAACTCCAATGTGTATCCATATCCTTTTTTCTCTTTAGATTGGCTGACGATTTGTTGTATTTCTTTTTCAAATTCGGATAAAGAAGATTTGGCATATGACTTATCGCCACGAATTACAAGTATTTCAAAAGACCTATTCTCAACCAATGATTGTAGAAAAGAAATGTATTTTCTTTCGGCTTTGTCTTTTATTTCTTTGGGTGTAATCATTGATTCAGATAATTTGCTTTTTCTTCTTTGAATTGTTCGATAGGCATATCATACAACCACGAATGTCTTTCTTCTTTGCGTTCAACAAAATGAACAAAAGAAATGTCGTTTTCTACAATGTGAATATTATCGCTCGGTGTAACAACCAATAATTGCAAATGAAGTTGCTTGCAAAGCGTTATCAGATAGCGGGCTTTATCTTCGTCTTGTGCCTTAAATGCTTCATCAATTGCAATAAAACGGAATGATTTTGGTTCTAATCCTTGATTATTATTTGTTAAGCCAAACTGATAAGCGATGGCTGAGCCTAAAATTGTGTAGGTGAGTTGAGCTTTTTCACCACCAGAAAGTTGACCCATTGCTTCATACGTTTTAAACTTCTGATTGTTTTCTTTGTAGAACTCTTCAGCTTTATAGTTGAACCAAGAGCGAACGTCCATTACTTTTTTACGCCATTCTTCTTTATCTAATTTTTCTATAAATGGGTGAATGTGATTATTGAAGTGATACTCTCTTCCATCAATTGTTTTTTCCATTTGATAAACATTAGGAACGGCTTCTTCCAAAAGCTTTCTAAACTCCTTTACTTCATCACTGATTTTGTTAGGTGCTACCAGTTGGATGTACGTTTGAGGTTTACTTTTAAAATCAATCTCTTTCAAAGAGTCGTTCAAATGCTTGATGTTCTCTTTGATTGAATCTGACCAGTTCTCGAAAAACATTCTGAAATCGCCCACTTTGTTGGTAATGGTTTCCTGCAAATAATCGTTGAATTTCTTTTCAAATTTTGGAAGATTGTCTTTTTCTAATCTTTCTAAAAATCTTTGATATTCACTGATTAAGTCTAAATTGGTAGAATCAGGCAATGAATTCACATCAGAACGCCAATCCTTAAACTTATTTAGAATTTCTTCTGACGGTTGTTTAAAGGTGTTAATTTTAATAACTACATCTCTTTCGCTTTGTTGTTTTAGATTTTTTAGTTCAGTTTCTGTTCTTAATAATTCCTTTTGAAAATTAGATTGTGTTATCTTGATATTGGAAAACTCTATATTTAAAATTTCAAGATTGGTGTTTTCAAACTCAACAATGTCAGTAATACCTGTAATCTGAATTGTCTTTTCATTTCCCTCTATTTCTCCTTCAATAATTTCAATATCCTTTCCCTTTCTAACCTGAATAATTCATAAACTTTAAAAAGGTGAATATTTGATTTTTTCAGCCGTGGGATTTAATAACCCATATGCTGAAAAGAAAATTTGTTGTCTGCGATTGTTTTCGATTGGTCATTTTAGAGGTTGGCCTGTTTAGTTTTAGACCAAAAATTGTGTGTATTTTCTTCACAGAACATAGGTATTTTATCTTGTGCTTTGCAAGTGCCTGATTAATATGTATTTTTGAATATAGTTGGGTTGTTGCTAACGGCGCAACTGTCCGATTTCGAGGAAGTAATTCTCAAGCAGTTTGGCTTGCGGGCATGAAGCTGGAAATTCCACTTTTATTTTTGTCTTCATTTGTCTAACCTGGGCAGCAATTTTAATGAACCTTTCACGTAATGTCTTCATCGTAACAGCTGCCAACCCCTTTGTTTTTAGCATGTTCTCCTGCAACGAGTGCATCAGCACATAAGCGGCTGAATGCAAGAATAACCTGAACTGATTGGCATAAAAGCTATTGCACGACATCCGGCCTGATTGCAGGTAGTTTTTGTGGTCTTTGATATTGAGTTCCATCCTGCCCCGTCCGCAGTACCCTTGTTCGTAAAGTGCCTTTGTCCGGTATTCCCAAAGGTCGGTTACAATAAAACGAATATTGGATCCTTTGCTTGTCACTTCGATTTTAACAATCACGCGTTGCTGGTTTTCCCAACTACCCGCTTTGTAGCCAAATGAGTGATAACGCTTTATGGGTTTGGCATATCTGGCAAATTCATTTTCGCAACTCTTTACAAGAGTTTCAACACTCGAATTCAATACGCTGTTTCCGGTCAAGCCAGTTATAAAATGGATATTGGGTTGTCCAACGCACCAGTCCATCAACTCTTTGCTGCAAAAGTGGCTGTCGCCCCGAACAATGATCACCGTATTTTTCCACGATTTGCGCAAATGGGCAACAAGCCTTTTGAGTATCCCAAAAACATTGGCACTTTTGCTGCGCCTGCCTGGTTTGAGTATGGTGGTAATCAGTTTTCCCGACAAGCCTTCATAAATGTGAAGGGGCATGTAGCAATACTCTCCGTAATAGTTATTGAACAGGGTTAACTGCTGCCCCCCGTGGGTATCAATGTTGGTGTCATCGCAATCGATAATAATCACAGGAGGTTCCGAAGGGTAGGATTCAATAAACTTATTGGCAAAGGCATACGCGATGTTGTACAGTTCACTGGCTCTTGGGGTGTTCTCAAAACGGGTCATAGTTGATTGAGATGCCAAGGCATTCCCTGTCATGGGCAAACGTCCAACACTCATTTTCAGGATCGTGTCATCGCGCAAGGTATTGCAATCATTGGCATCTTCATATCCAGCAACAATCTGATATACCCGCTGTGCAGCAATCTCTTCCAAAGAGTGGTCAACATAGCTTTGATGCCGGGTGTCCTCAATACAAGTAACCAGCGACTTGATGATGCCAATCCGGCTCTCGATATCTTTGACCAACAGCAAACCACCATCTGAAGAAATCTCAGATGCAGTAAAACTTACCTCAATACGCTTATTGTCAATTGGTTGTAAATCGAAGAGTTTTCCCTGGCAAATTGCAACGTCTGTTTGCTTGTCCAGAGTTTTTTCGGTAATTTTATTTTCTGAAGAGCTCATGGAAATACGGTTGTAAGACGCTGTAAGATAGTAATTTATCTTTAATTTTCGTGAGCTTTTCTTCGTTTTTGTGAATTATTCAGGCTAAAAATCTCTTGACTTTTATTGAAAATATCTACATCCGAAATTTGTTTTAAATTTATTTGGACATTATTCAGTTGTTCTTGTAATTTTTTTACTCGGTCGTTGGTTTTTTCTAAATCAGTTTTCTGTTTTTCTTTTTCAAGAATATCTTGAGCATAGATTTGCCAGTTTATATCATCGTATTTATCAAATTTTGAAAACAGATTATGACATTCGTCTCTAAATATTCCTAAATTTTTTATTTCGCTATTTTTACTTGTAATAGCTTTCCTATTATCGGTTTGCTGGTTTTGCAGATTGGTTAATTCTTTCTTTAATGCAGCAATTTTTTCTTTGTTATCCCAGCCCAGAACATAGTTTTCTTTTTTCGTGATATGTGGACGGTCATCCTTTTCGTGCTTCCCTTTTTTGAATTTTATCAGTCCGCTTTGGGTTATTGCCATTTCGGAATAACGCTCAAATTCGGTAAGATTATCTACGCAAACAAAATCAAATTGATTCTGTAAATAATCTTCAATCCATTCATAATATTGTGTTTTTGGCTTAATTTCAATTTTATTTATTATAGATTTATCGGTTATGTTTTTGTTCTGAAAATTTTTGAGATAGTTTTCTTCATACTTATCATACCGAATTCTACCTCTCAAATTATTGCTGTTTACATATTCGTTTACTTTGGAGTAATATTTTGGCGGAACAATCAATCGCAGAGCAAAATTGTGAAGCACCTTTTCAATAGAAGATTCCCAATTCACTTCATCTTCTTTTACTTTGATGAGTTCGCCAATAAACGGGATTTCTTCTTTGCTTGCTCCAATTTGTGCAATAATCTCATCTCGTATTTCCGCTTCTCGTCCAGCGATATTGTTTTTGTTTTTTTGAAGAGTTTGAATCGTGCTTACTAATTCCTCTGTTGATTTTGTTAATTCGTCATCTTTGTTTTTCAATGCACGAAGATTTTCACTTTCATTATCAATTTTTTGTTGAGTGTTTTGTTTTAATTGCTTTGCTTTTTCTCGGTTTGCAATAAAAGTATCTTCATTGGGATTTGTTTGCAAGTCAATATTTTGAGCTATTTTATTGTAGTCGTCAAGTTTCTTGCTTCGCAATGTTTTACTTGTCTCAAGCTGCTTAATTTCTTTTTCCAAATCCTTGATTTTACTACCAACTTCGTCTTTTTCAATAGAGATGGAAATCGCTCGTTCTTCTTGTTTCAGTGTTTCTTCTCTGTTTCGTAATAAAGCTAATTCATCATTCAGACGTTGCAAGTCTTCTTTACATTTTTCTAATTCCTTTTTGCCTAATTCAACTCCTTTTTTTGCAAACCAATAAACTGACGTTTCTTTTGTTTTTTCTAATTGTTGCAAATCAACTTGTATATTGGTTAGTTTTTGGGCAATCTCATTTATTGGCATTAATTGTTTGATTTGTTCTTTGGCTTTTTCAATGTTTGTTTTTGCGTCCATTAAAGTCAGAAAGCTTTCTTTCAACTGAATAAACTCTGTCTCAGCATCTAGCTCCTCTAACATATTTGTTCTGATAAACTCATCTAAATCCTCCAAAACTTTTACGCCGACAACCTGATTAAACAAACTCAATGCTTTAACGGAACGCATTCCAAACAAACTAGCCATTCTTTCAGCATATGCCGTTGGGCCCTCAATAAATTCAATTTTCTTTTTTGTTGTATTTGAATTGTATGTTTTATCTAACCTTCTTTTCCACAATCCTTTTGAATCAAAATCTCGAAAATCTTTTTCTATTTCAAGCGATGTATGAGCAATGCCAAATTGCCTGTTTAATTCTCCACTGCTACTAAACCAACGAACTTGAAACAGTGTTACTTGTTTTAAATCTGTGTTTTTAAAATGAGCAAGAATAACTGAGTAAGTGTTTTTATCTCTTAACTTTTGCGTAGAAGTAGAGCTTTTACCTTCTTCTTGAATATTGCCATAATGCCCCAAAACATAGGTTTCTTCGGTTCGATTACCTTTCTTATCAACGCCTGATGATTGATTGTAAAACCTGTCTTTTTTTGCAGGAACCATTAATGTAAGTAATGCATCTATGTATGTGCTTTTTCCTGACGCATTAGCACCAGTCAACAAGGAGTTATTACCCTGCGGGTTAATCCTAAACACTTTCTCATCAAACGTTCCCCAGTTATAAACTTCCATGTATTGAAGTCTGAAACCCGCCTTATCGGAACTTGTACTAAACAGACTCAACATATTCTTGCAATCTTGTTTTGAAATCCTGTAAGATATCCAGTGTTATTTTTTCTTTGATTATTCGATGTATTCGGTATCTTGTTTCGTTGTCTTTTTTACTGACTTCTTTCAAATAGCCCAAATCAACAGCAGCATTGATATACCTGTCAAGTTCTTTTATGAAACTCTTTCTATTGAACTTTTCGGGAAGGAATAACTCTAATTCGTCCCTTATTTCAGTATTTGTAATAAATTTTTCAGTAGCTAACTGGGTTGGGTTGCTATCAAATTCTTCCAAACTCTGTCTTAGCACAACAAGCACAATTGATGTTTCAAAACCAATTTGTCGTCTTTGAACTAACCCCAGAGTATTACCTTCGCTATCCTCAAGTTGCTTTACAAAGGCAAATCCTTCATCTTTTTTTATAATGAGTTCCAAACCAATTTGGCTTATATAGTCTTGTATCTCGTTTTGATACATTACTATATTTTCCCATTCATTTGAGTTTCGCTCAATTGGTGATTTCAACAATCTAACAATTGCTTTGCTATATGGCTTTTTATACTTTTCTAAATTCATTTGGTCAATATAATTTCGGGGATTTTGATTTGCTTTCTGTTTTCAGAATCAAACACAATGCTTTGAGTTTTGTCTGTACTAATGACGTGTTTAAATTCTTTTACAATTCCTATGTATCCAAACAATTCAGGAAGTCCTTTATCAAGCCCACCGTAATAATTAACCACATCTAAAAGTGTTGCCTGAGATTTTTCTTTCAGAATATCTTTAATCCTTTTCCTCAGCAACTCTTTGTCAATATTTGATTGAGAAAACAGTTTTACCAAATGGTTGGAAGAAGTGATGTCTTCGTCTGCAATTTTGGGCTTGTCTTTGTAGATAATGTCTTCGCTTTGTTCTGTGGTTAATTTGCGTTCAAACGTGATGTTAATCATGATTTCGGTTTCCAATTCAAATGAAATTTCAGGCTTCTTTTTTATCTTGCTGATTTCAACAAGTTGTTTCTTTATTTCCTGAATGATGGTTTTCGTGGCTTCTGATTTAGAACCTTCGTTTTCACGGATAATACGGCTGAGCTTTTCAGCCATTTTATCGTTGGCTTTATACACTTTTTGGCCAGCACTGTGAAGATGTTTCTTCATTCCTTTCAGGAATGGGTCGCTCACAGGAATTGATTTCTCTTCCAAAGTCTTGTACAATTCTTTCGTAAGACTATCCCATTTGTTTTGCAAGTCGGGATTTAGGATGAACGACCAAAAAGCATAAAAACTTTTTCCTTGCTGACTTTCTTTCAACGCATCTAGTGCATCGAAAGTAAATTCCAAAATATCGCTTTTGGATAAACTCCCGTCAGCGTGTTTTTGATAAATGCCTTTGGTGATTTCTTTGAAATTGTCTTCAACCTCTTTGAAGTCAGACAACAATTCTTTTGCAGATTGATTGATTTGATTGAAACGAGGAACAATTTCAAATTCCTCGAATACTTTTACATCTTCGCCCGTTTTGATTCGTTGAATTTGTTGTTCAATTTCCAATTTCTTTTCTTCCAATAATTGAATACGTTTTTCAGAATCTTCGTTCGTATTCTCAACCAATTCTTTCAATTGATTTAAGAAGTTATTGAATTTTGATTCTGTACCTACAAATTCTTCTTTTTTCAAACTCGCTAACCAATCAATGGTTTTGCTTGAATGAGATGAAAGTTCATAAAAAACTTCACCTTGTTCATCGGGATAATTTGTTAAAAAACCTTTGTTTGTCCAACTTAAGATATATTTTTTGGCTTTTGTTTCGTAGGAATCAAAAACATCAATGTCACTTTCTTCGTCTTTCTCAATTTTTCTGTAATCTAAGAAGTCTGCAAGTTGGGCAATAATTTTTTCTTCTGATATAGCTCCTTGCTGATTAGAAAATGTATTTATGAGAAATACTATGATAGCTTCTCTGTTTCTCAATCGGAGAAGTTCTACACTTGGTGAGCTATTTAATATTTCTGCTATCTTTTGAATTTCAATCATTCTATGACAATCTTGGTGCGTCGGCAAGAAAACAGCTCTTTTGCAAACTTTGGTCGTGCCTTGGCTTGTGCGGTTTGCAAATGTGCTGTTTTGTGTGTTGGCTGTTCATAATTTCGTTTTGTTTTTCTGTCATTTTAGTAGCAAATTGTCTGCTGTGTCGTTTTTTTTTACACTTGGCGGTAACGTTTGGCGGTATGGTTAGTTGCCGATTTCGAAGCACTTTCCTATCAAGTTACAACTACTTTTGATACGAGCTGTGCCGCTCGAATACCCACTGCACCGGCAATTAACTATACCGCTTGTGTGCGCCCTGCATAAGCAGCGCGCACACTTGTTGTAAGCTCTGGAAAAAGTTTAAAAATACAAATAAACTTTACATAGTAGCAAATAACAAGTGTGTATTTTTCCAAAGGGTGTAAATCCCTTATACGCTGGGGTAACGCCCGGAAGTATTAGCAAGTGGCAAGGTGGTTTTCCGTGAGGAATGCACTGAAGGAAGCCAAACGGCAAAATCCGGTACTGACGAACAGGAATCTGATACGAGGCTATTAAACGAGGATAAGCAAGCACATCATTGTAACGTCCGACGAACGCCAAAATCGTTTTATAGTAGATCAGGCAGGCATTGGAGGAAGGGAAAAGCTTTTACCAGGGGAGATCTCACTAACCACGTGTTGGCCGGAGTGAGAAGTCAGCAGAGGACATAGTAGCTGCCGGTAACGAGCCGATGAATGAATCGGAGGACTCACCGAGGTAGTGAAGGGCCGAACATTAAGATGTTCCAAATTCGTCAGGGAGGCATTGCCAGCCCTGTCTTAAGCGGAACAGGGCAACCGAATAAAACGAAAACGGGAATGATTGAACAGGTACTCAACCGGAGGAATATGATGCGTGCTTACCGTCAGGTGGTGTCGAACAAAGGTTCGGCAGGCGTTGATGGTATGCCGGTGAAGGAACTATATGCCCACCTGACCACTAACAGGGAGCAGATAGAATCCGAAATCCGGCAAGGGAAGTACCAACCACAAGCCATTCGAGGGGTGGAAATCCCCAAAAGCAACGGTAAAGTCCGCCTGTTGGGCGTACCTACCGTAACCGACCGGATGCTTCAACAAGCCGTTGGTCAGGTTTTAGCCATCAAATTTGAGATGGAGTTTGAAGATTACAGCTATGGTTTCCGGCCTAACCGCAATGCCCGGCAGGCCGTGTTAAAAGCGCAGGAATACATCAACTCGGGCTATCAGCATATTGTTGATATCGACCTGAAAAGCTTCTTCGATGAAGTAGACCACTGTATTTTACTGCAATTGATCTACAGGAAGGTCAAATGCCCGCTCACGCTACGGCTGATCCGCAAATGGCTGAGAGCGCCGATTCAAATCAACGGCAACTTGGTCAAGCGTCGTAAAGGCGTGCCACAGGGAAGCCCGCTTAGCCCGCTGCTGTCCAACATCATGCTCAATGAGTTGGACAAAGAACTGGAAAAGCAAGGATTTCGCTATGTGCGCTATGCCGATGATTTTAGTGTGTACACCAACAGTAAAACGGCAGCCTGCAAGATTGGCAACAGCATTTTCCTGTTTCTAAAGGATAAGCTGAAACTGCCCATCAACCGGGAGAAAAGCGGCATCCGCCGTCCGGTCAACTTCAAGGTTTTGGGCTACGGATTCGTACCCACTTACCGAAAAGGGGAGAAAGGCAAATACCAACTGGTTGCAAGCGAAAAGAGTTGGAAATCACTCAAAGAAAAGCTGAAAACGATCACCCGAAAAACCACCCCGATGAGCTTCGACGAGCGCATCCAAAAGCTCAAAGAAGTCTCCCAGGGTTGGCTTAATTACTTCCGGATGGCCAGTATCCAGGTCAAACTGAAGGATATCGACGGGTGGCTGAGGAATCGCCTGCGGTACTGTATCTGGCATCATTGGAAAAAGCCGGAACGGAAACGAAAGAACCTGATCCGGTTGGGTGTTTCACCCGAACAGGCCTACCAATGGAGCCGTTCGCGAATGGGGGGATGGGCTATTGCCCAAAGCCCGATTCTGGGAACGACCATTACCCTGGAGCGATTGCGAAAAAGAGGTTATCAAGCGTTGCTTACGTATTACGAGAAAGTTGCCCCATATCTTAATGAACCGCTGTATACGAGACCCGTACGTACAGTGGTGTGAGAGGCTCTCCCCGTCAGCTAATTACTGGCGGGGCAGTCTACTCGATTGGCAACTGGTGTTCATTCATATCCGTCTGACTGTCATTTATTTAGCTTTTATTTTTAGTCATTTCCAAACTGCATCAACCTATCCACGAAGCACAAATTTATTTTGTTTTTTTGAGCGTGGGCAATCCTAAAACCGGCCTGAAAGGCGGTTACGTGGGCAGGAAAGGCAGAAGCTCTTTTGCAAGCCTTTGGTTTGAGCGTTGGCTCGTGTGGGCTTGCAAATGTGCTTACGACTGTGGGCTGGCTGTTTCTCATAACGACATTTTTACTCCATTTTGTTTTAGCCAATTTTCATGTTCTCTAAAGTTTGGCATTTTCTTGTCTAACTCGTTCCAGAATTCTGTTGAATGATTCGGATATTTTAAATGAACCATCTCATGGGTAATTATATAGTCAATTACCGAAACTGGAGCCATTATGCATTTCCAATGAAAATTAAGACCATTTTTAGGTGTCCAAGATGCCCAACGATTGCGTAATTCTAAAACTTTAATGTTTGCTGGTTTCTGTTGAAACTTATCTACAAGCAGTTTCAATCTTTCCTTGATTTTTTGCTCTGCTTTAGTTTTATAGAAGTCTTTGAAAACCTTATCTGCTTTGTCTATATGCTTTCTGTCAAGAAGGAAAAAACCGCCACTATTTTTTAATGGAACATCTTGATTATCTATTATTTTTAAACGATAATTGCGACCTAAATACAAAAACGATTGACCGTTTACATATTCACGATTAACTTTACCTTGATTTAGTTCTTTCCATTTTGCCAGTTTAGTGAAAATCTGATATTCCTTTGATTTTATAGCCGATTCAATTATTTCATCTGTTGATGTAATTGGGGCAAGTACTCTTACAGAACCATCACGTTCAATAAAAATACTAACCGTTTTTCTTCGGTCGGTTTTTTCTATGGTAATATCAATGTTTTCTAACTTCATTTACGTAATTCAATAATTCTGTTTTTCGCTAATTTCATCAGTTCAGTGCGTAATTCAACTGCATTTTGTTTAATACTTTCAATTTTAGAGTAACTCAATTCCTCATCAATCAAGCCTTCCATTGTTCTGATAGCTGCTTTTTTATCCCAAAAGTTTTTAATCTGGGCAGAATCTTTGAGTATTACCAATACATTATCAGTAATGATTCTTGTTCGTTCCAGTGTATCGCTATCAGGATTTTGAATAAACGAGTTTATCAAATCGTAAAATGGTTCTTCCTTTTTACGTTCCACTTTCATTTCTTCTCTTAAGTCGCCCAATTGTTTTACAATCTCTTCCCAATTCTCCTTGTAGGAATTTAGTATTCTTTCAAGTCGGTCTTTGAAACGACTGTAAAGGGTTGGGTCTTTGTCAAGATTTACTTTTATGTGCCAACGAATAGCGTGTTCCATTTCCGATGCCTTGGATTTGGGAGTATGGTTTTGAGAATCCACTTTGTTTTGGAATTCATCTGAAAGAATAGAAACCTCTTGAACTTTTGTATCAATACCCATTGAGATAAGATGCTTGTCAATAAGTTTGCGAACTTTTTCAGAAGCCCATTTCAAATCCATTGTGGCATCTTTATATCGGTCTTTTATGCGCCACAACAAATAACCCAGGCGTTTTGTCTGAATCCAATAATCTGTTCCTGCTTGTGTATTGAAAAGCAAATCCAAAGAATCAAAGAAACTTTTAGAATAAGTGAGTAATTCGGCTCGGAACTTCATGTTCTTAGCCATTTCAATGCAACTTTCGGCAAGTTCAAACTCTGCTTTATCGTCTGTGAATTTCTGTTCCAGAAAATCTTTTATTTCATTCAGTTTTAAGTCGGTAAATAAATGTAAGATGCGATTGTACCGTGCTTCAAGTACCGGAATTTCTTTATTTATATCACGGAAAACATTCATAAACTCATTCAATGCCTCCATGTCTTTTTTGTTGTCGGTGTAAATA
This sequence comes from Gaoshiqia sp. US2, assembly GCF_059705485.1. Taxonomy (NCBI): domain Bacteria; kingdom Pseudomonadati; phylum Bacteroidota; class Bacteroidia; order Marinilabiliales; family Prolixibacteraceae; genus Gaoshiqia; species Gaoshiqia sp. US2. The sequence goes on along the minus strand of NZ_AP048550.1, from coordinate 3,315,402 downwards.
TCTAAAGCTTCCCGTAAATGCTTAGTTACACCAAAATAGTCCACAATCAAACCAAAAGATTTTCCCTTTTTCGTTCTGTTTACACGAGTAATGGCTTGAAATAAATCATGTTCCCGTAAACTTTTATCCAAATACATTACCTGCTCAACAGGTGCGTCAAATCCTGTAATTAAGCGGTCGCATACGCAAAGTATTCCTATTCCACTTTCAGGTTTATCGTAATTGAAATCTTTCTTAAAGCTGTTAACCGCATCGGAATTAGATGCTTCATTTCTTGCTTCACGAATGTATGCTGGTTCGTTATTTCCAATACTTGAAACTACTGCATGTACTTTCAAAAATTTCAACTGTTTAATAAGTTCATCATCCCTTTCATCATCGGGCAATGCTTCCAATTCTGTGATTTTGTTTTGAATAGCAATCTCTAAGCATTTCTTGTATGTAACCGCTGCTACAATGCTTGAAGCAACAACCTGAGCTTTGAACCCATTTACTAAAATTTCTTTGCTGTAATGCTCAATAATGTCTTTTGAAATTTCTGAAACTCTGTCGATGGATTCCAAGTAAGCTATGAACGAACCGTATCTGCGTTGAATTTCTTCTTTCTCAGCCTGTGTGCGTTCTCTGAACATATCTTCAAACTCGGCATCGAATGCTTCCTTATCGTCCAATTTATCTTTTGAAACTTTGCCTATGTATTTAATTTCAACAGTTGCACGGTCTTTAACCGCTTGGTCGAATTTGTAAAAATCTATCCACGGAAAACCATTTACATCGAGTTTGCCACCAAAGCGTTCGTGGGTTTTTATTTTATGTCGTTCGGTTATCAAAGGTGTTCCGGTGAAACCAATGCGTATGCCTTTGGGAAATGCGTTGAACATATTATCGGCCATATCGCCGCCTTGTGTTCTGTGGGCTTCATCAACAAGCATTAAAATGCGTTCACTTGTATTAATGGCTTCAAATTTCTCAAATTTTGGAATAATACCAGCGGCAATCAAGGATTCGGCAGATACTTTATTATCAACCAAAAATTTGTGAATCATTATCATATTCACATCGCCTGTGTCATCGTTTAATTCGTTTAACCGATTACGCTTGTCAATAATACGAATGGGTTCGCCTGTGAGAATGGCTGTATCAGAAAGTTGCTCCTCCAATTCGAGACGGTCAACTACAAATATTATTTTCAGGTCTTTCAAATCGTCGCAACTGCGAAGTTTGCGGATAAGAAACACCATTGTTAAACTCTTTCCACTGCCTTGTGTATGCCAAACTACGCCACCACGTTCAAGTGGTGTACTTCCTTCCCTTATATTTTGAATAATTTTCCCAACAGCACGATACTGATTGTAACGTGCTACCACTTTCACTTCCACACCTTTTTTGATTTCCATAAAAAGGGTGAAATGTTTAAGTATATCAACCAATATTTCTTTGTTGAGAACGCCATGAATCAACACTTCCTGTCGTTGTTCTTCGGGTGGATAATCGACCACACGATATTCTTCGGGAAAAATATCAACCCAGTTGTTGTAAAACTCAAAATCGGCACTAATAGTGCCAATCCTTGCCTCACTTCCATAAGTTATAATGCTGAATATGTTGTAATGAAACAATCGTTCTTCACCTTCATTTACTTTAAATCGGTCTTCGCGAGTGTTGGCGTATCTGCTAATTTGTAAAAACGCCTCGCTTAGTGGTTCAGCATTTTCATCATCGTCTTTTGCTTCAACCACAATTACAGGCATACCGTTCAGAAACAGAACAATGTCAGGAATAATCATTGTTTTGGTGCTTCCGGGCGTGTTGATTCTGAATTGATTTATGGCAGTAAACGAGTTCCTGTCCCAGTTTTTAAAATCGACCAAACGAACGGTAGGGTTTTGCTCGCCTGTTATTTCGTTTTTATTTACGCTTGTGCCTTTCAGCAACATGCGGTGAATTTCCTTGTTGGCTTCGTGCAAGGTTTTACCTGCAAAGTTTTGTACCTCAAACAAAATCTCGTTTAGCTGTTGTTCGGTAAGCCATTCGCGACCATCGGCAGTTTTGTTTATGGCTTTTATGCTGTCTTTAAAAACCTTGGGCAGTAATACCTGCTTAAAGTTTTCCCGTAAACTTTTTTCAGGGTCTTGCGGTATACCAAAGCCTTGGTCTATTACTCTCCAATTTAATTGGCGAAGCTTATCGAGAAATGGTTTTTCTACGTTGGTATATTCAGCCATGTTTGATTTTATTTATCCTGTTTTTCAGCTCAGTAATTCTTGCCATCAATTTATCAAATGGTAGTGATTCTGTGTAAATCATACTTTGTTGCATCAACTCGTAATCTTTTTTCCAGGCATCCAGCAATTCATCGGGAGGAATTGGATTGATTTTTTCCGGTATATGATTCGCATAGTCAATTCCACGCAATGGAGTAATTATTTTTCGATGGTCAACTAAATGATTATATAAGTCTTTATCAGTAAGGGCGTTTGTTGCAAATTCAGTATCCATAAGCCTTTCAAGGTCATACAGGTGACGGCTTTTTCTTTCTACTTTTATTTTTTCGGGTAATTGTTGGAATTCTTCATGGAGCAGAAATATTTTTTCGAGAAAAGTCCGCTCCGGGTTTACAACCGGGATTGTTATTTCAGTATCAGCAAAGTTTCTTTCTTTAAATTGTTGGCCTACAAATGAAATAAGCTCTCTTTCGGTGTAGGGTTCAATTAATGAACGGCTGCCAATTTCAATGAGCACTCTTGGCGGCAGGTATTCCGTCTTTTCTGTTAAAGCCGGATAATTCACTTCTATCTTTACAGGGTCTTCGTCGGGTGATTTTATTTCGACAAGTTGTAAGTTTATATCGGAGAAACCAGAATTGATAAATTCTTGTCGAAGAAGCGGCAAATATTGCTCAGTAATGTATTTGAACGAATGTTTACGAAGTTTTGAGACTTGGGAATTGGTCATTTCAGAATCGGGTTTTTCAAAACCCAGAAACTTCCTGTCCAATGCCAAATCAATATCTTCCGAGAAGCGGTCAATCAGGTTCCATGCTTTACTTAACGATGTACCACCCTTAAAAACGGTATGCGATGCAATTTCGGTTTTAAAAACTACTTCCAGCGTTTTAACAACCCACCAATCTTTTTCGGCAGCCGCAGCAACCGGTAAGCCCATTCTTTTTGCAGTTTCTTCAAAAATGTTCCTTTTGTTTTGCTCCGTAAGTTTAAACCAATGCTGTAAGGCTTCTTTATTCATTGTATAATTGTTTTAATGCAGGCTTCATGATTTCGCGAATCCATACCGGGGCAAGGCGCATATCTTGTTCCAAGCGTGTTGGTTTTTCTTTTTTCAGCAGTTGCTGAATTTTCGTTATCTCTTCAGTTGTTACCCTATCTTTTCCAATGGTACGTAATGCCTGTATTGCCAATCCACTAATTTCTCCAACTGTAGCAACATTCTTAGGGGTGGCTTTTTTGAAAGTTATGGTACGCTTACCTATTTTAATTTTTCGGGCAGCACCATCGGTTAGGTAAACCACATTTAACGGCACCTGCGTTGACAGCCCCAGGCGGTTGAGCGCATAAACACCCGTGGGAACAATCCGTGCTTTATCTCTTTTGGCAATGGCTTTGGCAATTTCCTCAATACCGGGGGTTACTTTGCCTATTATGCTATCTATTTGTGGGCGTACATAAATACCTGTGGCGACCCGTTCCAGTTCCCCCGCATTGGTTAAGCGTTGCAGGGCTTTTTTAACGGCTTCATTATTCCCGTAAGCAATAAAATTTTCGGTAAAAAACAGCACACCCCGTCCTGCTTTTTTTATTCTGTCAAGTATTTTTATTTCAGTGCTTTCAGTCATTATATATGCTTATTTATGTCCCAAAATTAGTAAATATTTGGGACATAAAAGTGAGAAGTGAAAAACTAAAAGAGAAAAGTTGGGGTCATTGCTTTGAAGTTTTTACTGTTGATACAAGCATGGCTATTAATTCTTTGGAGTCTTTTTGCAAACTCATGAACAATTTCTCTTCTAAGTAGTCTGTGTCTTTTAATATGCAAAGCCAATATTCCGTTTCGTTGGCTTCCTTCAATGCCACATTCATTTTATTAATAAAATCGGCTTTGCTTTGAGCAAATTCAGCTTCACGTATTAATGCCCCAATGGCTGTTCCACTTCTCAATATTTGTTTGCTTAATACAAATTCTTTCTTCTCTGCCTGTAAAAACTGCGAAAGTTTTACAATCCGAATTGCAAAGGCATAACTTTTATCTCTTAATATTGATTTTGACATAGAAAAATTAAGTTTAAAGTATAATAATTTTTAACCGTGTATTTCATATTTATTCTGTCACTTTTCACTTTTCACTTTTACTTTTCCACTTAATAAGTCCTCCATCAAGCCCCTTTTTATTTGTTGTAGCTTTTGCAGATAGGCTTGCTCGGATTGGAGTTTATTATCTATTGCAGTTAATCGTTCAACAATCAATTTTTGTTCATTAAAATTTTTGTTGATTGGAATATAGACTTTGTCAAATGATTTTTTTGTAATAACATCGAAGACACTACCATAAGAATTGAAACCTAAAAATTCCATGAAGTAAATCAGAAAATAATAAAGGTAATCGTTGTCTAATAACTTACTTGTTGAGTTTAAACCGTAACAAGATTGATTAAATGCCATTGGTATTTTCATTTGAGAAATAACTCCAACAGTTCCTCTAGCAGAAATAATTAACATGCCTGGGAGAAGCATATTAGTGGCGGAGTTATTAAATCCTTCTTCTGTAATTCTCTTATTCGCAATTGTTGCATACCTGTTCCCAGTATTAAAATCATCAACTGATAACCAGGGAATTTCTCCATTCCAATATTCTTTTATATGGGTTGATGGAGTTCCTCCACTAATAATTTCAACAACGGAACTTAACATCTCTTCTTCCCATTCCTTCGGAATCCACCCCAGCTTACTTTCTTTATACAATTCCGGTGCTTCTTCGCAGCTTGGGCGCAGTTTCCAAATTATTTTTTCTTCTTCCCCCTTTTCACTTTTCACTGTTAGTTTTTCACTTTTCACTCCTCTCGTAAAGAGGTCGTGCAACATGCCTTGCTTTATGGCTTTGTATTTGGCTATGGCGGCTTGCGTTTTTTCTATAACGGCATCGGTGGTGGTGAGGATTTGGGCGATGCGGCGTTGAATTAGATAGTCTGGTAAAAACACTTTACACTTTAGTAAATCTCTTGAATAAATTGCAGCAACACTGGTTGTCCCTGTTGCAATTCTTTTAAATTCGTTCCAACCTATACCATTTGAAAAATAAAAACCTAAGGATTTGATACGAAATAATATGTACATTTGAAAAAAACAAAATGTATGCAAAGCGATAAACTTTTACAGGAAAAATATGATTTGCTATTGCCCCATTTAGATGAAAAAAGCAAGCGTCTGTATTTGGCATCAGAATCGATCGGGCATGGGCGTGGGGGTATAAGTAAAACTGCTAAACTTACTGGGTTTTCCAGGGTGACGCTAACGTCAGGGATTAAAGAATTGCGGTCGGCAGATGTAAACAAGATTGATTTAAAAAGCAACCGAAAGACTGGTGGTGGCAGAAAAAAGCTGACAGACAAAGAAATTGGATTAACAGAAGCTGTCCGCGAATTGGTAGGCCCCCATACTGTTGGAGACCCGATGAATACACTTTTATGGACAAGCAAGAGTACGAGAAAGATAGCGGTGGAGTTAAAAAGGAAAGGGTATAATGTTAGCTATAACGTAGTTAACCGTATATTGAGTTCCGAAGGGTTTAGCTTGCAGGGTAATAAGAAGGTTGACGAAGGCGGGGAACACGAAGATAGGGATGCACAGTTTGAACATATCAACAAAGTGGCGACAGAATTTATTGCTTTAGGGGACCCGGTTATTTCGGTAGATTGCAAAAAGAAGGAATTAGTGGGGAATTATAAGAATTCAGGACAAGAATGGCACCCAAAAGGCGGATCCCCCGAAGTAAAGGTTTACGATTTTGTCGACAAGGAACTAGGGAAAGCCATACCTTACGGGGTGTATGATATAGAGCAAAACCAAGGCTGGGTAAGCGTTGGGGTTAATTACGACACAGCTAAGTTTGCCGTTTCATCCATACGGAACTGGTGGTATGAAATGGGGGCGGGTTTGTACGGAAAATCAAAACGCCTGTTCATAACAGCAGATGGTGGCGGGAGCAACAGTGCGAGAAGCCGTCTTTGGAAATCAGAAATACAGTCACTTTCAAATGAGTTGGACATGGAAATAATTGTAAGCCATTTTCCGCCAGGGACAAGCAAATGGAATAAAATTGAACACAGGATGTTTTCATATATCTCCATGAACTGGCGGGCAAAACCACTGACAAGCCTACAGGTAATAGTAAGCCTGATTGCAGCTACGACAACAACAAAAGGCTTGTTGATAAAAGCAAAAATCGATGACACGGTCTATGAAAAAGGAATTAAAATAATAGATGAGGATTTGAGAAAGATAAATATCACAAAAAACGATTTTCATGGAGAATGGAATTATTCCATTGTACCAAATATGTAAAGTTTATTTTGTATCAAGCCCTAAGTAAAAATCATCAATACCTTCTTTCACCTGAATAATTCATAAACTTTAAAAAGGTGAATATTTGATTTTTTCAGCCGTGGGATTTAATAACCCATATGCTGAAAAGAAAATTTGTTGTCTGCGATTGTTTTCGATTGGTCATTTTAGAGGTTGGCCTGTTTAGTTTTAGACCAAAAATTGTGTGTATTTTCTTCACAGAACATAGGTATTTTATCTTGTGCTTTGCAAGTGCCTGATTAATATGTATTTTTGAATATAGTTGGGTTGTTGCTAACGGCGCAACTGTCCGATTTCGAGGAAGTAATTCTCAAGCAGTTTGGCTTGCGGGCATGAAGCTGGAAATTCCACTTTTATTTTTGTCTTCATTTGTCTAACCTGGGCAGCAATTTTAATGAACCTTTCACGTAATGTCTTCATCGTAACAGCTGCCAACCCCTTTGTTTTTAGCATGTTCTCCTGCAACGAGTGCATCAGCACATAAGCGGCTGAATGCAAGAATAACCTGAACTGATTGGCATAAAAGCTATTGCACGACATCCGGCCTGATTGCAGGTAGTTTTTGTGGTCTTTGATATTGAGTTCCATCCTGCCCCGTCCGCAGTACCCTTGTTCGTAAAGTGCCTTTGTCCGGTATTCCCAAAGGTCGGTTACAATAAAACGAATATTGGATCCTTTGCTTGTCACTTCGATTTTAACAATCACGCGTTGCTGGTTTTCCCAACTACCCGCTTTGTAGCCAAATGAGTGATAACGCTTTATGGGTTTGGCATATCTGGCAAATTCATTTTCGCAACTCTTTACAAGAGTTTCAACACTCGAATTCAATACGCTGTTTCCGGTCAAGCCAGTTATAAAATGGATATTGGGTTGTCCAACGCACCAGTCCATCAACTCTTTGCTGCAAAAGTGGCTGTCGCCCCGAACAATGATCACCGTATTTTTCCACGATTTGCGCAAATGGGCAACAAGCCTTTTGAGTATCCCAAAAACATTGGCACTTTTGCTGCGCCTGCCTGGTTTGAGTATGGTGGTAATCAGTTTTCCCGACAAGCCTTCATAAATGTGAAGGGGCATGTAGCAATACTCTCCGTCACTGGTGTCTATTAAAAAATGTTAATTCAATTAGAAGTCCAAATGCAGTTGGCAATCGCTATCATCATAGGCCTTATTTTCCCTCGGAGCCAAGAGTTCTTGAATGGGATCCTTGACCAGCAGGGAATTACCAAGGATACGCATGACCTCCACAACAGGTCTGCCCAGTTTGAGGTCGTGTTCAATAATAGCGACAAGACAGTACGTGATGATGGCGACATGTATCTGTATGCGGACCGCATTCTCGGATTCTCCCCAAAAGGATTTGACACGGAGATGCTGCTTGATCCATTTGAAAAACAGCTCCACCTGCCATCTGTAACGGTAAAGAAGAGCAATTTCATTTGCTTTGAGGTAGAAGTTGTTGGTGTAGTAGGTGAAGGCCCTTCCAAGGTCAGGGGCATAGAATACGATGCGTCTGAGCGAAACCGGATAGTTTCCACTGTTTCGCTTTCCTGTAAACCTAACCGTTTGGTCCCGCAGGACATTGTCATCTCCTTCAAGCATGTCATCTCCTTCCGTAATTTCATAATCAGGGCGGGACTTCTCCCGTATGATGAAGAAAGCTCCGGCCAGCTCAATTGCGTAGAGTCTGGAGAGATCAAAGTAGCCTCTATCAAACACATAGCAAGCGTGCCGTTCGTATGTAAACCAGTCCATAGACTTGGTGTCATGCACATTTGCATGGCTGATTCTGTAGAAGACCGGTATTTCAGTGGCAATATCAATCTGGGTATGAATCTTGATGCCAGACTTTGTGCTCCTAAACTTTGCCCATCTAAAGACCGACATGCACAGGTCGATGGTAGTGGAATCAATGGCATAGAACCTTCCGTGGAGTTCAAACTCTTTGGTGATACGTTTGGCCTGGGCAATAGACACAATGTAAAAGGCAAACTTCTCAAAGATCCCATGGTCTCTAAGGCTGTTTGCTTTGGAAAGAACGCTTCTGTTGATGGGAACCTTTCCAAACCCGAGGTGAAAAGATCTTTTGGCATGAGCAATAGTGACATCTGTGAGTTCTCTAAGACTATGGCAGCCTATGAGCTGGCCGTACATGATAACCAGCATATGGCTCCAGTAGGATGGTGCCATTCTGACTGTCCTGTCTTTGTGTTTTATTACCAGTCGTTCGAAGTAACGTTTCGGGAGAAACTCCACAATCTGTGCGAAAACATATTTGCCAACGTTCATACTTGTTCCAATTTGTACCTGAGTACAAAGGAACAAATTTCAAAAGGGCGACAAGGTTTTGAAAAGCTAGCATGCTGTGCATAAAACAGATATGAGGCATTTTAACAAAAATTAATAGACACTAGTGACTCTCCGTAATAGTTATTGAACAGGGTTAACTGCTGCCCCCCGTGGGTATCAATGTTGGTGTCATCGCAATCGATAATAATCACAGGAGGTTCCGAAGGGTAGGATTCAATAAACTTATTGGCAAAGGCATACGCGATGTTGTACAGTTCACTGGCTCTTGGGGTGTTCTCAAAACGGGTCATAGTTGATTGAGATGCCAAGGCATTCCCTGTCATGGGCAAACGTCCAACACTCATTTTCAGGATCGTGTCATCGCGCAAGGTATTGCAATCATTGGCATCTTCATATCCAGCAACAATCTGATATACCCGCTGTGCAGCAATCTCTTCCAAAGAGTGGTCAACATAGCTTTGATGCCGGGTGTCCTCAATACAAGTAACCAGCGACTTGATGATGCCAATCCGGCTCTCGATATCTTTGACCAACAGCAAACCACCATCTGAAGAAATCTCAGATGCAGTAAAACTTACCTCAATACGCTTATTGTCAATTGGTTGTAAATCGAAGAGTTTTCCCTGGCAAATTGCAACGTCTGTTTGCTTGTCCAGAGTTTTTTCGGTAATTTTATTTTCTGAAGAGCTCATGGAAATACGGTTGTAAGACGCTGTAAGATAGTAATTTATCTTTAATTTTCGTGAGCTTTTCTTCGTTTTTGTGAATTATTCAGGTTAAACTTTATTCTCATTATGTTTGAGTTAAAAGTTGCAGTTGGTAATTGATTATTCCAAACTGATGATTTTCCAACCAATTCTAAGGTATTTCTTGTATTAAAGAGAAAATCACCTTTTTTTAATACAAATTCAGTTAGTTCTTTACTATTTTCTTCTTTAAGCCTTTCAAGTTTCTCAAAATCAAAGCCACCTATTGTAAGATTACCCATTTTCAACAAAGGAATCCCGAAATTATATTCATTGCCTAATTCATTTGTTCCGAGCTGCATTGATGCTATAATATCTTCAAATATGTATTCTTTAAGTTCACTCATACCCCAACTCCTTTAAAAAATTATTCAACAATTGGGTTTCTTTTTCACGCTCGCTCAAAATACTGTGCAATGGAACGGTGTATTTATCCCATAGGTTTTCAACTGCCTGCAAAAGCGTGCGTTGGTGCGTCTGCAAATAACCGTTAATGGTTTGGTGCAGGATAAACTGCCAACGTTTAAGAATGAGTTCTTTGGCTTCTTCGGGTGTAATTAATAAACGGGACTGGTCAACCAATGTCTGTTTGCGGTCTTTTATCTCTTTTACTTTTCGTTTGCAAAGCTTTAGTTCTTCTTCCAGGGCGGTATGTTTGGCAATTCGAAGTTCATCAGCTTTAATCTGCTCATTTAATTGCTGAATCTGTACTGCCAATTTTGCAGACTCTTTCTTTAAGGTTTCAGCTTCATTGTTAAACAAAGCACCTGCTTTTTCATTGGCTTTAATTCGTAAGGTCAGGTTTTTATATTCTTTTTCGGCTACTTTGTTTTCGGCTTTTAGTGCTTTAATGCTGTCTTTGTGTTCTTTCAGTTCCTTACTGCGCCATACTTCGTAATCTTCTTCGTTCCAAACCTCGTCTTCCAGTTCGTTTACTTCATCAAATTGGGCTTGTAGCTCGTCTCTTCGTGCTTCGTTGCTCCGCAATTCTGCCAATACATCGGGGAACTGGCTTTCAAGAATTTCATCATCGGGTATCAGTTCTGCGTTCCATTCGCTGGCAATAACACTTTTAATGTCGTTGGTAATTTCGCTCCAATACGCAGCAAAAGAACCACGACTTTTAAATTCGTCGAGAATGGGCAGTGTGTTCAACTTTTCGGTAAGTGTAGCCGAAAACCGATTGTAAAGGTCGAAAATATTAATGGTTTTGGTAGGCAGTTGCTCAATTACGGGTACTTGCAATTGCCACCACTGGTTTATAGATTCGGTGTATTGAGCATGAGCTGTTTTAACTTCGTTGCTCTCGTCAAACAGTTTCTTAATATCTTCTTTTACCGCAACGGCATTGGTAAATTTCAGATAGTTTTCTTTCAAGGGTTCAAATAGTTTTGCATTCAACCCTGCATAGCAATTGAAATAATCTTTTATTGCATTTACTTCGCTTTCGGGTATTCCACCTTGCAAGTGAGCATGTACATCGTGCGGTTCAGGTGGCGGTGCATTGTCCACAAACCGGCGAATGTTCAGGTTAAATTCTTCGGCAGCCAGTTCAGCTTTGCTTACCAGTTTGCTGTATTTTGGAATTTCCTGTTTGTTGCGGTAAGTAAATGCAATTTTTTCTAAATCTTCGGGGCGTAGCTTGTTTTGGTTTTTACCTTCCTTGTATTCCCGGTCGGCATTTATAAAAAGCACTTTCTCACGTAAGTGTGCATCTTTTTTATTTATCACAATTACACTTGCGCCAATACCAGTACCATAAAACAAAGCCGAAGGTAAACCAATTACCGCTTCCAAAAAGCAACGGTCGGTACCGCCATTGATTTGAATGAGCCATTCCCTGAATTTACGCTCATCGCCACCTCGAAACAAAACACCGTGGGGCATAACCACAGCCATACGACCATTATTGTTGAGCGAGGCAACCATGTGTTGCACAAACATAAAATCGGCTTTTCCTTTTTCGGGCATCCGAAAATGAAAGCGTTCTTTCTGCTGTGTTGCTGTCCAGCTGTAGTTTTGCGAAAAAGGCGGATTTGCAATAACAATATCAAAGGTTTTCAGTTCACCGTTTTCGGTATGCAGAGATTTTACCAGTGTATCGCCGTTTGAAATTTTGCTGTCGTAAATACTGTGGAAAAGCATATTCATTTTACACAAGCCCCAAACTGTTCCGCTTTTCTCTTGACCAAACAACGAAAGGTTTCTGGCACTTCCATATCGGCTTTCCACATAGTTTTTGCTTTCAATGAGCATACCACCACTTCCCACGGTTGGGTCATAAATTTCGGCATCTTCACCCGGTTCCAAAATATTTACCAATAATCTTACAACTTCGTTGGGTGTGTAGAATTCTCCGGCTTTCTTTCCGGCACTGTCAGCAAAATGTTTAATCAGGTATTCATACGCAGCACCCATTAAATCAGGAAATTCAAGATTGTCATCCTTCAGATTCATTTTATTAAAATGCCGGATAAGTTCTCTTAAATCTTCATCGCTTATTTGCTTGCTGTTTTTGCCAAAGGTCTTATTGAAGTTAATATTGTCCTGATTGAATACACCTTCAAGTTTGTCAAGGTTGGAAGTTTCTAAGGCAGCAAGGGCTTTGTTTAAATGGTCTCCAATTTCCTCCTGTAAATCTTTTATATAGTTACACGCCTGTTGTTTGCCCTCATCATCCGTGTAGTATTCAGGGTCTCCATCCAAACGTCTCCATCGGGCAGCAATTGGCACAAAAAAGTCGTACTCAGGTGCGTTTTCTTTTTCAAGTTCCCCGTAAATCATTTCAGGGTCTTGCAAGCCTTTTTCTTCTGTTAATTTCTTTTTACGTTTATCACGTTGTATATCAAACTGGTCATTTACCCTTTTAAGAAACAACATGGAAATGATGTATTCTTTATATTCCGAGGCGTCCATGTTACCCCGCAGAATGTCACATGCCTCAAAAAGGAAGTTTTCTAAACGTGAAAGTGATATTTTATTTGCCATTTATTAAAATCTGTTTTTTTAATTAAAACTCAAATGTACCAATTTAGCACGGGTGCGTAAGCAAAATTGCAGCTCTTTTGCAAGCTTTGGTTTTGAGCATCGGCTCGTGGGGCTTGCAAATGTGCTGCAATGTGGGTGGGGCTTCCTTCTTCTTTTTTTGCGGGGGGGGAAGAAAAAAACAAAATAAATTTCCATCAAATTTGCACTGTCTTGTCAAAAAGCTAAATCCTTTCTTATTTTAATTTTGTCGTTATCGTATCTGTCTGTTCGTCCGTTTTTTTTACACTTGTTGCCAACGTCTGTGTAAATTTACTATGAAATATATTTCCGTTTTGTCAGATGGAAAGTGAAATATATTCTTCCAAATCCGGAGAGTATCGTTATACGCTCCTCTCACCCACATCAAACCATCAATCGTGTACTTTTCTATCCGGCAATAAAAAAATTGGAACCTAAAACGTCCTTCCCCCGATCTGTTTCTTCCCCTCCAACAGCCTCTCCAACATCGCCTCTAAGGGTTTATGTCGTTTTTTTCCTTTCGCTTCAAATCAACCAACCGACCGGAATTTTCCAGTTTCGCTCCCCAATTTACAAAACTTGACGTAATAAATTTTACTAAGCAACTAATTTGGAATCAATTTAAAAAACAAGCGATTAACGAACGGCGTTCCTAATCGGGTGCGGCGGTTTCCGAACCGCCGGTTCATAAATGCCTGTCAGCAGACGAATTGTAAATTGTCGGTAGCGGGAGAATCTTTCCGAATAACCGGATAATCCGATTGCATTTCCCGGAAAATACAAATGAGTTTTCCGGATAATTGAAACGGATTTTCCGGATCATTGATCTGGCGTCACACTTCATCCGCCGGGGCAACAAATGGCAACAGATGCTGAAACAAGTTCAGCATGACCCGCGTTTCTGTGACGAACTGTCGTCCGGCTGCGGCCTACGGGGATTTTGAACCCGGAAAACAAGGGAAGGGAATCCGAGCTGGGACTGGTAAGCAGCCCTGTTTGAGGAGGAACGACGAGTTGGGGCCGTGTGGCATTCATAACCCGTCGTTTTCCTTCAAAATCATCGTCAGCCTTGACTTTTTTTGTTTACTTTTTTGTGTCAAGACAAAAAAGTAAATCCCGTCCGGAAGGACATAAGCCCTGTTGCCTGCTTTTGTATGGAGAACCATTTTTTTAAGCGCAGCAGTGGTCGTCAAAATACCCGCCCCGGGTGCGCCGGTTTTTAACCGGCAATGACCGAATGCACCGAATGCGCGGTTAAAAACCACGCCACGGCCATTTCAAAAAAGCGTTGCAGATTTAAAAAGAAAAAAAGCAGACCTGTAAGCCGGGTTCTGTTTCCCGGAAAACCGGGACCTCTATCATTTATCTGGCTGTAACATTGCTGTTACAATCTAGCAGCCTACCCCTCATGATAATCAGGACCGGAGTCCTGAAACAGGGCGGGCAACCCTGTGAGCGTAAACGCTGATCATGATATATTTGGCTTTGCAACCCATGAGACGTACGGCTTTCGGGATCACCCCCGAAACCGGTGAGCTCTTACCTCACCTTTTCACCCTTATCCGGCAAGCCGGACGGTTATTTTCTGTTACGTTACTAAAAGCTTTCGCCTTTCTTCCCGTTAGGAAGCATGGCGCCCTGCGTTGCCCGGACTTTCCTCCTTCCCTGTTACGGGAAAGCGATAGAGCGGTCTGCGCGGCAAAGGTAGTAAAATTTAATGATCAGAATAAACGTCCCTGCCAGGTAGCGCGTTCTTCGAGCCGTTTTTCCAGTTTGGCGGCAAACTCAAAGTTTTTCAGTCCCCAGTTGGGCGCGATGACCATACCCGCCGGGGCCTGGCTCACAAATCGCTCAACGACAATGGCCGGGTTCAGCAATTCGAGGTAATCGACCACCAGGTCGACATATTCTTCGACCGAAAAAAGCTGAAAAGCCTCGGGATGTCGCTCATATTCAACGGCCATCCGGGTTCCTTTATGGATTTGCAATTGGTGTAACTTCAGGTTTTCAACAGGAAGTTGTGAAATAAGCCGGGCCTGACGAAGAAAGTCGTCCCGGTTTTCGCCCGGTAAACCCAGAATCAGGTGGGCGCAGTTGTGAATGTTTCGGCGCGCGGTTTCTTCCAATGCCCACCGGGCTTCGGCAAACTGGTGTCCCCGGTTGATGTGGCGCAGCGTGTCGTCGTTTACCGACTCAATGCCAAATTCAACCATCAGGTAACACTTTTCCGACAATCCGGCCAGGTAATCCAGGATTTCTTCATTCACGCAATCGGGGCGGGTACCCAGCACCAGGCCAATCACTTTCGGATGCGACAGGGCTTCTTCGTACCGTTCTTTCAACACCGGCAAGTCGGCATAGGTATTGGAGTAGGCCTGAAAATAAGCGAGAAAGCGCATCGACTTATATTTGCGGGCAAAAAAGTCAACTCCTTCACGAAGCTGCTCCGAAATGCTTTTCTCCAGGCGGCAATAATCGGGTTTAAAGGTGATGTTGTTGCAATACGAACAGCCGTTCCGGGCCTTGGTCCCATCCCGGTTCGGACAGGTAAAACCCGCGTCAACCGATACCTTTTGTACCCGGTCGGTAAATTTACTGCGGAAATAAGTCGGAAAATCGTTATACCGTTTCTGATGTCCCCACGGAAATTTATGTTCGGTCATTCGTTTTCATTATGCGGCAAAATTAATGATTAAGTCTAAAGGATAAAACGGGAATGTAATTTCGTTTCATTCACAAAAAGCAAGCATTTCTCCCTGCCGCCGAATCCGGTTTATCAACAACTGTTGAAAACTTTAACCCACGAACCACCCGGCTTTC
The DNA here is from genome assembly GCF_059705485.1 of Gaoshiqia sp. US2. Taxonomy (NCBI): domain Bacteria; kingdom Pseudomonadati; phylum Bacteroidota; class Bacteroidia; order Marinilabiliales; family Prolixibacteraceae; genus Gaoshiqia; species Gaoshiqia sp. US2. The sequence goes on along the minus strand of NZ_AP048550.1, from coordinate 3,299,924 downwards.
ACCTTTTATTAAGCCTGATTTCCTAAATTTATACGAAACCTGTAAACCAAAAACGATGTTTAGCGCAAAAGACATTTCGGACATAGCAGAAAGAGGAAGCGACCATCGGATTGTTTCTGAACAGATTGAGAATTTTAAAAAGGGATTTCCTTTCCTGAAAGTGATACAAGCCGCCACCGTCGGCAAGGGTATTATCCGGTTGAATGAAGCGGATACCGCCCAAAATACCGATTATTTTGAGGAACAAGTAGCACAGGGAACCAGCCTGCTGAAGTTTGTACCGGCCTCGGGCGCAGCCAGCCGGATGTTTAAAGCCTTGTTTGAAGCCAGGGAAAAGCTGGACAAAGGCGTTCCGGAAGAAGAAATCCGGGCCGACAAAGAAATGAAACCTTTTTTTTCGGGACTGAAGAATTTCGCTTTTTATCATGAATTAAAAGAACTTGCAGGCAGACCACCCGAAGAATTATCAGCGGCAGAACTGCTCCGGCTGATATTAACCGAAGGCGGTTTAAACTACGGCAACCTGCCCAAAGGCCTGTTAAAATTTCACAGCTACGGCAAGCAGGCACGAACCTCCTTTGAAGAACATGGTGTGGAAGGCGCTCTTTACGCTAAAAATGCCGACGGGAAAGTAAAAATTCATTTCACCGTTTCGCCCGAACACCAACAGGCATTCGAAAAGCACCTGTCTGACATAAAATCCCGGTACGAAAAAGAGTTTCAGGTAGTTTACGAGATTACATTTAGCCGCCAAAAACCGTCAACCGACACCATTGCCGTCACCCCCGACAATGAGCCGTTCAGAAACGACGACGGCAGCCTGTTGTTTCGTCCCGGCGGGCACGGGGCCTTGCTTTCGAACCTGAATGAGCTGGATGCCGACCTGGTGTTTATCAAAAACATCGACAATGTGGTACCCGACTACCTTAAACCCGAAACGGTAAAGTACAAGAAAGTGCTGGCAGGTTTATTATTACGGCTACAGCATAAAATTTTCAGCTATCAGCAAATCCTCGATACGCATCATTATTACGCGCTCGACAGCGCCTTCTTTGCCGAAGCAGTCAATTTCCTCGAAAATATCCTGAATATTCAACCGCCAACAGATCAATATTACATCGAAAAAGAAAATTTATACCATTACCTGAGATCAAAGTTCGACCGGCCAATCCGGGTTTGCGGGATGGTAAAAAATGAAGGCGAACCGGGCGGGGGGCCCTTTCTGGCCGAAAACGCCGATGGGTCGGTCTCGTTGCAGGTGGTCGAGAGTTCACAAATCGACGCCGACAACCTCGAACAAATGGCAATTACCGGTGAAGCCACCCACTTTAACCCCGTTGACCTGGTTTGCGCATTTAAAAACTACAAAGGAGAAAAATACGACCTGAACAAATATACCGATCCGGCCACCGGGTTTATTTCCCGAAAGTCAAAAGACGGAAAAGCGCTTAAGGCGCAGGAACTACCCGGTTTGTGGAACGGAGCTATGGCTGATTGGAACACGCTTTTTGTGGAAGTTCCGATCACAACTTTCAATCCGGTGAAGACGATAAACGACCTTTTAAGAAAAGAGCATCAGCCGGAGTAAGTTGTTTCAAAAACAATTTCTAAATTTGCAACTGCAATTTTCTTTTTATGGACGAGGACGCAAGGGATTATTTCGAAAATGAAGAAATCATTGAAGCAGTTAAGCGTTTCAAAAAAATGATCAAAACCCAGGAGTTCGGATACTTTGATGTATTCGAATTTGAAGGGATTATTGACTATTTTCTGGATGAAGGAAAAATCAAACTTGCTTACGAAGCCGCTGGAAACGGACTGGCCATTCACCCCGCCTCCACCAGCCTGCAAATTAAAAAAGCCCAAATCCTGCTGGTCGACGGACATGCCGAAGAAGCGCTCGAACTGGTCCATCTGGCCGAACGGGTTGAAAAGAACAATTCGGACGTGTACCTGGTGAGGGGTTCTGCTCTAATCATGCTCGGCATGGTCGACGAGGCCATCGATGCCTATGAACAATCCATTCGGTACAGCGATGAAGATCAGGATGAATTACTTTACAACATCGGAGTCACGCTTGGACAATCCGGAGAAGCAGAAAAAGCCGTTGACTTCCTCGAAAGAGCTTACCGGATCAATCCGGAAAATGAACTTGTTTTGTACGAATTAGGTTATTATTTCGATAAAATACAGGACTTCGACAAGAGTATCCGCTATTACGACGAATACCTGGATATCGATCCGTTCAACTCGTCGGTATGGTACAACCTGGGAATTACTTACAACCGCCTTGGCAAACACGACGAAGCGGTTGATGCTTACGACTATTCGATTGCCCTGCAGGATGATTTTGAACAGGCCTGGTTTAACAAAGCCAATGCCCTTTCGAACAGTAACCGCTACCGGGAAGCGATCGAATGTTACCAGGAATACCTCGAACGCGATAAAGAAAACGACGACGCGTACTGCTATTTAGGCGAATGTTACCTGAACCTCGACCAGTACAACGACGCTTTGGTTAACTACCGGAAAGCCATCCGGCTCAATAAAAACAACGCCAATGCCTGGTACGGCTGCGGCATGATCATGTGGATGGAAGGTAAACTAACTGAAGCCCTGGCCTTTGTGAAAAAAGCCTTGAAACTGGAAGACGAAAACCCCGACTTCTGGCTGATTTACGGTAAGATCAACCACGAACTCGATAATTTCGACCAGGCCGAAACGGCTTATGAAAAAGCAACCGTCCTCGATCCCGACAACCCGGATTGCTGGGTTTCTTATTCCGAAATGGAATACGACCGCAGCAACCTGAACAAGGCCATCGACATTTTAAAAAGCGCATACAAAATACTTTCCAACGATTCGGGAATCAATTACCGGCTGACCGCTTATTTGCTCGAAAATAAAGATGAAGTGTCGGCTACCGGTTATTTTGAAAAAGCCCTGGAGATTGATTTTAACAGCTACCGCGATTTATTTGATTTTTACCCGGAAGCCAGCCAAAACGAATCGATCCGGAAACTCATCAAGAAATTTCAATCCACCAAACTATAAAATAATGAATTTTAATTTGCCATTTATCCCTGAGAGGCCGGATAAACCAAGACATTCAGGTCTCACCATGGTTATGGACAAAGGATTAAGCCTACGGGAGGCTGAAGATTTTTGCGACGTTTCCTCTGAATATGTTGATCTGGTCAAATTAGGCTTCGGCACAGGCTTGCTCACTCCAAAACTGAAGGAAAAAATTAAACTTTACCAGCAGGCCGGCTTGAAACCCTATTTTGGGGGAACGCTTTTCGAAGCCTTTATTGCACGGGATATGTTTGATGATTTCCGCAAATTTATTACCGAAAGCGGCGTCGGGATGGCCGAAGTTTCCGACGGGGTACTTCCCATCGAACACGGGCGGAAATGTCAGTATATTGAAACGCTTTCGAAAGATTTCGTGGTTTTATCAGAAGTAGGGACCAAACTGAAAGGCAAAGAGATTTCAAACGAAGAGTGGGTCTCGTGGATGCAGACCGAATTGCAGGCTGGCGCCTGGAAAGTGATTGCTGAGGCCCGTGAAAGCGGAAATATAGGCATTTACAACGAAGACGGCTCTGCCAACTTTAACCTGATCCTGGACATCCGCAAACAACTCAACGCCGATCAAATCCTTTGGGAAGCTCCGCTAAAAAGCCAGCAAGTATGGTTTATCAAATTATTAGGTCCCAACGTAAACCTGGGAAACATTGCCGAAAACGAGGTTATCCCGCTTGAAACGCTCCGCCGGGGTCTTCGCGGCGATACGCTGCTTAGCTTTTTGCCCTGCAGATAGGCCAATTGTCCGAATCACAAAAACAGCTTCAATGGTTTAGATACACCGTTGAAGCTGTTTTCATTTCCGCTGTTCGTAACGAGATCATCGGGAATATGAAGTCATCCCGGCCTGTTAATGCAACAAAATGTAAAAAAACGAAGGCCGTCCCAAATTTACGTTGAGACGGCCTCTTGATGGCTTTTGGTTTTCGCCGTTTGGCGAACCCTGAGCGGTGCGGACGGGATTCGAACCCGCGACCCCCGGCGTGACAGGCCGATATTCTAACCAGCTGAACTACCGCACCAAATCGTACTTAAGCATCATTTTTTGCGGTGCGGACGGGATTCGAACCCGCGACCCCCGGCGTGACAGGCCGATATTCTAACCAGCTGAACTACCGCACCAATAAAGGTTTTTACAATGATACCAAAAGTACTTTTTAAAAGAACCAACCTCCTGAAATCCGTTTCTTAAAAGGCTTTGCAAATATATACTTTCTTTTTTTCTCTGCAATAGCAACAATTAAAAAAAAGCAGGAAAAACAACCGTGAAAATTGGGCTTTCAGTAACAATCTTATTTTCAACACCAAAAATATGTACCTATTTCACCAGGTTTTCCGGCTTCAGTTTTTTTTCACCGCTCCAGCGGTAAGCCGTCAGTGTTCCTTTCCTGCTCACGCACGAATCGAGGCAACAAATATTGGGTTCGATAATGTTTGAACCGTTTTTCATACAATAATGACCAAAGAATACAATCGGTTCCTTCTTCGAATAAGGCTTCCGGCTAATAATGATCTCCTCGGGGATGGTGTAAAAAGGCAAATCAAACCGACTCTCGAACGAAAGCTCCCGGAAGGTTTTACCCCAGGGATCGACCCACCATTTCGACCGGAACGAACGATGCGGACGGCCATCCCTGTCAAAAATCAACAAATCTTTGGGCAACTGAAAATCAATTCCTTTACAGGTTTCCCAAAAGGCCCTGGCTACCTCCGAATTGTTTTTCCCCATGCTTCTCAAAAACGACTTTTTCAATTTTGGTTCAGTCAGATGCTCTTTTAAAAGGCGAATATTTTCGTCCTGCCAACAGGCATGCACAATACGTATTTCGTCTAATTCCAGGAACATCGGCAAGGTACGCATCCATTTAATATGGCTGTTCCATTCGTCCATATTCGAGGCGAATTCACTTAAGGTCGGATTCAGATCAAGGCGCAGGCGCGACCAGCGCTTACTTAAACGCTTTCCCTGCTTGTCCAGCAGAGAATAATAAATCGCGTTGATTTCGTGGTTTCCAAGAATGACAGAAGCATGTCCGTTCTCGGCCATGGCGCGGATCATCCGTATGGTTTCCTTGATTTGAAGCCCGCGGTTAATAAAATCACCGACAAAAATTGCTTTCCGTTCAGGGTGCGAATACACCTGACCCGATGAGCTGTACCCCATCTGAGTCAATAACACCTTTAACTGATCTGCCTGACCATGTACGTCTCCTATAATGTCATACATAAAAATTGCCCGGTTTTACCGGGCAATTTATTATTTTTTCGCGAGAATCGGGCCGATTTGGCAAGCTAAAATCAGGTTAATTCAGCTTCAATAAATCCGCCCAGTTTTAAGTACCTGTCATAAATCGCCTGGTACTTCGCTACATTCTCAGGAATCGGGTGGTATTCTGTTTCAACACCGCCGCCCATTTTTGCCTGTGCTTCCTCCGTTGTCGCGTACACCCCGGCTACCACAGCGGCAGCCATCGCCGAACCGAGGGCGCATGCCTGTTCTGAACGGGCCACTTTGATCGGCATATTCAACACATCGGAAACAATCTGCATCACCAGGGGCGATTTTTTAGCCACGCCTCCAAGCGCGATAACCCCGTCAATCCGTACGCCTTCGCGGACAAAACGGTCGACAATGGCTTTTGACCCAAAAGCCGTTGCTTCGACCAGGGCCCTGAACATACGCGGGGCGTCGGTTCCCAGGCTAAGCCCGGCCATGGCGCCTTTCAGATTTTGGTTGGCATCCGGTGTCCGGCGTCCGTTCATCCAGTCGACAGCTAACACGCCGGTTTCGGCAATCGGCAATTCAGCGGCAGCTTTGCTTAACTCGGCAACCAGCTTATCCGAAATTTCATTCAGCAGTTTCTGCCGGGTTTCTTCATTCACCAGGCTCGTTGTTGCCAGAATTTGTTCGGCCGGCCACATCAGTACGCGCTTAAACCAGGCATAGATGTCGCCAAAAGCCGATTGTCCGGCTTCCATACCCAACATGCCCGGAATAATGGAACCATCTACCTGCCCGCATATGCCGGCAATCAGTTTATCGCCCGATTCTTCCATCGGGGCAACCAGCATATCACAGGTGGAAGTCCCCATCACTTTACTCAGGTAATAGGGCTGAATTTCGGCGCCAAGCGCTCCCAGGTGCGCATCGAAAGCCCCTACCCCAACCACAACGTCGGTTGAAAGTCCCAGTTTTTGTGCCCATTCATCAGTCAGTTTACCTACCGCCACATCGCAGGTATAGGTTTCCTTGAACATCCGGTCGCGTAATCCGCTGAGGATGGGGTCGAGCGAAGTTAAAAACTCTTCGGAAGGCAAACCGTCGAAAGCTTCGTGCCACATGGCTTTATGTCCCGCGGCACAGCGGCTTCGTTTCAGGGTTTTTGGCCGGGTTTTGCCGGTCAGTACGGCCGGAATCCAGTCGCAATGTTCGACCCAGCTGTGAGCGGCCCTTAAAACGCCGGCATCAGCGCGCGAAACATGCAGGATTTTCGACCAAAACCATTCCGACGAATAAATTCCGCCTTCATATTTCGTAAAATCAATCTCCCATATGCGGGCCAGTGCGTTGATTTCATCCGCCTCTTTCACCGCCGTATGGTCTTTCCACAACACGAACATCGCGTTTGGGTTTTCCTCAAACCCCGGGGTTAAAGACAAGGGTGTACCTTGTTCATCGACAGCTACCGGCGTTGACCCGGTGGTATCAACCGAAATGCCAACCACGTTTTCGGCAACGCCTGCCGGAGCCTGTTTTAGGGCCTCCGTAATGGTATATTCCAGTCCTTCCAGGTAGTCTTTCGGATGCTGACGAAATTGATTTTTTGAAGGATCGCAATACAGGCCTTTTTTCCAGCGCGGATATTCGAACACCACACTGCTCACCTCTTCGCCGGTTTCAACATTCACAATGAGCGAACGCACCGAGTCGGAGCCATAATCCAGTCCAATCGTATATTTTGCTTTTGTCATCTTTAACAGTTTTTATTCTATTGTCCGTAATATGCATCTTTCCCATGTTTACGCATGAAATGTTTGTCTAAAAGCGTTTGAGACATCGCCGTATCAGGATTAAGCTGAAATGAACGGAAAGTCATTTTGGCTACTTCCTCCATCACCACGGCATGATGAACCGCATCAAGGGCGTCTTTTCCCCACGAAAAAGGAGCATGGTTGTTCACCAACACGCCCGGGATATAATCGGGGTTCAATTCCTTGAAACATTCAACGATCACATTTCCGGTTTCCAGTTCGTAAGCCCCGTTTATTTCTTCATCCGTCATTTTACGGGTACAGGGAATCTCGCCGTAAAAATAATCGGCCTGCGTGGTGCCTACCGCCGGAATGGCTTTACCCGCCTGTGCCCAGCTTGTTGCCCATTCGGAATGGGTGTGCACAATGCCGCCGATGTTTTTAAAATGTTTGTATAAAACGAGGTGGGTGGCCGTATCGGACGAAGGCTTATACTTGCCTTCCACCAGGTTCCCGTCCAGATCAAGCACTACCATATCATCCGGTTTCATGCCATCGTACGAAACCCCGCTGGGTTTAATGACCACCAGGCCTTTTTCCCGGTCAATCCCGCTGACATTTCCCCAGGTAAAAATCACCAGGCCATGCCTGACCAAATCCAGATTGGCCCGGCACACCTGTTCTTTCAGTTTTTTCAACATTTTTTCAATTTTTACAGATCAACAATATCCTACCAGAAATAGATGTAGAAAGCCACGGTCAATCCTATAATTACAATGGTATGGAAGAGATCCCACTTCGTCCAGCTGGCCCGGGTTGCCGCTTTTTGAGCAGCTGTAGCCGATGCAAAAGTCAGGCCTTCGATTTGTGCTGCAGGCGCCGGTCGCGTGAACATACTGACCACAACAATCACCAGCATACTAAACGCCAGCATCCCCCCGCTAAAGAATAACCAGTTTACATCGTAAAACAGGACGTAGAAGAAGTTATTTACACCGTGCTCGGCGGCCCATGATTTTACATCGTCATAACCGGCATTCCCGGCTATGGTTGTATACAACACTTTAGCCCCAAGGCGCAGGACGCCGATAATAAAACCGGCAATCATTCCCCACATCCCTCCCTTGGGAGTAGGCCGGGTTGAAAGAATCCCCAACAGGAATGCGGCGGCAATACCCGGCGCCAATACCGATTGAACATCCTGCAGGTAGTTATACAATACGCTTCCGATACTTCTCATGATGGGAATCCACAAAACGCCCAACACCACCACAACGACCGTTGCCATACGCCCAACCCGAAGCAATTTTGCTTCACTGGACTGAGGACGGTATTTTTTGTAGAAGTCGATGGTAAAAAGCATGGAGGACGAATTGAACAAAGAAGCCAGCGAACTCATCAACGCAGCCAAAATACCGCAAACTACCAATCCTTTTACCCCGGCCGGTAACAACTTGGATACCAAGGTCGGGAAGGCAGCATCGGACGACGTTAAGGTAAATACCTCGCCATTAATCACCACTCCCTTTTGTGCCATGGCGAAAGCAATCATCCCCGGGATCATGAACAGAAACACGGGAGTTAACTTCAGGTAAGCGCCAAAAATGGTTCCGCGACGGGATTCAGTTTCGTTTTTACCCGACAATACCCGTTGCACGATAAACTGGTCGGTACACCAATACCAGAAACCGATGACTGCCGAGCCAATAAACACGCCCAGCCAGGGGAAATCAGAGTCCCGGTTGCTTCGTATCAGGTTGGTCATGCTGTCGCCGTATTCATTCACTTTCACGGCGCTGGTAATCGACATCACCTCATCCCAGCCGCCAACGGCTTTCAGCCCAAGCACAACAATGATTAACGAACCTAAAAGCAAAATCGGGGTTTGCAGCACCGAGGTATACAGAACCGATTTCATACCGCCAATGACCGTGTAAACAGCAGTCAGCAATACCAGTCCAACTGCAGAAATCCAGAAGAAGTCAATCCCCCAGATACTTTCGATGCCAAATACTTCTTTAAACACCAAACCTCCGGCGTATACGGTTACAGCCACTTTGGTCAACACGTAACTAACCAGGGAGATCAGCGAAAGTATGGTTCTCGATTCGGAATTATAACGTTTCTCAAGGAACTCGGGCATCGTGGTGACCATGCTTCGGGAATAAAACGGAACAAAGACCCAGCCCAGGATCAGGATCATCCAGCCCTGGATTTCCCAATGCGCCATCGCCATCCCGCTCGAAGCTCCGGCGCCGGCCAGTCCGATCAGGTGTTCAGATCCAATGTTTGAGGCAAAAATTGAAGCCCCGATAGCAATCCAGGTAGCATCCCGGCCCGCTAAAAAATAGTCTCCCGAGGTTTCCTCTTTTTGTTTGAACACCCAGGCAATAATTCCAATCAGTGCAAGGGCAAAGATTCCGATTACGATCCAGTCTAATAAAGCCATTCAATTTAAGTTTAAGTTTATTGTATTCGTTGGTTATTACTGCAAACCTTTTGACAGGTGATAATACAAATCATTCCATCTCAATTCCTTTTTGAATTCAGTAATCGTTGTCTGCTGGTCGATAACGACCAACTCCAGGTTGATCATTTCAGCAAAATCTTCCAGACTTTCACGGTTCAGCGCCATCGAGAAGCTGGTATGGTGAGCTCCGCCGGCGTAAATCCAGGCTGCAGCCCCGATTTCCAGGTTGGGCATCGGAATCCAGAGCGCCCGGGCAACCGGCAATTTAGGCAGCGGTTTGGCTTTGATCGATTTCACCGGGTTTAGAATCATCCGCATACGGCCGCCCATGTCCACCAGCGAGGCATTAATTCCGTCACCTTCAGGAACATCAAAAACCAAACGGGCCGGGGCATCTTTACCTCCAATACCCAGCGGATGCACCTCAATGGCCGCTTTTCCTCCGGCAATCGACGGACAAATTTCAAGCATATGAGCGCTCAATACGGCCGGTTGTGCCGGATCGAGGTGATAAGTGTAATCTTCCATGAATGAACAACCTCCGTTCAATCCGGCGCCCATGACTTTCATGATGCGGACCAGTGCGGATTGTTTCCAGTCTCCCTCGGCGCCAAATCCGTAACCCTGAGCCATCAGGCGCTGACTGGCCAAACCCGGAAGTTGTTCCAGACCGGTCAGATCTTCGAAGTTTGTGGTGAATGCTTTGTAACCGTTTTGATCCAGAAATTTTTTCATTCCCAGTTCAATTTTTGCCTGGTAACGAACGTTTTTATCCGATTTGTCGGCAAGCTGATATTCAGCGGCATAAACATCCATCAGGGCATCAATATCTTTTTCGGTGACCGTCGCCATGCTGGCAACCAATTCGCCAACGCCGTGATAATTCACCTGCCAGCCAAGCACTTTCTGCGCTTCCACCTTATCTCCCTCGGTTACAGCCACATGCCGCATATTGTCGCCGAAGCGGCAAATTTTCAACGATTTTGATTCGTGATAACCGACGGCAGCTCTTGACCAGTCGCCCAGTTTTTTCTGAACCTGTTCGTCCTGCCAGAAACCAACGACCACTTTGCGGTTCAAACGCATACGGGTGCAAATAAAACCAAATTCCCGGTCTCCGTGAGCCGACTGGTTCAGATTCATAAAATCCATATCAATCTCATTCCATGGAATATCCCGGTTAAACTGAGTATGGAAGTGAGCAAAAGGTTTGCTCAGCACACCCAGACCCTGAATCCACATTTTAGCAGGCGAAAACGTGTGCATCCAGGTAATCAGGCCAATACATTTTTCGTCGCTGTTGGCTGCCAGGCATAAATTGTAAATTTCGGCCGGTGTGGTAACTACCGGTTTAAACACAATTTTAACAGGAATGTGTGACGATACATTCAAGGCGTTGGCAATGGTTTCCGAATCCTGATCAACCTGTTTCAGGGTTTTAGGCCCGTATAAATGCTGACTTCCGGTTACAAACCACACTTCTAAATTTTTGAAATCAATTTTTTCCATCTCAATTATCGTTTTATATTATGTTTTTATAATTCGGCCAATATCCTTATCCTGATCATCCTGATGCAGGTAACTGTAATAGAATGCTCCTTTTTTCGATTCGGTTGAATCTTTCTTATTGGAGCGTTTCAGCAATCCAAGCGATAAAACCTTCTTCCGGAAGTTTCCGGGATCGAGTACCCGTTGAAAAATGGCTTCGTATAATCCCCGAAGCTGTGTCAGGGTAAACAATTCGGGCAACAGCTCCGGCCCCACCAACTGGTAACCGGCCTTTTGCTGCAATTTCGACAAGGCTTTTTCCACAATCTCATCGTGGTCGAAAATCAAATCCGGTTTTTTTTCCAGGGGAAACCAGTCGGCTCCATACTGATGCACAATTTCTTCGTCGTGTTTATCCAGTCTGATCAGGGCATAGTAGGCAATGCTGATCACCCGGGCGGCCGATTCACGATCCGGTTTGGTAAAAGCAGCCACCTGCTCCATATAAATCTGATCCAAACCGGTTGTTCTTTTTAAGATGCGTGCAGCCGCCTGGTCTGCCGATTCATTATCCTGGATGAAGCCGCCCAGCAGCGACCAGTTGCCTTTTGCCGGTTCAAAACTTCGGGGATAAAGCAGTAACCTCAGCTCATCGTCCTTATATCCAAAAATGACACAGTCCACAGCTACGTAATGCTGCGGGTGTTCTTCGTAAAGTTCCTTCAGAAGATTTTTCTTGATTGCATCCATACGAGTCAAAATTATAAAAGTAATATATACTCTTAATATGAATTGTTCTTTTTTTTCCCTCTTATGCTACAGAACATGTAAAATAAAAAAACCATCCGCTGGTTGGCGGATGGCTAAATTTATGAATTAATCTCTTTAAACGGATCAGTTCCTGATTTTAGAACCTTTCGTAGCAAAGAAGATCAGGTAGAGGTAATAAATAAACAAACAGCTGATAGCCACCACAACCGAACCGGTAGCGGTTTGGATAGCGCCCATCACCGGCATGAGAATAGCAGCGCCAATTGCCAACGAAGCAGCTACAAAGGCGGCTCCGCCAAAAGCACATAAGGTAAGAATCTGGCGGGCGATAAATTTTTGCAATACAAAAATTCCGATTAATCGTCCAACCATCAAACCACCCCAGTAATACTTCAGCATATCTGTCCGTTCCAGCGATGTAAAATTGAGGCCAATCTTTTCCGAATAATCAGCAAAGAAACCGGGAATACCTATTTCAATGCCCATATAAAAGAAGATAGCCAGTGAGCCTAACCACACGATGGGAACAGATACTTGTTCTTGCTCATTTTCAGAAATTTAAAACTTCGGTCTGTGATTTATAAGTCCAGCTTTATAGCGCCTTTGGCACGGATGAACAGCTTATGACAGGTCCCCTGGCCAAACACATGCTCCAATGTTTTCACATATTTATCGAGCAAATCCTGGGGAACAAAAGCCTGAATGGTCCCTCCAAATCCGCCGCCGTGAACGCGCCACGCGCCTTTTCCTTTTAAAACCATTTCGCTCAACGCCAATCCCAACGATACCACCTGTTCATCCTTATGAACAACATCGAAAATATTTTGATTGTACATGTATGAGCTGTATCCCGACTCAACAACCATCTTGAGGAATGATTGAAAATCGTTATTTTCAAGAGCCGCAACCTGATCGACCACCCGTTGGTTATCTCCCTGGAAATGATATGCCCGCAGAATAGCCCGGTCGCCGGTTTTTTGCCGTATTTCAGGAATTTTTTCAACAATTTGCTCCAGCGTTACCTGCCGCAGCACTTTTGCGCCGAGTTCGGCTGCAACCGACTTCATTTCAGTAGGTAAAGACGCATATTCAGCTTGTGATGCCGGATCGTCATGACCGCCGCCAACGTCGGTAATCACCAGGGCAAAACCAGTCGCAACGAAATCAAAATCCACTTCTTTTACAATTGGCTTGGCCGGATCTTCAAAATCGATTGTAATCAACCCTCCGACCGAGCAAGCCGTTTGGTCCATCAAACCGCAAGGTTTTCCAAAGTAGTTATTTTCGGCCCACTGTCCGATGATGGCATTTTCGACCCCGCTCATTTTCCCGTTGTTGAAAAGATGGTTCACGATGGCCCCCACCAGCACTTCGAAAGATGCTGACGAGCTCAAACCTGAACCTTTCGGCACGCGACCTTCAATGCAGGCATCGAAGCCGCCAATCTCGTAGCCCAGTTCCTTCATGCGGGCACAGATGCCCCTGACCAATGAGGCGGAGGTGTAAAATTGTGACTCATCCATACGGAGGTCGGAAAGATCAACCTGAAATTCGGGATAACCTGCCGATTTGATCCGGATGACCGTTGTCCCGTTTTTCGCAGCAACGGCAATATTATCGAGGTTTACTGCCCCCGCAAGCACACGACCGTAGTTGTGGTCGGTGTGGTTCCCGCCAATTTCGGTACGCCCGGGAGAGCTAAACAGCGCTACATCATCGGTTCCGAATAACTTCCGGAATTCGTCCATTAAACCGGTATAGCGGGCGGCCTGTTCGTTCAAAACAACAGCATCAAGGCCATACAACTCATGGAACAAGGCATTGTTCCCTCCGTTTATCTTTTCCGTTAAAGCACTAATTTTTGCCATAATTCGATTTCTATTGAGTTTAATTATTTATTGATTTGTTTTTTATAATGTAAATCAGACAGATCGCGTAAGCGCTTCGCAGCCTGCTCTGCGGTGATATCCCGTTGCGGCGAGGCAAGCATTTCGTAGCCGACCATAAACTTTTTCACCGAGGCCGACCTCAGCAAAGGCGGATAAAAGTGCATGTGCAAATGCCATTCAGGATAATCGTTCCCGTCGGTCGGGGCCTGGTGCAAACCGGCCGAATAGGCAAACGAAACCTCAAACAGGTTATCGTACCTCACGGTGAGCTGTTTATAGATATCGGCCAGACCGGTTTTTTCGGCCTCAGTCAGCTGAAGGATATTCTGAACGGGACGTCGGCTGATAATCATGGTTTCGAATGGCCAGACAGCCCAATACGGCACAAGCGCTACAAAATGCTCATTCTGAACCAGGAGGCGTTCCTGTTTCTTCAACTCGGCTTTCAGGTAGTCACCCAGCAAGGTCGTGCCGTGTTTCTCAAAATATTCTTTTTGGGTGACCGACTCTTTGGCGGGTTCTGCAGGAACTGATGACGACGACCAGATCTGCCCGTGCGGATGCGGATTTGAACAGCCCATGATGGCCCCTTTATTCTCAAAGATCTGAACGTAGTTGATGAAGTCTTTGCTTCCAAGTTCAGCAAATTCTTCACACCAAACATCAACGACATGACGGATGTCGGCCACCTCCATTTCCGGCACTGTCAGACTGTGATTCTCGCTAAAGCAAATCACCTTGCAAATGCCTCTTTCACTTTGCGCCTGAAACAGACTGCCTTCATCCACCTTGCCGTGGGGCGTATCGGTCAATAGCGCGCTGAAATCGTTTGTAAACACAAAGGTCCCTTTATAGTCAGGATTAAGCTTCCCTCCTGCCCTTTCATTTCCTGCGCACAAATAACAAGTCGGATCGTACTGGGGCCGTTCATCCGGAACTGCCTTTTCTACTTGTCCCTGCCACGGCCTTTTGGCCCGGTGCGGCGAGACTAAAACCCAGTCATTCGTCAACGGATTCAACCTTTTGTGCGGATGATCTTCAATGTTAAAATTACTCATAAATTAAAATTTCCCACTGGTAGGTACTGGTGGGTAAAAATACAAATATTCCGCCTTGAGGATGATCACCTATTTATGTTTTCAAACATATCACAAAGAGTTTCGCCGGATCAACGCGGCCGGGTTTGCCAGATGATCGCGGTGTTTTTCAACAATCATATTGGCCAGGGTAGCTCCCATTTGCTCAAAATCGGTTGATATGGTTGTAATTCCGCCTGCAACAACTTCTTTTAAAACCGTGTCGTTGAAAGAAACGATACCCAAGTCCTTTCCAAGCATCAGGTTTTGCTCGGCAGCCATCTTCACCAGGCGAACCAGATTCCGGTCTGAAGGAATAAAATAGGCCTCTCCCTGTTTAATTTTCCGGTTTAATAAACTGCGTAAAATTTCAAACGGGATATGACGTTCTTCGCAAAATTTCTGAAAACCAACCATCCGTCCTTCAGGCTCTTTTCCGCCCGGAAAAACCATTACCAGCTTATTGTATTTTTTCAGCAGATCTTCACCATCCTGAAGCGCCCGATATACATCTCCTTCAAAATCCTGATAAACAACCGGAAAGGATTTTAAATCATCTTTTAACCGGTCGAGAATAAATACCTTATCTTCGGGTAAAACAGAAATAATATCAGCGGTATGGTCGAAGGTAGCCGGCATAATGACATACGAGGTATACTTGCCCGCACTTTGCAGAATTAAATCTTTAAATAACCGGAAATTAAAATGATGAAAGTAAATATCCACATTCGACCGGGTATCCAGGCTATTCATAAACGAGGTGTATAAATCTTCTTTAAAGGCATTCAATTCATCAAAAAGAAGAAAGATCCGCTCATCCCGGTTAATGTCGGTACTATTAATATAATAGCCTTTCCCCGGGATGGAGCTAATCACTCCTTTTGCTTTCAGTTCGTTAAAGGCTACCATCACGGTATCGCGCGAAAGATCAAATTCAACACAAATCTGGTTCAGCGAAGGAATCTTATCACCGACTTTCAGATCGCCGGCTGAGATGGCCTGGTAAATCGAATTGATAATCTGCCGGTATTTGGGAACCCCCAGGGTGTCGTCAATTTGTATATTCTTCACAAGTTTGTATTTTCTCAGGTTTTCAGAATTTAAAAGTACAAAAATATCGCCAACAATAACAACCGGTACCCACCAGTACGAAAGATTTAAATATATTTGTATTTCAAAGAGAAGTAAAAAGAAGTCAAATTTACTTAATTACCAATAGAATGAAAATAACCAGTAAAACATTTGGAAAAACACCGGATGGTCAGACGGTTGAACTGTTCAGCCTGGCAAACAACCGACAAGTAAGGGTAAACATCACGAATTACGGCGCGGTAATCACCGCCATCACCACCCCCGACAAATCAGGGAAAACCGAAAATATTGTATGCGGATTCGATAAACTGGAGGATTACCTGAGTGATGCTTACCTGGGAAGTTATCCTTATTTTGGCTGTATCATCGGGCGTTTTGGCAACCGCATCGCCAAGGGGAGATATCGCATTGACGGCATTGAATATTCGGGCGCCGTCAACAACGGACCGAATCATTTACATGGCGGGCTGATTGGTTTTGACCGTCGTATTTGGTCGGCCGAGGTGTTTGAAGAACCGGGTAAGGCAGGCGTAAGAATGTCGTACCTGAGCCCCGACCAGGAAGAGGGTTACCCCGGTAACCTGCATGTTTATTGCACCTATACCCTCGATGAAGAAAACAAACTTTCGATTGATTATGAAGCGGAAACCGATCAGGCAACCATCGTGAACCTGACCAATCACAGCTATTTTAACCTGACCGGTGGCTCAGAAAATATACTGAACCACGATCTGGAGCTGACCGCTAAAAAGATAACCGAAGCCAAAGAAATGATCCCCACCGGGAATATCATTCCGGTTGAAGGAACCGTTTTTGACTTTACCTCGGGCAAAAAACTGGGACGCGACATTGCCGGACTGGCAGACGGGTACGATCTGAATTATGTGCTCGACAACGAAGACGGCCAGCTGATTTATGCCGGATGCCTGTCGGAAAGCAAATCCGGCCGCGAAGTAAAAGTGTTTACCACGCAACCCGGCATCCAGCTTTATACCGGCTACTGGATTCCTGAACTGGAAATTGACGGAAAGAAAAAATTCGGCAGTTACTCGGGCGTAGCGCTCGAAACGCAGCATTACCCCGATTCGCCCAACCACGACCATTTTCCGTCAACCATCCTACGCCCGGGTGATAAATACCGGCAAACAACCATCTACCAGTTTGGAACGAAATAAAAAAGGGAGGCTTTACCGCCTCCTTTTTTTCATAACATTTTCGTGAATTTTGCTACTTTTGAATTCATCTATTTCAAAAAAACCTGAATTTATGAAAACGATTGTTGAACTTTTTGAGACAAGTGTCAGTAAGTATCCCGACAACATCTACCTGTGGGAAAAGCAAAACGGCGAATACAAAGGGATGACTTATAAAGAGACACGTGAAAAAGTACTGCAATTCGCTGCGGGATTGCAATCCATCGGCATTAAAAAAGGCGATCGGGTCGGGCTCATTTCAGAGGGGCGGAACCAATGGATCATTAGCGAACTGGGAATTTTATATGCCGGGGCCATCAACGTGCCGCTATCGGTGAAACTGGATGCCCAAACGGAAATTAAATTCAGGCTGGCACATTCAGGAAGCCGGATGGTAATTGTTTCCGGCGGACAGGCGCCCAAAATTGAAGAAATCCGGAAGGATTTACCAATGCTTGAAAAGGTAATTTATCTTGATGAAAAAGAAGAACCGGGTGAAAACGATCTGTACTACTATGACATCATCCATACCGGCAAAACATTTCTTCGCGAAGACAAAAATCGGGTTGAAGAAGTATTCAAATCAGTTCAACCTAACGACCTGGCCAATATTTCTTACACCTCGGGAACCACAGCCGACCCGAAAGGCATCATGCTTTCGCACCTGAATTATGCCGCCAACGTCATTCAGTCGAACACCCTGATGGAAATCACCCCCGATTGGAGAACACTGGCCTTCTTGCCCTGGGATCATGCCTTTGCGCACACGGCCTGCCTGTATTGTTTCATGTACAACGGCGCCAGCGTCGCCTCGCTCGAAACAGGCAACAGCCCCATGGAAACCCTCAAAAACATTCCAAAAAACATTAAAGAGATTAAACCGAATGTATTGATGAGCGTCCCGACCGTTGCCAAAAACTTCCGTAAGGGGATTGAAACCGGGATCAGGCAAAAAGGAGAAACAGCCGAAAAAATGTTCAACCACGCACTAAAAATCGCCTACAAATACAATGGAGACGGGTTCAAACGGGGCAAAGGAATGCTCGCTTTCTACAAACCCTTATTGGCCTTATATGATAAGATCCTGTTCTCAAAAATCCGTGAAAGTTTTGGCGGGAACCTGAAGTTTTTTATTGGCGGCGGCGCGCTGCTGGATGTTGAACTGCAACGCTTTTTCTATGCCATCGGCATCCCGATGTGCCAGGGCTACGGCCTTTCAGAAGCATCTCCGGTTATTTCGTCAAACGCATTACATGCCATTAAATTTGGCTCATCCGGGAAACTGGTGAAATACATGGAACTGAAAATTTTGGACGATCAGGGCAATGAGCTGCCAACAGGTGAGAAAGGCGAAATTGTTATCAAAGGCGACAATGTGATGCTGGGCTACTGGAACAATCCAACAGCTACCGCTGACACCATCAAAAACGGATGGCTGCACACCGGAGATATGGGATACCTGGATCAAGACGGGTTTTTGTATGTATTAGGTCGTTTTAAAAGTCTGTTGATTGCCAATGATGGTGAAAAGTACAGCCCTGAAGGAATTGAAGAAGCGATGGTTGATCAGTCAAAATTAATCGATCAGTGCATGTTGTACAATAATCAGAACCCATTCACTTTAGGGATGATCGTCCCCAATATACAGGCCATCAACCGCGAGCTGACAGCCAAAGGCATTACACCCGGCTCGGATGAAGGAAATACAGAAAGTCTGAAGCTTATCCAGGCGGAAATTGACAAATACAAAAAAGGCGGAGAGTTTGAAAATATGTTCCCCGAACGTTGGCTTCCGACAACCATTGCCGTATTACCTGAAGCGTTCAATGAGCAAAATCACCTGCTGAACTCAATGCTAAAAATGGTGCGGGGGAAAATCACCGAATATTTTGCCGAAGAGCTGGAATTTCTGTATACAGCCGAAGCAAAGAATATCGTAAACGAACGCAACAAGCAGGCCATCGCCAAATGGAATGCCTGATATAAACCCTTTTTGCAACTTGTGATCGGCATCGGAAAAGTATACTTCGGCCATTTGGATATAAAAAAATCCGGGAAACTTTGCTCCTGCAAATTCATCCCGGATTTTATTATTAGTCGTTAATTCGTCTTAAAACTATGCCAGGTCGGTAATTGGTTTGTATTTCGGGACCAATGACTTCATCACAATCCAGCCAATCAGGTAAGCAATGGCGCAGATACAGAAAATGATAAAGTAACCGGACTCAACTCCTTTAAATCCCATGAAGCTCATTTCAGTTTCCCGGGCAAAATCGAACAATACGCCGGATCCTTTATTGATGATTACAGATCCTAAACCTCCGGCCAAACCGCCGATACCGGTAATGGTTGCAATAGCCGCTTTCGGAAACATGTCGCCAACAGTTGAAAAGATGTTGGCCGACCAGGCCTGGTGTGCTGCACCGGCAATACCGATGATGAGTATTGGGAACCAGTAGGATAATCCGCCCAAGGGTTGAGCAAATACAGCAAGCAGCGGGAAAAATGCAAAAATCAACATCGATTTCATACGTCCTGCATAAGGATGCATGCCTTGTTTATCAACAAAATAAGTAGGTAGCCATCCACCAATAATTGAGAGCAAGGTAATGGCGTAAAGCACAAATAATCCAAGCTGTGCTCTCGGATCAGATGATTCCAGTCCGTATACTGAACTCAGGTAGGCTGGTGTCCAGAACAGGTAGAACCACCAAACGCCGTCAGTCATGAATTTACCAAAAGCAAACGCCCAGGTTTGTTTGTAACGCAGGCACTTCCTAAAGCTGATTCTCTTTCCGGATGCAACTCTTGCAGCTTCTGCTTCTGCTTCGCCAGCCAGAAGGTCCTGGTTGATGTATTCCAGCTCTGCCTCATTTACGCGGGGATGACGCTCGGGTTTATAATAGCCAATTTGCCACCAGATCATCCAAAGAAAACCAAGAGCGCCAATCACGATAAACGCAGATTCCCATCCCCAGTGTTTGGCAATCAAAGGAATGGTAATCGGAGCAGCCAATGCGCCTACGGTGGCACCGGCATTAAAAATACTGGTGGCGTAAGCGCGGTCTTTTTTAGGGAAATATTCTGCGGTTGTCTTAATTGCAGCAGGGAAGTTACCCGCTTCACCAATTGCCAATACAAGACGAGCAAAGATGAACAAGACCACGCTCACATTCAACACCCGGGCAACATCCTGAACTCCTTCAATGATATGCCGAGCCTCGGCAAAACCGACAAACCAGTTGCCTGTAATAATACCGGAAGTTGCAATCCCGCAAAACGCGTGCAATACAGCGCCAACTGACCAGATTCCAATGGCCCAGTGAAAACCTTTTTTGGTATCCATCCAGTCAACAAACCGACCGGCCAAAACCAGGCTAATGGCGTAGAAGAGGGAAAACAGGGACGTGATCGTTCCATAGTCGCTATCTGTCCAGTGAAATTCTGGCGCGATAAAATCTTTCCAGGTTAGCGAAAGTACCTGACGATCCAGGTAGTTAATGGTTGTTGCCATGAACAACATCGCAACAATTGTCCACCGGTACTTGGACATCTTCTCGTTAATTGTAGTCAAAGACATAGTCAATTTTAAATGTTAGTATTAGGTTTAATTGCTTACAGGGGTAAACTTACCGAAGCTTCTTTACGATATCAAGCGCTTCCCTGCACTTGTTGGTGATAAACAACCAATCTTTATTGGCCAACACTTCTTTTGGGAATAATTGCGATCCCATTCCCACGCAGTGCACGCCTGCTTTAAACCATTTGCTCAGGTTTTCTTCGTCGGGCGACACACCTCCGGTTGGCATAATGCTGGCATAAGGCATTGGCCCCATGACACCAGACACAAAACTTGGTCCGCCCACCGAAGAACCGGGGAAAATTTTAACCACCTCGGCTCCCAGTTCATGGGCTTTCCCGATCTCCGATACCGAACCGCAGCCAGGGCTCCAGGCTATTTTTCGTTTATTGCAGATCCGGGCCATTTCTTCCTCAATCAGCGGCGACACAATAAAACTGGCGCCAAGCTGAATGTACAAGGCAGTAGTTGGGCCATCAACAATTGATCCGACACCCAGGATCATTTCGGGACATTCGCCGGCTGCCCATTTGTTGAGCTCTCCAAATACCTCGTGTGCAAAATCGCCGCGGTTTGTAAATTCAAACACACGGATTCCGCCATCATAACAAGCCTTTAATACAGACTTGCATACCTCAGCACTTTGATGATAGAAAACCGGAACAATGCCGGTTTCCTTCATTTTTAAAGCGACTTCTATTCTTGTAAATCTTGCCATAAAATCAGTTTAAAATTTAATGTTCCAAATTCCAGGTTTCAAATTGCTTGAGATTGGTTACTGGTCATTGGTTATTTTCAAAACCAAATATACAAGTCTCCCCGGGGGGGAGCCGGAGGGGCTTTTATCTCGCCACCCGTCCGCTGGCATCGCCGCCCATCAGCTTTTCTACTTCATCAACGGTTACCTGGTTGTAATCGCCGTAAATGGTGTGTTTCAGGCACGAAGCGGCAACGGCAAAGTTCAGCGCTTTCTGATCGTCGCCCGTATAAGTTAACAAACCATAAATGAGGCCGCCCATGAATGAATCTCCGCCGCCAACACGGTCAACAATGTGTGTAATCTGGTAGGTTGGCGATTCGAATAATTTTTCACCATTCCAAAGAACACCTGCCCACGAGTTATGGTTGGCGTTAACCGAGCCGCGTAGCGTCGTGATTACTTTTTTACACCGTGGGAAACGAGCCATCACTTGTTTTGAAACCGATTCGTAAGCAGCGCCTTCCACATGTCCACCGGTTACGTCCACCCCTTCGGGATGAATCCCCAGCACCATCGCGGCGTCTTCTTCGTTGCCCAGCACCACATCCGTTCCTTCAACCAAGGCAGGCATCACTTCACCAGCTGATTTGCCGTAGTTCCACAGGTTTTTACGGTAGTTCAGGTCGCAGGAAACCGTGATTCCCTTTTCGTTTGCCTTTTTAATCGCTTCCAGACAAACATCGGCAGCCCCTTGCGAAATAGCAGGTGTAATGCCTGTCCAGTGGAACCATTCAGCGCCTTCGAAAACCTCATCCCAGTCAATCATTCCCGGTTTGATCTCGGCAATGGCCGAATGGGCACGATCGTAAACCACCTTACTGCCGCGACTTACAGCTCCCGTTTCAAGGAAATAAATTCCCAGACGCTCGCCGCCCCAAACAATTTTTTCGGTGCCAACTCCGTATTTTCTCAAATCCATCCGGCAGGCACGACCAATATCGTTCTTCGGCAACCGGGTTACAAAATCAACAGGAATGCCATAGTTGGCCAGCGAAACGGCTACGTTAGCCTCTCCTCCTCCAAATGTGGCCGAATAATTATCAGTTTGCGAAAAACGCAAATAACCGGGTGTTGCCAAACGCAACATGATTTCTCCGAATGTTACAACTTTCTTATTCATTTTTCAAATCATTAAATTTCTTTGTGCAATCGATTGCAAAAATAGAAATCTTTTCCTTTCCCGCAAGATAAATGAATGTATTTCAGCTTATCTGGAATGACTAAAAATTAAAATATTTTTTCGCGTTATTGAAACAAATATTCTCAACCATACTTCCCAAAAGCTCCATGTCTGCCGGAATCTCCCCATTTTCAACATCATTCCCCAGCAGGTTGCATAGTGTACGACGGAAATATTCGTGACGGGTGTATGAAAGAAAACTTCGTGAGTCGGTTAACATTCCCACGAAACGGCTCAGCAAACCCAGATTGGAAAGGGCATTCATCTGTTTAATCATGCCGTCTTTCTGATCGAGAAACCACCAACCTGAGCCGTACTGAATTTTTCCGGGGACGGAGCCATCCTGGAAATTACCCAACATGGTAGCGTACAACTCGTTATCGCGCGGATTCAGGTTATACAAAACCGTTTTACACAATTTATTTTCCTGATCTAAACGGTCGAGCAATTTGGCCAGTGGTTCAGCGATCGGCTTATCGCCAATCGAATCGAAACCGGTATCGGGGCCTAATTTTTTGAACAAACGGGTGTTGTTGTTGCGTTGTGCGCCAATGTGCAATTGTTGTGTCCAGCCGCGCGAATGGTCCATCACGCCAAATTCGTACAACATGCAGGATTTGAATTTCAGAATTTCCGTTTCGGAGAGCTTGCTGCCGCCACGGATTTTTTTGAAGATGGCTTTTATTTCTTCATCGGTATAGTCTTCGGCAAAAACGGTATCCAGACCGTGGTCGGACAAACGACAACCATTGTCGTGAAAATACTGGTGACGCGTATCCAGGGCGTCCATCAAATCCTCGAACGATTCGATGTGGATACCGGCAGCTTCGGCTAACTGGTCCATATATTGATTAAAGAATTTCGGGTCTTCCACCATCATGGCTTTATCGGGGCGCCAGGCCGGCAGAACAGCCACTTCAAAACCGTCTTCTTTAATTTGCTGATGATATTCCAGCGTATCAACCGGGTCGTCGGTGGTGCAGATTGTATGCACATTGGCCATCCGGATGATGTTACGGCAGCTGTAGGCAGGTGTTTGCAGCTTTTCGTTACAGGCATCGTAAATTTCGCGTGCGTTTTTCGGGCTCAGAATATCGTTAATTCCGAAGAATTTTTTCAGCTCCAGGTGTGTCCAGTGATAAAGCGGATTACGCAAGGTATGAGGCACCGTTTCGGCCCACTTTTCAAATTTTTCCCAATCGCTGGCATTGCCTGTACAAAAGCGCTCGTCAACGCCGTTTGTACGCATGGCGCGCCATTTATAATGATCGCCGTACAACCAAATTTCGGTGATGGTTTTAAACATCCGGTCTTCCGCGATGTCTTTCGGGTTAATGTGGCAGTGGTAATCGAAAATCGGCATGTTTGCCGCGTGATTATGATACAATTTCTGAGCAGTTTCGGTTTGCAACAGAAAATTCTCATCCATGAACTTTTTCATCTTATCTATCTTATTTTCTGATTTTTGGTTTCAATTACAGATTGAATAATCTTTTTAAATGGCGGTCGTAAATATTCTCTTCCACGCATCCACCAACGATGGCGGCATGTTTTTTTAACAAGCCCGTGTAGGTATCGCCCATCTCGGCAGCTACTTTATAACCCACGTGGATCAGCTGGCGGAAATTGGAGTTGTAATCCGGATGGCCGGGAATATGCCGCAGGGTATTGGCAAATTTTTCGCTGCTCCAGCCGGCCACTTCTTCCGCCGAAGGTAGTTTCGAATCGTCGATATCAATTACGTCGGCATACGGACCACAGAGTTCGTCTTTCCGGCCCAGGGCATTGATGTAAATTTGTTTGGCTGTCTCCAGCGCCTCGCCACCGGCCACCGCCAGACCGATCACTTCCTCAAGCCAGGTTGTTCCGGCAGTTTTTACATGCAGGCCTTTGTTGTATTTTTTAATCACTTCGGCCATAATCGGATAAATGGTAAACTTATCGCTGCCCGAATGAACAGAGAGTTTCAGATTTTCGGGCAAACCAAAATGTTTCACGGCGTAGTCGATAACCAGCACGTCCTGCTCAAATTCTTTGGCAAACTGAACCGCATCGCCTACATAGTCGACGCCTTTGTTAAAACGGCCTGTGAATTTCGGAGCGATGGTTTGTGCCGGGATCTGTTCGTCGGCAATCATTTTTAAAATAAAAAACATATCGACCGGAGTTTGCGGTGATTCCACTTCATCCATCGAAACTTCGGTGACAAAATTTCCCTTGCCTTTAGTCGCTTCGATGTGACGATAAATTTTCCCGGCTTCTTTTACTGCAGCCAAAAATTTTCCGGATACTTTCGTCAGTAATTCATCGGTAATAAGAATGGGCTCGTCAATTCCGTCAATTTTCACTTCAGATCCCAATGCTTTGCAGGAGACCTTAAAAGCAGCTTCATCGGCCGGCTCCGACGGGTTGCCGATGTACATGGCCACATCCAGGGTAAAAAAGTCGGAATGATCAATAAACCGGTCAACATTACTCAGGTTGATATGATCGGCATCCACACAATAGGCGCCGTTCCATCCCAGTGCTTTCACGGCGGCATCGGCTTCCTGCCGGGTTCCGATTGGTTCTGAATGGACAATATTATGCTCCCTGTTTGATTTATTCCAGACAGGTGTCACTTCAATTCCCCGGGCATTTGCTTTCATCAGCGCCCGTAACTGAGCTTCCCCTTCGTGATTGAAGCGGTCTCCTACCCCAAAACTGTATTTTCCAAGTTTCATAAGTTATTCGATTTGTTTATTGACTAACATTTAGTTGAACGAAAAAAATGATTCCGTGTTCGCACACGAAAATAGAGATATATTTCATTACTCCAAACTTTAAAAACCTGTTTTAAATCAAGTTTTCAATTTTCATCGCCTTATTTCGCTTATAACCAGGAAAACAAATTCTGACAATCCTGAATTGATCTGCCCGAACCGATTGGCATTTTAGGCTAAAAAACTATTTTTACAGCCATGAAAAAGGAAATCGACCTTAATTCGCACTGGCGGACCGTAGCGGCTACCATTTATACGAAACCAACCGACTCAAAAGTTTTTGGAGCAGTAGAACTGGATGTCACCGAGTTGGAGCAGTTTATCGCCGACAAACGAAAACAAGGCCTGAAAATTACTCCGACCCATGTTTTTGTATTAATCGTTGCCCGTGCCTTAAAACAAGAGATTCCGGAATTCAATACCTATATAAAAAGAGGAAAAGTAGTTTCCCGTCAACAAATCGATGCCTTGGTGAGTGTTTTACAGGCCAGCGGACAGATGGGATCTGTCCGGATCCCGGAGGCAGACAAGCTGAACCTGGGCAGTTTGGCCGATCTCATGAAGAAGGAGATTCAGGAGTCAAGGCAAGGTGAAGAAAATCAGTCCATGCAAACCAAAGATATGTTGTCGTCATTCCCCTGGCCATTCCGCAACTGGATCTTCTGGCTTTATAAAACCGTGACCATCAACTGGGGAATTTCGGTTCCTTTCACCGGTCTTACCTCCGACAGCTTCGGATCGTATGTCATTTCAAATATCGGCACACTTGGTCTCGAAACCGGCTTTCCGGCTCTGCTTCCCAGCTCCAATGTAGCGTTTGTCCTGATTATGGGCGGTATCAGCAAAAAACCGGTTGTTATTCACGACGAAATTGTCATCCGCCGTATCATGTCCCTTTCCATTGTCATCGATCACCGGGTGGCCGATGCCTCTCATGGCGGCAAACTCTTCCGTTTTATAAAACACTCACTGAAAAACCTGCACGAACTCGAATAAATACCGGTAAAACCCTTCAAGTTCTCCCATCAGCCAAATATCTTCAGTAATTCTGCTATCTCCCGCACTCCTATTTTATAATCGATACATGTTAACCCGTATCTCCCCAATTGACGAGAACTAAAATAGCAATCCTGCTCGTTTATCCTTCAACCGCTTTTTCTGAAAGTGCCTTGCAAGAGATGTTTTATAATATACAGATTTTTCCGTGTGCGAACACGACAAATGGAAAAATTAATTAGTTTTGTTTCTGACTTAAGGATTAACATGGGAATTTTCCCTTAAAACCGTACAGCTATCAAACCAATAAAAAGAATACGGATTAAAGATATTGCCCAAAAGGCCAATGTTTCGATCGGAACGGTGGACCGGGTGATTCACAATCGGGGCGAAGTGAATAAAGCCACGAAAGAGAAAGTTTTGAGCATACTGGAAGAAATGGATTATCATCCAAACATTCTGGCCAGTACATTGGCATCAAAAAAAATACATCAGTTTGCCATTCTGTTCCCTCAGCCCCAATCAAACGAATCGTACTGGAATAAACCGATGATTGGAGTACGGCAGGCTTTTGCCGAATTACAGCATTACGGTATCCAGATCAGCAGTTACGAATATTCGCAAACCGATGCCCGGTCTTTTGAAGAAAAAGCCAATGAGATTTTGGAAAGCAGGCCCGAAGGTGTTGTTTTGGCTCCTTTCTTTTCACGCGAATCACGAAAATTCATTTCGCAACTCGAAGAACAGCACATCCCCTACATCTTCATCGATTCCAATTTAAAAGACTGCAATAAAACAAGTTATATCGGACAAAACTCATTTCAAAGCGGCGCATTGTCGGCCAAACTGATCGATTTCTCCCTTCCGGGAAAAGCCAATATTTTAGTCATCCATTTTGCAAAAGAAATGGACAACCAAAACCACCTGGTACAACGGGAACAAGGTTTTTACAGTTATTTCAGAGAAAATGACCTGCAAGGAAACCGAAGTTTACACACGATCGAAATCGAAAACATAAACGCAGGTAATAACTTCTATGTACTCATTGATCAGCAAATTGAAAAAACCGGCCAACCCGATGGAATTTTTGTTACGAACTCGCAGGTTTACCGTGTTGCCGAATACCTGAAAGAACGCAACCTGAAAAATATCCGCTTGATCGGCCACGACCTGATCAGGCAGAATATCGAATACCTGCGCGAGGGAATTGTCGATTTTTTGATTTGCCAACGGCCGGAAGAACAAGGTTATCAAGCCATTAACACCTTGTTTTCTCACGTTATCCTGAAAAAACAGATCCCTGCCGAAAACTATACATCAATCGATATCATTACCAAAGAGAACCTGGACTTTTACAAAGAATTTAACCTAATAAATTATGGAACCAATTAGTTTTAAAGACCTTTCGGGGAAAGTATGTGTGATCACCGGAGGCGCCGGCGTAATCGGAGTTGAAATGGTCAAAGCATTGGCCTCGGTGAAATCAAAAATTGCCATTGTTGACATCAATAAAGAAACAGCGGATAAAGTAGCCGCCGAAATCTCGGAATCGCACCAGGCAACCGTAATCGGAGTGGAAGCCAATGTTCTCGACAAAGCTTCACTCGAAACAGCCAAAGCCGTTATTAATGAAAAACTCGGCGAGATCGACATGCTGATCAACGGGGCCGGAGGCAATCATCCTTCGGCAACAACCAAAGTGGAACAAATGGACGACAGCAACATCG
This sequence comes from Gaoshiqia sp. US2, assembly GCF_059705485.1. Taxonomy (NCBI): domain Bacteria; kingdom Pseudomonadati; phylum Bacteroidota; class Bacteroidia; order Marinilabiliales; family Prolixibacteraceae; genus Gaoshiqia; species Gaoshiqia sp. US2. The sequence goes on along the minus strand of NZ_AP048550.1, from coordinate 3,271,881 downwards.
ACAAATTGGAAGACACATTCTACGGCCTCGAGATGGACGGGTTTGACAAGGTTTTTGCGCTCAATTTCAAAGGGACCTTGTTGCCCTCGATGGTTTTCACCAAGGATATGCTGAAAAACCGCAAAGGCGTTGTGCTCAACATTTCATCGATGAATTCGTATAAACCATTAACCAAAATTCCGGCATACTCGGCAGCTAAAGCGTCCATCAATAACTTTACAGAATGGCTGGCAGTGCATTTGGCGAAGGTTGGTATTCGGGTCAATGCAATTGCTCCCGGATTTTTTATCACGAACCAAAACCGCTTTTTGGTGCTTGACGAAAAAACAGGCGGTTACTCGCCCCGCGGACAAAAGATTGTAAACAACACGCCTATGGGCAAATTTGGCGAACCGGAAGATTTGCAGGGCGCTACCCTCTTCCTGTTATCCGATATTTCCGGATTTATCACCGGTATTGTCATTCCGGTCGACGGTGGCTACAGCGCCTTTGGCGGAGTATAATCCAGCTATCGGAGTCATGGGTCATTTCGGATAATGCAATGACCAATTATCAAGTATTCATCCAATAACAACTTAGAATATGAGCATCGAATTAAAACAGAACTGTAAATATTCGCTGCTGGTGCCTACCAGCATGGGCGTGCGCATCACTCCGCTAAACGGACAACCGGTACACAGCAGTACCTTGTTTGAAATGCAGGCTACCAGCGCCGAAACCAATGTGGCCAGCGTTTCATCCTACCTGGGTTTACCGGTGAAAGTGTTAACTACCTTCGTGAAAGGCAGTCCAATTGCCCGTTTCATCAAAAACAACCTGAAAAGCCGGCATATGGATTACGAAGGTCCCGAAGTGGAACAAGGCGACCCGTGGGGATACCGCCACCAGTTTAATATTGCCGACAGCGGATTTGGCGCCCGCGGCCCGCGCGTTCAAAACGACCGCGCAGGCGAAGTGGGCCGCACCCTCAACGCGAAGGATTTTGACCTGGAACGAATTTTTGGAACTGAAGGGGTACAGATTGTTCATCTTTCAGGACTCATTGCGGCCTTGTCGCCCGAAACGAGCGCCTTCTGCCTCGAAATTGCGCGTGCTGCGAAAAAACATGGCACCCGCATTTCATTCGACCTCAACTACCGGGCTTCGTTCTGGAAAGGCCGGGCCGAAGAACTGCGTAAAAACTTTACCGAAATCGCTTCGGTATCCGATATTTTAATCGGGAACGAAGAAGATTTCCAGCTTTGCTTTGGCATTGAAGGTCCGGAAGCCGGTGGAAAAGGGATCGAAGCCGAAATTGAAGGGTTTAAAGGACTGATTGCCAAAGTCAAAAAGTCGTTCCCGAATGCTTCGGTATTTGCAACGACCCTCCGGCAGGTTATCAGCACAAACGAACACCTTTGGGGAGCCATCATGCTTGCCGGTGACGAATGGCAAGTGATTGAGCCGCGAAAAATCAACGTGCTCGACCGGATTGGAGGAGGCGACGGATTTGTTGGCGGATTACTTTACGGAATTCTGAAAGGTTGGGAACCGGAAAAATGGCCTCAATTTGGCTGGGCTACCGGCGCGTTGGCAACAACATTCCTGACCGACTATGGCCAGCCTGCCGACGAAGAAATGGTTTGGAGTATCTGGCAGGGAAATGCACGTGTGAGAAGGTAACCGAAATTACTCCCCACCTCCCCTGTGCGGGGAGGTTCCACGCAAAACCGGGAGTGAAAGAAAAACTTACGATTATGCTATATTATGAAATAGGTTCGAAAGAACATGAATTGAGCGCCGAAGACCTGAAAAAAGGACTTTACGCGGCTTTGGACCAGTTGAAAAACATCAACAAGGTGCTGGCCATTCCGCCGGACTACACCCGTTTACCAAGCCGTTCAGGCGAACTGACCGAATTTGCCTGGCAATATTACGGCGACAAACTGACGGATGTGTTGCCCGCGCTGGGAACGCATTCACCGATGACCCCCAAACAAATCAGCCATATGTTCGGCAGTTTGCCGGCCTCGCTGATCAGGGATCACGACTGGCGTAACGATGTGGTAAATGTGGGCGAAGTACCGGCCGAGTTTGTGAAAGAAGTTTCGGAAGGCGCGGTTGATTTTCCCTGGCCGGCCCAGGTAAACAAACTGTTGCTGATGGGGAATTTCGACTTGATTATGTCGATCGGACAGGTTGTTCCGCACGAAGTGGTGGGTATGGCCAACTACAATAAAAATGTTTTTGTAGGCACCGGTGGTGCCGAAGGCATCAATAAAAGCCATTTTGTGGGTGCCGCCTACGGCATGGAACGCATGATGGGGCACGCCGATACGCCCGTCAGAAGAATCTTCAACTATGCCTCGGAGAATTTCACCAATCACCTGCCGATTTTGTACGTACAAACCGTAGTTGGCCTCGATAAAACCGACGGGAAAGTCAAAACACGCGGGCTGTTCATCGGCGATGACTACGAGGTGTTTGACAAAGCCGCCAAACTGTCGCTGGAAGTAAACTTCGAAATGCTCGACAAACCCTTGAAAAAAGTGATTGTCTGGCTCGATCCCACTGAATTCAAATCAACCTGGTTGGGAAACAAATCGGTGTACCGCACCCGTATGGCCATTGATGACGAAGGTGAACTCATAGTTTTGGCCCCGGCCCTGAAAGAGTTTGGCGAAGACAAGGAAATTGACAGGTTAATCCGCAAGTACGGCTATTTTGGAACTCCCGCGACCTTGAAGGCCTGCGACGAAAACGAAGAGCTACGCAACAACCTGAGCGCTGCTGCCCACCTCATTCACGGATCATCCGAGGGAAGGTTCTCCATCACCTACTGCCCGGGAAAAGGGCCGGAAAACCTGACTCAGGCAGAAATCGAAAGTGTGGGCTTTCAGTATGCCGACATCGATGAAGTCATGCAAAAATACGATCCTGCCAAACTAAAAGACGGGCTGAACATCATGCCCGATGGCGAGGAAATTTTTTACATCTCCAACCCGGCTATCGGCTTGTGGGCCTACCGGGAACGGTTTAAGTATTGATGAATGATGATTGGGCATGGAGCATGGGGTGTGGGGTGTGGAGAATTTATGGGTATGGTCCGGAATCTGGAACTTGAAACTCAAAACTTAAGCGATGAAACTTGAAACGGTTAATTGGGGAATTATTGGTTGCGGGGACGTGACCGAAGTAAAAAACGGCCCTCCGTTATATAAGACGCCACATTCAAACCTGGTGGCTGTCATGCGGCGTAATGGCGATTTAGCGGCCGATTATGCCAAACGGCATGGCGTTCCGAACTGGTACGACCAGGCAACCGACCTGATCAACGACCCGAAGGTAAACGCCGTTTATATAGCCACACCACCGAATACCCATGCTGCTTATGCGATTCAGTCCATGCGGGCAGGTAAGCCGGTTTATGTGGAAAAACCCATGGCGAGAACCTACCACGAGTGTCTGGAGATGATCAGCGTTTCGGAAGAAACCGGCGTTCCCTTGTTTGTCGCCTATTACCGGCGGGCCATGCCTTTATTTCTGAAGGTGAAAGAACTCGTGGAGCAAAAAATCATCGGCATTCCCCTAACCGTCAGTATCCGTCTATACAAAGAAGCTGCAGAAAAGGGGTTAAGTCCGGAGCAATTACCCTGGCGCGTTGATCCCGAAATTGCCGGAGCCGGCCATTTTTATGACCTGGCTTCTCACCAACTGGATATTCTTGATTTCATATTTGGCCCGGTTAATGATGTCGCCGGAACCGCCCGGAACCGGGGTGGCCTCTACCCTGCCGAAGATACGGTCAATGCTGTTTTCAGTTTCGAAAACGGCATAACAGGCGCCGGAAGCTGGTGTTTCGTAACCGATAAGTCTTCGGAAAAAGACAGTATCGAAATTTTTGGGACAGAGGGCAGCCTCCGTTTTGCCTGCTTTTCACCGTTTAAGTTAATCCTGAAAAAGAAAGACGGCACTATCGAGTTTGATTTTCCAAAACCGGAACATGTTGGCGGCGGACTTATCCAACTGGTTGTGGATGAACTCCGCGGCGAAGGATACTCGCCAAGCACCGCAGTATCCGGATCCCGGACAAGCCGGGTGATGGAAGAAATTGTGAACGGATATTATGCTGGTGAAGATATTAGATATTAGACATTAGTAAGTGGACATTGGATATTAGACGAAACGAATGAGAACTGAAAAGTATGGCGTGATGTCTAAAAACCGAACACCTAATTCACTGTATTTATGAAGTTTGTTATCGACGATAAAATACCGTACATCCAGGGGGCGCTTGAACCATTTGGCGAGGTCGTTTATTTGCCGGGGGCAAAAACAACGGCAGCAATTGTGAAAGATGCCGATGCCATAGTTACCCGCACCCGAACCATTTGTAATGAGACATTACTGAAAGGTTCTTCCGTGAAATTTATTGCCACGGCCACCATTGGTTTCGACCACATCGATACCGGCTACTGCGAACAGGCAGGCATTGCATGGACCAATGCGCCGGGCTGCAACAGCAAATCGGTAGAACAGTACATCGCCTCCGCCCTCTTTGTGCTGGCCAAAAAGAAAAATTTTCAACTGAAAGGAAAAACGATCGGCATTGTGGGAGTTGGCCAGGTAGGCTCTAAAGTGGCGAAAATTGCCGAGCTATTCGGAATGAACGTTCTGCTGAACGACCCGCCCCGCACCCGGAACGAAGGACCTGCAATGTTTGTCAGCCTCGGCGAGATCAGGCAGAAAGCCGACATCATCAGCCTGCATGTTCCCTTGAATTTAGACGGTGAAGATGCCACCTGGCACCTGGCCGATACCGGATTCTTCAACGATTTGGCAAAACAACCGGTTTTAATCAACTCCTGCCGCGGCGAAGTTGTTGCTGCCGAAGCCGCAAAATCGGCGCTGGCCAAAGGGCAAATCTCCGGCCTGGTGCTCGATTGCTGGGAACATGAACCCGACATCGACCTGGAACTGCTGGCCGCCTGCGATCTGGCCACACCTCATATTGCAGGCTATTCGAAAGACGGTAAGGCCAACGGCACCAGTATGAGCATCCAGGCCATCAGCCGGTATTTCAACCTGGGCATAGACGACTGGCAGGCAAAAAATGTAGAACTACCCGATCAAACAATTATTCCCATGTATGGTTTCAACTTGTCGGAAGAAGAGGTTTTGGCAAAAGCGGTCCTGGCAACCTATGATATCCGGGATGACGACCGCGCGCTGAGGGCTGATCCGGCTCAATTTGAAAAATTGAGGGGTGATTACCCGGTGCGACGCGAATTTCCGGTGTTCACCCTTGAATATCATCACATAAAAGAAGAAACTATTGAAAAGCTAAAAGCATTGGGATTCAAGACAAAGAAACCCGGGGCTTGAAGCTTGAAACTAATAATTAATTAAAATCAAAAAATAAATACAAAAGCTATGGCAAAATTAGCAGACATCGGCCTGATCGGTTTGGCCGTGATGGGTGAAAACCTGGTTTTAAACATGGAAAGTAAGGGCTATACCGTAGCCGTATACAACCGTACAGTTGACAAAGTGGATAAATTTATCAGCGGACGCGGCGCCGGTAAAAATTTCATCGGGGCACATTCGATCGAAGAATTGGTGGCTTCCCTCGAAAAACCGCGTAAAGTGATGATGCTCGTGAAAGCCGGAAAACCGGTGGATGATTTTATTGAACTGATTATTCCGCACCTCGAAGAAGGCGATATCATCATCGATGGCGGAAACTCCCATTTTCCCGACACCATCCGTCGTGCAAAATACGTGGAAAGTAAAGGCCTGCTTTACATCGGCACCGGCGTTTCGGGCGGCGAAGAAGGCGCCTTGTTAGGCCCGTCGATGATGCCTGGCGGTTCGCCTGCCGCCTGGCCTGCCGTGAAAGAAATTTTCCAGGCAGTCGCCGCTAAAGTGGAAGACGGCTCGCCCTGCTGCGACTGGGTTGGCGAAGGCGGCGCCGGCCACTTCGTGAAAATGGTGCACAACGGAATTGAATACGGCGATATGCAAATTATCTGCGAAGCTTATCAATTGATGAAAGAAATGTTGGGTATGAGCGCCGATGAGATGCACGAAGTGTTCAAAAAATGGAACACCGAAGAACTCGATTCATACCTGATCGAAATTACCCGCGACATTTTGGGTTTCAAAGATGAAGATGGGGAACCGCTGGTTGAAAAAATCCTCGACACAGCCGGACAAAAAGGTACCGGGAAATGGACCGGTGTTTCAGCGCTTGACCTCGGTATCCCGCTGACATTGATCGGCGAATCGGTATTTGCCCGTTGCCTGTCGGCTCAGAAAGATTTACGTGTTGAAGCCTCTAAAGTCATTGGCGGACCGGCCGTTGATAAAACCATCGACAAAGTTCAAATGATTTCGGACCTGAAAGACGCTTTGTTCGGCGCTAAAATTATTTCGTACGCCCAAGGCTACAACCTGATGATGGAAGCGGCCAAAGAATACGGCTGGAACCTGAACTACGGCGGCATTGCCCTGATGTGGCGCGGTGGTTGCATCATTCGTTCCGTATTTTTGGGCGACATCAAAAAGGCATTCGATAAAAACCCGACCCTGCAAAACCTGCTGCTCGACCCCTATTTCAAAGAAAAAGTAGAAGCGGCACAGGCCGGATGGCGCCGTGTTTGCGCGACGGCATTATCAAACGGCATCCCGGTTCCGGCGCTCACATCGGCGCTTTGTTATTTCGACGGCTTCCGCAGTGAACGCCTGCCGGCCAACCTGCTTCAGGCCCAGCGCGACTACTTTGGCGCACACACCTACGAACGCATCGACAAGCCACGCGGCCAGTTCTTCCACACCAACTGGACCGGACGCGGCGGCGATACCGCTTCGACGACCTATGTGGTATAAAATTTCAGCTAATCGCTGACATCAAAAGGGAGGGTTTTACTTGAGGTGAAACCCTCTCTGTAATTAATTTGAAATCCGTTCAACGAAGAACATAAAAGCGGTTTCGGGCAAAACCGCAAGTGGTATTTTCAGACTTCATACCACGCATGCAGAATCCTTTGTTTTACTGGCATTACATCTCAGAAACGGCAGTTCAAACCCCAAATAACGTATCGTGGTTCGGAAATCGCGACAGCCCTAACTCCATTTCAAAACCAAGAGGCCTCCGGTTTGTTATTGAGACAAACAAAATGAGAAATGGAAGAGAAAAGAGAACAGGTTTCAGCTTGGATTAAAGACCGCCAGTCGACCTTTGTTAATGGTTTGAAAGAAGGAAGCAAGATTGACGACCGGCTGATTGAACAACTACTCGAAAATGCCGTTTGGGCGCCATCGCACGGCTTGGTACAAGCCTGGCAGTTTAAGGTTTTTGCCGGAGAAGCGGTGAAACGGTTTTTCGCGGTACAAAAAGACATCTACAAACAAATTACGCCCCCGGAGCAGTTTTACGATTTCAAGTACGAGGCATACGGCGATAAATGGAAGCGCGTCTCGCACGTGATCGCGGTGATTGCCCGCCGCGACCCGCACAAACGTTTTCCTAAACAGGAAGATCTTGTTTCGGTAGCCTGCGCGGCCCAAAACATCTATCTCAGCCTCGGGGTCTTTGGGATAGGCGGTTACCTGAGTACCGGCGATGTTTGTTACTCGCAGCCCATGCGCGATTTTTTGAACCTGAATGAGGACGATGAACCGGTCGGTTTTTTCATTTTGGGCCAAGTGGATGAAACCTTCAGGCGTCCACCGCGAAGCCGGATTCCGGCAACTGAAAAAACCGAATGGATCAGGCATTAGTCCAATTGATCCAAAAAATCTCTTGCAGCCTGCTTCGCCCCTTCAAAAACCAACCGGTCGACCTGCTCAATGGCCGTTAACTGATCGACCCGATCGTTAACCAAGGCGTATGAAAAATCGAACATGGAAGCACCCTCGCTGGTAATTTCGCCGCCAATGGCAACTGTTGGGACATGTTGTCGTCTGGCGCGTTTCGCAACAACAAAGGGTGCTTTATTGCCGGCTGTTTGGCTATCGATCCGGCCTTCACCGGTAACGACCAGCCGGGTGTTTTTCAGCGCCTCGTCAAAACCAAGCGCGTCCAGCACAAAGTCGGCTCCTGAAAGGAGTTGGGCATTCAAAAAGACAAATAAAGCCAAGTTGACGCCCCCTGCCGCTCCCATTCCGGGGACATCTTCCAGTTCGAAACCATACCGCTCCCGGATTAAACCGGCAAAATGCGCCAGGTTTTTCTCCAGCACCGGCATCATTTCGGGTGTTGCCCCCTTTTGAGGGCCGAAAACGGCTACCGCTCCGCGATGTCCCAGCAGGGGATTGTTCACATCGCACATCACTTTCAGGTCAACATTACTGAAGGCCTGAAGCGCCTCGTCGTTCCACGAATCGATTAATCCGAGGTTGGCCCCTGACGCTCTTAGCTTTTTTCCGTTCTTATCTGTAAAATAAAGGCCAAGTCCTTCGAGTAAACCCATACCACCGTCAATTGTTGCACTGCCGCCCACTCCAAGTAATATGTGTTTTGCTCCGCGGCTAAGCGCATCGAGCAACAATTCGCCGGTACCGCGGCTCGATGTTTTAAGCGGATTGAACTCGTTTCGGTTAAGCAGTTTTAACCCGCTGGCACCGGCCATTTCAACCAGGGCTGTTTTATTTCCGTAGCCATATCGAGCCTGAATCATCCGCCCCAGCGGATCGTGAACCGGAATACTGATTTCTTCCAGATGAAGGGTTTTCATCAGCACCCCGGCCGTGTCGTCTCCCCCATCGGCAACCGGTATTTTAATCACGTCAAACCGATCGGACACTGCATGAAAAGCCTGCCCGATGAGATCGGCAAAGCGGATGGCGCTGAGGCTACCTTTCATGCTGTTCGGGGCCGCGATGACCCGGATCTTACTGGTCGGCCCGGGATACATGCAGGACGCCTTTTATGTGTTGAAGTTTGCGCATCAGAAAGTCGAGATGTTCCAGGTTATTCACGTAAATGCGCAGGGTTCCTTCAAACTCGCCGTTTACCGAATCGATATTGATGGAGCGCATCTGAACGCCGATATCTTTTGATATGACATGAGATATTTGCCCGACAATGCCTACTTCATCCGTCCCCGACAGTTTAATAGTGGCCTGGAAAGAGGTTCGTTTGTTCGATTCGCGCCATTTCGCCGGGATCACACGGTACGGGTAACGCTCGAACAACTGTTTGGCATTCGGACAGCTGCGCCGGTGGATCTTAATTCCTTCACGGATGGTAACAAAGCCAAAAATTTCATCGCCGAAAATTGGGTTACAGCAAGGCGCCAGCTTATGGTTCACATTTTTGATGTTATTATCGATGATCAGGTAATCGTCGCCACCGGTAAAGTCCATTTCTCTAACCTGGTCCTGAGGAATAACCTCTTCGAGCCGTTGCCGGGCAGTTTGTTCCGCTTCTTTACCAAGCAGCACCTCTTTGACGTCGAGCGTGTCGATTTTCTCTGTCGAAATATGGTAATACAGATCCTGGGCGAGCTTCATCTGGTAATGTTTCAGCAGGGTTCGGATCACTTCGTCGTTGTAATCAATCTTCCAGTTTTTTAATTTACGGAGCAAAATCTCTTTCCCGTTTTCGGCTTCTCTTTTTCGTTCTTCATTCAAACTGGCTTTAATCCGGTTTTTCGCTTTGCTGGTCGCCACAAAATCCAACCAGTCGAGTTTGGGCTTTTGGTTATTCGAGGTATCAATCGAAATCTGCTGTCCGTTTCTTAGTTTATAACGAAGCGTGACCTTTTTGCCGTCAACCATGCCGCCAACACAGTGGTCGCCTACCACCGAGTGAATTTCGTACGCGAAATCGAGCAAGGTAGCTCCGGCAGACAATCGTTTCAAATCGCCTTTGGGAGTAAAAACAAAAATTTCATCCTTATAAACGTTGGTACTGAATTCGTCGATAAAATCAACCACATTCAGTTCCTGATTTTCCAGAATTTCACGGATGTTGGCCAGCCATTTTTCCATTTCCGACGATGCCGCTCCGCCTTTATATTTCCAGTGGGCAGCCAGGCCTTTCTCGGCCACTTCGTCCATTCGTTTGGTGCGAATCTGTACTTCAATCCATTTTTTATTTGGACCCAATACGGTTGCATGCAAACTTTCGTAACCATTTGATTTTGGCACGGTAATCCAGTCGCGCATTCGCTCCGGGTTGGCCTGATACTCATCGGTAACAATGGAATAGACCTGCCAGCAATCCGATTTTTCCATATCGGGTTTCGAATCGAGAATGACACGAATGGCAAACAGGTCGTACACTTCATCGAAGCTCACATCCTGTTTTTTCATTTTGTTCCAGATGGAATTGATGGACTTGGTACGCGCTTTCATATCAAACTTAAACCCGCGCGAATGGAGCTTTTCTTCGATGGGTTTTACAAATTCGGCTACAAAGCTTATTCGTTCCGGTTCCGATTCTTTCAGCCGGTCGCTAACATGTTTATACGCATCCGGAGTCAGGTACTTCAGGCACAAGTCGAGCAACTCGGAGTTAATATTGTACAGGCCTAAGCGATGCGCCAGTGGAGCATACAAATGAGACGTTTCGACTGAAATTTTGTGTTGAACATCCGGTTTCTGCTTATCGAGATTACGCATGACCTGCAGCCGGTCGGCAATTTTGACCAGAATGACCCGCACATCGCCGGCAAGGGCAAGCATCAGTTTACGGTAGTTTTCCGAATGAAGATCAACGGTATCGGTCCCCAACGCATTGATTTTGGCCATCCCTTCCAGAATTCCGGAGACTGTAGGCCCAAACTGCTTGCCGATCTCTTTGAAATCGGGACGATGGGGAACCCCTTCGTATGCGACGTTATGAAGCAGACCGGAAATAACCGAATCGGTTCCTAAACCAACTTCCCGGCTAACGATACGGGCCACTTCAATGGCGTGAACCAGAATGATTTCGCCCGTTGGCCAACTGGTGTCACCCAGGATGTTGAAGGCATAATCAAATGCTCTGCTAATCTCCTGAAGGTCGTGTCCGCTCATGTTTGCGCGACAGGATTCCTGCAATGACAACCATGCTTCTTCTATTTTTTTATCCATAACTGTTCGCTTACTACCGTGTACGATAAAAATAAAAAAAGGCCACCGTTTACGGCAGCCCTTATGAAACTATTCTGTTTTTTTATTCTGCCTGAGTTGTATCTACAAAGGAACGCGATGCTAATTCGCGATTCATCATAAACAGTCCATTTCCCTGACCGTTAATTAAACGCAGATCATCCAGAATTGCATTTACATTTTTTTCTTCTTCCACCTGTTCATCGATAAACCATTGCAGAAAACTTTGTGTGGCATGATCGTTGCCAGCCGCGGCAACATCGACCAAATTATCAATCAATGCAGTTACCTTTTGTTCATGCTCCAACGTTTTTTCGAACACCTCAATGATACTTTCAAACTCGGTGGGAACACCGGCGATGGGCTCAAGAATCACGCGTCCGTTGCGTTCGTGTACATAGTCGAAAAACTTCATGGCGTGCGTTAATTCTTCCTGGTATTGCACTTTCATCCAATTGGCAAAACCGGCCAGACCTTTGTCTTCGAACCAGGCCGACATGGACAGATACAAATAAGCAGAATGTATTTCTGCATTAATTTGGGCATTTAAGGCTTTTAATACGGTATCTTTTAGCATAACTGTAAATTTTTTAGTTTTAATCAAAAATAGTCAAAAACGCAGACACCTCACGCATGAATGATCACCAATATCCAAATTATTTAAGAATGGTTTAAACTCCCGGATTGTTAATGTTCACCGAAATCGAGGTTGAAGGTTTGTTTTAGCAGACTAACATTCGGGTTCTTTTTGATCATTTCTGCTAATTTTTCTGTCTCCGAATAGGGTTTTATTTCGCTTTCCTGTAAAACAATCTCGGTAATTAACTCAATCTGTGTATTGCGCAATTCTTTTCTCAGCCACGAAACCAAATCGGGTTTAATCTTGCTGATCTCGCCGTCCTGCACCGAATTTTCAATTTTCAACAGCAGTTTATTCTCTTCAAAAATGTCGGGAATACGCGAAAGCGTGGCTTTTAAGTTGGGGCGCTCATCCAAACGGGTCAGGTACTCGGCCCATTTACGTTCAAACTGTTCCCGCGTGAATGGTTCGTTAAGCTGCTCGCCGGTGTAATATTTGATTTGTTCTTTGGCATCTGCTGCATGGCTTTCCTCTACCAACTTGCCTGAAATGGCATCTTTTATTGAAGGTGTATAACCGCTGCCATTTCGTTTAATGGTGCGTTTCACCGGTATCCGGTCCGCTTTCGGTTCGGCGCCGGTTGGCTGACCAGCCGGTTGAGCCGGGGCCTTCGGCGTTGAAACGATGTTTTGTTGATTGCTGAAAATGGGTTCCAGTTCATCAGAAACCGGATCCTCAGCTATTTTTTTTTTACGCCAAGCTGAACCATGCGGATAAGAGCGAGTTCGACCAGCAAACGTTTATTTTGGCTCGCTTTGTACTGGAGGTCGCATTCATTGCTGATTTTCAGCGCTTCCAGCAGGAAACCGGCATCGCAGGCCGCTGCCTGTAATTTGTATTTTTCTTTAATCTCGCCGCCTACCTCCAGCAATTGCACGGTAATCGCGTCTTTACACACAAGCAAATCGCGCATATGGCTGCTCAGTCCGGTAATAAAATGATGCCCGTCAAAACCGTGGTCAAGCACATCGTTAAAGAGCATCAGCGCACCCGGCACGTCGTTTTTCAAAAACAAGTCGATTAAACTGAAGTAATAATCGTAATCGAGCACATTCAGGTTCGAGATTACATCTTTATAGGTGATACTGCGACCTGAGAAACTTACAATCTGGTCGAAAATTGACAAGGCGTCGCGCATGGCCCCATCTGCTTTCTGGGCAATGATATTCAGCGCCTCCGACTCGATGCCAACCATTTCCTGTTTCGCCACATAGCCCAAATGACCTGCAATGTCGGAGATTTTGATCCGGTTAAAATCAAAAATCTGGCAACGCGACAAAATCGTCGGGATAATTTTATGCTTCTCGGTTGTTGCCAAAATAAAAATGGCATGTTTGGGCGGTTCTTCCAGGGTTTTCAGAAAAGCATTGAAAGCCGCCTGCGACAGCATGTGAACCTCGTCGATGATATAGATGCTGTAATGCCCGATCTGCGGCGGAATACGAACCTGATCTGTCAGGCTCCGGATATCATCCACCGAGTTGTTTGATGCGGCATCCAACTCGTGAATATTATACGAGCGGTTGCTGTTAAATGCCTGACAGGATTCGCATTGGTTACACGGCTCCATTTCTGCCGTCAGGCTTTGACAATTGATGGTTTTTGCAAAAATACGGGCACAGGTTGTTTTGCCAACACCACGCGGACCGCAAAACAGGTATGCATGGGCCAATTGTTTGTTTTTAATGGCATTTTTCAGTGTCGCCGTGATTGAGGCTTGCCCCACGACAGACTGAAAAGTATCTGGTCGGTATTTTCGTGCAGAAACAATAAAATTCTCCATAGTTCCGGTAAATGAAAACCAAAGATAATCATTTTGCCCTATTCTGAGGGATGATTTTATTAACAGAACGAAAGACATTCATGTAAGTCTTTCAGTCTAAACTTTTTCGAAGAAAATCTGTTTTATAAACCAAAATAATATCGACATAATTGAGTTTAAACTGATACTGACTTGTGACTGAAGAGAAAAACAAACTCCCGGCACAAGGTATCAACTAAAAAATCAGAGTATGAAAAAAATCAGCTTACTTCTTACGGTTATCCTGGTCTCAGTCTTCAGTTTTGGACAAAAATCTTTTCACGATTTCACTGTAAAGGATATTGAAGGTAACGACTTTAGTATGGCTACTTTAAAAGGAAAAAAGGTGCTGGTGGTCAACACGGCATCAAAATGTGGTTTAACGCCGCAATACGAAGCGCTTCAAGCTTTATACCAACAATACGGCAGCGAGAAATTTATCATTATTGGTTTTCCGGCGAACAACTTTCTGGAGCAGGAACCGGGGTCCAACTCAGAAATCATGGAATTTTGTCAGAAGAATTATGGTGTATCATTTCCGATGATGTCAAAAATTTCGGTAAAAGGCGATGATATGTCTCCGGTGTACCAATGGCTGACACAAAAAGCAAAAAATGGCGTCATGGATTCGGAGGTGGGCTGGAATTTCCAGAAATATTTAATCGACGAAAACGGGAAACTGGTCGATTTTGCCAGTCCTAAAACAAAACCTGACGATCCAAAAATTATTGAATGGATTAAAGCTGATTTATAGTCGTCGGCTGAAAGATCAGGGTCTCATGCTTAATGAAATGCCTAAACAAGTTAGCCAGATTTGTTTCTGATGGAACAAAAAATACTTCGATATGCAGAAGAAAAACTCCGCCCTGTATTTGGTTCCGGTTTCCGGCTTGAGCAAACCGGGCAGGTTGGCGGAGGATGTATCAGTCATACCCTGAAAATAAAAACGACGCATGGCCCCTTCTTTCTAAAATGGAACTCTTCGTGTGCCGGTGATTTATTTGTCCGCGAAGCCGAATGCCTGACCGAGCTGAGGAAACATGCCGGAAGCGATCTGCTGATTCCCGAAGTGATTTTATCCAAAGAAGCCGACGAACTGCCTGGTTTTATTTTAATGGAATACCTGGAACCGGGCCATATGCCGAAGCAGGATGAAAAACTGGGACAAGGCCTGGCCCGCCTGCATCAATCGGTTGGCGAACAATTTGGGTTTCACCATCATAATTATTGCGGCTCTACCCCGCAACTAAACAACAAATGCAGCAGTTGGCTTGATTTTTTCAGAGAAAACCGGCTGAGATCCATTTTGCAGTTAATTAAGCTCCAGCGGTCGTTGACTGCTGAAGAACAAGCCGTTTACAACAAACTGATTGACAGGCTGCCTGAATTTCTTCCCGGCACATCTTCTCCGGCGCTGATTCACGGCGATTTATGGTCGGGGAATTACCTGTACACCACCTCTGGCCCGGCGCTGATCGACCCGGCATCGTATTATGCCGACCGGGAAATGGAACTATCCATCATGACCATGTTCGGAGGATTTTCACGAACTACCTGGGACGCTTATCAGGATACTTTTCCGCTCGAAACAGGTTGGCAGGAACGGGTACAATTGTATCAGCTATACCATATCCTGAACCACTATTACCTTTTTGGAGGGTCGTACGGACGACAGGCCTTAACGGTCGCACGAAGGTTTATATAAAGCTAAAAATCAAGGATTAAACATATCGGGCGTATAATAGCCCAGAATATCGTTGACCATATCAATTTGGGCCTGCGCAGAGGGATAGTCCGGATCGATGGCCAGCGCCTGGTTGAAGTGATTGACCGCCACTCCCCATTCCTGTTTTCTGCAGGCAATCTTTCCCAATAAAAAATGACTGTCAGCAGCATGCTCCTGAAGCTCCGGCGAGCCGGATATCAATCTTTTCGCTTCATCCAACCGGTTGGCGTCGATTAAACGGGCCGCCTCTTCCAATGATTCTTTCATCTCGCGCACAAATTGAATTAGCGAATCCGGTCGATAGAGCGAATCAACGCTTCATCTTTCCCGATGTTCCGGATAGCCAGGTAATCAAGTATAATGGCAACTAACGGAAAAACAACCGGAAGTTTAAAACTGAAGTTTGCATCGTCGAAGGTATAGTAGGTGAAAAAGTAAAACATACCAAACAAGCCAATCATCAGCAATATAGAGAAAACAAGCAAGCGAACCTGAAGGATACGCTTTTTGTAATTAAAAAGAGCGACTACATGCAAAATCAGGATAATACTGATGAATGCAGCTAATGCTATCCCGTTTTCAACCACCGTATTGTTCTGCACGATTCCCCTGATATCGAAAAGGAAAAGTTGTTTATCGTGAACAATTTCGGCAAAAGGAAAGGTAAACAACATACCCAATAAAATAGCTGAGATCAGCATGTAGACGGTTTGTATTCGTTGTAACATTTTCGTTCATTTTTTGACAAAATTACATTTTTGAAGAAAACCGGCAAGTTATTTCTGAAAGTTCGCTCCCGGTCAGGGCACATCAGTGATTAAAACTCACCTCGATCCGTTTGTTTGTCCGGGTATACCAAAGATAACCTTTCAGGTTGCGATAACCGCATGCTTTTAATACGTTCATATAATTGCGAACCTGGTATTCGTACTTTTCCAACTCTTTTTCGCCCGATTTATAATCCACAACAATCAGCTGATCATCGGCCAGCATCATCCGGTCCGGGCGTTTCAGCCCGTTTTTGCCGGTCAGGATATTTCGTTCATTCAGCACCCGGTATGAACCGTCGAACCAGCTTTGCACCTCCGGATCAGCCAGCATTCCGGTAATCTGCCGTTTAATTGTCCCGACAGATTCTTCATCCAGTTTCCCCTGAAAAATCAAGTTGGCAATCGCGCGGTCCAATTCATCGGCCGTGCTAATTTGCGACAGGATCTCGTGGATAATCCGTCCCGTGTTGATGTTTTTCTCCACTACCCCGTCGGCATCGAAAAAATGCTCGTGGTTTTTGCGCAATTTCAGGTAATTGCTGAAATCGGCAAACTGAAATTCATGCAATCGGATGGTTCCACGATCGTCTTTCTCTGCCGGTTTTGCAAGCGAAAGCATACCAATTTCAAGTTCGGCCATATGCTCTTCCTGTCGGTAATTATTTGCCAGGCTCAGTGTCAGTTCCTCCTGCCCTCCGCATGAATAGCTTTCATCTGTGTCTAACGAAAGCTTCAACAAATCGCCAATTGTGTTCAACTTATCGTCTTTATAAAACGACCAGATGAATAAGGCTTGCCTGGCACGGGTAAAAGCAACATATAAAAGATTCAGATTATCGATGTAATGACTCATGATTTCATGGAAATATTCCCGAAAAAACAAGGAATTCCCCATGTCTTTCCCGTATTTCACCGGAACCAGTTCGAGCCGGTCGAAGGGAGCGGAATCAGGTTGGCACCACAAAATCGGCGCATGCATGGTCTGAACTCCCAAATTCCAGTTGCAAAACGGGATAAACACATAATTGTATTCCAACCCTTTGGCTTTGTGAATTGTTTGGATCCGAATGGCATCCAACTGTTCCGATACCGAAATGGTTTTTTCCTGCCCCTGTTGTTTCCACCAGTTTAGAAATGCCGAAATATCGGCCGGCCGGTTTTTCATAAAAGCGCCTACCTGATCGATAAAAGCCTGGATGTAAGACAACTCATCCTTCAAACCGAACAAGAAGAAAATATCGCAAAGTTTAAAGATAATCTCCTGCAAATTACGTGTCGCCAGCATGTCGTTAAAAAAATCACTTTTAAGAAAGTGGTATAAATCATTCTGTTCATCTTCAATATCTTCAAACTTGAGCGAACCATCAGGCTTGTAAGGCTCCCGGAATTCCATTTGTAACTGAACCTGCCCGTCATACGACTTCAGAACAGGTAATTTACCAATTGTTTTCAGCCGCGGTTCAATTTCCTGGTAATACTGGTAATTGACAAATGCAAGCGATAATTTGTCATCCGGATCGGCCAGTAAATTCAACAGGGCCAGGATAAAAGCGACAGAAGCTGAATTTTTGACGTACAACGACTCACTTGACAGCACATTGAAGTTGTAGGCCGGATCACCTTTGGCCTTTTCATGAAGCAGACGATCGGCTACCTGCCTGGCTTCTCGTTTTTCGCGGACCAATACAGCAATTTCGCCGGCGGCAACACCTAAATCCTGCACCCGTTTTATTTGTTCCACCAAATCGTCAAGAACAGTTTGCCCGTCATCCTCGTTTTCGTCATTTTTTTTGGGTTTCTCCAGAAATTTCATCCGGATATACCCCTGCTCGGCGCCGGCTTTTTGCCCGATTTCCTGGATACTCTCCCGGTAAAGATCTTTGATCTGTTCGCGAAAAGGCAAATCCGAATGAGCAGTTTCCTCCAGTTCTGCATTTAAATGTTGCTGCAAAATGGCCGGCACGAGCTGAAAAATGCGATTATTGAAGCGGATAATCCGACCAGCGCTACGCCAGTTTTTCTGCAAAGTTTCCTGGTGTACTCCGTTTGCGGGAAAAGCGTTCAATACCTCTGAAGCCAGCAGGTTCCAGTCGCCGTTGCGCCAACGGTAAATCGCTTGCTTTACATCTCCGACAAGCATGCCCAGGTTATCCTCGGCTAGCGAATTCCCGATCAGCGGTTTAAAATTACTCCATTGCAGGCCCGAGGTATCCTGAAATTCATCAATCATAAAATGTTGATAAAAAACACCCGTTTTTTCGTACACAAACGGCGTTTCGGAGTCAGCAATGATTTGTTTCAGCAGGTTTCCCGATTCGGAGATGAGCACTACGCCCTTCTCCCGTGTCACTTTCCGGACCATAGCTTGCAAATCGACCAAAATTCCCAGCGTATATAATTGTCTGACAATCAATTTTGCCGTATTATACCGATGATTCTCATTACGGTACAGATTAATCGCTTCAACCAGAAGCGGATGAATCCGTTCGGCGACGGGACCAACTCCGTTTTTATCCGGTAGTTTGTACAGGTTAGAAACATCAGCAACGGCATCCAGTAAGCGGACTCCGGGCGTCAGATCAGCGTTCAGCATTTTGGTAAAACTATTGGCTGCGCCGCTTTTCCCATGCTTAAAATCAGCGATCGTCAATCCGGCCGCTTCAATTAACCGGAGCCCTTCCCGGCCAAGCTGTTTTAATTTATTTTCATACGAAACGATGATTTGCTGCAAATCGCGCCGATAATCACGTATAAACGTCTTATCAACCAGCTTTTCGTGCAAAGCCTGACTCAGTTCCTTAAACGTCTCGTTATAAATTTGTTTACCCAGGCTCAGGATGTCATTCTTCAGGTTCCAGCCGCCGCCTTCCATAATTTTATCGCGGGCAAACTGTTTCAGCCATTCCAGTAAATCCGGGTCATCATCAATCGATACTAATAATTCATCCACGGCTTCTGCCAGAATCTGGTCGGCATCGAGGTCAACCTGGTAAGCAGTATTAAGTCCCAATTCGCGGTTAAACGCTTTGATTACCCGTTGAAAAAAGCTATCAATCGTGCTGATCGAAAAACGCGAGTAATCGTGTAAAATACGCTTCAGACATTTTTGGGCGCGTTCGGCCACCTCCGCTTCGTGCAATCCCGTTTCCTCTGTTAGTACTTCCAGGTAAGCCGTTTGTTTTCTCTGCGCCAGTTGATACAATTCGTGCACCACACGGTATTTCATTTCGGTGGTTGCTTTGTTGGTGAACGTAACGGCCAGTATATGTTTGTAATTCCAGTCGGACGACAAGGCTATTTTCAGGTATTCCACCGCCAAACGAAAGGTTTTTCCTGAACCAGCAGAAGCTTTAAAAACACGAAGTTGTGACATGTAATATCAATTTTCCTGATCAATGAATTTTAATTGCTGCTTAATTTTATCGAAATTCGCCGGTAAAGATATCCATGATTATAAATATAACACAAAGATATTTATGAAACGAGGTTTTGCAAGTGATAATAATGCCGGAGTGCACCCGGAAATATTAAATGCACTGCACGCTGTAAATGAAGGGCATATGGTTGGTTACGGAGGTGATCCCGTGACCGAACAGGCTATTGAACGTTTCAAACGCGAATTTGGCCACGACATTGATGTTTATTTTGTATTTAACGGCACCGGGGCCAACGTGTTGGCGCTTTCCAGTCTCACCAGCAGTTTTCATTCGGTAATTTGCGCCGAAACAGCGCACATTCAGACAGATGAATGCGGTGCACCTGAAAAATTTACCGGATGTAAGCTACTTCCGGTTAAAACGGTCAACGGGAAAATTTTCCCGGATGAAATCAAAAAACATCTGCATGGGTTCGACTTTGAACATCATTCCCAACCGGGTATTATTTCTATTTCGCAGGTAACCGAACTGGGCACGGTTTATTCGGTTGAAGAAATAAAAGCGATTACGACGCTCGCCCACCAGTTTGGTTTGCTCGTTCACATGGATGGGGCGCGGATTGCCAATGCGGCTGTTGCATTGAATTTGCCGTTTAAAGCTTTCACCCGCGATGCCGGCATTGATGTGCTTTCGTTTGGGGGAACAAAGAACGGCATGATGCTGGGTGAAGCAGTCATTTTCTTTCGTCCCGAATTATCGCGGCAAACCAAGTATATCCGAAAACAAAGTATGCAACTGTTTTCAAAGATGCGTTTTGTAAGCGCTCAGTTCCTGGCCTATTTTGAACATGATTTATGGAAAAGAAATGCAAGCCATGCGAACCAGATGGCCAAACTGCTTGAAAATGAAGTTTCGAACCTGAAGGGAGTAAAAATTACCCAAAAGACCGAGGCCAATGGCGTTTTTGCCATTTTACCGAAAGATATCATCCCAAAACTTCAGGAAGAATACTTTTTTTATGTCTGGGATGAGTCAAGCTCTGAAGTACGCTGGATGACCTCCTTTGACACAACAAAAGAAGATATTTTGGGTTTTATAGACGTATTGAAAAAGTTGCTTTAACATGCGTTTATTCAATTACTATCCAAGCAAAAACGAAACCGATGCCGCGTTGGAGAAAAAAATCTTCAAACACAGCCTCATTATTCCCGCCTTATTCGTTTTTATATGCTGGATCGTTTTATTGACCGAAGCAACGCTTGAACTCAACTTTGCTCAGTACGGCATTTTTCCGCATCATGTAAAAGGATTAAAAGGGATTGTCCTGGCGCCATTCATCCACAGCGGAATAACGCATTTGGCGGCTAATTCAGTTCCCTTCCTGGTATTGTCAGTAGCCCTTTTCTATTTTTACAGGAAGCTGGCTTACCGCATCTTCTTTTTAATTTATTTGTTTTCAGGCATTTTTGTATGGATGGGAGGACGGGAAGCCTGGCACATAGGCGCCAGCGGAATTATCTATGGCCTGGGTGCATTTCTGTTCTTTAGCGGCATTTTTCGCAACGACGTGAAATTGCTGACCATCTCCATCATCGTGGTTTTTTTGTATGGCGGTATGTTTTGGGGGATTTTCCCGATTGAAGCCCGGGTCTCGTGGGAAAGTCACCTGTGGGGCTCTGTCAGCGGGCTTTTCCTGAGTGTCTATTACCGAAACCAAGGGCCACGGCGATCTCATTTTGAATGGGAAAATGAACAAGATGACGACGATTTGGTTTATAATGAGGAAGATGGTTCAGGAAACCTGGATTGGCCGGATAATGAAAAGGAAAAAGAGATGGAGAAAACTTGAAGCTTATTGAATAACACTAAAAGATTTTTTGTAACTTTGCCACCCGCAAAAAAGATAACTAGTTCTAAAACAATGATTAGCAGAAGAATAATCCGAATAAAAGTATTGCAGGTACTGTACGCTTTCAATACGTCACCGGACAAATCAATCAACAATACCGAGAAAGAATTATTTTTCAGTATTCAGAAAACGTACGATCTATATCATTACCTGTTTCAACTGGCCGTAGAAATTGCTAATCATGCTAACTCGGTGATCGGCTTACGCAAGAAAAAGCACTTTCCGACCGAGGACGATTTAAATCCCAATACCCGATTTGTTAATAACTTTTTGATCCACCAGATCCGTACCAATAGTACGCTGAAAAAGCAATTGGAGCAATCGAAGCTTAGCTGGGAAAATGAACCTGAACTGATCAAAAAACTATACACTGCCCTTGTCAACTCCGATTTCTACACCGGATACATGTCGGCTAAAAATCACACGTACCAGGATGATAAAAAACTGATTGAACACTTATTTGCTGAAATTATCCTGCAATCCGAAGATTTACTTTATCTACTGGAAGAACAAAGTATATACTGGAATGACGACGTCGACTTTGTGATCAGTATGATCATCAAAACATTAAAAAAATTCAAAGAATATTCCGGTGAAGATCAGTCGCTCCTTCCTATTTTTAAAGATGACGAAGACCGGGAATTTGCCAAAAATCTTTATCGTAAAACGGTTGTCAATCACAGCGAATTGAAAAAAATCGTTGAAGAGCACACGGTAAACTGGGATATTGAACGGATAGCCTGCATTGATACCCTGATTTTGGAGCTGGCAATTGCCGAATTTTTGTACTTTCCGTCGATCCCCACAAAAGTTACTTTAAACGAATACATCGAACTGTCGAAGTATTACAGCACTCAGAAAAGTCGGAATTTTATCAACGGAATTCTCGACAAAACGCTGAAAGCCCTGAAAAAAGACAACCGGATTATTAAAGTTGGGCGGGGACTTATCGGTGAAGAAAACCTGCCTGAATGAGACTCTTCGTTTCAACGATTATGCTGTTGTTGTTTGCTTTAGGATGCCAAAATGCTGCAAAAAATGACGACAAGCAAACCGGAGAGAAACAAGGAACAGCAAAATTTGTGTTTCAGGAAGAATTGCATAATTTTGGATCGTTGCAAGCCGGCGAAATTGTTGCATACAGTTTTCAGTTTACAAATAGTGGAACCCGGAAATTAATCATTGAAAAAACCGGTAGCGATTGCGGGTGCATTTCAGTCATATTTCCGGAAGAGCCTATCAACCCGGGTGAAAACGAATATATTGAGGTCATTTTCAACTCGGCCGGTGAAGTGGGAAAAGTATACAAGGAAATACAGATCAGCTCAAATGCCGGACCCGGAGAAATAAAGCTGGTTATTACGGCTAATGTGCAACATGAAATGATAAATTTACAGTAAAAACTAAATAGTCAAAAAGCATGAATTACTTATTAATGGCCCCGCAACAAGGAAGTGAAGCAAGTCCGTTTACCGCGTTTTTACCCTTGATCCTGATTATTGTTGTTTTCTATTTTTTCATGATCAGGCCACAGGTAAAAAGACAAAAAGAACTGAAAAAATTCCGTGAAAGCCTTCAAAAAGGTGACAAAGTAGTGACAACCGGTGGAATTTACGGAAAAGTTATTGAATTGAAAGATAACTATATCTTATTACAGGTGGATGACAATGTAAAACTGCGCGTTGATAAGAGCGCTGTCGTAAAAGACATGTCTGACGTTACGCCACAAAAATAAACGGATCACGCGAAATATGAAGGGTTGGCTTTGATGTCAGCCCTTTTTTTTATCTTTGAGGTCGTGGAATACAAACGGATAAATAGAATTCAGGCTTTACTCAGGAAACTTCGCATAAAAAATGAAGGTAAGCTCATGATTTACCTGATATGCCTTGGTATTGCCACTGTATTTTGGTTTTTGAATGCCCTGAATAAAGAATATTCAGTTGAATTACCTTTTCCTGTTAAATTCACCAATCTCCCGAAAAACAAAGTGCTTGTCAGTGATTTACCTGATCATTTTGTTCTAAAGGTAAATTCATATGGTTTTATCTTGCTGCAACACAAATTGAGCCTGGCCTTTTCTCCCCTGATTTTTAATGTGAATGAACTGACCGGGAATAAAATGGAAAATTCGGATTATGCCGACTATGCGATCACCAGCAGACAATACATCAATAAGATATCTTCGCAGGTAAGTAAAGAACTCACAATTATTGATATTCAGCCCGATACACTGTTTTTCAGGTTCGACCGGATTGTTGAACGAAAAACTAAGGTAAAACCCGAAGTGAACTATGAATTGGGGAAACAACATTTTTTGGTCAGCGAAATTATCTGTGATCCGGATTCAATTCTGGTGAGTGGTCCGGAAACCATCCTGGATACGCTCAAATTTATAAAAACAAAACCCTATAACTTTAAAGAATTAAACCAAACAACACAACGCAACCTAGGGCTGACAGAACATAAAGGATTGATATACAGTGAAAAACGTATTTCTGTTACCATTCCGGTAGAAGAATTTACAGAAAAACAACTCGTTGTTCCGATCACAATTACCGATCTGCCTGAAGACGTGCAAATTAATCTGTTTCCCGATAAAGCAAAAGTCAGTTTCATGACCGGTCTGACCCATTTCTCTGAAATCCTTCCGTCTGATTTTAAACTTAGTGTATCCTATAAAGACATTCAAAATAAAGCAGAATTGCTTGAACTGAAACTCGAATCTCAACCACCCCATCTGCTTTCAGTTTCGGTGAATCCCAATAAAGTAGAATATTTGATAGAAAAATAAATGATATGCTTAAAGTAGGAATTACGGGAGGCATAGGTAGCGGAAAAACAACCATTTGCTATTTCTTCAGACTACTGGGAATACCTGTTTTTGAAGCTGACACGGAGGCAAAACACATTATAAACAGTTCTGCTTTCGTTCGAAGTGAGCTAAAGCGGTTATTTGGAAATGACATTTACCTGGCAAATCAGTCGATTGACCGAAAAAAATTGGCCGGTTTAATTTTTAATTCTCCAATTTTGCTCGAAAAAGTCAATGCCATTGTTCATCCCGAAGTACGGAAATTTTTTTTTGAATGGTGTGCAACGCAAAACACACCCTATATTATTCACGAAGCAGCTATTTTGTTCGAAAGCGGCTTTTATAAAATGATGGATCAGACCATTCTGGTTAAAGCTCCGGTTAATGATCGGATCCACAGGGTGATGACACGCGAAATTACCACTGAAGAAGAGGTGAAGAACCGGATATCAAAGCAGTGGACTGATGAAGAAAAAGAGGCATTGGCCACCTATACGATCAATAATAACAATGCGGAACTGATCATTCCGCGACTATTAGAATTAGATAAAAAGTTTAAATCACATGGCTAAATTTGGAAAATGGATTGCCGGAGGACTTGGATGGGCTTTTTTAGGCCCGATTGGCGGCGTGTTAGGTTTTGTACTCGGTTCAATGTTTGAAAACCAAACTGCATTTACAACCGGTGGCGCCGGGCAGGCAACAAAAACAACTACCGGCGGCTACGTTATGAGTTTGCTCGTACTGGTAGCTGCTGTTATGAAGGCTGACCAAAAAGTGCTTAAGTCGGAGCTGAATTACGTGAAAGATTTTTTTGTCCGGACTTTTGGCGCTGCCTCAGCCCAGGAAGCGCTTAAAATGCTGCGCGACCTTTTAAATCACAATATTCCTGTTACTGATGTCTGCCACCAGATTCAAAAGAACATGGATTATTCATCCAGGTTACAGCTTTTGCATTTCTTGTTTGGCATCGCCAATGCCGATGGAAAGGTGGAGATTGAAGAACTTAACCTGATCAATCATATTGCCAAAAATCTGGGAATATCGACAAAAGATTTCGAATCAATCAAATCGATGTTTATAGCCAATACCAACGCGGCATACAAAATACTGGAAGTTGCACCGGATGCGGCAGACGAAGAAATTAAAAAAGCATACCGGAAAATGGCCGTAAAATATCACCCAGACAAGGTGAGTTATTTGGGCGAAGAGTTTCAACATGCAGCTAAAGAAAAGTTTCAAAAGGTTAATGACGCATACGCACAAATCAAAAAAGAAAGAAATTTCGTATAAACTGTGTGCGAATCAGGTTTTACAAAGCAATTAAATTCACTATTAATCAATTGGCTATATGCAATATACAAAGGCAATTTTCAAGCTAACTCCCGACAACGAAACAAACAGGGAGATCCTAACTGCTTATTTGGCCCAGCTCGATTTTGAAAGCTTTGATGATACGGTAAACGAACTAAATGCATTTTATCCTTCAGGAAAGTTGAACGAGGGTGAGATTCAGCTTATTCTTTCGGGCTTGCCATTTGATGTAAGCTATACGGAAGAAAATATGCCCGACATAAACTGGAACGAAGAATGGGAAAAAAATTATTTTCAACCCTTGTTAATTGACGGTAAATGCCTGGTAAGAGCGCCATTCCACAAAGATTTCCCAACGGCTGAATACGAGATTATAATCGAACCAAATATGGCTTTTGGTACCGGAAATCATGAAACGACTTCATTAATGATCGAGCATCTGCTTGATTTGAACGTGAACGATCTGGATGTACTGGATATGGGTTGCGGCACCGGGATTCTGGGCATTTTTGCCTCCATGCGTGGCTGTAAAAGCGTTACGGCAATCGACATTGATAATTGGGCTTTTGAGAGCATCGTCGAAAATTGCAGGTTGAATAAGATTACAAACGTAGAAGCCAGTATAGGCGACGCGAAACTTTTGGGAAAGAGAAAGTTCGACCTGATCCTGGCAAATATTCAAAAAAACGTCATTCTGCAAGATATAGAAACCTATGTTTCGGTATTGAATGATGATGGAATCCTGATCGTAAGCGGCTTTTATAAAGATGACCTGGAAGATATTATGGGTAAGGCTTCGGAGCTTTACCTGCACAAATTGTCGATCAAAGAACGAAACAGCTGGATTGCCTGTTCATTTGAAAAATAAGTATGGATCAGATCATCCGGTATTTCAAACTACATTTCGGCCAGATCTATTCTACAGAGAACGGAGCTGAAGTAGCTACGCTGATAAACAGGCTCTCACGCGAAGAAAGGGATGAATTGAGAAGCAAGCTTTTTCACGAAGCCCGAATTTTTCAACATGAAAGTAACAACGGACAAGCGTTTGCGTGGCTGGAGTTCTGTTTTGGACTCATCGAAAAATACACCTTCCGCTTTCATAAAGTTTATTTTAGCCCGGGGACTGATATTCTTGAGATCATTTCTGATTTGCTCGATCAGGCAAAAACAAGCCTGGATTTATGTATTTTCACGATAACCGATTCAAGGCTTGCAGAACACATTCTCGAAGCTGCCAGGCGAGGCATCTACATTCGAATTATTACTGACGACAGGAAAACCTTTGATCATGGATCTGCTATTTCAAATCTTAGCCGGGCCGGCATATCTGTAAAAATTGACCATTCGCAATATCATATGCACCACAAATTCGGCATTATTGACAAGCGAATTGCTTTTACAGGAAGTTTCAACTGGACTTATACGGCCTCAAAACACAATCAGGAAAACCTTTTGGTAACATCAAAATACGATATTACCCAACAATACATGGAAGAGTTTGAGCAACTTTGGACAGAAATGTATTCGTTGTAGCTTAAAGTACCGAATTGGCAAGTATGCCGGTCATAATAGCGATCGTAAAACTAATCAGTGTGCCAATTAATACATACTCGGACATGATCCGGGCCGTTGCTTCATTTTTCACAGAGATCCGGAGAATTGATTTTGCTGCAATGAGAAAACCAATTGCCTGAAATTGTGCTGAAAGAACAAATGTAAGAACAAGTATTCGCTCCAATACTCCAATCCATTTTCCCGCATTTTTCAGGTTTGGTTCCAACGTGCGGTTAACCTGTTTTTGCCAGTACCGGGTAGCGAGGTTGATTGTAACCATTGACGGCCAAATCACAAAAAAATAGGATAACAAATAGATCAGTATCCGCTCATTGGCGAAGCTATCCTTCATGATCTCAACATACTGCCAGAAATTTTCATCGGCCAACCCGGTTATTAATCCGATGATGAACAAATGAACGATTTGATCGGTCAGAAACCAAAGTAAATGATTGACCTTTTTCGGTTTCAAATAAATCTTACCCAAGTCTGTCAAATAATGAAGCAGAAAAATAAATACGGGTATTTTCCATGTAAAATAATCAATCGTAAAAACAGTTGACAAAAATGTAACAATCAGGATATGGTAAAATAACCTGATCGACTTTATTCCATACTGGTTTTTATCGTTCACCCAGGATCGGGGCTGCAACAAAAAATCGGCAACAAAATGTGCAAGCAGTAGTCGAAGAAATACAATCATGACATTATAATTTATCAACAATCGCCATAAAACGGTCATTCATTTTTTCAATCAGGTTCCACCGGGCAAGCTGAATCCTGTTACTGACTGATGGTTGGGTCAGGTTCAACTTTTCGGCAATCTCTGTTTGTTTGTAACCCTGAACAAGATAATAAATTACTTCAGCTTGTGCCATAGTCCATCTACCTAAAATATCATCAAGAAATAAACAGGCCAGCTCTAACTCGTTGTTATATTCCTCATTATTCGTTGTGATGATAAGAGTTTGCTTTTTTACTTTCATTTTATCAAGCGCTCTACCCGATAAAATAAAAGGTTCTTCGAATGATTTTCCGATATTTTCGGGAATTGCTGTTACATATCCAACAGCTAAAGATATTCGGACATCTAATGCTCGCTGTGAACTTCCGTTTTTTAAACCGATTTCCTTTTTTTTGAAATATGACTTTAAATAGATTGCCTTCAAAAATGCGTTGCTCACATCTTCAATCATCACCTGAAAACTGTCTCCCCTACTTGTTAACATCGACTCTCCCCGACAAACCAGATAGTTTCCGGGGGGCTCTTCCAAAACCTGGATTGTGTCTAAAAATGCCTTTTCCTCAAATTTTGAAGAATTAATAACATCTGCTGATATGACTGCTAATTTTTTCACTCAACAAATATAAGTCAATTATTCTATAAATACAATTATTAGATTATATATTCTATATTCTAATAAAATAGATCTAAAAATCTATCAAAATCGTATTCGTTCAAACTCTAAGACTTCTAAATCCCGAATATTGTCCTGGTCTATAACGAAACGAACCGCTGTACAAACACGATGAAATCCATTATTGCCTGAAGCTCCCGGATTAATGTGCAAGCAATTATACTTCTTGTCGTAAATAACTTTTAGAATATGGGAATGCCCACATATAAATATTTTTGGGGAAATACGCTGAATTTCTTTCCTGATGCGGGGTTCATACCTTCCGGGATATCCCCCGATGTGGGTCATCAGAACATCTATTTCTTCACAAAAGAAACGTTGGTTTTCCGGAAACATTCTTCGTAAAATGTGGTCATCAATATTACCGTAAACGGCCCGCAATGGTTTAAACTGAGCTAACTGATCTGCCAGGGAAACTGTCCCGATATCTCCGGCATGCCAAATTTCATCAACATTTTCGAGGAATTTCAGGGTGCGATTACTTATTGAGCCGTGTGTATCAGAGATTAAGCCTATTCGCTTCATTAATGACATTTATTTGTTTCGATCGTTCAAATTTAATTTAAATTTAGAGCAAAAATTAAACCAATGAAACGTGTAGTAATTGTCAGACATGCAAAGGCTGTTCCTTACGGATACAATGATGATTTTAACCGGAAGCTGCGGAGTAGCGGAAAAGATGATGCAAAGCTTCTTAGCTCTAAACTAAAAGAGAATAAAATAATGCCTGATTTAATGATATCAAGTCCGGCAAAACGGGCCTACAAAACGGCAAAAATCTATGCGGAGATCCTTCGTTACCCGGCAAGTAAAATCCGGGCTGAAGAGGAATTGTACGAAGAAATGACTACTCAGGATTTCATTGATATGCTTCGGGAACTTCCCGACGAGGTCCAAACGGTTTTTGTTTTTGGTCATAATCCGACGATTTATTACCTGACAAACAATCTGGTTCGTTTTTTCAACAGCGATATGCCAACCTGTTCAACGGTTGGAATTGAATTCAGGATCGAATCATGGAACGAGCTTTCGGCACGAGGGGGAGAAATGTGCTTTCACCTGGTTCCGAGGGCCTTCAGATAAACAGGTTGTTTTTTCAATTATCATCGAAAATCATACGCATGCATCTTTTTTATACGCCAGACATCCAAAATCAAACATATTGTTTAGAGGAAACCGAGTCGAAACATGCTGTTCGGGTTCTCCGGCTAAATCAGGGAGATCTGATTAACCTGATTGACGGGAAGGGTAACTTTTACGAAGCGCGAATAACCGATGTAAACCCGAAGAAATGCAGGATTGAGGTTACAAAACACGCAAGTGGATATGGCAAACGTGCGCATTATCTGCATATGGCCGTGGCGCCAACAAAAAACATCGACCGTTTCGAATGGTTCCTTGAAAAAGCTACAGAAATCGGTATCAACGAAATAACGCCAATTTTATGCGATCGTTCCGAACGGAAAACAGTTAAGGAGGATCGCTTGGAAAAGGTAATCATCTCGGCCATGAAACAATCGCTGAAAGCTTATCTTCCCAAATTGAATCCGCTAATCCCGCTTAACGAACTCTTGAAAGCTGGGTTTCCGGGAAAAAAATTCATCGCTCACTGCTATGATCAGAACAAAAAAGAACTTAAAACTGAAATCGCGGGAAGTTCTTCCAATCTTATTTTAATTGGTCCCGAAGGTGATTTTTCGGAAGACGAGGTAAACAAGGCCATCGGGCAGAATTTTCTCCCGGTGAGCTTGGGAAGCAGCCGCCTGCGCACAGAAACAGCGGCTATTGCGGCCTGCCATACTGCCAACTTATTAAACGAATAAATCTTCTTAAATCAGTTCCAGGGCCTGTCCAATATCAGCAATCAGGTCGGCTGCAGCTTCTATCCCAACAGAAAGACGCATCATGGTATCACGTATTTTCATCTTATCCCGGTAATCTTCCGAGAATTCGACGTAAATGGTTGAATACGGGTGAATAATGAGCGATTTATTATCATTCAGATTTGTTGCCCGGCGGATAATTTGGAGGCGGTTCATGAATTCAAAACAGGCTTTTTGAGACTCCAGATCGAAGGTCATAATGGCTCCCGGTTTCCCTGAAAATTGCGCCATACTCAAGCTATAACTATCGGACGTAATTAAACCGGGATAGGTAACTTTTACAACTTTCGGATGTTCACTTAAAAATTTTCCAAGAGCCATGCAGTTTTCATAACATCTCTCCAACCGTAATTCGAGCATATCCAGTCCCATAATCTGATAATGGGCGGTGTGTGCGGTCATCGACCCACCGGTGTTCCGGTAATAGTTCTTACGCAACTGCGCAATAAACGCGTCTTTTCCAAAACGTTCATACATTGGTTTCAAATTGGGGTTTCCCGCCCAATCGTATATACCGTTATCCAAAACTACGCCACCAAACGAAGTGGCTCCTCCTGAAATAAATTTTGTAGTCGACATTACGTTGATGTGAACACCCATGTTTTTTGAATTAAAAACTACGGGAGGAGTAATTGTGCTGTCGGAAACCAGTACGATTCCATGTTTATTTGCAATCATCGCCAATGCCTCAATATCAGCGATCTCCAATTGCGGATTTGTAACTGTTTCAAAAAAGATCAGTCGGGTGTTTTCATCAATCAAAGCTTCTATTTTTTCAGCTTTTGTTGTATCGGCAAAACGGGTTTCCAAACCGTAGTTCGACAATGTCTGATCAAACAAGGAATAGCTGTGCCCAAATAATTGACTACCTGAAATAATGTTGTCGCCGGCCTTGCACAGCGCCAATACCGTATTTGATATGGCTGCCATTCCCGAAGCCAAAGCCAAAGCCTGATGCGCTCCGGTAAGCGTTTTCATTTTCTTTTCAAAATACTCTACCGTAGGGTTGCTCGTTCGCGAGTAAACATGGGCCGGCAGTTCTCCTCTGAAATTGGCCGAAATTTCTTCAGCCGAGTTAAATTCAAAGGCCACTGATTCATATACAGGCATATCGAGCGCCTGATACGGATCATTTTTTGGAAATGGTATATTTAAAGCTCGGGTCGTAAAACTTTTTTGCATGGAGTTTAAATTTAAAGTCTGTAAAAATAACAGCTTTTTACAGAAATAGTTGTTCAAGTTAAACTTTACCTGACGACAATATTTTTTTTATCCAACTGGCACTTTCTTCTTATATTTGATTCAGTTTATATTCAGGATGAATAAATTTTTTGGAACATATTTGTGCTGCCTATTTTTCATTGCCGGATTTGCTCAAAACCCGGAATTAAAAATCGGATTGATCAAATATAAAGGCGGTGGCGACTGGTATGCAGACCCCACCGCCCTACCCAACCTGATGAAGTTTTGCAACCAGGAATTAAACACTTCGTTTGCTGCCGAACCCGGGACAGTAGAACCGGGAAGTATTGAGTTATTTAATTATCCGATTGTACATTTAACCGGACATGGCAATGTTATTTTTACCGACGATGAATGCCGTAACCTCAGGCTTTATTTCGAAGCAGGCGGTTTTCTGCATATCGACGATAATTACGGGCTAAACAGGTACATTCGCCGCGAAATGAAAAAAATTTTTCCCGACCAGGAATTTACCGAATTACCTGTCGGTCATCCGGTCTTTCATCAAAAGTTTGATTTCCCGAACGGCTTGCCCAAAATACATGAACATGACAATCAACGCCCTCAGGCGTTTGGACTATATATCGGTAAACGGCTCGTATGCCTGTACACATACGAATCAGACCTTAGCGATGGCTGGGAAGATCCTTCGGTACATAATAACCCGCCGGAAACCAGAAAAAAGGCGCTGGAAATGGGCGCCAATATAGTCTCTTATGTTTTCAGCAACTAAATACAACGAAGACAAATCCATCAAGAATCAGTAGAAAAGCATTACAAAGATGAAAATTTTAGGAATAAACGGAAGTCCGCGAAAAAACGGAAATACAAAAATACTGATTGAATCGGTTTTCAAACCGTTGGAGGAGGCCGGTTTCGAAACCGAATTAGTTCAAGTGGGAGGAAAACAGGTACACGGGTGCACGGCTTGCGGAAAATGCAGGGAAATTAAAGATCAAAGATGTCACATCAAAAATGACGTTCTCAACCAATGCATCCAAAAGATGATTGATGCCGATGCAATCATTATGGGTTCACCGGTCTATTTTGCCGATATCAGTACCGAAATGAAAGCATTGATTGATGTGTCGGGTTATGTATGCCGGGGGAACGGACATCTGCTGAAACGAAAAATTGGCGCAGCTGTTATTTCGGTCAGACGGGGTGGTCAGCTGCACGCTTTTGAAACCATAAACAATTTCTTTTTAATCAATCAGATGATTATTCCCGGCTCCAGCTACTGGAACTTTGCCTACGGAAAAAATGAGGGTGATGTTTTACAGGATGAAGAAGGGATGCAAACCATGAAAACACTGGGCGAAAACATGGCCTGGCTGCTCGGTAAAATTCATCGCTAACCGGTAAACTTTCAATTCGCCGGCTCGTTTTGATGAATAAACAATGTTATGAATTGGGAAACTGTTAGCAACCAAATAGAAAAAGAGTTTATCTTTAAAGATTTCAGGCAAGCCTTACAATTTGTAAACCAGGTTGGCAACCTGGCCGAGGAAATGAATCATCACCCGGATATCTTGATTTTCTCATACAAAAAAGTAAAGATCAGTCTGATGACACACAGTCAAGGTAAAGTTACCGGCTTAGACTACGAGTTAGCAAAAAAAATTGATCAACTAACAACATGACCAAATACAAGTTTCTGCTGAAAAACCTGCTTCGGGCTTTGATGTACATGGCAGTAATTGCTGTTGCTTACCTGCTTTTTAAAAAATTTATTATCGATGAAAACCAGGAAGTTTGGATTGAACGGTTTTACAGCAAACCCTTAACGGTTTACTTGATCTATATCGGTTCTGAAATCTTCTTTGGGATTTTTCCCCCCGAATTTTTTATGCTCTGGGCATATTACAAATCAGATCTCCTGCATTACTCCCTGAACGTTATTTTTTTTGCGGTAATCTCATACGGAGCAGGATACCTGGCATTTCTGATCGGCAGGGTATTGCGCCGCGTTGTAATTTTCAGGTATATGAGTCGTCGGTTTTTTAGCCACTATTGGGATCTGTTCAAAAAATACGGATCAATTCTGATTATCACGGCTGCACTGACTCCCTTGCCTTGGGCTGCTATCAGCATGTTGGTCGGCTCAACCGAGTACCCCATGAAACGTTTCGTTTACATGGCCTTTTTCCGGATCTTCCGTTTTGTTGCCTACGGATACATTATATTTCAAACCCATCAATTTTGAAAAACCATTCGCGCCCCTGCTTGTTTAATAGCTTGAAGGTTTAATTTGGAATACATGTTGAATAAGTTAAAATTACGTTGGAAAGTAGACTCTAACATACAGTTAATCATTATTTTGATTGTTTTTTCGGTTAGCGGAAGTGCAACCCTTTTTATAAAAAATTACCTTTTCCATTGGATCAATTATGACCCGGAGTGGCCATTTATTTTAAAGGCGATTATTTACATTCTGACAATTATCCCGATCTACCAGATCACTTTATTGCTTATCGGCACCCTGTTTGGACAGTTTGATTTTTTTTGGCGTTTCGAGAAAAAGGCTCTGCGCCGCTTAGGAATAAAACTGGATAAGCCATGCTG
Organism: Gaoshiqia sp. US2; assembly: GCF_059705485.1. Taxonomy (NCBI): domain Bacteria; kingdom Pseudomonadati; phylum Bacteroidota; class Bacteroidia; order Marinilabiliales; family Prolixibacteraceae; genus Gaoshiqia; species Gaoshiqia sp. US2. Next base: position 3,237,785 of record NZ_AP048550.1, on the reverse strand, counting down.
ATGAAGCAAACAATAAAAACAGTTGCTCTTTTAATAATCATTTCCGGTAGTTTAAACGTTGATCTACCGGCACAACCAAAATCAAAAAGTATGGACCGGATTACATTAGGAGGCGGATGTTTTTGGTGCACCGAAGCCATATTCAATGAACTGAACGGCGTCATTTCAGTCATTTCGGGGTATTCGGGAGGCGATATCGTCAACCCTTCATACAAAGAAATTTGCACCGGACGAACCGGGCATGCCGAAGTGGTTGAAGTTGAATTTGATCCTGCGATCATCTCATTTGCCGACTTGTTGGAAGTATTTTTTGCCACCCACGATCCAACAACCCTAAACAGGCAGGGAGCAGATGTGGGAACTCAATACCGGTCGGTTATTTTCTACCATAATCAAAACCAAAAGGAAATTGCCGAATCGGTAATTGACGGGCTCAACAGGGAAAACATCTATGGAAAACCGGTCGTCACCGAGCTTAGCCCCTGGAAAAATTTTTTCAGAGCTGAAAATGATCATCAAAACTATTTCAGCAATAACCCCAATCAGGCCTATTGCCGGTTTGTAATTATCCCAAAAGTCAAAAAGTTCAGAAAAATCTTTCGTGAAAAACTAAAACCTTAAGCGGAATCACATCTGGCTATACCGGCATCAGTTTTCCAAACAAATCGAACTCAGCAGAATCGTCAATTTGGACCGGGTAAAATTTACCAATCTGAATATGATCTGATTTATCAATTAAAACCTCGCCGTCTACTTCAGGAGAATCATATTCTGTCCGGCCAATATAATAGTCATCATCTTCCCTGTCAACCAAAACTTTTAGCGTTTTACCAATCTGCCGTTGACTCAGATTGGCCGAAATTTCCTGCTGTATGTCCATTAATTCGGCGGCGCGGGCATCTTTCACTTCCTGTGGAATATCATCTTTATACATTTTAAAAGCATAAGTGTCATCTTCACTCGAATAGGCAAACACGCCCATCCGCTCAAACGGATATTCCTGAATAAAAGCCTTCAGCTCTTCAAAATCGTCTTCGGTTTCTCCCGGATGTCCCACCAGAAAAGTTGTACGCAAGGCAATTCCGGGAACTTCTTCTCTAATCTTTTTTATCAGGCTGATGGTTTCTTCTTTCGTAATTTTACGGCGCATCATACCCAACATCCGGTCGCTGATGTGTTGCAGAGGGATATCCAGGTACTTGCAAACATTATCGCGCTTACGCATCACGTCAAGCACATCTGCCGGGAACTTTGACGGGTATGCATAATGCAAGCGAATCCACTCCAGCCCTTCAATATCGGCCAGTTTATCAATCAACTCGGCCAGTTTACTTTCGCCGTAGCGGTCAATTCCGTAATACGAAAGGTCCTGCGCAATAATCAGCAGTTCTTTTACGCCGCCATCCACCAGATTTTGGGCTTCTTCAAGCAGGCTTTCCAGGCTGCGGGATTTGTGGTTGCCCGTAAACTGAGGGATGGCACAAAACGAACAATGCCGGTTACAGCCTTCGCTGATTTTCAGGTACGAAAAGTGTCCTGGCGTGGTCTTTACCCGATGGTATATTTTCTGTTCGTAAAAATTGGCATTTAAATCTTTGATGATTTCCTTAAAGTCGAACTTACCGTAAAATTTATCCACTTCGGGGATTTCACTGGTCAGTTCGTCTTTATACCTTGCCGACAAGCATCCCATGACCAAAAGTTTATCGAGTTTCCCCGATTTCCGGGCGTCTGCAAAGTTCAGGATCGTATTGATCGATTCTTCTTTGGCATCGGCAATAAAACCACAGGTATTCAGTATGACAATATTGGCATCATCCTGGTCGCTGTCGTGAACCACTTTAAAACCATTTAAATCCAACTGGTTCAGCAACATTTCCGAATCAACCAGGTTCTTGGAACAACCCAGTGTCATGATATTGACTTTTCCTCTCTTCATCTCTGTCTTTTAATCGCTGAATAGGTGTTTCTATTAAGAAAACAAGGAGTCTACAAATTCTTTTCGACGGAAAATTTGAAGGTCTTCCATCTTTTCGCCAATTCCGATGTATTTTACGGGTATCTTAAATTGATCGCTGATCCCGATAACAACGCCTCCTTTTGCCGTTCCGTCAAGCTTTGTCAATGCCAGGGAGGTCACTTCGGTGGCTAATGTAAACTGTTTGGCCTGCTCAAATGCATTTTGGCCGGTAGAACCATCGAGAATCAGCAGCACTTCATTCGGTGCGTCAGGAACCACTTTTTGCATCACTTTCTTAATTTTCGACAGTTCGTTCATCAGATTAACTTTGTTGTGCAAGCGGCCCGCGGTGTCGATAATAACCACATCGGCGCCCGAAGCTTTTGCCCAGGTTAGCGTGTCATAAGCTACCGAAGCCGGATCTGATCCCATATTCTGACGGATAATCGGAACATCCACCCGGTTAGCCCATATTTGAAGCTGATCGATAGCAGCAGCCCTGAAGGTATCTGCAGCCCCCAAAACAACCTGTTTACCGGCTTGTTTAAAATTCCAGGCCAATTTTCCGATCGTCGTGGTTTTTCCGACACCATTTACCCCAACGACCATAATCACATACGGATCAGAGCGTTCAGGAAGATCAAAATCAGAAACATCTTCCGTGTTGTTTTCTTCAAGCAAAGCAGCTATTTCTTCTTTCAGAATCAGGTTCAGTTCATCAACTCCCAGGTATTTGTCCCGGTTGACCCGGTCTTCAATCCGGCGAATAATTTTAAGCGTTGTATCCACACCCACATCCGAAGTAATTAAAACTTCTTCCAGATTATCCAAAACTTCATCATCAACTGTTGACTTCCCAACAACCGCCCGGCTAAGTTTCTTAAATACGTTTTCCTTGGTTTTGGAAAGTCCCTGATCAAGGCTTTCTTTTTTAGCTTTGGAAAATGCTCCGAAAAGACCCATAATTTTCAAAATTTTTAGGTGTGCAATTTACAAAATTTGACGGATAATCAGGGATTAAAATCGGTCTTGAGCAGAATAAACATCAGTAAACCAAGAAATCAACCTGAATTTCTGAGTTTGCGTATCTCCTCTTTCATTTCATCCAGCACATCCGAAATACGGGTAATATCCAAGCTGTCGGGTTTCGGAAGTTCAAAACTGAGCACACCTTTGGCTTTCCAGATTTCCAGCACCAACTCCCCGGATACCCGATAAGGCTCATAGTCCGGATTGTCCGATTTCAATAAAAACTGATTATTTTCTTTCAGATAAACCCGTTTGTACACCAAGCCTTCTTCGCTGGTAATCAATACGTAAGTTTGTCCGTCGCGCAATTCGGAAACCGATTCCACAAATTCGCAAAACAGGTATGAACCGGCTGTCACAGGAAGCATGCTGTCTCCTTTTATCTGGAATACACGATATGTTTTCCCGGCCGAAAGCTCAGGAACAGGCATGGAAAACCGGGGTAACTGACCAATAAATTCGGGATCGGAAAAACCGTTCAGGTAACCGGCCGAAGCTTTGACCGGTACAATGGAAATCAGTTCGTCGTTGTGCCGATCAACAACGATTGGCAAAACCTGCAAAGCAGGCTTCACCAACTTGTTTTCGGGCAAACCATCCTGCTCCAGATTCAGACTGACAAGCTGATCAACTGATAATTCAAAAACAGCAGCCAACTGTTGCAATACCGAAATTTTAGGGGTCGCTCTCCCCTCCTCGTATGAGCCAACCAATGAGCGTTTTACATAGATTTTATCGGCCAGCTCCTGTTGAGTTAACCGGTGAATTCGTCTTAGCAGCTTTATGTTTTCGGACAGGTAATTCATAAAAAAACGGATGTATTTGATTCACAATTCATTCAAATATAATCGTAAAAATGTCTTTCAAAATTAGCTAATATTTTTAGTAATTGCTAATATTTTTAGTAATTTTGAATTGTATTCTGCAAATCGATTAATCTGATTTGATAAAAATAGCAGAACATGAAGCAAACTGTTGAAGAAAAACTAAAAATATTGGCTGACGCTGCAAAATACGATGTATCCTGCTCATCAAGCGGCAATAACCGCAAAAATACGGGAGGCATTGGCAGCGCGGTAGCTTGCGGAATTTGTCACAGCTTTACAGATGACGGCCGCTGTATCGGCCTTTTGAAAATTCTGATGACCAACCACTGCATTTATGACTGCGCATATTGCATCAATCGCCGGAGCAACGATCGTCCACGGGCGACCTTCAGCGTTCAGGAAGTGGTTGATTTAACCATCAATTTTTACCGGCGCAATTATATTGAAGGTTTGTTTTTAAGCTCCGGGGTCGTCAGAAACCCGGACTTCACGATGGAACGTTTGATGCTCGTAACCAAAAAACTGCGCTTGGAAGAACGTTACAACGGGTATATTCACCTGAAAGCCATCCCTGGAGCCAGCCAACTGCTAATTCAACAAGCTGGCCTGTATGCCGACCGGCTAAGTGTAAACATCGAGATTCCTACTGAAACTGAGTTAAAAAGGCTGGCCCCCGAAAAGAATTTCGACACCGTTTTGCAACCGATGAACCAGATAAAAGAAGGTATTCAACTTTACCGGGAAGAACGGAAAAAATATCGTAATGCGCCGGTCTTCACCCCTGCGGGACAAAGCACACAACTCATTGTTGGCGCCACCCCCGAAAGCGACCGGCAAATTTTGCAACTGGCCTCCGGATTTTATCACGAACAAAAATTAAAGCGGGTATATTACTCCGGCTATTTACCGGTTAATGAATACGACAAACGGCTGCCGGCGCTCCAATCGCCTCCGCTGGTTCGCGAAAACCGCCTGTATCAAAGCGATTGGCTGATGCGCTTTTATTATTTCCGGGCCGATGAAATCCTAACACAGGAACAACCTTTCCTCGATCTTGAAATTGACCCCAAACTGGCTTATGCCTTGCGAAACCTGCATCTTTTTCCGGTTGATGTGAACAAAGCTGATTACGAGATGATTCTGCGCATTCCGGGCGTTGGCGTACAATCGGCAAGAATGATTGTGGATGCACGCAGATTTCGCCGGTTGACGAGCTATCACCTCAAAAAAATAGGCGTAGTGATGAAGCGGGCACAATATTTTATTACCTGCAACGAACTGCCATCTCATCCAAATTATTGGGATTCGGAACGGCTAAGGAACCAACTAATAACGGAGAGCCACTGCAAAGGCAAAAAAACAGGCGATACCCAACTGAATCTGTTTCACTTTAGTCAGGCAACTCCACCTGCGAAAGCGCTACTCCATTTTAAACATTGAGCATATGGCATTTCTTTTATATGACGGCAGTTTTGAAGGTTTCCTAACCGTTGTTTTCGAATGTTACGCACAACAGATTATTCCAACTGAAATTTGTAAGGAAACCTCATTTCAGGAGAATTTGTTTATCGATAAAATGAGAATTCCCGGCGATGAACAAAAAGCCAGGAGGGTATGGAAAGCCTTACAGTCTAAATTGCACAAACGGAACAAATACCTTCTCTTGCATGCTTTCCTGTCTGAAAACCAGGGGATAGAAATGAAACTTTACCGTTTTATCCGCCGGCTGTTTGATACACAACGAAGTATTGAAACCGACTTTGGCGATCCGGATGTGCTTGAACTAAAAAAAATTGAACGCCAGGTTTTACGCGAAACCATGCGAATACTCCAGTTTGTGCGGTTTCAGCAAACAAAAGACGGCCTTTACTTTGCGCCCATCGAACCGGAATATGATGTCCTGCCTTTTACTATCGATCATTTCAAACATCGTTTTGCCGATCAGCAATGGTTGATTTATGATCTCAGGCGCGATTACGGAATCTTTTACAACCTTAGGGAAACCCGGGAAATAGTTTTGTCTGAAAAGACATTCTCCGAAACGAACGGAAAAATCCGGGCCAACTTGCTTGAAGAACAGGAAATAACCTACCAGGTATTGTGGAAAGCCTATTTCGACCACATCCATATTGAAGAACGAAAAAATTCAAAGCTTCAGGCACAACATATGCCCCGTCGTTACTGGAAATTCCTGCCTGAAAAAACACCGGGATTGTAAAACATCCCGAACAAAAAAAGCTCTCACTGCAAGTGAAAGCTTTTACCTGTAAGCAAAAATATTTTACTTTTTGAAATAATCTTTAACCATTTCGTTAGGAACTACGCCTTCCTGAAATGTGTAAGCGCCGGTTTTACTCGATTTTACCATTTTAATTACTTTGGCATAACCTTTACCTGCTCCTTTTTGTAATGATGCAACTGCTTTCTTTGCCATATCTCAAATTATTTAATTTCGCGGTGAACAGTTACTTTTTTCAGGTTTGGATTGTATTTTTTCAACTCCAAACGTTCAGTTGTATTTTTCCGGTTTTTAGTTGTAATATACCTCGAAGTTCCGGGAACGCTTGTTTCCTTTTGTTCGGTACATTCCAGAATTACCTGAACTCTATTTCCCTTTTTTGCCATTTCTTAAGCTTTTTAAATATTTGTTACCAGACCTTTTGCTTTAGCATCTTTCAATGCAACACTCAGCCCATTCTTATTGATGGTACGCAAGCCGGCAGCCGATACAGTCAACGAAATCCAACGATCTTCGCCGGGAAGATAGAATTTCTTGTTGAATAAGTTCGGACTGAACCGACGTTTGGTCCTTCTTTTCGAGTGAGAAACATTATTTCCCACCATCGCTTTTTTTCCGGTTATTTGACAAATTCTTGACATTGTCTTATTTTTTTAGCAGAATCACACGTTTTTCAAACAGATCGCAAAATAAGTGCTTTTTCCTGAATTAATCAAATTGTCAGCAAAGTTTTTTCTTCTTTTTTCAACAACTAATTGTTTAAAAATCAAAATGTTTTTTTTCGGGCCGGGAACCGCCATGTCCTATTCCCGTTTACACCCTCATTTTACTTCAAGGTTATACCGGCAAATTTACTATTTTCTATTACAGCAAAGCGAGTTTCGTTCTTCAAGTCAGGATTTATTGCAAGCTGAAAAGCATATCACCTTGATCTTTTTGTTTGTCGGAAATAAGCTTTGAATTGAAAGGCTGTTCTTTTTCTTTTTTGAGAAAAGAAACTTATTTTAGTGCAAAATCAAACAATGAATCAGGAACGCTCGAATTATTATCCAACGATACTGGGTGCTGCACACCTGGTTATTTTATATATTTTCATTCAAACGATTGTTGATTTTCCGCTGGCTGTTTGGGATTATTACCACGGAACCGAGTTTTTATACAATCCGTTCAAAAAGATCGCGCTGGGAGTCGGTTCAGTTGTTTTTATTCTGTTTTTTGGCTACCGGAAAGCCCAAACAAGTTTAAAGGAACTTTTCCCTGCCAGGCGATTCAACCCGCTGATTTTTATTCCCATGACACTGTTTTTAATGTCGGCCCATGTATTTTTAACTGAAATCAACCGGGCTGTCGATCAGTTGATACCTGCCCCACCCTGGTTCTGGGAGTTGTTCGACCGGATATTTGAGAACGATTACGGCATCTACGGCGCTTTCATGAAAGTGGTGATTATTGCCCCTGTCATTGAGGAACTGATATTCAGGGGAATTATCATGCATGGTTTCATGCGCAATTATTCTAAAATTACGGCTATTTTAATTTCAGCCTTGTTTTTTGCCCTGTTTCATCTCAATCCGTGGCAGTTTCCGGCAACCTTTCTGCTCGGCTTACTTCTGGGTTGGGCGATGGTGATTACCCGTAATATTTTTGTTTGTATTGCCGGGCACGCCATCAACAACCTCCTGGTATTGCTCAGTCTGGAATACTGGGAAGAAATCAATGAATTCTCCTTTTTCCTGATGGGAAAAGATGAGCAATTAGAAATTAGCTACCTGACAGCCGGATTTAGTGTCGTGTTAATTGGCCTGATTGCCGTTACAAGCCGCAAAAAATCAACCTGAACCCAACTTAATAATTATCAGAGCGAGCCTCTCAGAATCAGTCGGGGCGAAAGTGTTTCAAATACTTTCTGCTTGGTTTCAATAAAGCGTGCGGCTTTTTGTCCCATTTCCTGAAAGTCAACCGAAATAACCGTAATCCCCGATCCGACGATTTCTTTCATCGGCGTGTCATTGTATGAAATCAGCCCGACATCGGTTCCCACCTTCAAGCCGTTCTGTTTACAGGTTTTGATGATATAAACCAAATCGTCTTCTTTAATAACCAAAAATGCCTGCCCTGCGCTGATTTCATGATTTTTGATCTGTTGAATGACTGAATGTTTCAACCCGCTGGAGCTGCAAAATTGTCTGAACGCTTCGGTTATTTCCTGCGGGTGGGGCGTGGTGGCCGGGAAAACCAAGTGAAATTCCTTGTACTTTGAAATATTTCCCAACCCTTCGTTTAAGCAGTTTATGGCGCCAAGATAAAAATCCTGCGTCAGGTACGAAATTTCGGGACTATCGGGCATTCCCATATCCAGGATCAGTAATTTATTGGGGTCAATCTTGCGCACCACGTCTTCCATCCGCTGGTTGTGGATATTCATCACGATGTACATGCTGTATCGCCCCAGACTATTCAGGATTAGTTGTTCAAATACATCGGCATTATAATGATGAAACAAAAGGTCGACCGAATAATTCTCGGGCAATTGGCTCCGGAAACTGTTGTAAAGTTGTTCTTTAAAAACGCTAAAATCATCCAGCAGCATCATCACCTTAAATGATAAGGAATTCACAAAATATCCTTTCGTTGGCGTTGAAGAGATAATACTCCGTTGTTTTAAGATGGTATAAGCTTTAAAAATCGTATCGCGCGACAATCCGCTGTCCCTGCTCAGTTTATTAACAGAGGGAAGAAAATCACCTTCTTTCAGCAGCCCGTTACTGATCGCTTCATTAATGGAATGAATCAGTTGTTGCAACTTGGTTTGAGCTGATGTGTCATCTATTTTAAAATTAAAACTCATGCTGAATATTTTATGGATGCGAAAAGCCTGAACTGCCTTTGCAATTCAGGCTTATAAACCCAACAACTTATCTGAATATTGAGTAGAAAAGCGTTAGCGACCCGGATAGGCCATTAACGGATATTCTAACCCGGTTGTTTTTTACGACAACCTTTATATTCGTCTCAAAAATAGCGATTCCGGCTAAAAAACAGACAGTCTTTCTTAATGCTTTCGGAAAAAAGCTTCGGAGTTGTCCATCTATCGCAGTACCTTTCATTACCCGCCGGATCTTGATTAAACTGGTTTAAAATGCACCGTAAACGTGCGATAACCGTAAATACCAATGATGATAAAACAAAACAAAGGCATGATAAACGAGATATTAACTGCCGGAAAAGTAAATACGGTCCCCATATCGATGATATAAGCTTGTATTTTAGGCAGAAAAGTTCCGCCTACAATCGACATGATCAATCCGGCTGCCCCGAATTTGGCATCTTCGCCCATTCCTCTCAGGGCAATTCCGTAAATGGTAGGAAACATCAGCGACATACAGGCCGAAATACCTACCAGACAATAGAGACCTGTGATATCCTGCAAAAACATGGTTCCGGCCGAAAGCCCGATTCCTCCCAAAGAAAGCACAAGCAATAGTTTCCCGGGTTGAATATATTTCAACAGGAAGGTACAGATGAAACGTGAAACGAGAAAAATTCCCATCGCAATGATGTTATAGTATTGGGCCTTTTGTGCAGCATCTCCTGCCGACATGCCAAACTGCTCTGTAAAAATACGTTGCCCGTACTGCACGATAAAGGTCCAGCACATAATTTGAGCGCCCACATAAAACAGTTGTGCGATGACTCCTTCCCAATAACGCTTTACCCTGAGGAGATTTTTTACGGCCCCAAAAAAGTTCAGCTTGTGATCCGAATCTTCATTCTTTGGCATCCTTGCAAAAAAAATGATCAGGAAAACCACAATAATCACACCGCCAATGGCGATATAGGGCGAACTCAAAATGTGGAGGTCATTTGCTTTTACCGCCTCAAACTGCTCAGGAGAAAGCAATGCGCGTTCGTCTGCTCCCCGCGGATCAAGCCGGGCCTGAATGAAGGTTTTTGCCACAAACATTCCGGTAATCGACCCCATCGGATTAAAAGCCTGTGCAAAATTCAAGCGTCGGGTGGCAGTACTGTCGGGTCCCATAAACAGGATGTAGGGGTTGGCGCTCGTTTCGAGGAATGACAATCCACAGGTCATAACAAAGTAGGCAATCAGGAACGGATAATACAAACCGATGTAGCTGGCCGGAATAAACAGCAAAGCACCAGTGGCGTACAGGCCCAAGCCCATCAAAATACCGGCTTTATATGAAAATTTACGGATATAAAACGCCGCGGGAAAAGCCATGGCTCCGTATCCGCCGTAAAACACCACCTGCACCCAGGTACCTCCGCCAACTCCCATGTTGAAAATCCGCGAGAATGCTTCGACCATCGGGTTGGTGATATCGTTGGCAAATCCCCACAGGGCAAAGCAACTTGTAATCAGAATAAACGGAACCAGGTATTCCGCAGGAATAACTCTTTCTTTTTTTTTCACGTGTCAGTTAGTTTGTTTAGTTTTAAAATGTTTGGTTTGGCGTCAATACATGTTCAATCAAAAACCTTTTTTATGGTTTGAATGGAAACGCCCAGTATTTTTTCTGCAATTCGGCTCAGGTCTTCTTCATTTCCTTCGAAATGGTAGGTCCGCTGCAAATGAAATTTTGTCTCGCCCGCTTTTAATGCCAGAGCTGCCGAAGATGATTCCAATTCGTAAAATGGTCCAAGCTGGCCACCGCCGTCCAGCGGTCCGTCATTGTAGGCATTGATGACATCCCCCTTAAAGGGTTCTTCCTGACGCTCTTCCCAGGACGAATTAACATAGTCCGAAGCTTCCGGGTTGATTGAGGTTTCCAGAATAGTCAGGCAGCCGTTTTTAGCATCGTAACTTCCCAAAACCGGCATAGCCCGTTCGGGTGAAATGCCAATTTTACCGCGTTGGTTTCCATCGGCTTTAAAGTAAACCGCATCAGTCGCTATTTTTAGCCTGTCCGGGGAAATTTTACCGAAATAATCATCTTTTACAATCTCGCCGCTTCCATCTTTTTTGAACGGAACCACAATGGTAACCTCCTGCGACGGGTTGTACATGGAAAGCATCCAAACCGACAATAAACCGGTTTCTTTATTCCAGTCGTCAGAACCATTATTTTTAATTTCATTGATGGATTCGTAAGCGACAGATTTTATGGAAGTCCCAATCTCAACCGGTAGAATATCAGCCACTTCCTCCGGGAAAATAACTCCCACGCGCCGGGTAACGGCCAAACTGAATTCCGTTCCGGAATAGTTTTTCACCGAAAATTCTTTGAAAAAAGTAACCATCTCCGGCATCACTTCCCTGACTTCCCAAGGCATGGTGTCGATACATGCAGGAACTTTCCAGTTGTTTATGACCATCGGTTTTCCTTTTTCAAAATACACCGAAAACTGTCCGCCTTCCGGTCCCAGCCATAAACGTTCTTCGCCTCCAAAAGCGTTGAACTGCTCCGAACGTTCGTTTGACGTAACCAGCTGATGATTAATCCAACCAAATGAGAATCCGTCTTCCCCTGAAGTGGTACTGGTCATTACCCTCCCCTGAAGTTCGGGGACCAACACCAGTCGTGATGGTCCCGCTACTAATTCTATTGTCGAAAAATTTTCCTTCAGTTTTTCAAGATCAAAACCATATTGTCCCTTTGTGAACATCATGTTAACGGTATAAGGGTCCGTAGTTTTGACAGGCTTTATAATCGGCCGCTTCCTTATCCATTCCGAAAGAAGCCCAGGCGCTCGGACGGAAAATATCTTTCGCATCCACGTTGTGCATACACACGGGAATGCGTAAAATCGAAGCCAGTGTCATTAAATCGGCCCCGATATGGCCATAGGAAATCGCGCCGTGGTTAGCGCCCCAGTTCGCCATCACGCTGTATACATCTTTAAAGTTGTCAGAATCATTCAAACGGGGAACAAACCAGGTTGTGGGCCAGGTAGGATCAGTCCGTTCATCCAGGATCGGGTGAATATCGTCGGGTAATTCAACCGTCCAACCTTCGGCAATTTGAAGTACTGGCCCGATTCCTTTAACCAAATTAATGCGCGACATGGTAACCGGCATTTGTCCGGCCGTTTTAAATTGTGACGAGTAGCCGCCTCCACGGAAATATCCCAGGCTTGCCGGGCACCAGCGGGTATTGTCGAGGCAGGCTTTTGCCTCATCCTCGGTTACTTCCCAGTAAGGCTTCATCACCGGATTTCCGCCTGCATCTTTTTGCCGGGCTGTCGCGTCAAGTGTAGTCGAACCGGAGTTAATCAGGTGAATAATCCCGTTTTTAGCCAATCCGGTCAGTTCTTTTCCGGTTACCCGCTTCACCGCTTCCGGACTCCAGTAAGTACGGACATCCGAAAAAATCTGCGCTGTATTGGTCAGCAAATGGCCAAATAACATGGGCACAGCATTTAAACTGTCGTTTTCGGTGGCAAATACAAAGGCTTCGCGAATACCGTTCCAGTCAAACGAAGAGTTCAGGATCGCCTCGGTAAAGTCGGCATTCGGATAATAATCGGTCCACTGGCGCTGTCCCTGGAAACCGCCGGCAATGGCATTGTGTCCTTTTGATTCTTCGCCGAAGCCAAGCTCAGCCAACTTGGGATTACCGATCATCAGATCGCGGCAAATCAGGGTCATTTTAACCACCGTTTCCCATTCCCAGTCTTTCCGTTCGCGACTGTGTTGTTTTTCAGGCGCATTACGATCCTGGCCTTCCATGCAGTTTTCTTTCACCCAGGTCAGCGCTTTTCCATATTCTTCTTTATCGAAAATACCCTCGTCCATCCGGCGCATTAACTCAACCGACTCAACAAATTCGGTACGCATTCCCAGGTATTCCTGAAAGAAATTGGCGTCGACCATTGAGCCGGCAATTCCCATAGAGGTATAACCAATCGACAGGTACGATTTCCCTTTCATTTGAGCAGAAGCCAGAGCAGCCTTCGTAAAACGAAGAATCTTTATTTTTACGTCTTCCGGAATTGTTGTATCTCCTCCATCCTGAACATCGCGGCCATAAATTCCAAAAGCCGGTAAGCCTTTTTGCGCGTATCCGGCCAAAGCTGCTGCCAGGTAAACGGCCCCGGGTCTTTCGGTTCCGTTGAAACCCCACACGGCTTTCGGCACCAGCGGATCGCTGTCCATTACCTCTGTACCGTAACACCAACAGGGGGTAACGGTTAACGAAACGCCAACTCCTTCCCTGCTAAACTGGTCGGCACATTTTGCGGCTTCGGCCACACCGCCAATGGTTGTTTCTGCAATAACACATTCCACCTTTTCGCCTGACGGAAAACGCAGATTTTCTTCAATCAGCCGCGCGGCTGCTTTCGCCATATTCATGGTTTGTTCTTCCAGCGATTCGCGAACACCGCGTTCACGCCCATCAATAACAGGACGTATCCCAACTTTAGGCAAGCGTCCGATTAAACGATTTTTCATATCTATTCGTGTTTAAAAATTTTATAGTATATTGTATTGTGCTGTACTGTGCTGCTAAAATAAGAAGAATTCGTTTATCCTGGATTATGTTGGTAAACATGTTTTTTAAAGTTAGATTTGTGCATAATCAATCCCTTACGCTATGAACCTTCTGAAATTGAAGCTGCATTGGCAAATTTTTACTGCCTTAATCGCTGCTGTTTTATTTGGTTATTTTTTTAATGAGCATGTTGGCTATATCAGTTGGTTGGGCGAGTTGTTTTTACGTGCTCTGAGAATGATTATTATTCCGCTTATTTTCAGTTCGATTGTCAGCGGGGTTACCAGCATGGGAAGCAGTAAAAGTTTGGGACGATTAGGTTTTAAAACCATTTCGTATTATTTACTGACCTCGTTATTTGCCATTTTAACCGGGCTGTTATTTGTCAATCTCTTCCGTCCCGGCGTTGGTGTTGATTTAGGATTTACTTCACCTACTCAAGAATTCACGGCAGAAGGGACGTCGGTGAAAGATATTTTTATCCGGATGATTCCGGATAATATTATTCAGGCCATGGCCGAAGGAAACATCCTGTCCGTTATTTTCTTTTCCATTGTTTTAGGCTTTTTCATTACCCGGGTAAACGACAATTATAAACAAACTCTGACTAATTTCTTTGATGGTCTGTTTGATGTTATGATGAAAGTGACCATGTTTATTATCCGGTTCACCCCGCTGGGAATTTTGGGGATTGTAGCCACCGAAGTGGCCCGAAATGCAGACCAGCTGGCATCAATCGCCGGGAGTATGGCTTTTTACATGCTGACTGTTTTTGTCGCCTTAACGGTTCATGCCTTTATTACCCTGCCGGTAATTGTCAGGTTTATTGGCAAAGCCCGTTCCTACCAGCATCTGAAAAATATGATCAGCCCGCTGATTACCGCTTTTTCAACCGCTTCATCAAGCGCCACCTTGCCCTTAACGATGGACGCCGTTGAGAATGAAAGCGGTGTTTCCAATAAAATTACAAGTTTTACTTTGCCATTGGGAGCAACCATCAACATGGACGGTACGGCGCTTTATGAATGCGTTGCTGTCTTTTTTATTGCTCAGGTTTACGGGGTGGAGCTCGGTTTCGGCCAGCAAGTGATCGTTGTAGCAACCGCTTTGCTTGCATCGATTGGCGCTGCCGGAATTCCCATGGCCGGATTGGTTATGATGACCGTTATTTTAACAGCTGTCAACCTTCCGCTGGAAGGCGTTGGATTTATCCTGGCCGTCGACCGTATTTTAGACATGTACCGCACTGCCGTCAATGTATGGAGCGACAGCTGCGCCGCAGTAGTTATCGCAAAAAGCGAAGGTGAAACAATACGAGTTTAATCTTCGGTGTAAAACTGGTTTAATGTGATTATCTCGGTTGAACTGCATACAGGGCAGTTCTTATCATTTTCGGATAACAAGTTAAATTTTGCCTGGCACGAATTGCAACAGAACCAGTTTTCATCAAACTGAAAATTTCCCCCGCGAATTATCAGGTCTTTCCCTTCAACCATCGATCGGGCCACTTTATTCCGCGCCGATTCATAAATTCGCGTCAGGGTTGGACGAGAAACATCCATACAAACTGAAGCTTCTTCCTGTGTCATGTTCTCATAGTCCAGCAGTTTGATGGCCTCATATTCTTCAAAATACAGCATAATCTGCTCTGATCTGTTTTTAGGGCCATAAACTGATAATCCCTTTATGGAAGGCGGAGCTAAAAGCTTGCGGTCTCTCTTTTTTCTTGGCATTACAAGTGATTTATTTTACTCAACAAATAATGATCAGCCAGCACTAACGCAGCCATGGCTTCAACAATAGGTACGGCACGCGGTAAAACACAGGGATCGTGACGACCTTTGGGATTGATCACGGTTACATTTTCTTCTTTATCAACCGTTTGTTGCTCTTTCAGGAGGGTTGCAATGGGTTTAAATGCAACGTTAAAGAAAATATCTTCTCCATTACTGATACCACCCTGTATCCCCCCGGAATGATTGGTCTTTGTCCGTATACCGGATTCAGTTTTCACAAAAATATCATTGTGTTCGGATCCTGAAAGTTTTGTTCCTTCAAACCCGGAACCATATTCAAAGCCTTTTACGGCATTAATTCCAAGCATCGCATGCCCCAAATCAGCATGCAATTTATTAAAAACAGGTTCGCCAAGCCCAACAGGAGCGCCTTGAATGACCCCCTGAATGACACCGCCAACCGTATCGTGATTTCGCCCGGCTTCTTCAATCCGGGCAATCATTTTTTCCGCCGCCACCGGATCCGGACAGCGAACAATGTTTGTATCCGTCAGGCTCAGATCAAGTTCCCGGTAGCTTTTATCCAGGCTAATTTCGCCAACGCGGTAAACATATGCCTGCACCTGAATTCCAACCTGTTTCAGCAACAACTTGGCCACAGCGCCTGCCACAACCCGGGCAATGGTTTCGCGGGCAGACGAACGTCCCCCACCCCGGTGATCGCGGCTACCGTACTTTTTCAGGTAGGTATAATCGGCATGTGACGGCCTGAATACATCTTTCAGATTATCATAATCGCCCGAATGTTGGTCCTTGTTCCAAACAACAAAAGCGATGGGTGTTCCCTGAGTTTTTCCATCAAAAATACCCGATAAAAATTCAACCTGATCCGCTTCATCCCGCTGTGTAGTAATTTTTGACTGACCAGGCTTACGTCGGTTCAGCTCGTGTTGAATGAAATCAGAATCAATCTCAAGTCCGGCAGGGCAGCCATCTATGATTCCTCCAATTCCACGGCCATGAGATTCGCCAAACGATGTTAACCTGAAAATTTGTCCGAAGCTGTTCATGCTTGAAATATAAAAAATTTGCTTCTGATTAATCAGAAGCAATTCGTAAAAACTGAGTATTACTAACAGCCACAGCCGCAGCTGCCATGCGCTTTTTCGGTGGCGCAACTTTCATCGTCGCAACCACAACCCTGGTCGCCGCAACCGCCGCTTCCACAACCACAGCCGCCGCCTACGGTAGCCGCAATTTCTTCATCAGTTGCATCCCTGACTTCCAGAATCTCACCTTGAAAAAACAGATCTTCGCCGGCAAGCGGATGATTAAAATCCATTTTCACCATATCGTCGGTGACTTCCAGCACCAGGCCATTCATTCGCTGACCGCTGGTGCTCATCATCGGAACGGTGTTGCCGATACTAATCATCTCTTCATCAAACTTGCCATCAATCAGGAAAATACCTTTGGGAAGTTCAACAATCGCATTTTCATCAACATCGCCGTAAGCATCTTCACATGCCAGGCTTATTTCAAATGATTTTCCCTGTTCCAAACCTTCGAGCAAAGCTTCGAACTTGGGAAGCATAGTTCCAGCTCCGTATACAAAGTTTAATGGCCTCCCGGCAGTCGCCTGCTCTATCAATTCTCCTTCTGCACTTTCGATCCGTAAGTCGTAAGTCAAAGAAACCATTTTGTTTTTAGCAATTACCATTACAATTTATTTAGATTGATTTTTAATTATTAATTTGCAAAGAAATAAAATTCATTCATATAATGAAATCTCTATTGCCTTCCCGATGTTTATTTTAAGGATAAAATCACACTAACTTGTCGTTTTTTATAAACAGCTAAATTGAGAAAAGGTTTTTCTATTCCCGTCGAGAAACGGGCAAGTTTGAACGTGCGTTAAAAATTCCTGTTATCAAACCAGCTGCGCTGTTTGTTTATCTTCAGGTCTTTCAGCATGGAAGAAGAGGCATTGAGTGAAAAACTGTAACTTCGGCGTTGCCCGAAAGGCACAAAATTGAAACTCATATTCCAGCAATGCAGGTTCCTGGTCACATTAATCGTTGTAAACGAGAATTTTTTAGCCTGAACGTCAAAGTTAGTCGTTAATGCCATATTCCATTTATCCGTCAGGCTCATCCGCCCGTTAAAATTAAGACTTTGGTTGATTGTTGCCGTTCTGAACGGATTTGAACGGTTGTAACTGAAACTGTAATCAAAACGAAATTCCCAGGGCATTGTAAAATCGTAGTAAACAGGCCCCATCATGGTGGTTACCGGTAACTCTTCGGGCCTAACCGCATCACCATCCGGCTCATCGCCGGCGCCGGCTCCCTGGTTCTTTTTATCTTTCGATTTGAATGACATTCCAAACGACAGGTTCGCATTGGTTAAGCGCCCCAGCTTGGCTAAGCCCGACTTATGGTTCCAAACATATTCGTTGATCAGCCTGCTGCCGGTTGTATCAGTCATATAAGGGTTTAAGGTACCTCCAAAGTTAATGCTGATCCCTTTCACGGTAGTACGTCCGCGAATTTGAATATTACTGAGGTTTAATGAATCGGCCACCAAATTGTAGGAAGCGCTCAGACCCAGGTTATCAATAATTTTTACTCTCTCAAATTTATCACCTTTCCCGGTCGTATCATTTTTTGCCGCGACTTTGGCTTCGAGGTTGTTCGCCAGGTTAAAGCTGATTGATCCGCTTTCTCCCCGCCCGGTCGATCCGAACACGGCGCCCTCAAAACGGTTATAAAAGATTTCTTTCCCGTTTTCATCCACATAACTGTCCCAAAACCCGTATTTTGGATTGCCAAAATCAGGATGATAACTAAAGCTTAATGAAGGAGTCATTTTATGGCGAATCGCTTTAATCCGGGAGTTTGGATTTTTCATCATGTACATCCCGTAAATGTTGGTCGATGAACTGATACTATAAGAATAATCATAGTTTCGCTTAAATCCGTAAATGGTATCCACCACCAATGTGCCTTCACGGGCCACATGGTCATAATAATACCGGCGGTTCATATTATTGGTATACCACCTTTCCGAATAGCTTACACTGGGGCTCACATTGATGTATTTCATCAGGTTAAAACTGGGCAGGGTAATCGGGATGGAGTGTTTCCAGCCATTCTTCCAGTCTTTTATCAACGATTGTTCCAGAATAACATCTTGCTTTGCCGTAATTGAATTTTTAATATTTCCGGTATAATTAAAGCCGATTTTTTCGTACCACATGAGTTTGCCCGTGCGAACCTTTGCCCTGAACGGATAAATCTTAGCCATCGAGAAAGTCAGTTCCGGGAAGCTCAGGCTCATGGTCGAATCTGTTGAGTTTTGCGAATGCCTGAAGTTTGCCGACATATTAAAGGGAGAATTCTCCCACTTTTTGGTATACGAAATACTGGATGATTTTTGCGTACTCAAATAACTGCTTACATCGTACGAGTTTTGCTTATCGTAGCTGGTTGTCGACAGGTTAACACTCGCAGAAAACGTTTGATTAGGGTTAGCCTTGCTATCCTGTGAATGCGACCACCGGATACTGAACCCGGGGCTCCGGCTGTAATCGGGCAGATCTTTTTCGCTGTATTTGTTTACATTGTACCGAAGATCAACGTTCCCCGAGTATTTATACCGTTTCTTGTATTTTGAGTTCAGATAAGTTCCCCACGAGCCTTTTGAATAAATATCACCTTTCAGCGTTAAATCAAAAAACTCGCTGGCAGCCCAGTAGTAACCACCTTCGCGCAGGAAAAAACCACGGTTATACTCTTCGCCGTACGAAGGAATAATGATGCCCGACGAATAAGAAGGCGTATTCGGGAAAAAACCAAAAGGCAATATGGGAAAATAAATCGGGAAATCTTCCAGCACCATATAGGCAGGCCCGGTAATAATCTTCTTATTTGAAATGACCTTCGCCTTGGTCATGTGCAGGTAAAAATGAGGATGATCGGCATCACAGGTCGTATACTTGCCATGTTTCAAAATAAACGAGTCTTTATCAATTTTTTTGGTTCGCTCACTGTGCACATAGCCTTCTCCCTGCTCCGTTTTTACATCCAAGATTATCCCCTTCTCCGTTTGGAAATTGTAGCGAAGCACTTTAGACTCAAACTCATCAGTTCCATCTTTAAACACCGGGGAACCCTGTACAACTCCGGCCGAATCAGGAAGCCCCTCGGCATAAATCTCCTTGGTGTTCAAATCCAGCTCGATATAGTCGGCCTTTAACTCAATACTTTGATAAGTGACCACCCCCGATTTGTACAGAAACACCTTTTGCCCGTCGAGAGACACGATAATTGAATCAACAGCAGTATAATTGATGGGCGCTTCGAGTACGGTAGGTTTTTTCTGATTCTGAATTTTGAGACTATCGCCTGCCAAACTATCTGCCGGTTCGCTACTCAGACTAAATTCTATACTATCCGGTACAAGCTTTGTTTCATCCCTGAGCAAACTATCAGTCACCATCAGCGGCTCCGGTTTTACCAGAATCGTTGTGTCTGGTTGCTCCTGCGCAGCAACAGAAAAGCAGGCAAACAAAAATAAGTATATTATTAGTTTTCTTATCAAAACAGAAAATTAGATAGCCATCATGGCTGGTTGGCCACAAAAATATAAATTCATTGGTGACTAAAGACTCAACAAATGCAAAATAATTTTAATATTTCTATTTTTGTTTGACTTATATTCATTTCACCATGGGGAATACACATTATTACATCTTGCTGCTGCTTATTTTTACGATCCCGATAAGCCAATCCGGATTCTCAAAAAATATTCAGGGAAAGCCGTTTACCGTTGTTATTGATCCCGGTCATGGCGGGAAAGATCCGGGAGCCGTTTACCGAAACATCCGGGAAAAAGACATCGTTTTAAAGCTGGGGCTCAAACTGGGAGAGTATATCCGTCAAAACATGCCCGATACCAAAGTCATTTTCACCCGCGATAAAGATATTTTCATTCCGCTGCACCAAAGAGCCGAAATTGCCAACAGCAACAAAGCCGACTTGTTTATCTCCCTGCATGCGAACTATTGCGGGACGCCTTCGATTACCGGCACCGAAACATTCGTACTGGGACTTCACAGTACCAACGAAAACCTTGATGTGGCAAAGAAAGAAAACTCGGTAATCCTTTTGGAAGATGATTATTCAACCCGATATGAAGGATTTGATCCAAATTCATCTGAATCCTATATCATGTTTGAAATGGTGCAGGATCAATACCTCGACCAGAGCATCAGCATGGCGGCCCTGGTTCAGGATCAGTTCAGGAACAGGGCATCGCGAAAAGACCGGGGCGTGAAACAGGCCGGATTCCTGGTTTTAAGACGAACCAGCATGCCCGGCGTATTAATTGAAGCAGGTTTTCTGAGTAACCAGTCGGAAGCCCAGTATATGAATTCAGACGACGGCCAGACCTACCTTGCCTCGGCAATCTTTCGGGCGTTTAAAGACTATAAAAGTTCGCTGGAATCAAGAAGTGAAATTAAACTGGCAGAACACACCGACATAAAAACAGAACCTATCCAGGAATACGAAAAAATAAACACGGAAGAAGTACCAATAACCGATATCCAAAAAAACACCCATATTACCTTCAGTGTCCAACTCGCCGTTTCGTCCAGGCGTATCGCACCAACACCTGCCAACTTCAAAGGACTTAAGAATGTTTTTGTCGTTGAAAAGGATGGTCTTTTTAAATATTTTTACGGGAAAGAACGCTCATACGACGAGATCACCAAAAGAAAAGACGAAGCCGTTAAGCATTTTCGGGATGCTTTTATTACAGCTTTTGAAAATGAAAATCAGGTTCCGCTGCAAAATGCCTTGCAAAAAATAAAACTTTAGGCCGGTTTCATCGTTTGCTTTCCTGCACAATGCTTCTTAATATTGTATAACGAAATACACAAATTTATACGGATGAAATTATCCAAATACACAAAACTCGGAATTCTCATTACATTTTGCATCGCTGTCTTTATTTGGGGGCTGAACTACCTGAAAGGCATTGACTTTTTTAACAAGAATACAACCTACTACGTTGTTTACGGCCATATCGACGGATTGCTTGAATCCAGCGCAGTGACCATGAACGGATATCAGGTTGGACAAGTAAAAAAAATCAATATCTCCGAAAAAAATGATGGCAGTCTGTTGGTTTCTTTCTCACTTGAAGGCGATTTTAAAATTCCGAAAGGAACGATTGCACAAATTGTTTCGAGTGACATCATGGGAACGAAATCCGTAAAACTGCTGATTAACCAATCGAATGAATATTACCAGGAAAATGATACCATCCCTGGAACCATCGAAGAAGGATTAAAAGAACAAGTCAGCATGCAGGTATTGCCGTTAAAAAACAAGGCCGAACAGTTGCTGGCGTCACTCGATTCGGCCATAACCGTGGTAACTTATGTATTTAACGCCGAAACCCGCCAAAATTTATCTGAAAGTTTTGAGCACATCAACCGGACCATCATCAACCTGGAAGAAACCTCCGAACACCTGAACGCCTTGCTGCTTGCCGAAAGAGAAAATATTCATGCGATCCTGGGAAACCTGAATCAGCTGAGCGCCACCCTAAGTAACAGTGCTGTCAATTTTGCCAATATTGCTGAAAATTTTTCAAATATCAGCGACAGTATTGCCGACACGCAAATTAAAAGCCTGATAAACGATTTTGCCGGTTCAGCTGAAAACATGAAACAAATCATCGAAAAAATAAATGAAGGCGAAGGTACTGCCGGATTATTAATAAACGATACCGGCTTGTATAATAACCTGACCCAATTGAGCCTGAGCCTGGATTACCTGATGAAAGACATCCGCAGCAATCCAAAACGTTACGTCCATTTCTCGGCGATGGATTTCGGCAAAGACGTATACATCACCACCCGCAGCCAGAGTCAGGACGAAAAATCAGACTACTCGTTTAAGGTTCATTTAATCTCCAGCCCTACCCGACTGGATTTGGAAAACGAGGTATTCAGCTCGTTTGAAGAAATTGAAGAGGTGGAAATCTCCGGCATATACAACTACATGACCGGAAATTCGTCTAACATCGAAAAAATCATAAAATTGCATGAGCAGGCAACAAACGTGTTTCCGGATGCCAGTATTATCGCATTTAAAAATAACCGCCAAATCAAGCTTGACCGGGCTTTAAGGAGAGCGGCCAAATAATTTTTCATAATTATAATTTATTGAAAATCACACAACTTGCTTTATTCACGGTACTTACAAATGTGCATAATGTCAATTAATTGATTATCAGTTAATTATAGAACATATAAAAAAATCAAAAGATTAAGTGCCTGACTCATAAACCCGTTATAATTATTTCTAAAAAGTCAAGGCTATTTTCATTTTTTTTATACTTTTTTTTTAAACACTTTTGCTTTCGGGAAAAATAACAGGGAAGTTTTTGTCGAATTTTTTAAAATCCTACTGTTCAAAATGAGTAACAATCATCTTGCTGTATGGAATCGTTGTCTTTCGGTAATACGCGACAATGTTCCTGCAATTAGCTTTAAGACGTGGTTTGAACCAATCATGCCGTTAAAGATCGATAATCAGGTTTTGACGATTCAGGTGCCGAGTCCGTTTTTTTACGAGTATCTTGAAGAGCAATACATTGATTTGTTGAGAAAAACATTACGTAAGGAAGTAGGTCAGGACGCCAAGCTTGAGTATGTCGTTGTTATGGGAAACAACCAGGCCAACTCGCAGCCCTACACCGTGAAGTACCCGACAAACAACAACACTAAAATTCAGAACAAACCACTTACGGTCCCTTTAAAAACAGAGGGAAAGCCCTCTATAAAAAATCCCTTTATTATTCCCGGAATTCAGAAACTGCATGTCGATCCGCAACTGAGACCGGACAACACCTTCGAAAACTTTGTTGAAGGAGAATGTAACCGACTGGCGCGGAGCGCCGGTTATGCCGTCTCTCAGAATCCGGGAGGAACAGCTTTTAATCCATTAATGGTTTACGGCAATTCCGGCCTGGGTAAAACACATCTGGCTCATGCGATTGGTATCGAGGTGAAAGAAAGATTCCCTGACAAGGTTGTTTTGTACGTAAATGCCAATAAATTTCAAACTCAATTTACAGAGGCAACCCGGAACAATAACCGGAATGATTTTCTTCACTTCTATCAAATGATTGATGTGCTTATTCTCGATGATGTTCAGGAATTTGCAGGCAAAGAGAAAACTCAGGAAACCTTTTTCCATATCTTCAACCACTTACACCAAAGTGGAAAACAATTGATCTTAACATCCGATAAGCCGCCAATTGAGTTAAAAGGAATGGAACAACGTCTGCTGTCCCGCTTTAAATGGGGATTGACGGCCGATTTACAGGCGCCTGATTTTGAAACCCGGATGGAAATTCTGAAACGAAAAATTTATAAGGACGGCATTGAAATCAGTGACGAAGTATTGGAATACATCGCGTCACACATCAACAACAATGTCCGTGAACTGGAAGGAGCGCTGGTTTCGCTGTTGGCGCAATCCACCCTGAATAAAAAGGAGATTACCATCGAATTGGCCAGTGAAATGATCACAAAACTGGTTAAAAGTTCGAAACGCGAATTATCGATCGACTATATATCAAAAGTGGTATGCGATTATTTCAACTTATCGGTTGATCATTTGCAGACGAAAACAAGAAAACGCGAGATTGTTCAGGCCAGGCAACTGGCGATGTATTTTTCAAAAAATATGACCAAATCTTCGCTGGCCTCCATCGGCTCTCAAATCGGAAAAAAAGATCATGCGACGGTGCTGCATGCCTGTAAAACCGTAAACAACCTCATCGAAACCGACAAAAATTTCCGGCTGTTTGTCGACGAGATCGAAAAGAAACTAAAAATGTAAGACACACCAGGGCAGGTCAGTTGATCTGCCTTTTTCATGAGCCCGTAAACATGACCGATTCTTATCTGACCATAGCAAAATCTGCAGAAGGACTGTTTAAGGACAAAGGAAGTCGGTTTCTGGCCTATGCCTATCCGGTTGAGACGGAAGATGAAATCAAGCAACTGATTCAAGATCTGAAGAAAGAACATTTCTCGGCCCGCCACCATTGTTATGCCTGGCAATTGGGCGCCGAAAAAAACCTTTTCCGCGCAAACGACGATGGCGAACCCTCGTCAACGGCAGGAAAGCCAATCCTTGGACAAATTCAGCGGTTCAACCTGACCAACGTGCTGATCGTGGTTGTTCGCTATTTTGGCGGAACCTTGCTTGGTGTCAGCGGCTTGATTCATGCTTACCGGGAAGCGGCCGCCGATGCCCTGAATCATGCCGAGATCGTTAAGAAACTGGTTGAAGTTTCGTTTTGGGTTGAATTTGATTACCTGAATATGAACAAGGTGATGAAAATTTTTAAAGATGAAAACCTGCCTCAACTAAAAAATGAATTTGATTTACGCTGTAAAATCAAAACGTTCATCCGGAAAAGTGGATCAGAACGATTGTTTCAGTCGTTTAAAAAAATTGAAGGCGTCGTCGTCCAACTAATTGAATGATGCCATGTTGTTCATAAGTCGGTAATAAATCATGTTCTGTATCCTATTTATTACAGCTTACAGCTATTAACTTTGAGTTTTGATGAAAGGTGCACTAATTCGATATCGTTTCCCTTCCCCTGATGAGTTAACTCACGGGAGAAGTTTTTCCCAAAACACCGGATATAAGGATAACAATGCGTTATTCAAATTAAATCATTTATCAGGCAGTATGCCGGTAAAAAAACCAACAGTCATTTTTAATTCTGTTGGTTTTTTTTTGTCCTCAGGTCACATCTCAAAAAAACACCATAAATGAAGAAAGATTTAATTTCAATCACTGATTATTCGAAAGAAGAATATCTTCGGATCATGCAACTGGCTGCCGAGTTTGAGGAGAACCCGAATCAAAAACTTCTCGAAGGGAAAGTGGTGGCCACCTTGTTCTTCGAACCTTCTACGCGTACCCGGTTAAGTTTCGAAACAGCCATTAACCGGCTTGGTGGCCGGATCATCGGCTTCTCCGACTCCAACTCTTCCAGTGTTTCAAAAGGAGAAACCCTGCACGACACCATCAGGATGGTATCCAACTATGCCGACCTGATTGTGATGCGTCATCCACACGAAGGCAGCGCCCGCTATGCGGCTGAAATATCGGATATTCCCATTATCAATGCAGGCGACGGAGCCAATCAGCACCCTACGCAAACCTTGCTTGATATGTATTCGATCATCAAAACACAAGGAACACTGGACAACCAGAATATCTTCATGGTGGGTGACCTGCGTTACGGACGAACAGTTCATTCGTTGCTGATGGCGATGTCGCAATTTGAAAACCCGATTTTCAACTTTATCGCGCCCGAAGAACTGCAAATGCCCGAAGAATATAAGATTTTCCTCCGCGAAAAAGGAATCCGTTACTTCGAACACCGCGAGTTCACCGATATTATTTCCGAAGCGGATATTGTTTATATGACCCGGGTACAAAAAGAACGTTTTTCCGACCCGATTGAATATGAACAGGTTAAAAATGTTTACATCCTGAGAAACAACATGTTGAAAAACACCAAGCCCAACATGCGTATTCTGCATCCGCTGCCACGAGTAAACGAAATCCATCCTGATGTGGATAAAAATGAAAAAGCCTATTATTTTGAACAGGCCCGTAACGGCGTATTTACCCGCGAAGCCATCATTGCCCATACCCTGAACTTAAAATAGCAGACACCATGAAAGATTCGAAAAAAAAGAAACTCAAGTTAAAAGTCAGCGCCATCAGCGAAGGAACCGTGATTGACCACATCACTTCCGAAAACCTGTTCAAGGTAATATCGATCCTTGAGTTGGACAAAACACCGAACATGATCACGTTTGGAGCAAACCTGGACAGCGACAAATTGAAAAGCAAGGCAATCATCAAGGTGTCGAACCAATTTTTCAAAGACGACGACATTAACAAAATCGCGTTGATTTCGCCCCATGCCAAACTGAATATCATTCGCGATTACGAAGTAGTTGAGAAACGATCGGTTGAAATACCGGAACAAGTCATCGGTATCGTGAAGTGTTTCAACCCGAAATGTATTACAAACAACGAAGCAGTTGTGACCTCATTTAAAGTGATTAACAAAGAACCTCTGGCCTTAAAGTGCAGGTATTGCGAGAAAATTACCCACGGTCACCAGATGGTTATTAAATAAGGAGTCATTTAATAATTTCGGGAATACCTGCTATTTTCGCTTTTCAACTAAATTAGAAAATGGAAAAAATATTTGATAAAACCCTGGAAGAAATCAGAGCATTAGCTGCAGAAAGGCCGTCTGACTTGTTGCTCAGAGTATGCAAATTACTGAAAGAGAACATCTACCACTACGACTGGGTTGGTTTTTACAAGCTCGAAAACGGCGAATTAATTCTTGGCCCTTATGTTGGTAAACCAACCGAACACACCCGCATTCCTGTAGGAAAAGGCATCTGCGGGCAGGTGGCCGAAAAAAAACAAACCATCGTTGTTCAGGATGTCAGCCAGGAAGATAACTACATTTCATGTAGTATTGACGTGCAGTCGGAGATTGTGGTACCTGTTTTAAGAAACGGGGAATTTGTGGCCGAGCTGGATATCGACAGCCACTCTCCTGCCCCGTTCAAACCGATTGACCGGAAGTTTCTGGAATTGGTTTGCACCATGATTGCCGATCAGTTTTAAAGCAAAAAGGTCCGCCCGGAAATTCCCGGCGAACCATATTTTGTTTGACTAAACGTCCGGTTCAATTCGGAGTACCTGAAAGCAGCAAGCTGTTTCAGTTCTAAGTTTTACTTACTTATCAGTAATGCTCCCGCCGTTGCGATGGTCGTTGCTGAGAGCGGCGTTGTTGCGGTTTCTGAAACCGATCGTTTCTCTCCGGTCTGCTACCTCTTTGCTGTTTTGGATTTGCCTGATTTACTTTGATGTTCCTGCCACGCACATCAGCGCCGTCTAATTTTTCAATTGCCTGGGCGCCTTCACTGTCATCAGCCATTTCAACGAAACCAAACCCTTTGGCTCGTCCGGTTTCCTGGTCTTTTACAATCTTTACAGAAATTACTTCTCCAAATTGTGAAAACAATTCCTCCAAGTCGCTTTCTTTGAGGTTGTAGTTTAAATTACCTACATAAATGTTCATAAATAAAAGGATAAGAATTAAATAAAAAATTTAAGTACACAGTTGGCAGAATCGTTGAATTTCGGACCGGAGATTTATCTGTTGAAAATGAGAGAATCACTGAAACCTAAAAGCTAAGATCCTGCCATTCATTAAATCAACGAGATGGTCATGATTGGTAAGTCAATTAACATGGAAGGCAGGCCCTTTTCACGTAAAATATTACAAGTCATTACACCACCGCTCTATACAAAATTAAAGATTGTTTTGATTTGGCAAGTGCTTTCCTTGTTATTTTTTAAGTTGGTTTTATGATGGAAAGATGACGCAAAAGTCTGATCTTTACGCTTATTCAACATACAACACGAGGCCCTTCAGGTACTCGCCCTCCGGATGGTAGATGTTGATCGGGTGATCAGCCGGTTGGTTTAGTTGATGTAAAATGCGGACTTTCCGGCCTGAAATTGCGGCCCCTGAGAAAACGGCCTCCCTGAATTTTTCTTTTGTCACCACCTGCGAACAACTGAACGTAAATACAATACCTCCGGAACGAATTTGCTCAAAGGCTTTGGCATTTAGTCGTTTATAGGCCTGCAAAGCCTGATGCAGCGCATTGCGGTGTTTGGCAAAAGCCGGCGGATCAAGGATAATCAGGTCGTACTTGTCTTTCATATCACGCATAAACTCAAAGGCATCAGCCACATAGGCTTCGTGTCGCGGATCGTTGTCAAAATTAAGTTGTACATTCCGGTTCGTCAGTTCAATGGCCTTGGTCGAAGCATCCACCGAATGGACCAAACGCGCTCCGCCACTCATGGCGTAAAATGAAAAACCGCCACTGTAACAAAACATATTCAACACATCGCGGTTTTGCGCATACGTTTTCACCAGGCGACGGTTTTCGCGTTGATCGATAAAAAAACCGGTTTTTTGACCTTCCACCCAATCAACCTGAAAAGCATGCCCGTATTCTTTCACAATAGTCGGAGCTGATTCACCCAGCAAATAACCATTCTCCGGCTCAATATCCGCTTTAAACGGCAAGGTCTTGTCGCTTTTGTCGTAAACCGCCTGAAGTTGGTTACCCAACAATTCTTTCAGCAAAGCGGCCAGTTCGGTCCGGATCAGATACATGCCGATGGAATGAAACTGAAATACGGCAGTTCCATTATAAAAATCGACAATCAATCCGGGCATACCGTCACCTTCGCCATGTACGAGCCGAAAAACTGTGGTATTGGCGCTCCCGAACAATCCCAGCGACGTCCTGACCCGAAGGGCCTCCGAAAGTTTTTGTTTCCAGAAAGCCGAATCAATTGGCTCGTCGGTAAAAGTAACAATCCGCACAGCAATCGAACCAATCTGGTAATGGCCGATTCCCAGAAAACTCCGGTCATTGGAAAGTACCCTTACCAAATCGCCCTCCTGAACTTCTCCTTCGATTTTTCTGATAGCCCCGGAAAAGACCCAGGGGTGAAAACGCTGAAGCGATTGTTCTTTACCAGGTTTCAGAACCAGGTTGGTCATTTTGTTTGTCATGATTGCGCGGCGGCTAAAGAATGGAATATTTCATAGGAAACCCAGGCGTCGGTTGCAGCATAGAGTTGCTGAGCGTCGGTTAATTCGTCGGCTTCCCAGTTAGTTAACCTCTGTGATTTTGAAATGCGTATGCCCAGCACTATTCCGGCTATTTTTTTCAGGCTGAAATCGTGGATGCCATAATCTTTTACTTCGTCCTGAAGTTCAACGAAACCGGCTGGTTTAAAATGACTGATACGCTGCAATGTTTTAATGTCGTCGCGAATGGCAACGCCCACCTTTAATATCCCGGGATTCGAAAAGAGCGATTTCAGTTCGGCAGGTAATCCCATCCGGTTTATTCGGAACAGATACGCTTTTTTATCGGTTGACAATTGAAGCAAAGCCACCTTATTCACCTGTCCGCGTTTAAACGAAGGTTTTGTTTCAGTATCGAACCCCAGAACATCTGCTTCCGACAAACTGGCCACCGCCAATTTGAGCGAGGAGAGATGATCAACCAGAATAATTTCCCCGTCAAATGCTTTTAATGGCAATTCATCTAACTGTTCTTTGGTAATACTTTCCTGAAACATCTGTATTAATCAATCTGGTTATTAAATAGATTATTCAACCAATCCGGCTTTGTATTTTCTTCATCCTCTTCATGGCTCAATTTAACCTCCTGATTAAAGTCAATCTGACTGTAAATAAGCGCATGAATCGCCCGAAGACCATTCACCAGTTTTTGTCCCCAGTAATTTCTAAAATTATTCAGGCATTCCCAAAGTGCTTCCTGCATAACCAACTCATCGCCTGTACGGTAAAGCATAATGAAATCTTTCAGATCCTGGTAAATATCGGCCAGGTTTTCCGAAATACTGGAGGTTAAGGGTACATCACTGAACTGCATTTCCGGATCAAAAATTTCCTGGTAATCATCGTGCTCCCCCAGCAAATTCATGATCCGCTGCTGCAAAAAGTTATAATCCACCTCGGTCACATATTTTTCCAGCCCAAGCTCCTCTGTACTGTCAAATTCGGGCAGAACACTGGCTTTCAGGTACAGCAAAGGAAGTATTTTCTGGATTTTACCCAGCACCTCCCGCGTGTTCTCCGAACCTGCGTTCTCAACAAACCGGCAATATTCATTGGCAACAGTAACAAATTCGATTATATCTCTGGAATAGACCAGCGGATTTAAACCATCGTCAGTCATATACTTATTTTAATTGCTGCAAAAGTAATAAGTTTTTCCTTTTCGCGAGAATTTTATGACGGCTGACAAACAATTGTATGGGTGTAATCGTATCTTATCTTAACATTTAAAATTAAATTGTACTTATGCCATTAAAAACCTTTTCCCAAATCGCAAGACTTTTTCTGGTGGTGATGATCTTTACGGCAATCCAATCGTGCCAATCGCCCATCCTTGAAGAAGTAGAAACAGATTCAGATTTAAGTCTCGTCCTGAAATCTGCGAACTTGAACAAAATGAGCTACATTGTCCGTATCCATGTACCGGAGCTGAACCAGGAACTTGTTTCAGTGAAAGACTATGCGAAACGGAATGAAAAAGTACAGGCCACAGTTGAAAAAATTTTTAAACGAAACGGCATTACCGACAGTGAAATTGGTTTTGTATATTCTACAGCCATAACCGGTTTCTCGGTGAAGATTCCTCCGGGTCAGTTTAAAAAACTGGCAGCCGACGGTGTGATCATCCACATTGAGGAAGATCAGCTTGTTATGCTCAGCCCGATTCAAATTTCAGTAAAACCTGCCGGTACGACGCCTCCCCCGCAAACCATTCCGTGGGGAATTTCCCGTGTTGGCGGCGGACAAAGCGGAGTCGAAAAAACAGCCTGGATAATTGATACCGGCATCGACACCGACCATCCCGACCTGAACGTGGATGCTTCGCGCGGAGCAAATTTCTCAACCGATAAGACCATTGATGATTTGAACGGGCATGGCTCGCATGTTGCCGGCACCATTGCTGCGACAAACAATTCGTTGGGAGTTATTGGCGTCGCTGCCGGAGCAACAGTAATTCCGGTAAAAGTATTAAACCGGAGAGGTAGCGGAACTTTCTCGGGAGTAATTGCCGGCATCGATTTCGTTGCTGCCAATGGTTCTCCGGGCGATGTGGCCAATATGAGCCTGGGAGGAGGAGTTTCAACTACCCTGGATAACGCGGTTATTGCAGCTGCCGCGACCGGTATTCAATTTTCACTTGCTGCCGGAAACGAGTCGGACGATGCAAACAACCATTCTCCTGCCAGGGCAAACGGACCCCACGTTTACACCATTTCGGCCATGAACAGCAGCGATGTTTTTGCCTATTTCTCGAATTACGGCAATCCACCGGTCGACTTCTGCGCACCAGGCGTGAGCATTTATTCAACCTATAAAGACGGCGGTTATGCCACCCTGAGCGGAACCTCCATGGCCGCCCCGCATGTTGCCGGTCTGTTATTGCTGGGCACCGTGAATACCGACGGAACCGTGTCGGGCGACCCCGACGGAAATCCGGATCCAATCGCCCATCGCTGATTTCTATTAAAACCAATGAATGAAATCCCGTCAGGCAGACGGGATTTTTTAATCGCTGCAGCCTCCCGCTCTTCCTGATATGTCGAAAGCTGGAATGACTGGTCAGGATTTGCAATCCTGACCTTTTAACACTGGATTTATAATCCACATAAGCCAAAGAATTTATACCTTCACGCCTATGGGAATACGCAAAAAATATCACCAGGCTATGTTTACTGCCTAACGTTGACGGTTGTAGAATGGATTGATTTGTTTACCCGACCGGTTTACAAACATCTGATTGTTGATTCGCTGAATTATTGTATCGACAACAAGGGGCTCATGGATGCTATAAATGCAGTACCTGAAAAGGGGGATCTGGTTTATTTTAGCCCAACTCGACAATGGTAATTCCGGCGCCGCCAAACTGGACGTGTTCGTCGCGGAACGAACGAACCACCGGATCTGATTTCAGGAAACTGCGGATCACTTCTTTCAATATGCCATTCCCTTTACCATGCAGAATGCGCAACTCGTGAACATCCAACATGATCGCTTCATCGATAAACGCCTGGATGTTTGTAATGGCCTCTTCGGCCCGCTGCCCTCGGATGTCGATGTCGGGTTTAAAAGTAAGCTTGCGCTCCGAAATATTTTTGTTGATGTTGGCCTTTGTTTGATTGAGCCCGCGCATCTCGCGTTTCGCCTCGTTGCTGCTCAACCAAGTGAGCTTTTCACGATTCACCGAGGTACGCAGCTGCCCAAAAGCCACAATCACCGACTTCTCTCCTACTTCCAGGATCTCGCCAATTGTGCTTTGCCCTTCAATTTTTACTTTGTCGCCAATGGTCAGGTCCTTCTTTTCCTTAGGCTCTGCCAGTTTCTTTTCTGCCGGAACAACTTTCTTTTCTTTCTGCTTTTGCTGCTTTTGCTTCAGCTTCTCCATTTTGCGTTTGATCCAGTCATCCGCTTCCGCATCGCTCCTGACGACTTCCTCTTTAAAGGTCTCCAGGCGCTTGCGAATAGCCTTTGTTTTCTCCTTTTCGGCCTGACTTTCCCTGATTTCGCGGATGGTATTTTCTACTTGTTTGTTGGCTTCCGACAGGATCTTTCCGGCTTCCGATTTCGCTTCTTCGATAATCTGTTTGCGCTGCTCATTCAGTTTTTTCAGATCGGTTTCGTATTTCGAAGAAATTTCATCCAGCGTTTTTTCAACCTGCCGGATACGCTGTCGTTTGGACTCCCAATAACGCTTGTCGCGCAAAATATCGCGCAAATGTTTATCAAAATTGATGTGATCTTTCCCAATTTTATTGGTAGCTTCCTGTAAAATGATCTCGGGCATCCCGATCTTGCGGGCAATCTCGAAGGCAAACGAACTGCCCGGTTTGCCAATCTGGAGCTGAAACAAAGGCTCCATCCGGTGCGAATCGTACATCATGGCCCCGTTTTCGATGCCCTCGGCCGACGAGGCAAAATGTTTCAGGTTGGTATAGTGGGTCGTGATCACGCCAAAAGCGCCAAGCTGGTTTAACTGGTCGAGAATGGCCTCGGCAATGGCGCCGCCCAGCATGGGTTCGGTGCCGGTACCAAATTCATCAATCAAAACCAGGGTCCTGTTGTTCGCATATCTCAAAAAGAACTTCATGTTCATCAAATGCGAACTATACGTGCTCAAATCGTTTTCAATCGACTGCTCGTCGCCGATATCGATAAAAATCCGATCGAAAATGCAGGCCCGGCTGGTTTCGTCAACCGGGATCAGCAAACCGCACTGCAACATGTATTGCAGCAGTCCCACCGTTTTCAGGCAAACCGACTTTCCCCCGGCATTTGGTCCCGAAATAAGTAACAGGTGATTTTTCAGGCTCAACTGAATATCCAGCGGAACAACCGTACGCTTTTCCTTTTCCAGGTTAAACTTCAGCAAAGGATGGATTGCTTTATTCCAAAACAACTGTCCTTCCGGGTCAAAAACCGGCCTGATGCCTCCCATCCGGTTAGCCAACAAGGCTTTTGAACGGATCAGGTCAATCGTCCCCAAAAATTCATACTGTTCGTTTAAAGCGGGTAAATACGGACGGATATCATTCGAAATTTCTATCAGGATTTTAACGATTTCGCGCTTTTCGGCATACTCAAGTTCCCTGATCTCATTGTTCATTTCCACTACTTCGGCAGGCTCCACATAAGCTGTTTTTCCGGTCGCCGATTCATCGTGAACAATCCCGTTCAGCCTGCGTTTTACTCCCGACGAAATCGGGATAACCGGCCGGCCGTCGCGGATCGAGATGGTGGCATCGTCTTCGACCAGCCCGTCTTTTTGGGCCTGTTTTAAGATACTGTGCAGGCGTTTGGACACACTGTTTTGCCGGGCCAGCAAATCCCTGCGGATGCGCCCCAACTCGGGCGATGCCTGGTCTTTCACTTTTCCGTAGGGCGACAAAATCTGGTCAATCCGATCTTTAATGTACGGAAATACCTGCACGTGTTCCGGTATTTTTTTTAACGTCGGGTAAACTTCTTCTTTTAAATTATTGAGAAAACGAACAATGGCGATAATCGTTTCGAGCGACCTTTTTAAGTCAAATAACTCGTTCACTTCCAGAAAACGGCCTTCAGTTTTTATTTTGGCAAGCGCCGGCCGAAGATCATAATAAAAATTCGTCGGAAAATGATCGGTTTCGATGATCAATCTTGAAAATTCCCAGGTTGCCGACAGCTCAAACCCGATTTCGCCGGGATGGGTCATAAAGGCGATATCGTCTACCTTGTCTTTTCCCAGGGAGCTGAGACAAGAGCCTTTTAAGAGTTCCCGGATTCGGTCGAAACCGATTTTTGTTTCGAAATTTTCAGGATAAATTTTTGTCATAGTTGTTTTTTGCCGGAGCAAAAATAGAAAGAAGCGGCGTTTTATGCCAATGCTTAAAGTATTTCTTCAAGAATCTTGAGAAATTGTGAAACGACAAAGGGTTTTCCAAGAAAAGCATCCATCCCGGCGCTCAGGCATTGTTCAACTTCTCCGTCTCCATCGCTGGCCGTCATGGCAATTATTTTTGATTTCTTTTCAAATCCTTGTTCCTTTTCGTACACCCGGATAACAATCGTCGACTCAAAACCATTCATGACCGGCATAATGGCATCCATTAAAATAAGGTCGAAAGGCTTTTGTTTATATTTTTCAAAGGCTTCCAGACCATTGTACGCGCTGTCAATTTCCTTAAATTTTCCCCGAAGCGACAACGTCACCACCCGGTGGTTGATCGGGCTGTCGTCGACAATTAACAGGCTTAAGTTCGAATAATCAGGTTCTGCTAACATGTAAGGGTTAATTATCGTTTATTGTTTTTTCTAATCAACCGGTACTTTTTCACCCGGAAAACGTTCGGCGTATTCTTTCCAAAAGCTTTTCACTTCCGACTTCATTTCCTTTCTTAACAACAAAATACCGATTAGGTTTGGAACGGTCATCAGGGCAATGGTAACTCCCGACAATGTCCAAATGATCGTGGTATCGGTAAAAGAAGCAAAAAAGAAGCAAATAACATACACCAAGCGGTAATAAAACACACTTTTTGAGCCAAACAAAAAAGTCATGGCCCTGTCGCCGTAATACGACCAGGAGATTGCTGTTGAAAAAGCAAACAGCAACAATCCAATGGCCACAATATATCTCCCATAACTGCCCAGCCAGCTTTTGGTAAAGGCTTCGGTAGTGAGCGGAGCGCTGTGGGTCAGCGACTTTCCGGTTAATACCACCTGTGCATTATTCGCAGGTATCCCATTCCTGATCGTCACTTTCCCTGAAAATGGTTTTTCCCCCGATAAAACCTTCACGTTTTCAGCAACCGAACGGGCATGCAGAATTGTCAGGTGATTCCGAATCTGACCATCAACCACCTCGAGTTCTCCCGAGTACGCTTGTATGTGTTCATGACCGAGCAGAAAATCATGGAGTTTTTGCTTGTCCTCCGGATCTTGTTCGTTGTAATACGACGACAAGATCGTCAGGTCAGCATTTTGGAAGCGATTATCCAGTTTTTCGGTCCACACCCCGGATGAGAGAATCACCATACCCGTGAGCATACAAATGATAATGGTATCGATAAACGGCTCGAGCAAAGCCACGAGGCCTTCAGAAACCGGTTCGTGGGCGCGGGCAGCAGCGTGGGCAATCGGGGCCGAACCCTGCCCGGCTTCGTTTGAGAACAATCCGCGGTTTACCCCGCGATTAAATGCAAAGGCAAAACCTGCGCCCAAAAATCCTCCCACGGCAGCTGTTCCGGTAAAAACATCCCGGAAAACAGCGATCAGCGAAGGAATAATATTTTCGTAATTATAGATGATGACGAACAAAGCTCCGATAAAATAGATCAGGGCCATGATGGGTACCAGCCGCGAAGTCACTTTGGCAATGCGCTTAATACCGCCGATAATGACAAACCCCAACAGCAAGGCCAGTACTGCCCCGGTGAGCACTTTATTGACGCCGAATGTGGCAAAAACCGAGTTCGATATAGAATTAATCTGTGGCAGGCTCCCGGTGCCAAAAGACGAAAACACAGTGGCTATGGCGAAAATTACCGCCAGCCATCTCAGGTTCAGCCGGTTTCGCATATAATACATCGGCCCGCCGGCCATGGTGCCGTCATCGGTTTTTTCGCGGTATTTATGCGACAGCGTCACCTCCACGAATTTGGTGGTCATCCCCAGCAGGGCTGTTACCAGCATCCAAAACAAAGCCGCCGGCCCTCCCAAATGGATCGCCAGGGCAACCCCGGCAATATTTCCGGTGCCAACGGTACCCGAAAGAGCCGTTGTTAAGGCCTGAAAGTGAGAAGTGTCGCCGACATCGCCCTCCCGGTCAAATTTTCCCCGAACAATACGGACAGCATGTTTTAAGTAGCGAAACTGCGGAAATTTAAGATAAAGCGTAAAAAATAAACCGGTACCCAGCAGCAGGTATACGAACCAGTCGCTTCCTCCAATATACCCGTCAATTACCGATAGTACCTCGTTTAATTTGTTCATAAGTTTATTTAAAAAGGTTGAATGACGAGTAAAAGTATCCACAAAGCAGCAGTGCTCCCATGCAAATGATTTGCACCGTCGGTATCCGCTAAACGCTTGAAGTAAGAAGGGAAAAAAGCAAGAACAGTTACCACGGCAGCAATCAAAAAATAAAGATACTCCCATCCGTAAAAAATCCTGCCGGATGTCGTTTTCAAATTTCCCATATCTTATTTGTATTTTTAGAATTTTGCATTCAAATCCTGTTGAAAGGAATAGCAAGCTGCCCGTTTCATTGCCTAAAATAGCATTAAGTTTTTTCTCCTTAAAATTTAAACGTTATTTTCCTTAAAATTATTTAATGATATCACCAAGTTTTAATAATCTGCCATTCAAAAAAAAATTTTACTTAAAATTCAGTCTAATTTCGGCTTTATGAATTTGTTTTTCCCTATTTTTGTTTCAAACGATTAAACAAAACCATTATGCTGCCAAAATTCTTATTAGCTGACAATTCGCAGGAATGCCCGGATACTATTTTTGTTGTTCACACCGAAGAACCCAAATTTATTGTTGAAAGTGATATTGAGGACTTTTGGTCTAACCAGCACGTTCATTGGATCAGCGAAGCCCCGGCATCAAAAGAATTAATCCAGGCCTTACTTGAGGATGCAGAGACCTTTCTGGATGATGAATTTGAAAATCAGGATAACCTTTATGCTGAAGATGAAGGAGAAGACGATTAATTTAGGATAATTATGAACCAATTACCGGAACCCAGAAGAATCAAACGATCAGACAAAAAAATCATCGCCGGGGTGTTGGGTGGATTTGCCGAATACTTCGACATGGATCCGCTGATTGTCCGGATCATTTATGTGGCTTTAAGTTTTTTCACGGCCGGATTCCCAGGGATTCTGGTATATCTGGTTCTGTGGTTGGTTATTCCTAAAAAGTAAAGTCTCTCGGTTTTAATCTGAAATTTTTATTCCTGAGGTACATCTTTCAAACTCAGTTGTATTCGTTTTCGGGCGATATCAACTTCGGTTATTTTTACCTTTACATGTTGATGTAGCTTTACGATTTCATTCGGGTCGCTGATAAAACGGTCGGCCAGTTGTGATATGTGGATCAGGCCGTCCTGTTTCACTCCCAGATCAACAAAGGCTCCAAACTTGGTTAAGTTGGTCACGATTCCGGGCAACACCATGCCTACCTGTAAATCCTCGATTTTAAAGATACCGTCGGCAAATTCAAATACCTTGATTCCCTTGCGCGGATCTCTGCCGGGTTTAGTCAGTTCAGCCTGAATATCTTTTAAGGTAGGAAGGCCAATCGCCCCATCCACATAACTTTCGAGTTTAATTTGCTCCTGCAGGCTTTTGTTGGCCATCAGTTCGGCGACAGTACAATGCAGGTCTTTGGCCATTTTTTCCACCACATGATAGGACTCGGGGTGAACAGCCGAATTGTCGAGCGGATTTTTCGCATCGGGAATACGCAGAAATCCGGCAGCCTGTTCAAAGGCTTTTGCTCCCATCCTCGGAACCTTCAGCAAATCTTTCCGCGACGAAAAAGCCCCGTTTTCTTTGCGGTAATCAACCAGATTTTGCGACAATTGTGGCCCCAGGCCCGAAATATAGGTTAACAGGTGTTTTGAAGCGGTGTTCACATTGACCCCAACCAGATTCACAGCCGATTCAACAACGGTATCGAGGCTTTCTTTCAGGAGTTTTTGATCAACATCGTGCTGATATTGTCCCACCCCAATTGATTTCGGATCAATTTTTACCAATTCGGCCAGCGGATCCATCAGCCGGCGACCAATCGAAACCGCCCCGCGCACGGTAACGTCGTATTGCGGAAACTCGTCGCGCGCCACTTTGGAGGCCGAATAAATGGAAGCGCCGTCTTCGGAGACCACGAACACTTTCAGATCGCGGTCGTAGTGCAGCTTTTTGATGAAGTGTTCCGTTTCGCGGCTGGCTGTTCCATTACCGATAGCAATCGCTTCAATTTGGTAAGCGCCAACCAACGAGCTAATTTTCCGGGCAGCCTGTTTGGTTTCTTCCTGGGGTTTATGCGGATAAATCGTTTCATTGTGCAGTAAATTCCCCTGGGCATCGAGACACACGACCTTGCAGCCGGTGCGGTAACCCGGATCGATGGCCAGCACCCGTTTTTGTCCGAGCGGAGCAGCCAGCAGCAACTGACGCAGGTTTTCGGCAAACACACGAATCGCCTCCTGATCGGCTCTTTGTTTGGCAGCATTGGCGAATTCAGTTTCGATTGAAGGCGCCAGCAGGCGCTTATAGCTGTCTTTCACCGCCAGCGCTACCTGCTGTCCGCATTCGTTTTCCGAACGTACAAAATAACGATCGAGCCGCTCCAGAATATCCTCGTCATCGGGGGCGACCGATAAGCGTAAAAAGCCTTCGTTTTCGCCTCTTCGCATCGCCAGCAGCCGGTGCGAGGGGCAACGTTTCAGACTTTCTTCCCAGTCGAAATAATCACGGTACTTCTCCCCTTCTTCTTCCTTGTTCTTTACCACTTTACTTTTAACCACCGCCCCGATTTCGAAAGCGCGGCGTACCATGTTACGGGCTTTTTCGTTTTCGTTAACCCACTCGGCCACAATGTCGCGGGCCCCCGACAGCGCGTCTTCCACCGTTTCTACCTCGTCTTTCACAAAATCATGAGCGCGACTTTCCAAATCCCGTTCCTGTTGTTTCATCATGATTTTAGCCAAAGGCTCCAGACCTTTTTCTCGTGCGATGGTCGCTTTGGTTTTTCGTTTGGGTTTATACGGCAAGTAAATATCTTCCAGTTCAGTGGAATCAAAACAGTTTTCGATCCGGCTTTTTAATTCAGGACTGAGCTGACCTTGTTCTTCGATGGTGTTCAGGATGGTTTCTTTCCGCTTCAACAATTCTTCCAATTTGGACTTTTCATCCTTAACCTGCCCCACCTGCACTTCATCCAGGCTGCCGGTCCGTTCTTTCCGGTAACGCGAAATAAAGGGCACAGTAGCGCCATCATCTAACAAATCAATCGTATTTTTTACCTGTACCGGGCTCAGGTTGAGCAATCCGGCTATCCGTTGAATCAATTCGGGGCTCATCATGCGTTTTATTTTGGGGGAACGAAGATACACAGAAAAACGAGGACTTGCGTACCGTTGGGCCGTCTTATTTTCGATGAATCCTCAACTTAGGCCGAAAGAATGGTCGAAACCGGCACCCGCGGTAACCTGGCGTTTATTCTCTTGCGATGTATACATTAATTTCATATAAACCCGGCTCCGGGATATTCCGGATACTTTGATAATCTACCCGATCATCTTCGTTAACGACGCCGTCTGCATTGGTATCCAAAAACTTCAAATCGCCGATTTGAGAGGGTTGAATTTGTAGTGGATAAACGTCGATACCTGCCTGACTTTCAAATATTCCATTTATCACATACCCGTCAATCAGGTCAACAGCTCCGTTTTGATCTGTCCGAAAATAATATATCAGATCCCGGTCAGCGTATAAAAAAGCTTCCCCGTTATCATCCGTGGTAAGTTCTTCTAAAAGTTCTTTCTGTCCTGATTTATCGGTGTATATGGAGATTTTGTCGCCAAGGGCTAATTCTGCCGTTGGATGATCCGCTGAACGGTTTGTGCAGTCAAAAACAATGAATTTCACCACTGGAAGAAAAACAGAAACCGTATAATGTGCCACATTTTTCCCATCTTCCGATGTGACAATATAGTCAACCGGAGTTGTAAAATCGGTGATCGCATTTGACGGAGGATGTACGACTGCCCCTTCGGACAGATATATTGCGGGGACTAATTTTTTTAAATCTGTATTTACAGGCGCATTGATGGTGCCTTCATTTCCGTGGAATGTAACTTCGCCAAAATCAAAGTTCATTTTCACAATCGAAACTGCATCGTTTTTTGTGTCGTCCTTCCGGCATGCCAGCATAAAAACCAGAAAAAGTACGGTTAAGGTTTTAAAATTCTTTTTGATTTTTGATTTAGTTTACGTCAAAAGGTCCTTTTGCTCTTAAATTCACCTGGAGACTTTGAAGGGTTCATGGATGTACTTCCGGGATGTTAGCCGATCTCTTTCGATAAAACAGCAAGTAACATGTATCTGACGGAATAAGGCTCTGCCTGCGTTATCTTTTTTACGCTTAGTCTGTATTCGTAGCCACTCTCAAAATCAAATCCTTCGATCCCGGTCAGCGCCATCCAGTCATTTGTTCCAATTTTTTTAACATGTAAAGCATCATAGATCTTCGGAGTTTGGCCACCTACTGCTTCTTCATATTCAACCGGATATCTTGGAATAAACTTAACGGTCTCTGATGACACAAAAAGTTCAACTTCTTCTTCGCTATCTTCCGTGATTACTTTATTTTTCGAAAGAAGCCCGATGAATACATACTTCACCGAAGAAACATCCTGCGGAGGTTCTTTCATCCAGATCTTTTTTACGTTCAGGATATACTGATAGCCCCGTTCATACTCAAAATCAAATCCTTCAGTCATGATGTCAACCAACATTCGCTTTTGCGTGTCATCACTGTCGGAAAACAGCAGCGGTTCAGTCAGTATATCACTCAATACACTTGCCCCATAGCCCGTCTCTTCGTAGATGGTCATTTCAACGATTTTTTCCTTGTCGCCATCATCATCGTTGAAAC
Source organism: Gaoshiqia sp. US2 (assembly GCF_059705485.1). Lineage (NCBI taxonomy): Bacteria > Pseudomonadati > Bacteroidota > Bacteroidia > Marinilabiliales > Prolixibacteraceae > Gaoshiqia > Gaoshiqia sp. US2. The sequence continues at coordinate 3,196,581 of NZ_AP048550.1, read as the reverse complement.
AACTCGTAAAAAAAACACTGACCAGGATGACACTTAAAAGCAAATTCATTCTCTTCATTTTTTTTTAATTTTATTCGGGTATATACGTCTGTATAGATGAGTAATATAACCAAAACGTTGCGTAATTATTATTAATTGACAGCTAATTTGGAATCATTTTAATTCTACATTGACCGATTATGATTGCGGCTTTTTAAAATAGTTGAATCGTTAAGAATAAAATATAAACACCAGACACCTGAAGCTTCCCGCTTTCTAAATTATTTACTATTTTTATCATTTTACAAAAAAACAGATACCCAAAATTTAATAACTAAACGGACAAGCTATGACCAATCGTCGCGATTTCTTAAGGACAGCAACAGCATTTACGGCCGGATCGGTATTTATTCCGTCCTTGATCTCCTGCCAACCGGGGACGAAAATTATTGGCTTACAGCTGTATACTGTACGTGATAAAATCAATGCCGGCTTGAATTCGACACTCGAAAAGCTGGCTCAAATTGGCTACAACTCGCTCGAAGCAGCCGGTTACAACATGAACGACGGCACCTTCTACGGAATGGCTCCCGATGCCTTTGCATCGTTAACCAAAGGTATGGGCATGACCTTACACGCCTCGCACACGGTTTACGAATTGGACGGCGCCGAAAAAGTCAGCGAAGATGCGGCCAAAGCAGGTGTTGAATACCTGATTTACCCGTATTTGCCCGATAACCTGCGGGAAAACCTGGATGGCTATAAAGCTACGGCCGAAAAATTCAATAAAATGGGCGAGATTGCTCAAAAATACGGTTTAAAGTTCGGCTACCATAACCATGCCTTCGAATTTGAAGAAATGGAAGGACAAATCCCGATGGATCTGTTAATCAACCAAACCGACCCGGCGCTGGTTACTTACGAGATCGACCTGTATTGGGTCACACGGGGCGGGTACGATCCGGTTGATTATTTCAGGAAATACCCGGGACGTTTCGAATTGTGGCATGTAAAAGATATGGTAACCACCGACGATATGTTCTTTGCGCCGGTTGGCCATGGACGAATCGATTTTGAAAAAATCTTTGCTGAAAAAGAGGCCGCCGGACTGAAATATTTCTTTGTGGAACAAGATCGTTTCCGTGATCTCGACCCCTTCGAAAGCGTTGAACTCAGCTTTAACTATCTGAATCAGGCTAAATTTGTATAACTTTGATCAATCATTCATATTAACCCCCCGCCAAAATCCTTTCTCTCACCTTACCGGCGGGGGATTTTTTTTTGTCTGTATTTAAAGGATTTCGCTGCAAGTTGATGATTTTTTTTCTTTTCTAATCCCGCCGAATTCGACCGGTGTAACCGCGATTGTTAAAGGTTCCTCAAAAAAAACGAAAAATAAACAGCGTCCTCGTTTCCCTTCCGCAGGTTTAAGGTAATGTGTTAAGCTAAAATTATGAACATCTGTTTCTTTTTTTTTCGTAAATTACATCATCCTTATGTCATACTAAAACAAAACCAATGAAAAACAACAACCTCAGTCGTTTTTGCCGTTCAGGGCAAATCAAAGTTTTCGGGCTCTTACTGGCAACCTGTTGTCTGTTTCAGGGCCAGGTTACCGGACAGATTCAACCAAACAAAAAAATCCTCACGCCGGCGACAAAACCCATTTCCAAACAGGTCATCCCAATCAAAACCACTCCTGACGGACCGGTGACAATTGAACTATCTTCTCCATCGATGGTACAGAACGATGTTCCCCTTAATGCCACCTTCGCGTGGACAGCAAGTCCGGCAACCGGATTAACTTTCGATGTTTACCTGGCCAAACAGCGAGACGATGATGCAGCGGGAAACCACCGGTTTAGTTTGGTCAGTGAGAATCAAACGGCTTCCACCTATCAGGCAAATCTGGCAGCGGGTGAGATTTACTATTGGAAAGTTGCAGCAAAAAAGAACGACGGAAGTCGTATTGAATCACCTGTTTTCTTTTTCTTTACACTCAACCAGGCTCCATCGGCTGCGATGTTAACCTCTCCGGCCGAAGGGGCGACGCAGGTGGCGCCAACTCCCACACTAAGCTGGCAAGCTTCCACCGATCCTGAAATGAAGAGAATTACATATTCTGTTTCGCTGGCAACTAAACCCGGTCAATACGGAAATTACCTGGCCACATCGCTTTCCGGTACTTCCTATACCCTGACCACACCGCTCAGGCATGGAGAAACCTATTACTGGAAAGTCACTTCGATGGACGATGCGCATAAATCAACCGAAAGCGAAGAATCCTGGTTTACCGTCAACCCCGTCAACTGGGCAGAACCCATCACCACCGGAAGCTTTACCGATCCCCGGGACAATAAAACCTACAAGACGGTGAAAATCGGCCAACAGGAATGGATGGCCGAAAACCTGGCACTCTTACCGGCAGTAAACAACACACCCGGCGATGTACCCCTGTTTAAGGTGTACGGATATACCGGCACAGATGTAGCGGAAGCTGGAAACACCGAAAATTACCGGGAGTACGGGGTACTTTACAACTGGAATGCTGCCCAGCAGGTTTGCCCTGCAGGTTGGCACCTACCCTCTGATGCAGAATGGAACCAGTTGCTGGTTTACCTGGGTATGACCGAAATAGAAGCAAACAACAACGGCCTCTCGAATATTGTTGCTGACAAAATGCGGGAACAAGGTTCGGCACACTGGACTACTCCCTCTCCAACAGTGAATAATGCCAGCGGATTTAACGCTCTTCCGGCCGGTTTTGCAATGAACGCTGCCTATAATCACCTTGGAAACGGAACAACCTTCTGGACTTCAACGGGGGATGCCAGCCAGGGGATTATTACCCGTGAATTATACTACCCTCCAAACAGTACGGGTAGAATTGTCCGTCAACAGGCGACCGCTAATCCACTCATTCTTTTTTCGATTCGCTGCGTAAAAGACGAACAATAAAACGATGAAAAAAATTAGAGGCTATATCAAAAGTCGTTAATCTTTGAGAATCTGGTCACCCCAAATTTATTTCGGGGTCTGTCATTCAAGGGGTTGAGATCCTGATCCGGCAACTTCCGGACAGGATGACTCTATTAAAGACTTTTGATATAGCCTCTGCTTTTAAACCTGCATGGAAAAAATGGATCATTTGCTGTGGCAAATCACATCATTCTGTTGATCCGGCAAAAAACAGAATCAATATTCATACAAAATCTGGCTCCCTGAATTGGTAATATTCAGTAAAACCCGATTCCCATTCACCCGTAACACACTGATATCAAAGGTTATTTCTTTTCCAATATACGCATCACACAATTCCTGATTTTTTAATGACAACCTTAAGTTCCGTTGTGGCGGATCTGAATACAGGACTGTTTCCGAATCGATCAATTTGACCTTCCAGCTGCTTCCGCTGCATCCGCTTGATGCAAATTTGATTCTCAAACAATCGTCAGTTAATTCAGCGCTGACGATCGTAAGCTGATCGTCGGGAGCAGTCAGATATTGAGCGCCATCAATAATAACAAACTGATCGCAAACCGGTGATTGATGACAGTCGTCCTTGCCTTTCGTGCAGGACGGAAGGGACAAGCTGATCATCACGAAGGCAAATACAAAATTTAAGGTTTTCATCTATCTGTTTTTTCGAAGATGCAAAAGGTCAAGGGCTGGTTGCGCTGCCAGCAAATTTCTTCGACAAGTTGATTTTCCGGTACACGCCGGTCTGTAAAAAATACAGCCAGTCGCGCGACTGGCTGTATATATCGTCAAACAACCTAATATTATCAGGATGGATCGGTTTTTTCCAGATAGGCCCGGTGTTTAATAAATTCATCCACCGAAGGGATATCGTTGTAATGCCATTTATATAAAATGGTGCCTCTTTTTACCAAAAACAACCCCGGATTGGAGCGAATCATGGTTTTCAGCGTAATTTCGTCACAGTTAAAAAACGCGAAAGGTAAATCATAGACCCGCAGAAACTGTTCTGCCTCATCAAAGGTAGTCGAACTGAGCCCGATGAAATTCATCCCGTCGTTCATCGCGTATTGAGACAGTTCCCTGATTTCATTGATTTTTGACTTATTGGATTTCTCCAGATTGTAGGCTACCAAAATAAAGGTGTAGTTTTCGTCGTACAGGAAAAAATCCTTAATATCCTCGCCGTAAGACGTTTCGATGGTAAAGTTCTGAATAGGCGGCTCATAACCTTTTTTAACCAGTTTGGAATCCATCGATACAAATTCCCAGGTCAGACTATCCTGCCAGGGATAATTATTCTGGTTAAATTTTTCGGTTTTTCCGGTTGTCTTGTTTTTGTAGTACATGATATTGGCCCATTCGTCAACAGGCGCTCCTTCGGGTGTCTTCATCCCTTCAATAAGATTAGCGCCCACTTTATACGGGCGAAAATCAATGATTGGCAAATGATTATACGAATAATCAACCAGGTAGGCAAACACCAAAACAGTCGCCCCGCTCAGGATGGCCGGAATTAGTAAAAGCTTTGCCGGGCCAAATTCATGGCGGTAGCGGAATACCAAAACGGCAAAAGCCAGAAAAACAATGTTTTTATAGAAGGTTTGCCAATTGGTAAGCACCAGGGCGTCGCCAAAACAACCGCAATCGGTAACCGGATTTTTTATGGCAATAACCAGGGTGAGCCCGGTGAAGAAAAACATGAATAACAGGGCAACAGTTGAAAAGAACCGGATGAAAACATTGGTCATCAAAGCCAGGCCGGTGATGAACTCGGTGGCCGACAACAAGATCCCCAGGGGAAGCGATAAAACACTGAAACCTTCCATCCCCCATGCGCTGAAGTAGTCGGTAAACTTATAGGCCGATCCCCAGGGATCAATTCCTTTGACAAAACCGGAGAAAATAAAAACCAGGCCCAGCAATATACGGGCGATATGCCAAAATAGCTTCATAACAAATTCTGTTTATTTGTAAAACTCCAGCATAATTAACGCAAAAACAGCGTAATTGATCATATCCAGGTAATTTGCATCAACTCCCTCCGAAACAAGTGTTTGTCCGGCATGGTCTTCAATTTGTTTGGTTCGCCTGATTTTCATTAGTATCAGGTCGGTCACCGAGCTAAGCCGCATATTTCGCCAGGCCTCATCGTAATCGTGATTTTTATTCAGCATCAGCTCTTTCGCCTGATTAAACCAACTCAGGTATAATTGCAGGGTTTCCTCATGGCTCAGATCATCTTTCTCCGATGTTCCCTTTTCCAGTTGAATCAGCGCCATGATGCAGTAATTGATGATACCGATATATTCCGAACGGCTGTCTTCCTTTACTTTCATCGTGCCTGTCATCTCGATATTACGGATTCGCCGGGCTTTGATATAAATCTGATCGGTCAGCGAACTGGTCCGTAAAATCCGCCAGGCTGTCCCGTAATCTTTCATTTTTTTCGTAAAAATATCCTGACAAATGCTAATCACATGATCATATTCCTGAATCGTTTTTTCCATTGCTTGTTTAATTTGAGTCTTTTATGGTAAGTAAGCTGCACGGCGAGAATCAACTGTGTTACCGGCTAAATTCTGCGGTGCACTATATTTGATATCCCTTTTCACCCGGCCGTGTAGCTCCATCTTGATTTCGTTGATGCATTCAGCCATAAAAATAGGAATTAAATGTGTAATTTGACGGCATTATTTTACTTTTGTAAGAAGCATTGTTTAACTTCTCAAATCTTGATGATCTATGTTAATCACCGGTTCGGCAAGTAAGTTCTTTAAACGTAAAAATACAATATCACTCAACGGCAAGTTACTGGATCTGACTGATCCGCTTGTTATGGGTATTTTAAATGTGAGTTCTGACTCATTTTACGACGGAGGCAAATATGTTACCGAAGATGCCGTTTTAAAACGAGTGGAGCAGATGATTGAAGAAGGAGTTGATATTGTTGATGTTGGAGCCATTTCTACCCGCCCTGGCTCCGACAGTGTTTCAACCAAAGAAGAACTTACCCGCTTGCTGCCTGCTGTTACCGCCATCCGGAAACATTTCCCGGATATTCCCCTGTCGGTCGATACTTTTCGCTCATGGGTTGCCCTGCGTGTAATCGATGAAATCGGGGAATGTATTGTTAATGATATATCAGGCGGCAATTTTGACGAGCACATGTTCGACACAATTGCCAAGTTAGGCGTTCCGTATATCCTGATGCACATTCAGGGAACCCCGCGGACCATGCAGGACAACCCGCAATATGAGGATATCATTAAAGATATTTCGAAATATTTTTCGGAAAAAGTACGAAAACTCACCAAAGCCGGCGTGAGAGATGTCATTATTGACCCGGGGTTTGGCTTTGGAAAAAGCCTGAATGATAATTATGACCTGCTTAACAAGCTGGATTCCTTTAAAGTATTCCAATTGCCGCTGTTAGTAGGCCTTAGCCGAAAGTCTATGGTTTACAAATTACTCGAAACCGATCCGGAAAACGCACTGGCAGGAACAATTACCGCCAATACAATGGCCTTGCTTGGCGGAGCCGATATTTTGCGGGTCCACGATGTTCGGGATGCCGTACAGTCGGTCAACTTATTTAAAAAGATTAAGGAAGTGGCCAAATAAATGAATTTATTTATCACCATACGCATTCTCGACCTGTTGGATATTTTCATGGTAGCTTTCCTGCTTTACCAGTTATATAAGCTGATACGAGGCACCGTAGCGTTCAATATTTTTATCGGGCTTTTTGTTATTTACCTCTTCTGGTTACTGGTCAGGGCGCTGAATATGGAATTGATTGACACCCTGATGGGGCAGTTTATCGGAGTTGGTGTTTTGGCGCTTATCGTGGTTTTTCAACAGGAAATCCGCCGCTTTTTATTATTGATTGGCAGTAACAACCAGGTGAACAGGCTGTTTGGTATGGATAAACTTTTTTCGTCTGACAAACACAAGGCAGTGACCAACCAGCAATTAAAAATGCTGGTAAAAGCATGCGAAAATATGGCGCGTACTAAAACCGGGGCATTGATTATTATTGCACAACAATCGGAGCTTCGGGAGTTTGTACGTACCGGTGAAAAAATTAATGCCCGTATCTCCGACGCTCTGCTCGAAACTATTTTTTTTAAAAATACGCCACTGCACGACGGTGCGCTAATCATCATTGGCAACCGTATCGCTGCAGCACGCTGCATCATGCCAATTACCGAAAAACGCGACCTCGATCCCTTACTGGGACTTCGGCACCGGGCAGCCCTCGGGATTACAGAAGTAACAGATGCCATCGCGATCGTGATTTCCGAAGAAAGAGGAAAAATCTCGTTGGCAGAGGCCGGAGAAATCCACCTGCATATTTCGCTGGCCGAACTAATAAAAAGGTTGGAAGATGTCTTTCAACCAATCAACGACGAATTAGATTAGCATGAATGAACTGGTAGTTTTTCAATCAGGAGGCATCACCTATACGCTTACCGAAGTTATTTTTCTTGCATCGGTACTGCTTGCGGCCATATTTCTCAATCATTTCGGTATCAGCCTGGTTAATCAGGTCGAACGCAGAAAACAATTTCCGGCAAAATTTGCCCGTTTTATCCGGCAGGGAATCCGCTTTTTCATCTGGTTTACAGCTCTTATGCTTTTCCTGGAAATTTTACAGATCCATTACCAGTCGGTTTCACAATTTCCGTTGTACACCGGAGAAAAATTCACCATCAAGGTGGTCAATCTGTTTATCATTTTCCTAATTATCTATTTCACACGGATTCTTATTTATATGCTGGAATACCTGATGGACAAGCGTGTAGAACAGAAACATATGGACATCGGGCGCGGAAAATCGCTCATGCAAATCATTAAATACCTGGCCTGGATGATCGGTTTTATCGTGATCATCAGCTCTCTGGGATTTCAGATCACCCTGGTGGTTGCCAGTATATCTGCCTTATTGGTTGGAGTCGGGTTCGGTTTGCAACATATCTTTAACGATTTCTTTTCCGGTATCATCATCTTGTTTGACGGTTCCATTGAAATAAATGATATTGTCGAAGTGGAAGGCGTGGTCGGCCGGGTTCTTGAGATCGGCCTTCGGGTATCAAAAGTGCTGACACGCGACAATGTCGTCATTATTGTTCCAAATTCGCGGTTTACCGGCGAAAAAGTAATTAACTGGACCCATAATGAAGAAGTTACCCGGTTTCATGTAAAGGTAGGCGTGGCCTACGGTTCGGATGTGAGGCTGGTGGAGCGGATTCTGCTGGCTGCCGCTGCCCGCCATGAGCTCATCGTGAAAGAACCGAAAGCCTTTGTCCGGTTTAATGATTTTGGAGAATCGTCGCTCGATTTTGAGCTGCATTTCTGGACAGAAAACGACTTTATTGTTGAAAGTATTAAAAGTGACCTTCGCTTTATTATCGACGATGAGTTTCGCAGAAATCAGATCGAGATTCCTTTTCCCCAACGCGATCTGCATCTCAAATCAAAGCATTTCGAATAGGCATCCAAGCCCGCGATATTAAATTAGCGGTTTAAGCTCGTTTCTTGCGGCACGGTTCATTCTGCCTGTTACCCATTTTTGCTAACTTTGTCGCTCTTCTTTAGCAAGAAATACACGATGAATACAAAAAACCGAATTACAACATTATTTAATATCAAATACCCGGTCGTGCAAGGCGGTATGGTCTGGTGCAGCGGATGGAAACTGGCTTCGGCCGTAAGTAACCACGGGGGGTTGGGGCTGTTGGGCGCCGGTTCAATGCATCCCGAAACCCTGCTCGAACACATTCAAAAAACCAAAAAAGCCACCAATAAGCCTTTCGGGGTTAATGTTCCACTCTTTTATCCCGAGTTGGAAACCATCATGGAAATCATTGCCGCCGAAAAAGTGCCCATTGTTTTTACCTCGGCCGGCAGCCCGAAAGCCTGGACCAGCTGGCTGCACCAACGGGGGATAATGGTTGCCCATGTGATCGCTTCTTCTTACTTCGCAAAAAAATGCGAAGAGGCCGGAGTGGATGCCATTGTAGCCGAAGGTTTTGAGGCAGGCGGCCATAACGGACGGGATGAAACAACCACCCTGACTCTGATCCCGTCGGTGCGGAAAACTACGGATATGCCCTTAATGGCAGCAGGTGGCGTCGGCTGCGGGCGTTCCATGCTGGCCGTTATGGTCCTGGGGGCCGACGGCGTTCAAATCGGGTCGCGCTTTGCCATTTCGCAGGAATCGTCGGCGCACCCCGATTTCAAAAAACTGGTTGTTTCCCTGGGAGAAGGCGGCACCAAACTGGCTTTGAAGAAACTCTCACCGGTCCGACTGATAAAAAATGAATTCTTTAACAAGGTGAATGAATATGAATTACGTGGGGCATCTGAAGAAGAACTTCGTCAGTTGCTGGGACGCGGACGCGCCAAAAAAGGTATGTTTGAAGGAGACCTGACCGAAGGCGAACTCGAAATCGGACAAGTATCGGCCATGATTGATCATATTCCAACGGTCGAAGAAATTATGCATACCCTGATCAGTGAATTTGAACAAGCCCTTCGCGAACTTGTTGAAGGTACAAATTTTGATTTCAGCGTATGATTCAATTCTACAGGCATCAACTCAAAAACGGGCTCAGCATCCTGGTATATCCGGATTATTCGACACCGATGGTGGCGCTTGATCTGTGTTATCATGTGGGAGCAAAATATGAAGACCCCAACCGCACCGGATTTGCCCATCTGTTTGAACATTTGATGTTTGGCGGCTCAAAACATATTTCCGACTACGATATCCCCCTGCAACAAGCCGGAGGTGAGAACAACGCCTATACCACCAACGATTTTACCAATTATTACCTGACAGTTCCCAAAACAAACATGGAAACCGGATTCTGGCTCGAATCGGACCGGATGCTCGAACTCGCTTTTTCGGAAGAAAGCCTGGATGTGCAACGGAATGTAGTGATCGAAGAATTCAAACAACGCAACCTGAATCAGCCCTACGGTGATGTTTGGGCTTTAATCCGCGACCTGGCTTACCGGGTGCATCCGTATAACTGGCCAACCATCGGAAAAGAAATCAGCCACATCGCCGATGCCACTCTTGACGATGTCAAATCGTTTTTCTACCGCTTTTATGCACCTGACAATGCGGTACTGGTTTTAAGCGGAAATGTCGATGTTGACATGAGTTTAACGATGGCGGAAAAATGGTTTGGCTCCGTTCCTGTCCGAAATGTCGTAAAACCGCAGATACCTGACGAGCCTGAACAAACCGCTTTCCGCGAGTTAACCGTTGAACGTTCGGTACCCGATACGGCCATATACCTGGTTTTTCACATGACCGACCGGCGCAATCGCGAATATTACGTTTGCGATTTGATTTCGGATGTATTGTCAAACGGAAATTCGTCGCGCCTGTACCAAAAACTGGTAAAAGAAGAACGGCTTTTTATTGAGCTCGATGCCTACGTTTCGGGGGATCACGATCCCGGACTGTTCATTGTTTCCGGAAAATTATCGAAACAGGTTAACATTGAGCAGGCAAAAAAGGCGGTATGGGTTGAATTGCAAAAGTTGCAGCAGGAGTTTGTACCAAGGTCGGAATTGGAAAAAGTGAAAAACAAGCTCGAAGCCAACCATGTCTATTCGCAGATGAATTACCTGAATATGGCCCAGGAACTGGCCACCTTCGAAAATATTGAAAAAGCGGAACTGATCAATGAAGAGTTGGATATCTACCGTTCGGTGAGTCCGGCTGAACTGATGATGACGGCACAAAAATTATTCCGGCCCGAAAACTGTTCTCAACTTAATTACCTTGCCAAACCATGATTAACAGATACATGGCGCCTCCGGTCAGGCCAACGGATAAACCGGAAATTCTTCAAGCAAAAAAAACACGGCTGGATAACGGGATCCCGGTTTATTCGCTTCACGCGGGAACCCAGGAAGTTTGTAAGATTGATTTTATGTTTGAGGCCGGTTCGTGGCAACAAACCGACCAGTTACAAGCGGCCTTGTGCAATGCCATGTTACAGGAAGGCAGCCAGTCGTATTCGGCCCCGCAGATTGCTGAAATTTTCGATTTTCACGGGGCCTACCTCCAGTTGCTGGCCGACCAGCAGTACGGCTTGGTCAGTATCATCAGCCTGACCAGGCATTTACCCGGATTAATGCCGGTAATCGAAGATCTTCTTAAAAATCCGACATTCCCCGAGCAGGAATTTGAAACCCTGGTACAACGCCGGAAACAACGCTTTTTGCTCGAAAACGAAAAGGTAAAAGTGCTGTGCCAAAAAATGTTCTCCACCTTATTATTTGGCGAAGGTCACCCCTACGCACAAACGGTAAAGGCTGAAGACTTTGACCTGCTTCAGCGTGAATCGTTGCTCAGCTTCCACCGAAAATTTTATCATGCAGGTAATTGCGAAATCTTACTGGCCGGCCGGTTCGACGACGGTGTTGAACACCTGCTTAATACTCATTTCGGTGAAAATGACTGGCTGCGAACGAAAAGCGTTGATCCCGTTTTTCAGGTTAATCCATCGGTTGTTAAAAAACGGTACGTTCCCAAGGCCGACTCGATTCAATCGGCTATCCGTATCGGTAAAATTCTTGTCAATAAAAGCCATCCGGACTATTTGCCACTGCAAGTGCTCATCACCATTCTTGGCGGTTATTTTAGTTCGAGACTGATGGCCAACATTCGCGAAGAAAAAGGCTATACCTATGGCATAGGCGCCAGTTTTATCAGCTTTAAAGAACTGGGGTACCTGGTCATTTCATCCGAGGTAGATAAAAGTTATACCGAAAACACAATTACTGAAATTTTTAATGAACTGGAAAGGCTGAAACAGGAAGCTGTCGGTGAAAATGAGCTCGACCGGGTACGGCAATATCTGCTGGGCGAATTTGTACGCGACCTGGACGGACCTTTTGCCCTGGCACAGACCTTTCGGAACATACACGATTTTGGGCTCGACTATTCATTCTACGACAAATATTATCAATGCATGACCGAGGTTTCGCCCGTTCAATTGCAGCAATTAGCCCAAAAATATTTCGACCGGGACAGCTTTTACACCGTGATTGCCGGGTAAAGCGAGACCCGGCCATACTTTTCTTTTACAAAAACGACGGTTTTATAAAGGTTTCATCTGGCGCATCTAATTTTCAACCAGCAGCCGGAGTGTTTCAATCCAAAGGGGATGGTCATTCAGGCTTTCGACCAGTTGGACCTTTTCGCCGCCATGTTCCACAAACAAATCCTGGTATTCAATCCCGATTTCAACCGAAGTTTCGAGACAGTCGGCAACAAAGGCAGGCGCAACCACCAGAATCCTCTTTTTACCTTCTTTGGCTTTTTCAATCAGTAACTCATCGGTAAAAGGTTCCATCCAGTTGCGGTCGAGGCGCGATTGAAAAGAAACCGAATAATCTGCCGGAGTCAGGTTTAATGCCTGGGCCAGCAGGCGTGAAGTATGATAACAGGTGGCCCGGTAACAAAATTTTCCGTGCGCAGGCATCCCGGTCGTACACTGACATGCCGTTGAGTCGGCCTGAGGATGCACTTTATTTAATTGCCGGTTCGGCAAACCGTGATATGAAAATATCAGGTGATCCCAGCTTTCCGGCTGATATTCCCGGATGCGCGAAACAAAGGCTTCCACAAACTTCGGATGATCGTAAAACTGGCCGACCAGCCGCAACTCAGGAATCACTTCCCAGCCGGAAATCTCCCTGGCCACATACTGAAAGATGGTGCCGGTTGTTGATGAGGCATATTGAGGGAAAACCGGAATCACCACCATTTTCCCGAAACCCCGCCGGCGTACTTCCTGTAAAACCTGTTTCAATGCCGGATTCTGGTAGCGCATGGCAGTGAACACCTCGTAATCGTCGCCCAGCGCCTCCTGAAGCTTTGCCCTGTTTTTTTCGGCATTTACCAGCAAAGGCGAACCTTCGTCGGTCCATAACATCTGATACAGTTTGGTTGACTTTGGTGCCCGAAATGGCACAATGATCAGGTTTACCAGCAACTTTTGCAGAATGAGCGGCAGGTCAATGACCCGGCGGTCGTTCAGAAACTGAAACAAATAACGACGAACGGCAGGCACTTTTGGTTCGTCGGGCGTGCCTACATTCACCAGCAAAACAGCGGTGCGTTTTGAATGATCTGTTCCTTTCATTGCTTTTTGGTTTTTTATGTGTCTTCTTTATGCAAACAAACTTTCTCCTATGAAGATGAAACGATCTCCTGTTTTTAAGCATTCAGCCAGTCGATTTCCTTTTTTAACAGATTAAGCGTCTCCTCTTCCCTTGATCCCGGTTCTGCCTGATAATCGTAAGTCCACGAAGCCATTGGAGGCATACTTAAAAAAATGGACTCAGTGCGGCCATCTGATTCCAAACCGAATTTTGTGCCGCGGTCATATAACAGATTAAACTCCACGTAGCGGCCTCGTCGCAGGCTTTGCCATTTTTTTTCGGCCTCGGTGAACTTCCGGTTACGGTTCTTATTGAGCAGTTCGATGTAAATACGCGGATAGGCTTCGGCCAAATCGCGGGTGAAAGCAAACAGTTTCTCAAAAGCTTCGTCTTCTGTTGCCGGCCGGTGATCAAAAAAAACGCCACCAATACCCCGTGTTTCGTTCCGGTGTTTCAAAAAAAAATAATCGTCGGCCCACTTCTTAAATTCAGGATAGTAAGCGGTATCAAAACGATCACAGACCGTTTTTAGCTCCCGGTGAAACCAGGAAGCTTCCTGCTGATCCACGTAATGCGGCGTCAAATCGATTCCTCCTCCAAACCACGACTGGCCCGAGCTTAACTCAAAATAACGTACATTCATATGGGTAACCGGAACATGCGGATTTAACGGATGGATAATGGATGAGATTCCGCTGGCAAAGTACTCCTGCCCTTCTTCAATAGCGAGGGCTTTGCGCATGCTCGGTGTTACATTTCCGCCGACAGCCGAAAAATTGACCGCGGCCTTCTCAATGGCATCGCCTCCCTGAAATACCATCGTATACCCGTGACCAATAGACTTTTCCCAACGATCTGTTCTAAATTCTGATTTTCCGTCGGCTGTTTCCAGTTGCTGACAGATTTGCTGCTGCAATTTACGGTAAGTAGTTGCTACCCGATCTTTTCTCATGGTTTTTATTGTAAATCCATACTGGTGGGCCTACCCTTGCCGTGCTTTTTACAACAAAACTCAGGTCAGGCTTTCAGCTATCATTCGCCCCTGTTTGATCCGGTCGGCCATGCCGATACCGTCACGGATATTACCGGCCAGAACCAAGCCTGGGTTTGCTTTTTCCAGATCAGCGATAGCAGCCAGTTTTTCCTCCGACTCAATACCATACTGCGGAATAGCATATTGATAGCGATTTACTACCAACAAGTCAGGGGCCCATTTTGTTAGACCCAGGAGCATTTTTAATTCGGAAGAAACGATATTCCGGATCTCTTCGTCGGCCAGATCAACCATTTCGGGTTTACGCACACCTCCTAAGAAGGTAGAAATCAGCGCACCTCCTTCAGTGGCCCGGTTTTTCAAAAATGAAGACAGAAAGAGGCATCCGAGTACCTGCCGTTTTTCACGGAAAGGGATCAATCCGCCGAAGGCCTTTAAATCAATACCTTCCCATTTTTTAAAGCCAACCGAAACCTGTACCACCCGGGCATAGGGTAATTTTTCAACTTTTGCCAGTTGACCGGTTGGTAAAAAATCAAAAATATCTTTTAGGGTATACGCACCTACCGTCGAAATAACCTGATCAAAATGAAGCGGCGAGGCGCCGGCATACTTCAGTTCGTAACCTTGATTTAGCCTGCTAACTTTTATGCCGGTCGCATTCAGTTGAATCCGATCCGGACCGATTTCATGAACCAGCGCGTCAATCAGATTCGACAAGCCGTCTTTCAGCGAAAATACCTGCCGGGTCGCTTTTTTGTCGCGTTCGGTTTTCGGCTCTTTTGCTTTCCTGATTGCCCCGCCGATAAAACTGCCGTATTTCTGCTCCAGGTTATATAACTTGGGCATGGCGTACTTGGTAATCAGTTTTTCGGGATCGCCCGAATAGATACCCAGGATAAACGGATCGACTGCATAATCCAGAAAACTTTTGCCCATCCGGCGCCTGACCAGGTCGGCCAGTGATTCATTCGGATTGGTTCCGGGTTTTCGGAAAGGCTCGCCCAACAAGCGAAACTTGTCGGCAATTGAAAACAAGGGAGTCCGGATACCGCCAATCAAACCCGAAGGCAAAGCATGCCATCGGTCGCCTTTCCAAATCCAGCGGTATTTGGCTGTCTCGTCGGCTATTTCGAGTTCGCACAAACCAGCCAGTTCTTCAATTAGTTCGGCCGCTTCCGGGTGCCCCAACACTCCCGTACTGGGTCCGTTTTCATATAAAAATCCATCTTGCTGAACGGTTTGGATCACTCCTCCTGCCCGGTCTGCTTTTTCAAACACAGCTACGTCAATTCCTCTTTTTAGAAGATAATAGGCAGTAGTTAACCCGGTTAAGCCGGCGCCGATAACAGCTACTTTTTTTGTCATTTAAACCGATTTTGAAAATTTGCGGTTGGGATCGCCGATATGAATATCAAAGACGGCCGAAATATTCCTTAAAAAGAACCGGCCGATATCGTGGATCACCACTTCATCATCGTTGTATTCCAGCAAGCGGTCTGCCTTGAAGGGTTCCAGCTTTTCATTCCCGAAATTCAGCAACTGCTTGATTTCGGTTGCCGTTGTTCCAAAGTTGCCGGCAACCTGCTGCCACGATAAATACTGGTTACACATGATTTCGTTGATGATTTGCCGGATGATCTTTTCGGTACGCGAAAGGGCGTACCCTTTTACAATCTGTATTTCGCCTTTATCCAGATACTTCATGTACTCTTTTACCGTCCGCGCATTTTGAGCGTAAACATTTTCCAACTGGCTGATGCCGGTTACACCGAAAGCATATACCTGCCCGGTTGTTTCGCGGGTACAGTATCCCTGAAAATTCCGGTGAAGCGTCCGGCTTAACAGCGCCTGCGCCATATCGTCGTCGGGTTTGGCATAATGGTCGAGCCCGATGGGGATATAACCGGCTGCTTTTATCTGCTCCCAGGCCGATTCAAACATTTTCACCTTCTCGTCGGCCGAAGGCAAGCCGTATTTTTCCAGTTTTTGCTGGGCTTTTTTCACCCAGGGAACGTGTGCATACGAAAAGGTGACCAGGCGGTCGGGCGAGATCGCCAGCGCCTGCTCCATGGTTTTTGCAAAAGTTTCAGCCGTTTGATAAGGCAACCCGTAAATAAAATCGAGGTTAACCGACATGCCCGGATGCGATTTAATCATGGCATACAGTTCGGGTACCGGGATGGCCGGCACTTCGCGGTGGACCGCATTCAATACGTTCTCCTGAAAATCCTGCACCCCCATACTGATGCGGTTAAAACCGAAAGAAGCCAGTTTGTCGATATAGGATTTGTCCAGGTGGGCGGGATTACATTCCACCGCAATCTCCGGCTTTTCTATGAAGTGAAATTCCGAAGTCAGCAATTCCATAATTTCACCGATGTATTCAGCCGGAAGTGCATTCGGCGTACCCCCTCCCCAGTGAATTTGCGATACTCTGCGATTTTTGTCCAGAAGCGGACGGATCATGCGGATTTCCTTTTTCAGGACGTCCACATAGTGACGCATTAACTGCTGGTCGCGGGTGATGTGCGTGTTGCACCCGCAGTAAAGGCACAACCGGGTGCAAAACGGAATATGCAGGTAAATGGAAATATTTTCAGGTTTCTCCCGGTTTGATTGTTCCACGGCCTTCAGGTAGTCGGCCGTACCAAAGTCATCGCCAAAAAAGTTGGCAGGCGGATAACTGGTATACCGGGGAACCGGAATATTGTATTTTTCGACTAATGCTTGAGGTATCTTCATGTATTCTTTTTTTGTTCAGCAAGATTCCAAAAATAGCAAAAATTATCTGTTCCATAAATGAGTTTGACACATATCAACCGCAGCTGATTTACGCCTGCCGGCTCCCGCACCGGTTATACTTCCGGGTCAGCGTGTTCAGAAAGGCTTTATGCGATTTTTTAAGCTGTTTCCATTCCAGCCGCCATTCCCAGTTATCGGTTACGGTTCCCGGCGTATTCATCCGCCCCCGGCCATCCAGTTCCAGCAGATCCTGCATGGGCAAAATGGCCATCTTCGCCACAGACGCCCAGGCTGCTTCAATTAAGCTTCGGTGCATATTTCCCCAACCCGAGGCGAAATACTGTTTCAGGTTCTTCCGTTCCGTTTTTGTAGCTGATTTCAACCAGCCAATGGTCGTGTCGTTATCGTGGGTCCCGGTATAAACAACAAAGTTCGGACTAAAATTATGCGGCAGATTTTCATTGGTTTCGTCGGATGCGTAAGCAAATTGGAGTACTTTCATGCCTGGTAGTTCAAAATCGTCGCGTAACTTCTCAACCTCAGGGGTAATGATACCCAAGTCTTCGGCAATCACCTGTAATGATCCCAGCTGCGATTTTAGCAGTGCCAACAGTTCAAAGCCTTTGGCAGGGCGCCATTCGCCGTTTACGGCAGTTTCTTCGCCGGCCGGAATCGCCCAAAACGATTCCAGTCCCCTGAAATGATCAATACGAATCAAATCAAACATCCGTAAGTTAAAGTGGACCCGGGCCGCCCACCAATCGTAGTTGCGTTGTTCCAACCGTTCCCAATCGAACACCGGACAGCCCCAGTACTGTCCCGTTTCACTGAAATAATCAGGAGGCACTCCGCCCACATGGGTCATTTCACCTTGCTCATTCAGTAAAAAAATGTCCTGATTAGCCCAAACATCCGAACTGTCGAGCGAAACATATAAAGGCAGGTCTCCGATGATCCGGACTTCCTTTAAATTGGCATAGGCTTTTAGCTCTGACCACTGCCTGAAAAATATAAACTGCACAAAACAATGAAACCGGATATCCTCGTGATACCGGTGTTTGGCCACATCCAGTTCGTGGGTATCGCGGTATTTCAGTTTTTCAGCCCATTCGTTCCAGCACAATTTCTCATCTTTCCCTTTAATGGCGCTGAAAAGAGCATAATCATCGAGCCACCAGGAGTGTTCATCCAAAAAAATGTAATAATCATCTTTCCAGATATCAAATTTCTTATTGAATGTTAACCAGGCTTTTCGCAGGAGTTTGGTTTTTCCTTCCGTTACCAAATCGTACTCTACTTTTTGCGACGACAGCACGGGCATATCTTCCAGATCTTCTTCACCAATCAAACCCGCTTCAATCAGTTTTTCCAGGCTGATTAACAGGACATTTCCTGCAAAAGCCGAATAAGACTGGTAGGGCGAATTACCATAGCCGGTAGGTCCGAGCGGCAGGATCTGCCAGAGCGTTTGCCCTGTTTCGTGTAAAAAGTCGACAAACTGATAGGCATCGTGCCCCATGCTGCCAATACCGTAAGGATTTGGCAACGAGCTGATATGAAGCAAAATACCACTACTACGCTCCATATTCTTTTATTTTTTTTCTGAATCCACCAAGATAACCGGCCGTTTCGCGGACCAAACGCTGTACTTCCAGTCCATGTTTCAGATCGGGGATAAAAGCTTTTTCGTCCGGTCCGCCCAAAAACAAATAATGCGCATGCACCATCGAACGCAGCCATCCCGGCGGCACATGTCCCGATGGAAAACTGCTGATCGGCTGATAGTGGCTCCCGACCACCTGGCTCACCCATTGCCCGGTTTCTTCGAGGAAGTAACCGAACTGCTCCGGCCGGTGCGACGAATAACGCAGGCAACCCTTTTCGGCATAAATTTCGAGATGAACCAGGTCGCCGGTCCCGGAACTGATCCGGCTGGCCGACAAGTGACCCACTGCCCTGCTCTGAGGATCGTACAACGAAAGTGAACTGAACAAGTCCGAATCATCCGGCACATCGCTGAAGCTACCCCCCTGCAAGGCCCCGGTAATTTGAAGCTGGTCGCCCAGGAAAGCCAGCAACAAGCTAATTCCGTGAGAGCCCAGGTCGGCCATCGCCCCGCCGTCGGGCGCCGCAACCAGGCGTGTTTTCCGCTTATCGCGGTAAGCCCGTTGCAGGTAGTCGGCATGATAGTATTTCAGGTCGAAGTGAATGGGCTTGCCCAACTTCCCCGATTTCCAAAAGTTTAGCGCCTCCCGCACCGAAGCGGTTTGCAGGTATTGAAAACCAACCTGAACCTTTACTCCCGGGTTCAGGTTTTCCTGCAATTGCCACATCTGTTGTTCCTCCTCCCATGAAGCGCAAACCGGCTTTTCCAGGTAAATAAACCCGACATTTGGCATTTTAAGCGCCTGTTCCAAATGTTCAAAATGAACCTTATTAGGGCCTAAAATAAATATGCCATTTAGTTGCTTGTTCTGAAAAAAATCATCCTCCGATTCCGCCCGATTGAATCCAAACTGAGAAGCAAATTTCTCACGTTTGTTTGCCGTAGCAGAACAGACTGATTCAAAGATGATTTCGGGAACCTGATCGTAGTAATACTTCAAGGCCTGTAAGGCATAGGCATGAGCGCGCGCTATTCCGCCGGCCCCTAAAAATCCAATACGTATATTGTTCATGGTATGGGGTTCTGTTTCAGACAAAAATATAACTTTTCAACTGGCATCGGTTCTTCCCGGTCAAAAAGATTACAATTAAAAGCTAACAAATCCGCCCCGAAGCAGTACCTTTGCGTTCAATAAAAAATGCAGATTTATGGCAATAATTGGCTCATTAAATGAACTGGAGGTTTTAAAAACAGTCGATTTCGGAGTTTACCTCGACGGTGGGCAGCATGGAGAAATCCTGATGCCCAAACGGTATGTTCCCGAAAATTGTCAGGTGGGCGACACCGTGAGCGTGTTTATCTACCTCGATTCTGAAGACCGGTTGGTAGCCATAACCGACAAGCCATACGTCATGGTTGGTGAATTTGCCCGCTTAAAGGTTGTTTCGACCACGGCTATTGGAGCTTTCCTGGATTGGGGCCTGCCCAAGGACCTGCTTGTCCCCTTTCGTGAGCAACAGGTAAAAATGGAAGAGGGAAAATCGTACCTGGTATTCGTTTATCTCGACGATGAAAGCCAGCGAATTGTTGCTTCGTCCAAACTCGATAAATTTTTGGATAACGTTCCGGTTGATTTTGAAGTGGGCGAAGAAGTTGACCTCATTATTGCAGGACAAACCGACCTGGGTTACAAAGCCATTATCGATAACTGCTATTGGGGCGTATTATTTAAAAATGAAGTGTTCAAACCCCTGAAAACCGGGGATAAACTGAAAGGCTACATCAAAAATATCAGGCCGGATGAAAAAATCGATCTTTCACTCGAAAAAGCCGGTTACGAAAAGATTGACGGTATATCGGGCTCGGTATTGGACAAACTGAAAGCAGCGGGTGGTTACCTTCCCTACAACGATAAAAGCGGTCCGGAGGTAATTTCAAACGTGTTTGGCATTAGTAAAAAGAATTTTAAAAAGGCCATTGGCGCCTTATACAAAAAACGGTTGATCAATATCGAAGATCAAGGAATCAGGCTGGCATATTAAGTATTCAGTCGTGGTGATCAGTCTCAGTTTCGCAACCCGAAACACGTAACCTGTAACTCCAAGCATGAAACTTTGTATTGCAGAAAAACCAAGTGTCGCCAGAGAAATTGCGCAGATTATCGGGGCCAAAAACCGGAAAGACGGGTATTTTGAAGGAAATGGCTACCAGGTAAGCTGGACCTTTGGGCACCTGTGCACACTGAAAGAGCCCAACGATTATACCGACCGCTGGAAATATTGGAATCTGCGCGAACTGCCCATGATTCCGTCGCGGTTTGGCATTAAGGTTATAGACGACGAAGGGGTGAAAAAGCAGTTTTACATCCTGAAAGGTCTGATTGAAAAAGCCGATGAAATTATCAATTGTGGTGATGCGGGTCAGGAAGGAGAACTGATTCAGCGCTGGGTGCTGACAAAAGCACAAAACAAAGCGCCGGTAAAAAGGCTTTGGATTTCATCGCTGACCGAAGAAGCAATCCGCGAAGGATTCGACAAGCTGCTCCCCGGCAAAGAGTTTGACAAGCTTTACGAAGCAGGCAGCGCACGGGCCATCGGCGATTGGTTGCTGGGCATGAACGCCACCCGTTTGTACACGCTGAAATACGGACAAAATAAACAGGTATTATCGATCGGACGGGTACAAACCCCTACCCTGGCCATGCTTGTTGAACGGCAACTGGAGATCGAAAATTTTAAACCCGAGCCATACTGGGAAATTAAAACCACCTACCGCGATACTGTTTTCGCGGCTGCCAGCGGACGGTTTAAGAGCCCGGAGGAAGCCTCCGGCGTATTGCAGGAGATCACCGGTGTAGATTTATACATCACCAAAATTGAAACAAAAAACAGCAACGAACATCCTCCCCGGCTTTTAGACCTGACCTCCCTTCAAGTGGACTGCAACCGGAAACTCAACCTGAGCGCCGACGAAACCTTGCGCACCATTCAGGCGCTGTATGAAAAAAAGGTGACCACCTATCCGCGGGTGGATACCACGTTTCTGTCGGACGATATTTACAAAAAAGTGCCGGGTATCCTGAAAAATCTGAAAGGCTACGAAAACTTTACCCAACCGGTTTTGGAGGGTGGAAAAATCCGTAAATCGTCCAAGGTATTTGACAACAAAAAAATAACCGATCACCATGCCATCATTCCAACCGGGCAAAACCGGATCGATCTGACCGAGATCGAACGGAAGGTTTTCGACATGGTAACCAAACGGTTTATCGCTGTTTTTTACCCCGATTGCCAGGTTGCCAACACCAATGCCGAAGCAGAAATCGGGCGCCATTCGTTCAAGGCAACCGGAAAGCAGATCCTGGAACCGGGTTGGCGGGTCATTTTTCAAAATGAGAAGGACGATAACAGCGAAGACCGCATACTGCCTGCTTTTACAAAGGGAGAACACGGTCCGCATCAGCCCGATTTGCAGGAAAAACAAACCCAGCCCCCAAATTATTATACCGAGGCAAGCCTGCTTAGGGCCATGGAAACGGCCGGTAAAAATATGGATGATGAAGAACTTCGCGACCTGATGAAAGAAAACGGCATTGGTCGGCCATCTACCCGGGCCAACATCATCGAAACGCTTTTTCGCCGCCGCTACATCCGCAAAGAACGCAAACGGCTGGTAGCCACGCAAACCGGTGTCGATTTGATTAAAAGCATCGAGAATGAACTGCTGAAATCAGCCGAACTGACCGGTCAATGGGAACGGAAACTCCGGCAAATTGAATCGGGAGAACTTGAGATCAGCCGGTTTATGGACGAACTGAAAGCTATGGTGACCGAGGTCATTACCCAGGTAAAAAGTTCGCCCAAAAAGGAGATTACTATTTTGGAAGACGAGAAGGCTCAGCCAGTGGAAAAGGCAGAAAAACAAGACGTAAAAAAGCCAAAGGCGGGGGAAAAGAAAAAGGAGGATGAAGAGGTCGTTTGTCCGCAATGCGGTAAAGGCCGGCTGCTAAAGGGCAAATCGGCCTGGGGCTGTTCCGGATGGAAAGAAGGCTGCCGCTTTATGATTCCTTTTGTTTTGCACGAAAAAAAACTCACTGACAAACAAATCGCCCAACTGGTTGGCAAGAAAAAAAGCGCTGTGATTAAAGGCTTTGTTTATCAGAATCTGAAACTCGACGGCCGGTTGATTTTAACCGGCGACCACCACATTCAACTTCAAGCTGAAATAAAAGACGAACTGAGCTGCCCCAAATGCCAAAATGGGAAAATTTTGAAAGGCAAAACCGCATGGGGTTGTTCCAATTTCAAGGGCGGTTGCGATTTCAGAATACCTTTTGAGATCGAATAAGGCTGACTGGCGCCATCAGTATAAATCCTCCAGATATTTCCACTCAGCGATTAACTGTTCGAGCGACATGTCAGCGGCAGCAGAAGTGAATAAGTCGGTAAGCGTCTCGCGTACACCTTTGCCCATTTTGATGGAACCGCACACATAAATGGCCGCTCCTTCGCTGATCCATTCCAGTAACTCCTTCCCTTTTTGCAACAGGAGATCCTGCACGTATACTTTCGCTTGTCCGTCCCGTGAAAAGGCCAGATCAAGTCGTTCAAGCGCCTGCTGCCCATAAAAATCCAGAATCTCAGCGCCATACAGGAAATCAGTCCGGCGGTTTTTCCCGCCAAAAAAAAGCCAGTTTTTCGTTTCTCCCCGGGCTGCGCGTTCCTGTAAAAACGCCCTCACCGGGGCAATTCCGGTACCGGCAGCAATAAAGATCACGGGAATGCCGGGTTTCCCGGGCAATCGAAAATTGTCGTTCGGCGCCAGGAAAAACGAAACAGCCGCACCTGTTTCAAGCCAGTCGCTCAAATAAGCCGAACAACTGCCTTGCCGGAGACGGTTTTTTAATTGAAACTGCACCCTTTTTACGGTGAGATGCAACTCGCCCGGGTGCTCCGGCTGATAGGATGAGACGGAATAATACCTCGGCTGTAAAGGCCGCAACAAATCAGGCAACCAGACTGCCGGCAAAGGACAGGGAAAATCCTGCAACAAATCCAGTACATCATGGTTTTCCAGGTAAGCATCCAATCCGGATTTGCCGTTGAGTAAATCCAGCAACTGTTCATTCCCGCTCATTTCGGCGTATTTTACCAAAACTTCTTTGTTCAGCGTAGTCAGTTCTGCCCGATGCAACAGGTAGTCGCGAGCCAAAAACTCCTGTTGATCAGCCATAAGCAAGTCATAGGCAGAGATATTCAGTATATCGATGATGCTGTTTACCAGCGAAACCGGATTTTGAGGCACAAGGCCAACCGAATCGCCGCTGCAATAACGGAACGACTGATCATCGGTTGCCAGGCAAATGTGGTATACGGCATCTTCCGATCCGGCATTCAACTGGTATTTTTCTTTCACCACGGCTTTAACGGTAATCTTCTCCTGAGCGTTTAGTTTCAGTACGTCCTGTCCGTCAACCTGTCCCGGGAGCCGCCTGAGTACCGATGAAATCCAGCCGGAAGCAGCTGTTCCGAAATCGAGGTCACAATCTGCTCTGGAGCAAATACGCTTCGCCCCCAGGTCCGACAACCGATGGTCGATATCCTTACCAGCCTTGCAAAAATGCTCATACGACGAGTCGCCCAACGCGCACACCGCATAACCAACTCCATACAAATCAGGTTGTTCTGAAAATAACCGGCGAAAAAAACGACTTGCTGCAGGCGGCGGCTCGCCTTCGCCATGGGTGCTTACCACAATCAGCACAAATGACTCGCTTTTGAGCTGGTCCATGTTGTAGGACGCCATGTTGACTACCCGGCTGCGTCTTCCGCTGCGCTGAAGGCATTTTCCGGTTTCATTGGCGATGTAAGCCGAATTACCGGACTTCCCTCCGTAGAGAATGGTAATTTGTTCGCCGGCAACAGGTTTACGGCGTGTAAGCAATTTTCGGACAGCTGTTGCAATCATGTTTAATATCCAATTAGTTGACCAGTAAAGAAGATTTTTTTCGACGCCGTTTCAACCACATCAAAAAGCCAGTTACGGGTAAGGACGCACAAACCAAACTGAGAAAAAAGGCAAGAATTTTTCCGGGAAAACCCAGAATTGCCCCCACATGAATATCGTAATTGGCCGCGATGAGTTTTTCACCGGGATTTTTGTTCTCATGTTTGCGTTCATTTAGCAACTGCCCCGAATATCGGTCAAACTGCAACTGATTTGTTTTAGCATAACGGCCCGCCTTTTCCTGTACCAACACCTGAATTACCCCCAGGCTGTCGGAAGGAAGCGACAACCGGTATGCCCCTGCACCGGCATATCGGGTTCGGGTTTCGCCAAGCGCACGATCAACAGGAAGAACTGCCTCAATTTCGCGTGGTACAGATTTTACCGGGCCGGCTTCAGGCAGGCTGGTTGTTCCGGCCGCCAGTACATAAACAAAAGCCTGAAACCATTTAAAAGCCCAAATCATCCCGGTAAGAGCGACAATCAGGGCAAGCAGCAGGCTGTAAAATCCGCTTACATTGTGTAAATCGTAAAGTTTTTTATACCCATTGCCCGTTTTTTTCCATCTGAAAGCAAACAGGTTTTTAGAGCTTTTAAAATTTTTCGGCCACCATAAAATAAGTCCGGTGATGAGCAGGATCACAAAAACAAACGTGCTCCAACCTACAATCGGCTGGCCAAGCGGTGTTTTTAGCAGCAAACTCCAATGCAGAAACTTTACCACGTTAAAAAAATCGGCCTTTTCGTCGTAAACGGCTTTTATCTGTCCGGTGTACGGATCAACATAAACCGACCGGTAATAATCGATCGCCGAAAAATAAGTCAGCCCTCCCTCATTTCCTTTATAACCGTAAAATATCCAGCTTTTTCGCGGGTTGTTCGGGATATGCGCCCAGCTAAGCGGTATGCCGTCGCCCATCCCGGCCTGGGCCGTTTGCCACAGATCGCTGATCAAGGCGGTTTCGGGCTCGACCTGTTCGACATAAATCGCCTCAGCCCTTCTCCATCCGGTTATTTCTTTGCTGAAAACATAAATACAGCCAGTAACCGAAACAATAAAAACAACCGTTCCCGAAGCAAGGCCAAGCCAGAGATGTATTTTCGTTATCCAATATTTTAACATGGTTTTAGCGGACAGTTGTTAAAATTTAAAGCCGATGTTTAACCTGAAATTTGTTCCCGGCTCGGTTTGCCAATAGTAATAACTGCCATAGGCGCTGCCCGAGTAGAGGTATTTATCCAGGATGTTGTTGATGTTTAAGCCGGCCGACAGTTTTTCGTTTGCCCAGCCGATGGAGCCGTCGAGACGAAAATAATCGGGCAACACCGATTGATTATCGGCCCCCCAACTCCACGACGAACGGTCAAGCTGATACTGGTAACCCAAAGCAAACTCCAGTCCTTTCAGCTCAGACTGTTTAAACTGATACTTCAACCAACCATTGCTAATGTACTTGGCATGACCGGCCAAACGAGTTCCCACCCTGGAGGCATCCGTATCTTTGGTCACTTCAACCCGGGTATTGGCATAATTCAGGATCAGGCTTAAGCCTTTGACAATTTCGCCCTGAATATCCAGTTCGAGTCCTTTTGACCGGGCTTCACCCAACTGGATGCTGTAATTGATGTTTTCGGGATCGGCGGTCAACACATTTTCTTTCGTAAGTTGATAAAACGTTAAGGAAGAATGCCAGCGGAAATTAGCCCAGCTGCGCTTGATGCCCGCTTCCAGATCGTTGCCCCGGACCGGTTCAAACGCATTGCCGTTTTTATCGGCTCCCGACTGGGGAATAAATGACTGGTCGTACAAACCGTAAACCGCCGTCTGGTCGTCAATCGAATAACTTATTCCGGCACGGGGCGACCAAACCCGATCGTTGGTGGTGGTACCGTACACCGACGTTTTGTAGGAGGTGAACCGGCCGGCAAGCGTCAGGCGCAGGCGGTCCTTAAAAAAGCCCAGTTCATCCTGCACGTAAACCGACGAAGAGCCTGTAAACTGGGCCGCCGGATAACCGGCATTCATGGCCCGCTGACGAATACTCATGCTGCGGTCGAAAACAGGGATCAGCAAACTGCTGATAAAATGGACCGGATTGGTTAACGACAAAGGATTGTTTTCTCCGCCCAGCGGCCCTGATTGGAACCAGTCGGCAAAATACTCTTTGTCACTTAAATCGAGTCCCGACAAAATCCGGTGCCTCACCGGGCCCGTATAAACATCGCCGTTTACAAACACCTGCCCCATGCGGGCATTGCTTAGCGCATCCCAAACACCCAGTCCGCGGTAAATACCGGCAGCACTGACCGAGTCGGGCCAAAGCGACGAGCCGACCAATTTATAGTTCAGATACCCGAGTTGAGCTGTCAGGCTCCAGTTTTCATCCAACTGATGTTTCAGGTTCAAAAAAACATTGTGCTCGCGGATGGTCGACGGATCGATATTGGGTTCAGCCGTTGTATAATTGCGCGGTAAGGAGCCGTAACCATCGGGCGAAAACACGTAGGCTGCCCCGACAACCGACATTTTCGAATACTGATAAATATATTCGGCATTGAGCGAGGTGCGGTTGCTGATCCGGTACGTGACCGAAGGAGCCAGGGTGTAGCGGTCGTTGAACTCGTAATCGCGGTGCAATTTTTTTGTCGAGCCCATCACATTCAGACGGTACAGCAGTTTATCGTTTTCGCCGATTTTTCCGCCCAAATCGAGCGTTGAGCGCAACAGATTAAACGAACCCATCGTAAGCGAAATTTCGTTTTTCATCCCGGCGTCCGGTTTTTTCGTCACCACATTGTAAAAGCCGCCCGGCTCTCCGGCCGACAGCATAAAACCGGCAGGTCCTTTAACAAACTCAATCCGGTCGACCACCGACAGGTCCTCGGTCAGCGGGCCCCAGGGCAAATCAACATTCATCCCGTTACGAAAAGCCGGCAGCTTAAAGCCACGCATATTGATCCGGGCAAAGCTGCCCCAGTGCTCAATCATCATGGCCCCGCTGGTATTACGGGTAACACTTTCCAGCATATCAACCAGTTGCTGGTCGTTAAGCATCTCTTTTGTGATCACCTGGATGTTCTGGGCCGTTTTTAGCAACGGCGTGCTGATTCGTAAAGACGATGATGCAGCATCAGCCGTGTAAGCCGGATTTTGCTTCCCGGTGACCACCACCTCGCCGATTTCTTCATCTGTTTTTTGAAGGTAAAATGCCGGAATCACGGTTTCTTTTCCGGCAACCACCTCCACATCTGTTTCAAATGTCCGATATCCGATAAAGGATGCTTCCAGTTTATATTTTCCGGCCCGAACCTGCTGAATGACAAAATTACCGTGGACATCGGTAATGGTTCCTTTATTGGTCCCCTTCAGCCCGATATTAATCAGGGCATCTTCTCCTTCATCGGGCACCTTGGCTTTTCCTGAAATAAATCCGGTTTGGGCATAGCCCGTTATCATTGCGAATAAGAGTACGATAAGAACGTTCAAACTTTTCATCCGTATTTTATTTTGAATTATTTTGAATAAGAATTTAGGCAACAAAGTTAGAAGCCGTTCAAACGGCCATCAATCCCAATATGTTATGATTTACAGAAACCGGCAGGAGCCAATCGTCATATCAATCTAATAATCAAATAGATAAATCCAGCAAAAGAAGCCGATACGGAAGGAAGGAACCCAAACAGGTCGTTTATTTGATGGACACTGAAGTTTACGCTGCGGAAAAAACAAGGAAAGCAAAAGAAGGATATCCTAATAATTGGCGATATGCAGCAAACGAACAAACAGTCGCAATACCTTAACCGGCGGCGGTTAACAGATGCTTGTCAGAGGACGAATAACAGATTCGCAACGGCGCGTGTCATTTTTTCTTTTTTGTATCTTTCAAGAGTTTTTTCTCGTCTCCGTCAAGTTTCCGCTGAAGTTTCTTAACATCTTCGGCAGGTGGAAGATTTTCCGGCACGATTCCCCTTTGGGTAAGCATATTTCTAACAGCCAGGTTGTTGTCGATATGCTCTTTTTCAATTTTCATTTGACCTTTTAGATCTTTGCTTTGCACATTTAGTCCAGTCATTTCGGCAGCCAGGTCTTTAGCCTTTATACTGATTGTAGGAAGGAAATCAGCAACAGGTCGGCTATCAGGTACACCCATTTTACGTTTAAGCATTTGGGTGTTCAGTCTGAATAGAGCTTGGTCGCCTTTACTTCTAATCACGGCAAAACCCTGACTGTCAACTCCCCTTTCATACAGAACTCCTGAAAGTTGTTTTTCCGTTTGGCTTAATTTCTCGCGGGCTTTGACTCGTTCAAATTCGAGTATTCTCCACCAGCATGTTTACATGCATCCTTTGCTTTTTGAAAATCTTTTGTTCATTTACGGATGTGCGATAAAGTTATTAACATCTTTCAATACACCCGTAGTATTTTATGGCACAGTTCTGCGCTAAATCATTCCGGTAATGAGTGAAGTAAGGCTTTAGATTGTACTGAAATCGTACATTTTTAAACTGGAACCAATGACAACAGACTCTACGCTGTTAAAGACTAAATTTCATACTTTACTATTTTTTCAGATGAAGTAATCAGTCTCAATATCAATCAATCTTCGACGAAACTGCGACTGGGTTAACTGCTCCTGTTTTCTTTAATTCGACGAAAGCAGTCTTGCTTCAGGTTCTACTTCCATGGTTGGACGGATCTTCTGAATATTTCCAATAATAATCCGGTCGTTTGGTTCCACACCGCTTCGTATAATCCGCAATTTACTGTTATACAGTGGACCAAGGACAACTGGTCTTGCCTCTACCCTATTGTCGTCCGAAAGCACATAGACAAACTTTTGCGACTGGTCGGTTCCAATTACCTCATCCGGAATAAGAATAGCCGGCTGAGGGTCGCTGTTAAAAACATGCGCTGATCCAAACATCCCGGAGGTAATGACCAAATCGGGGTTTGAAATTACAGCCCTGCCCCGGTAGGTACCCGTTCCCTGATCCACTTCATTGTCCATAAAATTGAAACTTCCTTCATGCTGAAATTCTTCCTCATCCAGCAACTTTACAGCGATTCGGGCATTTGGACCGGCAACGCCGTTAACATGGTCGCCGTTATTTTTCCGGGCATATTTCAACAAAGAAGATTCACTTCCTTCAAAATAAAAGTAGATGGGGTCGAGCGACACAAAGGTGGTCAGCAAACTGGCCTGGTCGCTTCCCCCGCTGACAAGGTTGCCTTCAGTCACAAATTCATCACTGATTTTTCCTGAAATCGGCGCCCTGACCTCCGTGAACTCGAGGTTGAGCTTCGCTTGTGCCACATCGGCTTTCTCGGCTTCCTCGCGGGCAATGGCTATGTTCAACGCCTGCTCCCGCTGGTCGTATTCTTCGCGGGATATGGCTTTTGATTCTTTCAGTGATTTTACCCTGCCGAAAGCATTCTCAGCCTGTTGTTTTTCGGCTTTAGCCTGCTCCAGACGGGCTTCAGCCTGATCTAATACGATCTGAAACGGACGCGGGTCTATCCTGAACAATACATCGCCTTTTTTAACCAGTTCGCCGTCGCGAAACAGCACTTGATCCACATAACCGCCAACCCGGGCCCTGACCTCTACCCTTTTGATGGCCCTAAACCGGCCGCTGTATTCTTCCCACTCCGTAACAGGTTGATATAAAGGTGCAGCGACCGGAACTTTCATTGCAGGTGCAGGAGGTGTATCGCCGCGGCTACTCTCGCAACCTGTCAGATAAAAACCTGAAAGGGCCAGCACGAGAATCATTGTGCCGGCCGTCCGGTCAATTCTTCGTTTTCTCATTTTCTCATTTGTTTTCATAACTAACCACTTTAAATAAATTACTTCTGAAAAATTTAATTGACCAACTTGAAAATTAAAAACAATAGATACATTTAAATGTTTCGATGTTTTTCAAAAAAATATCTGGTTGATTTTTGGGTCGGATACACATGCAGAACTGAAATATGCTGCAAACCTGTTGAGTAAACTTTGCCGGGTTCAGAATTGTCTTGTTGTTACTGCTGATTTTTCAGATAATAAATTCATTATCTGAAAATTTCCAAGACGTAGCAAAACACCCGTAATAAAAGGCAAACTCAACTGAAAAATTGGGGATTCATTTAAAGGTTGGTGTCAAAAAGAAAACAAAGCTATGAAATACATTGACACATTTCAATAGATTGATGAAATTTAACTTCTATTTAACCTCTATTTAATGTTTTCAGGAAATTGATGTACTCTTCAAAAACATCTTCATTAATCCGGTACTTCATCTGCCGGCCCTCTTTTACATAGCTTATTAAATCAGCATCCATTAATTGTTTGATGTGGTGTGAGATGGAAGGTTGCGACAGATTAATAAATCCACAAATGTCGGTACACATCAAATAATTGGGTTTTTTTCTGATTTCCTGCAAGATTTGCAGCCTGTTGCTGTCGGCCAATGCTTTCGAAATTTTCTTTACTTGTTTTAAGTCCATATCCTTCCCGTTACATTGAAACATGCAAATATATGAATATTAGGAGAATTTTCCCAATTTTCAACTTTTTTTGTGCCATGTTTTCCGTGCATCCTCTGGATAAAATCATCAACTTTATGATTTTATCAGTCATCAGTCAAAAACTTTTAACTTTTCAAAATAACCGGGTATGCTATCGATTTCCCGGGTCGTTGATCTGGCGGAGCAAACCTTACCATTGATAATTATCCATCCTTGGCCGTCCATTCGGCATTAATGCAAGCGCTCACCAACCGGCTTGTTTACTTTTGCACAGTTACAGCGCCAAATTATTCCCGTTAATGAGTAGAGTCGGGGTTGAAATTGTAATAAATCGTACATTTTTAAACAGACCTAAGTATTTAGATTAACCCGAAAATATCGCAACAGGCGCCACCTCCCCGTTTAACGCGTCGCTCAAACAAGGCGGGACCGGATGCTTCGAACCGGTAATTCGCGCATTTTAATCGGCATCGTGGAAGTTGAGCAGGGATACCATCTGTGGGGAACACTGGAAGTGTAAATTATCCACAAGATAATATCCCTGAAAATCAGATCATTTTTCCGATTTCTTCTGCCATAACTTTTACTCCTTTCTCCATTTCGGGCAACTCGGCATTGGTGAAATTCATCCGGATATGCCTACTACCCTGCCCTTTGGTAAAAAACGAATTGCCGGGGACAAAAATCACACCGCGCTGCATGGTTCGATGGATCAGTTCGTCCGAGCGCAAACCTTCCGGCAAAGTCAGCCAGATAAACATGCCGCCGCCCGGCTTGGTCATCTGCACTTCGTCGGGCAGGTATTGGTGCAACAGCTGGCACATGCATGCCGCTTGTTCGGCATATTTCGTGCGGATGCGCTGCAAATGTCCGTCTAAATCGAAATCCGTGAGGTAATGGTGCAATACGTATTGCGTCAGGTTATTCGGATTAAGATCGGTTGATTGTTTGGCCTTGTCGAAATGCGGCACCAGCGGAGGGGGCAGTACCACCCAGCCATTGCGTAAACCAGGAGCGACCATTTTCGAAAACGAGCCCGTCCAGGCAACGTACTCCGGCGCATATTTTTTCACGGGGGCGGGAAACTCACCCTCAAAACAAATCTCGTTGTACGGATCATCTTCCAGAAGAAACTGGTTGTAACGTTTCAAAAGCATGGCCAAATCCAGTCGTTTTTCGTGCGAATAGCTGATTCCCGATGGGTTTTGCGCGTTAGTGACGGCATACATCAACTTGACATCGTCGTTTAAAAACAAAGTTTCTACCTGGGCCAGGTTGGCACCGTCGTCTTCCAGGTCAACTTCGCGAAAGTAGGGCAAATAGGCCGACATGGCCTGGATGGCACCCAGGTAGCTCGGTTTTTCAAGAATGACCCCGTCGCCGGGATTGATAAACAACTTCGACACGATATCGATGGCCTGCTGCGAGCCATTGGTGATCACCACCATTTCGGGAGTGATGTTCATCCTGTACTTGGCGCTGTATCGGTTGACAATCCATTCGCGCAAGGGATAATAACCCAGCGATCCGGCATATTGCAAAATGGTGCGCCCGTGACCGGCCATCACCGCGCGGGCGCTTTCGGCCAGTTCGTCAACCGGGAACAGCGAAGGATTAGGCAAACCGCCTGCAAAAGAGATTACCTCCTTTTGGCTAACCGCATTTAATATACTCCGGACAAACGATACCGGGATGTTCCGGTACTGTCCGGAAAACTTTTCTTCGGGAAACTGATTTTCCATACTCATTTATTTAAAGGTTAAACTTTGGCAAACAAAAAAAGCCCTTTCCGGGGCTGACCACACCGGAAAGGGCTTTTGGCTATACCATACAGACCCGCTCCTATGTGGCCAACTCCACAAGGACAAGCGCTGCGACTGCAATCATATTTGTTATAATCCGGTTCATGTTAAAAACGGAACAGGCCATTCCCCGAAGAGAATGGCCTGTTTTGCAAATTAAAAAATATCTTACATCCATACTCTTCCCTGACCGTTCACGGAGACCGCGAGCGCCACGACGAGAATGATATGGATAGCTTGTTTCATCATTATTCTGCAAAAGAAGCAGATTTTTCTGCCCGGCAAAGTATTGCTGCCATTTTTTTGATTTTTGCTGTAAAAAATTTAAGATAATAGTGGGTTTGTTTACAAAACAGGGGTACGCATGGAAAAAACACATCAGATAAGAAGAAAAAAGGGCCATTCCCTTTCGGAGACGGCCCTTGGTATTGTGAATTCAGTAAAACTATTTCAGCCACCGGTCGAGCCAGTTTTTGAAAACCCGTTGCCAAAGGATCCCGTTTTGGGCCTGGGTAACCCAATGGTTCTCTTCGGGGAAGAACAGAAACTGCGCAGGAATATCGCGCAGAACAGCCGCGTTAAAGGCCCCCATGCCCTGCGTGTAGGGAATCCGGAAATCTTTTTCGCCGTGAATCACCAGGATGGGCGTGTCCCATTTTTCGACAAACAAATGCGGGGAGAAACGGTACGAACGCTGGGCGGCAGCGTTTGTTTTATCCCAGAAGGGGCCACCGATATCCCAATTTTCGAACCACATTTCTTCGGTCGTCACGTACATCTGATCGAAGTTGAAAATACCGCAGTGCGAAATAAATGCTTTAAACCGCCCTTCGTGGTGACCGGCCAGGTAATTCACCGAAAAACCGCCGTAACTGGCGCCAACTGCACCGAGGCGGTTTTTATCCACATAGGGCTCTTTGGCCAGTTCATCAATCGCCACCAGGTAATCCTGTATGTTCAGGCCACCATAGTCCTTGCTGATCTGCTCGAGCCATTCCATACCAAAACCCGGCAAGCCGCGACGGTTGGGGGCCACAATGATATAATCGTTGGCGGCCATCATCTGAAAATTCCAGCGATACGACCAAAACTGACTGACCATTCCCTGTGGTCCGCCCTGGCAGTATAAAATAGCAGGGTATTTTTTATTCGGGTCGAAATGCGGCGGGTAAATCACCCAAACCAGCATGTCTTTATCATCAACAGTTTTCACCCAGCGTGCTTCTACTTTTCCCATAACGAGTTGATCGAGCAGGCCTTTGTTGACAGCGGTAAGCGCTGTATCGCTGCCGGTTTCCGGGTCAACCAGGTAAAGCTCGGCCGGTTGCGACATAGAAACTTTTTGAGCCAGCAGCTTTCCACCGGCCGTTTCGTCCACGCTCTGGTAATCGTGCACGCCATTGGTCAGGCGGCTGATTTGGCCATCGTCCAGGGTGAGGCGGTAAATTTCCTCCGTCCCGTGAATCCCGCTGATAAAATAAATTGATTTTCCGTCACGGCTCCAGCTCAGGTGTCCGGCTTCCTGCTCCCAGTTAGCCGAATAGTTGGTCTGTTTACCGGTAGCCAGATCCATTACAAACAAGCGCGCCTGGTCGGCCTCGTAGCCATCGCGCAGCATACAGGTCCAGGCCAGAAACTCCCCGCCGGGCGAAAAAACCGGATTTTTATCATAGCCTTTATGCTCGGCGGTCAGGTTTTTGGTTTCGCCGCTTGCCAGGCTGTACAGGTATAAATCGGTATTGGTGCTTTCGGCATAAGCCTTGCCACGCAATTTTTTAGACGAATACACAATCGATTTGCTGTCGGGGCTCCAGCAGATTTGTTCCGAACCATCGAAAGGGCGGTCGGGCGCATCGAACTTCTCCCCTTCCACTATATCTTTTCCGCCGATGATTTTACCGCTTCCGTAGTGGGCCACAAAAATATGGTTGTAAGTATAATCGTGCCAGCTGTCCCAGTGGCGGTACATCAGATCTGTTTCGAGCCGGGCATTGGCTTTGGGTAAATCGGGAAACAAATCATGAATATCGTCATCCAGCTTTACTTTTTTGATGTAGGCAATTTTTGTTTGGTCGGGCGAATATTTAAAACCGGAAATTCCTCCTTCAACATCCGACATCTGCTCTGCCCCCGTGCCATCGGGATTCATTTCCCAAAATTGGGTACTGCCCGATTCAGACGACAAATAACCAATCTTTTTGCCATCGGGCCGCCACCGTGCATCCGATTCATTCGATGCCGTATTGGTGATTCGGGTTACGTCTCCCCCTCCGGCCGGAACGGTGTATAACTCGCGGTAGCCTTTATTATCTTCGATATTGAAATAAGTTACGGCAAACAACACGGTCTGCCCGTCGGGAGAAAGGCTTGTATTGCCGATTCTTCCAAACGACCACAGTACTTCAGGAGTCATCACATCCGAACTCAAAACCGGCGTTTCCGGCACATAGGTCTTCTTTTCCTCCATAGATTCTCGATTTGAACAGCTGCTCATCCAAACAACTGCAGCAATTAAAACAACTATTTTCCTCATAGATATGTTAAGTTTTCGGCATTAAAAAACAGGGGGCACAAAATACTTTTTTGTGGTGAAAAATAAAAGTGCAAAACTCAGGATTTGAGCAGGAAATAAAATTATGATTATGCCGAATCTTCGTGTCATTTCAGGTTTAAACAGACGGTCTGAATCAGAACAAGAGATTACCCGGTCGCGAAAATTAAACTTCTGCTTGTTTTCTTTTAACTTGACATTAGTTTGCTTCCCCGAAAATGTAAATCCGTCCGTCGTTGGACCCGATTACAATTTTACCTTCGTATACCGCCGGTGATCCGGCAATCTGGCTGCCAATTTCGTAGCGCCAGAGTTCTTCGCCGTTTTGCAGGTGATGTATAAAAAGCAGGCCGTCCATCGTGGCGGTTATTACCTTGTTGCCCACGATCACCGAGGATGAATTGATCCGGTTGGTCAGGCGTTTTGCCCAGATTAAAGTTCCGTCTTTTCGCGAGATGCAGTAAAGCCGGCGATCTTCGTTTCCCAAAACGATGAAGTTGCCCGAAACAGCCGGCGAAGCAATAAAAGGCAGGTTTTTTTCGGGGTTATGATAGGTCCAGCGAATTTTACCCGTTTCCAGGTCGACGGCGTAAAACCGGCCGTCGTAATCGCCCACATAGGCTTCGTTTCCGGCAATGGCAGGCGATGAGGCGACATAGGTGGAGATTTCGATCTTTTTGGCTGCCGTTCCGGTTTTCAGATCAACCAGGTGCAAAAAACCATCGCAACCGCCAAAAACAGCCCTGTTTTTGTATAAGGCAGGCGCCCCGTTGATGAAATTATCGGATTCGTATTTCCACAGCGCTTTGCCGTCGGCCAGGTTTAACCCATGCAGAAAATAATCGTAGCTTCCCACAGCCAAAACTGTTTTTCCATCGATGGCACCCCAGTTTGCCGATCCAATAATCTGGTTGTCGGTTTTATACTTCCAAACCTCCGTTCCGTCTTTTTGATTTAAACAGAAAAAACTGCCGTCGAGGTTGCCAAACAGCACTTTGCCATCGAGCAGTACCGCCGGCGCTTCAATGCCGTTTCCGGTTTCGAATTTCCACCTTAGTTGTCCTTTTAAATTGAATGCATAAAAACAGCCGTCTGTCGATCCGCAATACACCACGCCGTCTTTTACCACCGGCGAGGCCTTAATATCGTCATCGGTTTGAAAGGAAGCCAACAATTTCAAGCGGTCAGGGAGAGTGGCATTTACATTCGCCGTCAGCTGTCGGTTTCCGCGAAAGACGGGCCATTCGCTCTGTGCAGACAGTAAGTTTGAAAGAAACAGAAGCGCCAGGATGGTTATATTTTTCTTCATTTAAATCTTATTTTAATAAATCCTGAAACAAGTTCAGGATGAGGTTTCGGAACGGTTTAATTGCTCTTCGCAATCCACTTTTGCCAGAGCGCCTGTCGGACATTTTTCAGCGACCAGCGCAGCTGTTTTTTCCAGCGCGTTACCAATACTTTCATTAAAAGGTACGCCAATTTTTACATCAAAACCACGGCCAATAAATGAAAAACCGAAGGTTTCGCGGTATTGCCGGGTAATGCGCACACAAATGCCGCATTTGATACATTTTGATTCTTCGTAAACAATACTTTTCGCGGCAAATTCTTTTTTTACCATGAAACGCCCGTCATACTGAAAGCGCTTTTGTTCGGCTCCATACCGGTCGGACAATTCCCTCAGTTGACAGCTCTCGGGATTGCGGCAATCGCAGTGCAAACACCGTTTGGCTTCGGCAACAGCTTCGTCGCGGGTAAAACCGGCAGCTTTTCCCCGGCTTGCTTCGCGGCGCGGATCATCCACAGATTCTTTGAGGTATTCCATCAATTCAACCGCTTCCAGTTTACCGAATTTCGAATTGAAACGCGAGGGCTTGGCTGTCAGTTCGGATGTTTCGAACAAGTGGTCCAACAGATGAGCCAGCTCTTTCCCCTGTCCTACCGAACGGACCGCCAGTTTTGACGGACGCAGGGCATTCCCGATGGCAAAAACCCCTTTCATCGAAGTCTCATAAGTCTCTTTATCGGCCTGTATGCCTGTTTTCGACAGCGTAAGGCCCCATCCGCTCAACTGATCGTTCAATACCCCTGTTGCCAAAACCACGGCATCGTTTTCCTGCCGGAGCTTTTCAAACAGCGGCCGGTCTGCCTCAATCTGAAACTGAACGGAAATATCCGAATTTAAAATCGCCTCCATTTCCGATTTCAGGACATCCGGTGGCAAAATCGTTTCGGCAATTTTCAATAAATCGCCGCCGGCCCGTTCATTCTTCTCATACATCGCCACCTGGTGACCTGCCCGGTTCAGATAAAATGCGACCGCCAATCCGGCCGGCCCGGCTCCGATAATGGCAACCTTCTTACCTGACTTCTTCTTTGTACGGACAGGACCGATTCCTTTATCAAGTTCCTGGTCGGCCGAAAATCCCTTCAACAGGCAAATTGATACCGGCTCGTCCACCTGTTTGCGGCGACAGCCAGCCTCGCAGGGGGCCGGGCAAATCCGCCCCAAAACAGCAGGCAGGGCAATATCGCGCTTTACCACCTCAATGGCTTTGTCAAAATTGCCGGCAGCGATCAGCCGGTTCATCAGGGGAATATTCATATGCGCCGGGCAAACCAACTGGCAGGGCGCTTCACAATCGCCCACATGTTCGCTCAGCAGCAGCTCCAGCGCTGCTTTTCGCGATTCGCGGCACTCCTCATCGTTGGTCATGATTTCCATGCCTTCCGCGGCCGGCATCGAGCAGGAAGCCATAAGCCGGCCGTAACGCGCATCTTTTACCAGGCACACCATGCAGGAAGTAAAATGTTCCGTACCTTCGAGGTGGCACATGGTCGGGATATCAATTCCCAGTTTCCGGGCAGCATCAAGAATGCTTGTTCCCTGCGGAACTTCGATCGTTTGGTTATTTATTTTGAGTGTTATCATGTACCTGTTGCCTTTTGAAAATTCAATCCGTGTCCGGAATGATCTATTTGATTAATTTCCGGATTGTCGGATAAAGATTCTCCGCGATCCTCAGGAATCCCAGGTCAGTCAGATGTATGCCGTCAACCGTTGCTTCCTGGTCATCGCCAATCAGTTTACCTGCTTTCACGTAGTAGATATTCCGGTCTCCTTTGTTTTTTTGCTCCTGAAAAATCCGGGTCAGAGTTTTATTTTTTTCATGAAGCAAGGTATAAACGGTCTGATCAAAATACATGTGCGGAAAAAGAATCGTTTCAACCAGAAGTATTGGTGTATCCGGGTTCTTTTCGCGTATGATTTCCAAAAAGCGGGAATACTTTTCAGTCATCTGGGCAACGCTCACATTTGGCAGACAATCCATCACAAAGCAAGAGGCATCAATGGTTGCCATCGCTTCGGCAACTTCCAAATCGAGTTGGCCGTTACCGCTGAAACCAAGGTTCACGATCTCGCGGTTAAGCATACGTGATAAAATATTCGGATAGGCCATGCCCGCCCTCGAGGCGCAACCTCCCTGGGTAATGCTGGTGCCGTAAAATACCACCGGCTGGCCTGCCCGGGGAGAATCTACCTCGGGCCAGGCAATCGTTGATTCAGCTTTAATGCCAATTTCAAGATTCACCAATCCATCGTATAACGGCAAATACAGCATATACTCCATTTCCGTCGCCGGCATATTTTTGATAATTACAGCTGTTGTTGCTTTTGCCGATGGCCTTGCGGTATTAACGAACTGCCATTTACCGTTTTTCAGACAATACAAATCAAGCCCTTTGATGCCGGTCATCGTAAAATGATTCATAAAAACATCTCCGGTAACTTCCCATTTGGCGGCAATGATTGGCGAATTGGTCCTGAAACGAACTGCCAAGCCACTGCAATTCTTTGATAAATTCCAAACCGGAGGCCGGGTCTGGCTTTCAAGACGGGCAGGCAACCGTTCATAGCGGTTTTGAGTATCCGAAAAACCCTTACCGATCAGTGGAAGAGTCGCGGCATTAACATATTTCAAGCTATCAGTTGCCGCGGTGCCGATACCAGGCACAAATAGCGCCAGAATCAGGCAG
The DNA here is from genome assembly GCF_059705485.1 of Gaoshiqia sp. US2. Classification (NCBI taxonomy): domain Bacteria; kingdom Pseudomonadati; phylum Bacteroidota; class Bacteroidia; order Marinilabiliales; family Prolixibacteraceae; genus Gaoshiqia; species Gaoshiqia sp. US2. Next base: position 3,157,176 of record NZ_AP048550.1, on the reverse strand, counting down.
TACAGCAGATATCTCATGACCTTATTTTTTACGCTGACCCAAATCAATTTCCGGGACATAGAACCATCGTATGTTGTTAAAACATCAGTTCGTTGGTCTATTCTCAGGTTTCGAAAACTGTTCATCTGTATTTGAATTTATAGTTAACAACAAAATGTCATTTTCCGTCTGTTATCTCACAATCACCGCGTCAACCGGGCAAACCGGTCGGCAGGCATCACATTTGATGCACAGTTTGGTGTTGATTGTATGCTTTTTATGCGGCTCAAACAAAATGGCATCCACCGGACATTTCTGGGCACATTTGGTACAACCGATACAGTCATCGGTGATGGAATAGGTGATCATTTCCATGCATTTTCCCGAGGGACATCGCCCTTCGATATGCGCTTCGTACTCATCGTGAAAATAGCGCAGGGTAGTCAGGATCGGGTTGGGCGCCGATTTACCCAGGTTGCACAAACTTCCTTTTTTTGTCCATTCAGCCAGGTGTTTCAACTCATCCAGGTCTTGTTTTGTTCCTTTTCCGGTGGTTATTTTATTCAAAATGTCAAGCATGCGTTTGGTGCCGACCCGGCAAAAGGTACATTTTCCGCACGATTCATTTTGGGTGAACGACAGGAAATAACGGGCAATATCGACCATACAATCGTCTTCATCAAGCACCACGAGGCCTCCGGAGCCCATCATGGCGCCCACTTCGAGCAGCGAATGGTAATCAATAGGCGTATCGTAGAGCGAAGCCGGGATGCAGCCTCCCGAAGGTCCGCCCACCTGCACCGCCTTAAACTTTTTGCCGTTTTGCACGCCTCCGCCTATTTCTTCTACAATCTGGCGAATGGTAATTCCCATGGGCACTTCAATCAAACCGCCGCGGTTAACCTTGCCGGCGAGTGAAAACACCTTGGTCCCTTTTGAGTTTTCAGTCCCGATCGCGCTGAAATGCCCTTCCCCCTTCCGAATAATGTACGAAACCTGTGCAAACGTTTCGGTATTGTTGATTAAAGTTGGATATCCCCACAAGCCCTTTTGGGCGGGAAACGGCGGACGGATGGTCGGAAAACCGCGGTTTCCTTCAATCGAAGTCATCAGGGCCGTCTCTTCGCCGCACACAAAAGCGCCTGCCCCTTCGTAAATCTGAATATCAAAGTTAAAACCCGAACCGAGGATATTCTTTCCAAGCAAATTCTGTTCGCGACAGTTAACCAAAGCCTGCCTGATACGGGTAACCGCCAGCGGGTATTCAGCGCGGATATAAAAATAACCGTCGGTTGCCTGGATGGCCCAGGCTGCAACCAACATCCCCTCGATCACCCGGTACGGGTACGATTCGAGCAGCATCCGGTCCATAAACGCCCCTGGATCGCCTTCATCGCCGTTGCAGATCAGGTATTTCCTTTCGCTTTTCTCTTTTTCAACCAGTTCCCATTTCAGGCCGGTCAGGAATCCGGCTCCTCCCCGGCCGCGCAGGCCGCTGTCTTTTATTTTCAGGATCAGTTGATGCCGATCCGTCTGCAAGGCTGTTTGCAAAGCCTCAAACCCGCCATAGCTTCGGTATTCGTCCATATCCAGCGGATTAATCACACCGCGGTGTTCCGTAGCAATGGAAATCTGCCGGTCAAGAAAATTGGAAACCATTTCATCGCGAACATCAAGGGCATAACGGTCAACACCTTCCCAAACAGTATCGGTCTGTATATTTTCCAGAAAATGATAGGCCGAGGTTTTAATCCGGTCTAACAATCCTTTCGGTTTGAAATGAGCATGGATGATATCGGAAATTTCGTTGGGTTTCACTTTCGCGTATAAAGTGCTCTTTTTTTCCTCGTCGATAATCTCCACCAAGGGGACCTGGTGGCACATCCCCACGCATCCCACGTTTTTCAGGTGCAGGTGAATGCCGGTGTTGGCAATCGTTTTTTCTATCTCTGTCTTTACTTCCTGGCTTCCGCTGGCTACGCAACACGAGCCCAGTCCGACCCGTATTTCGCCCTGAAATTCACTCCCGTCAGCATTCCGGAATTTGCTTTTTCTCCCGGTTTTACCAATCTGACTTTCAAAGTCCATCACAACCGATTCAACCTTATCGGTCGTCACGTGCCCGTAGGTTACGTCATCAATCTGAACTACCGGAGCCAGGGTACAACAGCCCAGGCAGGAAACTTTTTCGAGGGTGTATTTTCCCGAGATATCCGTTTCTTCATGGGCGGGTAAATTAAAGTGTCGCTTAAAAGCGTCGTATACCTGCATGGCCCCTTTCACATGGCAAGCGGTTCCCACGCACACTTTGATCAGGTGCTGGCCGGCAGGTTTTAACCGAAACTGGGAATAGAAAGTTGCCACACCCGTGATATTTTCAGCGGTGATTTCCGTTGTTTCACACACCCGGCGCAACGCCTCTTCGGGTAAATAATTGAATGTATGCTGGATTGCCTGGAGAATGGGGATGACCGACTTTTTGGTCGTCCCTTTTTGCCTGACAATTTCGTCAACCTGGCTGAATATATCCTGTATTTCTTCCTTCATCTCGTTCATTTTCCGATACAATACAAATTACCGAAGCCACGCAAATACATTCTGCCCCCGGAAAAAACAGGCGAGCAAACTGCTTTTTCGCCCAGTTTCGACTCTGCGATCAGCTGGTATTCTTTGGCCATTTTCATCACGTGCATGGTTCCGCTCATATCCATCACATACGCCTTACCGTCGGCATATACCGGCGAGGCGTAAATACCGCTGCTGAATTCCTGTTCCCAGTATTTTGTACCGTTCAGCGCATCATAACAGGCAACCATGCCGTAGCTGGTTCCCACGATTAACAGGCCATTCGCAGCTAACGGACTGGCTACCTCGGGCAGGTATTCATCTTCTTCCCAAATCACTTCGGGCTGTGCTCCCAGCTTAATGGCCGCCAGGGTGGCATACTCGTTTGCGGCAAAAACGATCCCGTCGGTATAGCCCACCGAAGGACCAACTTCACCCATCATGCAGCTTACGCTCCATAATTCCTTCCCGGTTTCCGGGTCATATCCGGCCACGAGCGGCTCGCCGGTCAGGATAAGTTCATCGCGGCTGCCGGTATTCACCAGCGCCGGCGAGGCCCACGAAATCTTAACATTCCGGGGAGTTTCCCATTTCACGGAGCCATCGGCCGTTGCCAGAGCCATCACCTTAGCCCCGCGGTTGGTATCGTATTGCACCAGTAACTTATCTTTATAAATAATGAGTGAAGAGGAATGCCCGTAATGATTATCCGGCACACCCAGGCTTTTTACCCAGAGGCGTTTTCCGCTCATATCGAGCGATATCAGGTCGCCGGTTCCGAACAAGGCAAAAACGGCATGACCGTTGGTAGCCATACTCGGAGCCGCCAGACCGGTATCTTCGGTTACTTTAGGCATTTTTACAGGCGATCCGGTAATTTGATCGGCATTGGCCTCCCAGAGCAGCTTGCCATTGTTTTTATCGTAGCAATAAACAGTGCGGGCCGTTTCATCGGCTCCGGTTACAAACAAGCGATCGTCCCAAATAATCGGCGAACTATAGCCTTTCCGGGGAACTTTCACCTTCCACAGGACATTTTCACCTGTTTCTGTATTCCATTTTTCGGGAACACCCGTTTTATAGCTTAAACCCGTTCCATCCGGTCCGCGGAAGAATGGGTAATTTTTTCGGATTTGCTCTCTGGACGGAGGAGTCGCAGCAACCGGAGCTTTCTCTTCGTCGCCAGGTGTCAGTCCTTCAATTTTTGCTCCGCTATCCTGATTTTCAGTTATTTTTGCCTCCCCTGATTCCTCAAACGCTTCCATTTCTTCCCCAACCGGCTGAACGGCAATGACTTCTACCGCCGGCACTGCCGACTGATCGTTTTGTTCTGTCGTTTCGTAGCGGTTGAGTATGTTTTCGGAGAAAAAGCCGGACAACAAGGCCAGTATAAACAAACCGCCGCCCGAATAAATCAACCAGGCACGGGCTTGCTGTTTATCCAGGAACGGGTTCTTTTCGATACCTTCCAGTTCTTCCAAACCCGGGCGAAGCGATTTTTGGTAGCGGATCGCCAACACCAATACCACTACGCCAAATACCAGCAACCATGATCCGGTGCGAATTTGCCGCATACTTGTAAAATAGGCTTTTCGGATCATCAGATCGAGCGCACGGATATTTTCTTTCAACACCTCATCCTGCGGATTCTGGCGTAACTGGTCGACCAGAGATTGTAAAGCCGGGGTTTCCAGCGGATCAACCGATTTTAGCTGAATATAATTGAAAATGAGCATCACACTCATCACCAGGCTAAAAACAGCGGCAATCCAGGCAATCCGAACAGCCAGGGTCATTTTATCTTTCGGGTCCATGTTTATTTTCATCGTGTTATTTCTTCACCGGACAATAATCCATACATCGTCCGCAACTTAAACAATTTGTTTTATCGGGTTCGTAGTCGTTTCGGTTTCGGTGCGACGACAATTTCACCAGGGTCAGCCCAACGACCAGCCCGATAAAAGCGCCCAGGATCCAGCCTCCCCAATAAAATTGGCTTCTGATCTCTTTTGCTTCGGTCACCAGTTGTTCCAAGGTTTTGCCCGACTGCATAAAAGCCCGCACATCGAGGTTATCATGGTCCTGCTTCAACTCCGGGTGTTGCACCAACTGCTCGGCCAGATAAACCGTTGAGTTGAATTTTGCCAGAGGCACGTGCATCATCGACCCGGCCAGGCCGCCAATGCCCATCCACAGCGGGACAAAAAGCAAATAAGTCATCAGGCGCTGAACATTGGAACGGCGGTTTCCTTTTTCTTCGACCGGTTCGTTAATGGCCCCATACGGACAGGAATTGGCACACAACTTACATTGAATACAGTTCGTTGGGGTAATGGTCATGTGTTTTTTGGAAAAGTGCGACATCCATCCCAGCAATACGCCGTACGGACAAAAAAAGCGACAGTACGGACGGGCTACAAAGACGCCCGCCAACAGAAATAAACCACCTAATAACAGCATCTGAAATTCGGCATCGAAACGGAATAAGCCGACAAACGGATCGTAACGGCATATCAGAAATTCGGATTTGGTGGCAGCGTACAAAACAGCCAAGCCCAAATACAAATACGGGATGATTCCCAGAACCTTTTGCACCCACCGGGGTAATTCAATCGGACGGAATGCAACCAAATCCTGGATTGCGCCAAGCGGACAAACAGCCGCACAAAAAGTTCGCCCGTAAAATAAGGTAACTATCAGCGGAATCACAAAAAACAGCAAGGCTGTAAACGGCAATACATAGGCCGGATCGAACATGGCCAGCGTTACGTTTTGAATCGAACCAACGGCACAGATACATCCCTCACGGTAAAACCCGAAATAGACCAATGAAAAAACAGAGGTCCAGAAAACGCCTCTCCGCGAGCGTTTTTTCAGCACAAACCAGGTAGCAACAGCCAGCACAGCCATCAGCATAAATACATCCAGGTATTCTAAAAAAACAGCCCGTGGCAAAGGTTGAGTTGTCGGCGGCTGCACATAGCCGGTTTCAAATTCCGGTTTCGGAAAGCGTTGTTGTGCCAGAGCAGGAATACTCAGCAGAAAGGCTGATAAAGAGAAGGCTGTTTTATTGATCCAATTCATTCTGTTCAGTATTAAGCAGGATTTGATTCGCCGGTTCCGGCCACGAAATCGCCTTTTATCCGGTACGGGTTTGAGGCCGGAACCCGCTGAAAGGCATCTGCCGGACATACGCGGGCAATGGAACACTCATTACAGTTTACGCACAGGTCGTGGCGAACCTGCAAATGCAACGATCCGTTTCCGAAGGAGGTGCATCCCTCAACGCATTTCGCACAGCCAATACATAAATCTTCATCAATTTCATATTCGAAATACGGATCTTCCACAAATTTTCGCCGGATGGCCGAAGTCGGACAAAGCTGGTTTTCGGCAGCGGTCGACAGGGCATTGGCATCGGGTTTGAGATAGCCTCCGCACAAATCACAATAGCCGCAAAGCTCGTAGGCATGCACACATTTTACAGCCGACGGGGTAACCACACAATAATCGGCACAGCGTCCGCAAAAAATACATTTAAAGGGGTTGATCTGCCAAACGTAATCGTCGGCTGAAACCTTCAGCGCAGCCGCTCCGGCGATACCGGCCAAAGAAAAACCCAGGGTCAGTCGCATTCCTTTTTGAATAAATTCGCGCCGGTCGGTCTTTTTATGATGCAATTTATCTTTCATTCTTTCGGGTTTGTTTGGCTTTATCCAAATCACAGGCAGTAAATTTCGAACAGGATTTGCAGCGCTCGTCAGCAGTGCATTTAAAGTCAATCCGGTTCTGCCTGACCAGAAACAGCGCTCCCCCGGTAATCAGGGTTAACATGCCAAGCCGGAATCCTGTTTGTAAAAATGCTTTTCTATTCATCGTTCATCGGTTTTCGGTTCAAAAATCCGCAGCTGTTTCCGGCTGAAATCCAACAAAAACACGCGGCCCTCTTCGTCGGCGCATACATCCGGCGCAGGCGAGCTTGCATCGAACATATCCGGAGTCGCCACAACGCCCCGATATGTTCCGTGCTGATCATATATTTTCACACGAACAATCCCTTTTTCGCTGGTGATAAATGAATTGTCATTCATGACGAACATGTGGGAAGGATTGCAGCATCCGCTGAATCCTTCGGTTTTCACCGACGACCTGGCCCAGGAAGTACGCAGCGACGCATCGGGGTTAAAGTTTAACAAACTGTGTCTTCCGGGATCAACAGCCCACAAAAACCCGTCTTCGCTCAAGGCGATATCAAAATACGGGCTGGGAATGATAAATCCGGGCACGGATTTCTGTTCATCCTTTTCGCCGATACGCTGAACCAGATCTCCCTTATGAGTACACTGGTAGATTACCCGGTTGCCTGCATCGGCAATATAAACATAGTTGCCCGAAACAGCCAGCGATGTGATGACCGATCTCGGGCCATAATCGCCCCAGCGATCGAGCACATCACCATTCTGATTCAGACAAATCAGGCGGTTTTTAAAGGCCAGCCAAATATGTTCGTGTACAGCGAGGGCTGTTGGCGAATCGTCCAGCCCGATCTGCCTGAGCAACTGCCCTTCAATATTTATAATAAGCAGATTACTGTCGGCAATCACGTAAAACATTCCGGCATGGCAGGCAATTCCTTTAGGTTCAGCAACCGGTAATTGCAAGGCTTTCACTTCCCTGTAAATAATTTCGGCCGGATCAACCACCGTATACTCCCGAATATCGAAGGCGTATGGATTTTCGATGTGTTTCCCGCCCCGGTTCACAATAAAATCACGACCGATGATAAACGCAATGGCCAGGGTCATCACGATCAGGATATTATTCAGGAGTTTTCTTTTTTTCATTCCGGGTTTTGATTTACGGGTTAATCATTCCCAATATCCAGACAAAACATGGTTTTAGAGTCGCGCAGCAAAAGCCGTCCGTCGGCAATCGCCAGCGGCGCCCAGGCATCATGGCCGTCAAATATCTTCTTTTGCGCCAGCTCGATGTATTGTTTGGTATCCGGTTTAATCATGGTCAAGGTTCCGTCGTCGCTCAGGATATACATTTTTCCATCGGCAATCAGAAAAGGGCCCAGGCCAAAGCGGGTGGTTTTTCCCGAAGTCCAAACCATTTCCTGCACATTATCGGGATGGACACAAACCAGCTGATTCCGGTTTGAGCCGCCGTCTTTAGGAAGAATGCCAAATAAATGCCCGTTCCAGACCACCGGTGTTTGTTGTTCGCTGGCCAAACCGTCGCGCGGAAGGTATTCGGCCAGCACCTCAACTTTAAACCGTGTTGCATCCGGGCTCACTTTAATCATCATCCCTCCTGCCCCGTAACCGGCCGTGAGAAAAATCCGTCCATCGTCAAAAATCACGGGAGAAGGCGCTACCACCGAATGGTTCCAGGCGTTTGACTGCCACAGCGCTGTCCCTTCATCTTCGCCGTCGGCCGCGATGCCGCACACACCGCCTTCGGCGCTGTACACGTACATTTTCCGCCCGTTTAAGCGCATGGGCATGATGGACGAGTGCGACATTTTCCACTGCATATCATTGGGGCTTTCCCACAGTACTTTTCCGGTGTGAATGTCTACGGCAATCATGATGGCGCTTCCTCCGGGCGCCAGGATCACCTTGTCGCCGTCAATCAGCGGACACTGGGCCGTGTACCACTGCGGAACCGTTGCGCCATAGTCTTTTACCAAATCGATCCCCCACTTAAAGTCGCCCGACAGGCGGTCGACGCACATCACCTGGCAACGCGGCCCAATGGTCACCACGTAATCTTCGGTAACGGCAGGAACCGTTCGCGACATGCCGTGATTTCGTTTCACACGCACTTCGTAGGAGCGTCTCCACACTTCCTGCCCGTCAGCAAAAGAAAAGCAGCGAAGCGCATCTTCCCTGTTTTCCTCGTCATAATCAAGCAGGTACACGTAGCCCCTATAAATAGCCGGCCCGGCATGTCCTTCGCCAAGTTCAATGGTCCATAATACCTCCGGTTCGTCGGAATTCCATGAATTTTTCAATGATTGTTTTTCAGACACGATATTATCAAAAGCAGCGCCGCGAAAACGGGGCCAGCTGCCTTTCATTTCGGCAGCCTGGTGGCCAAACAAATTAAATTTTTCCCCGATCAGGACGATTTCCTGTATCAGGCTGCCGGCCTCCCGCTGATCTTCTCCGGGCATACTTGCCGCAAAGTCGCCTGTCGGGTCTTTTGCCAGCCAGAAAACGAAGGCGCCAATGCCCATCATTAAAACCAGTCCAATCAACGAATTAATCAGAATTTTCTTCACGCTATGCTTTCAAATTATACACCATCAACAGCTCACCATGCCTTAAAAAGAGCTTTCCGTCATTGATATAGGGATGGGCCCAGTGCGGCCCGCTGCCTTTTTTAACCTGAAAGGTACTGATCGGGTTAAAGCCTGACGGATCGGGTTTTACAATGGCTACATTTCCGCGCTGTTCTTCATAAATATAGAGCAGACCATCAGCATAAATAACAGCGCCTTTGGTATTCCAGGCAACATTATAGGTGATTTCGCCGGTTTCCCAGTTTTTGCACAACCAGTTTCCTTTCCGGTTGTTCTCCCAGTTTGAACCATAGATGTAACCATCCAACTCGATTAGCCCGTGGTGGTGGTTATCAAAAATGGTATCGGTATAAATTTCGGTAAATCCGTTCTGCTCAGCATTTACTTTTAACATGACGGCCGGATAATCGTAGCCCATCGATAAAAATATTTCATCATTTCTGAACAAGGGAATATTTGTCCAGATCAGGCCCGGTTGATCGGACCATTTTTCCTGGTTGTAATACTTGTATGTCATTTTAACGATCCCGGTTTCAGGTTCAACCGCCATCAGGTTGGTCGCCGAAGCAGCCAAAATGTACTGTTTGCCGTTCAGTTGGTACAAGGTGGGCGACGCGTACGATCGTTGTCCGCCAACACAGTCGGTTTTCCAAACTTTTTCGCCGGTCATTTTATTGAAAGCCACAACCGAGGTTTCGGTTCCCCCGGGTGTGCAAACAACCTTATCATCCACGATCAGGGGCGACTCCGAAACGCCCCAGATGTGCCAGTCGGCTTTAAAATCGCGATCGACATTCACTTTCCAGTTGATGGCGCCGGTTTCAGCATTCAGGCAAACCAACTCGCCGATGCCGCTGATCACATAAACGCGGTCGTCTTCGATGGCTGGCGTACTCCGGGTGTCGGGGAACGATTGTTTCCAGGATTCGCCATAAGGAACCTGCCACTTTTTATTTCCTTCAAAATCGATACAAGTCAGGTAATCAAGGGTATCCATCATGCCGGTAGCATAGATGTATTTTCCGTTGGAAACGACCGATGAATAGCCCTTCCCGATGCCCTCAAATTCGAGCAGCAGGGCCGGGCCCGATTCGGGCCACTCTTTCAGCAGGCCGGTATCCGGGAATTTACCATCCCGGTCGGGTCCCCGAAACTGGGCTATTTGCGCATTTGTTATTCCGAAAAACAGTGTTAAAATGAAAATGAACAAAGATTGCTTCATGTTAGTTGATTTGGTTATCCTAAAATCGGTCAATTTCCCTTCCTGGCGGTTAGCTGGCTGATATTTTATAGGCTACCAGGGCATTGCCATGGCGGACATACAATACGCCGTTGTAAACTGCCGGATGAGCCCAGTGTTGCGCAGAACCGTATTCGACTTTTGCTTTTAAGATCAGTTCAAACTTATCCTTATTCGGTTTTACGAGCGCCAGTTCTCCTTTTTCGGAATACAAAATCAGCTTATCTCCAGCGGCAATAATCACCCCGTTGCCCACCTCGGCTGAATTCCATTTTTCGTCGCCTGTTTTCCAGTCGAGGCAAAACCACCCGCGCGATTTGTGACCTGAACCGTAAAGGTATCCGTCGAGCAGGACAACGCCTCCCATCTGGTTGTCCATTTTCTCGGTGCTCCAGACTTTTTTCACAGCTGTTCCGTCGTCATTTAAAGCCAGTTTTACACCGCCTTGTCCGTAGCCGCTAAAGCAATAAAGAGCCTGATCGTGATAAATCGGCGTATTCGGATGAATGTTGTACTGGTTGGGGTGAGGATAGCTCCACAACAATTTGCCATCTTTGGCATCAACGGCAATCACTTCTTTCCCGGTATGCGTCACCAGCAGTTTTCGCGCCGGAAGTCTGACCAGCTTGGGCGTACAGTAGGCGGCTGTTTCGCCTTTGCCTGCGCTTTTCCAAACCAGGTCGCCGGTCAGCCGGTGAAGAGCCACCATATTAAATTCTTTTCCCCCGGGAGTAAAGTACACCTGATCGCCGTCGACAACAACCGTTTCGTTAAAGCCCCAGCGAAGGTGTTCGGAACCGAAATCTCCGGCCAGTTCTTTCTTCCACATGACTCTTTCAGTTTCAAGGTTAAAACAAATCAATTCGCCGTAACCGGTTGTGATATAGGCCAACTGATCAACGATCGTGACTGCGGTTCGTGAGCCGGGATAGCTCACCTCGAACTCCTTTCCGTAATTCAGTTTTTTCTCAAGGGCGCCTTTTTCGCTGATGATATACAGGTACCCGAGCTGATCGGTCATCCCGGTGCAATAGATTTTTCCGTTGGCAAATACCGGACTTGAAAAGCCTTCGCCCAATCCTTCGAAATGCCATAAAACCCCGGGGCCGTTTTCAGGCCATGCGTTCAGCAACGACGAAACCGGGTATTTCGCTTCGGCATTTTCACCGCGCCAGCTTGTCGCTTGCTGTGCTTTTAATGTAAGTACCAATAAAAGATTTAAAAGAATGACAGATAGTTGTTTCATATGATGCTATTTTCAGGTAATTGATTTCTGTTATTCGGGTAATTTTTCACGAGATTACCGGCGCTTCCAAATTTATTAAGGAAAGTGCAGATTACACAGCCAGTTAGCAAATTTAATCAGGATCTAAATAGTTAGATTTGTTAACAACTATTATGTTTAAAATAAAATCATATAATCCTGAATAACAATTAAATAGAAAGGTTCACCCCAAATTTGGGATGAACCTTAAACGATTAGAAATTTTAGCGGTATTGAGATATATCAACTCCTTGTCCGCGAAAAAAATCCGTGTCGACAATCATTTTTTCAGTTTGTTGTACAGCCAGTCTGTCCTCATTTCCTGCTGCTCGGGATAGGTCCAATGCTGGGTATCCTGAAAAATGTGCAGCTCTTTGGGCGCATCAATCACATTGTATGCCGCGTAAATTGAAGTGGGAGGACAAACGTTGTCATTAAATCCCCAGGAATACCAACCGGGAACTTTTACAAAACGGGCAAAGTTAACCACATCATAATATTTCGATGTTTCAATTCGCGCTTCACGCTGCGTTTCTTTTGTCTGGAACAGGTGAGGCCAGCCACCGGCACGACCATTTAAATAACCGGTCAGGTCGGAAAGGGCGGGGTAAAAAGCAGCCAGGTATTTAATTCGCGAGTCCAGACCAGCGGTAATAATCGAAAGGGCTCCTCCTTGGCTTCCACCTGTAACCGCCACGTTTTGTCCGTCAAATTCGTCTAAACCATAAATAAAATCGACAGCCCGGACACAGCCCAGATAAACACGCTTGTAATAGTAACTGTTTTTATCATCCATTAAGGCCTGATTATAATTCATCAAAGCGCCGGCCCGTAAATCGTCGTATACCACCGGATCAAGGTTCACCGGAATTCCGTGAATTCCAATTTGCAAGGTGATAAATCCCTGTTCGGCCCCGCTTACATCACCGTAATATGGCCGGACTCCTGCGCCGGGCACATGCAGTATAGCCGGATATTTACCTGTCTTTTTCGGTTTACACAGGATTCCGTAAATTTTACCTTCCATGTTTTTCATGCTCACATGAAATACATCCACTTTGTCGGTGCATCGTTCAGGCATGAGCGTTAAAACCGGTTCAACAGGGACCGCTGCCAGTTTTTCTTTCCAGGCGTCCCAAAAAGCAGTAAAATCGTCGGGTAACGAAGTGGACGGCATAATCCGGTCGACCTCGTAGCCGGCCGTTGAATAGCTGGAATATTTTTTCCCGTCGACCTCTACTTCGGCCAGACACTGCAAAAAACCGGGAGCTTTCATCCCCTTCGCTTTTACAACGGCGGATCCTTTCTTCAGGGTGATCGTCCCTTCGTCCAAAATGTCCATTTTCTCCGGTCGTATCGTGTATTTCACATCCGCATCCAGGGGGATGTCATTCTTAAAAACGGATATGGTAAACTCGGCCGGTTCGCCGTTGCGATACATCCAATCCGGATGATTGGGAGTGACCACGACTGTCACTAATTTTTTCTGAGGTTGTGCATTTACCGACAGGAAGATCGATAAAATACAGGAAAGCGCAAATAGTATTCTCGTTAGTTTCATCATCATTAAGAATTTATTGGATTAAAAGGTGGCTAAAAATAAAAAACTCCAGTGAGACACCGGAGTTTTTTATTGAAAAATTTATCTAAATAAAGACTATAATTTTGGGGCCCAACCGGGTTCGTATTCGCGGTTCCAAAGTTTCATAGCGTCGCGGTCGTAAATGTGTCCGTTGCTTGTATCTACGTCGAACGATTTACCAACGCGGTAGGAGATGTTGGCGTAGTGAGTCAGCAACTGGCTCATGGCCCCCATATCGATCGGCGAATTCAGTTTATTCGATTTTCCCCGGATATTGTCAAAGAAGTTGATGATGTGATCGTCGGTCATATCGCCGCCGCCAAGCGCCGTACCGGCTTCGCTGCCGCTTGATTTGCTGTCGCGAATCAGCTTCCCGCTCCGGTCGTATAGTTTGTAGCCTCCGCGATCGACAAAAACAGAACCTTCTGTTCCGTAGATGATTGTACCCCGGTCAGAACCATAAGTTTTAGCCCCGTTTCGGCTTTTTCCGTCCCACTTAATAATTTTATTTCCGGGAAAACGGAAGGTAGCATCCATGGTGTCGTACATTTCCCAGCCGTCGTCTAAGAAATGACGTTTGGCAGCCTGCACATCCACATGTTCAGGATAGTCGACCTGCAAGGCCCAGCGGGCAATATCCAGTTCGTGGGTGGCATTGTTCCCGGTCTCGGCAGTTCCCCAGTTCCAGCCATACCAGTGCCAGTTGTAGTCCCAGATGTCGTGCATATAATCCACATGTGGAGCCGGCCCCTGGAATAATTCCCAATCGAGACCTTCGGGAACAGGCGCTTTTTGCGGAATAACCACAGGTCCGCGGTTATTGGAATAAAAAGCCACGGCCCTATATACATCCCCGATGATACCCTTGTGGATTTCATTCATGATCTCAATCGATTCGGTGGATGAACGTTGCTGGTTTCCCATCTGGATTACTTTGCCGTATTTCTTCTGAAAAGCGACCAGCAGCTCTCCCTCTCCCGGACTGTGGGTGCAGGGTTTTTCCAGATACACGTGTTTCCCGGCCTCCATCGCCATCCAGGTTCCCGGGGCATGCCAATGATCGGGGGTGGCATTGAATATGGCATCCACCTTTTTATCGGCAAACACCTCGCGGATGTCATTTACCAAAGCGGCTTTGCCCGATACTTTCCCGGCTAAGTCTTTACCAACTTTTTCGCGTTGTTTTTTCATGACATCGCAAATATAGGCCAGGTCGACATTGTTGTTTTTATCTTTTAAGGCCGTGTAGTACGCCCCTACCCTGCGCCCGCAGCCCATCAGAGCGACACTAAGCCGGTCATTGGCGCCAATAATGCGCGAATAACTCTTTGCCGACATTCCCATCGCCGAAGCGCCCAGGCTAATTCCGGCAGCGCCGGCTACGGTCTTTCTCAAAAAATCTCTTCTGTTTGTACTCATTCTATATTTTGGTTTTAGGTTTATCTCAGCGCATCCAACATTCCCCTGACGTAACCCACCGACTCGGCAAATCCGGCAAAAGGATCGTCGCCGTCCTTTTCGTATTCAAAAGCAACGATTCCATCGTATTCCAGTTCAATCAAGTCTGAAAGGAAGGCTTTGATATCGATAACACCGCGACCAATTTCACAGGTTGAACCGTCGTGATCGGCCCGCGTAACATCTTTAATATGAATATCGAAAACCCGGCCGTAGAAGTCTTTTACATCCTGTGACGGATCACGGGCAATCCGTTTGGTGTGGCCAATATCGATACACAATCCCATGCGCGGGTCCAAATCTTTAATCAGCAGATAGGCACTTTCGGCGCTTGGGTAAAGCTTATCGCCGGGACCATGATTATGGATTGCCAGTTTGATATCGTAAGCTTTCACTTTATTTTCGACATACGGAAGCAACTCGTGATTCGGGACGCCTACAATCATCTTCATCCCGGCTTTTGAGGCATAGTCAAACGCCTGGTCAACTTCGGCCTCGCTGGTCATATAAATAACTCCCCCGGCATACAAATTAATCCCGGCATCCTTGCATTTTTGTACGGCCAGGGCTATTTCTTCATCCGAAGCATCCAGTCTTAAATGAAAACTTTTCAGCGATAAATTGGTGATTTCCAGCCGTTGCATGAATGCAAGGGTTTCGTCAATCGTAAACTTTCTGAAGGTATATGAGGCTACGCCAAGTGTAAATTTGGCTTCTTTCCGGTTCAATTCAGCCGTATCCGGTTTGCCGCAATTACAGGATGCAGCGAGCAGAACGATGATCGCGAACAATAGGGCATAAACGGGTTTAAATGATTTCATGGTTTACTGATTGATTGGTTTGATTTTGATACTTCTGAAATGAACGGTATCATTGTGATCCTGTAACAACACCGGGGTTTCTGCCGACAGGCCGAACGCTTCAAATCCGGCATACTTGCTTCGAGCTACCAGGGCGCGGTAAATATTACTGTCGCGAACGTATTCAACCAGTTTAATGCCATTCAGCCAATGTTCAACCCGGTTGTCCGGATAAACGACCACCCGTCCGCGGTTCCAGCTTCCCACCGGATTTACAAACCTCGATTGCTTTTCCGCGGGAATCAGATCGTATAACGACGCCATTTTCCGGTTACCGGCAGCTCCCATATTGGCATCCGGGTGGCGGTCGTCATCCAGAATCTGGTATTCCAGTCCAATGGAAGGACCATTATTGCCAAGTCCGTATTTTACGCCGCTGTTGGCGCCTTCGGTCAGCATAAACTCGAACTGCAAATCAAACGCTTTGAATTTCTCGACCGTTACAATATCCCCCGGCCTTTTCTCCGATTCACTTTTCTTACCTAAAACAGATAAGATACCGTCTTTTACTTCCCATCCTTGTTCCGGGAAACCATCGGCATCAGCGCGTTTCCATCCGGACGAAGTTTTTCCGTCAAACAATAACTTGTAGCCCTGGGCTTTCTCTGTGTCAGACAGATCATTGGCTAACAAATTGACAACAAACACATCCGGGGTCAAAGTTGGCTTGAGCCCCGTGGTTTTAATACGGATGTTTTTCCATCGGATTTGTTTGCCGGCCTGTTCCGCGCGGCCGATGGAATGTACCTGTAAACTGATAAAACCTTCAGCAGTCATGTCGTCAATCAAATGAGCCACCGGAACCCCGTTTATCCAGGTGCGGATGTGGTTACCCACGCACTCGATCCGGTATTTATTCCACTCGCCTTTTTTAAATGCTTTTCCGCCTTCCGGATTTAATGTTCCCGGATATAACCAGCCACGCCGTGCTTCATCGTATATGCCTCCGCTCCAGGCGCGGGCCGACGGATCAACTTCACATTGATAACCATGTACCCTCCCGTTCTGGTATTCAGGGATACTCAAACTCCGGAACTGGATACCCGAGTTCATATCGTTATCCACCAAAAGTTCCAGTTCAAGAATAAAGTCGCCGTAATTTTTTTCGGTGCTTAAAAACGAATTCGGGGTGTTGGCTACTGTAGTCCCTACAATTTCGCCGTTGATGACTTCATACTTCGCCTGCCCGTTCAGTTGTTTCCATCCGGAGAGATCTTTCCCGTTAAACAAATTCACCCAGTCCTTGTCATTTGTTTTGGCAAACAGAGTGGTGGTGACAAGCAATAAAAAAAATAAAACGAAATTTCTCATGGTTTGATCAAATTTTAGTTAGCAATTCTATTTCACCCACAAATTGGCTGTAAACGCAAACGAAATTAGTAAATTCTGATTTTTCAGGTATATTTGTTAGCCGGAAACTGGTTTTATAACGGTTATACGTATCGTTACAACTAAATCAACTTCATTGAACAAAGAGCTCATACATAGTTATTTAGAAAAAATTATTCAAAGCAGGCATTTTGCCAAATCGAAAATAAGTTGCGATTTGCTGAAATACCTGGTGCTGGCATCCATCGAAGGTAAAAATCCCAAAGAATACACCATTGGCGTTGAACTATTCGGCAAAAAGTATGAGGATGAAAACAAATCTGACTCCAATATCCGTGTTTACATTCACAATGTCAGGAAAAAACTGAGGGATTATTATGATGATGAAGGGAGCAAAGATCAGGTCGTTTTTGAAATTGATCGCGGAAAATACCACGTCAGTTTCAAAAGCCGGAAAGAATATACCGGAAAAAAAAACCGGTCGTATTTCATTCCTTTTCTGGCTACGCTTATGCTTTTCCTGATCACCTTTTTCCTGTTTATTTTAAAAGAAAAAGAAGCTAAACCCGTTTGGCAGGACTTACCGGTTTGGCAGGAGTTTGCCGACAACGATTTAAAAACACTTTTGGTACTGGGCGATTATTACGTATTTCAAGGCATGTTGCCAACCGGAAAGATGGGCATATACCGCGATTTTTCGATTAATTCGGAAATTGAATACGAACACCTTCTGGATAAAAAACCGGAGCTTGTTAAGTTGCTTTCCAAGTCGAACCTGACCTATTTGTCAAAAATGGCAGCGTTTTGCGAAAGTGATATTTACCAGGTGTTTGCTCAAACCGGTGGAGAGATTGAAGTAAAGCTTCTTTCAGATGTTCAACCAACTGATTTAAAGAATTATAATATCATTCTTGTCAGCAACTTCAAAAATATGGGTATTTTTGAAAGCATCATTCAGAAAATGAATTTTTCATTCGGGATATCCAATACATCTATCCAGTATATCATATCGAACGATCCCTGTGCGCAAATTTATGAAGCCCGCAACGACAATCTGAAAGAAGAAGACTATGCCCTGGTGATCCATGCCGGCGGATACGGCAATAACCGGTATTTATTCTTCCTGTCGAGCCAGGACATCGGTAATATTTCGACGGTAAAACAGTTTACCCAACCCGAATACATGCGGCATTTTCGGGAGGAATACCTCAAACAAATCAATTCTGATGATTTTAAAGCCTTGTACCAGGTCGAAGGAATCAACAAAACCGATTTGTCATTCGAACTCATCCGGTTTGAATAGAATCAGGTGAACGGACTGGTTGCAATTGGCATTGTTATTTTGGTATAGAAACAGGAAGCCTGATCTCCGCGAAACACTGCGCTTCGCGGCGTCCTTTGTTTTTAAAAGCATATACGTACCTAAGTTCCAATGTTTGTCCCATTGGTTATTAGCTAATTAGCTAATTGGTTAATTGGTTAATTGGTTAATTGGTAACTGGCAACTGGCAACTGGTAATTGGTAATTGGTAACTGGTTGTTGGCTCTCTCGAAGGAAACACCTGATGCCCAAAACCTGCAACATGCACAGTTTTTGAACATCAGGTGTGAGGCTCTAAATCTTAGGTAAGCTCCAGGGAGCCCGGTAGTTGGCTTTTACCAGTTGGTTGGCTTCTGCATCGTTAATAAATTCCTGCTTCTCGTGGTTCCAGAAAACCTTGTGCCCGGTACGGTAAGCGATATTCCCCAGGTGGGCGATACGGGCAATATGGGCCCCGGTTTCGATGTCGCAGTTTGGGGTTTTCCCGCTTTTAATGCAGTCCAGAAAATTCCTTACATGCAAATCAAGTCCATCGCCTTGAGCGGCTTGCTGTGCCACTCCGGTAAAACCTTCTTTTGTGCTGGTACTTTTCGTTTCAGGAATAACCTCCCAGCCCGAACGGTCGGCTACCAGGGTGCCGTACTCGCCGACAAAAGCAACGCCATGTCCGCGGGCACCGTAATTGGCGCCGTAAATTCCGATGGTATGATCCCAAACAAGATTAAAGTTGCCAAAGTCATAAACGGTCGTCATGGTATCGGGCGTTTCCATGGCATCATCCGGGAAGGCGTATTTACCGCCAACTGCCATCACCGATTGCGGCACATATTCGTTCATGCCAAACAGGGCATAATCGAGCAGATGCACTCCCCAGTCGGTCATCAACCCCCCGGCATAATCCCAATACCAGCGGAAACTGGCATGAAAGCGGTTTTTATTATACGGACGTTTGGGAGCCGGGCCAAGCCACATATCGTAATCCACCCCTTCGGGCGCTTCGGTGTCGGGTTCAACCGGTATCGATTTTTTCCAGCCGACATTCGACCAGGAGCGCACGGTACGAACCCGCCCCAGGTTGCCGCCCTGCACATAGTCCACGACATCGCGCCAGTGCGGATGGCTGCGCTGCCACTGCCCCACCTGAACCACATTTTTATATCGCTTTTGGGCAGCGATCATCACGTTACATTCTTCGATGGTGGTTCCAATTGGTTTTTCGACGTATACATGTTTGCCGGCCTCTGAAGCATAAACCATCGGTAAACAATGCCAATGGTCGGGGGTGCCTACAATAACGGCATCGATGTCTTTATGATCCAGCATTTCGCGAAAATCGGCGTACATCAGCGGTTTTTTACCGGTCAGCTTTTCAATTTCGGCTGCACGCGGTTCCAGTACGCGTTTGTCTACATCGCACAAAGCAACGCATTCAACTTCTTTGTTTTTCAAAAACGACTGAAGATCGGTGAAACCCATACCCCGGCATCCGATCAGGCCGACATTGATTTTTTCGTTTGGGGAACAACCAGCATTCATGATCGTGGGTAATGCCGCCATGCCTGCCGTTATTACCGCAGATTGTTTGATAAAACTTCTTCTGTCAGTTTCTTTCATCAGGTATTCTTTTTTTAATGAATTAGTTAGTAAAAACAGCCAGTAAAGGTAACAGAATAAGTCCAATCATGAAACAAACAAAAACGATTCAGCCAACTCAATTCGTTGCAAAGAAGAAAAAAAACCTTAAATTACCTCTTTCAAAAAAAACGAAATCTCAACATCATAATTTAACGGCGACTCATCTATCGAAATGAACATGAGACCGGAATAACGATGAGTTGAAACTGCGAACACAATGGCAAACAGCGGAAAAACAGGGAAATCTTCCATTCTCAAAGCCGTGGAGAACATCCGGATTGGCATTTGGAACTGGGATTTAAAATCGAGGGATTTCATCGTAGATGAGGCCTTTGCCGGAATCGTTGATTACCCGGATGAGGATTTAATTCCTATCCAAAAACAAGGTTGGTATAAACTGAACCGGCCGGAAAATCAAGCGGCATCCAAAACAATTATTTGCCACTTTTCATCAAAAAAACAAGATAACTTGTTTGTTGAATTCCGGCATAAGAGCCGGAACGCTCAATGGATGAATTTGCAGAGCGCCGGACGAATTACGGGACTTGACGAATCCGGGAACCCGGAGTCGCTTACAGGCACCCTGATCAATATTTCGGACTTATACGAATCGCGCCGGCGCCTGAAATACCGTTATGAAATTGAGAAGCTTGTCGCCGGCATATCGGCTGATTTTGTGGGTATTCCTCATGATAAAATTGATGATACCATCCGGCATACTCTCGAAAAAATCGGCCTTTTCTCAGGAATTGACCGGAGCTACGTTTTTTTACTGAAACACCATAACCTGTTCATGCACAATACACATGAATGGTGTGCACCCGGCATCAAACCGGAGATTGATCAGCTTCAGGGTTTGCCCGTTTCGATTTTCCCCTGGTGGATGAAAAAGCTAAACCGGCAGGAACACATTTATATATACGATGTTGCTGAAATGACTGAGGAAGCGATGGCTGAAAAAGAAATCCTGCAATCACAGGACATTCGTTCCCTGCTGGTTGTACCCATTCATTACAAAAAAGAACTGTTCGGCTTTATGGGATTCGATTCGGTGAAAAAACAGAAAGAGTGGCCGAAAGCAGATATTCATTTACTGGAAACAGTGGGTAATATCATTGCCAATGCCCTGAACGCCAAAAACAACCAGGAATTGCTTATTAAAGCCAAAGAAGCAGCTGAAGAAAGCAACCGGACAAAATCTGCCTTTCTCTCCACCATCAACCACGAACTTCGTACCCCGCTCCACCACATTCTGGGGTTCAGCGATTTACTTCGCAGTAAAAAAATACCTCTTGAACAAGCCGAATTCTTTGCCAATAAAATATATGACAGCGGCAAAAATCTGCTTCAAATTATCGAAGATATTTTAAGCCTGGCCCTGACCGACCAGGTCGATATTAAAATCAGGAGCGAGCGGTTTAAAGGAATCGACCTGTTTATTCAACACAAAGCCCTGCTGGAAGAAATTCTGGCATTGTCGAACAAACAAAACGATATCGAATTAAATTACAATCCTGACCCGAATTTCCTGAACCAGGTATTTCTGGCTGATAAATCCAAAATCAACCAGGTTATGCTCAACCTGTTTAAAAATGCCATAAAATATACTCATTCAGGAAAAATAGCCTATAGCGTTCAGTTTGATCATCCGAAAAAAATTACCTTTTCGGTCAGCGATAGCGGCATTGGCATTCCGGAAAGCCACCAGGAAACCATTTTCGAATATTTCAGGCAAGTGGATGAATCGCTTACCCGACCGTACACCGGCATTGGTGTTGGATTGGCCATCTCAAAAAATATGGCCAAAATCCTGAACGGCCGAATCATGGTCGAATCGACGCCCGGCGAAGGGAGCTGTTTCTCATTCGAACTGCCGGTTGAAGTGCTTACCGAGCCCCCTTATAGCTGAAGGCCGGGAGGCTGCAACAGTTCCCGATTTTTCGGGAAAACTGTTCCTGATTGTTGATGACGACCCGATGAGTGTTTTTATTCTGAAAAATCTGTTAGCGTCAACAAATGCAAAACTGGCGCAGGTTGACAATTTATCGTTCAACACCGAATCCTTGCAGCAAACCGATCATGCCGACCTGGTGTTGCTCAACCTGAAGATGCCTGTTGAAAACGGGCTGAAACTGGCTTCAGCCATTGCCGGACGTCACGAAAACTATCCGCTGATTGCCTTAAGCGCCCACTCGCTGATCAGCGACAAAGAAAAAGCTTTGCAAGCAGGATGCAAAGCCCTCGTTTCCAAACCCGTTGAACCGGGTCTGCTGTTTGAAGCAATCAAAAAAGTTATCTATCCCTCATCAACACAGGAAGAGGCCATTTCTTAACACCTGTCACACTGGTTAAAAACAGCCTCCTCCTGAATGTTAATCCGCCGGGATTATTTCAAACCCCGTTTATTCAGCAAGGGATCAATCGATGGATCCTGCCCCCTGAAATTGCGGTAAATAGCCATTCCCTCATCCGAGCCCGATTTGGCCAGCAGCGTACGGAATTTGGCAGCCAACCCGGGGTTAAACAGATCTCCCGACTCTTTAAAAGCCTGAAAAGCATCGGTATCCAGTACGGCCGCCCAAATGTAAACGTAGTAACCGGCCGAATAACCACCGCTGAAAATGTGAGAGAAATAGGTACTCCGGTAACGCGGAATAATTTCATCAATCAGCCCGATGCGGTCCATCGAAGCTTTTTCAAATGCCGTCACATCGCTGTTGACCTCCAGGGTATGCCAGTCGAGATCGAGGATGGAGGCGGCCAGGTATTCCACGGTGGCAAAACCCTGGTTAAAGTGTTCGCTGGTCACAATTTTTTGTACCAGCTCATCGGGAATCACTTCGCCGGTTTTATAATGTTTGGCATATACTTTTAAGACTTCAGGTTCGGCTGCCCAGTTTTCCATAATTTGCGACGGCAGTTCGACAAAATCGCGAGCTACACGGCCGGCAGTCCGTTTGTAAGGCCCGTCGGTAAACAAGCCGTGCAGGGCGTGACCGAACTCGTGGAAGAAGGTCATCACTTCATCAAAGGTCAGTAAGGCCGGCAACTCGCCGCCGGGGCGTGTAAAGTTGCAAACGATGGAAGTCACCGGGTACTCAAATTTTTTCCCGTCTTTATACGACTGGCTGCGGTAACCGGTATTCCATGCCCCCACCCGCTTGCCGTCTCTCGGGTGAAAATCCATGTACAGCACGCCCACGTGCGAACCATCCGCTTCTTTTACTTCCCAGGCTTCGGCTTCGGGATGATAAACCGGAATATCGGTGCGCCGCTCAAACGTAATGCCGTATAATTTGTTGGAAACATAAAAAATGCCCTCGCGCACCTGATCGAGACTGAAATAGGGTTTGGTCTCTTCTTCGTCCAGATCGTATTTTTGTTTGCGAAGCTTCTCGGCATAATACCACCAATCCCACGACGCCAGTTTGAAGTTTCCGCCTTCGCGGTCAATAATGGCCTGCATTTCTTTACGTTCGTTTTTGGCAACAGCCAATGCCGGCTTCCATAATTTGTACAGAAAATCATACACCTGCTCAGGCGTTTTTGCCATGTTGATGTCAATCGTATAAACCGCGTGATTTTCATACCCCAGCAATTTGGCTTTCTCGTCGCGCAAAGCAACCATTTGAGCGATAATTTCTTTATTGTCGAACTCGTTATGGTTGTCGCCGCGCATGAAATAACCACGGTAAATTTTTTCGCGTAAGTCCCGCTTTTCGGCATATTGTAAAAAGGGGATCAGGCTGGGCTTTTGCAGGGTGAACACCCATTTACCTTCCATACCATTTTTTTGTGCTTCGTCGGCAGCAGCAGCAATGAGCCCTTCGGGTAATCCCGCCAGATCTTCTTCCGAATCAACCACCAACTGAAAATTCTTGTTGGTTTCGGCCAGCAGGTTCTCGCCAAACCTAAGGCTCAGGCTCGAAAGTTGCTGGTTCAGTTCGCGTAAACGGGCCTGGCCTTCATCGGGCAGATTTGCGCCGTTACGCTCGAAATCCTGGTAATATTTTTCAATGACCCGCAATTGCTCCTGATCGTATCCGGCTTGGTTCCGCTGGTCATAAACGGCTTTTACCCGTTCAAACAAGGCTTTATTCAACATGATGTTGTCGGAGTGAGCCGTTTGTTTCGGGAAGATCTCCCGTGCCAGTTTTTGCATGTCTTCATTGGTATTGGCCGAATTCAAATTTCCAAACACGGTCATCACCTGGTTCAGCAAACGACCCGATTGGTCGAATGCAAGAATGGTATTTTCGAAGGTAGCCGGTTCTTCATTCGATGTAATCACATCAATTTCAAGTTGTTGCTGTTTAATACCTTCCTCAACGGCCGGAAGATAATGCTCCAGGCTAATCTGGTCGAACGGCGGCACCTGAAACGGAGTTTCATAAGCCGAAAAAAAAGGATTTTGCATGTTTTTTTTTGTCTCTTTTGATGAATTACAGGCCACAAAGGTAGCCAGTAATAAAACAAGAGTCGGGGTAATTTTCTTCATATAACTCTTCTGTTTTGGAATTTTGGCCCGAAAAATACAAAAACCGGGAAACGGATACCCTGACAAATGTTAGGATGAAAAAAAACGGACCACCTAAGATTCAGAATTAGTCCTAATAAATCATCCCTTTTTTTAGTTTTCGAATCAGATAACCACAAAAAAGAGCTTTTCTCTTTCACGCAGTTTTTTTCAATTTCTTTTCCTCCTCATATTTCCACCGGCTCGCCTTTTGCCTCAGCCCAAAAAATGTTTACTTTTGTCGGACTTTGAAATTCAGCAAAAAAGCATTACACGATGAATATTTCATACAAGTGGTTAAAAGACTACATTGACACGGACCTTCAGCCCAAAGAACTGGAAAATATCCTCACCCAGATCGGTCTGGAAGTGGGCAGTATTGAAGAAGTTGAAAGCATAAAAGGCGGGCTGCGCGGATTGGTGATCGGGCAGGTTGTTACCTGCGAAAAACACCCCAATTCGGATCATCTCAGCAAAACTACGGTTGATGTTGGCAAGGGCGATATCCTGCCCATTGTTTGCGGGGCGCCAAACGTGGCAGCCGGGCAAAAAGTGGTGGTCGCCACGGTGGGCACAAGCTTGTATGACGGCGATCAGGAATTTCAGATCAGGAAATCAAAAATAAGGGGCGAGGCCTCCGAAGGAATGATTTGTTCGGAAGAGGAAATCGGGCTGGGGCACGATCGCGCCGGCATTATGGTTCTGCCCGATGATGCCGTTGCAGGAACTCCTGCCAGCCGTTACTTCAACGTTGAATCAGACTACTCCATCGAAGTGGATCTGACGCCGAACCGGATTGACAGCGCTTCGCACATTGGCGTGGCCCGCGATTTGGCTGCTTTCCTGAAAAAAACACAGGAAATCAGTTATAAAAGGCCATCGGTTGAGATGTTTAAAACGGATGATCACTCTCTGGAAATCCCGGTGGAAGTGGTCAATCCCGAAGCCTGCCTGCGCTATGCCGGGGTGACCATCAGCGGCGTGGAAATTAAAGAGTCGCCCGATTGGCTGAAAAATCGCTTGAAAACCATTGGACTGAACCCCATCAACAATGTAGTTGACGTGACCAACTACGTACTTTTTGAAACCGGACAGCCTTTACATGCTTTTGATGCCGACGAAATTACCGGAGGAAAAGTCGTTGTTAAAACCTTACCTGCCGGGACAAAATTTGTCACCCTCGACGAAGTGGAACGCGAACTGCACCCCGACGACCTGATGATTTGCAACACCCGGGAAGCAATGTGTATCGGCGGTGTGTTTGGCGGCATCCAATCGGGGGTCAAAGAATCGACCAAAAATATATTCCTGGAGTCGGCCTGTTTCGATCCGGTTTTTATCCGGAAAACAGCGCGTCGCCACGGCCTGAACACCGACGCTTCGTTCCGCTTCGAACGCGGAACCGATCCCAACGGTGTTCTTTATGCCCTGAAGCGCGCCGCCCTGCTGATTAAAGAAATTGCCGGCGGTAAAATTTCGTCGGAAATCGTGGACGTTTATCCCGTGCCCGTCGCCGACTTTAAAATTGACGTGAGTTACGCCAACATCAAACGCCTGATTGGAAAAGATTTAGGCGCCAAAACCATTAAAAAGATTCTGACCGCGCTGGAGATCCGGATTGAAAGTGAAAGTGAAACCGGGCTGTCGCTGGCGGTACCGCCGTACCGGGTCGATGTGAAGCGCGAGGCCGATGTCATTGAAGAAATCCTGCGTATTTACGGGTATAACAACATTGAAATACCCACACAGGTGAATGCTTCGCTGCAATACTCCGTGAAACCCGATCCGGTGAAAATTCGCAACCTGATGGCCGATATGCTTTCGGCGCAAGGTTTTAACGAAATCTGGTCTAACTCGCTGACCAAAACAGTGTATTACGAAAACCGCACAAGCCTTGCCGCCGAAAACACCGTTAAATTATTCAATCCCCTGAGCGCTGATTTGGGAGGCATGAGGCAAACCCTGTTGTTCGGCGGCCTTGAAACCATTGCCTATAATGCCAACCGCCGTAATGGTGATTTACGTTTGTACGAATTCGGTAATTGCTACCACTGCACCGGCATAGAACTGATTGAAAATCCGCTGAAAAATTATTCAGAAGAAGAACACTTATCCCTTTTCATCTCGGGGCAAAAAGAGCGCGAAAGCTGGGCGCTTACCCAAAACGGAAGCAGTTTCTTTCAGTTAAAGGGCTATGTTGAAAATTTATTGCTAAAACTTGGACTGAAGGCAGAAAACCTGAAAACAGAAGATGTGAACACGGAGTTGATTTCGGAGGGCCTGGTTTATTCAACCTCAAACGGGCGAAAGCTGGTTGAGTTTGGCATCGTGCATAAAAAGCTGCAAAAGGAATTTGAAATTGAAAATCAGGTGTTTTATGCCGACTTTTTCATGGACAATCTTTTGCTGGAACAAAAAAACAATAAAACACTCTTTGCCGAACTGCCCAAGTACCCGGAAGTACGGCGCGATTTGGCGCTGTTGCTTGACAAACAGGTTCGCTTTGCACAAATCCGCGATCTGGCCGTAAGGGTTGAACGCAAACTGCTGCGTTCGGTCGATTTGTTCGATGTATACGAAGGTAAAGGTATTCCGGAAGGCAAGAAATCGTACGCCATCAGCTTTATTTTGAGGGACGACGAAAAAACCCTCAACGATAAGCAAATTGATAAGATCATGCAAAAGCTGATTTTTACCTTTGAAAAAGAACTCGGCGCACAGCTCAGATAAACCATTACAAAGCCATCGGATGATCCGGTGGCTTTTTTGCCTGTGATTACGAACGGATGCCGCCTTCCAAGCCGCAAGCTGCAATGACCAATTACCAATGACTAATTGTCTAATGACCAATTATCCAATGACTGTTTAAAGTATGACCAATACGCAAAAAGGAATTTTTTACGCTTGTATAACGGCTGTTTTTTGGGGATTTCTGGCTATAAAGCTCAAAATTGCTGTTCAAAAGGTAGATCCGCCAACCATTGTGTGGTTCCGTTTTGTGGTAGCTTTCTTTTTTCTTGTTTTGTGGCAGTTGTACCGGGCTCCCCAAAGTCTTAAAATTCTTGTTCGTCCACCCTGGCTCCTTGTTTTGGCAGCCATTGCCCTGTCGTGGAATTACCTGGGCTTCATGCTGGGCATTCATTATACCAGCCCGAGCAATGCGCAACTGGTCATCCAGGCCGGACCAATTTTACTGGCGCTGGCAGGCATTTTGTTTTTCAGGGAACGGATACGAATCCCTCAATTTATTGGTTTTGCGCTGGTTATTGCCGGTTTTGTTATCTTTTACAATCAGCAATTAAGCCTGATGACCGGACAGGAAAAGCAATACCAGCTGGGAATTTTACTCACCTTAAGCGGCGCCTTTGCCTGGTCGGTTTATGCTGTTCTGCAAAAGACACTCGTCCGGCAATATAGCGCCGGCTTGTTAAATTTGTTTTTGTTCGGATTTCCGGTGCTTGTTTATCTGCCTTTTGTCAACTTTTCGGCCCTTTCAGGTTTAAGCTGGGGCTGGTGGTTGTTGCTCCTGTCGCTCGGGTTGAATACCTTATTTTCGTACCAATACCTCGCCATGGCTTTGCACTACACCGAAGCCAACAAAATAAGCATCATCATTCTGCTTAATCCCATCATCACCTTTATAACCATGGGAATTCTCACCGAATTAAATGTGTCGTGGATTGAAGGCGAACGCTTCTCGGTTTACTCGCTGCTTGGAGCAGCCATTGTCTTTGCCGGGGCAGTTCTGGTAGTCAAAAAAGGCCGGAAGAAAACAGAAAGCCCCTCATCCTGATGAATGAAGGGCTCTGCGTATTTTTCGGTACCAGATCCGTCGCTATTTTCGCCCGGCAACATCCACCAAAACAAACGACCTTGGGTTTAACGCCAGACTCAGCTGGTTGCCTTTTAAGGCTGCTTTGCTGTTTCGCGGAACAATATTCGCCGGTTGATCCAGGCTGTTGTACTGCATCAGGTTATGATCAGCCAACTCGGTCAACACGGCTTCTTTCACTGCCGGTTTCATTCCCTGAAATTCAACAACCACTTCCTTCGTCACCGACGAAGCATTAACCATTTTCAAATAAATACGCCCGCTGTTTTTATCGACCGATGCGCTGGCATACAGGCTGTCCTGCCCGGCAATCACTTCATTCTCCCGCAAAACAGGTAACACATGGGTCCCGCTGTGGGTCGAATACATTTTCTGCACGTAATAATTGGGGGTAGCGACCGTGTTCAGGTTGTCGAACCAGATCAGGTCGGGGCGCCATTGCCAGGCATCAACATGCGCAAGCAACGGAGCATACGAAGCCATATGTACCACATCGGCGTTACGCTCCAGGCCGGTCATAAACGCCGCTTCCGACAGGGCCGCCACCCAGCAGTTGCTTGAGGTAGCATCTTTGATATTGTCGTTGCGTACATGACTGGCATATTCGCCGGCAAAAACCTTTAGTCCGCCACGCTCGTAGCTGTCGTAACGCCGGGCATTATTGAAAAACCAATTGGGATCTTTGTAGTAATGTTCGTCCACCAGGTTGGCCTGTCGTCCTTTCAGTTCGTTCCAAAGGTAATCAAAGCGGTCGCCCTCGGCCGACGGGCCGGAACCTGAAACCAACTGAATTTCGGGATATCGTTCACGTACAGCCGCGGCAATCAGGTCGTAACGCTCCAGGTATTGATGTCCCCACTGTTCGTTCCCGATGCCGATGTATTTTAAGTTAAAAGGCTCCGGATGCCCCATATCTGCCCGCAATTTTCCCCATTTGGTTGATGCATCGCCATTGGCGAACTCAATCAGGTCGAGCGCATCCTGAATGTAGGAATCCATCTCGTTAAGCGGGACAAGCTCCCCTGTATTGTACTGGCAAGCCATTCCGCAGTTCAGGATCGGAAGCGGCTCAGCGCCCAAATCTTCCGACAACACAAAATATTCAAAAAAGCCCAGCCCGAACGACTGAAAATAGTCGGGCGTATGGCGGTGCATAAACTCAGTATTCCAGCGGTTGATGATTAATTCGCGGTCGTGAATATCGCCCACCGTTTTTTTCCATTGGTAACGTAAATCGAGGTGATGCCCTTCCACAACACAACCGCCGGGAAAGCGCAAAAAGCCCGGTTTCAGATCGGCCAGCAGTTGAGCCAGATCTGAACGCATCCCGTTAACCCGTTTTTTAAAGGTATTGACAGGGAAAAGCGACACATAGTCGAAATCAATCGTTCCCTCGCCTTTCAGCGAAATTCGCAGTCGACCTTTGGCTGAAGCAGCGCTTGCCGTAATGATCAGTTCCTTCACATTCCAATCGGTCGTCAAACCGGGCACATCGGCTTTACCAATTGGTTCACCTGCTTCGTTGAGCAGTTCAACCAGCAGCGACAAGTTTGTCCCGCCTACTGCTCTGGAGCCAAGCGACAGGCGATATTCTTCACCGGCATGCAGGCCCATTCCCCGAAAACCCTGGTTTTCGATATAATTTGCATTTCCCCGCGCCAGAGAAGAAAGCCTCAGGAAGCGATGCTCCCTCCCGTCAATTGTTTCGTTAATCACCAATACCGAATCCCTGAATGGTACCTTCCACCCGGCAAAGGGGTCGGGAAATTTAAACGAACGGTTTTTCACCAACTCGGCATAAATACCTCCATCGGCAGCAAAGTTGATATCTTCAAAGAACACTCCCCACATGGTAGGAGCAATTTCGGTCGTCGGCTTATTGGCATAAACCGTGATCTTTGGTTGGGCGTGAACCTGCAGTTGCAGGAAAAATGTCAGGATAAAAATTCCGCTTGCTATCGTTTTTCGCATCGTCGTGAGTAGTTAAATGGTTTCATTTAGGTATTCATCCGTAACCGGGATGAACGATAAAAGTAATGAATACTTTTCTAAAAAGAAAACAAGATCACCAGAATATGGACGGAATGCTATCGGCGTCACTCCGGTTCGATGCCCTGTATCGTAAAAATCAACGATGAACCAGTGTCAGTCGCAATGTTTCAGTCGCCTTTACCGTTTTACTTAAGGCCTTCAATGGTATTCAGGTATTCAGGTACTTTTCATTATACGCAGAAAATACCCGGAAGCCGCAAAGTGTCGCAGAAATCAGGTCCCACGCTCTTAGCCTCTGTACCGATTTCTGAAACTGGCTTCTCCATATTTTTATTAATTTGGCAAGACGGTCATCTTTTTACTTTAAATTGCAATTATCAAACAGACATTTAATCTATTAGAAAAAAAGAGAAAGGCAGAGTAACTATATTTTGAAGAACCCGCTTTCAAAAAAATTAATCATTCATACAGAATGAATAGTATAGGCGGACGCAGGCTCCAACGGGGAGTTTCAGGCTAAAAAAACTTTTTTAAAATGCGTTCATTATGGAAATAAACAGTTTTTTGTTGAGAAGTCGGTTGGTTAAAAAGGTAAAAACGATTACTTTATCATTATTTTTAACCCAAATTAAAACAAAGTCTATGAAAACAAGATTGCTCGCGGCAATAGTTCTGATGTGTTGCATCACCGAACTTGCCTTTTCGCAACAAACATCATACTATCAGTCTGTTTCGGCTGAGCTTCATCAGGCAAAAGAACTGTATACGGGCAAACAATTTGTTTCGGCCCAGGAACAATTTGCAGCCATAGCCGCCAAAAGCGAGGCCGGCTCCGAGATCCATGCCGAAGCCATGTTTTATGAAGCGCTATGCGCCTTGAAGCTGGAATCGAAAAACGGTTCTCCGCTGATGGAAACCTTCCTTCAGAAATATCCGGAAAGCGCATACACCGACAAAGCCTGGTTTGAGCTGGGAAATGCCCGCTTTAAAAACAAGCAGTATCAACCCATGTTACAGGCTTATCAGCACATGAGCCTTTCGGCCCTGAGCCGGGACGAACAAGTCAAAATCAGTTACCAAAAAGGATACGCCCTGTTTCAAACCGAACGTTACAACGAAGCCGAACGCGAATTTGTTAAGGTAAAGAATACCAATCACCGGCTGGCAGCTCCTTCGAAATATTACTGGGCCCACATCCGGTACATGAACAATGATTTTGATGCAGCCCTTGCCGCTTTCGACGAATTGAAAGATAATCCGGCCTTTGCCTCGATCATTCCGTTCTACATGAGCCAGATCTATTATAAACAGGGAAATTACGGGAAAGTGGTTGAATTTACCGAACCGCTGATGAAAACGGCGGAGAAACAACAAATTGCTTCCCTGTCGAAAATTTTGGGAAGTTCGTATTTTCACCTGGAACGTTTTCAGGAAGCGATCCCCCATCTCGAAACCTATTTCCGGACCACAAAAAGCCTCCAGCGTGACGAAAATTACATGCTTGGCTATTGTTACTACTTAACCGGCCAGTACCAGGCCGCCATTGCACCGCTTGAACACGCCTCCAAGGGGAAAGACGAGCTGGCCCAAAACGCTTATTATACGCTGGCCGACTGCTACATCAAATCGGGCGATAAAAATAAAGCGCGCGTTGCCTTTGAAGCAGCTTCGGAGATGAATTTCAACCCGGAGATCAGTGAAGATGCGCTTTTCAACTTTGCCAAAATAACCTACGAACTGTCCTACTCTCCGTTTAACGAAACGATCAAGGCTTTTGACAAATACATTTCACTTTACCCGAATTCGGGAAGGAACGACGCAGCCTACGATTACCTGGTACAGGTTTACATGAGCACCAATAATTTCAAAGATGCGGTGGCCTCTATTGAAAAAATCAGGGTAAAAACCCCCTCGATACGGAAAGCCTATCAGCGGGTCAGTTATTACCGCGGACTGGAGCTTTTCAACAACCTCGAATACCAGCCCGCCATTGGTCATTTTGATCTGTCGCTGGCCAACGGCGAATTCAACCCGGCGCTGAAAGCATCGGCCCTGTTCTGGAAAGCGGAAGCAAACTACCGTCTGGAAAACTATCAGCAGGCCGCTTCGGGCTTTAGCAGTTTTTTACAGTCGCCCGGAGCACAAACAACGCCCGAATACCAGTCGGCACATTACAACCACGGATATGCTTATTTCAAACTTGCAAATTACGAGCAATCGGCCGCCTCGTTTAGAAAATATATCGATTTAAATAAAAATAAGCCAAGCGAAAAATTAGGCGATGCCTACAACCGCCTGGGCGATTGTTATTATATCAACCGCGACTACAGGAACGCCGTAAACAGCTACGAGCAGGCTTACGCACAACGAACCTATGATCCGGACTACGCCCTTTACCAGAAAGCGCTGAGCCTGGGAATCCAGCGCGAACAGCAGCAAAAGATCAGCAGCCTGCGCAGCCTGTTGCAAACCTTCCCCCAATCGGCCTTTGTCGACGATGCCTTGTTTGAACTGGGGCGAACTTACGAACGGATGAATGAAAACCAGGTAGCGATCGGTTATTACCGGGATTTATTGAAAGAATTTCCGCAAAGCAGTTATCAGCCGAAGGCTTTATTACAGCTTGGCCTGATCTACTACAACATGTCGGATTACAACAAGGCGCTCGACTATTACAAACAAGTGGCCGAGAAATACCCGAATAGTCCGGAAGCCCAGTCGGCTATGCTGGGAATAAAGAACAGTTACGTTGAATTAAATAATGTTGACGCTTATTTTGCCTATGCCCAACGGTCGGGCCAGGGAATACGGGTATCGGCATCGGAGCAGGATTCGCTAAGTTACCTGACGGCCGAAAAGCTGGTGATGAACAAAGATCCGCAGGCGCGCACCCAACTCGAACGTTACCTGCAACAATACCCCCAGGGCAGTTTCAGCCTGAATGCGCGCTTTTATCTGGCCGAAGCCAAGTATGCATCGGGTGAGTTTTCGTCGGCCTTAACCGACTATGAATTTGTTGTCAATAA
Organism: Gaoshiqia sp. US2; assembly: GCF_059705485.1. NCBI lineage: Bacteria > Pseudomonadati > Bacteroidota > Bacteroidia > Marinilabiliales > Prolixibacteraceae > Gaoshiqia > Gaoshiqia sp. US2. The sequence goes on along the minus strand of NZ_AP048550.1, from coordinate 3,124,267 downwards.
ATCGGATAACATATTTACAGAACCTGCGCTTGGACGGGTGGCCGAACTGGAATACAATGCGGCCAATTACGCCAAAGCGCTCAGCTACTACGAACGTCTCGGAAAAATATCGAATACCAAATGGAACCTGCTAAAGGCCAGAGCCGGCATTATGCGTTGCCATTACCAGTTGGCCAACTACCAGGCCTGCGCCGAATCGGCCGGCTTAGTGCTCAGTTCAGACAACCTCACTGATGTATTAAAGCGCGAAGCCAACTACAAGCTGGCCAAATCATATTACCTGACCAAAAACTTCCAGCAGGCGCTGCCCATCTTCTCGACACTGGCCGCAGACCCCTCGTCGGAAGAAGGAGCCGAATCAAAGTACCGGGTCATCGAAATACTCGTCAGCCAGAACAAACTGGAGCAGGCTGAAAACGGGGTGATGGATTTTATTTCGAAGAATACGCCACACCAGTTTTGGTTAGCCAAAAGTTTCATCCTGCTGGCCGATATTTACCTGGCGCGGGGCGACGAATTTCAGGCCAAACATACGCTGAAAAGTATTGTTGAAAATTATCCTGAAACAGACGACGGAATCATTGAAACGGCAGGGACCAAACTGAGAGATCTGGAAAAAACGGAACAACAACGGCAGCAGCAGAAAGACAGTCCGATGCAAATTGATATCAATCAAAAATAAATCAAAAAGAGACGATTATGAGAAGTTCATTCAACAAATATATATTTCTGTCGGCGCTTACCGGTTTAACCGGACATGCCCTGGCGCAAAAAGATACGACCCAACTGCACAAAGAAGTTGAAGTGGTGAAAGCCTACCAGCCAAGCATCTCGGATGCTTTCAAAATCAACGATATTCCTCAAATCAAACCGGGAGATACCGAAAAACCGGTATTTGATTACCGGATTAATCCGCAGCCGGTGTTTACCACCTTTACCGTTGAACCGGTACAGGCAGCACAAATGACCCGCGAGCCAAAAGAAAAATTAACAACCGGCATGTTGAAAGCCGGCGTCGGAAATTACCAAACACCCTACGGCGAGCTGTTTCTGAATGGCCACCCAAGCAAAAATACCACCCTGGGCTTACACCTCAGGCATCTCTCATCGAACGGGAAGATTAAATTACTGAACGACGATAAAGTAAAAGCGCCGCACAGCGATAACCTGGCTGAATTTTTCACCAAACATGCCATCGGAAAATCAAGCCTGTCGACCAAACTGTTTTTCGAACAGAAAGCCTTCCGTTATTACGGCTATGCAGGCGATTCGCTGTCAAATACAGCCAAAGAAGCAATCTTCCCCTTGTGGGACGCCAAACAATCTTTTTCGCGCGGAGGGCTAAGTCTCGGGCTGGCGGGGAACGAAGACCCGAAAGCTGATTTTCGCTTCACAACCGGGTTTAAATACCAGTATTTTGGCACAAAAACCGGGCAAAAGGAACACCTGGTAAAACTGAACGGCTTATTCGACAAAAAACTGGAACAGTTTAACGGTCAGCTCGGCATCGGTTTGACCTTCGTCAATGCCGACAGTATCTTAAACCAAACCTACAATGGTTTCGGAAACAGACAAGAAATGATCTTAACACTTAAACCATCGATTTTCCTTGAAGGCGATATCGCCAGTTTACGGGTTGGTATCAACAGCTATTCGGTCACCGACAGCGACACCGACGGCGACTACCTGTTAACCCCCAACGTAAAGGGTGAATGGTTCCCGATTCAGGACGTACTAACCCTTTACGCCGGTCTCGACGGGTATCTCGAACACAACCATTATTCAGCGGTTGCCGCCGAAAATCAATTTGTCAATCCCTATCACGATATCAAAAACGCCAAACACAGGTACATTCTTACCGGAGGTGTCAGGAGCAAACTCAGTCCGCGTTTTCACCTGGGGTCCCGAATCGACTATGCCAACATCAAAGACCAGCATTTTTATATTTTAAACGACAACCGGATCTTATCGACCGGTGAAACCACGCGGTCAAATACCTTTGATGCGCTTTACGACAAAGTAAAACAACTGACCATAGGGGCTGAACTATTCTACGCCGCTACTGATCAGGTCAGTTTGTTGCTGAAAGGAAAATTCCATTCCTACAACATGAACACGCTTGAAGAAGCCTGGCATAAACCGGCCTATGAAGCAACCACATCACTCAATTTCAGGCCCGACGGACCTTTGAGCATTACGGCCGACATTAACGTGATCAGCAAACGGAAAGGGCTCATCCAAACCTCTGTGTACGACACAGAGGACGCAACCGTGCCCACCGGGATTGAACAAACGGTATTCACCCTGGAACCGGTTCTCGATCTGAACTTTGGACTGAACTACCGGTACTCAAAAAACCTTAATTTCTGGGGACAGGTCAATAACTTTTCATTTCAGAAATACGAAAGCTGGCTGGGGTATACAAACAAGGGGTTAAACCTGATTGCGGGAATTAGTTTCTCTTTCTGATTTAACTAAATGTTTTTGCAAGAAGAAAAATCTGAAAGACAGACCAAAATACATCAGATAACTCATTGATATATTGATTGTTATTTTTCAACTTTTTGTTGAAAACTTTGGAAAGTAATCCGGTAATTCCTGACTGCTTGTAGCATATTTTTGCTATATTTGCATGTTGTACGCAAGAGGCGATGAGTATTGATTATATAACTGATAATCATTCACCTGTTCAGACATCAACCCAAATTTTAAAAAGGAATTTTGTTGACCATTTTTACGGAATGAACACCGGTTGCCCGTCTCTGAAAAGGATGAGCAAAAATAGATTTTGAATAACCCAAACAAATAAATAGATGAGCGAATTAGAAAACAAGTCAGTAAGCGGAAACGGAAACGGCAATTATTCAGCTGACAGTATTCAGGTACTTGAAGGTTTGGAAGCCGTACGGAAACGTCCGGCAATGTATATTGGCGATGTAAACGAAAAAGGACTTCACCACCTGGTTTACGAGGTGATTGACAATTCGATTGACGAAGCGTTGGCAGGTTACTGCGACAACATTGAAGTCATCATAAACGAAGATAATTCCATCACGGTTAAAGATAACGGCCGTGGTATACCTACCGAAATTCACACCAAAGAAAACCGGTCTGCACTCGAAGTGGTGATGACGGTGCTTCATGCCGGCGGTAAATTCGACAAAGACAGTTACAAAGTATCCGGAGGTCTCCACGGCGTGGGGGTTTCGTGTGTCAATGCCCTGTCGATCCACCTCAAGGTCGAAGTTTTTCGCGAAGGAAAAGCCTGGATGCAGGAATTTAGTATCGGAAAACCTCTTTATGCTGCAAAAATAGTTGGCGAAACCGACAAAACGGGCACGCATGTCACGTTCAAACCCGACAATAGTATCTTTCTGACAACAGTTTACAAGTACGAAATTCTTTCGGCCCGTTTGCGCGAACTCGCGTTCCTGAATGCCGGGATTAATTTGAGCTTGCTTGATCTGCGTCAAATCGACGAAGAGGGTAATCCCAAATTCGAACGGTTTTATTCGGAAGAAGGTCTTAAAGAGTTTGTTGAATACCTGGATGCCACCCGCGAACGGCTGATTGATGAAACAATCCATATTTCATCGGAAAAAGGCGATGTGCCGGTAGAAATTGCCTTGCACTACAACACCTCATTTACCGAAAACATCCATTCATACGTAAACAACATCAACACCATTGAAGGGGGGACACACCTGACCGGTTTTCGCAGGGGACTGACCCGCACCTTGAAAAATTATGCCGAAACATCCGGAATGCTTAGCAAGCTGAAGTTCGACATCAGCGGAGATGACTTCCGCGAAGGACTGACAGCCGTTATTTCGGTTAAAGTGCAGGAACCTCAATTCGAGGGACAGACAAAGACCAAGCTGGGCAATTCCGAAATCAGCCAACCGGTTGATCAGGCAGTAAGCGAGATGCTATCGAATTACCTGGAAGAAAACCCGAAATCGGCGAAAGCCATCGTCAACAAAGTCATCCTGGCCGCCCAGGCCCGCCACGCTGCCCGTAAAGCGCGTGAGCTGGTACAGCGTAAAAATGTTCTTTCAGGAGGTGGTTTGCCGGGCAAACTGGCCGACTGTTCAGACAAAGATCCGGCAGCCTGCGAGATTTTTCTGGTAGAGGGAGATTCGGCAGGCGGTACGGCAAAACAAGGACGAAACCGCCGTTTTCAGGCTATCTTGCCCTTACGCGGTAAAATTCTGAATGTTGAAAAAGCGATGCAGCACAAAGTGTATGAAAGTGAAGAAATCCGCAATATTTTTACCGCACTGGGCGTAACCATCGGGACAGAAGAAGACTCCAAGGCTGCAAACCTGGAAAAATTACGTTACCACAAAATCATCATCATGACCGATGCCGACGTGGACGGAAGCCACATTGACACACTGATTATGACCTTCTTCTTCCGTTATATGAGAGAGCTCATTAAAGACGGTCACCTTTACATTGCCACTCCGCCGCTCTATTTAGTGAAAAGAGGCAAACGGGAACAATATGCCTGGGACGAACAGCAACGTCTGCGCCTGATTGAAGAACTGGGCGACGGAAAAGAATCATCGGTGCATATCCAACGTTACAAAGGTCTTGGAGAGATGAACGCCGAACAGCTTTGGGAAACCACCATGGACCCCGAACGCCGGACGTTACGGCAGGTGACCATCGAAAATGGGGCAGAAGCCGATCACATCTTCAGCATGTTAATGGGCGACGAGGTTCCGCCACGCCGTCAGTTCATCGAAGACCACGCGATTTACGCCAACATTGATGCCTAAAAATAATGCAGAATGTCATCCATCAACCGGGTGGCATTCTGTTTTCTCCGGTAACCTTAAGGATAATGTTATTATGAAAATTTGTGTCTTTTCATCGTCAAGCAACGCACTGGCCCGGGTATACGTGGACGAAGCCGTAAAACTGGCCCGACTGATTGGTCAAAACAAACAAACGCTCATTAACGGCGGCGCCAATGTGGGACTGATGGAACGGGTATTGGAAACGGCGGCCGAGGCCGGCGCCGAAACCATCGGCGTAATCCCGGAAAAGTTGAAAGGACATAACCTGGTTTCGGAGAACGCCCAGAAATTAATTGTTTCGAAAGATATGATGGAACGCAAAGCCATTATGCGCGAACTGGCTGACGCGTTTATTGCGCTTCCCGGCGGCTTTGGTACCTTGGAAGAAATTCTGGAAGTAATTACCCTAAAACAGCTCGACTATCACCATAAAGCCATCGTTTTTCTGAATACCAATGGCTTTTATAATGATCTGTTTCGTCAATTCGAACGCTCCTTTGAAGAAAATTTTGCCAAACCGGCATATCGTGACCTTTATTATATTGCTCAAACGAGCGAAGAGGTGATCAGTTATCTGGCGTCGTACACTCCGCCGGCCCCGGTGAATAAGTGGTACAAAGTACCGGAAAATAACCGGTAAAATTCTATTCGCAGTGCCAGCGGATTGTCTGCTCAATGGCTCTTGCACAAACCGGACAAAAACCTTTTGCTTCATTGCTTTTCATCCGGCAATTCATTACCGGACTGTAAATTCCCTGAGCGGAGTAGCCGCCGCCTTCAAACACGCCTGTTTTGTTCGAAAATTTAGCTTCGCGGGGCGTCGGTACGGGAGTTTCGCTGTCAATCAAATCGTTCCACTTGTCGTCAAAATTTACCAGCGTTGTTATATTCGGTTCCCAGGGTTCCAGTTTTTTATTATAAAACTCATCGTATGCAACAGCCGACGAATAATACTCATCAGCCAATCCGGCAAAACCATGACCAAATTCATGTACCATCACCTCCGGCGATTTCTCGTGGTCAACTGTCGTTATCGTGAGGAAATTATAAAAACCTCCCCCTCCGTATTGCTCACTGTTCACCAACACGCAGATATGATCGTAAGGAACCAAAGCGACCGCATCGTAAACGGACTTCATTTCTTTGGTGGTCAGGTACCTGGGCGTATCAAAAGTGTAAAAAGTAGAACCAAAAGCCGTGTTCCGGTAAATATTTTCGCCGGGAATATCAGTCCCTGACTGCAGTGAAGGAACGTTGACGGCATAGATATTAAAATTCTGTTTGTGCTGACTGAATGGCTGAACGCCAAACAAAATTTCAACCATCCGTTCCGCATCTGCCATAAACTTTTGCATCTCTCCCCTGGTATATCCTTCCGGTAAAAATACCACATCCACTTTTTGATCGGGACGCCCGTTTTTCAGAAGTTCTTTCACTTCGTAATCCGGCAACGCTTCTCTCAGTATGAAATAGTCGTCCGGATTAATTTCCAGTGAAAGCAATTCGCGATATTTCCCCTCCCAGTCCCGGTACTCAATGGTAAAACGAATTTCGTTTTTTGGAAACGGAATAACAGCCGCCTGATAATAACTCCGCTTCATCTCTTTAGCCTCCCCGGTTGTTTGCCACTCCTGAAAAAGCGGGCAAAAACCTTTCAAAAAAATCAAGCCGCCGCTCTTTAAATCAAAAACCCGGTAGCGGTAAGTCCCGTAATCCTGCTCATCAATCAGCCGGGTGTGCGATCCGCCGTAAAACGGCTCTTTCTTCATTTGCTCAATAAAAACCGCAGCAGAACTGTCGGTACCCCCCAGCAGGTAGTCAATTCTCAGTGAACTGTTTTCAAAATAAGTGTAATAATTTACCTTTGCGTGGAGCAGGTAAGGCGCTGCCAACAGCAGAAGTATAAAGTATAATGTCCTCATACGAAGTGCTTTTTTACTGTTTAAAACTATAAAACTAATTACAAATTTTCAAAAAAGATCTGCGGCCCTAAGATGAAGCAATTAAAAGACATTTTCATTGATTTATTTCAGCAATTGAATTTTACGGATGAGTGGACCTTAATTTCGGCCATCGCTGTTTCGCTGGTGGTCCTTTTTCTGGTATCAGCCTTGGTTCAGATGCTTACCCGGGTGGTAATCATCCGAATGATTTACCATTTCATCAAAAGAACCAAAACCGAATGGGACGACTTTCTGATTAAACGAAAGGTCTTCAGCATTCTGGCCCACCTCCCCGCTGCTTTTATTATCTATTCGTCTTCGGGTTTTTCAGAAATTGAAACGGTTTCCGCGGTCTTAAACGGTTTATCCCGGATCTATTTTGTTTGCATCTTCACCATTGCAATGGTACGAACAGCCAATGTAATTAACGATATTTACCAAACCACCCCCTATGCGGCAACGCGTCCGATCAAAGGATACATCCAACTGGTTCAGATTCTGTTTATTTTCATATCAACCATTATCGTGATCAGTATTCTGATCAATAAATCACCCCTGGGCCTGTTTGCCGGACTGGGAGCGATGGCAGCTGTTTTGCTGTTGATTTTTAAGGACACCATTCTCGGTTTTGTCGCCAGTATCCAGCTATCGATGAATAAAATGCTGAAACCGGGCGATTGGATCGAAATGCCATCACACCGCGCCGACGGAACGGTCATTGATATCAGCCTGACAACCGTCAAAGTTCAGAATTGGGACAAAACCATCACCACCATCCCGACTTACGCCCTGGTGTCCGAGTCGTTTAACAACTGGGCAGGCATGGAAGAGTCGGGCGGACGAAGGATCAAACGGTCGATCAACATTGATATGAAGAGCGTTCGCTTTTGCGATCAAAAGTTGTTGGAGAAACTCAACCGCTTTCATCTGCTGAAGGATTATATCGCCCGAAAAGAGGCTGATATTACAGCATACAATCAAAAACTTCAACTTGAAGAAGGTGATCTTTTTAATGGCCGCCGACAAACCAACCTCGGCATATTCAGGGCCTACCTGCAGGCCTATTTGCGTCAAAATCCAAATATTCATCAGGAAATGACTTTTCTGGTCAGACAACTGCAACCAACAGAAAAGGGAATTCCTCTCGAAATCTATGTGTTCAGCAGGGATCAGCGGTGGGCAAATTATGAAGATATTCAGTCCGATATTTTTGACCATGTACTCGCTATCCTGCCGGAATTTGACTTACATGTTTTCCAAAATCCAAGCGGGAACGATATCAGCAGTTTAATCAACCAAACAGCCATCAGAAAATAGTTAATAAGTTCGAAGGATATTCGCGCGGGGGCCTCAATTATCATTGAGAAATAGAAAAAAATATTCTACATTTGCTGCCCAAAATCGAATCGATATTTTTAATCAAATTGATGAAAATACTTTCAATTTATTACAAACAATGTGTTTTTAAACTATTATTATTAGCAAATGTCATTTTTTAGTACATTTACGTTAATAAATTTTGAAAAAGAAAATTTAAACTTATATGATGAATCAAGATTATATTGAACCGCTACCGCAAATTGACGAGCTCGACGAGAAAATTCTGCGCCTGATTACCAAAAACGCGCGTATCCCCTTCCTCGAAGTCGCCCGTGAATGCGGCGTTTCCGGTGCGGCAATTCACCAGCGTGTACAGCGGCTTTTAAACCTGGGAGTTGTCTCAGGAAGTGAATTTATTGTCAACCCGTCAAAACTGGGTTATAATACCTGTGCTTATATGGGAATTTATCTTGAAAAAGCAAAGTATCACACCGAGGTGGCGAAGGCCTTGCGAACAATTCCCGAGATTGTTGAATGCCATTATACGACGGGTCAATACGCCATTTTTATCAAAATTCAGACAAAAACCAATAAGCACCTGAAAAAACTGATTGACGAAGAATTGCAGGAAATTGAAGGAATTGCACGTACCGAAACCTTTATTTCGCTGGAAATGGATTTTAAACGTCAGGTGGCCATCAAATAAAACCAACGAACGACAAAAATAAATGAAAACCGTCCGCAAGCGACGGTTTTTTTTATACATATACAAAAAAACTCCCCTGTTACGGGGAGTCCTCGAGCATATAAAAGAGCGACCACGTTAAAGCTATTCGTCGCTTTTATATTCAAAAGCATACGACTCGTTGTGCTGGCTGATGTCCAGGCCCACTTTCTCGGCCTGGGCTGAAACACGCAATGGCACAATAAGATCCGTTATTTTATACATCAGCACCGAGCCTCCAAAAGTAAAAACACCTACAATCAGCAAGGCCAGCAAATGGTACAGAAAGGTTTCCGTTTCACCGTGAATAAGCCCTACTTCCTGCGCGAATACAGCCGTTAACAACATCCCGACAATACCTCCCATTCCGTGTGCCGGAAATACATCGAGGGTATCGTCCAGCCTGGTTTTTGAACGTAATGCGATAGCATAATTACTGATCATCGATGCCGCGACACCAATAAAAATACTGGAGCCCACGCTCACAAAACCTGCCGCCGGAGTAATGGCAACCAAACCGACCACCAAACCGATCGCGGCGCCCATTCCCGAGGGATTTTTGCCTTTGGCCATATCGAGGAACAGGTATGCCAGCATCCCCGCAGCCGATGCCGTATTCGTGTTCATCAGCGCCAATGCGGCAACAGAGTTGGCAGCCAATGCCGAACCGGCATTAAAACCAAACCAGCCAAACCAAAGCATACCGGCGCCTAATAAAACAAAAGGAATGTTGGCCGGCCGGAATTCTTTATTAAACTCTTTTCGTTTTCCAAGGAAAATGGCACCTGCAAGCGCGGCAAAACCAGCCGACATATGAACAACCGTACCACCGGCAAAGTCGAGTACGCCCCAGTTCCGCAAAAATCCATTCGGATGCCAGGTCCAATGACATAAAGGCGCGTAAATAAACAAGGTAAACAAAACCATGAACAGCATATACGAACGGAAACGAACCCTTCCGGCAAAAGATCCGGTAATTAAAGCCGGCGTAATAATCGCAAACTTTAACTGGAACATGGCAAACAAAGCCAAGGGAATCGTCGGACTTAAATCGGCATGAGTGGCTCCGTTCACTCCCTTAAACATAAAAAAGGTAGCCGGGTTACCGAATAAGCCAAAACCTTCGGGACCAATACTGTCGCCAAATGCCAGGCTAAAAGCAACAAGCACCCAAAGCACACTGACCAGGCCCATTGCAATGTAGCTCTGAAGCATGGTTGACAGAATATTTTTGGGTTGAATCATCCCGCCATAAAAAAAGGCGAGACCAGGCGTCATCAATAAAACCAGGGCGGTTGCTGTTAACATCCAGGCAACATCACCCGGAACCAGATTGGGGTCGTCCAACCCACCAAAGTCACTGGGAACCAATATTCCAACAAGGCCTACCACAATCAGCAGCAAGAGCATAAAAAGCCAACTCAGATTAGCATTTTTCATCATGTCAACATATTTAATATACCTACAATTACAGCGGAAAGTCAAACAAAATATCTTCAGCTAATATCAATTTGACATTATTACATCGACAAAAATAGCATTTTAAAATATAAATTAAAATTTTACGGTATTTTTGACAGATATTTTATCTCATTTTTAGCACAACAGCTCAATGACCCGGATTTGGATTTAAAAATTCACTGAATAACAACAAGTTAAATCGTCTTCCGAAATCAGCAGGTATCAGAAGGCATGATTAACACTGTATTTTATTCCTTTTTGCTAAATTTTGTCTATTTTTATCTCAAGCAATAATTTATCAGACAACCAAAATGACACTACGTAATAATCTGGACCAAGTAGACCTGCACATCCTCGAGATCATAACAAAAAATGCCAGGATACCATTCAAAGATGTGGCTGCTGAAGTGGGTGTTTCACGCGCCGCGGTGCATCAACGTGTAAACAGAATGATTGAGTTAAATGTGATAACCGGATCGGGCTACCACATTGATCCGAAAAAAGTAGATTACAAAACCTGCACTTACGTTGGTATTTTTCTTGAAAAAGGAGGTTTTTACGAAAATGTCGCGATCAAACTACGCGAAATCAACGAGATTGTCGAGTGCCATTATACTACCGGACAATACGCCATTTTTGTGAAGGTTTATGCCCGCGACAACGAGCACCTGAAAGAAATTCTCAGCGAAAAAGTCCAAAAAATTCCAGGTGTTTCCAGTACTGAAACGTTTATTTCGCTGGAAGAAACATTTAAACGGCAGGTACAGATCAACCTGTAACAGTTGCCCGCTGCCTGACCGCTTCGTACACGAGCAAACCGGCTGCCACCGACACATTCAGTGACCCGATTTTCCCCAGGATAGGTATTTGTACCCGCTCATCTGCCAATTCAAGGATCTGCCGGTCAATGCCCGAATCTTCGGAGCCCATAACAATGGCTACCGGTCCGGTATAATCCGTGTTGACGTAGTTCGCCGATGATTTCTCGGTAGCTGCAATCAATTTTAATCCCGACTGCTGCAAATAGAGTACGGCTTTCCGTAAATCCCGTGCCCGGCAAACGGGTACCAGGTGCAATGCCCCGGCTGATGTTTTTACCGCATCGGCATTAATTTGCGCCGCTCCTTTTTCAGGTATTAGCACGGCATCAACCCCGGCACATTCGGCCGTTCGGACAATGGCTCCAAAGTTGCGGACATCCGTAACCTGGTCGAGTACCAGGATCAGCGGATTTTTTCCCTCTTCGAAAAGGGTTGGCAGGTAGTTTTCGATATCATAAAACGTTATCGGAGAGACAAATGCAATGACGCCCTGATGGTTTTTCCGGGTAATGCGGTTAATTTTTTCGAGCGGAACAAACTGGAAGGGAATCTGATTTTCACGAATCAAATCAAACACTTCTTTATACAACTCGCCCCCCTCCCCCTTTTTCAGGAGTACCTTGTCAATTTCTTTGCCCGAATTGATCGCTTCCATAACGGCGCGAATGCCAAAAATCAGGTCTTCATTTTTTTTCTGTGTTTGATTCATGTCACCAGTTTTTTTGTTGCAGCAGAGATTCATATTCTTCGTGATAGTTTTCCCATTGTTCCATCACGTTTTCCAGTTTCGATTTCAACTGCTCGTATTTTTCAAAGATATTGCGATCGTCTATTGATTCCGGATTGGCCAGTTTCTCGTCCATCCGGGCAATTTCATCTTCCAGCCGGGAAATATCGGCCTCTGCCAATTCAATATTTTTCTCCAGCCGGGTCATATTTTTATTGATCTCTTTCCGTTCTTCGTAACTCAGCTTGTTTTCTTCCGTCCTTTTCTTTTCTGTAGCGACCGGTTCCTGAGTTACTTTGACTTTCTGCTCCAGTTCTTTCAGCGATTCAAGCTTTTTCTTTTGCAGAAAATCGTAAATGCCACCCAAATGCTGTTTTACTTTTTTGTTTTTGAACTCGTAAACGCAGTTCACCAGACCATCCAAAAATTCACGGTCGTGAGACACCAGCAACACCGTTCCGTCATAATCGGCCAGAGCCTGTTTTAACATTTCCTTTGAGCGCATGTCCAGGTGGTTGGTGGGCTCATCCATCACTAAAAAATTCACGGGTTCAAGCATCAGGCGAATCATCGCCAAACGGGTACGCTCGCCGCCCGACAAAACTTTCACTTTTTTGTCCACATCTTCGCCCGAAAACATAAACGCGCCGAGAATATCGCGGATTTTTGTGCGCACATCTCCCACAGCAATCTGGTCAATGGTTTCGAGCACCGTCAGGTTTTCGTTCAGCAAGTGTGCCTGATTTTGGGCGAAGTAGCCAATTTTTACATTATGCCCGATTTTCATCTCGCCGGTATACTCCAATTCGTTCAGGATAACCCGTGCCAGGGTCGTTTTCCCCTCGCCGTTCTTTCCCACGAAAGCCACTTTCGTGCCGCGTTCAATCGTCAGGTGGATATCGTTCAGAACCTGCAAATCGCCGTAACTTTTCGAAAGGTGTTTACAATCGACCACCACTGTGCCCGATCTTACGGCCGGCGGAAACTTAATTTTCAAGCGGGAATTGTCTTCTTCATCAATTTCAATGCGATCCAGCTTGTCGAGCATTTTCGACCGCGATTGTACCTGCACGGCCTTAGTTGCTTTGTACCGGAACCGCTCGATAAACTGTTCTGTTTCTTCAATCAGTTTTTGCTGGTTGCGGTAAGCCGCCAGTTGTGTTTCCTTGTGTTCTTTTCGTAATTCGAGATACCGGCTATAGTTTGCCTTATAATCGTAAATACGGCCCAGCGAGATTTCAATGGTCCGGTTGGTAACCTGGTCCAGAAAAGCCTTGTCGTGGGAGACCAACACCACGGCCCCACCATAATTGGCCAGAAAATCTTCCAGCCATTGGATCGACTCAATATCCAGGTGATTGGTCGGCTCGTCCAACAAAAAAATATCGGGTTTTCGCAAGAGAATCTTGGCCAGTTCGATCCGCATACGCCAACCGCCGCTAAACTCTGATGTTTGCCGGGTAAAATCATTCCGTTCAAAGCCAAGCCCTTTCAGGGTTTGCTCAATCTCGGCGTCCATATTTTCTCCGCCGACCATCTGATGACGATCATTCAGCTCAGTCACCCGGTTGATTAACTGCATGTAGCCTCCCGACTCGTAATCTTCGCGCGTGACGATTTCGTTGTTAAGCCGTTCAATTTCATTTTTCAGGTCAAGAATTTCGTCAAAAGCTTTTTTGGCTTCTTCAAAAACGGTTTTGGTGTCCGAAACGGTCATGTGTTGCGGCAAATAACCAATACGCAGGTCTTTTGGACTTGAAATTGAGCCTTCTGAAGGAAGTTGCAATCCGGAAAGTATTTTTAAAAGTGTCGATTTTCCGGCTCCGTTCTTGCCAACCAGACCAATCCGGTCTTTAGTCGTAATTAAAAAAGAAATCCCTTTAAACAGATCAAACCCCCCGAAACTAACAACCAACTGATCAACCGATACCATAACTACAAAAATTGAAAATGCAAAGATAACAGAAACATCGGGACTAAGCCCCAATGATCTGCATCCTGGTTCGTAAATTAAACGACGGACTTCTAATATTTTTGTAGATTAATTATTTGCGTTTCCGATCCAACAGGCAACGATATTTTCAACTCGCTTGCTGTCAGGTTGGCAACTCCCGTAACAATGGAGCCATCGGCCTGGTACCACTGTACAGTATATACGCCGCTAAGTCCGGATGGAATCAGCACGGCCAGCTGTTGCAGGTTTTCGTATCCCAACAATTCGCCGTTCACAATCAGCAGTCGTTTTTGTCCCTGGTCGGCAGCCACGACATCGACAAAATAGGTATAGTTGTAATAGAGATTTCTCGGACGGTAAACTTCCTCTCCTGTCTCTACCGTTTCTGCATGAACGGAAACCTGCTCCTGTGGCGGAACGGGCGACTTTATTTCAGCCTGTCTTAACCGTGCCACCTCCTGAACAAGCGATTGGGGTTGAATGGTTGTGTTTTCGGGCAAAGCATCAAAATCACGCAATGCGTTGGCCAGCGCTTCGGCATAACCTTGCTGAAAGTCTTTTGAACGCCCTTTGCCTTCATTGGTCCACACCGTTCGGTTCTGACAATCTTTCAGACTAACTTTCAGTATATTTTGAAACATGTTCGGCACTTTCTCCAGATCGACAGTCAGCGTCTCGCAATAATCAGCAGGCCGATCGCTCGTTTCAAAAACCGACTTGATGGATTTTGAACTGAAAATCTGCTGCAGGGCCGAACTGACTCCGTAGGGATTAAAACCACTGCCAATACCGGAAAAACCTGTCGGGATAATGATATACTGATAGTTTGACTGGGCATAAGACCAGGTACCCGCCAATAAAAACAAAGCAAAAAAGATATATTTTTTCATAAAAATAACATTTAATACAAACCTGAATGAACAAGCCAAACTACTAATTTTTTGCAAGCAAACCTATTTTACAAATCTTAAAATCAGGGCAAACGCATTTAAAAAAGTTTGGTTTAAGCCATAAGCTCCTGCCGAGGAGCTTGGTTTCCTCATAACTCTTCATTATGTTTGAATGATTAATATTTTTGAAAGGCGGGTTTTGCATGTTGTAAATGGCCCGCCTTTCGTTTTGCTAATATACTAAATATCTGTTGATTAGTTACATGATTGGATAAAAGATTTGCCAGTTTTGCTATATTAATAAGAAGACAGAAGAACAAATTTCAGAAGCATGGAAGAGTTCGCTTTTCCACCAGATTTTCAGCAAGGTGAGCGAACCAAGAAGGACAAACAGGGGTAATTTCCGGCACCAGTTGCATGACATCCTGTTGCTGGTACTGTCCGCCGTTTTGTGCGGAATGGACGAATGGGAGGAAATCGCGGACTTTGGCCTGGAACAGCAGCATTGGTTGCGCAAGTACGGCTCTTTTGTTTATGGCATTCCCTCGCACGACACGCTTAACCGGGTTTTTTCGGCCATTGACCCAGTTGAGTTTTCAGCCTGTTTTTCCCAGTGGGCCAACAGTTTGCGGGCTCAATGCGACCAGGAGGTGGTTGCTATTGATGGCAAGCGCATGTGCAACTCCCATTATTTAACCAATCCGGCGATACACATGGTCTCTGCTTTCGCCACCCAAAACGGGCTGTGCCTGGGACAGGTAGCCACTCAGGAGAAAGGCAACGAGATCACGGCCATTCCCCAACTGCTTTCTCTCCTGGATGTCAAAGGGTGCATCGTGACCATTGATGCAATGGGCTGCCAAAAGAACATTGCCTCGAAAATATTAAAACAGGGGGCCGATTATATTCTTGCAGTCAAAGGCAACCAGCCGTCGCTCGAAGAAGGTATTCTGGATACAATCCGGTTCAATAAATCCATCAGTTCCGATGTAGATGTTGATTGCGGGCATGGCCGGATCGAAACCCGCGAATGCTCTGCGTACAGCAACCTTGAGATGATCGAAGGCGCGGATCAATGGGAAGGGCTGAAAACAATTTTCCGGATCGATTCTCAACGGGTTATCAAGTCAACCGGAGAAACTTCCCGGCAAACAAGATATTACATATCAAGTCTGGAAGCCCAGGCAAAACAGTTCAACACCTGGACACGCAACCACTGGGCTATCGAGAACAACCTGCATTGGACTTTGGATGTAGTCTTTGGCGAAGATCAATCCAGAAAAAGAAAAGGTTATGCCGCCCAGAATTTTAACACCATACGAAAAACAGTCATGGCTTTGCTGGTAAACGAGCAACATTGGAAAGCCAGCAAAAAGAGAAAAAGATCAAAAGCTTTACAGAACGAAAAATACAGGGAAACTTTACTCAAAATTTAAATGCGTTTGCCCTGAGATAAAATCTAATGAATTAAAACTGTTTCAAAAATTAACCTATCTTCGCAACTTTATTTAAGATGATATGTCAGAATACAAATTTAACGACGGGCTCGATGAGTTTAGCTACGCTCTCGGATTGAGTGTTACGAGCAATTTAATCCAGTCGGGCGTAAAAACAATCTCCCCATCCGGCTTTATGCTTGCCATGGAAGATTTGTTTAAAGGAGGGGAAGTAAAAATGACGGCTGAACAAGCCAATCAAATTTTACAGCGCTTCATGGAAGAACAGCAAAACAGCGGTGCTGATAATAACCTGGAAGAGGGAATGAAATTTTTAGCTGAAAACCTGAAAAATGCAGATGTAACCGAAACGGCCAGCGGGCTTCAATATAAAATTCTGGTGGACGGAAACGGTGAGAAACCAACCGTGAACGACCAGGTAAAATGCCATTACCACGGAACCCTGATTGACGGGACAGTTTTTGACAGCTCCGTGCAACGCGGAACTCCCGCTGTTTTTCCGGTAAACGGGGTGATTCAGGGATGGGTAGAGGCTCTGCAACTGATGTCGGCAGGCTCAAAATGGAGGCTTTTTATTCCTTCAGATTTAGCTTACGGGCAACGGGGCGCCGGTGGATCTATCGGTCCGAATACCACCTTAATCTTTGATGTCGAACTTTTGGAAATTGTTTAATCTATTCAAATAATTAAAATGAACTTTAAACCTGTATTTCTCTCTCTGGCTGCTTTAATCGTTTTGGCAGCCTGTCAGTCAAACGGCAACCTGAAATCTGTTAAACTGACTAACGAAAACGACTCTGCCAGTTACGCTTTAGGTGTACTGATCGGTCAAAATAACAAACAAAATCTGGATGCGTCTCCGGGCGCTGATGAATTGAATATTGATATTTTGATCAACGCTTTTGCCAAGCAACTCAAAGAAGAAGAAGGTGCTCAAATTTCTCCGGAAGATGCGCGTACGATCATCCAGAAGTTTTTCGAGCAGGTATCGGTAAAAGAAGCCAATAAAAATACCGAAGCCGGCGAAGCATTCCTGAACGAAAATAAAGCAAAAGAAGGCGTTACAACAACTGAAAGCGGATTGCAGTACGAAATACTGGTTGCCGGAGAAGGCGCAAAACCTGAAGACGGGCAAACTGTAAAATGCCACTACCAGGGAACCTTAATCGACGGAACCGTATTCGACAGTTCATACGAACGCGGCGAACCTGCCACCTTCAATGTAAACCAGGTAATCCCGGGATGGACCGAAGCCCTGCAGTTGATGCCGGTAGGTTCGAAATGGAAATTATATATTCCTTCAGAATTAGCATACGGAGAACGTGGCGCAGGTCGCGACATCGGCCCCAACACAACACTGATCTTTGAAGTTGAACTTTTGGAGATTGTTGAGTAATAAGTAAATCTTAATAACTTTTCATAAATCCCCCGGTCATTTTATTGCCGGGGGTATTTTTTTATCCGTAATTTTGAAGTACGTAGAATCTTGAATGAACCGATATGGAAATTAAAGGAAAAATCAGACAGGTTTTGCCGGTTAACTCCGGAACCAGCAAGACCGGCAACGAGTGGAAAAAGCAGGAATTTGTCATTGACACAATCGATGAGCAATTTCCCAAGCAAATATGTTTCACCTTATTTAACGACAAATTAAGCCTGATAAACGGTCTGAAACCCGGTACGGATGTCAATGTTTCGTTTTCAGTGGAGTCGCGCGAATTCAACGGGAAATGGTACCATAACATCAACGCGTGGAAAGTAGACAATTTATCAGCCGACGCTCCTGAACGTTTTGTCCCCGATTATACGGCCGGTGATATTCCCCCGGAACCGATGGACGAAGGGAATGATCTTCCGTTTTAGCAAGATCAAAAGCATAAAATTTAAAAAGCCACTATCCGCAAGGACAGTGGCTTTTGCTTTTATCGGAATGGTTTTTTATTCCTCCGGAGCGTAGCTCATGGCTGCATGTCGTTTGTAAGTCGCATAACGCCATTTTGCGTTTTCTTCAGCTGCTTTAAACAACACGGCGGCCTGTTCCGGGAATGACTTCTTCAATGATGTATAACGAACTTCACCATTCAGGAATTCCTGGAATTTGCTCCAGTCAGGCTCTTTGGAATCCAACTCAAACGGATTTTTACCTTCGGCTTCCAACAGCGGGTTAAAACGGAAAAGTGACCAATAGCCGGATTCAACCGCTTTTTTCTCTTCTTCCTGCGATTTACCCATGCTGGCACGTAAACCGTGGTTAATACATGGAGAGTAAGCAATGATCAACGACGGGCCCGGGTAAGCTTCGGCTTCACGTAATGCTTTCAGGTATTGCGCCTGGTTAGCGCCCATCGCTACCTGGGCAACATAAACGTATCCGTATGTAATCGCCATCATCCCCAGGTCTTTCTTGCGGATCTTTTTACCCGAAGCGGCAAATTTAGCCACAGCGCCAACCGGAGTTGATTTTGATGCCTGTCCTCCGGTGTTTGAATACACTTCGGTATCCATCACCAGCACGTTTACATCTTCGCCCGAGGCCAACACGTGGTCTAAACCTCCGTAGCCGATATCATAAGCCCATCCGTCGCCACCGAAGATCCAAACTGATTTTTTCACGAGGTATTTTTTCAGGCCAAGGATGTCTTTCGCATAAATGGCATCTTTTCCCTCTAACACTTCAATTACTTTGGCAGAAGCTGTTTTTGACGCTTCAGCATTATTTTTACCTTCGATCCAGGCGGTGAAAGCCTCTTTTTCGGCCTCGCTGATGCCGTCGTTCAAAGCCTCAGCCATAATGGCTTCAATGCGGTCGCGTTGAGCATTTACCCCTTCGGCCATACCAAAACCATACTCGGCATTGTCTTCGAACAAGGAGTTTGCCCAGGCTGGTCCGTGACCGCTCTCTTTGTGTTTGCAATAGGGAGTTGCCGGAGCCGAACCTCCGTAAATTGAAGAACAACCGGTGGCATTGGCCACCATCATCCGTTCGCCGTACAACTGGGTAATCAGTTTAATATACGGTGTTTCACCGCAGCCGGCGCAAGCTCCGGAGAACTCGAACAGGGGTTGTGCAAACTGGGAGTTTTTAACTGACTTGTGTTTTTCAACAACAGCTTCTTTGTAGCTCACATTTTTATCCATATAGTCCCAACGAGCAACTTCAGCTTCCTGTGTACCCAGCGATTTCATCACCAGTGCTTTTTCTTTCGACGGGCAAACATCGGCACAGTTGCCGCAACCGGTACAGTCGAGAACCGAAACCTGAATCCGGAACGACAAATCGGGGAATTGTTTGGTCGGCGTAGCTACACGGGTTTCTGTTCCTTCGGGTGCATTGGCCTTTTCGGCTTCTGTCAGCAGGAATGGACGGATTGCAGCATGAGGACAAACATAGGCACACTGGTTACACTGGATACAATTGTCAGCCTGCCATTCAGGCACGTTCACCGCGATACCCCGTTTTTCGAAAGCAGATGTTCCTTGTTCGAAGGTTCCGTCTTCGTACCCAACGAATTTCGAAACAGGCAAATCATTCCCTTTCTGTGCATTGATGATATCAACAAATTTGCTGATATATTCCGGGCGATCGGCTGCTGCCAGTTCTTCCTCCAGTTTAATATCGGCCCACTCGGCAGGAACAGCCACCTTGGTCACATTCACACCACCGGCATCAACTGCGGCAAAGTTCATGTTAACAATTTTTTCACCTTTTGCACCATACGATTTTACAATCGCTTTTTTCATTTGCTCAACGGCCTTCTCGTAAGGAATAACGTTGGTAATTTTAAAGAAAGCCGATTGCATGATGGTATTGGTACGGGTTCCCAAACCAAGTTCTTCACCCAGTTTTGTACCATTGATGATGTAGAAGTTGATCTCTTTTTGGGCCAGGGTACGTTTCATGTGATCCGGCAAACGTTTTTTGGTTTCTTCTTCATCCCAGATGGAGTTCAGCAGGAATGAGCCGCCTTTTTTCAAGCCTTTCAATACATCGTACAGGTTGATGTAAGCCGGAACATGGCAAGCTACAAAGTCGGGCGTGGTGACCAAATAGGTCGAACGAATCTGGCTGTCGCCAAAACGCAGGTGAGAACAAGTAAAACCACCTGATTTTTTTGAGTCGTACTCAAAATAGCCCTGGCAATATTTATCGGTTGTTTCACCAATAATTTTAATGGAGTTTTTGTTGGCGCCTACGGTACCGTCGGAACCTAAACCATAAAATTTAGCCTCGTAAATGTTTTCGGGCGAAATCTTAATTTCTTCTTTTAACGGAAGCGATTTAAAGGTCACATCATCTACAATGCCCAGGGTGAAACCGTTTTTCGGCTCGTTCATGGCCAGGTTTTCGTATACGGCCAAAATTTGTGAAGGCGTGGTATCTTTCGAACCTAAACCATAACGTCCACCAACAATGACAGGGGCATTTTCTTTACCGTAGAACAAATCTTTTACGTCGAGGTATAAGGGTTCGCCATTGGCTCCGGGTTCTTTGCTGCGGTCGAGAACACAAATCCGTTTTACTGATTTAGGCAAAACATTCATGAAATATTTTACACTGAACGGGCGATACAGGTGAACCGACAATAAACCGACTTTTTGTCCTTTCCCGGCCAGGTGATCAATCGTTTCCTTAATGGTTTCGGTAACCGATCCCATGGCGATGATGATGTTTTCAGCATCGGCAGCACCATAATAGGTAAACGGGTGATATTCGCGACCGGTCAGTTTGGTAATTTCCTGCATGTACGATTCAACAATATCCGGAACGGCATCGTAGAACGGATTGGCAGCTTCTTTTGCCTGGAAGAAAATATCCGGATTTTGAGCGGTACCGCGGGTTACCGGGTTTTCCGGGTTCAATGCGCGGGCGCGGAATCCAGCCAGGGCCTCCTGGTCGATCAGGGGTAAAAAATCTTCCTTATCCAAATATTCAATCTTTTGAATTTCGTGTGAAGTACGGAATCCGTCAAAGAACGAAAGAAAAGGCACGCGCGATTTAATGGTTGCCAGGTGAGAAACACCTGCCAGGTCCATTTCTTCCTGTACCGAACCGGCTGCCAACATGGCAAAACCAGTTTGACGGGTCGCGTAAACATCTGAATGATCGCCAAAAATAGAAAGCGCATGAGCCGCTACAGCGCGGGCGCTCACATGAAATACCGTAGGCAGCAGCTCTCCGGCAATCTTGTACATATTCGGAATCATCAACAATAAACCCTGCGATGCGGTATAAGTCGACGTCAGGGCGCCCGACTGCAATGAACCGTGAACAGCGCCTGCAGCGCCTGCCTCACTTTGCATTTCAGCCAAACGTACCGGACGGCCAAACAAGTTGGTCTTCCCTTTTGCTGCCCATTCATCCACATACTCGGCCATGGTTGAAGATGGCGTAATGGGATAAATACAGGCAACCTCGCTAAACATGTAACTCATATACGCTGCCGCGTAATTTCCGTCACATGTGATAAATTTTTTTTCCTTTACCATGTCTATTCCAGTTAAATTGTTTTTTAATATTTCAAGTTCCAAATTTCAAGTTTCAAGTTTCAGCCTCGCACCCCCCTTTCGTTGAATGGAAAGGTTAGCAGGAGTTTTTAGTACAAAAATCCAAATAACCACAAGGGAATTTTATTTCCCTGCCCTCCCTCAATCATATCAGCAGCGGCGTAACTCTCGTCATTGGCCGGTTCGGTATATTTCCCGCCCACCGAAAAGTCGTACTTGCCGGCCACTTTAAAATCGGCCATTGCAGAGCCTTTTACGGTATGCTTGTAAGCCAACTGATTGTAGAAAAAGGTGGTCCGCAAATTCCGGTTATTGATATTCTCCGGGTCAACCGCATACATGATATTCGTATTATGGGCATAAACCAAGTCCGGTTTTTTAAGTTGGTCTTCCTCCCCGTTCGAAAAAAGCAGGTTAATCAACCTGGCATTTTTCAGATACCGCAAATAGTTCATAATCGTAGCGCGCGATGTTTCCACATCGGTACTAATTTTACTCACATTGGGAGTAAAAGGCACCTGACTGCAAATGATTTGCAACAGTTTTCTGAGTTTTGGTAAATATTTTAATTCAATCTGGTTTAAATAAGTCACATCAATTTCCAAAGCCAGATTAATATGTTTCAAAAGCGTTTCGTTGTAATACGATTTGTTGGTTAAAAAGTATGGATAATATCCGGTTTGCAGGTATTCGTTAAAATAAGCCAGTGGTTTTACCTGATCGGTAATTTGGGCCGCAATAGCTGTATGATTGGTCATGATCTCATCCAGCGAATAACGTTTAAATTGAAAATGACCTTTAAAATTCAAAAATTCACGGAACGAAAGTCCTTCAAGGTGATAAACACGCACAATGTCTTTCAGATCGTGATTGCCTTCGATGACGCGTAATACGGGCGAGGCTGAAAATATGATTTTCAGCTCCGGGAAATGGTCATAACAGGCACGTAATTCGACCGACCAATCCGGGTATTTATGAATCTGATCGAGAATTAACAGCTTCCCGCCTTTTTTGTAAAACTCATCAGCAAAGTTGAAAATCTTGCGCTTTGCAAAGTAAAAATTGTTCAGATTAACGTACAGGCAGGATTTATCTTCAAAATAACGTTCTTTGACCAAATCGAGCAAAAAAATGGTCTTCCCTACTCCGCGAAAACCTTTAATGCAAATCATCCGGTGCGACCAGTCAATTTCATCGACCAATTCCCGACGAATTGTTTCCCTCGGGTATTCGATTAAGGTTTGATGTATTTGCGTGAGATTTTCCATCCCTTCATTTTTCGTGCAAACAAAAGTAAACAGAAAAGGAATATTTTTGCTATCCAGAGATGACAATTTCCCCCTGAAACTGTAATTTATAATTATTAAAAATAAGGAGCCGGTTAGGCGAGTGTTCATAAGTGCGGCATCCCTTTATGGAAAAAGAGTCGCTAAGCCTTTAGCTGTAACCGATTCAGCCATTACTAACAATTGTTGATAAACCATGTGAAAACAAGGTTGATTTAAACACTTGATTTTTATTGACTTATTCGCCTGTTCTGTTGTAAATTTGATCTATCAGGTGAGCGATAAAAGACAGCTCCTGAGGATGCGGAGGCGATGAACGTTCTGAGACGGACTGAATTCAACTCAACCAGGTTTTCGAACCTGCCATCCGAAAGAGCCGAAGTTTAAGTGAACGTGAGACATCACAAGTAACTTAATCAATACGAAACAGTCACTCGAGTTCATGTACGTTTTGACCGAACAGGAACTTTCAAACGGAGAAATTCGTTTCCCCGTGGAAAGTGAAAGACGGAAGGAACCCTGTTCCGAAAGTCTTTCTAATTGGGCAAAGAAGATCGAAAGACCTGGCTTTCCCAACATCCTACAGGACTTCGTCCGGAAAGGGATTCTGAAAGGAATACCTGAGGGACAGCCGGAAGGAACTGCTGTAACAGGTATTTCCTGAAAAGCAAGGGCAGCTTGTTATGAGCGTTGATTGACAAACTGCCGGTCGTAATAACAGTAGCCTGACATGGACGCAACGCAAGTTGCCGGAAGTGAATGGGAGCTATTCATAACGAGTGGTTCCCATTATTGTTTTATCTCCTCAACCATCGCCTGGTCAGCTAACAGATCAGGGTTCCGGTGATGTTCATGGAGTGAATGAGATTGACGGGATTGGCTTACTGCTTTTCGAAGGCGCTACATTTAAAGTCCCGGGCATTTCGCTGGCCGAAGCGCGTCATTTGGCAAAACAGGTTTTCATTCGGGTCCTCCTTTTCGTATTGTTTACAAATGGTGCATAACTCTGGAACCGGTACCGACTCCGGGTTCATCCGATTTCCGTGGTCGTCGAAAAAATCAAAAACAAACGAGCTTTCTTCAGAGCTATTTTGCAGCCCAATTTTCCGGTCGATTTCAGCTTCATCTTCCAGAAAGTCGCGCTGCACGCGCATCCTTAATTCAATCGCTGAGGGCGAAAGCAATAAATCGTCTACTTCAAAATCCCAGTCCTTTGCCAACATTCCTGTTTCTTCGTCATCCTTCATTTGCACCCCCACTTCTTTGCAGGTTGTGCAGTAGCCGGGGAACGGGCAATTTTCCTGGTCGTAATCGCAAAACTCAATGTGGCTTTCGCCAAAGGACAGCGGCACATGCGATTCGGCCCAAAAGTTCCGGATAAACGGGTAACGCAAATTTGCCGGCAACGACTCAGGAAAGTCGAGCTTAAAATGAAACACATCCAGCAGCTTTTCCAATTCTGCTGACAACAGGGCCTGTTGCTGTTCACTGAGTTGTTCTGGTGCCGGAAGCTGCTCCTGCTCCAGACCCGTTATTTCGGCAATGGGCAGTTCTTCGCCTTCAACATATTGCTCAATAAACGACATATCTTCCAGTTCCACTTCATTGTCCGGGTCGGCTTCCGAGTCGAGCCACAACTCGTGCGGTGGCTTCACATTCCAGCTTGCCCGGCGAATATCGGCAATCAATTGTTCGATGTAACGTTGCATATGATTTTTGTTTAGCGGTAATACTGATAAAAGCAATCACCCAGGGTATCGTGAAATCCCCAATCGATATCAACTGTTTTGTCCACGATATCCCTGGCCAGGCTTTCAAAAGCGGAAAGCAAGCCTGCTGAATTAAGGTATTTCAGCGCTTTCAGATACATGATTGACATACAGCTGAAATACTCTTGTACCGGCTTAAATTTTTTATCCAGTTCAAGAATGTGTTTGATCAGCTCCTCTTTGGTGAGCGTGTTTAAATACTTTTTCAGGTTTGGCGTTGGCATAACTAATTACTTTACAATGAAGCTAAAGTTATTGAAAATAACAATCCCCCGACAGGATTTGGAGGCAGGCGGGGGGAATTAAAAAAATAAATTCTGAGCCTTTTAGATCAATCCCTTTTTCGAAAGCGTAAGATTTACCATCAATTTTGTACAAATTGAAATAATGCTGATCGCTTCCATGCAATGGTTTGACTTGGTTTTTATTCAAGCGAATTTGAACAATTTGACCAGACATTCTTTTCAATTGGATTTGGATTGATTTCTTTTTAACTCCAGCATTTCCGTTATCTGCATTTTCTTTTATCAAGACAATAAGCTCTGACTGTAGCTTTAAAAGAACTTCAAAGTTGTTGTCTTTTAAATTCCCCCGCTCCCGCGCGATTGCATCGCGCGGTTTATTGAACGGGCAACCGCACCGATTATTCCGGCCGCTTTCTCGATGAAAATGGCTCGTTAAAATGCTCCTTTACCTCCGCCGGGCAAATTGCCTCACGAGCAGATGCCCTTTTTATTTTAAGGGTGGCTGTGTTATTGACCAGTGGGTTTGAATGATTTTCCAGTGCCCTTCCGGTTCACACCTGAAAACCTCGGTGCAATTCCATTTGTGAACCTGATCTCCGACATATGAACGCAGATTATACGTTAAAACAGCCATTTCCCCGGACGACTGGACGAGAGGATCGATCATTTCATAACGTTCGACTTTGACCTGACCGCGAATCGATTCATACAGCTTGGTCAGATTCTCAAGTCCGTCAATACGTTTTTCCAGAAGCGGATCGAAATAAACAACATCGGCGGCCGACAATTCCAGAAAACCGGAAGGGTCGCCATTGTTCCAACGTTCGAGAGCAGCTCGTTCGAGTGTGATGATCATCTCATCGATCTGCATTTTTTCCTGTGCATAACCCATAACCGAATAGATTAAAAAAAGTGTAACAATAAATTTTTTCATGACCTTATCATTTTATTCACTACGATTATTTTTCCATTCCAGCCGGTTATCAATCCGGTAGGTGATTTTTCCGTTATCGATCAACCAGCGGATAACTTTGATGATTTCGTCTTCGTTACGGTCGATCTTAAAAATCAGCTCTTCATACAAGCATGGCTCGTGCAGGTATTCTTTTAACCGATCGGCAATTTTATCAAATTCAAGCTGGCTCAGGCCCAATTCATTTCGTTCGAGACAAATATCACATTTACCGCATCGCACCGAAGTCTTTTCGCCAAAATACTCCAGCAACATCTGACTACGGCATTTCAATTTCCCGGTTGAATAACGCAGCATGGCATCAATCCGTTCCTGATATTCCTTTTTTCGGTCGGTATAATTTTCCTTCGAAATCTTCAGTCGTTCAATATCCAGGCGTTCTTTGGTGAAAATGATAAAAGGCGTTTTCTTACGCGGGATGTAATGGATGATTTTATGCGAACTCAGGTGATTCAGGAAACGGTACACCACTTCCATCGAAATGTTCGCCCGCTTAGCCAGCAGGTCTTCATCAATTCCCACATAATCCTGAAACAAGCCCGAATACGATCGCAGCAGCAGCTTGATAAAACCGTCGAAATTGGCATTCGCCACCTGAAACTTGTAGAGGTCGTCGCGTCCGACAATAAAATGAACCCGTGATGGATTATCCAGTTCTTCGGTCAGTTCCAGGTAGCCTTCGCGCTGGAGGATTTTCAGACAGTTCAGCACCGTGGTAATCGGGAAACTATATCGTCCGGCAAAATCGCCCAAGCTAAAATCAAGTATTTGATCTTTACCAAACCCGACGGCCAACTGAAAATAATTGCCCAAGGCCTGGTAAACCCGTTTAATCACATCGACAGGCGGGAAAGCCTTCTCCACCTGCTTTTTTAAGGCCAGCACGTCCGATTTGGCGGCAATGAGTACTGCATAAGCCTTATTTTCGTCGCGCCCTGCCCTGCCCGCTTCCTGAAAATAGGCTTCAGGCGAATCAGGTGGCCCCAGGTGGATGACAAAGCGGACATCCGGTTTATCTATCCCCATGCCAAAAGCGTTTGTCGCTACAATCACCCGCGTTTGTCCGCTTTTCCAGGCCTCCTGCTTTTTAGTCCGGCTAAGCGCCGTTAAACCGGCATGATAATAATCAGCCGAAATTCTGTTTTTTTGCAGGTATTCAGCAATCTCCCGGGTTTGTTTTCGGCTACGCACATAAATAATACCGGTACCTTTCGCTTTCTGTACCGACTGCAACAGGTAGGGCAGTTTATCTTCCCGGTTACGAACCAGGTAAGCCAGGTTTTCGCGGAAAAAACTTTTTCGCAACACATGTTCCTGCTTAAAATTCAGTTGTTGCTGAATGTCTGTTTCAACCTTTGGAGTAGCAGTTGCGGTTAATGCCAAAATCGGCACATAGGGCAGTAAATCGCGTAATTCTCGGATTCGCAAATAGGAAGGGCGAAAATCGTAACCCCACTGAGAAATGCAATGCGCCTCGTCCACGGCAATCAGGTTCACGGTCATTTGCGGCAAACGTTCGCGAAAACGCTCGGTCGCTATACGTTCGGGCGACAGGTACAGGAATTTGTAATCACCCCAGGCAGCGCTGTCAAAAGCCAGCCTCACCTCCTGTACGCTCATTCCCGAATGAATCGCCATCGCCTTGATGCCTTTTTTTTGCAGGTTTTCCACCTGGTCTTTCATCAACGAGATCAAGGGTGTAACAACCAGGCAGGTACCGGGCTTCGACAGGGAATATACCTGAAAGGTAATGGATTTACCCCCGCCTGTCGGCATCAATCCGAGCGTATCTTTCCCGGCGGCAACGGACAGAATGATCTCTTCCTGAAGCGGACGAAACTTTGAATAGCCCCAATAACGGGTTAATATGGATTGATACTCATTCAATTTTTCAACTTTTCAGCAATGAATAGGAAATAGTTCTCAACTTAACAAATTTTAATGAAAATTAATTTTTTTAATCGCCCCGTGCAAGCCCTAAAAAAAATCAATATCCGCTAAAAATTCGTAGTTTTGACTATTGAATTCAATAAAATATCAACAATGCCATTTTTTACGGATAAAGTAGTTTCTGAAGGGCTGACATTCGACGATGTCTTATTAATCCCGTCGTATTCGGAAGTTTTACCACGCCAGGTTGATCTTAGTTCCAACTTTACCCGGTCGATCCGCTTAAACACGCCGGTGGTTACGGCAGCCATGGACACCGTAACCGAAGCGCCTATGGCCATTGCCATTGCCCGCGAGGGTGGTATTGGCGTAATTCACAAAAACATGAGCATTGATGAACAAATTCACCAGGTTATTTCGGTTAAACGAGCCGAAAACGGGATGATTTTCGACCCCATCACCATTTCGAAGGAGAAAAAGGTGGGCGATGCGATTGAACTGATGCGTAATTACAAGATCGGGGGCATTCCGGTGGTTGATGATGAAAAGAAACTGGTAGGTATTGTCACCAACCGCGATCTTCGTTTTGAATCGGATATGAATAGGCCCGTGGCCGAGGTAATGACCTTCGAAAACCTGGTTTATACCACCGAATCAACCGATTTGGAACGCGCCGCCGAGATTCTTCAAAAACATAAAATTGAAAAATTACCGGTTGTCGATAAATCGAACCGCTTAATTGGCTTGGTTACCTATAAAGACATTACCAAAGCAAAAGATAAACCGCTGGCCAGCAAAGATGCTAAAGGAAGACTTCGTGTAGCGGCCGCTGTAGGTGTTACTGCAGACTCGATTGATCGCATTGACGAACTGGTTAAAGCACAAGTTGATGCCATTGTTATTGATACCGCCCACGGGCATTCGAAAGGCGTATTGGAAACCCTGCGAAGAGCCAAATCCAAATACCCCGGGATAGATTTTGTAGCCGGGAATATTGCCACAGCCGAGGCGGCTACCGACCTGGTGTTGGCTGGCGCCGATGCCGTAAAAGTAGGTATCGGGCCGGGATCCATTTGCACCACCCGCGTTGTGGCAGGAGTTGGTATCCCGCAATTATCGGCCATTTACAATGTGGCAAAAGCACTTAAACACAGTGATGTCCCCATAATTGCCGACGGAGGTATCCGTTATTCAGGCGATATTGTGAAAGCCATTGCTGCCGGGGCCTATTCCGTTATGGCCGGATCGCTTTTTGCCGGAGTTGAAGAATCTCCGGGCGAAACCATTATTTTCCAGGG
This sequence comes from Gaoshiqia sp. US2, assembly GCF_059705485.1. NCBI lineage: Bacteria > Pseudomonadati > Bacteroidota > Bacteroidia > Marinilabiliales > Prolixibacteraceae > Gaoshiqia > Gaoshiqia sp. US2. The sequence continues at coordinate 3,095,199 of NZ_AP048550.1, read as the reverse complement.
CCGGAAATTCAAAACCTATCGCGGTATGGGATCCATAGAGGCCATGCAGGCCGGCTCGAAAGACCGCTATTTTCAGGATACGGAAGACGATATTCGCAAACTGGTGCCTGAAGGAATTACAGCCCGGGTACCATTCAAAGGATCGCTGTATGAAGTGCTTTACCAGCTAATCGGCGGATTACGCTCGGGCATGGGCTATTGCGGGGCACCTAATATCGAAGAACTTTGGCAGGCCAAATTTACGCGGATTACCAATAATGGCGTACAGGAAAGCCACCCGCACGATGTGACCATTACGCGCGAATCTCCGAACTATAGTTCGCGGCAATAGTTTTATTTCCACAGATCCGGCTTAAAAAAATTGAACCAGCTCAGATGTTTAGAATAATCCTCCTGCTTACTATGTTTTCTGCGTCATTTGTTGCTTTCTGTCAACCGGCAGAACTGGAAGTTATCCTGACAATCGATGACCGTCTGTTTTACAAAGACGAGTTTATCAGCTTATATGAAAAGAATAACCAGAACCTGCAAATTCAATCCGAAAAGAAAAGTCCGGAGCAGTACATGGAGCTGTTCATCAACTACAAATTGAAAGTGATGGAGGCGGAAAGATTAAAAATGGACACGCTCCCCGCTTTCAAAAAAGAGTACCAACAATTCAAAAAAGAATTGATTTTGCAGTTCCGAAGCTCTGCCATATCGGAAGAAATGATCGAAACAGCCTATTTCCGTGCAACAAACGAACTGAAAGTCAGCCACATTTTAATACGTTTACCGATGCCGGTTTCTCCTCGGGATACCCTGGACGCCTGGACAGGAATAATGGATATCCGGCAGCAAATCATCAACGGAGCCGATTTTAACAACATGGCTATGAAATACTCGCAAGACCCCTCAGTCCCTCACAATAAAGGATTGATCGGATATTTCAGGGGATTTCAGATGGTGTATCCATTTGAGGATGCCGCCTTCAAAACACCGGTTGGCGAACTGACTATGCCCGTTCGCACCCCATTTGGCTATCACCTGATTTTGGTTCACGATAAGCGACCGCTGGATCAGCCCGTAAAAACTTTAGCCGAAATGCGCGATGAGTTAATCGTGAGGATCAGGCGAAATATTGAATTCAACAGCTTGAATCAAATTTCCGGACAAGCCGATGAATTTCCGGAAGAAAAATATCCGGAATTTACCCAGCTGATGCAGGAGTTCCGTGACGGAATCTTACTGTTTAACCTGTCTGAGGAAATGGTGTGGAATCGCGCCCGTGAAGATTCGCTTGGTTTACAGGTATTTTATATGAAAAATAAAGGCCGCTATCGTTGGGATGAACGATTCAGCGGATGGGTTATTCAGTGTAAAACACAGGCGGCTCGCGATTTTGTCGATGAAATGATATCAGCCGACAGCCGGATCTCCAAAGAAGAAATGGAAGACCGGGTGAATCTGGAATATAAAAATCAGGCAGATATCCTGAAAGGCAATTTCAGCAAAGGTGAAAACCCGCTGGTTGATCACTTGGTTTGGAATGGGCCTGAACCGGCTGGCTACCTGGATGGACTTCATTTCATCAATGGAAATAAAACAGCGGCCGAACCCAAATCGCTGGAAGAAGCACGGGGTTTATACCAATCCGGTTTTCAGGACTTCCTTGAAACGGAATGGATAAAACAACTCCGGAAAAAGTATAAAATAAAAGTGAACAGGAATGCTTTGAAAACCGTCAAACCCGTTTAATCCGGGGCTACCCGGTTGAGCGTTCAGAACAGAAGAAATAAAAAAACATGATAAAACAAATTAAGTTTATACCAGTAAGAATGGTGAAAATGTGTAAAGGATCGTTTTTAATACCACATGAATTTTGCATGACAATCCTGTGGAATAGCCTGATTTTAATGATTTTACTTTCAGCATGTCAGCAGGAAAAACCGGCCCTGACTCCTTTGGCCCAGGTTGATGAAAATTATCTCTATCTGGAAGATGTCAAACAAATTCTTCCTGAGAACCTGTCTGAAACCGATAGCTCCCTGTGGGTAGACGATTTTGTAAAAAGGTGGGTTCGTACCGAATTGGTTATTTTAAACGCCGAACAAAACCTGACACCGGAACAAAAAAATGTGGATAAAGAACTGAAAGAATACCGCAACTCGTTAATCACCTACCGTTATAAGAAAGAACTCATGGCCCAAAAAATGGATACGATGGTGAAAGCAGAGGATATTGAACAGTATTTCCGGGAACATCAGCAGGAATATATCCTGAAAAACAACATTGTAAAAGCTGTCTTTTTAAAAACGCCGATAGAGGTCGCCAATCCTGAAATCATTAAAAATCTTTGTCTGGATGAAGATCCTCAGAAACTAGCCCAGCTCGACGAATACAGCATTCAATATGCCAAAGCCTATGACCGGTTTGGCGACAAATGGATTAATTCGACTACCATCCTCGCGCAAATTCCCGATAAAATTAGCGATGAGGAACGATTTTTAAGAAGAAACAAGTTTATAGAAAGTAGTGATACAGATTATTATTACTTTATTTGTATCCGCGATTTTCGCTTCCAGGGACAAATTGCCCCGGTTGAGTATATCGAATCCGATATCAGGAACATTATTCTGAACCAACGTAAAGTGAAATTCCTGAGAGACATCGAAAACGATATTTATAAAGAAGGTTTAGCATCGAATAAGTTTAAAATTTATAATATTCAAAAATAGACAGATATGTTCAGAAAAGTATTAGCCGCTTTCATTGTCCTGTATACTCTCACAAGCGTTTCAGCTGTTTATGCGCAAGACAAAATGATTGATCATATTGTTTCGGTTGTTGGAAGCAATATCATTATGAAATCGGACATTGAGAGCATGTACATGCAGAACCAGGCACAAGGAGTCGCTTCAGACGGCGATATGAAATGTGAGATCCTGGAAGAATTCCTGATTGAAAAATTATTAATTGCCGAGGCCGAACTGGACACAACCATCGAGGTGACCGACAGCCAGTTGAACCAGCAACTCGACCAGCGGATGCAATACTTTATAAAAAACCTGGGATCGGAAAAAGCCGTTGAAAATTACTTCAAAAAACCCATCATGCAAATTAAGGCCAGCCTGGAGGAGGTAATCCGTAACCAACTTATGACCAACCAAATGCGCAATAAAATTATTGGAAAAGTTTCCATTACGCCGGCCGAGGTCCGTTACAACTACCGGAATATGAAAAATGATGAAATCCCTCAGGTAGCGCCTCAGGTTGAATATGCCCAGATCAGCCTGTATCCTCCCATTGAACTGGAAGAAGAAAACGCGATTAAAGCCCGGCTTCGTGAGTTCAAAAAACGAATTGAAGATGGCGAAAACTTTGCCACCCTGGCCGTACTTTACTCCGAAGATCCCTCTGCCCCAAATGGCGGTGAACTGGGCTACATGGGACGAGCTCAACTCGACCATGCGTATGCTGCCGCAGCTTTTAACCTGCGGGGCGACCGGGTATCGAACGTCGTAAAAAGTGAGTTTGGCTATCATATTATCCAACTGATCGACCGCAAAGGAGAACAGGTAAATACCCGTCACATCATTATCATACCCAAGCCAAACCCCGAAGCGATGGCAAAAACCTCCAGCCAACTGGACAGCCTTGCCAGCAAGATCAGAAAAAATGAGATTACCTTCGAAAATGCAGCCATGCGTTTCTCCGGAGATAAAAACTCACGAAACGGCGGCGGCGTGGCCATCAACCCTTACACCATGTCTTCAAAATGGAAAAAAGATGAACTCGATCCCGATGTCAGTAAGGTGTTGGCAAAAATGAAGGAAAATGAAATTTCAGATCCGTTTTTAACAATTGACGACAAACAGCGACCGGTTTACAAAATCGTGAAACTAATCAGTCAATCGAAAGAACATAAAGCCAACTTGCAGGACGACTATCAGCTTCTTAGTGAAATGTTCCTGGAGAAAAAACGGGAAGAAGCGCTGAGTAAGTGGATTTCGGAACAACAGGCCAAAACGTATATTCGTATTGACGAAACCTATATGAACTGTAACTTTAAGTTTAAAGGCTGGATCAAATAAAAACGATTAGTAAACGATGAACTTCAAAAACGAGGTAGAAGCTGCTGACGCGCTGAAGGCCAGAATTGACCTGTTACACGCGGAAATAAAAAAACGCATCTATGGTCAGGACGAGATTATCAAGCAAGTCCTGATCTCGATGTTCAGCCGTGGACATTGCCTGCTGATTGGCGTTCCGGGTCTGGCCAAAACCTTACTCGTCAACACCATTGCCGATGTGCTTGGTTTGAAATACAGCCGAATACAGTTTACGCCTGATCTCATGCCTTCAGACATCATCGGAACTGAAATTCTGGATAAAGAGCGGGAATTTAAATTTGTCAGAGGGCCCATATTTGCCAATATCATCCTGGCTGACGAAATCAACCGGACGCCGCCAAAAACACAGGCTGCCTTACTTGAGGCCATGCAGGAACGAGCCGTAACTGCTGCAGGCGAACGATTTGAGTTGGATAAACCATTTTTTGTTTTAGCCACCCAAAACCCGATTGAGCAGGAAGGAACCTATCCCCTCCCCGAAGCCCAGCTCGACCGGTTCATGTTTTCCATTTGGCTAGACTACCCAAAGTTTGAGGACGAGCTGACGATTGTAAGAAATACAACCTCCGGCTTTTCCAATGAACTTTCAATCATCCTTTCGGCCGAAGAGATCAGGTATTTTCAACAGTTGGTGTTAAAAGTACCTGTTAACGACCATGTACTTCGCTACGCAGTTGACCTGGCAGCAAAAACACGCCCGGGAACAGAAAAAGCAGCCACTGTGGCCAACAAGTACCTGAAATGGGGAGCTGGCCCCAGGGCCTCACAATACCTGATCCTGGGAGCAAAAACCCATGCCGTCATCTCGGGGAAATATTCGCCTGATATGGAAGATGTAAAGGCTGTGGCCAAGAATATCCTTCGCCACCGGATTATTAAAAACTATAAGGCCGAGGCCGAAAACATCTCCGTGGACCAGCTGATTGATGAATTACTTTAATACTTTTGTCTCCGTTATGGCAGGTAAGTTCCAAAAAAAATCAATACTCCTCCTCCTTGTTTTATTCCCCTTCGTTTTATATGCCCAACAAAAAAGGAAGGTCGACATCGAACAAGCCGATGTGATGCAATTCGATGAAAAAATCATTGCCAACGCGCATCGTTTACTTGGCAACGTCATTATCCGCCACAATAATGTAAGGATGTGGTGCGACAGCGCCTATTCCTATACCAACGCCAACATAGTTGATGCCTTTGGAAAGGTACACATCATCAAAGACGACACCCTGCACTTATACGCCAATTTTGTGAACTATAACGGGGATACCCGCTGGGCGCTGGCCCGCGGCAACGTCAGGCTGGTAAACAAATCGGTTGTGTTAACCACCGACACCTTGAAATTTGACATGAACCGGAACATTGGCTATTACGATTATTACGGAACGGTGAAAGACAGCGCGAATACGCTTTACAGTAAAATCGGCGAGTATTACACCAATCTCGACAAAGCGATATTTAAAACCGAAGTGGAAGCGGTTACGCCAAGCTATACCTTAATTTCAGACACCCTGATCTACAACCCGCAAACGGGTGTCGCCTCCATCGTGGGTCCAACCACCATATACGACGAAAAAGACACGCTCGACGCCACCTCCGGGTTTTACCACACAAAAACCGGTTATGCCGAGTTGTATGAACGACCGGTGATCCGGACCGAAGAACAACATGTTGTAGCCGATTCTATTTTTTACAATAAAACATCGGGCGACGGTTTGGCCCTCGGGAATGCCAGCGTTCATGATTTCAAAAACAAAATTATTGTCCGCGGAAATCATCTTGTTTACAACGATATTCAAAAAAATGCACTGGTAACCGATTCTGCACACTTCCTGTTTTATTCAGAAAGAGATACACTCTTTCTGCATGCCGATACGCTGAAGATGATACCGGACACGATTCCCGATGAAAGACAACTTTTGGCCTATTTCCGGGTAAAATTCTTCCGCGAAGATTTGCAGGGAAAATGTGATTCCCTTGTTTACTGGTCCAGAGACTCAACCATCCAACTCTTCCACCAACCGGTGGTTTGGTCGGGTGCCAACCAGATGAGTTCGGAGTACATGGAGGTGATCACAAAAGACAAGGAAAACCAGTTAATCGAAATGAAACGCCAGGCATTTATTATTTCACAGGAAGATTCTGCCCGTTTCAACCAAATCAAAGGACGAAACATGACCGGTTTTGTCAGAAAAAACGACCTTTATAAAATTGATGTAGACGGAAACGGGCAATCGCTCTATTATGCCCGCGACGATAACGGTCTGATCGGTTTAAATAAGGCTGAAAGCAGCAATATCCGGATATCGCTGAAAGAAAGCAAAGTGAACAAAATTGCCTTTATTACTTCGCCCGACGGACAGTTGTTACCCATACCGGATCTTATGGATGAAGACAAAACACTTCCGGGTTTCATCTGGCTCGACAACATCCGGCCCAAATCAGTTTATGATATCTTTATCAAAGAAAAATAGCAGGATCATTCGTCCTGCTATTCATATCATTAATTGCCTGCTACAATTTAATACTCGTCTTCATTGAAGAAAAAGTCATCTTTGCTCGGATAATCCGGCCAAATGTCTTCAATGCTTTCGTAGATTTCTCCTTCGTCCTCAATCTCTTGCAAGTTTTCAATCACCTCAAGGGGTGCTCCGGAGCGGATTGCATAGTCAATCAGCTCATCTTTAGTTGCCGGCCAAGGGGCATCTTCCAGTTTTGATGCGAGTTCTAGTGTCCAGTACATATTCGAAGGTATTTTTAGTTTGATTTTCTTATGATTTGCGAATATATAAAAAAATACATCAAAATCGACAAAATATTTTCGCTACATTTTAACCTGAAATCCAGGGGGTTTCAGGCATGTTTTGATCGTGGTTTATTTTACGGCTCAGCACAAAAAGGTAGTCTGAAAGCCGGTTCATGTATTTGATGAGATTTTTATCCACATCAACCTGATCGGCAAGCCCGATAATGCGACGTTCTGCGCGCCGGCATACGGTCCGGGCCACATGCGCGTATGCTGCTCCGGGACTGCCTCCCGGTAAAATAAAGTGGTTCAACTTGGGTAAAATTTCAAACATCTGGTCCATTTCCTGTTCCAGTTGCTCAATATCCTTATCGGTGCAGGGAATTTGTACTTTAAAGGCCCCGGCATTTTCTCCGGTAGCCAACTGCGCCCCGATCACAAACAACTTTGACTGGATTTCGGCAAGTACTTTTTTCGCCCGCTCATCAACTTCGGTGGTCAGAATCACGCCGATGTGGCTGTTCAACTCATCAACGGTACCGTAAGCTTCCAACCGGATATCGTATTTCTTTACCCTGTTTCCGCCAATCAGGCCGGTGGTCCCGTCATCGCCTGTTTTGGTATAAATACGTACTTCTTTGTCCATTAATACACCGGGTTAGGGTTTACAACATCAGATTCAACTTCCCCGTCCTTCAGCCGGATAATACGGTGTGCATGCCGGGCAATATCCTCTTCGTGCGTAACAACAATCAGGGTATTGCCTTGTTTATGAATTTCCGAGAATAAATGCATGATTTCTTCTGAAGTTTTGGAATCCAGGTTCCCGGTAGGTTCGTCGGCCAGCAGGATTGCCGGATTATTAATCAGGGCGCGGGCTACAGCCACCCGTTGACGTTGTCCGCCGGAAAGCTCATTGGGTTTGTGCTCCACACGGTCGGCCAGACCCACATCGGCTAAAATTTTCTCCGCACGGGCATAACGCTGCTGTTTTTTCACGCCGGCGTAAATCAGCGGAAGCATCACATTCTCCAGTGCATTATTTCGGGGAAGCAGGTTAAACGTTTGAAATATGAAACCAATCTCCGAATTTCTGATTTCGGCCAACTCGTCATCCGACAAATGGCTGACATCCTTGCCGTTCAATTCATACCGTCCGCCGGTGGGCGTGTCCAGGCAGCCAATCACATTCATTAAGGTCGATTTTCCCGAACCCGATGCCCCCATAATGGCAACATATTCTCCTTCGTTAATTTGTAAGTTTACCGATCGCAAAGCCCGGACAATCTGCGTGCCCACTTTATAGTTTTTAACGATCTCTGTTAACCTGATTACTTCTTTCATACGTGTAGTTTATGTGTTTGCAGGCTGTTTTTAATTGTGGTCTGTCAATATCAAATACATTAAAATCTTCAGTAAATATAATCATATGAGCCGAAATAAAACCATTCGTATAACAAAAACAGAGCCATTTCAAAAACACACGGATCAATTAACAGGTTAATTTTTATCTTTGCTACATGCCTGAATATATTGATCAAGATATAAAATTCTTGCCTGGTGTAGGGCCCAAAAGAGCCGAGTTATTGAAGAAAGAACTCAGCATTTTCACCTTTCGCGATCTGTTGTATTATTTCCCGTACAAATACATCGACCGGACTAAATTTCACCGGATCGCCGAAATTCAGGCCCAACAACCGTACATTCAGGTAAAAGGTAAAATCAAATCGTTCGAAACAATTGGCGAATCGCGAAAGCAAAGGCTTTCTGCCGTATTTTTCGATGAAACGGGAAGCCTCGACCTGGTTTGGTTTTCAGGTATAAAATACATTCGCGAAAATCTGAAGACGGATAAAACATATATCATCTTCGGAAAACCTTCGGTATTTAACGGACGGGTGAATATCATTCATCCGGAAGTGGAAGGCGCCGGTGAAGAACAAATTAATGCAGGGGTTCTTCAGGCGTTTTACAATACCACCGAAAATCTGAAGAAACGCTTTTTAAATACCCGGGCGCTGAACAAACTTCAATACAACCTGGCCGTTGCCATTGAGGGAAAAGTTTATGAAACCCTCCCCCCCTATGTCCGCGATAAGCTAAAACTATTGTCGCTGAGCCAGTCCCTCCGGCAAATTCATTTTCCGGAAAACACACAACTGCTGCAAAAAGCGACCTTTCGGTTAAAGTTTGAAGAACTCTTTTACATTCAGCTTAAAATTTTGAGCCTGAAGCATAAACGGGAAGATGTATTTAAAGGATTTGTGTTTTCGAATATCGGGTACAACTTCAACAAATTTTACGAGAACAACCTGCCTTTTGATCTGACCGGCGCCCAAAAAAAAGTCATCCGCGAAATACGCAAAGATTTGGGATGCAGCAAACAAATGAACCGCTTGCTGCAAGGTGATGTGGGTAGCGGAAAGACCCTTGTTGCCTTAATGACCGCACTGATTGCTTTCGACAATGGTTACCAGGCCAGCCTGATGGCTCCCACCGAAATCCTGGCTATTCAGCATTATCATACCATCAAAAAAATGTTGCATGGAATTGGCGTTAAAGTAGCCTTACTAACCGGATCGACAAAAGCCAAGGAGCGTAAAGTAATCCATGAGGGAATCGAATCGGGCGAAATACAGCTGCTGATCGGAACGCATGCACTGATTGAAGATGTGGTCAGTTTTCACAAACTTGGTCTGGTTATTATTGATGAGCAACATCGCTTTGGAGTAGCACAACGTGCCAAACTATGGAAAAAAAATGCCGGGATTCCGCCACACGTGTTGGTGATGACGGCAACTCCTATTCCCCGTACACTGGCGATGACCCTTTACGGCGACCTGGATGTTTCCGTGATCGATGAACTCCCTCCCGGACGAAAACCCATTGAAACCCGCCACTTCTACGAAAACAGGCGCAAAGAGGTGTACCAGTTTATCCGCGGGCAAATTGACGCAGGCCGGCAGGCTTACATCGTGTACCCCCTAATCAGCGAATCGGAAAAACTGGACCTGAAAAACCTCGAAGATGGTTTTGAACTGCTGAAAGAAGTTTTTCCCCGCTACAAACTCAGTATGGTTCACGGGCGTTTGAAACCGGCTGAAAAAGACCGCGAAATGCAATTATTCAAAGAAGGAAAAACGCAGATTATGGTAGCGACAACAGTGATCGAGGTTGGTGTGGATGTGCCAAATGCGTCCCTGATGGTGATTGAAAGCGCCGAACGTTTCGGGCTTTCGCAGCTTCACCAGTTGCGCGGCCGCGTGGGCCGGGGCGCCGAACAATCTTATTGTTTGCTGATGTCGTCGTATAAAATCAGTAACGAAAGCCGAAAAAGACTCGAAACGATGGTTCGCACCAACGATGGTTTCGAGATCGCCGAAGTTGACCTGCAACTGCGCGGTCCGGGCGATCTGGAAGGAACCCAGCAAAGCGGCCTGGGCATTAACCTGAATATTGCCAACCTGGGTAAAGACGGAGAAATACTCCGGATCGCCCGGGATTTTGCATCAGACATCCTGAACGATGACCCCAAACTTGTAAAACACGAAAACCAGCTGTTAATTTATCACTTGCAGCAGATGAAAAACACAGAATTCGACTGGAGTGTCATCAGCTGATAAAAACCGTACTCCGGGTATGCATTCTGCATAAAATTGCAGTCAAAACAAGCGAATCAGACTTGATATATATCAATATTTTGAAGATTCGCGCAATCGATTACACGACAACCTGTCATATTAAATACTGCGAAATAAAACCAATCAAAACACTGTAATACAAACCATTAACAAAGCACAGCAAAAGCAACTTTATTTATAATGAGTATAAATAAGAAGAAATGTTTTAAAAATGATTTAATGACATGAACAAGTATAGCAAACATCAATAGTTTTGCAGCGGAAAAAGCTTTGAAGCGAACGAATATGTCGGGAGAAATTACACACAAAGGGATCATCAAGAAGCTTTCAGATAAAAAGATCATTGTAGGCATTGTAAACGAATCTGCTTGTGCCTCTTGTCATGCCAAAGGGACCTGTACCGCTGCAGATATGAAAGACAAAGAAATTGAAATAGCACATTTCTCGGGCGATTTTCATACGGGCCAGTACGTCCAGGTTATCGGAAAGACATCGCAGGGATATAAAGCATTGTTTTACGGCTATCTGTTACCCTTCATCCTGTTGATGGCGGTTCTGATCATTGCGTCAAACATCACCGCCCATGAAGGTCTCAGCGGACTTTTAGCGCTCTCAGCGCTACTCCCCTATTACCTGGTCCTGTATTTATTCCGAAATAAACTAAAACAAAGTTTCGAATTTGAAATCAAGCCATTATAATCATTCATTATGAGCATGACAATTGTTTATACGGTTATTACCTTGAGTGCAATTGGATCATTGGCAGCAGTGATCCTGTACTTTGTTGCTCAAAAATTTAAAGTATATGAAGATCCACGGATCGATGATGTAGAGGGCGCTTTGCCCGGAGCAAACTGCGGCGGATGCGGTTATGCCGGATGCCGTGCTTTTGCCGAGGCCTGTGTAAAAGCTGACGATCTTTCATCCTTGTTTTGCCCGGTCGGGGGAAATGATTGCATGACCGGCGTAGCCGGGATTTTAGGCATGGAAGCCGTCGCCCAGGCCCCCCGGGTAGCCGTTGTGCGCTGCAACGGAACCTGCGAATACCGCCCAAAAACAAATCAGTACGACGGCGCTTTATCCTGTGCCGTTGCCGCATCGCTTTACAGCGGCGATACCGGTTGCCAGTACGGTTGTTTGGGTTGCGGCGACTGCGTTGTTGCCTGCGACTTCGACGCCATACACATGAATCCCGAAACCGGTCTGCCCGAAGTGATTGACGACAAGTGCGTAGCCTGCGGCGCCTGTGTCGAAGCCTGTCCGAAAGACCTGATTGAATTGAGAAAAAAAGGACCGAAAGACCGCAAAATATACGTGGCCTGCCGAAACGAAGAAAAAGGAGGTATCGCCAAAAAATCATGTGAAGTAGCCTGCATCGGATGCAGTAAGTGTTTCAAAGTTTGTGCGTTCGACGCGATTACGATGGGTAATAACCTGGCATTTATCGATTCGGACAAGTGTAAACTCTGTCGCAAATGTGTCACCGAGTGTCCGACAAACGCCATCATCGAGCTTAATTTCCCTCCCAGAAAAATTAAGGAAGATCTTCCGGCAAAACCGGCTGAAAAGACGGTTGTCCAAAAAACAGAAACAGCTGATAATAATCAACCAGATCATACTGAAAACAAATAAGGAGGCCAATCGTGTTAAAAACTTTTAAACTTGGAGGGGTTCATCCTGCTGAAAACAAATTGTCAGCAAACAAGGCCATTGAGAAGCTGGCTTTACCCAAAAGCGTTTTTATCCCCATTGCCCAACATATTGGAGCACCGGCACAAGCCATCGTAAAAAAAGGCGATCAGGTAAAAGTGGGGCAAATCATTGCTCAGGCGGGCGGGTTTGTATCTGCCAACATCCATTCATCCGTTTCGGGAACTGTAAAGAAAGTTGACCAGGCCACTGATGCCTCCGGCTATCCGAAAATGGGGGTTTTCATCGATGTGGAAGGCGATGAATGGGACGAACAGATTATCACCAACGATCAATTAGTCGAAGATTTCGAGGCCAACAGTAAAGCCATTATCGATAAAATAAATGCAGCCGGAGTAGTTGGTATGGGCGGAGCAACCTTTCCCACTCATGTCAAACTGGTACCGCCGCAAGGCATGAAAGCCGAGATGCTGATCATCAACGGAGTTGAATGCGAACCTTACCTGACATCTGACCATCGGGTGATGCTGGAAAAGGGCAAAGAAGTGATGGTTGGCGTCCGGTTGTTGATGTGCGCCTTACAGGTAACCAAAGCGTATATCGGCATCGAAAACAACAAAAAAGACGCCATTGCCCACCTGAAAGGACTCGCGCCGGCAGATGGTTCTGTTGAAATCGTTCCGCTGAAAGTAAAATATCCGCAAGGAGGCGAAAAACAACTCATCAAAGCAATCACCGGGCGCGAAGTACCGTCGGGCGCATTGCCCATTGCCGTTGGCGCCGTAGTAAGCAATGTAGGTACTGCATTTGCCGTTTACGAAGCCGTTCAAAAGAATAAACCGCTGATTGAGCGGGTCGTGACAATTACCGGAAAATCAGTTCAAAAACCTTCCAATTTTTTGGTCCGCATCGGGACCCCTGTTCAGGAATTAATTGATGCAGCCGGCGGGTTACCCGAAGATACCGGAAAGATCATCAGCGGCGGGCCGATGATGGGAAAAGCCGTTGCGTCAACCGACATCCCCGTCACAAAAGGAACATCCGGAATTACCATCATGCAGGCGCCGGAAGCCAAACGAAAGCCGATGCAAAACTGTATTCGCTGCGGACGTTGTGTTACAGTATGTCCGATGGGATTGGAACCCTATTACCTGATGACTGTTTCGGACAAACAAATTTGGGAAAACGCTGAAAACAGCCGGGTTATGGATTGTATTGAATGCGGCTCGTGCAGCTACGTCTGTCCTGCCGACCGTCCCCTGCTCGACTACATCCGCCTGGGGAAAAACAAAGTGGGGCAAATCATCCGTAACCGAAAAAAATAAACAGATTTTCAAAAAAAATGAACCAACCAATTCAGTTATAATTCAGAATAATCAAAAATGAGTAAACTGCTAACGATATCACCTTCACCGCATGTACACACCAGCGACTCGGTGAATAAGATCATGTACCGGGTTATCCTGGCCTTGTTGCCGGCGTTGGTCTGGTCGGTATTCATGTTTGGGCTGGATGCAGTCAGGGTTACCTTACTGTCAGTTGCAGCCTGTGTGGCTTTCGAATACCTGATTCAGCGTTTTATTATGAAAACAGAACCCAAAATAACCGACGGTTCTGCTGCGTTGACCGGTATTCTGCTGGCATTTAACGTTCCGGCTTCAATTCCTGGCTGGATCATTATTGCCGGGGCACTGGTTGCCATCGGCGTCGGCAAAATGTCGTTTGGCGGACTGGGAAGCAACCCGTTTAACCCGGCATTGGTCGGCCGCGTGTTCCTCTTGATTTCTTTCCCGGTTCAAATGACCAGTTGGCCTGTTAGCCTGAATCAACAGGCTGCCGTTGACGCTTTAACTACAGCCACCCCGCTGGCTCTTTTAAAAGAAGGCGTCAAAAACGGTCAGCCGGTTAGCGAACTGATGTCCGGTCTGCCCTCAGGGATGGACCTGCTTTACGGGAATATGTCCGGTTCGTTGGGCGAAATTTCGGCCCTGCTGCTGCTGCTTGGATTTGGCTACATGCTATGGAAAAAAGTAATTACCTGGCACATCCCCGTTTTTCTGTTGGGGAGCATTTTTGTATTCCAGGGTATTTTGTGGCTGGTTAATCCCGAAAAATTCATTGAGCCGGTATTTCATTTACTTACCGGCGGCGCTATGCTGGGAGCAATTTATATGGCAACCGACATGGTCACCTCGCCCATGTCGCACCGCGGACAGTTTATTTTTGCCCTTGGCATTGGCGTGATTACGATCCTGATCCGGAATTTCGGCGCCTATCCCGAAGGCATTTCATTTGCCATCTTAATTATGAACGGTTTTACACCACTGATTAACGCATACGTGAAACCTAAACGCTTTGGAGGAACCAGGTAATGGCCGGAAAAAAATCGACATTCTTAAGCATGGTATTGACCTTATTTTTGGTCTCTTTCCTGTCTGCATCTATTTTAGGTTTTGTACACAACCTGACCAAGGAAGCCATTGATGCAGCAAAACTAAAAGCACAAAACGACGCGATAAAGAGCATCCTTCCCGATTTTACAGAACTTGGTGCCGCCTGGAAAGCCATACCCTCAGAAGGGGGCGATAGCCTGGTATTTTTTCCGGCATTCGACGGCTCGCATAAATTGGTTGGCGTGGCGGTAAAAACGTACTCGAAAAACGGCTTTGGCGGATTAATCCAGGTCATGGTCGGATTTAAACCCGACGGCGCCATCAGCGGGTACCAGGTGCTCGAACACAAAGAAACACCCGGTTTGGGATCAAAAATGGATACCTGGTTCAACAATACGGAAAAAGCCGGCCAAAACATTATTGGTAAGAATCCCGAAACAACAAAACTCGTGGTAAGTAAAGACGGTGGCGAAGTTGATGCAATTACCGCGTCAACAATTACGTCCCGGGCTTTTTTGGAATCCATACGGAGGGCCTACGAAACCTATCAATCATCCGCCCCTGAAAAAACAGAGGAGGACACCATTTCGCAACATGAAGAAACTGAAGGAGGTGCATTATGAATCAGTGGAATAACTTCACAAAAGGATTTTTAAAAGAAAATCCCATTTTTGTTTTGCTTCTGGGGATGTGCCCTACCCTCGGCGTCACATCTTCGGCCATAAACGGTTTAGGCATGGGTCTGGCCACAACCTTTGTATTGCTGATGGCAAACATCGTGGTTTCGATGGTGAAAAATGTCATTCCTGACAAAGTCAGGATACCGAGCTTTATCGTAATTATCGCCTCGTTTGTTACGGTGGTTGAACTGTCGATGCAAGCGTATTTGCCCGAATTGTTCAAAAGCCTGGGTTTGTTTATTCCCCTCATTGTGGTTAACTGCATCGTTTTGGGACGTGCAGAAGCGTTTGCATCGAAAAACAACGTGATCTCTTCGGCCATCGACGGTTTAAGCATGGGGCTCGGCTTTTCCATGGCCTTAACCATACTGGGCGCCATCCGCGAGTTTCTGGGAAGCGGAAAAATCTTCGGCATGGCTGTTTATGCTGAAGACTACGGCATGTTACTTTTTGTCCTGGCTCCCGGGGCATTCATTGTACTTGGCTACCTGATTGCCATTTCCAATAAAATCAAAAAAAGCATAGGAGAATAACGCATGGAATATATCATCATCATTATATCAGCTGTTTTTGTCAATAACATTGTATTGACCCAATTTCTTGGAGTTTGCCCGTTTCTGGGTGTTTCCAAGCGTATTTCAACGGCTGTGGGAATGGCCGGGGCCGTTACCTTTGTGATGGTACTGGCAACCATTGTCACCTACCTGATTCAGCTATACATTCTCAACCCGTTCAAGATCGGTTATCTGCAAACCATTTCATTTATTCTGGTTATTGCCTCATTGGTTCAGCTGGTCGAAATTATCCTGAAAAAAGTGAGTCCGGCCCTGTATCAGGCGCTTGGCGTATTTCTGCCCCTGATTACAACCAACTGTGCGATTCTGGGGGTAGCTATTTTAACCATTCAGAAAGAATTTAACTTAATGGAAGGGGTTGTGTTTGCCGTCAGCAACGCCGTGGGTTTTGGACTGGCGCTGGTACTTTTTGCCGGATTGCGCGAACACCTCGATTTGATTGATGTACCCAAAGGATTAAAAGGAACTCCAATCGCGCTCATTGTTGCAGGCATTTTGGCTATGGCATTTATGGGATTTAGCGGATTGGTGTAGTCACCAACAATACCATTTTTGATATTCGCAAAGGCAACCCGAAAGGTTGCCTTTTTTATATTTACGGATATCTGTCATACGAAATCTTTTCCGAACCAATCCGATCAATACGCCCTTGAAGATCATATAAAACTCAAAAATATATTGCCCGTAAACCGGGTTTGCAGACAACAAAATTTTGTGATCCCTACTTTAGTCTGATAATAGTGAAAAAAAAATTAGTTTTGCAGATAGCACGTTAATTCTGAGTTCATGGAGAAAACTTCTGTCATTTCATTAAAAGGGGTCGATATTTTTCAGCAGGATCACCTGGTTTTGGAGAATGTAAATCTTGAAATCAAAAGCGGAGAGTGGGTTTACCTGATTGGCAAAGTGGGCAGCGGTAAGTCGAGTCTGATCCACTTGTTAAATGCCGAGTTGGATTTTTATTCGGGCGAAGCCCTGGTGGTAGGATATAACCTGGCCCGCATAAAGCGGTCTGAAGTTCCGTTTCTGCGCCGGAAATTGGGCGTGGTGTTTCAGGACTTTCGTTTGCTCACCGACCGGACTGTTTATGCCAACCTGGAATTTGTATTGAAAGCTACCGGATGGAAGCAGGAAAGAGCGATTGGAAGTCGGATTCTGGAGGTGATGGACCGCGTTGGCATGCTGAATAAACTGAAAAGTATGCCTCATGAATTATCAGGCGGCGAACAACAACGGGTGGTTATTGCACGGGCATTGCTGAATAACCCGGATATTATTCTGGCTGACGAACCTACCGGAAACCTGGATCCGGATACATCGGACGATTTAATGCAAATTTTTAAAGAAATTAACGGTCAGGGAAAAACCATTGTGATGGCTACTCACGACTACCTGTTACTGAATAAATTTCCTTCGCGGACTTTGATCTGTGCCGACAGGCAAGTGACTGACTCCTCTAAAACGGCTGAAGAAGTTGATTTTGCAGAATTAATGGATAATTAAAAGAAGATGTTTTAAAGAAACCAAACAGTCTCTTTAAAACATCTTCGGCCCCGGATTAAACTACTCGGCAACAGCTTCGATTGAATCGGGAACAGCAACTGCTGTTGAATCAACGACAATTGAATCAGCAACAATTTCTTCCACTGCGTTCATTTCGGTTTCAGTTTCTTTTGCAGTTCCTTTACCGGCCTGAGCGCCGCAAGCAGCCATCAGGGCTACAATACCAACTAAAAAAATCAATTTTTTCATAACAAACTTGGGTTTAACTTTTGTGTGAAAGCCAGAATTGACTTCCTTTGTGCCGCAAATTTATGCAAAAGGATGATTCGTTATCTGCCCTTTGTTCGTAATTTTCAAGAAATGATGTCATAAATTAACAATACAAGTAGAAAAATTAATATTTGTCTTGTTATTGGTGTGGATACGAGCAATCTTTGGCAAAAAAAAACAATTTATGGTTCGTTTTGAAGAAAATTATTCCCTGAAGAAATACAATACCTTTGGACTGGATGTTAAAGCCCGCTATTTTTTTGAATTTACCGAGGCGGAAGATTTACCCTTCTTTTTAAGCTCCTTTGATAAATGGACCGAACTGCCTTTGCTGTTTCTTGGGGAAGGGAGTAATTTGCTGTTTGTAAACGATTTCGACGGATTGGTTATTCATGCCCATGTGCCCGGAATTAGCCGGTTGCGCGAAGACCGGAATCACATCTGGCTGGAAGTAGGCGCCGGTGAAAAGTGGGATGATTTTGTTGCCTATTGTGTCAGTCAATCGTTTTGCGGTGTCGAAAATCTGTCGCTGATTCCCGGGAGCGTGGGAGCGGCGCCGGTTCAAAATATTGGCGCTTACGGAGTTGAAGTTCAGAATTTTGTAGAGCAGGTAAGAGGTTTCGACCTGCATACCTTCAGCGAATACGGGATTCCGGCCGAAGAATGCCGTTTCGCCTACCGTGACAGTATTTTCAAGAACGACTTGAAAGGCCGTTTTGTGGTGACTTCGGTGGTTTTTCGACTGGACAAGTTTGCCGGGTACAAGCTGGGTTACGGCGACCTGAAGGCAGAAGTGGAAAAACGGGGTGGAGAGAGCCTGCACCATGTCCGTCAGGCGGTGATCGCGATCCGCGAATCCAAATTGCCCGATCCCGTTTTATTGGGCAATGCCGGAAGTTTTTTTAAAAACCCGGTAGTCGATCAGGAACCGGCTGAAAAGCTAAAGGCCGCTTTCCCGTCGATGCCTGTTTACCAGGCCGGTGAAGGAAAATCGAAACTGGCTGCCGGTTGGCTCATTGATCAATGCGGCTGGAAAGGATTTCGCGAAGGTGATGCCGGGGTGCACGAAAAACAGGCCCTGGTGCTGGTGAATTACGGAAATGCCAGTGGTCAGGATTTGTACAGGCTATCGGTGAAAATAAGGGAATCGGTGCGCGAGCGCTTTGGCATCGACCTCGAACCGGAGGTGAATGTGTTGGGCGTCTGACCAAAAATCAAATCAATTTTATTTTTTTGAATGTTAAATTTTGAACAATCGGGGCGGGTTTGAGTTTTAATCTGTCGAAGAACGACTTGATTTAGCATTTGTGTTGATAATTTTTAAATACAATATAAAGAATTTTGCAGCCAGCGCGCTCATTGTTTTGATGGGAATGCTCATTGTAAACAATGCTGTTTTTATGCATGCCCATATTTTGGGTAACGGCCAGGTGGTAGTCCACGCCCACCCTTATAATAAAAGCCAGGATGCTGCTCCTTTCAAAAAACATCACCATTCTGCGACCGAATTCATACAGCTTTCACAATTGCAGCTTCTCTTTTTTGTTTCTCTTTTTGTTGCGGTATTGACTGCGTTTTCACAGCCTGTTCAATTCGGCTGCGAACAATCCAGATACAATCAATTGTTTTACAGCCGTCAGCAAGGGCGGTCTCCTCCGTTTGTTAAATCAGATACGTAAAAATCAGCCTGTTTTTTAGTTTACCTGATCATGCGGTCTTTCCCGGTATCGATTTTCCCGGGAAAGCTGTGTTACCGGCCCGGCAAACTGTTGGTTACCGTTATGCACAACTTGCCACAGGTATGGCTGATCCGGAGCGAGTTTTCGCAGAGAGTTTAATTCACCTGAATTTGATTTAGCAATAACAAACGATAAACAAAGATTTCATGAAATACATCATTGCTTTGACCAGCTCAATTTTACTGCATTTTATGGTCACAACCGCAGGTTATGCGCAGAAGCTTAAAACCGATGCAAACCTGATCGGCGATGTCCAGTGCCATGGCGAACATGTTCCGTTTATTAACGTCACCATCGACGGAACCACCATCGGGACCACGACCGATGCCACCGGGCATTTTCAACTCGTTAACCTGCCCGTAGGCGAGTTAACGGTAAGGGTGAGCGGCGTCGGGTATAAAACTTCCGCTAAAACGATCAGGACGGAGGCCAATAAAACCCTGGAATTAAAGTTTGAAATAAAAGAAGATTTTTTAAACATCGAAGGCGTTGTGGTGACTGCCGACCGTAATCAGACCAACCGGGCCGAAGCCCCCGTTATTGTAACAACGATTTCGCCCAAACTGATGAATATGACGCAATCGGTAAACATAGCCGAGGGCTTATCGTTTTCTCCGGGCCTGCGTACCGAGACCGATTGCCAGAATTGCGGCTTCACCCAATTGCGCATGAACGGGATGGAGGGGCCTTATACGCAGATTCTGATGAACAGTCGTCCGGTATTTAGCGGTTTGGCCGGTGTTTACGGGCTCGAAATGATCCCGGCCAACATGGTTGAACGCCTGGAAGTTGTGCGTGGAGGAGGCTCAGCCCTTTTTGGAGGAAATGCCATTGCCGGAACGGTGAATATTATTACCAAAGAACCGGTCAGGAATACCTTTTTAGTTGACGGGCGTATGGCTGCCATTGGAGTCGGAGACGGCCCTGAGCCTTCGGTTGACGGACAGCTTAACCTCAATACATCGGTGATTGCCGACAACCGTAAAACCGGCGGTTACCTTTATTCCATGCTTCGTAACCGGGGTTCACATGATCTGAATGACGATGGTTTCAGCGAACTGGTAGAAATGAAAAATACAACCTTTGGTTTCAGCCTTTTTCATAAGCCGGGAGAAAAAAGCAAAATCACGCTGGACGGCTACCGGATCAGCGAATACCGCCGGGGAGGAAATAAACTGGATTATCTCCCGCACGAAGCGGATATTGCCGAACAGCTCAATCATTTAATTTCGGGAGCGAACCTTTCGTATGATTTATTTACGAACGGGAGCTACGATAAGCTCACTGTTTACGCGTCGGCCCAGCATGTGCTGCGCGATTCGTATTACGGTGCGCAGCAGGATGCGAATGCCTATGGCGACACTAAAAACCTGACATCTTCGGTCGGTGCGCATTACGGGTTCAGCTCTTCCCGCTTTCTGTTCGCGCAGTCATCAACGATTTTCGGAATCGACCATACCACGGATTACCTGCATGATCTGAAACTGGGTTCGGGCGGTCAGGAAAACACAACGTTAACCCGGCAGGCCGTGAGTACCCTGGGATCTTTTGTTCAGCACGACTGGAAGTCGGAAAAAGTAAACCTGTCGCTGGGCCTGAGGTACGATTATTACCGGATCAACGACCGCGAAAGCGATGCCGATTTGAGTAATCATGTCCTGGTTCCCCGGGCAGGCATCATGTATAAACTGAATCCTGATTTGCGCTTCAGGCTGGGCTATGCCCAAGGTTACCGGGCGCCGCAGGTTTTCAACGAAGATCTGCATATCGAACTGGTGAATGCAACACGCGTTATCACCTTCAACTCCGAAAATCTGAAACAGGAAACCTCCCATGCGTTTACAGCATCGGTGAATTCGGTTTTTAGCCTGGGAAATACCTATAACGATTTTTTGGCCGAAGGGTTCTACACCCGCTTGAAAGATCCGTTTTCGAATGAGTTTTATCCGCTTGACGATGACGGAAACTTTGCCTACATACGGGTTAATGCCGACGACGGCGCTTATGTGGCCGGCCTTAACCTGGAATGGAAATCATTTATTTCGGAGAAGCTGGAAACACAGCTGGGTTTTACCGTTCAGCAAAGCCGTTATGAGTCGGCCCAGGCCTGGGGCGAAAACGAAGAAAGCGTAACGAAAGATTTTGTGCGTACGCCCAAACGCTACGGCTATGCAACCTTTCTCTGGAAGCCAAGCCATCATTTTAATACCAGCCTCTCGTTTAACTATACCGGCGCGATGGATGTCCCTCATTTCGGACTGAATCCCAACGACTTTGAAGGTGACGAAAGGCAATTGGTGCTCGACGCCATCAGCCGGGGCGACATCATTGACGGGGAACAACTGAAAAAAACGGATCATTTTTTAGTCACCGACCTGTTGCTGTCGTATGACATTCATTTTACAAACGAAACCGGAATCCAGTTTTATGCCGGGGTGAAAAATATTTTTAACCGGATACAGAACGATTACGACCGTGGCGTATACCGCGATGCCGGATACATTTACGGGCCGTCTCAGCCCCGAACTATTAATTTTGGAGTTAAATTCGGAAATCTGTTCTGATCTGGAAATCAGTGCCAGAAACGCTGATTTTGCCGATAACAGAATCGTGCAGGTAAAATAAATGCGAACAAGGCCTTTTTCCTGTCGGGCTGAAATGATAACTTTAAAGCCGCTAACAAACTAAATCGTTAACAGCATGAGAACATTATTTTCAGCCCTCTTTTTCCTGATATCCGTGTCCCTGCTGGCACAAAACAGTAAAGTTTACGACAACTTGTCGTTCTCGAGTAAAATCCTGAAAATGGACCGGAAGTATGCCATTTACCTGCCACCCGGTTACGAAACGTCAGAGCGTAGCTACCCGGTGTTATACCTCTTGCATGGCGCGGGCGACGATCAAACCGGCTGGGTGCAATTTGGCGAAGTGCAGCACATGGCCGATAAAGCCATTGCTGACGGATCGGCCACGGCGATGATCATCGTGATGCCCGACGCCAATACCGGTCGTCGCGGGTATTTTAATGACCTGAAAGGAGAGTGGCGGTACGAAGATTTTTTCTTCAGCGAACTGATGCCCTATATGGAAAAAACCTACCGGATTAAGGGCGAAAAACGTTACCGGGCAATTGCCGGTTTGTCGATGGGCGGAGGCGGCACCTTTATGTACGCTTTGCACCATCCGGAGCTGTTCTCGTCGGCTTGCCCGCTGAGTGCGCTGGCCGGTCCGCTGTCATTGGCCGATGCCCGGACTTTTGTTGAGCGTTGGGGCGAAACCGGCGCTACGGACGAAGAAGTGGAAGCCTACTACCGGAAACACAGCGCCCTGGCCCTGATTGAACAAATGCCCGACGACCAGAAAAAAGCGGTACGCTGGTATATCGATTGCGGCGACGATGATTTTTTGTATGAAGGAAATTCGCTGGTGCATATCGCCATGCGGAAAAGGGACATTCCCCACGAATTCCGCATCAGGCAGGGAGGTCATACCTGGGCTTACTGGCGGGAGTCGCTGCCTGAAGTGCTTTCGTTTATTTCAGACGCATTTCATCAGCATTAAAACTTGGCTGTTATTCCTTTTTAGGCTCCTTCTTTGCGTCTTTATTTTTAGGTTTTAAATTGATCTTGAGGATCGTTATCCCGGGATTTACCTCGTCATCGTCATACGGATTGTCTTTGCCGCTTCGCATATTCGGATCAATCAACAGCTGATCCTCAGCTTCCTCCCGGATCTGTTCGGCATTATTTTCCGAATGTTCGTATTCTTTCTGGTAGGTTGGCATCGACATGGGATTGATCAGGTAGGTGCGGTAAGGAAGGTAATACCTGTTTTGCCCCTCTGCCTGTTTCTTTGCGTAAATGGTCACCGGCGACATCGATAAGTGATTGATCTTAAGCGAGTCGCCTTCGAATACCGAGGTTCTGAAAAAGCCCAGGCGATTTGTTGTGACAATTTTTGTGGTCCGGTAGTTAATTAAATGCGCATTTTCGAGCGGGATGGAATCTTCCGTAAAAATATATCCTTCAAACAGGAATGCCTCCTGCTGGTTTACCTGGCCAAACAAGTGAACATTCAACAAGATCAAAAAGATAAGTCCAAGGTATCTCATCGCTTTCCGGTTTATGCTGTTTCGTTGTAAATCATGGTTAAAGATAAAAAATAGAAAGCTAAAAAATGTTTGCCAAACGAATAAACTTGCCTTCCCGTTTCTTTACCCGGTACCAACTGATAATTTGTACATTTACGTGCAGTAAACAGTGAGTAGGCTGTCAGGCTTTGCTTGCAGAGCAAGTGTGAAACTACTCCCTCGTAAAGCAACATGAAACGGATTAAAGTCGTTTTTTAGGAGGTCGGGATGAACGTTATCCCAAAAATATTTTCAAAGAATGTCTGATCGAAAATTACAAGAATATGAAAAAAGTAGAAATGATTTCAGAAAACAAGAATTACACTGCGGTAAATATCGGTAGATTAGAAGATATCGAAACATATTCGCTTATTCATCCAAAACTAAGAACAGAGATTAAAGGGAAGGTGTTTTTAAAAGAGCCAACCAAATCAACGGGAACGGAAATATCATTTACTACAATACCGCCAAAATCAGAATTGGGGTATTTCCATAGGCATTACAAAGACGAGGAAACATATATTATACTCAAGGGCTCAGGTTATTATCAAGTAGACGATGATTGTTTTCCGATACAAGAAGGCAGTGTAATAAGAGTTGCACCTGAAGGTGTGAGAAGTTTATGCAACACATCAGCAGAAAACATGGTGTACATTTGTATACAGGCAAAAGAAAACTCATTAGAAGAATATACAACAGAGGATGGAAAAAGAATTGCATCTGCTCCAAAATGGGAAATATAAAAAATAAATCAGCTTATAACTGGCTACGTGTAATTACCGGGCCGGGGGGTGCTCATTCAATCCATTTTGACTCCTCCCTTGTGGGCATACTGTTCCGCCAGTAAAAACTGACAGGTATGAATTATGAAAAAAATTGAATTCTTCGCCTTAACTTAGGATAACTAAACGTGAAAAATATGATATACCGTCTATGGCTGATAACACTGCTGGCACTGGCCGCCTGTACGTTTCAACCCAAAGGAAAAATCATTACCGTTACCGGCGACATTTCGACCGACGACATGGGACTGTGCCTGGAACACGAACACATACTGGTTGACTTTGCCCGTGCTGAAAACAATGAACCCGAAGCCTATACCCTGGACGAAGCTGCCGGTAAGGTCCTCCCCTATCTGAATGGACTAAAGGCCCACGGCGTGAAAACATTTGTGGAATGTACGCCTATTTATGTTGGCCGCGATGTAAAACTGTTAAAACGACTTTCGGAAGAAACCGGCATACAAATACTGACCAATACCGGTTTTTACGGGGCACAAAATAACCGCTTTATTCCTTCCCACATTTTACTGATGTCGCCTGAAACCATCGCACGATTCTGGATTGCTGAATTTGAACAAGGTATTGAAGGCACAGGCATTAAACCCGGGTTTATTAAGATTGGAGTCGACCGAAAACCATTGTCAGAATTTCACGCAACACTGGCGCGCGCAGCCGCGATTACCCACAAAGCTACCGGACTGATCATCATGGCCCATACCGGGCCGGCAGTTGGGGCTTTTCAGCAACTGGATCTGTTAAAAGAAGAAGGCGTTTCTCCCGAAGCCTTTATCTGGACGCATGCCAGCGACGAAAAAGACCCGGAGAAACTGATCCGGATAGCCAAACAGGGCGCATGGGTTTCGCTCGACAAATACGGGTGGGACGAAGCCTATGAGCAGGAATACCCCCAACTGCTGCAACGCTTTAAAGATGAAGGGCTGCTGAACAAGGTGCTGATTTCGCATGATGCCGGATGGTTTGACCCGGGACAACCGGAACAGGCCTTTAAACCTTACACGCCCATTTTTGAATCATTGACTCCCCGGCTGAAAGAACTGGGCTTTTCTGATGACGATTTGAACCAAATCCTGGTCAGGAATCCCGCAGAGGCATTCACGGTAAAAAAACGACTGATCACCAATGACCAATGACCAATGACCAATGACCAATGACCAATGACCAATCACTAAAAAATATCCCATGAAACGAAACTTATCAATTTTGCTAATTCTGATCTTTTCCATGCTGCTGGCCGCTGGTTGCGCCACACAAACAACCGGAAACACCGATCATCTTCCCGGGTTTCTGCACGGGCTGTTTCACGGCTTTATCATCCTGTTCAGTTTTATCCTGAGCCTGTTTACCGACTATGAAATTTATGCATTCCCCAATGCCGGAGGCTGGTACAATTTCGGTTTTCTGCTCGGCGTGATGATTTTCTTTGGAGGAGGAGGCGCCGGGGCCAAGAAAAGGAAAGGATGCTAATCGATTTCCCGGTTAACAACAAAAGCAGATAAAAAAATATGAAACCGGTATTGCATGATTAAAAATAATCATTTACTTTGCAATTCAAAGTACTTTTAGAATATGAAAACCACAGATCAGTATCTTGCCGAAATCAAAGAAATCAGAAAGATAATGGAACAATCGAGCCGGTTCCTGTCATTAAGCGGTTTATCCGGCATTTTAGTCGGAGTTTACGCCATCATTGGCGCTCTTATCGCCTACCGGATGATTTATTTGCCGGCGCCATCAATCTACCGGAAAGTATATCCGCACCAGGTTTTGGATCAGCTGATCCTTTTGGCCGCGGTGTTGTTACTGGCTTCATTTATAACGGTTATTTGGCTGACAACCGTTAAAACAAAAAAAACGGGACAGAAATTCTGGAACACCGGCTCCCGCCTACTTTGTATAAACCTGGCCATACCCCTGATTAGCGGCGGCATCCTGATCCTGATTTTCACGTTCCGGGGCATTTACAGCGTTGTAGCTCCTTTTTGTTTGGTTTTTTACGGGCTGGCGCTTGTTAATGCCGCGAAATATACCCGGCAGGAAATATTTTACATGGCCTGTTTCAAATCCTGTTGGGCATCTTATCGGCTATTTTACCCGGACTGGGCCTTATTTTCTGGGCTCTTGGTTTCGGGCTGGTACACATCGTTTACGGCACCGTCATGTATTTCCGCTACGAACGTAAAACTCAACCAGCGTGAAAAACCTATTTCAACAGCTCGATAAAGCATTCGAAAACAAGATCAGGCTCGGAGTCATGTCGGTTCTCCTGGTTAACAGCAAGGTATCGTATACGCTGCTCAAAGAAACCCTGAATGTTACCGACGGAAACCTGGCCAGCCATTTGAAATACCTGGAAAAAGTGAACTACATCAAGGTCAGTAAAAGTTTTATCGAGCGAAAACCGAATACCGACTATGGCATTACCCCAAAAGGGAAAGCAGCTTTCGAAAAACACATCAACACCCTCGAAGAGATCCTGAAAAACCTGTAATATTTTTTTGAACTTCAACTTTGTATTGCAAAGTTCTTTGATAACCTAATAAAAATAAAAAAATGACAACAACTCAATTTTTAGAAGAAAAAGCAAAAAGTCCGAAAATGAAGCTCACCATCAAAGTAATCGCCATCGGATTCATCATCCTGATCTTATTAATTCCCAAAATGATGATTATGGGAGTGATTGAGGAAAGAGAAATAACCGCAAATTCGGCGAAACACGAAGTGGCCGAAAAATGGTCGTACGACCAGACTGTCAGGGGCCCCGTATTAACCATCCCTTACGTTGAAAAAATATTCGACAACGAAGGGAAATTATTGAAAGAGGAAATTCACAAGTATCACTTTCTGCCCAAAAATCTAATGGTTGAAGGAGAAATCTTCCCCAAAGAACTGCACCGGAGTATTTACCAAAGTGTGGTGTATGAAACATCGCTTCAAATAAGCGGCGACTTTGAAAAACCGGATTTCGACCGGTTGAAAATCAAACCTGAAGACATTCAGTGGGACAAAGCCAAATTAGCCATTGCCATCAACGACCTGCGCGGAATTAATTCGATGGTCGAAATTAACTGGAATGGGAAAACCTATCCCTTTTCGCCCGGCATGGAAAACAAATTGATTGGAGAAAATGGTATTTCGCTCGACATTCCGGTTGACGAGGGACAAAATCTGCCTGCAAAGTTTACAATCAATCTCGATCTGAAAGGTTCGGAAACCTTACAATTTGCTCCGGCTGCCGAAACAACGGTCGTGAAACTGAAATCGTCGTGGAACGATCCCGGATTCCAGGGGCTTTTTTTGCCGGCAGAACGAAACATCAGTAAAGAAGGCTTTGACGCCCAATGGAAAGTTCTGAGTTACAACCGTGAATTTGCGCAGGAATGGAAAGACAACGAATACAAAATCACAAGCGCCGATTTTGGCGTAAAATTGGTGATTGTCGCCGATCATTATCAAAAAAGCACCCGGAGCGCCAAGTATGGCGTGTTGATCATCCTCTTCGTTTTTCTTTCGTTCTTTCTGAACGAAGTAATTACAAATCAGCGGATTCATCCTTTCCAGTACATTCTGGTCGGTTTTGCCGTACTCATTTTTTACCTCCTGCTACTGTCTATCTCCGAACACCTCGGATTTAATCCGGCCTACCTGGTTTCAGCCATTTTGGTTTCAGTCATGGTTCTAATTTACTCCCGGTCGTTTCTAAAATCGTGGACGAATGCGGCCGGGTTAACGTCAATCCTGGCGATCTCGTTCGGGTTTATTTATATTTTACTGCAACTCGAATCGTACGCCCTCTTAGTCGGCAGCGTCGGCTTATTCCTGGTACTGGCCTTAACCATGTTTTTCACCCGAAAGATTAACTGGTACGATTAGCTAAAACCGACTGTGCCGGCAAGCTGAAGCCGGCACAGTTTTTCGTTCGAATTATGCACGAATAAATTGTTCCCGCCGCTTCATATCGTGGCTAAATAATTGTATTTTTAACAATCTACCATGTAAAAACCACAATCATATGAAATCGAGAACCTTTCATGCTGACCTCGTCGCCTCCCTGTTAGCGATCATCCTTCTTTTTTGCAGTTCGTGCCGGCATCAATCAGGAAAGACGATTTTGCTGAACGAAGATTTCTCCCAACAGTTTCATGGCCCGCTGCTAACCGACCTTGGCGCCCATACCGAATATCATTACCTGCCCGAAGCCCGTCCCCGGTCGAACTGGGTGGTGTCGACCTTCAGGTATAACCTCCCGCCATCCTGGGAAATACGAAAAAACAGCAATGGCCAAAACATGATGGTGCAAACGGCAGCAAACCACAACATGCACTGGCACCCGATGGTGATTACTGGTTCTTCGTTCTGGACAGACTACACCGTTGAAGCGAAATTTAAGCCCGGCACCCTGCAACATCGTAACGGCATTGTATTTCGCTATCAGAACGACCGTTGTTACTATTTTCTCGGGATGGACAACGATGCTCTTTGTTTAATGAAGGTCAATCATGCCACCGGTTTTCGCCAGCCCGACGAAACCATGCTGACAAAAGCATACAACCACCTGGTTTCCGACGATACCATTCGTGTAAAAGTGAGCATATCCGGTCCCGAAATCAAGGTATTTTTTCCCGACGACCAGGTTTGGGAAATCCGCGACGACGCATTTAGCGCCGGCAAAATTGGTCTGCTTTCCGATTCATACACCGAATTTTATTCGGTAAAAGTAAGCGCAGGCAAAAACGACTACCGGCTGATGCAAAAAAACGAACTGGCTTTTAAGCAGGAACAGGACAGCCTGATCGCGCAAAACCCAAAAATGAGCGTGTACAAAAAAATTTATCTGGCCGACTATGGTGTGGGGCGGAATATCCGCTTTGGCGACTTAAATGGCGACGGTGAGGTGGACATCCTGCTTGGGCAAGTGGTGCATCATGGTCCCAAAGACCGTAACAGCGAATTAAGCTGCCTGACTGCCATGACACTGGATGGCCAGATTTTATGGAGGAAAGGAACTCCGGATCCGTGGAAAACCAGTTTAACCAATGATGTGGCCTTCCAAATCCACGATATCAATCAGGACGGGAAAAACGAGGTAATTTACACGATGAACCAGGAACTGATTATTGCAGAAGGAGCAAGCGGAGAGATCATCAAAAAAATTCCTACCCCGCTCACTCCCGGTGGAAAACCAATGGAATCGGGGCACAACAGTTTTCCCCGCATTTTAGGCGACTGCATCTATTTTCTCGATTTGCAGGGAAATGGATACGACAGCGATTTCATTCTGAAAGACCGGTACCAGTATTTCTGGGCATTTGATGCCCAGCTCAATCTGTTGTGGAAAAACGAATGCCGGACGGGACATTACCCCTACGCTTACGACACCGATGGAGACGGGAAAGACGAACTGCTCATGGGCTATTCCCTGTTTGATGACGACGGGACAACATTATGGAGTTTGGACGACGAATTGTCTGATCATGCCGACGGGGTTGCCATTGTGCGTTTTGATGAAGATGAAGATCCAAAAATTCTCTGTGCGGCAAGCGACGAAGGCATATTTTTCGCGGGCTTGGATGGTCAAATCAACCGGCGCCACTACATTGGCCATGTTCAAAACCCGGCTGTGGCCAATTTCAGAGACGATTTACCCGGACTGGAAACCGTTTCGGTGAACTTTTGGGGTAACCAGGGAACGATTCATCTTTTTGATAAAAACGGAAATATCTACCACGATTTTGAACCCAACCAATATGGCAGCATGTGTTTGCCCTTAAACTGGACAGGCAAATCGGAGGAGTTTTTTGTTTTAAATGCCAATGCGGCTGAAGGCGGAGCCTGGGATGGTTACGGACGTAAAGTGCTCGAATTTCCCGACGACGGACACCCCGACCTGTGTTATGCCGTACTTGACATCACCGGCGACTGCCGCGACGAAATAGTTGTCTGGGATACCCGTCAGCTTTGGGTTTACACCCAGGATGATAACCCCCGGTACCACACGAAATGGTACAGTCCGAAACGCACCCCCCTGTACAACTATTCCAATTACCAGGCAAGCATATCCACCACTATACGCGAATAACTGAACAGGAAGGCTGGTCTGACAATCCGGGTAACACCTGCGGGACTGATAACGTAAATTTGACCTGAAAAGCAAGGCGGAAAAGAAAAATAAATGTAGTTTTGCGCAATTTTTTAACACAAAAAGCTGGCACATTATGGCAAAATACTCGAATGAAGTTTCAAGAACCTTTAGTGAATACCTGCTTATCCCTGGTCTGACCGATAAAAACTGCAACCCATCAAACGTTTCGTTAAAAGCGCCGCTGGTAAGTTTCAAAAAAGGCGAACAGCCCGCGATGGAACTGAACATTCCTTTTGTTTCGGCCATTATGCAGTCGGTTTCGGACCACAACATGGCTATTGCTTTAGCCAGAAACGGAGGGCTCTCATTCATCTTCGGTTCTCAATCAATCGAAACACAGGCTGAGATGGTCCGCAAAGTAAAAAAATTCAAAGCAGGCTTTGTTGAAAGTGATTCAAACCTGACACCGGAACATACGCTGGAAGATGTATTGGAATTGGTGGAGAAAACCGGACATGCCACCCTGGGAATTACCGAAGACGGAAGCTCAAACGGAAAGTTGCTCGGCATTGTCACCAGCCGCGATTATCGTCCCAGCCGCGATGCAATGGATAAAAAAATAAAAGAATTCATGACCCCCTTCGAAAAACTGATTACTGGCCAACTCGGAATCAGCCTGAACGAGGCCAATGACATCATTTGGGATCATAAACTCAACAGTTTACCGATTATTGATAAAGATCAGAAACTGCATTTCTTTGTTTTCAGGAAAGATTATGAAAGCCACAAAGAACATCCGAACGAGTTTTCGGATGCCAATAAAAAGCTGATGGTTGGCGCAGGAATCAACAGCCGCGACTATAAAGAACGGGTACCTGCCCTGGTAGACGCAGGAGTGGATGTACTTTGTGTTGATTCGTCGGACGGTTTTTCGGTTTGGCAGCGCGAAACCATCGAATACATCAAAAAAAAATATAAAGGAACGCTCAGAATTGGCGCCGGAAACGTGGTCGACCGTGACGGCTTCATGTACCTGGCCGAAGCAGGGGCCGACTTTATCAAAGTAGGCATCGGAGGAGGCTCCATTTGTATCACCCGCGAACAAAAAGGAATTGGCCGCGGACAGGCAACAGCGATTATTGAAGTTGCCGCTGCCCGGGATGAATATTACGAAAAAACAGGCATTTACGTCCCCATTTGTTCCGACGGCGGTATTGTGCAGGACTACCACATGGTACTGGCCCTGGCAATGGGCGCCGACTTCCTGATGATGGGACGCTACTTCGCCCGTTTCGATGAAAGCCCGACCCGCAAGCTGATGGTGAATAACCGCTATGTAAAAGAATACTGGGGCGAAGGCTCAAACCGGGCCCGCAACTGGCAGCGTTACGACATGGGCGGCAGCGAAAACCTGAAATTTGAAGAAGGCGTCGACAGCTATGTACCTTATGCCGGGAAACTGAAAGACAACCTGGACATCACCTTAGGCAAAATAAAATCGACCATGTGCAGTTGCGGATCAATCAGTATTCCCGAATTGAAAGAAAAAGCCAAAATCACCCTGGTGTCGGCAACCAGTATTGTAGAAGGCGGAGCGCACGATGTCATTCTGAAAGACGCGAATATGTAAAGAAGGTCGTTTAGATTTTCTTGAAATATTCCCTGGCAGCATTGCATACCGGGCATCGGTAATCTTCCGGCAAATCTTCAAACGGCGTTCCTGGAGGAATTCCCGATGCCGGATCGCCAACTTCCGGATCATAAGTGTACCCGCAAATTACGCAAGTGTGCTTAGCTCCTGCTTCCTTTTGTGATTGTGATTGCGATTGCGACTGTGATTCCTCTTCCAGCTTATCACGTTCCAGATAGGTAGGCGAGTTTTTGGGCGACAACATCTTGTATTTTTCCCGGTAATCAGCATATGTCAGTGGGGCTTCATCCGTTATGATATCGCTGTCGACCACCTCCCCGATAATCAGCCAATGCGAACCTAAATCGCTTTCTTCCCTGACCTCGCAGTCAAACCAGGCAACCGACTCGTTCAATACAATGGGAACACCTGTTTTGGCGGTGGTCAGTGTTCTGTTTGCAAACTTGTCCATATCGCTACCCGACATAAAACCAAAATCGCCAATCAGTTTCACATCGAGTTCTTTCTTTAAAACCGAAACCGAAAACGCCCCTGCTTTCCGGATAATCTCAGCGCTTTCATTGTTTTTATGGCAGGAAATAGCAACCAGGGGCGGTTGCGATGTCACCTGGAAAACCGTGTTGGCGATATAGCCCGTTTTCTTTCCCTCGTATTCCGAAGCCACCAGGTATAAACCATAGGATAATTTGTGAAATGCCCGTAATTTCATAGGATTATTTTTTTGAATATGATTAGTCAATAGCAGATTCATCCCGTTTTTGATGAACCTGCTTAAAGGTCTGAATATTTTCCATCATCTGCAAGCTGCGGCCGGCCGCCCTTCATGTTTGCCGCCCGAATAAAAGCAAGCAGCCTGAGCTTTCTCATTTTTATCCTGCTCAATTTTTTCATTCTTTCTGACTTATTTCGGAATGTTTATCTTTGTTTTCACTGAAAACTTTAAAAAATAACAAAATAATGACGGGAAAAATCAGCATTTTACTTTTAGCCGCCCTATTTGCGGCGGGGCAGGTAATGGCCTGCACCAACTTTTTAGTTACCAAAGGCGCCTCGGCCGATGGTTCAACCATGATTACCTATGCCGCCGATTCGCATACCCTCTACGGCGAACTATATTATCAACCGGCCATGAACCATACGGAAGGCGCTATGCGCGACATTTACGAATGGGATACCGGCAAGTTCATGGGACGTATTCCTGAGCCGGCGCGCACTTACAGTGTCGTTGGAAATATGAATGAATTTCAGCTGGCCATTGGCGAAACAACTTTTGGAGGACGGAAAGAACTGGCCACACAGCCATCAGCCATCATGGATTACGGGAGCCTGATATACGTGGCCCTGCAACGCGCAAAAACAGCCCGCGAAGCGATTGACGTGATGACCAAACTGGTTGAAGAATACGGCTATGCCAGCTCGGGCGAATCGTTCTCGATTGCCGACCCCGAAGAAGTCTGGATCCTGGAAATGATTGGCAAAGGCGAGGGCGAAAAAGGCGCCGTATGGGTGGCACAACGTATTCCCGACGGCTACATCAGCGGCCACGCCAACCAGGCCCGTATTACCACCTTCCCGCTTAACGACAAAGAAAACTGCATCTATTCAAAAGATGTGATTTCATTTGCCCGCGAAAAAGGTTGGTTCGACGGAGTCAACAAAGATTTCAGCTTTTCGGATGTATATGCGCCTCTTGACTTTGGCGCTGCCCGTTTCTGTGAGGCCCGGGTTTGGGCAGGTTTCAATAAAGTGGCTTCAGGCATGGATCAATTTACAGCCTATGCCAAAGGTCTGA
Source organism: Gaoshiqia sp. US2 (assembly GCF_059705485.1). NCBI lineage: Bacteria > Pseudomonadati > Bacteroidota > Bacteroidia > Marinilabiliales > Prolixibacteraceae > Gaoshiqia > Gaoshiqia sp. US2. Next base: position 3,061,439 of record NZ_AP048550.1, on the reverse strand, counting down.
TCGAATATGAAAACGAAAATAAGTTCGCCTCGAACCGCATGCCTTTGTGGGTGAAACCCGACAAAAAACTGAACGTGAAAGATGTGATGGAGATGATGCGCGACCACTTCGAAGGAACCGAACTGGATATGACACAGGATTTGGGCGCCGGTCCGTACCGTTTGCCGTACCGCTGGAGAGGATTGACCTGGCAGGTTGACTCGGTTGACTATTGCAACGAACGGGCCATTTCGACCCAGCAAACCGGCTTCTCATTTGTCTCCCAATCCCGCTCCTGGTTACCGAACCCGGTTGGCGGCATTTTGTGGTTTGGCGTCGATGATACCTACAGCACCTGCTACGTACCGATTTACTGCGGAATTACCGAGATTCCCGAATGCTTCCGCGAGGGCAACGGCGACCTGCTTAGCTATTCCGAAACATCAGCCTTTTGGACTTTCAATAAAGTAACCAACTTTGCCTACCTCATGTACGATGTGATGATTAAGCACATCCGGGCAACCCAGGCGCAACTCGAAGGCAAATTTATCGCCTACACACCAGCCATCGATCAGGCGGCCAAGTTATTGTACGAAACAGAAGGGGAAGAAAAAGCGCGGGCTTTTCTGACTCAGTACTCAGTTAATGAATCGAATAACATGACCGCCGAGTGGGAAAAACTGTTTCAGTACTTGTTAATTAAATATATCGACGGGAATGTCAAGAAAGAAAAAGACGGTAAATTTGAACGAAATGAATACGGGTTACCCGCCAATCCGGAACATCCAGGGTATCCCCAATGGTGGTACGATGCCATTGTAAAAAGTACCGGCGATCATTTCCGGACGAAGGATACCGGTGGCCACTAACTGGTCACTGAACAGGCTAATTGATTTTCTTTCAATATAATTCGGAAGAAAGTTTTGATGACATGTATTTTTTATTACTTTTGCGCAAAATTTCTGCAATCTCTTACACGCGAAAATGTGTAATATTGCCCTAAAACTTAAAGAAAATGGATTTAATTAAAGTAGCAGAAAACGCATTCGTCGTTGAAAATGAACTGCCAAAATTTGGCGCCGGCGATACCATCACTGTTCACTACAAAATTAAAGAAGGAAACAAAGAGCGTATTCAGGATTTCCGAGGTGTAGTGATCCAGGTGAAAGGGACAGGCGTTACCAAAACATTTACCGTTCGTAAAATGTCTGGAAACGTTGGTGTTGAACGTATTTTCCCGATTTCATCTCCTTTTATCGACGGAATTGAAATCAACAAAAAAGGTAATGTACGCCGCAAACGTATTTTCTACCTGCGTGGCCTTACCGGCAAAAAAGCCAGGATCAAAGAAAAAAGAGTTTAAACAAACTTTGATGATATTTGAAAGGCCTCCGGATTCGGGGGCCTTTTTTTTACCTGTTCCCCTCATTCTTGATAAAAATCAACGATTATTTTGTATAATAACGTTTTATTTACAAAAAAAACACCATGGCGTTCCTTCAAAAAGAAAAACTGTTCACCCTGAGGTGGTTTAAAGAATACAGCTACATTACAATCGGCGCTTTTATTTTGGCTGTTGGCTTTGTTTTTTTCATCTCGCCGCACAAGATTGTTCCGGGTGGCGTGTATGGTATTGCCATTATGGTGCATTACCTCACAAAGGGGATGTTTTCTTTTTGGCCCGACGGCATTCCAATTGGTCTGTTTGGTCTGATCCTGAATATTCCGTTAACCATTGCCGGAATAAAGATCCTGGGCCCCCGCTTTGGCGTAAAAACAGTGATCGGCTTTGTCCTGTCATCTGTTTTCATGGACCTGATTACCTACCTGCGGGTCGACGGCGAAGCCCCCCTGGTACCCGACGTCCTGCTATCGTGCGTTTTCGGCGGGGTATTGATTGGCTTCGGACTCGGGCTTATTTTTAAATCAAGAGCCACATCCGGCGGGTCGGACATTATTGCCATGATCATTGCCAAATATTCAGGCATTCAGCTCGGACAACTGATGATCTATGTCGATTCAGCCATTGTTCTGCTTAGCCTGGCCGCTTTCCAGGACTGGCAAATCCCGCTGTACTCCTGGCTGGTCATCTACATCACCGGGAAAGCCATCGACATCACTATGGAAGGAATCGATTACAACAAAGCCTTGTTTATTATTTCAGACAAGCATGAAGAGATTAAACAAAAGATTTTAGTTGACCTTGAACGTGGCGGCACCTATTTCAAGGGCAAGGGAATGTTCACCGACGATGAAAAACAAATTATTTTTACCATTGTCAGCCGGCGCGAAATGACGATACTGGAACAGTTTATCAGCCAGATTGATCCGGACGCCTTCATCACGGTCATGGATACCCGGGAAATTTTGGGTGAAGGATTCCAGTCGCTTAAAATGAAATTAGATTCTTAAGGTTCGTTAACTTAAAACGAAATTTTCACGGTTATTCTTCCTGTTTTTATAAATTTGAATGCTATCGTCCAAAGTCAAATAATCGTTTAACGGGAATCATGAAACGTTTACTTTTCATCTTTTTTTTCTTTCTGTTCATATCAGAACTTCCGGCGCAAAAAGTGGGATTGGTATTGAGTGGCGGAGGAGCGAAAGGCCTTGCTCATATTGGCGTTATCAGGGCGCTCGAAGAGAACAACATCCCGATCGATTATATTTCGGGCACATCGATGGGCGCCATTGTCGGCGGTTTATATGCGGCAGGTTTTTCAACCGACGAGATGGAAGAACTTTTTAAATCTGACCAGTTCAAATTCTGGTCAACCGGCAAAATCCAGGAAGAATACCGTTATTTCTTTCATAAACCGGAAGAAACACCGTCATGGCTTAGCCTTGACCTCGAACGCAGGGAAAATAAGCTGAAAATCCTGCTCCCGACCAACCTGATCCCCGAAGAACAGATGGATTTTGCTTTTATGGAATTATTCGCGGCCACCAACGCGGTTTGCAATTATAATTTCGATCAGTTATTCGTTCCCTTTTTATGTATTGCAACCGATGTTTACAACAACAAAGAAGTCGAACTACGATCGGGTGATTTGGGAGAAGCCATACGGGCTTCCATGACGTTCCCATTCTATTTTAAACCAATCGTTATTGACGGCATACTGGTTTTCGATGGCGGGATTGTGAACAATTTTCCGGTAAAAAATACCGTGGAAGCATTTCAACCCGACATCATTATCGGTCATAAAGTAGCCAACGACCTGCGAAAGCCCAATGAAGACGATGTAATGGCCCAGTTGGAAAATATGATTATGCAGAAAACCGACTATGAAGTCCCTGAAGACAAAGGTATTTTGCTCGAAACAACATTCAGCAACGTCAGCCTGTTGGATTTTAACAAGATTGACCTCATCAGTCAGGCCGGATACCGCAAAGCACAGAGTGTAATTGACAGCATTAAGTCGCGAATTCCCAGAAGAGTCAGCCTGGAAGATATTCAGGAGAGAAGAAAAGAATTTAATGCCCGGAAACCGAACTTGCAGTTTCAAAATGTTCAGGTAGAAGGCGTATCCGATCATCTGCAACGGCGATACATCATTCAAAGCATAAAACGCCGTTCAAACATCATCGGACTGGAAGAACTAAGGAAAGAGTATTTCAAACTGATTGCCGATCCGCAACTCAAATCGCTCAGGCCGGTCTCAATTTACAATGAAGATCATGGCATTTTTGACCTTCATATGAAAGCGAGGCATGGCAAACCACTCGAAATTAAATTTGGAGGGAACGTTTCGACCAAGCCAATCAACCAGGGTTTTCTCAGTGTTGATTACCGTTTTTTTAAGAACCGGGCTTATACCCTGAGTTCCAATATTTATTTCGGTCGTTTCTACAGCTCATTTAATGCCGGTGCGAGAATTGACTTCCCGTCACAACTTCCTTTTTACATTTCTGCCAACATTACCTACAACCGGTGGGATTATTATTCAACCAGCAATGAATTCTTTTTTGAAGATGTCCTGCCACCTTTTATTATTAAAGATGAAAACAACGTCCGTTTTGAACTGGGTTTCCCGATTGGGACCAAAGGAAAGATAATGCTGGGTTCAAGTTATTCCCGGGCAACAGACAAATACAACCTGGACGACGAAATCCGCAGTACGGAAAACGCCGACCGGACAAATGTTGATGCTTTTTCGGGCAGGGTTAATTTTGAAGAAAATTCGTTTAACTACAAACAGTTTCCAACCGAAGGCATTTCATCCTATCTCGGTTTAACCTATGTTGACGGCACAGAACAATTCAGACCGGGGATGCTTTCCGACGAGTTTCCCAGAGGTCATTACAACCACCGGTTTTACCTGTTGAGAGGCACCTACGACAATTATTTCAAACTGAACAAGCATTTATCGATCGGCTTATTGGGAGAAGGAGTTTACAGCAACAAGCAGGTATTCAACAATTACCGGGCAACCATGTTGAGCGCGCCGGCTTTTATGCCCACTCCATACAGCCAAACCTTTATTGTTGACAATTTCAGAGCCACAAAATATGTGGCGTCGGGCTTAAAAACCATCATCAATTTATCCGACCAATTTCACATCCGCGCCGAAGCATACGGGTTTCTTCCGCTTAAAACCATTGACAAAACCGAAGATAAACGAGCCGTATACGGGAACTCATCTGCTTCTTCTGTTCAGTTTATGGGGTCCGGGGCCTTGGTATATCACACCGGACTGGGACCAATCAGTTTTACCGCCAACTATTTTGACAAAGAAGACAAAAACCTGTACTTCGTGTTAAGCTTTGGCTATATTATTTTCAACAAACGAGGTTATTAAGTGTTGGTTTGTTCGTGTAAACAATCGATCGCTGACCATAAAAAGAATAGCTGTATTTTTCGGATCAGATGATCCTGAAAATACAGCTATCTCCAAGTGACTAACGAGCCGACAGCAGACGCTGCCGGCTTTCTTTCACCTATTTCTTTTGATAAAAGCGAACCCAGTCCACTTCAAAATAGTGCGGTAAATTCTCAATATGATCAACCACGATGGAATTGATGTTCAGCTTCATGGGCTTATCCGGCACTTGTTGCTCCAGACTATAAATTTTTTGGTTATTGATCTTCCAGACAATCTTCCCTTGCTCCCACTCCATTCTGAAAATATAGAAATGTCCAACCTTCAGGCCCGACAAGGGTTCGAAGTAATTTTTACCGTTTCCGGTGGCATACCCCAGGCGGCACACTTTACCACATTCCAGCAGGTTCAACCGGGCTTCATTTTTATCGTCAGCCAGGTAAAAAACGTCGACCAGCTGACTTTTGGGCTGAAATTTAATTTTTGCCTCGAGGATACCAAAATGGGCATCAAATGCCACATTGTTCAGCAGTCCGGACGAATAATCAAACTTTTCTGTTTTAAAACCTAAGGGCAAGTTCCAAACCAGCGATTCGGTCTTTTCCCGTTTCACTACAACCTGAAGGTGGTTGTTCCTAATCTGAACATTTTTGCCATCGGTATACGCATGTAAATCGCCGTGTTTCGAAAAATTCTTCCCAATGGTTTTCTGCGCTGCGGGCGAAATGAGCTGCCACTTCGTCCGGTCCAGTTCATTACCGTCAAAACGGTCTTCAAACACCAAATCCCAGTTTCTGAAAAAAGCGAAAGCATTCGACTCTTTATATTTTAAGTAATTCTGGATGCCGGGATCTTTTTTTAACCGCTGATAGGTTTGCTCTTTTTGTTGAATCGTTGATTCAAGAAGTTTTTTTTCTTCGGAACTACCCTCAAAGTTTTTCGATTTTATTCCGGCTTTATCCTTCTTAAAATTGGGAGAATTGATGTACTGATCTAATTCCATGTACAGCATCAGATCATCAGATTGCTGAACTTTCACAAAACTCTGGTAATCGGACCAAAGTTTATCCCGATAGTTTTCAACTTTATCGGTATTGTTTAACCCCTTAAAAGTTTTAAGGAAAAATAGCTTGAATGACATAGGTTCCGGTTTATTAAAACGAAAGTTAAAAATAATAATAAAAAATATACTCGTTCACTTTTTTTTTGTTCTGCCGAAAAAGATTAATTTCATCACCAAAATTCTAACAAATTGTTATCGATATGAAAGGTAAAAGAATCTTATTTTCAGTTTTACTGATCTTTAGCATTTTCCTCTCCATATCCGGTTATTCCCAGAATTTCTTCAATACTGACTATGATCCGGCCAAATCATATATTTTGATGACCAATCCCACCGTCAGTAACATCGAAAAAATAAAATACCTGGTAGATAACCATCTTTTATTTGTTGGTGAAACGGAATTTATCGGGATTTATTTTTATGCCGAGAAATATGATTATTCCCAATCGATCCGCTACATCCGGGACAATAACCTCGAAAAATTTCATTTACAGCGACTTACAGGAACTTTAACAACGGATAATATTTTTGAGCCCAACGATTTTACCAACAACTTCGACATCATGTTCAGCCAAACCAAAGGCGTATTTCTTTTTGGAGGCCCCGACATTCAACCGGACATCTATGGTGAAGAAAAAACGTATTCCGTGATTACTGATCCCGACAGGCATTTATTTGAAGTTTCATTCGCTTTTCACTTGTTGGGGAGCAATAAAAACCCAAATTTCACTCCCTTTCTCGAACGTAACCCCAAGTTTTTCGTCATTGGCTTCTGTCTGGGTATGCAAACCATGAACGTAGCTACCGGCGGTACCCTGATCCAGGATATTCCGGCAGAACTGTATAACGCCACGAACCCGCAAAGCACCGTTCAGATTGATCCGGATAACATGCACCGCAACTATTGGCAGGAAATTTTTGACAACCCTCAACTCATGGCAGTCAGCTTTCATCCGCTCCGGCTCGAAATTGGCGGATTCTTTATGAAAGACCTTAAATGGAAATCGAATATATCGCCTCCCGTTTTGAGTTCACATCATCAGGCTGTTGAAAACCTGAGCAATTGCTGGGAAGTTACCGCCCGATCGATGGATGGAAAAGTCATTGAAGCCTTCAGACATAAAAAATATCCAAACGTGATCGGGGTACAGTTTCATCCCGAAATTCCGGAATTATTTTCACCTGGCCCCCAATACCGGTTTTCTCCCCGCGATAACATGCAAAGTTATTACGAACGAATCGGGAAAGACGGACTGAAATTTCACAAACAGTTCTGGAAACGAATATCCAAAATGGTCAATTGATCTATTCCTCTTTTATTTCTTCATACTTCTTCAAAAAGTTCTATTTTTGCAACTCAAATTTTCAACATGGGCTTTTTAGAAGAAATTAAACGAAGACGAACGTTTGGGATTGTCAGTCACCCCGATGCAGGAAAAACCACGCTGACCGAAAAATTATTACTTTTTGGTGGAGCCATCCGCGTTGCAGGCGCCGTAAAAAGTAACAAAATAAAAAAAGGGGCAACATCTGACTTTATGGAGATTGAGCGCCAGCGCGGAATTTCGGTGGCCACCTCGGTAATGGGATTCGAATACCGCGGCTACAAGGTAAACATCCTCGACACACCCGGACACCAGGATTTTCAGGAAGATACCTTTCGTACCCTCACTGCTGTCGACAGCGTTATTATTGTCATCGATTCGGCCAAAGGGGTAGAACCTCAAACCGAAAAGCTCATGAACGTGTGCCGGATGCGGAAAACTCCGGTGATTGTATTCATCAATAAACTCGACCGCCCCGCCCGCGACACCTTTGCCTTACTCGATGAAATTGAAAACCAGCTAAAAATAAAAACCCGCCCCTTAAGCTGGCCCATCAACAGTGGCCCCGATTTTAAAGGGGTTTATAATATATACAATCGCAGCCTTAACCTGTTCAATGCCAATGTTCAGGAAATCGAAGAAGGCTTTTTGTTTGACGACATCAACGACCCGGAACTTGAAAAGCACATTGGCAACGATGCGGTAAACCTTCGTGAAGAACTGGAACTGGTTGACGGCGTATATCCTGAATTTGATGCCGAAGAGTACCTGAAAGGCGAATTGGCCCCGGTATTTTTCGGAAGCGCCCTGTATAACTTCGGCGTACAGGAGTTGCTGGATGCTTTCGTTGAAATTGCCCCGCCACCACGTCCAAGTTATACGGAAGAGCGTGAAATTAAACCGGATGAAAACGATTTTTCGGGTTTTGTTTTTAAAATTCATGCCAACATCGACCCCAACCACCGCAGCCGGATAGCTTTCGTGAAAGTTTGCTCAGGCAAGTTCGAACGCAACAATGTATACAAACACATCCGATCCGGAAAAACGATCCGGATTTCGAGCCCAACAGCGTTTATGGCATCGCAAAAAGAAGTCATTGACGAAGCATACCCCGGCGATATCATCGGGGTTCCCGATACCGGGAACTTCGTTATCGGCGACACCATCACCTCCGGCGAAAACATTCATTTTAAAGGATTGCCCAGTTTTAGCCCCGAGATGTTCCGCTATATCGAAAATGCCGACCCCATGAAATCCAAACAGTTGGCTAAAGGTGTCGACCAGTTAATGGAAGAAGGTGTCGCCCAATTGTTTACCAGCCAGTTTAACGGACGAAGAATTATCGGGACGGTTGGCCAGCTCCAGTTTGAAGTCATCCAGTACCGGTTGGAACACGAGTACAACGCCAAATGCCGGTTCGAAAATATGCCCATGCACAAGGCCTGCTGGATTGAATGTGATGATAAAAAAGTACTGGCCGAGTTTAAAAAACGTAAACATCAGAAAATGGCCGTTGACAAACGCGGACGGGATGTATTCATGGCCGATTCCGCATTCATTTTACAAATGACCCAGGACGAATTTAAGGACATCAAATTTCATTTCACCAGCGAATTTTAAGTCCTTCTTTTTATTCCTATATTCGTAGTAAACAAATTAGCGGGCATGACGGAATTCTATCAAACAGATTTGTTTTCATACCTGGTACTCCCGTTGTTGATCATCGTCGCGAGGATCAGCGATGTGACGATCGGTACCTTAAGGATTGTCATGGTTTCCAAAGGACAAAAGCTGATTGCACCGGTTCTCGGCTTTTTTGAAGTCGTTATTTGGTTAATCACCATGAGTAAAATCATTCAGAACATCGAAAACTGGGTGGCCTATATTGCTTATGGTTTAGGCTTTGCCGCAGGAAATTATATCGGTCTGATTCTGGAAGAAAAACTCGCAGTTGGCATTGTCCAACTTCAAATTATTACCCGGGCCAATGCGGACAACCTGATTGCCAAACTGAAAGCAAAAGGTTACGGGATTACCTATCATGAAGCGCACGGCGCCACCGAACGGGTCGCCGTCATCTATTCAATCATCAAACGATCGGATTTGCCGGTTGTCATCGAAATTATCCGGTCGTACAATCCCAAGGCCTTCTATTCGATTGAAGATGTAAAGTTTGTGAGCAAAGGCGTACAGTCGCTCCTCTCACCCGCCAGAACATGGCGTAAAGGCAAATAAAAAAATGCTCTTCGCTTATCATTTCTTAAATAAAATTGTGATCTTTGTCATACTTTAAAACTTCTCATTAATAAAGGCACTTTACAAAATTTATAACACATGTTTAAGATTCAGACCTTAAATAAGATTGATCCCGTCGGGCTAAAAAATTTCCCGCTGGACCAATATGAAATTGCCAGTGAGTTTCAAAACCCTGACGCGATTATCGTCAGAAGTCAGGTAATGCACGACATGGAATTACCCAAAAGCTTAAGGGCCATTGCACGGGCAGGAGCCGGAGTAAACAATATCCCCGTTGAAAAATGTACGCAAAACGGAATTGTGGTTTTCAATACCCCGGGAGCCAATGCCCATGCCGTGAAAGAACTGGTTATTGCAGGTTTATTGTTATCGTCGCGCGGCATTGCCCAATCCATTGAGTGGACAAAAACCCTGATTGGCAAAGGCGACGAAGTCCCCGCTCTTGTTGAAGCCGGAAAGAAAAACTTCGGTGGAAATGAAATTCGCGGAAAAACACTTGCCGTGATTGGTTTGGGAGCCATTGGTGTATTGATTGCCAATGCAGCCCAGGCATTGGGTATGGAAGTGCTGGGATACGACCCTTATATCTCGGTAAAACAAGCCTGGAGATTGAGCCGCAATGTAAAGCGTGCTGAAGGGATCGAGGTGTTGTTATCTCAAGCCGATTACGTATCGGTTAACATCCCGCAAACACCCGAAACAAAAGGTTACATCAATAAAGACAAGATCAAAATGATGAAACCCGGTGTGCGTATCCTCAATTTTGCCCGCGGAGGCCTGGTCAAAACGGCCGACATCAAAGAAGCGCTTGAATCGGGCAAAGTCGGTTGCTATGTCACCGATTTCCCGGATGAGGAAACCTTAAAAATGAAAAACGTCATTGCCATTCCACACCTGGGGGCTTCCACCGAAGAATCGGAAACCAACTGTGCCGTTATGGCTGTTGACCAGGTTCGCGAGTACCTTGAAAAAGGCAACATCGTCAACTCGGTTAACTTTCCCGAAGCCGAAATGGAACGTAATGGCGGCCCCCGCATTGTTATTGCCAACAAAAACGTTCCCAATATGGTCAGCCAGATTTCCAGCATACTGGCATCGGAAGGCCTGAATATTGCCAACATGCTTAACAAAAACAAAGCAGATATTGCCTATAACATTATTGATATTGACGGACCCGCTCCCTCGGCCGGGCTCACAGAAAAACTGTCGTCTGTCGAAGGAATCATTATGGTCCGCATCCTTCCGTAATGCAAACAAATAAAGGACATAAAGATACCGGTATGTAAAACGCATCTGCGAAACTTACCGGTATCTTTTTTTAAACCGTCCTTTATCTGGAAAATATTTTATTTTTGCATGCGATGTCATCAATCGAAAGATATAATTCTGGCAAAAAATTAAAAAAATCATGAGTAACAAGTTGATTGAAAAAGCAGCAGATAATATTCGTATTCTTTCGGCTGCTATGGTTGAAAAAGCAAAATCCGGCCATCCTGGTGGCGCCATGGGCGGAGCTGATTTTGTAAGTGTTTTATATGCCGAGTTTTTGAATTACGATCCAAGTGATATGACCTGGATCAACCGCGACCGGTTTTTCCTGGATCCGGGACATATGTCTCCGATGCTGTACTCCATCCTGGCCCTTACAGGAAACTACAGCATGGACGACCTGAAAAACTTCAGACAATGGGGAAGCATAACCCCCGGACATCCTGAAGTTGACGCATCGCGCGGAGTTGAAAACACTTCCGGCCCGCTCGGACAAGGCCATACCATGGCGGTGGGCGCCGCCATCGCCGAACGTTTCCTGACTGAACGTTTTGGCGATTGGATGTCACACAAAACGTACGCTTTCATTTCGGATGGGGGCGTTCAGGAAGAAATCTCACAAGGAGCCGGTCGTATTGCCGGATACCTGGGACTGAGTAACCTGATCATGTTCTATGATTCAAACGACATTCAGCTCTCAACCGAGACTAAAGAAGTAACGACTGAAGATACAGCAAAAAAATACGAAGCCTGGGGCTGGAAAGTCATCACCATCGACGGCAACGAGGTAGAACAAATCCGCGCAGCCCTGAAAGCAGCTAAGGCTGAAACAGAAAAACCGACCCTGATTATTGGTAAAACCATCATGGGTAAAGGCGCCCTTACAGCTACCGGCGAAAACTACGAACGCAAATGCGCTACCCACGGTATGCCGCTTGGAGAAGCCGGCGCTTCTCTGGAGAAAACAATTCTGAACCTGGGAGGCGATCCTGAAAATGCGTTCACTGTTTTCGACGAGGTGCAGGAACTTTTCAATACGCGGAAAGATGAATTGATTAAAGCTGCCGCCGAGAAAAAAGCAGCCCAAGCCGAATGGGCCAAAAACAATCCGGAACTGGCTGTCAAACTTCAAAAATTCTTTTCAAAAGAAACTCCCGACTTTGATTTCAGCAAAATTGAACAAAAAGCAGGAATCGCTACGCGTGCCGCTTCCTCTAATGTATTGGCCGCATTTGCCGGTCAGGTTGAAAACATGATCGTTTCGTCGGCCGACTTATCCAACTCGGATAAAACCGATGGCTTCCTGAAAAAAACCACGGCCTTCAAAAAAGGCGACTTCAGCGGGGCATTTCTTCAGGCTGGTGTTTGCGAATTAACGATGGCCTGTTTAATGAACGGAATGGCCCTGCACGGGGGAGTTATTCCGGTGTGCGGAACATTCTTCGTTTTCTCTGACTATATGAAACCGGCTGTACGCCTGGCGGCACTGATGCAACTACCAGTGAAATATGTTTGGACACACGATGCGTTCCGTGTTGGCGAAGACGGGCCAACCCACCAGCCGGTAGAACAGGAAGCCCAAATCCGACTGATGGAAAAACTGAAAAACCACCACGGTCAGAATTCAATGCTTGTGCTCCGTCCGGCCGATGCTGAAGAAACCACTGTTTCGTGGAAAATGGCGCTGGAAAATACTTCTACGCCAACGGCACTGATCCTTTCGCGTCAAAACATCAAAAACCTGCCTGCCAAAACAGACCGGTATGCCGAAGCCTTACAAGCTGAAAAAGGAGCATACATTGTTACCGACTGCGAAGGAACACCGGATGTGATCTTGCTGGCCAGCGGGTCCGAAGTAAGCACGCTGCTTTCAGGAGCAGAATTACTGGAAAACGACGGTGTAAAATGCCGGATCGTTTCGGTTCCGTCTGAGGGATTGTTCCGCAGCCAAAGCAAAGAATACCAAAAATCGGTACTTCCCTGCGGGGTGAAAAAATTCGGCATGACTGCCGGGTTGCCTGTAACACTCGAAGGCCTGGTTGGAGCCGACGGCCAGGTATTTGGTCTGGAATCGTTCGGTTTTTCGGCGCCTTATACCATACTGGATGAGAAGCTTGGATTTACCGGACAAAATGTTTACAATCAAGTAAAAGCATTATTGGCATAATGATGCAGCTGATAAAATAAATGAGGCCGGAGTTTTCCGGCCTCATTTATTTTATATCAGTTTTAAAGACTTATCCCTTCACCACTTTCAGCCAGGCCTGCGCCATCAGCTGCGCTCCGGCCATCGACGGATGAACGCCGTCCGGGCACCAGTAATCAGCCGGAGCATGTTTTAATGCTTCTTCGAAAATGGTGTGATAAGGCACATATAAGGTGTTAAATTCTTTCGACAGCGCCTGGGCAACCTTCCGGTACGGGGCAAATTCTTCCTGCCAGCCCTCGCCAATAGCCGTACCGCCGTCTACCGAGAAAGGTTCACAGACCACCAGGCGAATACCCGGAAGTTCCGCCAGCGTTCTTTTCAGCAGGGCGCGGTAATCTTTTTCATAAACCTCAACAGTTCCGTCGTAGTTGCCGTTCCGTTTGTGCCAGTAATCATTTACACCAATCAAAATACTCAACACCTTCGGATTCAAATCAATGCAATCCTGCTGCCAGCGTTCAGCCAGTTGATATACTTTATTTCCGCTGATGCCCCGGTTGTAAATGGTGAGTTGTTTCCCGGGCATCTGCTCCAGCAGAGCGGCAGCAGTCATTAAGGCATAACCCCCGCCAAACGAGCCGCCATGATTGGGTTTTTGCTCTTGTTTGTTCCGTCCGGCATCGGTAATAGAATCGCCCTGAAACAGAACAACATCACCTGTATTGAAAAGCGAAGTTCCGGCTTTCTTTTTACTGCCAGTAGCCGGCAAAGCAGCTGACAAAATCATTGGAACACTGGCAACGCCGGCCACCTGGAAGGCCGACCGTCTGATAAAATTTCTTCTTGAAAGGTTCATTTGTTTATTTAGTTAACTGATTTGTAATGAAACAGGCCCGGCTTACCGCATTTTCGGGTGGTAAGTCAGTCAACCCGTCACCGGGCTTGCCTGATGTTTCACAAATATACGGATGAAGTTCGCAAGCTTTGTTAAAACGTTCTCTTCTTTTTGCATCGCCGGCATAATTTTCTTTTTTTACCGGGATTATGGAAAACGACGATCATACTTATATTTCCACTCTATTCATATATTAACCGTCTTTTCCAAACCCCGGGTCACCAAAAATCCCTCCCTGTTTTTGTCACACTTTCACCTTGTAGATGAATAAAATTATTAAAATCTTTCAGCAGGTTGAAATCCAATTTAAACTGAACATTAAGAATCCGGAATGCCTATTTATAACAACCTATAAATAAGCACGATAAAATTTTTAACATTTGAGGATTTGGGCGATCAAAAATTTTTTTTCTACATTCGCGGCAAATATCGTGTACAAACACGATTTTTTTTAAAACAACTACCGTGTGCGATAACGGAAAAACAAAAAATTTAAAAAATAAACCAAGATCATGAAACTGGACAGAACAAACGTAAGAGACGCTGCAAAATACCCAACCCGTATTTTACAGTTTGGAGAAGGTAACTTTTTAAGGGCATTTGCCGATTGGATGGTTCAAAAAATGAATAATGAAATCGGGTTTAACGCGGGTGTCGATGTGGTTCAGCCTCTGGCTACCGGGATGGTTGACCTGTTAAACCAACAAGACGGACTTTACCATGTTTACCTGAAAGGAATTAAAAACGGCAAACCAGTTAAGGAATACGAGTTCATTCAATGTATCAACCGCGGAATTAATCCCTATACTGAGTTTGAAACCTACAAAGCATCTGTTCTGAACCCGGATTTGCGTTTTGTGATTTCCAACACCACCGAAGCCGGGATTTGCTATGACGAAAACGACAGGCTGGATATGCAACCTCAGCAATCATTCCCCGGCAAAGTTACCGCTTTGCTTTACGAACGTTTCAACGCATTCAACGGCGCCGCGGATAAAGGGTTGATCTTTTTCACCTGCGAGCTGATCGACCGCAACGGCGACATGCTGAAAAAGTATGTCCTGAAACACGCCGAAAACTGGAAGCTGGGCGACGAATTCAAACAATGGACAGAAACGGCCTGCGCGTTCTGCAATACGCTGGTTGACCGGATTGTACCCGGTTTCCCCAAAGACGACATCCGGGAAATTCAGACTGAGTTGGGCTATGAAGATCAGCTGGTGGTCGTGGGCGAATATTTTCACCTCTGGGTAATTGAAGCGCCCGAATGGGTAGCTAAAGAATTTCCGGCAAACAAAGCCGGCCTGGATGTGAAGTTTGTAAAAGACATGACCCGTTTCCGCGAACAAAAAGTCCAGGTACTGAACGGGTGCCATACCGGAAGTTATGCTGTTTCGTACCTGAGCGGTATTGAAACGGTCCGCGAAGCTTACGAACACCTGGAAGTGGGCGACTTTATGAAAGGATTGGTTTACGACGAAGTATTGCCTGTTCTCGACGGAACCGAAAAAGAGCTGACCCAATTTGCCAATAAAATTCTTGAACGTTTTTCAAATCCGTATATCCGTCACTTATGGCAAAGTATTGCCCTGAATGCCATGTCGAAATGGGAAACCAGAAACCTGCCGTCGCTGCTCAACTTTGTAGACAGCTACCAGATGTTACCACAAAAGCTGGTCTTTTCGCTGGCAGCCATGATCGCGTACTTCAAGGGCGAATCTGACGGAGTACGGTATAAAGTTCAGGACGACGAATGGATTCTTGATTTCTACCGGGAAGCCTGGGCCGCATGTGACGGCAGACCCATTTCAATTTATCAGCTGGTTGAAAAAGTATTGAGTCTGGATAAGGTATGGAAACAAGACCTGAACCGGATTCCCAACCTCACCATCACGGTCAGTCACTACCTGTTTTTAATTCAGCAGGTAGGCATGAAAAAAGCGGTTAAGGCCGTACTAAATGCCAATAACCCCTTAATGCAAATAACCATCGAGGCTAAATCGAAACAGAACTTATCGGCTTCGGCAAACTAATTTCGACAAACTTAAATTGCTGTAAATGGCAGACTTTATAAAAATAAATCCGGCAGACAATGTGGCAATTGCCTTAAAGGATTACGTAAAAGGCGAATCAATTGAGCTTGACGGCCGGCAGGTAAGAATCCTTAACGAGATTCCCCGCGGCCATAAAATTTCGTTGGAAACCATTGCTGAAGGGAGCGATGTGGTAAAATACGGCTCTGCAATTGGCCATGCCACCCAAGCCATACCGGCAGGAGAACATGTGCATGTTCACAACACAAAAACCAATCTGTCCGGAACAATCTGTTACGAGTATAAACCAAAAATCAATCAGCTGCCGTTTGCAGGCAAACAGCTTACATTTAAAGGATTTAAGCGAAGCAACGGCGACGTGGGCATTCGGAATGAGCTTTGGATTGTGCCGACCGTTGGTTGCGTTAACGGGCAGGCAGAACAAATCATTTCGCTTTTCAAAGAAAACCATGCTGCCGATGATATTGACAGCATCCATGTGTTTAAACACAGTTACGGATGTTCGCAGTTGGGCGACGATCATACCAACACCCAGAAAGCCCTGGCACAACTCATCAATCACCCGAATGCCGGGGGTGTCCTGGTGCTTGGACTGGGTTGCGAAAACAACCAGATTGATCACCTGAAAAAATTTATCGGTCATTACGATCCCAAACGAATTAAATTTCTGGTTGCTCAGGAAGTAGAAGATGAAGTGGAGGAAGGCCTGAAGTTATTTCAGGAAATTTATGAGCAAATGCGCCATGATAAGCGGGAGGATGTACTTCTCTCCAGCTTAAAAGTCGGGTTAAAGTGTGGTGGTTCCGACGGTTTGTCGGGAATCACCGCCAACCCGCTGGTTGGTGTTTTTTCTGACTTTCTGGTAGCGCAGGGAGGCAGTACCATCCTTACCGAGGTACCCGAAATGTTTGGAGCCGAACATTTGCTGATGGAAAGAGCCGAAAGCAAGGAGGTGTTTGATAAAACCGTTGACATGATTAACGGCTTTAAAGAATACTACCTGAGGCACGATCTGCCCGTTTATGAAAACCCTTCCCCCGGAAATAAAAAAGGCGGAATCACCACACTCGAAGATAAATCGCTGGGCTGTACCCAGAAAGGCGGCACCGCAACGGTGGTTGATGTGCTGGCTTATGCCGATCCGATTAAAAAGAACGGGCTAAACCTGCTTTATGCGCCGGGTAACGACCTGGTTGCCGCTTCGGCCCTGGGATTCAGCGGGTGCCAGATTGTACTGTTTACCACCGGCCGGGGCACCCCCTTTGGAAGCTTTGTTCCAACCATGAAGATTTCGACCAACACGCCCTTGTTTGAAAAAAAATCGAACTGGATTGATTACAATGCCGGGAAACTGGTCGAGAACCAAACGATGGAGCAAGCATTGGAAGAATTTGTTGCCGAACTGATCGCAGTTGCTGAAGGTAAAAAATTAAAACATGAACTCAGCGGTTTTAAAGAAATTGCTATCTTTAAAACCGGAATCACCTTATAAATGAAGATATCCCCTCTTGTAGGGGTGGTTAGTAGTAATTGAGTAGTAGTAAAACAGCCATCCGGCAACTGTCGGATGGCTGTTGTTTTTAAGCTGTTGCTTCGTTTATCCAAGTAATTTGTCTGCCATGGCGTTGGCCAGTTCAATGCACATTTCGTATTTGTCTTTTTTCAGGGCGCCCTGTTCTTCAACCGGGTCGTAAATTAACTCCCACTTTATATTTTCCGCGAATTTTTTCAGGTTTTTAACCCCTCCTCCATTCCACGAATAATTTCCAAAAATACCCAGGTAATGATCTTTTACCCCCATGTGTTCAATCTTGCTCAGCAAGGTTTCAACGGTTGGGAACATTTCGTTGTTATAAGCGGCGCTGCCCACGATAAATCCTTTATACTTAAACAGGTCGTTGATGATGTAGGAAGCATGTGTTTTTGAAGCATCATACACATGAATATCCCTGATCCCCCGGACCGATAGCTGGCGGGCAATCACTTCGGCCATCTTTTGGGTATTTCCGTACATCGAGCCGTAAACGACGACGACACCCGGATCGGTGGTGTAAGTACTCCATTTGTTGTAACGGCTTAATACCCAATCGAGATGACTCCTCCAAACCGGGCCATGCGTAGCGGCTATCATCTTAATTTCCAGCGGAGCTAATTTTTTGATGGCTCTCTGGGTGTGCGGGCAATACTTCCCAACGATATTGGTAAAGTAACGCATGATTTCCACCTCGTAATAATCGAGGTTGATTTCATCGTCAAAAATACCGCCGTCGAGGGTGCCAAAGCTGCCGAAAGCATCTCCGGCAAACAAAATTTTATTCGTCTCCTCGTAGCTAACCATCGTCTCGGGCCAGTGTACCATCGGAATGGTTTGAAACTGAAGCGTTGTTTTGCCCAACTTCAACACAGAATCGTCATGGACCTCCAGTACATGAACCGGCTTCAGGTAGAAACTCTCAACAAAACCAAAGGTCTTTTTATTTCCCACCAACGTAATTTCCGGGTATTTACCAACAATCGCCCTCAAGGCTCCCGAATGATCAGGTTCCATATGGTTAATTACCAGATAATCAACTTTTCGCCCGCCAAGAATTGCATCAATATCTTCCAGATAATCATCAATAAATTGACGTTCCACCGTATCAATCAAGGCAACTCTTTCATCATCAATCAGATATGAGTTATAGGATACCCCGCGCGGTATCGGCCAGATATTCTCGAACAAATGTGTCCGGCGGTCATTATAACCCAAATAATAAATGTTTTCAGCTAATTTAACCTGGTGCATATGTTTCGTTTTTATTTGAATCTGCGAGTACACGAAAATAGGCAATTTAGATTAAACCTATGTTGCCGGGTTTTAATTTTGCCGAAATTTAAGGTAAAGCTCACATGAAGCGGTATTCGCCGAAAAGTTTATTTTTGCAGTTCAAAAACAACACAAGATGAAATTGAATTTGAATAACCGGATTATGCTTTTCCCCAAGTTAAATAAACTTTTGATCGTTCTGTTTGCTATAGCCTTTGTATTGACCGGACTTAGAGGTTACCAGCTTTTTAACTACATATTTGACGGAAATGTAAAAAATCCGGGCAGTATTACCATCCCTTCCGACGCCAGTTTTGAACAGGTTCTGGATTCTCTTCGGGCCCGGGATATTCTTCTAAATGAGAAGGCCTTTAAATGGGTGGCCAAAAAGAAGAGCTACCCCAACCTGATTAAGCCCGGCAAATATGTTTTTGATAAAGGGATGAACACCAACAGAATCGTCAATATGCTGCGGTCGGGGAATCAGCAACCCGTATCGGTGACCTTTAACAACCTGCGCTTCATGGCCGAGCTGGCCGGCAAAGTAGCCAAATACATCGAACCCGATTCGGTTGAACTAATCACTTATTTCACCCGGCCGGAAGTGATTGAACAAATGGGTTTTGATGAATATTCCTTTCATGCCATGTTTATTCCCAACACCTATGAATTTTACTGGACAACCAGCCCCGAACAGTTTGCCGAACGGATGAAGGCGGAATATGAGCGTTTTTGGACTGAACAGCGGCTGGAAAAAGCCAGGGAGCTTGGTTTAAGTCCGGTTGAAGTGATTAGCCTGGCCTCCATTGTACAGGAAGAAACCATTAAAGCCGACGAAAAGCCAATTGTAGCCGGCTTATACATCAACCGCATCCGTAAAGGAATGCTTCTCCAGGCCGATCCAACCATCAAGTTCGCGATGGGCAATTTTGAGATCAAACGGGTATTAACCAGGCATCTTGAAATTGAATCGCCCTACAACACTTACAAATATGCCGGACTCCCGCCGGGGCCAATCAATTTTCCCGAAATTTCGAGTATTGATGCCGTGCTGAATGCCGACGACAACAAATACCTGTACATGTGTGCCCGCGAAGATTTCTCAGGCTACCATAATTTTGCACGCACCCTGAGCGAACATAACAAAAACGCCCAACGCTACCGCGAAGCCCTGAACCAGAATCAGATTTGGCAATAGGAAAAGTACAAATTGCGGATTAAAGAAAGCGCCCGGCAGCCATCCGGTAACATCATTTAACAGTGCTTTAGGTTTGTTGGCTAAACTTAATTAATCTTAACAGAGAAGAAGCCTATGTTTGCAGGAAAAAACAATGAAGTCAGGCATACTGCTTTTTGCTGTCTTTATTCCGCTCATCGTTCTGTCTCAAAGTCAGGACGAAAAACTGATCATCTTCGAAGGTTATTTGTTTAGCGAAGATTCCGTCCCGGTTGAAAATGCCTATTTGATCAACTACCGGACCTTAAAAATTGTTGCCACCGACAGCGCCGGTTATTTTCGTACTTATTTACAGGAAGGCGATTCGCTCATGATTAATCATCTGTCGCTGTCGCCCAAAATTGTTCATGCCAACCCTGGTAAAGCCACGGAAAATACCTTTTTCGTCGCCTACCGGAATTATATGATAAAACCGGTGGTGACCTACAGCCTGGAAATGAAATATTTTGAGAAAAATATGCAGTTACTCTACGCCCAACTGGCCAATCTCGGACTACGAAACAACGCCGTGATAAAATCATACGGCAACCCGTACAATCCAGACCGGGTAAACCCCGGACTGCAACTCAACCTCAGCGATCTGATCCGCTCTTCCCGAAAAAGGAAATAAATGTCTTTGAGTATAAATTCAACCTGCTTCCCCGCGGTGTCTGTCAGGTTATATGTTTTAATTTCGCCGTGCATGAGGCTGAAGATAAGAATCCGCCTGGACATTCAAAATATCAATATCAGGTTGCTTCCGAATCTTACTTCCCCGAAATAATGAGCGTTGAAGGAATCATTGTTAACCAGCTACTTTTCCTGTTTATTGCTTTTTTCCAACTGGAGACGCTGATTAGCATCAAATTGCTTTTTTCCAGCAGGTTGTAATCAATCAAGCTGTCGTTAAAAACCGCGATATGATTTGGCGCAATCTGTTCGATACTTTTTATCAGTTCCTTGAATTCAACATTATTTTTAATCAAATCTGACGGATCCAATACAACAACCTGTGAGCCGGAGTTTCGGATCAGTTTTTTTGAAAAACCGATGACGTGGCAGTCCTGATCAGAAAGAACAGGAACAATAACGAAATCGGTACTTTCCAGTCCTTTGTCAATTAAAACACCAACAGGAACATTTGTCCCCGATATTATGGCCTGGGTTCTTTCGTTAAAAGGGGAATTCCCGAATAAATTTTCCTTTCCGGTGAGCTGGTTCAATATTCTGTCCGGATTCATGATTCTGCTAGTAAAACCAAGCAGTTTTCCCAATAAACTGCCTTCAAAGATCGATTGACCAATCCCGATCAAAAGCAAATCAAAATGACCTTCGTCTGCCATTTCCGGAATATCGGCATCAATGTTATTTGAAACTTTAAACAAAGTGGAAATCTTCTGATTAAGTTTTTTTGATTCATCAACCACCGGCGCAAAACTTTCCTGCTCATACGCCTCAAGATCGTGCTGATGAAACTCCGTGTCAGGCAAAAGGTGCATCACCGTAATTGACGCGTTTTCATCGAGCTTTTTTACCAGCTTATTGGCCAAACGTAACAACGATCTTCCCATTTCGGGATTTGCAAACGAAATCAAAATATGGTACTTGCTCCACGAACTCAATTCATATTTAAAATCTCCTGATTTTGGCTTAAACACCCAATCAATTACCGACAGGGACGGCGCGGTCATAATCGTTGTCACCAAGGCCATAATCATCATCATGGTAAAGATTTCGGGAGTTAAAATGCCGATATCGTATCCAATATTAAGGACAACCAAAACCATTAGGCCGCGGGTATTCATTAAGGCTCCAAGGATAAAACTTTCCTTGTTATTCATTCCTGTTAACCTGGCAGGTAAGGCTGTTCCCAGAAATTTTCCCGCGATAGCAACGAGGATAATCAACCCGGTTATTTTCCATAAGAATAACTGGTCGAGCAAGCCAATCTGAGTCCGAAGCCCGGTGAATACAAAAAATAGGGGTAATAAAAGCACGATGGCAATGTCCTCAACTTTTTCAATAAACAAGCTCCTGAACTTTACATTTTCCGGCATAATTGCTCCTGCCAAAAAAGCGCCAAACAGGGCATGTATTCCAATAACCTCTGCCACATACGCCGAAAGCACCAGCGTAATAAAAAAAATAGCAACGACAGGTTTACTCAGGTTTTCTTTTGCCGGATGCAACTCGCCGACCCGTTTCAGAAACGGTCGGACGATTCTGATCATCAGGGCCAGGTAGAGCAGCGCAAAAAGGATGGAGTAAATGGCGCTTAAAATAAATCCGGCCCTGACAATTGCAATAATCACAGCCAATACGGCCCAAACAATGATATCGGCAGAGGCTGCACAGGTTACAGCAATGGTTCCGATCCGGCTTCGGTGAATATCTTTTTCCTTGGCTATTTTTGCTAAAACCGGAAATGCGGTGATACTTAAGGCCACTCCCAGAAATAAACCAAAGGAAGAAAACGGCACCCCCGGAGGAGCAAATGAGGCGTAAAGATAATACGCCAGGGCGACTCCCGAAGCCAGCGGAAAGATAACACTGGCATAACTGATTATGACCGCGTTGTAGGCGTTGGTTTTTAATACACTCAAATCCAGTTCAAGACCAATCACAAACATGAAAAGAATGAGACCGATCTGACTGACAAAATGCAGATTATCAAGCGATCCGGACGGGAAAACAGAAGAAAAGACAGCCGGAAAGTAAAAGCCTAACAAGGACGGACCTAAAACAATGCCGGCCAGAATTTCACCAATGACCCGGGGTTGTCCGATTTTCCTGCATCCCCATCCGAACAAGCGGGCAACAAGAACAATCAGAATAATTTGTGCCAATAATGTGGCAAGCGGATGATTCAGATTCTGAACAAATAAATGAAAAAATGCTGCAAGGTGATTTTTCCCGGCTCCCGCGATTCCTTCAATTCCTCCCGGGTCCAGGTCTGCGCCAAGCCAAATGGTAAGAATGATCAAACAGGAAAGGCTTCCGGCAATACCCATGTAAAAGAATGTACTCCTGAATCTTCTCATATTATCATGGTATCCGTTTGCTTGTCTCGGTAAAACGAAAAGCGAGATCGTCAAGAACGGATGATTCTTCCTCAAAGGTAACAAATTCATGTTTTTCGTACGGGATACCCGGATAAACAATAATAAAATTCATATCCCGGTAATCAGCCGCCAATTTATTGGGCAAATGATCGGCGTAAGGCAGCCAGCTCATGGTTTTCCGGCGGGCTCCAAATGCAATTAAAAGATCGTCTTGTTTAACGACCGACGATAATTGTTCGAACGGAGACTCCGCCTCCGAAAACGGGTGGAAATCGATTTCGGCTTCTGTTTTCAGGTCTTTCAGGGTTAATTCCATAATCTCAAGCAATCCTTCATCCAGCACCAAATGAAGCGGGGCATTCATGCCTTTTGCCAAATGAATAACCGATGTCATCACGTCGAAAAAACCAGGTTCTTTAACTGATTTGGGAGGCAGGTACAATACAACCCGGGAATTGCTCATGATCGAACTATCCATTTTACAAACAAAGACAGATTGTGACGAAAGCTCCAGCAACTGGTCGAGTACGCTTCCAAAAATACGGTCTTGTGCTGAAATTTGTCCGTTCCACCCGATGATCAGCAAATTGGCATGTTCTTCGAGGGCAGCGCGGGCAATGGCATTGGCTACATTTACATCAATCCGTTTCAGGGTGTTCAGTTCTACCCCCGCAGAAACAGCATATTCCCTGGCATTTTCCAACAACTTCTCCGAAAAATCCTGATGATCTTCCAGATTCATCGGGTCAGTCATAACCGACAGTGCCGAAATATGATTTAATGCATAATCTTTTAAGATGATGGCAACAGATAATAAGTTATTTACGGTTGACGGATTGGATAACGGCACCAGTACGTGCGGAAATCTGACCCGTTCAAATTTTTGTCCCGATTTCTCGAGGGCGATTTTACGCCCAAAATGTTCAACCACCCAGGGACCAATGATGCAGGTCACCAGGATCATTAACACAACGCCATTCAATATCTCGTCGCCAATGATGCCCAATCTGTAGCCCACCAGGGTAGCGGCCAGGGTAGCGGCAGCCTCGGTAGTTGTCAGCCCGAAAATAACCCACCCCTCCTCTTTGGTAAATCTGAAGATGCGCTGAGTCAACTTGGACGAAACCAGCTTAGTCAACATATTGGTAGCAAGCATGGTTAACATGATGATCCATGATGCAGGCGATTTCAGCAAGACCTCCACATCGACGATCATCCCGATATAAAGCAAAAAGAACGGGATAAACAGGGAGTTCCCGACAAACTGAACCCGGTTCATCAACTGGCTTGAGGCCGGCACCATCCGGTTTAATACCAAGCCGGCCAGAAAAGCGCCTACAATGGGTTCGATACCAATTGCCCGGGCCAGAAAAGCGCACAAAAATGCGACGGCCAGCACGAAAAGAAACTGTATAATCCCATCGTCTACGTGGCGGAAAAACAAACGTCCCAAAATCGGAAGCAGGTATACCATCGCAAGAACGTAGACGGTTGAAAGAACTGTTAATGTTATCCAGAAATTGAGGTCGAGGCCACCGTTTGCCGAACGTGCAACTACTGCAAGCACCAACAGTGCAAGGGTATCGGCAAAAATGGTCCCTCCTACCGTGGTTAAAACAGCCCTGTTCCGAACGATTCCTAATTTGGTAATGATTGGATAACCGACTAATGTGTGAGAGGCAAACATACTTGCGATCAGAATGGCGGCCGGCCACGAGAAGCCCAGTAACCTGAAAAGAAAGGTACCAAAAACCTGAGGGATTATAAATGTAAGAATCCCAAAAATCAGGCTTTTATCTTTATTCCGTTTAAAATCGAGCAGGTTAATATCCAAACCTGCCAAAAACATGATGTACAATAAACCTACCGCTCCTAAAAGCTCAATTGCCGAAGACATCGCAATCATGTTCAGCCCGTTTGGACCAACGATTACCCCTACGATTATTATTCCTACAATTCCCGGCAATTTTATCTGGCGCGATAAAATCGGCGCCACCAGAATAATGAATATCAGCGCAAAAAATAATAATACATGGTCATTTATTGGCAAACTAATTTCACTCATAAACTGTTGTTTTTATGATTTGGTTAATCAATTCTGTGGGCTATAAACGCTACTTTCGGGCAATAGTCGCAGGTGGTAGCCCTCCATAAACCCTTTATTTTATTTTGGTCGCGGCCAGCCAGGCTGAAATAAATGCTGATTTCCGTTTGAAAACCGCAAAATCGGCCTGATGTGGATGATTTCAGTACCTGGCAGGCATAAAAATATTTTTTATTGGCCGGTGCCACCCAGATATGATGCTGCCCGTTAAATTGCAAAAGCAGGTCATCTCCCTTTCTCTTCAATACAAATATTGCCGGACTGTCTGCAAATTCGGTTTCCACGCAGTGATGCACGATTGAATGGTGTGTTTTTTCATCAAGCTGCCAGGTACTGACGATGTAAACATCATTTTCCTTTTCTGCCCCCGGACTGATGCAGGCGCCCAGCCAAATGGCCAAAGCTGCCATACTGTATCTGATAATTCTGCATCTCATTGGTTTTTATTTTAATACGCATTAAACTGTTTCTGACGCTTCTATTGGTACATGCTCAAAATAGGATTCCATGAGCTTCAGGGTTTCATTTTTCAGCCGGTTAAATGTTTCATCCTCCCTAAGCTTTACACGGTCACGGGGATGTGCAAACGGCACTTCAATCACTTCCCCGATAAAGGCTGATTTTCCCACATTAAGCACGACGATCCGGTCGGCCATCAACAGGGCTTCTTCGACATCGTGTGTGACCAATATGATGGTTTGGTGTTGTTTATAATACAATTCCAAAATCTGATCCTGCAAATGTGACCGCGTAAACGGGTCAAGTGCGCCCAATGGCTCATCCATCAGAAGCATGAGTGGATGAACGGCTAACGCGCGGGCTATTCCTACACGTTGTTTCATTCCTCCCGAAAGCTCATCGGGCTTTTTGTGAAGGGCATTCTCCAGATGAACCATTCGAATGTACGATTTGATGAGTTCATCTTTCTCTTTTTTGCTCTTTTGGGGAAAAACTTCATCGACAGCCAGTTTGATGTTACCATATACCGACAACCAGGGCAACAGGGCGTAATTCTGAAATATCATCATACGTTCTTTTCCCGGGCCGGATATCGCTTGATCTCCTAAATAAATAGTTCCGGAAGTAGGAGACTCGAGTCCTGCAATCAAACGCAAAAGGGTTGATTTCCCGGAACCGGAATGACCTAAAATAGCTACGAATTCGTTTTCATAAACCATAAGATTCAGATTTTCAAAAATTATACTGGAAGAACCGTTTTTTGAAAAAACTTTTGAAACACCACGGACTTCGAGCAGTATTTTATTTTCAGTTTTTGATGTCATACCCTCTATGAGTTATAATTTTTTACTTATTGAATTGAGATAGCCTTGAAGATTCCGGGGATTAAACTCCATTCCATCTATAAAACGGCTTCCCGGTTCAGTTTTCAAGTTTTCAGATGGACAGGCAATGCCTATTTCACTTACAATATCCCGGTACAAATCCGTCCGCCAGCTTTTGTTTACTACTGCCAGGGGATTCTCGGGCAGGGTTTTTATTTGCTTCCATCTGGCCGCCTGTGCCATAAGCCAAAGCCCCTGAGATTGCCATAAAAAAGTTGAATGATCATTGATATCATCTTTCAGGTATTCGGGCAGATCAAAAAATATCGTGGCATCAGGAATGTACTTCTTCCGTTCAATGCCGTCAAATCCTCCGTAATTATAACTTCCTGTCAATGCTGCCCGTGTATATTTGGTCGCCGCTCCTGTAAATGCACGTGCTGATGCAAGTTCTGCAAGCTCTTCTTTGCTTTCAATCCGACT
This sequence comes from Gaoshiqia sp. US2, assembly GCF_059705485.1. Taxonomy (NCBI): domain Bacteria; kingdom Pseudomonadati; phylum Bacteroidota; class Bacteroidia; order Marinilabiliales; family Prolixibacteraceae; genus Gaoshiqia; species Gaoshiqia sp. US2. The sequence continues at coordinate 3,034,675 of NZ_AP048550.1, read as the reverse complement.
GCACCAACGACAGGCTTCAACCATTGCTTTTATTAACGAACGGTATGTTTTGGGATATTTTTCTATAAAATCTTCCATGACTCCCAGCAGCCGGTCGGGATGTCCGCTCCACAATTCCTTCCCGTGGGCAAAAGTAAATCCAACTCCTTCGTTACCGCTGATGGCCCGCGTGTTCCAAGGCTCAGCCACCATATACATATACATGGTGCCTATACGCATATTGGCTACCATTTGCGGAGGTGGGATAATCATTATCCGGAAGTCTCTCAAAACATTCATTTGACATATATTCAGAAGATTACGGACAAGGTACTCGTAGATGGCCGAGCTGAGTACAACTGCTACATTGCGTTGAGAACCGGGCAAGGATTGAAAATACGACCGGATGTCTTTCCCCATTCGTTCCAAATCGCCCTGGTACTCGTGTAAAGGACGTACGCCGGCTTCCCACATGCCCCGGCTCATAGTTATGGCGTTCCCATGACGATGGATGGTCATACCTGCACACAATTTTGCGGGTACGGCTCCTTCAGCTCCTAATCTGGCATTAATTACAGCGCCAGAAACAACAGGCGCAGCATCAAGCCGACCAAAAATGACCCCGTCGCGTGAAGCTGCCCAACTTGATTCCCTGCTCAGTTTAACCTTCAACCCGTATTTCATGAAAAAACCCCGGGTGTAGGCAACAGCAAAGGGCAGGCAATCATTAACCGGTACATAACCGATGGTAAGTTCAGGTTTTTCCAGACTTTTCGGATCAACCACGGGTTCAACATCGTCAGGCTCTTTGATAAGCGAAACAGCAGAACCACCAGGGGTATTGCACGCATTAAAAAGACTCAAGGCCAACGCACCACTGCCTGCCAACCCAATAAAATCCCTTCTGTTATATTTTTTATGAATCATCCCGGTTAAGTTTGATAATCGAAATTCAATAATTGCTGAATTTTTCTGATCAGCCAGTCAAGCGCCAAGCCGGTAAAACCAATGACGACTATGGCCAGCAGAACAGAGCTTAAGTTGAGCCTGTTCCATTCGTCCCAGACGAAGAATCCGATTCCGCGTCCCCCTGTAAGCATTTCAACGGCAACAATGACCAGCCAGGCTATTCCCAGACTGATCCGCAACCCGGTAAATATATAAGGTAAACTTGCAGGAAGAATAATCTTATAAATCTGTTTCCATCGCGGCATTTCCAGTACCCTGGCCACATTGAGAAAGTCTTTGCTGACTCCTGAAACGCCTTCGGCTGTGTTAATTACGGTAGGCCAGAGTGAAGTAATGAAAATCACAAATATGGCCGAAGGATTTGCCAGATTGAATACAGCCAGGGCAACAGGCAACCATGCTACCGGAGAAACAGGTCGTAATACCTGCACCAGTGGATTGAAGATCTGTCGGGCTGTTTTGGATAAACCGATCATAAAACCAAGCGGTACAGCAAACAGACTGCCCAGAACAAAGCCGGTTAGTACCCTTTTCAAACTTTCCAGTAATAAAAATCCGATACCCACATCGCCCGGCCCCCTAACATAAAACGGATTAAGAATAAAGTCAATATTGGCTTTCAAGGCATCGAGCGGCGCAGGCATTAAATGAGTCAAATATTTGGCAACCAGCCACCATAGCGCGATTAGGAAAACAAAACCCCAAAGCGGGTATAATATTTTGCGAAATGCTCCCATAACGTTCTCTCATTGTGATCATCCGTGTATCGCAAAGTTGCAACTTCCCCGGGCTGCAAATTTGCGATTGGAGCATAGTAACCGGAAATTGGAATAAGAAGGAGAAAACTTGTAATCAAACTCAGCTGTTTACTTTTTGCATGAACTCTTTCCGGTAGGCCTCGCTGAGGGTAAGCGTAAGGTTTTTTCCCGATGTGCCTTGAAGTGTCGTGGTAATTTCGTCAAACGAAAACACGCGGACTATTTTCAGTGCAATGAGCTCTTTTTTGTTGATCCGGCAAAAATCACCGGCGGGAAGCATTTCTGCCAGCCGTTCGAATGAGATGTTTTTCAAGATGAATTCCCCGCCATCGGTTAAGCGGGCAATTTTATCCCTGCTATCCGTTTCGGCAGTTTTTATGTAGCAAAGCTGATCAAAGAACAAAAGCGCTTTGCCTTTATCCGTATTCAGCTGAATAAAATTCTTTGGGTTCTTTGCACTGTTAATCAAGGCAATCGCTTTAGTAACCGCTTGTTCAAGGCGTTCTTTTTTAACCGGTTTGCGAATATAATCCACCGCACTCAGGTCAAAAGCATCTGCTGCATAGTCGCGATGAGCCGTTACAAAAATTACCGGTTTTCCATGAAGCAGATTTGCTATCTGTAAACCATTCATCCCGGGCATTTCAATATCCAGAATGCACAGATCGAATTCAAGATCGGGAATCTCCCGTATAAAAATCTCAGGATTGTTGAATGCCCTGACAACCTCCAACCCGGGAATTTGTTCGCAGAGCATCTTCAGGTAGGTTAAACCCGGTAACTCATCGTCCAGCAGCAAACACTTTAGCTTTGTGTTCAAGCAAATTAATTTTTAAGTGAGCGATATACACATTTTCTTCGACAAACCGATCGAGCTTATAACAATTTTTGTAAATAATATCCAGCCGGCGTTCAAGCGTATCCGTTCCAATTCCGCTTTTCTCCTTCTTAATCGGGGGCTTCTGTGAAATTTTGTTCGCCACGGTAAGATAAAAACAATGTTCTTTAAACTCGAAAGTAATGGAAATAAAGGCATCCTGACTTTGTAAATCGGCATGCTTAAAGGCATTCTCAATTAAGTCGATCGAAATAAGCGGCGCTAAAAGCCTTTGTTCGAATAAGGGTTCTGAATCGTTGATCCTGGTCTTTACCTTTAGCTCGAATAGCGGACTAAGTTTGATTTTATTGATTTCGATAAGGTTTAATGCAAACTCAATTTCTTCTTTAGGACTCACAAATTTTTTCCGGCTTTCATAGAGAATATAATCAAGTACGTTTGACAGTTTATCCAGGGCGAAATAGGTCTGATAGGCATGTGATTGAATCGAATTCAGGATGTTCTTAAAAAGATGCGGATTTAATTTCGCTTCAATCGATTCAAGCTGTAAGCCGGCGGTTTTGTCCTCAAGTTCCTGAAGCCTGGAAACCGACTCCTTTCTCAACGTTTCAGCCCGGAACCACTTTATAAAAAAGTAAACGCTTGTTGCCAGCAACAACAATCCGACACCTGCTATGGTATAAACTAAATCCATCGTTTGTTTGATCAGAATTTGATATTTTGTGTACTAATGTAACTATTTTGTGTCAGATCCTCACGTTTTCTCCGCGTCGTTTGCATTTATAAAAAGTACCTGCACCCTCATTGAATATTTATTGACAACTGTTTTCATTCACCCTTAATTTCTTATTTTTGAGCCTTCTTAACAAACAACAACATGCAATTGCAAAAAAGAATCAATCTGGTGATGGCAGCCTTGATGTTCAGTGGGGTTCTGGCTGCACAACGAGTAAACAATCCATCGGTTAATCCACCCCGTCTGGTCGTGGTGATCAATATCGAACAAATGCGTACCGATTACCTGTCGCGTTACGCCGATAAGTTTCAGCAGGACGGTTTTCTGCGGCTGCTCAACCAGGGAGCCGTGTGCTCCAATGCATCCATGAACCTGCATGTACTGAAATCTTATACCGGTGTCCCCACCTTGTTCACGGGCGTTTATCCCGACCGGCACGGTATTGTTAACGAAAGCTGGTTAGACCGGTTGAAAGGGAAAGAAATCAACGCGATTGAAGATAATTTTTACATGACCGTGGGCAGCGACTCGCGCGAAGGGCAACGCTCGGCTGTTCGCCTGCTTAGCCCCGGCCTGGGCGATGGGTTAAAACTGAAAACCAATGGCCAGGCCAAGGTGTTTTCGGTTGGACTGAATGACTACAGCGCGGTTTTCTCAGCCGGGCATGCTGCCGACGGGGCCTACTGGCTCGACAACGAAACCGGCAACATGATCTCCAGTTCCTATTATGTCGATCAGTTTCCTTCCTGGGCCATCGACTTCAACTATAAAAAACTCGCCGATCTGTATATCAAGCGCGACTGGTCGCTGTTGTTGCCCTCGGGCAGTTACGGGGCCAGCGTCGAAGACGATTACCTGCTGGAAACCGGTTATTACGAAAAGTGGAATACTTTTCCCTACAACCTCAGCAAATTAAAGGAGCGGGCCGGAAGCTACAAGGTGCTGAAAACAACACCTTACGGCAACAAAATGGTACTTGACTTCTCGATCAACCTGATGGAATATGAACGCCTGGGCCGTGATGAAATCCCCGACCTACTCTGCATCAACTTCTCATCGATGGACTACGAAAACGGCTCGTTTGGACCTGTCTCGGTGGAAATGCAGGACACTTACCTCCGGCTCGACCAGGATGTCGCTACCTTACTGAACTACCTGGAAAAGAATATTGGCCTCGATCATACCCTGGTTGTGCTTACTTCGGCCTGCTCGGCCAGCTACCCGGTTGAATACCTGAAAGAAGAATTTAATATGCCTGTGGGATTCGTGTCGCCCGAAAGCATGATTGCCTTACTGAAATCATACCTGAATATTACCTACGGACAAGGCGATTGGATTGAATTTACAGGCGACCAGCAAATCTACCTTAACCGGGAGCTGATTGAGAAGAAAGGCCTTTCACTGGAAACAATCCAGTCAAAAACAGCCAGTTTTATCAATCAGTTCGAAGGCGTGAAACTGGCCCTGCCCTCTGCCGATTTTGAGCGGGGCGACTTTCTGAACAGTCAACTGATGAGTATGGCCAAATCATACAACCTGAAACGCTCTGGCGATGTGTTATACGTGTTTGAAGACGGTTGGCAGCCAAAATTTAAATTCCAACGTACCAATTATAACGATAACGCGCGCATCCCCTTGATATGGTTGGGAAAAGGGGTGAAAAACGGTAGGTTCCGCGAAAAAGCAGATGCCATCGACCTGGTCCCCACCATCTTCGAGATCCTGGGCTTCGACATCCCCTCTCACTGCCAGGGGCGCGTACTCGACGAAATTCTTTGGTAACGCACAAGATCAAAATTTAAAAGCAAAGATACCAGACCACGAGGTACAAAGCTAACCGGTTACCGGTTACCGGTTACCGGCTACCTCCATGCTTTTATCGAAAAAAAGGCCGAACCCAATCGGGCCGGCCGCTTCATCTAAGAAAAAGTAAACTTATCTAATCATAACATCAATCGGATGGCTCAATTTGTCGGCTTCGGCAGCGATGTATTGTTGAAATTCGCTGATCTCTTTCCACTTCGGATCTTCCAGACCCCAAACAGAGAAAAAGAAATGCCGCGAAGCTTCGTCGTTCTTAATTTTCTGCGCGAGGTAACAGGTTTCTGAGATGACCTGGCTAAAATTCTTTTCAGGAACGGTTTGATAGCCTAAATTGAAAAAGTTAACATCTGTCGTCCTGTCAATCCGGGTAATTTCGTCAGTCTTTGCTAAAACAGCCATTCCCAGTTCATCCTTATTCAGCGACTGGACGTCGAGCGTTGCCACCGCTTTGTATTCACGGTTCGCGTCAAATTCGTAAGGATCATTTTTCAGCAGGCTGGTCACAATTCCCGTTGCAATTTGCTTTTCACCGGCGAAGCCGGATACCGTCACATCCGATTGAAACCAGTATTTTCCCGGATAAATGCTGATCCGCTCAACAGCCGACAAGTTTTGGCCGGCCACATCCCAACCTCCGTATTTCAGATCGAAAACCGAACGAACAGGTCCTTCCGCAATTTTCTGATACTCATAAACTTCAGTTGATCCCAAACGATACAAAGAATCGTTTTCCAGCATGGCCAATCCACCCGAGCCCAATGAACTTCCGCAATGAAGCACATCCATACCCCAGTCGGCCAATACATGGTAATTGCCCAACTCGGGAGTGTGTATCTTATCGAGTACCATTGCGGGTTTCAGCTTACCGTACAGATCTTTAACGTGAGTTTTGGATATAAACAGCTATTAGTTAATAACTTATGATAGTTCAATAGAGATTGTATTTAAAAAAATGGGAGCTTTTAAGTGCAAAACATAAAACAAAGCTCCCATGACAGAAAATTTGGAACTAAAATTAATTGAAATTTTTTGTTGTGCCGATGATTTCTGCCAACAATTTGAGAAAGAAATAGAGCATAAATTAATACCCGTGGTATTGCAAAACAAAAAATCCAAAGTCCCCTGCGGGTTATCAATGAGTGAGATGATGGCCGTTGAAATGTTTTACCATTTACAGGGGAGCAAATGTTTCAAATATTATTACAGGTACTTTGTAGAGGTACACCTGAAAGGCTATTTTCCAGGCTTGCCTTCCTACAACCGTTTTGTCCAACTCAAACCCAGGATGCTGCTATACCTTTTTTGTTTTTTGCTGGCCTGCAGGATGGGGGCAGTTACCGGAACTTATTACATTGATTCGGCCAAACTGGTGGTTTGCCATAACCTGCGGATACATTCGCACAAGGTTTTTAAAGGGCTGGCCAAAAGGGGGAAGACCTCGACAGGTTGGTTTTTTGGCTTGAAACTGCATTTGGCCATCAACCAGTTTGGGGAGATTGTTTCCTTCATTATAACCCCCGGAAATGTGGCGGACAACAACCTTGAATTGGGCGTCAAGCTATGTAAAGGTCTGTGCGGAAAGCTTTTCGGGGACAAAGGCTACATTAGTGAAAAGCTCCGGGAAGCATTGGCAAGACAAGGGCTCCTGTTGATTACAAAAACCAAAAAGAACATGAAAAATAAGTTAATGTTTTTCGAAGACAAGAGGTGGCTGCAAAGCCGGGGGGTGATCGAATCGGTCATCGATCTGCTAAAGCATATCTGTGATATAGAGCATTCAAGACACAGAAGCCCGGTAAATGCGATGGTCAATGTCCTGGCAGGCCTTGCTGCATACTCGTTCCTTGACCATAAACCATCGGTTAAAAATAAGAATATAAGGTTCCGGGAGTATTTATTCCTGAACTATTTACCATTAGTCGCTTAACCCAAAACTCACGTATCTTTAACATTGCGCACATCAAAATAACAACGAAATCCCATCTTGTCGTTTTCCCAGCCAACACTTTCGCCCTGTGCAATAATTTTAAAGCCCTCCTTATTGTCTGGCGCCAGGTAATAATCCACTTCTTTATATGTATGATCTCCCTGGTCGATTCCAAGGCGCAGGTTGGTCCGTTTTTCAAACTCGGGATATGCTGTTGGCTGAACAAAATCAACAGTCAGCTTCAGTTCTTCATTTGCCCGAAAATCGACCACAAACACCAACTCATCCCATTCGCCGTCTCCATCCAGGTCATCCACCTGGGAAGGAAGAAGCGATTCGCCGTTTTTTACCACCGGGACCATCGATGCATCCACCGGTGAGAACGAAGCTTCAATGACTGCACGGTCAAGCACAATGACTTCATCGAATCTGGCCTGATTAAGCGGATTGGTCAGCACCAGTTGCTTTTCCTGACTGCAAGCCAGGGATAGCAGTGCAATTCCAACGAGCGGTAGTATCTTTAATTTCATCTCCTGTGCTATTAAAGATCGTTTTCTCCCTTCACATAGCCAAAGTTCGCCAGGATCCCTCCGTCAACAAACAAAATATGTCCGTTAACAAAATCGCTGGCTTTTGATGCCAAAAACAAGGCCGCGTTACCTACATCTTCAGCCTCTCCCCAACGTCCGGCAGGGGTACGGGTCATCACCAGGTCGTTGAACGGATGCCCGTTTTCGCGGATCGGCGCCGTTTGCGACGTAGCAATGTACCCCGGGCCAATTCCATTGATTTGCAGGTTATATTTGGCCCATTCACAGCACATATTGGCAGTTAGCAATTTGAGCCCGCCTTTGGCGGAGGCATAGGCTGAGACGGAGTTACGACCGTAAATGCTCATCATGGAGCACATGTTAATGATTTTCCCCGAGCGTTTAGCAATCATCCCCGGGGCAACACGTTTAGAAACGATTAACGGCGCCACCAGGTCAACATCGATCACTTGTTTAAAATCGCTGATCGGCATATCCAGGATCGGAATGCGTTTGATGATGCCGGCATTGTTTACCAAAATATCGATGGTCCCTACTGCTTTCTCAATTTCAGAAATACCGCGGTCGACATCGGCTTCGTCGGTGACATCAAATTTCAATGCAAATACATCAATGCCTTCTTTTTTATAGTCGTCGCGACAGGCTTCCAGTTTTTCTCCCGACAGATCATTCACACAAATTTTAGCGCCGGCTTTACCCAATACTTTACCGATCGCCATGCCAATTCCGTGTGTTCCACCGGTAATCAGAGCCACTTTTCCTGTCAAATCAAACAATTCATTCATAAACGTATTTTTAAATTTTATCCAATCAAATGATATTTTTCCGAAGCGGTTGTTACCTTAATTCAAAAGGTTTGATCGTATCCATATCGGTGTAGTCGAGATTTTCGCCGGCCATTCCCCAGATAAAAATATAATTGCTGGTTCCGGCAGCCGAATGAATTGACCAGCTTGGGGAAATAACGGCCTGTTCATTGGCCATCCAGATGTGACGGGTTTCGGTTGGTTGCCCCATAAAATGACAAACAGCCTGACCTTCGGGAATATTGAAATAGAAATACACTTCGTTGCGCCGGCTGTGCGTATGAGCGGGCATGGTGTTCCAAACGCTCCCGGGTTTCAGTTCGGTCATCCCCATTTGCAGCTGGCAGGTTTCGACAACCGTGTTAATCAGCAACTGATTAATGTTTCGTTCATTCGAAGTTTCCAGCGATCCCATGTGCAGCACGTTGGCATCTTTCAGGGTTACGTGTTTTACCGGAAGTTCTTTGTGGGCCGGAGCGGAGTTCAGGTAAAAACGGGCAGGTTTTGAAGCATCAGCCGAAGTGAAAATGATTTCCTTTTTGCCGCGGCCAATGTACAGGGCATCTTTAAAATCGATCAGATACTCCGTTCCGTCAACCGTAACCGAACCTTTCCCTCCCACGTTAATTATGCCCAGTTCGCGTCGCTGACAAAAATATTCCGCTTTCAGGGCATCAACAGCTTCAAGTTTCAGAGGAGCTGCCACCGGCACTGCCCCGCCAACAATATATCGTTCAATATGCGAATAAACCAGATGGATATGATCTTCTTCCATCAATTTCTCGACTAAAAATTCTTTCCTGATTCGTTGCGTATCATACTGCTTAAAATCTTCCGGATTATAAGCAAAACGTTCATCAAAAGTGATTGCCATAGTTTTATATTTTATTGATCTGTTATGCAAATATAGAATTAAAAACAAATAAATACAATCGATTGCGCATAAATTTGTAATTTAGCAAAAAATCAAAATTTATTGTCATATTTGCACATATTTTCACAAGGAATGGATAACAAAGCATCAATCACGATACACGATATTGCCCGCGAATTAAAAATTTCAGCATCCACTGTATCCCGGGCATTAAACGATAACCCACGAATCAGTCAGGCCACGAAAGATAAAATCAAAACGCTTGCGTTGCAAATGGGTTATCAACCCAATACCATCGCATCGAACCTGAGAAACCGGAAAACCAATACCATTGGCATCGTAGTCCCGCTGATCAATCGTCATTTCTTTTCAACATTTATCACGGGAGTTGAAGATGTTGCTTTTGCAAAAGGTTACAACGTAATCATCTCCCAATCAAACGATCTATTGGAAAAAGAAAAGAAAATTGTGCATTCTCTTTTCTCGAACCGGGTTGACGGGCTGATTGCATCGCTCAGCATGCAAACCGATGAATTTGATCATTTTCAATTATTTACCAATAAAAATATTCCACTGGTATTTTTTGACCGGGTTGTGCCCGAACTGGATGCCCATAAAATAGTGGTGGATGATTTTTCAGTTGGTTTTACGGCCACGCAACACCTGATTGACCAGGGGTATCAACGGATTGCCCATTTAGCCGGTCCTACCGTGTTGAATACTTACCGAGAGCGGATGGAAGGTTATATATCGGCGCTCAGGACGAACAATCTTCCTGTTCATGACGAACTGATCATCTGCAACCGGTTGACCCGGATGGACGGACAGGAAGCCATTAAGCAACTGTTGGCCCTTCCCCACCCGCCTGATGCCGTTTTCTGCGGAAACGACACCTCTGCCCTGAGTATGATTGTTTACCTGAAAAAGATTGGAATGAAAATACCGGAGGAATTCGGGATCATCGGGTTCAGCAATGAACCTTTCTCAGAAGTGGTCACCCCTTCCATCTCCACCCTGAAGCAACCGGCTTTTGAAATGGGTGTGAAGGCCGCGGAATTATTGATCGAAGAAATTGACGCAAAAAACAAATCAAAGAAATATCAAACGATTGCCATGCCTACCGAGCTGGTTATCAGGGAGTCATCCTTACGGAAGCGCTAAGCGGTTTTTGTTTTTTTCTCAAAAATCGAGTGTCAGTTGAACAGGCCCCTTTTCGCTATGCGGAAAATTGGAAACCGTGAGGCCGAGTAGTCGCACTCCTTTCACAAAAGGCGCTTCGTTTTCCAGCAGTTCCAGGCCAATGCGATGCAGGATAGCTTGTTCTTCAATCGGCTCCGGCAATGTTTTACTCCGGGTAATCTGTTCAAAATCGGCAAATTTGATTTTTAAGGTCAGCGTACGGCCCCAGACCTTTGACTTTGACATACGACGCCACAATTCATCCTCAACCTCCTGCATCCGCTCGGTCAGTTCATCCAGTGTAAAATAATCGTTGCTAAACGTATACTCTGCGCCAAGCGATTTTCGCTCCCGGCTTGGCACAACCGGACGGGGATCAATTCCGCGCACGATCTGGTAATAATAATTGCCCGACTTCCCAAACTGACGCGACAAATCGGCCTGATCCATTTTTTTAAGGTCGGCCCCGGTATAAATACCTTGTTTATTCAGCTTTTCGGCTGTCACCCTGCCAATCCCAAAAAATTTATGGATATCCAGCGTCTCGAGAAATGCTTCGGCCTGATCGGGGGTAATGACGTATAAACCATCCGGCTTGTTGATATCGGAGGCCACCTTAGCCAGGAATTTACAATACGAAACACCGGCAGAAGCCGTGAGACCGGTCGTTTCCTTAATCCGATTTTTTATTTCTTTGGCGATGAGCGTGGCCGAAGGCTTCCCTTTTTTTGCCAGGGTTACATCCAGAAAAGCTTCGTCCAGCGACAAGGGTTCAACCAAATCGGTGTACTCGTAAAAAATATCGCGGATTTGTCGGCTTACGGCTTTGTATTTTTCAAAATTGCCTTTCACAAAAATCAGGTTCGGACATTTTCGCTTGGCCAAAATGGACGACATAGCCGAGCGGACGCCAAATTTGCGCGCTTCGTAACTGGCTGCCGCGATAACTCCCCGCACATGATCGCCTCCGACAACAACCGGTTTCCCCCGTAACGAAGGGTTGTCGCGTTGCTCCACCGAAGCAAAAAAAGCATCCATGTCGACATGTATAATCTTTCGTACCGCCGTATCCATTTTTTTCCTGGCCCTCCAACACCGAATCGCTCCGTTGTTCTGTCAATATTCATCGCTTTCTTGAAACGCTGAAACTGCGAATCAGAAATCCACGATTCTATCGTCCGCGTTATTTTTTCACGAAATCGGAAAACGCATTATAGTTTCCCCGGTTTTGCTGAGCATCTCTTAAATCGTGCTGTTGCTGCTGCCATTGTACCGCCAGATCGGACAACACCGGATCGGCATGTTTAAAAAACATCTTATAAGTAGTGCAAAAACGCGGTTTGCGATTATCGCGCGGATCTTTTATCCGGTCTTTCGTACAACCGCCGTAACATTTGGTCAGCCACGAACACTGACGGCATTCGCGGGGCAGCAACGCTTTGGCTTGGCCAAATACGGTTTGTTTTTTTGAGTTTAGCATATTGATGATCCGGTCGTGCATGATATTGCCCAACTTCCACTTGGGTTCCACAAAAAAATCGCAGCTATATACATTCCCGTTGTGTTCGATTACCACGTAAGGCCCACATTCTTTCATCAGGGTACATTCAGGCGCCTCCAAACCAACATAGGTATAAAAAACCGACTCGAAATGACGAATTGAGGTGGTGGGCTGCCCGTCTTTAAAATCTGCCAGCCACAAGTCGAACAATTTATTCAGAAATAGCCCGTAATCCTCTGCCGAAACCGAGAAATCAGCTGCTTTTGTCGGGTCATTCTTATCGGTTTCCACAATCGGGATAAACTGCATGAAGGTCAATCCCAAGTCTTTGTAATAATGATACAACTCTTCGGGGTGTTTCACGGAATGACTGGTCACACAACACATCGCATTGGCGGCCACACCTTCGTCCAGCAACATTTTGGCATGGTCTTCCACGCGCTGGTGCGTTCCTTTTCCTCCCTGGTCGAAGCGGTAGCGATCATGAATAAACTTCGGCCCGTCAAGCGAAAGGCCTACCAGCCAATCGTATTTTTTCAGAAATTTAGCCCAGTCGCGATTCAGCAAAAGGCCATTGGTTTGCAATCCATTCCCCACCATCTGACCATGACCGTACTTCATTTCCAGTTCAACAGCCCGTTGATAAAACTCCAGCCCCATCAAGGTGGGTTCGCCACCCTGCCAGGCCAGCGAAACGTTTTCGCCCGATTGCTGCATCACCTGCCTGATGGTCTCCTCCTGCACTTCGGCGCTCATCCGGTGCGTTCTCGTTTGGTCGAACAAGACCGATTTCTCGAGGTAAAAACAATAGGTACAGTTTAAATTACAATCAGGCCCTGAAGGCTTGATTAACACAGAATTAAGAGGTTTTATTTTCTTTGCCATCTCCGAAAGTTCTACGAATAGTCAGCCACAAACATACTAAAACGATCGAAAGTCTCAAACTGTAATCGGATGTATGCCTGAAAACACTGCAATGAAAATGAAAAGACACCTGCTCTTTGGCGGGAACAGGTGTCTTTTTTCACGTGATGATGACTTCAATCAATAACGATAAACCCCTTCATAAGTAAATGTTTGATTATTGTAATCCTTGCAGGTAATGACATAAGCCGCGGTATCCTGACCTTCGATTTGAATAGCAGACATATCGAATGTCACAAATGCAGTCATTCTGTACCTTGGATCATCACCGTTGTCATTATGCCTTAATTCAAGCGCTATCGGCTGATCATCGCCTGTCAGCTCACCGGGTTCTTTAACCAAATTGATAAAATGGGTCTTTACATTTCCGTAAAAAACAAGTTCGAAAGTCAACATGTGGTTCGTTTTCCATACATCTTCAACCTTAATCGGATCGTTACCGATACTGTCTTCTATGGCTGGCGTTATATCCAGTATCCCCTTGTATAAAATGTCCTTTAATGAATTGATTTTTACGTAGTATTGCTTAACTTCATCATTCACCAGCTTGTCGCCTAAAATGGTATAATTAACCAAAACACGGTCATAATCTTCCCAGTCGTGAACATGGCTCCAGTTTACAGGAAAAAGCTCAGAACCATTATCCATTTTTATGGTAAAACTTGTCCCGTCAGTGTCTTCAGGTTCAATCAAGCCAAAACCAATCCAGAATTTTCCAAGTGAATAATGGTCATCATCATCCAGGTCGCAGCTAAATAAACTAATGGCAATCAGACTGATCAAGCCAAATCTTAAAAATCGTTCCATAGTCCTTCTTTTTAGTGTTTATACCAAAGAGTGAGAAATGACAAAAATGGTTGCGTTATTGATGAAAAAAAAATGGCACAATAATTGACATTTATTTTTAGATATATCTATATATTTATATTTTTATGGCATAAATACCGAATTAAGCCGGAAATAAATAATTATTGAGATTGAAATATGAAAAAGCTACTATTTGTTTTTACGCTCGCAGCCGTCAGTTTTCAGGCATGTGCAGCCGGAAACGGACAAACAAGTCCGGATCCTGATCCAACGACAACAGTTTCGAAAAACGCCAACGAAAAAGGCGGAACCATTCTAATTACCAAAGACCAATTTATAAAAGAAGTCTGGAATTACAATGAATCGCCGAATGAGTGGAAGTTTTTAGGCAAAGAACCTGCGATTATCGATTTTTATGCCGACTGGTGCGGTCCATGTCGTACAGCCTCCCCGATTTTGGAAGAAATTTCGCACGAATTTGCAGGCCAGGTGAAAGTTTATAAAATTGATACGCAAAAAGAACGCGAACTCGCAGGCGTATTTGGCATCCAAAGCATTCCGGCCTTTCTGTATATCCCGGTTAAGGGGAAACCGGTCATGACGTCCGGGATCGCCCGCACCAAAGATGAAACGAAAACGATGTTTATCGAAAACATCAACAAATTTCTGCTAAGTAAGGAGTAGCATACACCGGAAAAACAGTAAAATTAGCCAGATTGTGGTTGATTTTTTGCGAATCCATCGCGTAAAACAATGGGTTTGATAGTCAGAACGACCCGAACGATAAGCAGAACAGACGGTTTAATAAATACGGGATAATCCTTATTGAAAAATATTCCGGCTTGGCTTAAATTGCATGTTCACAATCAAGGGAATATGGCTGCAGCAGAAAGTTTTGTACGGCATTACAACAAGTCCTTATTTAAAGCGGTAAATAAGAAAGGAGAAACTCCGTTAAGGGGAAAAAATATTTTTATTAACGAGTTCCTGATTTATGTGCCTGAAATTATGGATGAACTGCAGCAATATATCGACAGCAGCCAATTCTATAATTTCTACATCAAATTAAATAATCTCAAATTTCTGGTCGAATACGCTGATAACCTGAACCGGTATTGGTTTGTGCTGCGCGCCTATTCAGGAGGATTGAAAAAACTGATGGAAGAAAAAACCGTCAGGCATGCGTTGGATGTTTATTTGTATTATTACCTGAAATACGGAAAACGTCGAATCCTGAAGGATGAAAATTGGTTTGAGCACAAACGCTGGGAATTTTTAGACCAGCTAACCCAAGTTGATGATGAAAATGAACTGAGCTCATTTATAAATCGTATGATAGACTTGCTCGACCAATATTTCCAGGTCTATAAAAATGAATTACTCCGGTTTCACGCCGATGTAAAAAAGATCGTTGAAGCAGAATAAACCGTCAACCAGTAATAAGAAAAGCCGTCAGTGTGTGAAGCTGACGGCTTTTTATTTGTTTGAAAAAACGTTTGAACCTGTGTGTGTAGATATAAAATTACTCTGAAACCACTTCGAAATCGAAGTCAACAATAACTTCTCTGTGAAGTTTAATTTTGGCTGTGTATTTACCAACGGCCTTGATGCTGTCTTCGGCAATACGGATTTGTTTCCGGTCAATTTCAAAACCAAGTTTACCGATAGCTTCAGCTAACTGGATGGTATTCACAGAACCGAAAATTTTACCCGAAGAACTGGTTTTTGCACCAATCACAACGCCCTGACCTTCGAGTTTTGCGGCAAGCGCCAAAGCGGCATCTTTCAGTTTAGCCTCTTTATGAGCGCGTTGTCTGATATTTTCAGCCAACACTTTTTTGGTAGACGAATTGGCCACAATAGCCATTTTTTGAGGAATCAGAAAGTTACGTCCGTAACCATCTTTTACTTTGACGATGTCATCTTTGCTCCCCAAATTTTGAATATCTTGCAATAAAATAATTTCCATTTTCTTTTCTTTTACTTATTTCAACATATCTGTTACGAAGGGCAGCAAGGCCAAATGACGGGCTCTTTTAACCGCTTTAGCCACTTTACGCTGATACTTCAGCGATGTACCGGTGATCCGGCGCGGAAGAATACGACCTTGTTCGTTCAGGAACTTTTTCAGAAATTCCGGATCTTTGTAGTCCACGAACTTAATCTTGTTCTTTTTAAAGCGGCAGTACTTTTTCTTTTTGATTTCAACCGACGGGGGGGTCAGGTATCTGATTTCACCTTGATTACTTGCCATAGCTTAGTTCTCCTTTTCAGTTTTAGCTTTCAAATTATTTTTTCTTTTCTCACTGTATTCGACCGCATATTTATCCAACTTAAAAGTCAGAAAACGAATAATGCGTTCGTCACGACGATACTGGATTTCTAACGTCTGGATGAATTCAGGTTCAGCTTTGAACTCAAACAAATGATAAAAACCGGTGCTTTTTTTCTGAATGGGATAAGCCAATTTACGCAATCCCCAGTCCTCTTCATTGACAATTTCGCCACCGTTCCCGGTGATGATGTCTCTGAATTTACTTACCGCTTCCTTTATCTGGGCTTCAGATAAAACGGGAGTTGCAATGAAAACGGTTTCATACTGGTTTTTCATAAAACATCTAATTTATTAAACATTAAAAATTTACACCTATATTTTAGGTCGCGCAAAATTAGGAATATTTTATTTCTGTGCAAAGTCTTTTACTGCTTTTTCGCAGTTTCAGGTCAGAGCAGTTAATCCTAACTCAATTTTAAGAATTTGCCCGTTTCGGCCAACCGCGGATGGCGAACTGCCGGCGAATACAATTGTTTGCTATTTTTGCAGCACAAAATCTACGAAATGATATTGGATAAACACCCTGACGCGGAAGCGCTGATATTCGACCTGGACGGAACCTTATCGGATTCGCTTCCGGTACACATCGCTACCTGGCACAAAGTATGCGCCCACTTTAACTGCCGCTTTGACGAGAAGATGGTGGACGAACTGACCGGCATGCCAACGATCCGTTTCGCCGAACGGATCATCGCAGACAACCGGCTCGAAGGAGTTGACCCGGAAGAAATGGTTCGCATGAAACAGGAAATATTCTGGAGTTGCGCCGATTTGCTGAAGCCTCACCTGCCGGTTGTTGACCTGGTGTACAAATATCATGGTAAAATTCCATTGGCCATTGGAACAGGCGCCAGCCGTCGCAGCGCCATGGTTCAGCTCGAAAAACTGAACCTGACCCGCTATTTCGACGCCATCGTCACGGCTGACGACGTCAGCAACCACAAACCCGAACCCGAAACTTTTCTTAAATGTGCCGATTTGATTGGTGTTGCTCCTCAAAATTGCCAGGTGCTCGAAGATGGCGTCTTGGGCATGCAGGCCGCGAAAACAGCCGGGATGTACCTGATTGACGTCCGCCCCTTTACATACGGTAATTAATAAGCAGTTTACATGGATGATCACACAGTCGAATCTTGCAGGGAATGAGAATATTTAAACAAATGCTGATCATTCTGGGACTAAATTTTGGTGGTGAATTCTTGAGTTCACTGCTCCGTTTGCCCGTCCCGGGGAGTATCACCGGCATGATTCTGCTGTTGGTTTTACTTTTAACCGGACTGTTAAAGGAGGAACACATTGCCGAAACGGCCGATTTTTTTCTGAACAACATGGGTTTCTTTTTTATTCCGGCAGGTGTCGGCATAATGGTTTCCTACCAGGCCGTTGAAGGCAGTTATGCTGAGACCATTTCGGTCATTATCCTCTCCACGTTGATTGTTTTAACAGTAACCAGCCTGGTTACCCAGTTACTCATCAAATCCGGAAAAAAACATGATCGAAAAACTAACTGACACCCACCTTTTTGGCATCCTTCTGTCGGTTGCCTGTTTTTACGGCATTGCCTTTTTGCGAAACCGAACGCGGAGAAACTGGATCAACCCCTTGTTGTTGTCCATCGCGCTCATCATCCTCATTTTAAGTCTGACTGACATTTCTTTTGAGAATTACATGAAAGGCGGCAGCGTTATTCATGCTTTTCTGGGACCGGTTACCGTGGTCCTGGCGTTACCGCTATACCGTCAACGAAAATTACTGATGTCTCATAAATATTCCATCATGGGCGGTATCCTTTCAGGAGTGATTTCGGCGATTGTGTCGGTGATCGTGCTTTGCCGTTGGCTGGGGCTGAATGAGTTACTCGAACGTTCGCTCCTGCCCCACAGCGTAACTACGCCCATTGGTATCGGGTTAAGCGATTTACTTGGAGCTACGGAAGGCATTGTGATCCTGTCGATTATTATTACCGGTATATTGGGCGCCCTGGTTGCTCCGCTGGTTTACAAGCTGCTGCGTATTGTTCATCCGGTTGCCAAAGGAATTGGTCTAGGAACCTCGGCACATGCCCTGTGTACCACCAAAGCGATAGAAATGGGCGAAACGGAGGGCGCCATGAGCAGTTTGGCGATCGGACTTGCCGCATTGACCACCGTCGTATTGGTTATCCTGCTCCAGTATTTTCAATGGTATTAATCCACCTGGTTTAAATAACGATCCAGTTCATCGGCAATTCGCGTATGGTCCATTTGCTTCCCGATAAACACGAGGGTATTTAGATGCGTTTCCGAAGGTAAGATTAACGAACCAGAGGTGTAGGAAACAGCGCCGCCCACCGCCTGAACAATTACTTTATCGGGTGAATTTTTGGGAAATAAAACACCTTTTATCCGGTAAATCTGCAATTGATTGATGGCAACAAAATAGTTAAACCAGTATTGAAAACGATCCAGATCAAGGTCGCCATGAAACTGATGGGTGAAGGTGGTGAACTTTTTTGACTCAATCACCGGGAATAGCTGAGGAGCAGCCAGTTTTTGTTCCATCCGTAGTTGATTTTTCTCTGCAAAATCTTCCAAATGAAAGCCTTCAAGTTTGGAAAAATTAGCGCGAAAAATAGTTGCCGAAGAATTAAATGCGGTTAATCGTCTTTCAACTTCCGTCAAATGTCGTTCATCCAGCCCGGCCGTTTTGTTCATCAGCAGCAAATCGCTCAGGATCACCTGCATGTGCTGCTCGTGCCCGTTTAGCTGTTCATCGATATTCAGGGCATCCACCAGGCAAATGCTGCCTAGCAATTGAAAACGTTTCTTCAGATCCTCATCGCCATAAAACGGACGGATGATATTCGACAAATCGGCGACTCCGGTTGTTTCGATCAGCAAATAGTCAATTTCGCCTGCTTTTTCAGCCAAATCGAGCAGTGTAAGCGAAAACTCGTTCGAAATACTGCAACAAATACAACCGTTACTTAAATCGAAAATATTCTCAGAACGCATCCCCACAATCAGCTCCGGATCGATGGAGGCCATCCCAAATTCATTTTCAACCAGGGCCAGCTTCACATGCGGATGTGCTTTAATCAGCCCGTTGATGAAAGTCGTTTTCCCGGCCCCTAAGAAACCGGTAACTAAAATAACAGGTATTTTTGCTTGCTCTTTCACCTTAAAGATTCCGAATAAAAAAATAAAAATCGCCTTTTACTTTGGCACGTAGCTGCTCAGGTACTTTTTAACGGCTCCAAGCCGCGAGTAGCGAGTCGTGAGTAAGGAGGCAGAAGTAAGTAGCAGTGTTCAGTTGCGGTTTTACTTGCGAGCCGCAAGTTCCAAGCTCCTGGCATCCAATGACCAATCACCAACCAATCCCCAGGCTCATTCGTTGATATTCATCCGGGCGAAAGGTATCGCATCCTGCCCGATAAACTCGCGTTTCTGGTATTTGTAGTAACCGGTAATGGCAATCATGGCTGCATTGTCCATCGTAAAGGCAAATTTAGGAATGAACAGGTTCCACCGTCGCTTTTGCGCCTCGGCGCGCAAGGCATTTTGCAGTCCCGAATTGGCCGAGACTCCTCCTGCCACCGTTATTTCGCGAATACCTGTCTGTTTGGCCGCTTTCACCAGTTTGTCCATTAAAATATCGATGATGGTTTTTTGCAGCGAGGCGCATAAATCAGGCTTATTCTCTTCAATAAAGTTTTCATTCTCCTGCAAACGGTCGCGCAGAAAATACAAGAAGCTGGTTTTTAATCCGCTAAAACTGTAATCGAGCTCATTTATCCGCGGTTTGGCAAACTGAAATGCCCCGGCATTTCCTTCTTTGGCCAACCGGTCAATCATGGGTCCGCCGGGATAGGGCATGCCCATCACTTTGGCACATTTGTCGAACGCCTCGCCGGCAGCATCATCAATGGTTTGGCCGATCACCTCCATTTCCAGGTAATCTTTCACCAGGATGATCTGCGAATTTCCTCCGCTCACCAACAGGCACAAATGCGGAAATTCCGGTTCCCGGAATTCAACATCCTTTTCCCGGATAAAGTGCGCCAGAACATGCCCCTGCAAATGATTAATATCGATCATCGGGATGCCCGAGGCCAAAGCAAATCCCTTGGCAAACGATGTGCCGACCAGTAACGACCCCAGTAAGCCCGGACCCCGCGTAAATGCAACGGCCGTAATTTCGCCGCGCTTAACGCCTGCCTGTTTCATGGCCTGATCAACCACTGGCACAATGTTTTGCTGATGTGCTCTCGAAGCCAATTCGGGCACCACCCCGCCGTAGGCTTCATGGACTTTTTGGCTGGCAATGATGTTCGATAGCAGGTAACCGTTCCGGATCACCGAAGCCGATGTATCATCGCAGGAAGATTCAATCCCCAAAATTGTAATATCTTGTATTTGTCCCATTAATTTTTCGTTGCAATTTTTAAATATATTTCACAAGTACACCTAACGAAATCCATCGAATTTAGTTTATTTTGCTTTAAATACAGGAAGGCAAAAATATTAAAAAATCATTCAAAATATCACTCTGGGTTCTGGGCACACTGGCCGTGCTTATGTTATCGCTTTTTCTGGCTTTTCAGGCAAGCGTTGTACAAACATTCATTGCCCGCCAGATTACCAAACATCTGTCTGAGAAGCTAAATGCGAAGATCAGCATCAAGCGGGTTGACATCGCTTTTTTCAACAAGATTATTCTGAATGAAATGCTTGTTGAAGATCAAAAAGCCGACACACTTTTCTATGTAAACAAATTGGTTGCTTCGATTAATAAATTCAGCCTGAAACGGAAAAGCGTGAGCTTATCGTCGTTGGCTATGCTTGACACCCGGCTGTATGTATCGCTCGATGAAGATCACCTGCCAAACTACAAATTTCTGATTGATGCGCTTCGAAAACCAAAGAAAGAAGATCAGGTGCAAAGCTGGGACATTTCGTGCCGGAATTTCATCTTTAACGATACCCGCCTGGGCTATTCCTATTTCCAGAAAGAAGACGTTCACCTGATTGACTTGTATAATATACAGCTTGACCTGACAGACCTGCACCTGCATCAGGATTCGATTTCATTCCGGATCAACCAGCTTAGTTTTGACGACAATAAGTCCTTTGAATTGAGTACGATGAGCGTCAATTTCGTTTCTTATCAACATATCATCAAGCTGAATGATTTAAAGCTGATGACCCCGAATTCAAAAATCGTCGATGCCAATTTTACGATCGATCAGACCAACCTAGACAAAGGACAAGATCTGACTTATTCTGAAATTGACCTGGAATTAAATGAATCTATTCTCGATTTACAGGACTTGTCGCAGTTTGTACCTTCACTGAAAGGAATGGATTTGGAAATGAACCTGTCAGGCCATGTTTACGGCACCCTGAAAGACCTGAAGGCCAAAGACCTTTCCATCAGTTTCGGAGACTATTCGACCCTCACCTGCGATTTTTACGTCAACGGACTCCCGAATATCGAAGAATCGTACATGTACCTCGACTTGAAAAATCTGACAACCGACTTCAGAGACATCCGCAAAGTCAGATTGCCTGACTCTGCCGAACGAAGATTCCCCGATATTCCCGATTTTTTATACGATGCCGGCCTAATTCAATACCGTGGAAATTTTTCGGGATTCTGGAGTGATTTCGTAGCCTATGGTTCGCTGAAATCGAACTTTGGTCGATTGGATACCGACCTTTCGTTTAATCCCTCGTCGAATAATTCACTGGAAATAAAAGGACATCTGAAAACGGTAAATTTTGGTTTAGGAAAATTGGTTAACGCCGACGATTTAGGAGCCATTACATTTAACGGCGAGATTAGCGGAAGCTATCAAAAATCAAGGAAAAATTTCACTGCAAATATTGACGGGGTAATCGACAGTATTTTTTTCAACTCCTACCAATATAAAAACGTCATTCTTGATGGGCAGGTACAGGATCAAAAGTTCGAAGGTGATTTAAGTATTGACGATAAAAACCTGAAAGCCCGATTCGCCGGAAAAGTAGACCTGAACCCGAAAATACCGGTTTTCGACTTTGAGCTTCTGCTCAACAGGGCTAACCTGGTGGCTTTGAATATTGACAAAAAGTATCGGTATTCGGACCTCACCTTAGACATGAAAGCCAATTTTACCGGGAATAGCATTGACAACCTGAACGGAACCATTTGGTTCGACGATGGTTTATATGCCAACGAAAACGATTTTTTCCTGTTAAACAGCCTGATAATTTCCACCTTTACCGACCAGGATAAGAATCTGCAACTCCGGTCCGATTTTGTCGATTTGGATATCAAGGGCTCATACTCTTTCGTCACCATCAAACAGGGTTTTGAAAATCTGATTCACCATTATATCCCCGCGTCGGGAATTGAATACCAGGCAACCCCGGGTTTAAATAATTTCAACTTTGAAATAAAAATCAAAAATGCCGACCTCGTTACGCAAACCTTGTTTCCGAACCTGTATATCAGTCCATCCAATATACTCGGCCGGTTTGACGAAAAAAAGCATCAGATCGATCTGTACACCGAAATTCCCCTGATTGAGTATAACGACATGGTTTTTAAAGGATATTCATTGTCTCTTCACTCGGCTGAACAACTTAGCGCAAAAAGCCGGCTCGAAGAATTTCAGACCAGCAACGGACAAAAACTGTATAACGTGGCTTTCCTGTCGGACGCAAAAAATAACGGCATGCAAGCCAAAGTGGTATGGAATAATTACGATACCCGGACATACAGCGGCGAAATTGAAACGAAAGTCAATTTTTCGATGGAAACGCCAGGTGAACCGCATATCGATCTCTCTGTTTTGCCAACCAAAATTTACCTGGCCGATACCTTGTGGAATATCCAGCCGTCGACCATTAAAATTGATTCGTCCCGGATTGAGGTGAACAATTTCGTCATTTCCAACAACAAACAGTATTTTGCACTCGACGGGGTCATTTCGAAGGACAAAAGCGAACGCATCAATCTGAAAGTAAACGAATTTAACCTGAACAACCTGAATCTGGTTGTCGATAAAAAGCTCAACTTTCAGGGTTTATTAAGCGGCACAGCCAGTGTTTTTGACATTTACGAGAAAGCGCTGCTCATGTCAGATCTTAAGATCCGGGATTTTAAATACGGCGAACGAGATATCGGCGACATCAGCATCCTGAGTAAATGGGACCGACCTTCGCAATCGATCCAATCGGAATTGATTGTTGACAACAACAACCGGCAAGTCTTATACGGTTATGGCAGTTATATGCCTTCGCGCGACAGCCTCGACTTTACGGTCAATGTCGATAACCTGTCCCTGACTGTGCTTCAGCCGGTTCTCGAAAACAGTTTTAGTAATATCCACGGCAACGCAACCGGCGAAATCAAAATATACGGGAACCCGGATAAAATACTGATGCGGGGAGACGTTTACGGAAACAATGCCGGATTTTCGCTCGATTATTTGCAGATGAGCTATTATTTCAGCGACCTGGTTAAATTTCGTGGCGATTCCATCGTTTTCGACAAGATTACAGTCTACGATTTCGAAGGAAATAAAGGAACGTTCAACGGATCGATCCGGCACGATAACTTTGAAAATATGGACTATGACCTCCGGCTTCAATCGTCCAGATTTCTGGCCATCAATACCACCTCCCGCCACAACGAACAGTTTTACGGCAAAATATACGCGAACGGAATACTTCATATTACCGGGAAAGGATCGGAAATCTGGCTGAACGGCTCCGCCCGGACCATGAACGGCACCACCATTAACATCTCGCTCGATTACGATAAGGAAGCGCAGGTTTACGACTTCATCCGCTTTATCAACAGCAAGGACTCCGTTGTCAGCAAGGAACGGATCTTGCCTAAAAGCAGATCAAAAACCTGGATGAATTTTGATGTCGACATCAGTCCCGACGCCCGGTTCCAGTTAATTTATAATTCGCAGATCGGCGATATGATCAGGTCGCAGGGGAACGGCAACCTTCAGATCGAAATTGATCCGGATTTTAATATCAATATGTCCGGGACCTTTCATGTAGAGAAAGGAGATTACCTGTTTACCCTTCAAAATGTGATCAACAAAAAGTTTGAAATCGAACAGGGCGGGTCCATCAGGTGGAGCGGAGACCCGTACAACGCCGACATCAACCTGAGCGCGATCTACCGGCTGCGGGCCACTTTAAACGAATTATTTGCCGGGACGAATGAATATATTGACCAGAACATGCGTATCCCGGTTAATTGTAAAATTCGGCTGACCGACAACCTGAACAATCCGTCCATCGCGTTCGATATTGCTTTCCCCTCAGCCGAAAAAAGAATCGAAGAGCAGGTCAGGCAATTTTTCAGCACCGAAGAAGATATGAACCGCCAGATTTTGTCGTTACTGGTACTGGGGCGTTTTTATACTCCGGAATACCTGCGGGGTTCGTATGAAGCATCGAATCCAAACCTGGTGGGCACTACATCGAGCGAGCTTTTCTCGAACCAGCTGAGTAACTGGCTGTCGCAAATCAGCAATGACTTCGACATTGGGGTAAATTACCGCCCCGGCAGCCAGATGAGTAACGACGAGATTGAACTGGCGCTGAGTACGCAGATTTTCAACGACCGCGTTACGGTAAACGGCAACATCGGCAATAACAGTACGCAGGCGGTGGCTGCCAACAATGCCAATATTGTCGGCGACTTCGATATTAATGTAAAACTCACCCGCAACGGGAAATTACAGTTTAAAGCCTACAATCATTCCAATACCAACATTATTTACGAAACTTCGCCCTATACACAGGGAATCGGTCTTGTTTACCGAGAGAATTACGACACCTTTGACGAACTGTGGGCGAAATTCACCCGCTTGTTCCGGAAGAAAACTACTGTAACGTCCCGTTAAGGTGAAAAATACCCGGTTCGGCTGAGATTCATTTCAAACTACCGGATTTCTTCACTTATTCATTCCTCCGTTTGCTCATAAAATGCCTGAACACCCGGATAATGAAACTTCTTACGGGCCACATTTTCGGGGTAAATAAAATAGTTAATCCTTGCCTCGGTGCACAAAGTACCTTCGGCATTAAACAATTGTGCGAGGATTGTAGCAATCCGTTTATTTTGTTCCAGCAAGCGGCCACGAAGGACAACTTTTCCCTGGTTGGTATAAACCGGATTCGTGTATTTAACCTGCATCTCCGTGGTCACGCCCGCTGTTTGGCATTTGGTATACACCACCCAGGCCGCTATCTCGTCAAGCAAAGTAGCCTGAATTCCTCCATGCAATACGTTAACCCATCCCATAAACTCACGCCGTGGCAGCCATTCGGCATAAAGTCCTTCCCCATCGTCCCAAAATTCCAGCTTTATCCCGACCGGGTTATGGGGAGAACAACCAATACACTGATATTGATCCGGATCATCGTTCAGGTGTACATTGAGTATTTTCTTCATGCGATAAAAAAAGAAAGCCGGCTACAGAACCGGCTATACGTGTTTAGTTATTTCCAAGAATAAGCGGGAGTCCGTCTTTTCCGCTTCCTACCACCACGACTTTTGCATTCGGTGATTGAGCCAAATCCAGCGTAGCTTCAATACCGCGTTGTTTCAGAATATTATCCGTCAAACTGGAGTTAATGATCCGGTTAAATGCCGCGATACCTTCTGCCTCAATCCGTTTACGTTCAGCCTCCGAAGTTTCCCGGGTCAGTCTGAACTGGTAAGCAAGCGCTTCCTGTTCCTGTTTCAGCTTGTTTTCGATCGCGATCCGGATCTGGTCGGGCAGATTGATGGAACGGATTAGCAAGGCACGCATGTCGATATTGTTTGCTTCCAGAATCTCTTTCGTCTCGTTAATAATGGAAGATTCCACCTCGCTTCGTTTCGTCGAATAAATTTCTTCGGCAGTGTACCGACCTGCTACCTGACGGACCGATGAACGGACCTCGGGAACAATCAGTTGCTCAATAAACCGTTTCCCAAATACTTCGTGAAGGTAACCGATCTGGTTGTACATGGGATTAAACCTGACCGACACGTCGACGTTTAACGACAAACCGTTTTTATCCAGCACATCCATGGTCTCTTCCCGCTGCTGTTCTTTCACATCGTAGACAATCATATCATTCCAGGGAGCAACAATATGAAACCCGGGAATATAAATATGTTCCTTATCCAGTCCCGAACTGAACGGACGGAAAATGATCGCCCGCTCGCCGGGCTGAATGGTCACAAACATGTTGCTGCCAAAAATGATGAGCACAACAAACACAACTGCAGCGATAATGAGGTAAGATTTTTTTAAGGAATTCATCGTGGTAAGTTTTCAATTATGATTTCTGTAAAAATAGCGGATTTTGCCCAATTTCAGCCTGTTCACGGTTAATAAAAGTAAAAAACACCGGTGATAATCCAAAAAGGATTGCCGTCTGATTCGATTTTTTATTTAGTTTTGAAGATATTCAAAAATAAAATTTGACATGATAGGTCCTTCCGAACTCATTATTAATCAGGATGGGAGTATTTTCCACCTGCATCTGAAACCTGAACAACTGGCAGATCATGTACTATTGGTTGGCGACCCCGGACGGGTTGAGATGATTTCGGCTTACTTTTCGGCTATTGAAATGAAAATCCGGAACCGGGAGTTTGTTTCGGTTACCGGCGTCTACAATAATCAGCGGATTACCGTTGTTTCTACCGGAATTGGTACCGACAACATTGATATCGTAATGAACGAACTGGATGCTTTGGTGAATATTGACTTCAAAACCCGTGAAATCAGGCCCGTGAAACGTTCGCTGAACATCATCCGTATCGGCACATCGGGCGGATTGCAGGATTTTTTGGATCTGAATTCATTTGTCCTGTCCGAAAAAGCCATCGGGTTTGACGGCCTGCTGAATTTTTATGCTGACCGGAACACGGTTTCGGAACCCGATTTTGAAAAACAGTTTAAAACCCACCTTAACTGGAACCCCATTCTGACTTCGCCCTACGTAGTCAGCTGCTCAAAATTCTTGTACAATAAAATGGCCAACGACGATTTTACGTCCGGTGTAACTATTTCGGCTCCGGGATTTTACGGGCCTCAGGGAAGGGTTTTACGACTGGAAATCATTGATCCTGATATCAATAAGAAAATTGAATCGTTCAGTTATGGCCAATATAAAATCACCAATTACGAAATGGAATGTTCGGCCATATACGGCTTGGCTGCCTTGCTGGGTCATCAGGCCTTAACGGTTTGCCTGATTATTGCCAACCGATTAAGTAAAAATGCCAATGGCGATTACCAGAAAGAGATGAAAAAACTAATCAAATTGATACTGGACCGGTTAACATCTTAATCAGGCAAGCAGGATGAAAGAAGAAAAATTACAGGCGCTCATCGCGTTGCTCGACGACCCCGATCAGGCGGTTTACCGGATGGTTGAAAAAGAGCTGTTGCAGGAGGATGTTAAAATCATCGACCAGTTGGAACAGGTCTGGGAAACCAGTCTGGATGAACTAATGCAAAACCGGATTGAAAACCTGATCCAGCAGATCCAGTTTGCCGACACCCGCAGGAAAATCAGGAACTGGTCTAAACAGGAAAAAGTAGATCTGTTTGAGGGATTTTTCCTGATCAGTCAATACCAATATCCGGAGTTAAAGCTGAAAACAATCAAAAACAAGATCAGAAAAATCAGCAGCGACGTTTGGCTGGAAATCAGCAACAAGCTCACGTCAATTGAGAAAGTAACTATCCTGAATCACATATTTTACGATGTGAACAAGTTTACCATCAACCTGAGCAACCTGCAATCGCCTCAAAACTGCTACCTCAACCAATTACTCGAGACCAAAAAGGGGAATGCCGTATCCATTGCCATTTTGTATACCCTCGTTGCCCGGGAGCTTAATTTCCCGGTGCAACTCATCGACTTTCCCCGAAATCCGCTGCTTGCCTACATCGATCCTGAAACCGCCAGAAAAGCGCATGGCGAAGATTATCCTTCGCCGGTTTTGTTTTACATCAATCCATCGAACCGGGGCGCTATTATCGGACGAAAGGAGATTGAATTTTTTCTCAAAAAAAATGAACAGATCAACGAAGAAATCTTTTACGAACCCTGCGAAGACCGCGTTATTATTAAAAAACTCATCGAAAGTTTAATTGAAGCTTACGATGCGCAAGGCTTTCAGGATAAGGTGGACGACTTGACTTCCATCGCGGGTTTATTGTAAAAACAGGAATTTCAAATTCTCCGAAATACCGATTCCGGGTACGCGATATCTGCCAAAAAAAGTCCTTCGGGAGGAGCTGAAGCGCCGGCAGCGCCCCGGTCTTTTGCTTCGATAATTTGCCTGAAGTCGTCGATGGTCAATTTATACCGGCCAATTTCGACCATTGTTCCAACAATGGCCCTCACCATATTCCGAAGAAAACGATCGGCCTTTATCGTAAAAATCAACCGGTTTTCCTGCTGTTTCCAATTAGCTTCGTAAATCTTACAGTAATTGGTTTTTACATCGGAATGTAATTTACTAAAACTGGTAAAATCGTCATAATCGAACAAAACAGCACAAGCATCATTCATTTTATCCACATCCAGTTGGCGTAGGTAGTACCAGGAAGTTTCCTGCGAAAAAGGATCTTTTTGCCGGTTGATCAAATAGTGGTAAGTGCGCGAAACTGCATCGAACCGGGCATGGGCTTCGGGACCAACTTTCGTCAGGCGGAAAATCACCAGGTCGGCATTCAAAAAACTGTTCAGTTTATACGCAAAATCAGGATGATCGAGCCTATCTTTTTCTGAATCAAAATGTGCAACAAAATAACCGGCATGCACCCCGGTGTCGGTACGACCGGCGCCGGTCACTGCAATTTCTTCGCGGCAAATGGTACTCAGCGCAATTTCAAGCACCTCCTGTACGCTTTTGGCATTCGGTTGTATCTGCCAACCATGAAAGCGGGTACCATTATAGGCTAATTCAATAAAATAGCGCTGTTTCAAAATCATTCCTTTAAATAAATAAAAAATAACAGCTTGCCGAAAGGCCGAAATTATTATTTTTACAGCTCTTTCATCAGCTTTGGGGCTTAACAACTTTTAACAAAGTTATACCCTTTTTTGTATACAAATGAATTATTTTCGTCAACCATTAAAAAATAATATCAGAACAGTATGAACCAAGCAGTTGACATTCGTGAGCTTAACGAACGAATCCAAAAAGAAAGTTCTTTCGTGGACTTGATCAGCATGGAAATGAACAAAGTGATTGTCGGACAAAAGCACTTAGTAGAAAGCTTATTGATCGGCTTACTTTCCGGCGGCCATATTTTGTTAGAGGGAGTACCCGGTTTAGCAAAAACACTGGCTATCAACACGCTGGCAAAAACCATCAGCGCCGATTTTGCCCGTATTCAGTTCACGCCCGACCTGCTTCCTGCCGACTTGCTGGGTACCTTGATTTACAGCCAGAAAAACGAAGAATTCGTGGTTAAAAAAGGGCCCATCTTTACCAATTTTGTTTTGGCCGACGAGATTAACCGCGCCCCGGCAAAAGTGCAGTCGGCCTTGTTGGAAGCCATGCAGGAAAGGCAAATTACCATCGGCGATAAAACATTTAAGCTTGAAGAACCATTCCTGGTGATGGCCACCCAAAACCCGATTGAGCAGGAAGGAACTTATCCCCTGCCCGAAGCACAGGTCGACCGGTTTATGCTTAAAGTGGTCATCAATTATCCCGGGAAAGAAGAAGAAAAGCTCATCATCCAGCAAAACCTACTGAAACAATTTCCCCAGGCATCAACGGTATTGAAACCTGAAGACATCATCAAAGCACGTGATGTGGTAAAAGACGTTTACCTCGACGAAAAAATCAGCAAATACATTGTCGATATCGTGTTTGCCACCCGAACACCGGCCGATTACAAACTCCATAAATATGTCGATATGATCTCTTATGGCTCCTCGCCGCGTGCGAGCATCAGCCTGGCCCAGGCGGCAAAAGCCTTTGCCTTCATCAAGCGGCGCGGCTATGTCATCCCTGAAGATGTTCGTGCAGTTTGTCCGGATGTGATGCGTCACCGGATCGGATTGAGCTACGAAGCAGAGGCCAACAACGTCACAACCGAAGAAATTATTACTGAAATACTGAATACAGTTGAAGTTCCGTAACGAAGCCAAAATTCCAAGCACAATCAAAAGGAAGGTCATTTTTGAAACATGGAACTTGGAACCTGGAATCTGAAACCTGAAATTTGGAACTTTAATATCTTTATTTGATGGAACATACGGAATTACTTAAGAAGGTTCGGAAGATTGAGATTAAAACCCGCGGGTTAAGCCGGAATATTTTTGCAGGTGAATACCACTCGGCGTTTAAAGGGCGGGGTATGGCATTCAGCGAGGTTCGGGAGTACCAGTTCGGAGATGATGTCCGTAGCATCGACTGGAATGTGACAGCCCGTTACAACAAACCGTATATCAAAATTTTTGAAGAAGAGCGCGAACTGACGGTCATGCTGCTGATTGATGTCAGCGGGTCGCGGGATTTCGGATCGTTCGAAAAATTTAAAAAGAATGTCATCACCGAAATTTCGGCCATCCTGTCATTTTCGGCCATTCAGAATAACGATAAAATTGGCGTTATTTTCTTTTCCGAAAAAATTGAAAAATTCATTCCGCCTAAAAAAGGGAAATCTCATATCCTGCGTATCATTCGTGAGTTGATTGATTTTGAGCCCGAAGACAAAGGAACAAATATTACCGGCGCTCTTCGGTACATGACCAATGCCATAAAAAAACGAAGCACCTGTTTCATCATTTCAGACTTTATTCAGAATGAAGCTGAATTTGAGAAAGCGCTGACCATTGCCAACAGCAAACACGACGTGGTGGCCCTGCGGATCTTCGACGAA
Source organism: Gaoshiqia sp. US2 (assembly GCF_059705485.1). NCBI lineage: Bacteria > Pseudomonadati > Bacteroidota > Bacteroidia > Marinilabiliales > Prolixibacteraceae > Gaoshiqia > Gaoshiqia sp. US2. The sequence continues at coordinate 3,003,768 of NZ_AP048550.1, read as the reverse complement.
CGCGAAAGCGCCCTCCCTCCGATCGGTTTAGTCAAATTAAAAGATGCCGAAACCGGAAAGTACGTCTGGGTCGACAGCGGCAGTAAAAAGGTACGGGACACTTACGCGAACTGGTGGCGCGAAACCAACAGCAGGCTTGATTATGCCTTCAAAAAAAGCGGTGTGGATTATGCCAACATCAACACGAAAGAAGACTATGTCAAATCCCTGATGACCCTGTTTAAAAAGCGGGGGCTAAAAGCATAAATAATGAAATTATACATTTATACAATCATCTTCGTCGGCCTTCTGACAATTCATTTCAATCCGCTTCGGGCCCAGCAAGTCCATGTACGGGCGGTGATTGATTCGACAAATGTGCTGATCGGCGATCAGTTTAACCTACGTCTTGAAGTGGACCAACCCAAAAGCGCCCGTGTAGAATTCCCGGAATTTGGCGATTCCTTGTCGGCAACCGTCGAAATCGTGGCCAGCTCGCCGCTGGATACTTTTCAGTTGGATGCAAGTGAACAAATCAAGATCATTCAAAACCTGACCATCACCTCTTTCGACACCGGCAAACAAGTGGTTCCGTCATTAAAATTTCAGTTGAAATACCAGGACATCGCGCAAATTATCGAAAGCCAACCAGCCGAATTTTATGTGCACGGGATGGAAATTGATACCACCAAAGGACCGGTGGATATCAAAATGCCCTATGCTGCCCCGGTTACCTTAAAGGAAGTTTCGCCTTATATCTTAGGCACCATCCTGATCGGAGCCCTGATCTTTTTCCTGTTCTATTACATCGAACGCCGGAAAAGGAACAAACCTGTTTTCGGATGGACAGAAAAACCCAAAGATCCTGCTCATGTCGTGGCGCTTCGGGAATTGGATCGGATTAAGGAACAAAAATTGTGGCAGCAAAACCAGGTAAAATTGTACTACAGCGACATTTCCGACACGTTGCGTATTTATATTGAAGAACGTTTTGGCATTAATGCGATGGAATACACAACCGACGAAACCATCCGGGCATTTGAATCTCAGAAAGGATTGCTGAACGGGAAAAACTTCAACGAGCTGAAGGACATCCTCAGTTTGTCGGATCTCGTAAAATTTGCCAAATACCACCCGCTGCCCGATGACCACAATATGACCCTGATGAACGCCTACTTCTTTGTAAATGATACGAAAGCGGAAGAAAAGAAAACGACTCAGGAGAAAGATGAACGGGAAGGCGACGATGTTGTTTTAAAATAGAGAAGAAATGAACGGAATTACATTTAAAAATCCGGAGTTTTTTTATTTGTTGTTTGTATTGGTCCCCATGCTGGCCTGGTACATTTTCAGATACCGGCGAGCCGGTGCGAGTATCAGGTACTCTACGACAATGGGATTTAGTACGATACCGGCTACCTGGAAGCATTACCTGCGCCATTTGCCTTTTGTGCTGCAACTGGCAGGTATTTCGTTGCTTACGGTAGCGCTGGCGCGGCCCCAATCGTCAAACAGCTGGCAAAATGTAACCACTGAAGGAATCGACATGGTAATCGCCCTCGACATTTCCAGTTCGATGCTTGCCCGCGACTTTCAACCCAACCGGCTTGAAGCAGCGAAAGAGGTGGCCACCCGTTTTATTTCGGGAAGGTCGAATGACAAGATCGGGCTGGTCGTTTTCTCGGGCGAGAGTTTCACCCAGTGTCCGCTGACCACCGATCATGCGGTACTGATTAACCTGTTCAAAGACATCCACAGCGGTATGATTGAAGACGGGACAGCTATCGGCAACGGTCTGGCCACTTCTGTTGCCCGGCTGAAAGAAAGCGACGCCATTAGCAAAGTCATCATTCTGCTGACCGACGGAGAGAACAACCGGGGAGAAATTGCACCGGTAACAGCGGCCGAACTGGCCAAAACATTTGGGATCAGGGTTTACACCATCGGAGTAGGAACGATCGGCACAGCCCCCTACCCGATGCAAACGCCCTTTGGCACACAAATTCGCGACGTGGAAGTTAAAATTGACGAAGAAACCCTGCAAAAAATATCCGATCTCACCGACGGCAGTTATTTCAGAGCTACCAATAACGATAAGCTGAAACAGATTTATGAACAAATCGACCAGCTCGAGAAATCGAAAATCGAAGTAAAAGAATACAGCCGGAAAGATGAAGAATACGAACGATACGCCATCCTGGCCGGATTAATCCTGCTTGCCGGTTTATTCTTAAAAACAACCCTATTCCGAAACATTCCTTAAGTGAAACGATATGGAAATGTTCAGATTTGCAAATAACGAATACCTCTACGCCCTGGCCATCGTTCCGCTGCTCCTGGTTGTGTTTGTCTTAACCAGACTGCACCGCCGAAGAGCTTTGGCTAAATTCGGGCAGAAAGAAATTGTCGACCAGTTGATGCCCAATGTCAGCAAAAACCGGCCGTTCATAAAATTTTTCGTATGGATGCTGGCTATCAGTTCGGTCATTTTAGCCATTGCCCGACCTCAATTTGGCAGCAAACTAAAAACCGAAAAACGATCGGGCGTCGAACTGATCATCGCACTGGACGTTTCGAACTCCATGATGGCCGAAGATATTCAGCCCAACCGGCTGGAGCGGGCCAAACGGGCCATTTCGCGGCTGGTAGACAACCTCAATAACGACAAAATCGGCTTAATTGTATTTGCAGGAGACGCCTATACTCAATTGCCGATTACCTCCGATTATTCATCGGCCAAGTTATTCCTGAATGCCGTCAGCACAAACATTGTTCCCCGGCAGGGAACAGCGATCGGCGCGGCAATCAACCTGGCGGTTAATTCATTCAGCCCTCAGTTTCAAGGCAACAAGGCCATTATCATCATTACCGACGGAGAAAACCATGAAGATGACGCGGTTGGAGCAGCCACTGCTGCCGCCGGAAACGGAATTATTGTCCATACCATCGGAATGGGCTTACCACAGGGAGCGCCAATTCCGGTCATTCGCAACGGACAACGCGATTACCGGAAAGATAAAGACGGACAGGTGGTGATCACCAAGCTCGACGAACAGATGCTGCAAAAAATTGCAGCTGCCGGAAACGGGATTTATGTGCGGGCAAACAATGCGCAGGTCGGTTTAAATACCCTTTTCAACGAAATTAACAAGATGGAGGAAGCGGAACTGGAATCACTGGTTTACTCGGAGTATGAAGATCAGTTTCAATGGTTTATTGGGCTGGCTCTACTATTTATTCTGCTTGATTTTTTGATCTTGGAACGGAAAAACAAATATTTGAAAAACATCAGGTTATTTGGAAAATGAAAACAAAATTGCTGACATATTCAGGATTATCCATCCTCCTTGTTTGCCTGACCAGCCTTGGGGTTCAGGCGCAAAATGAACGAAAATTCGTCCGCCAGGGAAATAAAATTTACGAGAACGCCCTGGCCGATACCACCAGGCTGGATACCCTGAGTTTCAGCCTGGCCGAAACGGCGTACCGGCGCGCGTTAGACAAACGCCCGGATGATTTAAAATGGAACTTCAACCTGGGCGATGCGCTTTACAAACAAATGAAATTTGAAGAATCGACAGGTAAATTCAATGAAATAGCAGAGAAAAGTACCGATAAAACCGAAAAATCACGGGCTTACCACAACACAGGAAACTCCCTGCTGATGCAAAACAAACTGGACGAAAGCATTGCGGCCTACAAAAATGCCTTGCGAAACAACCCGAATGATTTGGAAACCAAATACAACCTGCTTTATGCCATGAACCTGAAAAAACGTCAGGACGAACAAAAGCAAAAACAAGATCAAAACAAGGATCAGCAGGACAAGGACAAGGACAAGAATAAAGACAAAGACAAGGACAAGGACAAGGACAAGGACAAGGACAAGGACAAGGACAAGGAGAAAGATCAAAATAAAGATAATCAGGATCAGAACCAGGATAAAAAGCAGGATCAGCAAAATCAGCAACCGCAGGAACAAAAGATTTCAAAGGAAAATGCGGAACGATTGTTGCAAGCCTTGCAAAACGATGAAGAAAAAATACAGGAAAAAGTAAAAAAAGCACAAGCTGAAAAGGCCCGGCAGCGACAAACGGATAAAGACTGGTAAGCATAAAATTTAAAGCCCTTTCCACAAAATAAAAAAACTGATTATTTGTTACTTTTAAACCGGATTTAATCAAAATAGGATGAGCCAAATGTTTCGAAGAATCATGATCTCTGTTTTTCTGCTGATTTCTGCCATGTATGTGATGGCCGACAACGTTCGTTTTGTTATGTCGGGCCCTAATGTGGTGACAATTGGCGAACAATTCAGGCTTTCGTTTACCCTGAACGACAGAGGGAGCGACCTCAAATTGCCCGACATGTCTGGTTTTGACATCTTAATGGGACCATCAACCTCGCAAAGCTCCAGCTTTCAGATGATAAATGGTCAAACCACGCAATCGGTCACTTTTTCGTATATCTTCATTCTTCGGGCAAAAGAAGAAGGCAGCTTCACCATTCGTCCCGCATCCATCAAAGTTGACGGGAAAGTTTATGAATCAAACGACCTGAAAATACAAGTTGTGAAGGCACAGGCTTCTCAGCAAAGCCAGCCTCAACAGCAACAAGCGCAACCACAGGAACAAACAAGTGCTTCAACCGAACTCAGTAAAGAAGATTTATTTGTACGGGTTGAACTCGACAAACAAAATGTATATAAAGGAGAACAAATCCTTGCCACGGTAAAAATCTATGTTTCTCCCGATGTCCCCATTACCAGTTTCGATGATGTAAAAATTCCTTCCTTTGAAGGGTTTTGGACTCAAAACATCGACATACCTAACCAAATCAGTTTTTCGCGCGAAGTATACAATAATAAGATCTACCAGGTTGGCGTGCTGAAAAAGACCATCCTCTTCCCTCAGCAAACCGGACGAATCAGGATTGATCCTTTCGAAATTACCTGTATGGTCCGCCAGCAAGTGAAACGACAGCGCAGTTTTTTTGACGACTTTTTTGATAATTACCGTACCGTAACCGCTCGGGTTGCCAGTACCCCGGTTACCGTGTCGGTTAAGGAACTGCCCTCTCCCGTTCCTGCCGGTTTCTATGGCGGAGTTGGTAATCTTAATTTTTCTGCTTCATTTGATAAAACCGATGCAAAATCCAATGAAGCTCTTAACTTGAAGATAACTGTCTCCGGGAGCGGAAATTTAAGATTAATTGAAGCGCCCAAGGTAGAATTTCCAGCTGATTTTGAGACCTATGATCCAAAAACAACAGAAAATCTCCGGTCAGCCGAAAGCGGGTTAACCGGCAACAAGACCTTCGAATACCTCGTCATTCCGCGCGTCGAAGGCGATTTCACCATTCCGCCAATCAATTTCTCAACATTTAACCCGGCCACCGGACAATACAAAACTCAGAGTTCACCCGTTTTTCGGTTGCACATTGAAAAAGGCAGCGACGAACAAAATGCGACCGTTACCAGCGCTTTCTCGAAATCGGATGTTCGTTACCTCGGGAAAGACATCCGTTACATCAAGCAGAACCGTTATAAATTGCACGAAAAATCGAGTTCTTTTTATGGCAGTCCGGCCTTCTGGCTTTCTTATCTCGGCTCGTTGCTGGTTTTCCTGATGATCGCATTGGTTTACCGGAAGAAACTGCGTGAAAATGCCAACTTACAACTGGTAAAAAATAAAAAAGCCAATAAAGTTGCCCGCAAACGCTTAAAAGAAGCAGCCAACTTCATGAAAAACAATAAAGCAGAAGAGTTTTACGAAGCAACCCTAAGGGCATTCTGGGGATATTTAAGCGATAAACTGAGCATCCCGGTAGCCGACCTGAACCGGGATAAGGCAACAAAATCGTTAGCCAGCCGCCAGGTTAGCGGCGAAGTCATTGATGAATTTATCCGGATTGTTGACACCTGTGAGTTTGCCCGCTACGCGCCAAGTGCAGCAGGAGGTACACTTGAAGAGTTGTACCGCGAGTCAGTCAGTTTGATGGGAAGACTGGAAAAACAAATTCGTTGAGTTAAATAAAAAAGTAGGAAAAATGAAAGCGATCATTCACATCATATTCTTCCTGGTCATTTCAACGGGAATTTTTGCTCAGGAAACCGTTCTTGAAAAAGCAAACCAGCATTACATAGCCGGCGAATATGCCGAAGCCATTGAAGCCTACCAGGAGATACTGAACAGCAACCTGGAGTCTGCCGAAGTTTATTACAATCTGGGTAATGCTTATTACAAATCAGGACAATACACCAAATCAATCCTCCATTACGAACGGGCCAAATTACTGGCGCCTAACGACGAAGACATTCAGTTTAACCTGGAATTGGCCAACCAGTACGTGATCGATGCCATTGAGCCGCTGCCTCAGGTTTTTTTCATCCGCTGGTGGAACGACATCACCAATAAATTTTCGACCGACGGCTGGGCCAAAATCAGTGTCATTTCCTTCCTGATCACCTTGGTTTTAGCCGGATTTTTCTTTTTCAGCCAAATCCCGGCTGTAAAACGAATCTCATTTTGGTTCGGAATTTTAATTGTAGTTATTTCCATTTTAAGTTTTAACTTTGCCGCCCGGCAGAAAAACCGGATGACGGAGCATAAATTCGCGATTATCACGCAGGCAAGCGTAACCGTGAAAAGCTCACCCTCTGAAAGCGGCACCGACCTGTTCTTAATTCACGAAGGATTAAAAGTTGAGATTAAGGACAGCATCGGAAGCTGGAGAGAAATCCGCTTAGCGAATGGCAACCAGGGGTGGTTACCTGAAAGCAGTTTAGAAAAGATATGATATAAATGCCGGCAAACGCCGGTTTTTTTTGTTGAAGAGATTTTTAAAACCATTTTAAACGCGAGTTGTTTAACTCATAAATTTAAAATCATGGCTTATAATTTACTAAAAGGTAAAAGAGGAATTATTTTTGGCGCGCTGAACGCCGAATCCATTGCATGGAAAGTGGCCGAGCGTGCTTTTGAAGAAGGCGCAACCTTCACATTAACCAATACTTCCGTAGCCCTGCGTATGGGCGATACAGCCCAACTGGCTGAAAAATGCAATGCACAACTAATTGCGGCAGATGCAACCAGTGTTGAAGACCTGGAAAACCTGATCCGGGAATCGGTGAAGATTTTGGGAGGAAAGATTGACTTCATCCTGCATTCCATCGGGATGTCCCCCAACGTAAGAAAAGGCCGCCATTACAGCGATCTGGACTATAATTACCTGGAGAAAACACTTGATATTTCAGCTGTTTCCTTTCACAAAGTATTACAGGTTGCCCGTAAACTGGATGCCATCAATGAGTGGGGATCAGTCGTCGCCCTTTCCTATGTGGCAGCCCAACGTACCTTTTACGGGTATAACGATATGGCTGACGCCAAAGCCCTGCTCGAATCAATTGCCCGAAGCTTTGGCTACATTTACGGAAGAGAACGGAATGTACGCATCAACACCATTTCGCAGTCGCCAACGCGGACAACCGCAGGAAGCGGGGTAAAAGGCATCGATAAATTACTCGATTTTGGAGAACGGATGTCTCCCCTGGGTAATGCAACAGGTGACGAATGCGCCAATTACTGTATCACCCTCTTCTCCGACCTGACACGGAAAGTGACCATGCAAAACCTTTTCCACGATGGCGGATTCTCGTCGATGGGGATGAGCCTGCGTGCCCTGGAACAATACGAAAAAGGATTGGGTTGCGACTGTGAGTGCGGACCTGCTGAAGGCGATCACCAATTTGATTAAGACCAAATTCATGATAAACAGAAAAGCCGTCCGAAACTGAACCGGATGGCTTTTTTTATTTCAAAACCGAACCATCGCCTTTAAGCGGCTGCGCATATGTACCCAGAATAATCAGAGAAGGCATAGGCGGATCTTCTGCTTTTAAAAAACAGGCGATTTCGCCCAGGGTTGATGTAAAAATTTTCTGGTCGGGATGCCCCACCCGGCTGACAATTTGCAGAGGAGTTCCGGCGGGGATAGCAAATTTTTGTAATTCTTCTGACAAAAATCCGAGATTCTTCAATCCCATATAAATCATGACAGGAGCATCTGTTTTCAACACCGACGCCACGACCTCAATATCGTCGAACCCGCCGTTCCGTTTATGGCCGGTGTAAAAAAGCGCCATGCTGTTTACTCCCCGCAGGGTCGCCGGAATGTGGAAGTGTGCAGTAGCCGCCAGTCCGGCAGTAATACCCGGAATAACTTCAACATTCAGATTCTCGGAAAGACAAAATTCGAGCTCCTCTGCCCCACGCCCGAAAATGAACGGATCACCGGCTTTCAGGCGCACAACGCGCTTCCCGGCAAGGGCAAATTCCCGGAGTTGCCTGAGTATTTCGTGCTGACGCTCTGTTTGAAGCTGCCCATCCTGATAATGTTTGCCCGCATATATTTTCAGGCAATGAACAGAGGCCAGTTCCAGGATTTCGTCGCCGTGCAAAGCATCGTACAAAATCACATCAGCCTGCTCAATCCTGCGAAGAGCACGTAGGGTAAGCAATTCCGGATCACCCGGGCCCGCGCCAACGATAGAAATCAAGTGGTTAGGGATATTGGACATTGGATTGGATTGGATTGGATTTGTTACTGGTTACTGGTCACTGGTCACTGGTCACTTAACACTCTATTTTAACGTGAGTTTTGGATATAAACAGCTATTAGTTAATAACTTATGATAGTTCAATAGAGATTGTATTTAAAAAAATGGGAGCTTTTAAGTGCAAAACATAAAACAAAGCTCCCATGACAGAAAATTTGGAACTAAAATTAATTGAAATTTTTTGTTGTGCCGATGATTTCTGCCAACAATTTGAGAAAGAAATAGAGCATAAATTAATACCCGTGGTATTGCAAAACAAAAAATCCAAAGTCCCCTGCGGGTTATCAATGAGTGAGATGATGGCCGTTGAAATGTTTTACCATTTACAGGGGAGCAAATGTTTCAAATATTATTACAGGTACTTTGTAGAGGTACACCTGAAAGGCTATTTTCCAGGCTTGCCTTCCTACAACCGTTTTGTCCAACTCAAACCCAGGATGCTGCTATACCTTTTTTGTTTTTTGCTGGCCTGCAGGATGGGGGCAGTTACCGGAACTTATTACATTGATTCGGCCAAACTGGTGGTTTGCCATAACCTGCGGATACATTCGCACAAGGTTTTTAAAGGGCTGGCCAAAAGGGGGAAGACCTCGACAGGTTGGTTTTTTGGCTTGAAACTGCATTTGGCCATCAACCAGTTTGGGGAGATTGTTTCCTTCATTATAACCCCCGGAAATGTGGCGGACAACAACCTTGAATTGGGCGTCAAGCTATGTAAAGGTCTGTGCGGAAAGCTTTTCGGGGACAAAGGCTACATTAGTGAAAAGCTCCGGGAAGCATTGGCAAGACAAGGGCTCCTGTTGATTACAAAAACCAAAAAGAACATGAAAAATAAGTTAATGTTTTTCGAAGACAAGAGGTGGCTGCAAAGCCGGGGGGTGATCGAATCGGTCATCGATCTGCTAAAGCATATCTGTGATATAGAGCATTCAAGACACAGAAGCCCGGTAAATGCGATGGTCAATGTCCTGGCAGGCCTTGCTGCATACTCGTTCCTTGACCATAAACCATCGGTTAAAAATAAGAATATAAGGTTCCGGGAGTATTTATTCCTGAACTATTTACCATTAGTCGCTTAACCCAAAACTCACGTTATTTTAGTCAAATAATCCATCGGGCTTGGATATTTAAATTGGTATCCCAAACTCCGGATCAATTTGGTGCTGTCGACAATCTTGTATGGTTCCCTCACATCTGCAAATTCCGGCGCAGGCAATCCGGATACAGCTGATGCTCTTTCATAAAATTCTTTTCGCGTTGGATGCGCCGGACAGCAGGCATTGAAGGTATCTCCCCACACCTGTTGACGAATCAATTCACGAATAATCCCGATACAGTCATCCTGATGGATCAGGTTCACGGGTTTCGTGCCTCCCAAAGCTTCCCGCTGGCGACTTAAAAAGCGGGCCGGGTTTCTGTCGGCGCCAATTAAGCCGCCGAAGCGCAAAACGGTTGTCCTGAAGTTCGGATTGCGCCTGAGTAAATTCTCCGCAGCAACCAGTGCCCTTCCCGAAGGTTTGTCGGGAACTAGCTCGTCTTCTTCGGTAGCTGTACCCTCCGATTCGGCATAAACGGAAGTAGATGAAATAAACAATACCTTTTCGGTTTTATGTCTCTCCAGTAAAGCGGTCAGTTGCCTGATCTGGTTTGGAAATACCGTTTCGATATCGGGTATTCTCCGCGGCGGAATGGCCACGATAACCAGGTCGCTGCCGAAAAATCCCGGATTGTCAAACTCCACACGGTCTTCGTAAATCACCAACCGGTACGGACGGATTCCGGCCTGTTCCATTCTTCCGAACTTTATCGGTTCAGTCACTGACCCTTTCACTTCAAAACCGTCATTCAGCAATACTTTGGCAAGCGGAAAACCAAGCCAGCCGCAACCTAATACGGATATTCTTTTTATCATACTCCCTGTAACAATGTTTTGGCTGTCGGGTTATTTGATAACCCGGTTTTCTGCCAATACTCAATAAATAATCTTTCTTTTGGGTTCCGGTTGGTTCATCTTTTTGATAATCCGGTCGACCGAGTACTTCACAAATGAAAGTTCTTCCTGATCGGGAGAAACATTTACCGAGTTCGGGAAAACTTTCCAGGCAGTCATGGCCGTATTCTCGCCAACTGCCATAATCTGGGCCTTGGGAGGCGGAAAGTTACCGGATGCTTTATAATTTTCAATAGCCGTAGGGCTGAAGAACAGGTAAGCATCAAAAGCTTCATTAATCCACTTTTCAATCGGTGTATTTTTATAAACTTCCATTTCATGCGCCGGAACTCCCAGTACAAACAAACGTTCATACAAATCATTCAAGGCTTTGTCGCCACGCAGATAAACCACACGTTGCCCGCTGCTGTTTTCAGCAATGAGTTGCGCCAGCGACAAGGTGTTGGGCTCAGCGGCCAAATGAATCTTCATACGTGTTTTGCGCAGAATATCCCGCTGTTTTTCCGAGAGGCAGTAAATTTCGTGTTTCGAACGTAAACCAAAGTGCCGCCGAAACCGCAGCAGCCAGTGAGCGGCGTACGAGCTGGTAACAACCAGGCTCACCTTTTCATCTTTTATCGATTGCAGAAATTCCACCTTCGGTTTGCGGAACTGAATACGGATAAAAGGATGTTCGATAAACCGGATCGGCTGTTTTTTTAACCAACGCCGGGTAGCAGCCGATAAACTTCTTCCTATAAATATTGAAGGTAATTCCATTTTTATCAGTGTTTAAAATCTTTTCCTTGTACTGTTTCCTTTACATATCCTTTACGAATAACGAAATCGCCAAAACCCTCGCCTTGTTTTCGCTCCTGTGCAAAATCGGCAATAACCGGGCGAAGTTCGGCAAGAATTTCTTCTTCGGAAAGCGTTTCTTTGTAGAGGGTATTCAAACGCGTACCGTTTAAATTTCCTCCCAAATAGAGGTTGTAATGATCGGGGGACTTGCCAATAAAACCAATTTCAGCCAGATACGGCCTTCCGCATCCGTTGGGGCAACCGGTCATACGAATCACAATTTCTTCTTTTAATAAATGATACTCATCCAGAATCAGTTCCAGTTTTGAGATCAGCGAGGGCAGGTAACGTTCAGCCTCTGCAAAGGCCAGCGCACAGGTGTTTAAGGCAACACAGGCAATTGAGTTTTGCCGCAACCCGGATAGCGGCACCGGCCACACGCCGTATTTTCCAAGAATCCGGTTAACCTTGTCCTTTTCTGTGGTGTTGGCAATAATCAGGTTCTGGTTTCCCGTCAAAATAAACCGGGCATCCACCTGCCGGGCAATTTCCCGCAAAGCGGTTTTCAGTTTCAGCACTTCGGTATCTTTAACACGACCGCCTTCGACAAACAAGTTCAGACTCCATTTTCCATTCGTGCTTTTTACCCAGCCATAACGATCGCCATTACGCGTAAACTGATACGCACGGGCGGGCTGGAGCGAATAACCCAGGTATTTGTTCAGCTCGCCCTTAAACCAATCCAGGCCATTATGATCGATGGTATATTTCAGGCGGGCCTGCTTCCGGTTTTGCCGGTTACCATGATCTTTTTGAACCAAAACGACTTTTTCGGCTACATCCACTGCCTGTTCGGGCGTACAAAAACCAATCACATCGCCCAGGCGCGGATAGGTTTCCGGAATACCGAAAGTTGAACCAAAGCCACCGCCAACCACGATATTATAGCCGACCAGTTTTCCGTTTTCCTGTATCGCGATATAACCTAAATCCTGCGAAAACACATCAACATCGTTATACGGCGGAACAGCAACTCCTATTTTAAACTTCCTTGGAAGATAGCGGTTACCGTAAATAGGTTCCACATCTTTCTTACCGTCAACCAATAGCGTTTTGTCGAGCCAGATCTCGTGATAGGCGGTTGTTTGCGGCGTTAAATGAGCCGAAATGTCTCCGGCGAGTTGATATGCCTGCGCATGAATCTCCGACTCTTCGGGATTGGCATGAGACATCACGTTCCGGTTGACATCACCGCAAGCCGCAATGGTATCCATCAAAGCCTCATTAATTCCCTGAATGGTGAGCTTCAGTTTCTTTTTAATGACGCCGTGCAACTGGAAAGCCTGACGTGTCGTCAACTTTAAGGTTCCGTTGGCGTGTTCATCGGCCAAACGGTCCAATTGCAGCCACTGCGCCGGCGTGGCAACTCCTCCCGGCAGCCGGACACGAATCAGGAAAGAGTAGGCCGGCTCCAGTTTCTGGCGTTTGCGCTCTTTTTCCAGATCGCGATCGTGTTGCTGATAAATACCGTGAAATTTCGACAATTGGGTATCTCCATCGGCAATTGCTCCGGTTACCGGATCGGCCAGGCTTTCCACCAGGGTTCCGCGTAAGTAATTGCTCTCGTACTTCAGCTTTTCCGTTTCTGATAATATGCTCCAATCTATTTGCTCGCTCATTTCAAATCCTCTTTTTTCGATTAGTAAGCATTTATACGAATTAAATATACGTATTTATACTTACTATCTCAGTGGTTTATTTTTATTTTTAACAATTAAATAACACGATCACTTAATACACATCGGCCTGAAAACGCTTTTCTTTTTTCAGTTTTCTGAAATATTCCCTGGCTTGCTCTTCACTCATACCACCCTGTGTTTGAAGGATATCCAGCAAGGTTGATTGTACATCTTTGGCCATGTGTTTCATATCGCCGCACAGGTAAAAACTGGCGCCATTTTCCAGCCAGTTGAACAGCTCGGCTTGTTGCTCGGCCAAACGGTGCTGCACGTAAACTTTCTCATGCTGATCGCGTGAAAAGGCCAGATCAATCTTTCCGAGATAGCCTTTTTTCAGGTACTTCTGCCATTCAATCTGGTACAGGAAATCGGAGCTAAACCGGCGCTCGCCGAAAAACAGCCAACTTTTTCCTTTCTGGTTCGAAGCTTCGCGTTGCTGCAGGAATGCCCGGTATGGAGCAATTCCGGTTCCCGCCCCCACCATAATAATAGGCGTTTCTTCATTCTGAGGCAATCTGAAGCCCGGGTTACGTTCAATGAATACAGGGATTTCCTGATCAATCTCAATCCGGTCGGACAGATAAGTTGACGCTGCTCCCTGACGTTCCCTTCCTTTGTTTTCGTAGCGAACGGTTGACACCGTGATGTGGACTTCATCTCCGACGAAATCCTGGCTGGAGGAAATCGAATACAAACGCGGAGGCAAAGGCCGCAGCAGATCAACCAGTTCCTGGGCAGTCAGCGCAAAGGGAAACTCCTGGATCAAATCAAGCACATCGTGCCCCCATAAATACTGATCGAGTAATGCTTCTTCATCCACTATTTTTGTAACGGCCTCCAAGCCGGTTTTTTCAGCATATTTTTGAATAACATCCCTTGTGAGCAGCGTAATTTCCAATTGATGCCGCAGTGCATTTTCCAGTGTAAATTCACCCTTCTTAATTTTGACGATCGCTCCGGCATCCAGCTTTAAGCTTTCGAGTATTTTCTCAACCAGTGCAGGCGGATTATCGGCCAGGATGCCAAGCGAGTCACCCGGTTGATAAGAAATACCGGATCCGGCAAGTGAAACTTCAACATGATAAACTTCCTTGTCAGACTCGCGTCCGGTAATTTTCACTTTATCCAGGATTGTTGCCCGGTATGGATTTTTCTGGTTATAGACAACCGCTTCCAAAACTTCAGATCCATTCAACGACAATGACGGGCTCACCGGAACCTGAGTCGCTATTTTAGCCACAACGGCATCTATCCATTTGGCAGCGTCTTCTTCATAATCCACATCGCAGGCGACGAGGGGAACCAATTCACTGGCTCCTGCTTTTCGTAAGGCTTCGTCCATATCCAGTCCTGTCTGGCAAAACAATTTGTAACTCTTATCGCCCAAGGCCAGGATCGAGTAATTCAGACCCGGAAGTTTCGGGACCCGGTTGCCGGTGATGAAGCGGTGAAAATCCTCAGCCATTTCGGGCGGTTCGCCCTCTCCGTGCGTGCTCACGATGATGAATACATTTTTTTCATTTTCCAGCTGCTTCGTGTTATAATCATCCATCGGAAAAACCGAAGCGCTGAGCGATTGCCGGGCAAACTTTTCTTTCAGTTTTTTGGCCAGGCTTTCACTGCGGCCGGTATGCGAACCGTACAAAATAGTCAGTGAAATCGCGGCCGCAAGCGCCTCTGGTTGGCTTTGAACAAGAGCATCCGGCTTCACTTGTTGATCCCCACCCGCCGTCAACCCTTGAAAATAACCACTCAGCCAGATCAACTGTTGGGGCTGAGCGCCCTCAAGTAATTGCTCAAGCGCTTTTGCCTGCGCTTCATTTAAAGGATTCAATTTAATACTCATCAGTTTTGTTTTTATTTTCCAAATATTCTTTTATTTCGTCTCTAAGCCGGATGGATTCAAACACATCTTCTGCATTTGAGCTAACAGCCACCCGCATATTATTTCGTTGATAAATAGCCGGAGATACAAACTGGCAAAGAGCCGGTTGATCGTGAATATTGACCAGAACACCTGTTTGCTTTCCGTCAAGTGCAATCTGCCGGTCAAGTTCCGGGTTGTTTGTGCACGAACAGAGAAGCAGAAAGCCCTTCAGGTCAGTCTTTTCGTAGGCTTTTTCCCGATATAAAATCCCGCTGTTTTTAATTTCGTCACAAACGGTTAGCGCAACCACCTCCAGCGAGGCATCAAAACGGTTAAAAATCTGTATCTTTTTCCAGGCGCTTTGCCCTCCTCCAATAATCAGGATTTTTTCTCCGGCAATATTGATGGCTATGGGTAAAAAGTTTTTCTTCATGGCTATCAGATTTGATACTCGATGTTTGAACTGTCAATTTTCCCGAATTTGATCTTGTTCCAGGTACGTTCGTGCAAAAAGTATAGAAACATTTTGGTAAACAATTCAACTCCGCCAATAGTCACAGCAAAATCAAGATGTCCGGTCACCAGCCAGGCAATCAGCATGGTGTCCATGGTTCCGATCGTTCTCCACGAAATACTTTTTACAACACTACGGTAAGGTTTCTCTCTCATTTCGCTCTTTGTTCATTCTGTTATGTCAATTTTTAAATCTTTCTCAACCGCCTAAAAACAAAAAAGCCCTCTGCTGTTGCAGAAGGGCTTTTCGTTTTATTCAGATTCAATCTAATATACCAAATCTAACTTCTTTCCTTCTGCAAAAAAGAACCACAACACATACACATCATCATGTTTGCGTTATTCAGATTCATTATTGCAGAAGTTGTATTTTTCATCTCAGATATTCTACTCTTTTTTTATTGATGATGCAAAAATAGAGACTAAATCCAATTATCCAAAAAAATAGGATACTTTTTTTATTAAAAAACAGAAAAATGTTTTAAGAAAATCAACTATATCGTTGAAATATATTTCATTTTCCAATAATTAGCCTCAATTTATCTTCATTTTATTATATTTGTGACAATTATCATGAAATTATGAAAGAGGCAAAATCCTGTACAAATATTCATGAAATCAGGCACGAAATTGATCGGATTGACCGAATGGTCGTCGAATTGATCGCCAAACGCCAGGAATATGTCAACGAAATAATACGTTTTAAAACCGACAAAGCCAGTATTGTTGCTGAATCGCGCCAGGATCAGGTTTATCGACAAAGGCGGGCCTGGGCCGAAGAATTAAACCTTTCGGCCGATATGATTGAAGAGGTCTATAAAACAATGATCCATCATAACATAAAAAAAGAGCTGGAATTATTCAGCCAATCAAAAATCAGTATTACTTAACTTATGTATAAAAAGGATATTAAAGTGCTGGACTGTACTGTTCGCGACGGCGGATTGATGAATAAATGGCAGTTCGACAATAAATTTGTGAAGGGTGTTTACGATGCCTGCCTGGAAGCCGGAGTTGATTATATGGAAATCGGCTATATCAGCAGCGAAAAAGCCTTTAACCGGAATGAGGTCGGTCCCTGGAAGTTTTGTTCAAATGGTGATTTACGGCGTATTGTGGGAGAGAACAACACCAAACTTAAGATATCGGCCATGGCCGACATTGGCCGGATTGATCCCGATGATATCCCCCCTGCCGGCGAAAGCGCTATCGACATGATGCGTGTGGCCTGTTACGTACATCAAATGGATAAAGCCATCGATCTGGCTCACCACTGTATGGATAAAGGATATGAAACGACGATTAACCTGATGGCTGTCTCGAAGGTCAACGAACGCGACCTCGAAGAAGCGCTATCAGATGTCGCCCAATCCCGTGTTCCGGTTTTTTACCTGGTTGACAGTTTTGGGAGTATGTACTGCGAAACCGTTGATCATTTACTGAATAAATACAAAAACGCCCTGGGAGACAAAGAAATCGGCATCCATGCACACAATAATATGCAGTTGGCTATGTCGAATACCATTACCGCCCTGATGGGAGGCGCAACTTACCTCGACGCGACCCTGTTGGGCATGGGACGTGGCGCAGGAAATTGCCCGATTGAAATCCTGATCGCCTTTCTAAAAAATCCGAAATACCGTTTATTACCTTTATTACGGGCCATTCAGGAAGAGATTCTGCCCTGGCAGCAAAAGATAGACTGGGGCTACCATGTCCCCTACCTGATCACAGGAGCCTTGAATGAACATCCGAGAAGCGCCATGACCTGGATGGACTCGGAACGAAAAGACGATTTTGTGTCGTTCATGAAAGAAATGCATGACTATGAACTGTTAGAATAAGCGGAGCACAGCAGACAATCCGGTCTATAAGTTATTTTTAAGCCTTTCGCAATGTGAAAGACTTTTTCTACGCTCCAAAAGACATTGACCTTCAAAAAAAAGCAAATTACAATATCAGGCACACCTAAAACGTTCAAGTAACGATAGACCAAAATTATCCATACTTAAAGCTAAGTTACATGAAAACAGTAAAGAATGTTTTGGAGATGGTAATAGCTGTATGTCTTTTGGTGATGACGGCTTGTAATCATGACGACCCTGAAGGGCAAACTGGCGTAAAACTTACCTTTAAAGCCAGTACTTCCGGCACGATGAAGAGTGCATCCACACTGAGTTCCGATCCTGCAGGTATCTATGCAAAATCGGTAGAAATCAGCGACGCTCATATCGGAATCGAGAAAATTGAATTAGAACCGTTTGAGCACGAAAATGCGGATACCCCTGAAAAAGTTGTATTTACCGGACCCTTTGCGGTTAATCTGCTCACAGGAGTTGCCGTTCCTGAAATAAACTGGACAACCGTGACGCCCGGATTGTATGAAGAGATCGAATTTGAAACAGCGGGTGTACTGGAAGGGGGAAAGTCGATCATGCTAAACGGAATAATTCTACTGGCCGATAACAGTGAAGTTCCTTTTGAATTCAGTACATCAAGCGAATTTGAAGTTGAGGTTGAGGACGATGACGGAATTATGATCAGTGAAGGTGTCATCACTGACATTTTAGTCCTTTTTAAACTCGAAAATCTTTTTAAAAGCATTAATCTTGCCTACGCACAGGCTGACGAAAACGGCGTGTTGATTTTTAACGATGAAACGAACCCGAATCTCACTCATTTGCTCAAAAAGAGGATAAAAGAGATTACCTGCTTTGAAAATGACGATGACGATGACGACGACGACGATTAAATGACATCCGTTAATTTAGCTGCAAAAACGATCTCCACGGGAACAACATACCGGTGAGATCGTTTTTATTTTAGCTTGTAAACAGGCGGCATATTTTGCATATCACGGTGCTGCGTTTCTAACCATAAATAAATTTTTCGATTCACTCCGCCATATTTGCTCCCGAAACACTATTTTTGCCAAATTCCGTTTTCAGCGAACCCCGGGAGAACGGCCGGACCACTTAATTTTCTAAAAATGAAAAGAACCACTAAAGATTACCTTTTAATTACGCTTAAAGGGTTAGCCATGGGCGCTGCCGACGTTGTTCCCGGCGTTTCGGGCGGAACAATCGCTTTTATTACCGGTATTTACCAGGAATTGATCGACTCAATCAAATCGATCAATTTTTCGGCCCTGAAATTATTACTCTCCGGTAAATTCAGTGATTTCATGAAAGCTGTAAACGCCCGCTTCCTGCTTAGCCTGGTTTTAGGAATTGGCATCAGCATCGTTTCATTGGCAAAAGGTTTGAAATATTTGCTTGATCATCATCCCATCCTGGTGTGGTCATTTTTCTTTGGCTTAATTGTCGCATCGGCCGTTTATGTGGCCAAAGACATCAAAAAATGGTCGTTAAGCACCTTTATTTCATTGATCACAGGGGTCGTTATCGCCTGGTTTATTACGGTGATCACCCCTGCTGAAGCCAATACCAGCTATCTGTTCATTTTCCTGTCAGGTTCCATTGCCATTTGCGCTATGATCCTGCCCGGGATTTCAGGAAGTTTTATCTTGGTTTTACTGGGCATGTACCGGTTTATCCTGGGAGCCGTTTCCGACTTTAACATTCCGGTGATCGCCATTTTCCTGTTGGGTGCGGCTATCGGGATCATTGCTTTTTCCAATGTTCTGTCGTGGTTGCTAAAAAAATATTATCACCTCACAATCGCCCTGCTTGCCGGTTTTATGATCGGCTCGCTGAATAAAGTCTGGCCCTGGAAACAGGTGATCGAAACCTTTATTGACCGCCACGGACTCGAAAAACCACTGATTGAACAAAACGTATTGCCCACAAATTACCTCGAACTGACCGGGCAGGCCCCGCAACTGGCTTATGCCTTACTGCTTGCCGCCGGTGGTTTTGCTCTTATTTTTGTTGTTGAAGGATTAAGCAAGAAACTGATAAAGAAATAAAGAAATAAAGATGAAAACATACGGATTAATTGGGCATCGCCTGGGATATTCATTTTCGAAAGGATTTTTTACGGAAAAATTTGAAAAAGAAAATCTGCAAGAACATGAATATGTCAACTTTGAACTAAACAGCATCAATGAGTTTCCCGGAATTTTTGAAAAGAATGACCACATTGCAGGCCTAAACTGCACCATTCCGTACAAACAGCAAATTATGCCGTTTATGGACGAGATTGACCAGGAGGCTGCAGCAGTAGGCGCAATCAATACGGTAAAAATTATCCGAGATGCCGGAAAGATGAAATTAAAGGGATACAATACCGATGTGTACGGCTTTGAAAATTCGCTGAAACCCCTGCTGAATGAGAAGCACGAAAAAGCCCTGATTCTTGGCACCGGGGGCGCGTCAAAAGCCATCAAATACATTCTCGGCAAATTGGGTATCGACTATCTTTCGGCCTCGATCGAAGCCGAACTTTTTGAAAAAGAAATCCGTTATGAACAGATTGACGGCAACCTGCTGAAAGAATACCTGATCGTCATACATGCCACGCCGCTGGGAACCTTCCCGAAAGTTGATGCCTGTCCGAACATTCCGTATGAAAAACTAACCAGCGATCATGTATTGTTTGACCTGGTGTACAACCCCGAAGAAACCCTGTTCATGAAAAAAGGGAAAGAGCAGGGCGCCACGATTAAAAACGGACTGGAAATGCTTCATTTACAAGCGAAAAAGTCCTGGGAAATCTGGAACAGCTAATCGCCGCCGATACTGATTAAGGCTTCACGTTTACGCCCGTCCATCAAAACGTTCAGTTCGCGATCGAAGCGTACATGTTTGACAAAGCTGAGTTCTTCAACAAGGCTTTGTTTATTCAACATATCCATATTGACCATGACATCCCGTGAATTATGCGGAACAGAGAAGTAGCCCACATTCATGGAGGTGACATTATGGAAGAAGTGAGAGCCCAGCGAACCATCAAGCGGAAAATCCGACAGACCCAGTTCGAGGATGACCCGCGCCCTCGAAATTTGAGCCCAGGTAACCGGTATACCGGTAAACGGGTCGCGGGTTCCCCAGCGACCAGGACCAATCAAAATATACTCACATCCAGCGATGTCCATCTTTTTATTAAAATGGCTTATTTCGCGGGCAATTTCTTTTGTTTTTGTTTTATCAAATTTTTCTGCCGGAACATAAATGACATCGCGGATTCCCTCCAGCTTCCCGTTGCCCATGCCCCGCTTGGCATACAATAAAGTTTTCTCCCGGTCCATATCTCCCAGGTCAATCACCAAATCTTCTTCGAGCCGGATCAGGGGTTTGATCTGAAGCAGGTAAAATGTCGGTTCTCCATCGTCGCCGCCTTCCGGATCAATGGCATATTCCATTTCCACCGGCGAGCCCATCGCTTCGCGAAACAGGCGCAACAAGAAGCTAAGTGTTGCTGCCAATGGAATCTGATTGTATTTTAATACGTTGGCAAAATTAATCACCCGCGGCCCGCGTACTTCAAGCCCGGGTAATAAATCGTCGTTTTCCGGATCATATACCGAAGCGCAATGTTCCAGCGTGCCGTCGGCTTCGGCTTCCCGAATATGGAGTTTGACGATGGCTGCATCTTCGCCGCCCTTCACCAGGTCGATATCGTGCCGGCTCATGTCCAGAGCATAAAACTCTCGTTGTGAATCCCGTACCTGATCTTTGATACTGCTGGGATTAATATGGGGGTACTTCGGACAAAACCGATAGGCGTTTTCACCACCCACCACGTACATTCCCAAACCCAAGGCTGCCACGGCATAACCATCCTCCGGTTCCATATACGATACCGGGTAATAATTGTACGACTGGGCTACCCCGCTGATCGTCGGGTAATACCGGCCGTGATGCTCGTGCCCCACCACTTCCTGAATGATTACCGCCATTTTTTCTTCTTCAATCTTATAGTTTACCGCATCAAAATAAGCCACGGCCGAGTCGGTAAAGATACTGGCATAAACTAATTTAACTGCTGTTTCCAATTGGCGGTACCTGACCTGTATATCCGGGTGGTTATTGGGAATCAGGTAGGTAGAATAAACTCCGGAAAAGGGCTGCAACAACGAATCTTCAAACAAACCGGACGAGCGGATTGCCAAGGGGCGTATTATCTTTTCGACATATTTATACAGCTTTTCGCGCAGACCTTCGCTCAAACCTGACTCCAAAAAGAGCGACCGGATATGTTCGTAGTTGTTACTGCTGTAAATATCTTCGTGCAGGTTATTTATTTCCAGAAATTTATCAAACTCAATGGCTCCGATGATCGCCGTGGCCGGGATGCGGATGTTAATATTCGGAATAATCTTTTTGAAGTCGATATTTTCAATAAAATTACTCATAAAGGCGACACCACGCCCTTTTCCTCCCAGTGAACCTTTTCCCATGCGAACCACATAGCGTTCGCTTTTCAACAGGTCCGGATCAAAATTAACAATACGCCCCCTGAGTTTTTTCAGGCGCACCCGTTCAAATACATCCAGACAAAATTGCCGCAGTTCATCCGGGCTGCTAAAGTCTTCGAAACGGTAGGGCAACAATTGCTCGGCAATATTAATTTCGCCCCGGGCCATCAGCCAGGTTGAAAAAGAATTACGTTTTCCGTGATAAGCTAAAGCCTCATCCGGCACCACTTTAAACATATCCTGAAATTCCTGCCGGTTATGAGCGACCATAATCGGATTACCCTGTTCATCTTTAAAAACAAAATTCCCAAAGCCCAAACGCTTGTAAATGAAGTTATGGATATCCATGGAAAGATTTTCCGAGTTCTTGTTGATAAACTCGGCCCCCACCTCTTTTGCTCTTGCTGCATTCTTGATATCATGGCTTTGCAATAAAACAGGAATCGGGAAACGTAAAATCTGGTTCACATACCGAAGCAATTCAATCCCGGCATCTTCATCTTCCACACCGTTTCGCTGAAACTTAACATCCGATATGACCGTCAGCAGGTAATCGCGGTATTTATTCAAAATCTTGACCGCATCTTCGTAGGTGCTTACCAGAATTACTTTAG
Organism: Gaoshiqia sp. US2; assembly: GCF_059705485.1. NCBI lineage: Bacteria > Pseudomonadati > Bacteroidota > Bacteroidia > Marinilabiliales > Prolixibacteraceae > Gaoshiqia > Gaoshiqia sp. US2. Next base: position 2,981,329 of record NZ_AP048550.1, on the reverse strand, counting down.
GACGCGCCCTCATTTTTAAGATCATGTGCAATTCATCGGCCGATTCATCCTGTACCAGGTTTTGCGTTTGAGTCATGATGTTGGTGTACATCATCGGTAAATAGCGCGAATAATATTGAATGGAATCCTCTACCAGCAAAATAACTCTTACGTTTCCGTTTTTTGTATCGGCTTCGATATTCTTTTTATCCTCAATATATTTTATCATGGCCAAAAAGACGTTGGAATTGCCGTTCCAAACAAAAACACGGTCGATTGATGCGAATTGATGAGCTGATTTCTGAAAATAACGCAGGTCCCCGTTGTTGTTCACCAGAAGCAAGATCGGAACATCCGGTTTCCGGTGATGGATGACATCGGCCATTTTTACGGGAATCACCTTATCAACGCCAGCCATGATAATAACCAGGTCAAAATCGCGGACCCTAAGCATTCGCAGCGCTTCGGCTTCAGAGTTCACACTGGTAAACCGCGGATAGGTGTACAGGTTGAGTTGCAAAAACTCGCCAAATATTTTATCGGTAAACTGCCCCTCGCGCACGATGGAGTAACTGTCGTACAAAGTAGCCACCAACATGACCTCTTTGACCTTTGTCGGCATGAGTTCTTCAAAGATATCGCGATCACTTTTTTTGTGCTTGTAAATTGATGCAAGGCTAATATGTTCGAGCTTTTCCATAATATTCGGTTTAAAATTGCCCGCGAGAAAATGAACTTAGTGAAGTTAAGGAGAAAATCTGTCTGCCGAAAACAAAAAAAGAGGCCGAAGCCTCTTTTTTGAAACATTTTTTTATCTTATTGCCCGTTAAGCTGGCATTTTTTCTGAAAAAACGGAACCGGTTCTTTGCTGCCCGGTTCATTCACTTCCCAGGTATTCCCTGAACGGAGCAATTCTTCCACCTTGGAGATTTTTCGGGTTTCCTGTACCGTTTGAATTTGTTTCACCACTTCCCGGTCATAAACAGGAGCCTCCACACTGCGAATAACCCCCATCGCTACCGGAAAATCGGGAAAACTCATGTTAATCAATGCCATATGAAGTATCGGATCCGGATTTTTGGCATCGTGTACCAGGATATCATCTGCAGTGTAACCATCCTGTCCGATAGTCACCACTTTCAAGCGGGCATTTTCAAACACCAGTCCCTTTTCATTCTCCTGTCCGAAAATCATGGGCTTACCGTCCTCGAGAAATAACTGACGTTCAGCGCGGTATCTCGGATCGGCAATCTGTTCGTGGATTCCATCGTTGAAAATAACGCAGTTTTGCAATATTTCAACCACCGAAGTGCCGGCATGTTTGGCTGCTTCCATCAGCACCGCCTGGGTGTGTTTCACGTTACTGTCGACTGCCCGCGCAAAAAAAGTACCCCGGGCCCCCAGTACCAGTTGTCCCGGCACAAAAGGATCTTCTACCGTACCGAAAGGCGAGGTTTTGGTAACCACTCCCCGGTCGGACGTCGGTGAATATTGCCCTTTGGTCAAACCGTAAATTTTATTATTGAAGAGAACCAGGTTCAGGTCGATATTACGGCGAACCAGGTGGATAAAATGATTTCCGCCAATCGCCATCGCATCGCCATCGCCGGTAATAACCCAAACATTCAGATCGGGATTGGCCACTTTAACACCCGAGGCAATCGCCGTGGCCCGTCCGTGAATCGAGTGAAACCCGTAAGTACTCATGTAGTAAGGGAAGCGTGACGAACATCCGATACCGGAGATGACAGCAAATTTCTCATGCGGAACATTCATTTCGGCCATCGTACGCTGCACGGCATTCATGATCGCATAATCGCCACATCCCGGACACCAGCGAACTTCGTTCTCACTCTTAAAATCTTTGATCGTATAGTTGAATTCTTGCATGATTTAAACCTCCAGCAATTTGTTAAAATTCTCTTTCAATTCAAGCACCGTAAAAGGCAGGCCCTGCACTTTGTTCACCTGGTGGTATTCAAATCCCGGAACTTTATCGCGCAGATAAGCGGCAAACTGCCCCATATTCAATTCGCAAACAACAATTTTTTTGAATTGGCTGAATATTTCCCTGGTATTTTTTGGAAGCGGTTTGATAAAGTTGAAATGCGCCAGGCTAACATTTTTTCCTTCCAGGCGCATGTCCCTGACCGCGCTGAGCGTATGTCCGTATGTTCCACCCCAGCTTACAACCAGCAGATCGCCTGAAGCATCGCCGCATACATCCAGCGTCGGAATCATTTCGACAACACGTTCCACCTTCTCTGTCCGGTATTCGGTATTTTTCTGGTGCTGTTCCGGGGCATGGCTCACCGAGCCGGCAACATTCTTTTCCAAACCGCCGACAAGGTGCTGAAAGCCGGCCATTCCCGGCACTGCCCACTCACGGGACAAAGTTTCCGGATCACGGGCATAGGCCTTAAAAGTATCTTTATTTTGTGCGATACGAGGTTTAATTTCCGGAAGCTCATCCATGGCCGGCACACGCCAGGGTTCGCTGCCGTTACCCAAAAAGCCGTCGGTCAGTAATACAACCGGCAACATGCGCTCAAGCGCTATTTTAGCCGACAAATATGCATAGTAAAAGCAGTCGGACGGCGTACTGGCCGCGATGACCACAACCGGGCTTTCGCCGTTTCGCCCGTAAAGCGTTTGCAACAAATCCGATTGTTCTGTCTTGGTTGGCAAGCCGGTTGACGGCCCCCCGCGCTGAACATTCACGACCACCAGCGGAAGTTCTGTCATAACAGATAAACCAAGCGCTTCCGATTTCAGCGCGAAGCCCGGACCGGAAGTGGTTGTAACCGCCAAATCGCCGGCAAACGAAGCGCCAATCGCGGTACAGATACCGGCTATTTCATCTTCAGCCTGGAAAGTTTTCACCCCCAGGTCCTTGCGCTCAGACAAAGCTGAAAGAATATCGGTAGCCGGGGTAATGGGGTATGATCCCAGGAAAAGTTCCAATCCTGCTTTTTCAGCAGCAGCCAGAAGCCCCATCGCAGTCGCGTGGTTACCGTTGATGTTCCGGTACAATCCTTTTTCGATTGCCGCAGGGTGTACCATATATTGCGGCGTCATATGCTGCATATTCATCCCGTAGTTGTACCCGTCCCGTAAAACTTTCAGGTTAGTTTCAACCACAAGCGGCTTTTTAGCAAACTTCTTTTTCAGATAAGTCTCAATATAATCGAGCGGACGGCCAAACATCCAGCAAACCAGACCAAGCGCAAACATATTTTTACTACGCAGTACTGATTTATTGTCCAGCCCGTACTCCTTCAAACTTTCTCTGGTCAAACTGGTAATTGGAACCGGAATTTTATTGAAATCATCCAGATGGCATTCGGCAAAAGGATCATTTGTTTTAAAATTAGCCTTCTCCATATTTTTTTCGGTGAATGAATCCACATCAAAAATGATGGTTCCGCCCGGATTCATAAAGCTGGCATTCGCTTTTACGGCCGCCGGATTCATGGCAACCAACACATGTGCATAATCTCCCGGTGTATTGACCTGTTTCTTCCCAAATTGTACCTGGAACCCCGATACACCTCCCACGGTTCCCTGCGGAGCCCTGATCTCGGAAGGATAATCAGGAAAGGTGGAAATATCGTTACCGAAAAGTGCAGAGGTGTCCGAAAATAACGTTCCGGTCAACTGCATTCCATCTCCTGAATCACCGGAAAATCGTATGGATACTTCCTCAAGCTCAATTACTTTAGCGTCTTTCATGTGACATATTTTTAAAAATCCAGTATATTTTCTTTCGATCTCTCATAAAAATGCCCATAAAAATAATGATTTATCACTTCAGAAGCATTAAAATGGATCGTTTTCAGTTAGCGATGCAAACAAAAATAACCATTTATTAATACCTTTTTCATGATCCAACCAATAATTTGAAGGGATTCTTATCTTTGCAAATAATTTAAAATGAATACAGATAATGGCACTTATCAAGTCACTCAGAGGAAAAACACCGGTAATCGGAAACAACTGTTTTTTGGCAGAAACCGCTGCAATTATCGGGGATGTAGAAATTGGAGACCATTGCAGTGTTTGGTACAGCGCTGTCCTGCGCGGTGATGTTCACTCAATCAAAATCGGGAGCAATACCAATGTTCAGGACGGGGCAGTCATTCATGCTACTTATCAAAAATCGCCAACGAATATCGGGAATCATGTGATCATCGCTCATGGCGCCATCATTCACGGATGTACCATTCATGATCATGTGATGGTTGGGATGAATGCAGTGGTGCTGGACGATGTCGTGGTTGAAAGGAATACCATCATCGCCGCCGGATCGGTTGTGACCAAGGGAACCCGGCTCGAAGGCGGCAGCGTATATGCGGGGATCCCGGCAAAAAAAATAAAAACACTCAGTCCTGAACTGCTTGAAGGAGAACTACACCGCATTGCAAATGCTTACAGCATGTACGCCGGATGGTATCAGGAGGACCTATAAATATACCTTAAACTGAATTATTTAAAATGAAACCAACATTACTCATTCTGGCGGCTGGCATGGGAAGCCGTTACGGGGGCTTAAAACAAATTGAACCGGTAGGCCCTAACGGCGAAACCATCCTCGAATATTCTGTTTTCGATGCCATCCGCGCAGGCTTTGGCAAGGTGGTATTTGTGATCCGTAAAAGCTTTGCCGACGATTTTAAATCGCGTTTTGAAAACAAGCTAAACGGAAAAATTGAAGTCGGATATGTTTACCAGGAATTAGATAAGCTTCCGCATGGTTACCAGCTTCCCGAAGGAAGAGAAAAGCCCTGGGGAACCGGTCATGCCATTTTAATGGCCAAAGACATCATTAGAGAACCATTTGCCGCCATCAATGCAGATGACTTTTACGGAGCACAGGCGTTCCAGGCTATTGCCGGATTCTTAAAAAATGATGTGTCAGAAAAGAACTACAGCATGGTTGGATATTTACTGAAAAATACCCTGTCTGATTTTGGCACGGTCTCCAGGGGAATCTGCAAAACAGATGAAGCTGGAAATCTGGTTGAAATTACCGAACGTCACCAGATTGCACGCGAAGGCAATGCCCTGTTTTTTTCGGACGAAGAGGAACGAAAAGTACAAGTGGACGAAAACACCCCCGTGTCGATGAATTTCTGGGGATTTCATCCCAGCTTATTCACTCACCTCGAAAATCAGTTCACGAGTTTTCTGGATAAAAACAAACACTTACCCAAATCTGAATTTTACATCCCCAGCGTGGTGTTTAACCTGATCAGGTCGGGAGCGGTAAAGGCCAAGGTGCTGCAGGCTGATTCGCCCTGGTTTGGAGTCACATATCCCCAGGATAAAGCTTTTGTCACCGAACAGGTAAAAAAATTGTCGGAACAGGGAATTTACCCGGAAAAGCTTTGGTAGTTAATGTTGTTCATTGCAGCTTGCAGCTATCAAAGCTGAATTTTTTGAGCATTGACGGCCTGTCCCATGAATAATCCGGCGCGGGCCTCAAACAGCTCAACCTGTTCGGTGGTGTAATAACTTACCCTGCCGCCTTTCGAACAGTTTGCATCTATTTCGGGATGCCTTTCCAGGTAGTTGATCAAACTGGCTGAAACAATTTTTCCCTGTTCAATGACCCGGATATCCGGCCGTGGCAAAAACCGTTTAATCTGGTCGATTAGCAGCGGATAATGCGTACATCCGAGGATCAAACTATCAATATCCGGATCTTGTTCAAACAATTGACCGATGTTCTTTTCAATAAAGTAGTCGGCTCCCGGCGTTCCGATTTCGTCATTTTCAACAATCGGCACCCACATCGGGCAGGCTTGCTGACTTGTTCTTTTTACCCGGCCGTTTGACCATTTTTCCAATTCAATCGGGTAAGATCCGGATGCGACCGTCCCCGAAGTGGCCAATACCCCGACATGCCCGTTTCCGGTCAGCTCAGCGGCTATTTCAACGCTTGGCCTGATAACACCCAGCACGCGTTTATCCGGATCAAGCTGAGGTAAATCGCGTTGCTGGATTGAACGCAGGGCCTTTGCCGATGCTGTATTGCAGGCCAAAATAACCAGGTGGCAGCCCAGATCAAACAGCCTGGTCACCGCTTCGAGCGTATAGGCATAAACCACGTCGAATGAACGCGTTCCGTAAGGTGTCCGGGCATTATCACCCAGATAAACAAAATCGTATTGCGGCAAATCGTGAAGAAACTCTTTCAGTACAGTCAAACCCCCGTAGCCGGAATCAAAAACGCCAATCGGTTGAAAATTCATTGTCATACAAAAGCTTTTCAGCAAAATTAAAAAAGCCACCTGAAATACAGATGGCTTTTCGTTATAATAAATAGTTCGCTTTATCTTATTTTATGCCCAATTTAGCTTTAACAAGCGGCAACAGGTCGATACTTGCGTTGGATTTGTATAAAACCGCATTGCTATCGAATACGTAAATTACGCCTTGTTCTTTGGCAACGGCTTCGATGGTGTTGTTTGCCTTGTCGAAAATGGGCTCCATCAACTCGCCTTGTTTTTGCTGTAACTTTTGTGAGGCCGTTGAGTTAAAGCTTTGAATACGTTGCTGCAGGTTTTGCAGGTCTTCTTCTTTCGCCTGACGGACAAGATCAGTTAATGATTCAACGCTTTGTGTGTATTCTCCCAATTTCGTCTGGAATTCTTTCTGCATGGTTGCCAATTGATCTTCCAGTCCTTTGGCTTGTTCTTCCAATGTTTTTTGAGCAGCTGCAGTTTCGGGCATGGCCGAAATCAACGCCTGCGAATCGATATGGGCAAACTTAAGCGTTTGCGCTTGTACCAGTCCTGCTGAAAACAGCACGATCGCGATCAGACAAATTTTGAAAATACTTTTCATGTTATTCCTTGAATTTTAATTTTTGAACACAAATATAGGATATTAATTTTTATAACCAAGTTTTTGAAGAACCTGATCGCTCAGGTCAAATTTGGGGTTGGTGTAAACCATCGAAAGGCTTCCTGCTTTATCAAAAATAACCGCATAACTCCCCTCGTTGGCTATGCCCTGAATCGCATTAAAGATATCGTCCTGGATCGGTTGAACCAAGCTCTGCCGTTTTTTGAACAAGTCGCCTTCCGGACCAAAATATTTCCGTTGCAGAGCTTTGTAATCTTTCTCTTTGGTAATGATGACGTCTTCGCGCCGGCGCTTCATATCATCCGACAAAAGAACCGACTCTGCCTGAAAATCTTTATACATTTTCTCGATCTCATTATACATGGTTTCCAACTCTTTCTGATATTGTTTTGAGATTTGGTCCAATTGTTCCTGAGCAGCTGTATACGCCGGTATATTTTCAAGAATATAGTCGGTATCGACAAATGCATATTTCTGAGCCATTGTTGCTCCTGCAACAATCAAAAAAGCCACAACTAATATGATTCTTTTCATGACTACACTATTTTTAAGTTTGTACTGGTTCGTTCTATCAAATACTAAGCCAAATTCGTAACTATTAGAACTGCTGACCCATAACGAAGTGGAATTGGCTTCCGCCAACCGATTTATCGCCGTTAACCGGATCGAATCCATATCCCCAATCGATCCCCATTAAACCAAACATGGGCAGAAAGATTCGTACACCAAGTCCGGCAGATCGTTTCAGGTCAAACGGATTGTAATCTTCAAAATTCATCCAGGCATTACCTCCTTCAAGGAAGGCCAGCAGGTAAATCGTGGCCGATGGTTTCAGGGTAACCGGATAACGCAACTCCATCGTCAGTTTATCATACAGGTTTGAACCGGTGGTCGGGCTTAAGCTGTAGTCCTGGTAACCGCGCAATGAGACGATATCCGCGCCATAGAAATTATACCCCGACATCCCGGATCCTCCTACCCGGAAACGTTCAAAAGGCGACCGACGATTTTTGTCATAATATCCCAAAAATCCATATTCAAACTTGGTATGCAACACCAGGTTATTATTACCCGAGATCGGCGTAAACCAAGCGCCTTTCAGTTTCCACTTGTGATATTCAATCCATTTATACCGGTCTTCACTCGACAAGGTGGGGTCGCTGTAATCTACTCCGTTAAATAAGGAATAGGGCGGAGTAAACTGTAATCCGAGTGAAATATCCGAACCGCGCCGCGAATACAGGGGGTTATCAACCGAGTTACGGCCGAAACTCGTTTTAAAACTGAGGTTGAAAAAGCTACCGCTTCCGTCGCCACTATCGTCATTCAAAAAATAATAGTAATTAGCCATATTCTGAAGATCGTAATGCTGAATGGACGCTTCGTGATAAAGGGTGAAATAGTCATCGGGCCACTTTAAGCGGTACCCGTAACCCAAGGCCAATGACGAGGTGATTTGAACTTGATCATCTTCGCTTTCGCCCTTATAGCTCGAATAGGCGCTATACGGATCATAATAACTGCCCCCGTAGTAAGATCCGTATCCATAGCCATAACTGCCGTAACCGCCATAACCGCTTCCGTAAGGACTGTAAGCCCTGTTATAATAATTATTTGCTGTGTAATTGATTTTAGAACGCGAAAACGATACAGAGAACGAGTTCGGCTTTTTGCCCCCCATCCAGGGCTCAACAAATGAAACACTGTATGATTGATAAAACTTACCGCTTGTCTGGGCCCGGATACTCAGCGTTTGGCCGTCGCCGGTGGGCAATGGACGCCAGGCTTCTTTGTTGAATATATTCCGCACGGAGAAGTTGGAAAATCTTAAACCAACGGTACCAACAAACATTCTGGCACCCCAACCTCCGGATAACTCAATCTGGTCGTTCGCTTTTTCCTGCAATTCGTATTTGATATCCACCGTTCCGTCTTCCGGCTGTGGAATTGGCACCGGGTTGATCGCTTCGGGATCGAAATGCCCTAACTGAGACAATTCCCTCACCGAACGAATGATATCTGATTTACTAAACAGGTCTCCCGGATACGTTCTCAATTCGCGGCGGGCAACGTGTTCATGTGTTTTTGTATTTCCTTCAATAATAACCCGGTTAATGGTAGCCTGGGTTCCTTCATAAATCCGCATCTCAAAGTCGATCGAATCTCCTTTGATATTTGCTTCAACCGGATCAAGGTTAAAGAACAGGTACCCGTTATCCAGATAAAGGTTCCCTACGGCATCATCGTCACTGGTCAAACGTTTATCAAGCAGTTTCTGATCAAACACATCACCTTTCTTGATTCCCAGCTTGGCATCCAGGTATTCCGCAGGGTAGATGGTGTTTCCCATCCACTTTACATCTCCGAAGTAATATTTATTTCCTTCGTCGACCCAAATATCCAAACGAACACGATTTTCACCAACCGGGGTTATGGTATCGGTTACAATGGTCGCATCGCGATAACCTTTCTCGTTATACTTGGCAACAACATTCCGTTTATCTTCCGTGAATTTTTCTTCCAAAAATTTCTTGGTTTTGAAGAAATTCCTGAGTTTCCGGGCATTGGTTTTTTTCATAGCCCGGTTAAGGGTCACTTCTTTCAGGTTCTCCGTGCCATGAAATACGATCTCATCCACTTTTACTTTTTCCTTTTTATCAACCCGGATATCGAGAATAACACTGTTTACCTGGGCGGTATCATCGCGCTGAACGATTTTCACATCGGTATTCAGGAAGCCCTTCTCCAGAAAAATACTTTTAATGATCCGTTCGGCATTGTTTAGCTGGTTATCGGTTACCTGGCTTCCTTTTAATAAAAGGACACGCTTGGTAATATCATCTTTTTCCGATTTCGAAACACCAAAGAAATTTACATCAGAGAGGCGCGGCCTTTCCTGAAGGTAAATATTCAGCCAAATAAAATTTTCTTCCGCTTTGCTTGCCTCTATTTTCACATCCGAAAACATCTGGTGTCCCCAAAGTTTTTTTATGGCGTTTGAGATTTCTTCGCCGGGGATCAAAATTTCGTCGCCAACAGCCAGACCGGAGATTTGGATCAATACATCGGTGTCAAGATAACGGATTCCCATAACATCAATTCCTGCAATGATATATTTTCTGGGGCTGGAATAATAAATTGAAAAATTTGTCCCTTCTTGTTGAGCATAAGTCCCTAAGCTCAATAAAAATAATACTAAGAAAATTTTCAGTTTTCGCATTTCTGTAAATTGGTTAGCTCTCTATTTGTTGACTGGTTTTTCCAAACCTCCGCTCGCGGTTCTGGAATTCACGAATGGCTTCAAAAAGATCCTCTTTTCTGAAATCGGGCCATAAAGTTGGGGTAAAATAAAATTCGGTGTAGGCTATCTGCCATAATAAAAAATTACTTATCCGGTTTTCCCCGCTGGTACGGATAAGTAATTCCGGGTCTGGAATTCCATTGGTTGTAAGGTATGTATCGATTAATTCTTTTTGTATGTCTTCAATGTCGAGTTTACCGTTTTTTACATCCAACGCGATGCGTTTAACGGCTTGGGTAATCTCCCATTTTGAGCTGTAACTCAGGGCGAGTATGAGTGACAACCCCGTACAACCGGCTAATTCGGTAATTGACCAATTGAGTTTCTCCTGTACTTCATCCGGCAAGCTGTAGAAATCGCCGATTACCTGCAACGAGACATTACTTTCTTTCAGTTTTGCGGTTTCGTTATTGATCGCCTGTACCAATAAGCTCATCAGTGCATCAACTTCGTCGCGGGGTCTTCCCCAATTTTCGGTAGAAAAAGCATACAAGGTCAGGTATTTCAGCCCAATTTCGCCTGCCCCTTCAACAACCGAACGAACAGATTCAACGCCGTGTTCATGTCCAAAAGTTCGTTCGTTGCCATGAAGGGCAGCCCACCGGCCGTTACCATCCATGATTATCGCCACATGTTGAGGTAATTTACCTGTACTGATTTGTTTTTTTAATGTCATCCAAACTAATTTATTTCATCGTACGCAGGGCACTTTTTGCCTCCCCTGTAAAACAGATAGGTGACGTGTATCCCTAAATGAAATGTCCAGTCGTTGTTATGGATAGCATCGGTGTAGGTAGTCCAGTAACCTGCTGCACCTGAATTAGTTGGACCTTCAGTATAGAATTTTCTCGGATCGTCAAGGTTATCCATTCTGTCATCCAAATATTTTCTCAGTTGTGCCTCCATTCCAACAGCCATACGTTCACCAATGTTGAACTTAAAACCAAAGCCCAGCGGAATATTGACACCTGTAACCGTTTCTTTATAAGCATCTGCATATTCAGGTGGCAGCGCCGGAGCCGATGCATTCAAATAGGCAACCACTCCGGTCAACGCAACCGGATCATATTCGTAAGGGTAAACGCTTACCCCAAGACCTCCCATCAGGTAGGTAGTAATCCAGTGCTTTTTGCTCCCCATGATGTAACGAAAAAAATTAAACTCATACATCAGTGAAAGATCGGTTACTGTCTTACTGAATTCCCACGGATGAGATTCAAATGCTCCTGTCGCATTTATATTTCCCAGCATAATCGTAGCGCGTACGCTTTCACGCGGATTAAAATTATACCGGACAAATACTGCTCCTGCAGGCCCCAAAGAACTTTGGTGTTCAATTTCCGTCATGTCTCCGGTGTAACTTCCAATGCCACCCCAAATACCGATGTCTGCTGTCTTTTGTGCTGATAATACTTCAAACACGAATAAACCGACTGCAAGTAAAAACAATCTCTTCATTGACTTTTTTATTTACATGAAAGATTATAATAAAAAAGACAGCTTCGCATTTTGTTCCGGCATTAAAATCTACATTTTAAACATAACACCTTTCAAGAGCTACAAAAGTAATATAATTCTCAAAACATCATGCCCACTGCCTACTATAAAACCGAAATAGAGGTTAAAAATTGTTAAGCATGAAGATTAATTTCTTTTGTCGGTACCCCACATCAATTTATTACGAAGCGTACTGAAAAATCCATGTCCTGCAAGTTTCAGTGTTTTCACCTGAAAGTCGGCCTTTCGGATTTTTATCTCGCCGGGGAAGTTCACGGCTTCGGAGCGAGAATCAAGTGAAGCCAGAAACTGCTGCCCCCTCCCTTCTACCCTCAGAGTCAATTTATTGTAATCGGGTACAACAATGGGGCGCATGGTCAGGTTATGGGGCGCTATTGGCGTAATGATGATGCTTTTTGAATCGGGGGTAAGAATAGGCCCGCCCACGCTTAACGAATAGGCGGTGGAGCCGGTAGGCGTGGCAATGATTAATCCGTCGGCCCAATAAGTCGTCAGGTACTCCCCATTTAAATAGGTATGGATATTAATCATCGAAGAGCTATCCATTTTAGTGACCGTAATTTCATTCAGGGCATAATTAAAATCGCCAAATAAATCAGGTTCTCCGTCAACCTGTAACACCAAACGCTCTTCGATTTCAAAGTTATCGTTCAGAACATGGTCAATGGCTTCACCCATATCTTCACGCGAAATAGCCGATAAAAATCCCATTCGTCCCAAATTGATTCCAATCACCGGGATGGATTTATTTTTCAGGGTGAGAATTGATTTCAAAAAGGTTCCGTCGCCACCAATACTAAAAAGATAGCGCACAGTCGCGGGCAATTCGTGCCCCGAAATAAAAAGGCCCGCGATATCAGGTTGGATACTGCACTGTTCTTTAACAAACTCAAAAAATGGTTTGTACAAATAAACTTTGATTTGCCTTTCCTTCAGCAATAAAAAAAGCCTGGCTAAATCAGGCGAAAACGATGGGTCGATACTCAGACCAAAAATCGCGATACTCATATTCGTTTTATAATCTAAATGTTCAGGTACTTCATCAATAATTCAAACCGGTCGTCGTACATATGCTTTAACACGGAGTCGTCCATGAAAACAGATTTTATCTGGTAATCGTACCGCACAAAGGTCTGAATCACCGGAGAAAGGTCGATCAGGTTAATTTTAAGGGTAACGGTAATTTCTTTCGAATCGTCACCCCGCGATACATACAGGCTCAGGATTTTGGCATCATTTCCCTCGACAATCCGGGCAATTTCGGCCAACGAATAATCGATCGGATTTAATTCGAGCACGATCACGCCACCGGGTTCTCTCACGGCAACCAAATCGGCAAACTGCTGAGCCATATCAAAAACCGTAATCACCCCGGTATATTGTTGTTCCAGGCTCAACACGGGAACGACCGATATTTTCAATTCAGAAACAACCGAAACAACTTCGTAAATATGTTGGTTAACGCGAACGTAAGGGTGAAGCACAAACTCGAGACACTCTCCCATGGGCCGTTCATTCAGATTCAGATCATAAATCGATTTGTCCGAAATCAAACCCAGGTATTCATGATTATCAACAACCGGTAAGTGAGAAATCCGGAAAATTTCCATCCAGTTCAAGGCTTTTTGCCCGTTGTCGGTTAGCCTCAACGAAGGAATTACATCTGATATGAGATCTTTTGCCAGCAAAACTTTTCAAGTTTGAATTCTGCTTCTTTCAATAGTAAATCGTAACTTGCAGCCCTATTTCATATGATTATGACCAGACTTAGTGTAAATATAAACAAAATAGCGACATTAAGAAATTCCCGCGGAGGATCAATCCCAAACGTCGTTGATGCCGCAATTAACTGTCAAAAATTTGGGGCAGAAGGCATTACCGTTCATCCCCGCCCCGACGAACGACATATTCGCCGGCAAGATGTTTACGATATTAAACCACACATTACCACCGAATTAAATATTGAAGGGTATCCCGATGAAGATTTTTTAAAATTGGTCATTGATGTGAAAGCCGACCAGGTAACCCTGGTTCCCGACGCACCGGGGCAATTAACATCCGACCATGGTTGGGATACGATTAAACACGAAGCTTTCCTGACCGAAGTGATCAAACGCCTGCAGGAACATAAAATCCGCACGTCTATTTTTGTTGATCCTGACCTGAAAATGATTGAAGGAGCAAAAAAAGTGGGAACTAACCGCATTGAATTATACACCGAACCTTATGCCAGTAATTACAAAGCTGACCCGGAAAAAGCCATTGCTCCTTTTCTTAAAGCAGCCAAACTGGCGAAAGAACTTGGCTTGGGTATCAATGCCGGACACGATTTAAACCTGAAGAACTTAAAATACTTCACCGACATGATTCCTGATGTTGCAGAAGTTTCAATCGGACATGCGTTAATTGCAGATGCCTTATACCTCGGACTTCGCAACACCATTCAGGAATACCTGGAATGCATCAAACCGTAAATCGTTTATGGAATTATTTTTCAGGGAAGAGGGTCAGGGAACAAATAATATCGTTATCGTGCACGGGCTGTACGGTTCATCGGATAACTGGCTGACTGTTGGAAAAAAATTAAGCGCACGTTACCATGTTTATCTGGTCGATCAACGAAACCACGGCCGTTCTCCCAATTCGGACCAACACTCGTACGAAAGCATGAAAGATGATCTGGCCGGTTTTTTTGAAGGTCAGCAACTCGAAAAAGCCACGCTGATCGGACATAGCATGGGCGGAAAAACAGCCATGTACTTTGCAGCCGAATATCCCGAAAAGGTAGAAAAATTAATTGTTGTTGATATCGCGCCAAAAGATTACACAAAATATCAGGAAACCAGCCAGTATTACCAACACGAACTTATTTTGCAAACGCTCCGTGAATTTTGCTACCACCGCGAAGATTACGCGTCAAGAGAAGAAATTGCCGGTTTTCTGGAGCTCCGGTTGGGAAACCAGGAGTTGGTCCGGTTTCTTTTAAAAAGCATTTATCTGAACAAAGAAACCAACTTATTTGAGTGTCGTTTTAACGTGGATGTTCTGTACAATTCGCTGGACGAAATCATTAGCGGGGTAAATTACCGCTGGCTGGAAGACCGGATCCCAATCGTTGCCTACCCGGTTTTATTTATCCGGGGCGAAAAATCGAACTACCTGGAAGCGGAAGATGAAATCGTCATCAAAAAAATATACCCGGAAGCACAAATTGTAAGCATTCCCGGTGCAGGGCACTGGCTTCATGCCGAGCAGCCTGCACTCTTTTGGGAAACCTTGCACCGGTTTATATAGAAATCACAAAAACAATCCTGCAAAACAGGCAATTTAATCCTCAATTTTGTCTGCAAATTTTGGTTTTAAGGTAATCAGTTGTAAAATAATAGCCAACGCAACCGGGATCGCCAGAAATGCCAAATCATGGCCCAGATTGCCGGCATCGGTTGATTTACCCAGCCAGCTGGTAATGAAGGCGCCTGCAAAAACACCGGTCATGTTCATCAGTCCATAGCCGGCAGCCCGATGGCGCGGCGATACAAACTGGCACAAAATAGGCATATTGTTAGCGTCGAACATGCCATAACCAATCCCGAACAACACGCCGCCACCAACGATAAATGAAAAACTGTGCCCGAAACCCAAAAGCACCAGCGCCGGAATCATGAGGGTTAAACCAATTACACCGGTGTAAATCCGCCCGCGCAGGTTGTGTACAATCCAGCGGTCGGCCAGAATTCCACCGCCAATCACTCCGATAAATGACGAAAATGCAATGGTGAAGGTGCTGAGCGGCCCTGCCATTGACATATCAATTCCCAAACTTTCGGAGAACAAGGTTGGAAGCCAGTTTTTAGTCGCCCAGCCCGGAAAACTGGGAGCAGCAAAATAAAACAGGATTACCCAAAAACTGACTGTTCCGAGCAGCAGACTCAGACTGTGTTTCACGGAACCGAAGCCTGACTGAAGATTCACTTCTTTTTTAGGACTTTCACGAACGGTTCGTTTTTCACGCAAAAAGAACAGGAGCACCACGCTGTAAACAATGCCCACCAATCCAAAACTGTGAAAAGCGGTCTGCCAGGTCCAGGTGTGGGCCACCGTGGCCCCAAAACCGCCCAGGGCCTGCCCGAAATACAAACCGGTCATGTGGATGCCCACGGCCAGCGAACGCGTATTTCCGCGATGATAATCGGCAATCAGGGCCCAAACCTGCCGGAATATAAAGGGCCTCGCTTACGCCCATCACGGCCCGTAAAACATACAACTGATCAAAGGTGGTGGCATAACCCATCGCCAGGGTTACGCCCGACCATACCCCGAGACTGCCTACAATCAGCCATTTGCGGTTGATCCGGTCGGCAATCAGGCCGGCCATTGGGCTCATCAGCCCGTATATCCACAGAAAAACAGCCATCAGCCGTCCAAAATTTTCGGCCGATTCCAACTGTTTGATATCTCCCATCATCGCCACTTTCATGGTCGAAAGCATTTGCCGGTCCATATAATTCAGCAAAGCCACTACCCACAATAAGCCGACAACCAGCCAGGGGTACCACTTCTTTTCGTTGATTTGCATGTTCTTTTTTTTATTCTGAAACCTTCTCAGAAGGTTTGTCAGATGATCCGTTTATTTTTTCCAGTGTTTTCCATACCTGGTATAATCCGCGGGGAACATGGAAACAACCTTTCCATTTTCCGCCTTTCAGCGGCAATAACACCTCTCCCCTACGATTCAGGTAACCAAACCACTCATCGTGTTCCTGATCGGCAAAATGGGACCAGGTGTAGTCGTGCACCTTTTCGAACCAGCACAGGCATTCCTCATTTTGGGTATGATCATATCCTTTAATCAGACTGATTAATGTTTCCACATGTACCCACAACAGTTTTTGGTCCCACTCCAGTTGCTGCGGCGGGTATCCCTTGATGTCCATAAAATAGAAAATACCGCCGAATTCCTCATCCCAACCATACGCCAAGGTATCGAGTAAAATTTTAACAGCCTTTCGCATCAGTGCCTGATTATTCTGACGTTCAGCCAGGTCCATCATAAACCACATGGCTTCGATGGCGTGTCCCGGGTTCAGAAGCCGGCCTTCAAAGGAATCGGAAAAGCTGCCGTTTGGATTTACATTTTCCAGGATTAATCCGGAATCGGCTTGATAGAATACATCCATCACCTCATGAATAGCCTCACTACTGGTTTTCTCGACCAATTCTTCCGGCAAAAGGTGTTCGATTTCGAGAGCCAGATTACTCAGAATCATCGGCAGCGAAAAACCTTTCAATGGCCGGGTTTTCGGAACCAGTTTATTGAATCGCCCTTTGGGGTTGTCCTGGCGCGCCAGAATATTGTCAAACGTACGTTTAGCCAGATCAGCATATTCGTCGTTGCCGCTAGCCTGGTAAAGCTGCCCAAAGGCCATTGTTGCAAAACAATCCGAAAAAATATTGTATGGCTGAACCAGCGGTTTCCCTTCGCGGGTAAGCGAGAAATACCAGTTAAGCTGCCCGTCGTGTCCGAATTGGCGCAAAAAACGGGCGCCATGTTCTGCCATGTCAAGCCACTGTTCTTTTTTTTCGACCTTGTTATACAGTAATGAAAACATCCATACCTGCCGGGCTTGCAGCCACACAAACTTGTCGGTATCAAACACCTTTCCCTGCCGGTCGAGACAGGTAAAATACCCGCCACACTGCTCGTCTTTTGAATTTTTTTCCCAGAAAGGAATCACCTTTTCGAGCAATTCCTTTTGGTACTTTGATGCTGTTTTATTTAAATCCAAACTCATATTTCTGCCTGTTTTTGTTGAATTGAGCACGTCAGGACAAACTACTCGCCCAACAAAATTGTTCCCCGGGTGATTTTTGCAGATCGAACTCCCGGACGGACTTCGCCACCGGGAATAATGATTTGCTGATCCCACCAAAAGGCATTAGTCGTCACCTGAGTCATCCCTGGAAGTTGCCCCAAACGGCTCAATTTTTCGGTGAGCGTATTAAACCGGTAAATATCTCCGGAAAAGCCCGGGTGGTTTGTCAGATTATTTTCTTTTTGTTTCAAAAAAACGTCCCGTTCTTCCGGCGTAGCTGCTTTTAAAACCGCGTCGATCAATCGCTCTGTTTGGTTGAAAATCGGTCCCTGATCGCCTCCAAAAAGCAAAATAGCATGCTCACCAAAAGCCAGTCCGGTCCCGGCTGATAATCCAAAAGCCGGTTCATCGCCGACCTTCAGTGTTCCGGCTTTTAGCCATTTCTGTTCCGACGGAATGTATTTCCAGATGTCGCTCAGAAAGTTTGAGGTAATACCTGTTTTATTCCGTCCACCCAACACATAGATGCAGACTTCTTTTCCATCAAACTGACAGGCTGCCACCGCATGTGAAAGCGGTACCGGCAATTCAGGAAGCGTTTGCCATGTCAACTCTTCGGCAGAGAGGTCGAGTGAAAGGAAATGGTTTGTAGCTCCGTCCCGGTCGAGTCCGCCGGCTAAATAAACCCGGCTTCCTTTGATCGCAGCACACGAACTCGAAAGAGCAACCGGCAAGTCCGGGAAATCTACCGACCGGATGTTATTACCTTCCACCGAAAGCATAAAAACCCGGGTAACAGGTCCATCAGCCGATTCACCGCCTATGCTTAAGATTCCCATTCCGGTAGAAATACAGGCGCTGTAAGCGATTGGAGAAGGCAATTTCCATTCAGGTTGAGACCATTCCAACTGGTTTTCGGCTTTTTTTGTAAGAATATAACAGTCGTTGTGATATAATTTTGTTCCCCCTTGCCAGGGCATGGCATCTTCAAAGTTTGTTCCTCCGGCAATCAACAGGTGATCCTGATAAACTCCGGCCACTGGTCCGGCCAAACCGTGCTGAATCTTCCGCCCTGCAGCCGGAGGAATAATAGCCAGGGTATCCCAGTTGATTTTCATGTTCATTCTGTCTTTTTGTTGACTTGGATTACACGATGTTAAAAGCACAGACGCAAGCCAAATCCACATCCTGTTTTTCACACCTTAAAATTTAGAGAATAAATCTTCCATGTTCAGCGCCATTACATCCGCTTTGAATAACGGATAAATTTCGGCTGTCATATTTTTAACCGGCAAGCGGAATTCGCCGCATTCCAGTCCGACATAACGCATATAAGCTTTTCCGGTGGCAATACCGCCGTACTTGCCGAGCAGCCGGATCATATCGATTGACAATTGTTGCAACTTCCGGGCTTCAACGAAGTGTCCTTCATCATACGCTGTCATTAGCTGATGATAAAGTGGCGCTGCATAATTAAACGTACTTCCAACACCGCCACGAGCTCCCAAAATAAGGGCCGAAAGTAGATTTTCATCCCGTCCCCAAAGCATGTCGTATTTGCCATCCCTGAAATTCAAACAGCTCAAGTAATCCATAAAGTCTTCGTGGGTGTACTTGATCCCGGCGAGGTTGGGAATCATCGTCTCCGCTTCCTGCAAAAAATCAAACATTGCCACGTGGCAACCGGTTAAAACGGGAATGTGGTAAAAATAAACCGGGAGTTGCGGGACTGATTCTGCAATTTTGGCACAAAATTCGGCCAATTGTTTCGCTCCCGCAGGTTTAAAATAAAACGGCGCCAGAATGGCAATCGCATCTACGCCCAGCGCAGCTGAAGTTTGAGCATTTTCAATACACTCGGCATACGATGTCCCTCCAACCAAATCAATTACTTTTAATGCCTTTTGTTTCTTATTCTGAAATGTCCAGGCCGTCGTGATTTTAATTTTTTCTTTTTGTGAAAGCGAAACGCCCTCGCCGGTTGAGCCGTTGATAAACGCGCCAACGACCCCATTCTTAATCAGAAAATCGTAATAAGCGGGTATCTGATCAATATTTATTTCGCCGTTTGGAAACATCGGGGCAAATGGCGCCGCAATAAGTCCTTCAATTTTTTTTATCATGATGTTCAAGCTTTATTTTTTTCTGTTCAATTCACTAATTTATTTACTGAAAATTTTACGTTTTCCACTTCGCACAGTCCATCGGCATCCAGGCGTATGGGAACGAAGGTGAACATCCATTTCCAGGAGCTTCTACTATGGGGAAGCTTTAAAACCACACGATTCCATCCTTTCCGAAGGTCGATCGAAGTTGGCTGGCGTATCGCATAATTTTCATCCGTGAAAGGAATTTCTTCCGTTTTCGCTGCCAATCCGGGATTATTCCAGACGGGCGGTTCTATCAGCGATCCATTGAGCCAGATCTTTGGATCGGTATTGTGCCATTGGCCCTGCTCGGGGAAAGGCCCTCCCCGACGACCTCCGGATCGTGACCAATCGTGAAAACCAATCCAGCAGTAGACTTCCTGATTCGCAGGAGACCAGATATCTGTTGCGGCATAGATTGTTCCTTCTTTCTCTGAAAAATGGGAAGGGTATCCAAAAAAATGGTTGATGTGGATGGTTCCTCCGTAATACGGACCGCTCCAATCCAATTGTTCAAATGCCTTGTGATCATTCAACAGCTCTTCTACCGGAAACTCAAGGGATAAATCGCCTTCATGATCAAAAGGTCCCAAGAGACTCCAGACGATTTGCGTTTGCCTGACATACGGAAAGGGCTTTCCTTTAAAGTAAAGGTCGCGATGCTGGCAAAGCCGTTCTTCAAAATCCCGAAATTCATCATACAAAGGATTGTCGGGCATTGGTATTTTAGCCAAATAGTTTTCCCCCAGATCTTTTGATTGTCCCGTCCAGGATGTTTCGCTGTAGGTGAGCATCCCCGGATAAACCATATTGTGCCTGATGATATCGTTGGGGTCAGCCACCA
Organism: Gaoshiqia sp. US2; assembly: GCF_059705485.1. Lineage (NCBI taxonomy): Bacteria > Pseudomonadati > Bacteroidota > Bacteroidia > Marinilabiliales > Prolixibacteraceae > Gaoshiqia > Gaoshiqia sp. US2. The sequence continues at coordinate 2,960,857 of NZ_AP048550.1, read as the reverse complement.
TATTGTCGTTCCAACAGCACAGAATGCCTCCCAGACGCAGGGAGTCACTCTGAGCAGCTCCACAAATACGGTCAAAATACAGCTGAGCTATACCGGCCAACGGATCCAGATGATTGAGGTAGTTGAGTCTGGAATCCAGGTAACGATGCCCCGGTTTCGGACTTCCATCCGATGACCACAGTTGTGTGACGGAAGAATCGTCGCCATCAATGGGTTGGCCGGGACGCCACACAATCACTTCGCGTCCGTGTTGCCTCACGCGTTCAACCAATGCCGATAGTAATCCCGGGGCCGAACGCTCACGCGCATGCCATACTTCGTCGGTTCCCAAATGAATATAGGGCATTTTTCCCGCCGGGGCTAAGTCACACAACTCATCAACCAAATTCAGCAAGATCGGCTGTACCAGGGGATCGCTCATCGAGTCGATGACAAACGCCTTTCGAAAAGCCTCACTGTGCCCGGGTATATCGAATTCAGGAATAAGGGTAATGAAACGTTCTTCACAGTACGCCAGGAGATCAACAAATTCTTCCTGCCGGTAAAATTTGCCGGGCCAACGACTCATGGATGAGGCTTCGGACAACTCAGGATAACGCTTGCTCTCGAGCCGCCAGGCAGGATTATCGGTCACATGAAAATGAAATACGTTGAATTTGTAGGCCGCCATCACGTCAATCTGTTCCTTCAAAAGCGAAACCGGCATATAGTTGCGGCCAACATCCTGCATAAAACCACGAACCTTAAAAGCCGGCCAGTCAACAATTGAACATCCTTTCAGGTAACGTTTTCCGTTGTTTTCAAAGGTCAGTTGTTTTATTGTTTGTAATCCCCTGTAAAGTCCGGTTTTGGTTGTGGCTTCTAAAACAACCGAATCGCGGGAAATGCTCAATTTGTATGCCTCTTCGTCGTTAAAAGGCACCGCAGTGATTTGAGACACCAGTCGCTGAACGAAGGCCAAGCTGCTATCTTTTAAATCAAAATCAAGCTGATTCCATCTGAGTTGCTGTGGACTAGGAATAAGTGCTGGCTTTAGGCTTTCGGGTGTATTGCAAGAAATAAACAACAACAAACACAAAGCACCTGCAAGTTTCAGGATCAACTGTTTTTTCATGTCTCTCAATCTCCAAAAAATACTAATCACCTGATTTTAAAACATCTGCAACCAAAACCTTCTGAAAATAAAGATCTTTAACACCTTCGTACAAAATACCAATCGTTTGTTCATCGATCATGGTCATGCACGAATACCCGTATCCGGCCGTTTCGTTCAACTCCAGCTGGAGTTCTTCGGGCCAGGTAAGCCCTTCATCCAGACTGGCTTTGATGGTCATATTGGTTCGCTGGCTTTTATGGCTCGGGTTTGAAAAGAATAATACCCGTTTGGTTTGGCCGCCCAGGTTCAGGTCGGTTGAAATGATGCCGGCCATACAGTTCGGCTCTGGCAGCGCTGAATTGGATGACGGGTGCACAGCCCAGGTTTTACCAAGGTCGTTGGTTATGGCCACCGCCCGGCCGTTGGTGTCACCTTTATCGGTCCGGTTGCGGTCGTCGCGCATGTTCAGCATCAGGCTACCGTCGGTCAGTTCAACCACCTGCGCTTCGGTGGTGTTGGATTTGGCGCCGGAGCCAATCTGCCAGCTTTTTCCTCCATCGTTGCTGTACACAATCGTAGAATGGCAGGTATATTGGCCGCCGTCAAGCGCTTTCTCGCCGAGGCCGGCTTTAAACTGCGCCGGAAAAACCAGCGTTCCGTCACCGAGGGTAATTCCCCGTCCCGGGCCCTGCAACAGCAACTGCCACGACGGATCCTTAACCTGTTCGGTGATGTTGATGGGTTCCGACCAGGTCAGTCCGTCGTCGGTACTTTTGGCAATCATAAACTGGCCGGTGACCTCGGGACTCGTCCCGGGTTTTGAGGCCCACCACAGCATGTCTTTTTCAGTTGCGCCACTCATCCACAGAGCCGCAACCCAAAGGGTATGAGTATGATGATCGTAGAGCACGCAGGGGTCGCCAATGCCGTTAAGCCGCTCCGGACGGCCTCCCCATTCGCCCATGTCCATAATAACCTTCATCGGTTCCCAGGTTTGTCCGCCGTCGATGCTTCGGCTCATACCAATATCAATGTCCTCCTGAAGATCTTTGCTGTTGTTGTAGCGGTTATCGTAAACGGCAATAAGCGTTCCCTCTTTGGTGGTTACCAAACCCGGGATCCGGTATGTATCGCAATGGTCCTGACCGGCTGCTCGAAGCACTTTGGCAAGACGATAGCGATGATTTTTATCGGCTTCGACAGCTAATTTTTTATGCTTTCCAAAACGCATTACAATTTTTTCCACCTGCACGTTTTGTTCCAATCCGGCATCCTCTTTCACCCTGAAACTGAAAGAAAGCGTATGAACGCCTTCACCAAATTCGAGCGAACCGGTCAGTTTAAGCGACGAAGCAATCGTTCCGGTTTCTCCGAATAAGGATTTTTCGGTGTTATCCCCGTCAATTGCCGTTAAATTTCCGGTAACGGCATCCAGTATTCCGCTTGGTCCGGCTTCGGCAAAAAACAACTCTACCGATTGCAATTCAAGCGAGGTCGTCCCGCCGGTGACTGTAAAACTGAATTCAAGCGCACCCGGATTGTCTCTTCCGACAAAAAGAGGCACATGAGGCTGAATCAAGCGGACATCATGAATGCCCTGAATATTTTCGGTGTCTGAACAACTCCAAAAAGCAGCCGCCAGAAACGCCAGTATGATTAATTGATTTTTACTCATTAACACAGGTATTAGATTATTCATCAGCTTAAATTTAAGGAAATTAAGGACCCGTAAAAAATATTTGGCGGAACATATGAGGCAGTACCAGAAGTCTTGAATAGAGTCATCCTGGCCGACAGTTGCCGGATCAGTATCTCAACCCGTTGAATGACAGACCCCGAAATAAATTCGGGGTGACCAGATTCCCAAAGATTCAAGACTTCTGGTACTGCCTCATGTTATTCAAAAGCTGATCGAATTAGTTTGTTGCTTAATTATAACCCGGATTTTGCTCCAGGAGCGGATCACCGTTTAACACATTGACATCAATCGGCCATAAAATCATATACGCCTGATCAGATGTCAGAACCGGAGCCGGGGCTTCTCCGTAAACGCCGGCATAATTTACGCCGGCCGTAAACACCAGCGGCTTTTTACCGGCATCCTGCATCCTGATCAGATCGAACCAACGCGAGCCTTCGTTCACAAATTCCTTATCGCGTTCTTTCAAAATTGCTATTTCGTTTTCTTCAAAAGTACCGCTGGTGAAAACCGGGTATTCGCTGCCATAAGCCCGTTCGCGAATCTGATTGATGTATGTTGCCGGATCGCCGCCTAAGCTGTTTTCAATTTCAGCCAACATCAGGATGGCATCAGCATACCTGAAGATCATGATATCGGAATCATAGGCCCGGGTTCCCAGTGTTGTTGAATAGTTGCCAATAAGTTTTTTCATAGCAGCGCCGTGTACGGCCCGGATGTACTCGAAGAAAGTACCGCTGCGACGCGTATCGGTCACATCAAAGCTTTTCACAAACGATTCTTTGTACTCGTGACGCATGACACCGCCATTCACCAGATTTAGCGGATCGGAGGAAAACGGGTTGCCATTGAGATCGGTAGCACTTGCCAACAAGTCGTTGGGCTGATAAAGGAAATTGTGTCCCCAGTTGGTTGATTCTTCCCGGTCGAAATACAGTGCAAAAATCACTTCACTGTTTGCTTTTTGAGTGAAGATTTTGGAGAAATCGGTCAGAAGCGAAAAATTACTGCCGGTCACTTTCTGTAAAGCCGTTTTTGCCACCTGCAAGTCGGCTGTGCCGGTTGCCGTATGATCACCGGTCGTTACCTTGGCCGACCATAAATAAATCTGGGCCTTCAGCATGGCCGTGGCATAAGGAGACCACAAGTACTTGCTTGCCACCGTTGTGCCTGTTCCAAAATAGCTTTCCGATTTATTGATGTCAGCTTTTATCTGGTTCAGCGTTTCCGCGGCAGTTGAACGGGCCAGGTACAGATTTTCGGCCTGAATGACCCCACCCAGAACCTTCACCGTTAATTCAAGAGGAACTCCGCCATAGGTCCGGTACAGCATAAAATAGTACAGCGACCTTAAGCCATAGGCTTGTCCCAGGTAATAGCCTTTTTTATCGGCAGTTAAAAAGTTGGCCCCATCTTCCACACTCTGAATAAAGTGGTTAACCTGCAGCAATTTCGCATAGATGCCGTACCAGTTCGAAATTCCGGTGCTGGTTGCCGTAAACGTGTTCGCTTTAACAGGCGCTTCATTATCCATTGAAGTTCCCATGGAAGAAGTACCAAGTCTCAATGTGCCGCCGCGGGCCTCGCCCAGGTAGTAAAACATTTGGTACATCGACCTCAAATCCTGGTGGAGGCCCACCATAAAACTTGCTACCTGCGATTCGTTATTCCAGAAGTTTCCGGAACCGTAGTAATCAATCGGGCCCAAATCGAGTGTATCATCGCAGCCGGAAAAGGAAACTGCTGCTACAATCACCATTAAACTATAAAGTATTTTTTTCATAATGATCTCGTATTTTCTGATTAGAAGGTAAAGTTTGCGCCGAAAATAATTGTGCGTGGCAGGGAGTATCCTCCCCATCCGTTAGCACCGTATTCAGGCGAATAAATATTCTTGGCCGCCGTCCAGTAACCCAGATTCTGACCTGTCACCGAAAATTCCAGACCTTCCATATTCATCTTTTTAACAAGGTTTCCGGGTAAGCGGTATGAAAGGCTGATCTCGCGGAAAGCAAGGTAATCGCCGTTGTAAATGAACATTGATGAGTTACGGGCGTAGTTGCGTTTGCCTAACTGGTCGGCCCATACATAAACAGGATATTTTCCGTTGGGATTACTCTCCGACCAGGTGTTCTTCACCTTTTCGATCGTATTGTAGGTGCCCTGCATGTTGCCCATGATCCAGGGGAAGCGGGTATCGGTAACAACATGTCCCAATGCAAAGTCGGTACGAACGTTCAGGGTAAGGTTTTTCCAGCTCAGGCTGGTTGAAAGGCCACCGGTCCATGTGGGGGTGGTATTGCCAATTTTTACCAGGTCGAAGTTGTCAAGCAGGTCGTCTTCGTTCACATCCAAAAATTTAACATCGCCGGGTTGAATGGGAAGGCCTGTTCCCTGTGTGCCGGCCTCATAAACAGCATCCCATGAACTTGTACCGTACAGGAAACGGTTGTTGGACCCATTGTTACCGGTTGATTTATCAACCCATTTTGCCGGAATTTCGTTTATATTTTTGTAAATCCCCAGGGCCTTGAAAGCATAAACATCGCCCGGACGCTTGCCTTCCTGGTAACCGCCTACCCAGCTTAAACTGCCATCGCGGTTGTACACCTGGAAGGCATTCTGGCGGTTATTTTCCAATCCGTTGTACGGAAGCGAAACAATCTCATTTTGGTTACGTGCCGCGTTCACATTAACGCTCCACTTCCAATCCTTTCTGTTTAACAATCTGGCTCCTGCTTCCAGTTCGATCCCCTTATTTCTGATTTCACCATTGTTCGACCGGAAGGTAGAGATACCCGAATGAGAAGGAAGAGTGATATCGGCAAATTTGTCTTTTGTAAGACGGTCGTAATAAGTCAAACTCAGGTTGTAGCGGTTCTTTATGAAACCCAAATCCAAACCAAGTTCGGCGGTCCGGGAACGTTCCCATTTAAGTCCGGGATTCGGAAGCGTACTGATCAGGAAACCTGTTTCGCCCGCATATTTGTTGCTGGTATAAGCGCCCTGCACGTCGTAGTTACCAATGCCGGACACGTTCCCGTTTAAACCATAACTCGAACGCAGTTTGGCGAATGAAATCATATTGCCGAACCTTTCCATAAACTCTTCTTTGCTTATCACCCAACCTGCCGAAATACCGGGAAATGTGCCCCAACGGTTGCCGGAAGCAAGCTTTGAATAACCATCGTGACGGAGAACACCCGAAAGCAGATATTTGCCATCGTAGTCGTAATTAAGCCGGCCAAAGAACGACATAATGCGCTGCCGACTATGCCACGAATCAATTGTGCGGGCTCCTTCATCGGTTGATGTATAGCCTAAATCCATAAAATCGTCCGTCGGAGCTCCGTAACCGCCCGCATAAAAACCTTTGTTGTAGGAGTCGTAATATTCAACACCTCCCATAACCGAGATGTTATGAAGATCTTTAATGGAAAGATCATAATTCAGTATCCCATTGTAAGTCTGGTCTAAAGTACGGTCAAACTCAGCAGAAGAATTTCTTGTTGTATTGTATCTTGGGCCGACATTAGTCATAAAATCTTTGTTGAACGACTCGTATTTGCCTTCATTGAAGTACCAATTGGCTGCAACCTTAAAATAAAGGCCTTTCATCAAATCTATTTTAAATGATTGATTTAAGGTGAACTTATCGGTATTCTTACTGCGATAAAATTTATCGGCATTAATTTTCTGATTGGCATCTCCTGTGCCGCGGGTACCAATCAGCCACTCGCCATCTTCATTGGTTTCCCTGAACGTTGGAGGCAACGAGAAAATCCTTGAGAAATACTCCTGTTCCGAAGTAGCCGTTTCGGGCAAGTCGCGCCATTTTGCATCAGCAAAATTAATTGATGAATACGAAGTCAGCCAGTCACGGATTTTGTAATCGGCATTGAATAAGAAGGTAATTCGCTGGTACCAGTTCTCAATAGCAGTACCATTGCTGTAGTTGTACCCCAATCCGGCATAATAATGTCCGTTATCGTTGCCTCCGCTAAAATTTATATTATAATCCTGTGAAACAGATGGATCACGCAGGTTTACATCGGAGAGATGAAATTCTTTAAAAATAATCTCCTGATCATAGGCAGAGCTGTAGACAGCCAACGGGTCGGTCATTTTTCGCCATCCTTTGTTGAGCAAAAATGCCAAATCACTCGTATAGACCATCGGACTCCATACTGCTGCCGAATTCTTGTTTCCGTCAAGAACATTCCCTTCGGTATCGAAATACCTGTTGCCGGTACCATAGGGCTGGGCTGCCGACAAACTGTTCAGGTTGGTTGTCCCCGTCCAGTTTCCGGCTTTAGTTTGGTATATGTTTGATGAACGCCAGTAAGCGGTGCGCATATAAGTCAGGTAGTCTTCTGCTCCCAAAAAATCATAAATCCCTTCGTTATAATAGTTTAAACCAACTTTTGCTGAGAATTCGATTTTACCTGCTCCGGTTTTTCCTTTTTTAGTCGTAATCAAAATAACGCCATTATTGGCGCGGGCCCCGTAAATAGCTGTTGCGCCTGCATCCTTCATGACCTCCATCGATTCGATATCATTGGGGTTAATATCGCTCATGGTGCGGATTTGTCCGTCAACAATCACCAACGGAGAACCGGTTCCGTTGAGGTTGGTGCCGCCGCGAAGAATAAGCGTTGGTGTGGCTCCCGGATTACCCGAAGTTTGTTGCACCACCAAACCAGCCACTGCGCCCGAAAGAGCCTGCGCCGGATTCGAATGCAAACCAATAGACAGAGACTCTTCCCTTACCTTGGAAATGGAGTTGGTCACCTTTGAGCGGACCTGTTGTCCACCGTAGGCCAGAACAACGACTTCATCAATCGCGGTTGTCGAGGTTTTCATGGCTACATGGATTACATCCGAGCCAGCTATCCTCACCACCTGATGTTCAAACCCGATCATCGAAAACTCAAGCTGTGACGTTCCTGCCGGAACAGTTAGCGCATAATTTCCGTCAAGATCACTGATTGTCCCGATTGTGGTTCCCGATACCACCACGGCAGTCCCCGGTAATGGCTCGCCACTGTCGGCCTCAGTAATATGCCCGGTGATACTCCGCTGGGCAAAGGTATAGCTACTCATCAGCACCAGCAGCAACAACAAACTGATTAACAGCGTCTTTTCTTTCATCTTTCTCATTGGTTTTAGTTTTTCATTTTTATACATTTTGTCTTATGTCCTACATAATACACAACAAAAATAGAAATTGTTTTTTTTATTCCAAACATTTTTCCGAAATTTGCGTCTTATGTCCTACATATTACAAAACACATCTTTATGAGCCAAGACGATAAAACCCTGATCGCTGCTATTGATACGAGGAGTTTAGTAGATAAAGTGGAAATGAACCTGGTTGATTTTTTCAAAAGGAAAGCCCTGCAACCCGGCGATGTCATTCCGAAGGAAATAGAATTGGCCACCGCGATGGGCGTTAGCCGTACCGTGATCAGGGAATCACTGAACCGCTTAAAAACAATGGGGATGATTGAATCCAAAAAGCACATCGGAACCGTTATCACCAGTCCGGACATCTCTTCACTCCTTGAAAAATCGATGATTCCTCACATTCTAGACAACAGCACGTTAAAAGATATTTTTGAACTCCGGCTCGTCCTCGAAATCGGCATGGGGGATTTGATTTTCAGACATATTACAGGCGACGACATCAAAGAATTGGAGGAAATCGTTGATCAGGAACCCGAATTCAGCGAAGATATTCTTTTCGATATCAGCCACGAGATTACCTTTCATGGCAAGCTGTATGAAATCACGGGAAACAAGACGCTGAAGAATTTCCAGAAACTGTTATTACCCGTATTCAACTACGTATATGACAGTGGATTAATCCACAAAAATGTTACCAACAAAAGATATGTGTCCCACAAGGGAATCGTCAATATATTAAAAAATGGTTCTCCCGATGAATTCCGCGTAGCCATGAGAAAACACCTGGAGAACCATTTTCAACGAATACTCACCCTTGAGCAGCATGGAAACAACCACGCCGAATAAGGCCGAACTGTTTTACGCTTTCGCTAACCGTTGTTGATTTCGGCAAACAATGCCGCCGTAATAGGCAATAATGAGGAAGGCAACGGCCGGAACCCAATAGGCCAGTTTGATGCTTCCTGACTGATCGGAAACAATTCCCTGGATCTGGGTGAGAACGGCTGCCCCGGCAATGGCCATCACCATTCCGGCGCCCCCCATCTTGGTATCGCTGCCCAAACCGGCAATTCCCAATCCGTAGATTGTAGGAAACATCAGCGACATGCAGCCTGAAATTCCGATCAACGCATAAACCCCGATCCAGCCATTTGCATAAATAACCACCAGGCTGCAAACAACAGCGAATAAAGCCAGGGCAGTCAGTAACAGGCGCGGTTTAATAAATTTCATCAGTCCCGTACTGATAAAACGGACCATCACAAACAGAACAAGAGAGATGATATAATAGGTAGCTCCTGCCTGCTCCGGTGTCCGGGGAAGCATGGCTTCGAGGCCCATCCATTCAAACAAATTATAAAAACCTGCCGCCAATGGCTCAAGATTGCGCAAGCTGATAATAATTTCCTCTGATGAAACATCTCTTCCCAAACCGGCTACCACTTCTTCGAGCTGCAGTTGCTGCATGACATAGCGGATAATAAACGACCAGACCGCTATTTGAGCGCCAACATAAAAAAACTGGGCGACTACACCCCACACATAATTCTTATTCTTTTTCAGCCGTTTGAGCGTACCAGCAAAATCCAGACTTTTATCATCCTCCTCTCTCAGATTGGGCATCCGGGTAAAATAAATCGTGATGAGCAAGGCAACAATGACCACACCAACAGCCATATAGGCCATGGTGACGGCATTTAACTCGGCCCCTTGTATCTTGATTAGCTCTTCTGCCGGAAGGGCTGCCCGGTCGGCAGCGCTCATGGTATTCAACTGCGATAGAATAAAAACCTGGCTGACGACCACTCCGGTTATGGCTCCAAACGGGTTAAACGATTGGGCAAAATTTAATCGCTGCGTGGCCGTTTCTTCGGGTCCGATCGCACAAACATAAGAGTTGGCTGAAGTTTCAAGAATTGAAAGTCCGGCGAAAAGAACCAGGATCGCCAACAAGAACATCAAAAAACTGATGTTGATGTTCCAGCCGGCAATCAGCATCGCGGGATAAAAAAGAAAGGTCCCGGCCGAGTACATGCCCAGGCCCAGCATCACCCCGGCTTTATAGGTAAACCGTTTGATAAACAAAGCAGCCGGAACCGCAAAACAACCGTAACCAAACAGGTAACAGGCAACCTGAATCCAGGCCGTTTTGGAATCGGAGAGGCTCATAATCCGTTTAAATGCCGCCAGCATCGTATCGGTCAGGTTATTGGGCAAAGCCCATGCGAAAAACAGCGAGGTCAGCAAAATGAAGGCCAGAACAATTCCTTTCGGTATAATGGGTTTCTTTTCCATAAAAGATTACTTGAATTTCGACTCAATAGCATAAAGATCCAGATCAAACAAGCTGCTGACCACTTTGGCCAGTTCTGCTTTTTCGCCCTGAATATGCACGACCCGCTGGCTGTGTGTAAGCGACCCGCCCGGCGCCAGCGCTGCTGCCGGCGACGAAGTCTCAATTTCATAAAAAGGCCCCATCATTGATCCGTCGTCCACCGGTCCGTCGTTATACGAATTAATCACATCGCCGGCATACGGATTTTCCTGCATTCCCCAGTTTGAATTTACGTATTCCCGGGGTTCGTCGGGCAAGGTGCACCAGAGCAGCGTGAGGATGTTTTTCTCCGAATCGTAACTTCCGCACAACTCTTTGGCTCTTCCCGGCGGCAAGCCTATTTTACTCCGGTAGTTGCCGTCGATCTTAAAATAAACTGTCCCCTTTTCAACAATCAACCGGTCTGAAGGAACTTTTCCGAAATATTCGTCATTCACAACGACTCCGTCGCCCGCTTCGTTATAAGGAATAAAAACCGTAGTAGACGGAGAGGGATTAAACATACACAGCAACCAAACTGACAGCAAGCCGCTTTCTTTTACCCACGGGTTATTCCCCGTATTTGTGATGGTGTTATCAGTCTGATAGGCCACCACGTCCAGGTCTTTTTCTGGCAGGCCGACATGAAATACCGAAGATAGTTCGTCCCGGCCGACAAGCGATACTTTCCGAACAATGTCTACCTGAAATTCCGTACCCGAAGCGTTCTTAAGCACGGTATTTTTCTCGAAAACAACATGCCGCGAATCCAGTTCTTTCACCTTGTAAGCTTCGGTATCGAGCACCGGCGGAACAAGCCAGTTTTTAAATACCTGCTCCTCTCCTTCTTTAAAATAGATTGAAAACGGGCCTCCTTCAGGGCCGATCCAAAAACGTTCTTCACCGCCCACCGGGTTAAACTGCTTGCTTTGGATGCCGGAGCGAATCAAGTCGTAATTGATCCAGCCGAAACTGGCGCCTTTTCTTCCATTTGCCGACGAGGTCATTACTCTTCCCTGGTATTCAGGGACCAGCAACAGACTGGCTTTTGCATGCTCATCTTTCAGTTCAATGGTTCCGATCTGATGTGCTTCCAAAAATGCAACATCATAGCCATAGGTGCCCGGGAGATATTCATTCTGATTGTCTTCGGTTTTTTGCGACTTTTTGCCGCCTGATGTACAGGCAAGCGCCAAAACCAACAGCAGGAGCGGAAGGTTCATCCGGTAAAATTTATGGTAGCTCATCCTAAATTGTCTTCGTTAATTAACCTCCAGTTCTTCCCACGAGGGTAATTTGGGGAATTTCGCATGGGGCTCTGTCTGATACCAGAATGCAACCGATGAGATATCCGATTTCTGGGGCAAATACCTTCCTCCGTGACGCCAGCCCAAATCCTGAATGGTAATTTTCAAGTCTTTTTTAAACCGGACCGGATCGAGAATATGCCAACGGTATAAGCCGAAACGTTGTTGTGATTTATAGGTTCCGTCGGGTCGGATGACCTGGTGAAGACCGGCATAAGGGGTACAAAATTCTTTATATTGTCCCTCCCGGTCGAAATTGTAGGAACCACAGAAATAATCCTCGGTGCCGGTACCGCAAATCGTGGGGAATTGTTTGTCGCCATCTATAAAAAACTTGATTTCGCCTTCGCCCCACCAGCCATTGTTATTGACACCCCAGGCCATGTAAACGCCCACAAAATGGCCTTGTCCCTTAATGTTGTCAACAATCGTATAATCGGAGGTGACGTTCGGATTTGCCCGCCGGTATTGGGCATGAAAATAAGCGGCGTCCTGCGGCACATCGGCAAGCGTATAATCAACCTGATAGTACAGGCGCATTTCTTCACGATCGTTAATATTTTCCATCGTAATCCTGCACTTCTTCCTAAACGGCATGGGCCAGTAACAGTTAAAAGCACTCCCCGGATTGACACAAACCGCCAGCGAACTCAGGGGCGCATATACATTCCATCCCATCGCAAAGAAATCGCCAACCGGACACTCCACGGAAGGTTCTTTCTCGTCGTCCCAGTAGAACCTGATAATCGAAAATTTCCAGTTTCCGGTAGGCGTCATCCAAATATGCTGTATCGCTCCGGGGCCGTCAATTTCGGCCAATGTAAAAGTTTCGCCCGGGTTAATGATGATGAAAGGGTTAACTTTCCAGCCCTGCCCCAGATCACGGGCAGCATGAGAGGCATTGGCAACATTGCGCTGATCTTTGTCTTCGATCTTTGCCATACCACCTTTCCCTTTTTCACCTGTGAAATTTTCAGGACTGATTGAGCGTGTTTCGGCATTCGAAAGCCGGTATAAATTACCCATATTCAATTCCAGTCCGTTAAAGCCCGACTGGGAGAAAACGTCAAACGCCATGAAGCAGATGACGACTAAAAATCCGATTTTTTTCATGATGTATTTATTTTAGTTTAATTGGTCATTCATCCTATTCAAAAAATTCAGCCACACGATGTTCTCAGAACCAACTGGGGTTTCAGTATCACTTGGGATATTTCACCGACACCTTTCAACTGGCTCACAAGCAACTGAACGGCCAGTTGGCCCATCTCTTCCAGGGGTTGTTGAATATAGGTCAGCGGAGGATCAAAAAAATCAAAGGCCTCATTGCCATCGAATCCAACAATGGCCAGTTCATCAGGTACTTTAATCTGATATTTTTTCAGCGCATACAAACCTGCCAGCGATAAGGCATTGGTCGCAAAGATTAAGGCATCTGTTTTATCTTCCTGCGAAATTCGCCGAATAACACCGTCCATTTCATCATTCATCGAATGATAAGTCACTTCTTCGATACAGATAAAATCGTCCAAACCGTGGTCGCTCATCGACCGGACATAACCCCTTATTCGTTCCTCCATGTGAATCAACGAACTCCGGTAAACAATCAGGCTAATTCGTTTATGACCTTTAGACAGCAGGTGGGTAACAGAATCGTAAACCGCATTAAAATTATCCAGGATCACATAATTTGTTTCCAGTTCCCGGATATAACGGTCGATTAAAACAACGGGGATATTCTTCTTCCAAAGTGATCTCACCTGTTCGTCACATCCCTCCGATGGCACGATGATAAAGCCATCGACCTGCCGGTTTAAAAAAGTATCGAGCAGTGACTCCGATTTTGAACAACTTTCATCCGAACTCCCAAAAATGACCGTATAATTATACCTGATGGCTTCATCTTCGATGATTCGTGCCAAATGTCCGAAAAACGGGTTGGCAATATCAGCAACAATCAGTCCGATCGTACTGGTAGCCCCTTTGCGTAAACTCCGGGCGATTTGGTTCGGTTGATAATTTAACTCTTTGGCTGCCTGTTTAATCCGTTTAACCACATCCGCGCCAACACGCTTTTCTTTCTCCAATCCGTTTAAGACATACGACACCGCCGCGGTTGAAACACCGACCTTATTGGCAATATCTTTTAACGATACTTTTTTTGACATTTTCGTAGTGAATAGCGCCAATAAATATATGCTTAATCGTTTAATCAATTCAGAAAAGAACCGATGTTTTACAGCAGATGATGATGCAAGCCATAAAATCACAAAAGGCTGTCCGAATAGTTCGTAACAGCCTTTTGTGATTCCAAGTTTGCTTTTCAGCTTATTATAAATCCAGTTTTTTCCGGATGTGTTTGGGGATGGCATCTTTATGGACCATAATACTCATGGTTTTATATTTCACGTATGGTTTTGATGCGTAAAAATTACCGCCGTAATCGTTGTAATCGCCCCACGAATTTTTCACTTTGTAATACAAATTGCCGTTCTGATCTTTTGCCATTCCGAAAATCAGCATCCCGTGATCGTCGGTGGTCTGATAATTATCAAAATCAATTTGTCTTATTTCCTGGGTAATTTGTTTTTCTTTACCCGGCTTATTCAGGGAGTAGAGCTGTTCTTCTTTTTCTTTTTCCGAGAGCTTTTCCCATTTGCCAATCTCCGCATCCGACATTTCCGTTTTGTCACGCTCGGGAACAACAGCCACTCCATGTTTGGAGGTGCTGAATCCTTTCTCGCTGACATCGGCAGCCCAGGCGACGGTATAACCGCTCGCTATGGAGAAATCGATAATTTCCTCCAGTTCGTCCATGGGAACATTGTAAACTTCGTCCCACATCCAGTTATCGGGCACTTCAATAATGAATTTGGTATAAAACGGATGATGCGTATAGGAACTAACTTCCACGTAATCGTCCATATTCAGGCCGACATAATCTCTGGCAAAGCTGATCGGCGTATAGTCTTTTCCTTCATAAACAAACTTTTCAGGAAGCTTTCCTAAATATGAATCCAGGGTTCGGCGAATCACCGATTCCCACGAAGAACTCAATTTTTTATTCCGGTTTTCAACAATGGCCTTCACCTGTTCTTCGAGCACACGATCCATTTCGCCGTGTACATGTTTCTCTTCACCGTAGTTTAATCCGGCATAAACCGATTCAGGCACAATCCCGTATTTTCTGATCATATGGGTCACATCGTGAAAAGCGCCACCAGCCGAAAAATTCAGGTTACCGTGCAAACGAACTGTTTTAATGGCCTTTTCATCATAGGTGTGCCACACGATAAACATTTCCGATAAATCAACATCGGGTTTACCCAACCTGAGCATCTCTGCCTCCAAAAAGCTGAGACCTGAAAACGACCAGCAGGTTCCCGAGCGGTACTGATCTTTAACTGATGTAACCGGCAATATATTGATGTCGGTAAACTGAAAACCCTCATCGGCCTGAACGGCTTCATTCTGCGCAAATACAAACGTGTTTAATAACACGGCAAACACTGTAAACAGTGCCATCTTTCCAAAATTCTTCATCTTCCCTTTTATTATATTCCCTTCTGACGCCCAAGATAATCATATTTTATTAACAGGACGCATCGGATTTTGACTGAAAAACTAACTTAGAATTAATCTTTACAACATGTTTCCGGATTAATTTTCGGTATGGGTATTCAAAAATTAATATGAATTACACCCGGATTCCTGTTTAATTAATTTTTTCGCCGTTCACGGTCAGGTTAATCAGGGTCAGTCCGTCAAAAAGGTCTTTTCTCAATTCACCGTTTTCGGCCACGATGTTTACATTTTCGAAGGTGAAATTTTTCAGAATGTCGTTTTCAGAAACGTCCAGGTCGGCAAAAATCGCACATTTCAGATCGATATTTCTGAACACCACCTGTTCGGACAATGACAAGGGCATACTCTCGCGTCCCTGCAAATCGAAAAACTGGCGCCACGGTTTGGCATAAATCAAACGCTGAGCCTGCCCTGTGATATTTTCAACCAGGATGTATTCGTAATGTTGCGGCGTATCGGGTCGCATCTTCAGCCATAAAACCCGGGAAGGTCCGTCAACCGAACAATTTCGCACAATAATGTTGCGATCGTGGATCGATTCGCTGCCGCAGGTGACCGCCGAATGACAAAAACCAAACTCACAATTTTGTATAATTACATTGATGTTCGGGCCATTGTCCGGATCGGTATCGGCCCACGGCCCCTTCCCTCCTTTTAAGGCAATGGCATCATCATTTACCGACAGGTAACAACCATCAATTAATACATCAGCGCAGGCATCAAGATCAATGGCGTCGGTGCTTGGAGCCTTCACCGGTTCTGCAGGAGAATAAATATGTAAGTCAAGCAATTTTACCTGGTTGCATTTATAAAGGTGAGTGGTCCAGAACCCGGAATTCAGCAGCTTCACATCCTGCAACTGAACATGATTACTGTTTTGGATGAAAATGAGGCGGGGGCGGGATACTTCCAGGTTTGTGCACTGCGGATTTTCAGCCCTTCGCTGCCAAAAAGCCTCCCAGTATTTGAGCCCGTTTCCATCGATGGTCCCTTTTCCCGAAATGGTAAAGCCATCGACCCCATAAGCATTTACCACAGCCGGGAAATAATCGATGCTTTGTCCTTCCATCCGCGATGGCATCAAAGGAAAATTTGCAATATCATCCGAACCCAGCAAAACCCCGCCTTCCTGCACGTGCAAATGTGTTCCGGGTTTAAAAAACAAGGCGCCGGTTAAAAAACGTCCCTCCGGAATGATAACCACTCCTCCTCCCTGGCTGGCTGCGTCATCGATTGTCCGTTGTATGGCTTCGGTATTCATGGTTTGTCCGTCGCCTACCGCCCCATAGCCGGTTACAACGAGTTGCACACCCAGCGTATCGGGATTAATCTTACCCGTATTGCTGAACCATGCCGGAATTTCAGTTCCGTCCGGAAAATAATCCACCTGCTGTTTCACGGCCGTATTACATGAAATCAGTTGAAAAAGCATTGTAAATATCCCCAGTATTGTTGTCAATCTTTTCATATCAAACTGCTAATTGGTTTTGTTCTTTTATAAGTTCATTTTAGAAGAACAAAAATCGGTTTTAACTGAAATTACAAGGGGTAGATTTGTACGTAACAGACCTGTCAAATTGTTTTTTTTATAAAAAAGCTGAGTGCCAGTGTTCAGTAATCAGTTTCGGTTTTACTCAGGTACTTTTTAGTTCCAAGCCCCATGCCCCATGCCCCAAGCTGCAATGCGACCAATTATCCAAAACTCCGCCACCAACTCACCACCGATTACTGATTGACCTCCCACCCCGGAGGGTGACATCCCGGTAGCCCTGAAGTTCTACCCCGATGTCGGCTCATTATTTGCTGACCACCGGACTAAAAATCCACACCCAAAGGATGTGGCTTTGGGATAACCCCTGGAAGGGGTAATTTGCTTTTACCCTCAAAGAAGGTAAAAGTTGTTGTCCCCACAGGTTAATGACTACTTTTCTTCTTCTCGTTTATCTTTCTTTTCCTGATACTTGACGTACCTCTTGATCATCTCCGCATCCAGTCCTACTGTATCCACACAGTAGCCTTTTGACCAGAAATGATTGCCCCAATAGGGGCGGCTCTTCAAGCTCTTATATTTGTTGAACAGCCGAATTGCTGTTCGTCCTTTAAAAATCCCAACCATGTCAGAAATAGAGACTTTCGGCGGAACCATCAAAACCAGATGTACGTGATCTTCCTGTACGTTCAACTCCTCAATAATACAGCCTTTCTGCTCCGAGAAAGCCTTGATGCAGTGTTCCACTTCAATTTTGATTTCTCCCTTCAATATTCTATACCTATATTTAGGGGTCCATACGATATGGTACATGCAATGCCAGATCGCATGCGACAACTTCTTAAAACTAAACATTTTCTTTTATTTATAATTATTCGTCTATCAGATCAAGCTCGGCAATGCCCAGCATTTGCTGACTGTCTGCAACTGAGAATGTTTCAAATTTCAGGAAGCCCGCTTCTATCGTTTTCCCGAAATTAATGGTTTGCACGACCGGATTATTGCGAATATTCGAAAAATCTCCGGTAGCAACGGGCAGCCAGTTTTCACCATTGTCGCTAACAGAAATCCGGTAGTCGAGCGCAACACCTCGAGGCCAGCGCGCCTGATCGGGCAGATACCTTATTCCGGAAAACCGGACTGGCTGACCAAATTCGACTATCGCTTCTTTCATGCCATGCGTACTCACCCAACTGGAATTCGGATTACCGTCAAACAGCGGTAATTTGGGTTGATCGCTCCCGGCCAATCGCCAGTTTGCTTTGGAAATGCCAAACAGTTGCCTGCCGGTTTCGCCGTGGACGTCACCATGATAAACAACGGCTTTTATCAATACTTTATCATCCATCATGAACGGTTCGGTATATTTTGAAGAAAACCGGGAGGGAGCAGAACCGTCGGTTGTATAAAACACTTCGCCAAATCTTTCAGGAGAAAGAATGGTGACCATCCCCTGCTGGTTTCGACAAATAACAGGTTCGTCCAACAAAATAGGCGCGTTAAAAACGGCAACTTTCGTTATCATCGCCGGAGCCAGCATCTGTTCGAAAGAAATCCGGAGCTTTTGGGTTTTAACCGGTTTAAAACGAAGGATACGCTTGTAGCCGATGGTGCTCGCCGAAACCAGCCTTTCCCAACTCCCGTTGTGCAAGTATTCGACCCGGAATGCCTTAACCCGCTGTCCTTCCGGAATGTATTCCTGAATCAGCAGACGATTCATGGAAAAAGGCTTTACAAAGTCAATTTCCAGGTAATCGGCTTCGCCTGAGGCTTCCCAGTACGATTCATAGTCGTCGTCAAACGCCTTTTTTAAATTTTCTTTTCTATTCGAGAAAAAGCGACAGGCCGAAGTCATCAGGTTTTCACTGAAATCCCTGTCAAGCTGAAGCTTCCATTCCAACAGGCGAAGCGAATCGACCGGATGTACCAATCCGCGTTTATCGGGGCTCAGGTTAAGCAAGAGCAAGCTGTTTCGCCCGACACTTTCATAATAAATGTCCGTTAAACGAGGTAAAGATTTCACCTGATGGTCCTCTGCGGTATGATAATACCAACCGGGGCGTACAGAAACATCTGTTTCGGAAGGCAGCCAGCGGGAGCCGTTCTCATGACCTTCATTTAGTTGTTCCTGACTGCTCTTATCGTTACTGAACCGGTCATTGGGAAACAATGTGCTCCAATGTGTTTCGCCAGCATAGCCGTCTTCGTTGCCTACCCAGCGGATATCCGGAAGCCCGCCTCCGTGTACAATACAGTTAGGTTGTAAATTCCGAACCAAATCAACAAATCCCCTCCAATCGCAATAATTGTCTGATATACTGCGATTGTGTAATGAGTCGGTCCCGTAATAGCCACGACCGCCATTGGCTCCGTCAAACCAGATCTCAAACAGTTCTCCGTAATTGACAAGCAACTCGGTCAGCTGGTTTTTGAAATATTGGTTGTATCCGGGTTCTCCGTAGTCACGATGATTACAGTCCCACGGTGAAAGGTAAAGTCCCATTTTCAATCCGTACTCGTTGCATGCGTCGGCAAATTCGCGCACGACATCGCCCCTTCCGTTTTTCCAGGGCGAATTTTTTACACTGTGTTCGGTGTAGGCCGAAGGCCATAAACAAAAGCCATCATGATGTTTGGCAGTGAGAATGATGCCCTTTAAACCGGCATCTTTGCAAATCTTTACCCATTGTCGACAGTTCAGGTTTGTAGGATTGAACAAGTCGGGAGACTCGTTACCATAACCCCACTCCATATCGGTGAAGGTGTTGATACTGAAATGCACAAAAGCAATGGTTTCCATTTTCTGCCATTGCATCTGCAAAGCGGTAGGTTTGGGTAATTGCTCCTGTGCCGCCAAGCCACTGATCAGGAAAAAAATGAAACCCGGGATTATTTGTATCTTCATGGTAGCAGTTATGTAATAAGAATCGTTTATTGAGCTATATGAGGTTCTTTATAATATAGTTGTAGTTCACGTAACTCCGTTTTCAGACTGTCAACCAGTTCCTGATATTCCGGCCGGTCACAGAGATTGTGCATTTCAGTTGGATCGTTTTGCAGATCGTACAATTCCCATTCATCCAGATCGTTATAAAAATGAATGAGTTTATACCGGTCTGTACGAATACCGTAATGGCGTTTCACCGCATGTTCGCCCGGATACTCGTAATAGTGGTAATACAAGCCTTTGCGCCAGTTGTCTGTTTGTTCGCCGCGAACCAAAGGCAAAAGAGATTCTCCCTGGATATCTTCGGGGATCGGTACACCAGCCAACTCCAGTAAAGTCGGCGCATAGTCAATATTCTGGACCAACTGTCTGATTTGTCCATGTGCCTGATCGTTTTTCGGGAAACGCATCAATAAAGGCGTACGGAACGACTCTTCGTACATAAAACGTTTATCAAACCAGCCATGCTCTCCCATATAAAAACCCTGGTCCGAAGTATAAACGACGAGCGTATTTTCAGACAGATTGTTGTCGTCCAAATATTTCAACCAGCTGGCTTCATGTAATGCCACCCGCGATTTCATCAAATAAGCCGAATGTTGGGAAATACGATTTTTACCATAAGGCGGATTTGTTTTTAAAAGCATGATTGCCGAATCCAGATCAGCCAAAATAAAGCGGGCAATTTCGTTGCGCGGACGACGTTTTGAAGCCTCTGTCAATTCGTCCATCGTATCATTCAGGGTCCTCTTCACGATGGGAAAATCGCCAAAAGCCTGCACCTTTGTAAAATATTCATATGCCCGCAAGAAATAGGCTTCGCCAATGTAATGGGCAATATTTCCTGCATTACCGGTAATCTCGCCTGTTTTCCAACGGGGAACTACCGTTTGAAGAAAATAGTTGCAATTGCGGATATTGGAGAAATTCCAACTTCCGCCGGACTGAGGTACGCGCCACTCACCAGGTACCCACTGATTGGAATAACTGCTTGTAGCCTGGTTATCGGTGTGGTTGTCATACGAGAAGGTACCCGGGCCCCAGCCGCCATGCGTTGGAAAACTATACCGGTTAATGGTATAGGCCGCCAAATCGGCTTCACTCCACAAATATTCGTTGGGCGTTACGTTTGATAACGGCTCGCGGTCGAGATAATCATTACATGATGTTGTCAGTGCAACAACCAACAGCATAATGACCGCATTGATCGGATATGTTATTTTTTTGTTCATCTGCATACTGTTTAAAAATTAACACTTAAGCCACAAGAAAATACTTTCGCCAATGGATATGTTTTTCCATCGTTCCATCCACTTAGACCAACTGTTTCAGGATCGAAGGTGTCAATCATCGAGGTGAAGGTTAACAGGTTATCACCCGATATATAGAAACGGGCTTTTGAGATGCCGATTTTCCCGGTAATGTGAGCCGGTAACGTATATCCCAGTTGGAGATTTTTGACCCTCAGGTAAGCAGCGCTTTGCAGATAACGGGTTTGTGATTGCTGGTTTTTACCTGTATTGAAATATGGCTTTGGAAAATAGGCATCCAGATTTACATCGGCATGCCCGGCCTGAACCATAACTGAATTTTCGTTCCGGAAATAATCCATATGCGTCTTAAAACCCGCAGATTGCCACATTCCTCCGCTTGCACCCCAAAAATAAGGTCCGTTGGGCATCCAATCCCTTTTTCCAACGCCTTGTAGCAACACTCTGAGATCAAAGCCCTTCCATGCTCCTGTCAGGTCGAGGCTATAACGGTACCGAGGCGTTGAGTTTCCAATGATCGTACGGTCGCCTGTATTTCCCAGGACTCCCGATCCGCCGTCAATTTTTTTATCATTATTCAGGTCGGCATACATAATATCACCTGCCCCCCAGGTACTGGCGAGATTGTTTTGGTTTACATTGGCCATATGGGTATCCATTTCGGCCTGATTTCTGGCAATACCCACAGTCGTATATCCCCAAATTTCACCCATTTTTCGTCCGTTGTACCACGTACCGATATTTCCCGTTGGGTTGGGATAGTTGGTAACTTCCTGCTGATCATCAGATAAAACTGCTCTTACAGAATAGTTAAATTTGCCGATTTTGTCTTTCCAGGAAGCTTCCAGTTCAAAGCCATAAGACTTCATGTCGGCATTGTTAATTTGCGGCACGCCGGTTCCAAGTATTACCGGTAATTCGGGCGCCGGACCAACCATATCGAAGGTTTTTCGGCTGAAATAATCCGCGTTCACCAAAAGCCGGTTATTAAACATACCCAAATCAACGCCAATGTTCCAACTAGTCACCCGTTCCCAGGTTAACAAAGTACTGATTAAACCAGGCGCACTGGCTGTATTGGGCTTTTCCCCACCAAGCAACCACGACCCGTTGTTAATGCCAACAGGCATCTGAGGAAAGAAGGGATACCAGTTTGATGTATTCTGATTACCGAGTTCCCCATATGATCCCCTGAATTTGAAAGTTTGTATCGTATTATTCCACGTCCAGAAATTTTCTTTGGCAATATTCCAGCCAAGCGAAAACGACGGAAATAAATTCCAACGCTTATCTTCAAGAAAACGGGAAGTTCCGTCATAACGGAGGTTTACTTCAAGCAAATACCGTTCTTTGTAGTTGTAATTCAAACGACCGAAGAAACCGGCTGTAGCCCAATGCTGGTATTGGCCTTCATCCGCTTTACTGTTATCGGTTGCCGTATTGATGGTTGGCAACGAGGGAGAAATCAATCCACTTCGGGAAGCGGCCAAAGTCCGGTATTTCATCAGCTCCGAATTGAACCCGCCCATTAGTTTAAAATAATGCCCCTCGTTCAATGTCAATTCTAAATCAGAATAAATATTCGAGGTAAAGAAGTTGTCGGCAAAATCATATTCATAAACAGAACTGTAACCGGCAGAATTCCATCCCACAGCCACCGGATAGGGATTTTCGTTCACATCATAGG
The DNA here is from genome assembly GCF_059705485.1 of Gaoshiqia sp. US2. Classification (NCBI taxonomy): domain Bacteria; kingdom Pseudomonadati; phylum Bacteroidota; class Bacteroidia; order Marinilabiliales; family Prolixibacteraceae; genus Gaoshiqia; species Gaoshiqia sp. US2. The sequence goes on along the minus strand of NZ_AP048550.1, from coordinate 2,938,275 downwards.
CATAAGCCGGAAGTACATCCCGATGATACGTGTAGTACTTAACGCGATAATTTCCGTCAGCATAGATATTCCATCCCTTGATCGGAGAAATAATGAGTTGTCCCTGCGTATAAATCCAGTCAGACCGGTCGTTGATGTGTCCCCCGTCTCTCATCTGAATAATTTCACTGGAATCGGTATAATATCCGTTTGGATCTTTAACCGGAACTGTCGGCCAGCGGCGGGCTATATTATGATAAAACAAATCAGATTGCTGTGTGGCTTTTTCATAGTCTTCCCGAATTAATTTGGTGCTGTAATTAAACTTTACATGTTTGCTGACTTTCGTATTTATCTTTGCTGTCAAGGTATAGCGACTAAACTGGTCGCCGGAGTGGCGCGATAAACCATCCTGATCAAGAAAATTACCGGACACGTAATACTGAACGTTTTCATTCCCTCCGTTCAAGCTGATGGAGTGTTCATGAGCAAAAGCAGCCTTTTTATATTGTTCCTTGAACCAATCGGTATTGGCATGCGAGCCGGTGTAATATTGCCAACGATCTCCGTTTGAATCGGGAACAGTTCCGTAGTCGATCTCACCCGCCTGGTACTGGAGGATTCGGTCGATAACTTCCTGTGAAAACTTAGCGCCTTCGCCCCCGTTAGCAGCTGCTTCGTTCCAGTAAAGTGCAAAAGAATAGGAGTCAAGCATGTCAGGCAAACCCAGCGGAGAGGTCAGGCGGAAATTACTGTTATAACTCACAGTGGCTTTCCCGTGCTTTCCCGATTTGGTTGTAATCAGGATAACTCCAAAGGGCGCTCGTGAACCGTAAATCGAGGCTGCAGCCGCATCTTTAAGCACAGAGATACTTTCAATGTCCTGCGGATTTAACGAGTTCATATCCCCTTCCATACCATCGATCAGCACCAGCGGCGACGAGTTAGATCCGGCACCGATTGTACCCGCTCCCCTGATATTAAAACTAAGGTCTTGGTTCAGTTCTCCACCCAAACCAGAGGTTTGAAAATTCAGACCGGGTATAATTCCCTGAAGCGCCTGTCCTACATTTTGTACCGGCCTGGATTCCAACACTTCTGCGGTAACCGCAGACACAGATCCGGTAAGGTTTACTTTTTTCTGGGTTCCATATCCAATGGCTACCACTTCTTCAATACCAATGGCTTCTTCTTCCAGAACCGCATTAATCAAGGCCTGGTCGCCGACTACAATTTCGAGGGTACGCATCCCGACAAAAGAAAATACCAAAATTATTTCTGATGGTATATTTTTTAATGAATATTCACCCTCGGCATTGGTAATTGTACCGGCAGTAGCGCCTTTAACCATAACGGTTACTCCCGGCAACGGAAGCCCCGAAGCATCGGTTACTCTGCCGTTTATGGTTCGGGATTGCTGCATGATGCCCTGAACCGACGAAAGGACAATCTGCCTGTCTATAATCCGGTAACTCACCCCTGTATCTTCCAGAAGCCGATTCAGCACTTTTTCAATGGAAGCGTCTTTCACCTGAATTGTCGTCAAGCGATCGACATCAACCCGGTCGCGGTTGTAAAGAAATACATAATTACTCTGCTGCTCAATCTGGTACAATACATCTTCCAGTTTCACATTCCGGCTATCCAGGGTAAGCTGGTTGCGCTGGGCCTGAACTGAAAATGCGAAAGCTTGGGCCAGACTGAAAATCAACAAAAAGATGCTTAGTTTCATAATCCGTAATACTTTTCTTAGGTTTAGCCTCACAGGTAAACCATACAAATCATTTTTTTTCATAATTTTGTACTGATTAATTCTAACAATTAATTGAATTTCAATTTTAGGGATGCGGATAATGTGTGGACATTATTCGCATTTCTTTTTCTACATAGGCAATCTATTTTTACTGGTTCATTTTTTAGTTATTGTAAATCTTTACTGTCCCTTTTTGGTACAGACCATTGCTGTTCAGATTTCCACGGGTATACTGAAATTTTAGCGGCGCTGACAATTCAAGCAATTGAAGTATCTGTTCAAGACTCTCGTTTTGAAAGGTGGCGTTGTATTTATAATCTGCCAGAGCAGACTTCTCAAATTTAAAATCAACATGATACTGCCGCTGCAGAACACGTGTAATAGCATCCAGTGTGGTATTGCGGAAAATCAGTTTTCCTTCGCGCCAGCAAACAAATTGTTCAATGTCCTGGTTCTCAACTTTCAATTGATTTTCGCCCCGATAAAAAAACGAAACTTGCCCCGGCAACAAAAACCGCTCGTCGCCATTTATATCCAAAGAAATACGCCCTTCTTCCAAGGCAACGGTAATTTGCTTTTCATCGGCGTAAGCATTTACATTAAACCGGGTACCGTATACCTTAACAGTGGGCCCGAAGTTCTCAACGATAAAAGGTTTTTCATCTTTCCTGATATCAAAATATGCTTCGCCTTCCAGCCGAACTTCACGTTCATCTCTGGAAAATAAGGCCGGATAAACCAGACGCGATCCCGAATTTAACCATACCGTTGAACCGTCAGGCAGGTTCACTACCGTGCGCGTACCGATAGGAGCCACAACCGAAATCGTTTGCTCTGCCTGATTTTCGGCAAGCTGCGAATAACTGGTTTCCAGCTGCTGCTTGTTCGAATAGATCATGCCTGTATAAATCATCAAAGGAAGAAACAAAGCGGCAGCCACCCTCATCAGAACAGTAATAACCGTTATTTTTCTAACCGGTTTCCCCGCCTGTTTTTTACGGATCAGCGTTTTATGCCACAGGTAGTCGATTTCCTGATCGCTGATGGACGGAGAAGAAAATGACAATCCGCGGGCTATGCTCACAGCCTCATCAAACTCATTGTTTTTATCCGGATGACATATTTTCCATTCTTCCCATCGGGCAGGCCTCTCTGTAACTTCGCCTCTCGCCCAGCGAACAAATTGTGGATCAAACAAAAGCTCCTTGAAAATATGATCGTTAAAATCACTCATTCCCGCATCTTTATTTCTAAAGTGCAAAATGATCCGGTTTATACTCAGTACTTAGAATAAAAATTTCTGTTTTTAAAAAAAATTGTCGTGAGCAAAATATCCACATCACCTATATCACTGATAGAATGATCTTTAAAATTCTTACGAATTTGCTCAAGGGCGCGAAACAAAAGGTTGCGGACGGACTGGACTTTCATTTTCATCACCGAAGCAATGACCTCAAAGTCGAGCTCATACTTAAAACGTAACAGTATTACTTCACGTTGACGGTCGGTCAGACCTTTCAAACTACTCATCAGCATTTGGTCGGATTCGGCTCCCTGTTCTTTCTGAATCAGAAAGTCTTCGCTGGAAAACACAAAAGGCTCAGGAACGTTAAATTCAGAGAAGTCGGCCTGACGAATCTTTTTAATTCTTCGCAAGAGTTCACGGCGAAGAGCCAAAAACAAGTAGGCATGAATATTTTCAATTTTTCCCAAAGATTCTTCACGGGTCAACAAATCGGCAAAAATATCCTGAATGGTGTCTTTTACCAGTTCGGAATGAGAAACCAGTTTCAGCCCGTAAAAATACAAATCCCGGAATCGGCTCCGGAATATCGCTCCATAACCTTCTGCTTTTTCGGTATCCACTACCGGAAAAAACTCACCGCTGGCGCTACTATTTTTGTTTCCCCCCATGTCTTGCTTTCGCTTTCACAAACATATCAGCCATATTCTGCCCCCTGAGTCATCGATTAACATGCAACTTTTTCCCCGCTACCTAACGTTTTCTCCTCCCCGCTTTATTAAAATTTTGCAACAAACAAAAACAAATTATCTTAAAATCAATAAATGACACACTATCCAATGAAAAATGAATAACTATGTTATTCGCGTGACAACGTTTTGCTCAGTTCTTTAAAGTTCTCAACAGTCGCATTTTCAAACGGAACCAGGAAGAAGCTGTACGTATGCGTTTCCTGCCCGCTCATCGTATATTTTCTTTGCGGACGGGCGCCCCAGCTGTCGTCGCCGCCCAGGCCGCGCTGCCCCAGGTCGATGTTCAGCTGAACCAAGTCGCGTTCGCGAATATCATGAATGTGTTTGCTGCCGTTTACTTCGGGGATCCCGTCGATCCGGTATTCCGGTTCCAGCCCGCTGTTTCCTTCATAATCCAGACCGACCGTGGTATCGAAATCTTCGTTCAGCATATGCAATGCGCTCATGCCAAGTCCGGTTTTCCGATTCGCTGACACAACCAGCAGCCCGTTTCCTTGCTCATTGCTCAGCGCCATCCAGCGTACATCGGTTTTGTACCCGTTTTCCTGCGGACGGACATAGGGCACATACTGTTCGCTCACAGTCGATTGATACAGGCCGATAAAAGCCGACGCTTTCCGGTCGACATAGTTTTCCCAGGGACCGCGACCATAAAAGCTGATGTTTTTATACTCAGCCGGGAGCTGCATCGACATGCCCACCCGGGGAATATCGGCCTTGTAATCGCTTGCCGCGAGGGTATTCGATACGTTTATCACCCCCGTGCCGGCAATTTCGTAAATACTTTCGAAGGTGGTATTCACCCCGGGCAAATGATAGATGACCTGAAACCTGACCCGGTTGAATGCTGTTTTTTCGGCCTTCAGTTCAGTCACCTCCGAAAACAGCGAGGCCTTTTTCCATTCCAGGTTATTGAATTGCATCCGGTTTCCGAAATCGTTATCGGTCGGAGCCCGCCAGAAATTTGGTTTAGGGCCCTTCCGGTCGTTCAACAACTCAACGCCCTTGTATTCATACGAGACCATCCGGCCTTCAGCTTTACTGAAAACCAGGCGAAATAAATCGTTCCACACCATAAGCTGACCCGGTTCTTCTTTCAGGTTCAGAGCACCGCCGTCATCAGGCACAACAACGCCTGCCCGGTATAAATGATCAAGCGGCAGTTGTTCGCGGGCTACTTCGAGTCCCCGGGGGAGCAAACCCCAGTCATTTTTCAGCGTGGCCGACAGCTCGACAAAATACGCTGTATTTTCCTCTGTCCCGATTTCGGATAAAGGAATACGGATCAGCTTTCCGGTATGCGACCCAACATCCAGATCATTAAATTCGAAGGTTTTCAGTGTCTTCCCGTCGGCTTTGATTTTAGCGGTAAAATTGAAGGCGCTCAGGTTTGTGAAATCATACAGGTTTTCGACAAACACCCGCAACTCGTTGCGGTGATTCACGCCCTCTGCTTTGAAATTGATGAATTCGTGAGCTTTCTTCACTTCGTACAAGGCAGGCTGCGGACTGCGGTCGGGAAAAACAAGGCCGTTATTCAGGAAGGAATTATCGGTTGGCATATTCTCGCCGTAATCGCCTCCGTAAGCATAAAAACGTTCCCCGTTTTCACTCATTTTCCAGATCGACTGATCGACCCAGTCCCAGATAAAACCACCCTGCAGGTTGTCGTACAATTCAATCACATCCCAGTAATCCTGGAAATTACCGGTGCTGTTCCCCATCGCATGAGCATACTCGCTGGGAATAAAAGGGCGGTCGGTTTTTCGCTTGCCCACGTACTCGAAAAAAGCGGGCGACGGATATTGCGGCACCAGAATATCGGTGTTCCAGTCCATGTCCAGGATACTGCCATCGTCATCTTTATACGGACGCTCGTACTGCACCGGGCGTTTCAAAGCGTCAGCATCTTTCATAGCCCGGTAACCGGCATAGAAGTTCACCCCGTTACCAGCCTCGTTCCCCATGCTCCAGATAATCACCGAAGGATGATTCTTATCGCGTTCAACCATGCGGACCATGCGGTCAACATGCTGTTCTTCCCATTCCGGTCGTTTGGCCAGCGAGTGTTCGCCGTAATACATACCATGAGACTCGATATTGGCTTCATCCACCACATAAATGCCATGTTCGTCGCAAAGCTCGTAAAAACGGGCATCGCGCGGGTAATGGCTCAAACGAACGGCATTGATGTTATTTTCTTTCCACAGGCGAATATCTTTCATGATCAATTCTTCGCTCATCACATGCCCGGTCTCCGGATCGGTTTCCTGCGTATTTACGCCTTTCAGGGTGATACGCCGCCCGTTGACCAGCAACAGACCGTTTTTGATTTCAACTTTCCGGAAGCCAATCTTTGTAGCGACAGCTTCCAGCGTATGCCCTTTTTTATCCTGAAGATGAAGCAGCAAGGTATACAAACGGGGATGTTCGGCGCTCCACTGCCCCACATTTTCGAGAATCAGTTCAGGAAACGAGACCGAAAGCCCGGGTTGTACGCCGGGGGTCACGTCACGGATTGCCGTTGAAACAACCACATTGGCAGCATCTTTCAACTCATAGCTTAGTTTTAATGGCCCTGCTTTGGGCAGATGATTCTGAAGATCAACGTTCAGCCGGAAAATTCCGTTTTGATACGCGCCGTCGAGCGTGGCAACCGCTTCAAAATCGCGGATACGCACTTTGGGCTGGGCGTAAATAAAAACACTGCGTTCAATCCCGCTGATCCGCCAAAAGTCCTGGCATTCCAGGTACGATCCGTCAGTCCAGCGGAAAATTTGCAAGGCCATGGTATTCTTTCCTTTTTGAAGATATGGGGTTATGTTGAACTCGGCCGGTAGTTTGCTGTCCTGCGAATAACCGACGTAGTGGCCGTTCATCCATACAAAGCCTCCCGACTTCATTGCTCCGATATGCAAAAAGATTTCTTTTCCGTCCCAGTCATCAGCGAGCATAAAATCGCGACGATACGAACCCACCGGGTTATAATCGTGCGGCACCTTACCGGGATTTTTCGGATGAATACGGTCCGTAAATTCAATTTCGGGCGATACCGGAGCTTTGTAGTCGGCAAATTCGTACTGGTGATTGACATAAATAGGAATACCGTAGCCCTCCACTTCCCAGTTCGAAGGTACTTTAAGGTCATCCCAATGATCCACCTGTTCATCCGGATTCATGAAGGTGAGCGGACGGTCGTTGGGCGAGCGGACCCAGTTGAATTTCCAGATGCCGTCCAGGTATTGCCTGGTCGCTGTTTCGCCGACCCTGAAACGTAAAGCTTCCTGTACGGAAGCAGAGGAAACGAACGAAGCATGTGCCGGCTCCTTATGCTCGCCAATCATCTGAATATTTTCGACATATCCCCAAACGTTGGTTATTGGATCGGGAGATTGGGAAAAAACAGTTAAATCAACAAAAAAGAAAGTAATGAGTAGTAGTAATATTGCCTTCATCTGATTGGCGTTTTCCGGTTTATTCGGTTAATACGTATAATTTTCGGGGGTAATCCGGGTGAATTGTCCGTCACCAAACTTCTTATATTCGACTACAAAATGGTTCCACGATTGAGGGAATCCGCCGATGTTGTTGTTTAAATAAATAATTTTGACCGGATGTTTTCCTTTTTCAAGTGCCATCATGGCATTGTGGCGAGAAAAGCGTTTGACTTCACCGTCGTTATTGATCAACAATTTTTCACCGATAAAAAACTGGTCGAAATTGGTTTGAAACTCGTAAACACCGTCCTCCGGCAGCTCAATATAACCAGTGAGGATGGCGGCGGTTGGAACCTGATAATCATTAATCGTAGCAAGCGTTTCTTTCGTCACGGTTAAAGCTGTCCAGGCATCAACCGATTCCAGATCTTTCACCCATGTAAAATAGCCTTTCGCATACTGCCCTTTCAGTCCGGTGCCTGTGGTTTGTACCGTTACAGCAGGAAGCAAATCCTGCTTTTCTACCTGAATCGTCCGTACCCGGCTCATTTTACCACTGTTCAGCACCGAACGGATTTTAACGGTGGCATTTTCGGTAAAAACAAGCGGCGACTCGTACACATCCGAGTTCAGATCCGGTTCCTGTCCATCCAGGGTGTAAACCATCTTCACCGGACGGGTTGTTGTAAATTCGAGCGTGGCCTCATCGGTGAAAGCCACCTGGTTTACCGGGCCTTCCGGAAGCGGAATGTGGTAATTAATCCCGTGATAATCCAGACGTTCAAACTGCAGATCCATCCGTCGCAGGAAATCGGTGTAATCTTTGTTTGCTTTTTCGGTCCAGCCAACTTCGGCCAGGGCAATGATGCGCGGATAAATGCGGTATTCAAACATTTCGGGTGTATACAGGTATTCGGACCAAACATTTCCCTGGGTTCCCAGCACATGTTTGGATTTTTCGCCATCCAGTTCCGCCGGAACAGGATCGTATCCGTATGATTCTTCGAGGGTGGTATAACCGCCAATGGCTACCGGCTCTACCTGACTGCTTCCCTGGTAATGATCGAGGTAAACCCAGTTACCCGGGGTCATCACCACATCGTGTCCTTGCTGAGCGGCTTCAATCCCTCCGGCTTCACCTCTCCACGACATGACCGTGGCCGAGGGAGCCAGTCCGCCTTCCAGAATTTCGTCCCAGCCAATCATTTTCTTCCCGTGGGCCAGCAACACTTTTTCAATGCGCTGAACAAAATAACTTTGCAACTCGTGTTCATCTTTTAAACCTTCCTGGCGAATTCGTTTTTGACAATCGGAACATTTTTTCCAGCGGTCTTTGGGGCATTCGTCGCCGCCAATATGAAAATATTCGTAGGGGAACAAAGGCACCACTTCGTTAATGATGTCTTCCAGAAACTGAAAGGTTCCGTCCTTTCCGGCGCAATACACATCGGGTTCAACACCCCAAACATTACGGACCCGGAACGGGCCGCCGGTGCATGAAAGCTGCGGATAACCCACCAAGGCAGCAAGCGAATGGCCCGGAAGTTCAATTTCGGGAACCACATCGATAAAACGTTCGGCGGCATAAGCCACAACCTCTTTCACCTCGTCCTGCGTGTAAAACCCGCCGTATTCCGAGCCGTCGCCCAAGATACGGACAGAGCCAAGTTCAGTCAGTTTCGGGTATTTTTTGATTTCGATGCGCCAACCCTGATCTTCGGTTAAATGCCAATGAAATGTATTCATCTTGAACAAGGCCATCACATCCAGTTGTTTTTTAATGAACTCAACCGGTACAAAATGACGGCACACGTCGAGGTGCATTCCGCGCCAGACAAAGCGTGGCTGATCTTTGATCTGAACGCAAGGCATCGTCCAACTCACCTGAGCTGCCGGCTCGGGGCTTTCGATGGCTGCAGGAAGCAGTTGAAGCATGGTTGACAGGCCATAAAAAGCGCCTCTTGCCGTGCCGGCTTTTACGGTCACTCCCTGTGGTTCAACCAGCAGTTCGTAGGCCTCGGCTCCGCCAACCAGAGCCGGATCCAGATCAACGGCAATAAAATTCTTTTTGGGTTTCTCTCCGACGATTTTTAAACTGAAACCGGCAGCCCGGCTAAAACGTTGGTTAATCAGGGCCACGGCAGCCGTCAGGCTTTCTTCTTCGGGAACAACAAAAACTGTTCGCGAATTGACCGTGAACGATCCTTCCTGCTGAATCAGTTCATTTGGTTGCGGAACGATCGCGATTGTCAGATCCTGGCGTTGATTGATGTTTTGGCAGGCGCCAAAAGCCATCAGCATGGCCAGTACCGGAATAATTTTTTTCAAGATGTGCATATTTGAATGATTTACAGAGTGAATAATATTATGGTGTAATTTCAATTTCAGAGTTTAACTCCCCTGACTTCTGTTGTGCCGCCGCCCTCGAGGGTCAGGTTAACGGGGGTATTCTGCTGCCAGGCTCCCCGTGTAAAATCGGGCACATCAATAGAGTTTGACCGATTGGCCACCGACCATTCCGTCAGCGGCGCAATGGCGCTCCACAAAGCGGCATCGTAAACATCCTGATCCAGCGGCAGGCCGTTACGCAGGCAATCTATTAACCGCCAGTCCATCATAAAATCCATACCGCCGTGCCCGCCGACTTTTTTGGCCATTTCACCCACTTTTCTAACAATCTCCGGGCTGTACTTTTCCTCCAACTGTTTCATTTCCGCTTCGTCAATCCAATCATGACCAAACGAAATTTTTGCAGGTCCAGGGTATTTACGTGCAATTCCTTTTGTTCCGCTTAACAAATGGATCCGGGAATACGGACGGGTGGACGTTACATCGTGCTGTACCATAATTGTTTTTCCCTGGTGGGTTTTAATGACAGTCGTATTCATGTTTCCACGGTAATTTTTTCCTGCAAATTCACTGTAAAATGAATCCCCGGCGGCTAACTCCCGGGCATGCTGAGCCATCTGAAAATCATTGGAAGCCATCGAAACGAGGTAATCCATTTTGTCGCCCCGGTTAATATTCATAGCTTGGCAAACCGGTCCCAAACCATGAGTCGGATACAGGTTTCCATCGCGGTAATTTTCCTTCAACCGCCACATATCGTAATAAGCGTTTTTGTCGAAATTCAAATCAAGCAGGTTATGAATGTAGGCTCCTTCGCCGTGAACCAGCTCGCCAAACAAACCCTGCCGGGCCATGTTAAGGGTTAGTAACTCAAAAAAGTCGTAACAGCAATTTTCAAGCATCATGCAGTGCTTGCGGGTTTTTTCCGATGTTTCGACCAGTTCCCAGGCTTCGTCTAAGGTAACGGCCGCCGGAACTTCCACCGCGGCATGCTTGCCTTGTTGCATGGCATAAACAGCCATCGGGGTATGCAGGTGCCAGGGAGTGCAGATGTATACCAGGTCAATATCGCTGCGTTCGCAAAGCGCTTTCCACGAATCTTCCGTTCCAAAGTACTCTTCCGCTTCGGGCAAACCGGCATCTCTTAAGTGCTTCTGGCATGTTTTCACCGAATTTTCCCGGATATCACAAAGCGCTTTTATTTCAACTCCGTCAATATGAGACATCCTGACAACAGCGCCGGGACCACGCATTCCCAGGCCTATAAATCCCACGCGAACTACCGGCAATTTTGGCGCAGCATAATTGCACATGTTAAAAGACTGCCCGGGCTTTCTCCCGGTTGATTTTTTGTTTCGTTCCGCTTCGGCCGACCAGGCAGGAACACCGGTTACAGCCAGGCCAACCCCCAAAGACAGATGCTTCAAAAACGAGCGACGATTGCTATTTTCCATTTGATTTTACTTTTAAGTTCTACCTTAACGGACAATTGCCTGACAATATAAAGCACGCTAAAGTAGCGTTAGGTTATTTATTGAATCACAAATATATCAAAAGTGCGTGTTCGTACACACTTTTTTGTGAAAAAAATTTTTTCGTGAAAAAATATGAATTACTTTAGTCCCCGAAATCAGGAGATTTATCAAACAGGCTTAACTGCTCAACTGAATATCAGCGTATGAATAAATCAGACTATAAACCAGTATAACTTAACAAATACACCTATGAACAAGAACGAAATTGTTGAAATAGCGCTTCAATTTGCGATACAGGGAAAAATAGCAGAAGTACGCCCTTTTGGTTCCGGACATATTCACGAAACCTTTCGGGTCGGTAACACGAACGCGGAATTTCCGGATTATGTACTTCAAAAAATCAATTCGGTAATATTTACAAACATTGATCATCTGATGGAGAATATTCAACAGGTCATCAATCACTTGCACCAAAAAAAAGAACAAGCTCTGCATTCAGATCCGGGCCAAAAAATTATGGAACTGGTACCAACACTTCAGGGGAAGAATTACTATAAACATCTGGACGGAAGTTTTTGGAGGTTGTACGTATTTTTGAAAGACACCAGGAGTTATGATCTGGTAGAAAGAGAAGAGCAGGCTCTGGAAGGAGGACGGGCATTTGGCAAATTTATTTCGTTGCTGTCGGACCTCGATCCTCAAACGGTACACGAAATCCTGCCAAATTTTCACAACATCGAATTCCGCCTCGGACAACTTCGGGATGCAAAAAAGCGTGATCCTAAAAACCGCTTAAACGAAGTTGAAGAAGAAGTCAGGTTTGTGCAGGAAAGAGCAGAGCGAATGAGCCTGATCAAAAAGATGGGAGATGAAGGGAAATTGCCCCTCCGAATAACCCACAACGACACCAAGTTTAACAACGTGTTGCTCAATGAAAACGATCGGGCGGTCTGTGTGATCGATCTGGATACCGTGATGCCCGGTTATGTGGCTTACGATTTTGGAGATGCCGTCAGAACGATTATAAATACCGCGGAAGAAGATGAAAAGGACCTGAATAAAATTCAGCTCAACCTGAATCTGTTTAAAGCATATGCAGAAGGCTTTATCAGTGAAACAATTGATATTCTTAATGAACATGAACTGGATTCCCTTTCGCAGAGTTGTTTGCTGCTCCCTTTTATTATGGGTGTTCGCTTTTTAACCGATTACATTGACGGCGACCATTATTACCGCATCCATTTCCCCGATCATAATATCCAACGGGCACGGGCCCAATTCCAACTGGTCAGGAAGATCGAGCAACAATTCGATGAAATACAGGACACGATTAAACAGCTAAGTTCAATTAAAAAAACACGCAAACCGCATGAAGCTTGAAATCCCTTTGATCTCTCATCCGGTAAAAAACCAAACGGAGCCGGACTCCCTGTTCAGTCGATTGACGGAAATTCCGCTCGATAAGTTCTCCTGGGGAAAAGCATCGTCGCTTCCCCGGGTCGGGTTTAAAATTGCACATAATCAGGAAAACATCTTTTTATTTTTCCGTGTAACCGAAGAGCAGGTTCTGGCCCGTTATACCCGGCACAACGACCCGGTTTATACCGATAGTTGCGTTGAGTTCTTCATCGCTTTCGACGATGAACCCAATTATTACAATTTTGAATTCAACAGCCTGGGGACTTGTCTGGCAGCCTGGGGACCCGACCGGCATCAACGCGAACGGGCAAATCCGGATCGGTTAAATCTTATTCAGACGCAAACAGTCATCAACCGGGTTTCACACCATCAACTTCCGTGTTTTGAGTGGCAGTTGAGTTTAAAAATACCCGTTTCAAGCTTTTTCAAACATCAGATCAATCAACTATCTGGAAAAACAGCCCGGGCCAATTTCTACAAATGCGGCGACGACCTTAATCAACCGCATTTCGTAAGCTGGCAAACGATTAAAACCCCGGAACCGGATTTCCATCAACCCGTTTATTTTGGAGAAATTGGCTTTTTATAAACTCTTCGACCCGATAATGCCATGAAAAGAAGATATTCCATATTTTTGCACGTTTACTGGCCAAATGCTGGAAATTATGGAAAATAAGGAACTAAAAAAGAATATGGTCCGCATAAAAGATATTGCCGAAAAAACCGGCGTATCTACCGGGACAGTCGACCGCGTACTGCACAACCGGGGACGGGTGTCCGAAAAAGTAAAGCAGCGGGTTCTTTCAATTGCACAGGAGCTAAATTACGAGCCCAACATGTTGGCGCGCGCGTTGGTGTCAAAACGGGAATACCGGATCGCGGCCTTAATTCCGGATGCCTCACTCGATGAATTCTGGGAACAACCCGTCAGCGGAATAAAAAAAGCAGAAAAGGAGCTTCAGCAATATGGACTTACTGTTAGCTATCATATTTTTAATCAATTCGATGTTGATTCATTTAAAGAAAAAGCGGAAAAAGTTTCTGAATTAAACTACGACGGGATTTTACTGGCTCCTGTTTTCTACAGGGAGTCGCTCACATTTCTTCGTAAATGGAAGGAACAAAATATCCCTTTTAATCTTTTCAACACCCATATCCCCGACTACGAGCCGCTGGCCTATATCGGACAAGACTCCTATCAAAGCGGTGTGCTTGCAGCAAAACTCCTTCACTACGGCCATTTAGGCGGCAGTCCTTCAGCATTTATCATCGCCCACATCGACGAAGATGTCTCGAACTCGTCACACCTGATCAAAAAAGAACAAGGCTTTCTTGACTACTTTGAGCCGTTTCCCAAACCTGATTTTCAAATGATTCATGCCGATCTGAAAAACAGTTCGAACGAGATCATTTTCTCCGAACAGTTGGATAAGCTGCTCAACGACCATCCACAGGTATCCGGAATATTTGTGACAACGTCCAGGGCTTATACGGTTGCAAATTATTTGCAGACAAAAAATATCAGGAATATACGTCTCGTGGGTTATGATTTACTGGAGAAAAATTTATCGTATTTAAACAAAGGCATCATCCACTTTCTGATCAACCAAAACCCAAGGAAGCAGGGATATTACGGAATCCATTTTTTGATTGATCACCTCATGTTTAAAAAGAAGATTAATCCGATTAAGTACCTGCCGTTGGATATTATTACGCGCGAGAACCTGCATTATTACATCGAGTCAGAGATCTAGCTCTCTCCCCTTTTGAGCTTATTGTCAGATCCTGCTACCGCGGAAAATGGGAAAGTGGTAAAATCAATCAAACTTTACGAATTCTGAAAACGTAAATTTCTCCTTCTATTCGCACCCGCAGCAGATAAATGCCGGTATGGATATTTTTAATCTGCAGTTTTAACTGTTGGTTTCCTGAAATAATATGTATGGGTTCCCACCGATGGACCATATTCCCTAAAATATCAACCAACTCAAAATTTGCAGTGGCATCATCAATGGCATCAATTTCAACAAACACATGATTTTCTACCGGATTGGGAAAAATTTTCTCAATTCGATAAAGCCTTAAATCATTTTCCAGATTTGTTTCCGGTTGTGAAAAGACTGATAAACCAATAAAAAGAGAAAGAAAAAGTAAAAAGTTTGCCTTCATATTTTCATTGTTTATACCTCATCATGCAAGTTCTGTTCCAAAAGGTTGGCATAAGTTACAAAAAAAGCCCGTCATATTTGATATGACGGGCGAAATTTTTTATGCTTTCCGGTATTATTCTGCAATCGAGATTGCGTCAACCGGGCAAACTTCGGCGCAAGAGCCACAATCAGTGCAAAGATCAGCATCGATTTTGTAGATATCGCCTTCTGAAATAGCTTCAACAGGACATTCATCTATGCAAGTTCCGCATGCAATGCACTCATCTGAAATTACATAAGCCATAACACTTCTTTTTAAGTTAGAGATTAGGGCAAATGTACAAAGTTTGATAAAAATTCAAAGTAATCCTCCCGGTTTTTTTCGGCCTGGTTAAGGTCTAATTAACATGAGTTGCCAGCGACAAAGTAGTCTGTACCGGTGCCCTCTGCCCCGTCTCACTTTTTTTCGTCGCCGTAATACAGGCAGAACTCTTTTAGTCCGCACTTTTCACATTTCGGATTTCGTGCCGTACAGGTATATCTTCCGTGCAGAATGAGCCAATGATGGGCCAACGGAACTAATTCTTCGGGGAAATGCTGCATGAGCTGTTTTTCAGTCTCAAAAGGTGTTTTCGCGTTTGTGACCAGGCCAATGCGGGCGGCAACCCGAAACACATGCGTATCAACGGCAAAGGTTGGTTTTTCGTAAACAACCGATGCAATCACGTTGGCCGTTTTTCGGCCTACGCCCGGCAGTTTCTGCAATTCGTCCACATCGTCGGGAACAACTCCCCCAAAATCGTCGACCAACATGCGGGCCATTCCAACCAAATGTCTAGCCTTATTATTCGGATAAGAGCACGACCGGATATAGTCAAAAACCTCGGCTGAATCAACGTCGGCCATCGCTTCGGGCGTGGGAAAACGGCTGAAAAGTTCGGGCGTAATCTGATTTACCCGCTTATCCGTACATTGAGCCGATAAAATCACGGCAACTAATAATTGATAGGGATTCGAATAATGCAATTCTGTTTCGGCAACCGGCATCTCTTTTTGAAAATACGCGATCACTTTTCGGTAACGATCTTCCTTTTGCATAATCATCTTGTTTGCTGATCAACAAAAATAAGCGATCTGCTTTACCTGACAAATTATTCCTATTTTTGCGCAAAATATTTTGAAATGATTCCCTACTTACAGGCCGAACAAATTTCGAAGCGCTTTGCTGATTTTATGCTCTTTGAAAATATTTCCTTTACCATATTTAAAGATCAAAAGGTGGCTCTGATCGCCCGAAACGGAGCAGGAAAAACAACACTGATGGAGGTTCTGGCCGGAAATGACAGCCCGGATGCGGGGAAAATCACCCAGACCAAAGATGTAAAGATCGGCTATCTGAAGCAATCGCCTGAATTGAACCTGAATCTGACCGTACTGGAACAAGCGTTGCAGTCGGATAATCCCGCTCTGCAGGTAGTGCGCGACTTTGAAGCCGCGTTAAAACACAACCAACAAAATGAGATCGAACGGCTGAGCATGAAAATGGACGAACTTCATACCTGGGATTTTGATGTAAAAGTAAAACAGATTCTCAGCCAGTTAAAAATTGACAACTACGATCAGTTGGTCGGAGAACTTTCGGGTGGACAACAAAAAAGGCTGGCGCTTGCCAATGTATTGGTAAACGAACCGGATTTGCTGATGCTGGATGAGCCAACCAACCACCTCGACCTGGAAATGATCGAATGGCTCGAAAACTACCTCGAAAAAACCAATTGCACCCTGTTTATGGTCACACACGACCGGTATTTTCTGGATCGCGTGTGTAACGAGATCATCGAGATTGATCAAAACCAGGTGTTCAACTACCAGGGAAATTACAGCTATTACCTTGAAAAACGGCAGGAACGCATTGAACAATTGCAGGCATCGACCGAAAAAGCCCAAAACCTGCTTCGCACCGAACTCGACTGGATGCGGAGAATGCCCAAAGCACGGAGCCATAAAGCCAAATACCGGATCGATCAGTTTTATGAACTGAAAGAAAAAGCAGGTTTCAGGCGTCGCGATGATAACATCGAACTGAATATTTCATCGTCGCGAATGGGCAGTAAAATCCTGGAACTGGAGCATATTTCAAAAGCCTACGGCGACTTAAAACTAATTGAAGACTTTAGCTATAAATTTTCGCGCTTTGAGAAGGTTGGCATCGTCGGAAAAAACGGAACCGGAAAATCGACCTTCCTCAATATTATTACGGGAGCAATTCCGGCCGACAGCGGCGCCGTGGATACCGGACAAACCATAAAGATCGGTTACTACCGGCAGGAAGGCATCAGCTTTAAAGAAACAGACAAGGTTATTGACGTAATTAAAAACATTGCCGAAGTCATTCAATTTGAAGACGGCAACAAAATGACTGCCAGCCAGCTTCTGACCCGTTTCCTGTTTCCGCCAGAAACCCAATACAACACCATAGAAAAACTCAGCGGAGGCGAACGACGCCGGTTGTACCTGTGCACCATCCTGATGCAAAACCCGAACTTCCTGATCCTGGACGAACCGACAAACGACCTCGACATCATGACCCTGAATGTACTGGAAGACTATCTGGCCGGCTTTGGCGGATGTGTCATCATTGTTTCCCACGACCGGTACTTCATGGATAAAATCGTTGATCACCTTTTTGTGTTTGAAGGGAACGGAAAAATTAAAGACTTTCCGGGAAACTACTCCATTTACCGCGATTATCTGTCCGACCGCGAACAACTGGAAAAACAGGAGCAAGTTGCCTCCAGGCCGAAGCAGGTAAGTGAAAAGCAAAAAAAACAGGCTCAAAAACTGACTTTTCATGAAAAAAAGGAATTTGAGCAACTGGAACTTGACCTGGAAAAGCTCGAAAACGAGAAGAAAGAGTTGGAAGAAGCGCTTAATTCAGGAGTACTGCAACCCGATGAACTGCTGCAAAAAAGCAAACGCTTTGCCGAACTAACCGACGAGTTGGGAGAAAAAGAAATGCGCTGGCTCGAACTGAGTGAAAAAGCCTGATCTAAAGATCGGCAGCCTTAAGCTGCCCGATAATTTCCTTAATCCGGCTAACCACTGAATTGGCAGATATGGTCGCTCCGGAAATGGCCTGGATATCTTCACCGTACTTCAGATCTCGTCCGCTATAACCGATAAACTGGTCGAGCCATCTCCTCGATGCAATCTCGCCCCCGTGATCAGAGATGTAATTCACGATCCGAACAAACTCCACATCTTTTTTTAAGTTTATAAAAATCAGAAACTCAAACTCATCATGACGCCCCTTTCCGGTTGCATCGATGACATATCCGGTTGCTTCGTCGTTCAGCTTAACCAGGAACACGTCATCAACACACGCTTTCAGGCTCCCGTTTACCGATAAATGTTCGAGTGTTAATTCTGATTTTTTTACACGAAACTCTTTCTCCAAGGTTTTAAGGATCTTTCCGGCGTCGGCGCCGAAAAGATCCGCATCAAACAAAAAAAGAAGTGCAATCAGTAAAATAAGTCCTATTTTAAACCTTGTTAAAACCATATTCCAATTCCCAGGTTTAATTGCTTTTTATTGGTATCGGTTGCTTCATTTTCGAACCACTGCAAATCAGCCTTTAACACAGCTCCCGGAGTCATCCACCAGCCTAATCCGGCGGTAATATCGGACCTGTCGTAAGCCAGATTCTTAACCAGATTTTCCGTTTTTGCATGGGTATTGTATTTTTCGTACCGGACAAACGGAATCAGTTTTTGTTCTGATTTTCCGGAGCTCAACACATCGTAGCCTGCTTCCAGATAGTAACCAAACATTTCGCTACCCAGGTCTTTCCCGGTAAATTTGTTATACTGGCCGGTGTTATTGATCGAAGCATAAATCATCTGACCTCTCAAAACAAGCCCCTTAACCGAATAGGCCGCATCCAAACCAAGCATATTCAATCCAACAACCGACGAGTCGGCCCTGGCTTCCAATAAAGCATCATCTTTGGGTAAGCCGTTGTAAAGGGTCGACTGTGTTTCGCCGAAATAACCGCTCAGCCCCAGTTTAAGTCCCGGTAATCCGTAATAACCAACTTTTGCAGACAGGTTTGGATGAGACATAATCGATTCGGCGCCTTTTTGACGTCCCCGGCGAAATCCGTCGCTTCCGCGCAAAATACCCGAACCGTCATAACTTTTAAAGCCATTAACCACATAAAGTTGGTATCTCATATTTAAATTCTGTACCCTCCCGGTAAAACCGGCGCCAATTTCCCTCCAGGTTGTCGGAACAATCTGTCCGTCCAGGTTAGGCCGTTCAACTCCGTTATAGGTAGCCGGCTCGTGGTATTCGTTGATAATCCCCATCGGGATCAGCAACAAACCGCCCCTGAAATTCAACCAGTCATTAATCTTATAATTTAAGAAGGCTTGCTCGATATAAACTTCCTGAACATGTTCGTATTCCACTTCGGTAATAAATTGCGTTTTCTCGTTGAAGCGGTAACCAAACATCAGCACCACCCGGTGCACATCCAAGGTTCCGTTACTTCGGGTATCAGACGAAAAGGGCTGGTTATAATCGATCTGGGCATATCCCCCGATTGTCAGTTTCTGGTCCGACTCCAGCATCAGTTCTGAAGTATTTTGCGCATTTACATAAGTCGCAACAATGAGCAAACAAGCAGCAATAATAATTCTGATTTTCATACAATAGTCATTAAGTTGAATAAATTCACGGGCAAAATTACCTGAGACAGGCAGATGTTGCAATCCCTATTTGTTGGGATATTTGATACGACGGAGGAGATCAAAATTTCCTGGTTAGGAAAAAAAATTTCCTGGCTAGGGAATTCTCATTTCCTGGCTAGGAAAAAAAAACGGCAAGGCAGGAAATTTTCTGCCCGTGATGATGCCGAAGGTCTCGTGGCCTTATGAACCTATTCTTACGCATCAATGGCTCCAAAACAATCAGGCAGTGTAACGCGCTTACCCGAGGCTAACGCGAAAAACCTCCCGGGTTTTTTTGGTAATTTTGAAGCGGTCGTCGATTCGGCGGCCAACAATCCAAACCACTTGCCGCCCGCTGTACAGGATCCAGGTAGCTTCTTTTTCGGGGATCGACATTTTTTCGTCGATGAAAAAATCACTTAATTTCTTGAAGCCGGTCATTCCGAGCGGCTGAAAATATTCGCCTTGCTCCCACTTTTTCAGGATAAGCGGAAATTGTAACAAATCGTAGTCAAAATCGGCTACCCCGGCATTGGTTGAAAAACGGAAAGCCGGACTTTTGCTGATTAATTCAAACTGAAGACGTAAAGGTTCTGTTATTTCCAGGCAATCGTCTTCGATGTAAAAGCGGCGGAGACCTTCTTCTTCCACCGGGGTAACGATCAAAAAATCGCGGTCTTTCACCAGGCGGAATCGATTGCTGTAAAAGATTTTACCGGCCTCGGCATCCAGTGCGCCATAAATTTCATGTATTTGACTGGCATTAAAGCCGAAGGGATGCAGAAATTCAAAAAGTACCGAAAGCTGTTGATTCAGCCCTTTTAGTCTTTCAATAGAAATCTTGAAGACATCCGGTTCCTCCACCATCATCTCCTTACGGAATTCATCAATCTGTTGCTGATAAATTCTTTCCGTTTGTTTTAAGATGGAGGCCGTTTTTGCTGCATTTTTCCGAAAAGCCGGATTCAGCTCTTCAAACTGAGGGATAATCTGGTGGCGAATGATGTTTCGCTGATACACCAGTTCATCATTGCTCGAATCGTTTTTGAAGTCAATTTTATGTGCCGCTGCAAACTCCAGAATCTGGCTGCGGCCTGCAAACAACAAGGGACGCACGATCCGGTCATTTTTTGCCTGAATACCGGTCAATCCGCGGATTCCGGTTCCCCGGCTCAGGTTAATCAGCATGGTTTCAATCAGATCGTCCTGGTGATGGGCGGTTGCAATATAATCATACGAAAGTTCGTCCAGTAACCGGTGAAACCATTCATAGCGAAGCTCCCGGGCAGCCATCTCAATCGAAATACCCTTTAGCCCGGCATATTCGCGGGTATCAAATTGTTTCACATACAGTTCAATCCCCTGCTCGCCGCAATAATCGCGAATAAAAACCTCTTCGCCGTCAGACTCGGTTCCCCGCAAACGAAAGTTGCAATGAGCCACAACAAATTCAAAACCAGCCTGCTGAAACAACTTCAGCATCACCATCGAATCGACCCCGCCGCTGACCGCCAAAATCAGCTTGTCAGCCGGAGTAAACAGATTCTCGTCTCTGATATATGCCTGAAAAACGTCAAACATTTTAATTAGCAGCTACTTTTTCAGCGATACGAACAATCACTTCAACCGCTTTTTTCATCGAATTGACCGGAACGTACTCATACGGACCGTGAAAATTATGACCGCCGGCAAAAATATTGGGGCAAGGCAGTCCCATATACGATAAGCGCGATCCGTCAGTGCCTCCCCTGATCGCCCTTATTTTGGGAATAATTCCAAGTTCGTTCATGGCCTCCTCTGCCAAATCAACAATGTATTTAACCGGCTCCACTTTTTCGCGCATGTTGTAATATTGGTCTTCCATATCAAGCTGGACCGTTCCTTCACCAAATTCATCGTTTAAAAAGAGGCAGATTTGGGTCAGCATGTCTTTCCTGGAGCTGAAGAGCTGCCGGTCATGATCGCGGATAATGTAGGTCATCTCCGTTTTTTCAACCTTGCCATTGAATGTAAGCAGATGAAAAAAACCTTCGTACTTTTCGGTATGCTCGGGCCGTTGCTCAGGCGGGAGCATACTGTTTAATTTCTGTCCCACATGAATGGCATTGATCATTTTATTTTTAGCGGCTCCGGGGTGAACGCTCCGGCCCTGGATGGTAATGGTTGCCATGGCTGCATTGAAGTTCTCGTACTCCAACTCGCCAATTTCGCCGCCATCGAGCGTATAAGCAAATTCGGCGCCGAATTTAGCCACATCAAAATGGTCGGCTCCCTTGCCAATCTCTTCGTCGGGAGTAAAACAAATCCGGATTTTGCCGTGCTTTATTTCGGGGTGATTGATCAGGTATTCCATCGCGGTCATAATTTCGGCTAAGCCGGCTTTATCGTCTGCTCCCAATAGGGTATAGCCATCGGTCGTAATGATCTCCTGCCCGATATAGCTTTCCAAATCGGGGAACTGTTCCGGGGATAAAGTTACCTTTTCGTTCAAGCGAACCGGTCCGCCCTCATATCTCCGGATCTGCGGGTTCACCTGTTCACCCGAAAAGTCGGAGCTTGTATCCATGTGGGCAATAAAGCCGACTACAGGCGCATTTTTTTCACAGTTGGCCGGCAAAGTCGCCGTAACATAACCATGACTGTCCTTTTCAACTTCCAGCATTCCGATCTCCTTCAACTCGCCAACCAGCTTATCGGCAAAAACAAGTTGCCTGCCGGTGCTCGGGAATGTTTTACTTTGAGGATCGGAAGTCGTATGCTCTTTAGCGTACCGGACAAAACGTTCAACTACTTTTTCTATCATCATTTAAACATCATCTGAATTAAATTTAAAGCCAACCCGTTTCCCCGTTTTCATTTTCGAATGGATAATTTCTTCCTGCATTTGTTCCACCGATGCAATTTTTATCTGATCGTAAGGAGGAACCAACAGATCGAACTCAATGGCATACCGGATAGAGGTATCGAGTATTTGCTTGATGACCTCCTTTGAAATCACATCGTTTTGAAAATCTTTCACCAGTTCTCCGGATTGACGTTTTCCTTCAACAAAAAAATGGTTCTCCCGGTTGATGAAAATCCGCGCAATAAGATAACCCAGGTCCTGCATCCGGTTGTACTTAAACGAATCCGAAAGAAAGTTATAAATGTGAATAATCCCGCTATACGAATTTAAGGGATCATTTTTTATATAATCGATTTTCCAGACCGGATGTTCGCGGTTAAATACAAACACATTGGAGTGCATGCTAAAAAGCAACATATCGGCAGCCAGCCGAAACTCAGCTTCAAACAGGCCTTTTTCGTGGAAAGTGGGCAAAGACTCGGCGCTGATCTTGCCTTTCAGCAACACGGAGTATTCATCGACCAGTTCCCTGAGCGCCTCCTTCAGTAAATTAAAGGAATACAAGGTATTCTGGTAAACTTTCTGCTTAACATTCGACTTGAGTACAATCGACTCAAGATTTTTGGATTTATCTTCAGGAAGGTTCATCTGACTATTTTTTTTATAAAAATAAGAAAAGCAGCCAACAATGACTGCTTTTCTTATTTATAGAATAAAATTTTAGTAGGCAAGGGCAAATATGACACGCTGTGATGATGGTTTACCCGAATACATGCAAATTCCTTCTTCTTTTTCCCCGGAAAAAGGGATACAACGAATTGTAGCTTTGGTTTCTTCCTTGATTTTTTGTTCCGTTTCGGCATCGCCGTCCCAATGAGCAAGAATAAAGCCGCCTTTGGTATTCAGCACCTCTTTGAATTCCTCGTAAGTATCCACCTTCGTGGTATTTTCTGCACGGAAATCGTAGGCCTTATTGTAAATATTCTTCTGAATATCCTCCAGCAGGTCGCTGACATATTGATCGATATTTTCGAGCGAAGCCGTTTCTTTGGTCAGGGTATCACGACGGGCAACTTCTACCGTACCGTTCTCGAGGTCGCGTGGACCCAACGCCAAACGCACGGGAACGCCTTTCAGCTCGTATTCTGCAAATTTCCAGCCCGGCTTTTTTGTATCCAGGTTGTCGTATTTAACCGAAATCCCGCGGGCTTTCAGTTTGGGAATAATTTCGTTCACTTTTTCCGAAATTTCAGCCAGTTGCTCCATATTCCGGTAAATCGGGACAATAACCACCTGGTAAGGAGCAAGCCGCGGTGGTAAAACCAGCCCGTTATCATCCGAATGCGCCATCACCAGAGCCCCCATCAGTCGGGTTGAAACCCCCCAGCTGGTTGCCCATACATAATCTTCTGTACCTTCTTTTGTAGCAAACCGCACATCAAAAGCTTTGGCAAAATTCTGCCCCAAAAAATGAGATGTTCCCGACTGCAAGGCTTTTCCATCCTGCATTAGCGCCTCAATGGTATAAGTCTCCAAGGCACCGGCAAAACGTTCATTGGCCGACTTGGCGCCTTTAATGACCGGAAGAGCCATAAAGTTTTCGGCAAAATCGGCATACACATTAATCATGCGTTCGGTTTCTTCCAGGGCCTCTTCGCGGGTGGCATGCGCGGTATGCCCTTCCTGCCACAAAAATTCTGCCGTCCGAAGAAACAGACGCGTACGCATTTCCCAACGCACAACATTCGCCCACTGATTACATAGAATTGGAAGATCACGATAGGATTGAATCCAATTTTTATAGGTATTCCAGATAATTGTTTCTGAAGTCGGCCTGACAACCAGTTCTTCCTCCAGTTTGGCATCAGGATCAACCACGACACCTTTTCCATCCGGACTGTTTTTTAAACGGTAATGTGTAACAACGGCACACTCTTTGGCAAAGCCTTCCACATGGCTGGCTTCTTTGCTGAAAAACGATTTGGGAATAAATAAAGGGAAATAAGCATTCACATGCCCGGTTTCTTTAAACATCCGGTCCAGTTCGGCCTGCATTTTTTCCCAGATGGCATATCCGTAAGGTTTGATCACCATGCAGCCCCGAACAGCTGAATTTTCAGCAAGATCGGCCTTTACAACCAGATCATTGTACCATTGCGAGTAATTTTCACTTCTTGAAGTTAATTCTTTCGCCATTTCTTTTGTTTTGGTATGGTATTTGCTTCTTTTGTATTGAATTTTGTAGGTACAAAGTAAATAAATTTATTCTTAAAAGAATCAGGAGGTAATCGTTATGAAATCAAAAGTTACCATCTTCTCGGCTTTGGCGTTTTTATTAGGCGCCTGTTCAACCGGGACCTACGTAACGGACAGGTATGATGATATCTACTTTACGCCCGGTGATGTTCCGCCTCCGGTTGTTGTTCAAAATGCAACTGTCAGAAGCACTGACCGCACATCCAATACCCCGGTCATGATCATGAGTGAACAAGATCAAAATGACGGAGGCACGCTGAAGAATTACATCCTGGAAACAGATCGTCCTTCAGCAGATGCCCATTATTATGACATGGAAGGGATGGAATTGATCGGATCGGATACCACGGTTTATGAGAATGACCGTGAAATTAATTATGTCATCAACAATTATTATGATGCTGATGATCTTGACTTTAGCTACCGCATTAACCGGTTTCACCGGTATCCGTATTATTCGTCGTATTACTGGAACAGATATTACTATGATCCTTTCTACTATCCGTATTATTCCTGGGGATATTATGACCCGTGGTATTACGACTACTGGTACGGACCATCATTTGGCTTTGGATTTGGCATAGGCTGGTACAGCCCCTGGTACTATTCATCCTGGGGATATCCTTACTATGGACACTATCACGGTGGATATTACGGTGGTGGATACTATGGCGGAGGATACTATGGAATCCGGAACAATGACGTTCGCGTTGGAAGAAGAAGCACTCCAAGCTATGATTATAGCGGAACGGCATTAGGATCAGGCAGTACACGAAGCGTGTCCCGTTCGGCCACTACCGGTACGGTCAGTTCAACCGGAGTCAGCCGGCAAGTAAGTGGTGCACAGAGCGCTACCCTTATGGAAAGAAGAAGAACAACTGCCGACACCGAAGTGAGTTCTACCGGTAGACGAAGTATTTCAACGACAGGAACAGGCCTTAACCAGGGCACTGCTGTCGGGCAAACACCCTCAGTCAGGTCAACAACCGTTACCGGCGCTGAAAATTCGGCTGTCAGAAGAGCGACAACGCCGGTTAGCACAGGTACTTACCAAAACAGGTCGACCACTACAACGCAGCAAAAAGAATATACGCCAAGTTACAGTAAGCCAAGAACGGTTACCCGTTCTACCTACAACAGCAGCAGCAATTCTTCAGGTTCGTCGTACAGCCGACCCGCAAGCTCATCGTCAACCGGCATAACACCGAACAGTTCATCCGGTACGAACACCAGAAGCACTTACCGGTCAAGTTCGTCGTACAGCCAGGGGTCAAGTAGCAAAAGTACACAAACTTACACTCCGCCCAGCAATAGCAGCACTTCCCGTCCAAGCAGCAGCTATAGCCCAAGCAGCAGCGGCTCACGAAGCAGCGGCTCAGTTAGCAGTGGAAGCCGTTCTACTTCTTCCGGCAGTTCTTCATCGGGCAGTAGCTCCAGAAGCAGTGGTGGAAGCAGCGGCGGAAGAAGGTAACAGACCCAAGCGATAATTAAATGAAACGATGTCTAATTTAACAGAACAAATGCCATGAAGAAAATTAAATATCTAACAATTGCTACGCTTTTTTTGGGCACAACTGCCTTCGGACAAGGATTAGCAGATGCCGTGAGGCTGTCCAATTACCAGATTCAGGGAACGGCACGTTCGGCCGCGATGGGGAATGCCATAGGCGCAGTGGGAGGCGATTTCACCTCCCTTTCCGTAAATCCGGCGGGTATTGGCATTTATCAAACCAGCGAATTTACGTTCACGCCAACATTCGGTTTTCCTAAAGCTGAAACAACCATTGACAACCGGTCTTTTTCAGATAATGATTTCAAACTCACCTTCGACCAATTGGGATATGTCGGTTCTGTAAAAATTAACGAGAGCTCATCCAGCATCGTCAGGTTTAACTACGGAATCGGGTTTAACAAATTAGCCGATTTTAACCAGTCGTTCGCGGGAAGTTACGGAAATTCACCTGTCTCTTTTCTCGACGGCATTGCCGACTATGCCAGCAATGAACGGCTGTCAAACAACTATTTAGACCGAGACTTCCGCAATATTGAT
The DNA here is from genome assembly GCF_059705485.1 of Gaoshiqia sp. US2. Classification (NCBI taxonomy): domain Bacteria; kingdom Pseudomonadati; phylum Bacteroidota; class Bacteroidia; order Marinilabiliales; family Prolixibacteraceae; genus Gaoshiqia; species Gaoshiqia sp. US2. The sequence goes on along the minus strand of NZ_AP048550.1, from coordinate 2,911,836 downwards.
TTCAGGGACTGGCATGCAAAACTGGCCTGGGAAACCTATCTGATCGATCCGGCCACAAATGATCTTGGTCAGATTATCGACGGTGAATATGTTAATATTTTATATGAAGGCGAAACGGTTGACCAAAATAAAACCTGGGAACGAAGCGGCCGGATCAATGAATATTTATTTTCTGCCGGATTAAACTTCAACCACAAATTTTACCTGGGGGCTACCCTCGGCCTGCACGATGTGTTTTACCGTCAGGAATCATTCTACTCGGAGCAGTTTTCAGACTATTCGTTTCGATTTACCGACTATTACAAGGTAACCGGAACAGGTTATGTTTTTAAAGTCGGAGCGATTATCAAACCGGTATCGTCTGTTCGTTTGGGATTGGCTTTCCATACGCCAACCTACTATGTACTCGACGAAGAAAATGCCCTGGCGATGCGGTCGTATTTACAGGAAAGCAGCTATGCTGAAGGTATTAATCTCTATGAGTACGATTTTTACACGCCAATGAGAACCATCCTCAGCGGGGCCTTCGTGGTAAACAAGGCTGCGATTCTCAGTTTCGATGCCGAGTACCTGGATTATACCGCCATGCGTTTTCGGAATGGCAGCGGCGGAGACTCGATGAGCGATTTGAATGCAGATATCGACGAGGCTTTCGATAATACATTTAATTACCGGCTTGGCGCCGAGTTCAGAGTAGCGCCGTCCTTCAGCTTATTGTGCGGATACGAGTCGTACGGCAATCCGTTCAAAAACAACATGAACTGGAATGAAGAGACGCAGACAGACAACATCAGTTCATTTTCATTAGGCTTCGGATACTCGGTTAAGAATTTCTATATTGATACGGCATTCAAACAATACCTGGGAAAAAACAACCTGGTTGACCCGCAGCCCAACTACACCAGCGTTCCGGTAGAATATACCAACAACGAATTAAAATTCACACTGGGCTTTAGGTTCTGAGCAAAAGCTTGTCTGGAAAAATAAGAAATAAATCCGGTCAAAAAAGAAAATCAACTGACAAACAACCTCTTACCGAGTTTAGTTCAGGATCCGGATTCAGGTTTTTTCAGACAAGCTTTCTTTTTTCGTTTTTAACGGATGACCTCCTCCATGACTCGTCTGGTTGGGTGAGTTATTTTCTGAAAAATGCCCGCTTATAGGCCGAAACCGGCATTTCGACACCCAATTTATAGCTGTTCATAAAATAATCCGGCGTGGGAGGCGTGTCCAAAAGCTATTTTGACGTAACTTGTCTACACTATTTATTCCCAATTTTATGGATAATTTCAGGAACATCGATTATCATACTTCTCTGGAAATTTTCAGGAAAGCAGAATATGCCGGAAGAAGGTTGAAAATTGGCGACCTCAGTACATCCATGTGGTTGCAGAAAGAAAACATTAATCTGGACCTGATTAAAACGATTTCGCTCAAATTTCCCGACCTGAAAATTTTTATTATCGGCGAAGGAGATACAGAAGGATTTTATATTTATTCCCAAAAACAAGAAACTTGTCTTAAATTTGAGGCTGCAATAATAGAATTGAAATAGCCTCCAGATTTATGGCCTTAACCGATCCGATAGCACAGGGAGTTTACGATTATCACTTTAAACGAATCAACTCGCCGGTCGTCATCCACTGCGATGAATTTGAACCGGACGAAGTTTTGCCTTCCTATTTTTTCAGAAAAATAAATGAAATGCCGGACCTGGAGCAACAGGCGCTTCAGTTGGCAAAAGGTAAAATTCTGGATGTCGGGGCTTGTGCCGGTTGTCATTCGGTTTACCTGCAAAACAAAGGGTACGAGGTTTTCGCGCTTGAACAAGCTGAACTCTGTTGCCGGGTATTGGCCGACCGGGGCGTCAGGCAGGTTATTCAGGAAGATTTTTTCGATTACCGGGGGCAACAATTCGACACCATCCTGCTCCTGATGAACGGAACCGGTATTGCAGGAACCTTAGACCGGCTTAACTGTTTTTTTAGTCATTTAAAGGTATTGCTCGCCCCCGGCGGACAAATCCTGATCGATTCATCCGATTTGATTTATTTATACCTGGAAGAAGACGGTACTGCCCGGCTTGACCTGAATGCAGACCGCTATTACGGAGAACTGACCTACCAAACGGAATATAACGGGCAAAAAGGCGCTGCTTTTTCGTGGTTATACGCCGACCCGGAAACCTTAAGCGAAATTGCCCGTCAAAACGATCTTCAAGTTGAAAAAATAATATATGGCGAACACTTTGACTACCTGTCCGTCATCAAACACATTTAAACGATGAACAAAATTCAATACCGCCCACTGGCCGAAGCCGAGATTGACGCATTAAAATTAAATAACTGCAGCTCCGAAAACTGGAGGCTGGTTCAGGTTTCTGCCAATTTCGATCCATCCCGCTTTTTAAACAGCCGGTTCAGCGGAACCGTTTACATTGCGCCCCAAACCGAAGAGGTTTACTTATTTGGCGGCGTAACCAAAGCATGCGGGATTTATTTTTCACACATTCATAATTGCACGATTGGTCCCAACGTTTACATCAACCACATCAAAAACTACATCGCCAATTACGATATTGAAGACCATGTCATCATCGATAATACCGATATTTGCGCCGTCGACGGGAGCAGCTCGTTCGGAAACGGAATCCTGGTGGAAGTGCTTGATGAGACCGGAGGCCGGAAAGTGCCTGTTTACGATAAGCTGTCGGCTCATTTGGCCTATATTATGGCCTTTTATAAACACCGCCACAGTACCATTCAGAAAATTGAGAACCTGATCGGGCAATATGCGCGGGACGTTAGTTCAACGCGGGGACGAATTGGCCAACACAGCCAAATCTTCAACTGCCGGGAAATACGAAATGTTAAAATTGGTCCTTACACCCGGATCAACGGGGCCAGTGTGCTTGAAAACGGTTCGCTCAACGGCAACCGCGAAGCGCCCGTGAAACTGGGGAATGAAGCGATCCTGAAGAATTTTATTGTTTCTTCCGGATCGGAAATTTCGGACGGTGCAATTGTTTCGAACTGTTTTATCGGACAGGGATGTATCCTCAGCTCGCAGTATTCGGCGCAAAACTCCTTGTTTTTTGCCAACTGCCAGGGTTTCCACGGTGAAGCCTGCGCTGTTTTTGCGGGACCGTACACCGTAACGCATCACAAATCGACCTTGCTGATCGCGGGCATGTTCTCGTTTTGTAACGCGGGCAGCGGATCGAACCAGAGCAACCACATGTATAAGCTGGGACCAATTCATCACGGTATTGTTGAACGCGGATCAAAAACTACCAGCGATTCGTATTTGTTATGGCCTGCTAAAATAGGCGCTTTTACGCTGGTGATGGGACGGCACTACAAAAACTCGGACACATCGGATATGCCTTTTTCTTATCTGATTGAAAACAAAGACGAAAGCTGGCTGGCTCCCGGTGTAAACCTGAAAAGTGTGGGAACCATTCGCGACGTGATGAAATGGCCAAAACGCGATAAACGGACCGATCCGCGAAAAATGGATTGCATCAACTTTAACCTGCTCAGTCCGTTCACCATCCGAAAAATGGCCAATGCCATCGATATCCTGCACCAGATCAAACATATTTCGGGAGAAACGACCGAAGTTTTCTCTTACAACAACACGAAAATTACCCGCGATGCGCTCGAACGCGGACTCAACTTATATCACCTGGCCATCATGAAGTTTATCGGGAACTCGATTATTACCCGACTGAATCAATGTCCGCTGACATCGCCCGAAAAAGTACGGGAATGCCTGAGGCCAAAGAGCGCCGCCGGCAAAGGAAACTGGATTGATCTGGCCGGTTTAATCGCGCCCAAAGCCGAAGTGATTGACTTGCTCGAAGCCATTGAACACAACCGGGTTAACCGCCTCGAAGATATTGAACAGTTTTTTTATGAACTACATGCCAATTATTACGAATACGAGTGGAACTGGACGGCCGATTTTATTGAAACCTACCTGCATAAACCCGTTACCGAATTCTCGGTGAACGAACTGATTGAACTGGTTAAGGAATGGCGCGAAAGCGTAATCCGGATCGACCGGATGCTGTATGAAGACGCAAAAAAAGAATTCCGCATGGATGCCATGACCGGATTTGGAATCGACGGAGATCATAAAATTAAGCAACGGGACTTTGAACAAGTACGCGGCCGTTTTGAAGACAATGATTTTGTAAAAGAAGTATTAAATCATATTGAACGAAAAACCGACCTGGGAAACCGGGTGATCCTGCAATTACAGGAAGCTTTAAAAATACAAACAACATGAGACTTATTATTCAAAACAACTACGAGGCCCTGTCGAAATGGACCGCAAACTACATCGCCCGGAAAATTCAGCTGGCAGCGCCAACAAGCGAAAAACCCTTTGTGCTGGGCTTACCAACCGGCTCCTCCCCGCTTGGCGTTTACAAAGAATTAATTGCGCTGAACAAAAGCGGGAAAATCAGTTTCAGACACGTAGTAACCTTTAACATGGACGAATACGTTGGTATCCCCAAAGATCATCCGCAAAGCTACCACACGTTTATGTGGAACAATTTTTTCAGTGAAATCGATATCCTTCCTGAAAATGTGAATATCCTGAATGGCAACCCGGAAAACCTGAAGGAAGAATGCGCCCGCTACGAACAAAAAATTAATTGGCTTGGCGGAATTGATCTGTTCCTGGGAGGAATCGGGCCCGACGGACACATCGCCTTTAACGAACCCGGGTCGTCGCTTGCCTCGCGCACCCGCGACAAAGAATTGAATTATGACACCATTGTCGCCAATTCGCGTTTTTTCAACAACGATGTCAACCAGGTGCCCAAACTAGCCTTAACGGTAGGCGTAGCCACCATCCTCGATTCAAAAGAAGTGCTTATCATCGTGAATGGTTTTGGAAAAGCCCGCGCTCTTAAGCATGCCGTTGAAGAAGGGGTAAACCACATGTGGACGATCAGCGCTCTTCAGTTACACCCGAAAGGAATGATTGTTTGCGACGAACATGCCACCTACGAGTTAAAGGTAGGCACTTACAAACACTTCAAATCCATTGAAGAAAACAATCTTGAACCGGAAAAACTTTTCGACTCCGATTTGGTGTGGTAAAGTTATAAAACGAAATTGCCCGATGAACACGCTCTGTATTTATCGGGCAACTCCATTTGTCATCTTCCGGTAAGCGGTTTGTACCGTCGTTGAATAAACCAGTCGAGAAGAAGTAATAACGCGGCTGCAACCAAGGCAAATACGAGTACGGAGGGAAGCTGACCAAAGATTCCGGTTAACTGGTCGCCCGCGTTCGCCACCGCTGTGAAGTCGGCTTTGGGCACTTTTGAAAACAACATATCGGCTAATCCCGGTTTTCCGGTACTGGCCGCCGTGTCGGAGCCCAATAAAGCGTAAAGAATAAACAGAACAAACAAAACGCCAAGCACAGGTAAAAACCATCGGCCAAACACCGGCTCATACACTTTTACAATGGATTGCTGATGTATTTGCGCCATCACTTTTTTCGTAAAATCAACCGGGGCCCGTTCGGGCCGGTACGACTTCATCATCTCCCTGAATTGCTGATCCTGTGTTTTCATGTTCTTCCCCTTTATAATATACTGTAGATCTCTTCCTTAAAAGAACTGCTGAGCAGCTCGTACATTTTTTTTCGCGCCCGGTGAATTTTCACCTTCACGTTGCTTTCCGACAAACCGGTAATCTGGCTGATCTCTTCCACTTTTTGTTCCTCGTAATAATACAAGGTAATCAATACCTGATCCTGTTCAGGAAGCATCGAAAGCGCTTCATTCAAACATTTCTCCAGCTCTGCCTTATTGATTTCGCTTAGCTGTTCGTGTATTTTAATTTCGTCCTTTTCACTTAAATACTGCTCGTCCAGCGACCGCACTTCCACTTTTCGCTTACGCAACAAGGTTATACACCCATTATAGGTGATGCTGTACAACTAGGTGGAGAACTTCGATTTCTGCCGGTACGAATTTAATGAACGATAAGCCTTCACAAAACTATCCTGCGCCAATTCTTCTGCATCTTCTGCATTTCGCAGCATTTTTAAGGCCAGCCCATAAATCAGATCCTGGTATTTTTCAACCAGGTATGAAAAAGCTGCTGCATTTCCCTGCAACACCTGCTCAATATAATATTGATCATCTTTAGGGCTCATATTTCCCATATGACGACAATATATCATTCAGGTTACAGATCGTTCAAAATTATTTATTCTTTACCTGAAAAATACCCGCAGACCAACCAAAAAGCCGAGAAATACAAAAATAAACAGACAAACTTGTAACCGGTGACATCAAGCTGCGTCATAAGGACGAATTTGAAATTAATAACAATAAAAATGATAACGTCATGAATGAAGCAATTGTAATCCCGGTCAGTTTTTTCGCGTTTATTTTCGCCATGTGGTACGTGTATATCAGTACCCGGAACAAAGAACGAATGGCCTTAATTGAAAAAGGGGCCGACGCCTCTCTCTTTAACGTAAGGCCTCGTGGCGGAAGTTTTTTTTCGCTGAACTACTTTCTGCTAAAAATAGGCTTCCTTTTTATGGGAATTGCCGTTGGCGTGTTGTTTGGCAATATTCTCGACATGTACACCAGTCTGGAAAGCGGCACCGCTTATGTATCCATGATCTTCCTGATGGGAGGTTTCGGCCTGGTTGCCGGTCATTGGTATCAGGCCCACAAAGAAAAAGGTAAGGCACAGGAATAACTGTTTACAATCAGGGAAATAAGTGTTTGCCCCGAAAAGTTGCAGCCACCGGCCGGTAGTTCAAAATGTACAAAACGCAGGTTGAAATTGCCGGAACAGGAACGTCGGCGCCAGCTATTCGGGGCAAACGCTTCATGATTGTTCAACTAACTTTTGGTCAATTTCGCGCTCCAAGGCTTAAACCCGATGAACTTCGCGGTAAAAACAGTGTTCCATTTCGCACAGGGTACACTGATAATCACGAAATTTAACATCCCGCCCGATGCCAATCAGTCCGCTGATTGACTTGACGGGATACATCAGAGACGAAGGTGTTAATTGAACACCACAAGGCGATTGGCCCAAAAGGGAGAACAGTTTATGCTGATCGGCCACCTGCCAATGACAGTAGCCCGGGCTGTAACGATTGGTCATCTTTTCATGGCTCCCGGCAATTTCGTCTCTGATTATTTCCTGGAGCCGGTCTCCCGCCGCTTCAGCTATCAGCGTTCCCAACACATCGTACACATAGCCAAATACCGGGTCGTCGCCTTTGAGCAATTGTTCCGACTTTTCGCTGACGGTTTTTCCTGCCGTACATACAAAAAAAACCAGTTTGCCGGAACCCTTCAGCTCGCCGGCAATCGTCTTTCCAACCTTAAACTCCTGTTCATCAACCCATACCGACCGGTTGTTTTCGCCCCAGGCGAACCGGTCAACCATCCGGAATGCTCCCCGTATATCGTCGAGACCAGCAGCAAATCCGAACGCCTGTTTCAGATACTCCGGGAAAGGGTCAGGGAAAAAACCTTCGTCGTACCCAAGCAGTTTGATCAGCCGGAGCCGATCGATATTCAGTTCATCAAAACAAAAAGAAATTTCTCTGGTCATAAGCTGCTATACTCATCAAACATGGTTTGCAGGTTTTTCCGTTCTTCAAAATGCCCAATCAAAACCATTTCTCCCGCCTCCGGGAAGTTCGTGACCTCTTTGCAAGTATAATCGTTAAACACGCCTTGCACAAGAACCGTTTTCCCGCCAACTAATTTAATAAAACCTTTATACCTGATACAGTTTGGCTTCAGTTTTTCGAGAAACTGAAACAGGCGTTCCCTGTTGATTTCCCGGTTATTCCTGATCACCACCGATTCGACATCGGGCCGGCCAAGCGACTCCTCTTCCGGGAAAAAGCGGATTGACTTTTTCGCATCGTTAAACTCTACTTTTCCGTAAGTCGCCGGAAGCAACCGGGCATAAGGGTTTATCTTTTTTACCTCGGAAACAATCCCGGCAATTTTGTCGCCGGCCAGATCAATTTTATTCATAATGATGGTATCGGCCACCCTCAACTGGTGGTTTAACCTCAACTTTACAGCCGGAATCCGGTCGAAATTTAGCATGTCAACCAGGCACCAAACGTGTTCGAGGTAAACCTTCCCTTTCAGCTTTTCGGCCTGAAAAACCTGCCCCACGCCGATCGGGTCGGATAAGCCGGATGCTTCCATAATCAATACATCCGGCTGGTATTTATCGACAAAATCAGACAGTGAATTAATGAACGATCCCAGTAAACAAACACAGAACACCGATCCGTTATTTATCTCCAGGATTTCGTGTCCGGATGTTTGCCGAAGTTTTCGCCCGTCGATATTAACCGGCGAAAACTCATTCTGAATAATCGCAATCTTTCTTTTCCCTTCGTCCCGGCTGATAAAATGATTCAGGAAAGAAGTTTTCCCGCTTCCCAGAAAACCGGTCACCAGATGCAGCGGAATGCTCATTGCCCCAGCCTGTTTTTAATGGCCTGCACGATTGCTGTTTTCGGGGGTATTTGACTGATAAATTCAATCTTGCCGTTGATACAGGTGGTAGGTACGTTCTGTACGCCCAGGGCCATCATCATCCGAATACCGTCGATGTCTTTAATTTTATGCTCGTTTACCACGACCCGATCACCGAATCCGGCAGAAGCCTGTTTGACCGCTTCCACCATATACTGACAAGGCGCGCAGGAAGCCGAATCGAGGGTGATGATATCGACAATCACCTTCCCTTCAGTAAAATGACCGTCAAGACTTAAGGGTTGAAGCGATGAACTGTGTTCCATTTCGCGGGTCACCTGCCGGGCATAATCGTCGTAAACCAATTCGGTTACCGCCTGCAGGTTTTCAATAGGTGTATCCATGGGCAAATCGCAACCGGGAGCCAAAATAAAGCCCTTGTTCCCGCCCAGATCAAGACAGTTCACGGCTTCTTTTTTCGAATCCAACTCGTTGCCCAACAGCAACACGCTGGTCAGTTTCAGGTTTCCTCCAAAGCTGATTCCTTTTTGCAAAGCCACATCCCTGACGTAGTCCAGCGGAATATTCTCGTCAATCGAAATATTATCGGGCCTGCAATCGCACATCACTTCAATATTTTGTTGCGCATGGCCGCATACGAAGAATGAACTGTACTTATTTTTCGACCGCACAAAGTCGAAAATTCTCCGGGCATACGGACTTACGAAGGTTTCGAATGACATGGGGTCGATCTGGCTGGTCATCGGGTCAACCACGGCAACCACGTCGCAGCCTGCCTCGAGTAACATCTCTGCATGTTTTATCCCCGCCTGGCTGCAAAATTCCATCACTTCTCCCACGTAATCCGGATCTTCAAACAATTTCATAAACACATCGGTCCCCATCAGGTGAAGGGCCAGGGTAAACGGTCCGGTAATTAAACCGTACAAGGCCAGTTCCGGATATTTTTTTCGCAGGATTGATGTCGCTTCAAGTTCAACAGGTAAGCGTCCATCCGTTGCTGAAGGCAATTTTAAGGAATCAAGCGATACCCCTTCAACCAGCGGATGTGAAACCACCGCCGGAGGATTTTCTTTGCTCCACACTATTTTACAACCTAGTATCTCCGCTTCGATCTGCAAATCAAACAACACCGGAATTCCGTCGGGTTTGTACAATTCAATCGCTTTGCTGATCCCGTCAACAATGTTTTTTGAAGATTTCAAATACGCCTCGGCATCCACACCAATCAGCCTGCCGCCATGAACACCCACAAAGGGAACCCAGGGTGCGCGCTCTACCTCTTCCAGTCGAAATGCCTTTTCAAGTAATTTTAATCCGTTCATTTTTCTGTCTTAAGCAATTTTTGTATTCAGAAACTCAACAATCCCCTGCGGATCAGCGGCATACGCATCGGCTCCAATCTTTTTACAAAAATCGTCATTCACCGGGGCGCCGCCAATAGCCACCAGGGTTTGCGGGAACACTTCCTTAATTTCTTTCGTAATTTTTTCCATATTGACCATCGTCGTGGTTAACAGCGCCGACAGACCAATCACCGCGCCGGGATTTTCTTTTAAGGCCGCCAAATATTTATCGGACCCCACATCCGTGCCAAGGTCAATCACCTTGTAGCCGTTTCCTTCCACCATCATCGACACCAGGTTTTTACCAATATCGTGCAAATCGCCCAGCACAGTTCCAATAATAAAAGTGCCTTTTTGTTTGGCCTCGCCCGAAGCAAAATAAGGTTTCAGGTGAATCATGGCGGTGCTCATTGCTTTTGCTGACATCAACACCTGGGGAACAAACACTTTATTCTCACGGAATTTAATCCCGATCCGTTCCATGCCGGGCATTAGTCCGTAAGTCAGAATGTCCTGTGCCGGGACAGCCGATTCGAGCGCCTGCCGGGTAATTTCGTCGGCGCCGTCTTGTCCCTTCATTTGCGGCGGGAACGGAGCAGCTTTATTTATTTTGCCAAATTCAACACATTCGGCCAGTTTTTCTAATAGATCATTCATAACATTCAGATTTAGTTTTAGTTACAAATCTACCTGCTAAAACAGACAGAAAAAATAGGATTTTCTTTGAAAAAGATGGAAAATCTTACTTTATTTGATTGTCTAATCCTTCTTTTAATGATCGTCAAAAAACGGTTCGTCAAAATACCTCCATTTATTATTGAAGGGCAAACGGTAGATCCGTTAACAAAAGATCTTTATCTCTGTGAACTTTCCGAATTACTTTTCGGGAAACACTCTGTTCTGGAAGAAAGCACGCCCCTTCGGAATCATTTACTTCTATATTGTCTAAAAGGAGGTTGCCACTTAAAAATTGCAACGGATGATGTTGTTTTATCGGCCGAACAATTTTGCATTATCCCCAACGGCTTTACTTATAAACTGATTTCCGGGCCAACCGAACCCACCATCCTGTTCTTTTGCCAGTTCAACGGCTCAAAAAGTAAAATTCTGGAACAGGAATTTACCGTCGTCCGCGACTTGATTCCTTCGGTAAACAACCGTGTGGCAAACCGCAAAATGCTGATTGACGAACTATTCAACAACCTGTCGCGCGGTTATCTTTATGCCAACATGCACTATGTAAACTTCACGTTTACCCACCTGCTGGCCACCTTCGTTTTCGCCTCGAAAACCAGCGAAGACATCCAGGTAGAAGACAATCCGCTGATTCAGAAGACCATTCGTTTTATGGAACAGAACATCGACCGGAAATTGTCGCTTCAGGACATTGCCAATGAAGTAGGTTTTTCGGTTACTTACCTTTCAACGATCTTCAGAAAAGAAACCAACTATAGTCCCTTGAGTTATTTCTCCCACCTGAAAATTACCCGATCGTGCGAATATCTCGACCATACCAAGCTGAAAGTCAAACAAATCGCTTTTTTACTTGGTTATTCCGATCCCTACTATTTTTCGAAAGACTTTCAAAAAAAGATGGGCATTTCGCCACGGGCTTATCGCCAACGGGTAAAAACCTGAACAATAAAAAAATCATTTGCTTCAATTCGCTTATCTCAACGGCTGATCCAAAATATAAGCGGATTTTTACCCAAATTTTCCAGACGGACTGGTTTTCCAAGGTTTAACTTACTGATTTTGCCAGTCAGTTTACCCGTTTGAGGATCGATCGGGTGCAAGCTGAAATTTCCTTTCATGAACGAAAAATCCAATGTTGTGTCCTGTCCCCCGTCCAGGTAAATGATCGATTCTCCCGCTTTATTCTGCAAAATGTAAACTCCCTCGTTCCGACAGTCAACGGGTTGCATCGACGAAGCGCTCTTCAAAAACCCAACCGGCTCAACCGGAGGAATTGCTGCCAGTGATCCGCCGGCCATAAAAACCGCCCAGCCAAAAGCCGTATACTGCCCTTCAGAATACATGACAGCCTTTTCGGGATAGGCCGATTTGTATTCGCTCACAGCACGGTAAACCTGTTCGAACGAACGTTTTCCCGAACTAACCAGGCGGGCATGCTGGCGCGGAGCCAAATGCTGTCCGCCCGGGGGCGCATACAAACTGCTGTCGGCGCGGTAAGCCCAATAGCGAATATCAATCACGTCAACCAACCGGGAACGGACCGGGTCGGCCAGAATCGCATCCTGTACATCTTTGGTAGCGCTCAAACCTATGATAACTTGTTCGCCTGTTTCCTGTTCCCATTCGCTGATCACGTCAATCCAGAATTGAACAAAGTGCAGCGGTCCGGTATATTCTTCACTGGTGAGTTGAATCACTCCCGTGTTTCCGCGAAAGTTTTCCAGGCATTGGCGGATATAGGCCCGGTGTAATTCCCGGCGTACCGGATGCGTGACATCATAAAAAGGCTCATCCACAAAAATCCGTTTATCGCCTGCATAGGGTGGCGGCTCCGGAAAACCAGTATCGTTGATGTTGTTGACCGGCCGCCAGGGCGAATCGGCCCAATGAGCCCCCGCTTCCAGAATGTTGTGTTGAAAATAGTTTTGATGTACCAGTACCAGTCCTTTTTGGTCGGCCAGGTCGGCAAATTGTTTCAATCGCATCCAGTACCAGGGATTGTACTTTGTCAGATCGTACTTGCTCAAACCGTCCCAGGCCGTTCCCCGGCCCGAGCGGGCAAAGGGAAGTTCGTAAAAAGGGGGCCACACATAGCCGTCCATCCGGCGGACACGTTCATGGTCGTCGCGCCGGCGCTCGTACCAAAGCGCATAATTTTGCTCCATGCCGATCAGGTTATTTTTCAGCATGTTGTCGGTAAGCTGATTCAGGTCATCAGTATATCCGGTCCCAGTACGTCCCGGAACATAACGGGTTATCGCCGGTTTCGCTCCCGCTAATCCCTTCGGGCGGATATTGCCGCTCCACCAGGGAACCGATTGACGCATGCCGGTCAGTACCCGGCCGTCCCGGACCAGCCAGCCGTTTTTCAGGCTCGCCGGCAAACCGGAAGCTTTTTCCTTATTTTGTTGAATTCCAATCTGATCAATCGTTTTTACACCTGAAGATGTTACTGTTATGGGATTAAGTTCGGGTGCCCGGGCGATCCATTCCTGCAAGGTAGTTGCCGGCTGACGCGACAATACCGTCAGTTCAGCTGCCTGCTCCACGGTGGGACTGCTGGTCGCATTCGTTTCAACAATCAGCAGCCGGGCACGATCAGTCAGGTCAACCTTTAAGCGGCTTTTGAGTTGTGCGTAATAAAGACTTCGCGGATTGACATGACTGTTCGGACTTTCCCAGTAGCCATTACCGTTGAATAACGACCAGGCTCCATAGGCCCAGTTCATAGCTCCCGGAGGCGCAGGATTGTCCATCCGGGCGGCCGAGCACTGCCACATCATGCTGTTGGCCCCGGTCCACCCGGCGCCGCGCCCTTCCGGCCCGCGATTCGGGAATCCCAGGGCATGACCGTCGACATTTACAACATCGAGCAAAATACCCGATGCCCAGTTATCAATGGTACCGCTGTAATTAAACGGCAAATGCGATTCGCATTGTACAAAAGCGATTGGCCCGGCAGCGCAGGCGCCTACAGCAAAATCGTGGTAGCCAAATTCGGCGTAACAACGCTGCACCAGGGTTTGGGTACCATTTATAAAGAATGAATAACGACGTTGTCCGCCAATTTCAGAAACCGGTTTCAACGAAAGGCAATCTTCCACCGTAATACGGCGGGCACTTTCGAAAACTGCTACAGCCGATCCGGCAAAATGTTCAAAGGTGATTTGCCTCACCCAGGCATCCTGTGCATTTTCTATCGTAATGGCCATCCACCGGTGGTTTTCATCTTTCGGATTTTCCGGATCGAACGCCGAGCGGAGGGTCATATTTTCAATCCCCACCTGGCTAATCCGGCCGGGAAATTGGTAACGAATCAGCCTGCCTCCGCCCATTTGCCGGTCAATTGCAGTGGTGACCGGGGCATCAACCGTCACCCGGTTTTCGTCCACCGAAACCACCGTGCGGTCCCAGCGGATATCCTGATCACCCTCACGCCAACCCAGCCAGCCGGTTTCGCCGCCAAACTCCTTCATTCCCAGCTTTTCAATCCATTCGTTGGTCGCAGGGCGCCAAACCGTCAGCTGATCGCCGGGGTTCAGACCGTGTCCATCCTCTACTGAGAACGAAAAGGCTCCAACCGGCAGATAGGAATCGGTAATTTCGACGGATTCATCCTCCTGACGGTTATCCGAACCAAGAACCCGAAGCAGGGTTTGCCGGTCTTTTCCGGCTCCCAAAAGCACTGTTCCGTTTTCGCCTTGCCCGTACCCGCGCAATACAATCCCTGAAGTGTGAATGACCAGGCCTCCGGAAACCACATGTGTTCCCCGTTCAAGTAAAACGGCGCCCCTGAATCCGCAGGCATCGGCGGGCAATGCAGCCACATAATCAATCGCCGACTGAATGGCAGCCGTGGCATCGCCGTCCCTGGCGGGAACAACCACTTTCACCGGCACCTGCGGAATTGCCTGCTCTCCGGCCATGTAACCGGCATAAGAAAAATCGGGTATCCGGTTGCCCAACGAATCGGGCATACCGACGAGCTCGTCACCTGAAATTTTCAGAGGCTTGAAAACCGGTTGCTGCGCGAGGCTTGTCAAAACAACGCTTTGCAGCAGAAAAAAAGACAAAACCTTCGCACCGTGTTGCCATGTGAAGGTTTTCATATTGTTTTTGAATGAATCATTCATAAACCGTTATTTTTTGTATCAATTAGAATGCTAAATGACAACGATTGTTGTTTCAACGCTTAAATGACGTATAGTCATGCCGTCCGGCAGTTGCCGGACAGGATACTCGATTACCACGGAGTATCGTTGACTTGACACTACCCCATATTGGGCGTTCGTTCTTTATTATTGTCAAGTATTTCTCTTCTTTGTTATCCAAAACTCATGCTCTTTATCCAGAAAAACTATTTGAAAAATATTATCCTCAAAGTAACCAATAACACACTCTTTTCCTTGAATATGCATTGAACACCAAATCACGTCGGGTAAAATATGTTTAGGATGAACAAATCCTGAATCAGGAGGAAAACCGACTTTTGTATATGGCTTTATTATTTGTTGAGCGGTTGCTTGTCCAACAGTTAATTGGCATACTTCTCTCAATTTATTGACAGCTAATGCCAATAATTGTTCGTGTTCCCACTCTTCAAAATTTTGACCTTGATTTCTGTCAAAATCCTTAAAACTTAATACGATTAATGGTTCTTTTCGACCTTGTTTTATATCAATGCTCTTGACTTCTCTTTTGTAGGAAGCAGCATTCCTTTCTTTAAACTTGTTCTGCTTCCCTTTTCCCATACAAAAGTTCATTTAGTTTTTCATCAATATCAAAATAAGGTATTGCTCCATATTTACCTTCCAAATAGTTTTTATCAAACGCTGATTTATTTCTAACCTTATCTGTTTTGAAGTCGCCTAATGAAGTTAGTTCAGATGCTCCAAATTGATTTTTCTCTACAAACCATATTTGGTCTCTTCTGAAAGTTTCCTTATTGAGTAATGAAATATCATGAACTGCACAAATTAGTTGAGCATTACTTTTGTTAAACTTGTGAAAAAAGTCTACCAATCTTAAAGTCAAATGGCTGTGTAATCTTGAATCAAGCTCATCAATAATTAAAACTTTTCCGTTTTGGAGGGTATCATACCAAGGGCCAAGTAAATATAGAATTTTCTTAGTTCCTTCAGATTCTTGTTTGTCAAAGTTAAAAGGAACAGTATCAACTAGGACATTGTTTTCATCGTATTTTCTGTGGAATGTTATTAGCTGGTCTCTTTTAGGCTGCTTTGATTGGATTTTTTGAATGCTTGTCAAAAGATTTATAATTTCTTCATCCTTTTCTTTTTCTCTCAAAATATCCAAATCAATTTCATTTACATCCTCTTCTGTTGTAGATAGATTCGCAATTTCTAAGTATTTCACAAAGTGTAAAACCCAATTAAAAAATCGCTTGTCGGCTTTCAATTTATCAATCGTGTATCTTTTGTGTCCTCGGTCATGAATACCATTTACAAAATTGAATTTTTTAAACCATTCAACAATGTTTGTTGATGTTTCTTTGCCAAGTGTTGCAAGAAGTGAAAGAAAAAGAACATTTTCTTTTACGTCTTCCTCTTTACCTAAACCTTCTTTAAAGGCTGATTTATTTATTTCAATTTTTTGTAAATCCCGTTTGAATAGATATACTTCTTTACTAGTAGTATGAAATAGCCATTCTGAAACTATTTTGTCGTAATCAATCTCAAAGCCATAGCGATATTTTGTCCCTTTGTGAATAAATGAAATCTCAAAAAAGCTAGTTTCTTTCTCAGATTGGGTGTTCAAAGCAAATTTCTCTAATGGAAATTTTCGTTCGTTATTATCCATTAAAGCATCTCTGAATGAATTCAAGACGGTTTGTCTCATGAATCCCATTGCTTCTAGTAAATTACTCTTTCCACTTGCATTATTTCCGTAAATCACGGCAGTTTTAAGCAAACTCAAACCACCACCTGTCTTTATTACATGGGAGTCTTGGTGTTCCTTGAAAGACTTCGCTACAACCATTGAAAGTGTAGTCAAGTCTTTAAATGACAGGAAATTCTCTATGCTGAATTCTATTAACATATCTTAATTGTCTTATTAATTTAAACTGCAAATATATATTCATAAATTCAAATTTGCAAATATATTTCAAATTTGCGTTTTTGATGATTATTTTGTCTGTCTCGCAGTTTTTTAGAATGACGCCCAACGGTTACGTGTATGAAACGTTGGGGATTGCGTGCTTCGTCACTATCTGCCGACACAAATGCTAAATCGGGGCAGAAACCTGCAGATAACCACCTAACCCCCAATGTTTTATACACGATGTGTGCGCCCTGCATAAGCAGCGCGCACACTTGTTGTAAGCTCTGGAAAAAGTTTAAAAATACAAATAAACTTTACATAGTAGCGAAATAACAAGTGTGTATTTTTCCAAAGGGTGTAAGTCCCTATACGCTGGGGTAACGCCCGGAAGTATTAGCAAGTGACAAGCTGGTTGCTGGCGACGGCAGCAGTGAAGGAAGTCAAACGGCAAAATCCGGTACTGACGAACAGAAACGTGATATGAGGCATAGTTATTCGGGTAAGCAAGCACATCATTGTAACGCCCCAAGAATACCAAAAGGGTCACTATGTAGTGTCTTTAAGAAAACTACCCGTTTTTTTCGAAAGGTGTACATAATTATATGTAATCGGCTTGTTTTTTCGGTTACTACCACTAAATTTTTTAGCCTATTAATTGGTTGCCGTAATTTTCGCCACCGAAAATTGGGTTTTCGGTGTAATTTTTTAGTTTCCAGGCATAATTCTCCCTTTCATGTTTAATTTTCATGTTTTTTCCTTGAACCGATTTTACTAAGCAGCTTTCCTAATCTGCTTGGTGGGCGCTTCAAGCGCTTCACGCTCCAACTTCAGGATTTGTTTCCCAATTTTCTTGAGGTTGTAGGCGCACACGCCCAACCCGATGTACTTTTTAAAATGCGCATAACTCCGGTCGGGACAACGGTCGAGCCCCCGGTGTTCCAATTCGTTGATGTTTGATTCGATCGCGCTGTGCTTGTTTTTCAGTTTTTTAAATGACCTGCTGCGTTCTTCCTTTTTCTCTTTTTTGTTGCGCTTCCCAAGTTTGGGGATGATAACCTGGTCAACTTCCAACTGAAGGGTTTCCTTGTTTTCTTTTAACCAGTAGCCTTTGTCGAAGCTCCACGATGCGACTTTATGTTCTGTTAAAATCCTGTCGGCCATTTCGATAACAATGTCCCGGTCTTGTTGTTGTTCCATTATTTGGTAATCCACGATCAGCCCCCACTGGTCGGTGGTGATGTTCAGTTTTTTGCCCAGTTCAACACTGGGGTTCATCTTCCCTTTTGTAATCCACTCGGTGTAGGTTTCAAATACCGAAAACATCTTTTCTTCATGCGGAATGGTTTCGCCTTTTAATATACGCCTGTCGACCAGGTCAATATGCTTTTCAAGAAGTTCCATGTAGTGCTCCAACGTAATGATCAATACCAGATCGCCCATGTCCGTTAGCGGGAAACCGGACTTTTCTTCGTTTAGTTTTTTGAGCAATAACCTTGATTTATTGAGGTATTCTTCGGCCGCGGCAACTACTTTTTCTTTCTTGTTTTTGCCTCCTGAACGGTTGGCATGGCCCAAATTGCGCATCAACTTTTTCAACTCTGTACGCCAATTGCCGATCTTGCGCCAACCTCCAATATCCTTATGTTTGTTCATTATCCTTGAAACGGTGCCGATGCATTTTCGGGCACAGTCCCACAACAGGTTGTAGTCTGTGGGGAAATGAACATTGCTTTCAACAACAAAACTATCTGATTTTAAGCGCAATGCTGTATGTTCTTTTTTTTTAAACACCTCTCCATGCCCAAAATCCAGGATTACCTTGTTTAATTCCCAAACCATTTCATCGCTAAGCAGGGCGACATTGTCATAAATATTCTGGTATTCAAACTCGATACGTTCAAAACCAAAGCCCTTTTCTACGCCCATCAAACACCGCATATTGTGGTGGTTGTTTGCCTGATCGTGCAACACATCATAACTTAAATTCAAACACAAGCGAACCTGGGCCAAAACAAAAATACTCCATAGGTCCATTCCTGTCCTTCCCGTATTTTTCTTCCCGGAATTGATATGATCTTCCAAAATACTGAATATCTCTTCGTTGTATTTCTTGTTGCAATAGATCGCCTTCAACGCTGCTAAAAGTTGATCTAAAGCATTCTTGCTTTTGGGATTAATATAAGTAGCTTCGATTGGCAATTGCCCTAACCCCAATTGTTGTTCGAATCTTTTTCTCATGGTTCAATCTTTTTTTGTCAAGTGGTCAAAATATCCTATCCTCATGTAATAATACCCTGAATATCTGCACTATAATCAACTTATCAAAACAATTAACCCAAAAGATTCAAAAAAGATATCAATACTATATTGTTGATCTATAAATTATTGCAGGTTTTCTTAGAGACACTATGTAGATCACGCAGGCATTGGAGGAAGGGAAAAGCTTTTACCAGGGGAGATCTCACTAACCACGTGTTGGCCGGAGTGAGAAGTCATCCGGCAGCTGCCGGACATAGTAGCTATCGGTAACGAGCCGATGAATGAATCGGAGGACTCACCGAGGTAGTGAAGGGCCGAACATTAAGATGTTCCAAATTCGTCAGGGAGGCATTGCCAGCCCTGTCTTAAGCGGAACAGGGCAACCGAATAAAACGAAAACGGGAATGATTGAACAGGTACTCAACCGGAGGAATATGATGCGTGCTTACCGTCAGGTGGTGTCGAACAAAGGTTCGGCAGGCGTTGATGGTATGCCGGTGAAGGAACTATATGCCCACCTGACCACTAACAGGGAGCAGATAGAATCCGAAATCCGGCAAGGGAAGTACCAACCACAAGCCATTCGAGGGGTGGAAATCCCCAAAAGCAACGGTAAAGTCCGCCTGTTGGGCGTACCTACCGTAACCGACCGGATGCTTCAACAAGCCGTTGGTCAGGTTTTAGCTGTCAAATTTGAGATGGAGTTTGAAGATTACAGCTATGGTTTCCGGCCTAACCGCAATGCCCGGCAGGCCGTGTTAAAAGCGCAGGAATACATCAACTCGGGCTATCAGCATATTGTTGATATCGACCTGAAAAGCTTCTTCGATGAAGTAGACCACTGTATTTTACTGCAATTGATCTACAGGAAGGTCAAATGCCCGCTCACGCTACGGCTGATCCGCAAATGGCTGAGAGCGCCGATTCAAATCAACGGCAACTTGGTCAAGCGCCGTAAAGGCGTGCCACAGGGAAGCCCGCTTAGCCCGCTGTTGTCCAACATCATGCTCAATGAGTTGGACAAAGAACTGGAAAAGCAAGGATTTCGCTATGTGCGCTATGCCGATGATTTTAGTGTGTACACCAACAGTAAAACGGCAGCCTGCAAGATTGGCAACAGCATTTTCCTGTTTCTAAAGGATAAGCTGAAACTGCCCATCAACCGGGAGAAAAGCGGCATCCGCCGTCCGGTCAACTTCAAGGTTTTGGGCTACGGATTCGTACCCACTTACCGAAAAGGGGAGAAAGGCAAATACCAACTGGTTGCAAGCGAAAAGAGTTGGAAATCACTCAAAGAAAAGCTGAAAACGATCACCCGAAAAACCACCCCGATGAG
This sequence comes from Gaoshiqia sp. US2, assembly GCF_059705485.1. NCBI lineage: Bacteria > Pseudomonadati > Bacteroidota > Bacteroidia > Marinilabiliales > Prolixibacteraceae > Gaoshiqia > Gaoshiqia sp. US2. Next base: position 2,891,612 of record NZ_AP048550.1, on the reverse strand, counting down.
CTTCGACGAGCGCATCCAAAAGCTCAAAGAAGTCTCCCAGGGTTGGCTTAATTACTTCCGGATGGCCAGTATCCAGGTCAAACTGAAGGATATCGACGGGTGGTTGAGGAATCGCCTGCGGTACTGTATCTGGCATCATTGGAAAAAGCCGGAACGGAAACGAAAGAACCTGATCCGGTTGGGTGTTTCACCCGAACAGGCCTACCAATGGAGCCGTTCGCGAATGGGGGGATGGGCTATTGCCCAAAGCCCGATTCTGGGAACGACCATTACCCTGGAGCGATTGCGAAAAAGAGGTTATCAAGCGTTGCTTACGTATTACGAGAAAGTTGCCCCATATCTTAATGAACCGCTGTATACGAGACCCGTACGTACAGTGGTGTGAGAGGCTCTCCCCGTCAGCTAATTACTGGCGGGGCAGTCTACTCGATTGAACTAAACCCGCCTTCGCGGGTAGCTGGTTTAAAATTACCCGATTCTTCCTATACTCGGAGATTATTTACCTTAAAATTTCTGAATATGAGAAAGAAATCGGGTTTTACGATGATTGAGCAGGCCATTGTGCTTGTTCCTGAGTTTGAAAAAGTTGTCCGCAAGCTGGAACAACAGGTGACTTTGCGCGGGCAAAGCAAAAGTACATTAAACAATTACATCCGCCGTATCGCGCTGTTTGTCGTTCATTTCGGGAAGTTGCCCGAGCAGATCGATCCCGAAGAGATCAACGAATACCTGGCCGCTTTGGCCCGTGATCCACGCTCGCCTTCGCGAAGCAGTTTTAAGCACATGGTATACGGGCTGCGCTACTATTACCGACTGCTGGGGATGAATAAAAATGCGATCGCCCTGCCTTCGCTGAAAAAAGACACCAAGTTACCGGTCATTTTGAACCACCTTGAGCTGAAAGAACTCTTTGCAGCACCAAGCCTTTTGAAACAACGGGTTGTGCTGACGCTCATTTATTCGGCCGGACTGCGCGGCCAGGAAGTAATCAACCTGAAAATCTCCGACATCGATTTTGAGCGCAAAACCATTCACATCCGCCAAAGTAAATACAAAAAAGACCGCATTGTTCCGCTGGCCGAAAGTATGGCCCTTGGCCTGAAAAAGTACCTGAAAGCCGAGAACCCGCATATCTGGCTGTTTAACGGGAAGGAGCCCGATGGCCGTTACAGCGTGCGGGGTTTATCGTGGGTGATGCGTGAAAACCTGAAGAAAACTTCGATTACAAAGGAGGTTAACCTGCATTCGCTGCGCCACTCGTATGCCACCCACCTGCTGGAACAGGGACTAAACATTGTCACCCTGAAAGAACTGCTTGGTCATGCCGACATTACCACCACCATGATTTATCTTCATGTGGCCCAATGCACGCTGATTAAACCCCACAGCCCGCTGGATGGACACGCTGTATGACTTTCCGAAGAAAAAGAAGAAAAAAAACACCGGTTCATCGGAAAATGAGGACAAGGTTTGAACTGGCCGATGTGGTCAACTTATTTGGCCCGGCATTGCACGACAAAACAACGCTTACCCCCCTGCAACAGAAAGTGTTGGGCCGGATCACCTCTTGCCGTACTGCCGCATTGGGCGGGCACGAAGAAGCCTGTGAAAACTGCGGGACCGTACGTTACAGCTACAATAGTTGCAGAGACAGGCACTGTCCGAAATGCCAGGCGGCCAAACAGGCTTTCTGGATTGACGACCTGGCGCATGCCACCTTGCCCGTGAAGCATTACCACCTGGTGTTTACCGTTCCGCACGTGTTGAATACCGTTTGCCTGCATAACCAAAAAATGTATTACGACCTGCTGTTTGCGGCGGTCTGGCAAACCCTGCGCCAGTTTGGTTACTCGCATTTTGGCGTTGAAACCGGGGCGGTAGCTGTATTGCACTCCTGGGGGCAGAATCTTTCGTTGCATCCCCATCTCCATTGCCTGGTACCCGCTGCCGGATACACACTGGATGGAATATGGAAAAATATCGGCCATTCGGGACAATACCTTTACCCGGTACACCAGCTGAGCGAAGCCTTTAAAGCAAGTTCCTCGACAGCCTTAAACGGGCCCTGCGAAAACAAAACGAACTTTCCCTTTTCAACGAACCCGTGCAGCAGGCTTATCAAACCAAATGGGTAGTTCACTGCGAGCCTTCGCTGGCCAGCGCCGAACATGTAGTCAGATACCTGGGGCAATATACCCACCGGGTGGCCATTACCAACCAGCGCATCCTGAACATTGCCGGTGGAAAAGTAACCTTCGTTGCCAAAGATTACCGCGACAGGGCCGTTAAGAAGCCCGTTACCCTTGATGGTGTGGAGTTCCTGCGGCGGTTTGCTTTGCACATCCTGCCCCGGCGGTTTGTCAAGATCCGGCGCTTTGGTATATACAACCACACCGTAAAACGGAACCTTCAATTACAGTTTGTTTCGGAAGAAAAGCCCGACATTGACGCGCTAATCAAAAAGCAAAAACCTCCCGAAACCAATGTTGAACGGTTTGCAAGGCTGACTGGCATAAACCCCTGCCTTTGCCCGGTGTGCAAAACCGGGAAGATGATCGCTGTAAGAGAACTGCCACGCATCCGGTCTCCGGCATGGGGCCAGTTGAACAAACCGTTAACACAATCATAATCAACAACTCCAACTTGCGTTCCCGCGCAACCGGGAGAGGTATGCCCCGTTACCGGCAAAAACGGCAAAAAAACAGGGCATAGCCATCAACGTGCTTGTGTCATTGGCGTGAAAAAGCACAAAAACCTGTCATACGTCAAAGAACCTCAGGCCGCTTTCTGCCTGTTTTATTTTTAAAAATCACTAAAAACCTGCGGTAAGTGCATAGCCCTGGGCCCGGCGGGTGTAGTCCAACACCGACTCATCGCTGGGTCTTGCAGACCGCTCAGAGTCCTATTTATTAACCGGCAAGGAATTCGGTTCAGCGCTTAATTTTCTGAGCTTCGCGAACCCTTTCTTCCCATTCTTTACTTTTCGTCTTCAAATCGTAACCACGGGCCGACAGATAGTTATTAATCCGCCCTTTGTATTTTCCGAACCAGCCGTGCTTCTCGTCCGACGAACCGGCATCCATCGCCTGTTCACGGGCTTCAACCAGCCAGTCGTAGATTTGCTGCTGTTCCTCCCGGGTCAGCTCCGGGATCATATCGAGATAACCGGCATAGGTAATGGGTAGCACGCCGTAGGTCATGCCGTTTTTAACGCCTTCAATTTGTTCGTCGTTCAACTCTTTGGCCAGATTTTTCAGGTATTGCCTGTGTAATTTAGCCAGTTCTTTATCCGCCTTTTGCTGAATTTTCGCAGTCTTTGCTGTGACTGATTCCTTGTTCTCATTTTCTTTTTTCACTTGCTCCTTGGCGGCCTTGCTTTGATCGTGAATCCCATTCAAATCATAATACTGTTGGGCAACCAGGTCACGTACCCTCACAAAATTTGCTTCATCCTGAATATTAAGCGCATTCACAATCTTTTCGGCCCGTTTGCTCACCACTTCCCAATAGGCTTCATCGGCATGTTTTTTCCCGGTACTTTTTTGTGCAACGCCCTGTAAAACCATCAACAACATGATGGCCATAATATTTAACGACATCTTAAACATGATCTCAATGTATTGATTATTTCTGAAAAACTGACTTTAAATACGCCACATTGGCTCCAAAATTAGCCCGCACATCCTGCGGTTTGGCTGCGTCGCGCGAACGCTCTACCAGTAACCAACCGCTCCAACCCATTTGATCGAGCTTCTGCTTTACCCTCTGCATATCAATTTCCGGATCATTTTGCAGCCACACGCCGTCTTTGTTGGTGCAGTGGATCTGGGCAATGCAGTCTTTACCTAAAATTTCCAACTCGCGGTAAAGGTCGCGGCCGGCAGCCAAGGGATTTGAAAAATTGAAACTGATTTGAACGGCAGGCGAGCCGATCTCGCTGAGTAACTCCCGCTCGCAGGCAGCGTCGAGGGCGGTTTCAATGGCAATAACAACCCCTGCAGCTTCGGCTTTTTTCGCCACCACTTTTAAACGTTCAACAATGGCTTGACGCCGTTCGGGATATTTGTTCAGGTCGCCCTCGACCCCCAGTGGCAAAAAGCCCACTTTCACTCCCATCAGCGCCATCGTATTGATGCAGTCCTGAACGGTAAGCTCAACCCCTTCGCGCGTGGGAAACGACTGGGAATAAAAGCCCGTCATCGCCAGCGAACTGATCTCCAGGTTCAGTACTCGGGCTGTGTCGAGATAAGCTTTACGTACAATGGGATCGGCCAACTTATTGTCGAAGGTCGGACGGTTTCCCAATCCGCCCATGTCCACTTCCACCCCATCGGCTCTCAGCTCTTTCGCCAGGGGGAACGCGCTAACCTTCTGCCGCTTCAGGATCATCAGGTCCACCACCCCTATTTTATAACGCTCCGAATGAGCCGTTTCACCATCAGCATGTTGCGCAAAAGCAACCTGCATAATGATTAAAGCCATAAACAACAATTTCAAATATCTCATTTTATTACCAATGATGATTTTTTTCATACACAGCCGGTTTGTGTGGCTAAATTAACCGGAGATGGTATCGATGTTGTTGCCGAGGTTCCGGTAGTTAATTTTTTCAAGCGGATTGGTGCCATTGAGGTATTCTTCAACGTTCGTATAACCGTCACCGTCTGAATCAAGCGCGCCATCTGCCTGGTTTTTGGGATCAAACTTGTATTTGATTTCCCATTCGTCGGGCATGCCGTCGCCATCGCTGTCAACCGGAACTTCGGCAGGGTTGAAAGACAAGGCAGGATACCCTCCGACTTCCGAAATATCCTTGATGATGCCAGTTGTCGTCATCGGCTTTCCGGTGCGCACCATTTCTGTGACACGCGCATCGACAGCGTCGCGCTTTGGCAGCGTGGCGCCAACTTTCGCGAGCACGGATTCAAAAGCAGCCCCGGCGGTTTCATGCGGCGCAACAGGCCAACCTTCGAACGGCGTGTTCACACGGGCGAGTTGTTCAGGACCGACCATGCCGGCCCAGTTGTTGGCGGTGACCTCTTCATTACCATCCATGACATTGCCGGCCACATACCATTTGCCGGGCCGGTTTTGGGCCTTGGGATACCAGTCGCCTTCAGCCCATGCGCTGCCGGGCGAATACATGCTGCGCGATTCGATGCGGGCAAAAACAGCGCGCATGTTGTCATTGGTGGCAGGGCCGGGCTTGTAGTAATTGTTGATGACGTTGACGAGGGAGGTTTCGTCGCCGCCATCCATCGTACGATGGCGCCAGTTGAAGATGACGTTGTTTCGGAAATCAAACGGGCCGGACATGCCAATAGATGGATTCCGGGCCGTGTTGCAGGCAAAAAGGTTGTGATGAAATGTGGAAGGTTTTCCTCCCCAGGTGCCGCCAAAGGCGTGACCGCGGGCGTCAAGCGCTTCGCTGGATATCGTCCACTGGACCGTAATGTTTTCGGCTGCATCTTTTATTTGGGTACTTCCATCGAGTGAAGGCCTCATGTGCCGGTAGAGCGAAATGTTTTCGTCCATGCCCCAACTGGTCGAACAATGGTCGATGATGATATGATGTGCCGGATTACCGCCGATGTTGTCGTCGCCTTGCCCGCCGACGGGAACACCACGCCGCACACGCAAGTGTCGGATAACGACATTGTATGTGTTGATATTGAGCGTACCGGCCACGCAAATACCATCACCCGGCGCAGACTGGCCGGCTATAGTGATATCGGGATGATTGATATTGAGATCCTCGTGGATCTTAATCGTACCTGCCACACGGAACACGACGATACGAGGTCCTTCCGTTTCGAGCGCGGCGCGCAGGCTGCCAGGGCCATTGTCGCTGAGATTCGTCACGGCGATGACTTTGCCGCCACGTCCGCCCGTAGTGAACATACCGGCGCCCCATGCTCCGGGAAATGCCGGAATGACAGCTTCGGGCAATCGCGTCGGATGCGGGGGAATTTGTCCGGGTTCGGGCTGTTTGGAGGTATGTTCGCTATTCTGTGCATAAGTATCCACACCGGAGCATAGCATACCAAACAACAGACTTATACTGATGATTCGATAGATCGTTTGCATGTTTATATCAATTTAAAAAAAATGATTGCCGTCTCCAAATTCATGAGACCAACCAAAAAGCAGTTATTCAAGTAAACCGTTCTTTTTATCTTTCAGCGTATCGAAGTTGTTCCTCAGGTCCTGCCAGTTAATCCGGGTGCGCGGATCAATGCCATTGATGTATTTTTCAATGTTGGTATAACCATCGCCGTTCAAATCGCCATTGGCATCCGAAGGATCGTTCGGGTTCAAAACAAACTGTTTTTCCCATGCATCAGGCATGCCATCTTTATCGGTGTCCACATAAGGGGTTCCTTTATATGCGGGATAACCGCCTACTTGCGAAGGATCTGTAATAATTCCCATTTTATAGGAATCGTCCGGCAAACGGCGATGTTTAAATTTCGGAACATCCTTCGTACTCACTTTTTTCTCATATTCGATAACACCGGTTTTAACCACGCGCGAAATCCGCTGATCAACCGGGTCGCGGCGCGGCATGGTCGCCCCGGCATTTTCCAATACATAGCTAAAAGCATCGGTTGCCGGCATCATACTCATATAGGGCATATCAAACGGACGGCGCCAGTAAACCATTTCTTTGTAAGCGCCCAGGCTGTCGGCCAGTAAGGTTTCGGCATAGCGGTTATTCGGATCGGGCGTATTTTCAAGCTGAACGCCGCCTGCCCAGTTGTCTTTGGTCACTTTTTCGTTTCCTTCAACAATGTTACCGTGCACGTAAGCTTTTCCGTAGACCCGTTGTTTCAGGGCGCTGCGCCCCGATTCGGGTTTCAGAATGCGATAGCCGATCGGACGGTCAACCGGAGTTACCGGTCCGGGTTTATAATAGTTATTGATGATATTGTATTTGGCGGTGTAGTCGCCTCCATCTACCGAACGGTGCATCCAGTTAAAAATCACGTTGTTTACAAAATTGAAGGTACCGTTCCAGCCGATTGATGGGTTGCGGCCCGTGTTGTTGGCCCACAGGTTGCGTATAAACGAGCAGTTTTCGCCGCCCAGAGTACTTCCGAACGAATGGTTCCAGGTATCCAGGGCTTCGGAGAAAATGGAATTTTGGATCGTGATATTTACGGTAGGTAATTTAAGGTCCGGTTTTCCGATGCCTTCGTTCCACATGTGACGGTAAATCGACATGTTTTCGTCCAAACCCCAGCTTGCCGACACATGGTCGATCATAATATTACCGACGGGATTTCCGCCAATCGCGTCGTCGCGACGGCCCACCCAGGTTTCGCCCCGGCGAAAGCGCATGTGACGGATAATCACGTCGTGCGTGTTGATCCAGAAACTTTCACCGGCCAGGCAAACACCGTCGCCCGGGGCGGTTTGCCCGGCAATGGTGATGTAGGGGGCACGGACAATAATCGGGCGTTCGAGCCTGATAATCCCTGCCACATTGAATACCACGATACGGGCGCCGCCGGTTTCGCAAGCTTCGCGCAAGGTACCCGGACCGCTGTCGGCCAGACTGGTCACCGTAATCACTTTTCCGCCACGGCCACCAAAGGTGTACATACCGCCACCTTCAGCTCCCGGAAAACTTGGAATATCGGCCTGAGGCAAATCACTCGGGCGACCGGCCCAGGGGATATAGGGACGGCCTTCAGCCGCTTCTTTCTCAACAGTTGGCAGGGCCTTCTCCCAGGCGATATCAGACAAACGATAGGTTTCGTCAATCAACTCCTGAGAAGCTTTTTTGTCTTCATCCGAAATGGTGGGGTATTGGGCCCTAACTTCGGTAGTATATGCCAGCAAAAACAAAGCACAAACTCCCGCAAATACATTCCTCTTCATGTCTTAATAATTGTTAATAGGGGGATCTTAAAAAAATGATAGCAGGAAATCCTGCTATCACAAATTCTATTTTTAAAAAGATTATTCTGCCAAAGGATCGAAGGTACCGGGGGCATTTCCGTTATTCAAATCTTCCCAACCGATATTTTGCTTTAATGTAACGTTATTTTGCTGTACATTTCTACTTAGACCCAGGAAGTAGTACTTAGGTTTAAAATCGACATATTTACCATTCGAATCACCAAGTCTTTCTTTACGGGTCAGCTTAGTCGTATAAAAGTCGATCAGTTCAGCACTGGCGTCTTTGTTATTTTTTAAATTCCATGCGGCAGGTCGGTTGGCTTTAATCGGATCACTATCCCGATTCGCATTGGCAATACCATTTGCAACGTTGTCATTCACCCGAAGCTCAAGATTATCCCGACGTTTACCATTAAAAGGCTCCACATTCAAATAAGTACAAGTATTACCGCCAAATCCGCTGAGCGCCCATGACGCATTAAGGCTTCCCTGTCCTTCTCCTCCATCCCAAAGCATCCAACGACACATGTCGTCGAAACGCTTACCTTCATAAGCCAGTTCAACCTGACGTTCATATAAAATTGCAGAGAAAAGTTTTGCCCGATCACCGGCTAGGTCAGCATCCAATCCATAATTATTGTCAGCAGTATAACCTACACGGGCACGAATCTGCTGCAAAGCCTGAACTGCTTCACCAAGTTTGTTAGCGCCACAAGCAGCTTCCGCAAAGTTAAGTAGCACCTCAGCATAACGGATCTCCATATATGGAGCGGCAGAACCACCAAACGGGGAAGTTCCTTTATCAATACGGTAATCATACAACGGATTACTGTTGATGTCCCGATCATCGGTACGTTTACGGATATACACGCCCTGATAATCTGTTCCCAATCCATCGGCAGCAAAACCCTTTTGCCCAGCATCATCTTTTTTCTCGGTGTCCTGATACCAGGCATAATTCCACAATACGTAATTCATTCCTGTATATGGGTAATCAGCTCCCCTTGAAGTTGGATCTCCGTCAAATGTCCACCGTACGCCGGGAAATGCAAACGTTTGGTAAAAACGGGGATCACGGTTCAGCATAAAAAGATTTTTAGAATATGGATATGTCTCTGACTGTCCGGGTTTCATACCGTCAGCCATTGGAAACAAATCGACCATATTTGCAGTAGCATTTTTTCCGTTACCTGCTCCGGTATTTTTTGGGCGAATAGAATTTTCCCAGCCATTGTTTTTATAAGGATTAGTGCTACCCCCATCATCGACTATTTTATTATAAAGTGTCACAAAAACGGCTTCCGGACTTTCATAATCAGAAAACATCTTTGCCCAGTTAGAAGCATTTACACCTGGATTATCAGCATAGGCCAAACCAAATCCGCCCATCGTCAGCGTATCCAATGCATTTTTGTTTGACTGGTAAGCCAGTGTCCAGCGATTCTGATCATCAGCACGATTAAAGAGCGGACTGGCATATAACAAACGGACGCGTCCCTGGAGGGCCAACGCTGTTCCGGCTGTTACTCTTCCATAATTTCCTGCACCCCAACGCACCGGTAAGTATTTAGCGGCAATCGCCAAGTCACTGCATATAAAATCGATACACTCTTTGGTTGTCGAACGGGGAACAATCAAATCTGCCCCGTCATCGTCGCCGGCTACCGGATTCTGCACTTCCTTAACTAATGGAACACCACCATACAATTTTACCAGGTGAAAGTACATCCAGGCTCTGAAAAAGTAAGCTTGCCCTAACAGTTCTTCCTTTTCTTCCTGCGAAAGTGAGCTGTTTGTAATGCCACGAATCGCATCATTACAGTTGCGAATTCGTCCGTATGTACTTCTTGATGTTTTATTCTCATCACCCCAGTAACTTGGCAAATCTGAACTTGCTATTACTACTTCCGGATCCACATACCTCGACAAACCGGCATACTCTTCGGTAGATTTAGAGTGATCGTCCGCAGTTCCGGCGCTCGGGCGCTCGTAAGTAATTCCCGAAGTCGACTCAGGCAGCATTAACGTATAAATGTTATTAATCCGCCCCAACGCCCCACTGTAATAGTTGAAAACATCATCGGTCGTGTTCGTATAATCTTTTTTATCCTGCAAAAACTGATCACTACATCCACTTAACAATATGGTAACTAAAAAAATAGTCCCCAAATAAGTTATATATGCTTTTATATTCATTTTCTCATCATTTAGAATGAAACATTAACACCAAGTGTAACTTTTCTCAAATTAGGGTAGCTTCCGTACGAGCCGGCAAGGGGATCAATAAATTTATCGGGATACGGATTGTACAAGCTAAGCAAATTTTGGGCAGTCAGATTTAAACGACACGATTCTACACCCAATTTCTTTACAAGTGTCCGGGGAATAGAGTAAGCCATTGTTACATTACGCAGTGTAACACGCGTGCCGCTTATCCTCCAAAACGTCGAATTTACATCATTAACGCTATGCCGCAGGTTCGGGTATTTCGCATCGCGATTGGCAGCTGCAACAACTACTCCCTCATTGTCCACCACGTCTTCATAAACAAACATGTTGTCGGCCCAGAAAGAAGCAAGATTCGTGTACTCCATCACCTGATATCCCGAACCGCTTGAAACCATATTTGAAATTGATCTTGCAGTTTTAGGAATAAGAGTGTAACCACCCCAACTTGCATTCAATTGTGCACTTAAAGAGAAACTTTTGTACTCTGCCTTCAAGTTCATGGTAAATCCGTAAGGATTGTTACTTCGCTTAGATAGCTGAACAACATCGTTTACATCGATTTTTCCATCCGGTCCCTGATAGGAGCCATCTGCATTTTGCGAGCCGCGCACGTCCTCGTAAATCAACATCCCGGGATGAACCCCATCTTTGGATTTCCCAAGATAATTTGTAATACTGTATTTGTCAAAATACTCTTCTATTTCCTGATAGCTACGAAACATCCCGACAGAATTGTATCCCCATGTTCCTACGTCCTGACGCTGTCCAGGCTGCAACTCATCAATGGGAATAAGAGCTTTCCAAGGCATTTTAAGAACTTTGTTGTCGGTGTACCCGGTGTTTACTCCGATGCTGTATTTGAAATCCTTACCTATCTTATCCTTCCAGGTTATTGCCAATTCAGCTCCCCAAACATCAATCTCTCCGTAATTTTCAGCAGACGGTCTTGTTCCGATTGTCCATGGAACATTCGCCGAACGAGTTACGAAAACATCCCTGTTCCATTCATAATAAGCGTCGATATTGGCAGACAAACGACTTTTCAGCGTTGCCAGATCGATACCGGCATTGGCTTTGTAACTTTTATCCCAATGTGCATCGCGATTCGGTGACTGATCAGGGATACTTATATGAGGGCCTGCAGCAGTATTTACTCCGTCGGTTCCAAAAATTGCACCTTTATCTTTGTCCAGATTATATACAGGTGTCCAGAACCAGGGTTTAATATTGTCCCTTCCCGTAAGACCGAATGATCCACGCAGTTTAAAATAATCAACAAATTTCACATTTTCTTTAAACCAGCTCTCTTCCGTTGCAACCCAACCTCCTGACACCGAATAGAAAGTTCCCCAGTAATTTTCAGGTGCAAATTTGGTGGAAGCATCCGAACGTATCAAAAATTCCAGCAAATACTTATCAGCATAGGCATAATTAGCCCTTCCTATATACGAAAGGTTACCAGATTCGGACCGTCCAAACGATGTTGTGTGAATACCGGTAGCCGAATTGGATTGCCCGTTAGTAAATGTATACGGAGATGTCACGCTGCCTTCCAAATCTTCTGCCTCTGACTCTGATTTTTCTATCGTAAACAAGCCGCTTATGTCGTGTAGTCCAAAACTGCGGTTGTAGGAGGCCACAAAGTTCATTTGATACCTGTCTCCCCGACTGGTCGAACGTGTTAACGCATTTCCATTGGTTACTATAACTTTCTGAAAATTACTTTCATCGAGATTTAAATCGCTCCCGGTATAAAGATGCTCTCCGCTTCCGGAACGCTGCGACAACCAGTAAATATCGTAAGCAGTTGCTTTTTGGTTGGTTTTATTTGTACTGATACTCTTTGAATAAGTATATCTCAGTTTCAATCCTTTAAGCATTTTGTTCCAACCAAAATCATACTCCAGTGAAGTATTAATCGTCATATTTTGAGGCATTGATTCTGAACGGTCTCCCATGTTCTGGCCAACATCGTAATGGTAGAGCTGAGTGTCATTCAATTTCGTATTAGAAGGTCCGTAGAGTGCAACAGGATAGCCATTTACATATTCCGGAATATATCTTGGACGTGCTAATAACGAATTGTAATCCCGTTCGTTATTGGAGCCTCCTACCTTGCTGTAGGCTTTGCTTTCGCTACCATAATCTCCCGATACCTGTAACGAAGTTTTTACCCAGTCTGTGATTTTGAGATCGACACCGGCACGGTAATTCCACCGCTCGTAGTCAATATTTCCCATATTGCCATCCTGATTGTAATAAGAAATACCTCCAAAATAATTTGCTCCCTCAGAAGCTCCCGAGATATTTACGCTGTGCCGTTGCGTTAATGCCGCCCGCCATTCTCTATCCAGCAAATCATAATTAAGCCCTCTCATGGCCTGCAGTTCATCTGCCTGAAACAAATCGCGTAAAGGATCCCATTCATCCCGGGGATCAGCAGCACGAACCGCATTCCAGATTTTTCCATAGTTATATGAATCGAGCATTTTTGCACGCGAAACTTCATCGGTTAAACCATACTGACCGCTGTAAGAGATTTTCGGTTTCCCTCTTTCTCCCCGTTTAGTAGTTACAAGAATAACCCCGTTTGCCGAACGTGCCCCGTAAACTGCAGCCGCAGCATCTTTCAAAACAGAAATACTCTCGACCATTGAAGCATCGAGATTATTGAAGTTTTCTTCAGTTGAAATGAAGCCGTCAATGACATAAAGTGGACCTGAATCAGGAACAAAGCCGGAAACTGACGACAACGAAGAACTTACATTGGATTGACGAATAGTTAGCCGTGCATTTTCACCGGGCCGGCCATCTCCCCCGCTAACACTCAATCCATTGACGAGACCGCTCAAAGCAGTCGCTAAACCGGTCGATGAAAGATCCGCAATGTCATCCATCGGAACAGTCGCAACGGCCCCGGTCAAATGCGCTTTCTTCTGCGAAGAGTATCCCACGACGACTACCTCGTCCAAATTCAGCAGGTCTTCTTTCAATACAATTCGGGTGTTGCTGAGATCTTTGATTTTTTGATTAACATAGCCAACAAATGAAATTTCAACTTCTTTATCAACGGGAACAGCAATAGCAAACTTTCCGTCGCTACCGGTAATTGCGCCGATGTTGGTTCCAACTACGGCAACAGTTGCTCCGACAATGGGTTGACCGTTCTCTTCAACGACTACCCCTTCATACATTTTTGATTTCTGAGCCTGGGCCTGAGCCTGGTTTCCGTAAAAAAAAGTCAGAGAAATACTCAGAAAAAGAAGTAATATGGTGTACTTAGCTGAGCGCAAAACAACTGCACCCGACAAAACCTCAAAGGTATTGTGATTTTGTTCCAGCCTATTCGTATTATTCATTTTATCAGATTAAAATTCGTTCAACTTTTATTTTATTACCGGCACTAAAACCAACGCGGATCACCGATAGCTCTTGAAACCGTAGTTTGATTACCCAATGTAAAGTCTCCGCCTGCCGGATTGACACAAAGCGGATCTTCATCCAGTGTTGTTCCGCTCTTATCGTAAGAACCATAATTTTCGACTGCACCAACTCGCCAGTACGTGTTATTACCAAACTTGATAGCCGGTTCGCTGTACAAACGGCTACCAGGAAGAATATAACGGGCTGTTTGATCGCGAAGCATATCGAGGAACAAACAATTCTGGACAGTAGTTTTTATATATGCCTGTGCATACTGATTTGAGTTGTGCATGCGATCAAAGCCATAAAAAGTACAGTTGGCGTATGTGAAATTACCTTCGACCCAACCAAATGCAACTATCCGCGAACCGGTTGACAATTGCATCCAGAAATCGGTCCCCGCATTGTTTTTATAAAAGGTACTGTTAGTTATCTCAAAATCCTTGAGTGATCCCCGGGATGCAGAGTTCCAGATGACACGCCCATTATTGGTCATTTCAGCAAGACAATCTTCGATTAATAAAGTTTGAACTGCATAATTCTTACCGTTGTCCCAATACAACGGCGCTGGTAATGCGGAAAAATTACAGGAAAGAAAAACAACCGGATTTGTCACTTTTACTGCATCGTTAACCAGAACATTCCCTTCCGGAATATCGGTAAAACCATAAAACGCACTGCTGGCAGGAATACCGGCACAATCAAAATTGATAAACTTAATTTTTGAACCACCGCCCTGCGATTTTATACCCGCGCTCATTACAACAGAAGCGCGTTCGATTTTGTCACCGCGAAGCGTCACATTTGCTTTGCCAAAATTAATCTCAGCAGAAACAGTATAATTTCCGCCGGCTTCCAATTCAAATCCGATCTCTTCTCCATTATCCACAATAGGATTATCAATAAAATATTGATACAAATCGATACCATCAGGAATCAGCGTTGCCGGCAATAGTGTACTGTAATTCACTTCTGTGGCTGAGGTTGCTGCCTGATTGTTGTACTTTTCGTTTCCCATCGTTTTCAGAACAACTTTATACTTTGTATCCGGCAGCAAGTCACGGGTGATGTAACATCTATCAATAATTTCATTCTCAACTCCAACAACCACCGGATTATCCGGATCATCAACAATGTACAATGAGAACTGATAACCTCCGGCACCATGAACTACCGACCAGTCTATCCGAAGAGACCTACCGTTTGCACTTGGAGTAAAAACAACCGTTTCTGCTTTGGGTGATTCCAAAGTCGTGTTTTCAACGTCCGAAGTAAAAGTCCATTCATCATCAAATCCCTGGACACAAGAGCTGAAAACCAACACAACGGTTATCAGACTTAAAATACCAGTCTTCAACGTCAAAAGGTTTAGACCCCTTCGAAAATTTGAAGAGTTGAATTTTAAGCATGTCCTTTTTCCTTTAAAAGTCGACCTAAAATTGTTGTCATTCATAAGTTCTGGTTTTAATTAGTTGCTAACTATACTCCACAAAAAGCAGAGTGACTTAATTAAATAATGTAAACGTTATCACAACGTCAAAGTAGTGTGTAAATGTAATCGTTTACATTAATATATGCAACTTATTTTAAAACTTTTAACAACTTTACGAATCTGCAATCATGTAATCGTTTTTAAGACAGGAAGTTTTGATTACCCGATCACCGTAAATTAATGGCGGAGGCAGAATAAAACGATAGACCGTTGCAAAGTCCCGGCGTTAAATAAAGTTTCTGAGCGGCAAAGTAAGACTGCGACTTTCTCCGGCCTCCGGTCATTCGGTAATTGCCCTCTGCTCTCTGCACATGCCATCTAAAGAATTCACGTCTTCGTGTTCATCATTCTGTCTGCGTTAACGGGTGTGGGGATAAGACAGGTTCATGTATAAGAACCGTTCTGCAAAAAAAATTAAAGTGACCGGTGTATTGTTTTTTCCTAAGCGGAATTCCGATTATCTTTAGCCAAATTTTGCTTTAGTCATGAGAGTCGACTTATTTATACCATGTTTCATCGATCAGCTTTATCCAAACACCGCTTTTAATGTCATTAAACTGCTGAAAAAAGCAGGAATACAAGCCGATTATAATCCCGAGCAGACCTGTTGCGGACAACCGGCCTATAACAGCGGTTATTGGGAGCAGACAAAAAAACTGGCAACGAAATTTGTTGCTGATTTTCATGGTGAACACCTCATTGTGAGTCCGTCGGCATCGTGCACGGGCTTTATAAAAAATTATTATTCAGACCTGATTAAAAAAGAAGACCTGGAATACGAATCCCACATCAGGTTAAAAAGCAGGCTGTATGAGCTGACTGATTTCCTGGTAAACAAAATCAACTTTACCGATTTCGGGGCCAGCTTTCCCCATAAGGTTTGTTACCACGATGCCTGTTCGGCCCTGCGGGAATATGGTATCCAACGCGAGCCACGCCTGCTGCTCTCGAAGGTAAAAGGGCTGGAACTGATAGAAATGGAAGATACCGAAACCTGTTGTGGTTTTGGCGGGACCTTCGCGGCCAAGTTTACATCCATTTCGTCGGCGATGACTGAACAGAAAGTTGAAAATGCATTAAAAACAGGCGCCGAATACATCATCTCTACCGAATCTTCGTGCCTGATGAATATTGAAGGCTACATAAAAAAACAAAAACTCCCCATTAAACCGATTCATATTGCAGATATCCTGGCAAGCGGATGGGAGCTACCATAAACACAGCATTTTCACCGCCGGATAAACCCTGCAACCGACAGCCGAAAAAAAGATTAAGGATTATTAACAAACTTTTACATTCCTATTTCGTATTTCTTAGTCCAGACATGCGGACAACATATAAAACAAGCGCTCTTTTTCTCTTCTTTTTAAAATCCTGACAATCAGGAATGTGAAAAATGTGATTTTTAATTGGCTGCCACTTGGGCAGAAATAAAAATTTCGGACAGACAGAAATATTGATAAAGGCATTTACCATGAAAACACAGGACACCAGGAGTAAATATGACTTTCCTGTAAGTTTACACCACATCCACTATTTACGCACAGGCAATAAGAAGCAACATAAGCCATACGCCGACAACAAAGGAATTCACTGTACGGGCGATTCCTTTGGTTACATTGTTGACTGGCAAGTTTCCGAAGAAAAGGCAAAAAAACAGTTTGCCGGGACAGATTCTAAGCCTTTTCTTTTTTGAAACACCTACCCGACAGATCGGATGTTGTGCAGGCAACATGATTTATTATCTACCTGCTATTATCGTCAGGATGGATAAATGTAAGCCAGAACACGAAGTGGACTGCGCTTAATCACTTTTTACCAGTTTACCGAAAAATCAACGGGACCGTTCGGAAGGCGGTTGATACGAACTGTTACCGACAGAGCAAACAGCGGATTTGTCTCTAATTACATTAAACAGGACTCTTAAAACAGAAACAGGCAATCGCATGAATGTACTCATGTTTGGATGGGAATTTCCGCCAAATATTTCCGGGGGCTTGGGAACAGCCTGCTACGGACTGACAAAAAGCTTGTCTTCCCTGGCTAATGTCGACATTACTTTTGTCATTCCCAAAGTACATGGCAACGAAATCGAAAACAGCATTCAACTGCGCGGCGCCAATCAGCTTGATTTATTGAAGAGCAAAATCCGTCCGGAAAAATTATTGCTCCCGGTTGAATGTTTTAGTATTGAGTCGGGCCTTGTCCCCTACGCCAACCCGGAAGAGTACCATAAACGCGCTCCTGCTTCGGTTGAAGAAATCGGGATCAAATCGGATCGGCAAATCGTATCACAAATAAATTTTACCGGAAATTACGGACCCAACCTGTTTAATGAAATCCACAATTTTTCGGTTGTCGCCGAACACCTGGCCACACAAACACAATTTGATCTGATCCACGCGCACGACTGGTTAACCTTTCCATCCGGCATACTTGCCAAGAAAGTCTCCGGTAAACCCCTGGTGATTCATGTACATGCTACCGATTTTGACCGCAGCGGGGGCAACGTAAACCCCCGGGTGTATCAAATCGAAAAAGAAGGCATGGATGCAGCCGATTACATCATCTGTGTCAGTAACCGGACACGGGAAATGGTGATCGAAAAATACGACATTTCACCCTCCAAAATCAGTACGGTACACAACGGTGTAGAATTTGATGAGCCGGTAACTGACCCCGAAAAGCTGAAAAGCAATCGGGAAAAAATTGTGACCTTCCTGGGACGGATTACCCTGCAAAAGGGACCTGAATATTTCATCCGGGTTGCCGAGCTGGTCCTCGAAAAGATGAATCATGTGCGGTTTATTATGGCCGGCAGCGGCGATCTTCTCCCGGAAATGATAAAAAAAGCGGCCCGGACCGGATTAGGCAACAAGTTTCTCTTTACCGGATTTTTAAAAGGAAAGGATGTTCACCGGATGCTTCGTCTTTCGGATGTCTTTGTGATGCCATCCGTTTCGGAACCTTTTGGCATTTGCCCGCTGGAAGCCATGCAATGCGGCGTGCCCACCATCATTTCAAAGCAATCGGGCGTATCCGAAGTGCTGAAACATGCCATTAAAGTCGATTTCTGGGATGTACAGGCCATGTCCGATGCCATCCACGGCATATTATCCTACCCGGCGCTTTTCAGCACGATGAAAAATGAGGGTAAAAAAGAAGTCTCGACCATCCGGTGGGAAAAGGCGGCCAAAAAGATTGAGCAGCTTTACCAACAACTCCTGTTATCATCCTAAACCGGTCAGTTTAACTTTAGCTTCTTTAATATTCTGAGTGCCAAATCAAAGCCGGGAACCGCCATGCCTCCGTGATCAAATCCGTCGAGCTCGAACAAATGGGTCTCCCGGTGTCCGGCCACTTTCATCATCCGATACATGTAAGCATTCTCTTCGTATCGACCGAGCATCTCCAACTCGCGGTCGCCGGTAATCAGATACAAGGGCGGCGCATCGGGACGCACAAAATATAGCGGGGCAAATTCGTCAATCAAGGGCTGAGTTCCCGCCATCCCCCGTTCCGAACGAATCAGGAAATGCGTGATGGTATGCCCGCTGAACGGAATCAAAGCCACAACCCGGTCTGCATCGAGCTGATAAGCAGCCAGGTAACGTTTATCCATGACCACCATACTGCCTAAGTAACCGCCGGCCGAATGACCGGATATCACAATCCGTTCTTTCGCGCCGCCAAATTCTTCGATATGATTAAACACCCAGGCCACTGCTGCCGCGGCATCTTCAATATATTCAGGACATTTCACCGTAGGCCCCAGCCGGTAGTTAACAGCAACAACAGCAATCCCTTTGTTCTTCCATTGTTCGGGGATAAATTTTTCTCCGCCGGTAATACCTCCCCCGTGAAACCAAATCACGGTTGTATAACCCGGTTTATTGTCAGGATAATACAGATCGAGCCGGCAACGTTCCTGCATATAATCCGTGAGTTCGCCACTCCGGTACAGCAGGTCCTTTTCCGTTTTATAAGAATTCGCGTTCTGCCCTTGCGAAGAAAACAAGGTGATGATTGAGAAAAGAACAAAACTCAAAATAAACCGGATTTGTTTCATATTGCCTATTCGTTGTTTATTCGGGTGAAAATAATAAAAAAATCAGAAGGCGGTTTGGCCTCCTTTTAAACGGGCTAAAACACCTGCATCTTATGCAGTTTATAATAGTGACCTTCGCGGGCAATTAACTCCTCGTGAGTCCCCGTTTCCACAATTTTACCTTCATGAAGAACACAGATCAGGTCGGCATTTTTTATGGTAGACAGGCGATGCGCGATAACCAGCGATGTCCGGTTTTTCATCAGGTTTTCCAAGGCCTGCTGCACCAGCTTTTCCGACTCGGTATCCAACGCGGAAGTTGCTTCATCAAGAATCAGGATCGGCGGATTTTTCAGAATGGCCCGGGCAATCGAGACCCGTTGCTTTTGCCCGCCCGAAAGTTTATCGCCCCGGTCGCCGATATTGGTCTGATAACCGTTTTCGGTTGCCATAATAAATTCATGGGCGTTTGCAATTTTTGCCGCATTCACCACCTCTTCTTCAGTCACATCGTTAACGCCAAAAGCAATGTTATTGAAAAACGTATCATTAAACAAAATCGGTTCCTGGTTCACATTCCCCATCAGGCTGCGTAAATCGTGCAGCTTAATATCGCGGATATCAATGTCGTCGAGATAGATTCCGCCGCCGGTCACATCCCAGAAACGTGGCATTAAGTCAACGAGCGTTGTTTTTCCCGAACCCGATTTCCCGACAAAAGCAACGGTTTGCCCCTTACGAATACGGAGGTTGATCTGATCAAGCACTTTTTCGGAAGCATAACTGAAACTCACGTTCCGGTAGTCAATCGATCCGGTAAATTCGGTTTTTGAAACAGCGTCGGCTTTATCCTTTATCCAGTTCTCCTGCCCCAAAATCCGGTCAATTCGTTCCATCGACGCCAGTCCTTTCTCCACGCTGTACAAAGCGGTTGAAAAAGCCTTTGCCGGGTTGATGATATTATAGAAAAACACCAGGTAAACAATAAACTGTTGCGGGCTAAGCGCTCCCGCGTCACCCGACAGAATGAGGTTTCCTCCGTACCACAACACGATCACAATCACGGCTGTTCCCAGGAACTCGCTCATTGGATGGGCCAGAAAATAACGGCTCATCAGCTTGTTCATAATCAGGCGGTAGTTTTCATTCTCGCGGTCGAACCGCTCAATTGCCTTCTTCTCGGCAGTAAACGCCTTAATCACCCTTAAACCCGAAATATCTTCATCAATAATTGAAAGAATTTCACCTTGTTTGTTTTGCCCTTTTCGCGATTGCCGTTTCAGGCTTTTCCCAACTCTGCCGATCAAAAAACCGGTTACGGGTAACATGATGAAAACAAAAATTGTCAGCGACCAGCTGGTATAAACCATGTAAGTAAGCGAGATCAGAATCAGAATCGGATTTTTAAACAGCATATCCAGCGAGTTCATCACCGAATTTTCTATTTCCTGCACATCGCTGGTCATACGCGCCATAATATCGCCTTTCCGCTCATCGTTGAAAAATCCCAAGGGTAGAGACAACATTTTGCGGTAGATCCTGCCCCGGATATCCCGGACTACACCATTACGGATGCCAATCATCATATAACTGGCCAGATAGGTGAAACCCACTTTCAGCAACACCATCAGGATAATGAACATCCCGATGTAAATCAGGGCCGTAGATTGTCCGAACTGGTTTATTACCCAGGTAATAAAATACGAGAGGTTATTTAAAATGACTTTGACCGACATCTCGAAGGGCAAAAGTTCGGTGACTCCTTCTTCGGTACCAAACAAAATACCCAACACCGGCGACAACAAGCCAAACGAAAAAGCCCCAAAAACAGCTGCCAGCAGGTTAAACACAAAGTTTAGAACAACTTTCCCTTTATATGGAGGTAAAAATCTCCGTAACAGTTTGATTAAATCTTTCATGATTGTTTATATGCCATTTTTTTCAGAATGACAACCACCCCGATTCGGTCATCAAACAATGCGTTAATTAAAATTAAAAGATGCCGGTATAATTGTGTGGCGTAATTTTTTTCAACTCCTTTTTCAGGGCATCGCTGATGTCGAGGGTATCAATAAATTCGTGGATGACCTGCTGATCAATCTTCCGGTTAACGCGTGTCAGGTTGCGCAGGGCTTCGTATGGATTCGGGTAAGCTTCGCGCCGCAGGATTGTCTGGATGGCTTCGGCAACTACGGGCCAGTTGGCGTCGAGGTCGGCGTCAATCGCATCGCGGTTCAGCAACAATTTATCCAGCCCCCGCATGGTTGAATGAACCGCAATCAGCGTGTGTGCAATGGGCATCCCGATGGTACGCAGAACCGTTGAGTCGGTCAGGTCGCGCTGCAAACGCGAAACCGGAAGTTTTACGGCCAGGTGTTCAAACAAGGCGTTAGCGATCCCCAGGTTTCCTTCCGAGTTCTCAAAATCAATCGGGTTTACTTTGTGCGGCATCGCCGACGACCCCACCTCTCCTGCTTTGATTTTTTGCTTGAAATATTCCATCGAAATGTATGTCCACATGTCGCGGTCGAGATCGATCAGAATGGTATTCACACGTTTCAGGGCATCAAAAATAGCCGCGTGGTTATCGTAATTAGCAATCTGGGTGGTATATTGCGCTCGTTCGAGCCCCAGGTATTTTTTCAGGAAATGGTTACCAAAAGCTTTCCAGCTGATTTCGGGGTAAGCGATCTGGTGCGCGTTGAAGTTCCCGGTTGCGCCACCGAATTTGGCATCGCATTGAATTCCTTTCAGCTGCTCCAGTTGTTTTTTAATCCGTTCGGAGAAAACACGGATTTCTTTCCCTAAGTTTGTTGGCGAAGCCGGCTGACCATGCGTTTTGGCCAGCATCGGTATCGTTTTCCATTCTTCGGCCAACTCGTCCAGCTTATCGGTCAAATCGTTTATCGCCGGGAAATATTCATAATCCAGCGCATCGTGTATCGACCGGGGAACGGCCGTATTGTTAATATCCTGCGAGGTCAGTCCAAAATGAATAAACTCTTTATACACCTGAATGCCCAGCTTGTCAAATTCCTCCTTCAGAAAATACTCTACGGCTTTTACATCGTGATTGGTTACCTTCTCAATGTCTTTCACACGCTGTGCATCGGCTACAGAAAAGCTTTCCACCAACCGGCGTAGGCGGGCAAACAAACTGTTGTCGAAACCGGCCAACTGCGGCAGGGGAAGCTCACACAAGGCGATAAAATATTCGACCTCAACATAAACCCGGTATTTAATCAGCGCATATTCTGAAAAATACAATTGCAGGTTTTCGACCTTCGACCGGTAACGGCCATCAATAGGAGTAATCGCGGTGAGTAGATTCAGTTCCATATTTTTAATTTTTCACGCGGTAAAGGTAACAAAAATCATTAAAGATTGCCGGCCCCGTCAGCCTGGAATCGGTACCCGGATCGGCGCTCCTCGTCCAGGAATAAGCAAATTTTTTCTGTTCCTGCGATCTCCTTCAGAAAAAATTCAAATTTACTGTTCCAAGCAAAAAACAGATTTTAATGGATGCGATATATTTTGTAAATTTATCATCATTTTTGCATAACACATTATGAGTAAAACACAAATCATCCCTTAAAAATCAAACCAAATGAAACTAACCGCACTGATTCTGTTGCTTTTAATCAGCACTGTTTCCTTCTCTCAAAATCACAAATTAGCCGTGGTTTACGGATACGCGAACAACGACGTGTACCGGACAAATGAACTGGATGGCGCTGCCGGTTACCACGGCAAAGGCTCTTTCCTGCTCGGGCTGAACTACCAAAAAGCGCTTGTTTCTTCCCTCTGGTTCGAAACCGGGCTGGAATATTCCAGAAACAAAATAGAAATTACCCCGGCGCCAAATCCGGAAATTGATCTTACAGCCAGACAAACTACGGCCGAACTGTTAACCATTCCGGCTTACGGCAACCTCAGCTTTCTAAAATATTTTTTTGTCAATGGCGGTTTACTGGTCGATTTCGACATCAAGCTGCCCGAACAAAGCATCGACAGCCAAACCGGGATTGGCTTTGGGTTTGGGTTGGGCGGAAAAATAAATATCAAACATCTGAATTTCTTTGTAAACGCCTTTCTAAAAAACCATGCCGTTATTGCCTTCAATAAAGAAAGTTACCAGCAACACCTGGTTGAAGACGGGTTGAAATTTGGCATCGGCTACAGCTTCTGATCATTGGCAGCAAACCGGAACGCATTCCATTCGTAACTTTGCAGAAAGTTTTTGTTATGACCGGCTTGAATGATATCTCTCTGCCTGTAAAGTTCAATGCTTTCAAGCATCACCGGAATTATATCCTGACTTTACTGACCATCGTTTCGGTAGATGAACTGGCCGAAATGCTTGACCCGTTGTGTCATAACTACATCGATATTTACACCGGCCAGTTATCTCCTGAAGCAATTGAAAATCAAATAATTTGCTTTCTGAAAAACAATAAACTTTTTCATCCCGACAAATTCAGAACCTGGGTGAACGCCACACCGGGCTATCAGCACATCCAACTGGACGATCATTCGGAATGGATTGTACGCGAAGGAATTGAGCCTGGAAGATATATTCATATTCACCCGGCACGAACAGGAAATTTTACCGTCCGCGTTAAAGGTTCGACCCTAAAAACAGCCCTGATCCTGAAAATTAACCATCCGGATCTTCCGGTTTCGCTTACCGAAGTTAACCGGGTACGACAGTTAACCGGACTGCCACCTGTAAAAAAACTTGAACGCGGGAAAGGTATTCTAAAATGCATCGAACAGTTCTTCGCGACCGGATAAGCCTTTTTTCAGTAAAAAAAGAATAAAACACCTTTAGGTATGGAAATTACCTATTGACTTAGGCCCCTTTTAAGTGGTTAATTCGCACCGAGGGAAAATGAGAACAGGATTCTTATATTTTTTAGGGCTTAGTAATAATCGTGAGGTCTTTTTTCCAAAATTCTTTACATGTCATTGCGGGTGATGCAATAAGAGGTAGGGCCACTATTGTAAACTTCAACGACATCTCTCTGATGAGCGGATTAAATCGCTCTGTATGAATCTCATGGATTCATTTTAGAAGAAGTATGCAATATTTAAAATTATTTTATGAGAAAATTATTCTTGTTATCCTTCGTGCTGATTTTTTTCGCAGGAGTTGGTTACAGCCAAAGCGGGCAAATCCCTCTGATTGGAGCAAAAGCTCCGGTGTTTACAGCGGAAACAACAAACGGAACCTTAAACTTTCCGGACGATTACGGTAAAAACTGGAAAGTGATGATGAGTCATCCCAAAGATTTCACGCCGGTATGTACATCAGAATTACTCGAACTAGCCTACATGCAGCAAGCATTCGCGGATTTGGGTGTGAAACTGGCCGTCATTTCGGTAGATAACCTGGAACAACACAACATGTGGAAAGCTCATCTGGAAGAGTTGGACTACAAAGGGCGCGGGGCACAAAAGATCTACTTCCCGCTGATTGATGATCAGTCGATGCAGGTTTCGCGGAAATATGGCATGCTCCACAGCCCAACAAGTACCAGCAGAGACATCAGGGGTGTTTACATTATCAGCCCCGACAATATCATCCGTTCAATCAATTTTTATCCAACCGAAGTTGGCCGGAATATGAAAGAAATTGAACGTACCGTGATTGCCTTGCAAGCAGCGATGGCAGAGACTGTTTACACCCCGGCAAACTGGAATAAAGGCGAAGATCTTATCGTACCGCATTTACCGTACAGGCACAACGACAGCAACGATGGACAATTAACCGATTTGCAGGAAAGCAACAAATATTACAGTGTAGGCAACCGGCTGTGGTTCAGAAAAGCAGAATAACTGATGTTCATCCGGCTGAGTAAAGAAGCCGGGTTTATAACGATACCTGCCTTTCCCCCTTCAAAAAGAAATCCGATTGGTTCTTTAGTGAATCAATCGGATCTTCCCGTTAATACCAGGCCTGAATTATATTCCAAGCATTTCAGCTCCTTGTTCAAAAACAATATCTACAGGAATACCTGCCTCGCCAATCCGGTCGAGGTCTTTTTGCAGTTCTTCACGAATGTAACCCGACTCGTCGATCATCTGCTTCGCTTTGGCATAATCGCCGTCTC
This sequence comes from Gaoshiqia sp. US2, assembly GCF_059705485.1. NCBI lineage: Bacteria > Pseudomonadati > Bacteroidota > Bacteroidia > Marinilabiliales > Prolixibacteraceae > Gaoshiqia > Gaoshiqia sp. US2. The sequence goes on along the minus strand of NZ_AP048550.1, from coordinate 2,866,402 downwards.
CCTGGATCGTTAGGACCAAATCAGACAGATCAAACATGGCCTGTTTCATTTTTTCAAAATCGACCCGGTAAGTTCCGGTAACCTGGTCGCGTTCAAACGCGCCTTTCTCCTGGAAATAGTAAAAGCGGATCATATTGGCTTTACCATGAGCGCTGGCTGCCCCAAACCGCACCGAACGAAAAATACCGGCCATAAACGTAACAAAGTTATCCATCAGGTCTTTATCGGTCAGTTCGCCCATGCGGTTTAGTTCGTACACACACCACAAACCCAAAATATCGGCTTTTCCTTCTTCAATCGACGTATAGGCTTCTTTCAGGGCTTCCCTGACTGTCTGGCTCCCTCCGATTGTTTTGCCCAGGCCCAAACCATGTGCCACTTCATGAAACATGGTATTTTCAAAAAAGGCATCAAACTTCACGTGAGAACGCTGATCTTCAGCAATCAGTAATTCTGAAATCGGGATCAGAATTTGATCGAATTTGGCCTGCATCGAATTTTTCAGCTGTAATTTCCGGCTGCCTTTTGTTTCCCTCACCTGCTCATCATTCGGCAGGTTAATGGCAATGGTTTTGCTTCCGGCATTACAGTCGCCGGCATAAAAAACAGCATCGTAAACGTTCATGTCCGAGTCTGATCCGGGCATTTCATTTTTATACGGCACGGCACAAGGCAAGGCTTTTTGCAAATCGGGCAGCAAAGCAGCGTATTTTTCAAGTTTACGGCTCCAGTCTTTGTCTTTTATCAGAATAAAAGCCTCATGGGCCGCCTTATAACCAAACAGCTGATCTTCGTAATTTTCAATTGGACCCACGATAAAATCGATCGTGTTGTTTTTCATCTCCATCCAGGCCACATCGCTGGCAAAATAGTCGTCCGTCAACAATGCCTCTGCACGAAGTTCCAGGTACTTTTTCAGACCGGGATCTTCGGCTAAACCTGCTGCCTGCCTGATATAGCCGGCTGCCGTTTCAATCTGCTCCCTGAAGGCGATATGGTACGGTATTGCCGCCAGTTTGCCATTTTCATCGCGCTGAATGAGGGTATACAGACTGTTTTTTGTTGGTTCATCCCAGGCTTCAAATTCTTCTTTGGTCATATCGGCCGGATAAAATCCGGCTCCGGCGGGCTTTTCGCCGTAGCCCTCCACAAAAGGCCGGTTTCCGTTCAAGCGCTCCCAGGGTCCGTAATTAATCTGAATAAACTTCTCCATGGACGGGCTGTTTGCCTTTGCCAAAATTTCGTTTTTGTCGCCATAAGCCTCCTGCCAGAAAATGTTGTCCATAATTTTGGCTGTCTCAAACAAAAGCGGCAACATATTTTTTTCGTTTTCGGAGAGAACACTCAAATCGGTTGTCAGTTTAAACGGGGCAAATGCCTCAGCTTTCATGTCAATTTCAGTTTTTTCAGTTTCTTTTTCTTTCGGCGTCCCGGTACAGGAAGTGAATATCATCCCTGCTCCCGCGATCAATAAAATAAATAAATTCTTCATGATGGTATATTTTCAGGATCAATAAGGTTATCATTCGAAGTAAAAATCTCCAATCTCATTCAATGTTTTCATCGGCGTCCTAAAGTTAAATACGAAAAGATACAAAAAATGCTGCCAAAAGGCAGCATTTTCACAGATATCTTGTTTTTATCTATTTCGGCAATTGAACTCCCCGCTCTTTCGCCATTTTTTCGAGACGTTGCTGGAACTTTGACTTTTGAACCGGGCCGCCTTTCTTTTTGGCAGCGTACAACTGGGTCCTGATTTTTTCTTCGTCAATCAACACCCGGAACAGGTACATCTGCCCGATCGTGATCAGGTTGGCCAGAAAATAATAATAACTCAGGCCCGAAGGATAACTGTTCAGAATAAACAGGAACATAACCGGCATCATATACATCATGGTTTGCATACCCGGCATGGTTTGACTGCTGGTTGCCTGCTGACTGAGTTTGGTTGAAATGATGGTCGTAATGGTCATCAACAAGCAGAACAAACTCACATGATCGCCATAAAACGGAATGGTAAACGGCAGATTCAGGATCGAATCGTATGATGACAGGTCCTTTGCCCACAAAAAGCTTTCCTGACGTAATTCAATCGAAGTCGGGAAGAAAAAGAACATAGCAAACAAAATCGGCATTTGCAGCAACATCGGTAAACAGCCGCCCATCGGGCTTACGCCCACTTTTTTATACAAAGCCATCACCGCCTGCTGTTTTTCCATGGGTTTATCTTTTCCGAACTTCTCGCTAATTTCGTCCATCTCCGGCTTCAGCGAGCGCATTTTAGCCTGCGAAATGTATGATTTATAGGTGAACGGGAATAAGATCAGCTTGATGAACAGGGTCAGTAATAAAATGATGACACCAAAGTTGTTAATCCGGTTTCGGAGCATGTTAAAAACCGGGATGATCAGATAGCGGTTTACCGGGCGTAAGATCGAATAACCCAGGTTCACCAGCCGGTCAAGATCCAGGTCATATTGTTTCAGGGTATGATAATGGTTTGGCCCAAAGTACAACTGCATGCCGTAGGTTTGTGCCGGAAGGTTTTCGTATGGAAAAGCAATATCGGCATAAAAATCGCCAACATGTGTTTCGCTCTCCTCGGTATAATTGAATTTAATATCGGCTGTTGGAAAAGCGTCATCAGCAATCAGGGTTGAGCTAAAGAAAAGTTGTTTAAAGCTAATCCATTTCACCTTGGTTTTTAAGGTTTCCTCGCTCGATTTTGCCGGAGTCAGTTTATCCACCTCATCGTCAAAATACTTATAATTGACCGACGTATAGCGGTCTTCACCGTACTGTGATTTCCGTTCGAGGCGGGGAGCCGGGAAAGCCCAGTTAAAATTCAGGTAATTGGTATTGGAAGATACCAGGGAATTCAGGCCAACCGTATTCACTTTAAATCCAAGCATGTATGAATTATGAGCCAACTCATACCGGTACTCCAGGTAGCGGTTCTCTCCGGCTGGCAATTTCATGCTTAATGATTGGCTGCTTCCACCGTGTTCCTCGTTATAACCCAAATTTCCCTCTTTCCCTTTTCTGACGTCGGGGCCTGATACGTTTAAAACTTCCTGGGTTGATGATGGAATAAAGTACAGGTCATCGGTTCTGATCCTTCGGTTTTGCGAGAAAAAATTCAGCCCGAATAAATTGCCGGGGCCATCAAAAAGGAATAAGGGTAAGGAATCGTATGTTTGATAATTCTTCAGTTCGACGGAATAAATTTTCCCGCCTTTGGTCGACACGGTCACCTTCATGAGGTTATTCTCGAGGGTGATGAACTTCTCTTCACCAAAAGCAGCTTCGGCAAATGCCCCGTAGCGATCGGTCAGCTGTGAACTCGCTGCAGCGGTATCAGCCGTAAGGGCCTCCTCCTGTTGTTCGGCCATTACCTGAAGTTGAGTTTCTGCCTGTTGTTTACGCAGGCTTTCCACCTGGCTAATTGAATCCTGCCGTCGTCTGGCCGCCTCAATCTCCTCCTGCGATGGCTTATTCAGGTAACTAAAACCAATCAGGATGGCAAAAATCAGCACAATCCCGGCAATCGTATTTTTATCCATAAAAAATCTGTTTTTTTTTCGAAAATTAACTCATAGCTGCCTTCACAAAGGCGACAAACAAAGGATGCGGACTCAGCACCGTGCTACTGTATTCCGGGTGATACTGAACCCCGACAAACCATTTGTGTTTCGGAATTTCAATAACTTCAACCAGATTCGTGTCCGGGTTAAGGCCAACCGGAACCATTCCGGCATTCTTAAAGCTATCCAGGTAATGATTATTAAATTCGTAACGGTGACGGTGGCGTTCCCTGATTTCGGTTTTACCGTATGCCTTATAAAGATTCGACTTTTTGTCGGTAATGTCGCAGGTATAAGCCCCCAACCGCATGGTTCCGCCTTTTTCGGTAATCCCTTTTTGCTCTTCCATCAGGTCGATCACCGGATAGGGCGATTTTTCGTTCATCTCGGTTGAATCGGCTCCGTTTAGACCGAGGATATTCCGGGCAAATTCGATGACTGCGATTTGCATTCCCAGGCATATCCCCAAAAAAGGAATATTGTTTTCCCTGACATATTTGGTCGCGAGTATCTTGCCTTCAATTCCGCGATGCCCAAAACCCGGGGCAACAATCACACCGCCTAAACCGGCCAGTTCAGACTCGACATTCTTTTTGGTAATTTTTTCGGAATGAATCCATTTCAGGTTAACCTTCACCCGGTTTTCGGCGCCTGCATGAATCAGAGCCTCGGCAATCGATTTGTAGGCATCCTGCAACTCAACATACTTCCCGACTAAACCAATATTTACAATAGCTTCCGGATTTTTATGTTTTTTCAGGAACTCATTCCAGTCATCCAGCCTGGGTTCGTTTTTATAAGGCAATTTCAGTTTTTTGAGGACCGTAATGTCCAGCTTCTGTTCCAGCATTTTGTTTGGCACCTCATAAATGGTCGACACATCGATGGATTGGACGACCGAATCGATATCGACATTGCAAAAAAGCGCCACTTTTTTCCGGATACTGAAGCCCAGGTCGTGTTCGGTACGCAAAACCAGTACATCGGGTTGTACCCCGTTTTCGAGCAACATCTTAACCGAATGCTGGGTTGGTTTGGTTTTCAGTTCGCCCGAAGCAGCCAGGAAAGGCACCAGGGTCAGATGGATGACCAATGCGCTTGAGCCCAGTTCCCATTTCAACTGACGAACAGCCTCGATGTAAGGTAACGATTCGATGTCGCCAACCGTACCGCCAATCTCAGTAACCACGATGTCGTAATCTTTTTTCGTTCCCAGAAACTTTATCTTCCGCTTGATTTCGTCGGTAATGTGAGGAATGATTTGCACAGTCTTGCCCAAATAATCGCCGCGACGTTCTTTGTTAATCACCGACTGGTAAATCCGCCCGGTTGTCACATTGTTTGCCTGGGAGGTGGGAACATTCAGAAAACGTTCGTAATGGCCCAAATCCAAATCGGTTTCGGCTCCGTCTTCGGTCACGTAACACTCCCCGTGTTCATAGGGGTTAAGTGTACCCGGATCGACATTGATATACGGGTCGAGTTTCTGAATAGTCACGGAATAACCTCTGGATTGCAGTAACTTAGCTAATGACGCCGCTAATATTCCCTTACCTAAGGAGGAGGTCACACCTCCGGTTACAAAGATGTACTTGGTTGCTGACAAAATCGTAAAATTTTAATGTTTCTAAAAACGCCCAAAGTTAAGCAATAAAAAATTATTACGCTTCAATAATTTCACAGGTTTAGCATTTTATATCCGACAAAAAACAGATGGTTTCAAGCCAGAGCCCGAAACCATCCTGCTAATTTATTCAGTTATATCCGTTTAAAATCAGTAGTCATTTTTACGACTAATCATAATCCTCATCGTCCATTTCGTCAATGATGCGGATTTTTTCTTTCAGAAACTCAATTTTCTCCTGTGTGCTCTGTATTTTTTTGGTCACATCATCAATCAGCGATTCCGCATTTTTGGTATTGGCAAAGAAACCGATGTTATTATTCAGCAAGGCCAGATCGCTTTCCATCTGCTTCAACTTGGACACGTATTTATCACGTTCGAAGCGCATTTTATTTTGCCCTTTGGATGTAACCGAAAAATTCGACATCTTGTTTTTGAATTTCAGCAGATTACGTTTCTGATCGTCAATTTTCAGGTGGTCAAAATGAATGTTAATGGCATCGCGAAACTCATTCTGGATTTTATCTTTGTCTTTAAACGGAACATGCCCGATCTCGGTCCACCGCCGCTGAAAATCTCTCATTTGCTCCAGGTCAGCATCCTCATCTTTCGTCAGGACGTAATCCTTGATCTCCTTAATCAACGATTTTTTAAGTCTTAGATTTTCAACCTGTTCGTGATCGACCGAAGAAAAATGAATTGATTTCTGTTCGAAGAAATAATCACAGGCTGCACGGAATCGTTTCCAGATCAGGTCTGACTGTTTGCGCGGCACCGGACCAATTTCCTTCCATTTTTTCTGAATGCGGATAAATTCGTCGGTTGCTTTTTTCCAATCGGCACTGTCTTTCAGCGATTCGGCCTGCACACACAAATCAGCTTTCATTTGCAGGTTATTTTGCTGAAGTTCTTTGTTTTGCGCATAAAATTCGCGTTTGGCATCAAAAAACTGATCACAGGCGCTGCGAAAACGGTCGTAAATGCGGTTATTGTCTTTTTTGGGCGCAAAGCCGATTGTTCGCCAAACCTTCTGCAGCTCGATCAACTCCCGCGATTTATCGTCCCAGTCTTTATGACTCAGCAATTCAGCGCCGGCAATTTCTTCCGCTTTTTCGCATAAAGCTGTTTTAGCGTCGAGGTTTTTCTTTTGATCGTCCTTCCGGTCTTCAAAATATTCCTGGTGTTTCTTATTAATGATGGAAGTGGCTGCTTTAAAGCGTTCCCACAACTCATCCTTCTTATCACGCGGAACCGGTCCTATTTCGCGCCATTGTTCGTGATATTTCTGCAAAATGTTGAACGCTTTAATCACGGATGGTTCGACCAATAATTCCTCGGCCTTTTCGCACAGACCAATTTTGGCTTCCATGTTCTTTTTCAGATCAAGGTCGCGCAGTTCTTTATTTATTTTGATGTAGTCGTAGAAGTTTTCGACATGGTGATGGTAGGTTTCCCAAAGGTCTTTCAGTTTTGATTGCGGAACCAGGCCCGTGTCTCTCCACTTCTGCTGCAAATCCCTGAATTCCTGGAATGTTTTATTGATTGATTCCTTCCGGTTAACCAATGATTTTATTTCCTCGATGATGTCGTACTTAATCTGAAGATTCTGGTCTTTTTCTTCGTCCATCTGCTTTCCGTGTTCGTTCTTCAGCTGACGAAAATCCTTTAACAGGTTTTTTAAATCTTCTTCATAAGGTGCATTGGCCGAAACAAATTCACTTTCGTCGCCGCCAGCTTCCAAAAACGCGGCCTTTTCAACATCCAGGTTGGCCTTATGAATTTTATAGAAATTGATTTTTATCCGGTCAACTTCCTCTTTGATATCTTGGTCGGTTGGCGATGTTATCAAAGCCCGTAACGCGTTGATCAGTTCGACTTCCGAATACCCGGAGTAATCGATCTTTCCTTTAGCTATAACGGTTTTGGCCGTTTCTTCATCCAATTCGTCTTCTTCGTCCGGTTCTGTCAAATGCTCCGGCTTATCAACCGCGTCTCCGGCATCTTTTGTCCCGGCGCTTGCTTCTGCCTGCTCTGCCACCGCGCTAATTTCTTCTACGGCATGCTCATCCTCCGGCCCGGAAAGCGATTCAGAAACTTCCGGCACAGGCTCTGTTTCAGATGTCTGCACAGGTTCTTCAACTGCATCCTGAACTGCTTCAAGCCCGGCACTTACTTCTTCCGGCTCTGCCACCGCGCTAATTTCTGCCCCGGCATGTCCATCTTCCTGCCTGGCATTCGGTTCAGAAACTTCCGGCACAGGCTCTGTTTCAGAAGCCTGCACGGGTTCATCAACTGCATCCGGAGCTGCTTCAATCCCGGCACTTACTTCTGCCGTTTCTGCAATAGCTTGAATTTCTTCCCCGGCATGTTCACCTTCCTCACCGGAAACCGGTTCAGAAACCTCCGGTACAAAATCCGCTTCGGAAGTATTTTCAGGTTCAGGACTCAGCGCTTGGCTTTCTGCGGACGTAGCAGCAACATCGTTTTTTTCCGGTGTTACATTTAACTCATCATTTGAGTTTTTCAGATCTTTAGGTTCCATGTGACAATATATTTAAATTACCGGGTAATTTCCAGAGATTTAAGTTCACTAAGTTACGAAAATATAATTTTCGGCACGAATACTCAAGCAAAACAACGAATAATTCTGCAAAACACACGTAATAAACAAAAAAATAAGCTGTTCCCTTCCGAAAACAGCTTATCTCCCTAAACCTTTAAAATGACTTTATGCAATTTCAATTTGCCGCTTTTGCGTTACTTCTTCTTCTTTTTTGGAAACAGAAACTTTTAGAATTCCGTTTTTAAAACCGGCGTTTATTTTTTCCGGATCGAGCTTTTCCGACAATTTGAATTTCTTTTCAAAATTAGCAGGTCGATATTCTACACGTGCGTATGTTGCATTCTGATTTTCTTCGTTTGCCACTTCACCTTTAATGATTAACAGATCTTTTTCGACTGAAATTTTTATCTGTTCTTTTTCATAACCGGGAACAGATAACTCAATCGCAACATGATCGTCGTGATCATAGAGGTTGGTTGCGGGTTGATTTGTCAACTCCTTTCTTTCTAAACGATCGGTCTGGTAATTCTGGCTGAAAAAATCATTCAGCAAACGATCAACGGCATTAACATGATAAACCGGGTTCATTTTTACTAGTTTCATTCTTATTTCCTCCTGTAAATTTTTAATTGTTTTTCTTTGTTTCGGTTTAGTTTGTCCAAGTTCTGTTCCAGACCTCATTTTCTGACTTATCCCCCAAAAAATAGCTTGTTTTCATGTCATTATTTCCGCATTTACAATTTAACTCAAGCCACATTGTCATCTTATACACTTTTCAGCATATCTTATCTTCAGAAAAAGCCCCTCGCGAATCCGGCAAATGTTGTTACTTTTGCAAAAAAAATGGTATGCGTATCGATATTCTCACGGTAGTGCCCGAGTTGCTTGAAAGCCCGTTTAACCATTCCATCCTGAAACGGGCCCGGGACAAAGGTTTGGCAGAAATACATGTTCACAACATTCGCGATTTTTCGACTGACAAACACCGGAAAACAGATGATTACGCCTTCAGCGGAGGCGCAGGCATGGTGATGACCATCCAACCCATCGAGGCAGCCATTGAACACCTGAAGGCTCAGCGCGAATACGATGAGATTATTTATACCAGTCCTGATGGCGAATTATTCGGACAACGCACTGCCAATCAGCTGTCTCTTTGTAATAATATCATCATCCTGTGCGGTCATTACAAGGGGGTTGATCAGCGTGTACGCGACCATCTGATTACCCGCGAGATTTCGATCGGTGATTACGTACTTACCGGAGGAGAACTTGCCGCCGCGGTTATTGCCGACAGCGTTGTTCGGCTGATTCCGGGCGCCATGTCGGATGAAACCTCCGCACTGACCGACTCGTTCCAGGACAATTTGCTCAGCCCGCCGGTTTACACGCGCCCTGCCGACTACAAAGGATGGAAAGTTCCCGAGATCTTGCTCAGCGGGAACGACAAGCAGGTAAACGAATGGAAAGAGCGCCAGGCATACGAACGCACCCGGCAGCTTCGTCCCGATTTACTGGAAAGACACGATTAGGACCTGCGGCATATCAAATTATACGGACAGGATTGACATTTCTGGCTGTCGTCTGTTTGATCATACCGGTTATCCGGGCTGAAAATTTCATGTAATAATTCATCCAGGCTTGCCGCAAAACCAGCTGCAAGTTCGCTGTAATTAACGGCATTTCCACTTTGCTTTACCGAAGGGTCGAAATCTTCATCGAAGAATTGGTCGATCTTATAAATGATTGGCCAGATGGATTGTTCGCCCGTGCTGCGCCTGAATATTTCGGAATATACCAGGGTTTGAAAAATTTCCTTGGGACGGTTCTTATTTTTCCGGTTATAAAAATCAGCAAATTCATTAAACCGAAGCGCCAGATTACGACCGGTTTTGTAATCGATAATGCGAACTCCACCCCGGACACGATCAATCCGGTCGACGATGCCTCCCAGTTTAATGGAATGTTCCCCGCCATCTGCATTTAACCTGAATTCAGCTTCGTAGTCGCCTTCCAGATCCAGCACCGTGAACGGGGTGAAAGCCTGGTCATTTTCCAGCATACGTTCCAGGTAAGTTTGCAAATTACCGGCAATCAGCCTGTTTTTGCCCGTGATTTTCACATCCTTCAAATCTTTGTCCTTATAATATTCGCGGGCAAAGGCCGAATGAATGGCTTTTCCGATTTTATTTTTATCGGTTACCACCGCCTGCAGGTTTTCGCGGCTCACTTCTTTTCCTTTAAATGCCGAATAAATCAACTCAGCCGCGTGATGAAACAAGTTCCCGAACAAACGCGGGTCCACGTCTTCCGTCAGTTCATCGGCTTCCCGGATATTCGCCACATGCCTGAAATAAAACTTTAGTTTGCAATCCAGGTAAGTATTGAGTGCGCTCGGACTCAGCCGCTTTTCTGCATATTGGGCCAACAAGCGTTGCTGGTGTATTTTAGTTCCCTGAACCGTGATTGGCTCGGAGCCGGACGCTTTGAAATCGAAATCAAGCTGATAAAATTCAGGCTTCACGCCCGAATCGTACAACAACTGAAACAAGTACCGGCTCATTTCGCCGGTATTCATCCCGTCGCCTGAAGAATCATACACCAGGACAACTTCTTCGGCCCGGTGAAGGAGCCGGTAGAAATAATACGAGTACATCGCATCCTGTTCTTCGTATGCCGGCAAACCAAAGGCCTTACGCAGATTGTAGGGTATAAACGAATGAACGGCCGAGGTTTTGGGCAATTTTCCTTCGTTCACAGAGAATAGAACCAGTTTTTTAAAATCAAGATTCCGGGTTTCGAGCACACCCATCACCTGTAATCCGGAGAGCGGCTCTCCTTCGAAAGGAATGTTGATGCGTTGCAGGTGTTGCAGCAGAATCCGGTAAAAAAGCGACAACGATATGGTGTCGGCGTATAACGAGCCAAGGGTACCGGCCAGGCGTTGAACAGCTAAAAATACCTGGTATAAATACTCCGGTTCGAGCCTGGCAGGGCCATCGTCGCGCTGCGGAAAACTGACAGCCAGCTTTTTCACGATTTCCATAAAATAAACCACACAGCCACGCCAGTTTTCCTGACGGCTAAAGATTAGCTCCAACAAGTCATCCTTTCTCAAATCAGCGACCCGGACATAAATTTTGTTTTGCTGATGAATTTCGCGAACAAGTTTTGTTCGCGTTGAACCGGCAATTAACTGGTGATTTAATACCGCCAGTACCGGACGAAAATAGATTCCGTCGTCGCCATCTACCTTACGAAAATTCTTTTGCAAATCGATCAAACTGTAAATCAAACTGTAAACCGGCGTATTTTGCAAGGGATATCCCATGGTGATGTTAATGCTGCTGAAACGGGAACCGGCTGCCGAAACGACCGGTACCAACAGGTTTTCATCAGCCAGCACCAAAGCAGCCTCATCAAATCGAATCTCACCGCCCGGCTCGCTCAGAAATTGTTTTTGGTTGACAATCTGCGCCTGCGCTACCTGTCCGGGAACCGAAACCAACTTAACCTTTTTCGGCGATGCCATTTCTTCATCGGGTATAAAATCGTCAGGCGCCGGAAACTCCACCAGGTTTTTTCGTATGAACAAGCCGGCTTCGTGGGCCGGATCGTTTACAAAGGCAGCATCATAATCCCAGAAAAAATCGCCTTTACCCGCCGCTTTAAAAAGTCGGAACAATTTGTTCTCGCAGCTGTTCAACGCGTTAAAACCAATAAAAACATGCCGGTCCAAGCCGGCAATCAGGTCCGGTTGTGTCTGTAATTTTTCAACCAGATCGCGGTAAACCAATCCGCTGTATCCCTGTTGTCCGGCCAGCAGTTCTTTCCTGAAACGATGATAAATCAGAGCCAGCTTATTCCATATTTTTAAAAATTTCTCGCGGTTTACCGAGGCTCCAGCCTTACCCAAATTACCCCAGAATAACTCAATCGCCTGCTGTTGTTCGGGGCTCAGGTACTCAAACCGGCTTTCAATTTCTTTTAAATCGGCTATATTCCGGAACAGATCATCAGCATCCAGCAGGTATTTGTCGACATCGTTAAAATCATTCAGAAGAATTTCGCCCCAAAAATAAAAATCATTAAGATCCTCTAAATGACCGGTTTCGTCCCGGTAAATCTGGTGCAATCGCAATATCAGACTGATTTGGTCTGATATTTGCAAACCCGACAACTGTGAAACGAGTTCGTTGATGGTCATCACCCCGGGGGCAAGCACAGGCCGTTCAACCAGGTCATTCAAATAAGCGTTAAAAAAAACACCTGAGCGGCGGCTTGGAAAAACAACCGAAAGGCGATTGAGCGACTCACCATGTTCCCGGTAAAGAAAACCGGCAACTTGTTGCAAAAATGGATTCATGAATTGATATTTTTGTTAAAGATAATACTTAATTTTAGCTCAGCAGAACAGAAAAAATGAACAACCGGACATAAAAATTCAATACAGATAAGTCACACTTCAAACAAACAATTTAAACGAAGCAAGCATGAAAACAATTTATTTACTACTGACAGCGCTGATATTCAGCAATTTTGCCATCGCTCAACACCCGATTAACCCGATCGAGTCGACACCCTACATCGAAGTAACCGGCGAGCATGAAATGGAAATTGAACCGGATGAAATCTATTTGCAGTTTACCCTGAAGGAACGTTACGACGGGAAAGAAAAAACAGAGCTGGACAAACTGGAGAAAACGCTGAAACAGTTGCTCCAGAAAAACAATTTCAGGCTTGACAACCTGTCGCTGGCAGACGCCAATGCCGATTTCATCACAATTAAAAGGAAGAAAAAAGATGTGCTTTCATCTAAATCCTATGTCATGAAGGTGGCATCGACCGGTGAACTAACCGGGCTTATGAATATTCTGGACGAGGTAGAGGCGCTCAATGCCGCCGTGAGTCGGGTAGACCACAGCCAGATGGAGAAACTGAAAAAAGAGGTCAAGATTCTGGCTGTAAAAAATGCCCGAGAGAAAGCAGAGTACCTGTTGGGGGCTATTGACGAGGAAGTTGGTCATCCCCTGTTTTTACAGGAACGAGAAAGTTATATTCAACCTTTTGTACGTAAAACCGCCATGGCAAGCTTTGCGCTTGATGAAGCCGCCGTAGAAACGGAAGAAGAAATATCCTTCCAAAAAATTAAGCTGAATTATAAGGTTTTTGCCCGGTTCGCGATAAAATAATCACAGCCGTTGCAAAATCTGCCGTTTAGCAGAATCCTTTGATTACCCGAGGTGGCAACTGTCCGGTTATTTACTTGTTACGGACGGTTGCCACTTCTTCTTTGCTTACCGGGCCGAGCTGATTACCAAAACTGGAGCGCACATACGAAATCACATCAGCCAACTCCTGATCGCTCAGGTGATCGTGGGGCACCATGATGTTATTGTACTCTACCCCGTCAATCTTAATCTTGCCGGTCATGCCATGCAACATCAGCTTGATAAACTGCTGTTTATCTTCAACGTACTTATTTGGCGTCAACGGCGGAAATACGCTATAAACACCCGAACCATCGGCCTGGTGACAGGTTTTGCAATGCTGGTTATACACTTTCTGTCCCGGATGCGACCCGCTTTTCGCCGGCATTCCCGAGATTTCTTCGCTTTTTTCAGCCAGTTCCGATGTGTCGAGCGCCTGCGGTTTTTCAGTTTTTTCCGAATCACCGCAACTGAAATTTAACACCGTTAGTACTACGAATATCAAAAGAATCTGTCGTTTCATCTGAATCTACTTTCTGTTTTCTTTCCGTATGATTTTCTCCATGAAGCAGATCAATCACGCCATAAAAAACCGGTTAGGTCAGTTTTTGTTCAAAAAAAACAGGATATGACCTTCCACGTAATGACTATTTCCTTCGTTGAAAAGGATTTCAAGCCCATACCGAACAAGCGGGGTTAGCCAGGGAACTTATTTCGCCGCCAGGTAAAAGATGGCTTGTTTAATTAACCTGCGAAAATTTTCATCGCGATAGCTTTGGTGGTCGTGGCCGGGTTGAATGTAAATGATGGTTGACGCCTCATAGTTGTTTTCCCAGGCAATAAACGGCGCGCTTCCCGGATGTGTAGTTTGCAGCAAGGGTTTAACCGAAGGTAAGGTCATCAAGTTGCCGTAAACTTCATCAAACAAAACAAAATGTATCATTTTTATGTGGAATTACTTTCTTTTACTTTGAAGAAGCAACTTTTTTAGCAATTTTTATAGCTGTTTTAATCATACCTTAGTCACCTTAACCATCCGGCTATGTTCAGGATCAGACAATCAAAAAGAAGGAAATTAATCCGCTGGTTATCAGTGGCAATTTTTCTTTTGCTGGCTGGTTGCGCCGGATATTTGTCCATCTATTCAAAAAGTATCATCCGCCAAAGGGTCAACAACTACGTCCTGAATGCGACCAACCAGGAATATTCCCTGTCGTTTTCAGGTATCCGCACAAACATCTGGAGCCGTAGCATCAGCATCGATGCGCTGGAACTGGTTCCTTTAAAAAGCGAGGGGAAACATTATTATTTCTCGGCAAAAGAAATAAAGGTCATCGGCATATCGGGAAGTTCGTTTCTTTTCGACCAGGAACTGATCATTCAGCGAATCAGTATACGCGAACCTGAATTTGAACTCCACAGCGCTGACAGCCTGTCTGCTGAAGAGATTGACCGAAATGATTTGTTTGATAAACTGGAACCCTTTTTTGGCAACCAGCTTAAATCGGTCTCCATCGGCGAGATCAAACTTCTGCAGGCAAAAGCAAACCATTACACACAAGTGGCCGACAGTACGGTATTTAATTCGATCAGCGATTTTAACATCGTGGTCGAAGGTTTTTACCTCGACCAATCCATTCTATCCCAAGGCCAGGAATTGTTCCGGGCCGAAGAAATCTATTTTCAAATACAGGATTACAACCGGATTATGGGTGATCAGCTTCATGCACTGCACGTTGATGAACTCATTTATTCCATTCAAAACAAAACAATCCGTGGACAAAACATCAGCCTCTCCCCCATCCGGGAATCCAACGACCTGAAAACGCGGTACTGGATTGAAGTGCCTGAAATCAGGTTGAAGTCGGGGAACCTGCGATCGATTATTGAAGGAGACAGTTTGAAAGTTGACTCGCTACACCTTTTGCAGGCAAATATCCGGGTTAAACCTCCGCGATATGCCGACGGGTTAAATCTGCGTAAAATCAGCGATTTTGATCTTTACCAGTTGTTTAAAGACGATTTCTGCCGGATTACCATTGCCCACCTGATCCTGGAAAGCAGGAAATTACGGTTTGAATCAAGAACAGCCGATGAAAATTTATTCCAGGAATTTACAAACGTCCGGGTTGAGGGCGAGAATTTTGAGCTGGATTCCACCGCGTACCTGCGCGAGGACAAAATCCTTTATTCCGACAATTTTGTACTGGCAGTCGGATCGTACCAACTGCGGTTGAATGACAAAGTACACCGTTTCGAAGCAAAAAATATCACCGCCTCAAACGCTGAAAAGCTGATCAAAGCCGAAAGTCTCCAACTGATCCCGTCCGACGAACGCAAAGAATTACCCGCAACAGTCAGCTTAAGCTGCGACAGCATTCGTTTCCTTTCGGTCGATCTGGCCCGCTTGTTTCATCACCGCGAAATGCCTTTGCAGGAAATCTCGGCGTTTAAGCCCGAGGTAAGTATTCTGCAATTTCGCGATGCCGCCGGAAAAAACAGAGATCATACAAGCCTGCTCTATCATTTCATTGGCGACTACATCAAAGGGATTTATGCCAGTGTGATTGTCATTGATCAGGGACATTTTCAAATTTCGGACCTGCGAAACCAACAGGACTCCGGTCATATTGAAGCATCTTTCAACTTCCGTCTGACTGATTTTTCACTGGATTCGGTCAGCGCCCGCCGGACAGACAAACTTTTTTATGCAACCAACCTCGAATTAAGTTTTCGCGATTATCAGATGAAATTGGCCGACCAGCTCCACAAACTGGAAATTGCTCGTCTGGAAGCATCAAGTCTGCAAAAGCTGGTCACCATAAACGGCCTTCATCTTTACCCCGAAACCAGCGACAACCCCGAAACAACACTCAAACAACTTAACCGAAGTGAACGCTACCGGATAAAAATTCCTTCGGTTTATTTGCGAAATACCGACATTCACCACGCGTTTTTCGAGAAAAAACTCAATATCAACAACATATCCATCATCAATCCGGAAATCTATTACGAAATTTTTGCCCGGTTGAAAAAGTCGGACAAAGAATTTAATCCGGAAGAGCTTTATGAACTGCTAAACAACTACATTGAACACATCGAGATCGGCAAAATTAACGTGACCAATGGAGCTATCCGTTTTGTAAACCACAGCCGGAAAGGAAAAACCATCGACCTGACCAACAAGTTTAGCGTAAAGCTGGATCATTTTGTACTTAACGACAACGAACTGAAAAAAAACAGGTTATTTTTCGCCGATCAGTTTGAACTACGCATCATGGACCACCTGTTTAAACTGTCAGACAATGTACATTACCTGAGGGCCAAAGAAATCAGCCTAGGCTCGAAGGATTCGACTGTGACGATTTCAAATGCTCTTCTCTACCCCGACATTGCCAGCGCCGACTTCAACAGCATGCCCTGGCACATCCAGGTGAACATTCCAAAAGTAAAACTGAACGGCGTAAACCCGGAGCAGGTCTATTTCAACCAGGTACTCCAGGTACGTGATTTACAGATCGATTCGCCAACTATCGAAATTTACCGCAACGGGAAGCCATCCGGAAAATTTAACTTCAAAGACCTCACCGTTCCGCTTCCCGAAGAAATGAAAGAACTAACCATCCGAAAAGTGGCAGTGACAAACGGAAAACTGAAGATTTACAATACCGACCGGTTTAATCAAACGCAGATCGCCGGTTCGAACCTCAATTTTTCGATTGAACGAGCCAGTCTGAAACGTCCTGAAAATATTAAAACCGCCAGATTCACCTCTGCCAATATCGAAACAAGCCTGTCGGAATTAATGCTGACACCGGAAAAAATCCCCTATACGATAGGCGTGGAAACCATAAATTATTCATCAGCAAAGAAGCAACTTAGCTTTACAAATTTAGATATTCAGTCGACCGGAGCCGGCGACGACCGCACCATTTCGGCCATACAAATGCCGGTATTGCGTTTCGAGCAACTGGATCCGGTTGATGCCTTTCAGGACAACCGGTTTCATGCAGAGCTCATCCAGATGACGAAACCTGTATTCAAACTAAACATAACCGATAATGAGCAAGATGGTAATCCGTTTTATCTGAAACTACCGGCCGATCTGCAACAGGTGATGGATGAATTGTCGGCCGAAAAGGTGATTGTTGAAGACGCCGGTTTTTACATCCGTACAAAAAAAGAAAAAATCACTCACCGGCATGTCGATATTTCCCTTGATCAATTCAGCCTGGACAGCGCCCTGTCAGAAAAACCGTTTGGCGCAAAAACATTGAGCATCGTAAAAAGAGACCACCGCTTTACTGATCAGAAACGATGGTACGACTTCGTGATTGACAAAATCTCGTACAGCGGAAATGACAACCGGATGAGTTTTTCCGGAATCGAAATAAAACCGAGGTATTCCAAAGACGACTATCAAAAAATCATCCCTTTCCAGACAGACTATTACTCGGGAAAGATCGACCGGATCGATTTCACCGGAATCGATATCGACCGCTGGTTCGACAAAAAAGAATTTACCGGCAATCAAGTCCTGATCAACAGCGCCCAGGTAAATATTTACCGAGACAAGCGAAAAGAATTTAATGAAAAGCAACGCCCACCCATGCCGCAGCAACTCATCCGGGAGTTTGAGCTGCCATTTTACTTTGATACGGTAAAGCTGCTGAATTCCGATATCTCCTATGCCGAACAATTGGAAAACATGCCCGAGCCGGGTCTGGTCAAGTTTGGTAAGCTAAACGGAAAAATTTACCCGTTTACCAACCTGCCCTACCTCATCAACACCCGACCGGAGGTGAAGTTCGATGCTTCGGCCTGGCTGATGAACGAGAGTGAGTTGAAGGTAAACATGACGTTCAACATGAATTCAGACAGGCACAGGTTCCACGTATCGGGCAGGTTGTCGCCTTTCGACATGCGAATGCTTAACCCGATCACCGAAAATAACGCACTGATTTTAGTCCGTTCGGGGCAGGTAAACCGTTTTGATTTTGAGTTTAGTGCCGATGAAGACAAAGCAAGCGGAAAACTCCGGTTTGCATACGACGACCTGAAAGTTTCTATCCTGGAACAAAAAGACGGCGACACCAAAGAAGCCAAGTTTGCCAGTTTCATGGCCAACAGTCTGATGCTGAAATCGAAAAACCCACGAACGCGCATCCTGCTTCCTGATGATATTTATTTTGAGCGGGATAAACAACGATCGATCATCAACTACTGGTGGAAATCGGTTTTCAGCGGGGCAAAAAACACCTTTCGCATCAAAGACGAGAAAGAAGAATAACTATGCTCCCTTTGTCGGGCTGACTTTCCGTATCCGGTAAGGCGTTTTGTGCTGCGACTCGTAATAAGTACGCATCTGCATTTCGGCTACCAGTCCCATTGTGATAAATTGAAGGCCGGCTACGACCAGAAGCAATCCCAAAATCAATAATGGTTTTCCCCAGATATCCTGTCCAAAAAGTTTCAGAATCAATAAATACAGGTTAATCAAAAAGCCCAGTCCCAAAGTTATTATCCCCAGGCCGCCGAAAAAGTGCATCGGCCGTTGCATATATTTTTTGAAAAACAGCATCAGCAACAAGTCGTTAAATACGCGCGTTGTCCGGCTAAGGTTGTATTTTGATTTACCAAACTCGCGTGCGCGGTGGTTAACATCAACCTGTGTCAGCCGGGTAGAACCTTCGAGTACCAGCAGCGCCGGGATAAACCGGTGTAACTCCCCGTAAATATGAATGGATTTTATGGCTTCGTTGGTGAAGATTTTCAGGGTACAACCCAGGTCTTTCATTTTGATACCTGTGGATTCGCGAATAATATAATTGGCTATTTTACTTGGTATCTTACGCAAAAAGGCCCCGTCTTTACGGTTCGAACGAATGCCGGCAACCATATCCCATTCTCCTTCCCGGCAGATTTTCAACATCATGGGAATATCAGCCGGGTCGTTCTGCAGGTCGCCGTCGAGCAAAGCAACATAGCTTCCGGTCGCCTGGTCGATCCCTGCCTGCAAGGCCGAACTTTGTCCGTAATTCCGTTTCAGTTCCACCAAAATAAACCGCTCGTCGTCAATAGCCCGGATTTCTTCGCGGGTTCGGTCGGTTGAACCGTCGTCAACAAAAATAGCCTCAAAATCGTAAGCCGGCAGGGCGGCTTTAATTTGTTCACTTAAGGGTTTAATGTTAAACTCCTCGTTATACACACAAATAACCAGACTTAATTCCTTCATACGCTTCACTTATGATTGTTTTAATTCGTTTAGTCAAGATTCAGCGGCTTTATACCGGCTGCGAATTTATAAAAAGGTATTTAGAAAACATTCTTTTTCAATGAAATCACCAGGGAAATCGCTTTTAAAAAAATATTCTGAATTCGACATCACATGATTCATCAGCCGACGGATCAAAGTCATGGTTCTGATCACCTGAAACCTTATACTCCTGATCCGCCTTGGTAGCCTGTCTGGCCTCATTCCACCCAACCTTATTTACCTTATTTTGTATATCCCGATCACATCCTGAATAAGCTGGATAAGGTTGAGATTTTTTGTGATGACTATAAATTCACCTTCTGATCCAACAAAAATCCGGAAGTTTTTTATCGTCATAAATATCAGCAATATATGCGAATACCCCGGAATACGGGCATTCCCCGTTTTTTTTGATAAGCCAAGTCAGGTATTTGATCGGCCAAAAACCACATTTGAAAAACCAAAACCCAAAACAGGCTGCTTTGCCGGTTTAGCATAAGAACAAACTGCCTGAAACAGCCGTTAAATGACGTAACTTGTATCACATAAATATGGATATTCACTTAACTTTAAATACCATGAAAAATTTGAATTCTTTTATTGTAAAAACTGTACTTTCCCTTGCAGTGGTTTCCTTCGCCTTTGTCGGATGTCAGAAACCCGAAAAATTGATCGACGGCGTTGCCGGCCTTGAAAAAGAAAAAGGAAAACCGACTCCGCCAGCCACATCAAGTTGTGCCGATTACCTGGTCGACCTGAATGTCACCCATAACGCCGGTTCAACCGAGTTTGTATGGACCATCATCAATCCGAACCCGGGCAACGGTAAAAACGGAACCTTGCAAAACCTCTCACATTGGGGATTCTCAGCCGCCGGATGTGAAGATCCTGCATTAAACCTGGAAAACAACTGGTCAGACGTTCTGGCTGCTTACTATTTCGATTATTCATTGGGCGAATGGGTAGAAATACTCCCGACTCCGGAAGTAAAACCGGATCCTTCGATGAGCGCCTGCACGCTTGACCCGATGGTGAAATACGATTACGGTACCAGTGGCGATGTGCCATCGCTGTACAAACTGGTACTCTCAGGTCACTGGGGTACATCGATGGTAAAAGGCTACTTTAAATCGGGCGCCAATACTGGCTGTTGCGAATTTAACATTCAAGGTATCGGTTGTAAAGACGGAGAGTTGCAATGTTCTTTTTCTCAGGGCTTCTTCTTTGCTTCGCCTCACGCATGGCCGGTTGAAACCGTTACCATCGGCGGTTTTACATATACCGAAGCCGAAGGACGCGCGATCTGGAATACATCTAACGCCGGTGGTATCAAAGACTCCAAAAAAGGCTTTACCCAGGTTGCTGCCATTAAATTGTCGGGTGTAACTGACGCCCTGGTTCTGGAAAAAGTAGCCATCGTTGAAAACTGGCTGGCCACCGTTGGCAAATTATCTCCGGCAAACCTGCCAAACCAAACCGCTCAGGACATTCTTACTTACGGCAACGTGGCAGCTGCTGCCGGATGGCTTGGCGACTGGATTAACGAGAATCACTGTACTGATGACGATTATACAGAATAATATCAGGACTTACTAAAAAACAGACGATTGCGTGAAAGTAACGGGTTTTGTGCCCGTTGCTTTTTTTTATTTTGTTATTCTGCCAATAATTTTACTACTTTCAATTTCTAAATCAAACAGATCGATCGTATGGGCAAAAGCGGGATTTCGGAGCATGGGCAGGTTTTTTACAAAGACGGCTACCGGTTAGGCAAGCAAGCTGTGGCGGAAATAAAAAACGAAACGGCATTTCTGCAAAACATAGGCGCTATGTACAAAGCAGTAGACGAACTGCTTAATTCGCTGCTTGCCCTGGCCCAAAGGCAACAGGTAACCGTTGATTGCAAAAAAGGATGTGCCTGGTGCTGTCATCAGGCCGTATTTGCCAATTCATACGAAATACACTACCTCGGAAATTACCTGAAAAACCATTTCAGCCCCGAAGAGCAAACGGAAGTTGTGCGTCATGCAACCAATAAAAACAAGATCACCGGCGCGCTGGACGAAGAAAAAATGCTCAGTTATAAAAGCCCCTGTCCCTTACTGAAAGACGGAGCCTGCTCGGCTTACGCGGCGCGCCCGATGGCCTGCCGGATTTATCTTTCGATGGATGTTGGCAGTTGTCGTGAATTTTATCAAAACCCAAATAATCCCGCGAGTTTCCCCGCTTTGCTCGACTTTCCGTTGTTGGCCGGAAAAATGATGAACGAAGGTTTTATGGCTGCCCTGAAGGAAGAAGGCATTTTTGTGAAAGAATTTCGCCTCGAAGAAGGACTGGAAGCTATTTTAACATCAGGCAGTAACCTTTAAACCTTTAATTTCGATTCCAGCTGAACAATACGATCCCGCCTTTCCATCGAATAGGTGTGGCTTTTATGCTCCACATAATTCAGCAGCAACAAGGCTTTTTGCAGGTACAGTTCTTTTCGTAGCAGGGTTTCGTGTTCCAGGGCATGATCGCCTAACAGCTCAAATACTTCGGCCATTCGTTCAAAATGCTCGTTGGTCAGCAAATTCTCATCCATCAGCCCGATAAAACTGCGATCGTCCAGAAACAACAGTTCTTCCATATCCCACCCAAACTGAACACAAATGGCATCAGTTGCCTCGGTAAACAATTGGTCTTCCGCTCCCTGTTCTTTTTTCTTTTGCAAACGGTCAATCAGTTTGGCGATAAAAAGCCCCAGTTGATGGATTTGGTCGATTAAATAGTCCCTGCGTTCCATAAAGCCTGTATTTGAAGGAATAAATTTATGAAATCCCTTTCAATAAATCCCAGATCACGTCAAACTGACACGATATTTAACCGGATAAATTTCATGATTTAAATCGATTCTTATCTTTGCAAAAAAATAGGTAATGGTTAATGGGTGAGATCAAGCAACTTCCAACTGAACTTCTTTGGCAATCTTTTCTTGCAGGTGACGACCGGTCGTTTTCAGCCATCTATGAGCACTATGCAGGAAGCTTATTAAAGTATGGCCATAAGTTTAATATCGACAACGAACTTGTTGGCGATGCCGTTCAGGAGGTGTTTGTCGATTTATACCTGAAACGCGACCGTTTGGGAAAGCAGATTAAAAACCTGAAACCCTATTTATTTACTGCACTGAAACACAACTTACTGAAGAAAATCAACCACCGCAAAAAATGGCAATTCCAAATGATTGACGGAAACGATGACGAACTGGAATTCTCAACGGAATACAATATTCAGGACTACCTGATTGAAAAAGAATTATCCATAGAAATTCAACAAAAACTGCAAGCGGCCATTGCAGAACTTTCACCAAAGCAAAAAGAAATTATTTACCTGAAGTTTGAAGAAGAGCTGGACTATCCCGAAATAGCAAAAGTTCTGAAAATCGGTGTCGAATCGTCGCGAAAGCAAATTTACCGGGCCATAAAAACACTCCGGGAAACCATTGACACAAAAATACTTAGCAATTTCCTTTTAATTTTTTTGAAAAAATCCGATAAAAACTGTCCATATTTTTGCCTGCCCGGGACCTTACAAAAGTAACGGTCTTCCAATGGATAAATTTTTCGCATATTTCGAAAACGACAATTTTGTGCGCCGCGTCCTTTCGCCCGACGAACAAAACCAACGGTATTGGGAAAAATACCTGGAAGAACATGATCCGGAAGAACATGACGATATCGAAACAGCCCGATTGATCCTGATCCACTTAAAATCAACCGGAAAACCTGTTTCTCAACATGAAATAAACTCTCTCCTTCCTGGAGTCTACGAAAAAATAAGCCAACGCAGAAATTCGGTTAAAATCCGTAAGTTTTTTCTAAACACGCTGAAATATGCAGCTATGGCGCTGTTGTTTTTTGGCATGGGAACCTTATTTACGCAGTATCAATACCAAAACACCATTCGCGAAATCAGTGCACAAATGGCCAATGTTTCCGTTTTTAACGGACGACATGCCCGGTTAATTCTGGCTGACGGCAACCACATCATCTTGCGCGAAAAACACTCCCAGATCGATTACCTGAGCAATGGCGCTGTCGTGATCAACCAGACCGATACCATTCCGGTAGTAACAAAGTCAGGCAAACCAGGAATCAATCAGATCATTGTTCCATACGGAAAGAATTCGGCCCTTACCCTACCCGATGGTACCGTGGCCCACATCAACGCCGGCTCGCGTCTACTTTTTCCTCATACCTTTGAAAAGAAACACCGCGACGTGTTTTTGGTAGGAGAAGGCTATTTCCAGGTAAAGCACAATCCCGATAAACCGTTCCTCGTAAAAACGACTGATATACAAATAGAAGCAGTCGGGACAGCCTTCAACGTTTCAGCCTACGCCACAGATAAAAAAATTGAAGTGGTCCTTGTGGAAGGAAAAGTTCATATATCCGAAAATACGTTCCGGTTGCTGAATAACAAACACACGTTGCAACCCAATGATATTCTGTGTTACGATAAAGACCATGCCAACATGGAAAAAAAACAAGTGAAGGCAGAAAATTACACCTCGTGGCACAACGGCTTTTTAAATTTCGAAAGCGTTGAACTTCACAAGGTTATTGAAAAACTCGAACGCTATTACGACATTCAGGTGAGCTACAACAGCTCAAACCTGGAAAAGAGAAAAATCACCGGGAAACTGGCCTTACAGCCGGAAAAAGACGATGTATTGCGAATATTGGCAACAACCACCAATATTCAAATTACGAAAACAGAAGAAGGTAAATATTTGATTAAATAAAAGCCGGCCTGTGTTGCGATCACAGACCAGCCAGATACGATTAATTACTTGTATAATAATTAAAACATGACAAACTTATGAAAAAATCACGAATGGGTGACCCTTTCGCAGTAAAGGGTTACAGATTAATTCTAAGAAAAATGAAACTAACTTTCTTATTTTCATGTCTGGTTTTTATAGCCAGTTGGGGAAATACCTTCTCCCAAAACACATCCTTGAATGTGAAACTGAAAAATGTTCCGGTTCGGGACGTAATCCAGTTAATTGAGGATCAGACGAATTATTACTTTTTGTACCAGGATGAAGTGTTCATGAAAGGTCAAAAAGTGACCATCGAGTCGGAAGGCCAGGCGTTGGACCATATTCTTAACCAATTGGCCGAACAAGCCGCAATCACTTACGAAGTTGTCGACCGGCAAATTATTTTAAAAAGCAACGTCAATAGCAGCCGGACAGTAACAGCGATGCAACAGAATGTAACCGTAACCGGTGTTGTACGGGGAGAAAGCGGTGAACCCATCCCCGGGGCCACTGTCGTGGTAAAAGGTACCAGCAACGGGACCATTACCGATTTGGATGGTAAATACTCCCTGAGCAACGTACCGGCCGATGCCACCCTGCAATTTTCGTTTGTCGGAATGAAACTGGCAGAAACTGCGATTAGTGGTCGCGCTCAAATCAACGTTACGTTGCAGGAAGAAACCATTGGATTAGAAGAAGTGGTCGCGATTGGGTATGGTACCATGAAGAAACGAGACGTGACCGGATCAGTTGCTTCAGTATCCGGAGAGCAATTAGCTGCCATTCCTGTTGCCAACGTGGCACAAGCGCTTCAGGGACGACTTCCCGGCGTGAACATCATGTCTCAGGACGGACGTCCTGATGCGAATATTTCGATTCGCGTGCGTGGGGGTGGTTCTATCTCCCAAAGCAACGACCCGCTTGTTTTGATTGACGGAATACCCGGCAACATCAGCGATATTCCGGCTGATCTGGTGGAAAGCATCGACGTGCTTAAGGATGCTTCTTCTACGGCTATTTTCGGCGCACGCGGAGCAAACGGGGTTATCCTTGTTACGACCAAAAGAGGCAAGGAGGGCCAGGCGACAGTGAGCTATAACGGGTATGCAAAATTCAATACCCCCACCGGATATCTTGATACTTTTGACCCATACGATTACCTGGTAAACAGATGGGGACTTCTTGATGTCTATTTCGGCACAACTTATACCACTCCGTTTCAACAATTATTTGGCATAGGAGCCTACACGGGCAGTAACTCTGCCGGTATTGATGCTTATAAAAATGTGTCGCCATACAACCTGCAAAAGGAGGTGTATAACAGTTCATTCTCGCACAACCACGACCTGACCATTACAGGGGGAACAGACAAGACAAAGGTCATTTTCACAGTTAACTACATGGACGAAGACGGCATGAAGCTGAACTCCTATTCCAAAAGAGCTACGGCATCTTTCAAATTAGACCAAAAAATAAACAAAAAACTGGACTTCAACCTGGACGTACGTTATACAGATCGGGAAACCATGGGTAACGAAAGTACCACCAATGGGTATGGTTCTGCGCTCTCCGGGTCGTACCGTTTCCGTCCGATCGCGATAGAAGATATAAAAGGCGATTTGTCTTTTCTGGGCGATGCTTCTTTGGGCGAGGAGTCTTTTGTCTTTGACGATATGTACGACCCCGTAAAAGTTATCAAAGATCGTGAGAACCTGACGTTGAGACAATCACTTCGCGGCACAGCCGGTGTGAACTGGGAAATGATAAAAGGCTTGAAATATCGCACGGAATTGACCCTGACCCGCGATTATACGCAAAATAAAATATGGAGAGGACCTACACCTGCCAGCTTTAACGAGGAAAACTACCTGAATGGCGATGGAAGCCATAAATGGGCAGGTGACGCAGATCTCAGAAAGAACGAAGGTTGGTCGTTACGTTGGACGAACACCCTGGGTTATGAAATGACCCTGAACCAGATTCACCGGATTAACCTGCTGGCTGGACAGGAAATAGCGGACTCAGGAGGATCGAACATGCGTATTTCCGGCAGAAAATTTCCGAATAATTTTACCAAGGCAAATGCATTTGCCATGATCTCACAATACGGTTCAGACCTATTAATTTCTTCGGGAGTTTCTACGCCAAGCCGTATTCAATCTTATTTCGGCCGGGCAAACTATTCGCTCCTCGACAAGTACATGTTTACCGCCACCTTCCGTGCCGACGGCTCTTCGAACTTCTCTCCTGAACACCGTTGGGGGTACTTCCCTGCTGCTTCTGTTGCATGGCGTGTTTCGGAAGAATCGTTTTTGAAAGACACCTATTGGCTCGACGATTTAAAACTTCGCGTTTCATATGGTGAAGTAGGAAATGATGCCATTAGCGCCGACCAGTGGTCGCAATTGTGGACTTCCGAAAGTGACCCACGCTGGCAGTACGGCTTAGGCAATGAACTTCAGCCTTCATACGACCTGGCTTCCAGCCAAATGGCAAACCGCGATTTAAAATGGGAAACCACCATAACACGCAATATCGGTCTTGACTTTACGCTCTATAACAGACGGTTGTGGGGTACGATCGACGTTTACAAAAATACCACAACAGACTTGCTGATGCTGACCGACATTCCATCGATCACCGGGTTTACAACCAGTTACGCCAACATAGGTCAAACCAGCAACAAGGGTGTTGAAGTCTCTCTGAATGGCGTGCTGTTTAAGAACCAGGACTGGAACATTACGGCAGGCGCCAACATCAACTTCAACAGGGGTAATATCGACAAGCTTTCAGAAGGACTTCAAAGCGCTTACGGAACTCAGTTTCTGCAATCGGGAATTCCGAATGCCGACTATGCGTTGCAGGTTGGCAAACCCGTTGGTATCGTCATGGGCTATAAGATAGATGGTAAAGGATATTATACTCCGGACGATTTCAATTTCGATGCTGCAACGGGTATGTACACGCTGAAAGATGACGTTGCCGATCTTTCAAAAGCATTTGTTTCCTATCGCGGAGGCCTGGTTCCCGGTGAGCAACAGGCTTATCCGGGCTTACCAAAATTTGTAGATGCTTTCGAAGACGGTGTGATTGACGACAAAGATTATGTCGAAATCGGTAACATGAATGCGAAACATACGGGTGGGTTCAACGTCAACGCCAGTTACAAAAACTTCGATCTTGCCTTGTATTTTAACTGGAGTTACGGGAACGATATTTACAACGCCAATAAATTAGCAACGCTCTATAACGGTAACAAAGGTGGTGGTCTGTACGGAAATAAATTGGATATCGTGAATAACTCCTACACACTTTTCGAAATTCAAAATGGGAACCTGGCACGCCTGACCACTCCCGAACAGTTGAATGCGGCCAACGTAAACGCAACCTTGCCGTCGACCTATCTGCAACAAGGCTATGTTTCCGAAGTCGGTATTGAAGACGGTTCATACCTTCGCCTCAATACGCTGACCTTAGGCTATACCTTACCAAAACAGCTGCTCAGCAAGGCTAAAATAAGCAACATCCGCGCATACGGATCCATCTACAATGTATTTACCCTGTCGGGGTATTCGGGACTTGACCCTGAAGTAAATACGAATGAAAACATGAACAACGCCCGTTATCCGACTCCCGGGCTTGACTGGGGAACCTATCCCCGCGCCCGTCAGTTTGTAATTGGATTAAATGCTACTTTCTAAATTGTGTAATTGAATAATAATCTTTAAAGAATAGCAATGATGAAAAAAATAATACTATATATATGCCTGGCGCTGTTGCCGTTCATGTTTCCCGGGTGCAGCGACTATCTGGATGTATCGAATGCAGGACAATCCGACGACAACTTTGTTATGTCGAACCCCAATGAAGCCTTTAAAGCGCTATCGTGGGCTTATGCCGAATATCGCCAAAATGCAGCACACGGCGGAAACTACAACTGGCAAGACCCTCTGGGATCTGATGCTGAATATATGAGTGAGTTTCCTACGGCAAACAATGTAATTGCCCGCTTGCAACCCACTGCTACCACAATAAATGCAAGTGCCGGTCTGTATAATAGTTTGAACATTACACTTGCACGCGCTGCCCGTATTGCCGATTTAATAAAGGAAAAAGGAGAATATCAGACTGAGCTTACAGGTAGCGAGCCTACCGAATGGACACATCTTTATGGTGAAGCTAAAACTTTATGGGCATTTTGCGCCTGGGAACTCGTGCGCCATTTTGGCGATGTTCCCTTTGGTTATGAAAACAAATATGTGGAAGAGTACGAGCTGACTTCACGTTTCAAGATTATCGATACGATTCTTGAAGAACTCAAAGCAGTAGAAAGTAAAATGTACACCCTGGGACAAGGAGGAATTACGGCTGAACGAATTAGCCGCACTTATGCCAATGCGCTGATTGGCGAGATCGCGCTTCACGCGGGTTCATGGCAAACCATTCGTACAGATGTGTCCGGATTGTACGGCGCTGTGCAATTTGAGGAAAAGGGTTCCAATGACGGAACCTGCGTTTACGCACGCCGCACGGATTATTTGGATTACATCAGAATCGCCGAGCAATACCTGAATGCGGCTGTGAATACCCACAAAGGAACAGCAACACTGATTACATCAGACAGCCGGGCAGCCAACAATCCGTTCCAAAAGCATTTCCAAGAGGTTAACTCGAGACGCGTAAGTTCCGAATCGCTCTTTGAAATAGGAACTGTTGCCGGCGTTGGAAACGCTGAATATGGATACAGCATGGGACGCCCCGGTTCAAACAGTTCCGTGATGAGTGTCTTAAATACTTTTGCCGCCATCCGTATCATTCCTTCGTTTTTCTATAATGCTTACGAACCCGGCGACAAACGTCGTGACGTGAGTATGGTGGTAACCGGAAGCAACGCGGCAACCGGACAGGAAAACCTGATTCCGCTCGGCGTAGGTACCCGTATTGGAGGCGGTGGCCCTAGTATCAATAAATGGGACAAAAACAGAGGAGATGTACCGGCATATCCGAACGCAGGAAACCGTACGACAGGTATAAACTACGTCATCATGCGGATGGCTGATGCAATGCTGATGCTTGCCGAGGCCAAAGCAATTCTGGGAACCGATAATGCCGGAGCGATTTCGTTGGTAAACCAAATTCGTGAACGGGCGTTTGGCAATACCAGCAAAAACATTTCGGGCCTCACGGGCGAAGCCCTGTTGAATGCCATTTATAATGAGCGCAAATTGGAATTATTGGGCGAAGGCGATATTCGTTGGGACATGATCCGTTCGGGTAAGTTCAATGAAAGAGCCATTGCAGTTCGCCAGGAAATGGCAGCTATGCTGGCAGGCCTTGAAGCAAACGGATACTATACCTTCCCAAGCGGAAGGACTTTTTCCAATTATGTTTGGACTAAATTTGTTCAGATAAATGGCAGTAGTACTGCTGTCGTCACACAAGAAGCTACCAACGAAAATGATCCGGCGCTCTACCCGGGTTGGCGCGGTATCTACGAATGGGGAGCTACAGCCCATGCGAATTTCCCGGCCAAAAACCTGGCGATTAAAGGCTTGTATAACTACATTGATCCCAACGGTGCCGAAGCCGCAGCCTTGCAAGCTGACGGATATACCAGAGTAAATTGGGGTATCCGGATTTGGAGTGATGCCAATGCCAAAGCGATGTTAAATGCTGCTATTCTCGATGGCGTAGTAGACCGTGAAACCAGTGCGCCTCGTTATTATCACGCGATGCCCCTGACGGTAATTGACCAATCGAAAGGTAAGGTAAAAAATGGCTACGGATTGCCCAATCAGTAAGAATAAGGTCTGATTATTGAAAAAGAGTTAGGCAAACAGCTTGAATATTTTCAGGAATCAGTTAACGTTTTATAATGAATAAGAAAGAGGCCGTCCACCTGGATGGCCTCTTTCTTTGTTTTTAAAACCAAGCTCTCCGAAATGCTGATTACCTTTATCCTAAAAAACCTAACAAATGAAAACCACTGTACTATTGCTGCTAATGTTAACTTCGTCGCTCATTACCCGTTCGCAAACAATTGAATTTTTTCCGGCAAAGACACTGGAATCAAAATCTTATTCCGAAATTACCGGCTTACCCCGGTTGGTTGATTCCCCCTACGGGAAAGCCGTTTGTTTCGATGGTCAGGATGACGGCATTTTTCTGGATGAAATGCCCCTGAAAGAGCTAACCCAATTTACCATCGAAGTCATTTTCCGCCCCGACAGCCGGGGAAACTTTGAACAACGATTTTTTCACTGCGGCGAAGCAAACGGCGACCGCGTACTGCTGGAAACGCGCAGCACGGCTACCCATTGGTATTTTGATGCCTACCTGCAAAGCGGAACCGAAAAAATGGCACTGATCGACTCCACCCGACTCCATCCGCCCGACCAGTGGTACCATGCTGCTTTGGTGGTCGATAACGGGAAGTTATCTACCTACATCAACAAAGAAAAGGAACTGGAAGCCTCGGTCAGCATTAGCCCCATCAACACCGGACAAACCTCCTTTGGGGTCAGGCTAAACAAACGGTCCTGGTTTAAAGGGGCCATTTATCAGGTGAGAATTAGTCCACAGGCGCTGAAACCCGAAGATTTTCTATACTTTTAAAACAAACCTTCATACCCACAAACAACAATCAACCAAGCTAACCAAGATGAAAAGAACTAAAATCTGCACTTTTTTTATCCTCGTCTTTTTTGCATCCTCCGTATGCCTGTCGGCCCCTAAAAAAGACATCACCCGCGAAATAGAAGAAACCATGCTCCGGGCCACCCGGTTTATGGTTGAAACGGTAAGCACAAACGGCGGCTACCTGTGGTATTATCTGCCCGATTTCTCGCGTCAATGGGGCGAAATGGAAGCCTACAAAACCATGATCTGGCTGCAACATCCGGGTACCATCAGCATGGGGCACCTGTTTCTGGAAGCTTATCATGTTACCGGAAACGACTACTACTACCAGGCCGCCCAAAAAGCTGCCGCCGCCGTCATCTGGGGACAAAGCTACGAAGGAGGCTGGAACTACATGATCGACTTTGCCGGCGACCGCTCCCTGAAAGAGTGGTACAACACCATTGGTAAAAACGGCTGGCGGCTCGAAGAATTTCAACACTATTACGGCAACTCCACCTTCGACGACGACATTACCTCCGATGCGGCCCGTTTTCTATTGCGCATGTACCTTGAGAAAATGGACCCGGCCTACAAACCTGCACTCGACAAGGCTATCGACTTCATCCTCGAAAGCCAGTACCAGCTTGGAGGCTGGCCGCAACGCTACCCGCTGCGTTACGATTTTGGCAAAAATGGCCATCCGGATTATTCCTCATTCTACCCTGAATAATTCACAAAAACGAAGAAAAGCTCACGAAAATTAAAGATAAATTACTATCTTACAGCGTCTTACAACCGTATTTCCATGAGCTCTTCAGAAAATAAAATTACCGAAAAAACTCTGGACAAGCAAACAGACGTTGCAATTTGCCAGGGAAAACTCTTCGATTTACAACCAATTGACAATAAGCGTATTGAGGTAAGTTTTACTGCATCTGAGATTTCTTCAGATGGTGGTTTGCTGTTGGTCAAAGATATCGAGAGCCGGATTGGCATCATCAAGTCGCTGGTTACTTGTATTGAGGACACCCGGCATCAAAGCTATGTTGACCACTCTTTGGAAGAGATTGCTGCACAGCGGGTATATCAGATTGTTGCTGGATATGAAGATGCCAATGATTGCAATACCTTGCGCGATGACACGATCCTGAAAATGAGTGTTGGACGTTTGCCCATGACAGGGAATGCCTTGGCATCTCAATCAACTATGACCCGTTTTGAGAACACCCCAAGAGCCAGTGAACTGTACAACATCGCGTATGCCTTTGCCAATAAGTTTATTGAATCCTACCCTTCGGAACCTCCTGTGATTATTATCGATTGCGATGACACCAACATTGATACCCACGGGGGGCAGCAGTTAACCCTGTTCAATAACTATTACGGAGAGTATTGCTACATGCCCCTTCACATTTATGAAGGCTTGTCGGGAAAACTGATTACCACCATACTCAAACCAGGCAGGCGCAGCAAAAGTGCCAATGTTTTTGGGATACTCAAAAGGCTTGTTGCCCATTTGCGCAAATCGTGGAAAAATACGGTGATCATTGTTCGGGGCGACAGCCACTTTTGCAGCAAAGAGTTGATGGACTGGTGCGTTGGACAACCCAATATCCATTTTATAACTGGCTTGACCGGAAACAGCGTATTGAATTCGAGTGTTGAAACTCTTGTAAAGAGTTGCGAAAATGAATTTGCCAGATATGCCAAACCCATAAAGCGTTATCACTCATTTGGCTACAAAGCGGGTAGTTGGGAAAACCAGCAACGCGTGATTGTTAAAATCGAAGTGACAAGCAAAGGATCCAATATTCGTTTTATTGTAACCGACCTTTGGGAATACCGGACAAAGGCACTTTACGAACAAGGGTACTGCGGACGGGGCAGGATGGAACTCAATATCAAAGACCACAAAAACTACCTGCAATCAGGCCGGATGTCGTGCAATAGCTTTTATGCCAATCAGTTCAGGTTATTCTTGCATTCAGCCGCTTATGTGCTGATGCACTCGTTGCAGGAGAACATGCTAAAAACAAAGGGGTTGGCAGCTGTTACGATGAAGACATTACGTGAAAGGTTCATTAAAATTGCTGCCCAGGTTAGACAAATGAAGACAAAAATAAAAGTGGAATTTCCAGCTTCATGCCCGCAAGCCAAACTGCTTGAGAATTACTTCCTCGAAATCGGACAGTTGCGCCGTTAGCAACAACCCAACTATATTCAAAAATACATATTAATCAGGCACTTGCAAAGCACAAGATAAAATACCTATGTTCTGTGAAGAAAATACACACAATTTTTGGTCTAAAACTAAACAGGCCAACCTCTAAAATGACCAATCGAAAACAATCGCAGACAACAAATTTTCTTTTCAGCATATGGGTTATTAAATCCCACGGCTGAAAAAATCAAATATTCACCTTTTTAAAGTTTATGAATTATTCAGGCTACACGTTTAACGACGATGTGACCTGGGAAAATATCAACTTTCTTATTCAGTGTTACCTGACCCTGGGACAAGAACGTTTTCTCGACCCCATCAAACGAGGGATGAACTTTTATTTGCTCTCGCAGGACGGTTGCGGCGCCTGGGGCCAACAACTGAACATGGACCTGGAGGCAGCCAGCGCCCGCACCTACGAACCGGCTGCTTTTCTTCCCTCCACCACCTGCGAAAATGCCCGTCTCTTGCTGAAGTTTTACCGGTACACCGGCGACAAGCGTTTTCTGTCCCGGGCACCCGACGCCATTCGCTGGCTCGAAGAAACAGCGCTCCCGGCCGATCAGGCGGAAGGCGAACGTACCCACCCCACTTTTGTAGATACAAAAACCAACAAACCCCTGTATGTCCACCGGAAAGGATCGAACGTTGCTTACGGCTATTATTTTACCAACGAAGACTACCAGCGCCTGCTCTCGCATTACTATGGAAAATGCCGGGTACCGTTACAGGAATTAAAAGAAGAATACGAACAGATAGCTGCTCTTTCACCGGAAGAAGCGACCAAAGATTCGCCCATCAAGCCCGGAAAATTTGAACAGCCGGGAACACCCCAGAAATTTTATGATCTGAACCGGTTCAGGTTTGACTTTCCGGCAAACGAGGAAATGATCCGCCAAATAATCAGCTCCCTCGACCAACAAAATCGCTGGCTGGCCAAACATGCCATGATCAGCAATCCTTACACCGGCAACGGAAAGAATCAGGAAATGACCGACCAATTCAGTTCGGTAAATGTAGGCGATGAAACCGATACATCGCCCTACCGCGACACCACCGACCAGGAATACATCTCAACGGGTGTATACATCCGGAATATGCACATGCTGATCAATTATCTCAAAGAAAAAAAAGCGGGACGGTCAACAGAACAGCCTCTCTGATGAAATTGATGATACCGGAAAGACATCGTGTTTAATTGAAATAAAATACCCTCGCATGAATGCAAACCGATTAAAAAAATACCTGATCCTCAACCTGGCCATCTTGGTTACAGGGTACCTGCCCTCTTTTGCACAGGTACAACGGGGAGAATTGTACCAAAATCTGGTATTCGAAGGTTCATCCATTACCTATCGGGGTGAAAAGATACGACTGGGGCCTAAAGCCTTTTTTATTGACGGACAACTAAGCGATGAAGAAGCTGCCAGCCATCCGTTCGTTTATAATTCGGTAAACGAAGCGGCCAAACACCTCACGGATGGAACGGAAGAATCTCCGATGGTGCTATACATCGCACCTTGGGTATACTGGATTGACGATCCGGATGATCCGGAAATCCGCTTGCCCAAAGAAGGACAAGGAACGCCTTTCGGACTTGAAATCGACTGCCAATGGCTGAAATTTTATGGTCTGTCGGACAATCCGTACCACGTGATTATGGCGGCTAACCGCGGGCAGACGATTGGCTCCAGGGGCAACTTCACCAGCTTCAATTTTAATGGCGACGGGTTGACAGCTGAAAACATCACCTTTGGAAACTATTGCAACATCGATTTAAACTACCCGCTCAATCCTAAGCTGAACCGGGAAAAACGCAGTTCTGCCATCGTACAGGGACAGCTGGCTTTTTCAAACGGCGACAAAGTGCTGGCCCGAAATTGCAACTTCATCAGCCGCCTTAACACCGGTCCCTTTTGGGGAAGCAAACGCACGTTGTTCGAGCGTTGCCACTTCGAATCGACCGATGATGCGCTGAATGGCTCGGCCGTTTACCTCAACTGTACGTTCGACTTTTACAGCAGCAAACCGTTCGGCCACACGGTTGGCACCGGAGCGGTTTTCCTGAACAGCGACATTCGGGTATTCACCCGCGGCCCACAATACCTGGTAAAAGGTCCAGGCCCGGTAACGCTTGTAGATACGCGATTTCAGGGAGATTTGGTTGACTACCTGGGCTGGCGCGACCTTCCTGCAACCGAAGCGAGGTATTACCAGTATCAGGTTAGCCTAAACGGCGATTCTGTGTTCATGGACAGGGATAATGCCTTTGTAACCATCAACATGCATGGAAAGGAGGTTCTGAATGCCTACCGTATCAGGTACAATGACAAACTCATTTACAACACATGGAACCTGTTACGGGGTGATGACGATTGGGACCCGATGAACGTCAAAAAGCTGATCAAAAAAGCAGAAGTTGAAAGCGGCAAAAACTACAGTTCGCTCCCAACCATGTTGCAGGTGAATCCAACACGGTAAAAGCTCGAAACAGGCAAAGATAGCCTGCTCCTTACCGCCACAGCGTATCGCTTTGGAAACTTCGGGTTGGAAGGCGAAAACATGAACTGGTCGCTGCCCCCGGAGTACAAAGATCTGGTAAAACTGGAAGTTCAGGAGGACGGCACTTGTCAGGTCATTCCAATCAACAACCAGGATGAAACGAAAGAAGTCGTCATTATCGCGGCAACAGATGCCGGTTTGGAGTCGGCAGCAACCCTCACCGTTGCTCCCTCATTCTTACCCGCTCCGGCTTTTCTTGAAGAACCAGTGATCAGCAAGGATATAAAGGGCCATCTGACGGTAAATTATACGCTGGATATGCTTTACGACGACCAATCGCAGATCAGCTGGTACCGCTGCCGCAATGCACAGGGCACAGATCCCATTGAAATCGCGGTATCCCGACTTAATAAACCCCTGAAAGCCTATCAGCTATCTGCCGGTGACATTGGCTATTACATCATGGCCCGTGTTTCACCCAAACATCTGCGTTGCCATCCGGGAAATGCAGAAAAGACCATTTACACCACGACTATTACTCCGGAGGATGTTAATCAAAACCCCCGTATTTTCATTCCCAACCTGGAAAATATGTCAACAGCATATCAACCGGAAGTTTTGCCGGGGTTCTGGGTACTCGACAGTTATGCTCCGACCGATACGCACGAATGGTATTGGGAAGCCGACAACAGCCGCGATCCCTGGTACTACGGACCGGGTGTTGATGGCGCGGCACAAGATACGGGTCTGGTGCAAGCCACCAAAGGGGCGCGACTGCACTACATGCCCGTTGGTGATCAGTTTGGCGATATGAAAATCAGTTTCACTGCTGTGCCTTCCAAAACAGCCGGACAGGGATTCTCCAGCGCCAGGGCGCAATATATGGACATCGGCATCAAAATGGATATTGAGAAGATGACCGGCTATGCCCTGCGCTTAATCCGAACCACCAGATACGGCGATGCCATCGACTTCCTGTTGATGAAATATGAAAACGGCAGCGCAACGCCAATCAGCGATCCGGTGTCGGCCTCGTGCTACCGCCCCGACTGCCGGATTACGGTTGAAACAGCCGGCAATAAACTGAAGGTCCATGCCCTGCATCAGTATGTGGGTTCGGTTTGGGCGCCGGATTTGATCAGGCACAACAACCGGTATTACATTTATTTTCCGGCAGGGGGCACCAACTGGGTAGTCACAGCCATGTCGCCCGAAGGCCCCTGGTCCGATCCGATCGACCTGAAACTGCCCGGATTTATCGACCCCGGCCACGTGGCGGACCACGATGGAAACCGCTATTTGTACCTGTCGAAAGGTTATATCGTGAAACTTACCGAAGACGGATTGGCAACCGAGGAAGAACCGGTATTCAATTACGAAGGATGGGAATTCCCAAAAGAATGGAGTACCGAGTGTTTCTGCCTCGAATCGCCCAAATCAACCGTGAAGGACGGCTATTTCCATCTGATTGTTGCCGAAGGAGGCACTGCAGGGCCGGCTACATCGCACATGGTGGTTTCAGCCCGCTCAACATCGCCTTACGGCCCGTTTGAAAATTCGCCCTACAACCCGGTTGTTCATACCGAAAGCCGTAACGAACGCTGGTGGAGCCAGGGCCACGGCACGCTGGTAGACGATGTTGACGGCAACTGGTGGATCATGTACCACGGTTACGAAAAGGGCTTTCATACGCTGGGACGCCAAACGCTGATGCTGCCCATTGAATGGACTTCCGACCAATGGTTTCGGGTTCCGGAGGATGTAAAAAGTGAGGATTTAATTCGCAAACCGGCCGGAAAACCATCAGAAAACAGAACAGCCCTGTCGGATAATTTCGAAGGCACTGAATTGGGGCTGCAATGGCAATTCTTCAAACTTTACGAACCCGAACGCGTGACTGTGGAAGATGGCAGGCTGACGCTCCGGGCCAAAGGAAAATCGTTTGATGAAAGCTCTCCCCTGCTGGTTAACTCGTCCGACCGGCATTACGAAGTGATGGTAGAATATACGATTGAGGATGATGTTACGGCTGGTTTATGCCTGTTTTACAACGAAAAAGGCAACATGCGCATTGCCGTAAACAAGGACCAGTTTACCGTATTTAACCAGAAAAGCGCCAAAATCAGGGTAAAGAACGAGTTGGGCAACCACGGCTTCCTGCGTATTCTGGATGATGAAAATGAAATCAGCTTTTACTACAGCGCCAATGGCTCCGACTGGAACCGGGTAGAACGCAGCGTTGATGCCACCGGATTCAACCACAACGTGTTTGGCGAATTCCTCAGTCTGCGGGCTGGCGTGTATGCTTTTGGCGAGGGAAAGGCTACGTTCGCCAATTTTGTTTACAACAAACTGTAACCGGCACAACAAGGTTTGCTGTTTCTTAAGGCTTTCCTTTTGCAAAATTCATGTAAATTGCACAATTAAACGATGGCAAAACAGTTAAATCCTAAATTAGTATCGAGTGGGCATGCGCGTAGTTATCCGGTTCCTTTTCCTGTTTTTAATCGTTCAGTTTACTGAGTATTCCTTCGGACAAAGTAACAATGCAACTGTTTACGGTAAAGTAACCGGCGCAAATGGCCAGGTCATTGATCTGTCCAATATTTCCATCAAAGGATTTCCACTGGGAACCGTATCCGATCAAAAAGGAAATTACCTGCTCCGTATCCCGGCGAAACGTAAAATCACCCTGGTCTTTTCTGTCGTGGGTTATGTAAGCTTCGAAAAAGAAATTTTGGCAGAAGAAGAACAACGGATTGAATTAAACGTGACGCTTTTGGAAGATACCAGGAAAATTGAGGAGGTCAGAATTGATCAGCAGCGGAAAGGACAGACAAACATCGCGCAAATTGACCCTCATTTGGCCAGTAAGCTGCCCAATGCCGGCGCAGGCAGCATTGAGGCGCTTCTGAAAACCCTGCCCGGCGTATCGTCAAACAACGAGTTAAGCTCGCAATACTCGGTGCGCGGCGGAAATTTCGACGAAAACCTCGTGTACGTGAATGACATTGAAATTTACCGCCCTTTCTTGGTCAGGGCCGGCCAACAGGAAGGGCTCAGTTTTATCAATCCCGACCTGGTTTCGTCGGTCAGTTTTTCGGCCGGCGGGTTCGATGCCAAATACGGCGATAAAACGGCTTCGGTACTCGACATCAAATACCGCCGCCCCACCGGGTTCGGAGGTTCCGTATCGGCCAGTATGCTGGGCGGTTCGGTTCATGTTGAAGACAACAGCAAAAACAACAGGTTAAGCTATATCGGCGGGCTTCGTTACAAAACCAATTCGTACCTGCTAAACAGCCTGGACGAGTCAGGAGAATACGACCCCCGTTTTACCGATATTCAGGCTTATGTCAGCTACCGCATTTCAAGCAGTTTCGATCTGTCGTTTCTCGGTAACCTGGCCCGGAACGACTATCATTTTGTACCCAAAACCCGCGAAACAACCTTCGGCACCTGGAGCCAGCCGCTGCAAACAAAAATTTATTTTTCCGGTCAGGAAAAAGACAAGTTTATGACCCAACTGGGGGCGCTTTCGGCCAACTTTCATCCAAACAGCCAGTTAAGCCTGAAACTAATCTCCTCGGTTTTTGAAACCGAAGAAGAAGTCAGTTACGATATTTTAGGCAAATATTACCTGAACGAACTGGAGCGCGATTTGGCCTCGGGGCAGTTCGGCGACAGCGTATTAAACATCGGCATCGGCAGCTTTTTAAACCACGCCCGCAACAAACTCAACGCCCGCGTGGTCAGCGTGGCCCATAAAGGCGCCTTCAATTCGGATAAACATCTGCTTAACTGGGGAATCGATTTTCGATCGGAAAAAATTACCGACAAAATACACGAATGGGAAATGCGCGACTCGGCAGGCTATTCGCTGCCCTACTCCGGCAGCGACATTCAGCTTTACCGGACCGTGCACACCAACAATCACATGAATTCCATCCGGGCCTCCGCTTACCTTCAGGATACTTACCAGGTTCCGCTAACTGCCGGCGAGTTATACCTGACAGCCGGAGTCCGCGCCGGTTATTGGGATTATTCGGATGAATGGCTGGTAAGTCCGCGGTTTTCCATCAGTTACTTTCCCGAATGGGAGTCGCGGTTTGTTTTTCGCCTGTCGGGCGGAAGCTACCGGCAGCCTGCTTTTTTCAAAGAGTTGAAAGACCGTAACGGGAACGTTTACCCCGATACGAAAGCGCAGAATTCACAACAAATTGTACTGGGTGCCGATTACATCTTCAGGGCCTGGGACCGGCCTTTCAAGCTAAGTTCGGAGCTGTATTACAAATACTTTTCTCATTTAGTCCCCTATCAGGTTGAGAATGTGCAAATCCGTTACCTCGCCGACCAACAGGCAACAGGTTACGCTGCCGGCCTCGACCTGAAAGTAAACGGCGAATTTGTCAGCGGTATCGAATCGTGGGCCGGTATTTCACTGCTGCAAACCCGTGAAGATATTCGGGGCGACGGGCACGGCCTGATTCCGCGGCCAACCGACCAGTTTCTGAACATCAGTCTGTTTTTTCAGGATTACCTTCCCGGAAACCCGTCATACAGCCTGCACCTGGCCGCCTTTTACGGATCGCGTCTGCCAACCGGACCTCCCAACTCGCAACGTTATCAGGACGTTTTTCGCATGCCGCCTTACCGCCGTATCGACCTGGGGCTCTCCAAAGTGTTGATTGGTCCGGAAAGTCAATTCCGAAACAAAAATATCCTGAGCTCAGTAAACGATATGTGGCTGACCCTTGAAATACTAAATCTGTTGGGAATTAACAATACGGTTTCTTATTTTTGGGTGAGCAGTAATTACGGCGACATGTTTGCAGTCCCCAACTATCTTACTGACCGGAAAATAAACCTCAAACTAACTGTTAAATTTTAAACAATGAAACTGCCCCTATTTCAGGTTGACGCCTTTGCCGAGAAACTATTTAAAGGAAATCCGGCTGCCGTGGTACCCTTGGAAAATTGGCTGGACGACCAATTGATGCAGGCCATTGCGATGGAAAATAATTTGCCCGAAACCGCCTTTTTTGTTCCAACGCAATCGGGTTTCGAAATCCGCTGGTTCACCCCCAAGGCCGAGGTAAAGCTGTGCGGGCACGCCACCCTGGCAACTGCCCATGTCATTTTCGAAGAAGCGGCATATCCATACGATGAAATTGCTTTTGGAAGTAAGAGCGGATTACTGCATGTAAAAAAAACAGGCGATTTACTGCAGCTTAATTTCCCGGCCGACAAGCTGTCGCCGGTTGATGTTCCCAACCTGATCATCAAAGCGTTGAAAAAATTACCCGAAGCCTGTTTTAAAGGAAGAAGCGACTATCTTTTTGTTTATTCGTCAGAGAAAGAAATCAGGGAGATGAATCCCGACTTCGCCATTTTGGCCAAGGCTGATATACGGGGGATCATTGTTACGGCGCCGGGCGATGAAGTTGACTTTGTAAGCCGCTTTTTTGCCCCCAAGGTTGGCGTGAACGAAGATCCCGTAACCGGATCGGCTCACACCACGCTCACTCCCTACTGGGCAAAACGAACGGGCAAAACAACATTTAAAGCGCGCCAGCTGTCGCAACGCGGAGGCGAACTGATCTGCACCCTGCAAGACGACCGGGTATTGATTGCCGGAAAAACGAAAACCTACCTGCGCGGCGAAATATTTGTTTAACCGGGGCATTCATCCAAATCTTCTGCAAAGGTATTTCACCCTTGCAGAACCGTTACTTTCAAGACCTCCCTCTCTCCTAAGAAACAAAATCGAACCCGATTGCCCGGCAATTGTTTACCTGACAACAGGAAAACAATAACATGGAAAAATACCGGCATACCAACAAGCTCATTCACGAAACATCGCCCTACTTACTGCAACACGCTCACAATCCGGTCAACTGGATGCCCTGGGGCGAAGAAGCGCTCCTTCAGGCTAAAACCGAGAACAAACTGCTGCTCATCAGCATTGGCTACGCGGCCTGCCACTGGTGCCATGTCATGGAACACGAGTCATTTGAAGATGAAAGCGTGGCAACCATCATGAACGAACACTATATTTGCGTCAAAGTTGACCGGGAAGAACGCCCGGATGTTGACCAAATTTACATGACGGCTGTTCAACTGATAACACAGCGCGGCGGCTGGCCCCTAAACGCAGTGGCACTGCCCGATGGAAGACCGATTTGGGGAGGAACCTATTTCCCCAAAGAATCGTGGGTCAATGTCTTACAACAAATTGCCGGGTACTACCGGCAAAATCCGGAAAAAACCGAAGAATATGCCGAACGTTTAACACAAGGCATTAAGCAAAACTCCATCGTCCCCATCAGCAACGAGGCATTCCCAATCGGATTAACACAAATCGGCAAAGCCGTCGGTTCGTGGCAAGCGGCATTTGACATGGAGGAAGGCGGCAGCCGGGGAGCGCCCAAGTTTATGATGCCTGTTAACCTGTTGTTTTTACTCCGCTGGGCGCATCAGCAAAACGACCACATCGCGGAAACTTTCGTTCAGATCACGCTTGAAAAGATGGCGCTGGGCGGGATTTACGACCAGGCAGGCGGCGGATTTGCGCGTTATTCGACCGATTCGTCGTGGAAAGTCCCTCATTTCGAAAAAATGCTTTACGACAACGGGCAGTTGATCAGTCTGTATTCCCATGCTTTTCAAAAATTTAAGGATCCGTTGTACCAGGAGGTAGTTGCCGAAACCATCGGCTGGTTAAAACGTGAAATGCTTTCGCCCGAAAATGGCTTCTATTCGTCACTCGATGCCGACAGCGAAGGCGAAGAGGGCCGGTTTTACGTCTGGCAAAAAGCCGGGCTGGAAAAGCTGATTGGTGAAGACTTTGACCTGTTTGCCGATTATTACCAGGTAAACCAAACCGGTTATTGGGAAGACGGCAACTACATTTTGCTCCGAAAGGAAACCGACCCGGTCATTGCCCGGAAACATGGCATTAACATCACACAAGTAAAAGAAAAGGTACAGCGCTGGAAAACAAAACTCATGGAAATCCGCAGCAAACGGATACGCCCCGGATTGGACGACAAGATCCTGACATCGTGGAACGCCCTGGTGATCACCGGCCTGACAGATGCATACCGGGCATTCGGCGACCCCGGATACCTGCAACTGGCCGAGCAGAATGCCCGGTTCATTTCCGGCAAGCTGGCAACAAAAGAAGGCGCCTTGCGGCATTCATACAAAAACGGAATCAGTAAGATTGATGGTTTTCTGGAAGATTATGCCCTTTTTATCCAGGCATTGATTGCCCTGTTCGAAGTCACCGGAATAGAAGCCTACCTGCACGAAGCCAACGAACTGACCGAAACCGCTTTTGAACAGTTCTTTGATGCCGAAAAAAACATTTTCTACTTCAGTCCGGCCGGAAAAACAGACCTGATCAACCGGAGCATTGAAGTGTATGATCAGGTGGTTCCTTCGTCGAACTCGGTGATGGGCGCCAACCTGTTTAAGCTGGGGCATTTGCTCGAAAAGAACAACTACCTCCGGGTAGCCAAAACCATGCTCGAAAAAGTGGGTGAAAATGTGGTTCAATACCCGTCGGGACATGCCAACTGGCTAAACCTGGCGCTAAACTTTGCCGGCTCCCAATTTGAAGTGGTCCTTGCCGGACCGGACGCCGGACACATCAGCCGGGAACTGCAACGCCACTATTTGCCCCACTGCCTGTTTGTCCCGGGAGAAACGGAAAGTCTGCCGCTGCTGAAAGGCCGGCTGAAAAAAGATAAGACGTTAATCTACGTATGTCAAAATAACCGGTGTTTACTTCCTGTTGAAAAACCGGAGGACGCTCTTCAGTTGATTTCGGGATAAGCGGTTGGTTAATCGTCTTCCAGAATATTTTTCACACGTCCTACCTCGCCGGTTTCCAAACGAACTTTAATACCATGCGGATGGGTAGGTGATTTTGTCAGGATTTGAGCCACGTAACCTTCGGTCAGTTCACCGGTGCGCTGATCCTGTTTTTGCACTATCTCCACATGGCTTTCGATTTTAATATCCGAGCGTTTTCTTCCGTCCATCTGTTCTGTTTTTAGGCGGGCAAAGTAACAACTATTCCGTAAAAATGAAAGCGATGTCCGTCATTAAAAGAACCGAAGGGAACGACAGTTCAACCCTACTTTGATTGCATGACGAAATTCCGTAAATTGCTTAATCTAAATCTTTAAATACTAGCGATATGAAAAAAATTCTATTCGGAGGTATCGCAGGAGGAGTTGTTTTCTTCTTGCTTGGATGGCTGTTTTATGGCTTTCTTTTTGCCGGTTTTATGGCCGATAATGCCGGCTCGGCCACTGGTGTTGCCAGGGAAATGGACCAAATGGAAATGTGGGCA
The DNA here is from genome assembly GCF_059705485.1 of Gaoshiqia sp. US2. NCBI lineage: Bacteria > Pseudomonadati > Bacteroidota > Bacteroidia > Marinilabiliales > Prolixibacteraceae > Gaoshiqia > Gaoshiqia sp. US2. Next base: position 2,822,652 of record NZ_AP048550.1, on the reverse strand, counting down.
TTAGCGCTGGGAAACCTATTATGGGGCTTTCTGCTGGCTGTTATCTTCGGAGTTTGGGCAAACATCCGAACCTTGGCTGCGGGGGCCAAAGCAGGAGCGATTCTGGGCCTGTTGATGGGAGCCAGTTTTGATCTGATCATGTACGGTACCTCTAACCTGATGAACCTGACGGCCGTATTTGCAGATATCCTGATCATGATCGTCATCACAGCCATCGCCGGGGCCGTGGTTGCCATCGTCCTGGGACCCGGAAAAACAGCAGAAACGGCTGAACCTGTATAAGCGAATAATTTGACCTTTAATTGGCCTGTCATGTTGGTAAAGTTTTTCGGATTACACAATCCCGATATAAACGTAGCCATCCTCAACTTTTACCGGGTAGGTTTTCAGTTGGTAACCTTCATCGGTCAGGCATTTGCCATCTTCGAGCGAAAAGCTGCGTTTATGAAACGGACAAGCCACTTTGGGATGTCCGTCAGCATCTCCGGTCAGCCCCCTTGAAATGGCCATTTCGCCTTTATGCGGGCATCGGTTTTGAGTAGCAAACCATCGGCCTTCATTGGCAAAATGGAATACCGCAATCTGTTCGCCCTTCACTAAAACTGCTGCTCCCCCGTTTTCGGGGAATTCTTCCACAACAGCTGTCTGAACCCATTCTTTTACCTGGGTTTGTTCTTTTACGTTTTTCATTTATTCTGATTTGGCGGGGATTTTCTGATTCCGCAGTGGCATAAATTTGATTGTATCATCGGATTGATCTGAGTTCACAAAATGGCGGAATTTCTTTCGCAGTTCCGGGTTACGGACAACGGCAGTCCATTCGCACTGATAATGTGAAATCAGTTCTTCCATCTCCTTTTCCAGCTTTTCAGCTATGCCGAGCGAGTCTTTCACAATGACATCCTTCAGGTAAGCCAGTCCACCCTCCAGCCCGGCCAGCCATTTTGAAGTCCGGGTAAGAGGACCGGCGGTTTTGATGTAAAACATCAGAAACCGGTCGATATACCTGATTACCGTTTTCTCGTCAAGATCGGAGGCCAGCAAATCGGCATGCCGCGGATTGGCGCCGCCGTTTCCGCATACAAAAAGGTTCCAGCCCTTCTCGGTGGCAATAACGCCAAAATCTTTTCCGCGGGCCTCAGCGCATTCGCGTACACAACCCGAAACGCCGCCCTTCAGTTTATGCGGGGAACGCAATCCTTTGTAACGGTTTTCAATAATCCTCCAAAACTTTTAATTTCATTTACTTTGATTAAATCGTACAGTTCCTGGCGAGAATAGCTGAAATGTTCGCAAATGGTTTGACGGATCTCACGTCCCTGCGCTTTCATGTAAACGGTAAGCAAATCGTCGAGCATGGGCATGCAGCCGCCGCAGCCGGTTCCTGCTTTTGTACATTTTTTGATCAGTGGAACAGCTTCGGCTCCTTCGTTCTCAATGGCGTTTAAAATGGCGCCTTTGCTGATGTTTTCGCACGAACAGATACTCGCGCTGTCGGGCAAATCGGCCACACTGATTCCGGCTGCACCCTCGCCGTTGCGAACGCCCAAAATAAAATCTTCGGGGTTAGGCGGCAGAACCATTCTGTTGGTTACCACTTGCCTGAGCAAGTTATACTCTTCGGCCTCGCCAACAAGAATACCTCCCAACAGATACTTTCCGTCTTCCGACAAATTCAGGCGTTTATAAATTCCGCGGGCCTTATTTTCATAGACAATGGTTTTTACCTTTTCATCCTGAATGAGGGCATCGCCAAAGCTGGCCACATCGGTACCGATTAGTTTTAGTTTTGACGATAGGTCGAAGCCGGGAAATTCCGCCTCTGTCCCCTGAAGATTTTTTACCAGGACTTCAGCCATTTCGTAACAGGGAGCCACCAGCCCCCAAACCATGTTGTGAACAACCACGCACTCGCCAATGGCAAAAATAAAGGAATCGGTCGTTTCCATCTTGCTGTTCACCACAATTTCGCCCCGGGGATGTACCTCGAGCCCGGTAGCCCGGGCCAACTCGTCGCGCGGGCGAATACCGGCCGAGATTACCAGCAGATCGGCGTCGATCCGTGAGCCATCTGTAAATTGCAACCCTTCCAGTTTGCCGTTTCCAAGAATAGTTTCCGTGCTCTTATTTAGTAAAACTTTCAGGTTAAACTTCTCCAGCTTTGCCTTCAGGATTTCTGCGCCCTGGGCATCGAGCTGACGGGGCATCAGGCGTGGAGCAAACTCGACAATACTTGTTGGAAGCCCGTCATCCAAAACCGCCTTGGCCGCTTCGAGCCCCAGTAACCCGCCTCCGATGACCACCGCATTTTTAGCTTGCGGAATGTACTTTTTGATGTTATCAATGTCATCAAATGTGCGGTATACAAACACCCCCTGCTTATCGATGCCGGCAATTGGCGGGACAAACGCAGAGGATCCGGTAGCCAGAACCAGCAGATCGTACGAATAAATCAGGTTTTTCTCAGAAACCACCGTTTTGGTTTCGCGGTTGATCGCTGTAATTTTTTCGTTTGTCAGCAGGCTTATGTTGTTCTCCCGGTACCAACCGGCAGGAGCCATAAGCAATTCGGAAGGAACTGTGCCTGTATAGTACGAGGTGAGGTGCACCCGGTCGTAAGCCGGGTATTTTTCTTCTCCAAAAACAACTAATTCGTAGTCGTTTGCCAGGGGTGATGCGGCAAATTTTTCACAAAACTTGTAGCCGGTCATCCCATTCCCGATTAATAAAATTCGTTTTTTCATATTGTGGCTATTTTAAATTTTCTATTTTTTTATGATGGGGATCTATGATAAATTATTCCAGTTCTTTTGCGGGTTGAAATCTTTTGATATGGGTTAGCGACAGCGTCGCAGAATATTTGTAGAAATTTTTAATGATGTATAATCATGAGGTGCAGCGCACCGAAAATATTGGCCGTTATTTCGGTGCGCTGCACCTCAGAACACCACGTTCTATTTTTTTCTACAAATATTATGGTGCTCCGCACCAACGAATAACATATTTTTTTGTGATAAGATTCTTTTCATGAATTGGATTTATTTATTTCATTTCCCCTAAAATCAGAGCGGTTATTGGCCCTGCAATTTCTTTAGTGCCAGCATATCCTTTTTCAGGAATCAACTTTTATAGTTCCATCGTGTTAAATCAAAAAAACAGTATCTCATGTACAGCTCAACTTTTCAATCAGCAACGGAAGCTTTGAATGCCGCCCATCTTCAAGACCCCAACATGGAACTGAATGGTTCCGAACCTGTTCCGGCCGAGTGGCTCTACATCAGCCGGCTTTTGAATTGTCTGACACGTGTCTATCCCGATGCGTCGGAGCCGTTGACTATTGCTGCATATTGTCAGCATTTGTATCGCTGGGAGATTAAGCGGACCAGTTACCCCAAAGGGAAAACCGGCTATTACCAGTGGCGAAATTTTCTGGCCGGCTACCAGGCGGAGAAGGCTGTCTCCATCCTGAAATCCAGCGGATACGATGATGATTTTATTTCGAAAGTACTTGGCATCCTGAACAAACTGAACATCTACAGACTCGAAGAATCGCAAAAGCTGGAAGACGTGGTTTGCCTGGTTTTTCTTGAACATTACCTGAATGATTTCATGCATGAAAAACCGGAAGCACAACTGATTCAGATTGTGCAGAAGACCTGGAACAAAATGTCGGAGCATGGGCATCATGTTGCGTTACAGTTAAACTTGTCCGAGCCAACCCGGCGAATGGTGGAGCAAGCTTTGGGTTAAATACCGTCACCTGCCCTTCGTAATTCATCACCGAGGCATATACCAGGGGTTTGTTTAACCGTTCCGTTTCGCGTCCCAGCAATTCGCGGGTTGCAAAATTATCGGAGCAGTCGGCCACCAGGTCATATTTTCCGATCAGTTCACCGGCATTTTCAGCATTTAGCCGTTGATCGCAGGCCTGAATTTCCACCTCAGGATACAAATCCCGGAGCCGTTTTGCAGCCACCTCAACTTTTTTCTGTCCAAGTTGAGCCGTTGTGTACAGTACCTGCCGTTGCAAATTGGAGAGGCTCACCACATCGTCATCGACAATGCCTAAAGAGCCTACTCCTGCAGCTGTCAGGTAAATGAGTAACGGGCTACCCAGTCCTCCGGCCCCAATCACCAGCACCTTTGCATTTTTCAGTTTTTGTTGGCCGCTTTCTCCAATTTCCTGAAGCGACAGGTGGCGCGAAAAGCGGGTATATTCTTCTGTAGTCAGTGTTTTCATCAGGCAGGAGTATGGGCATGGGAATGAATATGACAATCACAATTCCGGCCCCATTCGCTGGTGCCGTCTGTATAAAATTCATGCTTCCAAATGGGTACCTCATTTTTCACCCGGTCAATGATATAGCGGTTGGCCTCGTAGGCTGCCGCCCGATGGGCCGATCCGGTAATCACCACCACAGCGCAAGCCGAAATGTCAACCGGTCCCAGGCGATGTATGCAAACCGCTTTGTTCAGCTTCCATTTTGTTGTCGCTTCGGCCAAAATCTGCCCAATCATTTTTTCGGCCATGGGTTCGTAAGCTTCATACTCGAGACGGATAACCGCTTTGCCGTTGTTGTTATCGCGGACTTCGCCGCTAAAAAGCACAACTGCCCCGCTGTTTGGGTCTCGAAAATCGTCGAACACGTCGGAAAAGCAGATCGGCGTATATTGAATATGCTTCATCTGTTAATTATCATTAGGCATTCGTAAACTGGTCATTGATTGTGTACTGCAACTGAAAACTGTCAACTTCTTCTCAACCGCCGCTTGAGGGCGGAATCAGGTATACCGGTTCATCGGTTGTCTTCAGGTCGGTGAGCGGCACGAAGCACTCATTGACGGCAATCCGGCAGTGATCCAACAGATCAGCAGCTTCCGGATTAAGCTTCTTCAGTTCGTAAATAACCGAATGATACGCTGCCGGCAGTTGAAGCCGGATGTTCAACTGCGGGTCAAAAAATTTCCGCAGCGCGGCAAAACAGGTAATTTGAATTTGTGTTTCCATATTTATCCTCCAATATTTCTCATCGATAATTCACTACCCCGGAACTTTACAGGCTGCTTGAGCCACAGTAATTGCCGGAGTTTGTTTGTTAATAATTCCTGATCGTGTAAATAGGGCGCCAGTTTCTCGCCGGTGGCGTTACTCAGGCAACCGAAAAAGTATCCCCGGCTGTCCATACGCAGGCGGTTGCAGTCGTGGCAAAAAGGGGTCGATTCGTTGGCAATAATGCCAAAAACCCGTTTCCCCCCGGCTGTCCAGTAGCGGGCTGTTTCGGACGGCGTATGCGGTAGCTTTTCTACCTCATACTGTCGGCTAATAGTGGCCAGAATTTCATGTTCAGCAAAAAACATTTCGTTTTGGCTATGAAACAGGTGTCCCATTTTCATCAGTTCGAGATAACGGATTTTCACGCCCATTTCAGAAGCATAATCGAGCAGCGGAATAATCTGCGATTCATTTTGTCCCCGCATGATGACCGCGTTCAGTTTCAGTTTTAATCCGGCATCCAACGCCGCTTCGATGCCTTCGAATACACGACGGGGCTGATTGTGCCGCGCAATTCGCTTAAACAGGTGCAGATCAATGGCATCAACGGATACATTCACCGACTGAAGGCCTGCATCTTTTAATTGCCGGGCGCTTTGTTTCAGGTAATAGCCGTTGGTAGTCAGACGAATATCGTCGATACCCAGTAATTTTATTTTTTCGATCAGCGGGGAAAGGTTCATGTACAAAAGCGGCTCTCCGCCGGTAAGACGGATGCTCTTCAGATCAGTCAGCCGGTGGACTGCTCCAATCAGCGAAATAAAGCCGTCGGTATCGAGTTGTTCTTCTTTAAAAGCGGGCACAATACCCTGAGGTGGCGTATTGGTATGGTCATTCACACAGTACACGCACGAAAAGTTGCAGGTATTCAGCAGGCTGATCCTCAATTTTTCAAAACGTCGTCCAAGGTGATCTTCAATTCTTTGCATTATTCCGTTTTTTTAAATACCAACAGGTTCCGTTAACGCCAGCCCGGTAAAGGCCGATTTAGGCGTTTCGCAAACCTGGCAACAATAACTGTCTGGCAACAGGCTGAAAGGAATACCTGCTTTGATGCCGGCCAGCATATCGCCGTAACGTTCGTCATAAACCGTCAGACATTCAGTGCATTGCCAAACCACCCGCTGAGTGTGTTCAGGCTGAACCTGCTTAGGAATTTGCCCCCATTTATGCTGCACAAACAAGCGGGCGTAATAGCGTTTCGACAGTTCACGGAGTGTTTGCGGCAACTCATTTTTGTCGAGATTTGTCGCGTAGCCGATGTAATGGGTGTTGTTTGGGTTAAAATCGCAGGCATATTCAACAGAGTAGGTCCGGGTAAAATCAAACCGGCCAAGAAAAGGCAGCCAGCCTTTTGAACGGATCACGACGCTTGTAAAGCGCTCGCCGTCTTTATTCTGAATGGCAAATGACAGGCCGAAGGTTCGGATGTCGAATTTATCGAAGCCGGCAACCAGGTATCTTTTCAGTTTCAGGGCTTGCTGATCGAGCAGGGGCAAATGCCAGTTCAACTCGAAGGACGAGTGGCGCATGTTAATGCCGTAACGGCCAATCAGTTCGTCCCAATAAATTTTATCTTTGGCTTCAATGTCTTTGATCAGAAAGGTTTTCCATGGCGTAAAACTTATTTTCACCAGGTTGGTCCGTTGGCATAATTCGCAGATTTCCTTCAAAAACTGAACGGGATATTGATTGTTACGCCAATAGAAACCAGCCCAATACAGATCCTTCCCGTCAATCTTGTTCAACCCTTCGTAATAAGGAAAGAAACCTTCGGGTAAAACAAGCTGTGCTGTTGTTTCAAGTGTATTTTTTTGTAATGTCGAACTGGCCATCTTTTCTTTCAGTTTCTCCGGCGACTTTATATTCTGTCCGATAATCAGCCTTTCCAGTGTTTGTGCAAATTGGGCAATGTCGTCGGTAAAAATCAGCCCATCCCAGCATTGCGGAGCTTTTTCGGCTTGAAGATTCACGTAAAGATGCCAGTAATTGGGTGTTTCGGACGCAATAAAATTGAGTTGTCCGTAAAACAGGGGAACCAGGTTTTGCCGCGGGTCCACGATGTTTATCCGCAGCGTGTGGTGGCAGGTAAACTGATCGAGCACGTTCAGGTAAGTGCCGGAATGAACCCAGTTGGTTGAAGGCAAAATATCAACACATACGTAGGACGACACGACATTTTGAATGCCCGAGCTGCGTTTATGAATGGAAAGCCCTTCATCATGAAGCTGAGTTTCCGGTGCGGTTTCAGGCAAAAAGAACAAAATATCCTGGCGCGAACCCAGAAAAACATGCGCGTTACCCGCGTCTTCTGCCACTTTCAGTATTTTTGTCAGAAGAGCCGGAGACAGAACCCCGCCTTTAGTCAATATTCGGTACAGCTGTTTTGATCGGCTCATTTGTTTGTTTTCAGTTTACAGCAATCAGCTTTGTTTCTTCGCTCAGTATTTTTTGAATTTCGGGACGGCAGCTTCCACATCCCAACCCGGCGCCTGTTTGCTCACAAACAGCGTCAATAGCCATCGTTCCGGCACGAACGGATTTCAAAATGTTGCCTTCACCCACCTGATTACACGAGCAGAGCAGTTTCCCGATCACCGGTTCAACCGCTTTGCCTGTGCGCAACAGCGTATTTCGCAGGTTTGCCAGCTCGGTTTTTTGAGTAATCAGTTTCCTGAATTCGGCAAACTCTGCTTTGTCGCCCATTAAAATGGCGCCTACCAGCACGTCGTCTTTTACAATACATTTTTTGTAATAGCGGGCCGCTTTGTCAATAAACACCACCTCTTCGTAACCCGCAGAATCATCGGGAATATTGGTCAAGCCGATTGAACAAAGATCGATGCCGGGAAATTTCAGATGATTCATGGAAACAGTACCCAGGTATTGGCTCATCGGGTTGCCCAGGAGATGATTGGCCAATACCCCTGCCTGTTCTTCGGCTGCTGCTGTCGTGCCATACAGCTTGCCCCGGAACTCTGCAATTTCGCCAATCGCGTAAATTGATTCGCAGCTTGTTTGCAGATGTTCGTTAACAATGATCCCGCGACGGGCGCTGACCACCTCTTTGGCATATTCAATGTTGGGCTGGGTTCCGATGGCAAAAACCACCGCATCAAAAATCAATCGTTTTCCGCTTTTAAAAGTCACCCGGTATGTTCGTCCGGCAGCCGGAGCAAGCTGGCTTACCTCGTCATTAAAAAGAATATTTACCCCTTTTTCGGTCAGGATCTCTTTTAACAAACTGCCGGATTCGTTGTCCAGTTGCCGGTCCATCAGGCGCGGATTTCGGTTTGCCAGGCTTACCTGCACATTCAGTTCGAGCAGTGAAGCTGCCATTTCCAGTCCCAACAATCCGCCACCCACCACCAAAACATGATTGCCCGGTTGAATGCCGTTTCTGAAACGATCGGCATCAAACTTGTCGCGGATGGTATAAACGGCCGGGTATAACATCCACTCCGGATGGTGTATGTTAGCCCGGGATCCGGTGGCAAGGATCAGCTTCCCGTAACGAATGCTTTTCCCGTTTGAGCAGTAAACCGTTTTTGTTTCCGGATCGATCTTTTCGATACTGATCCCGGATTCCACGCGGATGTTGAGGCTCTCCAACTCAGCATTATCGGTTTTTCGAAGAGCTTCCCATTTCAGTACGCCTGCGATATAATCGGGCAACAATACCCGGTTGTAAAAGGGATGTATTTCTTTGGATATCACGACAATTTCGTCTGTGGTATTTCTCTCGCGGTAACTGCGGACAAATTGTATAGCTGCTGCGCCGGCGCCAACCACAACCAGTCGTTCGGCAGCTTTGCTGTATTTCGAAATCGCAACCGTGGTGTATTTAAAGTCAGGTTCTTTTGATTGGGGATCAACCAGACCGGTTGTCAGGTTGTTGGCGCGTACCTGATTGCCCGATAAAACTTTACCCCAGTGCATGGGTAAAAACACCACTCCCCGCTTCATTTCGGCAGTAACTTTCACCGGCGCCCGCACTTGTCCGCAATCGCTTCTTACCACAGCGATATCATCGTCTTTAAATTCATATTTGCAGGCATCATCCGGGTTGATCTCCAAACAGGGATTTGCCATGTGTTGCTTCAGTTTTTTGACTTTTCCGGTACGGGTCATGGTATGCCACTGGTCGCGAATCCGGCCTGTGGTTAAAATAAACGGATATTCTTCAGATGTCGGTTCCACATTATTTTTCGGTTCAACGGCAAAAATGCGGGCTTTACCTCCCGGCGTATAAAACTTGCCATCTTCGAATAGGCGGCTTGTTCCCTGCTTGTTTTTAAAAGGCCATTGAACGGTTCCTTTTTCAATCAGGTGATTGTACGACAGTTCGTCAAATGACAAATTGGTGCCGCGCGTAAGCAGCTTGTATTCATCAAAAATCTCGCGGGCGCTTTTAAAGTTGAAACCGGAGTAACCCATTTTACGGGCAACCCTGCAGATAATTTCGTAATCAGGCAAGGCCTGGCCGGGCGCGTCAATCACCTTGCGGAGATAGTTAATGCGGCGTTCCGAATTGGTCATAGTCCCGTCTTTTTCCAACCAGCCAGTTGCCGGAAAAACCACATCGGCAAAGGGGATGGTATCCGAATTTTCGGAGATGTCCTGCACCACCACGAACTTTGCTTTTTTCAGCGCCTTTTCAACCTTGTTGGAGTTGGGCAAACTCACCAGGGGATTGGTACAAATGATCCAAATAGCCTTCAACTTGCCGTGATCAAGGGCATCAATCATTTCGGTAGCGCTGTAGCCCGGTTGGGCCGGGATCTGTTCTACTCCCCAAAAATCAGCAACTTCGCGGCGATGCTGTTCATTGTCGAGGTTCCGGTGGGCGGGCAGCAGGTTACACATGCCGCCAACCTCGCGTCCGCCCATGGCGTTGGGCTGGCCGGTAAGTGAAAAAGGTCCGGAACCGGGTTTTCCTATTTGCCCGGTAATCAACGACAGGTTTATCAGCGACAAATTCTTGTTCACCCCGATGACACTTTGATTTAGCCCCATCGCCCACATCGAAATATAGCCTTTGGCCTCGCCAATGTATTTTGCTGCCAACCGGATATCTTCCTTCTGCAATCCGCATATGGCCGCCGATTCATCGAGCTGTAGTTCCATGACCTTCTGTTTGTATTCCTCGTATCCGTTGGTGTTATTCCGGACAAACTGCTGATTGGTATAGGCCCCTTCAATCAGGCAACGGCCAATCGCGTTGTTGAGAAACACATCGGTTCCCGGATTGAGCTGTAAATGCAAATCAGCCAACTCGCAACTTTGCGTTTTACGCGGGTCGGCGACAATGATTTTAATATTCGGATTGGCTGCTTTATGTGCTTCGATCCGCCTGAAAAGTATCGGGTGGCACCATGCCGGGTTGGCCCCGGCGATATAAAAACAGTCGGCCAGTTCAATATCTTCATAGGCAATTGGCACAGCATCTTCACCAAGTTGCATTTTGTAGCCGGCAACCGCTGAACTCATACATAAGCGCGAGTTGGTATCGATGTTGTTGGTTCCCCAATAACCTTTTGCCAATTTGGTGGCCACATAATATTCTTCAGTCAAACATTGGCCCGAGATATAGAAGCCAACCGAATCTGGGCCAAACTTATCAATGAGTGTTTTAAATACTGAAGCAACCCGGTTAACGGCAACTGACCAATCGGTTTTTATCAGCGGGTAGCCTTTGGCCATTCTGAACCGGGGATGTAGCAGCCTGTCGGTTTTATTGTTGACCACATAGTGAAGGTTAAGTCCTTTGGAGCACAACTTTCCACGGTTCACCGGATGGTCGTCGTCTCCTCTCACCGTAACCTTCCCGTCGGGCTTTTTCGACACGATTATTCCGCATCCGACGCCACAGTACGAGCAAGTTGATTTATATTCATTGCCAATCATTCCGTGACATATTTATGGATGGTATTTTGAGAAAAGCTAAACGCATAAACCGGTCGGGGTACCGGCTTGTCATTTCGTGAAAGAAGTTGTTGCATTTCCATTCCCGCCTCCTGTTCAGCCTCTTCCGAAAAGCGGATCAAAAAAGCAAAAAGCGAAATGACCGTAACAACGATTCCCATAACGAAGAGCGCCTGCTGGTATGAGGGACCTTCAATTTTAAACAGAAAGCCGGCAGCAACAGCCCCGGCATTACCACCGGCGCCGACAATACCTGAAATGGTTCCTACTGCTCTCGTATTCACAAACGGCACAACCGAGAACGTTGCCCCCTCCGCCAACTGAACAAATAAGCTAAAAATAATCATCGACCCGATTGCCAGGGGCAAAACAGTCATCTTGCTAAAGAGTATAATTGCAAAACCCTCAAGAAGCAAGGTTAAAAACAGAAAATATACGCGTCCTTTGAGCCCCCACTTCATACCCGATTTATCGCCCAAAATTCCGCCAAGAGAACGGGCAAACAGATTCATCAATCCAAACAGCCCGGCAATTAAACCCGCTGTTTTAACATCCAGATCAAAATAGTCCCGGTAATAAAGCGAGGCGATGTTATTGACCGTCAATTCAACACCAAAACAAGCGCCGTAAATAAGGAAAAGGCCCCAAACACGATAATCTTTGATTGCAGCAACCAAACTACCTTTTCCCGTTTTTTTCCCGAAAGCAAACTCAGGGTCACCTGTTCTTAAATCCTTTATATTTCCTTCGGGGGTATCGGTTGTAAATTTATAATAGACGATTCCCATCACAATCATCAGGATTCCGGGGATGATCATGGCATACCTCCACGCCTGACTGTCGATAAACCCGATACTTATGAATCCTGCAAAAATTAATGGCATAACGATTTGCGTCACTCCACCGCCCAAATTTCCCCAGCCGGCCGTTGTGGCATTGGCTGTTCCCACCACGTTTGAAGCAAACATCAGCGAAGTGTGAAACTGGGTAAGGACAAACGACGCCCCGATTATTCCGATCATCAGGCGGAAAATGAGCAGCGACATGTAATCGGTGCTTAAACCAATGAGCATCACGGGTAAAGCACCGACAATGAGCAGCCAGGTATAGGTAATCCGCGGTCCGATTTTATCGGCCAGCCAACCGATGATGAGGCGGGCAAAAATGGTAATCATCACCGATGAGATGATGATGTTGCCAATCTGTGCTTTCGACAAAAGCAGCTCTTCCCGGATAACCGCCATTAAAGGCGCTACGCCAAACCATCCGAGAAAACATAAGAAAAAGGAGAACCAGGTAATGTGGAAGGTTCTCATCTGGATTGTTTTTAGACTAAACAATTCGATTTTACCGGCTTTTGCTGAATTTTCTTTTCCCATAACCATGATACCAATTATTAAAGACAATTATGTCTTATTCTTTACGCAAAGAAATGAATTAACAATTATCAAATATCTTTTTTATTTGTTATTAAAATATTAAATTGTCATTTTTTAATAAATAAATACATCATTTGTATACATAAAAGACGATTTTTGTGCACAAATGATACATTCAAATAAATTTTAACCGGCCCACTGACGACAGTCAAATGCCATAAAATCAGATTGATGATCGGATGATCGCGACCACCTGTTTTATACTGATATATTTGACAGGAAGAAAAATCATACAAAAAGATCTGAAAGTTAAGTTTATATTAACAAAATGCTCTAAACACAACATGGATAGCAGTCAAATAGTAAATTTTCAACTTCGTTACGAATTTTTGAAGTTGTTAAGCAATTCAACAACATGCCGGTTGATATGCCGGCAACCTGTCACGGGAAACATCTATTTTATTGGATTATGGAACTCCTGTTTTTGTTGATGTTATTGGTCATTTCGTTCCTTTATGCATCGGTGGGGCATGGAGGGGCGAGCGGATACCTCGCGCTGATGGCGCTTTTCGGGATGGAAGCTTCCCTGATGAGATCATCGGCCCTCACGCTCAATCTTTTTGTTTCTTTTACCGCATTTCTTTCCTTCTATAAAGGAGGACATTTACGTTGGGAACTGTTATTCCCTTTCATTAGTACTTCTATCCCCATGGCTTACTGGGGCGCCGGGATAACAATTGATCAGACGATTTACAAGTATCTTCTTGGCATATGCCTGATAACCGGCACTGGAAGGATGCTGCTCATGCCGGCTGAATCGCCCGTTCAAAACAAAAAAGTTCCTTTTCCTGCAGGTTTGTTTGCCGGGGTCGTACTCGGTTTTATTTCCGGACTTATCGGCATTGGAGGCGGAATTATTCTCAGCCCCCTTCTGATTTTGTTCAGATGGGCAGATCTGAAAGAAACAGCAGCAGTTTCGTCGGTATTTATTTTTCTGAACTCAGCGTCAGGTTTGTTGGGACTAAGCAGCCCGGAACCGGTTTTCAGCACAGAACTGCTTACCTGGGTGTCTGTTGCTGTATTTGGCGGTATAGCCGGATCACTCGCAGGCAGTTTTAAGCTAAACCTGTCAAGCCTGAAATATATTCTTGCCGGAGTACTTCTGGTGGCCAGTATAAAACTATTCGTAATTTGACAATGTTACTCATAAAACAAGTTTTTCCCGATGAATAAGAAACTTACCCATATCGACAACGATGGAAAAGCAAACATGGTAAATGTCGGACATAAACCAGTGCAGGAACGCACTGCTGTTGCCTCCGGTAAAATCAGGCTGAATACCGAAACCATCCGCCGGATTAAAGAAAACCTCACGAAAAAAGGAGATGTACTAACCGTAGCGCAAATTGCAGGGATACAGGCAGCCAAAAAAACCTATGACCTGATCCCCCTGTGCCACTCCCTGATCTTGTCAAACATTGAAGTAAAACCCGAAATCGAAAGTGATGGGGTAAAAATAACCGCACGTGTGAGTTGCAACGGCCAGACCGGGGTAGAAATGGAAGCCCTTACAGCCGTATCGGTGGCCTTGCTTACCGTGTATGATATGTGCAAGGCCGTGGATAAACAGATGATCATTGAGTCGGTCCGGCTTCATAAAAAGACCAAAAAAGATCTTTAATCCGCTGCCGGAAACCAAATCGCGAATCACCTAAAATCACTTCGCATAAATCGATATCCGGCCAATTAAAAGTTAGAGCATATGAAAATAGCATCACTCAATCTATCGACAAAGAAGGAATTGTTCAAAACTCCGGTTGGCAGCGTTGTATGGAAAAACAACGGAGTTCTAAATGATTCCGGTACCGGAAACCGGTACCACCTGCCAAAAACACCGAAACAGGGAAATGCGGGAACATTTTCGGAAGGAGCCAGGGAGCTTATTGGCCGGGGAAAATTTACCGTAATAATTGGGCTGCACGGATTGAAGCAGACAAACGTCCGTCTGTTGGATCAATTTGTTTGCGGGACGATTCAACTCGAGGTCACCCGAGTCGGTTCAATCAATCCCGAAACTGATTGTATCCTGGTGAGGGAAACAGAGAACAATACCTCACCACCCGAAGGGATCTCTTGCCGGATTATAAAAGGAGGAGAACTCCGGCAAGGGGATGAATTACGCTTTCAACCCAAAGAATTCAAGATATTGGTCATCACCCTGAGCGACCGCTGCTATTCCGGACTATCCGAAGACACCGGCGGACCAATGGCCGTACAGAAAATCAGGTCACTGATGGACGCAAACGATCGAAAAAGCAAAATTGAAACAGCAATTCTGCCTGATGAACCCGAGCTGGTCTCGAAAACGATAAAAAGCGCTTTTGAAAACGAATACGATATCATTGTCACAACGGGCAGCACCGGAATAGGCTCCAGAGATATTGCCCCTGAAACCATCAGACCTTTGCTCGACAAAGAAATTCCCGGAATTATGGATCTGATCCGGATGAAATACGGAGCAGAAAAACCAAACGCGCTAATCAGCAGGGCCATAGCCGGAACCAAATCCAAAACACTTGTGTTTGCGATTCCGGGGAGTTTGAAAGCGGTAAACGAATACATGGAAGAGATCAACAAAATAATCTTTCACGGTTTTTATATGCTTTATTCCATCGACAATCATTCATGAAGGAGAAGCAAAAATGGGAATATTGTTTAATCACTACTGTTAAAATCAAGAAAATGAACAGAATAACCGGAATCATACTGGCCGGAGGACAAAGCAGCCGCATGGGTACCGACAAAGCATTGATTTCGCTCAACGGGAAAAAGCTGATCGAATACAGCATTGCTGTCATGAGGGAAATCTGCCAACACATTCTGATCAGCGCCAACAATCCGGTATACCGGGATTTCGGATATCCGGTTGTTTCAGACAATTTCCCGGGAATAGGGCCGCTGGCCGGACTTGAAGCCTGTCTCCGTTTTTCTCAAACCCGAATAAACCTTATTGCTCCCTGCGACGCCCCTTTTTTAAGCGCTGATTTGTTCAAAAATATTCTCAGTCACAATTCTCTTCACGATGCCGTAGTGCCTGTTCAGAAAAACGGAAATATTGAACCTTTGACCGCTTATTATTCAAAAGAAATTCATCCAACACTTATCCGGCAAATCAATCAGGGAAATTATAAAATGCAAAATCTGTTAAAACTGGTCAACACAAAATACATCGTTTTAAACGATAACAATTTACTGAACAATTTGAATACGCCGAACGATCTGGCAGGTATCGCCTCAACAAACTAAGGTTGCACCTCTAAACATCCGATAGTGAAACATTATCCAAACATATTGCTGATTGCGGGTACCGGCCGGAATGTTGGCAAGACCATGCTGGCTTGTGAAATCATCAGGCATTTGTCGATATCGGCAGATGTCACAGCGATAAAAATTTCGGCCCATTTTCATCCGGTAGAAGACGGACAGAAGGTGATTGCAAAAACCGGAAACTACCACATCATTGAAGAAAAACTGCACACAGGCAAAGATAGTTCGAGAATGTTGACGGCAGGCGCGAAAAAGGCATTCTACATACAGGCAAAAGAAAACGATCTTCGCGAAGCGTTGAATGTATTGTCGTCCGAAATAATGGATTGTCCGGTTGTATGCGAGTCAGGAGCACTGCACAAACGAATCAAACCCGGCCTGTTTATCCTGGTCTGCGGAAATAACGTACCCGAAAATAAACAGCCGATGTTCGCTTATCATCCGGTGGTCGTAAACTTTAGTGATCGAACTCCGGCCCTTGATGTGAGCCAAATTCATTTTCAGAACAATCACATTTATTATGACCCTAAATCAAATCAGAATGACCCATTTTGAAGAAGTAAAACAGCGCATCGAAAACAGCATTTCCGGCGGAACAACTGAGCGGATAAACCTGCCAGGTTCGTTAAATAAGGTATTGCAGGAAGATATCGTTGCTGATTTGGATATGCCCCCGTTCAACAAATCGGCCGTTGACGGGTATGCTTGCCGAAAAGAAGACCTGGAGAATGAAATGGACTTAATTGAAGTGGTCCAGGCCGGTAAACTGCCTTCCAAAACGATTGGCCCAAACCAGTGTTCAAAAATTATGACCGGCGCCACGGTGCCACCGGGAGCTAACTGCGTCTTTATGGTTGAGAATGCCCGCTTACTTGCAGAAAATCGTATCACCTGCAACAATCCGAAAACAAAGGAAAATATTTGTTATCAGGCTGAGGATTACCGAAGCGGGGATATCCTGATTCGAAAAGGAGTGACAATTTCTCCGGCGCATATCGGGATTCTGGCAAGCGCCGGTTATACCGAAACCACTGTTTCCAAAGCGCCTGTAACCGGAATTATTGCAACAGGCACCGAGCTGGTTGAACCGGGGGAAAAGCCGCTTCCCGGGCAGATTCGCAACAGCAATTCCGCTCTATTGATAGCTCAACTTCAACTCATGGGAATCCCATGCAACTATTACGGGATTATTTCCGATGATTTCGAACAAATTTCAAGCTGTTTTGAGAGAAGCCTGGCCGAAAACGACCTGGTCCTCATCACCGGCGGGGCCTCTGTCGGCGATTATGATTTTGTCTCTTCGCTATTAAAAAATCAAGGTTTTGAGCTGTTGGTTGAAAGAACAGGCATACAACCCGGCAACCCGATGACTTTCAGCAAAAAAGATAAAAAATATTGTTTCGGACTTTCAGGCAATCCGGTATCATCATTCATCCAGTTCGAACTTTTTGTAAAACCATTCATCTGCGCATTTATGGGAGGTTTATACAAACCAACGCGCATTAAAGGAATACTTAGCCGGGATTTTCACCGCGAAAAGGCCGTGAGATTTGGCTTCGTGCCGGTGAAGCTTTCGGAAGACAACCAGGTTGAATACATCAGATTCCACGGATCAGCACACCTGAACGCGCTGGCCGATGCCAACGCATTCATGGAAGTCCCCGTGGGAGTATCGGACATAAAAAAAGGTCAGGAGGTATTTGTGCATCTGTTTTAATCAGACCGGCACAATCCGATCTTTTATTCAAAATAAAACCGATTGAATGAGTGACAATCCAAAACAAGGGAAAGGTGACTCTTTTCCTTATTTTTAGACTTTTAAAACAGTTTCTTTTTGCATCACTCATCAAAAAAATACGAACCTTTCCAGTAAACTTGCTCTCCCCTTTTCATCTTTAGTTCCTTGCCGCTTACCAGGTTGAAATATGATTTACGGTAACTGGCCGAGAATACTTTGGGCAAGCCGGCGCCTAAATAATCAAAAGTTCCCAGTCCCTCGCGGGTGTTTAACTCCAGTTTTAACTGGCGCTGATTATCACGGGAGCAAAGGATAATTGTATTTACTCCGTCGTTTAACCGGCAACGACTGTTTGCACCAACAACTTCAGTGTTGATTATCCGTTGCCCGGCAACATATTTTACCGAGTCGAAGATGGCAAAATTCTGGCTTTGCAATCCGTAATAACGTTGTATCCGGAGATCTTCCAGCGCTTCGATGCTTACATGCACATCTATTCGCCGGTCGGGAGTTACAGCGTAACGAACCGTTTCCCTGAGCAAATTCTTTCCTGACAGCGAATAATCATATCCACGGATGAAATTAGTTATAACCAGGTCAACCAGTTGGGCATCCCGTTCAAAATTTCCGGTCATTTTTTTCTCATTCACAAAAATGGTAACACTGTTGGTTGATGCAAAAAGAAACAGAACAAGGAACGCAATGGTTGACAAAAGATGCTTCATTAGTCAAATATTTTTTTTCAGAAGAGATTCTTTTACTTCTTACATGGAATTATTTTCACAAAAGAAACACCGTGATAAGGCACCTCTGTTTTATACTTGTTTTTAAAAACGCCTATATCCTGTTGTTTCCATAATATGAACAAGACGGAGCCTGAGAAAAACCTATTTTATTAATCGAATACCGATTTATCGGCTTCTAACCATTGATATAGGTCCAGCCGTGACCAGCCAACTTTTCTTTCATATAAAAAGCGGCATCCTTCACTTTCTGAGCGTCAACTTCTCCACCCCAGCAATTCCAGCTATTCCACCCCAGTGGAGGGGTCAGGCAAATTTAATCTCCTGCTTCAATCCGAAAATCCAGCGAAGCAGACCCTATTTCATTGATGGCCATAAATTTCACATAGTACGTTCCGGAGGTATCAATCCTCCCGGAAATCTGTCCTGTAGGTTCGCCGATGCATGATCATCAAGCCCAACCAAAGCGGTAAACCGCGATGCCTTTCTGTCAATCTTCAAAAGAAACCGGCTTTCGGCATGAGTGCCAATGCCTCGTCCGTAGGTTTTACCAGCTACACGCAATGGTTTGCCGCTATATGATTTTTTGGACTGGCTTGGTCCAAAAGCGTCCATATATTCAAGATTAAGGTCGTCAAGCCGTACTGTCTTCTGTGCAACGATTTCTGTCGAGCAAAAGGCGAAAAGAAGCAGAATAAAAAATTTCTCATATCCATTCCAATTACATCCTACTAACACTATTCAGATGTCTATTCATCGTTTTAAATTTTAGTTATTTACGATTCATTTTTTTAAGCGTTTGTCTGCTTCTTTCTGTCTTTCCACAATGATGTCTCCGAGCGTTTTATGCATTTCTATTAGTTCAGGATTAGTGCTGGTTGCCATTCCCTCCCAGGCCCCGCCTCCCTCGTAATAAGCCACAGGACGGAGTTTCCAAACATTGTTCTCGGTAAACGCTTTCACATAATTGTCGAAACGGATTTTAAAATCAGCCTGGGAAACCCTGTAGTCAAATTCCATTTCCATACCAAGTCCATATTTTTCACCAAAGGCACAGGCGTCAGTTAGTCGGCTATACGGAATAGTGGTGTTGAAAAAATAATTGGGCTGCATATACGCATAGTCGAATCCTAATTCTCTCCATTTATCACTTCCGGTTGATTTCCAATAAGGAATCCAATAAAATTTTTTTCCTATCGACTGTACGTAATTTTTGGTGAGCTTAATGGCATTTTCATAATTACCGGCATCTTCATCCACCCAATAGAAGCCGACCAGCTCAATATGCTTGTATTTTTTTGCATTCCAGCGTTTCATCGCTTCATCAATGAACCATTTTTCTGCGCCAACCTGATCATCAAGATTATTAAAATCAAGAGCTTTTCCGTCGATGCTGCCCCAACCGGTAAATTTATTTATCGGTGTTGGCACACTAATAACGACTTTCCGTTTTCGAACCGGCTTTTCCCCTGCTTGTGCAAGTTCAGACAAAATTGTTTCCAAGGCGCTTAAACTTTTCTGATCGTCAAAATAGGTATCCAGCAAGGAAAGCCAGTCGGCCTTTGGAGCCGGATTTTTTTTATATCCCGGGTAATATTCAACATTCTTTTTGCTGTCGAAAATCTCGAGAAATAAGAACCCGTCAAACAAAAATTCAATTTTGCCTTCTTTTTCACGATAGACATACGGGCGCATTCGCTCAATCGTCCAAGGGTTCCGGTGCAAACCTCCATCGTAAATCAGCACCAAATCGGATATTGGGTTCACTGACTGATTGTTTGGTTTGGTTGCAGGTATAAATTTGTTGGGATCAGGAATGTTTGTTCCTTCGTTGCACGCCAGGTTGCTATTCAACGCGACGACTACTAAAACCAGTAAGAAAAAAAATCGAGCCTTCATGTTTTTTATTTTTATTTATATTTATGACTATGAGATACATATATAATTTTGGTTGTTTATTTTTTTGCATGAGAAATACCTGCCCGCAGTAAACAGGAAATAATGAGAACCATTCGGGCAAAGGATCAGCTTCGCTCCATTTTGCCAGTCAATTTCACTTTATGTTATTTATAAACGTATTGATCGACATATGGAGAGATATAACCTCCAATTGCCTGATCACCTGCCCTGAGAACCAGGCAGTAACTCTCGTTGATATACTTCCCCACCAGCTCAAAAGCAGGCAGTTCCGTCCTTCTGATGAACTTTACAGAGTTGTTTTGAGTTAATTAATAATTTGTATGGTCGTTTTGTGAAAATAATCGATGCATTGTTTGATTTCCGGAACTGAATTTTCCCAATTATATTCATATTCAATAGAGAAAAGTCCTTTGAATTTTTGTCTTTTCAACTCTTTCAAAACGGATTCAATATCACACACCCCGGTTCCCCAAATTACATCGTGTTGTTCCTTTTCCCCTTCCACCTTTTCTTTGATGTCTTTAAAGTGAAGGGACTTTAAACGGCCTTCATACATTTTTAGAGCGTCAACTGGGTTGATCCCCATTCGTTTCCAATGACCTATATCAGCACAGGCGCCAACGCGGTTGCTGAGCCCGTCCACCGCATCCAGAAACAATTGGGGTTCCCAGTACAACGAAGGTTTCGGGTGGTTGTGGATGGCCACGTCAATCTTATATTGATTGGCCAGCGCGTCTACATATTTCAGGTGTTCGTATTTGGGCTCGCAGGTAATCATTTCAATGCCCATGTCCGAAGCAAATGAAAAGAGGTCGTTCCATTCATCCTCATCTTTGCAGACAACCACGCCGCTGGCAATAATTTTTACCCCTTTTGACTTTGCATAAGCAAGCACTTTTTTACGTGTCATCGGGTCCATCCGGAAATCCATTTTTCCTTCAAAGTCTTTTCCGAGGGGCTGTCCGTAATAGACCTCCGCGTAACGTAATCCCAGTTCCTGTGCCTTGTCTATGGCTTCCTGAAAACTGAATTTATGGAAGGTATAGGTTTGTATCCCCAGCTTCCATCCCGCTCTTTCTGCCTTATTGGGTTTGGCCGAAAGGTTGAGTGAAAAAAGCATTGCCAGAATCAGGCTGGCAATGCTGTAAATCAATCTTTTCATATCTCTTATAAAGGTTTAATAATCAGATTTTTCCATTGAACTTTTATCCCGCCTCCATCGTGAATCTGAAGGGCGATACGCCCGTTGGCGCTGCCGATCAGTGAATCGTTCAGCTGGGTCATTTCTTCCCCGTTGAGCCAGGTTGTCACTTCGGGGCCAACGACTCGAATACGCATGGTATTCCATTCGCCGGGCTTCAGTATTTCTTCTTTTTCGTCGGGAATCTGGTTCAGCCAGCCGCGTCCGTACGATTCGTAAATACCACCCGAATCATGACCTTTAGGGGCCACTTCAACCTGCCAGCCCGAAACTTTGGTGCCATCAACCGTTGAACGGAAGAAGATGCCGCTGTTCCCGTTTGAAATTTGGTTGAAGTCAACCGACAGGTCGAAGTCTTTGTAATACTTTTCTGTACCCAGATAACCGTAACCTTTGTCGGGACCGCTTTCGCATACCAACAGGCTGTCTTCCACGTACCATTTTTCAGTTCCGTAGGCAATCCAGCCACTCAGGTCTACACCGTTAAAAAGCGACTCCGCAGCTTTTTCTTTCTTTGGAAGTTCTTTTATTTTCATGTTCCGGAACCAGACTTTACTACCGTGGTCCTGCAAGCTGATGTGTCCAATTTCCGACAATCCGTATTCCGGGGCCATGGTCCATTTACCACTGTTTTTCAGGGCGAACCACTCTTCATTCCAGGCTTCAAACGCTACAATTTTTTCGCCGTTCAGCCAGTGTTCTACATGCCCGTTGTCGAAAACAATGCGGGAAGTGTTCCATTCGCCCACGGGGTTCAGTTTCTTTTTGGTAGTATCGGCTACGTACATAGCGTAGTCGGCGCCTGTAAGCTGCCAGTCTTCCACTTTATGAGGAAAGCCTGCATCGTCGAGCAATTGGTACTCGGGACCAGTGAGATATGGGGTTTCAAATTTTTTGTTTTCAACGACATGATACATCAGCCCGCTGTTTCCTTCGGGTGCAATTTTCCAATCCCAGACCAGTTCAAAATTGTCGAACTGTTTTTCGGTGATGATGTAGCCGGTATGATCGGCGCCGGTTCCGGCAGCTACTAAGCAAGCTTCTTCGACACTCCATCCGGTAACTCCGGTACCGTTGTAATCTCTCCAGCCATCAAGAGTTTCTCCGTCGAACAGGAGTTGCCAACCGTCCTGAGCCTCCTGCAGGGTTAATACATTTTGTTTTTCAGCGCAGCCAACCAAAATCAAAGCTGCCAATAAAATCATCGATAAAAATGAAATTTGGTTTTTCATGGATTTTAATTTTTGAATTTTGTTGCATTTCTAATCAGCCTAAAAATACAATTTGTTACTGGAAAAATGGTTTTATGCGATGATTAAGTGCATTTTGAAGGGTGCCGTCCCAGTAAAAAATGATTGGTTTTGTATTTCAGATTCAGAAAATTCCAAAAGCCTTTTTAAGATAGAATTATTTGAACCGAAACATAGCCTGATTTATTTTCTTCCCACTTTTCAAGTCAAATAAAAATTCCTTGCTTGTACCATTTGCAAAAACCCGGACCCGGTATTTCCCATGAAATCCCCGGAAACTAACTTTTCCGGCTGGATTAGTGTAAATTTCTTCATTGGTTTTCCATTCATTGTTAATTAGCTTATCCAACGCCTGATAAGCCGGTTTCGGGTTCATTTCCTCGTCGAGCAAGCCACCCATGGCTTTGTTTTCTTCTTCGAATGCAGTTCCATCGCCCAAATTCCACCAGGTAATTCCGGCCATATTCGGAGTGCTAAACCATAAACGGTACAGGTTTCTAACAATTTTCCCCTGAAGGGCCGCCCCGTCTTCACCTTTTCCGGGAACAGTTATTTCGGTAATATACAGCGGTAAATTCATAGGACTGAGTTGTTCATAAACGGCAAACAACTCGCCGGGAGGGTATAATTTTCCTTCGAGCATCGCCGGGCGGTTGTAAATGTGGAATTGTATCCCCATTCCATCGACTTTAATATTTTGCTTTAGCAATCTGCTAAACAGCGCAGTGTATTCTTCGACGTTCTTATGAACTTCTTCTGTTCCGTCATTATAAAGCATTTTCACGCTTTTCGGAAATAAGCTTTCTGCTTCGCGAAAGCACCATTCCAAATAATCGTCAGGTACTTTATGCCACTGGTCGAGATGACGGATTCGTGGAATTTCTTCGTTGGCGACGTCCCATATTGGGAAGGTATCGCCATAGCGCTTGGCAATTCCGGCCATATGTTTATGTCCCTGGTGAAGAAAGACTTCTGGATTGTTCCGTTCGGTCCAATCGGGCATAAACATGTTTTTTGCATACATCAACGCGTGTCCTTTCGGTTGGATATCGTGTTCTTTGCACCACCTCACCAGCTGATCGGGAGGAGGACGGCGCCAGACATTTGACGACCCTTCTTTAAACCTGACTTTTCCTTCTTCCGGTTCAAGGTTTCCCCAATAAAACGGTACGGTTGCCGAATTAAACAGATTTATAAATGAAGCTTCGTATTTGTGGTTGAGTTCGGGTGTTTTGAGTTGCCCCAATGCAAAAAGGTTGCATCCGAACAAAAATTCATGCGATAATTGTTGTATGGTCACTTTTACATTTGGTACAGGGTTACCCTTTTTGTCAACGATTTCAATTACTGCATCTCCTTTACGGTACGCTTCAATGTTCTTTTCAATGCGTTCATTTACTTGCGGATTACTCCACAATTGGTCGTAAATATTTACCTGTGCAAAGGATTTCAACGATATAAGGATAAAAAAACCAATGAATAACCGGGATGCTATTTTAATTGGATTAAACATGAAAATAAAAGTTATAAGGTTGATTTATACTGGTTAGAATGAGGGTTGTTGTTCCTCACTAAAACAAATCTCTGTTTCTGTGTCATGAAGCTATACTGAATTGACCTATTCAGACAGCCTCATGACAAAGAAAACTGAATTGAACCCACCCTTCTGTGAGTTCAGAAACTAAAGCTTATCTATATCGATACAATCGAACTCGTACGCCAGGATGCTTCCATTAGTAAGCATTGCATACATGATCATTTTATATCCGTCGTCAGATACGCGCAACAACACATCGCCGGTTGAGTTGCCATTGCTGTTTGTAATAATTGTTGCTGTTTTTAGCACACATACTTTTGAATACTCGGAGCTGCCGGGCAAAGTTGCCAGCAATGCAGGATTTGTAATATCATATAAGAAGGCATTTCCACTGAGATTATTTACCACATTGATTGCAGCCAGATATGGTACTCCATTAAATGCGGTTATATCAATACTGTGGTTGTATACATACCCTGATCCGGAAGTGTTTACTTGTCCCAATATTTCGCCGGTAGTCAGATCAGTGCAAACAAAATCAGCCGGATAGCTGGAAATAACAACTTTATCTGAAGTAATTGCTCCCATCGGAACAATGTCGGCATACAAATCCCATTTTTTAGCACCGGGATAAACAATTTTTTCAGGAATTTCCGATTTGATAACTCCTCCGACAACTTGCCAGCGTAAAATAGTATTGTCCGATTGCTGGCTCCCACATAAACTACAGCATCTCCGTCCAGATCGCCTTTTACCGACATTTTCCGTCCTACCTGCCCTCCGGTAATGTCCGTTTTCCACTGTGCTAACTTAATCGGCGCTGTATCATCAACTCCTTTCCATTTGTAAATGACAAAATCTTGTCCTACAACAGTTGTCAGGTTACAAATCAAAATATTTCCTTTATCGTCGTTGGTGCTAAAGAAATTCTTGAGGTTGGCATTAACGATGTCGCCCATTGTCATTTCACCAATATACTCACCAGTAAAACGATCGAAATATTTATTGGGCACATTACGCGTATTGACCACCAGATTCCCTTGTGATATAGCAATCGAAGTGCTCATGTGGTCAGTATTATTGATTCCCATTTCGGCCAGGTTTTTACTCCAAAGCAAACGGGCGCTTCCTGAGCGAATTCCTGATGCAACCTTTTCAGGAGTAATCGCTTTAACCGTATAAACTACCTGAGTGCCGTTTTCGGCTGTAACAGTGTAT
This sequence comes from Gaoshiqia sp. US2, assembly GCF_059705485.1. NCBI lineage: Bacteria > Pseudomonadati > Bacteroidota > Bacteroidia > Marinilabiliales > Prolixibacteraceae > Gaoshiqia > Gaoshiqia sp. US2. Next base: position 2,797,361 of record NZ_AP048550.1, on the reverse strand, counting down.
GTTACCGGATTCCTAAAATCCTGAACAAGAGCCGTATCAGGAGAAATCGTTGTATGAGGAGACAACGTTAGCTTTGGTTTCTGGTTGGAAATATCAACACCTCCAGAAACGAGCCCCACCATTTTTTTGTCCTCCAGCACAAAACCGGAAAGATTTACGCCAGGCAATTCAAAACTGAGAATCTGGGCTACCGGGCTTTTGCGAATTTCACCAACAATAAGGTGTTTGCTCATGGTACCATCGGCTGCAACAATTGTAATTTCGGTTTCTTTGGTCAGGTCGATTACATCTGCTGAACCGGAAGGAAGAATAACCGATACCGGGGAATATGCTTTTAACCTCATCCTCGTAATATCGATTAAATTATTCGATTCAGCCGGGAAATGTGTCGTAAAAACAAATTTTATGGTTTCGCTATAGGGTGAAGATTCTTCCGGGTTGAAAAAGCCGGACCCATCTTCAAATGTGGCATAAATGGAGTTTGCAACTGCCCGTTGTATTTCCATTTCGGAAGATTCTTTGCAGGAATATCCGGCCAGTAGCATGAAGCTTATAATGACTGATACATATTTATTCATAACTGTTTTTTTTTAAATTTTGTCAGAAAATCTGATTGAATTCTTGTCGTTAATTTCCGGCTTCGGTTAAAGCCAGAAATTAAGTTTTACTTCAGCATTCATTTCCTGTCCGTTTTTCGTGTAAGTGTAATACAAAACGAAAAAACCCTTGTTCCTTTGGTAAACAGGCTCGAAAGCACCGGTATACGTACTGGTCTTTCCTTCTGTGTTTTTCACATTGAAGGCTTCTGAACCGGCAGCGCCACTAATTTTTACTTCGTCGGCCAAAACAGTCAAAATTAAATACTGATTGTTTTCAACTCCTTTAATTTTTATGCTATTGGCCGATACCGTTGTAGCCTCCAGCACTTCGTCTATTTCCGTGCTGTTATCTTCGTCGCCTGAAGGGGCCACTTGCCCCAGCGCTTTATAAAGGCATTCGTAGGCATTTCTGTATTTCGAAAAATACAGCAAGGCCGTTTTGTTTTCTTCCAGAATAGTTACAGAAGGAGAAATACTTTTGATGCTGATCGGCAGAATGTATTTTTTATTGACAAAAGTTTCACTAATTCCTTTCAAGTGTATTTTACAGGTTTCCCGTTCTTGCCCTTTAGCAATTACAACAATGGCCGATTCGATCGAATAATACGATTCCGGCAGCATCTCGTATCCAGGGTTGGTCTCCTGAAACTCAGCAAAGGCTTCTGTATCGACTTGTAAGGTTACGGTGATATCGCCTTCTTTCTGGTTGATTCCTGCTTTGTAAACGCCAAGTTCAAAAATGGACTCGCCAAGCAATACCGTCTGGGCTGAAAGCCCGGCATTTGGTATGTAAACAATGCTTTCGGTTTCAATCATGTCGATGCCTTTTTCGCAAGACGAAAAGAGCAGAATTGAAATTAAAGCAACAAAATATCGTGAATATGTTTTTTTTCATTTGTGTAAATTTTTAGTGTTCGTATTCGAATTACCACCATGGATTTTGCACCAGCGCTTTTCCTTTTTCAATTTCCGACTGGGGAATCGGGAACAGGTACATCTTCTTTTCAAAAACACGGGTTTCGAAGGCAGTACGTTTGTAAAACCCGGTGAAGGCAAAGTTGTTGGTTGTTGTTGAACCTGCATTGATATCCATTCCCCACATACGGCCACCTTCGCCAAACTTCCGGTCGGTGTTGCCGCTGTCGGGCGTTTCGGCTAACCACCTTCTGCGGGTAGTGAAGTAGCGGTCGGTTTCAAAACACAGTTCAATCTGGCGTTCACGAAGGATAAATTCGCGTTGTTTTTCTTTGTTGCCTTTAATCTCAGGATAAACAGTGAAGATTCCAGGGATGCCTGCCCGTTCGCGGATCATGTCCCAATAAATGGCAATATCGGCATGGTTTGGGTCGTATTCGTTCAAACTTTCGATGTAGTTTAAAAGAATTTTCGAATAGCGTATAAATATTTCGCAATGTATGTCGCCATAAACGCGGTCGCGCATGTTGCTTTGCGGATCGACATGTTTGAGCGCCAAATAACCGGTACGGGGGAAAAAGGTGTACGCCCCCGATGAGCGGGAAACGCCGCCGTAGTATAATTCTACCCGTCCGTATCCGTTTTTCTGTCCTGCTGATGAATAATAGTCCCGTTTGGCTACATCATCTGATATTTGAGGGATAACCCGCTTATTATACAGGATGCTGGCATAAAAGCGCGGTTCGCGGTTGGCATACATATTCCAGTCGCCTGCCCAATGTCCCCAGGCGTCGCCACTACGGATGTCGGCAATCATTTTCAACCGGTCGGTCGTTATATTTAAACCTTTCGTGTTCCAGAATTCGCCGGGTGTGGTTGAAAAACCTTCTTCAACGTAGCCCGATTGCGGGTCTTCGATGGCCCGGCCATTTTTCATGTAAAAAGCATCAACAATACGTTGTGTCGGGCCAACGCCTCCCAGGTTATTTGGACCAGGCGATGTGTGTACCTGCCATGCATTCTGATCAAAAGCAGCACGCCCAAAGATCACTTCGCAGTTCCAGTTTTTCAGGAGTGCATCGCGTACCGATTTATATGGGTTGAAACTTGCCCCGTCGCCATTTTCATGGTTCTTGTACAATTTCACGCCAGCCTGATCGGCAATGTCAATAATCGATTTACTTGCAGCAGCAGCTTTTTTCCATTTGTTTTCATCGTAAGTGGTATTTACAAGTTGGGTACCGTCATCATTTTTAAATATTGAATATTCGGCATTCCCGTTCCATTGAGGACTGGCAGCAAAAAGCAAAGCTTCAGACTTAATTGCCCGACAGGCAAGCTTGGTAGGTTTCCCAAGCCAGACTTTATTATCGTCCCAGCTTAAAGGAAGGTCCTTTTCGGCTTCATCCATCATTTGGCAGATGTAGTCAACACATTTGTCCATCGGAGCCCTTGCAAACGAATTCCAGTCTTCGTCAACTTGTGTTGCATGGTCAATTAAAATGGCTGGCCCGTATTGGCGAATAATGTACCAGTAGTAAAAGCCTCTTAAAAATTTAGCTTCCGCTTTGTATTGAATTTTCAGGTCATCGCTTAATTGCGGGCATTTATCAACATTCGCTTCGAATATGAAAGATGCGCGGATAGCCCTGTAATAATTTGGCCATTTTACATAGAAATTGGTGGACGGGTTCCAGTTTCCAAGGTTTATGTTATACGTATTATAAACATTCCAGGTCAGGTCAATTTCATCGGAACATCCCAGCCAGGGATCATCTTGATGCCAGTTTGCCGCCGGTATTTGTGAATACACATTGTAGAGGTATTTTTCTGTCTCAACCCGCGATGACCAGATCATCGCGTCGGTCTTCATGTCATCGGGTTCTTTGTCCAGATATTCACAACTGCTGATTACAAAAGAAGTAAATAGGAACAAAGCAATATAGAATAGTTTCTTTTTCATTTTTGTGTCGATTTAAAAGTTAGCCCTGATACCAAAATTCATTTTGCGCTGTAAAGGATATTTTCCTCCATCATTATCTCCTGTTTCAGGATCCCACATCTTCCATTTTGAGAATACTGCTGCATTATTGATATGGATATACAGGCGTAATCCTTTTATGTGTATTTTCTCAAGCCCACTCTTACCTAGAGTTTTACCGAATTCAACATCAGCCAGGCGAAGGAAGCTGCCGTTGTATATGTTTTTGGTTGAAGCCTGCCAGTTATTGGATGATGTCCCGTTGTATAAACGTGGGTATTGTGCATTCTGATCAGGGTTTTCGATCGTCCAGCGATCGAGCGCTTCTTCAAACAGGTTTCCTTTACCTACCCCTTGATTAAACGGAATGTATGATCCGCCCAGCGCATAAGAAACACGCGCCTGTCCACGGAAAAATAATCCCAGGTCAAATCCTTTGTAGTCAATCTGAACTCCAAAACCATAAACAATTTCAGGAATATTTGAGTAGCCAATCGGCACCTGATCGTTGATGGTAATTTGCCCATCGCCATTAATGTCTTTGTATTTTACATCCCCCGGGCGGTACTCGCCAAATTTTTGCACCGGACTGTTTGCAATGTCTTCATCGCTGGTGAAATATCCAAGAGCTACCAGTCCAAACTGTTGCCCAAATTTCTGACCCGTTTGCATCCGGTATGCTTCTTCTTTTTCCGGTTCATCCTTTTCAATGATTTTATCGCGCGAATAGGTCATGTTCCCATATAATTTAATTCCTCCGTCCTGAAAGCGTTTCGAGAGTTCGACGGTCCCATCAAAACCACGGTTAATCATTTCTCCCATATTGGCAAATGGCGACGATATCATCCCCACAAAAGCAGGAATTGATTGCCGTTGTACCAAAATGTCGGTTCGGCGTTCATGAAAATAGTCAGCCTCAATTGAAAAAGCATTGTCGAACATTTTCATTTCAATACCAATATTCTTTTTGAATCCTTTCTCCCAGGTCAGGTTTGAAACACCAATTCTGTTTTCGCCGGTCCCCGAATAGCTGGTTCCGTTTGGCCCGAACAAATACCCCCCGAGGCCGCTGCCATAAATTGAAAGGTAGCCGTAACGTTCTCCGTTCGGAAGCACTTCGGCACCAACCAAACCCATCGAACCTTTTAGTTTTACCAGGTTAATTTTGTCTCTTAACGGCTCCCAGAATGGTTCATTTGAAATCAACCAGCCCATCGCCCCTGCGGGGAAGAACCCAAAACGGTCGCCTTTGGGAAAATTTTCTGAACCGTTATACCCGATATTAAACTCGGCCATATAGCGGTCATCGTACGCGTACGTTGCCCTGTAAGCAAGCCCTTGTTTCCGATAAGGCAAGGCTGCAATAGATGTTCCTGCGTTCCCGTTGATGTAGTCGCGTTGGTAATACATCAACATCGATCCCACCCTGTTTTTTGTGCCAAAAACGTGATCGTATATGAATTGAGTTTTAAACTCTTTGGCCCGGTTGGAAACTAAATTTTTTGAATAGCCAAGAAATTCTGTACCGGTTTGAATTTCCTTAAACAGAACCTCCCCTGTTGTGGCATCACGGCCTTGTACCCCGTACGTTGACGAAAATTTACGACGTTGTATTTCGGTTTCGCTATAAGCATCAAATGAATACGAAGCTTTAAGCTGGAGTCCTTTGAGAATTTTATCCAAATCTTGTGTAATGGTCAACTGGCTTGTTATCAGGTTTTGGAAAGTCGTATTATAACCTGATCCCATCAAGCGTTCTGCCGGGTTCATTTCACCAATTTGTGTTGGCGCTCCCCAACCATATATTTCGTTTCCATTCAAATCTTTTCCGATAGGAACGTGTACCGGGTTTGAAAGAGGAGTTGCCAGATTGGCATAATAGAATAATGTTTCGGCAGGAGAGTAGGTGTTACTATAAATTGGCCCACCTATTCCGGGGGTATGAAGGTCGGTCAGATGTCCGCCAACCTCAATATCCAGAATCAATGATTTATTTAAAGTTACGTCCACGTTCGACCGGAAATTATATCGTTTCAGATTGATGTTTGAATCGTAATCAGTATCCGGACTGTTTTTCAGGTTCCCTTTTTCGTCAAGGTAGCCGAACGAAACAAAATAACGGGCTACTTCACCCCCACCTCTTACGTTGATGGTCGTTTGTGCATTGCTTCCGTATTTTTTGAATGTTTCGTCGAACCAATTGACATTCGGATAAAGATAAGGGTCTGCTCCTGAACGGGTTTTATCGATATAGTCAGCAGAGTAGTTGTTTCGGCCTAATGCCTCGTTGTAGAGCAGGGCATAGTTTGGCCCGTCCAGATATTTCGGCATCATTGGCAGGTCCGACATACCGTATTCCATCTTTAATTCGACCGTTGGTTTTTGTGCAATCCCCTTACGCGTGGTTACAATTACGACCCCGTTTGCTGCCCGAACCCCGTACACTGCCGTTGCCGATGCATCTTTTAAAATAGAAATTGATTCTATTTCTTCAACCGATATGTCGGTCATGCTTCGTTCAACCCCATCGACCAAGATAAGCGGGGTACTGTTCGGACTAAAAGTTGATATCCCGCGGATCCAGAAACTGGCATTGTCGTTTCCCGGTTCACCGCTACGCTGTACCACCACGGCGCCGGCCATGCGTCCCGACAGGGCATTGGTCAACGAACGGGAAGGTATTTTTATGTCGTTCATCGAAATAGTAGAAATTGAACCTATCACACTTGCTTTGCGCTGTTTTCCCATCCCCACCACAATCGCTTCATTAAGGGTTGTAATGTCTTCCTGAAGGATTATATCAATAGCCGTTTTTGCGCCAACCAGCACGTCCTGCTCTTTGTAGCCAATAAATGAGAACCTTAGAATATCCCCTTCACTTGCTTCCAGAGTGTAATAACCCGATGCATCGGTAATGCCCCCGTTGGTTGTTCCCACAATAAGCACGGTTGCCCCGGGAAGCGGGACTCCCTGCGAATCGAGGACTTTTCCCCGGATCATCTTCTTGCCAGGGGCAAGTGATGAGTTTGTTCTTTGTATTTCATCCGATTGGGTTGTGAGGACAATTTGCCTGTCGATAATTCGGTAAACAATGTTGGTTCCTGCGAATATCCGATCCAATATCTCGTCAATTCTTCGGTCTTTTACATTAATTGAAACCGAACGATTGACATCGATCAATTCGTTGTTAAATAGAAAATAAAACTTGCTTGATTCCTCAATATTTTTTAACACATTCTCTAAGGAACACCGATTTAAATCCAAAGAAATGCGTTCAGTTTGCGAAAAACTGCCTTTCGCAAACAAGTTGAGCGTCGTACAGAGAAGAATAATCGCCGTTATCTTCATAGTTCTTAATAGTTTTGTCAGGGTAGTTTGTTGATAACCTCCCCAAATACGAAATCGTTTTTTTTTCATAAATTTGTTCAGTTAAATGTTCATACTTAAATTTTTTGACATTACAGAGCATTTAATTCAGCCGGGAGAGTGTGGGGCACTTCCCCGGTTTTTTTATTTTACAACTTTTTTACTTGTTGATTTTTAGACTTATGTCATAAATGGGCTCGTTTAAATCATTGTTATTGTGTAGTTTTTCAATGGAGTATTGAATTGGATAGGAAATTTTTAACAGGTTTAATACCTGGTCGATGGGCTCGTTTGTAAAGGTGCATGTAAAATGGGCCTGTTTCAACTCCTCGCTTTCTATCCTAACCGTTACATTGTACCATAATTCCAATTTTTTAGCAACTTCTTCAATCGAAGCATTTAGAAATACCAGTTTCCCTTCTTTCCATGCAATGTACTGATCGATGTTTTTTTCACGTTGAATGCTTATTTCTTGTTTCTCTGTTTTATACACGGCATGATCAAAAGGCGACATCTCGGCAAGCGGTATTGTTTTATCTCTGTCCACTTTTTCAAGCAACACTTTTCCGTTTACCAAGGTGGTATTGATTTCACCGGATCCTGGAAAAGCTTCGATGTTAAATGAGGTTCCCAATACCCGAACGTTTAAACCTGATGTTTTTACAATAAATGGTTTTGCCTTATCGGGGCTTACTGCAAAAAAAGCTTCCCCATAAAGTTCAACTTCGCGTGCCTTACCATTAAAATCATTCGGAAATATCAGTTTACTTCCCGAGTTCAAAACCACATTGGTCCCATCAGCCAATATCACACTTCTCTTTTCACCTGAAGTAGTAACCAGTTCGGTAATATTTTCGATCTGAAAATATTCGGTGTCGTTATTGTCGAATACTGAAGTAAGAATGAGGGCAATCAACAAAATAGCAGCAGCGGCAGAAGTAACAATCCATTTAAAACGATATGGACTGCTAACAGGTTTACCTTTTATTTTGTAGAAAAGCTGCTTCCATTGAGATGAAACTTCTTCGTCTTTACGTCTCGCGATGATTGGTCTCAGGCGTTCCAGTTCTTTTTGAAAAAGAACATCGCGGTTAGGCTTCGTATTAATCCAGTCGAACAATTCTTTCTCTTCGGAATCGGAAATCTTCCCCGATAAAAATCGCTCAATTAATTGAGTTGGTATTCTCTGGTTGTTTTCCATTTAATTTATCTGTTTATGTCTGAAATACAATTAACAGTTAAATACACCAACCTCAAAAAACGTTTTTTTTCAAAAAGAAAGAAAAGGGAAGTTCTATCCAATTAGCAACAAGAGCATCAGCAATTCGTGTTTGTATTTGTTTCGGGCAATCTCCATTCCTTTAGACAAGTGCTTGTCAACCATGGTGGTTGAGATGCTCAAACAGTCGGCAATTTCTTTGATTCTTTTACCGTCGAGCCATCTCATGCGAAAAACGACGCCACATTTTTTGGGCATCTCATTTATTAAGGAATCAAATTCGAGGCTGATCCGGTCTTTCATCGATTCAAATTCGTTGAATTGGTCAAAACTGAGGTAATACAAACGTTCGGCCTCAAAACTCATTTGTTGTTTCAAATACCTCCCCTGAATAACTTTTTTCTTGATTAAATTAAGGCATTTGTTCCGCAACAAGGTAAACATAAAAGCAATTTCATTTTTGTTATCGTCCAGGGAACTGCGTTCCGACCAAAGTTGCAGAAATACATCCTGCACGATATCGTTGGCTTCGTCTTCATCCGGAATAAAATGAAGCGTATAGCGTTTCATTTGAGGATAATACGACCGAAACAATTCTTCGAAAGAAGAAATGTTCTTGATCTTGATTAAACGAATGATGTCTTTGCCCTCACTCATTTAAGTTCGCTGAAAATAAAAGGATGGGTGGTAAAATTAAATAATTTATTGCGATATCCCAATGTGAAATGAGGTTCATTAAAGGAAATTGCTTTTAAAAATCTCTTTCAGATGCGCGTTGGAGTGATGCGGGTTATCAATTGTTACAAGATATGGGGTCGAGTCAAAAAAAACAATCCAAAACTCTTAAAAAAGTACCAATGACAAGTCAACAGAAAACAGGCAGAAGTCTAATTTTCCCGATAGGGCGAATCTCTTGTTCTGATTCAGACCATCAGTTTAAACTTGACATAACATTAAAAGAAAAGCGCCTAAATCAATGAATTTAAGCGCTTATGATACATTTTGATACTTTGATCAGTGCCCAGAACAAGGGCATATATTACAATGCTATTAAGCTTAAATTCAATCTGTTATCGACTATTTATTTTTGCTGGTCTCGATTTTGTCACTGCAATGAATTGAAGAACGATTTCAATATTCCAAAGATATAAAATTTCAGATTTGATACAAAAAAATTGTTTCACTCACCCAAACAATCAGAGATGGTGACTGATTTTAAACCAGTTCTTTATTCTTTTCTAGGGTATTCACTTCCTGCCACTAAGTTTTATCTTTGTGTTCATGGAGTATCCAAGAAATCAAATGGAATTTGACAGGACGTTTGCAAGTGAAGACGATTGCGTACAATATCTGATAGATGTTAAGTGGCCATTAGGCTATCGATGCAGCAAATGCAGTAATAATGAGTATTGGGCATTATCCCGGAAGAGATTTAAGTGCAAAAATTGTTTTGCAATAACCACCATAACTTCAAATACGTTCTTTGATCAATCAAACAAGCCACTTACACTATGGTTTAGAGCAATATGGTGGATGATTGCCCAGAAGAATGGAGTTAGCGCATCTGGCTTACAAGCAATCCTTGGGATTGGAAGTTATAAAACTGCCTGGATATGGCTTCATAAACTTAGAATGTTAATGGTCTTTCCCAATAGGGATAAACTTTCGGGAAAAGTTGAAATTGATGAAACTTTTGTTGGTGGAGTTGCAGAAGGTAAACGAGGCCGGGGAGCCGAGAATAAATCATTAGTTATGATAGCAGTTGAAGTTTTGCCAAAAGGGACAGGAAGGGTACGGCTGGAGCTAATACCCAATGCAGAAGGAAAGCATTTGCTTAAGTTTATAAGTGAGAATGTTGAAAAGGGAACCTCCGTAATAACCGATGGATGGACTGGATATGCACAACTGGGCGAGAATGGCTACGAACACATTAAGCAAAAACAAGTAATTGCATCAAATAATGAAGAAATGCTTCCAAATGTACACAGAATAGCCGCACTGCTTAAAAGGTGGTTGTTAGGAACTCATCAAAACTATACCAGCCAAGATCGGCTTCAAAAATACTTGGATGAGTTCTCATTTCGATACAATAGACGCAAGTCCAACAGTAGAGGATTATTGTTTCACCGGATTATTGAACAAGCAATGATACGAGAACCCATATTATCAAGAGATGTTCTTGAAAACAAAATTTAACCAGTGGCAAGAAGTAAATACCCTAAATTCTTTTTATAGAAAGATGTAAGCTATTTATCGGTTTACACAAGACCATTCACAGTCTCCATTTTTGATACTTTCAAATAACTCAATTAAAGATAAGCAAATAAATAGCCTGCCCCCGAATACCTGAAATTTTTTTTATTATTGCTTCTCGGAAAAGGCAGTTGTGTAAACAACTGAATATTCGTCGCAAAAAAATATGTACTGACTATCTCCGTGATGAAAAAAAATTATGAATATAATGTGAATCTCGAATCGTTCTGGTGACCAGATTTGGAAGATTTAATATTCAAGTTATCTAAAATTGTTTTTGATATCCTTTTTGATCCTACGATAAAGACACTCTTTACTTGAACAGAGCGTGCAGACGTATTTCCTGAATTTCACCTTCCCCCCAATTCCAATAATGCCACTGACTGATTTTAAGGGAAACATTAGGGCTGAATCAGACAGCGATACCCCACAAGTATTTTCAGGAAAGAAGGAGAAAAGTTTATGCTGATCGGCTACCGGCCACTGGCAGTATCCAGGACTATATCGATTGGTCAGTTGTTCATTTGTTGATTCGACCTCCTTTTTTAAATATGATTGAAGTAAATCACAGGCTACCTCGGTAATCATACTTCCCATAGTATCCAAAATGTATCCTAAAATAGGATCTTCACCGTAAAGTAACCTGGAAGATTCTTCGCTAATCGTTTTGCCTGCTGTACAAACATAAAATGCAGCTCTTTCTGCTCCCTTTAATTCTTTGCAGACGGCTTTGCCAACATCAAACTGATGCCCGCCTGCAAGTATCGTAAAGTTTTGTTGGTTAATTTGTAGGTTATCAATTATACAATAAGCGCCCCCTATATCTGTCAATTTATCGGCAAAGTTCATGGCCCAATCGATGCTGCTTTCTAATGGTTCGGAAAAACTATCCTCATTAACCCCAAACATAAAGGCAATTTCTTTGGGGTTAATCAAAAGATCAGAGAATTTAAAGGTATGTTCTTGATTCATATCTTATTAAACTTTTTTCTATTCTAAAATTACATTGAATTTGCACAACAAACCAAAACGACAAATGAGAAATCACAAAATCGGATCAGGTACTCAGATTTATAACAACATTTTATCCACATAAATATCCTGAAAGTTTGGATCACCTTCCAGGTTAACATGCCTGGTTTTTTCCAGAATTTCGTTGATGATTGTTTCATCAGAAAACAGGAACATCTTGGCGCCAATCAGGGCTGTATTTCCCATTTTGTATATTCTTTCTTCCGGGAGTTCAATCATTCCTAATTCAGAAACATGTTCCAGGTTGATGTAATTTCCGAATCCACCGGCAATATATACCTGCTGAATATCAGAAAGCGGGATTGATAATTTGTTTGCAAGGATGGTCAGCCCTGCGGCGATTGCGGCTTTAGCCAACTGAAATTCATTGATATCTTTTTGTGTCAGGATTATTTTTCCAACTAGTTTAATATGATCTTCTCCTGAATTAATTTCACCAAATAATCCAATCTTGTCCAATCTGCGCAGAATGGCAACCGCATCAATCAATGCACTACCACAAATCCCTTTGGGAGAGGTATTCCCGATAACATGAGCTTCTATATTTTCAACGTCAAGGCTAAAAGAAGATATAGCCCCGGTAACAGCCCTCATGCCATTCGAAATATTAGCACCTTCAAAGGCAGGACCGGCTGCCGTTGATGCACAAACAACCCGGTTTTTGTTTCCTATTACGATTTCTCCGTTAGTCCCCAGGTCAATCAAGGCAGTATAGCTTTCTTTGCAGTGCAAGCCCGTTGCAACTATTCCGGCTAAAATATCACTGCCGACAAAACTTCCAATGGATGGGTAAAATTGTACTTTTTCCACCACTTGAAACTTCCAATCCAATTCTTCCGGATTAAATGTTTTCATCCCCAAATTATCGCTATGAAATGGGTACATCGCTATAGGAGTGACGTCGCAATTGCAAAAAATAAGTTGCATGGCAGTGTTGCCAACAAGAACCACTTTTTGCAAGTCGACTTCGTGCTTTTTCAACATCAGTTCAATCATTGTCCCTATTGCTGACCGGATGATCCGGGTCATTTCAGAAGCATGTCCGTCCAGACAAGCCTGAATTCTCGAAATCAGGTCGGCCCCGAATTTAATCTGTGGGTTTAACATGGTTTCAACAGCCAGTACTCTTGCTGTTGAAAAATCGATCAATTGAGCTACTACTGTGGTAGTTCCCAGGTCAACAGCCACACCGAATCCTATTTGCGGAACAAAATCAAACTCACTTTCGTCGGCTAGTATAATGTGATTGAATTGTTCAATTTCGAGGGTAATATCACCGGCACATTGGCTGAAACAAGCCAGCCTCCATTCAGGAGAAAGGCCAAGTTGGTCGATTTTTCGCTGGTGGGCATCGGTTGTTTTTATCTCCCCATCCAAAAGCCTGACCTTGCATTTTCCGCATGTCCCGTTCCCTCCGCATGGAAACTCTACCCCGAATTCATGAAGGACATCAATCAGGGGAGTTTGATCGTTTGCCAGCAATTCTTTGCCAAGTGGATGCAAGCGGATAGTATGTTGTTTCATGAAGAGAAGTTTTTCGTTTTGTGATTAGCAGAACAAAGTTTCACGTAGGAACAGAAATAATTGACCTTTCAATTTCCGTTTTGAGGTTTTGGAACTGATCAGAACCTGATTTTTCAGCGATGATAACAATCTCACTTTGTTGATTATCCTGACAAGGTTCAAATGTACTACCGGATAGCGTATAATTAACCAGCATCCATCCGTTTACAGTCCTGATGTGTCCTTTTCCACGGATAATAAATGGATTTAGAATGAAGAAACTGGTAAGCAGGTTTAAATCAAAAATAATATTGGCGTTGAAGCTATAATCCGTTTGCTGGTAATTGCTATCTGATAAACCCGGATTTGTCGAAGAAAGTATCCTGTATTGATTTATTTTTACCTTCTCATTAGAATCCAAATTCAATAAAGAGGCCAACAGGTTTGTCCTGTGGACCAGACTATCTTGTTTCTCTGGAAATAATGATATAAATTTTTCAATTAACCGTTCTTGTTCAGGTATGTTAACCAGGTCACATTTACTGAAAATAATTAGTTCGGCCTTGAAAATCTGGTTTTTGTATATCATATTCATTTGTAGCCGAAGGTTTTCAATTGCCATGATATCAACCATACAAATAACGGGCATCAGGCTGAGCTGCGGAATTAATCCGACCATTTCAGAAACGGTGTCGATACCGCCGAGTCCACTGGGCTCGATGATGATCCGGGAATAATTTCCGGTCTGAACTATTTTGGTGAGGTTCTCATAAAAATATCCCCTTGCCGAACAACAAATACAACCTCCGGAAATGTCGTAAACCGTTCCGTAGCGAGAAGAAGACCGGATGGTTTGACCGTCAATGGAAATTTTGCCAAATTCATTGATTAATATCGCCCATTGCTCATCAATGGTCTTTTGACCAAGAAGTTGTATAATGGCAGTGGTCTTACCGGAACCGAGGAACCCGGAAATAATATTTACAGGAATCTTTTTCAAGAAGGATTAATTAAATGCTTCTGACCATTGACAATTAAGTTTGAAATGCCTTTAGCCAGAAGCAGGGAACCACAAACAAACGCTATTTGAAATCTACAATCCGTATTCGGCCATAATAAATTTGCTTTGATCCAATAATGGGAGCATCATCTCCACAAATTCGCTTTCACTATCGGGAATACCGGAAAGTTCGTCTCGCAAGATTGGAAGGTAACATGTTTCCATTTCCGAAAGTTTCATCTTTCCTGAAGCCAAAGCTTCTTCGATAATATCAAGAGCTGCAATGGCCCCGTTTCTGGCATTGGCCACATACGAATCGCCTTTAACCAGTTCTTTCGAAATGCGGATCACGTTTTCTGGAGAAAGGATCAATGCCTGAGGATCAGTATAGACATCAGAAGCAACCAACAATTGTTGCAAAATATGACTTGGAACAGTTCCGGCTATTAATGCCTGGTTCATCAACCTGGCATCGTACTCGAGTTGTTCCATGTAAGCTGTTGGCGCCATGCCGGATAACAGTTTAATGTTTTGCACCGATTCGTTGCTCCATAAATCACAACAAACTGAGGCTATGTTCCCAATCGGGCTTAAATGGGCGCAGGCAGCTGTTTTTCCTTCCATTGAAATCGGGATACCGGTAATGGCTTTCAGGAACGGGCCTTCGTATCCGCAATCCTTATCAGGGCCAACCGCTCCTTCTTCCATGGCAACAATTGAACGGACCACCGAAATTACACGTACCAAAGCAGCAAATACCCGCGGAATATATTTCTTTTCGGCCAAAACCATCGCTGTATTTGCAAATCCACAGGCGGAGTCGCCGGCAGCGATTTTTCCGTGCTGATTGGCCAACGCTACTATTTTTTTCCACAAGAATTGCATGTCCCGAACTCCCAATACGGCTAGGGCAAAAACAATAGTTTTGATATCGCAGTTCATCAGTGCATCATCGGACACCTCTTTACCACCGGTACTTTCAATTGACAGTAAGTCTCCACCGGCAATCATGCCTTTTTCGAAAAGTTCCATCATGGGTTCCAGGTACTGCGAAGTACGTTGTTTGGCAGGTCGCTCAAATTCACGCAGGTCATTTGGTGTCAGTCGGATTTCAGAGGCAAGACCGTGTTTTTGATAATATTTTTCACAGATTTCATTCATGATTTTGACGATCTCAATTCCAATCTGTGGGGTTTTGGTCATCTCCAGGAGCGTTTCCAGTTCGAGAACCACACCCTTTGAGTTCAGGTCGAGTGCACGCGAAAGGGCTCCCTCTGCAATTTCGCGGTAATGTTCGTAAACCTGGGGTAGCGTGCTGTCATTGATACTCATTATCGGGAGGGTGAAATTCAGTTCGGCATAGACCTGTCCGCCCCCGATTTCAAGTCCTCTCCTCGTTTTTACCGGGTTGGGGGCAATCCCGAACATCAGGTCTTCAGGATTGGTTATTACTAAACTTTTATATTTCATTATTATGATTTTAATTGTTTAACTCTTGACAATAGCCTTGTAGGGAAGACAAAGTACCAGATAGTACAATCGTATCTGGTTGATATATAGCATAAAACTGACCTGCTGACTGTGTTTAATTTAGAACATTAGTATATAATCTAAGCCATCTCAATGCTTAGAACTGTTTGCTTTTCTTCTTTCACTTTGTTGTAATCATCCAATGCTTCAAAAAAGGCTGAAATATTTTCTGATGGTACATGTGGTGGAAGGTCGCACCCTGTAGAAAGAACAAAATTGTTGAACCCCGAGGTTCTGTTTAATAAATCAGAAGTAAATACTTTGACCTCCTTGGCTGAACGCATCTTCATGATGCCCACGGGGTCAATGTTTCCCATAATAAGTTTATCTTTTGGACAAAATTTCAGAGTTTCAACCATATCAATGGCATTGCCAAAATGGTAGGCGTTAGCTCCCGAGTTTAACATGGCCTCTGTACAATGTCCCTGGTTCCCGCAATTGTGTAGAATAACTAAAAATGTATCATCCTGAACAGCATCGACAATCTTTTTTACATATTCGGAAGAAAAATACTGGCAATCCTCGTTTGACAACAGGCCGGCAGCAGGTTCAGCAATAACAACCCCTGAACAGCCGATATTCTTTAATTCTTTACAGTATTTAAGAATAAACTCAGTGCATTTATCAAGTAAACATGTAATTGCCTCGGGTTCCATGTAGCATGCCACCATGATTTCTGACATGTCAAATAATCGTCCGGCAAGAGAGAATGGGCCAATAACGCCAGCAAAGACCGGTTTATCTTTAGTGCTCTCTACGGTTATTCTATTTGCTTTAAGGTATTGAGGAACACGACCGGCAGTAAGTTCAGGAACTTTCAGGTTTTCAATTTCTGCAGCATTGGAGACTAATCTTCCCATGATGTGTGGCATATCATTTTCCTGAAATTCGATCTGGCATCCAAATGCTTCTGCTTCAAGGGTTAGATCCATGATAACCGTTTTCGCTGCGACCGGGAAAACTTCATTTAGTTTTTTAATGGCCAGAGCATGTACCTCACCGTTTTGTACCGCATCTTTCACTTTTTTATCAATCATTTCAATTCCGGGGTGTGTCATAATCGGAATGGCAATTCTCTTTTTATTGCTTATTTGCTGATTCATCCAATTGTTTATGTTTGTCATACTTCCTGGATATTCTTAATTACAATTGTTTAAAAGGATTTATTTTCTTAAATTTTTAACAACAGAGCCCTGAAGTCTTGACTTCAAGACCCTGTTGAATCAACTATGCAAATTGAGTAAGGTAAATCGAAATTAAGAAGCCAGTCTACTTAGGTGTTCGACCACTCCCTGTGGATCAGGAGAGTAGAAATCAGCCCCGATCTTTTGGCAGAAGTCATTATTAACAGGAGCCCCTCCGATAAAGACTTTTGTGGTAGGAAGATTGGCCTTGATGTCAGTAACAATTTCACCCATATTGACCATTGTTGTAGTCAAAAGAGCAGATAAGGCTACAACTGCGCCTGGATTATTATTTACAGCTTCGATATATCGGGCAGAAGGAACATCTACCCCTAAATCGATTACGGACCAGCCGGCTCCTTCAACCATCATAGCCACCAGGTTTTTCCCAATATCGTGCAAATCACCTTTTACTGTTCCGATAATAAACGTTCCTTTCGTTTTAATTTCACCGGAAGTGAAAAATGGTTTGAGCTGAATCATTGAAGCTCCCATCGCTTTGGCAGACATAAGCATTTGCGGAACGAAAATCTTATTTTCGGAGAATTTCTTTCCAACGCGATCCATAGCCGGAACTAAGGCGTTTTCAAGTATGTGCTGCGGACTGATTCCAGTTTCGATAGCTTTGATGGTAAGTTCCAATGCGCCGTCTTGTCCTTTGAGTTGTGGTGGAAAAGGTGATTTCAAATCTACTTTTCCTAATTCAACAGCTTCCAGTAATTTTTCAAGTAAATCTTCCATAATGTATTAGTATAATTTATTTTAGTGGTTTATGATACAAAAATAGGTATAGGCAGAAACGAAATCTACACCAATTTTTACTAATTTTGATGCGATATTCACATTTTTTGTTTTTATTGTGCAATAATTACCACTATGTCGGCCCATTTTGAGCAAATCATTTTAAATGAAGGTGAATCTTTCTTTATCGGTATTTTTCAGGATAACCTGGAGAAAAGTACATGGCATTATCACAATAACTACGAAATCAGTTTCATTACTGAAGGCTCAGGTAAGAGGATTGTAGCTGACTCAATCGAAGAATTTCAGCCAGGGGATTTGGTATTTCTGGGGAAAAACCTGCCCCATGTGTGGATTGCTGATAAGGGACAAGGAATATGGTCAAACCGTACACTTGAAATGGTTTTTCTTCAGTTTACTGATAAGGCACTGTGTTCACAATTGCTTGCCCTTCCCGAATTTAATCATGTTGCAAAGGCTCTTTCGTTATCGGAACAGGGTATTCAGATTGTGGGTCAAACACTGAACGAAGTGAGTGAGCTCATGCTTCAGATGCCCTATCTGAAAGGCTTTGATCGGATGCTGCATTTTTTTAAGATGATGGACATTATCGGAAAGAGTGAATCGCATATTTATCTTGCCAGTAAGGAATATTTAAAAACAAGGTTTACTCCAGGAAATAAAAGAATTTCCACCATTCACGAATATTTGATGAATAATTACCGCGAGGAAATTGATTTGGCAAGGCTGGCAGGAATGGTCAATATGGCTGAGGGGTCGCTGTGCCGTTTTTTTAAACAAAACATGGGGATAACTATTTTTGAATACCTAAACAAGATCAAAGTTGAATTCGCTTGCAAGCTACTGATGGATCCGGATCTGAGTATTCTGGAAGTATGTCTCGACAGCGGATTTAATAATCTCAGCCATTTTAATAAGCAATATAAGAAAAACACAGGAGTAACGCCCAAAGAGTACAGAAAAAGATTTAATGGATTATCATAGTTTTTTATGTAATTATGCTTTATTTTTTATTGACAGATTAATTAGTTAACACTCCAAAAATCCAATGGACATGGTGTCTTGCATTAAATATGGAGATACTTTTCAGGTGAAGAATTAAATTCAACCGTTCCAGTTTGAGGATAATTCGCTCTTACATTGAATCGATTATTCGAATACGTAAATAATATCATGCGA
Source organism: Gaoshiqia sp. US2 (assembly GCF_059705485.1). NCBI lineage: Bacteria > Pseudomonadati > Bacteroidota > Bacteroidia > Marinilabiliales > Prolixibacteraceae > Gaoshiqia > Gaoshiqia sp. US2. The sequence goes on along the minus strand of NZ_AP048550.1, from coordinate 2,778,838 downwards.
GAGATTTTCTCTTTTTTCAATAATACTTGAAATTTAAAAAATGAAAATTATAGATTTGTAGCGATGGAAAAAAGACAAGAAATACTATCAGACAGAGAATTGTGGATAGATTTTATATCCGGTAATAATGAGTCCTTTAAAACCATATATGAATTATATTTTCCCGAGTTATTTAAATATGGATGTTATTTTTCTGAGGATGAGGATTTGGTGAAGGATTGTATTCAGGATCTTTTTGTTAATTTATATAACTATAGATTAAAACTAAAGTTGACCGATAAAATAAGGCCTTATCTGATAGGTTCTTTAAAAAGAAATATTTTTAATAAGCTTCGGGCAAAATCAGCAGAGAAAAAACGGCAATTAAATATTGATCATTTATCCTTTGATTATTCCTTCCCAGAGGATATAAACGAAACTGATGATGATGAAAAGTTTGCTTTACTTCAAAATGCCATGAAAGAGTTAACTGCACGACAGCGCGAGGCAATTTATTTGAAATATGTTTCAGGTCTAAGTTATGATGAGTTGTCGTTGGTTATGAATTTAAGTTATCAAGCTTCACGAAATTTAATTTGTCATGGAATGGAGCGATTGCGAAAGGCGATAGCCAATAAAACTCTTATCCTTTTATCAATAATTTGTAAGGTATCCTTCTTGAACAAGAATTCATTCTTTCAACCACAAGTTTGAATTCTCTTGAATTAAACAAATTAAGGAATATTCGCATATTTGTATTTGTAAATTTTGTTAATTCAAATATTTGAAATACAATTGATTGCTTGTTTTTTTTGTGTTTAGGGGGAAAAACATGAAAAATATTGGTTACAAAATAACATGTTTTCTTATTTATAGGCAAACAATGAATTTTTGTAATGAATCCACATCTACAGAACAAATTTCAGGATTTTATAGATAATCAATCCTTTGTTGACTGGGTAACGATGCCTACTACTGAAAGCGACCTCTATTGGCAACAATTTATGGCAGAACACCCTTCAGAAAAAGAATATATTGAGCAGGCAAAGTATATTCTAACAAAGTTTCAGGCAGAAAAACCGGATATCAACGATGATGATCTCAGAAATGTCTGGTTAAACATCCAAGAAAGAATTTTGAACCCACCCCCAAAGATTAGGTTTATTAATAAGTGGTCCATTGCAGCATCTATTTTATTAATCATTGGAACTAGCATCTTGTTTAAGAATATAAGGTCCCGTGATACCTCAATAGATTATACTACTATGGCAAAGGTGGTGCCTCAAGGTAATGAGGTTAAACTGATTCTTTCCGACAAATCAGAAAAGCGTTTTAATATCGAAGCCCCTGCATTTAAGTATAACCAGAATGGAGATATTCTGGTTGGCTCAGAGACTCTTGCCAGTGAAAAATCAACTTCTGAAACGCAAGACAAGGAGGCATTCAATCAATTAGTCGTACCTAAGGGCAAGCGATCCAGCCTCACTTTTTCTGATGGTACCAGGTTATATTTGAACTCCGGTAGCCATGTAATTTACCCGGTAACATTTAATAAAAAGCTTCGAGAAATTTACATTAGTGGAGAGGCATATTTGGATGTTGTTCATAATGACAAGTGGCCTTTTATCGTAAAGACCGATCACTTGAACGTGAAGGTATTGGGTACTCAATTTAACATCAAATCGTATCCTGACGAAATCAATTCATCTGTTGTACTTGTAAAAGGAAGTGTTCAGACTATCGTAAAATCACAAAAGATAGTAATGATGGAAAACGAACTATTCTCTTTGGACAACGCCACAGAAAAAGCCTCTCTGGGAAAAATTAATGTGCTTGAATACGTTTCTTGGAAAGATGGCTGGATGTACTGTACAAACGAAAGAATGGAAAGTATAGCGAGAAAATTATCTCGATACTATGATATAGATATTGAGTTTGATGAGCCAAAAGTAAAAGATATGACCTTAACAGGCAAGTTAGACATAAAATCTGAATGCGGGGAAGTTTTCGATGTTATCAGTTTTATAGCCCCGATCGATTATAAGATAATTGAAGGAAAAATAATATTATCATCTAAAACTAACTAAATAAGTATGCCTATGCAAGATTAAAAAAAATCATTTCTATGAAAAACAAAAAAGACAGGCTATACTCCTAATATAACCTGCCAATGTTTTAACTGCACGCTATTGTTAATAATTGCAAATTAAAACCCAAAAGCAAATTTATGAAAAAAAACAAGTTTTTAGTTCCATTAAACAGGAACTGGAAGAAATTATTGCTGACAATGAAACTATGTCTGCTGTTATTCTTGATTTCTACCGCATCGTTGATGGCCAATAGTGTGTATTCTCAGAATACCACATTGTCTTTTGATTTGAAGAATGCCACTCTAAGAGATTTGATCAATGAAGTTGAAAAACAGAGTGAATTTATTTTCGTTTATTACGACCAAGTAGTCGATTTGAATAAGAAAATTGATGTTCATGCTGAAAATCAGACGATCGATAAAATTTTAGATAAGATTTTTAAGTCCTCCGAGTTGACCTACCGGATTTTCGACCGGCAGATTGGTATTGGAAAGCGCGATCCTGTAACTGGTGAGATAGAACTACCTGGAACAATAGAAGAACAAACAGTGGCAGATAAGAAAGTAACCGGGGTGGTTAAAGATGCTAAAGGAGGGGCTATTCCCGGAGCTACGGTAATCCTAAAAGGCACAACAATTGGAACTATTACTGACGACAACGGAAGTTTTACGTTACAGGTTCCTGTTGATGCCAAAGTACTGGTTTTTTCGTTTGTCGGGTATAAACCGCTTGAAATTTCCATTGGCAATAAAACTTCTTTTAATATTACCTTGGAAGAGATGACCGTTGGCCTTGAAGAAGTAGTTGCTGTGGGGTATGGCACCCAAAAGAAAGCCAACCTGACCGGGGCTATTGTCGCGGTGGGAGGTGAGAATCTTGTCAAATCGCCCACTGCTTCGGTTTCCAATTCCCTCTCCGGACGTGTCACCGGGTTGACAACAATTCAATCAGGCGGAATGCCTGGCAGGGATGACCCGCAAATTTTTGTCCGTGGAATCGGATCCCTTACCACTGCAAACTCAACTCCCCTGATGCTGGTGGACGGGGTGGAACGACCGTTTACACAAATGGACCCCAATGAAATAGAAAGTGTTTCGATTTTGAAAGACGCCTCGGCGACTGCCGTTTATGGTATCCGGGGCGCAAACGGCGTTATATTGGTTACTACCAAACGTGGTGTGGAAGGCGCCCCTAAAATCAGTTTCAGCACGTCGTATGGGGTACAAAGGCCTTTGAACCTGCCCGAGACGGCAGATGCTTATACATATGTTACGAAATATAATGAGGTGCAGTTGAGCGACAATCCCAATGCCCCGGTGGCTTTTTCTCCGTTTGTAGTCGATGCTTTCAAGACCGGGAAATACCCCGAAGTCTTCTTTAGTACCGACTGGACAGATATCCTGGTGAAGAAAACCGCGCCGCAAAAACAAAGCAATGTGAATATCTCAGGCGGCAGCAAGGTCGTCAAGTATTTCGCTTCGCTGGGATACTTTGACCAGTCAGGTTTAATAAATTCTTTCGATATCGATGATTTTTACAGGTACAAACGCTATAATTACCGCGCAAACATTGATGTGGATGCCACCAAAACGACCAAGTTTTCCTTGACTATTGGAGGGAGAAACGAGATTAGGGGACGGACCGATAACCCGGAAGAATTATTCTGGTGGGTATGGGGGGCTAATGTTCCCTGGGCCGGGAAAATACTTCCCGACGGAAGAAATGTAGTGACCGGGACTTATTACAAGTTTAATAATTACGGGAGTCCGATCTACCCAAGAGGTACAGCCGCATTACCTTATAATAATGCCTGGTATAAAAATGTAACCAATGTGATGAACCTGGATATTCAGGTGACCCAGGAACTTGATTTCATTACTAAAGGACTTTCCTGGAGGCTGAAAGCTTCCAATAATACAACCAATAACCTTTCAAAAACGAGGACCGCATCGCAAATCATTTACGACCCCATGTTTAAATGCGATGTTGACCCGGCGGCAGTGGGCGACAGTACCGTAGTTTACCGGACGGAAGGGGAAGAAGGTATCCTGAATTATGTGGAAGGATCATGGAAAGCCCGGAACTGGTATGCAGAGAGCGCGTTAACGTACAACCGCGAATTCGGGAACCATTCGGTAACCGGCCTTTTGTTGTACAATTGCAGCAGGTCGTTTTATCCCGGCGTATACACCGATATTCCTTTAGGGTATGTGGGATTGGCTGCCAGGGCCACTTATGATTTTAAGCATAAATATATGGTTGACCTCAATATGGGGTACAACGGTTCCGAGAACTTTGCGCCGAACAAGCGTTTCGGTTTATTCCCCGCGGTATCAATAGCCTGGATACCAACCGAAGAAAGTTTCCTGAAAGGCAAATTGCCATCGTTTATTTCTTATATGAAATTAAGAGGCTCATACGGTGTTGTTGGGAACGATAGGCAAGGGAGCAACCGGTTCCTCTATATGCCGACTGCTTATAATGCCACCTCAGGCGGCGCAGCAGGTTCAGGATATAATTTTGGCACTAATGTCCCTCAATCGGTTATACTGGCCTCGGAAGGAAAACTGGGGAACCCGGACGTTACCTGGGAAAAAGCAGAAAAAACCGACGTTGGGATTGACCTGACATTATTTAGAAAACTTTCGTTGTCGGCCGATTACTTTTACGAAATCAGGAACAATATCCTTTCTACCCGAAACAGCGTCCCATCTATCTTTTTTATCACATTACCGGCCGTTAACCTCGGACGGGTGAAAAACCAGGGCTATGAGTTGGAGATGAAATGGACAGACAAATTAAGCGAGGCAAATTACTATGTTGGCGGCAATATTTCGTTTCACCGGAACAAGATCCTTTTCATGGACGAGATACAGCAACCGTATGATTATTTGATGCGTACCGGGCACCGGGTCGGCCAGCCCTGGGCTTACGTGAGCGACGGTTTCTGGACCCAGGAAGACATTGACCATCTGAGCGATTTTCCGAACCCGAATTATTCGCCAAAACCGGGAGACCTGAGATATAAGGATATTAACGATGATAAAAAAATTGACAGCTATGACCAGGTGGCAACCGGTTACCCAGCCTATCCTGAGATTACGTTTGCCCTAAATGGCGGTATCCGTTTCAAAGGATTTGACCTGAGCATGTTATGGCAAGGGGCAACAAATGTATCCAAAGAACTTATGACTCAAAACAGGTATCCTTTTGGAAGTACGGGCAACCGCAACCTGACAATGTACCTGGTAAATAATTCGTGGACGCCTGAGACTGCCAATACCGCCAGGTTCCCGCGAATGACTTTCACGGGTAGAGTAAATAATTATGACAAAGTTTCGGACGTTTGGATACAGGATGCCACCTACATTCGTTTAAAAAATGTGGAGATTGGTTACACGTTTAATCCTTCCCTTTTTAAGCGTATGGGTGTATCGTCGTTGAGGGTTTACGCGAATGGGTATGACCTCTTGACATTCTCTAAAATACCAAAAACCATTGATCCTGAAGCGCCGGGTGGGGACCAGAATTACCCGCTTATCCAGATTATCAATTTGGGGTTAAATGTTAACTTCTAATCAAACCAAAAACTTTAACTATGAAACGTACGATCATTATTCTTATAACTGCAGGGCTGTTATCAATCTATGGGTGCCAGGAGTTTCCGCTCGGGAACGATTTTCTTGCCAAAGCGCCGGGGGTTGATGTAACCAAGGATACGATCTTTTCAGACATCATGTATGCCGAACGCTATTTATGGGGCGCTTATGCCTGTTTACCCTATGGATTGGTGACATACATGACGAATACAAGGCAGAATTTAATAAACAGAGGGGAACTTGATGAGTTGACAGATATATGCCAGTCTTTCTCCTGGACCGGGCCAATCGGGAATTACTATACCGGAAATATGAATGCTTCAAGCTGGGAGCCCAATACTAAATATTCACTGTTGAATGATGGCGCTTACGACGGGATCAGGCGGTGCTGGAACTTCATCGCCAATATCGACAATGTCCCGAACGTTGACCCTGCTTACGCCAAATTGCTTAAAGCGGAGGCCCGCATCCTCATCGCTTTTAATTACGCACATTTGTACCGCCATTACGGGGGTGTCATCTGGTTAACCCACGCGTATGACGTTACCGAGGAAGTAGGCCAGATATCGAGGTTGACCGCGCAACAAACCTGCGATTCGATTGTAGCGTATTGCGACAAATTCGGGCCGGAACTGCCCTGGACACTCTCCGACCCGGATACATGGGACGGGCGCGTTACCCGGTACTGGGCACTGGCGCTAAAAGCCCGCGTGCTCCTCTTCAACGCCAGCCCGCTTTTTAATGCCAGCGAACCGTATCTTGCAGGAGCAGCTTCAGACCAGAAGCTGACGTGGCACGGGGGGTATGACGCGAACAGGTGGAAACAAGCCAGGGATGCAGCCAAAGCATTGATTGACCAATGCGAAGCCACCGACGATTATAAATTGTACCATAAAGAGGGGAACAGCTACAGGCAGGATTTTCAGGATGCCTATTTTTTGCGGAACAACAAAGAAATAATTATTTCCATCAGGATCGGGAGATATGCATATCCGGGTGTTGGTGATTGGTGGAATACTCATGCAATATTGGATGCATGGGGTAATACCAACATTACTGATACCTATGTCCGCATGTTCCCGATGTCAACCGGTCTGCCGATAACCGACCCGCTTTCGGGGTATGACCCGGCTAACCCTTACGTTAACCGGGATCCCCGCTTGTACGAAACCGTACTTGTAAATGGGGATACTTACAGAGGGCGGACCGCGGAAATGTGGTCAGGAGGGCGTGAAGCCCCCACTGGTTCAAGGATTGATAAGACCGGTTACCGGCTCAGAAAATTCAACCTGGATGAAGATGCAGCTACTCTGGTAGGCAAGCCGATGCATTTCCCGAACCTGAGGTTGCCTGAGATATATCTTTCTTATGCCGAAGCAATCAACGAATTCAATAACGGGCCTAATGCCGATGCTTACAAGTACGTTAACCTCGTGCGTAGCAGGGTGGGCCTGGGCAACCTTTCTTCAGGACTGACCAAAGAGCAGTTCCGCGAAGCCATTTTAACCGAAAGGGCACTGGAATTTGCTACAGAAGAAGTCCGCTGGTTCGACCTGATCCGTTGGAAGAGGGAAGGCGATTTTAAGAAACGCCTTCATGGGATGAAGATCACCAGGTCGGCAACGGCTCCCTATACTTTTACCTATACAGAATGGGAATTGCCCCCACGGTACTGGATGGACAATTGGTCGCCCAAATGGTACCTGAGCTATTTTCCGCAAAGTGAGGTAAACAAGGGATATGGGATCATCCAGAATCCCGGGTGGGAGTAATATAACGAACCAGTTTTAATAATTTAAAATCGGAATAAATGAAAAGAAACTTATTCAAAAGAAATATATGCCTGTTCTTTTTTGCTTTTCTGACCTTTTCCGGGATGGCCCAGCAAAAAATGCTTACAGGAACAGTGACCGACGGATCAGGCAAGCCTGTTTATGATGCTTTGATCACGATCAAAGAACAACCGGGAGTAAAAGTTTTTACCGATGATAAGGGAAAATTTACTGTTGCGGGAGAAGCAGGGCAGACGGTTGAAGTAAATACCAGGGACCTGCGTTATAAAACACAAAGGATTGAATCAGACCTGATTGTATTAACGGTGGACAAACACGACGAGTTGGTTCCGACCGGTTATGGGATGGAACAGCGCAAAGGCGAACTCACATCGGCCATTGGGGTAGTCAATGCCAACGAACTTGCCAAAAGTTCGGTGTGGAACCCGGCCAGCGCCCTTTACGGGAAAATACCTGGGTTGTTTGTCATGCAAAACGGCGGCACCAACTGGGACTCGGAACCCACACTTTATATCAGGGGTGTCGAAACATTTGCGACAGGATCGGTGGTAAATACCAGTGTCCTAACAATTGTTGACGGGTTCGAACGCCCGTTGTCTTCCCTGTCGCTTGGTGAAATTGAAAGCGTGGCCGTCCTGAAGGATGCCGCTGCGTTGGCCCGGTATGGCATCCGCGGTGCAAACGGTGTTTTGCTGGTTACAACAAAACGTGGCGCAGGGAAAAGCCTTTCGGTTGATGTAAGTTATGAACGCGGGGCCACATTCGCTTTCAGGTTACCTGAATTTCTCGATTCGTATAACTATGCGAAATCGGTTAACCAGGCGCGTTTAAACGATGGGTTGACTGCATTATACTCGCAGCCTGAACTGGATCGGTTCAGGTCGGGCAGTTCGCCTTACCTGTACCCCAACGTGAATTGGCAGGAGGAGTCTTTACGCGATTTCGGTACCTCCGATTTGGTCAATGTTTCGTTTCAGCAGGAAACGGGCGCCGTGAGATATTTCTCTACGCTGAATTTTCAAAACGAAGAAGGACTGTTTGGCCCTGTTAACGAAAATGAAGGGTACAGCACCCAGGCGCTGGGCCGCAAATTCAATTTCCGTTCCAACATCGATATCGATATTACCAAATCGACCCTGTTCACCGTCCGGCTGGCAGGGAATATCAAACAGAGCAATAGGCCGCAGTCAACAGAGGATTATATATTTTCTGTAATTAACAACACCCCTTCGGCCGCTTACCCGGTGCGTACGTACCATAATGAATTCGGGGGAACAACCAACTACAACAATAATCCTGTAGCGTTGATTTCGGCCAGGGGATATGCTACTCCGGGTACGCGTGAAATCATGACCGATTTCATGTTGGAGCAAAAACTAGATAAGGTATTAAAAGGTTTGTCGGTTGAAGCGGGCGTTTCCTATGATGCCTCTTTAGGCTTTTGGGATGCGAAAACAAAACAATTTCGTTATGAGCAGCTAACGCCGGTTTTGGACCCTGTGACAAACGAAGTTACAGATACCACCGAAACCCTTTACGGGTCGAATACCTCGCTGGCATTTGGCACTTCAACACAGGCGCAATGGAGAAGGCAAACTATTTTAGCCAACCTGAAATATGAAAAAGAATGGGGTGACAATGAATTGCAATCGTTCCTGTTGTTTCAGCGGGAAGAACTGGTGAGGAACGGGCAAAACAACACGTACCGCCACATGCTGGCCACAGGCAACATTCACTATGGCAAAGCAGGGAAATACTTTGCAGACCTTACCTTATCGGCAAATGGGACCAATGTTTTGCCGAAAGACAGCCGGGTTGGTTTCTTTCCTGCCGTTTCGCTGGCCTGGAAATTATCGGAAGAAAAATGGCTTACCGGCAGTAAGGTTTTTGACGACCTGAAGCTTAGGGCTTCGTGGGGAACGAGCGGGAACGACCTCGTGATACAGAATATTCACATGAGCCCCTGGGCAGGTGGTACCGGTTATTATTTTGGCACCGGCAACAATGCCGTCGGCGGGTATGCTGAAGGTCGCCTGGCATCGAGCCCGTTAACTTTCGAAACATCGTATAAATCAAATGTTGGGCTGGACGCAAGTTTGTTTAATGCGCTTGACATAAATTTCGACGTATTTTACGACAAACGAAAGGGCATTCTTGTAGGGACAAGTGGCACTATGTCGGCAGTTATAGGCGTTCCTAACCCATACAGCAGCGTGGGGATTGTTGAAAACAAAGGGCTTGAACTGGGCCTGAATTTCCACAAGAACTCTGGTAATTTTAATTATTACATAAACGGGCAATTGTCGGTTGCAAAGAACAAAATCGTTGATATGCTCGAAATTTACCGTCCGGAAGAGTACCTGAAAAGGACCGGGCGGAGCATTGGACAGTCATTTGGCCTGGAAGCGATAGGTTTCTTTACGGATGCTGCAGAAATTGCAGCCAGCCCAAAGCAGACTTTTTCCATAGTAAGGCCTGGCGACGTTAAATACAAAGACCAGAACGGCGACAACATCATCAATGCTTACGATGAAGTGCCAATTGGCTACACAGGGCTTCCGCAAATCTATTATTCGGGCTCGCTTGGCATCGAATATAAAGGTCTTGGGGTTGACGCCTCTTTCCAGGGCGTGGCAAAGCGGAACGTTTACCTGTACACATCGAGCATTTTCTGGCCGCTGGTGAACAACACCAATATTTCTACGTTCTCGGCAGGAGCATGGACGCCGGAAACAGCAACAACCGCTACCCTCCCACGGCTTACCACGTTGTCAAACGACAACAATTACAAGGCTAACTCGATCTGGTTAAGAGACGGGTCGTTCCTGAAACTACGGTCGGTCGAACTCTACTATAACTTTCCCAAACAGTTTCTTTCAAAAGTTAAGCTCGAAAAAGCAAAACTATATGTCAGGGGGATGAATTTGTTTTCGATCGACAATATAGAAATTGTTGATCCGGAAGCATTAGGGAATGGTTACCCGACCATGTCTTCGTACAATTTGGGTATTCAGGTAGGATTTTAAACTGTTAAGCGTTTGATTATGAAAAAAATAACTTCTATAAAAATAATGTTTGTCACTGTAGCTATAACTTCCCTGCTATGGGGTTGCGATTTTCTTGACTACAGCGAGCAGGATATGTTAAGCGTTGACAATGTGTTCAACTGGCAGTCCAGGTCAAAAGCGGTTTTGAGCAACATTTACAGTTATCTTCCGAGCGACTTCAATAGTGTTGATGGCTCAATGAGGTCTGCCGCATCTGATGATGCCGAATATGTATATGATATATCCGATATCCAGAAATTCAATGACGGAAGCTGGAACGCTATCGTAACATTGGACGACGTATGGGGGCGCATGTACACCGGCATAAGGGAAGCCAACTGGTTTATTCAAGAAGGCACAAGCCAAACATTCCCCTATTTGCAGTTTAACCAGGGCTATGACCAGATGATGCAGGAATACCGTCTTTATACTTATGAAGCGCGTTTTTTGAGAGCATTCTTTTATTTTGAGTTGGTCAAACGGTATAAGAATGTGCCTTTGGTCACTAAGATTCTGGATGCGGAAGAAGTAAACAAGGTCACAACAACTCCGTTTGACGATGTTGTCAAGTTCATTGTTCAGGAATGTGATTCGGCAATTGCTCACCTTCCGGTCAATTATACGTCGTATGTAAACAAGGAGACGGGCCGGGCAACCAAAGGGGCAGCGATGGCTTTAAAAGCGCGTACATTATTGTATGCCGCCAGCCCCTTGCATAATCCGACCAACGATAAAGCAAAATGGGTAGCCGCCGCAACTGCTGCGAAGGCGCTGATCGACCAGCTCGGGCCAACCTACACCCCTTTTGCAGCTTATACGACCATCGTGAATAACCTTTCGTCGAAAGAACTGATATTGGAAAGAAGGCAGGGCGACGACCGGGCTTTTGAGGTTGCCAATACGGCAGTCGGGTTTATTGGAGGGAATACAGGCACGTGCCCCACGCAAAACCTGGTAGACTCGTATGAGATGAAGGCAACGGGTCTGGGAATCGGCGAAAGCGGCTCAGGTTACGATCCTGCTAATCCTTACGCAGGGCGGGACCCCAGGCTTGCCATGACCATACTATATAATGGGGCCAAATGGAAGTCGCTGCCTGTCGAAACCTGGTATGGCGGTTTAAATGCCCCGCCAACGCCCAATGCCACCAAAACGGGTTATTATTTAAAAAAACACATGGTCGAGAGCATTTCCCTCAATCCGGTAAACCCGACAACAGCAAGGCACGTATGGGTTATTTTCCGTTATGCCGAAGTTTTACTGAATTATGCCGAGGCGATGAACGAAGCCTATGGCCCCGATGTTGCAGGTCCCGCGCCTCTTGATAACCTGACCGCCCGCGCCGCGGTGAATATGGTGCGTGCAAGGACAGGGGTAGCCATGCCTGCTTTCCCCACCGGGATGACACAGGATGCCTTCAGGGATAAACTGAGGAACGAACGCAGGGTTGAACTCGCTTTTGAAGACCATCGGTTCTGGGACATCCGCAGGTGGAAAATAGGTTCTTCGACTGTAACAATCAGAGGTGTTGACTTGACCAAAGACCCGGGTTCAGAAGCGTTAACGTACTCTCCGAAAGTGGTTGAAACACGCGTGTGGGATGATAAAATGTATTTGTACCCAATTTCACAAACCGAAAGGTTTAAAAATAACAACCTGGGGCAAAATACTGGCTGGTAGCTATTTAAAGATAGGAAACAGGTGCGATGTTTCGTAAATGAAACTATTTCGATTTTGATTTGACCAAAAGGCCTGGGAAAAAGAACGGAGAATCAGGGACTTATTGTTTGAAATGGGAAATGGAAAAACAATATTTGATCCCCTGGGAACTAAGGTGTTTTACCCCGGGCCTTTTTATGGTTTTTATATAAAAATCTTTGCCAAATGAACTTTGAAAATACAAAGGCGCTGCTAAAGGTAAATTTAATAGGGGGATCGTATTTTGATTTTCGTTTGAAAGATTTACCAATCAATCCCTTGAATTATCGGACTAAAGACTCTGAAGAGCTTAGTGTAATGGGCCATTATTTGTGTTTTGACCGCTGGGGACCTCCATCAGAAGCCGAAAGAAAAAATGGGTTTGTTCATCACGGAGAGGTCAATTCTCAGGAATGGAAAATATTGGATAAATCAGTAGTTAATGACAATTTAACGGCTTGTTCAATGCATTGCAGCCTGCCAATGGGAGGCTTGCAACTGACAAGAAAGATTGAACTGGCAAAGGACGAGCCGGTATTCTTTGTACACGAAGATATTAAGAACCTGAATAAGTACGGGCGCATGTTCAACATCGTCCAGCATGTAACAATCGCCCCTCCTTTTCTTGACGGAACAACAATTATTGACACCAATGCAGAAAAAGGGTTTGAAAACACGCTGGATGGCAGCCTGGATCAGGACAAGCATACGTTTAAATGGCCCCGCGCAACCTATAGTGGAGAGAAGATTAACCTGAGACAATTTCAGGGCGAATGGCCGTTGGTTTCTTCTTTCGTGTTCAGTCAAAATGACAAATATGGTTGGGTTACAGCCTGCAACCCCGGCAAGGGACTTATGCTGGGTTATCTATGGAAAACAGAAGATTACCCCTGGATTAATTTTTGGCGCTCATGGGAATGTGGCGTTCAGGCGGCCTTCGGGATGGAATTTGGAACAACCGGATTGCATGAGCCTTTCCCTGTAGTAGCCAAAAAAGGAAAGATATTTGGCCGGAATATTTATGATTTTATTGACGCCGATGAGGTTATCCGTAAATCATTCACGGCATTTTTGGCCAGGATACCGGAGAATTACAAAGGTGTTGGCAGTATTGAGGTTGATGATGGGACAGTCTTCATTAAAGAAAGAAACAGGGGCTCCCGAAACATAGTGTACCGTGTTTACAAATCATTAAGTTGATATGAAAATCATGCAAATGTTGAGATGGAAAAATAACAATATGAAAAAATCAGCCATATCTTTTTTTTTAGGCATATTATGCTCAATATCATTTGGTCAAATCCATATTGAACATTTTGATTATCCTGCCGATACTCTTCTTACAGAGGTGTCGGATTTTGTGAATAGAACCGCTACGAATGCAGAAGATGCTTCAATCAGTATTGTATCCCCCGGGTTAACCTATACCGGGCTTGTTTCGGATGGAAATGCAGCCTTTATGCCAATTTCAGACGATCTAGACGATAATACTTCAACAATTGAGGAAAGCATTGTTTACAGGAATTTTGTCACTGAACCTGTATCTGAAGGAAATGTATTCCTGTCGGTTTTGGTAAATATTCATGAAATTAATAATCGCCATGGATATGCGGGCAATTACTTTTTTATGACGCTGGCGCCTGATAACTTTAGCCGCACAAGGCTTCGTCTGTGTGCAAGGGATAATTCGGGGAAACTTCAGATCGGCCTTGCAAAGACATGGACAAACAATATTGACTGGTCAAACGACCTGGAATACGACAAGGTTTACTTTATTGTTTTAAAATATGAGTTTATAGGAGCGTGGGACAATACAACTACTGATGATAAAGTGGGCGCGTATATATTTGAAAAAGGTTATGACGCCGTGCCCGATTCTGAACCGGCAACAGCGACATTGACAGGATTGGATGGTAGCAGCACCGATTTGCCAAACATTCAGAAGGTATGTCTGCGCCAGTCAACTGTAAGCGCTACCATTGATGGCATTGTATTGGGGCGGACATGGGACGAGGTTGTGTTGGCAGACAGTACTGCTATCCCCGACCCTTCCGGGCCAGCCAAATCTTACCATGTGTCTGTCTCCTCAGGCGACGACTCCAATACAGGTTCATTGGAAGCCCCTTTCAAAACCATCCAAAAAGCGGCAAGCTCCATGTCGCCCGGCGACACCTGTTACATACATGCGGGCACTTATTACGAGAGGGTGCGGCCTGTTAATTCCGGCATGGAAGGCAAACCTGTGGTATTTATTTCGTACCAGGATGACGAAGTCGTTGTTCATGGCGGTAAAGTGATAAGCGGGTGGACCAAATACCAGGGGAACATCTATCAGGCGCCGGTGGCCGGGGAGGTGAAAGAGTTGTTTGCCGAAAGAAAATACATGCTTTGGGCGCGCCATCCCAATATGCCGTATGATCAGGAAAAGGGATTTGATATGTGCCGCCCCACACTGGGCACGGCCAACCCTCCTGCAGGTGTTGACTGGACAGGGGTTACCGTTTTTCAGCGCGATAAAGAAGGCTGGTCGAATGATATCACCAAACAGAATAACTATGTTTCGCTTCCCGACAATGTTTCCGAAGGCGGCTGGCTGATGGGCGTTCCCGGACTGATTGATTCGGAAGGGGAATGGTGCTTGAAAGATGGCGTCCTGTACTTCTGGCCCATCGGGAACAAAGACCCTAATACGCTTTTAGTAGAAGGCAAAGTGCGCGATACAGCCTTCGACCTGACGAATCGTAATTATATCGTTCTGAAAAAAATAACGGTATTCGGCGCTACAATTAACATGAGCAATTCGCAAAATTGTTTTCTGGACTCGTGCAGGGTTTTATATCTCAACTCGGTCATTTATAATCAAATGGACTATTTCTTCGTCAGTAAGTGGGACAATGCCTCTCCCATGACGACGAATTTACAGGGGAAAGGGATTCTTGTGGGAGGTTCGGGCAACACCATCCAAAACTGTGAAATTGCCCATTCGTGGGGTAATTGCGTTTCTTTGATCGGTTCGGATAACAAAGTATATAACTCTCACATTTACGATGCAAACTGGGGATTGAACCCTGGCTGCGCTGTGATCGCCATGAACGGGGGCGGGCACATCATAAGAAGGAACAGCTTGCACGATGCAACAAGCAGCATTGTTCTTCATACCAACAAGTTCGATTATTTTACTTCTCAAAAGAAACCCTGGTATATCGAGTATAATGAGATTTACAATGCCGGGCTTGCATGTACCGACAATGGAGGGATTTACTGCTTTATGACTGATGGGGTGGGATCGGTTATCGCCTATAACTGGATACATGACAGCTATAATGGGTTCAGTACAACCTTACATAGCGGTTCAGGGATCTATCTGGACAATTTTTCGATGAATTTCATTGTACACCACAATGTTATCTGGAATGTAATGAACGGGAATACAGCAACCGGTATCCGGGCAAACAACCCTTTCCCCGAAATAAATTCTACCATGGGTTTTGTCCCGAACAGGCACCAGATATATAACAATACGATGTATAATTGCCGAAGGTCTATCAACTCGCCATATAACGATTGGAATGGGAATATTGGCGTACCTTATTGGGCCGAAACTAAAGTATATAATAATATCCTTTTACAACCTGCAAACTTTGGCAACGCGTCGGTGGCTGGCAATTATCATGGCAGCAACCCGATGTTTGCCGACACGGCCAAACATGATTTCCGCTTAACAGCCGGTTCCCCGTGTATAAACGGGGGAACTGCAATTCCCGGGATTACAGATGGCTATGTTGGTTCAGCCCCCGACATCGGGGCTTATGAATATGGCGGCGTACAGTGGATACCGGGTCAGGTTTTGGACGGGGTACCAACAGGTATCCAGCTTATTGACAGCCCCAGGTATTCTCCCATTAAGATTTTTCCCAACCCCACCAGCGACAAGCTAAGATTTCAGGTGACTGAACCGGTGGAAAGCTTAGAAGTTTACAACATGGCCGGGATGTTGGTACTTCAAAAACAGGACGCAGGGCAACAGGAGGTTGATATCAAGGGCCTGAAAAACGGGATGTACCTGTTAAAAGTTCGAAGCGGTGATAAAATACATACCGAAAAATTTATTGTAGTTGGACCTGGTAAATAAAAATTTATATGAAGTTGAAGTTATCCATTTTATTGTTTGCGTCATTGTTTTTGGAAGTAGTGACTGGATGCGCAAAGGATGGGGACAATGATCCCGAAAAAGAAGTAGAACAGGTTTACAGCGTATCTTCGGCTTACTTTATTGGTAATTCACTTACCGGGGATTTGAATAACGATTTTCCTTCCATAGCTTCGAGGTATCAGGCTACATTGGGAAAAACCTATACCTGGGGCACCCATTTCAGGCCGGCCACCGCTTTAACTTACATGTATTTTTATCCCGATTCAACGGCCAAGGCAACACCATCAAACTGGATCACTGCATTGCCTTCTTCCCATTGGGATGTAGTGTCGATGCAGCCATATCCTGGTAATCAGGTAATCCCGAACCGTTTGGCCGATAACATAAAAGCGGTCAACGGTATAATAGCAAAGGCCAAACAGAATGCGGGCAACACAAATACCCGGTTTTTCATTTATTCACCGTGGCCGCAAACTTCTGCAACCGATCTTAATTATTCAAGCAATTCATTTATTGCTTCTACAATAGTTGAAACAAATCCCGGTAGCACGCGCTGTTCCTTATCCCGGGATTTTATGGAGTTGCTGTGCGATAGCGTGCGAGAAACCAATCCTGACATTTGTGTAATCCCGGTTGGGGAAGTATTTTATGTGCTTGACCAGATGATGCACCAGGGGAAGTTTAATTCGCTGACCTCTATCAACCAGTTTCACCGCGACGCTTATCACCTTAATTCGGCAGGCATAAACGTAACAGGCTGGGTTGCCTATGCCACATTCTTTAAAAAATCGCCTGTGGGTTTGGCCTACAACAGAATAAATATAAGCTGGGCGGTTAAAGCCCCTTATCCCGACCAGCATATCACCGGCGCCCATGATTTGCAGCTCATACAGCAAACCATTTGGGAGGTTGTAAAAGAAAAGGACAAATACACCAGGGTTGTATCTGAATAGGACATACCAAGTAATGCATAATTTAACTGAAAATGGAAAAGATAATTATCTTCTTAATAACCACTATTATATTTATATCAAACGATATTTTTGCCACCCAACGGGTGTATGTTTCTCCTATTGGGAATGACCAAAACATTGGAACAAAAGATCAACCCCTTGCTTCGCTTACGGGCGCCCGCAACCGGATTCGCCAGCTTCGTGAACGAACCCAGGTAACGGACACGGTTTTCGTTTATGTTTTACCAGGAAATTATTACATGAACGAACCGTTCAGGCTTACTCCGGAAGACGGGGGCACCATGCAAAGTCCAGTGGTTTATACGGCTGACTCAAGTGCCAGACCTGTTTTTTACGGCGGGATGAAGCCTGGCCGGTTTGAGCCCGTTAACAAGGATTTATGGCAGGTATTTATACCGGAAGTTGCCCGTTACGGGTTTTGTTTTGAACATTTGTACATCAACGACGAACGCCGGTTCAGGGCGCAAACGCCCAACCGCGGCGAGTTCTTCATGGTAAAAAGCGCAGAAGAAATACCCCTTGATAAAACAGGAAACAGATCGCCGTCTTTTGCTTCGCAAAAAATTAAACTGCAGGCAGGGAATTACCGGTTAATCGAAGACCTTTCGAAAAGCATGACCAACGACATCCTGGTCAATTTTTACCAGAAGTGGAGCGAGACCCGGAAATATATCCAGCATGTCAGTAAAGCCGATACGGCTATTTACATTACGGGAAACGGCATGGCTCCTTGGATTAAAATAGACGACAAGACGCGGTACTACGTCGAAAATTATCGCGGCGCATTGGATTCACCCGGTGAGTGGCTCCTGTCGCGCGACGGATATTTATATTACATTCCACTGGAGGGTGAAACCATTGCCAATACGGAATGTATAGTGCCTGTTACTGAAAAGTTTATGGAGATATCCGGTGATGAGAAAACAGGGAGAAGGATTGAAAATGTCCGGTTCGAGAATTTATGTTTCAGAGTCAGCGGTTATAAAACGCCTGCATTTGGCAACGAACCAGGTCAGGCGGCCAGTACGATAGATGCGGCGGTGACTGTTGACTTTGCCCGTCACATCGACTTTGTCAATTGCGAAATTGCAAACATTGGACTATATGCCATCTGGTATCGTCGGGCTTGTTCTGAAAGCAAAATCAGCCATTGCTATTTGCACGATTTGGGTACGGGCGGTGTGAAAATTGGCGAGAGGCAGATACGGTCCGATACAACAGAACTGACCAGCCATATCTTAGTTGATAATAACATCATTCAGCATGGCGGCTATATTTTTCCTGACGGGATGGGAGTCGTTATTTTTCATGGGAGCGATAATGAGATAACCCATAACGACATTGCCGATTTTCGTAATTCGGGCATCTCGGCAGGCTGGGTCTGGGGATATGCGGATAGTCCTTCCAAACGGAACAAGATAGCGTTCAACCATATTCACCATTTGGGCTGGGGCGAGCTTTGCGACATGGGCGGGGTATATACCCTGGGCGCATCGGAAGGCACTGTGGTCAATAACAATGTCATCCATGATATTTATTCATTCGAATATGGTGGCTGGGGTTTGTATACCGACGAGGGATCGACCGGTATCGTGATGGAAAACAACCTGGTCTATCATTGCAAAGACGCCGGGTTTAACCAGCATTTCGGGAAAGAGAACATTATTCGGAACAATATTCTGGCCTTTAACGAAAAAACGCAGGTTTCGCTCGCCAGGCCTGAAAAACACCAATCATTTTCCTTCACAGGAAACATCATTTATTCAAGTGAAGGGGACTTATTTCAGGAGCGATATGTAAAAGATTCGTGGTTAAAAGCCATTACCGAAGTAGATTCCAATTGCTACTGGGATTTAAGGACACCCAATCCGGTTTTTTACGGAATGAGTTTCAAGGAATGGCAAAAGACAGGGAAAGACCAGCATTCCATTATAACCGACCCGTTGTTCGTTGACCCACAGAATCTTGATTTTCATTTCAAAAGCCTGAAAGTGGCCAAAAAAATCGGTTTTGTGCCATTTGACTACACCAAAGCCGGGGTTTATGGCGATGAAAGTTGGAAGAACCTTACAAAGTTAGAATCCGGGCTGATCAAAAAATTTGATGAGGCTGTGGTGAAAAACAGTTATCAGGGAAAATAGGGTAATGAGGAAAATAGTTATGAAAACATTTTTAGAGAAAATCTCAGCGTTTTTGAAAAAGCGGGCTACAAAGCCAGTGGCGGGAAAAATGTTCTTTATCGGTATGGGTATTGTGTCCACAATATGGTTTCTGATCCGGGTCATTCCCAAACCGTCAAGGGCTGCCTATCCCTGTATGAGAACAGCTTCGCCGGTGATGGCCTCGTTTGTGGTGTACCTGCTCAGCTTGACAGGCGCCCTGGCCGCCTACCGGAAAACCCGGTTCGAATTTTTAAAAGGCAGGTATTTATTTGCCTTTGTTTTCCTGCTCCTAACGTTGTGTGGCTCGATTGTCTTTTTTGTACATAACCCTGAAGAAATCTTTGCAGGGACTTCCGCGGAATGGGTAATCCAAGCTAACCATCCGGTTGGTGAAGCCCGTGGCATAAATCCAGGCAGGGTGGTTTGGGTACACGATCCCCAGGCGGCCAAATGGGACGGGGCGAACGGCTTTTGGTGGGACGATGCCAATAACCCGCAGCCCGAAGCCGATAAAATGGTGAATCAAGCCTTGCTGTCGCTGACCGGCGAAAAGAAAACGGCAAAAGCATGGAAATCGCTTTTCGTGTATTTCAACCGAACCAAAAAAGGGAAAGCGGAAGGCTATAAAACCAGCCAGAAAATAGCTGTCAAGATAAATATGAACAACAATTCGTCTCAGTCCTCTACAAACCAGATCAATGCTTCGCCCCAGCTTACACTGGCTTTGTTGAGGACGTTGGTCGGCGATGCAAAGGTCCCGGAAAGAAATATTATCGTTTTTGATGCCAGCAGGTTTATTCCCGACGAAATTTTTGACCGTTGCCATAAGGAATTCCCGGAAGTCGTTTTTCTGGATAACGTGGGGGGGAACGGCCGGGCAAAAGCAAGCTATATTGATAACGCCATTCCTTACTCGGCTGATAATGGCAAACTGGCTAAGGGATTGGCAGCCTGCGCGGTTGAAGCCGATTACCTCATTAATGTGGCGTTGCTCAAGGGGCATGGCGGGACAGGGGTTACGCTTTGCGGCAAGAATTATTACGGGGTGACAAGCATCGACAATAACTGGAGGAAAAATTTCCACAATAACTTCAACCAGGATAAGGAAGGCAAGCCCAAATACCTGACGTTTGTTGATTTTATGGGACACAAGGATTTAGGCGAAAAAACCTTGCTTTTCCTGATTGACGGGTTGTACGGGTGTAAGTTCGTAGCCGGGAAGCCCGGACCAAAATGGCAAATGTCGCCGTTTAACGGCAACTGGCCCTGCAGCTTGTTCGCTTCGCAGGATGGCGTGGCAATTGATGCAGTGGGACTGGATTTTTTCCGTTCTGAATTTCCGGATGCGCCGGACATGGCCTTTAGCGACCAATTCCTGATTGAGGCTGCGTTGGCCGGTAACCCACCTTCAAAGACTTTTTATGACCCGGAACAAGATGGCAGCCGTTGTAAAAGTCTCGGTGTGATGGAACACTGGAACAATAAGGAAGAAATGATATACAGCAGGAACCTGGGGAATGATACAGGCATTGAACTGATAAAGAATATAATCCAATAAATATATGAAAGCAATCCAAAGACTAACTGAAAAAATCGAATTGCCGTATAGAAACATACTGATCAAGGCAAAAATGATTATTACACTATTGCTGATATGCACATCATTGTCAGCCAAAACCTGGTATGTTTCTCCGCGTGGAGACAATAATAATCCGGGAATAAAAAACCGGCCTTTCCTTACCATACAGAAAGGCGCTGATGTTGCACAACCCGGTGATACTGTTTTTGTGTTCGAAGGCATTTATCGCGAGCGGGTCACGCCGCCGCGCGGAGGCGTCGAAAATAACCCTGTTGTTTATATGGGTGAACCGGATAAAAAGGTCGTAATTAAGGGTTCTGTCATCTGGAAGCCCATCTGGAAGGATTATGACAATGGGATTTTTGCAGCCACTCCCGATAATGTGCTTTTTGATGATATCCCGGCTGATTATACCGACCATCACAACCCGTTTAAAGTCAACTTGTCTTCATCTCCTTACGGAAGGGCCGGAAGGCAGGAATTCCTGCGCGGTTTCGGCGGCGATTCAACGATGTTGTTCACTTGTGGCCAGGTGTTTGTGAACGGGAAGGAACTGATAGAAGTCCCCTTCAAAAGCGAACTGATTCCCGGCACATGGCATTACGAACCGTCCGGTGGTGAATTATTTATCCATTTTGGCAATAAAAAGCCAGAGGAACAGGAAGTTGAAATCACAACCAGAAGACGTATTTTTGCCCCTGTTGAGAAAGGGCTCGGGTATATCGTTGTCGAAGGTTTTTTAATGGAGCATTGCGGGAACCAGTACCCTACCAATTTTTGGGTGAACGATGACTGGGCGCAGAAAGGCGCATTGGGCCTTCAGGCGGGCCACCACTGGATCGTCAGGCGCAATGTGATCCGTCGCGCTAAAACCTGTGCAATCGACGCAGGCGTTGGGGGCAGGCTGCATGGTGAAGGCAGGTCAGGGCCCCGAATTATTCCGCATGATAATATCATCGAGGAAAATTATATCATTGAAAACGGTTCCGCGGGTATTCTTTCCAACAGTTCCGAGAACATGATCATCCGAAACAATGTCATTCTACGGAATAACACATATCCCTACAGGGGAAACAAGCGCTGGGAGCAGGCAGGTATTAAGTGCCACGGCGCCAGTAAGACCTATATTCATAACAATTATATTGCCGACAACAATACAATAGGGATCTGGTTCGATAACCAGTTTCCCGATGCCAGGATATCTGCCAATGTCATAGTCGGCAACAACGACCCGGGCATTATGCTTGAGATGAGCGATTATGGTTTCGACCGGGCATTTGTGGATAACAATATTATTGAGGGAAACCTTCGGGGAGGGATATGGTGTTCCGATGCCTCGGGTGCAACTGTGATGCACAACCTGATCGCCAACACTCCTGAAAATGCAAGGTATGGGAATGGGTACTATGTTATGCAGGGCAATGCACGGACAAAAACCTACCACCATTCGTTGTACAACAATATCTTCGATGTCCATTTGCCTATGCTTGAAATGGATTATCCCTCGCACAGAGCCGGGGAACAACGAAGCGATTACAATGTCTTTAACGCCCCGGCAGATAAAGCAGTGTTTGCCGTGAACAAACAGGTGGATAAACCCTATCCCTGGACGAACAGGGAGTTTCATGAACTGATAAAGAAAGAATTATCAGATAAGTATCAAAATGTCGAAGAATTTAAAGATACCATCCGGGTTTGCCTTACACTTAATCAATGGCAGCATTTCTGGTCGAAGCATGATCTTGCCAATGAAATGAACAGCACGATGGCAGAAGGTATTAAAGTGGAATATCACCCCGAGACTCAGGAGTTGGATGTTTTTGTCCCTTTCAGTCCTGACAAATGCGGTTCTCAAAATCATAGGTTTGTTGATAATGATTATTTTGGGAATACAATTCCCCAGAATAATAAAGCAATCCCGGGGCCATTTCAAAACCTGAAAAAAGGAGAAAATACATTTAAAGTCTGGAAAGGATTGAAGATATTAAAAGAAGGAGATCTCCCTGACTTTCGGTATTTTTAGACGAAGAGTTTGTGTAGCTACATCAGAGGTATTTACACCTATAAAACATGAAAATGGCTGAAAAATGAAGACAATACTAATCTCTTCTTTAAAGTTTAGACAGGTACTCTGTCTATGTATTACTTTAATTCCAATGTGGACTCATGCAAAGTCTTTCCATGTGGCTGTTACAGGGAACGATTTAAACCCAGGCATCCGGTCGGCTCCTTACCTTACAATTCAAAAAGCCGCAGATGAGATGCAGGCAGGCGATACCTGTTACATTCATGCCGGAACTTATTATGAAACAGTACGTCCGGCCAATTCAGGCGCAGAGGGCAGCCCGCTGGTGTTTACCGCGTACCGCAGCGATGATGTGGTTGTACATGGCGGCAAGCCGTTGACCGGATGGAGCAAACATGCCGGGAACATTTGTAAGGTAGAAGTGGCCGACAGTGTCAAAGAGTTGTTTGCCAACCGGCAATACATGCTTCTGGCGCGCCACCCGAACATGCCGTTTGACCCGGTAAAGGGTTTCGATATGTGTCGCCCGGCATTGGGCACGGCCAACCCGCCTGCCGATGTCGACTGGACCGGGGTAACCGTTTTCAAAAGCATTAATAAAGAAGGCTGGTGGAACAAGGTCACGAAACAGAACAGTTATGTTTTGCTTTCTGATGGCGTTGCACTCGGCGGCTGGTTAATGGGCGTTCGCGGCTTGCTCGATTCGGAAGGGGAATGGTGCTGGAAGGATGGCGTACTTTACTTCTGGCCTGTCGGTAACAAAAAACCTGATGATCTCCTGGTAGAGGCCAAAGTGCGCGATTGTGCCTTCGACTTGTCGAACCGGGACTACATTGTTCTGGAAAAAATTACGGCATTCGGCGCGACCATTAACATGAAGGATGCCACACACTGTATGCTTGACCAGTGTAAGGCATATTATGTCGGTTCGATGTCTGATGTCAACACATTTAATATCCTGCCCAAAGATAATTGTTCTCCATTGTCGTCGAATTTACCAGGCAAGGGTATATTGGTAAGCGGTTCATACAATACCATTCAGAACTGCGAAATAGCCCATTCCTGGGGTAACTGCGTGTCGTTGCTCGGTTCCCGTAACAAAGTGATTAATTGCGAGATTTACGATGCCAACTGGCAGGGCTGGGAATGCGCTGTGCTTTCAATGAACGGTGGCGGGCACATCGTAAGGAATAATAAAATGCACGACGCTCAACGGGCTATCATTTTGTGCACTAATAAGTTCCGAATGAACGCCCCGGAAGAGCCCTGGTTTATCCAATACAATGAGCTCTATAACGGGGGGCTTGCCAAAACCGATAACGGGGTGATTTACTGTTTTATGACCGATGGGGTTGGCTCGGTCATATCCCACAACTGGATTCATGACAACTTTAACGGGTATCATCCCGATTTGCACAGCGCTTCCGGAATATACCTGGATAATTACTCATGTAATTTTATTGTTCACCACAATGTAGTGTGGAATATAACACACGGCCATAACGCGATAGGAATACGCGCAAATAATCCCCAACCCAATGCACATTCGACCAATAACCATCAGATATACAACAACACCATGTATAATTGTACGATGGCCATTAATTCTCCTGATAACGATTGGAATGGCACAAGAGGGCGGCCCTATTGGACAAATACCAAAGTGTTCAATAATATCCTTCTTAAGGAAATTACTTTCGGAGAGGCGATGGTAAAAAATAACTATACCAAAACCAGTCCAATGTTTGCCGATACGGTGAAATACGATTTCAGGCTGAAGGCAGGGTCGCCCTGCATTGATGCCGGAATACCGATTCCAGGGATAACAGATGGTTTTAAAGGTTCGGCACCTGATATTGGCGCGTATGAACACATGGGAGATTATTGGGTGCCGGGACGAAATTCTTATTAAATAAACAGATAAAAATAAAATCAAAACAGATGGAAATAAAAATAAAATCAATTACCTGGTTTCTATGCTTGTTTGCGCCTGCAATGCTTTTTGCCCGGGAAGGAAAAGTACTCGATAACCTGTCAATGCCGAGCAAGATATTGAAGATGGAACGGAAGTACTCCATATATCTGCCGGGAGACTATTATACCTCGGAACGTTCGTACCCGGTTTTGTATCTTCTACACGGATCAGGCAACGACAATCTGGGCTGGGTACACTTCGGAGAGGTAAAACGCATTGCCGATAAAGCAGTTGCTGAAGGAAAAAGTACTTCCATGATCATTGTAATGCCTGACGCCAATACCGGCCAGCGGGGCTATTTCGACAGTCCACGCGGCGATTGGAATTACGAAGATTTCTTTTTCACTGAATTCATTCCTTTCATTGAAAAAACATACCGGATAAAAGCCGATAAGCGTTATCGTGCAATTGCAGGCCTTTCGATGGGAGGCGCCGGAACGCTCATTTATACTTTACGGCATCCTGAACTGTTCTCGTCGGCCTGTCCATTGAGTGCAGGCAGAAGTTTGTATGATTGGGATGCTTTCAGGAACAACTTCGTTCAGGAATACCCGGGATTGACGGAAGAACAAATGCTGAATTTTTACAAGCAGCACACTTCGTTTGAACTGTTGAATAATCTTTCGCCGGAACGGGCAAAGTCAGTTCGCTGGTACATAGACTGCGGAGATGATGATTCAAGATTCGAATTAAATGCAAAACTGCATAAGACAATGAGAAAAAGGGGCATACCATCCTAGCTTCGCATCCGCGACGGAGGTCACACCTGGACATATTGGCGCGAAGCATTGCCGTCTGTCCTGGAATTTGTATCCCGGGCGTTTTACCAATCATAACTAAAGATATCAAAGATGAACCGATTTTTATTTTTCCTGATTTTTTTAGCGCTTGCCTGTTCAACCGTCAAAGCGCAAACCACTGTCCGCGAAGTTCCGGGCGGCAAGATTTACCAAACAACCATCCGGAATGAAGCTTACAAATTCGACCGGGGCGTTTATTCTGTCTTTATTCCTGATGGGGTAAAGAAAATCCGCGGGGTTTTCGTCCACCAGCACGGGTGTACCGGCGAAGGGGGTGGCGAAGCAAGGGCATCAGACGTGCAATATCATGCTTTTGCAAAAAAATGGGGACTGGCAGTTGTTGGCCCCGACCTGTACCCGAAACCCGGTTCCGGTTGCGGCGACTGGCGCGACCCGGTTGACGACGGTTCGGGACCTGCCCTTTTTGCAGCGCTCGAAGCAGTCGGAAAATTTTGCAAACATCCCGAGATTGCCACTGCGCCCTTCTTGCTGTGGGGCCATTCGGGCGGAGGCTACTGGGTACTCTCCATGTTGGATATTTATCCCCAACGGATTATGGCCATTGTAGCCTATTCTCCGGCTTTCGATCCGCAATTTGCTTATTCTGAAGCTGCCGCGAAGGTACCGTTGCTGATCCGCCATGCAGGTCCGAAGGATTTTAACAATCCCGGGGTCGACTGCTGGGGTACGGCTTTGCACACCTTTTCGAAACTCCGGAAAATGGACGGGCTGGTGAGCCTGGCCTACAATGCCGGGCAAAACCACAACCTGAGTTTTCTGCGGTACATGGCCATCCCTTTTTTCGAATCGGTAATGGCACAGCACTTCTTCTCAAAACATTCAAAAGCCGGAATGGACCTGGACCAGTCGAAAGCCTGGCTTTGCGATACCACAACCGCCGGCAAGCCCGAAATTTACCGGGCTTCAACCTTTACCGGGAACAAACAGTCCATGTCGTGGCTGCCCGATTCGGCCTGTGCCGTAAAGTTCAGGGAGTTTGTCGCGACCAACACGATAAAGGACGTGACCCCGCCCCCGGCTCCCGAAAAGTTAAAACTGGTCAGTGAAAAGGATTCGGTAAAGCTTACCTGGATAGCCTGCGCCGATGTTGAATCGGGGATACGCTGTTTCAACATTTCTAAAAACGGGCAGTTTTTGGCCCGTTACCCTGCCAAAGGCGATTTCCAGAAATTCAATACCAACGGCGACGAAGCCATACCGATAATTCCCCCGGCTATGGTTTTCAGGTTTTCAAAAGGAGCAGTAAACAAAAACGACATGATCGGCATCTCGATGGTGAACCGGTTCGATCTGGAATCCGCAAAAGTGCAGTTGAAAGTTAAATAAGCCTAAAACCAAAAATGATGAATAAGCTGATTAAATCCTACTTGTTTTTTATAGGAATCCTGCTGATTGTCCCGGTTTGTTCGAATGCAAATATCAGATTATCAGGAATGTTTACCGACAACATGGTACTGCAGCGCGATGCGAAGGTTCCAGTTTGGGGATGGGCTGACAAAGACGAAATGGTGGACGTTACTTTTGCCGGAAAGAAATATACCGCAAAGCCCGGAACAGACGGCAAATGGACTGTTTACCTCGATCCGTTGCCGGCAGGAGGCCCTTACCAGATGGACATCAAAGGAGACAACACGATCGTCCTGAAAAACATCCTGATGGGCGATGTCTGGATTTGTTCAGGCCAGTCAAACATGGACATGAGCGTGGTCGGCGTCAAAAATGCCGATTGGGAAATAGAACATGCCAATTACCCCACAATCCGGTTGTTCACAGTGCCCGTAAAATTAAGCGAACGCCCTAAAGAAGACGTTAGTGGCGGCAGGTGGCAGGCCTGTAGCCCTGGGTCGGTGGCCAATTTCAGCGCCGCCGCCTATTTCTTTGCCCGTAAAATTAATACCGACCTGAATGTCCCGGTTGGTATGATCAAATGTTCGCTGGGCGGGACAATCATCCAACCGTGGATGAGCCTTGAAGCGATTTCTCAATTCAACGATTATTTGCCGGCCATCGAGGAACTGAAAACCAGGGATTATGAAAAGATCATTGCCGAACGCGACAGGCGGCAGGCGCAATGGATCGATTCGCTCAAAAACAAGGAGCCTGGCGTGGTGAATAAATGGTACCTGCCCGATATGGATGATACAGACTGGAAGCCTGCTGATATCCCGTCGTTCAATCCACCCACAAACGGTAAAAATGGCAATAACTGGTACCGGAAAGAAATTCAGCTTCAGCCGGAAGATATTTCAGGAGAGCTTGTTTTTCATCTGGGCACCATGCAGGTTTCAGACGAAGCCTGGCTGAACGGCACAAAAATAGGCAGTTGCGATGAATACAGCCAGACCCGCAAATATAAAGCGGCCCCGGAACTTCTCAGGAAGGGGAAAAATGTGCTTGTCGTGAAAATATACAATAGCTGGGGCACCGGCGGGTTCACCGGCAAGCCGGAAGAAATTTATGTGCAGACCGGCCGCGGGCAAAAAAACCTGTCGGGCGGGTGGAAGTATAAGGCAGGCCTGTTTGGCCGTCAATCGTTTCCGCTTGCCCACCCCAACAGTTACCCTGAATTGCTTTACAATGGGATGGTCAACCCGGTAATAAAATTCCCGGTTAAGGGAGCATTATGGTACCAGGGCGAAGGCAACGCCAATAAGGCGGAAGAATACAAGGGCCTTCTGGCAGCTATGATTAAAGACTGGCGGAAGAAATGGGGCATTGGCGATTTTCCGTTCCTGGTAGTCCAGCTTCCCAATTACCGGCCTGCGGATGCCCAGCCTTCAGAAAGCGATTGGGCCGAATTACGCGAAGCCCAGGCTTCGGCGCTGGCCTTGCCCAATACCGGGCTGGCCGTGACCATTGATCTTGGCCAGGCAGATAACCTTCATCCGGTAAACAAGCAGGATGTAGGGTACCGGCTGGCCTTGCAGGCCTTAAAAGTGGCTTACGGGAAAGATATAGTTTGTTCGGGCCCTGTCTTTTCTTCGCAAACCATCGAAGGAAGTAAAATCCGCCTGAAGTTCGACCACATTGGAACAGGCCTGGTTACCAGGGGTAAAGATGGTATGGTAAACGGATTTGCCATTTGTGGCGCCGACGGGAAATTTGTCTGGGCCAAAGCCCGCATCGAAAACAACGACGTGATTGTATCCAACGATCAGGTTCCCGGTCCGGTGGCGGTGCGGTATGCCTGGTCCGACAACCCCGGAGAAATTGATCTGTACAATAAAGAAGGGTTGCCTGCAAGGCCGTTCAGAACGGATGTTCAACCAAAATAAAATAAAATAACAAACTAAACCCTGAACCAATGAAACGAATTGTCAATATCCTATTATTTTGCCTGATGACCATGATGACCGGCTTCAGTCAGCCTGGCGAACTGGCCCGTTCGGGCGATGCCTGGATAAGTTACGAAAAATCGACCAATACCTGGAAACTGGGTACCAAGCAGATGACGCAGGTACTCTCTTTGTCCGGCGGTAATTACCGTTTAAAAGAACTCAAAAACCATTTCACCGGAACCGATTACATTGGCACGGCTATTTCCGACGAGTTCCGGTTTGTGATGGACAACCAGTTGTATTCCGGCTCGCGGGGAAATTACGAACTGGTGTCGTACACCGCGGGCAAACTGCCTGTTCCGAAAGCATCGCCGGGCATCGATCCCGGTGTGTTCCTCGAAATAACCCTTCGCAACCCGAAGTTTTCCATCAGGTTTAATTACCAGGTTTATGCCAGTTCGCCCTGGACGCCGATGGGGATGGTACGGAAATATTATACCGTAACCAATATCACTTCTGAAAAGGAAGAACTTTCAGAAATATCGATGAACCTGGTGGACATCGATTACAAGGTCGCGAAGGGCCTCCGGCTTCATTACTGGCAGGGAGGGGGTTCGTGGAAGAATACCAACCACGAGTTTGTCGATTCGCTCGAATGGGCCAGCCGCACGTTTTATTCCGATGCAGGGGCCAACGATTACCGGGTGGACGACAATTACAGCGGGTCATCTTCTTATCACCCGTATTTTGTGCTTCAGCACGATTCGGGCGAAGGGATATTCTTCGGGTTTAATTACCTGGGGCCGTGGTCGATGAAATTTTGGTCTGATTGCCGCTTCCCGCCCGATGAGGAAGTCAAATCGTGGGGGACGTATTATGGGTACCTGAGGTATTTTTACATTAACTCGCAGTTGGAACGGCACCGTCAGGCGCTGAAGCCGGGTGAATCGTTCGAGGCGCCAAACAGTTTTACCGGGGTTTATAAAGGCGATATGGACTACGCCGGCGAGCAGCTCCAATACTGGCAGGCAGCCCACAAATGGGATTACACGCGCGAAAAATACCTTTGGAGAGGCTGCATGTGGAACGCAAACTGGTACAATACAGCATCGATGTTCAAAACCGATATCCATTTCGGAGAAATGTTGGATATCGTCGATAAATGCCGGAAGTTGGGCTTCAACATTGCCCACGAGGATGGCTTTTGGTGGAACGAACAGGGAATGGGAGTATGGGAAGGCGTCGATTGGAAACAGATTGTGGATTACGCCCGTAAATCGGACATCAATTTCAAGCTTTGGTTACCGCCGAACCATTTTTCAAAAAACACCCCGAACGATCTGGACCACGAGAAATGGCACCTCGACCCGAAGGCGCCCCCCGGTATATGCCTTTGGTACGGCTACGGGTATTGCCTGGGTTCAAACGATGCCGTTGGGTACATGAAAGACCTCCTGCTTGGGAGGCAGAAACGGTATGGCACTTTTATGAACCGGTTTGACGGGTGGATGGAAGCGCCCTGTTATTCGGATAAGCACGACCACCAACAGGGCCAGCCTTTTGTTGTACAGTACAGGAACGGGTTGCGGCTGTTGAAAGAACTGAAAGAAGCCGATCCTGATATGGGAATTGAAGGCTGCAATTCGGGAGGCGAATGGGCCAACTGGGACAAGACCGAATTCCTTGAATCGCAACAGGAATCGGATGGCGGAGGGGAAGACGATTTTTATCATTTAAGTTATTTCTGGAGTGTCCCGAAAATGCTTAACGTGAGCAGTTCTTCCGATGTTGAAGACAAAAACATGCAAAAGATGCGCGAAAGGGTACTGATGCAAAAATACCTGGTACAGAAGAAAGTGATCGGACGGTTTATGAACCTGTACCATCCAAAAGCTGATCGTGCAGCAACAAAACATTGCTTCACCCAACTGACCAGTGCCGACCGCTCCAAATGTGTGATCAGGCAGGATAAAGCATCGAAAACGGATGTTGTTGTTTATCCGAAATCGTTGCAGCCCGGGCTGGTGTATTCGGTCAGATTCAGGAAAGGAAGGGCCGGGTATTCCAAATCAGGGGCCGAACTGATGCAATCGGGCATTGCTTTCAACGACACCGTTTCTTCCCAGTTGGTTTTCCTGAACATGGATGATTTTCCGGGTTCGGGAACGGACAAAACAAAACCGTCAGTTCCGAAGATAAGCTCGGTAAAGAAAGCATCCTATTGCGGAAAGGAAGGCACCGAAATCAATTGGACCGAAAGCAAGGATGACCGGCTGCTGGCAGGGTATCAACTGTACCGCGACGGCAAACCGCTCGACTTTGTGGGTATCGGCACGTTTTATTTCGACTATGCCGAGGGGAACAGTCCGAAGGCCAAATACCGGGTTGTTGCCGTGGATGGGGATGGAAATACATCAGAGAAACAGTGAGAGCAGACACGATAACCAATCAGACAAGTAAAAACAAAATGAATTAAAATATGAAACCACGACAATTATTATTATTCAGCATGTTGGGTGTCGGGGCCACCATGGCCGGGTGCGCCCAAAAGGAAGTAAAAAAAACAAATATCCGGCCCAACATCATTTTCATCATGAGCGACGACCACGCCTACCAGGCCATCAGCGCTTACGGGCATGGTCTGAACAAAACCCCGAATATTGACCGCATTGCCAAAGGCGGGGCCATTTTTACCAGGGGGTTTGTAACCAACTCGGTTTGCGCCCCAAGCCGCGCGGTGATGCTTACCGGCAAGCACAGTTTTGTGAATGGAAAGGTTGACAACATCCAGCCTTTCAACTGGGACCAGGACAACTTCCCCAAACAGCTTCAGAAAAATGGCTACCAAACCGCCATGATCGGCAAGATACACCTCGACGGCATTCCGGAGGGCTTCGATTTTTCAATGGTGCTGCGTGACCAGGGGGAGTACTATAACCCCGACTTTTTCATCAATGGCGAAAAAAAACAGATACACGGGTATTGTACTGAAATTGTTACTGAAACAGCACTCGACTGGCTGGAGAACAAACGTGACCAAAATAAGCCGTTTTGCCTTTTGTACCATCAAAAAGCTCCGCACCGTGAGTGGTTGCCAGCGCCAAAATATTTCAGGCAATATACAAAAATGCATTTTAAAGAGCCGGAGACCTTTTTTGATGATTATGCAGGCAGGGGCACCGCCGCCCGCTCGCAAGAGATGAGTATATTGAAGGATATGAAATGGGCGGCAGATTTAAAGATTTATCCGGAGGTGATGGAAGAATTGGGCATAAAGGAAGAATCAAACTGGGGGATCAATCTGTTCAGAAAGGATGTGGGTCGAATGGATGCCGCCCAAAAGGCAGCATGGGATTCGGTTTACGGTCCGCTGAATGAGGAATTTAAAAAGTTGTATCCATCGATGAGTTGGAAAGAAAAGATGCTTTGGCGTTACGAGCGTTACATGCAGGATTATCTGGCATGTATCGCCTCGGTTGACGACGGAGTGGGCGAAGTGTTGGATTATCTGGATAAAAGCGGGTTAGCAGAAAATACCATCGTGGTTTATACTTCCGACCAGGGCTTTTACCTGGGCGAGCACGGCTGGTTCGACAAACGTTTCATGTACGAAGAATCGTTCCGAACCCCGATCCTGATGAAATACCCGAAGGAAATCAAACCGGGGACGGTCGTTGATAAACTCGTCCAGAATCTCGATTTTGCGCCGACATTCCTGGATTATGCCGGGGTTAAGGCTCCGGCAGACATGCAGGGCGAGTCGTTCCGCAAGATTGTCAGCGGTGAAAGCGGCAAATGGCGCGACGCTGTTTATTACACTTACTACGAGTACCCCTCGACCCACATGGTCAAACGGCATTACGGGGTAAGGACCGACCGCTACAAACTGATCCATTTTTATTACGATGTGGATGAATGGGAAATGTACGACCTGGAAAAGGATCCGATGGAAATGAAAAGTGTTTACAATGATCCGGCCTATGCCGATGTGCGCAAGATGATGCACCGGCGCCTGGACGAATTGCGCAAACAGTATGGCGACAGCGACGAAAACGACCAGCGGATATTGGAAGAATACCTGAAGGCAACTAAAAGATAATTTTCTGTCATGAAAATTTACCATAAAAAATAAAACTAAAATGATACAAAAATTGATTAAAGGGAAACTGGCCATAAGTAAATTGGCAGTCCAAAAAATGAGTGTATGTCAGGTTTGTCTGGCAACAATTACGTTTTTCTTTCTTGGGGTATTTTCGGTTTCATCTCAGGAAGCCGGTGTTACCAGTCAGAACGAAGCTTTTTCCGACCGCTTTTTGCCTGTCCCGTTAAACAGCGGTTTCCAGATGCCCGGGTTTGTGACCTGGTGCGGTTCGGTGATCAAAGGCGAGGATGGCCGTTATTATATGTTCGCCTCCCGCTGGCCCGAGGGCAAAAGTTACAGTTGGGGGCTCGATTCCGAAGTTGTTTTGGCTTCATCCGACAACCCTGTTGGCCCCTACCAGTTTGAAGATGTTGTTTTGCCCAAACGGGGCACCCGGTACTGGGACGGGATGATGACCCATAACCCGACCATCCATAAATACAAAGACACTTACCTGCTTTTTTACACCGGAACAACTTATCCCGACCGGAATTATAATGTGGCATGGGCCGCCAAACGCATCGGCCTGGCCACGGCAACATCTGTTAAAGGGCCGTGGAAGAGGTTCGACGAACCCATCCTGGAGCCACGACCGGGACGGTGGGACAACCAGATCACATCTAATGCCGCGCCTTGTGTGATGCCCGACGGAAAAGTGTTCCTGGTTTACAAAAGCACCCGTTCAGGACATGCCAAAGACGGTACTTTCCCTGGACCTGATTTTCGCCTGGGAGTTGCGGTGGCCGATAATTACATGGGGCCTTACAAACCCGTGAGCGAAGAGGCGATCCTTCCGTTTACCGGAACCAAGAACTCGAATGTTGAAGATGCCTGCATCTGGTACGACAAAGAAGGGTTCCACCTCCTGTGCAAAGTGTTTGATGCGGGAGTCCATCTGATCGGGGAAAATGGCGGCGGCATCCACGCTGTTTCGACGGATGGGATTAACTGGGAACTGGCAAACAACCCGAAGGGATATTCGCGCACGATTATCTGGGCCGACGGGCGCAAGGAAACGATGAAAAGGCTTGAGCGTGTCCAGTTACTGATTGAGGACGGCGTTGTTACCCATGCTATTTTTGCCATTATCGACGAAAAGGCTAAACCAGGTTCGGGCCGCAATATAGTTATTCCGTTAAGGCGTTAATATTTCAGATTTTTAAACTAAAAAAAATAAATAAAATGAGCAGAAGAGAAAATTTCAAAAAAACGTTACAGCACATTCAGCCAGATGATATAATCATTGATTTGGGAGGTTGCCCTTTATCGACCATGGAAGGAAAAAGCATGTTCACCTTGCTTGAGTTCCTCGGGTATGAAATCCCTCAAGATATTAAACCGCTGAAATTTGGCAAAACCAGGAGGCTCGACGAACGCATATTGAAATACATGGACATCGACACCCGCTCGGTTGGCGAGATATTTACGCCCAGGGATTCGCAGTACGGGGAAATATCCGGAACAGAGTACATCGATGAATGGGGCATCAGGCGCGTTTACACCGGGCTGTACTGGGAACAGGTAAGCTACCCGCTTAAAAATGCAACCCTCGAAGACCTGGACAAATTCAGGTGGCCCAACCCCGATTCGATTGACCCCAGGGAAATAGAAGAAGCAGCCCTTCAGGCCAAAAAATTGTTTGACGAAACCGACTATGTTATTTGTGCCGAACACCCGATATACGGCGTTTTTGAATTGGGCTGCTGGATGTGCGGTTTCGACGATTTCCTGTTGCGCACGATCGAGGATGTTGAATGGGTGGAAAAATTCTTCGACAAGATTTACGACTATCAGAAAAGGGTGATCGAAATTTATTACGGGGCGCTGGGGAAATACATCCATTACACCTCGAGCGGCGACGATTTCGCGACCCAGGCCAGTTTGTTTGTATCCGTCGATATGTTTTCCGAACTGATTAAACCATACCTGAAAAAGCGCATCAGCTACACCAAACAATTCACCGGTGCGGCTTTTCTTCACCATTCCTGCGGCAGTGTGTTCCCGCTCATCGGCGAACTGATCGACGCCGGAGTGGACATTTTGAACCCGATCCAGCCCAAAGCCGCGTATATGGAACCCTCCAACCTGAAAGACAATTATGCCGGCCAGATCGTGTTTCACGGGGGGCTTGACACACAGGAAGAACTTCCTTTCGGGAACAAAGAAAGCATTGAGCGGACAGTCGAAAAAACAATTGATATCCTGAATAAAGAAGGAGGGTACATTTTTGCGGCTGCCCACAACATACAGGAAGATGTCCCGCCGCAGAACCTGGTTTATATGTTCCAGGCTGCCCGGAAATTCGGGAAGAAAAAACCGAAATGACTTGGCAAGCCATGAATAAACGAATGCTAAACTTTCATGCTATGAAACGTACAGTCATGTGGTTATTGAAAAGGGCGAAACGGCTGGTTTTTTTGCCTGCCATACTGTTCCTTTTGAATTTAAGTGTATCGGGCGAGGTCAGGTTGCCTTATATTTTATCGGATAACATGGTGCTTCAGCGCGGGTTGCCGGTAAATATATGGGGCTGGGCAAATCCCGGGGAAAAGGTACTGGTTGTTTTTAATAACCAGAAAATATCAGCGAAAGCGGCAAAAGACGGCGCCTGGAAAGTACAGTTAGCGCCCTTGGCTGCCGGCGGCCCGTTCGAGATGACCATTACAGGAAAGAATACGATTGCACTCAGGAATATCCTGGTTGGTGATGTCTGGGTTTGCGGTGGCCAGTCGAATATGGAGCGGTGGCTTTCGATGTCGAGGAATTGGGATGTCGATCAAAACTCGGTTGAAAATCAGAATATCAGGTTGTTTAATCTTCCCAAAAACATCAGTACAGCCCCGCTCGACAATACACTGGAAGCAAAATGGGAAATTTGCGGAAAGGAAACTGCAGCCAGGTTTTCAGCCGTTGGGTATTATTTTGCCAGAAACCTGGGAAAGGACCTAAATGTGCCGATAGGACTGATAAACGACAACTGGGGAGGCACTGGAATAGAAACCTGGACCAGCCTCGAAACCATGTATGCCGACGACGATTACAAGACAGCCGTTGAGAAGGTCAAATCGATTGACACCGAACAACTCAGGAAAGAGGCCGAAGCGAACAGGATAAAATACCAGAATACAGTTGATAACGAAGACGCGGGCATAGCAAACAAATGGTACGCCGGAAATGCTGCCGGCCTTCCGGGATGGGAGACCATGAAGTTGCCCCAGGCATGGGAAGGGGCCGGGCTTCCGTCTGTTGACGGCGTGGTATGGTTCGCAAAAGAAATAACCATTGACCCTGCCGGTGCAGGAAAGGAAGCCTCCGTCAGTTTAGGTCCGGTTGATGACAGCGATATAACCTGGCTCAACGGCATTCAGATCGGCAAAACCGAAAATAAGTCGGGTGCGCCACGGCTTTACAAAGTCCCCGCTGGCGTATTGGTGGCCGGAAAGAACAGGCTTGCGATAAAAGTAACCGATAGGAGTGGCAGGGGAGGCCTCTGGGGAAAAGATGAAGAGCTTTTTATTGAGGTCGATGGCAAAAAGACAGAGCTTGCCGGCAATTGGTCTTATAAGGTGGGATTGAAATTACCTGCTTTCAAAGACTTATCGGGACCCAACGCCTATCCATCTCTTTTGTATAATGGCATGATAAACCCAATAACCAAATACCCCATCAAAGGGGCGATCTGGTACCAGGGTGAAAATAACGTGGGCAGACACATCAAGTACCGCTCGCAATTCCCTGCTATGATAAAAGACTGGAGACAAAAGTGGAATTGCGGCGATTTTACCTTCCTGTTTGTACAGCTTGCCAACTTTACAGAACCGGTACCGGCGCCCCAGAATAGTTCGTGGGCAGGATTACGCGAAGCCCAGACTATGGCGCTGTCGGTTCCCAATACCGGCATGGCAGTGATTATCGACATCGGGGAGGCAAAAGACATCCATCCCCGTAACAAAGATGATGTGGGTTATCGCCTGGCCCTTGCTGCCCTTAAAAAAGCATACGGAAAGGAACTGGTATATTCAGGTCCCGTGTATAAAAGCATGAAGGTGGAAGGAGACCGCATCATACTGGAGTTTGACCATAACGGATCAGGGCTTTGGGCAAAGGATAAGTACGGGTACCTGAAATCGTTTGCAATCGCGGGTGCCGACAAAAAGTTTGTTTGGGCAAAAGCTTACCTGACACCAGACAATAAGGTAATTGTTACGAACGAAGGCGTGCCAAATCCGGTGGCTGTGCGTTACGCATGGGCCGATAATCCCGACGACGCCAATTTGTACAACAAGGAAGGGTTGCCGGCATCGCCGTTCAGGACGGATGACTGGTGATTTTAAAGTAATATACATAAATTGAAATAACGTGACTAAAGATGAGGTTCATGAAATTTAAAATAAGGAAAGTTTATCAATTGGTCATAATTTGTATTGCAGCCAGCACTTTACCTTCTTGCCTGCAATCTCAGAATACAGGTAAAAAAACATATACAGATTTTGTTAATCCTTTTATCGGAACATCGGGCCATGGGCATACCTTTCCGGCGGCTTGTCTTCCGTTTGGAATGGTGCAGCTCGGTCCCGATACGGATGTGAAAGGATGGGACTGGTGCTCCGGTTATCATACCAGCGACAGTTCAATCATGGGGTTTTCGCATAACCACTTGAGCGGTACAGGGCTTCCTGATATGGGCGATGTACTTGTCATGCCCATTACCGGCGAACCACAGTTTGAACCGGGTGACAAAAATATTCCGGGGAAAGGCTACCGTTCACGTTTCTCACGCGAAACGGAAGTTGCAAAGCCCGGCTACTATGCCGTAAAGCTGGAGGACTGTAATGTTTATGCCGAAATGACTGCTTCATTACGGGTTGGTTTTCACCGTTACACATTTCAGGGCGTTTCTGATGCCGGTTTGATTATAGACCTTGGGCATGGTATCGGCGACAAGACTGACAAAAGTTTTATAAAGTTAGTGGACGAATACACTGTGGTTGGCTGTAGAACCTCATCATGCAGGCTTATCACCGGTCACCTTGTATATTTTTGTGCTAGGTTTTCAAAACCTGTCCGGCAAATTATTTCCTTTAAAGATAGTATTGTTGGCCATGAAAAGTCCGTTGATGGTATTGTTTCAAAAATGGTTTTTCATTTTAGCACGACACCCGGCGAAAAACTACTGGTAAAAGTGGGTTTGTCATCGGTAAGTGAAAACGGGGCACAAAACAATATCGAAAAGGAAATACCTCACTGGGATTTTGACAGAGTTGCCCGGGAAGCAGATGATGCCTGGGAAAAGGAATTGTCGAAAATTGAGGTGGAATCTGATAACGTTGAGCAAAAAACCACTTTCTATACCGCCTTTTACCATTCGCTGGTTTGCCCCAACCTCATTTCGGATGTCGATGGAAGTTACAGGGGATGGGATAATCGAATTCATAAAGAAGCAGGAAAAGAATACTATACGAATTTTTCCCTGTGGGATACCTACCGGGCATTGCACCCGTTTTTTGCACTTTTATACCCCGGAAAAAACCTTGATTTTATCACTTCGATGACAGAGTGCTTTAACCAAACCGGGTCTTTGCCCATAATGGATTTTGGAGCGAAAGAATCAAATACCATGATAGGCTATCATTCGGTTCCGGTAATTTCGCAGGCCATCCTGCAGGGGCAACAGGGATTTGATCACGAACACATCTTTGGTGCAATGAAAGTTCTTGCCATGCGCGACGCTAAAGGCTTGGACCACTATAAGAAACTGGGATTTATCCCCACGGAAACCGGGAGGAATTCCGTATCGAAAGTGCTCGAATACGCTTACGACGACTGGTGCATTGCCCAGGTAGCCAAAAAGCTTGGCAAAAAGGAAGATTTCGATTATTTTATCAGCAGGGCTAAAAACTACAAAAACCATTTCGACGCTTCCACCGGATTTATGCGGGGCCGCCACACCGATGGCAAATGGCGCGGACCTTTCGATCCAAAAGTTACTTCAAGCGCAGGTTGGGGCGATTTTACCGAGGCCAATTCATGGCAATATACCTTTTATGTCCCTCAGGATATAACAGGTTTAATAAACCTGATCGGTGGCGACAACGCTTTTGTTTCAAAGCTCGATTCCTTATTCAGCGTGGAAACCGGTAAGGGAGAGAACGAGGTGCTTGACGTTACCGGGCTTATCGGCCAGTACGCCCACGGGAACGAGCCGAGCCACCACACGGCATACCTCTATAATTTTGCCGGCCAGCCCTGGAAAACCCAGAAGATGGTCAACACGATCAAAAACACGCTGTATAACAGTGGCCGGGACGGGTTGTGCGGAAATGACGATTGCGGCCAAATGTCGGCCTGGTATGTGTTTAGTTCCCTCGGGTTTTATCCCGTCACCCCCGGAATGGATTATTACGTGATTGGCACGCCTTCGTTTAAAAATGTCAGACTGCACCTTCCAAGTGGAAATTTATTTACAGTCAAAGCAAATGATATTTCCGCGGAAAATTACTATATCCAAAGCGCCAAACTAAACGGGAAAGGCTATACCAAATCATTTATGCGAATAGAAGATATAGGGAAAGGCGGAACCCTCGATTTTAATATGGGGAACAAACCTGGTACCGAATGGGGAAGTAAGCCGGAAGATAGGCCCGTTTCAGGAATATCTGACTAATATCAAACATATTAACAAATAACGAATTAGTGATGGGGAAACATATTTTAATCATAACGCTGTGTTTATATGTAAATACAACACTTTTAGCCCAGGGTAGCAGAGTTTTTGATAACCGGTCGGTGCCAAGTAAAATACTGAAAATGGACCGTAAGTACTCCATTTATCTGCCTGAAGATTATTTTACTTCGGAGCGTTCGTACCCGGTATTGTACCTGCTGCATGGCAATGGCGACGACCACACGGGCTGGGTACAACTGGGCGATGTGAAACGCATTTCCGACAAAGCCATTGAAGAAGAGAGGTGTACGCCAATGATTATCGTCATGCCCGACGCAAATACCGGGCAGCGGGGTTATTTCAACAGCCCGAAGGGCGACTGGAATTATGAGGATTTCTTTTTTCAGGAGTTTATGCC
The DNA here is from genome assembly GCF_059705485.1 of Gaoshiqia sp. US2. Classification (NCBI taxonomy): domain Bacteria; kingdom Pseudomonadati; phylum Bacteroidota; class Bacteroidia; order Marinilabiliales; family Prolixibacteraceae; genus Gaoshiqia; species Gaoshiqia sp. US2. The sequence goes on along the minus strand of NZ_AP048550.1, from coordinate 2,738,441 downwards.
GTACATCGAAAAAACATACCGTATCAGGGCAGAGAAACATTACCGCGCCATCGCGGGGCTTTCGATGGGTGGCGGCGGTACTATTGTTTATGCCTTGCACCATCCCGAGATGTTTTCATCGGCCTGTCCGCTGAGTGCTGGCAATGGGCTGCACGATTGGGACACTTTCAGGGAAACGTATAAAAAGAACTATGAGGGCATATCCGATGACCTGTTGCTGTCCTTTTACAAACAGCACAATGGCTTCGAACTGACGAACAGCCTTCCGGTTGACCAGATGAAGACCGTTCGCTGGTACATCGACTGTGGCGATGATGACATCTCCCGGGTCGAATCGAATTTAAGGTTTTACCTGACGATGATTAAAAAAGGCATACAAGGCGAGTTTCGTGTTCGCGACGGAGCCCATACCTGGAACTGCTGGCGGGGAGCTTTACCGTCTGTTCTTGAGTTTGTTTCTCAACCATTTTGCGAATAAAGAGACTATTTGAAAAACAGATTTAATTAATAGCAATGACAACTAATAGCCAAACTTTTGAAAATTTTTCAACGCCGAAGTTACCCGGCTTATTGAACCTGAAAAACCTGGTCTTTTTCGTTTTCCTGTTTTTTTTATTTTCGGTAACCGCCACTGCTGACGGCGGACGAACCACAATTAACCTGAACGGGACCTGGCAATTCGACCAAACGCTGAATGCCTTTCCCCCGGCAAAATTTACGCGGGTTATCCCGGTACCGGGGGTCATACATCTTGCCGAACCAAAGATTGACGATTACGACAAAATCTTAAAACGGCTCGATAAGGTATATTTCAAAGAAAACCACAACCTGTACAACGTCGATTACACTCCCCGGTACAACTGGTACCGAAAAACCGTGTTCGTTCCCAAAGAGATGGAAGGCAGGGAAGGAGTGATCACCCTGAAAAAGAGCCAGTATGTTACCCAGGTATATGTGAACGGGATGGACATGGGCAGTAACATGGCCTGTTTTACCCCCATCGAATTTAATGTTTCGGGGGCGCTAAAATACGGGGCTGAAAACGAGATTCTGATCAAGGTGGGCGACCGTGTCTGGTTGCCCGGCGAATCGCCCGGCGGCACCGACAAGGAAAAAGAGAATTACATCCCGGGAATCTGGGACGACGTTTTCCTTGCGTTCACCGGAAAAATGCGCGTAAACCGCTTACTGGCGCTCCCATCGGTCGAAAACAAAAAAGTAACGGTTAAAGCGCAGGTACGGAGCTTCCTGCCTGCACAGATTTTTGCCAACGACCCAATGCAGGATAAAATTACCGTGAAAGTTTCCATTTGCGAAAAACTATCGGGCAGGGAGGTTGCCACTGCCTCGGGCGATTATATGGTAAGGCGCGACAATTTAACTACCATCGAAATGTCGCTGCCGTTAACTGGGTTCACGGCATGGTCGCCTGAAAAACCATTTTTGTACACAGCAAAAGTGTCGCTCATTGGCAAAACAGGTATTTCCGACGAGTTCGGCAAACAATTTGGGATGCGCGATTTTACCCGGCGGGGCAAATTCTTTTACCTGAACGGGGAACAATACTTCCTTCGCGGGACAAACATTACCCTGCAACGGTTTTTCGAAGACCCCGACTGCGGCAACCTGGTTTGGGACAAAAACTGGGTAAAAAAATTCCTGGTCGATGGCCCCAAAAAGCTCAATTGGAACGCCATGCGTATTTGCATCGGCCTTGTTCCCGATTTTTGGTACGATTTAGCCGACGAACACGGTTTATTGTTCCAGAACGAATGGTTCTACTGGCAAAACCACGGCTGGGACGACCAAACGCGGAAAGAATACACCGACTGGGTTTGGAGCGACGGCTGCCACCCCAGCATTGCCATCTGGGACGGGATCAACGAAAACTGGGACAGTTTTATTGGCAACACCCTGATCCCCGAGCTTAAAAAACTCGATCCCACACGCATTTGGGACACCGGGTTTATGACCAGCGACGAAGTGCCGGCAGATGAAATGGACGAGCCTCACCTCTATGCGGGCCCCGTGCCCTGGGCGCTCGACGAATTTGAAAAAAAACCATACCCGCTGGGCGATTTTGATTTCAGGCATCCCATAACCAAAAAACTGGAAAGCGCTGGTTCTGCCCAGTTGGTCAATGAGTACGGTTGTGTATGGCTTTGGCGGAACGGCAGCCCTACCAAGCTTACAATCGATTTTTTTAAGTACTACCTTGGGGCCAATTCCACGCCCGAACAAAACCGCGAGTTGCAGGCTTACTGGCTTCAGCTTGAAACCGAGTTTCTGCGGAGTAACACGAATGTGGCCGGGGTGCTTGCTTTATGTTACCTGGCCAATAATTATGGGTACACAGGCGACTGGTTTATCGATAATGTCAGGGACCTGAAACCTGCTCCTGCGCTGGAATGGTTCCGACACTGTTTTGCCCCTGCGGCGCTGTTTATTAACCTCGCTGACGGGCGGTATGTGAAACACCTTGAACCCTGCCGGCCCGGTTCCGAACTGTTTTTCAACCTGGCAGGGGTAAATAATTTTTCAACCCCGGTGAATGGAAAAGCTAGGGTATATCTTTTGGATTCCAAAGGAAAGAATGTTGGAGAAAGGAAAACAGAAGCAAAGCTGTCGCCTCTTACCCGGACCAATGTCCCAACAAGCATCTTGCTTCCCGATCAGCCGGGCGGATACGTCCTGGTGGCGGAGTTAACCCCCGAAAACGGGCAGCCGGTCGTCAGCCGTAGGTTTCTGAAAGTTGGCCAGGCCAAAAAGTACAATTACTACAAGCTTAAACCATAAGACCGTCAGATGTGATAAAGATTTTTGGGACTAAACGTGAAATAGAAGTGAAGATAAAAATGAAGATAAAAATGATCGGGTTTATTTTAGTTGTACTGTTTATAGCGGGAATTAATAATGGTTATTGTTCTCAGGAACCAACAGGGCAAATGTCGGGTAAAGACAAAGTCCAGACAGCGGGCAATGAATTGTATGTCGATCCGGTAAACGGATCAGACTCGAATTCGGGAAGCAAAGAAAAGCCGTTCCGCACCATCGAAAGGTCGCGCGATGAAATCCGCCAGAACCGTCAGTCGGTGGCGGGCGACATTACCGTTTGGCTTCGTGGCGGCGAGTACAACTATGCCGGCCGGTGTACCATCCGGCAGGTTGGAGAGGGCGAAAAAGCGTACACGGTAAGGACAAGCGAATTGACCTTCAATGAACATGACTCCGGTAAAGACGGGCACAAAATTATCTACAAAGCATATCCCGGCGAACGTCCGGTGATCAGCGGCGGAAAACGCATCTCCGGCTGGCAGTTGCATGATCCAAAACTGAACATCTTCAAAGCCAATGTCGGGAAAGGCATCGATACGCGGCAACTTTACGTTAACGGGCAGCGGGCGATAGTTGCCCGGAGCGAAAGAACGCCTATAAGCCTTACCTTCGAGAGCGCCTATGGCCATACCACGACCGATACATTTATGGCAAAGTGGAAAAATATCCTGGATGTAGAGTTTGTATATTATGACCAGTGGGTCGAATACCGGATCAAAGTGGATCAGATCACTGCAAATAACGGCGTAGCAACCATCAAAATGTATCCTTCCGCGTGGCAGTTCTCAACAACAGGGCGATTTGCAAAAATCAGAGGAGTAGCCAGCCTCGATTATATTGAAAACGCTTACGAGCTGCTGGATTCAGACGGGGAATGGTACCTTGACCGCGGCACGGGCGATTTGTTTTACAAGCCCCGGAGCGGGGAGGACATGGCAACGGCAGAGGTTGTCATCCCGGTTGTGGACGAACTTCTCACCGCAAAGGGGAGCAACCGGGACAACCGGTTTGAGAATGTCAGTTTTGAAGGGATAACCTTTGAATATGCCGGATGGCTGCGCCCTAACATGGTAAAATCAAATATTTTTTGTGCGATCACGCAAGATGACAGGAGGTACCCCGAAAGTGCGGTCAGGGTTTCCTCCGCGAGCGGGATAACCTTCGAGAGAAATAAATTTTTAAGGATGGGGAGCGTAGGCCTGAAAATGGACAACGGCGTTAAAGATGTGACGATTGCCGGGAATAAGTTTGTCGATATATCGGGAGGTGCAATGACTATAGAGGAACCGCATTTCAAGCCTTTGGATATGGCGAATGTAGTGATTAAAAACAACTATATCCGCAAGGTTGGGTTGGAATATACCGCTGTTCCGGGCATTTATGTGGCGCAGGGCAAAAACATCTATATCGGGCATAACGAGATATGTGACTTGCCATACAACGGGATGTGCGTTTCCATGCATGGCAACTCGATATCGGAGCATGTAGTCATTGAAAACAATTATGTCCACGACATGGGAACAATGACAAAGGTTTTTGATGTGGGGGCAATTTATGCCAGCGGGACAAACATTTTAGCAAATGAGGAAAATCCATCATTTACGGTACGGGGTAACTACATACGCAACGAGACGAACGGGATCGGGGCAATTTACGCGGATAACGGATCCACCTGGTGGCACGCGTATAACAACGTGATTGACCTGAGATTTAGCCCGCCCTGGAAAGGGGACAAGGATCCCGTGGCCATGCATACCAACTGGGGAGAACACCTCCGGTTTGTGAATAATTATACAACAACCGACAAAACTGACTTTTGGCTGCCCGGTGAAATGGCAGACAAATGGAAGCCTGAAACGAATTCATACCAGTGGAACCTGTATCCCGATGCCGTCTGGCCGCCTGATGCGATTGGTATTATCGCTAATGCCGGGTTGGAGGAAACTTACCGCGATTTATGGGATGAGGATGCGCATTTTAATTTGATACTGAACCCGGGATTTGAAACCAGGCAGGAAGGCCAGGTGTGGATTGCCGAAGATGCCCAATGGAACCGGACTGTTGGCGAGCGCCACCAGGACATCTCATCGGCGAAAGTGACGCCAACAAAAACCGGCGGCTACATTTACCAGACAATCGCCGCCAGCAAGGGACTGCATTACCAGGTTTCCGCCTGGGTTAAGGGTGGTCCGGCAGGCAAATTCAACGCAACGCTTTATGCCATGATTGGCGAAGGCCCCGGCGCGAAAATGTTAACGTTGGATAAGGCCGCCATTGCATCGGGCGGCTGGGCTTCGCTTGAAGGCGAATTTGATTGTGCCGTGAACGGGATTTCTGTTCCGGTCAAACTGTTTGTACAAACCGACAGCCCTGTTGGCGCATCTTATTACCTTGATGATTTTAAGGTTATTGAAGACAAGAAACACTGATGTAACATCTAAAATAAAAATTAATGGATAGAAGGAAATTTTTAACACAGTCAGGCGCTGTTCTCGGAACGGCATTAATGGTTCCCGGGCGTTTGTTTGCAGGGCGGGGACAGGCTGGCGAAACAGTGAAGCGGGTGCATGTGATTTTCAAGACACACCTCGACGTTGGCTTTACCGACCTGGCCGCCAATGTTGTTAAAACTTATTTTGACGAATTTATACCGAACGTATTGTCGTTGACCGAAAAGATTGCTGCCGAAGGAAAAGCAAACCGTTACCAATGGACCACCGGTTCATGGCTGGTTTACCAATACCTGGAAGAAGCGTCGCCGGAAAACAGGAGACGGATGGAGCGGGCCATCGAACGGGGTGACTTTTCCTGGCTTGGAGCGCCTTTTACTACCCATACCGAACTGATGGACAAGTCACTTTTAAGTTTGGCAACCGGTTATTCAGCCGAATTGGACCGACGTTTCGGGCGTAAAACTTTGTCTGCAAAAATGACCGACGTGCCCGGGCATACCAGAGGAATGGTTCCCGTATTGGCAGAGGCAGGCATTGAACTTTTTCATGTTGGCGTCAATATCGGCAGCCACATGCCGGAAGTCCCGCCTCTTTTTATCTGGAAAAGTCCCGATGGGAGCGACCTGACGGTTATGTACCACCATGATTACGGGGGTGTGTCCTTGTTGCCTGGGGAAGAAGCTGCAATTTCGATCCAGTTCACCCACGATAATCACGGACCCCATTCCCCGGAACAAATAGCTAAAATATATACTGACCTGAGGACGCAATTTCCAAATGCAAAAGTTTTTGCATCCGACCTGAACGCGGTGGCGGAGGAAGTAAGGTTACTGCGTGACCGTTTGCCAGTGGTTACAAAGGAAATCGGGGACACATGGATTCACGGCCCGGGTAGCGACCCGCTCCTGATGGCCCGCTTCAGGGAATTATCCCGGCTGAGAAAAGAATGGATCAACGATGGAAAGCTCCGGGCTGGCGGGAAATCAGACAGGGCATTCGGAAAACATCTGCTTCTCGTCCCTGAGCATACCTGGGGTTACTCTATCGGGCGGCTGGGCCACTGGGATATTTACGACATGCCAAAATTCCGTAAATCGCGCAACCTCCCCGAATTTAAAGGGATCGAAGCTTCGTGGGCAGAAAAACGGGCCAACATCGACCATGCCGTTGCAACACTGCCAGCCGGGCTTAAGGAAGAAGCCGAATCGCGCTTAATTTCACTGAAACCTGAGAAAGCAGGCACAGCGGGACTGCAACAGGTAAATCCGGATAAAAAGGGGATTTTTGATACATGTCATTTCAAGATCGGGTTTGACCCCAAAACAGGGGCAATCAGTTATCTCGAAAACAAACAGACCAAACGTCAATGGGCGTCCGCAGCCCAGGCTCTTGGGCTGTTTTCGTACCAGACTTTCTCCCGGCCTGATTTTGACAGGTTCATGGAACAGTATGCACCTGCCGACCTGATAGGGGAAAAATGGCTTATTTACAGTTGGAACAAACCCGGGCTGGAAAACTCGTCGGCCAAAAGCGCCCTGTATTTTACCAGCCTGAAGCAAATGTGGCATGAAAAGCGGAAAGACGGGGACTTTTTCCTTTCCCAACTGGAAATCCCTGAAGCCGGGGATTCAGGGTGCCCGAGGGAAATTTTCGTGGAGACTTTTCTCCCCAACAGTGAACCTGTTATAAAAATTAACTTGAAGTGGTTCGAAAAACAGGCCTCACGATTACCTGAAGCCTGCTGGTTTTCTTTCATTCCTGCCATAGAGCCTGACGGTCAGTTCCTGATGGACAAGATGGGACAGCCCGTATCGCCGCTGGATGTGGTTAAAGGAGGAAACCGGAACCTGCATGGAGTAATTAAAGGAGTTTCATATCAAGACGATCAATCCGGGTTTGATTTGCAAACGCTGGATGCGTTCCTGGTGGCTCCAGGAAGGCGTTCATTGCTCACTTTCGACAATCAGCAACCGGATATGGAGGGAGGCCTTCATTTCTGCTTGTTGAACAATCTCACCGGCACTAATTTCACCATGTGGTTCGAAGAGGATATGCAGTTCCGGTTTTCGTTGAAATTTGGGTAATTTTTTTATCAGAGATATCACAACAATTTAAAAAAATCAATTATGAATTCAAGGGAACGTATTTTATCAGCAATCAATCACCGCCAGCCCGACCGTGTCCCGGTTGACCTGGGGGCAACCGGCAGTTCGGGGATATCGGTAGTAGCCTACCATAACCTGTTGAACTACTTAGGCAAAGGCCACCTGAAAAACCATGCCCATGATGTGGTGCAGCAACTGTCGCAGCCCGACATGGAAATACTCGATTTGTTCGGGGTCGATGTGGTTGACGTAGGCCGCCACTTTAACACCGGTGAAAATTACTGGCACGAGTTGGGACTGATCAAAGGCAGCCCGGCGCTGTACCCCCACTGGTTCAAGCCCGAACAGCAGCCCGACGGGAGCTGGCTGGCCGCCGGAAAAACCGGCGAGTATATTGGCAAGATGCCATCTGGCGCTACTTTTTTCGACCAGTTGATCTTTCCGTATGTTGACGGCTACCCCGATAATTTCAGGGATTTAGGCCGTGATTTGTCGCGGGTGGTATGGGGCGGCCTGGGGTTTACGCCCTACGACTGGGCCGACGATCCCAATTTCTGGAAAATGCTGAGGGAGAAGACCATCGACCTTCGCTCGAAAACCGACAAGGCCCTGCTGTTGGGCGTGGGCTGCAACCTGTTTGAATGGGGGACTTTTCTGCGGCGGATCGACAACTTTTTGATGGACCTGTACATGGAACCTGAAAATGTCAATCGTTTGCTTGATGCGTTGATGGAAAGGCACATGGCGTTTCTGGCCAAAGTTTGCGAGGCTGTTGGCGACGTGGTCGACATCCTGAAATTCGGGGATGACCTGGGCACCAACACCGGGCCATTTTTTGCAACCGAGACCTACCATGAATTCTTTTTCCCGCGGCACAAACAATTGTGCGATTTCGTAAAAGCCAATTCAAAAGCGCACACCATGCTTCATTGTTGTGGCGGCATTTATGAACTTATCCCCGAGTTGATTAACGCCGGATTTGAGGTAATCAACCCGGTGCAGATCAATGCCATCAACATGGAACCCGAACGGCTCAAGAAAGAATTTGGAAGGGAACTGACCTTCTGGGGCGGCGGCTGCGATACGAAGAGCGTGCTGAACAGGGCCACACCGCAGGAGATCAAAGACCATGTGAAACACAATCTTGAAATTTTCAACAAGGATGGCGGGTTTGTTTTCAACACCGTTCACAACATTATGCCTGATGTCCCTCCTGAAAATATTTTGGCATTATTTGAGGCGGTTAAAGAGTTTAATCAGTAAATAATCAATATCAATTTAGATGATGGAAGAAATTTTAATAAAGCCAGAAAGCTTATCTGACCTAGAGTAGAGTTAAAACTAGTAAAGTAAAAGTTCTTTGAAAATTTGTAAATACGGGGCTAAATCAAAAGGCGCATATGTGCTGACGTTATAAAAAGGTCACTACATTAGAGCTGAGATGTGACTTGTCGTTTTTTTAATTTTTAATCACTGTAGATATAATATCCTTTCTGTACTGATGGGGAGTTTTATTTACGATTCGCTTGAACTGCCTGTTAAAATTCGACAGATTCTGAAAGCCGCTCGTGTAACATACCTCGGTGATATTGTGCTGTTCGCCGCTCAAAAGTTTGCAGGCGTAACCTACCCTGACTTCGTTCAGAAAATTAATGAAGGTTTTTCGTGTGCGTTGCTTAAAAAAATTGCAAAATGCGTTGGGCGACATGTTGGCTATTCCGGCCACCTGGTCCAGTGTCAAATCAGAAGTGAAATTTTTCATGATGAAATCGCACACCTTCGTAATCTGCTCTGAACCCGAAGTTTTAAAATTCTGGATAAACCCGGGGCTTGCCAGCCTTTTTTTATCCTTTGTTCCCGATAATGTATGGAGAATAGTCAATAATTCGATAACCCTGACAGGGCCGGGCATTTCAAGCATGTCGTCCATTTTCCGGGCGATCAATTGCCTTGTCTTCCCGGTGATGGAAAAACCCATTACCGAGTCTTCCAGAAATGAAACGATGGCTTCCATCTCAGGGATATCAAAGAAATGGTTACCCAAAAAATCTTTGGTGAAATGGATAACAATCGCTTCAGCGGTTAAACTGGAATTTTCCTCGTAATAGATTTGGCTGTTATGATACACGTGGGGAAGGAACGGCCCCAAAAAAGCGAGGTCCCCGTCGGTAAAACTGCTTATGTGGTCGCCTATTATTTTCTCGCCGGAACTTTTCAGAACGAGAACTAGTTCGTACTCAGGATGGTAATGCCAGGGTGTGGGATAATGCGGATAAACATCTTTTTGTAACACGAATGAAGATTTCGCCTCCTTATTCAAGCGTTCAATGATCAGTTTCATTGTAATACGATTTTGCTGCAAATTTTAGTAAAAAGTTTGAAAAATAAAGTAAAATAGTATCATTTTTTCAAGGCAATATCTGCGAACTTTGATCAAACCAATTGGTGTTGAAGAATTAAGAACTGCTGCGTAGCTCTAAGCTAAGAATACTTTACCAAGTTACCTTCGAAGGACATTATCGAGTTAGTAAAAACAGGACTAACATAATCTTGTCATGGACTATGTTTTAATAAGCAACTGTAAATAAACTATTTAAATTTGAAAACCTAAAAATGAAATTCAATATGAAAAAGAGAGTAATCACACTGTTATCAGGGCTAATGACTTTTTTGATGTTGTCTTTTGCCCCGTCTGAAAAAAAAGACCCGATGGCGCTTTACCGGCTAACCGACCGGCCGTCGTCTCCCAATACCTTGACGGGGAAGGAAAAGAAAGATGGCTGGAAACTTTTGTTCGACGGGAAAACACCGCAGGGCTGGCGAGAATACAACCGGACGGAATTCCCCTCGTTCTGGACTATCGAAGATGGCTGCCTGACAATGACCAGCACCGGCGGAAAAGAAAGCCAGGACATTGTTTATCCGAAGAAGTACCGCAGTTTTGCGCTGAGTGTCGATTTTAAGCTTACCAAAGGGGCCAACAGCGGCATCATTTTTCATGTTGCCGAAGACCCCAAATACAAATTCCCGTACGAAACCGGCCCTGAATTTCAGGTTATCGACCACGAAAACTGGCCCGATAAATTGGAAGACTGGCAAATCTGCGGGGCCAACTATGCCATGTACCCGCCTATGGTGCGCCATTTCAAGCCCGTTGGCGAATGGAACCATGCCTTGCTGGTGGTTGATGGCAACAAGGTGACCCAGATACTCAACGGGGAAGTTGTGGTAAAGTACGAAAAGTATTCAGAAGACTGGACCCAACGCCGCAACAGTGGCAAGTGGGCCAAATATCCCGATTACGGCAAATTCGACGAGGGGTATGTCTCGCTTCAGAACCACGGGACCAAAGTGTGGTACAAGAACATCAAAATCAAAGAATTTTAACCTTAACACTGAAAACTAAACAAATGAATAATTCGAGACGTGAATTTTTAAAGAGGGCCGCAGTGGCCACCGCGGGGGTCTCCATTGTGCCCAACATTGCCGTAAGCGGGCTTGGGCACCGCGCCCCGGGCGATAAAATGAATATTGTCGGGATAGGTATCGGCGGTAAAGGCCACCCCAACCTGAAAGCTATGGCGACCGAAAATATTATTGGATTGTGCGATATCGACTGGAAATATGCCGAAGGTTGCTTTAAAGATTTTCCGAAGGCCAAACGTTACTGGGACTGGCGGAAAATGTTCGATGAAATGGGCAGTTCGATCGACGGTGTCATGGTTGCAACTGCCGATCATACCCATGCCATTGTAGCGGCTACGGCCTTGTCGATGGGCAAACATGTTTATTGCCAAAAGCCGCTGACACATTCGGTTTACGAATCGCGTTTGCTTACCAAACTGGCGGCCAAACACCAGGTGGCCACACAAATGGGTAACCAGGGCAACTCGGGCGACGGCGTCCGCCAGGTTTGCGAGTGGATTTGGAACGGGGAAATTGGCGAAGTGCGCGAAGTGCATGCCTGGACAAACCGCCCGATATGGCCACAGGGTTTGCAGAGGCCTGCCGGACAAATGACTGTTCCTGATACCCTGAACTGGGACCTTTTCATCGGGCCGGCGCCCATGCGCCCGTACCACGATATTTATACCCCCTGGAACTGGCGCGGCTGGTGGGATTTCGGCACCGGAGCTTTTGGCGATATGGCCTGCCACGTGCTCGACCCGGTTTACCAGTCGCTCAAGTTGGGCTATCCTGAAAAAGTGAGCGGAAGTTCGACCCAGGTGAACACCGAAAGCGCCCCGCAGGCCGAAACGGTCGAATTCGATTTTCCGGCTCGTGCAAAAGTGAAGGATCAGGAAATGCCTGCCGTTAAAGTATTCTGGTACGATGGGGGAATCCTTCCCAAAAGGCCCGATTTGTTGCCTGAAGGCGAGAACCTGATGGCCGACGGGCTGGGCGGATGTATTTTCGTTGGCTCAAAAGATACGATGATTACCGGGTGCGGCGGGTTCAAGGCGCGCCTGTTATCAGGCCGTGTGCCCAGCGTAACCCCGTACCTTCGCCGCGTGCCCAAAGCAATTGGATACATCGACGGCCCGCACGAACAGGACTGGATCCGTGCCTGCAAAGAATCGCCCGAAAACAGGATCGAAGGAACTTCCCATTTTGGATATTCCGGCCCGTTCAACGAAATGGTGCTGCTGGGTGTGCTGGCCATCCGCCTGCAAAGTCTGAATAAAACACTGAAATGGGATGCTGAAAACATGCGGTTCACCAATGTTTCAGCAACCGAAGAACTGAATATCGTGACCTCCGATGAGTTTAAGGTCATTGACGGGCACCCGCATTTCAATACCAAATATGCCAGGTTCAATGCCGTTGAAGCTGCATCCGGTTATATCAAACATACTTACCGCGATGGATGGAGCCTGCCGGCTATGCCTTAGAAATTTATTTGGTACAAGCAAAAATGATTTCTTTCAGGGCAGGTTTTAATCCTGCCCATATTACTTTTTTACCTATGACTTCAAAAGAACGATTTGATTTGACGATTAACCACCGGCAACCCGACCAGATGGTGGTCGATTTTGGGGCGACCCCGGTAACCGGTATCCATGTTCAAACGGTTGAAAACCTCAGAAAGCACTACGGGCTGGAATACAAGCCGGTCAAGGTGGTCGATCCCTACCAGATGCTGGGCGAGGTGGACGCGGAACTGGCCGCGATACTGGGCGCCGATACCGTTGCGGCCCGGGGGAGAAAAAATTCATTTGGCATATACAACCACGGGCCACTGAAAGAATACCTGACCCCTTGGGGACAAACCGTGTTGGTGCCCGAAGGGTTTATCACCACTACCGATGAAAAAGGCGACGTGCTGGTTTATCCCGAAGGCGACTTGTCGGCAGGCCCGTCGGCACGGATGCCCGCAAGCGGGTATTTTTTCGACGCGATCATCCGCCAGAAACCTTTCAATGAAGAAGACCTGGACCCGAAAGACAACCTGGAAGAATATGGGTTGATTGGCGACAGCGACCTGGAATACTGGAAGGAAACCACCCAAAAAGCACGTGCGACAGGCAAAGCCGTGGTGGCAGGGCTTGGCGGCACGGCCCTGGGCGACATTGCCCATATCCCCGGAATGAGGTTGAAAAAGCCCAAGGGTATCCGCGACATTACCGAGTGGTACATGAGCGTGATCATGCGGCCCGGTTACATCAAAGCTATTTTCGACCGCCAGTCGGAAATGGCCGTTGAAAACCTCGCGCGACTGTACCAGGTCATCGGCGACAACATTGACGTGGTTTACATCTGCGGAACCGATTTCGGCACGCAGGATTCAACGTTTTGCGCCCCCGAACAGTTCGACGATTTGTGGCTGCCCTACTATCAGCGCATCAACGGCTGGATACACGGCCATACCAACTGGAAAACCTTCAAGCATTCGTGCGGCGCGGTCGAGCCGTTCATGTCGCGGTTTATTGCTGCGGGTTTCGACATCATCAACCCGGTGCAGATTAATGCCAAAGGGATGGACCCGATCCACCTGAAAAAAACCTATGGCAAAGACCTCGTTTTCTGGGGTGGCGGCATCGATACCCAAAAAGTATTGCCGTACGCAACTCCTGAAAAAGTACGCGAAGAAGTACTGCGCCTGTGCGACATTTTTGCCGCCGACGGAGGGTTTGTCTTCAACACCGTTCACAACGTCCAGGCCAATGTCCCGGTTGAAAACATCGTGGCAATGGTGGATGCTGTCAGGGAATTCAACGGAAATAAATAGTGATCATTAAACCCAATTTACCGATGCCTGAAAAAAGTTTATCCGGCAAAAGCCTTGTCATTATCGGTGGCACCACCGGTCTGGGTTTATCGGCAGCCAAAGCTTTTATCGAGAGCGGCGCCAATGTAATTGTGGTAGGCCGGAATGAAGAAAGTGCGGCCGGGGCCAAAATTATTCTGGGCAGTAAGGCCGAAGTAATTGTTGGCGATGCCGTCCTTCCGTCAACTGCCATTCATGCCATTGAAGTTTGTGTCGGCAAATTCGGGAGCTTCGACGGGCTTTACCATGTGGCTGGCGGCAGCGGACGGAAAATGGGCGATGGCCCGTTGCACGAACTGACCCTGGATGGCTGGAACAAAACACTGGAACTGAACCTTACTTCGCTCATGTTGTCCAATCAGGCGGCAATCAGCCAATTCCTGAAGCAGGGAACCGGAGGCTCAGTTTTAAACATGGGATCGGTTTTGGGCTATTCACCGTCGCCTCAGTATTTTTCCACGCATGCCTACGCTGCGGCCAAATCGGCCATTATTGGGTTTACCAAATCAGTTGCCGCATACTATGCCAGGAATAATATCCGGGTAAATGTCATTGCCCCGGCATTGGTCGAAACGCCAATGGCGCAGCGTGCCGCCGAAGACGAAACGATCCTGTCGTTCATCAAAACCAAGCAGCCGTTGGATGGAGGCCGGATTGGCGCCCCTTCTGACCTCGACGGACTGGCCATTTATTTTATGGGCGACCAGTCGCGGTTTACGACCGGGCAGATCGTGGCCGTTGATGGCGGCTGGACGGTGAGCGAAGGACAATTGTAATTAAATACAACAATTCAAATCAAACATGATTATGTCAGAAATAACAATAGGAATCGACCTGGGAGGTACGAGAATAAAAGCGGTGTCCATTGATGAGCATGGCAAAACCTTGCACCAGCATTACCAGCCCACGAACGACGGTGACGATAGCGTTTGGAAAAATGCAATAGCAACGTCCGTTAGGGAAATACAAAGCAAAATCGGGAACACGAATGCAATGGTTGGCATATCGGCCCCCGGGCTTCCCAATATAGGCAACTCGGCCATTGCATACATGCCGGGCCGGTTACAGGGCTTGGAGAATTTCGTCTGGACCGGTTTTTTAGGAAGCCGGACATTTGTTTTGAACGATGCCATTGCGGCCATGATGGCCGAAGCAAGGTTTGGCGCTGCAAAAGGGAAGAAGAACGTGGTCATGCTGACATTGGGGACAGGTGTTGGCGGCGCCATACTAATTGAAGGGAAGCCTTACCAGGGGGCGTTCAACAAAGCCGGGCACATCGGGCACATGGTGATCGACAGCGAAGGGGAAGCCGATATTATCGGGATGCCCGGTAGCCTCGAAGATGCCATCGGAAATTGCAGCATTGAAAAAAGGACCTCCGGGAAATTCACTTCAACGCACCAATTGCTGGAAGCCCACAGGAATGGAGACAGTTTTGCTACCGGCATCTGGCTTTCTTCAGTAAAAAAACTGGCCATTGGCATGGCCGCTTTAACCAATATACTTTCGCCTGAAATGATCATTCTGGGCGGTGGCATTACCGAGGCTGGCGACGATTTGTTCGGGCCTCTGGAAGAATACATGGGCAGTTACGAATGGCGGGCAGGCGGAAACCGCACTGAAATTGTAAAGGCCCAGTTTGGCGATTTGGCCGGGGCAGTGGGGGCAGCCTGTTTTGCAAGGGAAGCAGGGAAGAGCCATTAGTCCTTCCTATCAAATCGAAATGGCTTTAATTAAAGATGGATCAGGTTATCAGTTCTGTAATGTGTCCCATATAAATCTAATTGAATTAATAATCGCTAAAGTTTCAACCAATGAAGAGAATATTGATTTATCAGGTATTTAGTTTACTGTTCGTATTGAATGGTTTTTCGCAATCTGCGTTTAACGGGCTTGATATGAACATGGGCAATCTTTACCGTTTGTCGAATGCCAAAACCCGTTCCATTTCTCCGGAAAATTTTACGGGTGAAAAGGGCAAAGGCGGGATGGCCCGTCCTGAGGACAAGGATATCCCAAACAAGGCCAATTCAGCCTATCCTGCCAGGGACCTTGGACAAGGATGGAAAATTAACCCGGCCATCCGCATCAACCCAGGGGAGACTTTCACGCTGGCAGAGATTGAGGGACCAGGCGCCATCCAGCACATTTGGATGACCCCAACGGGGAAATGGAGATTTTCAATTCTGCGTATTTACTGGGACGACGAAACCGAACCATCAGTTGAATGCCCCGTGGGCGATTTCTTCGGAATGGGCTGGGGCGAGTATGCCCCGCTGGTTTCGATGCCGGTTTGTGTCAATCCCGGCAGTGCGTTTAACTGTTACTGGGTAATGCCTTTCCGCAAAAAATGCCGGATCACCATGGAAAACATCAACGACAAAGACCCAATGACCCTGTTTTACCAGATTGATTATACACTTACGCAAATTCAGGAAGACGCTGCTTATTTTCATGCACAGTTTAGGCGAACAAATCCAAATGAAACTTCTGATTATACCATTATTGACAACATCAAAGGCAAAGGCCAGTTTGTGGGTGTGTACCTGGCCTGGGGCGTGAACAACAACGGCTGGTGGGGCGAAGGAGAGATTAAATTCTTCATTGATGGCGATGACAAATTTCCGACTATCTGCGGAACCGGCACCGAAGATTACTTCTGTGGCTCGTATGGTTTTGATACCAAAAAGAAAAATGAAGCTGGTGGTGTTGAAACTGCCTATACTGAATATTGTACTCCCTATGCCGGGATGCACCAGGTTATCCGGGGCGACGGGCACTACAATGTAATGCAACGATTTGGCCTTTACAGATGGCACATTATGGACCCCATCCGCTTTGAAAAAGATCTAAAAATTACCATTCAGGATTTGGGCTGGCATCATGGAGGCAGGTTGTTGAAACAAAAATCGGACATTTCATCTGTCTGTTATTGGTACCAGACAGAATCCCACATCAAATTTCCCCGATTGCCTTCCTGGCAGGAATTGGAGGTCAATTAAATTTTTGTGGATATGAATGCAATACTTCTCAAAATTCCATATATCTGGTATAACAGTTTATGCTAATCCAATTAGGAACTGGTAGAACTTCTCACAACAAAAAAAATAATACATGAACATCACAGAAACTTATTTACAGAAGTCTGCTGAAATACTGGAAACGGTAAAAGCGCAGCAAATACTGATCAGGCAAGCGGCACAACTGTTTGCCGAAACCATACTGGCCGGACGAATGGTGCACATTTTTGGCAGTGGCCACAGCCGCATCCTGGTCGAAGAAATGTGGCCGCGCTACGGGTCTTTCCCGGGTTTCAACCCCATTGTCGAACTGTCGCTTACCTTTCATAACCTGGTTGTTGGGGCCAACGGGCAAAGGCAGGCCATGTTCCTTGAAAACGTGAGCGGACTGGCCGACCGTATCCTTCGCAACTTCGACCTGAAAGAAGTGGACACGGCCCTGATTATTTCGTCGAGCGGCTGCAACGTGGTGCCCATCGAGATAGCCGAACTCTTCCGGCAGAAGAAGATCAAAGTGGTTTCGATCATTTCGAAAAAACATTCAGAAAAATCGACCAGCAAGCGTAGCGACGGCAAAAAACTAGGCGATTTCTCCGATTTGATTTTAGATACCGGCGCCCCTGTTGGCGATGCCATGGTGTATGTTCCGGGCTTGGATACGCCGGTTGCCCCCGGCTCTACGGTGGGCGGAACCCTGCTGATCAATTGCATTAAAGCCGAACTGGCCGCATTGTTGACTGCTGCAGGCCAACCCCCGAAAGTTTTAAGCGGAGCGGTGGTGGTAGGCGAAGAACGGGCAGTCTCCCTGTTCGAGGGCGCTTACGATGAACATGCACACCGGCTTACCCGCTTGTTCGAGAACGTGGGAAAATCATCAGAATAACCGGACTACCAAATTTAAGCGCCGAAGATGACAACGATTTTCAATACGAAGAATATTCCGCTGCTGGCCGAACCCCATGTGCTGGTTATTGGCGCCGGTTCGGCTGGTTGCCTGGCTGCCCTGGCCGCTGCCCGCGAGAGCCGCTATTCGGTGATGCTGGTCGAGCGGTATGGTTTTCCGGGTGGCACGTCCACCCAAATGCTGGATACTTTTTACGGCTTTTTTACTCCCGGCACAAGCCCCAAAAAGATTGTTGGCGGACTGCCCGACCGGGTGGTGGACGAACTGGACCAAACCGGCGACATCTTCTTGCGGCCCAATACCTACGGCGCCGGTACGGGAGTGAATTACAACCCCGAACGGCTAAAACAGGTGTGGGACAAGCTGATCACCGAAGCCGGGATCAATTACCTGTTGCACACCTCGCTGGTTGATGTTGTCAGGGAGGAAAAAGAACGGATAAGCTGCATTTTCTGGAATAAGTCAGGGTTCTATCAGGTCAAAGCCCGCAGGGTGATCGATGCCAGCGGCGACGCCGATTTCTGTGCTTTGGCAGGTTACCGGTTTGAATTGGCCGGTGAAAACGAACCGGCGCAAAGCATGACAACGACTTTCAGAATGTGCAATGTCGATCAGCAAAAATTTGAAAGTGCCGGCGGCAATAAAATGATGAAAGAACGAATGACCGACGCTTTTGAAAAACAAACCCATTTGTTGCCACGGAAAGAAGGTTCGGCCCACGAAATGTGCCAGATTGGTTGCATTTCAACGGTTGCGGTAAAAGTTTCCGATCTCAGCGCGCTGAAAATTGATGAACTGACCCAGGCCGAAATCGAAGGGCGGAAACAGGCTTTCGAGTACGAACGGTTTTTTCGTGACCGGGTTCCGGGATACGAAGATTCAAAAATCATTGGCTTGTCGCACCAGATCGGGGTACGCGAAACCCGCAGGGTTTACGGCCTGCACCGGCTGACCAAAGAAGAATGCCTTTCAGGAAAAATCCCGGAAACTTCGGTGTTGCTTTGTGGCGCCCCCATTGAAGACCACCGCAAAGGTAAAGACGGTCAGGATGAAACCTACTGGGAATATATTCCGGGAGCAGGAATTTACGGAGTTCCCTACGGAACTTTGGTTCCGGCAGGCAGCAGTATGACTTGGGTCGCAGGCCGTTGTTTCTCGGCCACGCACGATGCACATGCCTCGTGCCGGTCGATGGCGCAGACCATGAGCATGGGGCAGGCTGCCGGGTTGGCCGCCGTTCAATCGTTAAAAACAGATTGTGATGCCAAAGATGTTGATGTTGCCATGTTGAGAGACAATCTCGTCAGGTTGGGGCAAATACTTGAAGCGCCCGATTCAGTAGCCGACACATCGAGAATGGGTTGGAAGAATAATTTCAGCAGAAGTAAAAATATTGGGAAACCATGAAAAAACCATTTGTAAGAACCGTATTGGGCGACATTTCTCCTGAAAAAATGGGGTTGACCTACTCGCACGAACATATCGTTATTGAGGAAAGCTTTCCCACATTGGCCAATCCGGCATTTATCCTGAACGACACGGCCCGGATCAGTGCCGAACTGAAAGAACTGTACCGGTTGGGGGGCCGGACGATGGTGGATACCATGCCCGCCGCCTGCGGCAGAAATGTCCTCAAGCTGGCCGAAGTTTCTGAAAAATCAGGCGTAAATATTATTGTTCCGACGGGAATCCATCTTGAAATCTATTATCCACCCAATCATTGGCGTTATCATTTGTCAGTTGACGAAATGACCAAACTCTTCATTAGTGATATCACCGAAGGTATTGATGAATATGACTACTGCTGCCCGGTTGTAAAACGAACATCCCACAAGGCCGGGATGATCAAACTGGCTACTGACGATGAAAAAATTACAGGACATCAGCACAAAATATTTGAAGCCGTGGTCAATGCCCACCGCGAAACCGGGGTGCCCATTCTGACCCATACCAATGGCGGCAACCTGGCGATGGAGCAGGTTGAGTTGTTCCTGAAACTGGGAGCCGACCTGAATCATCTGGTTATTTCGCACGTTGATAAGCAGCAGGATTTGGCTTTTCATCGCGACCTGATGCAGACCGGCGTTTATGTGGAGTACGACAGCCATTTCCGTTTCATGGCAAAAGGCGACGACCGGGTTTACCGTTTGCTGGAAAGCCTGTTGCCCGATTATCCCGACCGTATTGTAATTGGCATGGACATGGCCAAAAACACTTATTGGAAATCGTATGGAGGAAAGCCCGGGTTGGCTTATTTGGTAAACGAATTTAAGCAGGAACTGAAAGCAAGAGGCTTGGACGGATATTTCGGGAAACTGTTTTTTGCCAACCCGCAAAAACTGTATGCGTTTATAACCGGTCTTCAATAAAATACCTTTATCATCAGGTTAATATCAAAATCAATTTAAATCATAACTTATGAAACCAATTTTTTTTCTCTCCTTAATTTTTCTGTTGTTTTCGTGCAACATGCCCGACGATAACCGGGTTAGCTGGTCGTTAATACTGGAACAGCCTGATGGCAAGGAAACCGAGCTTGTCAAGCTTCCTCCTGAAATTACTGAAACGTTTACCTACAATGGCCAGCTTGGCGATATACAGGTTTCGTTCAGCCTTGAACCCAAAGGGCCTTACAGCGTTTTCAAAGCCACGGCCATTTCGGCCAACGGGCCGCAAAACTGTTTTTTTTCTTTGAAAGGGAAGTATGAAAAGCAAACGCCTTTCATGTTTAGCGGCCCCGTGGAAAACACGGAAATATACCGGCAAAGCCCGCATGATCCCAATGCCTGGCTTGTTAAAAAAATTGCCGAACAGGGGATGCCGATGGTAGCGCTGAAGGATTCGGGGTCGTTCACCGTTGCATTGTCAGGCTCGCCGGCATTGTATAATAACTTTACCAGCCAAAGCTTCAACCTGGAAGAAAAATATGTGAAACTTTCGTCGGGTGATAACGGCCAGACTCCCGGGCTGAAACCAGACATTTACGATATCAACGAGCCAACATTCGACAATGGCCAGTCGCCCGATACCACCCGCAAAAAAGTAAGCGTGAAAAAGGAAATAGTGCCCCGCGGGATCGTAAAAGCATATTATCATGAAATAAGCAAAGAGCAGGCGCATACTTTTGAGGGGGTCCTTTTTACTGCCAAAGCCGGTGATTTGGCCGGGCTTCGCCAGAAAACCAACCAATATGCAGCCTATCATTTTTCAGGAGGGAAGTACAACGATGCCTTTGGGACACTTGCCTATTCAACCGCCTACATGAACCTTCGGGTCAACGAAACAGGAAAAAGCAAATTCTGGGTTGTTCCTTCCATCGAATACGCCAATACCCAGTATTGCCGCGATGCCTTCTGGATTTCGACCATGCTTGCCCCTGATTCGGATAACCAGTGCCTTAAAAATGAGTTGGATGTGCTGAATATGTATGCCGAGTACCCCTTGTTTGTTGTTATCTGGGCTTACAGAAGTTACAAGAACGGATACGATGTGGATTTGCCCAAAGTACAGGTTTATCTGGATGCTATAGAAAAAAAATCAAAAAACGGATGTTATTATCCCTACGATCCGGCCAGGGAAACCCACGACTTTCAATATTGGGCCGATTTAATTGCCTTCGAATCCGACGACGTAATTGCCTATAACCAGGGGCTGTTTGCGTTGGCCTTAACGGCTGCAAAGGAAATGGGCCTGAAAACAACCACCGATCCGGGCCTGGCGGTAAAAAACTATCAGCAGTTGTTTAATTCGCAAAAAGGGTTTTACCCCATCAGCAAAAAGAAAAGCCAGACGTTTGGGCCCGACCCGTTGGTTCCCGATCTGATTGCCCAAATCTATTTCAATAAACCCTTGCTCGACGATCCGAGTGTCAGGCTCCACTACGACAACATGATAAAATACAACAAAACCCAGTATGGCTTTAAAAATATAAGCATGTCAGACGGGAGCTATCTGCCCAAAGAAATGTACGATATCCCCGGTTATGCTTCAAGGGCAAGTAAAGGAGAAGAAGGAACTTATGTTTCGGGCGGGTCGTGGTTTTTGTACGACAACCTTTTTCTTATCGACTCATACCTGCACGGGGTAAAAGAAGCCGAAGAACAGCTAATCTGGCGCATTTCGATGGAGTTCAAAAACGGCGGGACAACCTTTGAATGCATCAATACCAAAAACGGCGATCTCTGGAAGCCGAACATGGGCTGGAACATTGCCATTTATTCGATATGGCGCAAGCTCAACGATGAAGGCAAAGCAGACGGTAAACTGTTCGATGCAATCAATTCAATTGTTAAGTTCGAACCTGTAACCCAATAGTTCGGCGCTACTTTAATCTGAAATTTTAATACTTACACGTAAGATATGAACAGCAAAGAACGGTTCTTGGGGATGTTGCATGGCAGCGCCGTTGACAGGGTCCCCGTATTTCCTTTACTGATGTTTTTTGCCCAGAAGAGACTGGGAATTACTTATAAAACCTTTGCAACCGACGGGATTGCCATGGCCGAGGCTCAACTCAATATCAGGCAGAAGTTTAATATTGATGTCATTACAGCCTGTTCCGACGCTTTCCGGATTACAGCCGACCTGGGCGCCGACATGGTTTACCCCGAGGATAACCCGCCCCATTCGGTCACTCCGCTGGTTAGGGACGAGGCAGATTTCAAACGCCTGAAGATGCCGGATTTTGACCACCCCCAATCGCGGATGGGCGACCGGATCAAAGGGGTGCGCGAAATGGTAAAAGGCGCGGGCGACGAATGTATGGTACTCGGGTGGGTCGATATGCCGTTTGCCGAAGCCTGCTCTGTTTGCGGGGTTTCTGAATTTATGATGATCCTGATCGAAAACCCGCCGCTGGCCCACCAAATCCTGTCGTTTTTAACCGGGATTGTGATCGGGTTCAGTTTGCGGCAACTGGAAGCAGGCGCCCCCATGATCGGGGCCGGAGATGCTGCTGCGTCGCTGGTGTCGAAGGAATTGTACGATGAATTTGCCCTGCCCTACGAACAAAGGGTATGTTCTGCCATCCACGAAAGGGGAGGGCTGGTTAAATTGCACATCTGCGGCAACACGTCCCATCTGCTCGAAAGCATGGTAAAATCGGGCGCCGACCTGTTTAACGTTGACCATCTGGTCGATTTATCCGAAGCCCGGCAAACCTATGAGAAGAACCGCTTGTGCTACAAAGGGAACCTCGATCCTGTTGCCGACATATTAGCGGCCTCGCCCGAAAGTTGCGAGAAAAAGGCGATGGAATGCCTGAAACTTGCCGAAGGTTCGCGGTACATGCTGAGCGCCGGATGTGAGATTCCGGGAGGGACGCCCGATGAAACTTTTGCGGCTTTTTGCAATGCGCCAATAGTATTTCAACAGAATAAATAACAAGTATTCAAACACAAGCATTATGACAACACTAATTGGCATTGATCTGGGTGGCACCAAATGTGCTGTAATACTTGGCCAGATCGACGAGAAAGGACAACCAACAGTCATTGGCAAAAAGGTAGTCCCGACCAAAGATTATCCTGATCCTTACCAGATGATCGAAAGGTTGCAGCAGGAGATGGAGGATTTGCTCCAGTCGAATCAAATAGGTATTCAAACCGTGGCTTCGGTCGGGATTAGTTGCGGAGGCCCGCTGGACAGTGTCAAGGGAGTGATCCTTTCGCCCCCGAACCTCCCGGGCTGGGACGAAATCCCGATCGTAAAACTGTTTGTTGAAAAATATGCGATACCCACAGCGATTCAGAACGATGCCAATGCCTGTGCCCTGGCCGAATGGAAGTTCGGTGCAGGACGCGGAACCAGGAACATGATCTTCCTGACCTTTGGCACCGGGCTTGGCGCCGGGCTAATCCTGGACGGAAGGCTTTATGCCGGAACCAACGACAATGCCGGCGAGGTAGGCCATATCCGTCTCGACAACTTTGGCCCTGTGGGTTACGGCAAATCCGGATCATTCGAGGGGTTTTGCAGCGGTGGCGGAATAGCGCAGCTTGCCAGGCTGAAAGTGATGGAAAGATTCCAGATGGGCGGGAAAGTTCAGTGGTGCGAAGGGCCTCAGGAATTACATGCCATTACCGCCCAGGTTGTCGCTGATGCGGCCAACAGCGGAGACCCCCTGGCCCTTGAGGTTTATGGCATCTGCGGAACTTATCTGGGTAAAGGTATTTCGGTATTGATGGACATTTTGAACCCGGAGCGCGTTGTCATAGGGAGTATTTTTGTGCGTGCCGGGCACTTGCTAACAGCATCCCTCGAAAAGTCGTTGCAGGACGAAGCATTGCCATTGGCGCAGAAAGTTTGCCGCATTGTACCGGCCGAACTCGACGAACAAATCGGCGACATGGCCTCCCTTTCGGTGGCCGCCAATCAACTCATCTAAAAAATCAGGATAAAATGATAATCGAACAAATCAAAGAGAATTTTCGGGAGGCACAAGAGGTACTGGCCCGTTTCGCATCCGACCCTCAAACCTGGAAAAAACTGGAAAGTGCAGGCGAATTGATGGTCCAGGCTTTGAAGTCAGGAAACAAAATTATTGCCTGCGGCAACGGGGGATCGTTATGCGATGCCATGCACTTTGCCGAAGAACTGACCGGAAGGTTCCAGCAAAACCGGATGCCTTTACCGGCGCTGGCCATCAGCGACCCGTCGCACATCACCTGCGTGGCCAACGATTTTGGTTACGATTACATTTTTTCGCGCACGGTAGAAGCGCTGGGCAAACCCGGCGACGTGCTGCTTGCCATCAGTACCAGCGGGAATTCCCGGAATGTGGCCAATGCCATTGGTTCGGCCAAACGGATTGGGATGAAAGTCGTCGGGCTTACCGGGAAATCCGGCGGCGAGATGGCCTCATTGTGCGATGTTGAAATCCGGGCGCCACATAACGGGTATTCCGACCGCGTTCAGGAAATCCATATCAAGGTCATCCATTCGCTGGTAAACTACATCGAGCTTGGCATGGCCGAACAACTAAAACAGTGAAATAAATATTAACTAACAACTAAAAGGAAACAAGCGTTATGCAAAAGAAAATTAATATCAACCACGTGCTTCCGGTGATGTTTGGCTTCTTCGTCATGGGTTTTGTCGATGTGGTCGGGATTGCCTCGAACTACATCAAACAGGATTTCCAGTTGAGCGACACCATTGCCAACCTGGTGCTGATGATGGTGTACATCTGGTTCGTGCTGTTATCTATACCCACCGGCTTGCTGATGGGCAAAATGGGACGCAGGAAAACGGTGTTGCTCAGTATCCTGGTTACCTCGGTCGCCCTTTTTGTCCCGGTCGTCTCCTACACTTTTGTTACTGTGCTGCTGGCTTTGGCTTTGCTCGGCATCGGGAATACCATGCTCCAGGTATCGTTGAACCCATTGGTAGGCGATATAGTACCAGACACGAAGCTGGCCAGCAGCCTTACCTTTGGCCAGTTTGTCAAATCCATTTCTTCGTTCCTGGGGCCGGTGCTGGCAGGTGGCGCAGTTCTTTACCTGGGCAACTGGCGGTACCTTTTCCCGTTGTTCGGGGGCATATCCGTGCTGGCAGCAATCTGGCTGAATTCGGTCAATATTACGGAAACCGCATCGGTAAGGGCAAAGGGCTCGTTTATGGATAGCTTGAACCTGTTGGGAGACAAACGGATATTTGGTTTTTTCGTGGGCATCCTGCTTGTGGTGGGCATTGATGTGGGGTTGAATGTCTCGATTCCAAAATACCTGATGTTTAAGGGGAACATCCCGCTCGAAGAAGCAGGCCTGGGCATCAGCCTGTATTTTGCGGCCAAAACGGCCGGGGCTTTTTTGGGTGGCTTTCTTTTGTCGCGCGTTGAGACAATCAAATTTTACAGGCTGACAGTTGTTTTATCACTGGCTTCTCTGGCTTTCACGCTTCTGGTCCCCATGTTATTAGGCGTTTACGTGGGGATTTTCCTGATGGGTTTGGCTGTGGCCAATGTTTTTTCGATCATCTTCTCCCTGGCATTGATACACAAGCCCGCGTACCGGAACGAAATATCAGGGCTAATGATGATGGGCGTGATTGGCGGCGCCATCATTTCACTGATAATGGGCATTGTCTCCGACAATTTGGGGATGACCGCCGCAATGCTGGTCTTGGGCTTTTGCATGGTTTATCTGCTGGGAAATTCGCTGATGGTTAAATCAGTCCAACAAGTGCAGAAGGACAGGAAATAGTTGAACGAAATTATAAAAAGAGGATTGGAACAGAAATTATTACAGAGACTATCAGAATGTATTGAGTACGGGAAGATCAATGTGGCATCACCATTTCCTCCACAAATGAAGGGACAGGAGGGGGCAGATGAACTGACATCGCAGGCATTGGGAGCGGGGGTAAGCCCATAAGATGTTCTAACCAGTGGATTAATGCCGGGAATGGAACGAGTTGGCATTAAGTTTCGCTCCAATCAGGTGCTTGTCCCTCAGGTACTGATGTCGGCCAAAGCTATGGGTACAGCCATGATCCATCTGAAACCACATTTTGCATCAGGGGCTGCAAAGCAGAAAGGAACATTCATTATAGGTACCGTACTGGGCGACCTCCACGATATTGGAAAAAACCTGATAGGCATGATGGTTGAAGGAAACGGGTACAAAGTGATTGATCTGGGAACCGATGTTCGCTCTGAAAAGTTTATTGTAGCAGTAAAAGAAAATCCGGGAGCTGTTGTTGGGCTGTCAGCTTTGCTGACCACGACCATGGTCAATATGGAGAAGATCACACAGGACATAAAATTCTCTTTACAGGGGACTCTGGTGACCATTGGAGGCGCACCGGTAAATGATGAATTCTGTAAAAAAATAGGAGCAGATCATTATTCGCCAGACCCGCAGGGAGTGGTGGATTTTTTAAACAGGAATATTTCAAAAGATATCGATAAATAAATTTAAACGTTTATGAGGCCAAAAAATAAACCCAAATCACGACTGATTGAACCGGGATACCTGTTAACATTTATTTTGGTTACAAGCCTTTTCTTCTTATGGGCAATGCCGAACAATTTGAACGATATTCTGATTGCCCAATTCATGAAATCATTTGAATTGTCCAGACTGCAGGCAGGATTAGTTCAGTCAGCCTTTTATATGGGATACTTTTTACTGGCTATCCCTGCAGCCCTGGTAATGGAGCGTTTCGGATACAAAATCGGGCTAATTACCGGCTTATTGCTTTTTGCAGTTGGTTCGTTTCTATTTTATCCGGCGGCCATTTCCGGTAAATACTACTTCTTTTTGGAATCACTTTTTATTATTGCCTGCGGTTTGGCATTCCTCGAAACAGGGGCGAACTCATTTATTTCTGTTCTGGGCGACCCGGCAACCTCTGAACGGCGGCTAAACCTTGCCCAGGCATTTAATCCGATTGGTTCAATGCTAGGAGTTGTCATTGGGACTATCTTTATTTTTTCTGGGAAAGAACTGTCGGGAGAACAAATTGAAGCCATGAAAGTGGCGGGAGCATATCACGCATATTTAAAGGAAGAAACCCTTCGGGTAGGACCTCCTTATATTGTCATCGGATGTGTCGTCCTTCTTATTGCATTCCTGATAATGAGGGCAAAATTCCCAAAAAATGAAACAAAAAGAGGACAACCTGAATCGGGAAGTTTCAGAAAACTTCTGCAATATCCGCACTGGTACAAAGGAGTTATCGCACAGTTCTTTTATGTGGGAGCGCAGGTAGGGACCTGGAGCTTCTTTATTCAGTATGTAAAAGACAATACCGGTCTTTCCGAGAAATTTGCCGGAGGAATGCTTACCGGAACACTTGCTGCTTTTATGGTTGGTCGTTTCAGTGCAACATTTCTGATGAAATACATGAAACCTGGCAACCTGATGGGACTTTACTCGTTGGCCAACATAACTTTGGTTGGCATTGGAATTTTGTTCCCCGGATGGATTGGAGTTTGGTCTATTTTACTGACCAGCTTTTTTATGTCGCTGATGTTCCCAACCATTTTCGCATTAGGGGTAAAAGGCCTCGGCCCAAATACAAAGTTGGGTGGTTCCGTGATTATTATGGCGATTATAGGCGGAGCTATCTGGACGCCAATTATGGGATTGATCGCTGATAAAACATCGAGTATGGCAATGGCAATGATTGTCCCATTATTTTCTTATCTGTTTGTTCTGTATTATTCCTATGTGGGTTCAAAACCTTCAGGAGAACTCTATGAAGCGACAGGTCCCATTTTTGTTTCACATTAAACACATCGTAAGAATGAGATTTAAAAGATATTGTAAAACGCTTCTGCTTGAGAACGATCCGGCACTAATCGAAGCATATAAAAAAGTGCATGCCCCAGGTGCTGCCTGGCCTGAAATTACCCGGGGAATGAAAGAAGTCGGCATTTTGGATTTGGAGATCTATATTCATGGAAATCGATTATTTATGATCATGGATA
Organism: Gaoshiqia sp. US2; assembly: GCF_059705485.1. NCBI lineage: Bacteria > Pseudomonadati > Bacteroidota > Bacteroidia > Marinilabiliales > Prolixibacteraceae > Gaoshiqia > Gaoshiqia sp. US2. The sequence continues at coordinate 2,710,424 of NZ_AP048550.1, read as the reverse complement.
CGGTAGCGGATTTTAATCATGACCAGGCCATGACGGAGCTTGCAACCAAACCACAGCAAAGCGAATGGGAGGCGTACGTGGCACGTTTTCAGGTGACCACCAAAGAAGCGACTGCAAATGAGAAGTGGCCGTTAATGGAACGTATTTACGAAATGGATCAAAAGGAGGTGTTCGATGCAAACGACGGGCAACAAAAAGAGTGTTAGCAAGAAAAGGGCCGGTCTACTCGGAAAAACGGGCATTTCCTGTCCCCCAATAATTTACGGGACTAGCTTCCTCGGTAATTTGTACCGGGAGCTTTCAGAAGATGAAAAGCTGGCAATAATGAACGAATGGTTTAAAGTAAGTGACGGGCATGTACTGATTGACAGCGCCGGAAAGTATGGAGCCGGGCTCGCGCTGGAGGTGATCGGTTGGGGATTGGAGAAACTGGGGATTGAACCCGGGCAAATTACCATTAGCAATAAACTTGGGTGGTACCGGGTACTGCTTGAGACAGCAGAACCAACTTTTGAGCCTGGTGCCTGGGCAAACTTAAAATATGATGCCGTTCAGAAAATCAGTTATAACGGGATTCTGGAGTGTTGGGAACAAGGCTGTGAATTACTTGGTGGAAAATACAAACCGGCTCTGGTTTCAGTGCACGATCCGGACGAGTATTTAGCGGCTTCTTCCAACTCGGATGAGCGAGCAAAACGAATGATAGATATTCTCGACGCTTACCGGGCATTATTTGAGTTAAAAGAGAAAGGAGAGGTAAAAGCTGTTGGTATAGGTTCGAAAGACTGGCTGGTGATTCAATTCCTGTATAATCAGATAAAATTTGACTGGGTTATGTTTGCCAATAAATTCACCATCTATCATCATCCTAAAAAGATCATTGATTTTATGAGCCAATTAGCAAAGGATGGCGTTGGTATAATCAACTCTGCAATTTTTAATGCAGGTTTTCTAACAGGTGGCGACTATTTCGACTACCGATCTACTTCTCCTGAAAATCCGGGAGACAGGCACTTGTTTACATGGCGCGAAAAGTTTTTTGCTTTGTGCGGCAAGTTTCATCTTCCACCCGGCGATGCTTGTCTGAAATTTGCGTTGTCTGCTCCACAGATTAACGCGGTTGCCCTGAATCCGAGCAAACCCAAGCGAATGGCGCACAATATGCAGGTTCTTGCAGCGGAATTTCCCGCTGAATTCTGGGAAGCGCTCAAAAAGGAGGGGATTATCGATCAGGAATATCCATACGTCTAATTCTTTTGATATGATCATTGACTCACACCACCATTTTTGGAACTACGACCCGGTTGAATACAGTTGGATAGACGATAGCATGTCTTCCATTCGGAAAAGCTTTTTGCCTGTTGACTTGGCAACGGAATTATCCAATGACGGAGTTGATGGGGTCGTTTCGGTCCAGGCGCGGCAAATGACCGAAGAGACGGATTGGCTGTTGTCACTGGCCTCAGAAAATGAATTTATCAAAGGGGTTGTCGGGTGGGTTCCGCTTGCCAGTGAATGTATTCGGGAAACCCTGGATCAATATAGTCAAAGCAAGAGCCTAAAAGCGGTCCGTCACGTTGTTCAGGGAGAGCCTGACCCGGAGTTTATTTTGGGTAAACAATTTAACCACGGGATATCGTTACTGAAAAATTACAGTTTAGCGTATGATATTCTGATCTTTGAACATCAATTGCCCAACACCATTCGCTTTGTTGATCGGCATCCCAATCAGCAATTTGTATTGGATCATATTGCAAAACCAAAGATAGAAATTAATGAAATTGCCGTTTGGAAAAAGAATATCAAGGAACTCGCAAAGCGTGAAAATGTGAGCTGCAAAATCAGCGGAATGGTCACGGAGGCCGATTACAAAAGCTGGACAGAAGAACAGCTTCAACCGTATTTCGATGTCGTTTTGGAAGCATTTAGCCCATCGCGTTTGCTGTTCGGCTCAGACTGGCCGGTTTGTTTAGTGGCTATCGGTTATATTGAATGGCTCAAATTGGTGAAAAAAATCGTATCCGGGCTCAGCGTTTTTGAGCAGGAGCAGGTGTTTGCAAAAACTGCAAGCCAAATTTACAATCTATAATAATTATCAAGTATCGGAAAACAAACGAAAAATATCAGGCAAAAATGAAAGCAATAGAAATAAAAGAACCCGGGGTGATGAGTTTGGTGGACCGGAAACTACCGAATCCGGGAAACGGAGATGTGTTGTTAAAAATCATTTATGTTGGATTTTGCGGTTCAGATTTAAACACCTACCTGGGCAAAAACCCCCTGGTTCAGTACCCAAGAGTTCTGGGTCACGAAATTTCGGCAGTAGTAGAAAAAGTTGGGAGTGATGTTCCCAATCAATATAAAGTCGGGCAAAAAGCGACAGTCATCCCTTATACCAATTGTGGGCAATGCACATCGTGTAAGCAAAAAAAGTTTAATGCTTGTCGTTATAACCAAACCTTGGGAGTTCAGCGTGATGGGGCGATGTTGGAATATCTTGCCGTTCCGTGGCAAAAAGTTTTGGTTGACGACGAACTTTCTGACTTTCAGTTGGTGCTGGTTGAACCGTTGACGGTTGGTTTTCACGCTGTGGACAATGGAAAAGTAACTGACCTGGATACGGTTTTGGTTTTTGGTTGCGGCATGATCGGGAGCGGGGCCATTGTCAGGGCAAGTCTGCGCGGAGCCACAGTGATCGCAGCCGATATTGATGATGCAAAGCTGGAAACTGCAAAAAAGCTGGGTGCACACCACGTTATCAATTCAAAACTTGAAAAGTTTCACGAGAAGCTTGAGAAGCTGACAAACGGCAATGGCCCGTCTGTGGTCATTGAAGCAGCAGGAAGCCCCGTGACTTATAAAGCTGCAATTGACGAGGTTGCTTTTGGCGGAAGAGTTGTTTGTATTGGCTATGCAAAAGACGAAGTCCTTTTTCCTACCAAACTTTGGGTGCAAAAGGAACTGGAAATTATGGGCTCGCGAAACGCCAATCCTTCTGATTTTGAATCAGTAATCAAATACCTGAAGAACAGTCATCTCGATGAACGTATATTGATCTCCAAAGTTGTAAAACCTGAGGAGGCGCCGGAGGCGATGCGGGACTGGTCTCAAAATACAGGGGAAATCTTAAAAATTTTGGTGAAGTTTTTAAAATAAATTTTGATCCTAAATAACGTTATAAATCAATTAAATTATAACCTGAATAATTCATAAACTTTAAAAAGGTGAATATTTGATTTTTTCAGCCGTGGGATTTAATAACCCATATGCTGAAAAGAAAATTTGTTGTCTGCGATTGTTTTCGATTGGTCATTTTAGAGGTTGGCCTGTTTAGTTTTAGACCAAAAATTGTGTGTATTTTCTTCACAGAACATAGGTATTTTATCTTGTGCTTTGCAAGTGCCTGATTAATATGTATTTTTGAATATAGTTGGGTTGTTGCTAACGGCGCAACTGTCCGATTTCGAGGAAGTAATTCTCAAGCAGTTTGGCTTGCGGGCATGAAGCTGGAAATTCCACTTTTATTTTTGTCTTCATTTGTCTAACCTGGGCAGCAATTTTAATGAACCTTTCACGTAATGTCTTCATCGTAACAGCTGCCAACCCCTTTGTTTTTAGCATGTTCTCCTGCAACGAGTGCATCAGCACATAAGCGGCTGAATGCAAGAATAACCTGAACTGATTGGCATAAAAGCTATTGCACGACATCCGGCCTGATTGCAGGTAGTTTTTGTGGTCTTTGATATTGAGTTCCATCCTGCCCCGTCCGCAGTACCCTTGTTCGTAAAGTGCCTTTGTCCGGTATTCCCAAAGGTCGGTTACAATAAAACGAATATTGGATCCTTTGCTTGTCACTTCGATTTTAACAATCACGCGTTGCTGGTTTTCCCAACTACCCGCTTTGTAGCCAAATGAGTGATAACGCTTTATGGGTTTGGCATATCTGGCAAATTCATTTTCGCAACTCTTTACAAGAGTTTCAACACTCGAATTCAATACGCTGTTTCCGGTCAAGCCAGTTATAAAATGGATATTGGGTTGTCCAACGCACCAGTCCATCAACTCTTTGCTGCAAAAGTGGCTGTCGCCCCGAACAATGATCACCGTATTTTTCCACGATTTGCGCAAATGGGCAACAAGCCTTTTGAGTATCCCAAAAACATTGGCACTTTTGCTGCGCCTGCCTGGTTTGAGTATGGTGGTAATCAGTTTTCCCGACAAGCCTTCATAAATGTGAAGGGGCATGTAGCAATACTCTCCGTAATAGTTATTGAACAGGGTTAACTGCTGCCCCCCGTGGGTATCAATGTTGGTGTCATCGCAATCGATAATAATCACAGGAGGTTCCGAAGGGTAGGATTCAATAAACTTATTGGCAAAGGCATACGCGATGTTGTACAGTTCACTGGCTCTTGGGGTGTTCTCAAAACGGGTCATAGTTGATTGAGATGCCAAGGCATTCCCTGTCATGGGCAAACGTCCAACACTCATTTTCAGGATCGTGTCATCGCGCAAGGTATTGCAATCATTGGCATCTTCATATCCAGCAACAATCTGATATACCCGCTGTGCAGCAATCTCTTCCAAAGAGTGGTCAACATAGCTTTGATGCCGGGTGTCCTCAATACAAGTAACCAGCGACTTGATGATGCCAATCCGGCTCTCGATATCTTTGACCAACAGCAAACCACCATCTGAAGAAATCTCAGATGCAGTAAAACTTACCTCAATACGCTTATTGTCAATTGGTTGTAAATCGAAGAGTTTTCCCTGGCAAATTGCAACGTCTGTTTGCTTGTCCAGAGTTTTTTCGGTAATTTTATTTTCTGAAGAGCTCATGGAAATACGGTTGTAAGACGCTGTAAGATAGTAATTTATCTTTAATTTTCGTGAGCTTTTCTTCGTTTTTGTGAATTATTCAGGATAAACTAATGTCGCTTAAAACAATTGTTGTCATTTTTGTGGGAGTTCTTTTTTTGTCAATAGCAGGATGTAGAAATGCCTCTTTCAAAAAAGAAATCCAGGAACCCTATCAAGAAAACTGGGAATCGTTGTCAAAGCACAACGAGGCTCCGGAATGGTTTAAAGATGCCAAGCTGGGCATATATTTTCATTGGGGAGTGTATTCTGTTCCTGCATATGGAGATGAGTGGTACCTACGTTGGATGCATTTTAAAAGCTGGAAAGAATATCAGCACCATGTAGATACTTATGGTGACCCATCTGTTTTTGGATATCACGATTTTGTTCCGATGTTTAAAGCCGAGTACTTTTACGCTGAGGTCTGGGCTACAATCAGGAACTTAAATGGAATTTGACAGACAAAGGTTTATCGATCAGTTTGCGTTCTACTGTATACGATTTAGTGGCTTCGGTATTTAAAATAGAGACTCAATAGCAAGGCTTTTAAAGAAATTAAATCTCTGTGATTCAGGGGAGGCAGATAAGGTAAATAAATTGGGATCAAATGAGAAAGAAAACTGTTTGTGGATATCATTTTAAATGTGAATCTACCCGCTTTCATAAAACTATCATGCGAAAAGCGGGCAATGAATTTTTAAACAGACATTGTTTGGTTTTGGTTCAAGTAAATCTTCCGTTTGGTAAAGAGAAAAGGAGGATTGCCCGGGAGTGTTTCGATGCTCCCGGGTTTAAACGTAATTTAAAGTTTTCAGTAAAATTCTTTATTAAGATGATAACATAGAGAAAATAAAAAATTGAGCGGTTACAAAATCCGGTGGATGGGTTTAAAATATTAACCGGCCTTAAACTAAGGCCCAACTATTAACTGTTTAATTTGATTTATGGAAACAATTAATAAAATCGTTTGTGATTTGAAAAATGAATTATCCGGAAGAACGGAAATTCCCGGAAAATCTCCGGATAGAATGGAATATTTCATCGGTCAATGCACGGTCGTTTTGTACCGGATGTTCAGCTGGACATTTTGCAACAAAATACAGGGGTTTATCTATTATTTTGAGGTTAAATCCGCTCTTGACAGGATAATGCATTTAAGTCGAATAGGCTAAGATTTGGTTTGCCATGAACAATAACTACACCCCGGAACAAATAGTTGAAGTACTGAAGAACAATTTACAGGAGCTTGGTTATGACGGGACCAGCGACCTGCTGGTTATAGAAAAAGCCATTGGGTTCTGTTCTTCCGCACTTTTGGAATTGAGAGAATACATCAACAGCCATGACTTTAAATCGAAGGAAGAAGAAGTCCATTTTTTTAAAGTAACCAAGCCGTATGTTCTTGGAGAATACCTGTACTTCTCCAAGCTATTTGAAATCGAAACCCGGCGGCCGGTGACAACGGCGAGGGCCCAAAAGAAATATTTAAAAAAGATGATCACACAAGCGCAGCGATTCTTCAATGAAAACCCGGAATCCTACCGGTATTACCGTAGCGGGTCAACACATTTCGACGAGAAGTGTTTTGTCAGGACAAAAACGATTAATTGCCTGAATGCGCATCATTTTGTTGTGGACCCGTTGTTTTCAACAAGCCATGATTACACATTGGCGGCTATAATGGCCAATGAAAAAATCATTGTGCACTGCAAAACTGAAATCAAGCAATTGGAAGAGCTTGGCAGGGCCGCTGAACTGCAAAAATTGTTAAAACAGGCAAAACTCAATTTCAAGTGGACCGGAAGTAAAACCGACCTGGTGGAAATGATCTACGGGGTCCGCGACACGGGCGCCATTAATAACGGGAAAGTGGAAATCATAGACCTGGTTAAAGGTTACGAGATTTTCTTTAACATCAAACTCCCCAGGTTTTACCATACGTTTTCCGAGATGAAAGAGCGCGCCAATCGTACAAGTTTCCTGGACCTGATGAAAAAATGTTTGATCAAAAGGATGGACGAAAGCGATGAGAAATGAGAACAAAAAGGATATAAACCGAAATTATAAACAGGAATACAACCTATTGAAAATAATCTAACAATTCAAATTTAAAAAGATCATGTAGAGTGTTTAGAAAATAAGGACATATTAAAATTATAAAAGCGTTGGCTTTTATTCTTGTACCGGAAAATCGTCAAATCAATACACCACAGGAATATAAGTGAACGGCCCCCGTATGGCGTGGGCTGTGCTTATTTGTGGTGTGGGTGTTTGACGATACCTCTGGTACGAATAACGTGCAGTTCACGTTTCTTTTTGTGCCCGGGTATTTGACGATCTCCTGTCCAAAACATATAAATAAAGAAATGTATCAAACTGAAAAAAACAATAGAAATGCCGATCTGGTAAGCGCATTTCTCCGGTGCCCGTTCGGAGAAACGGTTTCTGATTGCCCGTTTATCCAGGCCTATCAACTCAATAACCCTCAAAAACAAATCATGCTTTTAAACTCCCTTCCAGGACAGGAACTTGAGCAACTCCGTTCCCACCACAGGACATGCATTGCATTACGAAGGGCTGAATATTTTGTAAATGAAGATTCACAAAAAAGATAAGATTTTTTACAATTCATTCCTGAATCAAAAAAACAGCGTCTGAGTTGTAAAAAAATCAGACCGGAGTCCGGGTCAACGTTGGTTTGGAACTCAAATGAAGGCTTCAATTTTGGGACATGTTAAAATGAACCATTCAAAATTAAAAGTTATGCCTTCAGAAATTATCACTACCGACGACCTTCGGGAATTCAAGCTCGAATTATTTTCCGAACTGAAAAAACTGTTTGACGAGCGCCAGGGACAACCCGCAAAAAAATGGTTAAAATCCTATGAAGTCCGTAAAATGCTGGGTATTTCTCCCGGAACACTTCAAAATATGCGGATCAACGGAACCATCCCGTTTACAAAAATGGGCGGGATACTGTTTTATGATTCCGGCGAAATCCAGAAAATCCTGGAATCCAACAAGCAAAAGGATCGTTTTAGCTTTTCTGCCCGGCGATGAATTACATCCGGCATCTGAACGGATTTTTTGAACGTTTGGCAGAAGATGATCACCTGTCTTCCTATCACATCAGCCTGTACTTTGCCCTGTTTCAGCATTGGAACGCCAACCGGTTCAGCGACCAGTTTACCATTTCCCGGACGGAAGTGATGCAACTGGCCCGGATCGGGTCTGCCAATACATACGCCCGCTGTATGAAAGAATTGGCAGAATGGGGCTATATTACTTACCAACCTTCTTCCAATTTGCATTCAGGAAGCAAAGTTGCCTGTATCAGATTTGATATGGGAAGCGATACCGCAGGAAATACAGCAACCGATACCGGTACTTCAGGTAATCTTAAAAGTGATACCGGAGCTGATACGACAGGCGATACTGGTATCAGATGTGATACCGGAACTGATACGACAAGTGATACCGGTATCATTACCGGTACCGAAAATGATACCGGAAGAAGCACAGCCACCGGTATAAATGAACCTGCCGGTATTGAATCTGATACCGGAACTGATACAGCAAGTGATACACTTCTTATAAACATTACAAAGAAGAATAAACTAAAAGAAGAATCTTCAAAAAGAAATTCAAAAGAAAAAGTTTCAGAAGAAGAAATCAGAAAAAGAGATGGTGAACCCAAAATTCAAATCCCGGGGATTGAAACCGTCAGAAACTTTTTTGAACAGAACCGGTCATCACCCGGTGAAGCGCAAAAGTTTTACACCCGTTACCAGTTAACCGGCTGGAAAACCGGGGATATGAAAGCCATTGTTTCCTGGCAGGCCCTTGCCCGGAAATGGATCGAAAACAATCAAAACAATAAAGCAGATGAACGAAAACATAATCAAAACAGGACCGGCCAGCTCAGTGTCACGGTCAACAAAAATTACGATGAACCCTTATGAGCAGATTGCCGATTTCAAGGGTGGAATATTCAATTTCAGCTTTTCAACCAGTGTGCAATGGATGGAAGAACACGGCAAAATCCTGTTTGGGGACCATTTCGCCATTTACCCGGACGATTTGGAATTGATCTACAAACTGTTGGTTTATGCCATTGGCGATAAGGAAAACGCAGAACGGCACGGGATTAGTCTTCAGAAAGGATTACTTGCCTGTGGGCCAGTCGGTTGTGGAAAATCATGCTTATTGAAGCTGATCAGCTATTTCTTTCCCAGGGAAACACAGTACCAGATCAAGCCCACGCGGGAGATCAGCTTTGAATTCGAGAAAGACGGATTCTCCGTGATAAACCTTTACAGTAAAGGTTCATTCTTCAGGTACGGCGAAAGGTTTCTACCCAAAGCCTATTGTTTTGACGATCTGGGACTTGAACAAACCCCCAAATATTACGGAAACGATTGCAACGTGATGGCTGAAATTCTCCTTGCCCGCTACGATCTGTTTGTTTCCAAACGGATGATGACCCACATTACCACCAATCTTTCAGCCTCCGAACTGGAATCCATTTACGGTAACCGTATCCGTAGCCGGATGCGCGAGATGTTTAATTTGGTGGCTTTTGACCGGGAATCCAAAGACAAAAGACGCTAAAAAATCTTTACTGAGGGCAACCTGCGGCCTGTTCACTCCGGTTGCTCCGCACTTTCGCTTACAAGCCTCGGTCAGAAGTGGAAAGAGTCCGTTGCCGGTAAGTTTCAGGCGCCAGCCTATCGCCTGACTAACCCTTCAAACACCTTAAAAACGGACACTTTCCTGTTTGATAAGTATACCCCAATGCCCCGGCACATTCGCTTCACTTCGCTTAATCGCTCCCTGATCCCGTTCGCTGCACTCACCGGAACCGGTCGTTCAGGTCAGCTCGTTTCACTCATAAGCCGGGTTGCACCGCGCGGCAAGAGTAGCCCGGTTAACTTTGGCTTCGCTTCATTAACAGGCTACACATGCCTTCCCCCGCCCGCATTCCAATAACTTCTGACAGGTTCACTATTCCTGAACAAGTAAGGTAACCAATCGTGTCAAAATCAAAAAGAAAAGCCAAGTTAGCCGGACTCCCCGCAACCATGGCATCAAAAAACGCGCAAGGCCAAAGCAAGTGTCCCGCTTTTTTAAGCATTTTGTGAATCATTCTTATCGGTTTTTGTTTTGGTTTCGCGGTCCAGCCTTGCACATTCGCCCCGTCCGTCACCTTTCCGGCTTTCTTTTTATTTTTTTGACTGTTTTTTCTTTTTCTTTTCGAAATATTTTTTTCCAATCAAATTGAAATAAACCCTGTCAGAATTTATTGAAAAATCACTTTCCCGGGAACTTTTCCAATCAAATCAATCCATAACGAACTAGATTATAGTCGGATAGTTGCGGGCATGTTAAAAAAAAACATACCCGGAGTCCGGGTCAACGTTGGCTTTTACCAATTTTCCCTATCCCATTTTTGCACGGTGATCAGGCCCGACTACTGAACCGAGATCATACAATTTTTAATTAAAACGAAAAACCATGTTTGGAATCGATCAAATCAGCTGGGGACAATTTTCAGGTTTTATCCTTTCAATCCTGCTTTTGTGGTACCTGTCAGTTATCCTTTTGGCTTTTGTCCGGCAAAAAGGCAAACGGAAGACACTTTTTGAAGACGATTCGTTTACCCCTGTTCTTGACGAATCCCTTCAACCTATTGTGGTCTCCTCAAAAGATTATCCATCCGAATTAATCCCTGTCCGGCTTTCAGAAGACATTGCCCTGCCAGCTTCGCTTTATGAAGAAACAGGGATTGATGACGGTTATTCCATCGACGCTTTTTCCAAACCCGGTCACCCGGAACTGCCAAAAATCCTGGAGAAAGTCCAGGTTCAGTCATAAATCAATCTCAATTATTCATTCTTTAAAAACTCAAAGTCCCATGAAAACAAGAGTTCAGTGTTTTTTCCAACGGGCGCAAGCCTTTGTTGCATTGCTCATTCTGGGTATTGCCCAAACGATGGCCCAATCTGCCGCCGGTATTGACCAGGCCACTGCCGAAGTCAGTTCGTATGTCGATCCGGTTTCTAACCTGATTATTGCCATCGGCGCTGTCGTCGGTTTGATCGGCGGCGTACGTGTGTATATAAAGTGGCAAAGCGGCGACCAGGACACCCAGAAAGCCATTATGGGCTGGTTCGGGGCCTGCTTATTCCTGATCCTGGTTGGCGTGGTGATCAAAGCATTCTTTGTGTAATGCAAAGCTATCCAATTAAAAAGGTGGATACCCGGTTGTACATCAAAGGGCTTTCCGGCCCTTTGGTTTTCCGGGCCCTGTATGGTATTATTGCAACCTTCCTGCTGTTCTCTGCGCTTTACATTCTGGCCGGTGTTTTCCCTGCAGTATTTATGGGAGTCCCTGCTTTTTTCGGATACCTGTACCGACTAAACACCATCCAGAAAAAGTACGGACCCGAAGGATGGGGCAAGAAACAAACCGCCAGAAAACTACCACAGTTTATCAGCTGCAAACGACGAATCCCTCAAACATTTTCCAATTGAAGATCAACATGAAGATCAAAAACCTTGAAACAGTGCTCCCGATATTGGGATTTAACAACGATGTGCAGGTTTCCAATAACCTGGATCTGACCATCGGTTTTAAACTTCAGTTGCCGGAAGTTTTATCCAACAGCACGGAACAACTCTATATGCTGCACGATACCTTTCAACGAATGATCAATCTTTTGCCAGCCGGAAGTTTTATCCACAAGCAGGATTTCTTTTTGGTCAACGAGTTTCATCCGGCAGATTTGGAACAGCGGATCGTTACATCAGAAAAACCAGAACAAAGTCAAACTGAAAGTCTGAATTCTTCTTACTTACAGCACTTTGATGGAAGACATTACCTAAAGCACGACTGCTGTTTTTACATCAGTTTGCTCAATAAAGGACTTCTGAAAAGCTACCTCGAATCCGCCCTGATCTTTTCAAGAAAGGAGCGCAACCTGGAGAAGCTGCAGTTTGATAAGATCAACGAACTGAAAGGAAATGTAATAGCCATCTTTCACCAAAACGGCATTGTTTGCAGGCCAATCACCAAAGGAGAAGCCATTGGCGATCAGCATTCACTCGGACTGATTGAACGCTTTTTGAGCCTGAACTTTACCGAGAACCATCCGGCATTGGGCGGAATTGATTTTCGGGACCGGCTCAAGGTGATGGACCAGTTTGTGGAAATCCTTTCACTGAGTGATTATTCCCACATTCCTGCAGAATTACGCCCGGTATCGGAGCATCCCCAAACCGGACTTCCTGTTTCACTGGTCTATCCGCTCAGTTATCATCTGCCGTTTTCACATGTCACGAACCAGTTTATCTACATTCCCGATCAGCAGGAGATCAAAGGATTTCTGGAAAGCAGCTACAAAAAAATCTTCAGCTTGTCCAAATTCTCATCAGAGAACAAGGTAAGCGCAGGGCTGATCGAATCCTTTTTAGATCAGGTACAAACTTCGGGAGAAAAGATTGTAAAAACACACTTTAATGTGATGATTTTCGATTCTTCCCTGAAGGATTTAAAACAGCACAAAAGTGAAACCAGTTCCGCTTTTGCCCTGATGAACTGTTTCCCGTATCAGCACACCCATGATCTGCCGATGTTGTTTTTCTCGTGCGTACCATTCTCGACCCAACTTCCGGAAACCGAACTGTTCATTACCCAGGTTCCGCAGGCGTGCTGCCTGACCAACTTCGAGGGAGAACTGCGTGGCAGCGAATCTGACTTTGTTATCCGGCTGTCAGACCGCTTGGAAGGTTGCCCGGTCAGGATCGACATCTCGGACGAACCCATGCACAGGCATTTGATCCACAACCGGAACAAAATCATTATCGGCGGGTCAGGCTCCGGAAAATCGTTTTTCACCAACCATTTGCTCCGGCAATATGCGGAAAGTGAAAACTGCCACATTGTTTTACTGGATGTTGGCCGGAGCTACGAACTGCTGACCCATTACCTGGACGAACGCCTTAAAGCAATGGGCGGGGCAATGATGGTCGAATTTACAACCGACAACCCGATTTCGTTTAATCCTTTTATCCTGGAAGGAGAACTGGATATCGAGCGCAAGCAGACGATCCTGTCAGTAATCTACACGATTTATAAGGAAAACCTTTCGGAGATGGAAAAAGATGTGATTGCCCATTCGGTGACAGCGTTTTTCGGGTCCGATCAAACTGCAGAATATGGACGACTAGTAGAAAGATCCTTCAATGGTTATTACGAGTTTTGCCAGAACTATATTCCAAATCTGGTCAAAGAGCAATCCATCCAGTTTAATGCCAACGAGTTTTTCTTTATCCTGGGCAAATATTACCGCGGAGGCGAATATGACTATCTGCTGAACAAGCAGATGGATACCGATGAGTTTTTCCATTGCCCTTTTATTGTCTTCGAATTGGACAATATCAAGGACCACGCAACAATTTTCCCGGTCGCCACCCTGATTATCATCGACATTTTTATGCAGAAGATGAGACGCTTAAAGGGAGTCAGGAAGGTCATTGCGATAGAGGAAGCCTGGAAAGCAATCGCAACTCCGCAGATGGCCAGCTATATCAAATATTTCTATAAAACCATCCGCAAGTTTTTTGGCGAGGCGATGGTGGTGACCCAGGAAGTGGACGATGTGATTTCCTCTCCGGTGATTCGCGATGCGATCATCAACAATGCCGATACCCGAATCTTGCTTGATATGAGCAAATTCCGGAACAAATTCCAGAGCATCAGCGACACCCTTGGGCTTTCCGGGTTCCAGAAAGAACAAATCCTTTCGATCAACAAAAACCTTCCGGCAGACCGCAAGCTCAAGGAAGTGTTTATCGGACTTGGAAGCTATTCGCAGGTCTATGCGCTGGAAGTCAGCAAATCGGAATACTACTGCTATACCTCTGAACAAAGCGAAAAGGAAAAGATCCTCAATGAATTGCAGTTCAGTACTCTAATGGGTGACAACCGCTCATTCCTAAAAATTCTTCAATCCATGTGAAGTAAACTCAACAACAAAAAGTACAGCCATGAAAACAATTAAAACAATGACAACAATTAGAACAATGACAACTGGCTCAATCGGAGCAACGCTTTTAATCACTCTGATCCTTACTTTTCTCAGCATTCTGCCAATCAGCAACACCTTCGCCCAAGCCCCGGTGACCGACGTTGGGGCAGGCATTCAACGTGAAGCTTTATGGGAGCAGGAAAAGGGAATCCTCTCTGAAATCAATTGGTACAACGTGCTGATCAAAATCCTGAACGGCGACATCAAAGGGCTAACATCGGAACTGGTCGGGATCGATCAGAAAAAACTGGCCAGCCTTCAGAAAGTCAGTTACCTGATCAAAGATTACAAGCGGATCAAACAAACCAAAGAAATGCTGGATAAGATCATTTACATCTATACCTCTAAATTGCCGCTGTTGGTCCAGGACGAAAATTTCACGACCCGTCAGGCAGCGGTGATTGTCGAATCTTTTGACCTGGTGCTGGATGACAGCCGCCAACTGGTTACGACCATTCTGAATACCATCGTGGAAGACGACCTGTTTATGATGGATGACAAACAGCGGTATGACACGATCAACGGCATTTATACCGATGTGAAAAAACACTACGGGACCATCTGTTACCTCTACAACAAGCTGGCCTGGGCTTCCTATCAGCGGAGCTTCAATACCGGGCAAATAGAAAAGTTCGCTTTTTACTATACGCTTTACGATTAGAGCTTTCTCACTCGCGAAAACGACAGAAACAAAAGTTAAATCCATGAAAACACTACTTTTTATACTCCTCCTTCCTTTGGCAGCATTGCTGCCGGGGAAGGAACTCCAGGCCCAGGTCTTTGACATCAAACCGTGGAACGGCACTTATCCCGATATGCAGGGCACTTACCCGCTTTCTTTTATGGCATTCAAAGGCTGGCTGATCCCGGTTCCCCATGTATTTATACGCACCTGGCCGACGCACTATTACATCGAAGTTGGAGCTTTACCCGTGTCCGACACCGAAGAATATGCCGGGATGCTGAAAACCAACCTGCTGAAGATTATCGAAAAGCTGATCGAAAAATCGCAGATGCAAAAAAGGCACGAAGAAACCAGCCAGATCAAAAGCAATACCGAAATGCAGCGCGACATTGAGAAGAAAATCTTCGATTCGGAGTCTGACCAGTTACCCGATGTGTACAGCATTGCCTCCGGTTTCATCCGGCTATATCTGAGTATAGAGAGTCTGGACAAGCTGCCCAACTGCAAATGGCTTAAACAAACTTACCAGAAGGAAGCTGATGAGCTGCTTAGCCGGTTTATTTCGGTAAACCTCTTTATGACCGATCATGGTAAAAAGCTGGAAGCTTTTTCAGAAATCCGCTGCGAGCTAAACAAGCAAATCGGCGAGACAGATTACACCTACCGGAAAGTGCTTCACCTCCAGGCCTTCAATGCCAACATCCCGCAATCCTATGTTTTCCTTAAAGAATAAAACGGATTGACTATTCTATTATTGATGATTTAACTATTTACAAATTATCACTCGTCCCAAGTTCCTCCCCTTTGGGGAGGTCAGGAGGGGCTTATCATTCTAAAATTATGCTTTTACAAGTAATGAGTACCCAAAGTTTTTTTCAATTTACCGATGTGTTGGTCAAAGGAGGACTGGACAATGCCCAACTGCTGATTGGTATGGCCAGAGCTATTGGTGGTATAGCCGCATTTTTGTATATCTCCAAACGCATCTATGAACAACTGATTGCCGATAATCCGATATCCCTCTTGCCCCTGTTACGTCCCTTTGCGCTGGTGTTGGTCATTACGTTCTGGGGCCCGTTTGTGCAACTGCTGATGGTACCCACCAAAGGACTGACCAAACTTTCTGAAGCGATCTATGCTGATAAAAAGCACATTGTAGCCGCCAAACTGGAAGAAAAGCAGGATGCAATACTGGCTGTCGATTTACCATCTTTTCAGGAGAACCAGGAAAAAGAAGCTTCGCTGTGGGACAAAGGGGTTAACCTGCTTTTGACCACCTACAACATTGTTTCCGGCCGGGCCTTGCAGCACCAGATCAATTTTTATTTTATGGACTCGGTCCGCCAGCTTTTGGAATCCCTTTTCGAGGCGCTGGTTTACCTGATAGCCTTCTTGCGGACTGTCTTTTGTGTGCTGCTGATCATCTTCGGTCCGCTGGTTTTTGCCATCTCTATTTTTGATGGCTTCCAGGAGAACTACCTGCAATGGATCGCCCGCTTTGTGAACGTGAACCTGTACCTGCCCATCGCACTGATTGTCCTTTCACTGGTTCAGGAAGTGCTGATTTATGTACTCGATCAGGAGATTGCATTAACCAAAGCTTCACTGATCTACCAGCCCTCGCTGTATTATGTTTCCAACATGGTCGTCCCGGTTTGCGGTATTGTTGGATTGGTGATGGTCCCCAAGATTGCATCATGGATTATCTCGGCATCTGGTACCGGAAGCGGCGGCGGGAGATTGGTCAGAACGGTAGCCACGATGATGATCACCAAAGGGGCCATGAAATAGCTCATAATGTCCAATTCTGAATATTGAATTTCCAATACCCAATATCCAGAATAAAAGATCAATAATCATTCATCAATAATAAATCATAAATGAACAAGATATTTGATATACAGCGCAAATTCCGGTTTACGGTCTATGTCCTTTTGACGGTCAGTTTATTGCTAATCGGGTTCAGCGCCTTTGTTTTTATCCGCTCACTGAATTTAGTGGAACGATCTCGCCAGAAAATCTATGTGCTTGACAACGGCAAATCCCTGCTGCTGGCCCTTCGTGCCGACATTACCGATAACCGGCAGGCAGAAGCCAGGGACCATGTGAAACGCTTTCATGAATTGTTTTTCACGATGGAACCCGATAAACAGTACATCGAAAACAATGCCAAAGAAGCCCTGTACCTGGCCGACGGCTCCGCCATGAAGCAATACCAGTCCTACAAGGAGAACAATGTTTATAACCAGGTTATTGCCTCTGACATCAGCATGACTTTGACCACGGATTCGGTGCAGGTCGACTTTTCTGCTTACCCTTACCGGTTCCGGTTTTTCGGTCGGCAAAAGATTGTCCGCAAATCCAATATCACCATCCGCAACCTGGAAACTTCCGGCAGGCTTCGCAACATCTCCCGGACCGATAATAACCCGCACGGGCTGATGATCGAGGACTGGCTGATTACCGACAACAAAGATTTGGAAACCTTGAAACGGAAATCATTTTAACATTTTAAGTTCCTTGTTATGAAAATCATTTACAAAAAAAGCGAGGAAAGGCAGGATAAGCCCACAGAGGAAAAAGAAACCCGGCTTTCCCGGCTGATCAAAAAACTGGACACACAGGACGAAGGAATGGACCCCGAAAAACGCAAACGCAAGTGGATGTATATCCTGGCCCTGCTGTTCTTCCTGTACCTGGTTTCTTTCCTGATCCCAATACCTGAACTGAAACGCCAGACCCTTGACCGGCAGGAAGCAAATGGAAAGAATGCCCCTGTTTCTTCGCCCGCTGCAGAAACTCAAAAGCCTCTGACCTTTGATATGCCTGTCGATTCATTTGAAAACATTTTAAAAAAGAATATTCATGAAAAACTTCCTGAAAAGAAATAAACCGCTGTTATTCCTTCCGTTGGTTCTGATCCCCTTTATTGTCCTGATCTTTTACATTTTGGGAGGAGGAACGAAAAAGGAAAAGGAAGAAGAAGAGCAAAAACAGCAGCAGGCAGCCAAAGGGGCCAATTATTCCCTGCCGGATGCTGATAATAGTGTCGCGATTTACGACAAAATGGACAACTATTCCTCAAAAAAAGAAGTTACGGCCAGTCATGATTATAACATTGACGGAGAAACTGATTCGTTGCCGACGGAAGAAAACCCTGAAGAAGAAGTACTGTCCGAAGAACGCCTGCTTTCCGGTAAACGGAACCTATACCGAAATGACCCGGTCCCGGCAGTGGAGCAGGAACCATCGGTTGACCTGCTGGCGCATATCCGGCAAAAGGAACAAACAGTAAGGGAAGATTTGGCGAACAGCCGGTCCAAATCAGAAGAAAAACCAATAACCGGGAACTATGAATCTGACCAGCAGTCAGGCACCAGAAAAGAAACAGTCGGCAGAAAAACACCAATAGAACATCCGGTTACCGGCATTGAAGAACTGGACAAAGTATTCCGGCAGAACAGCAGGCTGGCCAGAGAGAACGATTCACTGAGTATCTGTTTGAAAGAATCCACGGCCAAAAACGAAAAGCTGGAAGCGGAAAAAAACAAACATTCTACCTTGGAGAAAAGCGGAAAGTCAGGTTTTAAACCCAAAGATACGGCAGTCCCGGTCATCGAAGCAGAAGTGTATGAGACGACCACCGTTTTGACCGGCAACCGGGTCAAGCTTCGCCTTTTGGAAGAAGCCTGGCTGAACGGGGTGAAAATCCCGGCCAACACGTTCCTGTACGGAACCTGTGAAGTCAGTAATGAACGGCTTCAGATCGAAGTGCAGCAAATACCGGTTGGAGAAAAGTTTGTCCCAGTGGCTATCACTGTTTGCGACCTGGACGGATTGCCCGGACTGTATGTTCCCGATAACGCTTCGCGAAAGGTAGCCAAAGAAGTGGGCAGCAGCGCCAATACTTCCTCCATGTTTGGAGTAAGCAACAACCCACTCACTTATATGGGAATGCAGGCTGCAGACCGAACCGCGCAATCCCTTTTGAAAATGATCCGGATCAGGAAAGTTACCGTCAAAAAAAACACACTGGTCTATTTAGTCAACAAATCCAGATAGTAAATCCAATCCATTTAAAACAAAACAATCCCATGAAATCAATTATCGTTATCATTTTTGGCGCACTGGCGGTAAACTTGTCAGTTAACGCCCAGCAGGTTCAACCCGCAAACACGAATATTTTACCTGCAATTACCAACAACTTAAAAGTATCCGATGCCAAAACCAGCCATTTGGTTTGCCCTGATAAGGTCAGCTATGTGCAGGCCGGGGACTATTCGCTGGTTCAAGCCGAAATTGTCCCTGAACTTTCCAATCTGATCCGGATCAAAGCCGCTCAGCCCTTTGAAAAACCAACTTCGCTGACGGTTGTTTGTGCCGATCACATCTATTCGTTTGAACTGAGTTATGGCAACGATGTCCCGATTACTTACCCGATAGAAAGTTTTCAGTCGCAACAGGCCATGACCTTTTCCGGAAAACTGATGCCCGATTATTTGCTCAAAGACCTTAGCGACCAGGTATTGGAAAAGCACCGGCACCGGTTTCATAAACGAAAGGCTAAAAAAGATGGAATTGAAGTTCGGTTGAATTCGATCAGCCTGAAAAATGATGCGCTCTTTTTTGAGCTTCAGGTGACCAACAAAACCAACATGGCTTACGATGTGGAAAGCTTTAATTTTTGGATTACCGACAAAAAGAAGGCCAAAGCGACCAACGTTCAGGAATACCAGGTCTTTCCGCAATACCAGCGCAACAAGGTTCTGCGCGTTCCGGGAGATGCGACGGTTCGTGAAGTATTTGTGATGGAAAAAATGACTATTCCGGATCAGCGGATCCTAAAGATAGAACTGGGTGAAAAAGCATTGGGCAACACGGGTCGAAAACTCAGCTTTAACCTGAAAAACAAGGATATCCTCAAAGCCCGAAAACTGTAAGTAAAATTAGAATCTGCTCATTCAAAACTAAAACTTTAATAATGCACTAACGCAAAATCCCCCCGTCGGGGGAACTTAGGGGGGCTATATGGAACACGAATCACACGAACTGGTCAAGCTGCACGAAGGGTTTCGGTTCTTTAGCTATGTGCTGCTTTTTACATCGCTGTATCTGACCCAACTGAATTATTTTGTTCTGAAAGGAATACAAATACCGGCTTTTCATTCCGTGATCGAAAAGATGCAAAATCTGAAGTTTGTGGCGAGCCTGTATCCATCCAAAGTGGTTTGCCTGGTTTTCCTGGCCATTACCTGTATCGGCACCAAGGCTCACAAAGACAGGGAATTGCTGGTTTCCACCATTGTGGGACAGACCATAGCAGGATTGATTCTTTATTGGGGGAGCCTGATAGTATTCAAGGCGTATCCGTCAGTTTACCTGTTACTAACCTTTGCAGGTTTCGTTTTGCTGAACATTGGTTTTGACAACATCTCCAAATTGATCAATGTCA
Organism: Gaoshiqia sp. US2; assembly: GCF_059705485.1. Classification (NCBI taxonomy): domain Bacteria; kingdom Pseudomonadati; phylum Bacteroidota; class Bacteroidia; order Marinilabiliales; family Prolixibacteraceae; genus Gaoshiqia; species Gaoshiqia sp. US2. Next base: position 2,690,338 of record NZ_AP048550.1, on the reverse strand, counting down.
ATTTGATGAAAGACAGGTTCAATGTGGAAAATGAAAGTTTTCCACAGGAGGAAACCCTGAAAGCCAATGAATATTCAGTGAACCTGCCGACGGTTTACCTCTACAAAGGCAACGAACACCGGGGCTGGATCAACATTGTCAACCCTTTTCGGGCAACGATGGTAATCGGAACACCCGGCTCCGGCAAATCCTTTTCAGTGGTGCTGCCATTTATCCGGCAGCACCTGAAAAAAGGGTTTTCCATGTGCGCATATGATTTTAAGTACCCTGACCTTTCCCTGGTTACCTACAATCATTTTTTGAATGCAAAGAAAAAAGGAAAGCTGCCGGAAGCCGCCCGGTTTTATGTGATCAATTTTGAGAACATCGAAAAGTCATTCCGGTGCAATCCGTTAGCTCCTGAGTGGATGGAAAGCCCGATTGATGCCTTCGAATCTTCCCGGACAATCCTGTATAACCTGAACCGGGAATGGATACGCCAGCAGGGGGAATTTTTCTCTGAATCAGCCGTTTCCTTTTTTGCTGCCGTCATGTGGTTTTTGAAAAAGTACCAGGACGGAATGTTCTGCACCCTGCCACACGCCATTGAATTGCTGCAAATGGATTACGACGATTTGTTTGCCATCCTGGAGCAGGAAAAAGATGTGGCCAACATCATCAACCCGTTTATCAATGCGCACAAACGCGGGGCCAGGGAACAGTTGGAAGGACAGTTGGGAAGCCTGAAGATTGCCATCTCGAAAATCATCAGCCCCGAGATTTACTGGATTTGTTCAGGCAATGATTTCTCGCTGGACATCAACAATCCGAAATCACCCAAAATCCTTTGCCTGGCGAACGATCCGCTTCGTGTGGAAATGTATGGCGCAGTACTGTCACTGTACATTACCCGGATGCTGAAGGTGATCAACAAAAAGGGACAGCAGCCTTCATCGCTGATCTTTGACGAACTGCCGACGATTTACTTTCGGGGGCTGGATACGCTGATTGCAACAGCCAGAAGTAACAGGATATCGACACTGCTGGGAGTGCAGACCATTGATCAGTTGATCCGCGATTACGGGAAAGAGCAGGCCAATGCCATCACCAGCAACATCGGCAATATCTTTTGCGGTCAGGCTGCCGGTGAAACGGCCAAGTTTATCCAGAACCGGATGGGAAAAATACTTCAGGAACGACAATCGCTCAACATTAACCGGAATGTACAATCGGCAACATTTTCCACCCAACTGGATTTTTTGGTACCGGAAGGTAAGATTGCCACATTGCCACAAGGATACATGGTTGGACAGATCGCTGATAACTATGGGGAGTCAATCGCTCAGAAGAACTTCAATTGTCTTATTCGAATCAACATGAAATCACAACGGGAAGAAGAAGCCAGTTATGTAGCCATTCCGGATTTCTATAAGTTCGATAATGTACCGGAAGTACTGGAAAGAAACCGGACCCGGATACAGAATGACATCCGAAGAATAGCCAACCAGAGACCGGACCCGGATCAAAAGGAAAAATCCGATTCAAATACACAACAGCATGAAAGTCACAATAAAAACCCGAATAATGCTCTGTCCAGGAATCTGAAACCTAATCAAAAGCTTAACCAGGGATCAATTCAAAAAGCAGCTCCAAAGTCAAAGTCAAAAAAGTAAAAATACCATGATTGAAAACGCCACATACTTTAAATGCAGGCCGTCACAACTGATCAACCTGCAAACCTTTTTACTGACCATTCTTTCAATACCGATTGTAATCCTTTTAAAGATCATGCTGAAAGAACAACAGGTAAGCTCAATCTTGCCTGAAAAGCTGGCAATTCATATTGACATGCTCCCTATCTACCTTTCGGTTTATGTCCTTATAAACCTCTTTTGGCAAATCCTGAAGGTTTGGTGTACTCGCTATGAAATCGATCCAGAAAAACTAAAACACTCATCAGGAATCATATTCCGAAAGCATGAGTTTGTCGAAAACTACCGGATCAAGGATTTTTTAATAGAAAAACCTTTGATCTACCGAATATTCGATCTGGGCAACCTGACTATATATACTTCTGATAAAACGACACCAATCTTGCATTTAAACGCTATTTCAAAACCGGAAGAAAAGTATCAGATACTTCGCGGACTGGTGGAGCTCAGCCGAAAAGAAAAACATGTTTACGAAATCGATTAGCAGTGTAAACCTATTTTATAGTAACGCAAATCAAAGATAACAGCCATTAGTATTAACAATTTAAATTTTAAAAGCTATGGAACAACAACAAAGCACACGAATGTCAATGGATCAGATTCCGTTTGACAAGCTTGAAAAAGTAGGTATTAAGGCCGATTTGATCAAACAAATGGAAAAACAGGAAATGACCGATTTTCTGAACGGATTTCGGTCAGACAAGCTCTACACGGTAAACGCCAGGATTGGAAATGAAGATTACAAAATCCCGGCAAAAATCCGCTTGCAAAGCAAGGAAGACGGATCAGTGGATATCAGAATCCACCCCATTCAACGGCTAAATGTCCCTGATGAATACATGGGGCACAAGTTTACCAAGGAAGAAAAAGGAGCATTGCTCAACGACAGAAACCTGGGCAAAACAGTGGAACTCACAGGACGCGATGGAAAAAAGGACAACTACTACCTGGCCATTGATTCCAAAACCAACGAACTGATCCCGCTTCGGACCAAAATGATCCACATACCGGAAAAGATCAAGGGGGTAACCCTTTCTTCGGAACAAAAAGAAAAACTGGCTTCCGGACAGAAGGTGACCGTTGACGGAATGATGGGCAAGAACGAGAAGAAGTTCTCAGCCACACTTCAGGTTGATGCTGCCGGACGGAATATCAGTTTTTCGCAGTTCAAGCAGGAGAAATCCGAAGATTTAAAAACCGATGCCAAGCAATCGGAAAAGCAAGGGGCCAGGCAAAAGGTCCACTAAAGTAAATAACAGGTCCCGTTTTCAAAACCGGAAGGGGAAATGCTGAAAAGGTTTCCCTTTCTTTTTTGACAAGTGTGATTTGAAAAATAAGCGAAAATGAGGATGAAAGTTCAAAGAGAAAAAGCGAAAAATCAGGGGGAAAATCTTGTTCAAAGTGGGGAATGCAAGTTGTGTTTTTATGGCCATAAAAACCTTTCCAGCTTGTTCCGGCTGTGCCGGAAGACATTCCCCAAATAGTCGAATGATTCCCCACTTTGAACTTTTAGCCAGTACCTAAAAAAATCCATGCGACCCAGAATATCTGATAAAGACAAACGTAAAATAGTTGTTAGACTATTGATGACCAGGGAAGAAAAGCTAAAGCTGGATTCTTTGGTCAAACAGGGAAAGTATGGCTGTATGAGTGATTATATGCGGAATAAGATATTTGATCAGTCAAGAAAGAAAACCATTTCGTTGAATGATGAAGCCAGAGAACAGCTTAAAAGCCTGGATTATGAGCTGAATAAAATCGGGGTTAACCTGAACCAGCTTTCCAAGCGGATGAATTCGTTTTCCGGTTATAATATTGGCGATAATGACCGGCAATTGTTAAAACAGGCTTTTGAGATGATGCGATACTGCCTGATTGTTCTTCAGAAATACCTGCATTGATTTTCTTTCAAGGCACAGATAACTCTTATCGATGATTATCAAAATCCACCAGGCTTGCAGTACGAAAAATGCGTTGTTTTACAATGAGCGAAAGGTAGAACGGCATTATGCTTCCTTTTACCAAAGCAGAAACACACCGGAAATCAATCCATTTCTGGGAGATAAGAATGCCCGATACGGGATTTTCAAAGAAATTGAAGACCGGAATACGCGGGTTCAAAAGCCTGGGTTGCATATATCGGTTAATCCGACTGTCAGTGATTTGGTCAGTCTTGGCGATACCGGTATCCGGACTGAGATTGATAACCTGATGAAACACCTGGGCTATGGGAACCAGCCTTACCTGGTTTATAAGCATGCTGATCTGGAACGGGTGCATTTTCATATTGTATCTACCCGTATCGATTGTGATACTGGCAAAAAAATCAAGGACAGTTACGAAAAAGAAAAGACACAGCGGTTTATAAAGGATCTGGAGCAGAAATATCAGCTTACCAAAGATGAACCGCAGGAGAAACTCAACTATCGGTTTTCAGGTTCCAGCAAAAACCTGAAGCAAAATCTGGAAAGTTTGTTTACCCAGCTCAACCGGATGGAGTTTATCACCTCCAGGGAGATGTATGATCAGGCGTTGAAGCTTTTTAATGTGGAAATCCGAAAGGCAGGGAGAGGATATTCTGTTTTTGTAACTGATGAGCAAGGGAACCCGGTCCGGCACCCGGTAAGGATGAGTGATTTTGAGGAGAGGCCAAAGTTTTATTTAGCTGAACAGCAAACTTTAACTCAACGTCATAATCGGCATCTCAATCCGGATCAAACAGGACTGGGTACCGGAATTCTAAAATCGTTGGTTTTAAAAGAATTATTCCGCCAGATGAATTTTAACGCAAATGAATATCAAAAGAGAAACAAGCAAAAATTGATATCCAGGAGGAAGAAAGGGAATAGGTACAGGCCATAGCGGTAGCTCTTAACGTATTGCCGGAAATTTTTAGTAAGGTTAAAAGGTAAATCCTGGATAAGATTCATAATTTTGATGAACGTAAAAATTTCAGTATGTCTGAATCACAAAATAATAGTATCAGCAAGCCTTCTGCAACTCTTGATCTTCGGGATCTTTTAAACAGGAACTTCATTTCAAGAACAGGAACAACTGGTCGTGGTACTTTTTACGTTATAAAGTCAAAGGGCTAATAAAGGGCTAAAAGGGCTATTGATGGGATAACATTGGGCTAATCCAGAACATTAAAGAAAGCCGGACCAGAGTGTTGCCTAAGGTAATGGTGGAAATATTGAAAAACACGGCAAAGCAGAAATACTTTCTACACGATTGTGTAAAAGAAAGGAAATGCTTAAGTTAGTTGAAAGACAGATATGAAGCTCACAGAAAAACAGATAGAGGAAATTGCCGGCAACCTGGATTGCGGGATGAGATGTTTTTACAACCTTAAAACAGGAGAGATTAAAACTTTACTCAATTTTGATAGCTGGATTGGGGCTGATGAGGAACCATGGGAAGAAGAAGCGAAGGAGATTGACGAAAATTGGGATGATTATTTTGAGTTTACAGGATTTGAGGTCCATGAATCTTTTCGGATAATGGCTGATTTTGCAGAGTATATTGATGATCTGAAATTACAGGAAAAATTGATAAATGGATTAAACAGACCAAAGCCGTTTAGAAACTTTAAATGGCAAATCGATAACTCAGGAGAGTACCGGCAACAGTGGTTTGACTATAAAAAAGCGCGCTATATTCAGTGGGTTAAAGAACAAATTGATTTAAACGAGCAGAATTTTAATGAATAACGTGGATTTAGAAAAAGAGGTTAAAAGGCTTGTACATTCATATCGCTATGAAAAAGGATATGTTTGTGCTGTGGATGTGCTTTTGCAACTGGGCTACCTTAGTAAAGACGATTACGAAGCCTGGCGGTTTGGACGCATTGACTACCTTGAAAAAGTATGCAAAACCAACCTGGGTAAACTGACTCTTATTAACAAGCTGATCAGAAAATACTCGTCCGAGTTGGGTTTAAAAAGCTCCTGGGCTGCATACAACCAATTCGGGAAAGGGATAAAACGTAGGTTGCGGTTTAGCAAATCAGCTGATAAAACAATTGAGGATCAATATGCAACCCATTATATTGATACAAAAAGGATCGATGAACTAAAAGAAAAGAAAGCAGGTATTCACACGGATAGCAAGTAAGTTTAGTTGCATGTTGAACAGGGCAATATTTTAGAGCCAGAATCGGGTTGCCCCTTTAAAAATATTATGATATTGGTACTATAGGTACAAATAATAAAATAAAAATAAAGAACTTATGAAGGGACAATAAGTAAAAAGAAACGATGATTGAAATGGCTGGAACACAATAGTATACAGACCCTTTTGTTACCTTAAATTGTTACGGTGTTGCGAATATTAATATGATAGCCATTCCGGTCTTTAATCCCAATGCTTGAGTTGGACCTGCATCCCGCGATCAATCTTTTAAACATCCTATAGGTACCACAAGAACACCATCTTTGCGCCGATACGCATACTGACTGCCGGTAAGCACCATTAAAAAAGAAGGTTCCCCCATTTTTTCTGCGTCAATTTTTGATTTTAACCGTAACAGGTTTTCGGCCGCGATTTCTTCCTGCTTACCTCCCAATTTAACTTCAATCGCTGCCCACCGGCCGTCTCTTAGACGGACGATCAGATCGGATTCCAGTCCGTTTTTGTCCCGGTAGTGAAATACATCGCCGTCACAGGCTTGTGCATAGATTCGGACATCGCGTGTGCATAAAGATTCAAACAGGAATCCAAAAGTGTTGAAATCCCGCAACAGGCCCTCCGGGTTTGTCCGCATGGCGGCTACTGCGATGGATGGGTCCACGAATTGTCGCTTAACAGAGGTCCGTATGGCTGTTTTTGACCGAAGCGAGGGAGACCATGCCGGCAAATCTTCTACGACAAAAATCCGTCGCAAGGCATTCAGGTAAAAACTGACGGTTTTGTCGGACAGGCTTACATCGAAGGCTTCCATATCATCCATGATGGTTTTGACGGTAGCCATTGTGGAAATATTCCGTGATAACGAACGGAGTAGCAAACGGACTCTTTCAGGGTTCTTTTCGACCCCATCTACCCGCGATACATCATGGTTGATGATGGCTTCAACATAGGCCGTGGCCGTGCGCAAGGCCGCCTGTCCCTTTAACCTGACCGAGGCGGGCCAACCTCCGCGGCACAAGGCAAAGGCTATTTGCTCAATGGTCAGGCCAGACATGGATTCCATGTCTGCATGTCCGTTAAAAAGTCCGGACAAGGAAACGGTGCCGTTGGATTCCTGGGATTCGTAAAGGCTCATGGGCCGCATCAACAGCCTGGAAATACGGCCGGTACCGGTATGGGCAGTTACGTTGTCCGACGGGACTGCGGAGCCGGTCAGGATAAACTGCCCTGTTTCAGTCCGCTGGTCCACTTCAAAGCGCACGGCATCCCAAAGGACAGGCGCCATTTGCCATTCATCCAGTAACCGTGGTGACGGTCCTTTCAGCAACAAAGATGGTTTGACATCGGCCATGGCGAGATACGATGCCGTATGATCGGGATCCTGCATGTATAAGGTGCTTTTTGCCGCACGTGATGCCGTGCTTGTTTTTCCGCACCACTTCGCACCCTCTATCAACACTGCGCCTGACGACTGCAATGCCTGTTGCAGCTCATTGTCACAAAGACGTGGTAAATATGTTGTGTCACTCATTTTGTATATCCTATTTGGCATGCAAAATAATACTATTTCCTGGTTTGGCAAAGTTTTACTTCCTGTTTTGGACGTATTTTACTTCTTGTTTTGGCTGATTTATGCTTCCTTTTTTGACTTTGAAATATCGGGGAATATCATTTTCACCTTGATTATCATCAGGCAGTGGCTCTATCTAAAGGACAGTAATGCCCTTTTTTGTTCATGGCCTTTTGTTTTTTACAGGTTAATATTCTGTTTCACTCAAATTCCCGACAAAGTTATTTACGCTTCCCGGAACGGTAAAGGGGAACTCGCCCGTCTGACCGCTCAGTCCGGGCAGGCTTTTCGTGGCTCGTTTCCTTCGGATGCGTTCATTTTTTTGCTTTGGTCATTGTCGATGAAGATATAAAACACAGAGAACACGAGGTTGGCAAAAAACTGACATGCACCCCGCTGACCTGATCCGGGACAGCTCAATATAGGTACGCCAAAAATTTAAGTTTAACGGCGTGCCAGATTTTCCCTTAAGTTAATCGAAGGGTGCCAAAACAAGCCTCCAGGGCAGGAGCAAAATCAAATGAAAGATTCAAACGGATGGGAAGTTGTTTCCACCTATTCAACACGGGAAGCTGTGGCAGACGGCTTTCTTGTAAAAGTTGACAGCAAAGCTTCCAGGGAAGCAGGCATTAAATTTCCGGTTTACCTGACTCGTGCAGCATGGGACAAGTATGTGGAAGTTCCGAAAGGCATGGAGGAGCTTCAGAATCTTTCCGGTCGACTTTGGGACGTGCTGTTCATGTTTGCATTTCATGCCAGGAATGTTTCCTCCAATTTTCTCCAGTTCGATTTTATCAGCTATATGCCTGATGAAGGAAATTGGGAACCGAACGAAAAGCTGGAAACCCCGGAAAATCGGTTTAACCGGTTGGTTACACTTAAAGCGGTGATTCAGGCACAGGATTTCGACGATCCGTCACCAGCCATTTTCATCATGAAGCCGGATGAAGATTAGTGCATACGATCAAACAATTTTTTCAATCAAAATTAAAGGAGGATAAGCAATGAAATATAAAGATGATCCAAGACAGATTGCAGTCCGTTATCCCTGTAATTGTTCAAAGTGTCAAACTCACCTGCCCAAAGGGGCGTTAGCCTATTACTGGCCTCGAACCAGGACTTTGTTGTGCTGTGGTTGCGGAGAACCGGAATACCGGAGTTTACTTTCATCTGCGGCAGATGAAGACGTTTATGCCAGGAAAGGGAATCCCTTTTGAACTACCTGGGGCTTTTCGCCCCTTTTTTGTTCGTTAACATTCATTGAATAGATATTTAGAATCTGTTGTAAGGTGTTGTGTTACACTCAAATTTCCGGCAAAGTTATTTACGCTTCCCGGAACGGTAAAGGGGCGGTTGCTTCTCCCGTTGCCTCATGGCAACCGTCCTTCGGATGCGTTCAGTTTTTTGACTTTTCACCAATCTTTTATAAATCTGATTCAGTAAATGTAAAAAAGTTTGCAAAAAACTGACATGCACCCCGTTGACCTGATCCGGGACAGCTCAATGGTGGTACGCCAAAAATTTAAGTTTAACGGCGTGCCAGATGCCATTAAAAGTCCGCAGGGCAAGCGGCCCAATCTTATGAATTCTTCATTCGACATTTACGAAATGGTTACCAATCTGCTTATCGAACGACTTGAAGCAGGTGTCATCCCGTGGCAGATGCCCTGGAAAGCTGAGACCTGCCTACCTCAAAACATGGTTTACAGGAAAGTTTATCGTGGTTTTAATTTCTGGTTCCTGCTTACCGTGGCTGACAAATTCGGTTCCCCGTTTTTCCTCACCTTCAACCAGGTCAAGGAATTGGGCGGGCATGTAGTGAAAGGAGAAAAAGGTTTCCCGGTTGTGTTCTGGAAGCTTCTGGATATGGAAGAAAAAGATGGCAGCATCGACCAGATTCCATTTCTGAGATATTACACTGTTTTTAACCTGAAACAGACCGAAGGGATCGATGAAAGCAAAATTCCTTCCACGGAAGCTCATGACCACGATTTTGACCCGATCGGCCAGGCTGAGCAGTTGATTGAGTTCTGGTCTGATTGTCCTGAAATCCGTTTGAACCAGACCCATGCCTTCTATTCACCTTCCGAAGATTATATCGGGATGCCCAATCCGCGAACCTTTTTTAAGGATGAACAGTTTTACGCCGTTCTTTTCCACGAAGCAACGCACGGAGTTGGGCATATTAGCAGGACTGGCAGACATGAAAAGCTTCACGATTACAAATTCAATTCTCAGGATAATTATGCACTGGAAGAACTTGTGGCCGAGATGGGAGCTGCCTACCTCTGCCATCTGACCGGTATCCAAAACGCCACCATTGATAACAGTGCGGCTTACATCAAAAGCTGGATTGGCAAATTTAAGGAAGACAAGAAGATGCTTCTAACAGCTTCATCGATGGCGCAAAAGGCAGTGGATTACATCCTGGAGCATCAGTCTTATCCGAACCCGCCAACCAGTATAGCGCTGGTTGATCCATTGGCGGAGGCAGTTTAGCCTCCGCCTTTTTTCATCTCATTAATTCAAATCTCAATAGTTAATCATGATTAAAAATTCAAAAAGATGGAACAGCTAAAAAGTTTTTCCCAGTATATTCTCCAGATTGGTTACAAGTACGGTTTGCATTCGGTGTTTGACGATTTTCTGGAAATGGTCATTTGTTCCTTATCCCTGGGTGCAAAGGAGGATCGCTACCATGAGATTGTCCGGAACTATGAGAAGCCAGACGCCTATATGATGGCTGAAGCTTTCGGGGCGTTGGTTATTGAAATGGACAACAATGGTGAAGGCTTGAAAGACGGGTTCGGTGACTTTTATATGGAATATCTCAGCCATGGACACAACGGACAATTCTTTACCCCGGAACCGATATGCGAAATGATGGCCAGGATATTAAACCCGGCAGGTTTCGGAGAACGGGTGGCAGATTGTTGTTGCGGATCAGGACGGATGCTACTGGCCGCAGCGAAAATAGAAAGAGATTCCTTATTCTTCGGGGCTGATGTTGACCGGACCTGTGCCATGATGTGTGTTATCAACCTGTGCCTGAACGGGCTCCTGGGCGAAGTTTGCTGGATGGACACCCTGATGAACCGCTTTTACGCTGGATGGAGGATTGAACTTCACCCGGAGCATGGAGTTCCGTACATCAAGGAAATCACGGAATCAGAAAGCTACATGGTTTTAAGATTACCGGAAAAGAAACAGGTCATCATTGATCAACAATCTCCGGTGCCAAAAATAACCCAGCAGTTGATGTTTGAATTCTAAGGGGCAGAAAAGCCCCTTTTTTGTTCGTTTCCGGTATTTTGAAAGGTAAAACCACTCCATTTAAAATTGCGGGCAAAGTTATTTACGCTTCCCGGAACGGTAAAGGGGCGGCTGCTTTTAAAAACAGGAAAAGCAACCGTCCTTCGGATGCGTTCATTCCGGTTGCTCCGGAATGACATGCACCCCGTTGACCTTATCCGAGACAGCTCAATGTCGGTTAAGCCGAAATTTTAACCGGCGTGCCAGATGCCAAAAAAAAGCCACAGGGCAGTGGTAAAAATCATGAATAATGCAGCTAAAAAAATCGAAGCTGAAAGTGTTGAACAACCAAAAACTTCCCTGGAAGTAGTGAAGAAAGAAGAAAAGGCGGTAGCTGAAGTTCCTTCACTGGAAAAGCGTATCCAGAAAGTGGAAGATTTGAGCATGCTCATCGAGAAGTGGCGCAAGTTGACGGATACCCGCAGAAACCTCCAGACCTTCTCGCTGGGCGCTGACGGGATGGGTGCCACCGTGTTCCTTCGGGACGCTTCCGGCAAAGAGTTTAAAACCTCCAATACCCCGGTTGTCTCTGCCGTGATGGATGAAATCAAAACCACCCTTGATGAAAAGATCAAAGAGGTTGAAGATCAGATTAAATTCTGAAAAACGAAAGAGGCGAAATGCCTCTTTTTTTGGTCGTTATATTGTGATAAACAAGAACAATAGTGTTTGTATCTTAAATTTTCATGTTTTCAAACTTACAATGAATGGGCAGTTATTTTTTTAATTAAATACCTTTATATTTGTACAACGATTGTTTATACAGATATAAAGTACTGATAATTAAATATTTTAAGAGATGACAAAAGCAGATGTTGTTAACCGGATTAGTGAAAATACAGGAATAGAAAAAGCCACAACACAAAAAGCACTTGAAGCTTTTATGGAAACAGTTAAAGAATCTTTGACTGAAGGAAGAAATGTTTATCTTCGGGGTTTCGGTAGCTTTATCATAAAAAGAAGAGCAGTAAAAACTGCCCGTAATATTTCCAAAAACACTACAGTCATTGTTCCCGAACACTTTATTCCATCTTTTAAACCGGCTGAAACATTTGTGGCCAGGGTTAAAGAACATGTAAAATAAGAGCATTCGGAAGCAAAATATCATCATGTTCGCTCATGCCGGGCGATACAAAAATGTTGCTCAACAGATAACATATTGATGATTCTGAAAAACATATTCAAAGAGAAATAGCTGGATCAAAATGTAGTTACGGAGGAATCTCCGATAACTGCAATTCAGGATCAGTTATTTGAATTCGATTTTGGAAAAGAGGACAAACAAGTCAAAGAGAAACAAAAAGAATAAATTTTAATGATATGCCAGATAAACAAAAAACCGTAGCAGAATTGATCGTTTATTACAAAAAACAACGTCTGTCAAGCCTCCTGTTTGACACGCAGGAGACGGCCGATAAATTTGTAGAAGCGATAACACATTTTTTCAGTAAAAAAGGGATAAAAGAAATTTCCTTTCAAGGAGAAATCAGGACTATTTATATGCCTGAAAGCATTGTCGGAGAAATAAATGACTATGCCGAAGGAAACATCAAGCCAAGGGGAACGATTTTGGAAATGATGAAAGTAATCGACGGTCTGAATTGAAAATATTCAACTGAAATTACATACATGCCAACAGAAAAATGAAATACAGATTGGGACTTTAGTGAGAAATTTAGTATTCTGTTTTTAAGTAAGATATTGATAGTAAATATATTATTTATTCAGAATAAATTCAGATGATAATAACATCAAGACGCAAAACTATATCAGGACCGGTGCATTTTTTTATCGATCCTGATTTAAAATGGTTGAAACCATTTCCCCAATTTTTTTATAAGAGACACAATTTGGTTTCCAGGATATCCATGTCTTCGGAAATTTTTTTGTCCAACACCTTAGCATAAATCTGTGTTGTCTTCAATGAGGAATGACCGAGTAATTTAGAAACGGTTTCAATTGGAACTCCGTTGCTCAGGGTGACCGTTGTTGCAAACGTGTGGCGCGCGATGTGCATCGTAATATTCTTTTTAATGCTGCAGATATCCCCTAATTCTTTTAAATAACTATTCATTTTCTGGTTAGTTAAAACCGGGAGCAGAAGTCTCTTCCCGGTGTTTTTGGGATAGTCCTCGTACCGTTTTAAGATTTCCTTTGCTTTCGGCAAAATTGGTATCCTGCACCTGTTATTGGTTTTTGAGCGGTCTATAATAATCCATTCTTTTCCATCCGGTTTTCGTTGAAGGTGAATGTCACAAAGTTTTGATATATCAGCAAATGAAAGCCCGGTATAGCAGGCAAAAACAAAAATATCCCGAACGACAGCCAACCGTTCAATTTGGATCTGTTTTTCTTCTATTCTCTTCAGTTCCTCCATGGAAAGGATTTCCCGGTGGGTTTCATCCAAACCTACTTTAAATTTTGAGTAAGGGTTTTTATCGAGGTAATCCATCGAGACGGCCAGGTTCAAAACCCGTCTCAGGTGCTTGTGATAATTCCATGCCGTGTTTTGGACATTATTGAATTCTTCTTTGATAAAGATATCAAAAGCATCCAAAAATTTGTAATCAATGCATTGAACAGGAACATCGGATTTTTTCAATTTCGATTCAATGAACCCGGCCAGACGTTTCCTGGAAGATTTATAATGTTTATAGGTTTCCATTGAATAGCCTTTGTTCAGCTTGGAAAGGATGCTATTCAGGTAGTAGTCAAAAATTGCCAGTATCCCTTTTGTATCTCCGGTGTTCAACAACCTGTCTTTGATTGAATATACATTAAAATCCTCGTCGGTTGACCTTAGCAGGTTAAAAACATCCTGTATTTCGGTCCTGATTTTATCCAACCGCTCATTTAAGACCCGGCTGCCCGGGATTTTTTCTTTGATCCTTTGTTTTGATTCGTCCCAATGGCCTTTGGTGGCATAAATCCCTGTGGAAAGTTCGACCCTTTGTTTCTTGAACGTAAACCTGACATAAATTGGCGATTTTCCTTCAACAGTTTCCCTGTTTTTCCTGAATAAAAAACTAATTACAACCTTCATAATTTACTTGTTTAACCATAAGTTGAAAAATGGTCTCGGCAACCATTAAAAATACCTCATTTTCTGCTTTGAAAAAAGCGCCAAAATGAGTCAAAGTGAACCAAATAAAATGTTTTGAATCAATTCGTTGCGTGATTTGCCGCGACCATGGGAGACACTGAAAGTTGTGGTCTCGATTTTGCCCCTTTAAATATGGCTTTTGATGAAGATTTTTGACATTTTGCTTCAAAATAAAAGCGCTTAAATCATTGAATTTAAGCGCTTTTGATACATTTTGATACTTCTACCCGTGCCCAGAACAGGACTCGAACCTGCACGTCCAAGCGGACACTAGTCCCTGAAACTAGCGCGTCTACCAATTCCGCCATCTGGGCTTATTTTCAACAGAAACAATTTTCACCTGACGTTTCAGGATTATTCCCATATCGCCTTTTTGTTTTAGGCGTTGCAAATATAGAAAAATTTCGTGCTGATGCTACCCCAAAATCAAATTTTATCGCTTTGTTGTCATTTTTTTTCTGCTCATCAGATCTTGCCGATAAAATCACTCCGTTCATCGGAATTTTAGTCCGGATACGCAAAAGTTTTCTTCATTTTGTAACGTATAACAAATGAATATCTAAATCAACCATTTATGAATTACTTGGCTGAATTTATGAACATGTGGAGTCAAAGCGCCACTGTTTTCCCGAACGACTTAAACAGTTTTAGCAAAAAAGAGCAAAATTTACGTGAAATACAGTTTGACAGTTTTCTCAATAAGCTTCAGGACAGCTCGTGGAGGTCGGAAAATAACGCAACGCCAGTCAAAAAGCAGGAATTACTGGATTTGTTAGCTTCCTTTTTCCGAAACACGCTGGGGTACAGCGATGAAAATCTCCGGGTAATCCTTTCAGACGACATGGTCCGTTCTACCTTCTGGTTCATCAATGCAGCCCTGACTTACGACCCGGCCATTCGTTTTCATGATATTTTCCAGGCATGCAGAAATGTGTGGATCATGAACGGGCTTCAGTTTCTTTGCGGAAAAACCGTTTGCCTGACGCCACCGATTTTTGCCTACAGCATGCTTTACCCGTACACCGATAATTACCTGGACGATCCGGCCATTTCGCCATTTGAAAAGCTTGATTTCAGCAACCGGTTTGCAAAACGACTGGCCGGCAACAAAGTTAACGCCCGGAACATCCAGGAGGAGAAAATCTTTCATCTGGTCGAAATAATTGAAGACTATTGGGACAGGGAACAACACCCCGGGGTTTATAAGAGCTTACTGGCGATTCACGATGCTCAAACTCAAAGTGTAGCCCTGATGAACCATGCTCCATCCCTGGATCCCGATAACATTTTTAAAATTTGTATTCAAAAAGGAGGAACATCGGTTATTGCAGACGGTTACCTCGTTTTGGGTCAGTTAACCGGCGTTGAAGAAAAGTTTTTCTATCATTACGGCGCTTACCTGCAGTTGCTCGACGACCTGCAGGATGTTGCTGACGACCTGAACAGCTCGCTGATGACCTGTTTTTCATCAAAAGCCCAACAGGAAAAGCTGGACGCCTGGTTATGCAAAACCTACGATCTGGGGTTCCAGGTCATGGCTCGTACAGATCATCTTCGGTCGGATCACGGCGACATTTTTAAGTCGCTGATGAAAAATAGCATTGATTTGTTTTTGGTTGAATCGGTGGTCACCAACAGTCCGTTTTTCAGCCGGAAATTTGTCAGGAAGTTTGAATCTCATTCCCCCCTGCGCTTTTCATTCATAAAAAAGAAAAACGGCACCTTTTCGCCCTACCAGGACCAGCTTTTTGAACAGATTATGAAACAGGCCTCCATTAACCGGGAAGAGTTTTCTTACGATTTTCTAACAAAAAACAGCCTGCTGAAAGAACAACAGGCTGTATAAAGCGGGTAACCGATTATTTATTTCAACTGAGAGTTCAGAAAATCAGTCATTTTCCGGTACAAATGCAGGCGGGTATTTCCGCCCCGGATATTGTGGTTCCGGTTGGTATAAATTGCCATGTCGAACTGTACCCCGGCCTGGACCAGGCTTTCCGTAAATTCCATGGTGTGCTGTAAATGGACATTATCATCAGCCGAGCCATGAATAATCAGCAAACGTCCGGTGATGCCGGCCGGATTAGCCATCGGCGAATTTTCCGCATAACCATCGGGATTTTCCCGCGGGGTACGCATGTAGCGTTCGGTATAAACCGTGTCGTAAAATTTATGGTGGGTTACCGGTGCAACGGCAATACCTGCTTTAAACAAATCACCTCCTTTTTCCATGCTTAACAAAGTCATAAATCCGCCGAAACTCCATCCCCAAATGGCGATGTTATTTTTATCGACATACGAAAGTGAGCCCAGGTACTTTGCCGTTTCAACCTGATCGTCCGACTCATATTTTCCCAACTGCAGATAGGTCGCTTTCCGGAACTCCTCTCCCCTCGCCCCGGTCCCGCGCGGATCGACACAAGCCACGATAAATCCCTCCTGCGCCAGGTAATGATACCAATTAACAGACCATTCATCCAACACTTCCTGCGAATTTGGACCACTGTACTGGGTCATCACCACCGGGTATTTTTTCGACGGATCAAAACCCATCGGTTTAATCATCCACCCGTTCAACGAAACGCCTTCTGATGTTTTAAAATCAAAGAATTCTTTTTTCGCGATGGCATATCCGCCGAGTTTTTCCTTCAGGACGTTATTGTCTTCCAGCACACGCAACAACTTGCCGGTGTTGTCGTGTAAAGTCACTTTCAACGGGCTCTCAACTGTCGAATGCGAATTGATGAAATAGTTAAAACCGCTGCTGAACTCGGCGTTATTGGTTCCCGAATTTGCCGATAATTTACCTTGCTTTTTCCCGTCAAGACTTACAAAATAAACTTCGCGCCGCAAAGGAGATTCTTTGGCCGCCTGGTAATAAAAGATTTTTCGCTTTTTATCGTAGCCATAAAAATCAGTCACATCGTATTCGCCGTTTGTTAACTGTTTCACCAGGAAACCTTGTCTGTCGTATAAATACAAGTGTGAAAACCCATTACGTTCGCTGTTTAATACAAAGTAGTCATTGTCGGGCAAAAAGATAAAATCGTCCAGAAATTCTTCGGCGACAAACCGGTTGTTTTTTTCTGTAAAAAAGGAACGGCTATCGCCCGTATAGGGATTAGCTAACAGCACATCCAGAACATTCTGGCGCCTGTTCAACCGCATGATGGCCAATCCTTCAGCATCGGCCGTCCATTTGATCCGGGGAATATAAATATCGGTTTCGGCGCCTGTATCTACTTCAACCGTTGTTTTAGATTTCAGATCGTAAACGTGAACGCTAACCAGCGAATTTTTCTCCCCGGCCTTAGGATATTTAAAGGTAGTCGCCGACGAATACAAAGCGCTCCCCCGCATATCCGGATTTGCCCCCTGATACATGGTCATTGAAAACTCCCTGACATCCCGTTCATCGAAACGAATAAAAGCCAGGAACTTTGAATCGGGCGACCAGGCAAAGGCTTTACTGAAAGCAAATTCTTCTTCGTACACCCAATCCGGAAGCCCGTTGATCACTTCATTCTTTTTGCCGTTAAAAGTCACCTGGCTCTCGGTCCCGAATTTCAGGCTTTTCACAAACAGGTTGTTATCGCGGACAAAAGCCACACGCTCTCCGTCGGGAGAAAAAGTAGCCTCTTGTTGCCTTCCTTTAGCCGATAACCCGGTTAGTTCGCCGGTTACCGAGTTCCAAACATAATATTCGGCAGAAAACGAATGACGATAAATCTTTTCCGGATTCGTAGTGAGCAGCAATTTTGTTTCGTCATCACTGTATTCGTAGGCGGCGAAACTCCGGATAGCTGCATCTTTTATCTTTGACAAATCGAACTCAACCGAAACTTTCTCCCCGGTTTTATAGCTGTACCGGACAATCTTGTTCCCATCTTCCAGAACGGTGTAATACAAACCATTATTCATCGACCGAAGTCCGGCGACCTTCTTTTCATGAAAAGTCCCGTACACCTGAACATCCTCGAGGCTGATTTTATATTGGGCAAGAAGCGGGTAACCAAACCCAAAAAACAGAATTAAGACAAAAATAAGCTTGCGCATAGTCATGATATTTATTAAGAATGTCCAAAATTTTTAATTTTTTTCTAAATAAAAAATTAAATTGTCCGTTATTTTATTAAAATTACGCCGGATAAATAGCGGCCCGGCATACCAGCCTTCATTGCAGATGGGGGTTTTGTGTTTATTTTAGAAGTATAATATCGAACCTCAAAATAAATTGCTTTATGAAAAAAAGATTGCTATTTGGATTCATTTGCCTGTCACTTGTAACACCTGGCTTCAGCCAGTCGGATGTAGCTGACTGGCTGAAATTTGGAAAAGCCGATGCCAGTAAACTAATCGAAGCATACGTTAATCCTCACGCCAATGCACTGGGAATCGGGTTAAACAATTCGTGGTACAATACGGCCGAAACCCATAAAATTTTAGGCTTTGACCTCGCTTTTACCATAAGCGCTGTACAAATTCCAAAATCGCACCAAACGTTTGATGTCAATTCGCTTAATCTGACAAATGCCCGGGTGGCCGACGGTTACAGCAGCATAGCCGCGACCGCCGCCGGAAACGAAAATGGGGGAACAAAGCTGGACATTTATTCAAACGATACAAAAATCAGCTCGTTCACGACTCCGGGCGGGTCGGAACTCGACCTGGTGCCTATTCCCATGATCCAGTTAGGTGTTGGCATTTTACCCCATACCGAACTGATTGGCCGTTATGTTCCGACCATAAAGTTTGACGTGGACGATGACCGGGCTAAAATCGGACTGGTTGGAGTCGGTCTGAAACACAATTTCAAAGAGTGGATCCCCGTGATCAAACACCTGCCCTTTGACGCCTCCGTGTTTGCCGGTTATACGCAAATTGACGGTGAATCGGGGCTCACATTCTCGTACGAGAATTACGGACTCCCAAACCCAACAGGTTATGTCGCTGACGAGAACCAAAAAGCAGATGTAAAAACCAAAGCCATGAAATACGGCTTAATCCTTTCTAAAAAGGTGGCAGTTCTCACGTTCTTCGCAGGCGTTTCACATAACACCAGCAAATCAACGATCGATTTACTTGGCAAATATCCGGTATTTACCATCAACAATCTGGGTATACCCGAGTATGCGGAAGAAGACCACCCGATCGCCTTGAAATTCAAAAATTCGAGCCTTGCAGCCGATGCCGGCTTTCGCTTAAAACTGGCTTTCTTCAGCTTGTTCGGGTCGGTAAATTTCTCGGAATACACCTCCTACAACGCCGGTTTAAGCTTTGGCTTCCGTTAATGAATAAAAACCTTCATGGATAATTACGACAAAAAGGCGCGAAACAGGCGCCTTTTCTTATTTTAATCATAGAGAAAAATACGGTCGGTTGAATGCGGTCAGTTAATAATAATTATCTTTGCAGCCTGAAAATAAGATTCACAATATTAGACAGATGATTAAAATAACATTACCTGACAATGGTGTCCGGGAGTTTGAGAGCGGGATAACCGGTCTCGACATTGCCCATGCGATCAGCAGCCGCCTGGCTAAGGATGTTTTAGCCATTTCAGTAGATGGTGAAGTCCGGGATTTAAACCGGCCACTGACAACCGACGCCCGTATTAAGCTGTTCACGTGGGACGACCGCGAAGGAAAAGAAACGTTCTGGCATTCATCGGCCCACCTGATGGCCGAAGCCATTGAATTTTTCTACCCCGGCACAAAGTTTGGGATCGGGCCAACTGTCGATACCGGATTTTACTACGATATTGATCTCCCCGACGGGAAACAACTAACCGAAAAGGACCTGGCGGAAATTGAAAAGAAAATAATGGACCTGGCCCGGTCAAAAAGTGAAATCATCCGCCGGAACATTACCAAAGCGGAAGCCATGACCATGTTTACCGCAAAAAATGACGAACTGAAACAAGAACTGATCAGCGAACTGGAGGACGGAACCATCACCTTATATCATCAGGGGAATTTTACCGATTTGTGCCGGGGACCTCACCTGCCAAATACTTCCTACATCAAAGCCATCAAACTAACGTCGATCGCCGGGGCCTACTGGCGGGGTAACGAGAAAAATAAAATGCTGACCCGGGTGTACGGGGTAAGTTTTCCAAAACAAAAATTGCTGGACGATTACCTGATTATGCTCGAGGAAGCAAAAAAACGGGATCATCGCAAGATTGGCAAGGAAATGGAACTGTTCACCTTCTCTCAGAAAGTAGGACAAGGATTGCCTTTGTGGCTGCCCAAAGGAGCCATGCTGCGAATGCAGCTGGAAGATTTTTTGAAAAAAGTTCAGAAAAGATTCGGCTACGAACAGGTTATTACCCCGCATATCGGCGATGTTAACCTGTACAAAACATCAGGCCATTTTCAAAAATACGGCGCAGACTCGTTCCAGGTCATCAAAACACCGGTTGAAGGCGAAGAATACATGCTGAAACCCATGAACTGTCCGCACCACTGTGAATTGTACAAATTTAAACCCCGCTCATACAAAGATTTACCGGTACGCATGGCCGAATTTGGGACTGTTTACCGCTACGAGCAAAGCGGCGAGTTGCACGGACTGACCCGCGTACGTGGCTTTACTCAGGATGATGCACACATTTATTGCCGTCCCGACCAGTTGAAAGATGAATTTAAAAAAGTCATCGATATTATCTTCATCATTTTTAAGGCACTGAATTTTGAAGACTATACTGCCCAAATTTCGTTACGCGATCCCAACAAACCTGAAAAGTATATTGGTTCGCCCGAAAACTGGGATAAAGCAGAACAGGCCATTATTGAGGCTGCTGCCGAAAAAGGACTAAAAACAGTGACCGAGTTGGGCGAAGCTGCTTTTTACGGGCCAAAGCTCGATTTCATGATCAAAGATGCCCTGGGCCGCAGCTGGCAGTTGGGGACCATCCAGGTAGACTATAACCTGCCCGAACGCTTTGAACTGGAGTACATCGGAACCGACGACAAACGTCACCGTCCGGTGATGATCCACCGGGCGCCTTTCGGGTCGATGGAACGCTTTGTGGCTGTGTTAATTGAACATACCGCCGGAAAATTCCCGCTTTGGCTGAGCCCTGAGCAGGTGGTGGTGCTCCCAATAAGCGAAAAACATAACGATTATGCTGAAAAAGTTTCAAATTTTCTAAATAATTACGATATTCGCAGCTCAATTGACGACCGCAATGAAAAAATCGGTCGCAAAATCCGGGATAACGAACTAAAACGTATCCCGTATTTATTGATTGTCGGGGAAAAAGAGGCAGAAAATGGTCAGGTGTCTGTGCGTAAGCAAGGCGATGGAGACAAAGGAAGCATGACCATGGAAGAGTTTGCAACTTTCCTGAACAACGAGGTAAAAGAACAATTATCAGTATTATATAACTAAAAAGAATAGGAGGTTTTCTTATCGCTGTAAAAAGACCATATCGCGGAGGGACACGTGTAGAAACAGCACCTCAGCACAGGATAAATGAGAGAATCAGATCTCATCAGGTTCGCGTTGTTGGTGAAAACGTCGAAAACCAGGGCGTATACTCATTAAAAGAAGCTTTGGCCATGGCCGAAGAACTTGGATTAGACCTGGTAGAAATTTCCCCCAGTGCGGATCCTCCTGTTTGTAAAATTACGGACTATCAGAAGTTTCTTTATCAGCAAAAAAAGAAACAAAAAGAAATGAAAGCCAAAGCGGTGAAAGTCATCGTCAAGGAAATTCGTTTTGGACCCAATACTGATGAACACGACTTTCAGTTTAAGCTGCGACATGCCGAAAAATTTCTTACCGAAGGGGCAAAAGTAAAAGCCTATGTATTTTTTAAAGGACGTTCCATCCTTTTCAAAGAACAAGGCGAAATTCTGTTGCTGAAATTTGCAACCGCCCTGGAAGATTACGGTAAAGTAGAGCAACTGCCGCAACTCGAAGGAAAAAGAATGACCATGTTTATTTCACCTAAAAAGAAGAAGTAATTTCTTTGATAATTTAAATTAGGAAAGATGCCAAAAATGAAGACGAATTCCGGAGCAAAAAAACGGTTTAAATTAACCGGCACCGGTAAACTGAAAAGGAAGCATGCTTTTAAAAGTCACATTTTGACGAAAAAAAGCACCAAACGCAAACGGAACCTGACCCACATCGGGTTGGTCAACAAAGCGGACGAGAATAATGTTAAGCTGTTGCTTTCCATGAAATAATCCTTTTCGAAGAGTTAAAAATCAGAGTTAAAACGAAGTGAATTAGCCAAAAGATCCGGCAGGTGCCGGACGCTAACCACTTAAAAATTAAAATTATGCCAAGATCAGTAAATCATGTAGCATCTCGGGCTCGCAGAAAAAAAATCCTCAAACAAACCAAAGGTAATTGGGGTGCCCGCAGAAATGTCTGGACGGTTGCAAAAAATACCTATGAAAAAGGGTTACAATATGCATACCGCGACCGGAAAGCCAAAAAAAGAAACTTCCGTGCCCTTTGGATTCAGCGTATCAACGCTGCTGCCCGTATGGAAGGAATGAGCTATTCTCAGTTAATCGGCTTACTGAAGAAAAACAGTATCGAAATTAACCGTAAGGTATTAGCTGATTTAGCCGTTTATCAACCGGTTGCTTTTAAAGCAATCGTTGACAAGGTGAAATAAATATCACACCAGAAAGGTCGAAATAAACATAGAAGCCCTGCCATTTGGCGGGGCTTTTTCGTTGATGCCAGGCTGATTTATGACCTTGAAGCTTGAGTCCGAAAAATTGCCAAATATAAATTCGACACAAAAACACTGCTGGTCATTGCTTACTGGTCATTGCTTGCTTGGAGCTTGGGGCCGGAGCTTGAAACTAAAAAGTATCTGAGTAAAGAATCACTGGTACTGATTACTGGCCAACTGGTCATTGAATCGTTCAGGCAGATTTAACCGGAAAATGTTAATAACTGAAACCAAAAAAAAGACCAGTCTCCCGAAATTTTTATTTTCTTTAACAAAAAAAGCCATAATGTATTTTAATGTCATTTTGAATCTGCTCATCAGCTTCCTGTTGACCTACCTGGTTATTCCTCCCATTGTTCGTATTTCAAATGCCCGGAACCTGGTGGACGCACCTGATTCCCGAAAACTAAACATGACGGAAGTGCCGGTATTGGGGGGGGATTGGTATTTTTATCGGCTTAAGCATGACCACCCTGATTTTTCTGCCGGTCAACCACCTGAACCCAACTTTTCGCAGCTTGTTTGCAGCGCTGATCCTGATGCTGTTTGTCGGCATGAAAGATGATATTCTGCTGATTAGTCCCCGAAAAAAATTACTGGCCCAGCTCATCGCAGCTGCGATCCTGGTTTTTGCCGGAGGTTTCAGGATCAGCAATTTCCATGGACTGGCTTTTCAATCCGACCTGCCCTATTCGTTCAGCGCCGGCTTGTCGGTCGTTCTTATTCTGTTTCTGATTAACGCGATCAACCTAATTGATGGGATAGACGGGTTGGCAGCCGGGATTTGCTTACTGGCGGCAATCGTCCTGGGAACCTGGTTTATGCTGAGCGGCTACATCGCCTGCGGCATGGCCTGTACGGCACTAAGCGGCAGTTTGCTGGCCTTTTTGCGCTTCAATTTGTGGGGGAAGAAAAATAAACTGTTCATGGGCGATACCGGATCACTGATCCTTGGTACTTTTCTGGCCGCGATGATCATCAAGTTCAATGAACTGAATACGGACCTGATCAGTCCGTTTCACCTGAAACAGGCCCCGGTTATAGCGCTCAGTTTGATGATTGTTCCCGTTTCAGACACCCTTCGCGTGTTTGCCATTCGCCTTTGGCATAAAAAATCGCCTTTTGCTCCCGATAAAAACCATGTCCATCATCTATTGATTAAAAGCGGCCTAACCCATATTCAGTCAAGCTGTTTTCTGCTTTATTACACCGCTTTATTCACGGCGACGGCCTTTCTGCTGCAGGCATATCTGGATATTACCCTCCATTTCCTGTTATTGCTTAGCCTGAGTTTTTCATTTATCGGGTTAATTTACCTGCTGAACAAACAACAACTGACCGGTTCGAAAGTAACTGCCTCTATTCACGCATTTCGCCCTGCCCCTTTTCGGCGACGGGGCTAAGATGAGCACCAGAAAAAACGGGAGCCTCTTTACAGAAACTCCCGCTCACTTATCCGGAACCCCGGATTATTTTTCAATTTCTTTCCAAACTAACGCGCTGGCGCCTACAATAGCAGCATCGCCGGGTTTTAGTTCTGAAGGCAGAATTTTAATCTTATTTTTAAAGATAGGCAGCAGGTGAGCTTCCATACTTTCTTTCGTGGGTTCGAAAATCAGGTCGCCGGCTGCGGTAGGACCGCCAAACAAAAAGATCGCTTCCGGGCTCAGGTGATGAACGGTATCAGCCAGTCCCTGACCCAACCACTTACCTGTTTGTTCAAAGACTTCGAGGGCAACCTTATCGCCTTTAACAGCGGCATCGTAAATCGCTTTTGAATCCAGTTCTTTGAACGATTTGTCTGCCAGCATGCTGTCTACCGCATTATCGCGGACCATAATTTCAAAGGCCGTACGTTTCATGCCGGGGGCCGAACAATAGGCTTCGAGGTGGCCTTTGGCGGTACAACCGCAAAGACGTCCGCCGGGGATCAGGGTCGTGTGACCACATTCGCCGGCAAAGCCATCATGTCCGTACACCAGGTCGCCGTTCACAACAAGACCGCTGCCTACACCTGTTCCCAGGGTATACATGACGAAGTTTTTCATGTGTTTGGCGCCGCCGTAAATCATTTCACCAATCGCAGCCGCATTGGCATCGTTGGTTAAAGCCAGGGCCCGCAACTCCGGAAAATTGACTCTCAGCAAGTCCACAAAAGGCAATACGCCTTTAAACGACAGGTTAGGCGCGTATTCAATCGTTCCGTTGTAATAGTTCCCGTTGGGTGCGCCAATACCGATACCCAGCACTTCCAAATCCTGATTTAACAATTTAACGGATTGGATCAGTTCTTTAATGGCAGCGGTCAAATCGGCGATATAACGACCTATATCTCCGTGCGACGGGGTTGAAATGGAATCTTTCACCATCACATGTCCTTCCTGATCAACTACGCCAATGGCCGTATTTGTTCCACCGATATCAACGCCTATTGCTACTTCTTTCATAATATATTTCACTTTTTTTAATGATTATCTCAATAATGGCTTATACAACCGGTACATTTTTATTCACATTCTTACTGCCAATAACGGCATAAAAGAACAAGTACCCGAAACAAGCGACAACCAACCAGTAACTCATTTCATAATTGAGAACATCAGCCAGCCATCCCTGAATGGCAGGAAGAATCCCTCCACCACATACAAGCACCATAAAAATCCCTGAAGCAGCAGCCAGGTATTTACCAAGTCCTTCAACAGCCAGGTTGAAAATGGCTCCCCACATAATCGAGGTACAAAGTCCTACCAACGCAAGGAACATGAACTTAATGGGTACCGGAACAAGTCCAAAGCTTAGACCAGCAGTTCCCGATTGGAAAGCAGGCATAGAGATGAGCGTGGTTTCTGACCAGAAAATAGCTAATGCCACTAAAAACATACCGGCAAAAGAGGTAAAACCCAACATCTTTCTACTCGAAACCGTGCTCCCGATGGCGGCGCCCGTCAAACGGCCAACCAACATAAGCAGCCAGTAAAAACCTACAATACCTCCTGCAATTCCGGCTCCAATCCCGAGCCCGGGGGTATCTCGGCCTTCTGTAATCCGTTTTGAACTATCATAAGCCATCTCGCTTACCACTTTCACGCGATATCCCTCAACACCGGCATTTTGTTGGTCAAGTGCGGTCATTTCTTCAAGGTACGAAGCGTCGGCTTTCTGCTTTTCATACTCCGCTATAATTGTTTCGGCCTGGTTTGCCGTTGGCGTCGTCATGTACAGGTTTGCAATCCCCGGTGTTCCAACTTCTACTCCTACATACACAAAGATACCGATCGCTCCAAAAACGAAGTGACGGAATTTCAATGCACCGGACATCAAGCCACCCAGTGGTTCCTGAGGTTGGTCAGCGTGTGGTTCAGGAATGCGGGTTAATCGAAGAATGAAGAATACAAGGGCAAAAATACCCATAGCGATGTACATGATAGGAAAAACATCGGTAATACTGGCTTTTGTTGCTTCACCGATCAGGATACCTACAAATACCGGGGTGAATGTAGCCATAACAGAATTGAATGACCCCCCTACCTGAATCAACTGGTTTCCCTTGTTTCCTTCGCCACCAAGAGTATTCAACATGGGGTTTACTACGATGTTTAACAAACACATCGAAAAACCAGCAACGAATGCACCTAACAGATACACCGAAAAACTTCCAACATGTCCTGAAAGGTATTGAATACCAACACCTACAAAACCAACTGCAATGGCGATGAGCGCTGTTTTTTTGTATCCAACTCTTTGAAGCAAAATACCTCCCGGAATACCCATCACGGCATAGGCGATAAAGTTTGCCAGGTTCCCCAGCATTCCTAAGCTGTTGGAAACATTGAATTGATTTTTTAACACGATACCCATTGGAGCTGCCAAATTTGTTACAAACGAGATCATACCAAAGAGTAAGATCATCATGAGAATTGGCAATGCATAAGATTGTTTACTTTTACTGTCTTGCATAATGAAGTAAATTAAGAAAGTTGGTTTAAATTATATTATTTAAAAATCTGATTTATTCCGGCTAAAGAAAGGTACAACTTGACAGCCTCAATTTTTGACCTCCTCCGGGAATTTCAGAAAAAACAAAATTAAAAATTAAAATTAATTTTGCCCTGTTTGCGGGAGGCAATCAACAGCTTTACCCGATCCGGAAACATGTTGTAAAGCTATTTTAGGGATGCTCTCCCTTAGAAAAAAACACACCACTTCATAACCCAAAAATGTTTCAGCCTCATTGTCAGAAAATTACGTCCAGACATGTCGGCAAACCACACCCTAACTGTATTATTTAGATTCATTATAAAATTCAGAATAAATCAGCCTCATCGTCTTCAATCTGTCCGGATGGAGCATCCGGATCATTCGGTTCGCCGGAGTTCCGGTAAGGAGAATTAATGCGTCTTCCCCCGTACTGAAAACGCGATGTCATCGTGTTGATGATCTCATTGGCCGATGATTCAACCGGTTTATTGGTGACATTGATCAGGGTAAACTTTCCACGTGCAAAAATCAGGTTGGCGTACCTGATTTCGTCCCTGATCTGCCTTTCATCCACGTACGCATGGTTATCCAGGTTATTGAACGACCGTAAGCGTTTAATCCGGTGGGCAATCAGCTGGGGAATGCTGATCTGAAGGCCAAACACCCGTTGCCGGTCAATTTTGAACAGTTCATCCGGCGGATCGATCCCGGGTACCAGGGGAACATTCCCCACTTTCCATCCATACAGGGCCAGGTAAACGCTAAGCGGTGTTTTCCCTGTACGGGAAACTCCGCAAAGGACAATCTCGGCTTCCTCCAGCCGTTGCAAGCTCAGCCCGTCGTCATGTTCCAGGGTAAATTCCATCGCATCAATCCGGTCGAAATACTGATGGTTCAACTCCCGGTAAAGTCCTGGGTGCCGTAGGGATGGAATTCCCAGTGTTTTATCCAGGTAATAGGCAAACTGGCCCATGAAATCAATCTGCTGAACACCATGAATTTCCGCCAATTCGATTAATCGTTTTCTTAAAGCCGGGTTCACCATGGTGTGGGTGATCAGTCCGCCGTCTTGTTTGGCTTGTAAAATAACCGATTCCAGTTTTTTTCCATCCAAAATGTCCGGCACAATAATCACCGGGACCTGATTATCCGGATACTGAATCAGTAAGGATTGAACCATGTTGTTCCCTGCCAGTCCTTTCCCGCCGGAAACAACATAAACGGGCGCCGGCCGGTTTGTCTTATCCGCTGTGTTCATAGGCACATGTTTATTTATATCTGAAACAAACAGAGCGAAGGATAGTTGAAAACTGGGAAGACACCCTGCCCATGCAATCACCTTATACTTTTGTTTATCGGCCCGAAATCTTATCTTTGTTTACCTGACCAAATACAGAACAAATGACAATTTATCAAGCTGAGCCGAACCGCTACCAGACCATGCCTTACCGACGTTGCGGCCGTTCCGGGCTAAAACTGCCGGTTGTTTCACTTGGCCTTTGGCACAATTTCGGTGGCGTAGATGTTTTTGAAAACGGCCGCGCCATGCTGCGCCGCGCTTTCGACCTGGGGATCACCCACTTTGACCTGGCCAACAACTACGGCCCTCCACCGGGATCGGCAGAAGAAAATTTCGGGAAAATCATGAAATTGGATTTTCTGCCTCACCGCGACGAATTAATCATCTCAACCAAAGCAGGTTACCTGATGTGGCCCGGGCCATACGGCGATTGGGGAAGCCGTAAATACCTGCTGGCCAGCCTCGATCAAAGTCTGAAACGCATGGGTCTGGATTATGTGGATATTTTTTACTCGCACCGCCCCGACCCCGGCACCCCGATCGAAGAAACCATGATGGCCCTTGATCAGGCCGTGCGACTGGGAAAAGCATTATACGCGGGCATTTCAAACTACCCCGCCGAAATGGCCAAAGAAGCGGCTCAAATCCTGCGCAGCCTGGGTACCCCCTGCCTCATCCATCAACCCAAGTACAGCATGTTTGAGCGCTGGGTAGAAAACGGATTGCTGGACGTTTTGGAAGAAGAAGGCATCGGTTGTATCCCTTTTTCACCTTTGGCACAGGGACTACTCACCGACAAATACCTGAACGGCATACCCGAAGGTTCCCGCGCATCCAAATCGTGGGGCTTTTTAAAACCTCACCAGGTTGAACCGGCCCTTGGTAAAGTGAAACGTTTAAATGAGATGGCACAAAAGCGCGGACAAAGCCTGGCCCAAATGGCCCTGGCCTGGCTGCTGAAAGACAACCGGATTAGTTCGGTTTTAATTGGCGCCAGCTCCGTTAAACAGCTCGAAGATAATGTGGCCGTGATCAATCAGCTGGCATTCTCTCCGGAAGAACTTAGTCAAATTGAATCAATCCTGAACGAATAACACGATGACCAGTGACTAATTTAACCTCCCGCCGGCTTACTACTGTATCGTAACAGCACATATCCCAGAATCCCTGAAACAAGCGAGCCGATGATAATGCCCATTTTGGCAGAACCTAAATGAATGGCGCTGTCGGTAAAGGCCAGGTTGGCAATAAAAATAGACATGGTAAAGCCGACACCCGCCAACAGAGAGACTCCTAAAAGATGCCGGTAATTTGTATGTGAAGGCAAAACAGCCATCTTCAATTGAATACCTAACCAGGAGAAGACGGTAATCCCCACCATTTTACCCACGAGCAAGGATATGGCAATAGCCGATGACATCGAGTAATCCAAACTTGTTTCTGAAACGAAATTGACTCCGGCGTTTGACAAAGCAAAAACCGGCATAATCAGATAGGCCACCCAATGATGAAGCCGGTGTTCCAGTTGCTGGAGCGGCGACTGAACCTGATTGGTCCAATCTTCCAGATTATCAATTTCTTCTATTTGCTTTTCCGACAGAACCAGCAGATCATGGCGTTCCGGCGATGCTTTTATTTTATCGACGATCTGACTGATTTTTTCTGTAAAGGTTTTCATTTTGATTTTCTGCCTGACCGGAATCGCGAAAGCCAGCAGGATACCGGCAATCGTAGGGTGAATGCCGGCTTTCAGAAAAAGATACCAAACCACCAGACCGACCGCCAACACAAAATATTTCAGGTAGATCCGACCGGCAGACAGCCCGTAAAGCAGAAACAGCAAAAGGAAAGCGTAAATTAACAGATGCCACTGAATATCGCCGGTATAAAAGACGGCAATAACCAGTACCGCGCCAATGTCGTCGATAATGGCAAAGGCAGTCAGAAATATTTTCAGGCCGAGGGGTACCCGTTTCCCCAATAACTGCAGGATCGCCAATGAAAAAGCAATATCGGTAGCCATGGGAATTCCCCAACCGTTTGCAGTTTCCGGGTTTTTATTCAGCAGCAGATATAAGCTCAACGGAATAATCATTCCGCCGACAGCGGCAAAAATCGGCAACGAGGCTTTTTTCATGCTGTTCAACTCGCCGACCAGGATTTCCCGTTTTATCTCCAGCCCGATCAAAAAGAAGAAAATGGCCATTAAACCGTCATTAATCCATAACAGAAGCGGTTTGACAAGCCTGAAATTTTCCGACTCGATTCCAATTTTGTATTGCCAGACCGATTCATATAAACCGCCAAGGGCCGAATTGGCCCAGACCAAAGCTAAAATCGTTGACAGAAACAGTAAAATACCGCTTAAACTTTCTGTTTTTATGAATTTCTGGATTGGGCTGAGTATAAATCTTTCGATCATGGTTACGCCGGTTGGTTAAAAATTATTTGCTTAAAGATATGTAATTTAGAAATTCTTCGCGACTGCTTTTATCTTTAAAAATACCGCTGTATTCGGCGGTCACGGTTGAACTGCTCTCGTCTTCAATCCCGCGCGACGATACACACATATGCCGGGCATCAATCACCACCGCAACATCGTCGGTTTTTAAAATCTGTTTCAGTTCGTCGGCAATTTGAACCGTCAGGCGTTCCTGCACCTGCGGTCGGCGGGCGTAATAATCGACCACCCGGTTTATTTTTGACAAGCCAATCACTTGTCCGCTCGATACATAAGCGACATGCGCTTTCCCAACAATTGGCAAAAAATGATGCTCGCAGGTCGAATTCAGGCTGATGTTGCGTTCAACCAGCATCTCTCCGTAGTTGAATTTATTTTCGAATACCGACATCTTTGGTTTATTTTCAGGATTAAGACCGCTGAAGATTTCGCGAACGAACATTTTCGCCACGCGGTGGGGAGTTCCCCGTAAACTGTCGTCACTCAAATCCAAACCCAGTGTTTCCATGATCTCGCGGAATTTATCTTCGATAACAGCCATTTTTTCGGCATCCGTTTTATCAAAGGCATCTGGTCGCAACGGTGTGTCTGTCGAGCTTGCCACATGGTGGTCTCCGATTAAATCATAATCTGCTGAATGATATACGCGGTTGTCTGTGTTTTTTCCGTTCACTTTTGTGGCAGGTTGATTTGTTTTAATAAAACCGTTCACTGTCATAATCATTTCTCCTATCTCTTTGGTAACAGTTTTATAAAACAAGAATATTCCGGCATTGTTTACCACGCTTCAGGTAGATTTAAGCTGGAATCGGAAACCTGATAAAAAACAAAAAAATAGCTTATTCTTCAGGGTACTTCTAAGTCACTGTTAGGAAATATGTTTAAAACAAAATCTGGCAGAGGATAAAACAAATTGGTAATTATCTCATATTGAGATTAATATACAGCAGCAAGAAAAACGACAATGGGATAACTATAATGATCTGGTCCGGTTCTTTCGCTAATGAACAATGCGGGTTAAAATCCATCCATGCAGACCGAAGCGGCGCATGGGCCGTCAAAACACCCGGACGAGAGGGCAGTTTTCACGAGATTTTTGCAACTTTTTATCAACTTAAGAAGAAAGAGCCGTCGGACTTGCCAACGGAGGCAGGACGACAGGACATCAAAGAAGTGCTGTCCTGCTGAACCTGGCGCAGTTAACAGAAAACATCCCGGGACCCATTCGGAATGACGCACTCAGGTTGACCAATTCTTTTTAAATTGATTTTAAATTAGTTCGTCAGTCAAATTTATTACGTCAAGTTTTGTAAATTAGAGAACGGAATCTGGAATACATCCATTAAAGTGGTGAAATAAATGCCAAACCGGGCAAATAAACACAGTTTTGGAATCGACAAGGAAGAGGTAATGATAGTCTGATTATACGATTGCCATTATTTTAGAATGACCTAATTAATTGAGAAACCTGATAGAAAAAACTTATTTTAACAATTTAAAAAGAAGGCATATGAAAAAATTAGTAGCCGAATTTATCGGAACCCTTTGGTTAGTTTTGGGTGGATGTGGAAGCGCTGTTCTTGCCGCGGCATATCCGGAATTAGGAATTGGATTTGCAGGAGTTGCAATAGCATTTGGGTTGACTGTTGTCACAATGGCTTATGCGATCGGACATATTTCAGGATGTCATTTAAATCCTGCCGTGTCAATTGGACTTTGGATTGGTGGGCGCTTTGACAAAAAGGAATTACTCCCTTACATTGCTGCTCAAGTTTTGGGTGGAATCGCCGGTGCCGGAATCTTATACCTGATTGCAACAGGTAAATCAGGGTTTGAAATTGGTGGATTTGCAGCAAATGGATATGGGGAACATTCTCCGGGAGGATACGGTATGCTTGCTGCACTCGTGTCAGAAATTGTAATGACTTTTATGTTTCTAATAATTATTTTAGGTGCGACACATTCAAAAGCTCCGAAAGGATTCGCGGGTCTGGCAATCGGACTGGGATTAACGCTTATACATCTAATCAGTATCCCCGTAACAAATACTTCTGTAAATCCTGCAAGAAGTACGAGTCAAGCTTTGTTTGCAGGAGACTGGGCGTTAAGTCAACTATGGCTGTTTTGGATTGCTCCAATTATTGGTGCAATAATAGCAGGAATCGTATATAAAATAATAATACTTATACTGATACTGCTGAATTTGATAATTAGAAACCGATAACACTCCCTTTTTTCCATCGGATAAAATGTAGACCGAAATCCGCAACACCCGGAATTGATGGTAAGTGAACCGTATCCGAAATCTTTTCTCAAATTAACATCTATTAAAAAAAACCTGCTTGAATGATTCAGGCGGATGCTTATCTTTAAGCTCATGCACAGCGAGATTAAAACATATGGCCTGACAGACACCGCCGGAAAACAGGTTGAATTTATATTGAAAGACATGGGCGCCCTGTATGAACAAATGAATGGTGAATCAGACCGTCCGCACCGCCACGATTATTTTACCATTCTGCTGATCGAACAGGCCGAAGGCAAACACATCATCGATTTCAAAGAATATCAACTGTTTAATCACTGCCTGTACTTTATTTATCCCGGCCAGGTCCATCAGGTGATTGCGTCGAAAAAACCAACCGGTTGGGTCATTAACTTCAGTAAGTTGTTTTTAATGCAGAACAACATCTCCGATCAAATGATCAACGATCTGTACTTATTCAACAAACATGGCGAAACGCCTCCTCTGCCCGTCAACGAAAAAGATTTTCAAAATTACAAAGATATCATCCGGCAAATCAGCCAATACAGCGAGCTCTACCTGGATTATAAAAACGAGGCGCTTGGCGCCCTGCTCAAGCTGATTTTGATCCACAGCAACACCCATTGCAGCCTGAATAAGGAAAAGAACCCGCAAAGTATCGAAACCGGAAATCAACTGGTACGCGAATTTAAACGGTTGATTGATGAGCATTACAAAGAACTGCACAAAGTGTCGGATTACGCGGAAAAGCTAGCGGTAACCAGCGATTACCTGAACAAATCGGTCAAAGCGCTCACCGGGAAATCGGCCAAAGAATATATTCTCGACCGGATTCTGCTGGAGGCCAAACGTGTTTTGCTGTTTACCGAACTCAGCAACAAGGAACTTGCCTTTGAGTTAGGTTTTGAAGAACCTGCCCACTTCAGTAATTTTTTCAAGAAATATAACGGACTTTCACCACTCGACTTTCGCAACTCGGCACGCCAGTCTTGATTGATGATTGATTACCGATTACCGATTACTGATTACCGATTACTGATCAACCATCCCGGATTTTTGCAATCTCTGTCCGGTTTTTTGCAAGGTAAAAGACATTTTTGTCTGTTATTTTTGTATCATCAATAAATCGAACACCTCAAGGGGTAAAACGATCAGCATGAAAGGACAGAAAAAATGAAAACAATTGTACACAGATCAGAAACAAGAGGGCATGCAAATCATGGGTGGTTAGACTCATACCACACCTTCAGTTTTGCCAATTATCACAATCCTGAGCGAATTCATTTTGGAGCGCTTCGGGTATTAAACGATGACACCGTGTCGGCCGGACAGGGTTTCGGTACACATCCCCACGACAATATGGAGATTATTTCCATCCCGCTTTCGGGCGATCTGGAACACCGGGACAGCATGGGAAATACCGCCATCATCAAAGAAGGCGATGTGCAGGTGATGAGCGCCGGAACCGGCATCTTCCACAGCGAGTACAATAAAAACAAGAATAAAGAGGTGAAATTTCTTCAAATCTGGGTTTTCCCGGACCGCAAAAATGTTTCACCGCGTTACGACCAGGTTTCGTTGACTGAGCTGGAAAAAGAAAACGACTTTTATCAAATCCTTTCGCCCCATGCCGGAGAAAAAGGAGTATGGATTTACCAAAATGCCTGGTTTAGCCTGGGCAAATTCACGGAAAATAAATCCCTGGATTACCAACTCAATGACAACAATAACGGCCTTTACGTGTTCGTACTTAAAGGGAATGCAACAGTAGCCGGGCAAAAACTCGCAAAACGCGACGGAATGGGAATTTGGGAAAGCTCAACGATCAGTTTTGAGACCGAAAAAGGCTCAGAACTGCTGCTCATGGAGGTTCCCATGAACAGATAAACAAAAAAAAATCAAACAAACAGATAATTAAAGAACTTGAATATTAACAAAAAAAGAAAAATGATGAAAACGATTAAATTATTGATTATTGCGCTTGGCGTAGTGTTAACAGGTACTGTAAATGCCCAGGTTTTAAAAGCAAATACAGGTAAATCGGAAGTTACCTGGTTAGGTAAAAAAGTGACCGGCCAGCACAACGGCACAATCAGCCTGAAAAGCGGCGAGTTGAAAGTCGACGGAAATTCGATTGTCGGCGGAGAGTTTATTATTGACATGAAAAGTATCAAAAATCTGGATATTACGGATTCGGAAACCAATCAGAAGCTGGTTGGTCACCTCAAATCTGATGATTTCTTCAGCGTTGAAACCTACCCGGAAGCTAAACTGGTGATCAAAGAGAAAGCAACGTTTAGCGGCAACTCGGCTAAAGTTACAGGCGACCTGACAGTCAAAGGGATCACCAACCCGGTAACCTTCGATGTCTCCCGCGATGGCAACGTTTATACTTCTGAAATTACTGTCGACCGCTCAAAATATAACGTACGCTATGGTTCCGGTTCGTTTTTCTCGAACCTGGGTAACAACCTGATATACGATGAATTTGTCATTGGAGTGAAGTTGGCCGTGGAATAATCCGGGCGAACATGTGGGGAAGATTAACCTGTAAGCGTTTTGCTTGCAGGTTTTTTATTTATTACCGGTCAGTCGGGCCGTAAATTTCAGAAGCGTTTTCCCCACCAGGCTTTCAGTCGCTCCAGAATCTTTTGTTCCGATGAGTTTGCCTGAGGAATATAAAACCTTACTTTCTTGATTTTTTTAGGCAAAAAATCCTGTTCTGCAAAATTGCCTTCGTATGCATGAGCATACTTGTAATCTTTTCCGTAGCCCAAATCTTTCATTAGTTTGGTGGGTGCATTGCGTATATGCAACGGGACGGGCAAATCGCCGGTTTGACGCACCAACTCCAGCGCTTTGTTGATCGCCTCGTAGGCCGAATTACTTTTAGGCGAAGTGGCCAGATAGATGGCACATTCAGACAAAATAATCCGCGATTCGGGAAAACCGATCTGGTGAACCGCATCGAAGGTACTTTGAGCCAGCAAAAGCGCATTAGGGTTAGCCAGTCCAACATCTTCGGCCGCTAAAATTAACAATCGCCGGGCAATGAACTTGGCATCCTCTCCCCCCTCAATCATCCGGGCCAGCCAGTAAACGGCAGCATCCGGATCGCTCCCCCGGATACTTTTTATGAAGGCCGAGATAATATCGAAGTGCATTTCTCCCTTCTTATCATAAATGGCCAGGTTATTCTGAAGCCGGTCAACAACTTTGTCGTTGGTAATGGTAATTTTATTTTCTTCTTCCGAATTAACCAAAAGCTCGAGCACATTCAGCAGCTTACGCGCATCGCCGCCCGAAAACCGTAACAGCGCTTCATATTCCTGCACGTCGATTTCTTTCTTTTTTAAATCGGTATCCCTGTTGATGGCCAAATCAAGGATTTTCAGCAGATCTTCTTTCTCAAGATGCTTGAGCACATACACCTGACAGCGCGAAAGTAAAGGTGAGATCACTTCAAACGAAGGGTTCTCGGTGGTTGCACCGATCAAGGTAACCAGCCCCTGTTCCACCGCCCCTAACAAGGAATCCTGCTGGGATTTGCTAAACCGGTGAATTTCGTCGATAAACAAAATGGGATTAGGACGGTGAAAGAATTGTTGTTTTTGAGCTTTATCGATCACGTCGCGTACATCTTTCACCCCCGAACTCACCGCGCTTAAAATATAAAACGGACGTTCGAGCGTGTTGGCGATAATTTTTGCCAGGGTAGTTTTACCTACTCCCGGCGGCCCCCACAAAATGATGGATGAGATATTTCCCGATTCAATCATTTTACGCAAAACAGCCCCCTGCCCGACCAGGTGTTCCTGTCCGATATAATCGTCCAGCGTCTTCGGACGTAAGCGTTCGGCAAGTGGTTGTGAGCTGCTCATCTCAGAATTTTTATCTAATTACAATAACGTTTAATCACGTTGTAGGCTTCTTCAATTCCCAATTCTCCCGCTTTACTTAGGTCCATGGCACCGCCGTCAACATCATCAAGGTAAATTTTGGTCAGACCCCGGTTAAAGTAAGCCTCGGCAAAATCAGCTTGCAGTTCGATGGCCTGATTCAGGTTGACAATCGCCTCTTCGTATTTCCCAAGTTTGCAAAGAATGTACGACTTGTTGTACCAGGCAAACGGAAATTCAGGATTAAAGCTTAGACATTCCTGATAGTCGTTCAAAATGAATTGATAATCAATGATAGCCTCTTTTCCCTTTGTTTGGTTACTCCCCGTATTGCCCATCGGAACAGTCAAATCTTCCGAAAAATCAGGAAGCGATTCAAGTAGTTCAACCATTTTTGTCCGGCAGTTTGCACGGCTAAACAGGGCCAGGGTATTTTTGCTGTCAGCTTTGATCGCCTGGTCAAAATCATTCATTGCATCGGCATAATCGTTGATCAGGAATCTGAAAATCCCCCGGCTAAGGTAATTCTGCGGTACCTGATTGTTCTTTATCTTTTCGTTGAAATACAGAATATTATTTCTGAAGCTATCAGAAAAATCATCCGTTTTCCGGTTTGTGATGGTCATCAGCGGAGTATAATTATTAAACCGGTTCAGTTCCTCCAGCGACAGGTTATAATACTGAAGTCGCTCGTAATCAACAGATTGTTCACTAAACGATGCAATAACAAAGATACTTTGCAGTTCGATGATCACGTTTTTATTCTGAATCCGTCCGTCATCCACGTCCTCTTCACCCATAGTGGGCAGATTACGGGTATCGGCCAACGATAATTTAAACCGGCGACGCTCGCGCTGCTCTGCACTTTCTTCTTCTTTGGCAGCCGGCGTACCATTGGCTTGCTGCTGATTTTGCGGATCGGGATTGGTCGCTGTATTTTGTTGTTGCCCCTGGTGATTATTGGCAGCAGTTGCCTGCTGCTGTTGCTGTTGCTGTTGCTGTTGTTGCTGCGCGTAATAATATTCTTCCGGCGTCATCCTTGGGATATCCAGTTTGGGGTCGAGCCGGGCAGCAATCCGGTAATCTTCTTCATAACCCGGACGGTTTAAAACCTCTTTGGCAATCGCCCGGTTAAAGTAGGCATTAGGCATCGTGGGATTTAACTGTAGCGCCATATCATAATCCATGATCGCTCCTTCGTAGTCCTCCAGCCGTTGTTTGACAATCCCCCGGTTGTTAAAGGCATAGGCATTTTGAGGGTCGAGTTTCAGTGTCTGGTCAAAATCGCGCAAAGCAGCCGCAAAATCTTCCAGTTCAAAACGCGCCAGGCCGCGAAGCAGGTAAGCGCTGGCAAAATGCGGCCGGATAACGATCGCCCGGTTCAGGTCGCGGATAGCCTCCCGCACATCGCCCTTCACGATATTGGCGTTGCTGCGATTAATAAACGCATTCACAAAATTGGGATTTACTTTCAACGCTTCATTGTAATCTTCAATGGCCCCGTCAATATCTTTCATCGACATTTTTGCGATTCCACGGTTGTTATAAATAGCGGCGTTGCGGGGCGATAATTCCAGTGCCCGGTTGTAATCGGCTATGGCTTGTTCATAGTTGTTCAGTTCCAGGTACGCCAGGCCCCTGTTGATATAGGCATCCGGATAATACGGTTTTATGCTGATCGCTTTATTATAATCTTCAATGGCCCCCCGAAAATCTTCCAGCTGGTGCTTGGCAACGCCTCTTAAAAAATAGGGTTCAGGAAGCTGCGGTTTAAATTTGATGACAATATTGAAATTCTCGATGGCCCCCACGTAATTACCGATTGAAACCCGGGTCTGTCCCACCTGGATATAATGGTTTATATTCAACTGGGCCGAAGCCAGGTTAACCGCAAAAAACAGCAATATAAAAAGTCTTAGTTTCATGGGGGCACAATTTACGAAGAGCAAAAATAATATTTTAGAATGATCCTGATTGTTTTTAATATTTTTGATCAGATTTTTGATTGTTAACAAATTTCACGCCAACGAAAAGAACATAAATATACGCCTATGGAACAACGATGCGCATGGTGCTTAAAAGATGATTTGTACATGGATTACCACGATAACGAGTGGGGAGTCCCGGTTCACGACGACCGCCTTTTATTTGAATTTTTACTGCTTGAAGGCGTACAGGCCGGATTAAGCTGGCATATGGTACTGCGAAAACGCGAGAATTACCGCCTGGCATATGATGGCTTCGATCCGGAAATTGTGGCAACATACGACGATGAGAAGATGAACCGGCTACTCCAAAATGATGGAATCATCCGCAACCGTTTAAAAATTGCCGCCAGTGTGAATAATGCCCGCCATTTCCTGGAAGTCCAAAAAGAATTTGGAAGCTTCGACAGGTACATCTGGTCGTTTGTTGATTTTAACCCGATTGTCAATTATTTTGAGAAACTAAGCGAGGTTCCGGCAACATCGCCGGTTTCAGACCGGCTGAGTAAAGACATGAAAAAGCGCGGGTTTAAATTCGTCGGTTCAACGGTCATATACGCTCATATGCAGGCCACCGGGATGGTGAATGATCACCTGGTGTCCTGTTTTCGCCACAGGCAACTGGCGCATCCAGACAAACATCTTCGGAAATGAATTAATTTGCGGCCATTCTCATCCCTGCTTGCATCTGGTTCATTTAAGTAAACTTGAAAACTAGTGACTAGGGCTGTCACCAATCTATAATTAATTTCGTAAAAAAACGAACATACCTGCACCTAACAAAAAAATGTGTGCTCAAATTTTTCGGTTGAATTTCACCTCATTCATAAAAAAAAGAAAATGACATTGCTGATACAGAGTTCATGATTAATAACTTATAAAAATCAGACAAATGAAAAAAGTTATTTTTTCCCTGGCAATTTTCTTTATGGCAACAGCTACATTCGGGCAGAATGTTCCGATTCAGAAAAATACAAAAGAGTTGTACTTGCACAAAAGTAAAACTCAAAAAACCGTTGCCTGGAGTTTGCTTGGAGGTGAAACATTTATGGTCGTCATTGGCGCTGCTAATTTTGACAGCTCATGGGATTCCGGTACCGCTACCGAAACAGACATCTGGGGTTTTGTCATGCTAACCGGAATTGTAGCCGATCTAGTCAGCATTCCTTTTTTCATCAGTTCGTCGAAAAATAAAAAGATTGCCTCTTTTATCACCCTAAGCAATCAACCTGTTTTACCCGAAAGTGATCATTTTCAGAGAATAAAAACTCAGCCAATGCTAACTTTAAATATTACGTTTTAATCTAACGGACAGGAAGTATCGTCACAAGTCATTTAAAAACAATGTTATTCTGAAAATAAAAAAAGAGTAGATCCCTATCTACCCTTTTCAAACCTAACTAAACCAATAAAACTAATCAAACCTAAACTTATGAAATAAAATCTTCGACAAAGATATGCCGAAAAACACAACGACGTGTTAAGTCAATGTTAAAATTTATGCTGCGCAACATTTTTTATACCGGCAATTTTTCGTAAATAAAAGCCCTGCTGATTTTTCAGCAGGGCTCCTTTTTATTTTTCCGGTACAAATTCGTTACTCAACACCTTTCTGTTGCTCATCACCCGAAATGGATTCACGCATTTGGGTATCGGCCATGATGTTCTTATACTTCATATAATCCATGATTCCAAGGTTTCCCAAACGGAAGGCTTCTGATATAGCCAGCGGGATTTGAGCTTCTGCTTCAATCACCTTAGCCCGTGCTTCCTGTGCTTTTGCTTTCATTTCCTGCTCAAGGGCTACGGCCATCGCGCGCCGCTCTTCAGCTTTGGCCTGGGCGATGTTTTTATCCGCCTCAGCCTGGTCCATCTGTAAGCCGGCGCCAATGTTCTTACCGATATCGATATCTGCAATATCAATCGACAGGATTTCAAAAGCAGTACCGGCATCCAAGCCTTTCTCCAAAACAACTTTTGAAATCGAATCCGGGTTTTCGAGCACCGTTTTATGGGTATGCGACGAACCGATTGACGAAACGATCCCTTCGCCTACTCGGGCCAGTACCGTTTCTTCTCCGGCGCCCCCAACCAGTTGTTTAATGTTGGCACGTACCGTAACCCTGGCTTTGGCAATCAGCTGAATTCCGTCTTTAGCCACTGCAGCTACCGGTGGGGTATCGATCACTTTCGGGTTTACTGACATGCGTACTGCCTGAAACACATCGCGACCGGCCAGGTCTATCGCCGTGGCCATATTAAAGGTCAGGTCGATATTGGCCTTTTCGGCCGAAACCAGGGCATGTACAACCATATCTACCTTACCCCCGGCCAGGTAGTGAGCTTCCAGTTTGTCGCGATCGAGCTTCAATCCGGCTTTTGTTCCTTCAATCAATGCCCGGACAATAACCGAGGGAGGCACTTTACGAAACCGCATCAGAAACAGCTGCAGCAAAGAGATTCTTACTCCCGATACAAGGGCTGAAAACCAAAGCCCGATCGGTATAAAATACAAAATGATAATCAGCAGGATAAATATCCCGGCAATCAATCCAAAAGGTCCAAAATAATCCATTATTCTTTATTTATAGGTTCGACAATAATTTGAGTCCGCAGTACTTCAACCACCTTGACGGCAACTTCCTGATCAATAAAACCGGTAATCGCCTTGGCTTCAATTAACTGGTTGTTGATTTTCACCTTTCCCACCGGGGCCAACCGACCGGTCGTGACACCTTCGTCGCCCGGGTGTATCAGTTGGACATCTACTTCGCCAACCGTGGCGGTGATTTCTGAGTTAAGCACCATTTTACCTCCCACCCGGCCTTTAAAAAACCGATAAACCAGAATCGGTGAGGCAATTAATACGAAAGCCAGGGTTACAATTCCGGCAATTACGCCATAGGTATCAAAAGCCAGGTAAACGCTGGCTCCCAATAACAGAACTCCGCCAATCCCGGCAATCGTTACGCCCGGGATAACGGCAAATTCGAGCAGGAGCAATAAAATGCCCAGGAAGATGAGAAACAGGATGATTAGAATGGTCATATGCTATTGGTTAATCAATGGTTGCTGTAAGGTCTTTGGCAATCAATGCCTTTTTCATTGGACTAAGGTAATTAAAACTTCCTTTCTTTACATCACATTTCCCTTTATAATGAGTAAGTAAAGTACATTGAATCGCCTGTTCGTGCTCGTGGTCACAAATTTTCATCAAGGCTTCAATGACGTAATCAAACGAATGATAATCATCATTATGAAGAATGAGAAACCGGTCATTTTTTGTTTCAGTATCCTCCTCGTGAACGGGCTTGTTTTTTAAATTTTCTTTTGCACTCATTGATCGGTCAATTTTCTGGCGTCATTTACATGTATACGTTCATTATTCCGATAGGCTGCAATAACAGCATCATTCACACCTTCCATTTTTACCTGGCTTTGCATCTGCTGCGCATCCCGGTATGTTCTCATCTCCCCTACCGTATAAACCGTTACTCCCT
Organism: Gaoshiqia sp. US2; assembly: GCF_059705485.1. Classification (NCBI taxonomy): domain Bacteria; kingdom Pseudomonadati; phylum Bacteroidota; class Bacteroidia; order Marinilabiliales; family Prolixibacteraceae; genus Gaoshiqia; species Gaoshiqia sp. US2. Next base: position 2,648,444 of record NZ_AP048550.1, on the reverse strand, counting down.
TTTCATCGGTATACTGATCAATACGCCGAATAACGGATAATTTTTTAAACATCCGCTGTACCCACTCGGGTGGCGTACCCCGGTAAGCGCCGATCTGTATTTTATAAACAATCTGGTCGGCCGGCTCAGCGGGAAGTTTGTCCTCTATAACTACCATCATCGTATCGGGGACATCAACGGGGCTTTGGGGTATCATTTCTTCCTGCCTCCTGGTCTCTGCTTCGGCCCGAATACTGTCCTTCAATTGACCGACTTCATCAATAAATTCGCTGATTTCAGGTTCGGCGGCCTGATTCCAGTAAACAAATTCCTTTTCATTGGCCTCCAGGTAGGCATTGCGCACCTGCTGATCCATCCGGTAGGTCTCCTGTTCAAGCGTCAATATCCGGTCGGCAAGTTCTTCCCGCATCGATACCGGAGCGGACGCGTATTGTCCGCGCAAATCTTTCATCTCTTCCAATTTTGACTGCAATTCCCGTTCAAGCAACCAACCGTTTATAAAAGCAAGTTTAGACGATTCATGCTTGAAATGATCGAGTTTCATGTAGTTGATCCGGGCATTTACCTGAAAATGAATCAGCCTGTCTTTTAACGCATCGGGAACCTCCGGCGGCGTATTTTCTGCAATACCGGCAGGATCAACCGCGTCGGCGTCCAACCCGATCTCCTGAGGCAATTCCATTTTAACCGGTTCTTCAGATACCGCTTTTTGGAAAGGGTTAATCCGGTTCCGGCTCATCGACATCAGTTCATCAACGCGTGACGCGTTAATTTCCTTTTTTTTCGCCAAATTTTTAAATGTGCTGTAATTTTTCAGCGCGTTTGACCAGTCGCCCTGCGCCTGGTAATACTGCCCCAAATAATAATAAGCGTTGGGCTGTTCATCCTGCGCCAGCAAAAGAGACTGCCGGGCTTCTGCGGTATACTGTCCTGATTCAACGGCGCTGGCGCCGAAATAATAGTTTAGCGACTTATCATCAGGGTACAGGCGTACCAAATCAGAAAATACCAAAAAAGCCTGTTCATACCGGCCTTCATCAAATTGCTTTCGGGCCAGCTGTTCCGGATCGGTTTGCGCCCTAAGGCCTGTTCCCCACCCAAATAGCAACAAGTAAAGCGCGAGCAAAATTGATCTGCTTAAAAGGTTGTATCTTTTTTGTAGAATCATGCAAAATCATTGAGTTTCGACATAAAATTACAAAAATTGTTGAAAGCTTCTTCCTCTGCATCTCCCGGTTAATGATTTATTCTCATTCTCCCCGTTGTTTTTCAACTTGCCGCCTCCAGTTTCCACAGATTACATTAAAAAATATCACGCGGTTTAAGAATCTGCACACAAACGACCAATTAATCAACTCAAATTCTTTAACTTGTATATGAAAACAACTTTCTACTTAAATATTCAATTTAACATGTTATGAGAAAATTATTCCTATCTACAGTTATTTTTAGTATCCTGCTTGCCTGCAATCCTGCGAAACAGAAAGCGCCGGCCCAGTATTCCATTGAACAGTTTTACCAGAACACCCGGTATTCAGGAGGCGCATTTTCGGACGATGAAAGCAGGCTGTTGGTGAGCAGTGACGAATCGGGAATTTTCAACCTGTACGAAATCCATATCGCCGATGGAACGAAGAAGCAAATCACCTTTTCGGATAATGAATCGTTTTTTGCCATCGATTACGTGCCCGGCACCGACCAATTGCTGTACTCTGCTGACATGGGCGGAAACGAAATCAGCCATATCTATTTACTTTACCCCGATGGGACGTCACTGGATTTAACACCGGATGAAAATGAAAAAGCCAGTTTTGGAGGCTGGAGTGATGATAAAACCAGCATGTTCTACCTTTCGAACAAGCGCGACCCCAAATTTTTCGACCTGTACAAAATGCCTGTTTCCAATTGGGTCGCCGAAATGATCTTCCAAAATGATGAAGGACTGGAGGTTTCGGGAATGTCGCATGACGAAAAAATCCTGGCCCTGACCAAATCCAAAACTACCAGCGAGAATCAGTTATTCCTGTACAATCTTTCGGCAAAAACCATGACCGAAATTACCGATGGCCCGGGTAATTATCAAAGCTCCGGGTTCGGCAAGGATAACAACAGTTTTTATTACATCACCGACGCCGGGAAAGAATTTGCTTATCTCGTTCGTTACGATTTGCAAACAGCAAACAAAACAGTACTTTTTGAAACCAACTGGGACGTGATGTACAGTTATTTAAGCGAAAACGAAACTTACCGGGTAATCGCCATTAACGAAGACGGAAAAAACAAACTCATTTTAACCGACAATGAAACCGGCCAGGAAATTAATTTTCCGGAAATACCGGACGGCGACATTGTTGCTGTTAATATTTCGGATAGCGAAAAGCTGATCCGGCTGACGATCGGAACATCGATAGCGCCCAATAACCTGTATGTGTACCGTTTTGAATCGGGCGAAATGAAAAAGCTTACCGAAAGTCTGAACCCAGAAATCAATCCGGCAGATTTGGTTTCGGCCGAAGTAGTCCGATTTAAATCCTTTGACGGGCTCGAAATACCAGCCATCTATTATAAACCGCTTACAGCTTCACCCAAAAACAAAGTACCAGCCCTGGTGTGGGTACACGGCGGACCCGGCGGACAAACACGCGTCGGTTACTTTGCCCTGTTACAATACCTGGTAAACCAGGGTTACGCGGTTTTGGGCGTAAACAACCGGGGCAGCAGCGGATACGGTAAAACCTTCTACAAAATGGACGACCGCAACCACGGCGACAAGGACCTGAAAGACTGCATCTGGGGTAAAAGCTGGCTGCAGGAACAGAATTACATCGACCCTGATAAAATCGGAAGTTACGGCGGTTATATGACTATGGCGGCCATGACCTTCACCCCCGACGAATTTAAAGTCGGCGTAAATATTTTTGGGGTAACCAACTGGTTGCGTACCCTGAAGTCCATTCCCCCTTACTGGGAATCATTCCGTAAAGCATTATATGATGAATTGGGCGATCCGAACACCGAAGATTCCGTGCGCCTGTACGCGATTTCTCCCCTGTTTCATGCCCACCAGGTAAAACACCCGGTGATGGTGTTGCAGGGCGCCAACGATCCGCGCGTATTACAGGTTGAGTCGGATGAAATTGTGGATGCCATAAAACAGAACAATGTTCCGGTCGAATACATCGTCTTCCCCGACGAAGGCCACGGTTTTATCAAAAAAGAAAACGAGATTAAAGGTTACGGCGACATTCTGAAATTTCTGGATAAATACCTCAAAGAGGTTCCTGAGCCGTAATCAGGCGGGCTGATTTCTGAATGAACAGCCACAATAAAAATGAAATTGTCCGAAAGCTTGATCTCCCGATCACATCTTTCGGACAATTTTCATATACGGTAAATACGGCTGCTGATTTTCGTTCGTTGGCAACCGGTTATTTATCCTTTTACAGCTCGCGGATCCAGATATTCCGGAAACTAACCGGGTTGCCGTGATCCTGCAAACTAATCGGGCCATTGCCATGAGGTTTCACCGAATATTCAGGGATGCCAATATATTCGGTAGGCCCGCGCACCACGACATTATTTTGCACCAAAACACCGTTTTGAATCACCGTAATACGTGGATGAGTGAAATAGCTGCCGTCGTCGTTAAACCTCGGAGCAGTATAAATAATGTCATAGGTTTGCCAGACTCCGGGCTCTTTACAGGCGTTTACCAGCGGGGCATGTTGTTTGTAAACACTGCCTGCCTGTCCGTTCCGGTAGGTGCGGTTGTTGTAATTATCCAACACCTGGACCTCGTAGATGCCCTGCAGAAAAATTCCGCTGTTACCGCGCCCCTGGCTTTCACCAACGACTTCGGCAGGCGTCCGCCATTCAACATGCAGCTGAAAATCTTTAAACTGACGTTTTGTTTTGATACCTCCTGTACCTCTTTTCACGGTAGCAATGCCGTTTTCATAATTCCATCCCGGGTTTTCCCCGGTGTCATTGGTCCATTCGTAACCCAAATCAATCCCCGCTCCAATCAGGATGATCGCATCCGAAGGAGCATTCATCGGGGTTTCGCCGGGTGTAACAACGGCCACTTCGGGATCCCAGATCTCGGTCATCTCCGGAACCATTTTCGGCATTTCATGCTGAGCAAAAACAGTAACACTCATGAATATGAGCAGTGCGAAAACAAGTTTTCTCATCGTTTAATAATATTAGTTTAATATGTATTGGTTATAGGTCAAGTTCCTGCATGATGGAGTCTATTTTTTGTTCCGCCAAACGCTCAACCTCTTCAAACTCATTTCTGGCGGTTAATTTCCCGGCGACTTCGAAGTAGAATTTAATTTTGGGTTCGGTGCCGGATGGTCTGACAGATATTTTTGTTCCGTCTTCGGTAAAAAACTGCAGTACGTTTGAGGTAATCTTTTGGTTAATCTTTGTACTCAGTCCTGTCAATAAATTGCGTTCCGTCAGATCGGCATAATCTTTAACCGTTTTAAGCAAACTTCCTCCCAGCATTTTCGGCGGACTGGTACGGAAATTCACCATCATTTGCTCAATTTCTTCAGCTCCTGTTTTACCCATCCGCACGATGTATTTCATCTTTTCTTTCGAATAACCGTATTCCAGGTAAATATCCTGCAATAATTCAAACAAGGTTTTTCCCTGGTCTTTGGCCCAGGCAGCTATTTCAGCCATCAAGGCACAGGATGAAACGGCATCTTTATCCCGAACAAAGTCAGCCGGCATAAAACCGAAACTTTCTTCGCCGCCGCCAATGTATTTTTTCTGACCTTCCAGATCGCGGATAATTTCGGCAATGTATTTAAAACCGGTAAACACATCAAAATATTCAATCCCGTTCTTTTGAGCGATTTCAGCTATTTTTTCGGTGGTCACAATGGTTTTCACGATGAATTCATTGCCTTTCAATACCTTGCTTTCCCTCATCCGGGTAATGATGTAATAAATGAAAAGCAAGGCCGTTTGATTTCCGTTAACAATCACAAAATCACCTCGATCATTTTTTACAGCCACACCAATCCGGTCTGCATCCGGATCGGAGGCCATGACGACATCGGCGTCCACCTCGTAGCCTTTTTTCATAGCCATTTCCATGGCCGCAGGCTCTTCGGGATTGGGAGAAACCACGGTTGGGAAATCGCCGCTCACCACATCTTGTTCGGGTACATTGATGATATTCTCAAAACCAAAAGCCCGCAGGGCAGCCGGGATCAGTTTCACACCTGTGCCATGAATCGGCGTGTAAACAATTTTCAGGTTTTTATGCTTTTTCACAATCTCCGGAGCCAGAGAAACTGTTTTTACCTTGTCCAGAAATTTTTGGTCAATTTCGTCCCCGATGATTTCAATCAATTCGTCGTTACCTTCAAACCGGATGTCTTCGGCTTTTACTTTCTGCACTTCAGCAATAATATTCACATCGTGCGGCCCGACAATCTGAGAACCATCTTCCCAATAGGCCTTATAGCCATTATATTCTTTCGGGTTGTGCGAGGCGGTTAAAATAATTCCGCTTTGGCAGCCCAATTCCCGGATGACAAATGAAAGTTCCGGGGTCGGGCGCAGGTCGTCAAACAAATACACCCTGATGCCGTTGGCAGCAAAAATTTCGGCGCTTTTTTCAGCAAACAAGCGGCTGTTGTTCCGGCAATCATGCCCAATCGCCACTTTAATCTGGTCCAATCCGGCAAACTCCTTCTTCAGGTAATTGCTTAAGCCCTGCGTAGCAGCGCCAACTGTGTAAATATTCATTCGGTTTGAACCTGCTCCCATAATTCCACGCAAGCCGCCGGTGCCAAACTCCAGGTCGCGGTAAAACGAATCAATCAATTCCGTTTTATCATCCTGTTCAAGCATCTGTTTCACGTCGGCGCGTGTTTGTTCGTCATAAACATCACTTAACCATGCTTTTGCTTTGCTAATCACTTCATCAGTCACCTTGTTTGCAGTAACCATATTCATTCTGATTTTAAAATTTATTTCATGATTTCAGAAAGGATATTCTCAATCCTTTCCGAGTTCGAGGATACACTTTTTCAGACTATCACGCCAGTATGGAATCCCGATCCCAAAAATACGCTTAATTTTAGATTTATTCAGAACACTGTAGGCCGGACGCCTGGCCGGAGTCGGATATTCATCCGATGCAATCGGATGCACAAAACATTCGATTCCGTAAAATTCGTGCACCGCCTTTGCAAAATCGTACCAACTGCAAACGCCTTCATTTGAGTAATGGTAGATTCCGCCTTTCCACTGATTCGCGTCGGTGGCGGTTTTTGAAATAATTGTTAAAATTGCCTGGGCCAGGTCGCCGGCAAAAGTTGGTGTACCTACCTGATCGTAAACCACATTTAGTTCATCACGTTCTTTTCCCAGCCTGATCATGGTTTTCACAAAATTGTTGCCATAGGCCGAATACAACCACGACGTCCGGATGATCATTGCCGACGATTCTTCTTTCAGCAGTGCGATTTCGCCGTTCAGCTTTGTTTTTCCGTAAACCGAATCGGGTCCGACCAAATCTTCCTCCGAATACGGAATGCAGTTTGTCCCGTCGAATACATAATCGGTAGAAATATGAATGAGCCGGCAGTTTATCGACCGGGCAACTTTCCCCAGGTATGCAGGCACCTTGGTATTCAGTAGTTCAGCGAGTTCATCATCCGATTCGGCAATATCCACCGCTGTATAGGCGGCACAATTTATCAAAAAGTCGGGTTTTAGCCTCTCGCAAAATGCCTCAACAGTCTCGCAGTCGGTGATATCAAGCTCGGTAATATCGGTAAACGTAAAACGAAGGTTCGGAAAATCAACGGCCCTGTCTCTAATCGAAGATCCCAACTGGCCATTGGCCCCTGTTACTAAAACTTTCATAACATCTAAAAATTGAAGTCTGCATCACGAAATAAAGAATTTTTTCGGTCTTTTTCCGAAACAATCGCTTCTGATTCCGGTATTTTCCAGTCGATATTCAGTTCAGAATCGTTATAAATAATACCGCGCTCCGATCCGGGATCATAATAATTATCACACTTATAACTAAAGATCACCGTTTCGCTCAATACCGAAAAACCATGCGCAAACCCCCGGGGGATAAGCAATTGTTTTTTATTCTCTCCGGTCAATTCAATGCCAAACCACTGCCCAAAGGTAGGAAAATTGCGGCGTAAATCGAGCGCCACATCAAAAACGCTTCCTTCAATAACCCGGACTAATTTTGCCTGGGCAAAAGGATTTAGCTGGTAGTGCAACCCGCGGATTACCCCGCGTACCGATTTTGATTCATTATCCTGAATAAAATTTTCTTTGATTCCCATTTCGTTATACCGGTCGAGCCGGAAGCTTTCAAAAAAATACCCCCGCTCGTCCTTAAAAACCCTTGGCTCCAGCACAATCAACCCTTCAAAAGGTGTTTTCTGTATTTTCATTAATCAGGTGATAATTAAAAAGATGATATTTTATTGTTTGCCAATCTAAAAAGATATTCTCCGTATTCATTTTTCAAGAGGGGCTTTGCCAGTTCGAGCAATTGCTCCCGGCTAATGTAGCCTTTTTTAAAAGCAATTTCTTCGATGCACGAAACCATTAATCCCTGACGCTGCTCAACTGTTGCAATAAAGTTGGAGGCCTGCAATAAACTGTCGTGTGTACCGGTATCGAGCCAGGAAAAACCACGTCCAAGCAATTTCACGCTCAGACGTCCTTCTTCCAGGTACAAGCGGTTTAAATCGGTAATTTCCAGTTCGCCGCGGGCCGAAGGCTTTAAGGATTTGGCTTTCTGCACTACGTCGTTCGAATAAAAATATAAACCGGTGACGGCATAATTTGATTTTGGGCTTACCGGTTTTTCCTCCAGCGAAATCACCCGGCCTTCGGCATCAAATTCGGCCACACCGTAACGTTCCGGATCATTTACATAATAGCCAAAAACCATAGCGCCATCGTCCAGCAGCGCCGCTTCCTCCAGGATTGAACGGAAATTATATCCGTAGAAAATATTGTCGCCCAAAATCATACAAACATGATCGCCGCCAATAAATTCTTCGCCAATAATAAATGCTTGAGCCAAACCGTCGGGCGATGGCTGAACGGCATACCGGATCTGAATTCCCAGCTGGGAACCATCTTCCAGCAAATGCTGATACAACGGGATATCCTGAGGCGTGGAAATGATCAGAATTTCGCGAATCCCGGCCAGCATCAGGACCGAAAGCGGGTAATAAATCATCGGTTTATCGTAAACCGGGATAATTTGTTTAGAGATTGATTTTGTAATCGGATACAAACGGGTGCCGGACCCACCGGCCAAAATAATACCTTTCATTTTTATTTTTTTTGCCAGGCATAACAATCATGACTCAACCGGCAAACACCGCGCAATCATGTTTATTCCGATGTCCGGCGGTTTCTAACAACTCAATAATTTATCAAAATATGCAATGGTCTTTTTTAACCCCTCCTCCAACTCAACCCGGGGTGTCCAGCCGCCAAGTTTCTCCCAGGCAAGGCTGATGTCGGGCTGACGCTGAATCGGATCATCAGCCGGCAACGAACGGTAAACAATCCGGGAGGAAGATCCGGTTAGTTCAACGACCTTTTGAGCCAGCTCCAGGATGGTAAATTCATTTGGGTTTCCAATGTTTACCGGCCCGGTAAATGAATCGTCGGTTTGCATCGTGCGTACCAAACCTTCAACCAAATCATCAACAAACTGGAAACTCCGGGTTTGTTTGCCGTCGCCAAAAACAGTAATATCCTGTCCTCTCAGCGCCTGCACAATGAAATTGGAAACTACCCGCCCGTCGTCAGGCTCCATGCGGGGTCCGTACGTATTAAAAATGCGCACAATTTTTATCCTGACTTGATTTTGGTTGTGATAATTCACGAATAACGATTCAGCGCAACGTTTTCCCTCATCATAACACGAACGGACCCCGATGGGATTCACATTTCCCCAGTAGCTTTCCGGTTGCGGGTGCAATTCAGGGTCACCGTATACTTCGCTGGTAGATGCCTGAAGAATTTTGGCTTTCACCCGTTTAGCCAGTCCCAGCATATTGATTGCCCCCATGACCGAAGTTTTGATGGTTTTGATAGCATTATACTGATAATGGACCGGCGAAGCCGGGCAAGCCAGGTTATACACTTCATCCACCTCAATATAAAAAGGCATGGTGACATCATGGCGAACCAACTCGAAGTACCGGTGATCCAACAGATGAATGACCTTTGATTTTGATCCGGTAAGAAAATTATCCAGGCAAATTACTTCGTTCCCTTCGTTTAAAAGATGTTCGCAAAGATGGGACCCGATAAAGCCCGCACCGCCTGTCACCAAAATTCGTTTCATTATTTCAGGAAAAATCTTAATTAATCAAAAGTATAAAATAAATCTGTTAGCGGGTTAGTTTAGCAAAAATTAAAAATAGCACTTGGAAATCTTTGAATTAACACGAATTAATTCTAATTTTGCCGCGCATTGGAAAATATAATGTCTAACTTATTAATTAATTGAAAATTAGATGGTAGAAAACAAACAAGAGAACCTTGAAGTACAAGAGGAACTCACACAACAAGAAGAAGTTATAGCAGAACCCAAACAAGTGGTAGCTGCTGCAAACGAGGATTTTGACTGGGATACCCTGGAAACGGAAGACAACGGATTTGCCGGTAAAAAAGAAAACACGTTTGAACAGTTGTACGACAACACACTGAACACCGTTCAGGAAAAAGAAGTACTGGAAGGTACGGTGATCTCGATGAATAAAAGAGAAGTGGTTGTTGATATTGGTTACAAATCTGACGGTATCGTTAGTTTGAATGAGTTCCGTTACAATCCGGAATTAAAAGTTGGCGACCCGGTAGAGGTTTACATTGAAAGCCTTGAAGACAAAAAAGGCCAAATGATTTTATCACACAAAAAAGCGCGTGCCATGCGTTCATGGGATCGTGTTAACGCTGCTCTTGAAAACGATGAAATCATTAAAGGATACATTAAATGTCGTACGAAAGGCGGTATGATCGTTGACGTATTTGGCATCGAAGCATTCTTGCCAGGTTCTCAAATCGACGTGAAACCGATCCGCGATTACGATGTATACGTTGGCAAAACAATGGAATTCAAAGTGGTTAAAATCAACCAGGAGTTCCGCAACGTGGTTGTATCGCATAAAGCTCTTATTGAAGCTGAACTGGAACAACAGAAAAAAGAGATTATCTCCAAACTTGAAAAAGGACAAGTACTCGAAGGTACTGTTAAAAACATTACGTCCTACGGCGTATTTATCGACCTTGGCGGTGTTGACGGATTGATCCACATCACCGATTTAAGCTGGGGCCGTATTTCTCATCCGAACGAAATCGTTGAACTGGATCAAAAACTGAACGTAGTTATCCTCGACTTCGATGACGACAAAAAACGGATCGCTCTTGGTCTGAAACAACTGACTCCTCACCCATGGGATAACCTGGATGCCGAGTTGAAAGTTGGCGACAGCGTGAAAGGGAAAGTGGTTGTCATGGCTGACTACGGTGCATTTGTAGAAATTGCCCCGGGAGTTGAAGGTCTGATCCACGTTTCTGAAATGAGTTGGTCACAACACCTGCGCAGCGCTCAGGACTTCCTGAAAGTTGGCGACGAAATTGAAGCTCAAATCCTGACCCTCGACCGCGACGAACGCAAAATGTCTCTGGGTATTAAACAACTGAGACAAGATCCATGGCAAGATATCGAAGCCCGGTTCGGCCTTGGAACGCAACATACAGCCTCTGTTCGCAACTTCACCAATTTTGGTGTTTTTGTCGAAATTGAAGAAGGAGTTGACGGCTTGATCCACATCTCGGACCTGAGCTGGACGAAAAAAATCAAACACCCCTCAGAATTCACCTCAATTGGTTCTGAAATTGAAGTCGTTGTTCTGGATATCGACAAAGAAAACCGCCGGTTGAGCCTTGGGCACAAACAACTGGAAGAAAACCCATGGGATGTGTTTGAAACAATTTTCTCGGTTGATTCTGTTCACGAAGGAACAGTTGTTGAATTGTTCGACAAAGGAGCTACAATCGCTCTTCCATACGGAGTTGAAGGATTTGCAACACCTCGTCACCTCGTAAAAGAAGACGGTTCGCAAGCCAGCCTGGAAGAAAAACTGGATTTCAAAGTCATCGAGTTCTCAAAATCTGCCAAACGAATCATCCTTTCTCACTCGCGGGTGTTTGAAGATGAGAAAAAAGCAGAAGAAACTGCAACCAAAAAAGCCCAGGTTAAACAAACCAAAAAGGCGGTAAAAGCTGTTAAAGACACCATGGAGAAAACAACCCTGGGCGATATCAGCGAATTGGCTGCATTGAAATCTCAGATGGAAGCTGAGGAAAACAAAGAAAAATAAGCTTGCTTATTCATTGTTCCATCAGAATTTTGTAATTTTCATCTATGGATTTCGAAATTATAAAAAAAGAAGAACACACTGTTATTAAAGTATTGAGCAGCAAGCTGGATACGAATAATGCCCCCGACCTGAAATCAGAATTGGTGGCATTGGGTAACAAAAATGAAAGAAATTTCATTCTGGATGTCAGTCAATGCAGTTATGTTGACTCTTCCGGATTGAGCGCCATTTTGGTTGCCAACCGTTTGTGTGAAGATGCTATCGGTACTTTTATCCTGTCAGGTCTTCAGCCTGATGTTGAGCATTTGATTCGCCTCTCGATGCTTCATACGGTTTTGTTAATCACAGAATCGATTGAAAAAGCGGAAGAATTGTTGAAGCATAAAGGTAATTTATAACCTTTTGCATGCAAATGCCATTTCAATTAACAATTTTGGGAAGTAGCTCAGCAATGCCTACTTCCTCAAGATACCCGACCGCTCAAGTGCTCAATGTGCTTGGGCGGTTTTTTTTAATCGACTGCGGGGAAGGAACGCAACACCAGATACGAAAAAACAAAATTAGCTTCGGAAAACTCAACCACATCCTGATTTCACACCTGCACGGCGACCATTTTTTCGGGCTCATCGGGTTGATTTCTACCTGGATTTTACTGGGAAGAAAAAACGACCTGCACATTTATGCCCATTCTGAACTACAGGAGTATACCCAGTTTCAGCTCAACTTTTTAGGTATAACCGATCCTGGTTTCCGATTGATTTTTCACCCGCTTAATTTCAAACGGGCCCAGGTTATTTATGAAGATGAAAAAATGAGCATCAGCTCCTTCCCGCTAAAACACCGGATTGCCTGCTGCGGTTTTCGATTCGACGAAAAGCCCGCTGCTCCAAATATCCGGAAAGACCAGATCAAATTTTACAGGATTCCGGTTCGCGACATCAAACGGATTAAGGCCGGTGAAGATTTTATATGCGAAGACGGTTCCCTGATCCCAAACAGCCAACTAATCATCACCGCGCACAAGGCGCGATCGTATGCTTACTGTTCCGATACCGCTTATCACGAAAAGATCGTTGAATCCGTCGAAGGCGTCGACCTGCTGTATCACGAAGCCACATTTGCCGAAGACGATAACAAACTGGCCAAAGAGACCTTTCACTCAACCGGATCACAGGCAGCCCGGATCGCCCAAATGGCCCACGCCCGAAAATTGCTTATCGGGCATTTCTCCGCCCGTTACAGAAGACCGGAAATCATTTTGGACGAAGCCCGCTCCATCTTTCCTGAAACTTACGTTGCCGAAGAAAACCAACAGCATGTTATCGCTCGGGAATAAAACTATCCTTCGAAAAATTCTTTATTAAAGTTAACCAGGTATAACTTTTTTACAGGCCGTGTAAATGCCGTATACAGCCAGCGTAAGTATTCTTTGTTCAGCATATCCTCTACCAGGTAGCCTTGATCGACAAACACCGCATCCCACTGCCCCCCCTGCGCTTTATGGCAGGTAACAGCATAGGCAAACTTAACCTGCAGCGCATTAAACCAGGCATTTTCCCGAATCTTCTCCCAACGTTTCTTTTTACTGCGAACATCCTGATAATCTTCGGCCACGGCCTGAAACAAGCGTTGATTCTCGGCCTGCGTCATACTGGCAGATTCCAGACTCAGCGTATCCAAAAATATTTTGCAGTCCACTTCCAGGTCATCGTAATCAATAAACTTCAGACTGACATTGGCAAAGCGAAATCCGTACAATTCTTCCTGTCCGCGAATGGCTTTAATCTCAACGATATCGCCGTTGGCAATAAAATCGAGCTTCTCTTCTTCGCCAAGCCAGTAGTAGTTATTTTTAACCACCATCAGTAAATCGCCAACTGTAATCTCGCTATCCTTGTATAATATCGATGAACGAATCCCCGCATTAAATTTATTTGCCCGCTTGTTCGACCGTGTAATCACCATGGTTTGCTGCTCTCCGAATTTATCGTAACATTCCGAAATTTGCTCAATCAAATCGGCGCCGCCAATCCGGACAATATCGGTAAATCCTTTCGTCTCGATCGGGAAATAACCTGAGTCCGAAAAATTTTCGGAGATCATTTCCCTTAAACCGGTCGCATTGTACAAAATGCCCGAGTCGTGAACCTGCCTGACCACCTCGGTCAACTCGTGTTCAATAACGTCCAGCCCGTAACGTTCGAGTTCTCGGTCATCAAGCGCCGGGCTGATATCCATGCCTACCGGGGGAAGCTGGGCCGTATCGCCAACAAGAACCAGCTTGCAATTTTGTCCTGTGTACACGTACTCGTATAAGTCGTCCAGCAACCGACCCGATCCGAATACCGAACCTTCCGGTGAACTGTTGGAAATCATAGAGGCTTCGTCGACAATAAAGAAACAATTCTTCATCAAGTTCCGGTCGATCACAAAACGGCCCAATCCATCGGCCGAAGTTTGTTGCCGGTATATTTTTTTATGAATGGTATAGGCGTTCTTTCCGGTATACGATGAAAGCACTTTCGCCGCACGACCGGTCGGGGCCAGCAAAACGGCCTGAAACTTGAATTCAGCCAGTGTTTTCACCAGGGCATTGAGCATACTTGTTTTCCCGGTACCGGCATAACCCTTTAATAAAAAGACAGAATCTGTTGAATTTTCGCAGATAAAGGCAGCTAATTTTTCGGTTAGCAAAACCTGTCCGGAAGTAGCCGAAAATCCAAAATTTCCGAGCAGTTGATCTTGTATGTGTTTTTTTAACATGGATACTAATTTAAAAGGAATCCACCGATTGTAATTTAATTTTTTTTATAAATTTGCAAGCAAACAAAAACTAATCTTAAATAATCAAAGATGAAGACAGCAATTCAGATCGCCTTAATTGCCATTGCAATTCTACTCGGATACCTGATATTTAACAGTGTTCAACGACCAATTGAATTCGAGAAAGCAAAAAAAGAAAGATATGACGCGACGGTTCAACGCTTAAAAGAAGTTCGCAAGGCGCAAATGGCCTACAAAGACGTAAATGGAAAATTTACCGGAGATTGGGATACGCTGATTTCCTTTGTCAAACACGAATCTCTTCCTTTGGTCCGCAAGATTGGTATGCTTACTGACAGTATGATTGAAGCCGGATGGACAGAAGAAACCGCCATTAAAAAGGGTCGGATTATCCGCGACACAATTCGTGTCAGCGTTCTCGATACCTTATTCGGCCGTTCGTTCCCGATCGATCAGTTAAAATATGTTCCTGTACAGGATACCATTGTCGAATTTCACCTGGGAGCAACTGTTATCACAACCGGTTCAGGCGTTAAAGTTCCAATATTTGAAGCAAAAGCACATAACAATACCATTCTGAAAAATCTGGATAAACAATTGGTCATTAACCTGAATGACAAAGCACGTACAAACGGAAAATATCCGGGTTTAAAAGTCGGTTCTCTTACTGAAGCAAACAACAATGCCGGTAACTGGGAATAGTATGTTTTATGCAGAAAATTTCGCTCATTGACGAAACATTTGATTTAAATTTTACTTCAGAATATATTCTGTCCATCCAGGTTAGCCTGGATGGATTTTCTTTTTCTATCCTGAATACGGACCAAAACAAGGTGGTTTATCTCTATCATCAGGATATTCTTGCCACCGAACCGGATTTTCAGTATAAGAAACTAAAATCGATTTACAATGAGTTAGACTTATTGGAATTACCATATAAAAAAACCAGACTCTATTTTTCTGTCCCCGAAAAAACCACTCTGGTTCCGGTAAAACTCTTTAAAACAGATACCGCAACCGAATTGTACGGACTCACATTTGGCCTTGACAAGCAAACAGAGGTGCAAAGCAGGTATTTACCCTGTTTAAATGCCTTTGCCGTGTTCGGGATACCGAAATCCGTACTGGCCATTTTGCAGGAGAAACACCCGGGAATTGAAATACAAAATGCCCTCAAATTATCCGCATGTTTTTCTAAAAATGAAAAACAGACATTAAACGTGAGCATTCTCCGAAAACACCTGATGATCCTTTCGGTTCATACCGGTTTGCATTTCTATAACTGTTATTATCACGAAAACGAGAATGATATGCTGTTCTATATCCTTGCTGCCGTTAAAAGCATGGACGAAGAGCCGTCGACCGTAATCCTGGATGGCATGGTGAATAAGCATTCTGAGATTTATCACCGCCTGCGGCAGTATTTTGCCGAGGTGCAGATTGCAGGGCCAAACAAAAACATCCGGTACAGTCATCTGATTGAACGCCTACCTGACGCCCGCTTTGTAAACCTGTTCAATAGTTTTTCATGCGAATAGTAGGTGGACAATATAAAGGGCGACAATTTAGCCCGGGTAAACAGTTTAAAGCCAGGCCAACCACCGATATGGCCAAGGAAAGTCTGTTCAATATTTTACAGAATCAAATCGACTTTGATCAAATTAACGTGTTGGACCTTTTCTCAGGAACCGGCAGTATTTCCTTTGAATTTGCATCGCGGGGGTGCTTGGACATTACCGCCGTTGAAATGAATTTTCAACATCACCGGTTCATCCTGTCTGTTATCGAAAAACTGGGTGAAACACATATTCAGGCACTAAAAGCCAATGTATTCCGCTTTATTGAAACAAGCAACCGAACCTACGATCTTATTTTTGCCGACCCCCCTTACGATCATCAACAATTCAGGGAAATCCCCGCTTTGATACTTGCAAAAAATCTGCTGAAGCCCGGCGGATTGTTCATCCTGGAACACTCAAAAGACTATAACTTTTCGAATTACCCCGAATTCAAAGAACTCCGCCATTACGGGAGTGTCCACTTCTCCTTCTTTCAAAAATAAGTATCCTGATCGCATACCGAAATGCCCGATTGTCTGCAATCGGGAAAGGCCGGAAATGCCAAACAACAGGTTTTAACTTATGCAAATTTCTGTAAATTTATCAGCACAATACAGCACAGCAAACCAATAAATCTTAAATCATGAGAAAACTACTTTTTTTGATCATTTTATCCATTTTTTCGGGCGCAACATTTGCCCAGAGGGATTATCAACCAACAGTTAAAAACCTGGAAAACCGGGAGTGGTTTCAGGATGCCAAGTTTGGCCTGTTTATTCACTGGGGCGTTTATTCGGTCATGGCCGGGGGCGGCGATTATGGCATTGCCGAGTGGATCATGAACCAGAAACAAATTCCCATCCGCCAATATGAAAAGTTGCCCTCATTCTTTAACCCGGTTGATTTCGATCCGGCAGAGTGGGTATCGATGGTAAAGAAAGCCGGCATGAAATACATCACCATCACCAGTAAACATCACGATGGTTTTGCCATGTACGATTCAAAAATAAGCAATTACGATATTGTTGAACGGACCCCATACCGGAAAGACATCATTAAAATGCTGAAAGACGAATGTGATAAACAGGGAATTAAATTGTTCTTCTATTATTCACAGCTCGACTGGCATCACCCCGATTATTATCCGCGCGGAAACACCGGTAAAAATTTCACCGGAAGGCCCGAAAGCGGCGACTGGAACAAATACATCGACTACATGAATGGCCAACTCGCCGAACTGCTGACAAATTACGGCGAAGTTGGCGGAATCTGGTTTGATGGTATGTGGGACCAATGGGACGCCAACTGGCGCCTGGATGAAACGTATGCCCTGATTCATAAACTCCAGCCCGGAGCATTAATTGGCAGTAATCACCATAAAGCGCCTTTCGCCGGCGAAGATTTTCAAATGTTCGAACGCGACCTTCCCGGAGAAAACACGATGGGATTCAACCAAACCGGAACCATCTCCAACCTGCCAATCGAAATGTGCGAGACCATGAATGGCAGTTGGGGCTTTAATATCAAAGACCAGGACTATAAATCGACCAAACAATTAATCCAAACCATGGTGAAAGCAGCCGGACACGGAGCCAATTTCCTGTTAAACACCGGCCCGATGGCCAACGGAAAAATCCAGCCCGAAAATGTCGACACCCTGATGGTGATGGGCAACTGGCTTGCCAAATACGGCGAAACAATCTACGGAACCCGGAAAGGCCCGGTTAAACCAAGCCGGTGGGGAGCGACAACGCAAAAGGGAAATACCATCTACATTCATATCCTTAACCTGGAAGAAGAAAACCTGCTGATACCAAACCTGGAAAAAAAGATTAAATCGGCAACCTTTTTTGACGATGGCTCCAAAGTGACTTTTGAAACAACCAAATTCGGTACCTTACTGCAAATACCCCGTCAGAAACGCCAGAAAGTTGACACCATCATCAAAGTAGAAATTTAATTATCCAAAGCGCCAGTCTGCCGGTTTCGGCAGAAAATTCTCCTGCAATACCTTTAAAATCAAGTATTGCAGGAGAAAATACTCCGTTTAAATGTTTGCGGTTTGAATACGGATAACTATCTTGTGGAAGGAAACGAGAAAGGGGTACATGCAACACAACACCCTGTCGGACAATAACTTTCAAAAACCTGACGACACAAAATCCTGAAACAATCCGTTCAGCAGGGATTGAATTTTCTGTCCTCCTTTTTCTCGCCCCTTAAACAAAAAGTTCAGACCAACATGAAGGCGGAAATCATTACCATAGGAGACGAAATCCTGATTGGCCAAATTATTGATACAAACTCGGCCTGGATGAGCGAGCAGCTCAACCTGCACGGCATTGAAGTGTATCAGATCACCTCGGTTCACGACGACCATAAACATATCTTGCAAGCCCTCGCCGATGCCGGGGACAGGGTCGACCTGGTACTGATCACCGGCGGATTGGGACCAACAAAGGACGACATCACAAAAAAAGTTCTTTGCGATTATTTTGATTGCGACCTGATTGTGAATGAGCAGGTACTGCAACATGTCACCAATATGCTCTCAAGCCGGAACATCGCGGTCAACCGGTTAAACAAAGACCAGGCCCTGGTCCCGGAGAAATGCACCGTACTTCACAACGCATTGGGAACAGCGCCGGGGATGTGGTTTGAAAAAAATGAGACTATTTTTGTTTCCATGCCGGGCGTACCTTTTGAAATGGAAGGACTAATGCGGGATGAAGTATTGCCCCGGCTACGCGAAAACGGGAAAGCAAAATCCATCTGGCATCAAAATGTCCTCGTTTACGGAATCCCGGAATCCATGCTGGCCGAAAAAATTGAACAATGGGAACTGGCGCTTCCGGCCCACATCAAACTGGCCTATCTGCCCAACCAGTTAATGATCCGGTTGCGGCTGAGTGCATACGGCGCTGATCCTGTATTATTAAAAGAAGACGTGGAACGTCAGATCACAGCCTTGGAGAAAATCATCCCGGAACATATTTTCGGCTACAATGGCGATACAATGGCCGGGGTTACCGGCAAACTGCTGGTTCGCAACAGGGCAACAGTGGCTGTAGCCGAGAGTTGTACAGGTGGAAACATCGCACATCTGTTCACTCAAAACCCGGGCAGTTCGGCCTATTTTAAAGGCGCCGTGGTCGCTTATGCCAATGAGACAAAAACAGCCATCCTGGGGGTAAAAAATGAGACCTTGGTCGCATACGGGGCTGTCAGCAAAGAAGTGGCGCTGGAGATGGCCGAAGGGGTAAAAAAAGCCCTTCAGACCGATTATGCTATTGCAACCACCGGCATTGCAGGTCCTGACGGCGGAACGGATGAAAAACCGGTGGGCACCGTTTGGATCGCCGTTTCTGGAAAATATAACACCCTGGTTGAGCGTTATACTTTTGCACACAATCGTGAACGAAATATTTTACGTTCGTCGCAAACGGCTATTAATATGCTAAGACAACACATTCTTACTGAAAATACGGAAACAATATGAAGAAAATTGGAATCATCATCGCAGCTATCCTGCTGACACTTTTCGCAGCAGCCATTGCCATCCCCGTCTTTTTTAAAGGACCGTTGATGGAAAAAGTGAAACAAACCATAAATAAAAATGTCAATGCCCAGGTTGATTTTTCTGATTTCAACCTGAGTTTAATCAAAAATTTCCCAAAAGTTCAGGCCGAGATCAAGGGACTGACGGTTATTGGCAACGGGCAGTTCTCAAACGATACGCTGGTTTATATCGGATCGATTGCTACCAAACTGTCGTTAGCCGATTTGTTTAAAAACGAAGGTTTAAAAATCTCCAGCCTGAGCGTGAACAAAGCCATCGTTAACCTGCTGTCGACCACCGACGGCGCCGTAAACTGGGACATCGCCGTCGCCGATGAAACAGCCCCGGACGAAACAGATGAAGAGGAAAGCGACCTGGTTATTTCCTTACAGGAAATCATTGTCCGCGACCTAAGCCTGAATTATAAAGACGAATCGTCAACGACTCTGGTTCGCCTGCTGAATGCCGACATTGATGCCGGAGGAGAAGTAGAAGGTACCGTTACCCGGTTTACGCTGGATGGCAAAATCGGCGAATTTATCCTGGAATACGATTCCGTGCAGTACATTGCCAACACCGTACTGAAAGCAAAAAGCGAACTGACGGCTGATTACGACAAAATGATTTTCACCTTCGGACAATCGACCCTCTACCTGAATGAACTCCCCCTTGATGTAAGCGGCCGATTCGAAATGCCGTCGGACAGCATGTATTTCGACATTCAGTTTAAACAACCGAAAAGCGATTTTGAAACCCTGCTGGCAATGGTTCCTAAAAGTTATCAAAGCTACCTCGAACAGATCAAGACTTCGGGTGAAGCCGGTTTTGAAGGCGAAATTAAAGGCTGGTTTTACGAAGAAGATTATCCTGAAATCAATACCCGGATGTACATCAAAAACGCATCGCTGCAATATGCCGGCGCACCCGAAAAAATTGAACAGATCAACCTGGAAAGCAGCATCAGCAAACCCCAGGGCGATCTCGACCTGCTAAGCATTCATGTTTCAGAAGCGCAGGCTAAAATCAGGGAAAATCCGGTAAACATGAAGCTTATCCTCACACACCCCATGACCGACCCGGAATTCGACGCTTCCTTCAACGGAAAAATCGATTTTACCCGACTGGCCGACGTCATCCCGATGGACAGCATTGAATTAAAAGGTTTTATGGACGGACAACTGGCCGTAAAAGGAAAAATGTCGGCCATTGAGAAACAGGACTATACTCAAATTTCATCGAGCGGTGTATTCAATTTCCGCGATTTTCTGATCAATACCCCGCAAATCACCCGTCCGGTTGAAATCAGTTCCGGCTCCGTTCGGATCAACAACGCAGAAATCAACTTAACCTCGCTGGCCGCTAAAACCGGGCAAAGTGATTTTCAGCTCACCGGGAAGTTAAGTAACTACCTGCCGTATTTCTTATTGAATAAAACCTTGCAGGGCGACTTCAACCTGAAGTCAAATTACATGAACTTTGACGAACTGGCCGGCTTAATGGCCGACTCGGGAGAACCAACCGCGGTTGCCGACAGCATGGTGGCTTTCCAGGTTCCGGGTAACCTTGATCTGGTATTCCGCTCCCAAATTAACCGGGCCAGCTTCGACCGGATGGAAATTAAGAATATCGACGGTTTGATCCGGGTGAAGAACCAGGTGCTGGAACTTCAAAAACTGAACATGGAAATGCTTCAGGGCCAACTAACGGTGGACGGCTCGTATAAAAGCAATCCTGAAAATAAACCAGAGTTCGACTTTAACCTGGCGATCAATTCCTTCCAGATTCCGGCTGCCTACCAGTCGTTCAGCATGATGCAACGCTACATGCCCATTGCTTCACGCAGCCAGGGCGATATCTCGTCGAAAATCAAATTTAAAGGTCAATTTGATGAGAAGCTGAATATCATCGCCTCTTCCTTAAACGGAAACGGGTTTCTGAATACCCAGAACCTGCAAATTTTGGATTCGCCTACCTTTGATCAGATCCGGAACTTCATTAAAAAAGAAAAGTTGAAAAACGTGAAGATCGATGACTTCACGGCTCATTTCCAGCTCGAAAACGGGAATGTGTCGATGAACCCGTTCCAAACACGAATTGCCGACCAGGATGTTTCCATCCACGGGAACGTATCGGTGAACCGCATCTTGAGCCTGAATATGGATTTTAAAGTGAATAAAGATGATTTGAGCGGCGACATTGAAAAAGCGCTTGGTTTCCTTCCCGGCTCCGAAAACATCAAAATACTGGACGTTTCCGTCCTGGTCAAAGGAGAACTGACGAAACCCGAAGTTTCGCTGGACCTGAGCAAAGCCCGTCAGCAAATTACCGACGAAGTGAAAAAATCGACCAAAGAACAACTGAACAAGTCGGTTAAAAAAGTGGGCGACGAACTGAAAAAACTATTCAATTAACTATTAATCGCAATGAGGCGTCTAAAAAATCTTGGATCAGGTCATCCCGAACTTGTTTCGGGATCTCAATATCCTAAAGTAAACTATGGGTAACGAATAGAGAAAACCTCAAGATTTTTTAGACAGCCTTATTTAAATCATTATTCATGACGAAAATATTTACCCTACTGCTTCTCGCGGCAGCCATGTGTACGTGTGCTCAATCCTCAAAAAAAAGTAAAGAACCCAAATTCTCAGGTAACCCGCTTTTCGAAGGCTGGTATGCCGATCCTGAAGTGGCCGTTCTTGACGGGCGTTATTGGATTTTCCCAACCTTCTCGGCCAAATACGAAGATCAGGTGTTTCTGGACGCCTTTTCCTCCGAAGATTTGGTCAACTGGACAAAACACGAAAAAGTGATTGACACCACAGTTGTAAAATGGGTCAACAAAGCCATGTGGGCGCCTTCGGTAATTGAAAAAGACGGCAAATATTACCTGTTCTTTGCCGGGAACGACATTCAAAACGAAACAGGTCCGCTGTACAATGCCGAGTTGGGTGAAAAGAACAAACAAGGTGGCATCGGTGTTTGCGTGGCCGAGCGGCCCGAAGGCCCTTATACCGATCTATTGGGTGAGCCGCTGATCAGTGCATTCTACCATGGCGCCCAACCCATCGACCAGTATGTTTTCAAAGCGCTTGACGGTAACTACTATATTGTTTACGGCGGCTGGGGGCATTGTAACATTGCCCGGATCAGCGACGATTTTAAAACCATTATTCCTTTTGAGGACGGTAAACCGGTCAAAGAAATTACGCCGAAAGGTTACGTGGAAGGACCAACCTTTTTTATCCGAAACGGCCGCTACTATTTTATGTGGTCGGAAGGAGGCTGGGGCAATGCCAGCTACAAAGTTGCCTATGCCATCGCCGATAGTCCCTTTGGCCCGTTTGAACGCCTGGCAACCATTCTGGAGCAGGATCCGGATATTGCCACCGGCGCCGGTCATCATTCCGTACTCCATATTCCCGGCACCGACGAATGGTATATGGTTTACCATCGCCGTCCCATCCCGAACCTCGATCGCGATCACCGTGTGGTTTGCATCGACCGGATGTTCTTTGATGAAGATGGTACCATCAAGCCGGTAAAAATGACCTTCGAAGGCGTTCAGGCCCGAAAACTAACTGATTGACCGAAAGGAAAACCGCGCAATCTCCGGTTTTAGAAATCCGATCGGTAGCAACTGAATCTTGCCGGTAGCTAAAAATTGAACTTCGTGAGAAGCAGCAATATAAGCTACAGGTAAGGCTCTGTTGACAATTAATAACAAAAAACAATCGAAAAACCTGCTTCTTTTAAACCGGATTTAACTATTTTTGTCCCGCTAATTGCAAAAAATATCAAATGGACGAAGGCCCTTATCATAAGAAAACGAAATTATTAACCTCACTGTAGGCGGCCTACCCCTCTGCCTCCTGCAGGTAAAATACAAGGAGGCAAAATCATGCTAAAAATCTTTAAAAGCTTTGGCGGATATGTAGAAATTCCGCAGGCAGAAAAAGGATGTTGGATCAATGTAGTTCAACCTTCTCAGGACGAGATCAACCGGTTACACGACGAATTCCGGGTTCCTCTGGATTTAATTCAGGACATCATGGACGTGGATGAACGTCCCCGGTATGAAGTCGACGACGACTGGTCGCTGATCATCCTGCGGATTCCGGTTGAAAGTCTCAACAACGGCGTGCCTTATTCAACCCTGCCCCTGGGAGTCATCATGCTCAACCAGGTGACGATCACCCTGTGTTCGACCCCGAATGAGGTGTTGCCGGCAGAACAACCGGCGCTGTACCGCGGACAAAACCACCTGATCCATGATGAGCTGAACTTCATCATCAAGCTGTTTTTGCGCTCGGGAAGTACCTTTTCCCAGTATCTGAAACAAATTAACCAGCAAACTAACCAGATTGAAAACGAGCTGGAGAAATCCATCCGGAACAAAGAACTGAACAAGTTGCTGAAAATGGAGAAATGCCTGGTGTATTTTATTACCTCGTTGAAGGCCAACGAAATTGTATTGGCTAAGCTCCGTAATTCATTTAAGCGAAACCTGACGGAAGTAAATGAGGATTTGCTGGAGGATGCCATCATCGAAAATAAACAGGCGCTGGAAATTTCGCAGATTTATTCCGACATCCAAAGTGGCATGATGGACGCTTTTGCATCGGTCATCTCCAATAACATGAACGTGGTGATGAAACAGCTGACTTCCATTTCCATTATCCTGATGATCCCGACCCTGATCGCCAGTTTATACGGGATGAACGTACCCAATCACATGGAAAATTCCTATTGGGCTTTTCCCCTGATCCTGGTTATCTCGTTCGCAATGTCAATTCTGGGTATTTTTATTTTCCGTAAGAAAGATCTGTTCTGAAAAACAACGCTGATATCTGTAAAAAAGCAGAATGGCTTCCCGTAGGTTTGCCATTCTGCTTTTTTACAGCGGGTTAATCTGATTTTCACCTCCTTTTACCCGCAACAGGTAACGGGTTTCAAGTTTCAGTTTCCGGGTTTTGGGGTTTAAAAATTTCAGCGACATGCGCGACAGGCTTCGGTGATATAAGACCTTCACGGTATCTACCTTCACATTCATTTCCTCCAACTCTTCAAGTCCTTCCGGGCCGGTGTACAACCAATCGTTAACCGCCGGCGGATCTTCCATATAATCTTTGGGCGTAACCAGGTACCGCCCGTAATTTTTGGAATAAAAGAAAATTTCCCAGTACCGGCCCTCTTCGGTGTAAATGTGAAGCTCCTCTTTACCACTGGTTTCTTCGTTAAATGCACGGACAGCCGCAAAAGGAGAATGGTACTTTCCCATGTTCGGAAGAATACTTGTGTTTAAAATGAAAAGCAGAGCCGAACCGGAAACAAGCAAATAAGCCAGTTGCTTGTTCAGGCTGTTTTTCCAGCTTAAGGTGTAAATAAAAGCTCCTGCCAGGATAAACAAAACTGCCCATATCCATATTTTGCTTTCCTGAAAAAAATACGTTATAAACGGAACAATCATCAGGAATAACAGAAATGCAATCACCAGATGAACATACCCGACCACCTTTTTCAATGGCTCAAAGGCCGGTTGTTCAAAGATCAGAAAGGCCCACCGTGCTCCCAAAATCAAGATCAACGGCAATACAGCCATTTCGTAATGCGGATTCTGCTGTTTGGCTACCGAAGCAATAAGTAAATACACCAGGATTCCTCCCAGCGTAAAGAATTCATCCTCCCCGGTAAAATTCAGCCTTCGTTTTACCTTTTCGCGAATTTGCATAAACAAGCCCACAAAACCAAAAACGGCCCAGGGAGCAATCATATACAAAGTGGTATGAAGGTAAAAGAACGGATCGTTGTGGCTTCCGTGATAACTTCCGGTAATGCGCCCCATGTTATTGGTCCAGAAGTAAAATTTGATCCCCTCAGCCCCAAATTGTTTGTACAAGCCCCAGATTGCAGGCAAAATTAACAAGGCCACAATCGGAACAGCCACCAACCAGCGATAATTGAAAATCGCTTTAAAATTTCGGGTTAACAACAGGTGCAAACCCACTGCCGCACCCGGAATCACCATTCCAACAGGACCTTTATCCAGCATCGCCAAACCCACGAAAACCGTTCCCAGGTAGAAGTGGTATTCTTTTTTCTTTTTGAAATAAGCCGCGTATTGCCAGATCGACAGCATAACCGGCACGACCAAAAGCGTATCGGTATGAATATCATTATGAAAATGAACATATCCCAAACAAGTGGCCCAAAAGAAGGCAGCAAGGGTACCGGTGCGTTTATCGTACAACAATTCGCCCAGTTTAAAGGTCGCGTAAACACCGATCAGCGAAAACAGGAGAATGACCAGCTTGTAAGCTATCCCCGAAATGCCAAAAAGTTTAAATGTAACGGCGGCAATCCAGAACAAAAGCGGAGGTTTCTGATCGTAGGCCTCGCCGCCAACAGTCAGGTTTATCCAATCGTGACTATCCAGGATTTCACGTCCCACCTGGGCATACTTCGCGGCATTTACAATCATCGGCACAAATAAGCCGGACACATTGACCAATAGGTATAAACCAACAGCCACAACTAACCAAACTAACTTTTTCATTCTCTGAATTCTATTTGATAAAATCGTTGCAAATCTACATCTTCCGGCAAAATAAAACGCTCTTAATCACGAAAAGATTGCATCAAAAATCCGCATATTTTATCACCTGAACAAAACAGCCTGATTATACTGCAAATACCCGACAGAATTGCCGGGATACATTTTTTAATATTATTTTTACGCGCTGTAATAAAAATGCAGCATATTTGAAACGTGTATACAAAACAATAGCAGAATTTAAACACAGAAACAACACATTATGAATGTAAAAAAACTAATTACAGCAACTGAAATTATTTTATGCGCCGGCCTGTTCGCCTTCACCGGATATGGCATGTACCTGGGGAGACATGGACAAGAAGCCTTTGACCCCTTTGTGCAGGAAGACGGACAGGTAGAAAATTTAACAGCGCTCTTCCTGTTTGGAGCCAGTATGGTTAGCCTGTTCCGGGTATTTGAATACCGGAAAATGAAAACGCCTTTATGGGTATTTAGCGCGGCTTTTCTCGCATTTTTGTTCTTTTTTGCCGCAGGCGAAGAAATCAGTTGGGGACAACGGATTTTTAACATTGAAAGCAGCGACTTTTTTCTGGAAAACAACAAACAGGCCGAAACCAATCTGCACAACCTGGTTGTCGGAGGAAAAAATCTGAACAAGCTGATTTTTTCTCAGTTGATGTTTATCATCCTGATCATTTACTTTGTTTTTTCGCGCCTGATTATCTGGAAAATCCCAGTCACCCGAAACCTGGTCAACAAGTTTAGAATACCGCTGCCAAAAACTCAGCATATTGTTGTCATGCTGATTGTTACCCTCATGATCCTGAGCATTGGACTGGTCAAAGAAAGTGAGTTGCACGAATTATCATTCGCCTTTGTCTTTTTCCTGATCTTTCTGAACCCGGCAAAAACCGATCGTGAATAAGTGATCACCGGATATAAAATAAAAAGTCACCACAGCCTGACTGCCTGGTGACTTTTTGTTTTGCCGAAGCTTAACTTCTACATCTCAAAAATGATCATCGACACATAAGCCAGTTGCAGGTGCTTTTCGGCCTCCAGCAGCAGGTCAATCGCTTCGTAGTTAAATTGTAATTCGAGCAAATAATCAATCAGTGAAATCTGTCCGGCCTTCAGCGCTTCATCCAGCAATTCTTTCTGCTGAATCCGGCTAAGCTGTTCCCGGTACGAACGGACCAGTTTAAAAGCATCGTCCACCTTGCTGTAAACCTGCAATAAATAGTTACGCCATTGCAGCCGGTAGTCCTGTTCCTGTAAAGCCGTCGCTTCCTGTTGCGCACGCGCGGCCCTCACCGTGTTCTTTTTCTCCCACAGGGGGACTGATACGCCAAGCGTAATCCCCCGAAATTTTTCAGCAGCAGTTTGCTCCATCATGTAACCGCCGGTCAGACCGGGCATACGTTTGGCCCTGCTCAATTTTTCACTTTCTTTTCCGGCTTGTTGCGTCAGTTTCCACCATTGCACCTGAGGGTTGGCTGATGTAACCTGTTCAATCCACACCTCAGCATCTTCGGGCAACCGGACAGGCAACCAGCTTGTTTCGTCAAAAGATAAGTCCCGGTTACCATTCAGTGCAGTTATTTGCAACAGAACCTGCTTCCGGTCCTGCCGAAGCTGTTCTGCCTGTTTTTCGGTCTGAAGCTGATACAAAACAGCTTTATTCCGGTCAATCAGGTTCACGTCGCCTGCAGAAAACTTTTCTTCGTATGCCCGGGCCAACTGTGTTGCATCGTTCAACCGGGTCTGCAACTCCTCCCCTTTCCGGTTCAGGTTAACCAATTCAACCCATAAATTCGCAGCCTGATGCAACAATTCAAAGCGAAGCTGCCGATATTCCAACTCAGCCTGCTCATTGCGGATGGATGCAAGTTTTCGCTGATGCGTATAAACCGTTGGAAATTCAATTTCCTGGGTCACCGAAAAATCTTTCCGATTACCAATTGCCGAAGGATTGCCCCACAGGTAAGCCCCCTCAACCGTTGGATCAGCTGGAGCCAGTCCAACACGGTTTTCAAGCTTTTGCGCATCGGTCACAGCCTGGTAGGCCTTCAAACGATTATTATTACGCACCACCTCCTGCAAAAATCCATCGAAGCCGGTTTGTGCAGATGCTGAAAATCCGCAAAACAACAGGATGATATTAAGCATTTTTCTCATAATCATTTCTTTTGAGTAATCCAAAACGGTGCAACAACTGGTAAATAACGGGCACCAGGTAAATATTCAACAGGGTCGACGACAATAAACCTCCCAGAATCACTTTGGACATGGGGCTTTGAATTTCGTTTCCGGGCGCATCTCCCTGAATTGCCAGCGGGATCAGGGCCAGAGCAGCTGTCAGCGCAGTCATCAAAATCGGGCTAAGCCGGTCGATGGACCCGCGAATCAGGATTTCGCTCAGCGGCAGCGCCTGTTCTTCCATCTGCTGAAAACGCGAAACCAGCAAAATTCCGTTCCGGGTGGCAATGCCAAATAAGGTGATGAAGCCAATGATTGCGGGAATACTGACCATTCCTGAAGTCAACCAGATCGCAAAGACGCCGCCAATGAGGGACATGGGCAGGTTAAGCAAAATAATTCCGGCCAGTTTAATATTTTTAAACTCGTGGTATAATAATAAAAAGATGATAACGACCGCCAGCAGCGATGTAAGAGCCAATGTTCGCGATGCCCGCATTTCACTCTCAAACTGACCGCCGTACTCAACCCGATATCCTTCGGGAAGAACAACCTGCCGCTCTATCTGATCCCGGATTTCGCCGACAGCGCTGTGCAAATCGCGCCCTGCCACGTTGGCCGAAACCACAATCTTACGCTGCACATTTTCGCGGCTAACCGAGCCCGGGCCCGACAGCGATTGAATATCCGCTACCTGTTCCAATGGAACTTTTCCGCCTGCTTTTGTATCAATCAGGGCATTTCTCAATCCGTCGATGGTTTCGGTATAATCGTTATTCAATCGCAGAACAAGATCGAACCGGCGTTGCCCTTCATAAATGTCAGCCAGCGCTTCACCACCAAAAGCCAAATCGATAAAACGGGTAAATTCATCGATGGTGATGCCGTAACGGGCGAGCATTTCGCGTTTGACTTTAACATGAATCTGCGGAATTTCCACCTGCTGTTCCACATTTACGTCAACCAAACCGCTGACATCGGTAATTGCCGACTTAATTTGATTTCCCAGCAAAAACAGCTGGTTAAGATCCGGCCCAAACAATTTGACGGCAATGTTTGCCCTCGTTCCCGAAAGCATATGATCAATCCGGTGACCCAGGGGCTGACCTACCGTTGAAGCAATGCCCGGGATACCTTGCAGGCGGCTGCGTACCTCGGCCATAAATTCTTCACGCGGACGCTCTTTCAGTTCAAAGTTCACATCAATCTCAGCGCTGTTTGTTGTTTGCGAGTGCTCGTCCAACTCTCCCCTCCCCGTGCGTCGTGCGGTGTTCTTCACCTCGGGGATCGCCAGTAATTCCGTTTCTGCCAGGTTTCCCAGCCGATGGCTTTCTTCAAGCGAAATACCCGGCTGGCTGATCATCGAAATGGTCAACGCCCCTTCGTTAAACTCGGGCAAGAAGCTCCTCCCCATCGACGAGAGCATCCAAACAGCCATCGCCAACAAAACAAGCGCAGTACCTAACATGGACTTTTTCCATCGGAACACGAACTGAAGAGAAGACTCATAATAGCGGTTCAAATTACGATTCAGCCAGTTGTCCTTCGCTTTCCGGTCGAGGTACTTTTCGTTGGTCAGCAACAAGTGGCACAACAGAGGAGTCAGGGTCATTGCGACAATCAGAGAAACAAACAAGGAAACAATGTAAGCGATACCCAATGGTTTCAGCATGCGTCCTTCCATCCCCGAGAGAAAAAACAGCGGAATAAAAGCAACGATGATGATCAGTGTTGCATTCAGAATAGAAGCCCTGATTTCCTTTGAAGCATCAAAAACTATTCTCCAGACGGATTCACGTGTCTCTTCCGTTTTCTGATGGTTTTGCCGGAGTCGCTTAAACACGTTCTCCACATCGATAATGGCGTCATCTACCAGCGATCCGATCGCAATAGCCATGCCTCCCAAACTCATGGTATTGATATTCAGGCCCAAAAGATTCAATGTAAGTACCGCCCCCAGCAACGACAGCGGAATTGCCAGCAACGAGATGATTGTTGTACGAAAACTTCCCAGAAACAGGAAAAGGATGATCACCACAAAAAGGCCGCCTTCGAGTAAGGCTGTCCTGACATTATTTACCGCCGTTTCGATAAAATCGGCCTGACGAAAAATATGACTATCCACCACCACATCAGGCGGCAAAGTTTGGCGCAGTTCCTCCAGGTTCTTCTCGATGGATTCGGTCAACTTCAGCGTATTTGTATTGGGTTGTTTTGAAACGGATAAAATAACCGAAGGAGAAGCATTTTGTGAAGCATATCCCATTTTTACGGCAGCGCCGATTCTCAATTCGGCAACATCGTCAACAAACACCGGTTTCCCGTTTTTCAGCCTGACCAGCGATTTACCCAACTCGGACAGGCTTGAGGTACGGGCCATGCCACGCACCACGTATTCGTTTCCATACTGGCGGATGACACCGCCCGAGGCGTTCATGCTGATACCGGCGCATACCGCGGCCAATTCATCCATCGACACGCCGTAATAGGCCATCAGCCGGGGATCAGCCAGCACCTGGTACTGTTTGTAATCTCCTCCGATAATGGTTACCTGCGATACGCCGCCGGTTGCCAGCAACACCGGTTTGATATTCCATTCGGCCATTGTCCGTAAATCCATCAAACTGGTTGAGTCGGACTGTAAGCCAATGAACAGGATTTCGCCCATAACACTTGACTGGGGAGCCAGCGTTGGTTGCCCGATGCCAAGCGGCATTTGTCCGGAAAGGCTCACCAGCTTTTCACTAACAATCTGACGCGCCTTAAAAATATCGGTTCCCCAATCAAACTCAACCCAAACAAACGAAAAGCCCTGAGACGAACTTGAACGCACCCGACGCACATCGGTTGCCCCGTTCACCGCGGTTTCTATCGGAAAAGTCACCAGTCTTTCCACCTCTTCGGCTGCCATACCGTGCGCATCGGTCATCACCACCACGGTAGGCGCCGTCAAGTCGGGAAAAACATCAACATCCATTTCACTTGCCGTGTACAAGCCGGAAACCGTCAGCACAACAGCTCCAAGCAGCACCAGCAATTTATTATGGAGGGAAAATTTAATAATCCGGTCTAACATAGTCGCTCCTTTCTTAATGAACATGACCGGCATGCGGATCAAGACTATTAGACACAGCGGCCAGATTGACCAGAACGGCCCCTTTAGTGACCACGCGTTCATCGGCATTCAGGCCTGAGCGAATGATCGTTTCCAATCCGTCTGAATCTCCGGTAATAACCTGACGTTTTTCAAAGTGTTCCGGGTCAAGCTGCACCATCACAAAAAAATGCCCCTGCTGTTCAACCAAGGCTGTATTTGGAACTACCAGACAGTTGGTTTCAGAGGTCATTCTTAAATTCAATTCGACAAAACTTCCCGGGAGAAATTCAGCCTGGTTATCCAGTTCAAAATAAACCGGCAATAAAAAATTCTCCTGGCTCACCTGGCTTCCAACCGACAGCAATTTGCCATTTAATGCTGAAAGCTCCTGCCAGTCGGTCTGGCCGGCTGACCGCACGGTTACCGCTTGTATTTGCTTTAGACGGGTGACATATTTTTGCTGAATTTCGGCTTTTAACTGGATTCTCCCCTGTTGTATCATCCCGGCAACCGCCTGCCCTGCCGATACGTGTTGCCCGTTTTGAACGAAAATCCGTCCAAGATTTCCGGTTACCGGCGCAGCAAGCAACTGACCGGCAGAAGAAAAATTCTGCTGAAGGTTTTTGTAAACCGTTTCGGCCTTCTCAAAACTGCTTTTAACTTCGAGCAATTCACGCTGGGAAACAAGCTGTTTTTCTGCCAGTTTTTCCATGCGCTCAAGGTCGGCTTTTTCCTTTTCATAATTCGTCCGGGCTGTGGCGAAAACAACAGAAACATTATCATCGGCCATACCCGAGCCCGAAATTCGAAACAGTTCCTGCCCGGCATTTACGCGGATTCCTTCAACCACGCCCGGCATAAACCGGATCATTCCGCTGGTTGCAGCGCTCATTATCTGGCTTTTTTCAGGAGCTGTCTGTACTACCGCCGAAGCTTTCAGAACCGGGCCAAAGGGTTTCGGCGACGGGAAAGCTGTTGCAAAGTCAATTTTCCACGATTGTTCTTTCGTAAAAACGATCGCATTCCCGTGATTGAGTTCCCGATCTTCATAATAATGAATAGCTTTATGATCATCCTTAAAAACCGGAACAGCGACTTCTACCGTCTTTTTTTCACCGTCCTGCTCAATCGAAAAAGACAGCATCCCCTCTCCTGTGGTTCCGGGAGTCAGAAAAAACTGATAGATACCGGCTTGCAAAGCCTGCCCATCCACCGGGCCAACAAGCTGTCCTCCAACCAAAAGACTGGCTGTAAGCTTGGCCTGATTCAGCGGGTTAAAACCGGGTAGCAGGGTAAAATGCGCCAATATGCCTGCCTTTTCTCCTTCGACAAAGGGGTCGGCTTCGGCATACAACTCAAAATCGTCGGTGTAAACAACCAGTTTTTGCTTTATTTCATCGTGATCATGATGGCCGTCGTCATCCCCGGCCTGTTCGCGCTGATGTGATTCGTTGTGTTGATGCGAGCAGTCCCAAAATAAAAGGCCTGCTGCCAATACCATAACCAATATGGGCTTCATAATTCTTTTTGATTAATCGTGAAGAAATGCAGAAACGACCGAATAAGTCATTTCCGAAAAATTTTAAAAACCGGAATTATGAAAATACAGGAGGCGCCCTTAAGCCCGAAAGATGATCGGCAAATATTTTAGGTAAGCTAAAATCGGGTGCGGTATAGGCCTTACCGGTAATAACCGGAACAAACACTTCGTTCAGGACTGATTGTGCCAAATAGAACGAGGTGAGCAATAATATTTTCGACGGCACCGGATCGACACTGAAATAACAGGCTAAATCTGATTCTTCGCCGTGATGGCACGAGCAAATTCCATCAACAGCAACCGGAGATCTCTCCCCTACGCCGTCGTACTGATGTCCGGCAGAACAAAACGAAAACAAGTTCGCATGGTGATGGTGCGGAATAACA
Source organism: Gaoshiqia sp. US2 (assembly GCF_059705485.1). Lineage (NCBI taxonomy): Bacteria > Pseudomonadati > Bacteroidota > Bacteroidia > Marinilabiliales > Prolixibacteraceae > Gaoshiqia > Gaoshiqia sp. US2. Next base: position 2,615,359 of record NZ_AP048550.1, on the reverse strand, counting down.
TGATGTGCCAGGACAATAAAATAAACTGACAGCAAAAGGAAAGACAATATGTTTCGGATTTTCAGCACGAAACAAAAATAGCGTTTTATCAGGAAAGGTCAAATACCAAAATCCGGAATAAATAAAATTTATTGAGCAGTCCGTACGTTAGAAGGATTGAGTATATTTATCATTAATATTTTTCTTTGTCATGACAAAACTGAATTTCAGCCTTATGAAACCTGAATTAAAAATAAGAACGATTGTATTGGCGGGCCTGCTATTATTGGTGGTAATCCCGTCGATCGGCCAAAACCGGATTATCCGGAACCAGGGGTTTTATTATACACTGGAAGCAACCGGCGGATACGGGCTAAAAATGGATACATCGTCCGATTATTGGGGGGAGGATGTGAACGAGACCTATTCGCCTTACAGTACCGGCTTGCGGGCAACAGCAAACTGGTTTTACAGTTACCATGTTTCGGCAGGAGTTGGTTTGGGGTACACGCGTTATCAGAATCCGGCTATGAATACCTTCCCCGTCCTGGTCAATATTAAATGGTTTGCCGACAAACCGGCGAAAACACCGTTTCTTTATGCCGAAGGCGGTTATTCATACCGGTTAGACAGCGACCGGGATAATAAAGGGCTTATGTATGAAATTGGCGTTGGCTACCGGCGCAGGCTTCAGCAACGAAAAAATTTCCTCATCTTCAAAATCGGTTACAGCGGGTTTAAAACAAATGAGTGGTTATGGGCGCAAACCCCGGAAGCAGTCGTCACCCACGAAGATATCTACCAATGGTATCCCCTGAACCGCCCGTCAGTCAATTTCACTATCGGGTTCTATCATTCGACCCGGTATTAAACGTCGCCAAATAAGCGCTACCATGCCATTTCACTTATTAACCGTGAATCTTAAGGATTTATTAACTAAAAAGAAGCGGTAACGGGATGAATTATATTACCTTTGCGCCCCTTAAATAATGTGAAAGTTTCAAGGAATGATTACTGTTTCAAATTTAGCTATCCAGTTTGGGAAAAAACCGCTTTTCTCTGATGTAAACATGAAATTCACCCCGGGCAACTGTTACGGGGTAATTGGGGCCAACGGCGCCGGAAAATCAACTTTCCTGAGATTAGTCTCCGGAGAACTGGAACCCACCAGGGGATCTGTCAGCATGGGACCGGGCGAACGCCTTTCGGTGCTGAAGCAAAACCACTATGAATTTGATGAATTCCCGGTTTTAGATACCGTCCTCATGGGACACAAAGAGTTATGGCGGGTGATGAAAGAAAAAGACGCGCTGTATGCCAAACCTGAATTTACAGAGGAAGACGGCTTGCTTGCAGCCAAACTGGAGGATGAATTTGCCGGTATGGATGGCTGGAATGCCGAAAGCGATGCAGCCATGTTGCTGAGCGGCCTCGGCATAAAAGAAGATTTGCATAATCAGCTAATGAAAGATCTCGATGGTAAGGTCAAAGTAAGGGTACTGCTCGCCCAGGCTTTATTTGGAAACCCCGATAACCTGCTGCTGGATGAGCCTACCAACGACCTCGACCTGGAAACGGTTCTTTGGCTCGAAAACTACCTGAGCAACTGCCAGAATACGGTCATCGTGGTATCGCACGACCGTCACTTTCTGGACAATGTTTGTACCGATGTTGTTGACATTGACTTTGGTAAAATCCGTGCCTTCTCCGGAAACTATACCTTCTGGTACGAATCCAGCCAGCTGGCCCTTCGCCAGCAAACCGCGGCCAATAAAAAAGCCGAAGAAAAACGAAAAGAATTGCTCGAATTCATCAGCCGGTTTAGCGCCAACGTAGCCAAATCGAAACAAACCACCAGCCGTAAAAAGATGCTGGATAAACTGAATATTGAAGAAATTGAACCTTCCACCCGGCGTTACCCGGGCATCATCTTTCAACCGGAACGCCAAACCGGCGACCGCGTACTTCGCGTGGAAGGGCTGACCTATATCCAGGACGGAGAAGTTTTCTTTAAAGATGCCACCTTTACCATTGAAAAAGAGGATAAGGTTGTTTTTCTGGGCAAGGATAACCGCATCATGACCACCTTTTTCAAAATCATTACCGGAGAACTGGAACCAACAGCCGGTATTTTCGAATGGGGTGTCACCATCAAAAAAGCCTACCTGCCTATGGACAACACGGAATACTTTACCCAAAATAAAAGCCTGTACGAGTGGTTGGGTAACTATTCACACGACACCAGCGAGGCCTTTTTACGCGGTTATCTTGGAAAAATGTTGTTCTCGGGCGACGATTTGCAGAAAAATGTACAGGTTCTTTCAGGAGGTGAAAAAATGCGTTGCATGATTTCGCGCATGATGCTGGAACACCCAAACGTGGTTATTCTCGACCATCCGACCAATCACCTCGATATGGAATCGATCCAGTCGTTCAACAACAACATGAAGGTTTACCCGGGCCAGATCCTGATGGCTTCACACGACCACGAGTTTATCCGTACCGTTTGTACCCGCGTGATCGACCTGACGCCCGACGGGGTCATCGACAAGTATATGGATTTTGAAGAATACCTGACCGATGAAAAGATTAAAGCAAACAGGCAGGCAAAATATAACAAATAAAAAACATTGGTCCGGCATTTCTCGCCGAGCCAACAAGCATTTACAACCGGAAGTCCCTGAATGAAAGGTTCAACGGATTCCGGTTGTTTTTATTAACAACATCAAAATAAAAAATAAAACAGCTCATTCGTTGGTCAAAAACAGGCTTTCAGGTTAAAAAAACAATACGTTCATCAAATAAAAAGTGTTAATCACATACTATAAGTACCATTAATTCTGTTTTACATTATATTTGCATAATAAAAATAGAATGCCATGAACATAAGCGTACTTCTAAATTTACTGACAAGCTTTTTTCTTACATATCTCACGATACCTGTCATTGTCAGGATATCCAATGCAAAACATTTATTCGATGTCCCTGATCACCGGAAATTAAATAAGGTTGTTGTCCCTACTTTAGGCGGTGTTGCTATCTTCCTTGGAATGACGCTCAGTACGCTTCTTTTTTTGCAGGGCGACTCCACATTCGGATTTCGTTATTTATTTGTAGCCATTCTCATGATGCTTTTTATCGGGATTAAAGATGACATCCTGATCATGTCGGCACGAAAAAAACTGGTCGTACAAATAGCAGCTGCCTTAATCCTGGTCTTATTAGGCAATTTCCGCATTGTTCATGTTTATGGTTTTGCATCGCTTACCCAGTTGAACGATTGGGTCAGCATCCCCTTATCCGTTTTATTCATTCTATTCGTGATCAACGCGGTGAACCTGATCGACGGAATCGACGGTCTTGCGGCGGGCATTGCCCTGTTTATTTCATCCGTACTTGGCACCTGGTTCTTCCTGGCAGGACATTTTAATGCCGGAATTGCCTGTTTTGCCCTAAGCGGAAGCCTGTTGGCTTTTTTGCGCTTCAACTTATGGGGAGGAGAAAACAAAGTTTTCATGGGCGACACCGGCTCGTTGATTCTGGGAACCTTTCTGGCCACCATCACCATCAAATTCATGGAAGTCAACTATTTTACCTTCAATGAATTTTACATTACCCAGGCGCCGTTAATTGCCCTTGGACTGCTGATTGTTCCGGTTACCGACACCTTGCGGGTATTTACCATCCGGATTAAAAATAAACGTTCACCCTTTTCGCCTGATATGAACCACATTCATCATTTGCTGATTCGTCTGGGGCTGACCCATATTCAGGCAAGCGGGTTCCTGGTTACCTACACGGTCGTATTCACCTTGTCGGCTTTAACCTTACAACAATACCTGAATATTACCATCGGATTCATGCTGATGCTCTCAGCCAGTTTTACTGCTGTTGCCCTTATTTACAAGCGCACACTGCAAATAGCGGCAACCAAAGAATCAGAACGAACCGGCTCCGATTCAAAAACAATCCAGATGCACAACTGGAAAAAAGCGCATGAAGAAGTGGTCGCATACAGGAAAGGAAAAACATTTTATCGCTAATTATTTTGATTACAGTTTAGAATAATTGATTTCCCAACAAAGAACAGAAGGTGTGACTGAAAGGTGACACCTTTTGTATTTTAATTTATCTTTGTCACTTGAAAAAACTTAAACATTTCAATATGAAAGCTTATGTATTTCCCGGTCAGGGAGCTCAATTCCCGGGAATGGGAAAAGATCTTTACGAAAACTCGCCCCTGGCTAAAGAACTATTTGATAAAGCCAATGAAATTTTAGGCTTCAACATCACCAACATCATGTTCGAAGGATCGGTAGACGACCTGAAACAAACCAGAGTAACCCAACCGGCTATTTTTTTGCATTCCGTTATCCTGGCAAAAACACTGGAAAACTTTCAGCCGGAAATGGTTGCGGGACATTCGCTCGGCGAATTTTCGGCCTTGGTTGCCAATGGCGCTTTAACCTTCGAAGACGGCTTGCGGCTGGTTTACCAGCGGGCCATGGCGATGCAAAAAGCCTGTGAACGGCAACCCTCCACCATGGCGGCCATTGTGGGACTGGAAGATGCTGTTGTGGAAGAAACCTGTGCCGCGATCGACGACGTGGTGGTCCCTGCAAACTATAACTGCCCCGGCCAGTTGGTCATTTCGGGAAGCATGGAAGGGATTGATAAAGCCTGCGAACTGCTAACGGCCAAAGGAGCCAAACGTGCATTGAAACTGGTTGTTGGCGGCGCATTCCACTCTCCGCTGATGGAACCGGCCCGCGAAGAACTGGCAGCAGCGATTGATGCAACGACCTTCAGTCAGCCGGTTTGCCCGGTTTACCAGAATGTGAATGCCGCTCCGGTCAGCGATCCGGCCGTGATCAAGCAAAACCTGATTGCCCAGCTGACAGCCCCGGTGCGATGGACACAAACCGTCGAGAATATGCTGAAAGACGGCGCCACCCTCTTTACCGAAATCGGACCGGGAAAAGTGCTGCAAGGCTTGATCAAAAAAGTAGACCGAAACGCTGAAACTGCCGGTATCGACAGTTTTACCGCATAGAACATTGTTTTCAACTGATCCAGCCGTTCTGAATCGCCCGGGTATTTCGGTCTGTTTTGGAACGGTTGTATTTTTTTCGTCGCGTAACCTTTCGACTGACAAAGACCATGATTAAAGAAGCCTGTATTGAAAATTTCACGGAAGCGCTGGCCGCCCGGAACGCCGGGGCCGACCGGGTTGAACTGTGCGAAAACCTGAATGTGGGCGGAACCACCCCCTCCTACGGAACCATCAAAATGTGTGTCGAAAAACTGGGCATCCCGGCTTTCGTGATGATCAGGCCGCGTGGCGGAAACTTCGTGTATACGCAGGAAGAGCTCGAAATCATGAAAGCAGACATCACGCTGTGCAAACAACTTCGTGTGCCGGCTGTTGTATTTGGTTTGCTGACCGAAGACGGCCGAATTGATGAAGTAAACACCCGTGAACTGATTGAACTGGCCCGGCCCATGCAGGTAACCTTTCACAAGGCCTTCGACGAGCTGCGCGACCCGCTGTCGGGCCTTGAAACACTCATCGGTCTGGGAGCCGACCGGATCCTGACCTCCGGAACCAAAGCCACCGCTAAAGAAGGGACTGAAATCCTCAATCTACTCATTGAAAAAGCCGCCGGGCGAATGACCCTTGTTGCCGCCGGAAAAGTGACAAGCGAAAACCTGGATGAACTCAGCAAATCGATTCACACAAACGAATTTCACGGAAAAAGAATCGTTAATTTTTAACCGAAACCATTTCACAGCGATTACCTGATTTAACCATGACCACCTCCAAAAACGCGTTACTCGACCTGGCCTTTCATTTTGTCCGCGATACCAATCAAAACATTTTCCTGACAGGTAAAGCCGGAACCGGGAAAACCACTTTCCTCAAAAACCTGAAACGCGAGTCTCCCAAGCGAATGGTGGTGGTAGCCCCAACCGGGGTCGCAGCCATCAATGCAGGCGGTGTAACCATCCACTCGTTCTTCCAGATGTCATTCGGGCCCCAGGTACCACAGGACAACCCCTCGCTCACCATCAGCAATCCCGACGGGCTGAATGCCCCCACCGCCATCAAACGATACAGCAAAGAAAAGATCAATATCATCCGCAGCCTCGACCTGCTGGTGATTGACGAGATCAGCATGGTGCGCGCCGATTTACTCGACGGGATCGACGAAGTACTGCGCCGCTTCCGCGACAAGCGAAAACCCTTTGGCGGCGTTCAGTTGCTGATGATCGGCGACCTTCAGCAGCTGGCGCCTGTGGTTAAAGAGGATGAATGGGAAATTTTGCGGAAATATTACGATACCTGCTATTTCTTTAGCAGCCGGGCGCTCCGTATGTCCAGCTATGTCAGCATCGAACTGAAACACATTTACCGGCAAAGCGATGAAAACTTTATCCGTTTGCTGAATAAAATACGCGAAAATGAACTGGATGAAGAAACGCTGACCGAACTGAACAAACGATACCTTCCCGGTTTTCATCCAACCGATCAGGAGGGGTACATCACCCTCACCACCCACAATTACCAGGCACAGGAAATTAATCAATCCAAACTGAAGGAACTGAAAACCAAAGCCCATACGTTTAGGTCGACCATTCGGGGCGAGTTTCCTGAATACATGTATCCCACCGATCCGGAGTTGGTGCTGAAAGCCGGGGCACAAGTGATGTTTGTAAAAAACGACAGCTCGGTATCCAAACGGTATTACAACGGGAAAATCGGCACCTTGCACTCGATCACCGACGACGGCCTGAAAGTGCAATGCCCCAACGAAACCGAACTTATTTGGGTAGAACCGGAAGAATGGCAAAATGCCAAATACGCCCTTAACCCCGAAACACAGGAGATTGAAGAAACGGTGGCCGGCACCTTTGAACAATACCCCCTAAAACTGGCCTGGGCCATTACCATTCACAAAAGTCAGGGGCTAACCTTCGAAAAAGCCATCATCAATGCCCGCCAATCGTTCGCTCACGGGCAGGTTTACGTAGCCCTCAGCCGCTGCAAATCGCTCGAAGGGCTGGCGCTCAGCACACCCATTATGCCGCAAAGCGTTAAAAACGACCATACGGTCAGCCATTTTATCAGCGAAGTAGAACAAAATCAGCCCGACGACCAGGACCTGCTTAAAGCCAAACAACGTTACCGGCAACAATTACTCACCGAACTGTTCGATTTCAACCCCGTTCAACGTCACATTCAATATGTGCTCAAGCTTTGCACCGAACATGGCCCGCTGCTTCTGGGTAACCTTAACCAGCAACTTCAATCGATACTCCCAACGTTAAAAACAGAATTAATTGAAGTTGGCGTAAAATTTCAGAGACAACTGATCAGCCTGACCGGATTGGAGGCTGAAGCAGAGCAAAACGAAGCCTTGCAGGAGCGGGTAAAAAAAGCCTGCCCTTATTTTTTAAAAACAATGGACGCGGTGGTTCTGCAAGCCCTGAAACAGGCCAGCTTTGAAACCGACAACCAGGCCATCCGGAAATCGCTTCAGGAAGGGCTGCAACGGCTCAGAAGCGAACTGAAGGTGAAACAAGCAGGCATCGAAAGCTGTATTGACGGGTTTGAGTTGAAACGCTACCTCGACAGCCGCGCTAAAGCAGCCATCGACACCGAGACAAACCGGACAGCCGACGGAACCGATCATGCAGCCTTATCAAAATATCCCGACTTTTTTAAACAGATGCTTACCTGGCGCCATCAGAAAGCCAAAGAAATCCGGGTGGAAATAGCCCGTGTGATGCGACAAAAAACCTTACTCGAAATTGTTGAGAAACTTCCGACGACCATCGCCGGTCTGAAAGCAATAAAAGGAATGGGCGGGAAAAAGATGCAGCAGTTCGGAAAAGAAATCCTCGAAATGATCGTGGCCTATCGTCATCAGAAAGGATTGGATGTGCCACTGAAAGCAGATAACGAGATTTTGAACGCCGGTTTCAACAGCAAAGAAACCAGCCTGCATCTGTTTCAACAAGGGCTAACGGTGACCGAAATTGCCCAAAAACGGCAAATGGCCCAGTCGACCATCGAAGGGCACCTCGCCCACTTTGTCGGCCTTGGCGGGCTCGACATCAATCGCCTGGTAGATCCTCAAAAAAGAAAGGTGATCGCCGAACTGGCCGACAAAAAACCAAACGTTTCGTCAGGCGAACTGAAAGCTGCCCTTGGAAGTCAATATACCTATGCCGAAATCAGGTATGTGATCAAACAGCTCGAATCCGAAAGAACGAAAAAAAGATAAATAAAATTCGACCCGTTTTTGAATTTGCTCCCGCGAAGGGAGAAAAACAATTTTCTGACTCCTGCATCCGGTGTGCTGACTACCCCTTGTCCACCCTTTGTCCAGTTTTGGCTATTGAGTAAAACAATCATCTATCTATTAATGAATCACTTGAAAAAATAATTTTGTCCAGCTAATGTCCAGTTCAATTTCATGGTTAATGGCGACTATTGGCTTATATTTATACTAAAAATCCAAAAAAACATGAAGAAAGCCAACATACGTATCGGCATAAACTTTCACACGTGCCGAAGTAAATCTCCATAAGTATCGGCGTAAATTTTCATAAGTGCGGAAGTAAACCTGCGCACGTGTGGAAGTAGTGCTTGCACACTTACGCGGATTTGACTGCACACTTACGCAGGTTCGGCCGCAGACGTGTGCAGATTTTACTCCGGACGTCTGTAGATTTTCCTGCAGACTTATGCAGAAAAAACAATCATTAATCCGTTCTCCAGGTCCATCTATACAGGCCCCGGGAACACAAATAAATTAACCAATGAAATACAAACTAATTGAGCGGGCAAACCCGCTAAACCGCGACCAGAAAAAATGGTACGCCAGCCCTGTAAACGAAGGTAAGATCACCAAATCAGACCTGGCCAAAGACATCGTAGGCGCCTCTTCGCTGTCGAGGGGCGATGTTTCGAATGCGATTGAAAACCTCATCGACACCATGCCCAAGTACCTGCTCATGGGTAAAAGCATCAATTTGGGCGAATTCGGTACGCTTCGAATCTCTTTCTCCAGCGAAGGTGTAGAGGCACCCGAGCAGTTTAATACCAACAAAATTTCGGGGGTGAAAGTCATCTTTACCCCCAGTATAGAATTCAAAGCAGCTCTTGAACACATTAAGTTCGAAAAAAGCGAGTAAGAGAGCGCAAATCCAAACGTTGTTTGAGCTTTACCGAACGTGAGCGATTTGTGCGACGAAGGAGCGAAAAAGCGAATAAACAGGCGGGGATAGTCATCCGTATTCTGCTGCTGATACCATAATGGACTGCAAACGCAAATTACAAGTCGACCACCTGTTGTGCAACCAGAACAGGTACATACAGTAACACGTGCTGGAACTTTACCGGAGAAAGACGAAACTTGTTTATTGTAACGATCACGGGCAAAAAAATAGGAAAGACTACCATGAAACAAGAAAATCTAGTGCTAATAAAATTCCAGTTCTGGTAGCTCCCCTTTCGGGAGTGAAGGTACATTAAATAAGTATATCTCTCTACAAAAAGAGTTTACAGATTTTAGTTTCAATAATAATCACTTTTTAAAATAAAATGAAATGAAAAAATTACTTTCTATCCTGAATAATTCATAAACTTTAAAAAGGTGAATATTTGATTTTTTCAGCCGTGGGATTTAATAACCCATATGCTGAAAAGAAAATTTGTTGTCTGCGATTGTTTTCGATTGGTCATTTTAGAGGTTGGCCTGTTTAGTTTTAGACCAAAAATTGTGTGTATTTTCTTCACAGAACATAGGTATTTTATCTTGTGCTTTGCAAGTGCCTGATTAATATGTATTTTTGAATATAGTTGGGTTGTTGCTAACGGCGCAACTGTCCGATTTCGAGGAAGTAATTCTCAAGCAGTTTGGCTTGCGGGCATGAAGCTGGAAATTCCACTTTTATTTTTGTCTTCATTTGTCTAACCTGGGCAGCAATTTTAATGAACCTTTCACGTAATGTCTTCATCGTAACAGCTGCCAACCCCTTTGTTTTTAGCATGTTCTCCTGCAACGAGTGCATCAGCACATAAGCGGCTGAATGCAAGAATAACCTGAACTGATTGGCATAAAAGCTATTGCACGACATCCGGCCTGATTGCAGGTAGTTTTTGTGGTCTTTGATATTGAGTTCCATCCTGCCCCGTCCGCAGTACCCTTGTTCGTAAAGTGCCTTTGTCCGGTATTCCCAAAGGTCGGTTACAATAAAACGAATATTGGATCCTTTGCTTGTCACTTCGATTTTAACAATCACGCGTTGCTGGTTTTCCCAACTACCCGCTTTGTAGCCAAATGAGTGATAACGCTTTATGGGTTTGGCATATCTGGCAAATTCATTTTCGCAACTCTTTACAAGAGTTTCAACACTCGAATTCAATACGCTGTTTCCGGTCAAGCCAGTTATAAAATGGATATTGGGTTGTCCAACGCACCAGTCCATCAACTCTTTGCTGCAAAAGTGGCTGTCGCCCCGAACAATGATCACCGTATTTTTCCACGATTTGCGCAAATGGGCAACAAGCCTTTTGAGTATCCCAAAAACATTGGCACTTTTGCTGCGCCTGCCTGGTTTGAGTATGGTGGTAATCAGTTTTCCCGACAAGCCTTCATAAATGTGAAGGGGCATGTAGCAATACTCTCCGTAATAGTTATTGAACAGGGTTAACTGCTGCCCCCCGTGGGTATCAATGTTGGTGTCATCGCAATCGATAATAATCACAGGAGGTTCCGAAGGGTAGGATTCAATAAACTTATTGGCAAAGGCATACGCGATGTTGTACAGTTCACTGGCTCTTGGGGTGTTCTCAAAACGGGTCATAGTTGATTGAGATGCCAAGGCATTCCCTGTCATGGGCAAACGTCCAACACTCATTTTCAGGATCGTGTCATCGCGCAAGGTATTGCAATCATTGGCATCTTCATATCCAGCAACAATCTGATATACCCGCTGTGCAGCAATCTCTTCCAAAGAGTGGTCAACATAGCTTTGATGCCGGGTGTCCTCAATACAAGTAACCAGCGACTTGATGATGCCAATCCGGCTCTCGATATCTTTGACCAACAGCAAACCACCATCTGAAGAAATCTCAGATGCAGTAAAACTTACCTCAATACGCTTATTGTCAATTGGTTGTAAATCGAAGAGTTTTCCCTGGCAAATTGCAACGTCTGTTTGCTTGTCCAGAGTTTTTTCGGTAATTTTATTTTCTGAAGAGCTCATGGAAATACGGTTGTAAGACGCTGTAAGATAGTAATTTATCTTTAATTTTCGTGAGCTTTTCTTCGTTTTTGTGAATTATTCAGGCTATAATTTCAGTGTTACTATTTGTATTTATATCATCAGTTCCTCAAAAAGCAGACGCTTTAGCAATTAATTGTGGATGTTCTGCATTAAAAAGGGCACTAGCGGCTGATGGTGCTTATACCCAAGAAGATGCAGAAGCAGTGGCTGAATGTCATGGGGGATTTACAATTAAAATATGTCTTAATTAATCTACGAGTGAAGTGGCAGATTTAACTGCCACCTCACTAATGATTTTACATTTATGAGAACAATTCAAGCGTTGTTATTCTTAGTTATATATCTATTGTATAGTTGCAACAACAATACAGAGCAGCCAGAACATAAAATGATTGTTTTAGTTGATAGTCTGACAATTGATAACTATCATATAGATAAGCTCCCTGAAATTTTTGAAAACAGACAACTCTTTCTCAATAAAGAGAAGATAGAAATTGTCATGAGGGATATTGTTAATCGGCAAATTCAAACTTATAATTTCTCACATATATTAAGTCACATTTTGAACTTAAAAGTTTTCAACGATAGTTTATTATTTATAGATGGAATACCGAATTTTATTATTATAAATCTGCATAGCAAAGAATATGAAATAGTTTTTAAGAATATGGATATGACTAGTAACCCAATTCTAAATAATGGGGAAATTTACATTGCCGGAATTAATTTAGAATTAGATACTCCCCTTTTTTCAATGAATGTTTTAGATTATTTTGAACAGCAGATACTACCAACGAGGATATGTGAGATTGAACCCAAAAAGGAAATAGAAGATTTTTTACTAACCGACCATTTAATTCAAACAAAAAACAGGTTGATATTCATTTATGATTGGATTGGTGAGTACTACATATTGGATAAAACCAAAGAACTTATCCTGAAAAATGATTTTCTGCCATTGATGGGCGATGATAAAAAGTTTATAAATAAGGCTATGATTAACAATCCTGCAATTTATCAAGCATATAGCGCTGATGTGTATAAAGATAGTTTGATTTTCATTTTGCGGGAAGTGGATTTTGAAACGGTTGATCCTGAATCACCTGATGAAGAATCTGTCATTTCTACACTCAGAAAAAGAATCCATGTTTTTAATGAAGATATGGAATTAAAAAGCAGTTTTCTCTTACCAAATAAGGCAACTCAAATTAAAATAATTGGGAACTATCTATACACACTACATCACAAAGACAACAAAATTTACTTTTATGAGATTCAAATTTAAATATTATGTGTTTTGTTTTATGCTAATAACTCACGTAAAAGCAAATAGCCAACACACAGCACTTGATACAATTCAAAATCCCTTTCAATTAGAAAACTTTACTCTAATCTATGGTAATGCAAATTTTGACATTCACGATTTTGTGATTTTTAATAACTATAAAGTACTGCTTTTAACAAAAAGTAATGGTGCATTATTTGTTTTATTAGATAATGAAAACCTGGCAATTGATACATTGTTTTTTAAATCAGCACCAGCTAATATTAAATTTTGGCACAATAATGAAATCTTTTATTACGAATCTATCTTTTTCTATAAATCTGACCTTTGCAATTTAGATTATAAACCGGGGGTTGCATCTTTTTCTATAGAAAATGATCGTTTGATTTTCAATGAATGTTTTCCAATTACTGATTCCTACGTGAGAAAAGAACTTTTTCAAACCACAAAAAGCTTTAAACTAACTTTGATAGAAAAAGAAAAACAAGATGGAAATCAGAAGAAAAGAAAAAATGAAGACAGTTTAAACAGAATTAGTAATATCGGATTTGCTGTAAATGAAAATTACATCGTAAAAAAAAGAACCCCTTCCTTAAAGTGCACCGTTAATACATTTTTCCCATTCACCGAGAATAATAAAAAACTCTATGTTTATGACATATTGGAAAATGTACTTTATAAATTCACGGATGAAAATAAATATACAGTTGATGTAATTCAAAATAATGTGCTTTACAAAGACACCTTAAATAGTTTTGTTTCATATAATCTTTTATCAGACGAAGGCACAAAAGAATTATATCTATTAAAAAGTCAAAGAATACCTCTTGACAAAAAAGGAAGGGAGAAACAACAATTCCGGGAAAATCAAGTGCTTTATAAATTAGTCGATCATAAGTGGGAAATAGTTAATTATAACATTCCCCTATATTCTTATAAAATGCATATCGACTATCACTATTATCCGACTAACATGCAGATTTGAGATTTTTGATCTTTAATTGCATGATAATCAATTGTTATTATTTCTATTTCAAAAGTCACCCCCTGCTAAAAAGCAAGACTGGTTTGCATATTTGATATTGGTGACCCTCTTTGTTTCAAGTATTCTCGGTTAGTACTTCGAAGCAATTCAAATACATCAAGCAAACTAATCAGATGTATGCGAACTAACGAAGCCACAACTGAAAATGCTTTTTTTGTTTGGGCCATCTTTTGAATCACTGTCATTAGCAATTGTGCAATTAAGGTGCACCAAACCTGTGTGCGAATGGCATTCTCGTTTTCCCCGTAAAAGTAATGAAGCTGAAAGTTCTGTTTCATTTTTTTGAACAGCAGCTCGATGCCCCACCGTTTTTTGTATAAGAACGCTATTTCTTCGGCCGTACTATCCATGCTATTGGTGATAAACTCATAATACCGGTTCTTTTCATCCTGATAGCATACTTTTTTCAGGCGAAGGGTTTTCTTCTGCTTTGTTTGTTTTTTGCCATTTTCATCTTCAGGAGAGTACTCAATTTCTATGATTTCCTCCCGAAGTACCATTGCTTTTCCTTTCTGTTTTTGATGTTCCTGCAACACTTCAATGACCGTATAAAGGGCATTTTTCTTGATCCGGGTAACAAAAAAGACCGATTTACTTGTCCACAAGGCAAACTGATGGTAATAGTTATAGGCCCGGTCGAAAACAACCATACTGTACGAGATCAGTTCCAGTTCCTTCAAAAAGTTTTTGTCGTGTACTTTGGCTTCGGTTATTTTAATAAACCGTCCAACCGATTGTACTGCATCAATGAGCATATGAACCTTTAGCCCGCCTTTCTTTTTGCCATCGTTCTTGGGATTGCGTCCAACTCCTTTCAGAATATCACTGAATAACCGGATCGTGGTCGAATCGATCAGTAAGACTTCTTTAAAGGTGAGGCCAAAGGTTCGGCTGTCCGACAAAAAACTTTGATAATGGTGTACCAATTTAAAATAAACATCTTCAAAGAACTTGTTGTCCCGGTTGCGCATCCCATCGCAAGCGGTACTTTTGGCTGGCGCTTCTTCAAGCCCCAAATGGTTCAGCTTTCCGCCCAAAGCCCGCAGCCCTTCACATATCTCGGTCATCGAGTCGCACCGGCTAAAGATGCCAAAGAGAACCGTGATCAAATGTGTCTTTGCCTTAAAAGCTTTATAGTAATAATCAGCATTGTGCTTCTTTACTATACTGGTCAAACTGATGCCCTCTATTAAACTAATCACTTGTTTGAAAATCGGCTGTCCGACAAAATTTATTTCTGTATTTTTGCTCATGTTGAAGTTTTTTCGCAAAACAAACTTACAACATGGGGCCAAACCTTCGGGGAGTAACCCCTATTTATTTTTTTCCCCGTTCAGTAGTGATCGACTATAAAAAAATCTATTCTGTTTTTGATGTAACCGACGAAAGAGGAATAGGTAGAAAAATATTGTATGTATCTAATATACACGTATTCTAAACCTCCACTGACACGATTTTGCAAACCATGCCTTGCTCTTCTAACGCAAAAAATGATTTGCTCTATTGTATAGCGGCCTACGGGACAGTCCGGCAGTTGCCGGACAAAATATAAATTAGTCGGACAACAGTGCTTATTTATAGATCCTGTTCACGTTCGGAATAAGCTAAATCAGGTTAAGGTTTTGTGTTATATCCTGGCTACTAAGATTTTCGAAAAAATAAGGTTTCACAATTTTTGTTTGAACGATTGACTGCACGATCTTTTTTACAGGACTGCTGTAACCATCTTTTCGTGAAGTGGTTCATTCCGGCCAGTCATTAACGGGAACATCTCATATAAGGTTAAAAGTGATTTCCCGCCGAAAACTGCCGGCCATATCGGCCACTGCAAACAATTCTTTTATCTTTGTTTTCGAACTTAAAAGAAACAGCTTTGGACTTAACAATAAAAGAAGAACTCATTCGCTTATACGAAGGTCATTTTCAGGAAGAAATGACTGCTTTTGAAGTGTTGCCCCCCTCGGGTTCGTACCGCGAATACTGCCGGATTAAAAGTCAAAACCACCAGGCCATTGGCGCCTATAACGAAGATGTGCGCGAGAACCTGGCATTCCTTGAATTTTCAGCTCATTTTTTCAGCCGGGGAATTGCTGTGCCCGAAATTTACACCGTCAACCAGGCAAAAACCTGCTACATCCAGGAAGATCTCGGCAACCTCACCTTGTTCGATTACCTGAGCCGCATCCGCGAGCTGGAAGGCTTTTCCGAAAAAATCATTCACGTGTACAAACGGGTACTGCGCGAGCTCCCCAAAATACAAATCACTGCCGGGAAAAGCATCAATTATGACTATTGTTATCCCCGCGCCGCGTTCGATAAGCAATCGATGATGTGGGACCTGAACTATTTCAAGTATTATTTTCTTAAGCTGGCCAAAATTTCTTTTGACGAACAGGCGCTGGAAGACGATTTCCAAAACTTCAGCGATTATTTGCTCGCGGCCGAAAGCGATTTCTTCCTGTACCGCGATTTCCAGTCGCGAAACATCATGCTGCGCGACAACAAAGTGGCTTTTATCGATTACCAAGGAGGCCGGAAAGGGGCTTTACAATACGATCTGGCTTCGTTGTTGTACGACGCCAAAGCCGATATCCCGCAGGATGTGCGCAACGAGCTGCTCGGCTTTTATCTCGACGAACTCGAAAAATACCAGACCCTCGACCGCGATGAGTTTAAAGCCTATTTTACCGGTTATGTGCTCATCCGCATCATGCAAGCGATGGGCGCTTATGGTTTCCGCGGGTTTTACGAGAAAAAAGAACATTTCCTGAAAAGTATTCCCTTTGCCCTCGAAAACCTGAGATACCTGCTCCGCAACAACAACATCCCGATCGGCTTGCCCGAACTGTTTAAGGTGCTCGAAGCGGTCAGCCAGTCGGCCTTTTTGCGAAAGATTGGCGCGCAGAAAGCAAAGTTGACGGTGCACGTCGGCAGTTTTTCGTATAAAAAAGGCCTGCCCGACGATCCGTCGGGAAATGGCGGCGGCTTTATTTTCGACTGTCGCGCCATTCATAATCCCGGGCGTTACGACGAGTTTAAGCAGCTTACCGGTAAAGACCCGGAAGTAATCGCCTTTCTTGAAAAAGAATCAGATATGGCCGACTTTCTGACGCATGCCTTTGCCCTGGCCGATCAGTCGGTTAGCACCTACCTGTCGCGCGGATTCACCCACCTGAGTATCAATTTCGGATGTACCGGCGGGCAGCACCGCTCGGTGTATGCCGCAGAAAAAATGAGCGAGCACCTGAAAAACAATTTCCCGGTAAACGTTGTTCTTTCACACAGGGAACAAGACTTTTAAGAAGAAATGGGTAAAACAGCGTGTAAAAAAGAAGACTACAAAGAACCTGAAAATCCGGGATATTTTTGCAAAAAGTGCGGGCAAAAGGCAAATAAGGAAGATAAAGTGTGCAAGCCTAAAAAAGTAAAGGATCAGCAGGAAGTTACCGGATGAACCGAGTATTCAGCTATATATTCCTCTGTTTATTCATTGCGGCATCGGGTGTGCAAAGTACCGGACAAAACCAGACGCCGGCAGCCGACAGCATCCCAACGCCTTTTCATATCCCGCTCGGCGAGATTACCGTGCAGGCCTTTCGTTACGAACATCCGTTGATGGAAACGCCGGGAGCCGTTTCGTTTATCTCGGCCGGTCAGCTCCGGCAGCACCCCGGACAAAGCATCGCCTCCGTCATCAACCTGGCGCCCGGGGTATTCATGCAAAGCGGAAGCCTGAACACCAACCGCCTCAGCATTCGCGGCATGGGCAGCCGTTCGCCTTACGCATCCAATAAAGTGAGGGCCTATTTCGAAGATATCCCGCTGACAAACGGCGTTGGCGAAACCACCATCGAAGATCTGGATCTGCATTTCATATCCGGCCTGGAGATTATCAAAGGGCCCGCTTCGGGTTACTACGGTTCGGGGCTCGGTGGCACGCTGTTGTTTCACGCACCCAAAGCCGACCGGAATACCCTGCTGGCCGAAAGCGCCTTTTCATCATTCAACACCCAACTTTACCGGGCCAACCTCAGCCTGGTTAACAAACACTTTCAGCAGGCCCTATATGCCGAACGGCTGGCCAGCGACGGGTACCGCGAGAATAATCAAACCGACCGGACCAACTTCAGCTACATCGGTAAACTCGCAGCCGGCCAACATGCCTTCAGCCTGATCGCCGCTTATACCGACCTGATGGCCTATATTCCCAGTTCGGTCGACCGGGACGTGTTCAGGCACTCGCCCACACAGGCTGCTGCCAACTGGGCCGCCATACGCGGCTACGAAGATTACCGCAAACTCATGGCCGGGCTCTCGGTACAATCGGACTGGAACAATGAGCTGACCACCCGTTTCAGCCTGTTTGCCCATACCCGCGAAAACGACGAGCTGAGGCCTTTCAATACCCTCGGTGAAAACAACAACTATGTTGGCGGCCGTTGGGTCGTCGAAAAAAAAATGCGTCTTTCGGACCAGGAGTTAAAACTTAGTTTCGGAAATGAAAGCTTTTTTGAGCGCTACAACTGGTCGACCTATGCCAATGAAGGCCGCGAACGGGGAAACCTGCTTTCCGGAAACCGGGAAAAACGCCGGTACTTCAACCTGTTTTCGCAGGCCGAATATGCCTTCTCTGCAAAATTGAAGCTGGTGGCCGGAATAAACCTCAACCACACCTCGTACCGATACGAAGACCGGTTTTTAAGTGACGGCGACCAATCGGCCCGTCACCGCTTTGATCCGGTCGTGTCACCACGCCTGGCTTTCAACTATGCCCTCCGTCCGCAATCGGCTCTTTACGGTACCCTTAGCCACGGATTTTCGCCTCCCGGCCTCGAAGAAACCCTGATGCCCGACGGGCAACGCAATACCGGCATTAAACCCGAATCGGGCTGGAATTACGAGCTGGGAAGCCGGGGCATATTCCTGAACGGTTTGTTTTATGATATTTCGGTATATTATATGCAGTTGAGAAACCTGTTGTTGGCAAGGCGTACCGCCGAAGATGCGTTCATGGGTATCAATGCCGGAAAAACGGTGCACCCGGGACTCGAATATGCCATGAGCTACCGTTTCCTGCAAACCCGCCATACCAGTCATCAGCTCAGCATAAACGGCAGCTTTACACCGCACTATTTTGTCGATTTTGTTGATGATGATGCCGATTATTCGGGCAACGATTTAACCGGTACGCCGCGCCACCAGTTAAACCTGACTGCCGGAAGCAGCTTTAAAAAAAATCTGCAAATCAGTCTGCAATACAATTATGTTGGCGCCATGCCTCTGCGCGACGATGCCAGTGTTTATTCTGATGATTACCAACTACTCCACCTCACCGGCAGTTATAAAAAACAATGGAAACAGCTTGAACTGGATCTTTCGGGGGCCATTTACAACCTGACCGATACCCGTTATGCCTCGATGGTGCTGATAAACGCATCCGCTTTCGGAAGCCAGTTGCCGCGTTATTATTATCCCGGCCTGCCCCGGAACTTCAGCGCCCGTATCGGCTTAAGTTATTCGTTTTAATTTCTTTTCTGAAAAAAATGATGAATTTTATACACAGAAAATCGAACCTGTTAAGAAATAAACCACATGCAAAACATAACCTGCGTCCTATTGATCTTTATATCCCTGAATATTCAGGCCGTCGCCCAAACGCTTTCCGACCTGGTGGAAACAGGAAACGAACCGGCGCTCGTCCAATCAGGATTTGCCTTTACCGAAGGTCCAGCCGTGACCCGCGATGGTGAAATTTATTTTACCGATCAGCCCAATAACAAAATCTTTATCTGGAATGAGAAGGACGGAATCCGCCTGTTTGATGTTGACGGCGAACGGGCAAACGGGCTTTACTTTGATGCCGAAGGCCACCTGGTTGCTTGTGCCGACTACCGCAACCGTCTGCTTCGCATTGGACTGAACGGCGAAAAAACAGTTTTGGCCGATCAGTATGACCAGAAGTTGCTGAACGGGCCAAACGATCTGTGGATTCACCCGAACGGAATGATTTATATCACCGACAGCTATTACCACCGGCCCTGGTGGCCCGAAGGGCGCCAGCAGGAACAGGATTGCCGGGCTGTTTACTGTGTGAAACCAAATGGAGAAATAATCCGGCTGATCGATGATTTTGTCATGCCCAACGGCATCATCGGCACACCCGACGGTGAAACCCTTTATGTAGCCGATATTAACGACGGAAAAACCTGGAAATACCGGATCGAACCCGATGGCAGCCTGACTGGCAAAACGCTCTTTGCCCCCGAAGGCTCCGATGGCATGACCATCGATAACCAGGGCCATGTTTACCTGACCAACAACGCCGTTTCCATCTTCTCGCCTGACGGAAAGAAGGTCGGCGAAATCGGGATACCGGAAAGGCCGGCCAACTTGTGTTTCGGTGGAAAAGACCGGAAAACACTGTTTATAACCGCCCGGACCTCCGTCTATAAAATCAGGATGAAGGCAGAAGGGGTTGAAAACCGGAAATAGGAAAAGCCCGGTTTACTGCTTCAGCAAGAAAGCTTTAAAGTCGTTGAATTCTTTACTCATCGGCACCGACAGCTTTTCACCTTTCATAAATTCAGCCAGTTTTTCGGGAAGCGGCACCTTGCCTTTGCCAATAATCTGCTCCACCGTTTCGGTAAATTTGGCCGGGTGGGCTGTTTCGAGGAATACCCCTGTTTCGCCTTCCTGCAAATCGTCTTCGAGCGCTTTGTAACCGGTAGCCCCGTGCGGGTCGGTCAGGTACGCATAGTTGTCATAGACTTTTTTTACCACTTCGCGGATTTGGGCGTCTGAATAACGGAAACCTTTCATCTCTGCCCCGATTGCTTCGTGCGAATGTCCGTACAGATCAAGAATACGGGCAAAGTTACTCGGGTCGCCCACGTCCATCGCGTTGGCGATTGTTGCCACCGATGCACGCGGCTCGTATTTCCCGCTTTGCAGGTACTGGTACACAATATCGTTTTCGTTATTGGCCGCGATAAACCGTTTAACCGGCAAGCCCATCTTTTTGGCAAACAAACCGGCAGTCAGGTTGCCAAAATTCCCGCTGGGTACCGAAACCACCAGTTCGCCGGTGATTCCTTTTTCCCGCAGCCGGGCATAGGCGTTGAAATAGTAAAAAGCCTGAGGTAAAAAGCGGGCCACGTTGATGGAGTTGGCCGAGGTTAAAGTCAGGGCGCTTTTCAACTCCTGATCGAGGAAAGCCGTTTTTACCAAACGCTGGCAATCATCAAAAGTACCGTCGATTTCGATGGCCGTAATGTTTTGGCCCAGGGTAGTAAACTGCTTTTCCTGGATTTCGCTGACCAGACCTTTGGGATACAACACATAAACATGGATACCCGGAACGCCCAGAAAACCATTTGCCACCGCGCTTCCGGTATCGCCCGAAGTAGCTACCAGCACATTTACCTGCCCGGTATTTCCCTTCAGAAAATAGGCCAGCAAACGGGCCATAAAACGACCGCCCACATCTTTAAAAGCCAGCGTAGGCCCATGAAACAACTCCAGAGAATAGATCTGTTTGCTCACCTGCACCACCGGACAGTCGAAGCTTAGGGTATCGTAAACAATGTGTTTCAGCTCATTTTCAGGAATATCTTCCCCAAAGAATTTTTTGGCTGCTTCGAAGGAGATTTCCTGAAAAGAAAGCTGATGGATGTTCTTAAAAAATGAAGGCGAAAATGCTTCGATACGCTCTGGCATAAACAATCCTTTATCGTCGGCCAGCCCTTTGGTTACGGCTTCTTTCAACGACACTTCCGCCACTGATTTATTGGTACTGTAATATTTCATTTATTTATTTTTTCAATATTAAACCGGGCTTATCAGCGCCTGAATAAAACCGGCGCCGTGAATCAGGCCATAGCTGCCTTTTTTCACTGTAAATTCGTCGTAAGCGGCCACGCTGTCGGGTTCAGTTCCCGGTTTATAAATCAGGAACGGCACCGGATCTTTGGTATGCACCGTGGTTGCACAGGGTGTGGGATGATCAGGTAACACGGCAATGGTAACGGGCTCGTCCATTTTCGCGGTTTCTTCAACCAGGTACTTCACCACCCGCTGATCAAGGTATTCAATCGTTTTTGTTTTCAGTTCCACATCGCCTTCATGACCGGCTTCGTCGCTGGCCTCAATGTGCAGGTATATCAAATCATGATCTTTCAGTGCCTCGATGGTTGCGCGGGCTTTTCCCTCGTAGTTGGTATCATACAGACCGGTGGCGCCTTCCACCTTAATCACATCCATACCGGCATAAACGCCAATGCCCTGAATGAGATCGACCGCCGAAATAACAGCCGACCGCTCAATTCCGTACATTTCTTTCAATGTTGGCATTTGCGGCTTATACCCCGGCGACCAGGGCCAGATACTGTTTGCCATATCTTTCCCGGCAGCCTTTCGTTTTTGATTGACCGGATGTTCCGGCAACAAAACCATCGACCGGACGATCAAATCATTTAAGATCTCGGCGGTTTTACGCGCCTCCGTTTCTTTGGCTCTTACCAGGTAGTTTTTATACGGTTTCCCGGGAACATCGTGAGGCGGCGTGCAATTCATCTGTTTCCTGCCGCCTTTTACCACCAGCAGGTGCCGGTATGAAACACCTTTGTGAAAAGTAACCCGGTCGGTTCCCAGCTTTTCATTCAGAAAATCGATCAGTTCATGCGATTCTTCATTTGAAATATGGCCGGCAGAGTGATTTTTGATGTTTTCTCCTTCCACACAAATGAGGTTACAACGCATCGCCAGGTCGCCTTCTTCGAGAACCACGCCCATGCTGGCCGCCTCAAGCGTTCCGCGGCCTTCAAACACGCTTTCCACATCGTAACCCAATACCGAGAGGTTGGCAATTTCACTTCCCGGGTGCAAACGTTCGGGCACGGTAACCAACTGCCCGCAGCGGCCCAACCTGGCCAAGCGGTCAATTTCGGGTATGTTCGCCATTTGTAAAGGGGTTTTCCCGCCATAATTTTCCAACGGCTCATCCGCCATGCCGTCCCCTAAAACGATAATGTACTTCATAAAAACTGACTTATATATTCGACACCCGGATGATATCGGCAAAAACGCCGGCGGCAGTCACCGCGGCGCCTGCGCCATAACCTTTAATGATCATCGGAAACTCATGATAGCGTTCCGAAGTAAACATCACCAGGTTATTGCTTCCCTGCAAATCGAAAAAAGGATGCCCCTGCGACACTTCCTGCAAACCGACTTCAGCTTTTCCGTCCTCGTATTTGGCTACAAAGCGCCAGCATTTATTTTCGGCAGCCAGCACCTTTCGCCGGGTCTCGAAGTCATCGTCCAGGCTGGGAATTCCCGCCCAAAAATCATCGATACTTCCGGCAAAATATTCATCCGGGATAAATTTATTGATAACAACATCTTCTTTTTCAATTTTGTACCCCGACTCGCGAACCAGGATCAGCAGTTTCCTGACGACATCAATCCCGCTCAGGTCAACGCGCGGATCAGGCTCGGAATAACCTTCATCTTTCGCCATCCGGATGGTTTGGCTAAAAGGAATTTTCTCCGAAATTGTATTGAAGATGAAGTTTAAGGTTCCCGAAAGTACCGCTTCAATTTTCAATATCCGATCACCGGCATTTACCAGGTCGTTCAAGGTGTTGATAATCGGCAAACCGGCGCCAACATTGGTTTCAAACAAAAACTTGACGCCTTTGTTTTTGGCAATCCGCTTTAATCGCAGGTAATTTTCGTACTCCGATGAAGCCGCTACTTTATTGGCCGTTACAATGGACACATTAGCGCCAAGCAGTTCGCCGTATAAATCGGCGGAAGCTGTGGAAGCCGTGCAATCGACAAATACCGAATTGAAAATATTCATGTCGATCACCGCTTGTTTATATGACTGTAAACCGGAATGCTGCCCTTCCTGTTCGAGTTGCTCCCTGAAACCGTCGATGGAAATTCCTTCGCGGTCGAGTAACATCTTTTTCGAATTGGCCACGCCAACCAGTTTAATTTTCAGGTGTTTCTCCTTTAGCAATTTTTCCTGCTGCTGCCTGATTTGTTTCAGCAGGTTTCCGCCAACCAACCCAATACCCAGCAGAAACACGTTGACTTCGACATTTTCGGACAGGAAAAACGATTCGTGCACCACATTCAGTGTTTTGCGCAAATCGCTGTTTTTCACCACCCACGAGATGTTGAGCTCCGATGCGCCCTGGGCGATGGCGATGATGTTAATCCCGTTTTTACCAATGGTATTAAACAGTTTTCCGGCAATACCGGTCGAATGTTTCATATTTTCGCCCACGATGGCTACAATGGAAAGCTCGCTCTCCACCTCCACCTTATTGATTTTTCCAATGGCAATTTCGCGTTCAAACTCGCAACGAATGGCATCTTCGGCTAAGCGGGCTTTGGGCGTATCAACAGCAACCGAAATGGAATTTTCGGACGAGGCCTGCGAAATCAGGATCACGTTGATGTTTTCTTTCGCCAACGCGCCAAATAAACGCATGGAAATGCCGGTCACGCCAACCATCCCCAGTCCCTGAACGGTCATCAGACTGATGTTCGAAATAGACGAAATCCCTTTAATCGGCAAATCTTTTCCGTTTTTACGGCTTTCCGTGATCAGGGTCCCTTCGGCTTCGGGCCGCATCGTATTTTTAATCCAGGTAGGGATTCCTTTCTTGTAAACCGGCAAAATAGTGGGAGGATAAATTACTTTCGCCCCAAAATGAGACAGTTCCATCGCCTCGGCATAACTCAGTGATTTAATCACATAAGCCTTGTTGATCACCCGTGGATCTGCCGTCATGAAACCGTCTACATCGGTCCATATTTCCAGCACCGAGGCATCTAATGCCGCGGCATAAATCGCAGCCGTGTAGTCGGAACCGCCACGGCCAAGGGTCGTATATTCGCCGTCGAGGTTGCTGGACACAAAACCCGGAGCAACACAAACGCCGGTAAAATTGCTGAATTTTTCTTTGATTAAACGTTCTGTCAAGTCAAAATCCACCTGTGCTTTTCCGAAAGCGCTGTCGGTTTTAATCAGCTGAGACGAGTCAATCCATTGTGAACCGCTAATAAATTCGCTGATGATATAGGATGAAAGGCGCTCGCCAAAACCACCCACTTTATCCAATGTTTTGGGGGTAAGTTCGCCAATCATGGAAACGCCCTGAATAACTTTTGCCAATTCGTCCAACAGCTGTCCCACCTGCTTTTTCACTTCGGCCTTTTTGTCGCCGACAAACAACGACTCAACGACTTCTTCGTGTCTTTCGCGTATTCCTGTGATTTCGGTATTGAAATATTCCGTTCCGAGAACGGCCATTTTTGAGGCATTTAATATCTTGTCAGTGATTCCGCCCAGGGCAGAAACAACAACGATCACATCGTCGTCCTGACTATCCGTAATTTCTTTTACCCTGCGGATGTTTTCTGCACTTCCGACTGAGGTACCTCCAAATTTCAACACTTTCATTTCGTATAGTAAATTATGCTTTCAGATTTGCCAAAAATACAATCAAAAAATTTCAAATCGTAAAAAAACAGCGAAGAAACTTACAATTACATCGTGCACTTAATATTCAATTATAAGAATCCGGCGAGTCGTTTTTTTCACTTTACCTGTTTTCAGTTTCGTGTATGCGCAAAAAAGTCCGGGTGAAGCAGCATGGCCACACCCGGACTTTACTGCACATGTATTTTTAAACCGCGGTCGTTGCCGACTTGGTTACAGCTTCAAAAATCTTCGTTTCCAGTTCCTGGGCCAGTTCCTGGTTATCCATCAAAATGGCGCGGACGGCTTCGCGTCCCTGCCCCAATTTGGTTTCGCCATAACTAAACCATGATCCGCTTTTTTTGATGATGTTATAGATCACGCCCAAGTCGATAATCTCGCCTGTTTTTGAAATGCCTTCGCCATACATGATGTCGAATTCTGCTTTCCTGAACGGAGGCGCGACTTTGTTCTTCACCACTTTTACGCGGACATTATTTCCCTGAACTTCTTCTCCGTCTTTAATCTGGCCGATACGCCGGATATCAAGGCGAACCGAGGCATAGAATTTCAGCGCATTACCACCTGTCGTGGTTTCGGGATTTCCGAACATCACGCCAATTTTCTCGCGTAATTGGTTGATGAAGATACAGCAGGTCCTGGTTTTGCTGATGTTGGCCGTGAGTTTCCGTAAAGCCTGCGACATTAAACGGGCTTGCAAACCCATTTTCGAATCGCCCATATCGCCTTCAATTTCAGCCTTCGGTGTCAAAGCTGCTACCGAGTCGATCACGACGATATCAACCGCGCCCGAACGAATCAGGTTATCCGCTATTTCGAGCGCCTGCTCGCCGTTGTCGGGCTGGGCAATCAGCAGTTCGTCGGTGTCGACGCCTAATTTTTTTGCATAATACGGGTCAAAGGCATGTTCCGCGTCAATAATGGCGGCAATACCTCCGGCTTTTTGCGCTTCGGCAATCGCATGAATCGCCAGCGTGGTTTTACCTGAAGATTCAGGTCCGTAAATCTCAATGATCCGACCTTTGGGGTAACCACCTACGCCTAAGGCAATATCCAGTCCGATTGACCCGGAAGAAATAACAGGAACGTCCTCAACCGGGCGGTCGCCCATTTTCATAATGGCACCCTTGCCATAACTTTTTTCAATTTTATCCATGGTCAGCTGAAGCGCCTTCAGCTTTTCCTTATTGACATTGCTTTGTTCTTCTTTTGCCATAGCTAGTTCAAATCTAAAGCTTTGATTATTTGTTTTGTATGATCTTTTGTTTTTACTTTTTCAATGACCTCTTCAATCACACCTTCTTCGTTAATAACATAGGTTGTACGCAAAACACCCATGTATTTTTTTCCAAACATGCTTTTTGGGCCCCAAACGCCATAAGCCTGCAAGATTTCCTTTTCGGTATCGGCAATCAGGTTGAACTTAAAGTTGTATTTACTCGCAAATTTTTTGTGCGAGGCCACACTGTCCGGGCTAAGCCCAATCACTTCGTAGCCCTTAGCCAGCCAGGCATCGTAACTATCGTTCAGGTTACACGATTCTTCTGTACAACCGGGAGTATCATCTTTGGGATAAAAATACAGAATTAGCTTTTTCCCTTTAAGACCGGCAAGCGAAATTGTTTCACCGTTCTGATTTACCCCCATAAAATCAGGAGCTTTGTCCCCTTTCGCCAATAAAGCCATTTTTTCTTTTGTTTAATTAGACAAATATACTTGAAATAATGATAACAATAAGTCTTGAATTTGGATTAATTCTCACCCAATAAATTCTCCTGAAAAACTCGTTCAGAATGATTTTCATCGGTCATTTGTGCCTGAAAACAGCTATTTACGTTTAAAATGAAATATTACGATTTTTGTTTACTTTTATAATTATCGTATATTTGAGCTCAATTTGTAACACCAGATGGAAGAACATTTAAAAAATCAGAAGTACCACGACATTGTTCGTACCGCGCATAATTTATTTTGGAAGCACGGATTCAGGCGAGTCACCATTGAAGAACTTTGTAAAAAAGCAGGCGTAAGCAAGATGACCTACTACCGTTTTTTTCCGAATAAAATTGAACTGGCAAAAACGGTTTTTAACGGGGTGGTGGAAGAAGGCAGGCAGAAATTTAAAGAATTGATGGCATCGGACCTGCCGGCTTCTGAAAAAATAAAGGGCATGATATTGATGAAGGAGGAAAGCACGCAGGATATCAGCAAAGAATTCCTCGAAGATTTTTACCTGGGCACAGAACCCGAGTTAAAAGCCTACGTGGAAGAAACCACCCGAAAAGTCTGGGATGAAATGTTGAACGATTTTAAAAAGGCGCAACAGGAAGGAGTTTTCAGGAAAGATTTCAAGCCTGAATTTCTGATCCACGTTTCTTTTAAAATCGTGGACATGATGAAAGATGAAAACCTGCTGAAACTGTACGGGTCGCCACAGGAACTGATTATGGAGTATGCCAACTTCGTTTCATACGGCATCTCGAACCGGGACGGGAAATAAGTGGCCAGTTTACAGTCGCAGTCAGTTACGGCTTCTGAGACCGAACACCGAACACTGAGACTGAACACTAATTTTATAAACAGATGAAGTTTTTAGGAAATATGATAGCGGTCGGATTGATAGGTTGCTTTTCAGCAGGATGGGCACAAAATTCGCCTGATTTTAAAGGGCAGTTCTCGGCATGGGGACATTTCAACCCCGAAAATACCCTTCCGTTATGGACCGGCGCCCGTTACCTTCCGCAGCTCAACTACCAGCTAAGTTCGGCTGATGGCGGTTTAATTGATTTTGAAGCTTCAGCCAATCTGTATGGCAACATGGGTTTCGAGCTGTTTGATTCAACAAATGTTGACGGCAATTTAAAACCTTACCGATTGTGGGCGCGCTATTCGACCCAACAGTTCGAGTTGCGGGCCGGCCTTCAAAAAATCAACTTCGGTTCGGCCTCGTTACTGCGGCCGCTCATGTGGTTCGACCAGCTCGATCCGCGCGACCCCTTGCAACTTACCGACGGCGTTTGGGGCGTACTCGGACGATATTATTTTTTGAACAATGCCAACGCCTGGCTGTGGGTGTTGTACGGAAATAAAAATCCCAAGGGCTGGGAATCAATAAAAACCAATCAAAATATTCCGGAAATCGGTGGCCGCTTCCAAATAGCTGTGCCAAACGGCGAGGCGGCTCTTAGCTATCATTACCGTGTTGCCGACAGCCGGGAACTTGCCGAAACCGAATTTCAGTTTGCCAAAATCTCCGAAAACCGGGTTGGGTTTGATGCGAAATTCGACCGCGTGGTTGGTTATTGGATTGAAGCTTCATGGACCGGTAAAAATAAGAACGTGGGACGTTTGACCAATCAGCAAATCATCAACTTGGGCGCAGATTATACTTTTGCTTTGGGAAACGGCCTCACCACAACTTTTGAACAACTGGTTGCTGCCTTCGATGAAAAGGCTTTTCAATTTGAAGAACCCATCACTTTCTCTATGCTAAACCTGTCGTATCCAATCGGCCTGATTGATAACTTGAACCTGATTGTTTATTACGATTGGACCAACCGCAACACTTATAATTTTGTGAATTGGCAGAAAAAGTTCAATAACATATCCTTGTTCCTGATGGGCTACGTTAACCCGAAAAATTACCATATTCCCACACCCGGAGCAAGAGAGAATTTATACGCCGGCAGCGGTGTGCAGGTGATGTTTGTGTATAATCATTAATGACCGATCACTGAGTACCGGTCATCAATTACAAATTGAAGCATATGGAAATCATTGAAATTGAAAAATTGGTAAAAACATTCCCCATGGGAAAATCAAAGTTTACCGCGTTGAACAACATTGACCTGACAATTGGCCGCGGTGAATTTGCCGGGCTGATCGGACCAAGCGGCTCCGGTAAAACTACTTTGCTGAATATTATCGGCTCATTGGACGCGCCAAGCTCAGGTGAAGCCACGGTGCTGGGGCTGCCTGTCAGCAGGCTTTCGGCAAAAGAGGCGGCCCGCCTGCGCAAAGAAAATCTTGGTTTTATCTTTCAGAGTTATAACCTGCTCGCGGTGCACACGGTTTTTGAGAACGTGGAATTTCCCTTGCTGCTTTTGAATTATACCAAATCAGAACGAAAAAAAATGGTGATGGATGCATTGGAATGGGTCGGTTTGACCGATAAAGCAAAATCGAAACCGCCACAACTTTCCGGAGGCGAGAGCCAGCGTGTTGCCATTGCCCGCGCTATGGTGAAAAAGCCGTCGCTGGTGCTGGCCGACGAGCCAACCGCCAACCTGGATGCTGCCAATTCGCACAACATCCTGCAAACGATGACAACACTCAATAAAGAACTGGACACCACCTTTCTTTTTGCCACGCACGATGAAAAAGTGATCAGCTACCTCCGCCGGAAAATTTACCTGCGCGACGGCAAGCTGGATAAAGATGAAAAGAGTGAACAGTGAACAAAGAATTAAAAAACAAAATCATGAAACTCGCGATAAAACTGGCATACCGGAATTTGATCGGCGCTGGGCTTCGCACCTGGCTCAACGTGATCGTGTTGTCGTTTTCGTTTGTGGTGATCATTTGGGCGAAAGGCATTCTTGCCGGATGGGATTACCAGGCCAAAACCGATATGAAAAACTGGGAAATCGGCGGCGCCCAATACTGGCACGAAGCATACGATCCGTATGATCCGTTCACGCTCACCGAAAGCCACGCGCCCATTCCTGATGGCGTAAAAAACGAAATTGAAAACGGACGCATGGAACCGGTGCTGATTGCCCAGGGGACGATCTATCCGGGCGGAAGGATGCAGTCCGTCCTGATCAAAGGGATCAATCCCAATCAGAACTTGCTGGCGCTGCCATCCCAAAAGCTCGACACGGCCGTGAATGCGATACCCGCCATCATCGGGGCCAATATGGCGCGTACGAATAAGCTGAAAATTGGCGATTATGTCACCATGCAGTGGCGCGACACCAATGGCACGTTTGATGCTGCCGAACTGTTGATCACCGACATTTTTTCGACGAACGTGCCTTCAGTTGATGTGGGACAGGTTTGGATCGCATTGGAACAACTTCAGTCGATCCTTTTGCTGCCGGGCAAAGCAACCACGCTTACTTATCGTGATAACGGCCAGGAACGGCCGGCGTTTGAAAACTGGGTGCACCGCTCTGAAAAAGAACTAACCGCCGAAATCGACGAAGTGATCAAAACAAAAACCATCGGACAATCGATCTTTTATATCATTCTGCTGCTGCTGGCCATGCTGGCCATTTTCGACACGCAGGTGCTCTCTATTTTCCGGCGCCAAAAAGAAATTGGCACCTATGTGGCGCTTGGATACACCAAACGCGAAGTGGTCGGCCTGTTTACGGTCGAAGGCGCCATGCACTCGGTGCTGGCGGCGCTGGTGGCTGCCGTTTACGGCATTCCGCTGCTCGCCTGGCAAGCCAAAACCGGCCGGACCATGCCCGGAGATGCAAGCGATTATGGCATGGCGATGGCGCAAACCTTGTACCCGATGTACAGTTTCGGCCTGGTGGTTTCAACTGTGCTGATCGTGATGCTGACCACGGCGGCAGTGAGTTACTGGCCTTCAAGAAAAATAGCTAAAATGAATCCAACGGACGCTTTAAGAGGGAAAATACAATGATACGATTTCTGTTAAAAGGATTATGGCGCGACAAAAGCAGAAGCCTGTTGCCCGTGTTGGTGGTGGCAACCGGCGTGATGCTGACCGTGCTGATGCACACCTACGTCGCCGGCGTGATGGGCGACACGATTGAAATGAATGCCAAATTTAATACCGGCCATGTTAAAGTGATGACCAGAGCTTATGCCGACAACAGTAACCAGTTGCCGAACGATCTGGCATTGACAGATGTCGATGAATTGGTGAAAAACCTTGCACAGGAGTTTCCCCGGATGGATTGGGCGCCAAGAATTCACTTTGGCGGACTGGTGGATGTTCCGGATGAGACGGGCGAAACGCGTTCGCAGGGGTCCGCCATGGGAATGGCCCTGGACCTGCTTTCGGGGAAAAGCGGGGAAGCAGAACGCCTGAACCTGGAAAAATCACTTGTAAAAGGCTCCATGCCTGTCAATCCGGGTGAAGTGTTGCTAAGCGATGCTTTTGCTGAAAAGTTGAAGGCGAATCCGGGCGATGAGATCACCCTGATCAGCTCGACCATGAACGGAAGCATGAGCATGCAAAATTTCACGGTTGCCGGGACTGTGCTTTTTGGTTCTGCAGCGCTTGACCGCGGCACCGTAATCGCCGATTTGGAAGATATACGGACGGCCTTGGATATGTATGATGCAGCAGGCGAAATAGCCGGGTTTTTCAAAACTGGTTATTACGAGCAGGATTGGGCTGAGGAAGTTGTCGGGAAGTTCAATTCGAAGTACGAAAACGAAAACGACGAATTCGCCCCGGCAATGGTCAGCCTTCGCGACCAGAACATGGCGATGTTTGTCGACATGTCGAAAAGCATATTGCTGATTGTGACCCTGGTTTTTATGCTGGCCATGTCGCTGGTGTTGTGGAATGCCGGCTTGCTTGGCGGCCTGCGCCGTTATGGCGAAATCGGTGTGCGCCTGGCGATGGGCGAAGAAAAGGACCATGTATACGGATCGATGATTGCCGAATCTGTCATGATCGGAGCCGTGGGTTCGGTTGCCGGCACAGCTTTGGGCTTGTCGGTTTCCTGGCTGATCCAGACTTACGGCATCGACATCAGCGGCATGATGAAAGGCGCTTCGGTGATGATGCCTTCAACGATCCGGACACACATTGCCCCGGTCGATTTTTACCTGGGTTTTATTCCGGGCGTCCTTTCAACCGTGATCGGCACAGCCCTGTCGGGGATCGGTATTTACCAGCGGAAAACCGCCCAATTATTTAAAGAACTGGAAACTTAAATTGAAGAATCATGAAAACAATCATCATAAGCCTTTTAACTTTCATTGCAGTGACTGGTTTCTGTCAGCCCAATGCTGATGAAATCCTTGAAAAAGTGGACAAAAATATGTCGGCAGAGAACCGGGTCTTCGAGTCGTCGATGACCATCCACGGGAAACGGAGCAGCCGGACAATCACTTCAAAATCTTATTCGGTAGGCGACAAAAAATCATTCACCGAATATCTATCCCCGGCGCGTGAGCAGGGAACAAAAATGTTGAAACTTGAAAACCAGTTGTGGATTTACTCTCCCTCAACCGACCGCATCATCCAAATTTCAGGGCACATGTTGCGGCAATCGGTCATGGGGTCCGATTTGTCGTACGAAGACATGATGGACGACCGCAAACTGACGGAGGTGTACAGCGCGGAAGTGACCGGCGAAGAAACTGTTGACGGCCGCCAATGCTGGGTGCTCAGCCTGACGGCCAAAGTCCCGGATGTGGCGTACGCGTCACGCAAGGTATGGATTGACCGGGAGCGGTTTATTCCGCTTAAAGAGGAACTATACGCCAAAAGCGGCCAATTACTGAAACGTTCGGCCATGAGCGAGGTCATCCAGGTGCAGGGGCGTTGGTTTCCGACTAAAATCCTCTACAAAGACATGCTGAAACAGGGTGAAGGCACCGAGTTTAAAATGACCGACATCAAATTCAACCAAAAAATTCCGGAGTATATTTTCACAAAGGCTGCATTGAAACAATAAGAAAAAAATGATCTGATAAAGACATAAAATACTGTAAATCATGTACTTTGCCGACTTCTGACTTACATTAATTTCTCTTTCTGTCGGGATACCAGGATTCGTCCTGCGTCCTGTAAGTATTTTATTATCAGAAAGATATCAAAATGTTTTCCAGAAAGAACTCACCGTTTAACTCACCTGAAATTTAATCGGTTTTCAATCAGCTTGAGATGAGCTTGTTACATACAATTATACAAAATAATTCAATTTCCCCGCGGCTTACATTCCAGAGGGCCACTATTGACGTGACTCATGTGGAATATACTCAAACTTGTCGAAGTCGGCGTAAGCGTTCGAGCTTTTACTGGATGAAGTAGCAAACAGCCCCAGATAAATCCCGGTGAAACCTCCCGCTGTTTCGGAACTGATGTACCGCACGTCCATTTTGCCAAGGAGTTCAAATTTTTTACCATCCAGCGAATAGGCGAACGAATAGTAATCGCTGCTACTGCTCACCTGCAAATGGACCTCGCCATTGGGGACCTCAACCTCGCGTTCGGTATGGTTCAACACCCCCAAACGGTAGCGCAGCACCAGGACACGCTTCTTCCCTTCGCCTTGCTTCAGGATTAAGTCGTAATGCGCAGTATTATTCATAAATACCGTCAGACCAGCCTCATCCCCCTTGCGGGCATCGTGAAAATCCACTGCCGTTGTAGCCGTGAAGTTGATGTGCTCTTGCCGGCGCCCAACAAAAGTCGGAGAGTCAACATCATCAATCGACACGGGAGTTGCTTTCAACCGTAGGTACCCTTTTCGTTCCTGCAAGGAATAGTTTTCGAAATTAGGATTTCTTAAATAATTCCATTCAAAGCCTAATTTGTTTTCATCAAAACCGGCGCTGTACGAGCCTTTTGGAAATGGGCTCAACGGCAGGGTGGGCACCTCCATGTTCAAATTGATGGTACCATCGCCGTTGACAACCGGCCACGCATTTTTGTCCCAGCGTACGGGAGCCAGGAAAGTTTCGCGCCCCAACAGGTGGTGAAGGCCGGATTGAGGACGAAAGGCAAGGAACACCATCCACCAGGATCCATCATTGGCTTGCACCAAATCGGCATGGCCCGTACCCTGGATTGGATTGTTCTGCGCATTCACATTCATGTGAGTCAGAATGGGATTTGCCGGATTGGACTCGTATGGCCCGTCGATGCTCCTGCTGCGAGCAATGGTTACTTTATGTCCGTACTCGGTTCCCCCTTCGGAAATCAACAGGTAATACCAACCATCTTTCTTGTAAATATGGGGAGCCTCGGGATAACGCCCGCCTGTACCCGTCCAGATAGCACGGCTTTCGGATAGCTGCTCGCCTGTAACCGGGTTAATTTCGGACAGGTAAATGCAATTAGAGGGATTAGACGTAAGGTAACATTTATCGCCTTCGAAATACAGCGAAGGGTCAATCCCTTTTTGGTCCAGCCATACCGGGTCCGACCATTCGCCTGAGGGGTCATTGGTGTGAACAATGAAGTTGCCTTTATCCGAAACGTTTGTTGTAATCATGTAAAAAACATCCTCGTGATATCGGATTGTAGGCGCGTAAATCCCACCAGAAGGCCGTGTCTTGTCAAGGTTTATTTGTGACGGGCGCGTCAGGCAGTGCCCTATTTTTTTCCAATTGATCAGGTCTTTACTTTGGAAAACCGGCACTCCGGGGAAATACTCAAAGCTGCTGGTTACCAGGTAAAAATCATCACCAACTTTACAAACGCTGGGATCGGGATGAAAGCCCGGGATAACCGGATTTTTATATCCCTGGCCAAAGCTTATCAAATGCTGGCTGACAATGCAGGCAAGAAAAAAAGCAATTTTAATCGGTGTCATATCTTTATATTTTCAAAATAGGTTTTGACCGGGTTCGGATTTTCATTCGATGCTCCAATGCACCGATAACCATTTATTCATTCGCGTTTAAATTCATATCTCTGTTTGGTTTATTTTGACAGGAAAACCACCTGCCTGCGTCCGTCATATTTCACCCGTTGACCTGTGTCATCGAATTTAAAACCCGGTGCTTCGTCTTTGCTTACCGGTACAATCACGAACGTACGCTCTTTCAGCATCCCGTCAAATTCGCCTTGCCGGTCACCGATTGTCAGCGTTCCTTCTACATCGTTGTAACTGAAGGGGATATTTGAGTAGGCGCCTTTCTCGTAATTGTAATTTACACCTTCGTCCTCGTAGAGGGTGAAATTTCCATCCTGACCGCGATAAACATACAGAACAATTGTCTCTGCTTGCTTCTCATCGGTATATTGAATTTCAGGGCCAATCGGGATGATAGCACCTTCGCGGATGTACAAGGGGATCCGTTCGTAAGGGGCATCTACTTTCAACTTTTGCCCACCTTTGATATGTTGTCCGGTATAGAAATCGTACCAGTTTATCCCTTCCGGAAAATAGACTTCGCGGTCGCGAGCCTCGTAGGTATAAACCGGGCATACCATCAAAGCGGAGCCAAACATAAACTGGTCGCCAATATTTTCAACTTTTTTATCTGCTGAAAAATCCATAACCAATGGCCGCATCATGGTGTAATCGTTGAAATAAGTCATACCGGCCATGGTATAAATGTATGGCATTAGCCTGTAACGCAGGTTGGTATAATACAAAATAGAATTATAAGCCGGATGTCCCTGCGGGGCAATGTTCCACACTTCGCGGAATGGGTACTGCCCGTGCGAACGGTATAAGGGTGCAAACGCCCCGAATTGGTACCAACGCGTATTCAGTTCACGCCATTCTTTGTAACCGG
The DNA here is from genome assembly GCF_059705485.1 of Gaoshiqia sp. US2. Taxonomy (NCBI): domain Bacteria; kingdom Pseudomonadati; phylum Bacteroidota; class Bacteroidia; order Marinilabiliales; family Prolixibacteraceae; genus Gaoshiqia; species Gaoshiqia sp. US2. The sequence goes on along the minus strand of NZ_AP048550.1, from coordinate 2,579,773 downwards.
CATTTTCTTTTCCGCTTTTGTTATACTCCACTTGTCCGGCAACATAACGGTCTTCAACACAGAAGCCGCCAATATCCATGGTCCAGTAGGGAATGCCACTTATGGCGAAATTTAAGCCGGCAGAAATCTGGGCCTTCATGTCCTCCCAGCGGGTACCGATATCGCCGCTCCAGGTTGCCGTTGAATACCGCTGTAAGCCGGCAAAACCGGACCGGGTAAGCAAGAAAACCCGTTTATCCGGATCGGCATCGCGTTGGCCGTTGTAAATGGCTTCAGCATTCATTAAGGCGTAGGTGTTAAAATACTCCGCAGAAGGTCCTAATGCAGTCGGCCCACACAAAGCCTTGCGATATTCCATATCGGTACAGTCGAGTACATTTGGCTCGCTGGCGTCCATCCACCAGGCATCAATGCCTAAAGGATATAATTTTTCGTATATCTGGTTCCAAAACAGTTTCCTGGCGCCTGCTGAATAAGCATCGTAGAACGAGCCTACATAACCGGGGCCTACCCAGTCGCGAATGCTGTCTGTTACCGCTTGTTGGTACATCCAACCTTTTTCATCGAACTCCCTGAAATGTTGGGTGGTGACATAAAACTTCGGCCATACCGAAATCATCATTTTGCCGTTCATGGCGTGGATTGAATCGACCATTGCTTTCGGATCGGGGAAACGGCTTTTGTCAAAGTCGTGGCTCCCCCAGGCATTTTCCGGCCAGTAGTTCCAGTCCAGTACAATATTATCAATAGGGAATTTCCTTTTTCTGAATTCTTTCAATACACCCACAATCTCATCCTGGGTTTTGTACCGTTCGCGGCTTTGCCAGAAACCCATGGCCCATTTGGGCATCACCTGAGATTTCCCGGTCAGGCTGCGGTAGCCTTTGATGATCTCGTCCATCGAATCGCCATACACGAAGTAATAATCCAGTTTTTTATTCATCTCGCTCCACCAAACCTGGCTGTTACGTTCTTCATCGGGTTGAGGTGTTTGGACACGTAAGCCGCAGTACGACCTTCCGCCGTCGGGCTTCCACTCAACACGCAAAGGCACCCGTTTGCCGGCTTCGAGATCAAACGTGAATTTATACGTGTTGGGGTTCCATGCTGTCCGCCAACGTTCGGGCACCACCAGCTCATTGTTCAGGTAAACCTTTATATAGCCGGCGTAGTACAAAATGAAGCGGTAGGTTCCGCTTTCCGACGCCTCAATCTCTCCTTCATAGGTCACGTTAGCCTCTTTTAAAGGAAAATTTTCCGGCAAGTTCTTTATTGTTTTAATGTCTTCAAAATAAAGCGAATCTTCAGCGCGTACCAGTTGCTGCAAATCTCCGTTCCAACGCTGGTATGTGCCGGTCAGGCTTCCATGCTCCCCTTTTTTATTATAGAGTTGAAAGGCCCGGTTCAATTGTTTGTATTCGCGGCTGTCGCCAAAACGGCTTAACGAATAGCTGTCCCATAAAAGTCCGTAATTTTTGTTGGAAACGATGAAAGGCACCGAAACTTTGGTGTTGTATTGAAACAGCTCTTCGCTTTTTCCTTTATAGTTGAATTCATCCGACTGATGTTGTCCCAACCCGTAAAATGCCTCATCGGCAGGCGATTCAAATAGTTGCCTGATGGAATAAGCTTTCGTTCCTTCTACCTCAACCGGGATAAATGTCCTGCCTCCTCCCGGCTTTTCTGCCAGGATCACACCGCCGTTTTTGTTTTTAAATTTCAGCCCCCCATTCAACTTCGAAACCGATATGGTCAGCCGGGCAGTGCTCAACAGGATCGAATCGCCTGCATCGTCCACATCAAAAGGTACCGTTTGAATACCGGGAACGATGATCAGGCTTGAATCCTTTGGAAAATCTTTATCGGGAGTTGCCGACACGCGGATTATTTCGTCGCTCACTACTTGCAACCGAAGCTTGTTTGCTTCTGATTTTTTTTCCTGCCTGAGGCTTAAAATAACGCCATCTTCTGTTAATTGATATTGCGGTACAGAACATGCTGCAAACAGCAGGCCGGCAAATAAACTCAAATGAATCCTTTTACTTTTCATTTCGGGTTTTTATTAGATTTATCAGGACACTAAGTTCCGAAAAGGATGATGGTTCCCGGGGATTTTATGTGTCCTATAGGGTATGATGACGTATCAAATGACGGAATTGCTCGGGTGAGCGCTTTTTTTCATCGCGATAAATTTCTTTTTTTATTCAGCCCAAACTAAAACTCCAGCCGGTTTCAAGTTTTTCTCGCCAACAAGGATTTTTGCGGTTGCGGGTATATTCATCTCATAATCGGTGAACGAATAATTCACTGCAACATTGAATCCATCGCGCCAGTAAACGTAAACACCTTCCGGATAATTTTCTGTAGTCGCCCCGGCAACCCGGTATATATCGTGCAAAATGTCTTTTCCCAGGCTCGAATCGTCGGTATCGACGCCAGATGTCGACAACCTGGCTTTGTCCATACAAATTAGCACGAATTACGACAAGGCAGATTATTGCAATTAACGTTACTTTAAAATTCATATAGCGTATTGATGATTTGTTACGGCTGACACTCTTAAAGAAATGCTCATTTGTTTCTCTTATAATATTCGTTCATGATATACCAGGCCTTTTTCTTTTCACCGTTTTCAGATAGCAAACCTTTCCGGTTGTAGCCGTTTTGATAAACCTGGTTCATGCGGCCCAACGATCGGTAATCTAACAACAACCACGGGCATACCCCGCACAGGTTGGGGATAGTGCTAAACATTTCCACCTGGTCGATGAATATTTTCTCCTGATAGGCTTCCGTCCAGTAAGCAGCTTCATCAGCAGGGCCGTCATGGTTCCCGAACAAAGCTTCACCTCCAAATTCTGATATAAAAACCGGTTTGTCGGGAAACGCAACTTCCCATTTCGTATCCGCAGGTTTACCTTGCCAGGGGATGTACCAGCCGATGTATTCGTTGACGGCAACCAGGTCGGAATAGTTGTAGAGGGGGTCCCACACATTAAATGTGTTGTTGTCATAGCCCTGGGTATTGACCACATGCACAATCAAACGGGTGGTGTCCAATGCCTTGCATTTTTGGGTGAGCCCAATCAGGGCTTCGTTGCGGTTGGGGGTGCCGGGATATGTTTCGTTGGAAAGCGCCCATACAACCACCCCGCAATGGTTTTTGTCCCTGCGGACCATTTCGTTAAGCATGGTCTCCATTTTTTGGGGTACCAAACTATCCGGGAATTGAATATGCTGATAGACCGGAAGTTCGCTCCAAACCATTAATCCCATTTTTTCAGCTTCCTCAACCATGTTTTCGCTATGGGGGTAATGGGCTAACCGGACTAGGTTACAACCCAATTCTTTTGCCGCATTCAGTAAAACCCGTGCATCATCGCTTGAAAAGGCCCGGGCCTTCCGATACGGGTTTTCTTCGTGGATATTTACCGCTTTCAAAAAGATCGGCTCTTTATTCAGCAGTACTTTGTTCCCCTGCACTTCCATGCACCTGAAACCAATTTCGTCCACAACAGTATCCGTTTCACTTTCAACAATTACCTGGTATCGTTTAGGGTCATCAGGCGACCAAAGCTGAAAATCGGATGAAAATTCAACCTGGGCAATACCCTTGCCGTCTGTTTTAGTTTGGTACGATAGGTTGAGCTCCGGAATTCGTATTGTAATTTTTTGCGCGGCTTTTGTTCCGTTCAGCTGAACCCATCCCAAAACGGTATTCAGACTCCCTTTCTCTAATTGGATGAAATAATCTTCGATGAAAGTTTGACTGGTTTCGATCAAATTCACGTCGCGGGTAATGCCCCCATAATTAAACCAGTCGTAATCAACACCGGGCAGCCCGTTTTTCAAACGCCTGTTGTCAACTTTTACAATCAGGTTGTTGACGCCATCGACTGCCTGGCCGGTAATTTCAAACTGAAACGGGGTAAAACCGCCTTCGTGGCTACCGATCTTTTCGCTATTCAGATAGACCTCGGCCAAATAGTTCACCGCTCCGAAATGCAGGAACAATCTTTTGCCTGACTTTCCCGTATAGGTGAACTGCTTTTTGTACCAAACCATGCCTTCCAGGTAGGTCAGTTCGCACAATTGGGAATTGAAGTCGCCCGGCACATTCAGCGTAGGGCCGCCTTCAAACGAATACTCCACGAAATCGGTTTTTTTCTGGGGCTTTTTTTCCTGCCAAACTTGCCTGTAGTCGCCTGCACCGGCTGGGTCAAGGATTACTGTCCACTTGCCATTTAGGCTGGTGGTATTGTTTCTGCCCTGCACATTTATCATGGCTGTCTGGGCGTTCACACTACTCATGAGAAGGATAAAAACCAACCAAACTAATATCCATTCCTTTATTACTGTCTTTAAGTATTCCTTCATTATAAAATATCGTTTACCGGACGCCTCGCCCGACATTTCAGACAAACATCCGTGTACTACAATTTAAACTCAATTTTGAGAACGGTGGCAATTTCATCCATTGCATCGTCACCAGGCATTGTAACTGTTAGTTTATTTCCACTAACCGACCATTTCAATTCACCGCCGCTTCCGACCACACGAACACCTGAGATCTGCTGATTTTGGTTTGTTTCAAACACATGTTGCAGTTCGATTTCCTTATTGGGTTCGGGCAAGCCCAATAAATAAACATATAAGGTATTTCCATCTTTCGATTTGGCAAACCGGACATCGTCCCGGGTGTATTTCATTGTAGCTGACTGACCGCCAAAATGTCCTTTCTCAAATTCAGCAATTCCATAACCAAAAATTGAATGTGTGCGAGTGTTATAAACGGCTTCTTCATGTTTCTTAATCCATACGCCAATTGTTTTTAAAACATCCTGCTGTTCATGCGGAATGATGCCATTTGCCATCGGAGACACATTTAACAGGACCACCCCCTTTTTACTCCATGCATCGATCATGTTGCGAATGATCAAATCAGCTTCTTTATATTTCAGCCCGTTGGTGTAGCACCAGCTACCGTCGCTGATGGTGATATCTGTCAGCCAGTATTTTTCTGAAATATCAGTTTTCCCGCCCTGCTCAATGTCAACCAATGCGACACTATCCGGCAAGTCTTCCTGTTTATAGAAAGCTATTGGTTCCTGACCACGACTCACAGCAGTATTATAATGGTGGGCCACCATTTTTTGCCGGTATTGCTCCGGAATCATATCCAACCACGAGTCGAACCAAATCATATCCGGTGCATATTTATCAACGACCTCGTTCACTTGTCCTAACCAATAGTCATAAAACTCGTCAGCCGGTATGTTGCCATACAGATATTTAAGTTTTTCATCTTTGGTACTTGTAATCCCGTTCGGATCATAAGCGTAATGACTGTTCCAGCCAACTTTTCCGCTATTGGCCCAAAGGGTGCTGTCGTTTGCATAACGTTGCAGATTTCGGGCGTGATGAAAGGTCGTTATGGTTTTCATATCCCGTTTTTTAAGTTCCGTCAAAAGTTCTCCCGCGATATCTTTTTCGGGTCCCATATCTGCGGCATTCCACGGATTGATCTCGCTGTCCCACATCGCAAAACCATCGTGATGTTCTGCAACAAGGCCGGCAAATTTGGCGCCTGCTTTTTGAAACAGTTCTGCCCATTCTGCAGCATTAAAATATTCGGCTTTAAACATGGGGATAAAATCATGATAATTAAAATGAGGCCCATAGGTTTTTACATGGTAATCGCGAACATCAGCTCCCCATTGTCCTTTTTCAAGGTTTGTATAATACATCCATGCGGGATACCATTCTGAACTGAATGCAGGTACGGAATAAATTCCCCAGTGAAAATAAATCCCAAGTTTGGCATCTTTAAACCATTCCGGTTCGGTATTGTGTTTAGCTAACGACTCCCAGCTTGGCTCATAAATATTTACGGTCTGTTTGGATTGATTTGGAGTACACTTAAGTAAAGTGCAAGCTATGGACAGTAAACAAGCTGTTTTTAAGGTTCTTTTAAGTTGATTCATTTGTTCTGTTTTTTATGATAACTAATTAATTCTCCGAATTATTCGGCCACTAAAGCAGCCGTTGCAACCGGAAGTGTGCCGCTTTTAGCAACAATGGTAATTTCCCCTGTCTGATCGGTTGACTGTATCACGGCAAGACAGCTCCCTAAATGCGCTTCCATTTTTCCTCCTTTAAAAGAGGTGTGACTCTTCTGGTCACCGTTGCCCACCGCAAGCAGTTTGCCCGATCCGTTCACTTCAAATTCAATGACATTGCCGGCAAATGGTACCGGCACATCATTGGAATCGAGCAGTTGTACTGTCACGTAGCACAAATCCTGCTTGTTCGCCTTGATTTTTTGACGGTCAGGCATTAGCACGATTTTCGCTGGTTCGCCGGCTGTTTGTACGGCAAACGACACGGTTATGCCATCAGCCGTTTTGCCAACAGCCTCCAGTCTTCCGGGCTCATAGGGCACTTCCCAAAACAAAAAGGCTTCCTGCTTTAAATCCCATTGGCGGGCTCCCAATGATTTTCCATTTAATAGCAGTTCTACCTCGGGAACATTGGTGTACACATGTACCGCCAAGGTATCTCCAATTTTGTTATGGTTCCAGTGGGCTTCAACTTTGGGCCAGTTCCAAAAAGAAGCCATGTTCCTGTCTCGCGCTGATACGTCGGTTTGTGCAGCGATGTAAACCATCGGCTCATCATTCCAAAGCGCTTTTCGAAACCAGTAGCCGGGCTTGGGAAAACCGCACATGTCAATAACGCCACAATCGGCGCCGCGCCACGGCCAGTTTGGCCAGGTTTTCCAAAATTCGAAGCCGGTGCCTACATGCCCAATGCCGGCTTCGCCAAGATAGTCAAAGCCAGTCCACAGAAATTCGCCCGCCACATAATCTTCCAACTGGCCATCGAGCCATTGCTGATATGAGCGCATTTGCCATGCTTTGTGGTCGTGGTAAGGGTACATCACCGTTTCGGAACCAAAAATAACCCGGTTCGGGTATTTTTCGTGGTCTTCCTTATAAAAAGCTTCCTGGTAATTGTAACCGACAATATCGGGTAATTCAAGCACTCCAAAGGAGTTGAAGTTAACAATCTCGTTGCAGGCCAGGGTGAAGGGGCGCGTATTGTCATGCTTGCGCGCCGACTCAAGCAACATCAGTATTGTTTTATGCGCGTTGTCTTTGTTGTACTGTTCCCTTACTTCGTTGCCAATACTCCAGGCAACAACCGAAGGATGATTGCGGTCGCGCCGGATCCAGTTTTCGACATCGCGCTCATACCATTCTTCGAAATGAGGGGCATATCCTGCTGGTGTTTTCCCGTCCATCCACTCGTCAAAAATCTCGTCGATCACCACAAAGCCCAAACTGTCGGCATAAGCGAGCAATTCCGGCGACGGCGGATTATGACTCATACGAAGCGCATTGCAGCCCATCTTCTTTAAAATCTCCAATTGTCGTTTGTGGGTGTGGTTCAGCACGGCAGCGCCCAACGACCCTCCGTCGTGGTGGTTGTTCACCCCCTTCAGTTTTACATGTTTTCCATTCAGGAAAAAACCTTTATTGGGATCGAATTGAAAGGTCCTGAGACCAAAAGCCGTTGCGTAATTATCAACCACCTCATCGCTGCTCCTGATCTCAACCTGCAAACGGTACAGATTGGGTTGTCCGACAGACCACAACCGGGGATTGTCAATCACCATGTTTTGATCGATTTTCTGTTGTTGCCCCGCTTTTACATCGACTTGTGTTTCGGACAACGCAACTTGTTTGCCTGCCGAATCGACCAGCATTGTCACCACGGTGCAAAGCTGATCGGTTTCGTTGCTGTTGTTCAGTTCGATCGTCACATCGACGCTGGCCTCGTTTTCATTCGCTTTTACTGTACGGGCAAACACACCCCATTGTTTGATGTGCAACTTGTTTTTGGCTATCAGCCAAACATGGCGATAAATGCCCGAGCCCGTGTACCAACGAGAATTGGGCTGTTCCGAAGTATTTACCTTGACCGCAATCAGGTTGTTTTCGCCAACCGGGTTTAAATAAGGTGTCAGATCGTAATAAAAAGAGGAATAACCATAAGGCCGGATACCTAGATACTGCCCGTTAATCCATACTTCGCTGTTTCGGTAAACGCCGTCGAATAATACCGAAACCTTTTTTTCTGAAAAATCAGGTTCTGTAGGGAAGGTTTTTCGATACCAGCCAATACCACTGTAGGTATAACCACCACCAGATCCGGTAGCATATGCCGAGTCAAAAGGATGTTCAATGCTGAAATCGTGCGGCACGTCGAGCAAGCGCCAGTCTGAATCGTTGAAGCCGGGCTGTTCGGCACCAGACTGATCGTTCAATGCAAACTTCCAGTCAAAATCGAAAGGAATTTTGGTGTCATTTTTGGGCTGATTGTCTTCGCAAGATAACAATGCAACGTAACACAATAATGCGATGGGTTGGAATAATCTTTTCACGTCTACAAATAGTTTAGGTATCGTTCTTTTGCGCCGATAACACGAAACTGCACAGAACACAAAACACAGTCGCGAATATTGTTTTCATATTGAAATACTTTTATTGAACTTGTTTATACCTGAAATTTTTAAATGTCACGGCGCCTTTTCCAATGGATCACAATCCGATCCTTAAGCCCAGAAACCCGCTGAGGACGTTGTGGTGCATAGGTAATACTCGAACGACGAATGCACCAAGCAATAGGTATCACCGTCATGAAGGATACTTGTGTCGGGGTAATCGCCGGCAAAACAGGATTCAGGAAATATTTTGAATCTGTTTTGTTCGATTGAGTTTGGTGCTGCGCACCTGCCCAAACCGAACATTGAAGAAGCAAAATGAGTGTGACCGTTTTTTTCATTTGGCTGGTTTTATATACAATTGAACCTATCAAAAAATGATTCTTACAATCATTCAAGCACCATTACAAATCCACCATTGGCATTCATGATAAGGTCGCATTTCTTTGTCTTGTTCAGGATTGTTTTTGAAAATAGTTCCTCATCTGTACCGTCCGTGAACAGCGTCGCCTTGCTTTTCTTGAATGAGCTAAGGTCAAGATTTACCTTCTTTTCATTAGTTTCTCCATTAATGCCGGCAATGTACCAGCGATTGCCACTTTGCCTGGCAATAACCACGTACTTTCCTGGGTAACCTTCCAAAAATTTTACATCGTCCCAATAGTCGGGTAGGTTTTTTAAGAAATTCTTTACATCATCGGAAACCTCGGCCATTCCTTCCGGCGCCTGTGCATAATGTTGAATTCCGGATAAAAACAATACCGAAAGGGCCAATTCAAAGGCTGGTGTAGTTTTTCGGATACAATTGGAATTGGTGAGCCCTGTCAGGTTCATGGGTGTAAAATCCATCGGATCGAATGCGTTCCGTGTAAAGGGCAACATGGCACAATGATTGGCTTGCTTATCGGCCGCCTTCTGGTCAAATGTCACCATCTCCATCCCATAAATTGCTTCGGCCGTTACCAAATGAGGATATGTTCTTTGCCAGCCCCTTGGTAAAGTAGCTCCGTGGAAATTTACAAGTAACTGATACTTTGCAGCATCATTCAAAATGTCGATGTAGTATTGGATCATGCTCCGGCCATCGCCACCGAAGAAATCAATCTTAACACCTTTGATACCCATTGCCTGCAGGCGGCTGAATTCCTTTTCACGCCCCGCTTTCGTCAATAATAGATCTTTGGGATGATAAGACGTAATGGTGTTCCAATCTCCTGCAGAGTTATACCACACGAGCAAACCCACATTTTTTTGTTTTGCATACGTTGACAATTCAGCTATCTTTTCGTATCCGATCTGAGTGTCCCAGTTTGCATCAACTAAGCAATATTGCCAGTTCATAGCCGCAGCGAAGTCGATGTACTTTATTTGTTCATCGTAAACGACCATATCATCTTTGCTGTTAATCCAGCTCCACGATGCTTTGCCAAACTTAAGAAACGATTGGTCCATATCAATCGCTTTTGGCGCCAAATCGGTCCCCAATGTTGATTCTACGATCGTTTGCAAACTACCAATGGTTAGAACGCGCCACGGCGTAAGCCAGGGCTTATTGTTTACCGGCAAGTGGCCACCGTCTGTAAACACCTCTCTCGGATCGGCAAATCCGATTGAATAAACTGAGGAAGCCGAATCGTTGACCAATCGTGTACCGCAGTAAGTACCGTCAAGCGCTGCTTCGGTGATCAATACCCAGGTTTCCTTTGTTTTAAATAATGCCGGGTACACCCAACCTGACTTTAATGGCGATACTGTGCCGACGGGAATGTCCTGCAAATAATGTTCTTCATAAGACGGATGGCAACTCTCCCACCCTGTTTTTGCTTCACTCATGGGTTGCAGCCAGGCTCTTGTTTCTTTGTCAAATGCAAATGAGGAAAGTTCTTTAACAATCGTTTCATCATCCTTTATCCATGGAAAAGAATACCGAAACGCCACTCCGTCATTGGATAACCGGAATATGATATCCATTTTTTCCGCTTCGTCATTAGCAAAAGACACCACCAACTGATTGGCCTGGTATAGAATGCTGCTTTTTTTTGCATTCTTAATTTGGTAGCTATCTGTTATATGCTCCGGTTCTGATGTTGTCACTAATTTCAAGCCTTGTGTAAAATCATGCCCCTTCATCATCGCGCCTAAAGCCGAAGGTTGAATAACGTCAACGCCTGATTTTTGGATGCTGTACTGAATTTCACCCGAAGCTGATAAAGAAACCCTCAACACAACGGACTTGTCCGGACTTTGTAACTGAGCAACCTGCTGTGCCTGCGACTGATTAAATATACTGCTCCCACAAGCACTCACAATCAGGAGGAGCCAAACTAAAAGAATTGTATTTTTTAAACTCATTTTCAAACCTATTGTGATTTATTGCCTTGTCAAGTTTTGTTAGTTTCCCCCGGCGATAATAGCGTCAATGGTGCGCTGATCTTTCACGATATTGTTGGCTCTGTCAAGCGCCCCTCCCGTATCCCACCAGAATGGAACTACACCATGGGCGATGGCTTGTTTGGTCACAAAAGTTGCCCAATAGTCAACAGCATCATTGTGGGTTTCCAGGTCTAAGGGAACATTTGCATTGTTATTTCGACGGTAAGCGCCATATTCTCCCAGTATCACGGGAATCCCTTTATCAACAAATGCCGCTTTCACCTTCGCGAAGTCAGCAAGCTGCACATCTTCTTCGCCCCATGTGGCGTTACGATCAGGTTCAATGGTCGAATGATGGCCCCGGCCCCAGTAGTAAAACATTTTACCCCAGCTAACGTCTTCATTCAGGAAACAAAACTGTGCCGGAGTATAATTATGTATTTCAACCATCAGGCGATTGGCCTCCGGGTCGGTTGGAAGTGTGCTCATCAATTCAGATGTCAACGACATCGATGTATTTGGTCCTTGAACAACAAGAACGCGGTAGCTGTTTCTTCCACCTGTCGAACGAACGGCATTGATGAATGTTTGATGGTGTGACAAAAGTATTCCTACCTTCTCAGCATTATCAGCCGCCGGTTCGTTGGCACTGGCAAACATCAGGTGCTCGTCAAAATCACGCAAAGCGGTAGCGATTTGCTCCCAGTATGCCTTTTGTTTAGCACTGACCGAATCTTGCTTTGCTTTCGTGATGTTATGTTCCAACCAGCCCCCATCGTAATGGATATTCAGCAGGACATATATATCATTATTCACGCAATAGCCAACCACTTCTTTTACCCGGTTAAGCCATTCGGTTTTTATACGGGCAGTTTTGCGATCAGCAATATGGTAATTGTCCCCATACCATTGCTTGTCCCAATTCCAGTCCCACGCACAAGGGATTCGGATGGCATTAAAACCTAACTGCTTGACAAATTTGATATAATCCTCGGTGATAACAGGGTTGCCCCAGCCCGTTTCACCTCCGGGAGCTTCCATGGTGTTGCCAATGTTCCAGCCCAGTTTCATTTTCGCAGCCAACTCCATCGCATTGCTGCCCATTCCGGTTGCATCCGGTGCTTTAGGAGAGGTATTGTAAGAGGGGAATAACCGCGCCCCTTGTTTAACCACGACCCTCCTTGACTGTTCATTTGCAGCATTAATGCTCACAATGCCGGTACGGCTGGCTCCTGTTTCATTTACATTTATAATCAGATTTAATGTTGTATTGCCACTCGCTCCTTTAGTCTTGTCGGTTTGCAACCAAGAAGATGCAGAGTTGTTGATAACCCATTCATCATTACACTCTATCGTAACACTAGCCTCTCCTCCATCTGGTTCAAATGTAATTTCACCCGGAGAAACAATTAGAACAGGATCAACTATCCCCTTTTTTTGGCATGAAAAAAGAGACAAAACCGCAATAGAAAAAACCAAAATCATATTTAAACACCTTATTTTCATTTTCTTGTAATCTTTAATTAATCATTTCTCATGGAGGAAAGACCTACGGAATATTTCAATTTACACTGAATATCCGCAGATCTTATTCAAACTTTATAAAACTGCTATTTGCGTTACATCAACAATGCTATTTGATTTTTACTACCCTTATATTGTCAATAGCAGCACGGAAACCAACTGGTGTTGGAGCGCTCCCTGCATTGATCGTAAAAAAGTTTATTCCGCCAGCTCCGGATGAACCAAGTAACTGAGTCAAGCTTGTAGCTGAATCTCCTGTGCCATCTTGGCCATCCTTTTTATCACGGAATTCAGTTAAAGGGATTGTTACTGTTTGCCATTTTCCACCAGTGGAAATATTAGTTGTTTTTGTTGCTGAGATTTTCCATGGTTCAAAACGCGATAAATAAGACCAATTGTAATCTTTAAGAATAAATAAACTTACACCGTTCCACTCCCCTGAAATATTCATTTCAAACTTAAGGGCATAATTAGCCATAGGCTGATCAAGTTCTTCAACCGGGAGCCATTGTACTCCGTCGATATTAATACTACGTCCTCCATTCCACCAAGACCAGTCACCAGAACCAAGAATACCAGTATTTAGAATAGGGTACCAACCATGGTTACCTGCAAAATCAGGATCGCTATTACTAGTTCCTGTGCCCCAAGCAAGGCTGCCTATATCATCAAAATTGCAAAGCATACCTGTTGTTAGGTCATTCACATTAAACGTGGTTTCGGCTGTACCCGATACCGTGGTTATAGACAGGGGGCCGCTTGTTGAGCTGGCAGGCATTGTAAAAGCTACCCCAGTACCATCAATGGAAGCCTCAAAATCAGTAATGATGGCCCCACCGAAACGAACTTCTTCAATAAGGAACAAGTTGGTTCCAGCAATCATAACAGTCTCTCCTTCTACCGGGTTCTCATTAAAAATACCCAAAATCATCGGTGCACCGGCAACGATATCAAAATTAAAGGTCGTTTCCCCCCCGGGGGTAACATACCTGATTTTGTTCATATCCTCTTCAGCAACCAATGGGAAGGGTATTACATCGGGCACTCTCACAACAGCGTAATTGTATGAAAACAGAGCCTTGTTAAAGGTTGCAGGTATTCCAGCAAAAGTTATCAATGAAGCTTCCTGCAAATTTGCGCCTTCAATGACCACAAACTGACCCGGTACCAATACATTAATAAGGGTATCGTTGGGCGCCGGGGCATAATTACGTACAGCTGTGATAACAGGACCATCCTGACCCTCATCTTTACATGAGCTTAATTGCAAAACAAGAAGCACCAGGCAAGAAAGGACCAAAAAATGAATTCGATTGAATAATATCTTTTTCATAATTGTATCTTTTTAATTTAATCAAAAATATAGGGTACTGCATCATCCAACAACTTCGGGTTAGCCGTTATTTCAGACGATGGTATCGGTAGCCTGAATGAACTAATTTCCGCGGGTGTAATTACGCCATAAGGGTCCCCCGGTGTTACTACTCCATCATCGTCAATCTCTATTTTGACTCGCTGTTCTCCGTTAAGCAGTGCAATTGCTTTTGGTGGGTTATAATAGGAGAGCCTTACAAGGTCAAACCAATATTCACCTTCGGCTGCCAGCTCAATTCTTCTTTCTTTACGCAACATTTCTGCGTCAATTGACTCCACCGGCTCAAGTCCGGCCCTGGTCCTGATCGCGTTAAAAAAATACAACGCTTCTGCATCCGCTGTTGTGGCATTGTTACCAAGAATAGCTTCGGCATACACTAAATAGATATCAGCAAGCCTTAGCAATATGGTATGTTCCGGTGAAGCAGTGTTCGTCATCAGCGGTAAATTAAGATCTACCTCATTACCGATAATATGTTTCTTCAAACCACTATTGCCGCTAAATGTAAGGCCCCCTTTATTTGTATTTAACTCAGGGTACTCGTCTCCTTTGTACATAAAAGTAGGCTTCCGCCGTAGGTCAGCTTCAGTATAGTGAAGGTACATGTCATAAGTAACCTCAATACCAAAATAGCCTCCATTACCATTGATCAATAACGCGTTGCTAAATAGTTGGAGCATATTACCCCCATACCAGCCCCCACCAGTTGTTGACCATTGAAGGGCAAACAAGGATTCCTGGTTGCCGCTGTTTTCATATTTGAAAACAGCGGCATAATTAGTCATCAATGACAATCCACTGTTGTTACAAACATGGCCAGCAATTTCTTTGGCAGCATTCAGTAGCGTTTGGTTCCGGGTACCGTTCTGATCCAAACCAGACCATGACAAATACACTTTTGCCAACAAACCCTGCGCCGACCAGGTGGTAACCCTGCCAGCTTCCCAATCAGCACTGGTTACCGGCAAATTTTCCGACGCATAAAGCAGATCATTTACAATAAACTGATAGACATCGCCACTCAGGTTCCTATTAATCAGAGGATCACTAAACAGCTCCCTGTTATCTTCAATGATAGGCACCTCGCGGAAAAGCGTTACCAATCTGTAATAGGCATAAGCACGTAAGAATTTTGCCTCTCCAATAGCAGCATTAACGTCTGCCTCCGGAATGTCGCTTGCTCCCACTTCTTCTATGGCATGGATAACGGTATTACAATGCCCAATCAACATGTACATTGACCTCCACTCGGCGATCAAATTTGGATTTAGGCCGTTAAGAGCAAAGTTGTTTAATTGAACGGAACCAGGGTTATATCCAAGTACCATATTACCGCTCATCACTTCACCAATGGGCAAATAACATTCCGCAGACCACTCTCCCCATATTTCGCCGGCATATAACGCGGCAGTTGCTTTTTTCAGGTCACCGGAATTTTGGTAAAAATTGTTGCTCATAATCTCTGACAGAGCAGGACGGTCCAGGAACGAGTCACTACACGATGCTAGAAAACCGGAAATGGCAAGCACCGCATAAATTATTTTCGATCTTATTTTCATAGCGTTTATTATTTTGATAATGATAAGTTTACACCAACTGTAAACACGCGTGGCTGAGGATAGTAGCCATTGTCAATACCTGCCCCAAGCGGATCCCAAGACCCAATTTCAGGATCCATACCGGAATAGTTGGTAATCGTAAACAGGTTAGTAGCCGTCACATAAACCCTTAAGGCCCCCAGGTGTACTTTTTGTAATAATTGCTCAGAGAAATTATAGCTCAAAGTCACACTTTTACACTTCACATAAGAACCATCTTCCACATAAAGGTCTGTCACTCTGTCGTTCCCATTGGTATTGTCATTTCTCAACCCGAATAATTTTGTATCGGGGTTCGTTACGTACACATTGTTGATATCAGATGCCGATCCTTCGGAATCAATTAACCCAAGTTTTGCATAATTACTCGCTCCCCTAAAATAAGCAGTGTTGTTTCTGGGGCTCTCATGGTCTTTACGCGTTACGTTATAGATTTTATTGCCAATGCTGGCATTAAAAAATGCATTCAATTCGAAGTTTTTATAGGTAAAGGTGTTATTCAAACCCAACTGTACCTTCGGTATCGGCGATCCAAGGAATGTCTGATCCCTTTCATCAATAACCCCATCCTTATTTATATCTTTGAATTTTAGGTCGCCGTACCAAATACTACCGCCGGCATTGCCAACAGGCAACTCTTCTCCGTTTCTTACAGGTCTGGCATGTGGAAGGATACCGGTCTCTTCATCACCCAAAAAATCCACGGCAGTAGCAAAAACACCCTCTACAATATACCCGTAAAAATCACCCATCGACCGTCCTGCAACAGTCTTGCTATACGTCCTGTCAATGGAGGCTCCTTCGGCGTTAAGTTTGACCACCTTATTTTCGTTGTGTGATACAGTCAGGTCAGTTTTCCAGGTAAAATTCCTGCTTTTAATGTTGGTTGAACTTATTCTAAAATCAAACCCTCTGTTCTCCATGGAACCAATATTCGCATAAGGCGCTTTCAAAGCGCCCGGAGGCCAGCTTGATGTAGCTGTTCCCGAGTACAACGGCAGCGTGATTTGCATAGCAAGGTCGTCGGTCCGGCGAAGGTAAAAATCAACAGCAAAATTCAACCGCCAGTTGAAAAACGTTCCATCAAGCCCAACGTTCCCATATTTAGTTTGTTCCCATTTCAAATCGGGATTACCAATTTCATTGTTCACCAAAGCAACGCCTCCAAGGCCCGTAGATACCGTCCGGAGCGAACTTGAGTAAGCATAATCCCTACCGCCGGCCCTGTTGGTTAAACCGTAGCCCAAACGCAATTTCAGTTCATTGACTTTATTTACGCTCTTTAAAAAATTCTCATTATTAATCTTCCACGCGAAAGCGCCGGAATAGGTCAAAATCCAACGGTTTGCTTTGTAATACATCGAATTCCCGTCGTAACGGGCATTACCTGTCAGCAGGTACTTATCGTTAATCGTAAAGTTCAAACGTCCAAAATACGACTCTACCGCAGATTGTCCTTTACCTCCGCCGTTCGTCGCCGTAGCCGGGTCGCCGGAGCCAATGGTTTGGACATTGTCTGAAGGAAAATCTTTACGAGCGGCATACACACTCTCGGACTTGTTCAGTATCGCCTCATGTCCGGCCATGGCATTTAAACTGTACTTATTCGCAAACAGGTGGGTATAGGTAAGGTAACTGCTAATTTCGGCATGGTTGGTCTCATCGTAACTATACGAACCTTCATTACGCTCCCTTGTCAGGTTCCCCATTTTGTAGCTGGGATAAAACCTGTCCCTTTTATAGATAGAAAAGTTTCCCCCCGCGGTATTCCTTAATACCAATCCTTTGGCAAAAGTAATTTCAGCGTAGGCATTTCCATAAACTTGCTTTCTATTGGCCTCATCTTTATTAATAAGGGCGATGGCAAGAGGGTTTTCTATGCGTGGAATCCAGGGATTATCATTGTGAGCCCCTCCCCAGGAACCGTCAGAATTCATTACTGCAATATCCGGAGTCATACTAAGGGCTTTTCCAATTACATCACCGGTGGTCGAATTAATTTTTTCATCGATGTTGACCAACTGAAGGCTTGTACCAATTTTTAACCAATCGGTTGTTTTATTGTCCAAATTTAAACGAAAAGACAAACGTTCGAACTCCGACCCAAAAGCAATACCTTCCTCTTTGTTATAAGACCCGGAAAACAAGTATTGGGTTCGTTCATCTCCACCGCTTACAGAAACGGTATGTTCACTTCTGGGTGCATCTCTAAACAGGACGTCCTGCCAATCAGTTCCCTCGCCTAAATACCGGGGATTCTCAAAACCCTCCCTGGCGTCAAACCCCCAAACGGTAGCACGAGCATTTGTGAAGGCTGCAAATTCGCGCAAATTCATTGTCGGGAGTTTTTGGGCTAACTGCTGAACACCTGTAGAAAACTGATAAGAAACCTTTGGTGGTGCAACCCGTCCTCTTTTGGTCGTAATTAAAATAACGCCATCAGAAGCCGCTGAACCATAAATGGCTGTTGCCGAAGCATCCTTTAATACATCAATCGATTCGATTTCAGAAGGGTTGATACCAGCTAAAGGGTTCATCCCCCCATCTTGCGATCCAGCAACGGCGACCCGGACACCATCGATAACATACAATGGGTACGCCCCTCCCAGAGAAGTGATACCCCGAACTTGAATGTTCATACCACCCCCCGGTTGTCCTGAAGTTTGCATGGCAACGATCCCTGCCACCCTTCCCTGCAGTGCTTGTTCAACAGTTACCGGGTTCGATTGTTTAATTTCATCCGCTTTAATAGAAGATACCGAGCCGGTGACATCTTTTCTTTTTGCAGAGCCGTAACCAATGGCCACCACTTCATCAATAGACTTGACATCTTCCTGCATGGTTACATTGATAACGTTCCGGCCCTTCACCTCAACTTCCTGCGGTGTAAAGCCAATGTAGGTAAAAACAAGGGTCTGCCCGGTTTCCGCTTCAAGTGAATAAGTTCCCTGCGCATTGGTTATTGTGCCCGTGGAGGTACCTTTCAACCGAATAGTAACACCAACAAGAGAACTCCCGTCGGAACCGGATTTAACAGTCCCCGAGATGGGGATCTTCTGCCCGTAACCGGGCAACACAAGAAAGATCATCAGCGCGATGGCCAGCAGGTACCTCAACCCGCCATGCAGCCACTTAATGCGTACATTCGCTTTTAATTCCATAATGAATAGATTAGTTAAAAATTAAGTCTATAGTCAATCAGGCTATTGCAGATGGTAAAAGTATGGTCAATATTTAAAGCAGAGGGTCCGCCATGTATCGTATTGGGGGTATTCATGTGTTTTACCGGGCTGTCAACAGCAATTTAACCCCTACATCGGCAAGAGAAAAAGAAAGGGAGGGACCAGACAAAAAAAATCCCCCGGGAACAATTTGCTCCGGGGGATATAATACCAGTAAAAAAGGAGTGTTACTATTTATTAAAGAGAATCGTAATAATCTTTCTCAATATAATTCCAACATAACCAAATGCCGCCGTTATCACTTACAAGGATGAGCTGCAGGGCGTTTTCGGTCAGGTGGCAATATTTCGGCGTTTTTCCCAAAACCGTACAAACACGTCCTGCACGACTTCTTCCGAAGCGCTCAGGTCCCTGATATAGGTGTTGGCATAAAGGCATAAACCGGAGTAATAGTAATCGAAGAAATAGTTGAACGACTCTTTACGCCCTAATTTCATTTCTGCGAATAATTGTAACTCTCTGTTTTTAAGTAATTGGTTCATTCAAACACTAAAATTAGTCCGGTTTACAACTATAAAAAAGACCATTGTGTTCACTGTGGGGTATCTAAATCTGTCTCAGTCTTATTTACCAGGCCGCGAAGATAGTCTGATGGTGAAATGCCGAATTCACTCTTAAAGTTGATGGTGAACCGTTTGGGAGAATTGAATCCAACTGCGTAAGCGATTTCGGCTACGTGCAACTGGCTTTTCTCCAGAAGTTGCCTTCCCCGTTTGAGGCGAATCGTGCGGATAAACTCCGCCGGTCCTTTACCCGTGATGCTCATCAGCTTTTTATACAGGTGGCCCCTGCTGAGCCCAACAGCCATACCCAATTCCTCTACTGAAAATTCAGGTTCACTGATGTGTTCCTCCACCGCCTTGATCGCCTTCCCGATCAGTTGTTCGTCCAGGGGGGTGATCGTGATCTCGCTTGGCGAAATATCCAACTTTTGGCTAAACGAACGATGGCATTTTTCTGTCCACTCCAAAAATTTGCGAATACGCAACTTTAATAAATTGAAATTAAAAGGCTTAGTTAAATAATCATCCGCACCTAATTTCAGCCCTTCTAGTTGATATTCTTCAGTTGTACGCGCAGTAAGCAGAATTACCGGAATGTGAGACCATTGAATGTTGGTTTTTATCCGTTCGCAAAGCTCTGTCCCGCTCATCACGGGCATCATCACATCGCTCACCACAACGTTGACATCGTTTTTCTGCAACTCCTCCAAAGCTTCCTGTCCATTATAGGCCAGCAATACAGTGTATTCATCCGACAAACTATCGGCCATAAACTCGCAAAAGTCCCTGTTATCATCAACAAACAGAAGTACGGGATTTGCAGGAAGTTCTTGCCCTTGTTCCTTCTCCTGTTCAAATAATTCTTCATTTTCTGTTGCTTCAGGAGGAAACTCTTCTATCAGGTCGGTTTCCCGGACCGGAAGCCTGACGGTAAATATACTTCCCCGGGGCCTGTTATCCTCAACAGCAAAACTACCGCCATGCATCCGAACATATTCACTCGCGATGTGCAACCCTATTCCGCTGCCTGTTTTCTCCTGGTGCCGGGGCGACTGATAAAACCGTTCGAAAACATGTGGCTTATCAGCATCGCTAATCCCCTCTCCCGAATCAGACACCACGACACAAATACCATCTTCCTCCCGGTAAATATGAATGTTTATAATTCCTCCATCGGGCGTAAATTTGAACGCATTGGAAAGCAGGTTCAATATGACCTTCCTTATTTTGTCCGGATCAAATTGCGTCGTCAGGCTCTCCATCTCGTTGTCAACAGAAAACTCTATTTGACGTTCGATGGCATAACCATGAAACGGGAAACATAATTCCCTGATAAAACTCACCAAATCACTGGCTTTCAGACGCAAAACCTCGGCCCCCACATCTAATTTACGGAAATCCAACAAGGTGTTAATCATATGCAGCAGTTGCTCAGCACTTTTGTTTATCGTATCAAGCTTTTTGCGCAATCCTGCCTCCAATGGTGCGTTTAACAGGGTTTGCAAAGGAGTAAGGATCAGCGTAAGCGGCGTACGCAGGTCGTGACTGATATTGGTAAAAAACCGAAGTTTCATTTCGTTCAGGTTGGCTTCCTGCTCCCGCTCCATCTGCATTTTTTGCGTTTCAAGCTTTATCCTGTGCCTTCTTTGGGTGCGATGCACAATATAAACGAAGATGCTAATCGTTGAAAGGATATACAGGGCTATTGCCCAGCCCGACAAATAAAAGGGTGGTGTTACGGTAATGTTCAAAAATGAAACCTGATCGCCCCATACGCCATCACTGTTACATGCCTTTATGTAGAGTTTATAGTCGTTGGGCGTTAATGATGAAAATACGATCCTGTTTTCGGAAGTGGTTTGCCATTGATCATGAAACCCGTCCAGTTTATAGGCATATTTTACCTTATCGGCATACAGCATGTCGCCTGTAGTGAAATGGAAGGAAATAAGTTTATCACTATGCCTGAATGTCAACGAGCTGGTTTGTTCGATCGGCCGCTCGAGCAATTTATTCCCGTTATAAAGCGAATCAACATCAATATCCTTCCCTCCGACGCTCAATCCGGTAAAAGTCACTTTGACCAAAGGCTGGTTTTTCTCCACCATTTTATTCGGATTGACAATAGAATATCCTTCCGTCCCTCCGACAAGGATATCTCCGCTGCGGGTCTTAAAAATAGCATTACTATTAAAATAATTGTCGCTAAGGCCATCTTTGTCCGTGAAGTTTTTAAAGGTAATCTTTAAATTTCCCCGGGCATCGGGCTCTGCAGAAAGAACTGAAAGACCATTGCTTGTGGTTACCCACAGGTTTTGGTGGTCATCTTCGGCAATGCCGCGAATGATGTTGTCCCGCAAGCCATTTGCCTTATCAATATAATAAATTATATCTTCCTTTACATCCCATAAACTCAATCCTTCGGTGTGCCCCAGCCAAATGTTACTCTTGCTGTCCTTGAAGACACAGCTTATCAGATTTTGCTTGAAACTTTGTGTCCCGGCTTTATTCCCCATATAGATGCTGCAATCATTTGTTTTAATATCAACGGCATAAAGGCCATAAACAGTCGCAATGTACAGTTTATCGCCACCGTCGTAAAACATATCCAGGGGGTGCTGTACGCCTTCGCACAGGTTTTCCAAAGTGTTAAAATTCCCTTCCCCTTTGCGTAAACATTGTATCGCCCCTCCCAGCGACCCTATCCATAAGTTTTCGTAGCGGTCTTCTTTTAAACTCCAAATATTATTGGCTGCCAGGTTGGAGTTTTCAGTGGTAAACCGGTCAAATTTCCCGTTTTCGTAGCAATAAAGGCCCTCCAAATAGGTCCCGATCCATATCCGGCCTTTCCGGTCTTCCAAAAGCGATACGATGGGACTTTTCGGGATCGGAAGCTGCCTAACTTCACTTTCCTTCTCTTTCAGGAACAGCCCATTTCCGTCAGTGCCTAACCATAAGCGGCCTTTTTTGTCTTCAAGTATTACGCTCACGTCCCTGCATGCAGGGTCTTCAATATTTATAATATTCTGAAAGCTATAGTGGTAATACGAAATACCCTTTTTATTGTGCCCTATCCAAATAATTCCTGAATCATCCCTATACAGGCATTCGATATGGTTGGACGCAATGGATGAGCTTGTCCGTTGGTCTTCCAACAGGTTCGTAACCGAACCACCGGAAATGTCATATAGGAATAACCCGTTATGATCGGTGCCAATCCAAATATGGCCGTTTTTATCATCCAGAAAATGCAGCATCCGGCTGGATTGGGCGCCCGGGTTTAGCTGCAATTGTGCCCAATCCTCCCCCCGGCTTTTCCTGTAACTGATCAAATCTGTTTTACCGGACCAAAGCCATACCCCTCCCTTGTGGTCTGCATACAATCTGTCGTATAGACCTGGACCGGGATTATCCGGTAGTTTAATCACTTCCTGGCTACCGGTTTGTTTGTTTATCTGCCATAAAAGCCCTGGCTTTAAAATACCATACAAGCGCTCCCCGTCATCGCTTAATTCGGCCGTTACGACTTCGTCCAGCCGTATTTCGATATTAAAAACCTTTAATGCTTTTTTACGTGTGTCATAAAAAAATGCCTGCTGCCCGCTCAACACCCATAAATCTTTCATTTTATCGACATATATTTTGTAATTGCGGTCAACATGAATTCCAAATCTTTCCAAAAAATTGGGGACATCGCTGATGAAGTTATCTTTATCGCGGTTGTACACCATGTAGGAGACACTGCTAATCCAAAGATTGCCAAAGCCATCTTCCTGCAATCCCACAACATTATTAGACACCATATTGTCCGGCACACCAGGTTTGGCTGTATATACTTTAAATTCGTAGCCGTCATAGCGGTTCAGTCCGTATTGTGTACCGATCCATAAAAAACCATAACTGTCTCTTATGATGGCCGTGACATTACCATTGGAAAGCCCGTCCTTTGTTGTCAGGTGATGGAAAACATAAGTAGCCTGTCCTGTTGCCTGAACAAGCACCACAAAAATTAAAATAAACAAGCAGAATATACTTTTCATCTTTTCAGCACCTTTTCCCATCGCAGTCAATTAAACTCACTAAGATATGAAAAATGCGTTTATATCAGCCGACTACTAATCGGTCACAGGGGTATGTCATGTATCAGATACGGTACTGTAGTGTTTCTTTTAAGTTGATGTAAGATCATGAGGAGGCGGATTTATTGCGGGAGGCTTTTGCGGGCATTTGTAAAGTGTATTATGAATGATACCGTCATCATCTCAGTTAAAATTCTTAACAGAATTCAAAAATAAAATTTAAACAGTTTCTAATTTTCCACTGCTTGTTGAGACAGGTAATTCTTCGACTATTTTTGCTCCGAAGTTCTTTTTCCCTTCTTTGTGGATTGATGTAGTCATCGGTCATTTTTTCGCACAATTGCATCCGACTCTAAATTCTTCGGCAACATCTCTGTGCGTTACGATATGAACATACCTGATTTTAGGTTGTCCACACATCATGCAGGTCTCATATTCTGTGTCCCACTCGGGCTGAACATCTTCCCTGACATCAATCACGTTCTCCAAACGCCAGCCTTTATGTGGAATTCCTTCTTGATTCCAATAACTGGGCATCTATAATTTATTATTTGGGTTTCTCGATTAGAGACTGTTTAAATTTACAAAAATAGCAAGTTAATATATTGGTTATCAGTTGTTTATATGAATATATTTCATTAACTTAATGGTTTCCAAACTGTTAAGAACACATGAAACACTATTCGACCAACCTTTCTGATAGCCAATGGATGCTATTAAAGTTTTGCAGCTTTCTGACAGATGTTTGTCAAACGACTTGAGCCACGACAGGTTTATTTCTGAAAAGTCGGGATTTCGGCCTAAAAATGCCTCTATTTTGTTTGCCGTATCCTGATATAATTCCTTTGTCCTATTTGACCGCGCATTTGATATGTAATAACCAAAGTGGTCGAGTAGTTTTGTTTTTGAAGTTTCAGGTGTATTATCGTTCCCGGATTCAATGATCGCACGAAGCTTGTTGACGTTCATACTCGCCAATTCTCCGGTAGCGGTAAGCCTGAGTATTATATTTTCCGCATGAACCAGTTTAGCCTTCACAACCGAGTTATATATCTTTGCCTTCGGGTGGTTAATTACTTCTTCTCCGGACCATTGCTCTTTCAAAACAGAAATGTTTATGCCGAGAAACCTTGTTTCCTTATGTGTTACTGAAAGTTTCAACGGGCATAGATCGTTTTCGTTCTTGCCTCGTGTGTCGAGAATAATTCTTGCATTTGCCATTTGCAATGTTTTTGCAATGATTTTACCCCAAAACTACCCTTTTTGCCCCAAAAACACCCCAAAACATGCTGAAAAACACACCGGATGAGACAAAGAAAAAGCCCTGGTAATCGTTGTTTTTGCTTGATTACCAGGGCTTTTTAGTAAGTCGGGATACCAGGATTCGAACCTGGGACCCCCTGCTCCCAAAGCAGGTGCGCTAACCGGACTGCGCTACATCCCGAAAATAATTATTGTCAATATTGTGGCGGAGAGAGGGGGATTCGAACCCCCGGTACGGTTACCCGTACGGCAGTTTAGCAAACTGCTGGTTTCAGCCACTCACCCATCTCTCCTGATGGCTTCAATAACTTTTTGAACTACTTAAAAAACGATCGGCTGTTTAGCATCCGGCAGTTGCCGGACCAACCACTCACCCATCATTCCATTCAAACAGCTTAATCTCTCACTTCTTTTTCATCATGCAGGGGGCTGCTTTTCCCCCTTTGAACGTGCGTGCAAATATAGAACTACTTTTCACTTTCGCAAAATTATTTTCATAAAAAAATGAGGCCTTTTGATTGCTGACAAAGGAAACATTTATTGCCGGACAGTAAGGATGGAAATGGCTTCCAAGTGGATTTCTACGGGGAATTCATAAGAAAGTTCTATGATGAATTTTCCTGCTCTCAGATGTATTTATGAATCAGTCAGATATTGGGGGAATGTTATAAAATCATTGATTTTACTTGGACAATAGCCCTTTTGAATTTATCTTTGAAACAGAAAACGTTCTAAAAAGATATTGTCCGCATTAATTCAAAATTGGCAAATTCAACAGTTTACAATAAACCGAGAAAGCTTTAGGAATGCAAAGACAGGCCTTGTAGTCCGGCAACTGCCGGATGAGTAGTTCGCTACCGGTGGAAGTCTGACCGTTTCGGCACTCAAATCCTGTAATTCAGGGATTTTGCGCAATCGAATTAGTGCGGATTTTTTTACTGATTCTACTTTTTCAATCTGGTTTGAACTACCAAATAAAGCAATAAAAGCGTCGCGACAAAGCTGCTGATCCGCGCGATATAATCGCCATTCCGAACATAAAAAGTCAGTTCATCGTTTACATGCAAACGGTCTCGCAAGGCTGTTTTCACCCACCACGATGTTTGCTGTAAAATATCGCCGCGCTGGTTGATAAAGGCTGAAATACCTGTATTGGCCGACCTGGCTATACTGCGCCTGGTTTCAATAGCGCGAAGCCGGGCAAACGATAAATGTTGCTTGTAACCTGGGGTGTTTTTCCACCAACCGTCATTGGTGATAATAAAAATTAAACCGGCCCCATTTTTTATAAACTTAATCACATAGGCTCCAAATACCGATTCATAACAAATTACGGGAGCTACTTTCAGTCCGTCTGTCGCAATCAAATTGGTCGGTTCTTTTTGTCTGCCCAGGCTTCCGGTCGTCCCGCCCAAATCGATAATCAGATTTTCGATAAAAGAAAAATATTGGCCGAATGGCATTTTTTCGACACCGCTCACCAAAATGCTTTTATGATAGCTCTGAACAACTCGGGTCTGATCTATTTGAAGCGCCGAATTATAGATATCGTAAAACAGGTGGTCATTTTCAAGTTTACGCGCCGTTTCCGGCTTGTTTTCTTCGGGATAAAACAAGATCTGCGTGGTAGCGCCCAATACAAATTTCACCTTGCCGTGGTTTACTGACCGTTCATGAAATGGAAGAATGAAGGGATAATCGATTGTTCGTTCATTCTCCCACAACGGATGGAGCGCCGTTTCCGGTCCAACTACATAATCGGTGGATAATGTGATCAATGAATCGGCCAGTTGAAGCAAGGATTCCAATTGGTTTTCAGGGCTTATCCGATCAAATTTATCATTATAAGGATCAATATTCGGCTGTAAAAGAACAATCTCGCGAACCGGGCCTTTTTCGATGTGCCGATCGTAACGTGAAACAGATATGAAAACCGGCAATGCAATTAGTAAGACCAACGGAACGATCGTTCCTGCAACCTGTTTTAACCGGTTTTCAACCACAATTTTATAGACTTGGTAAATCACCAGGTTCGTTGCCAGTATCCATAGTGTCCCTCCCATGACACCGGTATATTCGTACCATTGTATTAGTTTTATCTGGTTGGCAAAACCATTTCCCAACGTGAGCCAGGGCCACTCAATATCCCAGTTAAAGTGAAGGTATTCAAAGGTGATCCAAAAGGCTACCAGCGAAATATTTGATAAGGAGACATTAAAATGCCGCTTCATCAGGTGGTACAGCCACCATACCGTGGCCATGAAAGCAGCATTCAGAAAAACAACCAAAATGATACCCACCAGAGTCGCGTGCATGACCCACCAGGTAGTCAGTGCATTCCACAACCAGAAACACAGGTAGGCATAGCCAAAAAAGACAATGCTTTTCTTTTTCTCTTTTTTCAGAAGAACCTGGTCTTCGACAATGAGCAACGGAATAAAAGCAAGTAAAAGGATCCATCCCGGCATCACCCCTAACCACGGCAGGCTGAGCAAAATAGCCGAAGACAGCGTGAGCGCCAGTAGCTGGTAATGTTTCATGAAACTAGCTTAAAGAGGTATTTTGAGAAAAGATGACCGGTTTGTTTTTTCCTGAAATGTCAAAAATAAAATCAATCCGTCCCAAAACCAATCCTCCCCAGCCAACCTGGTTGACGATGATCTTTTTCCCATTTGCATTTTTAAGTTCCAGCGGTTTATCCAGGAATGTGTGCGTATGCCCCCCGATGATCAGGTCGGTCAAGTGAGTTTGGGCGGCGAGTGTTTTGTCCGAGATTTTGTTTTCCTTGTATTCCAATCCAATATGTGACAGGCAGATAACCAAGTCGCATTTTTTTTCGTTTTTCAGGAATGATTCCATTTCGAGCGCCACTTTAAGCGGATCCTTGTAAATGGTGCCTTCATAATTTTTTTCGCTGACCAGGCCTTTTAATTCAACTCCCAGCCCGTAGATTCCAATCTTAACCCCGTTTCTGCGAAAAATCTCATATTTCGAAAAACGGTCATACAAAATAGTTTGAGAAAAGTCGTAATTACTTGAAATATGCGGGAATTTGGCATAGTCGAGGTCGCGGTTCAGGTCTTTCAGCCCGTTGTCGAACTCATGGTTGCCCAAAGTCGATGCATCGTAACCCATTTCCGACATGATCCTCAAAATCAGTTCTCCTTTGTAGAAATTGAAATACGATGTTCCCTGGAACATATCCCCGGCATCAAGCAACATCATGTTACCGTTTTCCTGCCTGATTTTATTGACAAGGGCAGAAAGCCGCGCCAGACCTCCCTGACCCCCATATGAAGGATCGGTTGCCGGGAACGGATCGATCTGACAATGAATATCATTGGTATGTAAAATGGTTAAACGAAGCAATTCTTCCTGTGCAAACAAATGATCAGGCAAATGGACTAAGGATATGCCTGCGCTTGCACCTATCAACTGCCGAATGAATTTTCTCCGGTTATTCATATCGAATCCTCCCGTCAAGTTTTGGCGAGATTACTTTACCCTCCTGATAATCCTTTCTCATTCGGTTAATAAAGCAATCGCGGATTTTCATATTTAATTGAATGTATTCTTTTCTTTTAAGCAACATGTTCATCTGATCGCCTCCGTTAGCCACATATTCGTTGGTAATCATCCAGTAACTGGCTGTCCGGTTAACCGGTTTTCCGTTCACATCAAAACGGGTAATGACGCCATCTCTTATTTCCAGGCGGATGCCTGAAACACAATCGCCTTGCTGCCGCGCAATCTGTTCGGCAAATTCATACAACTGTTCTCCACCGATTTTCAGTAAAACCAGCTCATTCTCAAAAGGCATCAGTTCGTATATTTTCCCGACCGTGATGGGGCCTTTGGGCAGCGCAGTTCTGATTCCGCCGTAATTCAGGTAAGCCAGGTCGGGATATGGTTTTTGCGTATACTTTTCCGCCAGTTTATCTCCTTCATCCAGAAGCAAATCCGACAGATAGTTGGTCAGCAGGCTTTCCGGTTTTCCTTTAACCAGTTCGGCATCGCTGGTACCGATTATTTCATACATATCTTCTTTCAGTTCAGTCTGGTAAGGTGCAACCAGCAGGATGATACTGGAATCGATTGTTGAAATATTTTCATTATTTGGGATATTCTCCATTTTGATATCATGAATGAACAAGGTAGTTTTACAGGAAATTATTCCCAAAATGATGACAATTGCG
The DNA here is from genome assembly GCF_059705485.1 of Gaoshiqia sp. US2. Lineage (NCBI taxonomy): Bacteria > Pseudomonadati > Bacteroidota > Bacteroidia > Marinilabiliales > Prolixibacteraceae > Gaoshiqia > Gaoshiqia sp. US2. Next base: position 2,551,114 of record NZ_AP048550.1, on the reverse strand, counting down.
AGAATTGCCCTTCGCGTTTGGAATTTGGTTTTGATCATTATGAATAATTTATAGTTCAATTTTATACTTGAATTCAATTATTTTAAACTTTGTAATAACGATTTTGTTTTTTTGTAAATATTTATTTTAATGGAGAATTTAAAGGTACTGATTTTTACGCGCCTATTATATAAAATTTCAGCGATAATTTTGTTCATGTTTCTTTTTAGTTCGTTTGCCCTGGCCCAGGACTACCAGACAGCAAAGGCCGAAAACGGAGAAGGAATTTACGGTTTATTGAAAAGGCACGATCTGGCCCCTGAAAAATACATGAAAGAATTTATCGAGCTCAACCATCCGAAACTGGGAAAAAATAACAGTTTATATGCCGGGCAGACTTACCGGCTTCCTGTTTTGAAAAATGCCGATATTCCCGTACCGGCAGAATCGGCGGGTGCGGAGGTTACCGTCACTGCATCTGCTCCTGCCGCTGCGCCGCCGGCGGGCGGAACCCTCTACCCGATTTTTGGAAAAAAATATCAGCTTGTTGTACCGATCAGTAACCAGTTGAACGGGGCTGTTTTTTACCTGGTAAGCGGACACGGAGGGCCAGACCCGGGAGCTGTCGGGAATTACCAGGGGCACCAGCTGTGTGAAGATGAATATGCTTACGATGTGACGCTTCGGTTGGCCAGGCGGCTGATTGAACACGGAGCGCTGGTTTATATGATTGTTCGCGATGATAATGACGGCATTCGCGACGAAAGCTATTTAAAGCCCGATTCGGATGAAGTTTGTTATCCGAACGAGGTGATTCCGCGCAACCACCTGAACAGGCTCCGCCAACGGAAAGACGCCGTAAACCTGCTTTACACCGAACACAAAGGAAAATTCCAGCGATTAGTCGAGATTCATTTGGATTCACGCAGTAAAGGGGAGAATATTGACGTGTTCTTTTATCACGATAAGGTGAGTAAAACAGGTCGGAAAATGGCCCTAAATCTCCAGCAAACCTTCAAAGAGAAGTACGCGCAACATCAGCCAAACCGCGGTTATCACGGGACGGTATCCGACCGGAACCTCTATGTGTTGAAATACTCTTATCCGCCGGCTGTTCTGATTGAGCTGGGAAATATTAACCATCATCGCGACCAGCAACGTTTTGTCAGGGAAAATAACCGGCAGGCGGTGGCGAATTGGTTGGCCGAAGGCCTGATCCGGGATTTTAAAAACAACAAATGAAACTGCCCGCAGGGAAATATCTCGTTTTATTTGACGGGTACTGCCATTTGTGCAGCCATACCGTACAGGTCATTCTGAAGTTCGATAAAAAGAGACGTTTTGTTTTCGCTTCTTTAACAAGCGAAACTGCAAAATACTGGCTGCAAAAACGGCAGATTCCCGAAACTGACGATTCGGTGGTTCTGATAAGCCAGGATGCTTACCATGTCCGTTCGGCAGCTGTCCTGGAGATTGCCCGTATTTTGGGCGGCTTTTTCCTGCTATTCCGTATTTTCAAGGTTATGCCTCAAAAATGGAGTGATTGCCTGTATCAATGGATTGCCCGAAACCGTTTCCGCTGGTGGGGAAGCCGTGAACATTGTTTGATGCCCTCAGAAAAGTACCGTGACCGGTTTCTTTAGATCTCAAATTCACCTTCTTCGTATTGCCGATACCTCGCGGCCAGGTGTCCCATCAGTTTACTGATGTGTTTCACGGCATTGGCCGTCGGCGGTGTCAGTTCCTTTTGCTGAAGTTTAAGCAGCATTACCGTGTACAGGGTGTGGAGCGCCACCTGGATGTCGTGAGATTCAATTTCATTGCTTTTCAGCCGAAATTCGTTGATCAGGGGTTGGGCTAGCTGATAAAGAGCCCGGTATGCCGAATCGTTGGTTTCCTGAAGCAGGCGCAGATGAAAATAGTTCAGCTCGTCGGTCAGGTTTCTTATAACCTGGATATGGCCGGTTTCGCCAACCTGTTCTTTTTGCATCATAACAACCATATTTTTATACCACTGATAGATTTCCAGCCGGGTTTCTTCGTTGGTATCAAACTGTGACACGAGGGATTTGCCGATTTTATCCAAATCAAAATTTAATGCCCGGAGCAAGTCCTCCAGCTGCCAGATATACAGGATGTATTCGGCGATATTTGTTTTTCGTTTTTCGCGTGCAATCAGCATAATCAAAATTCAAAGAAATCATCCAAATCGCGGCGGTCTTTTTTTGTTGGCCGTCCGGTTCCCTGGTCGCGCTGAAGCCATAACATGTTTTTTTTGATTTCCAGCATCTCCAGTTCTTCTTTGGGCGTTTGATCGACTACAAATTCGGCTGTCATTTTGGGACCTACCCTTTTCTCCACCAAACCCACTACCTGATAACGATAGGTTACTGGCGGTTTTTTAACCAGAACAACATCCCCCACTTTCAAAACGCGTGACGGCTTGACCTGGACATCGCCGATGATTACACGGCCTTTTTTGCAGGCTTCGGTGGCCATACTGCGGGTTTTGTATATACGGACCGCCCACAGCCATTTATCAATACGCACCTGAGTTTCCATTTTATTTCCTCTTATTGAACTCATTCATGGTCCGTTCAACGCCAATTGTACCGTAACTCTGGATAATCTGAATACAGGTATCCAGTTTTTCAGGCAGCTCAGCTTCTTCCTCTTTCGACCATTCGCTCAGCACATAGTCGATCTGTTGGCCCCTTCTGAAGTTATCGCCAATGCCAAACCGAAGCCTGGCATAATCATTTCTCCCGATGGTTTCCTGAATGTTTTTCAATCCATTGTGTCCGGCATCGCTTCCTTTGGCCCTTAAGCGCAACGTGCCGAATGGCAGGGCCAGGTCATCGGTAAGAACCAACAGGTTTTCAACCGTAATTTTTTCTTCTTTCAGCCAATAATTAACGGCGCGGCCACTTAAGTTCATATAAGTAGTCGGTTTCAGCAAAATAAATGTCCGGGCTTTAAACTTATACTCGGCAACATAGCCGTATCGCCGGTCGCTAAAAACAATATTGGACGCTTCAGCTAAAGCGTCCAATATCTTAAACCCGATATTATGCCGGGTGTTCTCATATTCTTTACCCGGATTTCCCAATCCAGTTATCAGATATTTCATTCGTATAAATTGTCTTTGCTTTATCGAAGCTTATCACATACTCATGGAATAGCCATTTATGCATTTTCGGTTGGTGCGGGCTTTAGCACTCATGGCTATTTCATTTTTTTTTCTTTCAGTTCACGTTTGTATCATTTTTCACATCCAAAGGATGAATGAGTATCAAACAAAACCGGATTATTTTCCTGCAGCATTCATGGCAGCGCGTGCAGCCCTTGTAATCATGATGGTGACAACAGGAATCGATTTAGAGTTCAGGAACTCCAGGTTCTCAGCCTGAATCTGACCTACTTTGATACTTTGCCCCAATTCCAGGTTATCGATGTTAATATTGATTGAATCGGGAATATTTTTGGCCAGGCCTTTCACTTTCAAACGGCGCAGGTTGAGTTTCATCTTACCCCCCGAACGCATCCCTTTTGCATAACCCTCAACTTTTACCGGAACTTCAATTTTGATTGGTTTATCTTCCTGGATTCTCAGAAAGTCAACGTGTAAAATTTGCTCGGCTACCGGATGGAATTGTACATCCTGCATAATGGCTTTGTGTTCAGTACCGTCAATATTCAGGTCGATCATATACACATTAGGCGTATAAACGATTTTCCGAAATTCGGCAGCATCTGTCTGAAAATGAATGGTTTCTTTTCCTCCGTAAAGTACGCAAGGTACTTTTTCTTCAGCTCTTAATTTTTTAGCGTCCTTTTTACCAAGATCAGCTCTTTGTGAGCCGTTGATTACTACTGTTTTCATTATTTGAATTTTAATAATTAATTATGGTACTCAGTCCTCCCTTTTGGTGAAAGGGCAAACAGCATACATAACATTCATGCCGTATGGAAAAAGCGGTGCAAAGATATAAAATTACTTGTAAAACATCGAACTAATTGATTGATTATTGAATACAATTTGGATAGCCTCGGCAAGTGCTTCGGCAACAGAAATGTACTTAATCTTAGATGATTCTTTTTTAGGCGGAATGGTATCGGTGAAATAGACTTCCTTCAAAGCCGAATTTTCAATTCGTTCGTAAGCCGGATCAGACAATAAGCCGTGTGCCGCAAACGCGCGTACCGAGTTGGCCCCTTCTTTGATCATCAGGCTGGCTGCCTTGGTGATGGTGCCCGCCGTATCGATCATATCGTCAACAATGATGACGTCTTTGTCGCGAACATCGCCGATCAGGGTCATGTTTTCAATGACATTTGCCTTTGCCCGCGATTTGTGACAGATCACCATGTCGGTGCCTAGCATGCGGGAATAGGTATTGGCCCTTTTTGTACCGCCTACATCGGGCGAAGCGATAACAATGTCACGCAAGCCCATCTGTTTAATGAAAGGGATGAACAAGGCTGACGCATACAGATGATCAACCGGAACATTGAAAAATCCCTGAATCTGATCAGCATGCAGGTCCATCGTAATCACGCGGTCGACTCCCGCGGCCGAAAGCAAGTCGGCCATGAGTTTTGCACCGATAGAAACACGCGGCTTGTCTTTCCGGTCCTGACGGGCAAAACCAAAATACGGAATGACCGCGATCACCTTATAGGCCGATGCACGTTTGGCGGCATCAATCATCAGCAATAGTTCCAGTAAATTGTCGCCGGGAGGAAAAGTCGATTGAACAATAAACACATGCGATCCGCGAATCGTTTCTTCGTAACAGGGTTCAAACTCGCCATCTGCAAATACAGGACAGGAAGATTTTCCTAGTTCAATACCAGCATGGTTGCAAACTTTAGTAGTTAAATACGTGGTAGCAGAGCCTGTAAAAATCTTCAGCGGGGCCTTATTTCCCATATTTTCCTTTTTAAAATTTTAGTAGCTTGGAATTGCGCGCAAAGGTAAAAAAATCTTTACGATATATTAAAGACAACATGACCAAGTTCTTGTTTTTTAGAATGATTCACAATAATATTTGCCGCCCAATTATCTGGATCGTAGTTATTTAAGTGATCATGGGCGCTGTTTCGGCGATAAAATTAAGTATTTCGTCTTTTCCCAGACCTGTTTCAGCCGAACTGACAAAAATCGCGGGTAATTCTTCCCATTGTTTCCGAAGTTCTTTTTTATAGAAAGCCAGGTTGCCGGCCAGTTTTGTTTTTCCCAGTTTATCCGATTTGGTGAAAACCAGAGAAAAAGGGACCTGCTTCTCTCCCAGCCACGAAATAAACTCAAGGTCAATGGTTTGCGGCTCAAGCCGGGAATCAATTAATACAAACAGGCAATACAGGTTCTCCCGTTTCAGGATATAATCAATAATATAAGCCTGAAATTTGTTCCGTTCCTTACGCGAGACTTTGGCATAACCGTAGCCGGGTAAGTCAACCAGGTACCAACTGCTGTTGATCTCGAAATGATTAATTAGCTGTGTTTTACCCGGACGCGATGATGTTTTTGCCAGTTTTTTATGGTTGGTGAGCATATTGATCAGGGACGATTTGCCCACGTTGGAACGTCCAATAAAAGCAAACTCGGGCTTGTCGGGCGCGGGGCATTTTTTCACGTCCGAGTTGCTCATCAAAAAGCGGGCTGTCTTGATCTCCATCATTATACGTGTACTTCAAGTAGTTTTACTTTATCAGAAAGCGGGTTTAGCTGAAACTGGCTGACTGAGGCCGGAACCAGGATCGTTTCACCCATTTTTACTTTTTCGGTTGTTTCCGGGCCGATCAGTTCGTATTCACCTTCCACGCAGATGTAAATAACAAATGAGTCCAGTCCGTAAATGTCTTTTTCAATTTTGGCATTGAATTCCAGCAGGTTGGTCGTAAAATACCCGCAGCTAACCACCTGGTTGCTTTTATTCAGTTCCCGTGAATAATTTGTTTTGTAATCATCGTGGTAAGTAAAATCAATGGCATCAAGCGCCAGTTCGGTGTGCAACTCGCGTTCGTTACCCTGGGCATCCCTTCGGTCGTAATCGTAAATGCGGTAGGTAATATCGGATGTTTGCTGAATTTCGGCAACCAGAATGCCTTTTCCAATGGCATGAACGCGACCGGCCGGCATGAAAAATACATCGCCTGCCTGAACCTCCACGAAATTAAGAATGTCTGTCAGCTCTTTATTCGCGAGTTTTTTCAGATAAGTTTCCTGATCGATGGCGCAATTAAAGCCGGCATTCAGGCGGGCGCCTTTGTCGGCTTGCAAAACATACCACATTTCGGTTTTTCCAAAAGCCTGATGGCGTTTCTTTGCCATCTCGTCATTGGGATGAACCTGTACCGAAAGATCGTCATTGGCATCAATAAACTTAATCAGCAGGGGAAATTCGATGCCGAATTTTTCAAACACTTTGTCGCCAACCAAATCGCCCATGTATATTTCGATGAGTTCTTCCAGGCTGTTTCCGGCCAAAACGCCGTTGCTGACAACCGAAACATTTCCGTCAACTCCGGATAATTCCCAACTCTCGCCACAGTTTGGCAAATTGCCAAAATCTTTTCCCAGAGCAGTCTTCATTTTTTGTCCGCCCCAGATTCGCTCCATATAAATCGGCGAAAATTTTAAAGGATACAGGTTCTTCATGTTATATGCAATCACTAATTAGTTCTGTTAAAATTCAAAATCAACGGCCACTCTCGATGTTGTAGTACCGGCAACCAGTTTCACAACCTTCAGGTGTTCTGGGTGAACGCGGTATACATCCAAATCAGCAAGATTTTCGAAGTGTGAAATCAGGCAAATATCATACGATTTGCTTTCAAGTTCGTAATTCAGTCCCACCTCCAGGTATTTTACTTCCGCTATTTTGTCTTTTAATTCCTCAAGAGCCCGCTTAATCTGCATCAAAACTTGCTGTTTTTCGGCTTCCGGGTATTCGTTTAATTTGAAAAGAACAACATGGTTAATCATAATCTTGTTCGTTTAGGGCATTTATTTTTCGCTGCGAAGGTAATACTTTCCGTGCTGTCATCCATATTTAAGAAGTAGATTAAGTAAAAATACCTCCATCTTAGCTATCTTTGAATATAAAAACGAAAATGATCATCATCGGCATTGCAGGGGGAACAGGTTCCGGAAAAACAACCGTAGTCAATAAAATCATGGACAAGCTTTCGGTTGAAGAAGTCGCTGTTTTATCGCAGGATTCGTATTATAAAGACAATGCCCACCTGCCGCTTGAAGAAAGGCGAAAGCTGAATTTTGACCATCCTGATTCGATTGAATTTACGCTGTTGGTCGAGCATTTACAGCGGTTAAAAAACGGCGAACCAATTGAGGAACCAGACTATTCGTACCTGACTTGCACCCGCTCCGGAAAAACAAGCACGGTTCATCCCAAACCGGTCATTATTGTTGAAGGAATCCTGGTATTATGCGACCCTGAATTACGCAAGATGATGGATATTAAAGTATTTGTTGATTGCGACTCCGATCTGCGCTTGTCGCGTGTCATTCAGCGGGATATTATTGAACGCGGCCGCGACGTTCACCAGGTGTTAACCCGTTACGAAGACACGGTACGCCCCAGCCATCTTCAGTTTATTGAACCCTCGAAACGGTACGCCGACATCATTATTCCCGAAGGTGGAAATAACCGGGTGGCAATCAGGATATTAACCCATTTCATCAAACAAAACCTGTAATCTTATGCTGTACAACCTGAATATCGAAGACGTTTTATTCCTTGATATTGAAACAGTTCCCCAATATCCGGACTACCATGAGCTGCCGGAGAATTTTCAAAAACTCTGGGACCAGAAATCAACCTATTTCCGCACCGAAGAACAGGAACCGGGAGATGTGTACGAACGGGCCGGTATTTATGCCGAGTTTGGACGGATTATCTGTATTTCGGTCGGTTTTGTTGTTCAAAAGGCCGGAGAACCTTACTTCCGGGTAAAATCGTTTTATGACGACGATGAGAAAAAATTGCTTTCGTCGTTCAATAACATGCTGAACAAGTTTACTTCGCATCCCGGGAAATGCCTTTGCGCACATAACGGACAGGAGTTTGATTATCCGTATATCGCCCGTCGCACCCTGATTAACGGTTTGCGGTTACCGAAAATACTCGATATGGCCGGGATGAAACCCTGGGAAGTGAAAGACCGGCTAATGGATACCCTTCAACTGTGGAAGTTTGGCGATTACAAGAATTATACATCGCTGAGTTTACTTTGCGCGGCATTTCAGATTCCGACGCCGAAGGACGACATTGACGGCAGCCAGGTTGCGGGTGTCTATTATGAACAAGGCGACCTCGACCGCATTATCCGTTACTGCGAGAAAGATACCCTGGCCGTGGCCAATTTGTTGTTGCGCTATAAAGGCGAAGCCATTATCGGGATGGAGAACATGGAGGTGGTGTAGTTCTGCTAAAACTTCATCGCCCGGTCCATATCACGTTTCGAATCTTTTTGTTTCAGGCTTTCGCGTTTGTCGTATGTTTTCTTTCCTTTTGCCAGTCCAATTTCGAGTTTTGCCAGGCCGCGGTCGTTCATAAACATCCGGAGCGGAACAATGGTCAGTCCGCTTTCCTTCATTTTTTTCTGAAGTTTTTCCAACTCCTTTTTCGTCAGCAGTAACTTGCGGTCGCGGCGGGCTTCGTGGTTATTGATGTTGCCAAAATCGTATTCCGAAATATTCATGTTCACCACGTACAGTTCGTTCAGTGTAAAACGGCAATAGGCTTCAACAATACTGGCTTTGCTGTTTCGAATGGATTTTATTTCGGTGCCAACCAACTGGATTCCGGCAATAAACTTTTCGAGAATTTCGTATTCGAAATAGGCCCGTTTGTTTTTGATATTGATATTTTGTGGTTTATGCGCCATAAGGAAAAATGACAGATAATAACTTCCAACTGACGATGTTCGTCATCCCAAAAATCAGCAGGATCAGCAAAACTGACAGCATAATAAACCGCGAACGGTTTGCTTCGGGTATCCCAAGGCTGGTTTGCGCTCCCGTAACGAAAATGTAGAAACCGTATAATCCGACGATATTCAATAAAGCCAGTCCGTGAAATAATCCGGTGATAAACGAAGCAATCACAAAGGGAAGCAAAGTAAAAGCGATCACATAACTGAGAAACTGCTTGTCGTGTAAGCCTCCGTAATTCACCTGCAAGGCCGAAATAATAATAAGCGCGAGGTAATACTGGATGAAATAACTCACGATAATCCGCACCGCTTTCATCAGAGCAAAAGACAACAGGTAGTCCGGTTTACTGATGAGTTCTCCCAGAAATACGGCCGCCCCTGTAACAAAAATCAGGGGCAGAAGTAAACGAACAACAATATTTTCGGTAAAATAGTCCGGCTGTTTTTTATCCCAGAATTTTTTCGGGTCGGCAAGTATCGATGTGCATTCCTGATAAATCCAGTTGTATTGTTGTTTAAAATCCATGTTTCTTTCTTTTGCGTTACAAAAATACATTATTTTGCAAATTAGTATCACGAAATCATCATGCACGACAGAAAATATCAAATGCTCACGATCCTGGGACCGACTGCTTCGGGAAAAACAACGGTTGCAGCCCATGCTGCCAAAATGCTCGGCGGCGAAGTGATTTCGGCTGATTCGCGGCAGGTGTACCGCGGAATGGATCTGGGCACAGGAAAAGATTATGCCGATTATGAAGCAGATGGCGTGCAAATTCCCTATCACCTGATTGATCTGGTGGATGCCGGCTACGAGTATAATGTATTTGAGTTTCAGCATGATTTTCTGGCCGCTTACGCCGATGTGACCAGCCGCGGAAAATTTCCGGTTTTATGCGGCGGGAGCGGATTATACCTGGAAGCGGTTTTGAAGAATTACAAGTTGATCCAGGTTCCGCACAATGAGTCGCTTCGCTTGGAATTACAGGATAAGGAACTGGACGAGCTAACCGAAATCCTGAAAAACTACAAATCCGATTTGCACAATAAAACGGATATTGAAAATAAAAAACGGGCTTTACGCGCCATCGAAATTGAAGATTACCTGCAACATCACCCGGATATCGACCGGTCGATGCCCGACATCAACAGCCTGGTGGTTGGTGTGAAATTTGACCGGCTGAGCCGTCGCCGCCGGATCAGCGAACGCCTGAAACAACGTCTGGACAACGGCATGCTGGACGAAGTAAAAGCCTTGCTCGATAAAGGCTTAACTCCGGGCCAGCTAACTTATTACGGGCTCGAATACAAGTACCTGACTCAGCATTTAACCGGAGAATTATCTTTCGGCGATATGTTTACCGGGCTCGAAACTGCCATACACCAGTTTGCCAAACGACAAATGACCTGGTTTCGCCGGATGGAACGGCAAGGTACCGACATTCACTGGCTCGACGGCTACATGCCCCTTGCCGAAAAGCTTGAGCGAATCAGCTACTGGCTGAGCCGGTAAACTCAGGGGCAGCCTCCCTCCTGTTTTCAGCGTCTTTCACGCCAGCTAATTTCCATTGTACTCAGGTCAGCTGAATCACTTTCCCGCACAATGGTCGATTGATATTTATTTTCCTTCAGCTGGTTGGTCACAACCGCTAAGCGGTCGCCGGCCAATCCTTCTTTCAGGTAGTTAATTTCGACAGCAGCCGGTTCATGTTCATTCAGAAAATCGATTCCAAACTGATCCAACACACGCTCCAATACTTTTACGCTGTTAAAATGCCTGTTCACATCCAGATCGCTGAATAAAACCGGCGAAAAAAGCATTTGCTCCGGATGATTCTTCGGCCTGATCCGTTTGGGTTCCCGACAAACGCTCGTGCCGTTATACCGGGGAAACGTTGCTTTGTAATCTTTCAGCAGAACGATCTTTTTACTATCGGTATCCAGGATCAGCCAGGCTGAGTTGCCACGCAGCAGCACTTCCTTGTTTTCATTTTCAAGAATAAATTCACGGTAGGCATACACGCCGTCGGTCCCTGCCGACCAGGTATTGAGCGTGAAGGTATCCTGCCACGAAGGATATTTTTCCACGTCGATATACATGCGGGACAACACCCAGAACATATGCTGACTTTGAAGTTGATCGTAGCCCCAGTCCATGACCTGGGCATGCGACCAGGCTGCTTCGAGCATAAACTGAAACAACGAACAAACCGAAGCTTTACCGTACTGATTTGTGTGAAACGATTGAATATTGATTTTCCTGGTATATTTTTCCATCCAACGATGATTTTATTTAAACTTTCCAACAAAAGTATTGTTCAGCTTTGAAAATAAAGAAGCAATTACGACTTTTGCGAAAATTTTTTTGAATGAGCGATATTATTATTAAGACAACAGAACAGATTGAGGGAATCAGACAAAGCAGTCAACTTGCCGGAAAAGCGTTGGTTATGATCGAAGGATTTCTGAAAGAAGGGGTCAGCACTGAATATCTCAATAAAATAATTGATGAGTTCGTACGTGACCATGGTGCAGTTCCGGCGACCCTGGGCTATGGCGGTTACCCAAAATCGTGCTGTATATCGCTCAACGAAGTTGTTTGTCACGGTATCCCCGACCCTGCTGTCATTTTAAAGGAAGGAGATATCCTGAATATTGATGTGACGACTATTTTAAACGGCTACTATGGCGATACCAGCCGGATGTTTTCGATCGGGAATATTTCGCCAAAAGCAGAAAAGATCATCCAGGTTGCCCGGCATTCGATGGATTTAGGCATTCAGCAGGTACGACCGGGAAATTACATTGGCAACATCGGCTTTGTAATCGGACGTTATGCCAAAGCACAAAAATACAGCGTGGTTTACGAGTTTTGCGGGCATGGCGTTGGCCTCGATTTCCACGAAGCCCCGCAGGTTGACCATATTGCCCGACGTAATTCGGGCGACATCATGCGTCCCGGAATGACTTTTACCATTGAACCAATGATCAACGAAGGAAAAGCATCAACCCGGGTCGATAAAATTGACGGCTGGACAGCCCGCACCAGCGACGGGAAACTTTCGGCCCAATTCGAACATACCGTACTGGTTACCGAAACTGGTTGTGAGGTGCTGACCGATGTTCGCGGCGAGTACAATTAACAAAATAATACATTGCAAAAGCTTGCCGGTTCACCGAAATGGCTTATTTTAGCTTATTATTTCAATGTGATGTGAAAAATCAATTGGCAAATCTCTTCAACCGGCTCGTTATAAGTGCAGATATAAACCCGTATTCGGCAATCGAGGAACGGAAAAAAAGTATCCTGCTGAACCTGTTTTTCTATTTTTACTTTCTGGTAGTTGGCAGCTTCCTGATCTGGAACGTGATTACCTCAAACCTGGTTTATTTATTTGCCAACGCTGCCGGTTTGCTTATTGGAATTACTTTATTTTACCTGTTCCGCGTAAAAAAACAGCTGATAATCGTTTCAGCGGTATTCGTGGTAACCATAGCCCTGTTCTCCACCTTTTTACTGCAAACGGGAGGGATAGAAAATTCGGCCCTTGTTTTTGCCCTGCTCATCCCGCTGCCTACCATCCTTGTTTTGGGAAAGCGGTGGGGACTTATTGTTCTGGTGGTTTTCATTTTCCTCAATCTGGTCGGTTTTATCTTTTTTTATCAAACCCTGTGGTTTCCGCATTACAGCATACACATGATCAGCCGAACAGGGATTGTTTTTGTGTTGATATCAGTTATGGCCTATTCCAACGAATACGTATTCGAAACGCTGTACCTGCGGCTCGAAAAATTGTCGGAATCGCTGAAAGTGAGCCAGCAGCGCTATAAAGATCTGGCTGTAAACAAAGAACGTTTTGTTTCGCTGATTTCCAATAACCTGGGCGACCATATCGGGAGCTTTGCCGCGATTGCCAACCTGTTGAACGAAGAATACCACGAGTTGAGCGAAGAAAAACGGCTGGAATTAATCCGCAATCTGGCCAATATTTCCCAGCAAAATTATAAACTGCTGTACGACCTGGTGAAATGGTCGACTTCGCAAAGCGAAACCATTCCGTATACCCCAAAACCAATCAAACTGGAAAAAATATATCGCGATATTGTCGCTCTTTTTCACCCGATGATTGAAGAAAAAAAGTTGTCCTTCTTTTTAAAGATGAGAAGCAACTCCGAAATCTACGCCGATGAAGACATGCTTGGAGCCATTCTGCGAAGCCTGGTATCAAACGCGATTAAGTTCTCTCATGTTGGCGGCGAAGTCAGGATCTCGGCTGTCGAAGAGGACGACATGATGGCCGTAACGGTAACCGATACCGGCGTTGGCATGTCGCGCCAAAGTTTAATGCGGGTGAACGCTGCTGTGTCATTTTCCACGCCGGGAACCATGAAAGAGCCAGGCACAGGTATCGGACTGATTTTGGTCCGGGAATTCCTTCAAAAAAACCGGGGCGATTTTCATGTGGAAAGTCAAAAAGGAAAAGGCACGCAGGTGACTTTCCGGATTCCACTGGTCGAATAACCTTGATTCTGTCTCAAAATTCAAAATCCTCGACGCCGAATATTATCTTTGCAGAAAAACAAAATGTCACTGATTATTGAAGAAAAGGATTTGCAAAAGTTCATTATGGTGGGCGACCGGGTGCTGATCAAACCTAAAAATCCGGCGGGGCAAACCCAATCGGGCCTGTATTTGCCCCCTTCGGTTCAGGAAAATGAAAAAGTGCACAGCGGGTACATCGTAAAAGTGGGTCCCGGCTATCCGATACCGGCCATGACCGATGAAGAGGAACCCTGGAAAGAAAAGAAAAGCGAAGTAAAATATGTCCCCTTACAGGCGCAGGCAGGCGATCTGGCCATTTACCTGCACAAAAGCGGATTTGAAATCGATTTCAACAAAGAAAAGTATATTATCTTGCCTCATTCGGCCATTATGATGATTATCCGGGATGAAGATTTGTTCAAATAATTACAAATCGAAGTTTAAACAGGCAATTTCTAACAAATAATTTACAATTTTTAAATAATTGCATGGTTTTTATTTCAATTTATAAGAAAACAATCGGCGAAATAAGTTTTTTTAATATATTGCATCCGATTTTACTGAATAGAAAATTTACAAATACCTGAAAAGTTAAATTAGTGATAATGAATCCACAAGCTGAAGAATTAAACCGGGTAATTCGCGAAAAGAACCCTGCCGTCTATGATTTGCTCTCCCTGAAAGGTAAAAATATCTTTTTCCCGAAAAAAGGAATCCTGGGACAAACGGCCGATGCCAAAGGAACACGGATAAACGCCACCATTGGCGCAGCGGTTGAAGACAATGGTTCGCCCATGCGTTTGGAAAGTATCGAGAGCAATGTCAGGTTGGATCCGTCGCTGGTTTTTCCTTATGCCCCCAGTTTTGGCCGCCCCGATATCCGGGCACGCTGGAAAAGTATGATTTATGAGAAAAACCCCTCCATTGGCAATCAGGTGTTAAGCCTTCCGGTGGTGACCAACGCGCTGACACATGGCGTAAGTATGGCCGGTTACCTGTTTGTTGACGAGGGTGACAAAGTAATTGTCCCCGATTTGTTTTGGGGAAATTACAACCTGATCCTGAACCACGCTTACGGAGCCGAATTGCAAAAATATAAGCTGTTTAACGGCAACCGGCTGGATATGGACGCCTTTAAAGCCAGCCTGGAAGTTGGCGGAATCGGCAAAAAAATTCTGATCCTGAACTTCCCGAACAACCCGACCGGTTATTCGCCAACGGTGGACGAAGCGAAAGCCATTACCCAAATCATCAGGGAATCAGCCGAAAAAGGAAATAAGATTGTTGTTTTCTCTGATGATGCCTATTTTGGGCTGGTGTACGAAGACGGGGTGGAAACCGAAAGCATTTTTGCCCAGCTTTGTGACTTGCACGAAAATGTGCTGGCCCTTAAAATTGACGGGCCAACCAAAGAAGATTATGTATGGGGCTTCCGTGTTGGTTTTATGACCTATGGAGTTAAAGGCGGCGATGCCGAACTTTATGCAGCGCTTGAAGCCAAAACCGCCGGCGCTGTGCGTGGAAATATTTCAAATGCCGCCAACATTTCACAGTCGTTGCTGCTGGCCGCTTTTGAAAACCCGGCCTATAAAGACCAAAAAGCAGCCAAGCTCAGCATCATGAACGAACGCTATATCGCGGTGAAAGAGGCCTTGAACGACGACAAATACAAAACGTATTTTACCGCATTGCCCTTCAACTCGGGCTATTTTATGTGTGTGCAGCTGGCCGACGGTCTGGATGGCGAACTGATCCGTAAAATTCTGATTGAGAAATACAGCATCGGGATCATTAACCTGAGCAATGTTATCCGGGTCGCTTTCTCGGCGGTGGCAGCGTCGGATGTGAAAGAACTGTTTGAGGGTATTTACAATGCCTGCAAAGATTCGAAAAATTAAGCCATTACAAATAAGTTGAGTCTGTAAAGCCGTTTGTCGTTTGACCAACGGCTTTTTTTATTGCCGCTGCAGCATATAAACCATAAAAAACAGGAATATAGCAAGTCCAATCAACAGCACGTTGATGATTTTACTCAGCGACCACCTGTAAAAACCCAGTATAAATCCGCATAGCCCCATCAGCCCGGCAATTTGAAGTCCAAAAAAGAAACTGAGCGCTTTGGCTTCAGCCGCGACCGGCTGATCAGGCAAGACTTCCTGAACCGGGATTTGTCCGCTGCTGATCACCCATAACGAAAAAATCCCCAGCAGGGCGAAAAGCAGCTGCCCTGCCTGCAAGAGCCGTTTTTTGTGTTCAATCCATGAAAAGATGATCAGGGCGATGGCTGCAAAAAGCAACCATTGCGCGCTGGTAGTCAGCGTTAAAAATGCCTGGCGGTCCATGTTTCTTGATTTTTTACAAATATAAAGAAAGTAGCAGTATTCAGTTGCAGCTCTACGCAGGTACTTTTTAGCTGCAAGTTCCAAGTGTTTACTCCGGCGCAGACGGATTCAAGTTTCAAGCTGCAACCCTCAAATCACTGATCACCGATTACTGATTGTCCTCACACCCCGGCGGGGTGAAATATGGGTAGCCCCGGGTAAGCCGGCAACTGCCGGAGACACCCGGAGATCAGGCCGGCAGATAAAGTCAAGGCGCAGCCACCGTTTCGCGCAACAAACCGGGCCAGATCGATTTCCTGGTACCGCCCTTAGCGGCGGGAATGTACCGGCTCGAAGTGCGGGCGGTGATGTACCGTAATAACGGCCCCCGCACCGGGATGCTCCCGGCAGAGCTAACGGTGAGCACCTGAATATAGTGAAGCCTGTACATGCTGTTTGTCCTTATAAGGTCAGGCATCGTGTACAAGGCTTCCAGTGTGTCTGACCAAGGCTGTCAGTCACCCTTATCAAGGCTGTCAGCCGGGTTGACCTTATAAGGACATAAAATCCGTACACCAACCCTATCCGGTTTTTGAAACTGACAGGTCAACGGAACCGGTATATGCCCGGAGTGTTGTCCCAAAAGGACGGAAATGCTTGGGTGTACGACAAATTCCACGAAAACCAATTTTGATTTGATGCAGCATGTTAAGGAAAGTTCCTCACCTATCCCTCGTCTTAGCGATAGCGGTGACGAGGGGTTAGCTGGTGGTTCCCGATTGCTATCGGGACAAGCTGTTTGTAACGACAATATGTGAGAAATTAATTTTAACAAGCCGAAGAAGTTGTCCGGCAACTGCCGGATGGCTTCTTTAGAAATCGGCTTTAGGGCACAAATAAGAAATGAAAAGATATGACTGAGATAAAATTTAGAACTTAAACTAGCCTCAAACGCCACGGACTATTGCCTCCAAAAATTAAAGCTGTAAAGGCCCCAATCTGCACAAAGAAACAGATTAAGCAAAACTTTTCTACAATCTACCTGACACAAGGAATACATACATACCTCACTTATTTTCAATCTGGTAACAACCGAATTCAAGTAGTAATTACAATCCTCTCCTCTCTGACCGTTTAAAAACCATACGTTTTTACATCCAATTTTTAGAACGAAACAGCAGCTGTCGTTTTCGAAATCTTTGAGCTATTTTGATATTGTGTTTCTATCCAAAACAAACTTCAATCAAAAAAATTAGACCTTATTATAAAATGTTTAAAAACATTATTTTACAATGTAAAATATAAACAAATTCCCAGAAAATATATAATCTTGTTTATCAGTATCTTAATAGAATTTGTGACTAATTGAAATTATATGAAAATCCCATAGGGGAAAATAAAAACGTGACAACCTCAATTTCCGATGTTGTATTTTTATAATGCAGAATATAAATTTGCACGACATACTAATATAAAATAATCGACAAGACCAAATGGAATATTCCAAAAGAAACCTCAACTTTCCATACAAGTGGGAGCTAATCTTGTTACTCTGGCTGGCTTTTTTCTTTAATCAGGCCGACAGGCAAATTTTTAATGTGGTTTTACCCGCTATTCGCAGCGATTTGAAACTTGCAGACTCTGAAATGGGATTGGTTGCCTCCATCTTAATATTGATATATGGCATACTCGTTCCGGTTGCCGGATTTGTCGGTGATCGCACAAATAAAAAATACGTATTGATGATTAGTCTTTTGGTATGGAGTACATCAACCTTTTTCTCCGGAATGGCTACCATGTTCATCCATCTTATATTTCTTCAAAGTGTGGCTACCGGTGGGGGTGAAGCATTTTATTCCCCTTCAGCCAACGCCTTGATTGGTGAACACCACAATAAAACCAGGGCTACTGCCATGTCGATCCATCAAACAGCCCTGTATGCCGGAATTATTGCAAGTGGTTACCTTACCGGGTGGATTGCCGATCAACTGGGCTGGCGTTTTGCATTTTATATTTTCGGTGCAGTGGGTATTGTCCTTTCATTAATAATTGCAATACGTTTAAAAGACTCGCATCCGGTTAAAACAAAAGACGGGAGCAATTCCGTTTCTACAAAAGAAGCGTTACTTACCTTCTTTAAAAAACCGACTGCCTTGTTATTGACCCTTGCTTTTGCGGGGATGGTTTTCGTGAATGTTGGTTTTATGACCTGGATGCCAACCTATCTTCACGAAAAATTCGGGTTCTCCTTAGCCCGGTCTGGGTTCGATGCCACATTCTACCATTATCTGGCTGCATTTTTTGGCGTTCTATTTGGTGCTTCACTTGCCGACCGATATTGCACAAAAATAACCGGAATGCGTGGATTGGTACAGGGATTCGGGTTGCTTACGGGCGCTCCGTTTTTATTCATGTTAGGGATTGGGAACTCTCCTTTTATGATTTATTTGGCTCTTGCCCTGTTCGGGCTGTTCAGGGGCATTTATGACTCTAATATTTTTGCCGCTTTGTATGACGTGATCGAACCAAAAGTCCGCTCGACAGCAACCGGGCTGATGCTGATGTTTGCCTTCGTAACAGGAGCTTCGGCTCCCTATATTCTTGGAAAAATTAAACCGGTTCTTGGCTTGTCATGGGGCTTATCGGCTTTGTCTGTCGTGTATGTTTTCTCGGCTCTTTGCATTTTTGTTGCAGTAAGGTTTTTTTATAAAAAAGATATAATCAAGTAAAATCAAAATAGTATGATTCAGGTAATCCACAGAGCATTGGATATTATGGAACTGGTTACTACCGACCGTTCCCGTTTATATACTCTGAGTGAAATTTCAGGTAAGCTAAACCTGAACAATGCCACCTGCGCAAACATTATAAAAACACTCGTCAACAGAGGTTATCTGGAGCAGGTTGGAAGAAAAACCGGATACCGGCTCGGGTCAATGTCGTATTTGCTGACCGGAAATTATTCACACAAGCAGGAGCTTTTGGATGCAGCAATAGAGCCCATAAAGACTCTTTCGGATTCGTTGAATGAAGGGTGTATCCTGTCGATTTTAAAAGACAACAATCGCATTGTGCTTCATGAAGTTAGAAGCACGCACGAACTTCAGGTTATCAACAAGAAGGAAAAAGACGCTTACCTGACTTCTACCGGACGAATGATACTGGCCTGCCTGAATGAAAAAGAACAAAAAGAATTCATCCACAAATATGGTTTGCCATCGCCTGAAACCTGGGCTGGAATAGAAGATGAAGAAGATTTATTGCTGGAGTTGACCCGGGTCAGGAAAAAACAAATGGCCATACAAATATCGAAAGCACAAATTGTTGGGATCGCTGTCCCGATTCATAAAAACGACAATGTAATTGCAAGTCTTGGAGTTTATCTGCCCGAAACCAGGTATACCCCTTCGATGCAGGAAAAAATTGCCGGGAAGTTGAAGGATGCAGCACAGCTTATTAATCAAAAACTGAACGAAAAATAGAATTCTAATATTTTTAAAAATGAAAATAATTGATATGCGTGTCCGCACGGTGGCTATTCCGATGAATGCCATGCTAAGACACAACACCGGTGTACATCCGGGTTATTTGATGAGGACCATCCTTGAGTTGATTACCGATGAGGGAATTGTTGGTTTGGGTGAGGTTGGGGGCGGCGACCAGCGCGGCGCTTTGATGAAACTGAAACCACGGATAGTCGGAATGGATCCATTCGACCTGGAAACCATTAAGTTAAAGGTTCTGAGAAGTATTTACTACCTGTCGAATTCTCGCCTGTACGGAGCTATTGAAATTGCCTGTCTCGATATCATGGGCAAAGCTTGTAATGTGCCGATGAACAAACTCATTGGCGGAAAACTACGTGATGAAATTCCGATGATCGGTTATCTGTTTTGGAGATATGATCGTCCGGGTGGCGGGCACGACACCTGCGCCGAAGATATGGCCGATTTGTGTGTCGAATTAAAAGAAACACTTGGTGTTACAGCCATGAAGTTGAAAGCTGGAGTGATGGACCCTATGGAAGAAGTGCGGGTACTTCAGCTTTGCCGCCAGCGGCTGGGCGATGATTTCGGACTTCGCATTGATCCCAATGGCGTTTGGTCAGTAGCCACTGCTGTTAAAGCGGGCCGTCGTCTCGAAGATCTCGAGATTCAGTATTTCGAGGATCCTGCATGGGGATTGGAAGGAATGCTCCGCGTGAAAGAACAGGTTCGGATTCCTTTGGCCACCAACATGTATCCGAATAAATTCGACGACCTTGGCCCGGCTATTCACATGAACAGTATCGACATTGTGCTGACTGACCTTCATTACTGGGAAGGCCCCCGCGGGGTAAAAGACCTTACAGCCATTTGCCAGACATTCAACCTTGGAGTTGCCATGCACTCGGGCGCCGAGTTTGGTATTGAGCTGGCTGCCATGATCCATACTGCCTCAACCATTCCGACCATGACCATGCCAGGCGATGCCCACTATCATTATCTTGAGGATGATATTATTGTTGGCGGGAAAATGGAATACGTAAACGGTGCAATAAAAGTGCCTGAAGGACCTGGACTTGGAGTAGAATTGGACGAAGATAAGATGGAAAAATACGAACGGTACTTTGAAGAAAAAGGCGACTATTATGCCCGTTTCCATCAGGATCCGTACCAACCCAACTGGTATCCCAAAGTAGGAGGTATTTAACCATTAAATGGAATTCAAAACAATTATATCAGGATTAAGATTTCCCGAAGGCCCGGTTTTTGATTTCGACGGAAACCTGTGGTTTGTCGAGATTAAAGGAGGAAACCTTGCCAAATGGGATGGGCAGGAACTGGAACGTTTCGATGTGGATGGCACTCCCAACGGGGCAGCGATTGACAAACAGGGGATGATCTGGTTTTGCGATAGTGAAAGGGGCGAAATCCGAATGTTCGATCCGGTGAACAAGAGTTTCAAAACTTTGTGCAACCAAACGGATACAGGGATTCGGTTGAAACGACCAAACGATCTTATTTTCGATACTGCCGGCAACCTGCTTTTTTCCGATCATGCTGACGGAAGAGAAGAACCTGTTTCAACGATTTGTGTTTTGCCCAAAGGTGGCGACCGGGCAAAAGTTATATCGAAAAACAAATATTTCACGAACGGGTTGGCCTTCCGGGCCGACGCAAAAACCTTGATTTTTGCAGAAACATACCGCCAGCAATTGTGGATTGGCGAATGGGATGTCGAAAAACTTGAATTGAACAACGAACGCCCTTTTACCAAAGCAGGCAATGGCCCCTGGGGCCCCGACGGAATGGCGTTCGACGAAGATGAACTTCTTTTTGTTGCGGTATTCAACGAAAGCAGGATAAACGTTTACGCAAAAAACGGGGAGGTTACCCGTTCATTTTCCTGCCCGGGAACAAGGCCTACCAGTTGTGCTTTCGATCCTTCGGGCAAACTTGGACTGGTGGTTACCGAAGCCGAACGTGGCGAGATTATTTCGTATCCGGAATTCCGGAGCGGATTACTAATTTATCATTAAACAGAAGCGATGCAGATAAAAAATTTATTCAATTTAAAAGGAAAAACAGCCCTTGTTACGGGTGGTAGCCAGGGAATAGGCAAGGCCATTTCGCTGGCGTTAGCCGAATATGGCGCAAACCTGGTCATTAATTACCGTTCGGGAAAAGCGCTGGCAGAAGAAACATATCAGGAAATTACAGCAATGGGGGTTGATTGTCACCTGTTGCAATGCGACCTTTCTTCGGTCGATTCAGCCAAAACCATTGCACACTACCTGTCAGAAAACAGAATTGAAATTGATATTCTGGTACTGAATGCCTCCATCCAGTTCCGGAAATCCTGGGACGGGGTGACACCTGAAGAATTTGAATTGCAGATTAACACGAATCTTCGGGCTTCCCTTTTTCTTATACAGGAATTATATCCGGCGATGCAAAAAAAAGGATGGGGGCGTATTCTTACGGTTGGCAGCGTACAACAGGTTCGTCCCCACCAGCAAATGATCGTTTATGCAGCTTCCAAAGTGGCGCAGGCAAGCATGGTGAAAAGCCTGGCTCCGCAATTTGCCCCTTTCAACGTGACGATCAATAACCTGGCTCCCGGCGCTATTGCAACCGGAAGAAATGAAGAAGTCC
This sequence comes from Gaoshiqia sp. US2, assembly GCF_059705485.1. Lineage (NCBI taxonomy): Bacteria > Pseudomonadati > Bacteroidota > Bacteroidia > Marinilabiliales > Prolixibacteraceae > Gaoshiqia > Gaoshiqia sp. US2. The sequence goes on along the minus strand of NZ_AP048550.1, from coordinate 2,529,170 downwards.
TGGCCGACAAAAACTACAAAGCATTGGTAGAATCGAAAATACCTGTTGGATACGTGGGCGAAGCATCCGATTGCGCTTCGCTGGCCTTGTTGCTTTGTTCCGATGCCAGCCGGTACATTACCGGACAGGATATTTTTGTTGATGGAGGCATGGGACTGAACGCCTAGAAGCCTCCCCTAAGCCCTCCAAAGGAGGAGAAAAAGAGAAAAGCTTTCGATTTTTCGAATTCTGAAAGCAGTTTTGAAGAAATCGTATATTGTAAATATCAAAATCGTAAATTTTAGATTATGAGTGCCGATCAATACAGAAAAGAAGTAGGAATGATGAATCTGGAAAAGCTGATAGCCTCACGCGAAGGAATTTCAACTGTAACTTTCCCAATTCCTGATAAAGAATTATTAAACCGGTTCGAACAGTTGTACACCGGTGCTGTAAACGATGTGTTACGCGAGTTCTGCTTGCTGGAGCAAGCTTTACCGGGCCGAATAATTCCTCTCAGGGAATACCGTACCGTTGCCGGTTTTGCTTTTACCGTAAAAAGTTCGCCCAATGTAAAAATTCAGGGCGAGATGGAATTCCGTACCCAGATGCTTGACGAAATGCACGAAGATGCTTTTGTCGTTTGGGACACCAGCCGCGACGATAAAGCGACCCTGTGGGGCGGCGTGATGACTGCCACTGCCAAAGGTAAGAAACTGAAAGCCGCTTGTATTGACGGAGGAATTCGCGATACGCACCAGATTCTGGAAGCCGATTTCCCGGTATTTTATGAATACCGGATATCCAATGGAAGTTTGGGCCGTTGCCTGATTACGCATTATCAGATTCCAATCAAAATAGGCGATGTAACGATTAAACCCGGCGATGTGATACTGGGCGATGTTGATGGTGTATTGGTTGTGCCGCGTAATATTGCTTACGATGTCCTGCTTCGGGCCGAAGAGATAAAGGAAAATGAAAAGAAGATTTTTGGATGGGTACACGAAGGACAGTCGATTAGAGATATTACCGATAAAGGAGGTTATTTTTAACGAATGATTAAAACGGGCTATTTTGAAAATGAATAAAGGGCATCCCTAAAAACTAAAAACAATAAACAGGACTCTGAGCGGTATGCAAAACCCGGTGTTAAGTTGGTGTTGAACTACACCAGCCGGGATCATACGGCGGCTTATTTTTCGATCCGGATTCGGGCGTCCACCGCCAGAATTTTGTCGCCTTTCCCCAGCAGGGGATTAATATCCATTTCTTTAATTTCGGTGGCAAACCGCAAGAGGCTCGACAGGCGTACAATGATTTCGGCGAATTTTCGCTGGTTAACGCCTTCCTGCCCCCGGTAACCCTTAATGATTTGGTACGATTTGAGGTTTTTGATCATAGAAGCCGCTTCACAAAGCGTTAGCGGCGCCAAACCCGAAGTAATATCTTTCAGCACTTCCACCAAAATTCCGCCCATACCGCAAAGCATGACGTGCCCAAAGCGGTTCTCGTATTTTGCGCCGATAAATAGTTCGATGCCCGAGGCCATTTCAGCCATCAATACGGCTGTTGTTTCGGGAATGGTCATTAGCCGTTTAAACTCGCTAACCACCGTTTCGGCGCTACGTACATTCAACACCACTCCGCCAATCTCGGTTTTATGAACCGGCCCGATCACCTTCATCACCAGTGGAAATCCCAATTCATCAGCAACAGTCAGCGCTTCCTCCTTCGTATTCGCCACGCGCTCTTTGACATAGGGAATACCGGCCGCGTCGAACAAGCGGTGAATCACCTGCGGCGACTGGTAGCCATCCCGTGCATGATCGATGATGCGGCGAATTTCGGCTATGTCGACCCCTTCCAGAAAAATCCGTTCGTCGTGCGGCCTCGGCGTATTAGACACCCGGGTAAGGGCGCGCCCCAGCAGCACTTCGTCAGGGAAATTCACGTTGCCGGCCGAAATAAAGTGAGCCACATCATCTTTTACATTGATCACCGAAGGCAAAATCGGGTAAATCGGTTTTTTACAAGTCTGCATTTTTTTACTAAGCGCTTCATACACGTCGCCAACCGGAAAAAGCCCCGGGCTACCGTAAATCACAGCCATGCCGTCGATCTCGCTAAAATCGTTATCGCAGGCATCGATAATGGCCTCCAGCTGTTCTGCCGTGCCGGTTGCCAGAAAGTCGATCGGGTTTTCCACCGAAGAGCCGGGAAACAGTTTTTCTTTCAGCGCCTGTTTCTGCGGCGAATTTTCAATTTTCGGAATATGCAGGCCGCCGGATTCCAATGCATCGGTGAGCATTACCGCCGGTCCCCCGGCATGGGTAACAATCGCCATTCGTTTGCCTTTCATCTCCTTACACATAAATACATTCGCCACAGTGGTTAACTCTTCGCGGCCGTAACACCGTACAATGCCGGCCTTGCGAAACAACGCCTCCACCGCCAGGTCGGAACTGGCCATTGCGCCCGTGTGCGACGATGCCGCCCGGCTGCCGGCCTGACTGCTCCCCGCTTTAATCGCGGCAATTTTACAGCCTTTGTGAATCAGCGAACGGGCATGTTTTAAAAGTTTATCCGGGTTATTGATGCTTTCGATGTACAGCAGTTTTACGCGGGTACTGGTTTTGGGGTCGAATACTTCATCCATAAATTCGAGCACATCTTCCACACCCACCTGTGCCGAATTTCCGACCGAAAACACGCTGGCAAAGTGTAATCCTTTCGGAATACCTGACTCCATGATGAAAACTGCCGTTGCACCCGAGCTCGAAATAAAATCGCAGCCCATTTGATGCAGCTTGGGAACCGGCTCGGTAAAAACACTGGCATGGGCCGGGGTGATGATGCCGATGCAATTGGGCCCAATAAGGCTGGCTTTGTGTTTGTTGACAACCGCCACAATTTGCTCCTCCAGCCGGCGCCCGTCTTCACTTTCTTCGCTAAATCCGGCAGAAATAATGATAAAACCTTTGGTCCCTTTTCGGGAAGCCAGCCGGTCGACTGCTTCCGGGCAAAAACGGGCAGGAACAGCCAGCACCGCCAGTTCAACCGGGGGCAGGTCGTCAATCTGCTTAAACGACGGAACTCCCTGAACCTGTTCTTCGTTCGGATTAACGGCCATCAACTCGCCCGCAAATTGATTATCGATCAAATTCTTAAGGAGTTTGCCTCCTGGTTTCATCACATTATTGGATGCCCCAATTACAACGATGCTTTTAGGCCAAATAAGTTCTCGTGTCAGCATGGATTTTTGTTTGTTTTTCACCAAATTTACGAATAAGCCGGTCAACGCCTGCTGATATTTTTCAGTTATCAAAAAAATAAATAGTTTTGAGCACGAATGAGCAAAAATACAGAACAACGGATCATGGTACACTGCGACTTTTCGGAGTCGATGGCCGATGCGATTCTTCACGGAATCAGGATGGCAGAGATTTTTCGGAAAGAGCTGTGTTTGTTTCATCCGCTGGGCAAAGGCGGTAAAACGGAGAAAATGGATGCTCAGCGGGCCCTGGCTGCCATCATCCGTAAACTGCAAAACGATTTGCCCAATCTGGTCATTTCAAGCCTTACCTTAAAAGGCAACCTGCAGCAAACCATCGACCGCATTGGTGAACAATACGACGGGATTATGCTTGTGCTGACCAGCGAAAAAATAAAAACAAAATTGCCGGCCCTGCAACAAAGCCAGATTCCTTTTCTGTTTGTCAAAGGAAGCGATCGGGAATTCCTGCAATACAATAAAGTGATGTTGCCGGTTGATTTCCGCAAGGTGATGAAAGATACTTCGCTTTGGGCCTCATATTTCGGACGGTTTAATCAATCATCCGTTGAGGTGCTGGTAGCCAAAGATAAAAACAACGAGTACGGCGCCATGACGAAAAAGAATAAACGTTTTATTGAAGAGTTGCTGTTTAAGCTTCATTTGGATGTACGCTTTCGGACCGCCCAAAAAGGAAGTTTCGGCTTACCCTTTGAGGCGCTTGAGCGATGCCGGGACGAAGATTACAAACTGATCATCATCCCGTCGAGCCGGCACATCAGCTTAATTGACCTGATGGTGGGCTTGCCCGAGAAAAAAATCATCCAAAAAGCCGGGAATATGCCCGTTCTTTGCATCAACCCGAAACGCGACATGTATATTTTATGTGATTAAGCCGTTTAAAAGCAGTTCGGTAGTTTCATTCAGGTTGACAATTTTTATTTTTCTTTGCACACCGGGATCTGTTTCAAATAAACCCATTTAAAATGACACGAATGCGCCTGATCTTTTTAATCGTACTCAGCTTATTTTCGGCGGCTGCTTTTGCCCAAAAGCCCGAATACCAAGTCCTGTTTCACGGTTTTGGCGACAACCGGGAGTATTTTAGCGGGAAAGCGTATTCCCAAACCATTTTGGGTGAACGAACCAGTTTCGAAATCGGGACAACGCTGGACGAAAACCACCGGTTCCGGATCGGTTTAAACCACCTGTTCGAATTCGGATCGGAGGCTGATGTATGGAAACCGAAGCTGACAGCCTATTACCGGTATTCTGACGGGAAAAACGAATTTTACTTCGGCGCTTTTCCCCGCATGGACCTGGTCGATTTTCCCCTGGCCATGTTAACGGATACCCTTCTGTATTATCGCCCGAATATCGAGGGCATGTACGGGAAACACAGCTGGTCGTGGGGCCACCAGAGCGGTTTTGTTGACTGGACCAGCCGCCAAAGCGAAACTCAACGGGAAACATTCATGGCCGGCTTATCGGGAAAAATGCACTTTGGCTCCTGGTTTGCCGAAAATTACCTGCTGCTGTACCATCATGCCAAAAGCGCTGTTGAAATTCCCGATGAGCACATCAAAGACAACCTGGGTTTTGCCTTGTATGCAGGCAGAAGTCTCGATCAGCTTATTCCGCTGAAAAATTCGTACCTGAAGATTGGTCTGCTTCAATCGACCTTTCGCGATCGCGGAAATGACGACGGGTTTGTGACGAACCGGAGTTTCGTGGGCGAACTGTACGGCGAGCTGAAGCCATTTGCCTTGCGGGCCGCCTTTCACAAGGGCGACGGCCACCAGTTTATGTACGGCGACCGCTTTTACGATGTCGAAAGTTACCTCCGTACCGATATTTATTGGAAATTCCTCAACAGCGAGCATGTGCAGGGACATTTCAACCTGTCGTTTCACCTGATCGAAGGAAGCGACCTGGACCAGTCGCAACAGCTTTCGCTGATTTACCGGTTTGGAAATTGATTTTTACCCTTCACTGCGTAACCGGCGGATTGGCCGATACAAAACCACTGTGATTTTAGCCTATTTCAGTTTCGATTTGTAGTCAATCAGGAGTTTTGCAGAACCAAGGATGTCGTTGTTCTTAACCTCCAGGGTGAGTGGTTTCAGTTTCCCGAAGGTCGGAGCATGGGCAAAATTTTCTTTCAACGCCGGGTCGATCTCCAGATTCGCCAGCTCACCGCCGGTTTTTTCGGTGAAATAGAAGGTTAGCTTAAAAAAACCATCCCACACCGAAATCCAGCAGATGGTCTTCTTTTTATGAGTCAGTTTGCACAACCAGGCTTTTCCGTCGCGGTAATAGTGCCATTCGAAAGTCATGGAAGAAAACAGCGACGAGACCATTGCGTTAAATTCGTCCCAAACCACTTTATTCTGATCCAGATACTGTGTCAATACATGGTCGTCGGGATATTCATTTTCATGATTCAACAAGGGTTTGTCCATGGTTTTTTACACAAATTTAGGCATTTTATCATTTAAAGAACAGATACAGGGCAGCTGCAATAACAGCGCCTGTAAGCGGCGCACAAACCGGTATAAATGAGTAAGCCCAGTCGCTGCCGCCCTTGTGCCGGATGGGAAGAATGGCGTGCATCAGCCGCGGAGACAGGTCGCGCGCGGGATTGATCGCGTAACCGGTAGTCCCGCCCAACGACAATCCAATGGCTGTGACCAGAAGGGCCACCGGCAAGGCACCTACACTGCCCAGTCCAATCTTCATATCGGGGATGTCGTTGCATAAAATACTGGCACCCTCAATATAGAAAACGCCAAAGATCAGGACAAATGTCCCCAACACCTCGCTGAAGAAATTATTGGGAAGCTTCCGGATAGCCGGTTTGGTTGAAAAAGTGGCCAGAATCGCCTCCTGGTCCTCGCTTTCATTATAATGATGCCGGTAAAAAAGCCAGACTAAAAAGGCTCCGGTGGCTGCGCCCAGCATCTGAGCAATCACGTAGGAGCCTACTTTTACCCACGGAAATTTTCCCGCGATGGCCAAGCCGATGGTCACTGCCGGATTGATATGCGCCCCGGAATGCGGACCGGCAATAATGACGGCAAGAAACACCGCTAATCCCCAGCCCCAGGAAATGACGATCCACCCCCCGTTGTTCCCTTTGGTGCCTTTCAGCACCACGTTGGCCACCACCCCGTTCCCCAGAAGAATCAGGATCATGGTTCCGATAAATTCAGCATAGAACTCGCTCATGGTATTATTTTTTTTCGGTTTAGTCGTTATTATTGTTCATCCTCCTGTTCCCAACTCATGGCCCTTTTCAACGCTTTTTGCCAGCCATTTAAAAGTTTCTGCGCAATCCCAGGTTCCATTTTTCGGGTAAAACACTGATCAACAGACCATTGTTGTTTAATTTCGTCTATATCTTTCCAGAATCCTACGGCAAGGCCTGCCAGGTAAGCGGCGCCCAGGGCCGTTGTCTCCAGTACTTCCGGACGATATACCGGTACCCCGATCACATCGGCCTGAAACTGCATCAGCAGGTTATTCACCACGGCGCCCCCGTCAACCCGCAGTTCTTTCACCGAAGATTCCAGATCTGCTTCCATCGCCCCCAACACGTCATAGGTTTGAAAAGCGATGCTTTCGAGCGCTGCACGGGCAATATGAGCCGAACCTGAGCCACGGGTCAGCCCGAGTATGGTTCCGCGGGCATACTGATCCCAATGGGGAGCGCCTAAACCGGTGAGGGCAGGAACCAGGTAAACTCCGCCATTATCGCTTACCCGACCGGCCAGTTCCTCAATTTCACCCGAAGTTTTAATAATTCCCAGCTCATCGCGTAACCATTGGACAATAGCCCCTCCGGTAAAAATACTGCCTTCGAGCGCATAGGTGGTGTTCCCGTTAATTTGCCAGGCAATGGTCGAAACCAAATTATTTTTTGACCGCACTACCTTGCTGCCGGTATTGCAAAGCATAAAACATCCGGTGCCATAGGTATTTTTAACGCTGCCCACATCAATGCACATTTGTCCGAATGTGGCGGCCTGCTGGTCTCCTGCAATACCCGAAATCGGAACCTCAACACCAAACCATTCCTTCGAGCAGTAAGCATATATTTCGGACGAAGATTTCACCTCGGGCAATATTTCCCGGGGGATACCGAATAAGTCCAGCAATTCGTCGTCCCACGACAACGTGCGGATATTGTAAAGCATGGTCCGGCTGGCATTGGTGACATCGGTGATGTGGTGTTTTCCGTTCGTCAGCTTCCAGATTAACCAGCTATCGATGGTCCCAAAAGCCAACTCCCCTGCCCTGGCTTTTTCCATCGCTCCTTCCACCTGGTTCAAAATCCACCGCAGTTTTGTTGCTGAGAAATACGAATCAATGACCAAACCGGTTTTGTATGAAATTGCATCGCCCCATTCACCCGCCTTCAGTTCGTCGCAATAGGCCGATGTACGCCGGTCCTGCCATACAATGGCATTGTAAACCGGCATACCGGTTGCCCGGTCCCAAACCACCGTTGTTTCCCGCTGGTTGGTTATTCCGATGCCGGCAATGGCCATATCGTCATTTGCCAATTGCCGAACCGCATTTTGGGCAGTTTCGATCTGCGACTGCCAGATCACCAGCGGATCATGTTCCACCCACCCGGGGCGGGGATATATTTGCGGAAATTCCTGTTGGTTTGAGGTAACAATTTGACCCTTTTTATTGAAAAGAATCGCCCTGGAACTGGTGGTTCCCTGATCGAGAGCCAATATGTACTGGTTGAGCATGATTTTAAGTTTAAGTCAGGTTATTTTAGTTTTGCAATCGCAATTTAGAAATTTCCGGTTACTTTTTGTATTGTTTTTTACTCCAGGATATAGGTTTTGGCCATCTTCAAATAATCGGCTAATTGCCGGTCAATCCAGTCGCCGTTTTTACGCAGTTCTTTCGCCATAATTTCTGCTACCACCGGCGAAATCCGGATGCTTTCGCGGGCATCGAGCAACAAGGCCCTGGTCCGGCGCGACAGGAAATCCTCGACCGTGCGCGCCATTTCGTGGCGCACTGCCCAAACCACCTGTGCTTTTATGATTTTTAGTTCCTCACTGATCACTTCTGCAAATTCTTCATTCTCCGCCGCCAACGCAAGCATTTTTTCTTCGTCGGATCCGTAAAAATAATAAGGTTTTTTCAAATCAACATTTTTTTTGTACCCGTGAATTTTATAACTCACTGTTTTTGATGCCGGAATATTCAGGTTGAAGTAGTTGCCGATCAAATCAATCACATCCTCGGCCATTTGCCGGTAGGTGGTCCATTTTCCCCCGGTGATAGTCACCAGACCGGAGTCGGACAGCTCGATGATATGTCCGCGCGAGATTTCTTTTGTGCTTTTTGCTCCATTTCGGGGAGCAGCCAACGGCCTTAAACCGGCAAACACGCTTCTGACATCGGCGCGAGTGGGCGGCTTGACCAAAAACCGCCCGGCAGTTTCAAGGATAAAATCAATCTCTTCCTGAAGTGCAACCGGCTCAATTTCGGCGGTTTCTTTCTGAACGTCGGTGGTTCCCACAACCACCTTATTGTGCCAGGGGACGGCAAAAAGCACGCGGCCATCCCGGGTTTTCGGAATCATGATCGCGTAATCTCCCGGCACAAATTCTTTGTCAATCACCAAATGAACCCCCTGGCTAACGCGAACAAGCTCATGCGCATGCGGGTTGTCCATTTTCAGGATCTGATCGACAAAAACACCGGTGGCATTCAGCACCGCTTTACTGTATATTTCGTATTCCTTCCCGTTTTCCTGATCAACCGCCTCTATCCCGCAAACTTTTCCGTCTTTTTTGATCAGCCTGTTCACCTTCATGTAATTGATCGCAACGCCACCCATCTCGACAAAGGTCTGGACCATATTTACAGCCAGGCGTGAATCGTCAAACTGCCCGTCGTGATAGATCACTCCGCCGTATAAATGATCAGCGATCAAGGTAGGTATCTTTTCCAGGGTTTTGGCTTTTGAAAATGGTCTCGATTTTCCCAAACTCAGCCGGCCCGCGAGCAAATCGTAAAGAACCAGCCCGATGGTGTAAAAAGGCACACCCCACCAGGTATAATTTGGTATAATAAACGACTGGTCTTTGACCAGGTGCGGGGCATTTTTCTTCATACGGCCGCGTTCCCTCAAGGCTTCTTTTACCAAAGCGACATTTCCCTGTGCCAGGTAACGAACGCCGCCATGCACCAGTTTGGTACTCCGGCTCGAAGTTCCTTTTGCAAAGTCAAATTGTTCGACCAACAAAGTATTTAAACCTCTGCTTCTGGCTTCAATGGCGGCGCCTATCCCGGTAGCGCCTCCGCCAATGATGACCAGGTTCCAGTTGTCGCTGCAACGCTCCAGCTCGGCTATCATAGTTTCCCTAAGCATTTTTCCTGTTGTTTTAAGTCATTTTATTCCGTTCCCTACCCGAAAGTACTTTTCACGATTTACTTTTATGCCCTAACGTGAGGGATAACAAGAAGATCGCGATCACCGAAACGACAATCAATACTTTAAATCCGCCGTCCCAGGTGAAGTGTTCTACAATGTAGCCCATGGCAATGTTGGCAAAAAGTGCGCCTCCCATGTAACCAAATAGTCCGGTGAGTCCGGCAGCCGTACCGGCGGCTTTTTTGGTTACCAGGTCGAGGGCATGTACCCCGATCAGCATGACCGGTCCGTAAATTAAAAATCCAATCGCGATCAGAGACAAATTGATCACAAACAGGCTGTCGGATTTCCAGTAAAAAATAATGGCCAGGATTACAAAAAACATATACAGGATGCTTGCCGGCGCACGGCGACCGTGAAAAACTTTATCGCTGATCCAACCCGCCAGCAAGGTGCCCGGAATACCGGCATACTCGTACAGGAAGTATGACCAGCCGGATTCGTTTAGATCGATGTGCTTTACCTCTTTCAGGTAAGTTGGTGCCCAGTCGAGCACGCCGTAGCGGATCAGATACACAAAGGCATTGGCAAAAGCAATGTACCAGAGAAACTTGTTTCTAAAAACATATTTAAAGAAAATATCCCTCCCCGAAAGTTCTTCTTCCGATTTGGTTTCATCGTATTCGGGCGGATAATCGTCCCGCCATTTTTCAATCGGAGGCAAACCGCACGATTGGGGCGTATCCTGCATCAACCAGTAAGCGATCAACGCCACCAGGATTGCCACAAAAGCCGGGAAATAAAGGGCGCTCCGCCAATCGCTGAAAATGGCAATTCCCAATATGGCGAGCGGGCCGATTAAGCCGCCGCCGATATTGTGGGCCACATTCCAGATCGACATTTTTGTGCCCCGTTCATTCGTGGAGTACCAATGCACCAGCGTACGGCCGCAGGCAGGCCAGCCCATCCCCTGAAACCAACCGTTCAGGAAAAGCACGACAAACATGACCACGACCGACGAGGTGAAAAACGGGATAAAACCGAGCAACATCATCGTCATTGCTGAAAGCACAAGTCCTAAAGATAAAAACACCTTGGGATTGCTTCGGTCAGACACATTCCCCATAATAAACTTGCTTAATCCGTAAGCAATGGAAATCGCGCTTAACACCCATCCCAGCTGCGATTTGGTGTAGCCTTGCTCGATGAGTTCGGGCATGACAAGCGAAAAATTCTTCCGCACCAGGTAATAAGCCGCGTATCCGAAAAATATTCCCATGAAAACCTGCAAGCGGAGTCTTTTATACACCGGGTCTACCTGGTTCGCAGGCAAAGGTTCAGCGAATCCTTTGGGTTTTAAAAAGTTGAGCATAACAGCAGTCTTTTGGTTTTATTTAAACAGCACAGGGAATGACAGAAATAGCTGTCACCCCTGTCTGTATTTCAATTTATTTATTCGACAAATAACACTTTAATATCATCGAGGAAAATCCGGTTTTTCTTGGCGCCGATAGTACGCAGGTCATATTCGCCGCCCTGGAACTTGATCTGGGTATCGGCTGTAGCCCCGGTAATCGTAAAAGTACGTTCAGTAGCAGGGTCTGCCCAAATAGCCGTACAGGCAGGATCAGTGGTGTAGTTTGGCCAATTATCAATATCGAAGGTTGTTGTACTGACAATCCCCGGGCCAATCACACTGACAATAAGCTTTGTATCATCCTTTGTTCCTGTCGCCGTCATATACGGAACCGCTTTAAATTTAACCAGAACATTTACCGTTCCCTCAATCGCTGACAATTTAGGTGAAATGATGTCCCCTCCATAATTAGTTTTGCCCAGTTTAACGAAGCCTTGGCGTGCATAGCAAAGCGGCGTGTTACCACTCAACTCGACTGTATTGATGGTACTTGTCCATCCTTTGGCTTTTTCCGCCTCAGTCCAGGCGTCATAGCGTTTCTCACCGTCGGTTGTATAAAATATGGCGCTACCGTAGGCCAGCCAACTGAAATATTCTTCCAGGATGATATTTCCCGGGGATTGGGTCAGGATGACCTCCTTGGCCAAATCGGGATATTCGGGAGAAGTGACCGTGAGTTTTGCCTGACGTTCGTCTCCCGTATTTCTGCCGGCATGCAACTTAATCTGGGTGCCAGACAACTGTAGTTCGGTCAGCCAGCTTCCATCCTCGATCGTATAGTTCCAGTTTACATTGGCCTTCACATTAATGGTGATATCGGCGCCGACCGCCGGAATGCCTATGCCGGCTGAGGTTTCGGGAACAGTAATATAAGGCACACTGGCTTCCTGTTCGACCCTGAACAGCACAGGTTGTTCCTTTCCGTCGACAACAAAGGCAAAATTCATGATCCGCGCATTAAAGGTACTGTTCTCCTTTACAATAATCTTGAAGATGCCATCGTCGTCGCCTTCATCGGGGAATGACCTCACCCAGTCTCCTTCGCTCTGGGCCACCACCTTCCATGGCCGGTTGGAGCGGACCACATAACTTTGTTCTTTAGCCGCGGAAGTAACGGATAAACCGGTAGGTTGCCCTTCAATATTGAAATAAGGTTCGCCGGTATCTTTGTCATCATCGTCTTTCTCGCATGAGGTAAAGAAAACCGCAGAAATAAAAAACACTGAAAAGAGCATCATTCCCGCGTTCTTCAAACCGAAGAAATTATTTGTTTTCATATTTTTTCTATTATCATTAAAAAACAGGTTAATTACTGCCACCAATGGCCTGTTTACTCCACCAAACCGGTGTTTTCATGTTATTTCCACCCCCCATGCGGGTTAGGGCCTCCTGTGCGTTTGCACTGTTTGTAGCCATCGTTGTGTTTGGATAGGCAAAGCGGGTTGGAAGAATAAAATCGTTAAAGCTGGTTCCCGCGCCAATCGTCAGTACCGGATAACCTGTTCTGCGATATTCGTGATAGGCTTCCATACCGATCCAAAACAAGGCCAGGTATTTTTGATTGGCAATAAGCACTTCCTTACTTGTTGCCAAATCCCAGGAAGCCAATTTTGAATCCAGGAAAGTGGTTATGTCTGCTTCGGTGATCGTCACCGGAGTTTCGCTGTATTGCCCGAACTCGGCCCACTTTTCCAGGGAAGCTGTAACAGCGGCCGTATAATATTCTTTTGCTTTGGCCGTACCCCCGTCAATCCATCCTTTGAGGGCTGCCTCGGCCAGAATAAACTGCACTTCGGCGTAATCCATGAAAAAGCCTGGCGCAGCGGGGCGGCAAAAGACTTTATAGTTCAGCCACGACGTTCCCCTGTCAACCGTCGACTGTTCTTCCTGTGTACAACCAGCCACGGTGCCTTTCCAAACGTTGGCGGGATTTGTGGCTGTACTTGGGTTCTTCTTTCCGATAACAGGCAGGCGGGGATCGGTATAAACCTGCACATCATTTTCAGTGACAACGGTCATTTTGATCAGTTGCTCGGTCAGCTTACGTCCCGAACTGGTAAAATCTCCTTCATTGGTGATGGAGAACTGACTCAGATAAGGGTCTGACCCTGAGAATTTGACTGTCGCATTATCTTCATTGGAAACAAAAACCGGATAAGTGGAAGGATCAGCCAGAATAGCTTTGATCTTTTTCCCTGCCTCCATTTCACTGCGTCCGCTGACCCGGCAAAGCAGGCGAAGATAAAGCGAATTGTTAAATTTTCGCCATTTATCCATCGACCCGCCATACATGCCGTCCAAAGCAGGCTTAATGAATACGGGATTTTCGGCATAAATTTCGTTCGCGGCCTCCAGTTCCGCAAACATCTGCTCATAAACTTGCTTTTGTGAGTCGAACTTAGGCGTTTTTGTTCCACCCGGCAGTCTTCCCTGAAAAGCTTCGGCATAGGGAATATCACCGTACATGTCGGTCAGGTTGGACATAAACATCACTTTCATCGTTAGGGAAATGGCTTCGAGAGAACGATCTTTCTGCTCAAGGCTCAGATCATACATGTGGCTGATGTTGTTACCATAACGGGAATAAGTATCCCACAGGCTTGCCCAGTTTTGCTCGGTAATCGAATACCGGTGTTCCATGCGCGTCGTTCCGCCGGTGAAAGCGGTAAACTGGATCAACTCGTCATTCCAGAACCAGGTGTAATTCAGCCAAACCTTGGCTCCGTTATAAAGGATGGGCTCAAACATGGCACTTGCCTTTATATCACCAACAAGTGTTCTGTTTGGATTGGTATTGATCTCTTCAAAATCTGAAGTGCAGGCAGCCAAAACAAGAACAATCAGCGCGCTCGTTAGTATTTTATTAATTTTCTTCATAATTCTTAAAATGAAAGATTAACATTAACTCCATAGCTCCGGGTCATCGGGAACGACATCACCTCGATGCCTTTATAAATCTGGTTTCCATTAAGCATCCCGGTTTCAGGATCATACTGCGGGAAGTCGGTCAAGCAAAACAAATTGGTCGCAAATACGCCCACACCTGCTTTTTGCAGAAATCCGGTTTTCCTTAATAATTTGGCCGGCACATTATAGTCCAGGCGAACCTCTTTTAGTTTCAGAAATGACGTGCTGAAGGTGTTATTCATGGTATTGTCCCGAACCCAAACATTGGCATTGTAATAGGTCTGTATACTGTTGGTGACGGTCGTATTTTTGGTATAACCCACGACGACACCATTTTCTTTGACTTCATTGACTCCCTGATGCACGAGTCCGTCATAACGCCCTTCCAGCGAGTTCTTCAGTTTCCCCTGGTATGAAAGGCTGAAATTGGTTACCGAGAAGGCGTGTCCTCCATATTGTGCGGAGAACGTAGCCGAAAGGGTCAGATTTTTGTAACTGAACCGCTGCGTCATTCCCGCCCGCCAGTCTGGGTTCACATTCCCGATTTTCCGGTTTGGCGAACTATCCAGGACCGGGTAACCTGATGCATTGACAATGTCCATACCGGAAGCGTCGATCACGTTGCCATTTTCGTCAGTGTAAGTAGCTCCTTCTGGTGCTTGCTGATACCCGCGCCCATAGATTACGTGCATTTCCTGCCCGACATATGAATAGACAAACGTGCGGCTTCCGATGGTAGTCCCCATATCCGTCTGCCAGGGTACGGTTGGATCCCAGCCATCTTCAAGGCTAACGAGCTTGTTCTTGTTTTTTGACCAGTTCACGTCAAAATTCCAGTTGAAATTTTTCGATCTTACCGGCACAAAGTTTAGCGACACTTCAATCCCCCGGTTCTGAACTTCCCCCACATTGATTTTCATGCCGGTAGCCCCGGTGATTTGGTCCAGGTCAACCGTAGTAATCTGGTTAGTCGATTTATTGTTATAAAGGGCCAGGTCAAACCCAATCCGATTTCTCAGGAACTTCCCTTCCAGTCCCAGTTCCCAGCTTTCCACATTTTCGGGTTTAATCAAAGGGTCCGGTATTGTGCCGGGCATGACGTAGCCGCCGGGAAACGATGTTGTACCATAATACTGATCCAATTGATACGGGTCTGTTCCATTGCCGACATTCGCCCATGAAACACGCAGCTTCATAAAATCGATCCCAGACAGGTAGTTTTGAAAATTCAGGACTTTATTCAACAGAACACTGCCCGCAACAGAAGGATAAAAGAATGACCAGTATTTTGAGGCAAGCGTGCTTGACCAATCGTTCCGTCCGGTTATATCCAGAAAATAGGTGTCTGCCCAACTTACTGAAACAAGTCCGTATAAACTGTTAATCATTTTTTTGCTGCGGTAGGTGTAAATATCCGGGTTGATCCCCGACGGCAGGTTGGTGAGGTGATATACACCGTCAATGTCCAGCTGGCTAAGTGAAATCCGGTTGTTATAATACTCGGAAGTCATACTGTTGCCACCCACCATGACTGAAAATCCGAGACGTTTGTCGAACTGCTCATTATTCTCATAGCGCAGCATGAAATCATTATTAAACTCATATTCCCTGGTATTTTGTTCCCGGTAAAAGCCATTGGGATGGTCTGTCGTATAAAAAGGTTTCCTTTGCGTCCTGAATTCGTCGGCCCAGTCAAGACCCGATTTAAGATCAAGTGTCAGGCCTTTTGCCAAATCAAAAGTTAGTCCGATCGATCCAAAAACCCGATTCCTGTTTTGGGAGTTCAATTCTTCATAAAGTGTCCGGTAAGGATTATAGGAATTCGCCGAAGGAAAAACCAGCCCGTTACCGTTTTCGCCCAGTGCTCCCCAGTTCACCGCGTTAAACCGTCCTTCAAAATATTCTTTTTTCCATTCTTTGATACTGTTTACCGGCTGTCCCCAAACAAGTGCATACATGGCATTGGTTTCATCGTATCCTCCACCGGGCATGTTGTCGCTTTGCTTGCGATAATAGTTAACTTTTGTATTCAGTTTAATATACTGGTTGATTTTTGAATTAAATGACAGTGAAACGGATTGTCTTTGAAAACCGGTATTGGGCATAATCCAGTCGTTGCGCAGATCCGTAAACGACAAGCGGGTATTTGTCCCCTCCCCGTTGCTTCCGTCAATCGTCACCGTATTTGATTTGGTGATCCCCGTCTGGAAAAGGCCGGTATACCAGTCATCCTGATACACCCAGGGAAGCTTGGTAAATTCACCGGTTTCCCAGTTCTTTGAAGCATACAGGTAACGCAGCTTGTTCGGATCATATTTTTCGCCGAAGGTGTACCGCGAATAACGCCGGGGCGTTGCCACTCCGTCAGGAGCCATATCGGAGGTAAGCTCCCACATGGAATACTCGTTCAACCCCAAGTCAGAGCCGTTTCCATACTCTTTCTGGAAATCGGGAAAATAACCTGCGCGGTCGAATGTTACCGACGAATTTACAGTCACGCCGATACCCTTGTCTTTTCTTCCTGATTTCGTGGTGATGATAATGGCACCATTCGCTGCACGCGATCCGTAAAGTGCTGTTGCCGCAGGGCCTTTCAGAACGGAAACGGAGGCAATGTCGTCAGGGTTAATATCGCTGGCGCCGTTACCAAAGTCGATCGGAGCATCTGCTGCGGCATAATTGGACGAAGAAGAGTTAGCAGTCGTACCGGAAGTAACAGGCACTCCGTCAATCACGAACAACGCTTCGTTTTTCCCGTAATTCAGCGACACATCTCCGCGAAGCGTAACCCGCTTCGATCCGCTCGGACTCGAGCTTGCCTGATCGAAAACCAAACCGGCGACCTTACCAGACATCGCATTCAGCCAGTTGCCCGAGACGGTCTTCGTCAATTCTTCATTATCCACCTTGGATACCGAATATCCCAGCGATTTCTGCTCCCTTGTCAAACCCAGGGCGGTAACGACAACCTCTTCTACCTGTACATTATCTTCCTGCAGGATCACGTTAATCACCGACTGCGTACCTAACGGAACTTCTTTCCGGGCATAACCGATAAACTGGAAGACCAGCACCGGATTGCTGCCGGAAATCTTCAGCGTAAATGCACCGTCAATATCGGTTGTTGTGCCGATTGCAGTGCCTTTCAGAACGACGTTAGCCCCGATCACGGGAGTTCTTCCGTCTGCCTCAAAAACAGTTCCTCTCACCTCCCGGTCTTGTGCCAGAGCCGGAATAAAGGCCAGGAACAGCAGTAGCACGGAAAGCAAAACCTTTAAGTTCGATCTCAAATTCATAGATTAGGTTATTAATGATTATTAATTAGGAAATCACTATTATCCGACTAACATGCAGATTTGAGATTTTTGATCTTTAATTGCATGATAATCAATTGTTATTATTTCTATTTCAAAAGTCACCCCCTGCTAAAAAGCAAGACTGGTTTGCATATTTGATATTGGTGACCCTCTTTGTTTCAAGTATTCTCGGTTAGTACTTCGAAGCAATTCAAATACATCAAGCAAACTAATCAGATGTATGCGAACTAACGAAGCCACAACTGAAAATGCTTTTTTTGTTTGGGCCATCTTTTGAATCACTGTCATTAGCAATTGTGCAATTAAGGTGCACCAAACCTGTGTGCGAATGGCATTCTCGTTTTCCCCGTAAAAGTAATGAAGCTGAAAGTTCTGTTTCATTTTTTTGAACAGCAGCTCGATGCCCCACCGTTTTTTGTATAAGAACGCTATTTCTTCGGCCGTACTATCCATGCTATTGGTGATAAACTCATAATACCGGTTCTTTTCATCCTGATAGCATACTTTTTTCAGGCGAAGGGTTTTCTTCTGCTTTGTTTGTTTTTTGCCATTTTCATCTTCAGGAGAGTACTCAATTTCTATGATTTCCTCCCGAAGTACCATTGCTTTTCCTTTCTGTTTTTGATGTTCCTGCAACACTTCAATGACCGTATAAAGGGCATTTTTCTTGATCCGGGTAACAAAAAAGACCGATTTACTTGTCCACAAGGCAAACTGATGGTAATAGTTATAGGCCCGGTCGAAAACAACCATACTGTACGAGATCAGTTCCAGTTCCTTCAAAAAGTTTTTGTCGTGTACTTTGGCTTCGGTTATTTTAATAAACCGTCCAACCGATTGTACTGCATCAATGAGCATATGAACCTTTAGCCCGCCTTTCTTTTTGCCATCGTTCTTGGGATTGCGTCCAACTCCTTTCAGAATATCACTGAATAACCGGATCGTGGTCGAATCGATCAGTAAGACTTCTTTAAAGGTGAGGCCAAAGGTTCGGCTGTCCGACAAAAAACTTTGATAATGGTGTACCAATTTAAAATAAACATCTTCAAAGAACTTGTTGTCCCGGTTGCGCATCCCATCGCAAGCGGTACTTTTGGCTGGCGCTTCTTCAAGCCCCAAATGGTTCAGCTTTCCGCCCAAAGCCCGCAGCCCTTCACATATCTCGGTCATCGAGTCGCACCGGCTAAAGATGCCAAAGAGAACCGTGATCAAATGTGTCTTTGCCTTAAAAGCTTTATAGTAATAATCAGCATTGTGCTTCTTTACTATACTGGTCAAACTGATGCCCTCTATTAAACTAATCACTTGTTTGAAAATCGGCTGTCCGACAAAATTTATTTCTGTATTTTTGCTCATGTTGAAGTTTTTTCGCAAAACAAACTTACAACATGGGGCCAAACCTTCGGGGAGTAACCCCTATTTATTTTTTTCCCCGTTCAGTAGTGTTAGGAAATGATTATTTCGCCGCGGTTGAAAAAGCCTTTGGCCTTGTCATTGTTTCTGTATAAATATTCCCGAACCGATCGGTCACCTTAATCTCAAGCGTAGAGGTCGGGCTTGACGCCGTAACCTTAAACATGTGGGCCGTGGCGCCGGTAACAAACGAATCGGTTGGAACGGCCCCTACATTTAAGCGTTTGGCTTCGTATGAGATGATATGCAGCGGGTCGAGCGCAGATACGCGTTTCACAGTCAGCGGGTTGGCTCCCTCTTTGACCTCCACCTTCCACTGGCTGTCGTACCCCCATACATTGATTAAAACTTCGTTATTGCTATTCGGACTGGCATAAACGCCGGCGTATGGAGCTAATGCTGCATCAGTTGAGTTAGGCGCATAAGTTGCCGCTGTAATATAAACGGTATTCAAATCGTACGAGCGAAACTGATAATTCTTTTCATAGCCGATACTTTTGTAATACCATTTCATATTCCGGTCATCGATCTCCCAAATACCATAGCCACCGGGGCTTCCGTCTTTACAAATATGATTTCCGGCATAGCCGGTTCTGCCCGTCCACCACCAGGTTGCACAAACGGCGGCTGTGTTGTGTTCCATCAACGACTGACTGCCTTCTACCGAATAATTGATGTGCGTATGACCGCTCAGAACATGTACATTCGAAAATTCCTGCAATAAGGTCGCCAAGGCGCTGCCATTATTAAGCGCAAAGCCATTCACCTGATTTCCCCCGGCATCGAGAGTCGGGTTCCGGTAAAGCGGGGTATGCATACCAATTACAATTGGTGTGCTCTTGTCGGTAATGGTCGCCAAATCTTTTTGCAGCCAGGCCATCTGATCGGCAACAACGACGTCGTTATAATTGCGCTGCCCCAATACGCCCTGAGAACCACCGGTGTTGATGTATTCCACATCATCCAACACAACATAGTGGACATTTCCCAGGTTAAATGAATAATAAGTAGGGCCAATGATGTTTTTATAGGTATTCTCGGCAAACCAGTCACCCGCGTAATACGGATCATTATCGTGGTTTCCCATCAGGTTAAAAACGGTACAGTTAATTTTATTCATCTGGGTGAGGTACTCGTTCAGTGCAAAGTGGTTATCGTACCAGTACACATCCCAGGTCATGTCGCCAAGCGTTAATCCGTAAACTTTGGTCCCGCTGGCTTTGTAGGCGCTGATGACGGCATTCACATCGTTCAGGAATCCCTGGCTAAATTGCAACAAATCGTCATTCCGGTTAGCCAGATGCCAGTCGGCCATGGCAAGAACAACATGTTTGCTGTTATCTGTCCTGATTAATGAGAAATCTTTTTGTTCGACCGCACTTCCACCGGCAAGTTTTTTGAAGAACTGCGGAAAATTATTATTCGCCGGAACCTCGTAATTACCCGGCACCGAAATAAACACGTAGCCATTCTTCTTCTGCGAAGGGAGATAATATACGCCGTTCTGGTCGGTCTTGGTCACCTCGTGGCCATCCGACACCACCACATTCGGAATCCCGGCCCCGTCGCAATACACAAGCCCTTTGACTGTCATTCCGGCTTTGTCAGGGATCGTGGTATTGGCTACCAGGTTTAGCATGAACGATCCCAACAGCAGGCTGTCGGTCCCCCTTGACACCGTAATTTTATAAGTTCCGGAGCTAATCCCGGCAGGCAATGAGAAAGTGGCCGTTTGTTTGGTGACTGATTTCACGGCAGCAGAATACACTTTTGTTGCATCGGAAGAAGAAGTCAGGCTGATCTGGTCGCCAACCCGAAAGCCTTTCCCGGTAATCGTAACATCGCCGCCTGAGGCAACATCAAGGGTCGAGGGAATGGATACGCCCGTGATACTCAAACCACTTTCAACTTCAATGGGATCGTCGCCGCTGCAACTATTAAACGTGATCCCAAGTCCCACGAAAGCCAGAATGACCATGAGCATCACCCAGGGTGTTTTCAGATGGGACCATCCCAAAAACTTCGGGTTCCATCTAAATGTTGTTGTTCGTTTCATCATAAGTTATAGGTTATTCATTATTGTTTCTAAATTCAGGTTCAATCGTATTCATATTTCGCATGGTCCAGGTCTCATCCATTAATTGGTATATCCTAATTTTTTCAAGAAAAAGTTTGCAGAATAACTCTTCCCTCTGTATTCGCAACATCAACGCGGCCCTTGTGCGTTTCAATGACTTTAGCCTGAATAATTCACAAAAACGAAGAAAAGCTCACGAAAATTAAAGATAAATTACTATCTTACAGCGTCTTACAACCGTATTTCCATGAGCTCTTCAGAAAATAAAATTACCGAAAAAACTCTGGACAAGCAAACAGACGTTGCAATTTGCCAGGGAAAACTCTTCGATTTACAACCAATTGACAATAAGCGTATTGAGGTAAGTTTTACTGCATCTGAGATTTCTTCAGATGGTGGTTTGCTGTTGGTCAAAGATATCGAGAGCCGGATTGGCATCATCAAGTCGCTGGTTACTTGTATTGAGGACACCCGGCATCAAAGCTATGTTGACCACTCTTTGGAAGAGATTGCTGCACAGCGGGTATATCAGATTGTTGCTGGATATGAAGATGCCAATGATTGCAATACCTTGCGCGATGACACGATCCTGAAAATGAGTGTTGGACGTTTGCCCATGACAGGGAATGCCTTGGCATCTCAATCAACTATGACCCGTTTTGAGAACACCCCAAGAGCCAGTGAACTGTACAACATCGCGTATGCCTTTGCCAATAAGTTTATTGAATCCTACCCTTCGGAACCTCCTGTGATTATTATCGATTGCGATGACACCAACATTGATACCCACGGGGGGCAGCAGTTAACCCTGTTCAATAACTATTACGGAGAGTATTGCTACATGCCCCTTCACATTTATGAAGGCTTGTCGGGAAAACTGATTACCACCATACTCAAACCAGGCAGGCGCAGCAAAAGTGCCAATGTTTTTGGGATACTCAAAAGGCTTGTTGCCCATTTGCGCAAATCGTGGAAAAATACGGTGATCATTGTTCGGGGCGACAGCCACTTTTGCAGCAAAGAGTTGATGGACTGGTGCGTTGGACAACCCAATATCCATTTTATAACTGGCTTGACCGGAAACAGCGTATTGAATTCGAGTGTTGAAACTCTTGTAAAGAGTTGCGAAAATGAATTTGCCAGATATGCCAAACCCATAAAGCGTTATCACTCATTTGGCTACAAAGCGGGTAGTTGGGAAAACCAGCAACGCGTGATTGTTAAAATCGAAGTGACAAGCAAAGGATCCAATATTCGTTTTATTGTAACCGACCTTTGGGAATACCGGACAAAGGCACTTTACGAACAAGGGTACTGCGGACGGGGCAGGATGGAACTCAATATCAAAGACCACAAAAACTACCTGCAATCAGGCCGGATGTCGTGCAATAGCTTTTATGCCAATCAGTTCAGGTTATTCTTGCATTCAGCCGCTTATGTGCTGATGCACTCGTTGCAGGAGAACATGCTAAAAACAAAGGGGTTGGCAGCTGTTACGATGAAGACATTACGTGAAAGGTTCATTAAAATTGCTGCCCAGGTTAGACAAATGAAGACAAAAATAAAAGTGGAATTTCCAGCTTCATGCCCGCAAGCCAAACTGCTTGAGAATTACTTCCTCGAAATCGGACAGTTGCGCCGTTAGCAACAACCCAACTATATTCAAAAATACATATTAATCAGGCACTTGCAAAGCACAAGATAAAATACCTATGTTCTGTGAAGAAAATACACACAATTTTTGGTCTAAAACTAAACAGGCCAACCTCTAAAATGACCAATCGAAAACAATCGCAGACAACAAATTTTCTTTTCAGCATATGGGTTATTAAATCCCACGGCTGAAAAAATCAAATATTCACCTTTTTAAAGTTTATGAATTATTCAGGTTAGGATGACCCGTCGTCAGCCATCCCAATTCGTCCAATTGCTTTGCCAAAACTTCTTCGATCCCCGGAAACAATTCAGGATTTTTTGTCTCCACGTAAATTCCGGGACGATTGCCGTTGTCGTCAGGATCTTTCTTAAAAGAATAGCTTCCGTCCCAGATCCCGTTTGCATTCCGTTTCTGCACTGGTTCGCCTGATCCATCTCGTTCGATACAATAACCTTCCGCTATTTTAACTACCTCTTCAAGGGTCGTGATTTTTTGTCCTTCAAATTGCCGGCGAGCCCGTTCTGAATTCTTTGCATTAAACCACGATCCGGCATCCAACATCCTCAGTTCTTTCAGGGTAAATGCGCTTACCGGCAAATTTTCTCTCTCGGGAAAAACATGTCCGATATTTGTTGTCCTTTTCAGATTGACATCATGCAAGGCAATTAACACACTATCTTTAGTCATTTGCAAATCCAATTCGAGGTAATCGGCCCCAATGTTCCGGGCCCAACGATAGGCTGCCTCGGTTTCTTCGGGAGTCCAGTAGGTACTGCCCCGGTGGGCAATAACAGGATGAGGCTTCACATCGCGATTGATTTCTCCTGGATGATTCGCCGGCGCTAAATCCGAACGTTCCAACCGGCTAACAAGATCACCTGAACCGTATGCAGCAAACAGGTTGTTAGCCGGACATACCGCGAAGACCATCAACCACATCCGGAACAGATATTTTTTCATCGTATAATTTTCAGTTTTTCCCATTCTTCCATTCATACACAACAAGCCAATACATACCGAGTAACGAATAAGTCGGAAACATTCGAAAAATTTCAGTTTCAGTTTCACATATGTTTATATATTCTTTTTATATTATCTATTAATAGTCTCTTTGTTGTGAAAGATAGTATTAATATGAAATAAAAACAAATATTTCGAAATATTTCCGAATCAAACACGATATTTTTCAAAACATATCAACCCTTATCCCTGCCCGACAAGCTTTTAAGCCCGTTTCTTCATCAAAAAGGTTCCGGCTTATATCTTCTCATACCACCTGCTGATGAAGGTTCATCAACCTGCTCCGCAAAGAAGAAGCAAACAGATTACAAATCAATTAAGGATCAGTTATTCTTACATTACGCTTCTCCCGTGCATACCGCGCGAGATGTATCCCTTCCGGGTTTTGCATCAACCCGCCCGGTGAAGCCCGGGAAAAACCGACTCCAAAAAGTACTTCATCCTTTTTTCTTACAATTGCCGGTATTTTTCATACTTTTGAAGGAAAATTATCATTTCACCATTATGATTACATCACAACGCCACAAGTACATCCTTGAGAAAGTTGCCCAAAAGGGATTTGTATCGGTATCAGAACTCGGTGAAGAGTTAAATGTTTCGACAGTAACAATTCGAAAGGACCTGAAAGCCCTTGAAGAAAGAAAACTACTATACAAAACCCACGGTGGCGCCAGTTCGATCGACCCCTACATCAACGACCGGCCTGTTAACCTGAAAGAAAGCATTGAAGTAGAGCAAAAGGAATTGATTGCCAGAAAAGCTGCTGAGCTGGTGATGCCGAATGATTCAATTATCATTGCTTCCGGAACTACCGTGCTGGCGCTGGCGAAAGCCTTACATCCCGACCGGAACCTGACAGTTCTGACAAGCGCCATGAATGTGACCCTGGCGCTCCTGCAACACGAGAACATTGAAGTTGTACAATTGGGCGGCATTGTCCGGAAAAGTTCATCGTCGGTAGTAGGCTTTTATGCCGAAAGTATGCTTCAGAACTTTGCCTGCAGCAAGCTGTTTCTTGGAGTTGACGGCATTGACCTGGATTTTGGTCTGACCACGACGAATTTAATGGAAGCCCAGCTTAATCAGCAGATGATGAAAATCGCCCAAAAAGTGGTGGTGATTGCCGATGCAACCAAGTTCGGGAAAAAGGGCTTTGGCAAAATCTGCGATCTGGATAAAGTGGATATTATCATTACAGACAAAAGAATTCCCGAGCCTTTTGTGAAAAAAACAGAAGAACTCGGGATTCAGTTATTCATTGTCTGACAGTCATTTGTATTTTAAAACCGGTCTATTTCGAACGGCTTAAAGGCCATTATATCCGAGTCGTGCCGGTTTTCTTTTCTTTCGGAAAATAATCATTTCGGATTAGACTTGTTTTTCCTGATCTTCCAGGCTTCGGTATGAAACGTCACACGGGGGTCAGCCACATCGTTACACGTCACAATCAATGCGCCTTCTTTTTCCCAATACGACTTAACAGTGTGCCCGCTCATCGGCCCGTCTTCGGCTCCCCTCACCGTTTCATCATCGGGGTTCACAACAATCTTTAAACCAACCGACTGGTTCAGCATATCCATGTCGCCGCGGCTGTTACCACCTACAATCAGCGGATGCGCTTTTATGAAGGTTTCGATGGTATGCGCTTTCCCGTCATCCTGGGGAATCGGAAGAATAATTTCGCCGGTGGTTTTTCCGTCAGCCACCACGCATTTGGCCCCAACCACATGGATCGTGGAAAGGCCTAATTCTTCAGCGACAAATTTCTGATACAACAATTCCGGCGAAGCTGTCAAGATCCAAACCTCAAAACCATATTCTTTCAGATTGGCAATCAGCTCTTTCATTTCCGGGTAGAACTTTCCTTTGTAAGATTTCCGGTAACAATTATAACCAATCATTTCAATTTCTTCGGGTGAAAGTCCGGCCAGGAAATGAACGCGATCTTCCACATAAACCTTACCCACATTATCTCCGTTTTTGACCATTCGGTCCAAAATAGCCAGTTTCTCTTTCGCCTCGCGGTCATTTCTTTTTTTCAACACCTCATCGGCATACTGATAAAGCGCCTCATCGGCCAAATAAAAAGGAACCTGACCGAAGGTTGTTCCGTCGCAATCGAACACGGAAACTTTCCGTTCCTTCATCGGCAAGGTCGAGTTTAAAAAACTCTCCAGCTTGTCATTCACCGAGTCCGGCCAACCTTTAACCGGACGAAACGTTTGTGCCTGCACCGCTTGCAACAGACACACAATCAATAAAAAACAGATCAGTGTTACTTTTTTCATCGTCTTTGTTTTTCTTTATTTCAGGTAAAAATTAAGTTTTGCCTAAGGCTGATGAATTTAACAGATATTTTTATGTCATTCAAATTTTGCCGCCCTAATTCAACAGGTAACTTTTTGCCAGTTTCGAGTAGCTGGCCACCTGATCTGCTTCCCAAAGCTGATCCCTCCCCAATTCACGCGCCATAATGCCGGCAACTTCCGCAGCCATCATAATGCTTTCCCGTGCATCCAGCAGCAGGGCCCTTGTTCTTCGCGCAAGAAAATCCTCCACGGTCCGGGCCATTTCTTCCCGAACCGCCCACACCACCTGGGCTTTGATAATTTTCATCCCGACGCTCAGACTTTCCCCCAACTCAGGATTTTCCCGGACGAGTTTCATAACGGCCTCTTCATCCGTTCCGTACAAGGACAATGGCCCTTGATTTCCGTTTAATTCTTTTGAACCATGAATGGGTAAGGACCGGGTTACGGCCTTGCGCTGCGGTAATTTTCCAACCTCAATGAGCTTGTCAACCGAATCTTCTGCCATTTGCCGGTAAGTAGTCCATTTTCCTCCAATGATCGTAACCAGATTTGATTCGCTGACAACAATCCGGTGTCCCCGTGATATTTCTTTCGTTTTCTTGTTATCGCCTGTCGGTGCAGCCAGTGGCCGCAGTCCGGCGAAAACACTTTTCACATCAGCTCGGGTTGGGGCCTTTTTAAGAAACCGACCCACAGTTTCCAAAATAAAATCGACTTCTTCCTGTAAGGCCATTGGCTCCAGTTCGGCTTTTTCCTTCTGGATATCCGTCGTACCGACCACCACCTTATCGTGCCAGGGAATGGCAAATAAAACGCGCCCATCGCTTGTTTTGGGGATCATAATCGCATAATCGCCCGGAACAAATTCCTTATCCAGCACCAGATGCACTCCCTGGCTCGGACGAACAATGTCTTTCGCTGAAGGATCATCCATACGCAGGATCTCATCAACAAAAACACCGGTTGCATTCAACACGGTTTTGGACTGAATCGTATATTCTTTTCCTGTCTCCTGATCCACGGAAACGACTCCGTTTATCTTCCCTTTATTTTTCAACAGCTTCACCACCTTCATGTAGTTCAGGATGGTTCCGCCATGATCTGTTACGGTTTGCACCATATTTACGGCCAGGCGGGAGTCATCAAACTGACCGTCGTGATAAACGACCCCTCCCCGTAATTGATCGTGAATTAAAGTAGGAATCCGGTCCAGCGTTTTCTTTTTCGCCGATGGAAAAGACCTTCCAAGTCCCAGCTTTCCGGCCAACAGGTCATACAGGGTTAAACCAATGGTGTAAAAAGGTTTCTCCCACCACTGATATGCGGGGATGATAAAGCGCTGATCTTTCACCAGGTGCGGAGCATTCTTTTTCAACAACCCACGTTCGCGCAAGGCCTCCAACACCAAAGCGACATTACCCTGGGCCAAATACCGAACCCCTCCGTGAACCAGTTTGGTACTTCGGCTGGATGTTCCTTTCGAAAAGTCGTATTGCTCCAGCAACAGTGTTTTAAACCCGCGGGTAACCGAGTCAATCGCCGCACCTAAACCGGAGGCTCCTCCGCCAATAATCACAACATCCCATACCTGATCGGCTTGTGCGATTTCGTTTAGTTCCTTATCCCTGTTCATAGTCGATATGTATAGTTTCTTTTAATTTTATAATGTTTCTTTTAATTACAAATTAACGTTATTATAAAAACAAAAGCAAATATTCTGAAACTTTTCTAAAGTAAAAAAACAATTTGGATTGAAGGCAAAAATGTGATCACAGGAACTATTCACAATTTGCCTGACCATCAGTCATGATTTTCCTCAGATTTTCCGAAAAAATGGAAGGCAGTTAAAAAATAACAATCAGGTGAAACACTGGAAAAATATATTATTGTATCTTTAATCCCGCTTTAAGTTAAATACTCACATAATATTACTACCAGATGAAAACATCAATTACATGTATCTTTTTATTTCTTTTTGCTATAGTTGGCTTTGCTCAACCGCACGTACTAAAATCGCCCGACGGTAAACTTCAGGTGACGGTAGAAACCGGAAATCAACTCCGGTTCTCGGTCAGCCACGACCAAACCGAAGTTTTGGCCGAGTCTCCGATCTCGATGACCCTGAAAAACGGGACTGTTTGGGGAATAAACCCGAAACTGAAAAGTAAAAAGGCTCAAAGCGTTAATCAAACGATCAACGCTTCCATTTACAAGAAAAGCGAAATTCCGGATGTTTATAATGAACTTATTCTGAATTTCAACGGAAATTACAGCGTGACCTTCCGGGCCTACGACCAGGGAGTCGCTTACCGGTTCACAAGCACCGTCAAGGAAGATATTTTTATCCAAAACGAAGAAGTCAATCTGAATTTCAGCCACGACAACCAGGCCTTGGTCCCCTATGTACGGGATTTTGACCCGCAAAATTTCGACAGGCAATTTTTCAATTCTTTTGAAAATACTTACGCCCATCTGAAATTAAGCGAATTGAACAAAGACCGTCTGATGTTTTTGCCGATGGTGGTCACATTGAATGACGGGAAAAAATTGTGCTTCACCGAAGCCGACCTGGAAAGTTATCCGGGCCTTTACCTGATAAACCGGACCGGAAATACTTCCCTGACCGGAGTTTTCGCTCCGTATCCGAAACAAACGCAACAGGGCGGCCATAATATGCTGCAGCAAATTGTGACCGAACGGGAGGACTATCTGGCCAAAATAAGCGGACCACGTAGTTTCCCGTGGCGCGTACTGGCGGTATCGGCCAACGATAAGGAATTATTGAACAACGATCTGGTTTATCAGCTGGCATCTCCTTCGCGCGTACCGGATATTTCGTGGATTAAACCCGGGAAAGTTGCGTGGGACTGGTGGAACGACTGGAATATTTACGGTGTCGATTTCAGGGCAGGGATCAACAATGATACCTATAAATATTATATCGATTTTGCTGCAGACCACGGAATTGAATACGTTATTCTGGATGAAGGATGGGCTGTTAACAAACAAGCCGACCTGCTGCAGGTAGTTCCTGAAATTAATGTGAAGGAACTGGTTGGTTACGGAAATGCCAAAAACGTGGGAATTATTCTCTGGGCAGGCTACTGGGCTATGGACCGCGATCTGGAAAACGTATGCCGAACCTACGCCGAAATGGGTGTCAAAGGCTTTAAGGTGGATTTTATGAACCGCGACGACCAGCACATGGTCGATTTTTATTACCGTTGTGCCGCCACTGCCGCCAAATACAAACTGATGATCGATTACCACGGAGCCTATAAACCCACCGGTCTCCACCGCACTTACCCCAATGTAATCAATTTTGAAGGCGTATTCGGACTGGAGCAGTTGAAATGGTCATCATCCGAAGTCGATATGGTGACTTACGATGTAACCATGCCCTATATCCGAATGCTGGCCGGACCGCTCGATTACACGCAGGGCGCCATGCGTAATGCTTCGCGTCACAACTACCGGCCGGTAAACAGCGAACCCATGAGCCAGGGTACGCGTTGCCGCCAACTGGCCGAATACGTGATTTTCGAATCGCCCTTCAACATGCTTTGCGACAACCCATCGAACTATATGAACGAGCCGGAAAGTACCCGTTTCATCGCTGAAATACCAACAGTATGGGACAAAACAGTTGCACTTGACGGCAAAATCGGTGAATATATCGCTATCGCCCGTCAAAAAGATGGCGTATGGTACGTGGGCGGATTGACCAACTGGGACAAACGTGAACTCACCGTCGATTTGTCGTTTCTGGATGAAGGAAACTATCAGCTGGAGATTTTCAGGGACGGGATCAATGCCGACCGGGCTGCCCGTGATTACAAAAAAGAAATTGTGCCTCTGCCTGCCAATAAAAAATTAACGGTTCTCATGATGCCCGGCGGCGGGTTTGCCGCAAAAATCACTAAAAACTAACAGGCTGCTAAAGCTATAAACCAGGGAGAACAGGATTACTTTTCCGAAAGAGAAGGAAAGCTGTTCTCCCTGAAAAATTTAGTCCGAAATCACTTCAAATACTGAATTTCCGGAACCAATTCCTTCAATAACCGCATACTTTCCTTCCTGACGATATTTTACGGCAGTCCCGTTCATCATCACCTGCTGCGATTTCGACCAGCATGGTAAATACACATTGGCCGTTGAGTTTGCCGGAATGGTTACCTTTAAACGAAACGACTTTCCGGGATCGTTATCAAACGAAACGTTCACATCTCCCCGGATAGTCGGATGTTTTATTTCGGCATGAGACAGACTGGCGGGTTGAGGTTTGATCCGTATTTTTCGAAACCCGGGTTCCAGCGGTTCAATGCCCATCAGCTTGCGCGGGATGATATTGGCCGGCACGGCGCCCCAGGCATGGTTCCAGTCCTGGTTGGGCTTGTATTTGTTGTCCCAGGCTTCCATCGAAATGGTTGAACCGGCCCTGATCATGTTGTACCAGCTTCGTTCCGAAGTTGAAGTCAGCAACTCCAGCCCGTAATCCGCGTTATTCCCGTCATAAACCGCGTCCATCAAAAACTGCGAGCCATAAACGCTGCAGGCCATGCCCCGCGACCGGATAAAATCGTTAATGACCGCGATATTTTTTTCAGGGGTCAGTCCGAAAGCCAGCGGAAACATATTGGCGTGCAGCGAAGCGTGGCCGGTGCCAATGCCATCGACATAAATTTTCCGCTTTTTGTCGATCAGCTTTGAATTGAAGACTTTTTTCAGGTTAGCTGCCCGGATGCTGTAAAACTCACTTTCGTCCGGTTTATCCAATTGATTGGCAATGGCGCCCATCACTTTCAACGCAAAATAATGATAGGCATTCACCACCGTATTTATATCCTGAAAAACAAAGCCGTCGGTTTCGCCCAATTCGTTTTTGCCCAGGCCAAGGATGCCGGTGTGCGGCCAATCCACGATGTCGCGCAGGTTGTCGTTCAGGTGGATTGATTGCAGCACGTCGGGCATCACTTTCCCGGTGCGGGTGCTGATAAATCCGTCTTCACCGGCCAAAGCCAGCAAGGTTTTGGCTTTTAAATCGGTGTAAAATTGCTCCAGCGATTCTTTATTTCCGGTGTAGATAAAATCGTTCCACGCCATTATTACCGATTGCAAAATCCACTCGGTAGGCCAGGTGGCATGATGAATGAGGTACTCGTGCGAATAGCGTCCCATGCTGTATTCGCGGGCAACGCCGTAATGCCCGAGCTGGTTGATCAGCGCATCGGCTTCGTAAGGAATTCTCTCCCGGTCGCCATCCACATAAATGCCTGCAAACGAGGTCGCTTTCATTGAATATTTGCACAAATCCCAAACCTGGTTCAGCACCGTATCGGAACTGGTGAAAAACGATTCTGCTTCATCAAAAGGATAAAACACGCTTTCGCGGATAACCTGGTGTTTTTCAAGCCGGCCATCATAAGCTTCAATTTCGCAATAACGGAAAGGCAACACATCGCCGATTTCAACCGGGATGGGAATGGCCCGCGGGCCGGTGTTCCGTTTGTCGGGCGCGATGGTGATGATGTACGTATTCCAGCCATTCTTCAACGCCAACGGATATTCCGAAAAGCGGATGCTTCCGCCGGGATTCCAGTCGATCCGGCCGTCTTTGACCGCTTCTCCCATGCGGATTTTGACCGTATCGCCTCCTTTTTTCCCTTCCAAAGTCAGGCGCAAACGCCCAAACGCTGCTTTGCCAAAGTCAATGAAAGATTCGTTTTCGGCGCCAGCTTTGATGGCCACCGGAAACTCGTCTTGTTTTTGCAGCGGATAACGGGCAGTGGCATAATCATGCAAGCCGGCAGCCATTTTAAATTGGGAGATGGTTGAATAAGCCGATTCCACGCCGTGGTTGTCCCAGGTTTTTACCTTCCAGAAATAAACCAAATCAGGCTGAAGGGCTTTGCCTTCATAGCGAACATTCACCGACCGGGCGCTTTCTGTTTTGCCGCTGTCCCAATAATCGCCCACATCGTTTTGAATATCCTTCAGGCTGGAAGCGACTAAAATTTGGTAAGCTGTCTGTAGGGTGTTGTTTTGATCGGAATTGACCACCCATCCAAAAAACGGTTGTTTTTGGGCAATTTCTGCAAACCGAAAATTTTCCCCGCGCCCGATCGCTTCGTGCAGCGGGGTCTGCACCGGATATCCGTTCAGAAAAACCTGCCCTGCATGCGACAGCAGGTTAATGGTCAGGCCGGAAGGTTGATTGGGTTCAGTGGCCGCATGGCTAAGGAAATGTGTTCCTGAAAAGCAAAGAAGCATTAAAAACCGGAGGCAGAGGTAACGGGAAAGTGCATGGATTTGATTCATCGTTGTTGGTTTTGGAAAGTTTTCCGTATTTTGTTTTGTTAAAATTTGCACATAAAACTACATTTTTTGGGAATAAGTTTTAAGAATGAATAAGTGTGGTATTTTTTCCTTGATTTACCCCTAAATCCCATAAAGGGGACTTTAGCCGCTTACAAGCTTTAGCGATGCTTGGAGCAGGCCCCCTTCAGTGGGTTGGGGGTGAACGTACGACAATAATAAGTTTCCATTACTTATGTGGTTCAAAAACAAATTCAAAAAACAACCAATTTACTTCATGCAATACACTTTGAACGGTTCAAACAAACCATAATCGATCAAGGCATATTCCGAAGCGCCGGGGCTTTTCTCGGGCGCGTTCATCCACGCGTGCGGCCCCCAGATCCAATTGTCGTTTTTGTTGTAAAATACGCCGAAAGTATTTTTAAGGCTTCCGGTAATTTTAACGGTAATTTCGTTCTGCCCGTTTTCCAGTTCACCGGTAATATCCAGTTCATAGGGCGCCCAGGCAATCAAACCGGCAGGCTTACCATTCACCAGCACTTCGGCAACCGTGCCTTTCCACTGTCCCAGTTTGAGTTTATAGGCACATCTACCTTCCTTTTCGATTTGGAAGTTTTGGGAATAGGAAACCTGCTGCGAATAAAACGGCATGCCAGCTGCCGCCCATGAGCCCATATCCGTGAGTTCACCTTCCGTAAGCATAAACCCGTTGGTATCGGGTTTCACCAGAAAACCGCCCAATAAATAAACCGGCATAATTTCCGTCAGAATAGTCATTCGCGGCGATTTTAAGGTGATGGTGTTTTTGCCGTTTTTCAGCGATTGCCCAATGGCAAACACCGGAAAATCTTTGTCAATCCAATATGCGTCGGGGACTTTTTCCGCCGGTTCACCGTTAACAAAAACCTGCCATAATTCGGGACGTTCAACTGCTGCCAGTACGTTTTTGACTGTTTCTTCCGAAAGATTTTTGTCGAGATAAAAATGATAATTCGCCTCAAACCCGGAGCCGGACTGAAACAACGAATCCATCTCCAAATAGCTCTTTCTGTACTGAATTTTATGCTGCCACGGATTGCCGATCTCTACGCCGTTTTCGGTGAACAAATGATTGGCCGCTTTAACAAAATAAACTTCGTTCTGGTCCGTTTTGGCCGTTTTTAGATCCAGGTAATTGATTGGCAGTAGGTTGTCAGAATCGCGCTTGACCGTTATTGCTCCGGAAGCAGTTATTTCTTCGCCAGTCTCAGTATTGAAAACAAATTCCGGCGCATTGCTTTTCTCATTGGTAACCGCGAACAAAGCGCTTCCGCCGGGTTGCAGTTCAAACTCAAAAGATAACCGTTTGTTGGCTGAAGTGGCCGGATAAGAAAATTCTTTTCCGCTCAGCAAATCAATCCAAATTACCTGTTTTCCCTGTACCGAGACAGTGGCTGCCGCCTTTTCGGTTTCATGCGAATTCACCACAAAAACCAGTTGCCCGTCATCCAGGATACGGCGTTGGTGGTATAACATGCCGTTGTTGGTTTTGTCCTGCATGTCAAATTCGTTACCGGCTAACAACTGGCTGGCAACATCGTCATCCAAATCGCGGGCAAAAAACCACTGCTCCGGATATTGGCTGGCCAATTGGTTCACTTTGTCAGACCCGGCGCCGTCAAGCTTCGAAATACGATTGATGAAACTCAATATTTTGCCACCTTGGTCGAGGTATTTTTGGAAAAGCTCAAATGTTGGCTGATCGATATTTTCCATTTCCGAGGGAATGACCACCAGCGAATACTCACGCTGCCCGACAACCAATTTGCTGCCTTTTACCTGTCCCAATTCTTTCAACACATTCTCCGAACCGAGGTCATATTCCCAATGTTTTTGTTCCAGTTGATACACAAAATTTTTAAAGCCGTCGCGGATTGTATTGATGGCCTGATTTTTATCTTTCCTCGAAAAATACATCCATGCCGTGGTGTTGGGCTGAAGGACCAGCGTGTGGTTAATCTGCTGGCCTGCAGCCGTCGCCATGCTGATCCGCCCGATGTAATCGCCCAAAATTTTGTAATGTGCCCACCACGGTTCGTGATACGAAAAGGACGGTGGATAATCGAACTTGCGGACGCCTTTGATCGTGTAATACGAAAGATGCTGGTTGACAAAATTGACGCCCAATACCGCCTGCCAGTCGGCCAGCCGCTTTTGTTCAGCAAAATCCATTTGCCAGCCGCCGCCGCCATAAGTTTCACTCAAAGTCCGGGTCCGCCCCGCCTGGTTGGCAGCGCTCGCCAGTTCGCGGACGGCGCGGTCGTTTCCAAACTGTCCGCCCAAACCTTCTTGGTCCAGTTTGTTGCCCAACATATCAACCCCAGGTTGCTGGTGCCAGATGTAAAAAGCGGCTTCGTCAAAACCATGCGTTGGCTCGGGCCAGCCATGTTCCCAATAGTGGCCGGTCCATTTCAGGCCCTTTTCGTCGCAGTATTTACTCCAGGGCTTTGCCCAGCGGTCAATAAACAGTTCGAGCAGCAATTCGTAATAGTCGTGCCTCACTTTTTTCCAGTCACCTGTTTCTTCAACCAGCGACGGGAGGTTTACTTTCAGATCATATCCCCAACGCTCCTGAAAAGCCTCCCAAAGGTCAGGCGTCCAGCGCAGCATGGTTCCGCGCGGCATGGCCGCTTCCAGGTTCGGCTCATCGGTGAAAATGCCCGGAAGCGTGTTGCCAAAATCGGCGTTGTTTTGCTCATAACCTTTCGTCATGGTCAGGTCGATAAATTTTTCGGTCACCCCTTTCACTAAAAGGTCAACATACGTAAACCCGCCGTACCAGGGCGATTTTTGCGGATAGGTTTTCCTGAAGATATAGAAGTTCCCTTTTTTGCCGGCCCACTGAGCCAGTTCGGAAGTGATGTTGGTAAAACCATTTTCGGTTTGATGAAGCGCCACCGCAATAGTATCATTTGGCGTGATCGTCAGTACCTGCTGAATTTCGAGGCCCAGCCCGGCACCGTGTTGGTAGGAATCGGGCATTTCTGCAGGTACATGGCCGCCTGCAAAACCGGAGGGATAAGAATTTTCATCATAAATCCATACTTTCATGTCCAGCTCTTTCCCTTTTTGAACGGCAAAATCAAACAGGTGAAACCAGTCTTCCGAAAGATATTCCGTGATCAATCCCGGGCGCGGGTGCACAAAAACGCCGCCGATGCCGGCTTTTTTGAATTCCTCCATTTGAAAAGCAATTCCTTCTTCCGTGATCTGGTCGTTCCAGTCCCACAGCGGGGCGCTGCGGTATTCCGATGGCGGATCGGCAAGCAGTTGTTTCAGTTCGGCATAGCTATGAATTCCTTCGCGAACGGTTTTTTTGTTACATCCAAAGATGAACAGGGAGAAAAAGGCCGCAAAAACCAGCAGATGGATCTGTTTCATTGTGTTTTTGATTTAGTCAGGTTTTATCAACAAGTTTAGTTACGTGCAAGTTATGAATTATTTGCCCTTCCTTCAATTTAAAAAATGACTGAAAAACTTTAAATTTTGACACTCGGTGTTTCTTGTATTTACCGGTTTAATAGTTGCCGTGTTTCAGGCATAGTTCAATGAATTTTTCAACCCGTTCCGGACTGACGTCATTTTGAATAATATGTGCCGGAGCAATCATATAACCGCCGTTTTTGCGGAGAATGCTGATCTTTTCAATGATGTCAGCTTCCAGTTCTTCGTCGCTGCCCATAGCAGTCCGCAGTTCATTGGCACTGATCCGGTAGTGACATCTTCATAAAGATTTTCAGTATAATTTACCGGGACTCCCAACTTTTTCCCGAAATAATCAGAGAGTTCCGGCACAAATCAAACTTGGACAGGACCCCGGTCAGGCATGCCCGGCAAGCGTTTAAAGGACTTTAATACACGTTCGCGTGATTTCATTTATCAGATAGTTGAAATGTTTCTTTGATTGTTAGGCTGACCGGACCGATCAGTCCCGATTTACGAAGTAAAGAATCTGCGTTTGTCGTGTCAAACTTATTGATATTTGTTTTTGTAAAACGCTTTTCAACAGCCAGTTTTCCATCTCCAATCAAACGGTTGGGCCAAAGGTTGGTTATTTCTATCTCCAGGTTGTTTGTCCCTTCTTGTACATAGTTTGAAATATCCACTTGATAAGGTGGCGCCCAGCATAAATTAAACCGGTGCCCATTTAATTTCACAACGGCCATTTCGTGCAGGTTTCCGAGATTCAATAGCACCTTCGCCCCCACTATTTCGTTTTTGTCTATGGAAAATGTTTTTTGATAGGTTGCTGATCCCGAGTAATATTTTACTCCCTCTGTCTCAGAATCAGTCCATGAATGTAATTTTTCAAAATCGACCATTTGGGGCCCGCCCCATGCCGGGTCAAAATACACTTTCCATTTCCCGTTAAGCGGGTTAAGTTGATTCCCATTTTCAAACAAAACCGAGTTCACTTGTCCATTTGACCAATGCAAGGTGAATTTTCCCGGCTCAGCAACAGACATCGCCCAGTTGTTGCCTGCCTTTTCAAATTCAAATAAGGGATTCTCTTTCGCCGATATTTCATTTCCGGGGAAAATGAGCTGGTCATCTTTCTCAACGTTCACAATATGCTGCTCGTTGCCGGAACCGGTAAACACAACAAAAACAGAACCTTCAGGCGCCAGATGCAGGGGGACAACAGTCAGGCCATCTTCTTCGTGATAAGCAAGAACCGGTTTCATTTCGCCTGTTTGCGGATTCCAGAGGTTTGGTTTTTTGCCGCTCACCCTGAATTTGCATTCCACTTGCTCATAACGATCCGGCAAGTCGGTCAAATAACGGTATTGAAAATCATTGATCCCCTTTCTTGCGAAACGATTGACGATAAAATAAATATCTGCACTGGCAGTCCTGCGGTGAATGTAATCCAACGCTGTTTCTTTATCCGGGCTTGAAAATGCAAGATCGGGGTTCACCCGCATCCCGGCCAAAACCTCATTGACATCCTGTCCCCAAATGACCCTGCCTTTTCCATAGCAGTTTTCGGTGATTTTTTCGCCATCAATATTGCCCCATAAGCGGGCGACGACGGCTGCCAGTTCTTTATCGCTTTTCGGGTATCCTTTTAGTCCTGTTGTTGCTTTTGGGCGCGGTGCCATAACAGTCAAACCTGCCTTCACCAGTTCCTCCACTTTTTTCAATACTTCCAGGTCAATGGCTTGTTCCGGGGCCAAAACAAGAATCCGATAACTCATTCCATCTGGCAAAACGATTTTTTCACCATCAAACGAAACCCGGTTCAGGATGACGTCTTTGGAACACTTGTCCCAATCGTAACCAAATTTCAGCTCAGGGTATTCTTCCTTCAGGAAAACAAAATTTGGCACGTCGTCGCCGTAATAGTACAACACGTCGGCAACAAAAACACCTTGCTGGAGCAGGTAACTACATCGGTTCAGATAGCTGATGAAATCATTGGACTGCTCCCACCAGGTCACATTCGGGTTCAGGTGTGTGCCTGCGAAATATTCGTTGCCCGGTTTGCCAAATTCTTTAGGTGAAGAGGTGAAAGTGTGCCAGACAATCCGGTTTACTCCTGAACAGAAGATACGGTCGAGATTGGCTTTCAGGTCATTTGGTGAACGTTCCCACTGCGGGCCAATGCTGGTCGGGCCCTCGGCAGCAACAAAACGTTTACCATTGGTATGCGCCACGCACGCGCTTTGTTTAACGGCCAACCGGGCGGCATCAGATACACGGTGCGTATTGGACCGCGCCCAAAATTCGCCCTGAGGAAAGTCGCTGATGGCCATTACCTTCAGCGCATCGACCGGAGCTGAATGCGGTCCGCCCGATTCAGGATGGATGCCCATGCCATGTTTATGTGCAAGCTCAGCAAATAATTTATAATGATATTCTGCGACACAATCGCCGACAGTTTTTCGCAAATCATGCAGGAACCGGTTTGACACATTCTGGCTTTCAACTACACGGCCCGTCATCACGGGAAGGTATTTGTCAGGTTTGTAACCTCTGAATCTTTCAAATTCTTCCTGAAACCGGTTTGTCCAGTTCACTGTTCCCATTTCCCAACTGTCGGTTTGCAGAAATTTAACACTTTTTCCAACAGCCTGTGCCGAATCGATGAGTGGTTGGATGACCATTTCACGGAATAGTTCAAACGCATCAGGATTTAAATGATCGAGCGACAATCCCTCCCAGCCGTCACTGGTTGTCGAGGTGCGTGCGCCCGTGCAGGTCCATCCATAACGGATTACCAGCCAGTTACCTTTTGGGGCATTCCATCTTAACGTTGTTCCGTCAAAATTTGAAGTTAAATCAATAATGTCTTTTTTTTGGATGATGTCAACCGCTGCCGGGTTATCGAATCCTTCACGCAGCTCGTGTAACGGATAAATCCCCTGCCAGCCCATGGCGCTGTTAAATGATTTTTTGTCCCAATTGGTGATGGCATCATTTTTTACCGGCGAATCTTTTGCAGGCAACGGAATGGCCTGTACGATCACATCTTTGTACGTCAATTTTGTTTCAGGCTGAGGCAGTTCGATTATCACTGGTTTTCCTCCTGTAACTTCGGTTTCGGTGTAAACCAGTTTTTTTAATGCCATTTCAGGAGTGATGGAGGGGGCGCCGGGGTTCCATCCGCTTTGCACATTCACGCTTAGTTCAATACCAACCCGGTCGGCTTCTTTTACGGCATGTTGGTATAGTTCCATCCACTCAGCGCTCATAAAAACGGGGCCTACAGCGGTTTTTTGTGCCACCGTGTAATTTGAACTTCCTGCGTCAACGATTGAAGCGCCTTCGTAACCTTTGGCTTTCATTTCCTCCAGGTCACGGGTGATTGATGCTTTGGTCGCCATGCTGTTAAGCCACCACCAGTAGCAACGGAGGCCGGACTCGGCCGGCGGATGGAGGAAGCCGTCTTTGATCGCATCAATATTTGTTGATTTGTCTGTATTTAATGGGTAGGAATTTTGCCCTGAACCATTCAAAAAAGCAAAGGTAACTATAAGTAAAAGGATCGTTTTGTTCATGTTAGTTACGTTTAGGTTATTTCAGAGACGAATTGAAGATGGAAGATTTTAAATTAGGACAGCCGGATTTCGGCTGTCCTAATTGTACAAAGAACAATAAAAACAAGATTAGATCAGCGGTTTGTCCAACCCGGGTTCTGGGGCAGCACAACATCTTTATTGGTGTCTATTACCGCTTGCGGAATCGGCCAGAGGTTGTAATTGAATGTCAGCGTTGCCTGCGTTTCGGGCCAGTAGGCATAGTTGCGTATGCGTTCCACGGCAATGGTTCCACCCATACGCAATAAGGTATTCCACCGGCATTCTTCATACACAAGCTCCCTTGCACGTTCATCAAGGATCATATTAAAATTGTCGTCCATATCGGAGGCCGACACCAGGTAACCGCACTGGGCACGCTGCCTGAGTAAGTTGATATCGGCTGCAGCTCCAACTTTATTTCCCATCCGTTGTTTCGCTTCTGCGCGAAGCAGGATCGTTTCGGGAAGACGGATAATATAGTCATCACGGAACAGGTTGCTCCTGTTCTCCCCATCGGCCAGTCCGGTATATTTATCGGTAGCAATTTTGCAGGAAACCGGATAGCAAAGACTGCGATTATTGGTATTGGTTGTTGCGTCAGCGCCGCCGTTATACATAACGTCCCAGGGAACCGGGTTTAAGTAATAGGGAGAACCGGGTACATTACCGATGAATGATCTTCGGTAAACGATATCTGAGTTCCTCAGATCATCTTGCCATTCACCCGCATAGATCAGATCGCGTGAATACATTGTTGTAATCATCTGGGCGATTCCCCGTCCGCCAACTTCCTCCAACGTTCCTGTGAGGTGGTTCTTCGCGCCGTCGCGAAAAACCGGGCCATAAGCTCGTGAATAACTTAACTTGGACTTGCCGTCTTCGGCCTTATAAGCAGCATAATCGATCTGAGCCGCCCAGATACACTCCTTATTTCCATCCTGATAATTCACACTTCCCTCCTGAAAAAGATCCCAATAGTGGTTGGTGGAAAGATTGAGAGCCCCGATTTTCTCACTTGCACTGAAAACACCATTCCTGTAAATGTTGATTGAAATGGTTGTTTCGGAAGCCCGAGCCCCAAAACGAGCGTTCATCAGCGAATAAATCCCTCCGTCGATCAGCTGGCTGGCATAACTAACCGATTGGGTATAGGCCGTCTGAGCCTCTGTTTCTTTTCCTTCGGCCTGAAGCTGAATTCCCAACGCAAGATATAATTCAGCCAGGTTATGCTGGGCTGCCCCGCGCACAATCCGTCCTCCGCTAACCGTTGTTTCCGGCAAATCATTCAGAATCGCCTCCATTTCGGTAATGGCAAACTGGTAGGTTGCCACCCGCGTAGCTCGTTCAAAATTGAATAGCGGAAACTCGACCGGCTCAGTAACAATGGGAACACCGCCAAAAAGCTCCCCCAGGTTACGATAGGCAAAGGCCCTGAAAAACCTGGCTTGAGCCAGAACATACGCCTTCTCGCTGGCCGACGACCAGGACAAGCCGGGTAATTCGGCAGCATGGATGGCAATGTTCGCTCGCGAAATAACATAGTACCATGTCGAAAAATTATCATAGAAATTCCCGTTATCGGGATTTATAACACTATAATTGCTGAAGGTATTTCCGCGTCGGATACTTGGCACATCGTACATATCAGTTCCTTTTCCCCGGAAAACATAGATCCAACCCGTTTCTGAAGGATTAACCCATAAATCACGAATATGGGAGTAAATAGAAACCACCACCTGATCGATTTGAGAAGAGGTAGTAAATGCGTTCTCTACCGTATAAAAGGTAGACGGGTCCTCCCTCAGAAATTTATCATCATCGCAGCTTATCAAGCCTGTGAGAAGTATCAAAAGCCCCAGATAAATATGTTGTATTCTTTTCATAATCGTAAGCATTAAGATTTTGGTTAAAAACTAATATTTGCACCGATTGAGTAAGTTGAAACAACCGGAAAGGTATTCTCCAGATATCTGGCTCCGGTTTCCGGATCGCCACCGTCCCAATTGGTAAACGTAGCCACATTTTTAGCCGCAAAAAATAATCGAAGTGAACTGATATTCGCCATTTTCACCCAGGGCTGATTAAATGTATATGACAGCGTGATATCCTGTATACGTACAAATCCGCGTGATTGCAAGCCAAGGTAACGCCCGTCGGCCGAATAGGTTGCCGAAGGATACGTATTACTTCTGTTTTCGGCGGTCCAGGCCGGTTTGTATGGCATATTATCATTAAATCGGTCGGTCCGGGTCAGGAAGGCAGGCGTATTCGTTTGAAGATAATGGTTGTTCCCGCCAAATATTCCGGAGACCAACATGTATAACTCGAAGTTTTTATACCGGATGCTGTTGCTCATATTCAAACGGAAATTCTCCTTGGTGTAACCGACGATAGTGCGGTCGTCAGCTGTGATTCCGGCAACGTTGTCCAGATCTCTGTATTTGGGCGAGCCGGGTGCGGCGCCGGTTAAAGCGCGATAATCCGTATCGTCTTCCTGTACAATTCCATCCTGCTGATATCCGAAGATGGCTCCAAGAGACTTGCCGATAAACAAACTGTTACCGATATCATCATCTTCTTTTCCATCGCCGTCAAGATCGTCGCCGTAAAGTTTTTTCAACCTGTTATTGTTTTTCCAGAAAGTAACCCCTGTTGTCCAGTTCAGGTCATTCTTCTGAATGTTAACCGAGCGCACCGTCAATTCAATGCCCGAATTATTCACCTGTCCCATAGACGCCAACACCGTTTTGAATCCGTTCATCACGGGAATGGTCCGGGTAAAAATCTGATCGGTCGTCTCAGAAAAGTAAACATCGAGATCTACAAATAACCGGTCTTTTAACCAGGTCGACTCAAAACCCATGTTCCACGATTCGGTACTTTCCCAGCCTAGTTCAGGATTTCCCAGGGTGCTTTGCACCAACCCATAACTGATTTTTCCGGGAGCATTAGAAAACTGATAACGATAACCACCGGTTGGTCCGTTGGCCACCTGCGATAATGTTCCGTAAGGCCCCAGTCCCTGGTTCCCGTTCTGTCCCCATGCCAGCCTCAGTTTCAGGAAGTCAAGCGGCTCAATATTTTCCATGAAATCTTCATCGGATATTTTCCATGCAAGGCCAAGCGCGGCAAAATTTCCCCATTTTTTATTGGCGCCAAATACGGATGCACCGTCCCTGCGATAAGAACCTGTCAGATAATATTTACCATCGAAAGAATAGCTGAGGCGTCCCAGATAACCGATATTGGCTTTTTCGTAACCACCAATTTGGTTCCCGTTAGCGCTGCTGTTTACATAAAGGTCTACTTTCTGAACCGTTGCTTTATGAAGCCCCCACATGCCCAATGCCGTATTACCGTTAGCCGCGAAATCAGAGCCTGTGACATAGATGATTTTATACTTCAGATAATCGCGGGTGGACACCAAGGTACCTTCCACGCTGTGTTTCCCGAATGTATTTTTGTAATTCAGAATATTATCCCACACGTAACTGTACGTGCTGTTTGTATTCAGATTTCCGTTTGCCCGTGCAAGAAGCGACTGCACCGTTGCCGGAGAATAACGGTCCACACCCGACCCTTCAGCGATGTAATAATCTTCGTAATAAAAACTTCCCGATTGATTCTGATCTGAATTAATCAGATAGTTCAATCGGTAATTAAGTCCTTTGATCCAGGGAACATCAACAGAGGCATAATTATTCAACCGGTAATTGTTCCGGACATCTTTGTTGTCGGTTGTGCCATCGTCGACCCCCCACAAAGGATTGACCAATGACTGTGTATACGGATATTTTTCCAAATTGCCCTGATCATCACGATACAATACCCCGTAAGGCGACATTTTTTGTGCGCTTTGAATGTTCGCTGCAAATCCGGAATAATCGCGCCGGGAGAAGCTTCCATCGAGACCGACCTTCAACCAACTGGTAATTTCGGTATTCACTTTCCCCAATACCGAGATTCGTTCAAAATCATCTCCAACAACAACCCCTTTATTGGTATTGTATGATGTAGAGAGGTAATAATTGATTCCTTTGCCAGCTCCGGACACGGACAACTGATAGTCCTGAATGATCCCGGTTTGTGTCACTTCGTCCTGCCAGTTTGTTTCTCTGCCAGCTTCCAGGTTTGCCAATTCGCCGGCTTTCATCCAGTCGGTAGAACCATCCGTATAGCTGTTGCGGGCGTTCACCGATTTAATCCACTCGGCTCCGCTCATCATTTTGGGGCGGTTCTGCCAGGTATGAACACCGGCAGAGGTATTAAAGGTAATCAGCGGTTTTGCCGAACTTCCACGCCTGGTTGTAATTGCAATAATCCCGTTTGCGGCCCTTGACCCGTAGGCCGCCGCCGAAACAGCGTCTTTCAGGATATCAAAGCTGGCAATATCGTTCGGATTAATGTCATTCAAGCTTCCCATATAGATCACCCCATCCAGAACAATCAGCGGGTTGTTATCTCCATTAATGGAGTTTTGACCGCGAATCAACATGCTGGGTTCACCACCGGCCGAATTTGTAGCACCAATGTTCAGTCCCGAAACATTTCCTTTCAATGATTCCAATGCATTCAGATTCGGAGCAAGGGAGATTGGCGAACCTTCCATCTTTACGGAGCTTACCGAACCGGTATACTCACCTCGTTTGGCCGTACCATAACCAATCACAATTACCTCGTCAAGAGCCATTTCATCTTCTTTCATAAAAATATTAATGGTTTGCCTACCATTGATGAGTATTTCCTGTTTCTGCATACCCACGAACGAAAAAATCAGGGCATCATCAGCCCTTGCCTGGATGGCGTAATTCCCGTCAAGATCCGTAATGGTTCCGATCGTGGTTCCTTTCACAACAATCGCCACTCCAGGCAGAGGTTCTCCTGTAGCGCTTGTCACTTTTCCCGTAACCGGCATTTGTTGCAACATACCCGCTGCTGCAGAAGTTTTAGGCGTGATAATAATCTGCCGGTCCATCACAACATATTTCACTTCCTCCCCTTTAAATAATAAATCGAGTACTTCTTCAATTCCCCGGTTTTCAACCTTCACATCAATAACCTTGTTCACATTGATCAGGTCGTTGTTGTACAGGAATAAATAGTTCGTGGTATTTTCAATCTCTCTCAGTGCATACTTAATGGTTGTTTGCTGAAGATCAAGAGAGATTTTGGCATTCTGGGAGTAAGTACCTGATGCCAGACTGCTCAGCACCGAGATGCACATCAAGAAGATGTTTAATTTAACCATAATTAATACTCTTAACCAGACGTTGCTTTTACAAACGCCCGACGCATTTACATTTTTTTTCATAACTTTGAAACGGT
This sequence comes from Gaoshiqia sp. US2, assembly GCF_059705485.1. Taxonomy (NCBI): domain Bacteria; kingdom Pseudomonadati; phylum Bacteroidota; class Bacteroidia; order Marinilabiliales; family Prolixibacteraceae; genus Gaoshiqia; species Gaoshiqia sp. US2. Next base: position 2,484,690 of record NZ_AP048550.1, on the reverse strand, counting down.
ATAAGTTTATAACTTGTAACATTACCTGAACCAGTCATTCAGGTGAAACATCAACAGGGAAGTGTGCAACCACTTTCCTGTTCTTCGTAAAACGGTATTATATCATAGGCTTTCTATTTTTGTTATCCTTCGTTATCTGCCAAACAGGATAACTTTTGTACGTTGTTCTTCCCCGTTATCCATTTTTGGCGGCATGATAAATTCATAGTTCATTGGAGTAGATATACTCAGGTATTTAAGTACCTGATCAAGGGATTCGTGGCTGAATGTTGCGGTAAAATGATATGCCAGTAAACGACGATCGGCAACCTCAATGTCAACATTATACCAGTTCCCGAGGCGGGAAACCAATTTTTCAACAGGATCGTTGAAAAACACAATCTTTCCGTCCTTCCAGGCGGTGTAGCGGTCGAGGTCCTTTTCTTCTTTGTGGATAATCTTATTGTTTGGTATGTTGTAACTTGCCACCTCATTGGGGTTGAGGCTGACCATTTCCCTGGTTTTGCCGTTGACGGATTTCAAAAGGCTGACCTTACCTTCTTCAAGCGCCACCGTAATCTCATCTTCATTTTCATAAGCATTCACGTTGAATGAGGTGCCCAAAACCTGAACGTCTATTTGCAGCGCATGGACAATAAAGGGCTGGTTTTCATTTTTTGCAACTTCAAAAAAACCTTCGCCAACCAGGTTGACTTTCCGTTCGCCCATTCCATCGAAAGAAATCGGAAATTTTAGTTTGCTCCCGGCATTCAGCCAAACAGTGGTTCCATCGGCCAGTTGAAATTTGGTTTGTGTGCCGTAAGCCGCTTTTATTTCCTGATAAACGGTTTGTTCAGTCGTGCTGTGGCCGGGTTTCATCAGAAAGTGATAGGCTGAAGAAAGTAGCACAGAAAGCACAAGCACTGCCACAGCCTGCCTCCAATAGCTGAGTAACCGGATTTTCTTTTGGAATTGCGGGATTTGGCGTTTGGTATGACGGAGGGCCGATTCTACATCAACGGCATCCGACAGGGCCAATGTTTTTGAGTTTTCCCACAGTTTCCTGTAAGCCTCGAACGTCTTTCGGTTCTCTTCCGGACCGGTAAGCCATTCAACGATGGTTTGCTCCTCTTCCTTGTTGGTTTGCCCGGTAAAGGATTTGATCAGTAAGGTTTCAATATCTTTCTTTTCCACGTTAAAATTCTCCTGTTTTTATTCAGGACGAAACAGGTGGCAGGATACCCTACATGAAAATTGGAAATTCTTAATACCCGGCAGCCTGCCCGTCCTTCCGCGATTCAGACGCGCCGAAATACACTTTGTGCCGGCTATCGCGCATAATGGCCTGGTAACCGCCGTAACCATCTTTCGAGAATTGAACCTGATGCCCTTTACCGATCAGCTCGCAGATTGTTTGATAGCTGAACCCGCTTTCGAGAGACACCACCCCTCCGTCGGTCATCTTTTCTCCGGTAGGCTCGCTTGAACCTTCATGCCTGATCCGGGGAGCATCGCCGGCTTCCTGGAGGTTCATGCCAAAGTCGATGATATTACAAATAATCTGAACATGCCCCTGCGGTTGCATGGAACCGCCCATCACCCCGAAACTGATCAGCGGCTCGCTGTCTTTTGTGACAAAGGCCGGAATGATGGTGTGAAACGGCCGCTTGTGCGGCTCATAAACGTTCATGTGACCTTCTTCCAGGGCAAACAATTCGCCCCGGTCCTGCAAAATAAAACCCAGTTTCCCCGGGGTCATGCCCGAGCCCATGCCCCGGTAATTGCTTTGGATAAGCGAAACCATGTTCCCTTCCTGATCGGCGGTGGTGAGGTAAATGGTATTTCCCTGTTCCAGGCCGGCCGGATAACTTTTAGCTGCCCGCCCCGTGTCAATCAGCCGGGCCCGCTCTTTCCCGTAATCTTTCGAAATCAAGCGGGTTACCGGCAACCGGTTAAAATCGGGGTCGGAATAATATTTGGCCCGGTCTTCAAACGCCAGCTTTGTTGCTTCGATAAACAGATGGATGTATTCGGGTGAACCAAAACCCATCGACGAAATATCGAAGTTCTCCAAAATATTCAGCATTTCAAGTACGGCTGTTCCCTGTCCGTTGGGCGGAAGTTCCCAAACATCAAACCCACGGTAATTGGTTGATATCGGATCCACCCACTCCGATGTATGGGTTTCGAAATCTTTCATGTTTAGAAAACCGCCCTGTTCGCGGACATAGCCGACAATCTTTTCGGCAATTTCACCTTTATAAAACACATCCCTGCCTTGTTGGGCGATCAATTCCATCGTTTGTGCCAGGTAAGGATTTCTGAAAATTTCGCCTTTCGTAGGAGCTTTACCGCCCGGCATAAAGATTTCTTCAAAACCCGGAAATTGTTTGAGCATTTCGGCATTTCGCTTCCAGTAATAAGCGATCAACTCCGAAACGGGAAATCCGTTTTGCGCATAACGGATTGTTGGAGCGAGGATCTCGTTCATGGGTATTTTACCAAACTTCTTGTGCAGTTCGAACCAGCCGTCAACACAACCCGGCACCGAAACCGGCAAGGGCCCCAACGGCGGGATTTTCTGATAACCATTCTCTTTAAAATAGCTGAGCGTTAATTCAAAAGGAGACCGTCCGCTTGCATTCAAACCATAAAGTTTCCGGGTTTTTGCATCCCAAACAATGGCAAAAAGGTCGCCGCCGATACCATTTCCCGTGGGTTCTACCAAACCCAGAAGCGCGTTGGCAGCAATGGCGGCATCAATGGCATTTCCTCCCGATTTTAAAATATCGATCGCTACCTGTGTGGCCAGCGGCTGGCTGGTGCAGACCATTCCGTTTTGAGCAATCACCTCGCTGCGGGTGGCGAAGTTTAGCCCGGTAATCCGGTCCTGCGCCCAAAGGGCCGTGTGCAGGAATAACAGCATCATGATCATGAAAAAGTTTTTCATTCCTTCGGTTTTAATGGTTATCCGGAAAATGATAATGAATTCAAAAAAACGCTGACATAAATTTAATGCGTTATCCGGTACAATAAAATAATGACCGGCAAATAGTCCTTCAGCTCTATCCGGAGTATTTTTAATGAGCGGGTAATCAAGGCTTCAACTGCTTTGACCGAAATATCCATCTTTTTCGCAATTTCGGGATAGGTGAGGCTTTCGAACCGGCTGTATTCAAAAGCGATGCGGCACCGTTCGGGCAACAATGCCAAGGCTTGCGTCATCTTTTCTTCAAATTCGTGTGAAAGTAAAAGCGTATCGGAAAAACGGTCGTCAGCCTCGTCGCGGCCTTCCATGTTTTCTTCCGGTTGATGGCGCCGACGCCTGATGTGGTCGATACACCGGTTGCGCACCATAAATGACAAATAAGATGAAAGATTTTCAATCGAAGCCGACTGGTTGCGCTTTTCCCACAGTTTGATAAAACAATCCTGCACCAGGCTTTGCGCCAGGTCCAAATCATTGACCCAGGTGTTTGCCTGTGCGCAAAGGGCTTTGTAATATTTTCTGAAAATAAAATCAAAGGCCTTTTCCTGCCCGTCGTTTAAAGCAATGAGCAAAAACTGATCACTATTTTCCGGATTGTTTGCTGCCATCGTACAGCAAATATATAAGATTCCCGTGAACAAAAGTCGGATTGGCGGCGCCTGCCATCGGAGAAGCTTAACCACCATCATTACTGGTAATGAAGACGATCTAAAATAAATTCTTAATTTTAACCGATAAATTCTTAATTTTAACCGTATTCATTAAAGAATCACATGGCTACACTAATTGACTGGAAAAGAATCCGTGAAGGCGACAAATCGGTTTTCGATAAAATGTTCGATTTTTATTATCAGCCCATGTGCTCGTTTATTTTACCCTATCTTAAAAACACCCAGTTAGTTGAAGATATTGTAATCGATTGTTTTGCAAAAATCTGGGAGGAACATCAGTCACTTGACATTAAATCATCACTCCGTAACTATTTAGTCACAGTGGTTAAAAATTCGGCCATCAGCTATTTGCGTAAAAAACAGCTTCAATTATCCGATTTGAAAACCGTGCCGGATTTCGCTTCCGAGGAATCGACTGATGAAACGGATGATATAGACCTGATGACCAGGTTGTACGAAGCGATCAACAAACTGCCAGAACAAAGGAGGAAAATCCTGAAAATGGCAGCATTCGAAGATAAATCATATCACCGGATTGCCGAAGAGCTTGATATATCGATCAATACAGTAAAGACACAAATGGCCCGTTCTTATAAATTTTTAAAAGACGAATTAAACGTACCACAAAAAACAATCTATTTTCTTCTTTTCATGCAGTAAGATCTAACTTTTTTGAAAATATTCTTAAAATATTGTCACCCTATTCCCACCATTTTTCGTCAATGGTGAAAATAAGTTAACGTGAACGACGATTATAGCTATTGGGAAGATCTGGTTTCCGGACTACACGATCCGGACAACAACAATGCTGAAAAAAAAACTTTATTTGGAAGATTTGGTGAAGCGGAATCTGACCTTTACTGGGCAACAGCAGTAAAGGGCCAACTGAAAAAAGTTTTCCGGTGGGACCTGTTTGACAAGAAGGAAGCAAAACTCAGGCTCGAATACCGGCTCCGGAAACATGAATATCCAATTATACAGCTGCCGCGCAGAACGTGGGTACGCGCCGCCGTAATTCTGGTCGCTGTTTTGTCGGGGGCTTTACTCCACACGCTATTCCCCGGCTCGTTTACAGAAACCCGTTATACTGAAATTGTTGTACCTCCGGGGCAAATGACCCAGGTTGTGCTTTCCGACGGATCAAAAATCTGGTTGAATTCAGGCTCCGTATTTAAATATCCTATTGAATTTGACCAGTCGTCTCGCAAGGTTTTTATTGACGGAGAAGCATTTATGGAAGTTACTCATAACAAACGCAAACCTTTTGTGGTAAATACCGGAAAACTTTCGGTCGAGGTTTTGGGAACCTCCTTCAACATCTCGGCCTATTCAGGCGACGAGCATACCAACATCACCCTGGTCGATGGATCTGTTTTACTCCGATCAGACGACGAGAAATGGACCAGAAACATGGCGCCGGGCCAAAGTATTACCGTTGCAAACAATAACACACCTGAGATTTCAATGGTAAATACCGACTTCTATACCTCGTGGAAAGATGGTAAAATCGTATTCAGAAATGAAAAACTGGAAGAAATTGCCAAAAAGATGGAGCGATGGTACAACGTTGAGATCCGGTTTAAAGACGAGAAACTCAAAGAGCTCGAATTTTCAGGCACTTTTCTGAAATACAAACCAATCGAACAGGTTTTCAGATCGCTGAGTATTATGAACGACCGCATCGACTTTAGCTATGAAAACCGGACTGACCAAAAGAATCTGATACACATTATCAATAAAACCAACTAAAAGCTACAAGCTGGGTTTTATGATACTGATTTGTGTGGCCTTGGCCGGGGTAGCGTTTATTTCATTTTTACCTAAATCTGCATTAAGAAAAGAGGGATATTCTGAATAGAAAACAACCGGGAAAAAGAACAAAATATGATTACTGACGATGTTATTGCACTTACACAAAAACTTATTTCATTTGATACCATCAATCCCCCGGGAAACGAACAGGCAATTGCCCGTTTTACCGGTAAACTTCTGGCTGAAAACGGTTTCAATGTAAAATACGATGAGTTGGCGCCTGGCCGTTTGACCCTGATTGCGGGAAAAGGGCTTTCCGGCGATCTCCCTCCACTCGTTTTAACTGGCCATTTCGATACCGTTCCGCTGGGGGCAAGACATTGGGTTGAAGATCCCTTTTCAGGAACGATAAAAGAAGGGAAAATACACGGGCGGGGTTCAAGCGACATGAAAGGCGGGCTGGCCGCCATGATTTGTGCCGCTGTACAGGCATTTCGTGAAGCTGTTCCACCGGGGGGCATCCGGCTTATTTTTACTGCCGGCGAAGAAACCGGTTGCCATGGAGCGAAACACCTGGCCGACACCTGCTGCGATGTGGGCCGGGCAAGCGCTATTATTGTGGGCGAACCCACTTCCAACATCCCTGCCATCGGACATAAAGGAGCTTTGTACCTGAATGTTTCCGCGTCAGGGAAAACAGCCCACTCATCCATGCCCAATCTGGGCGATAACGCTATCTACAAAGTGGCAAGGGCAATCGGCCAAATCGAAAAATTCCGGTTTAATGTCGAATATGATACATTGCACGGATGGCCGACCATCAATGTCGGAATGGTTAGTGGCGGGAAAAACCTGAACTCGGTCCCCGACAGCGCTACTTTTACTATCGACATCCGCTCTACAGCAACAGTCAGTCATACTGACCTGCTGGAGCGTCTTTCACTGAAAATGGAATCCGAAGTGTCCATCGGGAAACTGGTCGACCTTTTGCCGGTCAGTACTGGCGAATCGGATCCTTTTGTACGGCTTGTTTACGATGTGTGCGGTATCGATCCTCATAAAGGGGTCGACCGGAAGTCGCTACCTTACATGACCGACGGGGCTGTGTTGCAACCATTATACGGAGGCGTACCTACGGTCATTTTGGGACCGGGTCAGCCTGAAATGGCACACCAGACCGACGAGTTTTGTTATATCGAAAAGATCAGGGACGCAGTGACTATCTATAAAAATATCATTTTAAGAATAGGAGAAACCTACCGATGACCGAATATCCTGAAACCATTGCAAACGAACAGCAACTGGAAGAACTCCTTTCGGCGCCCACGATTGAGGTTGTTGAATTATTTAAAAACCTAGAAGGGGACATCCTTTTTCTGGGTATTGCCGGGAAAATCGGCCCTTCATTAGCGCGGATGGCCAAAAGGGCCAGCGAACAGGCCGGCATTCCCCGTCGGATCATCGGGCTGTCCCGCTTCAGTAATGAAAAAGAACAAAAAGAAATCGAAAACTTTGGCATTGAAACCCTCCGGGGCAACTTACTTGACCCGGATTTCGTAAAAAGCCTTCCTAAAGTAAAGAATGTTATTTTTCTGGCAGGTATGAAATTCGGCTCCGAATCGAACCTCTCCCTCACTTGGGCCATGAACACCTACGTGCCGGCATTGGTAGCCGAACATTATAAAGACTCGGTAATTGTTGCCTTTTCAACCGGCTGCGTGTACCCGCTGGTGGATATAAACTCTGGCGGGTCGCTCGAAACCGACCGACCGGAAGCGATTGGCGAATATGCCCAGTCGTGTCTTGGCCGGGAGCGGATGTTTGAATACAGCAGTAAAAAATACGGCACTCCCGTTTCTTTGATCCGGCTGAATTATTCAGTAGAAATGCGTTATGGCGTTTTAGTCGATATTGCCCGGAAGATACAAAAAGAGGAAACTCTTGACTTGTCGATGGGTTATTTTAACGTGATCTGGCAGGGCGATATGAATGCCATGACCCTTTTGTCGCTTCAACATTGCAGCAGCCCGGCCAGAATAATTAACCTGACGGGGCCTGAAACTCTTTCTGTCAGACAGGTTGCTCTTAAATTTGGGGAACTTTTGGGTAAATCCCCAAAAATTGTCGGCCAGGAATCTTCCACAGCCCTGCTCAGCAATGCGTCATTTTCCCATTGTTTATTCGGAAAACCCAAGGTAAACGTCGATCTCATCATCCGGTGGATTGCCGGTTGGATAAGCCACGGGAACCGTTTACTGAACAAACAAACCCATTTTGAAGTAAGGGATGGAAAATATTAGCCTCCTCCATCTCCACCGAAGGAGGAAGGGTAAGAGAACAATAACCAAGCAGAATACAGTAAGAAAATAAAAAGGAAAAAATGAAAGAAAAGCTGACAAAAAGCGCCGATCAGTCCCCATCTCCGTTGGAGAGTGCTGGGGAGAGGCCTTTATCCAAAGACCTATTGGAAACCTTGCATAAAGGCATGGTCATTCCGGCGCTCCCTCTGGCATTAAACAAAAACAGGCAATTGGACGAACGCAGACAAAGAGCACTATTGCGTTATTATTTTGATGCCGGGGCAGGCGGGTTGGCCGTTGCGGTACATACCACCCAGTTTGAAATACGACTGCCTGAAATCGGGTTGTTCAAACCCATACTTGAAATAGCAAAAGAAGAACATGCCCGGTTCACAGAAAAGAATCAATGTACAAAAATACTGATCGCCGGGGCGATGGGCCCGACCCCTCAGGCAGTGCAGGAAGCCAGCCTGGCCGCCGGCCTGGGGTACAATGCCGTTTTGTTAAGCCTGGGAGCGCTCAAAGAAGCATCGAACCGAGCATTGCTCGAACACTGCAAAGCAGTAGCCGAAATCATCCCGGTAGTGGGTTTTTACCTTCAGCCGGCAGTTGGCGGAAGAAAACTCAACGTAGATTTCTGGCGTGAATTTGCCCGCATTGAAAATGTAGTGGCTATCAAAATGGCGCCTTTCAACCGCTACCAGACACTCGACGTGGTACGTGGAGTCATCGAATCGGGACGGGCAGGCGAAATTGCCCTTTACACCGGGAATGATGATAATATTGTAGCTGATTTGTTGACTGCATATAAGCTGTCAGACGAAAAAGGAACCTTGGTGACAAAACGTATTTGTGGCGGATTGCTGGGACATTGGGCTGTGTGGACAAAAAAAGCAGTTGAACTGCTTGATGACATACGTGCCCCGGCGGTAAACGAAAACATCGGTGAATTACTGGCGCGAGGAGTGCAGGTTACCGATTGTAATGCGGCCTTTTTCGATGCGGCCAACCACTTTGCAGGTTGTATTGCCGGCATCCACGAAGTACTACGCCGCCAGGGGCTGCTCGAAGGAATATGGACATTGAATAAAAAGGAGACCCTTTCGCCGGGACAAAAAGAGGAAATCGACCGGGTTTACAGGGCATACCCGCACCTGAACGACGATGAATTTATTGCCGAAAACCGCGACCGGTGGTTGAAGTAACAAATTGACAAAATTTAACCATTTCCAATTCTTTTTAAGAAATAATACATGCCTTAAATGTCCGTCGCTTTAGGAGATTCGGAGTGAGAAAGAAAAGTCCGTGCTTTTATGATTAACCTGATCTTATATACTGTATTTTGTTGCATATCATTTTTGAACAGACACTGGTATCAATGTAATTTTACGATCGAAAAGGATGAACTGTCTATTCTGCAACAATCTTCATTTCGTTGAGCAAATAGCTGGCGCCGGCAAATTTGTCAATTAAAAAGAGAACATAACGGATGTCAATCATGATATTCCGGCAAACATCCGGATCGTACATGATATCGCTCATGGTTCCTTCCCAGCAACGGTCAAAATTAATCCCAACCAACTCACCATTCGCGTTAATTGCCGGGCTTCCTGAATTTCCACCCGTGGTGTGGACAGAAGCGGCAAAAGCAACCGGCAACTCCCCTTCACTGACATAATCGCCGTAATTTTTAGTGGCATATAATTCGCGTAGCCGCTGCGGGACATTGTAATCGTATATAAGCGGATTGTCTTTCTCCACAATACCTTTCAAGGTAGTATAATGCTTATATACAACCCCATCGGCTGGCTTATATCCTTCCACTTTACCGTAAGCCACACGCAAAGTCAGGTTGGCATCCGGATAAAGCGCCCGTTCTTTTTGCATTTCCATGATCCCTCTCATGTAAACTTGCTGCAACGCGTCAATTTCACTGCGGATGCTTTGGTAAACCAATTCTACATTCCGGGCATAATAACTGCGAAGTTCTTTATATAAGGCCATCACCGGATCTTTTTGCAATTTTCCGATCGTCTTTTCATCGAGTTGTTCTACCAAATCGAGTAATTTTTTTTCATCGGTAAAAACAGATTTCCGGTAAACTTTATCCAGCAGTTTTTCATCATCGTGTAAACTTATCAGTTCGCGAAAACCAGTTGGCAGGAAGGATGGATCCAGATCGGATTGCAATACCCGCATCAAACGAACAAATACTTCCTCGTCGACTTTTTGGTCGTAATCTTTAAAATACTCGCGGATCCGGTTATTCAGCTCCTCCTTGTATTTCCGAAGCAGATCTTCGTTGATTAAAGACCACCCGCTCCCGTTTCGGGGAAAATTATCCGCCAATGAAAAAATATCGGTTCCCCGGAATACAATTTCATCATAATAATTATGCGCCTTGTTGTACGGAGTCAGTTCGATATGAAGTTTTTCAAACTGAGGTAAAATTCCGGAATAACTATTTTTAAGAGTATCGTTTTGTTCGTACCAGTTCTCAAATTGCTGCTCAAAAGATCGTTTAAGTTCGAGCGCATTCATCCGTTTCAGTCCTTTTATTTCGCCCTGCCATCTTTTCCACGAATTACTGGTCCGCGCGTATTTCGATGCATATTGAATGCGTACTTTGGGATCTGCATCCATGTGTCTGGCCATTATTTCCAGCTTCTCTGTCCGTATTTTCACTTTATCCGGGTTGGACTGGTGCATCACCAGATCAATCGCTTGTGACGGAAGATACTGCTCTGTGCTTCCGGGAAAACCAAAAATCAGAATAAAATCGTCTTGCCCGATTCCTTTTTTTGAAATCGGGAAAAAAGACTTCGGACGATAGGGAATATTATCCGTTGAATATTCAGCAGGCTCATTATTTTGGTCGGCATAAATCCGGAAAATTGAAAAATCGCCTGTATGACGGGGCCACATCCAGTTGTCGGTATCCCCTCCAAATTTTCCGATGGATGAGGGGGGAGCGCCTACCAAACGAACATCCCTGTACACTTTATAGACGTAAACAAAGTATTGGTTGCCATGAAAAATCGGTTTAATAACTGCATCGAACTTTCCTTTTTCAGAGAAAAATGATTCGACCGATCTTGTATTTTTTGCAATTTTCGTCTTCAGCTGATCAGCTTCCAGGCCTTCAGTTCCTGCCAGAATTGAGTCGGTCACATCGTCCATCCGCTCCAAAAAACGGACAATTAAACCCGGATTTGGCAACTCTTCTTCCTTCGACATGGCCCAAAAACCGTCAGTTAGATAGTCATGCTCAACCGAGCTGTGCGACTGAATAGCCGAATAACCGCAATGATGGTTGGTAAGCAACAATCCTTCTTCCGAAACCAGTTCGCCGGTACATCCGGAACCAAACAAAACAACGGCATCCTTCATGCTGTTCCGGTTTATGCTGTAGATATCTTCGGCAGTCAAGCTGAATCCCATCTGCTGCATGTCTTCGATATTAAATTTTTCCATTAAGGTTGGTATCCACATGCCTTCTTTTGCAGACAACTGGCAAATGAGCAGGGTAAAGGCTAAACTGAGCAGTATTTTATGCATGAAATAACTAAAATTCTTTCAAATATTGGTAAAGTTTATGGACCGGCAAGCCCATGACATTGTAAAATGAACCTTCAATTTTATTAATCCCGACATAACCGATCCATTCCTGTATTCCGTAGGCGCCGGCCTTGTCGTATGGTTTATACTGGTCAACATACCATAAAATTTCTTCGTCGGTCAATTCATCAAACCAAACTTCGGTTACGGCATGAAATGAGATTTTTTTTGTTGTGGTTTGCAGGTGCATACCGGTAATCACCTGGTGTTGACTTCCCGATAATTCTTTCAGGATTCGGATGGCTTCTTCTTTTGACCCGGGTTTTCCAAGCACTTTATCATCCTTCCAAACAATGGTATCAGCTGTGATTAACAGTTCATTGTCCTGCAAAGTGTCCTTCAGTGCATCAGCTTTTAACTGGGCCAGGTAAACCGGAATGGCAGTCATTCCAAGTTCATCCGGATAAAACTCTTCCAGATCGGCAGGACGAACGTCAAATTCGAGTCCCAAGCCACGCAACAAACTTTGTCGGCGGGGAGACTTTGACGCTAAAACAAGTCTGTAATTTTCCAGATTTTTCAGTACCATCAAATTGACCTCCAATAATACGATTTTTCATTTATCCAGGTATCCTGGGCCCTCATTACTTGTTCAATCACATCCCTGACACAGCCTTCTCCCCCTTTTTTATCTGAAATATACAAAGAAATTTCTTTTATTTCATGAACGGCATCCAACGGACAACAGGGAAAACCTACCAGCGACATAATCTGATAGTCGATCAGATCATCACCCATATAGAGTACTTCGTTGGCTTTCAAACCGGTTTTTTCCATGAAATCATACAATGGTTGCACCTTATCTCTCACCCCCATGTAGATGTGGGGCACGCCAAGCTTTTCATAGCGCAAACGCACCCGGTCAATGGCCCCGCCTGTAATAATTCCGATTTGATAATCCATATTCAGCGCATTTCGGAGGGCATACCCATCTTTCACATTCGCCGTTCGAACCGGATCTCCGTCTTCATTTAACGGAGAGGTATCGCTTGACAAAACGCCGTCGATATCGAAAACAAATGCCTTAATGTGCTTTAGCTTATCTTTAAAAAATGTCATCGCAGTTCTTTTTATGGGCCAGGAAAATACTCTCGGATACAAAATTATAGATTTTCCTGAGTTCGGGCTGGTTGTCGAGTAAATTTAAATGCTTGTTAATGATTGTTTCATCAAAGCGTTTGGCCGGACCGGTTTGCATGTCAAAAGGACTAAAGTTCATAACTTTGTTTGCCGTTTCTTTAATCAGAGGCTTTAACAAATCAAAATCCAAACCATGTTGTCCGAGTAAGCGATCTCCCAAATAATAAAAATGATTTACAAAGTTACAGGTGAACACGGCAGCCAAATGCAAAATTTTGCGTTGTTCGGAGTTGATTTCGCGAATATCTCCGGAAATTTGGCCTGCTAATTGGTTTAAACGGTTTAACAGCTCGGGGGAGTTGGCTTCCAGACAAACCGGAATCTGCGAAAAATCGACATCGCGCTGTTTCGAGAATGTTTGCAGCGGATAAAACACACCAAAACGCTCAGTAAACTTTGCCAACACATCCATTGGTATACTTCCGGCTGTATGTACTATAAAAGAATTTCGCCAATCGCGTTTGGCAAGTACTTCTTCAAAAGCATCATCTTTTAACGAGACGAGAATTAAATCAGCCGACAAATCGATTTTGTCGATGCTGTTTGTGAATCCACAATTCAACAAGCTTGCAAGATTTCTGGCAGATTCCTCTGTCCGGCTGTAAACCTGAACAATTTCAACACCTGCTTTATGTACGGATTTTCCTAATTGTGTAGCCAGGTTTCCGGCTCCGACCAAGGTGATTTTTTGTATCATTTCGCAAAATTTCGAAGACTTAAAGTAACAAAAAAACCGGCTAAAAACCGGCTTGAATTGCTACACATTTTGATATCTTCTGTTCACCTCTTCCCAATTCACCACATGCCAGAAATTATCAACGTATTCGGCCCTGCGGTTTTGATAATGCAAATAATAGGCGTGCTCCCATACATCCAAGGCTAACAATGGTCTACCTTTTTTTGCGGCATTGTTCATGAGTGGGTTATCCTGATTGGCTGAAGTGGTGACAAACAGCTTTCCGGTTTCATCAATGGCCAGCCAGGCCCAGCCACTGCCAAAATGTGTTTTGGCTGCCTTCCCAAACTCTCCCTTAAACCCATCAACTGAGCCAAAATTGTCAGAAATTGCCTTCCCTAACTCATCCGGGATCTCTCCGGCCTCATTGGTCATATTTTCCCAAAACAATTTATGGTTGTAAAAGCCTCCTCCGTTGTTGCGAATTACCGCGTCGTAATCGGTTATTTTTGCAAAAATCTGCTCCAGGGGTGTTTCCTGAAGGTCAGTCCCTTCAATGGCTTTCGTAAAGTTATTAAAATACCCGCGGTGATGCTTATCGTAATGCAATTCCATGGTCTCGGCATCGATGTATGGCTCCAATGCATTATAAGCATAGGGTAAATCGGTAAAGGTATGTCCTTCAAACTTTTTACTTTCGGTGCTGCATGCCGCCAGCGCCGATCCGAGAATAGGTGTGGCAACCGCAGCTGTTCCAACCAGCTGTATAAAATTTCGTCTCTCCATTTCTAAATGTTTTTATGTTCTTCAAGATTAACAAGATAAACCCTTAAAAGTTTTAGAAAATTTGATCTCAAATTGTTTTGGGGGATATGGAATATATGTTTTTGGACAGCCGTCATTTGTCAAAAAAAAACCCTGTGCTCTGGAGAACACAGGGTTTGGAAAGGATGGCGACGACCTACTCTCCCACATAAATGCAGTACCATCGGCGCTGGCGGGCTTAACTTCTCTGTTCGGAATGGGAAGAGGTGGAACCCCGCCGCTGTAATCACCTAAATCTTTTTTGCTTTTCCCCTTACCGGGGATACACAACACTTAAATATTATTCACGCTTCGTTGACTGCAACCTGTTGATTGCAACCTGTTCAGGCAGTTGCCGGATGAAGCTTAATATTTTAAACATACCGGGAAAAATGTGAAGTAACCTTTGACCTTAAAAACCCAGGGAAAGTCTTCGGGTAATTAGTACTGCTCGGCTATGACGTTACCGCCTTTACACCTGCAGCCTATCAACGTAGTCGTCTGCTACGACCCTTAAAGGAAATCTCATCTTGAGGGAGGCTTCGCGCTTAGATGCTTTCAGCGCTTATCCCTTCCATACATAGCTACTCAGCAATGCAACTGGCGTCACAACTGATACACTAGAGGTATGTCCACCGCGGTCCTCTCGTACTGGCAGCAGGTCCTCTCAAATTTCCAACGCCCACAACAGATAGGGACCGAACTGTCTCACGACGTTCTGAACCCAGCTCGCGTGCCACTTTAATGGGCGAACAGCCCAACCCTTGGGACCTTCTCCAGCCCCAGGATGTGACGAGCCGACATCGAGGTGCCAAACCGCTCCGTCGATATGAGCTCTTGGGAGCGATCAGCCTGTTATCCCCGGAGTACCTTTTATCCTTTGAGCGATGGCCCTTCCATGCGGAACCACCGGATCACTATGCCCTAGTTTCCTACCTGATCGACTTGTCGGTCTCACAGTCAAGCGCCCTTATACCATTACACTCTCCTGACGGTTACCAATCGTCATGAGGGCACCTTTGGGAGCCTCCGTTACTCTTTTGGAGGCGACCACCCCAGTCAAACTACCCACCACACACTGTCCCCCCGTAAGGGGGTTAGGTCCCGAGTAAGCAAAGGGACGTATTTCAAGGATGGCTCCACGAATCCTGGCGAACCCGCTTCATTGCCTCCGTCCTATCCTACACATCACTTACCCAGAATCAATGTGAAGTTGCAGTAAAGGTTCACGGGGTCTTTCCGTCCCGTTGCGGGTAATCGGCATCTTCACCGATACTACAATTTCACCGAGCTCATGGCTGAGACAGTGCCCACATCGTTACACCATTCGTGCAGGTCGGAACTTACCCGACAAGGAATTTCGCTACCTTAGGACCGTTATAGTTACGGCCGCCGTTTACCGGGGCTTCATTTCAATGCTTCTCTTGCGATAACATCCCCACTTAACCTTCCGGCACCGGGCAGGTGTCAGGCCTTATACATCATCTTTCGATTTAGCAAAGCCATGTGTTTTTGATAAACAGTCGCATGGGCCTTTTTACTGCGGCCCGCCTTGCAGCGGGCGACCCTTCTCCCGAAGTTACGGGTCGATTTTGCCTAGTTCCTTAGCCATGGATCACTCGAGCGCCTCAGGATTCTCTCCTTGACTACCTGTGTCGGTTTGCGGTACGGGTTCTTTATACCTGATGCTTAGAGGATTTTCTCGGAAGCCCTTACGGTCACTATCCGCTTGCCCGAAGGCTCACGGTACTGTCAGGTTTCAGCTCAAAGGGCGGATTTGCCTGCCCTTATCATCACCTAAACCCTTTAACCAACTATTCCGTCAGTTGGCGGACCTGTCATCACTTCGTCTCCCCATCGCAGTATAAAAAAGTATCGGAATATTAACCGATTATCCATCGAATGCGCCTCTCGGCTCCTCCTTAGGCCCCGACTAACCCTGATCCGATTAACGTTGATCAGGAAACCTTAGTCTATCGGCGAGGGGGTTTCCCGCCCCCTTTGTCGTTACTTATGCCTACATTTGCTTTTCCAGACGCTCCAGCATAGCTCACGCTACACCTTCTACGCTGACTGGAATGCTCCCCTACCATAAATCCATAGCTTCGGTGGTATGTTTGATGCCCGATTATTATCCACGCCCGATCGCTCGACTAGTGAGCTGTTACGCACTCTTTAAATGAATGGCTGCTTCCAAGCCAACATCCTAGCTGTCTAAGCAATCAGACTTCGTTAAACCAACTTAACATACACTTGGGGACCTTAGCTGATGGTCTGGGTTCTTTCCCTCTCGGACACGGACCTTAGCACCCATGCCCTCACTGCCGTAAAGCATCTTATAGCATTCGGAGTTTGTCTGAATTTGATAGGCGGTGAAGCCCTCGCATCCAATCAGTAGCTCTACCTCTATAAGACTCAGTTACGACGCTGCACCTAAATGCATTTCGGGGAGTACGAGCTATTTCCCAGTTTGATTGGCCTTTCACCCCTACCCACAGCTCATCCAAGAGCTTTTCAACGCTCCCTGGTTCGGTCCTCCAGTCCGTGTTACCGGACCTTCAACCTGGCCATGGGTAGATCACAAAGGTTTCGCGTCTAGCGCCACTGACTTAAGCGCCCTGTTCAGACTCGCTTTCGCTTCGGATCCGTGTCTGAAACACTTATCCTTGCCAGTGACGACTAACTCGTAGGCTCATTATGCAAAAGGCACGCTGTCATCCGGCAGTTGCCGGACTCCAACCGCTTGTAAGCGTACGGTTTCAGGTACTATTTCACTCCCCTGTTCGGGGTGCTTTTCACCTTTCCCTCACGGTACTTGTTCACTATCGGTCTCTCAGTAGTATTTAGCCTTACCGGATGGTCCCGGCAGATTCAGACAGGATTCCTCGTGTCCCGCCCTACTCAGGATACCACTATCATATCAACACTTTACGTGTACAGGACTTTCACCTCCTTTGGTTATTCTTTCCAAAATATTCCACTTCCGTGTTAATACAAATCCCGTGGTCCTACAACCCCAACTTTGCCGAAACAAAGCTGGTTTAGGCTGTTCCCCGTTCGCTCGCCACTACTTAGGGAATCACTTTTGTTTTCTTTTCCTCCAGGTACTTAGATGTTTCAGTTCCCTGGGTTAGCTTCCAATATAATTGGATTTCCGGTTACCCGGAAGGGTTATCCCATTCGGAAACCTGCGGATCAATTCGTATTTGCCAATCCCCGCAGTTTATCGCAGCTTATCACGTCCTTCTTCGCCTCTGAGAGCCAAGGCATCCCCCGTACGCCCTTATTAACTTTCTCCTTTATTTTTTAATCTTTAAGGTCGAATGTACTTCACATTCTCTTTTTCCCAATATGTCAAAGAACTTTAAAATAAGTCACGAGTTGCGAGTTATGAGTCCTGAGACTTAAATACTCTCTCTTAACTTCTTTACGTTGATACTTCCGGACTCGAACCGAAACTTACGCCCACCTGGCCTATCATTTGTTCCAATATGTATTTTGAACGTCTTGTCTTTACTACTTTTATTCTCTTATCTTATTCCGAATCGCGACTCATATCTCATCGCTCACGACTCTTTTCTTGTGGAGAATAAGGGAGTCGAACCCTTGACCTCTAGAATGCAAATCTAGCGCTCTAGCCAACTGAGCTAATCCCCCGGTTTTCAAGATTGGAATATTGGTATCCTGAAGATTGGAATGCCTTCCTATTCCGATACCCTAACTTTCCGATATTCCGAACATTCTACCACTGCGGTAGTCCCGCCCAGATTTGAACTGGGGACCTCTACATTATCAGTGTAGCGCTCTAACCAGCTGAGCTACGAGACTGTTATTTCAGATGTCAGATTTAAAATATCAGACCCCAAGACTTTAGATTGTGGTGTACAGTCTTGTATATTCAGTCTAATGTCTTTCGTCTTGTCTCTTAAACTTCAACCTCTGCTATATCTTTTAAAAAGGTAGTGATAAAAAATAAACTCCGAACAAGCGTTTAATCAAGCTCCAGAAAGGAGGTGTTCCAGCCACACCTTCCGGTACGGCTACCTTGTTACGACTTAACCCCAGTCATTGGTTTTACCCTAGGCCGCTCCTCGCGGTTACAGACTTCAGGTACCCCCAACTTCCATGGTTTGACGGGCGGTGTGTACAAGGCCCGGGAACGTATTCACCGCGCCATGGCTGATGCGCGATTACTAGCGAATCCAGCTTCACGAAGTCGGGTTGCAGACTTCGATCCGAACTGAGACCAGCTTTAGAGATTAGCATCCGGTCACCCGGTAGCTGCCCTTTGTACTGGCCATTGTAACACGTGTGTAGCCCTGGACATAAGGGCCGTGCTGATTTGACGTCATCCCCACCTTCCTCTCACCTTACGGTGGCAGTCCCGCTAGAGTCCCCAGCTTAACCTGATGGTAACTAACGGTAAGGGTTGCGCTCGTTATGGGACTTAACCCGACACCTCACGGCACGAGCTGACGACAACCATGCAGCACCTTGAAGAGTGTCCGAAGAAAACCATCTTTCGACAGCTGTCACTCCCCATTTAAGCCCAGGTAAGGTTCCTCGCGTATCATCGAATTAAACCACATGTTCCTCCGCTTGTGCGGGCCCCCGTCAATTCCTTTGAGTTTCACCGTTGCCGGCGTACTCCCCAGGTGGCTCACTTATCGCTTTCGCTAAGCCGCTTGCTGTGTATCGCAAACAGCGAGTGAGCATCGTTTACGGCGTGGACTACCAGGGTATCTAATCCTGTTCGCTACCCACGCTTTCGTACCTCAGTGTCAGTGTCAGTTTAGTAAGCTGCCTTCGCAATCGGAGTTCTGTGTAATATCTAAGCATTTCACCGCTACACTACACATTCCGCCTACCTCAACTGTACTCAAGCTAATCAGTATCAATGGCACGCCTACCGTTAAGCGGCAGGTTTTCACCACTGACTTAATCAGCCACCTACGTACCCTTTAAACCCAATGAATCCGGATAACGCTTGCATCCTCCGTATTACCGCGGCTGCTGGCACGGAGTTAGCCGATGCTTATTCATACACTACCGTCAAATCCATACACGTACGGACATTTCTTGGTGTACAAAAGAAGTTTACAACCCATAGGGCCGTCTTCCTTCACGCGGGATGGCTGGTTCAGGCTTGCGCCCATTGACCAATATTCCTCACTGCTGCCTCCCGTAGGAGTCTGGTCCGTGTCTCAGTACCAGTGTGGGGGATCATCCTCTCAGAACCCCTAGACATCGTAGTCTTGGTGAGCCGTTACCTCACCAACGAACTAATGTCACGCATGCCCATCTTTAACCGCCGGAGCTTTAATTTAAATCCCATGCGGAATCTAAATACGATGGGGTATTAATCCGGATTTCTCCGGGCTATCCCCCTGTTAAAGGCAGGTTGCATACGCGTTACTCACCCGTGCGCCACTCTCATCACCCGAAGGTGAATCCCGTTCGACTTGCATGTGTTAGGCCTCCCGCTAGCGTTCATCCTGAGCCAGGATCAAACTCTTCGTTGTAAAGAAATTTTTATGTGTCTTCCAGCTCTGTGATTAAACTCGCTAATTCTTGCGTCTATTCCTTATCTGTCTACCTTTTCAATATTGTCAATGAACTTGTTTACTATCTTGCTTGCCTCTATGAAACCCTGCTCTTTGCAGAACAAAGCACCAGACAAATTTCTTGTTCCATTCTCTCTTTTCCCACTTAACGATCGCCTCATCTTTTCCGTTCAACCGTTACGGGGCGGCAAAGTTAACAAGCTTTTCCTTTCTGCCAAAACTTTTTTTGACTTTTTTCCCAAACTTGTTATGCCTGAAGTCAGCTTCTATTCTTACGGAAAATTAATCCCTCCGGGTTTCAAAACCAACTCATCAAATCCTTCAGTGAACTCTTCGTTTTTGCGGCTGCAAAGTAATGGCCTTTTTTTGTAATCTCCAAATCCTTTTTAAAAGTTTTTTTCTTTACCTAAAACGCCCAAAACCCTTACAGAACGCCGCTCTCAGCTCCCCCGGTGTAACCCGTTTGTCTCTCAAAGCGGGTGCAAATATAGAGACCTTTTCCGGTTCTGCAATACCAAATGCAAGCTTTTTTCAAATAAAAAATCAATTGAAATATTAAGTTGCTGATTCTGTAGTTTTTATATGCCTATTTTTTATTACTGCCACCATTGTCAATAATAAAAAAAGAAACCTTCCGTTTTGGCTTTAGGCTGTTTTTACTGGTTATTCGTAACCAATAAGCCCGATAAGCAGGAATAACAGATCCACTATTAAATCACGGATATTAATAAATAACAAAATTGCAGAAATGAAGAAAACGCTGAGAAAGTATTTGCTTGGAGCGATTATGATTGTTCCCACATTCGCCTTCTCCCAAACAGGCACGGTGGAGGCAGTTTTTGACACAACAGACATTAAAGGCCAGTTTGAGTATTTACACACGAAGTCGAATACTTATGAAGACTATAAGGTGATTAAAATAAATAGTCTGAACCTGCTCAAAAAAAACGCGCTGGATAGTATCCGTATGTATAAAACCAGCGTAAGCACTCATCAACAGAAAATAACAGAACTCAGTAATACGCTGGCAGAACGAGACACTGAAATTCAAAAATTGACAGAAGTTCTAAATGCAACACAAAAGGCACAGGATAGTATGAATCTGATCGGAGTTGGCGTATCAAAAAGCATTTATAACAGCATCATGTGGGGATTAATATTTTGCTTACTGGTGATCAGTGCGATTCTGGTTTCTCTCTTCAAACGAAACCACATGCTCACAAAAGCGGCCCAGAACAGGCTGGCAGAAGTAGAGGAAGATTTTGATAAACACCGCAAAAATGCACTGACCCGCGAGCAAAAACTGGCGCGTGAGCTGATGGACGTTAAATTAAAGTATAAATCAGACAGGTAGGATTGATTCCCGATGCCCTTTCCCTCAATGAATATCTTTAGAACCGGGTACAAGTATCCAATCAAAAAAATGAGGCCCCACGCTAAGTGAGGCCTCTCCAATTAAATTATCCTGAAAAGTAATTATTACATTTCATATTTATAGGTTCCCAGATCACTCAGGTCTGAGGAACGAATAAATTCGGCATGGGCTTTCACCTGCGCTTTAGCCAGATGAATGAAATTCTTTGCCGATTTAAGAAAGCCCGGTTCCCGGTTACTATCCAAAACCAACAGGTAACTCATAATAATGTAACCAGCCATTTCGACCATGCGGCGGGCATGAAAATCGATAAACTCATTGTCATTAATCGCCAACACTTTGCTTACAGCCTGTTCGTATTCATCGGTCAAAATAATCAACGAACGGCGCAGGTGCTCTAATTCAGGGGCAACTTTTTCCGCCTCGTAAACGCGAATTTGTTCCAGGTAGGCGCCTGTTGTAACACCACGAATAGCTGCAACCACCTGCAGCTGGGTTGTACCCTCATAAATTGACGTAATACGGGCATCCCGATAGAGCCGTTCAACCGGGTAATCTTTCATAAAACCGGAACCACCATGAATCTGGACCGCATCATAAGCCAACTGGTTGCAATATTCTGACGCCATTCCTTTCACCAGGGGGGTATAAAAATCGGCCAGCTTCTGGTATTTCTTCATTTCATCCCGTTCATCTTTATCCAGCTTTCGCTCTTCGGCAATGTGCATGTACGTTTTATATACATCCACAAAACGGGCTGTTTCATATAACAAGGTCCGGGAAGCATCAAGTTTAGCCTTCATGGTAGCCAGCATTTCGTAAACGGCAGGGAAACGCAGGATAGCTTTTCCAAACTGCATACGTTCTTTGGCATAAGCCAATGCCTCGCGATAAGCGGCTTCGGAAACACCGACCGACTGGGCGGCAATTCCAAGGCGGGCGCCATTCATCAAGGCCATCACATACTTAATCAAACCCATTTTCCGGTCGCCAACCAACTCAGAGGGAGCATCTTTAAAGACCAGTTCACAGGTCGGAGAACCAATGATCCCCATTTTATGTTCGATACGACGAACCGTGACACCACCGTCATTTTTGTCGTAAATGAACATCGACAATCCGCGTCCATCTTTGGTACCGGGCTCAGAGCGGGCGAGCACCAATGAAATATGGCCATCGCCATTGGTAATAAAGCGTTTTACTCCATTCAGTAACCATTTCCCGGTTTTCTCGCTGTAAGTTGCTTTTAGCTGAACTGCCTGCAAATCTGATCCGGCATCGGGCTCCGTTAAGTCCATGGCCATCGTATCGCCCTGGCAAACGCGGGTCAGGTATTTTTCTTTTTGTTCTTCGGAAGCAAATTCGTTGATGGTTTCGGCACAATCCTGCAAACCCCAGATGTTTACAAAGCCTGCATCAGCGCGCGAAACGATATCGGCAGCCATAATATAAGGTACGATGGGGAAATTAAGACCGCCGTACTTCCGGGGTAACGACATTCCCATTAAACCGGCTTTATTCAGCGCTTCGATATTCTCAGCAGTCCCTCGGGCATAAATAACGTGTCCGTCAGCAACCTGAGGGCCTTCTGCATCGATTGACTCGGCATTTGGCCCAATAATCTCGCCACAAACTTCGCCAACAACTTCAAGTACTTTATCAAAATTGTCCATGGCGTCTTCGTGATCCATGGGCGCATAGTCAAATTTTCCTTTTTCTGAGAAATTCCTCTCCTTCAACCGGACAATCTTCTCCATTAACGGATGGTAGAGGTGAAATCTCAGGTCTTTATTATCGGTATAAAAGTTAGCCATTTAAAAAAGTTTTAAAAGATGATTACTTGGTATTCTTTTTATAATACTTGATCATTTTCGGAATAACCTCCGCCACATCGCCGGTAATTACATAATCGGCAATCGCGTTAATCGGAGCCTCCGGATCAGTATTAATGGCAATGATCTGCGCCGACTCTTCCATTCCGGCACGATGTTGAATTTGGCCTGAAATTCCACAGGCAATATACAGTTTTGGCCGAACCGTCACCCCCGTTTGTCCAATCTGACGTTCATGAGGAACATAACCGGCATCGACGGCTGCACGCGAAGCGCCTACTTCGCCACCCAGCACTTCTGCCAAATCAAATAATAACTGGAAATTTTCTTTTGATCCCATCCCGTAACCGCCGGCAACAACAATCGGAGCAGCTTTCATATTCACTTTGCTCTTTTCCATATGCCGTTCAATAATCTCCACAACAAAATCGGCATCGCTCACGTACTTTGAAACATCGAGTTTGACTATTTTCCCTTTATATTTGGGGTCCAGGATTTCTTTTTTCATAACACCTTCGCGAACTGTGGCCATTTGCGGACGACAATCCGGATTGATAATGGTCGCAATGATGTTTCCCCCAAAAGCGGGACGAATCTGGTAAAGAAGGTTCTCGTAGGTTTTTCCTTGTTTTTTATCCTCATGTTCACCGATGACCAGGCTGGTGCAATCGGCGGTAAGCCCGCTGTGCAAGGCCGAAGAAACCCTGGGACCTAAATCGCGCCCAACTGAAGAAGCACCCATGAGGGCAATCTGCGGTTTTTCTTCTTCAAATAATTTTACGATGATGCTTGTATGAGGGAGAGTTGTATAAGGAGCCAAACGATCATCGTCGGCAACATATAAAACATCTACTCCATAAGGAAAAATTTGTTTTTCAATTCCGTCAAGTTTGCTTCCAATGGCAACAGCTTCGAGCTTACAGCCTAATTCGTTGGCCAAACCACGTCCTTTGGTCATCAACTCCTGACTGACTTCAGCTACATGACCGTCTTCAATTTCACAATATACAAATACACTGTTCATAATCAGATTAATTTAGGGGTTAACCAATGGTGTGATTTTCAATCAATTCACGCATCAAATCATCGATATCGCCATCGGCGGCGGAAATCACTTTTGCTCCTTTAGCCTGCAGCACAACATTTTCCACCGTTTTTACTTTTGTGGGGGATCCGCTCAAACCTAATTCGTCCAGGTTCACCTCAATATCGTTCACCGACCACTCAGGAATATTCAGATAAGGACGGTCGTTATACAAATGCAGGTAATCTTCGTTGGAATTTTGAAGCTCTGAAACAGATTTTGCATGCTTGTATTTCATCAGCAACTTGGCATTTCTGGCACGGCAATCAGGAGCAGAACCGTTAACAGTCATCACCATCGGGACCGGGCAGCTGACAACTTCCACTCCCCGCTCCAAGCGACGTTTCACGTACACTTTGCCCGCTTCAATCTTTTGCACTTCCTCGACATAAGTCACTTGCGGAAGCCCAAGTTTTTCAGCCACCTGCGGGCCTACCTGAGCGGTGTCGCCGTCTATAGCCTGACGGCCGGCGATGATCAGATCAAAATCTTTTACTTTCTTCAAAACCCGGGAAATCGCGTAGGACGTTGCCAGGGTGTCGGAACCGGCAAAAGCACGGTCGGTAAGCAAGATTCCACCATCCGCGCCCCGGAACATTCCTTCGCGGATAATCTCAGCTGCACGTCCCGGTCCCATGGTTAAAATGGTCACAGTGGTTCCCGGGAAATTCTCTTTGATGCGCAACGCCTGCTCCAACGCATTTAAATCTTCGGGATTAAAAATAGCCGGCAAGGCAGCACGATTAATCGTACCATCGGCTTTCATAGCGTCTTTGCCTACATTCCGCGTGTCCGGAACCTGTTTGGCAAGAACGATAATCTTAAAGGCTTTCATCATACTTAAATTTATCAGTTTCTATCGCATTTAGTTTAGCCAACCCGTGTTTGTGTTGGCGTACAAAGGATGGAATTGTTGATCTTTCCTTTGCAAAGCAGGCAAATATAGCCAAACGGCCTTAAGAAATCAAGGTTCGTTTCCGTATAACCAAAACATAATATTTTCAAATAATCACTTTCTGACGGTTTAATCATAAAATATAAACGCCTAACTTTCCTAAAAATCTTTATTTACGAGCATTTAAAACAATCAACCTGATACTTCAAAAAATCACATCCATAATTTCGGCTCACTTATTTATAATCATTTTAATCTATTCGGCAGCTTTCATCAGGAATTACCAGTCGATGGATCGAATGGTATAAACGACGAACAAAAAGGCAACCAAACCGATCTGTCCCAACCTTTCGGACTGTTGTTCATGTCATTTAAAAGGTGTTATAAAACCTATCAGTAAAAAGTAATTAATACTTTTATTATTTTTGATTGTCACAAACAACCATATGATGAAAAAGAAAACGATCTGTTCACTTATTATCCTTTCACTTATCAGTATAAGCACGATTGGACAAAGTACACTGAGCCTTCATGCCGATCAGGCAGAAACAAAGATCAACCGGGAAATTTACGGTCACTTTGCCGAACACCTCGGACGTTGTATTTATGGAGGAATTTATGTCGGCGAAGACTCTGACATTCCCAACATCCGGGGGTTCAGAGAAGATATTATTGTCGCCCTGAAAGACATGCAAATACCGCTGCTCCGCTGGCCGGGAGGATGTTTTGCAGACACTTATCACTGGAAAGACGGAATTGGCCCCCGGCATCAACGTCCTTCAATGGTAAACGTACACTGGGGAGGCGTTACCGAAGACAACAGTTTTGGCACGCATGAGTTTCTGGATTTCTGCGATTTAATTGATGCTGAACCCTACATCAACCTAAACGTTGGATCGGGAACCGTACAGGAAGCTTCAGAATGGGTTGAATATGTTACTTCGGCCAATATCAGCCCCATGACTGATTTTCGCAAAAAAAACGGACGTGAAGAGCCCTGGAAAGTACGGTATTGGGGAATCGGAAATGAAAACTGGGGCTGTGGCGGCCACATGACTCCGGAGTATTATGCCGACCTGTACAACCGCTTCGCCACCTATTGCCAGGGCAATTTATACCGCATCGCGGGCGGCCCCAACGTTGACGACTATAACTGGATGGAAGTGCTGATGCAGAAAACAGCCCGGCACCGGCAACTGGTACAGGGAGTGTCGCTGCACAGCTACACGTTTACGACAAGCTGGCCGGATAAAGGATCGGCTACCGATTTCAACGAAAACGACTGGATTTCGGTGATGAACAATACCTTAAAAATGGAAACGCTGGTGCAGCGTCATTCGACAATTATGGATAAATATGATCCGGGAAAACACATTGGATTGATAGTTGATGAATGGGGCAACTGGTTCGACGTTGAACCCGGCACAAACCCGGGATTCCTGTACCAGCAAAACACCCTGCGCGATGCGCTGGTTGCCGGGATCAACCTCAACATTTTCAACAACCATGCTGACCGGGTAAAAATGGCCAACATTGCACAAACTGTAAACGTATTACAATCGGTGATTCTCACCAAAGACGATGAAATTGTACTGACTCCGACTTACTATGTTTTTAAAATGTACGGCGCACACCAGGATGCGACCTTGATTCCATCAAATCTCAAATCAACCCAATACCATTTGGATGGCAAATCAGTTCCATCGGTACACGCCTCCGCTTCAGTGAAGAACGAAGTGGTTTCAATCACGTTGTGTAACCTGAACCCGAATCAACCGGAAAGCATCGATATCACTCTTACCGGGCAACACGTCAGTTCGGCCAGCGGCCAAATAGTTACCGCTAAAAACATGAACGATTACAATGACTTTGGTAAAGAAGAAAAAGTTACGCTAAAAACATTTGATGTTAAAAAACCCAAAGACGGGAAACTAACCGTCGTGCTCCCCGCAAAATCAGTCGTATTGGTTCAGTTAAGATAAGTTCCGGAAGCCGGAAGCTTCTTGCGTTCCAATCCAGGTAAGCCTTTACTCATTCCGGAAAAGCAACAGCATAAAACGGGATTTGATCTTTCTGATTAAATCCCGTTTCCGATTTTTAGAAATTCAACCGGTATTTCCTGCGCTCATTGATGTTACAGGGAAATCGAATCTCAATGAATTCCTCTAAACCAATCCTGAAAATAAGCTCCGATAACGGGGATCTCATTTCTTTTTTGCTGGATAGCGCCAACCAGACTGATAATCCATAGAATAAATACAACAACTCCCATAATAACGCGTATTGCAGGAATGATTGTTCCCACCAGACCAAGCAAATAGATACCAAGCGTTTGCCTCAGGTAAAAAGAGGTCAGTTCATCTTTATCGGTATTGTTCAGGATTATGGCAATAATCCAGCCAATCAAAGTAAGGTGTGCTACAATTGCTTTAAGTTGCGAACTCATCTGATTAAAATTTAGTTATATCAAAATCAAAGCTTGTTCTTCCGTCAAATCATTTCGCATACAAATTACAAAAAGAAAATGGCGACACCAAATACCGTTATAATTGCTCCCGCAATTTCTTTCCAATTTACTTTCTCCTTAAAAATGAAAATAGCCGGCGGAATGATCAGAACAGGAACAATCGACATGATAGTTGCCGAAATCCCCGCTTTGGTATGCTGAATGGAAAGCAGTGAGAAGGCGACTCCCAAAAACGGTCCGAAAACAGACCCAAGGGTAATCCGTTTCATCGCCGACAGGTTTTTCATCGCGTCCCACACCCGGCGATAGCGTTTCAAAACCAGCAACAAGACGGCAAAACCTACAACTCCGGTCAGTACCCGAATTTGCGAGGCCGCAAATGCATCGTAATCGCCCATCCCTTTCTTGCTCAGCACCAAACCAACAGCCTGCCCCAATGCGCCACCCAAAGCCAGCAAAATTCCCTGCCAGGGATAGGCCGAAGTTAAACGTTTCCGGATCACCTCTTCTCCTTTAATGCTTTTGTTTTCCCGTTTCAAAATCACCATACTGATGCCGGTTAAGGTCATTGCCATCCCAAACCAATTCATGGGCGACAAAACTTCGCCCAGGATGAAATATGAAATAAATGCCGTGAACGGCGGGGCCATAGCCATAATTAACATCGAAATGCGGGCGCCAATCACCACGAAAGCCTGAAACAGGAATAAATCGCCAATAACGAAACCAACCAAACCCGATAAGGCCAGCCACAACCAGCGTTCAGCTCCGGCATCAAACGGGAACCACATCCCCCGTGTCAGCTGGGTATAAACGGCGTAAATGAAAAAAGCAATCACTAAACGGATCAGGTTAACCGCCAACGAACCCACTTTTTTACCAGCCGACTCAAAAGCCATACTGGTTACCGTCCAGAAAAGGGCAGTAAATAAGGCTGCTATCTCACCAAAATAAGTCATCTTGCAAATCGCCTCCAACGATTGGTTTAATAAAATTACGGATGATTAAATGTAGCGGGCACCTGTGGCAGTTGCTCCTGCAAACGAATCCGGGTCGGCGAATCGTGGTAACCGCGGCCAAAATTAATAAGATTGACAGACAGTTGTTCTCATTTTGGTTAAAAAAGTGCAGGGGAATCAAAATAAAAAATCCTTTGATCGACATAGCGTTATGATTGAAATGGAGAATGCCCGCTTGAACCTTGAAAATTTGTTTTTTCAGAATTAAGGAGAATCAATCCCATAAATTTTATAAATTATCAGAAAATGATTTGGTTCACTTTCATTTTATCACTATAATTGCAGCACAAAAATAAAATGACATGATTAACAAAACCGGACATTGCGGCCATCATTGGAATATCCTATTCACCGGTAGGCCGTAATTCTTGTGTTTTGTCTGAAAATATTAACCCAAAGAAGGCTTACCGAAAGGTAGGTCTTTTTTCATTTTATCAAAAAACTATGACACAACTGAAGATTGCGATTCAAAACAAAGGTCGTCTGTATGAAGACTCGATGGAATTAATCAAAGAAGCTGGAATCCGGTTTTCACTGGGAAGCGCGCGGGTGCTCCTGGCTTCAGCCAAGAATTTCCCGATGGATGCACTTTTTCTGCGCGATGACGATATTCCGCAAACTGTAGCCGATGGCGTAGCCGACATCGGTATTGTGGGCGAAAACGAAATGCTGGAAAAAAAAGAAAAGGTCATCGTTGCCAAACGACTGGGATTCAGCAAGTGCCGCTTATCGTTGGCCATCCCAAAGTCTGAAGATTATCCGGGTATAAGCTGGTTTAACGGAAAAAAAATTGCTACCTCCTATCCGGTCATTTTACAGGATTTTCTGAACCAACACCAAATACAGGCCGACATTCACGTCATCACCGGATCGGTTGAAATTGCCCCCGGAATTGGATTGGCCGATGCCATTTTCGACATTGTAAGCTCCGGCTCCACCCTGGTGAGCAACCGCTTGAAAGAAGTAGAGGTGGTTACCGCGTCGGAAGCCGTGCTGATTGCCAACCCAAATTTGAGCGATGCGAAAAAAGCGGTACTGGATGAACTGATCTTTCGGATGGAATCGGTGCAACGTGCCGAAGGGAAAAAATACATTCTGCTGAACGCTCCAAATGAAAAAATTGCGGAGATTTCAGCCATACTTCCGGGGATGAAAAGTCCCACGGTTACGCCGCTGGCCGAAGAAGGCTGGAGTTCACTGCATTCGGTGATCTCGGAAAATGAATTCTGGGAAATCATCGGCAAACTAAAAAACGCCGGCGCCCAGGGAATCCTGGTAGTGCCTATTGAAAAAATGATTTTTTAAGCCGGAACATCTTCTTCCTGCAATCGAAAATAAACCTTTTGAAAAGTGCAACGCATGAAACGATATATCAATCCGGAACCAAAAGAATGGCCTCAGCTATTGAAACGGCCCCTGTTTAATGCCTCCGACCTCACGGAGAAAGTCCGCCTTATTTTGAATGACATTCAATCAAGCGGAGGACATGCCATCCGGAAATACACCGAAAAGTTTGACGGTGTATTTTTGGGTAAATTCTCCGTTTCCGAAGAGGAAATAAATGCCGCTGCCTGCCAACTCGACGACAACCTGAAAGCCGCCATCGAAACAGCTGCCGGCAACATTACCCGTTTTCATATCAGCCAAAAGCCCGAATTGCAAAAGATCGAAACGCATCCGGGAGTCACCTGCTGGCAAAAAGCGGTTGCCATCAACAAAGTGGGCCTGTATGTTCCGGGAGGCTCGGCTCCGCTGTTTTCAACGGTACTGATGCTGGCCATCCCGGCCAGGATTGCCGGATGCAAAGAAATTGTACTTTGCACCCCCCCTAACAAGGAAGGAAAAGTTCACCCGGCAATTCTGTTTACAGCAAAGCTGGTTGGCGTTACCAAAATATTTAAACTTGGCGGTGTTCAGGCAATCGGGGCGATGGCTTACGGATCTGACTGTATTCCCAAAGTTGACAAAATTTTTGGTCCCGGGAACCAATATGTCATGGCAGCGAAACAATTGGTCAGTATCAGCGATGTAGCGATTGATATGCCCGCCGGTCCATCTGAAGTAGCCGTTATGGCCGATGAAACAGCCAATCCCGAATTCATTGCTTCCGACCTGCTGTCACAGGCAGAACACGGTCCTGATTCACAAGTTGTTCTGGTGACAAACTCGGAAAAACTGGTGAATGAAGTTGAAATGGCCCTGGAAAAACAATTGGCTCAGCTGAGCCGCAAAGAGATTGCCTCGAAAGCCTTGGGCAACAGCGTAGCCATCGTGTTGGAGAAAGAAAATCAAATGATTGAGTTGATTAATGAATATGCTCCGGAGCATTTGATTATTTCCATGAAAAACTACCTGGATACAGCCGAAAAAATCGTTAATGCCGGTTCTGTATTTTTAGGAAATTACACGCCCGAGAGCGCCGGAGACTATGCCTCCGGCACAAACCACACCTTGCCTACGAACGGTTGGGCACGATCTTTCAGCGGCGTCAACCTCGACAGCTTTATGAAAAAAATCACCTTCCAGGAAATTTCAAAAGAAGGCATTCAGAACCTGGGGCCTGTCATCGAAACCATGGCGGCAGCCGAAGAACTGGATGCCCATAAAAATGCCGTGACATTAAGGTTGAACGCGGTTGAAAACAATTGAAGACAGTTGAAAACGAAATTATGAATTTAGACAAACTCTTACGCAATAACATCAAAAACCTGAAACCTTATTCATCCGCACGAGATGAATTTTCGGGTGAGGCCATGGTTTTCCTCGATGCCAACGAGAATCCCTTCAACCAGCCGTATAACCGTTACCCGGATCCTTTGCAGCGGGAATTGAAAGAAAAAATTGCCAAAATAAAAGTGTGCCGGGCCGAACAAATTTTTTTGGGCAATGGCAGCGATGAACCCATCGACTTGTTGTTTCGCGCTTTTTGCGAACCGGGTCTGGATAACGTCGTAAACATCGACCCTACCTACGGCATGTACCAGGTTGCTGCCGGCATCAATCAGATTGAGGTTAGAACGGTAAGATTAAAAGAGGACTACAGTTTTGTTGCCGATGAGTTACTGTCAGAAACAGACGCACATACCAAACTGATTTTCATTTGTTCGCCCAATAACCCCACTGCCAATCTGCTCGACAGAGCCGAAATATTAAAACTGATCAGAGGTTTCGATGGGCTGGTAGTGCTTGACGAGGCTTACATCGACTTTGCCCCCGGCGCCAGTTTATTGCCCCGGCTTAATCAACATGAAAACCTGGTAATTTTACAAACTTTTTCCAAAGCGTGGGGAATGGCCGGCATCCGCTTAGGGATGGCATTTGCTTCACCCGAAATCATCCACATTTTCAATAAAATAAAATATCCCTACAATATTAATATACTCACACAGCAAAAAGCGCTGGAGCTTCTTGACCGGGAAGAAGAAAAAAACAATTGGGTGCAACTGCTGATCGAAGAACGGCAAAAGCTGACTGATCAACTGAAATCGTTCCCGTTTGTTGTAAAAATTTTCCCGTCAGACGCCAATTTCCTGCTGGTAAAAATGCACGATGCCCGCGGCATTTACGATTACCTGGTAGAAAACGGCATTATTGTACGCGACCGGTCGAAAGTAATATTGTGTGACGACAGCCTGCGAATTACCGTTGGATCGCCCGAAGAAAACGCAATTTTGATTGAAAAACTGAACGATTTGATATGAAAAGAGCTTTATTCATTGACCGCGACGGCACCCTGATTGCGGAACCTGCCGACGAACAGATCGACTCGCTCGAAAAACTGGAATTTCTCCCGAAAGTTTTCCGCAACATGCACTTCATTGCCAAAAACCTGGACTACGAATTGGTGATGGTCACCAACCAGGATGGTTTGGGTACCGCATCGTTCCCCGAAGATACTTTTTGGCCGGCTCATCATAAAATGTTGAAAGCCCTCGAAAATGAAGGTATTCTTTTCAATGATATTCTGATCGACCGCAGTTTTCCGCAGGACAACGCCCCCACCCGCAAACCACGGACCGGACTGCTGGGAAAATACCTGGACGGCAGCTACGACCTGGCCAACAGCTTCGTGATCGGCGATCGGCTGACCGACATCGAACTGGCCAAAAACCTCGGTGCAAAAGGTATTCTGATTAACGACGGTTCGCTTGCCGGACAGTTGAACGAAAAACAACTGGCAAACAACTGCGTACTCATCACCTCCGACTGGGACGAGATTTACGCCTGCGTTGCCGCTCCCCAACGCACAGCCAGCGTACAGCGAAACACCCGCGAAACACAAATCCTGGTCGAACTAAACCTGGACGGCACCGGTAAAGGGACCATCAGCACCGGCCTCGGATTCTTCGACCACATGCTCGACCAAATTGCGCGGCACTCCGGTATTGATTTGACCATACAGGTAACCGGCGATCTGGAGGTGGACGAACACCACACCATCGAAGATACCGGTCTGGCGCTGGGCGAAGCTTTTAAACTGGCCTTGGGCAACAAGCGCGGCATTGAACGCTACGGCTACTGTCTGCCCATGGACGACTGTCTGGCTCAGGCGGTCATCGACTTCGGAGGCCGTCCCTGGCTGGTATGGGATGCTGAATTTAAACGCGAAAAAGTGGGCGACATGCCCACCGAAATGTTCTTCCACTTTTTCAAATCCTTTTCCGATGCTTCGCTCTCGAATTTAAATATAAAGGCCGAAGGGCAAAACGAACATCATAAAATTGAAGGTATTTTTAAAGCGCTGGCCCGGGCCATAAAGATGGCCATTAAAAAAGATGTGTTTAACTTTGAGCTTCCTTCCACAAAAGGGAGTTTGTAGCCTAAAACCAGGAAATCTATGAAAAGCATTAAACCCTTACGTGAGAAAAAAAATACGGCCATCCTGCTCATCCACTGCCCCGACCGGCAGGGCATTCTGGCAACTGTCACCGAATTTCTGAACAAGAATAACGGCAATATTATATACCTCGACCAGTATGTCGACCGTGCACAAAAAATATTTTACACCCGGGTGGAATGGGAACTGGAAGGTTTTGCCATACCCGCCGAGAAAATAGGCGAATACTTTGACACGCTGATTGCATCTAAACTGGAAATGACCTGGAAACTCTACTTTTCGGAAGAAATTCCGCGTATGGCCATTTTTGTCTCCAAAATGTCGCACTGCCTGTTCGATATTTTATCGCGTTACACGGCCGGCGAATGGGATGTGGAAATTCCCGTCATTGTTAGCAATCACGAAGATATGCGTCCGGTTGCCGAACGTTTCGGCATTGACTTTCATTATTTTGAAGTCACTACTGAAAACAAAACGCAGCAGGAAGCTGCTGAACTGGAATTGCTGAAAAAGCATCGGGTCAATTTCATCGTGCTGGCTCGCTACATGCAGATCCTCTCGAAAGATTTTGTGCAGCATTACCCAAACAAGATCATCAATATCCACCACTCGTTTCTTCCGGCTTTTGCCGGCGCCAAACCCTACCACGCGGCTCACGAGCGCGGGGTGAAACTGATTGGGGCAACCAGCCACTATGTGACCAGCGATTTGGATGCCGGCCCCATCATTGAGCAGGGCGTTACCCAATGCAGTCATGTAGATACAGTAAAAAGCCTTACCCGCAAAGGCCGCGATCTGGAGAAAATTGTACTTTCGAATGCCGTGTTTAAGCACCTGCAGCGGAAAGTTCTCGTATACAAAAACCGGACGGTGGTGTTTAATTAGTTCATTAGTGATTAGTGATTAGTGATTGGTGATTGGTGATTGGTGATTAAAATTTTTATCATGAAGTATCTGTCTGTTATCCTCGTAATGATTGCTTTAGTTACACAGGCACAAGTCCCGGTCAGGGACGTGCCGGCCGATTACGGCTACATTGTGAAGATCGGGCAGCAGGCGCCCGATTTTACAGCTGAAACGCCCGACGGCAAAACCATCCGGCTATCTGATTTGAAAGGGAGAGTTGTTATGCTGCAATTTACCGCCAGTTGGTGTTCGGTATGCCGGAAAGAAATGCCGCACATCGAAAAAGACATCTGGCAAAAACATAAAAACAACCCGGATTTTGCCCTTTTCGGAGTTGACCTGGACGAACCCAAAGAAGTGGTTGAAAAATACACCAAACAAATACCGGTCACCTACCCCGTGCTGCTCGATCCGAAAGGCAAAATATTTTATTCGTATGCCGAAAAAGGTGCAGGCGTCACACGAAATGTGATCATCGACCCAAGCGGAAAGATCGTTTTTATGACCAGGCTTTACAAAGAAGAAGAATTTGAAGAAATGAAGGAGGTGATTGAAAGCCTCCTCCCGGCCTCCGCCAAAGGAGGAGAAGAAAAAAAACCAACCAAAAACTGAATTTCTATTTTAGCAAAATCTCCTTCCGGGGAGGATTAAGAAATGGCCTTATGAACATCGTAATCATCAAATACAACGCCGGAAATATCGAATCGGTAAGTAATGCCTTGCTGCGCCTGGGTATTCAATCTGAAATAACCGGGGATCATGAAAAAATCAGAAAAGCTGATAAAGTAATTTTTCCGGGAGTGGGCGAAGCCAGCACCACCATGGCCTTTTTAAGAAAGGAAGGGATGGACAGGCTGATCCCCTCGCTCACCCAGCCGGTTTTGGGCATCTGCCTGGGGCTTCAGCTCATGTGCAGCCATTCCGAAGAAGGAGATACGCCTTGTCTGGGAATCTTCGAAGAAAAAGTAAAACGCTTTGTTCCCGAACCGGGCATGGAATACATCACCAAGGTGCCGCACATGGGTTGGAACAACATCACCCAACTGAAAAGCGGCATTTTCGATCCATCGCTCAACGGACAATATGTCTATTTTGTGCATTCGTTTTATGCCTCGGCAGGTGAGCACACAGCAGCTGTCTGCAACTACATCAATCCGTTCAGCGCGGCTCTGCACAAAGATAACTTTTACGCCACCCAGTTTCACCCCGAAAAAAGCGGGCCGGTTGGTGCAAAAATACTGGAGAATTTTATAAAACTGTAAAAGCGACATAGTAACAAAGTGCCAAAGTACCTGAGTTATTTTGTTGCGATAAACCGAAATGCTGACATAGATGAAAACTTACCGAGAGATAAAAGTTTGGCAAAAAGCGATGCCGTTTGTAAAAAACATCTACAATATAACCAGGAACTTTCCTAATGAAGAAACTTACGGACTAACCAGTCAGATCAGAAGAAGCGCCGTTTCTATCCCATCAAATATTGCAGAAGGCTTTGGAAGAAGATCATCCAATGAATTTACCCGTTTTCTTCAGATTGCAATGGGTTCTCTTTTTGAACTACAAACACAACTTGAAATTTCAAAAGATTTGGATTTCCTCGATGACAAAACTTTTGATGATTTATATCAAGACTCGAGGGAAATTGAAAGGATGTTATCAGCATTTATTGAGTCGATCAAAAAAGTTAACTCTGAAAAGTAAAAAAATGCATCTATACTCAGGAACTCAGGAACCCAGGAACTCAGGAACTAAAATTACAATCATTCCAGCCATTGACCTGATCGACGCCAAGTGTGTTCGCTTGTCGCAGGGCGACTATAACCAGAAAACCGTGTACAACGAAAACCCGCTGGATGTGGCCAAAATGTTTGAAGATGCCGGCATCACCCGCCTGCACCTGGTTGACCTGGACGGAGCCAAAGCCAAACACATTGTCAACTATAAAGTACTGGAGACCATTGCCTCAAAAACCAGCCTGGTGATTGACTTTGGCGGCGGACTAAAAAGCGACAGCGACCTGCGCATTGCCTTCGGGTGCGGCGCCCAAATGGTGACCGGCGGTAGCATTGCCGTGAAAGACCGCGAAACCTTTTTAAGCTGGATTGAAACTTACGGGGCTGAGAAAATCATTCTCGGGGCCGATGCCAAAGACAAGAAAATTGCCGTGAGCGGCTGGCAGGAAGTCTCGAAACTACCCATCCTTGATTTCATCGAAAGTTACACCAGTCGCGGCATCCGGAAAGTTATTTCAACCGACATTGCCCGCGACGGTATGCTCACCGGCCCCAGCATCGACTTGTACAAAGAAATCCTGGCGCAATTCCCCAATCTGGAACTGATCGCCAGCGGCGGAATCGCCTCGATGAAAGATATCTGCGAACTCGACGAAATGGGTGTTACCGGAGTTATTACCGGTAAAGCGATTTATGAGAACAAGATAAGGCTTGACGAGATCAGTCGTTTTATTATGCAGTAAGAAGTTAAACTTTAAAAAATGCTTGCAAAACGAATCATACCATGCCTGGATATCAAAGACGGTCAGACCGTGAAAGGCATCAACTTTGTCAATATCAAAAGCGTGGGCGATCCCGTTGAACTGGGCGCCTTGTACGCCGAACAGGGAGCCGACGAACTGGTTTTCCTCGACATCACCGCTACGCACGAAGGGCGTAAAACCTTCGTGGAACTGGTAAAACGCATTGCCCGCGAAATTAACATCCCGTTTACCGTAGGCGGCGGCATCAGCGAACTGAAAGACGCCGATGCCCTGCTAAGCGCAGGCGCCGACAAAATCAGCATCAACTCATCAGCCGTGCGCAACCCAAAACTGATCGACGAGCTGGCGCTTAATTTCGGAAGCCAGTTTGTGGTACTGGCCATCGATGCCCGAGGCGACGAGACCGGGCATTGGACTGTCACCGTAAACGGAGGACGTATTCCTACCGATAAAGAACTTTTCTCCTGGACCAAAGAAGGAGAAAGCCGCGGGGCGGGTGAAATCCTGTTCACCTCGATGAACCACGACGGAACCAAAAACGGATTTGCCTGCAACGAGCTGGCCCGGCTGGCCGACAACCTGACCATACCGATTATCGCTTCGGGCGGCGCCGGAAATATGGAACATTTTGTAGACGTGTTCACCCACGGGAAAGCCGATGCAGGCCTGGCCGCGAGCATCTTCCATTACAAGGAAATTGCCATTCCCGACCTGAAAGCCTATTTGAAAAGTAAAGGAATTGTTGTACGATAAAACTTTGTGCATCTTTGTGACGGAATTCGCGTCCCTTAGTGGTTCTATCTTCCACAAAGCTCACAAAAAAGGTATGAAGTAACACCATGAATAAAAATGAAAAATACGAATCTTGATTATTCAAAACTGAACGGCCTGATACCGGCTGTTATTCAGGACAATACCACCTTAAAAGTATTGATGCTCGGTTTCATGAACGAAGAAGCCGTAAAAAAAACCGAGGAAACCGGTAAAGTCACTTTTTTCAGCCGCACAAAAAACCGGTTGTGGACCAAAGGCGAAGAAAGCGGAAACTTTCTGAATGTGGTTTCCATTGCATCCGATTGTGATGATGATACCCTTCTGATCAAAGTTAATCCGGTTGGCCCAACCTGCCACACCGGCGCCGACACCTGCTGGAATGAGGAAAACGAAGAAAGCGACCTGATGTTCCTCGAATACCTTCAGGATTTTATCGACCAGCGCAAGCAGGAAATGCCCGAAGGGTCGTATACCACTTCCCTCTTTCAGAAAGGAACCCGAAAAATTGCGCAAAAAGTAGGCGAAGAAGCCGTGGAAACCATCATCGGCGCTATGGCCAACGACGACGAGAATTTTTTGTATGAAGGAGCAGACCTGTTATACCACCTCATTGTATTGCTGACTCACAAAGGCTACCGGATAGAAGATCTGGTGTGCGAATTGAAGAAACGGCATAAGTAGATTGCACGTTGATTATTGGCTTGAAAAGATCAAAAAATGAAGCCGAAAATCCGTCGTTTTTTATTGAAATACCTGCAAATTTATTCCCCCAAATTTGTTAAGAGTTGTAAATCTGAATGTTAAAAATCGACTGTATCTTTACAGTGGCCATACTTTTTCCTACCTTTGCGGCATAATTTTCAACAAATATGTATCGGATTGTCCTTGTACTTTTTTTAGCGGCGTTTTTAGCAAGTTCACAACATCAGG
This sequence comes from Gaoshiqia sp. US2, assembly GCF_059705485.1. Classification (NCBI taxonomy): domain Bacteria; kingdom Pseudomonadati; phylum Bacteroidota; class Bacteroidia; order Marinilabiliales; family Prolixibacteraceae; genus Gaoshiqia; species Gaoshiqia sp. US2. Next base: position 2,446,581 of record NZ_AP048550.1, on the reverse strand, counting down.
CAAAAGCGCTGAATAATGACAAAAAAGTCAGGTACAATTACCTGACTTATGTCCCTGAAAATTACGACAGTTTAAAAAGCGAACCGATGCCTGTCATTTTCTATCTTCACGGCAGATCTGCATCGGGCACCGATCTCAACCGTGTTAAACGCTACGGATTGCCTTATTTTCTCGATAAAGGGAAAAAAATTGATTTTATTGTCGTATCACCTCAATGTCCGTGGGGGAAAAATTGGGCCAGCGAAAACTGGTTCGACACCATTTATGCTGAAATCAACGCCAAATACCGCATCGATCCAACCCGCGTTTACCTCACCGGGATGAGCTTAGGCGGCTTCGGTACCTGGGAATTGGCCAACAGGCTTCCGCATAAATTTGCAGCCATCGCACCGGTCTGCGGAGGTGGAAGTACCGACTGGGTGGAAAACCTGTCCCAGCTTCCGGTATGGGTATTCCACGGGGTAAAAGACAACCAGGTATCCGTATTTCGCGCCGACCGCATGGTAAAAGCCCTCAAACAGCGCCAGGCAGTTGTGGAGTACAGCCGTTTCCCCGACAAGGGACACGACATTCACCGGGTTTACGACGATGACCGTTTGTACCAATGGTTTAAACAATTTTCTGCCCGGCCCGAACAAAATAACCTGCATCCTTTAAACGGAATTCAGCTGACGGAAATTTCGAACCCTAATCTTGAACAGGAAAAACGAAAACTCCGTGAAACTACCAAGACCGGTTTCTTTTAACAATTTACAGGAATGCTTTTCTTATTGAGAGTTAAATCTTTATGTATGATCTGCCACGGCTTGTTAACTTACCGTCAATAAATATTCGCAAGGGGCGTATGCTGAGGAAATAAAACTATCTTTGCGCCACAATTTTGGAGACTATATGCAGAAGATTAGAAACATCGCGATCATCGCGCACGTTGACCACGGCAAAACCACGCTGGTGGACAAAATGATTTATTATTGCAACATTCTGAAAGACCACGAAAAAAAGCAGGAACTAATTCTCGATAGCAACGACCTGGAACGGGAACGCGGGATTACCATTCTGGCCAAGAACGTTTCGGTCATCTACAAAGACGTTAAAATTAACATCATCGACACCCCCGGACACGCCGACTTTGGCGGCGAGGTGGAACGGGTTTTAAACATGGCTGACGGCGTGTTACTGTTGGCCGATGCCTTTGAGGGTACCATGCCTCAAACCCGATTTGTCTTATCGAAAGCGCTGGCGCTCGGCTTAAAGCCAATCGTAGTAGTCAACAAAGTAGATAAACCCAACTGCCGTCCAGAACAAGTTCACGAGCAGGTATTCGACCTGATGTTCAGTCTGGACGCCACCGAGGAACAGCTGAATTTTCCTACCATTTACGGATCGGCCAAAGAAGGTTGGATGACCAACGATCTGGCAGTAAAAACCGACAACATCAGCCCTCTGCTGGATGCCATTCTGGAATTTATTCCGGCGCCGAAAGAAAATCCAGGCACGCCGCAAATGCTGATCACCTCGCTGGATTATTCATCCTATGTTGGCCGTATTGCCATAGGCCGTATTCACCGGGGCGACCTGAAAGAAGGCATGCAGGTTGCTTTGGCCAAACGCGATGGTTCGATCAAACGAAGTAAAATAAAAGAGCTGCATACATTTACCGGATTGGGGCGTCAGAAAATGGAAGCCATGCACAACGGCGATATTTGCGCATTGGTAGGCATCGAAGGTTTCGATATCGGCGACACGATTTGCGACATCGAGAACCCCGAACCACTCGATCCGATTGCTGTAGATGAACCAACCATGAGTATGGTATTTACCATCAACGATTCACCTTTTTTTGGAAAAGAAGGAAAATTTGTGACATCGCGCCACTTGAAAGAACGCCTGGATAAAGAGCTGGAAAAGAACCTGGCACTTCGGGTCGAACAAGGAGAATCGGCCGATACATTCACGGTTTACGGACGCGGCGTATTACACCTGTCGGTATTAATTGAAACCATGCGTCGCGAAGGTTATGAGATCCAGGTTGGACAACCGAAGGTGTTATTCAAAGAAATCGGCGGTATCAAATGCGAACCGATTGAAGAAATGCACATCGACGTGCCGGACGAATTTTCAGGAAAAGTCGTGGAAATGGTCACCGTGCGCAAAGGCGAGATGCAAAATATGGAACGGAAAGGCGACCGCATTCACCTGGAGTTTTTAATTCCTTCGCGCGGTATTATCGGTTTGCGTACCAACATGCTGACGGCCACGGCCGGCGAAGCGGTGATGACACACCGGTTTATTGAGTACCAACCCATGAAAGGCACCATTGATGGCCGGAATAACGGTTCGCTCATTGCGAAAGAACCGGGAACTGCATTCGCATATGCCCTGAATAAACTGCAAGACCGCGGACGTTTCTTTATTGATCCGGGACAAGATGTATATGAAGGCATGGTAATTGGTGAAAACAGCCGGGCCGACGACCTGGTGGTCAACATCACCCAGTCGAAAAAACTGACCAACATGCGGGCTTCCGGCTCCGACGATAAAGTAAGGCTGGCCCCACCCATTGTTTTCAGCCTGGAAGAAGCGCTGGAATACATCGGTAACGACGAGTACCTCGAAGTAACCCCAAAATCATTGCGCATGCGGAAAATCTTCCTGAAAGAGACCGAACGGAAGCGAGGCGGGAAAATCAATTATTAAGCAAACACGTTTATTCATATGCCGACACAAAACCGGCATATGAATGAACTAATCATGTTTTCTACAACATAATTCATGGTTTTAACACATTAGCCATTTTTTATACGCCTGTTTTATTGTAACTTTTATTGTGGTTTCAATAATCGTTCAACTTAAAAACAGCTGTTATGGAAATGAAAACTTGCTCCACAGCGGATACAACCCTTCTGGCCTGCCTGAAAATTGCCCAATCTTTTAGCGAGAACATCTTTGAACTCGCTCACATCCGCACCGACTGGACTCAGGAATATGCCAATGACCTGAAGGCGAGAATTAAATCGGTCCAAATAAACCATTTGCAGGCAGAATTTTGCGTGGAAACCGCCGAACACAAACGCGCTCACCTGCTGATGCTCACGTCGCTGAAAGACTTTAACCTGCTGCGTGCCTTAATCCGGATCGAATTTAAAAACGAGCCAAAATTCGTAAAAATGGTCTACGACGAACTGGGATTTACCGATCTGTTCAGTGATGCAATAAACGGCGATTACCATAGCCTGTATTTGCTGATTGAACGCTTCTACACAAACATGACCCCGCAAATTCGAGAGAAATTGATTAGCAAAACAATCCCAATTTCCATGATTGACAGAGCACTGGTGTATTATAACCAGATTCAGCCATACCGGAGTTGCTTCGACATGGAATTTGAGAACAAGGGTATTACCGACGAAGGAAAAGGAAAAATCAAAGAAATCTACAGTGAAATTAAAGACATTTGCCGGATTGCAACAGCGTATTACATGCTTGATCCGTCAAAGCGTGACCAGTTTTGTTTCTTCCGGGTATTGCACGGAATGAATATTTCTATTCCGGAAACAATCTATAACAAATAATACCTAGCAGCGGAAATAACTGCTTTTTGATCAGTATCCTGTGGTGTCTCTCAGTCGTTAACGGCTTTTGACCTGCCAACCTTTAAAAGTTGACAGGTCATTTCATCTTATTCCAGTTCCTCCTGATCGTCAAAAGAAGTTTCCTGTCCGGATAATTCTTCATCATCTTGGTCTGCCTCCTCGTCGTCGGGTTCTTCTTCATCCGTTTCATCGTCAGAAAAAGCCCCGGTCACGGGTGGCTGTTCTATGCGTTTCATATGAGGTGGAAGCTGTACCGGCGTTTCTTCCTGAAAGTACGGAAACACATCCACAATCGTACTCAGGCTCATCGCGGTGGTATGAAAAGGCACCAGGATATACGAAAGCCCTTCCTCCAGCCGCTGAAAGGCTTCTTTAAAATCGTCGGCTGCAACCAGAAAGTGGTTATTCACTTTCTTCTCTTTCCCGGCCTTTTCGTCGATCGTGACAATGGCAATGCGTGCCTTGTACCAAAATTCGCCGCTCTCGGCCGGAAATATTTCAATGATGTTCGATTTTTTGATGTTGTCGATATGAAATTCCCCGCGAATCATCTGCTGCATTTGCTGAATAATCCGCGCTTCGGCATCGGTAAACGACACCGCATCAACCAGGTACGACTCGCCTACTTTACGTTCGCGCCCGTCCTGATCAACTTTTACATATTTTACCTTGACTTCAAACCAAGTCTGCATAATTAGATTTTTAGAGTTGACCTGCAAAGATATTTTCTTCTTCGGGGAACTTCCCTTTTTTCAAAAATAGTTTTCCACATTTTCTCAGCTTCCGGAGTAAAAAATCAGAGGGTGGTTTTAAAAAGTCATTCAGTAAAAAACATACTTGAACAAATGGCTGAATAACAGACCAAAAAAATCAACCTAAATGCCGCTAATGCGTTACATATAAAATTCTTCTTCTAAAACCGGAATGATTTTATCAACTTAAATCGAATAAATTATGATTATTGGACTCCTGAAAGATGCTGCCCCCGAACGGAGGGTGGCCCTTTTCCCGGAACATGTGAAGCACCTGATCTCCCTGAAAACTGAAATCTGGGTTGAACAGGGAGCCGGAGCCGAAGCATTTGCCGCCGATGAATCGTATGCAGAGGCCGGTGCCAAGGTGGTTTCGCGCGGGGAGGTATTGGAACAGGCCGATCTGCTTGTCCAGGTTTCCGAGCCTGACAACAGTTTGCCCGACCGGTTAAAACCGGAGCAAATTTGGCTGAGCGAATACAAGCCTTTGTGGAATACCGGGCTGGTTAAAAAGTTTGCGGAAAAGAAATTAACCAGTTTCAGCATGGATACTATTCCCCGATCGACACGGGCGCAAGCGATGGATGTGCTTTCATCCCAATCTACTGTTTCCGGCTACAAAGCAGTGCTGGATGCAGCCATGCACCTGCCCTCTTTCTTTCCGATGTTTATGTCGGCTGCCGGAACCATTCGTCCGGCAAACGTATTGGTGCTGGGAGCAGGCGTTGCAGGCTTGCAGGCAATAGCCATTGCCCGCCGGATGGGGGCGCAGGTTGAAGCGTTTGACGTACGTTCGGCCGTGAAAGAAGAAGTCATGAGCCTTGGCGCCCGCTTCGTGGAAGTAGAGGGAGCCAAAGAAGATGTCGCGGCGGGCGGTTACGCGGTAGAACAAACCGAAGAATACAAAAAACGTCAGCAGGAAGCCATTAACAGACATGCGGTAAAAGCCAACGTGATCATTTGTACGGCCCAAATCCCGGGTCGGAAAGCGCCTTTACTGATTTCGAAAGAAGTAGTGGCCGGCATGCAGGCCGGCTCGGTCATTATTGACCTGGCTGCCTCAACCGGCGGTAACTGCGAGCTTTCGGAAGACAATAAAACGGTCGTGAAACATGGCGTGACCATCATCGGACAATCAAACTACCCCGCCCAAATGCCTAAAGATGCCAGTAAAATGTTCGGGAAAAATGTCAGCAACTTTCTCGAACTGCTGATTGCCGGCGACGGCAGTCTGAAACTGGACTTTAACGACGAAATCGTCCGCGGAACCTGTATTACCCACCAGGGCGAAATTTACAACGAACGTGTCAAATCTGTAATTGAATAATCTATGGAACAAATACTTCAGTTTTTCTTTACTTACAAAGAAGCCATCTTCATCATTGCCCTTTCCGTTTTTTTGGGGATTGAGGTGATTTCCAACGTGCCCTCGGTGCTGCACACGCCGCTTATGTCGGGTGCGAATGCCATCAGCGGTGTCATCATTATTGGCGGTATCATTTTGGTTGGCCATGCCGATGCGTCGCGCCTTTCTGCCGAACTCATTCTGGGCATACTGGCCGTTTTTTTCGGTACGCTCAATGTTGTCGGCGGCTTTGTGGTCACCGACCGCATGCTCGAAATGTTTAAAAAGAAGAAAGACAGGAGGGCATGATGGATAAAACAATCGGAACATTAGACGGTATGCCCTTTACCATTGGGGCAACCTTACTTGAGTTAAGTTACCTGGCGGCGGCCTTGCTGTTTGTATTCGGGTTAAAATTATTGAGTCATCCGGATTCGGCCCGCCGGGGAAATTTCTACGCGGCCTCGGGTATGTTGCTGGGTATGCTGACCACCCTCCTGCTCCACAAAAACGGCGACGGAAGCGGCATCCCCCTGGCAAATGTCTGGATCATTCTCGCCACCATCGGCCTTGGTTCGGCCGTTGGCTGGATGGTTGCACGACGAATTAAGATGACCGCCATGCCGCAGCTGGTATCGTTTTACAACGCTACCGGCGGCGCCGCCTCCATGTTGGTGGCCCTGCTCGAATTTCCAAACGCCGATATGAGTAACATCGGCTCGGTACTGGTCACCTTATTGGGATTAATTATCGGAGCCGTGGCATTCAGCGGCAGTATGATCGCCTACGGCAAACTCGACGGCAAAGTCGGCGATATCCGTTCGGGCCTGATGAAATACGTCAACATCGTCTTGTTGATCGTAACCTTTGGCCTGGCCGCCTGGATGATGTTTTCGGGCCAGACACCCGAGGCGCTGAATTGGGCCATCTACCTGCTGATGGGGCTTTCGCTCGTTTACGGAGTAATGTTTGTCATGCCGATCGGCGGCGCCGATATGCCCGTGGTAATTTCGCTGCTAAACAGCTTTACCGGGATTGCCGCGGCCATGGCCGGCTTTATTTACAACAACCAGGCAATGATTTTGGGCGGAATTTTGGTTGGCGCTGCCGGAACAATCCTGACGGTACTGATGTGCAAAGCCATGAACCGCTCGCTGCTGAATGTGATTGTTGGCGCATTTGGAGGTGGCGGAACTGCCCGAACCGGCGAACAGGGCGAAATGAAAGAAATCACGATGAGCGATGCCGCCATCCTGATGAGCTACTCCCGCAGCGTGGTTATTGTTCCCGGTTACGGGTTGGCCGTGGCCCAGGCGCAGCATGCCTGCCGCGAACTGGACGAGCTGCTGGCCTCGAAAGGGGTGAATGTGCGTTATGCCATCCACCCGGTTGCCGGACGAATGCCCGGACATATGAATGTACTGCTGGCCGAGGCCGATGTGCCTTACGAACAACTGGTGGAAATGGAATCGATTAACCCCGATATGCCCAACACGGATGTAGTAGTCGTAATTGGCGCCAACGACGTGGTCAACCCGGCAGCCATAACCGACCCGGGAAGTCCGATAGCCGGAATGCCGATCATCCGGGCACACGAAGCCAAAAACATCATTGTGATGAAACGCGGCCGCGGGAAAGGTTACGCTGGTATTGAAAACGAATTGTTTTTCGATCCCAAAACCCGCCTGTTATTTGGCAATGCCAAAGACACGCTGCAAAAGCTCAGTAATGAAATAAAAGCGCTCTGATCTTTATTCCGCGAAACGGAGATAGAAAAGAGACTTGCAAAAAACAACTTTGAGAGAATCGCGAAGCAGTCTGTTTTCGGTTGTATAAACAGATTGTTTCGTCGTTTCTCCACATCTGCGCTCAACGAGCAAAGCCATTTCAAACAAACTCATCTCAGCCGGTAAGCAAACCCGATATTCAGGTTAATCGCTGTGATTTTCTGTTTCCTACTCACCCCGTAAGATTCAAGCTCCGGTTTTGCCGAGAAATAGTCGGCATTGATTAAAAAGCTCCATTTTTCGGTAAAGTGATACCGAAGCGATGCTCCAAGATCCCAGCCAAATCCTTCTCCGTCTTCCTCCCCAAAATCATTCGTTTCAAAAGTCGCCGAAACAAACCCGATCATCCATTTCAGGTCAAAATCCAGCCTTTCGCTTACCGGCATCGACATCATCGGCCCGGCCATCAGGCTGCCGTATGCCCAGGTGCCGTCAATTCCAGCAATATCGAAGTTATGGGCCGACCCCGACCATAACGCGGCGATGCCAAAGTTTTCTCCAAATTTGTACCCAAAGTTAACCAGGCAAAGGTTTAATCCAATTTTAGCATAGCCAGCATCGCCATTGGTCAAGGAATTGTCGGCAAAATCGCCAACCGGAAAGGCGGGTCCCAGGCTTAGTCCAATAAAGCCTTTTCGCTCGGTGTCCTGCCCGGAAAGGCTGACACTCAAGATAATCAGAACCAATAAGAACAGCGCTTTTTTCATCATGGTACGATTTAGTTTTCCTACTCATCTGGCTTTTCGGTTTCGCCCCGTTTTTGAATATGGAGGCCGGACTCCACGATATGACCCATTTGTTTTATCTGTTTAACTGATAAGATGCGGTACCTCATGGGCTTCAACGATCCCGGTTTAACCGGCAGGTTGCAGCAATCTTTCCAAAAAATTCTGCGCCGCTGCATACGATGCCCGGTTTATATACGCAGATTCTCCGGAAATGCTGCATATTCCGAAGGTTTTTAACCCGGCTCCGGGTGAATGTTAGCGTAGCTGGCTCTTTATCTCCTGAAACATCTGCCTGAAGCAATTCGACGGAGTATTTGCCGTGGTATCGGCCGTATGATAAAATTCGTCTAAAAATGCCCCCGCTCCCGACCAAACGGTTTGCATCATTCCCTGGTAACGGTCTTTCATCACCTCGGTGGCCGATTGCCTGAACTGAAACAGATCGCGGGTTTGCTGCACGGCATTCTTCGGGTTTCGCCACGGACAGGTAATTACGTGAAAACCTTTCATGGCAAAATACACAGCCGATTTATCCGGACGCTCGTAATGCCAGTCGCAGATTATCACCTTTTTCGAAATCAGATCGATAGCCCGATGCGTGTTGTTCATACTGGCTTCCCACATGCCCATGCCGGTAGTTTTGCCATCAAGCAGCCGGTCGCCCCATATCCACAACTGCCGGTTGTTCTGCGCCAGGTGGTTTTGAATTTTATTGACCTCCCCGGCAAACAATTCCGCTTTGTCGCAGCCACTGCAGCGCGGACATTTATCGTCGCCCAGGTAAAACACCTCGTCCATCCCGGCATGGAAGGCATCGGCTTCGAATACCTCGCAAATTTCATCGACCAAGTCAAAAACCACGCTGTGTAATTCCGGGTGAAGCGGGCAATAGCTTTTACAATAGAGCCCATCGGCGTTCGGCCATTCGTATTTTTCAGGAAGTTGTACATGCGGCGTTTCATCGAACTGCGGATATACTTTTAACAAGTTACCCGGCACAGAAGCCCACGATTGATGTCCCAGCAAGTTGATTTGCGGAATCAGCCGAATGTTGTTTCTCCGGCAAACCTCCACCAGCTTTTTCACGTCCGGTTCCGACAATGCCTTGTCGTCGCATAGTTCGGGATGACTTTTAAACTGGTAATTGTAGTCGACCCTGAGCGCCAGCACATTCACCCCGCGGGGAGCCAATTCCTCATCGACAAAACGCACAAAACGATCGAGTTCATCAACCCTGGGCGCGGCGATGCAAAAACCGCGTACCGGCAAAAGATCCTGCCCCAGACTTACGGTAACCGAACTCAATAAAATGGCAAAAAAGAAAAATAGTTGTTTCATCTTGTTGACATTGATTTAGGTTTCTATCTGATACTGCATGATTCACTGCTTATACGTCTTCTTCTTATGATCAAACTCCAAATGAAGTAACATTAAATCAGTTATTGGTTCCCCGTAATAATAATATTGGTTCCAGCAATCTATAACCGATCAAGCAGCCTAATCATTTCATCCTTAAACTTTTATTCGAAATCAAAGATCTTGAATTCAGTGGTGATGATCTTCCCGTTTTTGTCCGTATAGAAATAAAAGTCAATCGCGGTCCTAATAAGCGCAGATTCGTCAAATAAGTCCCAGTTAATGTTCCTGTAAATATATTCTGAAAGATAAGTCTCCCAATTTCCTTCAAAACATTTTTTTGCTTTCCAGTCATGTCTGTTGATCACTATTCCGTTCCTGATGGTCAATTTAGTTTCTGTTTCAGCGTATGAGCTGAGATCAAAGTCGATAAAAGGGCCGGATTCTCCCCAAAAGGTACCGCTAACCCAGGTAGATAAATAACCCTTATCATTTTTATTTGTTCCGTAAAATTTCTCATACTCTGCAATCAAACTATTCCCGTTTTCGCAGCTTTTTAGGTCGGTCAGATACAATTTATTGTCGATTATCTGCCACTCTCCCCGGAATTTATCCCAACAGTTCGACGATGCATGGTCACCCACTATTTTCCCGATTATTTCATTAAACTCATTTTCAGTTTCAAAAGGAGATTTCCGTAAAAAAATCGTATCATTTCCAATGATTACTCTATCCGGAGTTTGCAGTGTGGAATACGCAAACGAAACGTTTAAAAGGATGAGGAAGACGATAGTTACATATTTTCTCATACCATATCGGTTGTGAAGTTAGCAGGATCGGCAAGGCTAATTTATCAAAAAAAAAGTAAAAATCCACACCCAAAGGATGTGGCTTTGGGATAACCCCTGGAAGGGGTAATTTGCTTTTACCCTCAAAGAAGGTAAAAGTTGTTGTCCCCACAGGTTAATGACTACTTTTCTTCTTCTCGTTTATCTTTCTTTTCCTGATACTTGACGTACCTCTTGATCATCTCCGCATCCAGTCCTACTGTATCCACACAGTAGCCTTTTGACCAGAAATGATTGCCCCAATAGGGGCGGCTCTTCAAGCTCTTATATTTGTTGAACAGCCGAATTGCTGTTCGTCCTTTAAAAATCCCAACCATGTCAGAAATAGAGACTTTCGGCGGAACCATCAAAACCAGATGTACGTGATCTTCCTGTACGTTCAACTCCTCAATAATACAGCCTTTCTGCTCCGAGAAAGCCTTGATGCAGTGTTCCACTTCAATTTTGATTTCTCCCTTCAATATTCTATACCTATATTTAGGGGTCCATACGATATGGTACATGCAATGCCAGATCGCATGCGACAACTTCTTAAAACGACTCATTGTTTTTTCCTTTCTTTGGTTGTGGGGACAACCTTCTAAAGGTAAATATGAGTCGTTTTACAGGCAAACCCGTGGAACGTCTCTGACCACGTTCAGAGAACGTGGGTTTTTAACTTGAACTAAAGACTGATGGAGATAAATTTGAAATTGAAATAAAACGGAAGAAAGAGTACTTGAAGAAATATAAAGATATTAAACAATAATTGATAAATAAATATGGTAAACCGACTACCATCGAGGAGACTGATTCAGGAGATGGATACTTTTATCGGCTTCGATGGGAGAATGAGTCAAATAAGATTCTTGTTTTACTTAAATTTTCTACAAAGCTGAAAACCCTGCCAGGAAATATGAAGGTTGGTTCGTATGACATTAGAGTTAAAATAGACTATATAAAATAATAACGTGTGCTAATAAATAGGACTCTGAGCGGTCTGCAAGACCCAGCGATGAGTCGGTGTTGAACTACACCCCGGCCCTAATTGCAGAATTTTTATCTATATACTTAATGACCGTTTTGGGGATATTGTTAATTTGAATGGTGTTTCAGGTGAAAGAGAAAAGAATATAAATGAATCTTTAAAGCACAAATATAGCGATTAATCGAAAATACAGAATCACAATTAGACTATGAAAATTTTAAAGTTTAGAAACATCAAAATAGTGAGACAAAAAAAATAAAGATAAAAGCTATCCCGTAGGGATTTAGTTCAACACGCGGTCATAAAACATGCCGGTTTCAGTGGGTTTACGAGCGTTTCGTACCGCCTCAAGCTTTTGCAACGGCGGATACAGACGTAGCCCCGCAATCCGGCACGTTTCATAGTGTGCCGAGAAGCAGAACATCGGTAATATTTAACGTTCTGCATGCTGTAATTCGAGATGGTGGAAACAGTTGTAAGTTGACCCACCGCCTTCGCCGTACAGTCGGGGGAGGCAAACCACCAAATGGTGCTGAAGTAAAGAGCTTTGGTGCTGAGCGATTTGGAAAAGATTATCCAAGAGATAATCAGGTAGGAACATTAGGAGTTGAACGCAAGTGAATCGTCGAAGAGGTGTCGAGAAGTTGCCACAACCTGTCAAAAGCCACGGAGTATGAAACGGGGTTACAAGTATAGCGGATAACTGTTTACCGGCTATACGGCAGGCGTCATACAGGCGACAAGACCTATGTTCAGGCTCGGTTACGGAACTCGGGAACCTGCATCGAAATGCGAAGGGAGGCGTACAATGGGAACACCCCAGAGGCGAGAAACCGAAGTTTGGTGCAGGGACGGATTGTCCCGTAGTAGTGAAGAAGTTTCTGTAATGGAAATGAAGCGAAGGGGACAAGTTATACAGTCGAGTAACATATACCAACTCGCAAGAGGATGAATTTATGGAATGAGACAAAATCAGTACCGATAAGTCGTACCATGGTTTGGGAGGCTTATAAGAAAGTACGCTCTAACCAAGGGAGTGCAGGTGTAGACCAAATAAGCATTGAGGAGTTCGATGGCGACAGGTCGAAACACCTGTACAAGCTTTGGAACAGGATGGCATCGGGGAGTTATTTTCCTCCGCCCGTTAAAGAGGTCGAGATACCCAAGAGCGACGGGAAAATCCGCAAGCTCGGGATACCGACCGTCAGCGACAGGGTGGCGCAGATGGTCGTCAAAGATTACCTTGAGGCGAGGTTCGAGAAGATATTCAGTCCGCATTCATACGGGTACCGACCAGACAGGAATGCCCATCAGGCGCTGGCTGAGGTTCGGGCAAACTGCAGAACCACAGACTGGGTAATCGACCTCGACATAAAAGGGTTCTTCGACAACATCGACCATGACAAACTGATGCTTGCAGTAGAGAAACACGTGAGTGAAAAGTGGTGCATCTTGTACGTCAAGCGGTGGTTGCAGATGCCCGTGCTCACCGGATCGGGAGAACTGGTCCCTAAGCAAGGCAAAGGCACGCCACAGGGAGGAGTCATAAGCCCGCTGCTTGCCAACTTGTTTCTCCATTACGCCATGTACAAATGGTTAGAGCGAACCCACACAACAGTAAAATATGCGCGTTATGCCGATGATGCCATATTGCATTGCAAGAGCAAACAGCAGGCAGAATATGTGTTGCGGAATTTGAGCAAACGGATGAAGGATTGCGGGTTAGAATTGCACCCCGAAAAGACGAAGCTGGTTTACTGTAAAGACTATAGGCGGCATGAAAGCCATGAACTGGTAAAGTTCGATTTTCTCGGGTATTCATTTCAGCCATGCCCTACAAAGTCGAAGCGAACAGGAAACTTATTTCTTGGGTTCGACTGTGCCATAAGTATCAAATCGAAGAAACGCATAGCCGAAAAGATGCGAGAGTTGGATATTAAACATTTAAGCCACAAAAGCATAGTCGGGGTAGCCCAACACCTCGAACCCTTTATTCGAGGGTGGTGCAACTACTATGGTAAGTTCAGGATAAGTGCATTAAATCCAATTTTTCAACTGCTCCGCAGGCACATAGTGACGTGGGCACGCAAACGGTACAAGCGTTACAAAACCAGCTTGAACAAAGCTTACGAATGGTTAAAACGAGTGAAAGAAAAATTTCCGGGCTTATTTTATCAATGGAGATTAGGATTTTCGTAACGTAACGCATAGATTCGTATAACAAGAGCCGTGTGATGGGAGACTATCAAGCACGGTTCTGTGAGAGGCTTAGGGTGAAACTCCCTTTGCCTACTCGACCCGCCGACCGTTAGCGCCAAGCAAAAAACTTCGTACTAAATTACAGAAAGACGTAATGATTTTGTATTTTTGAGAAAATAAATGATTATGAGGACTATTCAAATAAGCATACCAGACAATGTTGATATGAAAGACTATGATTTTTCAATGATAATTGCTGCTAAACTTTATGAGGACTCTAAACTTTCTTCCGGACAGGCTGCGCAGATTGTAGGGTTGACAAAGCGAGCTTTTATTGAAATGCTTGGGAAATATGGTGTTTCAGTCTTTAGTACTTCCATTTCTGATTTACATTCTGATATAGCAAATGCCTAAGATTGTTATTTCAGATACCAGCACTTTAATACTGTTTCAAAAGATTGACGAGTTTAATCTTTTAAAGAGTGTGTATAGAGAGTTGATCACAACTCCTGAAATTGCAGAAGAATTTGGAGAAAAATTGCCTGAATGGATCAAGATTCAACCAGTTTCTGACAAGAAATATCAGGTTTTCTTAGAAACCCAAGTTGATTATGGAGAGGCAAGCGCGATTGCATTAGCTTCTGAGTATGAAGATGTTTTATTATTACTTGATGACTTAAAAGCGAGAAAATTAGCAACTCGACTTAACTTTAAGATAACTGGAGCACTCGGAATTATTCATAAAGCCAAGCAAATATCGGTTATTGATAAGGTAAAACCTTTGATTGATAAATTATTATCAACGGATTTTCGGGTATCAGAAAATATTATTGAAGAAATCTTAAGACTTAATGGTGAATAGATTGCCAGGCACCAATCGAGTAGACTGCCCCGCCAGTAATTAGCTGACGGGGAGAGCCTCTCACACCACTGTACGTACGGGTCTCGTATACAGCGGTTCATTAAGATATGGGGCAACTTTCTCGTAATACGTAAGCAACGCCTGATAACCTCTTTTTCGCAATCGCTCCAGGGTAATGGTCGTTCCCAGAATCGGGCTTTGGGCAATAGCCCATCCCCCCATTCGCGAACGGCTCCATTGGTAGGCCTGTTCGGGTGAAACACCCAACCGGATCAGGTTCTTTCGTTTCCGTTCCGGCTTTTTCCAATGATGCCAGATACAGTACCGCAGGCGATTCCTCAGCCACCCGTCGATATCCTTCAGTTTGACCTGGATACTGGCCATCCGGAAGTAATTAAGCCAACCCTGGGAGACTTCTTTGAGCTTTTGGATGCGCTCGTCGAAGCTCATCGGGGTGGTTTTTCGGGTGATCGTTTTCAGCTTTTCTTTGAGTGATTTCCAACTCTTTTCGCTTGCAACCAGTTGGTATTTGCCTTTCTCCCCTTTTCGGTAAGTGGGTACGAATCCGTAGCCCAAAACCTTGAAGTTGACCGGACGGCGGATGCCGCTTTTCTCCCGGTTGATGGGCAGTTTCAGCTTATCCTTTAGAAACAGGAAAATGCTGTTGCCAATCTTGCAGGCTGCCGTTTTACTGTTGGTGTACACACTAAAATCATCGGCATAGCGCACATAGCGAAATCCTTGCTTTTCCAGTTCTTTGTCCAACTCATTGAGCATGATGTTGGACAACAGCGGGCTAAGCGGGCTTCCCTGTGGCACGCCTTTACGGCGCTTGACCAAGTTGCCGTTGATTTGAATCGGCGCTCTCAGCCATTTGCGGATCAGCCGTAGCGTGAGCGGGCATTTGACCTTCCTGTAGATCAATTGCAGTAAAATACAGTGGTCTACTTCATCGAAGAAGCTTTTCAGGTCGATATCAACAATATGCTGATAGCCCGAGTTGATGTATTCCTGCGCTTTTAACACGGCCTGCCGGGCATTGCGGTTAGGCCGGAAACCATAGCTGTAATCTTCAAACTCCATCTCAAATTTGACAGCTAAAACCTGACCAACGGCTTGTTGAAGCATCCGGTCGGTTACGGTAGGTACGCCCAACAGGCGGACTTTACCGTTGCTTTTGGGGATTTCCACCCCTCGAATGGCTTGTGGTTGGTACTTCCCTTGCCGGATTTCGGATTCTATCTGCTCCCTGTTAGTGGTCAGGTGGGCATATAGTTCCTTCACCGGCATACCATCAACGCCTGCCGAACCTTTGTTCGACACCACCTGACGGTAAGCACGCATCATATTCCTCCGGTTGAGTACCTGTTCAATCATTCCCGTTTTCGTTTTATTCGGTTGCCCTGTTCCGCTTAAGACAGGGCTGGCAATGCCTCCCTGACGAATTTGGAACATCTTAATGTTCGGCCCTTCACTACCTCGGTGAGTCCTCCGATTCATTCATCGGCTCGTTACCGGCTGCTACTATGTCCGGCAGCTGCCGGATGACTTCTCACCACAGCCAACACGTGGACGGTGAGATCTCCCCTGGTAAAAGCTTTTCCCTTCCTCCAATGCCTGCCTGATCTACATAGTGACCCTTTTGGTATTCTTGGGGCGTTACAATGATGTGCTTGCTTATCCTCGTTTAATAGCCTCATATCAGATTCCTGTTCGTCAGTACCGGATTTTGCCGTTTGACTTCCTTCACTGCTGCCGTCGCCAGCAACCAGCTTGTCACTTGCTAATACTTCCGGGCGTTACCCCAGCGTATAGGGACTTACACCCTTTGGAAAAATACACACTTGTTATTTCGCTACTATGTAAAGTTTATTTGTATTTTTAAACTTTTTCCAGAGCTTACAACAAGTGTGCGCGCTGCTTATGCAGGGCGCACACACGCGGTATAAAACATTGGGGTTTAGGCGGTAAGGAAAGCGTTCTGCCCCGCATCAAGTTCGGTGTAACTGGACAGATTAGTAGCCCGCAATCCCCAACGATTTCATAGTGTGCCGAGAAGCAGAACATCGGTAATATTTAACGTTCTGCATGCTGTAATTCGAGATGGTGAAAACAGTTTTAAGTTGACCCACCGCCTTCGCCGTACAGTCGGGGGAGGCAAACCACCAAATGGTGCTGAAGTAAAGAGCTTTGGTGCTGAGCGATTTGGAAAAGATTATCCAAGAGATAATCAGGTAGGAACATTAGGAGTTGAACGCAAGTGAATCGTCGAAGAGGTGTCGAGAAGTTGCCACAACCTGTCAAAAGCCACGGAGTATGAAACGGGGTTACAAGTATAGCGGATAACTGTTTACCGGCTATACGGCAGGCGTCATACAGGCGACAAGACCTATGTTCAGGCTCGGTTACGGAACTCGGGAACCTGCATCGAAATGCGAAGGGAGGCGTACAATGGGAACACCCCAGAGGCGAGAAACCGAAGTTTGGTGCAGGGACGGATTGTCCCGTAGTAGTGAAGAAGTTTCTGTAATGGAAATGAAGCGAAGGGGACAAGTTATACAGTCGAGTAACATATACCAACTCGCAAGAGGATGAATTTATGGAATGAGACAAAATCAGTACCGATAAGTCGTACCATGGTTTGGGAGGCTTATAAGAAAGTACGCTCTAACCAAGGGAGTGCAGGTGTAAACCAAATAAGCATTGAGGAGTTCGATGGCGACAGGTCGAAACACCTGTACAAGCTTTGGAACAGGATGGCATCGGGGAGTTATTTTCCTCCGCCCGTTAAAGAGGTCGAGATACCCAAGAGCGACGGGAAAATCCGCAAGCTCGGGATACCGACCGTCAGCGACAGGGTGGCGCAGATGGTCGTCAAAGATTACCTTGAGGCGAGGTTCGAGAAGATATTCAGTCCGCATTCATACGGGTACCGACCAGACAGGAATGCCCATCAGGCGCTGGCTGAGGTTCGGGTAAACTGCAGAACCACAGACTGGGTAATCGACCTCGACATAAAAGGGTTCTTCGACAACATCGACCATGACAAACTGATGCTTGCAGTAGAGAAACACGTGAGTGAAAAGTGGTGCATCTTGTACGTCAAGCGGTGGTTGCAGATGCCCGTGCTCACCGGATCGGGAGAACTGGTCCCTAAGCAAGGCAAAGGCACGCCACAGGGAGGAGTCATAAGCCCGCTGCTTGCCAACTTGTTTCTCCATTACGACATGGACAAATGGTTAGAGCGAACCCACACAACAGTAAAATATGCGCGTTATGCCGATGATGCCATATTGCATTGCAAGAGCAAACAGCAGGCAGAATATGTGTTGCGGAATTTGAGCAAACGGATGAAGGATTGCGGGTTAGAATTGCACCCCGAAAAGACGAAGCTGGTTTACTGTAAAGACTATAGGCGGCATGAAAGCCATGAACTGGTAAAGTTCGATTTTCTCGGGTATTCATTTCAGCCACGCCCTACAAAGTCGAAGCGAACAGGAAACTTATTTCTTGGGTTCGACTGTGCCATAAGTATCAAATCGAAGAAACGCATAGCCGAAAAGATGCGAGAGTTGGATATTAAACATTTAAGCCACAAAAGCATAGTCGGGGTAGCCCAACACCTCGAACCCTTTATTCGAGGGTGGTGCAACTACTATGGTAAGTTCAGGATAAGTGCATTAAATCCAATTTTTCAACTGCTCCGCAGGCACATAGTGACGTGGGCACGCAAACGGTACAAGCGTTACAAAACCAGCTTGAACAAAGCTTACGAATGGTTAAAACGAGTGAAAGAAAAATTTCCGGGCTTATTTTATCAATGGAGATTAGGATTTTCGTAACGTAACGCATAGATTCGTATAACAAGAGCCGTGTGATGGGAGACTATCAAGCACGGTTCTGTGAGAGGCTTAGGGTGAAACTCCCTTTGCCTACTCGACCACGTGACCGTTAGCGGTCAGTTTAAATTAAAACTCAAACACCATGGCATTAATAGATGAAATAAACAGAATAAAACGGATTGATAGATTAATTAGATTAAAAGCAACAGGTAACGCTCAAGAACTTAGCGAGAAACTTCAAATCTCAAGAAAAATGACTTACAACTACTTGAATCACATGAAAAATATGGGAGCTCCTATTCATTATTGTAGAAAAATAAAATCTTTTTATTACTTAACAGATGGGAAATTTGAAATTAATTTCAAAGAATTTGAATAAATTATTTGTTTGTGAAATAATATTTCACATATGTATACTATTATTGTGTTGAGTTAAATTAAAATTGAAAAAAAGATGAATAATTGTCCAAACTGTGGAAATGCAATTCCTTTAAAAGAGTTCGTTTTTGTTTCAAACTTCAAAAACATAACATGCCCTAGTTGCGGAGAAGAGCTACTTCCAGAAAAGAAAACTTTAAGTATTATTGGTGGAATTTCGGGTTTTACTGCAGCTTTAACTGTTGGGTTAGCTGTTGTTGTCCATATTCTCACTAAAAAAGTTTATTTAATGGAAATTGTAATTATTACAGGTCTGTTAGAGGTTTCAATTCTTTTTGCTGCGACTTTAATAACACGTAATACATTAAAATTAACTCTTAAAAATAAAAACTATGAAAAAAATTAAAGCATTAGCGTTAGTTTTAGTAATGACCATTACTCTAACTATTGGGTATTTTCAATCAAATCCTCCAAAAATTGAACAAGTTGGAGCAGGCATTACTTATTTAGCAGCCAAAAAAGGTGCAAGTGATGAGGCACAATTATTCCTCGGTGCTTCCTTTGCTGTTGAAAGCGCATTGCAAGGATTATTATGGGGGTCAGTTTTTGGTGGTCCCGTTGGAGCAGCTGTTGGTCTAGGTGTTGGACTATAGTTTAAAAAAGCATTAGCTAATCCAGCTAATGCTTTTT
This sequence comes from Gaoshiqia sp. US2, assembly GCF_059705485.1. NCBI lineage: Bacteria > Pseudomonadati > Bacteroidota > Bacteroidia > Marinilabiliales > Prolixibacteraceae > Gaoshiqia > Gaoshiqia sp. US2. The sequence goes on along the minus strand of NZ_AP048550.1, from coordinate 2,427,234 downwards.
TTTACCCATTATATGCTCTCTACCAAACTAAAATTTTGGATAATTCTAATGCCTATTTTGATATGGTCTTTATTTTTCCTATTTGGCATTTCTTCAGATTTTAATCCAAATACTACCAGTCTCAATGCTGAACCTAATACTTTAGATTTTAAAAGTTCCATTCATGCGTTTAGAATAATATTAGAAAACAACATTATTATAGTTTTATTCAATATTATTGGTTTTACTAGTTTTGGAGTACTATCTCTTATAAGTACTGCGTTAAATGGATATTCATTAGGATATTTAATATCAAACACTTTAACCCATGGGATTACTAGTCAAGATATAGCCCTTACCTGAATAATTCACAAAAACGAAGAAAAGCTCACGAAAATTAAAGATAAATTACTATCTTACAGCGTCTTACAACCGTATTTCCATGAGCTCTTCAGAAAATAAAATTACCGAAAAAACTCTGGACAAGCAAACAGACGTTGCAATTTGCCAGGGAAAACTCTTCGATTTACAACCAATTGACAATAAGCGTATTGAGGTAAGTTTTACTGCATCTGAGATTTCTTCAGATGGTGGTTTGCTGTTGGTCAAAGATATCGAGAGCCGGATTGGCATCATCAAGTCGCTGGTTACTTGTATTGAGGACACCCGGCATCAAAGCTATGTTGACCACTCTTTGGAAGAGATTGCTGCACAGCGGGTATATCAGATTGTTGCTGGATATGAAGATGCCAATGATTGCAATACCTTGCGCGATGACACGATCCTGAAAATGAGTGTTGGACGTTTGCCCATGACAGGGAATGCCTTGGCATCTCAATCAACTATGACCCGTTTTGAGAACACCCCAAGAGCCAGTGAACTGTACAACATCGCGTATGCCTTTGCCAATAAGTTTATTGAATCCTACCCTTCGGAACCTCCTGTGATTATTATCGATTGCGATGACACCAACATTGATACCCACGGGGGGCAGCAGTTAACCCTGTTCAATAACTATTACGGAGAGTATTGCTACATGCCCCTTCACATTTATGAAGGCTTGTCGGGAAAACTGATTACCACCATACTCAAACCAGGCAGGCGCAGCAAAAGTGCCAATGTTTTTGGGATACTCAAAAGGCTTGTTGCCCATTTGCGCAAATCGTGGAAAAATACGGTGATCATTGTTCGGGGCGACAGCCACTTTTGCAGCAAAGAGTTGATGGACTGGTGCGTTGGACAACCCAATATCCATTTTATAACTGGCTTGACCGGAAACAGCGTATTGAATTCGAGTGTTGAAACTCTTGTAAAGAGTTGCGAAAATGAATTTGCCAGATATGCCAAACCCATAAAGCGTTATCACTCATTTGGCTACAAAGCGGGTAGTTGGGAAAACCAGCAACGCGTGATTGTTAAAATCGAAGTGACAAGCAAAGGATCCAATATTCGTTTTATTGTAACCGACCTTTGGGAATACCGGACAAAGGCACTTTACGAACAAGGGTACTGCGGACGGGGCAGGATGGAACTCAATATCAAAGACCACAAAAACTACCTGCAATCAGGCCGGATGTCGTGCAATAGCTTTTATGCCAATCAGTTCAGGTTATTCTTGCATTCAGCCGCTTATGTGCTGATGCACTCGTTGCAGGAGAACATGCTAAAAACAAAGGGGTTGGCAGCTGTTACGATGAAGACATTACGTGAAAGGTTCATTAAAATTGCTGCCCAGGTTAGACAAATGAAGACAAAAATAAAAGTGGAATTTCCAGCTTCATGCCCGCAAGCCAAACTGCTTGAGAATTACTTCCTCGAAATCGGACAGTTGCGCCGTTAGCAACAACCCAACTATATTCAAAAATACATATTAATCAGGCACTTGCAAAGCACAAGATAAAATACCTATGTTCTGTGAAGAAAATACACACAATTTTTGGTCTAAAACTAAACAGGCCAACCTCTAAAATGACCAATCGAAAACAATCGCAGACAACAAATTTTCTTTTCAGCATATGGGTTATTAAATCCCACGGCTGAAAAAATCAAATATTCACCTTTTTAAAGTTTATGAATTATTCAGGCTTAATATTATTCCTCATGGAATTTTTGAGTTAATCGGATTATGGACTTCCGTCTCTGCAGGGTTATATTCAACATTTATGTTTTTAAAGTTACTTAAGGGGAAATCGGTCACAAAGTCCGATTTCATTATTTATATAAAACTATCAATTATTTCGATTATACTGACTATTTCATCAGCATACATAGAAGCATTCCATACTTTATCTGAACACCTATGCAAATAAAAATAAATTCCAACCTTGTTCTATCAGTTTTTATAGTATTGGCATGTTCGTTAGTTTTAGGATTATTAAAATATGAAATTGGGATATATTTTCCTTTATCAAATTATTCATCCAAATTCTCATCTATTTTAAATAATACGAATGCAACTTTAACATCTTTGTTTGTAATTCTTTTCTTCTTGTTAATTGGAAGTATCGCACATCTAATGGCATTGGTTTTTGATGGTCAATTATCAATTAAGGAATTATTTATTCACATTGGATATGGTTTTTTGCCTCTTTTAATTGTCTCCGTATTAACTTATTATTTTTCTCACGAACTATTTTATAAATATGCCCTAATTTATGAGAATGAAAATAATATGTCTTTAATAAAATCTTATCTTGAAAAAGATAAAAGGATTCAGGTATTTAAACTATTAAATTTATTAGCTCAATTATTTATATTTATCTGGACTATTTATGGTCTGAGAAAGATATATCAACTATCTTTTTTTAAAGCAATAATGTGTATTGCAATTCCAGTATTACTAATATTTTTATCAATACAACTATTTAAACTATAACTACTTATAAAAACCGAACCGCTAATCGAGTAGACGGCTCCGCCAGTAATTAGCTGACGGAGTGCGCCTCTCACACCACCGTGCGTACGGGTCTCGTACACGGCGGTTCATCAGGTATCAACACTATCGCTCTTTACACCAATAGTACCTCTGTCTTTGTTTAGGATAAGGCTGGCAAACTCGAAGTTTGGACCTCCTTATCGAATTCGAGACAACCCAACGTTCAGTCCTTCACTATCTGGTGAGACCTCCACGGTTTCTATTCGTGGCTCGTTACCGATAGCTACTATGTCCGGCAGCTGCCGGATGACTTCTCACCACAGCCAACACGTGGACGGTGAGATCTCCCCTGGTAAAAGCTTTTCCCTTCCTCCAATGCCTGCGTGATCTACATAGTGACCCTTTTGGTATTCTTGGGGCGTTACAATGATGTGCTTGCTTACCCGAATAACTATGCCTCATATCACGTTTCTGTTCGTCAGTACCGGATTTTGCCGTTTGACTTCCTTCACTGCTGCCGTCGCCAGCAACCAGCTTGTCACTTGCTAATACTTCCGGGCGTTACCCCAGCGTATAGGGACTTACACCCTTTGGAAAAATACACACTTGTTATTTCGCTACTATGTAAAGTTTATTTGTATTTTTAAACTTTTTCCAGAGCTTACAACAAGTGTGCGCGCTGCTTATGCAGGGCGCACACAAAGGCTAAAATCAAGCGGGCGGATAGTGCCAATTTGAAAGGTATTGCAACTAATAAACTTTATAGCAGGTTGACAGTGATGTGCTCCGAAATGCCCGCCAGCTTTTAGCCTCGACCGTTAGGGGCAAGTGTAAGACACACCAAAGACAGGATTGTAAAATGGAACAGACAAATGAAGAAGTAATACAAAACATAAAGTTCAAGATTACACCTGATACTATATTATTCTTTGATATGGACGGCACTTTGGTTGATACAAACTTCGCAAATTTTCTTGCATACAAGAAAGCAATACTATCTGTAACAAATTCAGACCATAATCTAACTTTTGATTTTGCTAATCGTTTTAATCGGAGTAAATTGAAAAGCACAGTTCCGAATTTAAGTACATCAGAATATGAAAAAATAGTCCAAGAAAAGGAAAAATACTACAACGACTTTTTACACGAAACCAAAATTAACACAGCAACCGTAGAAATACTTATCAAGTATTCAAAAACAAATAAGACTGTCTTAGTTTCAAATTGCCGAAAAGACCGAGCAATGACAACATTAAAGCACTTCGGTCTTGCAGACAAATTCAGCGATATTTTTTGTAGAGAGTTTGGCGAAAATGACCAAAAAATAAATAAATTTCAAAACGCAATTTCAAAATTGGGCGTTCCGCCCAATTTCGTTATCGCTTTTGAAAATGAAGAAAGCGAAATTGCAGACGCTCAAAAAGCAGGTATTTCAATTATTAACCCATTATATCTATAAAGAAATGCAAAATTTTACAATCATATCAGAAGAGCAATGGTATACAATCCCACAAGAAAGAGAAGCCAATTTCCGAAATCTAATTGGCGAAAAACGAAGAGGTAGAGCTATGAACACGGGATTTTTTGTAAATGATTCTAATGAAATTAGGTTGATTGGGACATTTCTCAAACAGGATACAAATGCATTTTATCACGCTGATTATAATGGTGGTGGTTCGTGGCAAATCCCCAATAGTATTGAGAATTTGATTTGGACTTTAAAAAATGATGTTGACCCATTTCCTGACCGAATACAAAATGCTGCACTTTCATTTAGTAAAATTTTACATCAAGATTTACCTCAAATATTACAAATAACAAAACAAAGCAATCTTACCGTTTGTGCTATTCCACGTTCAAAAGCAGAAAGTCATTATAGAAAAGACCAACTTCTGTTCAGAGAAATCATTAGTTTAGTTGTGGATAAGTTGCCGAATTTCGACAATGGAACAAATTACATTATTCGTCATACAAACACAAGAACAACGCATTTAGACAGAAAAGGTGAAGGTGGAGACGGAAACTTACCATATCCCGGAATAACAAAAGATACCTGCACAATTTCTGAAAAAGTAAATGGTAACACTGGTGTCTATTAAAAAATGTTAATTCAATTAGAAGTCCAAATGCAGTTGGCAATCGCTATCATCATAGGCCTTATTTTCCCTCGGAGCCAAGAGTTCTTGAATGGGATCCTTGACCAGCAGGGAATTACCAAGGATACGCATGACCTCCACAACAGGTCTGCCCAGTTTGAGGTCGTGTTCAATAATAGCGACAAGACAGTACGTGATGATGGCGACATGTATCTGTATGCGGACCGCATTCTCGGATTCTCCCCAAAAGGATTTGACACGGAGATGCTGCTTGATCCATTTGAAAAACAGCTCCACCTGCCATCTGTAACGGTAAAGAAGAGCAATTTCATTTGCTTTGAGGTAGAAGTTGTTGGTGTAGTAGGTGAAGGCCCTTCCAAGGTCAGGGGCATAGAATACGATGCGTCTGAGCGAAACCGGATAGTTTCCACTGTTTCGCTTTCCTGTAAACCTAACCGTTTGGTCCCGCAGGACATTGTCATCTCCTTCAAGCATGTCATCTCCTTCCGTAATTTCATAATCAGGGCGGGACTTCTCCCGTATGATGAAGAAAGCTCCGGCCAGCTCAATTGCGTAGAGTCTGGAGAGATCAAAGTAGCCTCTATCAAACACATAGCAAGCGTGCCGTTCGTATGTAAACCAGTCCATAGACTTGGTGTCATGCACATTTGCATGGCTGATTCTGTAGAAGACCGGTATTTCAGTGGCAATATCAATCTGGGTATGAATCTTGATGCCAGACTTTGTGCTCCTAAACTTTGCCCATCTAAAGACCGACATGCACAGGTCGATGGTAGTGGAATCAATGGCATAGAACCTTCCGTGGAGTTCAAACTCTTTGGTGATACGTTTGGCCTGGGCAATAGACACAATGTAAAAGGCAAACTTCTCAAAGATCCCATGGTCTCTAAGGCTGTTTGCTTTGGAAAGAACGCTTCTGTTGATGGGAACCTTTCCAAACCCGAGGTGAAAAGATCTTTTGGCATGAGCAATAGTGACATCTGTGAGTTCTCTAAGACTATGGCAGCCTATGAGCTGGCCGTACATGATAACCAGCATATGGCTCCAGTAGGATGGTGCCATTCTGACTGTCCTGTCTTTGTGTTTTATTACCAGTCGTTCGAAGTAACGTTTCGGGAGAAACTCCACAATCTGTGCGAAAACATATTTGCCAACGTTCATACTTGTTCCAATTTGTACCTGAGTACAAAGGAACAAATTTCAAAAGGGCGACAAGGTTTTGAAAAGCTAGCATGCTGTGCATAAAACAGATATGAGGCATTTTAACAAAAATTAATAGACACTAGTGAAATGGTAAAAACATTTTACTCATTGATGATTTATATACAAAGACTGTAAACATTGATGAAGACGCCATTCAAGCATTACTAGACAAAGGAGCTAACTCTGTTACTTTTTACTCTATTGGAAAAACCGTACCAAGAAATCAATAACCTTTTAAAATTAGCAAAATGAAATATACTGATAACTCACTAAATATTCTAACAGCCAAATACTTTAAAGGTATTGGTAATGCTTGGATTGTGAAGAACTTGAAAGGCAATGAAAGTGTTGATGCCATAGTTTCTTTGCTAAATAATAAAATTGAAGAAAAAATCACAATAGCAGAGTTTGAAAGTCTAAAAAAGGATTTTGAAATAAAACTCGTTGAAAAATTTGAAGAATGTTGTGATGGTATTGTTGCTTATGGCGACAGTAATTTTCCTCAATATCGTGGCAATGTAAAAGAAAGTGAACAACCTGTTTTTCTTTATTATAAAGGGAATATTGATTTATTGAGCATTGACAATAAGAACATTACTGTAATTGGACTTTTAAATCCTGAAGGCGATATAATTGAAAGAGAGCGAAAGATTGTTGCTCAGTTTATTAAGAATGGCGCAACCATAATAAGTGGTTTAGCTTTTGGCTGTGATAGTATTTCTCACCAACAGGCTTTAGACTCAAATGGAAAAACAGTTGCAATTTTGCCAAGTCCTCTTAATAATATTTTGCCAGCAAGGAACAAAGGTTTAGCATATCAAATCGTAGAAGAAGGCGGTCTACTTATAACTGAATATGGCAACGATTTTAAAAGTCAAATGGAATTAAGCAGTCGTTATAAAGAACGAGACCGCTTACAAGCATTATTTTGCGACACAATAGTATTAGCTGCAAGTTACGCTCAAAATTCTTCTGAACGTAAGGGAAACGAACATTTGCGTGGGCAAAAACTTGACAGTGGAGCTCGTTTAGCAATGAATTATGCAAAAGAATATAATATTCAAAGAGCTGTAATGTATGACAAAATTCTTGACGAAAATAATCCAATGTTTGATTTAAATAGAGACCTTATCAAGGAACAAAAAGACATTACAATCATAACACAAGAAAATATTTCCGAAATAGTAACTAAAATAATGCAGAAAAAGCAATCAGTTAAAAAAACAACTTATATTCAGACAAACTTATTCGGTTAATAAACAATTTAAGAAATTTGGACAAAAAAATAACAAAAGATAGAACACCAGCCCCTAATCGAGTAGACGGCTCCGCCAGTAATTAGCTGACGGAGTGCGCCTCTCACACCACCGTGCGTACGGGTCTCGTACACGGCGGTTCATCAGGTATCAACACTATCGCTCTTTACACCAATAGTACCTCTGTCTTTGTTTAGGATAAGGCTGGCAAACTCGAAGTTTGGACCTCCTTATCGAATTCGAGACAACCCAACGTTCAGTCCTTCACTATCTGGTGAGACCTCCACGGTTTCTATTCGTGGCTCGTTACCGATAGCTACTATGACCTCTGCTGACTTCTCACCACAGCCAACACGTGGACGGTGAGATCTCCCCTGGTAAAAGCTTTTCCCTTCCTCCAATGCCTGCGTGATCTACATAGTGACCCTTTTGGTATTCTTGGGGCGTTACAATGTAAGCATTCGGCCTGCCACGTATACTGAATTTTCTCTTAGACCGGGGATACCAGCCTGAGATTTGGAATTTTCTAAGTTCTACTGGAATCTCTTGGAATTAGTTGGAGTTTTCTGAAAAACTCTGGCATTTGTTGGATTTTTTCCAACGGTGTGGCAAAAGGTCGGCCAAGTCTAAATCGTAGTTGTTGTTGTACAATGAGATTCTGGTAAATACATCGGTCAACCATTCCCGGGGATTCACATCACTGGCTTTACAGCACCCCAGCAGGGAATACATGATGGCAGCATTCTCTGCCGACTCATGATTGCCACAAAACAAATACCCCTTTCTTCCTACGGCCAGTGGCCTGATGGCATTTTCGGCCAGGTTGTTGTCAGGCAGGTAGCGGCCATCCAAATGATAGCGGGACAGACGCATAAAAAGATTGTAGGTATAAGCCAGCGCTTTGCCCATTCTACCACCCGGCAGCGCTTTAGGGTAATATCCTTCAATCCATTTTTCAAAGGCACGCATAATTGGATAGGCCAGCCGTTTTCGAAGTTCAGCTCTTTGCCGGAAATCCATTTCCTGGTCAGTGGCCATTTCTTCAACTTGATAGAGTTTGGCTATTTGTGCCAATGCATACCCTGCTCCGGCTTTGTCTTCGGGAAGACTTTCGGAGAATTTGCGGCGCGCATGCGCCCAGCAACCCAGGAGCAAAACACCTTTCTTTTGCTCATAGATTGAGTATGCCTGATAACCGTCGGTTTGAACAGCTCCCTGGTAATTTTTCAAAAGATCAACCACTACTTTCCCGGCCCGGGAGCCTTTATCGTAGTGAAAGAAAACAAGGTTGTCCATTACCGAGCGGACCATCCACAGGTAAGCTTTACTGGCTTTGTGCTTTTCGTTATTGATAACCGGGATGGTGCTTTCATCAACCTGGATGTAGTCGGATGCCAGAATGAGTTCTTTTAAGCGAAGATAAAGCGCCCGAAGTAAATCGCTGCTGCCCTGGAACCAACCATTAACGGTTGATGCGGGCAATCTTACCCCGACCATCTTTAATATGGCAATCTGACGATGAAAAGGCAGGTGGTAAAAATATTTGTTCATCATCAGCTCGGCCAACAACGAAGGGCCGGCATTGCTTCGGGGTAAAGGCAATAGTGGCATGGATGCAATACGGATAGCCGGGTTTTCCTTCCGGTCCTGTTCATTCGTAATATTTTCTTCTCCTGCTGATTGCTTTACGGCGTATTTTGGGCGTTCTATCCGGCGTACATAAATCTCGCCGGGTTTGTGTTCAAGTATTTCTGTTACTTCCTCGCCAATGCGTACCCAGTTATCCTGGACTCCTTCGGGCTCTATGACTTCTATCTCCCGCCTGAGGTGGTCTGGAAGCGGCTGGCGAACAGCGTTCTTTTTCTCTCTTTCAGGCTTGCGCCGTTCATACTCGATTAACTCTTTCTCTGCATCTTTTATGGCGATCTGTTCTTCAGAAAGTACATCCAGGCCATCCCAGTCAATCTTTCTTTGATTGGGATCTTCTGCAATATGCTTTTCGCTGGATTTCCCAAAAAACTTGTGGCGAAACCAGGCCAGCTGATCGGTAAGCTTATGGATTTGCTGGTCTTTTTGAGCTACGACAACCTCTAATTTCTGATTTTTGGACTCCAGGGCTTCCAAGGCCCCGTTATCGACTTTTCGCAACCGGGAAAGCTCCTGGAACAGCTCATCACGTTCCTGAAGAAGCTCCTGGATTAACACATCTTTACCGGTTGCAAAATCGCTCATTTACCACTGTTTGATTATGAGCGTAAAGATAGTAAAATCAAGGCTTTCAGCCAATTTTTGGTGCCTGAAAAAAACTAAAAAAGTGCTTCGCTTTGTCGCTTTTTCAAGAGCCTTTTTTTAGGCTTCACATTTTTTACAATCATCATTAAATCGTGCCAATCAATGGACTGAGATGTGAGGGCTTCACCGAAGGTGGGAAGCTTAAAAACCCCACTTTCAAGCTTCTTGTGATAGATAACCAAGCCACCGTGCTCCAGGTGCAGAATCTTCATGATGGTGAGTCTTCGGTTGACAAAAATGAAAACCTCACCGCTTTGAACATCGCGTTTCATGACCGAGCTTACTATGCCACTGAGGGTGTAAAAGCTTTTGCGCATATCCACCGGTGCCGGATAAAGAAAGTACTTTAGCTTACCATGTAAATGAAACATCCGGCTCTAATCAAACAGGTGAACAATTGCTTTTAGCAAATGCATATCGGCCTTATCTCTTATCATCATTTTTGTACCGTTGGGAAACACAAACTCGATGGGAGCCTGATTGCCTGGGATACCGGAACTATTGATGGGAGCCTGGATTGTCCGCCGACTGGCAACCGGTAAGTTGGAATCAAAGACCAGCGGAACAAAACTCCCGGGCTGATGCCGCGACATCTCACCCAATTGTTTCTTCCAGTAGTAGAATGTGGAAGGGGCAAAGCCCTGGTTGGAACAAAAGTCCTTTACGTTCAAGCCCGACTCCTGATACTCCTGGAAGAGCTTCTCAAATGTTGATCGTGTCATCCTCATTTTTTTCCATCAAAGAAACGGCGAGATCCTCTGGCTGGCAATATGTATTACGCCGAATGCTTACGTTACAATGATGTGCTTGCTTACCCGAATAACTATGCCTCATATCACGTTTCTGTTCGTCAGTACCGGATTTTGCCGTTTGACTTCCTTCACTGCTGCCGTCGCCAGCAACCAGCTTGTCACTTGCTAATACTTCCGGGCGTTACCCCAGCGTATAGGGACTTACACCCTTTGGAAAAATACACACTTGTTATTTGCTACTATGTAAAGTTTATTTGTATTTTTAAACTTTTTCAACAGCTTACAACAAGTGTGCGCGCTGCTTATGCAGGGCGCACACAGCTAGTTAATTGCAGTTGGGTTGATGACGTATTTGGAGTTCTTAACACTTTTTGGCAGCTTTACTACCGTGGGACAAGTAAGCAGTTTCAAACTCCCAACCGCAACCAACTAGCAACCGTTATGGGCAAGTTTAAAGAAAAACACAACGGATTGACACAGACAAGAGAACCACCGACTTTTGACTCTTCTTGAAATTTAAATTGATTGACAGAAAGTATTTTATAAAATTAGTGGAGTTCAGCGACCACTCTAAAAAACGAGGTGAATCCGAAAAACCTTACGAGTAGGAAACTTTAAAGGATAAAAAAATGAAGAAAATTATCTTAACAATCACATCAATTCTAACATTGACTATTTTGATTACAGGTTGCGCAACACTTTTTGCGCCAAAAACTCATCCACTTGCAGTTAGTTCAGAACCTCACGGTGCAGAAGTATATGTAAACGGATTTAAAATGGGAACGACACCCGTAGAATTAAGTTTAAAGGCTGACAAATCCTATACTATTGAATTCAGGAAGGATGGTTATGAATCTGTTACAAGAGTTGTAAATACAAAAGTTGGTGCTGGTTGGATAGTATTGGACGTTTTAGGTGGATTTATTCCAGTAATTATAGATGCAGCGACAGGTGCTTGGAATAAATTAGATCAAGATGCGGTTAATGCTGCACTTATTCAACAGAACAAATAAAACCAGCCCATAATCGAGTAGACGGCTCCGCCAGTAATTAGCTGACGGAGTGCGCCTCTCACACCACCGTGCGTACGGGTCTCGTACACGGCGGTTCATCAGGTATCAACACTATCGCTCTTTACACCAATAGTACCTCTGTCTTTGTTTAGGATAAGGCTGGCAAACTCGAAGTTTGGACCTCCTTATCGAATTCGAGACAACCCAACGTTCAGTCCTTCACTATCTGGTGAGACCTCCACGGTTTCTATTCGTGGCTCGTTACCGATAGCTACTATGACCTCTGCTGACTTCTCACCACAGCCAACACGTGGACGGTGAGATCTCCCCTGGTAAAAGCTTTTCCCTTCCTCCAATGCCTGCGTGATCTACATAGTGACCCTTTTGGTATTCTTGGGGCGTTACAATGATGTGCTTGCTTACCCGAATAACTATGCCTCATATCACGTTTCTGTTCGTCAGTACCGGATCTTGCCGTTTGACTTCCTTCACTGCTGCCGTCGCCAGCAACCAGCTTGTCACTTGCTAATACTTCCGGGCGTTACCCCAGCGTATAGGGACTTACACCCTTTGGAAAAATACACACTTGTTATTTCGCTACTATGTACAGGGCAAACGCATTTAAATTTTGAGTAAAGTTTCCCTGTATTTTTCGTTCTGTAAAGCTTTTGATCTTTTTCTCTTTTTGCTGGCTTTCCAATGTTGCTCGTTTACCAGCAAAGCCATGACTGTTTTTCGTATGGTGTTAAAATTCTGGGCGGCATAACCTTTTCTTTTTCTGGATTGATCTTCGCCAAAGACTACATCCAAAGTCCAATGCAGGTTGTTCTCGATAGCCCAGTGGTTGCGTGTCCAGGTGTTGAACTGTTTTGCCTGGGCTTCCAGACTTGATATGTAATATCTTGTTTGCCGGGAAGTTTCTCCGGTTGACTTGATAACCCTTTGAGAATCGATCCGGAAAATTGTTTTCAGCCCTTCCCATTGATCCGCGCCTTCGATCATCTCAAGGTTGCTGTACGCAGAGCATTCGCGGGTTTCGATCCGGCCATGCCCGCAATCAACATCTACATCGGAACTGATGGATTTATTGAACCGGATTGTATCCAGAATACCTTCTTCGAGCGACGGCTGGTTGCCTTTGACTGCAAGAATATAATCGGCCCCCTGTTTTAATATTTTCGAGGCAATGTTCTTTTGGCAGCCCATTGCATCAATGGTCACGATGCACCCTTTGACATCCAGGAGAGAAAGCAGTTGGGGAATGGCCGTGATCTCGTTGCTTTTCTCCTGAGTGGCTACCTGTCCCAGGCACAGCCCGTTTTGGGTGGCGAAAGCAGAGACCATGTGTATCGCCGGATTGGTTAAATAATGGGAGTTGCACATGCGCTTGCCATCAATAGCAACCACCTCCTGGTCGCATTGAGCCCGCAAACTGTTGGCCCACTGGGAAAAACAGGCCGAAAACTCAACTGGGTCAATGGCCGAAAAAACCCGGTTAAGCGTGTCGTGCGAGGGAATGCCATAAACAAAAGAGCCGTACTTGCGCAACCAATGCTGCTGTTCCAGGCCAAAGTCCGCGATTTCCTCCCATTCGTCCATTCCGCACAAAACGGCGGACAGTACCAGCAACAGGATGTCATGCAACTGGTGCCGGAAATTACCCCTGTTTGTCCTTCTTGGTTCGCTCACCTTGCTGAAAATCTGGTGGAAAAGCGAACTCTTCCATGCTTCTGAAATTTGTTCTTCTGTCTTCTTATTAATATAGCAAAACTGGCAAATTTTTTATCCAATCATGTAACTAATAAACAGATATTTAGTATATTAGCAAAACGAAAGGCGGGCCATTTACAACATGCAAAACCCGCCTTTCAAAAATATTAATCATTCAAACATAATGAAGAGTTATGAGGAAACCAAGCTCCTCGGCAGGAGCTTATGGCTTAAACCAAACTTTTTTAAATGCGTTTGCCCTGCTACTATGTAAAGTTTATTTGTATTTTTAAACTTTTTCAACAGCTTACAACAAGTGTGCGCGCTGCTTATGCAGGGCGCACACACGCGGTATAGCCAATGCTGAGTGCGACAAATAAACAGCAAGTTCCTAATTGATAATATAACAAACAACAGAAAATAAAATAGTTACTTTGCAAAATGAGGGATAAAAACACATCGGAACCGGATATTTCAATACTATTGGAAGCTATATATCAAAAATACGGCTATGATTTCCGGCAATATTCAGAGGCACACATCAAGAGAAGGATCATGAACAGAATGCTGATGTCTGGATTAGAGGATATTTCTCAAATGCCGTCTAAGGTTCTGAATGACGAAGAATTTGCTTCCAGGATCTTGCAGGATCTTTCCATAACAGTGACCGAAATGTTCCGTGACCCGGGCTTTTACAGGTCGTTACGGGAAAATGTTATCCCTGTTTTAAGAACCTATCCTTTTATTAAAATATGGCATGCCGGCTGTTCCACGGGGGAAGAGGCCTATTCAACGGCCATCATTATGCAGGAAGAAGGCTTGTATGACAGAACTACGATCTATGCCACAGATTTTAACCAGCGGGCTTTGAATAGTGCAAAAGAAGGGATTTTTTCAAACAAATTAATGAAAGAATACACAGCCAATTATCAATTGTCAGGGGGAAAAGAATCTTTTTCGGATTATTATACATCGAATTATGACCATGTAATCATGAATCAATCCTTGAAAAAAAATATTGTTTGGGCAAACCATAATTTGGTTACGGACAGCGTATTCGCGGAAGTACATTTGATATTGTGCAGAAATGTACTTATCTACTTTGAAAGGGAATTGCAGAATAAAACACAAAAACTTTTTTATGACAGCCTTATTAATGGCGGCATTTTATGTTTGGGCGCAAAAGAAGGATTGCGCTTTACGGATTTGTATGAGAAATACACTGAGTTGGATAAGAAACAGCGTATATTTAAAAAAAAGTATTGAACAATTATGCAGTACGATGCAATTGTAATCCTATTCGAATCGGCTGCCGAAGCCTATAAAAACAAATTGATTGGCGTGGTGCTTACAGGCTTTAACCATGACGGGGCAAAAGGCATAAAACGAATAAAAGAATGCGGTGGTTTAGCCATTGTTCAGGATCCGAAAACAGCCGAATCGGCTTATATGCCCACATCAGCCATAGCTGCTGTTACACCGGATTATATTTATCCATGGAGGAGATAACGGACTTACTGATAAAAATTGACAAACAAAAAGAATAATCGTATGAACTTAACAATCAAAAACAAATTACTCGCAGGTTTTACTGTTATTTTAGCGGTACTTATTTCTATGTTGTTTTTCATGGTCGGCAAATATTCCGAATCCAACGAACGGCTTCAAAATATTGTTGATGTAACAGCCAATAGAATCGTTTTGTCAAACGAATTAATGGTTGGCGTGCTGGAAGCTGCCCGGCACGAAAAAAATATTATCATGGAAAAAGAAGCTGTTCAAAAGGATTATTATAAAAACAGGCTTTATGACGCTTTAGATGTTGTTGAGAAAAAAACAACCGAGCTGGAAGAAATATCGAGTGAAGAAGGAAAAAAAATCCTGAACGAATTTAAAGTTCTTTGGGCGGATTATAAACCCGACCTCGATAACATTCTTTTGCTGGCAATAAAAGGCGAAAACGAACAAGCCTATAAAATTTCAGTTGACAGGGGCGCAAAAGTGAGGGATGCCGCGATTAGTCAGTTAGGAAAACTTATTGATAAAAATGAGAAAAGTATGCAAGATAACAAAGCAGAGAATAATGCATCTTATAATGCTGCTTTAAGTTTAATTATCGCCTTAATCGTTGCAAGCATCATTATAGCAATTATCATCTCCTACTGGATTATCCAGGGAATTACCAAAAGGATTTCCTTTATTGCAAAAGAAGCTGAAAAAATTGCCAGTCGTGAGTTTGCAACCGAGAAATTGGAAGATAAAACCAAAGATGAACTGAAACCGATTTTCAACTCATTGATCAATATCAATGAAAGTTTCCGCGAGGTAACCGAAAATGCCAACAGCGTTGCTTCCGGTAATTATGCAGTTGGCCTGACACCCCGCTCAGACAAAGATATTTTAGGCAATGCCTTAAGGAAAATGACACAATCGTTGCGCGAAACAACCGCTGCAAACGAAAAGCACAATTGGCTTACTGCAGGTCAAAATCAGCTCAACGAAAAATTAATTGGCGACCAAAACATAGAGGAACTGGCAAGCAACACCGTCAGTTTTTTATGCGCTTACCTAAAAGCAAATATTGGAGCGGTCTATCTTTTTAACGATAGAGAAAATGTACTGATGCTTAGCGGACAATATGCCTTTTCATCGCCAAAAGGCATTAAAGAAAAATTTGCACTGAATGAAGGGCAAATCGGACTGGCGGCACGGGAACAAAAACAAATTTCTTTAACAGATGTTACAGACGAACAACTACGCATCACTTCGTCTGTGCTGAATGCCAGGCCTAAACATTTGCTCATTACCCCTTTTCTGCTTGAAGGCAAAACACTTGGTGTAATAGAAATAGGCCGGCTAACTGATTTTAACGAAACGGAAAAAGAATTTATCAATGCTTCCATGGAAAGTATTGCCATTAGCGTTAATTCGGCCATTGCCCGGAAACAAATTCAGGAATTGCTTGAAGAAACGCAGGTGCAGAGTGAGGAACTTCAAACGCAGCAGGAAGAACTGAAACAAATGAATGAAGAACTGGAGGAGCAAACACAAAACCTGAAACGGCAACAGGAGGAATTGCAAATGACCAATGAAGAGTTGGAGGAACAAACCCAATCGTTGGAAATGAAGAACAAAGAAGTGGAAGCTGCCAGATACGACATTGAGCAAAAAACAAAACAACTGGAAATCAGCAGTAAATATAAATCGGAATTTCTTTCGAACATGTCGCATGAGTTACGGACACCGCTTAACAGTTTGCTTATCTTGTCGAAAGATTTATCGGAAAATAAAAAGAAAAACCTGGACCAGGACCAGGTTGAGAGTGCCGAAATTATTTATAAAAGCGGGCATGACTTATTGATATTGATTAATGAAGTCCTGGACCTCTCCAAGATAGAAGCCGGCAAAATGTCTGTCAATATCGAAAGGGTTTCTTTACAAAATTTCACAGATGGGCTGCTTCGTGATTTTAAGCGCCATGCCGAACAAAAAGGGTTGAAACTGACTTCAAAGCTGGATGCGGCATTACCGGAATCTATTCGTACCGACCCACAACGGCTAAACCAAATACTGAAGAATTTTTTATCCAATGCCATAAAATTCACCGAAAAAGGAAGTATAGACTTCAGTATTTCCCGGCATACGGAAAACACCGTGATTATTTCCGTTTCCGATACGGGCATTGGAATAAAGGAGGAAAATCAAATGACCGTATTTGAAGCTTTTCAGCAAGCTGACGGGGGAACTTCCAGAAAGTATGGAGGCACCGGTTTGGGGCTTTCCATTTCGCAGGAACTCGCAAAATTATTAGGCGCTGAAATTAAGTTGAGCAGCAAGTTAAACGAGGGATCTACCTTTT
Organism: Gaoshiqia sp. US2; assembly: GCF_059705485.1. Classification (NCBI taxonomy): domain Bacteria; kingdom Pseudomonadati; phylum Bacteroidota; class Bacteroidia; order Marinilabiliales; family Prolixibacteraceae; genus Gaoshiqia; species Gaoshiqia sp. US2. The sequence goes on along the minus strand of NZ_AP048550.1, from coordinate 2,410,178 downwards.
CAATCATTCTTCCGATGGAAATCCATCATGGTCATGAGCATGTTCAAACAAGCGCATTGAAGGAACCGGTTTTGTACAAAGCACGCGCTGACAGCAATTCAGAATACCTGAATTATCCCGCTTTGGAAGATGACAGAGATACCATAACCAAAGACGACAAAACAGTGCTCGTGATTGAAGACGATCTGCAATTTGCCGCTATCCTTTTAAAGCAAGCCAACAAAAAAGGATTCAAATGTCTGTCGGCGGCAACCGGGGAAGATGGTTTGGTGCTCGCGTTAAAATACGTACCGAATGCGATTATTCTCGATATGGAACTGCCGGGCATCGACGGACACAACGTATTGCATGAATTAAAAGCAAATCCGGACGTAAGGCACATACCGGTGCATATTATTTCTGTCAGTGAACGCTCATTGGACACAATCAAAGAAGGGGCCATTGAATATTTGATGAAACCGGTGGATAAAAAAGATTTGGAAGATGCATTTAGCAGAATCGAAAATTTTGTCAACAGAAAAATGAAAAATCTGTTGATTATTGAAGACGATGAAAATTCCAGAAAAGCCATGCGTAAACTTATTGGGAATAGCGACGTAAAATGTTTTGAAGCAGGAACCGGGGAGGAAGCCCTGACTATGTACAAGGAAAATCGTTTCGATTGCATTGTGCTGGATCTTGGTCTGCCGGACATGAGCGGATTTGACCTTATCCATAAACTGGAGAATATAAAGGACCGTAACATTCCGCCCATTATCATTTACACCGGCAAGGAGCTGACCAAAGAAGAAAACAACGAGCTTCAGAAACATGCGGAGAGCATAATTATAAAAGGCGTAAAGTCTGAAGAGCGATTGTTGGATGAAACCTCCCTTTTCCTTCATAGGGCAATCAGTAATTTACCGGAATCAAAACAAGTGATCATCAATAATTTGTACAATGAAGAAGCTGTTTTTCATTCCAAAAAAATATTATTGGCAGATGATGATATGCGAAATGTATTTGCATTGTCAAAAATATTAAAAGAACGCGGAATGGAAATAATAAAAGCGGAAAATGGCAGAAACGCGCTGGAGATGCTGGAGATGCATACTGACATTGATTTGGTGTTGATGGATATTATGATGCCGGAAATGGATGGTTACGAAGCAATGAAACAAATAAGGTCTCAGGAAAAATTCAGGAATCTACCCATAATTGCACTCACGGCGAAGGCCATGAAGGACGACAAACAAAAGTGTATCGACGCGGGCGCCAACGAGTACATCTCAAAACCTGTTGATGTAGAACGATTACTGTCGTTAATGCGGGTATGGTTGAGTAAATAGGAGCCTTAATATAGAAAGTATTAAATATGAACGCAAAACCCAAAATACTGATCGTGGACGACAAACCGGGAAATTTAGTCGCTTTACGAACTGTTCTAAAAGATTTGGACATAGAACTGGTAGAAGCCACCAGCGGCAATGAGGCGCTAAAAGCAACCTTGCACCACGATTTTGCTTTGGCATTATTGGATATTCAGATGCCGGAAATGGATGGTTACGAACTGGCCGGCATATTGCGTGAAGACGAAAAAACCATGCACCTGCCTTTTATATTTATCTCCGCGGTTTATACAGAGAACCTGGATGTTTTTAAAGGATATGAAAAAGGGGCATTCAGCTTTATCACCAAACCTTTTCAGCCCGAAATATTAATTAATAAAGTTAAATTTTTTATTAATAAACATCAACAAGAGATTACCCTGTTCGAGTTGAATGAAGAATTGAAAAATATAAATCAGGAGTTGGAATCATTCAGCTATTCTGTGTCTCACGATTTGCGGGCGCCGCTTCGCGCGATAAACGGCTATGCCGAAATACTCAATGAAGATTATGGGACCAAATTGGATGATGAGGGGAAACGCATTATAGAAATTATCCGCGATAATGCCACAAGAATGGGAACCCTGATTGATGACCTGCTTTCGTTCTCACGGCTTGGGCGGAAAGAGATTCAGATGACGGAAATTGATATGAATAAGATGGTAGAAGGGGTGATGGTTGAACTGAATAAATCAATGTCACATAACGCAACAATAAAGGTTGGCAAACTGCATGAAGCGAAAGCTGATTACGGTTTGCTTCGTCAGGTAATGTTTAACCTTATTTCAAACGCGGTTAAGTACTCTTCAAAGAAAGAACATCCTGTTGTGGAAATATTATCGGAAGAAAAGAACGGTGAAATTATTTTTTCGGTGAAGGATAACGGGGCAGGTTTCGATATGCGATACGCGGATAAATTATTTGGCGTGTTTCAGCGCCTGCATTCGCCGGATGAGTTTGAAGGAACGGGAGTGGGACTGGCGATAGTGCAACGAATAATTTCCAGGCACAAAGGCAGAAGCTGGGCGGAAGGAAAAGTGAACGAAGGAGCGACATTTTATTTTTCGTTGCCGAAAAAATCTGTGTAATCAATAAAATAAAAAAAACTATGAATCACGAAATAGAAATTCTTTTGATAGAAGACAACATGAACGATGCGGAATTAACCATCCGCGCATTGAAAAAAAATAATCTGGCAAACAAATTGGTTCACCTGAAAGATGGTGCGGAGGCAATAGATTTCATATTCGCGGAGGGAAATTATACCGGCCGCAAAGTTGAGAATGTCCCCAAAGTGATATTGTTAGATTTAAAAATGCCGAAAGTAAACGGCATTGAGGTGCTGAAAAAAATAAAAGCAGATGAGCGCACAAAAAAAATCCCTGTCGTAGTGCTCACTTCCTCCAAAGAAGACCCCGATATTCAGGAATGTTATCGTGTGGGAGTGAACAGTTATGTGGTGAAGCCCGTACAGTTTGAACAGTTCGTTAAATCGGTTTCCGAACTGGGATTGTACTGGATGATATTTAATCAACCTCCGCGATAATGGACAATATGCCAAAAATATTGCCAACCAGATACTCATTAACAATGTGTATTCAAATACCTTAAAATCATGAATGACAATTTGAAAATACTTATCCTTGAAGATAATCCGTATGACGCGGACTTGGTTCAACGCGAGCTAAAAAAATCAGGGTTCAGGTTTACGTCGGAAATTGTCCAAACCCGTGAATCTTATGAGAGCGCCCTCGACAGCTTTAAACCGGATATCATACTGTCCGATTATTATCTTCCTACTTTTGACGGGGTCGCCGCTTTCCGCATCAAACAAAAAAAATATCCCGATATTCCTTTTATTATTGTTTCCGGCATCATTGGTGAAGAAAACGCGGTTGAATTGCTTAAACAGGGAGCTACCGATTATGTGCATAAAGATTTGCGCAGGCTCGCCCTTGCGGTCAGGCGCGCTTTGGAAGAGGTAGAACGGCGAAAAGAGCACAAGCGGGTGGAAAAGGCAATGGAAGAATATATAGAGCAATACAGCATGATAAAATCAACCGGCCTATTCGGATTTATGATTGTAGATGAAAAAGGGAAACTCTTGGATGTAAACGATGCCTATTGCGGTATGTCAGGATACACCCAAGAAGAATTATTAAATCTTTCGGTTACCGATATTGAAGCAATTGATACGCCGGAAGATATTGCCGAACGCGTACAAAAAGTTATCAAAACCGGTACAGATCATTTTGAGAGCAAAAACAAAGCAAAAGACGGCCATGTTTTCGATGTCGAAGTCAGTATGGGTTTTTTGTATTCCAAAAAACAATTTATTGCATTCATTCGCGATATCACCGACCGTAAACTTGCAGAGCAGGAACTCATCAAGGCCAAAGAAAAAGCAGAGGAAAGCGACCGCCTGAAATCGGCTTTTCTTGCCAATATGTCGCATGAAATAAGGACCCCAATGAATGGCATTTTAGGCTTTGCCAACTTATTGAAAGAGCCTAATTTTACTGGCAAGCAGCAGCAGGAGTATATTAAAATAATGGAGAGAAGCGGTACCCGCATGCTCAATATCATCAATGATATTGTTGATATTTCTAAAATAGAATCGGGACAGATGGAAGTTCGGTTTGTTGAAACGAATGTAAATAAACAAATTGAATACATTTATATCTTCTTTAAACCCGAGGTTGAACAAAAAGGAATGCAACTTTTCTTTAAAAAATCTTTGGCTTCGAAAGAGGCCGTAATTAAAACGGATCGCGAGAAACTCTATGCAATCCTGACTAACCTCGTTAAAAATGCCATTAAATATACCAATGAAGGGTCAATAGAATTTGGGTATCGACTAAAAACGGACAGCAAACCCGCAGAATTGGAATTTTTCGTGAAGGACACAGGCATCGGGGTTCCCAAAGACAGGCAGGAAGCCATATTTGAACGGTTTATCCAGGCTGATATCGCCGATAAAATGGCGTATCAGGGTGCAGGGCTGGGTTTGTCAATCACTAAAGCTTATGTGAAAATGCTGGGCGGCAAAATTTGGGTTGAAAGTGAAGAAGGGAAAGGTACAACGTTTTATTTTACCATTCCGTATAATGCTGGACATGACGAAAAAACAGGCCTTAATAATATTATCTCAGAAGCCGGTACTGAGAATCAGATTAACCTCGAAGTTTCGGGACTCAAAATTTTAATTGTTGAGGACGATGACACATCGGCAAGGTTCATTGCCATAGCAGTCCATAAAATTAGCGACGAAATTTTACAGGCAAGAAGCGGCGTTGAAGCGGTTCAAGCTTGCCGTAATAATCCTGACATAGATTTGGTTTTGATGGATATTAAAATGCTTAACATGGATGGATACGAAACCACGCGTCAAATCCGGCAATTTAACAAAGACGTGGTCATCATTGCACAAACAGCTTTTTCGCTAATTAGCGACAGGAAAAAGGCAATAGAAGCAGGATGCAATGATTATATTTCAAAACCCATCGTAAAAGAAATATTAATGGAGCTAATACATAAATATTTCAAAAATAAGTAAAGAGTAAATTGACAAACAGGAAACAAAGCACATGGCTATAACATGGCTATAATCGAGTAGACTGCCCCGCCAGTAATTAGCTGACGGGGAGAGCCTCTCACACCACTGTACGTACGGGTCTCGTATACAGCGGTTTCCGGCAACTGCCGGATAAGGCAACTTTCTCGTAATACGGGAGCAACGCCTGATAACCTCTCTTCCGCAATCGTTCCAGGGTAATGGTCGTTCCCAGAATCGGGCTTTGGGCAATAGCCCATCCCCCCATTCGCGAGCGGCTCCATTGGTAGGCCTGTTCGGGTGAAACACCCAACCGGATCAGGTTCTTTCGTTTCCGTTCCGGCTTTTTCCAATGATGCCAGATACAGTACTGCAGGCGACTCCTCAGCCACCCGTCAATATCCTTCAGTTTGACCTGAATACTGGCCATTCGGAAGTAATTGAGCCAACCCTGGGAGACTTCTTTGAGCTTTTGGATGCGCTCGTCAAAGCTCATCGGGGTGGTTTTTCGGATGATCGTTTTCAGCTTTTCTTTGAGTGATTTCCAACTCTTTTCGCTTGCCACCAGTTGGTATTTGCCTTTCTCCCCTTTTCGGTAAGTGGGTACGAATCCGTATCCCAGCACCTTGAAGTTTACAGGTCTACGGATGCCGCTTTTCTCCCGGTTGATGGGCAGTTTCAGCTTATCCTTTAGAAACAGGAAAATGCTGTTGCCAATCTTGCGGGCTGCCGTTTTACTGTTGGTGTACACACTAAAATCATCGGCATAGCGGACATAGCGAAATCCTTGCTTTTCCAGTTCCTTGTCCAGTTCATGTAGCATGATATTGGACAGCAGCGGGCTAAGCGGGCTTCCCTGTGGCACACCTTTTCTGCGTTTGACAAGTTTCCCGTTAATTTGAATCGGGGCTCTCAGCCATTTGCGGATCAGGCGCATCGTGAGCGGGCATTTGACCTTCTTGTAGATCAATTGCAGTAAAATACAGTGGTCTACTTCATCGAAGAAGCTTTTCAGGTCGATATCAACAATATGCTGATAGCCCGAGTTGATGTATTCCTGCGCTTTTAACACGGCCTGCCGGGCATTGCGGTTAGGCCGGAAACCATAGCTGTAATCTTCAAACTCCATCTCAAATTTGATGGCTAAAACCTGACCAACGGCTTGTTGAAGCATCCGGTCGGTTACGGTAGGTACGCCCAACAGGCGAACTTTACCGTTGCTTTTAGGTATTTCTACCCCCTTAATGGCTTGTGGTTGGTACTTCCCTTGCCGGATTTCGGATTCTATCTGCTCCCTGTTAGTGGTCAGGTGGGCATACAGTTCCTTCACCGGCATACCATCAACGCCTGCCGAACCTTTGTTCGACACCACCTGACGGTAAGCACGCATCATATTCCTCCGGTTGAGTACCTGTTCAATCATTCCCGTTTTCGTTTTATTCGGTTGCCCTGTTCCGCTTAAGACAGGGCTGGCAATGCCTCCCTGACGAATTTGGAACATCTTAATGTTCGGCCCTTCACTACCTCGGTGAGTCCTCCGATTCATTCATCGGCTCGTTACCGGCAGCTACTATGTCCGGCAGCTGCCGGATGACTTCTCACCACAGCCAACACGTGGACGGTGAGATCTCCCCTGGTAAAAGCTTTTCCCTTCCTCCAATGCCTGCCTGATCTACTATAAAACGATTTTGGCGTTCGTCGGACGTTACAATGATGTGCTTGCTTATCCTCGTTTAATAGCCTCATATCAGATTCCTGTTCGTCAGTACCGGATTTTGCCGTTTGACTTCCTTCAGTGCATTCCTCACGGAAAACCACCTTGCCACTTGCTAATACTTCCGGGCGTTACCCCAGCGTATAAGGGATTTACACCCTCCGGGAAAATACACACTTGTTGTGTTGCTACTATGTAAAGTTTATTTGTATTTTTAAACTTTTTCAACAGCTTACAACAAGCGTGCGCGCTGCTTATGCAGGGCACACACATCGTATATAAAACATTTGGCAGTCAGTGGGTTATCGAGTGGCACAGCTCGTATCAAATGCACTTATAACTTGACAGGAAAGTGCTTCGAAATGCCAAACGTTTCATATACGTAACCGTTAGGCATAATTTAAAGAATTGACTCTCGCAATAATAAGATATGAACTTAAAAAATTATAAAATGAAAAAAAATGAACGAATAATTTACGGAATAATAATTACTATTGTAATATTTGCAATATCTACAATTTTAGGAAGTAAAATAAACTTGAATCTTGACTTTTTTTCTTCCTCGTTTGTGACACATTCTTTAATGTTGGTACTTTCAATTATTTCTGTTTATAGTCTGAGAAAGTATGTGAATTATAGGATTGCAGTACCGCAATTCAAAAAAATATTAAAACCAATCACTAGTGTCTATTAATTTTTGTTAAAATGCCTCATATCTGTTTTATGCACAGCATGCTAGCTTTTCAAAACCTTGTCGCCCTTTTGAAATTTGTTCCTTTGTACTCAGGTACAAATTGGAACAAGTATGAACGTTGGCAAATATGTTTTCGCACAGATTGTGGAGTTTCTCCCGAAACGTTACTTCGAACGACTGGTAATAAAACACAAAGACAGGACAGTCAGAATGGCACCATCCTACTGGAGCCATATGCTGGTTATCATGTACGGCCAGCTCATAGGCTGCCATAGTCTTAGAGAACTCACAGATGTCACTATTGCTCATGCCAAAAGATCTTTTCACCTCGGGTTTGGAAAGGTTCCCATCAACAGAAGCGTTCTTTCCAAAGCAAACAGCCTTAGAGACCATGGGATCTTTGAGAAGTTTGCCTTTTACATTGTGTCTATTGCCCAGGCCAAACGTATCACCAAAGAGTTTGAACTCCACGGAAGGTTCTATGCCATTGATTCCACTACCATCGACCTGTGCATGTCGGTCTTTAGATGGGCAAAGTTTAGGAGCACAAAGTCTGGCATCAAGATTCATACCCAGATTGATATTGCCACTGAAATACCGGTCTTCTACAGAATCAGCCATGCAAATGTGCATGACACCAAGTCTATGGACTGGTTTACATACGAACGGCACGCTTGCTATGTGTTTGATAGAGGCTACTTTGATCTCTCCAGGACTCTACGCAATTGAGCTGGCCGGAGCTTTCTTCATCATACGGGAGAAGTCCCGCCCTGATTATGAAATTACGGAAGGAGATGACATGCTTGAAGGAGATGACAATGTCCTGCGGGACCAAACGGTTAGGTTTACAGGAAAGCGAAACAGTGGAAACTATCCGGTTTCGCTCAGACGCATCGTATTCTATGCCCCTGACCTTGGAAGGGCCTTCACCTACTACACCAACAACTTCTACCTCAAAGCAAATGAAATTGCTCTTCTTTACCGTTACAGATGGCAGGTGGAGCTGTTTTTCAAATGGATCAAGCAGCATCTCCGTGTCAAATCCTTTTGGGGAGAATCCGAGAATGCGGTCCGCATACAGATACATGTCGCCATCATCACGTACTGTCTTGTCGCTATTATTGAACACGACCTCAAACTGGGCAGACCTGTTGTGGAGGTCATGCGTATCCTTGGTAATTCCCTGCTGGTCAAGGATCCCATTCAAGAACTCTTGGCTCCGAGGGAAAATAAGGCCTATGATGATAGCGATTGCCAACTGCATTTGGACTTCTAATTGAATTAACATTTTTTAATAGACACCAGTGAAAACCAATATTGTTTGGACTATTGGCAACGATATTTATTAATATAACCATGACAGTTCTAACAAAGATTTTAGGAGGTAAAGTTGAAGCACACGCTCTATTGACTAAAATGACCCCATTACAAATTTTTGTTTTTATATTTATTTACGCTAGTATTGCCGAAGAAATATTATTTCGTGGCTTTCTTATGAATATTTTAAAACCATTAAAATCAAAAGGAATAATAATATTTAAACGAAATTTAAGTATCCCAGTAATAATTAGTGCTGTTATTTTTGGATTAGCCCATTTAATTCTTATATCAACAGGTGCAAGTGGACCTTTCTTATTTAGAATAGTAATATTTACGACAATTCTGGGATTGATAGCAGGATACTATCAAGAAAAATATGAAAATAATTCTTACGCAATCATAGTTCATATGTCAGGAAATTTTATAGGTGTAATCGGGGCATTATTAATAAACTTAAATTCATAATGACTGATTTAATGAAAGATAAAATATGCCTAATCGAGTAGACGGCTCCGCCAGTAATTAGCTGACGGAGTGCGCCTCTCACACCACCGTGCGTACGGGTCTCGTACACGGCGGTTCATCAGGTATCAACACTATCGCTCTTTACACCAATAGTACCTCTGTCTTTGTTTAGGATAAGGCTGGCAAACTCGAAGTTTGGACCTCCTTATCGAATTCGAGACAACCCAACGTTCAGTCCTTCACTATCTGGTGAGACCTCCACGGTTTCTATTCGTGGCTCGTTACCGATAGCTACTATGTCCGGCAGCTGCCGGATGACTTCTCACCACAGCCAACACGTGGACGGTGAGATCTCCCCTGGTAAAAGCTTTTCCCTTCCTCCAATGCCTGCGTGATCTACATAGTGACCCTTTTGGTATTCTTGGGGCGTTACAATGATGTGCTTGCTTACCCGAATAACTATGCCTCATATCACGTTTCTGTTCGTCAGTACCGGATTTTGCCGTTTGACTTCCTTCACTGCTGCCGTCGCCAGCAACCAGCTTGTCACTTGCTAATACTTCCGGGCGTTACCCCAGCGTATAGGGACTTACACCCTTTGGAAAAATACACACTTGTTATTTCGCTACTATGTAAAGTTTATTTGTATTTTTAAACTTTTTCCAGAGCTTACAACAAGTGTGCGCCCTGCATAAGCAGCGCGCACACAAGCGGTATAAAAAATTGCCGGGAAAGTAGGTCATTCAAGGGTTGTAGCTCGCTTCAATTTTTGTGTAACTTGACAGGAAATCACCCGCAATCGGCAACTTTTCATACCGCCCAACGTTGGCGGTAATGGTTAGAAGACTTGCTATATTGGAAATCTTGCAAAGAAAAAAGGATAATTTGAGTAACTTTGTGAAAAATAAAACCTAATGAAAACTCATCATAAAATAATAAATGGGGACAGCCGACAGATGAATCTTGTACCTGACAAATCTGTGCATTTGATAATCACTTCTCCTCCATATTGGCAATTAAAAGACTACGGAACAGAAAATCAAATTGGCTATCATGAAGATTATGAAACATACATTAATAACTTGAACCTTGTTTGGAATGAATGTTACAGAGTCCTGGATAATGGCTGTAGATTATGCGTGAATATTGGTGACCAATTTGCAAGAGCTGTGTATTATGGTCGATATAAAGTAATTCCCATCCGGACTGAGATAATCAAATTCTGCGAAAGTATTGGATTTGACTATATGGGAGCAATTATTTGGCAGAAACAAACAACAACAAATACAACAGGTGGGGCTTCTCTTATGGGGAGTTTTCCAACACCTAGAAACGGAATTTTGTCAATTGATTACGAGTTTATTTTAATTTTCAAAAAATTAGGAACTCCCACTACCAAAGTAAGTAAAGAGATAAAAGAACAATCTAAGCTGACAACAGAAGAGTGGAAAGAATATTTTGCAGGTCATTGGAATTTTGGAGGAGCAAGACAAGATGGACACATTGCAATGTTTCCAGAAGAATTACCGAAAAGACTTATTAAAATGTTCGCATTTAAAGGTGAAACTGTGTTAGACCCATTTATGGGTAGTGGTACAACGGCTTTGGCTGCAAAAAACTTAGAAAGAAATTCAATTGGGTACGAAATAAATTCAGAATTCATTGAAATAGCCAAAGACAAATTAAACATTGTTCAAAAAGACTTAGCAGGGACAACTTATGAATTCCTTAAAGATGAAATTAACATTGATGCTAATATGGAATTTGAGAAATTACCATATCGCTTTCTCGACTATCAAAATCTTGATAAAAAAATTGACCCAAAAAAATTACAATTTGGTTCTAAAATAGATAAAAACAGTGGAGAACGGGAAGATTACTATACTGTTAAAGAAGTTATTAGCCCGGAACTAATACGATTAAATAATGACTTAGTTGTTAGACTCATTGGAGTTAAAGAGAACAAAAACGCGAATGGTTCAGCTAAAAAATTTTTATATGATAAAACAAATGGGCAAAAAGTATTTATGAAATTTGATAGTCAAAAATATGATAAAGAAAACAATTTGATGTGTTACCTATATTTAAAAAACAAGACCTTCATAAATGCTCACTTAGTTAAAAACGGATTAGTTCAAGTGGATAGTGGAATTGACTTCAAATACAAAGACAAATTTTTAAACTTAACTTCATTAAAATAATGCCCTTAAACTATACTCAACAAGAAAGACATGCTTTGCTAAATTCTTTAGGAATTGGTAGAGCAAATACCATAGGAGCAACAAGGCTCGCCCAAATATTAGAATATCCTACTGGTGTAAATCAAGTTCATTTACGTGGTCTTATTAAAGAATGTATTGAAATTGATGGTGATTTAATAGGAGCGACAACAGGCAGACCAGCAGGTTTCTTCATAATTTCTAATATTAACGAATTAGAAAACTATCTTGACAGTTTGGAAAACAGAACAAGAAGTGATAATCAGAGAAGGAGCGCTTTAGTAAAAATCCACACCCAAAGGATGTGGCTTTGGGATAACCCCTGGAAGGGGTAATTTGCTTTTACCCTCAAAGAAGGTAAAAGTTGTTGTCCCCACAGGTTAATGACTACTTTTCTTCTTCTCGTTTATCTTTCTTTTCCTGATACTTGACGTACCTCTTGATCATCTCCGCATCCAGTCCTACTGTATCCACACAGTAGCCTTTTGACCAGAAATGATTGCCCCAATAGGGGCGGCTCTTCAAGCTCTTATATTTGTTGAACAGCCGAATTGCTGTTCGTCCTTTAAAAATCCCAACCATGTCAGAAATAGAGACTTTCGGCGGAACCATCAAAACCAGATGTACGTGATCTTCCTGTACGTTCAACTCCTCAATAATACAGCCTTTCTGCTCCGAGAAAGCCTTGATGCAGTGTTCCACTTCAATTTTGATTTCTCCCTTCAATATTCTATACCTATATTTAGGGGTCCATACGATATGGTACATGCAATGCCAGATCGCATGCGACAACTTCTTAAAACGACTCATTGTTTTTTCCTTTCTTTGGTTGTGGGGACAACCTTCTAAAGGTAAATATGAGTCGTTTTACAGGCAAACCCGTGGAACGTCTCTGACCACGTTCAGAGAACGTGGGTTTTTAACTTGAACTAAATAGTTGGAATGGCAATCCTGCAAATATTCAATCAACAAGACAACCTTTAATAATAACCTAATGGAGAAAGAATACATTTCCGGTTCAGATGGACATAATCTGAAATTCAAAAGAGAAACATTATTAAACTACGGAATGAACCGGTGGGGATTGAATAAAGCTCACAGCGTTGGTTCAACATCTGAATTAATAAGAACATGTGCCCCTTCAAAATACGAAGAATGGGAACAATTTTATTTTACAAAAGCCAAGCAAAAGAAAAAAGATGGTTTGCAAATCACTAGGGAGTACATAACAGGTCTTGGACAAACTCTTTATGTTAAACTCTCTGAAGTAGTGCAAAACGAACTTGAACAGATTTCAGAGGAAGAGTGCATTGATTATGCCTATAATCTTGTCTTGAATCGGACTTATGAAGGCTACAAAACTGAAATAGAAACAATTTACGGGCAACTTGAAGGTGCGATTGGGCAAAAGATTGAGGCTGCGCCAGATAACTGGGATAGAACTTACGGCATTGATTTTTTCGTTAAAATCAATCAAAAATACATTGGTATTCAAATAAAACCGATTGCGTCAGGTCAGTCATTAAATCAATACCAATGGATTGAAATGCACAGAAAAAATCACGAACGTTTCGAAAAAGAATTTGGAGGTAAAGTATTCTTTGTTTTTTCAACTAAAAGTTCAAGCGGGACTAAGAAAATCTATAATACTGAAGTAATCGAACAAATCATGTTAGAAATTAATCGATTACGTGACTGAAAGAAAACCACATACCGCTAATCGAGTAGACTGCCCCGCCAGTAATTAGCTGACGGGGAGAGCCTCTCACACCACTGTACGTACGGGTCTCGTATACAGCGGTTCATCAGGCATCAACACTATCGCTCTTTACACCAATAGTACCTCTGTCTTTGTTTAGGATAAGGCTGGCAAACTCGAAGTTTGGACCTCCTTATCGAATTCGAGACAACCCAACGTTCAGTCCTTCACTATCTGGTGAGACCTCCACGGTTTCTATTCGTGGCTCGTTACCGATAGCTACTATGTCCGGCAGCTGCCGGATGACTTCTCACCACAGCCAACACGTGGACGGTGAGATCTCCCCTGGTAAAAGCTTTTCCCTTCCTCCAATGTCTGCGTGATCTACATAGTGACCCTTTTGGTATTCTTGGGGCGTTACAATGATGTGCTTGCTTACCCGAATAACTATGCCTCATATCACGTTTCTGTTCGTCAGTACCGGATTTTGCCGTTTGGCTTCCTTCAGTGCATTCCTCACGGAAAACCACCTTGCCACTTGCTAATACTTCCGGGCGTTACTCCAGCGTATAAGGGATTTACACCCTTTGGAAAAATACACACTTGTTATTTGCTACTATGTAAAGTTTATTTGTATTTTTAAACTTTTTCCAGAGCTTACAACAAGTGTGCGCGCTGCTTATGCAGGGCGCACACACAGGGTATACATCAGGCGGGTTTCAGAGCAGTTTTCAAGCTCAGGGCTCGCTGGTAAGGGCAGTAACGGTGGATAGTGAATCGGCCACGAAGCCCGCCCGCTGCATACCCTCAACGTTACCGCCAATTAAAAAAATGACAATATGGATACCTGTATTAAATTTTTGGAATTAATAGTTAAGATATTAGAAGTAATATCATGGCCGCTTGTGGTTTTCATAGTGTTCTTTACACTTAGAGAACCATTGAAAAATTTTATTAATAACATAAAAAAAATTGGATATGGTAATGCTGGCATTGAAACTGGAGTTAGTAATAAACAATTTGATGATGAGGAAAAGTCTCCAATAGAATTGTTATCTAAAGGCGTACCTAATAAGGATATTGATAAAGCTATAAATCAATTCTCATCCGAAACTATGGAGTTATTTGCAACTTCAGTAAAAAAAGAAACAAATCTCGATTCTTTGCGCACACCAGAAGAAAGACAAGAAATTCTTTTTAAATATTCACAGGTGATTTACTTAATTATGCATTTTAATAAAATATACAATAGCATTTATGGAAGTCAATTGAATTTATTGCATCGACTTAACTCAAGTATGTTCGAGAATAAAGATACTTTAAAAGTTTTTTATGATTATGCAAAAAATTCATTCCCTCAGGGCAAACGCATCTAAAAAAACAATACGCCTAACTGCTTAATAATCAGTCGAATAAGTTGTTTTTGCGATGAAAAAATTGTATATTTATCTGATAATCAGATAGATGACAAAATGGATAGCAAAGGTAATTTATTGTCGTATTTTTCAGAAATGAAAGATCCACGTATTAACAGGACTAAACGTCATCTCATGGATGACATAATTTTCATCGCGATTGCTTCAGTGCTTTGTGGATGTGAATCATGGAACGACATGGAAGAGTACGGGGAGATAAAAAAGGAGTGGCTCAGCAGCTTCCTTGAGCTTCCCAACGGGATACCTTCCCATGACACGTTTAACCGCTTTTTTGCTGCATTAGATGCCGATGAGTTTGAGAATTGTTTTTTATCTTGGGTGAAGTCAATACATCAAAGAACCCATGGTGAGGTTATCAGTATTGATGGCAAAACCATGCGCGGGTCTCGCAAACAGGGATGCAAAACGGCAACCCATATTGTAAGTGCCTGGGCTGACGAGAATGAACTTGTTCTGGGACAAATTAAGGTAGAAGAAAAGTCAAATGAGATTACAGCTATTCCCAAACTGCTGGATGCCCTTTTATTGGAAGGGTGTATCGTTACGGTTGATGCCATGGGGTGCCAGAAAAATATTGCGCGTAAAATAGTGAAGAAAAAAGCACATTACATTCTTTCGGTCAAAGAAAACCAAAAGGATCTGTATGAAGATATTCAGGACAGTTTCAGGGTTTTGCCTGTAAACGATTATTTTGAAGAGCTTGATTACGGGCATGGAAGAATAGAGACAAGGCAATGTAGTATCATAGAAGACCTGAGCCTGGTAGAAAGTGCCGAAAAATGGAATGGGTTGGCCTCTGTTGTCAAAGTGGACCGTGAACGGTACTTTAAGGCAACAGGCAAAAGAGAAAACGAAACAAGTTTTTACATAAGCACATTAAAAAAAGCTGACATAATCGCCCATGGCGTCCGGAAACATTGGGGGATTGAAAACAAGGTCCATTGGGTGCTTGACGTTGCTTTTGGGGAGGACCTGAGCCGAAAACGCAGTGGCAATGCTGCTCAAAACTTCTCCAGCCTCAACCGGATTGCATTAAACCTTTTAAAAAAGGACGATGCCAGGGTGGGGATTAAAAGCCGAAGAAAAATGGCCGGATGGGGCAATGAATATTTGTTAAAGCTGATTGGCAATTAAATTAGATGCGTTTGCCCTGTTCATTCCCTAAATTCTACGATGGATACACTTATGATAATTATTTAGATTATTTATTTAGTTTTAACTTGATTATTCTTGAAAATGGTAATTCTATTAAAATTTCTGTTCTCGGCAGAGATTTTCTTAAATATATAATAGAAACTGGACTTTCAATTGATAAACAATATTAACTGGCGGTAATCGAGTAGACGGCTCCGCCAGTAATTAGCTGACGGAGTGCGCCTCTCACACCACCGTGCGTACGGGTCTCGTACACGGCGGTTCATCAGGTATCAACACTATCGCTCTTTACACCAATAGTACCTCTGTCTTTGTTTAGGATAAGGCTGGCAAACTCGAAGTTTGGACCTCCTTATCGAATTCGAGACAACCCAACGTTCAGTCCTTCACTATCTGGTGAGACCTCCACGGTTTCTATTCGTGGCTCGTTACCGATAGCTACTATGTCCGGCAGCTGCCGGATGACTTCTCACCACAGCCAACACGTGAACGGTGAGATCTCCCCTGGTAAAAGCTTTTCCCTTCCTCCAATGCCTGCGTGATCTACTATAAAACGATTTTGGCGTTCGTCGGACGTTACAATGATGTGCTTGCTTACCCGAATAACTATGCCTCATATCACGTTTCTGTTCGTCAGTACCGGATTTTGCCGTTTGACTTCCTTCACTGCTGCCGTCGCCAGCAACCAGCTTGTCACTTGCTAATACTTCCGGGCGTTACCCCAGCGTATAGGGACTTACACCCTTTGGGAAAATACACACTTGTTATTTGCTACTATGTAAAGTTTATTTGTATTTTTAAACTTTTTCAACAGCTTACAACAAGTGTGCGCGCTGCTTATGCAGGGCGCACACACGCAATATAACCAATGTCGGGCACAGTGGCAGCTTGAAAGCGTCTGCCCCGCACAAAGTTTTGTAACGGTTGACAGTGATGTCACCCGCTTTCCGCCACTGGTCATATTGCAAACCGTTGGGCACAATAATACCAAGACTCTGAACATATGAGAATAAATACAAAACAAGATTTCATAAAACACTTTGAAAAGTATCTGAATAGTGATAAGCTTAAAAAGCAATACTATTTGACTACTGATTTTTATGGAATTGCAAAAACAGAGGACTTAATTATTATTGATAATTATGATTTTAGCGGACTCGATTTGCAAAATTTAGATTTTCAAGGTTTTAATTTCATTAACTGCAAATTTGATAATTGCGAATATTTAAGGGGATTAACTTTTAGAGCATGTATTTTTAAAAATTGTTCATTCAATAACTCACATCTAAATGATTTCAAATTTCTTGAATGCGACCTCATAAAAACATCTTTTCATAAATCAGTATTAACATATTTCACATTCGGCGATTCCTTATTATCAGAAACAGTTTTTACTTATTGTCCTGAAATTTTGGAGGTATACTTTGGTGGTTGTGACTTTAAAAAGTTAACGTTCAAAAATGTTTACCTTTCTTATACAAGATTTGAAGGGCATAGCAGAGATAATTATAATTTTCAAATTGAGTTTAATAATTCAATTCTGGATAACAATTTATTTTCACATTTTGATTTAACTAATTGTCTATTTCGTAGTTGTAGTATTGGACAAACTACATTTTCTGATTGTATTATCGGAAAAAATTCCATAGATAATTCAAATTCAGCAAAAGGGAATGAGTTTTCATTTATTGATTTTCAAACAATTATTAAAAGTGAATCATTAGAGCCTAAAATTCTTGAGAAATGTTTTGGGATAAATGAAACAATTATAAAAGATAAAATCTCAGCAATGACAAATAGAATTGATTATCAGACTATTTTCATTTCATATAGTTTTAAAGATAAAGAATTCGCAAACGGATTAAATGATTCATTAAAGAAGAAAGGAATTTCAACTTTTATGTGGGAGAAAGATGCCCCTGGAGGTAAAGGATTAAAAAAAATAATGAAAGAAAATGTCAACAAACAAGATAGACTTTTATTTATTTCTTCTGAACATTCCATTAAAAGTAAGGCTTGTCAGTTTGAATTATCAGAAGGGAGAATGAAACAAGAACAGCAATGGAAAGAAATACTTTATCCGATACATATTGACAATTTTTTATTCGAAGTTGAAAAGGATGACATACGACCATTAGAATCGCAAGACGAATATTGGCTGAATATTAAAGAACTGAGAGAAATAAATTCAATTGATTTTTGTGAAGTAAAAGCAAGAATTGGTGAAATTGAATTTGAAAATAAAATAATTGATTTAATAAATGGACTAAAAAAATAATTACTGTGCCCAATCGAGTAGACGGCTCCGCCAGTAATTAGCTGACGGAGTGCGCCTCTCACACCACCGTGCGTACGGGTCTCGTACACGGCGGTTCATCAGGTATCAACACTATCGCTCTTTACACCAATAGTACCTCTGTCTTTGTTTAGGATAAGGCTGGCAAACTCGAAGTTTGGACCTCCTTATCGAATTCGAGACAACCCAACGTTCAGTCCTTCACTATCTGGTGAGACCTCCACGGTTTCTATTCGTGGCTCGTTACCGATAGCTACTATGTCCGGCAGCTGCCGGATGACTTCTCACCACAGCCAACACGTGGACGGTGAGATCTCCCCTGGTAAAAGCTTTTCCCTTCCTCCAATGCCTGCGTGATCTACATAGTGACCCTTTTGGTATTCTTGGGGCGTTACAATGATGTGCTTGCTTACCCGAATAACTATGCCTCATATCACGTTTCTGTTCGTCAGTACCGGATTTTGCCGTTTGACTTCCTTCACTGCTGCCGTCGCCAGCAACCAGCTTGTCACTTGCTAATACTTCCGGGCGTTACCCCAGCGTATAGGGACTTACACCCTTTGGAAAAATACACACTTGTTATTTCGCTACTATGTAAAGTTTATTTGTATTTTTAAACTTTTTCAACAGCTTACAACACCGTTATGTGGCATTTTAAAAAAACAATCTGACACGGTATGAGAATAATAAAAAACACGATTACAATTCTTGCTGAAATAATAGTCTTGATTCTTTCGACATTATGGTATATTAAGACTTATGAATATGAACCATTAATTGCAATGATTATTAGTGGTGTAGGACTATTAACGAGCTTGATTTCTAAATGGTTTGTAAGACCCAAAATAGTATTACATCATAAAAAAACTGATTGGGGTAGACTTACCAAAGGTTATACTTTAAATAATCCCAAAATAATAAGACTTGGCATTGACATACCAAATCAATATTGGGAACTTTTCTGGAATCATCTTTTGGAAATAAGGAATAATTCATCACAGACTGCTTATTCTATTGATATAAAATACATAAATACACCTCCCAAAACTTATATTAATGGAGAAATTGGAAAGATAGAACCTTTATTACCAAACGAAAGGAGAGATTTTAAAATTAAAATTGTTCAAAATACGACAGGAACTCATTTAGAAGCTGACGACTACCTAAAAACAAATATTAAGACTTTAATGGAGGATGCCAAAATTTTAGTAAAATATGAAGATGAAAGCGGAACGAAATTTTATACTGAATACAATTGGCTTACAGACACGAACAAATTTAAACTATTCAATAATTTAAAAAATAAAACATCATGAGTAAAGGTGGAAAAATTGCGGTTACAATTCTGTTAATTGTAGGATTTTTTATTATCGGAATATTATTATCGGCAGCAGGTGCAAGTAAAACATTTACAGGCTTATTAGCCTTAGGACTATTCTTCGGAATACGAGAAATGTGGAAGAAACCGAAAATTAATGAATCTACTGAAATTAAACTTGACAAAACCCAAAATAATGATAGTGAAAACAACATAACAAAACAATGATTCCTAACCTTTATAATATTTTGCAAGTTGACCGATATGCTTCTAAAGAAGAAATAAAGAAAGCATATAGGAAACTTGCTTTACAATGGCATCCTGATAAGAATAAAAGTCCAAAAGCTCACGATAAATTCATTGAAATAAACGAGGCTTATCTAATTTTATCAGATGACGACGCAAGAAATAAGTACAACATTGAATATGATTTATATTTTGTTGCAAAAACAGAAATAAAAGAAGAACAAATTTTTGGTGAATATCAATCCACTAACAATAATGGTTCATACAAACAAAAAGCAAGTTACAAAGACCCTGATTTAAATAATTGGACTTCAACAGCAAAAAAACAAGCAGAAAAATATGCGTCAATGTCATTTTCTGATTTCACTAAACTGATTGGCGAAATCATAGTTGAAACAGGTAAACAAGGAGGCACGGCATTTATATACGCAATTTCAGGAATAGTTGGAGCTTCGGCAATTTTTTCTTTTATTTCAGGTATCAACTACGGAGATATTCCTCAAATAGTTTTGTCACTAATATTTTTGGGGCTTTCAATATTGGGTTTTAGTTTCACTTCTAAACGTTATAAATCATGAAATCAAATTATCTTTTAATAATGCTTGCCTTTATTCTGGGTAGCTGTGCAAATCAAGTAAAAGACGAAGATAGATTAGAACAGGAGTATAAATTTGGGTCTGTAATGTATATCGAATACAAAAAAAGTGAAGATTCAGGGAATAAAGATGTATTTGGTAAAATCACTTTCAGGAAGAACTCAATTACGGTAGAAATGAATGTTAGTGGGCAAGTTGAAAAAGAAGAATTTTCAGTAAAAACAGTAACATTTGATAAATCGCCAAATGAACTTAAATACAGAACATACAAAGGTGATTTTACAGTAACAATAGAAAATGATTCAATTTCAGAAGTAACCCTTTATACAGGTTCATTTTTAACCACATTTTATAAAGAAAAAGAAATCCCATCAACTAAAAACAAATTACCCATTGAAATTGGTAAGCCATTAAAAGATTGGAAACGTATTGAAATAAAGGATATTGGTACAATAGATTTATCTCCAATGCTCGAAATACAAGCTGGTAAATACAAAATAAAAAATCAAGAATATAAAGACAGCATAGAAAATATTTGGAAAGTTGATTTTCTTGAATCAAAATTAACTCTTCAACCCAAAGGAATAAATGAATATAATGAAACTTCGTTAAGCAAATATTGTAGAGTAATGGTTGAAACCATTGAAGGTAACCCGAACGATTTTCAAAGACTGAATGAAAAGATAATTGTATCTTCTGCTGAATTATCTGAATTGAATAATCAATTCAAAAGTCAAGTACAACAGGGTTTTAATAATACTCCATTAAAGCTTATCGAGTGGTATCCATTAACTATTAGTGAAATTAATGGAATGGATTGCATACATGTAAGGTACAAACGCCAATTTAAAGACCAACCTTTCGTAATTGTTGACTTGTATAGGTTTTTGAATTATGATAGGATTATATCGTTAACAATTTCATACCGTATTTCGGAAAAAGAATATTGGTCTTCGACTTTGAATAATACTTTAAAATCTTTCAGAATTACAAACATAAAATAAAGAATCATGGAAGCAATTGTAAATCAACAAGCTGGATTAGGTTTAATCGGTTGGATTATTGTATTTTTAATTATTGGAGCAATTCCAATGATTTTTAAAAAGGATAAAGATAAAAAAGATGACCAAAATACTGATAATCAATAAAAAACGACCACACAATAAATAGGACTCTGAGCGGTCTGCAAGACCCAGCGATGAGTCGGTGTTGGACTACACCCGCCGGGCCCAGGGCTATGCACTTACCGAAGGTTTTTATTGATTTTTAAAAATAAAACAGGCAGAAAGCGGCCTGAGGTTCTTTGACGTATGACAGGTTTTTGTGCTTTTTCACGCCAATGACACAAGCACGTTGATGGCTATGCCCTGTTTTTTTGCCGTTTTTGCCGGTAACGGGGCATACCTCTCCCGGTTGCGCGGGAACGCAAGTTGGAGTTGTTGATTATGATTGTGTTACCGGTTTGTTCAACTGGCCCCATGCCGGAGACCGGATGCGTGGCAGTTCTCTTACAGCGATCATCTTCCCGGTTTTGCACACCGGGCAAAGGCAGGGGTTTATGCCAGTCAGCCTTGCAAACCGTTCAACATTGGGTTCGGGAGGTTTTTGCTTTTTGATTAGCGCGTCAATGTCGGGCTTTTCTTCCGAAACAAACTGTAATTGAAGGTTCCGTTTTACGGTGTGGTTGTATATGCCAAAGCGCCGGATCTTGACAAACCGCCGGGGCAGGATGTGCAAAGCAAACCGCCGCAGGAACTCCACACCATCAAGGGTAACGGGCTTCTTGACGGCCCTGTCGCGGTAATCTTTGGCAACGAAGGTTACTTTTCCACCGGCAATGTTCAAACTTGAACTTGGAACTTGGAACTTGCAGCTAAAAAGTACCTGAGTAGAGCCGCAACTGAATACTGCCACTGATCACTGGCACTGAAATGCCTGGCGGTCCATGTTTCTTGATTTTTGCAAATATGTTAATTTTTTGGTAAAGTTAAAAATGAACTTGTTCCTGGATTATTGGTTATTTTTGTGGCTTAAATTAGAATGAATACCTATGAATTTAGACATTGACCCCAAAGCGAGGGGCTTGATTTTTGACCTGGACGGAACAATTTCGGATACCATGCCGATTCACTATATTGCCTGGCGAAATGCTTCGGCCAAATACGGAATCGACTTTACGGTAGAACTATTTGAAAAACTGGCAGGAATCCCGCTTTATGCAACGGTAGAGAAGCTGAACGAGTTGTTTAACAAGAATATCGACCCCAAAGAAATGGGCGATAAAAAAGAGCTGGAGTACGAAAATAACATGCACAAGGCGCTTCCTATTGAACCCGTTGTTGAGATTATTAAAAAATACCACGGTAAAATACCGATGTCTGTTGGTACCGGCGGATTGAGGAGGCTGGCAAAAAAATCACTGGAATTAATCGGATTGGATCAATACCTGGATATCATTGTGGCATCAGAAGACGTTAAAAATTATAAGCCACATCCCGAAACGTTTTTGCGTTGCGCCGAATTAATGGGTGTGGAGCCAACTGCCTGCCAGGTTTTCGAGGATGGCATACTGGGCATCCAGGCCGCCCACACAGCCGGGATGATGGTGGTTGATGTTACCAAATATTACGAGGTTACAACCGGTAAATAATTTAGGAAAAAGTGAATTCAAAAATTATTTTCTTTCTCTTTATCTGGAGCATTACTGTTTCATGTACCCCCTGGGCCGACCGGAAACAGGCCTCTGTGGTCTTTTATAATGTTGAAAATTTATTCGATACCATAGACGATCCGCATGTAAACGATAACGAGTTTCTGCCGGATAGCAAAAAAGAATGGACAACAGAGCGCTATCAGAAAAAGCTGAACGATATTGCAAAAGTACTCACGGGTATCAACCCGGCAGACCTGCCCGAAGTAATCGGGCTCTGTGAGGTTGAAAACCTGTCTGTTTTGCAGGACCTGGTCAATACCCCGGCGATGGCGAAAGGGAAATACCGTATTGTACATCACGACAGCCGGGATGCGCGCGGAATTGACGTGGCCCTGCTCTACCGCCCCGCCGAATTTAAACTGATTTCGTCGGAAGCAATCGACTTGGACGCGGGGTTCAGAACCCGTGATATTTTACATGTTCACGGAAAGTTTGGCGCCGACGAGATTCATTTTTTCGTCAATCACTGGCCGTCGCGGGTAGGTGGCGCCGAAGAATCGGAACCCAGGCGAATTGCCGTCGCGCAGGTTTTGAAGAATAAGGTGGGCGAGCTGCTATCTCAGAATCCTTCATCAAAGATTATTATTATGGGCGACATGAACGATGAACCGGATAACCCTAGTTTGTTGCAAACCCTGGGAGCCAAGGCGCCGGGAAACGGAGGAAATCTGGTTAACCTGATGTTCCCCTTATATGAGCAAAACCAGGGATCGTACAAATACCGCGGCGACTGGAACATGCTGGATCAGTTGATTGTAACCAACCCCTTACTGGATGGAAAAGGTTTTGTGACCATCGTTCCCGGAAATATTTACCAGGACGAATGGATGTTATATGTAAACCGAAATGGTGAAATTTCGCCGAACCGAACCTACAGCGGGTCCACGTATACCGGCGGAGTTTCCGATCATTTTCCGGTTTACCTGAAATTAAGCCGTTAAACACATTCCATGGAATTTAAAGTTGTTGCACCGTATCAGCCTATGGGCGATCAGCCCGACGCCATTCAGCAGTTGGCTGAAGGAATTGAACAGGGAGTCCGGTTTCAAACCTTATTGGGCGTAACCGGTTCGGGTAAAACCTTCACCATGGCCAATGTAATTGCGAAGGTGCAGCGTCCGGCTTTAATTCTGAGTCATAATAAAACACTGGCCGCCCAGCTGTATGGTGAAATGAAGCAGTTTTTCCCGAATAACGCCGTCGAATACTTTGTTTCGTATTACGACTACTACCAGCCCGAAGCCTATATTCCGACTACCGATACCTACATTGAAAAGGATTTGTCGATCAACCAGGATATTGAAAAGTTACGGCTTAGCACCACTTCGGCCTTGTTGTCGGGGCGGAGGGATGTGGTCGTGGTGTCGTCGGTGTCCTGTTTGTACGGTATTGGTAACCCGCAGGATTTTCACGCCAATGTAACCGAAGTAAAAACCGGGCAGGTGATCAACCGTAACCAACTGCTGCACCGGCTGGTCGATGCCTTGTATTCGAGAAATGAGATTGATTTTCAGCGCGGAAACTTCCGGGTTAAAGGCGACACGGTCGATATTTTTCTGGCCTATGCCGATTCGGCCTTGCGGGTCGTCTTCTGGGGAGACGAAATTGAGGAGATTTTCAGCTTCGACCCGGTTGACGGGCAAATCATCGAAAAGTTAGGCCAGGCAACCATTTACCCGGCCAATATCTTTGTCACCACGAAAGAACGCATGCAGGCGTCCATCCGTCACATCCAGGACGATTTGGTGAAACAGATTGAATTTTTCCGTGAAATCGGGAAACCACTGGAAGCAAAGCGCATTGAAGAACGTGTGGAATACGATATGGAAATGATGCGTGAACTGGGTTATTGCCCCGGAATAGAAAACTATTCGCGTTATTTCGACGGTCGCGAAGCCGGAACCCGCCCGTTTTGCCTGCTCGATTATTTTCCCGACGATTTTCTCATTATTCTGGACGAAAGCCACGTTACCATGCCGCAGATACGGGCCATGTACGGCGGCGACCATTCCCGGAAGGTTAACCTGGTGGAATATGGCTTCCGTTTACCGGCTGCCATTGATAACCGGCCGCTCAAGTTCGAAGAATTTGAGAACATGGTCCACCAGGCGCTGTTTGTAAGCGCCACACCTGCCGACTATGAGCTGGAAAAATCGGAAGGGATCGTGGTTGAGCAAATCATCCGGCCAACCGGTTTGCTCGATCCGGTGATTGAGGTTCGTCCGTCGACCAACCAAATCGACGACCTGATGCACGAAATCAATCTGCGGATACAAAAAAACGAACGGGTTTTAGTGACCACCCTCACCAAACGGATGTCTGAAGAGCTGAGCAAGTACCTGGCCAATATGGGAATTAAAACGCGTTACATCCACTCCGATATCGACACCATGGAACGCATTGAAATTATGGAAGATTTGCGGAAAGGTATTTTTGATGTGCTGGTTGGGATCAACCTGCTGCGTGAGGGACTGGATTTGCCCGAGGTATCGCTGGTGGCCATTATTGATGCCGATAAAGAAGGTTTTCTGCGTTCGGAACGCTCGCTGACCCAAACAGCCGGCCGTGCAGCCCGAAACCTGAACGGCATGGTCATCATGTATGCCGATAAGATCACGAACTCGATGCAGCGAACCATCGATTCAACCAACTACCGTCGCGAAAGGCAGTTGAAATTCAACCAGGAAAATGGCATTACGCCCAGGGCCATCGTAAAACCAACCCGCGAGATCATTGGTTACGAATACCGCAGCAACAAGGCAGCGGAATACAAAAATGGCGACGACCGTCCCGACATTGCCGCCGATCCGGTTGTTCAGTACATGAATGCTGCGGCCCTCGAAAAAGCCATTGCCAAAACCAGAAAAGAGATGGAAGCTGCCGCCAAAGAGCTCGATTTTATTGAAGCAGCCCGCCTTCGCGATGAAATGTACCGGTTGCAGGAGATCCTGAAAAAGAAAACATCCGTGTAAATCGCGCTCCGGCAGGCAATAGTCATTGGTCATTAATCATTGGCCATATAGCCTTCCTGTTTTTCTTGCCCTGTAAGGGCAAAAGATTGGTCGCACCTCCAGCTTTACTTTACCAAAAATTTCAGACAAACCGGACTGGGAACCTCAGTCAACTCTCCGGCAAAATGGAGCAAACCGGTCTCGTGGTTGATTGACAATAAACTGATGTTATTGCTGCGTTGATTGGCAACCAGCAGAAAATCGCCGTCGGGAGATAAGGCAAAGTTTCGCGGCCAGTTACCCTGTACTTCTTCGTGCTGGATCAACTCAATGGTTCCCCCTTCCTGCCCGCGCTTAAAAACAGCAATGGAGTTATGTCCGCGGTTCGAGCAATAAACAAACCGCCCATCATCACTGACATGAAGATCGGCCCCGTAACTGGCCTCGCCGTAATTTAGCGGAAGGCTCGATGCCGTTTGAATTTCGTGGTAGTTATCCGCATCCTTTTGAAGTACCGTCACCGTAGAAGCCATTTCATTCATCACGTAGATAAACCGGCCATCGGGCGAAAAATCGAAATGACGCGGTCCCGCGCCGGGGGCCATGCAAACAGATCCCTGACCTGCAGGAACATATGAACGATGATCGCCTGACAATTCGTACAGATCGATCCGGTCAGTGCCAAGATCGGCCGAAATCAGGGTACTGCCGTCATAGGTGAACAGGGCTGAATGGGCATGCGGTCCTTTTTGCCTGGCGCTGTCGGGTCCGGAGCCGGTATGTTGAATCAACTGTTTTACCGGGTTTAGGCCGCCATCGTCGCGTACATCGTAAATACTCAGGCTACCGCTGGTATAATTTGATGCAACCACTGTCTTCCCGTCGGGTGAAACCGCCACATGACAGGGGTGATTGCCCAGGGTTGCTTCCTGATTGATTTTGACCAATTCGCCCGACTCCCCGATCCGGTATGCTGTTACCGAACCGCTGTCCAACTGATCAAAATCGTGAATTTCGCTTACGGCATACAGATAACGTCCATCCGGGCTGATTTCCAAAAACGACGGATTACTCTTGTTCGGTGTTGTATTCTTTAAGGTCAATTTCCCCGATAAAGGTTCGAATTGATAGCAATAAATGCCTTCGCTGTTTTCGACCGAATAAGTCCCGACGTAAAGTAAATATTCTTTTTTTGAAGGGGAACACGACAAAACCAGGACCACGATAACCACTGTAATCAGTTTATTCATATCAATTAATTTTACGGTTGCTGAGATAAACAAAACCAAAAGATCATTCTCTTGTTTTATTCCTAAACATCAACCGTTAAAAATAAATGAAATGAATCCAAAAAAAGTATTAATTGCTGCAATAGTTTTATTTTTTTCGATATGCAGTTATGGACAGAAGCTGGTTGAAGTATGGAGAACCGGCCCGGTTATGAAGACTCCGGAATCGGTTCTGTATGATGCCGGAACCGGTTTGATCTACGTGGCCAACATCAATGAAAACCCTTCGGAGAAGGACGGGAATGGCTTTATTTCGCAACTGAATACCGATGGGACCGTTAAAACGATGGAATGGGTTACCGGACTGAGCGCTCCCAAAGGGATGGCGGTTTTTGAAGGCAAACTGTATGTTGCCGATATCGACGAACTCGTGGAAATTGACATCCGCCAGGGGAAAATAGCCAACCGTTATCCCGCTCCCGACGCCATTTTCCTGAACGACGTGGCTGTTACCAAAAACGGGATGGTTTTCGTCAGCGACAGCCGGACCAATAAAATTCATCTGCTGCATCATGGCCAGTTTACCGCATGGCACGAAGGTGATCCGCTGAACGGTATAAACGGATTGTATACCGAGGGTGAAAAACTGTATATTGGTTCACAAAAAATCCAGGTAGCTGATATCAAAACAAAAACAATTAAAGATTTGCAGGATGATTGTCAGGGAATTGACGGGCTGGAAAAAGATCAGAAAGGGAATTTTGTATTTTCCAATTGGCCCGGGCGTATTTTCTATCTCAAAGACGGCAAAATGACCAAAATGTGGGACTCGACAGAGGAAAAGATCAACACGGCCGACCTGTTTTTCGCAAAAGAACTGAATTTGCTGCTGGTCCCGACTTTTTTCGACAACCAGGTTGTCGCCTATCAAATAAGCTATTAAACACGACCATCAATTCAAACCTTTAAATCGAAAAACCATGACAAAAGGAAAAATCGCTGAAAAAAGTCCGGCTATGCTGGAAATGGAGCCCGGCACCTATTGGTGGTGCGCGTGCGGGCAGAGTAGCAATCAGCCATTCTGCGACGGCTCGCACAAAGGAACCGGTTTTAGTCCGAAAGAAGTGACGATCGAAACAAAGCAAACGGTTTTCTGGTGCCGGTGCAAACAAACCGACAATCCGCCGTTTTGCGACGGATCACACCGGTCGTTATAAATCATCCTTCCTTCTTCCGGTCTCCCTTTATAAAAGCCATCGGGTTATAAAAAATCCGGTCGCGTAACTCGGCCTGACGAGTCAACCTCCAACGGTCAACATAGGAGATTATTTTCCGCAGCAGGTCGAAATACAGAGCGATCATCAGGAATACGGTAAATAACCACATAACCAGGATGTTAAACAAGGCGGTTTCAATCCTGACCTTTCCGATGTATTTATACGCCGAGTAAAAATGAGCCGAGCCGTTCCGGTAAACCGGACTCCGGTAAACGGGTTCATCACCCTGGTAAATCCGGTTGTTGGACAGGTACAACTTATGCAGCGAATATTTATCATGAAGCAGGGCTTCCAGCTTTTTGCAGACGTACTTATTCCTGAAATCCATCATTTTTTCGGTGTCTCCTCCAAACCGGGACAACAGCTGGTTCTGTTTTTCATCCAGAAGAGCGCTCGCTGCTCCGTACCGTTTGTGGTATTCATTTTTTGCCAGGGCCAGGTAATCAGCTAAACGGTCAAAATCCTGCTGCTGAAAACCGTTCTGTCCAATTCGATGCACCGTCATGACCACAGAATCTGATGGAGGATTGACGGAGCGAAGCAGCTCATCAAACGAATTTCTCAGGACGGGAACGAGTAAGCCGGCCTCTTCCCTTTCTCCTTTCAGTAGTATGCGTTCATAGGCTTTTAGTCTTTTCTCCACTTCAGGCAAAAAGTAATAGGCTTTAAAGCCCAGTTCGTTTTTCTCCCTTTCTTCCTCAAAGAAATTGCGCCGATACCGGTTATTTTTGAATTGATTAACAGCCAGCGCTTCATACGACCAGCGCGACACCATCATGTCGCCAATCAACGGCGTTTTATCGTAACTGCTAAGCGAATAGTGCATTTTGTTGAAATCGACAATCACCCCGCTGAGCAGTAGCTGGGGCACCAGCATCAGCGGAATCAGGATGTAGATGGCTACGGCGGAGTCGAGACCGGCCGAAAGGTTTAAGCCCAGCAGGTTGGCAAAACAGGCAGTTGAAAAGAGGATAGCCCAGGTTGAAAAAGTCAGATCCCTGATTTCGAGCATGTAATGCCCGATAAGTACGAACGAAAGCACCTGAATGGCTGAAATCATAAACAGCATCAGTATTTTCGACACGAAATAGGCCCCGCGGCTCAAATCCAGAAATTCTTCGCGCTTTCGGATTTTTCGGTCCTTAAAAATTTCTTCAGCGCTGATGCTCAGCCCGATAAACAAGGCTACGACTACGCTCATAAACAGAAAGGCCGGGATGTTGTCGTTTTCGCTGAATAAATACCTGCCGGCATCGGAAAACTTGGAAAAAAACCCAAGAATAACTGCCAGGATGGGCGCTTCGAGCAAGGCAATGGCCAAATATTGTTTATTGGAACGCTTCGACGCAAAATCGCGTTTTATAAATAATTTGAGTTGTTTAATCCAACCGGGTGTTTTGAAGATCACCTCCGGGAATTTTTCTTCCGACACCGGGTTCATCTGCATAAATTCAACAACCCGTGGTTCCACTTTCTCCTGGTAGTTCTGGTACCATTCGGCAGGTGATATTTTCCGGCGGCGGATACTTTTCCCAAACGGGTCGACCATGCGTGATTCGATAATCCGGAGCGGCTGTTCGGTTTTCACATTTCCGCAGGCCATGCACTCGCTTTCGTCGGGATTGACATAGTTGGCCTGGTGTTTAAAATAGGTAATGGCATCCATCGGGTTACCAAAGAAAACAACACGGCCGCCTTTGTCCATAACAATCATGCGTTCGAACAGCTTGTAGATGTCGCTTGACGGCTGATGGATGTTGGCAAAAACCAGGCGTCCTTTCTGGCATTGGCGTTTCAGCAGGTACATTACTTTTTCGGAGTCGGCTGATGAAAGTCCCGATGTCGGTTCATCCACAAACAGGATGGAAGGTTCCCGCATCAGCTCAAGCGCAATGTTTAGCCGTTTGCGTTGGCCGCCGCTCAGAATTTTCTTCAGGGGGTTGCCAACAACCAGGTCGCGGGCTTCTACCAGATCAAAATCTATTAAGGTTTGCCGGATGATTTCTTCAATCTGTCCGTGATTCATATTCCCGAAACAAAAGCGCGCATTAAACAGAAGATTCTGGTATACAGTCAGTTCCTCAAGCAGCAGGTCATCCTGGGGTACATAGCCGATCACTCCTTTCAGGATCTCTTCATTTTTCGGGTCGTGCAAGTCATACCCGTTGATGGTTATTTTACCGCCATGTGGTTTCAGTTTGCCGTTTAACACGTTCAGCAAGGTGGTTTTGCCAACGCCGCTTCCTCCAAGTATGCCCACCAAGTCGCCCGAGCGTTCCTGAAAGCTCACCGGATACAATCCGTAAACACGTTTATTGAATCGGTATTCAATATTCTCAACATTCAATACAATGCGCGGTTTTCCTTTTTCCTGGATGAACCGGCTCATCACGCTGCTGTAGTATATCGGGATGATGCGTGACGTTTTTAGAATCCCTCCCTGCGGGAAAATGTAAAGCCGGTTTTGGGTGAGCCGGTGTGCATTCAGATAAAGGTTACGGGGGCCCCAGTATTTGAAAAATAAGGTATTGGTGCTTGAAATCCGGATAAGCTCAATCTCAACCTGTTGATTTTCTCGGTATAAATGCTGGATTTCCTTATCGTGATATTCTTTGTTACCGTTTACAACGAACAGACAGCTTTTATCCTTTACTTTTTCGATTGAAAAAAGGTAAAAGCGGTACAGGTTTTCATATTCCAGTGGGTCAATCTTTAAACCCGAGGCTACGATATTGACCATTTTCAAGTCGTCAATATTCAGGCCTTCTGCTCTTTTTATGAAGTTTAGCAGTTGCGAGACAATCGTGAAGCGGGTGTTCAGGTCGAAATTACTGACAATGGCGCTGCAAATGTTGTGCAGGTAGTTTTTATTGATAAAGCGCTCACCTTTGCCATTGTCTTTATAAAATATTTCCCGGTTTTCGATGTGGTAATAGTGCACGTAATTTTGGTAAAGAACCATATATTTCTCGACCAGCTCCCGGTTGAAATTTTCTTTCAGGTAGGATTCCACCAGCAATTCGGATTCGGAAGACAGCTTTTTCCGAAAATCGGTGATGATGGCAAACAGCTTGATCAGTGTTTCAATGATACTTTCGTACATCTGCCGGAAATTTGTGAAACGCCCTTGTTGTCAGGTCAAAGTTTAACGTCAGGTTTTTAGCTTGCGGTGGCAACATTTCTGGATTAGTTGCAACAGAACGAAAAAAACGGGTTTCTGCATCCGTTCGTTCCGGCCACAAAAACCCGTTTTAAAACGATTGTCACCAATTATTGCTGCACATAACTTTCTCTGATTTTTGCCACGGTTTCGGACAGTTCAGTGACCTGTTTCTCTGTCATTGAACTGGTCCCCTCTTCCAGAGCGTAAATGGCATTTATTTGTTTAATATCCAGATAGACATCTTTCAACAGCTCAGATTCTGCATGATTGCTCAGCATATTCTCCAGATCGATCAGCGGCTCTTTCTGGAAAAGAATGGCTTCGATCAGTTTCGGATTCTGGAAGGTATTTTCAGAAATATTTGTGGTCAGGTAAAGACCTTCGATCACTGTACCACTCAAAACCAGGTACGACAGTTCGGTACGGCCTTGCTGGTTCAAATAGGAATAAGCCCGCTGGAACATGTCTGTAACAATGTCGACCAGCACTTCCTTGTTGTCGATGTTGGCATCGATTTGTTCCGGCAGGTTTTTGTCGAATGCCGAGGTAAAATCAAGTTCACGGACCAGGTTTTCACTGGCTTTAAAATAATCCTGAATATCTGATTTCTGGTTGTAGGTGGTGGCATAAGCCAGGTCGGCCGTGTAAATACCCAGGTTAACGGCCTTGCTGAATTCGGAGAGGTAACCGCTCGCTTTTTCAGGTTTGTTGGCAATTCCAACAATATAGCTGGCCTCAATCTCATTGAGCATATTGGTTACTTCAAATGCTGAAGGCAACGGATAAGCATATTCTTCAATTTCTTGTTTGATGGTTTCTTCGACCTGTGCCCCATGCTTTTTGTCAGTTTTCCCGGTACACCCGATAAAGCCGGATGAAAGCAGTCCGGCAGCCATAGCCAGAGAAACGAATTTGTATGCTCTTGATGTTTTCATTTGAATGGTTTTTGTTGTTATTCTTAGTTATACATTTAATATCGGCATTTCGACAGAAATATCCCCAGGTAAGGCCATCTGTCATTTACTGAATTTTTTTAGCTAAAATAATATAAAATTGTTCGCTTCTGATTAAAATGACGATGATTTATTAACAGATTACCTGGAACTGATCAGCCGGATAAATTCTTCGCGGGTGGCTACCCGTTCAAAGGCGCCGGTAAAGTCGGAAGTTGTGGTCACCGAATGTTGCTTTTGTATGCCGCGCATTTGCATACATAAGTGCTGTGCTTCGATAACAACAGCTACTCCAAGCGGGTTGAGGGTATTGTGGATACATTCTTTTATTTGGGTAGTCAGCCGTTCCTGCACCTGAAGCCGGCGGGCGAAGGCGTCAACCACCCGGGCAATTTTACTGAGTCCGGTGATGTAGCCATTGGGAATATAGCCCACATGCGCTTTCCCGATAAAGGGTAACATGTGGTGCTCGCACATCGAGAAAATCTCGATATCTTTTACGATCACCATTTGACGGTAATCTTCTTTAAACATGGCATCGCGCAGCATGCCCTCGGGATCCTGATCATAGCCCTGAAGTAAAAACTGCATGGCCTTGGCCACACGCATGGGTGTTTTCTGCAGGCCTTCGCGTTTTACATCTTCGCCAAGAAGATCAATTATCCGGGCATAATAATCACTGATTTTCGTGGTCGTTTCGGCGTCAAATTTGTCAATCCGCTGATAATTGCCCGATTCGTCGTTAAATGAATGTTCCATCTTTTGTTATTCCGGTTGTGCGTTGAACTCTTTGAGCCGACAAAGGTAAACGATATTATGCCATCATGAACGTATTTCCGTATCCGGAAACAAAGAAAGTGTCACTAAAGCTTATTTGTCCCGGGTAAATACCCACTTGTCATCCTTCGATAACTGATTGTTAAAATAATAACCTTCCAGATCGAATGCTTTCAGGTCTTCCGGGTTTGTAATTTTATTCTGAATCATGAACCGGTTCATCAGGCCGCGCGCTTTCTTAGCGAAAAATGAAATGATGATGTATTTTCCGTTTTTATTGTCTTTAAATTCGGGACTAATGATTTGTCCGTCTATTTTCGACGAATCGATTGCTTTGAAATATTCAGCCGAGGCCAGGTTAATCAATACGCCGCCGTTTTTTTTCACGTCCTCGTTTAGCCTGGCTGTAATCTTTTCTTTCCAGAAGTTATACAAATCTTTCGCCGGACCGATTTCCAGTTTTGTGCCCATTTCCAACCTGTACGGCTGAATCAGGTCAAGTGGTTTTAACAAACCATATAAGCCCGAGATAATCCGGATTTTTTCCTGAGCCAGTTTCAAGTCTTCTTCAGAAAAGACCGACGGTTTCATTCCTTCATACACATCGCCGTTGAATGCAAAAATAGCCGGTTTGGCATTTTGGGGGGTAAAGGGTGTCCCCCACTGAAGGTTCCGTTCAACATTCAGTGTTGCCAATTTAGCCGAAATGCCCATCAATTTGATCAGACCGGATACATTCAACCGCTTTAAATGCAGGTTGATTCTTTCGGCGTCCTCAATAAATTCAGGTTGCGAATAAAAACCGACAGGGGAATGCGTCTCAAAATCAAGGGATTTCGCGGGTGAAATAATGGTGATCATGTGGCGTTATTTTTTTTTACTTAAACTGTTTTTTTTGTCTAAAGGTTTACCTAATCTCTGCGAATTAGTTGCACGACGTTTTCAACATGGTGTGTATGCGGAAACATATCAACCGGTTGGACTTTTGTAAGCCGGTAATATTCGTCCATTAACGACAGGTCGCGTGCCTGGGTGGCCGGGTTGCAGCTTA
Source organism: Gaoshiqia sp. US2 (assembly GCF_059705485.1). Taxonomy (NCBI): domain Bacteria; kingdom Pseudomonadati; phylum Bacteroidota; class Bacteroidia; order Marinilabiliales; family Prolixibacteraceae; genus Gaoshiqia; species Gaoshiqia sp. US2. The sequence goes on along the minus strand of NZ_AP048550.1, from coordinate 2,375,986 downwards.
CATAAACAATCCGTTCGGGCGATGCGCTTAAAATGGCTTTCACCACGTCTTCGTGCATCCCGGCGCGCGGCGGATCGGTGATGATTACATCCGGCCGGCCATGCTGGCTTATGAAAGCTTCATTCAGCACATCTTTCATATCGCCGGCATAAAACAGGGTGTTCCCGATGTTGTTGATGGACGAGTTCACCCGGGCATCGTCGATGGCTTCTTTCACGTATTCGACACCAATGACCTTTTTAGCCCCCGATGCCACAAAGTTGGCGATGGTGCCGGTTCCGGTATATAAATCGTAAACCACTTCTTCTCCGGTCAGCCCGGCAAAATCGCGGGCCACTTTATACAATTCAAAGGCTTGCGCCGCGTTGGTCTGGTAAAAACTTTTGGGGCCTATTTTAAACCGTAAGCCGTCCATTTCTTCAAAAATATGGTCGGTTCCTTTGAATACGCGGATCTCCTGATCGGTAATCGTATCGTTTCCCTTCTCATTAATCACGTACAGGATGGAGCTTAATTCGGGAAACCGGTCAGCAACAGCCCTCAGAAGGGCATTCTGAGCATCCTCATCTTCATAATAAAAAACCACAATCAGCATATTTTCGCCGGTTGATGAGGTACGTATGATCATGTTACGCAGAAAGCCTTGCTGTTTCCGGATATCAAAAAATGACAGTCCGTTTTCGAGGGCATAACTGCGGATAAAATTACGCAGGGCATTCGACGGTTCGGCTTGCAGCCAGCACTTTTCAATGTCGATGATCTTATCAAACAATCCGGGGATATGAAACCCGAGCGCATTCATTTGCTCCGGGAGCAAGTCTTGACCCATTTCGTCGGGACTGAGCCATCGTTTGTTCGAAAAACTGAATTCCAGCTTATTGCGGTAAAACTGATGCTCTTTTGATCCCAGGATGGGGCTGATTTCGGGTAACTGAATACGGCCCAGGCGACGCAGCTGATCTTCCACCTGCTTTTGTTTGTAAAAGAGCTGTTTTTCGTATGGAAGGTATTGCCACTTGCAACCACCGCAAACCCCAAAGTGTTTGCAGAAAGCGTCAATCCGGTCGGCCGATTTCTCAAGCAGTTGAGTCACCCGGGCTTCCTGGTAGTTCTTGCGTTTTTTGGTTACCTGCAAATTAACCACATCACCCGGAATGACATGCGTGGTAAAAACAACCATCTCGTTAACGCGGGCAATGGCTTTTCCTTCTGCTCCGATATCTGTAATCCTGACTCCCTCGTAAAAAGGGTTATTTTTGCGACTTCTACCCATGAGTATTGAAAATTTCAACAAAAATAATCAAAACTAAAAAACCTTCACGATTTCTTTTCGGCAACTTTGGATAATCCCAATAACATTATTCCTTACATGGCACGGTTGCAAAACAGCGTCAGCGTAAGAGTATGGCTGCATACGTATGCAAGTCTTCTTCAACATCTCCGGAATATCCACCTTATGTTATTCAACTGGATATGAACGATGAACGATTAACGAATCCAACATTCTTCTTTATTTAAGTCTTCGCAGTTCCAAATCCAGTGTGTCACCGGTTAAATACATGATATCTTTGGAAAAATGACCTTTCGACCACACTTACCGATTCATAATGGCATTGTTGTCGGTCATTTTAAGCTGTCTCTAATGGTTGAGACTTTTTTTACATAATTTCACATGAGGCTTATTCACCATTCTCTACCCTCTTTTTCAAATGCTCATTCATCGATTCAAAACCTTTCGCGGTATTATTCTCAAGTTGTTTTTTGAACAGTGAGACAAGTATTCCTTTGAATATTTCGCTATGTACGAAAGTAGTTGTTCCATTTTTGTTGTCAATTAGTTCAAACTTATGCTCGCCATCAAACAGCCCTTTGAATAATAGTTTGCCTATCCAACGAAACTCTCTATTTTCGGTAAACGCCAAAATGATTGGCTTAAATGTCATCCCTTTTTCATCGGGTGGCGCAATGCTCACCGTTATTTGACTTCCAACTTTTGCATTTCCTGTAATGCTTTTTATGAAAGGATTCCATTCCGGGTAGCGCTCAAAATCTGCCAATACCGACCATACTTTATCAGGTCGCGCATTGATCACTATTTCGGTTTTAATTTCCTTCGCCATAAAACTTGTTTTTTGTTGTTTATAATTTCTCTTTCTTAATTCCTATTTGTTGCCTGCCGGCATTTCTTCCAATCCATAATTTGTACTTCTTCCTCCTGCCGATTCCTTTTGCCTTTCATTCAAAGATATTTTGCATGCCGATTTCAAAAGTTCGCATTAAATAAAACTCTGGTTAAAACAAAACCAGCCATGTCCATAATATGTACACGCCGCTATTTAATAATTCTGAACGAATGCTATTACCTTTGATCAGGCAGATGTCTGCTAAAACAGGACCATTGCTTTGTAAAATTGGCAATTCATATGCTATATATGCGCTTAGAACCTAACCTGATTTTCTTTTGGACAATAAGAAGTATCAGCGTTAGGTTTTTTTTTTATGCAAATCAACCCGGTAACCGGTGTTATGGTGGTTTTACACAAATTGAATGTATTCCCTTAAGGTTTGAGTTGAATAATTTACGATCAATTTAATATGGTAACCGAAATTATTCCTATTTGTATTTAAGATTGGAAAAATAAAAATAATGTGTATTTTAGTGCACATCTTTTATGTTTATTGAAATTGCGATCGATAATAATAACAGGAGTTAGAATTTTAAAATTTGTAATTGTGAGAAGTTAACAGTCTGAAGTCATAAAAAAGGATGGTTTATCACAGAGGTCATTGGGGTAAATCCGATATCCGGCTTGTCTAAAGCGGGTTATTGTTGTTTTATAGTAATCTGCGATTGTGTATTGCAGAAATCTGTCAGTATAGCTGGGTATTTTACACAAAATGGGTTCTGTCGGTGAATTGGAATTGTTCATTGCAATTACAAAGAACACTTGCGGGGGACTTATGGTTACGGGTATGGTCTAAATACTCATTTTAACCATAACAAGTATTATTCTTACTCTTTTCTACTTATTGATGCTTTATTAAAAATTCATCGGTTTGGTGAGTTTTATTCAGGCAAGAGAATTGATCTCTTACCTAGTTGATTTAATTCGAAGCTAATGCCACAGGTATGGACAGGTTAATGAATGACAATAATGCATTGAGAACCGGGAAAAGTGAATTTAGGTACATCCCAAGCCATCCGGAAATTTTCCATTTATTTGAAGAGCTTAATGTTGGATTACTCTATGTAACAGATAAACTGACCGTCAAACAGTTCAACCGGAAGGCGGCAGATATTTTAAACCTGGATTATAACAGGTACGGCTGGAATGATGAGTATGATTTAGCTGAAGATCAATGGCATTTCCTGTACGACGATTTTAATGAAATCGATAAATCGGGTTTCCCGGAATGTTTGATATCGCGGGATAAAAGTGAAATTTCACGCACCATCCTGATTAAAAATGCATACAGGGATGTAAACTGTTGGCTCAGGATCAAGGTGAAGAAAACTCCGGGATTAGGAAACAAAGAAAATTTTCTTTTGATTCTGGAGGACGCCGCTGAACCACAGAAATGGGATCACCAGTTGTACGGGCTTTATCAGATTGAACAAACGATATTGGATCAGAATGATGGAGATGATAACCTTTTAAAAGGAATATTAACTCAATTAAATGAATTGTTTCCCGGGCTAACCATGATTTATGTCGGCCAGGATGATTCGTTGATCCCGGGCAACGTCATCACAGGAATTGGAAACGGAAAAATTCCGGCTGAAGATTATCCGCCGGGAGCAGTTGAAAATACCAACTTCGATCAATTACCGAAGGAACACATTACCATCGAAAAATTATCCGTCGGGCATCTCGCGGGCCTGTACCAGGAAGCCTTGTATGAGAAAGGGATCCGAAGTACCATGACCATTCCGGTTATCCTGAACAATAAACTCCGGGGAGCGGTCCTTTTGCATGCCGATCAGGACGAATACTTTCCTTCGATGCCGATGAATCTGGTTTGGAGCATCGCCGGACTATTCCAAAAAGCGCTAAACCAAATTGAGCTGTGGAAGCAGATTGAGCGGAAGAATAAGCAATTAAAGCAAGTGAATGAAAAAAGAATTCACGAGATCGCGAAACTATCCGGCCTCAATAATGCGATTATTAAAAGTACCCAGGCAGCCATTCTGATCATTAATACCGATGGCCTGGTCGAAGGATTAAATCCGTCGGCCCGGAAATTGTTTGGTTTAAAATCGGGAGAAACTGCAAATCGCATGTCCTGTGCTGACTTTTTCCCGGATAAAGAAATTCAGAGGATGAGGGACCAACTTCGGGCAGAGGATGGAGAACCGCTTGAAAAAAATTGCGAGGTATTAATCCGGTTCTCAGCAAACAGATCTCCAAACCCGGTTGAATCCAAAATGATTACGCGTTCAGGGAAAATAATTCCGGTTTTACTGACAATCAGCGCTTTGCCAAACGGAGGAACACAGGTCGGGGAGTACGTGGTTCTCGCAGTAGATATGACTCAGATTAAATTAGCGGAACAATCGAAACTGGAAAGTGAACGGATCAAACAGGTTTTACTGGAAAACGTTCCTGATCACATTTTCCGGATTTCGAGGGATGGGACGTTCCTGGATATTTTCACATCGGATGAATCATCGATGTTTGCTACCAAAGCCGACTTTCAGGGGAAAAAAATTCCGACTTTACTTCCTCCCGAACTGGCCGCCAAAAGCATGCAGGCGCTCGAACAGGCGTTTCGGTGTAAGGACGTGGTCAGGTTCGAGTACCAGTTGCCTGTAAAACAAAAGGAGAGGTATTTTGAGAATCGCCTGGTGGCCCTGTCCGATCGGGATGCGCTGGCGATTATCCGGGATATCACCGATATGAAACTCACGGAGAACCGGCTACGGACAACCATGACACAGTTGAACTCACTGATACTCAACTTAAACATGGGAATATTGTTCGAGGATAGTTCGAGGCGGGTCGTTCTGACCAATCAATATTACTGCAAACTTTTTGGCTTCTCTTTTTCTCCTGAAGAATTAATAGGAATGGACCGATGGGAACTGGCTCGCTTATCCGGCAGAATCATTGTCTCGTCAGATACCTTCGTATCGCGGATTAACGAAATTTCGTCGAAAGGAGAATGTATTTTGGGTGAAGAATATGAACTGACGGATGGACGGGTGTTTGAACGCGATTATATCCCGATCTGGCTGAATGAAAAGCTGATCGGCCATCTTTGGCAGTACCGGGACATCACCCAGCAGAAACTAAATGAAAAATACGGGTACATCCAGCGCGACCTGCGGATCAACCTGGCAGAAATCACGAATAAGTTTGATGCCTTTAACCTGGTGATCGGTTACATGAAAAAAATCGAACAGGTTCATTGCACCTCAATCCATATCATGAATAAAGAAAACGGGGAGTTTGAGCAAGTTGCCAGCACCTGTAAAACCACTTGTTTCTCCGAAAAAAATCTTCTTTCCCAACAAAACGCCCACCTGTCTGATTTGATTCAGCAGGAGAATGTCACCGATATCCGGGCCGTGGATTTTGACCCGGAATCAACCTTTTACAAGAATTACCCGAAAGGAGTCATCAAGTTTATCCCGATCAGACAAAATCAGGTGGTCATCGGTGCGATGATCATCGAAACGAAGTCGTTAAAAGACTTGAACCCGGCTGCAAACAAGGCCATTGAAGTGATCTCGGGTTATATTGGCGATGCGCTCCTGAAAATTGAAATGCAAAATAACCTGGAACTGAGCCGGAATAATTTCCAGGTATTATTCGAAACGATCGACGATTTTATCATCGTCCTGAACAGCGAAGGGATCATCATCAAGACGAATCCCGCTGTCAGGAATCAACTTGGATATACCCAGGCTAAACTGGAAGGAAAAAACATCAAAAACGTTTGCGCTGACGACGCAAAAACAACCATCATTCAACTAATCACTCATTATCATACCAAAAAAATGGAATTATCTCAATTTTCTCTATTAGCAAAAACCGGGAGACCAATTCCGGTTGAAGCAAAAGTATTGAAAGGCACCTGGGATGGAAATGACGTATTTTACATGATGTCCAGAGACATATCCGGACGGCTGAAAGCAGAACAGGAACTAAGAGAGAGTGAAGACCGCTGGCATTTCGCCCTGGAAAGTTCAGGCGACGGTATTTGGGACTGGAATATTCCGACCAATGAAGTATTTTTTTCTCACCAGTGGAAAAAAATGTTAGGGTATGAGGAGGAGGAGATAAACGGTACGTTAAATGAATGGGAAAGCCGTATTCATCCCGAAGATATTGAACATGTGTATACCGATCTGGAAGCGCATTTCAACGGAAAATCATCGCTTTACCAAAGTGAATACAGGATGAAATGTAAAGACGGAACCTTTAAGTGGATTCTTAACCGGGGCAAAGTGATTAGCTGGTTATCGCCAGGCAAGCCCGAACGGATTGTCGGCACTCATGAGGATATATCAGCACGAAAAGCAGTGGAACACTCTCTGTCTGAGGCCCTTCAAAAAGAAAAAGAGCTGAACGAATTAAAATCGCGTTTCGTATCGATGACTTCTCACGAGTTTCGCACTCCGCTGGCCACCATCCTGATGTCGGCAGATTTGCTGGGCGCCTATTTCGACCGGATGTCGAAAAAGGAGATATCCCAAAAAATTGACCGGATAAAAAACAATGTCACCTTTCTGAAAAATATTATCGAGAAGGTGATGGACCTGTCTCACCTGGAAACCGGGAAGATGAAATTTTCACCGACAGTAATTGAAATAAATGGGTTCCTGTCAGAAATCATTCATGAACAGGTGGAGAATCTGGGAAGCAGTCACCAGATCGTGTTTGAGGAATTGGATCACGCGGTGAATGTGAAAGTCGATAAACAAATGATTAAACAGGTAATCAGCAATATGCTGGCAAATAGTTTTAAATATTCGCCTGAAGAATCGGTCGTCAAGGTGATCTTGTCATCAAAACCTGACGACATCTGCATTAAAATTACCGATCATGGAATTGGTATACCGGCCGAAGATACAGAGAAAATTTTTGAACCATTCAAGCGGGGGTCAAACGTTGAAAATATACCTGGTTCGGGTCTTGGATTGGCCTTATCGCGGCAATTTGTGCGGAGGCATGGCGGAGATATCATCCTGGAGCCGTGTGAATCAGGGGCATCCTTTTCTGTCATTTTGCCCAAATGGGTGAGATTAGATAATAAAAGAAGCAAATAGCAGGATTTACTTCTTGATATTCCTCCGGTTCGATCGGATCATTTTTATGCTCTGATTCCTGTTTGTAGTGCCAGGCAGGATAAAACAAATGGTTGTTCCTTCGTTTGGAGCGCTTTTTATCGAAAAGCTGCCGCCGTATTGCTCAATGATACGCTTCGACAAATACAGGCCAAGACCAATACCTTGCTGTTCAAAGATTTTCCGGTCGAATTGCATGAACGCATGAATACTGTTTATTTGATCGTCCGAAATACCTCTTCCACGATCCTGAACGATAACTTCAACCTGGTTTTTGTAATTAACGGTTTCGATCGTCACCTTTGTCCCCGGCGACGAAAATTTGAACGCATTATCAATCAGTTCATCCAATACAAACTGAAACAATTCCGGGTTTATCTGAAGCTTGCAGGCTGCCGGCTTAAGAATTAAATCATCCGGCCGGTGGTAAACAGAAGCTATTCTATTCGCCGTTTTTTCTGTTAGCCCCGCAACATCGTCAATAATTTTGGTTGACCGTTTTGTATCAGATAATTCCAGCTCGACAAAAATCAGGTACTTTGTTACAATAGATGACAAATTCTGGCAACTTTCATAGATGGAATCTCCGAGTTCGGCCATTTCTTCTGTCGTCAGGCTGTCGGCATTGTTTTTAATCATACCGCTCATCCCTAAAATGATATTCAGGGATGTTCTGAATTCGTGCGGTATGGACTTAATTATATTTGCCTTAACCTGGTTCAGCAGCTCGTTTGAGATCATTTCAAATTGATTAAACTTTGTAATTTGGGTGAATATCGAGTTTAACAGTTCTTCTCTCGAAAATGGTTTGATCAGGTAATCATCGGCTCCCAGCTCCATTCCTTTTCTGATATCTGCCCGGTCGGACAGGGCCGTGATGAAAATAAAAGGGATAATAGCTGTTTTCAGGTTTTCTTTTAGCTGAGAAAGAACAACAAATCCATCCGGTTCCGGCATCATAATGTCACACAAAATAACATCGGGCAGTAATTGACCGGCCAAACGAATACCTTCTGTTCCGGATGAGGTCTCAATCACCTCGTATCCTTCAAATTTTAAAGTTTCTGAAATTTCTCCTCTAAGTTCCTGCTTGTCTTCAATAATCAAAATCGTTTTTTTCCTGTTATTTCTCTGTGGCCACACCATAATAATAAAACCATTTTAATTGTTTTCATGGAAATAGCAAACAATATAATTATTCGAATCGCAGCGTAAAGGTAAATGGTAGTTTTAATATTCATCAATCTCACCTGTGTACAAGACGTGGACAACCGACGAAACAGTAAACAATAAAAACCCCGGAGGGGCAATTCCGGGGTTATAAAATGCACCGCGTGCATTTGGAGTTTTTGTTTATTGGTAAGGAAGATATGAGGCATCACTTCACCTTACCCTCAGTATGACAAGAAAAATCAGGACTTGAGATTTTTCTTTTGACTATACAAATGAACACAATTTCGGGCTAACAGGCGATTTTCGGGCGTGTACATATCATGGACACAATTATTTTTTTGATAGTAAGCTGAATTTTGAATCGCATTTATGATCATCATCCCGCCCTGACTGGTGGAACTGTTTTCTGTTTTGCTCAATTGGTAAATGAGTGGACATTAAACGATTGCATAAACATCAGCAAATCATCTTTCTTACCCAGTCCGAGCTTCTTTTTTAACCGGTAGCGGCTTTTCCTCACACTTTCGGGCGATATATTCAGCATCTCCGCAATTTGGTTGGTATTTAAGCCGGTAATCATCGCGGCAGTCATCACCAGTTCGTACTGTGTCAGGTGCGAAAAATGCTGCGAAAAATTCGACAAAAAATGCGGATATACCTGGTTGAATTTCAGTTGAAAGACCGTCAGGTTGTCCGACAGCATGGTCTTCCTGCTAATTTTGGTTTGAAGTTCGCCCAGCAGGATCTTTTGCGAGGTATCCAGGTTATTTTTTTGCAGCTCATGCTGAATCAGATCTTTGAGGTTTTTAATGATGTTGTTGGTTTCAATCACATTCATCGCCTCGCTCATCATCGTCATCTCTTTGTCTTGCAGTTGTTTTTTTAACGACTCGTTGTCGGTAGATATCTCTTCAATAATCGAGCTTTGTTCTTCGGTCACTTCTTTCAACCGGGTGATTTCGAAACTCAGCTTTGATTCAATTTCTCCGATAATTTGCCTTATTTTATGTTCCAGACCTGAAAACTTCTCCAGTCGGGTATTGATCGCTAAGATCAGTTCTTCGCGCGTAAATGGTTTCGTCAGGTAGTCATCGGCTCCCAGCGACATCCCTTTCCGGATATCATTCCGGGCATCCAGCGCGGAAACAAAAATAAAAGGGGTTAAGGTAAATGCAGCATCCTGCCGCAGGCGATGCAGAAAATCGAAACCATTCATGTCAGGCATCATGATATCACACAGGATCAGATCGGGCCGATGAGCCATGGCAGCGTCGAGTCCCTCAACGCCATTTTTGGCCATGACAACATTAAAACCCTCAAATTTGAGGATATCGGCAATGCCCATCCTCAAATCTTCTTCATCTTCAACAAGCAATATTTTGGGCATAGAAACAGCTATTTTTACATATTATTTTTGCAAAATACAAAATCTTAAACTGTTTTCAAATGCTGTTTTTGAAATAACCTGAGAACAAATTCAGGCTTGTACCTCAAGTTCAACGATATTCAAATTTTATTATTCAAAAATAGTTCGTTATGTCCACGATATGTCCAAAGATGATATTTGGTTTAATAGGCAGTATTTATGTTACTTTGTACAACAACATCAGGATCATACTAAACTCTATTATGATCTTTATAAAACCAGATTTGCTTTTTCAGAATCCCAAAAGTCGAGCAATTTCATACTTTTGGGATTTTTTGTTTTGTTAGCGCTGGTAATTTTCGTCATCACGATTCAGGACGATATTCCCGACATCCACCAAGTCACCCAACTCGTCCGGCCGGATGGTGAAAGGAATTGTCCGGGCAGTTTTTTTCAAAATCTGAAGTTGTTGCTGATCGATGCTCAATACATATCTTCCCGGGCGAAGGCCAAAATAAGCGAAATAGCCATCCGGTTCGGATTGGATTCTGGCAATCTGTTTGCCCGATTCGTCGGTTACACAAACCAGCACGCGGCCCAGTCCTTCCTGATGGTCGTCCAGCACCATTCCCGATACTTCGCCCATCGGGAGCACCGGGACCCTGATCTTTTTAAACTGGTTCGGATCCAGGCAAACGCGGATGTTTTTTTTGCCAAGCCGCCAGGCGATATTCTCAAAATCAGATTCATCCAAAACCAGGGTGTAATCAACAAACGGCTCCATGCCGGTGATACAGATGACCGGATCTTTTTCATGCCGGACAATCTGCCCCCCGCTGCATCTTACCTTCAACTCGTCGGTTAGCGGTTCGCCTGTGTCCCGTATCCCGTTAAAATTGATGTCGATAAAAGCTTCGATTAAAATGCCGCTGCGCCCCACCGACGAACGGTTGTCTGCATGGACATTCTTCCCGCCAAAAGCAAAACTTCCGCTGGCCCCCAGCGAGCTTTGTACCTGCCTGTTACTGAAATAAGTGGATAAATAGGTGGACATGAAGGACAAATCATAGCGGAACGACAAGTTAAAGCTCCTGTAGTTGCTCAGCATGTTGTTCTCAAACCCCAGCGACAGATAACCTTGCCGGGAGAAACGTTTTTCCAGGTCGGTTTTGAAAGAGATCAGTTGCCCGGTTGTATAGTTGTATTGCAGGGAAGGGCGAAAGGTGATTTTTTTTTTCAGCTTCGCACTCAGCGAAACATTCGTATAAACAGTCAGTGATCCCAGGCTGGTCCAGTTCAGGTAGTTACCGGCATTTGCGCTGTAGTTCCGGTAATAGCCCGAAAGCAGCAATTCACCGTTATTATAGGTGAAGTTGGAATAAACGTATTGCCGTAGCGTGCCGCGGGCATATCCCGAAAGCATGCCAAGGCATAGCGGGACCGATAGGTTGGCAAGCCTTTCCTCCTGGTAGTTATAGATAATCGCCTTTTGTCCTTCCTTATAGCGGGAATACTCGAGCGCCAGCATGATATTGCCGGGCAGGTGATAGTTTAGCGTGAATTTTCCCCTTACCCGGTGAGCATAGTCGCCTGTGACGATCAATTTCGGCACTGGCTGAAAAGTAAAACCAACAAAAGGAATTTCGGGATGATCAACGGAAGAGAGGTATTCGACACCCGCGCCGGCAGTCAGCCAACGGGTAAAACCGTAATGGGTTTCGGCCCTTCCAAAACGCGAGTTCAATGTGTCAAGGACCATTCCTCCGCTGGCGGTGTATTCAAATTCTCCCGGCGGGAGCATGTTGTAGGGCATGTTGAATATTTTTTCTTCGGAACGTTCTTCGCCGTTTGGCCCGTAAAAACGCAAAGTGACCTGGCTGGAACCGTAAACCATGGGTACCCTGAAAGTATAAAAGCCCGAAGCGTCGGCCGTAGTAAAATCAACCAGCACTTTGTTGATGTATAACTCCACGGTCCAATCCGGCTCCGTATATTGGGCGATCAGGTAATCGCCCACAGCTTTGCGGACGGTGGTAGGGGTATTGGTCACGGTAAAACCATCTACAGGCGAAAGCACCGACGCGATGCTCCTGTTGCTGATCCTGCCCAGTTGCACCTGCCGGGCGAGCGTGCCACCATTATTCACGTACCTCCACGAATAACGCTGGCGGTATTTGTCCAGTCCATAGCGGTCGGAATAATTTAGCCAGATGTTGGTTTCTCCGCCCAGCGCCTCAGCGCCAATGCCCAGCCCGGCCCGTGTTTCTCCCGTATAGCTCCGCGACTGATTGGTCGAGAATGACCAATCGGCTGTGCCAAACCTGAACCAATGATACTCACGGGAAATGAGCGAATCATAAAGCGCCTCATTTTTGATCTTTCTCAGGTTTTCGCGGGCTTTTTCCAGTTTCATGATCCTGACAAGCGGCAGTTCGAAACCCGCGCTGAATTTTGCTGAAAGGCTCCGGAAGCTGAAACTGATTGTGAAGCCGAACACCCGCTCCAGCACTTCTTCCCGGAGAAAAAGCACGCCCATGTCCATCACCGCCTCCCCCGGAGCAAAGTCATTCTTTTTGCCCTGCCAGACAATGTATTGGTTGGTATAGTCAATCTCAAAAACCTGCTTGTCTGAGTTGATGTAACCTTGCAGTGTTTGCCCGTCCTCAGATGTTTTCCGGTAGATCTTCAGAAAGCCGAACAACTCATCAACAGGAAGGTAAAAACCGGACGGTTCTTCATAAAGCGCCTGGAAATTCCGGTAACCGATCTGTTCAAAAAAGATGGTTACGTTAAAATTATCATATTCCGGCGCGTCTGTAATTTGCCCCCGGACCGGCAACCATGCAAAAAAAAGGACCAGCAGGGGATAATGTTCAAGGATCTTTTTACGGTTCAGCCGGGATAAAATAAATCTAATCATCAGGCGACAAGGTTATTGAAGAGGATTGGCTGGTTGCCCGGCCTGCTATTGTTGGTGAAACGTGATCTGGAAACTTCCGGAATAAGAGCCGGGCGGGTTGGCCGCGACGGACCCGACCTCAATGGTGCCCCCGGCGTAAATCAGGTGGATATCGTCACAGCCTTTGTTGGATGTAAACAAACCGTTTCCTCCGTCAATTACGACTGTCCCGATTCGGAGAGGCCCGATATGCAGTTGTAAGGTACCACCCGACATCCCGGTTATTGTTACTTCCGTGGGATAAGTAAGAGTAACAGTACGTCCCGGGCAAAGTTTAAATTCGAATATCGCCTGTTGGGCGACGGTCCCCATGTTCAGCAAAACCACGTCACCGGTAGCCGTGCGGGTACCATCGTAATCCACGGTCACCGTCCCTCCCGATGAACCGCGGGCCATCGTCAGGTCGCCGAAATTCAGCTCCTGCACTGCCCTGACGGTGGCGGTGCGCTGAGGTAACTCCGGGGCCGTATTTTGCCCGGCCAACCTGATGCTTATACAGCATAAACAGGCCAGCAAACAATAAATAAATCTCATCTTCCTCCCTTTCAGTAGTCTATTCTTCCGGTAACAGGTATTCTGCCCGGGCAAACTCTTTGCCGCCGTCTTCCTTGGGGCTCAGGTAACGGACCAGCAGCTTGCCGTTGGTGAGCCTGATTCCTTTTTTGGGACGGATGGCCATCGAAAAACTCCGCCTGTCCAACTCGGTATATACGCCTATGCCGTTGGCGATACCTACTTCTTCGGTTTTGCCGTTATCGGGCACAAAATCTACTTTCAGGCTGCCATACGATGATTTTTCGCCGGAACGGTTGATCACAACATTCAGTCGGTAGGTAGAATCATTCCGCGTTTCCAGGCCAAGGTCCGAAAGGCTGAGTTGCAGGCCGAGGTCGCCGGTGCGGACAATCACCGGGATGCTGATCCCGAAGATTGGGGTGAGCCGGACTTCCAGGCGGGTCGAGTCCCGGTCGGCAGCCTCCATGCCCAAAGGGGTGCTTTGTTTGTCGGCCCTGAAATACAGGTGCGAACGGTATTCGCCGTCTTTCAAGCCCGAAGGTTTGCGGAACTGGAGCATAATGACCTGCGACTCGCCCGGGGCCAGGGACACCCGCCTCGGGAAGATCCGCAGGTAGGGATCAGCGCGGTTGATCGATGAACCGTCTTCTTCAACCTGTTTAAAACTGCCATCGGGCTGCATCCGGTAATTCAGGAAAGAAACCAGGTAAACAGCGGTGTCTTTGCCGATGTTGTTGATGTTCAGGTTTTCGCGTTGCTGGCGTCCTTCAAAGACCACCCGGGTTGGGGTGATCAGCAAATCGCCCTGGGCAAAAACGCCCGAAAAAAAAGCCAGAAACAGCAGCGTCAGATTAGTCTTTTTTGTCATGACAAATAGATTTACAAATTTATATTTGGAAGTATGATGCATTTAATTGTACACGAAAATCAGTTCGTAAATCACGGTCGTGATACCGGAAGGCATTCCTGTCCGTTTTCCGATATGCAAGCTGGCCCCGATGTTCACTTCCATTATCCCGTCGGTATCTACCGGTTGTCCGCCCGGAGGGATGCTTGATGAGAAGCGTATATCCCCGGCCTCCCGGCTGGTTCCATGGATGATCATTTTAATTGCCTCAGGGGGTAGTAAAATGGAAACCAGGCTGTTCGGTGCACCGGAGAGAACAAATTTTCCTGCATGAAACTGATTATCTATTGAAACGATGCTTCCCATGATGATTCGTTCATTCAGAGGAGAGACTTCGACAATTCCGTTTCCAAAACGGGTGGCGATCTTACCGATTCTCAAAGGTTCCTTTTCCACGGCCGTCACAGGGACCACAAACCTGGCGCCAATGCCGGCTGAAATACTGGTTTGCCCGTTGGCAGAAACGGCTATGACGGCAAACGCCATCATAGCCATCAGGGTAACCACTTGTATGGTACCATCTTTTATTATCATTCGTTACCATTAGAATTAATGGAAAAAAAATTGCCGGTTTTTCAGTCAAAATCATTCATAGGCAACCGTCACATTGAAACTTCCCTGGTAAAGCCCGGGTGGTTGATTAGCCGATACAGACAAGGTTGCACCTACATAAAAATCAGCAGCGCCGCTTGCATCCAGGGCCGGGGTATCTCCGGCTGAATGGCTGAAACCATTAACATTCATCAAATGTGTGGTAGCACCGTCATTATAGCTTATAGTCACCGTTTCGTCATCAGGCAGCGCGATGGAATAAGTTGCCGCAATATCTCCCGATACCGTAAAATAGGCCCGCGTATAAGTCGGCGTCTGATCCAAAAGCGTTACTCCCCCGGTAGCGCTCCGTTCTTCTCCGGTAGCGGGGACCATACAAGCGCCTGATGAATTAGTTGAAACCATCGTTCCGAAATGCAGATCGGTAACTTTTGTCAGTTCAATGGCTGTCAAAATTCTGGCGCTGGCTGTCGCTTCTTCCGTCGAAGTATTTTGCCCTAAAAGATGGACAGGTAAAATAACGCCTATTGCTATAAAAAACAGAAGAAAATACTTTCTCATAAATATACAAAGACTATCTGGAGCAGGTTTAGTTGTAGGCAACGGTTACTTCAAAATCTCCTGTATATGAACCTGATGGCTGGTTTTCTCCGATGTTCAAGGTAGCCCCAACGTAAAAATCTCCGTCCCCGCTACCATCCAGTGTTGGAGTGCCGGCTATGGAATGAGTAAAACCGGTTATATTCATTGTGTTGGCTCCGGCATTAATTTCCACATTCACTGAAGGCAAAGTAATGGTATAAGTTGCGCTAGGTTCAGCGTTCTCGATTTTGAAATGAGCCGCAGAATGAGGAGTACCTTGTGTTAACAAAACAACTCCTTCTCCATCAGTAACCTCTCTATCCGCGTCTGCCGCTGCTGTAACTTCAACTTTTGCCTCAGTTGCTGACACTGTCATGCTACCAAAGTGCAAATTTGCATCCTTCGTTAGATTAATGCCCGTTAAGATATCTGCCCCGGCACTTGCAGTCGCAGAAGCTTCATTCTGCCCCATAACATTTCCCGGCAATACAGCGATCGCTGCGATTGCCATAACTAAAAGAAATTTTTTCATCATAATCGCAATTTTTCAGAAATTAATTGATTTATAATTTTTTAGATTCGTAAAACGTCCCTTTTTTACGAATTTTACGAGGCCAAAGTAAATGAAGTCTATTTAAAGGATAACTTGACAAAAGTCAAGAAATCACAAATCATTACTATTTTTCAATAAAAGGGGGGTTACCTTCGGACAGGGGAGTTAAAAAACCACTTTGTAACTTGATCTTAGACCGGAAGAACGGATGGTAACCACGAATACGCCCCGTACATTCATCGGCCATCTGATCAATTGTTTTCCAGGTAGTGTCTGCCTGCGGACAATTCTTCCGCTCATATCTGTCAATTGTATTTCAACCGTCCCTTCCAATTTGCCAAGGTCAATAAACAGTTCGCTACCTGAAATATAAACTTTTGCTTCAGCAGTATTCTTTACCGGGGCCGCACCAAAACAGATCACAAACCGCCCGGGAGGGTCTGTTTTTGCGGCGGTGAAAGAATAACTGCCGGAAATGTCAAAACGATGTGTTAAACCGGCCAATTGGTCTACCAGAAAAACAGGGCCAAACGTAAGTTCATCGTAGGAACATTGCAGGTTGTAGTTTCCGGTTATCCCTGCCTTAAAAGCAAGCAGCGCCGAACTGTTTTCAACGGTATCAGTCAGGTAACGAATTGTGTAACTTCCATCGTCAGAAGGCAGGTAAAGGCCCGGGGCAGTTTCAACGGGGCTAAAGAGCTTTATGGCCCCGTTTTCGTTCGCCGCATGTCCAAATTCAAATTTCACTTCATCGCTCCCTGCTCCTGTGAGAGATTGTACTGTCAGGCGGATCGTATTGCCTGAATGATTTATCCCGGCGCTTTTCAACCATTTTCCGGCCTCATTATGTACGCGTGCGTTGTTGTTAAATCCAAACGTACCGGACGAAACGGTCCGAACAAAAAATCCCTGCATGGGAGCAATGTAACGCGAAACATGGTTTGTTCCGTTATCGTCGGTATCAGCCGAATTGAAGACACCGTAATTGTTGGCAGTAGAGCTCCACACCCAAATATCGTAACCCCCTCCGTTATTATAAAGCATGTTACGAACAAAGCCGTTTTCTTCTTTCCAGTCGATACTGGAAGGATAGGGATTTCCCAACAGGTTGAACCCTTTATAATTTCCGGTCGCACTTGCAGTTACAGAACGGGAAACAGCGCCATTGCCAAGAAATCCGGTAAACTCTTTTGTTGGCGCCAGTTCCTGCACGGCATAAAGATAACCCCGACCCGGCACAAAATAGGACTGCCCGTGTACTCCCGGCCAGGTAGGGCTTACCGTGGTATTGAGGTGATAAACCCAGCAAGAGGCCGCCTCATCCCAAATATAAAGATCATAACCGGTACCGTCGCCATAAGTGCCGGAAGGCGTCCAACTGCCCGAGATTGACTGGGCAGTGACCGGAGCAGAAAGAAAGTGCCAGTCTTCGGCATCACCGCCAATATAACGTTTAACAGTTCCCGAAACCTGATCTGTCTGATGGATTAATGATCCGGTTCCTTCGGTGGTGGACCCGATCACTAATCCCGCGTTTCCTTCGAAGTTTTGTATGCTGTAATCCACACTTAAGTTGCCGGTGGCGCCAATGGTTAATGAAGCGCCTTGTCTGATCTCAAGTTCAGCTACCTGGTTCGCGGAAGAAGATATCAACGGGTTGTTTGGAGTTACCGGGATAACAACCTGTGCATCAACCGGAGGTAAGCTGTTTTTTAACCAGTTGCCGGGCTTATCCCAGTCAGAATCGATCGTTCCGCCCCATTGCCAAAGTTTCTCGGGCGTTGTTGAAACAAACCGCTTTTTATGATTGGCACTGACCGAATAGCTGTCCATATCTTTCACATTGTTTACAATCAGGTAATAACTAACATTCTCCACGATATTAAAACCCAGAGTTAGGGTGATCTCGTGATTGCCTGCACCCCCACGGATTGGATTTGAAGGATAATCCACGATCGCTCCCACCTCATTTTCAACGCGGTAATTGGATGCTGTTTGCGAGGAAACCGGATCGAGCGTTTCTGAAAAAACAGCCGTAATGGAATTGGGGACATTGATGTTGATGGCAATAATATAAGGACGGTTGGTATCGACATACGGATCGCCGGAAACATCGCCCACTACATTGAGGGTGAGCCCCGGATCAACATCAAATTCGCCGCCGTTTTCCACAGCCATATCATTTAAAACCAGCACATTCTGACTGGATTGAACATTTGAACTGTCTTCGATAACCAGGTTATAAAACGTGATCAGCGCATTTGTCCCTGTGATAACCTGGTTTCCGTCGCCGTCAAAAATAAAAGTACTGGTTCCCGGGTTAAACGTCCCGCTGTTATTAAATGTATCGCCGCTGAAATAAATGGTACTGCCCCCTGCATTAATCAGCCCCCCGGTGTTGGCAATGGTCACATTGCCTTCGAAAACGATGTTTCCTTCATCGGCATCCAATCTGCCGTTGTTTTGAAAAACAGCATCGCCGCTCACTGTAAAGTTCCCGTCGCCAACATCTATATTGCCGTTTTGCTGGAAAATACTATTGCCTTCGACCCTGATTGTTCCGTTGCAGGTAATTTTTAACAGGGACGTATTGCTGATGGTGACATCATCCTTAAAAATCAGGATGCCATTGTGAATATCAGTTACCGCATCCCCTTGCGAATTAGTTGATTTATAAAATGTAATGACGGCATCGCCGCCATACAGACGGCCATTGTTTTCGACATAGGAGGGAGAATAGAAATCGATGGTACCGCCCGATAAGACCGGAGGATCAGAAGCATCAGACGAGCATTCCGACGGATAGTTTTCAGGAGAGGAAGGCGCCATGTAAAAACGCCCTCCGCTACGGATGGTCACTTTATGCTGGTTGTTTGACAGATCTCCGTCAAAAACAAAATTACCCCTTCCCCCGTCAACGAAGCCGTAAATATCGGTTTGTCCGAACACAGTGATCTCTCCTTCCGTCACCTTAAACAGTTTTCCGGTTGAAAGCTGAAGCCCGTTTCCGAGATTCACGTTTCCGCCATCAATCCGAAGTTCTCCATTTAGCTGGAGCCTGTCATATGTCACGTTTAAGGCGCCAGCGTTTGCGATCTGTATCTGCACGTTGGTATATCCGGTATTAATCCTCCGCTGTCCTCCCCCATTCCCGTCGAACTGCAGGACACCGTTATCCAATAACAGTTGCCCGTTATTATTGATGTCAAACCGTTCGGTAACCATCAGAACAGCCCCGTTGGTAACGGTTAGTTCGCCGCCGGAGGACCACTCGCTCAGATTGATCCGGTATACGGTTACATCTTGGGTGATGATCGGGTACGGATAAGAAGAAACAGGGCGGATATTCACCGTAGAACCGGAACCGGGAATGGTTTGGGGATCCCAGTTTCCGGCCACATGCCAGCTGTTACTGACGTTTCCGGTCCAGGTTTGCCCGCTTAAATTTGTAACCAATAAAAACCAAAATATAACAAACAGGATTGCCGAACGGATAGATGAGCCCGAATTATTTAAAAATTCACACATAAAGGAATTTTTACATATGCAATAAAAACAAGATTCACCTAAGTTACTTTAAATCCAGGCCCGTTTTTAACGCTCTTTTCTCGAAAAGATACCGGAAAGGCGCCTGATCGGAAACAGCCCAGCCGTCTCTTACTTTCGCCCTTACCCGGCTGATTGTTTCCGGTGAAGTCCCAAGATAATCTGCCAGAAATACCGAAGGAATATACCTGATCAGATATGGATGTCTTTTGTGCAAAAAGAGATATTGCTCGGTCACCGTAAAAAAACGCATGATGGAACGTTCTTCCATCATCCTGAACCAACGGGAAACAATAAACCTTTCAATCTCGTGAATCACACTGTTTTTCTCTTTCCGGATATCCCATCCATCCAAATTGACTGACAATACCTTTGCATCAGTTAATAATTGTACAGATACCGAAGATGGTTCATTCATAAAAAGGGAGGGGTAAACACCAAACAAGTCATCGTCAAAAATGAAATCCTGCGTGATCTTTATTTCCCCTTTTTGAAAAAAGACATGGGCAATACCCGACTTAAAATACCAGATACACGAAGAAACTTCACCTGTACGAACCAGGTAAGTCCCTTTAGGCAGCCTGCGTTTTTTAATCTTTCGACGAACCCCGGCAGGAAGTTTCATCCTGAGTTCTGACATAAATCTTCGAAAATTCCGGTTTGTATTCTTCATAACATGGTCATGACAGAGGTTTCATTCTCTGAATTGATGTGGAAACACCAGGGTTTAGATGATTGGGATGTAAAACGACTGCCAGCTGCTTAACACAACACGGGTTTCAACCCGCTTTTTCCTTTTCCAGGTCTTCAACCTTCTTTTTTAATAAGGCATTCTCGCCTGCAAGATGTTTGATCATTTCAAGCATATGGATGTATGACCGGGACGTGTTTTCTTCATTTCTTTCATGACCACCATCTTCTTTCATTTTTCCCTGGCCAATGATGAGCCATAGGACAGACACCTCCGGGTACGCGGCGATAAACTTTGCCATAACATCTTCCGAAATCCCGGTTCTGCTCTCAAGAGTTCCTCTTGAAATACCGGTTTTTGCATAAAAGTCTCTCTTGCTGATGCCAAGAGTTTCTATAAACTGCAAAATTCTTTGTTTTATTGGCGATATTTTTTGCTTTTCCCCTTGCACTTGGCGAAATCTTTTGTATTTTTGTCTGTATAACAGAAAAGAAATGGCCAAACTCTTATGTTATAACTCGATGTCGTTTAATTAAGTCAAAAATAGTGTAAATATTGACACGCAAAAATACAAGCTCATCGACCTCATGTAGCTTCAGGGATGAAACAGGCACATTGGGAGGAGATGTGTATGTCTCAACCCGGGCAAGTATTAATGATTTTTTTCAGTAGAGTCCCAATAAATAAAAACTCAGACTTCGGGTAAAGCGAATATAAAGCTACGCCAGGCAACCAATAGACAGCCACGACCGAAAGAATCTAAAGGCGGAAGTATCCTGGAAATTACAGACGATGGTTACAGGTTACGTTAAGTTTCGGGTAGCGATCGAGATGCTGATCCGGCAGTTGCCGGATCAGCATCTCGTCCCGTATCAACAGATTCCGAAATAAGTTCGAAATGACCTCTGTCGGAGATTACTTGAACCTCAATGCAGCTAATCCTCAAACCCCCAACTTTCCGGTTTGATCCGGGTCGGGGGTTTGAGGATTGCAAAACAAAAAAAATTATTTTACAACAAAACTAACTCTGCGGGCCAACTGACGAGCCTGTGAAGAATCTTTGTTCACGCTGGTATCTTCGCCTTTACCAACTGCATTTAATCTTGAACCGTCAATTCCTGATTCAACCAATACTTTCACGGCTGCATCAGCGCGTCGTTGAGAAAGTTTCTGGTTGTAATCTTCCGGTCCAATCTCGTCGGCATAACCCAGAACATCCAGTTTCGCGCCCGGGTTCTTCTGCAGGTAAGTGCGGATAAAACCTAGAGTAGAAGCATTGGCGCCTTTAACCACGCTGCTGTTAAAGTCGAAGTAAATATTGGCATACCCGTCGTTAACCAGCTTCTTTACAAATTCATCGTAGTTTCCTGCGCCTGATCCTTTATCGCCCAAAGCGGCAATTCTTTTGCTCAGCCCT
The DNA here is from genome assembly GCF_059705485.1 of Gaoshiqia sp. US2. Taxonomy (NCBI): domain Bacteria; kingdom Pseudomonadati; phylum Bacteroidota; class Bacteroidia; order Marinilabiliales; family Prolixibacteraceae; genus Gaoshiqia; species Gaoshiqia sp. US2. The sequence goes on along the minus strand of NZ_AP048550.1, from coordinate 2,354,433 downwards.
TCAACATCGCCCTGTGTTTTGGCAAGATCCCTGGCTTTGGCCGATTCGTCTTCAACGGCTTTCACCCTTGAATCCAATGCTGAAACCCGCGAATTAAGCGCGTTGTACTTTTCGTCGCCACGCAGGTACCAGTCGGCGTGTGTTTTGTTTTTACCCAGGTAAATTGAAAGACCTACTGTTCCGTTAAAAACAGTTCCCAGGTTTTTATTATTTCCTGGTCCGTTACCATTAAATGAATTATCCTGACGGATATTAAAAAAAGCGCTTCCGTCGAGGTTCAGGGCAACGCGGGGTGACAATTTCACCTGAGCGGTAAGACCGCCGATGACATTGCCAACGTAGTCATCTACATCAGATGCCAGGTCGTAATCCATCTTCCCAAGACCAAAACCTCCGTGGGCCAGTAAGTTAAATGTTTTGGTCCAGTTCTCGAATTGCAAAACGCGACCAACATTCATCACGCCCTGCAAATCCAGACGGTATTCACTCGTTTGGAAATCAAGGCTGCTCTTTGCTTCGGAAAATTGGTTGTAACCAAAGCCGAATTTCAGACCAAAAAACTCGTTAATCATGTAGCGTAATCCAATTTCTGTTGCCAAAAAATCGGGTGTCGCTGCATAATAACCTGCATCAAAATTGCGATACGGCTTGGTTAAGCCAATACCGGCATCAACCGACCATTGATTAAAAACGGTCCCGTTTTGCATCCCGCTTTGGGCAAGGCCCTCCAGGGTCATCAATCCGGCAATTGCCAGAAAAACAAACTTCTTTTTCATTACGTTAACTTTTAAGCGGTGAATTAATAATCAAAAGATCCCTCCTTGAGTTTGTGGTAAATTTCGCCCCAGGATGGTATCCCGCCATAGTTGCGGTCGTCAATATAAATATCAGCCACTATTTTCCGGCTTAAATTTTCGCCAAAGATTTCCTCCGGATAATTTTTATTCACGGCAAAAAATTCAAGACCTCTTTCATGGCAGAATTTAATTGCTTCCTCCAATTCTTTACCATACCTCGAAGTCCAAAGAATCAGACGAAACCCATCATTCTGAAGCATTTTCAGCGTTTGTATTGCAAAGGGAATCTCCTTCCCTATTTTTGGATACTTATGTTCGACAATTGTGCCGTCAAAGTCGACAGCAATCATTATTTTTCGCGCCTTGTTTTCTCCTGATCTTAACATGTTTATCGTTTTTTAACGTTCATCATCTCCACAACACAGGCCTCTTGCATGTTTTATAAAAAATCCCTGTAATAAAAGTCTTCCACATCAGCCAGACGGGGATAATGTTTATCCGCTTCGGCCAACACGATGTATTTTTCCGGCACCCTCCAGTTGATATTCACCACCGGATCGTTCCAGCAAAAACCTCTTTTCCCGATGTTTGAACCAATGTTATCACTTTTAATCATGATAAAAGCCGACTTGCTCAGGACGATGTAACCAAGTGCAAATCCTTTTGACACCAGTAACTGGTAGTGATCTTGCCCGGTTAAGATGACAGAAACATACTGTCCGTAGGTCGGCGCCCCGATCCTGATGTCGACCGCGACCTGCAGTACCATTCCTTTTAATACGCTAACCAGTTGCAGTTGCGTGTAGGGAGGTTTCTGATAAGCCGGACCGGTTAACATGCCAAACTTATAATACTGGATGGTATCGAGCATAAAGGTGGTATCGCCAATAAACCCGGAAAAGTTTAGCGCCGAAAACAATTCGATCGTATACCCATGACCGCATGTGACCACCGGTGGCTGGATAATCAGAATTTCCGGGATATGTGTTCTGATAAGTTTCATTTTTCCGGACATTTAAACATTCAGAAGACGACTCCGGGTATTCTATTCTGCTTCTTCGTGCGTTAAAAGAATTTCATCCGTGAGGTCTACAACTTCCAGGGCGTCCTTGCTTAACAGTTCCTGTCGTTCAGAAACGGATAAACATTCGAGTGCATCGGCTTCAGACATTCCGTTCCGTATTTTCTCCTGAATTCCCGTTGGCAGCAAGTGTTTTTTCAAACGAACACCTGAAACGCAATAGGCTAACACGCCCCCGTTTGAACCATCAATATGATAGCCAACTTCTTTTTTCCACTTTAAGTTAAAGTCTGCTTCCACTTCTGCATCAAGATATTTCACATCGGCATCGATATTGAATCCCACCGTACCTCCCTGGCTTCCGCTAAACTGGAGATAATACTTGTCGGCATATACCAACCCCCTGACAACATACACTTTTGAAGAAATCTGGCCGTTGGCATAGCGCTCCAACAGTTCCTGCCTGAACGAGATAAAATTTTTAATACTCTGTTGCCGCATCCCTTGAATTTTAAGAAACATCTGTTTATCAGAGGAAAACTGAACAACAATCCCGGCTTCGTCTAATTTAAAATACTCTGAAAAGATCGCTTCACCCCGGAACTTTGCCGTGAGGCTTACACTTGAGTCTGAGGTGATATTTTTACTGGTCTTTCTCCCTTCTACCAGTTCCGTATTAACCGGGTCAAATACAGAACTGTCAATGATTGGCAGAATGTCATGTTTCGATAATAAAATATCGCCAATCGACAGGGTGTTGTCTCCCGTCGTTAAGGGAATGTAGTTTCTCCCGTAAAGTTTGGCCATCTGTTTTCTTAAAAGTTTGGCCTGTTTTCGGTTCAATCCACTCATCGCATTTAGTTTAATTGGTTATCAATTCGGAAAATCTATTTACCGGCCCCAAAAGGTTCAGGCGATTAAAGCCGCGTTAATCTCGAAATCGGACTTACCCGGGAATTCCATTAGTTCGGGCTGTATTTTTTCAACCAGTTTCTGTATCTGCACATCACTGCTGTAATACATTAATGAGGGATACCCCATCGGATTATGAATGCGCAGGAGGTTATGCTGCTCATCTTTGATATGAAAAGGGCGAATGCCCATCGTCGAATTTGCATCAATCGAAATACCGGTCAAATGATAAAATAACTTTTCGAATTTATTGGATAACAATTGTTTCATAAAGTCGATTCTCGCGAGGTACAATTTCTTTTTTATAAAGTGTAATTGAATCACCAGGTGGGTCTCCTCAAATTGAAAATCAATAAAAGAGACCTGGTAAGGCAAACCCGCTTCGTCTGAGAAATCATATTCGGCTGAAATATTCAATCTTTTACGTTGGCGGGAAATTTCTTTCAGGTTGGCTCCCAGCTTAATGCCATACGGACAAAACTCTTCGTCCAAAATTATTTTTTGAACTTCCATCCAGGAGTGATTGATCAGGTCGTCTACTCGCCCGAATGCTTTTTTTAACAACATCGGATAAATTGAATCAGTTAGGATTGATTTCATGGTTTATTTTTTTGCTTATTCTTCAAAATAGCCACTTTCGGAGTTGTATGCCTTCCGGTAATATCCGCCATAGCGGTAGGCATAACTTCCATATACCTGGGGATTCACGTCGTTGATGACAATTCCCACATTTGCCATGCCGTTCTTTTCGACAATCTGGTTGAGCAGATCGATCAAATTCCGGTCGCTGTACCTTTGCCGTACCACAAACAGGTTGATGGTCGTGTACTTTTTCACGATAGCCGCATCGGTCACCAGGGTAATCGGTGAATTATCGATAATAACGGTGTCGTATCGCCCTTTCAGTTCTCCGATCAGCTTTCCAAACTCTTCAGTTCCGAGCAGTTCGGCCGGATTGGGAGAAATCAGCCCGGACGAAATAAAATCCAGATTGGGGATTTTTGTTTTCTTGATGATTTCATCTATCGTGTGGTTGCCAATCAGGTAGGTACTCAACCCTTCCTTATTATTTAAGCCTAAATGATTGTGCAATGTTGGTTTGCGCATATCCGCCCCGACCAGGATGATTTTTTTATTGTTCATGGCCATAATGGCCGCCAGATTGACCGCTATAAACGTTTTCCCCTCTCCCGGCACCAACGAATGAACCCCGATCACATTACCATCGCTTTTATGATTCATATAGTCGAGGCTGGTCCGGAGTTTCCTGACCGATTCGGCCAATACCGACCGGGGATGTTCCGCCACCGGAATGTTCTCCTTAAACGGATTGTGCATAATATCGGCCACGATGGGGATCGAGGTTAACTTCTTCAGGTCGTCGCGGTTGTGGATGGTCTCGTCGAAATAATCGCGTACCACAATGATCACGAGCGGTATAATCAGTCCCAGGAACAATCCCAGCATCAGGTTAAGCATTTTCCGCGGGCCTTTCCGTTTCATCGTGGCTTCTCTGGCCGGATCCAGGATATTCACATCGGGAATATTGGAGGCTTTTGTTATTTCGGCTTCAGCCCGCTTTTGCAACAGGAAGGTGTACAGTTCGTTGTTCAGATCGTACATGCGTTTGATGTTAATCAGGTCCTGTTCGGTCTTCGGATAATCCTGCAATTGCCTGTTTACCTCATCAATTTCCCGCTTCATAACCTCCAGTTCCTGTTTGGTATTAAAAACCAGGTTGTTCAGGTTCTCATTCAGGCTTTTACGGGTATATTCCAGTTCGCGGTCGATCACCTGGATCCCTGGATTCTTCTCGTGAAGGCTATACGATAACGCTTCCTTTTTACTGTACAGCTCGCTCAGGCGAACAACCAGGTTATTCAGCCCGGGATCGGTAATACCGACAACCGACGGAAAAACCATTTCTTTTATCTTATCTGCATGGTTCATGTAGTTTTTCAGGTTCTCGTAATACTCGAGCTGCATTTCGGCAAGCGACCTTTTCGAATCCAATTCCACTAACTTGGTGACAACAAGCGAAGCTTTCTGCCCCAGGTCAAACACCTTTTTGTCGGCCCGGTAATTCGAGAAGTGGTCTCCGGTGGTTTTCAGGGTGTCAACAATCGCCAGTAACTGCTGATCGATGAAATGAATGGTATTTTCGGATATTTGGTTCTTTTCTTTCAGTCCGTAACGAATGTACACATCGGCCAATTCGTTTAAAAAACTAATCTCTTTTTTAGGATTATTTCCAATCACCTGCAAGTTGATCAGATCGGCATTTTTACTCACCCGGGTTATTTCTACTTTTTGCATGTAGTTTAAAGCCAGGTCATCCAGTTTATTGACCACAAAATAATAGTCCCCGTCGGCAGGAATCCCAAATTTTTTGAGTGTAAACGAGAAGTAGTAGTTTTCAAATTTCTTTCCGTACTCTGCCTGCTCTTCAAAATCAACCTGAAATACCTCGCCGTCAATGGTCACTTCCGAATTTACCTTTATCAAAAAACGGACAGAGTCGACCGGGCTGATGTATACCGGAACATCCTTCAGGTTCATCGCCCCCGGTTCAAGCGCCAGTTCGTAAGGCTCTTTGCCATACAGGTTCTCTTCTGAAAACAGTTTATCCCGGTACCAGAAAACATGCCAGCCCAGGTTTTCAACCACTTGCCGGTTGATGGTAAACGACGACAGGATCCCGATATGGTTATCGAGCTTCACATCCGATTTCATCTGAAAATTATCAAATAAATTATCCAGGCTGATCCCGTCCATTTTTTTCTCTTTTACCAGAAGCTGACTGTTCACAACAAAACTGGCCGGGGTATATTTGTTGTAAATGAAGGCCGTTATGAGCCCGATAAGGGCTGCTCCGACAAACCAATGCCAGTAATGAAGCAGTTTAAACAAAAATTCTTTCAGGTTGATTGTCTCTTCTTCATTCCTGGCCAGCAATTTTAACAATTCATCATTATGATCCATCTCTCGTGTATAATTTTGCTTATTCTACTTGTTTTAAAAGGTCATATCAAGATCAAACGATCCGGATATGAGATGCCGAAATACGTTCGGCATGAGGCTCTTCAAAAGATTGTTGCTATGATATCGGGAAACCAACCTCGCTATTCTCCAATGTATTTTAAAATGACAATAAAGGTGGAAACCGTTGATAACATCAAGGCATATAAGGACGCATTCAAGCGGGTGTTTTTGTACTTGTCGGGTTTCACGTAAACCACATCGTTCGGTTGCAGGTAATAAGCCTGGGAAGTCAGCAGTGATTTATCGGTCAGATCGACCGGGATGGAATACGAACGCCGGTCGTCTGTTTCGCGGATAATGATGACTTTCCTGAGGCTTGAATAGTCGGTTGTACCATTGGCCTGACTGATCGCTTCCAAAAGGGTACAGGAGTTATGGTAACTGTAATAAACACCGGGGTTTGTCACCTCACCCATAACCGTGAACTTATAACTGAGTAATTTAACCGTCACCGTCGCCTCTTTAAAATATTCATTCACCCGCTCTACCAACAAATCTTTGGCCTGGCTCAGTGTTTTTCCTTTCAAAAATATTTCACCGATAATGGGCATTTCGATGTTGCCGTCTTCATCCACCTGGTAACCGCTCAAATACTGGGCGCTCAGCGTCCCGTACTGCTGGGTAACGCCCGCTGCATAACCGGTACCGGCCGACGGGTTGAAGAGCTGATTCACCTCCGGGTTTAGCGAAGTCACCTGAATATACAGGTTATCGTTGGTGCGCAACCGATACTCGTTGGTCGAAAACGGGACCCCGCGCAACACCTCGCCCCGGGGAAGGTTCTGTAAATACATCAATTCTTTATTGGATTTGCACGAAAAAAGCAGCATCATCGACAACAGAGCGAATACGGCTTTCTGAACATTGTTTTTCATCTGTTTTCTGTATTTATGTTTCTAATAAATTTTTATCAGTGCTACGCGGTAACCTCGTCGTATTTGCTGTATTTCGAATTTTGGGAGATAAACTCCGGCACCAGGGCCTTCATTCGGATCACCAGGCCGGCTTCCGATTCATTCCGTATCGCGCCAAGCAATTCGTCAATCATCAAATTCACCACACCAAAGTTGTGTTCCCTGACTTGCGCCACCTTAATTTTAGGGTGATGCGTCGGGACGGTATTTTCTTCGTCGGCCAACAATTCTTCATACAATTTTTCTCCCGGCCTCAGCCCTGTAAAAAGGATCGGAATATCTTCCACCGGTTTCAGTCCGGCCAGGGAAATCATCTTTACGGCCAGATCGTAAATTTTGACGGGCTCGCCCATATCGAACACGTAAATTTCACCTCCATGTCCCATGAATCCGGCTTCGAGCACCAACTGACAGGCTTCGGGAATCGTCATAAAATAGCGGATAATATCGGGGTGTGTCACGGTTACCGGCCCTCCGTCTTCAATTTGCTTGCGGAACAGGGGCACGACCGATCCATTTGAACCCAACACATTTCCAAACCGGGTGGTAATAAACTGGGTACTTTTATGCCGGGTCTGGGTTAATGCCTGGATGTAGATCTCACAAATCCGCTTCGAGGCTCCCATTACATTGGTTGGGTTCACCGCTTTATCAGTCGAAATCATGACGAATTTCTTCACCCCAAACTTCACGGATAAGTCAGCCAGCAACCTGGTACCTCCCACGTTTACCCGGATGGCTTCATAGGGTGATTCTTCCATCAGCGGAACGTGTTTGTAGGCCGCCGCATTAAACACGTATTGCGGCCGGTATTTTTCAAACAGACATTGCATCCGGTACAGATCGGTAATGCTTGCCACCACAACGCTGAACCTGTCTGAAGAAAACCGTTTCAGCAAATCATTTTGCAAATCGTAAAGGGGCGATTCCGCCTGATCGACAAAAACTGCGTGATCGACATCAAAAGCCATCAACTGGCGGGCTATTTCAGAGCCGATTGATCCGGCGGCCCCGGTTACCAAAACAACGGCGCCCCGCAGCCCGTCGGCCACCTGACTCTGGTTCAGCCAAATCGGGTCGCGTCCCAATAAATCTTCGATATTAGGTTCGCGTAATTGACGGGAATTAAACCGCCCGTCAATCCAGTCTTTTACCGGCGGAATCTCGCGTACCCGCACCCCATGCTTCATACAGCAGTCGAACAGGGCTTTCTTACGCTCCAATGTGATCTTGTGAGGGGTAACGGCCAATATCAGCTCTTTCACCTCTTTATTTCGGACTACTTTCCCGAAAGCGTCTTCTTCCGAGTAGATTGGTTTTCCGGCCAGGCGCTTCCCGACTAATGTTTTGTTGTCGTCAATAAATCCGACTACGTTTATCTTTGAAACCCGGTCGTTCTCAATCACTCCCAGCGTAATCTGGCCCATGCTTCCCGCACCGAAAATCAATACCGGTTTTAAGTGATCGCGCTGATCCATAAAAGCGTGGTAAACCACCCTGATTGATAATCTCGACCCCATGAGCAAAACCGTGGATAGGGCTGTATGGATGACCAATACTGAACCCGACAGGCTCCATGCTTTCGGCATTCCCATGAACCGACTCATCACCGCGAGCAGGATTAAGGCCATCATAGCCAGGCTGATGGTGGTAAATAAACGAACAGCGTCTTCGATAGACGAATGCCGGATAATTCCCCTGTACGAGCCGCTCCACAAAAAAGCCATCAAATACACCGGTGATACCACCACCAGGGCCTGTATAAAAACCTGTCCAAACTCAATCTGGTTGAAATCAAAATTGTAGCGTAACAGATACGCCAGAGGAAATCCGGTAACGATAATGCCCATGTCTGCCACCAGGATTAGTTTCCTGGGCAGATTATACCTTTTTAATCTACTAATTATCAAGCTGATCATAGTTATTAAAATTTTACCGCATGGATAATTCGGGTTTGTCGGGCAAGACTTTCCTTGCCAAAACGTATGATTTAGAGCAGATCGTCGGACCCCAGCGGAGAATAGGGGCCTTCTTTCACTTCAAAAATGACCGTCCCCGGGGCAATCACCTCCAACGAGTGCCACTGACCCGCGGGGATATGGATGCCAAAGCATCCTTGATCCGGATTTATAACGGCCGACTCCAGTTCCGTCCCTTTCTCGTCGTAGAAAATCGCCCGGATGCAGCCCCGGATTAAAATATAGGTTTCGTCGGTATGCCGGTGGCGATGAACAGGAATCACCGTGCCCGGCTCCAGCGCGTTTAACAGACGCTGAACAGGCGCATCAGCCGAGTGATGAAAGTTATGGTTCATCCGAAGCCGCGGGCTCTCTTTGGCCCGGTCTGATATGCTATTCAAAAGCGAAGATTCAATCAGTTGCATGTTCATTCTACTTTGACACATTTGAAAAATCTGTGATGCCTGTCGTTCGGCTGCGGCCTACGGCGATTTTGAACCCGGAAAACAAGGGAAGGGAATCCGGGGCAGGGACTGGTAAGCGGCCCTGTTTGAGGAGGAACGACGAGTTGGGCCGTGTGGCATTCACAAACCGTAGTTTTCCTTCAAAATCACCGTCAGCCTTGACTTTTTTTGTTTACTTTTTTGTGTCAAGACAAAAAAGTAAATCCTGTCCGGAAGGACATAAGCAGCCATACTTTCTTCAGAATAGCTGTCCTCAGGCCGGACGGGCCCTTCCTTTTCCTAATTCAGATTAATCGGGATCAGGATGACAGATCCTGCCCGACGCGGGCATGGAGATAAAAGAATTTATTTATAAAGACCATATAGATCATCGCCAGCAACAACACGGTTCCGAGCGCATAATGCCACCGGAAAGGGGGCGGGATCATCAAAAAAATACAATTAATAACAAGCTGTAAGCCCATGTAAACGCCTGCAACCCGCACATGAGGAATGCTTAACTCGTTCGCCATAATCTGATAGGCATGTTTACGATGCGCTTCAAATATATTTTCTTTTAAAATGAGACGGTGAATGATGGTCGCGACGCTATCAACCCCGTAAACAGCAAGAAAAATGATATACGTCACATCGGCGGTTTCCCGGATAAGCATTCCGGTGAAAAACAACACCAGAAAAGCCAGGCTTACCGACCCCACATCGCCGGCAAAACAAAGCGCTTTCTTTCTGAAATTAAATACGTTAAACACCAAAACGGCGAGTGTTACCGTATTTAGCAAAGCCGGATCGGCAAAGCGGATATGTTGTTCGTTGAGCCAGATTAGTGTCAACAGTAGGGTCAAACTGTAACCTCCTGTCATCCCGTTAATCCCATCCATGAAATTATAGGCATTGATGATCCCTACACAAAATACCAGAGCCGCAAGCAGTAGCCACCAAGGGAATCCCTGAAATATCGCCCATTCGGCAAACAGCATCAAAATGGCCGTAAAATGAACCAATAAGCGAAGTCGGTTCGCTACCGGACGAATATCGTCGGCCAGACTAATTACGGCAATCAGGCTTGTTCCAACCAACAGCCACGGATAAGAGAATCCAAACCAAAGGCTGTAGATCAGAACAGCGAAGTAAAAAACAATTCCACCGCCACGCCGGGTGATCCGGCTGTGCGAACTCCGCTGGTTGGGCTGATCAATTATGTGAAACCGATCGGCAATCCGGAACCAGATCAGCTCGACCGCCAGCAGTATGAAGGCAAACAGGAGGTATATCATGATGAGTATTAAGTAGTAAGTAGCTGATCCTGATTCTCCTTTCACGAGCGTCAGTATGGTCGAAAATAGTCATTCGAAAATAAGAACCCCGTAGGTGGCGGCACCTGATAGAATGATCAATTTGTCCTTTTCTTTAACCAACTTACCAAACGCCGGTTTTCTCCTCCTTTTCGTTCAAACTAAGGAGTTGTTTGAGGTAAATTTGAGACTTTAGGAAGCCTATCTTTTATTGTCGTTAATTTTTTCCGGATCCTGCCGTGAATCAAAAAGGTCGGTTATTAAAATGTCGTTATCAATTATCCGGTAAACAAGCTTATAGTTGCCCACAACCAGATACCTGTGCCCCTCATCCAAATGTTCCAGTGAAAGCTCAACTTGACCGGAAAGGGGATATCTTATCAATTGTTTCGTTGATCTAAAAATTTTAGCTGTGAGTTTTCGGGAAATATTTTCCCCGGCAACTTCTTTATAATAAGTAATAATTTCTTTTAAATTATCTGAAGCGAAGTCAGACCATATGATCCGCTTTATTTTAACCATTTGTCCGAATCAATCTCAAGCTGTTCCTGGGTTTTGAACCTTCCGGCAAAATAGTCTTCGTTCGCTGTTTTAGCTCTTTCAACCAATTGTTTTTGAGAAAATGGTTTCAGGGCAATTCCCTGTTTCCGGCTTTTTAATATCACAGCTTCTATCTCATTAAATAGCTTTTCGTCCTGGAGTTTGATCAGATATTCAATAGCTTTCAATTTTCTGGTTTGTAAATCCATGTTTTCTATTTTTTACAAATTTACAATTCAAAAAGGAAACCATCATCGTATTCTTCTTTTATTGGTCTATTAATATCACATCCTCAGTTAGCAAGGTAGTAGTAAGTAGTAAGTAGTAAGTAGTAAGTAGTAAGTAGCGAGTGGCAAATCCTAACGCTCCTGAACGGAGACTCAGGATGATAGAAAATAGTCATTCACAAGATAAGAACCCCGTAGGTGGCGACACCTGATAAAATGATTAATTTGTCCTTTTCTTTAACCAACTTACCAAACGCCGGTTTTCTCCTTCTTTTTAAGTAGGAGTACCCGCGAAGCGCGGGAGGTGGTTATCGTTCTTTGAAGCTTCTCAGCGTTTCTGTCAGGCCATCGCGGGCGGGCACAGGCATCTTTGTTATACCCAGCGCTTGCCTGATGCGGGCATTGCTCACCACATAGTTTTCGGTGAGCTTATGCAGGCGTGCGGGATTTAACAGAAGATGCAACCACCCTCCCACTCTCGCCAAACCGCCAACCATCCATTTGGGCAAATGCCAGATCTTTGCCTTCTGCCCTCGCGATTGAGCGATTAGTCTGATTAGTTCGTTGGTCGAAAGCGGTTCGTCATCAGCCACCTGGTAAACACCTGCCGGGATGGGTTCGTTCACCAACCGGCCGATCACGTAGGCCAGGTTGCCCACCGACAGAAACGAACGTTCATTGGCATACACGCCCAAAGGCCAAGGGAGGTTCATACTCACCAGTTGGTATAGCAAGTTTAAATTGCCCTTGTTACCCGGTCCATGAATCATGCAGGGCCGAAGAATATACACCGATTGATCTGAATTCTGATTGGGCCAATGCTCCCGGATATATTGTTCTGCCAGCAGCTTGCTTTCGCCGTAAGGGCCAACAGGAGCAGGTGCGGCTTCTTCGGTTAAAACAGGCCCCTTTACTGAATCGGCAACAGCCTTCACCGAACTGAAAAAAATAAACTTCTTTGCCGACGAAGCCCGGAAATAATCATAAATTTTCCGGGTCAAGCCGGTATTGACGTCAAAGTACACCTGCGATTCAGACTCATTTTTTGTATCATGAGCTTTACCAGCCAGGTGAATGACCACATCCACGGCTGGTAAAGCATCATTTTCAAGGTTAGCCCATCCAACTGTTTTTATGACGCCCTCTTTTTCGGGAGCAACAAGATCGAGTCCGTAAAGGGTATGTTCTGTCATCAGGGCTTTGGTCAGGTTTGTACCAACAAAGCCGTGAATACCGGTGATTAGGATGTTCATAAATGAGTAGTGGGTTTGATCTATTCCAGGGGTCCGATTTGTTATTGAGGATGAAATGGTCTGACTGCCAAGTGATTGCCTTTCCAACGAGCATCGGGGAAGGCAATCGGCGCCGTTGCAGGCGGATCCCTTCTTGCTATAAATTCAGTCCAACCTTTTCTGATAAAACTGACCGGCAATTCCCCGTAATTTGCTTTAACATTTCATTTTTTTCAAAAAGGATGTTGATCCCTTCAATCCGTTCAACAATAGATGATTGTCTGATCTCCTCAAACCTCACTGGCAACACGGCGAATGATATTTATCTCAACAGCAGAAAGTCTCATAGACTTATTTTTGTAAGTAAAATTATCAAATAGTCGTGTGAGTTACAAATCTTATTCACCGACTGAGCCGCCGGGGATGCTTGTATTTTAAAGTTCGTTATAAAAGCCCTTCCACTAAAATATCTTCATCCAAATCTTTCCAATGGATTCCTTCACCGTCACCAATAAGCCTCCAGTTGTTTCTTTGCTCAGGTGTTGCATCACGTAATGAAGGAAACCAATTTATTGGAACTGAAAGTTCCCTTCCATCGTCCAAAACGAGGTACATCTTTATTTCGTCGAACCAAATATTTACGGCATTAGTTGATTTAGTAATGTGTAAAACGCTCATCCCATTTTGTTTTAAAAAGTTCAATATTTTCCAAAATAATCTTTCTAATTTCGCTTAGTTCACTTGCGTTAAACCTTTTTGACTTTACCAGTTCTGCATTCTCTAAAAGGAACTTTGCAGTACTTCTTCCTTTTTCAACATGAATATGCGGAGGATGATGGTCGTTTATATAAAAGAAGAACCTATATCCCCTTATTTGTAATATTGTTGGCATATTTTTTTATTCAAAGGTAATGAATTTTTCTTCCCGGAATAAGTCATACCATGTCTTTGAGGGATAGTTTGAGAAACCAAGCGGATGGCGGATTTGCCAATGGTTCCGTAGGAACCTGATATGGGTAGGATGAAATTTTGTTGTACACCCTTCTTTTATTGGTCTATTCGATTAAAATTTATTAATGTTCCTGCGTGCCTTGATTCTATTCAGTCCCTCCAACGCTCTAAAAACACGAAGGATTGTGTCAATGGTTACATTTTTAGCATTTCTCTCAATCCTGGAAATTTGTGACTTTCGCACTCCGATCATTTCACTAAGCTCAGATTGTGTAAGATTTCGCTCTTTGCATGCTTGCCTTATCATTCTTCCTAACAAATCAAGCTGCAACTCGTATTCATCTTTGTCGCTTTTCTCTGGATCAACCGTTCCAAGATGCTCATCCTTAACCTCACACAAAGTAAAAGTCCTAAGTCTCCCAAGCCTTTCCATGAGGTCCATTGATTATATTTCAGGCAAAACTACAATTTCATGTGTATCAATTTTCAATTTTAGTTTCTTAACTTCAGTTTTTCAATTAAATTCTCAACTGCATGGAATACCGGTGATTAGGATGTTCATAAATGAGTAGTGGGTTACGGTGCTGTCGGGGCCTGTTTTGTTATTGAGAATGAGGCAATCCGCAATCTGGATATTCCACATCCCATACTACCCGGTAACATCCGGATAAATATGTATTGCAGGCTCACGTGTTCGTTTAATTAAACTGACTGTTTCCTGAATATTCTTTTCCGAAGATGCTCCAAATACGACTGACTGAAGGTTTAAGGCATTGATAAAATCATAAGCTTCGGTAGCACGAACAGCGCCTGATGCCAGGGTAGACATCGCCATTAACTGGTACCTTGAAGCATCGTTATTCTGAATCGTATCGACGTAAGACGGAATGTCAGGCGACATTAAATAACCAATTTTATTAATGGAACTGCATATTACAACCTCATCAATACCCCATTCTTCAAGTTTTTCTTTTAAATAAGGTAGATTTTGAGTGATGAGTCCCGGCAAGGCATGGTACTTTTTACGAACATGGCTGCAATACTCATAAAAAACCTCCTTTACTCCGTAGCCCAATAAGAGATCCACAATAATGTTCTGCAGAAAAATAACTTTGATGTTCAACCCTTTGAATATTTTAACTTCCAGGTCAACAAGCATTTTCATTAGTTCTATGGCATCTTTATTAAAAACCGCCAAACCACCTTTGGCCACCATGCCCAATACTCCAATAGCTGAATTATTTTTAAATAAAATATCGTTTATTGCCGGGAATATTCCTTTCTCATTAACCATGTTGGCATATTTGTGCGGGTATGGAATAGAAGGGTACCAATTCAGATCTTTGTACTTTGATTTATTATCGCGGAAATAATCACATATTTCTTTGGCCCGGTCATTGCTGTTTAACATGACTGCATTGATTCCATACTTAATAGCAAGGTCGTAAATTTTGAAGATATTTTCTGTTTGAAAAAACTTTTCAGCCAACTGCTGTGCTTTTTCCTGCGACATGTGGTTAATGCCAAAAAACTGGTTATCTCCAAAAATAATTTGATCTATTTTTTCCATGTCAGGCCGTAGTTAAATGAGGTGTGGCATTTTCAAACAATTCATGTATCACTTTTTGAGTATGGTAGCCGTCCGAAAACGTACAGACTTTTTCTGGTGTCGTGCCTAAAATGCTATCGGCAAAGTGATATAACTGACGGGTAAATTCGTTTCCTCTGACATAAAAAGGAACAGGTGTAAAAATATCCGTGATATAAACACTATTCCATCCTTTTTTATAGCCGTTTTCTTTATCATCATTATTCAGAAATACTTTTAACCCGTGCTGATCAGCCAGTATTTTCCCTTTTTCTCCGAATATTTCCAACTTGTTGGCTGGTTTTCGAAAACTGGTATCGCACCAGTTCACGTACAACGTCCCGGAACATCCGTTTTTGTAGATAAAAGTAGATGAAACGATATCTTCCACATGTTTTGAGTAAAGTTGGTTCATGCTGGTTCCTGTAATTTGATCTGGAGGCCCAAAAAGATAGTCTGCCAGATCAATAGCGTGGGCTGCTATTTCATAAACAGCCCCACCTCCGTTTTCACGAAATGAACGCCAGCTTTCAGTTTCTTCTTTTTTCGTAACCGTACAGCTAAACATTTCCGACTTAAACCGTACTACTTTTCCAACCAAACCGCTTGTGATGTATTTTTTTACCGTCATAAACACATCGTTAAATCTGTTGACATATCCGACCTGGTTGACCAGCCCTTTGGCTTCAAATTTTTCTTTCAGTTCTCTGGCCTGTTCCGCATCTGTTGTAAAAGGTTTTTCCGCAAAAACATGGATCCCATGCTGACAGGCATAACTACAAACTTCAAAATGCAAGTTTGGAGGCGTACATACAATCACTGCATCAGGTTTAGACAAATCAATCAGGTCTTTGTAACCTTTAAACACCTGAACTGCCGGAACATATTTGCCTAATATATCCAGGGTCATTTTCGAAGTATCCGCCACGGATATGACTTCAACCTGGGGATGAGTATTGATGATCGAATAATGGGTAATCCCCATTCTACCCATGCCGATAATTCCAAATTTAATTTTATCCATAGATTTCTATACATTTCTTATATAAATCAACTATTCTTTCCCAGGTGTATCTGCGGGAAGCAATCTCTAACATATCATCTCCCAGTTTTTTTGTATTCGCTGTATTCAGTCTGGTGATGATTTCGATCAATGATTCTGTATCTCTGAAGTAAAATGTTTTTTCTTCGGTAGAAGCCCTGTTCGTAGGTACGTCAAAGCAAATGACCGGAAGTCCCAACGACATGGCTTCAGTAAGAGAGGGCGCCGTGCCACAAAGTGAATGGGTATGTAAATAGAGTTGACAATTACCACGAATCGTATTCAGCTCCTTCAAATCATAAACAGCATCCAATAAGATCATATTCGGGTATTTATTCTCATTTTCTCTTTTGAGTCTCTGACCGTATTCCGATATTTTCCAATTGGAAATGATAACAATATTCCGTTGCGGAATTTTTTTATATGCATCAATCACCAGGTGAATATTCATATCTTCCTGTGCCCTTGATACTGTCAAATCGTAACTTTTTTCAAGGAATGGATACTTTTTGATGCTCATTGTATCTACCGACTCATAAACAGCATGATTCCCACCATATTCTGCCAATACCGGTTCAACCTGATATTTCTGTGTCACATAATCGTATAATACCTGATTATCTGCAATGACTAGATCTGAGGCACGAACACAAACCCATTCAAACCATTTCTTCACAACGACTTCCAGCTTTCCGGTCAGTTTACTTCCCCTAACTTTCTGCCATTCAATTCCACCAATATTGAAAATAATCTTCTTGCCAAACAAAAATTTCAACGGAAATGCCGCAACGCCAGAAAAACCAAGAACGATCAGAACATCATGTTTAATCAGTGAATTGACAATTGACAGGGCATCGTAAATCATCGACTGCCAGCCGTTGGCGTTAAATGGCAAATAGATCAGCTTTGTGTTCAAGTATTCATTTAGTCGCTTATCTTTTGGGGCTTTTGCACAGTAACAATACAGATGATATTCGTTATTAAGGTACCTGGCAAGGTATTCGGTTAATGTTTCAAATCCGCCATAACGTGCGGGTATACCGTTGGTGCCAATTAAGGCCACTTTCTTTTTCATTCTTAATCCAAATAACCTTGATAATAGTTGTTGATATACTCTTTCAACGCCACTCTCCAATCCCGCATCAAGTTGGCCTTTCTGATGCTGAGTTTACGGTTATCCAATCTCTCGCATGGCGGGCGTTCGGCAAAATAAATGTCTTTGAAATAATCACTGGTGACCACATTTATTTTAACCTGATCTGTCAGACCCAGGATTTTCAATAATTCTTCCGTAACTTCCAAGCGGCTTGTTTGTCCGCCGCAAACCATATTATACAGGCCCCAGTATTCTTTTTCAATTAAGTACTTTACATTATTTGCAAAATCGTGCGTATAGGTAGGCGTACCGTCTTTATCATTCACAATGAATAATTCGCGCTTACCATCTTTCAATTGTTTCATCAGCTTCTGGATAAATTTCTTATCCTTTCCCGGACCGGAACCCATCATCCAACCGGCACGACACACCAGGTAGCGTTTGGCATTTTCAATCACGAAACGTTCGCCCATGTATTTCGAGCGCGCATAGACCCCCAGCGGGTTAGGCAGATCCCAATCGTCGTAAAGAGCCTTTTCCCCGTCAAATATCCCGGCAGTGCTGATATACAATAATGGTATATCCAGTTCATTCGAAATATATACCGCGTTCTCAACTGCCAACGTATTTGTCCGGTAAGTTTCATCGGTATTTTGTTCACAAAATTCCAGGTCGGTATAAGCGCCCAGATGGAACAGGTAATCGGGTTTAAACGCCAAAACATCGTTCCTGTAAGCCGCCAATTCTCTGAAATCGAGCAGCGAAAGCCATTCTTCATTTACATCTTTATCGGTACATTTTAACTCATATTCATCTTTAAACCTGGCATAAAAAGCCTCGCCCAGCATGCCTCCGCAGCCGGCAATGTAGATTTTTTGTTTCATATTTCTTTGAGGATTTTGGGATTAGTCCATCCAACCGTTATCTTTTGTCCAGTTTTCTATTGCTGCAAAATCGTTCATTCTAATTCCAGCCCGGATTATTTTTGCTGGATTCCCTGCCACGATACAATTAGATGGCACATCCTTGGTTACAACCGCTCCTGCTCCAACAATTACCTCATCTCCTATTCTAACTCCGGGTAATATAATTGCACCTATTGCAATAAAACAGTTCTTTCCAATGTACGTTTCGGTTAGGTAGGGTTGATTGTTTCCAACTCGTTTACAATGATCGTGGCTTAATATAGTTGAACCTCCGGCAACTAGTGTGTTCGCACCAATATGAATTCCTTTTGGATATAACTTATCAAGTTTTACGCTCCCTTCTATTATTGTAGTAGGAGTAATATCATATCCTTTCAGTCGCAATACAAAGCCTCTGTATCGACGCAAAATTGTTGCAAAAAAAAGGAGTATGGAAAAATAATATGCCCTTTTATCCATTGATTATCAAGTCGTAAATATTTTTCAGTTTTATTGCAGTATTATTAATATCAAGCCTTTTTGAGATTAGATTTGATCTCCCTTGAAAATTTTCATATTCCAAGGATTCTATGACTAACACTGCAAGCTCTTTGGTATCAAAAGATTTTGAGATATAACATCCCAAAACATCTCCAAGTAAATCAACAACATTACCTACCGGAGTTGTTACAATTTTCGTATTACAGGCAAGACACTCCTTCACCGAATTAGGAGATCCTTCAAAATCAGAGGTCAACAAATGAACTGCAGAAATATTCATATAGTATGGTATGTATTTTCTTTCTGTATTAGTTAAAACTAACGGTTCAATATCGGTTCTTCCGTATTCCTCACGAAGTATTTGAATTACCTGATTAAAACGATCAAATCTCTTTTGAGTTCTTCTATTATAGGAATCTAGAAATAAAATATACTTCTTAGACAAATCCAGATTTGTTATCTTATAACACTCTTCTTTTAATAAGGGCCTGAAAAGATTAATATCAACTCCATTAGGAAAATAAATACATTTTCTGTATTTCGAATACTCTTCGCTGTTATTTTTTAAAATTATTCGATCAAATAACAGATTACAAATTGGGAATAATCTTCCTTTCCATTCCCGGTTTGGATCATTCTGAAAAGAAACTACACATTTACTGAAAATCGGATATAAGGTTGCTGCAAAAATTGCAGCGCTAAAAGAATGATGGCAATGAATCAGATCATATTTATTCCGAATAAGATGGATGTGCAACTTGAAATATGAGAAAATATACTCGATGACCCCTTTTTCCCTACTATTGATAAAGAAGACTTTGTTCGTAATACCCAGACTTGTTAACGAATCAATTTGTTCTTTAACAAATATTCCAAAAATGGGATGACGCCTAGTAGGATAGTTGTTTGTTATATGGAGGACTTTCATTTCTATTTATTAAGAAGCTATCATGAAGCATATTTTTCTGCTTAATAGTCCCTTTATTATCACGAGATACTTTATACCTATTGAATACATATAATAAGTATCGATTCCTTTTCGCAACAATATCTTCCTTATCTATTAATACTTCGAGAAAAATAACAATAATAACTACTAATCTCAAATAATATGAAACAATAGTTATATCCAGAATAAAACGGACGAAAAAGAGAAAGAACAGAATAAATTTAATCTTTGTCCCTTTTATCTTTAAGATTTTAGACAATAAGACATAATAAAATGATAAGTAAATTAAGAAACCAAAGACACCTACACTTACAAATATTTCTAAATAGTTATTGTGGGAATAAGTCACTGTAAAGAATTTAAAATTATCTAACCCAACTCCGGTAAAAAAATACTTGCCAATAAGTTCAAATGCCAATTCCGCGAACATATAACGCATCTCCGTACTTCTGTCACCCTCGCTAGTCTTAAAAAAAGATATGAAATCTTGAAAACGAGATAAAAAAGACTCAAACTTTGAAACTACAAAGTCAGCATATAGGGGGATAAACACAATGGTTAAAAATAGCAAGAACAATATTCCATACGAGATATCCTTCTTTTCAGATGGATTTAGAATCCAAGAGATTCCCAATACCGTAAGCACAAATATTCCTCCGATAATACCAGCCCTTGAACCTGCAAATAAGAGGCAAATAAAGCCACTAATCAAAGCAAATGTATATAACCATGAGCCAGTTCCCTTAATTAATCGGAAATAAGATATCGCAACTATGCTCATTAATACCATATTCGAAAATACATTTTCATTTCCGGCTACACCCGAAAATCGAGTTTCAGCGTCAGAAGACATCCAAGCAGGCATAACATGCAATATTACTGATAAATTTATTATTAATCCGGCTGAAAGTCCTGCCAAAAATGCCTTTTCCACACCATATATCTTAACATTATTATAGACAAAAAAAATAACAAGACAAATCACAGCAAGCCTACCAATCATTGTTATAGAATTTTCTCCATCAACTGAAAAAAAACAATGCTGCAAAAGGGAAAATAAAATAAACATAAAATACATTGCAATTCCCTTTGAAATTTCATATTTCCTAATATTCCCTATAAAATAATATCCCGAAAATGATAAAAATAGAAATATACCGGAATACATCAGATAGATCAAGTTATCATTCGCTTGGAAAAACAAAGAAAAAGGAAGGAAAAATGTTATAAATTTCAGAATATTTTTTTTCATCTAATAATTTTACATAGTAGTTTTATTATGAATAGCCTAATCTTGTTCCAATGATTTAGATTATTCAAAACTTCCATTTCTAATCCCTCATAAAAATTAAGATTGAACTCCTTTAGTGAATTTTTGAATAACCGGAGAAACCAGATGTTTAAAGCAATAGAGCCTATACTCTGAAGTTCTGTATACTCTTTAATATATTTCCAGGAGTTATTGATACGTTCAACCTTAATTGAAGAGTTTATTTTCTTTAAACTCGTAAGAGATTTCGGGTTATATCTTTTATATTTAAAAGATACTTCGTCAAGATATCCAATTCTGGGAAAAACTAAAGAAATACGGAACCACATATCAATATCTTCCCCATGTTTAAAACCAGTATTAAAATAACCTACTACATTAAAAACATGTCTATTAATGATCACAGAACAGGGAGTTACAAGCTCAGCTATTGTTCTGTTCTTAAAATCTTTATATGCAACTAAAATATTTTCAATAACCCTATTTTCAAGCTGACTTCCACTGTATCTTATGTTTACTTTTTTATCTGGAAATTCTATAACATAAGGACCACAACACCAAACTATATTTTTATGAGAAACAAGTACTTCCACATAATTTTCAAGTAAATCAGGCATCCACTCATCATCTGCATCAAGAAAAGTAATCCAATCCCCTGTTGATTTTTGTATTCCCAAATTCCGGGCGGCGGCGGGACCGCCATTTTCCTGACGAAAAAGACTGACAGCACTAAAATTATCTTTTACAATCTTATAAGTATTATCTCGTGAACCATCATCAACCACAATTATTTCGTGAGGTTGATAAGTTTGCTTTAAAACAGAATTGATTGCCCCATTGATATATTTTCCCGCATTGTAAGCAGGAATGATAACACTAATTTTAAAAGTGTTCATATTTTCAAAAAAGGCTGGTTTTATAAAACTTAAAGTTCTCTTTAAAAGAGTATAAAGGATTAAATAGAGATATTAATCCAAAAAAAAGCAAAAACAACCAATATAGGGGATAAAAAATAGGATCATTATATTTTAAATATTTACTACAACTTTCTTTAAAAATCACTCGTTTCCATTGATTCCAATTCTGCTGTTGTTTTGTCGATCCGTCCTCCAGATGTATGATTCTTGTTTCATTTATTATGTAAGACTTATATCCTTTTTTTCTTAACTTAAATTGCAAATCTGTTTCTTCAAAATACATGAAAAATTTAGGATTAAAGCCAGAAACGTTAAAAAATACATTTTTTTTTATGAACAGATTGGCACCGGAAACGTAATCTATTTCACAAAAAGATTTTGCATGATTATACTTCTCCTCGTATGATTCGCCAGTTTTGTTAATTTTGGAAATATGTTTTATGTATCTTATTATTAAATTTAAGCTTTTGGGGAAATCACCTCCAGAATTATTAACTTTTAAATCTTTAGTAACCAATAAAGTACCTAATACTCCAATCGAAAGCTTTTTTTCATTCTCTTTATAAAAATTCCTCAATTTCATCAAAGAATCTTCAAGAAGAAGCGTATCTGGGTTTAGAAAAAACAAAAATTTTCCTTTAGCATGACTGGCACCAATATTGTTCGCTTTGCCATATCCATAATTGTTTTCATTCTCTATTAGCAAAATCTCAGGAAAATCTTCTTTTAGTATGATGAAGGTCCTATCTTGAGATTTATTATCTACTATTATAATTTCAAATTGGCTTTTATTACAAAATTCATATATCGATTGAACACAATTTCTAAGGTCGTAGGTATTATTATAATTAACAATAATTATTGATATGTCTATATTCATATTCGCGCTTTTCTTAAGAGTTCTTTAAACTGACTAGCAAAACTATACAAACATTCATTTGAAATGATTTTTGCTTTTTCTTTTGCTTCTTTACAAGGATGTGCTTTTTTTATAATTTTTTCTATTTCATCAATGGCTTTTGAAATATCAGGTTGTTGCTTCCCGAAATCCTTAATATCAAACATAAATTCTTGTAGCTCTAGTGTTTGAAGAAGACCTAACATCTTATGCTCATAAGAAAGTGCAACAAATGGCACCTCATTATTAATTGCAAAAACAATAGAATGGTATCTTGCTCCAATCACCAGTTTTGCTTTCGAAATAATAGACTGTTGGATATCTGAACTATATTGATCAGAAGTAACATAAATCCGATTATCATTTGCCATTTGTTTCAAATGTAGAAAATAAGCCATGTCACCTTTTTGTCCAACATTAAATAACTGAGGTAACATTATAATATTATCATTTGGATATTTTGTCAAAAGTAAAATTATTATTGCTAAGTAAAATTTTTCTAAATATGACTCAGAGCAATTTTTAAAAGCTAAATGCCACGTCAACGAATTTGGAACAAATACAACAAACTCTTTGCTATTAATAATATCAGCTATTTCAATAGGTATTTCAGCACATGGTGTATCTATAAAGGCAGTATCAATTGCAGCAATATACTTCAATCCTATTTCATCAGCTAATTGCATAGTTCTGGCATCGCGGATAGATAGAAAATCAAATTCTTTCAAAAGGTTATAACTATTTTTCTTAAACACTTTGTCCCATTTCGTTCGATCTAAAAAAGGTCCAAACGACCGAGAATAATAAGCTACTCTTTTATTATATGAGATAGCCAGCGCTAAGTTGTATATATGATTCCAGTCCTGAAACAATCCCATACAAATTCCACCTGGGGCACAAACAATCAGATCTGCCTCTTTTATCTGCTTAACCACTGATCGGTGGGTAGGATATAAAGCGGACAATTTGATCAACCCTAACCGGAGCCCCCAACGTTTGATATGAAAAGCGATTGTGTAAAAAGTCGGTATATTCAAATAAGTATTCTGAGGTGCATTAACCTTCATTTGATCGACACTGTCCTGCCGCGCACTTGAAAAAACAATCGTGATTTTGGCTGACGGAAAGCGTCTGTTTAATTCTCTCACCAAACTCCGATGGGCGGCTTCATCTCCCCTGTTATTTGTTGGCTGATTGATGATTAATATATTCATAATGAACCCATTCTAACTCAATCTATAATTCGTGGTTTCTAAAATTGATTTTCGCTGAGACACAGCAACATTAAATTGACCTAAAAGACATCCAGTTCCAATAATAACAATAGGAACCTCATTCTCTGGGATATTAAATCTTGCATGTAAATCTCTGATCTTTTTTGCCTGAAAACCAGTGGATAGTGGGATTGTTCCAAGACCTAATGAATGCAAGGCATATAATAAACTCATTGCATACATACCGCCATCTACATAAGCTTGATACGGCTCATGAAATAAAAAAGCATTCAGATTTGTAGTAACCAGTATTGCAAGAGGTATATCCTGCTCAAAACCATTGGCACCTTCTTGCCATTTTAATAAACTATAGGTCTTTTCAGGAGAAAATACATAAACTTTCCATCCTTGTCTATTACAAGCAGATGGAGTTCGTTGTGCTATCTCCAATGCCTTATCAATAAGTTTTCTATCAGGATACTCTTTTGAGAAATACCTTATAGAATGTCTGGAGTTAACAAAATTTTGAAAGTTAATTTTTGCGTTTCTCCATATTTCATCTTTTGAAACTTCCTTTGTCCCTGCATGAGTAAAAACGATACTATTTGTACCAATTACACGACATAATACTTCGTATTTGGCTTCAATAATGGGGATCTCAATCTCATTTCCTTTTGTATACTCAATGTATGACCTTATGGTACTTAATGGATAATTTAGAAATTCTTTGTCTTTATATAAATCCAAATATCGCTCAAGCCTTCTAATCAAAATCAACACTTTTTCCTGCCCAAACCCTCTTCTTGGACTCTGCATTGACATTCCTTTTTCTATCACATGAGTCTCTCTCAAAAGAACATACTGCATCTTCTCCTTATTCTTGTCTGTATTTATCGATGCGTTATGCTTCAATAACAGTAAAAAAAACACATTGGATTCTTTCCAATAATTAAATAATAATTTGAATTGCCTGAGAATCCTTTTTGCATAATTTATAATCATTCGAATTTTTGTTGTGTGAAATTTATTAAGACTGTTTTTGCAATGTTGACCACAAATAAAAATCGGGGTTTCGACTTGTAGAGGAACTGTAATGACCTCCAATTATTAGCTGTTTTTATTCAATTAAATTTTCGACTCTTTTGCTATAATTCTCCAGCCAGAATAAAGAGAAATAGTTTGTATTTTAAATATCGTTCTAAAAGGAACTATAAAATAATTTGAAAGATATCCTGAAAATGCTATTGTTGCAATAGTCGCCCATGCTGACCCAATAATACCCCACTTTGGAATCAATAACAGGTTTAACAAAACGCAAACAAAACACCCCACAATATTCCGAATAACGGCATATCGCTGTAATCCTTCTATAATTATCAACTGCCCTGAAGCACTTGATAAGGACATACCAACTGCTTTCCATGCCATAATCTGTAAAACCGGAATCGCTGCAAAATATTCATCGCCGAATAACGTGGTTATAACCAACCCCGAACAACAAGAAACAAGAAAAGCCATGAATATAGAACTCCAAACCATCATGTTCATAAATTGTTGTTTTTTTTCATTATAACGCTCTTTATTTGTCGAGTATAGCTGAACAAGTAATGGCATAATTGTTTGAGCAATTATTATTGGAAGGAAAATCATAAATTCTGTAAGTTTTGAAGCAACTGAAAATTGGCCCAATGAACCATTATCAATCATATTCCGTATCATCACATGATCAATTTTTTGATAAATAATAACCGCAGCTCCTGATAAAAGTAATGGGTAAGATTCTTTCATCAACAAGATTGCAATTGACCGGTCAAATTTCCAATCTTTTACCTGTCCGACTTTATTCCTATAAGAATACAAATAACCACCCGCAATCAATGTAAAGTCAAACGTAGAAGCAATAATAAACCAGGATAAGGGCGCATGATAAATAAGTAATACCACTTTTATACCTGTTCCTATAATAGTTCTACCTATTTCTGTTTTTACGACGTATTCGTTTAAAACAATGGAAGTAAAGTAGTTTCGAATAGTATTAAATGTAGAAAAGATTAATGATAATGAATAGACCATTACCATTATTGTCGTAAATAAATTTGATTCAAAAACTAAAAGACTAACTATTATGATACAAATTGTACCCAACGCAAAAGTCAACCGTAATATAAAGGCTGAACCCATGATTTTTTCCTTGATATCATTCTGTTTGGATAACTCGCGAATCTCTATGTTATCCATACCAAATGATGCTAATATGGAAAAAATGGTCACATAGCTAATCACATAATTCATCAATCCAAATTGATCAGGACCCAAATAACGAGCAACCAAAACACCAACAAATAAACCACTTAGAATATTAACTGTTTTACCTAACATCGCCCAAAAAACGTTTTTAAAAATCTTTTGTCTGTTAGGTGAAAGATTAAATTGCAATAAAAATCTATCTAATTTCACAAATTCTTATCATATTAATAAATGTCAAAAACGTATATTCAAGAACAAAACACTTACTCTTAGCAATTTGCCTCAAACTGATTCATTTCTCCTGCACATCTTTTCATACTCCCCTCGTGTCCCCGCTGTTCACCTGGCCAACTCAATCTGCATGATCAGAATATCACCGTGCGTTCTCTTCAATTCGTAGCCGGCATATCGTTAAATTGGCAACCGGATCTTATTGATTATCCGGACATTTACACAACCGTTTTTTATTTTTTATGTTGCTCAATATATTTAACATTTTTTATACTGAAAATAATGGCTGATTGGTCGAATTTTCGGAAATTAACTCTTGATATGTTCACCAGTTATTTAATTTCAAAATTCAAAAACATGTCAATCTTAATCAAAGCCGTGGAACGTAGCAATCCACAAAAACCGGAAGAACCGCATAAGTTTTATGCAACCGTTGCCACCCGCGGGACCATCGATCTGGATGGCCTGTCGGACCAAATCGCCCTGAATTCTTCGCTTAGCCGCGGGGATATCTACTCCGTTTTGCTTTCCTTGTTTGACGTTGTTCCCAGGGAAATGCTCGATGGTAAAATGGTCAAACTCGGAAAATTAGGCAGCATGTCGTTAAACCTCGACAGCGAAGGCATGGAGTCTGCCGAAAAAGTAACCGGCGACACGGTTAAGTCGGTACACCTTGTTTTCAGGCCTACCCTGGAATTAAGGGAAGAACTGAGACATTTTTCGATTCGCACCAGCTAAACTTTTGGATGAAGGATCCGGCGCTTAACAGCCGGGTCTTTCAGAATATCCGGATAACATCGTTGGATTTCCCGGATATTACAATCGTATTTCCCGCATAATCCAATTGTGTTTTCCGCATAATCGAAACGTATTTCCCGCATAATTGAAATGGATTTCCCGGATATAATTTTAATTACCAAAACAGGTGCGCGGTTTGTAAGCGCGTATTCGACTTATTTGTTGGTTAAAACAGACAACAGCCGGGAGAAACTGTGAACTGACAACTTCGACTGTATTATCATCTAGCGATAGTGATACTTACATGATACGAAAAAGTAAATCCTGCCAGGAAGGACACAGGCAGCCATGCTTTCTTCAGAATGGCTGTCCTTCAACTTTTACTCAAATACGTTCTTCTTTTCGGGTGGCGCGGTTTGTAACCGCGCATTCAATAATCGTCGATTGAAAATCGACGCACCCGGTGGGCGTTCCCGATTTTTATCGGGACAAGTCTTGACGACCCGCCCACCGATTCGACCAGCACTATTGATTCTGTATTTTCAACCTCTTTACCTCGGATGAAAGACAAGCAATACAATCATGTTCGTTTCATTTATATTTCTTTAGAAGGTAGTCATACCTACTGTTTTCAATATCAGAACATACAGAAAACCAGTCCATTTATCAACAAAATCTTTTGCTTTAAGCTTTTTTTATACCGATAGGCTTAGTGGACGAGGTACCTTCAACTTATTTCTTTGGTTGCGTACATCTCTTCATAATACTTCTCATATTCGCCGCTGGTCACCTGTTCCATCCAAGCCTCGTTATCGAGGTACCACCGAATGGTTTTTTCGATGCCTTCTTCAAATTGCAGACTGGGTTTCCAGCCCAACTCGTTCGTCAGCTTAGAGGCGTCGATCGCGTAGCGCAGGTCGTGCCCGGCGCGGTCGGCGACATTGGTGATCAGTTTTTCGGAGTGACCTTCTTCCCTTCCCAACAGCTTGTCTGTAATCCGGATCATGACCTTAATCAGGTCGATATTTTTCCACTCGTTAAACCCGCCAATGTTGTAGGTTTCGGCCACTTTCCCCTGGTGAAAGACCAGGTCGATGGCCCGGGCATGATCTTCAACATACAGCCAGTCGCGCACGTTCTGACCTTTGCCGTATACCGGCAGCGGTTTGTTATGCCGGATGTTATGAATAAACAAAGGAATCAATTTCTCCGGGAACTGGTAAGGCCCGTAATTATTCGAACAATTCGTAATGATCACAGGCAGCCCGTAGGTATCGTGATAAGCGCGCACAAAATGATCGCTGGCGGCTTTGCTGGCCGAATAGGGAGAGTGAGGATCGTATTTGGTTGTTTCGGTAAAGCATGTCTTGTCAAAACCCAACGAGCCGTACACTTCATCTGTAGAAATGTGATAAAACAGCTTATTGTTCCAGTCGCCGTTCCAGTGTTGCCGGGCCGCCTGCAGCAACGACAGGGTTCCCATGACATTGGTTCGCGCGAAGGTAAACGGATCTTTTATGGAGCGGTCGACATGGCTTTCGGCAGCCAGATGGATCAGCCCGTCGATCTGATACCGGTTAAAAACACCGATGATCGTATCAAAATCAACGATATCTGCTTTTACAAAACGGTAATTGGGCTTCTCTTCCAGGTCCTTCAGGTTGGCCAGGTTCCCGGCATAAGTTAACTTGTCGAGGTTAACGATCCGGTAATCCGGGTATTTATTTACAAACAACCGGGTTACGTGCGATCCGATAAAACCGGCTCCCCCGGTAATCAGGATATTTCTCTTCATAAGCTGCTTAAATGTATGTACGGTTTGCATATACGTGTATGGTTCAAAATAAACAGGACGCGTTTCTAAGCCGGGGATGTTGTTTATCTTTTTCAGACAACACGATGTCCCGGGGATCAATCTTCCAGTCGATGTTTAGTTCCGGGTCGTCCCAGGCAATGGCCCCTTCGTGCTGAGGAGCGTAATAGTTGTCGCATTTATATTGAAAAACGGCGTTGTCGCTTAATACCACAAAGCCGTGGGCAAACCCGCGGGGTATAAACAACTGGCGTTTGTTCCTTCCGCTTAGCTCTACAGCAACGTGTTGACCGAAAGTAGCTGAACCATTCCTGATATCCACCGCTACGTCCAAAACCCGGCCTGCAATCACGCGCACCAATTTGGCCTGGGCGTAAGCCCCTTTCTGAAAATGAAGCCCGCGCAATACGCCATAAGCGGATTTTGATTCATTATCCTGCACAAAAACAACCGGACCCAATTCATTCTGAAAATACTGTGCCGAGAATGATTCGAAAAAATATCCCCGCTCATCTTCAAACACCCTGGGTTCGATGATGCGTACATCCGCTATGTTTGTTTGAATGATATTCACTGGTTGGCAAGGTTTAACAGGTACTGACCATATTGGTTTTGCTTCATGGGAAGGGCCATTCTTTTGATATCGTCCAGGCTAATCCATCCCTTTTTATAGGCAATTTCTTCGGGACAGGCAATTTTCAGGCCCTGCCGTTTTTCGATCACTTCAACAAAGGTGGATGCCTCAGCCAATGAATCGTGGGTTCCCGTGTCTAACCAGGCAAAACCCCGCCCAAGTAACTGAACCCGAAGCTCCCCGTCCTCCATAAATTTCTGATTCACCGATGTAATCTCCAGTTCTCCCCTGGCTGAAGGTTTTATGTTTTTTGCCACCTCAACCACTTTTCCGGGATAAAAATATAGTCCGACTACCGCATAGTTCGATTTCGGATGCTGTGGTTTTTCTTCGATCGTGAGTACATTTCCCGTCTCGTCAAACTCAACCACGCCATAGCGTTCAGGGTCCTTTACGTAATAGCCAAACACGGTGGCCAGTTGGTTCTCTGCATTAACCACTGCTTCCGATAATACTTTACTAAATCCTTGCCCGTTAAAGATATTATCGCCTAAAACCAGGCAGACCGGATCATCTCCAATAAACTCTTCGCCAATGATGAATGCCTGTGCCAGTCCGTCGGGCGAAGGTTGTTCTGCATAACAAATTTGCAGGCCTAACTGGCTGCCGTCTCCAAACAATTTTCTGAAATTGGGCAAATCGGCAGGTGTCGAGATAATGAGAATCTCCCGGATACCTGCCAACATCAGCACCGAAAGCGGATAATAAATCATGGGCTTATCGTATACCGGCAGCAATTGTTTTGAAATTACCTGGGTAATGGGATGCAAACGCGTACCGGCGCCACCGGCAAGAATGATACCTTTTATCATAAATATTTTAAATTAAATAGATATTTGACTACTCCACCGTGACCGATTTGGCCAGGTTGCGGGGCTGGTCGACATGGCAGCCGCGCGCCAGGGCAATGTAGTAGGCAAACAGCTGCAAGGGAACCACGGTGAGCAGGGCGGCCACGGCAGGGTGCGACGCCGGAATCTCGAACAGGTCGTCGGCCATGTTGCGCAGGCCGTTGTCGCCTTCGGTTACCACCGCAATGATGTTCCCTTTGCGGGCTTTCACCTCCTGAATGTTGCTGACCACTTTCTCGTAGTAACTGTCTTTGGCCGAAACCACCACCACCGGCAAATTATCGTCGACCAGGGCGATGGGGCCGTGTTTCATCTCGCCGGCAGCATAACCTTCGGCGTGGATGTACGAAATCTCTTTCAGCTTGAGGGCGCCTTCGAGGGCAACCGGGAACAGGTATCCGCGGCCCAGGTAAAGGGCATTCACCGCATCCTTGTATTTTTCGGCTACCTGTTTGATGTGCGGGTGCCCCAGCAGGATGGTCTGCACCTTATCGGGGATGGCCAGCATCTCGCCAATCAGCAGGTGGTAGGTTTCCCTGTCAATTTGTCCGCGTTCTTTGGCCAGCTTAAAGGCAAAAAGGGTCAGCACGGTCACCTGTGCCGTGAAGGCTTTGGTTGATGCCACCCCGATTTCGGTTCCGGCATGGGTGTAAACGCCGGCATCTGTTTCGCGGGCAATGCTCGATCCCACCACGTTGCAAATACCCAGGATCAGCGCTCCCTGCTCTTTGGCCATCTTCAGGGCGGCCATCGTGTCGGCCGTTTCGCCGCTCTGGCTGATCGCGATGATCACATCGCCCGGGTGGATGATGGGTTTGCGGTAACGAAATTCCGAGGCATATTCCACCTCAACCGGCACACGGGCATATTCTTCAATCAGGTATTCGGCCACCAGGGCGGCATGCCAGGAGGTGCCGCAGCCAATGATGATGATGCGGTTGGCAGTCACGATCCGGGGGAAAACATCCAGCAGGCCGCCCAGCACAATCTCGTCCTGGTTGGCCCTGATCCGTCCCCGGTAAGTATCCCGGATGGTTTTGGGCTGTTCAAAGATTTCTTTCAGCATGTAATGCTCAAAGTCGCCTTTGTCCAGGTCGCCAATGCCCGGATCGACCCGGGTTACCTTAAAGTTGGCCGGCGTATTGTTCAGGGTTTTCAGTGTCAGGCTGCCTTTTTCAACAATGGCCACGTCGCCGTCGTTCAGGTAAATCATGCTGTCGGTGTATTCCACGATCGGGCTGGCATCGGAGGCCAGGAAATATTCGCCCTGCCCGATGCCGATCACCAGCGGACTGCCCATGCGCGCGGCAATCATCCGTTCGTTCTCGTCTGAACACAGGGCCACGATACCGTAGGCGCCAACCACTTTCGACAAGGCCAGGCGAACGGCAATCTCGGCATTAGCCGCTTCTTCCAGTTGGTAAAAGTATTCGATCAGGTTCACCAGCACTTCGGTATCGGTTTCGGTTTGAAAAACGTAGCCTTTGCCCTGGAGGTCTTTCTTTAGTTGCGCATAATTCTCGATGATCCCGTTGTGAACCAGCACGAACTTGCCGTTCATGGATTGGTGCGGGTGGGCATTGATGTCGTTGGGCTCGCCGTGGGTGGCCCAGCGCGTATGGCCGATGCCCATCTGACCGCTGAGGTCTTTCCCTTCAACCCAGGCTTCCAGATCGCTTACTCTGCCTTTCTTTTTATATGCTTTCAGCGAGGAGTTGTAAACCGCAATACCGGCCGAGTCGTAACCCCGGTATTCCAACCGCTGTAAGCCTTTGATCAGCACCGGGTACGCCTGCTGACCGCCTATATAACCGACAATGCCACACATGTTTTTCTGTTTTGAGAGGGTAGAGCTTCGGAATGCGAAAACAAGGATCAGGCTGGTATGCGCCGTTTGGTAACAGGATCTTTTAATATTTCAATTTCATTGAGGCCCAAATCGACCTGCACGGCATATCCTAACTTTTCAAAACGGATCATAATCCATTTTTTGCCCCGGACATTCACCACTTCGCCCACCACACCTTTAAGTGGGCCACTGGTGATTTTCACCACATTTCCTTTAACAATACGCTCGGTCGAGACTTTGATCCCGCTGTTATCATACTCCAGAAATGATTTCAGCGCCTGAATCTGACATTCGGGGATTACCGCGGGTTTGTTTTCGAATGTCACATACCGCAATACGCCGGTCGTTAACAGAACATCATAATACTCGTCAATACTTACCCTGACAAACACATAACCCGGCAATAAGGGTTCTTCGATGGTTTTTACGCGGTCGCTCCATACGCGGCGGGTTACTCTCAAGGGCAAATAACAATCAATGCCCTTGGAGAGTAACTCCCCGTACACTTTCTTTTCTGTCCTGTAACGCAAATAAACCGCATGCCAATTGTATGTTCTTTTTGTTTTTATCCATTTCATAAATATCGGTACTAATCGATAACTACTTATATTTGAAAACTCCCGATTAGTTTCTCAATCAACTCATTATCAGGGCTGTCATATTCGTGAAAGTAAGTGGTTCCTGACAGCTACGCTAATTGACCCACACCAGTGTTATTCTGATAAGAATCATTACTTCTGCAAGTATCGGAATATCTCGGGTCATATCAAAAACACAGGTATAGACATAATGTGGACAACTAAATATTGATGAAAATTATGCTCTATATAAATGAAACCAGAACAAAAGGACCGGGAGTTACATGTCAGTATTATGGGGACTTCTAAAAACCGGAAAATTTTTAGATATTAAAAATCACTATAATCCGACTAAAGTCGGGAATGCAAAGTTTTATTGTCTGTAATGTCCGGTTTTCGGGAAATTGTTTCTCAATCGCCAAACAGACCCTCCTGTTTATATCCACTTTAATTGCAATTGTCCGGGAGGTTCTCCGGCTTGTATTTTATATGCCCGGTTGGTACTGCGAAGCAGTTCTACCCTATCAAGCATGCTTATCAGGTGTATCCGTACCAGTGAAGCCACAACCGAAAAAGCCTTTTTGGTTTGTGCGATCTTTTGAATAACAGTCATCAGCAGTTGGGCAATGAGTGTGCACCAAACCTGTGTGCGTATTGCGTTTTCATTCTCTCCATAGAAATAGTGAAGCTGGAAGTTTTGCTTCATTTTCTTAAACAGCAATTCGATGCCCCAGCGTTTTTTGTAAAGAAAGGCGACCTCTTCGGCTGTTATGTCAAAATTATTGGTCAGAAACTCAAAATACCGGTTTTGTTCATCCTGGTAACATACTTTGCGCAACCGGATTTTTTCGAAAACATTCAATTGCTTTTTCCCTTTTTCATCTTCGGGGTGATAGGTGAGTTCGATTATCTCATCGCGCAGCACTTTGGCTTTCTCCTTTTTCCGGTAATGGGCACGTTTTACTTCAACAACCTGGTAAACTGCATTCTTTTTCAAACGGGTAACAAAATAAACCTGCTGTGTGGTCCACAAGGCAAACTGGTGGTAATCGTTGTAGGCTTTGTCGAACACGATCATGCTGTGCGAAATCAGCTCAAGGCTTTTCAAAAAGTTTTTGTCATGAACTTTTGCTGCCGTTATTTTTATAAACCGTCCTACCGACTGGACAGCATCAATGAGCATGTGAACTTTCAAACCGCCTTTCTTTTTCCTATCTCCTTTGGGATTACGTCCAACTCCTTTCAAAATATCGCTGAACAAACGAATCGTGGTCGAATCGATTAAAAGCACTTCTTTAAAGGTTAGGCCCAAGGTCCGGCTGTCCGACAAAAATGATCGGTATTTGTCAACCAAGGCAAAATATAAGGCCTCGAAAAAACGGTTATCCCGGTTTCTTAACCCGTCGCTGGCGGTACTTCTGGACGGAGCTTTTTCAAGTCCAAGGTGGTTTAATTTTCCTCCCATAGCCCGCAGCCCTTCACAGACTTCGGTCATCGAATCACACCGGATCAAGATCCCAAACAGCATCGTAATCAAATGGGTTCTGGACTTGAAGGCTTTGTCGTACCGGTCACTGTCATGTGCCTTTACGATCCAGGATATGTTGACTTTCTCTGTCAAGTTTAATATCTGTTTTAAAATCGGCTGTCCGACAAATTTTATTTCTGTATTTTTATCCATGTTGTAAAAAGTTTTTCGCAAAATCAATTTACAACTTTGAAGGGAAACCGTAAGGGAGTACCTTCTTTATTTTTTTTTAGTCGGACACTAATGATTAAAAATATATCTTATATTTGACATATTAAAAAAACATCAAGCTATGAAGGTATTTAAGCGTCACAGGGATTTCGGCTTTTGGGATCAGGACATAAGGTTAAGCAAGTTGTCTAAATTGGGCGATCCCCTTGAGAAGCTTAGCGAAACCGTTGATTTTTCGCTGTTTAGGGCAATGCTCGAATCCAAATTTCCGGCAGAAACACAAGGGAAAGGTGGCCGGCCTCCATATGATTACGTCTTGATGTTCAAGATTTTGGTGCTGCAACGCTATTACAACCTGTCGGATGACCAACTTGAATTCCAAATCAATGATAGAATGAGTTTCATGCGCTTTTTGGGACTTACCATTGCCGATGACATCCCCGACAGCAAAACGGTATGGGCATTTCGTGAACGCTTAGTGGAACTTGGATTGGTGGAGAACTTGTTCAACTTGTTTTTGGGGGAACTTGAAAAGAACGGACTTGTGGTGAACGAGGGCAAGATTGTGGATGCCAGCTTTGTAGATGTGCCAAGGCAGCGCAATTCAAGGGAGGAAAACCGCCGGATCAAGGACGGGGAAACTCCCGCTTCCCTTTCGCATAACCCCAATGTATTGTCGCAAAAGGACATGGATGCGAGGTGGACGAAAAAGAACGGACAAAGCTATTACGGGTACAAGAACCACATCAAGGTCGATTCCAAGAGCAAATTGATTACCAAATACACGGTCACCGATGCCAGCGTGCACGACTCCCAGGCGATAGCCGATCTGTTAGAAGAACAGAAGGACAACGGGCAGCCGTTCTTTGCGGACAGTGCTTATACCGGCCCGAAACAAGAGAAAGTAATCGAAGCAAACGGCATGGAAAACAAGGCGTGCGAGAAGGGGGCGAAAAACAAACCATTGACACAGGAACAGGTTGAATCCAACCGGCTTAAGTCAAAAACAAGATCTCGTGTGGAACATATTTTCGGGTTTATGGAAATGAGCATGAACGGAATGTACATCAACTCTATCGGCATCAAACGCGCCACTGCCACAATCGGGATGATGAACCTTGTTTACAACATGTTCAGAAAGGCAAGCTTAGTATAATGACAAAGGGATGGTGCGACCAATCGCCAAAGTGTTAAATATTCAATACATTGATTATGTGTGTATTATATATCTGATGCTTTCTAAGTCTAAATAATCAATCCTCAAAAAATCAACCCCGAAAATATAGTGGCGGGAAATAATGAGTTTTTAGAGGTTCCCTTATAGGTTCCCGGATGCAAATAAAGGGACAGATTGTGTCGACGGAATATTTTTATCCGGGAAGAATTCGACCTGGTAATTAACCGATCAAACAGGTTCAGACATGGTTTGATCATTGAGCGAATGAATCCGTCTCAACACAAAGTTGGGGCGGTATTCTTTTTAAGACTCGGTTTCTGAATATGCCTTTTTTAAAGTCGAAGAACCGATTTTTGCCGATAAAAAAAGCCCCACATGACTGTGGGGCTCAAAATCTTAACTATCTGATGATCGGATAAACTATGCCAGTTTAACGTTGACCGCATTTAATCCTTTTTTTCCTTCCTGCAGGTCAAAAGTAACTTCATCGTTTTCACTGATGTTGTCAACTAAGCCTGATGCGTGTACAAAGTATTCTTTCGATGAATTTGTGTCTTTGATAAACCCGAATCCTTTCGAGTCATTGAAAAATTTTACTGTTCCTTTATTCATTGTGATATAATTAATTTCGTGCAAAGTACGCTTAATAATCAGAATATGAAGCATTTTTTTGTAAAAATTTTATTTTTTTATTTCCGGAGCCAGAATTAGCCAGGTATTTTACATCAAAAAGCGCCTGTTCTTTCCGGTCATCCGGCGGGTTCCATCTAAATATTTACTTTCTTTGCTTATACATTTAACCGGTTCTTTTTATGATACAACATGATTTGATCACGAAGCAAAAACTGAAGGTTAAAACGCTTCTTTCCCGCGAAGAGCTTTCGTTAGGGGAAATCATTTTCAATAACGGCGACTGCCAAATCCTTTCACAATCGAAAGAACGTTTTGAGCTGATCGTGTACGACGCCTCCCTGGACGAACCAATCGAATACACCATTTTGGTCGACGAACAAGATACTGTTTTCCCCGAAACCAATTCGGAAATTGACGGATGGAATCCCTATTCGTACGCTTGTTTGCTTCAGGTGGAGAACGAACTTCACCTGCTTGATCCCAGAACCGGCAACGAGCATCAACGTTACACCCGCGAGGGAATGATCCGCCGCGTACTGGCCGAACGGCGTCTTAAAGCCGAGAAGGCCAATTACCGCATCGACTGGGCCAAAAACATTTACGGAGACCACATCCTGACCAACGAAAAAGGGGTGAAATACCGGATTCTTTTACGCGACTTTGAAAACGAAACCGGCTACAGCGACAGTCCCGATGCCCAAAAGAACAAACTTGGCACCACCAAGCACATCATGTACGCGTTCAGGAAACTAAAAGAAGATCCCTCGCTTTACGATCGTCTGGGCAAGGAATTTCCGTTTATTGAAATTTATTGCGACCCGCTTAACGATTATAAAATCACCTGGTTCTGGCCCAACACGCCGGATATAAAAGAGAAACTCGTCATCTCGAAATACTTCAAAAACAAAAAACACATTGAACACAACGCCGTCATAGACTTCTTAGGATTTATTGAAGAGGCCGAGAACTTAGAACGGATCCACATCAGACCCGAAGTACGTGAAAAGGTTGAACAGGCTTATGAGCAAAAGTTGCTGGCCGATATCGAAGCACAAACGACACTCCATTACGATAACATCAACGCACAGCTGTACGATTATCAAAAGCAGGGTGTCCGGTTTGTAACATTCAAAAAAGCGGCTATTATTGCCGACGAAATGGGACTCGGTAAAACCTTGCAAGCCATTACCGCCGCGGTGAAAAAGAAGGAGGTTTTCGGTTTTCAGCGTACCCTTATTGTTTGCCCGGCCTCGCTTAAGCAACAATGGAAAAAGGAAATTGAGAAATTTTCCGACGAAAAAGCGGTCGTAGTGCAAGGAACGCCCGATGAGCGCGAAAAGCAATACATGAACGCTACTGAGCATTTTTTCATTGTGAACTACGAAACGGTACTGCGCGATCAGGTGGCTCTGAACAAAGCCGGGATTGATTTTCTGATTTTGGATGAAGCCCAACGGGTAAAAAACTTCGAGGCGCAGACCAATTCGGCTGTCAACCGACTAAAGTCAAAACACGTGTTGATCATTACAGGGACACCGATCGAGAACAAGTTAATCGATCTATTCTCGATCGTAAACATACTCGACCCGCATTTTCTTGGGCCGCTTTGGGAATTCTCGTACCAGCACTGCCTGTTCGACCCCGAAAGACCCAATAAAATAAACGGGTATTACGACCTTCAACTGCTAAACAAAAAACTCGACCAAATACTGATCCGAAGGGAAAAGCGCAACGTGATTGACCAACTGCCCAACGTGCAGCAAATCAATGTGCCGGTTGAACTTTCAGACAGGCAACGCGAATACCACAGCGAGTATGCAATGGGAATCGGGCAGATTATCCGCAAGAAATTTCTAACCCCTTATGACCTGAAAAAATTACAATTGCTTTTGTCGAGCATGCGCATGGTATGCGATTCAACTTACCTGATTGATGACGAAACCAACGATTCGCCCAAGCTGGAAGAGCTGAAAAATATTCTGTTCGAACAATTGGATATCCGAAACTCGAACCGAAAAATAATCGTTTTTTCGGAATGGGTAAAGGTGCATAAGCTGATTGGCAAAATGTTACGCGACAACAACATCGGCTTTGCCGAGCTTAACGGAAAGATTCCTGTAAAATCGCGGGGCGACCTCATCCGTAAATTTGAAACCAATGAGCACTGCAAAATGTTTCTCTCCACCGAAGCCGGCGGCGCAGGCCTTAACCTTCAGGTGGCCGATACGCTGATCAACTTCGAATTGCCCTGGAACCCGGCCAAAAAAAACCAACGCATCGGGCGGATCGACCGGCTTGGACAAAAAAGCAGCAAGCTAACCATTTTCAATCTCATTTCGCGCGACAGCATCGAACAACAAATTGCCGCCGGTTTGCTGGTCAAACAAAGCCTGTTCGATGGCGTACTCGGAACCAATGCCAACACCAACTTTGTCGATTTCTCATCAAAAGGCCGTTCGCAATTTATCGATCAGCTTGAAGAGTTTATCGCCACGCAGGAAGTCATGCCCGATGCCCCAGGCCCCAAAGAGGAACTTGTTTTAGCCGTGGAGGAGAAAACGGCATCGCAAGACGACGGGAATGAGATTGACCTTTCGGAAGAAACCCTTTATGAAGAGGAACTCGCTGTGGCTGAAACCGCACAGGCGCCGCCGACGCGTCGGACACCACAACCGGAAGAGGTTGAACAGGTTATGAACAGCGGGATGCAATTCCTCGCCGGCCTTTTTAAGATGAGTACCGGCAAAGATCTGGGATTGGACGGCCAAACCATTGAAATGAACCGCGAAACAGGCGAAGTGACCATGAAGTTCAAACTACCTGGTTTTGGCGGGAAATAGGCGCTTGAACTAATCAGCAAACCGTACCGGATATTATTCTCTGCCGGCCAGACATACAAATTGAGGCTGTTTCGAAAAAACGAAACAGCCTCTTGCATTATTTACATTCATTTCGAATGCGAATTCAAATCATCCAATTTCGGGAAGATAGCGGGATGATCATTCTCTTGGATTCATTCAACTAATTTTCAGCGCCATAAACCGTAATCTCGCCCAGGAATGCGTAAAAATTAGGCCCGACTGTAGCTACATATTTGAAATAACGCGCCTGCGGGTTGCCGGTCATCCGGTAACTCTGCGGACTATCGGTCGAACTATCAAAAGGATATACCCCATGATCGACCGAGATTTCTCCATCGGTGCTGGTAAAAAACTGGCACTCCGTTTGTCCCCGGCTGTCGCCTTGCCGCCTGCTGCATTCGAAACGGCTAACGGTCACTTCCTGCCCCATATCAATGATAAACCAATGCGGGTAGCCCGGGCTTCCGCCATTCCATTGCGAATGCCAGAAGGTAGAAAGATTCCCGTCGAACACCGCCGTAACATACCCGTTGGGAGCTCCTTCGGCCGGTTCCTGCGAACTGAAACTCACAACCGTCCACAGGGACCTGTTGATCACTGTTTCCTCGAGAGGCGTAATTTCAAAAGGTTGTTCTTCGGAGCTGTTATCGGCCTTATCGGTAACAACCACGTTGAAAATTTGCGTCGTGGCAGATAAGCCGGAGATATATCCCTGACCGCTCTCATCTGCCGTAAACAGGCTGATCGCTTTCTGCCCCGAGTTATCTTTATACGTTACCCGGACAGTTACCGGCTTTCCGGTTTCGTTGGTCCACGAAACCACCGCTCCTCCAAAATCCGGAACCATTTCAACGGTATTAGCCACCGACAGGAAAGCCGGCTCCAGCGGAGCAACTGTTTGAACAACCGGAGAAGAAGCTCCTCCCGAATAACTGTAAGCCGTAAGGGTAAAGGTATATGGATTGGTATCCGCGAATCCCGGGATCGTATCGCCGCTTGCAAAACGACTCACTTTACGGCTGCGGCTGATACCTTTGGAATCGACAAAAGTAATATCAACATAATAGAATTCGTCATCAGTCGGATTGATCCACTTCAACATCACCTCTCCATATCCGGGCGCAGATTCAACGCCGGCAACCGGTTCAGGGGCAACAACCTGGTTATCGTCTTTACACGATCCGGTCATCAGCAAAATGGCAACAAGGCCCATTAAATAATATATTTGTTTCATAATCAATCGGTTTAGTTTGTTTTTATTCGGCCGTCCATAACGCGTTTTGGGTTAGTTTCGGGTTTTTGTCAATTTCAGTCTGAGGTATGGGCATAAAATACATTTTATCATGCCAGAAACGTTCTTCGAAAACGAAATTCTCATTCCAGAACCCTTCAGCTTCCGTTTTATAAACATCCATCCCGTGTTTATCTCCGCCTTCTTTTTCGGCAATCAGCCAGCGACGGTTATCAAAATATCGATGTCCTTCAAAAGCAAGTTCGATATTTCGCTCACGGTGGATCAGAGTCCTTAATTTTTCTGCTGTCAGGGTGATTCCTGCATTGGAGTATGCAGAGCGAACATCGGGGATTTGTACCCTTTCACGCAATTCATCCCAGTATTTAAACACATCAGGCTGACTGGCAGGATTAGAACCGGAATTTGCATAATATTCAAATGCCGCTTCGGTATAGTTCAGGAATAATTCGGCATAACGAAAAATATTAACCGCATAATCTCCCTTACTTGTTCTGTTATCTGTTTTCCCTACAAATTTTACCGCTAAAAAGCCGGTTGTGGTAAAGTCCCTTCCGGTTTTACTTTCATAACCGTCGGGTCCGTCAAAGAACGGACGGTACCAAATATAATCCGTCCATGAGGAAGTGGTGTTATAAGCCCACCGGGTGTCATAACTTTCAGTTTCGTTTCCAAGAACAGCGTAAGAGTATTGGCCCGGGAACAAAATATTGACA
Organism: Gaoshiqia sp. US2; assembly: GCF_059705485.1. Lineage (NCBI taxonomy): Bacteria > Pseudomonadati > Bacteroidota > Bacteroidia > Marinilabiliales > Prolixibacteraceae > Gaoshiqia > Gaoshiqia sp. US2. Next base: position 2,313,424 of record NZ_AP048550.1, on the reverse strand, counting down.
TAAAAACGCGGATCACGCTTCTTGTATTTATTGTACAAACGGATGGTATTATTATTCTTTGTATAGGTTGTGAATCCTGATGCAGCCCGGTATTCCGGGTCATCTTCAGGCATCAGGCCATTGGCCATAAAATATTCGTTCACATGCTCCAGGGTCGGGCATATGCCGGTGTATCCGCTCCACGAAATCGGCAACGAATGGTATCGTATGCTTTCAGTTGAAAAGTTTTGCTTATAAAAAACATTTTCGCTGCTGGGATGTCCGCCCCGGGCATAGTTAAACACATTCCAATAAGCCGTATAGCCGTTTGCTACCGAGGCCGTTACACCCGGTTTGTATAAGCCGAGATTAGCCGATTGACAGACCTCAATAGCTTCTTCGGCGATCTCCATCGCCTTTTTCCACTTGTTATTATCAAATGAGGCATTAATTAAATCATTGCCATCCATATCCTTAGGCATCAAAAAGGAATAGCTTTTCCCGGTAGCGTCCGTCATCCCGTTATAGAGCGGACTCGCGGCATACAGCCACAAGCGTGAACGCAGGAACCATGCAGAACATTGGCTGGCCCGGGCAGCCCGTTCGGTTGAAGAAAAGGTATAAAACAGGTCCAGATGAGCAATTGCGTTTAAGAGTAAATCATCAATAAACTGCACACAGGCATCGAAAGGCGAACGCGGAACTCCCTCGGCCATGATGGCGGTAAGCTCGTCTCCTGAGTAAACCTTGTCGATCAGGGGAATTGGCCCGTATTGCTGCAACAAGAGAAAATAGTAGTAGGCCTCCAGGAAATAAGCCTCTCCCCTCCACCACGACCGCTCATCTTCGGTCAGCTTTTCGTCCTGGCATTCATCGATCCGGCTGAGAAAATAAAGCGAAGTATTGATTTGTTTGTAAAAATCGCTCCAGTGATTGTAGATCAACGCCGACTGGCTGTATTGGCCAACATCTTTATAATGAGGACCATAATTACTCCAGTTATAATCAGCTTCATCGGCTGCCAAACCGCAGTTATCGTTGAATTCGATAGTTGGTTTGTAATAGGAATAAATCTGGGTCAGTACTTTGACGACATCGTCTTTGGATTTGAACAAGTTCGCTTCACTCAGTTTTTCTTCAGGAACCTGATCGAGAAAATCAGAACAGGCTCCTAGTGAAAATAAGAAGCCGAATATGATGACAACCTTTGTGATTGTTTTTATTTGTGCTTTCATAACGCTAAAATTTTACTTCAAGTCCGACATTGAAAACTTTCTGAATAGGATAATACATCCCGTTTGAACTCTCGGATTCAGGATCCCACCATTTGAATGGCGAAAATGTCAGCAGGTTTAATCCATTGGCATAAACCCGGGCGCTTCCGATTTTGTATTTTTCCACCCACGACTTTGGTACCGAATAGCCAAATTCGATCTGTTTCAGACGGATATAACTGCCATCTCTCAGCCACCAGCTTGAACTTGTATAGTTTTTTGTTTGTTCGCCAACACCCAGGCGGGGAAAACCGGCATTCAAGTCCTGGGTTGCCTCACTCCAGTAACTGTCGGCAATAATGGTCAGCACATTTCCCCTGTTTTCTTCGGGAAACGTTTTTGGATTAGCAAAAAATGACACATTGGCAACTCCCTGAAATAATAACGAAAGGTCAAAATTCTTATACACCACATTTGATCCAAACCCGTAGGTAATCTCCGGGATTTGAGAATTTCCCATATAAACAAGGTCGAATTGATCAATCACTCCGTCATTATTTACATCCCGGTACCTGAGGTCGCCGGGCAGGGAAGCGCCTCCCACGGTCGATTGGTCCGGGCTGTTATCGATCTCTGCCTGATCAATAAACAAACCTTCGGCAATGTAGCCCATTTGCCGGCCGTAAGGTTGCCCCACCTCCGACTGATAAGCGTATTTCTTTTTCTCCTGCCCGCTCGCGAGGATTTTATTTTTCGAGAACGTGAATGTTCCTTTGAAATTCACACTCCAGTCATTGGAGAATGCTTTCGAATATTCCAGAAATGCATCAAACCCTTTGTTCTCCATTTCACCCTCGTTGGCGTAAGGTCTGGTGCTAAATCCAAAAATGTCGGGTACTTTGTATAGCTGGACCCAAATATCCTCGCGCTTTTCGTAGAATACATCAGCCTGCAGGGTGAAATTTTTCAGGAAATGAAGTTCAACGCCAAGATCGGTTTTAGTAGCTTTTTCCCAGGTTGCATCGGGGTTTCCGTAATAAGTGATGTTTATTCCCGAGCTATGACCGTATCCAAAGCCGTTATTGGTTCCAAAACCAACGTTTGTGCTGGTACCTTCCACCCGGGTCATATAAACAAACCTGGAATTCAGCCCGTCGTTCCCTACCATCCCGTGCGACAACCTGATTTTCATATAATCGATAGCCGGGGAAAGAAAAGACATAAAGGATTCTTTGGTTGGCACCCAACCTACCGCATATGAGGGGAAAAATCCAAAACGCTTGCCGGGGGCAAAATTCTCGGAGCCGTTATATCCAAAGTTAAACTCGGCAAAATATTTATCGTCAAAGGCATAATTAACTCTACCAGTTAAGCCCTGATGCCGCTTCGGCACAGACTCATAAATACCTCCCAGGGTGGGAAAAGTCTGATCGCTTTGGTTATAAAGCAGCAATGCGCCAACTCCGTGCACGCCAAAATTGCGGTTGTAATTCAAACTTGTTTCAAGGTAGATGGATCGATCGGTATAGGGAATATCCACCCACCGGGTCAAATAATCGTGATAAGACGTACTGTTCGGTTCCTGATCCTGATAATTATAGTTTCCATCCGTATCGGTCAATACCGGGTTCCCGTCGTCATCGTAACCGTAAGGAATAATCATGTAAGGACGAGGCGCCATCGAACGTCTAATCGCGGCCTGCGTATAGGCATCAAAAGCAAACATGCCGCGCGCAGTCAATCCTTTCGTAATAAAAGACAAATCCTGCGAAATATTAAAATTAGACTGCACCGTTGAATGGTTTTCGGTGGTAAATCCCGAACGGGCCAACAACTGGTACGGGTTACGGGCCATACTATACGGGTAGCCCGGAACTTTACTCTTATCCGGATAGGTCATCGGGAACCAGGTAGGCGGAACCTGTAACATCCAGCTGAAAATTTCGCTGGAAGAAGCGCCGGGATAGTTGCGGTCTTCGAGAATAGCCGCCAGGTTAACCGAAAGAATGGTTGTTGAGGTGACATTCATGTCTACATTCGAACGGAAATTGTAACGCTTCACGTTCACGTTGTTGTCGTAACTGGTTCCTCCAAAGTTCTTCCACATCCCGCTTTGGTTTAAAAAAGCGCCCGACACAAAATAACGCACCTTTTCGCTCCCGCCCGACACATTTAATGTAACCCGTTCGCTGGGTGACCAATGAGAGATCAGTTCTTTGATCCAGTTCACATCGGGATAATAATACGGATCGTAACCACTTGCCGTGCGGCTGATCTGATCATTGGAAAACAATGCATTCTTTCCCGTATTTTTTAACGCTTCATTTTGCAAGGTCATGTAGCTTGCTCCGTCTACGAAATCAGGCAGTTCAAGCGGATCGGTGATACTTGTCTCTACCCGGAGATTAATTTTCGGCGCCCCGATGCTTCCCTTTTTTGTTGTAATCAACACCACGCCATTTGCACCGCGCACTCCGTACACCGCGGTTGCTGTGGCATCTTTCAGAATCGTAAAATCAGTAATTTCTTCCGGATCAACATTATCCAGGTTACGCTCCACCCCGTCGACAAGGATTAGCGGACTGGTATTCCCGGTAAACGTATTTACCCCGCGAATCCAGAAATTGGCTCCGTCATAACCCGGTTCGCCTGAATTCTGAACGGCAACAACGCCGGCCAAACGCCCGGCCAGCGAGGTACTCAGGGTACGGGTCGGTTGTTTGAGTTGCCCGGTTTCAATCCGGTCAACCGAGCCGATCACACTGCCTTTCTTCTGCGTACCAAAACCCACGATGATGACTTCATCCACCCCCACGGCCTCGTCTTCCATCGTGATATTAAAGTTTGTTCTGGAACCTATCTCTACTTCAACCGGTTTCATTCCTACGAAAGAGAATACCAACATCCGGGCATCGGCAGGCACGGAGAGTTGGAAAGTTCCGTCGGCACCGGTGACCGTTCCAATCACGGTCCCTTTTACGATCACAGAGACGCCGGGAAGCGATAACCCGGCATGATCAACCACCGTCCCTGTCATACTTTTTCGTTGTTGTTGCTCCAGCATTACCCTGGCAGCCAACGCGCTTGTCTTTTCGGGTTCCTCCTTGTTGTATAAAAACACCTGGCGGTCGTCAATCAGATACGACACATTCGTCCCGTCAAACAACGCTTCCAGAATAGAGCCAATGTCCTGCTTTTTTGTTGAAACCGACTTACCGGAAATCTGACTGATCAGTTCGGCATCATAGATAAAAATAAACTCGCTGTTTTTTTCAATCGCGTGTAAGATCTGTTCCACAGAAGAATTCTCGATATGCAGATCGATCTTTGTTTTCTGCGAGTAGGTGCTGGCCGACAGGCTCAGCGACCCTACAAATAAAAAGAATGTTACCCACCTCATTGTTAACAAAATTTTCCATGCCTTCCCTTTTATACCGGAAGGCACCGGAATACGTTTTTTTTTCATAATTTTGGTTTGAAATGATTAAACATGCTGCCATCAGGCAGTTTTATTTCAATCCGGTTGATGTTGCAACCATCAGCCGGATTTTCTATTTTTTATACAATTTATACCCGCCCTCCTCCACGGCTAACCGAAGATTTGCAAGGACCGCAATTCCTCTCAACACCCGTTCAGGATCACTTTTCAGATCAAGTTTGCCCGAGACTACCTTTGGCGGGACCGATTCAGGCAACTCAATCAGAATATTATAATAACGGGCAACCCGCCCCAGCAACTGATCCAGCTTTTCGTTGTTGAAGTTGAGATGGTTATGAATCCAGGAAATATAGTTTTCGGCATACTCAACCCGGTTCACATCAAAAGTTCCATCCCCTGCCGAAATTGATCCTTTTTGGTCGGGCTCGAGCAACACCTCTTTTCGAAACAGGCTCTGTTTGTTTGAAAGGCTTACCTGTCCTTCCAGCAGAATGGTCGAATATAAATCTTCGTTTTTATAGGCCTGCACCACAAACCTGGTTCCGCAAACCCTTGTATTGAAGTGATCTGTTTTAACGATGAATGGCCTGGATGAATTGGAGGTGACTTCAAAATAAGCTTCCCCGTAAAGATAAACCTCCCTGTTTTTACCGTTGAAAACCGGAGGATACACCAATCGGGAGCCGGAATGGACCCACACTTTTGTTCCGTCGGAAAGCACCAGACTGGCATTTTTCCCGTAAGGGACCACCAGCTGATTATAGACGTCGGCTTTAACTTCCTGACTGATCTGCGCGCTGTCGTTAATTTCGACACGGACTCCGTCACTGGAGTAAGATACCGAAGAATGTTCCCCGCTAAAAGCGACCTGTCGCCCATCAGAAAAGATCAGCCCGGGAACCAGCGTATCCGATGCAAAATTACCGACAATCCGATCAATCTGATCGTGCTTTCCCTGCATTAAAGCGGCAACGGTTCCCAAACCAATAATCAGCAATATGCCCGAGGCAATCCGTACAAACCAAAGTTTACGAAGCTGGGCATCACGCCCTGCAATCCGATTCCAGAGATTCTGCTTTTCATGCAACAAATATTCTCCGCGTTTATTTTTGATCCCCTGCAACACGTTTACCGCCATCTCTATTTCATCCGTTTTATCGGGAAACTCATCCTTTAACTGTTCGATAAACACTTTCGAGCATAAGGGATCGTTTACATGCTCCACAAAAGAATCGTCGAGAAGCAGGTCCGAAAAATCCCAGTCTTGTTTTTCCATCAGCAACATGAGAAATTGAATTTTACTCACAGGAGTGTCCGGTTAAAAAAACATAGACAGAAAAAACAGGTTAATTGATATAAAAAAACAAGGCAGGATTTATATCAATCTGATACAATGAGTTACAACCTGATATGGAAAACATATTTTTAACTTTCCGCATGACCAGGCAAAGAAACAGGAAATCTTTATGGTTCATCTGCAGGAGATCAGCTTTGATGCCCTTAATGGCCCGATAAACTGAGGTTCGGCACGATTCGACACTGATATTCAGTGTCTTTGATATTTCTTCGTAAGATAAGCCGGCATCGTAACGCAAAAATAATATTTCCTGCTGTTTTGAGGTCAGTTTTTGAATACTTTTCAGCAATACTTTTTTCATTCCCGACTGGCTCTCTTCCTGTTCAATTTCTTCTTCAATGGTATATTCCGGCACAAACGGAAGCTCAAGTGCCCGGTTAGTCCACATAAGTTTCCTGTTACGCCTGATTTGCTGAAACAATTCATTACGAAAGGAAGCCATCAGGTAGCTTCTGATCGTCCGTACATATTCGAGCCGTTCGCGGAACCTGATGAGATTTGCAAAAACATTTTGAATCGCATCTTCGATAAGAAAATCGTCGGAAGTAAACTTTCGGCCATAATCAAACAAAAGATCAAAATGAGCATAGTAAATGGCAGAAAGGGACGTCATATCTCCCTCCTGAACAAATGAGAACCACTTATCCCTGAAGTCACCCCCTTTTGTTTCTGCTAATGACATGCGCAAAATTCTTTTTTCCAGCCTGAATAATTCATAAAGAAGAGGAAATTGTACCGAAAAAATGCCAAATAATCAGCACTTTCAGGGTGCACAAACAACTCCCATCGTAGCAATATACAAAAATTTTCACAGAAAGATACCTCACTCCGGGTTAACGACAGAATAGCTCGCTGAAATTTTGCCTATATCTTGTATAATGTAAGGGCTGAAATTGTGCTGAATTGCATGCTATTTTATGAAATTATTACCGGGCATATCGTTGTGCTGACAGTTTGGGATTGTCGGCAAAATCCATTTAATCGAAAATTTGAGATTTAGTTTTCTGACCTACTCGCTCATAAGCATTTTTCGGATCAAATGATTTGCAGCGTTGAACCTGTCTGGCCGGGGTTGACAGACGAACAGGGAAGGTTACCGACATAATGCTTTCACGGGCCTTTTCAAAGGCAAAATACTTTGTTTTCGTGTTCATCGCTGATTTAATACACGGAGGGCCATAAACAGCATAGCAGTGCAGTCTACGCCTAAATTGTATGGGAAAATAAGGCAACAGTTATTGAGAATTTTATGCACTTAAGAGGGAACGAAAACAAAACGTTCCCTCTGTTTTAATTTATTATAACTTGCTTTTTTTAAATGTGATACAATTATTATTTAAATAACCTGTACACGTTCTTCTATCGCTTCCCTGATGAAAGCATTGATAGAAACACCAGCCTTTTCTGCCAGTAAAGCAACCTTGCTATGTACGTCAGATGGTATCCGTACATTCAACGAGCCACTGAAGGCTTTTCTTGGTTTAATCCCCAATTCTTCACACCCGCTTAAATAACTATCAATCCCATGCTCAAAGTCAGCTTTAAGTTCGTCAATCGTTGCACCTTCGTAAGTGATTGAATCTTTATTCATACCAAGCACTTTACCAACAAGGCAGTTGTCTGCTTTGCTGTATTCTACGCTACCATAATAGCCTTTGTATTCCAGATTGTCCATGACTATTTCCCCTCTTTTTTAGTTATAAACCCATTAAGAATAAGTTTTTCGTAAACATCCTTTAAGGCGCTTTCTTTAATCACGTTGCCAGGGTGCGGCTTATGCAAGTCGATAATTGATTTGCTTGCAATGTTGATAAATCTTACGCGCGAACCCGACGTTTTGCCTTTATTGCTTATCTCAAATCCAAGCCCTTTTAAAAGATTCGACAATTCATTAAATGTAAAATCCTTTGGCAATGTCTTAAACCTTTCTATTAGCTTGTCTTTTGTTGTCATTAAAAATATCATTCATGCAAATGTAACTATTTTTAGTTGCAAATACGAATTTATTTGCTGAAAAAGTTCTAACATATCAAAATACCCCCTCTGAACCACCTTTAAATTTGGACCTATTCTATATAACATCAACAGGATTACGTTATGACTATTTTTTCTACTATATATTCCGACTTACAATTCTGAAATATTCACGAAGGTACGGCTATGCTACATCTCACACAAATATTAAGGCAGGGTCGTACGGTGGCACGGGAGGAAACTATCTTGCTGATTCTTGCCTTCGTGGTCAGAGTTGTAAGTCACACCTAAGCGGCATTGCCGTTTTTTTTTTTTATTTCAATCACTAACCTTTAAAAATGTCGAATCCAAAAGATTTTAGCAATAAAAAAAGCTCTGGCAATCTTTACATCTTGTTGATTATCAGAGCTTTTCTGCAAGTACCCCGGACGGGATTCGAACCCATGACCTACTGCTTAGAAGGCAGTTGCTCTATCCAACTGAGCTACCGAGGCATCCTTAAAGCGGTTGCAAAGATATAAAAATATCAAAATAAGCAACCCAATAAAAGCCTATTTTTCGATTCCGGACGATCCGGTTTAGACCAGGTGAATATTGTGATTACGGCATTGCTCATACATTTCATCGGGCCAAATGCTCGATTGGATTTCGCCGATATGAGCTTTTCTTAAGAAATACATGCAAATGCGCGATTGCCCGATCCCTCCTCCCACCGACAGCGGAAACTCGTCGTTGAGCAAGCGTTTGTGCCAAAGCAGGTTTTTACGGTCTTCGGTATTCGTCATCTTCAATTGTTGCAATAAAACTTCCTTATCCACCCGGATCCCCATCGAGGAGATCTCGAAGGCGCTTTGTAATACCGGATTCCAAATCACGATATCACCGTTTAATCCTTTGTAGCCGTTTACTGTTTCGGTTGTCCAGTCGTCATAGTCGGGAGCGCGTCCGTCGTGTTTTTCGCCCGAGGGAAGCTCGCCTCCGATGCCAATAATAAAAACAGCCCCGTACTTTTGAGCCACCGTAGTTTCCCGTTCTTTCGGCGTCAGATCGGGATATATTTCGGCCAGTTCTTCGGTGTGGAAAAAGGTAATCTCTTCGGGTAAGATCGGTTTTATTTGAGGATAGTGCTCGTATACAAAGAATTCGGTCCGTAACAGCACCGTATAAATCTTTTTAACAATTTTTTTCAGGAAATCCAGGTTTCGTTCATCGGGGATAATTACCCGTTCCCAGTCCCATTGATCAACGTAAAGCGAATGTATATTATCCAACTCTTCATCAGGTCTGATGGCATTCATATCGGTATACAAACCGTAACCGGGATCGATCTCCAGGTCCGCCAGGGTCATGCGTTTCCATTTAGCCAGTGAGTGAACAACTTCGGCAACCTTGTCATCCAATTCTTTCACCGGGAAGGCAACCGGCCGTTCAATCCCGTTCAGGTCATCATTAATACCGGTGCCTTTCATTACAAAAAGCGGTGCGGTAACCCGGCTCAGTTTTAGCTCCGAGGCTAAATCCTGCTGAAAGAAATCTTTCACCAACTTAATTGCCTTCTCTGTCTGTTTAAGATTCAGGTAGGACTCATAGTTTTCCGGAAAATACAATTTCATATTCGTCTTAATTTACTGCCTGATAGACAGATTAACCTACAATAAATAATTTATCCGGCCAAAAGTAGTAAAAGAATCTTTCATTTTGACATTTTTTTATAGGCAAAACTTTAAAACTGACAGCGCTTACCGAACATTTTTTTCATTTCCCTGGTTCTGACGGCAAAATACACACGTCCGTTTTTCTATTTTTGCAGCATGGCAAACCGTACCATCCGGACAAATATCATCAACCTGTACCTGATTAAATTCTCGAAATGGTTTAACCTGGTGATGCCGGTCGTTGTTCTCTTTTATCAGGATAACGGGCTCGGCATGCAGGATATCTTCTGGCTGAAATCAATCTATTCGGCAGCTATTGTGATGATGGAAATTCCCTCGGGCTACATGGCCGATGTTTGGGGCCGAAAGAAAACCCTGATCGCAGGCGGCCTGCTGGGAGCAGCCGGTTTTTCGCTCTACAGTTTTTCCTACGGATTTTGGGCATTTGCTATAGCGGAGGTGATATTGGGAGTCGGGCACAGTTTTGTTTCGGGAGCCGATTCGGCGATGCTTTACGATACATTGAAACAGGCAAAACGCGACAAAGAATATATGAAACAGGAAGGCTGGATTACCTCAGCCGGCAATTTTTCGGAAGCTATTGCCGGAGTTTGCGGCGGTTTGCTGGCGACACTGAGTTTACGCATGCCTTTCTACGTTCAGCTTGGCGTAGCCTCCCTGGCCATTCCGGCGACTTTGTTGTTAAAAGAACCTGCAATACATGCTCCCGGGCTGGTTCGCACCTTTAAGGATACGCTGCAAACCATCCGTAACACCTTTCTGCACCGGGAACTTCGCTCAGCCCTGCTTGTTTCGTCGGCTACCGGGACGGCTTCGTTGACCTTTGCCTGGTTTGTACAACCTTATTTCAAAGAAGCCGGTCTGCCGCTCCCGCTCTTTGGCCTGATGTGGACCCTACTGAACCTGTCGGTAGGCATTTCGTCGATGTTTTCGTATAAAGCAGAATTGGCGCTGGGACAACGCAAATCGATTTTACTCATCATCGGGGGGTTAAGCCTGGGGTATTTCCTGTCGGCAGCAGAAATCAGCCTGGCCGGTATGGCCATTTTATTCATGTTTTACCTGTTTCGTGGAATCGCGCATCCGATTCTTAAAGATTACATCAACCGCTATACCCAATCCGAAGTACGCGCAACAATTTTGTCGGTCCGCAATTTTGTGATCCGTATTAATTTTGCCATAATCGGTCCTTTACTTGGCTACCTCGCCGACCGTTTCAGCCTGCAGATCGCTCTATTGTTTGCCGGACTGAGTTATTTAATTATTGCGGTGATCAGCGCTTTGCCGTTGTTGAAGAAACCATTGGAGAGAGGTTCTGAATAAAAGATCACCCGCCGTATTTTTTATGAATCAAAATCAACCAGCCGGTCAAATCGATCGATCTGATCCGCAAGTTCTCGTTGGGGTTGATCATCAACTGTTCAAGCTGCGAAATGCACTTTTCAATCAAAAGTCTCCGCTTTTCCTGATCATTGGTATATATCAGTTTTTTTATCAGGGCGAGTATCAGCCGTTCGCTTTGTTTTGATCCGGCCAGTTGGTTCAGCTCCCGCTCAAACGACCGTATCTCATAAGTAATAAACTCGAAGTCGTTCAAATCAAAATGTATTATCACCGTAAAAAGACGGAAAGACGGATAAACGGCAAGTTGTTGAATTGATTTGCCGCGGCTTAAAATTAGTTTAAGCGTTTTTATCGCCTCTCTCCATTGTTTGTTTTGATAGCGTACCAGGGCAATCTGCAAAACCAGCTCGGCAAACAAGGCCAGCGGCAGGTTTGATTGCAGGATATCAGGTTCTGATTGCGAATGTTCGAGATGATGTAAAGCTTCAGCGTATTTCATCTGGTCGGTCAGCAGATAACTTTCGAAAATAAAAGTCAGGTGATTAACCAAAGCCCGCGCTTTTGAGTCGACTGTCTCAATTTCTTTCAGCCGGCTGATAAAATAGGGTATCTCTCCATATTGTCCGAATACCCTCAGGCTATGGAGAATTCCCTGGATATGGTATATATAGTGAACAGGAGGCGAAGCCCAGAGGTGTTTATTCGACTCAAACAAATCGTTTAACTCGTAGCAGGTTTTCAGGCCCGAACGCGGATTGGCCGTCATCATAAAATAAGCTGTTTGAAAAAGCAGGTGGATTTTAGTTGCCTCAAACGAATTTTTCACTTGACCGACGTTTGCCTGAAGTTCATTAAACGCCAGGTCGTTTAATTTTTCTCTTTCCGCGTTACTGCGGGTTGGCCCTTGGTTTACCTGTTTGTGTCTGATCAGATAATACAACGCGTAATGGTTATCGATCGCCCGCAGTTGGCGCGAAACCGCTTCCAGCCGGCTTTGCTTTTTGATCAGTTCCTCTTCGGGTATCTCATTAAATTCAAGCTGATTAAGCATCTGTAACTCGAGGCGCGCAAATAAACAAAAAATGCTGAATTTCTCTTGTTTCTGCGCTATCTCCTGACTTTTATTTATCAGCTTAAAACAATCGCTGTAGAGACTCCGTTGAAACAGAATTTTACATTCCTGAAGGTTCTTGAGCAAAATATTTTCAATATCCTTTTCCGCTTCAAAAGCAATCAGATTTTTAATGATCAAGCGGTACAGATGATGACAACAGATGTCGAAACCAGCTTTCGGACGTTGTTTCTTAAAAAGATTCCGAACTAAGGCAGCGTTGGTTTTTGGCAACTGCAGCAAATTATACAAAGTCTGATAATCCTTATTTGCACCGTAGGTTTTCATATTTAACTGCAAAAAACGCTTTTCTGCTTTTGTCATCGAATTCACCAGATGCAAAAGTGTATCAATTTTGGTCATATGCTGTTTAAAAACATTGTATTCATCTACGAAGCATTAAAAATATAAAATACCAGCCGGTTTTATCTTACTAAATCGTTATATATCAAATAAATAATCATATTTTAAGACATAATTTATTCGCTAAAAATATATAAATGAGTAAATATTGGAACAAATTAAACGCCAAAATCAGATAATTTAGTGTGCCGATAAAACAAGAATATGACAATCAAAAAAATTCTGGTTGTTGGAAGTTCCAACACCGATATGGTTATAAAAACGCGAAAATTTCCTGCTCCCGGAGAAACGATCCTTGGTGGCCGGTTTCTGATGAATCCGGGAGGTAAAGGGGCCAACCAGGCTGTAGCTGCCAGGCGATTGGGCGGAATGGTTTCGTTTGTTGGAAAAATTGGCAACGACATTTTTGGTAAACAAGCCATGCAATTACTGGAAGACGAAGGAATCAATGTTGATTTTGTAGCCACCGATCCCGAAAATCCGAGTGGTGTTGCGCTGATCACGGTTGATTCGAAAGGAGAAAATTCGATTGTTGTAGCGCCCGGATCGAACGGAACGCTCTCGGAAACCGATTTTGACCAGGCAATTTCGGTCATGGAAGACTCGGAAATCGTTTTGCTGCAATTGGAAATTCCGGTGTCAACGGTTGCCCATATTGCTGAAATTGCCTCCCGGAAAGGGAAAAAAGTAATTCTGAACCCTGCCCCGGCCGATCAGTTGCCCGATGGATTGTTGAAAAATATTTACCTGATAACTCCCAATGAAAGCGAAGCTGAACTTCTTACCGGCTTACGGGTAACCGACGAAGAGTCGGCGAAAACAGTTGCCATAAAACTAAAAGAAAAAGGAATTCAAATTGTCATAATTACGATGGGGGCATTAGGTGCCTATGTATTAAGCGACGGGTTTTCGGGGTTGATAAGCGCCCCGGCGGTGGTTGCAACCGATACAACTGCCGCCGGCGACACCTTTAACGGCGCCCTGGCCGTTGCGCTTTCCGAAGATAAGCCCCTGCAACAAGCTGTTGAGTTTGCCTGCAAAGCGGCCTCAGTATCTGTTACCCGTATCGGCGCACAATCTTCCATTCCGTCGCGAAAAGAAGTCGAAACCCATACCAATAATTAAAAACCAACTTAAAACAGATATCGATGAAACTGAGAAGCTTACTTTTAGCAATTTCCATTTCAATAGCTTACGCCTTTACCGGCAACTCCGCTGAACCTGTAAAAATCATTTTCGACACCGATATGGGACCCGATTATGACGATGTTGGAGCAATCGCCGTGCTGCATGCTTTGGCCAACAAGGGCGAGTGTGAAATACTGGCCTGTTGCGCCAGCGATGCCTACCCGACTATTGCCCCAACCATAGAAGCCTTTAACCGCTTTTTCAGAAGGCCGGACATCCCTGTTGGCGCAGCAGTGCCCGATGCACCCGACTTTACTGCCCGAAATCACTGGAATGATTCCATTGTTTCCCTGTTTTTAAGTGAAAGAAAAACAAATGCTGACTATCCTTCTGCCGTTGATGTTTACCGAAAAACGCTGGCAAAACAAAAAGATAAAAGCGTCACCATTGTTACTGTTGGATTCACAAGCAATCTGGCCGGTTTGCTAAAATCAGGACCTGATCATTTTTCACCTTTAAGCGGGATGGAACTGGTCAAAAAGAAAGTGAAATGCTGGGTCGCCATGGCAGGCCGTTTTCCGGAGGGAGGTGAATTTAACGTGAATAAACACCCGGAAGCATCGTTTTATGTCTTTCAAAACTGGCCGACGACCATCCTTTTCAGCGGATTTGAAATCGGAGTCAGCATAATGACCGGTTGCAAGCTTGCTGACGAAGGTTCGGCTGATAACCCGTTGGCCTGGGCATATCGGTACAATCTGGATACTTATGAGTCTAAAAAATCGGAAAAACGAAATTCATGGGACCAAACAGCCGTACTTTGTGCCATACGCAATCCGAAAAAATATTTTTATGTGAATGGTCCCGGCAAGTTCATCATCTTCGAAAACGGACAAAATGCCTGGGACCCGGATACGAATGCAAACCACTATTTTCTCTCGCACAAGTACCCTTATCAAAAAATTGCAGATGTTATTGATGAATTGATGATGTACGAACCGAGATAAATTTCACCTGACACGAATAATTTAAAAACAAACCGATGAAAAAATTCATATACTTGACAACCATTTTACTGACAATCATGTCCTGTACCGAAAAGAGGTACGGAGCGGATCAGACCTACAGCAACGAAATTTCAAAAAACGCACTTCAGGATAAAATCAAAGGTGGTTGGGCCGGCCAGGTAATTGGATGTACTTACGGAGGACCGACAGAATTCAGGTTTAACGGAACCATGATTCAGGACTACCACCCCATTCCCTGGGATGAAAACCGATGCAAATGGTATTACGAAAATTCGCCAGGGCTCTACGATGACATTTACATGGACCTCACCTTTGTGGATGTTTTTGAAAAAGAAGGTATGGACGCGCCGGCAAGTTCGCATGCGCTGGCTTTTGCCCATGCTGATTATGACTTATGGCATGCCAACCAGGCAGCACGGTACAATATTCTCAACGGAATGATGCCGCCCGAATCAGGCTTCTGGATGAACAACCCCCACTCTGAAGATATTGATTTTCAAATAGAAGCAGACTTCGCAGGCTTGATGTCGCCCGGAATGGTGAATACCGCCTCGGAAATCTGCGACAAAATCGGCCACATTATGAATTATGGTGATGGCTGGTATGGAGGCGTATACGTGGCAGCCATGTATTCATTGGCTTTCATTTCCGATGATGTAACATGGGTGGTATCGGAAGCCTTAAAAACCATTCCATCCGAATCTCAATTTCATCAGTGCATAACCGACGTCATCGGTTGGCACAAGCAGTTTCCCAATGACTGGAAACAAACCTGGTTCGAATGCGAACGAAAATGGTCTTCTGATATCGGATGTCCCGACGGCGTTTTTTCGGCTTTCAATATTGATGCAAAAATTAACGCCGCCTACATCGTCATCGGATTACTTTACGGTGAAGGCGATTTTACCAAAACCATCGATATCAGCACACGCTGCGGCCAGGACTCAGACTGCAACCCGGCCAGCGCCGGTGGAATTTTGGGAACCATGCTGGGCTATTCCCAAATTCCTGAATATTGGAAAATACCGCTTTATCCGGTTGAAGACCTGAATTTCCGATACACGACAATGTCGCTGAATGATGTTTACGCAATTGGCTACAAACACGCGTTGGCCGTATTGGAAAAAAACGGAGCCGATACTTCCGCCTCCGTGATCCGGCTTCCCCGGCAACAAATTAAGGCCGTTGCGTTGGAAATAGGCTTTCATGATCATTTCCCTGTTCTCAAAAATGAGATCAATCAAATGTTAGAACCCGGAAATGATGAGTTTCTATTTAATTTTGAAGGAAACGGATTTGTTGTCAATGGCCGAACCCAAAGGCAACACGAAACATTACCGGATCCTGAAATAGAAGTATTTATTGACGGGCAAAAGACAGAAACGTTTATGATGCCTGCAGGTTTTAAAGAACGAAAACACGACGTATGCTGGCGTTTTGGGCTCGCGGAAGGGAAACACGAAGTTCGCATAAAATTAATCTCAAAAGAAAGATGTCACCCGGTTCGGATGAATCATTATCTGATCTACTCACGCAAACCGGAGGCAAATATAGCGCAACAAGTTACACCTCTTTAAACCTTAACTTATGTATATTGTATCATCTTATCCGGTTGCTGTTTTCCTGTGTATGATCACCATGCTTTGTTGGGGGTCGTGGGCCAACACTCAAAAATTGGCCGAGAAATCGTGGCGTTTCGAATTGTTCTATTGGGACTATGTGGCGGGAATTGTTCTTATGTCGTTACTTTTTGCTTTTACTCTGGGTAGTTTTGGAAATGAAGGACGTTCATTTCTCCGCGATTTGGCACAAGCCGAACCCGGAAAGCTGTTAAACGCTTTTACGGGAGGAATCATTTTCAATGCAGCCAATATTCTGGTTGTTGCCGCTATTTCGGTGGCAGGAATGGCTGTAGCGTTCCCGGTGGGCATTGGTATTGCACTGGTACTGGGTGTGCTG
This sequence comes from Gaoshiqia sp. US2, assembly GCF_059705485.1. NCBI lineage: Bacteria > Pseudomonadati > Bacteroidota > Bacteroidia > Marinilabiliales > Prolixibacteraceae > Gaoshiqia > Gaoshiqia sp. US2. Next base: position 2,296,852 of record NZ_AP048550.1, on the reverse strand, counting down.
ATCAATTATATTGCCAGTCCTCAGGGCGACGCTACCTGGCTGTTCGCAGGTGTCAGCTTAATTACTCTTGCCATCGTTCTGGATGCATTGGCTTACCGCAAAAAAGCATCTCAAAACAGCAAAGTCCCGGCCAAAGGAATTCTTTTGTCTGTAAGCGGAGGTATTTTAATGGCTCTGTTCTATCGCTTTGTCGCCGGTTCGATGGCAAGCAATCTCGAACAACCGGAAAGCGGTTACCTCAGCCCCTACACGGCTGTGTTTATTTTTGCACTGGGCATCCTGGCAAGCAACTTCCTGTTTAACACAATTTTGATGAAAAAGCCCATTGAAGGGAAACCCGTTTCATATGCCAACTATTTTTCCGGAAGGCCGAAAGAACACCTGACGGGCATTTTAGGCGGACTGATCTGGTGCATCGGCATGTCGTTCAGTATTCTTGCTGCAGGAAAAGCCGGTTTTGCCATTTCATACGGATTAGGTCAGGGAGCCACTTTGGTCGCTGCTCTATGGGGCGTTTTTATCTGGAAAGAATTCAAGCATACAGGTGGCACTTCGGGCTTACTAACGGCCATGTTTCTGCTGTTTGTCGCCGGAATCTCGCTAATTATTTACGCAGGGATCTAAAAACGAAGTTTGCATGAGGGTTCATATTGAATGAACCCTCGCCCATTTCTGAGGCAATCGGTTTTCATGTCCGCTTTCTTAGCGGTTATTACTGAAAATCAATTTTTTAAGCTAAAAAAAACACTGGATCTTTAACAGGAAGCATGGCTCAAATCTCCAACCGGAGCCCGTCATACGCCAAAAAAACATGCTCCGGAAGTTGCCGCTGAATCTCGTCGTGCAAGCCCAACTGGTGGGAAAGATGGGTGAGGTAGGCTTTTCGGGGCCTTACCTCATCAATCAGATTCAAGGCTTCTTCGAGGTTAAAATGCGAAACATGCGGCTCAAGACGCAACGAATTGACAACCAATACATCCAAACCAAACAATTTATCTTTTTCTTCTGATTCGAGCGAATTAACATCGGTCAAATAAGCCATGCGGCCAATCCGGAAACCAAACACCGGCAACATGTGGTGAAAACCACGGATGGGAAGAACTTCCAGCGACTTCACACGGAATGGTTTGTTTTCAACCAGGTGCAGTGTCATTTGCGGAATTCCCGGATACCGGTTGCTGGCAAAAACATAACTGAACACGCGCCTAATCGCTTCCTGCACCCGTTCTTCGGCATAAATATCGGTCGGATGCCGCTGCACCCAGTTGAATGCGCGAATATCATCCAAACCAAAAATATGATCGGTATGCTCGTGGGTCAGCAAAATGGCATCCAACTGACGCAAGCCCACACGCAACATCTGCTGGCGAAAATCCGGCCCCGCGTCAATAACCAGTTTTAAACCATTTACTTCAATTAAAACCGACGCCCTCAGTCGCTTATCCTTCTCGTTAGCGGACAAACAAACCTGACAATCGCAAGCCACCACCGGAACTCCCTGTGAAGTGCCGGTACCCAAAAATTCCAGACTGATGTGTAGCGGGGTATCCATGCAGTTTGCAAAACTACAAAAATTTGATTTTTTGGGCCTGTGGATTGAAATTAATTATTTTTGAAAAAAAATTGATACATGGCGAATCTCTACCTGATCCCCCTCACGCTGGGCGAAAGTGAATTACAGACGGTGATCCCGGCGCATCACCGGGAAATCATTCATTCCATTTCTCATTTTATTGTTGAAAACATTCGCACAGCCCGGCGTTTCCTAAAAAAAACAGACCAGACTATTGATATTGATTCGCTCCATTTCTACGAATTGAACAAACACACCGACAAAAATCAGCTCGACGCCTACCTGGAACCCATCAAAGCAGGCCAGCACGTCGGGGTGATGTCGGAAGCCGGTTGCCCGGGAGTGGCCGATCCGGGCGCCGACGTCGTTCGGATTGCCCACGAGAAAGGTATTCGGGTCATCCCGCTGGTCGGGCCCTCTTCCATCCTGCTGGCCATGATGGCTTCGGGTATGAACGGACAGAATTTTGCGTTCAACGGTTATTTGCCAATCAAAAAAGACGAGAAAGTGCAACAAATCAAACTGCTGGAAAAACGTATTTATGCCGAAAATCAAAGCCAGTTGTTTATTGAGGCGCCTTACCGAAACCTGCAACTACTGGACGATTTACTGAATAACTGTCAGCCGCAAACCCGGCTTTGCATTGCCTGCGACTTAACCCTCGAAACCGAGTTTATCCGTACCAGATCAATCACCGAGTGGAAAACGAAAAAACCGGATATCCAAAAACGGCCAACAATCTTTGTTTTGGGAAGATGAATTAGTTTTCGGTCGCAGTGGGCAGCGCGGATTAAACAAAATACTTGCTTAACGAAAAAGCATCCGGTATTCGTGTTCAAAGTTCGGAGTAAAAACGCCTTGTCCCAGATTTTTATCAATTTGCGCCCTGGTCCAGAATTTACCTTCAGTTACTTCATCCGAGTGCAGGTTGATACTCTGATAATCGTAAGTTTCGAACACATAAACCAGCTCTCGTTCCAGCTCGCTTTCCCAAACATATTTTTTTACCAGCTTTGCCTGAAAACCGTTCAATCCGAGTTCCTCCCAGGCTTCGCGTTTCAGCGCCGTTTGCAGGTCTTCGCCATAGGCGATATGCCCACCTACTGCCGTATCCCATTTCCCGGGTTGAACCAGTTTATCCATCGGCCGCTTTTGCAGATAAATGGCCTTATGCTTATTCAATACATGTAAATGCACCACCGGGTGAAGCAACTGTTGTCCGCTGTGGCACAGCGAGCGCGGAGCCATTCCCAAAATCTGCCCGTCCTCATTGACGACAGGCAGGCTCTCTTCGTTTTCAACGTTCTTATTGGCTGATCGTTGACGGATAAATTCAATCAGAAACACCAGACCAAACAAGATGTAAAACAATCCCCCGCTGATGAATGCCCAGGCCGTATCGGATAAATAAAAAGCCGCATAAAAAACGAGCAGGGTATGCGCAAAAAACACATAAAACATCAGCTTCAGGCTACGCCTCATCTTCGCCATCTGTTCGCCCGAAAGCGTCATATCCTTCATGTAGCGCTTGCTCATTAATGCTACAATGTTCACCTTCGAAAATGCCGACAGGGCCAGTACCGCGCAAAGAATTAACTCAACCAGGCCAGGCTTCAGCTTGAAGAAAATATCATTGTCAAGTATGATCGAAATCCCGCCAAGAACCAGCAACAATACCGTATCAAACAGCACAAACCGGTCGAAACGTTTTTCACGAAGGCCAATCCAGATTAACTCGGCCATACCAATAACCAGCGCGGCAATCAACCCGGCGCGGGTCCCCCAGAATTCATCCACCAGAATGAATACAAACAGCGGGATAAAACCCGGCAGCATTTTTTTCAGCAGGTCGGTTTGTTGTCTGTTCATACGGAAGTAAGCCGGCTCCCCATTTCCGACGGCATGATGGTCATGGAATAAACAATCGGATTATTCATAAACCCCGCTTAGTTCGATTTGAAAAGCCAGGGGCGAGTACGGAGGAATACTGCCATAACCTGTTGTTCCGTATGCCAGTATCGACGGAATCAGAAACAATCCTCTGGCCCCGGGATTTAACTGCCCAATAGCGTCGTTAAAGCCGGAAATCAGTCCGGTTGACGGATAGGTAAATTTCCAAATGCCATTGTCGTACCAATAAGCCGACTGATCGAAAACCGCCCCGCTCTCCGGGAAAAAGCCAACATACTTAATCCCAATGGAATTTCCCTGCTGAACAAATTCGCCTTCGCCCTCTTCGAGGATCACATAAAAAACACCCAAAGCGGTTGTGTCGACATCATAGCCTTCCTCGACCAAGAAATCGATGTATTCATCAATAATCGCAGCCTCCCGCTGAGGGGTATAATCGATTTGTTCCACTTCAGGATCGTCAGAACAAGCGAAAACCATAACTGCCATCACTACCGGCAGAACATATTTGAAAAGCCCTTTTATTCTTGTCATCTTGTAAAATTTATATCTTCGTAAATCGTTGATTATAAACCAATAAAATTGGTTGTATTTTCAACATTTTGTTTCAACCAATTTCGACTTAAACTCGGGTAAAAGTTTTTTGTATTGATCCAGGGTTTCCTGTAAAGTTGAAAAAACCTCGCCCCCTGCTGCATTGCGATGCCCTCCCCCGTTAAAATGTTCCGAAGCAAACTCGTTCACCGCGAATTTCCCTTTTGAGCGGAATGAGGCTTTCACATGATCATCTTTTTCGGTAAATAAAGTACTAAAGTGAATTCCTTTGATCGAAAGCGGGTAGTTGACAAAACCTTCGCTGTCGCCGGAAACAAAATTAAATTGTTTTTGTACCTCTTTGGTCAGGTACATCACGGCGGCATGGTACTCGGGAAATACTTCCATACATTGGCTGAGGCAATAACCCAGCAAACGCATCCGATCGACCGAATAATTATCAAACACCTGGCTGTGAATTTCTTCCGGATTAATCCCGTAAGCCAGCAGTTCACTCACGGTTTGAAAGGTTTGCGGGTCCGAAACATTATAATCGAAAGATCCCGTATCGGTCATGATTCCGCAAAAAAGACACTCGGCCGATTCTTTATCGAAAAACTTTTCGTAGCCCAGAGCCTTCACCACATGAAAAACCAGTTCGGCCGTCGACGAATATTCGGGATGCGAGATCTGCAAGCGGGTAAAATCCTGTGGATACGGGTGATGGTCGATCAGGATACTTTCACCTGCATAATTTTCGACCAGCTCTTTCATATCGCCTGTCCGGGAAAGGTGGTTAAAATCGAGGCAAATCAACATCCCGGCCTCTTTCATGATTTTAGCCGCTTTTTCTTTGGCCCCGGTATAAATCAGCGTCTCGCTGCTGCCACTCATCCATCTGTAAAATTCAGGATAATAATTTGGAGAAATTACGGCAACCTGCTTCCCGGCATTCTTTAAAACCCGCGCCAAACCCAGCGCCGATCCAACGGCATCGCCATCGGGATTCACATGCGGCAAAATCACAATCGGCGAGTTTTGCTTGTCCAACGTCGCCTTAAAAAGATTAATAACTTCAATATCAAAAGATTTCAAAACAGTATTTTTTTTTAGGAGTTACAAAGATAAAATTTTACGCCCCAATCCATAATTCATTAATTAATTTTTTAAATTCACCGCCATTCTTAACTAACAACAAACAACTTTAATTTTATGAGTGGCAATAGAACTCTCACCATCATCAAACCAGGCGCCGTTGAACGCAACCTGATTGGTCCGATACTAGCAAAAATCAACGAAGCCGGCTTTGTCATAAAAGCACTGAAATACACCAAGTTGAAAAAAGAGCAGGCTTGCGAATTTTACCAGGTACACGAAGGGAGACCATTTTTTGAAGATCTGACTGATTTTATGAGTTCGGCTCCCATTGTGGCCGCAATTCTGGAAAAAGAAAATGCCGTAGCCGACTTTCGCGAACTGATCGGTGCAACCGACCCGCTGGAAGCAGCCGAAGGCACCATCCGGAAATTATTTGCCGAATCGAAAACGCACAATGCCGTTCACGGTTCAGACAGTGATGAAAATGCCATAAAAGAATGCGATTTCTTTTTTTCGCGTGTTGAACGGTTTTGATTAACGAAAAACGATCTGACGAATTAAATCCACCCCTGCTTTTTCGTTCAGTCGTTTTCTGATCTCTTCCTTCATCATCAGCAGTTCGTTCCGTAATATCGGCGAACTGGTCTTTACAAACAAGGTGCCCTGGCTAATGCGTAACTCCTCGGTGTACGAAGCTACCGTTTTCCCCATGAGCTCTTCCCATGACGCAATCAGGTCGACCTCGGATAATTTTGCCTGAAGTTTGTTTTCTTCGATGTAATTCCGGATTACCTGACTTAACTTTTCTGTATTACTTTTTCTCATTTCCTGTTTCGGTTTCGGTTACGGTTCCTTCGCTCACCCTGAATATTTTTGAATCGGCATCAACTTCCCCGATAATCTGATCCAAATGTTCGCGGTTGGTATCGGTGATAAAAATCTGACCAAAATGATCTTCAGCCACCAACTTCACGATTTGTTCCACCCGGTTTTTATCCAGTTTATCAAAAATGTCATCCAGCAATAAAATCGGGGTTATTCCCGACATGTTTTTGATAAAATCAAACTGGGCCAGTTTCAGCGATACCAGATAGGTTTTTTTCTGCCCCTGCGATCCTAATTTTTTAATCGGATGTTCACCCAAATTGAAAAGAATATCATCTTTATGTATTCCAACAGATGTGAATTGAATCATCCGGTCTTTCTGCAGGTTTTCTTTCAGAAGCAGCGAAAAATCGCCTTCATCCAACTGCGACTGGTAAATCATCCCGATCTTCTCTTTTCCCGAAGAGATCAGCTCGTAATATTGCTGAAAAACCGGTTGCAGTTGCCGGATATATTCCACCCTTTTTTGATGGATTAAGCCGCCGTAATGCACCAGCTGATCATCCCAAACCTCCAGGCTGTCGAGATTAAATATGCGTTCCGAGGCAAACTGTTTCAACAGTTTATTCCGCTGCAAAAGCGCCCGGTTGTACCGGATCAGTTGATCGAGGTAGATCTGGTCGTATTGCGAAATCAGGGCGTCCAAAAATTTCCTGCGTTCTTCGCTGCCACCCATGATCAGGTCAAAGTCGGAAGGCGTAACAATAATCAGGGGCAGCAGACCGATATGCCCGGCCAGTTTGCTGTATTCTTTTTTATTCCGTTTAAAATGTTTTTTTTGCCCCCGCTTTAAGCCGCAGTAAATATGCTCGTCCTGTTCCAAGCGGCTGTACTTTCCCTGGATCACAAAAAAATCTTCATCGTGCCTGATATTCAGTCCATCAACCGGATTTAAGAAGCTTTTACAAAACGACAGGTAATAAATGGCATCCATCAGGTTGGTTTTGCCCGCGCCATTATTGCCGATAAAACAATTCAAATCGGGTGAAAACTGCAAATCAACTTCTTCCAGATTTTTAAAATTCAGTAAGGATAAACGATCAAGGTACATCCATGTCAATCTTTAGTAACAACAAAACTAATAAAAATATAGCGGGAACGGTGAATGATTTATTCGCAGGCTTATTTGCCAACAACAATGTGTTTATTAATATTAAATTTTATAAGCGCTTTGTGGCTATTGTTTTATAAAAAAGCATATTTTTGCGTCACAAATTTGGAATAACCTTATTGAAAATGGCAAAGAATAAAGACATAAAAAAAGAAGACAGCTTATCGGAAGTTGAAATCGCGTTAACCCGGAGCGAACAGTTTATCGAAGATAATCAGAAAATTCTGACCATCGTGATTACTGTGATTGTGGCAGTGGTGGCCGGTTATCTTGGTTTCACCCGGCTTTATATTTTCCCGAAAGAAAAAACCGCCCAGGAACAAATGTTTATGGCGGAGCAATATTTCGAGAAAGATTCGTTCAATCTGGCCATTAACGGCGATGGTAACTACCTGGGTTTTCTGGATATTATTGATGATTACGGCATGACAAAAGCCGGTAAACTGGCCAATTATTATACCGGAATCTCGTACCTGCATTTAGGTCAGTTCGAAGAAGCCATCAGCTATCTAAACAAATTTAAAACCGACGACCTGTTGCTTGCCCCGGTTACCGCCGGCGCCAAAGGCGATGCTTATCACGAATTAAATGAGCCCGAAAAGGCATTAAGCGCATACAAAAAAGCCTATTCGTACAAAAATGAATTTGTTACGCCGGTGTACCTGCTGAAAGCCGGGAACTTACTTGAGTCGCAAGGTAAATTTGACGAAGCGCTGAAAGCTTACCAGGAAATTAAAACCGGCTACCCGGCTTCAACCGAAGCCCGCACCATTGACAAGTACATCGCCCGGGCCGAAAATCAGTTAAAAAAATAAATCAATCCAAAATAGTATTTAAAATCCCCTCCTTCCAGGGGATTTTTTATTTTTGCAAAAACAACACTGTTATGGCAACAAAAAATTTATCCGTATACGACATCGAATCGGTTCCCTCTGCCGCCGGCATGAAAGTGGGCATCGTGGTGGCCGAATGGAATTACGAAATTACCGGAGCTTTGGCCCAAGGCGCTTTTGACACCCTGATCAGGCATGGTGTAAGCGAAAAGGACATCATCGTCAAACATGTTCCCGGAACATTTGAGTTGCCGCTGGGCGGACAATTTATGGCAGAATACACGCAAGTAGATGCGATCATCCTGATTGGCTGCGTCATACATGGCGAAACCCGCCATTTCGACTTTATTTGCCAGGGCGTTACTCAAGGAACAACCGACTTAAACCTGAAATATAACAAACCGTTCATTTTTGGCGTACTAACAACCGATAACGAGCAACAAGCGCTTGACCGGGCAGGAGGCAAGTTGGGCAACAAAGGAGACGAAGCTGCGGTAACCGCCATTAAAATGGTCGATTTACAAAAAAACATGGCTTAACCAGGTAGCCGGCACACGAATCAGAACGAAGACAAACTATCGATTATTGATTATTGACTAATGACTAATGACTAATGACTAATGACTAATGTCTAATGTCTAATGACTAATGACTAATGTCTAATGACTAATGACTAATGTCTAATGACTAATGACTAATGACTAATGTCTAATGGCAATTAGTGGTAAGTCAACAGTACTCGGTACTCGTACTCATATCTAAACTCCAACTATGAAAGCAATGATCTTTGCAGCGGGACTTGGTACGAGGCTAAAACCCCTGACCGAAACCCGGCCCAAGGCCTTGGTCGAAATCGCCGGGAAAACTTTGCTGGAAAGAAGTATTTGCTATTTAAAATCGTATGGTATCAGCGATATCACGATAAATGTCCACCATTTTCCGGAGCAAATCACCGGTTTTCTGGCACAAAACAAAAACTTCGGGATCAGGATCTCGGTTTCGGACGAAAGCGATGCCCTGCTGGATACCGGCGGAGGTATTTTACACGCAAAACGCTATTTGCAGGGCGATGAACCGGTTTTGCTGATCAACGTCGACATCCTGACCAACTTAAACCTCAACCGGCTGTTGCAGGCCCACAAAGAATCGGGGGCGCTGGCCAGCCTGGTTGTCAGAAACCGCGTTACCTCCCGGTACTTGCTTTTTGACCGGAACCGGCAACTATCGGGTTGGAAAAATGTAAAGACCGGGGAACTGAAGATCAGCCGCCCCGGAGCAACCGATGACTCCCGGCAACTGGCTTTCAGCGGTATCCACCTGATTGACCCCAAACTACCCGGGAAAATCACCGAAAACGGGAAATTTTCTATTATTGATTTATACCTGCGCCTGGCGGCAAGCGAGAAAATAATCGCTTTCGAAGATACCGAATCGGTTTGGATGGATTTAGGCCGATATGATGAGTTGGCTGAAGCCGGCCGCTTGATTCAACAAATCGAAAAGTAAACAAAAAGGCTGTCAAAAAAAAGCAAATTCAATGATTCGTCTGAATTAAAGCGTTTTTCTGACAGCCTTTTTAGCGGGTAAAAAGATCCGCCACTAATTGTCTCCAGGCCTTCCCCCTCTAAAATTTTGCATTCGCTCCTGCCGCTCTTTGATATGGGCCTCATATTTTACTTTTTGCTCGGCAGTCAGCAAGGCTTTAATTTCGTTGTCCTGGCTGGCCATCGTTGCCTGCATTTGCGAGCGCATTTTCTCAGGATCAAATTCCTCGCCTGATGCCCGAGCCTTGTCGAAAGCTTCGCGCTGCTTTTCACTATACTTTGTAAAAATTGCTTTCACTTTCACGGTTTGTTCATCGGTTAAAGACAGGGTCTCTTTTAAGCGTTGGGTTTGACGTTCAACCCGTTCTGCCGGGTCCATCCGCTGGCGTTCGCCTCCCGCCTGAGAAGGACGTTCGCCGGTACCCCGTTGTGCCTGTGCCAGAGAAAATACACCAAGAAATAGAATTGTTATCAAAAAAAGCTTTTTCATATTTATTCGTTTAAATGAAAAATAAACTTGTTTGTCACTCGGTTGCTTTGACTCCGGTTTTTGAGATTGGTTTAATTCATGAAAGAAACGGAATATTATTCAGGCGGATGATCCGGATAGCAGTTGATCGTATAATCAATAAACATCCGCATCATCCGCTTGGCACAGGCCTGGTTCTATTTCAGTTCCGGCTTCAGGATGACCTGATAATAATTCTCAAAATTGAAGTAAGTTTTGGTAGCCTCCATGATTTTTCCCTTTGTCAACTGATTAACCAGCTCTTCATAACCTGAAAAATCACTGAAATCACCATCCTTGTATAAATATCCGTTATTGATCACCGAAAGCCAGAAACTGTTTTCGCGCAGGTTATTTTCCCGTTCCCTGAGCATTTTTTCTTTTGCTGTTTGCAGGTCTTCATCCGACAAACCATTCCCTGCAATGTCCGCGATTTCGCGGAAGATATCTTCCTGCAGTTCTTTTACTTTTTCGGGTGATGTTCCGTAATAGATAGACATACTGTATTTCGGAACGGGCATTTTTTCAACCGACGGCCTGGCGCCGATGGAATACACGCTGCTTTTGTCCTCGCGGATCACTTCGAGCAAACGGGTTGACAATATTTTCCCCAATGCATCAATCATCACCAGGTTTTCCCTGGAATAATTGAAGTTGCCGTGAAATGTAATGTGACTCAGGCTTTTCTCTTCCTGCCCGCGAAAAACCGTTTTCTCAATCACCCCATCGGGCGATTTCACCTGCATGTCGACCCAATTTTCACGTTCTGCCGAAGAAAGTAGTCCGCCAATATACCGTTCAACCACGGGTTTAAAGGTTTCCGGATCGATATTTCCAACAAAAAAGAATTTGAAGTCGGCTGCATTGGCAAAACGTTCGCGGGCAATTTTTTCAATCGCCTCAAAGCTGGCCTCCTGAAGGATTTCTTTGGTCAGAGGCCGTTTCCTTGGGTGATAATTGACCGACACCACCTGGAGGGTATCGTTATAGGCATCTTCGGGAGAGGCCACCCGGTTTTCAATAAAACTGGCGTACCGGCTCATGTACGACGAAAATGCCTGCGAATCGACACGCAAATCGGTAAAATACAGATAAAGCATTTCCATCATGGTTTCCAAATCCTTCACCGACGAACGGCCCGAAAAACCTTCAGTCAGGTCGCGGATAAAAGGTGAGATAGAGAAAACCTTGCCGGCCATCATTTTATCCAGGGTCACTTTATCGAATCCGCTTATTCCGCTCATGGCGACAATGGTAGCCGCGAAATCGGCCGAGATATCATATTCCTGTCCGTACAGCGATTTTCCACCCAGGCTATAGGCGGTAAACAACACTTCGTCATCTTTAAAATCGGTTGTTTTCAGTACCACCACGGCGCCATTCGAAAGGGTCCATTCCAGGGCGTCAATTTCATCGAGCTGTTTTTCGCCAACAACTTTCCCGGGGGTAATTTCCTGATCAATCAGGGGTTTATCGGCGACAACGTCATCGTATGCGACCAAATGGCTGTTTTCAACGTCTTTCAGGATGGCCAGGATCTCGTCATCCGACGGAACCTTTACACCCTCAATTTCGGGCGCCGTGACAACCACAACCCGGTTTTCGTCGGTAATCCATTTCTTCGCCAGGGCATTCACTTCATCCAGGCTAATTCCGGGAAGGAACTGCTGATAATACAAAAATTCGTTTTCAATACCCGGGATCGGTTCTTCGGTCATCAAAAAGTTTCGTTTATATTCTTCGGCATAAGCTTCCGAGCGTTGCTTGTCCCGTTCGTTATATGATTTTTGGATAGATGCCAGCAAGGCATTTTTCATCCGTTCGAGTTCGGAAGCGGTAAAACCGTAACGCATCACCCGTTCATTTTCTTCGACAACCGCTTTTAGCCCCCGCTCAATATGCCCGTTCTGACATAAAACGCCGGAACTGTAAACACTTACCGGACCAAAAAGCTCTTCGTAGGCCGATCCGGCGGTAATAAAGGGAGGATCAGCCAATTGGGCCAATTCCTGCAGGCGATTATTGATCATGCCGTTAAACAGGCTATGTTTAATTCCTTCACGGTAGTCTGCCAGGGATTTACTTATTTTCAAAGGATGTTTATAGTAGATGTTGGCGACGGGATACCTGGCTTCCTTATCGGTCACTACCGAAACGAGGGTTTCAGCATGTCGGGGAATGGCAAAAATTTCTTTTTCCCTTGGTTTTTTCGTTGCAGGAATGTCTGAAAATTTATCTTTGACCCGTTTCACCATTTCTTCCTGGTCAAAATCACCTACAACCACTACTGCCTGCAAATCAGGCCGGTACCAGTCACTCCGGTAGCGCCGTAAAGCTTCCGGGGGGCAGTTGTCGATGATATCAATCTTTCCAATCGGCAGGCGCTCGGCATAGCGGCTTTCGTGCAATAAAACCGGAATCCATTTCTGCATCATCCGTTCGTTAGCGCCGCGGCCACCACGCCATTCTTCATGAATGACGCCGCGTTCTTTTTCAATTTCTTCATCCGAGTCGGTCGTCTGGCAAGCCCAGTCGTACAACACCTGGAGGCCTTTTTCGATGTATTCGTCCTCATCCAGCGGAACTTTAATCATATAAACGGTTTCATCGAAGCTGGTATACGCGTTTACCTCCGGCCCGAATTCCATTCCGATGGATTCGAGGTATTTGATCAATTCATTTTTTGGGAAATTTTTTGTACCGTTAAAGGCCATGTGTTCGGCAAAATGAGCCAGCCCCTGTTGGTCATCATCTTCATCAATTGAACCGGCGCGAACCACCAGGTACAGATCGGCCCTGTTCTTGGGCGTACTGTTCGACCGCACGTAATAGGTCATCCCGTTTTCCAAAACGCCTTTGCTAACCTTGTGATCAATCGGAAGTAAGCTGTCCTGCGGTTGCTGGGCAACGCCAAACAAGGACAACAATAAAAACAGAAAACTGAAAAGCTGCTTCATAGTTTAATATTTTATTTTTAAATAAGTATCTGTCGGTGTCATCTCATTACAAATGCTTTTTAAGGCTTTCGCTGAATGCATTGGCTTCGTTGCTTGGCGCCGGACGGTACCTGTGTTTTAATTCGTCGGGCCCGTTTGCAACCAGGTACGAAAAGCCGGTGAAGTCGAGTAAATCCAGATCGTTGTAATCGTTGCCAATACCAAAAGTTGCTTCCCGAAGAATATTCAGATAATCGCACAAATACCGGATGGCATTCCCTTTTGAAACGCCCGCATGAAAAATTTCCATCCAAACATAACCCGTCAGTAAAGGCGAACTTGCCCGCAATACTTTTATGTCGTCAAAGCGCTGTTCCAAAATATCTTTAAGCTCATAAAACCGTTCGGCTTCTTTAAAAATAACCAGGAACTGGCAGGCATCCGAATCGATCAAACCACTGGAGGGAAGCGCTTCCGACACCGAATTATGATAGGTAAAATAACGCTCAAACTCGTGACAAATCTCTGCTCCCCGGTGATACCAGCACCTGAAGTTATCGGGTACCTCGCGGAACAAATGAAAGTTCAAATTACTCGAGATAAGCAAGCTCAGTATCATATTGACCGTATCTTTCGGAATATTTTGCTGATAGAGCAAACGGTTGTTCCGGCAATCGAAAATACCTGCCCCCGACGAAAAAGCGACAAAATCAAAGGGAATATGATCGGGAACAACCTCCCTTACTTTCAGGTAATTGCGCCCTGTAGCCACTACCCGCGTAATTTTCCGTTCGCCCAGCAGATGTAACATATCCAGGTCTTCCGGGCTGATTGATTTATCATTCCGCAACAGGGTCCCATCCAAATCCGTGGCCACTAATCCGATATTTTTATCCATACCCATCCAGCAAGTTGATTCTGATACCCTAAAAATTTTGATAAATCTACAAAAGTATTTTGATCTGTAAAAAAGGACCACGATACGTTTTATACCGAAACTCCGGGCCGGTTTATCGAAAAAAAATGAACCGGACTCAAACAAATGATAGTTTTAGCCTGTAATTTATATCTTTGTAAGCTTTGTCGAAATACGGGAAGACAGGAACAGCCTGATTCGCCCGACAAGCCGTTTTATGGAACAGAAATCAAGCCCAAAGATTGATAATATTTAGACTTAAGATATGAAGATTGCCTTGATTGGATACGGGAAAATGGGTAAAATCATTGAACAGATTGCCCTCGACCGCGGTCATGAAATTGTATTGAAAATTGACATTACAAACCAACACGAACTGACCATTGATAATTTAAAGAAAGCCGATGTAGCCATCGAATTTACGATCCCTGACTCGGCAATCAACAATTATAAACTTTGCTTTAAGGCTGGCATCCCCGTTGTAAGCGGAACAACCGGCTGGCTGGAAAGGAAAAGTGAGGTTATTTCGGATATGAACCAGCGGGAAGGAACTTTCTTTTACGCGTCGAACTTTAGCCTGGGGGTAAATCTGTTTTTTGCCCTGAATGAAAAGCTGGCTGCATTAATGGCAACCCGCCCGGAATATGACGTTCGGATGGAAGAAGTACACCACACCCAGAAACTGGATGCCCCGAGCGGAACAGCCATTACGCTGGCCGAAGGTTTATTTGAAAATCATCCGGGAAAAAAATCGTGGACGCTTGATGAGCCCCAAACCGCCGATCAAATGCACATCCGTGCGATCAGGGAAGGGCAGGTTCCGGGCATTCACCGCATTAAATACGAATCAGATGTCGACCACATCCTGATTGAACACAGCGCCAAAAGCCGGCAGGGCTTTGCCTTGGGCGCCGTGCTGGCAGCCGAATTCAGCATCGGCAAAAAAGGCCTTTTAAGCATGAACGATCTGTTAAACTTATCTTAAAATATATCCTTATGAGAAATATATTAACCAACAAATGGTTCAAGTTCATCCTTGTCGGACTGATCTACAGTTTGTGGGTTTTGTGGCTCGAAAACTACTGGTGGTTTATCGGCCTGGCAATCCTGTTCGACATGTATGTTACCAAAAAAGTTCACTGGGCATTCTGGAAAAAGAAAAACCCGCCTGACGGAAAACAAACCAAGGTGGTTGAATGGGTCGACGCCATCATTTTCGCCGTGATTGCCGCTACCTTCATCCGGATGTTTTTCATCGAAGCTTACACCATCCCCACCTCATCGATGGAAAAATCCATGCTGGTCGGCGATTTTTTGTTTGTCAGCAAAACATCGTACGGACCCAAACTGCCCAACACGCCACTCTCCTTCCCCTTTGTCCACCACACCATGCCGCTGACCCAAAAAACAAAATCCTATTCCGAATGGATTCAACGTCCGTATAAACGAATCGCAGGTTTTGGTGAGGTAAAAAACAACGATGTCGTGGTATTCAATTTTCCCGAAGGCGACACGGTGGCAACCAATATGCCCACGCAAAGTTATTACAACCTGGTGCGCAACTATGGGCGCGAACGGGTTTGGTCCGACACGCGCACCTTCGGCGAAATTATCAGCCGCCCGGTTGATAAACGCGAAAATTACATCAAACGCTGCATTGGCTTGCCTGGCGATGTGATCGAACTCAAAGACGGGCAGGTTTATGTCAACGGGAAAGAGCAGGAACATTTTTCCGGCGTCCAGTACGACTACATTGTTACCACCAACGGGACAGGAATCAATAAACGAACGCTCGAAAAAATCGGCATCTCACGCGCCGACCAGCAGGTATTTAACAGCTCGCAGTTTTTGTTCCCGATGTCGGCCGAACAAGTGGCCGAAATTGAGAAACTGAGCAATGTAACCTCGGTAAAAAAGGTCAACATGGCTGCCGGCAACTGGGATAAAAACATTTTCCCGTTCCACGAAAATTACCCCTGGAATGTAGATAACTTCGGTCCGCTCGAAATCCCGAAAAAAGGAAAAACGATTAGCCTGACCACCGACAATCTTCCTCTTTACGAGCGCATTATCGACCTATACGAAGGGCACGACCTGTCGGTGAAAAACAATACCGTTTATATTGACGGCGCTGCAGCCACTACGTATACCTTCGGGATGGATTATTTCTGGATGATGGGCGATAACCGCCACAACTCGGCCGATTCGCGCTATTGGGGATTTGTTCCAGAAGATCATGTCGTTGGGAAAGCCGTATTTATCTGGCTGTCGTTAGACAAAGAAAAGAGCTTGCCTGGAAAAATCCGTTTTAACCGCCTGTTTAAACTTGTTCATTAAAAAAGATATTTTAGGGGTTCATTCCGTAAAAGGGCAATTATCCGATTGGTTGATTGCCCTTTTTTTCATACTTTTCAGAAAAAAGAAATATCATGGCTGCCGGAGTTATTTTTGTCCTGATTTTGATTTTGCTGCTGGTTATTTTCACCTTGCAAAATTCGACCTTAATCACTGTAAAGCTGCTTTTTTGGCAAATCAGCGATATTCCGCTGATCCTTGCGCTGATAGTCAGCCTGATTCTTGGTTTTGTGATTGCCTTCGTGCTTTATTATCCCGGGATATTAAAACTGAAGTCACAGGTTCGTGCGCAACAGGAAGAAATTGATGAACTGACAGAAGAACCGTCTGAAAAAGATAATCATCCGGAAGGGATTGAAATCACCGGCGGATCTGAAAAAGGTTTTTTTAGCTGATGATACCGATGCGACCGGAAATTCTTTTAAGTACGGCTTATCTGCCGCCCGTTCAATACCTCACAAAGTTTTTAAGCTGCCGGACGGTTTGGATGGAAAGCCAGGAGCATTTCATAAAACAAACTTACCGGAACCGGACCATTATTCTGGCAGCCAATGGACCTGAACCGCTGATTATTCCGGTGGAAAAAGGACGCAGTCCCAGACAAAAGATCATAGATCTCCGTATTTCATACGACACCAACTGGCCGCACATTCACTGGCAAGCCATTGTTTCGGCCTACAATACCTCTCCTTTTTTTGAAATCCTTGAGGCCGATTTTCGGCCTTTCTACGAAAAACGCTTTGATTTTCTACTCGATTTCAATAACCAATTGCTGCAGGTCGTGTTTGATATCCTGGAAATTACCCCGGAAATCCGTCTTACCGAACAGTTTGAAGAAGTTCCGGAAGGATGTCTGAATTTCAGGGAAGCCATTCAGCCAAAACAGCAAAAAAACCAGGCGGATATTTCATTTTCGCCGGCGCCCTACTCGCAGGTTTTTGACGACAAATTCGGTTTTATGCCCAACCTGAGCATTATCGATTTGCTGTTTAACTGCGGATCGGCCAGTTATGAAATTTTATTAAAAAGCATCGCTCCTCACAGCGACGGGACAGCTTTTCGCTCATAGCCTCCCCTGCGAATATTTTTCCAAATGCGATTTCCCTGGTTACGGGATTAGCTCTGCCTTAAACTCCGAAATAATCAACGCATGGTCAAAGGCCAGTTCCGGAAGTTGATCAAGCGGAAACCAGGCCGCACGAATGGCATCGTCGGCGCCGATGGCCATCGCATCGCGGTCGGCAAAACCGTAAAATACAACAGAGATAATCCGTTCGCGGGGGTCCCTGTCAAGGGCATCGTAGGTTTTAAACTGAATGAGTTCCAGCAATTTTAAACCGGTTTCTTCTTCCAGCTCGCGTTTACAGCTGTCGGCCAGTAACTCTCCCGTTTCAACAAAACCTCCGGGCAAAGCCCATTTGCCGGCAAACGGTTCTTTCGCGCGCTGAATAAGCAATAACTCATTCGTTTCACGCTTCAGCACAATGGCGTCAACCGTTATGGCCGGCCGCGGATATCGGTAAGTATACATCTTCTGTTCCGGTGTTCAGATAAATGATCAACGAATAACAAATTGTCTTATGCCTTTTCGACATACAATTGGGCCGCTTCATCCCTTACCACGATAATCGTTTCGCCTTTATCGATCATGCCCAAATTAGAAACGGCATCATAAATCTTTCCCTCAATCAGCACTTTTCCGGAAGGACGCAAAACGGTATAGGCCGTTCCTGTTTTTCCGGTCAACCTTTTGATACCGGTATCTACCCCTACAAAACCCTTCTCTTTTTCCTGGGTTTCGTGTAAAGATAAGTTTTTGAACATGCCCCGGTCTGCTGAAAAGGCACGTTTACTAAGAAACAGGCTCAGTACAAAGCCGGTAAAAAGTCCGATCACAACGGTGGTGAGCGCCGTGGTAATTTTCTCCGGGTTTACGCCCTCGAAATTAAAATGCACATTATCCAGCAAGCTCAATACCAAGGCGGTAAAGCTAAACAAGATGCCCAGGATTCCGGCTACACCAAAGCCGGGTAAAACAAAAATCTCAATCCCGATGAGTATCAGACCAACAACAAACAAGAGAATTTCCCAGTGTTCGGCCAGACCTTCCAGATATAAGGGGGCAAAATAGGTAACAGCAGCAATAATGGCAACCACCAGCGGGAAACCAATTCCGGGAGTCTGCATCTCAAAATAAATCCCTCCTAAAATGGCCATGATCAAAATTCCGGAAACAATCGGATTAACCAAAAAGCCAATGATCTTCTCCAGCATGGTGGGTTTATACTCTACAATGCGGTAGTTTTCAACGCCAATCTTTTCCAGCACTTCGGGTACTGTTTCGGCTATTCCCTCACAAAAGCCGTGTTTCATCGCCTCGGTCGGGGTAAAGGTCAACACCTTGCCGGTATCAATAATTCCTTTGATGTACACGCTTTCGTCGACCATTGCTTCGGCAATCCGCGGATTGCGAAACCAGCGAAATGTGGTATCTTTCCCGCTGATGATCGTGTCGCCGCCATGCGATTCGGCGGTGGCCCGCATAATCGAACGCATGTACGACTGGTACTTATCGGGCATTTGCGCGCCTGTTTGGTTAACCACGGTTGCCGCCCCGATGGATGCTCCTTTTCGCATGTAAATACTGTCGCAGGCAATGGATATCAGCGCCCCGGCGCTGGCGGCGTTATTGTCGATAAAAACATAAACAGGGATCGGATGATTGATAATCTTTGTGCGAATGGAATCAGCATCGAGGACCGTTCCGCCATAGGTATTCATGTGAATCAGAATCAGGTCGGCTTTTAAACTGTCGGCTTCGGCAAAGGCTTGCTTGGTTTGGCGCCAGATAGCGGGTGCAATGTTTTCTTTGATATTAAACTTGTAAACAAGTTTTTCCTGACCCGTTTTACCGGTATTTTCTCCGTCATCCTGTGCTTGTACCAGTAAGACTGAAAACAGTGAAAAAATAATCAAAAACAAAGCTGATCTCATAATAACCGATTTTGATGATATGTCTTTCAAAGTTAAAATTTTTATTGATCAGCTTTGTTTTACGCCTCTTTATATTTTACTGAAATTTGTAAATTTGACTTCTCAAACATGGAGGAACATCATAAAAATACAGGACAAATGAAACTTGTTTTTGCCACTAACAATCAACATAAATTAAAAGAAATCAGGCATATCCTGGGAGATGAGATTGAACTGCTGGGCCTGACAGATATCGGCTGCACGGAAGACATCCCGGAAACCAGTCCGACCCTGGAAAAAAATGCGTCGCAAAAGGCGTTTTACATCTACAACAAATACGGTTATAACTGTTTTGCCGATGACACCGGGCTGGAAATTGAAGCATTGAACGGCGATCCCGGCGTATACTCGGCCCGCTATGCCGGCGAAGACAAAAATGCTGAAGCCAATATGGAGAAAGTATTGCGCTTGTTGAACGGAACAAAAAACCGAAAAGCCCGCTTCCGTACCGTAATTTCGGTGGTCATAAACGGGAAAGAAACCCGCATGGACGGCGCTGTTGACGGAGAAATACTGGAAGAAAAAAAAGGAACCGAAGGCTTTGGCTACGACCCGATTTTTCAGCCGGATGGGTACCAGGTAAGTTTTGCAGAGATGGACCTGGCTGAGAAAAATAAAATCAGCCACCGGGCCCGGGCCGTGCAAAAATTAGTCGCTTTTCTGAATCGTTGATAATATAACAGAAAAACACAGAAACTAAGATACATACCTTTAAACGCCAATAAACAAAAACACCGTGCTCGAAAAAACAAGAGGCATATTCCTGCATTACATTCATTATTCCGATTCAAGCATTATCGCCCGGATTTACACCGAAAAATTCGGCCAGCAATCCTACATCGTCAACGGGCTGAGGTCGAAAAAGTCTGATCTGAAAATTAACCTGTTTCAGCCCTTGTTCCTCTTGGATCTGGAGGTTTACCACAAGACCGGACGAAACATCCAGCGGCTGAAAAACGCGCGTATTGCCGTACCGTTCGACCATCTTCCGTTCAATATCATCAAAAGCTCACAGGCAATTTTTATCGCCGAAATTCTGATGAAATGTCTGAAGGAAGAAGAAGCCAATCCTGAGCTGTTTAATTTTGTGTTTCATGCAGCCCGGCTGCTCGATTTGCAGGATGAAGGCATGCAAAATTTCCTGGTCGCTTTTCTGTTTCGCCTGACCCGCTATCTGGGTGTGGCCCCGCAAATGCCTCTCCGTTCTGATTTTCGCTTTTTTGATTTGGTTTCTGCATCATTCAAACAGGAAGAACCGGTTCACAATCATTTTTTAGGGGTTGAAACGACCCAAAAATTTGCCGAATTATCTCAATTCGAACTGAGTGAATTGGAAAAGCTTCCCTTGTTGAATCGTCACCGAACAGAACTTTTGTCGGGCTTACTGGAATATTACCGGATCCATATGGATTTGTCGGGAGAAATAAAATCTTTAGCTGTTTTAAAAGAAGTTTTAAAATAGTCGCCAAGTCTAATTTTTGCGTAAATTTGAAAATTCAAACACAACCCGGCGCTTTAAATTAATTTTGCCGCCTGATTTTTTAATATGGTTCAATCAAAACTTCCTAATACAACGCGCAGTATATTTTCTTCTGTCAGCAGTCTCATTGAAGAAACGGGCGCACTTGATCTGGCAATCGGAAAAACTGATTTTCCCTGTCCCGATGAATTACTTGACCTGGCTGTCAGTTACCTGAAATCCGGCTACAATAATTTCGCGCCGCTGGAAGGTCTTTACAAGTTGCGTAAAGAAATTTCTGCCCGCGTAGCCCGCAGCTACGGGTACGAGTATAATCCGCAAACTGAAGTCACCATAACAGCGGGCGCCATTCAGGCCATACATACGGCCATCAGCGCGGTGGTAAAAGAAGAAGATGAAGTCATCGTTTTTGAACCGGCTTTTGAATCGTATGTTCCTTCGATCATCCTGAACGGTGGAAAGCCGGTTTATGTTCAACTGAAATCGCCCGGCTTTAAGATTGATTGGGAAGAACTCCGTAAAATGATTACCAGCAAAACCCGGATGATCATCATCAATTCGCCCCATAATCCAACAGGAAGCGTGATGTCGGAAGAGGACATGCTGCAATTGCAGCGACTCACCAACGGAACAAACATCACCATTCTGAGCGACGAAGTTTTTGAATCGATCGTGTTTGACCACCAGGTGCATCACAGTATCTCCCGTTACCGGAAACTCATCGAACGCAGTTTCATCGTATCATCGTTGGGTCCGGTTTACAACATCAACGGATGGACCATTTCGTACTGCCTGGCCCCCGAAAAGCTGATGGCAGAATTCCGTAAAATGCAGCAGTTCCAGGTATATAACGTCAATACCCCGTTTCAGTATGCTTTAGCCGATTATTTGCCCCGTAATTATCCGTCGGAAGAGTTGGCAGAGTACTACCAGGGAAAACGAAATTATTTTATCCGCCTGCTCGAAAACAGCCTGTACAACATTCAGCCTGCGCAGGGCGGATACTTTCAACTGATTGACTATTCCAGGTTGTCGGACGAGCCCGATACTGTTTTTGCAGAACGGCTGGCCCGTGATTTTGGCATAGCCACCATGCCTGTTTCGGCCTTTTATCACGAAAAAACCAGGGGACGCTACCTCCGGCTGTGCTTTGCAAAAGACAATGCCCGCCTCGAACAGGCAACCAACATCTTATTGAAAATACCATCCATTATTATTGGTGATTTATAAGCGACTGCCGGGCAGGATTCCTGCTCCGTTTTTGCAAAAAAGATACAGGTGAGCTACCCCCGGGTAAGCCACCTGTATCTTTTTAAAGAGGACAATGCCTTACAGTTCGCGGATTTTAATGTTCCTGAACCAAACGGTATAACCGTGGTCCTGCAAGCCGATATATCCTTCTTTGGAAATCCCTTCGGTAAATCCCGGGAAGTTCTTAAACTTACTGTTTTCTACCAGCTCATCCCATTCCTTCGTCCACAAGGTATAAGAAACAACGTCGGTCCCGTTTTGCCGATGTACCACAGAACCGTCTTTCACGGTGATCACAATGGTATTCCATGAACCGGCAGGATGAACCGTTTTCGGATCGGCGGCAATCATGTCGTAAAGAGAACCGGCCAGGTGGCTGGCAACTTTGTTATCCGTTGCATCCGCATTATCAAGCACCTGAACTTCGGGCGCCGCGTAATAAATTGGTTTCCCGGGAACTTCGCGAACGTTGTAAAAGATTCCCGAGTTGGCCATCTTACCGGCCTTCCAGTCAATGGAGAGTTCAAAGTTCTTAAACTTTTTATCGCCAAAAAGGATGTCGCCGTTTGCACCTTGTCCCGGATTTTTGGCTTCGCCGGTGAAAACTTTCATGGCATTGTCTTCAATCAGCCAGTTGGCAGGCATTTCAGTCCCGTTGCACTGGCGCCAGCCGTCAAAATTTTTCCCGTTGAACAACAACACCCAACCGTCCTTTTTCTCCTTTTTGGATAATTTGTTTACCGGTTGCGAAAACGCCGTAAATGAACAGAATACACTTACCGCCAGAAAGATCAATAATTGATTTTGTTTCATGATGTTAATAAATTACCGGCATCCGTGCCGGGTCAACCGTAAACAGGCAGAAGGCAGAAGTTTAATCTTCACGTCAGGCTGAATCTCTTGTTCTGATTCAGACCGCCAGTCTATACTTGACGACACTCGAACGCCATTCGTTATTTTAGGTTAATTAGGGTCAAATGTAATATAATTGGCCTAAAAATCAGAACAGATCATGTCCAAAAGATTAACTGATCATGGTGAAAATTTAAATGCATAATTTTCAAAAGATTAAGTTATAGTTTTGGAAAGACGGCGTTTATTGTCAAGTCAACAGTGATCAGTCAACAATAAACAGATAAACTGGCAGAAGTTTAATTTTCACGGCAGGGTGAATCTCTTGTTCTGATTCAGACCGTCAGTTTAAACCTGACCCGACATTATAAATTACAACAGCGAACTGTTGACCGGCAAACTGGTGGTGAAAGAATAAACAAAGAAAAATCTCCTGTTTTACATTTCATCAAGCCAGTGATTTTTTATGATTGCGGATCCATTCCCGTGCATTAACAAATGCCTCGATCCAGGGCGTAAGTTCGTCCTGTTTCCGCGCAGCCGGGTAATACGGCCAGTGCCAGGGGCCGAAAGCCCTTTCCAGGTGAGGCATCATGGCCAGGTGACGGCCGTCCTTCGAACAAATAGCCGCCGCGTGATAGTCTGAACCGTTCGGATTTCCCGGATAAAATTGGTTGGCATACTTGTAGGGAATATGGTATTCGCTTTCGGCATAGGGGAAGCTAAATTTCCCTTCACCGTGAGCCACCCAAACGCCCAGCTTCATTCCGGCCATGGTTTTCAGCATCACCGAATTATTCTCTGCAATTTCAACACTTACAAAGGCCGACTCAAACTTGTGCGATTCGTTATGAAGCATTTTCGGCATTTTTTCATGCTCCGGATAAATCAACCCCAGTTCAACCACCAGCTGACAGCCGTTGCAGACGCCCAGGCTCAGCGTATCTTCGCGTTTGTAAAATTTTTCGAGCGCCACGCGGGCTTTCTCGTTATATTTAAACGCGCCGGCCCAACCTTTGGCCGAGCCCAGCACATCGGAATTGGAAAATCCGCCCACAAAAACAATCAGGTTCACATCTTCGAGCGTTTCCCGCCCTGCAATCAGGTCGGTCATGTGCACGTCTTTCACGTCGATACCGGCCAGGTAAAGCATGTACGCCATTTCACGGTCGCCGTTTACCCCTTTTTCACGAATGATGGCTGCTTTCACGTCACCCGGTTTACGGCGTTTGAGGTCGATCCCGTAATCAGCCGCTTTGCCGGTGAAGTTTTTAAAGTCGTAGCTCAGTTCATTTTTCTTGTAATTCCGGAAACGCTCCAGGGCCAGTTTTTCGCCACTCTGTTTGCGGTCCATCAAATACGAAGTTTTGAACCACAACTCGCGCAACGAGTCGATATCCAATTCGAATTGTTGGCTGAAGTTCTTCACTGTCAGTTCGCGTTTGGCCGACGGCGCACCTATTTTCACAAAACGAATGCCGGCTTCGGTCAAACCGGCTTCCACTTTCGCAGCGTCAGCCGCCTGGATAACAATCGCCGGGTTTTCGTTGAAGAACACTTTCACACTGTCTTCCTCTCCCAGACCGGTCAAATCCAGGTTCAGGCCGCTTTCGTTATCGCTGAAACACATTTCCAGCAAGGTGGTAATCAAACCGCCCGAAGCCACATCGTGCCCGGCCAGAATCAGTTCATCTTCAATGAACGACTGAATGGCATTGAACGCATTTACAAAATATGCAGGCTTAGCCACTGTCGGGGCATCCTGGCCAATCTTATTGATGATCTGCCCGAAAGCGCTTCCGCCCAAAGCAAACGAGTCAGAAGAAAAGTCGATATAATAAAGCGGTTTGCCCGCATCGGTGACAACCACCGGCTCCACAATTTTTCGCACGTCGCTTACCTCGCCCGAAGCCGAAATAATTACTGTTCCCGGCGCATAAACCACGTCGTCCTTATATTTCTGCGTCATCGACATGGAATCTTTTCCCGTCGGAATATTAATGCCAAGGGCGCAGGCAAAATCGCTGGCAGCTTTCACGGCTTCATAAATACGGGCATTCTCACCCTGGTTTTTTGCCGGCCACATCCAGTTGGCGCTCAACGAAATACTTCTTAATTTATCCGGCATAGGCGCCCAGATGATGTTGGTCAGCGCTTCGGCGATTGAAAGGACCGAACCTTTGGCCGGATCAACCATTCCGGCAACCGGCGCATGGCCAATGGAGGTGGCAAAACCGCTTTCTCCCTGGTAATCGAGCGTAATAGCCCCCAGGTTATTTAACGGAAGATGCAATTTTCCGGCTCCCTGTTGTTTGGCAATCCGCCCGGTTACCGAACGGTCGACTTTGTTGGTGAGCCAATCTTTACAGGCAACCGATTCCAGTTGCAGCACATCTTCGAGGTAGCTTTCAATCTTTGCCTGATCGTACGCCAGGCCGGCAAATTTTGCTTTTTCGGTCGTATCCGTCAGAACCGTTTTTGGCGGATTACCAAACATGTAAGCCAACTGCCAGTCGATGGGCGTTTCGCCGGTTTTCGAGTTTTTGAAGGTGAACTGCATATCGCCGGTAGCTTCGCCAATCACGTACATGGGAGCCCGTTCGCGGTCGGCAATCTTCTGCAGCAAGTCCACATCTTTTGCGTGCATCACCAGCCCCATACGTTCCTGCGACTCATTGCCAATCATTTCTTTTTGCGATAAGGTCGGGTCGCCAACAGGCAATTTGGCGGTATCAATTAATCCGCCGGTCGCTTCCACCAACTCCGACAGGCAGTTCAGGTGACCGCCGGCGCCGTGGTCGTGGATGGAAATAATCGGGTTTTCGTCCGACTCGGCCAGGGCACGAATCGCATTGTAGGCTCGCTTTTGCATTTCGGGGTTCGCGCGCTGCACCGCATTCAGTTCGATCGCGTTTTCAAATTGGCCGGTAGCTACCGACGAAACAGCGCCGCCACCCATGCCGATCCGGTAGTTATCGCCGCCAAGCAACACCACCTGATCCCCTTTTTTAGGCAAATCTTTCAGACTGTCTTTTTTACGACCAAAACCGATCCCTCCGGCCAGCATAATCACTTTATCAAAACCGTATTTTTTGTAGTTTTCGAAATGTTCGAAGGTGAGCACCGAGCCGCAAATCAGCGGTTGGCCAAATTTGTTGCCAAAATCGCTGGCCCCGTTCGATGCTTTGATCAGGATTTCTTCGGGTGTTTGATACAACCACGGACGCGGTTCGGTGGCCTGTTCCCAACTGCGGGCATCTTCGGTGCGCGGATACGAAGTCATGTACACCGCTGTTCCGGCAATTGGCAAACTCCCTTTTCCCCCGGCAATCCGGTCGCGTATTTCACCGCCGGTTCCGGTTGCCGCCCCGTTAAAAGGCTCAACCGTTGTCGGAAAGTTATGTGTTTCGGCTTTCAGAGAAAGCACGGTCTCAATATCTCTTACTTCAAAATAATCGGGTTTGTCCTGCGTTTTCGGCGCAAATTGTTCCACCACCGGCCCCTGCACAAACGAGCAGTTATCTTTATAGGCCGAAATAATTTTATTCGGGTTTTCTTTCGAAGTCTTTTTAATCAACTGGAAAAGAGACATCTCCTTCTCCACGCCGTCAATCACGAATGTTCCGTTAAAAATCTTGTGCCGGCAGTGTTCCGAATTCACCTGTGAAAAACCAAACACCTCGCTGTCTGTCAGTTTACGTCCCATCTTTTCAGCGACTTCGTTCAGGTAGCTGATTTCATCTTCGCTCAGCGCCAGGCCTTCCTTTTCGTTATATGCGGCAATATCATCAACCTCGATAATTGGTTCCGGTTGTTTTTTTATGGTAAAGATTTCCTGCCCTAATCCCTGGTACATCCGTTGCAACATGGGATCAAAACCAGCCGACTGATCGGGCGCTTCTACAAACTCCTCGATGCGTATAATCCCCGAAATACCCATATTCTGGGTAATTTCAACCGCATTGGTACTCCAGGGGGTAATCATTTCCCTTCGCGGCCCCACAAACCAGCCAGACAGTGATTCACCTTCAACATAAGTTGCTTCGCCAAACAGCCAAACCAGTTTTTCAATGTCGGCATCAGCAAATAAATTAGTTGATTGAACAGCAATGACGCTGCTTTGAGGAGTTTTAAAGAATGAAATCATGTTGAATTTGTTTTAAGATAAAACTGACATGTTATAAAACACGCCACAAAGATAAAAAAACCTCAAAAAGAATCATTTCACGGAGTACGAAAACACCTCGGATTGTAAATAATTCAGGTAACTTGTTCAATTTGAATAATAACAAATAATTAAGAAATGTTAAAATTGCCGCGGCTGTTTTGATATTAGTCGAAAGCTTGATAAATTGCCGCCCTCCAAATTTTTAAGATGAAGAAATTTCTATTTTTTGTGCTGTTTGCTGTTGGGATTGTGATGAATACGATGGCCCAGACTCCGAAAAACAAAGACGACAACAGTAATAAATTGGCGGTAATCTGGTCGAGCGCCGATCCCGAAGTTGCTGAGAAAGTATGTTTCATGTACACCAAGAATGCCAAACGTCAGGGTTGGTTCGACGAAGTTGTCCTGATTGTGTGGGGACCATCGGCCAAATTGTTAGCCGAAGATGAAGATCTTCAGGCCGATATAAAAAAAATGATGGAAATGGGGATTGAAGTTGAGGCTTGTATGACCTGTGCCCACATGTACGGAATTGTGCAGGAACTGAATGACCTGGACCTGGACGTTAAACCCATGGGAATACCACTAACCGCCTATATTAAAGAAGGTTGGCATATATTAAGCTTTTAAACCCGCGGTTTAAACAATAGTTAAATTCGTGAGCTCATTTTTGAAATAATAGGTGGTGTGGCCACCTTTTTCTATTTTTGCGCCGATATTTTAAAATTCTCAAATCACTATCCATCAAAATAAACAAAAATGAGAAAAAAAGTTGTTGCCGGTAACTGGAAATGCAATACGACCTTACAGGAAGGTGTTGAATTAGCAAAAGCTGTAAACGAACTGGTCGCCAAAGAAGGCGCCAAAGATGTCGTTGTTGTTTTAGGAACGCCTTTCACCCATTTAACGAAAGTTGTTGAAGCGGTTGATAACAGCCGCGTTGGCGTAGCTGCCCAAAACTGTGCAGCCGAGGCAAAAGGCGCTTTCACCGGCGAAGTTTCTGCGGCTATGGTTAAATCGACCGGCGCTGAATTCGTGATCTTAGGCCACTCTGAAAGACGTGAATATTACGGCGAGACCAGCGAAATCCTGAATAAAAAGGTTGCCCTGACTTTAGCAAACGGATTAACCCCGATCTACTGCTGTGGTGAAGCCCTGGATATCCGCAACGCCGGAACTCAAAACGATTTCGTGAAGACACAATTGGAAGAAACCGTATTTAATCTTTCGACCGAAGATTTCTCGAAAATTGTGATTGCATACGAACCCATCTGGGCTATCGGAACAGGTGTTACTGCCAGCTCGGAACAAGCTCAGGAGATGTTGGCATTTATCCGCGGACTGATCGCTGACAAATTTGGCGCTGCGGTAGCTGAAGAAACTTCAATCCTCTATGGCGGAAGCTGTAGCCCCAAAAATGCCAATGAATTGTTTGCCAACCCGGATATCGACGGCGGATTAATTGGCGGAGCGTCGTTGAAAGCCGAAGATTTTCTGGCAATCATCAATGCCTATTAATCAATTAAAACAGATTGATTTTTGAAAAATAAAAGATCCCGGTTGGCTACTTGCTACCCGGGATTTCTTTTTATCTTAAAGGGAAATGAATTTTTCAAATTTAGGTCGAATCTGTTCTTTATTGATTAAATTTGGCCGTGGTTCGTTTCATTCATATGAAGACAAATTCATATATTTGCGGACCAAATTGCCTCTTTAGCTCAGCTGGTAGAGCAGCTCATTCGTAATGAGCAGGTCGCGGGTTCGAGTCCCGTGAGAGGCTCTTCGTCGAAAATCCCTTTCAGTCAATTGATTACAAGGGATTTTCGCTTGATGATCTTCGGTGAACCGAAACCGTCCTTGGATCTTAAAGCTGATAATGATCAGGACAATTAGGTTTTTCAGCAAATTACAACTAAAAATCGGGATTCAGGTTTTCCCATTTCACGTTCCAGTTCCCGTCATTCGGAAAACCGGGATTTTTGGTGTCACAACCTTCCCAACCGGCGCACATCAGCGCAATCGCTTTCAAAAAGCCGCCATTTCCGGGAAGGTAAATACGCAGTCGGTCATCCTGGTAATTATGACCATTCTTTAGGTAGGTATTTTTTTGCACATCCTTCAGTAAGGCCTCCAACGCCAGCTCAGGCTCAAGCAAACGGGTGGCACACATAGCAACCATCGGGTAATCCCAGCCCCAGGTATGCGGCCAGTCCCATCTTTCCATAATCAATTTCAGGGTGTTACGCATGGTCTCCTGATCAAATTGTTCCCAAACGGGTAACATCCCCAGGGCGCCCAACACCATCGGATGATCGCGCATATTTTTCGGATCGGTATACGAATCGGGCGCATTGCCGACTCCCATATAAAGGCCGTCGATTGCCAGCGGAGCAGCCAGTTGGCCACGGACTTCTTCCCATTTCGGATCAGGATTTTGCCCGAGCCGTTCTTTCCACTGTTGGGCAACCGTCAGTCCCCAATACCAATAGGCCAGTTCAAAGGGCGGATCAACGGTTGTTTCCTTGTTCCAGTGCTCCTGGGCCGGGATCAGGGGCGGCGCTAAGCGGTAAGTGTTTGTTTCCTCATCGAAGGTGGCGAAATCGGCCATAAAATCGGCTGTCGCAAAAATCAGATCAGCAAATTCCTCCGTCACTCCCGAAGCCGGATCAGACTGGTACAGTTGCTCTGCCAGGTAAATCAGGTGAGGCTGCTGCCAGATCAGGTAAGAGCCGACTGACGAAGGACTATTGATGCCATCGGGGCCAACCATTTTGGGCCAGCGCACTCCTTTGTATCCTTGCAAGCGGGTAAATTCAAGAGATTGCGGGTAAATGTCTTTGTAATATTTCAACTGACCAGCCATTTGCCCCTGACGTTGCCAGTTGTAAAAATGAGCACTGTGCCACCAAATCATTTCGAGGTGGAACTTGCCGTACCAACTGTTAAAGGTCAGCCCCGTTTCTTGGGGAGGCAAGCTTCCGGAACCGTTAATTTTGGTCAGGTATTGCGACAAAACCGTCCGTCGCTCCAGTTCCCTGGCCCGCGGGTCGGTGCATTCCGAAAAATCAACCGCGCCGCCTGTATTCCAAAAATCTGCCCACGAAGTTTCATTTTCAAGCCGGGTAGAATCAAAGCCAGGTAATTCGTCCACGATTGGCTCCGGTGAAAACAGGCAGCTAAATTCAAATCGTTTTTCAGTGGAAGCCGGCTCCAGCACAAACTGATGCCGGGCAGGATTTTCAAGCTTCGCCTCGCCGTTCCAGCTTATTTTGGTCACATAATGATCGTTGTCCAGCTGCCGGTGGATCAAAGCCGAGTTTGGGCCGTCTTCTTCCAGGCTTGACAGATGTTTTTCGGCTGCGTTCAGGTCATAACCCGCGTGAGTATGTGCAGCCGCCCCGTACGGAAAGAGCCATTCCACCGCCAATTGGTTTGACTGAATGAGCGGCGATTCAATTTGAACCGAAATCAGGTCCTTCTCCTGATGGGCAAAAACCCGGACCTTCACCGGTCTCCCTTCTACCTCGAAATCACTGGTCAGCTCTCCGTTCCAAAGATTTAACCGGTGCCTGGGCAACTGCACATCGTCGATCGTGATTTCGTTCCCGTCGGCTTTCCGGATAACCAACCTGATCAGTCCCAAATGCAGCCGATGGGGGTTCTCCCTGAAATAATTCACGGCGGCAACCGCTCTCGGCGAATCGCGCAGCTGACTCTGATAGGGAATTTTACGACCATTCACATCGTGATATTGATAACTCTCGGAAATATCGAAACCTTCGGTGTTGGGAAAAGTATGCCATCCCCAGTTCGACATGGTACCCAACGACACGCCGGCCTCGTACTCTTTGTAAAATGTTTGCAAACCGGTTAAATCGGTTGTAAAAGCAAAGTTGCCGTTACCAACCGACAAGGATGCCAGCGGATCAAATTCGTCAATCAGCGGGTTATGACGGCTTACCAAAGCATACCGGTCAATGCCCTGTTCCGCCTTTTTCGGTTGACAGGAAGCGCTTGTCAGTATAATGAACACGACACAAATTGCGTACATGTACCACCTGTTGAATGATTTTGTCTGCATAGGTTGTTTTTTGAATTAAAAGTCAGGTTTCCTTCAAATATACAAGAAAAAAAGCCCGCCGATACCGGGGCAAAACATCGAAAAGTTGATTGAAGAATTCGGAAGGACGCCCCTTCGTCCGAATAAGGTCAATCTGCGGATGTTTCCCGGTATTTGCGGGCTTCAAGAAAATGATCAATATCCCGGATTTTGCGCTATATCAGCCTGATTCCGGTCGATAGCCATTTGCGGAATCGGACGAAGGAACTTGTAATTCCCGTCATCACCTTTCATGTTTGACTCGCTGATTCCGTCCTCGTTATAGGCTACAACATATTCAATCAATTTATGGGTGCGTTTCAAATCAGTCCAGCGCACATACTCTCCCGCCATTTCACGGGCCCTCTCATCGAGGATGAAATCGAGAGTCATATCACCGGCAGCGACAGTCAAGCTGTTTTCAAAACCTGCTTTAATTGTTCCCGGACGCGAACGTAAGGTATTGACCAGCGGAGCTGCCTGTTCAGGTTTATCCATTTTCAGATACGCCTCTGCGGCAATCAGGTATGCTTCACCCAAACGGGCAACAACCACATCGTGCATACTGCATGTTGTACTTCTGTTGCTGAGCGAAGTCTCGGAATAATCGTCAAATTTTTTGATACAAGGTACGCCGAAGTCCATATTCCGACGGTTGAAATAGCTTTCGGCAGCGCCGTTTGAAGGAGCAATACCTCCCTGAGCAATTGTCTTCGAAATCAAAGTGTTTACTTTAAGCCCATACGGGTCGTTTGCCTTCCAGGCTGCGATATCGTCATCGGTTGCCCATGCAGGAGCATAGTAAATTTTTATTGGCGAAGTGTTTCGGGCCGTATAATAATCGAAATACCAGGTATGAAATTCCTGCATAAACGTTTGTTCGTAGCGCCCGTCTCCTTTGTGATAGAGTTGGTGTAAACGCAGGAAAGGAGACAGATTACCATCGATTGCCTTATTCCGGGCATTTTCAGAACCTCCCAGATAGGCGCCAAATTGAGCTTGCTGATAACTGCCGTCGCCGGAAGGGTCTTCTACTGCTGAATAATCAAATTGAACCGACCAGAATATCTCGGAGTTACTCTCATTCTTAAAATCAAAAACACTTTCAATGGATAAAGAAGGAGCTTCGCCGTTAATCGCCTGCATGGCATAAGTGGCAGCATTCGAAAAATCAGACGACTGAGCAATATTCTCTTCCAGTGATTCATACCCCTGGCCATTCAACCAGGCCCGCGTAAGGTATGCTTTTGCCAGAAAGAAAGCAGCTGCCCGTTTGTTGGCACGTCCTACACCCGAAGCGCTTCGTTCGAGCAATGAAGAATTCCCGGAAATGAGATAAGTAAACTCATCAATAATAAACGAATAGATCGTTCCCAAATCCGTACGCTCATGGCTCATTTCGGCATAGTCGAACATTTTCGTATTCAGCGCTACTTCACCAAATTGCTGTACTAACTGAAAGTAGTACCAGGCGCGGATAAACCGGGCTTCGTCAATGTATTGTTTTCGCACGGACGATTCCTCTGTCGTTTCTCCGTAATGAATTACACTGTTAGCCAGCTGGATACCCTTGTAACAATTCTGATAAAAAGTCTGCACAATACCTTCGGTGGCTGTTAAAGCCCGATAATGGTTCATGATCACCCCCTGAGATTTTCCGTCACCATAAATGTCGGTCCCAGCAGAAAACAGGAGTGGCTGTATGTTGTATAAATCTCTCAGAGAAGAATAGGCAGCATTGGTTAAACTCTCAAAACCAGTAGATGTAGCGTAAAAGCCCGTCGTTGATTCACTGGAACGAATATCAGGCTCAAGAAAATCGGAACAACCGGTGAACAGGAGTATGGCAAATGCCATGATCAAATATTTTTGTTTCATAACTTAATCGTCTTTTGAGTTAGAATTTAACATTTACACCAATTTGATAGGTCCTGGAGCTAACACCGCCCGAACCATCACTAATTTCAGCGTCGGCCCACTCCGGGTCAAAACCTTTGTAATCGGTAAAAGTGAATGGATTCAGCACATTGAGATAAACCCGGAAAGCCGAAATTTTTGCTTTGGAAACCAGGTTCTTTGGAAGGGTATACCCCAACGTGATGTTTTTTACTTTGACAAACGAATTGTCGACAAAATACTGGCTGCCATCTTTGCTGTTAATCCAGAAAGATCCGGCCCCTGCATTATTCGCCCCCCCTGTTGGGAAAGGATAGGAACCGTAATGAGTGCCATTTTGAGAACTAATCGTACCATTTTCTCCTAAAACAGGCGCCCCGTCGGGAATATAATAATCCATTTGAATATGCTGTGTCCCACGACTGCTGTAGCTGGCAAAATTCCCCATAAACGGGCTGTACACTTTACTTCCCTGCGAAGTATATATGCTAAAAGAAAAATCGAAGTTTTTATAATTGAGATTAGACATCAAACTACCGGTCCAGGTCGGATTTACATGACCTTGAATGGTTTTGTCACTCGGGTCAATCGTTCCTGATCCGTCCACATCTTTAATTTTCATTTCTCCTTCATAAAACTTCGTCTTTTTTGTTGGATCGGCAGCAAATGCAGCTGCTTCTTCAGCGGTACAAACCCCGTCTAACACGTAGCCGTAAACCACATCAATCGGCTGACCGATGAACCACCAGTTTCCGGTCAGATCTTCCTTGCCTCCGTTTAATTCAAGAATCTCGTTCTTGTTCCGGGCATAAGTGAAGGATGTTGTCCATGTAAAATCTTTTTTTCGGATATTAACTGTCGTTAGCTGGACTTCAACCCCTTGATTTTTTACTTTCCCTACATTGCTCCAAATGGAACCGGTTGACGAGCCCAGTTCAAAGGGCGTATCCATCTCCATCAACAAATCTTCCGATATTTTGTGATAAGCATCGACAGAGCCGAACACCCGGTTATCCCAAAGTCCGAAATCGATACCGAAGTTAATTTCGTTTGTTTTTTCCCAGGTAAGTTCAGAGTTTGTCAGGCTATAGCCGTAACCGTTGGCAATGGTGTTGCCGAAATTGTAATAATATTTGGTATCGGCCAAAGCGCGGGTGTCATACGGACCTACATGCGCGTTGTTTCCGGTAATACCATAACTGACGCGAAGTTTCAGGTTTGTCAACCAGTGGGCTGCATCCATAAAATTCTCTTCGGACATACGCCAGGCCAAAGCCGCCGACGGGAACATCCCCCACTGGTTCTCTTTCTTGAATTTTGAACTGCCATCCCAGCGGCTGGAGATCGTGGCCAGATACCTTCCCTTGTAATCATAATTCAAACGAGCGACATACGAAAGCATCGTAATTTTTTCGAAGTAACTGCCTTGGTTTTGAACCGTTCCGGACGAGAGGTTATACCATTTTACATCAAAGGGCATGTCAACAACGGTCATGTTGTTGCCTTCCATTGTTTGACTGTAAACACTCACCAGGCCTAACAGATTAAAATTATGATCTCCGATTTTTCTCAGGTAGTTTGCCTGGGTGTCCCAGGTGTACGAAAATACTTCGTCGCTGTTGTCTTCGGCATAATTCGTTTTACCACGCCTGTTTTCGGTATCAACGCCATAAAAAACACCGTTATGCTCCTTCGTGTACATCGGGGAGAAAGTGGTCTTTAAAACAACATCTTTTACCGGTGTAAATTGCAAATAGGTATTCGCCATCACGTAATAGGCACGGACATCGTCGGTTGAATTCATGCGGTCGACAACCGGATTCAGCGTAGAAGTCGGGCCCCCTCCGGCGGGATATACTGCTTCATCTTTTCCGGGTTGAAGGATTAATTCGCCGGCATGTTCACCTTCCCAATAATAGGCCGGCA
This sequence comes from Gaoshiqia sp. US2, assembly GCF_059705485.1. Classification (NCBI taxonomy): domain Bacteria; kingdom Pseudomonadati; phylum Bacteroidota; class Bacteroidia; order Marinilabiliales; family Prolixibacteraceae; genus Gaoshiqia; species Gaoshiqia sp. US2. The sequence continues at coordinate 2,261,943 of NZ_AP048550.1, read as the reverse complement.
TCACAGGCGTCATATTGAATCCGGTTTGCACCGATCGTTGGCTGCCTTTGTTTTGAAGTGAAGTAGCTAAATTGGTATTAAAACCGACTGTTAATTGATCCGAAATCCGGGAATCGAAACTGGCTTTCATATTCCAGCGCTCATAATTATCATAAATCATTCCCTTTTCGGACTGGTAGCCGACCCCGACACGGTAACTAATATCCTTGCCGTTTCCTGAAATATTAACAAAGTGGTTTTGTTGTTGTCCGTCTCTAAGAACAATATCGGTCCAGTCGGTGTAGTTCTTGTCGGCATAAAATTGTTTGATTACCGGGCTGTCGCCACCCCAGAAATTCCGGAAATTGGCTTCGGTCATGTTCCAACTGGTGGCGCCGGTGGTAGCATTCATCGAGGAACTCACGTAGCGTGAAAAACGATATTTCAGAAACTCATCGCCATCCATAAAATCGGGCATGTAAGCTGTTTTTTTCACGCCAAAGTATGCATCGTAGCTCACAATTGTTTTCGTTTTATCTGACAGATCGGTTCCTTTTTTTGTCGTAATCATCAACACACCGTTTGTGGCGCGCGAACCATAAATCGCCGTTGACGAAGCATCTTTCAAAACGTCGATTTTCTCAATATCCATCGGGTTCAGAAAGTTCATGTTGTCACATACCACTCCGTCGATAACATATAAAGGCTCGCCTCCCTGCATGGAGCTTTTCCCGCGAATCTGGATGCTGAATCCGTCGCCCGAACGACTGGAAACCTGCTGGATGTTAACACCGGCCACCTGGCCCTGTAATCCTTCCATCACCGAGGTAGATCCCCTGGAAACAATGTTTTCAGATTTTACACTTCCGATTGAGCCGGTTAAGTCGCTTTTTTTCATGGTTCCGTAACCAATCGCCACCACCTCTTCAATGCCAATCGCGTCTTCAATCAACACCACATGAATGCTTTGCCGGTTATTCGATTGGATCTCCTGGGTTTTCATCCCCACGAATGAGAAAACCAGGGTGGCATTTGAAGGCACATTGGCTAAGGTATAATTTCCGTCAAAATCGGTAATGGTACCAATGGTCGAACCTTTCACGACAACAGTAGCCCCGGGAACCGGTTCTCCGGCAGCGTTCGTCACTTTCCCAGACAGGCCTTGCGGTTGCGTACTTTGTACCTGGTTTTTGGTCAAAACAACCTGGTTACCCATGATCAAATAGCCAATGTCTGCTCCTGCAAACAACCGATCAAGGACTTCCGAAATCGTCTTGTCTTTGAGTTGTATACTTACCCGCGACTCAACATCTACTTTTTCTTTATTATAAATGAATTTGTACGACGATTGATTTTCAATCTCGAGGAGTACCCGCTCAATGCTCGTATTATCCAGATCAATTGAAAGTTTGGTAGTTTGTGCGTATGTACTGGTTGCCATGACTTGCACAACACTTAATAGAAACAAAAAAACTGACAGTTTCATTGTACGTAAAATTTTTTTTAGCGGCCAGTTTTCACCTGCCCGGCCAATTCGTTTTTTTTTCATAAATTTGAATTTTTAGTAGAGTTAAAATAATGTGGAAACTCGCTAATCAATTGGAAGGAAGTGTTTGCCGCACTTCCTTTTTTTGACTTTATCATTTCAGGATATTATATCATAGGCATTTTCAGTTTTTATGATTTTTTTGTAATGACAATCTTTCTTTTCGAAACCAGATCGTCCTCGCCGGCAGTCCGTTCGCGGATGATGTAATCAATATCCATCGTCAGTTTCATGTACCGGAGTATTTCATCGATGCTCTCGTGTTGCATGATTGCCCTGAACTGCTGTGTTTTGCTCACATCTTCCTGAACTTCGATATCAACATGATAATACCGTGACAGTTTCCGGACAACCTCGTCGAGCTTATCGTTCATAAATATTAACTGGCCTGATTTCCAGGAAATATAGTTCTCAACATGGACACTCGATTTGCTTAGCTGTTGATTTACCCGGTTGCTCACCAGTCTTTCAGAAGGGAGCAACAACTGTTTAAACCCTTGTTCTTCTCCCGTAACTTCAACTTTGCCCGAAGCCACCACAACTTCCGAAATTGAATCTGCTTTGTATGAAACAATATTAAACGATGTTCCCAGCACTTTGATCCGGATGGAATTGGCATCAACAATAAAGGGAGATTGGGGATTTTTGGCTACCTCGAAGAAAGCTTCACCATCGATAACTACTTTTCGCTCGGCCCCAAACTGAACCGGGTACCGGATCAATGAGCCTCCGTTTAACCATCCGGTTGAACCGTCGGGTAACGAAAACCTGGTCCGGGAACCATAGGGCGAGTGAACTTCGACAAAAGAAACCGCATCAGAAACAACATCCTCATTCTGAAGCATAAAATAAACCGACAGGATAAGAACCGGCAAAAGCAGGATAGCTGCCACCCGCGCATAAAATTGCCAGAGCAGGCTAAGCTTACTGGTTTTTGGCGCAGACTGAAGAAGTATCCGGTGATTGATTTTATCGAGCAGGGTATCAAATTCCTTACCGGAAGGACTTTCGGAACAGGATTGCCAGTATTCGTTCAACCCGGCGTCCAACAAGCGGGCATATCGGTCATCGGCGAAATATTCATCCACAATTCGTTTATCATCCAATGAAAATTTTCCGTTCAGGTATTTCTTGAGTATGCTTGAATCAAATCTCATTTTCTTCGTCTTGCTTTCCTGTTATATCCACAAGAAAAGAAAACGTACTATGTCCGGGTAAAAAAAATGATCAACAGGTATAAACCACCGGGGCTTATATCATATTTTGATGCCTCGGTCCGTAGGAATTTTTGGGCAGCTACCAACTGGTTTTTTACGGTTTGCTCCGACAGGTTTAACATTTTGGCAATTTCCGGGTTTTTTAAGCCCTGTTTTTTGCTTAAAATAAAAATCTCGCGCCGGGCTGGCGGAAGCAACTCAATAATCCGGTCGATGTGCTCGAGCATATTCTTGAAATCCGCCACGCTCAGATCCGAACTGCTGTTAAAATTTAATTCCAAAGCCAGTTCCTGTTTGTACTTTTCTTCCAGTAGTTTTTTGCGGTAATATTTGCGGGATATATTCACGGCAATGGTAAACAGATAGGCTTTAAGCGAAAGACGAACATCCAACTCGCTTCGTTTTTCCCACAGTTTTAAAAAAACGTCCTGTACCGCTTCTTCCGCGACATAGTCGTCTTTGAGTATGCCCGCGACAAACGAAAACAACGAGGGCCCGTATTTATGGAATAACTGATTGAATGCAGCATGATCACCTCGTTTTACCGATGAAACAAGTTGCCGATCTGATATGTGTAAATCTTCTTCCAAAAAACAATCCGCTTGAGGAGGCACAGTTAATATGCCGGTTTTATAACCAACCGCGTAACAAATATAATCACTTCAATTCCAAAATCAGTTCTGAAGAATAACAATCCCCTGAAAATCGTTTTTAGAACGAATATGTCTCATCGCGGGTTGTTCATTTCTTGTGAAGAACTTCATTGAAACATCATCTAATTCCAAAATAATTACACTTAATTTTGCTGAAAACAGACATAGAATGACAACAGAAGAATTTTGGAACAAATATACCCATGAGGATATTTTTGAAATTTATGATATCACCTGTGACTTCTTTTCCCAAAAATTACCGGAGGAATTTCTGGAAAATTATGATGTAGGGGAAGTCATTTTAGAGATGAAGGGGCATCACGAAACGGCCAAACAATTTGATAAGGTACTGAAATTCACAAAGTTAATCCAAGACAAACAAAGTCAGTTATATCAAGAATATTTTCAATATTTTGATGAATTCCTGGTTGACTATTATCTTTTTCACGGTGAAACAGAAAAAGCTGAAAATGCCTTTTCCAATTTTATAAAAAAACCGGTGCACGATTTTGACGCCTACCTGACTTGTTTTAAAAAACTTCTTTTCTACCAACGCGCCAATATTCTGGATAGGGCGATCACGGCAAACTACAATGAGGTTGAAAATTCAGATAAGCTAATTGGCAGTGCGGCGTATGATTTAGCCACGAGCAAGTTATACATCACCCTGGAACAATTTTATCAGAAATATAAAAAAGAAAACGTATTTGATAAAGACGCCTTAAATGTAATCCTCGACCAGTATGGTTTTAATTTTGATGAAAACGCGTTTTTATTCATTGAAGAAGGCCTTTTCGGATCAATTTTGCAAAACGAAGATTTAATAAAAGCATTCGCCGAGAAAAAAAGGAAATTGTTCGTGTTAACACTACAAGGGTATTTTTTGAGATACATGTACAGCCACAATTTTACGTTTATGTTCAGTGGCAGCTTATGGGATAAATTGTTGGCATTTTGGGAAGAAAACAGTGGTAAAAAAAGACGGGATCCGGATCAGTACTTTTCAGTCAATCCCGGAGAATACGAGAAGTACCTGGCCGTTTTATCTGGTAGCATGTTCGTTGATAATCGATCTGAAATGATCGCGATACTCTGGGGGAGTGTTTACATTTATGACTTTTTATTATCGATTGGGTTGATTAGCCAGAAAACTTACGATAACTTCTTAAGGGCATCGCGGGTATTAAAAGGCAAAGTGATCGGACAATTTACAAAAGAGCTATGGAATTCCGATTTTGTACATCGTTGGGGAAAACCCGATGGTATTTCAAGTACCGAATTTGAAGAAGAGGGAAAAATATTTCAGAAAAGTGTATCATTTACTGACTTTGAATTTGCAAAACTAAAGGTGGAAATAGCTGATGAATTGGAACATATCGGGGAACTTTCAGAATTTATTATCGAAGGTGGCAAACCTGTCGATCATCGTTTCGACACATCCTTATTCAAAAAATTGCTCGATCCTGAACAAACGCTTGCGTTAAACGAAAATTCCAAAGCGAAAAAGGAAAACAGGGGAAGCGTTGTTTCGGTAAGAACAGAAGCAAAAATTGGCAGAAACGATCCTTGCCCTTGCGGAAGCGGGAAGAAGTACAAAAAATGTTGCGGACAAGAGTAAAATTCCGGCGCTAACCATTTTTAAGGTAATGCCACATGGGGCATCCCGGTTATGGGATATTACCCTACTGGTTGCTTCTTTTATCATGTATTACCTGGAAGGAGAAAAACAACCGGATGCTTTCCCGAATATACTCGCCGCTTTCTGGTGGGCAATAGCCACATTAACCACCGTGGGATATGGAGATGTTTACCCGGTTACGGCCTTGGGTAAGCTGCTGAGCGGGTTGATCGCTATTATGGGCAGGCCTGGTTGCTTTACCAACCGGATTGATGCGCCGGCTTTATGAACAAGATTGAGCGCAAAAAATCCGGGCAAATCTGCTCCCATTGCGGGAAAAGGGTCGATGAGCCTGGAAAATAAAATCTACCATTCAATTCAGGCCACAATTCAAAAATTTGACGTCTGCCATTCGAAAGAATATCATGTCAATTTTACATAAAAAAGTTCAGCGAATCAATCCGTGGGATACTGAAGGGGCCCGAAAATGGTACATCTCCCCCAAGCGGATAGGACAAAAAAGTGTGAAAGAAATCGCCGAAGCTTTGGCCAAAAACACGGCCTTAAGCAGAGGCGAAGCGAGCCTGCTTGAACGGTTTTTACAACCCCGGAACCATCGGTTGGTCCCGGGGTTTTTATACTTCTGATTCAGGCCAATCCGACCCGGTTGAGCAGGCACATACAAACTTCTCCGTATAAGTCGGCAAACTTCTCTTGATCTGTTTCAGAACTTCTCCGTATCTGTGCTCATCACTTCTCAGTATAAGTTTGCGAACTTCTCCTTATAAGTTTTGTGACTTCTCTTTACAAGATAACAAACACATGCCTGATAGGATAAATAACCTGTTCATTCCCGTCTCGATCTGATTATACTAGTATCTTACGGGCAAGTACATGAGTATTTGAAAAAACCCATTACAGCGCAATCTTCCATCAAATCGCGCGTTATCGGGGGATTCAGACAGAATTTATTGTAAAACTCTGGCCTACTCTCGTATATTCAATAAATTATCCGTGATGCTGGTAACCTAAAATAAAGCATAAAAAAATTTCAATATTTCACTCTGACAGAACTTTATTTAATATCTAGTTTCACGACCTCACTTCCGGCCAGCAAAAACGCTCCTGTACCATACACTTCCCAGCTATCGGCACTAAAGTTTTTACGCGGGTCGGCGCCAATCGGCTGGCACCAGCCAACGCGGGCATCCGGTTGTATCAATCCATTCAGTCCTATCCATGCGTTAATAACCGCTGGCAAATAAGTCTCCCGATCAAGAATATCATTATTGATTCCCCAAGCTAACGCATAAGTGTAAAAACCCGATCCGCTGGCCTCACCACCCGGATATGACTCCGGATCGAGCAGACTCGAGCGCCACAAACCGTCTTCCTGCTGTAGAGATACAATCATGGCAGCCATTTCTTTATAATTTTGAATGTAGAAATCGCGATTTGGGTAGTCGACCGGTAGTTCAGAAAGGGTCCTTACCAATCCTCCCATCACCCAGCCATTTCCGCGCGACCAGAATATTTTTTTACCATTAGCTTCTTTTTTTGGTTCTACACCCGGCTCATCCCATTTGTATGAAACATCTCGGGCATACAGGTGATTTTCTTTATCCCACAGAAGGTCATAAGTCTCCTTCCAAAGTTTATCAGTCAGTTTCAGGTATTTATCGTCGTTTAGCGTAACACCCAATTTTGCAAATGCCGGCGGAGCCATAAACAAGGCATCGCACCACCACCAGGTTATCCGTTCCATTCCTTCACCTTCATAGATAGTCTGCATAAAATTATCCATGATTTCTGTAAACGGCCCAATCATTTTATTATCGCCTGAAACCCGGTACATATCTATGTAAATCTGGCAAATAGCATGATCGTCGGCATGCTGTAATCGCGGTCCCGGCTTCCATTCGTTCTGCTCACCTATTCTAACCAGTTCTTTCCAGATTTTCTTCGATTCTGTCGTTTCGTATGCAGCAAATACTCCAGCATAAAATGCACCGTTGGTCCAGTCGTAAAGTTGATGTAGTGGGTGCCCGAGCTGCCAGTTGAGCGCTTTTTTCATGGTCTTTTTTATGTAAGTATCTTTAAAAAGCTTGTCGGTGCTATTGTCTCCAGCCATCACCGAAACACTGATAAAAAGCAGGAACAGGAACGCTAATTTCGTCATTCTCATTGGATTAAAACTCATTGGATTAAAAATTTTAGATAAAATATTTAAATACGTTTTCATTCTTAACTTTCAAATATTTGTGTTCATTTTTTGTAATTTTTCATGAATAGTTTAGACTGTTTAAAAATTCCCGGGGGAAAGATATATAGGTAGAAAAATTGTTATTCACTCTGTTAAGGCTGTATCAAAAGCCTTGAATAGAGTCATCCTGTCCGGCAGTTGCCGGATCAGGATCTCAACCCGTTGAATGACAGACCCCGAAATAAATTCGGGGTGACCAGATTCCCAAAGATTAAGGACTTTTGATACATCCTCATCATCAAAGATTATTCAATTTCTACCCATATTTTGTTCCTAATGGAACAAATAAATAAAATTGAAACAGTCTCTTAATATTAAAAATTTTAAGAAACCCCGAGAAACTTATTCTCTCCGGGTTTTCTTAATTAATTCATTTAATATCTGCCTTCACAAAACTACCAAACAAAATTTCAACTAATCTGGCCTTAGATTTAAACCTCAAAATTAGATAGTTAATATCCCTCATTTTGCGGAAGCAAATTAGGATTGCGATCAAGTTCGTCCTGTGGCAAAGGCAGTAAGTAATGGAATTTCTGAAAATTGGTGTGTGGTTCATACGAGTTTGTTCCTGTGAAAACTTCTGGTCCAATGTCCCAGCGTTTAATGTCATACCACCGTTTCCATTCAAACGCAAGTTCTACACGACGTTCTTCACGAACCGCAGCCCTAAAATCAGCTTGAGACATTCCCGGAATCAGATTAGCCGGAAATTCGGTCTGTTCGCCGTCATAATTTCTTGCGCGTGCCCGTACTTTATTAATGTATTCGTATGCCTTAGCATTTGGGCCTCCACTGGCCTCATTAATTGCTTCCGCAGCGATCAACAATACTTCAGCATAACGGAAAATATTGTAATTATGATCGGATAATGTTCCATCGGCAGCCGAAGCACCCGGATATAAACACCATTTAGCAATATGAATACGCGGCCATCTCCATTCTGTATAAGGAGTCATTACTCCTTTTACCGGTGTTTCGGTTACGAAACTAACTTTTTTCCGATAGTCCTGGTCATCGAAACTTGCATATGCTCCCGGAGAAGCTACAACTACGCTCCATCCCTGCATATCCGCATCTCTAATACCAGTAATAGGAGCCATGAAATCGACCTGCTGAGGGTAAGTCGCTCCCTGGAAACTTCCTTTAAAATCGACAGCCCATATTTGTTCACTGTGGTCGCCATTTACGGCTTTCCATAAATCCTGATAATCTGCAAGTAGCTCATACCCGTAAACAGAAGCATTATTAATCACTTCTTCGGCATATTGTGCAGCTTTGGCGTAGTCTTTCGTGGTCAGGTACACTGAAGCCAGCATGGTTTTGGCAGCCCCTTTGGTTGGTCTGCTCCTAATACCTTTTATATAGGTGTCAGGCAAATATTTAATGCCTTCCTCACAATCAGCGATAATATGTTTGTAAATTTCTGATGCAGGTGTTTTTGATATATCCTTTATTGAAGCAGGATTCGAAACAAATTCGCCCATATATGGAATATCACCCCATAGCTGAACCATGTGATAATAGCAAAGTGCCCTGATCATTTTAGCCTCTGCAATTAACTGGTTTTTATAATCTTCATTCATCTCAACCCCAGGTATTCCACTAATTGCAGAATTTGCGGCCCCGATAACCTGATAAAAAGCTGGCCACATGTCAGTAACCGCTCCATTATTTGAGTCTGCTGTGAAATTATTTATCTGAACACGTTGAGCCGGAGTTCCTATGTCGCCTATGTCGCACATATCACCAGCTAACTGGAGGACAATCAGAAGCCTCCGTCCATAAAGAAACTCACTTGCAATCCAGGAATATCCTCCCATGACAGCAGCTTCAGCATCAGCCTGCGTCTTAAAAAATGATTGGGGAGCTAACAATCCTATTGGTTCCTCATCAAGATCAGTACATGCAAACATAATTGAGAGGAATAAACTCGTTATAATAATTTTCTTAAACATTTTCATATTTTTAGCTTTTTACGATTTACAAACCGATATTAACACCGAATGTTAAAGACTTCACATTGGGATAGCTCCCATAATCAAGGCCAACATTGGTATTCGAATCCCTGAAACTAACTTCAGGATCGTACCCAGTGTATTTGGTGATCGTAATCATATTCTGGGCACTTACATAGACCCGAAGTTTTGAAATGTTAAGCCTATTCAAAATACTTCCCTCTATATTATAACCTAATGCAAGATTTTTTAACCTGACATAAGAACCATCTTCAACCCAGCGAGTTGACACTTCAGCTTTATTTCCTCCTGAAGCCATAGGAACATCAGTGTTTGTATTTGTTGGTGTCCATCGGTCAAGAGCGTCCTTGGTCGCATTGCTTTTCCCTGCCATCCAATCTAGTTCCATGCGGGTATAATTCATCATGTCGTTTCCAACACTACCGTGTATAAAAATATTTAGATCAAAATTCTTATATCTAAAATCGTTGTTCAATCCAAAAATGAAATTGGGATGGGGATTTCCAATGATAACACGGTCGTCCATGTTAACTGATCCATCCGGTCTGCCGTCAAGCTTGCCACTCTCATCACGTCCTGTTACATCACGATATTTGATGTTTCCCGGTTTTTTATTTGGCTCAGCACTAAAATCATCTCCTTGCTGATAAACTCCGTCAAATATCCAACCATAGAATGCGCCTATAACTTCTCCTTCTCTAAGTATTTGTGAATCGGAAGAAAGCATGTGTCCTGGTACTGTTGAATACAAGACATCACCACCTGCCAGAGCAAGTATTTTGTTTCTGTTAAATGAGATGTTGAAATCGGTATTCCATTTCAATGATTTGTTCAGATTGACAGTTGACACAGAGAATTCCCAGCCTTTATTTAATACGCTGCCCATATTTTGCAAAGAAGTAGTGTATCCGGAATATTCGGGAAGTGGAACATTATACAAAAGGTCTTCAGTTTTTTTGTAATAATAATCGGCTGTAAAAATCAAACGTTCGTTAAATAATCCCACATCCAATCCAACGTCAGTTTGAGAAGTACTTTCCCAAGTTAAGTTTTTATTTGCAACAGTGCTGGGCATAATAGCGTTAACCGGAGTTCCATCAATGACTGTTGTGGAGGGTGTAAACAAAGCTAGTGATCGATACGAACCAATCTCGGTATTTCCGGTCATTCCATAACTTGCTCTTAATTTTAGATGACTCAGTTCCGATATTTTCTTCATAAATGGCTCTTCTTTCACATTCCATGCAAATGCTCCAGATGGGAAAAATGCCCACTTGTGGTTTACCCCAAAACGTGATGAACCATCATAACGTCCGGTGAACGTAAGCAGGTATTTATTGGCAAAATTGTAATTTAACCTTCCGTAGAAAGAAGCAAGTACCCATTGAGTTAAACTTGATGAAGGATTTTGAAATCTGGAACCACCGCCCAGGTTCCAGAACGAGAATGAATTGGTAATAAAATTTTGGTTAGACGCATTCCAGTATTCACTCCGGTTTGACTGGTAGGAATAACCTGCCATAAAATTTAACTTATTTAAATCGTTGATAGCTTTGTTGTAAGTCAGGTAATTTTCATTCAGCAAAATGGTGTTTTTATTCGACGAAATTGAACCAATACCCCCAAAGTTTTCACCATCTTTCAATATCGTTGGCACATATAGCCCGTTTCTTGAATTTAAAATTTGCACCCCAACCGTGGTCCGGAATATCAAATCTTTCATCAAATCAATTTCGGCATACGAATTTCCCTGAAAAACATCGATAACGATGTTATTTTCCCTTTCCTTCGCAATAGCCACCGGATTATCATGCGGATCCCCAATTTTGTGACGAGTATAGTTTCCGTTCTCATCATAAACACCTTGGACCGGTTCGAATTTTAATGCTGCAGTAACCACTCCTGTACCAGTCGTTCCCCCGCTTGCCTCCTGAGTCCTTACACCATCCTGCGTTGTGCGGGTAAAATTCATCTTGGTTCCGAACTTAATATGATCGTTAAAGTCAACATCTAAGTTTGTTAATCCTGAAATCCGGTTAAAGTTTGAATTGATCACCGTCCCCTTGTTCCCAAAGTAATTAGCAGAAGTATAAAATCTGAAATTCTCCTTGCCACCATTGGCAGATAATTGGTAGTTCTGTAATATACCTGTCCGGAATATTTCGTCCTGCCAATCGGTCCCTTCACCATATTGTTGCGGATTTGGAAAAGGAATTGCTGTTAATCCGTCGTTTTTGTACAAATCATTCATCATTTCTGCAAATTCCTGCCCATTCAGCATATCCAATTTTTTGCCAATCTGCTGAACAGAATATGAAGAATTAAGTTCAATGTTTGTTTTACCTGATTTACCGCTTTTGGTGGTTACCAGTACAACCCCATTTGCACCCCTTGATCCGTAAATAGCTGTAGCCGAGGCATCTTTTAAAATTTCAATCGACTGAATATCCTCAGGTGCAGGTACCGAACCTCCAGCAAAGCCGTCAACCACATATAATGGTTCGCTGCTGGCATTAATTGAAGTACCTCCGCGGATTCGAATACGGGGCTGAGTTCCCGGTTCACCATTTCTTGAAGTAACCATTACTCCTGAAGCACGCCCTTGTAGTGCCTGTGTCGCTCCTAATGCAGGATAAGCAGCTAATTTGGTTGAAGATACAGATGTTACAGAACCTGTAAGGTCTGATTTTTTCATCGTTCCATACCCCACAGCCACCACCTCGTCAATCCCAATCGATTCTTCAACCATCCTTATATCAATAACTGATTTTCCGGAAACAAGTATTTCCTGGCTCTTCATCCCCACGAACGAAAACACCAGGGTGGCATCGGCCGGAAGGTTGGAGAGCTGGTAGTTCCCGTCGAAATCGGTGATGGTGCCGGAGGTTGTACCTTTTACCACCACGCTGACACCCGGAAGCGGAGCTCCTGTGGAATCGGTCACTTTACCGGAAACATTCCGCTGCTGAGCAGCCATTTTGCCCGATTCGGCGCTTTGTTGTTTGTGAATAACAATCAACTTATTGTTGATGGTGTAGGTCAACCCGGTGCCCTCCAACAGGTCGTTCAACACCTGATCAATCTGCTGATCTTTGATGTTTACCGTAACTGTTTTTGACAGATCCACTTCTTTGGCATTGTAAAAGAAAGAAAATTCGGATTGGTCTTCAATGCGTCCCAGAACCTGCTCGATGCTCAGGTTCTGCCCGCTTAGGTTTAGTTTCGTGTTTTGCGAGTAGGTTGACGCTGATACCTGCACCAGCGCCACCAACATAAACAAACAGATTAGTTTCATAATTCGAATGATTTTGGGAAGATTAGCCCGTTGGACATCATCCTCCTCATTACGCTTTTTTTTCATACATTTGTAATGTTTAGACAATTAATATGTGATTGTTTTAAAAGGCGGGATGTTGTGGCGACAAACCGCCTTTCCTTTTTATTTACATCGGCTTAAGGCTTAGTTCAAACTCCCTGAAATTTATCTTTTTGTAATCAACCGGAGTGGTTAGCTTTAAGGCATCCAGTACCTGCCAGATGGTTTCCTGGTTTTTAAACCGCCCGGTATAAGTCATCGCATCGAATTCAGCTCCCTGGTACACCAATTTGACATCGTACCAACGCTCCAACCGTCGAATCAGGTCGGGAAAAGAAATTTCTTTGAAAATAAAATCGTTGTGCACCCAGGCTAGTTCCGATTCAACATCGGCCTTTTCCAAAACCGGAATCATGCTTTTCTGATCAAAACTAACTTTTTCGCCGGGGCTTAATCCGATCGGCTGGTGATCTCCGGCGGTAAGCTGAATTTTTCCTTCGGCCAGCGTGGCGCTGACTTTTGGGTCGTCGGCATAGCTGCTGATATTAAACCGGGTACCGGTAACCAGCACATCAAACTTGTCGGTTTTAACGGTGAAGGGATGTTTTTCGTCTGATTTAACTTCAAAATAAGCCTCCCCCTGTAAGGTAAGCACCCTGTTTTTTGCCGAGAAACCGGCATTGAGTTGCAGCTGGCTGCCCGAGTTCAGGTTAACCCGTGTGCCATCGGCCAACACAATTTGAGATCGGGATCCCATCGGTACATGAAATGACTCAAGCTGGCTGGTCGGAACCGGGTTGTCGAAACGAACCAGGTGACCAATCAGCAGGCCAAACATCAATACGGCGGCAACCGCCCAACCCGATACCCAGGCCGGCAAAGTTCGGCGTTTGGCTGTGGCGGCCTGCTTCCTGTAAAAACGGAGCAGTTGTTCCGACTCGTTGAAAGAGGTGGACATGCTGCCATCCCAAACATCTTTCAGTCCGAAAAACAGTTTTTTAGGCTCTTCTCCCGACCGAATCCAGTCCAGCAATGCGGCAGCATCGCCGTCCGAAAGCTCCCCGTTCAGGTAACGGGCTATTAATCGTTCTTTATCTTCGGTTGTGCTCATAAGCAGATTTTTTAGCTTATTTACTTTCAACACAACTCAGCAAAAGAAACTACGTCATAAAAAACCGAAAATTTTCTACTTGTTTTTTAGACGACAGAAATTCAGTAAGATATGGAATAATTTTTCGGAAAGTTTTTGCTTTAATTCCGACAGGGCCCGAAAGAGACGAGTCTCGACGGTACGCAGCGGAACACCCAGGCGTTCGGCGATCTCCTTATTTTTCAGTCCTTCAAAACGGCTCAATTCAATCACTTCGCGGTGAATCGCCGTTAAGGAATCGATGGCCTGATGAATCCGGTCGATTTCCTCCTGTTCAATCAGCGACCTTTCTCCGCTCTGATAATGGATGATTTCCAGTTCAGCCACTTCCGCATACCAGCTATCCTGATGCTTCTGTACCACTTTTTGGTGCTTTAAATAGTTTAAGCAGGCATTTCGCACCGAGCTGAACAAATAAGCTTTCAGGTGTTCTTCGTCCAGCCCGGTTTTTTTCTTCTCCCAAATCAACGCAAAAACATCCTGCACCAGGTCGAGCGCTGCAGCCTCGCCGGGCACAAATTTCCGGGCATACAAAAACAGCGGGGCATGATACTTTCGGAATATTAGCTCAAAGTCTGACATGGATTAGGATTTCGGGCACGTAAAATAACGAAATAATTGCTCAAATATAAAAATCAAAAACCTCCCGAATTCATTTTAATGTTCCTCAACAAAAAAAAGCCCCCTGAGTTTCAGGGAGCTTTAACCACATTCAAACAAAACCTCACTTTTAATCCAGGGAAATCGCTTTTAGAATATTTTGCTTTCTATTATGAGCGTCTTTCTAACTTATTTGATGTGAAACCCTCCCCTGCCCTCCCTTTTAAGCTACTCTTTATACTTATCTTTTAGAAATGAAAACAGATAGTAACGAGAACAAAAGTCCGGCAGTTGCCGGACGAAATATTGGTAGCCTGGGGCAAAACGACGAAGGAGTGGCGCCCCAGGTTGGAGTGGGAAGAAAGAAAATCGTCCGCGCGATGTCGTTCATAAAAGAAATGTTCTCTCTCCGGACGAAAAAGAGGTGGTTTTTTTTACCCAAAATGACGCGGCGCAATTCCGTCCGAAAGGATTTTGTTTGCTTCGTTCAACGAATTTTCGCGGACGGTATTCCTCTTGCATTCTTTACCCAGGGCGACGTTTCGGTTCGTTCCTCCCTCAACTTTGCCCTGGGCTACCAATCTTTTGCCCCTACAGGGCAAGAAAAATATGAAGGATATTTGTGTATTAAAGAGTAGCCTTTTAAGAGAGGGTGGTTCCGGCCAACCGGAACCGGGTGGGTATGGAAGGGGAACCCGATGCTTCTATAACCATTAGATCGTTAAAGGCGATTTCCCTGACTCTTAATCTGATTCTGACCTAACAATCCGGTAAAAACAGGTGTTTCTGATGGCTGATCAATTTTTGAATGAAAAGAAAAACCAGAGCTTACCGGACCTTTATGTTCTCCGTCGGGCTATTGAAATACCCGCACATAATCGATGAGCATAGCGGCCGGAAAGACCTGGTCGTCGACCCCGTGTTGGCCGCCCCAATTGCCGCCGACAGCTACATTTAACAGCAAGTAAAAGCGTTGATCAAACGGCCAGTCGCCCGAACCGTTTCTACTGTTCTTAAATGTAAGTTGTAACTGGTCGTCGACAAAAAAGTCAATTTGATGCTCATCCCATTCGATGGCATACACATGAAAAGCATCGTACATTTCGGCCAGATAAGCCGATTTTCCTTTTTGTGTGCCAATCATGTGGTTGAAATGCTCCGTATGCACCGTGAAGAATACCGAATCCGGATTATAACCCACGTGTTCCATGATGTCGATCTCGCCGCTTTTTGGCCAACCGCCATAGTTGTTTTCGGTTGGCAGCATCCAGATGGCAGGCCATAATCCGCGTCCTTTCGGCAGTTGAGCCCGAACCTCCACCCGGCCATACTTCCAGTCGCCTTTATTTTTGGTAACCAGCCTGGCCGAGGTAAACTTTTTAGATTCAAATGACTGAGCGCGGGCGATCAGCTCCAACTGCCCGTTTTTTACCTGTACATTGTTGGTATCGGCCCTGGTGTAATATTGCAGTTCATTGTTTCCCCATCCGTGCCCGCCGACCTGATAATCCCACCGGGCGCTGTCGGGCAAACCGTCGTAATCAAACTCATCGCTCCACACTAACTTCCGGTTTTTATCCCGACCGGGCTCCGCTGATTCTGACACCGATCCGTCCTGTCCATCAGTCATTCCGGGAACTGCCTTACTTTCCGGCGAAGATTCAGCAGGTGTACAAAAGGCGGTTTGTTCAGCAAGCAGACTGCCGGAGTGTAAAAACCAGATCAGCGCCAATGAAAATAACCGGATTTTTTTCATATCATGTGTGTTTTTAGATACAAGAGAGTGTGCAGATTGATCAGAACTTACTGTTCCGAATCAATCCACACCCCCTATTGAAATCAGTTTAAAACTTATTTTAGCAGCCACATCAATTTATTGATCTCGTCGTATCCATCATACTGACGATTCAACGCCTCTTCGAGGTTCTCGCGGTTGTAGCTGGTTTCGGAGCCGGGATACAGCCACCGCACCGGAACCGCGTTTTTGTTGTTCTCATTCAGGCTGGTTAACGGATTAATGGGAAACACCGGGTAGCCGGTCCGCCTGTAATCAAAATAGGCCGTATAAGGATCCTGCATAAAATTGAGAATATACCGCTGCATCCAGATTTGTTTGAGCTGGTCATCGGTCGTTGACTTAAAGGCAGCATTGCCTGTAAAATAGCCGTTGATATAGCTTTGATCGATCACATTTCCGTGGGCATAACCCGCCGGGATGCTCATCATGGCTGCCAAGGCTGATTTCACGCCCGACTCGTAATATTCCTGTGCCGTTCCGGTGGTAATCCATCCGCGAATGCGGGCTTCGGCCAAAATCAGCTGCTGCTCGGCATAGGTCAGCAACCTGCGCGGTTCGTTCACTTCTTCCAACTGGTACCGGAGGTTGATCAACGAATACACATTGGCGCTGTGGTTGGCATTCATCATGGCATAATCCATTTCTACATCAACGCCAACGTAGGCATCCGGATCGGCTGCGCTTTTCCCGGCGGCGACCTCGGCTGCCGATGGCTCGGCAAAATAATACAGACGCCGGTCGTTTAAGCTTTTTAACGAATCGACCAGTAATGAACTGGGAATCGTCCTGCCGGTAAACAGCGGGCTGGTACTGTACAGCGGCTGCCTGTTTAACGATGAATAATTCAATCCGAAAAATCCGGTGCCGGCTTCCAGCAGATATCCTCCGCTTACAATCTGGGCAAAACGTGTTTTCACGTTTAACGACGTTGCATTTTCTTTGGCACTTAAGGTCATCAGCACCTTTAGGGCAAGGGCATTGGTTGCCCTGCGCCATTTGTCGGGATTGCCGTTATACGGGGTCGGATCGCCGGTAAAGGTAATGCCGTTGGCAAAATACTGTTCCGCTTCTTTCAGTTCATCCAGAATACCGATCAATACCGTTTCCTGGGTATCGTAAGCCGGTTTATACAAATCACCGGAACCTTTCCCGGCTTCGCTGTAGGGGATGTCGCCCACCTGCATCGTTAAACGGTAGAACAGATAGGCCCGTGCAAATTTGGCCACGCCCCGGTACGAGTTCTCCGTGTTGTCGCCGGTGGCGTATTCCACCATCTTTTCAATATTCGGCAGGGCAACCAGGGCATCAAAACCAACGCTCCCGATTTTATTGTACTGCGCATCCATCTGCCCTTCGTTGGCATAACCGACGTACTTGGGCAAGGCGCTCTCCGAAATCAGCGCTTTGGCGTCGATTCCGCCGAATTTGACCACCCGTAATACCACATTGGTACATAGCATGGAAGCGCTTACCTGGGTGGTGGTATCGGGATTGGTATTCATATCCTCAAAGTCGTTGCAGCCAAAAAGCAACGATAAAATCAGGATGCTTAATAGTCCTATATGTTTGCTTTTATTTTTCATTTTCCTATTTTTTTCGAATTACTAATCCTTGAAAATTTCGTTTTAACGGTTTTTTCAGCATCGTCATTGATTTGCCGGTTTAGAAATTAACTTTCAGGTTAACACCCAAATACCGTTGCGCGGGGTCGACAAAATTCTCAGTGCCTCCGTCCGGGTCTGAATATTTAAACTGTTTCGCCCACAACAACACGTTTTGCCCGATGGCCGAAACAGAAGCTCCCTTTGCATGAATCAAACTGCATATCCGTAAGGGCACATCATAGGTAACCGACAGTTCACGGATTTTGAAGAAGGTGGTACTGTAAGCGTCCAATGGCGAAGGGGAACCTCCCCAGGCTGTTCCTTTATGGATACGGGCAGTATAGTTCTTGTACGTAACCTTCTCATCGTTTGGCGCATACTGACGGGTGTCGCTCGTAATATTACCATACGTATCGTAGGTAGCGGTTCCGGAGACCACTTTTACGCCATCGCCCAGGTAATTACTGGTTCCGGGCTGGGTAGCATCCAGGTAACGCTCATTGGTAACCGATTTCGGATGGTTGCCCGACAACCACATGTACATCTCGGTCGTGGTTTGGGCCAAACCTCCCACCCGACCGTCGACCGACATGTTAAAGGTGAAATTCTTATACCTCAATGAAGTAGCCAGCCCCCAGATCCAGTCGGGATCGGAATATCCAAACACCGAGGTGTAAGGGGAATAAAGAGGAAGGCCGGCGCTGTGAATAAGCTGACCATTGGGGTCTTTCTGAAAATCGTTCAGGATATAATGGTCAGCCCGTTCCCCCACTTTTACCCAAGGTTTATCCACCGAGAATTCATCATCTAACTTGGTGTAATACCGGGCGTATTTGGTCCAGTTAAAACTAAGGTCCCATTTCCAGTCATTCGTTTTTACCGGTGTTACGTTGGCTGTTAATTCCACTCCGCGGCGGGTAATTTCTTCATCCGTATTGATGTAATTTGAATAGAAACCGGATGCCGGGCTGATCGGCGCCGATACAATTTTGTCGTATATCCGGTGATTATAATAGGCAAAATCGACTGATGCCCGGTTTTGCAAAACACTGAGAATGGTACCGATTTCATAGGTTTCGGAACCTTCGGCATGGACATCGGTTCCCCGTATGGTAGACGGATAGGCAGCCGAGCTCATATTTCCCCAGGCATTGTTGGTTACCGAGTAAACCGAATTAATTTCGTAGATATCTGACGGTTTTCTCGCTGTGGTCCACGACCCGCGCACTTTCCAAAGCGAAAGCCAATCGGTTTCAGGCAGCAGTTCGCTTACAATAAAACTCGTTGCCACCGAGGGGTACAGGTACGAACGTTCCGATTTCGCCAGCGTCGAACTCCAGTCGTTTCGTAAAGTCCCTTCCACAAAAACCATATTGTTCCACGATAACGACAAACGGCCAAACAAACTGTTCACCTGGCGTTTATACATCCGTGAACTTACCGCAACCGGGTTCACCGAGGCTTTCAGCGAATAATATCCCGGAATAGAGAGACCGGCTTGTGTCCTGGCTTCAATGCCTTCGTCCTGGATGTAATTCATGGTTCCTCCAAACAAAGCATCCAGGGTAAAATCGCCAAATTTCCGGTCGCCCGACAGGATAAAGTCGTTATTGATACTGTAACCACGGCCTATACCCGTGTTATACGAACCTTTTTTAGACTCGCCCCAGATTTGTGTTCCGTTTTTAATGACCGTAGAGGTACCGCCTCCCTGGAACGAGCCCATGGAAACACGGACGACCTGGCGATCGCTGTAGGTATCAAATCCTGAACGGAAAGTGGCTTTTAACCAGGGAGTAAAATCGTAAGTTAAAGCGACCGTCCCGTTAAAGATATCCCGGTCGACGCTGTGAATGCGTTCATGACGATCGAAATAAGGGTTGTTATTGATGGATGTGAAACTGCTGTTTTGCGATTCGTTTTTCACCAGCCAGTAATCTTTATATTGCCGGATGTCGTAATCGGGCGCAGCCCAAACCAGGATGTTATACATCGGGTCGTAACCGGTGTAGCCGCTAAAACCAACATTGGGCGAGGTTTGTTTATTGTACGACAGGGTAGACGACAAGGTGAATTTATTTAGTTTCATATCGCCGCCGAGGCTGTAGGTAATCTTGTCGAACATCGAATTGGGGTAATTCCCTTTGTTGCGTACCCAGGTGGCCGATGAGCGAAGGCTCCCGTATTCTCCCTGTTGCACCACGCTAATGTTGTTGTTCAGAATGTAGCCCTGTTCCACGAAGTTCTCAAAGTTATTTTTCCCGATTGGCAGGTAAGGCATGGATTGATAGGTTTTTGAAACGGGATCCCACTGGATCACCTGTTGCCCTTCCATGGGCGGTCCCCAGGCGCCGTCGCCCGAACCGACATACTGGTTGGTAGCCGTATTAACCACGCGTCCGAAGGTAGACTGGGTTTCAGGAATCGCCAAATAGCCCGCCGTAAACATGGTACCGCTGTTAACCGATACACTTAACCCTTTTTTACCATTCCCTTTTTTTGTCGTGACCATGATGGCCCCGCCCTGTCCTTTAAAACCATAAAGCGCGGAGGCAGTAGCGCCTTTCAGCACGCTGATGTTTTCGATATCATCCGAAGGAACGTCTCTCAAGGTCATGTATTCGTACGGCACCCCGTCGATAACCAGCAAGGGAGTTTCGCCGCGAAGCTGGATTTCGGGAGCCGCAGTAAACTCGGAGCTGTTTTTCACCAGCAAACCGGCCACTTTACCTGTAAGCGAAGTTCCCGTATCAACCCCTTTAACGGTTGCCAGGCTTTCGCCCGCCACTTTCTGAACGGCATATCCCAGCGCCTTTTCTTCCCGGCGCACACCCAGGGCGGTCACAATCACCTCGCCCACGCCGATTGTTTCTTCCTCAAGTACAATCTGGAAATTACTCCTGTTGTCAACCGGGACCTCCTGACTCCTCATTCCCACAAACGAAAAAACAAGGGTTTCGTCGCCCGAAACATTAGCAATAGAAAAGCTCCCGTCGAAGTCGGTGATGGTGCCAATGGTGGAACCTTTTACAATAACCGTAACCCCGGGGATCGGCTCGCCCTGTGTATTGGTTACCTTTCCGTTAACCGTCCGCTTTTGTTGTTGCTGAAGGCTGGATGGGTTTACCAATGGGTCGTTGGCTGTAATGACCACGTTTTTACCAATATACCGGTAGCTGTAGCCATCGCCCAGCAAGGTATCCAGAATGTCTTCAACCGTACTGTTCTCGAAATTTACCGTGTATTTTTTGGTCAGGTCCAATTGATCATTCTTGAAAAAGAAGCCCACGTTGCTGGTTTCTTCAATTTGCCTGAAAATCTCGATAATGGTTGACTCATTCACCTTCAGATTAATCCTGGCAGTTTGACTGTAAACGTCGGTTGCCATTGAGATGATTGAGACGAGTAACAAACTAAGCGTTAGTTTCATAATTCGTACAATTTTTTGGAATCGATGCCTGTTCCGGCCCGAAACCAAGTGATTTTTTTTCATACATTTGTGTGTTAAGTTCAACATTTAACTGTTTACCAGACAGTTTTTAAAATTTAACATGAAGTGCACCCTGCCCGGTGCACTTTTTTATTTGTTCAGATAAATGGTCGTTCCCTTTTCTTCCTGATCATCAATCGTGTAATTAAGCTCTGTTGTCAGTTTAAACATATCCAGCAATTGTTTCACGGTAGTTGTACGGCGGATGACACTCGTGTATTTCACCTCCCTTAAAGCCTCATCGTTAATGATAACGGAAACGCCATACCACTTCTCGATCTCCTTACAAATCTCTGCTAATGGTTTATCGATAAAAACAAATTTATTCTCGGTCCATGCAGTAACCAAACCCGGATCAATCTCTTCAAGCTGATACGAAGAATCCGGTTTCCGGTAACTGAATGTTTGATTAATGTTCAACGACCGGATTTCGCGGTTATGCTCATCCAGCACGGCAATGGCGCCTTCGAGCAAGGTGGTCCGGCTCGTTTCGTCATCCGGATAAGCCGACACGTTAAAGCGTGTTCCCAAATCGCGGATTTTGATGTTGTTGATGTCGACGATAAAAGTCCGTCGCTCATCGTGCCTGATATCAAAATAGGCTTCGCCTTCCAGCCGGGCCAGAACTTCGCCTTTCTTCTCAGTTAACGACAGCGTGGTGCCCGAATTGAGCCAAATCACCGAACCATCGTCCAGGGTTACACGGGAGATACTTCCCCGTTCCGAATAAAATTGTTTGTAGGTTCCGGCCGGAGTAGGCCTGTATAGTTCGTTTAAAAAGAATCCGCTGACCAGGGCCATGATCAAAATAGCGGCATACTTATACCAGCCTGGGTACAGTTTTTTGGATTTTGCTTTTGGCGTTGGTTGGACAGAATGCCAAAACTCGTGAAACAACTCGGTTTTTCGTTGCTCAGACAGTTTTTTCCCTTCACTGATCTGCTGTAAATCCCAAAGGCTTTTTAAGCGAATATACTCCTGCCTGTCTGCCTGATTCTGACTTAACTCTTCAAAAAATACTTCCTTCTCCTGTTCGGATACCTGCCCAAGGAGTATTTTAAAGAAAGTTTGGTGGTTCATCTGATTAAATTTTATCAGTAAACACCAAAACCCGGGCATACCCTATCGAAAAATCAATTTTTTTCTACAAAATGATGTGTTAACAAGTAAAACAGCGGTAAATATTCTTTCAATCGGGCTCTCAAAAGCCTGAGCGCCTTCGTCATGCGGGCTTCAACGGTTTTCTCGCTGATGTGTAGCCGTTCAGCAATTTCGCGGTACTTCAAGTCCTCGAACCGACTCATTTTGAAAACTATTTTCAATTCATCGGGCAAATTTTCAATGGCCTGATCCACTTTTGTCCGCAACTCCTCAAATTCGAGGTATGATTCACCCAGGCTGTTTAACGATTCGATCGCATAATCATACTCATCATGCCGAACCCGGCTCAGGTGTTTCCAGATTGTTTTCTGACTTCTCAGGTGGTTCAGGCATAAGTTTTTGGTGACCGTATACAAAAAATTTTTGACATTCGTTCCCGGAACCAGCGTTTCACGCACTTCCCACAATTTCAGAAAAGCATCCTGAACAATACTTTCGGCCACAGACTGATCTGCGGTGTATTGAAATCCCAATGCGTACAACACATCAAAAAAACCGGAATAAATCTTTTCAAATTCAGATTTACTCCCGTTTCTGATTTGTTCTGCATGATAATCTGCATGAATGTTCATCTTACACGACTAAGGAAACAATCGTGCAAATTAAACATTCCGCAAAGGAAAGCAAACAAGTATAAGCTTTATTTTATGCTGATGGTTTTTCCTAAAACCAGAAAACGTCCGGATACAGTTCCGGTAGTTTCAGCATCAGTACGCCCCGAAAATCCGGGTTGTTCGCCTCCTACGGCAATGGTAAACCATCCGGGTTCAATCACCCGTTGGTCTTTTTTGTTGATTACAGACAACTGGCGCGGCTGCAAGGTAAAACTCACCGTTTTGGTTTCACCTTTTTTCAGATGAATCCGCTCAAAGCCTTCCAACTGGCGTATGGGTCTGGGCGTGGTTGCTTTTTCGTCGCTCAGGTACAACTGGACCACCTCGTCGCCATCGCGGTCGCCGGTATTGGTCACATCAACCGAAACGGTAACCGGCTCCCCTGCGTTCACCTTTGAAGGGATTTTCAGGTTTGAATAGGCAAAGGTGGTATAACTTAAGCCGAAACCAAACGGATACAGGGGCTCCTGCCGGAAATAGCGGTAGGTGCGGCCCTCCATGTCATAGTTTTCGAAATCAGGCAACTGCCCAACCGATTTGTAGTAGGTTACAGGAAGTCGTCCGGCCGGGTTATAGTCGCCAAACAATACATCGGCAATGGCGTTTCCGCCTTGCTGACCGGGGTAACCGGCGGTAAGGATTGCCGGCACCTGTTCGGCCGCCCAGTTCACCGAAAGAGCGCTTCCGTTGATCAACACCAAAACGACTGGTTTACCGGCAGCAACCACTGCCTGCATCAGCTCAAGCTGGTTTTTGGGCAAGTCGAGGCTGGTCCGGTCGCCGCTGGAAAAACCTTCGAGTTCAATTTTCATTTCTTCGCCTTCCAACCGCTCATTCAGGCCTAAAACCAACACAACAGCATCGGCATTTTTTGCGGTTTCAACAGCTTTACCAAGCATATTTTCCTGCGGAACTGCCCATAGCAAACGGGCGGTGGCATCGCCGTAGTAATTTTTATATTGCACCTCGATGTGATAACGCTCCCCGGCTTTCATCTCCACTTTCACCGGCATGATGTTGGCGTGATGCTCATGGTTTCCACCGGTTGCCAGCTTGCCATCAATTATAATTTTCATGAATGGCTTGCCCCAGTCGCTGAAATAATAAATCCCGGTTTTCGGCGCGGTGATATAACCGGTCCAGCGAATGCTAAAACTGCCGGTTTCCAAACGCGGATCGGGTGTGCCCATATCCCACACAAAGTTGATCCGGTCGTCGATCTGTGTATATAAAGGTTCGCCTTCCAGGTTATTGTTGGCAAAATATTCGCCGTAAATTCCTTGTTCTCCTTCTTCTGTTTCGAGATAAACAGACGGAATTGTTTTCATGGCCGGAATACCTTCAGCTAAATCAGTCCCCTGGGCATACAACACTTCTGCCCGTGGTTCAAGCTTGTTTTTGATCCCCTGCAGCACCGTTACCGGGTTGACCGGAATGCCATTGTAATTTCCCCAAAGCGACTGCGCATCATCGGCATTCGGCCCGATCACGGCAATGCTTTTTAACTCCTTTGAAAGCGGCAGTGTTTGTCCGGCATTTTTCAGCAGAACGATGCTCTCGCGGGCAGCTTCGCGCGCCAGCTTATCGTGGGCCGGATTATTATTCGCCGAATACGGAATTTGGGCATAAGCTACCCGTTCAACCGGATCGAACATTCCCAGTTTAAAACGGGCCATAAACAGGCGTTTTACGGCGATATCGATTTCCTGCTCGCTGATTAAGCCTCTCTCAACTGCCTCTCCAAGAGCCTTGTAGGTGCTCCCGCAGTTCAGGTCGCAGCCCTCTTTTACCGCCAAGGCAGCAGCTGATGCAGCATCAGGAACAATTTTATGATATTTCCAGATATCGGCAATGGCCCCGCAATCGGACACCACATAACCGTCAAAACCCCATTGATTACGCAGGATATCAAACAGTTCGGTACTGGCGCAGGCCGCTTCGCCCCGAAACCGGTTATACGCTCCCATCACCGAATATACGCCTCCATCGACCACCAATGTGCGGAAAGCCGGCAGGTAGGTTTCGTGCAGATCGCGTTCGCTGACATCAACGTCAAACTCGTGCCGAAGCGGTTCAGGCCCCGAATGTACGGCGTAATGTTTGGCGGTAGCAACCACCTTCAGGTAATCCGAATCATCGCCCTGCAAACCCAGCACAAATTCTTTTCCCAACTGGCCGGTAAGAAAAGGATCTTCGCCATAAGTCTCATGACCGCGGCCCCACCTCGGATCTCTGAAAATATTGATGTTGGGCGACCAAAAAGTCAGTCCCTGATAGATTCCCCGCTCTCCGCGACGAACAAATTCGTGGTGCTTGGCCCGCGCTTCATCCGAAATAACCGATGCAACCCGGTTTACCAGCCCGGCATTCCAGGAGGCCGCAATCGAAATGGATTGTGGGAAAACCGTGGCATAGCCGGCGCGCGCCACCCCGTGCAAACATTCGTTCCACCAGTTGTATTTTGGTATGCCGAAACGTTCGATGGCCGGAGATTCGTACAATAACTGATCTATTTTCTCCTGAAGGGTTAAGCGCGAAACCAGGTCTTCGACCCGTTGCGCCACAGGCAAATCAGGATTTTGAAAAGGAAATTCGTATTGAGCCCGTGATTGAAAACTCATGGTTGCCATTAAGGCAAAAATCAGGAATAGGTTTTTCATAATAGCTGGTTTTGTCTGTTCTGTTCTGGTTGGTAAATATAGGAGATTTTCAGGATTTAATCCAAACAAAAATTCCCGATTATTTGTGATTATTTCTTTCCAACCGCTTCTTCCAACCGTTTAATGGCCACATACAAAACACCGGCCTCTCCCCGGAAGGTTCCGGATCCGCGGGGCTCGTTGTTGACGGAATACCACTCGTAAAAGCCGTCATTTCGCATCACGCGTTCAGTCATGGGCAGCAATTGCTCGTACGCCTCTTCAACAAAACCATTTTTTACCAGTTGCTGAACCATTCGCCCGCCAAACCAGGTCCAGTCGCCGCCGTTTTGATAGCCGTAGGGGTACATTCCTTTGTTTTTGAAGAAACCTTCGGGATAGGGAGGATAAAGCGTCAGCCCGATGGAGGCTGCCCCGGCCAGTTCAACCCGCCGGATCATTTCGTCCAGCGAAGTTTTAATTTCGGCCTTCGAAAGCAGGCCTGCTTCGATCGCGATGGCGGTACCGCCGAAATAGTAAATTTCATCTTCGTTAAAATCGTCGGGGAAAGGCGAACCTTCCAAGTAAATGTGCGGCCTGAATTTCTGCTGTTTCTCGTCCCATAAGTATTTGCGCGCATTTTCAAAAACAGCGTTTCGCACCGGAGCCCATTTGGTTTTGGCTTGCGGAATCATTTCCGTCAGGTTATCCAAGGCAATGATAAACATGGCATTATCGTAAATATCGATGGCGCGGTGGGTGTTTTCATCCAGATCGACTCCCCAGTCGTGTTCGGGCTGAACATCTCCCCAATCGGCGGTAGTGGCTCCCCACAACAAACCGTACTGAGAAGCATAGCGGTGGTTCATCAAAAAATCCATCGCCTGTTCCAAGCGTTCCGCCACGGTTGCATCCGCGATTTTTTCATCCAGGATGGTTCGGTCGCCGGTGCATTTAATGTACTTGTAAACCGCCTGCACCAGCGAGCTTTCCTGGTCGGTTTCTACCGTATTTTTATGCCCGGCATATTCCGGCGCCAGTTCCGAATAGGAGAAATCATACTGAATCACCGTATCCTGGCGGGGCGTAAACCCGTCAATGATATTCCCGTCGGGTTCCTGCATGCGAAAAAATACGAGCAGGTTTTCCTTCAGTTCGGCGGCATCGTACACTTCTGCCGCCAACTCAATAAAAGTATTGTAGTCGCGTATCCACACTTCACGGTAACCATCGCCTGCATTGAAGCCGGTTTTGATCACCTCAACGGCTTTTTGTTTCGTAAATGCGACCGACTCATTTTCTTTTATTTTTTTAGCCAGCTCATCCGTTGAGCCTGACTTTTTCGCGGACTGACAAGCCGCCAAAAAGAAGGCCGACAGAACGATTAAAACGGGAATACGCATGATCATGACAGATTAGAAATTAATAATAATCAAAGGAATCAGGGCCTTACATGTTAGCCAGGCAGGGCGCCACCCGCTCCCAGAAACCAGGTTCAATCAAACGTGCGCTGCCGATGATCGCAGCAGTTTCTTTAAGCGCCGACAGTTCGACCTTGATGTCCAGACCTTCTTTTTTCAAAGCTTCGTTTAATGCCGGTTGAAACAAAGGAAAGGCATTGGAAATATTTCCGCCGATTACCAGCGCTTCCACTTTAAATTTCATAAACCAGGGTTGAAGCAGTTCAACCAGTTTTCGCCCAAAGTCGTCGAAAATCGCGTTGGCTTCGGGTTCACCGGCCGCGGCCATAGCCACATCTTTGGCTCCTGTTGCCGTTTTGCCGGTTGCTTCGCGGTACCGCGCCACCAGGCCTCGGGTTGAAAAATAGTCGTCGGCTATACCCTTCTCAAAAGGTAAATGCCAAACGCACCCCTGATCGGGCACTTCGTCTCCGGCTGTTACCGGCAAACTGTTTTTCAGAAAGGCCGAACCAAAACCTGTTCCAAGCGTGATGGCCAGGGAGCGCGATGACCCTTTGGCCTGCCCCACCCAATCTTCGCCAATGGCAAACGCTGTCGCATCGTTGATAAAACGGACGGGAAGACCGGCCGGCAACTTCAAATATTCGCGTAACGCTTTAGGAACATCCAGCCCGTAAATATTTTCATACTTGTTGTTTTCGCCTGTAAAAAGCGGTATTCCTTTTTCATAGTCGAACGGCCCGAGCATCGCAAAACCGATCCCTGCCAGCTGTTCAACTCCAACCAAATCAATTGTCTTTTGGATTGTTTTTCCCCACGATTCAATAATGACATCCGCCGGGGCGTGGTTGTCCAGATCATTTTCGGCAAAGGTCTCTTTTAAATAACTTTGTGTTTCCAAATCGAAAGCGGCGCTGCTGACGTGGCTCCCGCCAACATCAACGCCAATGGCAATCTTTTTTATATTCATTGTTTATCGTTTATGATCCAGGTTTGATTTCAAGTTATCGGTTATTTTCTTTTGAAAACGAATAAGGAAAATCGCTTTCATTAATCCCCCGGGTTTTGTTAGGCTGATCGCTCATGTTGAAGTTGATTTTCGCACCCTTCATCAGTTCGGGGTATTTGAAATAGTTTTTACTCCAGGCTTTGCCATTCAGTTTCACGTCATGCACAAAGCGGTTCGCCGCATTGTTTTTAGGCGCACTGATTTCGATGGTTTTGCCGTTTTCGAGTTTCACGGTGATTTTTTTGAACAGCGGCGCCCCGATCACATACTCGTCGGTTGCCGGCGCCACCGGGTAAAAACCCATCGCTGTGAACACGTACCAGGCCGAAGTCTGTCCGTTATCTTCGTCGCCGCAGTAACCGTCGGCCTGCGGGGTGTACAGCCGGTCCATCACTTCGCGCAGCCAGTATTGCGTTTTCCACGGCTGGCCGGCATAGTTGTACAGGTAAATCATGTGCTGAATGGGCTGGTTGCCGTGCGCGTAATTGCCCATGTTCATGATCTGCATCTCGCGGATTTCATGGATCACCTGCCCGTAGTACGATTCATCAAAAACCGGTGGCACGATAAAAACAGAGTCCAGCATGGTCACAAATTCTTTTTTTCCTCCCATCAAATCAATTAAACCCTGCACATCGTGGAATACCGACCAGGTGTAGTGCCAGCTGTTCCCTTCGGTAAACGCATCGCCCCACTTAAACGGGCTGAAAGGCGACTGGAACTTGCCGTCTTCATTGCGTCCGCGCATCAGCTTACTCTCCTGGTCGAACACATTTTTGTAGTTCATCGCCCGCTTCGCAAAAATACTGATCTCGCTTTCGGGTTTTCCCAGCGCTTTTCCAAGCTGGTAAACGCAATAATCGGCAAACGCATATTCGAGCGTGCGGGCTACATTTTCGTTAACCCCCACGTTGTATGGCACATATCCAAGCTCATTGTAATAATCAACGCCAAAACGCCCCACCGAATGCAGCGGTCCCGCGTTTTGCGAGTTTTTCACCACGGCCTCCCACAGGCTTTCAATGTCGTAACCACGCAGGCCTTTCAGGTACGCGTCGGCAACAATAGTGGCCGAGTTGGAGCCAATCATGCAGTCGCGGTGGCCGGGGCTGGCCCACTCGGGAAGCCATCCGCTTTCTTTGTACGTGTTGGCCAGACCTTCCTGTATTTTTTCGTTCAGCGAAGGGTACATCAGGTTAAAAAATGGGAACACGGCGCGGAAAGTGTCCCAAAAACCGTTGTCGGTAAACATATAACCGGGCAACACCTGCCCGTTGTAAGGGCTGTAATGAACCACTTCACCTTTTTCGTCGAACTCGTAAAACTTGCGCGGGAAAAGCAATACCCGGTAGAGGCATGAATAAAACGTTTTGATCTGGTCGTCGGTTCCGCCTTCCACCGCGATGCGCGAAAGTTCTTTGTTCCAGGTGTCCTCACCCTTTTGCTTCACAAGGTCGAACGGATCGCCGCCCAATTCTTTCAGGTTGCGTTCGGCCTGTTCGTGGCTGATAAACGATGACGCCACCCGCGCGTGGATTTGTTCGCCTTTTTTTGTTTTAAACTGAATCGCGGCGCCCACATGGTTGTCCTGCAATTCCGTTTTTCCGGAAACCACTTCGCCCGAACTCCAAACTTCGCTGCTGACAAAGGGTTTGTCGAAAACAACCACAAAATAATTTTTAAAATTCTCGGGCACTCCGCCGCTGTTACGGGTGGTGTAGCCAATGATTTTGTTTTCGGAAGGGATTAGTTTCACATACGAACCCCGGTCGAAGGCATCAACCAGCACCCACGATTGTTGATTTTCGGGAAAGGTGAAGCGAAACATGGCCGCCCGTTCGGTCGGGGTGATTTCGGTGACGACATCGTAGTCGGCCAGGTACACCTTATAATAATGCGGTTTGGCTGTTTCGGCCTTGTGCGAAAACCAGCTGGCGCGGTCTTCTCCCTTGATTTTCAATTCACCAGTCATCGGGAACAGCGAAAACTGCCCGTAATCGTTGATCCACGGGCTGGGCTGATGGGTTTGTTTGAAACCCTGAATTTTATTGGCGTCGTAGCCATACACCCAACCGTCGCCCATTTTTGCGGTTTGCGGTGTCCAGAAGTTCATGCCCCAGGGCAAGGCGATGGCGGGGTATGTGTTCCCGTTCGACAGCTTAAACTCTGAATCAGTGCCCATCAGCGTGTTTACATAATCGACAGGCGTTAATTGCTGCGCCTGAACACCTCGAAAGGCTATACAAAAAAGAAATACAAATAGGAAGTTTAATTTTCTACTCATGGTTGTTCGTTGATATAGTTTAATTTTAATACGATATCAGATTTTAATCAGGAAGTTAAAAACACAAAAATCCCTCCGCAGGCGATGAGTTTCCTTCACTGAAAGGAAGGCACAATATACACAAAGTTCTGTTTTTCTTCATCTGGTTGATTCATTCAGCACGTTCAAAAAATTTTCGGCACATCGCATCGGAAAGTCATTTATCCCTTTATTCATATACAACCAACAGGTGGAAAACTCACACAAAGAGGAAAATTTTCCTGACAACGCCAAGCGGAAAAATCAGCATTTCTACTTTTTCAACGATGGTTAAAAACAAAAAAAGCCCGAAAGTTTCAATGCTCCCGGGCTTTCGAATTATCTAATTGGTTTAGGATTATTCATAGTTTGGATTCTGAACCAGCGACGGATTCCGTTGCATTTCGTTATCTGAGATCGGCCATACCAAATGTTTCTCCTGGAATGTTTGTCCCCAGGGATTTGTAGCCCCAACCACATCAACAAATGAAACTACTCCGGGGTTAGCATCGGCGGTAACCGGGTATTTCCGGGTACGCTGAATGTCTTCCCAGGTACGGAAATCATACACCAGTTCCCGCATTCTTTCGATCCAAACCTGTTGAATGAAGGCATCTTTAGACAAAGCCCCCAATGAAGTTTCAATCTCAGCGCGCGGCGTCGTGGTGTAAGCTCTCACGCGCACGTCGGTCAGATATTTAATCGCTTCCGATGTCACCCCTTCAGACTGGGCAATTGCTTCGGCTGCAATCAACAAAAGTTCGGCATAACGATAGATGGTGAAGGCCTTCCCGCACTGGCCGGTATTTAGCGCCGCATCTTCGTCATACCACACCCATGCGCCCGGCGTTTTATCGTCGGCAAATACCTGGGTGATTTGCTGTCCGTCTTTTTCGTAAGTATATGAATACTGGAAAAACTGCTGATGTTGAGCGCGTAAGTCTTTGGTTTGATCATACACATTCATATATTTCTTAACCGGACGATAGGCATTGTTGGTAATCGAATACTTGAGTACGCCCCAGGTAGAAGCCACATTCGGCAAGCTGGTCTGTACCCGACCGTTGTTCGCAGCAATACTCGATTCGAACTCGTAGGTATAAATATATTCTGCGTTGTTGTCCTGTGTACGAATCTGGTTGTATGCGCTCCCAAGCGCCTGATTGGTGTGGGTCAGCAGGGAATGTTTTCCCCTGTTAATCACGTTCCGGGCGGCAGTAGCTGCGTCGGCATAATTATTGGCCAAAACCGGGTAACCGCTCATCACCAGGTAAACATGAGCCAGAACAGTTTCAGCCGTATTTTTAGTAATACGATGCCCGTTGCTGGTGAATGCTCCATCAGGTAATCCGGTAATGGCATCTTTCAGGTCGGTGACAATCTGAGCATACACCGCCGAAGCCGATTCGCGGGCAACATACAAATTGCTCATCGATTCGTAGGGTTCGAGGATTAAGGGTACATCTCCAAAAAATTTCACCAGGTAGAAATAGTTGAAGGCCCTGAAAAATTTGGCTTCTGCCATCAGTGAGCTTCTTTGCGAATCGGTTAAATCGGGTGTCGACGGAATGTATTTAATCGCGGTATTTGCTCTTGAAATTGCCCCGTAGGCGCCATCCCACACGCCATCCATCGATCCGGCTATATTCTTGCTGGTGATTGATAATTTCTGGCTGTAGTCGGCAATTACTTCCTGCCCCTTGTATTCATTATCGAAGAAGCCTGACAGGTATCCGCCATGCGATGCTGTTTGAGGCATATAAACACCTCCGTTGGCATAAAAAGAAGGGGCGCCTGTCCGGTAAAGAGCGTTCACGGCGCTGGTTGCATGAGCCGGAGCCGAAAAATACTGGTCAGTACTCATTTCACTTCTGGGTTCCTCATCCAGAAAATCGCTGCATGACATTAGAATGCCCAGTGTAACCGTAAAAATTAATCCAAATATTATTCTTTTCATTTCTGCTATATTCAAAGGTTATTAAAATGTAACATTCACACCAAGGGTATAGGTTCTTGGCTTTGGATACTGGTAGAAGAACATATTTTGTCCCCACTGATTATCGCCCTGCGATGTTCCTTCAGGATCGTATCCCTGAAAATCTTTAGAATGAAGAACAAAGGCATTATTCACGCTTGCATAAATACGAAGGGCCTCCAGTTTCATTCCGCGCATCGATTTGGTATCGACCGAATAGCCCAGTTGGATCAGGTTGCCGCGCAGATAAGATCCGTCGCAAACCCAGCGGGAATCCACCTCCGAACTTTGGCCCGACAAGTTGGCATTCCGCACGGCCTGTACCATGGTATTCGGGTTGGTTCCGTTATACCCGTCGTGTAAAATCGACGCCAAACCGCTGGTGTATCCGAAACGGTCTTCGGCAGAGTGGTAAAACTGCTGCAAAATCTCAACTCCTGTTACAAATTGCAGGTCTACCGTGAAATCGAAATTTTTATAGTTGAACGTGTTGATAAAACTACCGGTCAGATCGGGAATACCTTTTCCAAGGATTTTCTTTTCTGCCGAACGTTTTGCCTGTCCAACCCTCGCGCCGGCAGCCTCAGCCTCAGCGCGCTCTTCTTCTGTCCATACGCCTAAACGTTCGTAACCCCAGAATGAACTCAGAGATTCGCCTACCCTTAGGATCGTCTGGCTCCCTGACACCCAGTTCGGGCCAGGCAGGATGTCTTCGTTATTTTCACCCAGTTGTTTAATCTCATTCTTGTTGAAGTTCAGGTTCAGGGTTGAGTTCCAGCTAAAGTCTTTGGTTTTCACATTCACCGAGTTCATCATAAAATCGACCCCGTAGTTGGCTACTTCGCCAATGTTGTCGATCACCGAACTGAAACCGGTGCTGTGCGGAACCGGGCTGTCGAGCAATAAGTCTGTCGTCAGTTTATAATACCAGGATGCATCAAAATTCAGGCGGTTTCCAAACATATCGAGGTTAACGCCGATATCAAACTGGTTGGTCTTTTCCCATTTCAGATCCGGGTTTGACAAACGCGAAACATAGGATGTCGCCTGCCGTGCACCATCAATCAAATAAGTTCCGGAAGTAATGGTGGCCAACGAACGGTAAGCGGCAATTTCGCTGTTACCGGTTACCCCGTAGCTGGCGTGCAGTTTTAACTGGTTGATGGCTTTAACATCGGCCATAAAATCTTCGTTGGAAATTAACCAGCCCAAACCTACGGAGGGGAAGAAAGCATATTTATTATTTTTCCCAAACTTGGACGAACCATCGATACGGGCCGTTACCGTAGCCATATACTTATCGTTGTAGGTATAAGCGCCCCGCACAAAATAAGAGTTCATGGCCCAGCGGTTGTAGGTAGAAGAAGGAGCTCCCGGATTGGTAGCAGCGCCCAGGTTGTTGTAGCCATAGAAATTATCTTTAAAACCGGTAGCCGAAACACTCATATAATTAAAAGTCCGTTCCTGCCACGACAAACCGGCAACGGTATTGATCCGGTGTTTCCCGAATACATTGTTGTAGGTTAAGTAGGTTTCTTCCTGCCAGTAAAACTGTTGTGTATCGCTCATAAACGCGTACCCGTTTGGCGAAGAAATATTAATCAGGTCGTTTGGCGAATATTCTCTCCATTTACGCAGGTGTGCATCCACCCCGAACTGCGTTCTTAAATCAAGGCCGGGAAGAAGATGGAATGTCAGCGCGGCATTTCCAAAGATTTGTGTCCGGTAACGCATACGCTCCTGTGTTTCCAGCAAGTGTACCGGGTTGGCCATCGCTTCAAAGCTAAAGTCGTTGGTCGATTGGGAGTTCACCCAGCTTCCATCGGTCCATTTTACAGGGAAAATAGAAGGCATTTCAATCATGGTACGACGGGCTACCTGGCTGCCGCCGCCTTCATCCGTATCGTTCTGCCAGGTATGGTTCACCAAGAGGTTTATTCCGGTCGATAACCATTTTAACGGATTGGCATCGTACGACAATTTGGTGTTTACACGTTTCATATAGGTGTTAAGCATCACGCCCTGGTAGTCGGTGTAGTTGATAAAGGCGCCCACCGATGAGCTTTTGCCTCCCTGCTGAATGCTTAATTGATGACTGTGAGATACCGCGGTGCGTGTAGCTTCATCCTGCCAGTCGGTGTCGTAAAGCGGATTTCCGCTCGAATCAAATAATTTCGGGTCGCTTACGCTAAATGTTCTCGTACTGCCATACCATTTCCGGTTATTTTCGAAACTGACTTCCATGGCCTCCATAAATTCGGCGGCATTCATCACATCCATTTTGCTCGCTTTATGGCTCATACTCACATAGCCATTATAGGTAACCGAAACCCCTTCTTTATTCAGGCCACGTTTGGTTGTTACCATGATCACGCCATTGGCACCACGGGCGCCATAAATAGCTGTTGCTGAAGCATCTTTCAACACGTCGATCCGCTCAACATCATTGGGATTCAGAAACTGAAAATCTTCCATAACAACCCCGTCTACCACATACAGCGGGTTGGAAGAGGAATTAATGGTGCCGATCCCCCGGATCATCACGCGGGTTGCTCCCCCCGGCTGACCCGAATTGGTAAAGATATTCACCCCGGACACTTTACCTTTCAAACCGGCCAGCGCATTGAAGGGCGCCGCCCTCAGAATATCGTCAGCAGTTGCCACAGATATCGAACCTGTTGCATCAGACTTCTTTTGCACACCATAACCGATGGCCACAACCTCGTCGATACCAATTGTTTCCTCCGATAAAACCACATCAACGGTTAGTCTTCCGGATACCGGCAATTCCTGGGTTCTCATACCCACAAACGAGAACACCAATACGGCATTTGCAGGTACATTCGAGATGGAATAGTAACCGTCGATATCTGTAATTGTCCCGACGCTTGTTCCTTTCACAAGAACCGTAACGCCAGGCAAAGGCTGGTTATTACTGTCCGAAACCCGGCCTTTCACCGTACTTTGTTGCTGAAAAACCCTTTGATCGGATGTCAACAAAATCAAATTGTCTTCCAAAAACCGGTAAGAGACTCCCGCGTCGCGGAACAAGGCGGCCAGGACATCTTCAACGCTTTTGTTGGTGACCTGTAAATTTACTTTGCGCTCAACATCAACTTGTTCGCGTTGATAAAAGAACCGGAAATTTGTCGTTTCTTCAATGTCCTTAAGAACATCAGAAATCTTCTTACCTTGAAAATCGAAGGTAAGTTTGGTTGTTTGCGAATATACTGATGCCGAAACCTGCATCATGCAAACCAGTAGTGCAACTAAGGTCAACTTCATTTTCAGTAATAGCTTTTGTTTTAGCCTTCGTTCTACAAGGAAGGTTAATTCACTTTT
This sequence comes from Gaoshiqia sp. US2, assembly GCF_059705485.1. Classification (NCBI taxonomy): domain Bacteria; kingdom Pseudomonadati; phylum Bacteroidota; class Bacteroidia; order Marinilabiliales; family Prolixibacteraceae; genus Gaoshiqia; species Gaoshiqia sp. US2. Next base: position 2,226,270 of record NZ_AP048550.1, on the reverse strand, counting down.
TTTCATAAATTTGAATTGTTGTTGATTAATAATTAATTGGTGTGACAGCACCGGGTTATTAATTTACAGGCCGGAGGGTGTGACAGCATCTTCCGGCTTTTGGTTACAGCTTGTTCAGGTATGATCCATAAGCATCCTCCTTTTACTTGTTTATTTTCTCAAAATCCTGATTTCCTGATCCTTAATCTCGTATTCGATCGGAAGTGTTTTTTCCAGGATCATTAAAACCTCCAGAATGGTTTCGTTTTTAATCGTCCCATCGTAATGGTAATTCAGCAGACCTGGGTCGGCAACCACAATGTCAACTCCGAATTTTCGCTCCAGCAAAGTCATCAGGCTGGCAAAGTTCATATTAATGAATATCAGCTTATTGTCTTTCCACGATGTGTAAATTTCGGGCTTAACCTGACTGATGTGCAACGACCTTTCCTGCTTGTGAAAAGCCAATTGTTCTCCCGGTTTCAAAACAATGCTTTCACCCGTTTTAAAGCTTTTGCCCGGTTCAACCAGCACCGAACCTTCCTCCAGGGTTGTAATAATTTCCTGGTCGTCGGGGTATGCTTTTACGTTGAACTCTGTTCCCATTACCCGTACATTATAATAAGGCGTATGAACGATAAACGGTATTTCGTCCGATTTTTCGACCTCAAACCAGGCTTCGCCTTCCAGATAGGCTTCGCGGGTTTTGCTGTGGCTGTTATAAGTATATTTCAGTTCCGAACCGGCATTCAAAAAAATAATTGTTCCGTCGGGTAAGATCGTTTCAGAAACAGAACCTTTGGGCGCGATGGCCGTGTACCAGTCCTGACCGGCATTTACCGGGCCGGTATCGGGATGCAATAGATTCCCGAGAACAAAACCCAGTATTAAAATTGCTGCCGCCCAATAAGCATGGCTCAATCTGAAAATCTTAGGGTTCCGGGCCTTTTCTTTATATTCGATGCGCCTCCATAAACGGTCGAAACCGGAAACCGTGTTTAGCCCTTCCGGTGATCCGGGATCGTTTTCGAGCTGGCTAAATAATTCTTTTTTTACATCAAACTCCAGTTCCGCCTGATGAAACATGGCCAACGCTTCCTTTCTCTCCTGCTCCGTCAGCGTATCCGAGTTCAGTTTTTCAAGCCGGTCTTTCAAATATTCCTTCATCCTTTTTGTCCGAAATTTTACCTGTTATACGAATTCGCCCGATCAGATACTCACGCCTCCCGAAAAAATAAATCGGCTTTTTACAAATTCCTGTTCTGTCGGTCAATTTTACTTGTGCGAATAAAAAAATAGCATAATTTTGATCGGACATAAAAAAAATCATGTACCCGTTTTGTCAGATGAACTTCAAAAATTAAATCCAACTCATGCGAAACCTACTTTACATCCTGACCGCTTTATTTGTGCTAAATGCCTGTTCTTCAGGTAAAAAATCATTAAACAAAGGCAATTATCCCGATGCGATTGAAAAGGCAGTAAGCCGTTTAAGCAACGATCCGAACAACCGGAAGGCCCAACAGGTTATCACCGAAGGTTATTCCATCGCCATGGAATATTACCAGGAGCAGATTGACCAAATACTGAACAGTAACGAACGGTTAAAATGGAGCAAGACCCTCCAGATTATGGAACAGGTAAACCATTTGTCGGATCAGATCCGCAGGATACCGGCGGCCCGCAGCCTGGTTCCTTCGCCAAAAACATATACCTCCGAGCTGACCGATGTGAAAAACAGGGCCGCCGAAGAACGGTATGCCGAAGGCCTCATGTTACTGCAACGGCAAAACCGGGAAGATGCCAAGCAGGCTTACCTCCAGTTCAGAGAAGCCGACCGCCTGGTTCCGGGCTACCAGGATGTATTGCAAAAAATGAACGAAGCAAAAGACTTAGCCACCCTCACCGTTATTGTCGAAAACCTGCCGGCCCCTTCGTTAACCTATGAACTGACCGCCGACTTCTTTTACAACCAGGTGATGACCCAAATGAACAACCGGTTCCCGTCCGACAGCTTTATCAACTTTTATTCTCCCGCCGAAGCTGAACAAGTCGGAATAAAATACCCCGATATGCTGGTGCGGCTGGCCTTCTTCGATTTTTATATCGGTAAGCCGTCCCATTCGGAAGCCACGCACGATTTATCCAGGGAAATTGAAGAAAAAATTGAAGTGAAAGTATCGAGAGATTCGGTGCGTTACGAAACCCGGAAAGTAGTTAAAACCGGCAAAATACGCATTATTGCAGATGAAGTGGCTTCCGGAGGCCTGCTCGACCTCAAGATCGAAGATTTCCAAACGCGGAAACTACTGTTGGAGAACAAAGTTCCCGGAGAATTTATGTGGCGTAACCAATATGGTATTTTTGTAGGCGACGAAGCCATTCTGACGGCTGAAGAACGGAAGATCATCCAAAACAAGGCGATTTTACCCCCCGGGCCCCAGGATATGTTCCTCGAATTTACCCGCCCGATTTATTCAAGGCTGACAGAAAGTTTAACCGTTTTCTTTCGCCGGTACAATTAAGAAATCATGTAAAAGACTAACTTTACGCAACAGGTTCCACCTGAAGTTTTGATCATCAATAAAAGCCGGATTGACATCATGGGAAAATTGGAAAAGCTGCAGCCACAACCACTTTGGAATTATTTTGAAGCTATTTGCCAGGTTCCTCGCCCGTCGAAGAAAGAAGGTAAAATCAGGCAATTTCTGCTCGATTTTGCGGCAAAATACGGACTGAAAAATAAGACGGACGAAGCAGGAAACGTGCTGATCTGCAAACCGGCAACTCCCGGATACGAAAACAAACCGGTCGTTGTACTGCAATCGCACCTCGATATGGTGTGTGAAAAAAACAGCGACAAAAACTTCAATTTTGACACCGATCCCATTGTTCCGGTAATTGACGGCGACTGGGTAAAGGCCGACGGAACCACCCTCGGCTCCGACAACGGGATTGGTATTGCCGCACAACTGGCAGTGCTATCGGCAAACGAACTGGAACACGGACCAGTTGAATGTTTGTTTACCGTGGACGAAGAAACAGGGCTGAGCGGCGCTTTTGCCCTTAAACCGGGCTTCTTTTCCGGCAAAATCCTGATTAACCTGGATTCGGAAGACGAGGGTGAATTGTTTATTGGCTGCGCAGGCGGTATCGATACCTTAGGCGAGCTGGAAGTCGAAAAAGAACCCGTCCCCGGAAATTCGTTTGCCCTGAGAATTATGGTCCGCGGACTGTGGGGCGGCCATTCGGGAGACGATATCAATAAAGGACGCGGAAACGCCAATAAAATTCTGGCCCGCTTTCTCTGGCAGGCCATCCGGAAGTTCGGAGTTCGCCTGGCCGACTTTAACGGGGGCAACCTGCGTAACGCCATCGCCCGCGAAGCCTACGCAGTAGTTATCGTTCCCCATGTTCAGAAAGAACAACTGGTGGCCGAACTGAACATGTTTTCGGGTGACGTGGAATTTGAATACGAACGGACCGAGCCCAACCTGGTACTCGACCACAGCTCCACAATTTTGCCCGAAAAAGTACTGACCCAGGCCAGTCAGGAAAATTTACTGAACATGCTCTATGCCTGTCCGCACGGCGTGCTGGAAATGAGTACCCGCATGAAAGATATGGTGGAAACCTCGACCAACATGGCTTCAGTTAAATTTATCGACGACAACCGGGTGCTGGTTACCACCAGCCAGCGCAGCGAAATTGAAAGCCGTAAATATTTTGCGTCGGAGATGGTACGCTCGGTTTTTGAGCTGGCCGGCGCCGAGGTAAAAAACTCCGACGGCTACCCGGGCTGGACCCCCAACCCCAACAGCCACCTGTTGCGGATCTCTGCCGAATCGTATAAACGGTTGTTTGGCAAGGATCCGATCGTCCGCTCAATTCATGCCGGACTGGAATGCGGCCTTTTTCTCGAAAAATACCCGGAACTGGATATGGTCTCCTTTGGCCCAACGATCCGGAATGCCCATTCGCCCGACGAACGCATTCAGATAGATACCGTCGGCAAATTTTGGCTGCACCTGACCGATATTTTAAAAAATATTTCCTGATTTTTCTACGACCCGTTTCCATCTGATCTGCTCATTTTCAGCCATTATCCTACTTTGTTGATAGGATAATAAAATCAGTCTAAATACAAATTATCCCGTTTGTATCCTTTATCATTTGGAGGATTGGAATTGTTCGGAATTTACGAAGACATGAAAGGCGTGAGAGCTGAAAACGATCAGCATTTCACCCAAACCGCAATACAGGCCATTTATCCGGTCGGCAGTTTCTACCTCGGTACCCGGTTAAATAAGGTATCGAACAATGATGGCTCTAAAGTTACCCGCACCAACATCGGTGGCGGATGGAACATGGTGAAGCATGTTTTGGTGAAACTCGACTATGTAAACCAAAAGTACAGCGGCCCTGCCCACGGAGCAATTAACGGCGGAAAATTCAACGGGTTCGTTCTCGAAGCCGCAATTTCATTTTAACTCATTTTAACTGAAAGGTTGTCCGGCGATGGCCGGATAGCCTTTCTTCCTTCTTTTTGCTGAACAAATGAACACGAGGTTGATCTTCCTGATTTTACTTTTGCTGATGAGAATTCCTGATCTCAATGGCGCAGTTCCTTCGGGCGAAGGCCGGATCGAACGCTACCTGTTCGACCAGGTCATCATTAAAGGGACAACCAATGTGAACCAGTTCCAGCTTTCTTACCGTGAAGATCATTATACCCCCATCCCGGATACACGCGGATTTTCGGATAGAAATTTAAAAATAGCCATACCGGCACGAAAAATTAAGGCCGAATCAAAAACAATGCTGGATGATTTCCTGGATTTGATTAATGCCCGCCAGCATCCGACCATTAATATCTCGATGGCCGAAAACATTACCGGTAAACTGATGAACGAATCGGACCTGAAACATGAAATCCGGGTAACCATGAACGGCATCACGAATACCTACACCTGTACTTCCGAAATTGAAAAGTGTTATCAGGATCAATGGCGGCTGAACGGCGAAATGGACGTTTTGCTCACCGACTTTGGCATTGAACCTCCCCGAAAATTTTTAGGAATTGTTAAGGTTGGGAACGAAGTATTTATTAGCTTTAAAATCTTATTCTCAACAGAAAAAAAAGAAACCAAAAATTGAAGTTTAGCACTAAAACCCGGTATGGTATACGTGCGATGCTCGAAATTGCATCAGACACAACACAAAGTGGCGTACTTCAAAAAGATATTGCCGAACGTCAACAGATTTCGGTGAAATATCTCGATCAGATTATTCATGCCTTAAAATCGGAAGGCCTGATTATCAATGTCCGCGGAAAAAAAAGCGGATATATCCTGACCCGTAAAGCTTCCGAAATTTCCATGCTGGATATCCATAACGCTTTTGAACCGGGCATTTGTGTTATCGATTGTTTGTCGGCATTAGTGCCTTGCCCCATGAAAGATGTTTGCCGGACCATCGGTTTTTGGAGCAAATTAAATAACCTCATTTTCGATTATTTTAACAGTGTCACCCTCCAGGACCTGCTGAACGATGCCCCGTCTGCTGATAAAAAAATTCTTTCGGATTTATCTTCTTCCAACCTTGGGTAAGATTTCCGCCCCCTGAATGTTTTCAGGCCGATTCTTCGTATATTCGGCAGGTAAACGATTCCCTAAAAACAACTAACGTGAGAATAACTGTCAACCCTCCCCTGTTCGCGGCTTTTTTGCCTTTCATATTTTTATTTTTTTCATGTACAGGTCAATCTGAAAACTGGACTCATTTGCGCGGAAGCCAGCTCAACGGCATTTCTGCCAGTAAACAAGCGCCGGTAAAGTGGAGCGAAACCGATCACATCAGCTGGAAAACAGCCATTCGCGGACTGGGATGGTCGTCGCCGGTGGTGTTTGGCAATCAAATATGGCTGACAAGCGCCGACCATGAGGGAAGCTGGTTTTCGGCGTTTTGTGTTGACTTCGAAAGCGGAAAGCTGATCAAAGAGCTCGAACTGTTTCATACCGATTCGGCCCAGCGTATCCATGCGACAAACAGTTATGCTACGCCAACTCCCTGCATCGAAAACGGCTTTGTATACGTTCATTACGGAACATTCGGAACAGCCTGTATCGATACCAAAAGTTTTAAAACCGTTTGGAGCCGCACCGACCTGAATTGTGATCATTTACAGGGACCGGCATCTTCGCTGGTTTTATACAACGATTTACTGATTGTCCACCTCGAAGGAACCGACGTTCAAAACATATACGCCCTGAACAAACATACGGGTGAAATGGTCTGGCAGGTTGGCTGTCCCGACCCGGAAGTTTATGAAGAAGTTGCGCCTGTTTACCGAAAATCATACCAAACACCGGTTGTCATAACGATTGACGGGAAAGACCAGTTGATCACCAACCGCTCGTTGTATGCCATTTCATACGATCCGAACACGGGCGAAGAAAACTGGCGCGTTTACTACGGCGAAGACTCGGCTGTAAGTATGCCTCTTTTTTACAATGGTCTGGTCCTGGTCAATTCGGGCTGGGTACTTTCGCAAGGCGCTCCGTATTTCGCCCGGCTTTTTGCAGTTGATCCTACCGGAAAAGGAAATGTTACCGATAGTCATATCGTGTGGCAAACCGATCTGCATGTGCCGCAAACTTCCACCCCGATCATTGCAGACAGTCTGCTGTTTATGATCGATGAACGTGGCAACCTCACTTGCCTGAATCCCGGAAACGGACAGATATACTGGGAGGAGAAACTGAAAGGACATTTCAATATTTCGCCCGTTTACGCGGCAGGAAATCTGCATTTTACCAATACCAACGGCGAAACAACCATCATAAAAGCTTCTGCTACACACGAAATCGTTGCCCAAAATAAACTGGAAGGCACGTTTAAAGCGACTCCTGCCATTTTACGCAATTCGCTGATCATGCGGAGCGACAAGTTTCTTTACCGGATTGATTTACCTAAAGTTCAGTAAAATCAGAGAAACAGCCGCCGAACGGGTCCCTGCGTACGACGACTGGAATTCGCATGGGGCATGGGGCATGGGGCAAAGAGCAAGGACAATTAACGAAGGCGGGAGAACGAAGACAGGAGAACGGAATACAGATGCAGTTTTACTTTGGCGCTTTGTCACTCAGGCACTCAGGTACTTTTTTAACGCAGAGAACGCCAGGAAGCGCAAAGTTCGCAGAGAACAAGCCGCAATAACCAATTATCCAATGCCTAATGACCCAATGACCAATGACCAATGACCAATGACCAATGACCAATGACCAATGACCAATGACCCAATGACCAATGACCAATGACCAATGATCCAAATCTCCGGAGCCAACTCCCCGACAGGGTGAAATATCAGTAGCCCCGGACAATCAGGCAACTGCCGGACGGGATGGCGCCCTTCAATCGCATGGTTTTTAAATTGATTCCAAATTAGCCAATCAGTAAAATTTATTACGTCAAGTTTTGTAATTTGGAGAGCGAAACCGGAAAATTCCGGCCGGTTGGTTGATTTGACGCGAAAGGAAAAAACCGAAAGACTCCGCGTTTGATTGCGGATAAAGAGTTGTTTACTTGCCGACGCACCGTAGGAAATTGATACATTTGTAGCGTATTGATTATTGATAGTGATTTATAATATGACTGATCTAAAAGACGATATAACTGAGAACAAACAAGTAAAATCAAAAAAAAGGGTCGCCAACCATGGTGAAGTTTTTACAAACCAACGTGAAGTAAATGCTATGCTTGATTTGGTAAAACACGAAACTGAACGGATTGACTCTCGGTTTCTTGAACCTGCCTGCGGGAATGGAAATTTTTTAGCCGAAGTATTGAGAAGAAAATTGGCGGTGGTTGACAGCCGATATAGAAAAAGCCAAGTTGAATGGGAACGCTATTCTGTAATAGCTGTATCGAGCATTTACGGAGTGGACATTTTAGAAGATAATGCGCAGGAATGCCGAGACAGATTGCTTGGCATTTACACCGATTGGTATTCTAAAGTATTCAAACAAGCTAAAAATGAATGTATTCGTTCTGTTCGGTTTTTATTGAGCAGAAACATACTTTGGGGTGATGCGTTGGACTTTACCAATCCTCAAACCAAACAACCTATTGTATTTTCTGAATGGAGTGCCGTAAACGGCTCTATGCTCAAACGCAGAGATTATATGTTTAAATTTTTGGTAGAGAAAACGCACCAGTTCTCGCTGTTTAACGATGAAGGTAATGCTGCTTCCATTGACGAACCTGTAAAGGATTTTCCGATTATTCATTTCTTAAAACTTGGTGAAGATGATGCAAACCAACTATAACCCCGATGTACTCTCCTGCCTCGCTAATTTGAGCAATGACGAAGTATTTACTCCACCCAATTTGGTGAACGATATTTTAGATTCGCTCCCTGCCGAATTGTGGAGCAACCCAAACGCCAGGTTTTTAGACCCTGTTTCTAAAAGTGGCGTGTTTTTACGTGAAATGGCAAAGCGACTGATGAAAGGTTTAGAAACCCAAATACCCGACAAGCAACAACGCATAAACCACATTTTTAGTAAACAACTCTATGGTATTGCCATTACCGAACTCACTAGTTTACTCAGCCGCAGAAGCGTGTATTGCTCCAAAACGGCCAATGGCAAATACTCCATTTGCGAGACTTTTGATGACGAGCAAGGAAACATTCGTTACAAACGAATGAAACACACTTGGCAAAGCGGCAAGTGTACCTATTGCGGAGCAAGTCAAGAAGTGTACGATCGTGAAGATGACTTGGAAACCTACGCTTACAATTTTATTCACATAGACAAACCTAGAAAAATATTCAATATGAATTCTGCAATGCAGAATCCATTTCACAATAAAAAAATAAAAGATACCGAAATGAAATTTGACGTTATCGTTGGAAATCCTCCTTATCAATTGAGTGATGGTGGACATGGTGCTAGTGCAAAACCTATCTACCATAAATTTGTTGAGCAAGCAATAAAGCTAAACCCTAGATATATATCTATGATTATTCCAGCCAGATGGTTTGCTGGTGGAAGGGTTGGCGAACTTACTGAGTTTAGGGAAAAGATGCTACAAGATAAAAGATTAAGAATAATTCATGATTTTCAAGATGCAAGAGATTGTTTTCCAGGTGTTGAAATAAAAGGTGGTGTAAACTATTTTTTATGGGACAGGGATAATAAAGGTCTTTGTAAAGTCTGTACTCATTCTGGAAATAAAATCACATCTGAAACTGAACGTGCATTACTTGAAGATGGGGCTTCAACGTTTATTCGATACAATGAAGCAGTTCCTATATTGAAGAAGGTTCAAACAAAGAAAGAGAAGAGTTTTTCAGATTTTATCAGCGCAAATGACCCTTTTGGATTTGATGTTAGGGTTGAAGGAAGTATGAAACGAGTTAAACCTCAATTTAAACTCAGTTATTTCGAAGGAAGTGTCAAATTTTACTATAATGGCTGGAGAAAAGATGGCGTTGGTTATATTGACAAGAAATATGTACAAAAGAACTCAGATTGGTTAAATGAACATAAGTTATTTGTGGCGAAAGCAATTGGAACTGGCGATAGTAAAACAGATGTTATCAGACCTTTTGTGCCAAAAAATCCCTCTTGTACGAGTGAAACCTACCTTGTGATTGGACCTTTTAAATCTAGACAGACTTTAGAAAATGTCCTCTCATATATTGAAACCAAATTTTTCCACTTCATGGTTTCTTTAAAAAAAATCACTCAAGAAGCTAGACGTGGAGTTTACGAGTTTGTTCCACTCCAGAACTTCTCAGAACCTTGGTCAGACGAAAAACTTTATAAGAAATATGGCTTATCAGAAGATGAAATCGCATTCATTGATTCAATGATACGTCCAATGGATTTATCACAAAATGCTGAAGTAGATGAGTAAAAAAGAAGCTATACAAATTTTTGAAGACAAACAGGTGCGAACTGTTTGGGATGCGGACCAAGAGAAGTGGTACGTTTCAATTGTTGATGTGATTGCCATTCTTACAGAGCAGGTAAATTACCAGGGTGCACGAAATTACTGGAAAGTGATGAAGCACAGGCTTTTAAAAGAAGGCAATGAAACGGTTACAAATTGTAACCAGTTGAAGATGGAAGCCGAAGATGGTAAAATGCGTATGACCGATGTGGCTGATACAGAGCAATTGTTCCGGCTTATTCAATCAATCCCCTCGCCAAAAGCAGAACCCTTTAAACTTTGGCTGGCACAAGTAGCGTCCGAACGATTAGACGAGATGCAAGACCCTGAACTCAGCATTGACAGAGCTTTGGAGCAATATTTGAAACTCGGCTATTCAGAAAACTGGATCAATCAGCGGCTAAAAAGTATAGAAATCCGCAAAGAGCTTACTAACGAATGGAAAAACCGAGGTTTGAAAGAAGGACAGCAATTTGCAACACTTACGGATATTATAACCAAGGCTTGGGCAGGTAAAACCACCAAAGAATACACGGTTTTTAAAGGGTTTGAAAAAAGAAAACCTGCGAGACAATATGACCAATACCGAACTCATATTGAATATGTTGGCTGAGGCTTCGACAAAAGATATTTCGGCAGCTACAAACCCAAAAGATTTTGAAGAAAGTAAAAAAGTAGCCAGGCAAGGTGGCAATGTAGCCAAAGTAGCTCTTAAAGAATTGGAATCGAAAACAGGGAAAAAAGTAGTAAGCCCCTTAAACGCTAAAGTTGCATTGGGCATCGAAAAGCCTAAAAACAAGAAGCATGACTAAAAAAGAATTTTTCCCACCTCGACCTTCTACCAACCCCACCATTTATGCTTATGAATTGGTTGGTGTTGATACGCACAAGGGGTTGCTCAAAATCGGCTATACCGACCGTGATGCACAAACACGTATCAAAGAGCAGTTGGGAACGGCTGCCATTCAATACAAAATTGTATTTGAAGAATCGGCCATGAATCGCGACGGCAGTTCTTTTACCGACCACGATATTCACCGTCATTTACGCAAACAAGGCTTTGCCAATCCCGAAGGCGAATGGTTCAAATGCACCCTAAACGATTTACGTAAAGCCATTTGGGAAATAAAAACAGGCGAACGTATAGAAGAGAATCGTGTCCTCACTTTTGGTATGCGACCCGAACAGGACGCAGCCGTTAACAAAACCATTACTTATTTCAAGAGTTTCAAAAAAGAGAATAAAGACAGAACGCCCCATTTTTTATGGAATGCCAAAATGCGTTTTGGTAAAACATTTGCCAGTTATCAATTGGCAAAAAGAATGGGGTGGAAAAAAGTGTTGGTGCTTACCTTCAAGCCAGCCGTTGAAGATGCCTGGAAAGAAGATTTACAATCTCACGTAGATTTTAAAGGTTGGCAATTCATTTCCAAACACGCAGTTGAATTATCGAGCCAAGATATTGACCTGAAAAAACCTTTGGTTTGCTTTGGTTCGTTTCAGGATTATTTAGGAAAGAACACCAATACTGGCGGAATAAAAGCCAAAAACGAATGGGTACACGCCACCGTTTGGGATTGTATAATTTTCGACGAGTATCATTTTGGATCTTGGCGAGAAAATGCCAAAGATTTATTCGGCAAGGATTTAGAGGCCGAAAAAGAAATTGAGGAATACAAAAAGATAGAAAAAGAAGGATTTGCTGAAGAAGACAAAGTAGAACACTTAGAGAAAATTATCCCAATCAGCACCAATCACTATTTGTATTTGTCGGGCACTCCATTTCGGGCAATTAGTTCGGGCGAGTTTATCGAAGAACAAATTTTCAATTGGACGTATTCAGATGAACAGCGAGCCAAAGAGAATTGGACAGGCGAAAATAATCCGTATGCTGCCTTGCCAAGAATGGTAATGCTTACGTATCAATTGCCCGACTCCATTCGCCAAATTGCTATGCAAGGCGAGTTTGACGGATTTGATTTAAACATATTCTTTTCAGCCGAAGGCGAAGGCCGAAAAGCCCGTTTCGAATATGAAGATGAAGTACAAAAATGGTTAGATTTAATACGGGGTTCGTTCAGCGAAACCACCGTTGACCATTTGAAAATGGGAGCAAAAAAACCGCCGTTGCCATTTTCACACGCTCCATTGCTCAAAGTGTTGAATCATACCTTTTGGTTTTTGCCCACAGTAGCAGCATGTAACGCAATGGCGTTGTTGCTTGAAAGAAGGCAAAATACATTTTACCACGATTACAAAGTGGTGGTTGCCGCAGGAACGCAAGCAGGTATTGGCATAGAAGCATTGCCACCTGTGCTGGATGCAATGACCGATAATCCGTTAGAATCTAAAACCATAACGCTATCATGTGGTAAACTCACCACAGGCGTTTCTGTTAAGCCTTGGACAGGAATTTTTATGCTTCGTAATTCTTCCAGTCCTGAAACCTATTTTCAAGCCGCATTTAGAGTGCAAACACCTTGGGTAATTAAAAATCCCGATAGCAAATCTCCTAATAAAGAAGAAATCCTAAAAGAAGAATGTTACGTTTTCGACTTTGCTCCCGACCGGGCATTACGGCAAATAGCCGATTATAGTTGTCGTTTGAATGTAAACGGATCAAACCCAGAAGCGAAGGTTGCAGAGTTTATAAACTTCCTGCCAGTATTGGCTTATGACGGCAGTTCAATGAAGCAAGTGGATGCCGCAGGAATTTTAGATATGGCAATGAGTGGCACAACTGCAACGCTCTTGGCAAGACGTTGGGAAAGTGCATTGCTCGTAAATGTAGACAACAATACGCTTGCCCGATTGATGGCTAATGAGGAAGCAATGAAAGCTCTAATGAGCATTGAAGGCTTTAGAAATTTAAATCAGGATATTGAAACAATTATCAATAAATCGGAAGCGGTTAAAAAAGCTAAGAAAGAAGCTAACGACAAGGAACTTACTAAAAAGCAAAAACAAGAATTAACTGAGCAGGAGAAAGAATACAAAAGCCTTAGAAAGCAAATACAGGACAAACTAATCAAGTTTGCTACCCGTATTCCAGTGTTTATGTACTTGACTGACTACCGTGAAAGAAGTTTGAAAGATGTGATTACTCAATTGGAGCCAGGTCTTTTTAAGAAAGTAACGGGCTTAACAGTTAGAGACTTTGAGCTATTGGTAAGTCTTGGCGTTTTCAATTCTGCATTAATGAATGATGCGGTATACAAATTCAAACGTTACGAAGATTCGAGTTTGGAGTATATTGGGATTAATAAGCATGAAGGTGAAGAAGTTGGCCTTTATGACACGGTTTTAAGTCGTAAAGAAAAACATACTGCATATGGATACAGATGATTTATCAAAGGAATCTTACGATGGAATTTTAATAGAGGCAGAGAAATTAACACATGAGTTGACTTTGCATTTTGGTTTATTATCAAGTGATTGTAAAAATGAGACCGAATACATTGACAAAGCAGAGAAACTAACCAGAGAAATAATGCAAGTGGAGGATTCGAAATTAGACGATTTGTTTTGGGGAAATCCTCCGTAAAAAGAAAAATTGAAATTCACACTTCAAAAAATTATCGATAATATTGAGAAAATAAAGAAAATTCCGATTGAGCAACGACATTATGACTAAACAAGAAATAAAGCAAAAAGAGGAGAAACTTCTTGAAATGACAGGAGCCTTTTGCGCTCAAAAATTAGATGATGACTATTATCAGTTATGTGAAAAGCTTATTAAAAAGCTTGGAAGAAAAAGAGATGTTCCCTTTCAGAGAGGTAAACTTGAGATTTGGGCAGCAGCTATTGTTTATGCTATCGGGTCAATAAACTTCTTGTTTGATAAATCATTTGAACCATATATGACTGCTGACCAGATTAGTGATTATTTTGGAACAAAAAATTCAACAGTATCAAACAAAGCACGTGAGATAAAAGATATGTTTGATATGTGGCATTTTAGTCCAGAGTTTTCTACACAAAGGATGACTGAATCAAATCCTTTTAACAAGATGGTTATGGTTGATGGATTTATTGTGCCGATTGATACTTTGCCTGATGATTTGCAACAAATGGTCAGAGATGCTAGAGCAAGAGGAGAAGATATAGAATTTCACACAAATAGAGATGAATAATTGCCAGCTGCTAATCGAGTAGACTGCCCCGCCAGTGACTACTGACGGGGAGAGTCTTTCGCACCACTGAACGTACGCGTGCTTCGCGCTTTAAATCAATGCAAAAAAGTAAGTTTTTTTACTCTGTTGCTAAACGCCTTTTTTAGATATTAAGTGGTTTTTCGTATACCGGAAAATATATTCTTACGGTTATCCCAAACAATTCTTCTGAATGTTTCTGTAACTTTGCAGACAAATTGATCTGGCATCCGGCTTATTTGTTCTTACAAAAAGATGAGATTAAAGCGACTAAAACTGAAGAAGGCAGAAGAAATTGCAAACAGCATTTCGCACGGAATCGGGATCGCCCTGGCTGTGGCCGGCGTTGTCCTGCTGGTTGTATTTGGAGTCCTTTACGGAACCGTGTGGCACATCGTGAGTTTTTCTGTTTTCGGGGCCAGCATGATTTTGCTGTACCTGGCGTCCACCCTTTATCATGGCGTAAAAAAGCCGCGGCTTAAAGCCAAACTGAATAAGTTCGACCACTCGGCCATCTACATTCTGATTGCCGGCTCCTATACCCCGCTTTCCCTGATTTCGCTTCGCGGCTGGGTTGGCTGGACTATTTTCGGATCAATCTGGACCCTGGCCATTGCAGGCGTTATTTACAAAATCTGGTTTTACTCGCCCCGCTGGCGTAACCTGTCAACTTACCTGTATGTAGCCATGGGCTGGCTGGTCATTCTGGCTATTGTTCCGGTGGTCCGCAATGTTCCCGGCACCTCCCTCTGGTTTTTTCTTGCAGGTGGCATCAGTTATACCTGTGGTGTCGCTTTTTACCTGCATCATCACATTCCGTTTTTCCACCTGATTTTTCACCTGTTTATTTTAGGCGGTTCTGTTTGTCATTTCTTTGCTGTTCTTTTCCTGCTGCCCATCTGATCTTTTCAATGCGGCCCGAAAACAAAAAAGCCCGATCAATTGTCCTAATAGAAAAAAGCGATGAAACAATTGGTTTGGATTGGGCTGACCATTTTCAGCCTGAGCGCCTGCGGCCAAAAAACACATAAAGCAGATGAAAGTATGAACTACAACCGTTTAAACGAATTTGAAGAATACGTGATCCTCCGCAAGGGCACAGAACCGCCGTTTACGGGGAAGTATTACCTCCATGCCGACACCGGAACTTATGTTTGCAAACGCTGCAATGCCCCGCTATACAAGTCGTCGGATAAGTTTGACGCCGGATGCGGCTGGCCCAGTTTTGACGACGAAATGGAGGGCGCTGTTCGCAAATCGGTGGATGCCGACGGACGACGGACAGAGATCACCTGCGCCAACTGCGGCGGTCATCTCGGCCATGTTTTTTACAATGAAGGGTTTACCCAAAAAAATACGCGACACTGTGTTAATTCGGTATCCATCGATTTTTTACCGGAAGCGCCAAAGTAACATCCAAACGGTATGTACGGAAACGGGAGATCACTCGCTGCAACAAAAAACGATCAGAAACTGAAACTCCCGTATCACCATAAAAACCTTTTCTATTCGTCTGCTTCTTCCATGCTTTCGGCTCTCAGAAAGAAAACCGACAAGTAACCCTTTTTACGCTGTTCGACTTGCTTCCGTAAATCAGCGATTTTTTGCATTTGATCGCTTTGGTGGTTGCCGCCGTCTATCTCGTGATTACCGCCGCCATCGTGCCCCAAAACATGATCGCCGTTTTCTGATTGTTCAGCCAGGATGTCAGCTTCTTGCTTTTGCAGGTAGTCTTCATCAATGCGTATTTCATCCAAAATACCGGTTACAACCAGTTTGCTGCCCATTTGTTCCTGTGTGAATGAGTTGACAGAACCACCGGCTTCAACACGGAGGGTGATATCTTCGGTACTTCCCATCAAAAAGCAACGGCCTCCGCCATGCTGACATACATGAGACACGATTCCGGTTACCGCTACGGTTTTTCCAACGAAATCACTTCCCGATTCCTGAACCTGATCCACCGTCATCAGGAAGACTTCTTCGATAACAATTTGTTTTTTGGCCGTGTACTGACAGGCCGATAAGGCAGCAAATACAAGCACGATCAAGGATATTTTTTTCATTGTTAGCTGATTTTATATGATGTAAAAAAATAAGAAAATTCCCGGAATTAAAAAACCCAGTAAAGTCAGCCACCAACCGCGACCGGTGATGCCGTATTTTCCCTTCAGTAAAAATAAACCCGACACTGCCACAAATACCAGAACGACCGCCAGAATATCCGAAACCCACACCCAAATACGCGTAGTTGCTACTTTGTGCAGTTTGTTGATGTGGTAAAACAAGGGGCGTTTTTCCAGTAACTCCATTTCGGCATAACCATCCGACGGACGATAAACCACCATCCCGTTTTCCACAAAAATCTTTAACGCCCCGTCGTTCCCCACATAGTGTTTCTTATAAACAGGAATCTTTTTAAACAGTTCCAGTTTGTTTTTTATCAGCTCCAGGTCAAGCCCGGCAAGTTCCAGTTCTCCCCACTCCACCGTCTCGCGGACAACAATGTGATCGGCATTCCAATCTTTTTTATGATTCAGCGCAATCCCCGAAACAGCATAAATCAGCACCATTCCGGCAATCAGATATCCAAAGTCGCGGTGCAGGTTCCTTAGTAATTTTCTAAACTTCATTTGGTATTTTATTTATGAACAATTGTTCGTTATATTTGTGTCGGATATGTGAACAATTGTTTTGATAAAAATATAAAATTTTAGCATGATGAAGATAGCTATTCCAACCAAAGAAAGTATGGTTGACAATCATTTCGGGCACTGCGATTTTTTCACGGTTTATGAGTTAAATGACCGGTTTGAAGTGATTTCGTCGGAGAAAATAGAAACGACAAAAGAGTGCGGATGCAAATCGAACCTGGCCGAAGAACTGGCAGCCAAAGGGATTAAGTTGCTGTTGGCCGGGGGTATTGGCGAAGGCGCCGTCAGAAAATTGAGAGAGCAAGAAATTGAGGTAATTGCAGGCTTCAGCGGAGAGATTGCAAACGTGCTGGAGCAATGGAAACGCAAAGATTACCAGACCGGCTTTACCATTTGCACCGAACATCATGATTGTTCGCTCTAACCGGCCAAACCGCGTTCGGATCGGCCATTGACCAATTGATAGACATCGTCGAATGTGGCGGCATCCATCAGTTTCGCCCGCATGGCTGACGCCCCTGAGAAACCGTTGGCATAAATTTTATAAAAACGTTTCAGGATGTTGAAATTCTTCTTCCCTCCCCAGTTTCGTTCAAATAAGCGGGTATGGAAAAGCAACTGCTCCAGTTTTTCTTCAGGCGACGCTTCCCCGGGTTGCTTATTAAAAAACCAGGGATCGTGAAAAATGCCGCGGCCGACCATAATCCCGTCGAGGCCGAAACGATCGGTATATTCGATCGCCTGCGTATACGAGAGGATATCGCCGTTTCCTAAAACCGGTACTTCCGGCGCCAGCTGATCGCGCAAACGGGCGGCTTTCCCGATTTCATCCCAGTCGGCCACCCCGTCCGACTGTTGCTTTTGCGTACGCCCGTGCAATGTAATGGCTGCCGGCTTCGTTTCAAGCAATTGAGAAATCCAGCGTTCGGTTTCATGTTTCCGGATGCCGGTTCGTGTTTTTACCGAAACCGGTAAGTAGGTGGCCTCTTTTGTGGCAAAAACAATCTCTTTAGCCAGGTCGGGCTGATCAATCAGCGCGCTGCATGAACCTTGTTTGACCACATTCTTCACCGGGCAGCCCATATTGATATCCAGACCGTCAAAATCATATTCTTCGGTTAATTCGCGGGCAATTTTATGAAACACGTCCGGTTTGTTTCCCCAAATCTGAGCTACCAACCGAATATTTTTCTGTTTCAGGATTTCCTTTTCTGACGGACTAACCACCAGGCGCTCCGACACCCGCTTTTTCCCTACGGGATGGTTCATGCCATCCACCGCGGTAAACTCGGTAAACAGCACATGCAAACAGCCGGGAGCCGAGAGACGCGCCACCAATTCACGGAAAGAAGTATCCGTTACGTCTTCCATCGGCGCCAGCGCCATCAGCGGACCTTGTATTTCGCACCAGAAATTACTCATTGCCTGTACGGATCAAACTCAACTTTTGGTTTATACTTTTTCGGAATGCTTTTCGGTTGCCAAACTTACGCTGAAATGTTTGGACAAGCAAATAACGGTCCTCTTCAGCAGCATGCAACACCTCCCTGCACTCATCGCCGCAACATCCTTCGTACCTGGCAGCACATTCCGGACATTGAATAAAAAGAATATGACAAAGCTTGTTCGCACAGTTCACATGGGTGTCGCATTTCTGCCCGCACTGGTGGCAATGAGCAATCACTTCACCGTTAATTGACTCTCCCAGCCGTTCATCAAAAACAAAATTCTTACCGATAAACTTCGATTTCAGGTTTAATTGTTTTACCTGACGCGCATATTCAATAATTCCGCCATGCAATTGATTGACATCGCTGAAACCATGATGTTTCAGGTAAGCGCTGGCCTTTTCGCAGCGAATTCCACCCGTACAGTACAGTAGTATTTTCCGGTCTTTTTCATTGCTTAGCTGATTGACAACCAACTCAATCTCTTCACGAAAAGTATCAGCTTGCGGACATAGAGCGCCGTCAAAATGGCCAATCTCCGATTCATAGTGGTTCCGCATATCCACGACAAGCACCTCCGGATTCCCGACATATGCATGAAACTCGGCCGCCGACAAATGGCGTCCGACATTTGTCACGTCAAAAGCCTGATCATCGAGCCCGTCGGCCACAATTTTAGGCCGCACTTTGATGGTTAGCTTGTAAAACGATTTACCATTATCTTCCACTGCATATTTTATTGGTATATTTTTCAACTCGCCATGTTGATTTAATTTTCCAAGAAAATCATCCAGGTATTGGGATGGAACGCTCATTTGCGCGTTAATCCCTTCGCGGGCCACGTAGATTCGCCCAAAACAATTCAGGGCAGACCATTCCAGATAAAGCAAATCCCGGAAACGCTGCGGGTCGTCTATGCGAACGTATCGATAAAAAGAAATTGTCGTTCGCTGAAAATCCTCCTCCATCAGCCTCTTTTTCAGCTCTTCTTTATGATATCGGTTATAGAGTTGCATATAAACTTTTGCCTGCAAAGATAAATATTCCGATTTAAAGACCATTATCTCCTATTATTTTATCGTCTGCCGGTTCTTTTTATTGCTCAAATTGCCATTATTTTACATAAAAGCATAAAAATATCGATAGACAGGAAATATATTCTACAACATATATTTCATTTTTAAATCTTGATTTCCAGTTTTTTAGAAAATCCATCCGGCAAACAAATTTTCAATCGTTAAGAAATTTTAAGGATTTTTTAACGAACCTTTGAAATATGTGCTATATTAGCGGAGCATTTAAAATTAAATGCTTTAGAATTAAATCTTTAGTTGATACCTTTTCTCTTTAAACCAATATCTATTTTCTGATCTAACTAAGCTAAATTATGGACAACGGGTTATCATGACGATGGTAACCCGCCTTTTTTTATACGCACCGGCCGAATTATTTTATTTTTATTATAGTGTCATGTCAAGTCTAAACTGTCGGTCTGAATCAGAACAAGAAATTAACCCTGTCGTGAATATTAAACTTCTGCCTTCTGCCTGTTTACTGTTGACTTGACAATAGCAGTCATTCTGATTCTAATTCCGGCTCATTTTTCCAACCAATCTTTTTAACCGGAGGGAGAAAAGCACGGCAGCAACGGCCAATCCGACCAGGAATCCGATCCAGATTCCCAGAGCGCCTATATTTAAAGTGAAAGCACAAACATAGCTGACCGGTATCCCTACAAGCGAGTATGAAACAAAAGCCATCAACATGGGCACCTTTACATCCGACAGGCCACGCAAGGCAGATAACAAGGCAACCTGGGTCCCGTCGAACACCTGAAACAGGGCTGCAATAACCAGCAACGATGCCGCAATACGGATAACCGACACATCTTCGGTAAACAAATGTGGCAATTGAAACCGTAACAAAATAAACAGGATGCCCATAAGCGACATAAACAACAGAATTAAGTGCAGGGACGCGAAGATGGTCTGCCTCAGCAAAGGATAATTTTGAGCTCCGTATTCATGGCTGACGTGAATGGTCGTGTCCGCTCCCACTCCCAGGCTGATCATGTACGTAAACGAGGCCATGCCCAGAGCTACTTGGTGAGCAGCCAGCGGCTCCTTGCCTAACCAGCCCATCATCACCGCCCCCAGACTGAATGTCAGCACTTCCACGATAATCTGTAAGCCAATTGGCAAGCCCACGGCCAGCAATTCGCGGATTTTTTTCGCCTGAAGTTTCGCCTGACGGGCCAGGCTGAACAGATGTTTGTATCGTTTATTTTTCATCACCACCGGGATGAGCAAAAGCGGCATAATTATCCTTGAAATCAGAGTCGCAACACCAGCACCAGTCAGTCCCATTTCCGGAAATCCGAATTTTCCGAAAATAAGCAGGTAATTCAGGACGACATTCACCAGATTGGCGGTCAGAGTAATCGCCATCGCAATTTTGGTATTACCGATCCCTTCAAAAAACTGCTTAAATGAATAAAAAAACAGCAGCGGCAGCAGAGACGCCACCAACAATAAAAAATATGAAAATGCCTTTTGTGAAACCTCTGCAGGCTGACCCATCCTGCCAAGAAAAAAACTCACACCGGTCATGATGACCAGGATAACAAAAGCAGACAGCACATGAAGAAAAAATCCGTTTTTCAAATATTCCCCTACCTCCTGCTCCTTTTGCTGGCTGAATACTTTTCCAACCAGCGGTGTTATTCCCATGGTAATCCCAATTCCAAAAAGCATCCCGACATGAAAGATACTGTTCGAAAACGAAGCGGCAGCCAATTCGGTAGTCCCGGCATGGCCAACCATCATATTATCGACCAGCGAAACGGTGATCTGTCCTACCTGCGAAAGAATCACCGGAAAAGCCAGGTTCAGGTTTTTTTTATAAAGAGGTAAATAAGTTGCTATCATTTTTTCAGACAAAACTGCAAAATTAGACGAAGTTTCACTGAGATTACGAAACCGGAAGCAGATAAAAACAGAAACTTCAAACTTTTTCCCAAAAATATGGTTTTAATGTAGAATTATAATAGTTTTATTCCCTTTAAATATCTACATATTTACTCGTGTTAAAACCTGTTTATGAGAAAAATTAACAAGATCCTGGTAGCCAACCGGGGAGAAATTGCCGTCCGAATTATGCGTACTTGCCGTGAAATGGGTATCGCTACGGTTGCTGTTTTTTCTGATGCCGACCGAACGTCAATGCATGTCAGATATGCTGATGAAGCCTGGTACATCGGACCATCTCCTTCCAAAGAAAGCTATTTAAAGGCCGAAAAAATCATTGAGGTTGCCATACAATCAAAAGCCGACGCCATTCATCCAGGCTACGGCTTTTTATCTGAAAATGCCGGATTTGCCCGGCTTTGTCAAACAAATCAGCTGATTTTTATCGGTCCTTCACCCGAAGTTATTGAAAAGATGGGCGACAAAATTGAGGCCCGCAAAGCCATGATTGCGGCGCGGGTACCGGTTGTTCCCGGCACCACCGAAGCGATTCAATCGGAAGAAGGTGCTTTGAAAACCATCCGGGAAATTGGGTTGCCGGTCATGATAAAAGCATCTGCCGGAGGTGGCGGTAAAGGGATGCGGCTGGTAAAGGAAGAGCCTGAAATCGTCCCGTCGGTTCGCGCGGCCCGTTCTGAAGCCATGGATGCCTTTAACGACGATGCTGTTTATATCGAAAAATATGTGAGCTCGCCTCACCACATCGAATTTCAGGTATTGGGAGATCAGCACGGAAATGTGATCCACCTGTTTGAGCGGGAATGCTCCATCCAGCGCCGCCACCAGAAAATGGTAGAAGAAACACCTTCGCCCCTGATGACCCCCGAATTGCGTGAACAAATGGGTAAACATGCCGTGAATGCGGCAAAAGCGGTTAACTATGTCGGCGCCGGGACCATTGAGTTCCTGGTTGACGACCAACTTAACTATTACTTTCTCGAAATGAACACCCGCCTTCAGGTTGAACACCCGATTACCGAACGGGTTACGGGGGTCGATCTGGTAAAACAGCAAATCCTGGTGGCCGAAGGACATGAACTGACACTTAAGCAGGAAACCCTGAAGCAACAGGGACATGCCATTGAATGCCGGATATATGCCGAAGATTCAGATAACAATTTTATGCCCTGTCCTGGTCGGATTCATACCATCACGCAGCCCCTGGGGCTGGGTGTCCGCACCGATGGGTATGTGTATGAAGGCTATGAAATCCCGATCCATTACGACCCGATGATTTCCAAATTGATTGTTTGGGCCGAAAACCGGCAGGAAGCCATCCAACGGATGAGAAGGGCGCTATACGAATATAAAATTACGGGAGTAAAAACGTCGATTAAATTTCTGGAACGGATCATGGATTCGAACGACTTCAGGGAAGGAAAATACGACACCAATTACATTGAGAAGAATAAAGAAACATTGCATGAAAAAAACCGTTGCGACAAAGAATGCCAGGACATGGTTCTGATTGCCACATACATTGATTATTACAACCGGCTGAATAAGGTCCTGCCAACAAAACAGCTCAACCCGGTTGAAAACCGCTGGAAGAAATATACATACCAAAAAAACTTTGACCGACTTTAATCTGATAAATTATGCCGATAGAAATAAAACTGGATGATCGTATTGCCAAAGTAAAAGTGCTGAATCAAAACGAAAATCTACTGGAAATTATGGTCGACGACAAGGTTTACCATGTTGACCTGATGCACAATGATGAAGGGACTTTTTCAATCCTCGAGAACAACCGTTCATTCAACATTTCCCTGGTGCCGTCGAACAAACCAAAAACGTACACGGCGTACACGCTTTACAATACCTACGAACTGGAAGTCATTGATGCCGAAATGCGCTATATCCGAAGCCGCGGCGAAGGCGGTCTTTCGCAAAGCGATAAGAAGATCACGGCGCCCATGCCCGGAAAAATCGTCAGGGTATTGGTTGACGCGGGGCAGGCCATCGCCAAAGGCCAAACGGCTGTTATTATTTCGGCCATGAAAATGGAAAGCGAATATAAAGCCTCCGTTGACGGCGTGGTTAAAAAAATAAACATCAAAGCAGGAGACACGGTTGAATCAAACCAGGTATTAATCGAAATTGAATAAAAAACGATCAAAAATGGACTTAAAGGCAAAATTTGAACATTTTGAAAAAATAAATAAAGCCGCCGAAATCGGGGGCGGAGCCGAACGTATTGAAAAGCAACATGCTGCCGGCAAAAAAACAGCCCGCGAACGGATTCTCGACTTACTTGATCCGGGGACATTCAACGAAGTTGACAAATTAGTCACACACCGCAGCACCGAATTTGGCATCGATAAAACAAAAATTCCCGGCGATGGCGTTGTTTGCGGTTACGGAAAAATTAACGGTCGTCTGGTCTATGTATTTGCCCAGGATTTCACCGTTTTTGGAGGAACCATGAGCCGCGCCAATGCTGATAAAATTGTGAAAATCCAGGAAATGGCCGTCAAAATGGGCAAACCGCTGATCGGCTTAAACGACTCGGGTGGCGCCCGAATCCAGGAAGGGGTACAAAGCCTGGCCGGTTATGCCGATATCTTTTACAACAACGTGATCTCATCCGGGGTTATTCCGCAAATCAGCGTCATTCTTGGACCTTGTGCCGGAGGCGCTGTGTATTCCCCTGCCCTCACCGATTTTATTTTTATGGTGAACGGGTCGAGCCACATGTTTGTAACCGGACCCGATGTAATCAAAACAGTGACACACGAAGATGTCAGCAAAGAAGACCTTGGAGGCGCAATGACGCATGCGGGGAAAAGCGGGGTCGCTCACTTTACCGGCGACAACGAAGAACAAACCCTGATGATGGTGCGGGAGCTAATGAGCTTTTTGCCCCTGAACAACATGGAAGAACCGGTGGAGAAAATTCCGACCGACCCGGTTGACCGGGTAGATGAATCGATGAACGAGATTGTTCCCGTTGATCCCAACAAACCTTACGATATGAAAGACATCATCTACAAAATTGTTGATGATGAACATTTTCTGGAAGTGCAGCCCCACTATGCAGCAAACATCATTGTTGGTTTTGCTCGCTTTGGTGGAAAATCAGTCGGCATTGTGGCCAACCAACCAGCCCACCTGGCCGGTGTTTTAGATATCAATTCGTCGGCAAAAGCAGCGCGTTTTGTCCGGTTTTGCGATGCGTTCAACATCCCGCTGGTGACCTTGGTGGATGTTCCCGGATTTTTACCGGGCACCCAACAGGAGTTTGGCGGGATTATCAAACACGGCGCGAAACTGCTTTACGCTTTTGCCGAGGCTACGGTCGCAAAAATTACGGTAATTACCCGTAAAGCATACGGCGGAGCCTATGATGTGATGTCGAGCAAACACATTGGCGCCGACGTCAATTACGCATACCCTACCGCAGAGATTGCGGTTATGGGCCCCGAAGGCGCCATCAACATCCTGCACCGGAATAAATTAAATGACGAAGAAAAAGCAAAAGCCGTTGAAGAGTACCGCGACACTTTTGCCAACCCTTACCGGGCAGCAGCGCTGGGATATATTGACGAAATCATCTACCCGAAGGATACGCGGGTAAAAATCATCAATGCGTTGGATATGACCCACAATAAGCGTAAATCCAACCTTCCGCGCAAACACGGGAACATTCCGTTATAGCTGTACGAACTCATCCGATAAAAAAAAATCCCGAAAATTCTGAATCTTCGGGATTTTTTGTGAGCTTCCTGCGCCTGTAATCGAGACGGCCACAAGCCGGAATCAGGCCCATTTTGTGCTCTTAATCCAATCAACAACAAACCGGGCATTTTCGTAAGGAATATCGGGCAGAAAACCATGCCCCAGGTTAAAAATCCATTTTTCATTTTCCCGGAAAAAAGATTTATACCTTTCCAAAACCTGTTCGATTTCCTGCGGCGTACCGTAAAGATACCGGGGATCGAGATTACCTTGCAGTCCAATCGCCGGATGTACCAGTTCCCGGGCATGTTCCAACGGCATTTGCCAGTCGATGCTGACAAAGTCGGCCAGATCGGGCGTTATGTATTTCAATCCGGTACCTAATCCTTTCGGGAAAAATATGAACGGCGTTCCGGAGTCCCGGACAAGCCTTCCGATTTTCTGAACAGCAGGCATAAACAACTCCCGGTACATATCGGCCGGAACCAGGTTTGCATGCGTTTCAAATAACTGAAAAGCATCAATCCCATGTTCAATTTGCTTTTGGGCATAATGCGCCGAGAGGTCGGCAATCGCATCGATCAGTTTTTTGGCTTCTTTTTTATGTTGAAAAAGAAATTTGACAGCTTCGGGAAAATTCGGATTGGAACTTATCCCCTGCACCATGTAACACAAGGTGGTCAGTGGAGCGCCACAGAAACCAATCAACGGGGTATTTTCCGGTCGCTGACGAATAATCTCATCAATATTCCGGTAAATATATTCCAGTTTGTCCGGTTCCGGGTTTAGATGACCGGCCGGATTACTCAATCCTTTCAGGGGTTTATTAAAAACCGGCCCGTGATCAGTAAATTCGAGATCCATTCCCATGGCATTCGGGATAACCAGAATATCGGAAAATAAAATGGCAGCATCCACCCCGAGGTCGTAAACAGGCATCAAGGTAACTTCGGCCGCTAAGCGGGCATCCTCCATCAATTCGTGGAAGGTATATTTTTCTTTCAGCTTATTGTAATTGGGCAATACCCTTCCGGCCTGGCGCATAAACCAAACCGGCGGACGTTCGGTTTTTTTCCCGTTCAACTTATCCAAAAAAATTGACTGCATTCCTGTTCTTTTTTAATTTAAAGGCTTTTCATCGCTTGTTCGCTTGCCTGGATCAGCCGGTCGATATCGGAGTCGGTATGAGCGTCTGATACAAACAGGCACTCGAACTGCGACGGAGCCATATAAATACCATTTTCCAATGATTTCTTGAAATAGGCGGCATAACGAACAGTATCCGATTTCATCGCCTGATCGAATGATTTCACCGCTTGTTCGTCAGTAAAAAACATCGTCATCATGGAGCCAATGCGGTTAATTACTCCCGGTATACCTGCTTTTTGCAAGTTGCTGATCAAACCGGATTCCAGTTTGGCCGCTTTACGTTCCAGTTCGGTGTAAATCGAGTGGGTTTCTTTCAGTATTTTAAGCATCACGGTACCGGCAGCCATTGCCAGCGGATTCCCGGACAAAGTTCCGGCCTGATAAACAGGGCCTTCCGGCGCCAGCTGGTCCATAATTTCGGCTTTACCGCCATAAGCTCCCACGGGTAAACCGCCACCGATAATTTTCCCAAGCGTGGTGAGGTCGGGTTTGATATTGAAGCGCTCCTGCGCACCTCCCGGAGCCAAACGAAAACCGGTAATCACTTCATCAAAAATCAGCAGGGAACCGTATGATTTGGTCAAATTTCTAAGCCCGTGTAAAAATTCGGCTTCCGGCAAAACAACTCCCATATTCCCTGCGACCGGTTCCAAAATAACGGCTGCAATTTCATTGCCACGCTCTTCAAACAACTTCTCTACTGACGGGAGGTTATTATACTCGGCGATCAGCGTATTTTGAGCAGCAGCTTTCGTCACCCCCGGACTGTCGGGCAGGCCTAAGGTAATGGCGCCCGAACCGGCTTTGATCAAAAAGCTGTCGGCATGTCCATGATAACAGCCGGCGAATTTAACCACCAAATCCCTTCCTGTAAATCCCCGGGCCAGGCGTAAAGCGCTCATGGTAGCCTCGGTGCCGGAATTAACCATGCGGACTTTCTCTACCGACGGGACCATCGCTGTAATCAGTCCGGCCATCTCGGTTTCGATCAGGGTTGGAGCGCCGTAACTGGTTCCCAGTTCGGCCGTCTTTTTTACGGCGTCAATAATCTCTTCGCGTGCATGGCCCAGGATCAGCGGCCCCCAGGAAGCTACAAAGTCGAGATATTCATTCCCGTCGATATCCCAGATTCTGGCCCCCTTTGCTTTTTGAATAAACAACGGATCGGCCTGTACGCTGCGAAAGGCCCTTACCGGCGAGTTTACCCCGCCCGGGATCAGTTGTCGTGCCTGGTTAAATGCTTCTATGCTTTTATTGTAGTTCATCGTTACATGTTTTGTGTTTTGTGTTTTGAGTTTCTGAAAAATGGTGACCAAATGAAACGGGTGCGAGGCAATTGTTCATGACTGTTCAACTGGTCCGATAACTAATTTACACCCGGTTTCCTTTTTTTAATTCACTCAGTACAAATTCTTTCGCATGATAGGTGATGATCACATCAGCGCCGGCGCGTTTAATCGAAGTCAGAATTTCTTTGATCAAACGTTCTTCATCAATCCAGCCATTGGCTGCTGCCGCTTTTACCATCGAAAATTCGCCGCTTACATTGTAGGCTACCACCGGCATGTTAAAACTTGTTTTTACCCGGTTGATGATGTCAAGGTAACTTAGTGCAGGTTTTACCATGACCATATCTGCCCCCTCAATGATGTCCTGCTCCACTTCGCGCAGAGCCTCATCGCTGTTGGCCGGGTCCATCTGATAGGTGCTGCGGTCGCCGAATTTCGGGGCGCTTTCGGCGGCATCACGGAAGGGTCCGTAAAAGCCGGAAGCATATTTCGCCGAATAAGCCATGATGGGCGTATTCTCAAATCCGTTTTCATCCAATGCTTTTCTGATGGCGCCAACACGTCCGTCCATCATATCGCTGGGCGCAATGATATCGGCGCCGGCTTTTGCCAGGGTAACCGATTGGGCTGCCAGCGTATGTAAGGTACTGTCGTTATGAACATCGCCGTCGATAATGGTACCGCAGTGCCCGTGCGT
Organism: Gaoshiqia sp. US2; assembly: GCF_059705485.1. Lineage (NCBI taxonomy): Bacteria > Pseudomonadati > Bacteroidota > Bacteroidia > Marinilabiliales > Prolixibacteraceae > Gaoshiqia > Gaoshiqia sp. US2. Next base: position 2,198,239 of record NZ_AP048550.1, on the reverse strand, counting down.
GGTGTACTCGCAATTGCATACATCGGCCACAATAACGAGTTGTGGCACAGCGGCCCGGAGGGCGCGGATCGCCCGGGGCACAATTGCATCGTGACTGCATGCAACATGTCCGTCCTCGTCTTTCTTTTCAGGAATGCCAAACAACAATACCTTATCCACTCCTGTTTTTTCAACCAGACTTTTTACTTCGTCCACCAAACGATCGATGGACAACTGGTAATTGCCGGGCATCGATTTTATCGGGTTGCTTACGTTTTCTCCGGGACAAACGAAGTAAGGCATAATCAGATCGTCCCTGTTGACTTCTGTTTCACGAACCATATTTCGGATTGCAGATGTTTTACGAAGTCTTCTTAATCGTGTGATCGGATAACTCATAGTTCAATATTTTGATGGTCTTTTTTTAAAAAAAAAAATAATCACTGCCGGTTTCCTCCGGCAAAAAACGGGAACAGCCAATTTATTATTTTCTGCCGGATTTACCGTAATTTTTCAGGGCTATTTCAATCGTTTTTTCTGCCAGTCCTCTGTAACCGGGAGTGGCAGCGGTTGCCAACGGTTCCAGATTCAGTTCCCGAATTGCAGCCGTTGTGGTCTCTCCAATGCTGACGATCCGTAAATCAGAGCTGGTTCTTTTCAGACGGGCATGCAGGTTTTTTATGGCCGACGGACTTGTCACAACCAACAAATCATACCGGTCCTGTTCAATCTGTTCCAGCAACTCCCGGTCGATGATTTCAGGCATGACGGTTTGATAAACATTCACACGGTCGACCGGATTTTGAGATGAAAAGCTGTTTTGTATGGTATCCGGGGCCAGCGTTCCCAGCGCGAGAAGCATGGCTTCGCCCGGAGAAATCACCCCTGCCAGTTCGGTGACAAAATCGACTGCCGATTTTCCGCTGCCGATAAAATCAGCTTTCAGCCCGAAACGGTCCAGTTCTTTTGCCGTGCTTTCACCAAGCGCTGCAATCCGGTTCTCCCGCACAGGCGTATATTGACTGAAAAAAGCAGAGACTGCATTTTTGCTGGTAAACACCAGCCACTGATAGTGCGAAATATCTTTAGGCAGCTGAACCGGAAGCTCCTTCACCTCAATCATTGGCAGATAATGAATTTCTGCGCCCAGATTGCTGATGATATTAAAGAAGTCATCCGGTGTTTTTTGCGAATAGGTGCAAATGATGATTTTGCCGTCCAATATGTTTGGCTCCTGCCGCTTATCCATGATTCACAAAAGAGTTCGAATCTGATCAAGAATGTCTTTGCCTCCTCCGTCCAGTATCGCCTGCGCCAATTCAATGGCTTTTTCCGACGCTTCTTCCATGGGGCATTCGACCGATTTACGGATATAGTTTGAGCCGTCGAGCGCCGAAACCAGTCCTGTTAATTTTATGTTCGAACCGTCGACCTCGGAAAAACAGGCTACCGGCACCTGGCATCCACCCTCGAGGGTGCGCAGGAGCCAACGTTCGGCCATAGTTGTTTGCCAGGTGGTTTCATCCGAAACGGCATCAATAATTCGTTGAACAGACTCGTCGTCTTCGCGAATTTCGATGGCTACGGCCCCCTGGCTCACCGCCGGCAATATCAGGTTCGGATCCAGAAACTCCGTGATCAATTTTTCATAACCCAGACGGATGATTCCGGCGCCTGCCATAATCAGGGCATCGCAATAGCCATCCCTCAATTTCTGCAAACGGGTATCTACATTCCCCCGGATATCAACAATATTCAGGCGGGGGTTAAAATGAAGCAGCTGGGCTTTCCGACGCAGGCTCGATGTGGCAATCCGGTCGTTCCCGGTCATTTCTTCCAGTTTTCGACCGTCGCGCGAGATGAATACATCCCGTACTTCGCCGCGCGGCAACATGCCTCCAATGATCAAACCTTCCGGTAATTCGGTAGGCAGGTCTTTCAGACTGTGCACGGCAAGATCCACTTCTTGGTTGATCAGCGCCGTTTCAATTTCTTTTGTAAACAGACCTTTGTCTCCAATTTTCGAAAGAGAAACATCGAGAATAATATCACCCTTGGTTTTGATCACGATGATTTCCACATTCAACCGGGGAAAAGCGCTTGATATGGCCGCTTTCACCTGTTCTGCCTGCCAAAGGGCCAGTTTGCTTCCCCTTGTGCCTATCTTAATGGTTTTATTGCTCATTTTTTAGGAAGAAAAAAGATCGTTGATGATTTTCAGAAATTCTGTTTGCCGACCGTTATTGCTCATGGCTTTCAGGTTTTTGATCATTAAGTTGGTCAGCTTTTCTGTGATGTGTTTTCCGTACTTCTCCATATTCCGGACCTCTTCTTCAGAATGAAATTTCCGGAATACCGCCAGTTCATCGCTGTTCATCTGACTGATGGTAGAAACCATATTTTGAATGACAGGTGAAAGGTTCTGGATGCTTAACCAGTCTGAAAACTCGATCACTTTTTCGCCAATAATACCTTCGGCCACCGAAACATAGGCTTTTTTCTTCTCCATGTTTCCCGCAACCACTTCTTCAAGATCATCAACATTAAGGAGTGAAACTCCTTGTATCTCGCTCACATCCGGGTGAATATTCCGGGGAACTCCCAGATCGATCATCATCACGTGCGGGTGACCGTTCAGGTGAGCTTTGATTTTTTCAGCATCGAGAATTGGCTCTTTGCTTGAGATGGAGCTGACAATAATTTCGGCTTCATGGATTCCGTCCATTAATTTTGAGAACGGAAGCGCTTCTCCCTGGTAACGTGCAGCCAGCTCTTCTGCCTTAACAACGGTCCGGTTGGTCACTATGATGTTTTTACAACCTTTTTTGTACAGGTTTTTAATAACAAGCTCTCCGGTTTCCCCGGCGCCGATCAATAATATTTTTTTATCCTGCAAATCACGAAACTGATCACTGCATTTTTCAACGGCAGCATAACTGACCGAAAAAGCGCCCGCGCTCATTTCGGTGTTGGTACGCACCAGCTTGCCTGTTTCCAACGCTTTATGAAACAACCGCTTCAGCACCTTACGAACGGTTCCGTTTTCTTTTGCCTGGCTGTATGCTTCTTTAATTTGCGAAACGATCTGGTATTCGCCCAATACCATCGATTCGAGGCTGGAGACCACCCGGAAAAGATGTTTCACCGCTTCATCGTTTTGAAAACGGTAAAAATGCTTGTCCATTTCTTCTCCAACACCCGCGTATTTCCTCAGGTAACTGATGATGATGGTAAATGCTCCCGTTGAACAGCATTTATCGGCCTTAAAGTATATCTCGGTGCGGTTACAGGTTGACAGGATAACCAATTCTTCAATATACTGGTTGTTTGCAATGCTTTTGGATAAGCTGGAGCATTCATCTTTGTTTAAAGCAAACTTTTCGCGAATATGTACAGGCGCCGACTTGTGGCTTAAACCAATAATTCCAATCATAATGGCTGTAAAAATAAAATTTCGGGTACTTTTTAAAACCGGGTATTATACCAAACAGGGTGGAGAAAGTCCGAAATAAACTGAACTGTATTCCTTAAAATACGGGATACCAACAGCATGCTGAAAATTATTGATCGTGTGCGGAAGTATCAAATGTGTTGTTGCTAAAGGGAGCGCTGATCCCGAAACTACTGATTGATCCGGCTCATCATCCTGAAAGCTGATTTGATAACAAGAGAAATGATTTGTATGGTTAATTTGTCCGGTATCGAATAGAATGTTCTTTTCCTCCGGATCCGGCGTCACTTTGGCCAATGCATCCTTACTCGTCCCAAGTGTGAGAACAAGCATAATTCCTGTCAGAAGCAGGTAAGGTACAATTGGTCCGGCAAATCCGAGAAAAAACATAATACCAGATTTTTATGCAAATTTAATAATCTGTTATAAAAAAGACTGCTAAAAGGAAATAAAAATAATTGACACTTGTCAACTTAATCGCCTTACAGATTGAATTTTAATATAAAAACAAGCTTTATGCTTCCGTTCAACAATTCTTTTATCTCGCTCGTCACAGTGAAAAACAACAGAACAAGCCGATAGTTCTTGGAAAAGTTGTTTTTTTTAAAGGGAAATTCTGCAGGTGAAACTCCTCAGTTAAAGCCCGACATGTATTTATGACAAAAGTTATCCGAAACACCTACTTAACGGCCACCAGTTGGACTACCGACGCTTTCCCGTTATGATAGAGTCCCTCCCGGATATCAAGGTCAAGCTGGCGTATCGAAAGCTTGGAAAATTCACTGAAATCAGCTTCCAGTTCCGCTTCGGAAAAAAGCATCGCTTCATCTCTCGGGCCACCGGTGTCGTTGTGGATTTGCTCTTTTGAGAATCCTTCAAGAATCAAAGTCCCTCCCGGTTTTAACGATGCAGCAAGTTTCCGGTGACACTCGCGGCGTTTGGCTGCCGGCATATGCGTGTAAATAAGGGCCAGACAGTCAAATTCACTGCCAGGAAGTTCGATCTCATCGTAATTCTGAATCACATAGTTAATGCTGACCTGGTGACAGCCGGCCAGCTTTTCTGCTTTTTTCTTTCCTTCCGCACTACTGTCAAAAGCCAAAACCTGCCAACCCTGCCGGGCCGCATATACGGCGTTACGCCCCTCTCCTTCTCCCGGTAGCAGTATCTTTCCCGGCTTTAACGTTTCCAGTTCCTGTTTAAAAAACAGGTTTGGTTCGGTTCCGTAGGCATATTCTTCTGCCGCATATCGTTCGTCCCAGAAATTCATCATCTTAAAATTTGCTTGTTTTATTATCCTTATCAGCCATTCTCCTGTTCAATCTTCCGCTGTAAACTGGCCGGGATGTTTTCCTACAACACCTTTTGCCCGGTAATAGGCTTTCATCCGGCGGATATCTTCCTGCGGGTCATCTGTTAATTCAAGGGTGTCAATCCACCCGATTTCTTTCTTGCCAAAATCGAAAAAACCAAGGTAAACAACAGCTCCGGTGGCTTTGGCAATGGTATGAAAACCGGCCTTCCACTTTTTATTCAGTTCCCTGGTTCCTTCGGGCGTAATGGCCAAATGCATCGTTTCCCGTTTATTCATTTCTTCGATGATCTGCTTGACCACCGAAACGCCTTTGGTTCGGTCAATCGGAAGGGCACCCATCTTTTTCAGAAAAAAACCCAGAGGCCAAAAGAAAAATTCCTTTTTGATGACAATGTTGGCGACTCCTCCTTGCGATGTATAATATAAATAAGAGATTACAAAATCCCAGGCGCTGGTATGAGGCACCCCAATGATGATTGCTTTCTTATGAGGCATGACTCCGTTTACCGGTTTCCAGCCCAACAAGCGTAACAGGAAGCTACAAACAGATTTCATAATTCAAACAGTAATTTGATAGGTTTCGAACCGGGAAGCTGACGCGAATTCGGTCAGTAGGCGCACAGCCATCTGGCTGGCATCGTGCAACTGGTAACCGCCGTTGTATGAGATAATCATCATCAGAAAACGACTGGTATCTTCTCTTACCCCGGTTCGTTCGGAGTCGGAAGTAGGCGTACCAAAAGCGCCTTTCCTGTCTCTGAAAACAGGCATCCCTTCGATATTCAATTCGCCGCGACCTAAGCCTTCGTACCATTCGTCGGTTTTACCGATTCCCATTACCACCTTCCCCTCAATCCGGTCGGCATCGTATCCCCCAATCGAAAAGCCGGAACTAATCGAAACCAGGTTCAACAAATCCACCACATTGTTGATCCGGTAAAGGCCTTTGCCGCTGACCACCCGCCTGAGCAAAGCTTCGGCTGAGAGCCTGTAACGGGCCGGGTCTTTTCCGCAGGCCTTGTAGGCTTCGCGCGACGATGCAATAGCCGGAATATGACGGATATCTTCGGTGTCGTACCGTTGGGCAAGCTTACCACATGTATCCTCAATCAACTGCCACAGCTCAGGGCAGGACGGCTCCACCTGCACATCGCATTCAATACACGATAAAAACACATCAGGGCAGCGATCACCCAAATCTTGTCCAATGGAAATATTTTTCATCCGGTTTACTGAATTGTTTGGGCAAATTTAAAAAACAATACCAGTTCAACTAAAGAAAGAAACAAAATGTGATGCCGTTTGCAGCTGATTAATTAAAAAAAAGACTGTCCCGTAAATACACAGAACAGTCTCTTCGACTGAATATAGTTTGAAATTCTTATTCGTTATCCTTGTGAGTCAGTTTGTCGACCGTAGAGATCTCCATGAAAGAAGATCCTCCTCCAATACCAAAACTACCACCAATATAAACAACCATATCTTCGGGTTCCAGTTTTCGTTCATCCAGCAACGATTTCAGGGATGTACGGATCATTTTGTACTTATTGCGCTTTGGCTCAATCACACTTGTACGCACACCATACGACAAGGACAGGTGGCGGGCAACTGTGGCATCATAACACTGCGCATATACCGGGTTATCGCCTCTGAAAGCAGCCAGGTAGCGGGCCGTTCTTCCGGTAAGCGTGTTGGTAACAATTGCTGTAGTTTTCAGTTCCTTCGATGCCTGGATGGCTGCTTCGGCCAGGTATGCGACCACCTCATTTTCGACCGAAGGGATGGTAATATCGTTCCGTTTGTCCTTACTCAGCTCAATTTCCTGAGCAATACGGCTCATATATTTAACCGCTTGTTCGGGATAGTTTCCGTAAGCTGTTTCGCCGCTGAGCATGATGGCATCGGCCCGGGAGTAAATAGCGTTTGCCACGTCGCTCACTTCGGCACGTGTCGGACGTGGATTGTCAATCATGCTATGCATCATTTGCGTGGCAACAATCACCGGTTTTTTACGCTGAACTGCCTTTTTAATTAGGAGACGTTGAATACCCGGAATTTTTTCGGCCGGAATTTCAATTCCCAAATCACCGCGTGCAACCATAATACCGTAGGCATAATCCAGAATTTCGTCAATATGATTTACTCCATCCAGGTTCTCAATTTTGGCTATAATTTTAATCGGGCTGTTAAACCTATCGAGTATTTCCTGCACTTTCAATACATCTTCTTTATTACGAACGAATGAATGGGCAATAAAATCAACCTTATTTTTTGCAGCAAACTCAATAAATTCTTCGTCCTTTTTCGAAACGGAGGGAAGTTGAACACTGAAACCCGGAGTATTAACACTTTTCTTATTCTTAATGGTCCCACGGTTTTCAACTTTGCAGAGAACATGGTCCTTGTGTTTTTCAACTACGCTTAATTCAATTTCTCCGTCATCAATCAAAATTCTTCCGTCAGCAGGAATTTCCTCGTGGAATTTCGGATACGACACCGTCAAAACCTCTCTGCCTTCCTGACTTGCTCTCAAAATTCCGGACACCTCCACAAATTGCCCATACACCACCTGTATGGGCTTCTCCAACTCAGTTGTCCTTATTTCAGGTCCTTTTGTATCTACCAGAATGCCAATCGAATCAGATACGGATCTGATATTATTGAGCACGTTTAGTGCGCTCTCACTTGTGATATGCGCGGTGTTCATCCTGGCAACATTCATTCCTGCTTTGAACAACGATTCAACAAACTCAGGTTCACACCTCAGATCTGAGATCGTAGCAACAATTTTCGTATGTTTCATTTCAAACTAAATAAAATTATGGGGCCACGAAAATAGATATTTTTCTTTACGACGAGAAAAACTTTGTTTTAGATACGGATAAAATAGCTAAACGTTAATCTTTCATAAAACTTTCTATCCCCAGGCGGTACGAATCCAGACCGAATCCCATAATACTGCCACGGCATACCGGGCCAATGATTGATTCGTGACGGAAATTTTCGCGGGTGAGAATGTTGGAAATGTGAACTTCGACAACCGGGGTCGTAATGCCTGAAATAGCATCCCGAATCGCAACGGAGGTGTGTGTATAAGCGCCCGCATTTATGACAATCCCATCGTAGTGAAAACCGGCTTCGTGAATTTTATTTATGATCTCTCCTTCGATATTCGACTGAAAATATTCCAGATAAACAGCCGGATATTTATTTTTTAATGTTATAAAATATGTTTCAAAGGCTTGATCACCATAAATATTTTTTTCTCTTTTGCCTAATAAGTTCAAATTTGGACCATTTATTAACAATATTTTCATTTTTACTTTATTTTTTAAAAAATAACTAGTAACTTTAACAACGCTCCTACGTATTGAAAATTATGTAATCTTGGGGAGAAACTTAATCTCAATACATTTCGGAGTTATTGAGTGGAAACAAAGAGAACCAAAATTATTTAAATTGTTTTTAGAAAAAAATCTAATTGTTTTTAATTATGAAATGGGAAGATAGCAAAAAAGGGTTCGAAATTTTTCTGAGACTTGAAAAATCATTATCTCAGAATTCAATTGCAGCGTATATTAATGACATCAACAAACTGATGGCATTTTTAGACGAAAGTTTTAAACGGCTAACGCCTGAGAAAGTCAGGTTAAATCACCTGAGAAGTTTCATCGAGTACATCAATGATCGCGGTGTATCACCGCGAACACAGGCTCGTACCATCTCCGGGATTAAATCGTTCTTCAAGTACCTGCTCATGGAGGGAAAAATCAACAGCGACCCGACAACGCTCCTTGAATCTCCGAAAATCGGGCGTAAATTGCCTGATGTGCTGACCATGGAAGAAATCGATTTAATCATCGACGGCGTTGACCTGGCCAAATCGGAGGGGCAGCGGAACAAAGCGATGCTTGAAACGCTTTACAGCTGCGGCCTGCGTGTTTCAGAGCTGGTTAACCTGAAAGTAACCAACCTGTTCTTCGATCAGGGCTTTATTAAAATTGAAGGAAAATCTGAAAAAGAAAGATTAGTTCCTGTTAGTTCAAAAGCGATTGAAGAAATTACCAAGTACCTGCAAGGCTACCGCAAAACATTAAGAATCAGCCCGGAAAGTGAAAATGTACTTTTCCTGAATCGCAGAGGGAAGAAATTAAGCCGGGTGATGATTTTTACGATCATCAAAAACCTGGCAGAAAAAGTTGGACTGAACAAAAAGATCAGCCCGCACACCTTCAGGCATTCATTTGCAACGCACCTGATATCAGGAGGCGCCGACCTGCGTGCCGTTCAGGAGATGCTTGGGCACGAATCAATCCTGACAACCGAAATTTATACCCATTTGGACAGGGATTATTTGAAAAATACCCTGACTCATTTTCACCCGCGTTCATAAGAGTTACCGGTAATTTTGATAATAATTTCTTAACATTTAAAAATTAAAGAATTATTTATACACCTTACTGTAAGACAGCGTGTTGAACAACACGCTGTCTTTTTTTTATATCGTATTTTCGCGAATAAGACCAATTTAAAAATGGCCGTCCCCCCCGGTCTTGAAAAAAAATTATTTTTGTGAGTCGAGAAAAAAATGGTTTTGTTGGAATTATTAATTTTTTAATTGTTGACTATGAAAAATCTAGATTTATCCAGGTATGGTATTACCGGAAACATAGAAATCGTTCACAATCCGTCTTACGAAGAACTCTTCCAGGCCGAAATTGATCCGGCCAACGAGGGTTTTGAAAGAGGCGTATTAACCAATACCGGTGCGGTAGCTGTTGATACCGGCATTTTTACCGGTCGTTCACCTAAAGACAAATTCATCGTACTGGACGACACAACCAGAGATACCATGTGGTGGGACGGCACCATCAACCGCCCGACTTCCCCTGAAGTTTTCGACGCCTGTAAAGACTTGGTGACTAAACAATTGTCGAGTGCAAAGAAAATATACGTTGTTGACACCTTCTGCGGCACAAACGAAGATACCCGGATGAAAGTACGTTTCATCATGGAAGTAGCCTGGCAGGCTCACTTTGTAACCAACATGTTCATTCGTCCTTCTCACTATGAACTGGACAATTATGGCGAACCCGATTTCGTTTGTTTGAACGGATCAAAAACAACCAACCCAAACTGGAAAGAACAGGGACTTCACTCTGAAAACTTTACCCTTTTCGATCTGACCCGCAGAATGCAGGTGATTGGCGGTACCTGGTACGGCGGTGAAATGAAAAAAGGTATTTTCGCCTTGATGAACTACTACCTTCCGCTGAAAGGCATCGCTTCGATGCACTGCTCGGCTAACGTAGGTACCGATGGCGATGTCGCTATTTTCTTCGGTTTGTCGGGAACCGGTAAAACAACCTTATCGGCCGACCCAAAACGTTACCTGATTGGTGATGACGAACACGGCTGGGACGACCACGGCGTATTTAACTACGAAGGTGGTTGCTATGCAAAAGTAATCGACCTGAGTAAAGAAAACGAGCCGGATATCTGGCGCGCCATCAAACGCGATGCTCTTTTGGAAAACGTTACTGTTAAAGAAGACGGAACTCCGGATTACTCAAAAGAGGCTTCAAAAACCGAAAACACCCGCGTTTCTTACCCGATTCATCACATCAGCAAGATTGTTCTTCCTTCACGTGCAGGCCACGCGAGCAAAATTATTTATCTGAGTGCAGACGCATTTGGCGTATTGCCTCCGGTTTCTATTCTGGACGATCAATCGGCTCAATATCACTTCCTTTGCGGTTACACATCGAAACTCGCAGGAACTGAACGCGGGATCACTGAACCCCAAATGTCGTTCTCTCCTGCATTTGGCGAAGCGTTCCTGACCTTGCACCCAACCATGTACGCAAAAACACTGGTTGCCAAAATGCAGCAACACGGCGCTAAAGCTTACCTGGTTAATACCGGATGGAACGGAACCGGCAAACGGATGTCGTTAAAAGACACCCGCGCCATCATTGATGCCATCATCGACGGATCAATTCTGGAAGCTGAAACCAAACACATTCCGGTATTGAATCTGACCGTTCCGGTTGCCTTGAAAAACGTTTCTGAAGGAATTCTGGATCCCCGCGATACTTATCCGACAGAAGCTGACTGGACAGTTAAAGCCAAGCAACTGGCTGCCAAATACATCGCGAATTTCGAACAATATTGCGATAACGAAGCGGCTATTGCATTGAAAGCTGCCGGTCCTCAATTGTAATTTTTTACAGCAACATAGCAAAAACCCTGCTTCCGGCGGGGTTTTTTATTTTAGCCCTCTCCCACAATTTCCTGTAAACTTTGGGCCAGCGTGGGATACTGAAAGCGGAATCCCTGCCTGAGTAACCTGTCGGGAACGACGAACGGACTTTGCAGCATCAGTTGAGCCGCGTTTCCATACACCAGCTTTAACAGGAATGCCGGTACCCGAAAAAATGCCGGTTTTTTGAGCCTTTCAGCCAGCAGCTTTGTCAGGTATTCGTTGGTAACCTGCTCCGGCGCCGTTAAGTTATACAGGCCGCTAAACGCACTGTCAACGATACTTTGAGTGAAAGCGGCAATCAGATCATCGATATGAATAAAAGGGAATGCCTGCTTTCCGTGACCAATTTTTCCGCCAAAGCCGGCTTTAAAAACGGGTAACAAATTCTGAATCGTTTGTGAGTTTTTCCCCAACACCACACCCGTTCGGAATATCACCTTACGAACGTCGCTATCGAGCCTATCGGTTGCCGATTCCCAGTCTTTCACCAATTTGCCAATAAAGCCGGCGTCAAAGTCAAAACTGTTTTCATCGTGACTTCCTGACGACGAATAAATACCGGTTGCCGACATGGAGACAAACACCTTGGGCTTCTTTCCGCCGGAAATCAGATTAACGGCCTGCGTTAATCTTGCCGTTGTAACCACCCGGCTATTATAAATAACCGATTTATTGAGTTTTGTCCAGCGTTTCAGTATCGGAGCGCCACTCAGATTAATCAAAGCGTCACAGCCGGTCAACTCGGCTGCAAGCGCTTCAGCGTTACCATAAATCAGCAAGCGGGTCAGCGGCTTCATCCGATGGCCTTGTTTCTCCAGCTTTGTTGCCAGTTTCTGCCCAATGTAACCATGTGATCCGGTGATTGCAATCTTCATAACAGCGCGATACCTTTTTAAATGTATATATACAATTAATTTTTTTAAAAGTTTTTGACCCTTCAAAAATAGAGAGGAGATTTTTAACATTTAATTCCTTAGTTTTGGGTGAAAATTTAGAGTAAAATGCCGCAAAAGAAAACTCCTGTAAAAAAGGCAACAACCAAATCCAATACGAAACCGAAAACAAAACGCCGATCGAAAAAATCTCATACTGCATCCAAACGGGTCGGTTGGCTGGCGTTAAAGATTTTGGCGGCCGGTATCATTTTATTTGCCTTGTTTTTTACAGCTGTTTACCTGGGGTTCCTGGGAGTGGTGCCAACTGCAGCACAATTACAGAACATTAAAAACCCTCAGGCATCAGAGGTTTATTCAGAAGAGGGAAAGCTATTGGGCCGTTATTATATCGAAAACAGGAGCAACGTCACGTTTGATGAGATTTCGCCCAACATCATCCATGCCCTTATTGCCACCGAAGATTCGCGTTTTTATGAACACCGTGGAATTGACGAGATCGCTCTGTTCCGGGTCTTTATAAAAACCCTGATGCTGCAGGAAAGAAGCGCCGGAGGAGGAAGCACGATCAGTCAGCAAATTGCCAAAAACCTGTTTCCCCGAAATAACCTCTGGGTATTTTCGATGCCTGTTAATAAACTGCGTGAAGCCATCATCGCTTATCGCCTGGAACGGATTTACACCAAAGATGAAATACTTACGCTCTACCTGAATACGGTACCGTTTGGCGAAAATATTTTTGGCATCGAGGTGGCCGCCGAGCGATTCTTCAGTAAAAAACCGAAAAACCTGACGGTTGACGAAGCCGCTGTTTTGGTGGGTATGCTGAAAGCAAACAATGCCTATAACCCGCGTATCCATCCTGAAAGATCAACCGAACGGAGGAATGTGGTCATCGCGCAGATGGTAAAAAACGATTTTTTAACCGAAGAAGAAGGCCGGATCTTCCGGGAAAAGCCGCTCAAACTCCGTTACCGCCGTATTTCCTATAATGAAGGGCCGGCGCCGTATTTTCTTGAAATGTTACGACCTGAGCTGATCGCCTGGTGTAAAAATAACCTCAACGAGAAAGGCGAGGCTTATAACCTGTACACCGACGGCTTACGAATTGAAACAACCATCAACTACGATTATCAGTATTTTGCTCAGCAATCGGTCGTCGAGTACATGAACAATCTGCAGGGAGTTTTCGACAATCACTGGAAAAATACAGACCCGTGGGCAAAAGATCCTTCCATCCTGCAACGTGCCATCCGGCAAACCGAGCGGTACAAAAACATGCGGGCTTCGGGCAAAAGCGAAGAGGAAATAAAAGAAGCTTTCAATAAGAAAGTTGAAACCACCCTGTTTACCTGGGAAGGCGACAAACACCTTCAGCTTAGCCCGCTCGATTCGCTGAAACATTACCTGAAGATACTGAATGCCGGGTTCATCGCGATTGATCCGGCCAACGGGCAAGTAAAAGCCTGGGTTGGAGGAATTGATTACCGGTATTTCAAATACGACCATGTGACAGCTGCCCGCCAGGTGGGTTCGTCTTTTAAACCTTTTGTCTATCTGGCTGCCCTTGAACAGGGATTAAGTCCGTATAGCTACTACGCCAACGAGCGGAAAATTTACGAAGATTACCAGGACTGGTCTCCGCGAAATTCGCATGAAGAATACGAAGGTTATTACAGCATGCAGGAAGCCCTGGCCAGATCAATCAATACCGTGGCTGTTGATGTATTGATGCAAACCGGCATTGACGAGGTGGTTGAAACCTCGCATGAACTGGGAATCAGCCGCGACCTGCCTAAATTTCCGTCACTGGCGCTGGGCGTGGCGTCCATCAGCCTGAAAGAAATGGTTTCGGCCTACGGAACTATTTTAAATGAAGGAATTTACTATCCGCCCAATTACCTGGTAGCCATTAAAGACAAACAGGGAAAAGTATTGACCGGATTTGAACCGCCTTTGCCCCGGTATACCGGTTTAAACGAAGAAAATTGCCGGATCCTGTTGCATATGCTGCAGTCGGTGATTGACGGTGGTACCGGATCGGCCATTCGTTCTGTTTATCGTATTCCGGGCGACTTTGCCGGAAAAACAGGAACAACCCAGGACCATGCCGACGGTTGGTTTATCGGGATGAACCCGAGGCTGGTAACCGGCTGCTGGGCAGGCGCCGACGATCCCGGAATTCATTTTAGAACAATTAATTACGGACAGGGAGCTTACATGGCTTTACCCATTGTCGGAAAATTTTATAATAAAATGTACAGCGACCAACGATACCGCAATCAGCAGTTCGCTTCGTTCCGCCAGCCCTCGCCCGAAGTCCTGGCAGCCCTGGATATCCCCGGGTACCGCGACGAACCGGAAAAAGAAGATATCGGCAAGCTGATTGAGCAAATCTTTGCCCGTGGAAAGAACCGGCCGGAAACGCAACCTGCCAGACCCGGCTCACAGGAACCGGAAACAAAAAAAATCTGGGAAACGTTCAAAGATATCTTTAAAAAGAAAAAATAGATCCGTAACTTATTCACCCGATGTATCCGTAACTTTAAGGTAAATGAAACGAAATTTACCATTTATTGTCCGTTTTCACCGTTGGCGTTTACGACATCTCAGTGAGCGTAAGCTCATTGTTTTGCTCAGTATTGTGATCGGCGTCGTTGTCGGCATTTTGGCAACCATCATTAAAAACTCGGTTTGGCTTACCCAATCGGTTATTTATAAAATAATCGATCAGGAAGTACACAACTACATTTACGTGATACTTCCTTCGATCGGTATTTTTATCACTGTGTTTATTGTCCGTTTTATCATCCGGAATCCGGTAAGGCCGGGAATTCCGAATGTATTGCACAGCATCTCGCGCCGGCGCGGGGAACTAAGCAGGCACAACCTTTTTTCGTCGGTTGTTACCAGTGCGATCACGGTTGGTTTTGGCGGTTCTGTTGGACTGGAAGGCCCAACGGTAGCTACCGGGGCTGCTTATGGCTCCTGGTTGTCGCGTTTTTTCCGGCTGAACTACAAACATACCATTCTGCTGCTGGCCTGTGCCTCGGCGGCAGCCATGGCCGCTATTTTTAAGGCGCCTATTGCCGCGATTGTGTTTGCCGTGGAAGTGATCATGATCGAACTGACCACATTTTCGCTGGTACCCTTGTTGCTGGCCTCATCTTCGGCGGTGGTTACATCTTACTTTTTCATGGGACACGATGTTCTTTACCCGTTTAAAGTTGAAAATACCTTTGTCATTGCCGACCTGCCCTATTACATCCTGCTCGGGATTGTTGCCGGATTGGTATCAGCCTACTTTACCCGCATTTACATCTACATTTCCGCCAAATTTGAACAAACCGGGAATATTTGGAGCCGGTGGATCTCCGGCGGACTTCTGCTTGGCATCATCATCTTCGTCTTTCCGTCGCTTTACGGCGAAGGCTACGAATCCATCAATTCGTGTCTGGCAGGCGATGTGGGTTACCTGTTTAACAATTCGGTCTTCTTTCATATGCAGGAAAACCTTTGGTGGGTGTTTGCCATCATGATCGCGATCATTCTGCTGAAGGTAGTTGCTTCGGCCATTACATTCGGCGCCGGGGGTGTCGGGGGAATTTTTGCCCCAACCTTGTTTATCGGGGTGAACACCGGGATGTTATTTGCCCTGATTGTGGATACATTTGGCATTCAGCATATTGATAAGAATAATTTTGCACTCATCGGCATGTCGGGGCTGATTGCCGGCGTACTGCAGGCCCCTCTGACCGGCATTTTCCTGATTGCCGACATATCAGGCGGATACCAGCTCTTTGTTCCGCTGATGATTACGGCTACCTTTTCGTATGTGACGGCTAAAGCCTTTGCTCCCAGGTCGGTTTATCATTTTCAGCTTGCGAACCGAAAAGAACTGATGACGCACGACAAAGACAAAAATGTACTTCAGCTGATGGAAGTCAGAAAACTGATCGAAACAGATTTCGTCAGTTTATCGCCGGAGGCGACTTTGCGCGATTTAACCGAAGCCATCGCGAAGGCACACCGCAACCTGTTCCCGATTGTTGACCAGGATGGTTATCTGAAAGGCATGGTGAAAATGGATGATATCCGTCACCTCATCTTTAAAAGTGAGTTGTACGACCAGGTCCTGGTTCGTGACTTGATGTATCCGCCGGAGCATTTTATTTCGACCGAAGATTCGATGGAACAGGTGGTGGAAAAATTTGAAAGTACAGGAAGGTATAATCTGGCGGTCATCGATCATGGAAAGTATGTCGGGTTTATATCCAGGGCCCGCGTGTTTTCATCCTACCGGAAAACCATGAGTTACTTCTCGCATGAATAATATAATTTGAAATGGCAAAATTTAAAAAAAAATTGAGAGTATTTTTGAAGAAAACAGCCGGCGACCATAAAATTTACTGGTTGAGCCTGGTTATTGGGTTGATTAGCGGAACAGCCGCTTTAATCCTGAAAAATCTGATCCATTTTGTCAGCGAAAGCCTGGTTGGCAACCTGAATATAACCGCCGAAAGTATTTTGTTCTTCGCTTTTCCCGTAACGGGGATCTTAATTACCGTCCTGATCATCAGGTATTTTATTAAAGACGACTTAGGGCATGGCGTCACAAAAGTATTGGCGGCTATCAGTTTAAACAAAGGAAAGCTGAAAGGTCATCATACCTTTTCAAGCATCATCACCAGTAGCTTTACAATCGGCTTTGGCGGATCGGTCGGCGCTGAAGCGCCTGTGGTGCTGACCGGTGCAGGAATTGGTTCCTACATCGGACGCTTCTTTAAATTGAGCTACCCCGAAACCATGTTGTTGCTGGGCTGCGGGGCTACCGGGGCCATCGCGGGTATTTTTAAAGCGCCTTTGGCCGGAATTATTTTCACACTCGAAGTGTTAATGCTCGATTTGACAATGGCTTCCCTGATTCCGCTGCTGATTTCGGGTATTACAGCCGCCGTACTGGCCTATTATTTTATGGGCGACGCCCTTTTGTTTAAATTTCACCTGGTCAATACCTTCGATGCCTCCAATATCCCGTTTTATCTGTTACTGGGTATTTTTGCCGGTTTCGTTTCGCTTTATTTTACCCGGATGACCATGTACCTGGAGGCCAAGTACAAAAAAATTAAAAACCAATTTTTTCGAATTGCCCTTTGCGGACTGATCCTGGGGCTTTTAATTTTTATTTTCCCTCCGCTTTGGGGTGAAGGATACAGCTCTGTCAATAAAATATTTAACGGGCTGGGCCCCGATTTGCTGGATAATTCGCTCTTTTTCAATCTGAAAGATGATCCCTGGTTTATCATTACCTTCCTGTTCATGTTGATATTCTTTAAAGTATTGGCCATGACGGCAACCACCGCGGGTGGCGGAGTTGGCGGCATTTTTGCCCCCACCTTGTTTGTAGGGGCCATTGGCGGTTATTTTGTGGCCAGCTTCGCGAACCTGACCCTGGGAACAAACCTTCCGACCGATAATTTCGCCCTGGCCGGTATGGGAGCCATGATGGCCGGCATCATGCACGCGCCTTTACTCGGCATTTTCCTCACCGCCGAAATTACCGGAGGGTACCAGTTATTTTTCCCGCTGATCATTTCGGCCACCACATCGTACCTGACCATTATGCGCTTTGAACCATATTCGATCTATACCAAACGGCTGGCCCAAAAAGGGGAGCTGGTTACACACCACAAAGATAAAGCGGCCCTGCATTTCATGGAAGTGGCAAAACTCATTGAAACCGACTTTGAAACCCTGCCTCCCAACGCGACCCTGGGCGACCTGACCCGGGTCATCGCCCGCTCAAAGCGAAATTTGTTTCCCGTTGTCGGGCCCGACGGAACCTTACATGGCATGGTGAAAATGGATGACATCCGCGAGATTATTTTTAAGCATGAGTTGTACGACAAGGTATTCGTAAAGGATTTGATGTATATGCCCGAACACTATATCTCGCCCAAAGATACCATGCACAAAGTGGCCGAAAAATTCGAACGCAGCGGCCGGTTCAATTTAGCGGTGATCGACGATGGCAAATACATCGGTTTTATATCGAGGGCGCGAGTTTTCTCCAGTTACCGGTATACCATGCGTTCGTTATCGCACGATTAAGCCGGGCCGGTTTCAGCGGAAGCTCTTCAGGTAAAGTGCATAAATAGCGACAAACAGCAGGGTAAAAATCAAATTGATTGATGAGAATGCATTGGCAGACAACCAGAACATCGGCATCAGCATGATGACAATCTGCGCTGTAAGGTATACATAAAAACCGGTCCTTTTCCATTTCCACATGTATATAATTCCGGTAAGCGAACCCAGGTACAGTGCGCCAAAAACAGCGAAATACAAGGGGCTCAGTTGCTGTGCATTTTGCACATTGGTTAACTGTTCAATAAGCGTTATGGCCCGGCTGTAAAAAAGCGAAATACCCCAAAAGGTTAAAATGGCGATGCTGTTTCCGACGGCGCTAAGGGTCAATGCTGCCACAAGCAACAACGGACGGTCCTGCTGTTTCATTTCTTTTTATTTTACGGATGGTAACAGCTTCCAAATTTCAACTAAATAAAAGAAACCTCCAACATATCGGAGGTTTCTTTCGAAAAAAATTGTCGGGCAAAAAAAGCATCGTTCTTCATGCTGTCCGGGCCGTTGAAAAACGCAGAACAACCGGTTTTACCAATCGTTCAAAGTCTGCATAGGCCATCCGGATCAGTTCAACATGCGTTCCGGCATTGAAGGCTATTTCTTCATCTTCGGCCAGGCTTTCGGCCACATAAACCTCCATGTCGTAAAGATTTCCAAACGGAGGCATGGCCCCTACCTCGCACTCCGGGAACAGGTGTTTAAACTCCATCTCATTGGCAATTTCAACTTTTTTTGCGCCGGTAGTTTCTTTGAGCAGCCGGAGATTAATGAGGTACGAGGCCGGCAATACAGCCATCGCCATTCGGCCATCGAGCTTTACCATGACCGTTTTTGCCAGTTCTTTGCCCGGAATATGGGTTGTTGCAGCAATCCGTTGGGCATTGTAAGCCAGTGAGTGGCGGATGGTAATATACTCAATGTTGTTTTTGTCCAGAAATTCTTTCAGTGTTTTAATTGGCATGACAGGTTATTTTTCTTTATCCAACATCAGATGTTTCAGACATCGCGTATTTCAATTAACCGCTGCCTGCCCGTAACGGGCCCTGGTTCCGGCACACTGGTTAACTGGTATGGAAGAGGATGATCTAATTTACAAAAATTGACGATGGAAAGCAATAAATTTCACAGGCACATATTCATCAGCTATTCTCTTTTCGGTTTAAAAAATTCACATTTTGTTGATTTCTATTCCTTCCGATCAGTGGCAAAAAATTTTACCTTTGCGCTTTAATCTGAATATACAAAATGAAAAGAGATCAACTTGTATTCGACATTATTGAAAAAGAACGCCAGCGCCAACTAAGCGGAATTGAATTGATCGCTTCGGAAAACTTTGTCAGCGAACAGGTTATGGAAGCGATGGGTTCAGTGATGACCAACAAATATGCCGAAGGTTATCCCGGAAAACGCTACTACGGAGGCTGTCAGTACGTCGACATGACAGAACAAATGGCCATCGACCGGTTGAAGGAACTTTTTGACGCTGAATATGCCAATGTTCAACCACACTCGGGAGCACAGGCCAACGCCGCGGTATTAAGCGTTATCCTGAATCCCGGAGACAAATTCCTCGGACTTGATCTTTCGCACGGCGGCCACTTGTCTCACGGTTCACCGGTAAATTCATCGGGCATTTTGTACCAACCTGTTGCCTACCATGTAAAAGAAGATACCGGTCTGGTAGATTACGACGAGATGGAAGCTTTGGCCAAAGAACATAAGCCCAAACTGATTATCGGCGGCGCTTCGGCCTATTCGCGCGAATGGGACTATGCTCGTATGCGTAAAATTGCCGACGAGGTAGGAGCAATGCTGATGATCGACATGGCTCACCCGGCCGGTTTAATTGCTGCCGGACTGCTCGAAAACCCGGTAAAACATGCCCACATTGTCACCTCAACAACACATAAAACATTACGCGGCCCGCGCGGAGGCATCATCCTGATGGGGAAAGACTTTGAAAATCCGTTTGGTTATAAGACCCCCAAAGGTGAAACCAAAATGATGTCGGCCGTAATCGATTTTGCCGTATTCCCCGGTCAGCAAGGCGGACCGCTGGAACATGTCATCGCGTCGAAAGCCATTGCTTTTGGCGAAGCGCTCGACCCTTCGTATAAAGTTTACCAGGCCCAGGTGAAAAAGAACGCGGCTGTCATGGCACAGGCCTTTGTTGATAAAGGATACAAAGTGATCTCCGGCGGCACCGATAATCACAGTATGTTGATTGATTTGCGCACCAAATTCCCTGAATTAACCGGTAAATCTGCCGAAAATGCGCTGGTAAAAGCCGATATTACCATCAACAAAAACATGGTCCCGTTTGACAGCCGCTCGCCGTTTACCACTTCCGGTCTGCGCGTAGGCACTCCGGCCATCACCACCCGTGGTTTAAAAGAAGACAAAATGCCGGTTATTGTCGATTTAATCGACGAAGTATTGAGCGATTTCGAAAACGAAGAGCTGATCAAAGCGGTTAAAACAAAAGTGAATATACTGATGAAGGATTTGCCCTTGTTTGCCTGGTAAATTTCATTCTGACAAAATTACACAACAGAGGTTGTCCCGGAAAGTTCAAAATTTCCAGGACAGCCTTTTTTCTTCCTGACACCGCTGCCATTATTCAAGGATCAATTGAATTTGTTGCGGCAGAATTTCGAAAACAGAGTCGTCTCCCCCATTTTTCCTGATCGATCAGAAAAAGGCCCGGCAAAAAAGCCAGGCCCTGAAATATTTTGAAGGTTATTCTTCATTCTTTTCGCCGGTTGCCGGTGGACTGTTCTCCGGTTTTTCCCGGGGATCAATCCTGGCCAAAAATTTATCGGCAATTTGCGGAGCCGGTAAACTTCCTGTTTCATCGGCGGTGTTGCTGCAAACGCTCACCACCAGTTTTTGTTCGGGATAAACCATTAACATGGAGCTTCCGCCAATGGTCGACCCCATCTGCATATAAATCGTCCGGTTTTCCCGGTCGGTAGTCATCCACCAGCCAAATCCCCGGTTGGTTTCGTACCCGTTTTTCAACACCAGCCTGGTAAAAAACAGGTCGAGCGATTCCTGTTTGAAAAATCCTTCTTTCAATATGGCCTGCCCGGCCTTATTCAGATCATCGGCCGTGGATAAAAGCCCGAGTGAAGGAGCGCAAAACTGAAAATCGATACAGGGGGCATTGATCAGTTGGGCGATATAATTCTGATAATAAGGCGCCGCGCGGTTTTCAATAATCATCGAAGTATTGTCAAAAACCGTTTCCGTTAAGCCGAGCGTATCCAATACCAGATCTTTCATCAATTTCGAGAAACGGGTTTCCGTTACATCTTCGGCCAGAATACCAAGCATCGAAATCCCGTAATCGGATACGGCGTAATACTCGTCGGGCGGATAAGCCAGGCTGTCGGTACTATACAATTTGATGTATTCTTTCAGGCTGCCGGTGTCCTTAATTTTGAGCAGGTTGGCCGGCGCATCTTCCGGAAACCCGGCCGAATAGGTACCCAGCTGCGACAAGGTAAAGTCCCACTGTTTTTTCGGGTATTCCGGGATATACGCGGAAAAAGAATCCGTCATCTTCAGCTTGCCTTCTTCCTGCAATTTGGCCATCAGAAAGGCGGTAAACATATGCGTCGTTCTCCCGATACGGTACTTGGTTTCGGGGCCTGCTGGCACACGTAACTCTTTATTGGCAAGCCCCATACCTTCCGACCAGACTGTTTCGCCGTCAACCGACACCGAAACCGACAAGCCGGGCAGAGAAGAGGTGATCAGATGGACTTTCAAATCTTCGCGTCCCGCCAGGATTTCGTCTTTGTATTGAACATTTAAAACAATCCGGCTATTGGTTCTTTTTTTTGAGCACGAAGAAAAACCCAATAAGAATAACGCAAAAGGCAGGTAAGTTTTTACCAAAAGCATTTTGAATTTCAGTTGTTTTGTTTTCATCATTCTTGATCTAAAAAAAGACATTAAAAAAGTTTTTTTGATGATGTTTGTGAATGCGGCAGCATTTACATCGCGGCTCCGAAAATAATAAAATCAGTCGATTTGACCGATGACAAACCGTTAAAATTACACTGAAAAATTTGGAAAATCAAAAAATCAAACGCATATTTGTACCGTAAAACAATTTTAGTACAAAAAGAACATGAGTATTGACGATACCAAAGAATCAATTTTAAGCGTTGCGAATAGGCTATTCAGTCGCTTTGGATTCCATAAAACCTCAATGGACGAAATAGCAAAAATCGCGAGGAAAGCCAAAGGTTCCTTATACTATCATTTTGCAAGCAAGGAGGAGCTATTTAAGGAGGTAGTATCAATAGAAATGATAAACCTGAAAAATCAGCTGTCTTTTATTGTTAATAATCCTGATTTGACTTCTTCTGAAAAGGTAAAAAAATATCTCGTTAAAAGAATGGAGATTCTCAATTCTGCTGCAAATTATCATGAAACGCTAAAAGCTGATTTTTTTGAGCATTTTCATTTCATTGATGATTTGCGATCCGAATTAGATGCATGGGAAAAAGAAAACCTGAAAAAGATAATCCTACAAGGCGCTGAAAAGGGTGAATTTGCAATAATTGGAGATATTGATGTTTTGTTAGACGTATTCATTATGGTTATAAAAGGGCTTGAGATACCTTTCTTTCTACAAAACAAATATGTGAAATACGCTCCTCATTTTGAAGGTTTAATTGGAATACTCACAAAAGGTTTGTCTACATAAATTTTTTTGCACCAAAACTGACTAAAAAACATTTAAAGTATAAATATTTTTCAAAACAACAAAAGATGAACAGATTCGCAGAAGGCATAGTGAAATTTAAATGGCTTATAATTATAGCCGTTGCAGGATTAACTGTATTCTTTAGTTACCAGGCAAAAGACCTGCATATAAACGCTGATATAATAAGCTCTTTGCCCGATGATGACCCTGCTGCCCGGTTGTACAAGGAGATAGGCACACAGTTTGGCGGAAACGATATGGGAATGATTGTTCTTGAAACCGATGATGTTTTTAACGTGGAAGTCATTCAGCATATAAAGCAAATTACTGACAGCCTTAAATATACCAATGGTGTTTCAACCGTTACAAGCTTAACCAATATTCTCGATATTAAAAGCTCTGAATGGGGTATTGAAATCGGCAAGCTGGTTGATGAGTATGATTTGCCCGTTGAGCAATTGCAGTTAGACAGCCTAAAAAACTATGTTTTCTCTAAAGAGATGTACAGGGGAGTTGTTGTTTCAGAGGACGGAACGGCAACCGCAATTATGGTTACACTTCTCCCTGACGAAGATAAACAGGCTGTTGCGAAAGAAATTAAGGATAAAATTGAAGCATTGGATTTGCCCGAAACAATTTACTTTGGCGGTCTGCCCATGATGATGAACGACATTAACGATTTGATTGTTTCGGATATTGTTTGGCTTGTTCCCATCGTTTTCCTTGTAATAGCCATTATTTTATTGTTGAGTTTCAAATCTTTTAGAGGGGTATTGTTGCCGTTGCTCACAGCAGGTTTGGCCGTTATTTGGACAATAGGCTTAATGGCAGTAACCGGGTATGAGCTGACCATTATTTCAAATATAATTCCGGTTGTGCTGCTTGCTGTAGGAAGTGCTTATACAATTCATGTGCTCAATAGTATAAACCACAATAAACTTGCAGACAGAAAACAAGCATTACTTCAAGCGCTTAGATACATTCTGGTTCCTGTAATACTGGCAGCAGTAACCACGGCCATCGGGTTTGTATCATTTGTTTTTGGGGCATACCTCACCATGATAAAAGACTTCGGGATATTTACTGCGGTCGGTACACTAATCGCTTTAATACTATCCCTGTTTTTTGTTCCCGCACTTATTTCGGGTTTGGCAATGTACAGCAAAAAAACCGTTATCGAAAACGAAGAAAAGCAAACCATATTAACCCACAAAATTCTGCTGCCCTTAGTGAAATTTCTGTTTAAACATCCCAAATATACACTAACAGGTTGGGGAGTTCTGCTAATGCTATGTATTGGTGGCATATCGTTGATAAAAACCAGTGTAAACATGGCCGACTATTTTAAGAAAGATAATCCAACAAGGGTTGCAGAGGATGTTATGCAGAAAAAATTTGGCGGCTCATTACCGGTATTTGTTGTTTTTGAAGGTGATATGCAAAGCCCCGAGGTGCTGAAGATGATGATTGGTACCGAACATTTCATGAAGGAAGACGCGAATATTGAAATAACACAGTCGGTAGCAGACCTGATTGAACAAATGAACGATGCCATGGGCGAGGGTGAAAAAATACCTGACGACAAGGCAAAAATTGAACAATTATGGTTTCTGCTCGATGGGCAGGAAGTTATGCCCCAACTCGTGAATGATGACCTTTCCAAAGGAATTATCCAATCGAGATTTGCATCGGTTGACAGTAAAGAACTGGAGGTGTTCACTGCAAAAATGAACCGGTTCATCGAGGAAAACCCGAACGAACATTGTAAAATTGAATTGACCGGGATGCCGTCTGTGTACGTTAAGCTCAACAGCAGCTTGATAAATAGCCAGTATAACAGCTTGTTAATAGCCATTGTTATGGTTGCATTAATTGTAGGCTTGATTTTACGCTCCGCTACAAAAGGGATTTTTGCCACCATACCCGTTGTTGCAACAATCATCGTGTTATTCGGGTTCATGGGCATAACCGGTATCCCCCTCGATATTGCTACCGTACTTGTGGCCAGCATTGCCTTGGGTATCGGCATCGATTATTCCATCCATGTAATTATCGGTTTCAATAAGCATTTGATAAGCAACGGGGATACTGAAAAAGCCATAGAAGAAACTATGTTGCATAGTGGCAAGGCTGTAATTATCAATGTCATATCGGT
Organism: Gaoshiqia sp. US2; assembly: GCF_059705485.1. Lineage (NCBI taxonomy): Bacteria > Pseudomonadati > Bacteroidota > Bacteroidia > Marinilabiliales > Prolixibacteraceae > Gaoshiqia > Gaoshiqia sp. US2. The sequence goes on along the minus strand of NZ_AP048550.1, from coordinate 2,173,317 downwards.
ATCAGCCGGATTTTTGGTCCTTCTGTTTTCGCAAATCGTGCCCTTGCAAAACTTCGGCTTACTGGTTGCCATAAGCATGTTTGGTTCCGGGTTTGGGGCATTAACGCTATTACCGGTTATTTTAATCCTTGTGAACCGAAAACGTAAAATAATAGCAGATAATCATTCACAATTAAAAATAAAAAGTATGAAATCAAGAATTCAAACAGCGGTAATAACCGCCATTATCGTAGCAGGAGGTATTTTTTCTGCCAATGCACAAGATGCCACATCCATTCTTAAAAAAATGGACGATGTGATGTACTCACCCAAAGACATGACTGGGAAAAATAAAATTGTCCTGATTGACAAAAACGGGAAAGAAGAAACCCGGGAAGCAACCATTCAGCAAAAAGGGACCGACAAGCGGATGTTCCGGTTTACATCACCTGCATCACAGGCCGGCATTGCCGTATTGTCGCTTCCCAACGATGTGATGTATTTGTATTTGCCCGCTTTTGGCAAAGAAAGAAGAATTGCGACAAGCGCTAAAAACCAAAACTTTGCAGGTACAGATTTCTCTTATGATGATATGGAGTCTGTTCTGTTTTCGGTAAAGTACACCCCTGTATTGGCAAGGACCGATGCCTCTATTTTCGTTCTTGAACTCACTCCCAAAGGGAAATCGGATTACTCAAAAGTTATTGCACACATCAACAAGGCAAACTATTACCCCGAGCTGATGGAGTATTACGACAAAGCAGGGAATAAGGCAAAAGAGGCAAAATATACCTTCAAAAAGATTGGGAATTACTGGAATGCCGCGGAAATTGAAATGACCGACTTAAAGAAAAGCCACAAAACCAAAATGCAAATGTCGGACGTGAAGTACGACACCGGCCTTTCGGATGATGAATTTACAGTGCGAAAATTACTACAGTAAGCTAATTCCATGTTCATAAACCTTATATCTGAATATTTGCCCGACACCATAATTCCGAACGATTACTTTTTTGATAATTGTGGGATTACCGACGCTGAAATAATTGCAAAAAGTGGAATCAGGTACCGAAGGCACACACGGTCCGATGAAAACACGAACACGATGGCAATTGAGGCGGTAAAGAATGCAGAGGGCAGGTTGCCGTACCGTATTGGCGAAGTTGACCTGATTATTGGTGCAACCTATACGCCTTTTGACACGGTTGGCACAATTGCCCATGCTGTCCAGGCATATTTTAAGATTGATAAAACCAGGTGCTTCAACATAGACTCTGCATGTTCGTCCTTCATTAATGCATTGGAAGTAGTTGAAGCCTATTTTACCACCGGCAAAGCGCATAAGGCTTTGCTGGTGATATCTGAAAACAACAGCCTCTACAGCAACCCGTCCGACCCCAAATCGGGCTTTCTTTGGGGCGATGGTGCAGCAGCAGTGGTTTTATCCAACGAAAGATACTCTGATGAAGACATTGAAGTGATTGATATAAATACCACCGGCTTAGGCAACATTGGCAAAAGTATAGAAGGCGTTTATCTAAGACCCGGTAATGGAGGTATAAAAATGCCTTTTGGAAAAGATGTTTTTCAATTTGCCTGTACTTACATGGTACAGGAAACAGAGCAAATATTATGCAAAAACAATATTTCTGTCAATCAGTTGAATTATTTCATCCCTCATCAGGCAAACGCCAGAATTACAGATTTTGTTGCAAAAAAATTAAAATTAGACACCGCACAAATTCTTACAAATATTGAACAATTTGGCAATACAGGTTCGGCAAGTACGGCAATCGTGCTATCCCAAAATATGAGAAATTTTAAAACAAACGATTTGATTGTAATTTCTGTTTTTGGAGGTGGGTATTCAAGTGGGGCCGTTTTACTTAAAAAATTATGATAATCCTATGAAAGAAAAACTAAAAAATATCTTTTTCAAATTCTGGTACTGGTATGTAAGTGCGATTGATAAAAATGCAGAAATTATTTTCATGAATTATGGTTACTCAAAAGATAACCAGAAGATTGAACTTGACGAAACTGATGAAAAGAATAGGTATTCAATACAACTGTATCATTTGGTTGCAACAGGTACAGAAATTAAAAGGAAAGATATTTTGGAGGTTGGTTGTGGCCGTGGTGGAGGCTTATCGTACATAAACAGAACATTCGCACCCAATTCAGCAATCGGTATTGATTTGAATAAGAAAGCAATTAAGTTTTGTAATAAAAAATACTCAGATGAACGAGTTAAATTTTTACAGGCAAATGCACAAAAACTTTGCTTTCAGGATAACACTTTTGATGTAATAATTAATATTGAGTCAGCGCATCGATATGCTCAAATCGGGTTGTTCGTCGATGAAGTCTATCGTGTTTTGAAACCGGGAGGTTTTTTCCTCTTTGCAGATTTTGGGGATAATAAGGAGATTCATAAACTCCACACTCAATTTGTGAAGTCAAATTTTCAATTAATCAAATTTGAAAATATTACCGATAGTGTTATTGAAGCATTGAAATTAGTTACACCAGATAGAGAAGAATTAATAAGAGAGATATTGCCTAAGTTCTTTCAAAATTTGGGTCGGAATTTTGCTGCTATGGAAGGGTCTTCAACATATAACTCCTTTTTAACTGCACAATATAAGTATGTTTTTTATATTTTAAAAAAATTATAAACATCAGCCATGATAATGATAACTATATTATGTTTATTCTTTGGGTGCTTGGTTATACTCGTGAAAACTTTGGGTGGTCCCAAATATATTCTTTCAAATATCTTAGGTTGGAAAATAATTGGTGAATTTCCTGAAATTAAAAAGTCTGTTATAATATTTGCACCACACACAAGTTACTGGGATGGTTTCTATGGAAAGCTTTATTTGATGCAGTTAGGTATAAAATATAAATTTCTTTCAAAAAAAGAATTTTTCAAATTTCCATTGAAATACTTCTTCCTGATTTTTGGTTCAATTCCAGTGGATAATACAAAAGAATTTATTGATTATGTTGCCGGATTAGTTAACAATAGCAAAGAGCTGCATATCGTGTTATCGCCGGAAGGACATTTGGCGAAAGTCACACGTTGGAAAAAAGGATATTACTATATGGCAGAAAAAGCAAATATTCCGATAGTCGTCAGTTTTATTGATTATAAGAAGAAAGAAATCGGGATTAAAAAAGTGATTTACAACCCAACAAATATTGGTATAGTTAGCAATGAGATTGCTGAACTATATTCTGATGTTACAGCAAAATATCCTGAAAAGTTTTCACTTGAAATAAATAGATAAACTATGAAACAGAATGTGGCATTGGTACTATCAAGCGGGGGCTCCAGGGGGCTTGCGCATATCGGCGTTATCAACGAATTGGTGAAACAAGGCTTTCAAATAACTTCTGCTTCTGGCTCTTCTATTGGGTCGGTTATCGGAGGGCTTTATGCCATGGGGAAATTAGACGAATACGCCAAATGGGTAAGCGCCTTTAACAAGAGGGATGTTTGGGGGTTTATGGATTTTACCCTTACAACTCACGGGCTACTGAAGGGGGAACGTGTTTTCGACAAGATGAAATCGTTTATCCCTGATATGAACATCGAAGACATGCCCATCCCCTTTACCGCTGTTGCCACGGATATAATCGGCGAGAAAGAGGTTGTTTTTAACAGGGGAAGTTTTTATGAAGCAGTCCGGGCTTCCATTGCCATTCCGGCAGTTTTTACGCCTGTAGAATATGAAGATACCATACTTGTGGATGGGGGAATACTTAACCCTGTACCTATTGAACATGTAGCGAGAAAAAGCGGAGATCTACTCGTTGTGGTGAACCTGTACGGTAAAAAGACAGCCGGTGAACCCAAAGAAAAAAATGAGGAGAAAGGCTACTTAAACGGGTTGATGAAAACAATGACAACCCTCATCTCAACGGGCGACAAGCATAGTTTGGGGTACTACTCCCTTTTAAGCAGGACATCATCATCGATGATACGCCGGATTGCAGAAATGAGCATTGAACAGCACAAACCCGATTTGGTAATAAACATACCTCACGATTCGGCGAATACCTTTGATTTTTACATGGCAAAGGAATTAATGGAGCTGGGTGAAAATGAGACGAAGAAGGCATTAATGAAAATAAAATGAATCTGATTTTTATTTAACACCATGGAAGAATACATAAATATTCACAAATTAGTAAAAGAAAGCCACTCAAAGTTTTTAAAACGGTTGCCTTCCTTTATGGTCAGCATAATTAAAATAATCATAAAGGAAAATGAGATAAACCGCATTCTAAATGTTTATGCTGATTATAAAGGGGTTGATTTTTTGCCAAAAATAATTTCAGAGCTAAATATCAAGGTAGATATTGAAGGTAAAGAAAATTTACCGGAAAACAGAAATTGCTTTTTTGTTGCAAACCATCCTTATGGTTTCATCGATGGCCTAATCCTTACAAACACGATTGCCGAAAAGTATGGAGATTTTAGGGCTATTGGCAACGAGGTATTTACCCTTATTCCACATGTTAAACCAATTGTTGCTGCTGTTAATGTTTTTGGTACCAATCCAAGGCATTACCTATTGGAACTGGAAAAGGTGTTCGCATCTGAATTGCCAATCACTCACTTCCCTGCCGGTTTAGTTTCGCGAATAAATAAAAGGAAAATTGTAGACCGGGATTGGCAGAAAGCATTTGTCACTAAGGCAATTGAACATCACCGCGATGTAGTTCCAATCTTTTTTTATGGTCGTAATTCCCGTTTATTCTATTTTATCGATGTTGGAAGAAAACGAATGGGAATAAAAATAACACTGGAATTGGCGCTTTTGCCGTATGAAATTTTCAATAAGAAGAATAAAACAATTAAGGTGAGAATAGGAAAACCTATTCCTTTCCAGACTTTTGATAAAGCGAAATCGCATTCTGACTGGGCACAATTTGTGAAAGAGCAGGTTTACAATTTAAAATCAACGAAATGAAAAAGGTATCGGTAATTATTTGTGCATACAATGAGGAGAAGACCATTGAAGATGTGATCAAGTCTGTTTCAGAAGCACTAATAACCAGCGAAATAGTTGTTGTAAATGACGGTTCAACGGATAAAACAAAGGAAATAATTGAAGCAATAAAAAGGGAGCTTGAGATTACAGCAATTCATCTTGATAAAAATATGGGTAAGGGTCATGCAATGGCTGTCGGTGTTGAGAATGCTATTTTTGACATTATGGTATTTGTTGATGCCGACCAAAGAACTATACCCTCCGGCTACATTACCCAATTGGTATCACCTTTATTAAACAATGAGTGCGATATGGTTTTGGGTTATTCTACCGTAAATATTTTAAGTCAGGAAGTAAATCCATTAAAAATCCTAACGGGCGAAAGGGCTTTATATAAAGAGGATATAGCCCCAATTCTCGATAAAATGAAGGAATCGCGTTTCGGTGTCGAAACACTCCTTTACTTCTTCTACATATCTCTGGGTAAAACATTAAAATTCCTTCGGCTGGCTGAAATGAAGCATAACGATAAATATAAGAAAATGACTACATTAAAAGCCACAACAAGCTATATCAACGAGGGTTGGGAAATTGCCTATACAGCTATGAAGAATTATGATTTATTGCTAAAAGCTATTGAAAGGCAAGTAAAAAAGGGGGTTAAATTATGAGAAATATATCATGCTTAATGGTCTTGTGCATCCCACTAAATTCGAGAAAACAACTAAGCTAAAAGCCACTGAGGAGTTTATTAAAGAAGGACATCAAATCGCCCAGACAGCCTACAAGAGCTTTAGCATGGTGAGAAAAATTGTTAAAAATCAAATCAGAAACATAAAATTTTAGCATTATGAGAATAAAATATTTCATCTTTTCAATTGTTTTAATTATCGGGGTTTCAGGTACAACAAATGCCCAGGAAGAGAATCAGTTGAAGATAAGCGGGGAGCTGCTAACCGACCAGCGTATCCTGCTTAATGAAAAGAATGACTGGGCATGGAACGAGAACCGCCTGACCTTAAAATTGGACAAACGAATAGCTGGCAATTCTAAATTCTACAGCGAAGTTTGGCTGCGTAATATTGGGTTACCCAATGCTTCTCAATCGGCCGATTTATACAACAAGGGAATTGTTGACCCTTACAACCTCGAGATCAGGGAGGCGTATGTCCAGCTAAATGATTTCCTCACCAAAAATTTAGATGTAAGCATTGGCCGTCAACGTATTGTCTGGGGAACTGCCGATAAACTGAACCCCACCGACAATCTCAACCCTTACGATCTGGAGGATATTCTCGACTTTGGCCGCCACCGGGGCTCAGATGCCATTAACCTTAATTACTATTTAAACAGCGACTTCTCGTTGCAGGGCGTTTTTGTCCCGTTTTTCCAGCCGGCAAATATGCCTGTCGGGATTTTTGCCAATGCGCTCAACCCCAAAATGGAATTACCGCAAGGTATGGTGTTACAAACTTTGTCAGACACTATCCTGATGCCACGCTATAATTTGGGCGAAGGCTCTACGGCAGGTTTTAAATTTAAGGGCTTTGCAAAAGGAGTTAATTTTTCCGTTAGTTATGTTTGGGGGTACGATGGCTTACCTTTTGCTACAAAAAACACATTCATTCCTGTTGATTTGTCGGGCGGTATAAGCATTGCGTCAGAACTTTCGTTTGCCCGGACCCATATCATTGGAGCCGATTGGGCAACAAGTATTGCCGGAATTGGATTTTGGGCTGAGGCCGCAACATTTGTACCCGATAAAGATGTCGTAATGACCAATGATTTATCTGCCTTTTACCCGGAATCACCTGTGCCTGTTACACAAGATTCCGTAATCCTGGACAAATCAAAACCATACCTGAAATTTGTTGTTGGTGGCGATTACAATTTTTCCGATGGTTCATATCTTAATGTACAGTATATGCGCGGATTTGTTCACGAACGAGGGGCTGAAAACCTGAATAATTACTTCTTTATGAGATATGAGAAAAAAATTTTAAACGAAAAACTTAAAGTTTTGCCTATTGGGGGCGGTTTTATTGTAACCAATTGGGATGATGTTAAAAATAACTACGCCCTTGTTTACATGCCGGAGGTTGCATACAAGGCTACGGATAATGCCGAAATAACCCTATCAACAGTATTTTTTGACGGTAAAGGCGACAATCTGTTTGCTATTCTGAAAGACTACAACATGTTCATGTTTAAATTGAAATACAGTTTTTAAGGATATTGCCTTTGCAAGCTTGTCTATCCCGATCTCCGACTGGTGGGGAGGTTCGCACAAGTTAAAGGAACACGAAATTAAAATTGATGTGGCCAGGAATAACCTGAACGAGAAATCGGAATTAATGGAACTGCAAATGGAGAAGGCCTACAAAGAACTGACCGAGAGTTATAAGCAGATCAGCGTGGCCCAATCACTGGTCGCACAATCCCGCGAACACCTCCAGGTAATCACCGACAATTACGAGGCCGGCATCCTCTCAACGTCCGACTTACTGGAAGCGCAAGCCATCTTTCAGGAATCGCAGGATGGACTGATTAATGCCAAAAGCGTCTACCAAATCAGGCAGGTGTATTACAAACAGGCCATTGCACAACCAGTTTACTAAAACTTAGAAATACAGTTCACTTTTTAATTATAAACCATAAAATTAAAGCCTTATGAAAATCAAGTATTATTTAATCGACAATCCGATGACCGAAGATCCGAACGACTATCGCGCCCAGGTAACCGGCTACGAAGCGGTAACCGAAAATGAAATTTTTGAATATATGACCCGCAAAGGTTCGGGTATTACAACCGCCTAAGCAAAGGTCAACTACCAGGAATTTATTGAAGCGCACGAATATTTTCTGAAACAAGGCTACGGAATCAATACCGAGTTTATCAATGCCCGCCCTTTTATCCAGGGTGCATTTCGGGGAAAAGGCGATCTGTTTGACCCTTCGCGTCACCAGGTTAAGTTTAACGTGAAGCTTGGTAAATATTACAACCAGACTGCACGCGACGTAAAAATTGAAAAAGTAGAACCGGTGAGCAACAATCCCCAACCGGAAGAACTTGGAGATGTTACTTCGGGTACGGTTAATGAAATTCTTACTCCCGGAAGGGCGGCTGTACTAACAGGGCTACGCCTTAAGTTTAACGTGGATGATCGCGAACAGGGTATTTTTTTCGTAGCTGCCGACAACACGGTCGCCCGGGTAAGCAAAATTATTACCCTGACGAATTCGCAGGTGATATTCATAATCCCTCCTGAACTTGTTGCCGGGGAATATACCCTGGAAGTGCGCGTACTGCCAAAAGGAAATAAAACAGTGAAAAAAGGTTTGTTGAAAGACAAGCTGACGGTTTAATTCGCGTCCCTGCTCCTTATTCCGGCGGACAGCAGTCCGCCGGAATAACAGGCTGTAGTCCGCCGATACCGTGGGCTACAGTCCACCAAACGGTAACTGAAGTGTATTGATAATACGAAAACAAAAACACCAAATCATGATAACTAATATGGAAACAGCACGACTTAAGATCGTTAACACAGCAACAACACTTTTTCTCCGGTATGGATTTAAAAATGTGACGATAGATGACATTGCTCACGAGGGGCTGTCAAAAAAAACAATTTACCAACATTTCCCGGGTAAGGAACAACTCATTTCCGCAGTGCTTCAGGAATTGGAGCTAAAGATCAGGAAACAATTGGATCGCCTTCTTTCCGGGTCCAAAAACCCAATCGTGGCGTTCTTTCATATACACCATTACATATTCATGCAACAATTCAACCAGAAAAATACAATCTTTCCGTCCTTAAAAAAATACTATCCAATCCAATATAGTCTTTTCTGTTATACGATCGAAAAACTGGTTCACGAAAAAACAAGCGAACAACTGGAAAAGGGGATCAATGAAGGGATATTTATTCCAGGATCAGACACAGAATCATATGGCCATCTGTTGTATCATGTTTCATTTCATATTACCAATAACACATCGGTTCTGCATGAACACCGTATCGATCAGGAAGTTCTGGTTAAAGACCTGGTTTATTATGCGCTATGGTCTGTAGCCACCCCATCGGGCAGGTTGTTGCTGGAAAAAACAGGTATAAATCATCCGGCTTAATGCTGCCCGGAGCTTAACCGACAAGTGGTTTGACGACGACCGGTTTCGCTATTCTTTTTATTCCTTCAATTCACATAGAAAAACACATGATGATAAAAAAACGGTTAAAAATAAACGATCTGCATGTCCTGACCGGGATAAACATCCTCCTGCTGGTTTTTCGTGTTTCATGGGTCCTTTTCGGGAATATTCAGTTAAACAGCGACGAAGCACAGTACTGGCTTTGGTCCAGATACCCCGATCTTTCCTATTACTCGAAACCACCAATGATCGCCTATGTAAATTACCTTTCGACTTACCTGCTGGGCCATACCGAAATTGGCATCCGTATCAACGCCATTCTTATCGGATTCATTCTGCCCATAAACAAACCGGCTGGAAAGAACTGGGAGGGCATGTATCAGACATATGGAAAGAAACCGGAACAGACAGCACATTCATATTCAGCGACAACTATCATATTTCCAGCGAACTGGCTTTTTATGTCGACAATCAGCCTCAAACCTATTGTATAAACGACGGACGACGCATGAACCAATTCGATTTGTGGCCCGGGATCGAACAATTTTCAGAGAAAGGTTACGGAGCCATTTATGTTAGTTATAATCCGATCCCAGATTGGCTTGAGCAATCATTTCAAAAAACAAAGCTGGTAAAAATACAGAGCCGGCTATACCGGAACAGCGAAGTGAAGTCCCCGTTCTTTATTTATCAATTAAGCGGATTTAAAGATTATAACACGACAACTGAACAATCCGGGTACTAAGGATTAAATTCGCATTTGTTAATTCTACTTTAAATCCATCACGTTTCAGACAACATGATCTTATTAATTGGACCGAACGGTCTATTTTTGTATCGTTATGAGAAAAGCAGAACGAACAAGGCAGTACATCATTGAAAAAGCGGCTCCGATCATCAACCAGAAAGGAATGGCCGGCACTTCGCTCAGCGATATCATGGAGGCGACTCAACTGGCCAAGGGATGTCTCTATGGCAATTTTGAAAATAAAGATGAGATTTGCCTCGAAGCATTTAACTACCTCGTGAAGAAATATGCTTCTGAAATGGACGATCTGCTCAAAAATTACTCCGGCGCCAGAGAAAAGCTGTTTGCTTACCTCGATTTTTACCGACAGGGTAAATTCAGGGAGGAGCACGGAGGTTGCCCGATACTCAATTTCGGAGCAGAATCTGACGATACCAACCCGGTCATCAAAGAGCGGGTCATGCAAGCGATCCGGTCATCTCAACAAAATTTGAAAGATATGCTGCTCCTGGGAATCACTCAGGGCGAATTTTATCCGGATATGGATGCGAATAGCTTATCCCTGAAGTTTTACGCCATGCTCGAAGGAGCCGTGCTCATCAGCCGGATCTCGGACAACAGCAGCGAAATGGAACAAATTACAAAACTGATAAAAGAAGAAATTAATTCGTATCGTTTATAAATTTTTTTAACCAGAATTAGACCGATCGGTCTATTAAAAACAATGAAAACAATGAAAAACAAGTTATTTATGCCGCTCCGGCTGGGAGATTACACCTTGAAGAACCGGATTGTTATGGCGCCCTTGACACGGATGCGGGCCAATGCCGAACTGGCGCCAACCGACCTGAATGTGGAATATTATCGCCAGCGCTCGTCTGCCGGTTTAATCATCACCGAAGCCTCGCAAATATCGAAGCAAGGTCAGGGATACCCGTTTACTCCCGGAATCTATACCGATCAGCAAGTTGAAGGATGGAAAAAAATTACCCATGCCGTTCATGCTGAAGGTGGACGTATTTTTATGCAACTGTGGCATGTTGGCCGGGTGTCTCACTCATCCTTACATCCCGAAGAGGGACTTCCGGTGGCTCCTTCAGCCATTCCGGCTGAAGGTATGACCCTCACGGCAAACTGGGAACAGGTTCCTTTTGAAACGCCGCGACCTTTGGAAACTGAAGAAATCAAATCGATTATCGCAGATTACCACCGAGCTGCCATTAACGCGCAAAAAGCCGGATTTGACGGGGTTGAACTGCATTCGGCCAACGGCTACCTGCTGAACGAGTTTTTGCACGAAAAAACGAACCAACGCACCGATGAATATGGCGGTTCGGTGGAGAACCGGGCCAGGCTTACCCTGGAAGTTATTAACGAACTCGTATCGGTTTGGGGCGCCGGAAAGGTCGGCATCCGCTTGTCTCCCTTCACGTTCGTCTATGGTATTTACGACCCGGACTCGCTTCCTGTTTATGAATATCTTACCGCAAAGCTTGCCGCTTACCAGTTGGCATACATCCACCTGATCAGGGCGAGGCCGGCTGAGATTAAAGACCCCGCGGTATTCGCCAACGAAAAGGAACTCTGGAAAAACTACCCCGGAACCATTATTGCTGCCGATGGTTTTACCCCGGATACCGCATTGGAATATGTTGAAAACGGATGGGCTGATGCCATCGCATTTGGCCGTAACTTTATTGCCAATCCCGATCTGCCCGAACGAATTGAAGCAGGCGCATCCTTAAACCCCTACGACAGAGACACCTTTTACGGAGGAAACGAAAAAGGATATACCGACTATCCTTTCCTGCAAACGCAAACCTTTTGAGTTGATCTTAAAAACCTTATTCCCTGTTTTCAACCTTAGTAGCCCCATAACGGATCATTTATCTCCAACCTTATTTTTAACTTATTGAATAAGGTTAATAAGGTGGTATGTTCTCGTTACTACAGGCTACTAAGGTTTTAAAGGTAAAATAAGGTTATTTCATAACCGTTGAGACCGCTTTTTCATGTGATCTGATCTGCTTCTAAACAGCCTTTCCCCGTTTTAAGCCCGCTTATTTTGACTTATCCGGGGCGTCGGGAATGTCGGGCAACGGTTTATAACCGGTCTTTAGTTTTTCTTTGATGATTTCAATCGCTTTTTCGAGCTGGGCATCTTTTCCCATATATTCCTGGTAGGGATCATTATCCAGAACGATATCCGGATCAACTCCGTAGCCCTCGATAATCCATTCGCTTTCGGTGGCCGAGAAAGATGCAAACTCCGGTTTTCTCAGGTCGGCTCCGTCAATAAACGGCAAAGAGCCGGTAATCCCGACCACCCCGCCCCAGGTTCGGGTACCGATCACGGTTCCAAGGTCGTAATATTTAAAGCCATAGGGGAACAAATCGCCGTCGGAAGCCGAATAGCGGTCAATCAGCAATACCTGCGGACCGAGCAGTGTTTTTGTTGGTACCGGCGTAGGATGCGGCACATTACGCCGCATATTGGCGCGCTGGGGTACGCGTTGCAAACGTTCCAGGATCATGGGAGACACGTTGCCCCCGCCGTTCCCCCGGTCATCGATGATCAGGGCTTTTTTGTTCAACTGCGGGTAGTACATGCGTGCAAACTCATTCAAGCCGTCTACGCCCATGTCGGGGATATGCAGGTAACCCACTTCGCCGTTTGTGGCAGCGCTTACCTTTTCAACATTTGCCTGTACCCAATTGAAATAATACAGGGCCGACTCGTCGGCGATGGGCGTCACCAGCACGGTGCGGGCTCCGTCGGCAGCCGGTTTCGAATTGACCTTCAACTCTATTTCCTTACCGGCCTTACCTACCAGCAACGAAAACAGGTCGTTGGTTGTTTGGACGCTGATTCCGTTTACGGCCAGGATATAATCTCCTTCGCTGGCATTTACGCCAAGCTCGGTGAGCGGTGATCGCAACTTGCTGCTCCAGTTTGCGCCTTTCAAAATTTGGTCGATTTTAAAATAACCCGAAGCGTCGGCGCTGATTTTCGCCCCGAGCAAACCCGTATTGATACGCGTTGGTTCCGGGCGTTCGCCGCTCAAAACATAGGCATGCCCGGCGCTCAGTTCACCAATCAACTCGCCGATAATGTAGGTCAGGTCATCGCGATGGCGAACATGCGGCACCAGGGGCGCATATTTTTGGTGCATGGCCGGCCAGTCTACACCGTGCATATTTTCCACATAAAAGAAATCACGCATCTGCCGCCAGCTTTCATCGTAAATTTGTTTCCATTCCAGGCTGTAGTCCACCCAGGCTTTCAGATCAGACAAGTTCAACTCTTTGTCGAGGTTAACCTGTTTTGTTGGCAAATCAATCACCGCCCATTTCCGGTTTTCGCGAATCAGCATTTTTTTATTGTTGGCCGAAAGGGTGAAGCCGAATTTACCCAGTTCGGTTTCTTTCTTTTCCTTCAGATCATACATTTTGGTTACATGCCCGTTATCGGATGCTTCGCCGTAATACACTTTGTCGCCCACACAGGCCAGGTTAAAATAACCCGACGGTTTAACCGGCAGCGAAACAATACGTCCGGCAAGATCATCCAAATCAATCTTCACAGTTGGCGTCTCCACGCCCGATTTTTCCGCCTTACCGCTCTTTTTATCATTGGCCTTGTCGTCAGGCTCCGTTTTCACCAGGTCGTTTTCGGGGGCAAAAGGCGATGCTGTTTCTTTGGATAAAACGGCCAGGTAAACGCGCGACATATTGTTGTACGCGTGGTTCCATTCGGTTTGGCTGTAGGTCGGGTTAAAATCTCTGGCCGAAACAAAAACCAGGTATTTGCCGTCGTCGGAAAAGGCTGGAGAGCCCGAAGAATACCAGTTATCCGTCAGCTCAACCAGCTTTTTATCATCCAGGTGATACAGGGCAATGGTCGAAAACTGGTTATCGGTTGGTTTGCTGAACGTAATCCATTTACTGTCGGGCGACCAGGCATACGAGCCGGGCTGCCCGTATTCACCCTGAAATACAGTGGTCACTTTCCGGCTGTCCACATCGACATACTGAAGGCGCAGTTTCCGGTCGGCCCACAGAATTTTTTTACTATCGGGCGACCAGCTGATGCTGAATTTATAGGTATCGGCGCCGGTTGTCAGTTGAGTCACTTTTCCTTCAGCGCTTGCCTCTTTCATGTAAATCTCAAATTCGCCCGACTCATCAGATAACCAGGCAATATATTTACCATCGGGCGACCAGCTTGCTTCACGTTCGTGCACGCCGGATGTTTGCGTGAGGTTATAGGTAATTCCTTTGTTGGCCGGAACACTGAAAACTTCGCCCCGGGCGCTGAATACCACCCGCTCGCCGTTTGGCGACAAATCGCCCCCGTTAATCAGTTTCGAAGCATCCTTCCATTCGTTACGGGCATAAATAAAATCGTTTTGAACAAATACCGGAACTTTTACCGGTTTTTTGTCTTTTACATTCATTTTGTAGATGTAACCGCCATTCTCGAAAACAAGATAGTCGCCGCCTACTGAAGGAAATTTCACATCGTATTCCGTAAAATTGGTCACTTTATCCGTGTTTCCGGTCTTGGTATGATAAACGAAAATATTCATGATCCGGTCGCGGTCGGAAAGGAAGAAAATCTCGTCGCCTGCCCACATCGGGAAAATATCCTGGGCAACATGGTCGGTTATTTTACTAACTTCTTTGGTCTTAAAATCAAATACCCAAACATCGTCGGCCATACCGCCCCGGTAATATTTCCAGGTTCGGAACTCGCGGAAAACACGGTTAAAAGCCAGCTTGCTGCCATCGGGAGAAAAGCTGCAAAAACCGCCCTCGGCCAAAGGCAATTCGGCCGACATTCCTCCGTCGGCCGGCACACTGAACAGCTGACCTTTAAAGTCGTTAAAACTTTGTTTACGCGAACGATAGATGATGTTTTTGCCGTCAGACGTCCAGCCCATCACCACATTGTTTGGCCCCATGCGGTCCGAGACCAGATCGCGCCCAAGCGTCGCTGTATAAGTCAGGCGTTTGGGTATACCACCCTCAACCGGGATGGTAAACACTTCGGTATTCCCGTCATATTGGCCGGTAAAAGCAATCCGGCTTCCGTCGGGCGAAAATTTAGCAAACATTTCGTAACCGACATCGGCTGTTAACTTACGGGCCATTCCCCCATCAGCATCGACGGTGTACAAATCGCCGGCATAACTAAACACAATGCGGTCTCCCGAAATCGCCGGAAAACGCATCAACCTGGCCTCTCCGGTCTGAGCAGAAATAAAGCTGATCTTCAGCAAAAAAGCCATTAATAACGACAAAAAAGTTTTGTTCATGGTTTTCAATTTATAGTGATCAGATGGATCCGATTATGAATCATCACGGAATATAGGTATCAATTTCCCGCTTCAATTACATCCGCGAAAAGACGTTTCGTGGCAGGCTCCATTATTTAAAATTTTTCCGGTATTCCGAGGGCGTTTTCCCCATGATGTCTTTGAAGTAATGATTGAAATTGGCCAGGTTGTTATAGCCGCATTCAAAACAAATCTGGGTAATTTGCTTATCGGTTTCGACCAGCAATTTAGCCGCAATGCCAATCCGTACATTTTTCACATAATCCATAAAGGTTTGGTTGGTTTTCTTTTTAAAATAGCGGCAAAACGAGCCCGGTTCCATGCAAACCAGGTCTGAAGCTTCCTTGAGTTTAACCCCCTCGCGGATGTTCTGAAACACGTATTCGTATATTTTGTTGATCTGATCGGTATCCTTTTCATGAATATGCGGCTGGGTTGACGGAAGCGCCAGGTATTCGCGATCTTCAATCTGAAGCAGGAGATTAAAAACTTTCAGTAATTCAATATACAGCTCCAGGCCAGATAAACTAACCATTCGTCCAATCGATACCGCCACTTTTTCGGCCTTCCGCCCCTTAAAGAAAATCCCGTTCCCGGCATCTTTCAGTAAAGTGACCACCGGTTCGAGTTCGGGGATGTTAAAAAAATCGGAATTGATGATGTTTTCGGAAAAGTGCGTAACGATACATTCGCCTACCTGCTGATCTTCTGTTTCCTGAATTTCCCAGCAATGGTACAGGTTGGGCCCTAAGAGGACCAGGTCGCCCCGGGTATAACTTGAAATGTGATTACCTACAATTCGTCGCCCCGCGCCCGATGTAATGAGGTTAAGCTCAAAATTTTTATGCGAATGAATTTTATTGGATTTGGGATCCATCTGTAATTTTCGGGTGATAAAAGTCCGTTTATAGGGAAGTAAAATTTTTTCGTAGATAAACTCCATAATTCATTCTTTTTTAACTCATCCTCTCAAATATAAATATTTATCATTAAAATTCAGTTAAAATACTACATAAACAGAACAAAATAGCCGAAGCAAAGTTTTGCGCAATCTGTTTCCTTTGAATATTAGGAAATGTATGTTTCCGGATAAGGTGAATATTCATTATTTGATAACAGATAAAACGTCATGAAGCTGATATTAAAAGGGATTATACCTCCGGTGATTACGCCCTTGTTAAACGACAGGGAACTGGATGTGGCAGGTTTGGAAAGACTGGTTGAGCATTTGATATCCGGAGGAGTACACGGATTATTTATGCTGGGTACTACCGGCGAGGCAACCAGCTTAAGTTACCATCTTCGGAAAGAGCTTTTAAAACGAACCGGCGAGCTGGTAAACCGCCGGATTCCCATTGTAGCGGGTATTACAGACACCTCGCTCGAAGAGTCGCTGAACCTGGCCGAATACGCGGCAAGCGCCGGCATAGACGGACTGGTGATCGCCCCTCCGTATTATTTGCCCATCTCGCAGGAAGAGATGAGGGATTACCTGGAAAACATTGCGCCAAAATTACCGTTGCCATTTCTGATGTATGATATGCCCGGCTGCACAAAATTACACATGTCGGTCGAAACCATCCGCAAAGCAAAGGAACTGGGGGCCATCGGCGTCAAAGACAGTTCGGGCGATTTGTCATATACCTATGCGCTTATCGATCAATTTAAAGATTCGCCCGACTTCTCCATCATTGCCGGCACCGAGTTATTTTTGCCCGAAACGATTTTAAACGGTGGGCACGGATCTGTCGCCGGAGGCGCCAACCTTTATCCGGGATTATTTGTAGATTTATACCGTGCATCTGTTGACCGGAATTTCGACCGGATAGCCGTTCTGCGGGAAAAAGTCATTTTGCTCAACAACACGGTTTACAACGTCGGGAAACATTATTCCCGGATTACAAAAGGAATTAAATGTGCCTTGTCGGTGATGAATATTTGCAGTGATTACATGTTGATGCCGCTCCGTCGGCACGGCAAAGAAGAACGGAAAAAAATAGAACAGTATATCAGCGAATTGAACGCCGTTATGGAACAAGATATTGGTAACTAAAAAACGTTTAACATTGAAACTGAATTAAATGAAACTTCCTCTTCCCGACCTCATCGTCTTTATCATCCTGGTAATCGGAAACGTAATTTTTGGCAGCAGTTTTTTCTTTCGGAACAAAACCTCCGATCAGTTTACCTCGGGAGGGGGAAAGTTGCCGGCATGGGTTGTCGGCATGTCAATATTCGCCACATTCGTAAGCAGTATCAGTTTTTTGGCCTTGCCGGGGAAGGCCTATTCGTCGAACTGGAATGCATTTGTATTTAGTCTTTCCATCCCGGTGGCCTCCATCCTGGCCGTTAAATTTTTCATCCCGCTTTACCGGGGAATCGGAAGCATTTCTGCCTACAATTACCTCGAAATCCGTTTCGGGGCCTGGGCACGAACATATGCGTCGGTCTGTTACCTGTTTACCCAGTTAATGCGTACCGGCGCCATCCTCCTGTTGCTGGCCCTGCCCCTGAATGCCTTGTTCGGGTGGAATGTGAAAACAATTATCATCGTCACCGGCATCGCGGTCACGGTTTATTCCATGCTTGGAGGCATTCAGGCGGTGATCTGGACCGACGCCATTCAGGGGATTATCCTGATTGCCGGGGCCCTGGTTTGCGCCCTGGCCTTAACCTTTTCGATGCCCGAAGGGCCGGGACAGGTATTCGAAATCGCATCGGCCAATCAAAAGTTTAGCCTGGGAAGCTTCGGAGCCAGCCTCACTGATTCAACATTCTGGGTCGTTCTGATTTACGGTTTATTCATCAACCTTCAGAATTACGGCATCGACCAGAACTATGTTCAACGATACATGACCACCAGTTCCGACAGGGAAGCCAAATCGTCGGCGCTGTTTGGATCATTGCTTTACGTGCCGGTATCGGCAGTTTTTTTCTACATCGGAACGGCGCTTTTTTCGTATTACACGGCACAACCCGGTTTATTGCCCGACGAACTCCGGCTTGAGGGCGCCGGGGATAAAGTTTTTCCGCATTTTATTGTAAACGGGTTGCCTCCCGGAGTAACCGGCCTGCTGATCGCGGCCATTTTTTCTGCCGGAATGAGCACCGTATCAACCAGTATAAACAGCACCGCCACCATTGTTCTGTCTGACTATTACCGGCGGTACATCAACAAAAATGCAAACGAAAAATCGTCGATGAAGACGCTGTATATATCCTCATTTATTTTCGGGTTCCTGGGTATCCTGATCGCCCTGACGCTGGTAGGCGTCGAAAGCGTTCTGGATGCCTGGTGGGCGCTTGCTTCTATTTTCAGCGGTGGCATGCTCGGCTTATTCCTCTTGGGATACCTGTCGAAAAAAGTCAGAAACATCGATGCGGCCATCGGGGCCGTCATCGGGGCGTTGCTGATCGTCTGGATGAGTATTTCGCCGGTATTTTTTAACGACGCCGGCTTGCTTGCTTTCCGAAGCCCGTTCCACAGTAACCTCACCATTGTTTTTGGAACATTGGCCATTTCGCTTACCGGCTTTTTATTGGCTAAACTTTTTTCAAAAAAACAGCCGGTTATTTAATTCTCTGTTTATCTTTCAGTATCTGAAATACCAGATATTAGGATGGACTAGCTACGATTAACCTTTCAAATTTCAACGATGACTAAATTGATTTCACTAACCACGGCGGCGCTTTTAGCCATGTCAACGCAGGCGCAAAATCCGTTTAACGGATCGGAAGCCCTTGTCCGTTCAGAATTTATTTACCAGAAACAAGATGTTGACTTCCCGAGTTGCCACGCTTCAACGCTGGTCGAAACCCCCGCCGGACTGGTAGCTGCCTGGTTTGGCGGAACAGAAGAAAGACACCCGGATGTTTGCATTTACACGGCCCGCCAGCTTAACGGGAAGTGGGAAAAACCGGTCCTGACCGCCGACGGAATCCAGGACGGGAAAAGATATCCCTGCTGGAACCCGGTCCTGTTCCGCCGGGACAACGGCGACCTGATTTTATACTACAAAGTAGGCCCGAACCCGCGTAGCTGGTGGGGACTCTATAAAATTTCGGCCGATAACGGTAAAAGCTGGTCCGCAGCAGAAAAGATACCAGGCGATCTGCTTGGCCCCATCAAAAACAAACCCGAACGACTGACCGATGGAACGATCCTCTATCCGACAAGCTTCGAAACGCCTGAAACATGGAACATTTACATGGAAACTTCGGACCAGGACCTGAAAAACTGGAAAAAGATTGATGTGGATAACGGCGATTACCAAACGATCCAACCCACCCTGCTCTTTTATCCGGATGGCGCGATCCAGCTTCTTTGCCGAAGCAAAAACAAAGCGATTATCGAATCCTGGTCAAACAATAAGGGACAAAGCTGGTCGGCGCTGAAACCGACCGCCTTGCCCAACAACAATTCGGGGATTGATGCTGTAACACTTTCCGATGGCCGGCAATTTCTGGTTTTCACCCCGACGGAAAAAGGAAGGAACATTTTGGGAACTGCCGTTTCAAACGACGGAAAGTCATGGGAAGCCGCCGTATTGCTCGAAAACGACCCGAATCCGAAAGGCGAATATTCCTACCCGGCAGTCATTCAATCAAGCGACGGACTGGTACACATCACGTACACCTGGAACCGCGAGCTGGTTAAACAGGTAGTGATTGATCCGGCAAAGATCAAAACCAAAGTCATTGTAAACGGCTCCTGGCCTAAAAAATAATCGTATGATGAGCACCACCCGGGTAAAATCCATATTCATTCCGGCCTTGCTGTTTCTGCTGATGACCGGATGCACAAACAGGCAAAGCGAAAAAACAAACCTCCGCTATGTGGACCCGACAATCGGGAATGTGGGCCATTTACTGGTTCCGACCAGGCCCACCGTTCACTTGCCCAATCAACTGATCAGGATGCACCCGGTGCGGACCGATTACCTCGATGATCAGATCAGCTTTTTCCCGCTGACCATCATTTCTCACCGAAAAGGCGAATTATTCGGAGTACTGCCCGGCGCAGGAGAGGTGAATGCCGAAAACTGGAAAAAACGACAGACTTACGATCACGAGCTTGAAGTGGTGAGGCCTTATTACTTTTCCACTTACCTGATCGACGAAGATATCCGCGTGGAATTTGCCCCCGGCAGCAAAACCGGGTATTACCGCTTCACCTTTCCTGAAAAAAGCAAGCAAACACTGCGGTTTCAAATTAACCACGAGGGCCATTGGAAGGTTATTTCGAAGCGTTCATTTGAGGGCGAAGAACAGTTCTACGGAATGAAAGCCTTTGTTTACGGAGAATTCGACCGGGAAGCGGAATCATTCACAGAAGCTGAACCAGCCGTGAACGCCGGCGCCAAACAAGCGACGCCGGTAATGTGGGTTCAATTCAATTCGAACGAGCCGGTCGGGTTCAGCTACGCGGTGTCATTCATCAGCGACGAACAGGCCAAAGCCAACTTCGAAAACGAAATCCGGAACCGGGATTTTGAGTCATTCAAAAACAAGGGCGAACAGGTTTGGGCCGGAAAGATGGACCAGATCAGGGTAAAGGGCGGAACCGAAGCCCAACGCAGGACCTTCTACAGCTCGCTTTACCGCTGCTACGAACGCATGGTCAATATCAACGAATATGGCAGGTATTACAGTGGATACGATCACCAGGTACACGAATGCGACCGCGATTTTTATGTCGACGACTGGGTGTGGGACACCTACCTGGCCCATCACCCGCTGCGGATGATCCTCGATCCGGATCAGGAGGCAGACATGCTCCAATCCTATGTCAATATGTACGAACAAGGCGGATGGATGCCCCAGTTTCCGCTGATCTACCAGGACGACCCGGCCATGAACGGCTTTCATTCGACCATCGTTTTTCTCGATGCCCGGAGAAAAGGCATTCACTCCTACGACATGACTAAAGCTTACGAAGGCATGCGAAAAAACGGCTACGAAGCTACCATGCTTCCCTGGCGAAATGGCCCGAAATGTGAGCTCGACTCGTTTTACCGCGATCATGGCTTCTACCCGGCCCTGGCTCCGGGTGAAACGGAAACCGTAAGAGCGGTTCACGATTTCGAAAAGCGACAGAGCGTAGCCATTACCTTAGGCCACAGTTACGACGACTGGGCGCTTGCTGAGTTGGCCAAAGAGCTGGGATACACCGATGATCAGGCATATTTCGGAGCACAGGCAGATAACTATCGCCATTTATACCGTCAGGAAAAAAAACTTTTCTGGCCCAAAAACGCCCAAGGAGAATGGATTGAGATTGATCCGAAATTTGACGGGGGCATGGGCGGACGCGACTACTACGACGAGAACAATGCCTATACCTACCAATGGCAGGTACAGCACGATATTCAAGGGCTGATACAACTGATGGGCGGGCCGGAAAACTTCAGCGCAAACCTCGACCAGCTTTTCCGCGAAAACCTGGGACGGCCGAAATACCAGTTCTGGGCAAAGTTTCCCGATGCAACCGGTCTGGTCGGGCAGTTTTCGATGGGTAACGAACCAAGCTTTCACATTCCGTACCTGTACAACTATGCCGGGCAGCCCTGGAAAACACAAAAACGAATCCGGTTTCTGCTTGATGTGTGGTTCAAGGACCATGTTTTCGGTATCCCGGGTGATGAAGACGGCGGCGGAATGACAGCCTTCGTGGTATTTTCGTCCATGGGCTTTTATCCGGTTACGCCGGGCATACCGGTATATACCATTGGCAGTCCGGTTTTTGAAGAAGTGCAGATCAAACTCGGAAACGGCAACACCTTCACCCTTAAAGCCCGGAATAACTCAGCAGCCAACAAGTACATCCAATCGGCCCAACTAAACGGGCAACCGTTAAACCGGCCGTGGTTCACCCATGCCGACCTGATAAACGGAGCCGTCCTCAAACTCGAGATGGGCCCGCTTCCAAATAAAGAATGGGGATCAGCGCCCGAAGCGGCGCCTCCGTCAGGGATCAATTCAGGTCAGTCATTTTAATAAACAAACAACATGGCCAGGCAAAAAAAATTAAGGTCAATTACGCGGGAAAAAGAACCGCAGATTCCGCATTTACACCTGTCGCCGCGAGCATCAGGTAGTGAAGATCCGTATTTTTAACAAACGGATTCAGCAGTTCGCTTCCCTGTCCGAACATGGCCAGCTCAACAAAATCGGCCGAATGGTCGGTTCCGGCCCAGCCCACCCCGTTATATTTTTGCTGAATGCCTGCCAATAGTTTAAACGGCAGCTTATAATTGTTATAAAGTCCGTCGTTAGCCTGATCTGCATAATGAGCCAGAATTTCACGCGCTTCGCCATCGGTTATGGCATACCCCTGGGCGAAATGGATTTGTTCAATCAGCTTCGACGGTGAGTCGTTCTTCGTAATATTCCTTAAGATCCATTCATTGCTGTGTTTGTAATGTTGAATCAAATCGAAGCCTTCGATGTTTCCGAATAATCCCGGGTTTGAGTTACCGTGGTCGGTGGTGATAATCACCAGGGTATCGTCGCGTTGTTCAGCAAAAGCAATTGCCACGCCAATGGCCTCATCAAAGGCAATCTGGTCATACAATACCGCGGCTGTATCATTGGCATGAGAAGCCCAATCTACTTTCCCTCCTTCAACCTGAAGGGCAAACCCGTTGTGGTTCTGGCTGAGCTGATCAATTGCCCGCTGTGTCAGCTCGGCTAAGGAAGGAACTGTTTCCAACAGCCCCTTGTCTTCTTTTTGGTCGATGCTGTAAGGCAGTCCGTCTTTATGAAAAACGCCCAACAGCGGCTTGTCGCCTGCAGATGCATTCATTTGTTGTTTTGTTCTGACCACCGTATATCCTTCATCGGCAAATACCGAGAAAAGATCTTTCCCGTCGGCCCGGGTTTCGTGACTGAAATACTGGGTCCCGCCGCCCATCATCACATCAAAACGCAGGGGCAAGTACATTTCGGCGATGAGACCCTGTTCGCCCCGGTCTTTTTTATTGATACAAAAACCGGCGGGAGTTGCATGGGTGACGGGGCAGGTAGTCACGCAACCCACCGATTTACCGGCCTCTTTAAACTTCTGAAAAATCGGTTTATACATCGTGCCGTCGGCGCCCATATTCAACGATCCGTTTTTTACCCTGCGCCCACCGCCCCAGGCCGAACTGGCAGCGGCAGAATCGGTCACGAGCGAACTCGCCGACGCGGTATCCATTAAGGCTCGCGAAACCCTGTTTTCGCGGTACAGGTTAATCCAGTTACTCCCGTTTCCGGTTTTCCGCTGCAACAGGAGATCCGCCATGGTGAGCGTTCCGGAACTCATCCCGTCGCTTACCAGGAAAATGATATTTTTGGTTCTACCCCGGCTTTTGTTCTTTACTTCGTTACTGCATCCGATCAGGGCCGAGGAGGAAACAACTCCTCCGGCAGCCGCAATCACTCCAAAATTTAAAAAATCTCTTCGTTTCATCCGTGTATTTTAAATTATATCTGATTATCCGTTCCCCATTTTTTATTGGGATTGGGTCCCATTTCAAAAATCAATTTCCCGCCTTCCATAATCTCCCGGTGAGAAAGCCAGGGTTTATTCAACGGTTTGCCATTTAAAACAGCTGATTGAATGAATTTGTTGGCTGCTGAGTTATTCCGGGCTTCAATCGTAAAAGCCTTTCCGTTTTCCAGTTGAATGGCCGCTTCGCCAAATAAAGGGCTCCCGATAGCATAAACCGGGTCTCCGGGAGTGACCGGGTAAAAGCCTAAAGCGCTCAACACGTACCACGAAGAAAGCGATCCCATGTCGTCGTTCCCGCACAAACCGCCGGGGCCTGTCCGGTAAAGCCCGTCCATCACCTGCCGCACGCGCTCTTGTGTTTTCCAGGGCTGCCCGGCATAGTTATACAGGTAGGCCACATGGTGCGAGGGCTGATTTCCATGAACATACTGCCCGATTGTCCCCACCACGCCCACATACTTGGGCGGCGTGATGTTCGGGCTCATTTCAAAGAAAGTGTCCAGCTTCGCCGTAAACGCCTTGTTGCCGCCAAACAAGTTGATCAGTCCGGGTACATCGTGCTGAACCGACCAGATGTACTGCCAGGCATTCGACTCGGTATAATGACGGTTTGGACGACGGCCAACCAGCAAAGGGTCGAAATAGCGGTAATACGCATGACTGCCTTCGGCGACAATTTCCTGTTCACGCCCGTTCAGCTCTTCCAGCCAGCTACCGTCGGCTTTTTTCGGCCGCATAAACCGGGTTTGGCTGTCCCACAGATTTTTATAGTTGCCGGCTCTTTTCATAAACAGCCGATAATCCTCTTCTTTCCCGAGTTCGCGGGCCAACTGCGCGATACACCAATCGTCGTAAGCCAACTCCAGCGTATTCGGAACCGATTCGGTTACCCGGTCAACCGGGGTATAGCCCAAGTCGATGTAATAACGCAGTCCCGAGCGTCCCGCTTGCGCCGGAACCGGCGGCTTTGGCTCTTCCAGGGCCTTTTTGCGCATGGCTTCGTACAGAAATTTCACATCATAATCGCGGTAACTCTTCCGGTACGCGTCAACAATCACCGGGACCAGGTGATCGCCCACCATCGATTCGCCGTACACATTCAGAAAATGTTGAGCCGGAAGCCACCCATACGCTTTTGTTTTCGAAACAATCGATTTGATAAAATCGTTCACGCGGGCAGGGGCAATAATGGTTAACAGCGGATGTTGTGAACGGTAAGTATCCCAACACGAGAAGGAACCATAAAAATCGTATCCTTTGGCTTCGTAGATCTTTTTGTCCGACCCCAGGTACTTTCCATCCGTATCCTGCGAAATATACTGGGCAAGCAATGAATGGTACATGGCGGTATAAAAAATTTCCTTTTGATCATCGGTAGCGCCGTCAATCCGGATGCGCGACAATTCTTTCTGCCAAACCGAACGGGCCTCGTTTCGTACCCGGTCAAAATCCCAGCCGGGAATTTCGGCGTTCAGATTCCTGCGGGCCCCTTCCGCGCTGGTGTACGAGATACCCACTTTCACCAACACCTGTTCATTTTCCGACGTTCTGAAGGTGACAAAGGCCCCGATGTTTTTACCGGTTTCCCCGTTTTTGTATGGCCAGATGCTTCCGCCCGATTCCGGGGTTTTATAATCATTGTCGAACGTTCCGTAATAAACAAAGGGTTTGCTGAATTCGGCCACGAAATAAAGCTTTCCCAAACCGGCGCTTTTCACGCCTTCAACCCGGTTGTTATTCAAAATGCTCAGCTCCGATAATTCGTCCGAAAAGTTGTTCCCGATCTGGTGCCCCAAATCAAGAATGACGCGGGCATTCTCCGTTTTCGGGAAGGTGTACCGATGAAAGGCGGCTCTTTGGGTGGTGGTCAGTTCAACCTTCACCTGGTAATCTTTCAAAAGAACCGAATAATATCCCGGCGATGCCGATTCGTTGTCGTGGTCAAACCGCGACCGGTATCCTTCATCCGGGTTTTCGGGCGACCCGGGAACGGTCTGAAGTTTGTTTCCCACCGTCGGCATCAGCAGCACTTCGCCGCCGTTTACCATGCCCACGCCGCTCCAGTGCGTATGACTGAATCCCATGATGGAAGTTTCGGAATAGAGATAACCGGCGCAATAGGTCCAGCCCTGCGTATTTACATCGGGGCTTACGTGGACCATCGCGTACGGCAATGAAGGTCCGGGAAAAGTATGTCCAAAGAAATCGGTTCCGATAAACGGGTTGACATGATCAACCGGATCATCGGTTTGTGCATTCAGGTGATACGGCATCCAGTGGCACAAAAATAAAACGACCAGCAATTCAATCAAATGCTTCATCTTTCTGTTTTCTTTTATTTATACTTCTGTAATACAATTTCTTTCTTTCAATTTTCATGAAGCGTCAATACAACCAGATATACAGGAACAAGGTGATGAGTGAAAGAACTCCCAAATGCAAGCGCCAATCCGAAAATCCTTCGAAGCGGGCAATACCCTTTGAAAAATTGACCGTTGTTTTCGCCAGCTTTTCCTGATCTGTTTTTTTAGTAAACGCCGAAACGCCAAAAAGTACCCCGGTGATCAGCATTTCGGCCCAAAGGCCACGGTACCCGAAGTTTAAGGTCAGTTTATGGTGCAATAACGGGAAAACTGCTTTGGCAGTAACGGGACCGAGCAATTGGTCGATGACAAAAATGGAAGCCAGAATAAGCCCGACGAGTACAGAAACAGTGGCTCCCGTCATGGTTACTTTTTTACTGACAATGCCGAAAAAAATCGCCGGAAACACCGGCAATACCAGGTAGGCCGTAATGGTTTGCAGGTATTTGTACAAACCCTCCTCATTTTTATAAACCAGGTAAGCTGCACCAATTCCCAAAAAAGTGACCAGCAGGATGAAATACCGGCCCAGTTTCACCTGTTTCTTTTCGCTCATGCCAGGACGGAATTCAACGACAAAGTCGCGTACGATCAATGTTGAAACGGAGTTCAGCACGGCAATCAGCGATGTTACCAGGGCCGCCATCAGCGAGGCAAGCATGAGCCCGCGCAAACCGCTTGGCAGCAACTTATTCAGCAACAACACAAAGGTTTGTTTGGTGGCTTCGCCCTGCAACTCGCCCGGGAACAGCGCATAAGCAATGACTCCCGGCAATGCAAAAATAAAGATGGGGAAAAGTTTCAGCAGGGTGGCAAACATAGCTCCCCAGCGCGCGTGATTCAAGTCGGGGGCAGCAAGTACCCGCTGAACATTCACCTGGTCGATTCCCCAATAAAAAATACCGGCATAAAAGGCAGTGGCTAAAATCCCCCAAAAGGGATAAACCGGATCATCATAGGGTTTACCGATTTTCATCATTTCCGGCGCCTTAGCGATCAACCCGTTCCATCCTTCCGCCTTGTCGAGTCCGATCACAAGCATAATCATGGCCCCGACAATCATGACGACCACCTGGATCACATCTGAATAAGCGACAGCCGTAAATCCCCCGATGATGGTAAAAACAGCAGCGGCAATGGCAATATAAAACACGGTGATCATCACATCCCAACCCAGAATGCTGTTTAAAACCAGCGCCCCGGCAAACAAGGTAAAAGCCAGTTTGGTCATGATACTGATCACGAGCATCAATCCGGAAAAAAAGGTCCGGGCCCGTCTGTTATAGCGCAATTCGAGAAATTCGGGGATCGTATAAATCTTGTTTTTCATGTAGTAAGGAAACAGAACCGCACAGGCAAAACCAAGCGTAATCGCACAAGTCAGTTCGACTGAACCGGCAGAGAGACCGTAACGGTACGAATCTCCGGAGAGGCCAACCAAATGCTCGGCGCCTATGTTTGTGGCAAACAGGGATGCCCCGATGACCGGCCACTTGATCGACCTTCCACCGAGAAAGAAATTGGAACTGCTCTGTCCTGCTTTTTTAAGATAGGCCATGTACAATCCGAACGAAAGACTCCCGCCCATTACAATCGACAACACAATCCAATCGACAATAGTTAAGGTAAGCTCCATAAGCTGATGATTTACGGCTGATTGTTGATTAAATTATTGGTCATTGGTTGCTGGCTCCATGCTCCATGTCCCATGTTCTAAAGCTTCTCCAGAATTTTCTCCATTCGCCGGATGCTTTGGATCATGGCCCTGACGGTGTGATAATTAATTTTCCAGGAATGACCCATATGTGTCCAAATCGGTTCGCCGCGACGGGTAAGCAGCGGAAACCACTCGCCTACCCCTTTGTTGACCACTTTATCGAATACAAAACGATGCACGTTTTTATAGGCCTCCCAGTATTTTTCATCGCCAAACAGGATGAACGCGTCAAGCAAACCGATCAACACTTCGGCCTGTTGCCAGAATTCTTTTTCCCGGTCATAAACGCCTCCCGAATGCGGCCCTTCCACATAAACGCCGCCAAATTCGGTATCGATACCATGATTCACGGTGTGTTCGAAAATCGTTTGAAACAGTGCGGCATCGGTTTTCGGGTCAATTCCCAGGATCTGAAGCGCATGGATCAGCAACCAGGCCAACTCGGCATTATGGCCGTAGCAGGTGTTATCTGTCGCATTGCCCTTTTGCCCTTCTTCCGAAAAACGATCCCAACCCCAGATCATGTCGAATTTGATTTGCGGAGCCACCGACCAGTCTTTAAAAAACTGCGGAATGCCTGTCTTATAAACCGGATGGATGATACGCTTGACCAACAGGTCGATATCTTCGATCAACTTCCGCTTATGGACGTCTTTCCCGGTACATTCATAAAGCGTGGTGAACGCTTCCATCAGGTGCATGTGCACATCAAGGGTTTTCCGGTCTCCGCCCTGGCTTCCCGGTCCGCAAAGCGTCCAGTCGCGCCGGAACATTTCCCAATAGCCGCCGTACATCGAATCGACGCCATATTTTTGAAGCAGGTCGAACACCTTTTCAGCATATTCGATTCCTCTCGGGTCGCCGGTTGCCAGCGTATATTCACTAAGCGAATACATGGCAAAACTATGCCCGTAAATGATTTTTTGATCAATTTTCACCTGCCCCTTCCGGTCCGTCATCCAGTAGAATCCGCCAAATTTCTTGTCCCACATATGGCCGATCAGGTAATCGACCCCATGTTTAGCCAGTCCGGCACATTTCCCTTCGCCGTAACCGGCGCGATGAGCCGACGCCATGGTGTACAGGCAGCGGGTTTGGGCAATTAACGACTTTTCATCCTCACCCGAATCGTTTCCGTTTTTGTCAAAGTGAGTCAGAAATCCCCCGTTAACTTCGTCCTTCATACGGCTAGTCCAGAATGGAAGCAATTCGTTAATCAAGTGGTTCTCGGCCTCTTTCTTTAATTCCAAAATTTCATTTCTGTCCATATCCTGTTTATTAAAGTCTTAATGCTGTTTCGCAAGCAACTCGTGGCAAAGAGCCAGTAAAAAATCGCGGTTATCGGCCGTCAGGTAATCCATTTCGCCGCCCATGCGGCTAAATGTTTTGCAGTAACGCAGGTAATAGGCCGGATTATCGGCCGGCGGTTCGCCGTTTTCTTGCCAATCCCAGTCCGACCCGGCCAAATCGACAATCAGCATGTAGTGATGATCCAGGTGGTTGTTCTGTTGTATCTCCAGGTTTTGTGCCATGGAAAGCGATTTTTCAAAGATCATGGGCGACATCACGGCCGAGCCGACTGACATGTAAACTCCGTCATCCAGATTACGCACACCTTCTGCAAAACACAAAAAATCGTTCAGGGCGACGCGTCCCAGTGCAGCGCCGTGGTTCATCGGATGATTATAAATGATGTCGTGCCCGATCATCGGATGCCCGGTAAACGGGATTCCCAGCTCAAATGCGCGGGCTTGTGCCGAATATTTTTTATACGGATGAGGAATATTTATGAAACCAGCCTTCAGTTCAAATTTCCGGATCACCCCGGCCAGGTCGATTGCCGCTGCCGCCAGCCCAGGCCTGGTTTTCATGTTGGCCGCTGCTTCATCGTACAAGGTAGCGACGTCCGGAATTTGCAGTCCTTCCCGCGAAATCATTTTACCCACCGATTCGCCGTAACCCAATCCTTCGTATGCACCGACGATCAGGGCCAGGTTGATATAAAAACCGGTTTCGTCCCAGATTCCAAATTGCCCGAGCCTGACGTTTTCGCGAACATCTTCGCTCGATTTTCCCTGAAAAGCAAACTCCCAGTCGTGAATAATGCCCGCCCCGTTTGTAGCCAGATGACTGATCCAGCCTTCCTCCATGAATGCGATTAAAGCAGGCGACATGCCGTTTTTAATGGTGTGGGCGCCAAAAACCAACATCACCGACCGGCCTTTTGTACGGGCAAGGCGGATGCGCTCTGCTGTTTTTTGAATCAGTGTTTTCGCCTGTTCAGACAGATTTTCCGGTTTTTGTGCAATCGGGATGTGATCTTTTTCAATATATACCTTGTTTTTCCGATCGCTCAGTTTCCTGATCGATAACAGGTCCCGGTTAAATTTTGGGTAAGGCATCTTTATTCGATTATAGATTATAGATTAAAGATTTAGCAAGTTCAGCAAGCTTGCAGACTGCGCGAAATCGGGGATGATCAGGTCGGCCCCGGCTTTGATCAGTCTTGTCCGTTTACTCTCATTCAAACCAAAACGTTTCAACTCGTTACTGGCAACTCCTACGGTAAGCCCGCCCCGTTTGCGCGTTTCCCGTATTTCAACCGGACCATCGCCAAAGGTGACCAACTTATTGCAGGCCGCCTCCCCGATCGTATCCAGAATACGGTCGAGCACCATCTTTTTGGCCTCTTTGGTCACGTCGCCTACTGCGCCGTAAATTCGTCCTTCAAATAAATGATCGTATCCCATCGTCCGCGCTTCATTTTTCACATCTTCCTCATCGGTGCCGCTGGCCAGGTAAAGTTTCACCCCCGAATCCCGAAGTTTCTGAAGAAAGGGGACGGCATTCTTCACCGTAAAATCGTCCAGTGACAGTTCTCCCTTTTCATACTTGGCGATACGATGGTTCACCATTTGCAACAACTCGTCGTTGTAGATTTTTTTGTAGCCGAATTCGTCAAGCATCTCGTTTTCGGGCACGCAGCCAAATTCGCGGATAATCGCCAGCAAACCGTTCATCTGCACCAGGGTTTGAATACCGGTGGTTTTGTCGATGTAATCATTCACCCGCTCCCGGACTTTCTGATAAAGCGCGTCATCCGCGTCGCGAAATTTGTTACCCAAAACGGCTTTTACCATCATCGGTCCCATAAGGTGTTCCCAGCCTTCGCGTAAGGTTGAAATGGTTCCGTCGTGATCGAAAATGGCATATTCGACAGCCAGTTCTCCCATCCACGGGTTAATCAGTTCGATTTCGGTATCGGGAAGATAGACGGCCAAACGGATATTCCCGGCCAGCTCGGGAGCATACAGGTAATCCGGATCGCTGCCAATCGCTATAATTTCTTCCGGCGTTGCCGTACCGGTCTGAAAAAGTTTCTGAACCGTGACCCCGGCCACAAAACTGCCGATCCGGGCGGCAAGTTCCAGATCGTAACCCGCCGCTAAAGCGGAGGCTGCGCCGGCCAGGTAACTGTCTCCCGCTCCAACCGGATCGACCCGCGAAATGATCATGAGGCACGGGATGTCGGAAATTCCTTCTTCACTAATGGTTATCGAACCTTTTTCTCCTCGTGTAATGAATAAGGGTTTTCGGTATCTTTTAAATAATTGTTTGGCGCAGTCAACTACTTCCTGATACAACACAACTTCACCCGGTTGTTTATTTAATCCGCACAGGCGGGCAGCTTCCATGTCGTTCATCTTACGAATGGCGCCGTCGTAAAAATCATTGAAGTTCCGGCTGTCAACGATAAATATTTTCCCGGGAAAACGCCGGATCAGCCCAAGCAATTCCTGTTTGAAGTAATCGGTGTGGATACCCGAAGGAACCTGCTGATTGATCAGGACCACGTCCACTTCAGGGATTTCATTGACGAGACCGGCAATTAACCGATCGGCTGTTTCGTTGGAAAGTACATTGTAGTTTCCAAAATCGATGCGGTTTAGCTCGTGATCGCCGATATACGGTTTTGAATACGTATGGGTTGACCAGGCCTCATGCTGAACCAGTAAGTTCGTGGTTTTGATGCCTGTCTGTTGCATCATTCTGAGCATTTTGTCGCCAAATGGATCGGTTCCGATCACACCGAAGGCCCGAACATCTTTGACTCCTATCGCCGCCAGGTTGTTGGTCACGTTTCCGGCCCCGCCCGGCGAATATTTTTGTTGACGTACAGGCCTGGTCGCCTGGCCGGTTTCAATGGAAATCTCACTTTTCGACTCATCGATGAACCAATAGGAGTCGAGGCAAAAATCGCCCAAAACGGCTATTCTCACCCGGCTGATGTCCTCAAGTACTTTTTTTAGCTGTTCCTTATCCATAGCCTGAAATGTTATCTCTTTAAGGCATAAAGTCCGGCGCTCACCATATAAATCATCGCCAAAACCAACACCCCGAAACTGGCTTTCACACCAATATTGGCGCTAACCAGTCCCATTAAAGGAGGAAGAAATGCACCTCCCGAAACGGCCATAATCATTAAACCCGAAACTTCGTTGGCCCGTTCGGGCATTTTTTCGAGGGTGATGGAAAAAATGAGCGGGAAAAGATTGGCCGAGCCCAACCCAACCATAAAAATGGCTATTTGTACAACCAGGGCCGATTTCACCAACAACATGGCAACCAGGCTGGCCAATGCCACAATAGCCGTTAACAACAGGAACCGCCGGGCCGGAATCCAGTTTAACATGATGGCTCCGGATAACCGCCCGATCATCAGCGCTGCAAAATACAGGCTGATTCCCAGCGAGGCCCGTTCGAGTGTCAGTCCGAACTGATTTTGAAGGAAATTGGCAATGTTGGAGTTCATACCGACATCTGATCCCACCAGCATAAATATGCCCAACACCATCACCGCGACAAAAGGATTCTTCAGCAGGCTGAAACAACGTTTAAATGTTGCAGGCGCTTCGCCTTTGGTTTCTTCAATTTTTGTGACATACAACCAGAGCACCGCTAACGCCGAGGTGAAGGCGTACACCATAAAAACGAGTTTCCAGTTACCAAAAGCAGTCGCCATCAGGGTCGTAATTACCGGTCCCAACAGGGAAACGATTGCCTTAATAAACTGGGAAAGGCTCATGTAACTGGCATATTTTTCCCGAGGAGAAACGTCGTGGAGCAAGGGGTTTGCCGATACCTGAACAATCGTATTCCCGATTCCCAATACAATAAACGCAAAAAGCATCGCCGGGAACGAATAGTGAATGAATGGAATGACCATTCCCACACCCGTTAAGAGCATACCCAGGTTAAGCATCCGCCGTTTACCGTATCTATCCTGCAAAATTCCCGAAGGAACCGATAATACAAAGAACCAGAATAAAGCCATCGAGGGAATCAGCTGAGCCAGATCATCCGTCAACCCGAAGTCTTTTTTGATGAAACCGGTTGCAACGCCAACGATGTCAACAAAGCCCATCACCACGAAGGACATAAATACAGGCAGTGTTTTTTGAAGTCCGATTGTTGAATGTTTCACAAGTTTTTGGATTTATAGGTTTTTGACAGTTAATGGTTATGCTTATCGGCAAAAAAGTGATTCTCCACCATCAGGCAAAGCGTATGATAAACAGGCAGATGCAACTCCTGGATGAAAGCCGTATTTTTTCCGGGAACCTTGATCAGGATATCGCAGAATGTGTTCATCTGTCCGCCGGTTTCACCGGTTAAGCCAATAACCAATAATCCTTTGGCTTTTGCCGTAATGACGGCGTCAATCACATTGCGGGAATTTCCGGAGGTACTGATGGCGATTAAAATATCGCCTGCCTTTCCGTAACCAACGACCTGCTGGGCAAAAATCAGATCAGCATCCATATCGTTCGATACGGCCGTTATCAGGGCATTGTGTGCCGCAAGCGAAATAGCAGGTAAGGCCTGCTGAAGTTTTCGGGCCAGATAGGCGCCACGATCCGAACCGATTGTCGTCAGCCGACTTTTCAGCTCATCTCCGAGCGATCGCCGATGTTCAAAGCCTTTCATCAACTCGCCGGCGATGTGACCGGAGTCGGAACAACTTCCGCCGTTTCCGCAAATCAACACTTTCCGGCCCTGCTGATAACAGCCGATCAGCGCTTCAGCCGCTTTTTTGATATCGTTTTGAAGCGGTGTCAACTGCGGGTATCTTTCGGTTAGCTGATCCAAAAAATCAGGATGTTTCATTTCCACGACCTTTTAAAGTTTCGTACATGGCCACACACAGCGACGCATAGTCGCCGATCGAATCACCCAGCGCTGCCGGTTTGATCCGGCAGACCTTCAGGGCTGCTGGAATCGCTTCCTGCTGCAAAACTTTTTCCATAATCGGTTTAAACAGCAGTTCGTTCCGGGCATAAATACTTCCGATAACTATACATCCGGGGTTGAATAAATCGATCAGGATGGCAAGTCCGCGACCAAGATAATCAGCAGATATCTGAATAATTTCGAGGGCAACCGGATCGCCTGATTGTGCTGCCCGGGCAACCATCTTTGCATCGATTGTCTTAATTAGCTCCGGCGACGGGCAAAAAGCAACGGCCTGGTTATTTGCCAGCCTTTCAGTGACAATTGATTTTGCCAGTTGAGCAATTCCTCCCCCACTGCAAAATCCCTCGAACGAGCCGGCTTTTCCAAATCCTACCGGGCCATCGGGCGCCAGGCGGATATGCCCGACTTCGCCACCCAAATCATTGGTTCCGCTGTATAATTCACCGTTTAAAATCAGGCCGGCGCCCATGCCTGTACCGAAAGTCAGGAAAATCATGTTCTGTGTCCCTTTTCCGGCGCCCATCATCCATTCAGCCAATGCACAGGCATTGGCATCATTTTGCAAAGCTGTTTCAACCCCATATCTTTTCCTGAATATTTCGGTAACCGGCACTCGGTTCCAACCCGGAAGATTGGGAGGCGAACAGATCATCCCCGTTTTCGAATCCAGGGGCCCTCCGCAACTAATCCCGATCTTTTTCAGCCTGACATCGGGGAATTCGGCCAGAATTGAATCGATATGCTGCCCGAATTCAAGGAGAATCGCTTCAAAACCACGTTCAACCCGGGTTTCGAAAAAAACTTTCCTTTTGATGGAAAAAGAAGAGTCTCCCAATACGACAGCGCATTTTGTCCCTCCAATATCGAGACCTAAATAATGATCTTCTTCCTGATTGATTTGAGTCATATAATTTAACCAAAGTGTAAAAATTTATCAACTCCAATTTAACTTCGATCCATGCGGTATATACCCATCGGTACGTTCTTTTATTATCAAGCTTAACTTTCATGGAATTTCCTCCATTTACACCGGCCCAATTCAAAATAAGAAAAAACAGCTTTAAAGCTTGACTTCAACGGGCTGCATGCGTAAACGCCGATCCGGGCAACCGGAATGGGTTTGTGCATGTGAAACATCCGCATCTGCCGGTACTTTTTTCCATCCACTGAAAATTCAAGGTAGAAATCCTGTCCGCGCCGGCTTAAGCGGTACCAAACCGAAGCAAGGGTTGCCGGAATATCGGTCGTAGCCCAATCGGAATACCCCAGGTTGGTAACCACCGATCCCAGTCGGGCAAAGTTGTGATTTTCGTGTTCCACAGCCGCCTTCATCCAATTTTCACTATCCTGATAAAGAATAATTCCACACTGATCGTAGCGGGTTTTAACCTCAAACCAGGTTCTTACTGAGAAGGTAAAATTACCTTCCACCGATTTGACAAAAGTATGTCCGTTGTCGTTTTCAAAGCCATAATAGGTACGTTGCCATAAATCGGTTTCAGGATCGGTGATCAACGCCAGGCCATCTTCTTCCAGCCAAAATACGCGGGGCTGGTTAATCCAACTGAATTCTGACAATTGCACTTTACAATCCTGAATTTCAAATTCATTCATTCTTCATTCATCGTTTAGTTTTTCACTCTATTCTTATAAATCAGGCCTTTTCGGCCTGTCGTAAGGTTTTGCCCCTTTGCTTCCGGACCTTGATTTTCCCACTGATATTAATTCCGGGGCATTGGTTTCGGGAGCCTGTATAAAACCAAAATACCGGCCCATCCAGTAATTCCGGAGAAAGGCAGTCGGTTCTTTCACCACGTTTCCGCCTGAACCGCCATCCAAAAGAGTGGCATGGCTGCCAGCCATCATCGCCGTTTCGCGCGGAGAGACCGCCCTTGGAGCGCCTTCATAAGCCGTATATCCGGGTTCGGTAAACAAGTCGTCGCGATGCGAATTCTGAAAATCATGGACCGTGCAGTACAGTGTCCATTCGCGCAAGTGTTTTACGGCTTTTTCGGCTTCACAATCGTTCCCGGTTATAGCTCCATAACTAAAATTGAACCAGGGCATCTGTTCCATGCGTTTTACCTCCCAGGTACGTTCGAGGCTGCGAAGGTAAACCGATCTGAAATTGGGGTCATCGGTGTAACGGAGCAAGGTATTGTAGCTTTCGAATGCCAGGTCGTCGTCCCAAGGCGCCAGGGTTTCAGGCGGAAATACGTTTTTCTGACGGATGGTATTTGCCGGGTAAGCCCAGTCGACCAACTGTCGGTAGCCTTTTTCGTATTTTTGATTACCTGTAAGCGACAGAGCCGTCTGCATAAACATCAGGGCTTCCAGTCCGTTGAGTCCACGGTCGGCGTAACCGTAAGGCCGTAGCAGGTACTCAGGATTCCATCGTCCCCAGCGAGTAGGTTTACCGTCCATATCGGGTAAAACGAAACCACTTTCCAAAATATAGGAAGCAATCCGGTCCAAATGATCTTTGGCCATTTCCTTTTCCTTGCCTTCGGCTACCAGATCGTGAAACAGCGATACCGAATAAAAATGAGCCGTAACCTCATCGCTCGACGTGTCACCTTTCCAAAACCATTTTCCATCGGCCGTTGGGTACCATTTTGCAGGCAGTCCACCCGATCCCTGGCTGCTTTTTTCATCTTTATCGGCGGTGACCGACCAGATGGAGCGGGCAAAAAAACCTTCAACCGGCACAATCCGTTCCAACCAGAGCATGGCTTTAAACGATTCCACGGCTTCGTTCCGGGCTGCCGGGTCGCGTGTAACCGCGTATTTAAAACACATGGCCGCCAACCAGGTAGCTGTGTGCCCGCCGTCATTGTCACTGATATGCCTGATCCATTCGCCGTCTTTTTTATACAGGGTATGAACAAATCCCAGCCGTTTATGTCCCCAGGCTTCCAGATGATCCTCGTAATAAGCCGCTTTTTTCAGGAGCGTGTACGGTTCATACCTGATGATTCCGATTCCTTTATCGGTAGCAACACAAACCATCTTGTCGGCAACAGCAATGTCGTTCACCTCGTTTCCCGGCAACCAGTGGGCGGCGCCAAAGTAATGCCAATCGTTATTCAACATACGAACAGCGCCTCTTTTTGTACCAATCCAAATGTCGTCATCAAAACCTTTTGCCAAACAAGTTGCATCTTCAACCGGCAGGCCGTCTGCTCCTTTAAATGTTGATAAGGCCGCCCCGCGCAACACCGCCAATCCTTTACCGGTAGAAATAAACAAACGACTTCCAAAACTGAGCAGATCAGTCGTGGTTTTTGAAGGTAGTCTGCCCCAATCAATAAAATCGCGGTTAACCACCAAACCATCAAATAAAACCAACTCGCCGGGTCGAAGGACATGAAGCGTTTCGCCGTAAGACTCAATCCGCATGATTGGCCCCAGCCGAACCGGTTCGGCATGAATCCGGGTCCCGTCCTCCATCAGCATCGTCGCATCGCTCGAATGGTAGCCTCCTTCGGGCTTGAGGGACACAAACCTGTCGTTTTCGAACCGAAAAATTTCTTCCCGGGTGGCCGCATGTAAATGTCCCTGATGGATACACATATCCACATAGTCCCGGTCATCTGTTTTCGTCCAAATTGCTCCCGCCAGCCTGTAAATTCCTCCGGGGGTCAGCGCCCACAGGTTGCCGCTTCCGTTAATCAGCCGGGTAACTCCGTCCGGCGACTCGTTGTCTGCATGCAAGCGGCCGTTTTCGAGACGAAAGATTTTTTGATCAACCACGGCAAAACATTTTTGATCAAAAATCGCGACTGCCTGAACCGGACGGTCAAAAGGAATCTTTTCGGCAACTTCCTGCAAGTAAACCTGGTCCGGTTGCGGCTTCCACAGTGGCTGTGTGATTTTGTAAAGATTTTGAGCTGAAAGAGGACCGAAAAAAATACCCAGGACCAGAATAAAAGCTGTATGGAGAAAAAAATGTTTCATAGCTTCATTTTTTGATGGTAAACGAGTCGATTAAGCGGTTATCCGCATTCAGGGCAGAAAATGACAAATTACGCCCGTCAATCTTCACATACTGATACAGATGGCCTTCCGTGTTCCTGACTGCCGCATAAGGTTCGTCGGCAAGCGCATGATTTTTTGTCGGGAGGGCAATCGAAATGAGATAAGCCGTCCCTTCGTTGTACGATTCAACCACCTGGCCGGCTTTCATGGGTTTGGAACGCATGTAATAATGAATGTGCCCTCCCATGACCAGATCGACCTGGTACTTATCGAAAAGCGGCACCCAGGCCTTTTGGATATCCAAATAGGGTTCTTCCCAATTGTATGGCGGAAAATGAAACACCGCAAATTTCCAGAAAGCCTTTGTTTGGGCCAATTGTTCCTCAATCCACGCGGTTTGTGCATCAACAGGCGAGGTAGCGTCAATCATCAGGAACAACGCATTTTTATATTCAAAGGAATAGGTTTGTTCTTTTTCCACACCTGCGGGGCCGTTTTCGGGATAACTGAAAAGATCGCGGTACATCCGGGCACCCAGTCCATAACGATTGTCGTGATTTCCGGGAACCGACATCAATGGTTTCCGGCAGATTACTGTTTTCGCGTATTCAAACAGCTCGTCCCACTGGTTGCGGTGTAAACCATCGCTGACCAGGTCGCCGGCGATCGAATAAAATGCCGCATCCGGATAAGTTTGATCTGCTGTATTTATTAACTTTTCGAATGTTGGGGAATAATGGGTGTCGCCAAACCAAACGAATGAAAACAGATCGTCGTTGGCCGCTGTGGAAAAGGTGTGGGTTTCATTCCAGATTGTTTCGGGAGCAATCCGATACTCGTACACTGTTCCGGGTTTCAGATCAATCAACTTAGCCGTAAACCGGTTGATAAAGCGGTCGTTTGCCAACAGCCGGTCCTCCATCCGGTATTTTTCGGCCTGTACGGAGAATTCCCGGTCGCTGCCCTTTTCCCGGTACACAACCAGTCCTGCGTTAACAGTTGTGTCTGTCCGCCATTGGATATCCACGCCGGTTGAAGGATCGGAGCTCCAGGTCAGCATCACCTGGTCGGCGGTTTGAGACGATGGGTAAGAACTGGTCCGAAACGCACCGATCAGATGCGATTCGGCGCCTCTGCCCCGGATGGTGGTCAACAACTTCTGCCCTTTCATCTCTTCCGGAACATCTGATAACACCAGTTCATCCCAGTCGTGATATATAAAAACCCCGTTTTTCAAATTACCCACGTATTGATTTTCAGGGAAAAAATTGCTCAACTCGAGGTGGTCATTTTGATTCTGAGGCGCCACTGAAACAAAATAATGAAGGCCGTAATTTTCAAAGCCGTTGATGCCCAGACCAACCTTTCCCGCGCCAAACGGTTTCTGCCACACTTCGTAGGTGGTCTGCTCGTTTTTCATGGTCATCGCCGTTTTTACGAACCCGCCTTGAGCCAACCAAAACGGCTGATTTTTCTGCTTCACACTCCGCATAACCGACACCACCACGGGCACATTTACATGGAAGGTCCAATGACGGGTAGCCAGCGTTTTCAACTCATCTTCTGAAAATAACGACATCACCTGTTCCTGGTCCAATGCCGGCAACTCACTGATGTCCATGTTCTCATACAAATGGCTGACCACCCGGTCCATCACCTCGTCAACTGTTTTCTCTTGGCGGGTACAGGACAACAAGCCTGCCAGCCAGAAGAGAATCACCAAATTTGCAAATAAGCGGTTTGTATTCACGGGAATAAAATTTATAAGTCAGAAACCGGAATGTCCGTATTGGTTGGCCCGCTGATCACCCCCAGGTATCTGCCCATCCAGTAAGGCAGCAGCCAGATATCGCCGGCGCTGTGTTCGCCGTTGCCATTACCGCCGATGCGGTCGAGACGGAACATGTTACCGTTATGCCGCTGTACCGGTCTTTCATCAGGGGGAAGCACCTCTTTGGTGGTTTGGTTTCTGAAGTTCGGAGCAATCAAATCAATGTCGTTCCGGTGGCTGTTTTTGATGTCCCAGTTGATCAAATCCATCGGATGTTCCTGAAGGTACCAAATGGCTTCATCCAGATCGAACCCGTTGCTGACCATAGCCGTGAAAATGTTCCAGGCCCCTTCTTTTTCAGGCCGTTCGATTTCCCAATGGTCAATGATGGCTTCGCGGTAACGGGCTTTGAGCGTGTCATTAAACGCATACCGGTACAAGCCCCAGTAACCGAGAAAGTACATCTCGTCGTCCGAGTGGTTCCAGCTTTCCGACAAGTCGCGGCTCAGTTCGTCGGCGTCGGCGGGTGCCACGCCAATCTCTTTCATGGGTCGCATCAGGTTTTCAAAATAACCATGTTCGCGCATCAGTTCGAAGGCTTTTTCCCTGAAAACTTCTTTTTGGGTGAAATGATAGGCCGTCTGCAACATGCCGATAATGTTGGAAGAATTGATTTTACGATCGCCTACCATCACTGGCCTGGCATTCACATATTCGGGGTTCCACCGCGCCCAGGTTGTTGGTTTGCCGTCGTAATCAATCAGGTACATATCGTGATCGACGATGTGCTGCATCAAAATATCAATCAGATGGATAGCCCGTTTTTTCATTGGTTCGTCGTCAATCAGTTCAGCCATGGCGCCCAAAGCGAAGATGTGGCCGATAGCCTCGTCGCTGCTGGTGGTGGCTTTCCAGTCCCATTCGGGGTCTTTGGCGTGTTGCCACCTTTCGGGATCGGATAAGATGTTGATGTACCCGCTCCGCTCAAACGACCGCGACGGGAAGCCAACAGGGTTGGAATTGATGCTATACAGCCGTTCCATCGCATCGAGTGATTCCAGGCAATTTTGCAACGCTTCTTCCGAACGGGTAACAGCGTACCTGAAAATTTCGGCGCCCAGGTACATCGAAGTCCACAAACCATCATTGTCCGAGTCGCTCAGGTATCCGGTCGAAAGGTCACCTTTTTTCATGCCGTCAAGCGATGAATTGAATCCGTTTCGGATATGCCGCTGCCTGACTTGTTTCTGAAAATACGCCGCCTTGTCGGCCAAAGTCATGTTTTTAAAACAGATTTGCCCGAGTCCTTTGTCGGTCAGAATCAAAACCGATCCATTTGGCCCCGGCGCAATTGAACTAACCTTGTTTCCCGGAAGCCAACGTTCGCCATTGTAATAATTGAATTTCCCATCGTTCCGCAGCATAAAAGCGCCTTCAGGCGAACCAAACCAGATGTTGCCGTTTATCGCTTTCACATAAGTAATTTCAGGACAGGGAAGTCTGTTTTGGATGGCTCCGTTTTGCTTTTTGGTGCCGGTATTCAATTCAAGGTACCCATTTTTTGTCCCGATAATCATCTTCCTGCCTTCTTCAACTACGTCAAATGATGTAAAACCGGTGCCTTCAAAAATTTTGGCCAATTTTTTTTCTTTCGGGGAAAAAGAACCCAACGAACTACTGCCAAGTATCCAAAAAGTTTTCGTTTCAGGCGCATAGCGTATGTCGATGATCCCGCCCTCAAGTTTATCCGACCATTGTGTCTCCGAATCTTTCACATAGTTTAAAACTGTTCCATCGGAAACCAGAAATGCAAAATCATCGCCTCCGGCAAAACACCGGGCATGGGGCATGCCATGTTTCGAGAACAATTTCCCCGCCCATGCGTTGCTTAACACCGCCACATCGTCGAGATAAACAAACTGATCCTGATACGAGGCGATGCCGGCGATTTTTTTATCTGCCATTGGTCGGTAGGTAAGGTCAGAAACCAGCGTCCCCGGATAAAGGAACTGCCCGTCATGCGGTTTCAACAATCCGCTGGTCGAAAGTACCTGGATATTTTCGTTACGGTCTGAAACTACACCGAGAAGTTGCTGACCCTCGTCGTTCGAATAGTATTTAATGCTGTAATCCTGCACAAAAGGCATATCCCGGTGAACAGGTTTTGCTTCTTCAGGCGAATTCATACATGATCCGAAGAGGAGCAAAAAACAAAAAACAGAAATAAACTGGTGAAAGATTTTCATTTTCATTTGGTTTACTAAGTTTAACGTATTCTGAAAACACGGCTTGCCTGGCTGGTTTGCCCGAACATATCGGTTGTTTTCACGGTCAGGGTATGTGTTCCGGGTCGAATGTTTTCGGGCAGGTTTGCTGTCCACATATGTGTGGATATACTTGGTTCGTCCATCCGATAGCCAAACACATCTTCCAACAGTTCACCTTCCACCTGTTGTTTCAGATACGGGCTCAACCGGTGCATCCGGAGACATTCCGGGTCAACTGTTTTAACCTGCTCAAGGCGAATCCAGCTTTCCTGGCGATCAAGTCTCATTTCGACAAGCGAACGTTCGGAACCGGCAAAAACATTCACCAGAACCTTGGTTGTATCTGCCGCCTGAACGGCAATTTCATCCGGAAGATAAATATTCATCTGGTAATTTTCGGGACGGCGGGCCGCTTTAAAACGGATGCTGTACCTGTTTCCGTCGAAAGTAATGACCGAATAACCGTTTGGGGCGCCATCGTTCATCGTGGCGTGAGGTATTCCGGTTTCATCATTCAACCCGCACCACCAGCTGCCGCAAACCGTTGCATTGATCAGGTGATGATGCGGACTATGGCCGCTCCACCCGGATTCTTTGCCGGCAAAAACATGAATTTGTTCGTGCACATGGCCCGATATTGAAAAGGTGTATTTCCGGTCCCGGATCAGTTCAAACAATTTTTCACGGTTGTCGCAGGCCACCACCGGGGCGTGCATCAGAAGGACAACAAGCCGGTCGTCGGGCACAATCGCCAGGTAATTTTTTACAAAAGTGAGTTGATCGTCGGTAAAATGCGGGATATACTTCCCGTCGGGTTTAAAAAATATATTGTTGAGGGTGATAAAAACAACCTGCCCGTACCCGAAAGCATAGGTACTTGGTCCGAAAAGCCGTTCAAACGAATCATCTCTTTCGGCATTGGTTGTTGCATCGCGGTCGCAATCGTGATTTCCAAAAGTATTGTACCAGGGGATGCCGATTTGTGCAATTCCCTGTGCCACTTCGTTAAAAAGGTCGGGGCCATCGGCCGTAATGTCGCCCAGCGACAGGCCAAAAAGCGCATCGGTCCCGATGCATTCGGCAACCACATCGTGATTGATGTAATTGACTTCTTTCAATCCGCGGGCCTGGGTGTCGCCAAAAAAGAGAGCGGTGAATTTATCCTGAACCGGGGCAGGAAGCATAGGAAAATTGATTGATTCAGGCAATTCGTCCGTTTTGTCGGGATACAGAAAAAAATGACGGGGAATCATGTTGGCGTCCACCGGTACCCGGTACGCTGCCGGTTTGATCACAAATACCCCGGAGCCATCATTTACCGGAAGGATCCATCTCCCGTCATCGCCGGTCAACACCACCTCTTTCCCGTTGGATACGGCAATTTTACCGATCCCTTGCTCCTCCTGATCAAAAACGCCATTGTTGTTTTTATCCAGGAAAACAATTCCTTTTATAAATTCCCCCTCAAGCCCGTAAATAAATTCAGGGAAAAAGAAAAGAAGAAAACAGATGCGAATTACCGGGAACATACGGCACAATTAATACGTGTTAAAAATGATCGTTTTAAAAAATGGGCGCTGTTCTGCAAAAAACAGCACCCATATCAAACTCCGGTTATTACCCTGGTTACTTCAGAATCCAGATTTTGGTGTACTGGTCGTCGACGCCCTGGCGGGCAACAGCCTCATCGTACTGTTCAGTATTATTATCCTTTTCGGCCGTTGGGTAACGCCATCTTTCCGGGAAATTGTTTCCCAAGCCCGTTGGAACTGCATCACCAATCACAGAAGGTAATTTTGTCCTTCTGTACTCGAAATAGGCCTCAATGCCGACGGTGAACAGCGCCAGCCACTTTTGAGTAGCGATCTTTTCAAGGTTATTATTCCCATCCAAAACAACCAGTGGATTGGCCAGGTATGCAGTTATTTCGGCGGCTGGAATTTGCCAGCGCTGCATGTTCAGTGTCACCCCATTGTCGTAATAGGTTTTGGCATTTCCGGTGATCCAGCCTCTTTGAACCGCTTCGGCCAGTGATAAATTTGTTTCGCACGCCTGGAGCAAGGTCAACTTAAGCAGCGGGAATTTATCCTTGACAAATAATTTACCAAACGATGAGGTGCGATAATTATCGTATGCTCCGGCGGCAGGTACCGTTCCCCCGTAACGAACCGGATTACCTTCGCCAAATCCAATGGGCATACCAACATACAGGTCTCCTACCGGATAACCTTCCGTATTTCCCTGACCATCAGGAACACCATCGCCATTTGTATCAGCATTAATGTCCTGTTGTTGAACTTCATAGGTAAAATCATACCTGTCGGTAACATCAAAAGTTGCCTCAGCATTGGCCCAGGGAATTAAAGCAGGAGCGATCCATCCCGTGAGACGCGGGTCATTCAGGGTTTTCAAGGTGTTAACA
This sequence comes from Gaoshiqia sp. US2, assembly GCF_059705485.1. Lineage (NCBI taxonomy): Bacteria > Pseudomonadati > Bacteroidota > Bacteroidia > Marinilabiliales > Prolixibacteraceae > Gaoshiqia > Gaoshiqia sp. US2. The sequence continues at coordinate 2,128,831 of NZ_AP048550.1, read as the reverse complement.
AACGTGGTCGATGGTTTTCTCCGGGTCAGTTCATTTCCTGAATTATCATTATAGTTCCCCAAAGGCCATGAGTTAAAATTAGCCGTACCCAGGTATAAATAAGCGGCATTATCGCTGACGCTGGTGAAATATTTACCGCCACTGACAATTGCACCGATCTTGGGGCCATTATCCACGCCATTCTTTTTATACGCTTCGTAAGAGCTAACCAGCAGCCGAATTTTTAAAGAGTTTGCAAATTTTACCCATTTTTCTGTGCTCCCTGAATAAATCAGGTCGAACTGAGGTTCTTTGTAATTGGAAGTACTTTCCATCAGCATGATGGCGCGGTCAAGATCTGCCAGCATACCATCATAAATTTCCCTTTGAGGATCGAATTTAGGAAAGAAGATACCTTCTCTTCCTCTAAGCGCTTCGGTGTAAGGGACATCTCCCCATTGATTGGTCAGGTATGCAAACATAAACGACTTAAGAACCAACAAAGCGCCCTCAATAAACGGTTCACCCTCCTCAACGGCCAGCTCTAACCCGGCTTTAACCGGTTTCAGTAATTCCAGCTCGGTGTTCCAGTTTTCGGGAGCTTTTGAAAACTCTTCATACGTTTGGGACTTCACCGAGAATAATTGCTGATAATACTGAACAACAGCGTTGTGCCGGTCTTCCCTGATTCCGGCCCGTTGATACCATTGTGCAATGCCGTCGATTGATCCGGAGAGCAAATACTTTGCACTTGTTCCATAGGTAACATCCTCTGCCATTTGCCTTTCGTCAATCCGCAACTGGTCGGTACACGAAACGAGGTAAAAAATACCCAAACAGGCGATTAATATTTTTTTCATAATCATAATCTATTATCGTTTTTTAAAAGTTCAGATATAGTTCAAATCCCAGAGAACGAACCTGCGGCATAATGAACCGGGCAACACCTTGGTTATCGAGTGTTCCTGTAAAAGCAGACTCCGGGTCTTCGTTTTGGCCACTTTTTGTCCAGAAATAAACGTTCCGGGCAACAAGAGAGAAAGTACCGCCCTGGCACATAAATTTTTGTGTAAAGCGAACCGGAAGATCGTAAGAAAGTGTCACTTCTTTCAGTTTAAAGTTTGTTGCATCGAAGGTACGGGTCTGAGGAAAATCCCATGTATTTCCTACAATAGAGTACGGATCGTTGTAAAGAGTCGCGTTGGGGTCGGCGCCATTCAAAATATAGTAGGGCCTTTGTACGCCGTTATCATCCCAGGTTTGGTTGCCTAAATCCCGATCCTCAACACCAGCTCCGCTTCGCGGATCAACATACACGCCAATCCAATAACTGGCGTCATTATATTCAACATAACTTTCTTCAATTCTGTTTCTAACTTCCGAAATTTGTATATTATCAGGATTTGGCCATGCAAAACCACCGGCTCCAACACGTCCGCCTTCCCAATAATGATGATCACCGGAAACCGAGAAGGGCGCTTTACCGTCGTCACGTAAGATCTTTGTAGTTTCTGACACATAAATGCCACCTTTTCTGAGACTTCCGACCATACTCAATCTAAATCTTTTATACCTGATATTCGTACTCAATCCCATGATATAATCCGGGTTCCAGTTACCAAGGAAATCGCGGTTCGACGCCTCATCGTTTTCAATCGGCGTACCTGAACTCCACTTCAACAATTTCATTCCTTTAAACTCGCCCTCTTTAACGACCCACCAGCCTTCTTTGGCATACAGGTTTCCCATCTTCTCGCCAACAGCCAGGCGCTGCATGGAATTGTCGGCATAATCATACCAGGCCGATGTAAATTTCGGGTGCATGTAGGTAATTTCAGATTCAGCAGTTGAAATATTCCCGGAGAGGCTCCATGTCCAGTCATTGTTTCGCACGGGAACAACCGTTAATGACCCTTCCCAACCTTTTGCTTCAACAGTACCGACATTCGTCATTAAATTTGAAAAACCTGTTGACGAAACCACCGGTATCGTATTGATTTGTTTTAAGTGTTTTTCGGTGAAAACGGTGAAGTCAAATAACACCCTGTTTTTAAACAACGATGTTTCAATACCGTATTCGAATGATTCGTTGATCTCGGGTTTAATATTCGGGTCGACTAAACTACCGCCAACGGTACCCAGACTGGCGCTACCCCATGAATAGTTTTTAAAATCATAGGTATTCCTGTTTTGCTGAACCCCCAAGCCGAACCCTACTTGTGCCCATCCGGCGCGAAGTTTCAGCAACGAAACCGATTCAGGCAGGTCAAAGGTTTCAGATAGCAGCCAGCTTAACGATGCCGAAGGATAGAAATGTTTTTGTATTTCCTGCTCCGTTATCCCCGACCAGTCATTCCGCCCGGTAATATCCAGGTAAAGCATTTTATTAAAACCTACTGACGCTGTTCCGTAAACACTCTGATATCTTCCGGTTCCAAAACCACTGTAATTTAAAGCGTTCAGCGTTTGCTTATTCAAACCATCCAGCCTGAAATCGTTTGGTTTCAACAAGTTCCGACCAAGAAAAGACCAGCCAGTATTATAGGTAAACCGGTAGTTGTATCCGGCATTGGCCATAAGATCAAACTTGCCGTAAGAGTTATTGAACGTTAAAATCAAATCGGTGTTAATCCGTTCATTCTGATTATTGGAAGCTTCAAATTCTCCTTTGGTCCGATCCCGGTTATCGTAAGGTATTCTTTTTTCAAAACCGACCGTGTATAAATCTCCTCCCGTACGTACCAGGAAACTAAGAGGCTTTATAATTTGCCAGTTAAGTTCAACCTTTCCAAACACCTCACTTGTCACAAATTCGCGGATATTATTTTCAGTAACCCAATACGGGTTGTTATTTCTTACCTGGTCGCCGTCTGTCCGGACATCCGGGTTGCCCGCCTGCCTCATATACGGGGTATTCTGATAAATACCTTCGTACCCGTCGATCCAGGTATTTGCTTTTCTCCATTCGCTCATTGGCGCCATATTGGGAGACATGGAATACAACAATTCAATGATACCGGTGCGAACATCCCGTCCGGCAACAACAGATTTGTTTGGTGTATAACCTTTTGTATAAGAAAAAGAGGTCGTTACCGAAACGTTATCGGTTAACTTATACGTTCCTGAAAAGTTAACCGTGTTACGGGTGGTGGAATTATTCGGGATTACACCGGTATTTTTAAGGTTTGTGAACGAAAGCCGATAATTTCTCTTGTCGTAATTACCTGTGATACTGGCATTGTTTGTAAGGGTGGTCCCTGTCTCCATAAATGCTTTAATCCGGTCTTCATTCGTCCTCTTTACCAAGGGACCGCTGTAATATTTTTGTTCCAGCAAATCCCATTGAGTATAGTTTTTAGCTGCTTCAGGACTACCAACAGCGGCACCCCAGGCCGAATTCGCCTCCATGGAATAATAATCGCTGCCATATCGCTCTCCCTGAAAATAATCCTGATGAACAGGCATCGTTTTGTAAACATTGTCTAAAACTAAAGAGGAGGTAATTTCCACCCCGATGCCTTTTTTGCCTTTCGCTCCTGATTTCGTCGTAATCAAAATAACACCATTACCGGCCTCTGATCCGTAAAGCGCCCCGGCGCTGGCGCCTTTCAGAATGGTAACACTTTCAATATCGCTCGGATTAAGCTGCGACATTTTGTTTCCAATGTCAACCCCTCCTAATCTTCCAACCTGCCCGCTACCAACAGGAATACCATCGATTACATAGAGCGGCTGGGATCTGTTGGACTGGTCTTTATTTGAAATACCGGCAATGGTAGTGGCTCCCCTGATGGTAATTAAAGCAGACGAAGTCGGGTCTGAACTTAAACTAACAATGTTGACCCCGGTCACCTTACCGTCAAGCGACTTCAACATATTCACATTCCCAGCCTGGCTCATATCCTCGCTGCTAACACTCGAAACCGAGTATCCCAGCGACTTCTTTTCCCTCGAGATGCCCAATGCAGTCACAACCACTTCGTCCACACGAATATCTAATGACTTCAGTGTCACGTTGATTTCAGGTCTTCCATCCACCTGAATTTCCTGCGTCTGCATTCCTACAAAAGAAAAAACCAAAACAGACTGCGCATTTGGCAGACTAATGGTATATTCACCATTCACGTCGCTTAACACGCCAATGGTGGTCCCCTTTACCATGACCGCTGCACCGGGAAGAAATTCTCCGTCAGCGCTTTTGATCACGCCATTCACTCTAAACTGAGCGAACGCAGCGCCTGACAAAAAAGTTAACATCCCCAAGAAGAGCATTTGAACGATTTTCTTTTTCATAGACAATAGAATTAGTTATTTATAACAATATTCAAAGCAAAAACAAACTCCTATTAGGTCAAGTTGAATATTCACTTATACAAATATCGAGAATTAAACATGACAAAGCCTATGGAATTTTATTCATATTACATCACATTTTAACCCTAAGAAATCGAATAAAGCGATTCAAAAGAACACAGATGTTAATATTCAATTATAATAGTAATAAAATTCAATTAAAAGATATTACGATCATAAAGAATCATTGGCCTCCCCAAAAACCAATCAGGAAAAACGGAGCTGAGATCCGGCCATCTCTCCGTGCATGTAGATTGAAATCAAAGCCAGCATGAAAACGAGTAATAAGGACACAATAAGAATTTTCATCCAGACAGGCCCGTTAACTTCCGGATCGGGGATATTCAGAAAAACAGGGAACTGTTTGCTCAACAAGTAAATAATCAGTACAATATTAACAATATATAAGTGATGGTTGAGCAGAAAGACACCGGAGAATGCTCCGCTCACCAGATAACTAAAAACAATGTAAGCCATGAAATACGCCAGAAACATGCGCTTTACACGTTTTTCACCAACTCGATTTTCTCTGGATAAGGATTTGCTCCACGAAAACCGGATCATGGCCGCTAAAACGGCCAAAGCAGCCAGGCTGCCGATAAAAGTCACTTTGCCCGGATCAGAACCAACTGCCGAAGGGCTAAAAAGCGGGTCTGACAGGGAAGAGGATTGCTGAAATACGATCAGCGGTATCAGGACAAAAACCAACAGAAAAGCAGAACGGTTCTCCCAGTTTTTGGGCGTTACCGATTCGTTTTCTTCAGGCCATCGGGAACTGAACACACCATAGGCCATAAAACTTCCTCCGAAAAAGCCAATCGAGTATTCCATCACATTCCACATGTTGAACTGAATTTCGAGCACATTTCCAAGTATCTGTAAAAAATTTCCAAAGGCAAATCCAAAGCCTGCTCCAATCGAAGAATAGAAGGCAACCCGTAAGGCCGAATGATATTTATGCCGGGCCATAAACCAGACCAGAGCGGCGCCGGCGCCGAAACATACCGCCCAGGCTTCCGATCGCGGCGGAGTCATCCATATTTCGAGCTGATGAATCAGCAAATAATAGGCAATCACCCCGCCGGCCGTCATCTCGACGATCAAAGGGGCCCATTCCACCTTTCTTTGTTTCGACGAACTCAGGCTCAAGCCGGTCAATCCGCCGCCCAGCAATCCATACAGACCACCGATCACAAAAAGCATCAACAAACCGTACGAGGCATTTAAAAAATCATCGGCCCGGCCGTAACCCACAATCATTCCGTAGCTGATCATCCCGCCCATGCCCCAGCCAACGGCTGAAGCCAAAACAACAGCCAGTACCTTTTGATACCAATCTTTTCGCCGTGCGGCAACCACCAACGCCAGCGCCCCGATTCCACCGGCCCAGGCTGCGCCCTGTTCATGGCCAAACTGCCCCCTGACAGCCCATGCTGTGCCCAACGCCATTCCGATCATCAAAATACCAATCCATTGCTTTTTCATACATCAATTCAAAATCTAAATAAAATAACGGCAAATGTTTCTCAACCGCTTCAGGTATTTTATTCAAGTTACATTATTTTTTCACCTCAACCCAAAACACATCCGGTAAACAAATCAAAAAACAACAGTCCTTCATAATTGATTAACAAGCCTTAATTACATTAAAATCATAAAAACACCACGCCCCATTACAGGATGACAAATCAAGCCGGGTTAAAAAACCATGTAACCTGATTAAAAAACGATATGTAATCAAACCTTCAAAATTGTTCCTTTGTTTATATGGAATAAAAGAGAATCAACCTAATAACTTATAACCTATGAAAAACAATTCGTTGCAATGCTTTTCACCCCTTTGGTTTGGCAAAATTCTCAAAACAACCTGTCTGACAGTCATTTTCTCTATTCAATTTCTCGTTGCACCGGCAGAAATGCCTCCGGAAACCGGTTCAAAACCAGTTTTTCAATCCGAAGTTATTTTCCCTGAACAAAATAAACATGTACACAGCAGCGCCATCGTGGAGCTTTCAAACGGCGACCTGCTCAGTTGCTGGTTCGAAGGTTCCGGCGAACGTACGGCCAACGATGTTGTAATTAAAGGCGCCCGTTTGAAGAAAGGCCGGCAAACCTGGAGCCAACCCTTTATACTGGCCGATACGCCTGATAATCCGGATTGTAACCCGACCCTGTTTATAGACGGGAAGGGCCGATTGCACCTGGTTTGGGTGGTGGTCGTGGCCAACCAGTGGGAAAACAGCCTGCTGAAAACCAGGATTTCGTCGGATTACCTGAATGACGGACCGCCCCGGTGGGAATGGCAGGACCTTATTCTGTTAAAACCCGGAGAAGCATTTGCAAAAACAGTGGAAGATAAATTTAAAGAGGCCGAAACGCCCGAACTCGCCTGGGCAGCCTACGCGCCCAAATATGAAAAACAAATCAACGAAGCAGCCGGCGACCCCTTGAAAAGGGAAACAGGCTGGATGCCGCGGATAAAACCACTGATTTTGCCCTCGGGAAGAATCCTGCTGCCCTTGTATTCGGACGGGTACAACCTTTCACTGATCGCTATTTCGGATGATCACGGCGACAGCTGGAAACCGTCTCTGCCGATCGTCGGGCGCGGAAATATTCAGCCCGCCATTATCCGCAAAAAAGACGGCTCGCTGCTTGCCTTCATGCGCGACAACGGCGACTCGCCCGGAAGGATCATGGTAAGTGAATCCATTGATGAAGGAATGAGCTGGAGCGCGGCCCGGAAAACGTCGCTCCCGAATCCCGGGGCGAGTATCGACGCCATTACGCTGAACGACGGGAACCTGCTGATGGTTTACAACGACCTGGAAAATGGCCGTCACCGCCTGGCCGTGAGCCTTTCGGATGATGAAGGCGAAACATGGAAATGGACAAAACACCTGGAAAACAATCCGGAAGGCGGATTTTCGTACCCCACTGCCATTCAGTCGAAAGATGGTTTAATCCATATTTCTTACTCCTTCCACCTGAAAACAGGGAAAACGATCAAACACGTTGCCTTTGCGCCGGATTGGATAAAAGAGAACCCCGCCGGGATAACCAATGCCGAAAAGCTGGGCTTCCCGAAAGGGAAAAAGATCCTGCTGCTGCATATGGACGATTTGGGTATGTGTCCCGAAGCCAACCAGGCAGGCGAATACTACATCGAAAACGGGTACGTCAGTTCGGGGGCGGTTATGATGCCTTGCCCGAATGCAAACGAATTTGTTGAATGGGCTAAAAAACATCCGGGCGCCGACATCGGCGTCCATCTCACCCTGACCAGCGAATGGAAATCGTACCGTTGGCCTACGCTTACCGATCCCCAAAAAGTACCCGGACTAAACGATTCTGAAGGGAAAATGTACCGAAGCGTGCAGGAAGTGGTAATGAATGCCTCTCCCCGTGAAGTTGAAATTGAAATACGTGCTCAAATTGACCGCATGCTGGCCCTGGGGCTGAACCCGACCCACATCGACACTCATATGGGAACTCTGTACGGATCGCCCGCATTTGTCGAAGTTTTTCTGAAAACAGCCGAAGCCTACCGCATTCCCGCCAACGCCATTGACTTGTCGAACCCGGAAGTTGCCCAAAAGTACCGGGATGTTGGTTATCCGGTAAACGAAGAAGTAATTGGCATGCTCAGTTCCTATCAACTTCCCAAGCTCGATAATTTCACCAGCATACCCGACGGAAAAACCTATGAACTGAAAAGGGCCAATTTTCTGGCCCTGGTCAACTCGCTGAATGAGGGGCTTACCGAAATTATTTTTCACCCTTCGGTAGAAACCGACAACCTGAAATCGATCACCGGATCGTGGCAGCAACGCGTTTGGGAAGCCCAATTGTTTGCCGACCCGGTTGTGATCAATTATTTCCGGGATAACGGCGTCATCCTGACGACCTGGAGAGAGGTCATGGGAAAGTTCAACGCCAAATCCCGGTCAAAGTAACCGGACAGTCCCGGGAAAACTGCCAGCAAGAGACGCGTTTAAAATTGCCGGCCGGATTCTTTGCGTATATGCCGTTGAAATATTCAACCATAATACGTGATAAAAAACTGACTAAGTGAAGATATATTCAGTTTTCACTAAAATTCCATAAGCATTTCTGTGTCAATATCATTAACTTAAACAAAGCTTTGAACTATGAAAAAACTGTTACATTTCATCTGTATGGTATTCATGACTGTAATTATGCTGTTTCAGTCGTGTACCGAAGAAACCGACAGGCCGACATGGCCGTTGTCGGCCTTGATTTTTCACAGCATCCAGAACAAACAAGTGGCTTTCACCGCATTAACCCACAGCGCCATTAGTTGGTCGTGGGATTTTGGCGACGGGAACACCAGCACCGAAAAAGACCCGGTACATGTATATGACGAAGGCGGTTATTACCTGGCTACCTTAACCGCTAAAGATCAGGACGGCAATTCGGTTACCAAATCGGTTACCGTAGCCGTTGCACTTACGCCCTATGCCATGCTCACAGGCGATCACACGGCGCCGGGGTATCAGGGAAAAACCTGGAAGTTAAGCGGCGATCATCCTACCGGAGGTGACTATTTTGCGAATGCTAACGCTGGCCTTACTACGGTTTCGGGCACCCCGAGACCGCTCCCGTCCGGAATATTCAGTACACAATTTGGCATGGGCGCTATTTATGATGACACCTATACCTTTCATTATGACGGCAAGTATGTCCATGATGTTAAAGCCGATGGCGGCGCTTTTAGCGGATATGTTTATCAATTGGTTGCAGGAGGCGGGCAGGCAGGTATAATCAATCCCAACGGAGCCGGATATGGACTTTGTATTGCCCGATATACGCCAGATGCTTCAGCAACATTCTCCTATGTGGAAGAAGAAGACTTTGCGGTCCCTTCAGTTTACGGTCCGGGTGGTGTTTTAACGTTTGAAAATGTAAGTACGCTCAATTTTTCGGGTACTGAATTTGTCGGATTCAGAGATTTTCAGCGAAAAGTCATTTTGAGAAGTATCTCGGATACCCGGATGCAGTTAATCATGTTCATGGCCGCCTCAGCCCCTAACTTGCCATTGAATACACATGCCCTTATCCTTAGTTTCGAAGTTGTCCGATAAAACTAACCCAAATTGATTCATATGAAACTGAAATATTCATTCCAAAATATTAAAGGGCATCTGTTTCCCTTGATCCTATTGGCCTTTGTACTGGTATTTTCCGGCGGGACTGTTTTTGCCACGCCTACTTCCGGCCCGATACCGGCGGAACAGGCAACTCTAAAAGTAACCGTTCCGGTTACTTCTGCTTCAACCGGGATAGCTCTCCCAGGTGTTAGTATTGTTGTGAAGGGAACCGGCGCCGGAACCATTACCAACACGGATGGTAAATACAGCATCGACGTTCCGGGTGATGAAAGCCTCCTGTTTTCCTTTATCGGGTTTGTGCCCCGGGAAGTCGCCATACAGGGACGGACTTTGATTGATATCGTCATGGAGGAACGTATTGAGGCGCTCGAAGAGGTCGTCGTTACAGCACTGGGTATCAAACGTGAAGAAAAATCACTGGGCTTTTCCGTCGGGAAAATTGACGGCGAAGATTTATCACGGGTAGCGCGTGAAAACGTGTTGAATTCGATGGCAGGAAAGGTTTCCGGGGTGACCATCAATTCAACCGGGGGAACAGGATCGAGTGTGAGTATGATTGTCAGGGGGGCAACCTCACTGAGTAGCGACAACCAACCGCTGTTTGTTGTCGACGGTGTACCATTGGCGAATACGATTAACAATGTTGGCGGTTTTGGTAGTGACAACCGGGTAGATTATGGAAACGCGATTTCGGATTTGGACCCTGAGAATATCGAAAGCGTAACGATACTGAAAGGTGCCGGAGCAGCCATTTACGGTTCGCGCGCAGGTAACGGAGTCGTACTGATTACCACCAGAAAAGCAAAAGATAAGGAAAAGATGAAAGTAACCGTGACATCCAACACGGTACTGGACATTCCGTCCCGCTTTTTGAACGTTCAAACGCGGTTTTCCACCGGTTTTTTCTCCTTCAGGCCCGAAAATGTCGGAGGAGGCGTATTACCCACCATTAGCGCCGGCGACGGAACCGGGGCCGGACCTGAAAATGATAAAGGCTACTGGGCCGTACAGTGGGATGCTCCACTGGATGCCAATGGAGTTCCTGTGCCAACAGAAGTGGTATCGTACCCCAATAACGTTAAAAATTTCATTCACGATTTTGCTGTGACCACCACCAACGGAGTATCTGTTTCAGGCAGCAACAACAACATTAATTACCGCTTTGGCTTATCCAACATGACTCACAGCGGATTGGTTCCCAATTCGGACCTAAACAAAAACAGTTTATCGTTGGCTGCCACATCAAAGGTGCGCGATAATCTTACGGTTAGCACCGATCTGACCTTTATCAACAACTGGGCCGACAACCGGCCTTCTTCAAACAGGGGAACAAACCCCATGCAATGGGCCTATAATCATCCAACCAATATTGATATCCGGAAATTGAAGGATTATGGTTCGGGCAACAATATCAAACGGGTATCCGGAAATCACGAAAATCCGTATTATTTGGCTTACGATGTAAATAACAGCTTTAACCGGTACAGGGTATTTGGGAATATCGTCGCAAATTGGAAGATCTCTCCCTCATTTAACCTCATGCTGCGATATGCTCTGGATAAAACAGACGAAGTGCGTGAAACAAAAATTGCTCCCGGGTACAGCCAGGAACCCAATAACGGAGCTTACGGGATTTCAAACAGCAACAGGCTCGAACGGAACACGGATGCCTTGCTTACTTACACCAATAATAGCTGGAAAGATTTCGTACTCACCTTTTCAGCCGGAGGAAATGTATTATACGCCAAATCTTCCGGCACCAGTAATTCGTCGAAACCGGGAGCCGGTTTAACGGTGCCAAACTTATACACCATTCAAAATATTAGCTCAGGAGCATTGAATTACAGCAATTCAAGAAGCCAAAGGGGTATAAACAGTATTTATGCACTCGCAAATCTGGTATGGAAAGAGACCCTGTATCTCGACCTGACGGCACGGAATGACTGGGCAAGTACTTTACCGCCGGAGAATCGTTCCTATTTTTACCCATCGGCATCGCTAAGTGTGATGGTAGACCAGATCATAGACATGGGCCAGTCGGTTGACCTGTTTAAAATACGAGGAGGATGGGCCCAGGTAGGTAACGACACTGACCCTTACCGGCTTTATGCAACATACGGAAATGCAGGCCAATGGGGAGATGCCATCCAGTTGACCAAACCGGGCGGCTTGTTAAGCCCTAACCTGAAGCCGGAAATAGCCACATCTTATGAAATTGGGGCCGATATCCGGCTGCTTTCAAACCGTTTACGATTCGACGGCACCTATTACAAATCAGACAACAAAAATCAAATCCTGCCAAATATTCCCTTAGCCGGATCAACCGGTTTTAGCACCATTGTCATCAACGCGGGGCTGCTCCAAAGCAAAGGGGTTGAATTTTTAGTGGGAGCTGTACCTGTTAAAACGCAAAACTGGACCTGGGATGTGAACGTTAACTTCACAAAAAATGACACCCGGATCCTCAAACTGGCAGATGATGTTGATTTTATTGATTTTTGGGACCAGGCAAGGGTGAAAAACATCGGCTATGCCAAAAACAAAGACGAAGGTCACGACGGACGGATCGGCAATCTGTATTCCCGTAAAGTGAAACGGGTAACCGATCCGACTTCGATCTATTACGGATACCCGGTGCTTGGCAGCGGGCTTGATGCCGAATGGAAAGGCGAAGAAAGCTATTCGAAAGTCGGAAATTACAACCCGGACTTCATACTCGGCATGCAATCATCACTTTCATACAGGAATTTTACCCTGAGCATGACGATAGACTGGAGATCGGGAGGACAATATGTATCGCAAACCTACCGGTATTTATCCGAATCGGTGCATACGCAAACCTGGCTCGATGAACTGGTACATCCTGGAGAATTGGGAGGCGCACCCAGCCAGGCGCTTCGCGATTGGGTGGTGGCAAACGCCGACAAATTGTTGTTAAGCGACCGCTTACGGCCTGTTGGCGGACCAACCCCCGATTTTGGAGGATTCCCTGAGAATTTTAGCGGTGTGACCGTTTACGACGGCACCTTTGCCCCGGGCGTGATGGGACATCATGACGAGAACGGTAAGTTTATCCTCGAAAAAGAAAATCTGGGGAATGCCGGAACCATATTTCTGCCTTATGTTGTCAGTTATCCCTGGGATATTGGCCAGGCCAACCTGTTTGATGCCGACTATATTAAACTACGGGAAATCTCGCTAAACTACCGGTTGCCGGATAAAATCTCTCAAAAAATGAAAATGGCAGATGTGAATTTTTCAGTCTACAGCCGAAATATCATGCTTTGGGCAAAAGATTCTGATTTGGGAGTCGATCCGGAAAGAGCCTATCAGGCAGAAGGAAGCGGCAGATTTCTTCAGGGCGTTGAACGATACAATGCTGAACCCTGGGTTGTTCCGGTTGGATTTAAATTAAGCTTTACTTTTTAACAAACTAAAATCTGGAATCATGTGCAAAATAAAAAATAGCTTCACAATGGCTTTAACCCTGACCCTGGCTTTGGTTATCTCATGTAAAGATCTGGACGAACTGAATATTAACCCCAATGATGTCGACCCGGAAATTGCCGACCTGAACCTGTTGATGCCGACTATTATTACCAACCTTGGACAAACAGTGGTCAATCTGGGATTTGGAAGTATTGCCGGAGTGATGCAACATACCCAGCACGACGGCTGGTCGGGTGGACATAACGATTATGACTGGGACAACGAAAGCCACAGTTGGGCCGGGTATTACGGCATTTTAAGAAACGCCGACGAGCTTCATAAAAAAGCCGTTCAGGGAGGATTTGAGTTTCACCAGGGTGTTGCATTGGTTCTGAAGGCCTATACTTTTGGACTAATTGCCGACCTTTGGGGCGATGCCCCTTATACAGATGCCCTAAAAGCGGAGCAGGGCTCCGAATTTTATAAACCGGTATTCAACCCTCAAAAAAATATTTACACGGGAATTCTTGCCGACCTGGAAACCGCGAACACACTTTTGTCAAAAAGCGCCGGCGAGTATCAAAATATCTCTTCAACGCAAGACGTACTTTACCACGGTAACGTGTCGAAATGGAGAAAGTTGGCCAATTCACTGGCTCTCCGTTATTATATGAGATTATCAGCCAAAGAACCGGGCATGGCCGAACAAGGCATCAAAAAAATTACCTCGGATACCGATAAATATCCATTAATCACGCAGGCAACCGATGATGCAAATGTTGGTTATCCCGGAAATTCAGCGGCCAATTCCTGGCCAAGCACGATGGCTTTCAATCCCGACCCAAGCGGAAACTACATGAGGGTAAAATTATGTGCGACGCTTGTGGATGCCCTTCAGCAATTAAATGATCCGAGACTAGGCGTTTGGGCAAATAAAATCAGCATCCCCTTAGTATTGGTATCAGGCACCAATGTCGACCGGATTGTGGACGGCAAACGGGAAATCTCGCAGGACATTGTTGATGCCTATAAAGCGGCCTGGGGAGTCGACATTGATTTTGACCAGGAATATGTGGGCATTCCGCCTTCTGTTTTTGCAGCTTCGCAATATAACCTGAATCCAAATCTGGACCAGGGGGTATTCAACCCGCACGCTTCCCATCTCAAGGATATGTATAAGCAAAGCAGCGGTTCGCTATTATTGATGAGGCTCATGTCGGCTGCCGAAGTTCATCTGATATTGGCTGAAGCCGCATTGTACAACTGGGCCCCCGGAACTCCTGAAGACCATTATGCTGCAGGAATTCAACAATCGTTTAATGCCTGGGGAGTTGGCTCAAGCTTTAGCGGCTACATTGGCGGCGCCCCCTATTCGGGCCTCGAAAGTATTATTCAGCAAAAATGGATAGCAAGCTGGACAGCCGCAGCTGAATCCTGGTTTGATTACCGACGCACCGGGTTCCCGGCTCTGCAAACCGGTGAATCGGCCAAAAGAACCGCATTGCCAATTCGTTTTTACTATCACTTTACAAATGAGATATCCAAAAACACGGTAAATGCCGAGGCCGCTATCCAAAAACTGGAACCAACCCAATACAAAGGCAGCGATGTGAGCAATAACAGCGCCTGGTCGCGGACATGGCTGCTTCAGGGCACTGGAAAACCTTATTAATTGTATTTCACTATAAAAATAAGCAGGCAAATCCCTGTATGGCCTGCTTATTTTTATGCTTTTACATGAACTGAATTAACAAACGACAAAATGAAACAGCTTTTTTGGGTATTTCTGATCCTTTTTTATTCATTCACAACCGTAGCTGCCGGTGGGAATAAACCTGTAACTCCCGAAACAGCGCTTCAGTCGTATCTGCGACAGGCCGACAAAGCACTCAAATGGCAAATTCAGGATCAGACCACTATCGACGGCATAAGCCTCTATCGCATCCTGTTCACCTCACAACAATGGCGAGGAATCGACTGGATTCACGAAATGATGATTTTGGTTCCTGATATCGTAGAATATAAAGATGCTTTATTATTCATTACCGGAGGCCGGGTAACCGACGGACAACCATCGACTCACCAATGGACTGACGATCTGGTAAGCGCCTTTTCACATGTGGCCAAAACAAATAAAGCAATCGCTGCCATTGTCTGGCAGGTACCCAATCAACCCTTATACGACAATCTTACCGAAGACGCTTTAATTTCACACACTCTGCATAATTACCTGAACGACAAGGATTACACCTGGCCCTTGTTATTCCCGATGACCAAAAGCGCCATCGGCGCTATGGATGTAATTCAACGCTTTGCAAAAAAGGAGCTGAAGAAAAAAGTAAATCACTTCGTTGTTTCGGGAGCATCGAAACGGGGCTGGACCACCTGGCTGACAGGTGCAAACGACGAACGGGTCAAAGCCATCGGCCCGATGGTGATTGATGTGCTGAACATGCCGGTCAACGTCGATTACCAGAAAGAAGTATGGGGCGATTACAGCATTGAGATTCAGGACTATGTCAACCTCGGTATCGCGCAGCAACTTTCTTCGCCCGGCGGAAATGAACTGGTGAAAATGATTGATCCGTATTCGTATCGAAAATCGCTGACCATGCCCAAGATGATCTTTATGGGGACCAACGACCCCTACTGGCCGGTAGATGCCGTAAAAAACTACATCGACAGCATTCCGGGTAAAAACTACATTTGCTACACGCCCAATGCCGCGCACAACCTGGGCGACAAAAAGAAAGCGTTTACCACGCTGAGCGCCTTTTTTGGCATCACCATCACCAACGGCGATTATCCGGTTTGCAATTATGTCATCTCAGAAGAAAATGGAAAAATTAGGCTGACTGTCAAATCTACTCCTGAAGTTTTGCGCGACGCCGTTCTCTGGAGTTCCACGTCGGAAGACCAGGATTTCAGGGACGAAGAATGGGCCGGCCAAAGCCTGAACGCGACCGGAAAAGCAGAAATAACTGTTGAAATCGATTACCCGCAATCGGGCTTCAAGGCATTTTATGTCGATCTGGAATACCAGGCTCCTTTTGGCGACGATTATACCCAAAGTACACGGATGTTTGTGACGAACGACAAAAACTTGTTGCTAAAAAATCAATAATACGAAAGAGATTGTTTTATGAAGAAATTCAGCCTTGTTGCAGGGATCATTCTGGGTGCGCTCATTCTACTTTTTTTTATCGTCACCGACTTTGTTGATCACACAGCCTATTTTGAAAGCGCATATTTCAAAAACAGTCTGGCCGCTGCTGACAGCCTTGAACGAAGCACATTTGCCGTAAACGGCAGCTTACAGGCGGGTTTTGCCAGGATCAGCATCACCCCTTCGCTAAACAACGATCAGGATGATCCTTCGAAAGGGGAATTTATTGAGGTACCCCTCGCCGGTTACGGTGCCCGTAAAGGCGCCCCCGCAGCGGGAATTCACGACAGTCTTTTTGTGAAGGCTGTCGCCCTGAAAGTGGAGCAGCAAACCCTGGTTTTTGTCAGCGCCGACCTGCTGATTATGCCGCCAACAGTCATCGATTCGGTAAGTGCATTTCTTTCAAAAACAGGAATCAGCCGCGAACAACTGGTTTTTTCGGCAACACACACCCATTCGGGCATTGGAGCCTGGGGCCCTGGATATGTCGGCGAGCAGTTCGCCGGAGCCGAAAATAAAAACCTTCAAAAATGGCTGGTTTCCCAAATTTCGAAAGCTGTTGTTTCAGCCATAGCCGATTTAAAACCGGCACAGACCGGTAGCGGAACCTTTCAGGCCGGGGCTTTTATCCGGAACCGTTTGGTCGGCGAATTGGGCACAAAGAATGACGACTTCAGCTACCTGATGGTTGAGCAGCCTGGATTCAAAAAAGCAGTGATCGGTTCATTTTCGGCGCATGCAACCACACTGGGAGCCGGTAACATGGAAATCAGCGCCGACTATCCGGGTTATTGGCAACGAAAAATGGAAGCAACAACAGCTGATCTGGCATTATTTTTTGCCGGCTCGGTGGGTAGCCAAAGCCCGGATGGCGAAGGTAACGGCTTCGACAAAGCCCGGATGATCGGCGAAGCCCTGGCCGACAGCCTGAACATACACCTTCTGCAGACAGCATTCACCGATCAGATTACTCTTACTTCCGTCTCGTTAAAAATGCAACTTCCCGACTACCACATCCGGCTGACAAACAAATTAACCCTGTCAACCACACTAAGCAACAGGCTGATGCCGGTTCCCGGGAATGTTTATTTGCAGGCTGTCCGGATCGGCCACATGGTTTGGATCAGCACACCTGCTGACTTTAGCGGCGAATATGCCCTTCAGGTTAAAAATTCACTGGCCGTAAAAGGATTTGACGCCAATGTTTCGGGATTTAACGGAAGTTACGTCGGATATATCATTCCCGGGCGCTATTTCTATCTTGACAAGTATGAACCGAAAACAATGGGCTGGTTTGGACCGTACATGGGCGACTACACGATGGGGTTGATCCACCGCATCACTGAGATTGTGACTAAACCGCAACATCATTAAATCAAGCTCCTGCCATGGCAAAACGATTATTTAAATACCTGCTGTTTTTTGTTGTTGCATTCATGCTATTCGCCCTGATCCCGTCATTTATTCCGCCTTTGTGGCGGTATTGGTTTAGCTATCCCCGGCTCGAAAAACAGATAGCCGAATTTCGAAATCGGAGAATAGAACCTGCTAAACTGTCAGAACTTAAGGTATTCAGGGGCGTTATGCACGCTCACAGCTTTTGGTCGCACGACAGTGAAGGAACATTACACGACCTGATTCCGGCAGCAAAAATAAACGGCATCGACTTCATTTTTCTCACCGATCATCCGCGCGGAAACCTGGATACCATCCCCCGGGGCTACCAGGGTTTTTACGACGGCGTGCTGGTTGAACCGGGAAGCGAAAAACAGGGATTCGCTGTCTGGCCGCTTGATTCGGTTGTTATTGACTGGAAAGAAAACAAAGATACCATTGCCAAAAATATTGTTTCCAATGGGGGACTTCTCTTTTACGCACACACCGAAGAAGCTCACAACTGGGCCAATCCGTATTACCAGGGCATGGAAATTTACAACATCCATACCGACACCAAAGATGAAAAATGGATGCCCCATCTCCTTAATTTTCTGGTGAACGGGAAAAAATACCGGCACTGGGCCTTGCGCGAACTGTTTGACGAACAAACAAACATCCTGGCCCTTTGGGATTCGCTAAACACCACCAGGAAGATTGTCGGTTTCTCGGCTGTCGATACTCACGAAAACCAAAACATCCGCGCGAGAAAACTGGCGGACGGAAGAATTGAGCTACTTGGACCAAACGCCAACCCAATTGATACATTTCGTTTAAACTTCTGGAACCGGTGGCTTTTTAACGAACCTGATGAAAACGGTTGGGTGATGAAATGGATGATCGATACTTACGCTTCCGGGTTTAACTACATCACAAACTATGTATTGGCCGATTCGCTGTCGGTACAGTCGTTGGCCGAACATTTGAAAAAAGGGCACCTGTATACCGCATTTAAAAGCCTGGGAGATGCCAACGGGTTCCTGTATTACGCGATGAATAAACAAGACAGCATCGGTGCCATTTTAGGCGACTCCATCGCGGCGGTACAGGTGAAATCGCTGAATGTGGTATCTCCCCTGCCCGGGCAGTTCCGTTTGATACACGATGGCCAGACAATCAACATTTCCCCGGCCGACGACTATCGGTACAGCTGGCTGGAAACGCCTGAAAAAGGAGCCTACCGCATCGAAATACATATCCGCCTAAAGAACAACTATGTTCCCTGGCTTTATTCAAATCCGATTTACATTTATTAAACCAATTCCGCAAATCCACTCGATCATGAAAACGACTTTTCTGAAACTGGCCCTCCTTATTTTGATGTTTTTCCCCGGGTATATTCGTGCACAAACATTTAAAGCAGGCGCGGCCATGCGAAATATTACACCGGAGTATTTGATCCCGATTTCAGGCGGAATGGGCATACCGGTGATGCCGACCGATCAGGCAGGCGAACTGACGGTGCGCGCCCTTGTGCTCGAGAAAGGCGATACCCGGATCGCCGTGGTCGGTATCGACAACCTGGGCTGGCCGGCCTACCTGGCCGATCGTTCGCGAAAACTGATCGAAGGGATTGCACCCGAAAACATCCTGATCGGCGCCACGCATGCGCACAGTTGCCCGGATGCTTATGGCTTTACCGATGAAAAAGGGAATACAGGCGCCGACCTGAGGTACCTCGACTGGTGCGTTACCCAAATTGCCGATGCGGTAAATGATGCCGTTTTGAAACTGGAACCGGCCCTGCTAAAAACGGCCGTCGCTAAGGCTGAAGGAAAAATAGCCTACAATTACTATGCACCGCAACTGTATGACCCGCGGATGGGTGTAATCCAGTTAATTTCTGCTTCCGGGAAAAACAAAGGCAAAACCATTGCCACACTGGTGAATTATGCTACGCATCCCGAAATTCTGGGAACTGCCCGCAAAACAATGAGTCCCGACATATGCGGCCCTCTTTACGAACGTATTGAATCAAAAGCCGGCGGGATCGCTATTTTTATGAACAGCGCCCAGGGAGGAATGGTTACCGCCGATAACCGGCTCGAAAACGGCAGGGAAGCCAACGACTGGAACGAATGTATCCGGATTGGAAACCTGATGGCCGACGAAGCCCTGCGGATCATTGAGCCGGCCGGCGCCAAAGAAAATCCCGAACTTTATTGCACTTGGAAATTAATCCGGTTCCCTGTAGAATCGCAGGCGATGAGATCTGTATTCAAAAATTCGCCCGTTGCCGCTAACGACAGGAACGACAATGATTTTTCATCTGTTTCAACCCGCATCAACCTCGTGAATATCGGAGAAGCGCAGGTGATTACCATTCCCGGGGAAGCGCTGCCAAACATCGGTTTTTATCTGAAAAGAAAAATGAAAACTGATCAGCCCTTTCTCTTTGGTCTTACCAACGACGCCTTCGGATACATCCTGACCAAAGAAGATTTCGACAGTTTTGAGCGGTACAATTACATCACCCGTACCTCGCTTGGCGAAAAAACCGGTGATATTTTCACGCGTGAAGCCCTGAAATTGATCGAAGAAAGTCCGGGCGCAGAAGTGTTGAAGTAACGATCAAAAAAATACTGCTATGCCAGTAATTTATCGTCATTCTTTTGACCGATACAAGAAGTAGCTTCTTTTTTACCTCTATCGCATTAATTTTAAGCCATTTATTTGATTATTTGCTCAGATATTCTTTAAAAAAATCATCCATTTTCTGCTGCGAAAATTCATTTACCCGTTTAACAATGTCCATGGTATGCGGCCAAAGCGGCAGCCGGTAATACCGGCAGGGAACGCCCAGGCTGTCGAGCCGGACTTTTAACAGGTCTGACTGGCTTACCGGAACCAGCCTATCGGAGGTTCCGTGAAGGATCATGGTCGGTGGGTCGTCGTGGCTCACATACTGAATAGGAGATGCTTCGCGGTACAGTTCGGGCCGTTCCTGGTAGGAGTGCGCCAAAAAATTGGTTACCAGCGACTGTGTTTGGGCATAAGGCGTAGTCAAATCAACCGGCCCGTAAATATTGACCACAGCCTTCACGCGGCGCTTTTGCCCTGCTTCAACGCAGTCGGGGCGAATTCGCCCCTCTTCCCAGCCATAAGCCGCCAGCATGGCCAGGTGAGCCCCCGCCGAACCGCCGACCAAAGCAATCCGGTCAGGATCGTAACCATAGGCATCGCCATTGTTGAAAAGCCAGCGGACAGCATCGGTCACATCCTCCACGCTTGCCGGATAAGGGGCATCTTTCAACAGCCGGTACGATACGGTCGCCGTCATATATCCCTTTTGGGCATAGGCGAGCAGGTAAACCAGGTAATCCGACCGTTTACCTCCCCTCCATCCTCCGCCGTGAATAAAAACCAGTAAAGGAGCGGGTTTGCCGAGGTCTTTCGGTTTATAAAGATCCAGTTGCAGCGATTTGCCGTCCACATTTTTATACTCGATATTTTTGATCTCTTCCATATTGGCCGGAACTTCGGGAGTCCTGTCAATCAGACTTTCCAACCCAACGCCGACAGCCAGGTAATCCAGCGCCACAAAATGATAACCCACCGGCGGTTTTTCAGGATAAATGACCGACCATAAGCTTGGTATGAGCATCAGGAAACAAAAAAGGACAAATGCCCGGGCTAAAAAATAAAGTAAACTTTTTAAAAATCTGATTTTCATCACGCTTTCATTCTAATTATTCAACCATTCTATCATTCTATCATTCAACCCTTCTATCCTTCAATCCCTTCAGCATCTCCCTTAAATTCCGGTGGATGATCGGCGCGGTTTCGGGTCCCAGTGAATTCTCTTCGCCATAAGGCGAATTTTTCCGGTTATACGTATAGGGAGCCTTCACATCCCACTGGCTTTTGGGGACGATGTAACCAATTTCATCGTTGGCAAGACCAAATACAAATTTGTACTTTCCCGGCATCATTTCCCTGACAGGAGAAGTTTCAACCGGATCGATACTAAAATCGCGCCCTTCGGGAGCCTCAACACCCCCATTGATGATTTCGGGGTAAATTTCGCCGGGAATGGTTACAAAAGTGGCCGGGCCGATGGAAAAAACTGCCAATTCGGAACGCATCTGCATCCAGCCGGTTGTTCCCCTGTTTAAAACGCCCAAAGCAGTGGCCAGCTTAAACAGCTTATTTTTTATTGGCAGGCGGATGGTGCGGACCAACAACGAAATACCTGCCGAATCAATCGTTTCAACGGGATCTTCCATGGCCCGAAGCGCCAGCAACGAAAGTTGTTTTCCCTGTGCAGCCGCTTTTTCAAACGAGGGTTCCAAAAATTCTTCGCCGGTAAACGGATCTGTTACAGCCAGTGTAGGATGGGTACACATCAACCCGCCGAGCGCGCCATTCAGGTAAAGGGCAATGCCGCCAATCCCCTGTTGGGCCAGGCTGTCGCCCTTGAATACCCCCTTTTCGACATCCTCCCGTACAAAATGCGGAAAGTCGGAGGAAATCAGCAGGTTTTTGCTCCACAGCGTTTCCGGATGATTGGCCCAGGCAACGAGACTCCCAAGCGTTTTCCCCGATTCCCGGTCCACCACACGGATCATCCTCATGCCCGAGTCAAAAACTTCCGGCGCCCTGGTATCTTTCACCAAAGGAATGGCGCCGGTCAGGTCTTCCGAAAATTCAAGCCGCGCCGGGCGCCTGTTTTCAAAAGCAGTGATCACCGAATTCAGAATCTGCGCTTTCACATAGGCCATGTAGTCGCTGTTAACTCCGCTTCTAAAAGGACTTTTACCCCAGATCCCCATCAGATCGGGCCCTTCATGAGTATGTGTCGAAACAATCACCGTGTACGTAATCCCCAACGAGCCGGGAATCATTTTCCGTACATCAAGCACATCGTCGTGCATAAAACCAATGGCATCAAGCGCCACAACCGCCAGCCTCGTGGTGCCATCGTCAATAACCACCGTACGCGCCCAGATATCGTCGTGAATTCCGTTGGCAGGTTTGCTGTTGCTGAAACCGGCAATCCAAACCGGATCGAAAACGCCGTTTCCGTTGCCATCGGTAAAGGTATCGCCGTCTTTCGGACGATATTTTGCATCGCCGTTATGATCGGTCCAGCGGTCGGGCACTTCGGGTGTAATCGGAACTGCGGCAAATCCGGCAACCAGCGCCGAAGATTGTTCATTGATGATTTTCAGATCAGCCGTGTAGCCGGGGTGACGATCTTTCAGATTGACGGCTGCCCGAACCAAAAATACAATCAACACAGCCAGTAAAATAATCGCGCTTATTCTCAAAAATCTTTTCATCTTTTTTATTTTTTTCAGAAGAAAACCTGCAAACCTACTTTCAGTCCACCCCGATAATAAATATTTGTTTTGAGCGGCCTCTCCCCTCTTTTGTTTCAACCAAGCGGTTAAATGCAATTGTTTTCCCGTCGTTCGACCACACCAGGTTCGAAGGGGGCGTGTCGGTCGGAGCTGTTAACCTTCGAAATCGTTTTTTGAATGCACGACCCGAAACTTTACAAATCACCAAGCTGTTGTCCCAAACATAAATAACCGATTGGTTGTCGGGGCTCCACCTCACCCCGCTTTGAACATCCGATGGGTGCGCTGTTAACTGAACAGGATTTTCACCGCCAGGGGAAATTAAAAAAACCTGCTGAACGCCATGTTCATCTTTGGCTAAATAGGCAATCTGCTTACCATCGGCCGATGAACGGACCACTCCCCCGCATCCGGGAAACCTGCTCCCGGCAGTAAAGGTCAAGCGCCGCTGAACCGTCCCTTTGGGAGGCATCGGAAAGCTGTTTAAGGTTCCTTCGAGAGGTCCAAACTCTCCGGGAACATGGATTGAATCGGGAATATCAACTACAAACAGTTCGTCAACCGGGTTCCCGCTTTTATCCCTGACCGTTCCGATAAACGCCCGGGCAAGCTGTCTCTTTCCGTCGGCTGTCTGATAACCGCTTGCTCCGATCCAGCTATCCGAAGCGGCATGACTGATTTCGTCGCTTCCCGGCCGGGGATCGGGAACTACCCGCACAACAAGCGCGCTGTACCAGCTACCCTGTACGTTCTCCCTTTCAGCATCCACCTTTACCGGATGATTCGAACAAGATACGCCGATCGTGCGAAGGTTCCATTTTACACCGGTCGAATCTTCCAGCTGTTTCATGATGGCATCGTTGTAGGTAAAGCCGATCCATTTGCCGTCGCGGCTCCATTCGTGGCGGTGTGTGCCGCCGCGCAAAGCGCCGGGCGTAAACGGGTACGACAGGTCTCTCGAATCCAGATGGATGGCAACATTTGGCCGGTCTGTATCAACAATTACACCCGTCCGGCGCCACTGCCCGTATGGATTTTCTTCGGAACACGAAGGTAAACCATGAATAAAAATCACTTTATTTTCTGTTGGATGATAGCTAACTGCCCCAACGCCCGGTCCAAAATCCCGGTTGCCGGGAAGATGGTATAAAACCTGGACTTCACCGGTTTCAATGTTCACCCGTTCGATGGAAGGGTTAGCGCCAATGCCGCCGGTTTCGGTTCGGGTATCGTAAACCAGCCACTTGCCGTCGGGCGAAAAATTGTCGTTGTTGTCCAGATCATGATTCTTCGCCCCGTCAAAGGTTATCCGGATCTCCCTGACCGGCATTTCCGGCAAAGCACAGGATCCTAAAATTAACATTCCAAGTATTAATTTGATTTGCAAGCTATTGATGTTTATTTAATCCTTCAGATTTCATTTCAGCCTTGAAACAAGCGTTGGTCCGGGTTTAAATCAGTTATACAATATCGGGCAACAAATAAGGTGCACGGTAATCACGGCTAAGCATCGAATTTGCTTCGTTTTCGCCTTCGCCGATAAAACGCTCGGCCACCGGATCAAATTCGAGCTGGCGGCCCAAACGGTACGAAATATTTCCCAAATGAGCCAGCGACGAAGATAAATGACCGGTTTGCACTGGTCCGTTCTGAATGCTCATATCGCGGGCACGGATGGCATCAAACCAGTTCTGAAAATGCAGGGTCAATTCTCCGCCTTCCGCGCGGCTTGGCCCTTTTTCGCGTTTTTCACCTAAATAAGTTTCATAAGAACCATACCCTTTTATGACCATATACCCTTTATCGCCATAGAAAATATTGCCGACACCCGCGCCGTCTTCAAGGTTGGTGCACCAGTTGCGTACTTCAAACTGGATGATTTTCTTTTGTTTCGGATAATGATATATTGAGGTCTGAATTTCAGGCACTTCTTTGCAGTCGTCCCACAGAAATTTACCGCCCATCGAGGTAATCCGTTCAGGCAAGCTGTTTACGCCAAGTCCCCACATGCAAAGGTCAGTTTCGTGAATTCCCTGGTTGCCCACATCGCCGTTCCCATAGTTCCAGTGCCAATGCCAGTTATAATGGACCAGATTTTTGCTGAAGGGCCGCATCGGGGCCGGCCCGCACCACAAATCGTAATCCAATCCGGGAGGCGTTTGCGAAATACCTTTGTCCCCAATATCGGGGCGCCAGCGGTAAACCAGACCGCGCGACATGTAAACACGCCCAATCAGTCCGTCTTCCAGGTGTTTTACGGCTTCGCGGATTGCAAGCGAACTGCGCAACTGGACCCCGTGCTGGACAATACGATTGTACTTATATGCGGCCTCAATCATTTTTTGGCCTTCGTAAATGTTGTGGGTAGCCGGTTTTTCGACATAGACATCTTTTCCGGCCTGACAGGCCCAGATGGTTTGCAGGGCATGCCAGTGGTTTGGCGTTGCCAGGGTCACGGCATCAATGGTTTTATCTTCGTAAGTTTTCCTGAAGTCCTGTTCAATCCTGATCTTTTTGCCGTATGCCTTTTCAAACTCGCTGGCACGTTCCAAAAGGATATCCATATCAGGGTCGCACAAAACAGCGACTTCGACATTGGCCTTTCCTGCAAGGCTCATGACCTCTTCAATGTGTGATTTTCCGCGACCGTTTATCCCCAAAACAGCCACACGGATGCGGTCGTTGGCGCCTTTCGCACCTGCAGGAATTATGACCGGCTTTTTTACCTGTTCGCCGGCAAGGGCAGCCGGTGTAACTGCGGCTAAAACGGCTCCGGTAGCTGCTTTTCTGAGAAAAGTCCGTCTCGAATTATTCTCTTTGTTCTCCATTGTTTCAGATTTATTGGGTTCGTGTTTGTTCGTTGAAAGTTAAGGTTTTAAGTTGCACCTTGCCACACGCGCAGAAATATTGATTTGATTTATACAAATTTGTTCGGAATGCCTGTCACAGACCAAGGCTAATTAAAATTCGCGGACATGTCGTTTATCTCAGCATCCAATAAGTCACTCCCAATCAGAATCTTATATTTAAACACGAGGATTTCACCCGGTTTCAGCACAATTTTAACAGGACTTGCGTTTTTGTCGAAAGCACGGCCGCCCAGGTTATTGGTAGCAAACAATCCGTAACCGCGGGCATGAGACCAGGCCGGATAATTCGGATTATTTTTGTTATCAAGAATGACGATCGTGATCAGTTCCCCGTCTTTAACAGCACGTAAAGCCACCCACGGACTGCGTTTGCTCCATACTTCTCCTCCCTGAGCGCCTTCGGCATTGCGGTAAACCCCGTTCACACCCTCGTTATTCAACACCGGCACGTCCGTTTCAATTCCGTTGGCGTCCAGAAATTTTTCCGGCTTTGTTGCCGGTTCCTCAAAAGCCCTGTCAAGACGAAGACCAAGAAGGCCTTCTTTATTTTCAGTAAAAGTAACCTCCTGCACCGCAGTCAGTTTTGTCGTTCGTTCAATGGTACGGAGATTTCCTCCGCCTGAAAAAACAAAAGTTGTTTCTTCGTTCAGCAAAACGTTGCCGTTCACATCAACCCAGTCGGAACCGGTAACCAGTTCACCCTTTTTTGGGTCCTGCGAAACTATCTTTTTGAATTTCACCGTACCGTATTTTGGTTTGTCGGCCGGCTTAACAGCAAAGGAATTGTTCCAAAAATCGAGGCCGTTTACATCGCCAAAGTTAAGCCACAAACCCACGTGGTGCGGATGGTCGGTGCGTTCAAACGGCCGGGGATTAATCGGGTAACCGCGGGTGATAAACTTACCCGAAGCACTCATGATCGGATAAAGTGCCTGTTTTTCCATATCATCAGGATAAACGTAGGCCGTGAACAGCTTGCCTCCGACAAAAATTTCTACTTTTTTACCCTGATCATCGTTCCTGAATTCCACTTTCTCTTTTTTCGAAGCGGGGGCAACAGTTGCAAACAACATAACAGTAAGTACGGTAATCGAAAATGTTTTCATATCGGTTTCGTGTTGGATTTACAGTTATCTCAAAGATCGTTTTCAACGGTTTATTAAAACTTCAAGGCTCTTTTGGTAATCGCCGGGCGCATAAATTGTTTCATTTGTTCCGGGTAACCGACTTCAAAAGGCGACGGACCAACCCATTCCGACTTTTTACCTTCAATTTTAATCCCGCCTTTATCCGAAATTTCAATCATCGTAAACAGAGGGTCTTTAAATGGCGCCGTGTATTTAATCCACTTGAAATTTTTATCCACCTCCCCGCCGTACCTGGTGGTGGCATAGTGCTCCCCCAGCCAGTGATACGACATGGAAGTAATGTGGATATACCAGACCTCGTTTATTTTTTCGGCATAATCCCAATGCGTATGTCCGTTAAAACAGACAATTACCTTCCTGTCGGGATAAGAAAGGTTATGTTTGTCAATAATTTGACGAACTTCGGCGGCATTTTCAACTCCGTAATTTTCATCCACACCTTTATAGACCACAAGGCCCTGGTGCGAAAAAATCACGACCGGAAATTTTGTCCCCGACAAGTCATTCCGCAACCATTCCAGTTGCGTTGGGCCAATGTATTGTTTATAGCCTTTGGCATTTTCATCCTTTTTGTCGTTCCCGTCGAGAACAATAAAATGAAAACCTTTTTTGTCGAATGAGTAATACGAACTTTTCATGTTCCGGTAAGCCAGGGCTTCTTCCCGCGAATGGCCGCCGTCCATCTCATGATTCCCGATCACATGATATTTATCCCCCGGAAAGGTATTCCAGATTTCATAATATTTGACAAATTTTTCGGAAGCTTCTGCAAAATCGCCCAATTCGATGATGAAGTCGGGTTTTTCAGCTTTCATGTAATCCATAAAAGCGTTTATCCGAAACTCCGCGTCATGCATGGTTGGAAGGTGGGCATCGGTGCACAAACCGATTCTTACCACCTTGTTTGCCCGTTGCCCATGCACCGAACCATGGATGACTGAAAATAGCAAACATATCAGGATTAACAGTCGTATCTGCATCTTCAGGAATTAAAAATTTCAATCAGGTTTTACAAATTTACCACTTCTCCCGTTTGAGAGGACAGATAAGCGGCATCGACAATTCCGAGGATTATTTGTCCCTCAGCTAAACCAGGTACCGGTTGTTTCCGCGATCGGATGCAATCGACATAATGTTCCATTTGCCGGTTGTACATCGACTGGTCGCAATGTTCTTTCTTTCCGGGCAATCTGGCGTCGAATTTTCCCGGCGCCCCTTCAATCTTAAATTTCAGATAAGTAGGAAATACATTGGCGTAACCTTTTGTTCCGTATATGCCTGTAGCTGCTTCGGGGCCATCCATGTGAGGTTGCCACCAGCCGCATTCGATGATCGATTCGGTCCCGTTATCCCACGAGATCAGGATCATTCCGGAATCATCCACGTCATAGTTTCCATAAAACGTACCGATTTTCGCATAAACCTTCTTCGGTAAAGGGTCGCCAAGCAGGTAGCGGACGGTATCGATGGCATGAACGCCCATATCGGCCAACGCGCCGCCCCCGGCAAGTTCTTTTTGTGTAAACCAACCGGCAGGTCCCCAACTCTCGTGAATGCCGTATCCTTTCGTTTTGACAATCTTCCCCAGTTGGCCGGAATCAACAACGTTTTTCACAAAATTCACATCGGTGTCGAAACGCCACATGTGCCCAACCATTACTAACCGATGATTTTCGTCGGCAGTCTTTTTAACAAGCAGGCCTTCCCCGGCATTCATCGCCATGGGTTTTTCAAGAAATACATCTTTCCCGTGGTTCAGAAACCCGATGGCATAAGGAGCGTGAAATTTATTGGGTGTTGCAATAACCACCGCATGGATGTCGGGTCGGGAGACAATCGGATCAATGCTGTCGAATGCCTCAGCAATTCCATAACGGCCGGCAAAATCCTGAGCCGTCTGCAAGGGAATGGCCACGACAGCTGCCATTTTCACACCAGGGATTGACTGAAGCCCGCGGGCATGATAATTGGCAATATAACCGGCTCCTATGAGCGCTACGTTAATCTCGTCCATCGCATTTTTTATTTGAAAATTTAAAACAGCAACTCTGCATGGCCATAGATTTTGCAGATTGCAGCTGCAATAAGATCCATATCGGCCTTTGTTCCCAACAATATTTTGTGATGGATACAGGCCGAACTTTCAAAATGGATTTTGTCGCAGACAGGCAAATTAAACCGGGCAGGGTCAATCGCCGCCCAATAGGCATCGTTCAGTTGATGACGCGCTGGTTTAGTCAATGGCGAATACAACGAGCATTTATTCAACGGAATATAACTGGCTGTTACTTCGATGCCCAATTCGGTCGTGAGCGCCGCCCTGAACTTTTCGGCGGGCAATCCTTTAAATTCGTCTTTGTTGTACCTGAATGCAAAATTGAAATAGGCTTCCTTTGTTTCCCGTTTATCCCTTCGCATGGGCATCACCCCCGCAATATCGGCTAAAAGCGAATTCAGGTAAATGCCATTTTCATCCCTCACGCGATTCTGTTCGGGCAATCGTTTCAAACCTTCCAACAGAATAGCAGCCTGGAATTCGGTGATCCGGTAATTTCCCGATTGAATAAAATTTCCGGCATCGAAATAAACGCCTTCGCCTTTATCGGCCTTCGCCAAACTTTCCGGTTCGGGCCGTCTGCCGCAGTTACGCAAGGCATCCAGCTTTTCGTACAACTCAAAGTTGCTGGTCGTCAGCGAACCGCCTTCACCTGCTGTTAAATGTTTCGACAACTGGTAGCTGAAACTGCCGATATCGCCAATGCTTCCGGCCTTTTTACCGTTCCATTCTCCCCCGTGTTTATGGGCACAGTCTTCAATCACCCACAGTTTGTATTTTTTTGCAATCCGTAAAATTTCATCCATATCGGCAAAGCTGCCGTATAGATGAACGGGGATGATCGCCTTTGTGCGTGGCGTAATTGCTTTCTCTACTTCTTTCGGGTCGATGCACCAGGTATCTTCACAAACATCAACCAAAACAGGAACAGCATTCACATCAAGCACGGTTGCCGCGGTTGCCTGCCAGGTCAATCCCGGCAGGATGACCTCGTCGCCGATACCGATGCCGCAAGCCTCCAGCGCCATTTGCAGGGTAACAGTTCCGTTGGCTGCACAAACGGCATATTTGGTTCCGGTATATTCAGCAAACTGTTTGTTAAACGCTGTTTCTTTTGGTCCGTTGTACGACCATACACCACTGTTCAGCACCTCCTGCAAAGCCCTTTCTTCTTTTTCGTCCCAAGCCGGCCATTTGGGCCAGGGATTTGTTTTTGTGTCCCGAATTGGGGAACCACCCAAAATTGCCAATTGCGTTGCCATCGTTTAGTCTAATTATTGATTTTTTTCAAACTGACGGTTTTATTATTAATCAGTGGTTTAGCCCAAAAACCAATGCTGAAAATAAAACCGAGCGTCAGGTAAATAAAAGTCATTCCGCCCCGGAGTCCGATGAGATCGCCAAGGGCTCCAATGATTAAAGGAACAATGGCGCCGCCAATAATACCGGAACACAGGATCCCGGAGAAAGCGCCATGATTTTCATTCACGGAATTCAGGGCAAGTGAGAAGATGACCGACCACATTACCGAAGCAAAGAAGCCAACGGCAGGGAAAGCCCACAAGGCCACCTGGGCCGGCCCAAAAAGCCCGGCGGTCAAACTGATGATCGCCGCGCCGGAGAAAAGTTTCAACACCAACTTACTGTCCAGAAACTTCAATAAGATCAGACCCAAAAGACACCCGACCGTAAGCAATCCCCAGAACAACGAAATGGCATCGGCCCCTTCGAGGCGCGGGTCAAAACCATGATACTCGTATAAAAACTGAGAGGTCCAGTTGGCAACCCCCTGTTCGGTTCCCACGTAGGCCAGTATGCCAACAAAAAAGAGGATCACCGTTTTATTTTTGAATAAGTCAACATGCTTCGACCAGGCCCCTGCTTTTTCTGTTTCCGAAAGTTTTACTTCGGGAAGTTTAACCGCCACCATCAGCACGACCATAACCAGCGAGATGAGTGCGAAAATCCAGTACAGCGACACCCAGGGTAAGCCGGAAGGCACAAGCCCGTGAAGTGTCCGGATCAACAGGTTGAAGTTTCCGGTTTCTGAATATTTTTCCAGGTTCAGTACCAGATACGAAAACAGTTGCGGACTAAGAAACGATGCCATACCAAAGGCAAGCTGTGCCATCACCGAATTAAAGGCAAAATGTTCTTCGCCACCGGCAACGCGCAACAACGGGTTGATCGCCACTTGCAGCATGGCCATTCCCGATCCGATCATAAAAAGCGAGAGCATCGCCACCGGAAAGGAAGGAAGCACCGAAAACAGCAATGCGCCCAGAAAAGAAACCCCAAAAGCCGATACCATAATCCGTTTTTCGCTGAACTTTTCGATGACAATACCCGAGGGAATGGAGAAAACCCCGTAGGCAATAAAAAATGAAAAAGGCAGAAATGCCGCCATTGCTTTGCTCACTTCAAAATCCTTGATAATATCAGGGATCAGTGGTCCTAAAATATTGGTAAGAAATGAAATGATAAAGAACACAAACATGATCAGTACGACCACAAAATAGTTTCTTTTCATCTGTCAATTAGTTTAAAGTGATTTTCTCCACATTCCATCCTCTAACTTCAATGATGGGTTTTTCACCGTCGAAATCAGAAAGGAAGTAAGCGGCATCGAAAACGCGTTCTTCTCCGGGCAAAAGGGTCACGTAATTGTCGTCCCAGTAAACAGGTAGCACCGGCAGGCCGGTTTGCGGGTCAAGCAGGTCAAAAAAGTTAAAGAAGGCGATGGTCGCCGAAGGATTTTTAACTGTCAGCGAAACCTTCCCAAACTGATCTTCTTTCGAAAACCGGTAGTCAAACGTTAGCTTGACTTTTGGCAAACGGTCAAGCGCCGTAAAATCAGCAAATTGATTAGTCGGCGTATAAAACGGCCACGATAATTTTTTGGACGCTTCATAATCCAAAACATCTTTTTTTACCGATAACCAATAAATGCTGTTATCCACTTCGCGCCCGCCTTTTTCAAACACATTCAGGGCCAGAAAATACACCGGTGTGAGGTTTTTAATTTCAGGAAGTTTGTAAATGAACTTCGAAATATTGGAAGAAATACCTCCTTCCCACTGATCGGCAAAAATTTCGTTGGAATGAATATCCAAGATCCTGATTTTAACCGTTAACCCGGTTTGATCCTGCAAATCTTCGTTGGCCAGGTAAATATCGTCGAATCCGTAGCGGTAAATCGCGTGGACCGGGGTGCAGGCTTTCCTCACCCCGTAAAAAGAGCCGTTCGGTTGCAGGTAAGTATCGTACAACTGCCAGATCAGTTCGGGCCAGGCCGAGTTCAGCTTCCACTGCACCAGTCCGGTGCTTTTGGGTTTATGGGCTACAAAAGCTTCAAACATCGGGCGCATGATCTCGTAGTTGTTCACCTGCGCTTTAAACGAAAACTCTTCGACATTGGATGATTTTCCATATCGTTGGTCAATGGCGGCACGGTCGCGGTCGAGGCTCGTAAACTCGTTTCTGCCGGTGTGGTATTCCCAGTATGTTTTATCGATCGGCCATAAACTTTCTTCAGGAAGCATTTTGCGCAGCGAGGCCACGGGCGGAATACTGGCTCCCGGGCAGGTTTCGGTATTGAAGCCCCACGCACCGCCCAGAATCGTGTCGGTAAACCAGTAATGCGGGGGTGTCCAGGCGTAAGGTCCCATCATTTTCATTCCGGTTGGGCCGCTGATGTCACTCACCAGGGGAACTTCCGCCACCACATTGTTGTTTTCGGTTCCGGCCCCGCCTGCCGATGTGATGTAACTGCGCGAGGGATCGTACTGTTTGAACAGTTCGATGTATTTTCGTTCCAGATCGGGATGGGGAAGTTTGTCGCTGCCCAGCATCCAAACATAAATGCTGGGATGATTCCGCAGCCACAGCATCTGGTCTTTCCACGATTCGGCCAATAAATCAATATCTTCGGGGGTGACAGCGCCTCCGTATTTTTCGTGCGTGGGCTTCAACAAGTATTCTTCCCACTCCCAATGGCAGTTGTAGCCAATCATGACCAGGATTCCATACTCATCGCACAAATCATACAAGGTTTCGTCTTTCCCCCAAAAACCTTCGCAACGAATGCTGTTCAGGTTCATGTGCCTGACGTACCGCAACTGGGCTTCAACCGATTGACGGGTATCCTGAAGCAACACATCATCCGTCCAGCCGCCGCCTTTCAGCAAAACAAATTTGCCGTTAATTTCGAAGGCCCGGTTTTTATTTTCATCCAGGTAGCTTCGGATTTCGTGAATTCCATATGGTTTCTCAACCTGATCGATCACTTTGTTGCCGGTCAAAAACTCAGTGTTCAACCGGTACATGCTGGGTTCGCCCATTCCATTGGGCCACCAAAGTTTCACGTTTGTCACCGCAAGCTGTTTAAACTCCTCTGGTGTAAACCGGCACGATAAGGTTTCGCCGGGTTGAAGACTTACTTTTTTTTCAACTACACCCAATTCGTAATCAACCCGCACGGTTCCCGTCACCGCTTTACCGGTATGGTTCTCCACTTCGGTTTGAATGAATAGTTGGGCGGCGTCTTTGGATTCGGTGTTCACTTTGGCATAAACAAAAGGACTCCGTATTTTAATTCCTTCATTCACCTCAAGAAATACTTCCCGAAATATCCCCAGGTTCCGATCACGCGGGAGCGGGTTCCAGTCGACAAAGCCAATCGAATACTCTCCGTCTTCGTGCTGCCACATTTTCAGGGCCAGCGTATTTTCCCCTTCCCTGACGAAGTCGTTAACGGGAAAGGTGAACATCCGGTAAGTCCCGGAAAAACTGTCTTTTCCGGCTACTTTCAGGCCATTGATCCATAAATCGGCGCGATAGTTTATTCCGTTAAAACGAAGCGATATATTTTTCCGAAGGTCACCGGCACTCAAATGAAATGTTGTCCTGAACCACCAAGGTTGTTTAAACTGTTCCGGATCAATATCCTGCATATTAATCCCAAAGTACGGATCCTCAATCACGCCGGTTGTAGCCATGCTGCCCAGCACCGTTCCGGGGACAATGGCTTCGTACCAGGATGCCGCGTCAAATTCATTTTCTGAAATCGATTTTTCTTCCGTCCCGCTTAACTGGTCTTCAGGCTGCATTTTCCATCCCGTCGATAAGGACTCAACCCGATACTCCGGCTGATGTTCGCGATTATCGCAACCAATAAAAAGAATGGAATTCGTAACCAGGAACAGAAAGGCGGTAAATATGGAAGGTAGTTTTTTCATATCCATAAGTATAAAATTCGAGGTTTAAAACACTTAGCCATAAACAAAGAAAAACCATTACGAATAAAAAAACTTCTGGTATTTTATTCATTTTGCACTTTATTTTAACCCAACACCCAGCAAATTAATTATATTTCTCTCAAAACGGTTAAAATTCTTTGACAAAAATGGATCATCCGTCACGTTGAAAAATAAAACCAACCTAAATTCTACTTTCTTTTCGGTTCAATCCGCAGCTTCACCTCAAAAAAAGCAATCGGGTTTTCGAATAAATTCAACATCTTTGTAATGATGCAATGTGCCTATGAAAAGAATTATACTGTTGTATCTGATTTTTGTTCACTTCAACCTCTTTGCGCAGCAGAATGTTGACAGCCTAAAAGCAGTTTTACCTGAACTTCAGGGTGAAGCTAAGGCAGCGGTATTGAATCAGCTCTCATTCATGTTATACCAGTCAGACAGCGCCCAATCCATGAAATTTGCCAGGCAGGCCTTATCGCTGGGACAAAGCATTCCCAACCGCGAAATCTCGGCCAACGCGTATTCAAACCTGGCCGAATGTTATTATTACCACGACCAATACGGGCAGGCTCTTCATTATTACACAGAAGCCCTGCCCATTTATTCCGAACTGGGGAACAACGAACGCATGGGGGACACCTATAATTCAATTGGCTTGGTTCATTATTACAAAGGTGAATACGATTTGGCCGTTGAAAACCAGCTTGCAGCGCTCAAATGCCTGGAAAATGTTTCGGACAGGCACGAATTGGCCCATGTTTATTCCAACATGGGAATGGTGTATTCACGGCTGGGGTATTACGAGGTATCCATCGAGAACTACCGGAAAGCATCTGTCATTAACCGGGAAATCAACGACCTGTACAGTATTGCGGTCAACCACAACGGAATGGGCGTAGGATATTATAACCTGGGGCAGCTGGATTCGTCGAAGGTAAACTACGGCAGGTCTCTTCAAATTTTCAGGCAGCTGGACGACAAACGCAGGATAGCGATTGCTCTGAACAACATCGCCAATATCTATGTCGATGAAGGAGACAGCCTGCAACAGGCGCTGAGCTATTACGAAGAGGCCTATACCGTATTTGACGAACTGAAAGATGTCAGAAACAAAACCTTTGTCCTGGAAGGCACGGGCTGCGTTTACCGGGCTATGGGAAACCTGAATAAAGCGTTGCAGGTATTCCGCGAAGGTTTGAATATGGCCATCGCCAATAAACTCGGGCATTTCATCCGCCAACGATACTACGAAGACCTGTCGGTCACCTACGAAATGCTGGGCCGGACGCGGGAGGCTTTTGACGCTTACCGGCAGCACATTGTTTATCGCGACAGCATGAGGCAGGAGAATCAACTCCAGCAGATAGCCGTACTGGAAAAGAAATTCGAAATCGAGAAAAAAGAAGCAGAGATCGCTCATCTCAACTCAGAACGGGAGATTGCTCACTTGCAAATTCAAAAAGACAAAGTAATCCGTCTGTTTGGCATCGTAGTCATTCTGCTGCTGATGGTGGTGATCGTTTATATCTCATTCAGCAACTACAACAAAAAGAAGGTCAATATCTTACTGAACCAGAAGAACAAGCAGATTGAAACACAAAAAAATGAGCTTGAAATCATGAATGTTTCAAAGAATAAACTCTTCTCCATTATTGCCCACGATTTAAAAAATCCCCTGCACACCATAATGGGCTATTCGTACCTGTTGAATCAGGAGTATGACCGGTTTAACGATACGGAACGGAAGAAGTATGCCGGAGACATCTACCAGGCAACCAATAACCTGTTTCGCCTGTTGCAAAATTTACTGGACTGGAGCCGTTCTCAAACCGGAAGGATACAATACGAGCCGGTTCGGATAGAGTTAAGTGAGATATACGACCGGATCCACAGTCTGATGAAACCGGTGGCCGAACAAAAAAGCATCCGGCTTGAGACGGATATTCCCGACAACCTGTTTGTTTACGCCGACCCCATGATGGTGGGCACCATACTTCGCAACCTGATCAATAATGCCATCAAATTCTCAAACGAAGGCTCCGCTGTAAAAACAGTGATCAGCTATCAGGAAACAGATATCACTGTTTGCGTAAAAGATGAAGGGATCGGGATGAGCGAACGGGAGCTTCAAAATCTGTTCAGCATCGATCCCAAGGTAAAGCGAAGGGGAACAAACAACGAAGACGGCTCTGGCTTAGGCTTAATCCTCTGTCACGAATTTGTCCAGATTAACGGGGGTAAAATCTGGGCATTAAGTGAAGAAGGAAAAGGAAGTACTTTTTGTTTTACCATTCCGCTCGGTAAAAATCCATCGTGATTACCTGGTTTGTACCAGCATTGCCCCGGCCAGTTGATCGGCCTTTTGTTTACCGGCAAGCATTTCGACAATTTGCAGGGCAAAGTTTAACGCTGCCCCTACCCCTCGCCCGGTCACGATGTTTTTATCCACCAGGGTCGGTTGATTTTTCACCGTCGCACCAATCAGTTCTTTTTCAAAACCCGGGTAACACACCGCCTGTTTCCCCTTAAGCAGATTCAAATGTCCCAAAACCAGGGGGGCGGCACAGATCGCTCCAAGCGGTTTCCCCTGTTCGTTAAATTCTAAAATCTGAGCCCGCAAGCCTTCATGCTGATCCAGATTCTTCGCCCCGGGCATACCGCCGGGCAACACAATCATATCAACCTGCTTATAGTCAGTCTCCGAAAAAAGTTTGTCGGCCACCACCGGGATTTGGTGAGAACCGCTAACCGTTTTTTCCTCATTCATCGAAACCATAACAACTTCCATTCCGGCCCTCCTAAGCACATCAATAATCGTGATCGCTTCAATTTCCTCGAAGCCGGTTGCCAAATGAACTGCTATTTTTTTCATGTTATCCCGATTTTTTGTTCCATACAAGTATAAACACAAAAAAAGTGATTCGCAACGCGAACCACTTTTGTACCCGATATGATCAAATCTATTTAAAACTCACGCTTAATTAGCGTAATCTTTTAATGCCTTTTCCAGTTTCTTGCGGGTGAAAAAGATACGACTCTTTACCGTTCCTAAGGGCAAATTCAAATGCTCTGCAATTTCTTTGTACTTATAACCATCCAAAAACATGGTAAACGGCACTTTGTATTCATCTTCAAGCGCATGAATATTTTTCAAAATTTCTTTTGAACTGAAAAATGAATCCGGAGAAGGATAAATTTTGTCTTTTGAAAACTTTAAGTGAAAATCGTTGTTCGACCCGTCAAACGTATTTTTAGCTTTTACGTTTCTCCGGTAGTTATTGATGAATGTGTTTTTCATGATCGTGTAAATCCACGCCTTGAAGTTTGTATTTTGGGCAAATTTGTCACGATACGTCAACGCTTTCAGAAAAGTTTCCTGCAATAAGTCCTGTGCTTTTTCCTGATCAGACGTCAGGCTCAGCGCGTAATAAAGTAATTTATCCTGCAAGCTGAGCAGCGCGTTATTAAACTGTAGTTGTGTCATGGCAGCGATTTTTTTGTTTAGAACAAATATAAATAAGGATCGGTTCTTAAAAAAGAATTTCAGGTCTTTTATTATTCGATTTTATTTATCATGAATAAATAAAATTGATGAACCCGAATTATTCACGGCTTTGAGGTGTTACGGGGTTTACATAAAATTGTTCACCTATGACCATATGTTCTCAAACAAGACAAAATTGGATTCTTCGTATTTCAAAATCGTTGAATTTTTAGTATTTTAAAAAGAAGGGCTCTTTTCATCCGCTTTAAACTTCATCCAAATAATTCCTTACATTTACGCCCGTCTTTTTTTAGATCAATTTATTTTTAATGAAAAAATGTAATTACAACCCAAAACGGGCTGAAGTGATTACATTCAAACAATGGGGAGGACATGGATATTCATTGTTCCGGGCATTAAAAAGAAAAGTCCGTATCGCCGTACTGGCGGTGGCTTATCTTACAGTTGCCCTGCCCGATGAAACCTTTGCACAAACCACCGGTTTGGATGTAAACATGGAGTATGATCTTGATGAGATCGAGGTCAGCGCCCAGAGAGCACCTGTCAGTTATTCGCAGGTGGCACGGATTGTATCCGTGATTGAACGTGAACAAATTGAGGCGGCCCCCGCCGGCAGTATTCAGGACCTCCTGGAATATGCCTTAGGTGTCGACATCCGGCAACGAGGGACCTACGGTATCCAGGCTGACGTTTCGGTCAGAGGCGGTTCGTTCGACCAAACCCTCATTCTCCTCAACGGGATCAATCTTTCCGATCCGCAAACCGGCCACCACAACCTGAATTTGCCGGTTAGTTTAAAAAGTATCAAACGTATCGAAATCTTAAACGGTCCATCGGCCCGTGTTTATGGTCCCAATGCTTTTTCGGGCGCCATCAACATTGTGACCGACACCGATGATGCCAATGCTTTGGAAATGGACGTAGCTTTTGGAGAACACGGGCTGCGGGATCTCAATGTTTCAGGTAAGCTCAGGCAGGGAAAAATGAACAGTTTTATCGCTGTGAACCAGACCGCCTCGTCGGGATACCTGGAAAACACCGATTTTGAGACCTACAACATTTTTTACCACGGGAAGCTTCAAACGTCTCCCGGTAAACTGGATGTTCAAATCGGTCATTCAAACAAAGCATTCGGGGCAAACAGTTTTTACACCCCGAGGTTCCCCAACCAGTTTGAGGAAACCAGAACGACCTTTGCTTCGGTAAAAATGGAAACCGGCGACAAACTGCATATCACGCCGGCCCTGTATTGGCGACGCCACCACGACCGCTTTGAGCTTTTCCGCGACAACCCGGCGAGCTGGTACACGGGACACAATTATCACATGACCGATGTATATAGCGCCAACCTGAACAGCTGGTTCAGCAGCCATTTGGGAAAAACGGCTTTGGGCGCCGAATTCCGGTCCGAAAACATCTGGAGCAACGTTCTGGGCGAACCCATGGACGAACCGCTTGATGTGCCCGGAGAAAAAGGCAGGCAGTTCACCCGGTCGCATTCGCGTACCACCGTATCGTATTTTGCCGAACACACCTTTTACATACAACGGTTCACCGCCTCGGCAGGAGTGATGGCCAACTGGATTTCGGATTTGAATTTCGACTGGAACGTTTACCCGGGCATCGATATGAGCTATCAACTGACCGATCAGCTGAAAGCCTATGCTTCCCTGAACAAATCGCTGCGGATGCCAACCTATACCGACCTGTATTACAGCGGACCAAACAACCAGGGAAATCCCAACCTGAAACCCGAAAAATCAACTACCGCC
Source organism: Gaoshiqia sp. US2 (assembly GCF_059705485.1). Taxonomy (NCBI): domain Bacteria; kingdom Pseudomonadati; phylum Bacteroidota; class Bacteroidia; order Marinilabiliales; family Prolixibacteraceae; genus Gaoshiqia; species Gaoshiqia sp. US2. The sequence goes on along the minus strand of NZ_AP048550.1, from coordinate 2,089,426 downwards.
GAAGGTGGATTGAAATTCAGAAACAACTGGTTAACAGCCCAGTCTCTTTATTACCACCGTGTTGGAAAAGACCTGATTGACTGGGTCAGGGAAAGCGAAGACTATAACTGGGAAACCCGCAACCTGACCAAAATTATTTCCGACGGTATTGAACTGGCTGCCGAGCTGAACCTGAACCGCTTAACCGGCCGGAAGTTCTTTATCCGCAACCTTGGCGCCAACTATTCCTACAATAAACTGGATAAGGGTGAAAGCAATTACCTGTCGAATTATGTTCTGGACAACTTGAAGCACAAACTGGTATTTAACCTCGACCATTCGGTATGGAGAAATATTCATGCTTCCTGGAAGCTGCGTTATCAGGACAGAAATGGAAACTACGAGCGCTTTGAGGATACGCAAAGTGTTGGCATGACTGCCTACAAACCATTCTGGCTGACCGACCTGAAGGTTTATTACAAAAAAGACGCTACCTCGATTTACCTGACAGTCAGCAACCTGTTTGATCAATCGTATGTTGATATCGGGAATCTGGCTCAGCCGGGCCGGTGGATCAGCGTCGGATTTAAATACCAGCTTGATTTTAACCGGTAAAAAATACATTTTAAAAAAAGGGAAGGCGCTCCGGTGGAACGCCTTCCCTCTCTTCTCACCTTACTTGCGCGAACCTTTGTAAAGCTCGTATTTTCGAAAGCTACAGGCTAAGGCCCCGTTAAACAGGGGAATTTTTTTCGCGGGTTTTAATCCAATTGATTTCAGACATTCATTCGTGCTGATGATCCAGACCTCGGTATCCGGATAATGGTGTTTCAACCGTTCGCCGATCATGGAATAAAAAGATTCATCACCTGCCTCAATTCGCTCGCCGTATGGCGGGTTGAACAGGAGGAAATTTGAATCATCTTTCTTTTCAAGAGAACGAAAATCGGCAATTTCGAGTTTCACCAGGTCCCCCACCCCGGTCTTTTCGGCATTCCGGGAGGCCAGATCAATGTATTTCCGTGAAAGATCAAACCCGTAAAGCTTAAAATTAACCGGCTCATGGACGACTTCTGATTCGATTTTCTCAAACAACGTCTGATCAAAATCGTTCCAATTCTGAAAAGCATACTTTCGGCCCAACTCACCGGGCAGTATGTTTTTGGCCAGCATGGCCGCTTCAATCACAATGGTTCCCGATCCGCACATCGGGTCGGTCAGCGGCTCTTTCCCGCTCCATCCCGCCAGTTTAAGCATACCGGCAGCCAGCACTTCGCTGATCGGCGCCTCGTGGTTACCGGTGCGGTATCCCCGTTTATGCAGCGATTCGCCGCTGCTGTCGAGCGAAACAGTACATTCATTACTGGCAATATGAAGATTGATCAATACCTGGGGAGAATTTGTATCCACCGAAGGACGCTTGTTGAGCGCCCGTCGAAAGCGGTCGACCACGGCATCTTTTAGTTTTAAAGAAGCGAACATCGAATTCCGGAACAGTTCGCTGAACACATTGCTTTGTACCGCAAATGTCTTATCAGGTGAGAAATAATCTTCCCACCTGATTTTTGACGCTTGATGGTAAAGGTCGTCGGCTTTATGTATTTTAAATGTCCTTAAAGGAACCAGAATTTTTAATGCTGTTCGCAGCGAATAATTGGCCCGGTAAACCAAATCCAGTTCACCCGAGAAATAAACAGCCCGGCGGGCCACCTGAACTTCGTCGGCATTCAGGCTAAGCAATTCCTGGGCCAGCACCTCTTCCAGTCCGGCATAGGTGGTCGCTACCAGTTGATTTTTTTCCGTCATCTTTTTAAGAAATTAAATGCCTGCACCGTCACGAAACGAAGTTTCACGGGCCTTAAACTGTACAATTTTGGAGTCGGGAGGTACATTATTGGTCACCCAAACGTTGCCCCCGATCACCGAATTTTTACCAATGCGAATCCTGCCCAGGATCGTGGCCTGTGCGTAGATAATCACGTTATCTTCCACAATCGGATGACGTGGCACCCCTTTAATCGGGTTACCCTGCTCATCCAGCGGAAAGCTTTTGGCTCCCAAAGTGACCCCCTGGTACAGCTTCACGTTGTTCCCGATGATACAGGTCGAACCAACCACCACGCCGGTTCCGTGGTCAATGGTAAACGATTCGCCAATTTGGGCTTTGGGATGAATGTCAATCCCGGTTTCGGAATGGGCCATTTCACCGATAATACGCGGAATCAGCGGAACTCCCAGCTCGAGCAAACGGTGAGCAATGCGGTAGTTTGAGATGGCCCGGATGGCGGGATAGCAAAAGATGACCTCGCTGCGGCTTTTGGCTGCCGGATCGCCCAGGAACGCGGCCTCCACATCGGTCACCAGCAAGCGGCGTATCTCGGGAAGGTAGGATATAAAATCGGATGCCAGGCCCTGCGCAAACCGCTGCCGTTCCTGCATATCGAATGTTTTCGGGTCGTCGCAGGTAAAGCACAGACCTGCCATGATTTGTTCGGACAACAGTTCAAACAATTCATCCACATAAACCCCCATATAGTGGCGAATCGCATCCTGACGTAAACTGGTGTTGCCAAAATAGCCGGGAAATAAAATTTCGCGCGACATGTTAACAATCCTGGTCAATTTTTCCGTTGAAGGGATCGGTTCTCCAAGACGGTGCTCGTGGCAAACCATACTGTAGGTTGCCGCATCAGCCAGCTGATCAACAGCCCGGTTGATTTTACTGATTATGATATGATCAAATTGCATTTTTCTCGTCATTAAATAAGGTGGTACTTAAATAGCGTTCGCCCGTATCACAGATCACAACAACCAGGTGTTTGCCGTTGTTCTCTTCACGTTTGGCGATTTGCAGGGCCGCATACACATTGGCGCCGGAAGAGATCCCGCAAAAAATTCCCTCTTCTTTTGCCAATACGCGAGCCTGTTCAAAGGCCACGTCATCCTCAACCGGAAAAATCTCGTCGTAGATCTCTGTATTCAGAATTTTCGGGATAAACCCCGGACCAATTCCCTGTATTTTATGCGGCCCGGCTCCTTTGCCCGACAGCACGGCAGAACCTTCAGGTTCGACAACTACGCTGTAAAGAGCTGGTTTTTTATGCTTTAGCGCTTCCGAAACACCGGTAATGGTTCCACCCGTACCGGCGCCCGCCACAAAAATATCAATCAGCCCGTCGGTATCCGCCCAGATTTCCTCGGCCGTGGTGATACGGTGCATTTCAACATTCGACGGATTTTCGAATTGCATGGGTACGAAGGAGTTTTCAATCGTTTGAGCCAATTCTTCAGTCCGGGCGATGGCTTCTTTCATCCCGCCTTTAGCCGAAGTCAGCACCAACCCGGCCCCGTATGCTTTCAGGATCAGCCGGCGCTCAACCGAAACACTTTCGGGCATAACAATCAGCAATTTGTATCCACGAACGGCGCAAACCAGCGCCAGCCCAATTCCGGTATTTCCACTGGTAGGTTCAATAATAACCGTATCCGGCCTGATTAAACCTTTCAGCTCGGCAGCTCTGATCATCGCCAGGGCTAAACGGTCTTTGACCGAACCGCCTGGGTTTTGGGATTCTAACTTGGCATAAACATGCGCGCAACAACCGGTTGTAACCCGGTTCAGCTTAACCATTGGCGTTCGGCCAATCAGTTGGGTGATATCAGAAGCTATATTCATTGTTCCACAGTTTCGTAAAACACTAACAAAAGTCATCTTTTTCTATCTGAAATACAAGTCAGCCGGGCCCTAAATTCCTTTAACGACCCGATTAATTTCAAAGAATGGATTTCACCGCCTTAACAGCATTCAAAACGCGCTCCCCTCCCAATCCTCCGATTTCGACAAACGGGAACCCGCGATTAATCAGTTCCTGTTTGTAGATTTGAAATAATTGTTCCCGCTCAGCGCCGCCATGCTCGCGAAGCGGATCGGGCTCCCAGGGAAGATCGGGTTTACAAAGCAGGTACAAATCAACCGGATTCTCGCTAATGGCCTGTTCGAGCCAATCGGGTAACTGTTTGTAAGCCCATTCAAACCAAACTTTGGTGATGATCAGCCAGGTATCAAAAAAGACCAGCTCTTCGGAAGAATTCCGGGCTTCATGATACTGCCGGAGCTGAACCCGGGCAATCTCAACCACATCATCCCAGGTATAACGGGATCCTTTGGCGGCCAGGTACTCGCGGGCATATTCCTGATAGGAAGCCGCTTTAAAATACACGGATAATTCGTTGGTAAGCGTACTCTTCGCTGTCGATTCGGGGCCGGTGATCACTATTATTTTCTTCATTCATTTTTAAATTACCTGGTATACGCTGTTTCTGATCAGATTTTAAACACAGCTAACCAAGCCGGTTTTGCTTGTTTTCAACAGATTTTTTCTCCAACTGATATAACCCAAAGCAGCCATGACGGTGTACACGACAAATAAAATCGTAGTGGGCCACAAGCCTTTAAGTGCGTACAAAACGGCTGAAAGGAAATCGACAAAAATCCAGACTAACCAGTGTTCAAGGTATTTCCGGGCAAGCATCCAGGTCGCTACCAGGCTGAGCGCAGTGGTCAGTGCATCGCCGTTCGGGATGGGCGAATCGGTATAATTTTTCAGAATAAAAACAATTATCAGAAAAAACAAAAGGGAAGCCAATGCCAGGGCTATCCAAAGTTTTCGTGGCGTAAAGCTCACCTGCAGGCGCGTTTTCCTGTCAGGACTTCCTTTCAACCAAAAATACCAGCCATAGATACTTACAATAACATAATAGACCTGCAAGGCCATATCGGCATAAAACTTCGACACAAAGAATACATACACGTACAAGGCAGAAGTGATCAGTCCAATTGGCCAGGTCAGTATATTTTGCCTGATTGACAAGATGATATACACCAGCCCGAGTACCGAGCCCAGTACCTCAATGTAATTAGCTTCCAGCCAATTTAGGATCATATCAGTCATGTCATTACTTTTCTACCAGGAGCTTATCGTATTCCGAGTTATTTACCAGCACCTCAAGCGCTTTTTCAATTATTTTTTCATCCTGGTTGATAATCTGATAATAGTATCCGGAGCCGTACATACTGCGTGCCAGGATAGCCTTCGCCTGCTTTTTAATGATGGGCCGGGCAAATTCGAGGCTTTCCGTATTTTTTTCGACTTTTTCTTTATCTGCCTCGGCCACCATCGTGGTGATCAAGTCATCCGACACAACAAATTTATCTTTAAACGATTTAAATTCGGGGTATTGTTTTGTTAGCTTATCCCGGTTGGCATCCAGGTAATTCAATACCACCGTATTTAAAATATTCCTGCGGACCAACTGGTTATAATACACATAATTGGCAGAAGTATCCATCGGGACGAAAATATCGGGCATCACACCACCGCCGCCGTAAACGGTTCGCTTACTCTTCAGCGTTTCGTACACTTGGGTTTGATCAAAATGAATGCTGTCTTGCGAGAAAAGCTCCCCGTTTTCAAAACGGGTCAGATAATCTTTGCGGTATTCTTCCAAGCCGTTCTGATAGGGTTTCTGTATCCCTCGTCCGCTTGGGGTATAATAATGGGCCGTGGTCAGCCTGATCATCGAACCATCGTTCAGCGGAAATGGCTGCTGGACCAGTCCTTTTCCAAACGACCGGCGACCGATGATGATCCCGCGGTCCCAATCCTGAACTGCTCCGGCCACAATTTCACTCGCCGACGCAGATCCTTCATCGATTAAAACAATCAGCTTGCCTTGTTCAAATTCGCCCAGAGCCGTTGACCGGTATTCTTTACGCTTATCATGGACTCCTTCGGTATAAACCACCAAACGCGAAGCCATCAAAAAATGATCGGCCAGCTCAATTGCCGCGGTCAGATAGCCGCCGCCGTTTCCCCGCAGATCAAGTAGCAGGTTTTTAAAGCCGGGAGTCTTTTTTAAATCTTTAATCGCCGCTAAAAATTCATCGGAGGTGGTGGCCGAAAACCGGTTTAACTTGATGTAGCCTGTTGCATCATTGATCATGTATGACGCGTCGAGGCTGTTGATCGGTATTTTATCGCGAATTATGGTAAAATCAAGCAGGTCGGCGCTTGATTTCCGCTGTACTTTCAGGCTAACCTTGGTTCCCTTATCCCCGCGAAGCATATCCATCACGTCGCTGTTTTTCAGACCAACGCCGGCAATTGGTTTCCCGTCGACCACCAAAATCCGGTCGCCGGGGAAAAGGCCTACTTTTTCAGAAGGTCCTCCAGGGATGATCGATACGACTAATAAGGTGTCTTTCATGATGTTGAATGAGATCCCAATTCCTTCGAAGCTTCCTTTCAGCGGTTCGTTCATCTTCTCCACTTCCTCTTTCGATATATAAACGGAATGAGGGTCCAGTTTTTCAAGAACCTCGTTAATGGCCACTTCGGTCAACTTATTGATATCGGTCGTATCCACATAATAGCTTTCAATCAGGCGTAATAAACGTCCGAATTTCATCATATTGGCCTGCATATCCTGTGCTTGCACCACCGGACTGAATACAAACAAACCAAAAATGAAAATTAAACTGATTCCGGTTAATTTTATTCGACTGCTCATCCTCTCACATTTTAAATTTCATGAACCGATAAAGATAAAACAATATCAGGCAGATACAAAAACCCGACCGATAATAAATGTTAACAAGAATTTGCTTGCTGAAATCCACTAAAAAAGGGAAGTCAACGACCTCCCTTTGTACCTTTATTCCCACTCGATGGTTGCGGGTGGTTTTGAGCTGATGTCGTATACGACACGGTTGATTCCGCGCACTTTGTTGATAATTTCGTTTGACATCTTAGCCAGAAACTCGTATGGCAGATGGACCCAGTCGGCTGTCATCCCGTCGGTTGACATCACCGCCCGGAGAGCGACCACGTTTTCGTAAGTACGTTCATCGCCCATGACGCCAACCGACTGAACGGGCAGCAACATCACACCGGCCTGCCACACCTGGTCGTAAAGTTTCCATTCTTTCAAACCGTTAATGAAGATCGCGTCGGCTTCCTGCAGTATCCGAACTTTTTCGGGTGTAATATCACTCAGGATTCGAATACCCAATCCGGGGCCGGGGAAGGGATGACGGCCAAGTAGTTCATCTTTGATGCCCAACGCTTTGCCAACCCGGCGCACCTCATCTTTAAACAACAGGTTCAGCGGCTCCACAACTTTCAGGTTCATTTTTTCGGGAAGGCCGCCCACGTTATGGTGCGACTTGATGGTTGCCGATGGCCCGTTCACCGAGACCGATTCAATCACGTCGGGATAAATCGTTCCTTGCGCCAACCATTTGACATCCTTTATTTTGTGAGCCTCTTCATCGAACACTTCAATGAAATCGCGGCCAATAATTTTGCGTTTTTGCTCCGGCTCGGTAATGCCTTTCAGGTCGTTCCAGAATTTCTCCCTGGCATTTACTCCAATCACATTCAAGCCCATATCCTTGTATGAGTCCAGCACGCTTTCGAATTCATTTTTCCGAAGCAGGCCGTTATCAACAAAAATACAGGTCAGGTTTTTACCGATGGCTTTATTCAGCAAAACCCCTGCGACAGACGAGTCGACCCCACCCGATAAGCCCAGTACAACCTTGTCATTTCCCAACTTTGTTTTCAATTGGGAGACGGTTGTTTCGATAAACGAATCCGGCGTCCAGTCCTGTTTACAACCACAAATATCCACGGCAAAGTTTTTCAGCAACTGTGTGCCCTCGGTGGTATGGTAAACCTCGGGATGAAACTGAATGGCATAAGTCGTTTCGCCATATATTTTATAGGCTGCATTTTTCACATCAGCCGTCGAGGCAATCACTTTATAATTTTCAGGAAGACATTCAATGGTATCGCCATGCGACATCCAAACCTGCGTATCCAGGGTCATATGCCTGAATAATTCGTTTTCCTGATCGATGTATCCCAAATTAGCCCTGCCATACTCGCGCGAGTTGGATGGCAACACCTCGCCGCCAAAAAAATGGGCCAGGTATTGTGCTCCGTAACAAACGCCCAGCAAAGGCAATTTCCCTTTAATGGCCGAAAGGTCGGGTCGGGGGGCATTCTCGTCGCGAACAGAAAAGGGGCTTCCGCTTAATATCACTCCTTTAACGCTTTGGTCAATGGAAGGGAAATGATTAAACGGGTGAATTTCGCAATAGATATTCAGTTCGCGCACCCGCCGTCCGATTAACTGCGTATATTGGGAACCGAAATCAAGGATTAGGATTTTCTCTTGCATGAATCTGTTTTTTGATGGCGCAAAGATAGAAAAATACTCCTGAGTACCGAAGCCTGAAATCCACCCGTCCCTGAATATTTACATTCATTTATCAAAATCAATACTTCACCAGCTTGCCCGAATAGTAAACGCGGTCGTTTGAAGTCAGCCGGATCAGGTAAACGCCGGCAGGCAAAATATGCAGCCCTTCAATCAGCACAGGATTGATTTGGCTGTCCAGTTCCCGCGTTATTTGAAGAGAGCCATGCAAGTTAAAAAGCTGTAAGATCAGATTTCCTGTAAATTCGTCGTTAAGCTGAACATGCAATTTCTCCCAAAACGGGTTGGGGTAAACGGATATTTCGGCCAACTCTTCTTCCACGGGCGCCACGTACAAATCGTCAATCGCTCTGTCGAGCCAGGCCAGCCTGTCTCCGATCCAGTTTTTCATCCAATTCACCTCCGACTGATAAGTAGGCCCCACATAGGCATTGGGCCAGACCCACTCGCCCAAAACGGGCCAACGCAAAAAATTACGGGTTTGGGCCTGATGAAGCAAAGCAGTCAGGCTATCAGCCACAAAAGTAATCCGTTGATCCGAAAGCTCGTGGCGGCGTAAGCTTTGCCAACGTTCTTTCAACTTACGGCGAAAGGTGTTGTCGGCAAACAAAATTTTCCACCAGAACGGATTCTGCCAGTAATCATCACCCAGGTCGGCCTGAAACTGAAAGCCTGAGGCATATTCACCCCTGTAATAGTTGGCATTCCCGTAGGCCAGGTTAAAATCCCAGATAGGCCCCAGTTTCAGCTTTTCACCCTTATCTTTATACAAAAACGTACTTAAACGGTATCCGTCAATATTTTTCGACAGCTCATTCATCAGCATATAATCAATAAAGCTGGATTCGTCGGCCAGACTCCGGAAGCCGTTTTCTCCATCCAGGTTATTATCGAATAAGGCTTTTTCTGTTTTATCGACATAGTTTCGGATGTACAGCTTTTGTTGATAGGCCATGGTCTCCGATTTGGGGTACTCGTATTGGAAATAGGTGTATTTATTGCTTTTACTGATATACTTCGAATACCATCCCTCTCCTCCGCCGCCTGTGCTTTTATCAATTTTGATGATGTAGCCCCCGCTGATCTCTTCGGCCGATATTTCCTCGGGCAACAGCCTGGCAATATCTACCCGGTTTTTATCCCGTTTAATTTTCTCCATCAGCACATATACCCCCTGATACTCATCATTCAGAAACAATTCGACATAGCGACAGCGCGGCGAATAATGCCCCAACGAAGCATCGAGCGTGAATGTCAGCACATTTCTGATCAGGGTCTTATCAGAGTATGGGGCATAGAGGATCCAATCGTTTTCTTCGGGCATATTCAGCAAGGCCTGGTTCAGATCTTCGTCGGCTTCATCTTTCAGTTCAAAACCATATGACTTTTCCGGGAACATTTGTGAAGACGAGCCACGGATTTCAATGGCAATTTTTCCGTTATAATGGTTAAAATCGTCGGAGGGTGCATTCATTTGCCCGGCACCGTTCCAGACAATCCCCATCCGGGCTTCAATTTTAGGGTCATCGGGGATATCGCATCCATCGGTATAAATGGAGACCAGCGGCAAATTTGAAGCTACGAACCCGCCGTAAGTTTGGGCGTTAATTGAAAGGGAAAGAAAAAAACAGAAAAAAGAAAAGAGTAAATTTCTTTTCATAAGCAGGTTGTTGGTTGGGTTAGTTTAGTGAAAAAAAGAGGCTGACTCAAATGAGTTCAGCCTCTTCTATATTATGCTACGGTAGTCATATTTCTATTTTGCATAGTTTACAGCACGCAACTCGCGGATAACGGTAATCTTAACCTGTCCGGGATAAGTCATTTCGTCCTGAATATGTTTGGCAATATCGTACGACAATTGTTCGGTTTCTTTATCCGAAATCTTGTCGCTGCCCACAATCACGCGTAATTCGCGACCAGCCTGGATCGCATAGGTTTTCAACACGCCCGGATAAGAAAGCGCCAGGTCTTCAAGGGCTTTCAGACGTTTGATGTACGATTCGACCACCTCGCGGCGGGCTCCCGGACGGGCGCCTGAAATAGCATCACAAACCTGAACAATAGGGGCCAGCAAGCTTTGCATTTCCACTTCGTCGTGGTGAGCCCCGATGGCATTGCAAATTTCCGGTTTCTCTTTGTACTTTTCGGCCAGTTTCATCCCCAGTACAGCGTGCGGCAATTCCGGCTCGTCATCGGGCACTTTCCCGATATCGTGCAACAATCCGGCGCGTTTTGCCCATTTTGGGTTCAGCCCCAGTTCCGATGCCATGATGGCACACAGGTTCGCCACTTCGCGCGAGTGCTGCAGCAGGTTTTGTCCGTACGACGAACGGTATTTCATTTTACCGATCAGGCGGATCAGCTCGGGATGCAGGCCATGAACACCCAGGTCGATGGTTGTCCGTTTACCGGTTTCAATGATTTCGTCTTCAACCTGTTTTTTCACTTTTGAAACCACTTCCTCAATACGGGCCGGGTGAATCCGGCCATCGGTCACCAACTGGTGCAGGGCTAAACGGGCAATTTCGCGGCGAACCGGGTCGAAGCCTGACAATACGATTGCTTCGGGCGTATCATCAACAATAATTTCAACGCCTGTTGCAGCTTCCAGAGCGCGGATATTACGGCCTTCGCGACCAATAATCCGGCCTTTAATCTCATCACTTTCGATGTGGAAAATGGTTACGGCATTTTCAATAGCCGTTTCGGTAGCTACCCGCTGAATGGTTTTAACCACCACCTTTTTCGCTTCTTTATTTGCCGTCAGCTTGGCTTCTTCCATGATCTCGTTGATGTAAGACATGGCTTCGGTTTTGGCTTCACTTTTCAGCGACTCGACCAACTGGGCCCGGGCTTCTTCGGCCGACAGACCGGAAATGGCTTCCAGTTGCTCCACCTGTTGCCGGTGCAAACGCTCCAGCTCATCTTCTTTTTGCTGAATCATGTTCATCTGAAGCATCAGGTTCTCCCGGATGATATCCACCTCTTTCTTTTCCGTTTCAAAATCCTTCACCTTACGCTGAAACTCTTCTTTCCGTTGCAAATAACCGGTTTCCCTTTGTTTCAGTTTATTTTCGAGGAGCCCGATTTTATTGTTCTTTTCGTTGATATACTTTTCATGTTCGGCCTTAAGTTGAAGGAACTTTTCTTTGGCCTGAAGCATCTTATCTTTTTTAATCACTTCTCCTTCCGCTTCAGCTTCGCGAAGAATCTTTCTTTTCTTCCCCCGAATGGCTTTTTCCCATAAAAAATAGGAAGCTACCCCACCACCGAGAAAACCAGAAATCACGTATAATATTATTTCCATCTTGGTTAATTGTTACTTATAATTAATAAAAAAGCCAGCATTTCAATTCAGTGTCAATACCTCAAACAAACACTGAATCAAAAGCGGGCCCGATATATTGTATTTTTATTCGTTTAATGACAAATAATCGTTCAATTGTTCGTCAAGTAGTTTCAACTCCTCAATAAGCGGGGTTTCGTCTACTTTTTCTTCCATTTCCAGATTTTTCAATACAAACTGAAAAGCAGTCATCGCCAAAAAATCCTGTGCATCCTGGTTAACGTACTTTTGTTTGTATGCAAGAACGATATCATTAATCATTTTAGCAGCTTTCCGATACCTCTCCTCGTTTCTCCGTTCAATTTTTAACGGGTAAACCCTTCCGTTAATGTTAATGTTAATATTTATTGAAAGCTCGTCTGTCATTTATCCGATGTATCAGCTACACATTTAATTGAGCAATACATTTATCAATTTCCCGCACTATTTTGTTGATGCGTTGTTTTACCTGTTTCTTTTCGCCGTCTAATACCGATAAAATTTTCGCAACTTTTAAATCTTCATACTTTTTGACCAAGTATTCATTTTCCGTTTTCAATCCGGCAATTTCCTTTTGTAAATCAGCAATTTGCATCTGAAGCTGTTTCTTTTCAGCCTTCGCACTGTCGTGCCTCTTGATTAACAGCCTGAGTTTTGCCTTGATATCTTCCAGTAAAATTTGATCCTGCTCAGTCATCACCGCATGCTTTCTTCGACAAAATTAATATTTTTGCCCAATTGTTAACACGAAGATAACTTTATTTGTTGAATAGTACTCCCGCTTAAACAAATCTTATAAGCCGCAGGTTGTATTACACAACAGAAAAATATACCCTTGCCATGAAACATTGGACTTTGATCCTCGCGGTTATGCTATGCAAAATTGCATATCCGCAAGCGCCTGAAACCGCTTATTATGCAGATCCGGTGAAAATTCCGCTGTCTTTATCCGGTAATTTCGGCGAATTACGATCGAATCATTTCCATTCGGGAATCGATATCCGGACTGAAGGAAGGACCGGTTTGCCGGTATATGCGGCTGCCCAAGGAGAGGTATCGAGGATACTTGTATCTCCTTCCGGCTTCGGGTTGGCCTTGTATATTGATCATCCCAACGGTACAACAACCGTTTACGGACATCTTGACAAACTAAATGACGAGTTGGCTGCTTATACCAAATCCGTTCAATATGAAAAAGAATCGTTTCCGGTTGACATCGCGGTTCCCAAAGGAAAATTTGCTGTAAACAAGACCGAGTTGATCGCGTACAGCGGCAACAGCGGGAGTTCGGGCGGGCCGCACCTGCATTTTGAAATCAGGGACACCAAAACACAACAACCGGTCAATCCTTTGCTTAAACATTTCCGGCTTCACGACGATACCGCGCCAAAAATCCTATCGGTCATACTTTACCCGCTCTCCGACGATGCCCACGTTTACAGCAAAACTGATCCCTTTCGGGTGGAAACTGTTTTTTACAACGGCGCCTATCATTTAAAAAATAATCCGGTCATCCCGGTTTACGGAGAAATTGGTTTCGGCCTCCAAACGCTCGATTACCTGAACGGAAGCTGGAGCAAATGCGGCGTGTATTCGATCGAATTAGCCATCGACAACAAAACCGTGTACCTGTTTAAAATGGATAAACTGAGCTTTGATGAAACGCGGTACCTGAACAGCCACATCGATTACGGGCACTTTCAGCGAAATAACCGGAGACTGCACAAAAACTGGGTTGAACCGGGAAACAAGCTGACGAATTACCCGGTATTGGTCAACCGCGGAATCAGCCGTCTTGACGATGGAAAAATCCATACGGTCGATTACCGGGTAAAAGATGTAAACGGCAACGAAAGCAGGTTTTCATTTAAAATCCAATCCAAACAATCGAACGTGAGTAAAATCCAACGGCCGGGTATTCCGGCACATTACGACAAACCTCTTCATATTGAACAGGAAGGCCTGGAAGCGAATTTTAAAGCAGGCACATTTTATAACGATTTTATGCTGGATTACCAGCTCAGGCAATCCCATAAGCTGTATTACTCGCCCATCTACAAACTACACAACGGAGAAATTCCGGTGCACCAGTATTTCGAACTGCGTATCAAAGCGATTGATTTGCCTAAACAGCTCGAAGGCAAAGCGCTGATCGCGGCTGTTGATGAAAAAACCGGACAAAAATGGGCGCTTGGCGGTCAGTTCAGCCACGGATGGGTTGAAGCAAGCATACGTCAACTGGGCAGCTTTGCCATCGCTATTGATACCATTCCGCCGGTGATCAGACCGCTTAACATCCAGAACCGGAGCATAATCACCGACAAAACCAAAATCAGTTTCATCATCAGCGACGACTTTTCCGGGATTTCAGATTATCGCGGAGAAATTGACGGGCAGTGGGTTTTATTTGAATACGATGCAAAAAATAACCTGCTGGAGTACCGGTTTGATCCTGGCCGGATGGAGTTCAACAAAAAACATCAGCTCAAACTGGTGGTCAGCGATTCGAAAAACAACCAGACCGTCTATGAAGCCGGTTTTTACCGTTGATTTTGCCGGAGCTCCGGAATACTCAGCCCCGCATGACTCTGTTTAAAAAGCGTTAAAGGGGTTGAAAAATATGATTTAAGCTGAATTTTTCTTCTCATATTTAACAAATAATTCTTTAAATTTGTCGATCCCAATCAGGTTGCAAGCAATCGAAACCGGGTTTATCTTCTCAGGCTGAAGGACATCATGGGTGCTTACAGCAAAAATGAGATAAAGTATCACTACTGAACGGGGAAAAAAATAAATAGGGGTTACTCCCCGAAGGTTTGGCCCCATGTTGTAAGTTTGTTTTGCGAAAAAACTTCAACATGAGCAAAAATACAGAAATAAATTTTGTCGGACAGCCGATTTTCAAACAAGTGATTAGTTTAATAGAGGGCATCAGTTTGACCAGTATAGTAAAGAAGCACAATGCTGATTATTACTATAAAGCTTTTAAGGCAAAGACACATTTGATCACGGTTCTCTTTGGCATCTTTAGCCGGTGCGACTCGATGACCGAGATATGTGAAGGGCTGCGGGCTTTGGGCGGAAAGCTGAACCATTTGGGGCTTGAAGAAGCGCCAGCCAAAAGTACCGCTTGCGATGGGATGCGCAACCGGGACAACAAGTTCTTTGAAGATGTTTATTTTAAATTGGTACACCATTATCAAAGTTTTTTGTCGGACAGCCGAACCTTTGGCCTCACCTTTAAAGAAGTCTTACTGATCGATTCGACCACGATCCGGTTATTCAGTGATATTCTGAAAGGAGTTGGACGCAATCCCAAGAACGATGGCAAAAAGAAAGGCGGGCTAAAGGTTCATATGCTCATTGATGCAGTACAATCGGTTGGACGGTTTATTAAAATAACCGAAGCCAAAGTACACGACAAAAACTTTTTGAAGGAACTGGAACTGATCTCGTACAGTATGGTTGTTTTCGACCGGGCCTATAACTATTACCATCAGTTTGCCTTGTGGACAAGTAAATCGGTCTTTTTTGTTACCCGGATCAAGAAAAATGCCCTTTATACGGTCATTGAAGTGTTGCAGGAACATCAAAAACAGAAAGGAAAAGCAATGGTACTTCGGGAGGAAATCATAGAAATTGAGTACTCTCCTGAAGATGAAAATGGCAAAAAACAAACAAAGCAGAAGAAAACCCTTCGCCTGAAAAAAGTATGCTATCAGGATGAAAAGAACCGGTATTATGAGTTTATCACCAATAGCATGGATAGTACGGCCGAAGAAATAGCGTTCTTATACAAAAAACGGTGGGGCATCGAGCTGCTGTTCAAAAAAATGAAACAGAACTTTCAGCTTCATTACTTTTACGGGGAAAACGAGAATGCCATTCGCACACAGGTTTGGTGCACCTTAATTGCACAATTGCTAATGACAGTGATTCAAAAGATGGCCCAAACAAAAAAAGCATTTTCAGTTGTGGCTTCGTTAGTTCGCATACATCTGATTAGTTTGCTTGATGTATTTGAATTGCTTCGAAGTACTAACCGAGAATACTTGAAACAAAGAGGGTCACCAATATCAAATATGCAAACCAGTCTTGCTTTTTAGCAGGGGGTGACTTTTGAAATAGAAATAATAACAATTGATTATCATGCAATTAAAGATCAAAAATCTCAAATCTGCATGTTAGTCGGATAATAGTGATAAAGTATCTTTGCCCTGCAACAAAAAATAAAAAAATGCAGTTAACTGATAGAACCATGTTCAAACAATACAACATCATGTCAAAAAAAATTATCGGTGTAATCATGCTGGTCTGGCTGTGTGGATTTTCAACGTTCACTTTTGCGCAAACCGAAGTAAGTTCGGTCAGGGTTGAAAAACTATCCGATCAGCAGATCCAACAAATCATGAACGAAATCAATTCACGCGGGCTGACCATGGATCAGGCTGTTGAACTGGCAAAAGCAAGAGGTGCAACACAACAGCAAATTAATCAGTTGTACCAACGGATGCAAAAAATGAAACTTAGCGCTGACGAGGGTTCTGCCGGCAAAATGCAAAAAATATCACCGAAAACAGCAGAGTTGCCCGACACCACCAGTAAGGCTGATTCGACCGATCAACTTAAAAAGAATCTGAAGGAGGTATCTCTGAAGAATCAAAAGATTTTTGGGTACCAACTGTTTAACCAGGAAAATCTAACCTTCGAACCATCGGTAAACATCGCGGTTCCTGCCGATTATGTGTTGGGGATCGGCGACGAAGTGGTTATCCAGGTTTGGGGAGCCAGCCAACAGACTTACCTGTTACAGGTAGGATCGAACGGCGCTGTAAACATCCCTGACCTGGGACCTGTCAATGTGGCCAACCTAAACTACTCCACGGCTAAAGACCTGTTGCTAAGAAGGTTGACTGCGATCTATAACGGCATGGGTGGCGCCTATCCAAACACCTTTGCCGATGTCAGCGTCAGCAACATGCGTTCGATTAAAGTAAATGTGATCGGCGAAGCCATTGCCCCGGGAACCTATACCCTGCCCTCTACCGCATCGGCCTTTAATGCCCTGTACCTTTCCGGAGGCCCGAACGAAAACGGCTCATTCCGAAACATCCGCGTGATCCGCGACAACAAGCTTTTTGCCGAAATCGATGTTTACGATTACCTGCTTAACTTCAATACAAAGAATAATATTTCGCTGCGTGATCAGGATATCATTTATATACCGGTATACAACAAACGGGTAGAAACATTTGGCTCTTTTAAACGCCTGGCTATTTTTGAACTGAAAGACGATGAAAATATGCAGGATTTAATCCGCTTTTCAGGAGGGTTCAGCGAAGAAGCCGCTTCATCAAGGTTATTAATCACCCGCTACACCGACAACCAATACCAATTGGTCGACCTCGAAAAAGACCATTTTGACAGTTTTCCCCTGAAAAACGGCGACCAGGTCAGGTCCGAAAAAGTAATCGACCGCTTTGAAAACCGGGTCAGCATCGAAGGAGCTGTTTTCCGCCCCGGAACCTACGCCCTCGAAGAAAATATGAAATTATCGCAACTGATCGGGAAGGCCGGTGGCCTGCGCGAAGACTTTTATGCCCCGCGGGGTCTGATTATCCGTCTGGATGAACAGTTATTTCCAACCACCATCCCTTTCAACCTGGGCGATCTGTTTAGCGGAATCGACGATCCCTTACTGAAACGCGAAGACCAGGTGATCATCCGGGATATTTTCAGCATGGGCGAAAAGCAAACCATCCGCATCCTCGGCGAAGTGATGTTTCCCGGCGAATATGGATTTTTCCGAAACATGTCGCTGAAAGACCTGGTTTTTCTTTCGGGAGGAATGAAAGAAGCGGCCAGTGAATCCTATATCGAAGTAGCCCGCCGGAATACCAAGGAAGAAGCCAGCACCATTAATAGTAAAATGGCTTCCTTGTACCAGTTTAAGATTGACCGGGACCTGAAACTGTCTGACGAAGATGCCGGCTTCCTCCTGCAAGCGTTCGACCAGGTTTACATTCGGAAGGCGCCCTCTTACCAAGCTCAGAAAACAGTCCAGGTTACCGGCGAAGTTCAGTTTCCCGGCGAATACAGCATCAGCGATAAAAATGAACGCATCTCCGATTTAATCAGCCGGGCCGGCGGATTAACGCCTTACGCGTTCACCGGCGGAGCGAAACTGCGACGCCGAATCGATGAACAATATAGAAGCCAACTCGATGTTATACAACGGATTAAAGAATCCAGAGATTCTACCATACAAATTGACATGTCGGCCAATTATGAGAATCTCGAATTAAAATTATCCCATATTTTAAGGAATCCGGGTACTTCTTATGATTACTTTTTGAAAGAAGGCGACCAGGTTTACATTCCGATGAAATCGGAAGAAATTTGGGTGAATGGCGAAATTATGAACCCGATGGGACTTGCCTGGGAAAGAGGCAGAAGCTTAAAATATTATATTAACCGCAGCGGCGGATTTAGTTCTGAAGCCAAAAAAAATAAAATTTACGTGGTCTACAGCAACGGAACGACAGACGTTACCCGAAGTTTCATCGTGAAAAGATACCCTCAGGTAGAACCCGGCAGTCAGATTGTTATTCCGGCGAAACCGGAACGAAAAGCAACCGACAATACCGCCAAATGGCTGGCCATAACAAGCGCCCTTTCGTCTCTGGCGGTAGCCATGTCTGCTGTTCTCCGGTAAACCGGCAAACCAATTCAGACAGTATAACGGATTTTTAACTGAATAATCATGGAAAAACCTAATACAATACCGCAATCATCCAAGTCAGTAACCGATGACGAGATTGACCTGATTGCCCTGACCAAAAGCCTGTGGAACGGACGACGGACCATTGTCAAATATACCCTCATCGGCGCTGTTCTTGGATTATTGATCGCGATCCTTTCGCCCAACAAGTTTACCGTGACCACAACGTTTGTCCCTCAAACCGCCAATAATCAGTCGTCCAAACTGGGCGGGCTTTCTTCGCTGGCAGCCATGGCCGGGTTTAACCTGAACAACATGGGGACATCGGAGGCGCTGTCGCCGGTGATATACCCGCGAATACTAAACTCGCTTCCTTTCCAGCTCGAACTGATGAATACCCCCTTCGACTGCCCGGATGTAAACGAGCCCGTGAGCCTGTTTGAATATTATTCGGAATACGAAAAAGGCGGTGTTTTGGGGAATCTTAAAAAATACACATTAGGTCTGCCCGGACTGATCGTCAAAGCGCTTAAACCCGACCAGCAGTCGGCAACAGGATTGGCTCCCGGAAGCAATTTATTATCGCTAAGCAAAGAACAGAACGAAGTTAGAAAAAAGGTGGAGGAAAAAATCAGCCTGGCCCTGAACGATAAAGAAGGTTATTTGTCACTGAGCGTCACCTTTCACGATGCGGCCCTGGCCGCCCAGGTTGCCGATAAGGCACAGACCATGTTGCAGCAATACATTACAAAATATAAGATTGAAAAAGCCGAAGACCAGCTGCGTTTTATCCAGGACCGGTATGATGAGAAAAAGGCTGAATTTGAAACCATCCAACGACAATTGGCGCTTTTCCGCGACCGCAATAAAAATGTATCAACTGCCATCGCTCAAACCGAGGAAGAACAACTGCTCAGTCAGTACAACATTGCTTATTCGGTTTATTCAGAACTGGCCAAACAACTCGAACAGGCACAAATTCAGGTAAAAGAAGATACGCCCATTTTAACCGTGATTGATCCGGTACGTGTTCCTACGGAAAAATCAGCGCCCAAACGCTCAATGATCCTGTTTATCTGGACGTTCCTGGGGGCCATTACCGGCACCGGGCTGGTTTTTGCAAAACAATACCTGGGCCTGATTAAAGAGAAATGGAGCGAACAATAAAAGTACAACGGTGTTGATAACCGTTAACCGGTTAAACACCGAAAAAAAATCTCTGACCGAAACCCACGTAACAAATCGTTAGAAACCATTTATGCAGACCAAGATGAATACTTCGGCAGAGATCACAAAAATCCGTTTACAGAATCAACAAATTGCCAGTGCCCGGTTTAAAACAGCTAAAGAACTGGTTGGTTTTATGGGCGCCATGCAGGCGCAGGATTACGCGATGGTGAAGTGGGCCGTTGGCATTCGGTTGCCCGATGCCACCATACGTTCGGTAGAAGACAGCATCGATCGTGGAGAACTGATCCGCACCCACCTGCTCCGGCCTACCTGGCACCTGGTTTCGGCCGACGACATCCATTGGATTCTTGAGCTTACGGCCCCGCAAATTAGAGCGAAAATGAGGTCCCGGCATAAAGAACTGGAGCTCACTGATGCAAGCATCGCCAAATGCTGCAGAATTATCGAAAATGCCCTGACTGAACATCAATCGTTGTCGCGTGAAGAACTCATTGCCGAACTGACCCGACATCAAATCAAAACATCGGACAACAACCGGGCAGCCCATATTCTTCTTTCGGCCGAATTAGACGGATTAATTTGCAACGGCGCCAACAACGAAAACAAAACCACCTATTCCCTGCTCAGAAACAGGGCGCCGAAAACGAAGCCCTTTGACCGGAACGAAGCCATTGCGGCGCTTACCGAAAAATACTTCTTAAGCCACGGACCGGCAACGCTCGAAGATTTTGTCTGGTGGTCGGGCTTACCGGTTAAAGATGCCAGAGGCGGAATCGAAATGCTAAACAAGCAACTCATCCCCGAAACCATTCATTCACAGCCGTACTGGCTTCATCAATCGGCAACTTATTTTGAAAATCATAAAAACGTAGCCTGCTTACTGCCTGCTTATGACGAATTTATCATCAGCTACAAAGACCGGAGCGCTATCCTCCCTTCAGCCGAACTGAAAAAAGTTATTTCATCGAACGGACTTTTCAAACCCGTGATTCTCATCAACGGACAGGTTACCGGCTTGTGGAAAAGAACGACAAAGAAAAATAAAACGATTATTGAGACCGAACTTTTCCGCCCACTTCGTTCCGGTGAACGGGAACTGATTGAACACTCAGCCAACCTGTTTGCCCGTTTCACCGGGAAAGATCCGGAAATCAGATTCAATTAGGTGATTTTTCTTCCTCCTGAAAATGCAGGTTTCGGGAATCTTCATCACTCACCAAAACCAACTCCCCGGTATTTCCCTTTACATTAAAACCGGTAAATGTCATGTTTGTCGTTTTATATACCGAAACCGCGTGTTTGCTTTCAATATCGAGGTGAATACGATTCGCCTGAATATGATCGGCAAACTGGCTGTAAATTCCTTCTTTTGATTTAATGTGTACATTTTCCAGGTGGATCCCGGTCACCGGCATTTCCGGAAGTCCGCGGATAAACAGGGCAACCTGGGCGCCGTCGCAAACAATATTTTTGAAATAGATATTTCGGAATGCCGGCGTTTCTTCGGTCACCGGGGCAGGTTCGACTAACAATTCACCCGTCAGGGGATCTTCGGAGGGCGATTTGGAAGCGTAGAACAGATTAAAGCGGATCGCCTCTGTCGGAATATCCGACATCCGGATATTTTCCATGTAAATGTCTTCCACAACTCCGCCCCTACCGCGCGTACTTTTAAACCGAAGGCCGCAGTCGGTACCAATAAAGGTGCAGTTGGTCACAAACATTTTGCGCACGCCCCCCGACATTTCGCTGCCAACAACAAAACCGCCATGCCCATGATACACCACACAATCGCGAATAATAAACAACTCGGTCGGCATTCCGCGTTCGCGGCCTTGTTGATCTTTGCCCGATTTGATACAAATCGCATCGTCGCCCACGTCAAAACTGCAATTTTCCACGATCCCGATCCGGCAGGATTCCAAATCAAGCCCGTCGCCGTTTTGCGAATACCAGGGGTTACGGATCGTCAGGTTTCGCAAAGTAATATGTTCGCACATCAGCGGGTTCAC
Source organism: Gaoshiqia sp. US2 (assembly GCF_059705485.1). Classification (NCBI taxonomy): domain Bacteria; kingdom Pseudomonadati; phylum Bacteroidota; class Bacteroidia; order Marinilabiliales; family Prolixibacteraceae; genus Gaoshiqia; species Gaoshiqia sp. US2. Next base: position 2,067,915 of record NZ_AP048550.1, on the reverse strand, counting down.
ATTCCAGGCCGGCGAGTTTTGGAAGGTCACCCCTTCGAGCAGCACCTTCCGGCAATTTACCAGGCTGACCATAACCGGACGCAGGTAATGCCTGAACGGGGCCATGTTATCCATGGTTTGTTCTTGCGGGAGCAATTCCCGCCGTTCATTACCTATATACGAACCTTCGGAAGGATACCAACGGTTATCGTTATGCACAATTCCACCTGAAGCCACCAGCTTTTTCCACTGGCTGTCGGTTAGCTTTTCGCGTTTTACCTGACGCCAGTACTGGCCGTTCCCGTCGATAATACCCTGCCCGGTAACTGCTACATTTTCCAGATTTCTTCCTGTTAACGGAGATTGACAACGTATCGCACGCACTCCTTCGTAAAATGATTCGACGAGGGGATATTCTTCTGCATCGCCGGTAAATTGGATCAGGGCTCCGGACTGCAAGTGCAGGTTTACATGACTTTTTAAGGTGATCGGTCCCGTTAGCCACAATCCGCCCGGTACCAGCACCACTCCCCCTCCGGCCTGCGCACAGGCATCGATGGCTGCCGCAAAAGCGCCGGTATTCAGCACACTTCCGTTATCTACCGCGCCGTAATCAACAATATTAAACGTATCGGCACGAAACACCGGCTTCTCCACCTCGGGCATATCAAACGGCAAGTCCAGGTCCGGCTGCTTCTCCTTCAACTCAGGGTTACAGGCTGTAAAAAAAACAAACAGGCACTGCATCAGAAATAAAAACGTAATCCTTCTCATGTGATCAACATTTAATCTGTATTTTATAATCTTTTCTCGCTAAATCCAATATTCCGAATCAGGGAAGCCAGTTATCCTTGTCCGGGTATTGATTTCCGGCTCTAAAAATTTGTTCAAGACGATATGATTTCAACTCTTTTTTACTGAGCTGATGCGACCACTCCACCCGCTCGTTCACCAGGGCGCCTGCTCCTGTACTTCCGTATTCGGCATAATAGGCGGTCCGATCACGTCCTGTTCCCGACCAATTGGCCCATCCCCCGGGTAAAATATGCGCACCCATTTCGCAATTCAGAAACACCACCCGGGCGTAATCGCGCCACGGACGGCCCAGGTAAACCCGATCGACTCCCGGATCTGCGCTAAGCGTGCAATTCATAAATACAAAGCCAAAGGGCCTGCCCTGCGGCGTACTGGCAGCGGTGATATACGAATTGCTTTTACTGTGGATGGTACACGAATCGAACACCACGGTTGCTTCGCCAAACAGGAAGTCGGTCGTTCCTTCAATAAAACAGTTGCGAAAATACTGGCGGCTTTTTTCGCCGGCGCCGTAGAAGGTGTCCTGATTTCCGGTAATACGGCAATTGCGGAACTGACAGCGATCGCCCTCCACGTGCAGGGCCACGGCTTGCCCAACCGGGCCGGCTGTATTTTCGATGGTCAGGTTTTCGGCCACAAAATCATTCGCTTCTACTTTTAAAGTGTAGGTATGAAAGGTACTGTTGCGTCCAAGTCCGATCTTTGTAAAATGATCGTCGAAGGTGATGATCGTCTGTTCAACACTTTCACCTTTTAAGGTGAGCAGGGGGTTCCACGAATAGACCCGGACTTTCTCCTGATAAACGCCGTTTTTGATCAGAATAGTGATCCGGTTGTCCGGATAGGCCTTGGTGGCATTCACCGCGTCCTGTATCGTTTGATAATCTCCTGAACCATCGGCGGCAACCACCATCTCGTACCCGACCTGAGCAACCGCAAGTCTGGTAAAAAGCGTCAGCAATAAGCTGATGAATATGACTGATTTCATTGAAAACATTGGGTTAATCCGTTCGTTGATTTTTAGTCAAATTTCGGTTATTTATAGCCGTTTACTCCTTCAAGCAATCCGTTTAAATAAACCTCGAGGTTGGTATATTCCCGGCTTAAACCGAACTGACGGCCGTCAGCAGCATCTTTCGGGTTCAATCCGTTCTTTTTCTCCCAGGCGTCGGGTATACCGTCACGATCCTGATCTTTGGGAGCAGGCAGCGACTTCAGTTCGGGCCACCCGCCTACATCATCCTGCGAATCGATGATGCCGGGTTTTTGGCTGCGCGGCCCCATGTAAGTGCCGGTTCCGTTTTTCACCTCCGCGATAATCCGCTGATCTACCGCATCGCGTACCAGGCTGGCGCCAACCGCCCCGAGCACAGACGCGTAAGCTTCTTCGGCCGTTTGTTCAGCAATCGGTACAAAAAAGAAGGGAGCGGCTGCTTTTACTTCTTCCAGCACGGCGCCCTCATCCAGGTCGACCCCGCCATTCCAGTTATCGGCAGTCACCGGCACATTTCCTTCAACAACATTTCCGGCAATATAAAACTGACCAAAAGGGAATCGCTCCGAAGATCTGAATACATTGAAAATACGGCTTTTTGTTTTTTCCGAGGTCGCAGGCCCCGGTTTATAGTAGTTTGCCACCAGGTTGTGCATTCCCCGTTCACCGGCATAAACGCTGTTACTCCCCCAGTTATAAATCACGTTATTGCGGAAATCGACCAGATCGGTCCAGGGCACATTGTAGCGGCCCCCGTTAAACCGTGGATTACGGCTGGTATTGTGTGCAAACAGGTTATGATGAAAGCTCACCGTATCGCCTCCCCAAATGCCTCCGTAACCATGCTCTCCCTTCTCGTGTACCGAACTGTTCAGGCTCTCCGAAATCATACACCACTGGATGGTGGATTGATGCAGTTCGTACAACGAAGCACACTCATCGGTAGCCCAGCTGAAACTACAGTGGTCAATCAGGATGTTACGTTGGTTCCGGCAACTCAGGGCATCGCCCTGCACGTTATTGATGTCGCCCAGGCGAAACCGCATAAACCGTACGATCACGTTGCCGGCTTTAATCACCACCGGGAATCCTTTGATGCAAATACCGTCGCCCGGGGCTGTTTGTCCGGCAATGGTCAGATGATCTTCTTTGATTTCAAGTTCCGATTTCAGTTCGATGGTCCCGGAAACACGGAACACGATGGTGAGGGGCCCTTTTTGCTTCAGCGCTTCCCGCAAGCTTCCTTCGCCGGAGTCGTTCAGGTTTTTTACTTCAGCGACTTTCCCGCCACGTCCGCCGGTAGCGAACTTACCGGCGCCCTCAGCGCCCGGGAAAGCAAGCGCTTTGTTTTCATTTTCTGCATCTACAGGGATCGATGCATGCAGCAGTTCCCCGAAAGGCAGACAGATCAGTAACAAAAGAGCGATAAGCAGTTGGTGTAATTTCATTGCAATTGGTTTGATTGAATACGGGTATAAAATTACTGCATCGCATACAACAAACCGATTACAAATTGATGAATGACGGGGGGTATTTTGCCGGAAGCCAATTGAGCGGATCATTTTCAATCCTGCGGCAATAACGGATCAATAGATTTCTTTTACGAATAAATCATTGGTTTAAGTGCCCGATGCAATTATTCAAACCCGTGATAAAGGTACAATGCTCCATAGGTCCAATTGGGGCCTTTTAGTCCGGGGTAATTGAACCGGTCCATCATCAGCGCCACGAACCGAAAAGAGTGACCTTCGGGCAATTGAACCACATTGGGCCAGACCCTTGTTCCCGATGTTTCGTCCCAGGGAGGTAAATCCATTGATAAAGTGCCTGATTCTTTTAGATCGGGATACGAATAAATGTAGATTTTCCGGTCTTGGCTGCCGGAGAAACAATACTGCTTGTCGCCAATTTGCTGAATAGACGTCCCGGTCGAATTGTTTTCTACCGGACCTGCTATTTGCTGATAGTTTTTATTCCAGTCATCCGATTCAAGCATAATCGCTTTGTAGCCATTTTTGTTTTCACATGCCAGCATCCGCCATTTTTGCGCATCCGAATCGTATAAAATATGGGGATCTTCAAAATCGCCAACCATTCCAAATGGTGTAGCGCGCATCACCGAAAAACCAAAACGGGGATCAGTTTTGCTCTCAACAGCCAGCAATTGCTTCTTCTCATCCGGATTGGCGTAAGCGCTGAAACCTGTCGTCAGCCCTCTCCAGCATTTTTCATTCCGGTCATAAAAAATATGAGAAGCAACTTCGTTTCGGAGTAAGCCATCTTCCCGGTCGAACAAAATTACCCCTTCAAACCGAAGGTCGAACACGGTGGGGTTCAAACTGAAAACCCCCTGAATATGATGGGGCAGCGCACGGCCCCTGATGCTCATGGTGTACCATAATCGCCCCTGGTCGAGCAAGGGTTCGCCGTTTTCACAGGTGATGCCCCTGATGTCGGCCAACCCCATCCCCGGGCTCAGTGCCGATTCAACTTTATTGATGCACAGAGTTCCTTTGCTAATTGCCAGGTACAAATTTGACTGGAACGACTGCATGTATTGCATTTTCCGCAAATCGACAAATTGTGCAAAATCGGATTGCGCAACGGGTACAGGCAGGCCGTCGTTCTGAATGAACAACGTAAACCCGCTCCCGAGCATTTGCAGGATGATTTTCCCTTCGATATTGCTCAGTCCATTACTGTTTGTAAGTATTGTCCCTTTTACAATTTCCCTGGAATTGTAAACATACTTTTGGGTTGCATCCAAAATATGCTTGTTGTTATATCGAAGGGTTACAAAAAACTGCTCCGTCTTTTCAGGATCGGTAAACTCGAACCCAATTTCGCCCTCCCCCGTGCACGATGCCAGGTCGATGGTATAGGTTGCAAAAGGATTGAACCCGCCAAACCAAACGGAGGTTTGCGATTCTTCTCCCGACATCACAAGCAACTGCTTATTTTTCACCTGAATATCGGGGTGAAACCCGGAATAAAATGTAGTAGGATACATGGCAGACATCCCGATGATTTCTGCCGGGTATAAACCAGCCAGGAGTATTTTCTGACTGTCATCGAAGATGAACCTTCGCACTCCCTGCCGTACAAATTTAATTTGATCGGGAGACAGGTTTGTTTGGGCGCTTGCTCCTCCAGCTAACAACAAAACCAGAAAAAGCAAAACCCGAATATTTGATCCAATTATCAATTTCATCCTTATTTATCTGCAGTTGACACCCAGAAATTGTTGTAATGAACGTGAGCATCGCAAGATCGGAAACCAATTTTTTCGCTAATAAATGGGTCACTATCAATATAATCAATCTTTGGTGCAGCAAATTTAGAAAAATTAAAATACGATTGCTCTTGACCGGCTGTTTTCGGACAGGCAGAATTTATGACCGCTTCAAAATTTAAAGTAAAAAAAGAAATTAGTACCTTGCCTGGGTTTATTTTCCGGCACAGGCGCCTGCTCCGGAAAATAATAAATTCAACAAAATTAACTAAAGATGATACCAGCAAACATATTTAACCTAAAGTTACCACTGGAAGATCCGGTATTAATCTTTACCCTGATACTCTTTATCATTCTTTTTTCGCCTATTCTGCTAAACAGAATCCGCATCCCTCATTTAATTGTATTGATTCTGGCCGGGGCAATCATTGGCCCCAATGGACTGAACCTGCTGCAAAGAGACAGTAGCGTAGTGCTGTTTGGCACCGTGGGCTTGCTTTATATCATGTTCCTGGCAGGCATCGAAATTGATTTGGCCGAATTCAAGAAGAACAGCGGGAAAAGCCTGGTATTCGGCATGCTCACCTTTCTGATCCCCATGGGATTAGGCATCGTTGTCGGAATCTTTATCCTTCAATTTTCGCCATTAACCTCGGTGCTGTTAGCCAGTATGTTTGCTTCGCACACGCTTATTGCCTACCCGATTGTCAGCAAACTGGGAGTGGTGAAAAACCGGGTAGTGAGCTTTGTTGTGGGCGGAACGATGATCACCGACACCCTGGCCCTTTTGGTACTGGCCGTGATTGTAGGCATGTCAACCGGAACTATCGACAATCATTTCTGGATCAGGCTCAGCCTGTCAATCATCGCTTTTGGTTTAATCGTGATGCTGGGATTCCCAATCATCGGCAGGTGGTTTTTCAAACGTTTCGACGATAATGTCTCGCAATATATTTTTGTTTTGGGCATGGTATTCCTGAGCGCTTTTCTGGCCGAGGTTGCCGGTATTGAAGCAATTATCGGGGCCTTTTTGGCAGGTTTGTCGCTCAACCGGCTGATTCCGCAAACATCTCCCCTGATGAACCGGATTGAATTCATCGGGAATGCCCTGTTTATCCCCTTCTTTTTGATTGGCGTTGGTATGCTGGTCGACTTCAAAACTTTTTTTAAAGACCTCGATACCATCCTGGTGGCCGTAACGATGACCGTGGTGGCCATAGTTGCCAAGTTTGCAGCAGCCTGGATCACCCAGAAAATATACCATTTTAACACCGATGAGCGCCGGTTAATTTTCGGGCTCAGTTCGGCGCAGGCGGCGGCTACCCTGGCGGCTATTTTGGTCGGGTATAACGTGATCCTTGGCGAAACCGAAACCGGTGAACCCATCCGTCTGCTAAACGAAAGCGTGTTGAACGGGACCATCCTGATGATCCTGGTTACCTGTACCATCGCCTCGGTTGTCACCCAAAAAGGGGCGCAAAACCTGGCCACGAGCGAAACCAGCACAGACGATGATCAGCACGACACCGAAGAACGGATCCTGATCCCCTTGAGCAACGCCGCCAATGTCGATGAACTGGTTCACTTAAGTACGACAGTAAAAACGAAAAAGAAAAAGGGGAAATTGGTTGCCCTTAACATCATTACCAGCGGCCAGGTAAATGAAAAAACGGAAAAAGAAGCCCGGAAGATCACCGAACAGGCGGTTAAAACAGCCGCGGCATCCGACAACCTCATGGAACCGCTGATCCGCTACGACCTGAACGTGGTAAACGGGATATCTGCCGTAGTGAAAGAGCAGAAAATCACCGATCTGGTTATCGGGCTTCACGAGAAAAAAGGAATTTCCGATTCATTTTTGGGCAACCTCACCGAAGGAATCCTGACCAAATGCAATACGACTACCTTAATTTACAAACCTCATCAACCCCTGTCAACCATTAAACGACACATGATTATTGTTCCTGAAAACGCTGAGAAAGATTACGGTTTTTTCTTCTGGCTGCTGCGCGTTTGGAACATCGGCATCAATACCGGGGCCAAACTGGTTTTTTATGCTTCCAAAAACACCAGCGCGTTTATGAAACAAATGCAGGAACAACACAGTATCGATGCCGAGTTTAACCTCTTCACCAATTGGGACGACTTTCTGATTTTAAGCCGGAGCGTGCGGGAAGATGATAACCTGGTGATCATCATGAGCCGGGAAATGCACCCGTCGTATAAAGAAATGATGGCCCAGATACCTGCTTACCTGAACAAATATTTTCAGGAAAACAGTTATATCCTGGTTTATCCGATACAGCTGGGCGTGGCCGATTTTTACACGCTGAACCTGAACTCCCCTTCATTGATGTCCCGTCTGATGGGGCAGGTAGAAAACCTGAATGATTTTAAAAACCTGATGACCCGATTTATGAAAAACAGGAACTGACATTTCATCTTCTGAAAACAGCTAAATGTCGTAAAACCAACTACGTCAAACCAATCTTTTCCAACCATGAACAAACTGATCACGCTTATTTTTCTTTTCGCCTCAACCCTCGTGGTTGCGCAAAATCCCGATGTCAATTACGACGAAGCAAAAGTTCCGGAATACAAACTTCCTCCGATTCTTGAAACCAAAAACGGCGCAAAGATCAAACGGGTCAGCCAATGGGAGAAAAAAAGAAAACCTGAACTGTTGCAGCTGTTTGAGCAGGAGGTGTACGGAAAAATTCCCGGCAAGCTCGAAATCACAGAGGTAAGGATATTTGAAGATTCGGCGATGGCCCTGAACGGGAAAGCCGTCCGCAAACAAGTCGACCTGGTCTTCAAAAAAAACAACCGTGAATTAAGCATTGGCTTGCTGATCTATCGCCCTGTCGGTCAGGAAAAGGTTCCGGTATTCCTGGGTTATAACTTCCTGGGCAACCACACCATCCTGAATGACCCCAATATCCGCCTCACCGAATCCTGGGTGCGTGATAACCCCTCCCTGGGCATCATCCACAACCAGATTACCGAACAGTCGCGTGGAGTCAAAGAATCGCGCTGGCCCGTTGAAATGATTATCGACGCCGGTTTTGGGCTGGCCACCGCCTACTACGGCGATGTTGACCCCGACCGCGATCTGTTTACCGACGGTATCCATCCGTTCTTTTACGCCAACGGGCAAACGCGCCCCCGCAGCGACGAATGGGCTTCGATTGCCGCCTGGGCCTGGGGGCTCTCGCGCATCATGGACTACCTGGAAACCGACGACCGGGTGAATTCGGATGAAGTGATCGTACTCGGACATTCCCGCCTGGGAAAAACCGCCTTGTGGGCAGCCGCTTCAGACCCCCGCTTTGCCATGTGTATTTCCAATAACTCCGGCTGCATGGGAGCAGCCTTGTCGCGCCGGAAGTTCGGCGAAACCGTGGCAGCCATCAATGCCAAAATCCCGCACTGGTTTAACGGCAACTTTAAAAAATACAGCGATTACGAAGAAGAACTGCCGGTTGACCAGCACATGTTGCTGGCCCTGGTTGCACCCCGACCGCTTTACATAGCCAGCGCCAGCGAAGACTTGTGGGCCGACCCGAAAGGCGAATTCCTGTCGGCAAAACTGGCCTCGGCAGTTTACGAACTATACGGGCTGGAGGGTTTGCCGGCCCAACAAATGCCCGGACCCGACGAACCCGTATGGGGTACTGTGGGCTACCACATCCGCACCGGCCCGCACGACATCACGCCATTCGACTGGCAACAATACCTTCATTTTGCAAAAAAACACCTGAAAAAATAAGAATACCACCCCGGGCAACAGGACAGAGCAGGATAAAAATAAACCGGCGGTCTGCTTATTTTGAAACAGAACAAGGTAAAATTGTATGAAGAAACACTATTTTATGGCATTCGATCTGGGCGCGTCCAGTGGCCGGGCCATTTTGGGAACACTCGAAAACGATAAGCTAAACCTGACCGAAATTCACCGGTTCACAAACCGCATGGAACGAATCAACGGTCATTTTTACTGGAATATTTTCAGTTTATTCAACGAGCTGAAAACAGGATTGAAAAAATGTATCTCCGAACACGGTATTCAGCCGGAATCTATCGCTGTGGATACCTGGGGGGTGGATTTTGTCCACCTCGATAAAACCGGCATGATTTTGTCGCTACCCTTTGCTTACCGCGATTCGCGCACCGACACGGCTATGGACGATTTGTTTCAGTTGGTTCCAAAAGAAGAAGTTTACCGGCAAACCGGCATCCAGTTTATGCAGTTCAACAGCTTGTTCCAGCTGTTTTCGATGGTAAAAAACGATAGTCCGCTGCTAAAAATAACCGACCGCATCCTTTTTATGCCCGATGCATTGAATTACCTGTTCTCGGGCGAGGCCCGGACCGAATTTTCGATTGCCAGCACCAGCCAGATGATTAAACCCGGGAGCTGCGAGTGGCAAAGCTCCCTGCTCGAGAAAGCGGGTATCCCCCGGTCCATCCTCGGCGATATTATTTTACCCGGACAACCTATTGGACCCTTAAGCCGCGACATCGCCGAAGAAACGGGCTCAGCCCAAATTCCGGTTATTGCCGTTGCCGGGCATGATACGGCTTCGGCCATTGCTTCGGTTCCTGCCGATGATGACAATTTCGCTTACATCAGTTCGGGTACCTGGTCGATTTTCGGGATCGAAACCCCGCGGCCAATCATCTCGGAAAAAACCTCAGCCCTGAATTTCACCAACGAAGGCGGTGTTGAAGGCACAACCCGTTTCCTGAAAAACATTATGGGCATGTGGCTGATCCAGGAGTGTCGCCGGATTTGGGCAAAAGAAGTTGACTATGCCTGGACCGAAATCGTAGAGATGGCGCAACAGGCGGTACCGTTCCGGTTTATGGTTGACCCGGATAACACGCGTTTCCTGAACCCGGGAGATATGCCCCAGGCTGTGTCGTCTTATTGCGAGGAAACCGGACAAGGCCAACCGGCCACTCATGCCGAAATCATCCGCTGTATCTACGACAGCCTGGCGCTGAAATACCGATACATCCTCGATCAGGTAAAAACAATCAACGACCGGCCCATTGAAAAAATTCACATTATCGGCGGCGGGTCAAACAATCATTTTCTGAACCAGCTAACTGCCAACATCACCGGATTGCCTGTTGTTGCAGGCCCAACCGAAGCGACGGCCACGGGCAATATCCTGATGCAGGCCAAAGCGCTGGGATACCTGAGCTCGCTGACTGAAATGCGCCGGCTGGTCCGCAACTCATTTAACGTACTGAATTTTTTACCCGAATCGGATGATCTCTGGGATAAAGCTTATGAACGATTTTGTGAACTTCCCGGGATGAAACCTGAATAAAACCGGGTTCAAAACATGAGCCCGGTTGGCTGACATGAAAAACTATTTCAACGTGAGTTCTGCCAAAACAGGCAGGTGATCGGAAGGATAACGCTGGTCTTTTGAGTCGGTTAATACTTCGTATTTTGTGACAGTCACTTTCCGGTTGACAAAGATGTAATCAATCCGGTCTTTCAGCGGGCTGTTAAAATCAAAACCGTTAAAGGTGCCCTCCGGTCCGCCTGGTTCAGTTTCCGATTTCTGCCGGCTGTCATTGAGCCTTCGTTCGAGAATCCGGATCGGATCGGTTTCGGGGGCGGCATTGAAATCGCCGGTCAGGATTACCGGGAGCTTATCGTTATTCAGTTCATGGATCTTTTTCAGGATCAGCCGGGCCGATTCTTTTCGGGCTTCTTCGCCCAGATGGTCAAAATGAGCATTGAATATCCAGAAATTTGTCCGGGTGTCATAATCTTCGAGCAATACATAAGTACATAAACGGGGCAAGGCGGCATCCCAACCCTTGCCGGGGATATCGGGGGTTTCGGAGAGCCAGAACCAGCCTTGCAGTTTCAACTGATAACGTTGTGAATTATAAAAAATCGGAGCATACTCGCCCTGGTTCACACCGTCGTCGCGTCCTACCCCCACCCAGTCATAACCAGGCATAAAAGAGGCAATATCATTAATCTGCCCCAGCAAGGCTTCCTGCAAACCAAATACATCGGGCTTACGCGAGCGAAGCAATTCCACCACATCGCCCTTCCTGTTGGGCCAAACATTAATTCCGTCTCCGGGATTGTTGTACCTGATATTATAGGTCATAACCGTTATATCAAGCGCCGGGCTTATTATACTGACAGTCAGTGCACACATCATCAGGAATAATTTATTCTTCATCCGTTTTATTTTTGTTTTATGCTGAAACAGGAATACCGAACTGCTTCGCTTATAATCCTGAACTGCTTTTCGTTTCGTCTCCATCCCGGCAATAATTGAATGCCGGATAGTCGCAGCCATGTTCGCCGGGGACAATTGTATAGATCTGGTCTTTTCGTCCCTGCAAGACAAAATCGTAACAGAACTGCATCATTTCTTCAAAATACGCCGTCATGGGCGTTCCGGCCAGCGCATGATTGCCTCCGCAGGTGGTATGCAGCCAGTAAGGTTTTCCGAGCAGCCGGAGTTTTTCGGCAATAGCCTGCGACCCGTTTAATACCAGGAAGCCCGGCTTCTTCTCATCGCAATAATGATGCGATGCCGTACCGTAAGGCACCAGGTTATCGCAGGTTCCGTGAAAGAACATGGAGGGAATGGCCGAGTCGTCATAGATTTTGGCCGTATCGGGAATGGCCCCCGCCATAGAAACAAGTCCCGCGTACGACACCGGCCCCGAATCCAGCCCGTAACAATAAGGCGGCTCGTAACCGGCGTTCAATATTGCTTCGGCCCCGGCGCTGCTTCCCGCCAAAATGATTTGTTGCGGATTGATCCCAAACATTTCGCGGTTCTCAATAAGAAAATAGGTGGCATCCTGGACATCTTCAACGGCTGCTGAAAAAGTAGCCAGCTTTTCGGCGGCCGGACAATCGCAACCAAACTTGGTTTCCGTATCTTTCCGGGTAAGGCGGTAAGAGATCGAAACCGCCACGTACCCGCGCCGTGCAATCTTCGAGCAAAAAGTCTTAATTCCTTCGCTATCGCGCGTTCCGCCGGAAAATCCGCCACCGTGAACATAAAAGAACACCGGACGCCCCGATTCCCCGTCAAAAGCCGGAGTATAAACATCCAGTTTCAACTGCTCACCCGCCTTCTCGATGTAGGTGAACGTTTCAAATCCGACAGAATCAGTAATTTCTTCCAGGTAACGCTCCTGTGCGTTCAGATTGGTAAAACCGATTGAAAGAATAAAAAGAGGATAAACTAAATACTTCATGTTTAATCTGGTGTTGGTCTGATAAGGTGTAAAACTAATCATTTGCAAAATTAGAAAAAACAAGTGCGTCCATTTTTAGCAGTCGGGACCAAAAAGAACGACCATTTGGCGTCGATTTGCCGATTATTTACCCGGGAGCAACCGTTCCCGGTGTCGCTTAACGAATCACTGCCCGGGGATTTACCGAACGGACCCCGGAGTACAACATCAACAGGTTGGCCAACTGAATGATTAAAACCGGGACCAGCCAGGAACCGGTTTGGTCGAAAAAGAATCCCAGCAAAACCGGTCCGAAAGCCGCCAGCAAGTAACCCACTGATTGAACCATACCAGAGAGTTCGGCTGCATGAAATGAATCCCTGGCCTTGGTGCTGATAATCATATAGGCGATACTGATGCTCCCGCCGGTGGATAAACCCACCACGGTTATGCTAAGAACCAGCCAGGTGTCGCCATTACAAAACATCAAACCGCTGAAACCTGCCAAATTTAGGAACACGATAACAGCAATCGAATGCCACATCTTTTTCAGCTTTGTGGCAATAATGGGAGAAAAGAAGGTGGCAGGCAGGCCAATAAACTGGACAAACAACAACATCCAGCCTGCTGTCTGGTTATTCATCCCCTTGCTGTGCAGGATGGCAGGCAGCCAGGCAATCAGACAATAAAATACAAACGACTGCAGTCCCATGAAAGCGCTCACGAACCAGGCCGTACCCGATTTCCATACCGATTGGCCGGGTTGGCGTTTTTTCCGGTTCGCCTCAGTTCCATGTTTTACCCGTATTTGGGGGAACCATACCAAGGCTCCGGCAACAGCCAGTAACCCCCAAACCAGCAGCGTATTCTTCCAGCCTAAGCCTGCATTTTCGGCCAGGGGAACACTCAGCCCCGAGGCCAAACCTGCCATTCCGCACATCGCGGTGGTGTAAAAGCTGGTCATCAAACCAATTTTAGCTGGAAAATCAGATTTAACTATACTTGGAAGAAGTACATTGACAACGGCAATACCCGAACCAATGACCAGCGTTCCGATGTAAAGTATCCAAATATTTTCAGTATAACGAACAAATATACCGACCGAAAGAATCACCAGGGCAACCAGCAAAGTTCGTTCATTTCCCCAACGACGGCCGGCTAATGCGACAAAGGGAGAAAACAAAGCAAAAGCAATCAGTGGAATCGTCGTTAAAAATCCGGCTTCCAGGTTATTGATGCCCAGACTGTCCTGAATCGTTGTCACCAACGGCCCCACCGAGGTGATTGCCGGACGTAAGTTGAACGCGATTAAAATAATCCCAATGATTAAGCCAAGCTGTCCTCTCTTTTGTTCCTTTTCTGTGTGAACCATGTTTTGCTTTTGATATGCAGAAGCAAAGAACATGAAAATCATGATGAAAGAAAAGTTTCTTCAATCCATCCGGGAAACTTTTTACCATTTCATAAAAGAAGAAGAGTCTCAGCAAACCTGAACCACTTCCAGTTCCAGCAAATCGCCCAGTTTTTTGATCTTCGATGAGATATGACCAAGCCCAACTGCGCAGTGATGTGCCGGGCCGTACTGATTCCAGTTATTCACAAAGGTACGCGCCCCGACGGGAAATTTGTAACGGCTGTTGGTATTCCCGATCTCGAGAATCGGACCGGGAACCGATTCCCCCTCTGCTACCAGGAGCAATAATTTGCCCTGACAGCCGTCAACAACCGAAAGCAGGGTCACCGGACCATGTTTCACGCTCATCTCTACCGACAAACCCTTCCCCACCTTCCCGTGAAAAACGTTCAGGGGACGTACTTTTGTTTTTCCCTCAGCCATGGCGATATGTCCGGGGCCGTCGTGTCCCATCAGCACCACATCGTCGTTAAAATCCATCGCGTAATATTCTGTAAACGAACCGCCTGCGCCAAAGCTGTCCATGATTTTCATCGCCTGCACATTTTTCACCTCAAACTCGCCGGCAACCGGGATTCCGCGGGCGGTAAGCAGCGAATTTCCAAGAATTACGGAGCTGATTACTTCTTCATTTTCCGGCGTTCCGGTTCCTTTATAGAAATAAGCCATCGAACCCAGCTTCTTTTCGTCAACCAGCTTATCGAGCGCTACCGACGTCCGCGCGGCGCTTTCCAGGTCGTCAGGCAGGCAATCTTCCTGTACATCAAATTCCTGTTTAAACACACGAAGCCTTTCTTTTATCTCGGCAGCCGTTACCTCGTGCCTGGCGGCCGCCAGTTCGTCCACTTCAAGCATTTCCATATGACCGCCAAATGTTGACATCTGCAAGGTCAAATCGGTATAAATATCGAGCATGCCGCTGTAATAATGGCCCATCAGTCCCATGCGGTTGTGCTCCATGACGCCGGCCACACGGGCTGCTTCAATCCATTCCGACACTTCGTCCCAGCAAACCGGATCGTTGTGCAGCATGCCGGTAATCTGGTGAAATCTGATCCCGGCGCGTTTAAACACATTGGCAATTTCGGGCACAGGACAGGCAGAGCAATATGCCAGCCACTCGCCTGTCATCTTTTGGCGATCCTGCATTTGATTAAACCGGACGTAGTCGATTGCAGGCTCCGGAGACAGGTTCAGAATGATGACCGGTACTTTGGCCCGGCGAACAACCGGCAAAACAGTCGACGACAAGGCATAAGTGGTTACGTATAAGAAAATCAGATCCACGTCGGCCTGCCTAAACCGATGACCGGCAACTTCGGCTTTATCGCTGGTATCAACCAAACCTAAATTCATAATTTCCACGTAAGGCCTGGTTAACTTCTGTTCCACTTCCGAGAGATATCCTTCCAGCCGGTTTTTTAAGCCGTCGAATTGTGCCCAATACACATCAAGACCAATTCCAAATAACCCAATTTTACTCATTTTATCTATTTTTGATTTTATCCTTTCAAACAGGTTGTGGCAATTTATAAACTATTTAAACCGAAATCAATTTGAAATCTGATCATAAAACTTTAAATTTTGACACAAATTGATTACTAAAAATCCGACTGTATGAATGAAGTACCGCCCGTCCGCGAAATTTACTATCCGCCGGTGTCGGCCACCGATTTGCCATGGGGATTGACTGTGACGACAACCGGCTATCAGGCAGTTCCCCCAAACAGCGAATATCCCACCGGGGGTCATTCGGCAGCTTACTTTTTCAGTGTTGCCAACGGGAGGATTCTGGATGAATACCAACTGGTATATATCAGTAAAGGACGCGGGATGTTTCGTTCCTCATCGGTAAAGGAGGTACTGCTGGAAGAAGGCAGTTTGTTTATGCTTTTCCCGGATGAATGGCACACCTACCGCCCTGAAGGGGGAACAGGCTGGAATACCTTCTGGATCGGATTCAGAGGAGAAAACATGGAGCAACTAATGAGCGGAAGGTTTTTCACCAAAGCATCGCCGGTAATCCACCTCGGTTACCAGGAAAAGCTGATCGGCCTTTTTCAGGAAGCGCTTATCGTTGCCCGGCACGAACGGCCTGGGTGTCAGCAACTTCTTTCCGGACTGGTTAGCCTGATACTGGGTATCATTCACTATGAAAAAAGGAACGAAGACATCCGAAACGATTACATGCACCAGCTTATCGGAAAAGCCCGCGTGATGATGAAAGAAAAAGTCCGCCAAAACATCGCGCCCGAACAGGTTGCCGGCGAACTGAACATGAGTTATTCCTGGTTCCGCCGTTTTTTCAAAAAATACACGGGAGTTTCACCCGGTCAGTATCTTATCCATTTAAGGATTCAACTGGCACGTGAATTATTGGAACAAACCAGCTTATCGGTAAAAGAAATCGCCGGGCAACTCCGGTTCGAATCGGCCGGTTATTTTTCGGTTTTTTTCAAACGGCAAACCGGCTACGATCCGCTCGACTACCGGAAAAACAAGAAAAGTCGTGATGAGATCAATATTCAGCCAGAAAGCGACTGATTACAGCAGCCAGTTCCGGTCCGGGCACAAATCCTTCGTTTGTCCATTTTATGTTTCCCGATTTAAATAAAATCAGGGTAGGTATGCTTTTCACCTGAAACTGATTGGCAATTAATGGGTTCTGATCAACATTTACCTTCAGAATGCGGATATTTTCTTTAAACGCATTTTTCATATCTTTTAAAACAGGCTGTATTTGTTTGCATGGCTGACACCAATCAGCATAAAAATCAACCAACACCGGTTTCTCCGATTTAATGATCTGTATAAAACGACTATTAGCCCTCATCCCATTCTTCTGTATACGATCTCCCAACTGTTATCAAAAAACAAACAGAATTTAAAACCTTTTTAGCTTTTAATCTGCTTTGTCATTTTTAACAGGAAGCTGAGGGATAAGTTCTCTAATTTCCTATCGATAATACTGATACCTGATAGATTTTCGCAAACAGGGGGAAGTGGACCAAATGGAGTTCAACCGACACCTGCACATGATCCGAACCTGCCTCATTCCGGCGATCACAAAGTAAAACAGAGGTTTTGAAAAGCGCATAAAAAGGCCGATGAAACGCTCAATAACCGCTATCAAATAGGTAAGCCGATATCGATGATCTTGGCTGGTTGTTGTAATAAAATTCCGCTTAGCAAACATCTATGCATAAAAATCGTGCCCCACAGAAATTCCGATTGATCCGAAAATAGTGTTAGGGGGTTTGATCCATAAAAAAATCCGCAATTGCCTGGTTATCAATTGCGGATTTATTTTATTGGTGACCCCGGAGAGACTCGAACCCCCAACCTTCTGATCCGTAGTCAGATGCTCTATCCATTAAGCTACGGGGCCATTGCAAAAGCGCTGCAAATATAATACTTTTCAAATACAAACATCAAACAAAATCAACTTTTTTCAGCCTCATATTTTGCCATTTTATCATCAATGGTCACATCTGACTGAAATACAGTTTGTATTTTGATATACGTCATTAATTTTTGTGTGCCTTTTTTTTCCAGAACTTCGTGAACCCGTTTCACCAAAGCCATCACCTCATCATAGGTTCCTTCGATAACTGTTTCAAAAGGGCAAACCTTATACTTCAAACCGGATGCTTCAATTTCGGCAATCGCCAGATCAACCAGATCGTAACTGTCGATCCCTTCAGCCTGCGGCAATACCTGGAGAGCCAGGTTAATCTTATTCTTCATCTTGTTCATCATCTCCATCTTCGTATTCGTATTCATCCTCATCCTCTTCATCAGATTGGTTATCCAAAAAATCCTTGATCTCCTGAACGGTCAGTTTTTTCACATTGGTGATTATGACATCCTCACGCAAAAAATTACCGTATTGATTACATTCGTCGATAAACGATTTAAAGATTTCCTGTAAATTCTTTTTTAAAGGAAAGAGGAATAAGCCAAAAGCAAGGCCTTCCTGAAAACTGATCTCTTCCAGTTCGCCTTCAACTTTACTTAAAAAAAACTGAAATTCGTTCGAAACTACCTTCCGCTGCGTGTCGGTAAAAGCTTCTTCAACATCGTTTTTCATTAACGCGATGAAGTACCTGATTGTTTTTCCTTTACCACCCAGACCGGTTGATATAAAAACCTGCTGTTCGCCCAGCAGTGAACTTTGCAAAATCATACGGCTTTCCTGCAAAGCCAAAACCGCCCAGTCTCTTAAAACATCCTCATTATTTTTATGAAACCGCTCAATAATCCGGAAAGCGTCCACATGATCATGACTGGCCAGGCGTACCAACAATTGCTTCTTTTGCTCGACAGATGCACCCGGAGCATTCAATTCCTGCTCGGCAGCAGCGAAATCGTCAATCACTTCATTATTTCGCTTGTCCTTCGCATAATCAAAATATTCCATCTGAAGGTCCACATCAATCTGTTCTTCCAGAATACTGAAATTATCCGGCAAAGAATCAATGGCTTCCTGTATCTTTTTAAGGTTCTTGTTTCCTTCCATGATCATTTTATAAGCATACAAAGATAAAGGAATGGTCAAAGTATAACCGGCTTTTTAGGTTTTTTTTAAGTTATATTGAAAACTTAGATATCTTTGCGTGACTATTTTTATTTAAATTAAATTAGCATAGAGGGGATTTTTCAGGTGAGGCTTTCTGAGGTTAAAAATAATGAAACAGTAGTCATAACCAAGGTCTTGGGGCATGGTTCCTTCAGAAAAAGGATTACGGAAATGGGCTTTGTGAAAGGGAAAGAGGTGAAAGTGATCAAAAACACACCTTTCAAGGGCCCGATTGAGTATAAGATTCTGGATTATAACATCACCTTACGCCGCTCCGAGGCCAATTTAATTGAAGTTATTTCTCCCCACGAATTCAAATCGCATGAGATTTCCGGTTACGAAGGCGTTATTGATAAAGAGATCCTCAAACATTCGGCCCATGAAAAGGGAAAAATCATCAACATTGCCCTGGTTGGAAACCCGAACTGCGGAAAAACCACCCTGTTTAACTTTTTATCCGGATCAAAAGAACACGTGGGCAATTACAGCGGGGTGACGATTAACGCGAAGAAAGCCTCGTTTAAAAAATTCGACTACAGATTTAATCTGGTTGACTTGCCCGGAACCTACTCGCTAACAGCCTATTCGCCCGAAGAAATATACGTTCGTAAATTTATCTGGAAAGAAACGCCGGATATTGTCATCAACGTGATCGACTCGTCGAACCTGGAGCGGAATTTATTCCTGACAACGCA
This sequence comes from Gaoshiqia sp. US2, assembly GCF_059705485.1. Lineage (NCBI taxonomy): Bacteria > Pseudomonadati > Bacteroidota > Bacteroidia > Marinilabiliales > Prolixibacteraceae > Gaoshiqia > Gaoshiqia sp. US2. The sequence goes on along the minus strand of NZ_AP048550.1, from coordinate 2,048,973 downwards.
GCTGATTGACATGGACATTAAGGTCATCTGTGCCCTGAACATGTACGACGAACTGCTTAAAAACCAAAACCATTTTGATTATCAAAAGCTCGGGAAACTGATCGGAATACCGATTATTCCTACCGTCAGCTCAAAAGGAAAAGGCATTGATGAATTGCTTCAAAAGGCCATTGAGGTATATGAAGACCGCGATCCGATTGTCCGCCACATTCACATCAATTACGGGGTGGAAATTGAAAAATCGATTCAACGGATGAGGGCGAAAATAAAAAAAAACAAACCCATTGCCGATAAAATTTCGTCGCGTTTCCTGGCGCTTAAGTTGCTTGAAAAAGACAACGAGACACTTTTTAACCTGTCGAAATATCCCAATTTTGACGAGATAAAAAGTATTACGAAAGAAGAGTGTAAACGGATTGAAACCCTGTACAACGAAGACAGCGAAACCATTATTACCGATGCCAAATACGGTTTTATTGCCGGAGCCCTAAAAGAGACTTTCAGGCAAAAAATCAATCACCGGAAATCAGGTTCCGAACGGATTGACCACATTCTGACCCATCCGGTGCTGGGCTTTCCCATTTTTATGGTGTTGATATTCGGCGCCTTTTTTGCCACCTTCAGCCTGGGGAATTACCCCATGACCTGGATCGAAAAATTCGTGGCCCTCTTAAACAACACCGTTTCAGACATCATGGCAGAAGGTATGCTTCGCGACCTGCTGACAGACGGAATTATTGACGGAACCGGGAGTGTTTTGGTATTTCTCCCCAACATCCTGATTTTATTTTTTTTCATCTCGCTGATGGAAGACTCGGGCTACATGGCCCGTGCGGCCTTCATCATGGACAAAATTATGCACTTTTTCGGCCTGCACGGAAGGTCTTTTATTCCCATGATCATGGGATTCGGATGCAATGTGCCAGCCATCATGTCGACCCGAACCTTGCGTAATCCGGGCGACCGACTGCTCACGATGCTGATCATCCCGTTTATGTCGTGCAGCGCGAGGTTACCGGTATACGTCCTGTTTATTTCGGCCTTTTTCCCCAGCTATCCGGGTTTGGTTTTGGCAGGTCTCTATTTCTCCGGTATTCTGATTGCTTTTATCGTCGCCCAGGTTTTTAATAAAACGCTGTTCAGAAACAAAGAAACTCCTTTTGTTCTGGAATTGCCTCCTTACCGGGTCCCCACCCTGCGGAACATCGTCATCCACATGTGGGACAAAGCTTATCAGTACGTGAAAAAGATAGCCGGGGTGATTCTTATTGGCGTGATTATTATTTGGGCGCTGGGTTATTTCCCGAGACATACGAAAGAAACAGACTCCATTAAACAGCAAATCGAAATTGTCGAAGCGGGAAATCAGCCCGACAAAGAAAAACTGATCGCCCACTTAGTCACCGAACAGGAATCTTTGCGACTGAAAAGTTCATACCTGGGCCGGATCGGGCATGTCATTGAACCGGTGATGAAGCCGCTTGGTTTCGACTGGAAAATGAGCATCAGCTTACTTGCCGGCCTTCCGGCAAAGGAAATTGTAGTGAGCACCATGGGCGTTTTATACCAGGCAGAAGCGAACGACGCACTGAGTTTGCCGGAGAAATTACGAAAAGAGCAGTATACATCCGGTCCGAAAAAAGGAGAACAGGTGATCTCGGTACCGGTAGCTCTGGCGTTTTTAATTTTCGTCCTGATTTATTTCCCTTGTATTGGGGTTATTGCAACCATAAAAAATGAATCGGGGAAACTTTTCTGGGCGCTTTTTACGATGGGTTATACGACTTTACTGGCGTGGTTTTTGGCTTATTTGACCTTACATGTCAGTTCATTTCTTCTGGGGCATCTGTAAACAATCCGGAGTAAAAAACATTTTATATATCGGTATGATTCAGGAAATAATTACCTATACGATGATCACGATAGCCGCTGGCTCTGCCCTGTTCGGCCTTTATAAATCTGTTGCTCGGCTGACGCATACCACAAAGCCGGATACTTCAGGTAAATGTAGCGGGTGCAGCGCTGATTGTGCCATTCGAAGCTTGCCAGCTGCAAAAAGTTGCGCAACACCCCGAAAAGAGGAAACTTATAAGGCTTTAAATTGATTAATCGTCGCCACCGGATCATCGGCATTAAAAATAAAACTTCCGGATACCAGAATATCAGCGCCGGCTTCATATAATTTCCGTCCGGTTTCAAAATTCACACCGCCATCAACCTCAATCAGGCAAGCCGAATTTTGCGACAAAATCAACTCCTTCAGCATGCTTACTTTCCGGTAAGAATTCCCGATAAATTTTTGCCCTCCAAAACCGGGGTTTACCGACATAATCAGCACCATATCCAGGTCTGAAATAATATCTTCGAGCAGGTGGACAGGTGTGTGCGGGTTTAAACAAACGCTGGCTTTCATCCCGGCCTGTTTAATCCGCTCCACCGTTCGGTGCAAATGGGTGCAGGCTTCGTAATGTACGGTTAAAATGTCGGCACCAGCCGCTTTAAACGTCTCGATGTACTGATCGGGATTTACAATCATCAGGTGGACATCCAATGGTTTCTCAGCAATTTTACTGACTTGTTCGATCACCGGAATCCCAAAAGAGATATTGGGAACAAAAACCCCATCCATGACATCGCAGTGAATGTAATCAGCACGACTGGCATTCAGCAGGTTAATATCATCCGCCAAATTCAGAAAATCAGCAGAAAGAATTGAAGGGGCAACCATTTTTTGTGTCATAACCAACATTTTGCCCCAAAATTAAGGTTTTCAGGACAGAACCTGCAACAGAATGAAAAAAATGTTCATTGTCCGAGGTAAGCTTTCAGCAGACGATTGCGGTAATTATTTTTAAGCTTTTTAATGGATTTTTCCTTAATCTGGCGTACGCGTTCACGGGTAAGACCAAATACATCACCAATTTCTTCGAGCGTATGCTGCCGATAGCCATTCAGACCGAAATAATATTTCAGAATTTCAGCTTCCCGCTCACCCAATGTTGACAGGGTGCGTTCAATCTCCTTCCTCAATGAACTGGTAATTAAACCATCGTCCGGACTCGGGGATTCGTTATTTAACATGACGTCGTAAAGGCTGTTGTCATCTTCATCACGTAAAGGAGCATCCATGGAAACATGGTGATTGGATACTTTAATCGCATCTTCAACCAGATCGGCAGAGGTATCCAGGATATTGGCCACTTCTTCCGGGGTGGGCTCACGCTGGTATTCCTGTTCCAATTTCGAGAAAGTCCGGTTTATTTTATTGATGGATCCAATTTTATTTAGCGGAAGGCGAACAATCCGGGCCTGTTCTGCTAAAGCTTGTAAGATCGACTGCCGGATCCACCACACGGCATAAGAAATAAACTTAAACCCGCGAGTCTCATCAAAACGCTGTGCTGCCTTAATAAGACCAAGATTTCCTTCATTGATCAGGTCGGGCAAGCTTAATCCCTGGTTTTGATATTGTTTTGATACTGAAACAACAAAGCGGAGATTAGCCTTAATCAGTTCTTCCAATGCTTCCCGGTCCCCTTTTTTAATCCGTTTTGCCAGCTCCACTTCCTTTTCAGCAGAAAGAAGTTCAACCTTACCAATCTCATGGAGGTATTTATCCAAGGATAAGGTTTCCCTGTTCGTCACCTGTTTTGTAATCTTTAACTGCCTCATTGGATTAAATACTTTTGTTTTTCAAAGATCATTAAGAGCATATTCTTACTTTAACCATCACTAGCCCGTAATGTTCTTACAGGGCCTGAAAATAATGATTAATCACCTGAAATTAGACATTCTTTTTTAATTTTTGATGAACGACTATAAATTCTTGACGAAACATGCTTTTCAGCTTATAAACAAACTATTTTCCTTGTTTATTGTTTAAAATATAACCTGTTTTTATGGTTGGTTTTGTGCTGAATTCTGAAAAAAGTATTTTTTTTTGGCGAATATGTACTTATTGCTTATAATTGCAAAATAATTCGAAATCCAAATTTCTTAATCCTTTATCGAAATTCTTCTCCAGATTTTTTTTGGACTTAAATTAATTTTCAAAATATGTATGATATTATTGAGTTAAGCAGAAAGTTGCTTCCCGACTTGCGGGAAATAGCTAAAGAGCTTAAAATCAGAAAGGTTGAATCTTACAAGAAACAAGATCTGATTTATAAAATTTTAGACACGCAGGCCATTCTTGCTTCAGAACGCAAATCTGAAAGCTCGAAAGAAAAAATGTCCCGGCCCAAACAAACTCCAACTCCAGCACAGCCAGATACTCAGGAAAATAAAGATCAAAATTCGACGGAAGAAGCGTCAAATAACCCGGAACAGCCCCAAAAACGCCGTCGTACCGCTGTTGTTATTAAAGCGGCCAGCGCTTTTGATTTTACCCGGAGACAACGGGAAAAAGAAAGAGAGAGAGAAGCAAAAGCGGCTATGGAGAGCATCGAAGAACTAAAGGCTGAGGAAGAAATTAAGACCGCCGATATAAATGAGATCAACGAAACTTCGGCCAAACCGGAAAATACGGAAAAAGAAGCACAACCCGAAGTCAGAAAAGATTTTCAACGCGATTTTTCAAAAGATCCGAAACCGCAGCAAGAGCAGCGTAAACCAAAGCACCCGAAATGGGACAATCAGCAAAACCCCAATAAGCCCAAACAGGGTAACGGTGGGAATGCCGCTGAAAAACAATACGAATTTGAAGGAATTATCACCAACACCGGCGTACTTGAAATTATGCCCGATGGTTATGGTTTTTTACGTTCGTCAGACTATAATTACCTGAACTCGCCGGACGACATTTACGTGTCGCAATCGCAAATTAAATTGTTCGGGCTGAAAACCGGCGATACCATCACCGGTACTATTCGCCCGCCCAAAGAAGGCGAAAAATATTTCCCGTTGATCAAAGTGATGGAAATCAACGGACGCACACCCGACTATATTCGCGACCGCGTTCCGTTCGATCACCTGACCCCCTTGTTCCCAAATGAGAAATTTAACCTCACAGGAAAAGGTCATGATAATATTTCAACCCGTGTCGTTGATTTGTTTGCCCCTATCGGGAAAGGACAGCGTGGCTTGATTGTAGCCCAGCCCAAAACCGGTAAAACCATGTTGCTAAAGGAAATTGCAAATGCCATTGCCGCCAATCACCCCGAAGTATACATGATTGTGTTGCTGATTGATGAACGTCCGGAAGAGGTAACCGATATGGCCCGCAGCGTAAATGCCGAAGTCATCTCGTCCACCTTTGACGAACCGGCAGAACGGCACGTACGCGTAGCCGGAATGGTGCTCGAAAAAGCCAAACGATTGGTTGAATGCGGACACGATGTGGTTATTCTGCTCGACTCCATTACCCGTCTGGCCCGTGCGTACAACACGGTAGCGCCTGCCTCGAGCAAGGTGTTATCGGGTGGCGTCGATGCAAATGCCCTGCATAAGCCCAAACGCTTCTTTGGAGCCGCCCGGAATATCGAAGAAGGCGGTTCATTGACCATCCTTTCAACCGCCCTGACGGAAACCGGTTCAAAAATGGATGACGTAATCTTTGAAGAATTCAAAGGAACCGGTAACATGGAGCTTCAACTCGACCGGAAATTGTCCAACAAACGAATTTTCCCGGCCGTGGACATTGTTTCTTCAAGTACACGCCGCGAAGACTTGTTGTTGTCGAAAGCGATGATGGACAAAGTGTGGATCCTGAGAAATTACCTGGCCGACATGAACTCGCTGGAAGCCATGGAATTTATTAAAGACCGGTTAATGAAGACCAACTCAATTGAAGAATTCCTGATTTCGATGAATACTTAAACGAGTTTGAATAAAAGATACTCACAATGAATAAGGAAAGCCGGCAGTTTTGCCGGCTTTCTTAGTTTAATTTTGAAGTAATCCTGGGATTCATTCTTCTTATAGGTCTCGATATAGTCTCGTTTATTTGGATCACTTTAAATTTCTGTGGAGATTATTATTTTGCGAATTGGTGCATATTTTGGTGTCTGCCGCAAAATAAAAAAGCGCTTAAACCTTTGATTTAAGCGCTTTTGAGTCTTTTTGACTTTGTTTCTGGTGACTCAGCTGGGATTCGAACTAATCCTTATTCCGAGCTGATTATCAATATTTTCCAAAGTGCTTATTTCAATAGGTCTCGATATAGTCTCGATTGATAATCAATGCATTACAATGTAAATATAAGCAAATTATATTGATTTAAATACAAAAGCAGACTTTAATATTCCGCAAAAAATACAAAAATGGATACCCTCATCTAAAGAAATCCATTTGTCGATCAACAATGTTGGAATGTTACCTGTCAATTTTTGAAAATTCATCCAAATCCTTTTCAATTCTTTCAAGAGGCAGGCTACGAAGAAGTTCAACACTATTCATATGGCAACGCTTATATTTGTCTTGACCACATGGGCAAGGATCATTTCGCAATGGTAGCCTTTTAGAAATGATCCTTTGAAGAATATCAATAGCGAATTTGGTCTCCCTTATATTTAGCTCTTCGCGATAAAACTGTTTTATACCCTCAAAGTTGTGAAGATATTCTCCCGAGGCATAGTTGCCTTCGTTTTTTTTGAAAATTTGGTTTGCAAAGTATGGATATACCTTATTTTTGATGAAGTCAGCTAAACTTATTCCTCGCTTTGCCAACAACAACATTCGATGTTCAATGTCAAGGCAACAAAATCCATTCTTATCAATGTGCCAGTTGTCTTCGCGTTCGATAGTTCTGCTTAGCTCCCTTACTTCCGGCACACAATAAGGGTAAGAAGAAGACAGGTATATTGCGATCATGAATGTTTCCCAATAGTCGCCAGCTTGATCACAGATGTCCAAATCGCCGGAAACTATCCAAATTTTTTCCTTTTTACTTCTACGATACTTTAGCTTTGGAAAAAATTGGATAGTCTCCTGGAAATCTCTTTCGAAATTACTTCCCACTCCCATTCAAATAGGGTTTGTTTTGAGCAGCAATTGGCTGCAAGTTTTGGATATCACGATGGGGAGAGAGAGTCGCTTTTCTTTTCACCCTTAAATCACCCTCTAATGTAGTCGCAATAAAATCTTGCCTTTTTAAGAAATTCCACCAGTCAAGATCATATTGAGTATAGAAAAAGTTTTCATCCGGGATTCTAAAAATGTATCGGTCGGATTCGTTAGCTGTCCGTTTTGAAACCACAGTCATTAAATTCTGAAATCGCAACTCTGTGTTCGTTTTTATATTTTCACCAACCACTATTCCATTACTTTCAGCGGAAGCTTGCATCTTACTTGCCAAGCTCGTATGTAGACTACAAGTCGTTACTTCGCTAATTTCACCGATCCCGGCCATTGACCAAATTACGTCTTCATCATAACCTAAGTCAACACCAATTCTCGTGAATATCTTATCAATACCTTGCTCCTGAAAAACATTTTTCAAATCATGTTTCACAAAATATGTGAAAACACTGGCACTTTGCAATGCTCTCAAAGCAGCTTCTTTTTTATCCAGATTCTTTCCTCCAAAATATACGAACAACCCGTCTCCCTGTAACCGGTGTACGTAGCCGCCAAATATTAAGCAAGTATGAATCGCAGCGCGTTGTATCGTCGTATTAATAATCAAAACGGTTTCCGGCTCGTACTTAGAAAAGAGGTTTGTGGAGCCCTTTATATCAATGAAAGCTGAAACGATGTAATGTTTTTCAATTTGATCGGTGCCTTTCAGGTGAGCAAAATCGGGATGCAATCCAAGTTGTTGATCAAAATTAGGTTTCAGTTGTAATTCATTGGCTAAATCTTCGAGGCTTGGTAGCAATCGCTTTTGTGGTACCGATTCGTTCAAATCTGAGAATCTAAAAGCACTTTTTATGATATCCTCTGTACCGCTAAATGCCGAAAACTTCGAACGGTATTTTCTGTCTGCTGAAATTGCAGTTTCAATCGTTTTTAAATAATCATCGTATATCTTCATAAATTAATTCTTAAAGTTTAGTAAAATCAAAAAAACCAGTGGTATTATCGTCACAAACATCAAAGTATAAAGAATCGCAGCAACTCGGATGCGTTTGAATTTCTTTCTCAGCCCTAAAGCAAGGTCGTATACCTGTAATCTCAAATCCGATAGACCGGCTTCTCTATCATAGTTCTTGGTCTCATCGATAAAAATATCCAGCCCTTTCGTCGCGATTGAATTAAAATAAAGCATCGATTTTTTTTCCCTCGACAAATAAGGGGTCGATACGATTATTACAATTATCAAAGCGGAAAGAGCAAGGAGGCTTGAAATTAATAGAAGCCCCAGTATTGTTTTGGAACAGTTTACATGATCCATCAAATACGGATAACTCGCAATTAAGCCCCCAAGTGAGAAAGTTCCCAAGCCTAGAAAAACCGCACTTTTATTATTAATACTATCGTAGTAATGATCGAATCTTTCGATGCAGAATCTTAGCCTTTCTTCTTCCATGTCATCATCCTTTGATATCTCTTGGATCATTTCCATAGCTATTTTTCTCACGAATTTCACCGTTCGGCCGGTGGATGATCACTTCTGATTTTTGATTTTTAGCGATCTCCTTGGCTATTTGATTTGCTTCGCTTTGAGTATTCGCCATCTTGGTAACTTTGCTGTTACCGGCTCCTTTCACGCCCCATTTTCCGTTGTGGGGAACAACATGTTGGTTCTTTCCCATTGTAAAACATTTAAATTTTGACATAACAATCCACTGCAAACCTCATTACAGGCCAGCTATCTGGAATTTTCGCAATTATCCGGGAAAGAAGCTGTGCGGGTAAAAAAAGAATTATTACATTAGCAGCCTCGTTTGGATGATCCTCGGGGTGGTGAGCCCCGATCTGCCGACCAAGCACTGATTTCCAAACTCCCAAGTCGCTTACGAAGGCGACTTTTTTTATTTATCACCGGGTCATATTTATAACCCGGAACTCCGGGCTTAAATTCATTTTAATCTCCTTTCTGTCGTTCAAACTCACGCAAAGCCTGCGGAATTTTAGAAAAAGGGAAATGCGCTCCAACATCACCTCCCTCTACTTGCTTCCACAACAGCTCGGCCCGTTCAATCGCTTCGGGTTCACCTTTGGCCATTTCTTCAAACCAGGTTTTCTTCTCCAAAAACGATTTTCGTTTCTCGTATTCCGGCAAATATCGCTTTAGCTCATGCAGAACCTGTGCACAGTCGGGAAACTCACGCGCGGTATAAGTGAAATGGAGCAGGAACCACAGTTCGATAGCTGGCATCGTTTCACAAATTAATACTTCATCTTTCCTCCCGTATTTCCTGACGAATTTTTGGAAGGCTTCTTTCTTTCCCTGCGAGACGATGGTATCATAGTCAGTCAGGAAGGTAACCTGGTCATATCCTTCAGCTAACAATCCATTGATAATGCCCTCGGCTTTTTCAATGCCAACATCGGCAAACAGCGAAGGACTGATTTTATACTTGTAGGCCTTCCAGTCCTTTAAATGATATAAATACCACTGTTCGGTGATGCCATCGCCAAGCACCGCATAGCGCGGTTTCAAGTTTCGTTTCGGTCGATTCTTTCTCATAGGCTACAATTCCGGAATCCCCCCAAACTTCCCTATTTTATAAGCATTGTAAAACGACAGCTCTTTCCGGAAATTGAAATCGGCCATCGAGTAAAGTTCGGTCGCCCCATCTTCGCCTTTTTCGGTGAACCAAATAGCATCTTTCCGTAACATATCTTTTTCATTCAAAAGCGACATGTTGTGCGTGGTAAAAAGCAACTGTGCCTGATTGGACTTCTGTAGAAACTCCTTTAAGAAATGCATCACCAGCAAAGGATGTAACGCCGACCCAATCTCGTCGATCGGCAAAAAGGCATTATTTTCAATGGCATGAAAAAATGGTGCAGACAAACCGTAATAACGCAAAGTACCTTGCGACTGACTGTTTTCAGACAAATTATAGGATTCCTCGCGTCCCTCGCTGACCACTCGATGAGTAAACATGGTTTCATCATAATGCCAAGCTTTTTCTTTCTCAATTTTGGTACGTTCTTCTTCGGTCATTGGCAAGGCATCCAAATATTTCAGCATTTCTTCCGGAACCTTTCGAACCCGGTCTTCAAACAACACATTTGTAATATTGAAATCAGCTTCTTTTAAAAATTGGAGCGCGTGAAGCTTCATTTTTTCGCTCTCCTTGATCGAATTATCGGAAAAGCTGGTGAGATCAGTATAAGGATTTATCACTTGTATAAACTGATTTCTGAACCAACTCACTACATCATCCAACTCAGGTATGGCCAGGTTTACCTGGTTGTAAGCAGCCAACACCGAAGCATTTTTCAACGTTTTCAGTTGGATGGCCTCGACAGCCTGGTTTGAAATCTTGATTTTGGAACCAAACTGCACCTCCGAAATTTTCTTTTCGGCGTTGAAGTCACGCGTAAAAATGGCCGCGGGTTGCGTACCAGGATAAACAAACAGCTTTTCCTCCAATACCGTATTACGATCAACAAGTAATTGATACCGGTGTTTTTTGCCCTTTACATAGAAGAGCAATTCGAAAGAACCTGGCTTTTGTGCCGTTTCCCCAAACTCGAAAGGCTGAAAGCTAGTTCCTCCCTCCTTTTCCTCAGGAATGTGACGGGTAAAAAAGTTCAGAAAGTCGAAGGCATCGAGCAAATTACTTTTCCCCGAGGCGTTAGCTCCGTAAACCATTGCCATTTTCAGGATTCGTGTCCCATCGTTTTGCTCGGCCACATAATAGTCGCTGAGCGTGGTATCGGAAGTGGCCTCAAAACTGAAGCTCACTTCATTTTTAAATGATAGGAAGTTCTGTATTTTTAATTCGAGTATCATATTCTATTTCCTCCTATTGCAATTCACTTACAAAAATACGAAATAGAATTCATAAATCAACATCTATTTTAGTTTTTTGTAGTTTTGATGCATAATTTAAAAATAGAAAATAATTTCACTGGTTTGAGTTAGCCGCTTTTTGGCCAGTTTTACATTTTCGCCCATTTGGTCCAGTATCTTTTGAAACTTCGGAAGGAATGTTTGTTTCTTTGTCTTCACTTAATGTTGTTTATTATCGGCAAAAGCAGCTTAAATGTATTAAATAAACAACAAGAATTCACTGACCAATTTAAGAAGCCTTCTCAGATGCTGAACAAATGCCGGTGAAAGTATAACGGACAAGTAAAATTAATGGTCCGTCATATTTAATTTGCGATTTATTATTAAAAACGCAATACTTTACGAATGAAAACAACAAATTACCAATCATCTTTTTGAGTCGTTAAATTCTTCCAAATCTTCTTTCAGCCTTTTAACAAACTCTTCTTCACCATCATCCCCAGAAAGAAACCAATCAACCCGATGTGCATAAATCTTCGCTATCCGCAAAGACCTGATGGCATTTTTGAATTCTTTGACAATTTCATCAGGATAAGTTGTATAAAGTCTTTTCTCCGTACTTCGTTTGTACCAACCAGGTGAGGCCATTGATTCACTTTCCGGAATTTCTTTGCCCATTTTATCCAGTTCTGCCTGAATTTCATCGGCTATGTAGCCGATTTTATACTGATTATATTCAAAGTGCCCACCTGACATTTTTATTGTTTTTAATTGGTCAGGTAAAAATATTAAAAACGAATGAATTGCCGATATATTCATCTGACTAACGACCAAAAAAGGAGGCTTTGCCTCCCATTTTTCAGAATTTGATCTGGTCTTCAACCTCCTTGACTTTTTCATCCAAGGTTGACTTGATTTCCTCCATCACGGCTGACACAACCGGGGTATTGGAGGTTTTGAACTCCTTTCCGGATGCATCCCGAAGGAAAATGGTTGCCCCCATTCCGTCAGCGCCCAACGAAAAGGTCTGAAGGTTCCTACGGGTTTCCGTCAGTTTGCGCCACTTTTCAATAAGCATGCTCAAATCTTCCACTTTCTGGATACGTTTTTCCAACGAAGGGACTTCAGAAACTGTTTTTTCATCCTTTTTCACAACTTCCAAAGAAGCATTGCTTTGTCCATTACTTTCAGTAGTGGCCTTTTTAACTGTATTATTCATAATTGTTTTCCACTGCCCTGTGGCTTTTTTGTGGCATCTGGCACGCCGGTTAAAATTTCGGCGGACCGGACATTGAGCTCTCACGGATCAGGTCAACGGGGTGCATGTCTGTTTTTTGCCAACCTGCTTGTTCACTGGACCAACCTGTCCATTTAAAATGAACAAGGCAAAAAACTGAACGCATCCGGAGGACGTCCCGGCTTGCCGGGCGCCCCTTTACCGTTCCGTGAAGCGTAAATAACTTTGCGGGGATTTTAAATGGAGTGGTTTTACCCTATTCAAACAACAGGATTTCTTTATTTATATGCTGATATTTATACTCCAAGTACTAATATCGAGATATTTTTAAAGAGTCACTGCCTTTATCTTTATCAAAACGCGGATATTTCGATATCGAGACGAGCAAAAAAGGGGCTTTTTTGCCCCTAAAACTCAAACAACAACTGCTGAGTTACTTTTGGTACCGGCGTTTGTTGGACATCGAACTCCTTTTTCTTTTCCGGCAACCTTAAAACCAAGTAGCTTTCTGATTCTGCAATCTCCCTGATGTATGGGACTCCATGCTCTGGATGCAGTTCAATCCTCCAACCCGCATAAAATCGGTTTATCAGCGTATCCATCCAGCAAACTTCCCCGAGAAGTCCGTTCAGGCAAAGGTTAATCAAACACATCATGGCACAGGTCCGGTCGATGTCTGCCCCAAAAAACAAGCAGTCTCTTTTAATTTTCGCTGCGGCCAGTAACATCCGACCCGACCCGCAACAGCAATCTGCCACCCGTTCACCAAAACCTGATGGATTGAGCATCCGGGCCATTAATTCACACACTGGTTCCGGGGTAAAGAATTGTCCGTTATGTCCGTGACTGATGTATTCCATATAAAAGTCACCGAAGCAATCTTTCAAACCTTCACCGTTGTTGTCCATCTCCATGACCAATGCACCAAAGGCTTCTGCCATCAAGTAGGCGTCCGGCTTTTCATAGTTCCGGACGATTTCATGGTAGCGGTCTTCTTTTGCCCCTAAGGATAAGGCACAGACTACCATTTCAAGGAAATCTTCAAAAACGGAATGCAATCCATATTTGTAACTGATTTGAAGAATATATTGGGAAAAACTTTTTAACTGTTCCATCTTTTAAATGTTTAATCGTGATTAACTGTGAGTTTTTGAAATAAAAAAGGCGAAGGCTAAACTGCCTCCGCCAATTGCCCGGCCTTCTTTGTACTTGCCGTCCGGTTTGGACTGACCTGGTGATCCAGGATGTAGTCCACCGCCTTTTGAGCCATCGATGAAGCTGTTAAAAGCATTTTCTTGTCTTCTTTGAATTTGCCGATCCAGCTTTTGATGTAGGCAGCGCTGTTATCAATCGTAGCGTTATTCTGGATGCCTGTCATGTAACACAGGTAAGCTGCACCCATTTCGGCCACGAGTTCTTCCATATCCCGGGAGCCGGACTTGTGATTTAGCAGCTTTTCATGTCTTCCGGTTCGGCTGATATGCCCGCACCCGTGGACAGCCTCGTGATATAATGTTAAATAGAACTGTTCATCCTGAAAAAAGGTCCGTGGATTGGGCATCCCGATATAGTCTTCAGATGGTGAATAAAAGGCGTGAGACTGGTCCAGCCTGATCTCAGGACAATCAGACCAACACTCGATCAACTGCTCGGCCTGAGCAATCGGGTCAAAATCGTGATCGTAAGCTTCGATGGAAGGAATTTTACTTTCATCGATCCCGTCAGTTTGTTTCAGGTTGAAAACGGTGTAATACCGGAGAAACGGGATCTGTTCGATGCTTCCATCTTTTTCCTCCTTTTCCAGGATTTTCCAGAAAACCACCGGAAAACCTTTTTCACCTTTCAGGACATGTCCACCCAGTTCTTTGACCTGGTTGAAAGTCAGGAAAAACGGGGAACCGAATTGATCGGCCACTGTCAGCAATAACCAGAAATTAAAACCCCGGTAAACTTTCCTGTAAACCATGTTTTGCGGTAACCCGGTTTCAGTTTTCCAGGGCATTTGCCACGGGATGACACCTTTTTCAAGGCGTTCGATAATCAGGTTGGTAACCATTTCATAAATGTCAAATGAAGAATTCATGGGAAAATGCCGATGCCTTTCGGACTTATTTTGGCATCCTTCGAAAAACAAAGGAACTATCTGGCACGCCGTTAAACTTAAATTTTTGGCGTACCACATTGAGCTGTCCCGGATCAGGTCAACGGGGTGCATGTCATTCCGATGTAGTCGGAATGAACGCATCCGAAGGAAACGAGCCACGAAAAGCGAATTCCCCTTTACCGTTCCGGGAAGCGAAATAACTTTGACGGAAATTTGAGTGTAACAAGCTACTTCCAACAAAAATCGGTTATCTATAATTTAACCCACATACTCCTTGTATTACCTTTACCAAATCCAATTCAAATGAGCAGGTTAGCTAAACAAATTTTTATCACAAACGATTATTTTTCGTAAAATTGTTATGACAAAATCAGCAACCTTAACTAAACGATTTATGGCAAAATCCAAACACCCTTTTGGCCGGTATCAAATTATCGATAGAGAGTTGGGAAGAAAAGATTGGGTAAAGACTAAAGAACTAAAAGAAATCATTGAAAGTGAGTTGTCAATCAATGTTTCCGAAAGGATGATAAACGAAGATATTAATGCCATGAAGGATGACCCCCTCTTGGGTTATGAAGCTCCAATTGAATATAACAAAACAAAGAAAGCCTACTATTATTCAGACAGAAACTATACGATAAAAGCATTTGGATTGAGAGAAGGTGACATTAGCGCTTTATCATTTTATGCCAAAACCATTAATCAATACCGAGAGTACGAAGTCTTCAAAGATTTCAGCAACGCTATTGAAAAAGTTCTGGATGCGGTGACGATCAGAAAAGGGCTTTCCAATGTTGAACAAGCCAGGTCAATTGTTCAAACAGAACAAACTCCAAGATTGACGGGAAGTGAACTGATTCCTACAATTGTTCAGGCGTTGGATAGCAATAGGGTAATTGAATTTGAATATCAAAAATTTGAAGACTCTTCCCCGAAAGTTGTTAAGTTACAACCTTATTTATTAAAAGAAGACAGGCATCGGTGGTATATTGTGGGAAGGAACGAAGTCCATTACAAACCAACAACTGTTTATGCGTTGGACAGGATGCTCGCTCTGCGAATTCTCGAGGAAAAGTTTACTCCTGAAGATTTTGATTTTGACCGGCACTTTGCCTATTCATTTGGCATTACAGTAACAGATTCTGATCCGGTAGAGGTTATCTTGTCCTTTACCTCATTTCAAGGTAATTACTTAAAAACGCTCAAAATCCATCATACGCAAAAAACGTTAATTGATAATGAAACAGAATACAGAATTTCGATTAAAGTAATTCCCACCTGGGAGTTTTATGAGAAAATTCTGGGATATGGCAACTCCGTTAAAGTCATTTCCCCTCAGCTGGTTATTGATGAGCTAAAAATTAAATCGAGACAAATACTCGAACAATATTAATAATTCCGAAAAAAAATTCAATCGCGAAATTCCATTGCGTGATCCCGGATTTTCTTTGTAACGTCAAAATATAAAAGATTCAAGTTATGAAGATTCGAAATCTGATCATCGCGTGTGTAACTTTATTGATGAGTGCCTGCGTCTCAATTCCCAAAGAGGTAGTAACACTTTCTCAGACCCTGGGCAGTGATTTAAAAGTTCTGCACAATTCTCATGTAAGCGCAATTGACGTTTATTTTGGGAAAATGAAGGAGGAGATCAATTCTTTTGTTGATGAAAAATATGCGCCTTTTGTTATCCATTATGTCCTAAAATCTGAATTAGCAAATTATAAGTCAGGAAAAACTTCTTTATATGGCACGATTGAACTCGCCGGTCAAAAGGAAGGGCAAAAAGAAGCCAACGATGCTATAAATGTTATGCTTGAATTTCAGGAAGCTGCACGTATCCAGATAGAGAGTAAACGAGAAGAATTGCTATCACCTTTGGAAGAACAGGAAGCTGAAATACTCAAAGCCGTGAATCAATCTTATGAAAATGCCATTTATGCAAATTCATCCATTACCGCTTATTTGCAGTCTATCAGAAAACTTAAAGAAACCCAGCAGGATGCCTTATCCAAAATAGGTTTGGAAGGCACTGATACTCGGATAACTGATTCTTTAGTAAAACTCTCTGGACAAATTGACATAGCAGTTCAGGCAGGAAAAAAAATAGATATACAAAGTGATGATGCTTATCAGCAACTGGAAAAAGTTACCAATCAAATCAAAGAAATAACTAGTAAAAAATAAATACAATGGCAGAAAATAGATTTACAAAACTATTTGCGGAAGCCGACTCCGCATTCAATGGAACTTATAAAAAAGAACTTGACCACTTGCTTGGTCTCTCGAAATCAGAAATTGATGCCCTAACTCCGGGAACTAGTGATTCACAAACCTATTTAGCGCTAATTAAGGTTGTAGAGCAAGCATCAAAAGAAAATTTAAGTCAGGCGGAGTTAATTGAGAACATTAGAGGTTTGGGCGAAATAGCGGTTAAAATCGCTAAAAAAGTTCCTCAATTTGCCTCTCTGCTATAACTGCCAGAAAAGACAATTTATGGCTAAAAGAGTAACACGCATCCTATTGACTAAAAGCGACTAAAGCAATGGCGGCACAAAAGGGCCGGGTGATATTTATGAAAAAACGGACGTATTAGGGGCAAGGGGCTGATATGGAAACAAACCCTTTCCTCCCTGATATAAAATACAATTAATTACCTTTTAAACAAGTTTAGTTATGGAAAATTTAAAGAATCAAGACCATCTGAACCATGGCAAAGACAAGAAAATTATTTTGATTGAAGGAACCCCCTATCCATGGGGAGAAGAAAAAATTTCTTTCGAAGAAATTATCAAGTTACGTTACGGAACATACGATCCTGTAAAAACTTACACCGTAAGCTATGAAGATGGTCCAAAAGAAAACAGAGAGGGCGTGTTGAAAGTTGGACAGGTCGTATTTATTAAAAATAAGATGATCTTCCATGCAACCGCAGGTATTAAGTCTTAATGAAGATTTGAAAAGACTAGAAAGTGAGGGATTTATTCTTGAAATTAGAGGTTCTCACCTTCTTGTTCACGAAATCCCATATGTTAATTCGAAAAGAGAAGTTAAATATGGTAGTATAGTGACTGTGTTATCCTTTCGGACTCCTACGTTAGCCGGTGGCAAACCAGATAGTCACACTGCAAATTTTTGTGGAGAAATGCCATGTGACGAAAACGGAAACAAATTGGTCTCAATAATAAATGATAATGGTAGTCCTATAATTACTACCGACTTTGAGGCACGGCATTTTTTCTCCTATAAGCCCCTTCAAGGCCATTATGTTGATTTTCATGAAAAGATAACCGCATACGCTCACTTTCTGTCGTCTTATGCAAAACTAATCGATCCTTCTGTCACGGAAAAACCAGGAAGACGAGATGCAATTCTGATGGGAAGTGACGTATTTAAATATCCTGATACGAGCTCAGCAAGAGCAAGTATTGACATGGAGAATCTCAAATTCCGTAACAATAAAGTTGCAATCATTGGGGTTGGTGGTACCGGATCATATATTTTGGATCTTGTTTCAAAGACGCAAGTTAAAGAAATCCATATCTATGATGATGATAATCTAGAGCTTCATAATACTTTCAGGGCGCCAGGAACATTGACCGAAGAAACCATTAACCAAATTGAAAATTTAAAGAAAGTTGATTATTATGATACTGTTTATTCAAGGATGCATCTTGGAATAAAAGTTCACCCATATCGGATAAATGAGAAGAATATTGTTGAGTTGAGTGATTTTGAATATGTTTTTGTATGTGTCGATAAAAGTGAGGTCCGTTTCATGATTGTTAATGAACTTTCAAAAATGAATATAGCTTTTTCGGATGTTGGGTTAGGCGTCATAAAAAGGGATAGTGGTTTGCTCGGTACACTTAGGGTTACATCTGCATCAAATGATATGCGGGACCATATCAATCAAGTCATAGGTCCAAATGAATTGGATGAAAATGAATATAATAGTAACATTCAAATTGCCGATTTAAATTGTTTGAATGCTGCTCTAGCAGTAATCCGTTGGAAAAGACATTTAGGCTTCTACGCAGACTTGAAAAAAGAACATCACACACTGTATCACATAGAAACAAATAAGATTATCAATGATAGTTTTGCATCCTGATTTTGTCGAGTTTATACCGCATGAACTTGAGGAAGGCATTTTATATGTCAGTTTGAAATATAATGCCGTTGGGCATAAATGCCCCTGTGGATGTGGTAATTTGGTATTTACTCCACTATCACCAAATGATTGGCAATTATGTTATAATGGAGAGGGGGTTAGTTTAACTCCCTCTATTGGTAATTGGAGTTATGATTGTCACTCGCATTATTGGATTATCAATAACGAAGTTCACTTTGCTGGAAAATGGACTGATAAAAGGATCAAAAGAGCTATAAAGAAACAGGCTAAAAAGAAAGAACTTTTTTTCAAGAAAAAGAAGGGAGACAACTAATTTATATTGTCAAATGTCACTGTATAACTTCATCTATTGGTGATTTTATACACTCCAAAACTCAGCTAAAGCTTCCGCTTGCTGTAATACCGTATCTGTTGCCAGTTTTTGCATGTCGGGTGGATAACCGTATTGGCGAAGGGTGCGTTTTACGATTACCTTTAGTTTCTTTTTCACCGATTCTTTCACTGTCCAATCGATGGAGGTGTTTGCTTTTACCCGTTCTACCAAAACCCTGGCCAATTTCTGAAGGACTTCATCTCCCAAAAGGTCTTTGGCACTTTGGTTTTGAGCCACAGCATCGTAAAATGCGAGTTCATCTTTGCTTAAGCCCATTTTCTCTCCACGTTTGTCGGCTTCTTTAATTTCCCTGGCCAGATCAATCATTTCCTGAATGATTTCGGCGGCAGAAATCAGATTGTTCTGATAGCGTTTAATCGATGATTCCAACATTTCCATCAGGGTGCGACTTTGGATAATGTTGTGCCTGGCCCTGATTTTAATCTCATCATTCAGCAATTTTTTAAGTACTTCCAAGGCCAGGTTCTTGTGCTTCATGTCGCGCATCTCCTCGAGAAACTCATCATCCAGAACCGACAATTCGGGTTTTTCGGATGCCAGCTGCATCAAAAATATCGACCACCTGTTCCGAGATGATGGCCTGATCAACCACTTGTTTAATGGCTGTTTCAATTTCATAGTTGCTCTTTCCCCCATTTTGAGAACTTCCAAAATCAAATTTCATCAGGCGTGCTTTTACAGCTTGAAAGAATGCAATTTCATCTTTAGCATCCATCGCTTGTTCATGAGGCAATGCAATGGCAAAGGCTTTCGAAAGCGCTGTCACTTCCCGGACATACCGGTTTTTCCCTTCCTTCAGACTGAGAATGTACTCAACAGCCGAAAGTATGATTTCCAGCTTTTGTTTGACTGTGGCATCAAAATAGCCCTCATACGCGAACGACTTTCCAAACCGGGGTTCAGGTTCTGCGGCTATTGCAAATTCCGTTTTTTTTGGAACTGTTTTTTCAGAAAACATTTGGGAAACTACTTCCAGTTTCTCCAGCATCAATTGTACGGCGTCTTCCTGTGCTCGGGCCGGATCACCCTTACCTCCGCTATCGGCATAAAAAGAAAGGGCTTTCTTTAAATCAGAGGCAATGCCAAAATAATCGACCACCAGACCTCCGGGTTTATCTTTGTAAACACGGTTTACCCGGGCAATGGCCTGCATCAGGTTATGTCCTTTCATCGGCTTATCGATGTACAACGAGTGCAGACTCGGCAGGTCAAAGCCAGTGAGCCACATGTCTCTTACGATTACCAGTCTTAATGAGTCGGTGTTGTCTTTCATCCGGTCGGCCAGAGTCCGGCGTTGTTCTTTGGTGGTGTGGTGCTTCATCATTTTCGGGCCATCGGACGAAGCTGCTGTCATGACCACTTTTATTGTCCCCTGATCTAAATTATTGCTATGCCAATGCGGACGTATTTTGATGATTTCATTGTAAAGATCAACTGCAATTTGGCGGCTCATTGTTACAATCATCGCCTTTCCTTCAATCCCGCTGTTGGTCCGTTCTTCGTAATGAAACACTATATCTTCCGCAATTTTCTTTAACCTTGCCGGGCTTCCAACAATAGCCTCTATTTTGGTCCATTTGGCCTTCGCTTTTTGAGTGTCGGTCAGCTCATCACTTTCCAGTTCTTCGTCCAGCTTTTCAATCAATTTTCTACCTTCTTCGGAAAGGTTGATTTTCACTAATCGGCTTTCGTAATAGATCGGCACCGTAGCTCCGTCTTCAACGGCCTGGGCAATATCGTAAATATCGACATAGTGACCAAAAACTGCCGGAGTATTGACATCGGTTGATTCTACTGGCGTGCCGGTAAATCCCAGGTAGGTGGCGTTAGGCAAGGCATCGCGCATGTATTTGGCAAAACCATACACCAAACGCTGCCCAATCACGTCTCCCTGTTCATCTTTTACCTCGACACTCTTGGGCTTGAAACCGTATTGTGTACGGTGTGCTTCATCGGCCAGCACCACAATATTGGTACGATCGGAAAGTTGCTCGTACACACTATTTCCGTTCTCAGTCTGAAATTTCTGGATGGTTGCAAACACAATTCCGCCGGAAGCCACTCTAAGCAATTTTTTCAAATGCTCCCGGCTGGCGGCTTGCACCGGAATCTGCCGAAGCAATTGTTTCGACGATGCAAAGGTGTCAAATAACTGGTCGTCGAGGTCATTCCGGTCGGTGATAACCAAGACGGTTGGATTGTTGAGTTGAAGTACCAGTTTGCCCGTAAAAAATACCATGGTAAGCGATTTGCCGCTTCCCTGGGTGTGCCAGACGACCCCGCCTTTCCGGTCGCCATTGGCCGACGATGCCTTTTGAACCGATTCAATCGCTTTATTTACTGCATAATATTGATGATAAGCAGCTACTTTTTTTATGGTTTGAATAGTGGCAATCCCTTTGGCATCAACATGCTTTGATTCTTCAAAAACAATAAAATGACGGATATAGTCTAGTAAGGTCACCGGATTGAGTAGTCCTTTAATCATGATCTCCAATTGGCTGGAGAGCGGTGAGGCTTCTTTCACTCCATCATTGGTTTTCCAGGCCAGGAAACGCGAAAATTCAGCAGACAGGGAACCGGCCCTGGCATCAACGCCATCGGACAAAACACAAAAGGAATTGTAGGTGAACAGCGTTGGAATCGTGTTCTTATAGGTTTGGATTTGCTTGTAGGCTGAATGCAGGGTGGCGTTTTCATCGGCGGCATTCTTTAGTTCAAAAATGACCAACGGCAGCCCGTTGATGAACAAGATGAGATCGGGGCGTTTGTGATTATTGTTTTCGATGATGGTAAACTGGTTGACTACCAGAAAATCATTCTCGCCGGGATTATTAAAATTGATCAACCGGACCCGGTCGCCACGCTGAATGTCATCTTTTCGGTATTCAACCGGAACGCCTTCGGTAAACAACTCCTGGAATCGTTGATTGTTGACTATTAATCCAGGAGAGGCAACACGTTCCACAATTTTTATGGCTTCCAGTTGTGCTTCGTGCGGAATATCAGGGTTATTCCGGGCAATGGCTTGCTGCAAACGACCTTTTAATACAACATCACTAAAAGAATTGCGCTCAGGATGTTCACCGTCTGGTGCAATTACGGCACCGTTCAGATATTTCCATCCCAGGTTTTCCAGTTCCTCAATAGCCCAGAGTTCGATATCGTTTTCGGTTAGTTTCATTATTTTGTGGCCTCATTTTTTATTCCCAACCATCTATTGCATGTTTCTTCATAAGGTATTTTAATTTCCTGTAACCAACGTTGAATATATTTCGGATTGTGGCTGTTAGGAGTTGGATTAACATTATCGATTCTTACCTGTATTGGTGTTCTGACACAATCTCCTGTAATTATTGCGTGTTGCTGCGGAATTATAGGTAGTTGGTCTAAAATGTCAGCATTGGCACTCGATATCAATCCTTTTACATATTTCTGGTCATCTGGATTTTGGAGTCGGTGAATTATAAATGAGTTACATTGTGATAAAACTGTTTTCGATAATTCAGAAGGACGTTGGCTACATACAACCAAAGAGATTCCATATTTTCGTCCTTCTCTCGCTATTCGTTCAAAAACAGATTTTGCAATTGAATCATTTTTCTCGGCAATGTAATTTTGAGCTTCCTCCAGTACAATCACAATTGGATATTTTCCCCTGTTGTCCGGGATAAAATAGGAAACAAACTCCAGAATAATTCTACCTAGTAAGGCGGTGACCGTTTCTAAAACTTCAAATGGTAACTGAGAAACATCAATAATTGTGATTTGGCTTGTCTTATCTTCGGCAGAAACTCTTACTGTTTTGTTGTATTTTTTTAAAAAGCTCTCTTTATCAACTTCGGCAAAAAGACGGTTAAAATCACCCAAAAGGAAGGCAATAAAATGGGCTAATATTTTCTTATTGGCTTCATTGTTGTCTTTTAACATTAACGGGATAGCCATTCGTTTATCATTTAAAAAGCTATTCATTCGTAAACGAAGCGTAGAAACAAATTCTGTAATTCTATTATTATTAGTTCCTTCCTGATTAATTGCAGAATCTATGAATTTAGTACAAAGTTCTTGATAATTAAACCATATTGGCAAGTCAATATTTTGTTCGCTTGTTATTTGTTTTTCGGTTGATTCTCTATTCGATGATTTTAATAGTTCTTCAATTTCTACTCTTATGGGCTGTTGATTTGCAGCGTTGTTGAAATTCCTTTCATTTGACAGCTCTATTATGGCATTTCCAAGTTCATTATTGAATTGAGAAACCGCCTCACCTATGCCTTGAATTTCATTATCTTCTTTCCATATCCAATTACCAAAGTTTTGAACTCCAGTTTTCTTTTTTATTTCTTCTGAATTTGCATTTATTATATTTTCGATATCGGACCTCAAATTATTTGGTATCAGGTTATATTCTCGGCTTTCTTCCTCATTTTTAGCCAAGCCAATAGCCCTATTGAGTACTGGAGCTTGTGTCCCGTCACTGGGCCTCAATAAATCTTTAAAGTCTTCCCAGTTCATTAACCAATAAGGAACTTTTACTTCCTCATCGCCGCCATAATAATATGTATTTATCTGTTCTATTTCAGTTTGCGTTGTTTCATCTAGTAAATCAAAGTCGAAATCGTCAGGTAGAAAAGCATCTTTATATTCTCCGTTCGTATCAAAAATGACAATATGTGCATTTTCTAGTTTCTTCCCGTTGTAATCGTATTTAAAAAGGTTTCTAATAATAGAGGTAAACGTGCATGATTTGCCGGACCCTGTATTGCCCAAAATTGCAGCGTGCTTGACAAAAAATTGGTCGGGGCAGATTTTTACTTTGTATTCACTAAATGCAGGAGAGGTTCCGATAGGAAGATAGAAATCTTTTGAATAGTTAATATCTTTTAGGTCTAGCTTGTCATCAAAAATATGTCGCAAATCTTTTTCGGTAACATACCACACGGGGTTGTCTAGTGTTGGAAAATTGTAAACTCCCTGGATGAATCTTTCTTCGTTATTTTGTTTGGCTATTGTTCCAAGCATAGTAGCGGATATATATCTTGCAGAAGTCGGAAGCGAAATGCTCGTCGCATTTTTATCGAATTCTATTTCTTCCTTCATTGTAACACGGGTAATTAATACTACAACCCTGTCAGAACCTACCGGAATAATTAAATAGGAGTTTATACGCGCAATTTCATAAATGTCATTTACCCCACTTTTGTAGGCACCTCTCAGATCGTCCTCAATTTTTATAAAAACCCGGAAGTTGTCAACCGATAAGACCCTACCTATTGTTCTATTTTGGTTCATATTCTGGTTCCCCCCTATTAGGTTTTGCAACTTCAACAGCCATCCTACCTGACGTCTCCGGATATAATTTCGATATAGTCTCAGCAACAGACTCTATTTCTTCCTGCTCATATAAGTCTGGCATCACATTCTCAACAAACCCCGTAAATGTTGAGATTTCAGCCTTATCTTGTTCTAAAATAATTATTCGTTTATCCCCGAGTGCTTTTAGCTCTTCAATTGGAGATTCTTCATCCAAATCCGAGGAATAATTCGCAATTATTAAAGTAAATGAAGGAATTGATAATGCCTGTTTGATAATATCATTAATGTGCTCATCATAAAATGAGTACCCAACACAAAACAGCACGGATTGCGGTTGATTAATTGCCTGAGAAAATTGCCGGAATAGTTCGGAGTAAGGCAAGTCAAGAGTATATGATTTTTTACTAACACATGGGTAAATCATTAGCTCTTTGTTCTCATCAGGTTTAAATTCATCGTTTAATGGTATCTCCTTGATTCCATAGGTATTGGAAACGGAGGGTCTCGTAGATAGCCATGACAAGGAACCATGAATTTTATAATATTTTAGGACTTTCTCTGCTCTATGTACTTTGCCTGTCACACTTTGTCCTGGATAATACAGATCATAGTCATAAACTTCCGGTCTAAAACAACGATTATGCACTCCCATAAACCCATTTATATAGTGAACTCCAAGGTTGTCAAGCGCATAGTCAAATGCCATGTCATAATTTGTAGTAAAAAGATTTGCTCTCTTTAAATTATTTGGGCGCTGCAACAATTTTTTTATCAATGCTTCATGGTAGTGATAACGATTCTTTATTAACTTTTTATCTGCTTTATAAAACTCATGAATCTCTGTTTTTTGGGTATCGCATTTAGTGAATAGCCATTGTTGCATTTTCGCAATAGACTTATTTATCTCACAAACACAAACGCCCTTTTTTTCTTTTATATACCTATCTGCTTGCAGACAGTTAAATAAATCCTCATAGGACGGGTTTGCATCTTTCCCAAAGTAATTCGTAATTTCACTTTCGCATTGAGCTTTTAAATCTGCTGGAATAGTTCTTATGACAGGAGCACCTAGATGAAAGCTAGTACCTGCACCAGCCAAAAGACTTACATTTTCCAATCCCAGGTATTTTTTTACTCTCAGTTTATAATTTTCAATGAAATCACTCATAACAGTCCGTTTTTAGGTTAACTATTTATTTGCTCTCAGCTTTTAAGCCGTCACCTTCAGCTACGAGATATTGCGTTATTTCATTTATCCCTTTTCGAAGAAATTTCAACTGGTTTTATTCCTTTCTCGATTGTGTTTGTTGGACGCTGTGGCTTTGCAGGTTTTGGTTGCGGCGTTGAAGCCGGTCTTTTAGATTGTTCTTTGCTCATTTTTTATTGATTTAAGTTTATTATCATAAATGAAAAAATCAGAATTATCGTTAAAATCAGTGCTATTAAAACCAAAGTTTTCGCAACGTACAAATCATACAGGCGAATTCGATTTATTTTCATGTTTACAGAGTTCAACTCGGCATAGTTCTCGATCAGGTATTTCCTGAAGCTTTCCCGCTCTCCCTTTTTTACCTTCTTGTTATATTCTTTGAGCTCCTTTCGATGATTATATAGTTCCTTTGAATCGGGTAAATAGTTATAGGTAAACCCCTTGAAAAGATTATTGTATGATTTTGCTAAGAATAGAATACTTGTCAAGAGCAAAAGACCAATGATCACAATCAATACAAAATTGAAAGAACAAAAAGAAGTTACTGTTTCTTTGAAAACCAAAATCACTCCACCTGATATTAATGTGATAATACCAATTGGAATATTGACCTCGTTATTCAATTCGCCCCTTCGAATTTGTTCCCGATCAAACAAATCTTTAAAATACCCTAGCTCGTTCACTGGCATCTTGCTTTTCGTCCATTATTACCCGCAACTCCCCATTCATTAACTTTGGCAACAACGTGTCCCGTAATTGGGTAAGGGTTTGGATTTCTTTGGTGTTATTTTCAATTGATCTAAAAATAGGCATCATCGTTTTATCAAACTGTTTGTGAACAGCGTCTGTAGCCAATAATATTTCGATGTTTCTAAAGTCGGTTTTGCTAATCTCCGGAAATGTACTTCCTGAAGCCAAATTTCGCACTGTTTTCAATTTTGACTTTAACCAATCATATAAGAAGTAGATCGATAATTTATCATTCGGAATTGAAGTAATGAAGCCTTGATTTGTGCTGGCTTCATGAGTATTGATTGTTAACTCGCCTACTGTGGCCCTACTTGTCATTAATAAGGAATATGCAGGAAAGAGTTTTGCGGAACTCTTTTGTAATCCTAATTCAGTAATTTTCTTGGCAGATCCATGTGAAAACATGCTGTTCTCTTTAGTCAAGTCCGTGGGTGAGTACCACAATATTTGACCATCTTCCCAAAAAGTTGATTCTGTCGTTGATGGTGTTCCACCACCAATAGTTTCTATGTTTTCTCCAATAGTTGATAATCGCCACCCCTCCGGAATTTCTCCCAATTCACTTTCAACCATTTTACCACCAGAGCTAAGGTAAGGCTCGCCATTTTCATTGGGAAATTCGAACTCGACAAACCAATGCTTAAACAGGGTTTGCGCCAGTTCTTCCAGGGTTTGGTTTTGCTGTTTTAAAAGATTAATCTTTTTATCCAGACTGTGCAAGGTTTTGCCAATTTCTTCCTGGAGTGAAAAAGACGGAAATAATAATGGGATGCTTTTTATAGATTCGGAATTTATGCTCGCCCTGGTAGTCATCGTTGCAAAATTTGCCACAGACTTTCTAAAGAACCTGGTTCTTAGCAAATAACCAATATACAATGGTGAGACTTTTATTGGAGCATCTTTTTTAATCCGAAGGCGTTTACAGAAACCATTGAAGGTTGATTTCTCATAATCTTTCAAGGCTACTGAAGACATTCCAACTTCATCGTTTGTTTCGCTTGTTCGTGTTAAGAGTATATCTCCAGCCTTAACGGAACAACTTATCTGCTCCTTTTCATTTGAGTTAACCAATCCTTCTGGGTTTTCAGGTAAAAAGTAATTGTTGAAAACATCTTTGAAGCTGATGAATGTATTTCCAAAGCCAAATTGATCTGCTGCCTTTGAGAGCCCGGAAGAAACGTTATACAGTTCCCCTAATTGAAATTCTTTCCATTCACTCATTCCTTGCCCTCCTTTGCTATGACCCGGATTCGGGCTTCGGTACGTCCGTTAAGAATATTACCTTTTTGTGTTTGCTCAGTCAGTTTCATTGCCGATTATGTTTTAGACTTTTCAAATCCGATGCGTTTAGTTTTTTCAATACGTCATCCACTAAACTATCCATCCTTGAAAAAGCAAACCACTTTTTACCCAAATCTTTTAGCGATGCTCCCAAATGATACAGTTCTTTTTGGTCGATAATCAAAAAACGGTCGTGGCTATCGGAAAAAGCCTTTATTTGGATTTCAGGATATTGCTGGTTGTGTTTTTGTATGTCAAGGCTTAATTGTTTGGATATGTTTTTTGTAAACAGCGTGGCCGTAACGCTTTTCCCTCTTTTGGTAATCAGGGTAAGTACGGAATCGTCTATATAATTGTCGATTAGAATAATGGATTCTTTGGCACTGCGTATCAAATCAGCGATCAAGGCATAAGCGTCATAAATCTGTCCGTTGAAGAAGATACCTTGTTTGGGCTTCAGGCTTTTGGCTTCAAGGGCCGAAAATAGCATTTCAAAGTTTTTGTCGGCTTCCAGTTGCTTTTGCTCCACTTTGTCGAGCCGTTGAAAAAGAGCAGCATTGGTAGCAATGAATCTACGCATTTCAACAAAGGCATTCATAATGGCAATGCTTACTTTTATGGCCGCAGGACTGCGCAATACTCCTGAAAGCATGGACACGCCTTGTTCGGTGAATGCGTAAGGAGGTCTTCTTAGTCCCATTTTTTCTTTATTGGATATCGCAATTTGCGACATCCAATTTTCCAACTCCTGTTTCGATAACTGAAACATGAACTGCTCAGGAAAACGTTCAATGTTGCGTTTAACTTGTTCGTTCAGCCGGCTTGTTGTAACTCCATACATTTGAGCTAAATCACGATCAATCATTACCTGAATACCCCGGATCGTGTATATCCGGTCTTCTATTTCACTTTGTTTTATGATATCTCCACTCATTTTAATCACTTTTGCGAACCCGTCATAAAATGTGACGATCTTATAGTTGAATGCCAATCTTCGCGAGTTGCGTTTTTATTTCCGCATCCAGATTTTGTGCTTCATTCATCTGCTTCCGTAACCTGGACGTTAATTCTGAAACCTTTTCCTCAAACGGGATACCGTCGTCTTCTTCATCTGGTATGCCCACATAACGTCCGGGAGTCAATACAAATTTGTGCTTCCGGATATCAGCAAGGCTGGCCGATTTGCAAAAGCCTTTTTCATCGTGATAAACCTCTGCTTTGTTGAGCCAATTGTGGTAGGTATCCGCTACGCGACTGATGTCTTCGGTAGTAAAAGCCCTGTTTTTACGATCGACCATATAGCCTAATTCCGAAGCATCGATAAACAGGACTTCACCATGACGTTGTTTCTTTCCCCGGCGTAAAAACCACAAGCAAGCCGGAATACCCGTATTAAAAAACAATGCTTTGGGAAGCATCACAATACATTCAACCAAATCATTTTCAACCAGTTTTTGACGGATCTCACCTTCACCGCCGGTATTGGAACTCAAAGAGCCGTTGGCCAAAACAAAACCTGCATGACCACCACCGGGTTTCAGATGGTACAGGAAATGCTGCACCCAGGCAAAGTTTGCATTTCCGGCAGGCGGCACACCATACTGCCAACGGGCATCATCACGCAACAACTCGCCACTCCAATCGCTTACATTAAAAGGAGGGTTGGCAATGATGAAATCGGCTTTCAGGTCTTTATGGGCATTGTTCAAGAACGAACCTTCGGTATTCCATTTGATATTCGAACCATCGATACCGCGAATGGCCAGGTTCATCCGGCACAAGCGGTAGGTGGTTTGGTTGCTTTCCTGTCCGTACACCGAGATATCATCCAGCCGCCCCTGGTGGCTTTCAATGAATTTTTCAGATTGAACAAACATGCCTCCGGATCCGCAACAAGGGTCAAAAACCCGTCCCTTATATGGTTGAAGCATCTCAACCAAAAGTTTAACAATACTTTCCGGTGTATAAAATTGTCCACCTTTTTGTCCTTCAGCCAAAGCAAACTGTCCTAAGAAGTATTCATAAACACGACCAAGTACATCCTGGCTTTTGGATTTTTTATCACCAAGTGCTATGGTTCCGATGGTGTCGATTAATCCGCCAAGAGACTGAACATCCAGGTTTTGTCTTCCGTAAACTTTCGACAGGATACCTTTCAAGGTGCTATTGTCCCGTTCGATGGCGTCCATTGCATCGTCCAGTTCTTTTCCTATTGTCGGCAGCTTGGCGTGCGACTGGATCGTGCTCCACCGTGCGGAGGGTGGAACATAGAAAACATTTTCTGCGCCATATTCATCCGGGTCTTCCGGGTCAGCTCCCGCGTATTCTCCTTCACCGGCTTTTAATTTCAGGTAAAGTTCTTCAAAAGCATCGGAGATATATTTCAAAAAAATTAAACCCAACACGATATGCTTATATTCTGCGGCATCAATATTTTTTCGCAGTTTGTCAGCCGTTTTCCACAGCTTCTGTTCCAGCTTTTCTTCAGCTCCGTTTCCGTTCTTTTTCGCCATATAATATTTAAAGCTCTTTAATAATTGATAGCAATGCCTCTTTCAGGAAAGGCTGATCGTCAAAATCGTGAATTATCTTTTCGGAGATATATTTGATTTGAAGCTCTCTAAAGTCTGCAGACAAAGCCTCGGCCCAAGGTTTTATCATTCCAATCGTGATTTGTCTTTCGCCTAATTCCATTTTGGACAGTGTGCTCGTGTCAACGTCAATTGCATGAGCCACCTTCCGTTGCGGAATCTTTTTTTCTTCCCTTAATGCTTTCAGATATGCTCCAAACTCGGTATTTTTCATTAGAAGTGTATGTTTAGACAAGACTGTCAAATATAACAAAATATTCAGCTTAAACAGGAGTTTCTTTTGAGAAAATAGTTAAAGGCAAAATGACTACTTTTCAGTACTTCTTTCCTCTTCTTTTACGGATGGAGGATACATCTTTCCTGGTTCGTCTGTTGGGATTTTTCATATCTGTGTTGTACTGATAAAACAACGATTTCAATAATTCCATTTTGAAATTTTCCGGGATTCCAATTTTGCGATTCACTCTTATTTCTTCAGCATACTTTACATCTTTCTCCAAATAAAACTTCGGTCTTTCCTCAAAATCTCCCATTCTCACCGGATGTCGGACCGGATTTCCGTTTTCATCCGTCACAAAAACCAAATGTCCCCTTCCTGCTTTTCTGACTTCTACCTGAAACAGTCCCAAAGCCTGGTCATACATTTCTTTGGAAGTGATAAAATCCATCCGGTTTAGCTGAGAAAACAAGCTTTCCAGATTTTGCTTCAGGTTTTTGCTGGAACCGGAAAACCGATAGTTTAGTCTTTCATGTGGATCATCCTTGATAAGCTGGTATTTCTGCTCCAGTCCTTTGATAAACCGCTGCGTTTTTTCTTTTTCATAGCTGTCTTTGATTTTCTTACCGGTATCACAATCAATACGAGTGGAAACGATATGAAAATGCACCCGCTCTATATCAGCATGTTTGTACACAAAGTAAGGTTGGGTTCCGTATCCCAGGTGGTTCATCAGGTTGTCAATCTCCGTTCGGATTCCGGTATCTCCCAACCTGACCAAATCGCCAACCGTCGGGTTTACGGATAGATGCAACCCCGGTTTTAGAACCCGGGTATTCCGGTCTTCAATCTCCTTAAAAATCCGGAAGCGATCGTTCTTATCTCCCAGGAACGGATTCAGAACCGGCATATTTCGGCTGTGATAGAAGCTGGCTTTGTGCCGTTCAACTTTCCGCTCGTTGTAAAACAAGGCATTTTTTGTGCTGCAGGCTTGGTGGATTTTAATAACCATGATCTTCCTTTTTTTTAGGGTATGGAAGAAATCAGCGCAGATAATTTTGAAGCAGAATCAGACAATTTCTCATCATCTCAAAAACCTGTTTCAAAAGCTGCCGGTCATTGTCATCAACCCGGTAACCGGCAAAGGAATTCATGCGCTTGGAAAGTTGGTTCAGGTTGACCCCAATCTTGTTTAGCTCGTAGTCCAAATTTTTTAACTGGTCATTGGCATTTTCATCCAGCGAAATCACCTTCCTGTCCGACTGCTTAAAAACTCGTGACCGGATGAAATCACTCATGCAGGCGAACTTCCCCCGTTTGGTCAAACTTTGTAACCTGATCTTTTCTTCCCGGGTAATCCGGATGATCAGCATTTCGTTTCGCTTTTCCTTATCTGGTAAATGTGGCCGCATAAAGTGTTTTTTAGTACCTTTTTTATATTCAAAGAGGGGAATATTTTGGTCAACCTGCTATCAGGTGGGACGATCTCCCGACGTAGCCGGGACAAGGTGAAAAGGTTTTTGTGCATACAAAAACACAACTTGCACTCCCCACTTTGAATAAGAGTTTCCCTCTGATTTTCTGCTTTTTCTCCCTGAACTTACGTCCTCATTTTCTCTCATTTTTTATTTCGCACTTGTCAAAAAAGAAAGGGAAACCTTTTCAGTATTTCCCCTTCCGGTTTTGAAAACGAGACCTGTTATTTACTTAGTGGACTTTTTGCCTGGACCCTTGTTTTTCCGACTGCTTGGAATCGGTTTTTAAATCTTCCGATTTTTCCTGCTTGAACTGCGAAAAACTTATATTCCGTCCGGCAGCATCAACCTGGAGTGTGGCTGAGAACTTCTTCTCATTCTTGCCCATCATGCCGTCCACTGTTACTTTCTCGCCTGCACCAAGCTTCTCTTTTTGTTCTGACGAGAGGGTTACACCTTTTATCTTTTCCGGTATCTGGATCATTTTTGTCCGAAGCGGAATCAGTTCATTGGTTTTGGAGTCAATACTCAGGTAGTAGTTGTCTTTCTTTCCATCTCTTCCTGTCAGTTCCACCGTTTTGCCCAGATTTTTGTCATTCAGCAAAGCTCCCTTTTCTTCCTTGGTAAACTTGTGACCCATGTATTCATCCGGGACGTTCAAACGCTGAATCGGATGGATTTTGATGTCCACCGATCCGTCTTCCTTGCTTTGCAAGCGGATCTTAGCTGGGATTTTGTATTCCTCATTTCCGATCTGCGCTTTGACCGTGTAAAGCTTATCCGAACGGAACCCGTTCAGAAAATCGGTCATTTCCTGTTTTTCCATCTGTTTGATCAGGTCGGCTTTAATACCTACTTTTTCAAGTTTGTCAAACGGAATCTGGTCCATTGACATTCGTGTACTTTGTTGTTGTTCCATAGCTTTTAAAATTTACATGGTTAATACTAATGGTCGTTATCTGTAATTTGCGTTCTTAGAAATGCTATTGCATTGCTAGTCAATTTCGTAAACACGCTTTTCTTTTCGGCTGATTTCTACCAGTCCACGTAGGATTTGATATTTTTCTTCCGGCTTTCGGATAGCATATAAATGCAGAATTGGTGTGGTCTTGTCAGAGGTATAAATGGTCAGGTTCCCCAGATCGAATATTCGGTAGATCAAGGGCTTTTCTATCAGGAAGTCTTTGATCCTGTAATTTTCGACAAATTCATGTTTTCGGAGTAATACTCCTGACGAATACCGAAGCTGTTCGGGATCAATCTCATAACGAATACACCAAACTTTTACGATTTGCCAGAGCAGATTGACCAGGACATATACCGAAAGGTAGATTGGAAGCCGGTCTACATGAACGGCCAGTCTTTCAGGCAAAATCGAGCTTACCTGCTGTTCTTCCAACATGATCTTCAAAAGAATTATAATTGGGATCGCGAGAATACTCTGTAAAAACGTTTGCAGGTTCATCAGTTGGGACGGCCTGCATTTAAAGTATGTGGTGTTTTCAATCATCGTACAATTACTTTTTTGATTTTGACTTGTGGGTTGTTTTTTGATTTGACTCCTGGTTAAACTTTTGGTTAGGTTTTATATTCCTGGACAGAGCATTGTTCGAGTTTTTATCGGGACTTTCATGCTGTTGGGTATTTGAAACAGGTTTTTCCTTTTGATCCGGGTCTGGTCTCTGGTTGGCTATTCTGCGGATGTCATTCTGTATCTTGTTGCGGTTTCGTTCCAGAACTTCAGGAATATTGTCGAAACGATAAAAATCCGGGATTGGCTTATAACGGCCTTCTTCCCACTGCTGCGCTTTCACATCGACATGCACCAGGCAGTTAAAGTTCTTCTGCCCAATTGCTTCCCCGAAGTTGTCTGCCACCTGCCCAACCATATAGCCCTGCGGTAGAGTCGCAATCTTGCCTTCCGGCACCAGAAAATCCAGTTGGGTGGAGAATGTTGCCGATTGTACATTCCGGTTGATGTTTAATGATTGGCGTTCCTGAAGAATTTTGCCCATCCGGTTTTGGATAAACTTCGCCGTTTCACCTGCTGCCTGACCGCAAAAGATATTGCCTATATTACTGGTAATGGCGTTGGCCTGCTCTTTCCCGTAATCACGGATCAACTGGTCGATGGTCTGAACTCCCAACAGTGTCGAAATCCGGTTACTCCGGGCTGTTGCAATCAGCGTATCCAGTCCCCGAAAGTAAATCGTCGGCAATTCATCAAAGATCAGTGACGAAGGTTGTTGTTCCTTTTTGTTGATCACCTTCAGCATCCGGGTAATGTAAAGCGACAGAACTGCCCCGTACATTTCCACCCGGAGCGGATCGTTGGCCAGACAAAGGGTTTTGGGCTGTTTCGGGTTATTGATGTCCAGGGAAAAATCATTGCCTGAACATATCCAGTAAATCTCCGGGCTGATGATCTTCGAGATGGCAATCTTCAAACTTCCCAATTGGCCTTCCAGTTGTTCCCTGGCCCCGCGTTTGTGCGCATTGATAAACGGGTTAATGATATTAGCTACGTCTTTTTCCTGTTCTAGGATAGCGAACAAATCGTCATAGTCCATTTGTAACAATTCAATGGCATGAGGAAGGGTACAGTATTTCCCCTCCTGATACTTTTTCAAAAACCAGATGACTGCCGCGAAAAAGGAAACGGCGCTTTCCGAGAAAAACTCTCCCTGTTGGCGTATCCATTCCCGGTTCAGGTTATACAGAATCGTCCGGGAAGATTCGAAAGCGTCAATCGGACTTTCCATCCACTCGGGAGCCAACGGATTGCAACGGTAGGATTTCTGGATGTTTTCAAAGTTGATCACATAGAACCGGGAAGACTCCGGCAACTTCCCGTCTTTCTTTGCTTTTAGGAAATGGTTGTAAGTCACCAACGATAAATCAGGGTACTTAAAATCATACACGCACATGGAAAAACCTTTTTTCAGGTGCTGGCGGATAAAAGGCAATACGACAGAAAAAGACTTTCCTGAACCGGGCGTTCCGATAACCATGGTTGCCCTGAAGGGATTGACAATGTTGATCCAACCCTGATGCTCGTTGCCTTTGTACAAATAAACCGTTGGCAGGTTCACAGAATATTCATTGGCTTTCAGGGTTTCTTCCTGCGGGAAACTTTCATTTTCCACATTGAACCGGTCTTTCATCAGGTTGACATTGATTAGTTTGGAGATGTTGTCAAAACCAACATTCAGCAAAACAAAACCGGCAAAAGTCAACCCCAGGTATACTACTGGGAACGATTTGAAAACGATCAGGCTTCCCCAATAGAGGATTAATCCGGCGATGGTCTGTCCGACAATTGTTGAAACCAGCAATTCCCGGTCTTTGTGGGCCTTGGTTCCTATACAGGTAATGGCCAGAAAAACCAGGCAAACCACTTTGGACGGATACACACTGGCAATAAACTTCAGGTTTTGCATCTTTTCGATCACCGAATGAAACGCAGGTATTTGTATTCCTTTCAGCATGAAATAATTTAGCTCTGTCAGATACAGCGATGTAAAAAGCAGTACATAGCTGAAAAAACGAAAACCTTCGTGCAGTTTGACCAGTTCGTGTGATTCGTGTTCCATCGTTGGAAGATTTGAATATCAGAATATCAGAATATTGAGTGTTATTTCGGGAATCAGAGTTTTCGTGCTTTAAGAATGTCCTTGTTTTTCAGGTTAAAGCTGAGTTTGCGGCCCGTATTGCCCAATGCTTTTTCTCCCAGTTCAATTCTCAGGATTCGCTGATCCGGGATGGTCATTTTCTCCATCACAAAGACTTCGCGAACGGTCACCTCTCCCGGAATACGCTGAACCTTGTTGCGCTGGAATTGTGGAAAAATCCGATATTCCTGAACGTTGGTCGCTTTGGCCTTCTTCTTGTCTGTGATCCAAAAATTAAAACTTTCCACATCGTAAGCCATGTTGGTTTTGTTGGTCACTTGAAGCTCAAAAAAGAGCGCATCATTTTTCAGGCTGATCGAATTCAGACGAACTTCGATCCCGTCTTTTTTAGCCTTTCGTTTATGAAACTGGCGCCGGTGCTTTTCCAATACCTGGTCGCAAAGGTCTTTGAGCAGGTAGTCGGGCATCACTTTGCCGGAAAAGGTCATAGCCTGCTGCGACTCAAAGCTCTCAATCAGGTAAGTGATCGGGGCATCATTGCCGTAGGTCAGTTCAAACGAATAGATGTGATCGGCGCAAACCACGGTCAGCGAAGTGGGTTTGTCAAAAGGCTGGGCAGCTTTGATT
This sequence comes from Gaoshiqia sp. US2, assembly GCF_059705485.1. Classification (NCBI taxonomy): domain Bacteria; kingdom Pseudomonadati; phylum Bacteroidota; class Bacteroidia; order Marinilabiliales; family Prolixibacteraceae; genus Gaoshiqia; species Gaoshiqia sp. US2. The sequence goes on along the minus strand of NZ_AP048550.1, from coordinate 2,013,152 downwards.
CGAACCAGATTGGATAGTTCGGGAACAACTTCGGCTTGAACAATGGAATAATCTCCGGACTGAACATAGTTGACTTTATCCGGGCAAACCAGGTGACTGGTTTTGGTGTCAGATACTTTTAAGTTGTTGGTGATTACATGTAAGTTATTAGTATTTGCTGGATGACCCTGCTGTGCGCTGACAGATAAATGTACTGCCAAAGCGCTAAAAATGATAACGATAATTGATTTCATGGATGTTGTGTTTTTACAATTATTTGGATTTATTGACTAAATAGACCAGGGTGTTTTTCTTGACGGTGACTTTCTTGATCCGGATCATTTTCAAAAGGGATTGCGCGGTTCGGTCGGCGGCCTGCATGCCCATATAGGTCAAAGGATTGTTGCTTACCCCGAACATGGAGGAAGTATTGGCGCTGCTGCCCACTTCCTTGGCAACTTTTCGCGAAGCATTATCGGGAACATACAGACCGGGCAGTCCGTCCAGGTCGCAAACGGTGATCGACACCGGGACAAACTTTTCTCCAACCGGTATTTGCTGCACTTCGATTTGAAGCCGTTCATTACTGACTTCACATGTTCCGTACAGGAACGTGTTGGCAGGGATTTTCACCCCATTAAGCCATGCTTCTTCCAATAGCCGCAGCTTTACCCGGTTGCCTGTTAAAACAGTGGTGGTCTCATATACTTCAGCTTCGATAACCGGGACTGCCGTGTCTTTGGGTTTAAAACCTGACTTTCCGCTTTTTTCCAGGGTAGAATGTTTGTTCTTTTCCGCTTCCAGTTTTTCATTTTTTGCTGTGGATTCTTTCAAACAGATACTCAATGAATCGTTCTCTCTGGCCAGTTTACTGTTTTGCCGGAAAACCTTATCCAGTTCTTCAATACCGGTAACCGGAAGTTCTGGTGAAGTTTTTTGACCGGTTGTTTCTTTTACTGCTTCGGGTTGTTGCTGCTGCTCTTTGTTTCTATATTTTGACTGGCTGTTTTCCAAATCTTCCCGGACCGTTTGTTCTTTTTGCCGGATATGTGCCAGCAGGTCAACCGATGGTTCCTGCTCCATTTCCGGGACCGGGTCATTTCGGTATAGGTTTCGTTTACCGGAAAGCAGGCGTTCTTCAGATAGCGTTTCTTCTTCCAAGTTTTCTTCTGCTGCGAGTGAATCAGTTTCTCCGTCAATGTTATAATCATGACTGGTCGTAACTTCTTTTTTTGAGGAATAGTTGTCCATCTTGTCGTAAATGGCGACACTTTTATCCGCATCAGGCAGGGTGTAATTAGCTCCTTTGGCAGCTTGTTGCTGCTTTTGCTGTTCTTCTTCCTTTTCCTTCTTTGTTCCCCCGCCCAAAATGTAAAAGATCAGGACTATAAAGGGGATCAGGATCAACGGAAGGAATAACAGTGGTTTATTTCTTTTCAGGAAGTTTTTCATGGATAATCTTTTTTAAAATGGTTTCAAATGAATCGACTGGCATACCAAAAGTCAGTGGCTTTTGAGTTTCAGCAGCGGATGAAGAAACAGTGCCTTTCTTCTCTGTTGCCTCTTCCACTTGAAGGGTTTGGTGCGAAATTTTTGGCGTTGGGATAAGAAAGGAAACCAGGTACAGGAAGAACAGAAGCGTCAGGATATACTTCCATTTGCGTTTGCGTTTATCCGGGTCCATTCCTTCATCCTGCCTATCCAGTCTTTTGATCAGCCTGGTAAGGCGGGTTTCTTTTTCTCCCGTGGTATTATTCTGGTTTTCCTCTTTTTTGTTGTAAATGATTTTCATGGCAATGGTTGTAAAGTGTTAAAATGATTTTCGTTTCAATGTTTCCAAATCTTTGTTGTCGGTAATCAGCCAGTCCTCGATCATAAAACCGTGTGGGTTATTATCTGTCCGGGAGATGTTGCGAAGCCTGCCGGAAGTTTCCAGGTTACGGATCGTGATGTTGGATTTACGGACAATTTTCTGTCGTCCAAAAAACCGGAACTGGTATGGGTAGGCTGAGAAGTCGATCTGCACCGAATCGGTGGTCAGGGTCATGCTGATGTCCGAGGCAATAACCTGGTTATAGACGTTGTTCTCCTTGTAGGACTGGTATTGCTTCATGGCTGAACCATCAGCCAGGTAGAGCGCTTCTTTGGCATTGTTCTCGATGTACTGTTTGTCGGGTTCCATCGTAAAAAACAGCTCGTGAAAGCGTTTCACATGGTCTTTGGCTTCAGCCTGCCGGTTATCGGTGATGTCGGCACGAAGGGCCAAAAGCAGGGATTTGCCGTTGTCCAGCACGTAGATTTTCTGGCGTGACCGTTCAACCAGTCCGATGGATCGGGTAAACACAAAAGTGCTGAACCCGATCAGCAGCAAACTGACCGTCAAAAGAACATAGACCGTAAAGCGGAACTTGCGCTGTATATCAAATATCTTATTCATCTTTTGAGTTATGGATTATGAATGATGAGTTATAAATGATTGGATGAGTCCTTGGATATTGGTTATTGGATATTCAGTATTGGACATTTGCGTTCTATTTCATGGCTCCTTTGGTAATCATCATCGTGGCTACCGTCCTAACCAGCCGTCCGCCGCCTGATCCGGTTCCCGATGCACTGATAATCCATGAAGCGATTTTGGGAACCATCACCAATCCTACAATCCCACAAACAGGCACAACCAAGTTCGAAACGTAGTATAGCGAAGGTTGATAGATCAACGAGGCTTTGGTGGCAGCAATCTCCTGATCGAGCACATAGATCAATACTTCCTGGACCAGCGAAAGGACAATCAATGCAATGGGCAGATACAGGTTTACGTTCACAAACCGGGCGATCCATTGCAGGTAGTTCTCCTGGAACCCATCGAAAATGGAGATGGCAAAAACCAGAGGTCCGAAAATGATCAGCAGCACACAAAAGACAGTTCGCAGAAAGGCGATCAGGTAAACCAGCGCCTCAAAAAAGGATTCCAGAAGCTGCCGGACAGAGTCCATAAAATAAAAGCTGATCTGGTGTTGCAATGCCCTGCCGGAGACAATGTTCCAGGTAGTCAGTAAAAGATTGACCCCTTTGTCCCAGAGTGCCGCTTCTTTCTCTTCATTTTCATGGAAAGCGGGTAAATCCACCGCCAGGATGGCATCCTGCTTTTCTTCCAGCTTGGCGGCCACAATGTGCTTTTTATCGGCATAAATCGCTTCCGAGAGTTTGGTCAGCCCTTTGGTTGGAACCATCAGCAGTTGTACAAACGGAGCCCAGAAGGTAATTACCAACACCAGGGCAAATGGCCTGAGTAAAGGCAGCAGGGAGATCGGATTATCGGCAATCAGTTGTTCATAGATGCGTTTGGCAATGTACAGGAAGGCTGCAATGCCGCCGATGGCGCGGGCCATGTTGACCAGCAGTTGGGCATTGTCCAGGCCTCCCCGGACCAAAACATCGGTAAATTGAAAAAAGCTTTGGGTACTCATTACTTGTAAAAGCATAACAAATAAGTTTTAAAAGCCCCTCCTTACCTTCCGGCAAATGCCGGAGAGGGAAAGGGAAATTGATGAATAGTAAATCGTAAATAAATCAATAGTCAATCCGTTTTATTCTTTAAGGAAAACATAGGATTGCGGAATGTTGGCATTGAACGCCTGAAGGTGAAGCACTTTTCGATAGGCGTAGTCGGTTTCTCCCAACTGTTTTGCAAGCTCTTCCTTGATCTCAGCAAAAGCTTCAAGCTTTTTACCATGATCAGTTAGGAATAGGTTCACAGAAATAAACCGGACCAATAACTCATCTGCTTCCTTTTGATAGGTTTGTTTGAGCCATTTGCAGTTGGGTAGTTTATCCAAGTTATCAATGCTGATGTACAATCGGATAAAGCCGGAAGCAATGCTGTACACATCGGGCAACTGGTCAGACTCGGCATCGAATATCTTCTTTTCAATATCACGTTGCATTTCCGTATTGCTTTTGATCTGGGTGGTTTCTTCGTGCCTTTTCTGCATCTGCGATTTTTCAATCAGCTTTTCGATAATCTTCAGCAGGTTGGTTTTCAGCATTCCGGCGTATTCTTCCGTATCTGACACCGGCAAAGCTCCAACTTCTATGTAATAGTGTGTCGGCCAGGTGCGTATAAACACATGGGGGACCGGGATTAACCAGCCTCTGAATGCTATAAAGGAAAGCGGGTAAGTCCCTTCCATTTCAGGGTAGGTGCCATTCCACGACTTGATGTCAAAAATCTGGGCTTTCAATTCCTTCCCCGGCAGCAGTGCTGCCAGAGGAAGGAGGAGTATGAAAAGTAGTGTTTTCATGAGCTTTATTTTTTGTTTCTGTTGTTTGGGATTGTTTCTCGGGTTTCTATTGTTCCTGTTAATGGAAGCATAGAACCGTTAATCGTAGAGTGTGTAGTAAAAGGCGAACTTTTCGATTTGCCCGGTATTGAAACTTCGTTGGTAGGAAGCCCAGGCCAGCTTGTTGTAGAGGTAACAGATGGTTCCGTAATGCTTTTTCACTTCGTTGTAAATCCCGTTGATGGTATCGTACCGCTGTTTGTCGTCCATCATAAACAGGTCGTCTTCCACGATGGTATTTAGGATGGTAGTGACCAGTTGGCGGCTGTCATCCAATACCAGGTCAAAGGATTCGACAATCACCGCAGCCTGATGGGTAGTGAAGTTTTCGTCCTGGACCAGCAAGGGCAGTTTGGTGGTGTAGATATAGATGATCTTATCCAGCATCTCCTTGGTCTGCTTGATGCGCTTGTAATCTTTGATCAGATAGCTCACCTTTTGAAGGCTTGCCAACTTCTTTTGATCGATCCCAACCAGTTCTGAGGTTAATCCCTTAATGTCGCCGTTCAGGATTTTAATCAGCACATTGTACCAGTTAATTTCTGAAAGGATTCCCTTTTCCTGCTCCCATAAGGCTTCGCGCTGAATACCTGCCCCCACATCGGTTACCGGTGCCTGGGCGAAGGTGGATTTCGCGGTGAGAATGCTAAAAAAATTGATCACCAGAGCAATTAAAAGCGTTGCTCTGATTGAGCCGGTTGTCATTGTTCTAATTGTTTTCATGGCTGTAATTGTAATTGTTTTTGTTTCTGTAATTTTCTTATTCTCCTCCTTCGCCTGCCTGTCTGACTGCGTCATCCAGGCAGGGGTTAGGGGAGGCCCTTGAGGATTTCGATAAAGTTTTGATCGTGTTTCCCTTCCAGCTTTTGCAGGATCATCTCCTTTTCGCTTTGTTCAGAGGTATAACAGTAGTATTCGGGTTTGCTGACTTCCAGGGCATAGACCTGCGAGTAGCTTCCAAGGCTGATAAACACTTCCTTGAGTTTGCGGCCTGCCGGAAGGTTTTTGTTGATCGACAGGATTTGTTCTTTCTGGAATTCGGAAAGTCCAAGGGTATCGCTGATGCCCTGGAATTTGTTCCGGAATTTGCTCATGTCTAGCAATATTCTCGTATCGGCATTGTTGATGATTGCATCGCGGATTACCGGCGAAGAAATCACATCGTCCACTTCCTGGGTAACCACCATCGCCTCGCCAAAGAATTTTCTAATAGTCTTGTAGAAATATTTTATATAGCTGGCCATCTGCGGAGTGGCGATGGCTTTCCACGCTTCCTCGATGCAGATGACTTTCCGGACACCCTTAAGCCTTCTCATCTTCTGCATAAAAATGTCGATAATGATCAGGGTGGCGACCGGGAAAATTACTGCATGCTCCTTAATATTGTCCAATTCGAAGACAATAAACGGGCAATGGAAGAACTCATCGGTATCCATCTGCTTGTTCAGCAGATAGTCGTATTCGCCTCCGCGATAGTATTTGCCCAGGATAAAGAAAAACTCTTTGGCATTAAACTGGATGGATTTTTCTTCCACCAGTGTCGGAATATAACTCTGGCAGAACTCGTAATATCCGTTAAATGATCGTTCCATCAGGAAGCCTAATTCATTCGTTTGGTCGGACTCAAAAAACGCTGTCACCGAATGGGCAATCACATCTTTCTCCATCTCCGAAAGGTTTTCCTTGTAAATGGTGTAGATCACCGATAGAATGGTTTGCTTTCGCTCGATGTCCAGTTCTCCTTCCAGGATAAAAGGATTGAATGAGATCGGGTTGTCGGTTGTAAACTCTACCATCATGGCACCGCCCTGATTTTTTAACCGTTCATCCAGGTAACGGGTCAGCAGTTCATAGCTTCGGCCAACGTCCAATAGAACAATGTGACAGTTTTCGCTTTCAGCATATTGCCTGAGCAAATGGTTGGTGAAAAAGGATTTTCCGGAGCCTGATCCGCCGATAATGATCTTGTTCCGGTTATGGATCAAATGCTTGTGCATCGGTTCGTCAGAGATGTCAATCTTCACCGGGCAACCTTCCAACCGGTCTGAAAGTCGGATCACAAAATCCGATTCGCTATTTTTCAGTTCTCCCTCGAAATTGGTCAGGCAGCAGGCCTGCGGTACCTGGGTAATGAACAGTTCTGTCTCCGGAAGTTGGGTCGAGAATGGCACACACGAGAAAAACAACATCGGCAGATCGTGGGTGTGCTGGTACGGGAAACAGTTCATCAGTGCAAAAGCGGAACTGGTTTCGCTTTTGTGCTGCTTTAAATCCTTTAGCGAAGCATCGAAAAACATCACGTTAAAGTGGGTCTTCACAATCTTTTCTCCTGAAGTCTGTACCTGGTACAGAAAGGATTCAATCAACCCCGCGTTGACCTTGTTCTCCGAGGAGAATTTCGAGAGGCTGAATATCTTCTTATAACTTCCTTCCAGGTAGGCTTTGATTTCCTGCTGATCGGGAATGTAGATAAACTGGTTGGTGACGTGCGAAAACGGTAAATGATAGCACAGCGGGTAAACCAGCGAAACGGGCAGTCCTGTTTGCGGGTGTTCCGATACCGGGCGAAGTTCTGCCGGTACATGGGAATAGTCACTTAATGAGAGAATTTCCACAAACTGGTCCATCACTTTCAACCGGTCCCGAAAATCAATTCCGCCCAATGCCGGGTGGTTGTCGGTAAAATTGAGGCTTAAAAAGCGTTCGATCAGCCCCAGGGAATGCTGATCGCCAATGGCTTCTTCCTTAGTAATAGGTTGGCAGCCGATCCCGTTTTGCTGAAAGATGGCTATTACATTTCCTTTCAGTTCGTTGATCTTGTCGTACTGCAACTTTTCAAGGTTTCGCTCTTTCCGGGAGAAGATCAGGGCGGATTCCAGGTAGCTTTTCAGAAGTCCTTTATTGAGCAAACTGATGTAAAAACAGCACTCATGTTTCAAATAATGCCTTCCATCGAAATGCTCCAAATAAGATTCATTCAGGCTGGCTTTTGCTCTGGTCGACTTTGATTGCAATTCCGATTCTTTGGGATGGAATTCGTTAACCAGAAAGAAATCCTGCTTGTGAATAAAACTTCCGGCTGGGAGCAAATTGATCATTCTCTGGAACGTATCGTGGAGCATGTAGATTTGCTCTGTACTGTTGGAAAGAACTTCCGGTAGCTGAAGCCTGAAACCGATGGTCAAATCCAGGTTGTTGGATACCTGAACGTCTCCATTGAATCCCAGTATCGGAAGGACTGTTTCAAGGTTTTTGATCTTCATTTTGATTTTCAATTGGAATTGGAAAATGTTTGTTGAATTCGGCGTTTGCAGCTGATAAACTGGGGCAGTTTCCGGGCGGTCTGCTTCTTGCCCCAGCCCTCGGGACCATATTTTTTCTGGATGGTGTTTAACCGGTACAGGTACCCGAAAAAAGCGGGGACTCCGATCAAAACGGCAGGAAAAACACCGGCCAGTACGTAAAGCGCGGAGAACAGCAGAAAGGTGGCAATAATGCCGTACAGCGCCCGGAAAACCAAAGGGCCGGAAAGCCCTTTGATGTACAACCGGGTATCCACCTTTTTGATTGGGTAGGTCTGCATCACACAAAGAATGCTTTGATCACCACGCCAACCAGGATCAGGAATAAGCAGGCCCCGAACCAGCCCATAATGGCTTTCTGGGTGTCCTGGTCGCCGCTCTGCCACTTTATATACACACGTACCCCGCCGATCAAACCGACGACAGCGCCAATGGCAATAATCAGGTTGGAGACCGGATCGACATACGAACTGACTTCGGCGGTGGCCTGGTCAATACCAGAGGCTGACTGTGCCATCGTTTGGGCAATACCCAGAATGAGCAATGCAACAAAGGCTTGCGCCCGTTTGAAAAAACACTGAACTTTTGTTTTCATGGGACTTTGAGTTTTTAAAGAATGAATAATTGTGATTGATTTATGACTGAACCTGGACGTTCTCCAGGATTTTTGGCAGTTCCGGGTGACCGGGTTTGGAAAAAGCGTCGATGGAATAACCGTCATCAATCCCTGTTTCTTCATATAGCGAAGCTGGCAGGACAATGTCTTCTGAAAGCCGGACAGGGATTAATTCGGATGGATAATCTTTTGAGGAGACTACAATCGCTTGAAGGGATTCGGCAAGAACAGGGGTAAACGAATCGTCTTCAAAAAGTGTACTCCGCTTTCTCTTTTGATGGATAAACGCAAGCAAGGTAACTGACAGGTACCAGACTATAAGGATAAAAAGGATAAAACCTGAAAATTGTCCCCAGCTGATTTGATTGATTCCAAACATGGTTTTTCGTTTTAATTAAAAATTGTATGATCTCGGTTCGGTAGTCGGGCCTGATCACCGATGCAAAAATGGGACAGCGGGAAATAGCAAAAGCCAACGTTGACCCGGACTCCGGGTATGTTTTTTTTTTATTATGCCCGCAACTATCCGACTATAATTTAGTTCGTTATGGATTGATTTGATTGGAAAAGTTCCCGGGAAAGTGATTTTTCAATAAACCCTGACAGGGTTTATTTCAATTTGATTGGAAAAAATATTTCGAAAAGAAAAAGAAAAAACAGTCAAAAAAATAAAAAGAAAGCCGGAAAGGTGACGGACGGGGCGAACGTGCAAGGCTGGACCGCGAAATCAGGGCCAAAAATTAATAAATGTAATTCTGCCAATGTTTAAAAGAGCGGGACACTTGCTTTGGCCTTGCGCGTTTACCGGAATGGGAATGGGGGGAGTCCGGCTAACTTGGCTTTTCTTTTTGATTTTGACACGATTGGCTACCTTACTTGTTCAGGAATAGCGAACCTGTTAAAAGTTATTGGAATGCGGGCAGGGGAAGGCATGTGTAGCCCGTTAACAAAGCGAAGCCAAAGTTAACCGGGCTACTCTTGCCGCGCGGTGCAACCCGGCTTATGAGATGAACAAGCTGAACTTAGCGACCCGTTCCGGTGAGTGCAGCGAACGGGATTAGGGAGCGGGTAAAGCGAAGTGAAGCGAATGTGCCGGGGGACATGGAAAGTGCCGGACAAAAATTGCATTAATGCCAAAATTCATTAAAAACCTGCAAAAACAGGAAGTGTGGCCTTTTGTAAGGGAAAAGGCAATCCGGTCAGAAAAGGACAGGGATTGATCTTTGAACCGGACGGGGCCAATCTTCCACAATTGGATCAAGGCTTGTTCGCGCCCGGCGGAGCCAAAGCGCGAACAGGCCGCAGCATACCTTTCTAAATGGCTTTTTAACGTCTTTTGTCTTTGGATTCCCTGTCAAAAGCCACCAAATTGAACATTTCGCGCATCCGGCTGCGGACACGGTTCCCGTAAATGGATTCCAGTTCGGAGGCTGAAAGGTTCGTAGTAATGTGGGTCATCATCCGTTTGGAGACAAACAGATCGTAGCGGGCAAGGAGGATTTCAGCCATCACGTTGCAATCGTTTCCGTAGTACTTTGGAGTCTGTTCCAGTCCCAGATCGTCAAAACACCAGGCTTTGGGTAGAAACCTTTCGCCGTACCTGAAGAATGAACCTTTACTGTAAAGGTTTATCACGGAGAATCCGTCTTTCTCGAATTCAAAGCTGATCTCCCGCGTAGGCTTGATCTGGTACTGTGTTTCCCTGGGAAAGAAATAGCTGATCAGCTTCAACAAACATGACTTTCCACAACCAACTGGCCCACAGGCAAGTAATCCTTTCTGAAGACTAACCCCGTGCCGTTCTGCGTTTTCCTTATCACCGATGGCATAAACCAGCAGTTTGTAGATCAATTCCAAATCGTCCGGGTAAATGGCGAAATGGTCCCCAAACAGGATTTTGCCGTGTTCTTCCATCCATTGCACACTGGTAGAAAAGCTGAAATTGAATATTCCACCCTTAAAATCGGCAATCTGCTCATAAGGGTTCATCGTAATTTTTGTTGACCGTGACACTGAGCTGGCCGGTCCTGTTTTGATTATGTTTTCGTTCATCTGCTTTATTGTTTTGATTGTTTTCAATCCATTTCCGGGCAAGGGCCTGCCAGGAAACAATGGTTTTCATATCCCCGGTTTTCCAGCCGGATAACTGGTAACGGGAGTAAAATTTTTGCGCTTCGTCGGCTGAAGATTGGTTCTTTTTAAAAAAGTTTCTGACGGTTTCAATCCCCGGGATTTGAATTTTGGGTTCTCCATCTCTTTTTCTGATTTCTTCTTCTTCTGAAACTTTTTCTTTTGAATTTCTTTTTGAAGATTCTTCTTTTAGTTTATTCTTCTTTGTAATGTTTATAAGAAGTGTATCACTTGCTGTATCAGTTCCGGTATCAGATTTAGTATCGGCAGGTTCATTTATACCGGTGGCTGTACTTCTTCCGGTATCATTTTCGGTACCGGTAATGATACCGGTATCACTTGCCGTATCAGCTCCGGTATCACTTTTAAGATTACCTGAAGTACCGGTATCATTTGTTGTATTGGCTGCAATATCAGATGCAGTATCACTTTTAAGATCGCCTGAAATACTGATCTCAGTAGTTGTACCTGTTGCAATGTCAGATGCTGTATCACTTTTAATACCGGTATCACATGCGGTATCGCTTCCAATATCGAATCTGATACAGGTAACTTTGCTTCCTGAATGCAAATTGGAAGAAGGGAAGTATTCAATGTATCTCCAGTCTGCCAGTTCTTTGATGCAACGGGCATAGGTATTGGCAGAACCGATCCGGGCCAGTTGCATCACTTCCGTCCGGGAAATGATAAACTGGTCGCTGAACCGGTTGGCGTTCCAATATTGAAACAGGGCAATATACAGGCTGATGTGATAGGAAGACAGGCGCTCATCTTCTGCCAAACGTTCAAAGAATCCGTTCAGGTGCCGGATGTAATTCATCGCCGGGCGGTGAAACTAAACCTGTCTTTCTGCTTATTGGATTCCAGGATTTTCTGGATCTCGCCGGAATCATAAAACAGGATTCCGCCCATTTTGGTAAACGGGATGGTTCCGTTAATGCGCATGTTCTGAAGCGTTCCGGGGGAAATACCCAGCATCTTGCGGACTTCATACGATTTTAACCATTTTTTCGCGGGTTGTCCCTGGCGCTCGTCAAACAGTTTTTTCAGTTCAGAGAATAATTCGAGCTTGAATTCCCGAAGATCGTCGGTAGTAATAATTTCTGAAGGCATAACTTTTAATTTTGAATGGTTCATTTTGACATGTCCCAAAATTGAAGCCTTCACTTAAGTTTTGAACCAACGTTGACCCGGACTCCGGTCTGTTTTTTTTACAATTCAGACGCTGTTTTTTTGATTATGGAATTGGATTGTAAAAAATCTTATCTTTTTTGTGGATCTCCATTGATCAGGAAATCAGCCCTGCGTAGTGCAATGCACGTCCGGTGGTGGGAACGGAGTTGCTCAAGTTCCTGTCCTGGAAGGGAGTTTAAAAGCATGATTTGTTTTTGCGGGTTATTGAGCTGGTAAGCCTGGATAAACGGGCAATCCGAAACCGTTTCTCCGAACGGGCACCGGAGAAATGCGCTTACCAGATCGGCATTTCTATTGTTTTTTTCAGTTTGATACATTTCTTTATTTATATGTTTTGGACAGGAGATCGTCAAATACCCGGGCACAAAAAGAAACGTGAACTGCACGTTATTCGTACCAGAGGTATCGTCAAACACCCACACCACAAATAAGCACAGCCCACGCCATACGGGGGCCGTTCACTTATATTCCTGTGGTGTATTGATTTGACGATTTTCCGGTACAAGAATAAAAGCCAACGCTTTTATAATTTTAATATGTCCTTATTTTCTAAACACTCTACATGATCTTTTAAAATTTGAATCGTTAGATTATTTCCAATAGTTTGTATTCCTGTTTATAATTTCGGTTTATATCCTTTTTGTTCTCATTTCTCATCGCTTTCGTCCATCCTTTTGATCAAACATTTTTTCATCAGGTCCAGGAAACTTGTACGATTGGCGCGCTCTTTCATCTCGGAAAACGTATGGTAAAACCTGGGGAGTTTGATGTTAAAGAAAATCTCGTAACCTTTAATCAAGTCTATGATTTCCACTTTCCCGTTATTAATGGCGCCCGTGTCACGGACCCCGTAAATCATTTCCACCAGGTCGGTTTTACTCCCGGTCCACTTGAAATTGAGTTTTGCCTGTTTTAACAATTTTTGCAGTTCAGCAGCCCTTCCAAGCTCTTCCAATTGTTTGACTTCAGTTTTACAGTAAACAATGATTTTTTCATTGGCCATTATAGCCGCCAGGGTATAATCATGGCTTGTTGAAAACAATGGGTCCACAACGAAATGATGCGCATTCAGGCAATTAATCGTTTTTGTCCTGACAAAACACTTCTCGTCGAAATGCGTTGACCCGCTCCGGTAATACTGGTACGACTCCGGGTTTTCATTGAAGAATCGCTGCGCCTGTGAAATCATCTTCTTTAAATATTTCTTTTGGGCTCTCGCCGTTGTCACCGGCCGCCGGGTTTCTATCTCGAACAGTTTGGAGAAGTACAGGTATTCTCCGAGGACGTACGGTTTGATAACTTTAAAGAAATAGATTTCGTCTTCCCGTGTTTTAAAGTCATATCCACTGACGTATTCCCGTAGCTCCAAAAGAGCGGAAGAACAGGACCCGATGGCTTTTTCTATTACCAGCAGGTCGCTGGTCCCGTCACAACCTAACTCCTGTAAATTGTTCTTCAGTACTTCAACTGTTTGTTCCGGGGTGTAATTGTCGTTCATGGCAAACCAAATCTTAAGGGATTCAATTTAAATGCATTATCCTGTCAAGAGCGGATTTAACCTCAAAATAATAGATAAACCCCTGTATTTTGTTGCAAAATGTCCAGCTGAACATCCGGTACAAAACGACCGTGCATTGACCGATGAAATATTCCATTCTATCCGGAGATTTTCCGGGAATTTCCGTTTCTCCGGACAATTCATTTTTCAAATCACAAACGATTTTATTAATTGTTTCCATAGCTAAAATTAAACAGTTAATAGTTGGGCCTTAGTGTATGGCCGGTTAATATTTTAAACCCATCCACCGGATTTTGCAACCGCTCAATTTTTTATTTTCTCAATGTTATCATCTTAATAAAGAATTTTACTGAAAACTTTAAATTACGTTTAAACCCGGGAGCATCGAAACACTCCCGGGGAATCCTCCTTTTCTCTTAACCAAACGGAAGATTTACTTGAACCAAAACCAAACAATGTCAATTAAAACTTATTATAACATTCAATATGTTGCTCCAAGACAGTTTCCTTTCTCATTTGCCCCAATTTATTTACCCTATCTGCCTCCCCTGAATCACAGAGATTTAATTCCTTTAAAAGCCTTGCTATTGAGTCTCTATTTTAAATACTGCAGCCATTGAGTCTGTGATTTCCGAAGATAAACCGATTCATCAGCTCCCGACTGGCCTTTCATCTGGGGCGGAAATGGTGATGCCATATTGATTTTTCCGTACTCTATACATTCTGATAGTCTCTGTAATAATTCCTGTTCCATTACTCTTTCTATAATTCCGTTCAAATATTTTCTGTACTTATCGTCCTGATTTAACTGACAACGAATTCCCCAACAAATAAACCATGCAGGCGCCCAATACCAGCATCCCGGCAGTAAGACCAAAATTGTCTGAAACAATACCAATTAACAGGGTTATAATCGCCCCGCCAATCACACCCATCATTATCAACCCGGAGATTTCGTTGCGGAACTCCGGTTTGCGGACCAGCGCCAGGGAGAAAATGACGGAAAAAACATTGGCCACGGAAAGTCCAACCATAAAAATTCCAACATAGATGACAGTCAACGAAGACGCCAGCAAAGTGACGGACAATGATATAAGGCAGAGTATAACTATGACCCGGTAAAATTTTACGACATTAATTCGCGACAGGAGGAAACCTCCCAGGAAAGCGCCTGCCGTTTTGGCTGCAAAATACACGCTGATCCCCAGACCGGCTTCTTCCAGAGAAATGTTCCCCTTAAACATCAGGTATTTGGGGATGGAAACATTTAACCCGACATCGATGCCAACAACAAGTAGGATGCCTGCAAAAAAACCGAGAATCCGCATGTCGCCCAACAGGTTCAAACTATCCATAAACGAGCCCTTTTGCCTTGTCGATCCTGTTTCGGTTATCTTAACGGCATTCAGCCAAAGCGCTGCCAGTATCGATATGCCGCCGAACAAGGGGAAAAGATAACGCCAGTTTCCCAGGTAAAGGGCAGCGCCCCCGGCAATAACCGGCCCCAGGAACGAGGAGATTGACTTGACAAATTGCCCGAAAGTCAGGCTGCTGGCCAGTTTTGAATCCGGAACAACGTCGCCAACCAAAGGGTTCAGCGATACCTGCAACATGGTGTTGCCAATGCCTAATAAAGATAAGGCCAGGAGTACTGTAGCAAAATTATACGAAACGATTGGTATAAACAGGGCAACGGCTGTTGTGACGACGCTCAACAGTACGGTTTTCCTCCTCCCAATTCGGCCCATCAGCAGACCGGTTGGAATTGACAGCAATACAAACCAGATGTAGAGCATCATCAAAATCAGGTTGGCAATGGTGTCGCTTAACTGAAAATCCTGCTTGATATAATTGGACGCTATTCCCACCACATCTACGAATCCCATAACGAAAAATCCGGCCATCACCGGCAAATAGTGTTGTATGTTGATCTTTTGTTCCATATCGGTTGGTTATTTGGTTGGATATTTGGTACCGAATAATTCTTCTCCCATTCCCAGTTCAATATAATTCACGAGGGCATGAATCACCATGATGTGGATTTCCTGGATCCGGTCGGAATACCCGCTATGTGGGGCACGAATTTCAACATCACATAACGGGGCCATCTCTCCACCGGTTTTGCCAGTGAGCCCGATCACTCTCATTCCAGCCCGCTTTGCCGAATCAATGGCATTGACCACATTCCGGGAATTCCCGCTTGAACTGATAGCAAGCAGGACATCGCCGGTCTTGCCAAGCGCTTCGACGCTACGCGAAAAAATGTAATCGTAGCCAAAATCATTAGCCACGCAAGTAATGTGGGAAGGATCGCTGATAGCCAGCGCAGACAAGGGCATCCGGTCTTGCTGAAACCGCCCGGTCAACTCTTCGGCAAAGTGCACGGCATCGCATAACGAACCGCCATTGCCACAGGCAATGACTTTGTTCCCCGATTTTAAGGCCTGAACCATAATTTCTCCTGCCTTTTCCAGTTTCTCCCAGGTTGTCGGGTTTGATACAAAACGCTCAAGCACTTCTTGTGCCTCCCTGAAATTCACTTTAATCTGTTCGATTATCATTTTTACTGATTTTATGTGAGTTGATTGGCTGCAACTGAAAGGGAAGCCATATCGCCGATTTGCTCGTCCAATTCAGCCGGAACGATGCGGCATACCTTACGGGCTAGGGGCAAAGCTTCTTTCTGGAGCGCCTTTTCGAGCGATTGGGTCAGCAGGTAACCGGCACGGACGTATATACTCCCGATCACGATGCATTCGGGGTTCAATATATCCATCAACACAGATAGCCCTTTTCCAAAATAATTTCCGCAAATATCATAAACTTCCTTTGCCAGGATATCGCCTTCATTAGCCGCTTCTGCCACTTTTTGCGCAGTAATGTCCGGCAATTCAGAAGCAGTGGCGCACCACGAAACTTTTTCGCCCATCTGGAGTTTTTCCATCGCTTTCAGCCGGGCTAATTGGGCAATACCGCCGCCGCTGCAAAATCCTTCGAACGAACCGGATTTGCCATACCCAACCGGGCCATAATTATCCAGCCTGATATGACCGACCTCCCCGGCATTGTCGTTAGTCCCGGCATAGAGTTTCCCGTCAAGGATCAGACCGGCGCCAAGACCGGTGCCAAAAGTCAGGAAAATCATGTTCCTCGTTTCGCGGCCCGCCCCGAATTTCCACTCGGCCAGGGCGCAGGCATTGGCATCGTTCTGGATAGCGGTGGGAATATCATACTTTTCAACAAACAACCTTACAATCGGGATTTCATTCCAGCCCGGGAGGTTCGGGGGTGAAAGGATCACTCCCCTGACGCTGTCCAGCGGGCCCCCACAACTGATTCCGATCGAAGCCACGGTTTGAATGTCTGTTTGATACGATTGGAGCAATATCTCCATTTCCTGCTGCAACCTTTCAACCATCCGGTAGGGGTCTGGATAATCCTTGGTCGGTATCACGGATTTGTCTACAATTATCGGATGGCCGCTTTCATCAAGCTGTCCAAGGATCACTGCACATTTGGTGCCCCCCAAGTCGATGCCTATTAATGTTATCATAAAAATTGTATTTGAGTTAATCTTTTATTGCTGAAACGGGCCTTTCTTCCGGTTTGCTCCCCCATTCGGTCTGAGGTTTGTTCCCCATCCTGAATTCGAGGGTTCCCCCTTTCATTATATCTTCTATCAATAAAAATGATTTGGAATAGTTTTTCCCATTTTGATTGGCACTTTGAATGTAATAATTAGTCCTGGAAATATCTTTTGCGTCAATTGTGAAGCGTTTCCCATCAGGGAGGTGTAACCTGGCACTTTTAAATGAAGGCGTACCAATCACATAATAATCCATTCCCGGAGTGACGGGATAAAGTCCGAGCGAACTAAAGACATACCAGGCAGACATTTGCCCACAATCATCATTCCCACACAATCCGTCCCGGGTGCTGTTATATAGCGTGTTTTTGATGGTGTGTACCATTCGTTGGGTTTTCCAAGGCTGGCCTGCAAAATTATACAGGTATGCTGTATGATGGCTTGGCTCATTTCCATGGGCATACTGGCCGATAAGCCCGGTGACATCATGCACACCAGGCTCTTCGTCACCCGTTTTAACACTGAACAAAGAATCCAACTTTTCAGCAAAAGCCTTATCGCCTCCAATCAGGTCTATTAATCCTGTTACATCCTGCGGAGCGTAGAACGTATATTGCCAGGAATTTGCTTCGGTGAAATCACCCCTTCCCACAGGTGTGGTAAATTTGGGGTCGAAAGGTTCGCACCATCGGCCGTTGGCATGGCGGCCACGCATGAAACCAGTGGAAACATCAAAATGATTTTTATAGTTCTTGGCACGTTCAATGAAATAATTATAGTCTTCCTTTTTCCCAAGTTTTTTGGCAACTTGTGCAATGCACCAGTCGTCATAAGCATATTCCAATACTTTCGACACTGAATTTCTTTCCGTCTCAGAAGGAATAAAACCCAGTTTTTTGTAGTGGTCTATCCCTACCTCATCGCGCATGGCCAGGTCTTTCATCCCGGCAAAGGCTTTTTCATGGTCAAACCCCTTTTCGCCTGTCAGGATGGCCTGCGAAATTACCGGGACCGAGTGATAACCAATCATCCCCCTCATGTCCCGTATCCCAAAATCCATGATGGGCAACCAGTTGGTCTGGTTGAGGCATTCCATCATCGAACGGATAAAATCAAGGTTTTTGTCGGGGTACAATAGCGAGAAAAGCGGGTGCAGTGCCCGGTAAGTGTCCCACAGCGAAAAGTTGGTGTAATAGTCACGGGTGCTGTCCTGATGGATTTTGTTGTCCCACCCCCGGTAAGTTCCGTCGGCGTCGGAAATCAGGTTGGGGCAAACCAGCGAATGGTAAAGGGCGGTATAGAAGGTTGTTTTCTGTTCCGCATTATCGGTTTCCACCTCAATTTTCGACAATTCTTTTTCCCATTCCTGATTGGCAATCTTCGCTACCTGGTCAAAGTCCCATGCTGGTATTTCCTTTTCAATGTTAATTTTAGCCCCGTCTTCGCTGACATACGACAAGCCTACTTTCACCTGCAGCGTTTCCCCTTTCTTGAGATTAAACGACAGGGCCATCTTTGAAACGATCCCCTCAATTGATTTTTGGTCGCCTTTGGTTCCGTCGGCAAAGGAAACAACCTGGACGACAGGTTTTGAAAACCGGGCACAGAAATAAATCAGATGGTCTTTAATCAGGTGGCAAGTTGAATTCCGGGAGCCTACCAGGGTGTATTCATCGACCAGTTTGAGTGAACTTTTCACAATCTTGTCTCCAATGCCATGACCCATGTCAACGATTAAGCCCGCGGGAGAATCGCCCTGGAACGTGTACCGGTGAAAACCAACCCGCTGAGAGGCGGTCATCTCGGCATAAACATTGCAATCTTCCAGCTTTACCGCGTAATAGCCCGGCCTGGCAATTTCCGTTTCGCGCGAGAACCGCGAACGGTATCCCTCATTGGGTTTCTCTTTGGAGCCAGGCATAAACCGGGGTTCACCCGTGAAGGGCATGACAAGCACATCACCCAAGGCCGGGAGCCCGGTGCCGCTCATGTGATTGTGCGAAAAGCCCATGATGGAACTATCGCTGGCATGATAACCCGAGCACCAGTCCCAACCCTCTACCCCCGTGTCGGGCCCCAGTTGCACCATCCCAAACGGGAGGCAGGCCGCCGGGAACGTGTGGCCGTGACCCGAAGTACCAACAAATGGGTTGACGAACGAAGTATAAGATTTTTTTGATGTCGGGGAAGTCCCGCTGGGGGTTCCCGCGAACGTTTGGATGAAGAAAAAAACGAGTATCGCAACAAGCATCTCCCTGAGAACCCGTGTGATTTTAAATTTCATATGTCTCATCATTAGTGTCTACTAAACTTTTTCCTTAACTCTTATAATTGTTTTATATGCAATAAGATACAGCAATAAATCCAACATCTACATTTGATTTCATATATTGCCTGAGGCCAAGCTTCAAAGCAATATGAACACGGGATCTTATGTATTTACACAACTCATCAAGCTTCTGCCAAAGGAAGCCTTTGATTGGATAGTCAAACAGTATAACGGAGACAAGTATGTCAAGCACTTTACCTGCTGGAACCAGTTGCTTGTCATGATGTTCGGCCAACTGTACGGCTGCGAAAGACTCAGAGAACTCGTCAGCGTGGTATCCGCTCATTCCAGAAAGGCCTACCATCTTGGATTTGGCAAAGAAGAGATAAAGCTGGCGAACCTTGCCAAGACAAACGCGAACAGGGATTACCGCATATTTGAGGAGTTTTCCAGAAAACTCATCGGGATTGCGCAAAATAAACGAATTGATGCACCATTTGACCTTAACGGGAAGTTTTATGCTTTTGATTCCACTACAATTGACCTCTGCCTCAGCCTTTTCTGGTGGGCAAAGTTCCGCAGCACAAAAAGCGGAATCAAGGCTCATACGCTTTTTGATATCGTTACACAAATTCCGGCATACATCAATATCACCAATGCCAACGTTCACGATACTCAGGCGATGGATGATATCCCGTATGAACCCAATGCATACTATATCTTCGACAGAGGCTATTTTGATTTGGCCAGACTGTATAAAATCAACATCATCGACTCTTACTTTATCATCCGCCAGAAAGGCAAGCTTCAGTATAAGATCGTTGACGGAGAAGACCTTATCGAGGGTTCTGACGGAGTTATCAGCGATCAGACTATCGAACTTACCGGATATCAGTCCAAAAAGAAATATCCTGGCAGACTGCGTAGAATCGTGTACTACCCCAATGAACTCAAACGCACGTTTACATATATTACCAATGCGTTTTATATCAGCGCAAAAGATATTGCAATGCTCTACAAAAAGCGTTGGCAGGTGGAGTTGTTTTTCAAATGGATCAAGCAGCACCTGTACATCAAATCCTTTTGGGGCAACTCTGAAAACGCTGTCAGGATACAGATTTATTGTGCCATATCCGCTTACTGCCTTGTTGCAGTCGCCGAACATGACTACCTTCTCAACAGGAGCATGTTCGATGTACTCCGCATCTTGCGAGGCTCTCTCATTGACAGAACGCCCATCAGGGAACTGTTCGAAAGACCGGTCGACGAAGGACCTGAAATATGTAATGACTTCGGCTTTCAACTTAGCTTTAATTTTTAGTAGACACTAGTGATGTCTCATCTTTAAAATAGTTTCTATATTACTGACCTTGAAACCTTGTATTTTATTAATTAAGAAACTGTTTAAAAATTTCCCGTGGGGAAAATCTGTCGGTAGAAATGCCGATTCATAAGCGATGTGTTGTCCCGTACGGGACAACAGGCATACCGGTTTTCAATCATTCTACCGACCTTTCGTTCCTATCGGAACAAGAAAACCAAATTTAAACAGTTTCTAAGGAATCCTGACAAATTCAAAGTAAGCAAAATTATTTCCCTTCTTGCAGTGACGTGATATTATTGGTTATACTGTTTTGTAACACAGGTTTTGGCTTATTTTCCGTTTATCTTCGGGCCTGCCGTTAAAGTGATCAGGTTTTTCCCTGCCACCAGTTTTTGAACTGGCCCCGGATTGGGCTTATTGTTGCGTGGGTTGCCAAACATATCTGCATCCACAGAAAAAGGCGTCCCGTCGTGTTTTTCCAACCCCTGCCCGGTGAGTTCGAATTTCCCGATAAAAGCGTTGGTTATTGAAGGGGCATTGATGCCAGTGGCATCTTTGTGGTTATTGAATACCACTTCCACCCCTTTGGGCAGGGTTTTGATAACTGCTTCAGCCTGAAAACTGCTATCGGCAAAGCCGCTTTTGTCGCCGAACGTACTCTTGCCGGCGCCGTCGTAATAGACATTCCAGTCGATGTGAAATCCTGGATATTGAGGGATTCCTTCAGTCCCTTTGGCCACATAAATGTTGTTATAAATTTTATCGTTCTGAAAACTTGTCGGGAGCGTTTTTACGGCAACGGCGGTATGCGGCTTCCAGTAAACCGGCGATAATTTTTCAATCTTGTAAATCACTTTGCAGTTGATAAATAAATTATGCACATACACACAATTCGCCATTGATGAACGAATATCGCCCGAAAAGATGTTATTATCAACTAAAACAGGGCCATGTGCATTTTGCAGGAAAAGGGCACGAGCCTCCATGTCGTAAACCACGTTGCCGGTCACCCTTGTCCCCTGTGCCCCCCAGTCGATCCATATCCCGGCGTACTGCCCCGGGGCCGTGACATAAACCTTGCGCACAATGTTGTTGCGCACAATCACGTCCACCGCATCGTGAAGCTTGATACCCCCGGTTTCAAAGCCGCCAAATTCTTTTTTTGCATTGATTTCTTCGATCAGGTTGCCTTCGATAATGCTGCACGACCATCCTTTAAAACCGTGAATCCCGGCCTCGCCGCACCGCCTGATTTCGTTGTTGCGGATGATATGATAACCGGCTTCTTCCACGTCAAACCCTTCGTCCTCGTGCGACGGATCATTGCCACACACGATACCGGTGCAACGGGCATCGGAAATAACACAGTTTTCGATAATCCAGTGTTTGCCCCAATACGTGCCGATCAATGCATGTTGGAACGCCCTGAAACAAGCCCAGTTGGCGGCTGCATGCATCATCGTAAATCCATCGACGGTGATGTACTTCAACCCTTTTACTTCCGGAAAGAACACGCACTCGCGCACATTGATTTCGGTAAGTTCAGTATTGGGGTCGCTTTTCCCAAAGTTGGCATAAATAACGGTCGTATCGGGTAAGGCTTTTATAAGGTAAGTAGCCTTTCTGGAAACAACCGTGTCAAGGCTAAACTTCTCGCAAAAAGAGTTGCCGTTCAGGTACAGGTCTCCCAGGTGATATTCCTTGCCATACCGGAGCCAGCCTCCGCTCAGGTTCAGTTTAAAAGGGTTGAAGTTCCCGAAAAAAGAATCGGGCAGTTTCAGCCGCCAGACTTTTTCGCTGTACCTGGCCCAACCCGTTGCACGTTCAGACCCTTTGATGATCGCCTTTTCGCCGGGAGCTGCTTTGAAAACAATCCGCTGCGCTTCGGAGGTACCTCCGCGCACAGGCTTTACCCATTCGCGGTAAACTCCCTCGCGAACAATACAAACGTCGCCCGGCTGCATGATGTCAGCCGCTTTCTGAATAGTTTGAAAAGGATTTTTGCGGGTGCCTGGATTGTTGTCATTCCCGCCGACAGCAACGTAATACTCTTTTGCTGAAAGGCCGGAACATAGCAAAAAAACGATAAAAAAGACCGTTAGAATTTTCATACGTGAATAATTTGTTTTTTAGTTGTCGTATGGAACTCGCATGTCAAACATTCACATAGACTTGGATGTAAGTAATTTACATGCTCGTTTCATAAATATAAATTTTCAGGTTAGCACATCATGTTCTCAATTCAATATTTCACAACGCCAATGGTAAGCAACAGATTGGCAAACCGCTTCATCTCGCCGGTTGCAATCACCAGGCAGGTATCGGGCGATTTTGCCTCGCCGTAAAATTCCATACGCATTACTTTTTCAACAGGAACGCCATCTCCAAGTATTTTGGCAAACTCCTGGTGAACAGGCTGGGGCGTTCCATCCGGCGGAACCATTACAAGCGCTTTTTCAACCGGAACATACTCGGCAAGAACAGATAAGACATCTACCACCGAAAGCATGCCCGGTGCCAGGTTCAGAAATACCTTTTTTGTAGAAAACGGTACGCTGGTGGAAAACGGATAATTTCCGTCGGCCAGTAAAATTTTGGCCCCGTGCCCGTTGCTTCCGAGCGCAGCCAATATTTCCGGGTGTAACAGTTTTGTTTTTAACATTTTGGCGCTATTGAAATTTTATACTTGCACTAATTCAATTCCCTGGTCTTTCCTCAAATTTCCGGAGTACTTTTTATCGGCAGCGTTGTTCCAATGTTCGTGAACGCCCAGACTTTGCATGCGTATCCCATCGCCATGAGGGGCATAAGCCACTTTCGAGGGGGGATTATCGGCCCGGGCAGCTTCGTGCAAGAGCGTATCGCAATTGCTCATGTCCACTTTAAAGCCGGTATTGACACCTTTCGGGATATCAGTCCTCGAATCGAATTCGGCGGTCAGGAAATCGGTGGCAACCGAATCGCAGGCAATGGGGTCTTGTGAAACAATCAGGCTCGCCGGCCATGAATCGTTAAACGGGGCCATTTTCCACTTAATGGGCAGCGCATCCGAATGATAACAGCTATAAAGCATATCGCAAACATACAGCATGGTCTTCCCTCCAAGGTCTTTGTGCCCCATTAGTTCAACTAAGGGGTTATATTGGTCATAGCCCATTTTGAAACCTTTGATAAAATTGTGGTCGCGCCCGTTGATACTCCCGTAATGGTTTTTGGCGCTGAGGGTTACGCCGGTTGCCGGATGCCCCTTGGCCGTATAGATATTGATGAGGTAGTCGGCTTCAACGGCACAGGCGGCGATACCGCGACCACACTTATTTTCTACCGCATACGTGATTTTATCTGCTATCCATTGGCATTTGGACCTTCCTGGCAGGCCGCCGTAGCCGTCGACAAACTTCACGCCCGGGAATGCCCGGTGAATGTAATCGTAAAAATGCGGGGTAATGTACCGCACAGCATCAAAAATGGTAATATCTTCCTCGTCCACACCCGCATCTTTTACCAGCCCCTCCAATACAGCATAAATTACTTGAGGAGAAGTGTTGATCCAAGGGGTATCGTCATAACTGGTGCGGTCGTTGTTGAGATTGATTTTTATTGCAATTTTCTCTCCTTCTGAATAACCCACGCTCCCTTTTTCCCGGTTCTTGTTAAAATGAACAAACAGGGCATTCCAGGCTTTTTTATCCGATTTTTCGCCGGAGACACCCCTGATCGATTTTGAGAACATGCTGGCAATCCGCGAAAGATCGTTCGAAGCTTCGTCCCACCAATGCCCCGAAGTTCCGTCCCATAGCACTGCGAGGGGGTCGTAAGCCCACACCACCCTGCCCGGTGCAATGCCCCGTGCGACCCCAAAGGGGTTATTGGGGCCTTCAGGCGAAACAAACTTTGGAAATTCCGGTTCTGCGGAAAGATTTGCGGCAGCCATTCCTTTTCGGAAAAACGTTCCCCACAGAATCCCTGTAAACAACGAGGCAACAAACGAACGCCGGTGCGTAGGTTTTCCTGCTAAACAATTGGTATTCTTCATTTCTGTCTACATTTTAATATGTTGTTAATATATTTCAGTTATATCATCTGATTTCTGAAACTTCTTCCACCAGTTCGTTCAGTTCCGGATTCCTGACCAGCGGCCCCATTACAAACAGCACGATAAAAAGGCCAACAAACGCAATAATGCCATAACCCAGAAAAACAGAATTATAGGCCGCCGAATAACCATGAACGGCCGATATGTTTTTTACAGCCACCCCTGATA
This sequence comes from Gaoshiqia sp. US2, assembly GCF_059705485.1. Lineage (NCBI taxonomy): Bacteria > Pseudomonadati > Bacteroidota > Bacteroidia > Marinilabiliales > Prolixibacteraceae > Gaoshiqia > Gaoshiqia sp. US2. The sequence goes on along the minus strand of NZ_AP048550.1, from coordinate 1,988,629 downwards.
ACGCCTGAAACAGAGCTCCCCCCAAGCCTGCTCCCACGCTCGCCACGCCCCATACCGAAGCTGTAGCGCCCGAAGGAACCACATCGCCGGGGAATGCCATCGTATTTGCGGTATACGAAGCATACCCAAACCCGGCAATGGCCAGAACAACAAGCGCGGAGGTTGGGGAAACAATTACCCAGGGGCCCGAAATAAGCGCCAGCGCCATTACCGAGCCAAATATTCCCACAGCCATTTTGCGCGCTTTGGGAATTGGTATTCCCATTTTGATGATGTACTGAGTGAAAAGCCCTCCGAGAATATTTCCCAGGTCGGCAACAATAAACGGGATGGTGGCGAACATTCCAATGGAAGCAAGGTTCCAGCCGTGAACATCGGCCAGGTAGCGGCCAATCCAGAACGTAATGAAATACCACACCGGATCGATAAATACTTTTGAAAGGGTAAGCGAAAGAACAAATCTCGACTTTAAGAGTTTCAACGCGGGAACAGGCTTTAATTTCGGGGCATTGGCAGCCTTCTCAGGAGTGTAATAAGTAAACCAGAAAGCGGCCAGCCAGAGGTACCCAAGCACCCCGATTACCAAAAAAGTGGTTTGCCAGCCAAACGAAATCCCCAGCCAGGCGATAAGGGGTGGCGCAACAATGGCGCCAACTGCCGCCCCGCTGTTAAAAATACCGGTAGCTGTTGACCGTTCTTCCGGAGAGAACCATTCGCTCGATAGCTTGATGGCAGCAGGCCAGTTTCCGGCTTCGCCCAAGCCCAGGAGAAAACGGAATATCCCGAACTGAAAGGGAGCCTTCGCCACGGCGTGCAGCAATCCGGCGGTTGTCCAGAATGCCATGGACAAGGAATAGCCAATTTTTGTTCCCAGGCGGTCAATAATAAATCCGGAAAAGGCGTTGGAAACCATGTAGGCAATAAAAAAAGCTGTTGATATATACCCGAAAGCCTCATCAGGAATCAAATCGTGAAGCGGCCCTTTGGCCGTGAGGTAATTGAAAGACAAGCGGTGAAGGTAATTCAAAACAGTTGCCACAAAGGCAAAAGAAATCATTACCCAACGCATGCGGCTGAGCTTTTCCCCCGGTGTATTAAATGAATTTTTCCTCAACATTTTTTACTGACATTCTATTTTGAACGTGAAGGCCAGCCGTTCTGCCTCTGGGATACTGTTCAGAAGTGTGGCGGGAGTTGCTATGGTAAGACCGGCTTTCTCATCGTATTTCCATTTTACCGGAGTGTTGGAACCCATGAAATAAATTGTCGTCCCCTTTTTAGGTTTCACAGTCTTGAGCGCCAGTTGCTCCACGGGCCATTCCAGACAATGGGCAAAAGTGGTTTTGTGGTCCTTCGACCGGGTAAAACGGATGTTGTCACCCTCTTTCCAGAATTCGGACTCGCGTGCCCTTGTGGCATATATGGATGTTCCGTTTACTTTCAGCCATTTTCCCGCCTGCTTAAGCTGTGCAACAGCTGTCGGGTGGAATTTTCCGTTTCCATCGGGGCCGACCCCAACCATGAAATTACCACCCTTCGCGGCGCAATCGATAATATTCTGTACAATCCATTTAGCCCCTTTATGATGCGCTGAATCGGACTCATACGAGAAATAACGCCCCAGCGGGTAAATTACAAACCACGGAACTTGAGTGTTCTCTTTATCGCCCGGAACAAATCCCTCGGGTGTGTAATAGTCTCCATAATTGCCAATTCCACGGGCGCGGAACATCACGTCGGGCTGAATTTTTCGGAGTTCAAGCATCGTTTCGCGTAGTTTGGGCCAAATTGAAGGGCCGAACCACATATCGAGACAAACCATGTCAATTTTGCCGTAGTTTGTAAGAAGTTCCACCAGTTGGTCGCGATGCCGTTTCATCATCCGGTCAACTTCTTCCGGGGTAGGGTCGGGAGCCACGACCGGTCCATCGCCCCAGTTAAACCCTCCCTGGGGCTTGAGATCAATAAAGCGGGCAGTTAACTTATCAGACGAGGGCACTTGTACGGGGTGCCAGATGTATGGTCTGAAATCGGCGTCATACCAGTCGGGATGCGAAAAATAGAGGTCAATCTTTATTCCCTTTTTGTGGGCGGCATCGCACAGTTCCTTCACCACATCGCGTTTGAAAGGTGTTTCCATGATGCTGTATGCCAGGTCACAATCTTCAATAACCGGACCACCGGGAGCCGTGTAGTTTACCCGGCGTTTCACCCTGGTTTTGGTATCGAACATGGAAAACCCTTCGTGATGCTTGGTTGTGAAAGCAAACATTTTCATTCCGGATTCGGCAAACAAGTCCATCCATTCGTTGGCATCAAAGCCTTGCGGGTTCCAGGTCTTGTACAGCTCGTTGTAGGCCTGCTTTTCGGCATAGGGCAATTTCAGGTACGGCCACGATTCTTTGGGCTGCTGCGTAATGGAATAAATTCCCCAATGGATGCGGATACCATACTTCATGTCGTTAAAATCTTCGTAAGCCTTCGGCGAAGCCCACTGGTATTCAGGAACGGGGTCGTCTTCAACATACCCGCTGGTGTAACTATATACACGGTCGCTCTTTGGCAGGTAGTGCCTGCTTCTCTCCAGCGAATCGGCCTTGGTTTGTGAATATGCCACCTCCTGAAGACCAACTAAAATCAATAGTGCCAAAAGGAATGGAATATTTCTTCTTTTAGTTTTGTTGCTCATAATGTAGTCAGTTTAGTTTATTTTAATCTTCCATCAAAATCGTTACGTTCATATTCCGGTTCGATCGGGAACTTTATGGAATTGTTGTCCCGCTGCGACCGATAGATCGCAGTAAAAAGCTCTACGGTCACGCGGCCGTCTTCTCCCGAAACCATAGGGCTCCGGTCGTCAACGATCGCCTCTGCAAAATCTTCATGCTGAAGCATCATGTAATATTCCATGGCATTGATGGAATTGAAAAAAGCGGAGTCTTCATCTTTCCATACGTCCAGCATGGATTCCTCTCCTGGCACAGTCCAAAGATCGTTTACCGGCGGCTCGGCAATCGACGACATCCCGGCAATAAACATGGCCCCGCCATCGGTTTGAACGCCTACCGAAGCTCCATTGCTGCCATGTACATGTACTTTACCATATATCCCCGGTTTCTGTGAATTGCTCACAATGATATTACCGATGGCCCCACTTTTAAATTTTACGATGGCTACGGCGGTGTCTTCAACTTCGATGTATGGGTGGTTCAGGTTTCGCCAAACGCCGTAAACCTCGTCAACCGGCCCCATCAGCCATTGAAAAATATCGAGTTGGTGCGGCGCCTGATTCACCAGGACTCCCCCGCCCTCCATGTTCCAGGTGCCGCGCCACTCATCGCTGTCGTAGTAGGCTTTATCGCGCCAGCCAAGCATATTGATTGTCCCGAAAGACGGCTGGCCTATTTTGCCTCCGTCAATCGCTTTACGCACACGTTGTACCGGCGCATAAAACCTGCGCTGGCTTACAACCCCAAGCTTAACCTTGTTTTCCCTGCAGGCCCGGATCATGGCATCACAATCCTGAAGCGATGAAGCCAATGGCTTTTCAACCAAACAATGCGCTCCGGCTTTAGCCGCCGAAATCACTGCTTCGGCATGAAAAGGATGCGGGGTACAAATCACTACCGACTCGATTCCGGCTGTCCTGATCATTTTTTCCATATCATTGAAAGCAAGAATTCCATATTTACCGGCAAATTCCTGCGCTTTTTCAATCGAACGGCTGTAAATGGCCGTGAGTTCGGTATTATTTCCCTGCTTCAGGGCGGCTACATGAAGGTGCGACACTTTTCCGCATCCAATAATCGCGGTTTTTACTTTTCGGCTGGTCATTCGGTCATGGTTTTAAAATTACTTTCATCAGGCCTTTTTCGCGATTGTGCAGACGGTTGAACCATTCGGCCCCTTCGTCAAGCGGAACAACAGCGCTGGCCAATGGATCAATTTCGATCAAACCCCGATTGATTAAATCGAGCGCCGGTTCGTACTCGCCACAAATGGCGCAGCTTCCCTGAATTTTCAACTGCCGGGTTACTACCTGCTGAAGCGGTAGCTCTACATTGGCCGATAAATTTCCCACCAAAGTAACCTGAGCCCCTTTTCGTACGGATTCAATCACGGTTTTTAAAATCGGTGTAATGCCAACCACTTCAAAACCAATGTCCGCGCCACGCCCGTTGGTCAGTTTTTTAACCTCTTCTGAAACATTGATCTCATCTACTTTAAAAGCATGGGTCGCCCCAAGTTTCAAGGCTAAATCGAGTCGGTCCTGATCAATGTCGAAGGTGATGACCTGTCCGCAGCCTGCCAGTTTCAGGAGTTGGATAACGAAAAGTGCGATCATCCCCGTACCTCCAACAACAGCGGTATCGTTTACCGAAATTTGGGTCAGGTTAACGGCATGAAGCGCAACGGCAACCGGCTCGACCATGGCAGCCTGTTCGAAGCTCACCTTTTCGGGCAATTTGTATAAAATATGTTGCGGAACGGCCACATACTCGGCAAAAGCGCCCTCGCGTTTAAATTCGGCGCACGAAACGCCCAGCACCATGCGGTTATCGCTCAGGTTGTACATTCCTTTGCGGGTGTACCAGTCGTCGAGCCGGTAAATGGTCGAGTCGAACGTAACCCGGTCGCCAACCTTCCACCGGTCGACGTGCGCACCAACGGTTTCGATGACCCCGGCGGCCTCGTGCCCCATGATGATGGGCGGGATGCGCCGCCCGGTGCTGCCATCCATGCCGTGCACATCGCTTCCGCAAATTCCCGCGGCCTTCACGCGCACCAACACCTCGTCGGGCTGAATGGCCGGAACGGGCACATCGAGCAATTCAAATTTTTTGTATTCGGTTAAAACTAATGCTTTCATCGTATGGTTGTTTTTACAATGTTTAATTCAAGTTGAACCCCTGCCTCGCCCGGCAGGCGGGTACTTCGGGGTTCTTTTTGTATTTTTTTGTCATACCCCGCACTTCGTACGGGGTTAATTCAGATTAAACCACCTTCGTGGTTTAAAAAATCCTGAAAGGATTAAATTTGAATAACCGCGGGTGTTAACCCGTGGAAAATGAAAAAACAAGCAACAACCCTGGAAGGGTTGAACCCATAAAATCATTTTTTATATCGTTCTGTCATTGCCGGCACTTTCGTAATAGTCGAAATTATTACCGAGCTTTTCTTTCAGATTTTCAGTCACTTCGTTCATCTCCTGAATGATTTCAGGAAAGACCGGGGCGTCGAGCGCTTTTACGTTTTCTTCGAGCTGTTTTGCATTTCGGGCGCCAACCAGCGCGCAGGTAAGTCCGGAATGAATGGCCCACCGGGTGGCCAGTTCCGACATTTTTATACCGTATTTCCGTGAAATCATTTCAATTCCTTTCAGCGCTTCGGCAGTTTCCTGTTCAAAACCCGGCTCGCCGTGACGGCATTTGGGGGTTCGTGCACTGTTGAAATGCCTGGTACGGCGCTGCCATTCCGGAACATCCGCAAGCGAGGCATATTTGCCGGTCAGAATTCCCTGGAGCAAAGTCATGTAGCCAATCACCCCAATCCCGTTCTGTGTGCAGTAGGGCAAGGTGTCATACTCAACCGCCCGGCAGAGCAAATTGTACGGCAATTCGTTTACAGCAATCGTTACATTCGCCGGAATATCACGTTCCATACGGGTTTTGCTGAAATTACTGATGCCAATGTGCCTGATTTTGCCATCCTTCTGAAGTTTAAGCATCGATTCCAAGGCTTCATCGATTGTGGGCGGATGGTTGATTACCGTTTCATCGGTTGTAAAATGCCTGATTGATTGCGGATGAACCGGCCAATGGATCATGTAGATATCGATGTAATCAATGCCAAGACGTTTCAGCGACGCTTCGCAGTGTTGTTCCAGCACGCCCTTATAAACATTCGATGGCGATACCTTGGAGCCAATGATCAGCTTATCGCGCGACAATCCTTTTATAGCAATCCCCAGGGAAGATTCGCTCCGCCCTTCGTTATAAAGTTCGGCCGTGTCGAAATAATTGATACCATTGGCCACCGAGGCATGAACAACATCAGTAGCATCTTTCTGGTCCTGGGCTCCCCAATAGTCACCTCCTCCGAATGTCCAGCAGCCAGTACCAATAACTGACAATTTCAAACCGGAAGACCGGATTAAATTATACTCCATATAGTTTTTATTTGATGTATTGAAAAGTAATTGGCGCCAGATTATTTTACCTGCACCCTGAAAACCCACCCGTGCTTGCACGGCCTTTTGCTTTCGTCCTGCAAAGCAGCAGGGACCGCGATGCTTACATTGGGGCCTTCCTGCTTCCAGGCCAATTGTTTGTCAACGCCAAGCATGGTAACTTTCGATCCCGGAACCGGTGTCAGGCCGTTTACTTTAAATGTTTCGCCTGGCCAAACCATTGTGGTAACATAAACAAAACCGCCGTCTTTGCTCCGGGTAAAATGCTGCTCCCCATCAACAGATTTGGTCCATGGCCGCGACGAATAGATGGCCTCGCCGTTTACTTTCAGCCAGTCGCCCAGTTCGCGCAGCCTTTTCTCCTGTATTTTGGGCAGGAAGCCTGTGCCGGTCGGGTTTATGATTAAAAGCAGGTTTCCGTTGTTGGCCACCGTAGCGACAAGTAATCTGACCAGTTCGCGGGCTGACAAGGTCGTTTCTTCATTATCCATCCAATAGTATCCGTATGCCGGGCTTATCGACCGGTTCTCTTCCCATAAATGGGCCGTAGGTTTCAGTATTTCAAGATATTCGCTGCTCCACACCGAAAACTTCGGGGCCGTAGTGCCGGCATCTTTTTCCCGGCCCCTGGTTTTTTCGCCCAGCCGGTCGTTTACCACAACCGGTTTCCGCCCTTCGGCCTGGTTGAAGAAATAGGCGGTCAGGTCGAGGCTTCTCCAGAATTCTTTCGACCGGCTCCATTCCCCGTCAAACCACAGGATATCGGGGTCATAGTTGTCAATGGCTTCTTTGGTGACGGGCAGCAAATAGTCGTTCACGTAATCTTTTACCGGAATTTTGCCCGAACAGATGCCGTTCATCTTATCGGAATCGAACCCTGGTTTGTTGATGCCCCATTCGCAAACGCCGAGGTTCCCGTCGGGCATGATCACCGGATATTCCCATTCGGCCAGAGTAGTGTAGAGTCCCATTTTAAGGCCGTTTGCTTTGCAGGCATTTGCAAATTCCCGGTAGATGTCGCGGCGGGGACCCATCTCAACGGCATTGCGGAAGGTATATTTTGAATTCCCCAACGTCCACCCGGCATGGTGGCGTACAAAAGGTATAAAGTATTTTGCCCCGCATTCCCGGGCCAGGCGTACATATTTTTCCGCATCCAAATCTTTACCGGTCAGCAGGGGCAAAAAATCATCGGAGCGGAAATCGTTGCCCCAGAATTTATCGTGATAGGCCCTTACCACAGAATCCTTCCGCATGTGGCACTCGTACCAGTCCGGGTAATAATGCGTCCCTTTCCGGTTGTTGTACCCGGCAACCGACCACGGACCCCAGTCAAGAAATATACCGAACCTGGCATCGGCAATCCATTCCGGGATTGCGCGGTTGTTCAGTGATTCGTACGTGGGTTTCCATTTGCCGCTGTTATTGACTTCCTCCAGATTTTTAACATCAGCTTGGGCATTTTTCATCATGCTCTCCGAGTAACGGTCGCGAAGCTGTTCTATGGAGTATTTGTACTTTACCTGCTTCCAGTTTTGCGGGCGGACAGGCTGTTCCATTTGATTTTGAGCATAGGTTGCGCTCAAAAAAGGCGAACTGTTTAAAGCAAAAAACAAAATCCATTTAAAATAAGTTGATTTCATTCCGATCATTTTAAGCATTGAACAAATTATCCGAAACTCAGTGTAAACCTGAACTGCATATCGTCGTCGAACCATTGCCGCCAGTTTGTGTTAACCACGTTGTTGTACAGGTTGAAGTGCATTCCTCCTGTGGGGTCGGGTTGCCGGTTGTCGAAAGTAAGCAGCGACCTGCGGCCTGGCGACACCAGGAAAGCGTCCAACGCCCCCAACTCAAGGCTGTTCTTTCCGCTCCGGCACGAAACGCCGCTGATTATGCCATGCTGGTTCCGGTTGCCGTTTTTAACCACATCCCGCGGAGAGATTTTCTGCCCCATTTTATCCATTTCCCATTGGTCGTTCGCATCCACGACCGGAGTGAAAGAAAACCACATCGCTTCGGGCAACCGGCTGGCTTCTTTTTTAAACCATTTCAGGGTGAACTGCACTTCCGCCTTGTCGCCGGGCAAAAAGGTTTCCAGCATGATTTCACGGGGACAGCCCGAGTCGCCTGTTCCGGGGACTTCGAGGAGGGAAAGGAAAAATTCGCCGCCGTCGCGTTTTTCGCGCCATGATTTTTTAAGAACCGGCAGGTATAACGCACTTTTTGCATTCGATTTATCAAGTCCCCTCTTGGTCCGGTTATCGATCACCCAGTCTAAATGACGGATTTCAGGATTGACATATTGCTCCATCCAACGGTCGTAGTCGGTCTGCGAAAAAGTCTGGTACGAAAACAAGCCCAGCAATTGTTGGGCGCCGGCCCATTGCCTGCCGGTTTTCAAGTGTTCGAGATGACAAATAGCGCCGGTTTTTGCATCGAATCCAATCCTGAAATGCCTGGTTTTCTTCACGGCGCCGCCGGAAGCGGTTTCGTTCATTTTGTTGGGACTGGTTCGTAGCGGAACAAGAGATTTGATCCGGAGGTTGGCCTCAACGGCCAGTGCCGGGGGCAGCGAATGGATGGCATCAGTAAGAAAAGCCCGCTTATCTTCCCACGATTTTTCCTGCAATTTGAATTCCGGGCTCTTCCGGGCAACGCGAAAATCGTCCATGTTGTAGACAGGCGAGCGTTTCAGGAACCGGATTGCCAGCCCCCAGGTGTGTTCGGGAATGCAAAGGAAATGCTTTCCAAAGGCCATGTCAATATCGCCATTTGCCGCCAGCTTTCCCGTGCTTATCCAGTCCTGCCGCAAACGCGACAGCTCGCGAAACCGGGCTATCATTAGGGGATCGCTGCCTGTTCCCTGCATCCACGTGTCGCCAATTTCGCCGGTCACAACAGGCAGATGGGCGCGCAGTGAGCTAACTTCGCGGGCCAGAGAATTCATATCGGACGCAAAAACTTTTGCTTTTGGAAATTGCGCCCTCAGTTTTGAGTAAATACCCGCTATTTGTTCCGGGGTATGAGGGCCAAGGTTGTCCTGCGTAAAACTGATTGAAACAGCCGTTTTTCCCCCGGGAAGGACAAGGACACCCCCGTAGCCTGACTGGCACATTACCGTAAGCTCTGTTCCGTCGGGGCTTTTCCATGTAAACAGGGGCGGGACATCCGGGACGGCGCTCGAATCATTCATTCCAACGTGCAGCAATTCAATCCCGGCCTCTGCCATTGCCGGAATCATTCCCCGGGTATGCCCGGGTACATCGGTCATTTTCGCGGCCAGCGTTTTGCGCCCGAAACGCCGGTCTAAACTGGCAGAGTAAGAAGTCGCGAGTTTAAGCAGCGACTGGTCCATCAGTTCGGTGTGGGTCGTGAAAGGAAGCCCGTGCCAGAAGAAATCGCCCCGCTCGATAGCTTGTTCCATCCGGCGGCGGTCATCGGGCGAAGCTTCTTCCAGGTAACGGTAGATCAGCCATGAGCCGGTGGTCCAGGTATAGCGGTCGCTTTTGTTTTCTTTCCTGATATTTTCCGTCAGCGATAAAACCCCGGGGATAAATTTGTCGAAATAAGTTTTTACCACGTTAGATGCCAGGTCGGTAAACCCGATGTCCAGGTGGGTCTTGAAAATCACGTGAACCCGTTCAACGGTTTCGTTAACCTGCCCCTGCCCTGCAAACAAATGCCGGGGACTGATTAATGCCGCCCCTAACGCAGCGCCTGTGTTTGTTAAAAAATTTCTCCTATCCATACGTCCTAAAAATTGAATTACAAATTATCCGAAGTTCATTGCAAACCTGAACTGCATGTCGTCTTCGAACCACAAGGTGTAGTTGTTGCCCCGGAGGTTATTGGACAAACAAAAGTGCAAGCCTCCTGCCATGTCAGGTTGCTTTTTGTCAAATTCACGCAAGGCCTTTTTGCCCGGTGCAACCAGGAAAGCATCCAGCGTCTCCAACTCAAATCCTGATTGACTGTCTTTATACGAAATGCCGTCAATCACTCCATGAAAGTTTCGGCTGCCTCCAACTACTACATCCTGCGGCGAAACAGGCTGGCCCATCTTGTCCATCAAAAACTGTCCGTCGGAAATTTCCGCGGGAATGAAGGAAAACCAGCAGGCTTCGGGCATTCGCATGGCAGGTTTTCCAAACCATTTTAACGTCATTTGCAGGACTGGTTCACTATCCGGGAGGAACGTTTCAACAAAGATTTCCTTCGGGCAACCCGAATCTCCCGCTTCGGGAATTTCCAGTTGGGCGAGGAAAAATTCCCCGTCATCCCGCTTTTCATGCCACAATTGTTTCAGGCTGGTATAGTACAGGGCGCTTTTGGCCGAAGAGTTTTCCAATCCCGGTTTGTTCCAACTGTAATCAACCCATTGCTCATGAATCACATTTGCAACAACATACTGTTCCATAAACCTTTTTAAATCAGGGGTAGAAAAAGTCTGGTACGAAAACAATCCAAGCATTTGTGAAACAGATGCCCATTGCCTACCCGTTTGTTTATTTTCGAGGAAATTACATGCCCCGGTTTGGGGATCAAACCCTATTTTAAAATGTTTTGTCCTGAATACACCTTTATTCGAATTTACCTGCCGGAGGTTCGCTGTGCCCGTCTTTTCCGGTTTGAGTGATTTTATGCGCAATTCTGCCTCAGCTTTCAGTCCCGCTGGCAAGGTAGCAATTGCATGATCAATGTTGGCGCGCTTTTCGGCCCACGACGCTTCAAATCTCCTGAATTCAGGAAGATGACGCGATGCCCGAAGCTTTGGCATATCGTAAACATCCCAATGCTGAAGATAACGGGCAGCTAAACCAAAGGTGTGTTCGGCTACATTGATCAAATGCTTCCCGAAAGCCATGTCTACTTCCCCATTTGCCTGGAGGCTGCCTTTCCCGATCCACTCTCTCCGCAGCCTCGATATCTCCCTGAAACGGGCCATCAAAAGCGGGTCGCTGCCCGGGCCGTGAATCCAGGTATCGCCAATTTCCTGCGTCACCACCGGCAATTGGCCGCGCAACAACTGTATTTCCCCGGCCACTGCATTTAAGTTGGAGGCAAATACTTTTGCCTGGGGGAATTGTTCCCGCAAACCGGCATAAATCTTCGACATTTGGTCAGGTTTATGAGGCCCATGATTGTCGGAAGTGAAATTAATCGATATGGCCGCTTTTCCCCCGGGGAGCACGGCTATGCCCCCGTAATCATGGCTGTACATTACCGCAAGCTCTGCCCCGTCCGGGCTTTTCCAGGTAAAAAGAGACGGGACTTCAGGCATGGCGCTCGCGGTGTTGACACCTACATGGAACAGTTTGATGCCCGATTCGGCCAATACGGAAACCATCCCCCGGGTATGCCCAGGCACATCGGTCATTTTTGCGGCCAGCGTTTTGCGGCCAAAACGCCGGTCCAAATCGGCAGAGTAAGAGGTTGCCAGTTTGAAAAGCGACTGGTCCATCAGTTCGGTGTGGGTGGTAAATGGCAACCCATGCCAGAAGAAGTCGCCCCGTTCGATGGCCTTTTCCATGCGGCGCCGGTTTTCCGGCGATGCTTCTTCGAGGTAGCGGTAAACCAGCCACGAACCGGTGGTCCATTGGTAACGGTCTTCCTTGCCTTCGGCGGCAATCTGCTCGGTTAGTGATAATACATTGGGGATAAATTCGTCAAAATAAGCTTTAATAACATTGGCTGCCAGGTCGGTATAACCAACGTCCAGGTGAGTTTTAAAAATAACGTGTACCCGCTCAACGGCTTCGTTAATCTGCCCCTGCCCTGCAAACAAATGCCGGGGAGCGATTAATGCCGCCCCTAACGCAGCACCTGTGTTTGTTAAAAAAATTCTCCTGTCCATACGTCCTAAAAATTGAATTATAAATTATCCGAAGTTCATTGCAAACCTAAACTGCATGTCGTCTTCGTACCACATGGTAAAGTTAGTGCCCCACACGTTGTTGTAAAGACAGAAATGAAGTCCGCCATTCATGTCGGGCTGGCTTTTGTCGAAATCCAGCAATGACCGCCTGCCCGGTGCGACCAAAAAGGCATCCGGGGTTTCCAACTGAAAGCTACCTTGATTATCCTGGTAGGATACACCGCTGATCACCCCGTGCATGTTCCGGTTCCCGCCTTCTGCCACATCCATTGGCGATACCTTTTGCCCCATTTTGTCCATCAGGAACTGCCCGTCGGGCGATACCGGAGGTATAAAAGAAAACCAGCAGGCTTCGGGCAAACGAGTAGCTGCCTTGTTAAACCATTTCAAAGTAATATTCATTGTTGGTTCTCTGTCGGGAAGGAAGGTTTCAACAATGATTTCCTTCGGGCATCCCGAATCGCCGGTTTGGGGAACTTCGAGTTGGGCCAGGAAAAAATCGCCGTCTTTTCGCCTTTCGTGCCACAACTGTTTCAGGCTGGTAAAATACAGTCCGCTTTGGGCCGACGAATTTTCCAATCCCGGTTTGCCCCAGCTTCGGAGAACCCAGTCTTCGTTGCGCAGTTTCTCTGTTGTATACTGCTTCATAAACCGGTCGAAATCAGGCGAAGAAAAAGTCTGGTAAGAGAACTGCCCTGCATTTTGTGAAGACCCGGCCCACTGCCTGCCCGTTTTTTTGTGTTCGAGCAGGTTGATTGCACCGGTTTTTGGGTCAAACCCGATCTTGAAATGTTTCGTATCAAATGTTCCTTTTTGCGGATCGGTTGTCTTCATCTTCTGCGTACCGGGGCGTTCGGGGCGCAGGGTTTTCAGCCGGGCATTGGCTTCGGCTTTCAGTTCAGGGGGAAGGGCGCCAATTGCCTGATCGATGAGTCCCCTTTTTTCCATCCATGAACTTTCCATTCTTTTAAACTCGGGCAAATCGCGCGATGCACGGAATTTTGGCATGTCATAAACATCCCAATGTTTCAGATAACGGACCGCCAGCCCCCAGGTATGTTCCGGGACACAGAGCAGTGATTTGCCGAAAGTCCTGTCCACGTCCCCGTTCGCGGTAAGCGCCCCTTTTTCGATCCATTCCCGCCGAAGCCGCGCCAATTCCCTGAAACGGGACACCAGGAACGGATCGCCGCCCGGCCCGTGTATCCACGTGTCACCAATTTCCTGAGTTACTACCGGCAATCCATCGCGTATGAGGCTGATTTCTTTTGCTACTGCGTTCAGATTGGAGGCATAGACTCGTGCCTTGGGAAACTGTTTTCTCAGGTCAGCATAAATTGCCGAAATCTGTTGAGGGGTATGAGGGCCTTCATTGTCCTGGGTGAAATTGATGGCTACCGCCACTTTACCTCCAGGAAGCAACGACACCTCCCCGTAGTCGTGGTCGTACATCACCGCCAGTTCCGATCCTTCAGGGCTTTTCCAGATAAAAAGGGATGGCACTGAAGGAATACAACTTGCAGGGTTCGATCCGATATGAAACAATTGGATGCCCGCTTCGGCCATTATAGGTACCATTCCACGGGTATGCCCGGGTACATCGGTCATCTTCGCAGCTATCGTTTTACGGCCAAAACGCTGATCAAGAACAGAAGAATAGGATGTTGCCAGCTTCAAAAGCGACTGGTCCATCATTTCGGTATGGGTCGTAAAAGGCAGCCCGTGCCAGAAGAAATCGCCCCGTTCGATGGCCCGTTCCATCCGGCGCCGGTTCTCCGGCGAGGCTTCTTCCAGGTAGCGGTAAACCAGCCACGAACCGATAGTCCACTGATAGCGGTCTTCTTTTCCTTCTGAGGCTATCCGCTCGGTCAACGACAAAATATGGGGAATAAATTGTTCAAAATAGGTGTTGACCACGTTGGCAGCCAGGTCGGTAAACCCGACATCCAGGTGGGTCTTGAAAATTACATGCACCCGCTCAACAGTTTCGCCAGCCGGGTACTGCCCTGCAAACAAATGCCGGGGGCCTATCAATGCTGTTCCGAGAACAGCGCCTGCATGTGTTAAAAAAATTCTTCGATCCATAATACTAAATATTAATGTGTGAAACTAAATCCACCGCTTTACCATTTAAATTCAGTGAATGCTTCGTACATCGCCTGGATGTTTTCGAGCGGGACGTCCTCGCTAATCTCGCCGCAGGCGATAATCCCGCCGTTGGGGGTGCCCAGCTTTTGAAAAAGCTTAAAAATATATTCCTTCACTTCCGAGGGCGTCACAAATGGCAAGACCGTCTGGCGGTCGATGTCGGTGCGGAAGGCTATCTGGCCGGCAAATTGGCCCATTTTGTCCATACCAATCACCGAGGCCTGGCAGTTGAGCACATCCACTCCAAGTTCGATCAGGTCGGGGATGATGTCGATGATGTTGCCGTCGCTGTGAAACCACACGTGCGAACCTTTCGCCTTTACCTTCGAAAACATTTCACGGTAAACTGGTTTGAAGAACGAGCGCCACATTTCGGGAGAGATCAGCAGGTTGGTCTGGCTGCCCCAGTCGTCGGCAAAGTGCAGACCCTGGTAGTCTTTCTCGAGCCAGTTGTCGAGCCAGGCCAGGTTGAATTTCAACAGGTCGTCGCGCAACCGGTAAACTTCGGGTGTTTCCATCATCAAGGCCATAAGCAGGTTTTCGAATCCAACCAACTGCTGCATTTGCTCGAAGAACACGATCCAGCCGCCCCGGGCGTAATAGTCATCACTTTTCCCGGTCATGTGGCCGCTGTACAGCCTGTATTTTGGCACACCTGCGGAAAAAATTTCCGGCCATTGATAATCATTGTAATTGGATAAGTCGGCATTTATCGGAAATTCGACCGGGATGCCGCAACGGCCTTCTTCGGTAACATACCACAAAGTGCCCCAGTCATCGTAATGTTTGCCCAGCTTATACAAGGGCGGGAGTTTCTCGCGGGGCAAGTCGGGAAGAAGGCCCCAGCCGAAATCCTCGTGGAACTTGTTGATGACTTTGGAAAGTTCCTCCCCGTAATGGTATTGAGCCGACGGAAGGATGGCATGCGATACCGGCAACCTATCCGGATTCTCAAACTGGATGGCACGGATAACTCTTTCTCTGCTGTTCATGTGTCTTACATTTTAAAACTAATTTATTGAAACTTAGTTTATTTGGATTTTTACAAGACAAGCGCCACTTTCTCCCTGTATTTTTCAAGGACTTCATGAAATGGGGGGTATGGGCAATGCTCAGCCGTATCATCGCGGTAAAGCGTGGGACAGGCAGGGCGTGTTGCCTTCAACTGTTTCCATTCTTCCCAAAGCCTGTCGTAATCAGCAATGTAGGTTTGCATAGTAGCATTGTCAAACGGATTTCCCGTAATTTCTGATTCAGCAGCAAGCAACTGCATTTTCCATATTTGCCCGATGATTTGGTATTTGATACGCCCGTATGTGGACGATACTTCGAGGTATTCCTGATCAGCCGGGTCGGGCAAACGGATTTCGCGGGAAAGTGATTCGATCTTTTTCCACATTGTTATAGCTTCATCCTTTTCCATCAGAGCTTCCTTTATTTTCCCTGCTTTTACAACCGGCTTCAGGTCGACGGCTGTCAGGTATTCATCACGGCACCACCAATCCGAAACATGTGCGTAAACAGTGGCCTGTCCATGCATAACGGCTGTTGCCGACAGCAGGCAAAGCTCGCGCAACTTCTTCAAATCTTCACCTTTAACGCCAAAACGCGCCTGTGCAGCTTCATTAAATAATTCTTCCTCCGAACGCCAGGGTTCACGTGCAAAACGGTCAAACACCTGAATATTCAGGTCAACCCAAAGCTCGTTAGTGAGATACGGGCCTTCCCATCCATCTCCACGCGCCCATGTGCATATTCCGGCCATTTGGGGAAGGTTTATAAGGTTGCGTAAACAAGCTGCGGGACCTTCATTCTTTATCCAGGCAAATTCTTCCCAACCTTCAATAACTCCCTGCCCGATATAATAAGGATGGGCATTTTTGCCATATAAGCCGGCGGGATTGCACGATATTTCTACAATCTGCTTATGCCTGCCAATGCCCAGGCAGGGGTTGAAAGCGTGAAGACGGATGTAGTCGCCCTTCACATGCTTAACCGAAAATATCAGGTTAGGGTGAGGCTCCACGGCGTTGGTTACTCCCAGGTAAAAAGATGTGTCGGTATGAAAGCTTCCTGTCGTTCCGTAACCCCATGTCCGGTAGAATACTTTTTTATTCAGCTTTACGCATACTTCATCGCGAAGAATATTGATCAGCTTTATATGTTCCTCCCTGGTGTCGGCAGGGCTTCCGCCGGCATAGTCGGGGAATTCGTGAATATAGGTCTCGCCAAAGCGGGCGGTCAGGCCGTCAAGATCAGGAAAACGTTTGAATATTTCTCTCAGTTGGACCCTTAATATCTCTTCGGTGCGGGGCCGGAGGATGCTTGACTGCAGGCGTGTGCCTCCCAGAACATTTTCATCGTCTACCTTCTTTTCCGCGCCCATTTCGTTCCCGTACTTTGCCTTGATCGTTCCAGGCACTACCAACAGGTCGGTAAACGGGTATACCGGTATTCCTGCCATTTTTGCTCTGTGGAACATCGAATCAAGGTGTTGGGCGTAAGCTTCGGTCTCCATGCGGATTTTTGAACCTTCGGGCATGATTTCCGGATCGAACGAGTTGTAGGTGACAGCGCAGGGAAGGAATATCCTCGGTACCTGTCCGTTAAAGCCTTGTTTTTTCAAGTAATACGGGTCATTGTATTTTGTATTGAAAGGAGCTCTCCCCGGATTGTGATGGACCATGTTGAGGTTGTATGTGAATGGGTCTGCGGCAGCAGGTTTGTTTTTTGGTGAACAACCGGCGCCGATTAATGCACACAAGGCCACCAAAACTATGAATGGTTTCTTTCCCATAACCTTTTATTATAAATTAAGTTTTTAATGCAGCTCTATTTGATTCCCCACTTTTTGTTGGGTTTCGGACCCAGTTCAATTTCCATGCGGCCTCCCTTAAAGAATTCTGAAACAGGAAACTGAAAGCTGTTCCAGGTGTTGCCATTTAATTTTACGTTCTGGATGTACATATCCCCGGGATTTTTTCTTTTTGCAACCATTTCGAAAACTTTTTCCGTTCCGGGATTTTCAGGTGAAGGAAAAGTGATTGCTGTTTTATCGAAAACCGGGCTGGTTATCTCCAGCATGGGCGTTTCGCCAACGCAGCCGTGTACATCAAATAGTCCGACTGCCATCAATACGCCAAGCGCCCCCATCTGTCCCTGGTCTTCATCGCCATTGTAGCCACTGTACGGATCGGTTCCGCCAAAGGCCAGGTCCTTCACCTGCCGGACCCAATACTGCGTTTTCCAGGGCGCACCGGCATAGCTGAACAGATGGGCCATTGCACAGGAGGGCTGGTTCTCGTAATCGACCCAACCGCTGCCATGGTCTCCGTGATCAGTGACAAACCTGAAAGGCTGTGCTTTTATAAAATTTGATTCCAGTCTATCGGCAAATGGCTTTCTTCCTCCCGAAGCCTGAATTAAGCCTTCCACGTTCTGCGGCACATAAAATGTGTAAGTGGCCGAAGTTCCTTCGATAAAGCCCGGCGCATTGAAAGCCTTGCCTGTTTCCTTGCCTTCTGCCACAGGCGAAAACGGGTCCATCCATTTTCCCGATTCGTGCCGCGGACGGGCCCAGCCCACCGAAGGGTCGAAAACATTACGCCAGTTTTCGGCCCGCTTAAAAAATAAGTCAGCATCTGCTGTCTTCCCAAGTTTTTTTGCCATTTGTGCCAGGCACCAGTCCTGGTAAGCATACTCAAGCGTCATGGACGTTCCGCCCTGGTGCCAGCCCCCTTTGCGCCCGGCAACTTCCACCGGAACGTAACCCAGGGTGGTGTACCAGTCCATACCCCCGCCCACAGGGTTCGGACCAACTTCGTAACCTGAACGGTCGCGTATTCCTCCCGGAAATGCGTTTTTCCGGGCTGCTGCATAAGCCAATCCGAGATCAAAAGTCGCCCTGCCGGTTGACATCAGCGCCGACAGCAGTGGCACTACCTGGTCGCCCACCATCACGAATGAATAATTCCCCCCCCAGGAACTGCGCGACATCGTTCCCGCATTGCGGTAATAATCCAGCGCCGATTCGGCAACCCAGTTCCCGATTTCAGGGTAAACCAGCGACCACAAAATATTCAGGTTCCAGTGGCTTCCCCACAAACCGTCCCATTCCATGAAATGTCGTTGCGGCTTACCATTTTTTACTGACACCTGCCTGACTATAGGAAACGGCCCGGTCCAGTCGGTGTACGAGCCGTCCACGTCGCTGGCCACTCTCCGGCCAACGGCGGTGTGCATCAGGTCGGTATAAAATTTCACCTGTTGGGCGTGGGCGCCACCTTCAATTCTAAATTTCCCCAGGTAATTATTCCAGGCCTCCTTTGCTTCTTGGGTAACCCGGTCAAAGTCCCAGTGTGGCACTTCTGTTTCCAGGTTCAAACGGGCATTTTGGGCGCTGACATGGGATATGGCTACTTTTAAAAGTACCTGGTCCCCTTTGTTCAGGTTACGATAGCTCAGGTAAACGCCGCTTCCTTTACCCTGAACAATTCCCGCATCAGGTTTTACAAGTTCAGCTACACTGTTTTCATCCTTTCTCGTCCAGCCGGCAAAGCCGTCAAACGGTTTGTTTGCCTGGGCTACAAAGTAGATGATGAACGGTTTTTTGCGCCTAAATGTCGGGGCCAGTACCGAATAGCCTTCAATCTCATTAGGCCCTGTCTGGCGGGCATAGGCGTAATCCATTTTTGTTGGCCCGAGGGTCACGCCCAGGTCAAACAGGATGTGGGCTTCATTGGCAGCAGGAAATGTGTAGCGGTGCATCCCCACCCGGCAGGTGGCCGTCAGTTCTGCTGTTATGCCATAATCTTCAAGATAAACTTTATGGTAGCCCGGTTTAACCACTTCCTTTTCGTGGCTGAACCGGGACTTGCCGGCTTCCAGCCCCAGGTGCCCTTTGCATTCTCCCGTTACCGGCATCACCGGAATACCGGCGGTTTGTGCATCATGGACATGTGAAAAATCAAAGATGAATTTCTCGTCATACTGGTATCCCGACCTCCATAAGTCTCCGTGTTTGGTATCCGGGCTTAGGGCTACCATGCCATTTGGGACTGTGGCCGAAGCAAAGAAATCGAACCGGCAGCCGACAGTATTGATCAAAGGATTGGCCAGGTCGGCGGGGGTTTCTGTTTCCTGGGCGTTACATGGCAATAAGGACCATCCTGTAACGAGGATCAGTAAAATAATGTCTTTTGTCAGTTTCATCATAAGCATTTTAGGTTATTTACACTCAAAAACAGCTTCTTGCATGTAATACCCCAAATGTACCTGTTACACGACACCTTATCCAATACCATTTTTGCAAGCCCTTGTACTATTTTTGCGAAAGATGTTCAGTTTGGCGTCGTACAACTGCCAGCCGGTAATGCGTTTCCCACCGCTGATCACCGGGCATTCGCCGGGATATGCTTTGTAGATGACTGTTTAAATTTCATAAAATGGTTCCTGACGGAACCATTTTATGAAATTTAAACAGTCACTAATTCATGGAGAAATAAACTCCGAAACGCCATGCTTTTTACAATGTGGCAAAATTCCAAAATAAAATAACGCGTTACCTATAGTCTTTAATCGCTATAGATACTGGTTGCCAAACAGATAGGTTATGTCCCGTAAAGTTCTGCCTTTTTCTTTGATGACAATTGAGCCATTCCCGACTTCAATTTTCCCGACACCGCTGTAATCTTCAGGTATTTTGGCCAGGAAAGCTGTGAAAGATTTACGGATAACTTCATCGGCATCAATAAATGCGTAGATATTCCGGTCAAATATTTTCCCCTTTTTAGCAACCACCGGGAAAGTTTCGTGAAGCCCGGTGGTTCCAAATTCCATCCCGTAAGCCACAGGAACGCCATTCTCCATCGAACGCCAAAAATTAATCCAGGGATAATCTTCTGTTTTCCACAAGTACCCCAGCATCAGTTTTTGTTCAGGATTACAAGCGGTTACCCAACCGTATTTGTCATTTTGGCTGAATACAAAAGACGATACGCATGGCCATTCATCCTGAAACTGCCGAAAGTTCACCGTTCCTCCGTTGTGAGTTGCTTCAGGCCATTTCAAAACAGGTTCTTCCTGATCGAGGCTGCCATCCATCTTATCTTCAAAACCTTTCTCGGTATTGTTGTCAATCAGTGTCGACCGGTTGAGAAACGGAGGGGCAATGGTAACATGCTGGACAATATTGAACATGCGGCCGTATTTATTCAGGTTCCTGATTTCCTCGGTCACGAAAAACACCGGTTCGTTTTCGGCCATCTCAATTTTTCTTGTCAGTTGCAGGCCTCCCATTGGCAAGCTGCACTGCATGGAACAAACGGTCAAACCGTCTTTGGTTTGTGGCCCTTGCAATATTTTCCATTCCTGGGAATTAACCTCTCCGTGATGGAGAAACCCATTGGCCCTCTCCGAATCTGTGGGCGGCCCCCAACGGTCGAAACAAAGCAAATGGCCCATTACACCGGGCTGGTCAGGGTGCTTGGTCAGAAAATTAATCGGGTTTATAGGCAAATCTTTAAAATGAAAATCAAAATAGGATCCCCCCATCAAATTTACCCGAAGCAATACCTTGTTGTTTTCTAATTCCATAATTTACAGACTTAAAACTTTTTCAGGATGTTTGGTTAACGATTTTTCTTTCTCTCGCCGCAATGGCAAAATTTCTCAGGTTCCTATTGCCCGTTATTAAACTCCTTGACCGCCTCGAACAGGGCGACAACGTTTTCAGGAGCCACGTCGGGCATGATGTTGTGCACGGTATTGAAGACAAAGCCTCCGCCCTTGTTGAAAACTTCAAGGTTGTGTTTCACATGGTCTTTGATCTCCTGCGGCGTGGCCCTGTTCAGTACGCTTTTCGTATCGCAGCCGCCGCCCCAGAAGGTCAAATCACGGCCAAATTCTTTCTTGAGCCGTTCGGGTTCCATGTTGATGGCATTGATCTGCACCGGGTTGATTACCTCAAATCCGGCGTTAATCAATTCAGGGATAAGCTCATAAATGCCGCCACAACAGTGAAGCATGGTGTGCGCTTTTGAATTGGCTTTTACGAAATCGCACAATTGTTTGTGCCGCGGGAAAAAGAATTCATGGTAGGTCTCGGTCGCAAAAAATGGCCCGGTGTTGGTGCCCAGGTCATCCCCGAATTTCAGGATGTCGACCACGTCGCCAACGGCCTCGCAAACTTTGGCCAGAAACGCCATATGCCTTTCCATCAACGCATCAAGCAAACGATTGACATTTTCAGGCTCCATGTACAGGTCCATCAAAAAGTTGTCGATCCGCCGCAGGAAAGTCCCCCATTCAAACAGGTTGCAGCCCACGCCCAACAGCAGGGCCTTGTCGGTTTTCGAGCGAAGGTCGATGGTCTTTTCCCTCAACATTTCCCAGAAATTGGGGTCGTCGGCCCAGTCGTAGGGAGTAAACCCCAGGCCGCCCCATACCACTCGCGACAAATCACGGCCTAAATCCCTGAAATTATCGGGATAGCCGTCAACATACGGAAAGATCAACTGGTCGAAAAAAGTAGCGCCCGATGGCATCTTGCCAATATACTCGCCGGTTTTTCCGGCGGCCAGCCAGCTCCCGTCGGGCTGCTGTTCGGGTTTGAACCAGTGGGGGTACAGCGCCGGGCTACCTTTGATCAGTCCCAACTCGTGCCAGTAATTTTCACCGGTATTGAAATGGCGGCCCACGTCGACCACATCGACCCCGAACAAATCAAGTATTTCCATGTCGGGCTGCGACAGTTGCTGCACCACATCGTGAGCATGATTTTTCAGGTGGCCTTTGCCTAAGTAGTTCAACAGGTTATGGTAGGCTACTACCGATATCCCCGAACTGCCGGTTGCCCCCAGGTCAACTGGAACACGGTCGGGCTGGCGGTGATTGATTGCTGATAAAATACGTTCTCTTGAATTCATAATTGATTTTTTTAAATTGTTGTGATATCTCTGATAAAAAAATTACCCAAATTTCAGGGCAAACCTGAACTGCATGTCCTCCCCAAACCACATGGTGTAATTGGTGCCCGTCAGGTTATTGACCAGGCAAAAATGGAGGCCACCGTTCATATCCGGCTGCTGGTTGTCGAAGCGTGATGGCGCCAGTTTTGGCGATAAAGCAACGCAGGGTGATGTTCCTGTTCATACAGAATTATTCCTCACTCTTCAGTTAATGTCTCGATATCTAGTAGGTAAATCGGCGAGTCGCAAGCCTCGACCGACACCACGCCTTCTCGTGCTGGCACCATGGTGTCATTGCCCATGAGGTCACGCACAGTCACCGTTCCGCTCGTCTGGCACACTCGCAGGCGCAACGGTTGGGTTTTCGCTGGATGGCTTTTCGATTGCCAGATTATTCCGGCCTTGGTGCCGTCGGGACGGTCCCAGACATAAAGGTTCGCGTCGGATTTCGACGGCACTTGAAC
The DNA here is from genome assembly GCF_059705485.1 of Gaoshiqia sp. US2. Classification (NCBI taxonomy): domain Bacteria; kingdom Pseudomonadati; phylum Bacteroidota; class Bacteroidia; order Marinilabiliales; family Prolixibacteraceae; genus Gaoshiqia; species Gaoshiqia sp. US2. The sequence goes on along the minus strand of NZ_AP048550.1, from coordinate 1,965,982 downwards.
AGGACGCCCGGCGCCCAGAGTGGAACTGATGGTGTGATAGGCTGCCGCCATCGGCTTGGGCGACCAGTCCATATCATAGACATAGTTGTTCACCAACAAACCGCTCTTAATCGTGGTGAACCAGTTGATATCGCGGACCCACGGCGCCGTAGCCAGAATTTCGATTTGGTTGACGACCAAATTGATTGCCTCTTTTTTCTCCACGTTGAAGCGGTCTGCACGGGTTGGCGCCCCATAACCGATCTCTGGAATCAGGCCGATGCACTTTGACAGATCAACATTGTTCCGGCGCAGCCCATCGGAAATGTTCTTCCACGTGAGGGCGTGCCTGATGTAGGTATTGATCGCCCAGCCCTGAACCTCGGCCGCGGTGCCGCCGGCCTCAAAAAACAGTTTGACCACGTTTGCGTCTGGATCGGTCGCTTGTCCGACCAAGAAAGTCACCTCGGGGCGTGCCGCCAGCGCCGCCTCGCGCGCGGCCAGAAACTCGCGGGTGTAATCTCGCATCGAGCCCTGGTAGCCCCACACCGCAGGCTTGTCATCCAATGTCTGATTCCGACGTCCCACTTCCTCGTTGCCGAAGGCGAAGACGGATATCTCGGGATAGGCCTTCACTGCCGCCGCAACATATTCCTTCCACGCAGCCATCTCCGGCGTGCCGTTCTCCGGCACCTTGCCAAACGGCTTGGGGAAGAAGGTGATGTAACCCTCGAAGCCGTACTTCTGCATCCCCGGCCAGACCTGATCATGGAAGCGTTGGCTATAGTTGCGGACATGGGCGATGGCTTTCGCGGTGTCTGTTCCATCGAGTGCCCAGAGCCTGCACTGGAGCCGGAAGCCCCGCACCCCCATCGCCCGCAGGGTCCGCAACTCCTGCTCCGTATAGCGGGCTTCGTCGGCATCTTGGCTAAAAGCACCTTGACCCGAGAGGCGTGGATGGAAGCAAAACGGATAAAGCGGGCTACGCCGGTCGGCGCGGTCGTTGGGCCGCCGCAAGCAGGCCCAGCGGATTACGCCCTTGCCGACGACGGCGCCGTCCTGCACCGCTTCCAGGTTGATCGAATAACAGCCGGAGAACTTAATCGGCGCGATCGGCAACTCGATGATCCTGGCCTCATAGGGATTCAGTGTGACGCCGCTGGACACATTGCCGAGCGAGGTCCCGGCCCAGTCGAACACTTCGCCCTTCAATTCGACGGTTCGGGCGACAGGGAGGTAGTTCTCCACCCACGCCTTTGGCGACGGCCAGCAGCCATCTTCGGCGAAATACAGGTTGTTGGTGTCATTGACGCTCGCCCACAATGAAATCGTGTTCGCCTGCTGCGCGCTACAAGGCACAAACGGCCCGGGGGTAACGACACCGCCCGCCAGGGCGGTATAGTTGAACGGCCGACGACCGGCTGGCGACACCTGGTCCGATTCCCACAGCCGCAGTCCGGCCATCTGGAAGACAACGAAGTTGTTCCTCTCCACTTTGCCCTTGAGATGGCCGTCCGCTGCCCTCCCCTTGCCCAGCTTTACCACCAGCCTCGCCGCCGTGGCCTGATCCGGCACCGGGAAGCGCATGGCGACAGGGAACCACTCTCCGTGACTGTTGACCCAATCGCCAAAAGGCCACCTGGCCTGACCGGCAGGAGGGAGCGCCTTGCCCTTGCTATTCTGGAATTCGACGATGAAGGGACTCTCATAGGGGGTCGCCTGGGCGTCGAACTTCACAAATCCCTGCAAACACAACTCCTTTGTGCCTTTCTTCAGGCAGGACGGCGGACTTTTCCAAGTACCGTCCTCCTGCTCACGCAACGCCAGCACCGCTTGGCCGGCCGGTCCCTTGCTATGCTCAGCACCCGCACCGGCGGAGACCCACTCCTGTGAATCCATCGCCGGCAACAAGTTGCGACCGTAGGCAAAGCCGGCCTCCGGGGTGGTCAGCAGGCGTCCGCCTGCGTCTTCCGCACTCTCCCCGCCTTTGCGCTCCTGCAACGCCAGCCCCGATATCTGCAGCGAACAGGGCGCCTTCCGGACCTCGGCCTTCAGTTCAACGCCGACCATGGCCGTGCCTTCGGCGCTAATAAAATCGGCGGCGACTTGGAGCGCAGCGCCGGACCTCAGCCCGTTCAACTCGACTTCACGCGTCAGATCGAATCCCCCCAGCAGCCGGCTCTGGACGCCGAGGTCGGTGCCGTCACGCCCCAGCATCCGCAGCACCAAGGTGCCGTTCAATTCTCCCTGGTCCTGCGTCACTTGGCAGGATATCCGCCCCGCCTTGCGCGGCTCGAAGGGGAATCGCCCCAATTGAATCGTCTGGCTCCCCTCCTTCGCCAGATCAAACTGCTTTCCGACAGCATGCGCCCCAGAGTCCGGTTGCGCGGCAGAGTCCTGGTCTATTTTTGTTGAATCAGGATTGGTCCATCCGACCCCCATCAGTTTTCGCGACATCGCCCCTCCGGGATGCCCGTTATCTTGTGCCTGAGAATAATTAACCCCTGTTTTCATCCCCACACGACCGCTCGCCTCGACCAGAGGTTTAAGAAGGTATTCACCGCGAGGGGTGGCTTCAATTATATCCCAACCAGTTATTTTTGAATCAGACAAGGCAAACCCGTCATGGTGCTTCGTTGTAGAAACAATGGCTCTTTTCGCCATCTGCACCCAAGCTTCCGGGTCGTATTTGACAGGGTTAAGCTCAGTATATTCATCCACCATGATTTTTGCACTGCTCAGAATCCGCTCTCCGATACAGGGTATTGCCTTCCCATCACATATCCCGGCTGAAACTGAATTGACACCCCAGTGGATAAACATTCCAAACCTGGCATCGGACCACCATTGCATACGATTGGCTTCCGTTGACATTTTCGCATCTTTTGGAACGCAAAAAGTCAATCCAAAAACCGAGACAATCACCATAAGCATTTTTACATTTTTCATACTATAATAATTTGTTTTTTAATGGTAAATACAAATCACAAAGGGCCTACCGGGAAGTCAGTCTTTTTTGTATTTGACCGTTTAACTGAGATGTCATCACAACAAGAATCGGCAACAACAGTTTCCCTGGTTTAATTGATTTTAACCTGATAATCATTTTAGTGTATCATGTGCTTTTAGCATCTTAACGTTACGTAATATTATTACTGCCTGTTCATCAACTCCCTGAGGACCTTTTACTCCGTTTATTTCCAATCGGTCAATGTTTTCGCAGATCAGAGCCGGGCGTTCATCTTCTTCCTGCGTACTAAACCGGATGTTATTCATAGTCATATCCTTTATGTAACGGCAGTATATACCAGAGCAGTTTGATAATTCTATCGGGTCGCCAACCTTTTCAGGAACCGGTTTGTCAACCATCTCCTTTTTGCCCCCGCCCACAGATTGAATGGTAATATTAGAAAGCATTATATTCTCAACCGGTTTTCCTGTATTACCTTGTATAAGCGAAGCAACATTCGGCTTTCCTACTTCAACAGCGCTCAGGTTGCTTATCTGCACATTTCTGATCGCCGCTTTGCTGCCTTGTACGCTCATCCATATCGGACATCTTACCCCCCTGATCGCCACATTCGAAATAACCAGGTTGTCAATCTCGCCATTCCCTGCAAACCAGAAACCCGACAGCGAATCGTTTGTGCCATGCCATTGGTTGTGGGTAAGGAGGTACTGTTCTTTTGAAGGTGTTTCATGGGTGCGGTGCTTGTAAAGGCCGGGGCCCGAAATCGTAAGGTTGGAGAAAACCACATCTTTCAGTCCTCCTCTATAGTTCCTCATCCCGTTGCAGGATGAATTCAGCGTGCAGTTGGAAACCACTACCTTTTCCCAGCCGCCACCGGCTATCGAATCATCTCCGGTCATAAACCGGCAGTCGGTGATCAGAAAGTTTTTACAATCGAACAGGTCGATGCCATCCCAGCCGCCGGTTACCGTGACTCCGCGCAAACTGCCGTTGGAACACCCGTCCATGAGGTGGGCATAATTACCCGCGTCTTTCACAAAAATGTCCCTTACGGATATACCTTCGCATTTATCGAAAAAAATGGCGTGCGGCCCGCGCATCTTTTCTTCTCCGTGCGGATTGAACACGTTGTTCCCGTTGACGACACCCCGTCCGGATATTTCTATGTTGCTGATATTATGTCCTTCAATCAGGGCTGCATGCCATTGACTGTTGTTTTTACGTTCCATATCCAGGACATCCTGATAGTCGTCCATATTTTTGCTGCCCAATATCATTGCGCCTGCTTCAATATGAAACACCATGTTACTTTTCAGATGAATTGTTCCGGAAAGATAAGTTCCCGGTGGGACAACAACTGTTCCTCCCCCGTTTGCATTGCAGGCCTCAACCGTTCTATTAATTGAATCGGTATCAAGAATTACGGCATCGCCTGTCGCTCCAAAATCTTTCACGTTATATACGCCGTTCAGCGATTTTTGAGGAATGGCATCTTTTTTATCCTTTTTCAAATTTCCTTCACCAGTTTCTTGTCCCGGGGTTGTGCCGGCCAGAATAGGCGTAACTGACATGCCCGTTGCAACAAGGCTTCCTGTAAGCATAAACCGGCGCCTGGAAATTTCATTCACATTCATTGGGCTACCTGTTTTGTCAGATTTTTCTGCGGAATATTTTTTCTTTTCCATTTTTTAAAATTGTTTAAAAAAAACATCAGGGCTGCATGTTTACAGCTATAACGACCTGTTTAATATCCATTCATTTAAGACAGGCAATTCTCCTTTCGCCCCTTTAATATATAATCGGAAATAACGCGCTGCCACCGGCTCAAAATCTTGCGTATGTCCGCAACCGGTAGTCTTTCCGCTGATTACATCTACCCATTTATCTCCTTTCCTGCATTGAAGTGTAAATTTCTGACTGTGGTTATCCCAGGGATGCCAGGGTTCAACTATCGAAAAATTTTCAATACTGACCTCTTCCCCCAGGTCAACTTCAACCCAGGGATTACTATCATCCGGTTTAGGTTTCCACGCATTTTTTGGGTTTCCGTCAAATAGGTCGGCCACTGAAACACCGGTATCTACCGAGGATGCCGTGCCGGTCTTCCCTTCGCTGGGTATTGGTTTTACATTGGGTGTGCCTTCAAACTGTAGGGCTAGAACAGAGAGAATACTGTCGGGAGCTTCTGCCGGGACTTTTATTTCAATTCGTTCTCCATTTTGCTTCAATTCAAGTTTAGGTTTTGGATCGGCAAGTAAACAGGCGCTTAACGCTTTATTTTGCATCGGCACTTTCAAAATACCGTCTTCCGGCCATTTTATTACATGCAAAAAAAGTTTTTGGTCTTTCTGTGTTGCTCTTCCCCAAGGCAAATACGGGAAAGGACTTGCCTTCGTCTCATAAATAGCTTCCTGATTGACTTTCATCCAATTGCCAATTTGGTTTAACCGTTCGACGCTGGCCGAAGGAATTTCCCCTTCAGCGGTTGGACCAACATTCAGTAAGAAATTGCCCCCTTTCGAAACGATTTCGGAAAGTTTCAGTATCAGGTCTTTGGTCGATTTCCAGTTATTGTCGGTTGATTTATATCCCCAGGTGTCGTTCATGGTCATGTTCACCTCCCAATGCCGGTTCGGAAAACCGGTTGCAGGGATAAATTGCTCCGGGGCTTCCGCGTCACCATCAACACCGCCACCAAGGCGGTTGTTTGTAATTATCTTCGGGTATTTTTCGAGAATGGATTGGAATTTATTCGCCCGCTCGGGAGTCATTTCCTGGGGAGTATCCCACCACAAAATATCAATATCCCCGTAGTTTGAAAGTATTTCTTTAACCTGAGGAACTGCGATCTTATCAAGATATTCATCAAAGTCCCCTTCCTGTGCGGGATCCCAGTGTCCGCGATGCGTGGCAGAGTATTGGTCAATTTTTGTCGAATCGGGGTTGGGCCACCCAACCCGCATCAGTTTCCGAGATGCTGCACCGCCCGGGTGCACCCAGTCCTGTGCCTGAGAATAATAAAACCCTATTTTTATCCCCTCGCGCCTGCAAGCTTCAACAAGAGGTTTAAGCAAATCTTTTCCGTAAGGAGTGGCGTCAACCATGTCCCAGTCGGTTACTTTGGAATCAAATAATGCAAACCCGTCGTGGTGCTTCGTTGTAATAACGATGTATTTCATCCCGGCCTTTTTTGCCAACCGCACCCAGGCCTCAGGATCGTATTTAACCGGGTTAAACTTAGCCGCGTACGCACGGTATTCGGCAACAGGGATTTTTGCACGGTTCATAATCCATTCCCCAACATACGATATTTCCTTTCCATCGTAGATTCCGGCTGGCACCGAATAGACACCCCAGTGGATAAACATTCCGAATCTGGCATCGGCCCACCATTGCATACGGTCACCGTCTGTTGTTTTTTTTACGTCTTTTGAGGTACAAAAAGTCGTTACAAAAATCAGGACAATCGCTATAAGCATATTTACTTTTTTCATCGCATTAAATTTTTTCATGATTGTATTTTTTGACAGTTTCAATGAATGTAAAAATGTTTTTTTCTGACGTAGTTGGAGGAATCGCGCACCCCGCATTTAAAATGAAGCGGTTTGTTTTTCCGAATATTTCCAGCAGTTCGGTTGTCTTCTGTTTTACTAGTTCAGGCGTACCCAGTGCAATAACCCCGCTTGGATCGATGTTCCCGATAAATGTCGCTTTGTCGTGCAGGATATCGAATGCTTTATGGGTATCTGTTTTGTAATCAATCTCAAAAGCGTCGGCGCCGGTTTTAAGCATCAGTTCCAGTATCAGGTCGGTATTGCCGCAAATGTGCAGCGCGTATGGCAACCCGCTTTTGTGGGCTTCGTCAACAACCCTACTTTCGTATGGAATAGCAAATTCCTCGTACTGTTCAGGCGAAATCATGGCTGGTCCGGCCACACTGTCGCCGTTTGATACCATGTGCGCGCCTGCCTGTGCCATTAGCCGGATAAACTGACAGGTGGCATCCGTGCAGTAATCCAGCAGTTCGCCCAACTGCTCTGGGTGAGCCAAATAAAGATCCAGCATCAGGGCGTCAATCCCCCTTACCATACTGGCAAGTGAAAAGGGCGCCTGGTCGCAGTTACCCCTGACCAGTATTTCATTTCCGAAATGCTCCCTTAACAAACGGACCGACTCAAGCCAGTTTTGGATGTACCTGTAATTTTCAACTTTTGGCAGCTTTAGTTTTTTGATATCTTCCAATGAATCCAGTATCCCGCGAAGCGGCCTGGCCGGTTCGTCTTCCGGGAAATCGACCGGAACCCCGAGGCTACCGGCCAGCGTTACAGTATCCACGTCAACCAGGATGCCGTCATATCCATATTTCTCAATTGCTTTAATAAAAACTTCTGCTATTATTTTAGGATTTTCCCTGAATTCCCTCATAGAAATGCCTATTTCTCTGGCTGCCAGCATAAAATTATGCAGCATAACCGGCACCCGGTCGTGCGGTTCGCCTTTCAGCGCCGCCATTGTTCTTTCATATCCATTCATACTATTCTTCTTTATTTGTTGTCAACATATCCTGTTTCCAGGTTTCTTCCATTTGTTCCAGGGTTTTTCCCTTAGTTTCAGGAACCATCTTCCATATAAAAAAGAAAGACAGAAGGGCCATTCCCCCGAATATCAGGAACGAAAGGGAATGGTGGAACTTTTCGACCAGCCAGGGGCTTCGGTCAAGTAAGGGAAAAGTGGAAGAAGCCACGTAATTCATGATCCACTGCACGGCCACGGCGATTGCCATTGCTTTGCCGCGGATGGCATTCGGAAAAATTTCGGACAGCAACACCCAGGTAACCGGGCCCCACGAAAAGGCAAAAACTGCCACAAAGCCCAAAACGGCTACCAGCGACATGATCCCCAAGTGATTAGTAAAAAAAGTAAACCCCAGTATAAACATGAAAAGTGTCATGCAAGCCGAACCGACCAGCAGCAGAGGTTTACGGCCTGCCCTATCGACGGTGGAAATGGCAATAATGGTAAACAGTACATTCACTGTCCCTACCAGGATGGCCCTGAACATCGACGAATCGGCGCTGCTTCCCATGTTCCGGATAATTTCAGGGGCATAGTACATCATCACCTGGATACCGGTCAGTTGCTGAAAAACAGACAAAAGTATCCCGATGATCAGCACTTTCTTCCCGAACGAAAGCAGTCTGCCGGAATGATGATGCTCCAGCGACGATTTAATTTCGTCGAACTCCTTTCTCGCCCCTTCCTGTCCGTTTAAGCGTGAAAGGATGTCAAGCGCCTTTTCCTCTTTCCCCGAAATCGCCATCCAGCGCGGGCTTTCCGGCACAAACCAGAGCAAAACAAAAAATAAGGCCGCCGGGAAAGCCATCGAGGCAAACATCCAGCGCCAGCCTGAAGCGGTGTCCCAGGCTTCGTCGCCGATGAGGGCGATCCGGTAATTCACAATGTACACAACCAGTATGCCCAGGGTAATGGCCAACTGGTTCCACGACACCAGTTTGCCCCTAATGCCAGCAGGCGAAACCTCCGCAATGTACATGGGCGAAAGCACCGAAGCAAGCCCGATGCCGGTCCCTCCCATAATCCGAAAAAAGATAAATGAAAGCATCGCTGCTTTGCTCCCCGCAGGGATGACCCCCATTTCAGGGATAGCCGAACCAAGGCTCGAAACCAGGAACAACAAGGCTGCCAGCAACAACGAACGCTTCCGTCCGAACTTCCGGCTGAAATATCCGCCCATTGTGCTTCCTATCACACAGCCAATCAGGGCGCAGGCAACAATAAACCCGAGCAGCGTATTGGCCGCTTTCTCCGGAAGCCCCATCGGAACGATAAAATAGCGGTTCAACGATTCAACCGCCCCGGAAATCACCGCCGTATCGTACCCGAACAGGAAGCCGCCCAAAACGGCAACAAAGGCGATACTGTATATTTTTTTCGATTTTTCCATCATGCCCCCTACTTTAACGTTACTGTTTCCTTCAGCCTGATGTCTTTTGAAGAACTGCCTGCCAGGATTTCAAATTCTCCAGGCTCTGTCACCCATTGATGCTTTTCAGGGTCATAAAATGAAAAAGCGCCGCGTCCGAGTTTCATGGTAACTGTTTTAGTTTCGCCAACTCCAAGCGCGACTTTTGAAAAAGCTTTCAACTCCTTTACCGGGCGTGGCAGCGAGCTTTGCTTGTCAGAAACATACAGTTCGACCACTTCTTTCCCGGCAACCGGCCCTGTGTTTTTTACATCCAGCGAAACTACCAGCGTGTCGCTTGCCGTAAATTCCTTTTTTACCTGCAAATTACTGTACTCAAAACTGGTGTACGACAGGCCGAACCCGAAGGGGAACAAAGGTTCGATGCCACTTTTGTCGAAATGCCGGTACCCCACAAAAATACCTTCGGAATATTGCACCCGTTTGTCGTTGTCGTCATCGTAATAACTCCGGTAAACCGCATTGTCTTCCCATTTCTTTTCGACGGAATACGGAAGCTTACCGCTGGGGTTTACTTTCCCGAAAAGCGCCTCGGTAATAGCCTGTGCCCCTTTTTCGCCCGGATAACCGGCGTGCAACAGCCCTGCTACATGATCGATCCAGTCGGCAATGCCAACATTTCCTCCGGCATTCACGATTACAATCGTATTTTTATTCGCCGCGGCAACCGATTTAATAAAATCAACCTGCTCTTCGGGCAGCCCAAAAGGCCTGTCTTTACCTTCTTCTTCGGTAGTGTTGTCGAAACCGGCAAAAACCAACGCCACGTCGGACTGCTTCGCAAGCGATATCGAATTTTCAACCAGATTCTTCTTTTCCTTGCCAATCCCAATACAGGTAATGCCCATATCGGCCCAGGTACCCCCTTCAAAAAATTCAAAGCCAATATCATATAGTTGTCCTTCCCGGAGCCAAACTTTTTTCCATGCAGTTTTATCGCTTTGGTACCGCCACTCATCCAACAATGGCTTTCCGTCAAAAGTCAACCGGTACCCGTCACATCCCCGTACCGCAATAACATAGTCGCCGGTTCCCGTCGCTTTGTATTTTCCGGTCCATCGGGCAGAAATATTGTGCGGCCGTACCCCAACCGGGAGCGTGCCTTTTCTCCATATATTATTGAGGGTTTTGCTGTATATGGTTGCAACAGGATTACCTTCAAATTTGGTATTATTAAAGAATTCCCCTTTCAGTCCTTCGCCTTCAAACACGGTATTCGCGTAAAAATCATCCGGTAACCGGTCAAACGCGCCCGGCGATGAAAGCACTTTAACCTTGTCGCCAACGAACTGCGTGATTGCTTTCAAAACAGAGGTTGGCTCGTAAGGTAATAAGTATGAGCTTCCCCCGCCGCCGGTAACCGGAATTTCGCAATTAGGCCCAAGCACGGCAACAGATTTGATTTTCCCGGCATCCAAAGGCAGTACCTTTTCTTTGTTTTTCAGGAGAATAATCCCTTCTCGTGCGGTCTCAAGGGCGATGTGGAGCGGAACCTGGTGATCGATCTCGTATTGGTTGTGAAGTTTCGCGGTGTCGTCCATGAACTTGAAACGGTAATACATCCGGAGTATCCTCCTGATTTTGTCGTCGATAACCGACTCTTTGACCACACCTGATTTTACTGCGCCTGCCAGCGTATCTTTACACATGTGGGCGGCAGACGGCATCTCCAAATCAAGACCGGCATTTGCCGAAGCCACCCCGTTGTGGGTGGCGCCCCAGTCTGACATGATAAATCCCTGAAAACCCCAGTCCTTTTTCAAAACCTGGTTGATCAGGTAGTCGCTCTGCGAGGTGTAAACGCCATTCAAAAGATTGTATGCCGTCATAAAACAGGCAACTTTGCCTTTCTCAACAGAAGTTTTAAATGCCGGAAGATAAATTTCCTGCAGGGTACGTTCGTCAATATCAGAACTTACGCGGCTACGGGCGAATTCCTGGTTATTTCCAGCAAAATGTTTGGCAGTTGCCATCACGCCTTCGCTTTGGATTCCAAGGATGTAAGCAGCAGCCATTTGTCCTGAAAGAAACGGGTCTTCGCCACAGTATTCGAAATTGCGGCCACACATGGGCGCCCGGTATATGTTCATGCCGGGATATAGCCACACGTGCGCCCCCTTTGACCTGAATTCCATACCGATCCCTTTGCCAACGCTTTTAATCAGGGTTGTATCCCATGTCGAGGCGCAATTAATCGGCGCCGGGAATGACGTGAGCCTCCCGTATTCCCTGACAAACGTCGGCCCGTCGGGCATCATGATTTCCGGGATGCCAAGCCGTGGCAACGGCCTGATATTATAGTCCTTGAGCCCCCCGATCATTTCAATTTTTTCTTCGAGGGTCATTTGCCCGATGATTGAGTTGATTTTTGACTCTACAGCCCGTTGGCTATCGGACACTTTTTGGAGAGTGCAGGAAAAAAGGTTAATCGATAAGCAAAAAATTAAAAACGTTCTCATGGTATTTTAAGTTTAGTTGGCCATTCTTCCGGGTATTCAATAATTTCCCCCATACTCGTAAGCGCTAATATTGGGGGGCAAACCTTTAAACCACTCGGTAACACCGGGAATGACAGTTCCTGCATCGATGTACGGAGAGCCTACCCTCAAACGAAAGTCATGATTTATCGTACAGGCAGACATGACATTTTCTTCCATGAAGTTATTTCCTGTTTTTGCCGGACCGAATGTATCGGGCATAAGAAAAATATTATTGTATACTTTTGTATCTGCCCAGTATGGTTGGCATATACTTAGATTCCAATCCTTGTCGGCTGAATTAATGGATATGGTATAATTCCATAACGTGTTGTTATATATCTGGTGATGATTGGGACTTAAGCCTGGTTTAGGATTATTCAATTTTATGCCTTTCGGTGATTTTCCGGTTTTTACATTCCAGATCGCCTTGTGGTGAACAATAAAATTTGATGAATAATCGTCCAGGTACACAGCTCCGCAGCCATGTAATTTATTGTTGTTCCCGTTATAATGATCGTGAAGCCAATTGTAGGCAACTACCGTTCCTTCGCCATTGGTCTGACCGTCGAAATAAATCAATCCGCAATCCATCCTTGCTAGTCCGGCATTATATACTTCGTTCGAGTCAATAACTGATGGCTCTTGTGTTCTCTTGATATCAATGCCATGGCGCTGCGAGTCATGCAGGGTGTTTCTCCTGATCAGGTGATTGCCGTGGTTCACGATAACTAAGGTGTAATTGGAACCAGCCCAGCCAACATCATGGAATTCACAATTGTATACCTTATTATTTTCCCCCATTTGTGAAAAGCCGTTGCTCCACGAGTGCACTATCTCGCTGTTTTTCATGGCATTATGTGAACCACTAATAAGAATTCCCTTCCTTTGTAATCCAAGAGGAAGTGCCGAGGGTCTCCCCGGCACAGTATGATATACCGAACCAGAACAATGGACTTTGCAGTCCTCTACCAGAGAATATGTGGAATCATCCATATTGATTTTGGCAGTGAACACCGTTATCTTCTTCAGATAGATATAACTAAGGTTAGACAGGTCAAATCCGCAATTACGTACCCGGGCTTCCACCTGAAACTGGTTGGGATACTTTTTTCCGACCGACATGAAATAAAGAGTACCGCTTTTCCAACACCGTTCACCTCCCAAATCAATTAATCCGGGAACACCCATCAACCAGCCTCCATCCACAATGTAATCCGGCATTTCTATATATTTGTCCTGTTCCCAAACACTGTTCCACCACCCGTTCCCCCTTGAATCATCCTTGAATACCGTAACGCAGGTCCAGTCAACATTCTCAGAGGGATTGGCTGTGTCAAGCTTAGGGCGAAGCATATCGAACCCCTTTACCAGATCGTACGTAATGTTTTGGTGGCGGGCCCACAGCATGTATTGCCGGTTGACAAACAAGTCTTTGACCGTATCTTTGCCTGCCTTTTTGTAAATATCCCCTTTATACCTGAGCCATCCTTCCTCTACTTCGCCGCCGTGAGCGATAACCTCGCCACCACGGAACACGGTAAATATAAGCGGTTTGCCTTCAACACCCGAATTGGCCTGCCGCACCATTTCATAGTAAATCCCTGCGTGAATGTAACAGGTATCGCCGGGAGACATGACTTCAGCAGCCTTTTGAATGGTTTGGTAAGGGTTGGCTAACGAGCCTGTGTTGGCGGCATCGTTCCCGATAGTGGCAACATGGTATGATTTTGCAAAAGTAAATGCCGGAATTAAAAATCCGGAACAACAACCGAACAAGAACATATAGATTATCAGTTTCTTTCTCATTTCTTTTTATTTTTATTTTTTCTGGCTCTGGAACCATATCTGGTGGGCGTAAAGCGCCTTTAAAGCAAAATACAGGTTTTGGGCAGAAGCGCTTAATGCTGCAACCTTTTCGGCATCCTCAATCCCGGCAAGGAATTCGGCCTTCGAGCCGTGTTTATATTCGCCTGCATCTGCACCTTCGACAGCGCTACTGTAAAGTTTCTTTGCTGAAACAACCGCTTTGCGTAAAGCACTGTTGCTTATTCCACTATCTTCAATAACCCGGAACTCGTCGAGGTAATAGGGCGTACCGGCAGGGCTGTCGGTCTGGACAAACAATTTGACCATCATTGATGGTTCATCGCCGGAATAGTCAAATTCACCTTCAAGCTGTTTCCAACCATCCGAAGAGACATCCTCCTCTTCCAACCTTATCAGTTTTGAATTCGCCCCCTCGCCCATTTTCGCATATAAAAAGGCCTCACCATCTTTTCCCGAACCAAGCTTTACCCATGCAGAAACCCGGTAGTGCATTCCTTTCCAGGCACGAATGACCTGAAAAACATGTCCCGCGGCAACCGATGGCGTTATTTCGGCAGAAGCGCCTTCCCGGTAATGCTCTTTCCAAACCCTGTTCCACCTGGCATTCTCGGTTATCCACACATTTTCCTGCCTTGTTTCAAAACCGGGGTTCCGGATAAGGTTAAAACGTTCTTCACAATCCCAGAGATCGCGATAAGGCTCCTCCAACCCGGCATTAGCTATAATTTTGACCGCTTCGCGCGGCCATACGGCATCTGGGAAAACATTCCACTGGTAGGTATTGGTTTCTGGCCTCCACTTGCCAATCATATCACCCGGCACCCAATGATTAGTCTTATCGGTTGTCACATAATTGTTGATAAACCGGAGGTTTTCACCCGCATTGGTATGATGGACGGTGGGAGCCCTGCCCTTGTTCCAAACCGGAGGGCTGTCTTTCAGGTCCACCACATTATTCCGCGCCAGCCACCAGGTCGAATAGTTGTCAGGATATATCGCCCCGGCATGGGTAAGCTGATTAAGGATGTAATTCCCTTGAACCGTGTAGGCAGGGTTTTCTTCATTCCCTAACGGATTTGCCCCGAGTGCATAAATAGCCCCCAGATCGTAAATAGTCGTAATCCCCAGGTCGTGGATGTAATTGTTTTCTATAATAATATGCTCATTATTAGTTCCGTGACTGTGCCATGACATGTGAATTCCTATATAAGGAATCTCACCTATCTCGTTGTGCCCGATAGATATATTCTTGCCTTGTGCAGCCGAGATAGCGGTAGAAGGACGGTATTCAACACCAATCTTTCGGATATAATTATTGCTGATCACTACATTCTCGAGGTCCAGGGGATGACCACCACTCTCTTCAATATTCATTCCGCTACCCGACAGATCAACAAACTTGTTCCCCGTGACCTTTATATCACTAATCCCGTCGCGCATGAACAGCCCCGTACTACCGAGCATGGTGAATGTATTCCGAATGAACATGATCTCCTGAGCAGTTTTAACTGTAACTGCCGCTTCAGGTAACCGGAAACCATCATCCCGTATGGTGTTGTTTTGATTGGCGATGTGACATTTGACCATGTTTGGACGAAGCCAACCGGCATATTCGAATGTTATTCCCTCGAAACTGACGTTTTCAAACCGTTTGTCCGGGCTGCCTCCCGTTGCAGTCAGAAGTTCGTCCACAACAGGGACAATTACCAAGGCAGCTGACATATCTTCTCCGCTGCGCGGCTTGTAAAACAAATCGCCTGTACTGCGGTCCAAATACCATTCGCCGTCCGAATCCAGAAGTTCATACGCATTCTCCATGTATTTCAGGTTGGATGGAGACCTAAGTCTCGTCCCTAACCCGCTAGCAGTAGAAAATTGCCAGGCAGCAGGGTACATCTCAATTTTTGCCTTATTATTCCCAATGGTAATGCTATTAACCTTCATACGGTGTTCCGTCCATTGTTCATGATAGATGAATTCAATATCCTGAATATTTTTCCAGTTTGCCATAAACGTATCGGTCGTGGTATGCCCATAATCTGTTTCGATGGTTAAATTGGCAGGAATACTTTCGCTTCGGGCAACTATCGCCCGTTGCCCGTTAACGTAAAGTTGCCGTGTGTCAACACCTTTACCAATATTGGTTTTGTAGATGTTCAGCTTTGTATCATGCAACTGCCAGCCGGTGATGCGTTTTCCGCCGCTGACCACCGGGCATTCGCCGGGATAGGCCTTATAGCTGATCTTGTGCCCGTCTTTGCCCGAATCGCGTTCGTCGAAAGTCAATACACTTGTCCGTACCGTATATGCCTTTTCGTCGGTGCCAACCTGCCTGACAGTATATCTGTCGGCGTAATTGTATTCGCCCCCACGAAGGTAAACGGTAATATCGCCTGGCATTGACTGACGGTTTTGGCGGATCTCGTTGCGCGCCTTCTCAATGGTCAGGAACGGAGCTTTCACACTTCCGGAGTTCGAGTCCGATCCTCTTACCGGATCGACATACAGAGTTGTAACTCCATTAACCGCTGCAACCAAGGACACGGCTTTTCCTGTCAGGAAAGCTGCCAGCAGAATTATATTTAATTTATTCATATCTACTTTCCATTACTGTTGATAAATTTCGTCTGCGTGTGTTCGTCATTTCAGTTTGAGTTAAGTCCTTTTCTTCAACGCTTTACTGGGATAACGATATTACGACCCGAACCTCCTTTTGCCTTTTCGTCGATAATGGCAAAAATGGCATGGGTAACAACGCCGTCCTCAATCAATAACTGGACGCGCTCAAGCCTTTTCATCGTTTCCTTGCGCCCGTCGGCCCAGGTAATCGTGCGCGAATATCCCTTCGGGTTGTCTGCCAGTTTCCAGTTAATCCCATCCGAGGAAACAGCGTGGATGCCGCCGCCATTTTCCCCGATCAGCTGGACTCCCGCATCAAACACTTTGCACAGGAGGTGAAACCCTTCTTTGTCGTACCAGATGCAGGCATCTTCAACATTCGAGTTCTTCGTTCCGGTAAACGGAAGGATCGCCTCTTCGCTCACGGGTTTGTAAGGCCCCATGTAATTATCGGCCACCGCCACTCCCAGGCGAAAATCAGGGCCAGGAAAAGTACCGTCTTTGGCATGCCCGGAACGGGTGCTTTTGTAAACCAGGAACACTTTTCCGTCGGGCATCACACAAGGTGCGGCATTTGATGTGATCTGGTTGTCCCAGCGTCCCGGACGCGGCTCCAGGATCGGTTCGTCCAACCTCTTCCACGGCCCTTTTACTGACGTCGCCGTAGCCAGGCCGATACGCTTGTTGGCCCATGCTACATTGTAATTCCTGTCTGTGTATGTCGTCCCGGTATAGTACAACAGGTATGTATCCTTATATTTGTGAATTGTCGGATTGGTGGTACACAGTCCATCCCAGTACCGTGTACCACGCTTCGGTAAAACCACATCTTCAAACTGATAGGGGCCAACAGGATTATCGGATGAGGCAAGCACAACTTCCGAATCGAGTGCCCAACTATAACTTTTGCCCTCGGGCCAACGGGAGGCAAACATGTAATAACGTCCATCCTCGCCTTTGATCACAGAACCGCACCAGGTCACAAACCCCGGCATCTGGAAACCGCTGTTCAGCGGCACCGGAAGAAAACGGTCGGAAAACGCCTCGTCCGGACTGGTAACACCGGCTTCCTGAGATGAAACCGAAAATACCCCAAGAAAGAAAAACGTAATTGTTGCCAGACAAACCTGACATACACTCATTTTCTGGACTGACAATTTACTTATGGCCAGTTTCCCTTTAATCAATTTTTGTATCATTTTAGTTTTATCTTTTATGGTAAATTCTCATGACCGAAAATTATCTTTTAGTTGCCTTCAGGTATTCTTCCAATATCCGCTGGTCGTTTTCGTCGCTGTCGCCGTACTGTTTGCGCAATTCGTCCAGGCGCCGGTGCATCATCTTGCGCACATCGGCGTATGCCGGATCATCGTAAACGCTTTTCATTTCCATCGGATCCTTTTCCAGATCATACATTTCCCATTCATCCACATCGTAATAAAAATGGATCAGTTTGTAGCGGTCGGTCCTTACCCCGTAATGCCGTTTGACCATGTGGGTCGAGGGGTACTCGTAGTAGGTGTAATAAACCGCGTCGCGCCATTTGCCGCTTTCACCGCTGACAATCTTGCGGAACGACTCACCCTGCATATCTGCCGGAACCTTAACCCCGGCATAATCCAGGAATGTCGGCGCAAAGTCGAGGTTTTGTATCAGTTTGTCAACGACAGTCCCTGGTTTAATTTCTTTCGGATATTTCATCAGGATCGGGGTGCGGAACGATTCTTCGTACATGAAACGTTTGTCGAACCAGCCGTGCTCGCCCAGGTAAAAGCCCTGGTCGGAAGTATAGACCACGATGGTATTTTCAGCCAACCCGCTTTTATCCAGGTAATCCAGCACTTCGCCCACCCCGTCGTCAACCGAGGCGATACATGCCAGGTAATCCTGCATGTAACGCTCGTAACGCCAAAGCATCTTTTCTTTCCAACTCATCGATGGATACAACTTTTTAAATTCCTCATTCAGCGGACCGTAAACCGAATCCCATGCTGCCTTTTGGGCGGCATCCATCCGACCCACATCTTTTCTGAACAGATTGATCCCCCAGTTTGATTCTTCCTTTATGCCCAATTCTTCCATCACCTCCGGATAAATCTTTAAATCTGCCGCCCATGTCATATCCTTCAATATACTCATCTCTTGCGAGCGGGCGGCGGTGCCCCTGCCTGCATAATCATCAAAAAAGGTCTCCGGTTCTTTAAAATGCATTTTGGTATATTGCCTGAAATATTTGGGCGCGGGCAGCCACTCCCGATGTGGCGCCTTCTGGTGGTACAAAAGACAAAAGGGTTTATTGGGGTCACGCTTGTTCTTCAGCCAGTCGAGCGCTGTTTCGGTAACAATCTCGGTGCAATACCCGTGCAACTGTTTCTTTTCGCCGTTAATGTAAAAATCGGGATTATAATACTGTCCCTGATCTTGCAAAACCATTGAAAAATCGAACCCCTGCGGAATGCCGTCGAGGTGTATCTTGCCGATCATGGCGGTTTGGTAGCCATTTTTCTGAAGTTGTTTGGGGAAGTTGTCCTGCTCCCAGTTGAAAGGCTGGATGTTGTCAACCTTTCCGTTCACAAAACTGTGTTTGCCGGTAAGCATCACCGCGCGGCTCGGGGCGCAAACCGAGTTAGTCACAAACCCCCTGGTAAAAATGGCCCCGCCTTTGGCAATGCGGTCAATGTTCGGGGTTTTGTTCAGGCCATGCCCGTAAGCGCTGATGGCCTGGTAGGCGTGGTCGTCGCTCATGATGAAAATGATGTTGGGACGGATATTTGTTTTTTTCACTTCCTTTTGGGCGCACCCGGCAAAAGCCGTGGTTACACCCATTAACCGGCATAAAAAAAGTTTTAAATTCATGGTTGTTCTATTTTGAAATAATTAAATGATTACATTATCTAATTCATCCATAAATAATTACGGACTTAAAAATGAGCGAAATCCGGAAGTTCGCCTTCTCCCAATATTTTTAGCCCGTTCCAAACTTTAAAGGTGTTTTTGCCTTTTTTCAGGTTTTGAAATGGCCCCGGGATTGCTTTATTATTCTGGGGAATTGTATTCCCAAAATAATCATTATCAACAAACCTGTGATTTTGAGATCCGCATTTGTCAGGACTGAAAGGGACAAAAACGTCCAACTCCTGGGTTTCGGGATGATAATCCACTTTAATACCTTCTGCCATCGTGCTGTTCATTTCATTGGCAAGGTCATGTTTCGACCAGAAATGCTGCCACTGACCGGGTGTAAGACAAATCCGGATGGTATCTTTAAATTCTTCGACATTTTGATACTTATCTGATAATTCTTTCTTTATCAGTTCATAAAATTCCCGGTTCGTCCAGGGATCAGGTTTATCCACCTGTTTGTTCACGGCAAACACTGCTTTATCTGCCGGGGCGTTAAAGACATTGTAATCGCTTCGTTGTTCCCCGCCTCTGTGTGAAGGATAATTCATATCAAGCATTGGCGAGCCCACAACAAAAATATTGTTGTACAAAGAATGATGGTAGGTTTTTGTCCGCGCATTGCCCTGCATAATATAATACCCATTTCCATACCTGGCATTTTCAGGAGTGTTGGCGATCAGGTTGTGCATCACAGTTGCCCCGGAAGCATCCGAGCACCATATCCCTCCCCGAAGGTTTCCCTCAATAATATTGTTATCCACAAATACCCGGTCGAAACCATAATCGCTCATCTCAAGCATTATGCCCGGGTCGTTGTTGCCGACTATGACATTGGCAGATATCCTGGCATCGGGAAACTGGTTATCGAACCAGATTCCTATGGTATTGTTATCGGCTATATAATTGTTGTGGATATAGGTCTTACTGGCGCCGTGGCACTTGATGCCGGCCTGCTCCCAGCGTTTATTTCCCCTGAAAGGGTACGTGTTGTTCCTGAGAATAACATTGTTGCGGATAACCATGTTCTCGGAACTATTGGAAAGAATACCCGCAGAACCATTTTCAATGATGTAGTTTTCCTCAATTATATTATCATGCGGAATAACGCGTGGGCCTGATCTGCCTTCACCTCGTAATCTGCCTCCGACCCCTGCATCGATTGCACAGGTTTTGGCACGCCTGATGACATTTCGCCTGATGATCCAGTGATGCCCTGCCTGAAGGCCCAACGCCCCTTTCTGCGCCCAGTCGTCGTTCACCCAAAAATTGGTAGGGTACTGGTTGCCACAATGCTCCATTAAAAAACCTTCGACAACGATATACCCAAGCCCTTTCGCGACCGGGGCAAAAATCCGTCTTCGGGTGGTAATTTCAACATCCTGTTCCTCTGGCTTTTTATTGCCAAAATGGATAAATAATTCACCACCGGACGGTTCATAATACCAGGTACCGGGAATCAGTTCTTTTCTGAACGGGACCTCTATTAACTCCTTCCCGTTAACAAAAACCTGTCCACAGGTGAACAACATCGTTGAATCGCCGCCAAACCCCCGCAGGAATTCCTGCCTCCCGGCCCTGCCGTAAGGAGATGAGGACAAGTTGACTTTAAACGGGTTGTGATGGTCGGTGTAATCAGCCGGGATATCATCAAAAAGCGTACTGTCCGGTGTGGCCCCGTAAATCCCGCTGTCATAATCAGTCCATTTGGGCTTCCAGATGACAGACCCCTTAATAACTACCTTTTTATCCGGTTCACCCATATAAACAACAGGGTTATTTTCGATGCCCCCGCGCGGGGGCGTTACCCTTTCGCGATAAATGCCTTCGAATACAAAAACAGTATCACCGGGTTGTGCAACATCGGCGCCTTTCTGGATAGTAAGGAAAGGCCGGTTTTTTGTTCCCGGATTATTATTGTTTCCACGCGGTGAAACATACCAGGTTTTGGCTGACAATGATGTGCATACTACCAATAGCGGAACAATCATTTTTGCCTTAATCAGTATGTTTTTATAAGGCAATTTGATTTTTTCAGTTAGTCTTTGGATTGCTTCCATATATTTATTGGATTATATTCTTTATCAGTTCAATGCCTGTATTATTCCCCAGGTTCCTGTTGTATTTCATTTCTTCCTTATTGTTCCAGTGTTCCATCACACCAAGGCTTTTGCAACGGATACCGTCTCGTTCCGGGTCATAAAATGTCTTCGAGGGAGGGTTACCGGCCAGAGCCGCTTCAATCAGGAATTGGTCGCAGAAAGGCATATCCGGGGCATCCGGAAACTCAGTGCGGAAAAAATCCAAACCGACGGCATCGATTGCCACCCCATCCTGCGAAGCGAACAAACTGCAGGGCCAGTTGCCGTTAAAGGGCGCCATCTGCCATTTTGGCCCGGGTTTCCCGGCTACGAACTTACACCCGTACAACCCGTCAATCAGGAAAAGCATGGTTTTTTCGCCAAGATCCTTGTGCCCCATAAAATCAACGAACGTCAGGTATTTGGGTTTGCCTTCCTTATCCTGGTTGAAGTTATTGTGGAAATTTTTCCTCCAGTTATTGTCGATGCTTGTCACCCCGTAATAATTCTTGCCGCAAAGCGTTACGCCTGTCCCACCATGACCTTTCAGCAAGGCCATATTGATGAGGTAATCGGCTTCAACCGCACAGGTTGCCAATCCCTTAGCCAGTTTGCCATTATCAGCCGAGTATGGAATGGCGTTATCAATGTAGGTTGCTTTTGCCCGGCCGTTCCCCCCCACGTTATCCAGAAAAACGACTTCCGGGAATTCCTTATGGCAACGGTCAAAAATTTCGTCGGGTATAAACCGGCTGGCATCGAAAACAGTAATGTTTTTTTCGGGGACTTTTGCATCCTTGATTAAACTCCTCAGCAACGCCAGCGTAAGCTGGGGCGAGGCGTTGATCTGATTTGTTGAGGACTGCGACGAATTGTTGTTCATGTTAATTTTGACAGCTATTTTCTGGCCTGCCTGATAGCCCTCTTTTTTCCCTTTTTTTGTTTGGTTGAAATAAATGAAGAGTGACTTCCATGCTTTTTCAGGTTTTTTTTCACCCGTCAACGACAACAAAGCTTCGTCCACCATCTTGTCAACCCCGGCTTGGGAAGTGTTGGCATCTTCCCACCAAAAGCCGTTTTCTTCATCCCAACTCGCAACTTTCGGGTCGTGCACCCACGCTACCCGGCCCGGAAATATCCCCCGGGCTTCGCCCATGGGCTGATTCGGCGTAATAACCCATTCTGCCGCGGGATTGGCAAATACCTTTCCCGAATCCTGTGCCAGAAAAACAGCGGAAATGCCTATCGCGATAACCAGGAAAGCGATGGCATAGGAATATTTTCCCTGCACGAAATTTGATTTGGACTTCCGCCAGGCTGCCCAAGCACCGGTCAGGCTCAGCAGGTATATCACAAACGAAGCCATCATTGGCGAAGCAGTCCTCATGCATGGATAGGCAGCTCTTGATGGCTTGGGGATGACCCGGATCAGAAACCATATTGTGGACACAATACCCATACCGATAAACAACATTTTTCCCGCCACTGGCTTTGTAGCCCGCTTTTTCAAAAACGCTGAGATTTTCTCTAAAAATGTTTTCATAACTATTTTCCTCATTACCCTATTTTCCCTGATAACTGTTTTTTACCACAGCTTCATCAAATTTTTTGATCAGCCCGGGTTCTAACTTTGCAAGGTTCTTCCAACTTTCATCGCCGTAAACGCCTGCCTTCATGTAGTCAAATGGCACAAAGCCTATTTTTTTGGCCACTTTCAGGCTTTTGAAATGAAAATCGAGGTTTTTCGCATCAACGAACAACGGATCGGTTATGAGCGAATGCCGGTCTTTCCCGGCTTTTTGCCATTCGGCAAAACTCATTCCGTAAAAAACCGGATTGGCTGTCCTTAAATCCCAGTAGCAATTGGAATCTACTTCGGTAATGGCTTTTATCCACGAATCTTTTACATATCGTTCCTGAAACAAATCGCCTTTATCCGAATAAAGGATATTATTTGTAAAGGAAAACGATTGGTGCGCTTCGGGCCTGGCGAGCGAAACCTGTGTTTTCTCATTAAAAGCCAGAATATTGTTCCGAATAATGTTCTCTTTCCCGAAATGCTGGTTAAACCCGGCGTCTTTGCAATGATAGACCAGGTTGTTTTCCATCACGATGCCGGTCGAGCCTTCGTCAGTGTACAGGCCCCAGCCACCATATTCGAATGAATAAATATCATGGATCACATTGTTGTTGACCACAGTGCCTTCCGATGCGCCCAGGGTATAGACCCCGCCCATATCGCAAAGTTCGCCCCAGCCCAGGTGATGGATGTGGTTGAACGCTATCTTGTTCCGCTTGGAAGGGCTGTCTGCATACCCCCAGACCCAGCCGGCAGAGATACCCGAATTGCGGAAATCGGCAATATCGTTGTGGGTTATCTCGTTGTCGCTCCCGTGGAAAATAACCACGCCCATCCCATCGGGAAAAATATAGCCGCCATGCTGGATGATGTTGTTATCGACGGTGATATGGTTGGTCAGTTCGGCGCTGTCAGCCCGTATCTGTCTTTCACCAATCTTCACCCCGCCGGTGCCAAGATCGTGTAAATGGCAATGGCTCACCATGCTTTCAGAACAAGCCCGGCGGAACCAGATGGCATACAGGCCAATGTTGGCAATTTCACAATTGACAAAGTCGATGTGCCGTGCAAAATCAACCATCACGGCCGCATCTATGGTACTTGCCGCCTGCCCGGGTTCGTTGCCTGACAAGGGTGTCCGATACCCGCCAACCTTGAAACTCAGGTTTTCAAACCGGACATGCTCTATCCGTTTCCCCGTTTTCCCATCACCGGATATTTCCATGAACTTTTCAGTAACCGGAACAATACATTCCGTGTTGTCAACGGTTTCACCCTCCAGTGGGATGTAATATAAATATCCGTCGCGCGACAGGAACCACTCACCGGGCGAATCTAATGCGCCGCGATAATTTTCAACGTAAAAACGAGTCTTGCTGTCTATTTTAATCCACGGAGCCATACCGCTTCCCGTTATATAAAACGCAGTATCCGTTTTACTGATATGCTGAATATACCTTCGGGTTTCGCTCCATTTCTGGTGAAAGTTTACCAGGGCATGGCCTATATCTTCACCTTTTAAACCCTCCAGGAACCCGGCATCGGGGGCATGTAATTTTATTTTATGCGATACAAATAGCGAGGATCTGGACCCGGCTTTGTCCAACGGAATTTCTTCGGCTGCCTTTACCATGAAAAATCCTCCCCGATCGGGGGTTTGCGCCCTGAACCGGCGTTTGCCGTTGATATACATTTGCTCAAAATAAAATCCGTAACGGGCAACTTCCGGAATAAATACCCGCCACAGGTTTTTGCTGACATCTTCAAATTTACCTGGCTTCATCCCGCCATAAAATACTGGCCTGGCATTGGGGTCAGCCGTGTAAACCACGGGGCCCTGCATGCTCCCTCCGTCTTCCGTGTCAAGCCTGAGCGGTTCGAGCATGTAATAATCTCCTGGTAAAACATGAACGAAAACCGTGTCCGTTACCCGGTTTCGTTCGCGGAGTTGCCGTACGCGGTCGCGGGCGCCTGCGAGCGAAGCAAGAGGCCGATCTTTTGTTCCTATATTCAGATCGTTCCCAGTCGGGGAAACATACACCCGCTGAGCAGCAAAAACATTGTTTGATGTAAATACTGCGGTTATTAAAAGGATAATTATTTTTTTCATTGCTACTGAATTTTGCATTGTACTATACGGTCTACTCAGAAACCACCCTGGTGTATTTGTTCTTTTCCTTTACAACATCCCAAATGGTTTGCTGTATGAGCTGCAAATCATGGGCGCCGGTGATATGCTGGTCGGGATAAGGGGCTTTAACCGCCCAGCTTATATTTATTCTGTTGTAGGCCAAACCCACAGGCGATTTTTTAAAGAATGTGGCATAGGCAACCCAGCCTGTTACGTTTATGCCTGCCGAATTAAGGTGATAAGCGTCGCGGTGAAACTGGTTGATAGAGGTCAGCGAATTAAACTTCCCCTGGTGCATCATCTGGTCAAGCACATAAAATACTTCCCCAACCGGGATTACACAAATGTCAGGATTGGTTTCTCGCACGCTATCGCACAGCAACTCCATAAAATCCCGGGATAAGGAACAGCGCGTGCTACCGGGATTTGTTTCAACTATTGTAGAAGCAATAAATGAATTGCTTGAATAATTAAGATCGGTTGCAGAAGTTTGCGGCCACGGCGAATAAATGAAAAAACGGGTATTTTTATTACTTGCATTCTGTTTTGCTTTTGCTATTATATTGTTGATTGCATTTATATTATCTGTCAAGCTATTAGGTACTCCCTGATTACCAGGATATGGCTGCACCGACACGACATCCCAATGGGAAGAAGGCAATGCAGTGATCCAGTTTGAAGGTGTTGCCTTGGCCGTTGAATCGGGATAAAGGTACATGTAAGTTAATGTTGTGCCTGGCCTAAAGTGGGTTCCCCAGTTGTAGGTTTTTCCCAATGTAGCCTGGTATCCCGAAGCAATAGAAGGAAAACCGTTATTCAAATCCCCGGTAAGTGAATTACCAATAAAGTAAGCCGAAGATACGCTGTAATCCTCTTCTACTTCTTTTTCAGGATCATTGTCCCCATCCTTTGCGCATCCACTCGCTACTTCCAAAAACAATAACGCAAACAATAAAATGGTTAGTTCCGGCTTCATATTAATTTCTATTTATCAAGTTTGGCCACAATAAATTTTTCGATATATATATTATCACCGCTCTTGATTCTTAGCAGGTACATCCCATTTTTCAGGCCTCTTATATCAACCTCTTGTTGCCCTGTGTCCTGCTTTTGAAGTACCAATACCCCGGCCATGTTGTAAACTTCTAAGCTTTCCACCGGTTCAGGTACCTGAAATTTCAGCTTGTCACTGGCCGGGTTGGGAAAAACCTTAATGGGAGAATCCTTCAGATTGTCAAAAAGCAAGATACCTGTTGGTACCCCATCCAAAACCTGTCCAGGTATCCAGTATTCTCCACCATATTCATAAGCTCCGATGTCTGGGGCAGAGCCAACGTAGCCATCCGTAATCCCGGGAATTGCTGTTCCACCGTTTATACACGGAGAACCGGCTATCAACCGGAAATCATGTTTGGCCGTATCGGCAAACATGGGGTTATTCCCATAGTAATTGCCTGCTACCATTGCATTTCCAAAAGACAACGACTGTAAAAGAATATTATTGAATACTTTCGTTTCTGACCAGTAAGGCACCCCGATATTCCCGTTCCAATCCTTATAAGGTGAATTGATTGATGCTTTACAGTTATATATGGTATTATTGTATATCTGATGACTATTAGGCCAAAATCCATGAGAATAAATTTGTGGTTCAGGATTATTCGCCCTGATGCCAGAAGCAGATTTTCCGGTCTTACAATTCCATATCACATTGTGATGGACAACAAAATTTGAGGAGTAATTATCCAGATAAATTCCCATGCCGCTATGCACCTCTGTATTGTTAACATTAAAATTGTCATGAACCCAGTTGTATGCAATCACCGATCCAACTCCATCGGTCAAAAAACAGTATATAACGCCGTTATCCGTTTTTGCTAGCCCTGCATTATACATTTCATTCAATTCAATAGTCCACGGTTGAGTCGGTGGATTCATACTAATCTTGTTTGAACATGTTACAATTGAACGTTGAGCATCGTGCAAAGTATTTTGACGAACAACATGGCCTCCCCCATTCATGGCAATTACCGCGCATTCCCAACCTGCCCAATTGGCATCATACATATGGCAGTTATACACGGTATTATGCGATCCAAGTAAAGAAACACAGTTGCCCCATGAATGAGCTATTTCACAATTTTGAATGGTGTTGTATGAACCGCCTGCCAATATTCCTTTTCCTGGAAGGGTATTAGTCATTGGTGCATATTTGTCGTCCGATTTTGTATTAAATGTTAATGGGTCAAATAACGAACTGACGTAATACGCTTTACACCAATCCATCATACAATGCGTGGAACCATACATATTGACGGAAGCACCAAACACTGTCAATTTACTAAGAACAATGTAATTACGGTCTGTCAGATCAAAGGCACAATCCCGAAATTTGCCTTCAATAAGAAGAGTTGACGGATCTTTTCCCCCGGGAGCCCAAAGATAGAGAATACCACCCTTCCAGCACCATTCTCCTTCCGAGTCAATTAAACCCGGTACGCCCATCAAGTACCCTCCTTCCACAAGGTCATCAGGAAATAAAACATGGGAGTTTGACTTGCTGAACTTATTATACCAGGCTTGTTTATTCGTGTTCTGAACAACGGTAACCCCGGTCCAGTCAACATCAGCAGGGGGATTGGCTGTTCCAAGCGTAGGACGGCACATATCAAATCCATTTTCAGGATCATAAAGCATGTTCGGATGACGCGCCAAAAGCATGTACTGCCTGTTGACAAATAGATCTTTTACCTCGTTCGGTGCAGACACCTGATAAATATTTCCTTTATATTTGGTCCATCCTGTTATCACTTCTCCTCCATGAACTATCACGTCATCATTTTGATAGGTTGTAAACACCAGCGGATTACCTGCTGTTCCGGAATTTGCAGGGCGGACTATCTCATAATAAGTACCGGCATGAATATAACAGGTATCGCCTGCTGTCATAGAACTTGCAGCCTTTTGAATGGTTTTGAAAGGAGTTTCAAACGTTCCGTTATTTGTGTCACTTCCAGTTTTTGCTACATGATACGATTTACTAAAACCTACTGTTGTTAACAAAGTTATGCAAGAGCAAAAAAGTGTTGCTTTTTTTATAGTTGAAAAAAGAAAATTCGTTTCTTTCATGTTTAATCATATTTTAATTATTGAACCTCATTATCTCCAGCTTTCTTATTTATTTAAGCTCTGTTCTGAAAAAGCAAAAAGTCTGGTAAAAGCACTATATTTCTGCTTTTTTAGAACTTTTCCTGTCTCCGAATTGGGACACGTGTGCTCTTTCTTTTACACTGTAAAAAAAGTATTTGAAATTTTCGGAATTGTAATAGAAATAAAAGGCAATACCCCCGGCATTTCTTAATATAAATACAAAGAATGCAGATAGAATTACTGGATGAACATCAATAAATTTTACAACTCCAGATTGTAAGTTAACACAACCTGGAGTTGTTATTCTTTATTTTATGAAATATGAGAATGAGAACTTGTAAAATTCTCATTCATATTAAGGCTTACTCATAACCCGGGTTTTCAACAAGGCTAGGATTATTTCCTGTCCGTCTGGTCGTTATCGGGAAGTAATAATTATACTCAAAAAACCGTGGAGGGTTGACAGTTCCATCAATATCATTAACAACTGTTACTTTGTATTTGCGGGTATTATAATCCAGCTGAAACCTTAATCCGCTAAAGCCTCTGGTCAGATCAGTCACAGCTGTTCTCCAACGGCGTAAATCCCAGTAACGGTGGCCTTCAAAGGCCAGTTCTATTTTCCGTTCATGCCTGATTTTCGCCCTGTCGATACTTGTCAACGCGGCTACACCTGCCCTGCTCCTGACCTGGTTAAGGGCATCCAGCGCTTCGGCAGGTTTGTTGAGTTCAAAGGCTGCCTCGGCCAGGTTCAGCAAAACTTCCCCGTAACGGAACAATTTCCAGTCCTGGGGCGATACATACCTGGCGCCTTTGACATTTGTACTTTCACTGAGATATTTCAGGATGCCAAACCCGGTGCCTAAGGCAGTAGATGTAACTTGATTTCCCAGAACATTTATACCCCCATAGCTGCCTGTTGTCTGAACAGATCCGTCAGGTTTGATAATACCTTTGTACCAGGTAAGTGGAGTCGGTTGAGAAAACTGGGTACCTCCCCATACCATATCCTGGTAGAATATACTGGCATGAAACCGGGGTTCTTTGTTCCCAAACAAATCCTGGCCTGACCATAGCCCCTGCTGGATGGCCACCCTGTTAAGCGGCGCCGGGGCCCCCGGGGTACCGTCCACAGTTTCAAACTCATCTGCCATCTCCAAATATGGATCAAGGTTTTTACCCCCTCCCCAGCCATTGGGCCTTGGCCCCTGGAAAAAATCTAGCGGCCAACCCTGTCCTGCAGTGGGATAAGACTCTTTTTCGTCATGTGGTCTACAAAATATAACCTCAGCATTGCCGTCTTCAATAAACAACTGCCTGAAATTTTTGACTTTATCAGTCGGGTATTTATTATACAACGAATGAACGCCACCCGTTATAATTACCTTCGCGGCGTCATACGATTTTTGATAATACCCCTGTGCATCAGAAGCAGGGAATCCTAACAGCCCGTTTAACTGTTGTGTGCCAAACTGGGCAATACTGCCGGCATACAAAGCTGCCCGGCATTTTAAAGCTGCGGCCGCCCACTTAGTCGGCCTACCGTAATCTGTTGTCCTGACTGAAGGGAGATCGTTAAATATGGCATCACATTCTGAAATCACAAAATCATAGATTTCTTTTTCTGAATTACGAGCACGGAAAAGCTCTTCATCCGGGTCGTCAATATTTTGTGCCTGTGTAATCAGGGGTACCCCGCCATATCGGATAACCATAGCAAAATAATTATAAGCTCTGATAAACCTCGCTTCTGCCACCCGGGACTTTTTATAATCTTCCTCAACCTTTGACTCTGGAACCCGCTTGATAAAGATATTCAAATCCCTGATAACTTTATAAGCAGATACGTTTCCAGTCGCAGAATTATCACCCAAATTATCCCACCATGGCAGCGGGTTCGAGTCAATCTTAATGCCTCCTTGCTTGTAGCCGGTACCCGGGCATTCATCCGCAATCTTATCAATATCAACATACCACCAAGTACGTGAATTCGACCTTTTTATATTATCTTTATCCCATACCACCATATCTGTATAGATACCCGTCAGGTATGAATCAATCAGTGTCTGATCATTCCAAACCACAGCATCTGTAATCAGGTCTAAGGGTTTTTTATCCAAGATATCTTCCTGGCACGAAACCATAAAAACCAGGATAATCGACAAACTATAGATTATTTTTTTCATAACTTACTTTTTTAGATTTAGAATGTAACAGTTGCACCTAAAGTAACGGTCTTTTGCTGAGGATAAGCCCAGGCAGAGCCAGCCTGACTATAAGATGCTGGTGTAGGAGGGACTTCAGGGTCCAGATCGTACTTATTCAGCCCGCTAAATGTCAACAGATTAGTTCCTGCAACATATACCCTCATTTTAGAGATATTTACTTTGCTCATCCATCTTTTAGGCAGGTTATATCCTACTGAAGCTGTTTTTAGCCTCAGGTAATCGGCTTTTTTATACCGGTAATCAGAGTAAAGCCCATTGGTGGAAGCTCCGCCTAACCTTGGCACCAAGGCTTTCGGGTTATTATTTTCTTCTGTCCATCTCAAATCATAATATACTGTCATCTGCCTTATAATTTCGACATTGTTGTAAAAACCCATCGCACCTTGCCACAAAGCAGAAAGGTCAAAATTTTTGTAGGTCAGATTGGTATTAAAACCCACTGTCCAGTGAGGAAATGTTCCTTTCCCGATTTCAACCTGGTCTTTCCAGTCCAGTTTTTTGTCGTCGTTCACATCCACATACCGGATATCGCCGGGTCTCAGGCTGACATTCCCCTGCAGGTCCTGGTCAAACCCGAGGTTATCAATTTCCTCCTGGCTGGTAAACAACCCGTCAGACACATAGCCAAACGCGACATCGGTCCATCTTCCTGAACGTTTCTTTTGCCTCAATTGATCCGGATCCTCGTATTCCGGTTCTTCATAGTGCATCCATTTTGCCCTCGACCAGTTAACATTGGCGCTGATATCCCAGGATAAGTCTCCGGAATGCCCATAAGTGCCCACTTTTAATTCGAACCCACGGTTATTGAGGCTGTTGAGGTTCTCGGTTGGCAGGTCTGCCCCGAAACTGGTAGGTAGAGATATATTCCGGGTAGCCGGTATGCCATTCCGTTCACGGTAAAAAACATCTGCTTCACCGTACAACTTCCTTTTCCACATTGAAAATTCCAGCCCGGCATTGTACAAGGTGACCTCTTCCCAGGTCAGGCCAGGATTTGCCATTCCTGTAGTATATAAGCCTGAACTATACGTGCTACCAAATAAATATGTACCGTAAGTATTCTTTAACTGATAACCACTTAGGTATTGAAAGTTCAAAACATTATCCAAACCAGACTGTCCATAACTAGCTTTTAATTTCAGGTTATCAAAGAATCCCATATTAGCTATAAAACTTTCTTCAGACATTCGCCATCCCACTAAAACACTGGGAAAATATCCCCATCGTTTCTGATGAGGAAATTTAGCCGAAGCATCAGCACGGATGGAAGTTTCGAGTAAATATTTATCTTTATAAGAATAATTCAGCCTGCCTACATAACTTTTTCGCCCCATTTCACTTGCTGAACCACTATTGGTAGCAGTAGTTCCGTCACCAACATACAATTGGTCAATCGCTGAAGTTAAAAAATTAGTCCTTTTTGTCCGGACATGATCGTACCGGTAATCAATTGATTCGTAAAGTGCCAAAGCAGTTAAATGATGGTCTCCTTTAAATGTCCGATCATAATTCAGGGATAATTGGTTGGTCATATTCCGGTTCCGGGTATCCCTGATTTCCAGTCCTGTCTCTCCTCGCGTATCTGCCCTTAAAGTATAGATATCATCTTCATAAGAATAATCCCACATTTGATATCCTTTATTAAAGAGCTTTTCAGTTGAATAATCTTTTCTGTAATTGATCAATAATTTTGCTGACAGACCTTTAACAGCCTTAACCCTATAATTCAATGTCATTGCTCCACTTAATCTTTGAATATCGGAATCATCGTAGCCTGAAGTCTCTCTGTTGGTCACACCATAAATCGGCACGTTACTCCCTATATATACTAATTTATTGGGATCCGGGAAATGGGCGGGGTATGTTGGGTTGGCCAACCACAAGTCTTGCCATAAATATGGATATTCCAGGATTTCTGAACGATAAGGATAGTTAATATCTCTTACTATGGAAGATATATCCATCTGAAGGTCCAGGTTATCAGTCAACTTCATATCAACATTGGACTGAATATTATATTTCTGATAATCTCCGCCATTCTTCTTCCACATCATTTCCTGCTTCAGATAACCCAAGAAACCATAATATTTAATCTTCTCAGAGCCGCCACGGACAGATAAATTGTGCTCCTGCTGGGGCGCCCATTTCCTCACGACTTCATCATACCAATCCGTATTCGGAAAATACCGGGGATCACTCCCATCAAAGTACTTCTGGATTTCTTCCAACGAATAAGGAGCTGTATCTTCTGGCTTACCTGACTGTATCCATGCTTCTCTCTCCATTTCTGCATATTGCCCGGCACTTGTTTTCCTTGGAAAATTTGTCATACTTTGTCCAGTATATGAAGTGTTTAATGTAAACGTCGGTTTTTCCAGGCCCCCGCGTTTGGTCGTCACAAGAATAACCCCATTACCGGCCCGGGCACCGTAAATGGAGGCTGCTCCATCTTTCAGGATCGAGATCGATTCAATCGAGTTAGGGTTCAATATATCTAAATTAGCTTCAACACCATCTACAATGACCAAAGGACTCCCAAAGCCACGGATATTCAAATCAGCAGCATCCCTGCCCGGTAAGCCTTCCCGCTGTACGGTAATCAACCCGGGCAAACGTCCGCTCAATGCATTGGAAGTACTGGCAACCGGGGAAATAGTCAGTTCCTGGTTTTGAACGCTGGAAATGGAACCAACGATAGATGCCCTTTTTTGTGTACCATAACCTACTGCAACGACTTCATCCAATCCAATGGATTCTTCAACCATTGTCACATTGATTTGATTTTTTCCGGCAACCGATATTTCCTGGGCCTTCATTCCTACAAAAGAGAAAACCAATGTAGCATCGGAAGAAACATTTGCAATACTATATTTCCCATCAGCATCGGAAATAATCCCGGTGGTCGTGCCTTTGACAACCACTGTAACCCCGGGTAACGGAGCGCCGGAGGAGTCGGTGACACGGCCGGAGATGGTGCGTTGCTGTTGGGAAACAGATGTACTTTCCGCACCACTCTTTACACTTTTTATTACAATGATGTTGTTGTTAACCATTTCATAGGTCAAACCAGAGCCTAGCACCCTGTTCAATACATCTTTAAGATCCGAATCCTGAACGTTTACACTGACTGTTTTTGACAAATCAACCGATCGACTATCATAAAAAAAACGATAATCGCTGGCCTTTTCGATTTTATCAAATAAATCGGAAAGCTTTACGTTTTCGTAATTCAGGTTCAATTTTGTGGCCTGCGAATAAGACGCAGCAGAAACCTGAACAAACGCGAGCAAAAGAAGAAAAGAAGTAATCTTCATAACTCTAATAATTTTTTTCACATGGAGAAGTTTAAACTTTCCATGATACACGTTAGTTTTTTTCATAAATTTACGGTGTTAAAAAATTGATAATACGAGCCTGGAGGCTTTTATTGATTTTTTAATTTGGAAACAATGTCCTGTTTCCAAAATAAGCGGGGGCGCTGGCAGGCGTACCCCGTTTTAAATTTCAAAGGTCTTTTATCACATAGGCAGTTTTTCAAAAGTTAGGTTCAATTAATGCTTCTTTTTAATGTAAATAAGGGATCCTTCGTGTGTATATGTAAAAGGTTCTTTACTTGCACGTTCAAATGCCTCCATAAGCGTGTAAACATTGTCGTTGACGTTCAAACTGCCGCTGAATAAGATTTTCTTTAATGATTGATCTTCGAATGTAACTTCAACGTTATAGATTCGCTCAAGCTTTTTTGCAAGTTCTTCAAATGTTTCTTCCTTAAATTGGTACACTCCGTTCAGCCAATAATTGTAAAAGCTGTTTGTTATTTGGGCTTCTGTTACTTTTCCCGAAGACTTATCAAAAGTCAGACTTTGAAATGGGGTCATTAGGTAAGATTGAAACTTTTCGCTCTGGCCTTTTTTATTAATATCGAATTGGATTTGTCCTGCGATAAGTTCAGCTTTTATTATTTTATCACCCGGATATGCAGTGACCGCAAACCTGGTCCCCAAAACTCTAATCCGGTTTTGTCCCATTTTTACAATGAACGGATGTGTCTTATCGTGAGTAACATCAAAAAAGCCTTCTCCTTCCAATTCAACAATACGATCTTTTCCCTTGAATTCTTCCGGATAGGTAAGCTTTGTCCCATTGCTTATCCAAACTTTCGTGCCATCCGGTAAAACAACCGACGACCTGTTCCCGTTAGGCACATAAATCTCGTTCATCGCAATTTCGTTATTGAAATTCACAGTGCTGATCATATAGCCGCAGAATAGCGCTAACACTATAATTGCAGCATACTTCATGAAGTTCCATAGCCGAAACGGGCGCTTCATTCGTTTTGAATTTTTCCTGACTTTTAAAAGACCATCTTTAATCTTTACTTCCGGCATATCGTTACCGTGTTGCAATATCGCCCACAGGTTTTTATATCGAATATATTCTTCTTTATTCTCTTCAGAAGAGTTGACCCAATCAATAACTTCAGGATGATTGCTGAAGGACTGATGTGAAGTAATAAATGATATGAGCTTTTCCTTTTCCATTTTTTAATTTCTATATGTAGAATGTTTAAGTACCCCCTTTACCCTATCTCATTTTTTAGAAAAAAATTGTCGGTTTGGCTGTAATTTTCTCTAAAAGTATTTTAATGCCCTTAATATGTGTCAGTTAAAACACCAGATAAAATAAATAAAAATGGGAAAAATTATTCTCCGCGAAAAGTTTATCCGAAAGAGAACATGTTAAAACATGAAAATAAGTAAAGCCAGATAATCTTTCAGTGCGATTTTAAAGACTTTTAGCGCTTTGGTAATTTGAGCCTCAACAGCTTTTTCACTGATATTAAACATGCCGGCAATCTCTGCATTCCGCTTACCTTCCAACCGGCTCAAAATAAATATCTCACGGCATCGCGGAGGCAGTCCTTTCAGCGTATCATTTATGAGCCGTTCAATTTCCATAAATGTTATTGGAGTAGTATCCAATCGTTCAAGCGCTTCTACATTCAAGTTGAGTTGTGTATTAGCTGCAATTTTTTGATCAGAATATTTCTTTTTTACCTTTTCGTGACGCAAGAACATCAGGCAGTTGTTTTTAACGTTGGTGTACAAGTAGCATTGCAACTGGTTTTCGTTTGAAAATGTGAGGGCTTTGTCAAGGAATGTAATAAATGCATCCTGTACAAAATTCATGGCATCCTCTTCTGGTACGTATTCTTTTGCGAAAGCAACTAAACGCGGATAATAGGCCGTAAATGTAATGTTGAAGGCGGCCTCATTTTTATTATTTAGGAGAGTTACGATATCGTTTGAAAGTACCTTCATATAATGCACGAAAAGTTTTACAATATTAGCAAATAACTCAATTCTAAAAAAATGATACATTGCGTGAGAAAATCTAGACTTTTATATAGAAGCTGACGCAGAAAAATCACAATAGCATTTTCGATGCTTCCATATCCTTTGATATCTTCGGAAACACAATCGTTTATAGTTTTGAGTGGTTGTCAGAGAGTGTTTTCTAACATTTTGAAACCATCTCAAGGGGAATCCCGTTGGTGGTACGGCTTTTTGTTGAGTTAAATTCTATCGGACTAATATTCATTTCCGGATTTGAGAGTAAGGAAAAAATGGAAATTGATTCAGTATATTTTGAGTTAAAATAGAATAATATTTACCTTTGTAACGCATGAATAGTTCTTCAATTTCGTTGGCGTGACAAAATCGAGACCAGCAAAAATAAATAGTCGATAACAGCTTGAATTTAAGCCTAATAGCATTATAATATATGCCCTTGTTCTGTTCAGAACAAGGATATCAATTATATACAACCTAACTCAAATACAATTATTCTTTCTATTTTTTTTCATAACAGACATCCATATTGCCACATCCAATATAAAACTAAAAGCGACAAAATAGAGACAAGAGGGTTAGCTATAAAATCTTCTTCAACTTTTTCATATCTTCAGAAATCTTTGAGTCAACAATCTTTGCATAAATCTGCGTAGTCTTCAAAGACGTGTGCCCCAACATTTTTGAAACCGTTTCAATCGGAACCCCATTAGCTAAGGTAACCGAAGTGGCGAAGGTATGGCGCGCAACGTGCATAGAGAGATTTTTGGTTATCCCGCAGATTCCTGCCAATTCTTTAAGGTATTCATTCATTTTTTGATTTGAATGTACAGGAAGTAGGTTCCCTCTACTCCGGTTCACCGGAAAGTTCTCGTATTTCTGCAATATAGCTTTAGCTTGCGGCAACAATGGAACCCGACACCTAATATCAGTTTTGGTTCGGTCAATGATGATCCATTTTTCGCCATCATCGCCTTGATGAATATGGGCTTCACAAAGTTTGCTGAGTTCGGCGTAAGCTAATCCAGTATAACAGGCAAAGACGAATACATCGCGGATGAATTCCATTCGGAGTGTACCTATCACCTTGTTTTTAATTTGTTCCAGTTCCTGAATAGTCAGGTAATCGCGATGAGTCTCATTACGTGTAACTTTGAACGAATTGTAAGGATTATTCGAAATCATGTTCATGGCTATGCCGGTGTTCAAAGTCTTTTTCAGATGTTTATGGTAAGTTAAAGCCGTGTTTGGTTTTAATTGGTATTTCGTTTTCAGG
The DNA here is from genome assembly GCF_059705485.1 of Gaoshiqia sp. US2. Classification (NCBI taxonomy): domain Bacteria; kingdom Pseudomonadati; phylum Bacteroidota; class Bacteroidia; order Marinilabiliales; family Prolixibacteraceae; genus Gaoshiqia; species Gaoshiqia sp. US2. The sequence continues at coordinate 1,929,402 of NZ_AP048550.1, read as the reverse complement.
TAGATGTCAAATAAGTTCAGAAAATTGTAATCAACCATTGATAAGGTTAAATCGTCTTTCCCAAACTTGATTTTAGAGAATTCAGCTAATCGTTCCCTGGTTGTTTTGTAATGCTTTAACGTTCCTTCAGAATAATCATTCCCAACCCGAACCTCTATACCTTTAATAATACCATCCATTATTTCCAGCACGCCTTTTTCATCACTTACTCCCTGTAATTTGTTTTTCACATTTAAAATAGAAAAATGTTCTCCTTTCGATTCCAATTGGTTATAAATGTCCTGCACACGGGCAGTAATCTTATCCAATCGATTATTCAGAATTTTAGCTTCTTCCGTCCTCCCGGCAATCTGCTGCTTCTCTTCATTCCATGACTCCGGAACAATAAGAATTCCGGTAGATAATTCAAAACGTTGGTTGTTCATTGTGCACCGGACATAAACCGGGCATTTCCCGTCAGTGCGGGATTTTGATCTCTTTAAAGAGAAGTTTACAGTAACTCTCATTATTAGACTCATTTTTTAGTTAAAAAAATGGTCTCGTTTTCCAGTTTAAAATTAGCCATTGTGGGTCATAATTCAAAGCGTCAAAACGAACCAAATTCAATCAAAATGAATTAATTATCAGAATCTTACATCGATTACCGAGACCTATTTGATGTTTTTAAAGAATAGGTCTCGATATAGTCTCGTTTATTTTGCGAATTAGTGCATATTTTGACTCCCTGTCGAAAATAAAAAAGCGCCTAAACCTTTGATTTAAGCGCTTTTAGTGTCAATTGATGTCTTTTGGTGTGACTCAGCTGGGATTCGAACCCAGGACCCCATCCTTAAAAGGGATGTGCTCTACCTGCTGAGCTACTGAGTCATCCTTATTGATGTAGCCTTTTTGTTTAAAGGCGGTGCAAAGGTAAAAACTCTGGCATTAATTGCAAATTCCGGATGGCAAAAAATGAAAAAAAAGCGATTTTCAACAGTTAATAACGACTTATTAAATGCCTGTCCGGTACGAAAACAAAAAAAGTTTACTTTTGTTTTTCGCAATTAAAAATTATGAAGGACAAAGTTATCATTATAACCGGCGCTTCATCCGGGATTGGTAGGGCTCTGGCCTTTGAGTTCGCAAAAAGAGGAGCGAAGTTGGCGTTGGGGGCCAGGCGTATCGATTTACTGGAGCAGTTAAAAGAAGAACTTGTACCCGGGAAAGTGTTGATTCAGCAAACAGATGTCAGCCGGGAAGAAGATTGTAAGGCGCTGATTGTAAATACGATTGCCCGATTTGGCCGGATTGATGTCCTCGTAAATAATGCCGGTATCTCCATGCGCGCGATTTTTGAAGAACTGGAGCTTGATGTTATCCGGAAACTGATGGATGTAAATTTTTGGGGGACGGTTTATTGCACCAAGTTTGCGCTACCCTATTTATTGAAAACAAAGGGGTCGGTGGTTGGGATTATTTCCATTGCCGGCTATGTCGGTCTGCCCGGACGTACGGGCTATGCTGCTTCAAAATTTGCCGTTCGCGGGTTCTTGGATACCCTGCGTATCGAAAATATGAAAAAAGGGCTTCATGTGCTGGTAGCAGCTCCCGGCTTTACTGCTTCGGAGGTGAGGCAGGTCGCCCTGACTGCCGATGGCTCAAAGCAAGGTGAAACGCCCCGCAACGAGGCGCAAATGATGTCGGCCGAACAATGCGCTGTATGTATCGTAAATGCAGTGAAAAAACGGAAACGGGAATTGATTCTTACTTTTGTTGAAGGCAAATTAACCGTTTTTCTGGGGAAATTCTGCCCACGGCTGCTCGACAAACTTACCTATAAACATATGGCCAAAGAGCCGGATTCACCGTTTAAATAATTGCGATGTTTGTTAGCGAAACAAAAGTAAGGGTCTACTACGAAGACACCGATAAAATGGGCGTTGTTTATTACGGAGTGTACCCGAGGTATTACGAGATTGGCCGTACGGAAATGATCCGGGATTTGGGATTAACCTACAGGGAAATTGAAGAGTCGGGTATTTTACTTCCGGCCAGAAGCCTGAAAATAAATTACCTGAAATCGGCCTATTACGATGATTTGTTAACCGTCAGGACGATTGTAGATCAAATACCCAAAGTGAAGTTCCTGATTAAAACCGAAATTTACAACCAGCATGGCGAACTGCTGAACGAAGGGGAAGTTGTCCTTGTTTTTTTCAACAGCAAAACCAATAAGCCGTGCCGGGCGCCGGAACGATTTATCGGAGCCTTGAAAAAGTATTTTAACGGTTAGCTATTACAGCAAAGAAAAGATCAGCGAGCCAACAGCTAACAGGATGATTGCTGCGCCGGCTATCTTATTGAACCACCACAATACGCGAAGATTGAATTTGTGTCTGAATATGCTGACTGTTCCCGTCAGACCTAACCACCATGCGTTCGTTCCTGTAAATACGCCAAGAATCACAAAAACAGCCTGGTAGGGTTGATCGATCTGGAAAGCGATCCCCGCACCTGCAAAAACGGCCAGAAAAATAAAAATGACCATGGGATTCGGAAAAGTAATCAGAAAAGTAGAGGCCAAATCCTGAAAATACGAACTTCCTTTTCGCCGGTATTTCCTTAAATCGCGTACCGGGTTTTTAAAATAAATATGAATCCCCAGGAAGAGTACGATTAGGGCGCCGATAATTTGAAAACTGACCTGGTGAAGCCTGATAAAATCAATAATATAGGTCAGGCTGTATCCGGCAACAACAGCATAAATGGTATCGGAAAGTGAAACTCCCAGGCCCGAAAAAAAGCCCGAAGTCCTGTTCCGGTTAACAGTTCTTTGAATAACAAGAATGCCAATTGGTCCCAGCGGAATGGAAACCGCCAGGCCGATCAGAATCCCTTTTATGAAAAATGCGAAAGACATGGTACAAAAATAACAGATTTTGTATTTATCCCTGATTACCGAACTATATTCCTGTATTTTTCGGAAATCAAAAATACAGAAGGTATATTTGTAATCAACATCCTACGAAAAATTTATACTTATGAAGAAAATCAGTTTATTTTTGACATTAACCCTAATATTCTTTCAGGGTATGACACAAGATTACCGTTTAAAATTATGGCCTGCAGGGGCTCCCAACCAAAATACTCCTCCCGGAGAAGAGCATTTTTATGTTGAACGGGAGACCGGGCGTTACGATAATATTTCTGAAGCTGAGTTATTCGTTTATTTACCCGAAGCCGGAAAAAATACCGGGGCAGCTGTTGTCATTTGTCCGGGTGGCGGATATTGGGTCGAAGCGATTGAACATGAAGGCTTTATGATCGCCGAATACCTGAAAGAAAATGGCATTGCCGGTATTGTGCTGAAATACCGCCTTCCATACGGGCAACATGAAGTCCCGCTTTCGGATGCTTTACAGGCAATTCGCTATGTCAGGTCGAAATCGGCAGACTGGGCGATTGACCCCGCGAAAGTGGGCATAGCCGGTTCGTCGGCCGGCGGACATCTGGCTTCAACTGCCGGGACCCATTTTGATTTGGGTAAGTCTGAATCGACAAATCCGTTGGCAAAAATCAGCAGTCGCCCCGATTTTATGTTGTTGCTATACCCGGTTATCAGTTTTGATGAAAAAATCGGGCATATGGGTTCACGCAAAAACCTGATTGGCGAAACAAACGACTGGAAACTGGCATCGTTATACTCCAACGAATTACAGGTCACTGAAAATACGCCGCCCACTTTTTTAATTTTGGCAGATGACGATAAAACGGTTGTACCTGAAAATTCAATCCGTTTCTATATGGCCCTGAAAAAATTCGGCATTCCTGCCGAGTTACACATCTTCAACAAAGGAGGTCATGGCTTTGGAATGAGAAAAATTGATAAACCTGTTGAACAGTGGCCGGTTTTATTTCTCAGTTGGATGAGGGAAATGGGTTTTATTTAGCCTGGTCCCATGCTGAGTGTTTAACTTTTTCAGATTGTTTTAGATACGAATTTTAGGAATGATGTATTCGGATATTCACCCCTTAAATGTTCTTAATTTCTGCCCGGTATGCGGCTCCGAAGAGTTTCACCCGGTGGGCGATCGCGCAAAAAAATGTAAAAAATGCTCGTTTGTCTGGTATTTTAACAGCTCGGCTGCCGTAGCTGCCCTGATTTTTGATACGGAAGGAAGGCTTTTATTTACCCGGAGGGCTATTCAGCCACACCTGGGGATGCTCGATCTTCCCGGCGGGTTCATTGAACCAATGGAAACCGCAGAGCAGGCTGTTTGCCGCGAACTTCAGGAAGAGCTCGGTGTGGTGGTCAGTGAACCGGAGTATTTCGGTTCGTTTCCAAATGAATATCCTTTTTCGGGAATTGTTGTTTTTACCCTCGACCTGGCATTCCGGGTAAAGGTGCAATCATTGGATCAACTGGTACCAATGGACGACATTTCCGGTTATGAATTTCATTTTCCGGATCAGGTTGATTTGGATAAACTTCCTTCAGTGTCGATGAAGCAAATCGTCCGGAAGTTAGTTGAAGAACCGGTAAAATAAGCGAACTGTTAAATTTAACCTATGAGAACGTTGATTAAGGACCGACTGGCAAAACTTCGCGAGCAGATGCATCAGGCCGGAGTGAAAGCCTGGTACATATCGGGAACTGATCCTCACCAGGATGAGTATCTGCCCCTGCATTGGCAAAACAGAGCATTTATCTCCGGCTTTACGGGTTCTGCCGGATCGGTGATCATTACGGAGGACGATGCCGCACTTTGGACCGATTCGCGCTATTTCCTGCAAGCTGAAGAACAACTTCAGGGAACTGGTATCCGCTTGATGAAAATGCGGATGGAAGGTACTCCGACTCATGCGGAATGGCTTGCATCCATCCTCGGTAAAGCCGATCTGGTTGGGACCGATGCCGCATGCCTGTCAGTTTCCGCTTATACCAGTTTTCGGGATGAGCTGAAGCAAAAAAAGCTGCATCTGAAAAATACGGGCGACTTATTGGCATCAGTTTGGGACCAACGTCCTGAATTGCCGATTACGCCCGTCTTTGAACATGAACTGAGGTATGCAGGAGAAAACCGGTTAACAAAAATCAACCGGATTAGGGAGGAGATGCAAAAAAGCGGCGCTGTTGCCAGCCTGATCACGGCATTGGATGATGTAGCATGGACCTTCAACCTGCGTGGGCAGGATGTTGATTTTAACCCGGTTTTTGTGGCCTATGCGCTGATTACCGACAAGCAGGTATTTCTGTACATCAACCCGAAAAAAGTAACCGAAGAACTTACGCGGAAACTGAACGATGAAGGCATTCAGTTAAAACCTTATGAAAGCGTTTTTGACGACCTGAAATCCTTCAGCGGAGTCATTCTGATTGATCAGAACCGGACCAATCAGGCCTTGATGGAATCTATTCCTTCCGGTGTGGAGATCATTAAACAGGTATCGGTACCGGCCATGCTGAAGGCTGTCAAATCGGAAGCCGAACTGAGAAATATTCGCGAAACCATGCGAAAAGACGGCGTGGCAATGATCGAATTCCTCTATTGGCTGGATCAGACACTCGGTAAACGAGTGGTTACCGAGTGGGAGATTGCACAAAAACTATCTTATTTCAGGTCACTTCAGAAAGGATACAAAGGCTCCAGTTTTTTCCCGATTATTGGGTATAAAGAAGCCGGGGCCATTGTGCACCGCTCGGTCACGGAGGAGACGGCACAGCCTGTTTTAGCCGAGGGCATCCTGCTGTTCGATTCGGGCGGGCAATACCTGACCGGAACAACTGATATTACCCGGACCGTGACCCTTTCGGAGCCGACCATACAACAGAAAACGGATTTCACCTTAGTATTAAAAGGAATGATTGGCCTTTCAACGGCCAGGTTTCCGGCGGGTACCAAGGGGTGCAATCTCGATGTTCTGGCACGGAAACCGATGTGGGAGCAAGGGATGAATTACGGACACGGCACGGCTCATGGCATCGGTTATTTCTTAAACGTGCACGAAGGGCCGATGAGTATCCGTCAGGAATACAATGAGCATGCGATTGTGCCCGGCATGGTGATGTCGAATGAACCGGGCTTTTATCGCGAAGGCGAATATGGTCTGCGTACCGAAAATATGATGGTGTGTGTGGAAACCGAAAGAAACGAATTTGGCCGGTTTTACGGATTTCAAACCTTGACTTTATGCCCGATTGACCTTAAGCTGATCGATCAGAAATTACTGACGCGAGAAGAAACAGACTGGATTAATGACTATCATCAATGGTGTTACCAGGAACTTTCCGGATTATTGACCGGTGATAAAAAGAAATTTCTGAAGCAGATTACCGATCAATTGATATTTTTCCGGTAGATTCCCAAAACAAGTTGTTTATGGGTAACGAAACGCTCAGATTTTCACCAACCGCTATGATTCGTGTTCTCTACCGAAATTTAATATGATCTCTATTTCAAAACCGACCGCCGGTTAAAACCCAACACGGCCCTGCCCTAACCTACCTAAAACATTCAGAAACTGTTTAAATTTTAATTTTTGATTCTATTAAGCATTAGTCTAATTTGATCTTTTTCCCCGTCAACGTCACGGTCTTTACCCCCAAGCCTGGTTGTTTTGACAGATTGACTGTCAATGCATCCCAAACCGGGAGATTCGCTCTTTCCCGCTTGCTGGCGTACCCGGTCACGGAGCACCTCATGGATTTGCTCACTAACCCCGGTGCTCTTCCATTTGGAGAAATAGTACTAAACTAAGAGGTCGTTTCAACCCGACGCTGAAACGACCTCTTCAGTTCACTTTTCAAATAACTTCCGCCTGCCTATTATTTGTGCGTAGCTTTTTTCTTATTGATAATCACATACATCACAACAAAAGACACAATCAAAATCAGCGGTAAAACCGACATATTGCGGAGGGTGATTTCCGGACCGGAAGTTTCGATTGATTTGCCCATAATGGGCAGCACCATCGATGTAGCCACAAAACCGGCGCCTCCAAGAATCGACATTCCCAATGCCCCGCTTTTCGGGATATATTCTGACGCCACCCCAATCATGGTCGGCCAGAAATAACAAACGCCAACAGCAAATACAGCGGCCGACATCAGTGTGGTGACAGCCCCGCCCGAGATACTTAACAACAACAGGCCAAGGGTGGCAATCACCGACGAACCCAACAACACACCGATCGGGTTTAATCGATGGATTAATCCGCCGGCAAAATAACGGCCAACGGCCATAATTCCGGTAACAACCACCAGAATAATCATCGGATTGATGCCGTTGGTCATCAAAAGGGCATTGATCCACTGGGTGGTGCCCAATTCGGTTGAAGCAGTCAGCAACATACAAAACAGGACAAAAGGAAACAACAGGCTTATTTTATTGACGAGACGGCCTTCAACAATAACCAGCAGAACAATAGCACCAACTATAATAAAGGGTAAAAGGCTGTCGAAACTTAAACTTAGGGATGGAACCGAAGCAACAAAAATCATCAGGATAACAGTGGCAATGATGGTATACGGAGCACCGATGTTGCGCATCATTTCCTTGTAACTTACGCCGCTGGTAACGCGCTCTGTTTCAGGAATCTTCTGCCCCAAAAACAAAAATCCGTAAATGGCTAAGGGGATAAACAGAAGACTGACCAATATTTCCCAACGCAGGTCCATGGTATCCATCACCAGCCAGGCCAATACGCCTCCGATCACAATTCCCCCGGGAAACCAAACATGAAACCGGTTCAGCATTTTTGTCTTATTATTCGGGAACAAAGTGGCAACAAGCGGATTACAGGCAGCTTCGACGCTCCCGTTGCCAAAACCAATAAACACATTGGATATAAAAAGTGACGTCATGTCTTTGGCAAAAAGCAAAAGGATAATCCCGATTAAGTGCATTCCGAAAGCCAACCAGATGATGGTCCTGGTTTTTACCAGGTCGATAACAAAACCGCCAAAAAACATCGCAACCGCAAAACCCCAGAAAGCCGGACCAAAAGCATAGCCGATCTGCTCTTTCGTCAATCCGTAATCGGTTGAAAAAACGCCTTCAATTTTCGCCCTGATCGCAAAAGTAATCGCTGTAACCAACAGAGCCAGGCAACTGGCAATAAAAAGCCTTTTTTGCTTTACGTTCTCCATAAATTTTGAATTTAGATTTTTAGATTAGGTTTATTGTTTGAACAAATATACAATGACATTTTACAAAAACTACTGCATCCTGAATTTTTACAGGCTTTATTTTTTCAGTTAAGTAATTTTATATGAATGAAATAAGGGGATTCCGGTCTGTTCTGATTGTAACACAAGGAAATGCGCTTAAAACAGCCGGTCTCTCCATAAATCTGTCCTCCTCGCCTACTCCCGGTTTTAACACGCACTGAATTATGTTTTTCCTATATTTTTTATTTCTTTGTGACGATAAACCTAACCAGTTGAGTACTCACAAACCTGATATCGACCTCCTTCTTTTAAAATTGCTTCAGCAGGGAGACCATGCTGCCTTTGAAAAGCTTTTCATACGGTATGGCCAAAAATTATTCGCTTTTTCCCTGTCGTATTTAAAAAATGAAGATGAAGCCGAAGAAATTGTGCAGGATGTTTTTTTGAAGATCTGGCACAACCGGAATATGGTCCGAACCGACACGTCATTTCAGTCGTACCTGTTTACCATCGCTTTCAATGCCATCAAAAAATCGTTTAACCGAAAAGCCAAAGACGATGAGTTTAAACTCGAAATTATCGACCAACTCGACTCGGAACAGGAAACCTGCGATTTTGAGCAAAACTACCAGTTGCTGACGAAAAAGCTTGCGCTGTTCATCGAAGAAATGCCGGAACGACGAAAAGTCATTTTTATGCAACGGAAACAAGAAGGTAAATCGTTGAAAGAAATTGCCGAAAAGCTGGATATCTCCGTCAAAACCGTTGAAAACCAGATTACCGAAGCCATGAAATACCTAAAAAAGCGTTTTGAAGAAGAACATCCCGGCGGATTATTGTTCCTGATGTTGTTTGCAAAAAAATCCGGAAAAAATTTCGTTTCCCAATAGGGGTTTTCCAAAAAGCGGGATATAACATGGGAACATCAACATGAACTTGTTCCTTTTATGAAAGATAACCGTACCGATAAAAAAACGCTGAATCAGTTTGTCGAAGGCCATTACAGCCGGACAGAATACCGGCGGGTAAAAGAACTGTTTGCGCAGGATCCGGACACCACCCTGCAAGAAGCGATGCAAACACATTGGGATGAGATTCCGGCGAATCAACCGCTAAACAACCGGATGAAGCAAAGACTCAACTCGCTCCTGGCACAGCTAACCGGCCGACAACCGACAAAAAAAACAAGTGTTTTTGCCCTATATCAGCGCGTGGCTGCAATCCTGTTTATTCCGTTGGCTCTGGCCATGGCCGCCTATTGGTTGCTGCCGGCAAAACCCGAACAAGCAGAAGCGATGGCAACTATTCACTCGCCCGACGGCGCACGAACCGAATTTGTTTTGCCCGACGGGACCACGGGCTGGTTAAACAGCGGATCAAAACTCAGCTATCCGGTAACATTTCATAAATCCCGCGAGGTAGAACTCACCGGGGAGGCTTGTTTTCGGGTAGTCCGCCGGGATGGCGAAAAATTCCGGGTAAAAACGCCGGGGTTAACCGTCCAGGTACTGGGAACAGTCTTCAACGTGGCAGCCTACCCCGACGACAAGGAAATCAATGTGGTTCTGGAAGAAGGCCAGGTTCAAATTCTTAGCTCTCTGATCGCCAACTCGTATACCATGCAGCCCGACGAAAAATTCAATCTTAACCTGATTCAGCACCAGGCCCAAATCAGCAAAGTCAACGCAGCCGAACTGACCTTGTGGACACAGGGCATCTTACGCTTTAACGGCGAACCGCTTTCCGAAGTCGTGAAAAAACTGGCCCGCTGGTACAACGTCGACTTCGAAATCAGGGACGAACAACTGCGGGCCTATAACTTTAAAGCCACGTTCAAAAATGACCAACTGGAAGAAATCCTGCGTATGATTGCGCTGACTACCCCGATGAAATACCGGATTGAAGAACGTAAACCAAACTATAATGGAATTTATATGAAGAAAAAAATTATTATCGAAGGCCGTTAATAAATCAAGGAAGTGTTGGTACCACTTCCCTGATAACATGCAGGGCCAAAACAGCAATTTTTTAATAACCCTACAAGCGTAAATTTATGAAAAAAACTCAAAAAAGTGAGGCAGACCACAGGTATGCCTTAAAAAAAATCTTCGTACTTATGAGATTAATCGTTTTCTTTCTATTGGCGGGTATTTTTCAGGTTTCGGCGATCAGCAGTTATTCGCAGCAAACCCGACTATCCCTGAACTTTGCAGATGCACGTCTGACCGAAGTTTTGAATGAAATTGAAAACAAATCCGAATTCTACTTTCTCTACAACCAGGATCTGATTGACGTTAACCGAAGAGTTAATGTGCGTGTTGAAAATCAAAAAATTGAGACCATTCTGGATCAGTTGTTTCGGGAAAGTGGCGTGAATTATGTGATTAATAATCGACAAATTATTTTAATCGGTCAGGAAGAAAAAAGTTCATCCATGCAACAAGGCGCAATTCGCGGAAGGGTTACAAACTCGATGGGAGAGCCGATTCCCGGAGCAACCGTGGTCATCAAAGGGACAACATTGGGAACCATTACCGATTTCAGCGGAAATTATACCATCTCCAATGTTCCTGCAAATGCCGTCCTGGTGTTTTCGTTTGTCGGAATGAAAACACGGGAAGTCACGTTATCCGGTCAACAAGTTGTTAACGTATCATTGGAAGAAGAAACAATCGGAATTGAAGAAGTCGTAGCTATTGGCTATGGAACTGTAAAAAAGAGTGATTTAACCGGCTCAGTATCTTCGATAAAAACCGAAGATCTGAAAAAAGTACCGGTCACTTCATTCGACCAGGCAATCCAGGGTCGGGCTTCCGGAGTGCAGGTAACACAAGCATCATCGGCTCCTGGTGGCCGGGTTGTCATCCGTGTTCGTGGGGGCAACTCGTTAAGCAGCAGTAACGAACCCCTTTATGTAGTCGATGGTTACCCGATTTCAGCAGGCAGTTCGGCCGGAGGTAGCGGGGCTGGACAAAATCCGCTGGCCACCCTGAACACCAGCGATATTGCGTCCATCGAAATTTTAAAAGATGCATCGGCCACCGCCATCTACGGGGCACGCGGCGCAAACGGAGTTGTCCTGATTACAACCAAAAGAGGCCAAATCGGAAAAACCCAGGTGACTTTTGACGGCTATTCGGGAGTACAGCAAGTTGCCAATAAACTGGACATGATGAATGCCCGGGAATTTGCAGAACTGGTGAATGAAGCCCGTGCGAATGACGGATTAAGCCCGGCATTTCCGAACGCCAGCAATCTGTACAATTTTCCCGATCCGTCAACATTGAGACAAGGAGTGGATTACCAGGATGAAATTTTTCGTTCGGCGCCTATTCACAGTTATAACATGGGAATTTCAGGAGGCAACGATGCCGTACGCTATGCCGTTGGCGGTAGCTTTTTCGGACAAACAGGTATTGTTGAAGGAACTGATTTCAACCGGGCCTCATTCCGTTCGAACATCGATTCCAAACTGGCTGAAAATTTAACTGTCGCAACAAACTTTACAGCAAGCCATGTTTGGGGCAGTATCGGTACATCTGAAGGCGATGGCGGAAATAATGCCGGCGTAGTAAATTCAGCCATCCTGATGCCTCCCACCGTCCCGGTTAAACAGGAAGACGGCAGCTATACCCAGATGAACCCAACACCCGGAGGATCAACCATTCAAAATCCGGTTCCAATTGCACTACTGGCTACCAATTACCAGGAAATTGAACGTATCTTGGGTAGCATAGAAGCCAATTGGGAAATTATCGACGGCCTTTCATTAAAAGTAACATTCGGAACAGACATGTCGAGCGCCAACCGACAGGTTTACTGGCCAAAAGAAACCGTGAATGGCTTTAATGCCAACGGATCAGCTTCTCAGGCAAACCGGAAAATGGTCTCTTATCTGAATGAAAATATTCTGACCTATAACAAGTCGGTCGGCGACCACTCGTTAAATGTTTTAGGAGGTTACACCTGGCAAACATTTCACAATCAATACTTCAGCGCCGGAGCAACCAATTTCCCCACCGATATTTACGCGGCAAATAACCTGGGGGCCGGAACTGCCTATTCTCAGCCTTCATCCGATAAAAACCAGAGCCAGTTAGCCTCCTACCTCGGCCGTATCAATTACATCTACAAAGGACGTTACCTGTTAACCCTGACCGGTCGGGCCGATGGCAGTTCAAAATTCGGTGCAAATAATAAATGGGCCTTCTTCCCGTCGGTAGCTGCAGCCTGGCGAATTTCGGAAGAAAACTTCATGAGTTCAGTCAGCGCCGTCAACAACCTGAAATTACGTCTCAGTTACGGGCAAACAGGAAACCAGGATATTTCGAGTTACCAATCGCTGGCAAAGCTTGGAACGATGAATTACGCCTTTAACGGCATACTGAATGCCGGTGTCGGACCAAATAACATCCCGAATCCTGATTTGAAATGGGAAACCACCTCAACCACTGACATTGGATTCGACTTAGGCGCTTTTGACAACCGGCTGACCTTAGTTGTCGACTACTATTATAAGAAAACCACTGATTTGCTGTGGAATATCAGTACCCCGCAGACTATCGGCTTCCCGTCTATCTTCAAAAACATTGGAAGTCTGGAGAACAAAGGACTGGAAGTGAGTATCGGCGGCGACATTTTTACCGGGAAATTTACCTGGAACACACAGGCCAACTGGTCGCGGAACCGGAATAAGGTTTTGGAAATTCCCGGCTACACACCTTCCGTTCAGGGATCTCTTTCGGGTCACTTAAAAGTGAATGGTAGCTGGCTTGAGCCCGGATTACCGATTGGCGTATGGAATTTACTGAAATATGACGGCGTATTCCAGGACCAGGCACAACTGGATGCAGGTCCCCGTTCGTCAACAAACGATAAATTAGGCAGCGCCCGGTTTATTGATAAGAGCAATGATGGCAAGATAAATTATACCGATGACCGAATGATTGTTGGCGACCCCAATCCGAATTTCATCTTCGGGTGGTCCAATAATTTTTCATACAAGGGATTCGATCTTTCCATCTACATGCAAGGCTCCTATGGCAACGACATCATCAATGTGCAACGCGCCGAAACCAATGTATCGGGCCCGTGGGGAAATCAACGCCGGGAAATTCTGAACCGCTGGACGCCAACCAATACCCATACCGATATTTCACGGGCCCGCGTTACGGTAGATCCGCTGTTGCTCCAGTCTTCCTGGTTAATTGAAGATGGCTCCTATTTACGTGTTAAAACCATGACGCTGGGATATACCTTCAATAAAATTAAGTTGATGGAATCGCTTCGGATTTATGTAACCGGCCAAAACCTGATCACTCTGACCGATTATTCAGGATTTGATCCGGAAGTGAATTCGCAAGGTAACAGCAACCTGCAAATGGGTGTTGACTACAATGCCTATCCGGCGGCCAAAGCATTCATGTTTGGAGTAAGCGCTTCTTTTTAATCCTTAAAATCAGATCATTATGAAAATCAAAAAATATTTCATCATATTCCTTAGTGTTTTCAGTCTGAATAGCTGTCATGATGAGTTTCTAAAAGAGAAAGTTCATAGCAGCATGACCCCGCTCAATTTCTATAAAACAGAAGCCGATGCCGAAGCCGCCTTAACTTCGGTTTACAATGCCATGTTGGCCCAGAATGGCTGGGGGCGTCAAGTATGGCTGGCCGCCGAGTACCCGGGCGAGGCCTCCTGGCCAAACAACTCGGGTGAAGCCTGGCGTACAGAACTGGACCAGTACACCTGGACAACAAGCTCCACGGGCTTTGCCCAGATTTGGGGACAGTTATACAAGATGATCAGCCGGGCAAACACAGTTTTATATAACATTGACCAGGTAACTTTTGAAACGAACGGATTTAAAGAGCAAATCATTGGCGAAACCAAATTTCTGAGAGGACTCGCCTACCTTTATCTGATCCGTTTCTTCGACCATATTCCGTTAATGACCGAAGAAAATATGCAGGATCTTAACCCAACCAATGTGGGTACTGATGATGCGGTTTGGCAACTAATCATCGATGATTTTAGCTATGCCAAATCGGTACTTAAACCGCGAAATACAGGTAAAGATGTTGGCCGGGCTACGGCAGGGGCAGCACAAACGATGCTGGCGAAAGCTTATCTCACCCTGGGTGGCAAACCCTGGAATAAGACCGAATACTGGGCCAAAGCGGCAACCGAAGCCAAAGCAATTATGACCAACACCGCCTACGGATATGATCTGGAAGAGGACTATGAACGTGTATTCTTACTCGAAAACGAACACGGACCGGAATACATTTTCAGCCTCGAGTGCGAAAGTCAGATGGGTTGTGGAAGAGATTTTCCAACCTTCACCGGTATCCGAAACGGCGATCAGATTAAATTAGGAGGCTGGTCGTCGCTGACTGTTCACGAACGCTTCTTTAATTCGATGGCTACAAGCGATTTGCGACGCGAGAAAACCTTTGTTTTATCGTATCATGGCTATGCTAATCCAGGCGACCTGTACACTTACCCGGGAAATATTACTATTCCCCATTATAACAAATTCATCGACATGACAGACATTAACGCTACCGGAACTGCCGATTATGCGATGAATCTGCCAATCGCACGGTTTCCTGATGTGCTGCTGATGCATTCAGAAGCCGAAAACGAAGTGAACGGACCAAGTCTGGCCGCGGTCGAAGGAATCAACCGGGTAAGGGGAAGAGCCGGATTGACAGCATTAAATCATTTGGATTATACCAAAGAAACGCTCCGGGATGCTATTTTACAAGAACGGACATGGGAGCTCTGTGAAGAAGGACAGGCCTACTTTGACCTGAAACGAATGAACGGGATCATCAAGCGGATGGTTCCGCTTGGAATTACCGCGACCGAGAAACATTATGTGTTCCCTATTCCTCAGGATGAATTGGATGTAAACCCAAATTTAGAGCAAAACCAGGCTTATAAATAAAATCATTGTGCCTGTATGGCTCAACACGAGGCTGTTCCAAAACCAAAGGAGTTAATAAACCGGACTCCATGATATTTTATTTTATTTTTTGGAACAGCCTCTGTTTTTTTTGGAATTCTGACGTCGAAATTAAACCTTTGGTATAAATAACCGAAACACTCAACATAAAACAAGAATTCATGAAAAAACAACACAACTTCTTTTTCCTGTTAAGCATTTTTATGGCGCTGATGTCATGTACACCGAAACCGGAGCCCATGCCGGATCTGATCGACCGGAGCATGGCAGTCGCCGCCAAACAGCTGGTTGCGATGGATCAGGCATTAGCCCTGCAGGAGGGTAAACTGCCCCGAAGTATCAATCCTCAGACCGGCGAGCTCATTACTTCGAACTCACGCTGGTGGTGCAGCGGCTTTTATCCCGGATCGCTTTGGTACCTGTACGAATTCAATCAGGACCCTTCGCTGAAAACGCTGGCCGAAAAATATACCGCCATCATCGAAAAGGAGAAGTATACCACCACCACGCACGATCTGGGTTTTATGCTTTATTGCAGTTTCGGAAACGGATTACGCCTGACCGGCCAGCAAGCCTACGAAGAAGTGCTGGTTACCGGAAGCGAATCGTTATGCACACGTTATCATCCAACTGTTGGTTTGATCAAATCATGGGACCACAACAACGACAAGTGGCAATTTCCTGTGATTATCGACAACATGATGAACCTGGAGATGCTGATGTGGACTTTCAAACATACCGGAGATTCTGCCTTTTACAACATCTCGGTTTCACACGCCGATAAAACCATGGAAAATCATTACCGTCCGGATTACAGCTGTTATCACGTGGTTTCGTACGATACCATAACCGGTATGCCGCATATCAAACAAACCCACCAGGGAGCTGCCGACGAATCCATCTGGGCCCGCGGGCAAGCCTGGGGCCTGTACGGTTATGTGATGATGTACCGCGAAACCGGACACGAACGTTACCTGGAGATGGCCAATCACATTGCCGGTCTGATGATTAACCACCCCAATCTGCCAGCCGACAAGATTCCCTATTGGGATTACCTGGCGCCTGAAATTCCAAACGAAGAGCGCGACGCTTCTGCTGCTGCCATCATGGCTTCGGCCTTAATTGAGCTAAGCGGATATGTGGATCAAAACCGGAAAGAGCAGTACCTTTCGGTTGCTGAAACACAATTGAGAACGTTGGCCTCGCCCGAATACCTGGCCGAACCCGGGACAAACGGAAATTTTATACTCAAACACAGTGTTGGCCACAAACCGGGAAAATCGGAGGTGGATGTCCCGCTAAGCTATGCCGATTATTATTTTCTCGAAGCCCTGTTGCGTTTTCAAAAAATCATTTAGCCGGATTTTCCAGGTTAAACCAACCGGATGACACAAGAAAGGAGTCGATTTATTGTTTTTAGCAGTCGGCTCCTTTTTCATCTTCATCTATTTGTACTCCGGCCAGTCATTTTCTTGTCATTGCATTCTGATTGTTTCTGTCGGCGAATTTGCCTTTATTTGTTTAATTTTAAAACTCATCATTTCACCCAAAATGCCGGCAGAGAATCCTGAACGAATAGCAAGGGCCTGGTCCAGATTCACGGAAGATGATAAAGAGGCGTTTGCTGAAATCTACAACACATTTGTAGATGACCTCTTTCGTTACGGGACTAAAATATGCCCGGACGAGGAAATGGTAAAAGACGCCATTCAGGAAGTTTTTATGGACTTGTACCTGAACCGCCGGAACAAAAAAAAATTCGCCACCAACCTGAAATTTTATCTCATTCTGGCAATCAAACGAAACCTGATCCGGAAACTTCAGAAAACCCGGAAAACCGAAAACCGTTTCGTGGCAGAGGCCGATCTTTTTGACGCCCAATACAGTTTTGAAGAACAATTAATCGCTGAAGAATCGGATCGCGAGGTGAACAAAAAAATTCAGGAGGCCATGGCGCAGTTGCCTCCCCGCCAAAAAGAAGCCATTTACCTTCGTTATAACCAATCGCTTGAATACGACCAGATTGCCGCGATGCTGAACATTTCGGTCGAATCGGTCCGAAAGCAGGTTTACCGCGCCGTAAAATCGGTCCGCGATTGTTTCGGCGGAAACGGGTTGATTCTTTTCTCGCTGTTTAAAAAACAGTTTCGGTTTGGGAGAAAGAACCTTTGACAAACCAAAACTTCATCAACTAACACCCAAATAACCATTTTTTTTACGATTAGATGAAAAAAAAACGATTCCCCCCGTCCATGTTTTGCCAGTTGATGTCCTTCTATAGAAACAACACCAGCGAACATGGACCGAATCAGTCAGTTTCTTGAGAACCCGCATTTCGTCAACTGGGTTTTTCAGCCAACATCCGAACTGGATGCCAAATGGCACCAGTTTCAGCTAGATCATCCGGAAGAGACAACCAACCTGTTATTGGCCCGGAAGGTCCTTCAAAAATTTCGTACCGTTGACCGGAGGCTGACTGAACAGGAAAAAATCAGGCTGTTCGCCAAAATTCTGAAGGAAATTGAACAAAAACAGCAGCTGTGCGGCCTGAAACGACATTTATTGATCATGACCAAATATGCGGCCGTCGCCCTCATCTTCTTTTCCGTGGGCGCCTTGTTGTTTTATCAGCGCGAATATGATCTGCCAGAGCTTGGCATGCCCGCGTTTATTCATCCCACCTCGGAAACCTTCACCACCCTTTCGCGGCCGAACGGAGAAAACATTCAGGTCGGCGACCGGAAATCGGTCTTTTCTTATCAATCGACTGATCATAAGCTGACCATCAACGACTCGATAAAGGTCGACAAAACTTCTGCTTCCGGTGAAAATGCCATGAGCATGCTGAATGTCCCCTTCGGGAAAACTTCGAAAGTTGTACTAGCCGATGGTTCAACCGTTTACCTGAACGCAGGCAGCCAATTGATGTACCCTGAACATTTTACCGGAAAGAAGCGCGAAGTTTATTTAACCGGTGAAGCGTTTTTTGAAGTTCACGAAGACCGGGAACGCCCGTTTATCGTACTGACCTCTGATTTTCACATTGAAGTGAAAGGCACCAGTTTCAATGTATCGGCTTATGAATCTGATCCATATTTCGAAACCGTTCTCACCGAAGGAAAAGTAAAAATCAGACAAAACCGAAGCGGAATTTTCGAACAGGGTATTGACCTGTCGCCCAACCAAATGGCTACGTTCAACCGCTTCAGTAAAGAAACAGAAGTGCATGCTGTTGATGTAGGAAATTACACCCTATGGAAAGACGGCATGTTTAAATTCGAAAGCAGCGAACTGAGCGGGGTGCTGCGAAAAATAGAACGTTTCTACAACATTCGCTTTGATAGTGATGATCCCTCCCTGCTAAGCACGAAAATTTCGGGAAAGCTGGACTTAAACGACACCAAAGAGGACGTGATTAAAACCTTATCAGCAACAACTTCAGTCAATATCATTAAAAAAACGGAGAACCGCTATGAGCTGAGAAAATAAAAAAAGCCGGCTGGTGTCCCCACACCCTCCGGCTTCAAGGTTAAATTAAATATTGCTAATTATTTAACGAATCAAATTTATGGAAAAAAAGTTGAAAACGCATTTTCCCCCGGAAGAGGGATGGCGAAAAATTTACAGAAGAATGAAACTAACGCTAAGCTTTACCTTGCTGGTTATAGTCTCTTTGGGCAATTCGTATTCCCAGGTGACCAACCTGTCGCTCACTTTCAAAAACGCCGACATCCGGGAAGTTTTGCAGTCGATTGAAGATCAAACAAATTTCATCTTCTTGTATAAAGATGAAATATTCGATTTCAGCAAAAAACTGTCGCTCGACTTTGAAAACAGGAATTTTAACGAGATCCTCGAAGTTGTCTGCGAACAAGCCAATGTGAATTACGAAATTCACAACCGCCAAATCATTCTGAAAGAAAAATCGATTCCAACCGGAAACAGTCTGTTACAGGAACAGGCCACGGTTTCGGGTCTGGTATCGAATGAACAAGGTGAACCAATACCGGGTGCAACAATCATGGTCAAAGGAACGACCATTGGAACCATCACCGACTTTTCCGGGAGGTTTACCTTAAGAAATGTGCCGCCCGATGCCGTCGTGGTTTGCTCATTCGTGGGAATGAAAGAACAGGAAGTTCGGTTTACCGGTCAGCAATACCTGAACTTTACTCTTTCAGAAGAAACCATCGGGGTGGATGAAGTGGTGGTGGTAGGCTACGGCGTACAGAAAAAGTCGACCTTAACCGGAGCTGTATCGCCGGTGAACGTGGATGATATGAAAAAACGCCGGGTGGCCGAATTGTCGCAGGCCCTGCAGGGCCAGGTGGCCGGCGTGCAGGTAACGCAAAGTACCGGCGCACCCGGCGACGAAATCAACATCCGGATCAGGGGCGAAGGGACTATTGGAAATAACAACCCCCTGTATGTCGTTGACGGAGTTCCTACCCGCGAATTGAACTTCTTAAATCCTTCCGACATTCAGTCGATGACCGTACTGAAAGATGCATCGGCAGCCGCCATTTACGGTTCACGCGCGTCGGCCGGGGTGATTATTATCACCACAAAAAGCGGGGAAAAAGGAAAATCCTTGCTTGATGTAAATTATTACCGTGGCGTTCAGCAGGCCGTTAACCTTCCCAAACTGCTCAACACGCAACAATACCTGAATGTAGTTGAAAAAGCCTGGAACAATGCCGGATACGGAGGTGTAAACCCGTACACCGCCGATAAAGGCCGGGCCGATTTTGCCAACACCGATTGGCTCGACGAAGTGTTTGAAGCCGGTTACTCACAGAATATTCAGTTAACAGCCAGCGGCGGAAATGAGAAATTGCAGTACCTGATTTCGACGGGCTACTACGATCAGGACGGAATCGTGGTTTTTGATAACGACAAGTACCAGCGGTATAACTTCAGGACCAATATCATTGCCGAACTGACCGACCGGATCAAAGTGGGAAGCAATGTGCAGCTTTCTTACGCCATTCAGGATAAACTGTCCTCGAAGGGCGATACCCCCGGTATCATCCGTCATGCCTTGTTGCGTCCGCCGGTTATCTCCGTTTACAAAAAAACGAGCGATCCAACCTATACTGAACGTGATCCGTTTACCGATTTGCCGTTTTACCTGCACAACAACCGCGACGCCGGAGGCTGGGAGAGCGACAAATACGAATGGACGCAAAACCCGGTTGCCCTGGCCTATTTCACCGATGATAAACGTTCGCATTTCAAAACGTTTGGAAACCTTTTCGGCGAAGTGGCTTTTCTGAAAGACAAATCATTGAAATTCAGGACCAATGTAGGGATTGATTTGAACTTCACCCATAACAAAGCCTTTTACCGCAATTTTGGCGATGACGACGGCGGCGGCAATGAACTGGATCAGGGAACAGGCCGCCAAAACCGGCCCAACGGCTTGAATGAGGACCGCGGCGAAGCCTTCACGCTTTCGTGGAACAATACCCTCGACTTACAGAAAACAATCGGTAAACACGCGGTGAATGCACTGATCGGAAGCGAGTTCATCACAAATTATGCATCATCTGTCAGTGCCTCCAGACGACGCTACGAATACGACACCGAAAAATTTACCTACATCGACTTTGGCAGTACGGAGCAGGATTTATGGAACGGCGGAACCGGTTCGGAATGGGCCCTGTTGTCGTTTTTTGCCTCATCGACTTATGTGTACGATTCGAAGTATATGCTTACCGCAAACTTCCGCGCCGATGCCTCCTCGCGTTTTGCCGAAAACAACCAATGGGGCTATTTCCCGTCGGTTTCGGCCGGATGGAAAATTTCCGAAGAAAACTTCATGAAGCCATATGACTGGCTTTCCGACCTAAAACTTCGCGTAAGCGTAGGCCAGCTCGGAAACCAGGAAATTGACAATTATGCCTATCTCACGCTGATCAGAAAAGACGGCGACCGGTATTTGACTTCGCGTTACGGAAACAAGGATCTGAAATGGGAAACAACCACGCAATACAACTATGGAATTGACGCCGGCTTTTTCAAGAATAAGCTGTACCTGTCGGCCGATTATTTCCAAAAAAACACGACCGACATTTTGTTGCCGATTTCCCTTCCCAAATTTGTGGGAGACGTTCAGCCAACCATCGTGAACGCCGGCGAAGTGAGCAATAAAGGAATTGAATTCGGGCTTAGTTTCAGAAACAGTGATAAAGCATTTAAATACAGCATCAACGCCAATATTGCCGCCATCAAAAATAAAGTGGAAAAATTACACCCAAACCTGCCAAGCATTATCGGGCAGGTAACGCGCACCGAAGTCGGCCAACCGTTGAACGCTTACTACGGCTATGTGTTTGAAGGAATTTATCAGAATAACGCAGAAATTACCAGTCATCTTTTTAATACCACCAACCCGACTGTTGTTCCCGGTGATATTCGCTTCAAGGATTTAAACTCGGATGGCCGGATCGATGATACCGACCGCGATTTCATCGGCAATCCAAATCCGGAAGTTCTTTACGGCATAACGTTCTCAGGCAGTTATAAAAATTTCGATCTGTCTTTTCTGTTCCAGGGCGTTGGCGGAGTTGACCGCTACAACGATTCGAAAAAAATTGTTGATTACGATACCCGGCCGTTCAACTACACCACCGGCATACTCGACAGCTGGGACGGGGAAGGTTCGACCAACAGCAGGCCCCGCGTAAGTTTTACCGATAACGGGAGCAGTAAGATTTCGAGTATTTTCGTGGAAGATGCTTCGTTCCTCCGCCTGAAAAATGTGGAGCTGGGTTATTCATTTACCAACATCCGCCGGTTTGGCTTGCAGAATATCCGGCTTTACCTCTCTGCCCAAAACGTGTTTACCATCACCAACTACAGTGGTCTGGATCCGGAATCAACCGACCTAATGGACATGGGAACTTATCCTCAATCCCGTTCATTCATCGCGGGTATTAACCTGACTTTTTAATTAAACGATAAAATCAAACAGATATGAAATCCAGATATAATTTATTTCTCACCGCATTCTTCTTACTTTTTATAAGTTGCGATGATTATTTGAATGAAGATCCTATTGGTTTATTGACCCCGGAACAGGTGAACCTGGACCCGACAGTAACCAGTGTCAGGTACTCCGTCAGTTCGTCGTATCAATTGTTCTCGGGCACCTTAAACATCATTGGCAACTGGGCCTGGGACGATGGTACCGTGACCCGGAATGATTTTATTTTACAGGATATCGCTTCAGACGATATGCAGAAAAAATGGAACCCCGATGGCGACCAGGCCTGGATGGACCAGTTTGAGAATTTTAGCTTTATCGCCTCAAACGGTGGGTTAAACGGGATTTGGAGCTACGACTACGAAGGCATTTCGCGGGCCAACACGGCCATCAGTTACCTGACCGACACGGAGATGATGAGTAAGCTGAACATGGAAACCGCGCTAAAAAACCGGCTGTTAGGCGAATCTTATTTCCTGAGAGCCTTCTATTATTTTGATCTGGTTACTGTTTTTGGCGATGTGCCTTTATTGCTTCGTCCGCTGAATTCATTCGAAGAAGCTTATGAAGTTGCCGTCAGAACGGCAAAAGCTGAAGTGTGGAGCCAAATCAAGGGCGATCTGACGAATGCCAAAGATCTTTTGCCCGCCGGCAAATATCCGGTCGATACCGAAAGATGGCGGGCTTCAAAAGGGGCCGTAATTGCCATGCAGGCCAAAGTAGCCCTCTTCAACCAAAGTTGGACAGAGGTCATCACCCTGGTTGCCGAACTGGAAAACCTGGGCTACTACCAGCTAAATACCAACTATTTCGACAGTTTTGATGTCACGAAAGAATTTGCTGACGATGAAGTCATTTTTGCCTACGATCATCAGTCGTCGCAAACGCCGCAAAAAGGAAACGGACTCTGCGCCTTGCTCGGTTGGGGATTTGTTGCTCCTGAAACAAACTTCATCCAGGCATTTGAAGCCAATGACCCGCGTTTGCTTTACACGGTTGATACCGGCTCCAGAAATGTCAACAAACTGCTGGGCACGCTGGACGGAACCAATAAAGGGAATGACGATTCCCCCAGCAACCGGATCTATATCCGATGGGCCGATGTTTTACTGTGGAAAGCCGAAGCATTACTCGAAACCGATAAAACAAACGATGCCATAAACGTGATCAACAGCATCAGGCAAAGAGCGCGAAACTCCGTAACGGCAAACGGCTCTACTCCGCCGGCAGGTACCCTGCCCGACCGCAACGTGAACGAGACGAGTAAAACGGTGGTGAAGAACTGGCTGATTCATGAACGACGGGTCGAGTTAGGCTTTGAGTCGCACCGGTTTAACGACCTGAAACGATGGGGAATAGCACAGAATGTACTTGGGCCGCGCGGTTTTCAGAATCATCACATGCTGTACCCGATACCGCAGGGCGAAATCGACAAATCGGGTGGAAGTATTACCCAAAATTCAGGGTATTAAGCAACCGGATGTGGTGCCGTCCTGCTTAAGCACAACTTGATTTCAGCGATGAGGCTGTATTGGAAACTGTTCCCGCGATCAGTCAGAACTTATTCCGGCGCAACACCGGCAAACAACAGGCTTCGGACAACAGTTTTTGATACAACCTCATTTGCAACACATTAAAAATAATTTCAAAACAGAAAAGATGAGAATTTTAGTTTTATTGACATGCCTTTTTTTACTGGTGCAATGCCAGGTTCAGAAAACGGAACAAACCGCCCGGTTTTTAATCCCTTTTTCTAAAAACCCGGAGATTAACCCTTGCTTAACTCCTTCCGACAGCCTTTGGTTTTATTGCCCGGTGCGTCAGCACGAAGTTCGTTGGGAAGAGAAAGATGTTTTCAATCCGGCCAGCGCAGTAAAAGGTGATACGGTATTTTTACTTTACCGGGCCGAAGATACTATCGGTAAATACAACGGCACATCACGAATCGGATTGGCCTATAGCCTCGACGGGTACCATTTTCAAAAAGTACCGGCTCCGGTTTTATTTCCCGACGAAGACGAATTCAAGAACTATGAATGGGAAGGCGGATGTGAAGACCCCCGCCTGGTTGAAGATGAAAACGGCGTTTATTTTATGACTTACACGGCCTACGACGGAGATAAGGCCCGGCTTTTCACAGCAACATCCACCGATTTGAGACATTGGACCAAACACGGTTCTGTATTTAAAAAAGCAGGCGACGACTATGTGGCCATGTGGTCGAAAGCCGGATCAATTGTGTGCCGCCAGGAAAACGGGCGAATGATCGCCACAAAAATCAACGGGAAATACTGGATGTACTGGGGCGAATCAAATATTTATATGGCCACCTCCGATAACCTGATTGACTGGACTCCCCTTTTGGAGACCGATCCTCAAAAGATGAAACCGGATACCATGCGCAATTATACTACGTCGTTTCAAATCCTGTTCTCTACACGTGAAGGAAAATTTGACAGCGAATTGGTGGAACCCGGGCCGCCTGCCGTGATTACCGAAGAGGGTATTTTGTTTATTTACAACAGCAAAAACAGCCCTGCGTTCGGCGACAAAAACCTGGCCGACGGAACTTACGCAGCCGGGCAAGTGATACTCGACAAAAATAATCCGGCAAAAGTTCTGCACCGGACCGATCAATGGTTTATTACTCCCGACCAGCCATTCGAAATTACCGGTCAGGTAAACAATGTTTGTTTCGTGGAAGGGTTGGCATTTTTTAAAGACAGATGGCTACTATACTATGGCACAGCCGATTCAAAAATTGCCGTAGCCGAATTAAAGGTAAAACCGGATTAGTTATTAATGCCTCAACGTTATTTTTCCATACTTGCCGGCAACTAAAAACTGAAATAAAGTGGAAAATAAAACGTCTCTGTCAAAGATCCTTCCGGCCTTATTTGGCGCATTCCTGGGCGCTTTATTTGCTGGCTTTATCGTTTAAAAAATAACGGTCATTTATTTTACACCTGAAAATGAGCCTGCCCAAAAATACATCGCGGATTGACCCGTGAATGATTTTTTGGGCAGGCTTTGTTTTTTCCGTCGCTGAACGTTAAAACCAAGCCAAATAAATTCATCGTATTGATGATTGCTTGTCCGATTCTTCATAAGAAAAACCCCGCCAAAAAAATTGACGGGGCTCCTATTTCAATTTTGAATAGCTCTTATTCGGCAAATCTTGCTTTCAAATACTCCCGGTTCAACCGTGCAATATTCGTCAGAGAAATGTTTTTGGGGCATTCCACCTCGCAGGCGCCGGTGTTGGTACAACCGCCAAAACCCAGTTCGTCCATTTTAGCTACCATCGCTTTGGCGCGGCGGGCAGCTTCAACCCGTCCTTGCGGCAGTAAGGCCAACTGGCTGACTTTAGCCGAAACAAACAACATGGCCGATGAGTTTTTACAGGCAGCAACACAAGCCCCGCAACCAATGCACGATGCCGCGTCCATCGCCTCGTCGGCATCCTGTTTCGGAATGGGGATGGCGTTGGCATCGGGTACCCCTCCGGTGTTGACCGAAACATAACCTCCGGCTGCAATAATTTTATCAAAGGCCGAACGGTCAACAATCAGGTCTTTAATAATCGGGAAAGCGGCAGCACGCCATGGTTCAATGGTTACCGTTTCACCATCTTTAAACTTACGCATGTGCAACTGGCAAGTGGTGATATCCTCGTCAGGTCCGTGCGGGCGTCCGTTGATGTATAACGAGCACATCCCGCAGATTCCTTCCCTGCAGTCGTGGTCAAATGCAACCGGTTCTTTGTTTTCGCTGATGAGCTGCTCGTTCAGGATGTCCATCATTTCCAGGAACGAGCTGTCGGTTGAGATGTTATTTACCTTGTAGGTTTCAAAACGACCTTTCTCTTTGGGACCGTTCTGACGCCACACTTTTAATGTGAGATTTATTATTTTTTCCATGATTGATCTCGTTTTAAAAAGCCATTACTTGTAATTACGTTGAACCATCTTCACGCTTTCGTAAACCAGTTCTTCTTTATGAAGTAAGGGTTCAGCATCGTCGCCTTTGTATTCCCAGCACGAAACGAAAGCGAATTTATCATCCTGACGGAGGGCCTCACCTTCTCCGGTTTGATACTCTTCGCGGAAGTGTCCCCCGCAGGATTCCTCGCGGTTCAACGCATCACGGGCCATCAAATCGCCAATTTCGATAAAATCGGCCAGGCGGTTGGCTTTTTCCAATTCAATATTCATTCCGGTGATATCTCCCGGAATGCGGACATTACTCCAGAACTCTTTCTTGATTTCGGCAATACGTTCGATGGCATGTTTCAAACCTTCCTCGTTACGGCCCATGCCAACAAAATCCCACATCACCAGACCAAGCTCTTTGTGCAAACTATCGACTGAGCGGTTACCTTTTATGCTCATCAGCTTTTCGAAACGTGCTTTTACCGCTTTTTCGGCCTCAACAAATTCTTTTTCATCCGTCGTCATTCGCGGAGTGCGGATGTCGTCGGCCAGGTAGTTCTGAACGGTGTAAGGCAATACGAAGTAGCCATCAGCCAATCCCTGCATCAATGCCGAAGCGCCCAGCCGGTTGGCTCCGTGATCGGAGAAGTTGGCCTCGCCGGCAGCAAACAAACCGGGAATGTTTGTTTGAAGTTCATAATCAACCCAAATACCTCCCATGGTGTAGTGGATGGCCGGGTAAATCATCATCGGAGTTTCGTATGGATTTTCGTCAACAATTTTTTCGTACATCTGGAACAGGTTACCGTAACGGGCTTCGATCACGTCCTTACCCAAACGTTCAATCGACGATTTAAAATCGAGATAAACGGCCAAACCGGTACCCACGCCATAGCCTGCATCGCAGCGTTCTTTGGCAGCACGCGAAGCCACGTCGCGTGGCACGAGGTTTCCAAAAGCCGGGTAACGCCGCTCCAGGTAATAATCGCGGTCTGCTTCGGCGATCCGGGTTGGTTTCAGTTTTCCGGCACGAATGGCTTCAGCATCTTCTTTTTTTGCAGGAACCCAGATACGACCATCGTTACGCAGCGATTCCGACATCAGGGTCAGTTTACTTTGAAACTCGCCGTGAACCGGAATACAGGTTGGGTGAATCTGGGCCATACATGGATTGGCAAAGAAAGCGCCCTTGTGGAAAGCCTTAATGGCTGCCGAACCGTTCGATCCCATCGCGTTTGTCGACAGGAAGAAGGCGTTTCCGTAACCACCGGTGGCCAGTACCACGGCATGTCCGAAATGGCGTTGCAATTCGCCGGTTACCAGGTCGCGGGCAATAATGCCACGAGCCTTGCCGTCAACAATCACAATATCAACTAACTCCGTACGCGTGTACATTTTTACAGTTCCGGCATTCACCTGGCGCATCAACGCCTGGTAAGCGCCCAGCAGCAACTGTTGTCCGGTTTGGCCTTTTGCATAAAAGGTACGGCTAACCTGTGCTCCCCCAAATGAACGGTTATCGAGCAAACCCCCGTATTCGCGGGCAAAGGGAACGCCTTGCGCCACACACTGGTCGATGATGCTGTTGCTTACTTCAGCCAAACGATACACATTGGCTTCGCGGGCACGGTAATCTCCTCCTTTGATGGTATCGTAGAACAGGCGGTAAACCGAGTCACCATCGTTTGGATAGTTTTTTGCGGCATTAATACCTCCTTGCGCAGCAATGGAGTGAGCACGGCGGGGCGAATCCTGGATGGTAAAGTTCTTTACATTGAATCCCATTTCACCAAGCGACGCAGCAGCCGAAGCTCCCGCCAAACCGGTGCCAACGATAATGATATCCAGCTTACGTTTGTTTGCCGGGTTAACCAGTTTCTGGTGATCTTTATAATTTGTCCATTTCAGGGCTAAAGGCCCTTCAGGTATTTTTGCATTTAATACGCTCATAATTCAATTTCTTTTCGATTAAAATTTAATCAGGAAATACAAGGGAATGATGGAGAAACCAACCGTTACAACGATGGCGTAAATTTTACCAACAAACTGCAAACGTGTGAGCCAATGTTTATTGGTCAGTCCGATTGTCTGGAATGACGACCAAAACCCATGTCCCAGGTGTAGCCCCAGCAAAACGCCTCCAATCACATAAACGATGCAATAAACAACGCTTGATTTAAACAAACCGGCAACCAAGGTGTACGAATCGTGCATTTCAATACCATCAATTACGACTGCATCCAACGAATGCGGATCAAATTTAATGACGTAGAAAAAGTTCATCACGTGAATCACGAGGAACACGAGTACTAAGGCACCAATAATCAACATGTTACGCGAGGCCCAACTACTTGAGTACGATGCATTGGATTGTGCATAGCCAACCGGTCGGGCTTTGTAGTTTTGATAACTGATTATAAAAGACCAGATAATATGGACAATAAATCCAAGGCCAAGCAGTGGTTCCATCACTTTGATCAGGGGATTTGTTGCCATAAAGTTTGCGCCCAAATTGAATAACCGTCCGCTGTCATCAAAAATCAATAGCAGGTTAATTCCCAAATGCACGCAAATGAACATGATCAGGAAAAGTCCCGAGATGCTCATGATAAACTTTCTTCCGATAGAGGCAGTCAGAAAATTGCTCATAGGATAACTGATTTATATTTATACATTAAAACTTATTATTTAAAAGCACCGCAAAAGTAGGCTTAAGCGGCTTTTCAGCCAATTAAAGCATGTCTAAATTAAATAATTTAAAATGTTTCTAAGCACAATTCGCCGTAAAAAAAAACAAGCTATTGAGATCCAGTGATTTGATTGAAAAATGCTTGTAAAATTTCTGTTAAGAAATCACGGATGAAAACAGGATGAAATCAGCCGGGAATAACCGAAAATGATCAATAAAACGGGAAAAAGCAGCTCCGGTTATGCCGGTAAAACTCCTCAAACATGTTCAATCGTACAAAAAAGTATATTTTTTGAGCTAAGCTCAGCTATTTTTTTGAATAAGCCAGCTTTTTTCTATTTTTGCACCGCTTCAACATGGTTCCATAGTTCAACGGATAGAACGACAGTTTCCTAAACTGTAAATCCGGGTTCGATTCCCGGTGGGACTACTGAATAAAAACACAAAATCCTGTAAATTAATAATTTACAGGATTTTGTGTTTTTCAGAGGACAGCACAGGGGACAGTTTGATCCCTCAGAACCACTGAAACACGTTACCCCACGTCCAAAAAATTGCTAAAAAAAAGAGCCGGCACCCCAGGTAACCAGCTCTTTTTGCGGAGAGAGAGGGATTCGAACCCCCGGACCCGTGAAGATCAACGGTTTTCAAGACCGCCGCATTCGACCACTCTGCCATCTCTCCGTGATGTGGCGGCAAAAGTAGATGATTTTTTTTAAACACAAAATAAAATGAAAAAAAAAATCTACCGGCAAAAAAAAAGTGAGATAAGGTTTGCTTTTTTAAATCTTATTTTAGAATTTTATAAAACTTAAAATTGAGGCGACTAAAAGTATTGATTTTACTGATGTTTTGATAAAATTATGCCGCAATTATCTGATTAATAATAAAACTATGTCAATAAACAAATAATAATAATCAGTTTATTTTTAAACCCTAAACATGTTTTCCTATGAACAAAGCTCAATTAATTGACGCCATTGCCGAAAAAGCAGGCCTTACTAAAGCTGATGCTAAAAAAGCTCTTGATGCATTTGTTGAAGCAACAACTGATGCATTGAAAAATGGCGACCGTGTCGCATTGATCGGATTTGGTTCTTTTGCGGTTTCATCCCGTAGTGCAAGAACAGGTAGAAATCCACAGTCAGGAGCTCCTATTGAAATTCCTGAAAAGAAAGTAGTTAAGTTCAAACCTGGTGCAGAACTTGCAGATACAATCTAGGATTATTTGGAAAAGAAATTAAAAAAGGGAAGCCGGTTAAGCTTCCCTTTTTTAATTTTGCCTGAAAACCGGCACAAAAATCATTCGTAAGTGAAATCGGATGCCGGTTTAAATCTCGGAGAGATGCTTTGTCGTATGAAACGAACCTGATTATGTGAAATAATCGCCGGGCATCATATCCATCCATTAATTGTTGGTGAAGCTATGGATGAAAAACGAATAAACTATTTATCTGAATTTATCACACCCGAACGGCTCGGATTGTTCGAACGTCTGCTGGATCAGCGGACAAAATACCTGACCGTCGCGTTGGAAGACATTTATCAGCCGCAAAATGCCAGCGCAGTGTTACGGTCGGTTGATTGTTTCGGGGTACAGGATGTTTACGTCATTGAAAACGGTAACCGTTTTGAGGTTGACCGGGAAGTAGCCATGGGCGCTTCAAAATGGTTAAATGTGAAAAAATTCAACAAACAGGAAAATAATAGCCTCGAAGCTGTTAACTATTTGCGGAATAAGGGCTACCGGATCGTAGCGACTACCCCGCATGAAGGAGACGTCAGTCTTGAAGATTTCGACCTGAATAAAGGAAAATTAGCCCTGTTTTTCGGCACCGAACTCACAGGAATTTCGGACGTGATCAAAGAGGAAGCCGATGAGTTTCTGAAGATTCCCATGTATGGGTTTACCGAAAGCTTGAATATATCGGTTTCGGCAGCCATTATTTTGCACTATTTGACGCATCAGCTACGGTTTCATTCCCATATCGACTGGAAACTGACGGCTGAAGAGCGTGCAGAAATAAAACTGGAATGGTTGCGTCGTACAATAAAAACAGCAGAGCTCATTGAAGAACAATTTGACATCAGAAATAAGCTGAAAGAATCATGAATGTGTTTATCGAAAAATTCGCGGATGTTAAAATTTTGCGTTACGAACTGACAGGTTTTGAGAAACTGGACCTGAAACAAAAACAATATGTGTATTATCTGAGCAAGGCAGCCCGTTGCGGCCGCGATATCCTGTGGGATCAAAATAACAGGTACAATTTACAGATTCGGAGTTTACTCGAAACCATTTACAAAACTTACCGCGGAAACCGGCATTCCGACGAATTTTCAGCCTTTCTGATTTACCTGAAACGGGTTTGGTTCGCCAACGGAATCCATCATCATTACTCGATGGACAAGTTTAAACCCGGATTTGAGCGTTCGATTTTTGAAAGAATGATGGAGCAATCAGACCTGAAATCTGTTCGTGTTGACACTGATTTGGAAGATATTCTTGATGTTATATTTAATCCGCAGCGCGAGGCCAAACGGGTGAGCCAGGATAGCCGCAAAGACTTACTCGACGAATCGGCCATGAATTATTATCGATCGGTAAATCAAACAGAGGCGGAGCAATTTTATGAAGATAAACGAAAAGTTGCCGGAAAGCAGGCTCCTTCTTTCGGTTTGAACTCACAACTGGTAAAGGAAGACGGAACGTTGAAAGAAGTGGTCTGGAAGGCAGATGGCAAGTACGGAAAGGCTATCCGGAAAATTATTGACTGGCTGGAAAAAGCAGTGCCGTTTGCTGAGAATATCCGGCAGCAGGAGCTGATCCGAAAATTGATCGCGTTTTACGTGACCGGTGATCTCAAATTATTCGACGAATACAGCATCTTGTGGGTCGCCGAAAATGAAGGGATGATTGATTTTGTGAATGGTTTTATTGAAGTGTACGGCGACCCGCTTGGAATAAAAGGAAGCTGGGAGTCGATTGTTAACTATAAAGACATGGAAGGGAGTGAACGGGCCCGGGTATTGTCGGAAAATGCAGCCTGGTTCGAGGCCAATTCTCCGGTGAATGAGCTTTTTAAGAAGAAGGAAGTCAAAGGAGTCAGCGCGAAAGTAATTAACGTAGCCATGCTTGGAGGCGATTGTTACCCGCATACGCCGATCGGAATTAATTTACCCAATGCCGAATGGATCCGGGAGCTTTACGGATCAAAATCGGTGACAATCGAGAATATTACCCACGCCTACTTTCTGGATTCGCTGGGAAACGGTATGCTCGAAGAGTTTGCCGCATCGGCCGAAGAAGTTAAGCGAACCAAAACATACGGACAGTTAGCCGGCAACCTTCACACCGATTTGCATGAATGCCTGGGGCATGGTTCCGGCTTAATGCTCCCGGGGGTTAGCTCGGAGGACCTGAAAAATTATTATTCGACGATTGAGGAAACCCGTGCTGACTTATTTGCCTTATATTACATTGCCGATGATCAATTGTTGCAATTAGGTCTTGTCCCTTCCAAACAATGTGGTATGGCCGAATATGATGCCTATATCCGGAACGGCCTGCTTACGCAGCTCACCCGGATCGAATCCGGAAAAGACCTGGAAGAGTCTCATATGCGCAATCGCCAGCTTATTGCCCGATGGGCCTTTGAGCATGGAAAAGCCGAAAACGTCATCGTCTTTTTTCGTCGGAATAATAAAACTTTCGTCAAAATAAATGACTATGTGCAACTCCGGAAATTGTTCGGCCAATTATTGAACGAAGTTCAGCGGATAAAGTCGGAAGGCGATTATGCCGCGGCCCGACAGTTGATTGAAACCTACGGCGTGAAGGTTGAACGTGATTTACATACCGAAATTCTTGAACGGTTTGGAAAGCTTGATCTTGCCCCCTATTCCGGATTTGTCAACCCGGAGCTTTCGCTGGTCCGAAATTCATCAGGCGAAGTGGTCGATGTTGCCGTTGATTATTCGATGGGGTATACAGAACAGATGTTGAATTATTCGGAGACGTACGGATTCCTGGCATCCTGAAATTTCTTTTGGCTGCTGGCTTTCATGCCTGAAATGCCGGTACAGGATCTGTTTCTATGGGATCATGTATTGAATCGGGCAGCAAAAGCGGATCAAAAAGCGGTATGGTAAAGCAAAATGTACTACCCTTACCTGGTTCGCTTTGTACAGTTATTTGTCCGCCAAGTGTTTCTGTAAACTCTTTGCAGACAGAAAGTCCAAGCCCGGTGCATTTCTCACCCTCGGTGCCGGTATGGGTTTCTTTGGAAGTCCCCATGTCAAAGAGCGAATCCATCATTTTCTCTGACATACCAATCCCGGTATCCCTGATGCAAATTTTTGAAAACCTATCCTGTTTCTCAACGTAAAGTTCAACCATGCCGTGCCGTGGGGTAAATTTAATCGCATTATTCATCAGGTTGCGGCAAATGGTTTTGAGCATGTTACGGTCTGTCCACAACAGGCAATCTTCCTGTTCGGTGTATACCATGCTGATTTCCTTGTTATTGGCCACTGATTCGTAAATATCCAGGCTTTCGTCAATGACTTCATTGATGCTAATTTTCTCCCAAACCGGAGTCAGACTGTCTGATTGACTTTTCGCCCAGCTCAACAAATTATCTGTCAACTCCAGTACATGATCATTTTTCTGATCCATCTGTTTGGCCATATCCTTAACGGAATCAAAACGGTTGTCTTTCAGGTAAAAATTGATCAGCTTTGAAAAATTGGATACCGTGATTAACGGGCTTCTCAGGTCGTGGGCAATGATACTGAATAGTTTATTTTGAGTATTTACCGATTTTTGGAGTTTTTCATTCTGATGCTGAATCTGACTTTGCTGGCTCAATATTTTCCGGCTTTGTTCCTGCAACAATTTGTTGATGCGTTTGGCATAAACATACGCATAAATAAAAACAAACAGGATGATCAGGATAAATCCGACCAATATCAGAAGCATGTTTTGTTGAGAGCGTTTTATAATTAATTCATCGGCTTTAATCTGGTTTTCCTTTTCAAGCAAGCTAATCTGGGAGTTTTTCTTTTCAGTTTCATATTTCTTTTCCAGTTCGAGAATTTTATCCGCCATTTCGGCGTTGTAAAGGCTGTCTTTCAGGGCAGACCATTTACTCTGGTATTCAACGGTGTTGGCGTAATAGCTTACCCGGCCGGTTTGTTCGGCCAATTTGAGGTTGTTTAAATAAAGGTTCTTGTAATTCCCAAGGATCGATTTCGGATTATTAATTTCCCGGGCAATTTCCAATGCTTTCTGGTAATAATTTTCAGCTTCCCGGTACTTTTCCAGATCGTAACTAATCGCTCCCAATACCCGGTAACAACCCTCGATATACTGGAGTGCACCAATCTTTTTATAGGCTTGCAGCGCTTCAAAAATATAGGATTGGGACTTATTATAGTCCTTCTTCCGGTAATACAGAGCTCCCAGGTTGTACGAAATCAGGGCCAAATTCTCGGGATGATCTGTTTTTTTTACTTCAGCATAGGCTTTATTAAAATTGACTTCCGTTTCATCAAACTTTTTTTGGTCAGCATAAACATTCCCCTTATTCATATATAAACCGAAGCGTTGTTCTTCGTTTAACTGAAAAAAATAGTTTTCTTCCAACTGATTGAAATAAGCTTCGGCTGCCGGGTAATTTTTCAATTTTCGGTGAACAATCCCCAACTGGTTAAGGGTTTGCAATCTTAAATCGAAGGGATCGTCGTCGCGTAAAAGCTTTTCGGCCTGTATGAGGTTGACTATGGCAGATTCAAAGTTGAAGTTTTTCTGAAAGGTGGTAGCAAGCCCGATTAGGGCTTTCAGTTCCAGAACGTGATTTTGTTGTTCCCGCGAAAGGTCTAATACCTGGTTCAGCACAAGAAGCGACGAATCCGCTTTGCCAATTGCGTTGTATATCTTTCCCTGAAGCAGCATGGTTTCCCAAGTCCCCGAAAGGTAATTGATTCGTTGAGAATCGTCCTGTATTTTTCTGCTCAAAACAAGAGCGCTGTCCAAATCCCTGGCAATCAACAACTCCAACTCGTGCACCAGTTGATCTATTCTCATGTTATCCGTTCCGGTTTTGGACGGAATAAAGCCTGTTGCATATGTCAGGGATAAACCTGAGAGAACAATGAGAGTTGTTACAAGCTGTTTACACATACGGACTACGGTTGAAGACTTATTTTGTGGCAGTAAATTACAAAAAACAACTGGCTTAATCATAACAAAGGTGCAGTTTTTAAATTGCACCTTTGTATTTGATTCAACAGTCTTAATCGCTTGCCCCGGTAGCCTTAGCCTTCTTTCCGCGTTGAATCGTCAGATGTATTTTGGGAAAACACCGTCACCCGATTTCGACGCCGTTTCGGTACCTGGAGCCACCGGGCTTAACCCCAATCTTCAAAATCGATATCCGTTTCTTCACGGACTGAGGATGTTTTTGCAAGTTCCCCGGGTTCGTCAGCTTGTTGGATCATGCATTTTATCGTTTTGTATTCTGTCGGAATATTCAGATCAATATTCACGGAGGCCGATAAAACAAGTGGCTCAGGCGCATTTACAGCCTGAATTTGCGACGAGAGGGTAATAATCACACCCCAGTAGGTTTTTTCTTCCTTGACAACTTCTTTTTGCTCGATACTCACAATGTTTTTTGTTCTTAGCGTGCTGAAGACGACTTCGAGCAGGTAGTTCTCCGTGGTTTTGCCTAAACTTAAGTAAGGTTTAAAAATCTTCATAAATAATAAATTTAATAGTTATTCCAATTGATCATTTCTGATCTGTAAGTTATGAAGATTTTATGTATTCTTCACATCAAAAGGATGTGTATCAGAAGCAATTTTATAAGATAAACCACGATTTTGTTTTTTCCCGGTAGTCTTTTTCTTCCTGATGCCGGTAGGTATTTGTCCTCGGAACCGGAACGTACTGTTTTCGATAACCTTCAATATACTGAATAATATCTTTTAAACCCGTGATAAATAATTCAACCTCGGCATTGGTCATCGTCGGGTGTAATGACCAGCGCACCCATCCCGGCTTATCAGACAGGTCGCCCATATTGATCATTTCTGTGATTTCGGATGAACGTTCATAACTCACTTCGAGTATAAAATGTCCGTAAGTTCCGGCACAAGCGCAACCCCCGCGCACCTGGATCCCGTACAAATCGTTTAACAGGCGAACCAGCAAGTTATAATGAATACCGGGCACATAAAATGAAATGATACCGAGCCGGTCGCACTGATGATTGGCCAGGATGACCACTTCGGGAATACGGTCCAGTCCGTCGAAAGCCAGTTGCAGCAGTTCTTCTTCCCGCTTGCGGATATTTTCGATCCCCATCTGGTCTTTCAATTGAAAACAGAGCGCTGCGCGGATGGATTGTAAAAACCCAGGCGTACCGCCATCTTCCCGCGCTTCAATATCGTCAACATATTTATATTTTCCCCAGGGATTGGTCCAGTCAACGGTTCCTCCGCCCGGATGGTCGGGTACAGCATTGTGGTACATCGACTTATCAAAGATTAACACCCCTGACGAGCCGGGTCCGCCAAGAAATTTATGTGGCGAAAACATCACGGCATCCAATTTCATCATGGGATCGTCGGGGTGCATGTTAATGTCGTCGTAAGGCGCCGATGCGGCAAAATCAATGAACACCACACCTCCATACTCGTGCATAATCCTGGCCAGCTCATAATAAGGCGTACGTATGCCTGTTACATTGGAACAAGCCGTAAATGAACCTATTTTAAACGAACGGTCCTTGTATTCCTCCAGTTTCTTGCGGAGATTTTCCGGATTGACCATTAACTGGTCATCCGGTTCAATCAACACCACATCGGCTGTTGTTTCGTACCAACAGGTGTGGTTGGAATGATGTTCCATGTGCGTAATGAAAACCACGGGCTTATCCTGTTCATTCATCGGTGGCTTTTTAAATTGTTTACCACACAAACGGATGCCGAGAATCCGGTGGAACTTATTGATCACAGCTGTCATCCCGAAACCGGCAGTGATGATCACATCATTGGGGCCTGCATTGACATGTTGCTTAATGATTTGATGAGACAACTGATACGCGCAGGTCATACATGCGCCCGTTTCGCTTGTCTCGCTGTGTGTATTGGCCACAAACGGCCCAAATTCGTCCCTGATTTTCTCCTCAATCGGGCGATATAAACGTCCGCTGGCAATCCAGTCAGCATAACAAATCTTTTTTCTTCCATAAGGACTTACGAAATACTGCTCATTCCCGATTATTTGTTTTCTAAATTTATCAAAATACACCTCCAATGACTTCATAATCATGCTTTTATACTACCTCAATGCGACAAAGGTAATGATTCATTCGATACAGAAAGCTTGCTAACATTTTTTAACAGACAATTTTAACGCTTCTTATCTTCGCATTTTATGACATTTCGTCATTCATAACAAATGGCACAAACTTTGAAAAATGAGCTGCTGTTGAAACAGATGTTGAACTAAAAAATCAAATAGAAATGCAAAAAGGTAAAATTGGCGTATCAAGTGACAATTTATTCCCGATTATTAAAAAATTCCTGTATTCCGATCACGATATTTTTCTGCGTGAAATCGTTTCGAATGCCGTTGATGCCACCCAGAAACTGAGAACATTGGCCTCGCGCGGCGAAACAACGGTTTCGGTTGAGAATGCCAAGGTGCGTGTATCGTTGGATGAAGACAAAAAAACCATCACCGTTTCGGACAACGGTATTGGCATGACGGCTGAAGAGGTGGAAAAATACATCAATCAGATTGCATTCTCGGGTGCAAATGAATTCCTTGATAAGTATAAGAATGACGCGAATGCCATTATCGGACATTTCGGACTTGGTTTCTACTCGTCTTTTATGGTTTCACACCAGGTTGAAATTGTCAGTAAGTCGTATAAGGATGGGGCTCAGGCTATTCGCTGGTCATGCGACGGAAGCCCGGAATTTGAACTGGAAGACGCTGAACGGGCTGAAGTTGGTACCGATATCATCATGCACATCAACGAAGAGTCGGAGGAATTCCTGAACAAATCGCGTCTTTCTGAAATCCTGAATAAATACTGTAAGTTTTTACCGGTTCCGGTTGTTTTTGGGAAGAAGACCACTTGGAAGGAAGGAAAAGAAGTTGAAACCGAAGAGGATAATCAAATTAACGACATCAATCCGGCATGGACCAGGATGCCGGCCGACCTGAAAGATGAGGATTATGCCGACTTTTATCAGAAACTTTATCCTTTTTCGGAAGAACCCCTGTTTAATATTCATCTGAATGTAGATTACCCGTTTAGTCTGACCGGTATTTTGTATTTTCCGAAACTGAAAAATACCATCGAGGTACAGAAAAACAAGATTCAGTTATACTGCAACCAGGTTTTTGTTACCGATTCTGTCGAAGGTATTGTCCCCGAGTTTTTGACCTTACTGCACGGGGTACTCGATTCTCCCGACATTCCGCTGAACGTTTCGCGGTCGTACCTGCAAAGCGATTCAAACGTAAAAAAAATCAGCAGCCATATTACCAAAAAAGTAGCCGACCGCTTAAGCCAGTTGTTCAAAGACAACCGGAATGAATTTGAGAAAAAATGGGACGATCTGAAAGTTTTCATCGAATACGGTATGCTGACCGATGAAAAATTTGCCGAAAAGGCAAACAGTTTCTTCCTCTTTAAAAATACGGACAATAAGTATTTCACTTTTGAAGAATACGAAACGCTGATTAAAGACAACCAGACCAACAAAGAAAATCAGTTGGTTTATTTGTACACCAGTAATCAGGAAGAACAATATACCTTTATACAGGATGCCAAAAACAAAGGATATGATGTGTTGGTACTGGATGATATTCTATCGACTCACCTGATCAATAAATTTGAGCAAAAGGACACAGACAAACGCTTTGTTCGCATTGACTCCGATGTGGTGGACCACCTCATTCAGAAAGAAGATCATACCGACCACCTGACCTTTGAAGAACGCCAGGAACTGAGTCCCGTTTTCCAGTCGGTTTGCCCTGAATCGAGTGGTGTAAATTATATCATCGATTTTAAGGCCATGGGAGAACAGGCACAACCAATGGTTATTACAAGGAATGAATTTATGCGCCGGATGAAAGACATGAGCAAATTGCAGGGAGGAATGAATTTTTATGGCGATCTTCCTGAAAGCCTGAACCTGGTGGTCAATACCGATCATCCCTTGGTGAAGAAAGTCCTGGCTGAAAAAGACGAAGTATTGAATTCGGATTTAACGCAGTTAAACGATGAACTGACTTTGTTGAAAGCCGAAAAAGAATCGCTGGAAAAGGGTAAAGAAGGCAAAAAAGATGAAGAAGTACCTCAGGCTGACAAAGAAAAACTGGACGAATTACGGACCAAAATCTCCGGTCTGGAAGATGAAAAACGCGATAAACTAAACGCTTTCGGAAAAAACAACAAACTGGCCAAACAGATGGTCGATCTGGCTTTACTGGCGAATGGTCTGCTGAAAGGCGAAGACCTCGACAAGTTTGTTCGCCGCAGCGTCGAGTTGATCAATTAATATACGCCACACAATAATATGCAAAAGCCATCAGAACGAGATCTGGTGGCTTTTCCTGTTTTATAAATTCGGCAAAAAAGAAACTCAAACGATCCTTCTGACTATTTTAAGAGTCATTTATCTTTAAAAGACGCAACCGAAAACAGATCTTGTACATCTTTATGAATAAAATTGTTTGTATGAGCAGAAAATTAGGATTCATGTTAATTGCCGGTTTATTGGCTTTTAGCAGCTGTAAAAAAGACCGCGATTACCCGGAACCCGTTTTGGTAACGGTTACCGAAACTTTTGAAAATGGGAAAAACGGATGGGAAGCAGTTTTTGCATCTTATCCGAAAGGCGGAGAAGAAAACTACGAACTTAATTCGGGAATTACCTCCCTTCCTGAACCATTGGACAGATCAAAAAAAGGGTTCATGCTGCATGGAAATAATCACAGCGATGCATTGAGAATGTTACTGGCAAAACAAGTAGGCGGATTGGTTCCCGGGCAACATTACGAGCTCATTGTCGAGTTAAAACTGGCTTCCAAATACCCCGAAAACAGCGCCGGGGCAGGCGGAAGTCCGGGTGCTGCAAATCATTTGATTGCATATGCTTCTTCTAAGGGCTTTGAAATTGAAGAGGAGAATGGAATAGAAGTAATGCTCCTTTTTAATTTGTTACCGGATCCTGACATTGAGGAAGAACGATCGACAGCCGATTTGGGGACTGTTGGCATTGACGGTGACGATTTCGTATATACTTTAATTGACCGGAAAAATAACGAACCTATTCTTTGCAAGGCTGATCATCACGGAAAAACCTGGGTGATAACCGGAACCTGGTCCGGATTTGAAGGTATTACGACGCTATATTACGACGAAATCAGATTGATATTTACTCCCCTATCGAACAGTTAGGAGAAGGAAAGGCAAAAAAAAACCGCCTCACAGGGCGGTTAAAAAGTTTTTTTTCGTACTATCCAAGATATGTTTTTAACAATTTGCTTCTGGATGTATGCCGCAATCTGCGGATTGCTTTTTCTTTTATCTGGCGGACCCTTTCGCGGGTCAGCCCAAATCTTTCTCCAATTTCTTCCAGGGTCATTTCCTGGCAACCAATTCCAAAGAACATCCTGATGATGTCACTTTCTCTTTCTGTAAGGGTAGCGAGAGCTCGTTCAATTTCCCGTGCAAGCGATTCCATCATCAAACTGCGGTCAGCATTGGGGGAATCGTTATTGACCAGAACGTCGAGGAGGCTGTTGTCTTCTCCTTCCACAAAGGGGGCATCCACCGAAATATGACGGCCGGAGACCCGGAGTGTGTCTGCAACTTTTTCAGCCGGCAATTCCAGCGACTCTGCCAACTCTTCCGGTGATGGCTTGCGTTCGTTCTCTTGTTCGAATTTAGAGTAAGCCTTGTTGATTTTATTCAAGGACCCTACCTGGTTAAGCGGTAATCGAACAATACGCGACTGTTCAGCCAAGGCCTGAAGGATCGATTGACGAATCCACCAAACTGCGTATGAAATAAACTTGAACCCGCGTGTTTCGTCAAACTTTTCTGCAGCTTTGATCAATCCAAGATTCCCCTCGTTAATCAGGTCGGGCAAGCTTAAGCCTTGGTTTTGATACTGTTTCGCCACAGAAACAACGAAACGCAGGTTAGCGCGAGTCAGTTTTTCCAATGCAGCCTGATCGCCTTTTTTAATGCGTTGCGCTAATTCTACTTCCTCCTCAACAGTGATAAGTTCTTCTTTGCCAATTTCTTGCAAATACTTGTCCAAAGAGGCGCTCTCACGGTTGGTAATAGATTTTGTGATCTTTAATTGTCTCATATACCCTTCTAAAAAATCGTGCAAATATAGACTTTTGAAGTCAATTATTCAAACCAAAAAGCTGTAACAGGCCTGCGACCCTAATTTGTTAATTTTTAGTAAACATTATTTAGTTTCCTGCGGCAAAAACAAAATAAGCACGCTCACCGTTGGGGTAAATTCCCTCGATTAAAATGCCCCCTTCAGCTTTTTTTACAATTCTCTCCAAATCATTAACCGCGTTCACTTCCTGCTTGTTCACGTGGGTAATGATGAATCCTTTTTTAAGTCCGGCATCTTTAAGCTTACCATTTGATAGTTCTGCTACTTTAATTCCCTGACTGATGCGAAGTTTGTACCTCTCGTTTTCTGAAACATTGTCAAATTTTGCACCAAGAAATTCAGTCTTGCTCCCGGTAAGGATTTCCGTATCTCCGTGCATGTTACGGAGTGTTACGTCAAAGGGTTTCGCTTTGTTATCCCTTTTTATTAAAACTTTTACCACATCCCCGGGCCTGCGTTTTCCGATCTGTTCCTGCAATTCGGCCGTCGAATTGACCGTAACTCCGTCAATCTTCAGGATAACATCTCCGGCTTTAATTCCGGCTTCTTCAGCTCCGCTGCCCGGATTAACACCAGCAATGTAAATACCTTCAATTTTATCAAGATTATATTTTTTGGCCTGGTTCGCATCAATATCCTGGATTGTTACACCCAGTAAGGCCCGCTGTACATAGCCATATTCCTTCAGGTCGCTAACCACTTTTTCAACGATACTGGAAGGCACTGCAAATGAATAACCGGTATAAGAACCTGTGCGGGAGGCAATAGCCGTATTAATTCCAACCAGTTCGCTGTTCATATTCACCAATGCACCACCACTGTTGCCGGGGTTTACGGCGGCATCGGTCTGTATAAAAGCTTCGATACTCATGTCCGACGGGTTAATCCGGATATTGCGGCTCTTCGCACTCACAATTCCCGCAGTAACCGTTGATGTGAGATTGAACGGATTGCCAACTGCCAAAACCCATTCACCTAATTTCAACGCATCGGAGTTTCCAAACTTCAAGGTTGGCAGGTTCTTTTCATCAATTTTCAACAAGGCGATGTCGGTTGTTTCGTCAGCGCCAATCAATTTAGCGGTAAATTCACGTTTATCATTCAATACCACCTGTATTTCATCGGCATTATCAATCACGTGGTTGTTGGTCACAATATAGCCGTCAGACGAAATAATAACGCCCGAACCGGCTCCTTGCCTGATCTGGGGTTGTTGCCGCTGATAACGATCGCCGTAAAACCAGTCAAAAAACGGGTTGCTGTACATCTGTACATTTTCGCGGGATGATACTTTAACGTGTACCACGGCGTGAACCGAACTTTCGGCAGCATAGGTCAAATCAGGAGCTTCGCCCTGAGGTGCAGAAGGCAAGCCGGCATATCGCATGGCCTGGTTTTCGGTTATCGTTACAAATTGTGGTTTTTCAAAATAATGGGTGTAGGCCCAAAGAGCGATAAATGCGCTGAATAAAGCAATAACCAGGGTTAAGCCTATTTTTCCAAAATTCTTCATAGCATCAAAATTTATCAGTTTTTTCAATGTTTTTTTTACGGTATGATAACGCATAAAAAGTGCCAGAGTTTCCGATTTTGCAGATCGTTTATAATGTTTAACATGTTTTAACAGCAAATCAGCTTTATTGAACTGATTTTTTCGAAAAATGGCAGAAGACGGCAGGTTTCCTTGTCATTTTTTCATCCCTAAGTTCAGATACCGTTTATTTGGACGAACAGGTTAAGCGCTGACTGAATGTCATTTTCAATCTTCTTTTAGGCAAAACCAATCTAATCGTTCCATTATTTGTATATTTTAGCAGAAATTAACCGGCTAGCAAATAGGTATGGCAGCGCTCCGAAACGCATTTAAAAGAGGGACAGACACGCGAAATGTGACGAATTACATTCGTCGTATCGTTATTTTCTCAACCATCATTATTACGGTAGGCGTGGCTGCGCTTATTTCGATTCAGGAATTTCTACTTTTTCAGCGGATCAGCACGCAGCAACGGGAAGATAACATCCGAAAGCAAAAGGATTTTATTAAAGATTTGATTGCCATTGAAGTAGATTATATCGCCAATCAAAAAACATTGTTCAATGAACGTATTGCCCGCGAACTCGAAGAAAATGTGTGTAATGCCCACCAGGTTGCCGAAAAGCTCCATCAGCAATTCAGTAGCAGATTGCCTGTTGCTGAGCTGAAACAGATTA
Source organism: Gaoshiqia sp. US2 (assembly GCF_059705485.1). Taxonomy (NCBI): domain Bacteria; kingdom Pseudomonadati; phylum Bacteroidota; class Bacteroidia; order Marinilabiliales; family Prolixibacteraceae; genus Gaoshiqia; species Gaoshiqia sp. US2. Next base: position 1,886,018 of record NZ_AP048550.1, on the reverse strand, counting down.
TCGTCGAAGCTGTTTCCTCCCTGGAGTGTTCGGGAACTTATGCCCGCGTGTTTATCAACGGGATGGACGGGCAAGGAGTTTACTACTCGGGACGGCCGGAGCTTGCAGGAAAAGATTTATCCGGCTTGAAAGACATCAATGGGCACCTGGTCATTCAACGCGAAATTGAATTGCTGAAAAATGACGGGGAAGGATATATTTGGTACGACGATGGTCACAAGCACGAACACTCTTCCTTACCACATAACAAGGTCACTTTTGTGAAAGAATTTAAACCGTTTAACTGGTACTTTGGGTCCAAATGCTATCTGGACGATTACTACGAAGACTTCAAGCAGGAAATAGCGAAAAAAGTCAGTTCCGAACGGTTTCGGCACGGAGGTTACGTTTTTATCAATGAAACGAACGGAACTCCTGTGGTTATGGATGGAAAGGTTTATGACGGCCCGTTTAATTTTTTTGACGGAACTGATCCCGGGCGGCTTGACGTGTTTATGAAAGAACTTGAAGTGTCGGCCTCGGCCGAAAATGGAGGATATTTTTCATATGAGTGGAATAAAATTGACGAGGAAACGAAATCTTCAAAAATCTCCTACGTTAAGTTGTACCCCGAGTGCAACTGGTTAATTGGCGCCGGTTTTTATGTCGATGAAGTGGACGCGGAACTGGCAGCGCAAAAAGCTGAACTGAAACAGGGACTCTGGATTAGTCTGGTTCAGATTTTTATCGTGCTTTTCATTATTCTTTCCATCGAAGTTTATATCCTGATCCGTTTCAACCGGAATTATGAAGCTGACTTTCTTCGATTTGCCCGCTTCTTCAAGCTTGGAAAAGGAAATCACGCGAAAATTGATGTGGACAAACTTAACTTCAACGAATTCAGGGAAATGGGTATTGTAGCCAATGAGATGATTGAAGAACGGGAAAAAGTACATGCCCAATTGGTGAAAGAACAGAAGAAGGCCCGGGAATCCGACCGTTTGAAAACGGCCTTTCTGGCAAATATGTCTCACGAAATCCGGACTCCGATGAATGCGATCCTGGGCTTTTCGGAACTGATTGATGATGAAAGCCTGTCGGACAGCGAACGGAAAACCTTCGTTAAAATGATCTCAGTCAATGGCAAATTTTTGATGAACCTGATCAATGATATTATTGATATTGCGAAGATTGAGTCTGACCAGCTAAATATTGTCAAAAAAGAATTCAGACTGGAAAATTTACTCGAAAGTATTCAGTTGTATTATCGCGAGTATATTTCCGGCAATCAGGAACTCGATCAGCTTCGTTTCGAAATCGAAAGCAGCCTGCCTGCAGATTTTTCAGTTTACACCGATGAGTTTCGCTTAAGGCAAGTCCTCGATAACCTGATCGGGAATGCCATTAAATTTACCTCGGCGGGTGTGGTAAAACTGGTTGTTTATGCGCGCGAAGAGCAGGTCTGTTTCCATGTGTACGACAATGGAATCGGCATCCCTGAAGAAGAGTTGAGCTCGGTTTTCGACCGGTTTGTGCAGGCCAGTAACCATGTTCTTAAAAACTACGGAGGAACCGGATTAGGCCTGGCTATTTCGAAAAATATTGTCGCCCGCTTAGGCGGCGAAATCGGAGTAAGGTCAACTGCAGGTGAAGGATCTGAATTTTATTTCTACATTGATGCAACACAGCAAACAACTGATCAGGCGCTAAGCGGCAGATAAATGATAAACCTGCTGCCTTTATTGGGCGAGCTTTCAATCGTGAGTTTACCTTGATTCTTCTCCAGAAACTCTTTGCATATTTTCAAGCCAATTCCCCGGTCTTTTTCATAGTTTGCATCAGCCTTTCCCATGCCAATTGTATCGTTTTCCATGATGTCATCGATCATTTCCCGCGTCATGCCAACTCCGGTGTCGGCAACAGTCAACAGTAACTTGTCTTTTGTAATTTTTGTATCGAGGCTGATCCGCCCTTCAGTCCGGGTGAATTTTACCGAATTCGAAAGTATGTTTCTGATCACAACATTCATCATTTCCTGATCGGCCCAGGCAAAATGATTTTCATCCACCATATTTTCAATTGTGAAATTTTTATGTTTGATGGAACTGGTGAACAACGACAGATTTTCTTTTACTAAGCTGGCCATGCTTATTTTTTGCGGATTTACTTTTAAATTTCCGGTTTGACTTTTCGACCAGTTGAGCAGGTTTTCAAGCAGGTTGAAAGAACTGTCGACCACTTCGCGCGATTCGTGCAAAATACTTTTCAGTTCTTTGGGATCTTCCAGGTCCTGTTCCACGATCAGATCGAAAATGCCCTTCACACTTCCGATGGGACCACGCAAACCATGACTGATTAAGGAAAACATCCGGTCTTTTTGCTCATTCAGTTTGACTAAGTAGCGTTTTACCTGCTTGTGTTTTTTCAGTGCAACAACCAGTGCAAAGGCAACCAATATTAACAGGATAACAGCAATAATCAGAAAGATACTGGTGGCTTTTTGCCGTTCAGATCGCACATCCATTAAATGCTTTTCACTTTCTGCCTTTTCCTGTTCAAACTTTTCTTCCAGCATGGCCAGTTGCCGGTTACTCTCTAATGAGGCTAAGCTGTCTTTTATCGTTTGGTAGCGCTTGTAGTGTTCCAGTGAATTTTTAAAATCAAAATTCTGACCGAATAAATCGGATACTTTTTTATACAGATGTAAGGTTTTTTCGTTTTTGCCTAATTTCTCAGACAGGCGAATGGCTTCCTGCAGGTTTCTCAACCCCTGACCGACATTTCGTTGTGTCAGGTAGTAGTTTCCCAGATTTTCGTAAGCCGTAATGGCTTCTTCGAGTAAACCGTATTTGAGTGACAACTCAAGCGCGGCATTGCTTAACTGAAAACTGGTTGGATAGTTTTCTTTGTCGGCTTCGATTATTGCCAGTTTATTTAAAGAACTGATGTTCTCTTTAATCCCGGCGGTGGAGTCGGTAGTCTCCTGTGCTGAAACTCTATGCCCGGCAGAGGTTATGCAGACCAGCGCCACCCAAAGCAGATGTAAAAGAGTCCGTTTCATTTTTTAAAGCTGTTCATTTAAGAGTTGAATAAGCCTGGCAAATTCATGATCATCGAAACCAACAGAACTGTATATGATTTTTCCGCTTTTATCTATCAGGAAATTCCGGGGAATAAACTGGGTGGCAAACTTTGAATAAATTTCCCGTTCCGGATCTGCCAGCAGTTCAAATTCGTACCCTCTGGCCTGTTTGAATTTTTGTAATTCTTCCGGCTTGTGTTCCCGTCCAACAATCAGCAAACGGAAGTCATTGCGGTTTTTGTATTTTTCGTAAATCTCTTTCTGTATGTGAGGTAATTCCTTTAAGCACGGACCACACCAGGTTGCAAAAAAATTGATCATGACCACTTTACCGTTCAACTCGCTACTGGCATGGCTCTTCCCTGCTGAGTCAACAAAAATAAATGCCGGCGCCTGTTGCCCGACCCGGACGATGGTCGATTCGTCCTCCTCCGTTTGTGCAAAAACAAAATTGGTAACCGTAAGAATGGCAAACAGAATGAGTGCTTTCATGTCAGTTATGACTTAAACAACAGCAAGATAAAAATTATTCCTGTACATAAAAGTAAAAACGGAATGTAAATGGCGAAATAGTTATTAACTCCCGGCTGTTAATTGCCGGAAGTTAATAACTAGACAGAAAAATTATCCCTTTTAAAACGAGTTTAAAAAGTTTGTGACGTTCCTGACAATCCGCTCCTGAATCTGATCGATTTCGGATTTCACAAATGAATCGCCGGTGATGTTTTCATAAAGTTCGATATAACGTTCCGACACTGAATTGACAAAAGCTTCATCCATCGCCGGAACGGTTTGTCCTTCTTTGCCCTGAAACCCGTTTTCGATCAGCCACTGACGTACAAATTCTTTCGAAAGTTGTTTCTGGCTCTCTCCTTTCGCCAGGCGCTCTTCATATCCGTTGGCGTAAAAATAGCGGGATGAATCCGGGGTGTGGATCTCATCGATCAGGTAAATTTTACCGTCTTTTTTGCCGAATTCATATTTGGTATCAACCAAAATCAGACCTTTTTCTGCCGCCATTTCGGTTCCGCGCCGGAAAAGTTTGCGGGTATAATCTTCCATCAGTTCATAATCTTCCTTACTCACGATATCCTGGGCGATGATTTCTTCTCGCGAAATATCTTCGTCATGACCTTCCGCAGCTTTTGTAGTTGGGGTAATAATCGGTTCCGGGAATTTCTGGTTTTCAACCATGTTTTCAGGAAGCGTTATGCCGCATAAGCTACGTTTCCCGCTGCGGTATTCACGCCAGGCATGGCCGGTCAGGTAACCGCGGATAACCATCTCCACTTTAAACGGATCGCAGTGAAGACCAACGGTTACATTGGGATCGGGGGTGGCAAGTTTCCAGTTTGGAACGATATCAGCCGTTGCATCCAGAAATTTAGATGCAATCTGGTTTAAAACCTGTCCCTTGTAAGGGATACCTTCCGGCAGGATCACATCGAAAGCCGAGATGCGGTCGCTCACGACCATCACCAGGTATTCATCGTTGATGTTGTATACATCGCGCACTTTGCCATGATACACCTGTTTTTGATTCGGAAAATTAAAATCCGTTCGGGTTAACGCTTTAATCATTTTCGTTGTTTTTATCTGTTTGTTTCTTCTCTTCTTTTTTTGCCAGTTGCATTTGATGGTGTTTATCGTATGCATCAACAATCTCGCGGACAAGCCGGTGGCGGACAATATCGTTCGAGTTAAACTGAACAAAGGAAATATCCTTTATGTCGCGAAGAATTTTTTTTGCCTGAATTAAGCCCGACTGGCTCACCGATGGCAGGTCGATCTGTGTTTCATCGCCGGTGATGATAAATTTGGCATTCATTCCCATGCGTGTCAGGAACATTTTCAGCTGGTTAAGCGTGGTATTTTGCGCTTCGTCTAAAATAACGAAGGCATCGCTCAGGGTACGTCCGCGCATAAAAGCCAGCGGTGCAATCTGGATAATGCCGTCTTTCATGAATTCTTCCAGTTTTTTTGCCGGAATCATATCCAGCAGGGCATCGTACAGCGGTTGCAGGTAAGGGTCGATCTTCTCCTTCAAATCGCCGGGCAAAAAACCAAGGCGTTCACCGGCTTCAACAGCGGGGCGACTCAGGATGATCCGCCGAATTTCCCTGTTCTTTAAGGCCCGGACAGCCAGAGCAATGGCGGTGTATGTTTTTCCTGTTCCGGCCGGACCAATGGCAAAAATCAGATCCGATTTCCGGCATTCTTCAACCAAAATACGCTGGTTGGGCGTCCGGGCCCTGATGGGTTTTCCGGTATTGCCGTGCAACAACACATCAGACGGATTTACCTGACTATCAGTAGCCAACGGATCATTATTCATGACTTGCCGGATGGTTTCTTCAGGTAATATATTGAATTGATGATAGTGATCGAGTAAAAACTGCAATTTGTGTTCAAAAGCTACACTTTCTTTCTTGTCGCCTTGCACAATGAGTTGATTGCCCCGGCTGATAATTTTCAATTTTGGAAAAAATGCTTTGATCAGATCGATTTTAGCATTGTTTACCCCGTAAAACTCAAGTGGGTCAACACCTTCCAGTAGAATTAGTTTTTCAAACATAAATGAGTTTAAGATCCTTAATATACCCGCAAAAATAAGAAAAATGTTTAGGAATACCGGATTGCTTTGTCTTGTTCCTTGCTTTTATTTTGCCGGTTTCTGACAGCTGTTTGTCTGATTGTTTATCCCGGCAAGGTATAATGAATTCCTGCCCCTGACCCCAGCGGAATACCCAACAGGATCCAAACAATCAACAGGGTCGTCCAGACAATAAAAAAGATCACCGAATAGGGAATCATGGTGGCAATGATGGTGCCGATGCCGGCTTTCGAATCATATTTTTGAACAAAGGCAATAATCAGGGCAAAAAAACTCATCATGGGCGAAACCACATTGGTTACACTGTCGCCAATCCGGTAAACCACCTGCGACAGTTCGGGCGAGTATCCCATAATCATAAACATCGGAATAAAAATCGGCGCCAGAATCGCCCACTTGGCTGATGCGCTTCCCATCAGCATGTTAATGGTGGCCGAAAGAATGATAAACAGGATCATGAGCGGGATCAGCCCGATATTGGCAGCCATCAGCAGGTTAGCCCCTTTTACCGCCAGAATAATCCCCAAATTGCTCCATTTAAAATAAGCGACAAACTGGGCAGCAAAAAATACCAGCACCAAATAGGTGGCCAATGTTTTCATCGATTTGGCCATTCCGTCCATCACATCTGTATCGTTCTTAAAAACACCGGTGGTAAAACCGTAAGCCAGTCCCATAGCTCCCGCGCTAATGAAAAGCATGGCCACCACGCCTTTAACCAGGGGCGAAGATAACAGTCCCCCGTCGGTTCCCCTGAAGTACCCGTTTTCGGGAATGATGCCGATCAGGGTGATCACAAAAATACCGGCAAAAGCCAGAAGCGCCATCAATAAACCTTTCTTTTCAATTTTTGACAGGCTGGTAAATGAATGCTCGTCGTGTTTCACATCTCCGTTATAATCACCTAATCGGGGTTCAACAATTTTTTCGGTCACAAAGGTGCCTGTTATGGCAATAATAAAAGTAGAGGCCACCATAAAATAGTAATTGGCCGTGGCATTAACCTCATATGCCGGGTCAAGAATCACCGCGGCCTCTTCCGAGAGTCCTGCCAGTAAAGGGTCGATCGTCCCGATCACCAGGTTGGCGCTAAAACCGCCGGACACTCCGGCAAAGGCAGCAGCCATTCCCGCAATCGGATGGCGCCCGACAGCCAGAAAGATCACTCCGGCCAGCGGAATCAGCAATACGTAACCCACGTCGGATGCCAGGTTAGATAAAATACCGGAGAAAACCAGTACGAAAGTGAGCAGGTGTTTGGGTGAGTTCAGCACGAGTAAACGAATAATGGTATCAATTAAGCCGCTTTGTTCGGCAATACCGATCCCCAGCATAGCTACCAGCACAATGCCCAGGGGGGCAAAGCCGGTATAGTTTTCAACCATATCGAGCAGGATCCGGTGGATGCCGTCGTGTGACAACAGGTTCACCGGTTTTACAATTTCCCCGGTTCCCGGGTGAACAACTTCCCAGCTCAGATAATATCCCACTGCCGACAGCAATAAGGCCGTCAAAGCAAACAATGCGAAAAGTGTCGCGGGATGCGGCAAAGCGTTACCCACCCGTTCGGTCCAGTTTAATACGTTCCTGAAAATTCCCTCGGTAATCTTCCTCATTTAGAATCCCTTTTTCGTGATCATTGCTTAAAAAAAGTAATTATCCATTAAAACCGAAAAAAAGATCGATGGTTTTCAGTATTTTTCATTTTTTAGTAACCTGCTTAATTCGCTGATGCGCTACCAGCTAATGATGAAAGAAATACATCATGTATTTGTTAAATATTTTGCAATCCGTTTTCCGGCAGCAAGTATTTTCCTATTTTCGGAAACTGTAATTTTGAATAGTTAAAAAATTAAAATTTATTGCAATGGGAAAGAAAATGTTAGGTTCAAAAACAAATGAGTTTGCAGAAAATCTGTGGCTGTTGATTTTACGTGTGGGGAGCGGCGCATTTATGCTGACACATGGGATTCCCAAAATTCAGCTCTTATTAGGCGGGAGCGAAATCGCTTTTGCCGACCCATTTGGATTGGGGCCAACCATATCGCTGATACTGGCTATCTTTGCCGAAGTGATTTGTTCGGTGTTGTTAATTCTGGGCGTAGTTACCCGGCTGGCTTCCATCCCGCTGATTGTAACCATGAGCGTGGCCGCTTTTTATGTCCATGCAAATGATCCGTTTGCCGGGAAAGAAATGGCGCTGCTTTACCTGCTGATTTTTATCACCATCCTGGTTTACGGGAGCGGTCGTTTTGCTTTGGGACGCCTGATTAAAGGAAATTAACGCATATGCAAAAACCCTCATTGAATGATTTTTCGTGCACCCTTTACGCGGGGTGACACGAAAAATCAAAAAATAGGTTTTCTGCCTTACCTGGCCGACAGTTTTATCAGCAAATCTTCAATTTTACGGGTTGCATTAGCCTGGCTTCCTGAAAAATTATTCATAAAGACTGAAAATAAAATTTCCCTCCCCGATTTGGTTTTTAACGATCCGGCAAAACAGCGAACGCGGGTCATACTGCCGCTTTTGGCGCGAAGGCTGTTGTCGGGGAATTTCTCCGCACGAAAATACCAGAGCGTTCCGTTGGGCGCACCCGGCAGGGTCGAAAAAAACTGTTCGCCGTAAAGACTTTTATGCTTCATGTAATAAAGCAGGTCGACCATAAACCTGGGGCTGATGGCATTGAAACGGGAAAGGCCGCTGCCATCGGCCAGAAATAAACCCGCTGTATCCAATCCTTTTTCTTTCCAGAAGTCGGTCATAAACGCTGTTCCTGCTTCGGTACTACCCAACCCGGTATGATAAAGGGCCAGGTGTTTCATAAGGTGCTCGGCAAAAAGGTTCACGCTTTCGTGGTTGGTTAAGCTGATGAGATCGATCAAGAGAGGCGAAACGGTTGTTGCCAGGAAGGTGGGAAACAGCGTTTCTTCATCGTGCTTTTGGGCTCTCACCTGGCCGTCAACAACGATGCCTTTAGCTTCGAGCTTGTCTTTTAATTGAGATCCCAACAGATAAGGCGGATTGGGAACCGATGCTTTAATAACGAAATCGGCCCGGTTCTTTGGGATCGTTCCTTTCAATATCCGTTTTTCGCCGATCGGACTACCAAACACGTAGGCCAGGTCTTTCTGAATGTTGGAAGAAAGTACCTGGTTTTCGAATTTCAAACCGGGAATTACCGGGACGGTGCCGGTGATCCGGGTTGGCTTTCCCTCTTCTGCCGGTGACGAAAGGTGTATTTCATACAAATTGTCATACACCGAAAGACCGCAGGCGCCGGCGCCGTAATAATTCCCCATATCTTCCCAGATCCAGGTATTTGGGATCGTTTGTTCTTCATAGATAGTCGCGTCGGTTATAATATCTCCGGCGATATGGCGAATGTTCAGGTTTTGCAGGCTGACCACCCACTTATCAAGAAAATGAGGTTCCAGGTAATTCTTTTTGAAATAGCTTGAACCAAGCGCGGGGTCTCCCCCTCCCCTGATAATCAGATTACCCAGTAAACTGTCGTTTCTGATTTCGCCCGAGTAAGCCAGTTTGGTTTCGAACGTATAGTAGGGACCGAGAACTTCCAAAGCGGTAGCTGTTGTAAGCAGTTTCAGCGTTGACGCCGGAACCAGGCTCAACTGCGCGTTATTCGATGCAAGAACATCCCCGGTTTGAGCATCCTTTAAATAAACACCAATACCGGTGTGCGAAGGAATTTCCCCGATCCATTGGTTCAGGATGATTTGTTCACCGGCAGCATTCTGCGCGGTTCCGTTAGAGAAACAAAAAAGAAAAAGCAAGCCGAGCAACCGGTTAATTGTCTTCATGTCGGTAAATTTATATGTCGAGAGAAATTGTTGTTTAAGGTATTGTTTTCACCTGAAAAATAAAAAATAATCCTGAAACCTCCATCTCAGCCCCTTATCCTGTCCACGCGAAGCCAGCCAGCCCGTCTGTTTCTGTGGATTCTTTCCACAACTGTGATGCGGATTCCACAATTTTCAGAAGTAAAATAAATCGGCATTTCACGAATCAAATATTTTCTAATTAATTGAACACGTGATATTTACACCCTTTCCCGGCTTATAGGCTCTGACTTTGGCATGCTTTTATATAGAATAGGTCATGACAATGAATTAATAAATACACTTAAAAGAAGTAGTTATGAAAAATGGATTAATTTTATTAGCAGTCGCAGTGATGGTTGGTTTTGCATTTCCTCAAACATCAATTGCCAATCAGTCAGATAACGATTTAACCATCGTCATGCAACAAGAGGTGCAATACCAGGAAATTGCCGTTGAAGATATTCCGGATGCTGTAAGTGAAGCCTTGGGGAAAGACTATTCCGGGTTTAAAGTTGAAAAAGCGCTTAAAGGCGATGACGGATCCTACAAAATTGTAGTGAGCAAAGACGATGTGAAATATGCTCTGTTTTACACTGAAAAAGGTGAAATTATTAAAGTAGAACAATCCGAAGCTCCCATGTAATAATTGAAAACAAATTTCACCAGCATATAGCACCAAACCAGACTGTGTCTCATTTTAAGGGTTTTATTACTTAATGAGATTAGGTGTCACACGACCTCTGTCATGAGTGGGTAACCACAAATGACAGAGGTTTTTTTTAGTGTTTTTAACATTTTGTAACAGGGGTCCATCATACTAAGCTCCATTGGCAGGCGTTTTATTTACGATTCGATTAAACAGTCAGATGCAGATGGAAAATATACTGGTGATAGATGATGATGTAACTTTTGGGTTGATGTTGAAGACGCTTTTGGAGAAACACCAATACCGGGTTGATACGGTTTGTACGCTAACCGACGTACTTAAGCTGGTGAAAGAACGGTTTTACGATGTTGTACTCACCGATTTACGCATGCCCGACATCAGCGGCATCGACCTGATCCGCCCGATAAAGCAAAACTCGCCCGGAACCCGGATCATTATGATGACCGGGTATGCCGATATCGCTTCGGCAATTCAATCAATCAAACGCGGCGCGTTTAACTATATTCCGAAACCTTTTCAGCCCGAAGAAGTTTTAAGCATGATTCGTGAGGCCACTACCAAGGAGCCGGAAGCGAATCCCGAAAGCGGGAACAATCAGGTTCACAAAAATGATTTTTTAGATGGGGTAAGTAAGGTGTCGAAACGATTGAAACACCACATTCGCCTGGTAGCGCCAACGCCCATGTCGGTTCTGATTACCGGCGAAAGCGGCACAGGAAAAGAATACATTGCCCGATCCATTCACAAACAGAGCGCCCGGTCAGGAAAACCGTTTATTGCTGTTGATTGCGGAGCCATTCCCTCCGAATTGGTAGCCAGCGAGTTTTTCGGCCATCTGAAAGGTTCGTTTACCGGGGCTATTGCTGATAAAACCGGCCATTTTGAAGCCGCCAACGGGGGTACTCTTTTTTTGGATGAAGTAGGAAACCTTTCTTATAATACCCAAATTCAACTCTTACGCGCATTGCAGGAACGAACGATCAAACCGGTGGGTAGCAGCCGTGAACTGCATGTTGATGTGCGTATTATAGCAGCCACCAACGAAGATCTGACTGAGGGCCAGGAAAACGGAACGTTCAGAAAAGATCTGTTTCACCGGCTGAATGAGTTTCAAATTAACGTTCCTCCCGTCCGCGACCGCAGGGAAGATATTATGCTTTTTGCCCGGCATTTTTTAGTTCAGGCCAATGTTTACCTGAATAAATCTGTTGAAGGTTTTAGCCCGGAAGTGGAAACTGCCTTTTTGAATTATGACTGGCCCGGAAACCTGAGGGAAATGAAAAATGTGGTAAAACGCGCCACCTTACTTTCGGTAGGATCACGGATTGGCATGGATGAAATACCGGTTGAAATCTGGCAGATGCAACGGAAAAACAACAACATGGGTTTGTACAATGGAGAGAACGAAATGGAATTGATCCGTAAGGCGCTAAAAACCAGTGGATACAACAAGAGCGAAGCGGCCCGTTTATTAAAAATTGACCGTAAAACCCTGTATAACAAACTAAAACAGTACCAAATGGAGGTACCGGTTAAAAACGGGGTGCAAAGGCCGATCTGACCAATACCGTTGACTTGACACTTCTTTGCCGGGAACAATCTGCTGAGTAGATTCCCTGCAGGTACAGACAACCGTGCTTAAGCTACATCTCATGTTTTTCGATGTGAAGAAGCAGCCTGGTTATCCATTTCTGCACCGTTTCGGCCAAAACAAAAAACTGTCGGTCATCCAGTTTTTCCCGGTCTTCGTGTGCCAGACGATCCAGTATTTCCACAATCGGAACCACTTCCAGCTGGCGAAACAAGGGAAGCATTTTGTGGGATAATCCGGAAACGGCAATCGCGTTTTTCTCATCCAGATATTGACGGAAAAGAGACATATTTTCTTTTCCTGTTTTCAGGAAGGAAACTAAAATCACTTCCAGGCTTTTCGGGTCTCCTAAAGCAAAATCACTGAGCTTTTTCAGTTTATATTCCAGTATTCTTTCTTCTGCATTCATGGCATTAACAATCAATCAGTTTGTTGGAAATATGTTCTGTTTAAAAGCAACCAGACTTGGGGGTGTCATTTTGTCCTGTATAAAACAAACGGAGAAGATCCGGTTCTTGTTGTTCTTTTCCCGGTATTTTTGACATTTGTACAACACAAAAATTTCGGGTTAAATTTAGGTTATGCCTCTTTTTAAAATCCGATGTTTATACACCGGATTTATTATCTTTGTTGCGGCTTTTCCGAAAGCTTTTAAAAATCAAAGTGTTAAGAAATACATTAAGTTTAATTCAAAACCATAAATCATGTTAATTCATAACGTTGTTGGTAGAGAAATTCTGGATTCACGTGGTAACCCCACTGTGGAAGTTGAAATCACACTGGAGTGTGGTGCTGTTGGTTTGGCTGCTGTGCCTTCAGGCGCTTCAACCGGCGAAAACGAAGCGCTGGAACTGCGTGACGGCGACAAAGGCCGTTACCTGGGAAAAGGTGTTTTGAAAGCTGTTGAAAACGTAAATACGGTGATTGCCAAAGAAATTATTGGCATGGACGCCTCTGAACAGGTTGCTCTTGATAAAAAATTATTGGAACTTGACGGAACCAAAACCAAATCAAAATTAGGCGCCAACGCCATGTTGGGCGTTTCACTGGCTGCCGCCAAAGCTGCTGCCAATGCTCTTGGTTTACCTTTATACCGTTATATCGGCGGGGCAAACGCCAAAACACTGCCTGTTCCGATGATGAATATCATCAATGGCGGTTCTCACTCAGATGCTCCGATCGCTTTCCAGGAATTCATGATTCGCCCAATTGGCGCACCTTCATTCCGCGAAGGTTTACGCATGGGCGCTGAAGTATTTCATAGCCTGAAAAAAGTATTGCACAAACGTGGCTTGAGCACTGCGGTTGGCGACGAAGGTGGTTTTGCTCCTGCATTGGATGGCACCGAAGACGCGTTAAACAGCATCATCGAAGCCATCAAAAATGCCGGCTACAAACCTGGCCGTAAAGAAGACGGCGGCGATGTTTCGATCGCTTTGGATTGCGCTGCTTCAGAATTTTACGAAGACGGAATCTACGACTACAGCAAGTTTGAAGGCGCTAACGGGGCAAAACGTACCCGCGAAGAACAAGTCGCTTTCCTGGCCGGACTGGTTGAAAAATTCCCGATTGACTCCATCGAAGATGGTTGCCACGAAGGCGACTGGGATGGCTGGGTGAAACTGAATGCCGCTATCGGTCACAAATGCCAGTTGGTTGGCGACGATTTGTTCGTAACCAATGTCGAATACCTGAAAAAAGGAATCGAACTGGGCGCTGCCAATTCAATCCTGATCAAAGTAAACCAAATTGGTACCTTAACCGAAACATTAGACGCCATTGAAATGGCCCACCGTGCAGGGTATACTTCAGTAACCTCTCACCGTTCGGGCGAAACCGAAGATTCAACGATTGCCGATATCGCCGTTGCTACCAACTCCGGTCAAATCAAAACCGGTTCGTTGAGCCGCTCCGACAGGATGGCTAAATACAACCAATTACTTCGTATCGAAGAGCAATTGGGCGAATCAGCAATCTACGGATATAAAAAAGTATACAAGAAGTAATTCTGAAAATACCAGATAAGTGAAAGCCGCTCCCCGAAAGGGAAGCGGCTTTTTTTGTCGGTTGAAGTTACCTGCCGGTTCAGATCGTGTTACGCCGACCTCGTACTGCTTCTTGTTTGAAACAAACTAATTAGAAACTTATGTTCATTATTTAAAAAACTGGTTCAGAAAAACAGGAGATTTTTAGCAATTAGTTTACATGTTATCCGATTTTGCGTGAAACAGGAATGAACGACACCTAAGGAACAAGAAAATTTCTACATTTGCTGAAATCGATTAACTTTTACTCCGTTTATGGAAGAAGACAAGATCTATGTGAGGGCCTTAAAAAACGGCGATTACGAGGTGTTTGATATCTTGTTCCGAAAATATACCGAGCGGATCTATGCATTCACGCTGGGAATCACCAAACAAAAATTTGCAGCGGAAGAAATCACGCAAATTGTTTTTTTGAAGGTTTGGGAACGGCGGCGTCTGATCGAAGAGCATTTTTCGTTTAAATCATTTTTGTTTTCGGTGGCCTACCATGAAATTATCTCCTGGTTACGCAAAGAAAAGTCGGAGAAACGAAAAATTGAAAACTTTCTGACATCGATAAATTTTTCGAGCGAAGAAACGGAGGTTAGCATCGAGTTTAAAAATCTTGAACACCTGACCAATCAGATCATCGATCATTTCCCGGAAAAACGGCGACAAATCTTCAAACTCAGCAGGGAGCAAGGGCTTTCGAATAAAGAGATTGCCCGGGAACTGAACATCGCGGTAAAAACGGTAGAAGCCCACATCACTTCGGCTCTGAAAACTCTCCGGGAGAAACTGGGAACCAGCTCCTTCCCCGGATACCTTTACTTCTCCATCTTTTTTATTTCCCAGTCGCATACCGACAAAAGAAAGTCGTAACAAGCACTTTGGCTTTCCCGAATTTATTTTTTTGAAAAATATTTTCTTCAGCGCTAAGGGTTGAGGGGGATGGCTTTCGTATTAGATTAAAATAACAACTCATACATGGAACATCCCGACATCATCAAGTATGTGAAAGGAGAAACCCCGGCTGAAGAGTCGGAACAGATTCTGAAATGGATGAAAGATCACGCGAACGAACCTGAAATCCGAAAAATTCTGGGATATATCTGGACACATGCCACGATTAAACTGACAGGCGAAAAGCCTGATTTCGAATTTCTGCTGCAACAGGTCCGTCAACAAATCAATGCGCGCGAAACGAAACGGCTCCGACCGGTTCGATGGAGAGAGATTTATCTGTCGTTTTCACGGATTGCTGCTGTTTTAATGGTCCCGCTGATTGTTCTCTCCTTTTTTTTATATCTCAAAAACAACGATCTGTCCCGGAATACCGGATCGGCCATTCTTGAACATGAATTGCATACCAAAGCGGGCACCCGTACCAAAATTACGTTGGAGGACGGCACGGTGGTGTGGTTACACGATGGAACAACCTTTAGATATCCGGGTAAATTTGACCAAAAGGAAAGGCGTGTATTTGTTGACGGCGAAGCTTATTTCGAAGTAGCGGCAAATCCCAAAAGCCCTTTCATTGTAGATAATCCCATGATGAAAACCATCGTTACCGGAACCCGGTTTAACCTCAATGCTTATTCGGCCGATGAATATTTCGAAGCCACTTTGCTTGAAGGAAAAATACGCCTGCTGAAAGATCAGCAAACCTTCCAACTCGAACCGGGCACACAAATTCAGTACGACAGGCAAACCGGCAAAGTAGATCAGATGAATGTAAATTCCTCTTCATCAACGGCCTGGATTAATGGCAAGCTGATTTTAGAGGACGAGTCATTGCATATTGCTTTGAGGAAAATCAGCCGCTGGTATAATATCGAAATTATTGTGCAGGATCCGGAACTGGAAAATTACCTCTTAACGGCAACCATTGATCAGGAAAAACCCGAGCAAACACTGAGACTGATCTCATTTGCTCTTCCGGTTGACTATTCGGTGAAAACCAGGCAAAACGGACATGAACTGATAAAAACCTTTTATCTAAAAAAGAGATGAACACGATTAAAAAACCATATCACGGACGATCGCCCTGTCCTTCTCCGGATAACATCAATAAGGTCTATTTTATAACAAAATAACCGGCAGGAATCTGGTCCATTCTCTGCCGGTCAATTCAATAGTTTAATAATGTAAACCGCGTAAATTTATGAAAAAAAAGTTGAATCCCATCATTTCCTGGCGCCTGTCATCGGAAATGAAAAAAACATTCATGCACATGAAACTAACTTGTGTGATCTTTTTGCTGGCCATACTCCAATCGTTTGCCGGAGTCACTTACTCGCAAACAGCGACTGTTTCCCTGAGATTGAATAACAGTTCGGTGAAGAACGTTTTGCTCACGATCGAAAACCAGACAGATTTTTACTTTCTCTACAGCAGCAAGGTGATCGATGCCGACCGGAAAGTAAGCATTGATATGGATAAAGCACGGATCCCGGATATTCTGGATGTCGTTTTTGCCGGAACAGACGTGAATTACACGATTGAAGGCCGCCAGATTGTGCTGTCGTCAAACGGTCAAACGGTTAGTTCGTTTTCCGGGCAACAACGAGGCATAACCGGAAAAGTAACCGACTCTTCCGGCCAGCCTTTACCCGGGGTAACCGTATTGGTAAAAGGAACGACGATAGGTACGGTAACCGATTTTGACGGTAATTATACGCTGTCGGTTCCCGCCGGAAATCCTACGCTTGTTTTTTCGTTTGTGGGAATGAGAAGCATCGAAGTAGCCGTAGAAGGAAGAGCCTCGATAAATGCAAAAATGGAGGAAGAAACGGTAGGCATTGAAGAGGTTGTGACTGTCGCTTACGGAACCATGAAGCGTAAGGATTTAACAGGTTCTATTAGTACTGTAGACGCCACCACAATCAGCAGGCAGGCAAACTCAACAGTTACCCGTGCGCTCGAAGGTGCGGTAGCCGGTTTGCAGGTGGCTGCTGTTGACGGTCAGCCCGGTTTGGATATGGGTATCCGTTTGCGTGGTATCGGCACGGCCAGCCAAAACAATTCAAATGCATTGGTAGTCATCGACGGTGTACCTGCCCTGCACGACAACCCCTTATCCACCATCAATCCCAAAGATATCGAAAGCGTTACCGTATTAAAAGATGCTGCTTCAACCGCCCTGTACGGTTCGCGCGGCGCCAACGGTGTTGTGTTGATTACCACCAAAAAAGGCTCAACCGGTAAAACAAAAATTTCCTTTGAAGGTCGTTGGGGCGTCAACCAGGTAGGTCCCTATCAGTATGATAAGATGTCGGACCCGAAAGACATTTATGAGCATGCCTGGTTAGCCATCTACAACTCGGTTCGTTTTGGCGTTGACGGTTCGGGGATTTCAAAAAATTACACCACCAATGTACAAAATCCCAATATGTCACACGAAGCCGCCGCTCAATTTGCCAGTCAGCATTTGTTTGATTACACGGGATCAACCACCGCCTTCACCAGAAATGCTCTGGGCAACTGGATGTTATATAATGTTCCGGGAGCCGTTTACACGCCATCAGGCACGGGTGCCACTGCCAGTTCAACCATGAGCGGCGCCTACCTGGTCAATACCGACGGCAAATTAAACCCAAATGCCGTACTGCTCTTCGACGATAACTACGACAAATATTTATTGGAAAACAAGTTTCGTCAGGAATACAATATTTCAGCAACCGGTGGCAACGACAAGGTGGATTACTTCCTTTCGTTAGGTTATCTCGAAGATCCATCGTATATCCGCGGGTCGAAATTTGGCCGTTACAACGGGCGTTCAAATATTAACGCGCAATTGTACGACTGGCTGAAAGTTGGCAGTAACGTCGCTTATTCGTGGCGCGAAACCCAATCGCCCGCCACCCGTTACGGACGTAACCCAGGCTCGGCTGTAGCCAACCCCTTCCGTTTTATCAACGGACAGAACCAACTGACCCAGCTGTATGCCCACGATGCAAACGGAAATTACATCTACGAAAACGGCGAACGTAAAGTACATGTAAAAGCAGGTGATACTTATTCACCGCTTGGTTTAACCGCAACGTCTCTGTCTTCTACGAATATTCTGACCATGTTGGATACCGATATGGATATAAGAAAATCGAGCGATATCGTCACCCGTTCGTATGCTGAAGTGAAGTTGTTGAAAGACTTAACATTCACCACCAACCTGGGATTGGAAAAATACCACGAAACCCGTACCCGTTACTGGCAGAGTGAAACCGGACAGGCTGCCGGCGTGGGCGCTTTTGGTAAAGTATATCAAAACGTAACCATTCTCAATACCCAGCAATTGCTGAATTACAGCCATGATTTTGACAAACATCATGTAGATGCTTTGGCTGGCCACGAATTCAATAAATATCATTTCGAAACTTTGTACTATAA
Organism: Gaoshiqia sp. US2; assembly: GCF_059705485.1. Taxonomy (NCBI): domain Bacteria; kingdom Pseudomonadati; phylum Bacteroidota; class Bacteroidia; order Marinilabiliales; family Prolixibacteraceae; genus Gaoshiqia; species Gaoshiqia sp. US2. The sequence continues at coordinate 1,867,829 of NZ_AP048550.1, read as the reverse complement.
CTCGGCTTACGAATTGATTCCGGGATTTGCCACCTTTGCCAACTTTGTCGGGCGTTATACCGGGGGTACCTTCTCGTCGCCTGGTGGGAACGAACAGAAGAACGCCTTGGAAAGTTACCTTGGCCGTGTCAACTACAACTACGACAGTAAATATTACGCCGAAGCTTCGCTGCGCCGCGATGGTTCATCCAAATTCAAATACAAAGAAAACCGCTGGGGGACCTTCTGGTCAGTCGGCGGTGGATGGCGTGTCACTGCCGAACCATTCATGGAGAACACGAAAAACTGGCTCGATAACCTGAAAGTCCGCACCAGCTATGGGGTCATCGCGAACCAAAACGGTATTCCAAACTATTCCGGATATCAAACCTGGGGCTATGGGGCAACCTATACTTCGACCACCGGTGGTAACGGCATTCCGGCTTCATATACACTTACTCAGGGTGGTTTCCCCAACGATGCACTGAGCTGGGAAAACACCTGGACGCTTGACGCCGGTATCGACTTCAGTTTATTCAATCGCGTTCACGCAACATTCGATTATTACAACAAACTAACCAAAAATGCCGTTTGGCCTCAGCCGATTGCTTACTCTCTGGGACAGTCGAGCCTGGATAAAAACTCGGCTAAAATCCAAAACCGGGGATATGAGTTGGAACTGGGTGTTGACATTATAAAGAAAAAGGACCTCTTTTGGTCAATTTCTGTAAACGCATCGCATTTCAAAACAACGCTGAAAGAAGTTCCCCCGGGGGTAGGTTCGGAAGCGCTGGATGGAAACTGGACAGCCAATGCTGATGCATGGGCAATCGCCGGTTCGGGTACATCTTCCAATGTGACTTATCTGCGTGGTGTGGGGAAAGATTATTACAACCTGTATTTATTCAAATATGCCGGAGTCGATCAGAATACCGGGCTTCCGCTTTTTTATCACAAAGTTACCGAAGCTGACCACACCAACGGTTTATACAACGACATCGCAGTTGGTGGTGATGCAAAAACAACCAACTATTCCATCGCATCGCGTTACGAACTGGGCAGCGCAATACCTGATTTACTGGGTGGTTTCAGCACCACGCTCCGGTATAAAAACTTCGATTTTACCGGAATGTTTGCCTTCCAGCTGGGCGGTAAATTTTACAGCAACGAATATGGAAACGGCATGTACCGCAGCGACAACGTCGGTGGAAGTTTGTCGGCCGAACTAATTGGAAATACCTGGACGCCGGAAAACACCAATGCAAAATTCCCGATGGTCATGTACGGAAATACTTACGGCGACGGATCCACCTTTGGTAGCTGGCTGTATACCGATATGGCTTTGTTTAACGCTTCCTATCTGAACTTCAAAAACGTAACGCTGGGTTACACCCTTCCCGGTAACTTGCTGGAAAAATACAACATCAGCGCTTTACGCCTGTATGTATCAGCTGACAACCTGTTTATGATTACCTCACATTCGGGTATTGATCCGCGTATGTCGCTGGTTGGTGGTCTGGATGTAGGCGCTTATGCCTTCCCGTCTATGCGTACCATTTCATTCGGTGTAAACTTCGATTTATAACAACCATTAAAAAACAATTCATATGAAAAACTATATAATAGGAATCGTATTACTGGCAGGCATGCTTTTCTTTTCGTGTGCCGATGAGTTGGATATTACACCTCCAAATGCCATTACGACAGAACAAATCAAAGAAATACTGGCATCGGGAGATACTATAAAGATCAACCTGATTATGTCGGGGATGGCCAATGCAATGCCCCTACAGTTCAATGCCAGCGGAATCAGCGGCGCCGGAACAGCCGACGGACGTTACCGTTCGTGCCAGGGATTGGATGCCATGCGTAACCTCGAAGGAAACGATATCGTTTTTGGTGGAAAAAACCTCGCCATTTTTGGTTCCGACGAATATTATCTTCGTGATTTCACCTCTACGGCTGTCGATAAAAATGCCGTGTACTGGCACCACTACTGGTCGATTATCACAACTGCCAATAAAATGCTGTTTTACCTCGATGACGCCACGGTGGGAGATATTCCGAAACTGAAACAATTCAAAGCAAGAGGATTAGTTGTGCGTGCTCATGCCTACAGCTATTTGATGGAGAATTATCAGGATGCCTTTTTGCAGGGTGGACAACAGAAACTGGGTCTGATGCAGTATGATTACTATTCGCCGCAGCAAGATAATAAACCGCGTTCTTCATCAGCCGACACTTACGAATTCATTAAAAACGACCTGAAAACTGCCATCAGATTATTTCAGGAAGCCGGCGTTGGATATACCTCTAATTTGACTGATATCGATTTGTCTGTTGCTCATTTTATCCTGGCACGCGTGTCGTTGATAACCGGCGACTGGACAACCACCATTTCGAGTTGTGACGCTATTTTAAGCAAATACCCCACGCTGATGGGACAAAGCGTTTATGGCGGCGTCAACAATGTGGGCACGGCCGCCAACCCGGAAATTCGCCCCGAAACCAATGGATTCCTGTACAATAATGTCAACCCCGAAGTGATCCTGGGATGGCCGGTCGGTCAGGCATTAACAGCACACAACAGTTGGATGAACCCGTTTGGCGAAGGCTACGGAGGTTTGAGCGAAGGTTATGCCCGGATCGACAACCGGCTGTATGAAAAAATTGATAGCCGGGATTATCGTAAAAATTGTTTTATGGCAACCGACTTTGGCGATTATGCCTATCCGACCAATGCCACTGTCCGGTTTATTCCGGCTTATACCAACCTGAAATTCGCTGCTACCCACGGTATTGGTACCGATGATAAGAAAAATGTGGGAACAGTTACCTGTTACTACATGCGTTCGTCTGAAGTATTACTGATGAAAGCAGAAGCCCAGGCCCAGCAACCGGCTACGGAAGCCAATGCCAAAACAACCCTGAATATCCTCCTGGCCGCCCGCACCAAAACAGGTGAAACACCCTTAACCTGCGATACTTATTCAAGTATGACCGGAATGACCGCCTTACAAATGGTGCAGTTGCAAACCCGCATTGAATTGTGGGGAGAAGGTGGCCGCGAATTCTTCAACAACAAACGTTGGGGGATCCCGGTTGACCGGACAAACTCTGCCAACCACATTGATAAAGGTACTTACAGCGTTTCAAAAATGACACTTCAGATTCCCGAAGAAGAAATGTTGTATAATCCTCTTTGCGTACAGAACTAAGAGAATGCTGTTATCAATTTCATTATAAAGGGCGGAGCCTATGCCCCGCCCTTTTTTTCCCTTTTCACAATGTTTTTTGTTGAGTCGGTCAACGCCGGCTTAATACATAAGGCCCTGTGTCAGTAACCGTTTTTGCCATAATTATGCCAATGAAACCAAACCAAATAAACTCACAATCAAGCATTAAGCTAATTTGTATCCTGATATTTATTTTGTCGGGCATTAGCTCCTGCTCGGAAAAAACAGAATTAAAACACCGGTTGATTCACAACAACGACGGTACTGATGCCCTCGGAAATTACTGGTTTCACAAACGGCCTCTGAGTGTGGCCGACATCAACGCTTATGTCGATAAGGTTTCCGGTTCGCAGGTAACCACTTTTATGATGTGCAGCGGAAGCGATTTTTTGTATTACCGTTCCAAATACGGCCGTGTTTTTGGCGACGACCTGGGCGGAACACTTGATTGCGGCTGCGATACCGCCACCTATAAACACATTCACCGCTTTTATCAAAACTTCCTGAACCTCGAAAAAGAAGGAACCGACCTGGTTGCAGCTTCACTGAACCGGGCCAAAGAAAACGGTTTGGAAGCCTTTATTACCTACCGCATGAACGACCTTCATTTTAACGATACTACCACACACTGCCCCATTGTATATACCGATTTTTGGTACAGCCATCCCGAATTCTGGCTGAACGACCAAACTCCGGGATGGAACGCTTCGCGGGCGCTCGATTTTGCGCACAAGGAGGTTCGCCACCATAAACTGGCCATCATCTCGGAACAACTCGAAAAATATGAGATGATCGATGGATTCGATCTGGACTTCATGCGCTTCATTGTTTATTTCAAAATGGGCGAAGGCCGCCAAAATGCCCCGCTCATGACCCAACTGGTCAAAGAGATCCGCGCGAAAGTAGATGAAGTATCTGCCCGGCGCGGAAAGAAAATCCTGCTATCGGTCCGTGTTCCTCCAACAATAGATGCCTGCCTGGATAAAGGTCTGGATGTACAGGAATGGATTAAGCTGGGACTCATCGATTTTGTAAGTATTGGCGTTCATTGGCTGGGCGACCCGTCGCTTCCAGTGGCCAAATTTATCGAAGATTTGAATGCGCCCCACATCCCGGTTTATGCATCCATCGACGACGGAGGCTACCGTCCCCGCGAACCTTTTTCGCACGGCATGCTCCGGGGAATGGCCTCGCACATCCTTTCGCAGGGAGCCGACGGAATCTATCTTTTCAATCAATATTATTCGGAATACCTGTCCAAACATCACCAACAACTAAAGCTCGAAGACGGCGGTTACGTATGCCGCGTGATGATGCCCCGTTTATTACAGGAGCTGGGCTCGCTTGAAACGCTGAAATACCGCAACAAAATTTACTGTTTGTGCGACAGTTCCGGCCAGTATGGCATCAATCCGGTTTCGCCGTTGCCTTTAACCGTTGATGAAAAACAAACGGCCATAGCTGAAATTTTTATTGGCGATAATCCTAAGAAAACAGTCCCCCTCGAGGGAATATTGTTTTTCCGTTTAAACCGTGAGGCCTTGTTCGGGCTGTATTTCAACGAGCAGAAACTGACGCTTGAAAAACCCGACGATGTGGCGCTTTACGACCGGGACAGAGGATTATCGGGAACAGAAGCTCATTTTGCTTTTCGGGTTCCTGTATCCATGATAAAACAAGGATACAACACCATCCGGTTTCAGGCTGAAGCCGGTTCATTTCGGGTTAAACGCCTGGAAGTGGGACTAAAATACGGAGACGTCGGGACCCACGGATATTTTTAATCCTGGCGCGCAACGAAAAGGAAACCAGACAACCAACAAAACGATATAAATCAAACAAATATGAAACGAAGAACTTTTATACAACAAAGCTCAGCACTCTCTGCAGGACTTATTGCTTTACATACCATTCCCGCATTGGGAAATCCGTTATTAAATCCCGCAGACAGCAAAAAAAATGCAGACCTGTTCAATGTATTTAAAAACCCGGATCCGGTTTACCGTCCCTTTGTCAGGTGGTGGTGGAACGGCGACAAGGTGGAAGCCGACGAGCTGGTTCGTGAGTTAAATTTGCTGAAAGAAGCCGGTATTGGCGGCGTTGAAATCAACCCGATTTCGTTTCCCTCAACCGGAGACGATTTGGGTAAAAAATCACTGACCTGGCTGAGCGACGAGTGGATCGACATGTTGCAAGTGACCTTCGCCGAAGCCAAAAAACTGGATATGACCTGCGATTTGATTGTCGGTTCGGGATGGCCTTTTGGCGCCGAAACACTAAAACGGGATGAAAGAGCCCAGGTGGTGATTATCAATGCCGAAACGATTGAAGGCCCAACTGAATATGAAGTTTCGCAATATCATATTTCTCATGCTGTAAATCCGGGGGTAACGCATCCTTTTCCGGGACGTACTTTCGAAATTCTTTCTCTCAAACTGGTGCCCGACCCAATGAGCAGCCTGGAGCAGGTAATCGACTTCTCCGATCGGCGAACCGATGAAATTATCCGGATAAAAGTGCCCGAGGGAAAACAGGTGTTGTATGCCCTGGTAAAAATAGATTCATTCGCCAGTGTGATCAACGGCGCCCCCGGCGCCGCCGGCCCAATCCTCAATCACATGGACAAAGCGGCAGTCAGAAAATATCTCGATCACATGTCGGATACCATTCAGAAAAAAACCGGGCCATTGTCGAATCATCTGCGTGCGTTCTTTACCGATTCGATGGAACTGGAAGGCTGTAACTGGACCGATGATTTGCCGGAAGAATTTCAGAAACGCCGAGGGTACGATTTGATGCCCTACCTGCCTTTCCTTCTTTTTAAGGTAGGCCGTCTGGGCGGCGTTATCGACGATAAGTATGGCGCTGTAAAATCTCCGGAGCTGGCAGAAATTCTTAAACGGGTCAGATTCGATTTTGAACTGACCAAGGCTGAACTGCTGAAAGAGCGTTTTACGGAAACATACCTGCAGTGGTGTAATGATCAGCAAGTTAAATCGCGGGCTCAGGCCTACGGGCGTGGATTTTTCCCGCTGGAAACCAGTCTGGGCTACGACATTCCCGAAGGCGAATCGTGGACAACCAACTGGCTGCGGCACCGGCTCGGCGAAGAAATGTCGGACGAAGATTACCGCCGCGGACGCGGTTACACCATGATCAACAAATACGTGTCATCGGCAGCCCACCTCACCGGAAAACGTATCGTCAGCTGCGAAGAAATGACCAATACCTACCTGGTGTTCAACACCACCCTCGAACTGCTGAAAATCGGTTCCGACCAAAGCCTGATGTCGGGCATTACCCACAGCGTGTGGCACGGGTTTAACTACTCGCCGCCCGATGCGCCGTTCCCCGGCTGGGTGCAGTATGGCTCGTACTACAACGAAAAAAACAACTGGTGGCCCTATTTCAAATACCTAAACGATTACAAAGCCCGGATTTCGTCGCTGCTGCAACATACCGACATGTACACCGACATGGCCATTCTGCCGGCAAATTACGATATGTGGGGCGAAATGGGCGTGCAAACCGACCCGTTCCCCGAAAAACTGAATATTCCCTATACCTCAATCATTTGGGAATCGATCAATAAAAACGGGGGCGCTGCCGATTATACCACCGAGATCATCATCAACGAATCGCAGGTGAAAAACGGAAAACTGTGTTACGGCCCCAAAAAGTACGGGACGCTTTTCCTGGCCGAAGTAACCAGCCTTTATCCCGAAACGCTGCAAAAATTGTATGACTTTGTCGCTACCGGAGGCCGGATTTTCTGTATTGAAAAGTACCCCGAAAAATCACTGGGTTTAACCGGCTTAAAGGGAAATGACCAAAAGGTAACCGCGTGGATCGATAAACTCAAGGCGTTCCCCGACCGCTTTGTCCTGATTAAAAAACCGGAAGACAACCGTTTTCTGGAATGGTACCGTGATATCATGGTTCAGTATAAAATTCCGCACTATCTGGAAATTGAAAAACCAGACCGCTATTTTATGCAAAACCGGTATCAGTCGGACGATAAAAGCGAAATTTTCCTGTTTGCCAATGCCCACATGCACAACGGACACCAAACGAACATCACCTTTTCGAAAGAAATCACCAAAGGACGTTATCCTTGGATTTGGGATGCGGAAAGCGGGCAGCGTTACCGCATTAACCTGAAAGATGGCGTTTTCAGCCTGACATTGGGGCCCGCCCAATCGTGCATCGTGGTTTTCAGCAACGAGAAAAACGGTCAGGAGTGGTCGCCGGTTCCGGCTGCCGGTACTGAGAACTTAACGCTCAGCAATGGCTGGGATGTGGAATTACGCCACAGCCGCGAAGGATGGGTGAAAACCACCCGGATGGATGAACTGAAAGACCTGAAAGATACCGAATTTGTCGATTTTACCGGTACTGTTATTTATAAACAAACCGTGGAAGTCGGGCCGGTTAAACCGGTTTATCTGAACCTGGGTAAAGTATGGGGAGTGGCCGAACTGTTCGTTAACGGGAAATCGTGCGGCGTGAAATGGTACGGAAACCGCATCTACCGGATTGCTGAACAGTTGAAACCCGGTTCCAATGAAATTGAAATCCACGTTACCACCATTATGGGGAACTACATGAGAAACCTCACCGACAACAAAGTGGTGGAGCGGTTTATCAACCGGAAGAACGGCCCGCAGGAAATACAGCCGATGGGACTCGTCGGGCCGGTGACACTTTATTCGTAATAACAAATCAAATTAAAACAGTAGTATGAATAAGTTTAGAATCATTTTATTATTCCTGGTTTTGTTAATGTCGCAGCAACTTTTGGCTGTCGACTACAATGCCTCGGTGTTCGGAATCAAGTCGAACGGGACGACGTTAAATACAACAGCCATCCAGAAAGCCATCGATCAGATCCATGCGAATGGCGGCGGAAAGCTGGTCTTTTATGTCGGACGTTACCTGACCGGCACCATTGAACTGAAATCGAACGTACACATCGTGCTGAACGAAGGCGCTATTTTGGTTGGTTCAACAAATATTTACGATTACAACATCAATACCCCTTACAGTTCGCTGGTTTTTGCAAAAAACGCCGATAACATTTCTATTACCGGAAAAGGAGTGATCGACGGCCAGGGCCGCGAGGTGGCTTATCATTTAATCGACCAGGTCCATAAAGGAATTATTGAAGATCCGTTGAAACACGACCGTCCGGCAAGCCGCCGCCCGCGGGGAATTTATTTCCGCGAATGCACGAACGTGGAAATCGACGGCATTGTGATTAAAAACACAGCCGACTGGGTTCAGGTGTACGATCAGTGCGAAAACCTGAAAATCAACAATATTACCGTCGACAGCAAAGCATTCTGGAACAACGACGGGCTGGATATTGTAGACTGCAAAAATGTATTGCTGACCAATTCGTTTATCGATGCCTCCGACGATGCCATTTGTTTTAAATCGCACGATGCCTCCAAAATGTGCGAAAATGTTGAGGTCAGGAATTGTGTGGCCCGGTCGAGCGCCAGCGGGATTAAATTCGGCACCGTTACTTCGGGCGGCTACAAAAATTTCAAAATCATCAACAACAAGGTTTACGACACCTACCGCTCGGCCATCACCATCACCACTCCCGACGGCGGAGTGATTGATAATATACTGGTTGACAGCCTGTATGCCTACAACACCGGAAACGCCATTTACCTGCGTATTGGCGCCCGCTGGAACAAAGGCCGTGCCGGAACCATGAGCAACATTACCATTCAGAATATGTACGCCGAAATTCCGGAAACCAAACCCGACGCCGGTTACGAATACGAAGTCCCCATCGAAGACCTGCCCCGGAATACCTCGCCGGCCAGTATTGTCGGGCTGCCCGGACAGGATATTACCAACGTGACCTTGCGCAACATCGAAATTGTTTATCCCGGAAACAGCAACCCGAACTACGCTTTTCGCGGCATTAAACCGGCTGATTTGGACGGAATCCCCGAAATGGCTGATGCCTATCCCGAATTCTCACAATTTAAGGAACTTCCGGCCTGGGGATTTTATGTGCGCCACGCCAAAAACATCAAATTCGAAAATATCACGCTCACAGCCAAAGGAAAAGAGTACCGTCCGGCCATTGTGCTCGACGATGTAAAAGGCGCTGATTTCTCCGGAATGAAATACAATGTCCCCGGTGGCGGGAAAAAGATTCACGTTTATCAGTCAACCGGAATTGTTCAGGGAAAATAAGTGATAATGAATTGTAAAATCTTAAAGATAAGACCAATGAACAAAATAAAAATCTGTATATCCGCTTTCCTGCTGCTTCTCACGCTGGCCGTGTCGGCAAAGGATTACAACGTTTCCGACTTTGGCGCGAAGGCCGACGGGATAACCATCAACACCTGCACCATTCAGAAGGCCATTGATTTTGTGAGCGAAAACGGCGGCGGCCGGCTGGTTTTTGGCCCGGGAAATTATGTTACCGGCAGTATCTACCTGAAATCGGACGTAATCCTCCACTTCGAGTACGGCGCAACTATGCTGGGCTCGACCAATCCCTTCGACTATGTGAAAGACCCTAAAATTAAATGGATGTCGATGATTTTTGCCGTGAACCAGAAAAATATCGGGATTACCGGAAAAGGGACCATCAACGGGCGCGGATTTATCACGGCCAACAACATGGTCGATTACATTCACCGCGGAATTTATACCGATCCGATGAAACTCGACCGCCCGAACGAGACCAACCGCCCGCAGAACATTTATTTCCGCGAATGCGAAAATGTAACCATCACCGACATTACCCTGCGCGACCCGGCCAGCTGGAACCAAACCTACGACCAGTGCAAAAACCTTTATGTCGATAACATCTATGTCGACAGCAAATCGTACTGGAACAACGACGGCATCGACGTGGTGGACTGCGACGGCGTGGTCATCAAAAATTCCTATTTCGATGCGGCCGACGACGTGATTTGTTTTAAATCGCACGATGCCAACAGCATTTGTCAGAATGTGGTGGTTGACAACTGCGTGGGCCGCTCGAGCGCCAACGGGCTGAAATTCGGAACCGTTTCGCGTGGTGGTTTCCGTAACTTTAAAGTGACCAACCTCACCATTTTCGATACCTTCCGCTCGGCCATCACCTTTGCCGCAGTCGATGGTGGGTTGATTGAAAACATTTTGGTTGACGGAGTCCGTTCCATCAACACCGGAAACGTGATTTACCTGCGTATCGGCGACCGCTGGAGCCAGGGCAAAAAACCGAGCATGAAAAACATCGAAATCCGGAATGTGTATGCTGAAGTTCCGTTTGGAAAACCCGACGCCGGCTACAATTACGAAGGACCGATTGAAGACCTGCCCCGAAACATTTCGCCGGCCAGCATTATCGGCCTGCCCGAATACAAAATTCAGAATGTCAGGCTGAAAAACATTGAAATTGTATATCCCGGCGCCGGAAACCCGCTGTATGCCAAACGGGGACTGGAACCTGCCGAACTTGACAGCATTCCTGAAATGCCAGCAGCTTATCCTGAGTTTTCCCAGTTCAAGGAACTGCCGGCCTGGGGTTTTTACATCCGCCATGCCGAAGGAATCGAATTTGAAAACGTTACCCTGACGGCTGAGAAAAAAGATTATCGCCCAGCCATTGTGATCGACGATGTGAATGGCGCCGTTTTTAAGGGAATGAAATACAACGAACCCGAAGACGCTGGAAAACGGCAGTTGTTTCAATACAAGTCCAATGAGATTATCGCCGATTGAATCAATGCAGCATCAAAATTAATGTTTCAGCAACAAACAAAATGTAAATCATGAAAACGTATAAAATATTCATCATCATTCTCATTTTACTCTGTTCTTTGGGCCTTTCCGCCAAAGATTACAAAGCCTCGTTGTTTGGGGTGAAATCCGACGGGATAAGCCTGAACACCCGTTCCATTCAAAAGGCAGTTGATTATATCAGCGAAAATGGCGGCGGCCGACTCGTGTTTTACGTGGGGCGTTACCTGACCGGCACCGTCGAACTGAAATCGAATGTAACCATCCAACTGGAAGAAGGAGCCGTTTTGGTGGGCGTCCCTTCTATTTACGACTATTTCGGATTGAACGGGAGCAATGCTTTGATTACCGCCAGCGGGCAGGAAAACATTGGGATTACCGGGAAAGGCGTCATCGAAGGTCAGGGAGCTGCCCTGGAGAACAACATCAGGGAACAAGTGCAGAAAGGATACCTGGAAGGCTCGGTTGCACAAATCAGTCCGTTACTCATTTGCCTGAACAACTGCAGCAATGTAAACATCGAAGAGATAAATCTGCACGATGCCTGCGGCGATGTACAGTCGTACAAAGGCTGTAAAAACCTGACCGTCAGCAAAGCAACAATCAAGAGCAAAGCAGTTGCCGGAAGTAAAGGCCTTTTGCTCTCGGGCTGCGACGGGGCGAAACTTTCGGATTTGTTTTTTGATACAAGCGGAATTGAAATCAGTTCGGCCGGAACATCAAAGAATCTTTCGGTCGTCCATGTTAAAAATGCTTCCGGGAAAAATCTTCAGGTGAAACAATAATGAAACGTATCGGGGCCATTCTTTTTCTGATTTTGCTGGCGGCCGGCAGTTCATCCTGTCTGGCAGCCGGTAAGGGCAAATCTCCGCGGTACGGAAAAACCAACATGGCCGATATGGTATTGATTTACCATGGCGGCCTGCATCGTCAGCTGGAGTGGAACAAGGAGCAATTTACGCCTTATGTGGTTCATGTGGATCAAAAAGGCCGGAAAAACTGGTTGTTTGATGGATTTCTTTTTATTGAATTTATCGACGGGAAAGGTCACCATTTTGCCCACGGAAACGAAAATACCACCCTGGCCGCCCGCCCTGAGTGGGAGTGGCTCATGGAACGCCAGTTTGAAAAAGACCGTGGTTTCTCGGCGCTCGACCAGTGCATCGGCGACCAGATCAGGGAAATGGGAAACCCGCCGTTCCGCCACAAACTGGTGGTGGTGATGCCGGTACCCGAAAAAGATCAGAAAAACTGGAGCGGCCTCAATCGCCCGATGGATTTTTCGAACGATGAAGACCGGATTGAAGCCTGCCAATGGTACATCGACCGGTTTCTCGAACAATACAACAGCGAAGGATATCAGCATTTCGACCTCGAAGGTTTTTACTGGGTTTCGGAAAAGGATGGCGCTTACCGCGATATTCTCGTGCCCGTAGGCGATTATATCCGATCGAAAGGCCTGCGTCTGTTCTGGATTCCGTACTGGACGGCAGTTGGGTTTGACAACTGGAAAACCGATAAATTCGATTTCGCCTATATTCAGCCCAACCACTTTTTCAAAAACGAGGTCAGTTACGAGCGACTCGATGCCGTGTGCGCCTTTGCCAAAGGCACCGGCATGGGACTTGAACTGGAGTTCGACCGCAGAGCGCTGGCCGGTTCGCCCGAGAACAAACGCGACAGGCTCGTGAGTTATATCGACGCTTTTGAACAAAACGGCGTTTTTAAGGAAGCTTCCATCGCCTATTACGAAGGCGGCGGAACCATCTGGGATTTCTATTGTTCAACCAATCCGTTGGATAAAGAAATCATGGACCGTCTGGCAGAAATTATTATTCAGCGGAAAAAAATAAAACGGTTTAAAAAGTGAAAATGAAGAAAATAGTCATCCTGCTGATTTTGTTTTTACTGGTTTCAGGAAGCTGGGCCCAGCAAAAAAACACCGGCGATGAACGGCTGAATTGGTGGCACGAAGCCAAATTCGGCATGTTTATCCACTGGGGCGTTTATTCCTTGTATGGCGGAGTGTACAAAGGGTATCACCAGGCGTATGGCGATGCCGCCTGGATTTTGAACCGCTGTAAAATTCCGGTGGCCGAATACCGCGAAAATGCCCGTCAGTTTAACCCGGTAAATTACGATCCCGAAGCCTGGGCAGAAATGGCCAAGGATGCCGGAATGAAATACCTGATCATCACCGCAAAACATCACGATGGTTTTGCCCTCTTCGAAAGCAAGGCCAGCGACTGGAATGTGGTGGATGCCACGGTTTACGGCAGGGATTTGCTGAGACCGCTGGCCGAAGCCTGTAAAAAACAGGGCATCAAACTGGGATTTTATTATTCCCAGGCCGTTGACTGGACGAATCCAGGGGCGTCGGCAGCCCGCAGGCCCATGTGGCAGGGCTGGCCCAATCCCGATTCCACCCGAATCGACCAATACACACTGGAACATGACGGCCGCTGGGACCCGATACAGAGTACGGCCACTTTTGATGAATACATCGACCAGGTGGCTGTTCCGCAGGTTCGCGAATTACTGACCAATTACGGCGAAGTGGCTGTTTTGTGGTGGGATTACGACGCCCAGATGAAAACCGTGGAAGGTGCTGAAAAACTGAAAGCGCTCCTCATGCTGCAACCTCAGATTGTGACCAACGACCGCCTGCACCCCGACTTTCCCGGCGACACCAAAACACCCGAACAGGCCATTCCCGACCGCGATGCCGTGGCTGGCCAAAACTGGGAAACCTGCATGACCATGAACGGTTCGTGGGGGTACAAAAGCTTCGATAACAACTGGAAATCATCGGAAACCCTGATCCGGAACCTCATTAAAATTGCTGCGCGTGGAGGAAACTACCTGCTGAATATCGGGCCGAAACCCGACGGCTCTTTTCCCGAAGAAAGCATTGTCCGGCTGAAAGAAATCGGCCGCTGGATGGATGTAAACAGCGAGGCCATTTACGGAACACAGGCCAGTCCGCTGGAGGTTCTGCCCTGGGGAGAATGTACCATGAAAATGGTGAAAAAGAATACGATGCTTTATCTTTTCGTTTTCGACTGGCCGGAAAATGGGAAACTCATCGCCCCCGGTGTCGGGAATAAAATCGTATCGGTTAAGCTACTCTCAACGGGTGAAAAACTGAAAACAACGGAAACTGCCGCCGGATTGGAAATTTTAGTTCCGCAAACTGCTCCCGATCCCATGGCCACGGTGGTTCAACTGAAACTGAAAGGAAAAACCGGAGTCCTGAAAATGTCATCTGAAAAACAAATGCATCGCGGCGCTCTCGATTAACCAAAAAAGAAATGGACATGAAGGTAAAAAGAGGTGATTTTTTAAAACTTGGCTTATTGGCGCTCGCTTCGGGAGTGGTCAAAGGTTATGCTTTTTCAGGCGAGACCAGCGTCAATCGCCGGAACTCAAACGGAAAAACACCGGTCATTCATGCCACCGATTTGTACCATTTTCATTGCGATCCCGACGATCACTGGGATCTGGCTGTCATTTATGCGCTGGCCTGGCTGGGCGACATCGATTTGCTGGGAATTCTGATCGATTACCCCACCAAACCCGAGCTGGGCGATCCCGATGTGATGGGAGTTGCCCAAATGAATTATCTCACAGGCAAGGTCGTCCCGGTTGTGGTTGGCAGCTCCTTGCCAATGAACAGCCGCAACGATATCCAGCCGGAAGCAAGCTGGATTGATCATCAGGGTGTATACTGGTTGCTCGATACCTTGCGGAAATCGGAAACTCCTGTGGTGATTAACATTGTGGGCGCGGCAACAAACGTAGCGGTTGCCCTGAAAAAAGAACCGGAACTATTCCGTAAAAAATGCAAAGCCATTTACCTGAATGCCGGCTCGGCCAACTCACTAAAAGACAAAAAGCTGGAGTACAATGTCAAACTGAACCCGCTGGCTTTTGCCGCCATTTTCGACGCTCCCTGTCCGGTGTACTGGATGCCCTGCACCACCCGCACCAACATTGGCGAAGTGGGCGAATTTGGAACCTACTACCGTTTTATTCAGAAAGATATTCTCGCCGATCTCCCTGAAAAGCTGCAGAACTTTTTCCTTTTTATGCTGGGAAAAAAGGAGAGCCACGAATGGTTTTCGTATCTGAAAGGAAAACCGGAAACGGATTTACTTGCCGAATTTGGCGAATCGGTGAGGCACATGTGGTGTACCGCCGGATTTATCCATGCTGCCGGGAAAAAAGTGACAGCCGAAGGTGAAATGGTTCCGCTGAACTCCGGAAAAGAATCGGTTTTCACGTTCTCTCCGGTAAAAGCCAGTTGCGATGATATCGGCTATGTTGACTGGAAAATCGACCTGAGTTCCCGGAACCGTTACATTTTTCATGTAACCGATATTGCGAATTATCAAAATGCGCTGATTGTGTCCATGAAAAATTTATTGCTCCGGTTCCCGGGATCATCGAGTGATAACATCAATGAAAACCGGATCGCTTTGTAATCGGATGCGGTATTCTGTTACCAATAAAAAACTGAGGTTTTACCCGTTTATACGAAAAAATGAATTGATCTAAAATACTTAATTATGATTTCTTTTGATTATAAGAAGCTTATACTTTTTGCAGGTTTTTACGCTACAGGATTATTGCTTTCCGCACAGAAGCCAACCGAGGATCTCACCGCCTATGTCGATCCCCTGATCGGAACACAGGAAATGGGACATGTTTTCCCCGGCGCCTGTGTGCCCTTCGGAATGGTACAGTTAAGTCCCGATACCGATACCATTCCCTATGCCGTGGATGGTAAATATACCGGAACGGTTTACCGCTACTGCGCCGGCTACCAGTACAACGATCAAACCATCGTTGGGTTTAGCCACACCCATTTCAGCGGCACAGGGCACTCCGACCTGGGCGATTTTCTGATCATGCCAACTGTCGGGAAACTTCAGTTGAACCCCGGAACTGCCGATAAACCCGAAACCGGCTACCGTTCGCGGTTCAGCCATAAAACCGAAACAGCCGCACCCGGCTACTACCGGGTAAAACTGGAAGATTACAACATTACCGCGGAAATGACCACCACCGAACGTATCGGTTTTCATCAGTATACCTTCCCTGAAAGCGACGAGGCCCGTATCATTCTTGATTTAACCCACGGCATATATAATTACGACGGGAAAGTGCTGTGGTCGCACGTGCGGGTGGAAAACGACACGCTGGTGACCGGATACCGCATTACCAGCGGCTGGGCCCGGACCAACTACCTGTATTTTGCGATGGTTTTCTCAAAACCCGTTGAGAATTACGGGAGTAAAAACGAGGAAGAACTGGTTTACAAAGGATTCTGGCGCAAATTCGACCAGGAAAACAATTTTCCGGAAATGGCCGGCAGAAAACTGAAAACTTATTTCAATTTCAAAACCAGGGAAGGCGAAAAAATAAAAATCAAGTTTGCACTTTCAGCGGTCAGCGCCGAGGGTGCATTGAAAAATCTACAGGCCGAAGCACCCCATTTCGACTTCGAAAAAGTTAAAACCGAAGCAAAAAGCAAATGGCAAAATGAGCTGAGCCGGATTCGCATTGAGGCGTCGCCTGAAAAGAAAACAACATTTTACACCTCGCTTTACCACACCTTTATCAACCCGGTTCAGTATATGGATGTGGATGGCCGCTACCGCGGACTTGACCACAACATTCATCAGGCCAACGGATTCGTGAACTATTCGGTCTTCTCGCTATGGGATACCTACCGGGCGCTTCACCCGCTGCTGACGCTGATCCAGCCCGACCGCACCTCGGATATGATCAATTCGATGCTGGCTCACTATGATCAGAGCGTTCACAAAGTACTTCCGGTATGGAGCCATTTCGGAAACGAAAACTGGTGCATGATCGGCTATCATGCGGCGCCGGTGATTACCGATGCCTGGATCAACGGCATCCGCGGTTTCGATGCCAAACATGCGCTTGAAGCCTGCATTTCGTCGGCCACCTACAAAAAATACGGGAACCTGGGCGAGTACATGGAACTGGGTTATGTTCCTTACGATAAAAATGCTGTTGGTTCGTCCATGACGCTGGAATATGCTTACGACGACTACACCATTTCGCGATTAGCGAAATCGCTGGGTGAAACCGAAATCGCCGCGCAGTTTGAAAAACGCTCGCACAACTGGAAAAACCTGTTCAACGAACAAACCGGCTTTGTGGGCGCCAAACACGCCGACGGAAGCTGGAAAACCCCCTTCGACGCGCTGCATACGGCCAACGAAGGGTTTATTGAAGGAAACTCATGGAACTATTCACTGTACGTCCCTCACGACATTCCGGCGCTCATCCGGAAAATGGGCGGAGATAACCGGTTTTGCGAGCATGTTGATTCGCTGTTCTCGATGTATTTGCCCGATGAATATTTTGCCGAAACCGAAGATGTGACCCGCGAAGGTCTGATTGGTTGCTACGTGCACGGGAACGAACCCAGCCATCACGTGCCCTATATGTACAACTGGGCCGGAAAACCCTGGAAAACACAAGAACGCATTCATCAGATTGTGAATACGATGTACCTGAACAAACCCGACGGGCTGTGCGGAAACGACGATTGCGGACAAATGTCGGCCTGGTACATTTTTTCCTCGCTCGGATTTTATCCGGTTTGTCCCGGATCGGGTGAATATGCCATTGGCTCGCCTTCGGTAAAACAAGCGGTTATTCAACTTTCGGAAGGGAAAACGCTGACCGTGAAAGCCAACAAGCTTTCCGATAAAAACATCTATATCAATTCGGTAAGCCTGAACGGAAAGACGGTGGACACCAGTTTCCTTTCGCACCGCGATTTGACCAACGGCGGCGAACTGATTTTTGAAATGAGCAATCGCCCGAACAAGAAACGGGCAAGTCAAATTCAATCTGTGAATGAATAAATTAACCGATAAGCTATACGGAATGAAACCAAGAGAACGTGTTTTAAGAGCATTTAAGCGAATACCGGGAGCGCCCGACCGGGTACCTGTCCAGTTCGATTTATGCCGTCAGCTGGCCGATCATTTTGGCAACAAACTGGGTATCCCGGTCCGCTATACCGACAATTTATACGAAGATGTTACCTACCGCATCAGCGCCAACGAACTGCGGGTGGCCATGGGCTGCGATGTGGTGGTTACCGGTGCTTCGGTTTCCGACAATTTCAAAATTGTAAAAGACCAAAACGGCCACTGGCTGAACGAGTATGGCATGAAAATGCGGCAAGGCGATATTTACGTGGAAGTAGTCGATTATCCGCTGGCCCAGGCTGAGACAAAGGCCGACATCGACGCGTTTCAGTTTCCCGATCCCCTGGCCCCGGGGCGCTATCGCGATGCAGAGGCCCTGGTTGAGAAATACCGCGACGACTATTTAATATTCGGCGATATTGAGGTGACGGTTTTTTCGCTGGCTCATCAACTGGTTGGCATGGAAAAACTGCTGATTGATATGATGATGGAGACTGAATATGTGGTCCCGCTGTTTGAAGCCTGCGCCGATTTTCAAACCCGCATTGGCCTCGAACTGATCAAACGCGGCGTAGATGCCATCTGGTTTGGCGATGATTTCGGAACACAAAACAGCCTGATCCTTCCGCCCGAAACATTCCGGGAACAGCTCAAACCGCATTACAAACGAATGGTTGACCGTTTTAAGGAAGCCAAACCGGACATCATCCCCATTCTGCATTGCGATGGCGCCGTGGCCGAGTTGCTGGATGACATCCGCGATATCGGGTTCGAAGTGTTCAACCCCGTTCAGCCGGGCGTTCCCGGACATTCACCGGAAGAGATGAAACGTAACTTCGGGCAAAAATTCGCCTTCTGGGGAGCTATCGATCAGCAGGACCTATTACCTAACGGCACCGATGAAGAGCTAGAAAAAGACATCCTCGAAAAGATTTCAATTCTTGGAAAAGACGGTGGTTACATGATTGCCCCGGCCCATATCATCCAGAACGATGTGAGCCCGGAACGGGTTCTGAAATTTATTGAATTAAGTCTGAAACACGGGATGATCTGTTAAAACGAGTTTTCTGCTCCCGCCTTCATACACCCGATGATTCGGAAGGTCTTATTTTGCGGGAGTAGAAACAATCAAAATACATACGGAACATGCGAAAAAAAATCATACTGAGCAGTAAACGTGCGGTGATTTTAATATTCACCTTACTCCTGATAACAAACCCGGGCCTGGCCCAAAAACGCGCCGGATTAACTGCGATAAACAAGCAACCGGCAGAGAGCGGATTTACCGATGCCGCCCGTTTTGGTTTTTCGCCCGATGCAAGCGGCATTGAAAACACCAAAGCGCTGCAACAAGCGGTTGATCAAACCGGGACTATTGTGGTAAGCCGTCCGGGCACCTACAAAATGGCCGGAACCGTGTACGTCGGCAGCCATACATCGCTTATTTTTGGCAATCATGTATATCTCAAAAAAGTTGATGAAAAAGGCGCTTTCTCTCATGTGCTGGTGAACAAGGGAGCGCTCACCAAAACCTATGATCAGCATATTACCGTCGAAGGGCTGCAAATCATCGTCAACGGGATGGATGTACGCCGGTTTGAGGAAGCGTACGGGCTTCACGGTCAGTTGGCCTTCTTTTATATCAAGGATTTGCGCATCGACCGTTTTCGTTGCATGGATCTGGGTAAAGCGCAGTATGGTATTCATGTTTGCACCTTTGAAGATATCATCATCAACGATGTGATCATCAAGGGAGATAAAGACGGAGTCCACCTGGGACGGGGCAAACGTTTTACCATCAGCAACGGCGTATTTCAAACCTATGATGACGCCATCGCACTGAACGGGCACGACTACGCTGTCGGGAACCCGGAACTGGGGTGGATCGAAGACGGCGTGGTGGAAAACTGTCATGATCTGAACGACGGCAAAGAGCCGATCGGTTATTTCTGCCGGATTTTAGCCGGCGCCTGGATAGACTGGCAGCTGGGCATGGAGGTGCAACAATCGGATGCCGTGGTGTCAAACGGAAAGATTTACCGGGTTCAGACCCAACCCGACGGTCAGGTTTACAAATCGGTGACACAACCCACGCACGAAAGCGGCAGCCAGGTTTTGGACGGCATCAATTGGGGAGTAGTGCAAAATGATGTGACCTACACCGCCGGCGTGAGGAATGTTGTTTTTCGCGATATTTTTCTCGAAAAACCCCGGACGGGATTCTCCGTGCATTTCGATAACGACAAGTACAGCCGGTCTTATTATCCGGGAGCGGAAGTTCCAAGGCAGAAACAACTCGTTTTCGACAACATCCGGGTAAATTACGACCAGCCCAGCCGCTTATTGTCAATTGCCACGCCTGTCGACGTACTGACCATCTACAATTCAAGTTTTAAGAACAACCGGATCAGTTTCCACGGGAACAAGGAGATGCCGGATTATTTTAAAACCAAAATCAACCTGGTGGGTTGTGTTTTTAATCATCAGGGAGTCATGGACTTACTGACCAACAGCATTGACGGCAAAGAAGTGCTGCTAAAAACATCGTCAAGCATTGAATACCATGATGATTTCCGGGCGCGCATCGTTCCCGGAAACGGCAAGATATCTGTGGAATCCGATTTGAGCGGGTTAACAGATTAGTTCTAAATTAAACAGCAAACAAGCGGTTAACCTGAAAAGGCTTAGCCGCTTGTTAAATTTTGACTAAGCCGATCGATGATCCGGAACTGCTTTACCTGACAGTTGTTGTTACGGACAAAGTACTTTCATCATGCTGGAGTTTTCTCTTTTTCCCTATTTTTACCCAAAATGTAAACCCATGAACTTCAAAATAATCCCTTTTAGCCTGATCCTGATTTTGGCAACAGGCCTGTCTGCCGCTCTTGCCTGTACCAACCTGATTGTTACCAAAGGAGCCAGCAGCGATCAATCCGTGATGATTACCTATGCAGCCGATTCGCATACCCGTTACGGAGCAATTGCTTTTTACCCGGCTGCCGACCATCAGCCCGGCGATTTGTGCGAAGTTTACCATTACGAGAACGGAAAGCTTTTAGGAACGATTCCCGAAGTCGCTCATACCTATTCGGTGATCCAGTTTATGAACGAACATCAGGTTGCTGTTGGCGAAACCACCTTTGGCGGGCTTGATTCGCTAAGTTCACAGCCCGGCGCTATTCTCGACTATGGTTCGCTGATGCGGATCGGCTTGCAACGATCGAAAACAGCCCGCGAAATGATCCGGGTGATGACCGAGCTGGTGGCTTTGCACGGCTATGCCTCGGGCGGCGAGTCGTTCTCGGTCTCCGATGCGAATGAAGCCTGGATTCTGGAAATGATCGGGAAAGGAAAATATGAAAAAGGAGCTGTTTGGGTGGCCCGGCTGGTGCCCGACGGCTATGTGAGCGGCCATGCCAACCAGGCCCGGATTACCACTTTCCCTTTTCAGAAAAAAAATGACTGGACTGATCCGAAACAAACGGTTTATCATTCGCCCGATGTGATCAGCTTCGCAAAAAAGCATGGCTTTTACAAAGGGAACAATGCATCGTTCAGCTTTTCGGATGTTTACAACCCGTTAAACTTTGGCGGCGCCCGCTACTGCGACGCGCGGGTGTGGTCGTTTTTTCGCGCAATCAATCGGGAAATACGCGAAAATGCAGATTACACCAGGTATGCACAAGGTGGTTTTTCATACGACGACCGGTTGACGGACAACAGCCCGAACCCGAATGGTTATGTCTCCAACCGCTTGCCCTTGTGGGTGAAACCGGATTCGCCGGTTACACTTCAACAGGTGATGGCCGGCATGCGCGACCACTACGAAGACAGCCCGCTGGATATGCGCAACGATCCCGGCGCCGGCCCTTTCAAACTGCCATACCGCTGGCGTCCGATGGAATTTGAAGTTGACAGCGTGATGTACCTGAACGAACGGGCCGTTGCCACCCAACAAACCGGTTACAGTTTCGTGGCCCAGTCGCGGAGCTGGCTTCCGGAGCCAATTGGAGGCATTTTCTGGTTTGGTGTCGACGATGCCGACGGCTGCGTATATGCCCCCATGTATTGCGGAATTAAGAAAGTGCCCGAAAGTTTTGCGATCGGAAACGGCTCGATGATCAGCTGGTCCGAAACTTCCGGATTTTGGACCTTCAACCAGGTAAACAATTGGGCCTATACCCGCTACAACCTGATTCATCCCGAAATTGAGGCCTACCAGGCTAAACTGGAAAATCAGTTTCTTTTGGAAGTCCAGGTGATCGACCGGCAGGCTTCCGCCTTATATGAGGATGACCCGGCCAAGGCCCTGGATTATCTGACCGCTTATTCCGTGTTCACCGGGAATAAGTTAGTGAGCGACTGGAAAATATTTTATCAGTATCTGTTTATGAAATACATGGACGGAAACCTGAAAATCACCGAAAACGGGAAATTACTGGACAACGGGAATGGCAAAAACATTCCTCAGCGACCACGCCATCCGGGATACGGTAAGGAATGGGAGCGAATCATGATCCAGGGAACCGGAGACCGTTTAAAAGTTCCGGCAGCAAACAAATAGATGAAAATCAGCTGTTGGCTTTGCCAAATACCCGTTTCAGCAGGTCGGTAACCCTTGCAGCCGGATCCTGGCGAATGTTTTTCTCTGTTTCTCCTATTTTCAGGAAGAGTCCGTCCAACGCACGTTGAGTCAGGTAAGTACTCAGGTTGGTTTCCACCTTCTGCAGATTTGTCAATTGGCCGACAGCCGAACCGGCTACTTTGTTCCAGCTTCCGGTCAGTTCGTCCCACGACTGTTGGGCGGAGAGGTTACCAACCAGCTTTTTGTCCAGCGAACCTTCAATTTTTGGCTGATATAGTTTGAGCAAGGCGTCGTAATTGGTACGTTTCAAATAGTCGGTAGCAGCATGGTCTCCGCCGGTCAGAATACCTGCCGCATCCTGAATGGTCATCGACCTGATGCTGTTGACCAGGATGGGAGTCGCTTCTTTGGCCGCATCCGATGCCGCCTGGTTGATGCTGGTAATTACCTTATCGACCAATTGTTGTCCGCCGGGCAATTTACCCAGGTTGCTGGTAATCACTTCGGCTTCGGGCGGCAATAAAATCTTAACGGCCAGGTCGTTTAAATAACCGTTATTGACGGCCAGGTGCGATACGGAACTGTCAACGCCAACAGTTAACGCCTGCTTTAATCCGGCAATAATTTCGGTTTGCGATAAAGGCAGGGAATCATTGTAAATGGATTTGGCGACTTGTTGCATCTCAGCACAACCTGAAAACAACCATGCGGAAAGGACAGAAACAGCTATAATACGTTTCATAATTTTTTTGATGGCAAGATACAAGAAAAATAGTTTGACGCCTTAAAAAATCAGGCAAAAATATTCTGAATATAAATTCAGAGCTATATATTTAACAAAGAAAAATTTGATCCTTATTTTAGCGTATTCCTCATCTTTTCACCCGGTAATAAAGCAGACTATGACAGAGCATGACAATCAAATAAACCAACTCCGTGACCAGCTGGAATTACTTTTGAGAAAACAAAACGACTTTTCGAGAGAGATTGATCAGCTGCGAGTTGAAATAAACCGGCTAAAACCGGCGGAAGAAACGAAAGCGGAGAAATCTGTAATCCCGGTTGAACCGACCAGGCCACACGAAAAGGAAGCAGAAGCTGACGTCGCCGTAAAACAACCGTTAATAACCGGCAAGGCAACCTACCGCCCCACAACGGTGAGCAAAACGCCAAAAATAAAATCGGACCTGGAAAAATTTATCGGGGAAAATCTGATCAATAAAATCGGAATTATCATTACCGTTATTGGCGTTGCCATTGGCGTCAAGTACTCCATCGAACACAACCTGCTCAGCCCGTTGACCCGGATTATTCTGGCTTACCTGGTTGGAGCAGGGCTACTGGTTTTCGGATTAAAGCTCAGGGAGAAATATGAAAACTTCAGCGCTGTCCTGGTAAGCGGCGCTATGGCCATCATGTACTTTATTACCTATTCGGCCTGCGCCGTTTATGATTTGATTCCGCAAGTCCCGGCCTTTGTGATGATGGTCATTTTCACCGTATTTACCGTTACGGCTGCCATCGTTTACAACAGGCAGGTGATTGCCCACATCGGCCTGGTTGGCGCTTATGCCATTCCCTTTTTGCTGAGCGAAGATTCGGGAAGAGTGACCGTCCTTTTCAGCTATATGACCTTAATCAATGCCGGAATTCTTGTTCTTTCATTAAAAAAATACTGGAAACCATTGTACTATTCATCCTTCGGATTTACCTGGCTCATCTATATCCTGTGGTATGTAACAAAATACCAAACCAGCGAACACTTCGGCCCTGCGCTGACATTCGTGTCCCTGTTTTTTATCACCTTCTACACGATCTTTCTGGCCTACAAACTGATTAAAAAAGAAACATTTAAAACCAGCGACATCCTGCTTTTGCTGTCCAATTCATTTATCTTTTACACCATTGGCTATTCGGCGCTCAACCGCCACCCCGCCGGAGAAGATCTACTGGGTTTGTTCACGCTTGTCAATGCACTCATTCATTTGATCGTTGGCGCAGTGATATACCGGCAGAAACTTCCCGATAAAAATTTGTTCTTTTTGGTGGCCGGTTTGGTATTGGTATTTATCACAATCGCCATTCCGGTGCAGTTGGACGGGAACCAGGTAACGCTTTTATGGGCTGGCGAAGCGGCTTTGTTGTTCGGGATCGGCCGGACGAAGAATGCCCCCGTTTATGAAAAGCTGTCATATCCGTTAATGCTTTTGGTTCTTTTCAGTATCATCCACGACTGGGCAACCGGGTATGGCGGCTACGATGGTGCAAACCCGGGAACAAAAATAACCCCCTTGCTCAATATTCATTTTCTTTCTTCGATGCTGGTTACAGGAGCTTTCGCCTTTATCAATATCCTCCATCGCCATAAAAATTATCCGTCGCCATTAACGCCCCGGAAAGAGTTTTCGAAAATGGTTTCAATTGCACTCCCCGCCATTTTCATTTTTACGCTCTATTATTCATTCCGGATAGAAATTTCGAACTACTGGAACCAATTGTATACCGACTCTTTTCTGACCATTGATACCGGGGATCAGCAGAATTATTACCGAAACCATGATCTGGAAAGCTTTAAAACAATCTGGGTGATCAACTATTCGCTGCTCTTCGTATCGGTTCTTTCATTTTTTAACATCAAAAAGTTAAGAGATGAAAAGTCTGGATACATCAACCTTGGGCTAAATGTATTGGCCATCATCATTTTTTTAACGCAAGGGCTTTATATCCTGAGCGAATTACGCGAAAGCTATTTGACGCAAAGTCTGTCTGAATATTATCCGCGAGGTGTTTTCAACATCGGAATCAGGTACCTGTCGGGAGGCTTCGTGATACTGACACTTGCGGCTTGTTATCAATACATTCGCACCGATTTTATCAGGCAGGATTTCAGGACCGCCTTCGATTTTTTGTTATACGGCACATTATTGTGGATAGCAAGCAGCGAAATCATCAACTGGATGGATCTGGCAGGATCAACACAATCCTATAAACTCGGATTAAGCATCGGGTGGGGTACCTACTCCCTGCTGCTGGTTGTTTTAGGAATCTGGAGAAAGAAAAAGCATTTAAGAGTCGGCGCGATGGCGTTGTTTGGAGTGACGCTGGTAAAACTTTTTTTCTACGACATTGCTCACCTCGATACCCTGGCAAAAACGATTGTGTTTGTTTCGTTGGGCATCCTTCTTTTAATTATCTCGTTTTTATATAACAAATACAAACACATTATTTCCGATGAAATATTGGTGTAACCGGTCTCCGGATAACAAATGCAATGTCAATAACGCCGGATAAGAACTCTCTGAATCGCGAACCCGGGTTTCCCGGGCTGTCGCGATTCCGTTTGATCGCCGGAGTCGTAACCGGGCTGCTTTATTCAGTTGCCCTGTATTCGCTCTTGTACCTGACGCGGGAAACATTCAGGATACTTTCTGTTGACGAATACTATGATCTCTGGATCCTGGCAGACCAGGAAGTTGCCTTTTACAATTTGATCTTTGCATTCATTGCCTTCATTATGGGTCAATCTGTCTGCTTTACGTTTTGGATTGATCGACCGCAAAGAATGTTCGGGAAAGAGAATCGCCGAAAGACAGCGATCGTGAATGATCAACGGGTTTTAAACTGGTATTTCCTAAGCTGGTTTTCGAAATTGGCGGTTGTATTCGGCATCATGTTCGGCTTAGCTTTTCATGACGGGTACCTTTATTTTAACGTGAGTTTTGGATATAAACAGCTATTAGTTAATAACTTATGATAGTTCAATAGAGATTGTATTTAAAAAAATGGGAGCTTTTAAGTGCAAAACATAAAACAAAGCTCCCATGACAGAAAATTTGGAACTAAAATTAATTGAAATTTTTTGTTGTGCCGATGATTTCTGCCAACAATTTGAGAAAGAAATAGAGCATAAATTAATACCCGTGGTATTGCAAAACAAAAAATCCAAAGTCCCCTGCGGGTTATCAATGAGTGAGATGATGGCCGTTGGAATGTTTTACCATTTACAGGGGAGCAAATGTTTCAAATATTATTACAGGTACTTTGTAGAGGTACACCTGAAAGGCTATTTTCCAGGCTTGCCTTCCTACAACCGTTTTGTCCAACTCAAACCCAGGATGCTGCTATACCTTTTTTGTTTTTTGCTGGCCTGCAGGATGGGGGCAGTTACCGGAACTTATTACATTGATTCGGCCAAACTGGTGGTTTGCCATAACCTGCGGATACATTCGCACAAGGTTTTTAAAGGGCTGGCCAAAAGGGGGAAGACCTCGACAGGTTGGTTTTTTGGCTTGAAACTGCATTTGGCCATCAACCAGTTTGGGGAGATTGTTTCCTTCATTATAACCCCCGGAAATGTGGCGGACAACAACCTTGAATTGGGCGTCAAGCTATGTAAAGGTCTGTGCGGAAAGCTTTTCGGGGACAAAGGCTACATTAGTGAAAAGCTCCGGGAAGCATTGGCAAGACAAGGGCTCCTGTTGATTACAAAAACCAAAAAGAACATGAAAAATAAGTTAATGTTTTTCGAAGACAAGAGGTGGCTGCAAAGCCGGGGGGTGATCGAATCGGTCATCGATCTGCTAAAGCATATCTGTGATATAGAGCATTCAAGACACAGAAGCCCGGTAAATGCGATGGTCAATGTCCTGGCAGGCCTTGCTGCATACTCGTTCCTTGACCATAAACCATCGGTTAAAAATAAGAATATAAGGTTCCGGGAGTATTTATTCCTGAACTGTTTACCATTAGTCGCTTAACCCAAAACTCACGTTATTTTAGTTTTTATCCCGATTACAATCCTATTTTCATTCTCATAATCGCCGTTTTATTTTTTCAGACCTGGAATACCATCCGGGTGACTTTTAAGAAAAAAAGCCTAAAATGGTTTTTTACGTCCATGATCATCGTGTCTGCCTGTTCATTTGGTCTGTCAAAAATCAACCTGATTGATTACAAGACAATAAACAATCACATTCTGCAAAAAAACATTCACCACAACTACCTGCTTGAATTACCGGAATCCCCGATTTATGAGAGACCCGCAAAGCTTTCGTTAATCGAAAAAATTTACCTTGTCGAAAGGAAGGATCCGAAACAAGACACCGGACCTGTAATTGTGGCGGATACCCGGGAAATAGCCTTTGAAGATATCCCAAAAAAAATCGACGAATGGCAATCGGAAAGAGATGAAGTGGACATTCCGTTTATGATCTGCCAGTTATATATTCATAAAACCGTTAAAATGGATTTCGTCAATCAGGTAAAAGATCAACTGTTAAAAGCGGGCGTAGTCCGGATTGCCTACGCAGTTATCCCTCAGGAACCGGAATACAGCGACGGAGTCTGTCAAAAAGGCCTGTACTTTTCAAGCCGGATACAGAACCCGGATTCTGAAGCATTTGACCTGAACGCAAAGTATGGCGAACGAATCAAACATCAAAACATCATCGAACTAAGAATCGCCGATTCAGACGACTGCTTAGTTAATGATTCGCTGGTTTCACCTGAACTTCTAAGATCGACAATCGGGGAATTAATCCGGACCAAATCGGATTTGTATCTTGCCGGATTAGTGTTCGTAAGACCTTTTCCTTAATTTAAGGTTTTTGCTCTTCGAGCCCATGTTCTGTCATTTTCCAGAATTTACCCACCATATCTCCATCCCAGGTGTTGGATACATTCTCGATATCATAAATAATCTTCACCATACCTTCGTCCAGGAAAACAGACTTTCCTTCCGGAACTTTCACCGTAATATCAAGTTCCTGGTCCAACCACCGTTTCCCTTCACCAAGAGTGTAATACGGGTCGAAAAATACAACAGAATCTTTCTGTGTGATCTGGTATACAATCTCTTCCACGTGGTCTCTGGCAGCTTCGACGCTGCTTCCGCGCGATTTTTTGCGGATCAGTATAACAAACTCGTTGGCATTCCCTTTCTCAATATCCAGCCGGGGACTTCCCAACAAAATCGATTCGCCGTTTTCCGACAGCACCTTCATCCGTTGCAGGTCTATCTTGCTTTGATAATTGGTTTTATAGTGGTCTTCGCCAAGTTTCAGATAAAGGGTTTCGCAATTTTGGCAATCGATCACCTGGCTTTCACTAACAGTTGTCCGCTTGCTGTACTCCTTTACCTGGCCCACGGAAACGCTGATCACAACAATCAGCGCCACCAGCCAGACTGCCAGCCCACTCAAAAATATCAGCTTGTTATTTGATTTATAATTGAAAACGATTTTGGTGCCGATGTACAGAATCGCCAGAAGCGGTATTCCGATCAGAAATGCAACCGCGATCATAATGATGGTAAATGACCCGGGAGAGATAAAATAATTGGCGATCTCAGGCATCGAAAACTCGGGACCCCAATGCCCGAACCAGGGAGCCGTACTGAATACAGAGTGTCCGACAACCATAGACGTCATAAAACCAACCAATCCAAGAAAACCGATCAGGATCAGGACCGCGCCAAACAATACCGTTACAACCCTTAACAATACTTTGAAGACATCCCCCACGAAGTCGCCAAAACGGGACATCCGGTTATAACCCTTTTCATACGCGGGAGAATGCATAAACTTATTATAACTTTCCTCCATATCTTTCATTTCTTCCCGAAACGATTTCTGGATATTGGAAACAGTTGCTTCTTCACCCTTCATTTCGAGGCGTTGCGCGGTGGTCTTTGCCTTGGGCACGGCAATCCACAACACGAGGTAAACCAACAACGAAGCTCCTACCCCAAGAAAAAGAATCAATACAAATAATACCCGGAGAATAACCGGATCAATGTTGAAGTAGGCCCCCAGACCGGAACAAACACCGCCAAAAACCCGGCTGTCAGGATCGCGGTACAAACGGCGGCGAATTTTTTTCGCCGGGGCGGCAGCCGCTTCGTCAGCCTTCGGTTCCTCTGCTTCCGGGTCCATAAAGTCTTCAGGTTTTCCCATTCGGGAAATGATCTCATCCACCCATGAGTCGTTTATAACATCTTGCCCTTCTCCCATTTTTTCAAGAAATAATTCGGCAATACGGGATTCAATATCCTGCAGAATCTCAACACCTTCTTCCATCTGGCTGAAGTGGCGGTTCAGCATTTGCAGATATCCGCGAAGTTTTTCATAGGCATCCTCGTCGATATGAAAAATGCTCCCGCTTATATTTATTGTAAATGTCTTTTTCATGGTCGTGTTATTTTGTGCATTTGCGTTTTTTATTCCCGTTGATTTTTATGATTTTCTGGATTTAATGGTATCCACCGCCTCAACCAACTCATCCCACGATCCTCCCAGTTCGGTCAGAAACTGTTTCCCTTCATCTGTCAGTTCGTAATATTTGCGCGGAGGCCCCTGAGTCGATTCTTCCCAGCGATACCCCAGGAGTCCGTCATTTTTCAGCCGGGTCAACAAGGGATAAAGGGTACCTTCAACAACAATCATCTTTGAGTGTCTCAATTCATCGATGATGTCGCTGGCATAAAGAGGCTTCCCATCCAGTACCAATAAGATACAGTATTCCAAAACCCCTTTACGCATCTGTGCTTTTGTATTTTCAATCTTCATAACATTCCCCTTTCATAGTCTGTAAATTTCAGCAATTTCCACCTCGCAAGCAAACGACTTTACAGGGTCCAGAAACTATTATCACACATCCAGTCCTCCAGCTTAAGTTCGTCGTCTTTTTCAACTGTAAAGCGATTGCTAAAATACGATTCATCCGTCATCCAGCCTTCCAGGTCCAGGGCATCATCGGTGGCCACATCGTAAAAAGTATTGTGGACGCCAAAATAGGCTTCGTTTGTCATCCAGTTTTCCACTTCGAGCGATTCTTCGCTTGTCTCTTCGAAATTGAATGATTCAGCTTTGGCCGGCAAACTGGTATCCATAACACCGGAAGCATTCGACAAATCGGCTTCGGTTTCATGAACCATTAACATGGCCATTTTGCCAAAGCTATTGTAGGTTAACAGTTGCTTCCATAATCCCTGGGCGCTCACTGTAAAACTCAGTAATACGACACTCACGATGACGGCTGCACCTTTTAACACGAAATTGGATACCTGATTGTTTTTTCTTCCCTGTTTGTTGTTCATTGTTTTCATGACTTTGTCTCCTGTTTGTTTTTTGTTTCTGTTTTCTGTTTTCTGTTGCTTAATTGTTTTCTGTTCGCTTCGAGAGCTTGTTTGTTTTCTGTTTTCGTTTTTAAGACGACTGATTTTTGCTTTCGTTACATTTATATAGAACTTTTTTTAAACTATTTCTATTCTTTACCCTGAATTAGGCAATACAAATATACAAACATTAAATGGAACTATGCAATGCATAGTAGTGTATTTTTTAAAAATATTGCAAAACATTTTTATATACTACTCATTAACAGTCGATTAATAACTAAATTTTTTGGAATTATTTTCAGACGAATGATCAGAAAGGCAATTAATGACAACCAGACAAAACAATGCCTTCTCGTTTTCACACTGCTCGGGCTATAATTAGATCAGAAGTGCTTGCAAAAAATATAAAGACGGTCTCCGCAAAGATTTTTTTAACCCGATATGAAAAGGATCACAAAAAAGAGCTTATTCCGGGACAACGGAATAAGCTCTTTTTAACAGGTTATAGGCAATCGTATCAGAATGTCAGCTTAATTCCAAGCAACATTCCCCAAGTTGACGAAGTACTAACATCATCGACAAATCGTGCATTTTCTTCGAAAGCTTCAATGCTTGCAGCATTCAACTGGTAAACGGGCTGACCGTTCTGAAAGCCGGCAACTTTCAACAACTGAATGTTATCATAGCCATTGGTAATCCCAAAGTTTTTATAAGCGCCCCAATCTTTATTAATCAAGTTACCCACATTCAGAATATCCAGCGTGATTTGTAAGGTTCCTCTTCGGGAACTTCCAAAATCATTAAAAATTTCCTGTGCAAATTTGAAATCGAAACGGTTCAACCACGGCTCAACTTTCCCGAAACGTTCTGCATATCTGCCTTTTCGTCCACTCAGGTAGTCATCATTCTCTACAAAATTCCAGAACGCCTCACGTTGGATAGTTGCCGTTACCAAGCTCTCTCCACTACCGAGATCTGCAAACTGAATATCATTTTTATCTTTCGGAATATAGATTAAATCAGACGTATTGCCATCGCCGTTCAAATCATTTGAATAAGTGAATGACATGCGTCCCTGATTGCTTCCGGAATAAAATAAAGTAAACGTAGATGCCAGATGGTTAATGTATTCAACACGATAAGATACCGAACCAACTACCCGGTGAGGCAGGTTGAATCCGGAATAACTGAGTCCCGGATCATTCAGGCTGTTTACAGCCGTATTACTCGACCATGCAGAGTTTGCCGAAGATCCCGGATTTGTTGTCAGGTCTTTTGCTCCGCTATAAGTATATGCAAGCATGCCTGAAAGTCCGTTTTCGAATTTCTTGGTCAATTGTGTCATAATTGAATATTGATATCCCTCGTCGGCATTATCAAGTACCATCGCATTTGAAACACCACTGTTAATCCGGTAATCAGAACTTAAATTATTGGCAAACGCCAGATAAGAACCATCTGTCGGAAGCGTGCGCCAGCTATCCCGGTTATCACTGCCTGAGAAATTCCCGGAATGCTCTTTTTCTTTTTCATTAATGTTTTTCTGCACAATGGCCTGAATATCTTTCGAGTACATGACTTCTCCCGTAAAAGTCATATTCCAGGGTAACTGGTAATCAAACCCAATTGTTGACCGCCATACTTTCGGCAGCTTAAAATCGGGAGAAACGACATTGATCGTTCCGGGAGCATTATCTTGCGGTGTGTTGGGGAACAAATTCGGATGTGCCTCCACCTGCGCTCTCCAATCTTTTTCAAACGAAAAATTAGCCAATGTTGCGGCATTGGTAATTTCAACAGTATTCTGAATTACACCTGAGTTGGTTGGCTGATTGGTGTACCAGACAAATGGCAACAAGCCGGAAAAGATACCGGTACCCCCACGCAAAATCATGGAATGATCGCCTTTTATATCCCAGTTAAATCCGGCACGTGGCAAAACAACCACTTTGGGTGAAGGCCACTCGGAAACATCAATCTTCTGATCATTGGCAAATGTAAGGGCGCTGATACCGTCATTCCCTTCCAGATCATCAAAATAAAACGGACGCTCAAAACGGATACCTCCGGTTAATCTGAGATTTTCATTCACCATAAACTCATCCTGGACATAAACAGCTCCCAAACCAAATTTGAGTTCGGCGCCAGGAGCATCGTTTCCGTGATAGCCATAGGTTAAACCAAATGCTGCCGGAGCATCGTCATTCAGGAAAGCATCCATAGATGCGTAACGATAATAACTCAGGGCATAACGTAAATAAGAGTTTTTAAAATAAAGACGATCAAATGAAATACCACCGGTGACAACATGCTTGCCCAAATTGAACGTTATATTATTGGTGGCATTGAATGTATTGTTTACCACATCATTATTATAGGTAAACAACTCATACCCAAAACTCATATACTGATTGCCGTCTTTATAAATATCAACAAATGGAAACAAACTGCTGTTACTTCCACGTGTATCCTGAATATGCGTGTAGCTCAGAAGTAATTTATTGGAGATAGCCGGACTGAACTTGCTGTTGAGTTCTCCTGTAATTGAGCGAACAATATTGGTAAAATTATAGTTTGAGTTTGAAAAAGCCATCGAGGTTAAACCAATCCGGGCAGCGCCTCTTGGATTAGGCGCACTATTTGTGTTTACGGGTTGATCATTGGTAGACTTTACATCGTTGTAACGTACCGTAAATTTATGATCCCGGTTAATGTTCCAGTCGACACGAGCCATCAGCTTATGGTTTTTGCTCTCAAATTTTCCAAAATTTTCATAGGCACCGGCATCATATTCGTATTCATTCAGCAAATGGTTTTTAACAGTTTGCAAATCGCTGGTTGTTGTCCGGGATATTTTCAATTCCGAACTGGCATCCGATCCATCAGTTTTACTGGCACGCCATTCAATTCCGGGAAACTCTTCTTTTTCCAGTTCTCCGTTCACAAAGAAGAACAACTTATTTTTAATGATCGGAGCGCCAATACTCAATCCGTAAGTATTCTGAGATCTTTCCCGTGCGTTGGGCACGATGTATTTACCCACCTTCTCTCCGGTAAATGACTCCGGACGCAGATAGGTATATGCCGATACTTTCAGCTGATTATCCCCGCTTTTGGTGATTGCGTTGATACTGGCTCCTGTAAAGTTCGATTGCCGGATATCAAAAGGAGAAACATTTACCGAAATTTCGTCAATGGCGTCCAACGAAATTGGCTGGGCGTCTCCTCCCGGGAGATTCTTTGAGCTAAGACCAAAATTGTTATTAAATGCAGCGCCATCTATCGTAATATTATTATATCGTCCGTCGCGACCGGCAAAACTATTCCCGCTTCCTGCATAAGGCGAAACCCGGGTAAAGTCATTGATACTTCGCGAAATCGTTGGCATCGTTTGAATCTGCCGGGAAGAAATATTTGTACTGGTTCCCGTTTTTTCAACCGCCCTGGCTGCTGTAACAACAACATCTTCCAAGTCGATACTCGATTCTGTAAGTCCTGAATTTAAGGAATAATTGTCACCCAAACTTAAGTTGACCCCGGTATAAGTAGCCGTTAAATAACCAATAAAGGATATATTTACCGTATAAGGTCCTCCGGGGCGCATACCCTGGATGATATACCGTCCCTCACTATTAGTAATCGTACCATACTGTGTGCCCGAAGGCTGGTGTACCGCAACAACGGTAGCTCCCGGAAGTTTTCCTCCGCTTGTTTCAGTGACGATTCCACTAATACTTGAAGTGGTCACCTGCGAAAAAACAGGCATAAATGAAATAAGCAGAAAAACCAGTAAAGCGTAATTTTTCAGTTTTGTTTTCATAAAACAGATTGATTTAAATTTTCAACAAATAACATCATCTTATATTTTGCAAAAATTAATCTTTTTTAACCTTTACGTTAAGGAACAGGCAGATCCGCTGAAATATCCCTGTATTCCATTGTTTCAGATTTTAGAAAGAATTTAATGCTAAAATATTTCTGTCATAAAACAACAGGTCAATTGTTTTATCCGGTTATTTTAACCTGAATAATTCACAAAAACGAAGAAAAGCTCACGAAAATTAAAGATAAATTACTATCTTACAGCGTCTTACAACCGTATTTCCATGAGCTCTTCAGAAAATAAAATTACCGAAAAAACTCTGGACAAGCAAACAGACGTTGCAATTTGCCAGGGAAAACTCTTCGATTTACAACCAATTGACAATAAGCGTATTGAGGTAAGTTTTACTGCATCTGAGATTTCTTCAGATGGTGGTTTGCTGTTGGTCAAAGATATCGAGAGCCGGATTGGCATCATCAAGTCGCTGGTTACTTGTATTGAGGACACCCGGCATCAAAGCTATGTTGACCACTCTTTGGAAGAGATTGCTGCACAGCGGGTATATCAGATTGTTGCTGGATATGAAGATGCCAATGATTGCAATACCTTGCGCGATGACACGATCCTGAAAATGAGTGTTGGACGTTTGCCCATGACAGGGAATGCCTTGGCATCTCAATCAACTATGACCCGTTTTGAGAACACCCCAAGAGCCAGTGAACTGTACAACATCGCGTATGCCTTTGCCAATAAGTTTATTGAATCCTACCCTTCGGAACCTCCTGTGATTATTATCGATTGCGATGACACCAACATTGATACCCACGGGGGGCAGCAGTTAACCCTGTTCAATAACTATTACGGAGAGTATTGCTACATGCCCCTTCACATTTATGAAGGCTTGTCGGGAAAACTGATTACCACCATACTCAAACCAGGCAGGCGCAGCAAAAGTGCCAATGTTTTTGGGATACTCAAAAGGCTTGTTGCCCATTTGCGCAAATCGTGGAAAAATACGGTGATCATTGTTCGGGGCGACAGCCACTTTTGCAGCAAAGAGTTGATGGACTGGTGCGTTGGACAACCCAATATCCATTTTATAACTGGCTTGACCGGAAACAGCGTATTGAATTCGAGTGTTGAAACTCTTGTAAAGAGTTGCGAAAATGAATTTGCCAGATATGCCAAACCCATAAAGCGTTATCACTCATTTGGCTACAAAGCGGGTAGTTGGGAAAACCAGCAACGCGTGATTGTTAAAATCGAAGTGACAAGCAAAGGATCCAATATTCGTTTTATTGTAACCGACCTTTGGGAATACCGGACAAAGGCACTTTACGAACAAGGGTACTGCGGACGGGGCAGGATGGAACTCAATATCAAAGACCACAAAAACTACCTGCAATCAGGCCGGATGTCGTGCAATAGCTTTTATGCCAATCAGTTCAGGTTATTCTTGCATTCAGCCGCTTATGTGCTGATGCACTCGTTGCAGGAGAACATGCTAAAAACAAAGGGGTTGGCAGCTGTTACGATGAAGACATTACGTGAAAGGTTCATTAAAATTGCTGCCCAGGTTAGACAAATGAAGACAAAAATAAAAGTGGAATTTCCAGCTTCATGCCCGCAAGCCAAACTGCTTGAGAATTACTTCCTCGAAATCGGACAGTTGCGCCGTTAGCAACAACCCAACTATATTCAAAAATACATATTAATCAGGCACTTGCAAAGCACAAGATAAAATACCTATGTTCTGTGAAGAAAATACACACAATTTTTGGTCTAAAACTAAACAGGCCAACCTCTAAAATGACCAATCGAAAACAATCGCAGACAACAAATTTTCTTTTCAGCATATGGGTTATTAAATCCCACGGCTGAAAAAATCAAATATTCACCTTTTTAAAGTTTATGAATTATTCAGGTTAAAAGAATAATAATTTACAACTCTTATTTTATTAAATCCATTTATTTTCAAAGAAGTTGTCCACAATCTATTCACACCTTTCAATACACCATTTCTCTTAGCCGAATAGCTGTATCCCTGTCAACCAATTTCGTCCTGTTTTTACTAAAACGTACAAACAGGTTTGGAAATCATGATTATTTTTTTGATTTTTGCACACCTACCAGTACCAACCAGTTAGGCAGTAAATCTAAACTAATCACATCATGAAAAACAATTGGTATTTATTCCTTACATTGCTAATTACCGCCTTTGCGGCCTGCACCAGCAAGTACGCAAATGTTCCGTTCGAAGAAATGGATCCCAAACCCTGGGAAGACCCCACCATTTACCAGATTAACAGAGAAGCGCCAAGAGCCACTTTTGTGCCCTGTGCGACCACCGAACAGGCGCTGACTGATGAGATCTGGTCGTCATCATTTATCCAGTCCTTAAACGGAACCTGGAAATTCCATCTGGCACAAAACCCGGGCGAACGCCCTTACTGGTTTTTCAAGGATGATTATGACATCAGGGACTGGTCTGACATCGAAGTTCCTTCAAACTGGGAAACATCGGGTTTCGACTACCCCATTTATACCAATGTAAAATATCCGCACGCCAAAACTCCGCCCCTCATCCAGGAGCATTATAACCCGGTAGGTTCTTATAAACGGACATTTACGGTCCCCCCAACCTGGTCGGACAAGGAGATTTTCCTGCATTTCGGAGCTGCCAGCTCTTGCTTAAATATTTGGGTCAATGAGCAATACGTCGGGTACAGCGAAGACAGCAAAACACCCGCCGAATTTAATGTCACTAAATACCTGAAAAAAGGAAAAAACACCCTGGCAGTCGAAATCCACCGGTGGAGCGACGCCAGTTACCTGGAAGATCAGGATTTCTGGAGACTGAGCGGCATTACACGCGACAGCTACCTGATGGCCCGCGAAAAACAAAATATCCGCGATTTCAAACTGGTTGCCGGATTGGATGAAGCCTATACCAACGGCACATTTGCGCTGGATGTTGAACTGGTGAACTTCGACACGCAAACAATGGTAACGATTGATGCAGAGTTATTTGACGAAGATAAAAGCATGAAGAAATTCAGCCAGGAAGTTGACCTGCTGGAAAAAGCGAACATCACCCTCTACGACATGATTCCGGATATCAAACACTGGACGGCAGAAACTCCCAATCTGTATCAATTACTTATCACGCTAAAAAATGCAAGTGGCGAAATCATCGAAGTGATTCGCCAGGATGTTGGTTTCCGCGTAGTTGAAATCAAAGACAAACAACTGATGGTAAACGGCAGACCCATTAGTGTAAAAGGGGTAAACCTGCATGAACACCACGACGTGAAAGGCCACGTTGTCGATCAGGAAACCATGCTGAAGGATATCCTGACTATGAAATCGCATAATATTAACACCGTGCGTACCTCACACTATCCCCAGCCGGAGTTATGGTACAAACTATGCAATATTTACGGTTTGTATGTGATTAACGAAGCAAACGTCGAATCGCACGGCATGGGATACGGACCCGAATCGCTGGCAAAAGATCCGCTATGGAAAGATGCCCACCTGTACCGCACCGAAAATATGTACCAACGCGACAAAAACCAGCCTTCTGTTATCATCTGGTCGCTGGGCAACGAAGCCGGCAACGGAATTAACTTCGAAGCAACCTACCAATACCTGAAAGATATTGACGGCACACGCCCGGTTCAGTACGAACAGGCACACGGCGGAGCAAACACCGACATCAATTGCCCCATGTATGCCACCATCGAACACATGGAACGCTATGCCAAAAGCAATCCGGAGAAACCGCTCATTCAGTGCGAATATGCCCATGCGATGGGCAACAGCGTGGGCAATCTTCAGGATTACTGGGATTTAATTGAACGTTACGATATTCTGCAGGGCGGATGTATCTGGGACTGGGTTGACCAGGGCCTGCTAACTACCAATGAAGATGGTGAAGCGTTCTGGGCTTATGGAGGAGATTTCGGGCCCGACACCGTTCCATCCGACGGGAACTTCTGCCTGAACGGCCTGGTTGACCCCGACCGGGGAGTTAAACCCCATCTGCTGGAAGTGAAAAAAGTTTATCAGAACATTGGATTCGTCGCCATCGACCTGAAAAAAGGCCAGGTTGAAATAAAAAATAAACACGGATTCACCAACCTTTCGAATTACGACATCAGCTGGACCATTACCGCCGAAGGCACGATTTTAAAAGAAGGTAAACTGGAAGGATTTGAACTTGCGCCGGGCGAAAGCCGCCAGGTGCAAGCCGACATCGCACTTACTGCCGAACCGGGCGTTGAATATTTCCTCAACTTCTCGGCAAAAACAAAAAAACAGGAAGGCCTGATCGCTGCCGGCACAGAGTTGGCTGCTGAACAAATGAAGCTCCCGGTGTATACGCCCATCGTAAAAACCAATGTCCAATCGTTCCCCGAACTAAAAACTTCGGAAACCGACAGCGAAATCAGCATTTCGGGCGAAGGATTTCAACTGGTTTTTGATAAAACCGCGGGCGTACTGAAAAGCTTCAAATCAGGCGACACAGAATTGTTAATTTCGGGCCCTGTGCCAAACTTCTGGCGCGCCCCGATTGATAATGATTACGGCAATAACTTACATAAACGCAGCCGGGTTTGGAGAAAAGCCGGCGAACAGCGTAAAGTGACCAACGCCGTCCTGAACCTGATGGCATCCAACAAAGCAACCATCAGCTTCACGTTCGACCTGTTTGACGAGCAGGGAGAGAAAATAGCCGATTACCGCTCAATTTATACTGTTTTTGGAAACGGAGACATTCAGGTTGCCAATAAATTTAACATGGCCAAAACCGAGCTGCCCGAAATCCCGCTGTTCGGCATGAACCTGGTGATGCCCCGCCGGTTCGGCCAAATGAGCTGGCTGGGCCGCGGCCCGCACGAATCGTACCAGGACCGAAAAACCAGCGCCTTCGTCGGACTTTATTCCGGAACAGTAGCCGACCAGTACTGGGCCTACCTGCGTCCTCAGGAAAACGGAAATAAAACCGATGTCCGCTGGATGACGATAACCGATGACAACGGGACCGGGCTCCTGTTTGTCGGGGAACCACTTCTGGAAGTAAGCGCTCACCACAACATCATGGAAGATTTTGAATCGCCTGAGCGGACCGACGGCCGCCATGAAGACGGCATCAGACCGGTTCAGCGTCACACCACCGATGTAAAACCGCGCGACCTGACTTCGGTCAACATCAATTACAAACAAATGGGCGTTGGCGGCGACAACAGCTGGGGCGCCTGGACACACGATCAGTACCGGCTGACCGACAAACAATACAGTTATTCGTTCCGCATGAAAGCAATCAGCGGAAACGATAAACCGGCACAACTGGCAAAACAACTACTTTATTCATACTAACTCACTCCCGAATCCCCGGCAGAGCAATTTGCCGGGGATTTTTCTGCCACGTAAATCCCAAACAAAAACGACCTTTGTTTTCCTCCAACAACCTCGTTAACAGAATACAATGCTTTGAGTTTCGAATTTATCCAAGAGTCTGCCGGAGAAAACAATTCAGACAAACATGTGTTTTTCTTAAAAGGAATTTATAATTTTGCGGTCAGCTTTTTCAGGAATAAACAGAATGCAGATGGAAAGAGAACAGGTTCAGGTTATGTTGGAAGAAAACGGGTACCTTGTTGAGCAGGTTGACCCGACAGTTAAGCTGAAAGACGAAATAAACCGCTTGAGGAAAGAAAAGAATGCTGTCATCCTGAGTCATTATTACGTTGATGCGGAATTGCAGGATATAGCCGATTTTGTTGGCGACAGCCTGCAGCTTGCCCAGGCAGCGGCCAGCACCGAAGCCGATCTGATTGTTTTTGTGGGCGTTCACTTTATGGCCGAAACCGCCAAAATCATCAATCCCTCGAAAAAAGTAATTTTGCCCGACCTGAAAGCCGGTTGTTCCCTGGCCGAATCTGCTCCGATTGAAAAATTCCGCGAATTTAAGGCGAAGTATCCCGATCATAAGGTTATTTCGTACATTAACTGCACGGCCGACCTGAAAACGGAAACAGATGTGGTATGCACATCGTCGAATGCAGCGAAGATTATTGAAAGCTTTCCTGCGGATGAAAAATTGATTTTTGCACCGGATAAAAACCTGGGAAACTACCTCAACAGCCTGACTGGCCGCAATATGGTATTATGGGATGGAGCCTGTATGGTACACGAACAATATTCGGTCGAAAAAATCATCAACCTGATGGACGAATACCCGGATGCCGAATTTATTGCACACCCCGAGTGCGAAGGTCCGGTACTTCTATTAGCCAAACACATTGGCTCAACCTCATCGCTGTTGAATTACGTGCAGCAAAGCGCCGCCCAAAAATTTATTGTAGCCACTGAAAGCGGTATCCTGCACCAAATGAAAAAAGTCTGTCCTGATAAAGTTTTCATACCCGCCCCATCCAATGATTCCACCTGTGCATGCAACGACTGTTCGTACATGAAATTAAACAGCCTGCAAAAGCTGTACATCTGCATGAAATACGAACTGCCTGAAATTCAGTTGCCGGCAGAGGTGATTGACCTGGCGAAGAAGCCAATCCTTCGTATGATGGAAATTTCGAAGTAAACTGTTCTTTAAACGGCAATAAGTTTCTATGTGTGAACGAATTAAACTGGCCGAAAGCATAAAGCGGCCAGTCCCGGGAAACCCGTGTTTATAAACAATTATTTGTTAATTAGTTTTTGAGCAAGGCATCCAAAGCGAGCTTTCGATTTCTTAACTTCGTAATAATCCTAAAAACAAGTTCTCATGCCGTACAGAAGGTTGCCAAACACAGATCAGGCCAGGATGCGGGCGATTGAGACCGCTCTGGAAAAAGGGAAGCGGAAAGCGCTGAGCGAATTGGCTTTCAGTCAGCAAAGCCTGGAGAAACTACAGTTTTTTTATCCCCGGTTTTCAGCAGCCATTCGCAATCTGAATGCAGCAAAACAAAATCAGTTCGATAAATCAAAAGAATACAGCGATATTTTCAGGAGAGCAAAACTCTACCTATCCCATTTTGTACAGGTCTTAACCTTTGCAATCATCCGGGAAGAAATAAAACCGGAGGTACGTAAATTTTATGACCTGGATGCAGACTCTCAAAAAATACCTGTTCTGAATCTGGAAAAAGATGTCATCGAATGGGGCGAAAAAATCATCAAAGGAGAACAACAAAGGTGCATGAATGGCGGCAGCCCGATTTACAGCCCGTCTATCGCCCTGGTAAAAGTCCATTACGAATCATTCATCGATGCCTATCGCCACCAGAAAATGCTCCAAAATATTACCAATCGGGCTTCCAGTCAAATGACGACTTTACGCGATGATGCCGACGCCTTGATTCAGCATGTATGGAATGAGGTAGAGGAAAAGTTCAGCGCGTTACCCGATGACCTAAAACGGGAAAAATGCACAGACTACGGGGTAATCTACATATATCGCCCATCTGAACTGAAAAAAATGCAGGCGGAAAAATATCAGATAAACCTCTTTTAAATTGGGCTGAAAGATTGATTTTATGCTGAGCGGTTTGGGGCCATATTCAAAGTTTTCATCCAAACGAGCAATACAATCGTAAACAGCAAACTGATCAGGGCAATCAGCCACATGGTTGGTGCGGAGGCGCCAAATTCATAATTGGCAATTTTCTCCACGTCTTCCTGTCCCTTTGTTCCGGCATATAGAGCCAAAACACCCAGCGCATTATTCACAAAATGGCAAAGTACCGGTAACCATAGCGATCGGCTGTAAACCAAAATATAGCCAAACAAAGCGCCTAACAACATGCGCGGAATAAAGCCGTAAAACTGCATGTGCAGACTGCTGAACAGGATCGCGGAAATCCAGATCCCCCAATGATAATTACGGGTCATGTTGGTAAAAATTTTCTGGATTACACCCCTGAACAAGAATTCCTCACCCACCGCCGGAATAACAGCAATCATCACCAAATTGAACAGCAAACCGCCTGTTGTTTCCACCCGGATAAAACGGTCAATCAAACTCTCGGCCTGATCTTCCATGCCACGCATCCATTTTTCAAGATCTGAAAGAAAAGCCGGGAAAGACATCTCGCTGTTTAACTGCCCCATGTAACTCACAAAAGGGCCAAATACCAGCAAAATCCAGACCGCATGGAGGGCAGGTTTCCACAAAACCGGCCGATCCAGATGCAAATAAGCAGCCATGTTCCCCTCCAGCAACCAGGCGATGACAAGCGGCGGAATAACAAAAAGCCCGAGCGATTGCGTTACCTGAAAATACTTCAGAATGACAATCGTCTGCGGATCATCCAGATTACCGCCGGTAAGGGAAGCAAGCATCTCATTCAAACCAAAAACAGGAACGGCGATCAGAAGGGAAATCACAAACAAAATCAGAAAACAAATCACAACGACAAAAGCAGTCAGAACAAACTGAGGCCAGGGTTTCATCCCCCGAAAAGCGGTAAATGCCATGTTATTTCAATTTTGAAAACTCAAATATAAGCCTTTCTGCGCGTTCGCGAAACAAATATCCAATCAAGTGCCGAA
The DNA here is from genome assembly GCF_059705485.1 of Gaoshiqia sp. US2. Classification (NCBI taxonomy): domain Bacteria; kingdom Pseudomonadati; phylum Bacteroidota; class Bacteroidia; order Marinilabiliales; family Prolixibacteraceae; genus Gaoshiqia; species Gaoshiqia sp. US2. The sequence continues at coordinate 1,824,799 of NZ_AP048550.1, read as the reverse complement.
AGTACCTTAACTTTTCAGAAAGCATCCGTTCAAACCAAAAATTGGAATTCCCGAAACCAGGCAAACTGTTATCTTTGTGCAGTAAAATACTGAATAACCGTGAAAATTGGAACGATAGAACTGGGAAAGATGCCGCTTTTTCTGGCGCCGATGGAAGATGTCACCTACAAATCATTTCGCTACATGTGCAAAAAATATGGAGCCGATGTGATGTACACGGAGTTTGTTTCGTCGGAGGCATTGATTCGTGATGTAAAAAAAACGAAGCAAAAAATGCACCTGTTTGATTTCGACCGACCGGTAGCAATCCAAATTTACGGGCACGACATTCAGTCGATGGTCCATGCAGCCCAAGTGACCGAAGAAGCCCAACCCGATTTTATCGACATCAACTACGGCTGCCCGATGAAAAAGATTATCGCCAAAGGCGCGGGGGCGGGCATGTTGCAGGACCTGGACAAAATGCAACGGATGACCGCCGAAATTGTAAAAGCCGTTTCGGTTCCGGTAACAGCCAAAACCCGGCTTGGCTGGGACGAGAATTCAAAAGTGGTGGTCGAAGCCGCTGAACGCTTGCAGGATGCCGGAGTGGCGGCCCTGGCCATTCACGGGCGAACCCGGAAACAATTGTATACCGGCGAAGCCGACTGGAGCCTGATTGCAGCCGTGAAAAATAATCCGCGCATGACCATTCCCATTATTGGTAACGGCGACATAAACGGGCCGCTAAAAGCTGCCGCTTTTCTGGAACAAAGCGGCGTGGATGCCCTCATGATCGGGCGCGGAGCCATCGGCCGGCCCTGGATATTCAGAGAAATAAAACATTACCTGAAAACCGGGGAGATGCTTCCCGCTCCTGCTGTTGGCGAGATCGTTCAAAATGTGCTCGACCAACTGCACATGTCCATTGAATGGAAAGACAATGTCAGGTCGGGTATTTTAATGATGCGCCGGCATTTCGCCAAATATTTTCCGGGTTTACCCAACTTCAGAAACCACCGGATTAAACTGTTACAGGCTACTGAAATGGAAGAAGTAGAGCAAATTATGGCCGAAATAATTGAACACTATGGTAACATACGGGTTGATTATACCGATATGAGTTTAAAATGAATCAAAGCGAATACAAAAAATATTATTCGGAACGATCATTCAGTGAAAAACTGAAAAAGTATGCAAAATCAGCCGGCACCCAGGTTGTGTATGCTGCCCTGCTCCTGTATTTTTTGATGAAAGACGGGCAAACTCCACTAAAAATAAAATTGATGATTGCCGGTGCGCTGGGTTACTTTATTCTGCCGGCGGATGCCATTCCCGACATCACTCCCCTGCTTGGATTCAGCGATGACTTGGGCGTGCTGATTTTCGTTCTGACACAAATCAGAGGAAACATAACACCGGAGATCAGGGAGAGAGCCCGCACGCAACTTTTAAGCTGGTTTAACCAAATCAATGAAACGGAGATTGAAAAACTGGATCATAAAATCTTTCAATGATGACCGGCATGAACAGTTGGCATTGTTATTGGCAAACAATAAACAGAAATGATACCACCATGAAACAATTCATATACATCGTAGCAATCGGGATCACGGCGCTGCTGTTCTGCGAAACCGAAACATCAGCGCAGATTGTTGTGCCCGAAAAGCCCGTTCCGCCAGCCAATTTTATGGATACTCCACCCAAACCAGGTCACAATTATGTGTTGGTTCCTGTTCAAATAATAAGGGCGTTTATCGAGCTTCTATCAAAACGCCAAATCAGTTAAAGTCATCCCGAATTTATTTCTGAATCTGCTTATCAGGGCAGGGTTATCCCGAACTTATTTCGGGATAACCCTGCCACTGTGTTCTGATACAAGCTCTCTTACTTTTATAGTTGTTCAAAGAAGTCGTTCCCTTTATCATCAACAATAATGAAGGCCGGGAAGTTTTCTACCTGTATTTTGCGAACAGCTTCCATTCCCAGCTCTTGAAAGTCGACTACTTCAACCGACTTAATGCTTTCTTTGGCCAAAATAGCTGCTGGTCCACCGATTGAACCCAGGTAGAAACCACCATGTTTTTTACAGGCTTCGGTGACTTGTTTTGACCGGTTGCCTTTAGCCACCATCACCATCGATCCGCCCAGGCTCTGAAACAGGTCGACGTACGAATCCATACGTCCGGCAGTCGTTGGGCCAAAGCTTCCCGATGCCATCCCTTTCGGTGTTTTTGCCGGGCCGGCATAATATACCGGGTGATTTTTAAAGTATTCGGGCATCGGCTTGCCTTGGTCAATCATTTCTTTGATTTGCGCGTGGGCAATATCGCGTGCTACAATCAGGGTTCCGCGCAGGTTTAACCGGGTTTTAACCGGGTATTTCGACAATTCTGCTAAAACTTCATCCATCGGACGATCCAGGTCGATATCAACCGGCGCTGCCAGTTCGGGCGCCCGTTCGGGCATGAACTTACGCGGATTCTTCTCTAACTGTTCAACAAAAATACCTTCTTCAGTAATCTTTGCTTTAATATTCCGGTCGGCGCTGCAACTAACTCCCAAACCAACCGGACAGGAAGCAGCATGCCGCGGTAAGCGAATGACACGGACATCGTGCACGAAATATTTTCCTCCAAACTGGGCGCCAACACCACTTTCCTGACAGATTTTCAACACTTTTTCTTCCCATTCCAAATCACGGAATGCTTGTCCGCCATCGTTCCCTTCGGTGGGTAAATGATCGAAATAACCGGCAGACGCTTTTTTAACGACGGCCAGGGTCGATTCGGCCGATGTTCCGCCAATTACCAGGGCCAGGTGATACGGAGGACAAGCGGACGTACCGATATCTTTAATTTTTTCCTTTACAAATTTGGTCAGGTTTTCTTCGGTCAACAAGGCTTTCGTTTGCTGGTAAAGGAACGTTTTGTTTGCTGAACCGCCTCCTTTTGTAATAAAAAGAAACTCGTATTGATTTCCTTCTTCTGCATAAATATCAATCTGCGCAGGCAGGTTCGATCCGGTATTTTTCTCATCCAGCATCGTGAGCGGAACGACCTGTGAATAACGCAGGTTACGTTCCTTGTAGATATCGTAAACGCCCTTCGATAAGTGCAGGGCATCGTTGCTGCCTGTCCACACATTCTCTCCTTTTTTACCAATAACAATGGCTGTTCCGGTATCCTGGCAGGTTGGCAACTCGCCTTCGGCCGCAACTACCTGGTTAATCAGCATGGTGTGCGCCACAAAGCGGTCGTTATCCGTTGCTTCCGGATCATCCAGAATACTCCTCACTTTTTCCAGATGGGAAGAACGGAGGTAGAAAGAGACATCGGCAATGGCTTCCCGGGCCAGCAATTCCAACCCCTCCGGGTCAATCTTCAGGACTTTGCGTCCATCAACCTCTATGGTCGAAACATAATCTTTAGTCAGCAACCGGTATTCGGTTGTATCTTTTTTAATGGGAAATGGCTTTTGATAGAAAAATTCAGACATATTATCATTATTAGTTTTTGAGTTTCGGGTTTCAACGAAAACAAAGATAGGCATAAACGGCTAAATGACCTTTTTGCTAAGCGGAATTTTGCCCGGCAAACTGAATTCTTCACAAAGGATTTACACCGCCGGAGAACAGAACAGGTAATCATCAACATACCCCTTATAGGCGACCATTAGCTGGCACAAAAGTTCGTTTTCAATGCTAAACCGGTTCCCTTCAACAGCAAAAACAGGCAACACACCAATTGAAGTTCCGGTCAGAAAAACGGCTTCGTACCGGTTTAATTCATCGACCTGAATAACCGTTTCCACCAATTCAGCATGCATCCGCCCGATACAGTCGATCACTTTCATCCGGGTGATTCCCAGTAATACCTGCGATGCCGGCGGCGTATAAAACCTTCCTTCTTTAATGAAAAACACATTCGAACGGCTCCCTTCGGTGACCAAACCACGCTGATCAACCAACAGCACCTCGTAGAGTTGCCTTTCGGCAATGAGTTGATTGGCGCGTTCCCGTACCGGGGGCAAAACCACTTTGGCCTGCGGATTCACGCGCACGGCATGAAACAATCCGACCGGTACGCCTTGCTGATAATCAAGGCCCGACGGGTATTGATGAGGAATAAACGCGTAACGGATCGTGTTTCGCGTATCCTGCTGAAACAAGTCGAGCCGGATATTCCCTTCGTTCAACTTATTTTCTTTGATCAACCGAACCAGCCGGTTATAAAACAGATTTTTCGTTTCAAGGGTTTCGATCCCCGAAAGCTTGCAGGACGTTATAAACCGGGCAAAATGGTCTTCCCAAAACAGGGGTTTTCCGCCGATCACGCGTAAAACTTCGTAGACCTGTTTTTTCACCCCTTCGGGTGGTTTCATTTTTTCAACAGGTGTCAAGCTATCGTTCTCGAGGTAAAACATTTCCATAACTTTTGCGTTACTCATTCGTAACATGTTAACAAACAAAATCTTCGGATAAACCAAATATGGCTTGATCTGAATTTTGTTCCCGAAACCGAAATTAACGATTTACGCCGAAGTATTTATACGAACGAAGTTCTGTTTTGTCTGATTTTAGCAGTGGGTTATGAAAATTTGTTTGCAGGTAGTCATACAATTAATCATATTATGCCAATCCAAATGAAGAGTTCCTTAAAAATCACCCTCATCTATCTATCTGTTAGCTTTCTATGGATTTTGTTTTCCGACAGATTTGTACAAACCTTCACCTCCGACATCATTTACCTGTCAAAACTGCAAACTTACAAAGGATGGTTTTTTATTTTCATCACCTCTGTTTTTTTGTTTTTACTGATCGATAACGAGCTCCGACGAAAGAATAGAGTTCAGGACGAGCTCCGGAAAGCAAAAATCAAAGCGGAAGAATCGGACCGGTTGAAAACGGCTTTCCTGTCGAACATGTCTCACGAAATACGGACACCCTTAAACGGAATCCTCGGATTCAGCAACCTGTTGTGCGAGGAGGAATTACCACCCGAAACAAAACAACAGTACATTGCACTGATTAACCGGAACAACCAGATGCTTTTAAAAATTATCAATGACATCATAGAGATTTCCAAAATACAGGAGAACATGATTTCCGTCAATATAAAACAGACCAATCTGTATGAATTGATCGATAATTTGTACCGGTCGTACCTGACGTCCGGTTCTGTTTTACAGGAAAAAAACCTCGAATTCAGGTTTCTGAACGAAACGGAACAAAAACCCTTTTTTATTGAAACCGACCCGGATCGTCTGAATCAGATTCTGGCTAATTTAATTGAGAACGCCATCAAATATACCGAACAAGGCTCGGTTAGCATCGGCTTCCGATCCTCCCCCGACCAGGTAAGCATTTTTGTACAGGACACCGGTTCGGGAATTCCGAAGGACAGACATACCCTGATATTTGAACGTTTTAAACAAAGCCTGGATGCGACCATCACCCGTAACGGTTTTGGTCTGGGACTGTCAATCTGCAAAGGGCTGGCCGAAGCATTGAACGGCCGGATTGAATTGGAATCTGAAGTCGGAAAAGGGAGTACGTTTACCCTGGTCTTACCTTGCAGCGAAAAAATAACCGACTCCTGACCGTTGTCAACTAATGCCAGGAACGAAAGCCTCTCTCAAACTTTTTTTCTGACCGACGACAACCGTCAGAGCCTAATGTCTGCAGGAAGCTCCCGTTTATAGCCGATAGTAATACCTTATTTTACAGCAATCGTTTCAATTTCGATCAATACGCCCAGTGGCAATTCTTTCACGGCAAAAGCTGCCCGGGCCGGCGGATTTTCGGGATAATACGAACCATATACTTCATTCATCGCCTTAAAGTTGGCCATATCGCTCAGCAAACAGGTCGATTTTACCACATCGCTATAACCATAACCGGCAGCATGTAAGATCGCTCCGATATTTTTCATCACCTGCGTGGTTTGTCCGGTGATTCCGCCTTCCGCCACCTTACCGGTCGACGGGTCGATAGCCACCTGACCTGAAATATACAAGGTCCCGTTTACTTCTACAGCCTGACTGTACGGACCAATGGCCGCCGGGGCCTGTTCGGTTGAAATAATCTTTTTCATTTTCTGTCTGTTTTTACAATCGATTCTGATAACTGATCATACTCACCTGGACATTTCCGTCCATATTTATGCAAATAAACCAATTTTCTTTCTGAACTGTTTTCGTATTTTAGTGCAAATTTAAAGCTATGGACAAGGAATTGGCAAAACAACAAATTGATAAACTCCGAAAAGAGCTGGAAACTTTTAATTACCAGTATTATGTGCTTTCTCAGCCCACCATCAGCGATTACGAATTCGACATGAAGCTGAAAGAACTGGAAAAGCTGGAAACGGAACATCCGGAGTTTTTCGATCCCAATTCGCCCTCGCAACGGATCGGCAGCGATATCAACCAGGAGTTTGTGCAGGTGAAGCACCAATACCCGATGCTCTCTCTTTCAAATAGTTATTCTGAGGGTGAACTGGTTGATTTTGACCAACGGATTAAAAAGCTGATTGACGAGCCCTACGAGTTTATCTGCGAACTGAAATTCGACGGGACCTCAATAAGCCTGAGCTACGAGAACGGGCAACTGGTGCGGGCTGTAACCCGCGGAGACGGCGAAAAAGGCGACGATGTAACAGCCAATGTCCGAACCATACGCAGTATTCCGCTTAAGTTGACGGGGACTGGTTTTCCGGAGAAATTTGAAATCAGGGGTGAAGTGTTGTTACCCTTTGCCGTATTTACCGAACTCAATCAGGCCCGCGAAGAAAACGGGGAAATGCCTTTTGCCAATCCGCGCAATGCCGCATCGGGAACACTGAAAATGCAAAACTCGGCCGAAGTTGCCAAACGCCGGCTCGACGCTTATTTTTATTACCTGTTAGGTGAAAACCTCCCCGACGACGGTCATTTCGAAAACCTCGGACATGCGCAGCGCTGGGGCTTCAAAATATCGGAACACACCGGGAAATGCGCCGATATCCGGGAGGTGATCAATTTTATCCACGATTGGGATACCGAGCGGTTTAAACTGCCTGTGGCCACCGATGGTATCGTCGTCAAAATAAACTCCCGCCGATTGCAGAATAACCTGGGCTTCACGGCCAAATCGCCACGCTGGGCCATTGCCTATAAATTTAAGGCCGAACAGGTAAGCACCACGCTCGAATCGGTCAGCTTCCAGGTGGGACGCACCGGCACAATAACTCCGGTGGCCAACCTCACCCCGGTGCTCCTGGCCGGAACTGTTGTTAAACGGGCCTCGTTGCACAACGCCGACATCATCGGCAAACTGGATTTACACCTCAACGATGTGGTTTTCGTAGAAAAAGGAGGTGAAATTATTCCCAAAATTGTCGATGTGAACGACTCGCTACGGCATCCGTTGGCGCAAAAAGTCGAATTCATCACGCATTGCCCCGAATGCGGTACCGCCCTGGTTCGCCGCGAAGGCGAAGCTGCCCACTACTGCCCGAACGAAACCGGCTGTCCTCCGCAAATCAAAGGCAAAATTGAACATTTTATCAGCCGTAAGGCGATGAATATTGACGGATTAGGACAAGAAACCATCGAATTACTCTATAACCAGGGGTTAATTCATCACAGCGCTGATTTGTACGATCTCACTGCGGATCAGCTCATTCCGCTGGAACGAATGGGCGAAAAATCGGCCGAACGAATTCTGAAAAGTCTTGAAGACTCGAAGACTGTGCCTTTTGAACGGGTTTTGTTCGCGCTCGGCATTCGCTTCGTGGGCGAAACAGTAGCCAAAAAACTGGCACAAAAGCTGATCAATATCGAAAAGATCCAATCGGCCGGCCTTGACGAACTGACCAATATTGATGAAATCGGAGGTAAAATTGCCGAAAGCGTATTGGCCTATTTTCAGGACGAAAACAACCTCAGAACAATCAACCGATTAAGGGAAAAAGGCCTGCAGTTTGAGCTTGATCAATCGATCGTAACAGAACGAAGCAATAAACTGGAAGGACTGAGTATTGTTATTTCCGGCACATTCGAGAACCATTCGCGCGATGAACTGAAAGAACTGATTGAAAAAAACGGGGGAAAAAACGTCGGCTCAATTTCAAAAAACACCTCCTACCTGTTGGGGGGAAGCAACATTGGCCCGTCGAAGCTCGAAAAAGTTGAGAAATTAGGTATTCCAGTCATCTCGGAAGATGATTTTCTAAAAATGATAGAATAAAAGATTTTGGAGCAATATTTTTACAGAATCCAGTTTTTAAAGGCATTTTCATTACAAATCAAACCGGATTAACGAATCTTAAGATTACTTTTTCAAAGTTCGAAGTTTATTCACAAACAAATTCTTATTTTTGCGCCAACTTATGGGAATAAAAGATCAATTGGTTAATTGGCAGGTCAACCGAAGGATAAAATCCTTAAAGCGAACAAAAAAGTTCTTTAACCTGGAATCAGCAAAAACAGCCGGTATCATCTTTAATTGTGAGGACCGCGCCGCTGTTGAACGCCTGAAAAGAACCCTGTCGCAAAAACAAATCCGGTGCACAGACCTTTGTTTCATTGCCGGATCGGCCGATAACCTGGCCAATTGTATCAGCGAACATGATTTCAGTTTCTGGGGTATGCCCAAAAGCGACAAGTTAACCGGCTTCCTGAATTCGCCTTTTGATCTGCTGATCGATATCAGTATGTCATCCCGAAGGGAAGCACAGGTGATCCGGGCGCTTTCAATGGCTTCATTTAAAACAGGCTGGTCGGATGCCAGGCCCGATTTTTTTGATCTCAGCATTGATGTCAGCAAACGCAGGGAATCCGGTTTTCTGGTTGATCAGATTACCCATTATTTAACCGAAATACAATAAAGAAAATACAGCATGACACACCTTTTTAAAGGCGCAGGGGTTGCCCTGATCACTCCGTTTAAAGAAGATTATTCGATTGATTTTAATGCACTGGAAAAACTGGTTGAAGACCAGATATCCGGAGGAATGGATTATTTAGTGGCCTTGGGAACAACAGCCGAAACCCCTACTCTTTCTGCCGGTGAGCAAAAAGAAGTCGTTCAATGCATTAAATCAAAAGCAAACAAGCGGGTACCCGTCATGCTGGGAATGGGAGGAAACGATCCTTATAAAATCATCAAAAATATTGAAGATACCGATTTCGAAGGTATTGCCGGAATCCTGTCTGTTACGCCTTATTATAACCGTCCGTCGCAACAGGGTTTAATTGAACATTACAAACTGGTGGCCAAAGCCAGTCCGGTGCCGGTAGTCTTGTACAACGTTCCGTCGCGTACGGGAGTGAATATGGAGGCGTCAACATCGGTTGCTATTGCCAATGCCTGCCCCAACGTCGTCGCCGTTAAAGAAGCTTCGGGCGAATCGTCGCAAGTGGCCCGGATGGTCAAACACGGCCCCGAACAGTTTGCGGTCATCTCGGGAGACGACGTGCTGGCCTTGCCGGTGATTGCCGTGGGCGGAATTGGCGTTATTTCGGTAGTCGCCAATGCCCTGCCCGAAAAACTAAGCCGGCTGGTTCATTTGGCCAATAACGGACAATTTGCCGAATCACGCGAACTACACCTGCAACTGGTCGATCTGCTCAAGCTGATTTTCCGTGAAGGAAACCCGGTTGGCGTCAAATCGCTGATGGAAATCATGGGTAAATCAACCGGCGTTGTGCGTCTGCCTTTGTGCCCGGCAAGCCGCGAATTAAGAAATGATCTGGAAGAAGAACTGAAACGCGTTTTGTCGTAAGACAAACAATTAAAGAATCGTCATCATGCGTGTTGAATATCCGGAAATTCCCTCCCCTTGCTTTGTGCTTGAAGAAAACCTGCTGCGTAAAAACCTGGAATTAATCAAATCGGTTGCCAATCGTTCGGGAGTCGAAATCATCCTGGCCTTTAAAGGGTTTGCCATGTGGAGCGCGTTTCCTATTGTACGGGAATACATCAGCGGAGCTACAGCCAGTTCGCTGCACGAAGCCAAACTTTGTGCAGAGGAGATGAAAAGCCCGGCACATACCTATGCCCCGGTGTACGATCTGGAAACTTTTCCCGAGATCATCCGGCTTTCCAGTCATATTACCTTCAACTCGCTGAGCCAGTACGAACGCTTTTACCCGATGATTAAGGCATCCGGCAAAGCGATTTCGACAGCCTTACGTATTAATCCCGAATTTTCGGAAGTGGAAACCGAGTTATACAACCCTTGTGCCCCCGGTTCGCGGTTGGGCATCATTGCCGAACAACTGGACGGTAAACTGCCCGAAGGCATCGACGGGCTGCATTTCCACACCTTGTGTGAATCGTATTCAACCGATCTGGAAAAAACGCTGGCGGCTGTGGAAGAAAAATTCGGCCCTTTCCTGAAACAGGTAAAATGGCTGAATATGGGCGGCGGGCACCTGATGACCCGGAAAGGATACGATACCGAACATTTAATCCGTCTTTTAAAGGATTTGAAATCACGTTACCCTCAGTTGCACATCATCATGGAACCGGGCAGCGCTTTTGCCTGGGAAACCGGCTTTCTGAAAGCGACTGTACTCGATGTGGTAGAAAACAAAGGCATCAAAACGGCCATGCTCAACGTATCGTTTGCAGCCCATATGCCCGACTGCCTCGAAATGCCATATCAACCCCGCATTCGCTATGCCAGTTCGCAACCGGTAGCCGGGAAACCGACTTATCGCATGGGCGGAAACACCTGCCTCAGCGGCGATTATTTTGGCTACTGGTCGTTCGGCGAAGCCTTGCAAACAGGCGACAACCTCATTCTGGAAGACATGATCCACTACACGATGGTGAAAACCACTTTTTTTAACGGCGTGCAACACCCATCCATCGGTATGATTGCCTCCAACGGCGAATTCCGACTGATCCGTCAATTTGGCTACGAGGATTATAAAAACAAGCTGAGCTGATTACCGGAGACCGGAGACCGAAAGATGTATCGCGAAACTCAGGAACTTTGGAGCTCATGAACTCAGACGCTTCTTCACCGCATTGGATGGCGGGAAGCGCAAAACTTCGCCGAAAGCAAGCTCCAGGCCCTTGGCTCAGTGCCTTTCAAGTTCAGTAAAACGCCCGCCGAAACGGTGTGCAGGCCGCCAAAACGCCCGGCTGAGGCTTCGTTTTGAAAGGATTTTTACTTCCGTTAGATGGATGCCAGGCGTTAATAAAGGACTCTGAGCGGTCTGCAAGACCCGGCGATGAGTCGGCCTTGAATTCCGCCAGTCAGAAGTTATACACTTATTGAAGGTTTTAATTCATTTTTACAAATATGTCCTTCCGGACAGGATTTACTTTTTTGCCTTAACACAGAATAAGGTAATAAGGTGAATGTTGATGGCGATGATTTTTCCACGAAGATGGCCTTATAAAATAAGGTTTATATCCGGGAAACAGCCCGGGGTTTGTCATGCTGAACTGGCCTCAGCATCTGTTGCCGTTTGTGGCCCCGGCGTTTAACGACTCTGAAAGATCCTTCCGCTGTCCCCAATTTACAATTCGTCTGCTGACAGGCAATTCATGAACCGGCGGTTCGGAAACCGCCGCACCCGATTAGGAGATGCCACTTGTTAACCGCTTGTTTTTAAATTGACTCCAAATTAGCTGGTTGGTAAAATTAATTACGTCAAGTTTTGTAATTTGGAGGATGAAATGAAAACCACAAACCACCTCGGGCGCATATACAGCGGTTTCCGGCAACTGCCAGATAAGGCAACTTTCCCGTAATACGTGAGCACGCATAATAGCCTTTCTTTCGCAACCTCTCCAACGTAATTGTGGTTCTCAAAATCAGGCATTGTCCGGCAACGGCCTGACATCCTCTGAAAAAAATGACACTTGAAATAAGCGGTTATGTAAAGCTTATTTGTATTTTTAAACTTTTTCAACAACTTACAACAAACCTTGAGTACAATTGATAAAATAATTTGGCTATGATAAATTATCACTATTATCCGACTAACATGCAGATTTGAGATTTTTGATCTTTAATTGCATGATAATCAATTGTTATTATTTCTATTTCAAAAGTCACCCCCTGCTAAAAAGCAAGACTGGTTTGCATATTTGATATTGGTGACCCTCTTTGTTTCAAGTATTCTCGGTTAGTACTTCGAAGCAATTCAAATACATCAAGCAAACTAATCAGATGTATGCGAACTAACGAAGCCACAACTGAAAATGCTTTTTTTGTTTGGGCCATCTTTTGAATCACTGTCATTAGCAATTGTGCAATTAAGGTGCACCAAACCTGTGTGCGAATGGCATTCTCGTTTTCCCCGTAAAAGTAATGAAGCTGGAAGTTCTGTTTCATTTTTTTGAACAGCAGCTCGATGCCCCACCGTTTTTTGTATAAGAACGCTATTTCTTCGGCCGTACTATCCATGCTATTGGTGATAAACTCATAATACCGGTTCTTTTCATCCTGATAGCATACTTTTTTCAGGCGAAGGGTTTTCTTCTGCTTTGTTTGTTTTTTGCCATTTTCATCTTCAGGAGAGTACTCAATTTCTATGATTTCCTCCCGAAGTACCATTGCTTTTCCTTTCTGTTTTTGATGTTCCTGCAACACTTCAATGACCGTATAAAGGGCATTTTTCTTGATCCGGGTAACAAAAAAGACCGATTTACTTGTCCACAAGGCAAACTGATGGTAATAGTTATAGGCCCGGTCGAAAACAACCATACTGTACGAGATCAGTTCCAGTTCCTTCAAAAAGTTTTTGTCGTGTACTTTGGCTTCGGTTATTTTAATAAACCGTCCAACCGATTGTACTGCATCAATGAGCATATGAACCTTTAGCCCGCCTTTCTTTTTGCCATCGTTCTTGGGATTGCGTCCAACTCCTTTCAGAATATCACTGAATAACCGGATCGTGGTCGAATCGATCAGTAAGACTTCTTTAAAGGTGAGGCCAAAGGTTCGGCTGTCCGACAAAAAACTTTGATAATGGTGTACCAATTTAAAATAAACATCTTCAAAGAACTTGTTGTCCCGGTTGCGCATCCCATCGCAAGCGGTACTTTTGGCTGGCGCTTCTTCAAGCCCCAAATGGTTCAGCTTTCCGCCCAAAGCCCGCAGCCCTTCACATATCTCGGTCATCGAGTCGCACCGGCTAAAGATGCCAAAGAGAACCGTGATCAAATGTGTCTTTGCCTTAAAAGCTTTATAGTAATAATCAGCATTGTGCTTCTTTACTATACTGGTCAAACTGATGCCCTCTATTAAACTAATCACTTGTTTGAAAATCGGCTGTCCGACAAAATTTATTTCTGTATTTTTGCTCATGTTGAAGTTTTTTCGCAAAACAAACTTACAACATGGGGCCAAACCTTCGGGGAGTAACCCCTATTTATTTTTTTCCCCGTTCAGTAGTGATAAATTATATAAAAAGTCATTTCGCTGAAGGTTTAATATCAAAAGAACCAGCCATAGAATACTTAGATAAGCTAATGCTCTATGGTCAATTTGTCGGCGATTGGGTTGCAGATACCATTGAGTATTCAGAAGACGGAAGTATTCAGCATTCAAAATGGGATATCTGTTTCGACTGGATTTTAGAAGGACGTGCAATACAGGATCTTTGGATTACTCCTATTCGTGAAAATAGTGAGATTGGTTGGCATGAGCCAGGGAATCGCTACAGTACTACGATTAGGATGTACGACCCCAAAATTGATGCATGGCATATTCTATGGATAAATCCACCGAATGGGATCATTGTTCGTCAAGTTGGGCGTCAAATTGGAAATGAGATTATACAAATTGGAGAGATTGACGATAATGGGCACCAATCTCGCTGGGTTTACCGCGATATCACCTCTGACAGTTTCAGGTGGTGTAATGAAAAGACAGTTGATCGTGGAAATAATTGGAAACTAATGCAGGAGATGCGAGCAAAAAGAATATAGGTCATATTCCGTGCATTTCTTTAGGGCATTTTATGAGTGAGCACATAAAAATAAATTCGAGATTCTCTTTTCAAAGACAGGTTCTCATGACAAAGACATTCAACTTCATAAGACATGTTGGAATTGACACTCAACTATACCCAATAAAGTGTATCTGCCACAAGGGTTTCAGGGGGTATTTTCTTATAAACCTGCCTGATGCAGAATTTTCGTCGCTTAACCCATATGAGAACCAAACCAAACGACCATGCAAAATTCTCCGGAACATATTACTCAACTTCTGGACGGGATCTATCGTAAGGAGTCGCGCCTGGTGTTTGCCACGCTGATTCGCTTGCTTGGAGACTTCAACCTTGCCGAAGATGCCATGCATGATGCCTTCAAGGCTGCGCTTGAGCAATGGACCGAAGATGGCATTCCTTCCAACCCGCGGGCGTGGCTTGTTTCCACCGGCCGGTTTAAAGCAATCGACCGTATGCGGCGTCAATCAAAATTTGACCCGTTGCAGGTACAGCAAGTCCGGCAAATAAAAGCTGATATTGCCGATCCTTCGAAGCAGATTGATCAAGAGATTGAAGACGATGTGCTCCGGCTGATCTTCACCTGCTGCCACCCCGCACTGGCGCTCGATACACGCACGGCCATGACCTTGCGCGAGGTTTGCAATCTGACTACCGAAGAGATTGCCAGCGCATTTCTTGCTACGCCATCTACCATGGCACAGCGAATTGTCCGTGGCAAGGCCAAAATTCGCGAGTCCAGGATACCGTTCGAGGTTCCACCACCGCACGAACTGCCGGACCGGCTCGGGTCGGTTCTACAGGTAGTTTACCTGGTCTTCAATGAGGGCTATTACGCTTCGTCCGGCGAGTTGGTAACCCGTGTTGACCTTTCAAGAGAAGCGATTCGACTCGGGCGCCTGCTGCACGATTTGCTGCCTGACCCTGAGGTTACCGGATTGTTAGGCCTTATGTTACTACACGAATCCCGCCGGTCAGCCCGTACCACACCGGCAGGAGACCTTATTCTTTTGGAAGATCAGGACCGGTCGCTTTGGGATGGCAACATGATCAGCGAGGGGTTATCGTTGGTAAAGCGGGCCCTTTCATCCAAACGGCCAGGCCCATATGCCTTGCAGGCCGCCATCGCGGCGCTGCATACTGAAGCGAAGAGTCCCGATGCCACAGACTGGGCACAGATCGCAGGACTCTATACGCTGTTGCTGCGCATAAATCCCTCTCCTGTAATTGAATTAAACCGCGCTGTCGCCATAGCCATGCATCATGGTCCAGAGGCGGGATTAAGTCGCATCGACGCAATTCTGGAGCGTGGGGAATTAAAAGATTATCACCTGGCTTACTCGGCAAGGGCAGAACTGTGCCGGAAAACCGGCCGGACCAGTGAGGCACGGACGTCATGGGAACGTGCCCTTGCCCTCGCACAACAAGACCCCGAACGGCGATTTATCGAACGAAAGCTCAGAGAACTGGACACGTAATTTCCGGATGGTAAAAAAAATAGAATTGTTTGTCGATTTCGTCCTCAGTTGTTCGACTACCTGGTAACACATAGACAATTCAATTTTAAAACACTAAAAACAACAGACATGAGAAAATTAATAATGTGGAATGTAATCACGCTCGATGGTTATTTTGAAGGAGAAAAAAATTGGGACCTATCCTTTCACAATTCTGTTTGGGGACCAGAACTGGAAAACCTTAGCCTTGAGCAGCTACGCTCGGCTGACTATCTTGTTTTCGGCAGGGTAACCTATGAAGGGATGTCTGCTTACTGGAAGAAGGCGGACAGTGAAAATGACGAAATTGCCAGATTAATGAATAGCATTCCCAAACTCATTTTCTCCAAAACATTGAAAGAAGTTGACTGGAACAATTCAACCTTGATCAATGGGAATGCCTCAGCCGAAATCTCTGGATTAAAAGCTCAAGGCGGCGGAGATATGTATGTATTTGGAAGTGCGGACCTTTCCAAAACATTTATCAACGATGACCTTTTTGATGAATATCGCATTGGAATAGCCCCGGTTATTTTGGGTAGTGGCAGACCTCTGTTCAAACAGGGAATACCGTCCAGGAATTTATCTCTTATTTCTACACAACAGCTTTCGCCCGGAGGTATCGTGCTGAAACTCGCTAAAAAACTTTAAACAAGTCTTCATCTAAAACAAGCCAAATAAAACATGACCGAAAATAAAAAAACCGTTGAGAAATACATGGAAGGATTCCGCAGGAGTGATCATCAAATGATCCTTGATTGTCTTACGGATGATGTAGTCTGGAAAATGCCCGGCGTGTATGCACACCATGGGAAAGAAGAATTCGACAGGGAAATCGAAAACGACAACTTTGTGGGCAGTCCGGCCATCCAGGTCAAAAGGCTCATTGAAGAAAATAATATTGTTATTGCAGAAGGTGCTGTTCTGGGGAAGATGAAAAACGGAAATTCACTTGATGCGGTATTTTGTGATGTATTTGAAATGAACAACGGAAAAATCAACAGCCTTACATCCTATTTAATGACTTTAAACACTTCAATTAAGTTTGAGTGAACGAGAGTAAAAACAGGAAAATTTATTAAAAACCATAAAAGGATAATTATGAAATACATTTGCCTCGGATACATTAATGAAAATGAATGGGAATCCGCCGCCGAAGCGGAGCAACTGGACATGATGGATGAATGCTTCATCTATGATGACGAACTGAAAAAAAATGGACACTTTGTGGGTGGCGAAGCACTGCAGGGCTCTCAAAACGCCACCACATTGAAATGGCGCAACGGCAAAGTCTCGGTGACCGATGGTCCGTTCGCCGAAACCAAAGAACAAATTGGTGGCATCATGATACTTGAAGCCACGGACCTGAATCATGCCATCCGCTTGCTGTCAAATCATCCTTCACTCCGGCTCTTGCGCGAAAGGGGCAGTTGGGAAATCCGGCCGGCTGCCGACCTGACTGCCATGATTGAAGAGAGCGAGCAGCGAAGGAAGGGGTAAGGGAATTAACAGGAGAAAAAAGAAAAACGCACGACAATCGGGTAGACTGCCCCGCCAGTGGATACTGACGGGGTGAGCCTCTCACTCCACTGTACGTACGCGAGCTACGCTCCTCCTCTTCGGTCAAAATGTCCACCGGACATTTTAAACTCGGGCGCATATACAGCGGTTTCCGGCAACTGCCGAACGGGACGACGCATTCATACGCCTGTTGTGGAGGTCGTTACAAACGACGGCCGACGGTTCCCTCGTTTGAACATAGCGGCACGAGGGAGAGTGCGGTTGTCGCCACAACGGAGGGATACTGATACCAGATTAATTTATCCGGGAAATACAATCGTATTATCCGGTTATTCTAAAAGATCCTCCCGCTTCAAGCATTACTTGAACTAAATGACAACTAATGTCAAGTTTTAACGAACGGTCTGAATCAGAACAAGAGATTCTCCCTGTCGTGAAAATTAAACTTCTGCCTTCTGCCTGGTTACTGATGACTTGACACGAATAATAATAACGTATCTTAATCGGAAAGGCGGCTGGCAGGATTATAGCCCTGCCATCCGCCTTTCTCACGTATCCGCTACTGGCAAATAGGTATTTGTACACAATTAATTCCTTAAGTCAAAGCTCGTGAATGGCTTCGAGGTTGGCCTGCCCCGCCTCAATGGCCTGCAGGTTTAAGGGAATCAGTTTATGATGACGTTCCGGCAGCGATTTCTCCAACCCTTTTCTGATGCTTTCCATTTTAACTACCGGTTTGGCTTTCAGGTAAGCGCCCAGCACCACCATGTTAAAGGTTTTAACGTTCCCCATGTCGGCCGCAATCCGGGTACCTTCAATTTTATAAATATTGATATCGGTACGCGTCGGCGGATGAATAATGCCGTTGGGGTCGTACAACAACACCCCGCCGGGTTTTACCGCCTTCTCAAACTTGTTCATCGACTGTTGGTTCAGGATGATGGCGGTATCAAATTCGTGCAGAATAGGCGAACTGATCCGGCTGTCGCTCAGGATGACCGAAACATTGGCTGTACCCCCGCGCATTTCGGGTCCGTACGAAGGGAACCAGGTGACTTCCTGTCCCTGCATAACGCCCGAATAGGCCAGAATTTTACCCATCGAAAGAACCCCTTGTCCGCCAAAACCGGCTATGATGATTTCTTCAGTCATGATCTTCAATTTTAATTCTTTTTTAAATAGGCCTCCGGGGCATCTCTTTCGGCATCTTTAATATCGCCAACCGGGTAAAAGGGAAACATGTTCTCTTCCATCCAACTGTTGGCATCAACCGGCGACAGGCGCCAGCCTGAGTTGCAGGTCGAAACCACTTCGACAAAGGAAGTTCCCTTTTGGGCCAGTGCATTTTCAAAGGCCTTTTTAATGGCTTTTTTACATTTACGCGAGGAGGCCGGCGTATGAACCGACTGCCTGGTCACGTAGGATGTTCCGGGTAACTGACCGATCAATTCGGTAATTTTCAGCGGGTAGCCGTTCCGGTCGCGGTCGCGTCCGCAGGGCGTGGTTGAAGTGACCTGCCCAAGCAGAGTTGTTGGCGCCATTTGTCCGCCGGTCATTCCGTAAATGGCGTTATTGATAAAGATGACGACGATATTTTCGCCCCGGTTACAGGCATGCATAATTTCGGCTGTCCCGATCGAAGCCAGGTCGCCGTCGCCCTGGTAGGTAAACACCACCTTGCCGGGGTTGGTCCGGGAGATGCCGGTTGCTACGGCGGGCGCCCGTCCATGTGCCGCTTCCTGCCAGTCAATGTCGATGTAGTTATAGGCAAAAACCCCGCAGCCAACGGGCGAAACGCCGATGGTTTTTTCCTGTATGTCCAGTTCTTCGATCACTTCGGCCAATAGTTTATGGACAACGCCGTGACTGCATCCGGGACAATAGTGCATGGTTTTGTTTGTCAGCAAACTGGGTTTCTGATAGACCAGGTTTTCCGGTTTAATGATTTCCGCGATATCCATTTTATTGCCCTCCGATTAATTTTTGTTCCAATGCATTTACCACTTCGCCGGGAGTCGGAATAATTCCACCCATCCGTCCAAAATAGGTCACCGGGACCTGGCAACCCGAACAACCGACAGCCAACTGCACGTCTTCGATCATTTGCCCGGCATTCATCTCAACTGTCATAAATCCCTTCACCCGTTTGGCCAGTGCGGCAATGGGTTTTTTCGGGAAAGGATACAGGGTAATGGGGCGAAGCAAGCCCACTTTCAGTCCTTTTGCCCGGGCAATATCGACCGATTTTTGACAAATGCGAGCCGATGACCCAAAAGCGACGAACACATAATCGGCGTCGTCGCATTCAATCATCTCGTACCTGACTTCCTGTTCTTCCATCAGCCGGTATTTCTCCTGGAAACGCAGGTTATTCTGTTCCATTTTTGCCGAATCCATTTCGAGGGAAGTCACAATGTTGTAATTTCGGGAGGGCTTTCGTCCGGTAGTTGCCCACGATCCGTATGCTGCATCAATTTCTTCGTCGGTCAGACGGGGCTGAAAATCGCTCAGTTCCACTTTTTCCATCATCTGCCCGATAGCCCCGTCAGACAGGATCATGGCCGGGTTGCGGTATTTAAAAGCCAGCTGAAAAGCCAGCTCTACAAAATCGTTCATTTCCTGGACTGATGCAGGGGCCAGCACAATTAATTTATAATCGCCGTGTCCGCCTCCTTTTGTTGCCTGAAAATAGTCGGCCTGCGAAGGCTGAATGGTTCCCAAACCAGGGCCGCCCCGTTGTACATTCACAATCACACAAGGCAACTCGGCGCCGGCGATGTACGAAATTCCTTCGGACATCAGACTGATACCCGGACTCGACGACGAAGTCATCACCTTTTTTCCTGAGCCGGCAGCGCCATATACCATGTTGATAGAGGCGACTTCGCTTTCGGCCTGCAAAACAACCATGCCTGTTTCGTCCCAGGGCTCGCGGGCCATAAGGGTTTCCATTACCTCAGACTGAGGGGTGATCGGGTAGCCGAAATAGCCATCGCATCCGCAGCGGATGGCTGCTTCGGCAATGACTTCGTTCCCCTTCATTAATCTTAATTCTCCCATCTATCTATAATTTGATGATTACAAGAAACTACAATTTAACCCGATAAACCGTAATACAGCTGTCGGGGCAAACCACCGCGCAGTTTGAACAACCAATACAGACCTCCGGATTTTCCATAAAGGAATAATGATATCCGCGGCTGTTCACTTGCTTGTTTTGTCCAAGTACCTGTTGCGGGCATGCCACCACACAGAGGGCACAACCTTTACATTCTTCAGTGTCAACCACCACTGCTCCAATAACTTTTGCCATGGTTCGTTTTAATTTTTTGTTGTTATATTATTTACTCAGGCGTTCCAAGATAAAGATAGTCCTTCAGCCAAAAAATGACTTTTTAACGTTTTAAGATGCGGTAAGCGGATTAAGGCAAATTCTCCTGTTTCCAATAACCAATGACTAATGACCAATCTCCATTTTTCCCTTCTCAGAACTTCCTGAATTCATGCGCCGACATTTTCAGGTCCTCACAAAACTATCCCAATCATCAAAGGATGCCTGCAACAAATGTTGCGAAATCAAAGTTTATTGAGGATGCGCGTGAAGATATTCCGGTGTATCCCCAGGTAAGAAGCCACGTGTTGACGCTGTACCCGCGACACGATTTTACTGTGTTCCTTCACAAAATTACGCACCCGTTGCGAAGCCGAAAGCGATTGCAGGGCATGTACCCGCCTGATCGCCTGCACGTAACTTTCTTCGGCCATAATACGCACCATGCGTTCCAGTTGCGGGTTTTGTTCGAGCAATTCCTCGTACTCGCTCCGGTCGATCCAAATCAGCTCCGAATCCTCGTAGGCCCGGATTGACTCGGCCGATTTTTTGCCGGTCATAAAGGTTTCATGACTGCTCACGATGCTGTTTTCGGGGGTGTAATAAAAGCGGGAAATCCACTCCTGCCCGTTCTCGGCGGTATAACTGGCATACAACAAGCCGCTCAGCAAAATACCCAGTTTCCGGTTTTGTTCGCCGTAATCGATGAAGGTTTCCCCCTTCTTCAGCACAACGGGTTCGCGGGCCGCAAAAAATTCCTTCAAGCGGGCAAGCGTTTGCTGATATCCCGAATCCAGACTGTTTCCATTCATGTCAAAATTTTTCTGTCGTTATGAAAAGTCAGCATGAAATTGTTTCAGGCGTTTCTCCAATTCGTCGAATTGGCTGCGCTTTACATGCGACACACAAGCCCTCAGGCCCTCGAGTTCACTTCCCGTGTTCTTCAGGGTAATGGCGCTGATCCCGTAATAGAGTAACCGATTCAGCAACTCGCCGCCGGTCATGCCCGGATATCCGATGGTGAAGTAAAACCCATCGGCAATCGGCTCGTCTCCATCCTTGCCGTAAACAATTTCGAAACCGTTTTCGACGAACAAGCGTTTCATGATTTTGGCCTTTTCGCCATATTCTTTTACTTCTTCCACAAAATTGAACAGGCCGTCGTTTGCTGCCTTAAACATGGCCGCCAAAGCATATTGCCCGGAATGACCGGTTCCCGACGAAATGGCATAAAGCACACGAAGGGTAATGGTATTTCCGAAGCTGTTGCTCTGAAAGCGGCTTTTCAGGTTTTCGTAATCGCGGTTATACAACGCGTCGGAAATGACCATGATGCCGATTCGCTGTCCGGCATACGAGAATATTTTTGAACTTGAAATAAAGAGGACAAACTGATCGGTGTAACGGGCCACGGTTGCCTGATAGGGCGGTTTTCCGGGCGTAAACAAGTCTTTCCGGAAATCCATCGCGAAGTAAGCCAGGTCTTCGAGCACAATGATATCGTACTTGTTGGCCATTTCTCCGATAATTTGCAATTCTTCTTCCGTAAAGCAGATCCAGCTCGGGTTATTCGGGTTGGAATAGATCAGCGCGCTGATATGCCCTTTGCTCAGGATGCTTTCCAGCTTTTCCCGAAGTTTTTTGCCCCGGTAGTTGAAAATATCAAAGCTTTCGTATTTAGAGCCCATCACCATCATTTGCTGTTTCTGCACCGGGAAACCGGGATCGATAAACAGCACGGTATCTTTTTTCACATCGAGGTTGGAGGCCACCAGCAAAGCCGAATAGGTGCCCTGCATCGATCCGACCGTCGGGATACAACCGGCCGGCGACACATCGACATCCATGAACAGTTTTACAAAACGGGAGGCTTCCTCCTTCAGCGGTTTTATCCCGTCAATCATCGGATAGACCGATGCCACACCCGATTTCAGGGCGGCGATCTCGGCTTCGACCCCCACCGAAGCAGGCGGCAGTCCGGGAACGCCCATTTCCATCCGGATGAACTTTTCGGGGCTTTCTTCTTCAATTAAATTAACAAGGGCAACGATTTCGCGGATCGACGCATTTCCGGCATCTTCAATCCTCAGGCGTTTCAGGTTTTTTGTTACCAGCTCCTGATTGATGGGTGTATTTTTCATGATTAAACTTGCTATGTATCGGGGCCGTTTAGAAGCCGAAACCGGCTTTTACCGAGTTAACCCAGTTGGCAATACGTTCGTCTGTCAATTCCGGCTCAAAATCTTCGTCAAGGGCTAAGCCAACAAATTTTCCATCGATCAGCGCCTCCGAGTCTTCAAATTCGTAACCTGCCGGATCAACTTGTCCGATGAGGTTCACGTTTTCGTTTTCTTTGAGAATTTCTTTTACTAAAACCCCCATGGCATTCACAAAATGTTCGGGATAAGTCACATGATCGCCTAAACCAAAAACGGCGATGGTTTTGTTTGAGTAATCCACTTTGCTGATCTCGGGGAAAAACCGGGCCCAATCGGTATTGGAGTATTCAGAATCCCAGGTTTCCTTTCCCACGGTTGAAATTCCAAAAATGATTTTCGTATACTTTTCCAGGGTAGCCGCACTTGCTCCGTTCACCGAAACAAGATCAACCAGATCGTCACCAATGGCAGTTTTTACCTTTTCAGCAACACGATGAACTGATCCTTTCTCCGGACCAAAAAACAATCCTATCTTATCCATAATTGTATGTTTTACTGATTAGTGATATCAAGTTCTCCGCGAACATATTCCCCTAAAATAGACAAACTCGAAACATTTTTCAACACTAAATGGATGGCGCGTTCATAATTTTCTTCCGAATCGTACTCGACATCCACGTGCATGGTGTACTCGTTTGGTTTTCCCACAATCGGAACCGACTGAATTTTATTCAGGTTGATCTTGTTATCGGCAAAAATATTTAAAACGCGGGCCAGAGCGCCGTAATAATGGCCCACCTCGAAGCAAAGCGATGCTTTGTTGGTGGCGCCGTTCGCCCGGGCTTGTTTGGCCAGAATCCAGAAACGGGTGTAGTTCTTCTTATTGGTTTCGATACCGGTTTCGAGCACATCCAGCCCGTAAATCTCGGCTGTACGCAAATTGCCGATGGCAGCAGCATCTGTCAGGTTTTCCTCAATCAGCAACTTACCCGACTTGGCAGTATCCTGATTTTCAATAATCTTGGCATTGGGGAAATACTTTTCGATATATTCCACACACTGACGGATCGCAACGGGGTGAGAGTAGATTGTTTTGATATCTTCTTTTTTGCCTCCGGGCACCATCATCAGGTTCATCTGGATATGAACGTAAGTTTCGCCGATCACACGCAGGTGAAAATCACGGATGAGCGAATAGTTTTGAAGAATACTTCCGGCAATGGAATTTTCGATGGCCATTACGGCAATATCCACTTTATCGGCATCAATTAATTCGCAAACACTCTGAAAAGACCGACACTCCACCACTTCAATCTCTTCGTCACCAAAATATTTCCGTGCAGCGTCTTCGTGAAAGGAACCTGCAATTCCCTGAATAGCAATCTTCTTCATACCTTTATTTCTAAAATTAAAATCCCGGGGGATTAAGCCGGGACAATTTACACAAAAATCGGGCTGCCTGTTTCACGATTGAACAATCGCTTCCCTAAAATTAACGAAAAGACAAGTATTCGCCCATTTTTTGCCTGAGCGAACAAAAAGGGCAACTGCCTTCGCCGACAGTTTGAGCCGTTCGGATGTTGTTTTCAGAAAAGCCGGAACCAGCTCCGACCCTGACATACACCTTATTTTAACCGGCAAGCGAATGCGCTTACAGTTTATACAAATCGCTTGCTTTTACCAGCTCCATCTGATGTTCCTGCAGAACACGGATACATTTTTGAATATTCTCCGGTTTCAATACGATGTTGGCCGACTGTTTATCCATCGAAAAAGCATACAGATATTCGATAAACACCCCCTCGGAAGATAAAATATTCAATGCCCTGGCCAGCGCCCCGGGAGCATTCGGGCTGCTGAGGCAAACCACCTCGGTGAGGCGGACAGCAAAACCTGCGCTTTTCAGTGCATCGAGCGCTTTATCCGGATCGGATACAATCAGCCGCAGAATACCAAATTCGGAGGTATCGGCCACGCTAAAAGCAGACATATTGATTCCGGCATCGCCTAAGATCCCGGCCACTTCGTTTAACCTTCCGGTTTTATTTTCAAGAAATACCGATAATTGTTTGATGATCATGACAATGCTCTCCTATAATTTACGGTTATCAATAACACGTTTGGCTTTTCCCGCGGTACGCTCGATGGTTTTGGGTTCAACCAATTTTACGTTCACCGAAATGCCGAGCGTACTTTGGATGTTGTGTGTGATTTTTTTGCGAAGCGATTCCAATTGCTTAATTTCATCGGAGAAGAACTGTTCCTGCACTTCTACCATGAGGTTCAGCGTATCCAGGTTGCCTTCGCGTTCAACGATCAGCAGGTAATGGGGTTCGGTTTCGCTCATTTCCAACAGTACACTTTCGATTTGCGACGGGAAGACGTTCACCCCGCGAATAATCAGCATATCGTCGCTGCGCCCTTTGCATTTCTCCATACGAACCAGCGTTCTTCCGCAATCGCATGTATCGTAAATCAAACGGGTCAGGTCGCGGGTCCGGTAACGAATCAGCGGAATCCCTTCTTTCGTAATGGTCGTAAACACCAACTCACCCACTTCGCCGGCAGGCATCGGTTCCAGTGTTTCTGGGTGAATAATTTCCGGGATAAAATGATCTTCGTTGATGTGCATTCCACACTGATGTTCGCATTCGCACGAAACACCCGGTCCGATGATTTCGCTCAAACCGTAAATATCGATGGCCTTTAATCCCAGCTTGGCTTCAATTTCTTTCCGCATATTCTCGGTCCACGGTTCGGCGCCAAAAATACCTACGCGCAGTTTCAGGTCTTCTTTTTTAATCCCGGCCTCCTGCATGGCTTCAGCCAGATATAAGGAATACGAAGGCGTACAGGCCACTACCGTGGTCCCGAAATCCTCCATCAGCTGCAACTGTTTCTGCGTATTCCCTCCCGAGATCGGGATTACCGAAGCCCCCAGGTTTTCGCATCCGTAGTGTAGTCCCAATCCCCCGGTAAACAGTCCGTATCCATAGGCCACCTGTACAATATCGTTCTGATGGACGCCGGCCATACACAACGACCGGGTAACCACTTCCGACCAGCTGTTTAAATCTTTCCGGGTATAACCAACTACGGTTGGTTTTCCGGTTGTCCCCGACGAAGCATGGATACGCACAATTTCGCTCATAGGCACCGTAAACATGCCGAAGGGGTAATTATCGCGCAAGTCCTGTTTGGTCGTGAACGGTAGTTTCGACAAATCATCTGCCGATTTAATGTCGGCAGGCACCAAACCCACTTCCTGCATTTTTTTCCGGTAACCGGGCACATTGTGATAAATCCGCTGAACGGTTTCTTTCAGCCGTTCCGATTGGATTGCCTTCATTTCGTCGCGGCCCGCGCATTCAATCTTCTCATTCCAAATCATAACGATATCTTTTTACCGGACGCCATCATAACAGGCGTCCAACTGTTTTTGATCAATCTTTTCGGTGAATAAGCTGACAACAACCAGGATGACAGCTGAAACAGGCAAGGCAATCACAATGGGATCGATGATCATCCACGGAAATTGCTCAAACAATACATCTTTTCTGAACAACGCGCGGCAGATCCCAAGCGGCTGAGACTCTTTCTGGTGCATAAAAACCAGCATGAACAGGCTCGACAGCAAACCCGACCACATACTCCACTTAACCCCTGATTTGGTGGCGCCTTTCCAATATAAACCTGCAAAATAGGCCGGAAGAAAAGTAGCGGCACAAATGCCAAAGAAAACGGCCGTTCCCCGGGCAACAACGCCTTCGGGCAACTGATACCCGATCAGGATGCTCACCACGATGGCCACTATAATGCCCACCCGGGTAATGAGCATGCTGTTCATCTGTTTTTCAGGAAACAGGTTCTCGAATAAATCCCGACCGATGGATGTTCCCATCGTATGAAACTGCGAACTTAAGGTTGACATGCCTGCCGACAATAAAGCCAGCATAAACAGGTAAACAAACCACTCGGGCATGGCTGCATTCAGGTATTTCGGGATGATCAGATCAACATTGCCCCCGGCCGAAGCAATGGCCAGTTGACCGCTCTCGCGGTAAAAATACAGGTTCGACAAAGCCCCGACGGTATAAACAAAGCCGGTCACCACAAAAATAAAAATACCGCCAATCAGCACCGCCCGGTTTAACTCGCGGTTACTTTTCACGGTCATAAAACGAACGACCAGCTGCGGCTGGGCCAATACCCCGATACCGACACCGAGGATCAGGTTGGTGGTTAAGGTCCACCACCAGACCGAACCCAGGGCAGGAAAAGCAGTCCATCCCTGGTGACCCTGCTGCCTCAATCCGTCCGGGACTAAGTTGGCCATGCTTGTCAGCGCTTCGTGCGCCCCGGTAACTCCTCCCAGTTTAATGTAGGTCATAATGAGCAGGAAGAACAGGCTCAAAAACATGATTCCTCCCTGAAGCGCATCGGTATACATCACCCCTTTTAAACCCCCGGCCACCACGTAAGCGGCAATAATCACGGAAAAGAAAGTCAGGGCAATGCCAAAGTCAATCTGGAAAATACTTTCGATAAAACGGGCGCCGCCAATCAATACCACCGCCGCATACAAGGGCATGGCCACAAAGATGATGGCTCCGCTGAGCATTTGGATGCCTTTCGACCCGAAACGGGCGCCTATAAATTCGGGAAAGGTGTGGGCATCCAGGTTATGGCCCATTTTACGGGTACGGCGTCCGAAAAAGATGAAAGCGATAAACACCCCGACAAAAATATTCAGAAAGGTCAGCCAGATCATTCCCATACCGTATACGGCTGAGATGCCGCCGAAACCGATGATGGCCGAGGTTGAAATAAAGGTGGCGCCATACGAAACAGCCATCACAAATGGATGGATTTCGCGACCGCCCAACAGGTAATCTTTGGCTGTTTTAGTCTTTCGGAATCCAACATAGCCCAGGTAGGCGATGAGTAAAAGATAAATAACAACAATGAGCCCGAGTGTAAATGTGTTCATAAATCAGATTTAAAGTTGTTCGTTGATCTTTTCTTCCTGTTCTTCCCAATCCATGTCGCGTTTCAATTCGTCGGGACCGGGTTCTGCTCCTTTATTCCAGTTTTTAGCCCCGTACCACACGCAGGCCAGCAAACTGAACAGGGCCAGCAAATAGCCCAGGTAAATTCCGGGATCGTCAATTCCAAGCATATTATCAGTTTTAGTTCGATTCTGTTTTAGTCTCAGATTCCTGTTATTCGCCGTAAACCAGTTTATCCGCTAAAGGATAGAGCCCTTCGGCGGCCAAAGTCGCCAACGCCTGATCGTAATCGTCCACATCAATAAATAACAGGGCCTGTTCGTTTTGCCTGATCACGCGACCATAGGCATTCAGGATATTGATCCCGGCCGAAGCCACTTTCATCAGAATCTCGTCCAACCCGCCCGGATGGTCTTCCATGCCAAAAGCAAGCACTTTACGCAAAGCGGCCGACAAACCGGCATTGTTCAGAACCTCACATGCTATTTCGGGCTTATTGACCAAAAGATTCAGAATGCCCCATCCGCTTACGGTATGGGTCAGGGTCATGGAACGGATATTAATGCCATTGTCTCTCAATACGCGGGTAACCCGTTCAAAATGACCGGTTTTATTTTCTAAAAAGATGGATACATGATAGGCCATGATCGTATTTTTTAAGATAACTTGATTGCTGCCGATGATC
This sequence comes from Gaoshiqia sp. US2, assembly GCF_059705485.1. Classification (NCBI taxonomy): domain Bacteria; kingdom Pseudomonadati; phylum Bacteroidota; class Bacteroidia; order Marinilabiliales; family Prolixibacteraceae; genus Gaoshiqia; species Gaoshiqia sp. US2. The sequence goes on along the minus strand of NZ_AP048550.1, from coordinate 1,796,663 downwards.
GTTTCCGGTTGTCCACCACCCGAATGGCTTTTCCCTCGGTTTTAGGAATCGTACCGGGTTCGACCAACCTCACCAGGGGTTTGGCCAGAACCTCATCCCGGATCTGGTTGGTAATGGTCCGGCTGAGCTTATCCAGCCGTGAGATATCGCCGGTAAACCAGTCTTTTTTCACCTCTACCTCAACAATCATTTCATCGGATCCGTTAATTTCCTCCAGAATAATACGATAATCTGAACCAACTTCCGGGATGCGCAGCAACACGCCTTCAATCTGCATCGGGAAAACATTACATCCTTTAATGATGAACATGTCGTCGCTGCGGCCGGCAATCCTGTCGAGACGGGCATGGGTACGGCCACAGGCGCATGGTCCGGGAATGATGCGGGTGAGATCGCGGGTACGGTAACGAATCAATGGCATCGCCTGACGGTCCAGGGTGGTCATCACCAGTTCGCCCAGTTCGCCGTCGGGTACCGGCTCCAGGGTATCCGGATCGAGGATTTCAACGATATAGGCATCTTCCCAGATGTGTAACCCATTTTGTTGGGTACACTCGAAAGCCACACCCGGCCCGTTCATTTCGGATAAGCCGAAAGAGTTGAATGCTTTTACGCCAAACATCTCTTCAATGCGATGGCGTTGTTCCTCGGTATGGGGCTCGGCGCCAATCACGAAGATGCGCAAATCAGTGTCTTTTCGAGGATCAAGCCCTTCGGCCTGAAACACCTCGTACAAACGGCCCAAATAACTGGGAATGGCATGAATAGCAGTGGTTCCGTAATCGCGCATCAACTTGATCTGGCGAAGGCTGTTCCCGGCGCCGGCCGGAATGCTCAGACAGCCTAACCGTTCGATACCGTACTGAAATCCTAAACCTCCGGTAAACAGGCCGTAACCGCAAATATTCTGAAAGACATCGGTATCGCGAATCCCGGCGCAATAAAGCGAGCGGGCCATCAGATTGGCCCAGCTGTTTATATCGTGCCGGTTGTGAAAAATGACTGTCGGGTTACCGGTTGTACCGCTCGAGCTGTGCAAGCGGATAATGTCTTTTTTCGGCATACTTAAAAACCCGTACGGAAAATGTTCGCGCAGATCCTGTTTGGTTGTAAAGGGCAACTCGCGAATATCTTCCAGGCAGGATATGCGGTCGGCAGAAATCCCTTTCTGCCGGTATACCTGGTTATAAAACGGCGATCTGATCGCGCTGTTGATGGTTTCCTTCAGCCTTTCAACCTGCAGCCTTTTTAAATCGCCTTTCGGTAAGGTCTCTATCTCTCTTTCCCAATACATGAGCATCCTGATTAAAACATGTACATCATCATCAATATGGCACGATGGTTGGTTGCCCGGTGTTTTTCACGATACAACCCGTCGGAAAAATCAAAGCTTCCTGCCCCGTAATTCGCCGTGGTCATTTCATATTCAGCCACAAACCGGAGTTTGGAAATATTTAAGGCCAGATTCGGTGTAACACGGGCCATATCCATCACATTGGGCAACAAACCTGCCGTAATGGCTTTCCCGGTCGCCTCGTCCTGGTACAACCGATCGCCTGTTCCCAGGTTCCCGCCATATCCCAGCATCAGTCCGGCTTGCCACTTTTTACCATATACAATATTCAGCAAACTGGTATAATTGGTAAAATTGGTATAAGTCATTGCGCCGGTTGATTCATCTTTCGAGGCCACCCCGTATCCTCCGAGGAAAGTCAGATGGGTCATATTTTGTCCGTAATATCCTTTGGCGGTTACGTTCAGTTTATTTGCCTTATAAGCCAGATAAGCCATAAAACCGGTGCTGGTCAGGTATTCATCCGATTTATAAAGCCCGGCGGTACCGGTTGTTGTCATCGCCGGTTTAATGCGTTTGCTCAATGCTCCGGCCCCCAGGGTCAGCGCTTTGCTGCGGTATTCGGCTGACAGGATGAACTCGGGCAAAACCCCGTTTCGCTGAGCCTGGTTAGGCGAAACATAGTTGCTGGATTCCAGCGCCTTGGTCGTATATTGATTTTCATAAGCAGCCGTGGCGCTTAAGGTGAACTTGCCGGCTAACAAATCGTAGCGGATTTGCGGCGCTCGGCTGAATGCCTGAAACGGCGCGCCGGTGTTCAGTCCGGCAACAGCCGGGAAAACACCTCCCCCCCAGAACGGATGCCAGGTTTGTCCAAGCAACAGCCGCGATTTCTCCCATGAAAAAACCATGTTGGCATGCCGGATACGAAATAAGGTTGGTTCTGATTTTACAATACCCCCAAAATCAAACTCGATATTTCCGCTGGTTTTTGCCCCTAAAATTTCAGGGCCGTCAATTTTTACACCAAGGCGGGAGGCAAGCGCAGACAAATAGGAACTTGTCTGTTGATTAATATCCTCGCCATTGGCGTCCTGACCGACATACAGGGGAACCAAATAAAATACTTCATACGCCGCATCAAGGCCTTTATAAGTATCCACAAAAAATTCGTTGCGAATAAAACCATAAAAATTAAGGTTCAGGTTATTGGCGGGTTTCTCCTGAGCAAATAAACCATGAACCCATACGAGCAGGCAGAGCACGCCCAAAAAAGTTTTTAACATGTTGATATTCGGTTTTTTATGAGTAACAATATCCAACTAAAACAAAATGGCGGCAACTGCGCTCCCAAGTTAAAATACAGTTCAAAAAGAAAGGTATTCAAAGGTTAGTCAGCGTCATTTTAGTTGATTGGGAACCAAAAATATAACAAAACAAGCTTTGTTCAAGCGTTTCAAAAAATCAATCGGTTATAAACAGATGTCAACCAACGATATTTAACAAGCAAAAGGGCCGAAAAAACAAGCAATTGTAAGCTGCCTGCCTCAATTTTTAATAATTTGAAATTGTTGTAATTTATAATCAGTTTGAATAAACACAAGGGAATCGATTTTTGAAATATCTTCCGTTTTTTTTTCACTACTGAACGGGGAAAAAAATAAATAGGGGTTACTCCCCGAAGGTTTGGCCCCATGTTGTAAGTTTGTTTTGCGAAAAAACTTCAACATGAGCAAAAATACAGAAATAAATTTTGTCGGACAGCCGATTTTCAAACAAGTGATTAGTTTAATAGAGGGCATCAGTTTGACCAGTATAGTAAAGAAGCACAATGCTGATTATTACTATAAAGCTTTTAAGGCAAAGACACATTTGATCACGGTTCTCTTTGGCATCTTTAGCCGGTGCGACTCGATGACCGAGATATGTGAAGGGCTGCGGGCTTTGGGCGGAAAGCTGAACCATTTGGGGCTTGAAGAAGCGCCAGCCAAAAGTACCGCTTGCGATGGGATGCGCAACCGGGACAACAAGTTCTTTGAAGATGTTTATTTTAAATTGGTACACCATTATCAAAGTTTTTTGTCGGACAGCCGAACCTTTGGCCTCACCTTTAAAGAAGTCTTACTGATCGATTCGACCACGATCCGGTTATTCAGTGATATTCTGAAAGGAGTTGGACGCAATCCCAAGAACGATGGCAAAAAGAAAGGCGGGCTAAAGGTTCATATGCTCATTGATGCAGTACAATCGGTTGGACGGTTTATTAAAATAACCGAAGCCAAAGTACACGACAAAAACTTTTTGAAGGAACTGGAACTGATCTCGTACAGTATGGTTGTTTTCGACCGGGCCTATAACTATTACCATCAGTTTGCCTTGTGGACAAGTAAATCGGTCTTTTTTGTTACCCGGATCAAGAAAAATGCCCTTTATACGGTCATTGAAGTGTTGCAGGAACATCAAAAACAGAAAGGAAAAGCAATGGTACTTCGGGAGGAAATCATAGAAATTGAGTACTCTCCTGAAGATGAAAATGGCAAAAAACAAACAAAGCAGAAGAAAACCCTTCGCCTGAAAAAAGTATGCTATCAGGATGAAAAGAACCGGTATTATGAGTTTATCACCAATAGCATGGATAGTACGGCCGAAGAAATAGCGTTCTTATACAAAAAACGGTGGGGCATCGAGCTGCTGTTCAAAAAAATGAAACAGAACTTTCAGCTTCATTACTTTTACGGGGAAAACGAGAATGCCATTCGCACACAGGTTTGGTGCACCTTAATTGCACAATTGCTAATGACAGTGATTCAAAAGATGGCCCAAACAAAAAAAGCATTTTCAGTTGTGGCTTCGTTAGTTCGCATACATCTGATTAGTTTGCTTGATGTATTTGAATTGCTTCGAAGTACTAACCGAGAATACTTGAAACAAAGAGGGTCACCAATATCAAATATGCAAACCAGTCTTGCTTTTTAGCAGGGGGTGACTTTTGAAATAGAAATAATAACAATTGATTATCATGCAATTAAAGATCAAAAATCTCAAATCTGCATGTTAGTCGGATAATAGTGTTTTTTTTTATAAAAATCTTCCGTTTTTGTAACATCAATTACATTTTTTACGAATTATACCTTGTAGTTTTATATAATCAATTAACAACCTGATATGATTCGAAAATTTCATCCTCCCGGAATCTGGCGAATTCCGGTCATTATTGCACTTGGAATTTTTTCCGGATTATTCGCCCTGTCAGTTTATTTGTCCAAAGCCCATTCCTATATTTCCGATAATCCGGCGACCTGTGTCAACTGTCATATCATGGCGCCGCAGTATGCCACCTGGAGCCACAGTTCGCACCGGGAGGCCACTACCTGCAACGACTGTCATGTGCCGCACGACAACGTATTCAATACCTATTATTTTAAAGCAAAGGATGGTTTGCGTCATGCCACCATATTCACCTTAAGAAAAGAGCCTCAGGTTATTTTCATCAAGGAAGAAGGCGCTGAAGTCGTGCATCAGAACTGTGTGCGCTGCCACGAGAATCAATTGATGGACGCCAGGCAATCGGCCTGTATCGCCAATTACAAAGAAAACCGGACCTCGCGTAAATGCTGGGATTGCCACCGCGAAGTACCCCACGGGCGGGTAAACAGCCTGTCGAGCACACCTTATGCCCGGGTTCCGCTGCCGGAAAGCCCGGTACCCGACTGGATCAAGAATTTCAGAAACAACTAAACGCTCAAAAATATGAAACCATTAAAAACCACCATCGAAGAAAAACCCATTATTGGCTGGCTACTTTTTCTGGGTACGCTCATTGTCGTATTTTTACTCGGACTGTTAGCCTCGTCGATTATGGAACGAAGAGCTGAAGCCAGTTTTGTCAATATCCCCAAGGTAAAACTTTCGGACTTTGAACCCCGGAATGCTGTTTGGGGGACCAATTTCCCCCGCGAGTTTCAGTCGTACTACCAAACAGCCGACACGACGTTCAGGAGCAAATATAACGGCAGCGCGACAGTAGATATGCTGGAAGAGGCTCCCGAACTCGTGGTGCTTTGGGCCGGATACGGATTCTCGTGGGATTACAACCAGGGAAGAGGTCATTATTATTCAATTGAGGATGTTGTGAATACCTTACGTACCGGCGGTCCAAAAAATAAAAATGAAGGCCCTCAACCATCGGCCTGCTGGACCTGTAAAAGTCCGGATGTTCCCCGCCTGATGAAAGAAAATGGCGTGAGTGAATTTTACAAGGGGAAATGGGCCGGTCTGGGCGCCGAAGTAGTTAACCCGATTGGCTGTGCCGATTGCCACGATCCCAACACGATGAACCTGCGGATTACCCGGCCGGCGCTGGTTGAAGCTTTCGAAGCGATGGGCAGGGACATCAACAAAGCGAGTCATCAGGAAATGCGCAGCCTGGTTTGCGCCCAGTGTCATGTCGAATACTATTTCGATAAAAATAAGGTGGAGGGCGCCCAATACCTCACCTTCCCCTGGGTAAACGGCATGACCGTGGAAGGAGCGGAAGAATATTACGATGCCATTAATTTCAGCGATTGGACCCACGCCCTGAGCAAAGCGCCCATGCTGAAAGCTCAGCACCCCGATTACGAAGTTTATCACCAGGGAATCCATGCGCAACGCGGAGTTTCGTGTGCCGATTGCCACATGCCTTATAAATCGGAAGGCGGCCAGAAATTCACCGACCACCATATCCAGTCGCCTCTGAATAATGTGGCCAACTCGTGCCAGGTTTGCCACCGCGAAGAAACCATGAAACTGGTTCAAAGCGTGTACGAACGGCAGGATAAAATCATCGAAAACCGCGAACAACTGGAGAAACTGCTGGTTCGCGCCCATCTGGAAGCAAAAAAAGCCTGGGACCTGGGAGCTACCGAAACTGAAATGAAAGACATCCTCACCGGTATCCGTCATGCCCAATGGCGCTGGGATTATTCGGCAGCAGGTCACGGAAATGCATTCCACGCCCCCATTGAAACCGGACGTATTATTTCAACAGGACTGACCATTGCGCAGGAAACCCGTATCAAACTGGCCCGCCTGCTGGCATCAAAAGGTTTTAATGAAGAACTCCCCTACCCGGATATTTCAACAAAAGCCAAAGCCCAGCAATTTATCGGGCTGGACATGGAGTTCCGGAACAAAGAAAAAGAAGAATTCAAACGAACCATTGTTCCCGAATGGCTGAGAGAAGCCAACGAACGGGAATCGGCCTGGGAGATTTCAATCAACTAATCGGGTTAAAAATGAAACAAACAATCATATTCTTATTGGTCATTCTGTTCGCAATGAGCGGTTCGAGCGCCCTGGCACAATTTTCGTTAAGCGGCGAGTTCCGTCCCCGGACAGAAATAAGCCACGCCAACAAAAGCCTGGCCCTGAAAGATCAGGATGTTTCTGTTTTCACTTCGCAACGCACCCGTTTAAATGCGCTGTACAAGTCTGAAAAAATTGAAACCGGACTGGTATTACAAGACGTGCGGATTTGGGGAAGCCAGTCCCAACTGGTCGGTAACGAAGATTTTGCCACCTCTGTACACCAGGCCTGGGCCGAAGTATTTTTCACTACCGAACTTTCGTTAAAAGCCGGACGACAGGAACTGGTGTACGACGACCAGCGCATTTTCGGCAATGTAGCCTGGGCCCAACAGGCCCGGTCGCACGATGTGGCGATCCTGAAGTACCGGAAAGATTTTGATCTCCATCTGGCCGTTGCCCATCACGAGAACAACGACATCACCAATAACCTGTTCGACGGAGACGATGCTTACAAAGACATGCAATTTGTCTGGTTTAACAAGAAGTGGGAAGAAGTAAGCCTGAGCCTGCTGGCGCTGAATAACGGCGTACCCCTGAATACGACCGACGGACAAGAAGTGAATTACAGCCAAACCCTGGGCGGGCACGGCAATTTTATGATCGGAAAATACAAACTGGCGGCCAACGCTTACCTGCAAACCGGGAAGGATGCTGCCGGAAACGATCTCGGCGCTTACAACCTCCTGCTCGAAGCCACCTGCCCAAGAGGGATAACCTGGGGATATGAGCGTTTATCCGGGACAGCTTACAACGACGACAAAAATAAGTCGTTCAACCCCTTGTATGGCACCAACCATAAGTTCAACGGGCATATGGACTATTTTTATGTCGGAAATCATCTCAATAATGTCGGGTTAAATGATATTTACCTGCGTTACGACTACACCAAAGAGAAACTGAATCTGAATGCCCAACTCCATTATCTCTCGGCCGCGGCAAAAATAAATGCCGATGCTGAAAACTACCTGGGAACCGAACTTGACCTGGGCGCCGGTTGGAAAATCAGTCCCGAAGCCATGATTACCGGAGGTTTCTCGTACATGTTTGCCGGAGACAGCATGGAACTGCTCAAAGGCGGCGACAAATCGGCGGCCAATTATTGGGGTTGGTTGATGCTTAGCGTAACGCCAAATTTTATCAAATAACCGTTTGTTAAACAAACAAGATCATTGATTTAAAAAAAGTACCTGGCAGGCTCTCTGATCGTATTGCGGGGGATTGATTATTGCCGGAAGATGAATATGATTGGAAGGATAATTGTGGAAAACAAATCGTTAAAATTATTTCGCAAACTACACAAATGGCCGGGTATTGTCATTGCCTTTTTGGCCATATTGTTTGCATTTTCCGGTATCATTTTAAACCACCGGAGTCTATTTTCAGGAGTCGATGTCAGCCGGAAACTGATGCCTCCCGGCTATCAGTATAAAAACTGGAACATGAGCGCCGTCCGGGGAGGAATTTCGCTCGATTCGGTCAATCACCTGATTTACGGGAATATTGGCATCTGGAAAAAGAACGGCGACGAAATCAGCGACTTCAACCAGGGGTTCCCGAAAGGCATCGATCAGCGTAAAATTTACACGGTCGTTTCGTTTCAGAACAAATCGCTGTTTGCCGCTACCCATTTTGGTTTATACCAGCGCTCCCTCTCCGGCGATCGATGGGCAAAAGTCCCTCTTCCATTGAGCGAAGAACGGCTTACAGATCTGTTTATCAAACAGGACAGCCTGATGGTCCTCAGCCGTCATTTTCTTTTGAAATCGGCCGACGGGTCAAACTTTACGACGATTCAGCTGCCGGAGCCTGAAAACTATATCCGCGAAACCGGGCTGTTTAACACGCTGTGGGAATTGCATAGCGGCGAATTGTTTGGATTGACAGGCAAATTAATTGTCGACCTGCTTGGATTGGTTACCATCCTGCTTTCGGTTACCGGTTTGCTGCATTTCTTTTTTCCAAAAATAGCCAGACGACGAAAGGCCAGGCAAAAAGATAACAGCCGCCTCACGGCCACACGACGGCTGAACCTGCGATGGCACAACGTAGTGGGCTATATCTTCATTGCTTTTCTGATCATTAACACCACGGCCGGTATCTTTTTGAGGCCCCCGTTGCTGATCCCTATCGCCCATAAAAAAGTAGGTCTGATACCCGGCACTCACCTGGACAATCCCAATCCTTGGTTCGACAAGCTTCGCCGGGCCAGCTGGGATGAAAAACTGAACAGTTACCTGATCTCCGCGTCCGACGGCTTCTTTATAGCTGACGAATCGCTGACACAACCGCTGAAAAGGATAAATATACAACCTCCGGTGAGCGTAATGGGTTGCAATGTACTGGAACAAACGGCGCCAGGCAGGTACCTGGTCGGCTCATTCAGCGGGCTCTTCATTTGGGATATCCCGACCGGTGCGGTACTTGACGCTTTTAGCATGCAGCCGCCCCAAATCAGCACCGGACGCCCCATATCCGATCACATGATCGCCGGGTATATCAATCTGAACGGGAAGGAACACTACCTGTTTGACTACAATTCGGGCATGCAAAACTTTGAAGGACTGCCAAACTGGAAAATGACGGAAGAGTTGTTGCAGAATTCACCTGTATCGCTGTGGAATGCCGCACTCGAAATCCACACCGGCCGAATTTTTGAACACCTGCTTGGCCCGTTTTATATTCTGTACGTGCCTCTTTCAGGCCTGTGCCTGCTCATGGTGCTAATCAGCGGTTTTCTTATCTGGTGGAAAGCCTACCGGAAAAATAAGGTACGGAAAAACCACGCGCAAACATAATTTTTCACTTTAGGCGGATGAAGGTCATCTTTTTATCCTATTTTTAGTGAAAAAAGATGGAATTATCCACATAAACTAACCCAATCTGACATGAAAAAGCTGTTTATTTTATTTACCGGACTACTGTTAATGAGTTGCCAGCCGGTAAAAAAAGCCGATACAAGCATCCATCTGAGCTCCATCGGTTTTTTGCCCTCCGCCCATAAAAAAGCAAGCATTATTGGGCAGGCAGATTCATTTGTGATAAAACAAACAACCGGCGATACCGTAGTCTTCGAAGGAATACTATCTGGTCCGTTTAAACAGGAAGACCTGGATCAGGAGGTATTGATCGCTGATTTTTCGGGTTTGGAAACAGCCGGAAATTATTACCTGGAATTATCCGGGGGCCAGCGTTCAGTAACATTTGATATTTCACCGGCAGTTTACCAGCCGGTATATTACACCGCCATGCGCGCCTTTTACCTGTGGAGGTGCGGAACAGCCGTAACAGGACAACACCATGAAAACACATTCTCACATGGCCCCTGTCACATGGATGATGGATATGACGACTTCACCGGCAATCCGGGTGTCCGGCGTAACGGCGCCAAAGGCTGGCACGATGCCGGAGATTACGGAAAATATACCGTGAATGCCGGGATAACACTCGGCATGTTGTTTATGGCCTGGGACCGGTTTCAGGATCAACTGGAAGAGATTTCACTTGATTTGCCCGAAACAGCGCCCGGCTATCCTGATTTTTTAAAAGAACTGAAATGGGAAACCGACTGGCTGTTAACCATGTCATACCCTGATGGGACGGGCCGGGTTTCACACAAGCTTACCCGTAAAAACTTTGCCCCTTCCATTCGGGCAGACGAAGATCATGAGAAACGTTACTTCACCGAATGGAGTTCTGATGCGACTGCCAATTTTGCTGCAACAATGGCGCAGGCTGCCCGTTATTTTAAACCCTTTGATGCCGACTATGCCCAAAAGTGCCTGGATGCAGCCCAACAGAGTTATCAGTTTTTGACAGAAAATCCGGAACACAAAAAGTTTGAACAAGGGGAGTTCAAAACAGGCGGTTACCAATCACCCGATGACGACGACCGGATATGGGCAGCAGCAGAACTCTGGGAAACAACCGGTGAAGACAAATACCTATACGACTTTGAACAGCGCGCTGCCTCATTGAATTTCACCATCGACGAGGACTGGGACTGGGGAGATGTATCAAACCTGGCCATGTTTACCTATATCTTATCTGAAAAAGAAGGAAAATCAGATGAAGTAAAGGAGAAAATAAGCAATCATATTTTGGCTGTTGCCGATCAAATCGTCGAAAAAGGAAACCGTGATGTTTACGGCCGGCCCCTTGGCAGACGCTATTACTGGGGATGTAACGGCACCATTGCACGCCAGGTGCTGAACCTTCAGGTTGCCTGCAGCTTGTCGCCCCAAACGGCTTACAAACAAACTGCGCTCGACGCCATTGCACACCTGTTTGGACGAAATTACTACAACCGCTCCTTCGTGACCGGTATTGGCATCAATCCGCCGATGAACCCTCATGACCGGCGCTCGGGATCAGATGATCTCCCCGAACCCTGGCCCGGCTACCTCGTGGGGGGCGGTCATTCAGCCACCGGCTGGGTTGATAAAGAAGAGGATTACGCAACCAATGAAATCGCCATCAACTGGCAGGGAGCCCTCGTGTATGCCCTGGCCGGATTTCTGTCGCCGGAGTAAGCGAAAACAAACTCAATCAGAAAGGTAGACGGCTGAACGGCACATCTGTTTGCCACAAAAAAAAGCTGCATCTAAAACGAACTCAACAGGAAAACATACAAAAGTAACCTGCCTGAACGTATTAGATACAGCCTTTATGATTAAACGATGCCGAATTTAAACCATCGGATATTTTTTGAAGATCTCCTCCGATTTCATCAGAATATCAACATATTGCGCCCGTTGATACGCAAAGGGATCGGCCATGTTTTTCCGGGAAAGCTTTCCGCGGAAATCATCGAGCGTTTTATAGCCTTTGTTGTTCATCCAGTTGGTCAAATCGTTAATCATCGTAGTGACATACCCGGCCTGATTCCTGTAAATGGCAGATACCAGCTGAACAACGTCGGCCCCGGCAAGCAACAGTTTAATGACATCTTCAGCATCGGAAATACCCCGGCTGGCGCATATACTGGCGTCGATATTTCCGTACAGCAAACCCGAAAAACGTAAAGCCAACTGATGATCTTTGGCCTGGGTTAAACTCCAGGGATAATGGAACAACTCCTTCTCAATATCAATCTCGGGTTGAAAAAAACGGTTGAACAGCACGTAACCATCGGCCCCTGCCTCATCGAGTTTTTTTATAAAATTCAGGGTGTTGGTATAAAACGGACTCAACTTAACGCTCACCGGAATTTTTACCGCCTTTTTTATGCTCTTGACAATCTGTACCTGTTTATCCTCGATTTTATCGCCGTCCACTTCAAAGTACCCGGGAACAGCATACAGGTTAATTTCCAGGGCATCAACGCCGGTTTGTTCCAGTTCGCGGGCATATTCTACCCAGGTGGCTTCATATACGGCGTTTAAACTGGCAATTACCGGAACCTTCACTTTATTTTTCAAGGTTTTCACGTTAAACAGATGTTCTTTCGGGCCGGCATGTTCCATGTCGGGAAAAAGCCGGATCATCTCGGCATTCCTGTTTTCATACTCGTGCAACTCTTCGTCCAGTTGAATCGATTCGAGTTGGATTTGCTCTTCAAACAACGATTTATAGACGATTGCCCCGATGCCTGCTTCTTCGAGTTGTTCAATCAGGTCTGCTTTATCAACAAGGTTGCTGGCCCCCAAAATAATCGGGTTCTTCAGTTTCAGCCCCATGTAAGTAGTGGATAGATCTGCCATAATATTGATTTTTTGGGTTGTTTTCTGCTACTAAAACTCAAACAAACAAGCTTTTGTTCATGTATAAGCGGAGAAAATAACAGATCGTTCCGGGCTAAAAGGAATGTTTCTCGTTTTTCCGGTAAACCAGTCCGTTAAAACGGGCAATTAGGTCACCGTCTTCATCTGTCACCAGCACATCGTAGGCGCCGATGCGTTTGGGATCGGCCAGCTCGGTAGCTGTGGCGAACAAAGCGCCCGACGATTTGCCTTTCAAAAAAGAAATATTCACATTGACCGCCAGGGCCAGTTGCCCGCGACTGTTCGACGCCACGGCAAAAGCCAGATCGGCCAGGGTAAAAATGGCGCCTCCCTGAACCACCCCGGCGGCATTCAGGTGTTTATCTGCAATTTCGAGTTTTGCTTTGCAGTAACCGGCCCCGGCTTCCACGATTTCAACGCCTGTCAGGGCCGCAAAGCGGTCATTTTCAAAAAAAGCCTTTAGTTGTTCGGTCATCATTTTTCAGTTTGTGAAAAGAAGAAAAAAACCTGTGAGCCGGAACCCACAGGTTTTCAATGCGATTTATATTGATCGGATAAATTACAACAAACTCAAGGTTACCGTCAAACCCGCCATAACCACCGAAACCATCGTCATTAGTTTGATCAGGATGTTCAGCGAGGGGCCTGAAGTATCTTTAAAGGGGTCGCCAACGGTATCGCCTACAACACTGGCTTTATGTGTTTCACTACCTTTACCGCCATAATTTCCTTTTTCGACGTATTTTTTAGCATTATCCCAGGCGCCTCCGGCATTATTGAGCATCACCGCCAGGGTAAAACCTGAGGTCAACCCTCCGGCCAGCAGGCCAACCACGCCGGCCACACCCATGATGGCGCCAACGGCAATCGGAACTATAATGGCAATCAGCGAAGGCAACAACATTTCGCGTTGCGCCCCCCGGGTCGAAATTTCAACACATTTGGCATATTCAGGAGTCGCTTTTCCTTCCATAATTCCGGCAATTTCGCGGAACTGGCGGCGCACCTCATCCACCATAGCGCCGGCAGCGCGGCCAACAGCTTTCATGGTCATGGCGCAAAATACAAAGGCCATCATCGATCCGAGGAAAATACCGCCAAGGAACAAGGGATTAAATAAGGTAATATCGTAAGCCGCAGAGAAATCCTTTACCGAGGCTGCCGAAATCTGGATCGCCTGAATACCTTCCTCAACAGCGGGCTTTATGGTCGTGTAGAATACGAAGTCTCCTTTTGTAACAAAACCTTCGGGTCCGGCAATTTTTCCAAACCAGAGGCGAATTTCCTCCATGTAGGCTGAGATCAGCGCCATGGCCGTCAACGCGGCAGAACCGATGGCAAAACCTTTACCGGTTGCAGCCGTGGTGTTTCCCAACATATCCAGGGCATCAGTGCGTTCGCGGACTTCTTTAGGCAACTCAGACATTTCAGCGTTACCGCCGGCATTATCGGCAATCGGGCCAAAAGCGTCGGTTGCCAGGGTAATACCCAGGGTAGAAAGCATGCCCACAGCGGCAAAACCAATACCGTAAACACCCATTGCAAAATGCTCAAATCCGCCTGCCGACCAGAATGAACCGGTTATACCCAGCACGATGGTCACGACGGGAATCCAGGTCGAGTACATCCCAACGGCAATCCCATCGATGATGGTGGTGGCAGGGCCCTGTTGGGCTTGTTTGGCAATCCCTTTAGTGGGTTTGTATTCATCGGAGGTGAAGTATTCGGTTGCCTGTCCAATAATGACCCCGGCAGCCAAACCAATAATTACCGAACCAAATACGCCGTAAGTGATCCAACCCAAGGCCGCCATTCCCAGCATCGCGATCAAAATAAACAGAGAAGCGCCGCCGGTTCCGATCAACAGGGCATTCAACAAATTCTTTTGCGTGGCCGATTCTTTCGTACGCACCATGAAAATACCGATGATCGAACAAATGATACCGATAGCGGCCACCAACATCGGGGCAATCACTGCCATTTCGGTTTCCATGCCCGAAGTTTTTAAAGCGGCAACGGGAAGCGCAGCGCCAAGAGCAGCCGTCGCCAGAATGGATCCGCAGTACGATTCGTACAAATCGGCTCCCATACCGGCTACATCGCCCACGTTATCGCCCACGTTATCGGCAATCGTTGCCGGGTTGCGCGGGTCATCTTCCGGAATACCTGCTTCCACTTTCCCCACAAGGTCGGCGCCCACATCGGCTGCTTTGGTGTAAATACCGCCGCCAACACGGGCAAACAAAGCCTGGGTTGATGCGCCCATCCCGAAGGTCAGCATGGTGGTGGTAATTTCAATCAGTTTCTGGTGTTCGCTGGTTCCGGCATGGACAAAGTTGAGACCGGCAAAATGCATCCCGTTTGTCATGTGCTCCGGTGTGAAAATGACTTCATTCAGGAACCAATACCAGGCAGCAATGTCGAGCAAACCAAAGCCTACGACCACCAATCCCATCACAGCGCCACTCCGGAAAGCCACTTTCAGTCCCTGGTTCAGCGATTTTGAAGCGCCATGTGCCGTACGGGCAGAGGCATAAGTTGCCGTTTTCATTCCCAGAAAACCACACAGGCCTGAAAAGAAACCTCCGGTTAGAAATGCAATGGGCACAAACGGGTTCTGAACACCCAGGTAGGCAAGCAGCAATAAAATCAACATGATGATTACAAACACAATTCCAACAACTTTATACTGCCGGTAGAGGTACGCCATAGCCCCTTCGCGCACGTATTGGGCAATTTCCATCATTCGTGGGGTACCTTCTGAGTTTTTCATCATGGATTTAAAGAAAAACCATGCGAATATCAATGCTATCAAAGAGCAAAGAGGAACTATCCAAAAAATAGCGTTCATAGGTTTTATTATTTTTATGCAACTTTGTTGCGGTTAGAGTTTCCTTTAGTTTAATGAAATTGGGCCTTAAAATAACAATAATTGATGTTGACCGGAACACGAAATGTTATAAGGCAGGCCAATTTTGATTTTTTTCAACGTTAAAGATAATCACATGCCTATGAACTTGTATCGCGAAATCAAATTTTCGTGTTAATTTGAACTAATTATAAATGAACCTCCGGCAACAACCGTCAATCATTTCGCCGAACCGACAGGAAGCTCTTCCCGTGTTACCTGTTTCTCATACGGCCTCTTTTTTACCACCACTTTCCCCTTCCATCTGCCTGAAAAATAATACGCGATCAGGATGCACATTCCTGCAAACCAACCGGTTGGCTCTGCCCACCAAATTCCGTTAACGCCGATTTCTGAGGACAAAAGATAAGCCATTGGTATCCTGAAAAGGTACAAGGCCGTCAGCGATGTCAGCATGGGAATAAAGGTAGCCCCGGCGCCACGCAGGAACCCGGTAAATGAAAACATCACCGAAAGCAAAAGATAAAACGACGAAACAATCACCAGGTAGTCCTGTCCGATGGCAATCACCCCCGGATCGGGCGTAAAAATCCGGATAATGTATTTCCCGAAAAGAATGATCAATACCGATACAAAAACCGAATATCCAAGCGAAAAAAGCAAGGTAACCTTCAGTCCTTTCCGCGCTCGGTCTTCCCGGTAAGCGCCCAGGTTTTGCCCAACAAAAGCCGACAAGGCCGAACTAAAGGTCATCGCCGGCATTTTTGCAAACGAATCGACCCGGATGGCCGCCGTGTAAGCGGCAACAGCATTGGTGCCAAAGGTATTTACAATGCCCATGATGGCCAGCATCCCCAATGCCACAAAAGATTGCTGAAAGCCGGTGGGTAATCCAATCCTGACGCAGCTTTTAAAAATATCACGATCAAAAATATACTTGCGAAACGACAATTTTATGACCGGGTGTTTTTTCTCCAGGTACCAGGCTGCTGAAATAAAGGCGCCGGCCTGCGAAACAACCGTAGCCAGCGCAACTCCCTCTATCCCCCACTTAAAGACCAGCACAAAAAGCAAATCGAACAACACATTGGTCATGGTAGAAATAATCATAAAGTACAAGGGCGTTTTGGAATCGCCCAAGCCGCGCAAAATGGAGGTAATCCCCGAAAAACCAAAGAAAAAAAACATTCCTGACAAGTAAATATTCAGGTAAGTGACTGCCTGGGGCAACATCTCTTCGGGCAACTGCAAAAGCTGAAAAACCTGCCTGCTCAAACCAATGCCGATTACTGTTACGAAAATGGAGGAAACCAAAAAGAAAATAAAAATCGTGTCGATGGTCCGTCTCACTTGCTCCATTTGCCTGGCTCCGAAATACTGCGAAACCACGGTTGAAGCCCCCGAACCCACACCAATCACCAACGAGATCAGGGTGAAAATAATGGGGAACGATGCCCCAACTGCTCCCAGCGCTTCCTTGCCCAGGTAATTCCCGACAATTACGCTGTCAACAATATTGTACATGTTTTGAAAAATATTCCCCAGCACCAGCGGAACAGAAAAACGCAGAATTAAAGTGGCCTCCCTTCCCTCCGTAAAATCTTTCATATTTCAGATTAAAAATTTCAAAGCTCCTTAATTTTTGCTGAATATCAAAATGCCCTGCCTGAAGCGAAAACCATTTGATTTGAAAATCCGGACTGCTCAGCCCAAAACCGTAGGTTAATGTTGGGTTAAGTTTTTCGGTCGCGGCTGCTGTTCTGTCAGGATTCCGTTATTTTTGCCGCAAAAAACAGATCAAGTCATGAAGAAACGTATTTTATTTGTCTGCCTGGGAAATATTTGCAGGTCTCCGAGCGCCGAGGCGGTCTTTAACGGGATGATTAAAAAGGAAGGATTGCAGGATCTGATTGAGTGTGACTCTGCCGGAACGGCCGGGTACCACGAAGGAGAACCGGCCGATCAGCGAATGCAAAGTCACGCGATACGCCGGGGCTACCGCCTGACCTCCATTTCACGAAAATTCAGGCCGGAAACCGACTTTGATCAATTCGACTTCATCATTGGCATGGACGACCAGAATGTAAATGACTTGCAGGATATGGCGTCGGGCAGTGAAGACTTAAATAAAATCTATAAAATGACCGATTTTTGCTCCAACGGCGGGCATTATGCGGTACCCGACCCCTATTATGGTGGCTCAGAGGGTTTTGAACTGGTGTTAGATATTTTGGAAGACGCCTGCCAGGGTTTATTGAACGAATTAAAAGGTTAAATCACCAGTTAAACAACTGAAAGTTAAACCTTTCAGCTCAGACAGTTGTTTATATACGAAAGGGGAAGAGGAAGATGGATCAGGACCGGTTTTATAGTTCTATTACAAATTATTATGAACAAATTTTCCCGCTGAACAAGCAGCAGGTTGAGTTCGTAATGTCGGAGTTTAACTCCCTGGAAGATCTCTATTTTCTCGATGCAGGCTGTTCGACCGGACAGCTGGCCAATGAACTCAGCCGCCACGGAGCATTGGGTTGCGGAATCGACCTGAACGGAGAAATGATTAAGCGAGCCATGAATCTGTTCGCTTCCCCGGGTCTCAGTTTCCGGAAATTGAATATGCTGCACCTCGACCGGTCATTCCCGCCCCGTTATTTTGATGCGGTCATTTGCTTCGGAAATACCCTGGTACACCTCGATTCGGTCACTCAAATCAAAAATTTCTTTTCCCAGGCTGTTAGCATCCTCAAACCGGGAGGCAAATTACTGCTTCAACAGTTAAATTACGATCAGATCCTGAACCAGCAACTGACCGAATTACCCCTGATTGAAAACGATCAGATCCGTTTTGAACGCCACTACATCCTGCCCAAAGGAAGTCAGCCCAAAATTGAATTTCGCTCCCGCCTAACGGTAAAAGCCACCGGTGAGAGCCTCGAAAACAGCGTTGCCCTGTTACCGGTTAAAAAAAACGAGCTGGAAAAACTGCTGATCCTGGCCGGCTTTAAACAAGTTCGCTTTTATGCCAATTTTGCAAAAGCGCCATATACCGGCGACCATTTACCACTGGTGGCGGTTGCGGAGAGTTAACAGGGAAACGCCTGTATTCAGATCAATACCAATAAATACCCCAACGCCGCTCCGCCAGCGACGACCAAAGCGCTGTTCAGTTTTCTAAAGACAACGGAAACGGCCAAACTGGTCACGGCAATCAGGCTTGTCCTCCAATCGGTCAGGCTGTCTTTTCCCATTTCAATACAAACAACTAAAATGACGGCAACCGACGCCACGTTCACGGCATCCAAAAACGCAGCCATGTATTTTGATTTCCGCAACCGGGGGATGAGCGGGTTGAGTAAGGCTACAAATAAGAAGGAAGGCAGGAATATGCCGAAAGTCGCCGTCAATGCTCCCCAGATGCCATTCATTTGCCAACCGATGAATGTGGCTGTTGACAACAGCGGACCAGGCGTAAACTGCCCCACTGCCACGGCGTCGATCAATACTTGCCTCGTCAGCAACCCTTTACCTACCAATTCGGCTTCGAGAAAAGCAAATAACACGTAACCGCTGCCATAAAGCAATGTACCCACCTTAAAGAATATCCACAAAATTTTCATATTGCCGATTTGCAGGGCCGGAAGGGTGGTTTGCAATAACACAACAGGTAAAAAACTGTTGGCTGTTTTACCGGTATTCCGGCTTACATAAAGTAAAAGACCTGATAAGCCACATCCGAACAGGGCAACAATTTCATTCACGCCAAGCAAACAGGCGACTACCGTTAAAACGCCTAAAATACCCAGCTCCAGGTTTTTTAATGCCTTCTTCCCCAGTGCAATCAAAGCAGAAACAATTATTGCAATTACCGCCGGTTTAATGCCGTAAATAAATGGCTCTACTTTGGGCAGTTGTCCGTATTGCTGATACAACCAGGCAAAAACCGAGGTAATCAATACGGCCGGAAAAATGAAACAAATACCCGCCACAACGAGTCCTTTCCAACCGGCCCGTTCGTATCCGCAGTGCATGGTCATTTCGGTGGAATTTGGACCAGGGATCAGATTGGTTGCCCCCACCAGATCGAGAAAATGCCCGTGTGTCATCCACTTTCGTTTCTTCACCACTTCATCTTCCATCATGCTGATGTGAGCCGCAAACCCGCCAAAGGAAATGCTTCCTAATTTGAAAAACAGCCTGGCAATCTCCTTCAATTCGCTCTTTCTATCCATTCTTCATCAACTTTTTGTCGATCGACCAACAGCCAGCTCCTTTGATAAAAAGGAAAACACTTCCGAGAAGCATCGACCAATCGGTCCGGCTCGCGTGAAGCATTTCCCAGATACCCTGACTAACCAATATTTCTGTTTTGGTGGTTAAAATGGCAACAAGCATAATGATGATGGTTGGAATACTTGCTAATCGGGTAAACAAGCCCAGCAAAATAAAAGCGCCGCAGAGTATTTCAAATGCGCCGACAAACGGGCCCAGAAAATCGGGCGAAGGCAATCCAATTTTTTCAAATCTCCCTGCCCCGAGGACAGCCGGGAATAAATATTTCTGAATTCCTTCTGAAAGGAAAACAGCGCCTACAATGAAACGAATGATGATCGTTGTTTTTGAATGGTCTGTTTGCAGAATCTTTTGAATCATGTTATTTTATTGAGTAATCACTGTCCGGGCAAACAATCAGCTGGCCTAAAGCGGGTTACAGGTTGCCGGTGGCCGGTTTATAGTGTCGTTTCAGCCAATGAGCCAGGCCATCGAGCCCCGGGAAAAGCACCCGCTCGGTAATGTTCGCCTGGTCGAGTTTATCGCGCACCTCCCACTTCAGTTCTTTGGGAATAATGAGCCGCCGGTATAAATCCGGATGCCGCATCAGCCAATGATCGAGGATAGAGGTCGGATCGTTCATCACCGAAAAAAAAGCAAACTGGTTGACAATGCGTTCATCGATCGACGGCGGTTCGAAAAAAAGCACCTGGTCTTTGCCCATCTTTTTATCTAAATCCGAAAGCGAATGAATACTTTCTTCGAGTAATTCAACCGTAAAGGCATTGCATTTTTCCTCCTGGAGCTGGCAGTTGAGCGGCTCGTTGACCAATTGGTTCACCTTGACGAAGTCAACCTTCCAAATCACCCCGTCAAGATCATATTTTTCGGTATTGACCGTAGCAAAGTGCATGGCCACAAAGGGCGAGTAAGTCCAGTCGAGCAAGCGCGTGGGCAAACCGTGATGTTGCGCCATCACCAACGCACGCCAAAAAGAACCGCCAAGCTGCACATCTTTCGATATGGAATATTTTCTGAAGTTTCGTAACAGGTGGTACTCCAGTTCGGGCCGTGAGCCGCAATTCCGGAGGAAACTGTTTTTCAACTCGTAGCCGGAGTCCGACAAACCACGAAAAGCAAAGTCAGACCGGTATCGTCCCATGCCCGGTTTCCAGGAATCGTGATAAACTTCCTCGCAAAGTTCTTCCCAACTATTTACAATGTGATCGTTCTGATCGATTCGTCCTAACTCCATTTCCATCCGGTTGAACGCTAATTTTTTCACTTAAAACGTCACGGAAGTTACGATTTTTTTTTTCAAATCGCTGAAAGTCTTTTGCAATTTGGTTGTTACTTTTTCACCGAAACGATATTTTTGAGGACTGAAATTAAAATTGCGGCACGATGAATGGGAGAAACCAATTACTCGTCATCCTTTCAATATTACTGGCTTATCCTGTTCTTGCTCAAACAGAAGAAAATTCCAACTCTGTTTTACAGGTCCCTATCTATTTTTCGGAGATAAATCCCGAAAATGCCCTTGGCATACTGACCCTTGACCTGCCCTTCCATTTTCCCGGTGAGAACCAGGCAAAAAACCAGTTTTCGTTCGGCTACTCCATGGGCAACACCTGGCACCCGCAAACCCGCTTCGTTTATCCCGAAAACCTGACGCCGAAACAACGGGAACAACTCCGGGATATCCATATGACACTTCGCCCGCAATATTTCGCGGTATTTGATATCGACACGAAAGAAAAGCTCTATCAATCGGACGGGGTTTTACAACATTTCAGGTTTAGCTGGATCCGCCAGTGGAAAAACCGCAACAGCCTGATCGTCAACATGAATGCACATATGCTGAACGGGGGAAAATCGCCGGTTAATTTTTTTGTAAGCGACTGGTTTATCGAGAATTTCCATACCCAGTTCGCCGTAGACGATAATTACGGGCGCCGCCTTTTCCCGTTTAACCGGGCATCTGTTCAATTTACCGATGAACAAGGCCATACCTACCGGAAAGACAAAGGAGATGTGTTCACCGGCGTGTTCGATCTGCACTATTACCGCCGGCTTTTCCGTTCGCAATCGTCTGGTTGGCGGTTCGATTCGCAGCTTGCCTCCCATCTTTCCCTTCCCTTAAATGATTTTCACCGTTACATCGTTCCGGGAATCAGCGCCGGGTTCCGCATCGACCGGAGATTAGGGACAAACAGTTCGGTGACCTTTGCTACTGACGGCGGGATTACCGACCAGCAGTTTCTGAAAATCAGCCGGGAGATTAACGGTATTGACTGGAGGTACCGGAAACATGCCAAAGCTTACCTTGGATTCAATTTCATTTCGCCACGAAATAAAATAACCACGATCGGCATCCTGAATAACTTTCAGGACCCGTTGCTGAAAGGGTACTCCTTTTCGGGCAGCCTGACCGATTACGAAACAATCGGGTTGAAATACCTGGATGAAGGCGACACCTGGGAAGGCGAGCCTGTTTCTCAGGAATTCTGGCTAACCAACCTGACCCCCAAGTCGCTTTACTATTACTCCGTCAAATCCTATATCGTCCTGGGATTTCACCACAAAAACCGCGAATTTACCTTTTATGTTGGCGAAGATATTATTTCGATCAACAACGCACCCGACTTCCAAATCGGCGTTCAGTACCGGATCTCGTTAAAGGATAAAAAGTAGCCGCGAGTTATAAAAAATCATGAACAAGCCGGGGATTTTCTTGTTTAGAGGACAAAACCATTTTGAGATGACAGATATTTCTGAGAAAAGAGAGCGGTTGCCGGGATGGATGAAATCACCCCTGCCAAGTGGCGAAAACTACTCAAAAGTGAAGCGATTAATTGCCGAACACCAATTAAATACGATCTGTACCAGCGGCAACTGCCCAAACAAGGGAGAATGCTGGAATGCCGGTACTGCCAGCTTCATGATCTTAGGCGACAAATGTACCCGGAACTGCCGGTTTTGCTATGTAAAAAATATGCTCCCCGATCCGGTCGACTGGGACGAACCGCGTCGTTTAGCCGAAACCATCCGCACGTTGGGACTGAAACACTGTGTAATCACCTCCGTCGACCGCGACGACTTAGCCGATGGCGGGGCCGGTTTTTGGGCAAGTACCATCCTGAAAATAAAAGAATTGAGCCCGGGAACAACCATCGAGACCCTGATTCCTGATTTTCATGCAAAAAAAGAATTGGTGCAGCAAGTCATTGATGCCAAACCGGAAGTCATCTCACATAACCTGGAAACGGTGAGGCGTCTGACTCCAAAAATCAGGAGTACTGCCCGCTACGACCGGAGTTTAAAGGTAATTTCGTACGTGGCCGGGGCAGGCATCGTTGCCAAGTCGGGCATCATGCTCGGATTGGGTGAAACTCCCGCTGAAGTACTCGAAGCGATGGACGACCTGAAACAGGCCGGCTGCAAAGTGCTCACGCTCGGGCAATACCTGCAACCCGCCGCTCATCTGATGAAGGTGGTGGAATACGTTAGCCCCGAACAATTCGTCATTTACCGGAAAGAAGCTTACAAACGCGGCTTCCGCTACGTGGAAAGCAGCCCGCTGGTGCGTTCCTCGTACCACGCGGAAAGGCATGTCAATGCCTGAAAAAACACACATCATGAATAAATTACTACACAAACTCATTGAGAAAGAAGATCTGACACCCGAGACCTTTGTCCTTCACTTCGAACGAAACGGTTTTATCTTTTCTCCCGGACAATACGTTATCCTGCGCAACCCTGAAACCGGCGACGGGCGGGAATATTCCATATACAGTTCCCTGCACTACCGGAAGCTTTCGTTCCTGGTACGAGAGGTGGAAGGCGGCGATTTTTCGCGTTTTTTGCGCCATCTTAAACCGGGATCGACGATCGAGATCGAAGGTCCGCGCGGATTTTTTGTACTGGACGAGCAGGTTAAATCGGGCCACCCGGCGTTGTTTATTGCTTCGGGAACAGGCATTTCTCCTTTCCACTCGTTTGTGAGAAGTTACCCCGATATGAATTATAAAGTGCTGCACGGGGTTCATTTTGCCGATGAAGCCTACGGGAAAGAAGCCTTTAAGCCTTACCGGTTTTGCCTTTGCACGTCGCGCGAAGAGTCGGGGAATTATTTTGGCCGCGTCACTTATTATTTAAAAGAAAACCCGGTTGATCCGGAAACCATTTGTTACCTCTGCGGAAATTCGGATATGATTGAGGAAGTGACCGGCATCCTGGAAGCATACGGGGTTTCTCCCGGGAATATTCGTTCGGAAGTATTCTTCTGAAATCCCTGCTGCACAGCGCATAATTGAAGAACACAAATAAAAAACAGGAAGAATAAGATTTATTACGAATCAAATCCCTCGCTTTCCTGTTTGCAACCAGATTTTATCCTTTATCGTTAACCAACGAGCAGCAAATGGCGACAGATGCTCAAACAAGTTACCAATGACAAGCGCTTCTTTGATCATTAATCCGCTACTCGTATCAGAAAACCACCTGCTCAAAAAACCACAGGTGGTTTTGCATAAAACCTAAGGTGGTTTTTCGGAAGGTCACACCTGACAAGTAAAATCCTTTGTTTGCGGGGCGTTTAGGCCCGGTTTGCCTTGCTTTTTTGCGTTAAAACAACAAGTTAAAGCCTGTTGGGAAGGACATAAGCAGCAAGACTTTCTTTGTGTGATTAAACGAAACTGCGTCGCGGCTCAGAAACCGCGACACCAAGGTACGTCGATCAAAATGTATTTGAATTGTTATTAACCAAGTTTTAATCTGTTATTTATACCATAAGTACTCAAATTTAACACTAGATCAGTCACAAATGGCAAATTTGCGTCAGCGCGGGGATGATTCGTTTTTACCGCAAATCAATCACTTCAACTCCGGGGTGTTTTGCGGCATTGAAGACAAAAGCATTATCATCGGCTGCCACATTGGTCTTCAGGTCGTTCACCTTCACGATGTAGTTATTGCCTTCCTGCCCGATCATTTCCGCTTTCTTAATCAGCATCTTTTGCTTATCAATGTAAATTCTCACCCTGGAATATTCCATCGACTTCGTCTGTGGAAGCAAATCGATCACATACGCAACTGTTCCTTCCACCGTTGCCTCTTCAATAAACTTGTAGTTGAACCCATCTTCGTAAATGGTAAATAATTTTGAAGGGTTCATCAGTTCGCCGCTTTCCTCATCAATTTCGGCAACAGTCACTTCATTGGCGTCTTTCATATAGGTCCATACCTGTTTTCCATCGCAATACACTTCCAGCCCGAGCAGCGGCAGTTTGAGCTGGTACTTCGCTCCTTTCATCAGAATATTGCCCTTATTTTCCTCATGGATGCCTTCTTCTTTATTCTCCATGATATAGTCGAAGGTGGCCTGTATGGTGGTATACGACTGGGTTGTTTTGGTTACATTTTCAAGAATGGATTTTGCTTTGGGGTCTTGTTGAGCAAAGACCGCGAACGCAGCAAAAATAACGACTGCTGATACAATTAGTTTCTTCATTTTCTCTTTTTTTTGTTTACAAGCTATTCAATAATTGTTCCAAACTATATTCATCCTGAAGTAATACCTGCCTGGCCTTGCTTCCTTCGCTCGGACCTACAATTCCGGCAGCTTCCAACTGGTCCATAATCCGGCCGGCCCGGTTATAACCAATCGAAAATTTACGCTGGATCATCGATGTCGAGCCCATTTGATTCATCACCACCACCCGGGCGGCTTCGTCAAACAACTCGTCGCGGTTGTTCAGGTCGGTTTCCATTGCTCCTCCGTCACCTTCGGCCACGTACTCGGGCAGCATAAAAGCAGTGGGATAGCCTTGCTGGGCTGCAATGTGTTCGCAAATACGTTCTACCTCCGGGGTATCCACAAAGGCACACTGTAAACGGGTCATGCTGCTGCCCATCGCAATCAGCATATCGCCTTTCCCGATTAACTGGTTGGCTCCCGGGGTATCCAGAATGGTCCGCGAGTCGATCATCGAAGCCACTTTGAAGGCAATCCGCGTGGGGAAGTTGGCTTTGATCACTCCGGTAATGATATTAATGGAAGGACGCTGGGTGGCAATAATCATGTGAATACCAACGGCTCGGGCCAACTGTGCGATTCGGGCAATGGGCAGTTCAATTTCCTTACCGGCAGTCATGATCAGGTCGGCAAATTCGTCGATAATCACCACGATATATGGCAGGTAGCGATGTCCTTTTTCCGGGTTTAACCGGCGGGCCACAAATTTGGCATTGTATTCCTTAATATTCCGCACATGCGCTTTCTTAAGCAGGTCGTAGCGGTTATCCATCTCCAGGTTTAAGGAATTCAAGGTGTATTTTACCTTCTGGATATCGGTAATAATCGGTTCCTCATCATCGGGCAGCTTGGCCAGAAAGTGTTTCTCAATGGTTGAATAGAGGCTCAACTCGACCTTCTTGGGGTCAATCATCACCAGTTTCAGTTGAGAGGGGTGCTTTTTATACAGCAGCGAAGAGATGATGGCATTCAACCCAACAGATTTCCCTTGCCCGGTAGCGCCAGCCACCAGGATATGCGGCATCTTGGTCAGGTCGATCAGGAAGGTTTCATTCGAAATGGTTTTACCCAGGACAACCGGCAGATCGGCAGTACTCTCCTGAAATTTTTTGGATGAGATGATGGACCGCATGGAAACAACTTCCGGGTTTTGGTTCGGCACTTCAATCCCAATGGTTCCCCTTCCGGGAATCGGGGCAATAATACGGATCCCCAGAGCAGCCAGGCTGAGGGCAATATCATCTTCCAGGTTTTTTATTTTAGCAATCCGGATTCCCGGCGCCGGAACAATTTCATACAGGGTAATGGTTGGCCCGATGGTTGCCCTGATCTTGGTAATTTCAATTTTATAATGCCGGAGCGTTTCTACAATTTTGTTTTTATTCGAGATCAGCTCTTCGTTGCTCACCTCGGCATTCCCCGTCGGATGGTCGTCGAGCAGATCGATGGTCGGGAACTTGTACATCGACAGGTCCAGGGTCGGGTCGTATTCCGTCGTTTGATCGCCGGGGAGATAATCCTCATCGGTTTCTTCCTGGTTCTTTTCAACCATCATGTCCAAATCTTCTTGCTCATCCTCCGGTTTCACCATTTTCTCCGACACATGAAATCCGACACCCGAAACGTCCACCTTTTCATCAATCTCCAGGTCATCGCTGTCGGGGTCAAAAATGGTTTCAATTAGATTGTCCCCATGAATGATTTTCGAGATGGCATCATCGGTCACCGGATTGGCGGCCACATTTACAGAAGTCTCCTGTGCCAATGGAAGAGCCGGGGCCGGTTTAAACCATTTGCCAAACAGTTTTTTCAGCCAGGGAATGAAATTTTCAACCCCGAAAAGAATGATTAAGAACAAACTGCAAACCAACAGGAAAAAAGCGCCGATACTTCCGAACATCGAGCTAAGCCAGTTGGCCATCACCAACCCGTTTTCGCCTCCCGGCTGTAAAAATCCGTTCATCCTGAAACCAGACAACAGCAGCCCCGAGAAAACCGAAATCCAAAAAATCAGCACCACCGAAAACAGGATGGCCCGGTCAAACCTGACCAACGGCCTTCCCCAAAATTGGAATGCCGTGATGATCAGTAAATATATCAGCAAAAAAGAAGAAAGGCCAAAACCCCGGTTAATGATTGATTCGCTTAAAAAAGCACCGGTTTTCCCGGCTTTATTTTGCACCTTAATATCTGCATTCCGGATCAATTCCCGCAACGACAAATCCAGTTTACTGTGATCGGCATGCCCGTATATCAAAAACGAGATAAAAGCCACCGATAAATAAAGTCCAAACACAAACAGGAACAGCCCGACGGTGTATTTAAACTTATCACCTGTAAAAAAAGACCGAAGCCTTTTAAAGAAGCCAATGGAGGAAGACGATTTTTTATTCTTTATCTTTTTTGCCATGCGGTTTTGTAAAATTCGATTGCAAAGTTAACGAATTTTGAACAGGATATCTTGCCCATTGGAGCAAGTAAAAGTCAGAGAATACTCAATTTTTGAGAATGAATCTAAATTTCAGGCAAAAGCAAATAATCTTTTCAAAAAAACGCTGCCAATTAAAGCTTTTCAAACATCTTTGCAAAAACAACCAAGCATAAAATGAAGATCGCTGATGTCTGCACCTTATTGTCGGCTAACCTGATTTGCGGGAACATGGATGATTGTAAGCCCATTGAAAAAGGTTACAGTTCCGATTTAATGAGCGATGTATTAACGCTGGATACCGATAACCTGTTGTTACTTACCGGCATGTGTAACCTGCAAACCATCCGTACTGCCGAGGTGGCCGACATTCGCTACATTGTTTTTGTACGTAATAAACGGGCAACGGACGAAATGCTGACTTTGGCGCGCGAACACGGCATTTGCATTCTCGAATCGCCGTTTACCTTATTTAAGGCCAGCGGTTTGTTGTTTCAGGCCGGACTTAAACCCGTGTATTGAATGAAACTAAACTTTTCAATCGCGGGAGGAGATTTCACCAGGGCAGGGCGCGCTTCCAGTGAAGTAAAAAAGGTATTGAAACAGTTGGGTATCGATGCCAAATGTATTAAAAGCATCGTGATTGCCTTGTACGAAGCCGAAGTCAATGTGGTTGCCCACGCCCGCGAAGGACAGATTTTCGTGGAAATTGACAAAGACAAGATCCGGGTAAAAGTCATTGATCAGGGGCCGGGGATTCCCGATATTGAACTGGCCATGCAGGAAGGTTATTCTACCGCCAGTAAACAGGTTCGGGAAATGGGATTTGGAGCCGGAATGGGTTTGTCGAACATGAAGAAAAATACCGATATCCTTACAATTGAATCGGTTGTAGGAGAAGGAACAACAGTAACGATGGTTAATCATTTTTAATGCCAAATACACTCATATATCACGCTTTAAAGGTTGATGCGTCAAAATGTATTGGCTGTACGCACTGCATGCAGGTATGCCCTACCGAGGCCATCCGCATCCGGAACGGTCTGGCTGTCATTCAGCAAAAACGATGCGTCGATTGTGGCAACTGCATGCGGGCTTGTCCCGCCCACGCGATTTTCGTGGAACAGGACGACCTGGATAAAATCAAAGCATTCAAATACCGGGTTGTACTTTTCCCGGCGGTCATGATCGGACAGTTTCCTGAAAAATACACCGAAGACCAGATCTATGCCGCCCTGCTGAAGATCGGCTTCACGCATGTTTTTGAAGTGGAACAGCCCATTGGTTTCTTAAAGGAATCCATCCGGGAATACCGCCGGAAGAAAAAAAAGATAAAACCGCATATTTCCACCTTTTGCCCCGCAATTGTCAGGCTGATCCAGTCGCGCTATCCGTCGCTGATCGACAACATGATTCTGCGTAAAGCGCCGCACGACCTGGCTGCACATTTTGCCATCCACCAGTTAAAAAAACTTGGCGCCTCCGAAGATGAGATCGGCCTGTTTTACGTCACGCCCTGCATAGCCAAAATGACTTCGGTAAAAAGTCCGCTTGGAGAGAAAGAATCGATTGTCGACGGTATCATCAACATGAACGAGTTGTATAACCAGGTGATGAAAAATATTCACTTCCCGGATGTACCGGATACCAGCAATCAGCGCCAAACCCTCACCCGCGACGGCATTCTGTGGAGCCTTACCCGCGGCGAAGCGCGGCATTTCGGAGAACGGAGCATGGCCATTGACGGCATTCATAATGTCATTAAGTTCCTGGAACGACTTGAGAACGAAGAAGTGCCCGACCTCGACTTTCTCGAACTGCGGGCCTGCGACCAAAGTTGCGCGGGTGGCAACCTGATGTCGGGAAACCGTTTCCTAACCGTTGAACGCCTGGAGCGGCGGGCAAAACGGTACCTGCCTTCGTTTAAGTTTAAAGATCACCCGGTACAGGAAGCTGCCGGACAACTAAAACCCTTGCTGGAAGCCGACAAAATTCAGTACCGACCGGCCTTTCAACTGGATGAAGACCGCGAACGGGCGTTGGAAAAAGCGAACAAGGCGCACCGCATCATCTGTTTCCTTCCGGGTATCGACTGCGGGGCATGCGGCGCACCAAACTGCCAGGCCCTGGCCGAAGATATGGCCTGCGGGCAGGCGAAAATGTCAGACTGTATTTTCCTGCAACAACATTGGCAGGACGAACATAAAATCAGCGCCTCAAAAGCTTTGCAAAATGTGGAGCGAAAATGGGGAAAAGATCGTTTTAAAGCAGATTGTAACAAAAGAGGAAAACGCAATGAAGGTTTCTGATCTGGTAGAAAAATTAAATCTCAAAGTCATTTCCGGAGAGAAAGGACTGAACCGTGAAGTAGACGGGGCTTATGTCTCCGATTTACTGAGCGACGTGATGGGGAATGCCCGCGAAAATCAAGTATGGATTACCCTGCAGGTGCATCAGAATGTGATGGCTATCGCCTCGCTGAAGGAGCTGGCAGCCATTATCCTGGTAAAAGGCTTAACCGCCAACGAAAATACCATTGAACACAGCAATGAAGAACAGATCCCGATTCTGTCGACCACGCTCTCTACATTTGATACAGCCGGTAAACTTTACGAAATGCTGAACCCGGGGAAATGAAAAAATTCAGGGCTGATCTCCATTTACATACGGTATTGTCGCCATGCGCCGATCCGGGAATGAGCCCTGATCAACTCATCGACCTGGCCATACGGAAAGGGCTGGACATTATTGCTGTGACCGATCACAACAGCACCCGCCAGTGCCGGATAGTCAGGGAAATGGCCCGGGACTCCGGCCTGCTGGTCTTAAACGGATGCGAAGTAAACAGCCGCGAAGATGTACACGCGATTTGCCTGTTCGAGGATGATTACAGCCGGAACGAGTTCCAGAAATTTCTGGACCACTCTCTTCCTGAAATTCCAAACCGCCCCGATTATTTTGGCTATCAGGTACTGGTTGACGAACAGAATCATGTAACGGAAGAAATTCCCTTTTACCTGGGTAACGGGCTGAATGCTGAACTGGAGTTGATTGCCGCCTTCACGCACGAGCTCAACGGGCTGTTCATCCCGGCCCATGTCGACCGGCCCATCAACAGCATCTTCAGCCAGTTGGGATTTTTACCCAAAGAACTGCATGTGGATGCCCTTCAAATCAGCAAATACGCGAATGAAGCCCTGATCAGGAAGTTATATGATATACCGGCCGAGATCAGCATCATCAAAGCATCGGATGCACATTATCCCGAAGATATCGGTTCGGCCTGTACTGTTTTCAAATTGAATGAACCAACATTCAAAGAAATCAGTTGGGCATTGCACAAAAAAAACGGAAGATCGCTAACGATTGAATCATGACCGAATTATCGCTGCATATCCTGGATATTGCACAAAACTCGATTCGTGCCAAAGCCAGTCTGATTGAAATCGTCATCACGGAAAAGCCGGATGAAGACCGGTACGAGATTTCGATTTCAGACGACGGTCCGGGCATGGATGAGCAAAGCCTGAACCGGGCCGAAAACCCCTTCTTTACCTCCCGAAAAACCCGGAAAGTTGGTCTGGGCATTCCCCTGTTGAAACACAGCGCCGAGCAAAGCGGCGGTTCACTGGAGATAAGTTCAGAAAAAGGACATGGTGTCCGCCTGAATGCCTGTTTTGGTTTTCATCATGTCGATCGTCCCGTTTTAGGCGATATGGCCGGCGCTTTGCTGATTTTAATGACAAACGAGAACCAGACCGAAATTAGATACACCCACCGGAGCCCCGGAGGAGCATATACCTTCGACACACGTGAAGTAAAACTGATTTTGGAAGGTACAAATCCGGCCGAGCCCGAAATACGCAGTTTTCTGCATGAGATGATCTGTGAGAATCTGGAACAAATCCAAATAAGCGAATAATGATAATTATTAGATTTTTATTGACGTAAACTTCTGATATTTGTGCATTCAACAAACAAAAAATCAACTAATTAAATAATGACCCCTCGAAATTTATGACAAAAATTAAATCACTGGCTGATCTGAAAAAACTGAAAGACGACGTTCAGTCAAAAATTAAATTACGGGAAAAAGGCGACCATCCCGAGAAACTTATTCAGGTAAAAGTATCGATGGCCACCTGCGGCATTGCGTCGGGAGCAAAAGAAACCATGACCTTCCTGATCGAAGAACTTGATCATCAGGGGATCGATGCTTTAGTCACTCAAACCGGTTGCATGGGTTATTGTTATGCCGAACCCACCATCGAACTGCTGATACCAGGCCGGGAACCTGTTGTTTACGGCTATGTTGACAAGATTAAAGCAAAGGAAATCATCGACAAACACATCAAACTGAATGAATTGGTTGACGGCATCATTCCGGTAACCTATAAAACGATTGACTAATCACTAAGCTTCATATAAAATGGCTGAATTCAATATGCATATATTGGTTTGCGGCGGGACGGGCTGTAAAGCCTCCCAAAGCGAACTGATCAAATCAAACTTTAAAAACCAGCTGAGCGAACTTGGGCTGGATGATGATATTCAGGTTATTCACACCGGCTGTTTTGGCTTTTGCGAGAAAGGGCCGATTGTGAAGATCCAACCAGACAATACCTTCTACGTTTCGGTGCAACCCGAAGACACCAAAGAGATCATTGAAGAACATCTCATCAAAGGACGTAAGGTTGAACGACTGCTTTACCGTGACCCGGAAACAAAAAAACGGGTGAGCGAAAGTAAAAACATGGACTTTTATAAAAAGCAAGTCCGTGTGGCGCTTCGTAATTGTGGGTTCATCGATCCCGAAAACATTGAAGAATATATCGGGAACGACGGTTATTCAGCGCTTGCCCGGTGCCTCGAAGAACATAGCCCCGACGAAGTCATCCGCCTGATAACCGATTCGGGACTACGCGGAAGAGGAGGCGGCGGTTTTCCAACCGGGCTGAAGTGGGCGATCACCCGGAAATCGCAAGACGACCAGAAGTACGTGGTATGCAATGCCGATGAAGGCGATCCCGGAGCATTTATGGACCGTTCCATCCTGGAAGGCGACCCGCATTCGGTCATCGAAGCAATGGCCATTTGCGGTTACTGTATCGGAGCCGACAAAGGACTGGTATACATCCGGGCCGAATACCCGCTGGCTATTCAGCGTTTAAAAACAGCCCTCGTGCAGGCCCGCGAATACGGACTGCTGGGCAAAAACATTTTAGGTTCTGATTTTAATTTTGATATCGAAATCCGCTACGGCGCCGGCGCCTTTGTTTGCGGCGAAGAAACAGCCCTCATCCAGTCGATGGAAGGTAAGCGCGGCGAACCAACGGTTAAACCTCCTTTCCCGGCCGAGTCGGGTTACCTGGGAAAACCAACCAACGTGAATAACGTGGAAACCTTTGCCAACATCCCGCCGATCATCAATAAAGGAGCAGCCTGGTTCAGCAGCATTGGTACCGAAAAATCAAAAGGTACAAAAGTATTTGCCCTGGCCGGTAAAATTAATAATGTAGGATTGATTGAGGTCCCGATGGGCACTACCCTGCGCGAGGTGATCTACGATATTGGCGGAGGCATCAAGGATGGTAAAAAGTTTAAGGCCGTTCAAACCGGCGGCCCGTCGGGAGGCTGCCTGACCACCGATTTTCTTGATACGCCCATCGACTATGAAAACCTGCTGGCTGCCGGTTCCATGATGGGATCGGGCGGAATGATCGTGATGGACGAAGACGACTGCATGGTTTCAATTGCCAAATTCTACCTGGAGTTTACACTGGATGAATCCTGCGGAAAATGTACGCCTTGCCGTATCGGAAACAAACGGCTGCACGAAATTCTGGTAAAAATCACCGACGGAAAAGGAACGCCGGAAGACATTACGAAACTGCGCATGCTCAGCCAGGTGATCAAAGATTCGTCCTTGTGCGGCCTGGGTCAAACGTCGCCCAACCCGGTATTATCAACACTGGATCACTTTTTACACGAATACGAAGCCCACGTTGATACTAAAAAATGTCCGGCCGGACAATGTAAAGCCTTAATGCAGTACCTGATTGACGATGACAAATGCACCGGCTGCACCCTTTGTTTCCGGAATTGCCCGGTTGGCGCCATTTCAGGCGAAAAACGCAGCCCACATTACATCGACCAGACCTTGTGCATCAAATGCGGCGTGTGTTACGAAAAGTGCAAGTTTGATGCGATTAAAATCGCTTAAAAAAGAAAGAATTATGGAAACGATTAATCTAAGCATCGATCATAAACCCATCGTCGTTAAAAAAGGAACAACCATCCTGGAAGCCGCGTCAAGCATTGGCATCGAAATTCCCACGCTTTGCCATATGAAGCTTCACGACATGAACATTGAAAATAAACCCGGCGCCTGCCGCGTCTGTGTGGTTGAAGTGAAGGGACGACGAAACCTGGCGCCTGCCTGTTGCACCGAAGTAAGTGAGGGCATGGAAATCAGTTCCCATTCCATCCGGGCCATCAACGCCCGCCGAACCGTTGTGGAGCTGATCTTATCGGACCACCCGGCCGACTGCCTGGTTTGCGCCAAATCAGGAAACTGCGAATTGCAGGATATGGCCCACCGCCTGGGCATCCGCGAAATTCATTACAAGGGATCGCAATCGCATTTTCGCGAGGATACTTCTCCCGCCATCATCCGCGAGATGGATAAATGTATTTTGTGCCGCCGTTGCGAGATGATGTGTAACGACGTCCAAACCGTGGGGGTACTTTCAACCATTAACCGGGGGTTCCACGCTGTTGTTTCGCCCGCTTTCGAGATGAACCTCGACCACTCGGTTTGTACCTATTGCGGACAATGTGTCGCCGTTTGTCCAACCGGGGCACTGACCGAGGTGAACCAGACCGGGGCTGTGATCCGCGCCCTCTCCAACCCGTCAAAAACCGTTGTGGTACAAACAGCTCCGGCTGTTCGCGCCGCCCTGGGCGAAGAATTCGGGATGGAACCCGGCACACTGGTCACCGGGAAAATGGCCGCTGCCCTGCGCCGGTTAGGCTTCGATTATGTTTTTGATACCGACTTTGCCGCCGACCTCACCATTATGGAAGAAGGCACGGAGTTGTTGGGCCGCCTCAACAAATACCTGGCCGGCGACAACGATGTGAAATTGCCCATCCTGACCTCATGCTGCCCGGCCTGGGTGAAATTTTTCGAACACCAGTTCCCCGAGTTGAAAGACATTCCGTCAACCGCCCGGTCGCCTCAACAAATGTTCGGGGCCATTGCCAAAACTTATTTCGCCGACAAAATGCAAATCAAACGCGAAGATTTGGTAGTGGTTTCCATCATGCCCTGCGTGGCTAAAAAATATGAAAGCAGTCGCGACGAATTTGCGGTGAATGGCAACCCGGATGTGGATTACGCCCTGACAACCCGCGAACTGGCCCAGTTAATCAACCTGGCTAACATCGATTTTAAATCGCTGCCCAACGAGGAATTTGACAATCCGCTGGGCGAATCGACCGGCGCCGGGGTGATTTTCGGAACCACCGGAGGCGTCATTGAAGCTGCCGTTCGTACCGCCTACGAGATACAAACCGGAAAAACACTTCAACGTCTCGACTTTGAAGAGCTGCGCGGAATGGATGGTTTACGGAAAGCCACCATCGATTTCGACGGCACTCCCATCCACATTGGTATTGCTCATGGTTTGGGGAATGCCCGAAAACTGCTTGAAGAAATCAAAGCCGGCGAAAGCGGGTTTCATGCCATCGAAATCATGTCGTGCCCGGGCGGATGTATTGGCGGCGGCGGACAACCTTATCATCATGGCGATGTGGATGTGCTCCGCAAGCGGCAGAAAGCCATTTACGCAGAAGACAAAAACAAAACGCTCCGTAAATCGCACGAAAACCCGTACATCATTAAATTGTATGAAGAATTTTTAGGCGAACCGCTGAGTAAAAAAGCGCACCACCTGCTTCATACCAAATATTTTGACCGGAGTTAGGGAGGGAGAAATTGTCCGGTACAACTATTTATTTTAACACAAAACTGAATCGACATGCCACAAATAAAACTTGCAGAAAAAACGGTTGAGCTGATCCGGGAAATCTGCGCCCAATTCAATCATCAGGAAACCGAACTCATTAACGTGCTTCACCAGGTGCAGCACAAACTGGGCTATTTACCGGCCGAAGTGCAGGAAGTGATTGCCAAAGAGTTGAATGCCCCGGTTGCTAAAGTCTACGGGGTGGTTACCTTTTATTCCTTTTTCACAATGCTGCCACAAGGACAACATCCCATTTCGGTTTGTATGGGAACGGCCTGCTACGTACGCGGCGCCGAAAAAGTGCTGACCGAATTTAAGCGGCAACTGGGCATCGACGTCGGGCAAACTTCGTCTGATGGCAAATTTTCGCTCAGCTGCCTGCGTTGCGTTGGCGCCTGCGGTCTAGCCCCCGTTGTACTGGTTGGCGAAAAGGTTTACGGACGGGTTTCACCGCAGCAGGTTTCAAAAATCATTGCCGAATACCAGGAAGGTTGTGCCACGGCCAAATCGGCCTGATCATAGAAACAGAAAAGGCTGTCTCCGAAAAGACAGCCTTTTATATTTGGTTTCAATTTAGCTTTAGTATTCCATTTCCAGATCGCCGCCGTGGATCTCGTGCCAGGGCAAACCATGCTGATTTAAGGCATCCATAAACGGATCCGGATCAAATTCTTCGACGTTGAACACACCGGGTTGTTTCCAAAGTCCTTTCAGGTACATCATGGCGCCGATCATGGCCGGAACGCCGGTGGTATAACTAACAGCCTGTGTCCCGGTTTCGGCATAGGCCATTTCGTGGTCGCAGTTATTGTATACGTAGTAGGTCTGCTCTTTGCCGTCTTTTAATCCTTTAATGCGGCAGCCGATAGAGGTCTGTCCCTTATAGTTTTCACCCAGATCGCCCGGGTTTGGCAATACCGCTTTCAGAAACTGAATCGGCACAATTTCTTTCCCTTCGTACATAATCGGCTCAATACCGGCCATCCCGATATTCTGGATCACACGCAGGTGAGTCAGATATTCCTGTCCGAAAGTCATCCAAAAACGGGCTTGTTTGATGGTCGGGAAGTTTTTCACCAGCGATTCCAGTTCTTCGTGGAAAATCAGGTACGATTCTTTCGGCCCGATATGCGGGTAGTTCAATGGTTTATGAATTTCATGCGGTTCCGTTTCAATCCATTTTCCATCTTTCCAGTATTTTCCTTTCTGGGTCACTTCGCGAATGTTAATCTCCGGATTGAAGTTGGTTGCGAAAGCTTTACCATGGTCGCCCGCGTTGCAGTCAACAATGTCCAGGTACCGGATTTCATCAAAATGATGTTTGGCGGCATAGGCCGTATACACGCTGGTGACACCCGGATCGAAACCACAACCCAGAATAGCCGTAATACCGGCTTCTTTGAAGCGGTTTTGATAAGCCCATTGCCACTTATATTCAAACTTGGCTTCATCCTTCGGCTCGTAGTTCGCCGTATCCAGGTAACTGGTTCCGGTTTCCAAACAGGCATCCATGATGGGCAGATCCTGATAGGGAAGTGCCACATTAACAACCAGGTCCGGTTTGAAGTTACGGATCAACTCAACCAGTTGAGGCACATTCTCGGCGTCAACCTGTGCTGTTTTAATCCGGTTACCACCAATTTTGTTGGCAATCTCATCGCATTTTGCTTTTGTGCGACTTGCCAGCATAATTTCCGAAAACACTTCCGGAAGTGCAGCCATCTTATGAGCAACGACTGTTCCCACACCTCCTGCACCGATGATTAATACTTTTCCCATTTACTTTTTTGTCAGTTTATTGAAGTTATATAACATGAGCCAAAGGAAATAAATTTTTCAATGCCACAAAATACTTTAAAACAGATTTAAAAAAAGTCACGCTCATACCAAAGCTTACTTTCGGGCCTGGCTTGCATCCGCAAACGCCATTCCTTCGGATAATAATTATTGAATCGGCTACCCAGGTTTTTGACAAAACCCAGCGGAGTTTCTCTGAAAGTTGCCAGCAACCAGTTTTCGTTCCGATCGTTCAGGCAGAACTGCTCCCTCGCCAGGTAGCGGATGGCATCGTCAAACATAAGTTCTGTCTCCGGAAATGCCTGCCGGTTTAAATCGAGGCACATCGCCAGTTCATGTTCGGGCAAAACGTCATGCTTTTTCACCAGACCCATCGTTGTTCCGGCTTTTACCAGGTTTACCCGCTCAAAAAGAAGCAGTATTTCTTTTTCCCATGCTGCCGGGATAAATTTCAGCTGGTCCTGGTGCTGAAAGAATCTTTTTGTTTCGGACCGAAGCAACCAATTTGGCTGAGCAACCAAGGCCTTCTGCAACTTTGTTTTAAATTTCCCGGGGAAACGTGCCGGCCGGGTTTCTTCGGTTTTTTGCAGCAAGGCGATAAAAAAACCTTCACCTTTCATTTTATGAGGGAAGAAGCGGTAAGCCCAAATGCCGTCGTATTCCAGTTCATCGATCTGCCAATCAGGCTGAATCGGCAGACGAATACTTTTAAATCCGCCCTGATTTTTCAGCCAGCTCAGGTTTTCTTCGTTCTCTGCCGGGTTAAATGTACAGGTACTGTAAATCAGGTACCCGCCGCTTTTCAGACAATCCCGGCTTTCAGCCAGAATACGCCGCTGGCGTACCGCGCAGTGCCCCGCGTTTTCAACCGACCACTCGTTGGCTGCCGCCGGATCACGACGAAACAGGCCTTCGCCCGAGCAAGGAGCATCGACGACCAGGACGTCAAACAGAGCTCCCGATTCGCCATACTGAGCAGCATCGCTGTTGCTCACCAAAAAATTCGTATGTCCCCATTTGCTCAGGTTTTCGATTAATACCGGCACACGGGAGCGGATCACTTCGTTGGCAACCAGTAAATCACCTGCTTGCATCAGGCTGCTCAACTGAGTTGATTTGCCGCCCGGCGCAGCGCACAAATCGAGGATCAATCTCGGATGATCGGTTTGAATTTGATTAAACACCTGTTCCAGGAACATGGAACTGGCTTCCTGCACATAGTAAGCGCCCGCGTGCCAAAGCGGGTCGAGCGTAAACAGGGGCCGTTCGTCCAAAAAATACGCGTTGCTGCTCCAGGGAACCTGCTCCAAACCGAATTTCCGGTCAAACTTGCCCGGGTTTAACCGGACACTCACTTTTGACTGAAAATCAAGCGATTCCAAAAACTCTTCGGCCGTTTCGGGAAACTGTTTTCTGATGCGTTCGGTAAATGCTGTTGGCCAATTGGTTTTTTCTGATGTCATAGGTCAAAAATAATAGTTAATTTTGGAACTGACATTTTCAGCAGAAAGGAGATTGAATGATGAGCGAACAATTGGTAAAACAACTCAATACCGAATTCAACGAAAAAGAAACCCATGAAACCTTAAAGGCGCTGGCCGAACGCTTTGCCGGTAAAATTGTGTTTACAACCAGCTTTGGCATCGAAGACCAGGTGATTACGGATCTGATTTTCAAGCACGACCTTCCGGTTCGGGTGATTACCCTGGATACCGGCCGTTTGTTTGAGGAAACCTACAAGGTTTACAGCCGTACCCTGGAAAGATACAACAAACCGATTTACCCCTATTATCCCAATCATGAGCAATTGGAAAAATTTGTAGCCGAAAAGGGTCCCAACAGCTTTTACGCTTCGGTTGAAAACCGAAAAATGTGCTGCCACATTCGTAAGGTTGAGCCGCTCGGACGCGCCCTGGCTGGCATGGAGTGCTGGATTACCGGTTTACGGGCCTCGCAATCGGCCAACCGCGAAGGTCTGGAATTTTTCAACTGGGATGCCGGTTTTTCGCTGGTGAAGTACAACCCGCTGCTGCACTGGAGCCTCGAAGATTGCCGTGCCTATGTAAACACAAACCATGTTCCGTACAATGTATTACACGACCGCGGTTTTGTCAGCATTGGCTGCGCTCCCTGCACGCGCGCCATTCAGCCTGGCGAAGATTTCCGCGCCGGGCGCTGGTGGTGGGAAAACAATTCAAAGAAGGAATGCGGGCTGCACTCGCATTAAGAAATAGCTAAACACGAAGAGCTTGTTTAACAAGCTCTTCGTGTTTAGATCAGGCCGATACAACTCTTCGTCCAAACGGAGTTAATGCCAGGCTAACCAGTTTAAAATGCTGTTTGGCAAAAGGAATGCCGATAATGGTAATGGCAAACAACAGGCCCAGCACCAGGTGCGAAAGCGCAATCCAAATCCCGCCCACCAACAGCCACAGAATATTCATAATGGTTGACAGGCATCCCGGCGCGTAATCCATGTATTCGATCCGTTTTCCAAACGGCCACAAAGCAACCTGGGCCAATTTTAACGACTGCAAACCAAAGGGTATCCCAACAATGGTTAAACACAGCAAACACCCGGCAAGCAGGTATTCGAGAAAAATAAAAAAGCCGCCAAAAACGACCCAAATCATATTTCCAAGAACCTTCATTTCTTTATTGTTTTGTTTCCTCCGAATTTACGCAATTCTCTTTTCTTTACAACCATCGGCCTAACCGGAATAATAAACACGAAATTCACAACCGAAAGGTCGAAAATGCCGTTATCCTCTTTCGCGGGAAGTTCTGCATTTCACCCGAACCGAACTGCTTAATCGAGACAAGCCGAAGTAAATATTTACTGAAAATGAGATTTTTATGAAAATTTAAACCGTAACTTTGGCCTGTCGAACACATACGGAACCCTTTAGACCATTTATCACGCTAAACCTGATCATCATGGAAACAACCATCCTAACCATTAAGAAAAAAATGCGCCAACTGACCGGGCACCTTATGTGGATACTGGTCCCGCTAACGGCCGTCATGCTTCTGATCCCGGCCTCATCCTGTCACGAAAAGAAGGAACCAGGCTATTACGTAAGCAAACAAACGGAAGTATTTAACTTTTCGAGAGAAACCGGACACCTTTATGTCGAAGCTTCCGATTCTGCTTTTTTGATATCAGCTGCCGGCGACCTGTTCGGATCGGATGATGCCATTTTCTTCTTCGATCCGCAAGCTCCCGGAATTCATATTGGAATTTCAGATGATTTATACTTTGTTGCCGAGAGTAAATCTTCGGTGATCGATCTGAGTAAAGCCGAACCCATCGAACAGGCAGAGTGGTTGATTGAAAACGACCGAAACCCGATCAAATCACTGACAATCAATACCGACAGCCTAACCGAGCAACAGCTTCAATTCATTGATAAACTTTCACAATCTCACCCAAACATTGGCCTTTGCTTTAACGAAGACTACGACATCATTCCGCAACTGCTGAAAAAATTTAATCCCAAATGGCTGATTTTATCCGACTTTAAGCAGGACGATGCTGACATTTTAGCCGGCTTGAACCTGCTTGAACGTTTATATATCGAAACTTACGACAGCCTGATCACCACTCCCCTGCCCGCAATGCCGCAGTTAAAACAGCTAAACCTGGCTATTGATCACTATTTGCCGGAAATAAGCTCTGACCTGCTGATGAATAACCATCAAATTGAACGGCTCGATGTGCTTAGCCTCTCGTTAACCGACTATGCTTTCATTCAGCCTTTATCCCGCCTGAAAAAGTTAATGGTAATCGCACAGGATACCTTGATCGATCTTGATTTTATACGGAAACACAATAAACTGGAATCCCTGAGTTTAAAAGCCGACTCGGTCGTAAACATCGATGCACTGAACGAATTGTATCATTTAAAGTGGCTTTCGCTCCATATAAATCTGACACAGGAAGAGTTCAATACCCTGATTGCAAATAATCCCGGTTTAGAAGCGCTTGACTTTTATAACTCCGAAAACATCCGGGATCTCGACGCTCTTGTTTCGTTAAAAGAATTAACCGTATTGACCATTGCAGACAGCTTGTATGACCATGCCACAATAGCAGAATTAAAGAACCTGAAATACCTGGCGCTTCCCGAGTGCATTTACCAGGATTCGGTTTACCTGGCCCAACTCGAAACCCAATTGCCGAATTGTTTGATTGGCTCCAACTACGGCTATTGCATGGGCACCGGCTGGTTGTTGCTGTTTTTCCCGCTTGCCGCCCTGTTTTGGTTCCTGACGAAAAGAAAACGCATTGCTGCTGATTTATGAAGATGGCCCGTATTCGAAAAAGACAAAAATTATACATACGGGCATTTTTTTGTATAACGGGATTTATCCTCTTCCCGCTTTTTATTCACCGCCCGTTTCCATGGCCAGTTGTTTCGGTGGCGGGGCTGGCCCTGCCCGCCTGGATATTGGCCGGCGGAATCAAATCGGGGCGCGAACTCTCCGAAATTATTCGCTTTAAAATACCCGGAAAGCCAATCACCTCGTTGTTTGCCGGCTTAGCGGCAGGAGCAGCGCTGGCTGTTTATTACCGGTATTACCTGGGAAATACCCTTCTTCCGGGTTCTCTCACCCGGTTTGCCTTGCTTGCGGCCCTCATCGGTGGCAGCGAAGAATTTATTTTCAGGGGAATCGTCCAGGGTTACTTCAGCAAAATCAGTTTAAGCTTTGCCGTTGTATTCGCCGCCTTTGCACATTCGGCTTACAAAACCTTCCTTTTTACAACACAGCCTGAAGCTTCGGGAAGCGGCTTGTTCTGGTTGTTCGCGATCACGTTTGGAGTAGGTTTGCTGGCCGGGCGGCTAAAGGAATTTTCCAAAAGCATTGTTCCCCCCATCCTGGGGCATGTGGTTTTTGATATCCTGGTTTACGGACAATCGCGCACAGCTCCCTGGTGGGTGTGGTAATTCAGCCCGATCAAAAAAATAAGAACCGGCACGCTAATTTGTGGTTAGCGAATCCGGACTTCCAGATCGGGCATGGCCACCGATAATTTTTCGATCAGCGTATTCAGGTTGGTATTGTAATGCACCGGATAAACAATTTTGGGCTTGATTTTTTTGACCGTCTGCACAAACATATCTTCATCCATAATGAAGGGCAACATCATGGGAATAAACGCGACATCGGGTTTCATAAAAAAGCGCATTTCATCAATATATTCGGTATCGCCGGCAATATAGATCGTTTTGTCGCCAAACACCAGGAAATAGCCGTTGCCCTCTCCTTTCGGATGATACGGAACGTTGTCCGGACGCAGATTGACCACATTGTACGCGGCAACCGCTTTAATGTAAATGTCATGGAAAGTCGTTTGCATGCCATTCTCGAGAAACTCTCCAAAATCCATCTTTTTGATACAGGATTTGGATGCAATGACTCTCGTATCGTGCTTCGACAAAAATTCAATGGTTGAGTTACTTAAATGATCGCGGTGGTCATGGGTAATCAGGATCAAATCGGCCTTGGGCAATCGGCTGACATCTCCCACATTCGGAATCGGATCGACATAAATATTCAGCCGGTTAAAGGTGAAATGATAAAAACAATGCCCGATCACTTCAATTTCCAAATCTCCTTTTGAAGTAATTAACACATCTTTTTGCCGGTATTGTTCTCCCGAAAAACTTTCGGCAGCACTCAACAAAAACAAACAGGTAATAACAACCAGGTATTTTTTCATAACAAGCTTCCTGCTTATGACCGGCTAATATATCAAATTCCCATGTATACCAAAAATCGTCCTTGTCTTTATTTGGATGTCTTTCCTCTTACCACGAAAGGAAATCATCAAACAGAATGAACCTGAATTGTGTTCTGCTGTTTTTTTATCAAAAATCGGTTTTATGAAACATGATCTCTTTTTGCTGGTCTTTGGTCTGATCAGTGTATTTTCATCCTGCCAATACCGTACGGCTCCCGATCAGGTTGGCGTATCCATGACTGTTCCTGCCGAGCAGGTTTCGTTGGGCGGGATTCTGGCCGAAAGGCTGGCCGAAGGTCATCCTGAAAATCCACCAAGCAACCCGCCTGCCCCGGATTACACACGGGGATTCAAACAACTGATAATCAATACAGAACAATTAAAAGAAGGTGGCCGAAATATTAAAATAGAAGAACTTATCCGCGATTGGGAAAGATGGCAACAGCTCTGTACCGACAAGTTTGAAGAACTGGCTGCCGAAGAAATTCACTCGTGGGTTACATTAAACGACAGCCTTTTAAAATATACCGGGCAGGTACGCTTTGCCGACGAACTGGAAAGGCTGTTTTACAATGCTCACATCCCCGAAGCGGTTAGCGAAGAACTAATCAAATCAGTTTACTACACCCGGCTGTATGATCGCATTTATGTGAATATTTACGGAAGTTCAGCGATTGAATACGAGCACACAACGGGAGGAAAAATCCGGCTGATCCAGGACACGCAATATCCCTACGACGGCAGCATCAACTTAAAATTTGAACTGCAGGATACCCGCTATCTCGACCTGTTCATTCGTATCCCCGAATGGGCCGACCGGGCGTCGGTTACCGTGAAAGGCGTAAAATACAATGTGGTAGCCGGACAATTTACCGAAGTGGCAAAAAAATGGAAAAACGGCGATGAAGTGGAAATTATCCTCGGCATGCGTCCGAATGTGATACGGAGCAAGGGGAACAAGCTGGCTTTTACCTACGGCCCCCTCCTGCTTAGTTATATAAAGCCGGTTGATGAACTTCCGGCTTTTTCGGAAAGCGATCCTATCCGG
Source organism: Gaoshiqia sp. US2 (assembly GCF_059705485.1). NCBI lineage: Bacteria > Pseudomonadati > Bacteroidota > Bacteroidia > Marinilabiliales > Prolixibacteraceae > Gaoshiqia > Gaoshiqia sp. US2. The sequence goes on along the minus strand of NZ_AP048550.1, from coordinate 1,752,577 downwards.
TATTTACAATTTGTATCGCCTCCCGGGAAAATGCCAACTTTTACCTTTAGCGGAATACCCGGGGAAGCGCTGGCACTGCAGCCCTATTTTGCCGAAAGAGATTCGGCTGAAGTAAGAACAGCATGGATCAAAACCACCAATTGATCAATGTATTTTCGGGATGAAGGATGATACAAAACCAACCACATTCGGGCTATCCTTAAATTTACCTTATGCAAAATATTCCGGCAGCATTCAACCGGCTAATTAAAGTTTGTTATATATTTGCCCGTAACCAGCTAAAACAAGCCATTGTTGAAGATTACTCCCGATATAAACAACCAGGAACTGACCGGGTTGGTCCGCGCCGGATCAAAAGAGGCTTTCCGTTTACTGTACGAACGGTACGCCCGGAATATCCACCGCTTTGCATGCAGCTACCTGAAATCGGATCATGACGCAGAGGAACTGGTGCAGGATGTTTTTCTGAAAGTCTGGGAGAAACGCCACACCCTCGATTACTCCGGCAATATCCGCGCATTTATCTTCAAAATCGCGGTTAACAGCATCTACGACTTGATCCGCAGAAAAAATATTGAGCAGGCTTTTGCCGACTTTGCAAGCAGCATGGCCAATCAATCAGATTCAACCTGGCAGGAGGTTATTTTCAACGACATGCTCGCCCAAATTCACGGACTGATGCAGCAAATGCCCGAACAACGCCGCAAAATTTTTCAACTGAGCAAAGAATCAGGTCTGAACAACGATGAAATTGCCAAAAATCTCGGCCTATCCAAACGAACTGTCGAAAATCAGCTTTACCGGGCAACTGCCTTCCTGAAAAGCAAAATGCAGCCAGACAACCTGTTCATATCCCTGTTTATTTATCTTTTCCTGTCCTGAAAATTTCAGCCGAAAGCAACAGCCTTTTTTCGGATCAGCCACGGCTGCTTTCAATAAAGATTGTAATTTTGGTGAATTGATCATTTTAAGGAGATGCAGATGAACGAAAAATTGAATGCCTTTGGCAAATTACTTGAAATCATGGACGAGCTGCGCGAAAAATGCCCGTGGGACCGCGAGCAAACCTTTGAATCGCTCCGAAAACTAACCATTGAAGAAACTTACGAACTGGGTGACGCGATTCTGCAAAACGACCTGAACGAGATCAAAAAAGAATTGGGCGATTTACTGCTGCACATTGTTTTTTACGCTAAAATTGGCGAGGAACAACAGGCCTTCAACATCACCGACATCATTAACTCTTTAACCGAAAAACTGATTTACCGGCATCCGCATATTTACGGCGAAGTAGATGTACACAATGCCCGCGAAGTGGAACAAAACTGGGAATCGCTCAAGCTAAAAGAAAAAGACCGTAAAAAGAAGACCGTGCTCGAAGGCGTTCCGGCTTCGCTTCCGGCTTTGGTAAAAGCCAACCGCATTCAGGAAAAAGCCAGCGGTGTTGGCTTCGACTGGGAACATCCGGAGCAGGTTTGGGAAAAAGTAAAAGAAGAAATCAGCGAGTTGCAACACGAAATAACCAACAACAACACCGATCAGGTGGAGGCCGAATTTGGCGACCTGTTCTTCGCATTGGTCAATGCGGCCCGCCTTTACGGCGTTGACCCGGAGGCGGCGCTGGAACGCACCAACATTAAGTTCATCAAACGTTTTAATTACCTGGAAAGCCAAACCCTGAAAAAAGGTCTTGACCTGAAAACCATGAGCCTGGCCGAAATGGACAAATACTGGGACGAAGCCAAAAAACTGGAGCAATAGCATTTAAGATTAAGAAACAGGGTCCCGTTTATGCCGCCCGGATATCCTGAGAACATTGCCGAAACCCGTTTTAATCACCCCCGCATGGTCATTTTTAATTACCACTGATTTGTCCTCTGATTTCACCGCCGGGATAAGCGTCGGTATGCACATTAACATAGGCATTCCCGGCCGACATGGCGCTCACCAGTTCAGAAAATGGTCGCCCCAGTAAGATTCCCGAAAAATTCGCCTCGGTGATGGTTCCTTCTGCCAAAATCCCGTTCGTAGTCCCGGGGATTAGCTGAAAAGGTGGCGCCAACGGGTATAACCAAACGACCACGCCACCATTTACACCGGCCGGAGCCAAATGGATATGCGCCATCCGGACATTGTCGATATTGGCAACAATCAGTTTAAATGTAAGCATGTTCCCGTCTTTATTTAATAAAAAAACTGCCTCGCCCTTCGCCATCGTCTCTACAGCCGGCACTTCCTGGTTCCCGGTTAAATGCGCTTTAAAAACCAACGCCTTTTTAGCGCTTTTTAACTCACCCTCGGCAAAGGCTTCATCCATCGCGGTTTTCTCGCATGATGCCATCATCAGCATACAAAGAGAAAAAATAAGTAAAAAATTCTTTTCCATAAATCCTGTTTTTTATTTGTCATGTAACTCATTACTTATTAGCAATTTAAAATGTTTCAGTATTTCGGATGTTTTTATCTTTTAATTAGTCTATTTTAAAACATGTCCCGAAAGAAAATCTGTCGTGTGAAAGCAAATCTGCAATCGGTGTTTCACGACGTAAGGGCAAAGCCGGGCATGGAAGACATACATAAACAAAATATTTAATCCAACAATAATGCACAATTTCAAAATCATTTTAATAACATATTCGCCCGGTTTACGCCTCGTTGTTTGTTAAGAAATTATTACTAATTTTGGTGTTTTCATTGCAAAAAACAGTATAACAAACCTGAAATTTCTTTCAAAAAAAACTAACACCATGAAAGTATATACGACCAATGAAATCCGGAATATTGCTTTAATTGGCAATGCCGGCAGTGGGAAAACCACCCTCGCGGAAGCCATGCTGTTCGAGGGTGGAGTGATTAACCGCAGAGGTGAAGTAACTGCTAAAAACACGGTATCGGATCACCATCCGATTGAACAGGATTATGGCAACTCCGTATTTTCGACCGTCCTGCACGCGGAGTACAACAATAAAAAGGTCAACATCATCGACACTCCCGGGATGGACGATTTTCGTGGTTCGGTTATCTCCTCCCTGCATGTTGTTGGCAGCGCAGTTCTGATCATCAACACCCCGCATGGCATCGAATCAGGAACGGAAGCGGTTTGCCGTTATGCCGAAAAAGCAAAAAAACCATTAATCTTCGTTTTCAACCACCTCGATCACGAAAACGCCAACTTTGAACAAACCCTCGATCAGGCGAAACATACGTTCGGAAATAAAGTCACCCTGGTGCAATACCCGGTAAATGCTGGTCAGGGTTTCAACTCGATTATCGACGTACTGAAAATGAAACTGTACAAATACCCGGCCGACGGCGGTAAACCCGAAGTATTGGAGATTCCGGCCGGGGAAAAAGACCGGGCCGATAAATTGCACAACGAATTGATTGAGATGGCTGCCGAAAACGACGAAAACCTGATGGAGCTGTATTTTGAAAAAGGCAGCTTAACCGAAGACGAAATGCGGCAGGGAATTAAACTGGGCATGATTTCCCGAAGCCTTTTCCCGGTATTTTGCACGGGAGCAAAACACAATATGGGCGTTGGCCGCTTGCTCGAATTTATTACCAACATTACCCCCTCGCCTGCCGAAGCTGTTGAAGTCCCCGAACTGAACGGGAAAACCGTTAAAATGGATCCGGCCGCCCCAACGTCACTGTTTGTTTTCAAAACTTCGATTGAACAACACGTGGGTGAAATCACCTACTTTAAAGTGATGAGCGGCACCGTAAAAGAAGGTCAGGATTTAACCAATTCGAAGACTGAAAATAAAGAACGGATCTCCCAGCTTTTTGTAGCGGCCGGTAAAAGCAGAACCAAGGTGCCGGAAATGATTGCCGGAGACATTGGCGCAACCGTAAAACTTCGCGAGACAAAAGTAAACCATACCCTCAGCGAAAAAGAAGCCGCCTACAAATTTAAACCGGTTGAATTTCCAACCTCGCGCCACACGGTCGCGTTAAAAGCAGTAAATGAGGCCGATGATGAAAAAGTAGGCGAGATGTTTCAAAAGCTTCACGACGAGGACCCAACCTACCGGGTAGAATATTCAAAAGAGCTGAAACAGATGCTCATCCACTGCCAGGGTGAGTACCACCTCAATGCGCTGAACTGGTTTTATAAAAATATTTTTAAAATCGACATTGAATTTAAAACACCTAAAATTCCATACCGCGAAACCATCACCAAATCGGCCCAGGCCGACTACCGCCACAAAAAACAGTCGGGTGGCGCCGGTCAGTTTGGCGAAGTACACCTGATGATCGAACCTTTTATTGAAGGTGTCGACCCGAAAACATCTTTCAGCATTAACGGGAAAGACATGAAGCTTTCGGTCCGCGACACGCAGGAATACCCGCTTTCGTGGGGAGGAAAACTGATTTTCCACAACTGTATCGTGGGCGGATCGATTGATTCCCGCTTTCTTCCTGCCATCCTGAAAGGGATTATGGAAAAAATGGAAGAGGGTCCCCTAACCGGTTCTTATGCACGCGACATCCGGGTTTATGTTTACGACGGTAAGATGCACCCGGTTGACTCCAATGAAATTTCCTTCAAACTTGCAGGAAGAAACGCTTTCTCAAAAGCTTTTAAAGATGCCGGTCCGAAAATCCTTGAACCGATTTATAACCTGGAGGTCATGGTACAGAGCGAGCGCATGGGCGATGTGATGAGCGACCTGCAAGGACGCCGGGCTCTGATCATGGGCATGGGCAGTGAAAAAGGATATGAGAAAATTGAAGCCAAAGTTCCGCTGAAAGAAATGTTTAAATATTCGACCTCGCTGAGTTCGATCACCCAGGGGAAAGGCCGTTTCAGCATTAAGTTCGACGGATACGAGAAAGTACCGCAGGAAGTACAGGACGAACTGCTCGCCGCTTACGCCGCCGAACAGGATGAAGAATGAGAACCAATTCTAATCCTTAAATAATCAATTAAAATTGAAATGAAGACCCCGGACCAGCCATCCGGGGCTTCTTTTTTATAATGCGGATTGCACCTCCGATTCAACAGATGTACACGCCTTTTTAACAGAAAGAGGCTGAACACGCCGGTTCAGCCTCTTTGGTCGGGACATTTGAATTACTACTCCTTACCATTATATATGGCCCATTCCACCATATATCGAATCGCAGAAATCTATAAAAATCTCGCCAGTCATTTTTACTTGTTCAAAATTAACTGACCGGAAACTTTAGTCCCATTTAATGTTAACGAATAGATTAATACACCAGGAGCAACACCTGCCGGCTGATATTGTGCCGTGGTAGTAACTCCCTGAAGTACTTTTTGATTCAGAACAGTTGACAGCTTGGCGCCGGTTGAGTTGAAGATCTCCAGTACAGCGCGGCCATCCTGTGACGGAACAAACTGGAAGGTTACCATTTCGGTAAACGGATTCGGATAAGCAATCAAATCGATACCTTCTTTTTCAATCGTCATACTGAACGAATTAAAGGTACTCATTTCCTGCATTACCGTTTCCTCTTCTTCCTCAGCAAAATATTCTGCCGGTGGTGTTGTGCTCAGGAATGCGCATTCGTCGAATCCATCATTGATGGCGCCAACAGCCATAGCCAGGTCGCCTAATGATACGCCGACATCGGTTCCGCAAAGAGCATCGTTAGCCATGGCATACAAATCGCCGACATTGACCGAACCACCAGACAGGACGGAGGCAGGCAGATAGAACGGCAACCATTCTCCAACCGGAGAAGCTTCGCCTTCTTCACCTTTACAAATGGACGATTTTGACGTCCAGAATACATAAACACCTTCGCCAGCATCAAAGTACGGCGTAATTGTCAGGTCTGCCAGATCTGCATCCAGACGCAGGTTCAAGCCCAGCGTAATGGTTTGGGCAAGCAACGAATTGTTTAGCGTACCTTGTTTGTTTACCAATTGCCCACAATTGTAGTCACCGTTCAGCACTGACGACGAACCTCCTCCCGGGAGAATCCCGATCACACAGGCAGCGCTTCCGGCCGGAATGGTGTAGGAATGTCCGGGACATCCGATAACCAGGTCGGTATCAAGCAGGTCGGTGAGCAATTCAGTCGTGGTTCTGCCGTCACAGTACAAACCTCCGTCGTTTCCATAGAATCCCTGTGTAAGCGTACAGAAATCTTCGCCGCAAGGAAGAACAGTTACGGTAATACAGACAGAAGCCGGATTTCCGCATTCATCTTCTACGTAGAAACAAACTTCAGTATCTCCTTCCGGGAACATGTAACCGGCCAGGTCGGTTTCGGGCTCGCCATTAACGGTAACAGTGAGTTCGGAAATCGTACCGTCACATTCATCTTCAAATACCGGATCAGGTATCACAACCGGTTCGCTGCATTCGAATACCAAATCATCGAAAGTTCCCTGTAATACAGGTTCGCTCAGGTCGTATTTCCAGGTTACGGTAACGGTCACTTCATCAGCTGCGTTGCCGCATTCGTCTTCGGCCGTAAAGGTACGGGTTTTTGAACGCATACAGCCATCTTCCATGACATCGCCGTCGGTGTACGCAACATCTACTTCTCCATCGCAATTATCCATAGCGGTGGCGCCTCCCAAGGCAGCTTCGATTTCTTCTGCTGTCGGGTTGCAGCCTAAGTCGTCATCTTCGTTATCGGCGGTAATAACCGGAGCTTCCATATCCCATTTCCAGGTTACGGTAACGGTCACTTCATCAGCTGTGTTGCCGCATTCGTCTTCGGCCGTAAAGGTACGGGTCTTCGAACGCATACAACCATCTGAAATAACATCACCATCCGTATAGTCAACGTCAACTTCGCCGTCGCAATTATCCATAGCGGTGGCGCCTCCCAGGGCAGCTTCGATTTCTTCTGCAGTCGGGTTGCAGCCTAAGTCGTCATCTTCGTTATCGGCGGTAATAACCGGAGCTTCCATATCCCATTTCCAGGTTACGGTAACGGTCACTTCATCAGCTGTGTTGCCGCATTCGTCTTCGGCCGTAAAGGTACGGGTCTTCGAACGCATACAACCATCTGAAATAACATCACCATCCGTATAATCAACGTCAACTTCGCCGTCGCAATTATCCATAGCGGTGGCGCCTCCCAGGGCAGCTTCGATTTCTTCTGCAGTCGGGTTGCAGCCTAAGTCGTCATCTTCGTTATCGGCGGTAATAACCGGAGCTTCCGTATCCCATTTCCAGGTTACGGTAACGGTCACTTCATCAGCTGCGTTACCGCATTCGTCTTCGGCCGTAAAGGTACGGGTCTTCGAACGCATACAACCATCTGAAATAACATCACCATCGGTATAGTCAACGTCAACTTCGCCGTCGCAACCATCCATAGCCGTAGCGCCTCCCAAGGCAGCTTCGATTTCTTCTGCTGTCGGGTTGCAGCCTAAGTCGTCATCTTCGTTATCGGCGGTAATAACCGGAGCTTCCGTATCCCATTTCCAGGTTACGGTAACGGTCACTTCATCAGCTGCGTTGCCGCATTCGTCTTCGGCCGTAAAGGTACGGGTCTTCGAACGCATACAACCATCTGAAATAACATCACCATCGGTATAGTCAACGTCAACCTCATCATCGCAGTTATCCGTTGCAGACGCGCCTCCCAGGGCAGCTTCGATTTCCTCTGCTGTCGGGTTGCAGCCTAAGTCGTCGTCTTCGTTGTCGGCTGTGATCACCGGAGCGGTTTCATCAGCAGCTACTTTAAAGGTACTGGTGCAGGTTTCGGTACCGAAACAGTCGCCTGTCACTTCATAGGTAAATGAAAGGTCTGCTCCAACGCAGCGTACATTTTCGGGCAACGCGGGTATCTGATCAATATTGTCGCTCAGGCGACAATCGCCCGAAGAGGTAAATCCTCCAACCCATGAAGCATAGGCTGCCGCGATATCATCCAGGGATGTACATTCGGGCAGGTCAACATCTGTCGGACAATTGATCACGATCGGGTCCGGAGCGGTTACGGTAAAGGTGCTTGAGCAGTTTAATGAATCGATACAGTCATCGCTCACATAATAGGTGAAACTGATCTGCCCGCCGCACAGGATACTTTCTGCAGTTTCCGGAAGTTCTCCCAGGTTATCGACAATTGTTCCGATACCTCCCGAATAACTGAAGCCATCTTTCCAATTTTGGTAAGCGGTGGCAACGTCGGCACAAGCATCCACAGTAGCCGGATTCGGACAGTTAACTGCCAGATCATCCAGATCGAGGTTCAGCTGAATCGGCGCTCCCGGGATATCTTTCAATTCCGACTGAGCGGAAGAACCGGAAGTTCTGGTCCTGACAAACAAGGTAGCGAGGCTGAAGCACGGATCTTCATCCAAATTAAACAACGCGCTCAGATTAACAGCGCCTTCGCACCATTGGTTGACCACATAGGTGTTTCCCCCATAAACGTCAAAGGGAACAGTGGTCGGGGCTGTATTTACCGTGGCAAAAATAGCTCCGGTAAATTCAGAATTCGGATGTACCACGTACTGGTAGCCGGCGCCAACCTGCTCCCACACGTTAACTACGACCGTAGCGACCGGACCACCGTTGGTAAACTCAACAGTGACCAGCACGTCTCCCACTGTCCGTCCGCCGTGAGGCCCTTCCGTGGTAAAGGTGCCGCCTTCGACCATCGACAAGGTGTTTTGCAGAAACTCAAAGTCGATGTAACTGCTCCCGTTTGTTACCTCGCGGTCGGCAGCAAATAAACACCATAAATCATCGGCATCACCTCCCAGCGAAGGTTCTCCCCAGGTAAAGTGCACCCCGACATTCTGGATTTCATTCTTATTGGGAACATTGCCCAAACCCCAGGTGTAGGTTGCAGGGTGATCATTAATTTTATTGGAAGAGGTAAAGGTAGTGTAATCCGGTTGCCTTCCCCAGGCATCTACAAACTGATACGTGTAGGGGTAAAGGAAATCGTAGGGAGGATCGGGGTTATACAAACCTCCGCCACCACCGGGCGCGTTGAAAAACCAGTCACCTACACCTTCGTAACCTGCAGGCGTATTGGCAAAAGCATCGCCATCAACGCCAAATCCACCCATAGGGGTTTGTACCGGGGCAACTCCCTGAACGTTCTGAGCTGCTGCCGTAAGGCCAATCACCATAAAGGCGACAAGCATAAGCGGGTAAAGCAAAAACTGCCATGTACATCGTTTAAGCCAACCCATTGCCATTTTTCTCACAGAAAAAAAGTAGTCCTTTTTCATAATCACATCATTAAAATTTCAGAATTGTAATAAACATTCATAATCCCTCTTCAGAAGTTTCATTGGTAAGGAGCTTCACCACGCTTGCCTTATGAAGCGGTTTATCAGGCCATTCTTGCGTGCAAAGAACTAACCTTCCAGAGGTTAACAAATAGGTTAAGGATCAAAAGTTTATATACCAAGTTACACCGATATTAATCCGGAACGAAATAAATGACTCTGATCCAGTACCGCAATCTTATACATCACTTTCATATCTCCTCTTTTAATCATTGCTACTAAAAACACTTTGCTCCCTGATGTAATGCTTTTAATAATTTTAATCAAGATAATAAGACCTATAACTATTTTATATCTGGATGCAAGTTAATTCTTATCATCAATTGCAGTCAATAGGTAATTCCCCCCATAGCCGGAAACAGGTATGATAACGTTGAATCAGCTAACAGAAATTTTTCTTATCGATTTCTCTCTTCCAAAATTTGTCAACAATTCGCCATGACCTGATTATTTTTTGCCGGCATGTGTTTAGTTAGCGCCAACTGTTTGTTTCATTGGCTTACCGAAAAAAGAAAAACTGACTTTTTACCTTTGATTCCGTCAAGCTTATTAATTTTGAAGCGGACTAAAACAAATGGTATGATCACGGAAAAATTTCCTTCCAGGTTGTTGGAGAATGCGGTGAACGAGTTTTCAAAACTCCCGGGTATCGGAAGAAAAACAGCGCTCCGCTTGGTTCTGCACTTATTAAAACAGGACCGGGATGAGGTGGAATTTTTCGGCAACAGCATCATCCAGGCCCGCACCGAAATCAAACATTGCAAAATTTGTCACAATATTTCGGATACCGACATGTGTAACATATGCAGCCAGGCAAACCGGATACCTGAAATCATTTGCGTGGTGGAAAATATCCGCGACGTGATGGCCATCGAAAATACCCGCCAGTTCAACGGCCTGTACCATGTACTGGGCGGGATCATTTCGCCGATGGATGGAATAGGCCCAGCCGATCTGGAGATCACCTCATTGATTGACCGGGTAAAAGATGGCCTGATTTCCGAAGTAATCCTTGCGCTGAGCACCACCATGGAAGGTGATACGACAAACTTTTACATCTATAAAAAACTGAAAGATTACCGGATTAAAATTTCAACCCTGGCGCGGGGTGTATCCATTGGCGATGAACTGGAGTACGCAGATGAGCTGACACTCGGCCGTTCCATAAAAAACAGGCTCGATTTTGAAAGCTCCCTGACGCAATAGCATTGAAGCAACAGTTTATCGTGCAATCAATCTGGTTTATCCAAAAAATTATCGCATTTTGTACCTTCTGAAAATCGATTTCTGAATAAAATATGAGCTTATGGGCAACACATTTTTAAGTTACGGACAAATCAAACTCAGGCCACTGGAACCGGAAGATCTTGATTTTTTATACATCTGGGAAAACGACACCGCAATCTGGAAAGTAAGTAACACGCTGGCCCCTTTCTCACGCTACATTCTGAAACAGTATATCCAGGAATCGCACCGCGATCTGTTTGAAACCAGGCAGCTTCGGCTGATCATTGAAACTTTATCCGGAAAGCCGGTCGGGGCCATCGACTTGTTTGATTTTGACCCGTTTCACCGGCGCGCCGGACTTGGTATACTCATTTACGACGAATCAGACCGCGGGCGGGGCCTCGCTTCAGACAGCCTGCAGTTAATGACAAACTATGCCAAAGACACGTTGAACTTACACCAGTTGTATGCCCATATCGGCACCGACAATCCGGACAGCATTCATCTTTTTGAAAAAGCAGGTTTCCGGCTGACCGGCACAAAGAAGGATTGGCTAAAAACGACCGATGGCTGGCTGGACGAATTAATCTGGCAAAAAATACTGTAATTGCGACATTTGGAAATTTGCCGCTCATTCTGCTAAATCAAGTCCGTGAAGGCAGGTATTTCTTTTAGAAATGAGTAGTTTTTCGCTGTAAAGTCAACCTGACAGCAGTAGTGGTCAAGTCCGTTGGAAACAATCAGGTAAGGCACCTGAAATGTCATGTTATATCGGGCAATCTGGTCAAACGTATCCTGTGTAACTTTAACCGACGGAGCTTTAAACTCCACCACCAGCAACGGTTGTCCGGACCGGTCGTAAACAAGCAAATCGGCCCGAAACTGATTCTGATTGACTTTTAATCCGCTTTCGATGGCCATAAGCTGAGCCGGGAAAGCTTTCTCGCTGATCAGAAAACGAATAAAATTCTGCCTCACCCATTCTTCCGGGGTCAATACCAGAAATTTTTTCCTGATCTCATCAAAAATCCGGATTTTCCCTGCCTCCGTTTTTGTCCGAAACGAATATATTGGTAAATTTAGTTTCGTGAACATCTTATGCTGTTGCAAAGTTGTATTTTTGTGAATTTCGTTTTTATGGCCGTCACCGGGAATTTCCGGCTAAGGCATTCCAAAAGTGCAAAAAAATTACATCATTCAATATGAAAACCAAGAAAGAGATTGTAGACAACTGGCTTCCCCGCTATACGGGACAGAAACTGGAGAATTTTGGCGACTATATTATACTGACCAACTTTCAGCTTTACGTGGAAATGTTTGCAGAACGATTCGAGGTGCCGATTATTGGTGAAGACAAAAATATGCCCAATGCCACCGCCGAGGGAATGACCATCATCAATTTTGGCATGGGAAGTCCCAATGCCGCCACGATCATGGATTTACTCAGCGCCATTATGCCAAAAGCAGTTTTGTTTCTTGGGAAATGCGGCGGGTTGAAAAAGAAAAACAAGCTCGGCGACCTGATTTTGCCCATCGCAGCCATCCGAAGCGACGGTACGTCCAACGATTACCTCCCGCCCGAAATACCGGCCCTCCCGGCGTTTAACCTGCAACGGGCCGTTTCCACAGCCATTCGCGAAAATAAAATGGACTACTGGACCGGCGTTGTGTATACAACCAATAAGCGGGTTTGGGAATACGACGACCGGTTTAAAAAATACCTGTATAAAACCCGGGCCATGGCCATTGATATGGAAACGGCCACCATCTTCACCGTTGGTTTTGCCAATCAAATACCGACTGGCGCATTACTTCTCGTATCTGACCAACCGATGATCTCAACCGGAATTAAAACAGAGGTCAGCGACAAAAAAGTCACCTCGAATTTTGTAGAAATGCACCTGAAAGTTGGGATTGACGCCCTGATAGAAATAAAAACAAACGGCCGGTCGGTCAAACACCTGAAATTTTAAATCCGTTTAATACAACATATGAACTACGAAGATATTCTTGCCAACCTGCGTAATAAAATATACCACCCCGTTTACCTGTTAATGGGAGAAGAAAGTTACTTTATTGACCAGATCTCAGATTACATTGCCCAGCATGTGCTTACCGAAGCTGAAAAAGGCTTCAACCAACACATCCTGTATGGAAAAGATCTGGAGGTGGATACCATTATTACCTATGCCCGCCGGTTTCCAATGATGTCCAACCACCAGGTCGTCATCATCCGCGAGGCACAGAACATTAAGAAAATCGAAGATTTGGAAGCCTATGTCAACAACCCCCTGAATTCGACTATTCTGGTGATCAATTACAAATATAAAACCATCGATAAACGAAAAACCTTTGCCAAACTCATTGATAAAAAAGGGGTCTTGTTTGAGTCGAAAAAAATATACGACAACCAGTTGCCTGCCTGGATCAACAGCTACCTGTCGGCTCAAAAATACAGCATTGAACCCCAGGCGTCGGCCATGCTTGCCGAATACCTGGGAACCGATCTGAGCAAGGTGGCCAACGAACTGAACAAGCTCGTCATCAGCCTGCCGGAAAACAGCCGGATAACGCCCGATCATATCGAGAAAAACATTGGCATCAGCAAAGACTTTAATATTTTTGAGTTGCAAAATGCCCTGGCTGAGAGAAATGTATTAAAAACAAACCAAATCATTCATTACTTTGCCGCCAATCCGAATTCAAACCCATTCACACGAACGGTTGCCAGCTTGTTCTTTTATTTCATGAAGATATTAACCTACCACTTTCTGGAAGATAAGTCTCAGAACGCGGTAGCCTCGTCGCTGCAAATCAGTCCATACTTTGTCCGGAATTATGTTGCGGCGGCAAAGCAATACCCTATCCGGAAAGTCGTTGAGATTATATCAATCCTCCGGGAATACGACCTGAAGTCGAAAGGGATGGGAAACGTATCGAGCAGCCCGGAAGAGTTACAAAAAGAAATGATTTACCGTATTTTACACTAACAACATGACGATTATAATTATTCTCATCACCTGCCTTGTATCCATTGCTGCATTTAACCGTCACGATCTGATGGATAAACTCCAGTTTAATGCCAGCAAAATTTATCACCGGAAAGAATACCACCGGCTGATTACCCACGGTTTTGTCCATGCCAACTGGGAACACCTGATCGTGAACATGATTGTGCTTTTCTCGTTTGGCCGGGCCATTGAAGTGTATTTCCAATATGGCTTCGGGCGGATGGCCAATGCCTGGTACCTGCTGCTCTATTTCGGAGGGATGATTGTTTCAAACGCTTATGCCATTATTAAGCACCGGAATAATTACTATTACAATGCAGTAGGCGCATCCGGCGCAGTTTCGGCCGTTTTGTTTTCCGCCATTTTTTTTGACCCCTGGAACAAAATCTACTTTTTTGGCGTACTGCCGGTGCCCGGAATTCTGTTTGCTGTATTGTATCTGGCTTATTCCTATTACATGAGCAGGAAACAAAACGACAATATTGCACACGATGCCCATTTTCTGGGAGCACTTTACGGATTTGTATTACCCGTTCTGCTTAATCCGCAATACCTGGAACGTTTTCTGGACAAGCTTTTCCGGTTAATTTAAAGATCGCCGTTCCGGCTGAAAGACTGGTAACCATAACGTTCACGCAAAATAAACGGCAAAAACGCCATGACGAGTTCGCCATTTCTACTTATCGACGGTCAGTTTCTTAAAAACGACCAACTGTTTCCCGGCGCCGAAGCGCCCGATCATCTGCTTTTTTCGGATTGTATCCGGTCAATCCGCAATCAGTTTATGTTTTGGGACGAACACCTGGATTTAATTAACCGCCAGTCAGCGCTGTTTAACCTGCCCGCTCCTCTGTTTTTATCCCATAACGGAAAAGAACTGAAAAGGCAATTGGAACGCATGCTGGTCAAAAACAAACTTTTTAAAAGCGCCCGGACCGATTTGTTTTTCTTTCGGCAAAAACAGCAATTGTCTTATTGGGCGCGGGCAAGCGAAATTGAAGCAACCGGCTACGAGCTTAACCGCGAAGGAATCAGCCTGGCCAGTTTCGGTCAAACAGCAAAAGCCATCTCTCCCTTGTCAGCTTTACGTGTTGGATCTGAAATTTTCTGGAAAATGTTACGTTCATCCCACAGCCCGAACGCCGAATTTATCCTTTACAACACCAATCAAGCGATCGTTGAAGTGGCTGAAAGGAATATTTTTATTGTGAATGGGAATACGGTCAGCACACCATCTGAAACGACTGGTGTTTACCTGAACCCCGCACGAAAGGTAATCCGGCAGTTATGCCTCAACGAGGGGCTGATTTTCCATGAAGCCGATCAACTGACCACTGACGACCTGCTTCGGGCCGATGAAGTTTTTGTAGCCGGCGATGTTCACGGAATCGAATGGGTGAAGGCATTTGAACAAAAACGCTACTTCAACAAAACAATCAAAAAAATAAATGAAGCTTTTAAGCGGGAATTAATTCAATGACGGATTTTCGGGAAAATTTTCCCACATGGAGTATTTACCGCCTAACTCCCGTACAATCTGCACCCACATTTGGTTCTTCGGAGAATCGTCCATTACCGTATTTTGCTCAATTTCAGACACCAGCCAGGTATTTTCTTTCAATTCCTCTTCGAGCTGACCACTATCCCAACCGGAATACCCCAGGAAAAAGCGAACCTGGTCCGGTTTTACCAGTCCGAGATTAATGAGCTTTTTCAACTCGTCAAAATCTCCGCCCCAGTATAAATCATCTTTAACATGAATACTTCCGGGAATGAGATCGCCCAGTGAATGAATAAAGTAAACCGAATCGGTGCTTACCGGCCCTCCTATGAATATATCAGATTGAAAATCGGGAAAATCGCCAATAATTTCATTGATCGGATAATCAACTTTTTTATTTAAAATAAAACCAACAGCCCCCTTATCGCTATATGCCACCAGCAATACGACCGAGCGGTTAAAATAGCTTCCCGGAAGAAAAGGTTCCGCAATCAGGATACGACCTTTACCTGGCAAAACATAATTGGTTTCAATTTTAAATATGTTGATATTCAAGTTCATTTTTTATTGAATTCAAGATCAATTTAAAAAAATTCAACTATTAATCAAATAAAATGGAACAATTAAAATGTGAATAAAGTTGAACGACATCCGGTAAACCGGTCAACAAAACTATAAATCAGGCAGAAACGGCGATCGGGCCGGATTAGTCTTCAATAACAATATAGACGTCTTCGTTTTCCTTTTTCATCAGGAATTGTTCACGCGCAAATTTTTCGAGGTTTTTCTGGCTGGTTTTAAGCTCCTGAATTTTACGCTGGTCGGAAGCTATTTTTTCCTTTAGAAAATCTTTTTGTTCTTCGAGCTGGACTAATTTGTGTTTATTGCGGAAATGGTCAAGCAGATTGTATTCATCAAAAAAGAAAAGCCACAACAGGAACAACAATAATGTAATCCCGTATTTGTTGCGGATAATTTTCCCGACCGATGTTAAAACATGATTCATACCACTTGCCTTTCGGACAAAAATACCGTTTCTGCGGTCAAAAAAAAAGGAGATGAAAAAAATCATCCCCTTTTTACACAATATTTTTGTGTCAACTTACTCCTGGTCGGGCAAAAAGCCGGGATACATGTAATTAACCGGCGTAACAAAGGTTTCTTTTATCGTACGGATTGAAACCCACCGGAGCATATTAAACACCGAACCGGCTTTGTCGTTGGTGCCTGAACCCCGTGCGCCGCCAAAAGGCTGCTGCCCGACAACAGCGCCGGTAGGTTTATCGTTGATGTAGAAATTACCGGCCGAATTTTCCAGCCGTTTCGTGATTTTTTCAATCTGGTACCTGTCCTGTGAAAAAACAGCGCCGGTTAAGGCATAGAAAGAGGTTTTATCCAACAAGGTCAGTGTTTCGTCGATTTTCTCATCCTCATAAACGTAAACGGTGAGTACCGGCCCGAACAATTCTTCCGTCATGGTGATGTAGTCCGGCCTTTTTGCCAAAATAACGGTTGGTTGAATGTAATAACCAACCGATTTATCGCAGGTTCCGCCAAAAATAACCTCGGCATCCCGATCTGTTTTAGCCCGTTCAATAAAACCGGCCAGTTTGTCGAAAGAAGCCTCATCAATGACCGCGTTCACAAAGTTGGTAAAGTCTTCGGGCGGGCCCATTTTCACGGTAGCCAGTTCCCGGCCAAGCCGTTGACGGACATCTTCCCACAAACTTTCGGGAATATAGACCCGCGATGCGGCCGAACATTTCTGGCCCTGGTATTCGAATGCGCCACGTAACATCGCAATGGTTAAGGCCTGCGGATCGGCGGTATGATCGGCAAAAATGAAGTCTTTCCCTCCTGTTTCGCCAACAATGCGCGGATAAGACCTGTATTTGAAAATATTTTCTCCGATGGTCTTCCAGATTTCCTGAAAAACGCCGGTAGAACCGGTGAAATGAATCCCTGCAAATTCGGGATGTTCAAAAACGATATCGGCAGCAACCGGTCCGGAAACAAAAATAAGGTTAATCACACCGTCGGGCAAACCGGCTTCACGGAAAATGTCCATGATCACCGCAGCCGAATAAATGGCCGTTTTGGATGGTTTCCAAACCACGACATTGCCCATCATCGCGGGAGCCGCGGGCAGGTTGCCGGCAATCGATGTAAAGTTGAAGGGGGTCAGCGCAAAGATAAAGCCCTCCAACGGGCGAAACTCGTTGTAGTTCCATTGTCCCGGGGCCGATTCGGGTTGCATCTTATAAATATCGGTCATACATTTCACGCCAAAGCGGAAAAAATCGGCCAGTTCACAGGCCGCATCTATTTCGGCCTGAAAAGCGTTCTTGGATTGTCCCAACATGGTTGCCGCATTGATCCGTTCGCGGTAAGGACCGGCCAGCAAATCGGCTGCTTTCAGGAAAATAGCCGCGCGGTGTTGCCAGGCCAGATTTGCCCACTCCGCTTTGGCCTCCAGCGCCGCATCAATTGCCACCTGCACATGCGATGCGTCTCCCTGGTAATAATACCCAAGCGTATGTTTGATTTCGTGCGGCGGATGAATCCGGATCCGGCGATCCGTCGTTACCTCTTTCCCTCCTATAATCATGGGGATCTCCACTTCCATTGACCGTAGCCCTTCCAATTTCGCCTTCAAGCCGATTCTTTCGGGCGAACCCGGCGCATAGTTTTTTACCGGCTCATTTTTAGCAATGGGTACATTAAAAAATCCTTTGGGCATAATCGTCAGTTTATATCGTTAAAATTGTATTCTCCAAGGCTTTCGCCCCTGTTTCACAAAACTATGTATTCCGAAAAACTTAATCCCTAATAAAAATCAGCTTTCGAAAAATGCAACTTTCTGCGTTGTGCAAAAAAATAATTACCACACAAAATTTACTATATTTAGTCCTTGATTTAATTTGATAAGCAGGTTCATGCCAAATTCTATATTTAACTTTATCATCCGACCATTTCGTTTTGATTCCAAAGATGAAAAACGGAAGGTGATCATCCTGCATTTCATCATGATGGCAGGTTTAATTTTTAGCCTTGTCGACTTTACCCTGGCGGTACGGGGAACATCGGGATATTCCTGCATCCCCGGCGATGTTTCACTCATGGGAATATTCATTGTCGGGCTGTACTGCCTGCGAAATGCCCGGCCACGCTGTACTGTCAACACATTTTTCCTGTTTCCGTTCCCGGCCTATTTCTTTTTCATCGCCAAGCCTTATGCCATTATGCCCATCCACCTGACCACCCCGTACACGTTGTGGACGATGCTGGCAGGTTTGATGTTACTCCTGTTTTTCGATCAAAACAGGGTAAAACTGTCCGTCTACTTCGGCATCAGTTTACTCACCCTGACGTATCACCTTTCCGAAGCAGGTATGCTCACCAACCTGGCATCTGTCCTGTGGAAAGGAGATGAATTCACCATTAATCCGTACTTTTTTCTGACTATCATTTTTATCTTTTGTTTCCTCCTGTCCTGGAATTTTGAAGTAAATCTGCGGGAACTAAAAAAGAAAACGGAGGAAACCGAACAACGAAATTCACGCTTCTTCCGCTTATTTCAGCAAGGTTTGCTCGAACTCGAAATCAACCGCGACGAAATGGATAACCCGGTAAGCCTGCAGGTAATTAAAGTTAACCAGGCCTTTGAAACCATGTTTAAGGTCAGCGCCCGTGAACTGCGTGATATTGAAGCCGATATTATTTTTCCCAAGGTATTCAGAAACTCGTTCGACTGGAACAACTTTTTCCTGCACGCTAAAAAGCAAAAAACCGAATTGCACATCGAGCACCTGGATAAATGGTTTGAGCTGTTTATCCTCTCGGTTGAAAAAGACAAGATAACCTGCATCTTTTACGATATTACCAAAAAACAACACAGCATACTGAGTTTAAAGGAAAGCCGGAAACGGTATAAAGTATTGCTGGAAGCTATCCCCGACCTGTTTTTTATTATCGATAAGGATGGAATTTATGTTGACATTGTGATTAAAGAATCCGAATTCATTCAGATACAAGCCGATGATATTGTTGGTAATTCCATTTTTGAAGTTGGTTTTTCGGAAAAAATGTCCCGGAAAATTTTCCAGTGTATCCAGGATGCCATTCGTTTTGACTCCATCGAAACGATTGAATACGCACTGGAGGTTGAAAAAGGGACTGCCATGTTCGAAATGCGTATCGCCCGGCTCGACGACAACTCGGTTATTTCGATTGCCCGCGACATTACCAAACGGAAAGTTGCCGAAATCAGGCTGGAAGAGGCCAGGGAAAAAGCCGAGGAAGCCGATCAGTTAAAATCTGCTTTTTTGGCCAACATTTCCCATGAAATCAGGACGCCGATGAACGCGATCATTGGATTCTCACGCATGCTTGGTTCGACTGATTTCGACATGGAAGAGAAAAACCGTTTTCTGGAGATCATCGTCGGGAACGGCAAAGTGCTGATGGAAATGATTGACGACATGATCAGTATTTCAAAAATTGAAAGCAAACAGGTTGTTGCCAAAAAAGGATACTGTAAAATAAACGACCTGATGGTCGAACTTTACCGCGAATACAGCATGGAAGTCAGCAACAAACCCATCCGGCTTAAATTGAGCAACGAAAATGCCAATCCGAAATTTGGCTTTACAACCGACACCTTCCTGTTAAGCGAAATTTTAAAAAAACTTCTTGATAATGCCATCAAATTCACGCCCCAGGGAGAGGTTGAATTCGGATACCAGATGAACGGGAAAACGCAGATCATGTTCTTTGTCAGGGATACCGGCATCGGCATTGAACCAACCCAAATCAGCCGGATTTTTGAACGGTTTCACCAAATCGACAATAAACCGACAAGAAAATACGAAGGCACGGGCCTTGGTCTGGCCATCGCTCAGCATTACACCATGTTAATCGGAGGAAAAATTGAAGTGGAATCGGAGGTGGACAAAGGTTCCCGTTTTTATTTCAGCATTCCTTTTGAAGACGGTGAAACGACCCTGAAAATTATCCGTTAATTCCGTGAATTCAGAATTTGATACCCGATCAGCTCATCGTACCTGCCCGAGATTCCGCGGTGATAAACCAAAATCTGGTACTCGTTGTCGGTTTCATAAAAACTTCCCTCCAGCACGGTTTCATCGGCCTGTGAAGCGCCTTCGGGAACATACACGTACTGATAGTTGTAATAACCCTGTTTCAGCAGCAGCGACAATTCGTACGCCGATCGCTCGTAATTCCAGGTCATTTCGTTGCTCTTATTCGCGTTCCAATCAGTCAACGCGCCAAATACATTCACGGTACCTCCCAACAACCGGACCTCCAGGTCCAGGGTAAAGTGAACGAAAACATAATCGCATCCCGTATCGTAATCCTCAATCCGGTCCTGACATTCAATCACAAAATTCCCGTTCATTTCACGGTATCCGAAAAAGTTTTTATTGGTTCTCACCTCATCTATGTCTAAGGTCAGGTGATAATACGGGTGAAAAAAATCAACAGCACGGACATTCTCGCCCGGGAAGCGATAGGTTCGGGCATCGAAATAACGGTATTCATTCCCCCCGCTAAACACATTTTCCTGGTTGTAATTATAATCCAGTTCCCGGTTTCTCACAAACAACGGTTTCAGGTTCGTAATGGCATTATCCCAACGCCGGTTTTTCATCACCACAACCTGAATCTCTTCCCGCGGATTAGCAATCATCATCCGTTCATGACGAATGGTAAAGTCCACCTCCTGGTTTTCGCCTTTAAACGGATCAAAGGTCGCCCGTTTAACCAAACCGCTCACACTAACCTTTTGATCCAACAGGTGAAACCGGCGTGTCAGAGCCACTTTCTCCTGGTCCATATCCTCGTAAACAACCAGCACATAATTCCCCGAGAACTTAATCCCGACACGTTCGTTTGGAATACGCAACTGATAGTTGACATACTGCACCGTTGTATTAAAACTTAAAGCATAATCATCCAGCGGATTTTCCACAAAGCCGTCGAGGTACTCATTCTGAGAAATGAATGATTCATTCCAACCGGCATCACAATGAATGATCGTATAATAGTAATCCTTAACCCGTCCCGAAAGGTCGTCAAATTTCAGCACCAGTTGTTCGTCTGTTCCCAGTGAAATAACCGGATGACTCAGCTCAGCGCCATCGCGAAATAACTGAACAGATTTGATCTCTTCTTTAAAAACAGCGTTCTGGTAATAAAATTCGTTTTCGCGATTCGAAAATGAATTTAATGATAAAATAACGAACCAACCTGACAGCAAAATTTGAAAAACACGCTTCATTTTCGTTAAAATTTGATTGATTTCAGATCATTTTTTACCTGTTTGGAGCGAAAAATTTGTCCGGCATCCGGGATGAACTTTTCGACTAACGTTTACACGTATTTAAATATTTCAAACCATCCAAGTTTATCAAATAAAGATTGTAAAAGTTTCTAATAATATGTACTTTTGCCTGCCAAAAATAACAAATACAACAAGGGATTACAATGTCAAAGCATTTTAAATTAAAGCGCGGATTGGATATTCGGTTGAAAGGAAATGCGGAAGGTATATTGGTGGATGCACCGACCCCCAAAACAGTTGCCCTTAAGCCAACCGATTTTCCAGGCTTAACTCCAAAACTAAGTGTAAAAGCTGATGCCCAGGTAAAAGCTGGTGATGCCCTGTTTTTCGACAAATACCATCCTGAGATTTTATTTACTTCGCCGGTAAGCGGAACCGTGAAATCGGTCATTCGGGGAGAACGCCGTAAAATTTTGGAAGTAATTGTTGAAGCTGACGGCAAAAATGAATTCCGGTCTTTTACACAAGCCGACCCACTCAAATTATCCCGCGAAGAAATTTGCGGGCAGTTGTTACAAAGCGGTATCTGGCCGTTCTTACGGCAACGTCCTTACGGAACGACTGCCAAGCCGGCCGACAAACCCAAGCATATTTTCATCTCGGGCTTCGATTCGGGCCCTTTGGCTGCCGATTACGATTTTATTTTCAAAAACGAACAATCGGCCCTCCAAACCGGGATCAATGCCCTCAGCCGGATAACTGAAGGATCTGTCTTCCTGGGTTTGTCGACCAAACAGAACAACGGAGTTTTCGCCTCGTTGAAACAGGTGGATATCAACACCTTCGAAGGCCCTCACCCGGCCGGCAACGTGGGAATCCAGATTCACCATATTGCTCCGATCAATAAAGGAGAAGTTGTCTGGACGATCAGCGCACAGGCGGTGGTTTTCATCGGCCGCTTATTCGAAAACGGGAAAACCGATTTTTCGAAGATCATTGCATTGACCGGATCGGAAGTGAAAGAACCCAAATACTACAAAGTCATCCACGGCGCCGAATTGAATGAATTGCTCAAAAACAAAACAAAACAGGAAGGTCACGAACGGATTATCAGCGGCAATGTGCTGACCGGAACAAAAGTGACTACCGACGACTACCTGGGTTATTTCGATCAGCAGATAACCGTCATTCCCGAAGGCGACGAATATGAATTTATGGGATGGGCGCTTCCCGGAATCGATAAATTTACAGCCAGCAAAGCATTCTTATCGCGTTTGCTCCCGAAAAAAGAATATAAACTGAATGCCAACATGCATGGCGGAGAACGCGCTTTTGTTTTAACCGGACAGTATGAGAAATTCCTTCCGATGGATATTTTACCGGTTTTCCTGCTCAAAGCGATCCTGGCAAATGACATTGACAAGATGGAGCAACTCGGCATTTATGAGTTGATTGAAGAAGACCTTGCGCTTTGCGAATACGCCTGTACTTCAAAAATAAAAGTTCAGGATATTTTACGCGAGGGCATTAACGTCATGGTAAAAGAATTGGGATAAACGAACGATTGCTTTAAAACAAGATATTCAATGAAAGCATTAAGAAACTTTTTTGAAAAGACGAAACCTCATGTGCAGAAGGGCGCCAAATATCACTGGCTGCACTCCACGCATGATTCTTTTTTTACCTTGTTTTTCGTCCAGAAAAATACGTCGAAATCGGGAACACACATTCACGATTATATCGATCTGAAAAGGACCATGGGTATTGTTGTCATGGCCCTGGTGCCGGCCTTGTTGTTTGGAATTTATAACGTGGGATATCAGCATTTCGGAGCGCTGGGACAATTGGAAACCGCCGGTTTCTTCGATATGTTCCTGTTTGGCTTGCTGAAAGTATTGCCCATTGTTGTTGTTTCGTACACCGTTGGTCTTGGCATTGAATTTTTGTTTGCCCAAATCCGCGGACACGAGGTAAACGAAGGATTCCTGGTATCGGGATTTCTGATCCCCTTAATCATGCCCGTTAATACTCCGCTCTGGATGATTGCCGTTGCCACTGCCTTCGCAGTCATTTTCGGGAAAGAGGTTTTCGGCGGAACAGGCATGAACATCTGGAACCCGGCGCTGGTAGCCCGCGCATTCCTCTTTTTTGCCTATCCGGCCCAAATGTCGGGCGATGCCGTCTGGATTTCGGCAAGCGGCATTGAAACGCTGGCCGACGGTTTTACCGGAGCCACTCCAATGGCCCTGGCTGCTGCCGGCGAAACAACGATCGATACCTGGAACGCTTTTATCGGATTAATTCCCGGGTCGATTGGCGAAACCTCAACCCTGGCGATCCTGATTGGCGCCCTGATTCTGATCGTTACCGGAATCGGCAGCTGGAAAATCATGTTATCAACTGTCCTGGGAGGTCTGTTCATGGGAGTTCTGCTAAATATTTTTGCCGTAAATACCTACATGGCGCTTCCGTTCTGGGAACACCTCATCATCGGCGGTTTTGCTTTTGGCGCCGTCTTTATGGCAACCGACCCCGTTTCGGCAGCACAAACCGATAAAGGAAAATGGATTTACGGATTCCTGATCGGCGTAATGGCCATCCTGATCCGTGTAGTTAACCCGGCCTACCCCGAAGGGATGATGCTGGCCATTTTGCTGATGAATACCTTTGCACCGCTCATCGACCACTACGTGCTCCAGGGAAATATTAAACGCCGTTTGAAACGTGCAAAAGTAAATGCTTAACCTACAAAGACGATAAAAATGGACAGGAACGGTAATGTTTATACATTTATATATGCCTCGGTAATGGTGATCATCGTAGCAGCGGTACTTTCTGTTGCAGCAATCAACCTGAAACCATTCCAGCAAAAAAATATTGAAACCGAGAAGATGCAAAACATCCTGGCCTCGGTGAATATCGAAACAGACGCGAAAAATGCCGGCCAGATTTACAGTGAACGGATTGTCAAATCGTATGTGGTCAATGCCAAAGGAGAACAGATTGAAGGAGATGCCTTTTCGGTGGACCTGAAAAAAGAACGGAGCAAAAAGACCGAAGATCGCAATCTTCCGGTATTTGAGTGTCAGATCGACGGCAGCCTGAAATATATTCTCCCGGTATACGGAGCAGGTCTCTGGGGCCCGATTTGGGGATATGTTTCCGTGGAGGATGATATGAATACCATTTACGGGGCAACGTTCGACCACCAGGGCGAAACCCCGGGCCTGGGCGCCGAAATCTCGACCAAAGCTTTCCAGAACCAGTTCAAAGGAAAAGTTATTTTCGGAACCGACGGCACATTCCAGTCGGTCATTGTTGCCAAATCAAACGAATCGGCGCCGGCCCAACACAAAGTGGACGCAATTTCAGGGGGTACCATTACATCGAAAGGATTGCAACAAATGCTGACCGACGACCTGGGTGCGTATAAAGCTTTTTTCAACCAGAAAAAATAAAAGAAGATGAGCGATAGAGAACCTTTATTTTCAAAGAAAAACCTGGGACTGTTATCAAACCCGCTTAACAGCAGCAACCCGATTACCGTTCAGGTACTGGGTATTTGTTCTGCCCTGGCGGTAACCGCCCAATTGAAACCAGCCATTGTGATGGCCATATCTGTTACCGCCGTGTTGGCCTTTGCGAACGTTATTATTTCTTTCTTACGAAATACCATCCCCAACCGCATCCGGATCATTGTACAGCTGGTGGTGATCGCCGCCCTGGTCATCCTGGTTGACCAGATTCTGAAAGCGTTTGTTTACGATGTCAGCAAGCAGCTTTCCGTATTTGTTGGGCTGATTATTACCAACTGTATCCTGATGGGACGTTTGGAAGCTTTTGCACTGGGTAATAAACCCTGGCCCTCCTTCCTCGACGGGTTGGGAAATGGCGCCGGTTACGGGGCTATTTTGGTGATCGTCGGCTTTTTCCGCGAGTTGCTTGGTTCAGGCAGCATCTACGGATTTCACCTGATCCCGGAAAGTTGGTTTATCGCCAACGGCGGATCTTACGCCAACAACGGGATGATGATTTTACCCCCGATGGCCCTGATCACGGTTGGCGTCATCATTTGGGTGCAACGCAGTAAAAACCGTAAACTGATCGAAGATTAGTATTGAACCTCACAAATTACGAGAAATGGAAAATCTGATTAATATATTTATCAAGTCAATCTTTCTTGAAAACATGGTATTTGCCTATTTCCTCGGAATGTGCTCATACCTGGCAGTTTCCAAATCAGTAAAGACGGCTACCGGCCTTGGAATTGCCGTTATTTTTGTACTGGCAATTACCCTACCTGTTGATTACCTGCTGGAAAACTATATTCTGAAAGACGGCGCCTTAACCTGGCTCGGCCCGACTTTTGCCGACGTTGATCTCAGTTTTTTAAGCTTCATCATGTTTATTGCCGTGATCGCCTCCATGGTGCAACTGGTTGAGATGGTCGTTGAAAAGTTTGCCCCGGTTTTGTACACCCAACTGGGTATTTTCCTGCCATTGATTGCTGTAAACTGCGCCATTCTTGGCGGTTCGTTGTTTATGCAACAAAAAGCATTCAACAACATAGCCGAAGCAACCACTTATGGTTTAGGTTCAGGAATCGGTTGGTTTTTAGCGATTGTGGGCATTGCTGCTATTCGTGAAAAAATTCAGTATTCTCATGTCCCTGCACCTTTGCGCGGACTTGGCATCACCTTTATCGTGACCGGCCTGATGGGATTGGCTTTCATGGGATTTATGGGAATCAAATTATAGTAGAAATTAAAAACAGTCTAAAACCATGATATTTTTAGCTACTCAAACAACAGTTGTTATTACCAGCGTGGCCTTGTTCCTTTTGGTGATCATCTTCCTGGTTTCAATCCTGTTGTATGTCAAGAAAAAACTAACTCCGGCCGGAACGGTAAAAATCGACATTAACGACGGCTACCTCGATATGGAAGTCGAACCGGGCAATACCCTTCTGTCGACCCTGGGCAATAATAAAATTCTGCTGCCTTCGGCATGCGGGGGCGGCGGTACCTGCGGGATGTGCCGTTGTCAGGTAGAAGACGGCGGCGGGTCAATCCTTCCCACCGAAACCGGCTTTTTTACCCGGAAAGAACAAGCCGGCAACTGGCGCCTGGCCTGCCAGGTGAAAGTAAAAGAAGATATGAAGCTGCACATCCACCAGGAAGTGCTCGGCGTAAAGAAATGGGAATGCGAAGTGGTTTCGAACCGCAACGTGGCCACCTATATCAAAGAATTTGTGGTCAGATTGCCCGAAGGTGAGAACCTCGACTTCAAATCGGGCGGTTATATCCAGATTGATGTCCCCAAAATTGATGTCGATTTTAAAGAGATGGACATTGACGATAAATTCCGTCCTGAATGGGAACAATATGGCATGTTTGACCTGAAAATGAAGAACCCGGAAGCCACTTTCCGCGCTTATTCCATGGCTAACCACCCGGCCGAAGGCAACATCATCATGCTGAACATCCGTATTGCCACTCCGCCTTTCGACCGGGTAAAAGGAGGTTTCCAAAAGCTTAATCCCGGAATTTGTTCATCGTACATTTTCTCGCGCAAACCGGGAGATAAAGTAACCATCTCAGGGCCTTACGGCGAATTCTTCCTGAAAAACAACGATAACGAGATGATGTTTATCGGTGGTGGCGCCGGTATGGCCCCCATGCGTTCTCACCTGTTCCACCTGTTCCACACGGTAAAGGAAACCAAAAAGAATGTCACTTTCTGGTACGGCGCACGTTCGTGGAGAGAAGTATTTTATTACGAGCAGTTCCGCGATATCGAAGAACGATTCCCGAACTTCAAATTCCATTTGGCCCTTTCAGACCCGCAACCCGAGGATAACTGGGATGGACCGAAAGGATTTATCCACCAGGTCATCTACGATCAGTACCTCAGCAAACACGAGGAACCGGAAGAGATTGACTACTACCTTTGCGGCCCGCCCATGATGAACAGCGCGGTAACCAAAATGCTTTACGAGTTGGGCGTACCCGACGAAAACGTGCTGTTCGACGACTTTGGAAGTTAATTATAAACAATTACCATATCAATAAAAGCTATCCTTACCGGGTAGCTTTTTTGCGTTTAAAACGACATTCCCTCCTGATATCCGGCGTACCGAATACTGCCGTACAGCTCCCCGTCACAATAATCCCTTTTCAAACGTAAAAAAAGCCGTTCCCGGCAGGAGAACGGCTGATCATTATTTTTAACAGACATCAGGCAATATTGGTGAATACCTGCTGTACGTCGTCGTCGTCTTCAATTTTATCCAGTAATTTCTCGATATCCTCCAACTGCTCTTCGGTAAATTCAACCGGTGTTGTCGGAATTCGTTTCAGCGTGGCTTTTTTAATGTCGATCTTCCGGTCTTCCAGTGCCTTCGAAAGCGTACCAAAGCTGGTATAATCGCCGGTTGCGTAAACCATGTCTTCCACCACTTCAATTTCTTCCAGGCCGGCGTCGATCAACTCCAGTTCCAGCTCTTCGACATCGATGGCGGCTGTTTTTTCGAACTCGAACACCGCTTTATGCGAAAACATAAATTCCAGCGAGCCGGTGGGTACCAGACCTCCGCCTACCTTGTTGAAATACGATTTCACATTGGCCACGGTGCGGGTGGTGTTATCGGTGGCGCATTCAACAAAAACCAGTACGCCGTGCGGCCCTTTTCCTTCGTAGTTTACTTCGGTATATTCCGAAGCATCCTTCCCGGCAGCCCGTTTAATCGCCGCATCGATGTTGTCTTTCGGCATGTTTTGGGCTTTGGCATTCTGGATGGCAGTCCTGAGTTTGGCATTCATATCCGGGTCCTGTCCTCCTTCTTTTGCTGCCATTGTAATTGCTCTGGATAATTTCGGAAAAATCCGAGACATGTGCCCCCAGCGTTTTTCTTTGGCGGCCCGGCGATATTCAAATGCTCTTCCCACGGTAATATTTTGTTTAAATGAATGATTTAATTGATAACGGCACAAAAATAAAAATAGTTGAGCGATTTTTTTCAGAATCGGTTCAAAAATTGATCCGGCGCGGCAATCAGGTTTCCGAGTGCAGATGATTGTATGACACCGGCAATGGCTGATTCTTCAGGGTAAAATAGAATGTTGATCCTTCGCCGTGCCGCGATTCGACCCAAATTTTTCCTCCCAGTTTTTCTACCAGTTGTTTCGATAGGAATAAGCCAATTCCGGTCCCGGGATACAAGCGCGTTTCGTCTTCTTCAACCTTAACAAAGCGTTCAAATATCCGTTCCTGATTCTCCTTCCTGATCCCCATCCCGGTATCTTTCACATAAAACAGGTGCGTTTCATGTTCCAGAAGGCAACCAAACCGGATGGTTCCTTCCCAGGTAAATTTGATGGCATTCTCCAGCAACTTACGCATAATCTGCTCTAACGAGACCCGGTCGGTACAGATCAGTTTGTGCTCATCCGACAACTCATACTCCAGCGAAATCTTTTTATTTTCGTCGGCCAGGAAATGACTGTATTTCTTTTTAAGCTTACCAAAGAGCTGCTCCAGATCGACTTTCCGGTACTCCAACTGAAAGTTGTTTGCCTCCAGTTTCGACAGGTCGATAATATCTTCGATCAATTGAAGCAGGTGTTCCGTGTTCAGCGTGATAATACGCTGAAAATCTTTTTGCTCTTTTTTTCCAAAATCGCCGCTTGTGAGCAGGCTCGAAAAGCCCACGATTGCATTTAACGGCGTTCTGATCTCGTGCGAGATGTTCGCGAGAAAGGCGGTTTTCAGTTGTTCCGAGTTCCGGGCTTTTTGATATTGTTTCAGGTAACTGCTTTTAATCGAAACCCCAAAAATTAACATCAGGATCATCGATAACAGATTGCCGGCATATACATCCAGGGTTCTGACCTGCTCTTCGGGGTAATTACCGGTCAGGTTCGGAGACCGGTATTCCAGAACAAAAAGGGTAAGCAGGTTCAAAAAGAAAAATAAACTGACCAAGGCCACCTTCTTTTGGTTCCAAATAAAGATAAAGAACGCGTAAATAATGATGAAAAAGTGGAGCATCGGCCCCCTGGACCCGTAGTTGAAGAACCAGCTTGCATTCAGGAATACCACTGCGATAGCGAAAATGACAAAGTATAATTGTTTACTTAATTTCCACAGTCGCGCACACAGATAGCAGGCCACGGATAAAATCAACAAGCCCAATGTGGCATACATCATATTGTACAATCCCAGGTAATAATTACCAATTGACGAAAATAATGATGATAAAGCCACTACAAAACAAGTTGCAATCGTTAACTGAGATTCGAGGTCAATTGCCGTCGATTTACCGAATACAATTTCCCTGAAGCCCCGGCGCCAATGCAACAGGATCTTTTGGTTTAGATGATTCACCTTTAAAAATCAAAATCAGTTTTTCAGCTGATGAAGATAATTATTAAAATAGACAAAACAATAATTTTATAATCATAATTGAATGCTAACGATTATTTTCTGTTTCCTGATGAAGGCCTCGTCATGATAAATCCGCAACAGAAGGCCCGCAATAAGCTGAAGTTATGTCATCTGCAAAAAAATATCGCGAATGAGAATGAGCCGGGAAATCAACTATCTTTGCAACAAAATTTTTGAAATTATGACCCGACCGTCCTTCATTTTGCTCACCCTGCTCTCTGTCCTTTTAGCAGCCTGTTCGCAGCCGGCCAAATATGTTTTTAACGAGGGCTTTATTTACGGCACCATCTACCACATCACTTACGAAAGTCCGAACGGGACTGATTTACAGGAGGGCATTGAGGCCGAACTGAAAAAGCTGGATCAGTCGATGTCGACCTTTATTCCCACTTCGACCATCTCGAAGGTGAACAACAACAAGGACACTGTCCTGGATGATATTTTCCTGACGGTTTACAATAAGGCTGTCGAAGTATCGGAGGCCACCAACGGAGCCTTCGATATTACCGTAGCCCCGATGGTGAATGTTTGGGGATTTGGTTTTAAGAACAAGGAAAGCGTAACGCCCGAGCTGGTCGACTCACTGCTGCAACTGGTGGGGTATAAAAAGATCAGACTTGAAGATGGAAAAATCGTCAAGGAACATGCGAATACGATGCTGGATTGCAGCGCCATTGCCAAAGGCTTTGCCTGCGACCTGGCAGCCGATTACCTGACTGCCAAAGGCTGCAAAAACCTGATGGTTGAAATTGGCGGCGAAGTGGTCGCCCGCGGTAAAAATCAGAAGGGAAATTACTGGAACATTGGCGTCAGCCGGCCGGATGAAGATAACCTGTTTGACACGAAACAACTGAAAGCCGTAGTTCAGTTAAAAGACAAGGCACTGGCCACTTCGGGTAATTACCGGAATTTTTACGTGGAAGACGGGAAAAAATACGCGCACACGATCGATCCAAAATCCGGTTACCCGGTTCAGCACAGCCTGCTAAGTACCACCGTTTTAGCCGCCGATTGCATGACAGCCGATGCGTTTGCAACTGCTTTTATGGTCCTGGGACTCGAAGAATCCATTGAAATTGCCAATGCGCGAAACGACATTGAGGTTTACTTTATTTATGCCGACGAAAACGGCCATTATAAAAGCTATGTCTCGGAGGGTTTTCGGACACTGTTGATTAAGGAATACGAGTAGTAGCGAGTAGTGAGTAGCGAGTAGTGAGTAGCGAGTAGTGAGTAGCGAGTAGTGAGTAGCGAGTAGTGAGTAGCGAGTAGCGAGTAGCGAGTAGCGAGTGAAGAGATGGGTGCGCAATGAGCGAAAAAAGGGAGCTTAACAGCTCCCCGGTATATTTTTCAGGATTTCAAGCTCTTTGAAACTAAGTTCCTTCCGGGCTTTCGACTGTTCAATCTTGTCGAAAGTCTGCGCACAGGTAATCCCCCGTTCTTTCATGTGCCTGTTACCGCCAATATGCAGGTTCGGAAACTGACCCTTCTTTTCCAGCAAAATCTTGACAGCCAGCCCGGCAAAGGCCAGAGCCAACAAAACAACAGTCACCAGCAAAACAATTAAAAACTGCATAATTCCTTCTTTTTAGTCCGTCACAAAAGTACTGAAAATTAATGTCAGCCAAAAATACGGCTGCATGATTTTGAAACAGATAAACCGGGAGATGGTTGAAAAAAAAGGGCAAATTCGTCACCAGGAACAAAAAATTTACCCCGCTACCCTTGTTGTACGTCAAGGAATAGCGGGGCTTTGAAGCTCTCCGGCATCATGCGGTTGATCGCCGGATATCATGTTCGGGATTAAACTACTCCTTGTGCAATCATCGCATTAGCGACTTTAATAAATCCGCCGATATTGGCGCCTTTCACATAGTTGATAAAACCATCGTTTTCGGTGCCATATTTCACGCAGGTATCGTGAATATTAACCATGATCTGGTGCAGCCTGGCATCCACTTCCTCTCTTGTCCAAGGCAAACGCATAGAGTTTTGTGTCATTTCAAGTCCCGATACTGAAACACCGCCGGCATTGGCCGCCTTACCCGGACCGTAAAGGATTTTGGATTGTAAGAATACTTCAACAGCTTCGGGTGTTGAAGGCATATTGGCTCCTTCGGAAACCAGCTGGCAACCGTTTTTCACTAATTCGGCAGCATCGCTTTCGTGAATTTCGTTCTGTGTGGCACAGGGGAAAGCAAGGTCACATTTAATTCCCCAGGGTGTTTTGCCTTCGAAGAACTGGACACCGTATTTTTCGGCATATTCTTTAATCCGCTTACGGCGAATGTTTTTCAGTTCCATCATATAGGCCAGTTTCTCTTTATCGAATCCTTCGGGATCGTATACAAAGCCTGACGAATCGGACATGGTAACCACTTTTGCTCCCATCTCTATCAGTTTTTCAACAGCATATTGAGACACATTCCCTGAACCTGATACGGTGGCAATTTTTCCTTCGAGGCTCTCGTTCCGGGTTTTCAGCATTTGATCGGCAAAATAAACCGCCCCGTAACCGGTAGCTTCCGGGCGGATGAGGCTTCCCCCCCACTCGATGGCTTTTCCGGTTAACACACCGGTAAATTCATTCCGGATGCGTTTGTACTGACCGTACAGGTATCCGATTTCGCGGCCGCCAACGCCAATATCGCCTGCAGGCACATCGGTGTCGGCTCCAATGTAACGTTGCAACTCGGTCATAAAGCTCTGGCAAAAACGCATCACTTCATTATCTGATTTTCCTTTCGGATCGAAGTCGGAACCGCCTTTACCGCCGCCCATTGGCAACGAAGTCAGGCTGTTTTTAAACACCTGTTCGAAAGCCAGGAACTTCAAAATGCCAAGGTTTACGGTGGGATGAAAGCGCAAGCCTCCTTTATACGGGCCAATGGCGCTGTTCATTTGTATCCGGAAGCCCCGGTTTACCTGAATATTCCCCTCGTCATCAATCCAGGGCACCCTGAACATCATCACACGCTCGGGCTCTACCATCCGTTCCAATACTTTTGCATAGTGATATTTCGGGTTTTCTTCGATGAAAGGGATCAATGATTCGACCACTTCCTGAACAGCCTGATGAAATTCAGATTCCCCGGGATTTCTGGCAATCACCTTTGCCATGAATTCGTTTACTTTTAAATTCAAAATGTCAGTCATAATAGTTTTTTTTATATAAATGGGTGATAAACGTTGCAAAACAGGAACAGGATGATGTGTAAGGCATCACGTCAGGCAAAAATAGCATTCATGATAAAAATCAATATATTCCGGTTTGCAATTACGTGTATCACGTAAGCGGGGCTTGCTCGTTTAGATGTCGATGATGTTATTTCTGATTGCAAATTTCACCATATCGACGGTGCTCTTCAGGTTTAATTTCTGCATGATATGGTTTTTGTGCGTTTCGACCGTTCGCACACTGATAAATAATTGATCGGCAATT
Source organism: Gaoshiqia sp. US2 (assembly GCF_059705485.1). Taxonomy (NCBI): domain Bacteria; kingdom Pseudomonadati; phylum Bacteroidota; class Bacteroidia; order Marinilabiliales; family Prolixibacteraceae; genus Gaoshiqia; species Gaoshiqia sp. US2. The sequence goes on along the minus strand of NZ_AP048550.1, from coordinate 1,719,406 downwards.
TCCTGGTTTGAATAACTTTCGCCCCACAACCGGAGGATCTCCTTTTGCCTGGCGCTCAGTTGCGCTGCTGCCGAATCCTGCCCCGGCGTCTGGCTAAGCCTGGAAAGATACTGGTTGACAAGCAGGTTGGAGATGGATTTATGGTAATAATCATGCCCGTTGCGAAGGGTAAAAACGGCCTCCATCAGATCGTTTATATCCGAATCTGTCCCCAGGAAGCCTTTGGCCCCGGCTTTAACGGTTTTCAGGATAATTTCTTCATTCCGGATGGCCGAAAGGATTAATATTTTCAGGTTCGGCTTATCGATGGTCAGCTGAACGATAAAGTTTAAGTTCCGTACTGAAATATCGTGCATATTCAAAATTAAAACATGCACGTTCACTTTTTTCAGTTTATCGGTCAGCACATCCCGGTTATCAGAAACCAATACCAGGTTAAAGTCAGCTATATCGGACAACAAACGGGAAATTCCGTCCAAAATCAATTTGTGTTCATCAAATAGTGCAATATTGATCATATACCTGTTTCTTGAATCTGCATGAGCCCGAAAAGTCCGTTCATTTATTCATCCAATATCGCCGCTGTTCGTTGTTTCCCGTCCATCATAATGGTCAGTGTGTTTTCGAACCTGACGTGTTTAAAATATTTTGTTTCATGAATGATTTTCTGTTTGTTCAAAACATCCCATTTCAGAAAATCGACAGGCGATGTATGCTGTACCGAAAAATAGCCGATATTCATCGAGGTGACGTTGTGAAAAAAATGAGAGCCCAGCGACGAATCGAGCGGGAAATTCTCGAGGCTGACTTCTACAATCACTTTGGCATTCGAGATCTGAGACCAGTTGACGGGAATTCCTACAAAGTGATCCCTGCTGCCCCAGCGTCCGGGGCCAATCAGAATATACTGTCTCCCGCTTTTACACATCATCTTGTTTAAGGCTTCTATTTCTTTTGCCATCTCTAACGTTTTCATCTTGTTAAACCGTTTCGGATCGACAAAGATCAGATCGCTGATGTCGCTGATGATGCCATTACCCATGCTCGATCTGGTATGAAGGATCATTTTTGATTTATCCTTCGTTTCAATGGCCGCGGTTGGCGCCATCTGTTCGGCAAGCAAGGGTTTAATCTGAAGAAGGTAAAAAGCAGGCAATCCGTTTTTTGTCCGGTTGAGGTCGACCGCGTATTCAATTTCGACAGGCGAACCAAATGCTTCTTTAATGGTGTTTAAAAGAAGCCGGATGGTCTCCGCGAGCGGAATATAGCCGTATTGTAAAATATCGGCAAAGTTAATCACCCGCGGCCCGCAGGCGCTGAGCCCGGCTTCCAGCCGGTCGTTTTCCGGGTTGTACACTGATACGCAATGAACCAGGGAACCATGTTTTTCAGCTTCGCTGATATCCAGCAATTCCATCGATGCCAATTCGCCCTTCTCCAGAAAATCAACGGATAATTCGTTGCATTTTAACGCATAAAATTCAACCTGCGAGCTGTTTAGCAAATCTTTAATGCTATACATATCGGTTTTGGGGTAACGGGGCGAAAAGCGGAATGCCTGCCATCCGTCCACCACATAGGCCCCCAGACCGACTGCCGCCACGGCAAATCCTTCATCGGGTTTCATGTGGGCCACCGGGTAATAATTGTACGATTTGGCTACCCCGCTGATGTGCGGGTAATAATAATCGCCGTACTGACTTCCCACCAGTTCCTGCAGGACAACAGCCATTTTCTCTTCTTCAATTTTATGATGGATAATCGAAAAATAATTCCGCGCCTTATCCGAAAATGTAGACGCATAAATCAACTTAATGGCTGTTGACAACTGTTCAATCACAATCTTTTTATTCACCGTGCAGTTTGGAACCATATAGGTGTCAAAAACTCCGGCAAAAGGTTGCGTGATTGAATCTTCGGATGTGCTTGACGACCTCACCGCGATCGGCTTATCAATCTGAGTTACAAACACCTTCAATTTCCGCATTAAGGTCGACGACAAGTGTCCCTCGGCAAACAATCGCCTTAATTCGGCGTAGGAAACAGAGGGATCGATGATTTTATCGAAAAGGCCGTTCCTGATAATAAAGTTCTGAAACTCATCGGTACCGATAATGACCGTAATAGGCGCGAGAATATTGATCCGGTTTGACAAGGCCGAAAAATCGAGATTTGAGATCAGGATATTGATGAAAGCCAAACCACGGCCTTTCCCTCCCAACGATCCCCCGGCAAAAGAAACAATGTTTTTTTCGTCCAGGGTCGAAGTCTCGTCAAAATCCAGAATTTTCCCTTTTTTCTTCTCGTCCTTGTACTTTTTTATCTGATCAATAAAAAACTGCCGCGATTCGCCCATATTCTGAAAACTACTCACCTGAACCGGATTAAGCGTTTTGGCCAGTTGAATTTCGCCGCGCGCCATCAGCCACAGCGATAATTGATTTTCGGAAGCATGCAGGTAAAACGATTCGTCGGGAATTTGATGCAACAGGGTTTCAAATTCACGCAGCGACCTGGCCACGGCAATTTTGTTCGAATCTTTGTCGCGAAATACGAAGTTGCCAAAGCCCAGAAAATTTTTCAGGGAGGCGCGAATTTCATTCAGCAGCGTTTCCGAATTTTTATTGATAAAGGTGACATTCAACTCTTTGGCGATCCGTTCGTTCCGGTCTTCCGACGATTGAAGAATGATTGGCAGGTTGGAAATATGCGATTGCACGTATTTGATAAAGCGAACGCCGGCATGCTTGTCCAGTTTGCCTGAACGGTCGAATTCAACATCAGAGATCACGCAAAGCATGAAATCCCGGTATTTGTTGAAAATATACATGGCATCTTCGTAATTGCGGGCCAGCAAAATTTTAGGCCGCGACCTCATCTTACAAATCTTGTCGATTTCATTTTTTTCGACTTCCGGCAACAAGCGTTGTACCTGTCCGAAAACAATCCCATACAAAATCTGGAGGTATTTTGAATAATACAGAGGCGAGTCTTCGATCAGCAGGATGACGCGAACCAAACCGATTTTTGTGTCATTTTCCACATTCACACTGTCTTCTGTCGATTTTACAATGGCAAATAAAATCTGCGAATCGCCATTCCACACAAACAATTTATCGACCGAACGGATGGTGGGCACCAGTTCTTCGAAATACCGGATATCACTTTTTTTATTCAGAAGGAGGTAAATGGGCAACGATTCGTCGGACGCTCTAATTTGTTCACTAATCAAAATGGGCGCCTCGCGGTCGATTCCGGCCATCAGAATCACCAGATCGAAATGCGTTGTTTTCATTAACTCCAGAGCTTCTTCGGCCGTAGAAACACCCGTTATGCGGGGAACAGAAAACAAGCTGTACTGATAAATTTCGCCCATAAATTTCTCGAAGAACGAGTCTTCGCTTTCGAGAATAAAGGCGTCGTATAAGGTGGCAATAAAAAGAATATGCTTGATTTTATACTTCATCATGTCGAGATAGATGTATTTATCAATCGACTGTTGGTTGAAGTATAACTGCAAGGGTTTTTTGTTTTTGATCAGCGAATTTCTGAATTCGTCGGAGGGATGCCGTTCGGTAACAGCAATCCCTTTGTGCGAAATAATTTCATGCCCTTTGTAGCCGTTCAGATAACCGCAGATCAGCTTACCGATATTAACCAGCAGGTTTCGTTCTTCATATAAAAACGGACCTTCGCCGGCATACGGGAATTGTTTGAGATAAAAAATTTCGATTTGTCCCTTTTTATGATCAATCGTTACAAAATTTTCTTTGAGCGCCCATTCGGTTTCCCGGAAACCTTCACTGGTGTAACCCTTGCTTTCGAACCGGATCCGGGCAACCGTAAATCTCGGATATTGAAAAGAGGCGGGAAGAATGGAACAAACTGCCTGTAAAGTTTCGTCTACCGGGTTTCCTGCCTCAATAATGAACGAAGTCTGGCTGATGGCTTTCAGTTCTTTGAGGCGTTCGGTATTGGCCCGGTATAGCTTTTTAAATTCTTCGCGGGTAACCGAACCTGAAATCAGTCCGGACAGATTTACCAGCAGATTGCGCTCTTCTTTTAAAAACGGACCTTCATCGGCCTCCGGAAATTGTTTTGAATAAAAAATCTCGATGGTTCCCTTTTTTCTTCCGGGAGCTTCAAACGCCTGGACCATCCGCCACTCCGATTCGCTGAAGTTTTTGCTGACAAACAGGTTTCCGTTGTACTTAATCCGCACACAGGTATACTCGGGGTATTGCCAGGCATCCGGCAAAACGGTACAAATCACACGTAACGACTCTTCCATCGATCTGCCTTTTTGCAGAATCTCCGACGTTTGGTTGATCCCTTTTAGCTCTTTCAGCCGCTCCGTATTCTCAACCAAAAGTTTCTTCAGTACTTTCTTTGAAACGGTTCCTGAAATCAATGCTGCCAGGTTATTGATCAGGCTTTGTTCTTCCTCTAAAAACGGTCCGGCAAAAGCATCGGGGAATTTCTTCAGATAGTGGATTTCGATGCATCCGCCGGTTCCGTCGGGCATATCAAAAGCCTGGTTTAGTTTCCAAGCGGTCGCGTTAAACGACTGGCTGACGAATTCTTTTTGACCATATTGAATACGGGCAGCAGCATGTTCGGGATATTGCATGGCTTCAGGCAAAAACAAACAAATTTCCTGCAACGCCTCGTCAAGGGTTTTACTTTTTTTTAGGACCTCGGCCGTCCGGTTTATACTTTTCAGTTCCTTATCCCGCTCGGTGGTATACCGGTACAGTTCATCGAGCTGGAATCGTGAAATAAAACTCACCAGCCAGGGAGTAAGCTGCTGAAGCAAACTTTCAGCATAAACCGACATATCACCTGCTTCCGACTTACCTGCAAGGCCCGGGTAAAAAAACTCGATTTTCCCCTGTTTGTGGTCAGGGCTTTTAAAATTGCTGCTTTGGACGAACGGGCCTTCTTCAAAGTTTTTATCCGACCAGTTCCTTCCGTTAAAGAAAATCCGTGCCGAAACTTTATCGCCGGCAAAAGGAAAGTCTGCAATCAAGTCGCAAAACTGTTGCAACAATTGATTCAGGTTTGTCGCCTTTCCCGTTATTTCGAGAAGGCCCTTCATTAAACCGGCTGGTAACCCGCTGTGATCTGGTTTGCTCATCATTTTCACCCCTTCAAATAAACGACTGACAACAGGTCGATTTTCCTTTCGCCAAACGCCTGCTAAAGATACAGGGAAACAAAGAGAAAAAACTGATTCTGCTGTTTTCGTTTTGAAATTAATGCAAAAAATGAAGACGCAAAAACATGGCCGGCAAAAGAAAATAACAATCCTTCTTCACTGAAAAATTCACGACAAACACCGCTTATGAATAGCAGAGGTGTTTTTAGTTGAAATGAATACCTGCCGTCAGACCAATCCAACCCTTCATGCTGGTATGTTTTCCGGTTCGGGAATAGAAGGAATAGGGAGCGAAATCACGGTACAATTTCTGTCCGTTGTTGTCCTGACTATCGGTAATCAATAAATTAACGGTTGGCCCGGCAAAAACACGAAGATGATTGCCAAGGCTTTTCGCGAAGGTCAATTTTAACTGCTCCAGCCCATTAAAGTGATCTGTCCATTCGCGTCCTTCGTTGATCTGGTAACTGAGCAACTCCAGTTGTATTTTAGTCTGATCGTTATTGTACAAATGCGTACCAATACCATAGCCAACTCCCCACATCTCGTCTGAACCCAGGAATTGGGCGCCTATAGCGAAAATATTGTAGAATTGGTTCACTCCGATCTTAAACGCAAGCTGTGTATTCAAACCTTCGCCGAAAGAAACTTCAAGCTCGCGGAATCCCTTTCTGACGATACTCAGAAACCCGATAGGAACGCCGCTTTCAATGGTATCGGCAATGTTGATGGTTCCTAACTGCAGCCCGTTTACCTTTTTAGCCACATTCACGAATCCCGCAATCTGGGTTCCGTTCAGATTGCCGTTGGTGATGTTCGAAAAACCGGCCAGTTGGAGTCCGGTAGCATCGTCCATGGAAACATTACAAAAACCGGCCGCCTGCACATTCTGCATCTTTGCTTTCGAAAAATTGAGAAATCCCGCTGCTTGAATGCCATTCACCTCTCCCAGAATGATGTTTGAGAATCCCGAAAACTGAAGAACTTTCCCGTTTCCTTTCACCACATTGGCAAAACCTGTTGCCTGTACCCCTTGCACATCCTCGCAAAAATTGGCAAAACCGGACCATTGAATGGCCAGTGATTTCCCCCTGGTAAAATTGGCGAATCCGGCCGCTAAAACACCATTGGCTTCAGCGTAATTGAAATTAGCGAAACCCGAAAACTGAAACCCCCTGGAAACATCGCGGTTAAAGTTTCCAAATCCGGCAAACTGGAAGCCGGTAAAATCGCCGTTTACGAAATTGAAAAAACCGGCATATTGAACACCTCTCACAAAATCGCGCTCGGTATTCGAGAATCCTGCAAATTCAAATCCGGTCAGGCCGGCCGAATAACCGGAGATGAGGTTCAGCGAAAACTGGTTAATACAATTTCCGGCGTTCGTCCCGTTGCTGTTGACAGGTGGAAAGATTCCCACCGCAAAAGGCACTTTATCATAATTTCCATAGCTCTGGGCCCAAAGTTGGTTGCTTAAAAATAAGAACACAATCATTCCAAGTTTCAATATTCTCATAGGTTTCACTTTTCTTTTCTGGTGCTTTAAACTGCTTAACTATTCCGATAGACAAATATAAAATGCGATGGTTGCATTTTTGCAGACAAATTTTAAAATACTTTCAGGAAAGCTCATTGGGTGCGCGGATTTGGGTGTACGACAAATTCCACGAAGAACCAATTTTGATTTGATGCAGCATTTAAGGAAAGTTCCTCACAGTGGATCACTGAGAAAGACTTATGATATAACACGGGTACCATTTGAGGGACGCCGTCAGTCGCCAAATATGGGTAGAAAAGCAAGATTCGGCTATTATTCCGTCCTAATTTCATCCAAAGTTCCGTGTATTCTTCCTAATTTTAGAGGAAAATTAAACTCATGGAAAAACACATCAGCCTTATCGGTATTTTACACATTGTTTGCGGCGCCCTGGGCCTGTTAACAGCCCTTCTGATTTATACCATTCTTCACCTGGTAGGTGATTTCACCAATGACCTAAACGCTAACTTTATTCTCGCGATGATTGCCAATATACTGGCGGTAGTCTTTGCCATTTTCTCCATTCCCGGCATCATTGGAGGCATCGGACTGATCAAACGCCAACAATGGGCCCGCATCCTGATTTTGATTCTCTCCGTTTTAAACCTGCTGAATTTCCCGCTCGGAACGGCATTGGGCGTATATTCGATCTGGGCGCTGGTACAACCTGAGATTGTCGCCGAGTTTGACCATAAAATTCAAAACAGCAAACCTTGAATCAAAAAAAAGCCTGTCATATTGTGTTGACCGGGCGGGTACAAGGAGTTGGATTCCGATATTTTGCCAGGGAAAAAGCCCTCGAACTTGACCTTTGCGGCTGGGTGAGAAATAAAACGGATGGCAGTGTTGATCTGGAAATCGAAGGAGACGAAGATACAATTCAACTCTATATTGAATTGTTAAGAGCCGGAAACGGGCTCAGTCGGGTCGACCGGCTGTTCAAAACCGAACTTCCCGGCATTCAGGAGTATCCGTCTTTTTTTGTGAAATACTGAATACCGGAGCAAAACCCATATCAATTAAAAACACATCACACTTATCCTAAAAAATAAGATGGAAAAGAATTATCACATGACTCCCGACCAATTTCGGGCAGAAGGGAAAAAACTGATTGACTGGATCGCAGACTACTACACGCAGGTAGAAAATTACCCGGTATTGTCAAAGGTTCCGCCGGGCGATATCCGCGGGAAATTGCCCGAAACGGCACCGGAAACGGGCGAGTCGTTTGATGCCATGTTAACCGATGTGGAGCAGGTTATTATGCCCGGTATCACCCACTGGCAGTCGCCCAACTTTTTCGGCTATTTTCAATCGAACAGCTCCGGCCCTTCTATTCTGGGAGAATTACTTTCAGCCGGACTGGGGGTGCAAGGTATGTTATGGGCCACCAGCCCTGCCTGCACCGAACTGGAAAGCCAGGTGATGGACTGGCTGGTTGACATGATGGACCTGCCCGTACATTTCAAAACCACCGAAAGCGGCGGCGGGGTCATCCAGGATACCGCCTCAAATGCCGTATTGACTGCATTACTTGCTGCCCGTGAGAAAAAAACAAACTTTAACTGCAACCTTACCGGCGACAGTTCCCGCCTGGTAGCCTACATATCCACGCAAACCCACTCATCGGTCGAGAAAGGCGTGAAAGTGGCAGGAATAGGCACAAACAAACTGCGTAAGATTGAGGTAGAAGACCAATTCGCCATGAAACCGGAGGCGCTTGAAAATCAGATAACAGCCGATTTGGCAGCAGGACTGGTCCCCTTTTTCGTTTGCGGAACAGTTGGTACCACCTCATCGAACGCGATTGATCCGCTGCATCGCATCGGCGAAATTTGCCGGAAATACGACCTATGGTTCCATGTGGATGCGGCCATGTCGGGCACAGCAGCCATTTGTCCCGCCTACCGCAGTCATTTTGACGGGCTTGAGCTGGCCGACAGTTACGCTTTTAACCCGCACAAATGGATGTTTACCAATTTCGACTGCGATTGTTTTTACGTGGCCGATAAAACCGTGCTGATCAAAACGCTGAGCATTTTGCCCGAATACCTCAAAAACGAAGCGACCGAGAAAGGCGCCGTGATTGACTACCGCGACTGGCATGTGCAATTGGGACGTCGGTTTCGCGCGCTGAAACTATGGTTTGTCATTCGCCATTACGGAGCCGAAGGCTTACGCTACCACATTGGCGAACACCTGCGTATGGCCCGCGATTTTGCAGCCCGGGTAAATGCTTCGTCCGACTTTGAACTGCTGAATGAACCCCCTTTTAACCTGGTTTGCTTTCGGCACAAGTCTGGCGACGGGTTCAACAAAAAACTGATGGACAAGCTCAATAAAAGCGGAAAAATATTTTTGACACACACGGTCCTGAACGGCACGTTTTGGCTGCGCATGAGCATTGGCCAAACCCATACGAAACAAGAACATGTCGAAAATGCCTGGAAACTGATCAATCGTGAAATTCAAAACATCTGACGAATCGCTCAAATTCGCCATGCTTTATTAATATAAGGACTGATTTATTCGCTCTCCGGGAAAGAAACCAGACGAGCTGTTGCTTTCTCCATTTGCCGGAAAGCTTCTTCCAAATCCGGATAGGTATAATAATCCGGATGGCTGAAATTCAAAAACTTCAGAATTTTGAAGGCATTGAAATATTGATAAAAACGCTTTTCAAAAGTTAAAAAAGAGGAGCTGTTCCTTTTGATTTCGGCCAGCGAATCGGAAAAACGATCTTCCCGAAGAAACTGCAAAACCGGCAGTGGAACATGCAGTTGTTCGATATGATCCGCGCGAACAGCCGTGTCGAAAAGAACCGGCAGCAACTTAAAAAACTGCCTCAGGTCGGTAAAAGCCCTAAAATCGTATGTTTTCCGAAGGCTATCATCTCCATCCATCCACTTTTGGAGTGCCGGGCCCGTCCCAAAGGGAACCCGGTTCGAAAGCCGCGCCGAAGGAAATACACAGGTGGTGTTTATTTCAGCTACCCGCCCCAATTGCGTTAACTTATGCAGAAAATAAAAGTCCTCCCCCGCCTGCCTTTTGCTCATGCCGCCCTGTTTCACATAAGCGTCGGCCCGCACGGCAAAGGCTGATCCAACCGTATAAATGGCATGTGGAAAACCGGTAATGGCCAGCGCCTGTTTGTAATAATGCAGGTATTTTTCGTACAGCATGATTCCGGTCCGGTGACGGTTATCGTGAACCTCGTCAACACGGTGCCGGAAGCGAATGGTTGCCCCGACCGGCTTTTCACCCAAATTAAAACATCGCTCAATTTCAGTCAGGTAGTTGGGGGCGACCAGCGTATCGGCGTCGAGCGAAACCAGGATCCCGGAAGCCTGGTTAATGGCACAGAAACGACGGATTCCCTCATCCATCGCGGTTTTCCGGGCCAAACCGGCGCCCGCATGTTTGCGTGGAAAAGCCTCTGCCCGGATCGGGTAAAGATCGAAGAAAACAGTTGGATGAGACCTCTTCCAGTCCACCAGTTCCCGGATACTCCTGTCATTTTGCAGTCGAATATCGCCGGGGCTGTTCTCCGCTTCATTCACCAGCACAATCACCTCCACTCCGCAAGCAGGTTGTTCGCAACCGGCAAGAGAATTCATGGTCCGCATTAATTCCGGCTCGTTACAGGCCGGGATCAACACGATCAGGCCAAGCCTTTCCGACGGTTTATCTTTAATAAATGCCCCGTACGGTATATGCTGCTCCAGGTATTGTTTGGCAAATGACATGACCGGAAATTAAGGATAAAAAAAATCCGGGCAAAACCCGGATCTTCATGTTATAATTATTTCAGTCTATTTCTTTTTTGCGTAACGGGCGTTCATCGCATCCAACACCTGTTTGGTGATATTATGCGCTTCGTTGCCAATTAAAATATCCGTCCCGTTAAAAATATAATCGTATTTTTTATCGGCATTGAAAATTTTCAGATAGTTCATCAGGCTATCGACCAGTTGCTGATTGTTCGAGCTTTGCAATTCGGCCAGTTTACCCGACAATTCCTGATCAAGTTTCAGGATGGCCTGCTCTTCGCCCACCAAACGGTCACGCTCCTGAACGGCGCGTTGTTCTGTCAAAAACCCGCCCCGTTGCACTTTTTCCTGAAAGGAAGCAGCTTGCTCTTCAAACTTTGATCGTCGGGATGCATATTCACGGGTATATGCTTCCTGGTTTTTGGTAAATGCATCGTGAAGGACCTGGGCCATTTCATAATTCAGGATCAATGAATCAACTTTAACGTAGGCAATTTTTGAATCAGCAACCTCACCGGAACCGGACCCGACGAACTCGCCGCCAATACTTTTAGTTCCCGACGTAAAATGCAAAATATAAATCACCACAACAGCAACCAATAATACCAGGTTTAAGATCAAAGAAGTATTTTTCATGCGTTTAATTTTTTAAGAAACCAACTATTAAAAAGAAAACCAAAACAAACTGCTTATTTGTTTCGTGCCTTCCGGTTAATCCGAGCCAAAAATAAAAATTTATCATTAGTAAATCACCCTGTTCATCAATATTTTTTCACAACAGACTACACAACATAACTACGCGTGAAACCTGCGTAAAATCATAATTATTCGCTGATAAACATCATTGAACGCAGGGGCCTTCCCATTGTACTTTTACGAAAACGAAAATGGACAACAATAACTACAAAGCAGCCTGAATGATTAATAAATTGATTGCAAATATGCTTCCCTGCCTGCCGAAAAAACTCATCTGGGTATTTTCGAAACGGTACATTGCCGGCGAAACCATTGACGACGGATTACGGGTGGCAAAGGAGCTGAACGCCCGTGGCATTGAGGTAACTGTTGATTTATTGGGCGAGTTTATCACCAACCTGCAACAAACCGAAGAAAACAAGAACAAATACCTGGAGATTATCGAGCGGTTTACCGAAGAAAAGATTATCGGACATTTTTCACTAAAACCCAGTATGTTTGGGCTGTTGATTAACCCGGATGTATGTTACCGGTATCTGCGCGAGATTATCGGCCAGGCCGCCGGGAAAGGTAGTTTTGTTCGGATTGACATGGAAGATTCGCAATGTGTTGATCTTGAAACAAACATGTTCAGGCAATTGAAACAGGAATTTCCCGGTCATGTTGGTCTGGTATTGCAGGCCTACCTCAGGCGCACGCTAAACGATCTGACCGACATGAGCAAACTTCCTCAGAACAGTCATCCGCTTAACTTCCGGCTCTGCAAAGGAATTTATGTCGAGCCTCAGCAAATCGCTTTCAAAGGTTACCAGGAAATACGCGATCATTATCTCGAAGACCTCGAATATATGCTCACCCATCAGATGTATGCGGCCATTGCCACGCACGATAAATACCTGATTGAAAAAGCCAAACAACTCATCGAAAAGCATCGGGTTCCGAAGGACAGGTATGAATTCCAGATGCTTTACGGGGTAACCCCTGATCTCCGCGATTCGCTTGTCAGGGAAGGATACAAAATGCGGGTTTACGTTCCGTTTGGAAACGAATGGTTTAATTATTCGACGCGACGTCTGAAGGAGAATCCGCAAATAACATCGCACATTATCAAGGCACTGTTTTTTAGGGGTTAATTTTAAGGGTAATCCGGAGAGACGCTTACGGGCGTCTCTCCTCCTTTTATTTCCTCAGGATCAGTTCGCTCAATGTTCGTTTGGGCACATGGTGCACATCTTCCGCATCGCGCCAATATCTGTAATCACCCTCTTTCATCTCGTCCAAAACAATCGTTTCAGCCGGTTTTCCCAAAGCCAATACCTGAATGATATCATAGCGTTCGTCCAGTTTCAGAAGTTCCCTCATCTGAGTCCGCTTCACCGAAACAATAATACAACCGCCGTAGCCGGCTTCGACAGCGCCAAGCAAAATGCTCTGAGCGGCAATTCCGTCGTCGCAATAATAGTTGGTCGAAATCTCTTTATCATTCAGCATAACCAGGTAAGCCGCTGGCCGTTCCCCCGGCTTCGGGCCACCCCAGTCTTTTAAATAACCGGCCCAGCTAAGCAAGGGAAAAACCTGATGGCAAGTTTCTGCATCGGTAATCAAAACATACTTTAATGATTGGGCATTCCGCCCGCTGGCCGAAAAACGGGCCAAGTCGATCCAGGCTTCCAACTGACCGGCAGACAGCCTTTCATTCTCGTAAAAACGCCGATAGCTACGATTTTTAAGGATTAAATCTTTTAACATGATAATAGTTTTTGCTTCAATATTACAAAAAAACAAAACCGATGTGAATTCCGAACAAACCAACTCACCGTTTATTTTTGGGAAACAGAAATTTATCTATTTTCACAATTTCTTTTGTATGTTTGCATAACAGAACAGAACACCCGATATTATGAGTAAATTTAAATTCCTTGTCGACCCGCTGTCCAATCAATTGAAATTTCAACAGCTCATTGATGCCGTTATCGACGCAATCAGCCGCAACCTGCTGCAGGTGGGCGATATTCTGCCCTCGGTAAATCAATTGGTAAAAAAAAGCTCATTATCGCGCGACACGGTTTTTAAAGCATATGCCGAGTTAAAAAACCGCGGCATCATCGAATCGGTTCCCAACAAAGGGTATTTTGTAGCCAGGGCAACCACCAAGGTATTTCTGTTTCTCGATACCTTTAAGGCATATAAAGAAGTGCTTTACGGATCGTTTCTCGAAAATCTACCTGAAACCATCGCCGTGGACCTGCATTTTCATCATTACAACATCAATGTTTTTGAAAAAATCATCACCGAAAGTCTGGGAAAATATACCAAGTACATTGTGATGAATTTCGACCATAAACGTGTTCCCGAAATCATCAGCCAGATCCCGAAAGACCGGCTGCTGATTATTGACTGGAATATCCATGCAAGTCGCGATATGTCGATGATCTACCAGGATTTTGGACAAACGCTTTACGACTCGCTGCAAAATAAGCTCGACCTGATAAGAAAATACGATCGTTTTATCTATCTATATCCCGAATTTACCTATCATCCCAAAGAATCAGTCAGCTATTTCGAGAAATTCGGGCAGGATTTTCAGCTCCATTACGATGTATTACTGAATTCCAAACAATTCGACGTTAAAAAAGGCGATTTGTATCTGCTGGTCAGCGACCGTACCCTGGCCCGTTTCCTGGATCAGTGTTCTGAGAAAAATCTGGTTCCCGGGCAAGATGCAGGGGTTATTTCGTACAACGAAACCCCCATGAAGAAGTATGTAAAAGACGGGATTACGGTTATTTCGACCGACTTTGAACTGATGGGTAAAAAGGCCGCGGAGTTTGTTGTCAGCAGCGAGCCGGTTTCCATTCAGATTCCAACCAGCCTTAAAGTCCGGAGTTCCATTTAAAATCTGTTATAAAACATTTATACCGGTTTTGAAATCGCGAGGAGTACCTCTAAATTTGCAGGACATACCAGAACAGAACGGAAAAGTAAAAATAAACATGACCAATAAGATGTATCTACTTGGATTTGACATTGGAAGCTCGTCAGTGAAAGCATCCATCATAAACGGAGAATCAGGCAAATGCCTGGCTTCGGCTTTTTATCCCAAACAGGAAATGAGAATCACAGCGATCCAATCCGGTTGGGCCGAGCAAGAGCCGGTGCAGTGGTGGGAAAACCTGAAACTCGCCGTTGCCGAAATCATGGATAAAACAGCGGTCAATCCGGCTGAAATTGATTCAATCGGTATTTCTTACCAAATGCACGGCCTGGTTTTGGTTGATAAAAACCAACAGATACTGCGTCCTTCCATCATTTGGTGCGACAGCCGGGCCACCGGAATCGGCGAAAAAGCGCTCCAGGAAATCGGGCGGCAACGTTGTCTCGAAAACCTGCTGAACTCACCCGGTAATTTTACCGCATCGAAACTCAAATGGGTAAAAGACCATGAACCGGAACTGTATGCACGAATTGACAAGATGATGCTGCCGGGCGACTACATCGCCATGAAACTCACCGGCGAAGTGAAAACCACGGCCAGCGGGCTTTCTGAGGGAATCCTCTGGAACTTCAAAGAAAACAAACCTGCAGAATTATTACTCGCCCACTATGGTTTTAGCGAAAGCTTCATCCCCAAAATCGTTCCTACTTTCTCGGTACAGGGCGAACTAAGCGAAACAGCGGCCAGGGAACTGAGATTGGCCAAAGGCATTAAAATCAGTTACCGTGCCGGCGACCAACCCAACAACGCCCTGTCGCTGAACGTGCTGAACCCGGGCGAAATTGCCACCACGGCCGGTACATCCGGGGTTGTTTACGGGGTGAGCGACGAAATTAAATTCGACCCAAAATCGCGGGTAAACACCTTTGCCCACGTAAACCATACTGCCGACGCCAACCGGCTTGGGGTGCTGCTGTGCATCAACGGCACCGGCATCCTCAACTCGTGGCTGAACAAACAAATTGGAGGAGGAACGATCTCGTACGAAGAAATGAACAAACTGGCTGCCGGTATCCCGATCGGCGCCGACGGTTTGCGTATTTTACCGTTTGGAAACGGCGCCGAACGCGTCCTCGAAAACAAAAACCCGGGATCGACCCTGGCCGGCATCAACTTTAACATTCACACCAATGCCCACCTGTTCCGGGCCGCGCAGGAAGGCATTGTCTTCGCCTTCAAATATGGCATGGACATCATGAAAACCATCGGTATTGATGCAAAAGTCATTCGTGCCGGAAAAGCCAACATGTTTCTGAGCCCCATCTTCAGGGAAACGCTGGCCGGTATTACCGGGGCAACCATTGAACTTTACAACACCGACGGATCGATCGGAGCAGCCCGCGGGGCCGGGATCGGCTCCGGATACTACCAATCTGCGAGTGAGGCATTTGCCAATCTAACCAAACTGGAAGTGATTGAACCTGACAACACGCGTGCCGACGAGTACACCGAAGCCTATGATCATTGGAAAACAGAACTTGAAAAAATGATTTCGTAAAAACAAGCCGGACTCAAAGGTCATGTGTAGCGCCAGTTTTCATCCTTGAAAAGAAAAACTTAAACCTAATCCATATTCCTATGAACAACCTTTCTAGAAGATCATTTATGAAAACAGCCTCGGCAGCGACTGCCGGAGCAATCTTTATTCCGAACATGATTAGCTGTTCGCCAAACAACCGCTTAAATATTGCCGTAATTGGTGTTGGTGGACGCGGACAAGCCTGCTGGAGCCAGGTTCCTGTTGAAAGTATTGTCGCCATGTGCGATGTTGACGACCGGATGTCGGCAAAAGGCTTTCAGGCATGTCCTGGTGCAAAAAAATTTAAAGACTTTCGGGTCATGTTCGACAAAATGGCTAAAAAAATTGATGCCGTAATTATTGCAACACCCGACCACACTCACTTTCCGGCGGCTATGGCGGCCATGGAGCTTGGCAAACATGTGTTTGTTGAAAAACCGTTGGCGCATAACATCTGGCAATTACGCACCTTGAAAAAAGCCGCAAAACATTATGGCATTGTCTCGCAGATGGGTAACCAAGGTCACACCACAAACGGCATCAGACTGGTTAAAGAATGGTACGAAGCCGGTGTACTCGGAGAAGTAAAAGAAGTGATTGCCTGGCAAGGCAAAATTGACTTTGCAAACGACGGCTATTTTGGAAAACCAAGCTCTTTCCCGCCTGAACCGCAAGAAGTACCTGCCGGGCTCGACTGGGACTTATGGCAAGGACCGGCTGCAGAACGCCCGTTCAATAACCTTTACGCTCCCCGAACCTGGAGAGGATTTTATGACTTCGGAAACGGAAAATTAGGCGACTGGTGTTGTCATACCCTCGATGCTCCTTTCTGGGCATTGGATCTCGGATTGCCGCACACGGTAGAAGCGGTCATCACAGATCCGGTTCCTGATCATAGCTTTGTTGCCGAAGAATCAGTCGTCACCTGGCAGTTTGCAGCGCGCGGCGATAAAGCGCCTGTAACCATGAAGTGGTACGAAGGATTTGAAAAACCGGTAGTGAGACCTGAATGGGGAGTTAACGAATTACCCGATACTGGGATGATCATGATTGGCGATAAAAAAACACTGATCACCGGAGGCAGGCCAAACAACGCCAGATTGCTTGTACCCGAAGAAGAAATGGCCGAATTTCTGAAAAATGCCCCTGCCCAAACCATCCCGCGGGTTGGCGAAGAACAACCCGTTCAGGAATGGATCGATGCCATTAAAAACGGCGCCCTGCCCGGATCCAACTTCGACTATTCGGCCAGCTTAATGGAGATGGCCCAGGTTGGCGTTTTGGCGCAACGATTCGGTGGAAGGCTTGATTACGACGCCCAAAATATGAAAGTGACCAATCGTCCCGAACTGGATGCCTACATTAAAGAGCCGGTACGCGAAGGATGGTCGTATGGTGAAAATCTATGGTAGACTCGGAGCTGTCTGTCAACGAACAATTTAAGCACAAGGTCGCGAAGCTACCAATTAATAATCATAAATATCAGTTAATAAAATGAAAACGTTTAAAGGGAACAAAGAGTATTTTCCGGGAATTGAGAAGATCAAATACGAAGGACCGGAATCAAAAAATCCATTGGCATTTAAATGGTACGACGAAAACCGTGTAGTTGGCGGAAAAACCATGAAAGAATACCTGCGCTTTGCGGTAGCTTACTGGCATACCTTCTGCGGCGACGGCGGCGATCCGTTTGGCCCGGGCACACAGATTTTCCCCTGGGTGGGAGCTGCTGACCCGATGGATGCTGCCAAAGAAAAAATGGATGCCGCTTTCGAATTCATCACCAAAATAGGCGCCCCATTCTACTGTTTCCACGACACCGACGTGGTGGGCGACGGAAGCGTCTTTGAAATCGAAAAAAGACTGGCTAAAATGATCGACTTTGCCAGGGAACGCCAGGAAGCCACCGGGGTGAAACTGCTTTGGGGTACAGCCAATGTATTCTCAAACCCGCGTTACATGAACGGCGCTTCTACCAACCCCGATTTCAACGTCCTGGTCAACGCTGCCGTTCAGGTGAAAAACGCCATTGACGCCACCATTGCTTTAGGCGGAACAGGTTATGTATTCTGGGGAGGACGCGAAGGCTATATGAGCTTGCTGAATACCGACACCAAACGCGAACTCGAACACCTGGGACAATTCCTGACAATTGCCAAAGATTACGGCCGGAAACAAGGGTTTAAGGGAACGTTCCTGATTGAGCCCAAACCGATGGAACCGACCAAACACCAGTACGACTTCGACACGCAAACCGTGTTGGGATTCCTGGCTAAGAACGGTCTGTCAAACGATTTCAAAATGAATATTGAAGTAAACCACGCCACCCTAGCCGGTCATACCTTTGCCCACGAATTGCGCATGGCTGCCGATGCCGGCATGTTAGGCTCAATCGATGCCAACAAAGGCGACTACCAAAACGGATGGGACACCGACGAGTTTCCGACCAATATTTACGAAACAACCGAAGCGATGCTGGAAATCATCAGCGCCGGCGGATTTACCGACGGAGGGATCAATTTTGATGCAAAAACCCGTCGCAATTCCACCGACCTGGAAGATATTTTCATTGCCCATGTAAGCGGCATGGATACCTTTGCCCGCTCGTTGGTGATCGCTGACAAAATATTAAAGGAATCGGACTACCTGAAACTACGCAAAACGCGTTATGCTTCTTATGATTCGGGTAAAGGCGCCGAATTTGAAAAAGGTCGGTTAGGCCTCGAAGATTTGTATGCCATTGCCAAAGAAACAGGCGAACCAAAACAAATCAGCGGAAAACAGGAATTATTTGAGCAACTAATCAACTGCTACATTTAATCCTTGCTGTATGAAAGGACAAAACTCACTATACATCGTTGCCATCACCCTGGTGGCAACCTTGGGTGGTTTACTCTTCGGATATGATACGGCTGTTATTTCCGGAGCCGAAAAATCCGTTCAGGCTTTCCTGATCGATGGCTTAGGCTTAAGTTCGTGGGCACACGGGGCCACCATCTCCAGCGCGCTGATCGGTTGTATTATTGGCGGGGCGCTTTCGGGCTTGCTGGCTTCGCGTCTCGGGCGTAAAAAATCGCTGATGCTGGCCGCCGGCTTATTCTTCCTCTCCGCCCTGGGTTCCGGCTATCCGGAATTTCTCTTTTTTACCAAAGGAGAACCAACCATGGGCCTGTTGTACATGTTCAATTTCTACCGGATCATTGGCGGAATTGGCGTGGGACTTGCTTCTGCCGTGTGCCCGATGTATATTGGCGAAATTGCTCCGGCCGATATCCGCGGGCGGCTGGTTTCGATTAACCAGTTTGCTATCATCTTCGGAATGCTGGTTGTTTATTTTGTCAACTGGGGCATTGCCAACGGCCAAAGCCTGGAATGGATCAATACTGTCGGATGGCGGAAAATGTTTACATCCGAAGCTATACCTGCCGGGATTTTTGGTGTTCTGCTGTTTTTCGTACCCGAAACCCCGCGCTACCTGGCATTGAACCATCAGGACGACAAAGCGCTAAGCATTCTGTCGCGCATTAACGGACTGGAACAGGCCAAGACCATTCTTCACGAGATAAAAGGAACAGTTGAAAAGTCATCGGCAAAAATACTGGCTTACGGAAAAACCATTATCATCATCGGTATCTTACTGTCGGTGTTTCAGCAGTTTGTTGGAATCAACGTGGCCTTATACTATGCTCCCCGTATTTTCGAAAGTATGGGGGCCGAAAAAGATGCCTCGATGTTGCAAACCGTGGTGATGGGATTGGTTAACGTGATTTTTACCGTTGTGGCGATTGTTACGGTCGACAAGTGGGGCCGCCGCCCCCTGTTGATGGTCGGATCGGTGGGTATGGCCATCGGCATGTTTGCCATTGCCGCCCTGTCGTTTATGAAAGTGATCGGCATTGGTACGCTTGTTTTCATCATCATCTACACCGCTTCCTTCATGATGTCGTGGGGCCCGATTACCTGGGTATTGATTTCGGAAATTTTTCCGAATAAAATCAGGGGTAAGGCTGTCGCCATTGCCGTTGCGGCGCAATGGGCAGCCAACTACTTTATTTCATCAACCTACCCGGCCATGATGGAATTCAGTGGCGGAATGACTTATTCATTTTATGGTTTGATGAGTGTGTTGTCGTTCCTGTTCGTTTGGAAGATGGTTCCTGAAACCAAAGGCAAAACACTGGAGGAAATGGAACATTTGCTGAAAAAATAAGCATCCGGTCTTCCCGGTAACAATTTCTTTCAGCATAAAACCAGAGATAACAGAAGTTGGTTTGACAAAAAGCTCTTGGAGCACAAGACATCCGGGAGCAATACTTGCAAAAAAAAGAAAGGCTGTCCAACATACAACGGACAGCCTTCTGTATTCTCTACTTTGTACTTCTTCTTTAACTCCCCCTAACGCTTTTTCGGCAATTGCTTTTATAGACGATCCGTTATTCAGGCCATTGGATTTCGACGCCCTGCGATCGGATGAATTGTTGAAAATCAGCCAGCAGTTGTTCATTTTCACGGATATCCCGTGGCAAAACATTCTTTTTTGAAGAATAAAAAGCCAGCATGCCCACTACTTCGCCAATATTCCATTCAACGCCTGTTTTCGTCAATGGGACACCTAAATTTCAATTTACAGTTTTGGATTGGATTATAATATCATATAGTTCCTGTTGCTCGCTATCCATTCTTAACATTCGAGCTTTGGTATCTTTCGAGTAGGGTAATTGATAAAGGATTTGGTACATATTGTGCGTTATTTCTTGTGCCCTTTTCAAACTAATGACCGATTTTTTGGCCTTGAGCAATCTTTCCAATTCGAGCATTACCGTATATGCAGTGAAACAGATGCAAATGTGGGCTTCGATCCTGTTATATAGCCGATGGTATATTGGACGTACCCTAAGATCGGTTTTGTTCATACGAAAAGCACGTTCAATAAACCATAAGTTCCTGTAATTTGCGATCACCTGTTTTGCCTGAAGGGCAGTGTTGGTCAAGTATCCTTTTATGCCATCCCAGGCGGCATCGGCATTGAACTTTTCCAAATCAATAGAGATGGTAACTATCCCTTCCATCTTTAAATACTTGTTGTATCCCTTGTTGTTGATGTTTGATTTGGTCAGTTTTCCGCTGTTCAGGCGCTTGGTCAGCCTGTCCAATCCACGTTTGCGGTTATGGGCATCTTTGGACATCCGCTTGTTTGTCCGGGACAAAACCAACCGGGTGGCCCCTGTTTTCTTTATCGTCCGCACATCACCGTCTTTTAAATCAAAGGCAAGAATCTTTTGCTTGATCAAGTCGTTTTCGTTTTTGGGGCGTGCCCCAAGGATATATTCATACCCGTTCTCTTCCAATGCCAAGATGTTTTTCTTAGACAAAAGGCCAGAATCGGCAATGACAACGGGTTTTCCAAGGTTATACCGCTCTTCCATGCGTTGCAGTACCGGGATAAAAGTATTTCCCTCGAAAATATTCCCTTCAAACAGTTCATAACCGATGGGGTTCCCGCCCTGGCCAACCAACAAGCCAAGAAAAATCTGGGGGCATTGATGTTTGCCGTCCTTTGAGAAACCGGTTTTCCGAAGATCGTCTTCGTCGCTTGATTCAAAATAGAGCGTGGTCATGTCGTAGAAAACCACATCGATCTTCCCTCCCAGCACACGAAGCGTATGGGAATAGGAGATATCTTCCACCTGCTTTTTTATGTCGGGGATCCCATCTGGTTGGCTTTCCACTGCCTCCCTGCGGAAGCACAGGTTGTCCAGAAACCGGTAAATCTTACTGATGTTATAGACAACGCCTTGATAACGGAAAAGGTAATCGATCGTTTTCAGCTTGCTGCCCGGATTAAACAGCCGGGTTATAACCAGGTGCCGGAACAACTCATTGTGGATACGGCCATAGCCGATCCGGTCATAAAGTGTCCCAAATATGATTTCAGGGCCTATGACTTGTATCTGTGAGTTGGAAATGGTTGATAGGAAGTCCTCCAGCTTGATTTCATCTTCATCCTCAAAAAGAGACCTGTTTGTTCCGGTAAGTTCGCGTACATGTTGGCGAGCTTTCTCTTCTAAACGGACAACTTCCGCCTCGGTCCTCCCTGCACCCAAACTTTTGATTACCCGGTAACGCCCATGGCTCTTGTCAACAACCTGGACACTGACCGATCCCGTTTTATTTGCTTTGCGACGAACAAACATGCAACAAAAATAGCCATGAGACACCCAAAATCAAAATAAAACAAGCCTATTTTATTCTGCTTCAATTAGATATAAATTATCGGAAAAAAAGTGACGAAAACAGGAAGAAAGGCTGTCCAACATACAACGGACAGCCTTCTGTATTCTCTACTTTGTACTTCTTCTTTAACTCCCCCTAACGCTTTTTCGGCAATTGCTTTTATAGACGATCCGTTATTCAGGCCATTGGATTTCGACGCCCTGCGATCGGATGAATTGTTGAAAATCAGCCAGCAGTTGTTCATTTTCACGGATATCCCGTGGCAAAACATTCTTTTTTGAAGAATAAAAAGCCAGCATGCCCACTACTTCGCCAATATTCCATTCAACGGGGTGCAGACGGTAACAACCGTTTGTAATATGCGTGGTTCCGATATTTTTGCAAGCGGGAAGCAGGTTTTCCATCCGTTGCGGGATCAGCGCCCCCAGCGGAATCTCAAACGGGAGTGAAGGCAGGTCGATATAATTGTTGCCTTTAGTGGTTGGATGCAAATCGAGGTAATAGGATCCAACGCCAATACGATCGTAAAAACGTTCGGCCTTGGTTGCTGCATCCTTCCCTTTTACGAGCGTACGGTTTTCAATGCCTACATGCTCTTCCAGCACGGTAAACAATGCTTTTATCCGGTGTCCTTCCCTGATATAGGGGTACTTGGCCATTCCGTCCTCAGTTCCCATGACATCGCCCCGCAAACGTAAACCTGGCCAGCCGGCACCTCCGTCGGGTCGCTCCACTTCTGTTTGCAACCAATAAAACAACGAAAGATTAAGCTGACGGGCATTGTCCAGTTGTTTTTGAAATTCTTTTTCGCTTACATCAACCAGTTTTCCCAGCATGTAATCGTTTTGCGGCCAATTGACCACGGTGATATCACCTGGGTAAAATCCAGGAACAAAATTATGACGATTGATAATTTTCCGGTAATTCCATAAGTTCAGCACATCTCCTGTTTTCCCTCCCCCGGGATGAAAGCCCAGCGTTTTGGGCGCCAGAGTCGCCGGAGTTGAATAGGTAAGATCGAGCAGGCGCCCCGGCCACGAAGGTGTCAATTGCGGAATATAAGATCTCCAGAATTCGTAGTCGGCCGGTTTGTCGATTACATGATTTTCGCCGGGAACATAATCCATTGCAAAACAGAGCGTAAAGGCCTGCTGGTTGTCCGGATCGCCCACTTCAGGCGCATGAAGCTCGCCGGTCTCCCTTTTTGACTCGGTACCCGTCACATATTCGGTACCGGTAAGCGGCAGCAAGTCGCCCATCTCCGTTGCGTCGGCAAAATATGGCGCTTTTAGCAATAACAACTGTCCGCTTTGGTTTATCACTTCCAGTGCACGGACTTTGTTACCTTCCACATCAGCGCTTTTCACCTTACAATTGAGCAGCAAGCTCAATTTACCGGAACTGATATACGGAGCAAGCATCTCCGTTAATACGGCCACCCCGACGCGTGGCTCCACGCATAAACGCGAAACAGCTCCATCGCCCGGATTTAGTTCGCTGCGGGCCGCTGCAGCTTCGGTGAGCGGATAATTCCGTTTGTAATATTGCCGCAAAGCCATTCTGAAATCGCGATATAACCGGGTAGCGCCATGCGTTTCAATCCATCGGTGCTCGTCAACCGGCACTCCCTGTTGGGTAAGCTGACCTCCAATCCAATCGGTTTCTTCGGTCATTACCACCGAAAGACCGTTGCGCAAAGCAGCCAAAGCACAGGCGCAACCACCCATTCCGGCACCTGCCACAACCAGGTCGGCAACTACCTCTGTTGAAGCGTTACGTTTTTTGTTCCTTGAATTTCCGGCATACAAACTGTCCGGACTCATGATCAGGGGAGCGGTAGCAAAAAGACCACCTGTCGCCCCGATCATTCCTATAAAATTCCGTCTTTTCATGTTTTCAAAATCAGTCTTTCGCCGGCCTGAATAAAATCAGCCTCATCGGGGAAAGGTTGTGTGGAAAAGTCGTTTGTGCCCAGATTGACAAATACCACATCGGGGACAAAATTCTCCAAGTCGTACAATTTGGTTGAATCATCGTCGAACAAATATTCGAGTCGGGCCGGCATTGGTTTTCTTTCGACAGCTATTTTCCCCGGATCGCCGTAATTACGTACCATTCCCAAACCCGAATGCGAAATCAACTGATATTGCGCGTTAAATGCACGGGCGAGAATGGTGGCATACGACTTTTCGCAATTTTCGGTTGATGCCAGAAACCGCTCCGACTTGTCTGTCCCTTCGGTTCCGTAACCGCAGGTGATGGAGTTGCCGATGAACAAAATTTTTCGTTCAGGAAGCGGCGCAGGCCGTTTCACCGAATCCTTCTTCCCGACAAAAACGCCATAAAATGCAGCCATCCCCATATCGGCTTCCGTACGTTTTACCAGGCGCAACCGGTGTTCGCCAGAAGATAAGCGTTTGGGAAACCACCAAACCGTATCGTTCACCGCGCAGAAAATTTCTGCCGGAAAATCGTCGACCCAAACATTAAAATAGTTGCGTGGGCCGCCTTTTATCCTGATTCCCAATACCTGTCCTGAAAAGTCGACTGAAACAGCTACTCCTGGCCAGTTGTACCTGGCCTGGTCATTTTCAATTTCAACCCGGCCCATATACTGAAATGCCGGATTTCCTGCTGCAAAAAAACGGTTTTTCTCTGATGCCTGGCTTCCTGAAAACCAACAGGCAAATATCCCGGTCAATACAACAACTTTTAGAAAACGGTAAATCTTCATCTTACTGATTATTGATTTTATCTAAGGTTTTCCAGCATTGATACAACCCGCGCGGCACATGAAAACAACCTTTCCATTTGCCACCTTTCAATGGAAGTAAAACTTCTCCGCGACGGTTTAGATAACCAAACCATTCGGGGTGTTCGGCATCTTTAAAATGCTTCCAGGTATAGTCATGCACTTTTTTAAACCATTCCAGGCTTTCATCTGAACCAGTAAGCTGATAACCTTTCAACATCGTAATCAGGGTTTCGATATGAACCCACCAAAGTTTCTGGTCCCATTCCAGTTGCCGGGTGGGGTGGCCGAGGCGATCCATAAAATAAAAAATGCCGCCATACTGTTCATCCCAACCGTATTCAACCATCCGAATAGCAATTTCATTGGCTTTTCTGATCAGTTCCGGACGGTTCAGACGAACGCCCAGATCCATGATAAACCACATAGCCTCAATGGCATGTCCGGGATTCAGCAAGCGTCCGTCGAAGGTATCTGATAAGGTGCCATCGGCGTTGAGATTTTCGACCACCAGCCCCAGTTCCGGGCGGTAAAAAACATCCATAACCTCGTGAATACAGGTTTCCATCGTCTCCTTCAGAAAAGCTTCATCCAGCAGATGCTCAATTTCGAGCGCCAGGTTACAGAGGATCATCGGAAGCGCGAAGTTTTTCAGGTTACGCGTACCCGGAAAAGCTTTGTTCCAGTGTCCTTTCGGATTATCGGTTTTCGAAAGAACCAGATCGAATGTTTTTTTTGCGATCTCCGCATATTCCCGGTTCCCGGTCGCTTTGCTTAACTGACCAAAAGCCATACTTGCAAACGTGTACGAAAAAATATTATACGGTTCAACCAGCGGCTCCCCGTCACGTCTCAAAGAGAAATACCAGTTCAGGTTTCCGTCGTGTCCGAATTTTTTCAGAAATTCAGCACCTTGAATCGCGGCGTCCAGCCATTCCTGATTTTTCTCCACCTGGTTATAAAGCATGGCAAACAACCAGACCTCCCGGCCCTGCAACCAAATAAATTTATCGGTATCGAAAACCTTTCCTTCCCGGTCGAGGCAGGTAAAATACCCTCCAAAATCCTTATCCTGTGAGTTATTCAGCCAAAACGGCACCACGTTATTGAGCAATTCCGTTTTGTATATTCCTGCTAAATCTCTTAAATCTGTTTTCTCCATTTTGATGAATGTTACTCAATTCCCTCCAAATATTCGTTATAGCGATTGTACAAATGCGCCGCCTGCAAATAAGCCGATTGCGGACTCATAAAATGGGAGAACTCAAAGGTGATTGCCTGCTCCATTCCGGCACGCTTTGCCGCATTTAATTTCATCAGCAGTTTTTCCCATTTAATCGGTAAAAATTTGATCGGCATATCCCGGTCAAAGGTTTCGGAGTTTGTCCAGCTTCGAATGCCAAATTTATCTGCCAATTGTTTATTGATCTGAAGAAAATCATCCAGTTCATCAAAATCGATATGGCCGTCCTGAAAAGCGACAATATCCACTGCATCCTTTATCCCGGCAAAAATCTCGCTCCAATCTTCTTCATGTCTTTTCAAACTCACGCCTAAAGTGCGGCTGGTCTCTGCTTTATATTGGCTGATATTTTTTACTCCGTCGATGTATGGCGAAATCAGCGTTGTCAGTTGTCCCGAGACTTCTTTGCAATGCATGCCCAATCCGGCATACATATCAATAATAGTTCCTGTTTTCCGGCTGCATTCCTGAGAAATATACCATCCTTTAAAAGCATTCATCTTTCCGTAGGCAGCCCATACTTCTTCGATAAGCAATTTATTCAGATCCAATTCTTTTCTGAAATCGCCATTCACCCAATAACGCCCCGAGTCGTACAAACCGAAGTAAAAATCCATGCCGTATTTCTCACTCAACTCCAAATACATCTGTACCAAATCAACCGGTGGATTGTATGCCCCCTCCCGATTAATAAGTATTTGCGATGGATAAGTCAGCCATTTCCGGTATCCGCTACGGATTAAGATCACCGAGTTGATCCCGATTTCTTTCATATAGGCAAAGTCGCGGTCCCATTCTTTTCTTCCCCAGTTCTGGTGAGGAATATCATGGCTGATTTCATCCAAAAAAGTACCTCTGATCTTCATTCTGTTTTTCCTTTAAGTCAATTTATTCTGATCTGTTCAAAACTAAAAACGAATTTTTTCATCTTTAAATGCATCACGCCAGCGTAGATAGCCGGTAGCGCTGAGGTGAATCCCGTCTGCGGTATATTCCCGAATTAATTGTCCTTCACTGTCGGCAAAGCGAGTGTACAAATCCAGATAACGAACTCGTTCTTCAGCGGCAATTACTTTCAATTTTTCATTTAGCATGACAATTTTATCAGATTTGTTTTTCATATACTCGTACCAAATCACCTTTTCGTTGATTGGCAAGACACTTTGCAGGCAGACTTTGGTTTTGGGGGATTTTTCGTTGATTGTTTGTATGATTTCCCGGATTTTTCCGGCGATAACATCCACCGGCACTGTTCGCCCGATATCGTTAATTCCGATCATCAGGAAAATCGATTTTGGCTGCGAAGCAAGCACCTCATCCATCCGGTTAAGCACACCAAAACACACATCGCCACCAATACCACGATTTACTATTTTCTTATTCTTAAACAGTTCGTTCCAGTCTCCGTTTTCAGTAATACTGTTTCCCAGAAACACAATTTCATTTTTCCCGTCTGGAAGCCCTTCATAAAACGCCCTTCTCACCTTGTAATGTGCAAAGGTGTACGAGGTATCGTAAGGCAGCGCGTCTTGTGCAACGAGGTTTCCAGTAATGCCAGTTCCGGCTAAAACCATGAAACAAGCAGCCAAAAAGCAGCATCCCCGTTTTCTAGATGGTTTCATAATCTTTGATTTTATTTAACCAGTTAAATTTCAATATGACCGAAGTAATGACAAATAATGCAAGCGATATCAGTAAGCCCTGATAATGTCTGACAACCAAATAAATGGGAGCCACAATCAATGTCATCTGCCAAACAATCCCTACCAGAATATTGAAACTATCGCGAGGCAGATCTTTATTTTTTGTCAACCGCGGATACATTTTCAATGCTTTGTCGTGTACGGGCTTCCACCACCCCCAGGGACGCACATTTTTGTAAAACTCGATCAGTGTATGGTCATCAACCGGGGATGAAAGGTAACAGCCGAGAAAGCTTCCGAGTACAGCCATGACCAGGATGATGGGAAATATATATATATCCGGCGTATTCGGAAAAAACAGGAATTTCACGGTTGAGCCAGCCAGGCCGGAAAGCATTCCCCAGAAATAACCATATCCGTTAAAACGCCACCACACCCATTTCAACACATTCGCTGCCACGTAACCGCCATAAAGCGACGAAGTAATCCACAGTGTCAGCGAATTGATTGAGGCTGAAAAGAAACCAAATATGATGCCCACCACCACAATTCCGACTGATGAAACATAACTGATCCGAAGGTATTTCTTATCCGAAGCATTGGGGTTAATATAGCGTTTATACAAATCGTTGACAATGTATGCCGGCGCCGCATTTACAAAAGCAGAAAAAGTTGACATAAAAGCAGCAAGCAAGCCGGCCAGGATAATTCCTTTTAATCCAACCGGCAACAAGTTGTTGATCACATAGGGAAGAATTTTTTCAAAATCGATTTCACCGCCGCCTGTTTTTAAAACGGGAGCTACAAAAACCAGCCCTAAGGCCCCCAAGCCAGCTACCATCAGGTAACGCGGCGGATACAGCACCAACGAAGTAAGACCGCTCATTTTGGCAGCGTCCCGCGGTGTTTGAGCAGACAGTACGCGTTGCATATCGTAACCGGGAACGGGGCCGGCCAAACTGGAAAAGATGCCTTTAAAAAACATCATCATCACCAGTGCGCCGAGCATGCCAAACCCATCCTGCGTAATTTTTTCGTTCACCTGGTCAAAAATACCGGTCCAGTCGAGCCCGGTGTTCCACGAAGGAAGAATATCGAACCAGCCATCGGGAACAGCTGCGTTAATTTGTTCGGCTGATACATTTGTCATTGCGAACCAAGCCACCGCCACACAGGCAATTGTCATGACAAAAAATTGCATCACCTCAGTGGCCACCACGCTGTACATCCCGCCCTTAATCACGTAAATAGTTGTCAACGAAAGCAAGATCGTCGCGTAAACATATTCTGAGATTACCTGCGCCGAACCGAGGTGGAATGATAAATCCCAAGGGAAAATGGTCACTGCAAATTTCCCGATCCCGACAAAAAAGTAAGCAATAAACCCGATGGCGCTGATAATGGCAAAAACCACCACAATAATATGAGAAAGTTTCCCTCCCCTGTCGCTTCCAAAACGGGTGGTAATCCACTCGGCACCGGTCATTACCCCCGACCTGCGCAACCAAATGGCCATAAATACCATGATAAATATTTGATTCCAAACCGGCCATAGCCAGGGAATCCAGACACTCTTCAGCCCGTAAACAAATAAAAGGGTGACTGTCCATGCTGTTCCGGAAATATCGAACATGCCCGAACCGTTGGAGAGCCCCAGGAAATACCATTTTAACCGGTTTCCCCCGAGAAAATAGTTTTGAAGATTTTTATTGGCTCTTTTCGATATCCAAAAGCCGATAAAAATGCTCAAAACAATGTATGCGATGATAATCGATATATCAATAAGTTCAAATTTCATTTGCAGTGAGTTAATTAAGAATTATCCGATGGTTGATTTTTCGACCTTCCAGAAATTTTCGATTTCTTCCAATGAACGGCCTTTGGTTTCAGGGACTGAGCGATAGAAAATAATAACCCCCACCGTACAGATTGCCGCAAAAACAAAAAATACGACATCCATCCCAATCAAGGCGACAATCCATGGAAAAATAATTGCTGCTAAAGCATTGGTTGTCCAGTTGAAGAATGTTGCCACTGACATGGCCCGCCCGCGCAGACGATTGGGAAATATCTCGGGTGTCAGCACCCATATAACAGCACAAATCGATACAGCAACAAAGGCCATATAAAGCCCTAAAACAATCGTTATTGCCAGAGCAGAGGCCTTAAAAAGAAAGAAAACTCCGGTCAATAGTAAGCTTGCCGCAACCATTCCCATTCCTCCAATAAGTAATGGTCTGCGCCCAAAACGGTCTATGATAAACATGGATACAACCGTAAACACAAAATTTATAATCCCTAGCGCAACCTGGTATTGTAATGCTCCGCCAATGTTCAATCCGGCTTTTTCCAATATGGAAGGTCCGTAATAAACAACAATATTAACCCCGGTAAGCTGGCCAAAAACAGACAAGGCAACACCGATAATAAGAGCTTTTCGGATTCCTTTTCCCCAAAGTTCACGGATTGAAGTTTTTTCTTTTATCTGTCCGGCTTTTATTTCTGAGAAAGTAAACTCGGCTTCGGTGACGGACATTATGGAATTCAATACATTTCTTCCTTTTTTTTCTTTTCTGTTGAGAATTAGCCACCTGGGAGTTTCAGGGGCAAATAACATCATCAAGGTAAAGAGGGCCGCCGGAATGGTTTCGGCCCCAAACATTCCTTTCCACGGGTTCAGAATGAAAAGATCATTAAAAAATGCGAAACTGACTGAGCCGGTTTGCGATTTATCAAGAATCAGCCAATTGGAAAGATAGGCAACGATAATTCCGGTTACAATCGACAACTGGTATAAAGCCACCACCCGTCCCCGGTATTTAGGAGGAGCAAATTCAGAAAGATAAAGCGGAGCGGCAACTG
Organism: Gaoshiqia sp. US2; assembly: GCF_059705485.1. Lineage (NCBI taxonomy): Bacteria > Pseudomonadati > Bacteroidota > Bacteroidia > Marinilabiliales > Prolixibacteraceae > Gaoshiqia > Gaoshiqia sp. US2. The sequence goes on along the minus strand of NZ_AP048550.1, from coordinate 1,688,997 downwards.
ATGCCATACCCACCCCTACACCTCCAATTACCCGGGCAATAATCAACCATGAAAAATTATACGGATAAGCAGAGCCAAGCGCCGACAAAAAGAACAAAATTGCCGATCCGATCAATACCGGTTTCCGGCCAAATAAATCACACAGTTTCCCGGAGATAATGGCCCCCAAAATGCAGCCAATAAGTGCCGAACCGGCGAACCAGCCTAACTGAAGCTTGCTCAACACGTAATATTTTTCTACAAAACCAACCGTTCCGGAAATCACTGCAGTATCGAATCCAAAAAGAAAACCGCCCAATGAAGCTACCATGCAGGCCAGATAAAGATAAATTTTCAATCGGGTCATTGAATTTTCGTATTTCAGGTTAATTAATTTATTTTAGTTTTTATTTTTCCATTACAAGTCATGTGTGTAAACAGCGCCAAAACGGTCAATCACTTCGATCGTTATTTTTGCTGAGGCCGATTGAGGTTTTACACGAAACATATGCCCCGTTTTTCGGGCTGATATCCAGGTATAGTCAAGCTTCTCTTTATCGGAGTAAGCTTTGGCTGTTTCCGGATCGGATCCCATGTAAGCTTCCATCTCTCCCATCCGTATCCCGTTTTCGTACCAGTAAACGTTCCATTCAGGATCGTAATTCCAAACATTCACCGTCAGATAATCCGGTTGTTCGGGGTTCGTTCCTGCCAGATATGCCCGGAACTGATGATTTTCATCGTACCCGAAACTTTTAAAATACCATTTCAAATCCGGTCCGTTTGCTTCAAAAACAGCGTACCCTTTCGGCGTACCGTCTTCGGCATAATCGCCCTGCCACCAGGCGCCGCAAACCGATGAAATGTTGTGTTCAAAAAGCTTGGACGAAATAGCCAGGTTATTTGTAATGTGCATATGACCCGAAATGATATGCGTTTGGTAAGGCTCAAGAATTTTGTACAGGGCCTGTTTATTCACCAGTGATTGAGAAATTGCGGAGTACGAAAACTGTTTCAAATCCTTTTCATCCAATGCCGTTGGTATGTGAAGGGTTACCACCACCGTTTTTCCAATATCAACAACCGACAAGTCTTTTTCGAGCCAGGCCAGTTGTTCCTCGGGAAGATAACCAATGTAAAAATAATCGCGTCCGAGATAAAAAACATCGTTGAGCGCCACGTAATGAATGTCTCCACGGTTAAACGAGTACCAGGCTGGCCCGAAATGACTTTCAAAGATGTCGCAGGCTGATTGGTCAGAGCGCCCGTTGTAGTACATATCGTGGTTTCCCATTGATTGATAAAAGGGTATTTCCAATGGGCTCAGTATGTTTTTAATACAATCAAACAGGGCCGGGTTATCGCCAACCAGATCACCACAACCCAGTCCATGAAACGGGATATGAACATATCTTGACATCAAATCGGCCGCATCGGCAGCCACTTCTTTCGCCTGTATGGCCTCTTCGTTGCTTTTCACCTGCGGATCGGCCCACACGATAAAACCGTGTTTTGAATCACCGCCTGCAAGTTTAATCAACTGAAAGTCAATTTTTTCGGTTTTTTCACCTTCGTTAAGCGGGTAGAAAAAACGGGGAACTGAATTTATCACCGGAACCGTATAGCCTGACGGAGAAGATATATAGACAAAACGCCCCTTCTGATTTCCGGTAAAGGAATATGCGCCGTTTTTCCCGGTTACCGTGACCGAATAGCCGTCGGTCACAACAACTCCGGCTACTCCTTCTCCGCCGCAAGTTACCTTTCCCTTGTAAACGGGCGGCAATTCTACTTTACCTCCGGCGAATGAGAACGTGGACAAACCGATGAGCAAGAATACCAGGTATAGATTTCGTCTTATCATTCCGTCATTCATTCTCATGCAATTAAAGATTACAATGCTTAATTATTTTCTTCCTTTTTGAAATAATCCGGGTCGGCTGCCATGATAAAGCCATCTTCTACTTCTTTCCACATATTTTTGCGGATGATATGAACGATATCAAAAACCATTAATCCATCGGAAGCCTGCAGGTTCATCGCTATTGTACGCGACAACTGAGGCCGGTTTTCATAAAACTGATCGACCAGAATGCCGCCATAAAACGGATGCCCGTTTAAAATCCCTTTGATTTTTTCGCACGAACCTTCCACGCAATACCAGGTGCCACGGGCCGCTTTGCTGTCGGTTTCGTTTTGTATCTGGTTGTTGTTTTTCAGATATTCGGTCATCGTTACATTGGTGTAGTAATTCCCAACCGTAAATAAGTCGAGTATTTCGGCATAACCGTAATTCTTATATCCGGCGGTTGCCCAATCGAAATCAACGGTCGGATCGTACTGGTTGCTGGCCCAGTTTACACCTACCTCGAAATACGACGGATACCAGGCGCCCGTATACGTGCCAAAAGAAACTTCAGGGTTTACTTCTTTTACGGCCTGACGGGCTTTTGTCATAAATGCGTAAATATTCCCGGCGCGCCATTCCAGCCACCTTTTAAAATATTTGCCTGGCTCGTAATTGCTTTTTCCGGTTTCATCCGTCTTCCATTCGTAAATATCGGTGGGAAAATTCACCAGTTTTTCTCCGATGTACTCCTCGAATTTGGTTTTTGATAATTCAGAAAAATCGGCCATAATACCGTCGTAGCGTACGCGGTCGAGAATAATACCGTCAAGTTCCGGGTATTTGGCAGTCACTTCTTTAAGAATATTCAGCATATGTGCCTGAAAGTCGGGATTGATCGGATTGATCATGGCCGAATATTTTTTCTTTTGGGTCATAATTGATACAATTCCCTCATCGGGCGTATACACCATGCTGGCCCAATCCGGATTGGTGGTATATGTTTGCCCCCTATCGAGAAAATTATGTCCGCCGACAAAGGTGTTCATCGAAACATGAACTTCCAATCCAAGTTCATGCGCTTTGGTAATGAAATGCCCCAGGTAATCAAAATCAGGTCGTTCAACACCATCCCATTCTTTCATTTGAGGGGCAAACTCACTCTGATAAAGCACTTCGCCGGTTATCGGGCGAATATCAACAACGGCATGCGTAAAACCAATATTCTTTATTTTTTCAAGATAAAAATCGATGGAATCGGGATAGCTGAAACGCTCAAAATTTGCTTCTGCATCAAACCACATCAAGGCTGGTTTTTCAACTTTTATTGTATCTTTTGTTCTTTGGCTGCAGGCAAAAAACAATGCGACCGAACATAGCCATAGACAGACAGTTGATTTTTTCATTTTTATATCTTCAAATTTATTATACTTGTTTTAGTTGTCTCCGGCAATTACAGCATCAATACCCTGTTTTACATATTGCCATTGATTTTTGTTTTTCAGGTGAATCATATCGAATAGGAAATAACCATCGCAGGCATTGATCGCCGCATCAACCGATTGGGTAATTGCCTGATTGACTACCGAAGCGCTGGCCGTTGCCCATTCGCCGTTACCCACATCCGGACCGCCGATTACTTTTGCATTCCCTTTGATTTTTTCAACAGCTTTAGAGCAAAATCCCTGAATGGTCCATTCGGTTGTACCATAAACCCGGGTAGGCGAAGCATACGCACCAATCAGAATTATGTCCATGATATCGGCATAACCGTATTTCTGATAATTGGAGGTCGCCCATGAAGGATATGCGGAAGCCGTATTATAATCGGGGCTTGCCCAGTTTACCCCTACTCCGTAATAACTTGAGTACCAACCACCAACATACACACCAAATTGAATATCCGGATTGGTCGCTCTCACCCGGGCTGCTGCTTTTTCCATAAAATCGTGAATCACCTTCACCCGAAACTCAAGCCATTGTTTAAAGTAAGTTGGAAGCGGCGATGGCAGGCTGCCTGTTTTTGTTCCGGCCGGCATAACATCGGCCGGAAAGTTCTGAATGGAGTATCCCAGGTAACTTTCAAATTTCTTTTTGGTATAGGATGAGAAATCGCTGTCCAGATCGTCAAAGCGACCACGATCAAGAATAATTCCATCCAGATTGTCATAAGCCGCCAGATCTTCCAGTAAATCGCACAGGTAATTTTGAACATCCTCGTTTACCGGATTAAAAAATTTGGCGCCGGTACCGCTGATGTCGAGCGTATTCACAATTCCTGACCCGGTAAGCAACTGGGTTGCCCATTCGCGCTTAGCAGCATCTCTGACTAACACGCCTTCTGATCCCAACGAAGTGGTATTTGCCCCTGTAAAGGTATTCACTCCGGCATGCACCTTTAATCCGAGCTGATGCCCTGCATCGATAAATGCCTGAAGATAGTCCCAGCTTGCTGTCCTTTCAATTTTTGTATAGCCGGCAGGTAGCCAGGCACCCAGCCATTTTACCTGATCCACCACATCAGTAACAAACAGCACATCTCCGGTCGTCGGTCGTACATCCACCACAATATCTGTAAAACCTGCATTTTTTGCCAGGGTCAGATCACGCAAAATATTTTCCTTACTATTGGCAAAATCCGGAAAATTAGCCGCGGCATCGACCCATATAAACCGTGGTTTAACTGAATTCTCCTCATCCTCCTTGTCATCCCATTCCCATTTGTATTCGTCATCATCTCCACCACAGGAGCTTGCAATAAAAGTTGTTAAAATAAAAAACAAAGATATACAGACTAAACAGATGAATCTTTTACTCATAACCTGACATTAAGAACAATACCGGCATCTCCTGTCACGGAGATGCCCATATTGTTGAGTTAAATTTTATCACATATCGATACAGTCGAACTGATATCCGACAACATAACCATTCGTAAACATGAAATAAAGATAGAGGTAAAAACCGTCGTCTGAAACCCGCAGGGCAACGTCGCCTGTTCCGTTTCCGTTCGCAACCAATGGGGTAACTCCCTTGGCTCCATACTTATCACGGTCGCATTCCCATACGACAGCGTTGCAAGTCCGGGTTTCGAGGTTGCCGGCAAAGTTGGCATCGCTGCTCACATCCAGTAACCACACAGCGTCAGCAGCTCCCCAGGTGAAACTGTTCACCCAGTTTAGCGTGACATATTTCGCATTATTGAACCCGATATAATCAACTGCATTCGGGATATAATTTGCACTAATTGCATCCAGGCTCTTTCTTACGGCATTGGTATTTCCGTTAACCCAGGCAAAGGTATTATCCGAATAAGATGCGACATAATAATCACTGTTTACATCGGTAGCCGACGTATAGATGATGTCGCAGTTGGTCGTCCAGCCTTTAACAAGTCCGCTCATGGTCACAATCTCGGGAGTTTGAGATGTCAAAACACCACTGCTTACCGTCCAACGGGCAAACTTTTGTCCGGCAGCAAGAATTGGTGCTGTAATAATCGCGTTATCGTCAATACTTCCGCTCACAGAAATCTTACGTCCCAGCGCGTACCCTTCATTCCATTCAATCATTAGTTGAGGAGTTGCAGTAACGGAAGTCAGCTTCCATAGCTTAAACGAACCGGCATTGGGCGCCAGATTACTGATCAGTATATTTCCGTCGCGATCGGCTGTATTATAGAAATTAACCAGACTTCCTTTTACTGATCCGAGTTCAATTTCCCCCAATTTTACCCCGGTTTTGGCATTGAGATAAATACTGTTTTCACCGCGCGTATTGAGCACGACATAATCACCCGTTACCGCCATACCACCAGTCAAATTATCCACCGCAATACCCAGATCGGCCTTCAGCTTTTTGGCAAACATCAGTTTGGCGCTTCCTGATCTTATCCCGTAGGGCAACTTCATTGGAATTTCTTTCTTCACCGTATATACACTCTTGCTTACCCCGTCGAATGCAGTAACTGTTAACTCCACATCCTGGTTAAAATCAAGGATAACAGCAGAAGGATCGGGAGAAATGGTGGCATGATACGACAAGGTCACTTCAGCCAGCGCTGGTTCCAGTTCGCCTACGGCAACCAGTGAAATTGTTTTTGTCGTTTCATTAATCACTCCTGTCAATCCGAGCGACGGTAATTTAAATTCTTCGATCAGGCAGGCTGAGCTCTTCCGGATTTCACCTCTGACAACATATTGTTTCTTTGCCTTCAACTGATCGGTCACGGTGATGATGTTATCCTGGTTTAAATCCATGTATAGTAAAGCCGGAGTAACTGTTACATTATCATCCAGATTCGCTTTTACCCGCATATTGGATAACATGGATTCGGTCACCTGATTGTCACTGCTTTCCGGAAAGAAATAAGGAACAGGAATAATGATCTCGTCGCTGTTGTTTGTAATATAACCGATGAATTCACCCGTTCCGTCAACAAACTTGGCTGTAATACTGTTGATGCCTTCTCTTGAAACCGATGGCATAAGTTCATCAGGTGTCTGACAACCACTCAAAAAAGTGGAAATAAAAGCTATTGCTATAATTAAATTATTCTTCATGGTTTAGTTTTTTATTTCCATTCGTCATACTGCTCAATAGCTGAATTGTTTGCCAGTTCACTGTAAGGAACCGGCAATACGTATGTTTTTTGCAGGAACTTGCGGTCCTGTAAATCACAATCGACATACTCGTACAAATAACCTCCTGCAGCCTTTGAAATCTTCATCCCATGCACCCGGTAGTTATTGTAATTGGTATGGGCAAGTTTCCATCTGCGCATATCCCAGTATAAATGGCCTTCATACGAAAGTTCAATCTTCCGTTCATGGCGGATGGCGTTGAAAAGAGCATCACCTGAAAGGCCTGTTTTCACAGGTAAACCAACACCCGGACGGATCCGTACTGCATTTAAATCGTTCAATGCCGGACCACTGTTTCCAAGCCGGAAGTTTGCTTCGGCCCGGTTCAGATAAACTTCGGCCAAACGGATTTCGACCCATGTTTGGGTACTCCGGTAGGTAACCAGGTCGGTATGAGCTTCATTCATGAGTTTACGCAGATAATAACCGGTAGTCGTCCGACCTTTGGCATAAGTGTCGTCACGGTAACCCATATATTTTCCGTTTGTTCCATCAACACAGTTTTCCATGATTTTTCCTTTCCAGGCAGATCCGTTATAGATCACGGTTGCATGAAACCGAGGTTCCAGTTCTTCGTAAGGAGGCCGGGTGGTAGTTCCACCCTCCTGATGCCAGGCACTCCAGTCGACGGTTGTTCCATCTGCCCGCTCATACAATTCGACCATCTCCTGGGTTGGTGTTCCGCTTCCACCCTGGTTTTCTATTTCGCCAAAAGGTGCGTAATCTTTGTCAAAAGTGTGGTTCGGCCCTGTAACCAGGTAATTATACTCCAGGATAGATTCCGAATTACCACCTTTCCATGCGTTGTTGTAATCATTGGTCAATGCGTACAAGTCCAAAGCAAAAACGGCATCGGCCGCGTCTTTTGCCGACTGCCATCTTTGGGCATAAAGCATCGCCCTCGATTTAAATGCAAGAACAGCCCCTTTCGTTACACGACCTTTGTTGGCAGCCGACCATTCTTTCGGTAAAACCGAAGCGGCATAGTCGAGGTCCTCTTCGATCAGATTCCAGGTTTCTTCTGCTGAGGAACGATTTTTATCCTTTTGCAGATTCATATCGGTATAAAGGATAACCCCTCCATGACGCTTGGCCAGTTGGAAATAAAGGAAAGCGCGAAAAAAACGGGCTTGACCTTCAAAAAGCTTATTCTTTTCCTCATCGAGCTTTGAATATTTCTGAAGCCCAACCAGGAATTCATTCACCCTCCTGATCCTTTCATAAGTATCTCCCCAGGTATTCAACAAGTTACCTGTTGGCGACATGGTTTCGGGGGTAAATACATACATGTTGGCATCGCCCGCTTTGCTTCCGGGCACATAGGAGCCGTACTTCATCGTTTCAGTCAACCCTTCGGTCAGGTTTCCGCTGAACTGAGAGGTACCGAAATTACCGTAACGATCGATGTACGGATAAAACGCATTGATATACAAGGTGACGTTGGCTTCATTTTCCCAGACCACTTCATCAGATATCCGGTCGGTAGGTGTTGTGTCCAGAAATTCGTTACAAGCCGTTAAACCGATAACTCCTAAAAACAGGGCTAATTTTTTTATTTTAACTTTCATAATTTCTCGAATTAAAAGGTCAATTTCACACCCATCGAAAATATTCTCTGTTGCGGATAGTATCCATTGGAAACACCCGGTTGCTCCGGGTCGATATTGTATTTAGTCAGCTCGCTCCATGTAAGCAGATTCTGACCTTCTGCATAGACTCTCAGTTTATCCATTCCAACCGATTTAACCCAGGCCTGCGGTAATGTATATCCTACCTGAAGATTCTTTAACCTCAGGTAATCGCCATTCCGGTACCAGAAACTGGAAGAAAAGGCATTGTTGGAACTAAGAGTCACCAGGGATAGCCGCGGAAATTCTCCGTTGAGATGATCTTCCCGCCACGAATTTTCAACCAGGTATTTCGGAGAGTTTCCTCCATGATAGAATGGCTTGGTCATAGACGTATTATCCATAACACCGCTGCTGTACACGCCTGTTAGGGCAACATCACGCCCAAGAGCTCCCTGGAACAGGAAAGAAATGTCTATTCCCTTCCATTCTCCGCTAAAAGAAAGGCCTCCGACAAATTTTGGATAAGCTGATTTTCCGATATAACCGCGATCCTGTTCATACGAAATAATCCCGTCGCCATTCCGGTCCAGGTATTTAATATCGCCTACGCGAACGCCTTTCCCTTCAATCAGGGCCGAATTATCAATATCTTCCTGACTCTGAAATAAGCCCAGCGAAATAAATCCAACCTGTGCTCCCACTTCCTTCCCGGTTAGTTTTAACCAGTCAGGGGTATTGGACGAATCACCGTAGCGCAACCAGCGTCTTTCAGTATACGTTCCGTTCAAACCGATATTGTAAGTGAATTCTCCGATTTTATTGCGTTGACTTAGAGCAAATTCAAAGCCTTTATGATCCTGCTTATTTTTATTCTCATACCCGTAAACATAGCCTCCGTACGAATCGGGATAAGTTGCATTGACGGTACTAAGCATGTCATAGATATACTTGTAGAACACATCGAACTCAACACCCAGTAAGCCATTCCATAAAGTAGCGTCGAAACCGGCGTTATACTGAAGAGCCTTTGCCCAAGTCAGATTAATATTGGCCGGTTTAGACGTAATCAAACCATTTAGCGCAGTTCCGTTAATCACAACTGCCGGGTCATCCAAAAACGACAAGGTATTCAGATAATAATAGGCGGGTATTTCTGTAGTACCCGTCAAGCCAACACTTCCCTTTAACTTTAGGCTGTTGACGAAACTTACCTGATTTTTAAACCAGTCTTCTTCGGAGATTCTCCAACCCAGTGATGCTGCCGGGAATGTTCCCCAGCGTTTATTCATTCCTCCAAAAACATAACTTCCATCGTAACGGGTTGACAGTTCTGCCAGAAACCGTTGATCATAATCATAATTGACGCGTCCTACAAAACCAACCTGACGTTGTTCATAGCTGCTGCCGGACACTTTGGTCCGATCATCCAGATTAGCAAAATTCAATTCATCCAGTTCCAGAATATCAAATCCGTAACCATAGGCTCCAAAACTGTTGCCTTCGCGTTGGATTGTTTCCATCAGCGCAAGCGCAGAAATCTTATGAGCGCCAAACTGATTTTCGTATTTAACACTCGAATTGGTTGTCAAATGGGTGTAATGCGAAGCACCTTCTATCAAACTGGCCGTAGTTCCACGTGCATCATAGGTATAGGTATAGCTGATATCGTTCGTGGTTGAAGCAGGCGTGTTTGCCACATAAGTGTAATAGGGAGTTGAAAAAGATTTGGATGTCTGATAAGAGATATCATAGGCCGTGACAAACTTAAAACTTAATCCTTTAATGGATGGAACACGGTAATTCAAAGCTATATTTGTTTGAAGAACATGTGTTTTAACCCGGCTGTATCCAGTTAGATCGGATGCCGCCAGCGGACTGACATATGAACTTGCCGTTCTTGTTGAAACAGGCACCCCGTTAATCTCTTCCACTACATACGGATGAGCCCGCATTGCTTGTTGTGGTATATTGTTCCAGTCACCCGGCGAAGCAGTATAACCTGGCCGGTTCCGGTCTTCAACACGTGCAGATACATCGAAAGTTAGATCCAGGTTTCGGGCAATCTCTGCATCAATATTCGACCGAAGATTAAGGCGGTCGTAATTAAAACCTTCCACGTTACCCTCCTGATTATAATATCCCAGGGAGGTAAAATATTGAATTTTATCGGTACCTCCGGTTGCATTCAGGTTGAAATTCTTCGTCTTTCCGGTACCAAAAGTTTTTTTGTACCAGTCGGTATTTCCCCAGCCGTCGGAAGGATCATTATTCAGCATCTTTGCAACATGCTCAGAAGTAAATACGGGAGCATCACCATCCATTTCGCGTGCTTTATTATACCAGTAGGCATACTCCGGGCCGTCGAGCATATCGAGCATAACAGCATTGGAACTGACTCCGTATCCGCCGGTAAATGAGATCTGAGAGGCAGAAGCCTGACCACGCTTAGTGGTGATAATAATAACAGCGTTGGCGCCTAAACCGTAAATGGCCGCCGAAGCAGCATCCTTTAAAACAGAGATGGTGGCAATTTCATTCGGATCAATTTCAGCAAAGCTTCGTTCAATCCCATCAACAATATATTTTGCAGCTGATCCGCGAACAATAATACTGGCGGCATCAGCCCCTGGCTGACCGGATTGTTGCAGGGCAATAACCCCGGGAACTAATCCTCCCAGTCTGTTGGTAATGTTTCCCACAGGAGCTTTCAGCAATTCCTCTCCCGAAACCTGAGAAACAGCTCCGGTAATTGACTGCCGTTTCTGAGTACCGTAGCCAACAACGATCACTTCATCAATTCCTTCCTTTTTTTCAGAAAGTACAACGTTGATCTGACTGCGCGCACCAACCGGTTCCTCTTTGGCTTCGTAACCAATGAACGAAAAAACCAGCCTCACCGCGTTATCTGTAACTGATATGGTATAATTTCCGCCGGAATCGGTAATTGTTCCTGTTGTCGATCCTTTTAGTACAACTGATGCTCCGATCAGCGGTTCCCCGTTTTCATCCGACACATTTCCTCTGACCATTACCTGTGCCGACGCATATTGAGAGAATAAGAGGGTAATTATAGTCAGCGCATAGCCCCATAGGCTAATTCGTTTTTTTATCATGTAAACTAACATTTATTGAACTGTTAAAATGATAGACACTTGAAAAGTAATCTTGAAGTACACCTGGCTTTTCTCGTCAAAAGAAAATTCATGCAAAACAAATCCCGGAAAAACAGCAAGAAAGACATTTCCGGACATGACGATAAAATGCCGTGTTTGAGTACAAGTTTCAACCTTCGAAAAAAGGTTTAAACATAAATATGAAAAATATTAAAATTGAAGTAAATTTGTCTTGATTATACATTCACTTCATGCCTGTCCTTGTGCCCCCAAGCCTTGTGGCAGGCTGTTTTGTTTCAACGGTCCTTTTGTTATGTTTTCATAGTCGTTTAGGTTTTTTTTAGTTAGTATTTTCTTCTGATTTTAGTTATATCAGTTGTAAGCTACGTAATACGATTGCTGCGGCTCCTTTTGAAGCGGCATCGGCGCCAATAGAAGAAAAGATGAGTTCACAGGATCGTAAAGGTAACAACAGTCCGGTGTGGGTCATTCCCGATTTAATTGAATCAATCAGGATTTCTTTTGCCGAAACAAATTCGCCGCCAACGATAATCACCCCTGGGTTCAATAAATTTATCATGTTGCCCAGCGCCTTTCCGATCTTAAACCCGATATTATGAATTAATGAGATTGAAAGGGCATCGCCTTCCGATGCCGCCTGTAAAATATCTTCGTACTTAATTTCCCGGGATTCCTTATTGGTCAGTAACAAGGATGTTTCGCCTGCTTCTGTTTGTTGCTGAAAGTTTTGCTCCAGTGCATACCCCGAAACTTCAGTTCCCAAACATCCTCTTTTCCCGCACAAACAAAGTTTATCCGATTCGGCAAACTGGATATGTCCAAACTCGCCGGCGAAACCTTGTTCCCCCACAACAATTTCACCGTTGGCAATTACGGCCAAACCCAGTCCGCGACTTAGATTTACGACAAATGCATTTTTTATATTTTTGGCTTTGCCAAAAAACTGTTCAGCCAAACCCAGTACGTGAGTATCATTATCGATGTATACCGGGAATAAAAACTTTTCAGAAAAGAAATCAGTAAGAGATTCTTTCAAAAAATTGAAATAATTATACGAGTGGCCCGTCCTGGAATTTACACGTCCGGTAATACCTACGCCCATTCCCAAAACCCGGCTGCGATTAATGCCCGATTTCGAAATTGAACCGCGAATGAACTCAACAACGCTATCCAGACACTCCCGGGTGTTCTCAAGAACAAAATTCTCATCTTCAAAGGTAAAGACCTCGTCCATCTCAAGGTTATATACTGAAAACGAAAGTCCTTTTAATAAAACAACAATCCCGATACAATACGCATAATCCGGATCAACTTTATATAACGAAGGGCGCCGTCCGTTATCCGTTTCCTTTTTCCCCGTTTCAATGATAATTTTATTATCAATCAGCTCATTAATCAATTTTGTCCCGGTTGGTATGCTCAGCTTTACCTTTTTGCAAATACCGGGAATGGTCAGCGGTTTCTCCGACCTATTGAGCAACGCCACAATTTTCCTCTTCTGGGCATACTGCCGGTTTTCATTATTTACATCCTCTATGTCTTTCAGAAATAAATCCATCGAATGACTCTTAGAATAATTTTTATTTTCACGATACAAGTTTATAATTTTTTTTATTAACCTGCAATATATTCTTAAACATCTTTATTTTAAATTGATGTATCATGAAACAATTAATGGCAGCAAAAACACAACTTCACAAAAAATAAAAAAGGCTATACCAAAAATTCTACCCGGAACAGATTTCAATTAATCTGTTCTGATCAGAATTTCAGATACAACCTTATTTCAAGCAAAAGCAGATGAATACTTAGCTCCTGCTATACCATTTTATTTATCCAACTTATTTTACCGGTTCCCAGGCACAACGCACCGGTGAAACAATTTTTCCTTCCTTCTTAAGGACATTCATGGCCTTGTCCACTTCTTTTTTATCCAGGCCGGCAGCTTCGGCAATTTCACCGGCTTTCATCGGCTTGCCGGCAGCTTTCATCACTTGTAATACTTTTTCTGCACTCATCGGTTTTAATTTAATTTTTCGGTCTTGCCGAACTCGTTTCGGCATCTGCTGATTTAAAAATAAAGATCATGAAATAAATTTCGGATGGCTACTTTCTAATTACTGTGCGAACAGCCCGGATTAAAACCGTTCCTCAACCACTTTCCAGTCCAAAACCTGCCAGAAATCTTCGATGTATTTCGGACGAAGATTTTGTTTATCCAGGTAGTAGGCATGTTCCCACACATCGCAGGTCATCAGCGGAGTCAAACCGTCGCGCAGGGGATTGCCGGCATTTGCAGTTTGCACGATGCTCAATTTGCCGGCAGCATCTTTTACCAGCCAGGCCCAACCCGAACCAAACAGGGTAGCTGCTGCTTTTGTAAAGGCTTCTTTAAAGGTGTCGAACGAGCCAAAAGAGGTTTCAATCGCAGCTTTCAAGTCACCGGACGGTTCCTTGGCCGCAGTGGCTGAAAATTGGAAAAAGTAAAACGTATGGTTCCAAACCTGTGCGCCATTATTAAAGATTCCGCCTTCGGACTTTTTTACAATGGTTTCCAGGTCGGCCTGTTCAAACCCGGTTCCGGGAACCAGGTTATTCAGATTATTCACGTAAGCCTGGTGGTGTTTTCCGTAATGAAATTCAATGGTTTTCTCACTGATATAAGGCTCCAGCGCATTTTTTGCGTAGGGTAACGCGGGTAATTCGAATGGCATAATTCTAAATTTAAAGTTAGACGTTTTTGATTTTTGCCTTTCTAAACATGAATTAAGCCCAAAAAGTTTGAAGAAAAAAGAAAGTCTGCTCTATTTAAAAAGAATCCAGATAACAATTTTTTTAAAAATAAAAACCCCGAAGCCTCTGCTTCGGGGAAAAAAACCAAAAATCAACTAACCTTTAAACCGTTTGGCTACTTCATCCCAATTGATGACTTTCCAGAATGCATCAACGTATTCGGGACGTCTGTTCTGGTACTTCAGGTAGTAAGCATGTTCCCAGACATCAATCCCAAGAACCGGAGTTCCTTTTACATCGGCTACATCCATTAACGGATTGTCCTGATTCGGTGTGGATGAAACCACCAAACTATCACCCTGCTTTACAAGCCATGCCCAACCCGAACCGAAACGGGTAAGGGCGGCCTTTGTAAAAGCTTCTTTAAAATTATCGAAAGATTCAAATGAATGATTAATCGCTTTTAATAAATCACCTTCCGGTTGTGGCGCGCCTCCCGGGGCCATAATTTCCCAGTAAAGCACGTGGTTATAAAAACCGCCGCCGTTGTTTCTGACTGCTGCCGGAAGTGCAGACACTCCTGACAAAATTTCGTTAATTGTTTTCCCACTCAGTTCGGTATCCTGAATGGCATTATTCAAATTGCTGGTGTACGCAGCATGGTGTTTCGTATGGTGAATTTCCATGGTACGCGCATCAATCAATGGCTCTAAAGCATCATATGCGTATGATAATTGAGGTAATTCGAATGACATAATGTTGTATTTTTTGATTTCGGATTTTTTTATCTTTATATGCAAATCTACAACCTATTTGGACTCATTCCAAATAAGAAGTCTATTAAATTGATAGAATTTATTTATGCCTGATAGATGTCGTCAATCACATTAGGTCGGCCGAATCGTGAAATAAGCATCACCCGGGCAATTTGACCGGCTTTGGTCAGGCTCTTTAGGCTTAGGAATATTTTTGTTTATTTTGCAGCCAAAAATTTGTGAATAAAGAGATTCTTCGTTTAGCCATTCCCAACATCATCAGCAATGTGAGTATTCCTTTGCTTGGGTTGGTTGACCTGGCGCTCATGGGACACCTGCAATCGGAGGTTTACATTGGTGCTGTTGCACTGGGAACGGTCTTATTCAATTTTATATACTGGGGTTTCAGTTTTCTGCGGATGAGCACCAGCGGGTTTACGGCACAATTTTACGGCGAAAGGAACAAGCGGGAAAGCTTTCAGGTACTCGCCCGGGCTATTTTTATTTCGACGCTGATCAGCCTGTTTATTTTTCTCTTTCAACAACCGATCGAATGGTTGAGTTTCCGGCTGATAAACGGGAGCGACGAAGTAGAATCACTGGCCCGGGAATACTTCCGGATCAGGATCTGGGCCGCCCCGGCCACGCTTGCTTTATACACGCTGAATGGTTGGTTTTTGGGAATGCAAAATGCACGCTTTCCCATGATTACATCCATTTTAGCCAATGTATTTAATCTTCTTTTCAGTTTTATCTTTGTTGTATTCATGGACCTGGCCTCAGCCGGGGTAGCTCTGGGAACGGTCATTGCCCAATACCTCGGGCTGGCAACCGGTTTATTCCTCTTTTTTAAAAAATACCGTAAGCTCACTGTGTTCCTCAACCTGAAAGCCATTACCGACCTGGCCGCGTTGAAAAACTTCTTCCGCGTAAACAGCGACATTTTTGTCCGCACATTTTGCGTGATTGCTGTTTTTACCTTTTTCACCTCAAAATCAGCGGCAACAGATGATCACATCCTGGCTGTTAATTCGGTTCTCATCCAGTTTCTGTTATTTTTTTCGTTTTTCATCGACGGATTTGCCTTTGCCGGCGAAGCGCTGGCTGGTCGGTTTATGGGCGAAAACAACTTAAGCCGCTTCCTGATGCTTACCCGCAAATTATTTGTATGGGGAAGCGGGCTGGCGGTGCTGTTCAGCCTGCTGTTTCTTTTCGGCAATCAACTAATCCTATCAGTATTAACCAGCCAGACCAGCCTGATTGAAACCGCCCGCCAATACCGGGGCTGGGTGATCCTGACGCCGGTAATGACCTTTGCATCGTTTATTTGGGATGGAATCTACATCGGGACAACCGCATCAAAAGAAATGCGCAACTCCATGATTGCAGCAACATTGCTGGTTTTTGTCCCTTCATACTATTTTTTGCAGGAACACTTAGGCAATCATGCCCTTTGGCTGTCGATGATGCTTTTTATGCTTGGGCGGGGTGTACTGCAAACAATTTTATTCCCCAGAATGGTGAGCCGGAGGTTTTGACCGGAGAATTCGCTGTTTCTGAACAATTTAAAAACAAAAAGTTCCCTGCTCATCTCAACTGCGAGAACAGGGAACCATCTGATTTTTTCAACCCAATGCCGGGATTCCTAAATTTATAACCAGTTACACGGATTTCAGCACCTCCCAGACGAATGCCCGAACCCCAACTTCCAGGTTTACTTCATCCATCTTTTTTACTTTTTCAAGGAGGATGTCCACTTTATCATCCGGAACAACAGTGAGTACCGCCGAATTCATTTCCGGCCAGGTGTGGGTTCCCATACGAGGTTCGCCGGTTTCGGAGCCCCTTCCCTGCACATCGCCCCACCAGGTATAACCCCTGATTTCCAGGCGATCGAGCATATACTCCACCCGTTCGGAATTGGCCTGGTTAAATACCACAAAAACTGCTTTCATATTTTGTTTTTTTATTTGTCCATAAATACAAACTTCGCACGTACTTTTTCTTTTTTCCGCCGTTCGCCGCTGTGGGCTAAAACGGCATACATCACCGGAACAATCACCATCGTCACGAGGGTTGAAAACACCAGTCCGCCGATGACCGTAATACCCATCGGACGCCAGATTTCGGCTCCCTCGCCGGTACTCAGCGCCAGCGGGAGCATGCCCAAAATAGTCGTCATAGCGGTCATTAACACCGGACGCAAACGCGATTTTCCGGATGCAGCGATGGCCTCATGCAATTCCACACCGCGGTCGCGCATGAGGTTAATAAAGTCAACCAGCACAATCCCGTTTTTCACCACGATTCCCACCAGCAGCACGGCCCCCAGGGCTGCCACCACGCTCAGGGTGGTGCCGGTCATCAGCAAGGCCAAAATCACCCCGGTAAAGGCAAACGGTATGGAAAACATGATAATCAGAGGCATCCGCAACGACTCGAACTGGGACGCCATCACGATAAAAACCAAAATCAGGCTTAAACACAACAGCATGGCCAGGTCGATAAACGATTCCTGCTGGTCTTCGTAAGCCCCGCCCACCGAAGTTACTATATCTCGTGGCTGCTCAATATCCGACACGGCAGTTTTTATTCGTTCAGCCAGCTGTCCCAGCGAAATTTTATTGGGCATCGCCGAAATCGTCACCAGACGTTCCCTGCGTTTGTGCTGAATGCTTGGCGGCGACCAAAACTCGTCGACATAGCCCAATTCTTTCAATTTGATTTTTTGGCCGGCCGGGGTCATGATGGTCATGTCTTCAATATCCGAAATGGAATTCCGGTATTCTTCCGTCAACCTGATCCGGATATCATATTCTTCTCCTTCTTCTTTATAATAGGAAGGTACCAGCCCGTTAATCCGGTTTCGGATCAGCATAGACACCTGACCGGTTGACAAACCATGCTCCGAAAGTTTGTTCCGGTCGAGAATCACCTGTAACTCCGGTTTATCGTCTTTGCGGCTAATACTCACGTTGGTTGCTCCTTTGATGGTTTTAATCCGGTCGTAAATCTTCTCAGCATACAGGTTGGTGGCATCGAAGTTATACCCGTAAATTTCAAATTCAACCACATTTTCCGATCCGCCCAAGCCCTGAGATGAAGTAGAGATCACCGAACTGACCACTTCGGGAAGCAAGGCAACCTGTTCGCGAAAATCATCCGCGATTTCCCAAACCGAACGTTCACGATACTGAAGATCTTTCAGGCGTAACGTAAGGTTAACAATATTTGATCCGGTGGTGCTAAACATGGAGATAAAGCCACCCTCATCGTCAGAACCTGTGGATGACGAGATCAGTTCAACCTCGGGATAACGTTCGCTGATCATCTGTTCGAGTTTCCGGGTAACTTTAATTGATTCTTCAACCCGCAAACCTGTTTGAAGCTCCACATAAGCCGTCATCCGGCTTTGATCCGACTCGGGCATAAAATCGGTTCCGATGAATTTGACAAGGAATAACGAACCAAAGAAGACCAGGAATGTAGCCACAACAACGATCGTTTTACGATGCAATAAGCGGCGCAGGAGCGATTCGTACCAGAGATCGAGCTTTCCCAGCCATTTTTCAGCTGTGTTTTCGTAGCTGAAGCGGCCTGTTTTTTTCTTTTGCTGCAACCGCAGAAATTTGGAAGCCAGCATCGGCGTCAGCGAAATAGCCGCTAAGGTTGAGGTGACTACCGTAATGGTTACAATCCATCCTAACTGGTTAAACAGCACACCGGTCATTCCCGAAACCAAGGTCAACGGATAAAAAACGGCGACCACCACGAGGGTGGTAATCAGAACCGATAGCCACACCTCATTGGTGGCGTAAATGGCCGCTTCGCGCGGGCTGCTGCCGCGTTCGACGTGCCGGGTGATGTTTTCGAGGACAACAATCGCGTCGTCGACCACCATCCCAATGGCTATGGAAAGCGAGGTCAACGAGATCACATTCAGCGAATTGCCCGTCATGTAAAGATAAACAAAGGCCACAATCAGCGAGATGGGAATGGTGAGCACGATGATGAAGGTCGCCCTCCACCGACCCAGGAAAAACAGCACCACCAGCACCACAAAGATCATCGCGTATAACAGGGTTGACGACAGGTTCCGGATGGACCCTTTGATGAAGGTGGAAGAGTCAAAGATTTCCTGTATGCGGACATCGGGTGGCAACGTTAATTTCAGTTCTTCTATCCGCTCTTTAATCTCGCGGGCCACCTTCACGGTGTTAGCTCCCGACTGCTTCATCACAAACATCCGGGCGCCGGCTTCGCCGTTAATTTTTTCTTCAAGGGTAACTTCTTTCAGGGTGTCTTTTACCACGGCAATATCGCGCACATACACGGGCTTTCCGTTATAATTGGCCACAACCAGGCTGTTAATCCGGTCGCTTTCGGTAAATTCGCCCTGCACACGAATCTGGTAATCAACTTTTCCCATTTTTACATTCCCCAGGGGAAGGTTCGTGTTTTCGCCTGAAATGACTGATCCGATTTGTTCCAGCGTCAGATCGTACGCATCCAGCCGTTTGGGGTCGACATCCACATAAACCACGCGTTGCGGGCTACCCACCATTGAGACCGATCCGACTCCTTCTACCCGGTTAAGCGGGTTAATCACCTTTTCATCAATTAATTTTTCGAGCCCCGGATAATTCTCTTTTGCAGTGATCGCGTAAAAAAGAATCGGCATCATGCTGGTATTGAACTTAAAAATGGTCGGCCGGTCACAACCATCGGGCAGGTTACCGTACACCCGGTCAACTACATCCCTGATATCGTTGGTGGCTTCATCCAGATTAGCCCCCCACTCAAATTCCATGGAGATCACCGACAAGTTGTCAGACGAAGTGGATGTAATTTCTTTCAGCTTATCTACCGAATTGAGCGCATCTTCCAACAGTTTGGTGATGTTTGCCTCAATATCCACCGCATTGGAACCCGCATAAGAGGTCATCACCGACACGTACGGCGGTTCCATCTCCGGGTAAAGGTCGATGGGAATATTGATGAGTGAAAAAATCCCCATCACCACAATGGCAATAAATATCATGATTGTGGTAATCGGCTTGTCTACGGCGCTTTTATATATACTCATAATCCGTTTTCTTTAAAACTGATTTTGACAACTGAACAGCGATCAGTTTTCCACCTGCACATCAACCCCATCCAATAACCTGAGCTGCCCTTCGATGATGATTTTATCGCCTGCATGTAACTGGTCGGAAATCACCTCAACCTTGTCGTCATAACGTTTTCCGACAGTCACTTCCATCCGTTTGGCTTTACCGTTTTGGTCCACAAAAAGATACCGGTTATTTGATCCCTGCATTTTCAGTACAGCAATGGAAGGCAACACCAGCGCCTGTGTTTTTTCGAGGCTAAGGGAAACCCGGCCAAACATGCCCGGCCGTAAGCGGTTATCGGCATTGGTCAGCATCACTTCCACCTCGAATGACCGGCTTTGCGGATTGATGGTGGGCGCAATGCGGAAAATTTCGCCGGCAAACACCTGATCGGGGTACACATCAAAACGGACATCGGCTTTCATTCCCTTTTTAACATTCGGAAGATATTTTTCGGAAACGCTGATGACTGCTTTAAGCTTGTCAGTCCGGATGACCGACAGGATAGCTGCTTTTCCGATCGACGACACCGGGGAGCCGGAGTACATTTCGCCGGCTTCGAAATATTTACCCGACACGAGGCCGTCGAACGGAGCCAACAAGCTGGTATTATCTTCGAGGTAAGCGACATTCTCTTTCGCCGATTCATACTGGCTTTCGAGTTGATCAAACTGCTGTTTCGAAATACTTCCGGTTTGATTGAGCACCTGCAAGCGGGAATAATCGGTTTCGAGGTTGTTTTTTTGAATACGGGCCTGCACCAGTTGGGCATCATTCATTTGAACCAGTACCTGGTTTTTTCTGACCCGGTCGCCTACTTCCACATGGATTGCTTCGATTTTTCCGGGCGAGGCGGGGGCCATATGTACTTCATTGAGCGCCTGTAATGTTGATGAATACTCAACCACCCGGTCAATTTCCTCCTGCTGCAAGCGGATGACCCGCACCCGCTCAATACCAGTTGACTTCACAACGGACGATTGTTCGCCCTTTGTTTCTTCCGACGTACATGAGCTGAAACCCAACCCGATCGCCGTTATCAAATAAAAAACAACACTTAACTGTTTCATTTTCTTCGCATTATTTAATTGTTTTGTATTCCCCCGTCAGTGTATTTAATTCGTTTTGAGCCTGCAGCAACTCCAGTTTCACCTGTAAAAAATCGGATTCGGATTTGAGGTAATTGTTGTCGGCCGTTGTCAGTTCCAGGCTTGAAATGACCCCTTGCTCAAACTTCTGCTTCAGGCGTTTGTAAACCTCGCGCGATACTTCCACATTTTGTTTCTGAAGCTCGTAGGTTTCCAGCGCATTCTTCAGATTGTAACTTAGCTGCCGGTACTGAACTCCCAGCTGATCCTGCAACAGGGCCCTGTTATTCCGCATGGTCTCCAGGTCGATTTCGGCCTGTTTTACTTTTGACCGGCGTTCTCCGCCCGAGAAAACCGGAATATTCAGATTCAAACCAACCAGGTGGGCCGGCGACATATCGAAAGCCGGCTTCAAAAGTTTATGGGTAAACGAATAGTAGCCCGACAAGGTGGGTAAATAGCTTGCCTTGCTCAGATCAACCTGCTTTTCGGTCATTTCTTCCCGGATTTCCAACAACTGGTAATCAACATTTTGTTCGGGCGAAAAGGCTTTGCCCAGGCTTTCCGGAATACTTCCCTCTGTCAGCAGATCAACCAGGGTATCGGTTAGTTCAATCTCAGTTTCGGCAGATACTCCAAGCTGCAGGCGAAGAATATTTCTGGCCACTTCAGCCTGGCGCTGTGCAGCTTTCAGGGTATTTTTCAGGCTATTCACCTGGACAAGCAACTGGTCCAGTTCCACTTTCTCCATCATACCTACTTCAACCATCGGTTTTGTTCGTTGGTAAACATCGTCCAGGTTTGATGTGTTGGATTCCAGGATTTTAACCGACTCGTCCGAAACCAGCGCCAGGTAATAACTGTCGATCACCTGGCTGACGATTTCCTGCCCGTTCTTTTCCAGGTCTTTCTCCGTTATTCGCCTGTAAATTTTTGCCGATTGAAGGCCAACCAGGTAATTGGCGCTAAATAACAACTGCCCGACCTGCAGGTTAAAATTGCTGGTTGGTTTAATCGGAATTTGCGATGCCGGCGCATTTTCATCAAACTGAATGCTGATTTTTGCCCCCATCGCGTTGGTGTAGTCGGTAGTGGCATTCACCTGGGGCAAACCGGCGGCAATGGCTTCGCGGAGTTTCTCCTGCGACTGATCAACCGAAAGCCCCGAATTAATCATCGTTTTGTTGTAATTCAGGGCGTACACTTTGGCCGCATCGAGGCTGAGCGACAATTTTTGCTGCGCCCCGGCTGTTCCGCCAACGAGTAAAATCAGCGCCGTTAAAAAGAACAGATTCGTTTTCATGTTCGAAAATTGCTTGATTGTTTGTTTCTATTTTATTAACTGAAGTAACTGGTCGTATTTCTCGTCCATCTTCCTGAAGCCCTTTTCAGTAGTCATCCCTCTGATTTCATTCAGGATTAATTTGAAAAGAACCAGCTCAAAATCAGGACCTCTTTCGTCAAAAACCGGGGCGCCGGAAAGCGCCGATACTTTTGCCATTTGACTGAGGTAAATGTATTTCACATCCAGATCGTCCCGGAAAAGGCTTTCCCGAATCCCTTGCTGCAGAATTTCCTCGGCCAGTCCATAAATACGATGATCCCTCACATGCTTAATCCGGTTAAAAAGTTTACAGTTTACTTTTTTCAAGTCGGGCAAGAATGAAGGATTGAAGCTGCGTAACTGTTGAATGTGATAAGCATAAAAAACGCCCAATTGGGTAAAAACATCGTCGGAAGGCTTAATCAGGCTACGTAGCCCCTGCACAAATTGCCGGATACTAAATTCAACAACCCGCTCAATCAACTGATCCCGATTTTTCACATGGGCGTAAATCGTTTTCTTTGAAATACCCATATCCCGGGCAATTTCATCCAAACTGATGCTCTTGATACCGTATTTTGCATACAAGCTAAAGGTTCGCCTGATTATTGCTTCATCATCAATCATAAACGTTGAACACTTTTATATTTTTTAAAGTTTTCTGAAAATAAAAAAAATTAATGTTCCAGTTGATCAATCAGCTCAATGCCCTTGGTCGTGGCAATTCCACGAAAGAAATTGATCATCAGTGTACTGAATACCTCAGAAATAGAATATTCTTCGGGTGGAAAGAAACTTTCATCGGTAAGCATATTGATCTGGACATGAAACAACCTGGCCACAATGGGAATATTGATGTCTTTCCTGAACAAACCCTCATTCACTCCTTTGCGCAATAAACGGTAGGTCCGGTTATAACCATTCACCTGGCTGGTTTTATAATGTGGTTCCCAAATGTCCGAATGATATTTCCTCAAATCGTAGAAAAAAGCGGGATTAATCGAATTAATCGCCTTAATCCCTTCTTTCAGAAAGGTAAAAATCGCTTCGATGACATTGGCGGAGGTGGCAATGACCTCGTTGTTCCGCCGCTCATGATAGGCACTAAATCCGTCCAGACAGGTCTGAATTAATTCTTTTTTATCCTTAAACGTTTCATAAACCGTTCGTTTTGAAATCCCCAGATTAACCGCAATCTCGTCCATCGTTACGGTCCGGATGCCCAATTTTAAAAACTGTTTGGATGCTTCTTCTATAATTCTGTCACGAACTTCCATCTCTAAAAATTTTGACAAAGGTAAATAAAACTTTAAAAACAATTAAAGTTTTCTGAACTTTTTTTCTGAACTCAAAAAAAAATGACCGGCTAACCGATCATTTCTGCAAAGCGTTGCCGCGTAACTGCTAATGTTAATACCTGAAACTACTCCCTCCCAGAAACTCGCGAATCAGCGATGTTGGCGGGATTTCACTGTCGTCGATGTGTTGGAAGTAACTGAAAAATTTCAGCAGGCGATTGGCCTCGCAGTATTCTTCAATGGCTTCGGGAACCGCTTTCAGCAAGGGTTCAACGTACTTTTTAAGAACGGCCAGTTCGTAAATCAGGGCCGAGTTAAACATCACATCGGCGTTCTCCTGGTAAGGAAAGATATTTTTTTCTTCGCCGGTTCTCACACTGGGCCAGCGCTTGATGGTATCGGCAGCCGAGTAACCCCGGTATTTGCTGTCGCGGATCATCCGCCGGATCAAGCGATTGTCGGTGGTAGAAATGTGGTTGTGATCATCCAGCGAGATCTGCGTTAAGGCCGAAAGGAAAATTTTAAAGCTGCGTCCGTTTTTAATATGCGGCATCAGCCCGGGATTCATGCCGTGTATTCCTTCAACAATCAATAAATGCCCATTCCCCAGGCGTAATTTTGTACCCGAAGGCTCGTTTTTGCCCAGGATAAAATTAAAGCGGGGCAATTCAACTTCTTCGCCGTTAAAAAGCTGCAACAGCTGCCGGTTAAAAAACTCAACATCAATGGCTTCGAGCGCTTCAAAATCATAGTTCCCGTTTTCATCGAGCGGGGTATGCTCGCGGTCAACAAAGTAATCATCCAGCGAAATCATATGAGGGATAATGCCGTTGACCGCCAGCTGAACGGCCAGACGTTTACTGAAAGTCGTTTTTCCGGAAGCCGAAGGCCCCGCAATCAGGATCACCTTCACCGTATCCCGGCGATCGTCAATCATATTGGCAATCTCGGCAATTTTCTTTTCGTGAAGGGCCTCCGATATTTTGATAATATCGCCGCCGCTCCCGTTTGCCGTGTACTCGTTCAGCTGCCCCAGATTAGGTACATCAAGCAGTTCTGCCCGCTTCTTATGTTCCTTAAAAATGCCGAACAATTTCTCCTGCAGAATAACCTCGTGCACTTCGTTAAATGAATTCGGTTTGGGAACCTGCAACAGGATGCCTTCAAAATAAGGGACAATATCGAAGGTAGACAGGTAGCCGGTTGAAGGAACATGGTGCCCGTAAAAATAATTGGCATAGCCGTTCAGGTAATACAAATACGAAAACAACAGTCCTTGCTGCTCAAACAACTTGGCCTTTTCTTCCAAACCCTGTCTGGTCAGTTCTTCAACCGCTTCTTCGGTCAGCAAACCTCGTTTTTCGAAGGGTAAATCGCGCCTGACCCACTCGCGCATTTCATTTTTTAGCTCAAAAATATCCGAATCATTGACCGGGCGGCCCAGGCCAATCAGTTCGCAATAGTAGCCCTGGCTGATTCCGTTCAGCACCTTCAGTTTAACCTGCGGAAATGTTTCGCGAACGGCGACATAAAGCAGAAACAATAAGGAGCGTACATACAATCGCCGTCCGTCGACATGGGTATAGTCGATAAACTCTACTTTCTTTGATTTGACCACTGCAAAAGAAAGTTCTTTCACCTTGTGGTTTACCAATGCCCCGCAAACCGGGTTGCTCAGTTTTATCTGCAGATCGTCTTTGATTTCATCCAGGGTGATTCCCAACGGATACGACTTCACGGTATTCGTGTTTGTGCAATAAATGTCGATGGTTTTCATAGCTGTTGATTCAGAAAATGGCTTATAAAGCTAATTCATTTTTAAGATATTTAGCCGTATACGATTTTTTGTTTTTGATAATTTCCTCGGGCGTTCCGGCGCTTAACACCTGCCCTCCTCCCCGCCCGCCTTCCGGACCGAGGTCGATAATGTGATCGGCGACTTTGATCACATCCATGTTGTGTTCAATCACAATTACGGTATTCCCGCGGTCAACCAGTTTGTAGAGCACGTCCAGGAGGACGCGGATATCCTCAAAATGAAGGCCTGTTGTCGGTTCATCGAGTAAGTACAGGGTTTTGCCTGTATCTTTTTTAGCCAGCTCGGTAGCCAGTTTCACGCGTTGCGACTCGCCGCCCGAAAGGGTGGTTGACGACTGGCCAAGGGTGATGTAACCCAGCCCGACTTCCTGCAGGGTTTTTAACTTGTGTACGATAGACGGTAAGCTTTCAAAAAAATCAACGCCCTGGTTGATGGTCATATCCAGGACATCGCTGATTGATTTTCCTTTATAACGGACATCCAGCGTTTCGCGGTTGTATCGTTTGCCGTTACAACTGTCGCAATGGACATACACGTCGGGAAGGAAATTCATCTCAATCAGTTTCAGTCCGCCGCCCTGACAATCTTCGCAACGACCTCCTTTTACATTGAACGAAAACCGCCCCGGTTTGTACCCCCTGATTTTGGCTTCGGGCAGTTGGGCAAACAAGGCCCGGATATCCGAAAATACGCCGGTATAGGTCACCGGATTCGATCGCGGTGTTCGGCCCAGCGGCGACTGATCAACCTGCACTACTTTATCAATATATTTTAATCCCGATATTTTCTCGTAGGGCAGCGGATCTTTTAACGATTTGAAAAAATGCTGACTTAAAATCGGCTGCAATGTCCCGTTGATCAGGCTGGACTTGCCGCTCCCCGAAACGCCGGTCACGCAGATCAGCTTGCCCAGGGGAAAGCTCACCTGCACGTTTTTGAGGTTGTGGCCGTTGCATCCGCTGAGTTTAAGTTCTTTCCCGTTGCCAGCTCTTCTTTTTTCAGGCACCACGATCTGATGCTCTCCGTTCAGGTATTTCGATGTCAGCGTTCCGGCTTTCAGCACCTCCTGTGGTGTTCCGGCCGCTACCACTTCGCCGCCATGACGTCCGGCATAGGGGCCCATATCAATCAGATAATCGGCCGAGAGCATCATATCTTTATCGTGTTCCACCACAATGACCGAGTTCCCGGTATCGCGAAGTTTTTCCAGCGAATTGATCAAACGCAGGTTATCGCGATGATGCAGCCCGATACTCGGTTCATCGAGAATATACAACACATTAACCAGCTGCGAACCGATTTGCGTGGCCAGCCGGATACGCTGCGATTCTCCGCCCGACAGCGTGGCCGAAGCCCGGTTGAGCGACAGGTATTCCAAACCCACGTCAAGCAAAAAGCTGATCCGGGTGCGGATTTCCTTGATCACCTCAGCTCCGATTTTTCGCTGGCGATCGCTGATCCGGTCTTCCAAATCCAAAAACCAGGCGCTTAACTCCGAAATATCCATTTGGGCCAGCTCCGAGATATTTTTTTGATCAATCCGGAAATACAACGATTCCTTTTTCAGCCGGTGTCCGTCGCATTCGGTGCAGGTTTTTTCGCGAATAAACTGGTTAGCCCACTTTTGCGCCGTTTTGGAAGG
The DNA here is from genome assembly GCF_059705485.1 of Gaoshiqia sp. US2. Lineage (NCBI taxonomy): Bacteria > Pseudomonadati > Bacteroidota > Bacteroidia > Marinilabiliales > Prolixibacteraceae > Gaoshiqia > Gaoshiqia sp. US2. The sequence continues at coordinate 1,662,051 of NZ_AP048550.1, read as the reverse complement.
ATTATCATCGCGCTGGCTGTCAATGTATTTCACAATTCCCTCGTAAGTCATCATGTAATTCACAGAAGAACCCAAGGGTGAGTTTTTCAGCGTGATCCGTTCGTTGGTCCCGTACAAAATAGCGTTCAATCCGTCTTCTGGGATATCTTTAACCGGCGTTTTCAGTGTAAAACCGTATTTCTCGCCCAGCGCTTCGATTTGCCAGAAGATGAGCGTATTTTTTTGCGGGCCAAGCGGAGCAATTCCCCCCTTGGCAATGTTTAACAACGGATCGGGCACAATCTTCTCCAGATCAATCTCGGCAATTTGGCCCAGCCCGTTACATTTGGGACAAGCGCCCTGCGGCGAGTTAAACGAAAAATTGTGCGGCGCCGGTTCGTTGTACGAAATCCCGGTAGTGGGGCACATCAGTTGCCGGCTGTAATATTTTACCTCTCCCGACTCATGATCCAGGATCAGGCAAATACCGTGTCCTTGTTTCATGGCCATGTGAACCGAATCTTTCAGCCGTTTACCGCTTCCCTCTTCAATGAGCAACCGGTCGACAACCACCTCAATAAAGTGATTTTTGTAACGGTCGACGCGCATGTTTGGCTTTAGTTCCTGCACCTCACCATCGATGCGGGCATACAGGAAGCCTTTTTTACGGATCTGTTCAAAAAGCTCGCGGTAATGCCCTTTACGCCCGCGGACCAGGGGAGCCATCACCAGGATCCGTTTGCCGGCAAAATGTTCCGAAATCAGCTTCAGGATCTGGTCGTCGGTATATTTGACCATCTTTTCACCCGTATGATACGAAAAGGCATCGGCCGCCCGTGCATACAACAAACGTAAAAAGTCGTATATCTCGGTTACCGTACCAACCGTTGAGCGGGGATTTTTATTGGTAGTTTTTTGCTCGATGGAAATGACCGGGCTCAAACCGGTGATTTTATCCACATCCGGGCGTTCCATATTTCCCAAAAATGAGCGGGCATAAGCCGAGAATGTCTCAATATAGCGGCGCTGGCCTTCAGCATAAATCGTATCGAAAGCCAGGGACGACTTCCCGCTGCCGCTCAGCCCCGTAATAACGGTCAGCTTATTTCGCGGAATTTCCACATTGATATTCTGAAGATTGTGCACCCGTGCCCCGTGCACCACAATCTTTTCTTCCTGACCGATCAACTCGTCCGTCAAAGTTATTGTTTCTGTTTCCTGCATGTCCATCAATTTGTTTTCGTCCGAAACCCTTCAGCCGGCAATTTTATCGTGTAAGTCCGGCCCTTGGCGTTGGTCAGGTAAGTTTCGCGCAGCCAGGGGTTCAGCATCTTCAATATTTTGTAGTTTGTTCCGTGTTCGCGGGCAAATTCTGCAAAGTCTTTTACCGGAGTGTTAATGTCGATGGTCCGGGTATCCCATACGGGATATTTTTCATCGTCTTTTACCTTAAAATCAAAAGCTTCGGGATTTTCCATGATCAGTTTCAGGGCCATAATCCGGAACACGTAACGACTGGTTTCTTCGCCCATCAGCAGGTCGTAATAACTTGTTTCACCCTGCCTGCTGATCTGCCGGTCGACAAAACTGCGCCCGGCATTATACGAAGCGGCTACCAGGGCCCAACTTCGGTATTTTTTGTACGAATCTTTCAGGTAGCGGCAGGCGGCCAGGGTCGACCGCTCTATGTGGTAGCGTTCGTCTACCTCGTTGTTAACTTCCAGTCCTAAATCGGTGGCCGTTCCTTTCAAAATTTGCCAGAAACCCACCGCCCCGGCAGGAGAAACAGCGCGCGGATCAAAACCGCTTTCGGCCAGCGCCAAGTACTTAAAATCGGCGGGGATGGAATCGGCCAGCAATACCGGCTCAATGATGGCGAAGAACCGGGGCGCCATTTTCAGAAAACGAATGGTTTGCGAATGAAAATAACTGTTGACCAGCAACTCCCGGTCGAGGCTTTCGCGCACGTCGAAATATTCGAGCGGGACCCGTTCGCCGGCAAAAAATAAGCTGTCGGGCAGTTTTACCGGTGTATGTACTTCCGGTTCCCCGGATGAATGACTGTCCGTTTTCGGATAAGTCGACGATTCGAAAAAGTGATATCCTCCGGCCAGTAAGGCCAGAAGAACAAGACTCAACAATAAGCGGCTAAATATCTTCTTCATACTCATCTTTCAAAATTAGCTAAATGGCAAAAATAGTAGTTTTACTCAGTTCATTCAACCTGACGGACAGATAAATTCATAAACAAAAAATCCGGCCAAAAGATTTTGACCGGATTGAGTAATTGAAATTAACGCACTAGTCATGACTAGCTGAAACGGGAATCGTTGACAATAACTGTATATTTTGCACATTACTGTAATCGTATAAATAAAAGCCGGCATCGCCGATCATAAACAGGTAGTTGTTGACCGGAATCACGTCGTAAGCATTGATATTCGGAAACTCGGCGATTTTATTGGATGAAATCTGTAAGGGATTGGAAGCATCAAACACCTTCAAACCGGCATCGCCGTCGCACAGAAAGAGCAGGTCGCCGTCGATACCCAGCCCGTGCGGATTAGCCATCGGGTAACTGGCCAGCATAGTCATCTTCGTGTAACCGTCTTTCATTTCCACCACATCCAGCCGGTTCACCGAGCGCCCGCACCAGCCGCCGTCGTGCAGGGTAATATAAGCCAGATCGTCCTGCACAACCACCGGGTCGCAGCTGGTGATATGCGAATACTGATTCACATAGGTCGGGTTTTGGGCAATCTCCAGGCTAAAGACCAACATGCCGCTTCGCGTTCCTAAAAACATGTGCTTGTTGTAAATAAACATGGTTTCGATATTCCAGCCGATGCTTTTCTTCCCCAGGTTAACCGGGCTGTCCAGGTTGGCAATATGAAAGGTATAGAGCTGGTAATTGTCAATCACATACAAATAGCTGTCGTACATGCCAAAGCGGGCCATCGAGCCGCCAACGCCAAAGGTGGTCCCGCTGCCGCCTACCCCTCCGGCCGCCGACGAGAAATTCGCCATGTCGTAAGAAAGTTTTTCGGCATACGACCGGTAATAATAAATAGGATAATAGTGCTGATTGATCCGCTCTCTCACCTGTTTGATCTCCCAGTCAACAACAACCCCTTTTTTCTGGTCTACCTCGGCCAGCCGGTAATCGGTATTGTACTCGGGAACGGTGTAGGGGAAAATATCTTTAATCCGCCCAACTTCGCGGATGTTGTTTAAATCGGATACATCAACCGCCACCAGGTCCACGTAACTGTCGGCGTATAAAACATTCTCCCTGATCGCAATATCCACATTTCCGGGGATGTTGATAAACGCTACGGCTGTTGGATTGGCCGGATTATGAACATCCAGCACATGTACCCCTTTCATCTCTTCATTAATAAAGAGGAAATCATCTTTGAAATAAATTTTACCGGGATTCGTGATGGCCCGGGATGCTTCTTTTTTTACCGATTCCCGTAATTCGTCGTAACCGAGATAAACCGGCGAATTCGCCATAAACGATTCGTATATTTTATCCTGACAGCCCGAAAATAAGATCATGAGTAAGAAGATCAGGCTGGTATAAATTGATTTGTTTTGCATCGCTTTCATGTTCTAATTAAATAAAATTCCCAATCGTACCGACAACCTGTTGTAATTCGTTTCCAGCTCGTAGCTGTTATCTCCTTTAAAAGTTACCTGGCTGAAACGGTAACCAAAGGCCAGCGAAATACCCAGGTTGGGATTAATGTGGCTTACAAAACCAAATGAGGGGTTCAGCATCAGCCCGCCTTTGTTGTCGAGCATTTGCTGCGGATACGGCCAATAGGACGAATACGGCAGAATATCGTAGTAATAATATCCGTTTTGCATGTTCACTTCGCCGTCGACCGGGAGCAGATAACCTCCCTGAACGCCCACGAAGGGAGTAAAGCGCGATTGGCGGAATTGGTATTCCAGGTTCATGAAAACAGGCAGGTACGATTCTTCCAGGAAGTCGATTCCCGCTCCCAGCCCCACGTACAGATTGGCAAACAGCCGGGCATTAAGCGAGGCGTCGAACGAAAAGGGGGTTTCTTTTGTATTGTCGGAGCCGCCGGGCAACACGCCCAGGGTTGTTTTGAAAAACCACGCTTTGGTAACAGGTTCATGGGGCGCCGACAGCCATTTCGACGCAACCGTATCGATCTCCGACTGTTTGAACACCCAGGTGTTTTGCGCCGAATGGACGACCACTTTTTCATCGTCGACCTGCACAAGCTGGCCTTTGATCACCGAACCGTTTTTCAGGTAGATGATTTCTTTCTTTTGTTTCTGCGCAAAAGCCCCGCACGCAATAAACAGAAGTACAACAAGCAAGGCGATTTTCTTCATGCAACACGATTTTAGGGTTAGTACAACAGGCAGATGACGGATGAGGTAAAAAGGTTGCGTGACGAAATAAAAAACTGGCAACTCCATGAACATTCATAATTGGAACAGCTTTCTTACGATGATAATTGGGCACCCAAATTTTTTACGCAAACATGAAGCTAAGCACGACTGGGGTCGCGTAGATCTCCGGTTAAAAGGGAACAGGAATGTCTTTCTTAACAAAAAAAGACATCCTATAGTTTATCATTGTGCTTTTCGATGATTGCCTTCTAAGTCGCACACAAGTCTCAAAATAGCAAGGATTAAATGATGTTAAAAAAACAAAAAAATCTCATTTGCTTTACTAAGGATTTCATAATTTTAAAAACATAAAAGAACCTATGGCTCAAAATTAGTCTAACTTTTAAATTAATTAACATGAAAAAAATCAAATTTATAGAAGACCCAAAAGAAGAGAAAAACATTGAAAAAAGAATGTTTCCTCAATTTTTCAGATTGTCTAACGATGAACTCTTAAAGACCAGAGGTGGCACAAAGGATAATATGGAGCCACCTTGTGATGCTGTTTGCGGAAAAGAATGGGGGTGTTCTTGTCACACCAATTTAGCTTAAATCTTAATTCATCCAGTATTGGAGTCTGACCTTAAATCCAGGCTCCAGTACTACATTAAAAAATAACAACGCTATCCAATGTGGTCAAGATATAACTTTTATTTCACTCAGAAAAACACGGATATCTTTTATACAATTCGTTGACAAATTGTTTTGCACAGATCGATAATGAAATGGCTTCTCTGTTTGAAAAATATAAGAACAGTGATAGTCCCGAATCTTTATTTTTCTCGGAAGATGAAATTATTCAGTTGCGAAAAGCAAAAATACTTGTTGAGAGTGACTATGATGAATTTCTACATATCAAGTTGCAAAAACATATGAAGAGGTTTGACAAAAGCTTCTTAAATCTCACAATTGCTCCAACATTACATTGTAATTTATGTTGCGATTATTGTTTTGAAGGATCGAGGCCCAAAGTCTACATGAGCGACGAAACGGAAGAGCATGTTATCCACTTCATAAAGAGACATACGGAAGTAAAAAGGCTTTACATTACGTGGTTTGGTGGTGAACCACTCTTAAATTTTGATAGAATGGTCTCATTGACACAAAAGATCAACAATTTAGATATAAATTATTATGCCTCCATTATAACCAATGGTTATCTACTTTCCCAAGAGATCATTGATCGTTTTATTGACCTTAAGATCAAAGATATTCATATTACAATTGACGGACCAGAAAAGATTCATAACAAACGGAGGCCCCATATTTCAAAAGATGATTCTTTTTCAGTGATTTATTCCAATATACTAAAATTAAAACCATATGTAAGAGATAAGAAAATGGTTCTGTCCATTCGGATCAATATTGACAAAACTAATGAGATATATTACCATGAGATTTATCAAAGAATCCGTAATGACTTTGGAAACATAAACATTTCTATCTATCCAGGAATTGTTAAAAACACTTATGGTTCCTGTTCCTCTGTTGATGATGTTCTAATGGATAATGAGGCATATTCAAAATTTAGCATTCACCAATTTAAGAAGTATGGGATTAAAAATCCGGATTTCTTTCCAATTAGGCTTAATGGCGAATGTATTGCACGTCAGGTCAATGGATATTTAATCGACGCCCGAGGAGATATTTATAAATGCTGGACAGACACGGGGAAGAAATCTGAAGCGATTGGGAATGTTTCGAACCAAGATGAAATCAATACGACACTACTGACAAGATATTTAACAGGGGCAGACGTATTTGACAGACAAGAATGCCAAGGATGTTTCTTTCTACCAGTATGCGGAGGAGGATGCCCCCATTTGTCTATAAAAAAAATGATGACTAATGACCATATTGATTTATGTCATATTGCAAAAGGTAATTTAGAGACATTCCTTGAAATCTATTTCGAAATAAAAACCAATAAGGTAATTGTTATATGAAAAAAATTCTGGTCATTCTTTTGGCGGTTCTGGCTTGGCATGTTCAAATTAGTGCCCAGGAGTATCGGCCGACTTATTTCTCCAAAGCAGATTTTGAGGAAGATATTCAGTACCTGACGCAGAAAATCACCCATGTTCATCCAAAGTTTCTGGATGCCGGATTTTACGACCAATGGAAGATCTGTGCAGACTCTGTACGACGCGATCTTCCCGATAGTATCACCTTCAGTGAAGGCTTTATCCGGATATCACATTTATTGTCTTTTCTGGAGGACGGACATACCGGATTCTCAGTTCCCTCTTCTGAAAGAATGAAATATATGCAGCATGGAGGTGTTACAATGCCGTTCACTGTCGGGGTAAAGGACGATAAGATCATGATTGATCAGTATTTTGGCGATAACCGGTCAATTCTGGCTGAAAGGGCTGAAATCAAGTCCATCAATTCCATTGCTTCTGAAGAAATACTCTGGAAAATGAGAAGGCTTTCCGGTTCGGAAAAACAATCTGTTGCAGTTAACGATCGGGAAATTGGACGGTATTTTGGCCTCTATTTCTGGATGTTTTTTGGCGCACAAACCGGTTATCATCTCTCGCTTGCCACTCCTGATTCAATTTTTTCAATAAACACGGCCCCTATATCGAATAGCAGCTTCTTTGAGTTGAAGAATAAGTATTATCCTGAAAAAAAACAGGGAAACTATGAATTGTCATTCCCGGAATCCAAGACGTTTGCTTTGCTGCGGATTAAACAATTTGCCGATGATCTGGCCCCTTTTCTCCGGCAGGCATTCGATACCATCAGGTATGTAAACTGCAAAAACCTGATTATTGATATCCGCGATAATAGCGGGGGAAACAGCCGAAGTGTCGATTCCCTGTTAAACTATCTGATCCGAACGCCTTATACCCAATACAAGTCCATTGCCCTGCGGGTAAGCAATGAAGTAAAACAATATTATCAGGAGAAAAAGCCCGATACGTACAAATTGATAGCGAATCTGCCTGTTGATACGGTTTTTATATTCGACAACAACATGTTTGTGAACTGCCCCGGGCCGGAAGCAGATTTTTTCGACGGAAATGTTTTTGTTCTGATCAATAACCGGACATACAGCGCCGCAGCTACCTTTGCCGGAATGGTGAAAGAATATAAACTCGGGCAACTGGTTGGACAGCCGACAGGAGGCACCATCCGTTACTACGGCGATTATCTGACTTTCCGGCTTCCACGCATGGGTACCGATTTTTTTGTGGCGCCTAAAAGATTTGTCCAGCAAGGAGGGGATTCCCCTGATGAAGGCGTTATTCCGGATATCTTTCTGGAAAATGATTACACAATATCTGAAATTATTGCAAAACTGAAATTTTTAAACTGATTTGCAACCCTGCATCTTTTTTCTTGTCTCTATTAGCGAAAACAAAACAATTTGGGCAAAGCGGCATTCATACATCAATCGTTGATTGAAGATTGTAAACGGGGCGACGACAAGGCCCGTTTTCAGTTGTATCAGCTATACTCCAAAGCGATGTTTAACCTGTGCTTTCGCCTGATGAACAATCGCGAGGACGCCGAAGATATGCTGCAGGAAGTATTTCTTCAGGCATTTACCAAACTCGACAGTTTTCGTTACGAGTCGGGCTTTGGAAGCTGGCTGAAAACCATCGCCATCCGAACCTGTATCAATGCCTTGAAAAAACGGAAAATAGAGCTGGTCTATTCCGACGAGATCAAAGACCACCGGACCACTGATGATGAAGTGAATGCGCCTGAAATTACGACAGAACAGATCCTCAATGCCATGAATGATTTGCCTGAAGGCGGCCGGATTGTTTTCTCTCTGTACCTGCTCGAAGGGTACGACCACGGCGAGATTGCCGGTATACTGGGCATCACCGAGTCGACCTCGAAATCGCAGTATATGCGGGCAAAACGCAGGGTTTACGATTTATTGAAAGAACAACAAATGCGCACAGTATGAAGAATGATCGGTTAGAAGATTTTGTTAGGGGGCACCGGGATGAGTTCGATATTCATACGCCGCCGCCCGAAATCTGGGAGAAGCTGAACCGCCGGTTGCCCGGGCAGGCCAAAAAACGCCTGCCGCGCCGCTGGATGAGCATTGCCGCCGTGCTGGCGGTCGCCCTGCTCGGATCAGGTATCGTAGTACACTCGCTGCTATTCAACCGGGCCGGGCTCAGGCCGGGCGCCGAGGCCAATTCCGGAATGCGCGAACTGCTGGAAGCCGAAGCCTACTATGCCCAGCAAATTCACGGGAAACTGGAAGAAATCCGTAAATGCTACCGGCTAAATCCTGAATTACAGGAGGAAGTGGAAGACGACTTACAGGAACTGGAACACATGTACAACGAACTGAAGAAGGACCTGAAAGAAAACATTTCGAATAAAGAAGTGATTGAAGCCATGATCGAGAACAACCGCTTCCGTTTGAAGCTGGTAGACGAAGTCCTGGAACAAATTAACTGCTAAAGGTGATGATCATGAAAAATAAGTTTCGCCAACTGATTGTATGCTTGCTGTTTGGTTTTGCCGGACTAAACACGGCCACGGCCCAATTTACCGAAACCCGCCAATTTAAACGGTCGTTTAAGGTAACCCCCGAAACCACCATCGAGATTTCGAATAAGTACGGGAAGATCGAACTCAATACCTGGACGAAAGATTCGGTGGTTGTGGAAGTGAAAATGCTGGTGGACATGAAAAAGGCCATGAAACTCGAAAAATCGCTCGACAACATTGATTTCGATTTTACCAACACCGCCCATTACCTGATTATCCGCACACTGCCCGACAAAAACCGCACGCAGCTCGAAAGCGAGTTCCAGCGATTCAAAGAATCGCTGCTCCAAAATAATGGCAGCATCGAAATAAACTACAAAATCTGGCTGCCGGCAGGCAACCCGTTAAAAGTTGAAAATAAATTCGGCGATATTTATTTGGACGATTATAAAGGAGAAACCACCATCGACCTGAGCAACGGTAAGTTAAAAGCACACAACCTGACCAACAAAACAACCATTACCCTGAACTTTGCCGGCGCGTCGGTCAACAGTCTTCCTCAGGGAAAGATCAACGCGAATTACAGCGACGTGTATATCAAGGAATCGGGCCAGTTGACCATTACAAGCAAATCATCGGCAATTGAGCTCATTGAGAATAAAAGCCTCCGCGTTGATTCGCGGCGCGATAAATTCAGAATCAAACAAACCGGCAGGATCGATGCCGAGGCAAATTTCTCCAATTTCAGAATTGAAAACCTGACCGGCCGGGCCTCCATGCGCCTGAATTACGGTGATTTGGATATTGAAAAGATCGGGGCCGATTTCAGCGATTTGTATGTCGACTGCCGCTCAACCGACATCAGCCTGTACTTTTCACCCGAATCGAAGTTCAATTTCGAAATCACCCAAACCAAATCGAGCCTAAACCTCGACGAATCATTTACCGTGTCGGACAAAGACGAAATAAACCAGAAAGAGCAAACAATCCTGCTGCACGGGTATTTTGTAAAGAAAACAGAGGGAAAAGAAAAACTTAAGCTAAACGCCACCGGCGGAAATATCCGGTTGAAAACACTGTGACGTTTCTTTCAGCGCCACAATTTGTTCATCTGCACGCAACCATACCCCAAAAAGTGTGTCTTATTGAAATTGAAAACAAAAACAACGACACCCCATGTTCAGAAAACAAAAACAGAAAACGCATGAAAACAATGAAACTTACCTTAATGGCGCTTTTAATGGCACTGGTTGCCGGATTAACCTCGTGTTTCGATGATTTTGGGATAGAAGGGAACGGTCGTTTGCAAACGGAAGAGCGCGATGCGGTTTACTTTGACCAGGTCAGTTCATCCGGCTCATTCCTGGTACATGTATTGCCGGGAGATGAACCCTCTATTGAAGTCACAGCCGAATCGAACCTGTTGCCCTACATCGAAACAAACATCGAAGGCACCCGACTAACGATCAAAACCAGGCGCTCGCGCAACCTCAACAACAAATTCCCGATCGATATGAAGAAACTTTACATCATCAGGCCTCGACCTGGACATGACTGACCCGGATATCCTGAAAGGCTTAACTGTTGGCCTGACTTTTAAATTCGGTAAGTTTTGAAAACCAAATCAAACACAAAGGCGCAAAGAAATTTATCTGAATACTTTGTGCCTTTGTGTTTAAGTTCTTCACTTTCGTCGGCCCAACATGTTTTCAACGGCAATTATTCTTCGCAAATCAGATCGTTGCCGTTCGAATCCCAGCAGTGCCAATCATTATCGCCAAAATAAGCCAGGGCTTTTACACGACCGGAGAAATCTGAATGGCTCCATTCTATAAATGAATCGGTAAAATTGTCGGACTGACTCTGATAAACATGAATGGAGACAAAAGCATCAAAAACCTGGTCCTGTAAACCGTAAATCAGGTAACTGCCTTTATAATCATCCGGCATCCTGTCGTTATTGAGTTCGCGAACATAGGTATACTTCACTTCTTCAACATCGTTTCCTTCTTTCTTCCAATCAATTTGAATGACTTCTTCCTGAAATTCGGGGCTGAGATAAAGGATCCACTGACCACTTTTCCCATCCGTATTGGAAGTTCCCTCAAACCACAGAAACTCGTCAAACGGGTTTACTCCTGTTTTTGAAACATACATCTCCCATTTAATCCGGTTTGTCTGAATTTCGCCAACCAAGCGGGCAGTATACTGACTGGTAAAACCGTCAACCGAATAAGACCATTGCCAGGTATGATCGTCAAGCTGAACCGGCATTTTATTAAAGGCCGCGTGGAACGATGCGACCGGAACGGCAAGGGTGGTACCAATCATGACATTCCAAAATCCGACAGAAATAGCCGAATAAGCCCAATTTGTTTTAGTCAGTATTTCGGTTTGTCCTTCAACTGTCGCCGATTTGGCGGAACTCGCCGTCATCTCGCCAAAATCGATCACCATCGTTTCAAATGGCGGAATTACGGGAGCTTTGCTGCTATCTTCCTTGTTACATGAAAAAAAGATCAAAACACCTAACAAGACGGGGTACAATAGCTTCACTTTAATTTTCATAATGAATAAATTTGAGTTTTTACCCTAAAATAACGAAACGGGAGGAATTTTATTTTATGTAAATTCCTCCCGTTACCTGTCGAGTTCAACCAAATTTACCGTGATCCCGGTTACAACGCCGTCTCCGAAAAATATTTATAAAACAACGGAATGGTCCGGATACCTTTATAAAACTGCTCGAGAGGAAAGTTTTCGTTGGGTGAATGGATGGCATCCGACTCCAGGCCAAAGCCCATCAGGATGGATTTGATACCCAGAATTTGCTCAAAGGTTGAAATAATCGGGATGGAGCCGCCGCTGCGGAAAGGCACCGGCCGACGGCCAAACACATCAATATAAGCTTTTTCGGCTGCCCGGTAAGCCGGCAGGTCGATCGGGCAAACGTAAGCCTGCCCGCCGTGCAGCGATTTTACCTCTACTTTTACCGTTTTAGGGGCGATACGTTCAAAGTGTTCCTGAAACAGGATGGCAATTTTCTCATGGTTTTGATTTGGAACAAGCCGGCAACTGATCTTTGCAAACGCTTTCGATGGCAATACGGTTTTGGCGCCCTCGCCGGTATAACCTCCCCAAATCCCGCAAACATCAAACGAAGGACGAATCCCGGTCCGCTCGGGGACGGAGAACCCGGCCTCGCCGGCTAGCTCGGCCACATCAATAGCTTTTTTGTATGTTTCTTCATGAAAAGGCGATTCGGCCAGTAAAGCGCGTTCTTCGGCCGAGGTTTCGAGCACATCGTCGTAAAAACCCGGAATCGTTATCCGCCCGTTTTCGTCAATCATCCCGGCAATCATTTTCGACAACACATTGATCGGGTTGGCCACCGCGCCGCCAAACAAACCGGAGTGCAGGTCGCGGTTCGGGCCGGTCACCTCAACCTGCCAGTATGCCAACCCGCGCAACCCCGTGGTAATCGTCGGCAGATCGGGCCGGATCATCGTGGTATCCGATACCAGAATGATATCGGCTTTCAACATCTCCTTGTGCTGTTCACACCATTTCCCCAGGTTTGGCGAACCAACTTCTTCTTCTCCTTCAATCATAAATTTCACATTACAGGGAAGCGTGTTGGTTCTGACCATCAGTTCAAACGCTTTGGCATGCATCATCCCCTGCCCTTTATCGTCGTCGGCTCCGCGTGCCCAGATTTTCCCCTCGCGGATTTCCGGTTCAAAAGGAGCCGATTTCCACAGCTCCAGCGGTTCAACCGGCATCACATCCATGTGACTGTAGATGAGTACCGTTGGTTTCGACGGATCAATCAGCTTTTCGGCATAAGTAACCGGATTTCCCTCGGTCTCAAAGATTTCGGCTTTGTCGGCTCCCGCTTTCAGCAGTAAGTCTTTCCAATACTCGGCAGCCCGGTACATATCCGGTTTATGGGCCGATATGGAACTAATGGAAGGGATGCGGATCAAACCAAAAAGTTCATCCAGAAAACGATCTTTATGTTCTTCGATGTAAGCTTCAATGTAGTTCATGTATTTCTGTTTATTGTTTTTCAGTGAAAGTAAAAATAAGGTTTTCCTTTCAGAATGACCAGTGAAATCAATCATCGGAATCAAAAAATCCGGCAAGATCCTTTTTAATTGCAGGACTATGCCCGTTCCGGTTCGAAAATTTTTGACCGGTCAATTATTTTCAGGGCTACCTCTGCAATATGGTACAACAAGGTAAATTGCTGGCGGCCAACAAGCTGATCGGGTTCAGCCATCAGGCTTCTCAGCCGGGCAATGGCGTCGTTCAGCCTGAGGTTTTTTTCTTCGGTATTTCCCGGTTTTAGGCGGTTGGTTTCCAGCAAAACAGCTAAGATTTGCGAGGCCAGATCAAGCATTTCAGGCTTCGTGTTTGCTACCGGCTCGCGGTGAGCGCCAAGGGCTGACAAGTAGGAAAGCAACGCGTGGTTCAGGTAAGTCAGGGTAAACGCTTGTTCCCTGAACTGCCTGCGTTTCCGGGGTTCCACCTGCATGTCCTGCCAGGCCAGCGCCAGGGCATTATCGGCCCGGTGAGCCTGTCGCCGGGCAATCCGGTATTCGAGATCATCAGTACTAACCTGACGGTACTCGTTCAGGATAGCCTGAAAATAAGCGGCATTGCAGGCCAACGCTTCGGCCAGCAGCCCGGGCAGGCGTTTGTGTTGCCAGTCGGGCCACAGCAAACGAACGGTTAAAATGGCTAAAGCGGAGCCGATCAGCGTGTCGAACAAGCGGGGAAACATGAAGGCAACCCCCTGGTCCGAAATCAGGTTAAAGGCACATAACACAAAAATGGTGATGAAAACAACCGAAACGGCATAGTTCCGGCGCAGCCAGACAAAGAAGGCAAATGCGGCCAATAACATCAGCAGCAACTGCCCGGCTTCGGTTGGCAGTAACTGAACGATAAGCACCCCGCTTAAGACGCCGCTCAATGTGCCCAAAACACGTTGAAACAACTTCCGGCGGGTTTCGCTGTAACTGGGCTGGCATACGAACAAACTGGTCAGGATAATCCATTCTCCTTTGTCAAGCGAAAAACCTTCGGAAATGCAAAATCCAGCGAGCAGGCAAACACTTAACCGGATCGCGTGCCTCATGCGCGGATGGCTGAAACGGAGCTGATCTTTCAGCCGTTGTTTCAGACTGCGGCTGTCTTTTTCCAACCGTGGTATCAGGCCTGGCCGGTGATCGTCATTCAGATTCCGGAGCAAACTGTTCGACCGCGACAGGTTCCTCACCAGTAAGATCAAGGGATGCCCCGGATCCGGATTGTATTTTTCGAGTTGATCGTTCAGCGCTTTTACGGTCCAGTCGAGCGCCGCCGAATGATAATAGGGAACACGGACCAGGAGGCTGTATGCAAAATTCCGGCTTGCGCGGGCAAGCTGGTGCAACAATTGCCCGATCCCCTCCATGATTTCGCGGTTTCCCGGATCGCTGCTCAGGTGATCGTACCGTTCGTGGCTGGAGGTCGCCCGTTCGTGCAGGCTTTGCAACAACATGAAGTGTTCCAGGTAAGGCTTTAGTTGCGCATCATCTTTCACGGCATCCCCGTAACTGTTCAATACTTCTTTACAACGATCAAGCGCCGTTACCAACTGAACATTCAGCAAAGCAAGCCGGTTACGCACTTCTCCCTGCAGTTTTTCGTTACTGGGAAAAAGACTGGCCTTTTCATTCAGGTAGGCCGATAAGGCAAAAAAACCACGCGCCAGTTGTTCTTCGAGCAGCCGCCAGGGACGGTAATACAGTAAAGCCAACGAGAAAATACCGTAAACCAGAGCCCCTGCTGTAAGCAATACCGGCTGCCAATACCAGGCCGGACTGATATCTGCTCCCAACATGGTGTAAATACCCACCAACAAAGCTCCAAAGGTTACACCCCGGTAGCGTTCGCTCAGCCCGCCAAGCAAGAGGAAAACAATGGTTGAGACCGCTATACCCAATCCCAGCAAAACCGGGTACGGACGGAGCAATTCAACCGACAGACTTGATATTCCGAAACTAATCACTTTTAATCCCAGCGATTTGACCCGCCCACGGGGATGATCGTCGGTTTCGGAGAGCGCACCGGCTAAGGCCCCCAACGCCAGCGTAACCGCAAATAAGGGCAAACCGGCCAGCACAAACGGAATGGACAGGAAGGCCATAACGATAGTTGCTTTTGCCGCCATCAACAGGTCGGGATTGCTCCAGAAAGCCCGCCGCGCCGGCTCGTACCAGGTTTGCCTTTCCAGCAGGTTAAAGATCACCGATCTCCCAAAATGATGTTGCCGTTGGCCCATAAACAAAATTTGAGTTGCACCTGCAAACAAAAATAGTATAATGGCTGGCAACTACCTACCCTGCAACAGACTTCCACCGACATTTATTTGTCAGGCACAGCGCACAACAAAAAAGCTCCGTCTACCATCGCGACCGGAGCTTTTTAAAATGGAAATCAAAAATTGGTTATCGTGTGCTATTACTTCAAAGGTTTAAGATGATGGTCTATCATCCACCTGGCAACTTTGTCGCCCATTTCCTGTCCCGCGTCACAGGCAAAACGGAAGTGAATGCCGGCCATTACCCGTGAATTGACGTTTTCGTTGGCCGCCTGCTTAAAACCGGTAAAACTTCTCGGGTTACTTCCGGGCAGCTCTGTCGGCGAACTCATGCTAAAAGGAGTTTGGTCGCCCAAAATGCTTCCCAGTACAGTCGCCGCTGCATTTCCCAGGGCGCTGTGGGTCGATGGATAATCCTGAACTGGAGGGGTCGGCATGAGCGGTTCCCAAAGCGGGTCTTCAGCGGTTTGTTCGTTGGCATCGGTCCCAGCGTTGCGGATAGCCGTATAGGGGCGCCACAAATTGTAATGGAACTTGGAGTCCCATCCGGCGATGTAGGCATCGGCCATCGCCATATCCAGCAATGCAAACAATCTGGCCGTTTCCCATAAGCTTAATTTTTTGTTTTTTGCGGTAATGCGTGCAACCCGGTTCCAGCCGGCTTCAGAAAACTCGTACCAGAAGTGGGCTGTGGCCGTTTGGTCAGCGGTTCGGGTGTCGCTGGTTGCTTTACCGGCTTCTTTTACTTCATTGAAAGCTTCCGCGTATTCATTACTGTCGAGTGAAGGGTGCATGGCTGAACGAAACTGGTCTTTGCTTTGCAGTCCGAAAAGTTTTACATCTGTCCAAAAAGGGGCAAACACAAAATCGAAAGGAGGTACCACCTGATAAGCGCCTGGAATCGTTGACGGGGGCACCGGAGCGAAAGGATTTCCGGCGGAACCATCGTTTTCGCGGGACTCAATGATTGCCTGGCCCACTCCTTTCCCCAACAGGATACCCCGGTCTTTCGCCTCGCCATCGGCGACCGTTGTCAATGTTTGCTGTAATACAGAATCCAGAAATTGCTTCCCGTCAGGAATTTCGTGCACCAACACCGTGTGAGCAGCGCAGGCCGCCGCAACGATGGGGTTGGCATCGGCATCGCGGCCTGTGAAGGCGTAAGATGAATACACGGGATCGACGGCATTTAAAGCATCGTGCATGGCGAGGTGTGTCATGGCATTAATCCTTGAAGCCATCACCGAATTCAGATAAGTTTCCCCGCCATAAGCTTGATAGGCTACCTCGTTCCATTTCAAAATGACCTCGTTGGCCAATATCCTGGGCGGGGGTTGTTGTGTGTCTCTTTAATACAAGAGGCAACGAAAATACTTGTTAAAACTGTAAGCATAAAAATACTCTTTTTCATGGTGTTTCATTTTTTAAATTGATTACACCCTCAAAAGCGTAAGTTTATAACTTACAATGTAAGGGAATGCCGCCTTACGAAGTGATCCACTGAATTTCGCGGTCGGGTTTATAAGAGCAAAGCGTGCCGGTTTTTACGGCATTGGAAAGATGTGCACCCAGCGTCGGATGATGTTGTTCGATACGGGCAATGGCATTACGTATGCGCCAGGTGACTGCCGCCCTTGCCTTTTCGACCGCGCCGCCTGTTTTTCGGGCCTTGCCTTTCAGGTTTAGCGAGCCTGACAAATGGTCGATCAGCCGGTCGTATTCTTCCTGAAGTTTTTCCAGTTGGGCGAAATCGCTGTATTGTTCGGCTTCTTCAATGTCATTTTGAAGTTCGAGAATTTTCTTCTGGTATTGTTGGCGGGCTTTTTCATCGATCAGCTTTTCGCCCGAATCGTCCAAAATGTTCCCCATTAGTTCGGCACAATGAAATAACTGACGGGGTTGCGTGAGCATCTTTTGAAGATCATAATACCCTTTCACTTCCGGTGTTTGCACCGTATATCCCTCAAAAGTAAATTTCCAAGCTGTTGAATTTTTAAGGAAATAACATTCCAATGCTTCTTTTTTTGGCATAGATTTCTGGACTGGATATTCTTTGAAGCTTCCGTTGCTGATAAATTGTAAAAATTCTTCGAGATGGGTTTTGTGCCGGTGCGGGTTCAGCTTCAAAATCCAGTCAATTGCTTCCTGCTGGTCAAATTCCCTGCCTTTGCTAATCAGTCTTTTGTAAGTATCCAAAAAAGCATTCCAGTATAGCTGCATTTTATCATACTGCTTCAGGTGATAATAAACTGCCGCGCAATAAGCATCTTTATCGGCGATTCCCGGCTTTCCGATGGCGTGTTGTTCGATAAACAAAGCAGCCTTTTCGTACTCGCCCAATTCGAAATACATGACTCCCCCGAGCCTGAAATGGTTGCCGGCATACAGGGGGTGCAATTGCAGACCCTTTTCATATAATTCCAGGGCCTCCCTGCTCAATCCCAAGTGTACAAAATAAAGCGATATGGCGAAAAGCGTATCGGGATCGTTGGGATTGAGCATCAATGACCTTCTGAAATAATACTCGGCAGTACTGTAGGAACCTTCATACAAAAAAATCCGGCCCAGCACCATCGCAATGATATGATTCTGTTCGTCCAGTTCAATGGCTTTTTGCGCCCACTCGTAAGCGCCCGTTTTACTCACCTCCCACCGGTCCCAAAGCTGGCAGGTCCATTCGTTAAAATAGGATAAAGACATCCCGGTACATGCCAACGCATAATCGGGTTGGATTTGCAAGGCTTTTTCAAAATGTTCGCGGGCTTTCAAGTCTGCTTCCACCGTTGCCTTTTTTAGCTCTTCCATCCCGTACAGGCAATGTTCATAAGCACTGAATGCCACTTTAGGCCGTTGCCGGATCTTCGAAAGCAGGTCCAGGTCAATTTGTTGTTGCAGGACGGCAACCACTCTTCTTAGCAGTTTGTCCTGCATTTGGCTGAGTCCGGTCAGTTTGCCCTCTAACCGGTCACCCCATACCAAGTAGCCGCTGTCGCTGTCATAAAGCTGCACATGTACGAGCGCCGTTTCATTTTCGCCCCGGAAGCTGCCCTGAACAAAATAACCGCCTTTTAATGTTTCAGGTAATCTGCCGGGATCGCCGTCCCAGGCAGCCTGCAAAAATTTGATCACCCGGAATTGCCTGAAACGGGAAAGTTCGGTAATCAGGTCATCGCTGAAAGCGCGGCAGAACACGCTCAGTTCCCTTTGCGGAGAAAGATCTTCGAACAGAAAGACAGTCAGCGTAATATGATGTTCATTTTGCATGGGAACGGGAAAAACCAACAAACAGGTGTTATTTTGCCTTCGCCAGCGCCAGTTGCAGCCACGAACTGTTTTCCTGGTAATCTTCAACTATTTTATCATCGTTCGTGAACGAAAAATTACTCATCAACTGTTGTATTTCCTGCTGTAGCATATGGATCCCGCCGTCAATCAAATCGCGTCGGAAACCTTCATCGGCCAATTTATGGACCATATCCATTGAAATTACACGACCAATCACCTGCCCCAATTCTACCAGTTTCCTTTGGGGTAGTTGCATGTTCAGGTTGAAATTAAACAGCCCTTTTAGTTCATCGGCCGAACGGTTGG
Source organism: Gaoshiqia sp. US2 (assembly GCF_059705485.1). Taxonomy (NCBI): domain Bacteria; kingdom Pseudomonadati; phylum Bacteroidota; class Bacteroidia; order Marinilabiliales; family Prolixibacteraceae; genus Gaoshiqia; species Gaoshiqia sp. US2. The sequence goes on along the minus strand of NZ_AP048550.1, from coordinate 1,643,210 downwards.
TGAGCGGGTTCGCTTTCAGAAACTGGAACAGGTTATTTTCTTTTAGCCGCTTCATCTGTTTCACAATCCCTTCCGAAATCTGAGCATACAAAATGTCATTCGATCCTTCAAAGATCTGGAACGGACGGCTGTCGGTAATCCCGCGACCGGCTACATGGCTCAAGCGGTAGGCCTTGGCGCCAATCAACTGGGTGAGCGATTGGGCTGTTTGCTGCATCAGGTCGGTAACAACCGATTTTACAGCGTTGGCTTCGATACCTATTCCGGTCAGGTCATTATCCAGCCCGGCCTTTTTCGCGCTGTTGGCACACATGGCCGAACAAACCGTAAAGGATGCCTGCAACTTGGACAAACGTTCCTGTACCTGGTCGTAGCTGAACAAGCTCTTTCCTCCCACCAAACGTTGTTTACAATGATTTAATCCTTCATCCAGCATCCGATGAATAAAGCCCATTCCCATACCCGGAAACTGCATCCGGCTGCGATGAAGCAAATCCAGCATCATTTTTACGCCTGTTGATTCGGGTTGCAGCTTGTGCATTTTCGGAATTTTTACATCGATGTGGTTACGGCCGTAGGGAATCTGGTAAAGACCGAGGTTATCGTAAAACTCTTCCACCTTAATTCCCTGTTCCGGCTGGGTGACATCGCAAATAAAAAAGTCGATATCGCGCTGAAGATCGCCGTTCTGCGTCTGTTGACGCGCGGTCAGCAACCAGTATTCGGCCCAACCGGTTAAACCGGCCCAGTGTTTTTTTCCTTGCAGTTGGTAGTAATATTTTTCTTCGGTGTACGATGTCTGCATATTTAACGCATCACTGCCGTAATCGGGCTCGGTAATCATCAAACCACCCATGTTTTTATCTTCCAGGAAACGCTTAAAAATAGGCGCTTTCACCTCGTGACGGGCATACTTGGCAACAGGCTGTAAAAACAAGGCCGAGTTAATGCCGAAAGTCAGCGACAGGGCCAGCGATTCGTAGGAAGCCGCTTCCAGTAAAGCCAGGTTTTCGTGAATCAACGCGCCACGGCCGCCAAATTCTTCGGGAATACCAATAGAAAGCGGATTGCTTTCCATGATTTCGCGTAAAACAAAAGGCGGAAGCCCGCGTTGCTGGGCATATTGATTAACATCGCCGCGAAGGTGATAAACTTGTCTCATCTTGAGTTTCAGTTTCTCTAAAAACTGCTGGATTGGCTCCACCCGGTGAGATTGGCTCTTCACATTGAGCCTGTCATTTAAAATTAATTCTTCCATTCTTCAATATCTGTTTCAGCAGGCAAATATTACCTGTGCAAAAACAATAACATTCACATTTGCTGTTTGTTCTCTGCCTGAGTTATTTAGAATGACGGAAATTATGTGTCGCAGGCAAGTTCTGTCGGCTCAAGTCTCCTTGCGTTTAAGCTGCCGTGGGTTAGACCAGCGGCTGAGTTTGATTGGCTTTATGAAACTGGTTCCGGTAACTGACCGGCGTATAACCGGTTTTCTTTTTGAAACAACGATTAAAATTGGAAAGGTTGTTAAAGCCGCTTTCAAAGCAAATCCAGGAGATGGTCTGATGCCCTTCGAGCAACAGCCGGCATGCGTACCCGATACGCATTTCATTCACAAATCCGACAAACGACTTACCTGTTTTTTCTTTAAAGTAGCGGCAAAAAGCGCTGACGTTCATGCCAATCTTACCGGCGATCTCATCCAGGCGAACGGGTTGCAGGTATTCCGAATTAATCAGGTGCATCACTTTATCCAGCCGGCTACCCGACCAATCCTGTAAATCGGGTTTGTAGCTCTCGCTGGCCAGTTGCTTATACTGAGCGGCGCCCGACAGCTTTCCCAAAACTTTCATAAAATGCAGAATCAGGTCGAGACCCTTGAGTTTAAGCATCTTTTTCAGGTCGGCATCCAGCGTCCTGCTCACGGTTTCGCCAAAACTGATTCCACGCGATGCCCGTTTCAGCAACTCACGGATCGAATAAAATTCGGCATAGGCATCGATCTGATGCTTAAAAAAATCAACCGGGAAATGAATCACGATGGCGTTCACCCGGTAGTTCGGATCACCGGTAAAAAACAGTTCATCATTTTTCCAGAAATGTGGTAAATTGGGGGCAAGCAACACCAGGTCGCCCTCCCCGAAATCTTCAACATGATCGGCTACAAACCTTTTTCCAAAGCTTTTGATGACATACACCAGTTCGTATTCGGCATGAAAATGCCAGGGAAAAGTAAAATGCGGAAAATCGTCCCACTTCACCTTAATGGAACCCGGCCCGACAAAGGCCAGTTGCTCGTGCATGATTTTCATGGACCATTGATTTTGTGAAAGCAAAAATAATACAGACATCGGTAAAGATATTATTGACAGCCATGTTTATAAACAGGATATTATTTGCTTATTTATGTTTTCTATTATATTTACCATCTCAATTAAAGTCTCTAAATTTCTTCGATCGTTTGTTTGGTTAAAGTGAGCATAAAAGAAATCAATATTCAGGAGGAAGAAATTCTGCAATCGTTGCGGGAAGGAGAAATTTATGCTTTTGATTATTTATTTGAAAAATATTCAAAAGAGTTGTTTCGCTTCTCTTACAAAATTTTAAAATCACAGCCCGAAGCCGAAGAAATTGTCCAACTCGTGTTTTTGAAAGTCTGGGAGAAACGAAAACGTATCGATCCGCAACAAAAATTTAATGCTTATCTGTTTACAATCGCGTTAAACGACATCCGGAAATCGTTCCTGAATAAAGCAAAAGAGGACAAGTTTAAAGTTGAGTTTTACGATGTGTTACACGAGCAATCACAGGAAGATCAAAAAGATTTCTCCCGGTATCTTCAGATTCTCGACCAGCAAATCGAAAAGCTTCCTGAAAAAAGAAAAGAGATTTTTCTACTTCACAAAAAAGAAGGGCTTACCGTGAACGAAGTGGCCAATTATCTGAATTTATCGCCAAAAACTGTCGAAAATCAAATCACAGCTGCAATTAAATCATTGCGGGATGCCTTTTACAACAAAAATATCAAAAACCTGATCTTATTTACCATCAGGAATATAACGCTCAAATTTTCATAAAAATCCCGGTCTTGTAAAAAAATTCAACCATTGAATAGGGGGCTAAGTCATTTTTTTGATACTGCTTACAGAAAGTAGTACGAAAAACATGACAAAGAACTCTCATCAGGCATTCAGAAATTTCCTGGATAACCGCTATTCAAAAGCCGACTATCTGGAAGTTTTACGGCTATTTGAAAGCGGGGAAGAATTTAAAAATCTGAACGGAATGCTGAAGGAAAGCTGGCATGCTGACGATCGAGATTCCTTATCGGACGAGGCCTGTAAAAAACTACAGCTTCGTATCAGGGAAGAGATCCTGTTAAAGAAACAGCAGGAAAAAAGAAGGTTTGTAAACCGGTTCGCGAGATCGTTCAACCGCGCGGCTGCAATTTTACTCCTCCCCCTGTTCCTTGCTTCAGCTTATTTTTTTATTCAATGGAAAGGATTGACATCTGGTCAGGATGTGTATGCCGAGATCTATTGTCCTCCGGGTACACGCACAAAATTCAATTTACCCGACGGCACCACCGGCTGGCTAAATAGCTATTCGCGCATCAAATACCCCGTTCAATTCGCCAACAACAGGCACATTGAATTATCGGGCGAGGCTTGGTTTGATGTCAAAAAAGATCCGAACGCTCCTTTTGTCGTTCATGCCGACGGAATTGAAGTGGAGGCCCTGGGAACCCAGTTCAACGTGTTAGCCTACCCCTTTTGGCCCAAAGTTGAAGTATCGCTCGAGGAAGGCTCTGTGCAGGTTAGCTGGGAAAAATTCAGGATCGATGAGACTCTGGTTCCCAACCAACGCCTGGTTATGGACAAAGTGAGAAACTCGTCGGTTATTTATTCGGGCGACACCAATTTTTTCACCTCGTGGAAAGACGGTCTTCTCGTGTTCCGCAACACGCCCTTGTTTGAAGTAGCCGCCCGCCTGGGCCTTTGGTACAACACCGACATCATCCTTCAGGACCGTGCCCTGGAGATCATCCCCTTCCGGGCTACCTTTAAAAATGAATCGCTGGAACGAGTCCTTGCCCTCTTGTCGATGTCTGTTCCGATAAGCTATCAAATTGTTGAACCTAAAACTATTAACGGAATCTATGAAAAACAAAAAGTAATTATCAGCTACAGAAATTAAAAAAACGGGGCAGCGCTGGTACCGCTGTCCCGTCATAATTAACATTTAATCTGATGTCTAACCAGTTAAACATTTGAATTTATGAAAAAAAACTCAACATGCAAGACTATGCTCCATAGTCTTAAAAAAAAGTTACGAATTATGCGTCTGACTTTATTTCTGCTATTGGTCTGTGTTTCTCAGATTTTTGCGACCGACCTGTATTCCCAGCAAACGAAACTGAATCTGTCCATGTCAAACACCAGCCTGGGTAAAGTGCTTGACGAGATTGAAAATCAATCGGAGTTCTATTTTCTGTTCAACCAGAATTTGATTGACATGAGCCGAAAGGTGAGTGTTTTGGTAAAAGATAAAAATATTGAACAGGTTCTCGATGCCGTTCTTGAAGGAACCGCTATCCGTTATGTGATCAGCGATCGTCAGATTATTTTAACCGTGGACAACGCTAATGATTTTTTCTCGACCAGTCAACAACGGAAAATCAGTGGCAGAGTCATTGAGAGCAACGGGCAGCCACTGTTAGGAGTTACTGTTGTGGTAAAAAATACAACGCAAGGAACGATTACCGATCTGGACGGGAAATTTCAGTTGGATGCGCCTGTCGGCGCCGAATACCTGGTATTCTCCTTTATCGGGATGAAAACCGTCGAAGAATCGATTGCCAATCGGACTGTGGTGAATGTTACTCTGGAACCGGATCTGATTGGCCTCGAAGAAGTTGTCGCCATTGGTTACGGAACGATGAAAAAAAGTGATCTCACTGGTTCTGTTTCTTCAGTAAAAGCGGAGCAATTAGCAAACGAAAAACCACAATCCGTTCAGGATCTATTACGTGGAAATATTGCAGGACTTCAGGTTGGCTTTGAAACCAACGCTAAAGGAGGTGGCAGTTTCGAGATCAGAGGCGACAATACATTAAAGGCAGGGTCGAGCCCGCTAATTGTTCTGGACGGCGTTATTTACCAAGGAGGCGTTGAAGATATAAACCCAAATGACATTGAATCGATTGACGTTTTAAAAGATGCCTCTTCAGCAGCTGTTTATGGGGCGCGTTCAGCAAATGGCGTTATTCTCATTACCACGAAAAAGGGTAAAAAAGGAAAACCGGTGATCAATATTAACTCCAGTCTTGGTCTGGCCACGATGGCCACCATGCAGGAAGTTTACAAACCACATGAATTTTTGGAATGGCGAACTCAGGTGATGAAATCATTGAATATGTATTCCAGTAACGCCAATGTGAGAGATAAGTTATACAAGTTCGAAGATCCTACAAAACTTCAGGGTGGTATCACCGAGGAAATGTGGCGTGATGGAGCTTCAGGTGATTTGACAGACATCTGGCTTGCCCGGATAGGATTACTTCCGGTTGAAATTGCCAATTATAAAGCCGGTAATTCAGTCGATTGGACGGATATGGTTTTCCAAAACGGCTTACGTCAGGATCATAATATTTCTCTTTCGGGACAAAAAGAAGACATTACTTACTATGTTTCGATGGGGTATAATAATAATGAAGGAGTTATTGTGGGCGATGGTTATCAAACGATCCGCAGCCGAATTAATCTGGATGCGAAAGTAACCGATTGGCTGTCGGTAGGAATAAACACCCAATTTTCAAACCGTGATGAAAGTAAAATGAACCGCCGGAACAGCGATGGATCCAATCCGGATCCGACCATCCAGGCAGACTGGGGAAAAATAATCAATAATTCTCCCTGGGGCGCTATTTACATGGACGATGGTGTCACGCTGCGAATCAGTCCTGTCGATGATCTTGGACGGGGTGCCAAACACCCGTTATACGACATGCAATTCCAGGAACGACGTCGTGTCTACAACACGTTGATCAGCACGCTCTATGCTCAGATTAAGCTGCCGTTCAATATTTCCTATCAAATGAATTTTGCTCCGCGCTTTGAGTGGTATGAATTCATGAATCACCAGTCGGCCCTCCACGAAGAATGGGGAAAATTTGGAGGGCAGGCCAAACGCCTTCAAAATAAAGTTTACAGCTGGCAAATAGACAACCTGATCAAATGGAACCGAACTTTTAACAGTGTTCATAAATTCGATGTTACCTTGCTGATTAATGCAGAAAAGCTGCAAAGCTGGGAAAATTATATGTCGGCCCAGGATTTTCAACCAACTGATGCTCTTGGGTTCCACCGTATGCAGGCGGGAGCTGGCACCTCATTTCAAATAACCAGCAACGATGAATACGAAACAGGCAATGCACTGATGGGACGATTATTCTATTCATTAAAAGACCGATATATGCTAACCCTCACCATGCGCCGGGACGGTTTCTCGGCATTTGGAGAAAACCATCCGTATGGCTACTTCCCTTCAGCGGCGCTGGGGTGGGTATTTACTGATGAAGGAATGTTTACGAATAAATTTCTTACTTACGGAAAACTTCGTTTGTCATGGGGAAGCAACGGTAACCGGGCTATTGGCCGTTACGACGGATTATCGGACATGACTACCGGGAAATATCCTTATCAAACCGGTTCGGGGACAGTTTACGAGGGCACACAATTATATGTCAATCGAATGGCTAATCCCAACTTGAAATGGGAACAAACCGAATCATTGAACTTCGGTCTGGATTACTCTATTTTGGATGGAATATTTGACGGCTCATTTGAATATTATATTGCTCAGACCAAAGATGTATTGGTTGACCGCGCTCTGCCCGACATCTTGGGATTTAGTTCTGTTGCAACAAACCTGGGAAAAGTAAAGAATCACGGGGTCGAAATTGTTTTAAATTCCCGAATTATAAAACGCCAGAACTTTAGCTGGAATGCCAACGTCAATTTCACGCTTAACAGAAATGAAATTGTCAGTTTATATGGCGACATGGTTGACGTCCTTAACACTGACGGCAATGTAATCGGACAAAAAAAGGCTGATGATTACACCAATAACTGGTTTATTGGCAAACCCATTGATGTAATCTGGCAACCCCGGATCGTCGGCGTATGGCAGGTGGGCGAAGAAACCCAGGCTGCACGATACGGACAATTTCCCGGTGACTTCAAGCTAAAAGATGTAAATGACGATGGCGTGATTAACAACATAGATAAAGAATTTTTGGGTTATAAAGAGCCTCGCTTCCGATGGAACATGCGCCACGAATTCAACTTCTTAAAACACTTTAACGCTTCCTTCATGCTCTATTCTTACTGGGGACACAAAGGAACCATGAATTCAGCAAAAAATCGGGATAGTTTCCCCGAAAGAGTCAATTCCTACAAGCTCCCTTTCTGGACGCCTGAAACTCCGTATAACGACTATGCCCGTATTTATTCAGCCGAAGGGGGCGCCGTATTTGATGTTTGGAGAGACCGCTCATTTATTCGTCTTGATAATATTTCTCTTGCATACAATGTGCCTTCTTCAATTCTGAGCAGGTTACAAATAATGAACCTGAAAGTATACGGGACCATCCGAAATGTAGGTTGGTGGGCTCCTGAATGGGAATTCTGGGATCCGGAAAACAGCGGACCAAATCCACGCTATTTCACCTTAGGAGTTAACTTAACACTGTAATTAACACAAAGATGACAATTATGAAAACAAAACATATCCATTTTCCTTACCGCCTACTGCTTATTGTTTCGTTTATCTTCGGAACAATTGGCTGCAACGAAGATTGGCTCGATCCGAAACCGCTGTCTTTTTTTGCCCCCGAAAATGCCCTGATTGATGCCAGGGGAATGTATGCGGCTCTTACGGCATGTGAACGAAACATGCGTTACGAATGGTATGGTGACGGAGCGCCCATCATTACCGAACTTGTTTTTTCAGAAGTCTGTGTGGAGGGCACGACAGATAAACCCGGACCAGCCCAAAACCTGAACATCCAGATTACTCCAACGTCACAACTAAACCACACCGACTACAATAAAATTGGTTGGTACTGGTACGAAGGTTATAAAGGAATCAAATATGCCAACGTGGTAATTAACCGCATTGATGATGCCACATACAAGGACGAAGCCGAGCGGAATGCTGTTTTGGGTTCAGCCTATTTCCACAGGGCATTTCGCTATTACCGTCTGACACAGCAATTCGGAGATATTCCGTTTATTGGACGGGAAATCAAGGAACCTAAACTTGATTTTTACTCTACAAAAAGAGAAGTGATCCTGCGAAAAATACAAAAAGATATGGAATTTGCAGTCCAATGGTGTTCTGATAATGTAGACAGGGGGCGGGTAAACAAAGGCGCAGCAGCCCATTTGTTGACAAAAATAAACCTGGCCTTGGGTGAATTTGATAAAGCCATCGCATCCGCCTCCTCGGTAATTGACGGAGGTGTTCATAGTCTGATGACCCAACCGTTTGGCAGTATCCCCAAAGAAGACGGCACTTACCTGACGAACATGGGCATTGTACGCGATGATGTCGTTTCGCGTCTTCACTGGTGGCAGAATAAGCCGATTGCAGCCAATAAAGAAGTTCTTTTTATGGTGCTGTCGAGAGAGGAACTTGTTGATTCAAGACTCGACCTGCAGGTGATGCGTCAAGCGGTTCCTTTCTGGGGCGTATCCAATTCCAACATGCTATACACTCCCGATGGTTTTGGTCCCGGCACTTCGGACCTTGCCAACCAGGAAATCAGGTTGGTTGAAACTTTTGGCCGGGGCATCGGACGGGCGCGTGGAACGTCTTACCACACCAAAAAGATTTGGGACGACCCCAACGATCTGCGGCACAAGAGATATAACTGGATGAATATGGAAGATCTGGTTTACAATCATGCCAACCTGAAAGGCAAAAGCAATTATTACAACAAAACCCTGCAACTTTACCGGGAAAACGGACAAATCGCAACAACCGACACCATCCGAAACTGGTTTGGTTGGCCACATTACAAAATTTACAACCCCGACCCACGCCGTACTCAACCACAGGGCGGATCATACGATTGGTATGTTTTCCGCTTGGCCGAAACGTACTTGTTACGCGCAGAGGCTTATTGGTGGAAAGGTGAAACAGCGTTGGCAATGGCTGATGTAAATGCCGTCAGAACCCGCGCTGGATGTACTCCGTATACCGATCTATCTGTTTTTGATATCGGAACCATTCTGGATGAACGCGCCCGCGAGCTTTTCTGGGAAGAACCACGTAAGACTGAATTGTCAAGAATGGCATTCCTTTTTGCCCAGACCGGAAAATCATATCGGGGAAGTTCATATACCATAGCTGATTTCGGCACGAAAAATTTCTTTTACGACCGGGTAATGGAACATACCGATTTCTACAACAAAAATGTAAAAGCAAACAACGGGCAGGAATATACCATGAGCCCCTATCATGTTCTATGGCCTATTCCTCAGGCTGCTATCAGCACTAATACCAAAGGCGTTTTGAATCAAAACTATGGTTACGACGGCTACGAAAATAACGTGGAAGCTCTGAATTCAATCCCGGAGGAAGACGATCTCTAACCTCTTGACAACCTTTTTGTACTACAACTCCAACCTGACGGTTAAAATAAAACTGCAAGGTTGGAGTTCTGTTTCTTTTAATCATTCTATCGGATTGTTATTCAGTAAAAATGATATCGATACCTGCAAAAATAATACTGGCTTCAGCTAATTATTTATGGTATTTTTAACTTCTATCGAATTATACAGACAATGAAATATTATTTTATCACTTTTTTATGCCTACTGGGAGCAACTACAATTTTCGCCCAGCAGCAGCTCCGGTTGAAAGTTTTTGCCGGCGATTTTAATCGTGCCAACTGCCCGGTGAGCGCCGATCTGTCATCCGCCGGGCTGGAGCTGAACAATGCCTCTTTCCAACTTTTCAGAACCGATGGCAAAAAGGAAACCCCTGTCGCCAGCCAGTTGGAGCCGGCCTCCCAACGCTTGTGGTTTATCCTGGATGGTGAACTGAAAAAAGGCGAAAGCCGCGACTATGTCCTGCGAACCGCTGAACCTGTTTCTTCCGTTGCGCCCATCCGTCTGAAAAAAGATCACCGGGGATTGCAATTTTTTTCCGGTGAAAAACCCATCCTGAATTACCAGTTCAACGAGGTTTTTCCACCCGATGGGGTTGACCCGCTTTTTAAACGGTCCGGTTTTATTCATCCGCTGTGGTCACCGGGCGGCGAGGTGCTGACGCGCATTCAGGCGCCCGACCATTACCATCATTACGGCATTTGGGGACCGTGGACCAAAACGCACATCGACAATCGCGAGGTCGATTTCTGGAACCTGATGAAAGGCGAAGGAACCGTTCGTTTTGCCAATTTTGTGGATGAAACGGAAGGCCCTGTTTTCAGTGGTTTCAGCGCCTTGCAGCAGCACATCGACTTCGGGGCGAAGGGCGCCGACCAGGTCGCCCTCAGTGAAATACTGGAGGTGAACGTCTGGAACGCCAGTTTGCCTGAAAAAGCCCGGCTGGTTGATTATACCAGCCTGCTGAACTGCCCGCTTGATTCGGGTATCCTGCTGGATGCCTACCGTTACGGAGGTGGAATCGGTTTCCGGGCTACCGAAAAATGGACCAAAGAAAACAGTTCTGTCCTCACTTCCGAAGGGCACGACCGCCTCACGGCCGACGGTACCAAAGCCCGCTGGTGTGTCGTTGAAGGAGAATCAACCTCCGGACGAAGCGGCATCCTGTTTATGGGACACCCTTCGAACCGCGAATTTCCCGAACCTATGCGCGTGTGGCCCATCGACGCCAACGGCGGAAGAGGAGATATGTACTTCGAGTTTTGCCCCATCCGCCACAACGACTGGGTGATTGAAAAGGGCAAAACCTACTCGCAAAAGTACCGTTTATTGCTATTTGACGGCGAATTGTCAGCCGCGCAAGCCGAACAATATTGGCAAGACTTTGCCTATCCGCCTGTCGTACAAATTATAGAAACTAAACGAAACCAGAGCAAATGAAACGAATTAACTTATTCAGTTTGCTGGTACTGATTATCTTCAGTTTGCCGGCGCAGTCACAGTCAAAAATCAGCGCAGTGAAACACGGATCGAAGATCGATATCAGCATCAACAACAACCTGTTCACCTCCTATATTTTTTCCGAAGAAGAAAAATACCCCTTCTTTTACCCGGTGAACGGCCCTTCGGGTGCAAGCGTCACCTCTATGCGAAACAGCAATTACCCGCACCACAGTTCGCTGTTTTTTGGTTGCGACAAAGTGAACGGCGGCAATTACTGGCAGGAAGGCATTGACCGCGGTCAGATAGTTTCGCTCCATGCCGAAATTACCGAATCGGGAGGCGACCGGGTTGTCATCACCGACGAATGTATCTGGAAACGGCCCGGGGCTTCGGCGCCAATTAAAGACACCCGGGTGATTACCGTTTCAGCTCCTTCCAACGAACTATTTCAACTTGATTTTGAAATCACGATGGAGATGTTGCTGGACGTGCACATTGAAAAAACCAACCACTCGCTGTTTAGCGGGCGCATGGATCCGGATTTGGCGGTGATTAACGGCGGAACGATGATCAATGCCGAAGGCGAACAGGGTGAAAAAGCCACCTTCGGGAAAGCGTCGGCCTGGATCGATTGTTACGGAAACCGTGGCGACAAGTTGGAAGGTTTGGCCATTCTGCAACATCCGTCCAACAAATGGTTTCCCTCGCCCTGGTTTACACGCGACTACGGGTTCTTTTCGCCGACACCCATGTTCTGGCCCGAAAACGATCGGGAAACCACACTGAAAAAAGGCGAACAAATCAAACTGAAATACCGCGTGCTGGTTCACACCGGTTCGCACGAAACAGCCGGAATTGCTGAAAAATTTAAAGAGTATGCAAAAGAATAAGCAATGGAACCTTCATCTTATTTAACCCCCAATCCACATAAACCTTTGTGTTCTTTGTGTTTTTTTTTGGACAACCCGAAACTCAAAACTCGTAACTCAAAACTCTATATACCATGGAAAGAAGAAATTTTATCAGAAAATCGGCTATCGGAACTGCCGGCGCGTTCATCATACCGACTATTGTTCCTTCAACTGTTTTTGGGAAAAATGCTCCCAGCAACAAAATCCAAATCGCCCAGATTGGTTGCGGACGGATTGCCCGCGATCATGATTTGCCGGGCACCATGCAACACGATGTAGCCCGTGTAATTGCCGTTTGCGATGTGGATAAAAACCGTCTGGCCGACGGCAAAAAGCTGGTTGAAGATTATTATGCGAAAAAGCTGGGCCAAAAATACATGGATGTGAAAATGTACGACGACTACCGCGAAATGCTCCTGAACAAGGACATCGACGCGGTAATCATCAGCACGCCCGACCACTGGCATTCGCAACCGGCCATTGAAGCTGCCCTGGCGGGAAAAGATATCTACCTGCAAAAACCCACTTCGCTCACGATTGAAGAAGGCCGCCAGCTAAGCGACATCGTCCAGCAAAAGAAAGTCATTTTACAAGTTGGCACCCAGCAACGTTCGTCGCCTCAGTTCCGCATTGCCGCCGAACTGGTGCGTAACGGGCGTATTGGGAAAATCCATACTGTGAAAATTGGGTTGCCGGGCGACCCGTCGGGTCCGGAAGCGCCTGAAATGCCCGTGCCCAAAGAGTTGAACTACGACATGTGGCTGGGCTCAACGCCCTATATCCCCTACACCGAAATCGGCGTTCATCCGCAAAAAGGTTACGGCCGCCCGGGTTGGCTCCGCAAAGAGCAATACGGCGCCGGCATGATTACCGGCTGGGGGCAGCACCACTTCGATTCGGCAGCCTGGGGAATGGATACCGAATTGACTGGTCCAATTTCTGTTGAGGCAGTGGCTGAATTTCCAAAGTCAGGTTTCTGGGATGTGCACGGCGATTTTATGGTGAAAGCCGAATATGCCAATGGCATTACCATGTACACAACCGGAGGTTTTCCCAACGGCATCCGTTATGAAGGTACCGATGGCTGGATTTTCGTGTCGCGCGGCAATTATGTGGCTTCGGCCAGCGACCCGGTGGCAAAGGAACAAAGCGCCAAAGCGCTGGATGCCAGCGATCCCAAAATCCTGGAATCAAAAATCGGCGAGAATGAAATTCACCTGTACGTAAGCGACGAACAACATGGAAACTGGCTCGATTGTATCCAGAGCCGGAAAGATCCGATTTCTCCCGTGGAAATAGGGCATCGGGCCTGTTCGGTTTGCCTGATCAGTCATGTGGCCATGAAACTGCCGCGCAAGCTGGAATGGGACCCGGAAACCGAGCGGTTTAAAAACGACGATGAGGCCAACACCTATCTCAGCCGTCCGCAGCGAAAACCTTATGGAACAAACAAGGTATTGAAAGGATTGAAAAAAGATTGAGGGGATTGAAATAGATTGATTGTTTTATGACCTGCCAGCGTCCTCAACTGGAGGATTCCGACGTATCGGAACTGGTTCTGACAGCATGTGCCCCAAAACGGGGCCGCGGTTTCTAACCGCGGATTATTGTTTTCGCCAGTTGGTTGACTGGAATTTGAAAATATCCAATAGCATCGTCCGGCCTCCGGCGGTACCGGCTTTCCGATGGTAGGGAGAAGGTGATTTGTGTTGGCAGATTAGTATTCATTACTCCGAAGGAGTTTAATGTGAATAACCCTGCCCGGCAACTGACGAATCTGGCAGCATCCCAAGCATGATCTTGAAAATGATGCGTATCTTTTTAGAATTTCACAAGCATCATTTTTAAAATCGCAAGCATCGTTTTAGGAACAGATATGCACCGTTTTTGAAAGATAAAATTTGACAAGGAAAAAAATAGCGAAAGCCTTTGATGACAAAGAAAATCTGTGCCGGATTTCTCTGTTTATCCGGGTCTTTGCGGATAAAAAAACAATGAATATGAAAAACGCTTTTGAAGTTAAGAATCCAGACTTTACGCTCAGCCCGCACACGGGTATGACCAAAAAACACTACATCGAACTGGCAAAATATTTACTGGAACGCGCCTTTAAACATGTCGATTCGATCGAAACTCCGCTGAATTTCCCGATCATCCCGGGGAAAACCTACCCCCAACCCAACGCCCCCGACTGGCGTTACCGCTCGGCTGAGTTTGAGGCGCTGGAACGCACCTTCACCCTGGCCGGTCCGCTGATTCATGTTGATCCGGAAACAACCATCAACGGCATCAACCTCCGGGAATATTATTGCCTGCAAATTTACCATGCCTTCACGCCGGGTCACCCGAATTCGCTGCCACTACCCGAAGATTTGCCGGATTCGAACTACCAGTTCACCTGCGAGTTTGGGGGTTTGTTTAAAACCTTGTTGTTGCTGCCCGATACCTTATGGCCTCATTTCACCCCGCAACAAAAGGAAGAAATGATTCCCTGCATTTCGAAATGGGCCCATCACCGCACCACCCAGAACAACTGGAGGATTTTCAATATTGTCGCCCTTTCGTTTTTGAAAAAATACGGCTACGAAATCGACGACGACCTGCTGAAAAGTCATTTACTGTGGGTGGCGTCCTATCATTCGGGTAACGGCTGGTACCTCGAACAGACCTATAATTACTATTCAATCAGCTTGTTCATCGTGTACACCACCATTTGGAACCGGACTTTTGGCGACGACTATTACCCCGAAATTGCCGAAATCATCGAAACATCGGCCAAGAAACTGATGGAATCCATCACCGCCTTTTTTGGCCGCGACGGCTACATCAACATGTGGTCGCGGAGCATTTGCTACCGCACCTGGGTATCGGGGGCTTTCCCGGTGGCCTTTATGCTGAAGGAAAAAACCACGCTCGACGCCGGATGGGCCCGGCGGCTGTGCTCGGGCTCGCTCCTTCAGTTTGTTACCCGCGAGGAATTTTTCTGCAACGACATTCCCAGCCTCGGCTTTTACGGGCAGAAGGAATACATGGTGCAAAACTACAGTTGTGCCGGCAGCCCGTTCCTGATGTTTTTACCATTTATCTGCCTGGCCTTGCCCGACGATTCGCCTTTCTGGACGGCAACCGAAAATGAAGGCATGTGGGAGACCCTGGGAAACCAATCGAAAAGAACAGTTCTTAAAAATCCGGGGCTGGTACTGGTCAACCATGGGAAAACCGGAACTTCGGAAATCGTCCCGGGAAAAGTGTATTACGACGATCCGAATTATTCGAAATTGGTTTACAATACCCACTTCCCCTGGGAAGATCATGATCCGCAGGGCGGCACGGCGATGGAATACAGCTTCCGCAGCCAGGACCCGCGCGATGTTCGGGGCGACGATGTCAACTTCTACCTCACCGGACTGACCGTTGCCAACGATTCGGAAAAGAACCGTTCGTACACCATTTCGCAGAGTATGCTGTTTAACGGCGTCCGCGAGGGGGTCTTGTACCGGCAGGCAATTATGCGGAAACCGCCGAACAACGGGGTCGGGTACATCATCGACCTGGCCGAAATTACCATTCCCGGCGGAGTGATCCGGGTCGACCGTTCGCGGCTGGCTTTTGAATATGAACTGACACTTGGAAATTTTGGGCTTCCGCACCTGAAGGGGCAAAAGGCGGTTGTTCACCAGTTTGAAAACGGAAACAAAAAAGTGATCACCGCTGCCATCCCCGGAAGGAAAGTCGCCCTGATTACCTACGGAGGATGGGACAAGCTGGAAAGTTTGGCGCACGCCAACCGAAACGCCGAAGCCGATGAAAGTACCGTGATTTACGCGTATAAAAAGCGGATGGCAAAAAATCCGGCCATGGAACTGATGATCACCGTGCTGTTGCACAAAACCGACGATCAGGAGTGGACGGAGGAAGAATTGTCGCCCGTAAAAGACATCAGGATCATGGATATTACGCCAACCGGTTCGGCTTTGGGGGCGACCATCACCCTGTTCAACGGCGAAAAATATAACGTTGACTTTAAAGACATCGACGGAGAAAGGACTTGTTGAACGAAACAACATTGAAATACAAACTGAAAAAGTTTATTTTTGCAGGTGTAAGACCATGATACCATCAAAATTTATAACTAAAATGAAAAACCTTTCCAACAATTCCCTGATTCTTTCCTTAGTCTTTTTTGCTGCCTGCGCGGGTGGCGGACAGAAGCCGGCCAACCAGGAAGCGCAGCCGAAGTTTACCGGCGCCAAAGGCGAAGTAAAACTGATGACACTCGACCCGGGGCATTTTCATGCGGCTTTGGTCCAGAAAACAATGTACGAACAGGTTGACCCCGCTGTTTATGTGTATGCCCCCGAAGGAACCGATGTACAGGACCACCTGGCAAAAATAGAAGGCTTTAACAGCCGCGCCGAAAACCCGACCAACTGGGATACAAAAGTTTATGCCGGGGCCGATTACCTCGAAAAAATGATTACCGAAAAACCCGGCAATGTAATGATGGTTTCAGGCAACAACGCAAAAAAAACAGAATATATCAAAGCAGCTGCCGACGCCGGTATCAACATTTTTGCCGATAAGCCGATGGCGATTAACACCGAAGGATTTGCACTGCTTGAGGAAGCATTTAAATCGGCCGAAGCCAACGGCGTTTTGTTGTACGACATTATGACCGAACGTCATGAGATTACAACGATTATCCAACGCGAGCTATCGAAAGTTCCCGAAGTGTTTGGTGTATTGAAAGAAGGCACCGCCGAAGAACCCGCGATCACGAAAGAAAGTGTTCATCACTTTTTTAAAGAGGTGGCAGGCAGTCCGCTCAAACGGCCGGCTTGGTTTTTCGACACCAAACAGCAGGGCGAAGGCATTGTGGATGTAACGACCCACCTGGTCGACATGATCCAATGGGAAGCCTTCCCCGAACAACCGCTGTACAAGTCGGATGTTGAGTTGGTGAATGCCCGGCGCTGGACCACAGAAATGAGCCTGGAGCAATTTAAAAAAGTGACCCGGTTGGACGCCTTTCCCGAATTTCTTCAGAAAGATGTCGCGGATGGAAAACTGCAGGTGTATTCCAACGGCGAAATCACTTACAAACTAAAAGGCAAATACGCCAAAGTTTCTGTCATTTGGAATTTCGAAGCGCCACAGGGCGCGGGCGACACCCATTACAGCATCATGCGCGGCTCGCTTTGCGATGTGATCATCAGGCAGGGAAAAGAGGAGAATTATAAACCGACGGTGTATATTCAGGCGAACGTGAATGAAGGACTTGACACCTTCGAGGGAGGGCTTTCAAAAGCAATCAACCAAGACATAGCCACCATGTACCCCGGCTTAAAACTGGTTAAACTGGAAGATACCTTATGGACTGTTGAGATCCCCGACAAATACAAAGTGGGCCACGAAGCGCACTTCGGGCAGGTAACCGAAAAGTTCCTGCGTTACCTGAAATGGGGTAAACTGCCGGAATGGGAAGTTCCGAATATGATTACCAAGTATTACACCACGACCAAAGCGCTGGAGATGGCGACCTCCGACAGTGCCTCCAAATAACTGGCAGTAAAACCTCCGGCTAAAAAATTTGAGAGAGCCACTTTCAAAGAACTTTGAAAGTGGCTCTCTCAAATTTTTGCGTTCAACGTAAAACATCAACCTCACTACTGATATCAAAGATGGGCACGACTGTAATATTGTTGCTTCTTCGTTGAAGCGCGTCCCCGCCATAAACAACTATTCCGCCCTCAGTTTTTGTCAATTTATTCCAAAAATTTATTCCTTTGAAGTATTCACTGGAAACAGTTTGTCCCGATTTAATTTCAACCGGAAGTTTTTTATCTGGAAAAACAAGGAGCAGGTCAATTTCATTCCCTGTATTATCACGCCAGAAAAATAGATTGTTCTGTTTGCCACTGTTGAATCTTCTTTTTAAGAAATCGACAATGACTGCATTTTCAAATAAGCTGCCCCTTGAAGGATGGAGGACAAGCTGCGCGGCGCTTTCAATTCCCAAAAGTGCACAGGCCAGGCCCGTATCGTAAAAATACAATTTTGGCATCTTTACTGCACGTTTGTTGAAATTCTCATGATAAGGGTTTAGCCTGAAGATGACAAAACTGCTTTCCAGCACAGCAAGCCATGCACTGATCGTTTTCACATCGACCCCCGTTTCAACTGCAAGGCTGCTCATGTTCAAAAGTTGCCCGATTCTTCCCGCGCAAAGCCTTAGGAAACGTTCAAAAGCATATAGGTCTACTATATTTTTAATTAAGCGGACATCTCGTTCAACATAAGTCCTGATGTAATTTGAATAAAAGCGTGGAGCATCAGAATCATTTTGGTGCAACGCCGGATAAAAGCCGGTAAACAACAATTGGTTAATGTCGCTTTTGTTGACAATTTCATTTAAACTCAGCGGCAATAGGAAAAGATAACCGACCCTTCCCGCCAAACTTTGTGAAATATTTTCCTGCAAAAGAAAATTATTCGAGCCCGTCAAAATAAATAGTCCGTTTGTATTTTTTTCATCCAGTATTTGCTGAAGATAAGAAAACAGTTCAGGAACACGCTGTATTTCATCTAAAATAGCCCCATCAGGATAGTTAGAAAGAAACCCACGTGGATCTTCCTGTGCAAATTTTCTTACATCGGGATTTTCAAGACTGGCATAACTTTTTTGTTCAAATGTTTTCTTTACTATGGTTGTTTTACCTGATTGCCGCGGTCCAACCACAACAACTGCTTTAAACTGGCGAGCTAATATAAGGAGTTCTTCTTCTGCATCACGTTTAATCATTTTTTACAATTTTGGAATTGAATTCCAAAATTGTAAAAAATGCCGGTAAAAAACAATTCACCTCAATTTTCACTGGACCATTCCTCCCCCATTTTCTTATATTTGTTCTGAACCAACAAAACCATCTATGAAAAAAATAATTCCAATCGTTTTGTTTTTTTTCGCCCTGCCGGTATATACAATTGCACAGAATGATCTGATCAGTAGCCGGTACTCCGAGGCAAAGCTGAAAACTATTTTGATTCCACAGGCTAAATACGCCCCTTTCCCCAGCTTGAACGACCGTGAAGCCTGGGCCGCTGCCGACGAAACCCGGATGAAAGCTTACCTGGCAGAAGCCGAAAGTTATCTCAATTTCGAATGGCCCTATATTCCGGCAACCAAGTCGCTGCTAATTGTACGTACAGGTAACCGTTCTGGATATGAAGCAATTAGTTTTAATAAACGAAACGTACTGGGAACCTTGTTGATGGCCGAAATCTATGAAAATAAAGGTCGTTTTCTCGACCAGATCATCGATGGGATTTGGTCGGTCTGCGAAGAATCGTGGTGGGGTGTGCCGGCCCACTTACCCGGCGAACCGGAATATGCCGGACTGGTCGATGTCACCGATCCCTTTGTCGACCTTTTTGCCGCTGAAACGGCCACCTTTTTGGCATGGATCGACTATTTCCTGGGCGAAAAGCTGGACGCCGTTTCACCTCAAATCAGGAAGCGGATTTACGACGAAACCAACAAACGAATTTTTGAGCCGGTCATGCAAAAATCGCACTGGTGGATGGGCGAAAAGTTTGGCGGACGGCTGGTGCCCAACAACTGGAATCCCTGGATTTGTTCGAACTGGCTGAATGCTGCATTGTTGCTCGAAAAAGACGACACCCGCCGGGCCGGGATGGTTTATAAAATTACCGAAGTACTCGATCAGTTTGTCAATCCTTATCCCGAAGACGGTGGTTGCGACGAAGGCCCGAGTTACTGGGGAGCCGCGGCCGCATCCTTGTTTGATAACCTGGCCATGCTGAATGATGCGTCAAACGGCGCTTTTCAATACGTGTTCGAAAACAAAAAAATAAAAAACATGGGCCGTTACATTTACCGCGCGCAAATCAGTGAAGATTATTTTCTGAACTTTGCCGATGCCGATCCGAAACCGGCTATGAACGGAAACATGATTTACCGTTACGGAAAAGCCATTGGCGATGAACCGATGATGGCTTTCGGCGCTTACTATGCCGGGAAAACGGAAGCCGGAGCCGGGAGGTTTCATTATTTCCGCAACTTCTATGAACTGTTTTTGCAGGATGAACTCAGCCAGGCAGAAAAACGCCTGCCACTTCTGCAACAGGTGTGGCTGCCCGACCTGCAGGTTATGGTGGCCCGCGATTTCGAAGGAAAAACCGACGGTTTTTTTGTGGCAGCTAAAGGCGGTCACAATGCCGAGAGCCACAACCACAACGATGTCGGCAATTTTGTCGTGTTTTATGACGGATTACCCCTCCTGATTGACGTTGGCCGCGGAACATATACGAAAAAAACCTTTAGCAACCGGCGCTACGAAATCTGGTACAACTGTTCCGATTATCACAACCTGCCTACCGTAAACGGGCAAACTCAGGCCCCCGGACGGCAATTCCAGGCACGAAACCTCAGTTATCAATCATCTGCACAAGGGGTGCAGTTTGCACTTGATCTGGCTAAAGCGTACCCCGACGAAGCCGGCATAAACGCCCTGAAACGACAAATCAACTACCTGGCCGGAAAACAGGTTGAACTGACCGATGTGTTCGATCTAAAACAAGCCGGTCAACTGACAGAGCATTTTATGACGATATATCCTTCTACGTTGGCAAAACCCGGACAAGTACATATTCATTACCAGGATGAAAACAAAAACCCAAAAGATTTCATCCTTCATTACGACACCAGTAAACTAAGCGCCAAAATTGAGCAAATAGCGCTTATAACAGAAGAAGATCAAGGGATTATAAAGAAATGGGGCGACCGGATTTACCGGATCACGTTTGCGGCGCTCCATCCGCAAAAGAAAGAGGAGTTTAAATTTGTATTGAAAGCAAGGTAAACAGATCGGGTAACCCGTGGTCTGAATAGGAAGCCTGATCGCTGCTGATCATTTTAAATTCACGATTCCGGCGGCATTCAGGCTTCTTTCCGTTTAAAATATTCGATCGTCCCATCCTGCGCTTTGGCCTTCACCTTTTCAACTAAAGCCTGTTTCTCGCCTTCGGTAAAAGAACTGAAATTGCGGGCCAGTTCGATTTTCTCGCGCATAAAAGTGGCGTTTTCGTTCCCGGATATCAGTACCGAAACGGGCAATGACCACACGAAATACATGGCTTCTTTGATACTGATGTAATTGGGGATCACCGGGTCATCCGTGGTCCAGTTTGCCTGTTTTTTCTCGGCAAAGAAACGGCCGTCGGCTAACGATTTGATAGCCAAAACGCCCAGGTTCCGCTCTATAGCCTTCGGTAAAACGTGTTGGGTGAAACTAAAATACGATTGATCGAGTACATTTACCGGCATGAGCACGGTATCAAACAAATCGCTTTCAGCCGTTTGCTCAAGCATACGCAGATGGGCATAGGGATTTTGGTGGCCTGTAAAACCAATGTGTTTTATTTTACCCTCGTCTTTTGCTTTAAGCAACAGTTCAAGTACCCCCTGACTGATCCGGTTATCCACATCCTGCGGGGTACTGATGGCATGGACCTGGTACAAATCGAGATAATCGGTTTTCAACCGGCGCAGTGTTCCCTCCAGGTGTTCGCGAACGGTGCCTGCATCTTTTCCGGTCGATTTACTCATCAGGAACACCAGGTCGCGGAATTTGGGGGTCAGGTATTTACCGTAGCGTTCTTCACTAACGCCGGCGGCATAACTTTCAGCCGTATCGAAAAACCGCACGCCGCCTTCAAGGGCGGCTTCAATCACTTCCTGGGCATCACGCTCGGTAGTCCAGCCAATGTGATAACCTCCCACGCCCAGCATGCTGACATATTCATTCGTCCGGCCCAGGCGCCGCATGGGTAGCAAATCACCCAACCGGTCAGTTCCGCCATTTTTCTCGTTGGCATAAGCAGCTGATTTTGATGCAAGTCCGGCCGTTAAGGCCGCTATGGATTTAATAAATACCCTGCGGTTTGTCATTTGAAACAATTTTTAGATTCATTTTAAATACGTTTCAAATGAAGTTTTGTTCAGGGCAAATATCGGGGAAGACCGGAAACTTATTTCAGTCCAAGCAGTTGTTTGGCTTGTTCCAGATCCTCGGGTGTGTCAATCCCAATACTTTCAAAGGTAGTTACCGCTGTTTTAATGCGGTAACCGTTTTCGAGCCATCGCAGTTGTTCGAGCGATTCAGCCAGTTCGAGGGTTGACGGCGGTAAGCCGGTAATCTTGTTCAGCACATGAAAACGATAGGCATACATGCCCAGGTGAGCAAAGAAGGTATGGACGTCCAGCCACTCTTTTGGTTCGTGCCCACGAATATACGGGATAGCCGCCCGGCTGAACAACAGGGCATAACGAGCAGCATCAATCACCACCTTGGGCCGGTTTGGATTGAAAAGAGTCGCCTCGTCATCTATTTCTTTTATCAATGTTGCAATTTCGGTTTCCGGGTCCTCAAAACATTTTTTTAAGGCCACCAGTTGTTCGCTTCGCACAAAAGGTTCGTCGCCCTGTATGTTAATCACCACATCAACAGCTTGTTGAGAGGCAATTTTCATGGCGGCTTCCGCACAACGGTCGGTGCCGCTTTGGTGGTCGGCCCGGGTCATCACCACCTTTCCGCCAAAACCGGTAACGGCGCCGGCAATTCGCTCGTCATCGGTCGCTACCCAAACATCGGTGAGCGTTTTCGATGCATTTTCGTATACATGCCGGATAATGGGTTTCCCGCCAAGCATAGCCAAAGGTTTTCCTGGAAACCGGGTTGACTGGTAACGTGCAGGGATAATCGCAATGAAGTTCATGGTCTGATTTATTTCGGGCAAAAGTATAAAATGTTCGGATAATGAAAAAGCCGGTTTGTTCAGCCTGAAATTTCATCAACTAAAAACAATCGGCATTCAGGACTGTTTTACTATCAAATTGAAAATAAATTCACAAATCTTATTGATAATGTGTCGTAATAGTTTTAATTTGCACAGGAAATTGCTTAAAGACCAACCTGATTTTTATTTGTTAAGAAATGACAACTAAAATTGTCTCAACCTAAATCCAAGTTTATGAAAAAAATTCTTGTCGCAGAAGACAACAAACTTATTCTGGAGACGATTAATCATAAATTAGTACGTGACGGATACGAAGTATTCAAGGTTCAGGACGGAAAAGAATGCCTTACTTTCTTGGAAAAGAACCCGGTAGACCTTTTAATCACCGATTTGTACATGCCTTACATTAACGGGCACGAAGTGATCAACACCGTCAGAAACGACTGGAACTTAAAAACGCCCATCCTGGTGTTATCGGTTGACGGAGCGGAAGAAACTGTATTAAAGGCTTTTGAACTGGGAGCTGACGATTATGTGATCAAACCATTCAGTTTAAGCGAGTTGACAATACGAATCAGAAAATTATTAAAGTAGAATGAAGCTACTATTCCTATTCTCCCTTGGAGTTCTGCTCTTGACTAACACAGCCTACCCTCAGCTTGAAAAACCGTTCAATGCAGATTCGGTATTTATGGTTGCCCGGCAGTTATCGATGGATGGCCAATACGAAAAAGCAATCAGTCTGGCAGAACAACTTCTGGATGTGCACCCCGAATATACCGATGCCCGCATCCTGATTGCCCGCACGTATGCCTGGCAAAAAAAGTACGAACCTGCAGAAGAAAACATTTCGGAGGTGCTGAAAGAAACCCCAACGTATTATGACGCCCACGATGCACGGATTGACATTTCATATTGGAGCGGAAGATATGAGGCCGGACTTGACGCGATTGATGAAGCACTGGAAATCTATCCGGATGATGTCAATTTTTTAATTAAAAAAGCAAAAATCCAGATTGCCGGAGAAGATTACACGGAAGCCCGGACAACCGTCCAAACCATAAAAAAGCTTGCTCCCGAAGAAGAAGCCCTGGGGGCATTAACCAAAGCAGTCAGATTTAATTACTCCAATATCATTCGCCTGGAATACTATTTCGACATGTTTGATTCTCCTTACCGTCGCCGCTGGCACATGTCGTCGTTGGGTTACGGAGGAAGAACCGCCTATGGCGACTTCTATTTTAAAATATATACCGCCGACATGGTGATGCGCGGAGAAAAACTGTTTTCAAATGCCGTAGCCTACCAATATGCACTGGAAGCTTATCCGAAGTTCGACGAGAACAACTACATGTTTGTCAACTACGCATACTCCGAAAACGCGTTTTTTCCCAGGCGGCGACTGGGAGTAGAATATTTCTACACCTTCGATTCACGCTTCGAGATTTCGGCTGGCTATCGCTTTATGGATTTCACGATACCCGAACCTGACGACTTGCATGTGAATATCTTCACCGGTTCCATCGCCAAATATCTGGGATCATACTACGCGTCATTTCGTCCATACATCTCGTACGACGGGGAAAATACCACTTACAATTATCTTTTATCGGGCCGCAGGTATTTAAAAAAAGAAGAAAGTTACCTGGAGCTGGTACTGGGAACCGGAGTTTCGCCCGACAACCCGTACTTTTACACCAGCGGTGAAAAAATCCCGCAATTAGACTCGTGGCGGGTTGAACTGGAATGGAAGCAAAAAATCTCTCACTTTCTCTTATTCGAGATTGAAGGCGGATACGAAAACGCCGAATACATGAAAGGCTCCCGGCGCGACCAGTTTATCTTCAGAACAGCATTATCATTTCTCTTTTGATTATGAAAGGAAAAAAACTTCTATATACGACCGTCTTTTTCCTGCTAAGCCAGATGATGCTTTGCGGACAAAACCAGCCAGACACAATTCGTGCCGAAGCAACATCCAACACCGCTGTTGCGGAAAATGTCCGGGTAGATGCTGATCAGCCTCTCCAGCCGCAGCCTGCTTCCCGGGCCGAACGATATATCGAACGAAAAGAAAGAAATATCCCCCACCGCTCTTATTGGAGAAAACTGAGCGATAATTTGTACCAGACAATCATCACCACCAGCAGAAAGTCGCTTTCTCCCGAAAAACACGAAGCAGTGGTTTATATCACCAACATTATTTTCGATGTTCCGGTGCTTTTACTGCTCATTACGCTAAGCCTGATCTTTTTAATAAACATCTTGATTATTACCATCGTATTGTTCATCACGTCGTTTTATAAACGCGGACATGAAGTTTACCGTAAAAAAATGAACGAACAACTGGAACAGTTGCTGACCGATTATTTATTTTACAATGCCGACCCCGACGAAGTGATCAAAAAACTAAAAAATACCCGGGGAATAATTGGGAAAAATATCCTGATCGACATCCTGATCAATTTTCAACGAAACCTGTCGGGCGAATACCGCGACCGGATTTTAGAGTTGTACCAGAAACTGGAACTCTATAAAGTCTCCGAAAAACGCATTTCTTCTCCCTATACGTTTAAACGGATCCGGGGAATTCGCGAACTGGCCAACATGTACCCCAACGGCGCCAAAGAGCTGATCGCAAAGTACGTGAAAGACAGAAACAGCCAGGTCAGGGGCGAAGCACAAATCGCCTTTGCCTACCTGGATCAGGCTGCCACCTTCAACTTCCTGGACGACCTGAACGGTCCGCTGTCGAAGTGGGTACAATTAAACATCCTGAATCACGTCAAACTTCACGAACGGGAGGTCCCTTCGTTTGAAGAATGGGTTGAATCGAACAATAATGACGTGCAGGACTTCTCCATCCGGATGATCAATTACTTCCAGCAAAACGAAAGTGCCGGTTCTCTGGCAAAAAATCTGGATCATCCGAACGAACAAACCCGGGCATATGTTTATCAGGCGATACGAAGTTTGAACCTGATCGGGATGAAAGATGAAATGAAGAAACGGTACGAAGAAGAAACTTACCGGATTAAAATTGAAATTTTGAAAACCATCGAACTGATCGGTGATGAAAAGGATTTTGATTTTTTGGCCGAAATTGTCCGTGAAGACGACATCCGTTTAAAACTGCAAGCCTGCCGCGCTTTATACAAAATAGGTGAATCAGGGAAAGTTTTTCTGAAAGAACTCACAGAATCGGAAGATCTGAACCTGAACAAATTTGTGGAACACATTAAAGACCCTAGAAACTAATGGATATCATCGCTAAAATCATCTCATTCTGGGTAGAAACCTTCATCTTCTACTACGCGATCTCTATATTTTGCGTCTATTTAATTTTGTCCGTTATTTCTGCCTTTGTCCTTCGCAAATATTACTTGGCTTCTAAAATTCCCGATCAGAACGAGGTACTTTCATCTCCGTATGCCCCGTCAATCTCTATATTAGCGCCCGCCTACAACGAGGCGGTCAATATTGTTGAAAATGTGAGGGCCTTGCTGGCCTTGTACTACACCAACTTCGAAGTTGTTGTAATTAATGACGGCAGCCGCGACGATACCCTGGAAAATACGATACAGGCATTCGATCTGGAAAAGGTACCTTATGTGATTGACGAACGAATTACCTGTTCCGAGATCAGGGGCATTTACAAATCGAAGAAACGCGCCTTAAACAACCTGACTGTTATAGACAAAGTTAACGGCGGAAAGGCAGATGCGTTGAATGCCGGGCTAAATGTAGCCAAAGGAGAATATTTTATTGCCATCGATGCCGACTCCATCATCGACCCGCATGCCCTGCAACACATGGTAAAGCCCTTTTTGCAGGAGACCGACCGCCAGGTGATCGCTACCGGAGGGGTGATCCGTATTGCCAACTCGTGTGAAATCAGGGATGGCCATCTGGTGCAGATCAATCTTCCAAAGAAGCCTTTGCCGCTGTTCCAGGTGCTGGAGTATAACCGCGCTTTTTTAATGGGAAGGCTTGCCTGGAGCAAACTAAACGGGTTGCTGATCATTTCAGGAGCGCTCGGACTTTTTGATAAGGAGATTGTGATTGCCTGCGGAGGTTACCACCGTTTCACCGTCGGAGAAGATATGGAACTGGTTGTTCGCATGCGTAAATACATGACCGACCAAAAGAAGAAATATAAAGTGGAATATATTCCCGATCCGCTTTGCTGGACCGAAGCCCCCGGTAAATTCCGTCAATTTATCCGGCAACGCAACCGCTGGACGCGGGGAACCATTGAAACGCTGTTCTCTCACTGGAGTATCTTCTTCAACCCCAAATATAAAACAATGGGCCTCATATCTCATCCGTTCTGGGTTTTCTTTGAATGGCTGGCCCCGCTTGTCGAAATCTTTGGGATCGTTTATTTTATTACCATTGCCATCCTGGGTTATGCCAACTGGCCTTATTTCTTTATCACCCTGTTGTTTGTTTACTTTTTCTCGGTGTTCTTTACGATGTCGGCTATTTTATTCGACCACATTGCGTTTTACCGGTACAAGAGCAAATCCATGGTATTCCGACAGCTATTTGCCTCATTCTTCGAACCCTTCTTCTTTCACCCCATCGTCCTCTACTCAGCCATCATGGGTAATTTCGACTACTTTCTGCTGAGAAAACGTACCTGGGGGCACATGTCGAGGGTCGGTTTACGCAACATGCAGGAAAAACGTAAAAAATAGCGATTCGGGTCAGGAACTGAACAAACGAAACAAGCTCCTGACCCGTAAACTCGCGGATAGATACTATCCGAATTCCGGTTCACCGGATACAAAAAGCTGTACGGATCGTTTAGCTGACCGATTTTTAGTTGCCCGATATACTGAATATCTTTTTTTGAAAATCCAGGCTTCGGCCGGCGAGCAATTATTTATGGAAAGATCGTTTCCCGAAAAGGAACTCACACCAGCATTGTTCGCATTTGTGACAGCAATTTCACAGGGGAACACCTCGCGACCAATAATGTAACCGATCACCCATTGAGACACGTCGGCCGTATAGGTTCCGTAAGCTTTCCCAAACCGGGACTGAATGGTCTGGTTGCCATGCACGCAATCAATCACTTCCCCGATCTCCGTTTCAAAGTCACCTTCCTGTCCGTAAAGATCAATTTCACCGTCCTGTTCTTCCAGCCAAATGCACTGAAACAATAAGAGTGGACTCTCCGGGTGAGCCAGGTTGTATTTGGCCAGCTCCTCGTAAAAACGCGGGTAATGCAGGGTATAAACCCGAATATTATTATACCCGATCGCCTTCATTTGCGCAAACCAACGCGCGTACTGCGATGCGGTAGCCGCCAGTTCTCCCGGGACGGTGCCGGGAACAGCCACCCCCAAATTCATCCCTTTCAAAAACAACTCGGTATCGCCTTAAATGAAACCAACGTATTGGTAGTACAAGTGCTGAGTTCAATTAAACCGGTTTCTTCGTTCCCGGGTGAAGCTGCCGGACAAAAGAAACTTGTTGTCGAAAAAATGATAAAAAAAAGAAGCAAAGATTTCTTCATGTTATCGTTAATTTACCTGGTTTGTATTGAACTTCAACGCATCCTTAAATTAAAAATAACCCGCTATAATATATTTATTTTAAAATCGATGGTGGCGAAAATTAATCGAAACTCATTTTCGGCTTTATTAAATAAACTTAAAACCGGAATTTTAATGACGGGAACAACAACTTGACAAGCAGGGTTAATCTTAAAATTGTAACTTTGCTGAATTAAAAAGGAAAAACTGAAATATGGATGTTCTGGAGATTAAGCAGCGATTTGGAATAATCGGGAATGCGCCGGCTTTAAACCGGGCAATCGAAGTTGCGGTTCAGGTGGCGCCAACTGATTTATCGGTCCTGATCACAGGAGAAAGTGGCACCGGGAAGGAAGTATTTCCACAGATTATCCATCATTTTTCGGCCAGAAAACACGGAAAATATATTGCAGTAAACTGCGGGGCCATACCCGAAGGAACAATCGATTCTGAACTTTTCGGGCACGAGAAGGGCGCGTTTACCGGCGCCTTGGCCGACCGGAAAGGCTATTTCGAGGAAGCAGACGGCGGCACGATCTTTTTGGATGAGATCGGCGAGTTGCCTCTTTCGACCCAGGTACGCCTGTTGCGCGTTTTGGAAGCCGGAGAGTTTATCAAAGTCGGCTCGTCGAAAGTACTGAAAACCAATGTGCGCGTAGTTGCAGCAACCAACGTTGAAATTCCCAATGCCATTGAAGCCGGAAAATTCAGAGAAGACCTGTATTACCGCTTAAACACGGTTCCGATCCGGGTATTGCCGCTGAGAGACCGCCCCGATGATATTTCGCTGCTCTTCCGAAAATTTGCACAGGATTTTGCCGAGCGTTACCGGATGCCGCCCATCCGGCTGGACGATGACGCGCGCGAAGCGCTTGAGCACTTCAACTGGCCTGGGAATGTCCGTCAGTTAAAAAATATCACCGAGCAAATTTCGGTCATCGAGCAGGAAAGGCTAATCACCGGCCCTGCCATGCGCCATTATTTGCCATCGGGAGGTCGTCCGCAACTTCCGGCGCTTTACAAAGGCGTCGATGAAAAAAACTTTGCCACAGAACGGGAAATCCTGTACCAGGTTCTTTTCGACATGAAAAAAGACATGAACGATTTGAAAAAACTGGTATTCGACTTAATGCACGAAGGGGGCAATGCAACTGAGTTTCATGCCGAGAATGCCCAAATCATCCGGAACCTTTACCAAAAAGATCCAACTCATTTTGCCGCCGAAAAACCGCCGGTAAGCCCGGCGCCGTTCGAACCGGATGAACGCAACGATATTCAGGACACGGAAGAATTTGTTGAAGAGTCACTTTCACTCGAAGACAAAGAAATTGAACTGATTCGGAAAGCATTGGAAAAACATAAAGGGAAACGTAAACATGCCGCACAGGAACTGGGCATTTCAGAACGTACCCTATACCGGAAAATTAAAGAATATGATATCGACTAAATCTGCCAGCTCATTTCTCATTTGGGTTTTAATCGCGTGGACCCTCGCACCGCTCATGCAAAGTTGCCGTGTCTCCTACTCTTTTACAGGAGCCGCCATTTCGCCGGATGTAAAAACCTTTTCGGTTTATTATTTTCCGAACCGGGCGCGCCTGGTTAATCCCAATTTAAGCCAGCAACTTACCGAGGCCTTACAGGATAAACTGACCCGGAAAACCTCGCTCGACATGCTTTCGGAAGGAGGCGACCTGGAGTTTGAAGGACAAATTACCGGCTACGAAACCCGTCCGATGAATATTAAAGAGGGAGACCTGGCTGCTCAAAACCGCCTGACGGTTACGATCAAGGTAAAATATACCAACAATAAAAATCACGGCGACGACTGGGAAAAATCATTCTCGGCCTACGAAGATTACGACAGTACCCAATCGTTAAACGAGGTGGAAGACGCTTTGATGGAAGAAATACTGGTGAAGCTTACCGACGATATTTTTAACGCATCAATCGCAAACTGGTAATGTTTTCTGCCGAAATCCATACTTTCCTGAAACATCCGGATAAGCTGGATGAAAAAAGCCTCGACCTGATGAAGTCAATCGTTGAGGAATATCCGGCATTCCAGGCAGGATGGATTTTGCTGTTGAAGAATCTGAAAAAACTAAATCATCCCTCTTTTGAATTTTACCTGCAAAAAGGAGCCATCAGGCTTGCCGACCGAAAACGTTTATACCAATTCCTGATGCACGACGATTCAGGCATCGTTACCGGTCATGTGCAGGATGAGTTGGAGAGCCTTTCAAAAGAATTCCGGTCATCCGCATCGTACCACCTGCCCGTTCCCGAAGAAAAAGAAGAGTCTTTATCCGACCTGGTCCGTACCTTGCGAAAAAAGAAAGAACAAACAGCTGAAACCCTTCATCAGGCAGACGAGGAAGCTGATTTGACGAAAAAACCGGATAGTGAGTTTGTTACGGAAACCCTGGCAAAGATTTACGCCCGGCAGGGACTTTACAAACAGGCAATTCTGGTTTACGGAAAATTAAGTTTGAAATATCCGGAAAAAAATGTTTACTTTGCCGGTCAAATTGAGGAAATCAAAAAATTAATGAACTAAATAGCAACAAATCATGTATACGTTGATCACTGTTTTAATTTTTATCACCTGTATCCTATTAATCCTGATTGTTTTGGTACAAAACTCAAAAGGTGGTGGCTTAGCCAGTAATTTTCAGGCGTCAAATCAAATTATGGGTGTTCGCAAAACTACCGATTTTCTGGAAAAAGCAACCTGGGTTTTAGCCGGAGCGTTACTGGTCCTTTCTATTGCAGGCAGCGCATTTATCCCGCGTTCAGCCAAAGAAGCTCAACAATCAGCCATTAAAAGGCAGGTAGAAAGCGCCGTTGACCCGAATGCCGTTCCTAATTTCCCGATGACCGTTCCTGAAGCAGACAGCAATTCCAATACGGAAGAAGCGCCTGCGGAATAAAAATATACCAAAATCTGGTCTGTCAAAAGGCTTGCTTTTCAGAAGTAAGCCTTTTTTGTTATTTCACGAAATAAGGGGAATTTTTCCTGGGTGGTTTGCCGCACTGATCTGCCCCTGCCTGCCTGTCAGCCTGTCAGTAAAAATGACATCAGACAAAATCATTCAGAATAAACCACTTAGATACGAAACAGCTTGTCATCCGCCAAAGATTGATGTAAATTTGTCTTTCCTGTCCCATTTTTTTTGCCGCTTTGCCTTTGGCACAAAATTCGATAGAACAGGGTGTGAAATTTAAAAATGTTTAACTAAAATAATTTGAAAACATGGCAGAATTAAAAGGAAAAATCCTGGCAGGAAAAATCCTGGTTCAACCACAGGAAGCAGAATCTAAAACAGCAAGCGGAATCATCATTCCCGACTCAGCAAAAGAAAAACCACAAGCAGGGAAAGTGGTTTTAGTTGGCGCTGCAAAAAAAGATGAGCCAATGGAAATCAATGTTGGCGACACTGTTTTCTATGGAAAGTATTCGGGCACCCAATTGAACGTTGACGGAACCGAATACCTGTTGATGTCACAAACGGATGTATTATACATTGCATAATTAGTAAAAACAGAACTATTTAAAGAAACAGAAAGATGGCAAAAGAAATTAAATTCAATATTGAAGCAAGAGACCAACTGAAAAAAGGGGTTGATAAACTGGCTGATGCCGTAAAAGTGACACTTGGTCCGAAAGGCCGTAATGTGGTGATCGAGAAAAAATTCGGCGCTCCCCAGATTACGAAAGACGGGGTAACGGTAGCCAAAGAAATTGAACTGGCTGACGCCTACGAAAACATTGGCGCCCAAATGGTAAAAGAAGTGGCCAGCAAAACGGGCGACGACGCCGGCGACGGTACGACAACTGCAACCGTATTGGCACAGGCTATTATCCAGGTTGGGTTGAAAAACGTGACTGCCGGAGCCAACCCGATGGATCTGAAACGCGGTATCGACAAAGCGGTTGCCAAAGTCGTGGAAAGCATCAAAAATCAATCTCAAAATATTGGTGATGATTTCAACAAAATCAAATCAGTTGCCAAAGTTTCGGCCAATGGCGACGAAGCAATCGGCAGCCTGATTGCCGAAGCCATGGAAAAAGTACACAAAGAAGGTGTCATTACGGTTGAAGAAGCAAAAGGCACCGAAACCTATGTCGACGTGGTGGAAGGGATGCAATTCGACCGTGGATACATCTCTCCGTATTTTATTACCAACACCGAAAAAATGGCCGCTGAGCTGGATCATCCGTTCATCCTGATCCACGACAAAAAGATCAGCACCATGAAAGACCTGCTTCCGGTATTGGAACAAACCGCCCAAACCGGTCGCCCGTTAATGATCGTTGCCGAAGATGTTGACGGCGAAGCGCTGGCAACCCTGGTTGTTAACCGTCTGCGTGGTTCGTTAAAAGTTTGCGCCGTAAAAGCTCCCGGCTTTGGCGACCGTCGTAAAGAAATGCTGGAAGACCTGGCCGTATTAACCGGAGGTAGCGTAATTACCGAAGAAAAAGGCATGAAACTCGAAGATACCACTCTGGATATGCTGGGTAACGCCGAGAAGATTACTGTTGACAAAGAAAATACAACGATTGTGGCAGGAGCCGGCGATCAGGCAACCATCAATGCGCGTGTAGCGATGATCAAACGCCAGATTGAAGCGACAACTTCTGACTACGACCGTGAAAAGTTGCAGGAACGTTTGGCTAAACTGGCCGGCGGCGTTGCAGTTCTTTATGTTGGCGCTGCCTCTGAGGTTGAAATGAAAGAGAAAAAAGACCGCGTTGACGATGCCCTGAGCGCAACCCGCGCCGCTGTTGAAGAAGGAATCGTACCTGGAGGCGGTGTCGCTTACATCCGCGCCATAGCTGTGTTGGAAGGAATGACCGGCGAAAACGATGACGAAACAACCGGTATCGAAATCGTGAAACGCGCCATCGAAGAACCGCTTCGCCAGATTGTGGTTAATGCAGGTAAAGAAGGCGCCGTTGTGGCACAAAAAGTTCGTGAAGGCAAAGGCGACTTCGGCTATAACGCCCGCACGGATGAGTATCAGAACCTGCTGGAAACCGGAGTAATCGACCCGGCCAAAGTAACCCGCGTTGCGCTGGAAAATGCGGCATCAATTGCCGGAATGTTCCTGACCACCGAATGTGTTTTGGTTGAAGAGAAAGAAGAGAAAGCTCCGGCTATGCCTCCAATGGGCGGCGGCATGGGCGGTATGATGTAATCTTCAAAGAAAATAATACATAGCACAGCGCAGCCATTCCGGTTGCGCTGTTTTTTTAAGCCGGTTTTATTCCGCAGAACAGCTTATTCCAAATTCGGCCGAAAACAAAAATCCCCGGTTTAGAAAACCAGGGATCAATATCGCTTACAGAGAAACTTTACATTTACGAATAATACAAAAAACGCTTGATTTTTTGCGTCGGCGTTTTTTCGAACGGAACCGGTTGAAGAACAATCATCTGAATCCGCGAAAATTTATTGACTTCTTCATTGACTTTTTGCTGAATTTCATTCAGGATTTCATCAACCCGGTAATTAAATTTCTGGACGGCTTCTTCTTTCATCTGCTTAAAACGGGCCTCAACTTCTTCCATATTCAGATGGACCATTGCCACCAGACGCCCCTTTTGCTGAATAACCAACGATTCCAGAACAAACTCCATCCGGTTGATCAACGATTCAATTTCTTCCGGATAGATATTCTCGCCGCTTGCGCCTACAATCATATTTTTAATCCGTCCTTTAATGTACAGAAAACCGGATTTATCAAATTTCCCCAAGTCGCCTGTCCGAAACCAGCCATCTTCGGTAAAAACATCAGCTGTAAGTTTTGGCTCTTTGTAATATCCTTTCATCACATTCTCTCCCCTGGCCTGGACTTCGCCCTCTCCTGTTGCCGGATTGGCGTTGGCGATACGCAACTCAACTCCCCGGAGTGGTATCCCGGTAGAAAGGTAGCGGACATTTTTGCCGACAGCGCCTGCCAGCAGAGGCGAAGTTTCGGTCAACCCGTAGCCGATCGCAAGCGGAAAGCCGGCATCCATCAGAAAGCGCTCTACCTGGTCATCCAGTTTGGCGCCGCCAATGCCAAAAAAACGAAGTTCCCCTCCAAAAGTTTGATAGAGTTTTTTTCCGGCAATGCGGCTTAATAGCTTCTTAAACGGCCTGATTGGATACAACCTCCTGGTGATTGGATTGCTGTTGATCTGGGGCAAAATTTTTCCTTTGTAAACTTTTTCGATAATCAGCGGAACAACCAGCATAATAGTTGGTTTCACCACCTGCAAAGCCGGCAATAAAACAGGCGCTGTGGGTGGTTTCCGTAAATAATGAACCGACGCGCCGTGCATAACCGGGAAAATCAACCCCAATGTATTTTCAAAGGTGTGAGAAAGTGGCAACACCGACAAAAACCGGTCGGAAGGGCTAATATCCTGGAAATAATAACTTTGCCTTGCTGTCCAGGTCACATTTTTGTGTGTCAGCATCACCCCTTTTGATTTACCTGTGGTTCCGGACGTATAGATAATGGACACTAAATCGTCTTCGTCAACATCCTCGTATTCAAAAGCAATCGGCTCTTCAGCGCTGTTAAATATCGGATAATCCTCACTGTTTACCTCCCTGAAGTTTTCGATCCGGATGATCTTCAACAAAGGATATTCATCCGGTTCAAGTTTGTTCAGCAGGCCGTCAGAAACAAAAACGGCTTCAACCTCTGCATGTTGAAGAATGTTCCGGATTTCGTTGGTATGAAAATCGGGTAAAACAGGCACAGCAACGGCTCCAACCGAAGCAATGGAAAAAAAGGCAACACCCCAGTTAGGCATATTGGCGCTAAGGATAGCGACTTTTGTACCCCGGCAAATGCCCATCGTACGCAACTGAGTTCCTAAATTTTCAACTTCTGATTGCAACTCTCGGTAAGTTTTGCTTTCTTCTCCCGCAAACACCAACGAATTCCGATCATAATAACGTTCAAAACTGGCCTGCAACATGGCAGGCATCGTTAATTTTTCCGATCCACCCATAATTTCACCACATAACTTCCTCAATAACAAAGGAAAAAACAAAAAAGATCAGCAAAAATAATCAATTCTGCGACACCTCATCACCTTTTAACAAGTTTTAGTACAGTCTTTATACGTCTTCAACGAAGCCACAGTTTTAAAAAACCGGTTCATTTAGCATGTAATCTCCCGGTACCAGCGTACAAAATTGTTCACCCCTTCGTCGAAAGCATATTTCGGCTGGTAACCAAACAGTCTGTTGGCTTTGCCGATGTTGGCAAAGGTAATGTCCACATCGCCTGCCTGCATCGGGAGTTGTTTAATCCGGGCTTTTTTCCCGGTGGCCTTTTCAATGGCAACAATCATATCGATCAACGTTACCGGCTGGTTATTGCCAAGGTTAACCGTTTCGTACACCTGTTCGTTTTCAAACAGGTAAGCGATAGCACGGCAAATACCGTCGACCGTATCTTCGTAGTACGTATAGTCGCGCGATGTGCTCCCGTCGCCAAACATCGGAATTTCTTCATCATTCATAATCAGGCGGGTAAATTTGTGAATGGCCAGATCGGGGCGCTGACGGGGACCGAAAACCGTGAAAAAACGCATATTTACGATATCGAGCCCGTAAAGCGAATGATAGGTATAATTAATCAACTCGCAGGCTTTTTTGGTAAAGGCATAGGGTGAAATCGGGTTACTCACATCCTGTTCTTCGTGAAACGGAATCTCTTTACTGTTCCCGTAAACCGATGAAGACGAAGCAAAAGCCATTTTTTTGATCCCCTTGTTCTTCATCAGGTCCAACAGATTTTGGGTGGCGACGATGTTGGCGCGAATGTAACCTCCCGGATCTTCAATCGACGGTCGGACGCCGGCCTTTCCGGCCAAATGAACGATGGCATCAATCGGTTTATCCTCCAGCTTACCGGACAACACATCAAACTCGGCCAGATCAAATTCCAGAAATTCAAACCCGGGGTTTAAACGAAATCCGCTCAGGTTCCGTTGCTTGGCGGTTTTATCATAAAAAGGATCGAAATTATCGACACCTATCACCCGATGACCTTCTGCCAACAGTTTTTCACACAAGTGCGAACCAATGAACCCGGCACAACCGGTAACTACAATTGTTGCCATGTTATTTAATTTTTTCGGATACGTAAGCAATCAGTTTATGAACTGCCGGTATATTTAACCGGCTGAATAAGCTTTTCCTGTTATAATGAATCAGGATATTTCTCAGGTAAATAAACAAACCAAGACTGTGGGATGCAAGCAAAACCAGGTCAAAGCGCAGCAGACCGTAAATAAAAATCATGGCCGATCCGCAAATACTGATGACCCAGAAACCGACCGGCAAAACCGACTCTCTTTTGTTCTCGGAATAAAGCCACTGGTAAAAGAAACGCGAAATAAAAATGATTTGAGCCAAGATTCCCCAAATCATCAGCAATAAAGGATTGTTTTCATTTTTAAAGAAAGTATCCAGCGTATAAGCCGTTCCGAAAAACAGAAATCCCAGTATGATTAACGGAGTGACCAGAATACCTGCCCGAAGAAACCAGGACATGGGCTTCCAGTCTCCTTTTAACTGAATGTTTCGAACATAAATAAAATACACCAGGATTTGCCCGATCAGGATAGCGGCGTCATCTCTTAAAATCCCGTAGATGAGCATTAAAACAGATGCAAGCAAGCTAATCTTCCAAAATAACGTGGGCGACAAAACCTTCCCCTCATGCTCCGATTTAAACCACTGGACGATTGTCCTTCCAAAAAACAGAATCTGTGATAACAAGCCAATTGAAATAACAAGAAAATGATCCATCTGAACTAATTTTCAAAGGTGCAAAGATAACTGAATTATATGGCAGATGTACGAAAAGAGAACAGTTAACAGCACAACGGCCTGTAATTGTTCCCAAAATTTAAATATCTTTGCGCAAAACCACTGCCGGAGTGGTTGATTGATAGTTCATTGAAGCATGATCAAACGGGATGACCCTGCATGATACGGCACAGATGGATTAAATCATTCAGATAGCGGCAGTTTCGAAAGTAAAACACAAAAATTCAGATGAACAGAATTCGTAACTTTTGCATTATTGCACATATTGATCACGGGAAAAGTACCCTGGCCGACCGTTTGCTCGAATTCACCAATACAGTGAGCGCACGGGACATGCAGGAGCAGGTGCTGGACAATATGGACCTGGAAAAAGAACGTGGAATCACCATTAAAAGCCATGCCATTCAGATGGATTATGAACAGGATGGTGAAAAATATGTATTGAACCTGATCGATACCCCGGGACATGTCGACTTCTCCTACGAAGTCTCCCGTTCCATTGCAGCATGCGAAGGCGCCCTGCTCATCGTCGATTCAACACAGGGAATTCAGGCCCAGACCATCTCAAATTTGTATCTGGCGCTGGAGCACGACCTCGAAATTATTCCCGTATTGAATAAAATGGATCTGCCCAATGCCATGCCCGAAGTGGTGGAAGAACAAATTATCGACCTGATCGGGTGTAAACGGACGGATATTATCCGGGCCAGCGGAAAAACCGGAGAAGGCGTGGAAGACATCCTGCGGCGGATTGTCGAAGTAATTCCCGCGCCCAAAGGCAACCCGGAAGCTCCTTTGCAAGCCTTAATCTTTGACTCGGTTTTCAACTCGTTCAGGGGGGTCATCGCCTATTTTAAAATTGAGAACGGCACCATCAAAAAAGGCGATCTGGTAAAGTTCGTCAATACAAAAAAAGAATACGATGCCGATGAAATCGGGGTGCTCCGGTTGGGACTGGAACCCCGTGCCAGCCTGAGCGCCGGTGATGTGGGTTATATTATCTCGGGAATTAAAATGGCCAAAGAAGTGAAAGTGGGCGACACCATTACCCACCGCCTGCGGCCCTGCGACAAAGCCATTGAAGGTTTTGAAGAAGTAAAACCGATGGTATTTGCCGGGGTTTACCCGATTGACGCCGAAGACTACGAGGACCTCCGCTCGTCGATGGAAAAACTCCAACTGAACGATGCCTCCCTGACCTATGAGCCGGAAGCATCGGCTGCGCTGGGATTCGGGTTTCGCTGCGGCTTCCTGGGCATGTTGCACATGGAAATCGTTCAGGAACGCCTGGATCGCGAATTCGACATGAACGTGATTACCACCGTGCCAAACGTATCGTACCGCGTACACACCACCGACGGTGAAACCCTCCAGGTTTACAATCCCAGCGGGATGCCGTCGTCAAATAAAATTAACGAGATTGAAGAACCCTATATCCGGGCACAAATCATCACAAAATCGGACTACATCGGCCAGGTGATGACGCTTTGCCTTGAAAAACGAGGTACCCTGACAAAACAGGATTACCTGACTGCCGAACGCGCCGAGCTGACTTTCGATTTGCCCCTGGGTGAAATCGTGTTCGACTTCTACGATAAACTGAAGTCCATCTCGCGCGGATATGCTTCGTTTGATTACCACATGACCGGCTACAAACCAGCAAAACTGGTACGTTTGGATATCCTGCTGAACGGCGAGATGGTAGATGCACTCTCGTCATTAATTCACGTTGACAATGCCTACAACCTGGGACGCCGTATGTGCGAAAAACTGAAAGAATTAATCCCCCGTCAGCAGTTCGATATTGCCATTCAGGCTGCGATTGGCGCGAAAATTATTGCCCGCGAAACCATTAAGGCCGTACGGAAGGATGTAACGGCCAAGTGTTACGGCGGCGATATTACCCGCAAACGCAAACTGCTTGAGAAACAGAAGAAAGGCAAGAAACGGATGAAGCAGGTAGGTAACGTGGAGGTACCGCAAAAAGCGTTTATGGCCGTTTTAAAACTCGACTAAACGGAACATAAATCACCCGGGAACTGAAATTTATCTGTTAGCCGGACGTTATTCTGAAAAAACGGAAACCGAACCTATGGAACTGGGCCTGTTAAAAGATATCGTCACTATTTTTGCCTTGTCTACAGCGGTAAACTATTTGTTTACCAGGATAAAAGTACCTACCATCATTGGTTATCTTTTAACCGGAGTTGTTGCCGGACCTTACGCATTGGGTTTAATCGGCTCGCCTCATCAAATAGAATTGTTAGCCGAAATTGGCGTGGTGCTGCTGATGTTTACCATCGGTCTGGAGTTTTCAATCAACCATTTATTCAAAATCAGGAAGATTGTGTTTGCCGGCGGGTTTATGCAGTTGATTTTAACCGCCGGTGTTACCATGCTGGTTGCCCGCTTGTACCAGTTGGGCTGGGAAAGCGCTCTTTTTGTGGGTTTTTTAACCGCATTGAGCAGTACCGCCGTGGTTCTGAAACTGATGCAGGAGCGCTCAGAAATTACTTCAAATTACGGCCGCACGGTGGTTGGTATTTTAATCTTTCAGGATATTATTCTGATTCCTTTGCTCCTTTTTACCCCGGTGCTGGGAGGCGAAGTCAGCGGACAGGGAGATCAGTTGCTTTTGTTGCTTGGAAAAACAGTGATCCTGATCGGGCTGGTGTATATCGGAAACCGGTGGCTCATGCCCAAAGTGCTCGAAATGGTGGCCCACACCAAAAACCAGGAGCTGTTTATGATGTGTATTTTTGTGATTTGCCTGTCGGTGGCCCTGCTGACATCGAAAATGGGTATTTCGCTGGCTTTCGGCGCTTTCCTTGCCGGCCTGATGATCTCCGAATCGGAATACAGCGCCAACGCGTTCGGCCATCTGATCCCGTTTAAAGATACCTTCACCAGCTTCTTTTTTGTCAGTATCGGCATGTTGCTCGATCTGAGCTTTATCGCCAATCATCCGGGCCTGGTGCTTTCCACGGTGATCCTGGTGCTGGTCATCAAAATGCTGATTGCGTCGGGTACGGCATTTGTGCTCGGACATACGCTCCGCGGGACCATCATGGTTGGTTTTGCCTTGTGCCAGGTCGGTGAATTCTCGTTTATTCTGGCCCAGTCAGGCCTTAAGTTCGAGATCATTCCTCCCTACTATTACCAATTGTTTCTGGCAGTAGCCATTGTCAGTATGTCGGTGACTCCTTTACTGATTATGATATCGCGCCCGGTTGCGAACTGGATATTAAAATTACCCTTGCCGGCTTATGTGGTCGAAGGGTTATTCCCCCTGCCTCAAATAGAAATTCCTGATTATCACGATCATGTTGTTTTTATCGGAAAAGATTCGCGTTCGGTCAACCTGTCGGTCATGGCCAAGCGCCTGAATATTCCGTATATCTCCATCGTTTTTGATCCGGGTATTGTTAAAAAAATGCAGAGCCGGGGCGAAACAGTGATCTACGGCGATGCCACCAATGAACCCATCCTGGAGAAAGCGCACATCCAAACAGCCGACATTGTTGTTTTGTCGGTTGGAAATTTGATTGTCGCCACGACGATCATTGAGCGGATCAGGCATCTCAATCCGCAGATTTTTATCATTGTCCGCACCAAGTATGTTTCTGATGTTGAAGAACTGTACCGCAACGGCGCCAACCAGGTCATTCCCGAAGAATTTGAAACAGCCATCAACCTCTTCGATCGGGTGTTGAATAAACGGTTGGTTCCGCAGCGGGAAATTAACCGGGTGGTTGCCAAAATCCGTGATCATCATTACGGGATCTTCCGCGATGAGTCGGATGACTCCAACCAAATTTTCAAAGAACTTCCGAACCTGAATATTGTTGCTCTGAAAGTTCGCGAAGGCTCAGGCCTGATTGGAAAAAGCATTCGTGAGATCCAGTTCCGAAAGGTTTACGACATCACCTTACTGGCTATCCTGCGAAAAGACGATCTGATGGAACACCCTGACCCGGATGTGTTGCTTCAGGAATCAGACACCGTTTATATTTTGGGAAAACAGGAACAAATTGCCCAGGCTTTCGACTTATTTGGCCAGGAAAATTAGCCGTTGCCCTTATTCGTAGATTTCCTTTAAATCCAGATTTGATAATTCCAGCATAAATTCGCTGTATTGTTTGACCAGGTACTCAAAAAAACGACGGCCCTTTTCTTTTGTGGCCAGTTTGGGATTTCCGATGCCGGTGTCAGTTGTCACCTGTGTCCATTGGCGTTCGGCCCAGGCCCAATTCTGGTTCAGCGCTTTGACCCTGAATTTTTTACTTTGCCCCTCTCCCGCTTCTTCCAACGGCAAAACCAGTTCCGGTTTCAGGTGTAACATCAGGCTGGTTTCGGTTTCATCGGCATGGTCGCCTGGCTGCGCGAAAAAATTTTCGCGCCCCGGCATTTTAAACCAGTGGCTGACACAGATAAACAGCCCGGGAAATTCCGGATTAAGTTCCCTGACCATTTGATTGAAGTCGTTACCACCATGCCCGTTTATGATCAGCAGTTTACGAATACCCTGACGGGTTAATGAACCGGCCACATCGTGTAAAATGCGGGACTGGGTTGACGGGTTTAGGTTGATCGTCAGTTTGATATCGGATTGGCCCGTGTTTACGCCAAACGGGATGGCGGGTAAAACGATGACATGTGCTCCCTGCTTATTGGCTTCTTGTGCCGCTTCGGCCGAGATGGCTTCAACCTGGTAATTATCGGTCGCATACGGCAAATGGTAGTTATGAGCTTCGGTAGCTCCCCAGGGCAGTACGACCAGGTCAACTTTCTGGTCTTTGATTGTTTTCCAGCAATTTTCTGCGAGTTTGGGTGATTTCATGTACCTCTGTTTTTATTATGCGAATTTAGCCGATTCAAGCGGATATTAAAATCTCATCCAATTAACGCGAAAGATAAACACTTTCTTTGCATTCTTGTTCTCATTAAAAAATGTGTAAAAATGAAAGTTTTCCTCTTCATTCTTTCCCTGACGCTGTTTGTCGGGTGCCAATCCAAAAATAACATGAAAGAAGCAGATACGCAGGTTACGGCTGACTCAGTGGCTTCGTGTTGTGCAAATCTACCGTCGCGGTTTCAGGCAAACACCCTTCCGGCAGGGCCAAACGGCGACCAACCTGCTTCATCCGAAGGCATGGTATACATCCCCGGCGGAACTTTTTTAATGGGTGGCGATTCCGTTTGGGGCCGACCGGATGAGTTCCCTAAACATCGGGTTTCTGTTTCAGCATTTTACATGGATGAACATGAAGTAACCAACAGGCAATTTCGTGAATTTACTGAAGCCACGGGATACGTAACAACAGCCGAGCGTAAACCCGATTGGGAAGAATTGAAGAAGCAGTTGCCTCCGGGGACACCAAGGCCTGACGATGCCGTACTGGTTCCGGCATCCCTGGTTTTCAAACAAACAACACAGCCGGTCCCGCTGACTGACTACTCCCGCTGGTGGGAATGGGTGGCCGGTGCAAACTGGCGGAATCCGGGAGGGGCCGGAACTTCCATCGATGGAATAGATGATCACCCGGTGGTTCATGTTTCATGGGAAGATGCCCTGGCGTATGCCCGGTGGGCAGGTAAACGCTTACCCACCGAGGCAGAATGGGAATATGCCTCACGGGGAGGTCTTAAAGACCCGGTGTATCCCTGGGGAAATGAACTGATTACGAAAGGAGAAGCAAAAGCAAATTCGTGGGACGGAAAGTTTCCCCATCAGAACACCGGAAAGGATGGATACGTGCTGACAGCTCCGGTAAAACAATACCGCCCCAATGGTTACGGGCTGTACGATATGGCGGGTAATGTTTGG
This sequence comes from Gaoshiqia sp. US2, assembly GCF_059705485.1. Taxonomy (NCBI): domain Bacteria; kingdom Pseudomonadati; phylum Bacteroidota; class Bacteroidia; order Marinilabiliales; family Prolixibacteraceae; genus Gaoshiqia; species Gaoshiqia sp. US2. The sequence goes on along the minus strand of NZ_AP048550.1, from coordinate 1,600,151 downwards.
GAATGGTGTGCCGACTGGTACCGGGCCGATTATTATCAAACCAGCTTGGAGCGGCAGATTGTTGACAACCCCCAGGGGCCTGAAAAGTCATTTGACCCCGATGAACCCTATGCCGAAAAAAAAGTCATCCGCGGCGGATCATTTTTATGTAACGATCAATATTGTTCCGGATTCCGGGTTGGTGCGCGCATGAAAAACACCTGGGATACCAGCATGAACCATACCGGTTTTCGCTGTGTTGTTTCTGCAAAATAAAACGGGCTTGTCGGTGATTTTCTCAGTCACCGACAAGCCCGGTATTTCAAAAATCAGGCGGTTATTTATTCCATGATCAGCTTATAACCCTTGCCGTGCACGTTGATGATTTCGACCGATGGTTCATCTTTTAAATGCTTACGCAATTTGGTGATGTAAACATCCATGCTCCGGGCGTTAAAGTAGTTGTCGTCGATCCATATGGTTTTAAGGGCAAAATTTCGTTCCAGCACCTTGTTGGCATTATTACACAGTAAGCGCAGTAATTCAGACTCTTTGGTGGTAAGTTTGACGCTTTCCTCACCTTCGTCAAGCAAAACCTGTTTCCGGGGATCGAAGGTATACCGGCCAAGCTTGTAAACGGCTTGTTCTGCTGTTTTCCCGTCGGCAGTGGTGCGGCGCAAGATGGCCTCAATCCGAAAGATAAGTTCTTCCATGCTGAAAGGTTTTGTCATGTAATCATCCGCACCGATGCGGAATCCTTCCAAAACATCTTCTTTCATGTTTTTCGCGGTCAGAAAGATGATCGGGATATCCTGGTTAATCAGCCGGATATCGCGCGCCAGGGTGATACCGTCTTTTTTGGGCATCATGATATCCAGGATACACAGGTTATATTCATTTTTCTTGAACCCGGCGTAGGCTGCTTCACCATCGCCGTACAGATCGGTATTATATCCTTTTGCTATTAAATATTCTTTTAACAAAAGGCCTAAGTTCTCATCGTCTTCGGCCAATAAAAGTTTTGCTTTTGTTTCCATTTTCTTTTGTATTAAGCGGGAAATAAATTACAAATTTCGTTCCCTTATTCACGACACTTTCGACTTTGATTTTCCCCTGGTGGGAATCAATAATTTTCTTCACATAGCTTAAGCCCAGGCCAAATCCTTTCACATCATGCACATTTCCGGTGGGAACACGGAAAAAACGCTCAAATATCTGGTCCTGATGTTCTTTGGCGATACCAATCCCGTTGTCCTTAACCGATACGATCAAATACTCGCCTTTGTTTTCTGTTGTGATTCGGATCTCCGGCTCTTCTTTGCTGTATTTTACGGCATTGTCGAGCAGGTTGAAGATCACGTTGGTGATATGCACTTCATCGCCTTTGATCAAATCTTTTTCAGCGAGAAGTTCCGATTCAAGTTTTCCGCCTTTATTTTTAACCCGCAACTCAAAATTGAGAATCACATTGCTGATCAGTTGATTAAAATGAAATTCTTTAAATTTCAATTTCAGCCGCCCTTCATTAAACACAGCCATTTGAAGCACTTTCTCAACCTGAAAACTCAGACGTTTGCTTTCCTGTAAAATCACGTTGGAGATGTGCTCTACGGTCTTCTGGGTGTTCGAAATACTGTTATCGTGCAGCATCTGACTGGCTAAGGAGATGGTTGATATCGGCGTTTTCAGCTCATGGGTCATGTTGTTGATGAAGTCGTTCTTGATGATCGATAGTTTCTTTTGCTTCAGAATAATCATGATGGTATACACGAAAATAGCAATCAGCATGATCGTCAGGATGGCCGTGGGGATCACCATAATGCCGGTTTCTTTCAGCAGGTACGTATCCCTTTGGGGAAAATAGAGACGAAGGTAATTGGGTTTTGGCCCTTCTACCACATCTCGTGGAAACAAGACGTCGCGGTATTCTTTTCTTTTGTTTGGCTGATAGTCGGTATTTCCGAAAACAAATTGTTCTTCGCCGAAAGGATATGTTTTTACCGCGTACTTAAAGTCAAGATCGATACCATTATTTCTAAGTTCAGTTTTTAGCGTGTGTTCCAGTTGTTGCTGGTTGATTCGTTCTTTCAAAGGGAGCTGAGAGAAAATGGCCTGATTTTGAATGATCCGGAACATTTCGGCCCGCTCATCGATCCGTTGTTCGTATTGCTGGCTGATGTAGCTGTCGTAATCATGAAACATATCGAAGGCGGATGGAAATTCGCCAGGCCTTCCCCGTTCATTTTGCAGGTAAACGAGGGTATCGGAATAACGGACCGTGAACTCATCGTTATAGCTAACTGAACCTGACTGCTGGAAAAACCGGAACGAGATATTGATGTCGCTTTGTTGTTGTCGCTGCGGCATCATATTCCCGCTTTTCCCGATATTCGGAAAAAGTTGCCTGGTACTGCCTGATGCATTGAATGTACCGGTCACCACTCGCGATGTTTCCTCCCGTTCCAGGCGGTCGATTACACGGCGCAAAGCCCGGCTCACCGTTTGGTCAAACTGTTCCTCACGGATATCAAAAGCTTTTTTTATTGAGTTTGTCTGGATCAGGATGAGGCTGGTCATCACCGTAGCCATCAGAACAATCAAACTAATAATAACTTTCCTGCTCATATGACAAAGATAACCTTTAAAAAATACGGTAATTCAGAGCTTAACAATATTTAACACAGGCTGATTTTCAGGATATTCTTGCCGGTTCTCGCTGAATATAGTTAACAGGCTTTAACATTTATTAGCATCAGCCATTGGTTATTAATATTTATCTTTGTTAAAGAAACAGACAAATGAAATGTCTTTTCTAATTTGGGGTTTAACTGAGTTTTTTACAAGGTGAATTTAGGTTTTGGTTTTTTAGCGGGGTCAGTTGGCCCCGCTTTTCTTTTAGAATGAAACCGGATGAGTCTTTTTCAGCTGTTCTATCGCTTTCCGGGAGGCATTTTGTTGTGATTCCTTCTTCGAACTTCCTTCACCTCGTCCAATCACTTCTTCTTCGACGGTTACCACCGAAATAAACGCGGGTACACGGGCATCACCGTTTAGACGTTCGATGGTTTCGAAATTGATTTCCTTTTTATTTTTCTGGCTCCATTCAATCAGCTGGCTTTTATAGTTGGTGTTGGTCGATTGAACTTCTTTCAGGTCGACATATTCGAGCAAGAGTTTTTTAACAATGAATTCTTTGGTAATCGCATAACCTTTATCGAGGTAGAGGGCGCCAATCAGCGCTTCCAGGGCGTCGCCGTAAATGTGACTGTTCTCGATGGTGTTGTTGGTGTTTGATTTAATGTAGTTGTTCAATCCGGTTTGATAGGTCAGATCGGTCAAGAAGCTGCGGTTTACCAGTTTCGACCGCATTTGTGTAAGGAAGCCTTCATCCTGGTTTGGAAACCGGTTATACAGAAATTCGGCGATAACGGCCCCGAGTATGGCATCTCCAAGGTATTCAAGCCGTTCATTATTCACCCAGTTCCGCTGCGAATCCAGTTTGGATGCGGATTTGTGTATCAGGGCAGTTTCATAAAGTTTCAGGTTGCCCGGATAACGGCCAATCAGTGACTTCAGAAATAAATAAAACTCTTTCCCTGAAGAAGAAAAGAGTTTTATTTTTTGAACGAGTGTTCTTATCACGATATTAATATTTCTTAAAAATTACCGTGGCATTGTGACCTCCAAACCCGAATGTGTTACTAAGCGCGTAAGTGATCTCGCGTTTTTTTGCAACATTGAAGGTAAAATCAAGATTCCCGTCGATCTCCGGATCATCCGTAAAATGGTTGATTGTTGGAGGGATAATCCCGTGTTGCAAAGCCATAACAGAGGCAATTCCTTCAACCGCACCGGCGGCGCCCAGCAAGTGGCCTGTCATCGACTTTGTGGAGCTAATGCTAAGTTTATACGCATGTTTGCCAAAGTTTTTTATAATTGCTTTTGGCTCAGCAATATCTCCCAGGGGAGTAGAGGTTCCATGAACATTGATGTAATCAATGTCTTCTGGTTTTATACCGGCATCTTCAATGGCCCATTTCATAACCAACGAAGCGCCAAGTCCTTCCGGATCCGGGGCAGTCATGTGGTAGGCGTCAGCAGACATTCCCCCACCAACAACTTCAGCATAGATTTTTGCACCACGGGCAACAGCATGTTCATACTCTTCAAAAATGAGAGCGCCTGAACCTTCACCCATAACGAAACCGTCGCGGTCTTTGTCAAAAGGACGGGAAGCTGTTGCCGGGTCATCATTCCGTGTTGAAAGTGCACGCATGGAATTGAAACCACACAAGCCGGCTTCATTGATTGCAGCCTCGGAACCTCCCGTGATAAACAGGTTGGCTTTCCCCATGCGAATGTAATTAAACGCTTCGATCATGGCGTGTGAAGCCGAGGCACAAGCAGATACCGTTGTGAAGTTCGGTCCCCGGAATCCAAAGCGGATGGAAACTAATCCACCGGCAATGTTGGCAATCATCTTGGGAATAAAGAAAGGGTTGAATTTGGGACGGGCCAAATCGTAGGCTTTCACTTCTTCATAAAAAGTCTGAAGACCTCCGATTCCGGCTCCCCAAATAACGCCGGCCCTGTCTTTGTCAATCGCTTCCAGGTCGAGACCTGAATCGTCGATGGCCTGCTGGGCAGCGGCAAATGCATACAAAGTATACGGATCGTGTTTCCGAACTTCTTTTTTCTCTACATACAATGCAGGATCAAAGTTTTTTACTTCACATGCAAATTGGGTTTTGTGGAGCTCAATGTTCATTTTGGTGATCCTTGCAGATCCGCTCACCCCGTTTTTTAGCCCTTCCCAATATTCCTCAATAGAATTACCAAGCGGGTTTACGGTTCCAAGTCCGGTAATAACTACCCGTTTTAATTCCATAAATTCTAATTTATTACTTTTTGATGTTTGCTTCGATGTGAGAGATCGCCTCACCTACAGTAGAAATTTTCTCAGCCTGATCGTCCGGAATAGCCAAATCAAATTCTTTTTCAAATTCCATGATCAACTCTACCGTGTCAAGTGAATCTGCGCCCAGGTCATTTGTAAAAGAAGCTTCATTGGTTACTTCGCTTTCGTCAACACCTAATTTGTCGACAATAATTGCCTTTACTTTTGATGCAATGTCAGACATAGTTCTAATTTTAAGTTAATATTCAATTTTATTTTTAAAAAATCCGGTGCAAAGTAATAAATTTACCCAAAATATATCAAAGAAATTTTGAAATAAATAGCTGTTTAGAGGATACAGGTTCTTTTAAAGCAAGCTATATTTGAACAAATTAGTCTAATATTCAATAAGCTGTAATTAACACATATTTTATGAAGAGGATCGCTATTTTTGCCTCAGGATCAGGCACTAACGCGCAGAATATTATCGAATATTTCCGTAACAGCCGGAATGTTATTGTTGATTCCCTGTGGTCTAATAATGAGCATGCTTATGCCCTGATTCGCGCTGAGCGATTAGGAATTGAAACGTTTACTTTTGGCAGAGACGAGCTCTACCGGAGCATTGAAGTACTGGAGGCCCTGAGTGAACGGAAAGTTGACATGATCGTTCTGGCCGGCTTCCTGTGGCTGGTACCTCACAACCTGACAGAGGAATTTATAGTTATTAATATACACCCGGCCTTGTTGCCTAAATACGGTGGGAAAGGCATGTACGGGAGTTATGTCCACGAGGCAGTCATTAGAAGTAAGGACAAAGAAAGCGGTATTACCATCCATTACGTGAATGAGCAATACGATGCCGGCGATATTATCTTCCAGTCCAAATGCGCCGTTGAGCCGGGCGACACGCCCGATACCCTGGCCGAAAAAGTGCATAAACTGGAGTATGAACATTACCCCCGCATCATTGAAGAACTTTTGTTAAAAGAAGAGATTGCTGATCTGGAATACTGATCGGCAGTCTTTCTGTAAATTATAAACAGAAGTTAGTCAGGATCGTTAAACCTGATTTTTTGAAGTTCCAGGCTCAGTGAATCTTTCAGAAGGGTGAATTCCGGCATCTGGTAGTCATGCACCGGTTCGACCGGAGGCGCTTCTACTTTGAGCGGGTTCATGGGAGAACCATTCCTGAAAACGCGAAAATCGAGGTGAGGACCCGAGGCCAGTCCGGTTTTTCCAACATAACCGATGACCTGTCCCTGCCGCACCCTGACGCCCTGGGCAATTCCGGCGGCATAATTGTTCAGGTGCATGTAGCAGGTGGTGTATACCGAATTGTGCTTGATGTACAGGTAATTTCCGCCCCCTCCTGCCTGGAACCCTTTGCGGGTCACCACGCCGTCGCCGATCGACTGGATCGGTGTTCCGGTCGGGGCGGCATAGTCAATTCCATGGTGTGCCCGGACAATTTTCAGGATGGGGTGCATCCGGCTATTCGAAAAATGGGAACTGATGCGGGAAAACTTCAGGGGAGCTTTCAGAAACGCTTTTTTCAGGCTTTTCCCTTCCTCATCGAAATAACTCAGGATGCTGTCCTGTTTGAACTGAAATGCAAAAAAATCTTTATTCATGTGGAGAAAATGACAGGCATAGATATTGGTAATACCTACGGAAACACTGTCAACAAAACACTCTTCGTAAATAACCCGGAACTGATCGCCACGCTGAATGCCAAAAAAGTCAATGGTCCAGGCATAGATTTCGGAGAGTTCGATGGCCAAAACCGGGTTGAGCTGATTGTCCTTCATCGTATTCCAAAGCGATGAACGGATGGCGCCCGAGGCCGTTCTGATCTCTTTCACAACGGGTTTTTCTCCCCGATAGATCTGTAAACTGTCTTTTAACTGGTAAACAACGTAATTGATCGGGTCAATTTCGTAAATAAAACAGACTGGTTGTTTCAGACTGTCGGGAGTATAAAAGAAATAGTAGGGATTGTCCTGTTTCATTTTCCGTACATCAAATACCGGTTTGGATGTACGCGCAATCTGATCAATCAGCTGGTAAGAGATCCCTTCTTTCACCAAAATATCGGAGAGGTTTTGATTTCGTTTAACGGTTGCCTGTTCAATAATAAACGAATCAACCGGAAATCCGAATTTCAGGACCGGTTCGGGAATACAAAGGGCTTCGGGTTCACTGTTCGGAGATTCCGGTTCTTTTAAAACAGAAAATACGAAACTAATAATAACGACACTGACAAGAATAAATACTCCTTCAACCCAAAACTTCTTCATGCTAAATTTTAATGTTTTCGAACCCTTTGCCGTACACGCCCATGACACTTCCCATGGAAATAAAGGCATCCGGGTCAATTTCTTTTAATTTTCTGAATATTAAACTCGACTCCCGTTTGCGGACGACAGTCATCACTATTTTAACCGGCTCGCGGGTGTACCATCCGGTACCATCCACGACTGTGGCCCCACGGCCGACATATTTATTAATGTAATCCGCAATTTCCTGATAATTCTTCGAAAATATAAAAATTTGCGCAGATGCGTTCGCTCCATTCAAAAAAGCATCGATTGTATACGAAACAACCCACATGGTTACATAGCCGTAAACCAGCTTGGCAGGCGACTGGAATACAAAATAGCTGGATGCAATAATAATCACATCGCAATACATGATAACCCGCCCCGGACTTACATTCCGGTACTTATTAACAATCATGGCAATGATATCGGTACCGCCGGTGCTGCCGCCCCGGGTAAACACAATGCCAATTCCGATCCCTCCCATCATGGCGCCGAGAACTGCCGAAAGAAAGGTGTCGTCGATGAGCGGCTCTTTGATCAAACCCGGAGTGACCCAGAAAAGCAAGGTGGCCACCAGCATACTCCAGATGGTTTTGATGCCAAAATTGGTGCCTAATACCTTTATGGCGATAATTACCAGGAACACATTGATGACAAAATAAGAAAGTGCCACCGGAATTTTACTGCTGTAAAAGATCACGGCCGACAAACCGCTAATCCCGCCTCCGGTAATTTCTGCCGGGATCAGGAAAATTGTCCACGACAGGACATAAAGTCCCATACCCACTGAAATAATAAAATAATCGGTAAAGGTTGTTTTTAGTTTTGCCTTGCGCTCTTCTGTCATCGCTTGCTTTTAAATGGGTTACTGTGTGTAATTTCAACGATCATATCCGGTAAAACGGCTGCAAAAGAATACCTTTTGAAGATAAGAAAATATGGGGAAAAGTCATCAGTTGCCGGATTAACAAAAATTTCAAATTCACCGGATAAAAACTGACTGAACCAAGCTGACATCGGACAGGAACGAACGAATTCTTTATTCTTCCTGATTTTGACTTCAAAATTGATTCATTTTGTTGAAAATAATTAGCGCTACTGACATACTATTGTCAATACCCCATCCTACTTTTACCGAAAAGGTGAAAACAGAAAATCGTGCCACAAACAAAGAATACCTTAAGATGAGTAAACGACTAAAAGACATCTATTCTCCTGAATTTTATGAAGGTTTTTCGCAAATACTCGGAGAGCTTGTTCCTGCTTATGACCATGAAAAGTTCAAGCAACTCATTTTTGATGAGAACTGGCCCGGCAAGGAACTCAAGCAACGAATGAGGCATACTTCACTCGTGCTCCGTCAATTTTTGCCGGAGGAATTTCAGCAAGCGGCAAAAACCATCGAAAATATAATCGAAAAACTCCGGCAACATCATGTCAGGGAACCCAACCTGGAATACATGTTTCTGGCCGACTACATTGAAGTATTTGGAATACCTGACTTTAAGAATTCAGTAAACCTGATTGAATTTGTGACCCCATTCGCAAGTTGCGAATATGCAGTAAGGCCATTTTTGATTAAGTATGGCGACAAAATGCTGCAACAAATGGATCAGTGGGCCGTCCACGAAAACCATCACGTAAGGCGCCTGGCCAGCGAAGGGACAAGGCCACGGTTACCCTGGGCAATCGCTTTACCCGAATTTAAAAAAAATCCGGGCCCCATACTGCCCCTGTTGGAGAAATTAAAAGACGACCCGTCGGACTACGTGCGACGAAGTGTCGCCAACAGCCTGAACGATATTTCAAAGGACAACCCGGATATCGCGATCGCGATTGCTCAAAAATGGAAAGGCGTCAGCAAAGAGACAGATGGCCTGATCAGGCATGGTTGCAGGACGCTTCTCAAACAAGGAAATCCTGAGATTTTGAGCTTTTACGGGCTAAATGATCATACGACGGTTGAATTATCAAACTTTAAAATTCAAACCCCCAGCGTGAAAATCGGCCATGATTTGCTTTTTTCGTTCACGTTGCACCATAAAGGTCGAAAAGACAAAACGATACGACTGGAGTATGCCATCTATTATCTTCTTCAAAACGGCAAACACTCGAGAAAAGTTTTCAAAATCAGTGAGCGTACTTATCAGGCCAACGAATCGGTAAATATGCAGCGGAAACAAAAATTTAAGATCATTACTACACGAAGATTCTATCCCGGTCTGCACATGGTTGCCTTGATAATCAACGGGCACGAACAGGATCGTTGTAAGTTTGAACTGCTGCGCGAATAACAACGCATGGTTGATCTATCTCAGAATCAGGCGTTCGTGCACCAATTTCAAAAAAAAGATCCGTCCCTGAAGAAAGGCCGGATCTTTTTTTGTTTTATCGCAGTTGACTACATCACCACGTTAATAATCTTTTTCGGAATAATGATGATCTTTTTCGGCGTTCCTCCAGCCAGCCATTTTCGGGCATGCTCATGGGCAAGTACCGCTTTTTCAATTTCCGGATGAGGCGCATCAACCGCCATATTCAGTTTAAAGCGTACTTTACCGTTGAACGACACCGGGTATTCAAACGAATCTTCCACCAGCAGGCTGTGGTCGGCAACAGGCCAGGGCTCGTAGTCCAGCGATTGGCTGTGCCCGTATAATTGCCACAGTTCCTCGGCCAGGTGAGGGGCATAGGGGGACAGGATTTTGGCAAAAATCTCGGCTGTTTGTTTTGTTACCCTCCCTTTTTTGATCGCCAGATTATTGAAAACCATCAGGGCCGAAATACCGGTATTAAACTTCAGGTTTTCGATATCGCTACCTACTTTAATGATCGTTTGCTGTAAAAGTTTCAATACATCTGCATCTTCTTCACCATCGCCGGTCACATTTTCCATGTTTCCAAAGAAACGGCAGGCGCGCCCTAGAAAACCAAATACCCCTTTCACCCCGTTTTCGGCCCAGGGTTTGGTATCATCCAGCGGGCCCATGAACATTTCGTACAGGCGAAGCGAGTCGGCTCCGTATTTTTCCACCACGTCATCGGGGTTAATCACGTTTTTCAACGATTTTGACATTTTTGCCACAATCTGACGCAATTCTTCACCGGTTTGCGAATGAAAATACTTACCGTCTTTTTCTTCCACCAGATCCGAAGTCACTTTGGCGCCGGTTTGTGTTTCGTAAGCAAATGCCAGGATCATTCCCTGATTAAACAGTTTTTTAAACGGTTCGTCGGTCGATACAATGCCCAGGTCGAATAATACTTTGTGCCAGAAGCGTGAATACAGCAAATGAAGTACGGCATGTTCAGCGCCTCCGATATACAGGTCGACAGGCATCCAGTAGTTTTCCAGTTTCGGATCGAAGATTTGCCCGTCGTTTTTCGGGTCGATGTAGCGCAGGTAATACCAGCACGAACCCGCCCACTGAGGCATGGTGTTGGTTTCGCGGCGGCCTTTGCGCCCGTTTTTATCGGTCACGGTCAGCCAGTCGCCTGCATTGGCCAGGGGAGATTCGCCGCCTTCACCCGGTTCAAACTTCTCCAGGTCGGGCAAGGTCACCGGCAATTCATCTTCAACCAATGATATTTCGCCGTCTTCCCAATGAATCACCGGGAAAGGTTCGCCCCAGTAACGCTGACGGCTAAACAGCCAGTCGCGCAGTTTAAAATTGGTGGTGGCTTTACCAATGCCTTTTTCTTCGAGCCAGTTGACGATTTTTGCAATGCCTTCTTTTTTATTCAGCCCGTTGATCTCTATCCCTGTTTTGTTGCTTGCCGAGTTAATATAGGCGCCATCTTCAGTCCAGCAGGCTTTGCCGGCCAGTACGTTTGCACGGGTTTCTTCATCTGCATCCGTCGGGTCGAGGATACAAACAACGGGAATATGGAACTTTTCGGCAAACTCGAAGTCGCGCGTGTCGTGTGCCGGAACCGCCATGATGGCGCCGGTGCCGTAGCCCATCAGTACATAATCGGCAACCCAGATCGGGATTTGTTCCCGGTTGACGGGGTTGATGGCATAGCGACCGGTAAATACGCCGGTTTTTTCTTTGTTCAGCTCAGTCCGGTCCAAATCCGATTTAAGCGAGGCGGCCTGGATATATTTTTTAACTTCGTCAGTCTGGTCCGAAGTCACAATTTCTTCCAGCATCGGATGTTCGGGAGAAACCACCATATAGGTTGCCCCAAATAAGGTATCGGGACGCGTGGTGTATACTCGTAATGTTTTTCCCAATCCGGCCAGTTCAAAATCCACTTCAGCGCCGGTTGACTTTCCGATCCAGTTCTTTTGCATGTCTTTTACGCCTTCCGGCCAATCCAGTTCATCGAGGCCTTCCAGCAAACGCTGTGCGTAATGCGGGATACGCAGCAACCATTGTTTCAGGTTTTTACGGGTGACCTGATGACCGCATTTTTCGTGCGAACCGTCTGTCAACACCTCTTCATTCGCGCAAACTGTTTTACAACTGGCGCACCACCAAACCTGAGCATTATCGTAATAGGCCAGCCGTTTTTTACCGATATATTCCTGTACAGCCGAATCACCTTTGGCCACGATGCCGGCAGGAACAGGCAGTTCGCCGATGGGTCGCCCTTTTCCTTGTTCATAATCAAACCAGGTATTATACAACTTGGTGAAGATCCATTGCGTCCATTTGAAATATTTCGGATCGGTGGTGTTGATTTCGCGATCCCAATCGTAGCTTAATCCCAGCGTTTTAATCTGACGGCGAAAGTTGTCACAGTTTTTCTGTGTGGTAATCGCCGGGTGTGTTCCGGTTTGAATGGCATACTGTTCGGCAGGCAAACCAAAGGCGTCCCAGCCCATCGGGTGAAGCACGTTAAAACCTTTCATCCGCTTGTAGCGGCTGATGATGTCGGTTGCCGTGTATCCCTCGGGGTGTCCCACGTGCAAACCCGCTCCCGAAGGATAGGGAAACATGTCGAGGATATAATATTTGGGTTTCGAAAAGTCGTTTTCGGTTCTGAAGGTGCTGTTTTCCTCCCAGTAAGCCTGCCATTTCGGCTCAATTTCCCGGAATTTGTATTCCATAATATCGATTGATTAAAAGCATTTTAAAACTGAGGCGCAAAGATAGGAAAATCCGGCCATAGTATACAGCAGTTTCTCGGATTAATGGCCCGCATGCGGCGCGTTTTTCATCCCGGTGAGCAAAAAATAAACCCCGGTCAAACTGGCCAGGGTGTTTATTCTTCGTGTAATTATCTTCGTACAGTACGTTTCAATTTCACTTTTCTTCGGCTTTTACTTTTCTTTTGCTCCTCCTTCGGTTCGATATTGGCTGAGCCGACGCTCATCTCATTTGGGGGGGCCGTTTCTTTTTCGACGTATTGCGACAGGGCAGGTTTTTGACCCCGTTTGTTGAGTTGGATAATCGCCTTAACATCTTTCAATTCGAGTACAAATGGTTTACCTCCATAAGAATTCTCCAGGGTGTACCAGATCTTTTTATTCAGAATTTCTGTTTTGAAATGTTTGGCTACACCTTTTTCTGTTTCAAGGCTCAGCAACTCGTACGGAAAATCTTCCTGTGCCTCCAGATAGGTATCCAGTTCGTACATCAGACAACATTTTAGTTTTCCGCACCTGCCGGCCATTTTCTCCGCATTGGGCGAAAGTCCCTGCTTCACGGCAGCATCGGAGGTTACGCTCGAGAAGTCGGTACGCCAGGTTGAACAACAAAGTTCGCGCCCGCATGAGCCGATGCCGCCAACACGCCCGGCTTCCTGGCGGGCGCCAATCTGCTTCATTTCAATTTTAACCTGAAACTCGCGGGCATAACGTTTTATCAGTTCGCGAAAATCAACCCGGTCATCAGCAATGTAATAGAAAATCGCCTTGGCATTATCACCGCGAAACTCCACGTCGCCAATTTTCATATTCAGCTTAAGTTCCGACGCAATTTGCCGCGAACGGACCATCACCGCGTACTCCCGTTTCTTTGCAGCTTCCCATTTGCTGATATCGGCATCGCTGGCCTTCCGGTAAATTTTGTGCCAACTGTAACGTTCCTGCTTCTTTATCTTTCGCTCAAACTGTTTTCGGGCCAAGGTCCCGGTAAGCGTTACATACCCGACATCGTGACCGGGCGAACAGGCCACAACAACCAGATCGCCAACCTTTAATGACAGGTGATCTTCGTTTCTGAAGAATTCTTTACGCGTACCTTTAAACCTGACCTCAACCATATTACTCAGGTGACTGGTATCGGGTAAATCGTTTAACCAGTCGTACGAGCTTAACATTTCAGGCCGGTCATGTTCTATATTGATTGTACATCCGTTGCATCCCATATTCTATATTTAGATCCATAAATTCAGACAAAAATATCTAAAATTACTTACATCTGCTAAGTTTATCCAGTCTAAATAAGAAAACCGGGCATCTTTCGTGATTTTCGGCACACTCTTCTTTGCCCTTGTCAATACGATATTCCGGGCGCCGTTTGCGTTTAATGACGCCCCTGCCGGATCTATTCGCGGAAAATTATCTGCAAAGTCATCGGTATGTGCCGGCTTTTTACTTTTTTTGAACAAAAAAAAGACATGAAACGAATTGTCTTCTTCATTATTGGCGTTTTTATCCTGTTCCCGACCACCAACGCGCATGCATTAAGCTTGAGCCGTGACGCCGAAATCAGTGTCATGACCTGCGGACCAAGCGAGCTGATCCACGCGGTTTACGGGCATACTGCCATCCGGGTGAATGATCCGCGGCAACAATTGGATGTGATCTTTAATTACGGGGTTTTCAGTTTCAGCGCCCCCAATTTTGTTTATCGGTTTGCAAAAGGCCAAACAGATTACATGCTCGCAATCGAGTATTATCATGATTTTTACGAAGGGTATAAACGACGGGGACGCAGTATCGAAGAACAAACCTTAAACCTGACCGAAACAGAGAAGCAACAGCTTTTCGATTTTTTAATAGATAATGCCAGACCCGAAAACCGGGAATACCGCTATAATTTTTTCTTCGATAATTGTGCCTCACGCGTTCGCGATGTCATCGAAAATCAGGTTGAAGGCGAGGTCATTTTCCCTGAAAAAACCGGTATGAACAAGACCTTCAGAGAACACGTAAGCGCTTACCAGCGCGTGTTACCCTGGACCAACTTTGGCATCCAACTGGTTCTGGGCAGCCCTGCCGACCATGTCGCGACCGCTTACCAGGAGATGTTCTTACCTGATTTTTTATTAAAACATTTTGCTGAAGCCCAAATTAAAACAGACGCAGGAAGCCGGCCCCTGGTAAAAGAGAAAAAACTGATTTACGATGCCGGCAAACAGGTTGATCCCGGAATAAAGGCGTATACTCCGCTGATTATTTTGCTCGCCTTGTTACTCCTTGTGGTTTTTGTCAGTTACCGGCAATATAAAACAGAGAAATCGCACTACCTGATTGACTATTTCCTTCTGCTGTTAACCGGATTGATTGGCGTTGGCTTACTTTGGTTCGTTTTTTATTCCGAACATCCGGCCATGCATCCCAATTTTAACTTATTATGGGCCGTCCCGCTGAACCTGGTTTTTCTGTTTTTGTGGATGGTCAAAAAATGGCGATGCTGGCTTAACTGGTACTGGGTGGCTTTGTCTGTTTGGCTGACGTTGTTTCTGCTCTTCAGTTTTATCGTCCCGCAGGCATTCCATGCCGGGTTCTACCTCCTGACGCTCGCAACGCTTTGCCGCGCATTACTGCATGGTTTCCGGTTTCTGTCAGCCCGGAAGCAAACCTTGCGAAAAGAAGTATAACAACTTGTTGAAAAGTTTCACCGAACAAAACCGGATAGCTTTTTTTTCTTGTTGACGCATCCTGTATATTTGTTGATCAATCAAATTAAAACCCGGAAACGATTTGTCACAATCAAAAAAATACGTGGAAACCCCTTTGATGAAGCAATATTTTGCCATCAAAGACAAACATCCCGACGCGGTACTTTTATTCCGTGTCGGCGATTTTTACGAAACTTTCGGGGAAGACGCCATTAAGGCTGCCGAAATATTAGGCATTACCCTCACCCGACGGGCCAACGGCGCCGCGAGCTTTGTCGAACTGGCCGGCTTCCCGTATCACGCGCTCGACACTTACCTGCCCAAGTTAGTCAGGGCAGGCCAGCGGGTAGCCATTTGCGAGCAGTTGGAAGACCCGAAAATGACAAAAAAGATTGTCAAGCGCGGAATTACGGAACTGGTCACCCCGGGTTTGTCCATCAGCGATCATATCCTTGAACACCGCGAAAATAATTTCCTGGCCTCGGTTCATTTTGACAAAAAAATGGGAGGGGTCGCTTTTCTGGATATCTCGACCGGCGAATTTCTGACCGCAGAAGGCAGCTTCGAGTACATCGATAAACTGCTGAACTCGTTTAAACCAAAAGAAGTTCTTTTTCAAAAGGGAAAGGGAAACGACTTTGTGGCCCTCTTTGGCGGCAAATTTTATACCTACACGATGGACGACTGGGTGTATAACGAAGATGCTGCAGTTGACCGCCTGCTGCGTCACTTCCAAACCAAATCGCTGAAAGGCTACGGAGTACACGAGTTAAACTACGGGGTGATTGCCGCCGGAGCCGTGTTGCATTACCTCGATTTGACCCAGCACCACCAGGTACAGCATATTACCGCCCTGTCGCGTATCGAGGAAGATAAATATGTGTGGCTCGACCGGTTTACCATCCGTAACCTGGAGCTTTTCGGAGCAATAAATGAAGGGGCCAAAACACTGGTGCAGGTACTGGATAAAACCATCTCGCCGATGGGTTCGCGTTTATTGAAACGGTGGATCGCCCTTCCCCTGAAAGAAATTGCAGCCATCAACGACCGCCTGTCGGTGGTCGAATACTTCGTGTTGCACCCGGATGAGAAAGAACTGTTGGAAGATCACATCCGCCAGATTGGCGACCTGGAACGAATCATTTCCAAAGTGGCCGTGGGGAGGGTTAGCCCGAGAGATGTGGTTCAGTTGAAAAATGCCCTGACAGCCATCGGACCAATCAAAACCTATGCCGCCGCAACAAAGCACGAGGTGTTGAACCGTTTTTCCGAACAATTAAACCCGTGTACTTCCATCAGAGACCGGATTGAGCGGGAGATTACCAATGACCCTCCTGTTTTGCTGAACCGCGGCGGAGTAATTAAACCCGGAATCTCCGATGAGCTGGACGATCTGCGCAGAATTGCCTACTCGGGCAAAGATTACCTGGCCCAAATGCAGGAACGCGAATCGGAACGTACCGGCATTCCCTCCCTGAAGATTTCTTTCAATAATGTATTCGGCTATTACATTGAGGTGCGGAATACGCACAAAGAGAAGGTACCGACAGACTGGATCAGAAAACAAACCCTGGTGAATGCCGAACGCTACATCACGGAAGAACTAAAAGAATACGAAAACAAAATACTGGGAGCCGAAGAAAAAATCCTTTCGCTGGAAGCCCGGATCTTCAACGACCTGGTCATCGCGCTTTCGGAGTATATCCAGGCCGTGCAGTTAAATGCAATGGTGATCGCCAAACTGGACTGTTTGCTGTCGTTTGCCAGCTCGTCCATGAAAAACAATTACATCCGCCCTGTGATCACCGATTCAAAAAATATCGATATCCGCGAAGGACGGCACCCGGTGATTGAGCAACAACTGCCTGTCGGCGAAAGTTACATCACCAACGACCTGTTTCTGGATCAGGAAGAACAGCAGGTGATCATCATTACCGGTCCGAACATGGCAGGTAAATCAGCGCTTTTGCGGCAAACAGCCCTGATTGTGCTGATGGCCCAAATCGGGTCGTTTGTACCGGCAGCTTCGGCCGAAATCGGTTATGTCGATAAGATCTTTACCCGTGTCGGGGCATCGGATAATATTTCCCTGGGGGAATCAACCTTTATGGTCGAGATGAACGAGGCCGCCAGTATCCTGAACAACCTGTCGGACCGAAGCCTCATCCTGCTCGACGAACTTGGGCGCGGAACATCAACCTACGACGGGATTTCGATTGCCTGGTCGATTGTTGAATATATTCACGAACACGCGCATGCCCGGGCAAAAACCCTGTTTGCCACACATTACCACGAACTGAACGAGATGGAAAAGTCGTTCGGACGGGTGAAAAACTACAATGTCAGTGTGAAAGATGTCGGTAATAAAGTGATCTTCCTGCGGAAACTGGTCAGAGGAGGAAGCAATCACAGCTTTGGGATCCATGTGGCCCGGATGGCCGGCATGCCGCCTTCGGTGGTGAAACGGGCCGACGAAATACTCGTGCAACTCGAAGGAGACAACCGCAGGGACTCGCTGACCAAACCACTGGATGGTATGGCCGAAAAACGGGAAGGGTTTCAACTGAGCTTTTTCCAGATGGACGATCCGGTGTTAAAGTCGATTCGGGATGAAATCCGGAACATGGATATTAATCAACTGACCCCGATTGAGGCCTTAAACAAATTGAATGAAATTAAGAAATTGATTGGTTTAAAATGAAATCCATTTCAGGTCCCGGATTTCCTCTGATTTTTTAGAATTTATTTTTGGAGAAAGAAAAATTAGCAATATATTTGCAACGCTGTTTTCGGAACGGAATGCAGTAAGTTCAACCGAATAGAAAAAGATGCGAGAGTAGCTCAGTTGGTAGAGCACGACCTTGCCAAGGTCGGGGTCGCGGGTTCGAGTCCCGTTTCTCGCTCCAAAAAGAGGATGCCCGGGTGGTGGAATGGTAGACACGTTGGACTTAAAATCCAATGACCAATCAACGGTCGTGCGGGTTCAAGTCCCGCCCCGGGTACTTATTATTTGATTACGCGAGAGTAGCTCAGTTGGTAGAGCACGACCTTGCCAAGGTCGGGGTCGCGGGTTCGAGTCCCGTTTCTCGCTCAACAAAACCGTTTCAGACTAAAAATTGAAACGGTTTTTTCTTTTTGTTGCGGATGCGCCTTATTCGTTCGGGTTTTTTACTTTCGTATCGTCAGTCAAAACAATCAACAAATCGTCGTCTTCGTCGAGTAAAAATTCTTCCTCTGTTTCAAGATAAATTGATTTATTATTTGCCGTCATCTTAAACGAAATCTTATGACTGGCCGGCAACTTCTCCCGCTCTTTCTCAATAGTCAGTTTCTCGGAGGATTCTCCGGGCAACAGTTCGGTCGCAATGTAAATGTTTCCCCATTTTACATCGACAATTTTTACTTGTGTAATATTATTTTTTACCTGGATATCTCCCGGTTCATAACACGATTGCATCATGACGATCGCACAGGCAATCATGAATAATCTCAATGTTTTCATCTAATTAATTTTGATTTCAATTTCTCCGACAAATGCACTTCTCGAATCCTGTTCGACCTTAAAAGCGGTGTACTCAAGAGGAAAATACTTTTTCGTGGTCTGATCGCTGAACGTAAGCCGGAACGATTCAATTAAACAAGCATACTCTCCCGGTTT
The DNA here is from genome assembly GCF_059705485.1 of Gaoshiqia sp. US2. Classification (NCBI taxonomy): domain Bacteria; kingdom Pseudomonadati; phylum Bacteroidota; class Bacteroidia; order Marinilabiliales; family Prolixibacteraceae; genus Gaoshiqia; species Gaoshiqia sp. US2. The sequence continues at coordinate 1,581,496 of NZ_AP048550.1, read as the reverse complement.
AAGCTCGTAAGCTGCATTTAAATATCGGGCAAATTCTCCGGCTGTATTGTACGCAGGTTGTTCGATATCCTGATTGGCAATGACCAGATAATTTATCTTATTCCTGCTTTGGTATTTATTGCCAACTAAAAATTTGTCCACTTTTGACGTATCAAGAGCCTGCGAGTTAATTTTTGCCCAGTAATAATTGTTAATGAAGATATTTACGGAATCAATTGATTTGACAACCAGATAGGTACTATCGGTCGATCTGAGGTTAATCAGGATCAGTAATTCTTCAAAGGGAACAGCGCCGTCATCCGAAACGACATTCCGGTCTGCACTGCTTATGAATGAATTATCCTCGCCGCAATTCACCAGAAGCAGTCCTACAAGTAAAAAGTAAATTAGTTTTTTCATATTAGTTGAATGCTGGTTTTTTCTTTTTAATTTTCACGACAGCCTGATTCTCTTATTCTGATTCAGAACCGCCGGTTTAAACCTGAAAACACTACTGGCGCCTTAAAGAACGGTAGGCCGCTTTCTGCCTGCTTTATTTCCAAAAATCAATAAAAAACCGTCGATAAGTGCATCGCCCCGAGCCTGGCGGGTGTCGTTCAACACCGACTCATCGCCGGGGTTTGCAGACCGCTCAGAGACCTGTTTAGTGTGTGTTGTACTTTATTTATTTTTTAATTTATTGGGATTTTGCCTATTGTCAAACAGTGTAATTATATGAACCTCAAACCTTACAATCCGATAATAAATCGTCGTTTGCCTAGACAACACAGACTTTCTTATTCCTTTTGATTTTTCACTTTCTGAGAACAACAACGGGTTATCCTGAATGAGTTTTAGCTGTCGATCAAGTAATTGAACAAATTTCTTAATTTCTATTTGTGTCCACCGAATATCCAGATAATCAATTATATCTTTTAAATTCGTCAGTGCTTCACTTGACCAAATAAGCTTATAGATATTTTTCATAGATTTTACGGGCGGTTTCGTGGGAATGTACCCTGCCTTCTTCAAAATCCTTTAATCCCCTATTGATAGATTCCAGTTCTTCTTTTTTTAATGTCTCCCACCAATCCGCAGATTTTGAATAATCCTCCCTTATTCCTTTCAGTCTTTTAATCACTGAAGCATCATTTAATTTCGAAATCCACTCAATTAAATTTAGTTTTTCAGTTTGAATATTCATCTCTAGTCGTTTTATACAAAAATAAACATTACCTGGCATTAAATCTAATCGATCATTTTAATTTTGCGCTGTTCTCCTGTTTACCACACAACGTCTCTGCATATTCTATATCCAATTTATTTTTTTATTCTCCCTTAAAAACACCAATTTACCGTCCCAAGTCTTCAAATCACTTCTTCCCCACCATCCCCCAACCATTACTCTACCTTATTTTTTCCATACCCCCCGCGGGTGTAGTCCAACACCGACTCATCGCCGGGGCTTGCAGACCGCTCAGAGTCCTGTTTATTAGGGGGCTGGTGTTTATTTTTCTATTTTCCATTTTGGAATAACAGAAATTCTTTTTCCATCATCCGTTGTATATTCTTCTAATGAGTTTTCTTTTGCCTGTATACAAATGTACACCATGTTTTCTGCTGATGTGTTGCATAAACTTCTCACACCTTCAGGTGCAACTCTTATTACACTGCCTTCTTGTATCGGAAAACAATCATCGTCTACTTGATAATAACCTGAGCCCTTGAGTATAATATATGTTTCCTCGTCTTTGTAATGCCTATGGAAATACCCCAATTCTGATTTTGGCGGTATTGTAGTAAATGATATTTCCGTTCCCGTTGATTTGGTTGGCTCTTTTAAAAACACCTTCCCTTTAATCTCTGTTCTTGATTTGGGATGAATAAGTGAATATTTTTCTATATCTTCTAATCTACCTACATTTACCGCAGTATAATTCTTGTTTTCTGAAATCATTTCTACTTTTTTCATTTTCTTGTAATTTTTTAATTGGGCAATTTAAAACATATTTCTTTCTATTCTACTCATACTTACGTCTAAAAGAATTTTTCTTTAATCAGTTTTATATCTGCTTTAAAGTGCTTTTATAGATCCAAATCGGGATGTATGGTACAACCTGGCCGGAATTTTCCTGTTTTGCCCTTCCAGATTACAAAACTTGACGTAATAAATTTTACTACCCGCTAATTTGGAATCAATTTAAAAAACAAGCAGTTAACGAACGGCGTCCTTAATTGGGTGCGGCGGTTTCCGAACCGCCGCTTAGTGAATCCGGGAAGAAAACGAACTAACCAGTGAGGGGACCTTTCAAAATATCCTGACAATACGATTGTATTTCCCGCAAAACACAAATGCATTTCCCGCATAATACAAATGGGTTTCCCGCATAATTGGATCTGACGCCACGTTCCCTCTGCCGGGGCCACAGATGCTGAAACAAGTTCAGCAAAACAGCGCTTCTTTGATCATTGATCCTCTACTCGTATCAGAAAACCACCTGTCTAAAAAAACCACACGTGGTTTTGAGTAAAACCTAGCGTGGTTTTCGGCAACGTCACGCCCGGTAAGTAAACTCCTTTGTTTACGGGATATTCAAACCCCGTTCGCCTTGTCTTTTTTTTCGTTACTACAACATCATAAATCCCGTCCGGAAGGACACAGGCAGCAACGCTTTCTTAATAATGGCTGTCCCCCGGGGCGGCATATGGCAACAGATGCTGAAACAAGTTCAGCATGACGGCGTTTCTTTTTGTTGATGACCTGTCGTCCCGCCCCGGCCTACGGGGATTTTGAACCCGGAAAACAAGGGAAAGGAATCGGGGCAGGGACTGGTAAGCGGCCCTGTCTGAGGAGGAACGACGAGTTGGAGCCGTGTGGCATTTATAAACCGTCGATTTCAGTCAAAATCACCGTCAGCCTTGACTTTTTTTGTTTACTTTTTTGTATTAAGACAAAAAAGTAAATCCTGTCCGGAAGGATATAAGCAGCAAGACTTTCTTTGAGTGGTTAAATGAAGCGCGACACCGCAGCTACCCATAATTTGAGCGTAGCGGTAACGAGGAGTTTTTTGAAGTTCTCTTGTCATAACAACGAAGCCCGCGCCACTGAAATCGTCATTCATTACGAAGCCTTCAGATGGTATTGCGAGCCATTCAGATGATAATGCGATTGAGCAGGAGTGTTAACCCGTCGGAGAACAGGACGTGCATAGCCTTTGTGTTTACGGACCGGACGAACGGATCTCTGCCCGGGAGGCTGGATTTGATCCTTGCCAAACATCAAAAAAACCATCCGATACCTCTATGTGCCACGGATGGCATGCCCGGTTCCGAAAAAGGATAAAACCGATACCCGGCCTTACCCCCTCCTGAAACTTAGGATGCTTTTATTTAAACTGTTTTACTTTAACCGCGACATAACCCTTGGGGCCTTTCTCAATCTCAAAAAGAACGGCATTTCCCTCTTTAATCGGTTCTTCCAGGTTATTGGCATGAACAAACAAACTTTCTTTGGTTTCGTTATCGCGGATAAAACCGAAACCTTTACTCTCGTTGTAAAAGCTAACTGTTCCCTTGTGTACCGGATCTGCCTTGAGGTTTGGATCATCTTTGGGGATGCTGATCCGAATATCTTCCGGGTTAATCTCTGTCTTCTTCGAAGGATCGGGAGGAGTCGATGTAATCATGCCGTTTTCATCCACATAGGCAATCATTCCATCCAGGTTGTTCGATTTCTCGTTGTCTTTACGAGCTAATCTCTTTTGTTCTTTCTCTTTTCTCTTTTTCTCTTTCTTGTTGCGAATTTCTTTTTTTTGAAATGTTTCTTGTGATCTACCCATATTTAAAATTTATAGTTTACCGGGGTTTCAAACATGACAGATAATCGATATCTGAAGGAGCGACGGTTGACAGTCGTATTGAACCTGAAGACTGATCAATGTAATTGCGAAAACCCGAATTGTAATTCGTTTATGTGGATTTAAAAAGAGAGCGATATCAAACTAATAATAACAGGGGAGGATTAGTAAATAATAAAAGCGCCAATTTTCAAATCTGAAACCGATACAAATATACATTTTTTTTTCGTAACTACTCCCTTAAGCCAGAAATACTGGCATACAGCGACTTGCAATCTATCCCAATTCTCCTGAAAAGCAAAAGAGGCCGCCTTTTTTAAAGACAGCCTCTTTGGTATCGTTCAAATACAGGTTTATCTCAGGAAGGAGATCAACACGCCGGCAGCAACTGCCGATCCGATAACTCCCGAAATGTTGCTGGCCATGCAATACTGCAACACGTGATTCTTTGAATCGTATTTTATGGCAATTTCGTTAGCCACACGCGATGCCATCGGCACCGCGCTTAATCCGGTTGCTCCGATCAGCGGGTTAATTTTCTTTTTCGCGAAGAGGTTGTGCACTTTTACCGCGCCAATACCTCCCGCAATCGAGATTGCAAAAGCAATGAACCCGCCAACAATAATCATGATCGTTTTCACATCCAGAAATACTTCAGCGGTCATGGTGGCGCCTACGGCCAGTCCCAGGAAGATCGTCGCCGTGTTCATAATCGAACCGGTGGCGGCATCCGACAAACGGGCAACGGTTACCCCCACCTCTTTAATCAGGTTCCCGAACAGCAACATCCCCAAAAGCGGCACCGACGAAGGAACAAAGATGGAAATAACGATTCCCAGCACGATCGGAAAAGCAATTTTCACCGCTCTCATGTTTTTAATCGTAAGTTTGGGAGGATATAATTTATCCATTTCCTTCATATTGATACACAATTCCTTTTTGGAGCAGGTCAGCCGGGTCACAAGCGGCACAATCACCGGAACCAGGGCCATGTACGAATAAGCGGCGATGGCGATCGGTCCAAGTAAGTGAGGCGCCAGAATGATGGTGGTATAGATGGCCGTCGGGCCATCGGCGCCACCGATAATACCCAGCGAAGCGGCTTCCTTCGGTGTAAACCCGATTAAAATAGCCGAGATTAACACCGCGAAAATGCCTATTTGGGCGGCCGCGCCAAAAAACGCCAGCCGCAGGTTGCGCAACATCGGGCCAAAATCGGTTAACGCCCCTACCCCCATAAAAATGATCGGAGGCAGAAAACCGGTTTTGATCAGCGAATAGTAGATGAAGTTCATAATGCCGTGATCGTGAGCAATCTCGAAGAGATTCTTGAAATGATGCTCATCAATCTGGATCAGATCGGCAGAAACAACACCCATTCCGCCTCCGGGCAAGTTAGCCAGGACTAAACCAAAAGCAATTGGCACCAGCAAAAGCGGTTCGTACTTCTTTTGGATTCCCAAATACAGCAGTAACGCTCCAATTGCCAGCATCAGTAAGGTTCCCGGTCCATCAATAATCGCCTGGATGGCGGTCATTTTATATAAGGTTTCAATAATCGACATACATTCGTTTTTTGATTATTGAACCCGGATCAGGACATCGTCTTCTTCTACTTCGGTACCATTTGCAAAGGCAATGTCAACCACTTTCCCCGAGAGATCAGATTTGATGGCGTTAAAGGTCTTCATGGCTTCAACATAGCCAATCAGTTCTCCTTCTTTAATGATATCGCCTACTTTCAGAGCAGTCTCCGAACTTTCTTTGGTCAGGTAGAATTTGCCTTCGAGCGGGGCCAGAATTTCTTTTACCGCCCCGTTGTTTGACAGGACCGGCGCCTCCGCAGTCGCAACCGCTTGTGCAGGAGCAACAGTTCCGGTAACTCCGGCCTCACCATAGGAAACCGAAACCTTAAACCGTTCGCCATCCACGTCGATAAACATGGTTGAAGGGGCAAAATTTCCGGCAGGGGCAGCCTGAACCGCTTCAACAGCCTTTTTAGTCCCTTCGAGCAAACCGCCACCCTCTTCGCGGCGTTTGGCCAAATCTTCTTCAAACGCTTTCTTTGCCTCGCCCGATCTATACAAACGATATTGTTGCGGGTGCATGGCCAGCTCGAACAGTTCTTCATCATCCGGTCCGAAATCCCAACCGTTGTCTGTCATCTCCTTACGGAAGGTATCCAGCGCATCGGGATATAAAGTTTGCGGATTGGCTGTAAATTCTTCTTTACCCAGTTCCTTCGCCATGGCCTTCAGCTCGGGAGCCAGTTCCCCGGGTAATCTACCGCCCTTGCCCATCAGCATGTCCCAAATGTTATCGGCAATCATGCTCCAGCGTTCTTTGCCCTTTTCAATCTGCATAACATTCATCAGGGCCAGGTTTTTCACATACTGGCTGTATGGCGTAACCAGGGGTGGATAGCCCACCATGGGCCAGATGTATTCCACTTCGTTGAACAACTTCACCAATAAATCGTCTTGCGACAGGGTTGGCTGGTTGTTTTTTACTTTCCACTTGTTCAAACTATCCAGGTTGCTTTCCAAGTCAGCCATCAGCGAACCCATCATCCCGCCGGGAAGACCGGGGCCAATCAACAACGAATTCATATAGCGGTTCTTCGGATCGATGTAATATCCGAGGAAATCGTCGATAAAACTTTGCGTCAGGCTGCGTACTTTCATGTAAGCGTCCATGTTAATTTCAGGCACGTCAAAACCGGCATCTTTCAACATCGTTTGAACGGCCAGCATATCGATGTGTCCGGTACCCCACGAAAGCGGTTCCATAGCCACGTCGACATACTCAACGCCGGCGCGGCACACCTCAAGGATAGATGCCATAGCAAAACCGGGGCCCGAGTGCGAGTGATACTGCAATGGAATTTCAGGATGAAGTTTCTTGATACCTTCAACAATCTTTCCCAACCAGGCCGGACGTCCGATACCTGCCATATCTTTCAGGCAGATTTCGTCGGCGCCGCCTTTAATCAGGGTATCGGCCAACTGCACATACGATTCGACCGTATGCACCTTCGAATAGGTCAGACTCAAAGCAGCCTGGGCAATCATCCCGGCTTCTTTCGCGTACCTGATCGAATCAAGAATGTTTCTCGGATCGTTCAACCCGCAAAACGGGCGGGTGATATCGGTTCCCTGTGCCTTTTTTACTTTGTACATCAACCTGCGCACATCGGCCGGCACCGGGTTCATCCGCAAGCCATTCAGCGAACGGTCGAGCATGTGTGTCTGAATTCCGGCATCGTTAAAAGGTTTCGTCCACTTACGAACGGCATTATTCGGGTTCTCTCCGAAAAGCAAATTAATTTGTTCAAAACCGCCACCATTGGTTTCAACGCGAGCAAAACATCCCATGTCAATGATGTGCGGGGCAACTTTTACTAATTGGTCAACGCGGGGCAAATACTTTCCTGAAGATTGCCACATATCACGATAAACCAATGAAAATTTGATCTTTCTCTTTTCCATAAGGCTATCTAAAAGTTTATGATTTTTTATTTTATTGGGGGCAGTTGTATGATCAGCTTTTTTCGATGTTGGTCACGCGGCCTTTTCCTTCGGTCACAATTTTTACGGCCGACACAATGGCTGCTACTTTCCGGGGATTCAATCCCGATGTTTTATCGGTAACTTGCCGTACTTTTTGTGAAATTTCTTCCGGCAGATATTTATTGACAAATCGGATAATCAGGTTGCCGATCATCACAACCAGGGAAAGAATTATAAAGACCGTTATCATTCCTACTCCCATCATCTCGAGTGCTATACCTATATCGCTCATCGTGGTTAGTTATATTTTGTTATTTAAAACCTTTTCCCATTTTAAAGAAAGGCTCCAAGATAATCAAATAATGGGGTATTGCAGAGGTTAAACAGGGCAAAAAAACGAATTATCAGGAAAAATTAACATTTCAAGTTACATTTCGATACTTATCGATATGTTTTACTTTCATTTTTTAACAAATATGTTCTACAAACTAATTAAACATTCTTCTTTCCGGCATTTTTTTATTAATTGAGCACTCCATATCCGGCCTTACCGGTCCTGTTTTCAATAAAAGAAACAATTTTATGCTGAAAAAAAAACGAATAAGCGGTACAAAATACAGTTAATCCTTATTTTTACATGAGAATTTGGATTCACACATAACTTACCATCATTAATAAATCAACCAGAATGAAAAAACAAACAAATCAGGGTTTATCAAGAAGACAATTTTTGAATACAACTGCTATTGGTCTCGCCGGACTGACCTTTCTCCCGGGACTGAGTTCCTGTAAACAGACATCCGCAACGGAACCTATCCGTTTAGGCTTTATCGGGATGGGACGTCAGGCCATGTTCCTGCTGAACGGATTCATTCAGATTCCCGGAGTCAGAGTCATTGCCGGATGCGATGTATACGGCCGGAAACGTCAGCGTTTTGAAAATCGTGTCAACGAATTTTATCAGAAAAACGATGTTCAGGTAGAGGTCACCACATACGAAGATTACACCGAATTACTCGCCCGCGAAGACATCGACGCGGTTGTGATCGCCGTGCCGGATCATACGCATGCCATGATTGCCATCGCGGCCTGCAAAGCAGGCAAAGACGTTTACCTCGAAAAACCGATGACCTTTACTATTTATGAAGGACAACAACTTAAAAAAGTAGTTCGCGAAACCAACCGGATTTTGGGAATCGGCAGTCAGCAACGTTCCGATCCAAACTTCCGCCACGCGGTTGAAATGGTTCAATCGGGCCGGTTAGGCGCCATTGAAAAAGTTTATGCTTATGTCGGCGCTCCTCCCATTCCCTATAATTTGCCCGAAGAAGAAATTCCTGGCGACCTGAACTGGGATAAGTGGTTAGGCCCGTTGCCCGAAACCATTCACTTCAACAACGAACTAAACCCGCCAATCTCGCTCGATCCGGTTGAACACGAAACCATGTGGGGAGCCTGGCGCTGGTACAAAGAAATGGGCGGCGGCTTTACCACCGACTGGGGCGCTCACATGTTCGACATTGCCCAATGGGGATTAGGCATGGATGGCAACGGCCCGGTTGAAATATCTCCGCTGGGTGAAAATTCAGAATACATCGAGTACAAGTATGCCAACGGCGTCATCCTGACTTCCGAACCATTCAACGAATCGATGACAAAAGGCGTAAAATTCGTCGGCGATAAAGGATGGATCGAAGTTTCGCGCGGACACTACGTCGCTTCAGACGATTCCCTGATACCTCCGGCAACAGAGGAAGGCGACAGCAATGTTCCGTATGAAACAAAAATCCCGCATCAGGTGAACTTTATTGAATCCGTCCGTAACCGGGTTGACCCTGTTGTTCCGGTCGAAATCGGCCACAGTTCCTGCACCGTTTGTACACTTGGCAATATTGCCGTTGACCTGGGCCGTACCATCAAATGGGACCCGGCAACCGAAACATTTGTCGACGATGAAGACGGAGCTGCTTCAGCCCAACTTCACTACCAATACCGTTCGGGCTGGGCGCTTGAATCGTAAAAATTGTTCAGAACTTATCGATACGGGGCTGTTTTTTTCAGAAAGCAGCCCTGTTTTTTTCCTTCCATATTGTCGGGCAGTAATTTTAACGAAACTGTATAGCTCCTTTAACAGTAAAAGCTACTAAAATCAATTTGAAAGGAGCGAATTATGCCAGACAGCGTTTACAAAATTATTGAACTGGTCGGGACCAGTACCGAATCATGGGAAAAGGCCGCGGGAAATGCCATCAGCAAGGCCGCAGAATCGCTGCGCGATCTGCGCATCGCAGAAGTATCGGCGATGGACATCCATTTGAAAGATGGTAAAATTGAATTTTACCGGACCAAAGTAAAGGTCTCGTTCAAATTTGAAGGCCACCAGTAATTAAAAAAGAGGCTGTCTGATAAAATCGGACAGCCTCTTTTCGTATCTTATCAATAAGAAGAAATCAAGCTTCAGCAGCCGGACCTCCAAAGCTCATCGGCGGCATCACAGGATCGTGACCTCCGGTATTCACTTTAATCGGTCCGTTCATTTTCTCAAACTTCTTGACATTGTCGTCAAGCGCCATTAACAGTCGCTTGGCATGTTCCGGGGTGAGAATGATCCTCGATTTCACATTGGCCTTGGGCACGCCCGGCATGATGCGCACAAAATCGATCACAAACTCGGAACTGGAGTGGGTGATAATTGCCAGGTTCGAATAAATCCCTTGTGCAACTTCCTCACTCAATTCAATGTTCAGCTGATTTATATTCTTATTCTCTTCCATAGTTAATCCTCGCGCCCTACGTTTTCAGTTTCCTTGACTTCCATCATCCGGTCGTATTCGTCACGCGAGCCAACCACCAGGTTTTTGTATTCTTTTAAGCCGGTACCGGCCGGAATCAGGTGTCCGCAAATAACGTTTTCCTTCAGTCCGTCCAGGTAATCCACTTTACCCTGGATTGCAGCTTCGTTCAACACCTTGGTTGTTTCCTGGAATGATGCAGCCGACAACCAGCTACGGGTCTGCAGAGCAGCCCTTGTAATCCCTTGTAGTACCTGGCTCGAGGTAGCGGGGATCGCATCGCGCGAATCCACAAGTCTTTTATCACGGCGACGTAAGACGGAATTTTCATCCCGTAAGCGTCGGGCAGTGATAATCATACCGGCGCGTAATTCCGAATCACCCGGGTCTATAACTACTTTTTTATTATAGATCCAGTCATTTTCATGCAGGAATTCGTTTTTGTCGACTACCTGTTTCTCCAGGAAGCGGGTATCGCCCGGATCGTCAATTTCCACTTTACGCATCATCTGGCGAATAATCACCTCAAAGTGTTTATCGTTGATTTTTACCCCCTGCATCCGGTACACATCCTGAACTTCATTCAGAATATATTCCTGCACAGCCGTTGGCCCTTTAATCGCCAGGATGTCTGAAGGTGTAATCGCACCGTCGGACAATGGAGTACCTGCTTTGATGTAGTCATTTTCCTGCACCAGGATCTGTTTCGACAGAGGCACCAGGTATTTTTTCACATCACCGCCTTTAGAGGTCACGATAACCTCGCGGTTACCGCGTTTAATTTTGCCCAGTGAAATTTCACCGTCAATTTCCGAAACAACAGCCGGATTCGACGGGTTACGGGCTTCAAACAACTCGGTAACACGGGGAAGACCACCGGTGATATCGCCTGCTTTACCCGAAGCACGGGGTATTTTAACCAATACCTGGCCGGCTTTTACCAATTCAGCTTCATCAACCGAAATGTGGCCGCCTACCGGTAAGTTGTACGAACGGATCACGTCTCCATGTTCGTCCAGAATCCTCAAAGAAGGGTTCTTGGTTTTATCACGGGTTTCGATGATTACCTTTTCTTTGTAACCGGTTTGCTCATCTGATTCTTCCCGGAAAGTAACACCATCAATCAGGTTCTCAAATGAGATGCGACCGTCGTATTCCGTAATGATAACACCATTATAGGGGTCCCACTCGCAAATCCGTTGTCCTTTAGATACTTCCTGTCCGTTTTCGATAAACAGTTTCGAACCGTAAGGAATGGTATGAGTAGACAAGGGAATGCGGGTATTTTTATCGATGATACGTAATTCGGCCAAACGACCAACAACAATAGAGACCTTTTTTCCTGATTCATCAAACGAATCCACCTTACGCAACTCTTCAATTTCGGCAATACCGTCGTAACGCGACTCCACCATCGATTGAGAAGAAATGTTACCGGCAATACCCCCCACGTGGAAGGTACGCAATGTCAGCTGGGTACCCGGCTCACCGATCGACTGTGCCGCGATAACGCCAACAGCCTCACCCCGGCGTGCGAGATTCGCGGTAGCCAGGTTACGTCCGTAACATTTGCTGCATACGCCAACTTTGGCTTCACAGGTTAACACCGAACGGATTTCTACACTCTCAATCGGAGAATCTTCAATCTGTTTGGCAATTTCTTCGGTAATCACATCACCCGTACGTACAATGAGTTCGCCGGTAAGCGGGTGGAAAATATCGTGTACTGTTGTACGTCCAATGATACGTTCGAACAACGAAGCCACTACTTCCTCGTTATTTTTGATGGCAAAAGCGATCAAACCACGCAAGGTTCCGCAATCTTCATCCGAGATGATCACATCCTGGGCAACATCGACCAAACGACGGGTCAGGTAACCCGCGTCGGCTGTTTTCAGCGCGGTATCTGCCAACCCTTTACGGGCGCCGTGAGTCGAAATAAAGTATTCCAAAACGGACAGACCTTCTTTAAAGTTTGCCAAAATCGGGTTTTCGATAATCTGCGAACCGGTAGAACCTGATTTTTGTGGTTTAGCCATCAATCCCCTCATTCCGCATAGCTGACGAATCTGCTCTTTGGAACCACGGGCTCCGGAGTCAAGCATCATATACACCGAGTTAAACCCTTGCTTGTCGGTACTGATGGTTTTCATTACCGAATTGGTCAACTTGGCATTGGCATGTGTCCAGATATCAATAACCTGGTTGTAACGTTCATTATTCGTGATGAAACCCATGTTGTAGTTATTCATCACTTCTTCCACCTCTTCGTAACCAACTTCAACAATTTCGCGTTTATCAGCCGGAACGATGACATCGCTCAGGTTAAACGACAAACCTCCACGGTATGCCATTTTGTATCCCAGTTCTTTGATGTCGTCAAGGAAACGTACAGTTGCTGCATTACCCACGGTTTTGAAAATGTCGGAGATAATATTTCTCAACGACTTCTTCGTCAACAATTCGTTGATGTAACCCACTTTACGCGGCACCACCTGGTTGAAGATGACACGACCGACTGTTGTCTCAATAATGTGTTTCAGTACTTCACCGTGATCGTCAACATCATCCACTTTTACCTTGACGATGGCGTGCATATCAATCTTACCTTCATTATAGGCAATGATTACTTCTTCAGGCGAATAGAAGGTCATCCCTTCGCCACGGGCTCCCGCACGGTGTTTGGTCATGTAATACAGCCCAAGAACCATATCCTGCGAAGGAACGGTAATCGGGGCGCCGTTTGCCGGGTTCAACAGGTTTTGCGATGCAAGCATCAGCAACTGGGCCTCCAGGATGGCAGCATTACCCAGCGGCACGTGCACGGCCATCTGGTCGCCATCGAAGTCGGCGTTAAAGCCGGTACAAACCAGGGGGTGCAACTGAATGGCTTTACCTTCGATCAGTACAGGCTGAAATGCCTGGATGGAAAGACGGTGCAGAGTTGGTGCACGGTTCAGCATCACGGGATGTCCTTTCAATACATTTTCAAGAATATCCCAGACCACCGGATCTTTACGATCAACAATTTTCTTGGCCGATTTTACCGTTTTTACAATTCCCCTTTCAATCAGTTTACGAATAATGAAGGGTTTATAAAGTTCGGCCGCCATATCTTTTGGCAGGCCGCATTCATGCAATTTCAGCGTTGGTCCCACCACGATGACTGAACGGGCAGAATAGTCAACGCGTTTACCAAGCAGGTTTTGACGGAAACGCCCCTGCTTCCCTTTCAAACTGTCGGACAGTGATTTCAGGGCGCGGTTGTTTTCCGTTTTTACTGCATTGGATTTCCGTGAGTTATCGAACAACGAATCCACCGCTTCCTGAAGCATCCTCTTCTCGTTACGAAGGATCACTTCAGGAGCTTTGATCTCGATTAATCGTTTTAAACGGTTGTTGCGAATGATCACCCGACGATAAAGGTCATTCAGGTCGGATGTGGCGAAACGACCGCCATCCAGCGGCACCAAAGGACGCAAATCGGGCGGAATAACCGGAACAACTTTCACAATCATCCATTCGGGACGATTGATGTTTTTGCTCGCACGGAATGCTTCAACCACATTCAGCCTTTTTAAGGCTTCACTTTTCCGCTGCTGTGAAGTTTCGGTTCCCGCCTTGTGACGCAAATCATACGACATCTCGTCCAGCTCGATGCGTTCCAATAACATATAAAGCGCCTCGGCACCCATTTTTGCAATAAACTTATTGGGGTCATCGTCATCCAGATGCTGGTTTTCTTTCGGAAGCGTATCCAGAATATCCAGGTACTCTTCTTCTGTCAGGAAATCAAGTTTTTTTACCCCGTCCTGAGCTTTTACACCGGCCTGGATTACCACATATCGTTCATAGTAAATAATTGTATCCAGTTTCTTGGTCGGTAAACCCAGCAAGTAACCGATTTTATTCGGAAGCGACTTGAAGTACCAGATGTGGGCCACCGGAACAACCAGGGAAATATGCCCCATCCGTTCGCGACGGACTTTCTTTTCGGTTACTTCAACACCGCAACGGTCACAAACAATTCCCTTATAACGAATACGCTTGTATTTTCCGCAATGACATTCATAATCTTTTACAGGCCCGAAGATCCGTTCACAGAACAAACCGTCACGTTCCGGCTTATACGTTCTGTAGTTGATTGTTTCAGGCTTTAAAACTTCACCATGGGAATGTTCAAGCACTTCTTCGGGAGAAGCAAGACTAATCGCTATTTTGGTAAAACTGCTCTTAACTTTATTGTCTTTTCTAAAAGCCATATATCAAGGTATATTTAACAAATTAATACGAGGAACACGAGTTCCGTTGTCCTTAATCCAATGTCACGCTTAATCCCAGGCCGCGTAATTCGTGCAGCAATACATTCAGTGACTCCGGAATTCCAGGTTGAGGCATTGGTTCGCCTTTTACGATCGATTCATAAGCTTTTGCACGTCCTAAAACGTCATCCGACTTAACAGTCAGGATTTCCTGAAGGATGTGAGAAGCTCCGAATGCTTCGAGCGCCCAAACTTCCATCTCACCAAAACGCTGACCCCCAAACTGGGCTTTACCACCTAAGGGCTGTTGCGTAATCAATGAATACGGACCAATCGAACGGGCATGCATCTTGTCTTCCACCATGTGTCCCAGTTTCAGCATATAAATGATGCCGACCGTTGCCGGCTGGTCAAATGGCTGACCGGTTTCACCGTCATAAAGGACAGTTCGTCCGAAAGCCGGAACGCCTGCCTTATCGGTATACTCCGTGACTTCCTCCAGACTTGCACCGTCAAAGATTGGGGTAGCGAACTTCAATCCAAGTTCTTTCCCGGCCCAACCAAGAACCGTTTCGTAAATCTGTCCCAGGTTCATCCTCGAAGGTACCCCCAACGGGTTAAGAACAATATCGACAGGTGTGCCGTCAGCCAGGAATGGCATATCTTCGTCACGAACAATACGTGACACGATCCCTTTGTTACCGTGACGTCCGGCCATCTTGTCTCCAATCTGCAGTTTACGTTTTTTGGCAACATATACTTTGGCCAATTGAATAATTCCTGCGGGCAGTTCATCGCCAATGGTTACATTATAGCGTTTCCGGCGGGCAACAGCCTCATGCTCTTTGTATTTCTGAATGAAGTTCAGGATCAACTGGTAGATCATGTCATTTTTATCTTTGTCAGTTGTCCATTTGCCCGGGTTGACCGTCAGGTAATCAATTTCCTGCAATTGCTTCAGGGTAAATTTCACTCCTTTTTGAATCACATCGCCACCGTAATAATCCTTGATTCCCTGGCTGGTTTTTCCATTCACCAGGTTAAACAATTTATCTTCCAGTTTAGCCCTCAATGCGCTCACCTGGCGGTCAAATTCTTCATCAATCTGATCGAGTAGCGGTTTGGTTGCCATTTTACCTTTTTTATCTTTGACAACCCGCGAGAACAATTTTTTATCAATGACCACGCCGTTCAACGAAGGCGAAGCTTTCAACGAAGCATCCTTCACATCACCGGCTTTATCACCAAAAATGGCACGCAGCAATTTTTCTTCGGGCGAAGGATCTGACTCGCCTTTTGGCGTAATTTTACCAATCAGGATATCGCCCGGTTTAACCACTGCCCCAATACGGATCAAACCATTTTCATCCAGGTTGCGCGTAGCTTCTTCGCTCACGTTCGGAATGTCCGAAGTAAATTCTTCGACACCGCGTTTGGTATCGCGAACTTCCAGTGCATATTCATCCACGTGAACCGAGGTGAAGACATCTTCACGAACAACACGTTCCGAAATTACAATGGCATCCTCGTAATTGTAACCCTGCCATGGCATAAAAGCCACTCTCAGGTTCCGGCCCAAAGCCAACTCGCCACCCTGCGTGGCATAACCTTCCGTAAGAATATCACCTTTGGTTACCCGTTGACCTTTCACCACAATTGGTTTCAGGTCAATCACCGTTCCCTGATTGGTTTTTTGGTATTTCGGTACCCGGTAGCTTTTCAGTTCCGGTTCGAAGCTGACATATTTTTCATCGTCAGTCATGTCGTACCGAACAATAATCTCATCGGCATCAACATACTCAATGGTCCCCTCTCCTTCAGCCAAAACCATCACCCGCGAATCGCGGGCAACGCTGGCTTCAAGACCGGTGCCAACGATAGGAGCTTCGGGGCGCAGCAGCGGAACTGCCTGGCGCATCATGTTCGATCCCATCAAGGCACGGTTGGCATCATCGTGCTCCAGGAAGGTAATCAACGAAGCGGCAACAGAGGCAATCTGATTCGGACCAACGTCCATCAACTGAACTTCTTCTTTATCAACCAATGGATAGTCACCCTCCAAACGTGATTTTACACGCTGATTCATGAAGTACCCGCTGTCATCGATCGGAGCATTTGCCTGTGCAATTACCCTTCCTTCTTCTTCTTCCGCAGTCAGATAAAGAACGCCTTCATCCGACAGGTCAACCTGGCCGTTATCAACTTTACGGTAAGGTGTAGCAATAAATCCGAGGTCGGTTACCTTGGCAAAAACACACAACGAAGAAATCAAACCGATATTCGGTCCTTCGGGTGTTTCAATCGGGCATAAACGCCCGTAGTGCGTATAGTGTACGTCGCGAACTTCGAAACCGGCGCGTTCACGCGACAGACCGCCAGGCCCCAGGGCCGACATACGACGTTTGTGTGTCAGTTCAGCCAACGGATTGGTTTGATCCATGAACTGTGACAAGGCATTTGTTCCGAAAAACGAATTAATGACCGATGACAAGGTTTTCGAGTTGATCAGGTCGATCGGGGTGAAAACCTCGTTATCACGCACATTCATCCGTTCGCGAATGGTTCGGGCCATACGGGCCAAACCAACGCCAAACTGGTTGTACATCTGCTCGCCAACCGTGCGCACACGACGGTTACTCAAGTGGTCGATATCGTCGACATCTGTTTTTGAGTTAACCAGCTTGATCAGGTATTTGATAATCTCAATGATATCTTCTTTGGTCAGTACCTGGATACCCATATCAATATCCAGACCCAGCTTTTTGTTGATCCGGTAACGTCCAACCTCTCCCAGGTCGTAACGTTTTTCGGAGAAGAACAATTTATCGATCACATCGCGGGCAGTCGCTTCGTCGGGCGGTTCCGCGTTACGCAACTGGCGGTAAATGTGAAGCACCGCTTCTTTTTCCGAGTTACACGGGTCTTTTTGAAGGGTGTTGTATATTATAGCGAAATCCTGCAGGTTTTGATCTTCTTTATGAAGAAGGATGGTCTTTGCTCCGCAATCAACGATTTCATCGATGTGATCATTTTCAATCACAGTTTCGCGATCGATCAGCACTTCGTTTCGTTCGATGGATACCACTTCACCGGTATCTTCATCAACGAAATCTTCGACCCAGGTTTTCAGAACACGTGCAGCCAATTTACGGCCCACAATCTTCTTTAAGCCTGATTTTGAAACCTTTATTTCGTCGGCAAGGCCGAAAATTTCCAGGATATCTTTATCACTTTCATAACCAATAGACCGCAACAAGGTGGTTACAGGTAATTTCTTTTTACGGTCGATGTATGCAAACATGACACTGTTTATGTCGGTGGCAAATTCGATCCACGATCCTTTAAAAGGAATGATCCGGGCCGAATACAGTTTTGTGCCGTTTGCGTGGACACTCTGGCCAAAGAAAACCCCAGGTGAACGGTGCAGCTGCGAAACGACCACACGTTCTGCACCGTTGATGACGAAAGTTCCTCTTTCAGTCATGTAAGGTACAGTTCCCAGATATACGTCCTGAACCACCGTGTCAAAATCTTCGTGTTCAGGATCAGTACAATACAGTTTTAGTTTTGCCTTCACCGGGACACTAAAAGTCAATCCTCTTTCAATACATTCTTCAATCGAATAGCGGGGAGGATCAACCTGATAATCTATAAATTCAAGTACGAAATTATTTCTAGTATCTGTGATCGGGAAGTTTTCTTCAAAGACTTTGAATAAACCTTCATTCTTCCTGTTTTCAGGTGTTGTCGCCATCTGAAAAAACTCTTTGAACGATTTAATCTGTACTTCGAGGAAATCGGGATAATCAAATACTGTTTTTGTAGAAGAGAAACTAATCCTCTGGTTTTCAATATTTAATGACATGTATCAACAATATTAAGTGAACTTAAAACATAAATATACAAAAAGGCTTAGAACCTCACTGCGGTGAGGTTCTAAACCATTATAGACCTGATTTTAAGGTCGAAAGTCTCTTATTTAAGTTCAACTTCAGCTCCAGCTTCTTCTAACTGAGATTTTAATGCTTCTGCTTCGTCTTTTGAAACTTTTTCTTTGATTGCTTTCGGAGCTCCGTCTACAACTTCTTTAGCTTCTTTAAGACCTAATCCAGTCAATTCTTTAACCAATTTAACAACAGCCAGTTTTGATTGTCCTGCAGCTTTGAGGATTACATCAAATTCAGTCTGAACAGCAGCTACAGCTTCTTCACCACCGCCAGCGGCAGGGGCAGCAACAGCAACAGCTGCGGCAGCAGGTTCAATACCATATTCTGTTTTTAAAATGTCAGCTAATTCGTTAACTTCTTTTACAGTCAAGTTTACTAACTCTTCTGCAAGTGCTTTTAAATCTGCCATTTCCTAAAAATTTTTTATGCGATAAATTGTAACTAAAATTATTCTTTTTCTGAAAGTGTCTGAAGGATTCCGTGAATCGTATTGCCTCCTGACTGAAGTTGTCCCAATACCGTTTTCATCGGCGATTGCAACAGTGCAATAAGATCTCCCAGTAATTCATCCTTAGACTTGATAGAAGTCAATGCCTCCAGTTGATCTGCTCCGACATAGACTGATTCCTGCACATAAGCAGCCTTCAATACCGGCTTTTTATGTTTTCTGCTGAAATCTTTGATCAGTTTTGCCGGCACATTACCAACCTCACTAAACATGATTGAGGTATTGCCTTTAAGAACGTCGTAAAGCTCTTCTGCATTTTTATCAGATTTTTCGAGAGCTTTGCGCAACAGCGTATTCTTTACAACAACCAATTTTACTTCCTGGCTGAAACACAGGCGTCGTAAACTGCTTGTATCCTCTGCGTTTAACTCAGCAACATCGGCCAGATAAAAATGGCTGTAAGAATTGATCTCTTGGGTAAGATTATCAATAATCTCTAATTTTTCCGATCTTTTCATTTCAACGATTTTTTACTAGTCAGTTACTGACTTAGGTTCAACTTGAATTCCGGGACTCATGGTACTTGAGATGTAAATACTTTTCACATAAGTACCTTTGGCAGCAGTGGGTTTCAGCTTGATAATCGTATGAACAAACTCGCGTGCGTTTTCTTCAATCTTAACCGGATCGAAAGAAACTTTACCGATTGAAGTATGAACAATACCAAATTTGTCAACTTTAAAATCAATTTTACCCTGCTTCACTTCGCTGATCGCTTTGCCTACCTCCATGGTAACAGTACCACTTTTAGGATTCGGCATCAATCCTCTCGGACCCAGAATACGTCCCAGCGGGCCAATTTTTCCCATCACAGGAGGTTGGGTAATTACCACATCGAAATCGGTCCATCCGCCTTTGATTTTTTCGATCAGATCGTCCAAACCAACAAAGTCTGCGCCGGCTTCTCTTGCTTCGGCTTCTTTATCCGGAGTTACAAGAGCCAACACACGGACTTCTTTTCCTGTTCCGTGGGGTAAAGAAACTACGCCTCTAACCATTTGATTTGCTTTTCGAGGGTCTACTCCCAGGCGAACGTCAATATCCACGGAAGCATCGAATTTGGTGAAAGTAAGTTCTTTCACTAATTGTGCAGCTTCTGACATGGAATAGAGTTTTCCTTTTTCGAGCTTCTCCTGAGCAAGCTTCATATTCTTTGTAATTCTGCCCATTTTAAAAATTTTAATTAGTTATTAGCTGGGAATTCACCTTCAACAGTGATCCCCATACTTCTGGCAGTACCAGCAACCATTTTCATAGCAGATTCCAAGGTGAAACAATTCAGGTCTGACATTTTTATCTCTGCAATTTGTTGAACCTGTTCCCAGCTAACCTTGGCAACTTTTTTTGCGTGAGGTTCGGCTGAGCCTGATTTCAGTTTGGTTACTTCTAACAATTGAACGGCTACTGGGGGTTGTTTAATTACAAAATCAAACGATTTATCCGCATAAACAGTAATAATAACGGGAAGTACTTTACCTGCTAGGTCTTGAGTACGGCCGTTAAACTGCTTGCAGAACTGCATGATATTAACCCCTTTGCTACCCAATGCTGGTCCTACAGGTGGTGAAGGATTAGCCGCACCCCCTTTAATTTGTAATTTGATTAATCCAGCAACTTCTTTAGCCATAATAATTAATAATAAGATTTACTACTCCTTTTCCACTTGCATGAAGCTAAGTTCCAAAGGTGTTTTTCGTCCAAAAATTTTGACCATCACTTTCAACTTCTTCTTCTCCTCATTAATTTCTTCAATGATTCCGTTGAATCCATTAAAAGGACCGTCAGTTACTTTCACTGTTTCGCCTACAACGTAAGGAATGTTTACCTCTGCATCTGCTTCAGCCATTTGGTCAACGCGTCCTAAAATACGGTTCACTTCAGACTGGCGCATGGGCACCGGTTCTCCCCCTTTGGTGTCACCTAAGAATCCGATCACGTTGGTAATATTTTTCAACATGTGAGGAATCTCACCTACCAGGGCAGCTTCTATCAACACATAACCGGGGAAAAAATTACGCTCTTTGCTGATCTTTTTCCCGTTGCGTATTTGATAAACCTTTTCCATTGGAATCAAAACCTGTGAAATGTACTCTTGAAGTCCAGCATTTGCAATTTCGTTTTCGATATATTCCTTCACCTTCTTCTCTTTACCTCCGACAGTTCTCAGAACATACCATTTTTTTACGTTTTCGCTCATGACGAATCTCCAATCGTATTAGTAAAATAATCTGTACACTTGTTCCATAAGGTTTTCAAAAGAGAAATCCATTACGAAAACGATCAGTGCTATAATAAAGGAAGCAACCATTACAACAAAAGCACTATTCTGCACCTCTTTCCAAGTAGGCCAGGATACTTTATGTATCAACTCGTTATAGGCCTCTTCGAAATATAGTTTAAGTTTCATTATCCTTTTTTTTAGTTGGACGGATGGCAAGAAATCGAACCTGCTCCACAAAAAAGCAAAACCCCCGATTCGGGTTCATCCGTAAAGAGTCCCGAATCCGAGGATCCGGGACTTCTTCTATCTGTTATTTTTCAAATACTAGGCTAAAATTTCAGTTACCTGACCGGCGCCTACGGTACGACCACCTTCGCGGATTGCGAAACGAAGACCGATGTTCAAGGCAACAGGATAAATCAGGGTCACATTGATGGTTACGTTATCGCCAGGCATAACCATTTCACGTCCTTCTTCCAGTGTAATTTCACCGGTTACGTCCAATGTACGCAGGTAGAATTGAGGACGGTATTTGTTATGGAATGGAGTATGACGACCACCTTCTTCTTTTTTCAACACGTAAACCTCAGCTTTGAATTTGGTGTGAGGAGTGATTGATCCCGGTTTTGCCAGGATTTGTCCGCGTTTGATTTCTTTTTTGTCGACACCGCGAAGCAACAGACCAACGTTGTCACCGGCCATACCGTCGTCAAGAATCTTACGGAACATTTCAACCCCGGTACATACGGTTTTACGGCCTTCAGCGCCCAAACCAATCAACTGAAGCTCATCGCCAGTGTGAACAACTCCGGTTTCGATACGACCTGTTGCTACCGTTCCACGACCTGTGATCGAGAATACGTCTTCAACCGGCATCAGGAATGGTTTGTCAATGTCACGCGGAGGCAGTGGAATCCAGGTATCGCAAGCGTCCATCAATTCCATTACTTTCTCTTCCCATTGTGGCTCGCCATTCAATGCGCCAAGAGCAGAACCTTTGATTACAGGAGCATTCTCACCGTCGAATCCGTAGAAATCCAACAATTCGCGAACTTCCATTTCAACCAGTTCCAACAACTCTTCGTCTTCAACCATATCAACCTTGTTCATGAAAACGACCAATTTAGGTACGTTTACCTGACGGGCCAACAGGATGTGTTCGCGGGTTTGAGGCATCGGACCATCTGTAGCAGCCACAACGATAATAGCGCCGTCCATCTGAGCAGCACCGGTTACCATGTTTTTCACATAGTCGGCGTGTCCCGGACAGTCAACGTGTGCATAGTGGCGGGTAGCAGTTTGGTATTCAACGTGTGCTGTATTAATGGTAATACCACGTTCTTTTTCTTCCGGAGCGCTGTCGATTGAATCGAAAGATTTTACTTCAGAAAGACCTTTTTTTGCCAACACGCTGGTGATAGCAGCTGTAAGGGTAGTTTTACCGTGGTCAACGTGGCCAATGGTACCAATGTTCACATGGTCCTTATCCCTGTTAAAATGTTGTTTTGCCATAACAAATAAGAGTTTTAAATTTTATTTAATTTTAATCTGAGCCGAGGATGAGAATTGAACTCACGACCTCATCCTTACCAAGGATGCGCTCTACCCCTGAGCTACCACGGCCTAAACAATTTATGACTTATAATTAACGATTTATGATTGAAGAACCACAATCATCATTAATCAATTATCAATCATCATTTCAAAGAGCGGGAGACGGGATTCAAACCCGCGACCCTTAGCTTGGAAGGCTAATGCTCTATCGACTGAGCTACTCCCGCGATTCAGTTCCAAGTTTCGAGTTAAAAGTTTCAAGTTGAACAACTCAAAACTGAAAACTTTAAACTACAAAACTGTTTTGTGGGGAGAGCAGGATTCGAACCTACGAAGGCATGAGCCAGCAGATTTACAGTCTGCCCCAGTTGGCCACTTTGGTATCTCCCCTTTATGCAGAATATCAGAAGGTTATAATGCAAGAGGATTAGATAATCTCTCCGATCTTACTTCGTAATTCTTAAACATTTTTCAGAACTTTCCTGGAAAATTCCCCGGCAAAATGCTTTCTGACATTCTACCCTTCCAATCTTCCAACCTTCTTTGGTGAGCCGGATCTCAGATTCGAACTGAGGACCCCGAGATTACAAATCACGTGCTCTGGCCAACTGAGCTAATCCGGCAACAACATTAACAAAACCCATTTTCGTATCAAAACCCCGGCAAATCAGCACTTTCGTTTGTTTACTGGGGTGTCCCGTTTTTTCGTCCTGGTCGCTCAGAGGCCTTATTCAAAAATGGTTTGCAAATGTATAAATATTTTCAATTAATTCACAAATCCGGCCGCTTTTTTTGAAATTATTTTTCCTTCAGCTTCTCTTTAAATTTGGAAAGTTGTTTGCGTAAAGCATCAATAGAAAGGTCAATAGCTTCTTCAAAAGTATCCGCCTGTTTTTTGGCAAACAGATAATCGGAGGTAGGAATCGATATTTTTATTTCGGCAATTTTATTATTGGCAGTTTCGGGTTTCAACACCTTCAACATGATTTCAGCTGAAATAATCCCGTCAAAAAAAGTGTCCAGCTTACTTGTTTTTTTTACGGCAAAATCAACTAATTTTTGATCTGCTACAAAATGGATGGCATTAACATTAATATTCATAACTTTTCCTCCTTTTGTTTAAGCTCTCGGATGAGCTTGTTTGTAAATGCGTTGTAATTTTTCTGTAGATGTGTGGGTGTAAATCTGAGTAGCTGCCAGATTACTGTGTCCCAATAGTTCTTTGACTGCGTTCAAATCGGCTCCCCGATCGAGCAGGTGAGTCGCAAACGTATGTCTCAAAACATGCGGACTTTTCTTTTCCAGGGGAGTTACCCATGAAAGGCTGTTTTTTACAATGCGGTAAATTAGTTTATGGTATACCGGTTTGCCTTTTGATGTGACAAATACACAGGAACTGCTATCCCCAAATTCCGCGTTACGGATCGTAACATATTCATCTATTAACGGATTCATGCTTCTTGGGTAAGGAATAATTCGTTCTTTGTTATTTTTACCCAAAACACGAATCAAAGTTTCATGTTGCAGAATATCCTGATCTTTTAACCGGACGAGTTCAGATAGTCGCATCCCGGTTCCGTAAAAAAGGCTGATCACCAATTTGTCGCGGATACCCGTAAAATC
The DNA here is from genome assembly GCF_059705485.1 of Gaoshiqia sp. US2. NCBI lineage: Bacteria > Pseudomonadati > Bacteroidota > Bacteroidia > Marinilabiliales > Prolixibacteraceae > Gaoshiqia > Gaoshiqia sp. US2. The sequence goes on along the minus strand of NZ_AP048550.1, from coordinate 1,557,244 downwards.
TTTCCCGAAATAACCGTTGTCCAATAGTCTATGTAAACTGTTCTCGTCAACAAAATACGGAAGTTTTTTAGGTAATTTAGGGGTAATAACCGTACTGAGAGGCGTTGCTTCGATCAATTCCTGACGCAACAGGAATTTATAAAACGATTTCAATGCCGTTACCTTTCGCGTTACTGTTTTGGCTGCCTGACCATCTTCCATTAACGAGACAATCCAGTTTCTGACCATTTTGCTGTTCACCTTTAAAATGTCAAAATCCCCAACCGTCCTGAATAGGAATTCTTCGAACTGATCGAGGTCTTTTTTATAAGCGACAACCGTATGGTCCGAACATCTTTTCTCGAACCGTAAATATTTCAGAAATGATTCCTGATAGGACATATACCCTTGATTAAAGCAACCAGGAACCAGACTACATCAAATCTAGTCGTCCTGACGCTGCATTCCCTGAATATAGATAGCTTTCTTCACTTCAGCTCTTCTTGTCACTGAAGGTTTTGTAAAAGCCTGTCTCTCGCGTAATTCTTTGATTACACCTGTCTTCTCAAACTTTCTTTTGAATCTCTTAAGGGCTCTTTCGATATTTTCGCCTTCTTTTACCGGAATAACGATCATTGTTTTAATTTTTGTCTGTTAATTTTTTGAGCCGCAAATTTATGAATTCTATTTTATCAATCAAATATATCACAACAAATTTAGAATCTAAATATCAAACCTGCCCAAAGACCTGCTAATAAAGAACAAAAAAAATCAGTTTTTGGTTTTTAAATATGGCGAAATTTTCCGGTATATTTCAGCTGTTAGCACTGAATCTTCCAATAAAATTATTTTATCGGAGATAAACCCGTTCCTGGTTTTATAAGACATCACTTTAGCGGCATTTTCTCTCCTCAAATAGGGATGAGCCGCCAATTCGTCCAGATCAGCAAAGTTGATATTGATCTGTTTCACCGGCTGCCCTCCAATGGTCAACTCCATCTTTAGCTGACTAAGCATTTCCGGTTTAAGCCCGTACACCTCGCCCAACTGATCGAGGCTGTAAAAACCGCCAAGCAAGTCGCGGTATTTCACGATACGCGCTGACAAAACATCGCCAATCCCCCTGATCCGTTTCAAATCTTCCGCTGTCGCCTGGTTAATTTCAATCATTTCCGGGATAAAAACGCCGGCCTGCTCTTCCTGCTGAATAGCTTCGTCGACCGCCATCTCTCTTCTCATAACCAGCGGTACAGCAGATTTTTCAGGCAAAACAAATTCTTCGGTATGCAGGCTGATCAATCCGGCGACTGCATCGTAAACGGAATCGGTCATCCCGTAAATTTTCCGGAATTGCTCTTTTGTTTTAATGCGGCCGCCGGAACTGCGGTAACGAAGAAGGTTCCGCTTTACCGAAGCCGGCAAATTCAGTCGTGCCAGGGTTAATGAATCGATAGTATTCGGGTCGAACGGAAACAATTCGGATTCAGACGACGGCAGTTCTTTGGTTTTCGCCCATTCAGCCAGAAAACGTTCGAATTGCTCCTGATCGGCTACACCTGGTTTCTCGAAGTAAAAAATCACCTGATTGGCGATCAGGAAAAAACCGATCAGAATGATTAAAACAACCAGGGCAACCCGTTCGGCCCTGTTAAATGTAAAGTATTCGCGAATGACTTGACTTAATTTCACTTAACAGGTATTTGCATATGCAAAATACAAATAAATTCCTGTTTCGGAAACACCTGTTAACCCGTATTTTTGTTTGAATGATCTTCAAACCCATTTCAGAATCTGCCGCTAAAGTCCGAGTAAGCCTATTTGTTGCAGAAAAACAAGAGCAATTGCCAGCGGGGCCACCAGTTTCACAATAAAAATAAACGCCGGAAAATACCTGAGCCTGAGTTTTCCCTCGTTTGACATCTCAAGCCGGGCTTTTTGTGCTCCCAGGAACCAACCGACAAAAATAACAATCAATAAACCGCCCAAGGGCAACAGGATATTTGCAGAAGTAAAGTTCAGCAAGCCGAACACGTTCATCCCGAAAATCTGAATATCTTCCATGACTCCCCACGACAACGCGCACATCACACCCAAAACCGAAACCGACACCGTAGCAATCCAGGTTGCTTTTTTTCGGGTCATTTTCAGTTCTTCAACAAAATAAGCCACAATCACTTCCAACACAGAAATGGTTGATGTAAGCGCAGCAACGCCCAGTAAAAGGAAAAACATGAGCGAAAAGATGTAGCCTCCCGCCATTTGCTGGAAAATAACCGGTAAGGTGATATACACCAGCCCTTCGCCTGAACCCGGTTCTATGCCGAAAGCAAATACGGCAGGAAAAATGGCAACCCCCGCGAGAACTGCAATAATGGTATCGGCCAATGCAACCGAAACGGCCGTTGTTCCGAGGTTTTCCTTTTTCTGAATATAGGAAGCATAGGTAATTAAAGTGCCCATCCCGATACTTAGCGAAAAGAACGCCTGTCCCAAGGCTTCGAGCATAGACGTTGTGGTTATTTTTGAAAAATCGGGCTTAAACAAAAATGACAAGCCGCTTCCCGCGTCCGGAAGGGTTAATGAACGGACGCACAAGATGATCAGAATGATTAGCAGGAGCGGCATCAGAATTTTAGTATATTTTTCAATGCCGTTTTTAACTCCGGCCACAATAATTCCGGCCGTTAATGCCATAAATACCAGAAACCAGATCAATGGGCGCCAGTTGCTGCTTCTGAAATCGATAAACATATCAGCCAGTTCGGTTGACGACTTTCCTGAAAAACCGTTGGTCAGCGACTGGTAAATGTATTCCAGCGTCCATCCGGCAACGGCTGTGTAAAAAGCCAGGATCATAAATGCAGCCACAACGCCCATAAGTCCGACCAAATACCAGGGTTTGCCCGGGGCCAGGCGCTTAAACGCGCCAAAGGCATTTCGTTGCGAGCTCCGGCCAATAATAAATTCGGACAACATGACCGGGATACCGATTGCCAAAATAAAGGCAAGGTAGACAATCAGAAAAGCTCCTCCCCCGTTTTCGCCCGCGACATAAGGGAATCGCCAAATGTTTCCCAACCCGATGGCCGATCCTGCAGTTGCAGCAATCACGCCAAATTTACTTCCAAATGAATCCCTGCCCGCTGGTGTTCCTGACATATCGTTAAATCTCCAGTTTTTCTTTTACAAAAATCAGCTTTAAACGTCCGACGAAAAAGCAAACGTATTTTTCCGGGGCTAAAAATAAAAAAAGCCCTCTTCAACAAAAGGGCTTTTACCAAAAATATTACGTATTTAATTTCTTCCGATACAATTCAGGTCCTCAAAGGCTGATGTTAACCGTGCAATCATCGATTCTTCTCCTTTACGAACCCAAACCCTTGGATCGTAAAATTTCTTGTTCGGTTTATCTTCTCCTTCCGGGTTGCCAATTTGTCCCTGAAGATACGAACGATTAGCAGCTTCATAAGCACGTACCCCATCCCAATAGGCCCACTGGGTATCGGTGTCGATATTCATTTTAATCACTCCGTAAGAAATCGCTTCCCTGATTTCTGCCACGGTGGAGCCGGATCCGCCGTGAAACACAAAGTTCACCGGTTTTGCATCGGCTGTTTTGTATTTTTCGGCGATATACTTTTGAGACGCATCCAGGATTTTCGGAGTCAGTTTCACGTTGCCCGGTTTGTAAACGCCATGCACGTTCCCGAATGAAGCGGCAATGGTAAAGCTCGGGCTGATTTTCAGCAATTCTTCATACGCGTAAGCCACCTCTTCGGGCTGCGTGTAAAGCAGCGAATTGTCCACGCTGGTATTATCCACGCCATCTTCTTCGCCGCCGGTAACTCCCAATTCAATTTCGAGCGTCATCCCGATTTTGTTCATACGCTCCAGGTATTTTTTGCAGATCTCAATATTCTCCCCGATTGGTTCTTCCGACAGGTCGAGCATGTGAGATGAAAACAGCGGTTTCCCGGTTTCTGCAAAATGTTTTTCGCCGGCATCCAGTAATCCGTCAATCCAGGGCAGTAGTTTTTTTGCAGCATGGTCGGTATGTAAAACAATACGCACGCCATACAACTCAGCCATCTGATGAATATATTTTGCACCGGCTACTGCACCCGCAATCTGGGCCCCCTGCCCCTCCATTTTCAATCCTTTCCCGGCATAAAACTGGGCTCCCCCGTTCGAAAATTGAATAATGGCAGGCGAACCGGCCAGTTTAGCTGCCTCCAAAACGGCATTCACCGAGCTCGAATTCACCACATTAACAGCCGGCATAGCGAATTGATCTTCTTTTGCAATCTTAAAAAGCAACTGCAAGTCAGAGCCGGTAACGACCCCAACCTTAATTTTATCAGAAATTTTTCCCATTGTTGTAAATCATTTTTAGTAATCAACTACACCAAAAAAACTGGCAAGAGGACAAATTGTTCACACAATGTGTTAAGGTTTTTTTAAAATAAAAAACTCCACCCGCCGAATGTGCCTGCAAGTGCTGATTTATTCCTAATATTGTCGCGGTTTTACCAAAAGGATTGAAAATGGTGAAGTTGCACCTCCAACATCTGACTGGAAAACCTAAAAAAACCGACTTTTAAGCATTATTATCAACTAATTTTTAATCAAATGGCAGTTAGTTATAAAGACTTAGGGCTTGTTAACACAAAAGAGCTTTTCAAAAAAGCTGTTGACGGCGGATATGCAATTCCTGCATACAACTTCAATAACATGGAACAAATGCAAGCTATTCTTCAGGCTTGTGTTGAAACAAAATCTCCTGTAATTCTGCAAGTATCTTCAGGCGCACGTAAATATGCCAACGCTACTTTGTTGCGTAATATGGCCCGCGGAGCTGTTGAATATGTAAAAGAACTGGGTTGCGAAATTCCAATCGTTTTACATCTCGACCACGGTGATACCTTTGAGCTTTGCAAAGACTGTATCGACAACGGATTCTCTTCAGTCATGATCGACGGTTCACACCACTCATACGAAGAAAATGTTGCATTGACTAAAAAAGTGGTCGAATACGCGCACGCCCACGGCGTAACGGTTGAAGGCGAGTTAGGCGTGCTGGCCGGCGTTGAAGACGATGTGGTCGCTGAACATTCATCCTACACCAAACCGGAAGAAGTAGAAGATTTCGTGAAAAAAACCGGTGTTGACTCACTGGCCATTTCAATTGGTACATCTCACGGCGCCAACAAATTTACCCCGGCTCAGTGTACCCGCAACGAAGATGGCGTTTTAATCCCGCCAATGTTGCGTTTCGACATCCTGGAAGAAATCGAAAAACGCATCCCCGGTTTCCCGATCGTACTGCATGGTTCTTCTTCAGTTCCACAGGAATATGTTGCTGCCATCAACGAATTGGGTGGTAAAATGAAAGATGCAGTCGGTATTCCTGAAGAATGGTTACGTCGTGCAGCTAAATCAGCTGTTTGTAAAATCAACATCGACTCTGACGGTCGTTTGGCGATGACTGCCGCTATCCGCAAAGTCTTCACGGAACAGCCCGGCGAGTTCGATCCGCGTAAATACCTGGGACCAGCCCGCGAAGAATTGAAAAAATTATACAAACACAAGAACATCGAAGTGCTTGGTTCTGCTAACCAAGCTTAACTTCAGGTAAAACTCATACTGAAAAGGATGGCCGGTGGTCATCCTTTTTTCATGCATCAGAACGGATAACCAATAGCAAACGACAGGCTAAAATGTTCGGCTTTGATCGGATAGTTCCCGATGATAAAACGTTTGCCCGGTTCGAGCGAGGGATCGCGAAGTTTCATGCCCAAATCAAACCGGAAAACAAAATAGGTGAAGTCGAACCGGAATCCGGTGCCGGTGCCAATAGCCATTTGCTTGTAGAATTGGTCGAGCTTAAACTGGGCCCCCTCCCGGTTATCCTTGTCATTGATGGCCCAGATATTTCCGGCGTCCAGAAAAAAAGCGCCTTCGAGTAATCCCAAAAGCGGATAACGGTATTCCAGGTTGCCCTCCAGCTTGATATCTCCGGATTGATTCGGATAAGCGTCTTCCGACGCTTTATATGTGCCCGGGCCCAAAGTCCTGACCTGCCAGGCCCTGATTCCATTGGCCCCTCCGGTAAAATACTTCTTCTCGAACGGCAATACGTCAAAATTACTGTAAGGCAGGCCTATCCCGAGAAATGCACGCCCGACAAGGGAGTTTGCTTTGTCGAGCATAAAACCATAACGATATTCAAGATCGGTTTTCAGGTACTGCGCAAAACGGGTCCCGAATACTTTATAATATTCCGTTTCGACATGGGTCACCGGGTCCTGCTCCTTCACTTTGCTTTTCCCGATCAACCGGGTGTAGGCCGACAACAGATTTCCCGACGATTCGAATGACCACCTGAAATAGTGATAGTTATCCTTCAGCCCGAGAATGCGGGTATTGTCCACCAGGGTATAATTCAATGCCATGATCATGTGATCGGTGAAACTGCTTTTGATGTATAAATCTTCGATTGAATTGATAAAATCGGGGTTAAACTCCGACAGATTAACATAGTTCAAATCAACCACATTCAAATAGTTCGTCCGGAACGGCTTACTTTTCCAGGTGTAACCATATTTAAACGTGGTAATGGTCCGCGTATAATCCGGACGTCTCTGATAATTATATCCCAGTGTAAAACTCGTTTGCGGCACCTGGTAATGAAAGAAATGCCGGTCGTCCAACGGACTTAAAAACTTGGGGAGCACCAGGGAACTTTCCAGTCCGTATTCACGCGTATTGAAGTTTAGCCGACTGTCGCTGACAACGGCCTGCTGACGTTCAAAAGCCCCTCTCAGGGTCACATTGATAATCTCCGCCCCGCGAAAGAGATTCCGGTGCTGATAGTTCAGATTGCCTGCCACCCCCAGGTTTCCCGATGAGTTGGTTCCTTCCACATCAACTGAAAATCCTTGTCGTTGCAAAGGGGTCATCAAAAAATTACAATCCAGTACCCCGATGGAATCATTCCCCAGCGAATCAACGACATCAAAATTAAGATTGACCACCTTAAACTGTTGCAGCTGATTCAGCGAGCGAAATGTTTTTTCAACATTTCGCAGCGAATAATAGGTACTGTCCTTCACCCGGTTTAACCGCTCAAACAATTCCGGTTTGTACTTCATGTTTCCCCGGTAAAAATAAGTATAGGGCGGCTCAAAAATGGTGTCGGGTTTTGCCAGTTCTTTTGTGAATGCAACTTGCGGGGGAATATAATCCGGATTCACCCGATAGTTTCGGATCACAAACTTACGGTGAGGGACTAACACATCGGACACCTCGGCCAAATCGGCATCGGAGACAACAACCGTCAGGTCCACCTGTTTCCGGTTTAAGCTGCTGTCGGCGACAAACCGGATGAAGTCTTTTGAAAAACCATAATACCCCCGGTTTCTCAACAAAACGGTTAAACGTTCCCGTTCGGCATTTAACTGATCTACATCAAAAATATCATTCTTTTTCACTACCTGACGGCTGGTATCGGCCAGAATCACCTGACTGATCCGGGGATCGTCAATCTGGTACAAATAGGTCCGTACCCGGTAAGGTTCTCCGGCCTGGATGTTAAAACTCAGGTTTACCTTCGGTTTTTTCGGATGAAAGGTTAAGGAATCGATAATCACAGCATCATAAAACCCCTTGTTCTGCAAATAAATGGACAACTGTTCCATGGATTTGGCTTTCTGCCATTCTTCATAGATCACCGGAGCTTCGCCAATACGCTTTAACCAACCATCATCCTTTTTGGAGGACGACAAGTTATACATAGCCAGGTGAAATTTCAAAAAGCCGATGATTTTGAGGTTGCCTTCCTGCCTCACCTGCCCCTTTAAACCTTCCCTGCTGATTTGCTTTTGATCAGCACGAACCGTGACATTATTTAACAAGTATTTTCCCTCGGGTACATACTTTGTTGATGAACATGCGCTGACAAAAACCGCTGCCATGAATAAAAGCGCCAACCGCACATCTGTATTTACCAATTTTTTTCTCATAAAAGAATTGTCCCTAAATTTTCAGCTAAATCTCCCGTTGTTTCAATTATTCCGCTGCCCGGGATCGAATCACCTGTTTGTTTCACAAAAATAAGCGCTCCTCATAGCAAACAAATCATTCAGGCTTTTTATTTTTACAAATTGTTTGCCGAAACTTATCATGCTCAGTAAAAATAAAATAAAATTTATTCTTTCGCTTGCCCGGAAAAAAACCAGGGATGCCGAAAATGTTTTTTTGGCCGAAGGAAACAAGCTCGTAGCCGAAGCGCTGAAGTCTGGATATGCCATTGAACTGCTTTGCGGTACAGCCGATTTCCTGAAAGAAAACAAAATTGATCATCTGGCCGCAAACGAGGTACTGGAAGTATCTCCCGAAGAAATCAAAAAAGCCAGTTTACTGCAATCGCCACAGGAAGCGCTGGCCGTGGTCAGAATGCCCGGGCATCGTTTTTCGCCTGATTTCGTGATCAACGAATTTTCGCTCGCCCTCGACTCCATTCAGGACCCCGGCAACCTGGGAACCATCATGCGTATCGCCGACTGGTTTGGGATTAAGCATATCCTTTGCTCCGAAAGCACGGTTGACTGTTATAATCCCAAAGTGGTTCAGTCGGGCATGGGCGCCGTTTTCCGGGTACAGGTCCATTATCTCGACCTGCCTCAAACATTGTCCCGGGCGGCTCAGTCGGGCCTGCCTGTTTACGGAACTTTTCTTGAAGGTGAAAATATCTACGAACATCCGCTAAGTAAAAACGGCATCCTGGTCATGGGAAACGAAGGCAATGGTATTTCGTCCGAAGTAGCCAAAACGATCAGCGAAAGCATTCACATTCCGTCCTATCCCCCGCATCAGCAAAGCAGCGAATCGCTCAACGTGGCCATTGCAACCGCTATTTGCTGCTCCGAATTCAGAAGAAGATTGAAATAGCCCACGAACAACAATTGAAAGAATAGTTTCAAACGGTAAGGGTCAACCAATATCAGGCTTTCAGGTTCTGAACCAGAGCCTCGGCACAACGCTCTCCGTCGATGGCCGACGAAGCGATTCCTCCGGCGTAGCCGGCTCCTTCGCCGCAAGGATACAAACCGGCGATGCGGATATGTTGCATGGTATTTTCGTCGCGCGGAATACGTAAAGGAGAAGATGTTCGCGACTCGACGCCTACGGCTACGGCCTCTTCACTGTGAAAACCCCGGGCCTTATGATCGATTTGCAGAATCCCTTCGCGCAGCCGGGTTGAGATCCGCTTAGGCAGTTTGTCGTGTAATGCAGACGAAATTAATCCCGGTTTATACGACGAATCCGGCAGATTCGCCGATTTACGCCCGGCAACAAAATCGGTCAACCGCTGCGCCGGGGCAAACTGGGTATGTCCGTTCAGCTCATAACACAGCTTTTCTACCGATTTCTGAAACTCCAGGCCCGCAAACACCCCTAAATGGGCAAACTCGCGCAGGTCTTCGGGGCGAATTTCAACCACCAAACCCGAATTGGCAAAAGGCGAATTTCGTTGTGATGGCGACATGCCGTTTACCACAAGCTCGCCGGGAGCAGTAGCCGCGGGCACGATAAAACCTCCCGGGCACATGCAAAACGAGTACACGCCGCGATCGTTAACCTGTTCGGCGAACGAGTAGGTCGCGGCAGGCAAATACGGCCCTCTGCTGTCCTGGTGATATTGAATGGTATCAATCAACGCCTGGGGATGCTCCACGCGGACACCCATCGCAAATGATTTTGCTTCGAGGTTGACGCCGTTCCGGTAAAGCATTTCGTAAATATCGCGGGCCGAGTGGCCGGTCGCTAGAATGACCGAAACACAATCGAACCGGCTGCCATCGGCCAGAACGAGGCCTTTACACGCATCATTTTTCAGGATGAGATCGGTCACACGGCTGTTAAAATGAATTTCGCCGCCCGACGCCAGGATCTGTTCCCTGATCCGGGTGATCACTCCCGGCAGTTTGTTGGTGCCGATATGAGGATGCGCATCAATTAAAATTTGAGGGTCTGCTCCAAACTGAACCAGAATGTCGAGTGTCTTTTGAACGTTCCCGCGCTTTTTCGAACGGGTATACAATTTCCCGTCGGAAAAGGTTCCGGCTCCGCCCTCGCCAAAGCCATAATTCGAATCCGGATTCACTAAATGTTCCCGGTGGATTTTGGCAATATCCCGTTTTCGGTCGCTGACATTCTTTCCCCGCTCAAAGATAACCGGTTTATACCCCAGCTCAATCAAACGCAATGCGGCAAACAAACCTGCCGGACCGGAGCCAATAATTCCAACCGGCGGTTTTGTACCCACGTCACCGTAATGATAGGTTGTGGATTGAACTCCGGGTTCTTCACCGACATACACCATGATGCCCAGGTTTATTTTGATTTGACGCTGCCGGGCATCAATCGACCGGCGACGAACAACAACCGCGGTTATTTCTTCCGGATTTATTCCAAGTTTCGAAGCGGCTAAGGGGCGATAGAACTGTTCATCAGACGCCTGTTTGGGAGTAAGGGATAAATTAAGTTCTTTTTTCATGAATGATAAAAAACAGCTTACTCAAAGTGAAAACTCAGCGTAAAAATATGGGATGTCATTTCTTTGAGGGCATAGGTGTAATAAGCGCGCTGTGTCTCGTCGGGTATCTTATTCCCAATTAAATTAGCCAAGCCAAGGCTCACTTTCAATTCGGTTGAGAACCTGAAGAAACGGAGGTAACTGTCAAGTCCGACACCGGCTTCGATAAAAAAATCGGCCTTTCCCGGTCTGATCAGGTCTTCAACCCCGGTTTTTGAGATATCGATACGCATGGCTCCCCCGCCAATCAAATACGGCCGTTGGTTATTCAACCGGCTGGATTTATATTTCACCAGGACAGGCAAATCAATGTAGGTAGCCTTGATGGAATAATTTTCGAGGGGCTCCACGCCAATATTATTATCGTAAATCGGCACATTATAAACCAACCGGCGTTCGCCAAACGACAGTCCCGGTAAAAAACGCAGGTCGAAATACTCGCCTAAACGCAAATTGGTCACAATCGCCACCGTTAGTCCGGGAACCAGCTTGGGAATATCGGAGCGAACTGTATCCGTCATCGCAATGTCGTGTCCGTCGGCATTGCCCCAGTTTTTCTGTACAAAAGCGGGATTTGCGCCAATCGGCGACCAATGCTCCAGGCGATAATCCATCATGTTCATCCCGATGGTGAAACCGAAATGAAGCTTTTTATCATCAAAAGTTGTCAGATTTTTGACACGCGGTAATTGTGCAAATATTTGCAGACTTAAAAAAATGAACAATACTGTACTAATTTGCTTTTTCACCTGATTTCCGTTTGTATCTTAATTCAAAACAACAATATGTCAAAATTATTGTCTGGATTCAGCAACAAATCCATCATTTATTTTTCAGCCAGGTAGATGGTGGCGATACCAAAAGTTCTGCGCCACTGCCTGGCGCTTGAAAAGCCTGCTTTTTTCAGAATCTCCAAAAAATCCTGATCATCGGGGAAAGCCATGACCGACTCGGGCAAATAGCTGTAGGCCGCAGCGTCTTTCGAAACCAAACCTCCGATGAACGGCAATATGCGAAAGAAATAAAACCGGTAAAACTGTTTAAACGGGAAATATTTGGGTTTCGAAAATTCCAGGATGACGGCAAGCCCGCCTGGCTTCAACACCCGCCTGAACTCAGCCAGCCCTTTTTCGAGGTTCTCGAAATTCCGCACGCCAAAAGCAACGGTAATGGCATCGAACGAACTGTCGCTAAAGGGCATATTTTCGGAGTCCCCTTTCCTGAAATGAATCATTTTATCCAGTTTCAGCCGTTTTACTTTGGCTTCCCCCACCCGGATCATTTGTTCCGACAGATCGAATCCAATAATTTCCCGTGGTCCGATTTTGGCGGTTTCGATGGCAAAATCGCCCGTACCGGTTGCCACATCGAGCACCTGTTCCGGTTTAAAGGTTTTTAAAATCCGGACGGCTTTTTTGCGCCAAAGCTTATCGATACCCAAACTCAGAAAATGATTCAGGAAATCATATTTGGGGGCAATCTGGTCGAACATCTGCTCGACTTGCTGTTTTTTATTTTTATCTGAATCCTGATAAGGAGCTACTGTCATTAAACGTTGGGTATCATTTTATCAATAAAACCGAATGATTCATCGTCAATCCGGATTTCCCCCCTGGTTACATGGCCAAGTGTGAAGAACGGCAGTTTGGTGGTCCGCATATAATCTACAAAATCGTCGACGTTCTTTTTCGGAACACCCACAATCAGGCGCCCCATCGATTCGCCAAACAGGAAAGCGTCCCGGCGGATTTCCGCATCGGTTGTGATATCGAAGCCTAAACCTGCGGGCATACCGGCCCGCAGCAACGAAAAGAACAAGCCGCCTTTTCCAACAGGACTTGCCGATGATATCAACCCCTTGTCTATCAAATCAGCCATGACCCTGTGCAGGCGCGCTTCGATCTCGATATCAAAAACCGGCAGTTGAGAATCGTTAACCTGGTGATAAAACTCCAGGTACTCCGACAAATTAATATCATCGTACGAATGGCCGATCATGAAAATATTGTTTCCTTTGGTTTTTAGCTGATGGGTAATCACTTTTTCCTTATGGTCAACACTTCCTACCATACTGATGATGATGGTTGGCGACACCGGCCCGTGACCGGAAAAATAATCAAAACGGATTTTGCGGTCCGATACCCTCAAGCCGTATTTGGCGCTGGCATTTTCAAGCCCTTTTTTAGCTCCCGAGGCGATAAACTGTCCGTTGGGATCGGCAATATTGATGTGATATAAAAAAGCGCTGACGGCCTGTGGTTTTGCCCCGTAACAAACCATGCGGCGGGCTGCCCGGCTGATCAGGATCTCGGTAGCCGTTTTGGGGTCGTTTACCAGGTGGTGATGAAATGCATGAGTGGTCATTGACATCACCTGTCCGCTATCGGTGGTAAAAATGCCCGCGTCGTCGGTGTCATCATTGGCCAGGTTTTCAAGCTCAAATCCTTGTTCACTAAAATCATTGAAATAATTAACCGGCGCCAAATTTGGGTTTACCATTAGGTTAAAAACAATATCATGGATATCTTTGGGCTCTTCAATCTGTTCAATCGAAAAGACTTCTTTGTTTTCAATCACTTCGGCCATATCGTTTCGTTTAAAGCTTGAATAATGAAAACAAAAATAGTCAAGTAGTCGATTTTTCCATACTAAAAGGGAATTTAAATTTGTACGTTCAACCATAAAATGTGAAACCATGAGCAAAAAAATTGCATTAATTACCGGGGCAACAGCCGGAATTGGTCTGGAAACAGCACGTATCCTCTCCCAACATAACTACTCCCTGATTTTAACCGGACGCCGCCGGGACCGGCTCGAAAAACTGAAAAAAGAACTGGAACAGCAGGGCGCCGAAATTTATCTGTTAAATTTCGACATCCGTTCGAAACAGGAGGTTGACCAGGCGCTCAACTCGCTTCCGGATCAATGGAAAGCCGTTGATGTGCTGATCAACAACGCGGGCCTGGCTGCCGGCCTCGATACCGTGGCCCACGCCGATGTAAACGATTGGGAAACGATGATCGACACCAACGTAAAAGGGCTGCTCTATGTTTCGCAAACAGTCTCGGGATGGATGATTGCCCGGAAACAAGGGCATATTATCAGCATTTCGTCGATTGCCGGCAAAGAGGCATACCCGATGGGCTCGGTATACTGCGGCACCAAACACGCCGTAAATGCCATCAGCAAAGCCATGCGTATCGAACTGGCTCCTCATCACGTCAAAGTCAGCACCATCAGCCCGGGCGCCGTGGAAACCGAATTTTCGCTGGTACGGTTTAAAGGCGACCGGGAAAAAGCCGGTAAAGTGTATGAAGGTTTTACGCCGCTCGATGCAAAAGACATAGCTGAAAGTATTTACTTTGTGCTCTCGCGGCCTGCCCATGTAAACATCGACGATATTTTGATCATGCCCGCAGCGCAGGCTTCAGCGCGTGATATTGTCAGGGAATAGTAGTAAGTAATACGTAGTAAGTAGTAAGATGAATGTTTCAGCGTCCTATTTAAAAGAATTTACCAAACAAGTTTTTGAACAGATGGGCTGCCCGGCAGGGCAGGCCGAAGAAGCGGCAGATTGCCTGAACCAGGCAGACCTGCGGGGAGTTGATTCGCATGGAGTAGCGCGCCTAAGCGGGTATGTCCGCCTGTGGGAAAAGAAAAGGCTGAATGCCGCACCTCAAATGAAGATCGTCCACGAAACACCCTCAACCGCCGTGCTCGACGGCGACCTGGGGCTGGGCCTGGTGACCGCCCCCGAAGCCATGCGTATTGCCATGAGCAAGGCCCGCAATGTGGGTAGCGGCTGGGTAGCCGTAAAAAACTCAAATCATTACGGGATTGCAGGCTACCATGCCATGATGGCGCTCAGTGAAGACATGATCGGCATTTCGCTGACCAATGCCAGCCCGCTGGTTTCGCCCACCTTTTCGAAAAGCCGCTTTTTGGGTACCAACCCCATTGCCGTGGCCATTCCGGCGCTCGAAGAACCTCCCTTTGTGATTGATATGGCCACAACCACGGTGGCCAACGGGAAACTGGAAGTATTGCAACGCAAAGGTGAAGATGCGCCTTTAGGCTGGGCACAGGATAAAGACGGCCGACCAACCACCGACGCGTTTATCCTGAAAAAGGGTGGGTCGATGCTTCCGTTGGGTGGCAGCCGCCTGCATGGCGGACACAAGGGCTACTGCCTGGGCGCCATGGTCGATATTTTTTCGGCCGTTTTGTCGGGAGCCAATTACGGCCCGTGGGTGCCGCCCTTTGTGGCCTTCCTCGAACCGCCGGCCAACCCGGTGGGCGATGGGATTGGCCATTTCCTGGGCGCCTTCCGGGTTGACGCCTTCCGCCCTGCCAACGAATTTAAAGCACACATGGACAACTGGATCCGTACATTCCGCCAGGCCGAAGTGGTGGATGGTGAAGAAAAAGTGCTGATTCCCGGCGACCCCGAACGCGAAATGACCGAAGAGCGGTTAAAAAACGGCATCCCGCTGCAAAGCGCCGTGGTGGAAGACCTGCAACAACTGGCACAGAAATTTAATTTGGTCTTTCAGACTGAATAATAAAAAAAACAGGCGGGAATCAATCTTCCCGCCTGTTTTTTTTTGACTGATCCAACAGTTGATTAACGCGGGCTAAAACCCGTTCAACCGGAATATAATCCATACACCGTACCGATTCGTAGATACATTTTTTATTGCCAAATACCGAACAAGGCCGGCAAGCCAGATCGTTCCCTTCGTATTGAATCCTGTTTTCTTCAGCTTGATGGTAAGGCACAAAGCCCAGCGACGGATGAGTTGCCCCCCATATTGAAATGGTGGGAACGCCGGCCATCGATGCCAGGTGCATATTGGCCGAATCCATCGAAACCATCAGATCCAGATGGGGCAAAACCTGTATTTCCAGGGCAAACTTCAGGTAATGAGCGGCAACCAGGCAATTCGGATATTTTGCCGCTAATTGATCCAGGATATCCAGCTCGGCTTTTCCACCGCCAAATAAAACCACGGTATGGGCATCGGTTTTTGTCAGTTCGCCGATCAGGATCTCCGTCTTTTCCTGTCCCCATACTTTTTGCCGGTGTTTGGCAAAAGGGGCAATGCCAATTAAGGTATGAGCAGCCGAAGGATCTAATCCAAGCAATGTTAACGCGTCTTCTCTTTCCGTTTTCGGGAACAAAGGAGGGACAGCCAGGGAGAAACGGAGGCCTGCTTTCTCAAAGGCGGCGGCATACCGCTCGAATGTTGACAGGAGCGGTTCCCGTGATTTTGTTTTAATAGCCAGCTTTTTTTCCTTCCGCCCCTTGTTAAAACCAATGACCCGGTAACCGGCCATCCGGAAACAGGTATTCAGCATATAGGTCCGGATCACCTGGTGAAGATCGACCACCAGGTCGGGTTTTACCTCCGATTTCAGCTGTTTAAACAGGCGAAAGAGACCCACTGGCCCCTTGTGTTGCCCTTTAAAATCGACCCCAATCAAATGCAGACGCTCTATTCCCTGAAAAACCGGGAACAGGAAAGCCGGAGTACACAAATAGATTTCGACCTCCTGATTCGATGCCAAAAGACCTTTTAACACGGGCAGCAGCATCACCACATCGCCCATAGCCGAAAACCGGTAAACCAAAATTCTGGTCATCATTAAGCGTAATCTTCGTATGATTTTTCCTCCATCAACGACGAGTTCGTCAACTGGTTGATTTGCCGTTTTACCTCGGAGCGCTTATCGTTGGTGAAGTAGACTGAACGCGCCACTTCAATAAATTCGGCGCCAAAGTCTTTGGCTTTTTCCAATTCCCTGATCCGGTCTTCGATATCCCATAATTGTTTATTGATGTTCAGCAACTCGCGGTAGAACGGATGATCTTTGGCGATAATCGATTTTACAGCCTGGTCGAGCACGTCAAACTCAGCTTTCAGATTAACCAGTTTTTGTTCATCCTTTATGTTTTCAAGCTTGATTTCGATGATTGTTAATTTATCAACAATCTCTCCGTTGGAAACTTCTATTTTCATAATACGATCCGTTTAATATGTTGACTATTTTATTTTTTCGCCCGAATCAGCCCGCGCCTGAAATAGGGCGCTTTTATTCGTTTATCAAATATTGGAAGCATATAACCTTTTGACGGGGCAACATCAAAGTGATACGACAGCAGTAATTCAGTCAGCTCTTTTTCATCTTCGGCTTTGTGATAGGCACAAACCGATAATTTAATCGATTTCTGTTCTGCCAGTAACTTTCCTGCGCCTTTTAGCATACGCAGTTCGGCGCCCTCCACATCCACTTTAACAAACAAGCCCAGGTCGCTAGGTGAAATGACGTCATCAAGTGCAATTTGCTTCGCCAGGGTAACATCACCGATAAATTTATGAATAATTTTTACTTTATCCTTCCAGGGTTCAAAGGTTGCCTGTAAAGGTTCAATCCACTCCCTGTCCGGCTCAAACAAGATGATTTGCGATGCCTTTTCAACCATACTAAGGGCAAAATAACCTTCAGCCGCCCCTGCATCAACCAATACGTCGCCTTCATTAAACTGAAACTGCTCGCTCAGGTACCTGTGCGGACTTTGAATATCCTGCTCTTTTAACAGGTCGTTATATACTTTTTGAATTTTTTTATGGCCCCATCTCTTTTTGAAATAGAGCTTTTTTCCGTCCAGTAAAACATACCTCAGCCCAACTCCAGAATCCTCAAACACCTCAATTTCATCGGCCAGGTAACGGTCCTGAAACGGATACGGAAGCATCGTGACCGGATTCGTCTTTAAGTAGTCGAGTATGGGAGCTATTTCCTCTGTGCCGGCTATCTCCGGAAATTTTTGATAATATTTAAAAATTGATAATGGCAGCCTCTTTCTCAGAATTTTTCGGCGGAAGTATTTGGGTACCAGAATCCGGTAGAGTTGTATCGTAAAATAATTCATTGGAATAGTTTTGTTTAAAGGAGCAAATATAAAAGGAAATAGAAAGAATTAACTGACTTTCTATAAACAACGGGGAAAAATCAAAAAAAATATTTTTCAAATCAGTTCCTGATTATCTTTGTTCGGAACCTGGCAATCGACTTTAACCGTATAACACAAAAGTTTTTTTACCAATAAAAATACGCCTATGAAGATTGGATTCGACGCGAAACGGGCCGTTCAGAACAGCACCGGCTTAGGTAATTACAGCAGGTATGTCATCGAAACCTTATCCAATTATTATCCTCAAAACGATTACGTCCTTTTTTCGCCGCGTAAAAAAGAAAACTCCCGCTTGGGTGTTTTAAAATCGAAAACGAATGTTCGTTTTCTGTTTCCTTCGGGTATCTGGAAATTCTTTTCTTCGTTCTGGAGAGTGTCATCCATAAAATCTGACCTGAAAGACCAATCCATTGCCATTTACCACGGATTAAGCAATGAATTGCCCTTCGGAATCGGAAAAACGGGCATAAAATCGGTTGTAACCATTCATGATCTGATCTTCATCCGCTTTCCCAAACACTACAAACCGGTAGAGCGGCTGATTCACCGCTGGAAGTTGTGGAAGTACCGGTACGCCTGCATCCATGCTGACAAAGTTGTCGCCGTCAGTGAATGTACAAAACGAGATATTGTTTCGTTCTTCAACATCTCGGCCGATAAGATTGCGGTCGTTTACCAGGGTTGCCATCCTGATTTTGCCAAACCGGCATCAGCTGAAAAAAAGGAAGAAATAAAAAAGAAATACCACCTGCCTGATCGATTCATTTTGTATGTAGGAAGTATTGTCATCCGGAAAAATCTGTTGCTGGCGGCTCAGTCGCTTTTAAATGTTGATCCCGATGTCTGCCTGATCGCTATCGGGGGGAAAACATCCTATCAGAAAAAAGTTGAACAATTTGTCGCGGAAAACCATCTGTCCGACCGGGTATTCATTTTAAACCGGGTCCCGTTTGATGAGTTACCCGCATTTTATCAGTTGGCCGGTGTTTTTGTTTTGCCTTCGGTGTACGAAGGATTTGGAATTCCGGTCATCGAGGCCCTCTCTTCGGGAACCCCGGTTATTGCCGCTACCGGCTCGTGTTTGGAAGAGGCCGGGGGAGAAGATTCGCTGTATATCCATCCTGACGATCATGCAGCATTGGCCGAAAAGATTAATTTGGTATTGAATACACCCGAACTGTCGGCCTCCATGTCTGAAAAAGGCAGGCAATATGTGCAACGTTTTTCAGATGAAAAAACCGCCCAACAATTGCACGCGGTTTATGACCAGATAGTTTCGCTTTGAGCCCGTAAAAGAAATGGTTTTACCTTTATACGTTCAATTCTGATGATATGATTGATTACTTTACCCCGACCTGTAAACACGATGACGCTCAGTAAAAAATACCGTAGATTAAAAAATGCCGGGCACCTGTTGTTTTGGCTGTGCAGCCTCGGCTTTGCCCTTTCGGCCTTTTACGTGGTGTCTGAGCATAAGCTGGGAATCACGCCGGGAATCATCGCCCGGTCGGTCATCATCAACCTGGGTTTTGCTTTTGCCGTTTACGCCAATTTTTATGTGCTCATCCCCAGGTTCCTGAAAAAGAAGAACTATATTTTTTACATCTTCTGGCTGATTATCACCCTCGCGGCCTCTTCCTTGCTGATTATTTCGCTGTTCTTCATCCTGAAGCACCAGGCTTTCTCAAAGCATCTGTTCTCTACGCACTTTTTCACATCAACAGCCTACGTGGCCATAACTTCGCTGGCAAAATTCCTGACCGACTGGATTGAACTTCAGGACATTTCGCTAAGGTACCATAAGGTTGAACGGGAAAAACTGGAGGCTGAACTGAACACGCTGAAGGCCCAGATTAACCCGCATTTCCTGTTCAACAGCCTGAATAATATTTATTCGCTGTCGCTGGTCAACTCGGAAAAAACGCCTCAACTCATCCTGAAGCTTTCCGATTTGATGCGACATGTTTTATACGAATCGCGCGAAAACTTTATCCCGCTAAAAAAGGAAATTGAATTTGTACGGAACTTCATTGATCTTCAGCGTATCCGCTTAAGCGAAAAAACGGATATCCGTTTTCAGGTAAACGGCGAAGCGGGCAACCAGTTAATCATTCCGCTCCTGTTTGAACCGTTTATTGATAACGCGTTTAAACATGGCCCGCGATGCTCAAACGACAACGCGTTTATCCACATCTCCGTCACAATTGACCGGGAACAGCTGTTTTTTGAAGTGGGCAACAGTTGCGATGAGCAAAACCTGGAGAAAACAGACAACGCGCACGGGATCGGGCTGAAGAATGTACGCCAGCGACTCGCCTGTCTTTATAAAAATGAAGAATACGATTTAGACATCAGCAAAAAAGCGAATATATTTACAGTTCGTTTAAGGCTAACACTCAAATAACCCGAAAATTTCAGCTTTATGAATGTGAAAGCAATGATCGTCGACGACGAACCCCTGGCCCGGCAGGTGATTATGCAATATGCCAGGGATATTCCCAACCTCGAAATTGTTTGCACCTGCAACAACGCGTTGGAAGCCAATCAGGCGATCCGGGAAAAACAAGTCGACCTGATGTTTCTCGATGTGAATATGCCCAAGCTTTCGGGACTGGATTTTCTGAAAAACCTGAAACAACCGCCTTTGGTTATTTTAACAACGGCCTATACCGATTATGCTCTGGAAGGTTACGAGTTAAACATTTTAGACTATCTGAAAAAACCTTTTGGATTCGACCGCTTTTTTAAGGCCTTTCAAAAAGCCGAAGAACAGCTGGCCTTGCTTGCGAAGGCGCCTGCGCCCGGAAATGAGCAGAAATACATTTTCATCAAATCGAATAAAAAAGCCATCCGGGTCGACATCGGGGACATCAGTTTCATTGAAGGATTAGGCGATTATATAAAAATTCACCTGAAAGACAGCCACTTGGTCACCAACCTGTCGATGAAGAAAATGGAAGAACTATTGCCTGCCGGCGAGTTTTTCCGCATCCACAAATCCTTCATCATTCGCCTCGACCGTATTCTCTCTATCGAGGGAAACCTGGTTGAAATCGGGAAACACAAACTCCCCGTCGGCAACAATTTCCGCCAGGCATTTAACGATTTGATTGAACAGCGCTTTGTCAAATAAAAAAAACCGGAGCCGGCGCTGAGGCTAAAGCTCAAAACCTTGTTCCCGGATGACCTTCAGCAGCTTTTCGGAGAAAAACCGGTTATCGGCCTTTTTATAACGGACATCTGTAAAAACCTGTGCCAGGTTTTCTTTCCCGTTTTCTTTTACAAAACCGACCGAACTTTCCAAGGCTTCCTTTTCGCGGTATAACTCGTCGATCCATTCGGGCGAGTAGTCGCGGTATTTCTCTTCGTGTACCACCGCCCGCAATGGCAGGCGATCGGTTAAGCCCGGCTCCTGGTCGGGGTATCCGAGGCTGATCGCGGTAACCGGCATCACACCTTTGGGCAGGTTCAGCGTTTCAATAATTTTATCGGCATTATACAGCGCGGTTCCCAGGTAACAAATACCCAATCCCTGCCACTCGGCTGCAATACAAATATTCTGGGCAAAAAGCATGGCATCAATCGTCGCGTTCATCAGCCACAACAAATTATCATAGCCGGCATCTGCCTCCCTGAATTCGCACCAACGGTTAAAGCGGCGAACATCGGCGCAAATGGTCAGCAATACCGGAGCCTGGGTTATCATCGGCTGGTTAAAATGAAAAGGCGCCATCCGGGTCCTGTTCTCCTGATCGCGCGTTACAATAATGCTGTAAAGCTGCATGTTTCCGGTATTCGAAGCTCGGGTGCCTGCCTCCAGAATCCGATCAAGAATTTCAGGAGAAACTTCATCCGTTTTGAACTTCCTGATGGAGCGGTGTCGGAACAAAATATCCATATTTTTGTGCAATGAAGTTTTAAGGACAGCAAAGGTAATCAATTTTAAACTACCGTTTTACTAATCGTTTTGTATCAATAACCACCTGGTTATCGGTGACCAGGGTAATATAGTATATCCCATTTTTCAAATCACTGGTGTCAATCTGGCCTGAAGGCCGGTCAATTGTTTTCACCCGCTGACCGATCACATTGGTCATGATCACCGATGTCAGCTTATCAGCATTCGTCACCGTAATCTGATTAACGAAAGGGTTTGGAAACACATTAAAGTCGTTGACCCGGGAAGCGGGGTCGTCTGCCTCGACGGCTTTTCCGCCGGCCGTGGTAAACGTCCAGGCTCCGGAAGCCGAAATCCCTTCAAAGCTATTCCCCGACAAGTCCTGAACAGCTCCGGGATCCATCGTCACGCGGTAAGTCGAATGATCCTTCAAACCGCCGTTTCTCTGGAAACAGGCGCCGGGAATAGTCAGCACATTTCCGCTGATCATATCCGGGCTAACCGGAACCTTCAGCGTCGGCCCTGAACCCACTGCCGGAACGATTGTAATATTCCCGCCGGCAGCGGTTAATTCAATCGTTTCATCGAAAGTAAAAACAAAACCGGGATGATTACTGTCCATCGGGAGTTGCTCGGACAACAAGGATAAAACAACAGGCGTCTTCGTGTC
The DNA here is from genome assembly GCF_059705485.1 of Gaoshiqia sp. US2. NCBI lineage: Bacteria > Pseudomonadati > Bacteroidota > Bacteroidia > Marinilabiliales > Prolixibacteraceae > Gaoshiqia > Gaoshiqia sp. US2. Next base: position 1,535,124 of record NZ_AP048550.1, on the reverse strand, counting down.
CTTCTGAAGGGAAATGTCCGGGGCAGATGGTTTAGCCATGCCCGCACACAATATAAAAACAGATAAAAGCTGAGTAGAGATTTTTATCATATAAATACCTTTATGTGTCCTGTCCGAAAAGAAACCTCATCAAAATTGTCTTTTCTTTCTTGTCGTATCACTACGAAAATGATAAAAAACCTTCGTACAAGTCTACCGCTGTTAAGCACAAACCTAATTCTTTTAAACAATATATACAAGCCCTTTCGCACTTTCAAACGATCATTTATTAACCGCAAACTGTTCATGAAAAATATAAAAACCTTATTTTCAGAACGATTGCAGTATATTATTTACACTAATTATTTTTTATTGTATCGTTTTATTTCTCCAAACGAAGGCCGTATTTCCGGGTTTTAATAAACGGATCGGGAAAAGAATGACGATTTTTACCGGCTGCAAACAAGAATTTCAGGCACATGTAATAAATGGATAGCCCGACTCGTTATTTAGGGGACAATTACCGAGAAAGTATGAAGAAGAATGTAAAAGTAATTTTATTAGCGGCATGTATTTCAGGTATGTTTATGGTTTCCTGCAAAATTTGCGAATGCCCGGCATATTCACAGCAAAAAAACATCCCGGAGATTCAATCAACACCCGGCCATACTCCGGCCATCATTGAATCGGACGAAACTTTATCATAATCTGGTTTTTCTAAACATAAATTCCCTTCGCTGTTTGTAATAATGCGTATTCGGCTCATTTTTGTGTTTTATCCGCTTACCCGCCGGATAAAGCGGTCTTGTTGTGCAACATTAATTAAATTTTAAACTCTTCTTAAAAAAAATAAAAGGAAAACAAAAAATTTGACGGTACAGATTATAGTTCGTTATTTTGTGTGGCTAAAAAAATTAAGGCTGATAAATCAAAGAATAAATCTTTCAATTAATTATTAAACTATCAACTATGTCAAAAATTAAAATCGGTATCAACGGATTTGGCCGTATCGGTCGTTTCGTTTTCCGTCAGGCTATTGCAAAAGGTACAATACAGGTAGTTGCCATCAACGACCTGATTGATGTAGATTACATGGCTTACATGTTAAAATACGATTCTACTCACGGTTTATTTAAAGGTGATGTTGAAGTAAAAGACGGTAAACTGATCGTAAACGGAGAAGCCATTCGCGTTACGGCTGAACGCAATCCGGCTGACATCAACTGGGGAGCTGTTGGCGCTGAGTACGTTGTTGAATCAACAGGTTTGTTCCTTGAAAAAACCAAAGCTCAGGGTCATATCGACGCCGGCGCTAAAAAAGTGATCTTCTCTGCTCCTTCAAAAGACGATACGCCAATGTTCGTGATGGGTGTTAACCACACTTCATACAAAAACGACATGAACTTTGTTTCCAACGCTTCATGCACCACCAACTGTTTAGCTCCTATCGCTAAAGTGCTGAATGACAAATTCGGCATTCTGGAAGGTCTGATGACTACCGTTCACGCAACTACTGCAACTCAGAAAACAGTTGATGGCCCTTCGGCTAAAGACTGGAGAGGTGGCCGTGGCGCCGGACAAAACATTATCCCTTCTTCAACAGGCGCTGCTAAAGCTGTAGGTAAAGTAATTCCTTCGTTGAATGGCAAACTGACCGGTATGGCTTTCCGCGTTCCGACTCCTGATGTATCAGTGGTTGACCTGACTGCCCGTTTGGAAAAACCAACGACTTACGCTGAAATCTGCGCTGCCATGAAAGAAGCTTCTGAAGGCGAATTGAAAGGTATCCTGGGTTACACCGAAGATCAGGTGGTTTCCAATGACTTCATTGGCGATACCCGCACTTCTATCTTCGATGCAGGCGCTGGTATCCAGTTGTCTCCTACTTTTGTGAAAGTAGTATCATGGTACGACAACGAAATGGGATACTCTGCAAAAGTTTGCGAATTGATCCAATATATGGATTCAGTAAAATAATTAGCTCCCGGTCCTTCCCGAAAAGGAACGGAACGAGATCGAACAATATGAAAAGGCGTTACAGATGTAGCGCCTTTTTTTGTTCCAGCCAGGTCAATAATAAAAAAGACTGAGAAAAACACGCCATTTATTCGTATCTCAAACTTTCAATCGGATCGAACCGGGCAGCTTTCTGCGCCGGATAATATCCCGACACGATCCCGACCAAAAAACACAACACCACGCCAACCAAAATCCAAAGCCAGGGAACAATAAATGAACTGCCAATAATCATCGAGACCACGTTTCCCATCAGGATTCCGAGCACAATCCCCAACAAGCCCCCCAATTGCCCGATAACCACCGCCTCAATCAAAAACTGTTGCCTGATGAGCCGCGAATTGGCCCCGATTGCTTTTCGTACCCCGATTTCACGGGTGCGTTCGGTGACCGAAACCAGCATAATATTCATTAACCCAATGGCGGCTCCCAGTAAGGTAATGATGCCGATAATCGTGGCGACCAGGGTGATTTTTTTGATATTATTCAGTAACATTTTTGCCAGTCTGTCACTTTTCTCAATATTAAAATCCGATTCGTCGGTCGGGCTTAAGCCCCGTGTAATCCTGAAAACTCCTTCACTCTCGCCGATAGCGGCATCAACCAGCTGCGTTTGATCGACCTTCACCTGAATATTAAAATTCATTTTGGGCCGCGAAAAGTAGGAGCGGACATTTGAATACGGCAGCAGACAGATCTCGTCGCCTCCTCCGCCAAAAGCTCCTCCTTTCGACTTCAGGGTACCAACAACCAGGTAGCGGCCATTGCCGATCGTTACTTCCTTTTCCAACGGATTTTCACCCGGGTCAAACAGCCGTCTGACCAGCCTGTCGCCCAACAAAACCACATTACGCCCCGACTGAACATCTTCAGCCAATAAATTCCGGCCCGACTGGATCTCAAAACCCGATGTGTAAATGTAATTCTCATCGATTCCGGTCACCGAAACGTTTGGGTTCGATTTTTTCGACCGGTATTTTACAGTGGCCGTTCCGGTTGCATTCACCGACACCGACACCATCGCCGGAAAATCAAACCGTTCTTTAAAATCTTTTGCCTGATAATAATTGATGTAGCTGTAATTCTTTGTACGATACCGTTGATTTCCAATATCAACACGCATCCCGCGGGAAGTAATGGTAAAGGTATTCACCCCCATGAACGTAAATTCTTTGGTTATCGATGCTTTAATCGAATCAATGGCTGTTAAAATTCCAACCAGGGCGGTAATACCCACGGCAATAATCAATACGGTGAGAATGCTCCTTAACAAATTTGTTCGTACTGAAACCAAAGCAATCCGCAAATTTTCAAAAAACAGGGTTGTATACCGCATACTTAAGTTTTCATTGAATTGGCAAGTTAAGTTCTTAAATAATTACGGGATTAACAAGAGCCGGTTTCTTCAGCTGTGATAAAAGGATTAAAACAAAGAAAGCCACAGACGATGGCCCTGCCCCGCCTGACTTGTTCGAACATTCGCATTCGGCCATTCAAAAAGTTCATGAATAAATGAACGTATACGAATTTTATTCTAAACATACAAGCCATCTGTTCATAAAAAATACAATCTTAAAGCCCACACTCCCAAATACTTGAAATTCGCATTTTTTTAGTTAATATTTTTTAACATTTATTACCTAACCTTTCCCAAACATCGCCGTTAAACATGCCTGTATGTGTAAACCGAGCAATATCTTACATAACAATGCAATGAATATTTAACGTATGATTCACCATTTCAAAATTACAGCTGTAGAAGAACCCGGATTTATGCTGAATGTAGCTTTGGATGGTCAACATACGTTTGCTGACCTCCACCACTGTATACAACATGCTTGTAGTTACAGCCCCGACCAACTGGCATCATTTTTTCAGGCTGGTAAAAATTGGGGCAAACAAGTTGAAATTACGTTACTGGATATGGGAATTGACGATGCCGCCGGTTATACGATGGCAAGAACCCGCATAGACGATGTTCTAAAGGGAGAACACCAGCGTATGCTCTACGTATTCGACTTTTTTCATGACAGATCTTTTTATATTGAATTAACGCAAATATCTATGGGACAAAATCAATTAGAACCTTCAGTCATTTCGGTGAATGGAAATGCTCCTTCTCAGGTACTGGAAGAAGAGTTAGAAGTACAAGCCTATGAGGCGCTTTATCCGGACGAGCGATTTGATTACGGTGATGTAGATGATTATACCGAAATTTTTGGTGAAATGGAAGATTGGATGGAAGGGTCATAAACCCTTCCTTTTTTTTTGAAAAGCCCTACCTTTGCCCCATAGGTAATTTAAAATGAAAACGCTAATTGTACTTTTGGGGCCAACAGGAATCGGGAAAAGCGATATCAGCATCCGGCTGGCAAAATATTTTCATTCCGACATTATTTCGTCCGATTCGCGGCAGATTTATCGCGAGCTTTCTGTCGGAACCGCTGTCCCTCCCCCGCACGACCTGCAAACCGTCAAACACCATCTGATTCATAGTCATTCCGTTCATGACTACTACAGCGCAAGCCGTTTCGAAAAAGACGCCCTGCAAATTTTGGATACCATTTTAAAAGAGAATGACCTGGCCATCATGACCGGTGGTTCCATGTTATACATCGATGTTGTTTGCAAAGGAATCGACGATATTCCGGATGCCGACCCCAAACTACGGGCCGAACTGGTTGCCGAATACGAAGAAAAAGGCATTGAACATTTAAGGCTTCAACTGAAACAACTCGATCCGCAATACTACGAACAAGTTGACCTGAAAAATCACAAGCGCCTATTACACGCCCTGGAGATTTGCCTGGCAACCGGACGGACATACTCTTCGTTCAGAACCGAGCAAGTAAAAAAACGCCCGTTCAACATCCTGAAGATCGGCTTAAACTGCGAGCGGGAAAAACTTTATGCCCGCATCAACCTTCGCGTTGACAAGATGATGGAAGCGGGGCTGGAAGAAGAAGCCCGACAGGTCTATCCGCTCCGGCACCTGAATTCGCTGAATACGGTAGGCTATAAAGAATTATTTTCGTGGTTTGACGGAGAAACAAACCGGGAGACGGCCATTGAACTGATCAAACGGAATTCGAGACATTATGCCCGGAAACAACTCACCTGGTTTCGGAAAGATCAGTCCATCAACTGGTTTACACCCGACGATGAACCTGAAATCATCCGGTTTATTCAGAACAAACTAAACCAAAAGCATGAATGATGATTAACTTTGCTGAAGAACAAATCAAAATATACAAATCGCCCGCGATTTGATTAAACATCCGGAATGAACCTGCTCATGAAACAAGCTATCAGAACAATAAAAATCATCGGGCCTGCTTATCCTTACCGGGGCGGCCTTGCCAGTTACAACGAACGTTTGGCCCGCGAATTCGTCAAACAGGGATACCTGGTCGATCTGGAAACATTCACCCTCCAATACCCGAACCTGCTTTTCCCCGGGAAAACGCAGTATGTCGACGGGCCTCCGCCGGCCGACCTGCCGGTCAAACGAACAGTCAATTCCATCAATCCGGTTAACTGGTTAAAAACAGGCTTACGAATCCGGAAAGAAAAACCCGATTTGTTACTGGTGCGCTACTGGCTTCCGTTTATGTCGCCGGTACTGGGAAGTATTTGCCGTTTGGTTCGTAAAAACAAACACACACGCGTCATTTGCCTTGCCGACAACATCATTCCCCACGAAAAACGACCGGGAGATGCCTTCCTGACCCGTTATTTTTTGAAAAGTATCGACGGCATGGTGGCTATGTCGCAATCGGTTTTAAACGACATGGACCTGTTTCGGGCCAAACTGCCCCGGGCGCTTTGTCCCCATCCCTTATTTGACAATTACGGGGAAAAACTCGACCGGGCCGAAGCCAAATTTTTACTTGGTCTTGAACCCAACACCAGTTATCTGCTTTTTTTCGGATTTATCCGCGATTACAAGGGGCTGGATATCCTGCTGAAAGCCTTTGCCGATGAACGGCTGAAAAAACTACCGGTAAAACTGATTGTAGCCGGGGAATTTTACACCAACCCCGAGCCTTACCTGAAGCTGATCGACGAGCTGAAGCTGAAAGACCGGCTCATCCTCCATACCGATTTTATTCACGACCAACTGGTGAACAGGTATTTCAGCGCCGCCGACCTGGTTGTTCAACCCTATAAAAGTGCAACACAAAGCGGCGTTACCCAAATCGGCTATCATTTTGAAAAAGCCATGCTGGTAACAAATGTCGGCGGTCTGTCCGAAATTATTCCTGATCAGAAAGTCGGCTACGTGGTTGAACCAAACGAAAAATCAATCGCCGACGCCCTGGTCGATTTTTATCAGAACAACAGGCAAACAGCATTTGAGGCAAACATCATTCAGGAAAAGACGAAATTCTCCTGGGCCAACCTGGTCGACGCATTTTTAACTGTTTACAGGCAAATCGGCTCATAAAATACAAATCTACCTGAAATCGATTATATTTACCGATTACAATTCAATTACAGGCTAAGAAATGCAGGACGGGATCAGTAAATTACAAACCAAGGCAGATCAACGCTTAATCGCTGATTATTATGACGATCTGACACGTTCGTTCGACCAACGGATTTCGGAAGAAGGACGGGAGCGGATCAGGAAAGCATTTGAGTTTGCAAACAGCGCCCACGCCGGTATAAAAAGAAAAACAGGAGAACCTTACATAATTCATCCCCTGGCTGTGGCCAACATTGTTTCCGGAGAAATCGGGCTGGGCGTAACCTCCATCCTGGCCGCCATTTTGCACGATGTGGTTGAAGATACGGATTATACCCTGGATGACATCGAAAATCTTTTTGGAGAGAAAGTGGCGGTGATCGTAGATGGCTTAACGAAATTATCTGACGAGATCACCTCGCAACACGACTCCCGGCAAGCAACTAATTTCCGGAAAATGCTGATGACCTTGTCCGACGATGTGCGGGTGATCCTGATCAAACTGGCCGACCGCCTGCACAACATGCGGACCCTCGAAAGCATGCCCCCTCACAAACAACTGAAAATTGCCGCCGAAACGCTTTACATTTTCACACCGCTTGCCCACCGCCTCGGTTTGTATGCTATAAAAACCGAACTGGAAGATCTCAGCCTGAAATATAAACAACCGGAAACCTACAACCTGATTAAATTTCGCCTGCACAACCAGAAAGAACGCCGGGATTACCTGGTTGAAGAATTTATTAAACCCATCAAGACAGAACTGGAAAAGGAAGGCGTTGAATTCAGCATCTCCGAACGGCTGAAATCCATCTACTCCATCTGGAACAAGATGCAAACAAAGGGGGTTTCATTTGATGAGATCTACGATCTGCTGGCCATCCGGATTGTTTTTAAACCAAAAGAAGGCGTTTCGGAAAAACGACAATGTTTTGACATCCTCTCGCTGATCACCGATATTTACAAACCAAAACCCGACCGGATACGCGACTGGATTACCATCCCGAAAGCCAATGGCTACGAAGCGCTGCACGTAACCGTCATGGGACCGCAGGGAAAATGGGTGGAAGTACAAATCCGGACCGAACGAATGGATGCCATTGCCGAACGCGGCTTTGCAGCCCACTACAAATACAAAGGAATCCAGTCGCCCGAATCGGAACTCGACCGCTGGCTGGAGAAAATCAGGGAAATGTTGCAAAACCCGGAATCTGATGTACTTGAGTTTCTCGATGACTTTAAGATGAACCTCTATGCATCCGAGATCGTCGTATTCACCCCGAAAGGGAGAATGGTCAACTTGCCCAAAGGATCGACTATTATTGATTTCGCTTACGAAATACACACCGATTTGGGAAACCATTGCATTGGGGCAAAAATCAACCACAAACTGGTGCCGGTAAGCCATAAGCTCGAAAGCGGCGACCAGGTCGAAATTCTGACATCCAAAACACAAAAGCCGGATATCGACTGGCTGAAGTTTATTGTAACTGCCAAAGCGAAAACCAAAATTAAACAGGCCTTTAAACTGGATAAAAAACGTCACCTGGAACAAGGTCGCGACCTGATTGATAATAAACTGAAAGAATACAAAATCACCCCATCGTCGGACACACTGAAGAAATTGACGGCTTATTACAACCTCTCGAACAAAGACCAGCTTTACGCCCAGGCAGGAATGGGTTTCATCGATCTCAACGATCTGGAAAATATTCTGAAATCGCGCAGGCAAAACAAGCTGGCCAAATACTGGAAATTAAGCTTCAACTGGAAAAAAGACACGGGAGACGATGAACTCGAACTTGAAATCCCGGACAAGAGCATCGATAAAAAAAACACCTTCATTCTAAAAGAAGACCCGGAAGAAGCCAACTACTCGCTGGCAAAATGTTGTCAGCCAATTCCCGGCGACAATGTGCTGGGTTACCTCACATCGACCAATCACGTCGTTATTCATAAACGCAATTGCCCCGAAGCCAATAAACTGATGTCGCAACAAGGCGACCGCATCATTACGGCCGAATGGACAAAATTCAAAAAACGTTCTTATCTCACCCGGTTAAAATTAAACGGGTTCGACCGTGTAGGTGTCGTCAGCGAAATCACCAATGTGATCTCGAAACTGAATAACATCAACATGCGCACCGTTATGTTCGATACCCACGACGGCATTTTTGAAGGTGAACTATATCTTTATATCCACAACGTCGACGACCTGAACAATCTCATCGCCCGCCTCATGAAAATCAAAGGAATAGACACGATTGAACGCATCGAAAAAATCGATGATTAATTTTTATTTAGACTAAACTATCTGAAAAAATTTCTATTTTTGGGCTTTATTTAAAATTGGTTTAAATATGAATAGCCCTAAGACGAAAGAAACTGTGAAGAACATGTTCACAGAATATCTGGAGAGAAACAATCACCGGAAAACGCCTGAGCGCTTTGCTATTTTAGATGAAATTTACTCGCGTGAGGGCCATTTCGACATTGAATCGCTTTACATCTCGATGAAGAATAAGAATTACCGGGTGAGCAGGGCTACGCTATACAATACCATTGATCTTTTGCTCGAGTGCAAAGTGGTGGTGAAACACCAGTTCGGTAAAAATATTGCTCAATTCGAAAAAACCTTTGCCACCTTACAGCACGACCACCTGATTGATATCAACACGGGAAATGTACACGAATTCTTCGATCCCCGGATCCGCGAAATCATCGAAGAAGCCTGTTTGAAGTATAATTTCAAGCTGTCACACCACGCCTTGTATATTTACGGCGAACAGATCGACCGATAATTGAATCAAACCATTTAGAATAATATTAAAATCCTCTGTTGAATGAGGATTTTTTTATGCCTGTTGCGAAAATAATTTGTAATTTTATCTGCCAAATGAAATTCAAACCGGCACCGTGGAAATCAGCCATGTAAAAATACCTGAATTCCGCGGTTTACTATGTCTGGAAATCTGTAAACCACATATCATGAAAGTAGATGTCATTTTAGGACTCCAATGGGGAGATGAGGGAAAGGGAAAAATTGTTGACGTGTTAACGCCAAAATACGATGCCATTTCCCGTTTTCAGGGCGGCCCAAATGCCGGCCACACACTCGAAATTAATGACTTTAAACACGTACTGCATACGATCCCGTCAGGAATTTTTCATGAAAATAAAATCAACATCATTGGAAATGGTGTTGTGCTCGATCCCATCGTTTTCAAAAAAGAAATCGAAGGAATCCGGAAATACGGGATCGACCTGCACAAAAACCTGTTTATCTCACGAAAAGCGCACCTGATTTTGCCTACGCACAAGTTACTCGATGCGGCGTCGGAAACAGCCAAAGGTGAAACAAAAATCGGTTCGACCCTGAAAGGTATCGGCCCGACATACAAAGACAAAATTGGCCGCGACGGACTACGTGTAGGCGACCTGTTTGAAAATTTTGAAGAAAAGTATTCAAGCCGCGTCAACGCACACAAAGAAATGCTCGAGAAATTTTACAACTTCGACTACAAACAATTGCTGGAAGAATGGGAAAAAGAATGGATGGAAGGCGTTGAAGTGCTGAAATCATTCCAAATTGTCGACAGCGAGCACCTGATCAATGACCTGCTGATGGACGAGAAATCCGTGTTGGCAGAAGGCGCGCAGGGGACCCTGCTGGATATTGATTTTGGTTCATACCCGTTCGTTACCTCATCCAATACCATTTGTGCCGGCGCATGCACCGGCTTGGGCATAGCCCCGCAAAAAATCGGCCGCGTATTCGGCATTTTCAAAGCCTATTGCACCCGCGTGGGAATGGGCCCGTTCCCAACCGAACTGCTTTGCGAGACCGGACAGAAACTGCGCGATGCTGGCCGCGAGTACGGTTCTACCACCGGGAGGCCCCGCCGTTGCGGCTGGCTCGACCTGGTAGCCCTTAAATATTCAATCATGATTAACGGCGTTACCGAACTGTTCATGATGAAAGCCGACGTGCTGGATGATTTCGATACCATCAAAATTTGCGTCGGTTACGAAATGAACGGAGAAGTAACCGACAAATTTCCTTTTGAACTGAACGACGATGTGAAACCGGTGTATGCCGAGCTGCCCGGATGGAAAACCGACCTGACCAGGCTGACGCATGAAAATGAATTTCCGGAAGAATTCAACAACTACATCGCCTTCATTGAAGAAGAAACCGGCCTCCCGGTTACCATTGCTTCGGTTGGCCCCAACAGGGCGCAAACAATTTTGCTGGAAAAAGAATAATAACCCGGTTATTATTTCCGGAGACTGAATACTGACTGAGACTCTCTCCGGTCTTCAGTCTCCGGTTCTTCGATAAACAGTGGCCAGAGAGGAGTTTGCGACTTGAAGCGCAAAAAGCACCTGAGCACCTAAGTACCAAAGTAAGATTGCGGTTTTTTTTCAGGCCTTGTCATTTGGTCATTGGATAATTGGTCATTGGTCATTGCAGCTTGGAATTTGGAACTTGAAATTTTCGGCTTGCAGCTAAAAGGTAACCTCCGTAGAACCGCGCCTGAATTCTGAATACTGGTACTGAATACTGGAACTGAATACTGAAACTTTCTCCCGTCTTCGGTTTCCGTTAATTACCCTTTGCCCTCTTCCCGATGCTCCAAACAGGGCAAGAAACCTGTACACTCAAATTTCGGTTTTTAAATTCTTCCTGCTCCCATGGGCCTCCGGCAACAGCTCCGCCAATAGACTGCTCGCCTAATCCCTGACTGTATTGAACCGACCAATCCATCTTGCCCACAGAAATTCCTGTTCCAAATGCCCAGTTAAATTCTGTTTTTTTCGTGGTGTACTTGTAATTTATTAACCAGGCTGTTTCGATCCCTGATTCAAAAAAGAGTTTACGGTTAGTTGTGTAACGAAGCTTAAGCGGAACAAGCAGGTAATGCTTGGGGTAATCCTCAAACAGCGTGTAGGCCGGGGTGTTGGAACCATAGCCATATCCACTCTCACTTTCGGTGTCGTAAATCGAGGTTGTTGTTCCGTTGTGCAGGTAGCGGTAGCCAAGCCCCGTTACAAGCCCCCACTTTTTATATACGGGTGCTAAACCCGATATTCCGAACCCCGCGGAGTAACCGTCCCGGATTGTCTTAAAAGACGAATTATTCGCAGAGGGGAAGTAATAACCGCTTTCCCCGTAAAGGCGGAGTTGGAGCGGTGTGTTTTGCGCTAAGGCAGCGACGAATGATAAACAGGCGACGAGGATTAAGATTACTTGTTTCATGGTTTTCTGTTTTTAGATATTGCTATTCATGACAAAATATATTACCAACTGTATGTATAAGTTACCGAAGGGACTACCGGAAAAATACTCACTTTCCTCACTTCGCCCTTCTTTTTATAATAATACCAGGGATTTAGGCGGTTATAAACGTTGTACACCGAGAAGTTCCAGGTGCGGCTATGCCCGTTTGTTTTCTTTTTTGTACTGGAATAGCCCAGGTCGAGGTGGTGAAAAGCCGGCATCTTAAAGTTATTTGGGTGATCGTAGGTTTTCCGGGTTAAAAACCAAGGCATTCCGGAACCAAGGTACTTATCCGTCCCCGGCAGCATCAGCCCCGGCTGTTCCGTGTCGGGGATGCTGAGGTGATTACCCGATTGCAGGGTAAAGCCAAAGGATAAATTTCGTTCTTTTTGCGACGGGGCAGGCAACCGGTACCCGCCGTTCAGCGAAAGGTCGTGCCTGCGGTCGTATTTAAAAGGAAACCACTGTCCTTTATTCAGTGCGTCAAACTGACGTTCCGATTTGGATAAGGTATAAGAAAGCATGCCGGTTAACCGTCCGCTTTGTTTTTCAACAAACAGCTCGGCGCCGTAACCCCGCCCTTTTCCGGTCAGTATGGCGTTTTCCCAGCTATCGCCTTTGGTGTCCACGAAGGTCTCGCCTTCTTTAAAACGGATCACGCGGTTCATATTTTTAATATAAGCTTCGATACCTGCTCGGTAGGAGCTGTTAATTTGCTTTTCGAGCCCCAGCGATACCTGTTGTCCGGTTTCCGGTTTTACCTTATTGGTTGAACCTACCCACAGGTCGGTGGGCAGGCCCATCGACGAGTTGGTGAGTAAATGCAAGTATTGGCTGATAAACATGTAAGAGACTGAAAGGGAATAGCTGTTTCCCAAATCGGCTGAAACAGCCAGTCGGGGCTGTACATAAAGGTAACAGTCTCCCTTGTGCAGGTAAGCCGACAGGCGGACGCCCCCGTTCAGGTTGAAACGGTTCCATTGCAGGTGGTTCTCGGTATAAGCTGCAGCCAGTCCTGCAGCGTTTTGGTTCTGCCGGTTAAAGTCGCTGGTAAAATCGTTCGACTTTACCTGGAATATTCCGGGGGCAAACTTCAGGTAACTGACTTGCATTCCTGCACGCCAGGTGTAATTGGAAGCCGGATAATATTCAACGTCAGATTTCAGGCTGTAATCACTTAATTTTGAACTGGTAACAAATCGGGTAAAGCTGTCGTCCGACTCGCTTTTGCTGTATTGTTCGTATTGGTATTGGCTGGCGTAAAGCGAAAAGTTAGCAAACAGCTTTGGACCGAAAAGTTTGTTCCAGCGAAGCACGCTGGTGAAATTGCCCCACTGGTAGTGATTGCGGGTGTTTGTACCACTGTCGGTGGAGCGGTAAAACTGCCGGTCGCGACCGGCATATATGCTAAAATAAAGCCTGTTTTTATCGTTGATCATCCAGTTACTTTTCGCGTTCAGATCGTAAAACTTATAACCAAAGGTTTGATCAGAATCCGTAGCTTTTTGAATCAGTATCATGGGTAAATCGATAAACGAACGACGAAAGGCAATTAAAAATGAAGCCGTGTCTTTTTTTATCGGGGCTTCACAGGTCACTTGTCCGCTGATGGGGCTAAGGGAGAAAACGCCGCGTGACTCTTTCATGTTCCCATCGCGGGCAGTTACGTCCAGTACCGAGGCCAGCCGCCCCCCGTAACGGGCCGGGATACCCCCTTTATAGAAGGCAGCATCTTTTATGGCATAACTGTTAAAGGTAGAGAAGAAGCCAAAAGCATGGTAAATATTATAAACCGGGGCGCCGTCGAGCAAAATCAGGTTCTGGTCGCCGCTGCCTCCGCGAACGTTGTAGGTGGCCGTATTTTCGCGTCCGCCTTTTACACCCGGCAGGTACTGTATGGCCTTCAGCACATCGGTTTCGCCCAGGAAAGCCGGTAGTTGACGGATTTGGGCTAAATTCAACCGGCTGTAGTTGAGCGACGATAGTTCGGGATGGCTCCGTGCGGTTGTGCCTTTTACCTGCACTTCGTCAATTTCGACCCCCGGCTGTAAATTCAGGTAGATTAAACTGTCGCGTTGCAGGTTTATCTCCAGGCTTAATGTTTTATAGCCTACAAACTGTACCTGCAAACGGTGTGTACCGGGCGGAAGCGGCAAGCTGAAATAACCGTAACTGTTGGCGCTTGTCCCGGTTTGATTGACCGGGTGGTAAACAGTAGCCCCGATTAAACGCTCGCCGCTTTGGGCATCCTGAATATAACCGGTTAGCCGGTACTGTTTTTGCCCCACCCCGTACAGGGGAAGGAGCAACAGAAAAAAAAGCAGCCTATTCATCGCGGTAACTGATATAGGTGAACGAAGCCGAGCCAAAAATCCCCGTCCCGTTTTCGATATTCGAGTAAATTTGCACCGGCTCTTTAAATGGCAACTCTTCCCATTCCTCAATCAGCCACGACTGTACCGAGCTTTTCATATAGCGGTCGTAATGCTCGTCGGTATTAAAAAAGACATCAATCATCCGGGTGTTTAGTTGTTTACTGAACCTCAGCGTTTGTCCGTCAACCCCCTCGTCGGTTTGGCGGACATACAAATGGTAGTAGAAACCAAGCTGCGTTTCAGCATCTATTTCGCGGTTAAAATTATCAGCATAAGGGCTAAAGTAAGCGATCTGATCTCCAAAATTATATTTCCCCCAAGGTATATACCAGACAAGGTCATAGTTCCAGTAATAATCCTTACCCGGCCGGTCGTTAATCCGGTAATCAACCTCCAGTATATAAAATTGGGAAATCGGTTCATAATCGCTCCAATGTTTGTACCGGACCTTGGATACGATCGTTGTATCAATATCCGGTCGTCCGGGCACGGTTGTTTCAGCGCTTAAAGGCAGGTTCCCGTCAATGTCAGCTATAAGCCGGTAGGTTTTCCCGATAGCCGGGTATTGGTTGATTCCATAGTTTCCGTTTCCAAGATAACTGACAGCTCCCCACTCCTCCCCGTTTTGATACAAGAGAATACGGGCATTTTCAACAGGAACAAAGCCGTTGTTATCGTCCAGCGGGCGGGTATCATGCAGGCTAAGCCGCACCAGCGAATCGGGGTTAAGCACGCAGTTTAAGCATATTTTTCGTTCGGGGCGGTAGTCGAGCTCAACCACCTCCTCACAGGAAAAAAATGCAGCTATTAGTAATAAAAAAAAGAAAAACCTGTTCATCGCGGTGCATTTAGTCTTTTTTAACCGGCCCCCCAACTGCTAATTGGGGAGGCCGAATTACTTGGTTAATTATAATGGAAATTTACAGATATCAAGGATGATCCGGGAAAAGTACTGTGCTCTTTATGGATAATCGGGAATGGGCCTTCGCTTGTTCCCCTGAAACCAACATAACATTTCAAACTAACTGTTTCGAGAGAAAGGTACGGAGGAGTCTGGTTTGTTGGATAAGTAATTTCAGTTATCGGGTCTGCATATAATGTAACATAGGCAGTTTGGAGCTCATTGCTTGTATCTCCCGGGCCGTAAGCTGTATTTAGTGTTCCATATTTAAAATACATATCAGAAAACGTATATACAGTCCGGTAATCATTCCACCCAAAGGTTCCCTTCTTTTGTCCCCGCTGGCGAAGAAAGTATGTATTTCGCCTTTGCCATACATTATCGTGATACCAGATTCGCCATTTTTCAACCATAAATTCATTGATTAATCTTTTGCTCCCAAACTCCCACCAACGATTTTCTACTGCCGGATAGCGAGGATGGCACTTCGCAAAATCATTGATCACATTTGTTTCTGTAGACTTTGTCTGCATTTGTATTTCCACCATGTCGTCACCGCAGAATTGCGCTATATTCTTTAATTTATTCAAGTCACCATCATACACCCCATTCCGTCCCGATTTGGTGTACTGAAACAGGCTTTTCCCGATTTTAATTACTCCTTCACTGTTTAAGAGAGGTGTCAGGGGTGTTGAAACAAACGGGTAATCAATCGAATTGTCTTCCGGGTCAGCATCATTGAACGTCAAACGGCCCTGGGACTTCTGCTTAAATGTAAGGAACTCCTCCATGGTAGCGAGTTGTTCATATTCGTCAAAAAGCTTTTCAAAGTCGGCTCTGGCCGATTGAAAACCCAATTGAGTATCCCAGGCATCTCTTTCTTCCCTGGTCATCGTTGCAAACACGTTCACCACACTATCCACTACGTCAAGGCTTTTAAAGGCCAGGTAGCCATTTTCCAGATAAACATCCGGTATCTCCTCAACCATGGCAACAGCTTGTGGCTGCTCAACGGCAAGCTCATCATTCTGACAAGCGCTAAAAACTGTTAACATTAAAGCCATCATGGCAAAAAACTTAAATTTTTTCATACTTTTGAAACGTTTTAGGGATGGGCAGCTCCAACCACCCACCCCGGATTAAAACAAAATGAGTGAACCCGGTTTCTTTTCAAAGGGCCGGGTTTTTCCCTTCAAAGAGGTATATAATAGTTCCCTTCAACCTGCCACCGGCAGGCGTTTACTTAAATTTCAGTTTGATTTCCTTCTTTCCCCGGTCGGGGTATTCCATTTTTAGACAAGCAAGCGAAACAAAAGTAAACATTAAAAAACATAATAATGTCATTGGTATGAGAAATATGGATAAACAGGGTAATTTAGAACAGGTCTAAACTATTGCAAAATTGATCGTAGATATGGCAATAAGTTTGTCAAACCACTTCACCCCCTTGTTTTTTTCAGGAGTTAAAGGGTCTTATTGCGCAACCTTTACTTCTCCCAAATCGGGAAAACCAAGTTCATCAAAAGCATCCGGTTACTGGCGCTCATAACCATGCAACCATAGCTGCCGTAACCTGGGACATCTCCGGATTAATTTCCTTCGTCAGGGATGACAAAAAGCGTGGACTGGTTGGATTTAAATTTATTAGTAAGTAATCAGATGGATCATTTGTCTATGATACCCGGCAAAGATTCCAATCCCGTTTTGAATGTTTGAATAAACTTCAATGACCGATGCAAAGGGGTTTTTCTGGTTCACCACTTGCTTAATGTATGTTTTCTGGTACTTGTAATAATCTTCACTCATGCCTGTTACTTCAAGCCAGTATTCTTCTTCATAGTCTGTCCGGTTATTTTTGTTCATCACCGGTATATAAGAAACAAATAGGCTTACCTCTTTCAATCCACGATATTCACCCAGAACATTCCAGATGTCTGTTGAAACATTGTTTAACCCAATGCAGTTCGAGAATAGATAGCCGGAGCGAAAGGAGTCGTCGTAGCGGGTTGTTATTTTTATTTCTTTTATTTTCGAAATAACTATATTAAAGCCATTGTATGGAAGTTCATATTTCCCGGCGATTTCACGGATCATCGTCTCATATTGATAACTGCTCATACTCTCTCCGATCAATTTTTCCAGTTCGCTTAGAAAATCCTCGGGAAATTTCTCTTCACGAAGTTCCGATATGGTTTCTTCAGTAACCAAATACCTTTTATATCCCAAATCCGTATTGAAGGTAAATAATCTAAAGCGAACGAAGTTGGCCTGGTCGTTAGCTGAAATCTTAAAATCTAAAGGTAAAACATGGTAATCACTGAGATTGGCGTTCGAGAAATAAATCGTATTCCGGGTGGATGGCTTTATTTCGGAAATAATTGGTATTATCGGGATTGAGCTTGTTGCCGTGATTGTATTCCCTTCGGAATCACGGACAACCAGTCTGTATTGAATTCCGCTTATTGGTTTCTCATTCGATACATAAATGCCGTCTTTTAAATATTCCAAATGAATGGTATCCTTATTTTCAGGAACAATCATTACGCAGGCATCCTCCACGAATGAGTCTGTTTGGTCGCGAAACGATTTGACCCTTGTTAAAAATACTTTCCATGTTTCATCTTCTGAAAAGAGGCAGTTTACCACCATTGTTTGATCTGGTTTTTCGAAGGTCAGCTCAATATCCTTTGTGCATGAAATCATGGAAAGAAAAACGATAATGATCGAGTACTTTTTCATCTTGTCTATCTTAAAAACTAATGCGATAACTAATTGACGGAATGATTGGAAATAACGAGAATTGTTTCAGCCCGGTTGAGCCGTCGGGCTTTGTTTTTGCAAAAACCAGGAAAGGGTTTTGCCTTGAATATACATTGTAAACACTTATCGATAGAGCTTTTTTCTTCCCATACGCTTCCCATTCTTTGGTAAACCCAATATCCAAGCGGTGGTAAGCTGGTAAACGCACGCCGTTAATCCTTTTGTAATATTGAATCCGACTATGATCAATAGCACGACCTGTGAAGAAATCGAAATCTTCGTAGGTTGAATTTTCGGGATAAGCCAGATAATCGACTCCCGTGTATGTTGCCGGAGCCCCCGATTGATAGGTCCAGGTGGAAGAACACGACCAGTCGTTTCTTAATTGTAAGATGATTCCCAGGTCGAGTTTATGCCGCCGGTCGTACTGATAAGGAAACCAGCGGCCTTTGTTTATGTCGTCAAACTTTCGTTCGTTCCAGGCAAGTGTATATCCAATCCAGCCTTCCAGCTTCGAATTGTTATACCTGGCTTCTGTTTCCATGCTCCAGGCGCGCCCGTTGCCAACCGCAATTTTGTGTTCCCAATTTTCGTCAACGTCCAGAATACCATCGCCTTCGGTAAACGAAATCACATGATTTAACCGTTTGTAATAGGCTTCAAGTGAAAGTTTTATTCCTGAAGGGATCATTTTTTTCATTCCAACGGAAAGGATGTCAGAAGTTTCAGGCTGTATCAGCTTGGTTGATGGAACCCAAATGTCGGTAGGTAACCCAACATTGCCGTTCGATAAAAGATGGATGGCTTGGGTCATTACCGCGCATGAAGCGTGGTAGCTCGTGTTTTTGTTTTGCCTGAATGTTGACATGAAACGAGGTTCAACAGCGAAATAGGTTTTTTGGTTGCTAATAGAATAAAACGCGTTACGCAAGCCAATAGTAAAACTTACCTCCTCCCCAAGGGTGAATTTTTTATCCAGATAAACCCCGTAATCCAGGCTCGATATTTCTTCGCTCGAATTTTCATCTGTTCCTTCATTTCTGCCAACCTGCTGTTTACCAGGCAAATAATTATTTACATTGGCAAACAGCCCGATTTGAAATGGAATGTTGGAATTGCCGTAAACATCCAGATCGGTTTTCAGGCCAACCGACCTGATTTGTGATTGATATTTGAGCCTGAAATTATTTTTTGAAACATCGCTGCCAACAATGGTTTCAGTACTTCCTTTAAATAAATTGCCGTAATTGAAAATACTCCCGCTCAACGTGGTATTCAAAAACAGTTTGGAATTCAATTGGGAGTTTAGTTTGAACGCGGTCATCACGTTTCCCCAATGCATGGATCCTGAGGTTTTTTGACTTTCTTCTTTCTGCGTCGTCTTCAGGTGATCGCTATATTCCATAGCCAGTTTATCGTTCCCCGAATAAAAGCTCCAATAAAGATGGCTTCTTTCATTTAGCTTGAAATTTATTTTCCCGTTAATGTCGTGAAATCCATAGGCTGGGATTACTTTCTCTTCAGCACCCTTTTGTCCGATTGCGGCAACTCCCCTGACGATTAAATCCAGCAAGGTTCTTCGTGCAGAGAAAAAATACGACGATTCACCTTTTTTTATGGGGCCTTCGGTCGTAAATTGGCTTGAGATTAGTCCGAAATTAATACTGGTTTCACGCTTGAATTTATTCCCATCTTTCATCCTTAAGTCGATTACTGATGAGAGCCTGCCACCATAGCGGGCAGGAAACCCACCTTTGTAAAAATCGATGCTGTTGATTGCTTCAGGTGTAAAAACCGATACGAAACCAAACAGATGCGATAGGTTGTACAAAGGAACATCATCGAGCAAAATCAGGTTCTGATCGGGGCTGCCCCCGCGCACAAAAATCCCGGCACTTCCTTCACTCCCCTGTTGAACCCCGGGAAGGATCATCAGGCTTTTCATCACGTCTTTTTCGCCCATTAGTGAGGGCAGCCTGGCGAGTTTATTTGCCGAGAGCTTGTGGTGACCAAGGTTGCTATTGTCGCTCATGTTGTTGCCCGGCTTTCCTTTAATGATTATTTCATCGATCTTGTTGTCCGATTCTAACGAAATGTTTATCATAGTATCGGCATATAAATCAATTTGTTTTGATTGAAGCTTATACCCGACAAACGAAAATTGGAGGGCGGTTTTTCCTTCAGGAAGGAGAATGCTAAAAAAACCAAAACGGTTGCTGATGGTACCAATCCCTGTATTCTGCTCGTAAACAGTGGCAGCATAAAGCCGCTCTCCGGTTTGGGTATCGGCAATATAGCCCGAAACAGTCCTCTTTTGCTGTGCGATTGTTGAAGTGCATAGAAGTAAGAGAAAAAAAACTAGATTAAACCGCATGCTATTATTTTTGCCAGATGGGGTATGAAAGGTTGATCTGAAGCATGTTGTTACGGTTTATCGATCCTTTGTAATGGCCATTGGGCTCCAGCGTTCTGTCTCCAAAACCCTGATCTTTAAAGCCTTTAATGTAATTGACCGACCATTTTAATTTATACTTCTGGCTCCCAAATCCAATAGTCCAGTTAAATTCAGGCTTTTCATTCACTGCTTCGTAATTCGTTAGCCAGGTTGATTCAATGCCTCCCCTGACAAAAAAGTCCTTACTCAAAAGCATCTGGAGATGAACGGGAACAACGACATAATGCAAAGGAAGTTTGTCCCAACCTTCAATATTAGCCGCCCCATATCCATAGGGATGATAACCATCGCCATTTTCGCTATAAACCACATAATGTTGCCGCATTTGTTTAAACCGGTACGCCAACCCAACATCCGCCGAAACCCGCCATAAAAGGTTTTTTGAGGCATAAACACCAATCCCGGCTCCGAATCCCGCTTTGGCTGCCCAGTCGCGACCAATTGTTTGGTGTGGCATAAACCATGCCCCCTCGGTACTTATCCCGAATTCGGTTTTTTGCTGTGAAAAGCTAAACGTTGTAATATAACTCAATAGCATGATAATAATCAGTAGTTTTTTCATGTTTTCTGTTTTAAAATCTGTTTTAAAAAAGGAAGATCAATAAAGCATTGATCTTCCTTTGAAGTAATTAATTGATGGTTAAATTTATAGGAGTAGAAATCGTATTGAGTTTGCCGTTGCAAGAGAAATTATTTATTATCGGAGCAGGACCAGGATAGGAAGAAGGTATAGGAGATAACGCGCCATTAAAAATCCACCCCTTCACGTCTAAGTAAACATTTGAAAGTTCTGAAGTATTTAGTTGTGTATAATAAGCAGCAGGGGTCATATTTGTAAAATTTGTACTATAATCACCTTGAATCGGATCATAATTACCACCCAAATTGTAACTTAAATGTTGATGGCTAAAAATGCCTTTGGAATCACGCCAACCAAATGTTCCCTTTTTCTCTTTATGAAAATACAGGTAGTATTTAACACCTGTTTGCACGGTTATTAATTGACCATTGGGAGCAAGTGCCGGCATCGTTATTTTGTCGTAACAAAATTTTAATGTCCACCTTACTCCTCCACCATCAGAATAAATCCTTTCGCTTGCCACAGTCCCATAATTAGTCGGTATTGTTGATTTTAACTTTGGGGAAGAATATACTTTTACAAGAGTGGTGTCACAACTTTTGGAATTATTAAGAAATTGGTTTAATGTTTTCACTTTACCATCAATTATGGAAATCTGGGCATCCTTTTGAAAGCAGTATAAAACATCACCTATTTTTATAATGCCATTTTTATTTAATATACAATCCCACGAATGATTGTAAAACGGGTAGCACATGGAGGAATCTTGCATGCTAAAGTAGCCTTCATCTTTTAATTTAGATATATAAGCCTCAGCTTTATTGATATCACCAATTTCGCCTAGCTTCTCGGACACCTCAGTTCGGTAGGTTTTTGCTGAATTAAAACCTAAACTGTTTTCCCATGCTTTTTGCTCCTGAAATGATCGGTTTATTAATGCAGCCCTAACACTATCAGCAACTGCATAACTTTTAAATACCAGAAACCCATTTTCATAATATACATCCGGCTTTTCAAGAACCGAATCCAATACATCCTGTTCTTCTACTCGCAGCTCATCTTTCTGACAAGCGCTAAAAACTGTTAATACTAATGCCATCATGACACAGAATTTAATTTTTTTCATACTTTTGAAACGTTTATGGTTTGGGAAGCTCCAACTTCCCAAACCTGGTTAAAACAAAATGAGTGAACCCGGTTTCTTTTCAAAGGGCCGGGTTTTTCCCTTTAAAGAGGCATATAGGTAGCTCGGTTCAACCTGCCACCGGCAGGCGTTTACTTAAATTTCAGTTTGATTTCCTTCTTTCCCCGGTCGGGGTATTCCATTTTTAGACAAGCAAGCGAAACAAAAGTAAACATTATCGTACAAAATAATGTCTTTAATATAAGAAATATTAACGGGGGGGGGTAATTTAGAACAGGTAAAAATTATTGGGGAAATGGTTTCCCCCGGCAAACAAATTGTCAAATCACCTTTTTGCCTTTTTTACTGGCTTAATCAATAATACAGCGATACATCTATCGTTCTGCCTGAAAACCGAACCTTCTTCAACCGGATTTTTGGTGAATGCCGTCCTCCTTCTGGCCAATAACTGCATTGTCCCACCGTCCGACAGGCTGCCAGACAATGTTTTCATGGAGAAATTAAACTGTTATTATCAGAGGAATAATGTGTGAAAGATGTAATTCTTAAATACAATTGTGTAAGACTTTTTGAAATTAAAGTGCTCAAATTTATACTCTTGTGATAATTCATTCACAACATAAAAGAAACACCATGAAAAATAATGAAATGTTCAGAAAAATTGTTCTTTTAACCAGCCTGGCAGGAATAGGTTTCTTCTTCAATGCCTGCACTGCCGGTTATGTTACGACCCGACCTAATCATGTGGAATTTTCCAGACCACAACGCCCGAGCGATCTGCACATTTGGGTTGACAGCGATTGGGTTTACAGGCGTCAAACGAATGCCTATGTGCAAAAAAACGGATACTGGAAACAACCAAGCCAACATAATACCTATGTGACCGGTCATTGGCAATCAACTTCACGAGGACATCGTTGGGTACCTGGCCATTGGCAGAAACAAGGCAAAAAGGGTAACAAAAAATCTCGTTAATACTCTATAATCAATTTAATTAATGAAAAGAAGACAGATGAAAACAAATATTAAACTTTTTGGACTGCTGTTTATTCTGGTTACGGCAACAGTAATTTGCCCCAAACAATCATTGGCACAGCAAGGTGCTGTGAGCTTGCAAGTATTCTATGACGAATTAAGCCCTTACGGTCAATGGGTTGAATATCCTAATTACGGGTATGTCTGGATTCCAGATGCAGAATCCGATTTTATGCCTTACTCCAGCCGAGGCCAGTGGATTTATACTGACTATGGCTGGACATGGGTCTCTCAATACGAATGGGGATGGGCTCCTTTCCATTATGGACGTTGGGACTACGATGGTTATTACGGTTGGCTTTGGATTCCAGATTATGAATGGGGACCTTCATGGGTCACCTGGCGAAGATCCAATGGTTATTATGGCTGGCAACCCATGCGACCGGGTATTAGCATCAGTTTTAGCTTTGGCAATGACTATTACAATAATTACCGCGATCACTGGATGTTTGTAAGGGACAGGGATTTTCAAAGGTCAAATATTAGCCGTTATCATATCAGCGGGACGAATCGGGACCGGATTATCCGGAATTCAACGGTGATCAACAACACCTATGTTGATAACAGCCGAAATACAACTTACATATCGGGACCAGGCAGGGACGATGTACAACGATCGACCGGTCGAAACGTCAGCAAGGTTGCTATTCAGGAAAACAACCGGCCAGGACAGGATTTGAGAAACGGACAATTACGAATATACCGGCCTCAGGTGAAAAACTCCAATGATCAGGGCAGGAAACCTACTCCGAGCAAGGTCACCAACATCGATGATATGAAACGGAGCCCCGAACAAAACAAAACCATTCAACAACGGAAGGTAAGCCCTGCAAATGACAGCCATAGAGACAATATGCCGAATAATGCCAAACAACAAAATAAAAAGGAAATTGAACCACCTGCACGACAGCGAATGAATGAAAACTCTCCGGATAACAAACGTGAGCAACAACAACAACAACAACAGGCGATTCCACGAAACAACGACGATAATAAAGCGAAACAGGTTGTTGTAGAGCCTAAGAACGATAGAATGAAAACTCTGCCCTCGAAGCCGAACGTCCAGCAAACGGAAAACGAAAAGCAGAAGCTACAACAAAAAACCGAAACACAGCAAAACACAAAAAGAAACAAAAAGCAATCAAAAAAGCCAAACGAAACAAGGTAGATGAATGTAATTCAAAATCAGGTATAACGATAGCCAATTACACCCGGGGGAAAGGCGCCCCGGAATACCTTGTAGGGTCCGGGGTGTCGCGTATCAGACCACCTCGATGCCTTTTTCCCCCAGCAATTGCAGGCCAATATCTTTCAGCTTGTATTTCTGGATTTTGCCGCTGGCCGTCATCGGGAAACCATCGACAAAAAAGACGTATTTCGGAATTTTATAGCGGGCAATCTGTCCGCGGCAGAACTCCTGAACTTCTTCTTCCGTGAGGCTTTGTCCCTTTTTCAATTTAATAAAGACGCCTACCTGTTCGCCGTATTTCGGGCTGGGGATGCCGGCCACTTCCACGGCTTCGATTTGCGGCAGTTGAAAAAGGTAGTTTTCAATCTCGCGCGGGTAAATGTTTTCGCCTCCGCGGATAATCATATCCTTGATCCGGCCGGTGATCCGGTAAAAGCCGTCTTCGTTGCGAACGCCCAGGTCGCCCGAATGCAGCCAACCATCAGCATCGATAGCCTTACGGGTAGCTTCTTCGTTTTTATAATAACCTTTCATCACGTTGTAACCGCGACAACATACTTCGCCCTGCACATTATCGGGGCATTCTTCGCCGGTTTCGGGATCAAAAATTTTCACTTCCACGTTGGGGTATTCAAAACCAACCGTTGTGGCGCGTACCTCGGGCGGGTTATGCGTACGGGTGGCTGTCATCCCCGGCGATGTTTCGGTTAACCCGTACACGCTGATGATGTCTTTGCTGTGCATTTTGGTCATCACCTGTTTCATCGTCTCGATGGGGCAGAGCGCTCCGGCCATGATCCCCGTGCGCAAGCTGGTCAGGTCGAACAGGTCGAACATCGGGTGGTTGAGCTCGGCAATAAACATGGTGGGAACACCATACAAGGCCGTACATTTTTCTTTTTCAACGGAAGCCAGCACCATCAAGGGGTCAAAATCTTCGGTAATAACCATGGTGGCCCCGTGTGTTACAATGGCGCAAAGCGCCAGCACGCAACCAAAACAATGAAAAAAAGGAACACAGACCAGCAGGCGATCGGCGGCCGTGTAACGCAGGCACTCGCCGGTAGCGTACCCGTTGTTCAGGATGTTGTGGTGCGAGAGCATCACCCCTTTCGGGAAGCCCGTTGTCCCCGATGTGTATTGCATATTCACGACATCGTGGGTATTTACTTTGTTTTTGGCTTCTTCCAGTTCCAGGTCGTCGAGGTGTGAGCCCAACAAGATCAGTTCCGACGTGTTGTACATCCCCCGGTGCTTTTCAGGGCCAATGAAGACAACATTCTTCAATTCGGGAAATTTAGCCGATTGCAGGTTTCCGCGCGGATGTATTTTCAGCTCGGGAACCAGTTCAAAAATCATGTTCACGTAATCGCTGTCGCGGAAGCTGTCAATCAGGCACAAGGTATGGATATCGGCGTTATGAAGCAGGTATTCCAGCTCTGCCAGTTTGTAATTGGTATTTATGGTCACCAAAACGGCCCCGATTTTGGCCGAGGCGAACATAAAGGTTAACCAGTCGGGAACATTGTTTGCCCAGATACCAACTTTGCTTCCTTCACCCACACCAATATACATCAGGCCTTTGGCCAGTTTGTCTACCCGTTCGTTAAACTGGCTGTAGGTAAAACGCAGGTTCCGGTCGGGATAAACCATAAATTCCTGGTCGGGCGTTTCAAAAGCATATTTTTCAAGGATGCTTCCAAATGTAAAATCAATTAGTTGCATGATTTTTTGTTTGTATTCATTGACAATCAGAACGGAGCATAAATAACAGCCAGAATTTTTGCCGTCTGCTTATTGGCTGCATGCACATTATGCGAAACGATTGAATCCATGTAAATGCTGTCGCCTGGATTCAGCAGGTAAACATCCTTTCCGTAGTTGATTTCAACCTGTCCGTCAAGCACATAGATAAACTCCTCGCCTTCGTGCGACGAGAGCATGTAATCGGACTGTTCCGAGGGTTCAATATCAACAATAAAGGGTTCCATGTTACGGCCGGCCTTGTCGAAAGCCAGCGAAAAGAAGTTGAGGTGCTGCCGCGCCCCGTTGCCTTGCGTAGTAAACCGGATGCCTTGTTCCTGCCCGCCGGCCCGGACTACCGCCGGCCCAAAATGATCGGCATCATCCAGAAAGGTCCCCAACCGAACGCCAAGAGACCTGGCAATTTTAATTAACGGCGCCAGTGAAGGCACTACTTTTTCATCTTCTATCTTTTTAATCAACGAAACTTCCAGGTTGGCCCGTTCGGCCAATTCTTCCAGACTTACTTGCCGCGATGTTCTGATTTGTTTAATTTTCGATCCAAGGTTTTTCTCTTCAGCCATGTTGGTTTTTTCTTAAGATGAGCCACAAATTTAAATTTATTTTGAAACAGCACAAATTCAGGAGCAGGGCTTTTGAGTGGTAACTGCCAGAAAAGAATGGTTTTCCTGTTTTCGTCACTTTTTTTCCGATAATTTATATCTAATTGAAGCAGAATAAAATAGGCTTGTTTTATTTTGATTTTGGGTGTCTCATGGCTATTTTTGTTGCATGTTTGTTCGTCGCAAAGCAAATAAAACGGGATCGGTCAGTGTCCAGGTTGTTGACAAGAGCCATGGGCGTTACCGGGTAATCAAAAGTTTGGGTGCAGGGAGGACCGAGGCGGAAGTTGTCCGTTTAGAAGAGAAAGCTCGCCAACATGTACGCGAACTTACCGGAACAAACAGGTCTCTTTTTGAGGATGAAGATGAAATCAAGCTGGAGGACTTCCTATCAACCATTTCCAACTCACAGATACAAGTCATAGGCCCTGAAATCATATTTGGGACACTTTATGACCGGATCGGCTATGGCCGTATCCACAATGAGTTGTTCCGGCACCTGGTTATAACCCGGCTGTTTAATCCGGGCAGCAAGCTGAAAACGATCGATTACCTTTTCCGTTATCAAGGCGTTGTCTATAACATCAGTAAGATTTACCGGTTTCTGGACAACCTGTGCTTCCGCAGGGAGGCAGTGGAAAGCCAACCAGATGGGATCCCCGACATAAAAAAGCAGGTGGAAGATATCTCCTATTCCCATACGCTTCGTGTGCTGGGAGGGAAGATCGATGTGGTTTTCTACGACATGACCACGCTCTATTTTGAATCAAGCGACGAAGACGATCTTCGGAAAACCGGTTTCTCAAAGGACGGCAAACATCAATGCCCCCAGATTTTTCTTGGCTTGTTGGTTGGCCAGGGCGGGAACCCCATCGGTTATGAACTGTTTGAAGGGAATATTTTCGAGGGAAATACTTTTATCCCGGTACTGCAACGCATGGAAGAGCGGTATAACCTTGGAAAACCCGTTGTCATTGCCGATTCTGGCCTTTTGTCTAAGAAAAACATCTTGGCATTGGAAGAGAACGGGTATGAATATATCCTTGGGGCACGCCCCAAAAACGAAAACGACTTGATCAAGCAAAAGATTCTTGCCTTTGATTTAAAAGACGGTGATGTGCGGACGATAAAGAAAACAGGGGCCACCCGGTTGGTTTTGTCCCGGACAAACAAGCGGATGTCCAAAGATGCCCATAACCGCAAACGTGGATTGGACAGGCTGACCAAGCGCCTGAACAGCGGAAAACTGACCAAATCAAACATCAACAACAAGGGATACAACAAGTATTTAAAGATGGAAGGGATAGTTACCATCTCTATTGATTTGGAAAAGTTCAATGCCGATGCCGCCTGGGATGGCATAAAAGGATACTTGACCAACACTGCCCTTCAGGCAAAACAGGTGATCGCAAATTACAGGAACTTATGGTTTATTGAACGTGCTTTTCGTATGAACAAAACCGATCTTAGGGTACGTCCAATATACCATCGGCTATATAACAGGATCGAAGCCCACATTTGCATCTGTTTCACTGCATATACGGTAATGCTCGAATTGGAAAGATTGCTCAAGGCCAAAAAATCGGTCATTAGTTTGAAAAGGGCACAAGAAATAACGCACAATATGTACCAAATCCTTTATCAATTACCCTACTCGAAAGATACCAAAGCTCGAATGTTAAGAATGGATAGCGAGCAACAGGAACTATATGATATTATAATCCAATCCAAAACTGTAAATTGAAATTTAGGTGTCCCATTGACGAAAACAGGGCGCCAGTGAAGGCACTACTTTTTCATCTTCTATCTTTTTAATCAACGAAACTTCCAGGTTGGCCCGTTCGGCCAATTCTTCCAGACTTACTTGCCGCGATGTTCTGATTTGTTTAATTTTCGATCCAAGGTTTTTCTCTTCAGCCATGTTGGTTTTTTCTTAAGATGAGCCACAAATTTAAATTTATTTTGAAACAGCACAAATTCAGGAGCAGGGCTTTTGAGTGGTAACTGCCAGAAAAGAATGGTTTTAAATACCGGGGAATCCGAAAGTACAGGCATAAAAAAAGCAGCCCGAAAGCTGCTTTGTATTATTGTTATGCTAACTATATCCAGCGCAGGTATTTAAAATCCTGACGGTGTGGCAGTTTCTCATTTTTCGGGTATAAGCGCAACCCGTAGTTATAAGCGCCCGGATCCATCAGATGCAGGTTTAACAGGTAAGTACATTCCGATCCGTTTACCTGGTCGACACGAAATTCGATCGCATTCACAAACTCGTGGTTACCCTCGGGCGATGTTTCGGTGATCACCATTTCCAGGCCGATTTCATCGGGCGAAAGGCCATTCAGGTCAAGCACCACCTTTGCCGGATATTCTTCGCCAATACGCAACACGTTGGCAATGCCATCAGTAATCTGAATTTCTTTCACATCAATGGCATCCCAGACACCGATAATCTTATTTTTCCAGGCAGCCAGCTCGCGCGCCATCGAATAATCATTTTCAGCCAGCTTGGCTTTCCGAGCAGCCTGTGGCTTGTAAAAGCGGTCCTGGTAATCGCGGATCATCCGACTGGTTGTAAAGTTTGGCGCCACCTGGGCGATGGTATTTTTAACCACCGAAACCCAACCTTCGGAAACACCCTTTTCGTTGCGGCTGAAGTACGTCGGGATAATTTCTTCCTCGAAAATATTATAGATGGACTCAGCATCCAGCTCATCCTGAAAGTCCTGCACATCGTAAGCCCGTTCAAGCGGGAGCGCCCAGCCTGCATTTTCCTTATAACCTTCAACCCACCATCCGTCGAGCACCGAGAAATGAATGGTGCCGTTCATGACGCCTTTCTCTCCGCTTGTCCCCGAGGCTTCCAACGGACGGGTCGGTGTGTTTAGCCAGATATCGACCCCCTGAAGCAGCATTTTGGCCAGGTTCATGTCGTAATTTTGAACAAACAGGATCTTCCCAAGAAACTCAGGTCGTCTGGATATTTCGACAATGTATTTAATCAAATCCTGCCCTGCTTTGTCGGCAGGATGCGCCTTGCCTGCAAAAATGAATTGCACCGGGCGATTCGGGTTATTCACAATCCGGGACAGGCGGTCGAGGTTTCGGAACAAAAGGTGAGCCCTTTTATAGGTGGCAAAACGCCGGGCAAAACCGATAGTCAGTGCATTGGGATTGAGCTTGCTCAAAACCTCGTTGATCAGTTTCGGGTTTTCATGCCGTTGGATCCAGGTATCGGCAAAGCGTTGCTTAATGTAATCGATCAGTTTTACCTTCAGCTGTTTTTTCAGGGTCCAGATTTCCTCATCGGGTACTTTGTAAATTTTGTCCCATAAATCAAAATCCAGTTCGTTGTCGATAAAATCAGCCCCAAAATATTTCAGATGAAGTTCTTTCCACTCTTTTGCCGCCCAGGTAGGATAGTGTACCCCGTTCGTCACGTAACCGATATTGAGTTCTTCGGGAAAGAAACCTTCATACAGGTGTTTCAGGATATCTTTGGAAACTTCGCCGTGCAACATACTTACTCCGTTTATTCCCTGCGACAGGTTGGCGGCCAGATAACTCATATTGAAATGATCTTCGTGCCGGGCGGTTTTACCCAGCATCACAAATTCATCCCAATCCATGCTTAGCTGCTTGGGAAACTTGCTCATATAGGTAAAAAACAAATCCTGATGAAAAGAATCGTGACCGGCAGGAACCGGCGTATGTGTGGTAAACAAAGTAGACGCGCGAACAACTTCCTGCGCTTCGGCATAGGTTAGCCTGTCTTCGGCGATATAGTCTTTGATCCGTTCGAGGCCAATCATGGCCGCATGTCCTTCGTTGCAATGGTAAATATCTGACTGGTATCCCAGCTTGCGCAAGGCACGAATACCACCAAGGCCAAGCAACATTTCCTGTTTCAGCCGGTTTTCGTTATCTCCTCCGTAAAGATGGTGAGTCACAAAGCGGTCGTCATCGCGGTTCTCTTCAAAATCGGCATCCAACAAATACAGGCTGACAGCTCCGACTTTGGCTTCCCAAACACGGGCTGCAAGGGCCCGTCCGGGGTATTCAACCTCAATCGTCACCCAGTTTCCGTCCTGATCGAAGGCGGGTTGTACCGGAATTTTCGAGAACTGCTCGGCCTCGTAGTTGGCCAACTGATCGCCCTGCGCCGAAACGGTCTGTTTGAAATAGCCGTACCGGTACAACAGGCCAACAGCCACCAGATTCACTTTCGAGTCACTGGCTTCTTTCAGGTAATCGCCGGCCAAAACGCCCAAACCTCCGGAGAAAATCTTCAGGCTGTCGTGTACTCCGTATTCCATACTGAAATACGCGATTTGCGGACCTGACAAGGCGGAACGAGCGTCCAGGTATTTCTTCAGCCTGGCAAGCACCTCAGTCATCCGGGTCATGAACGATTTATCGTTTTCGAGCTCCAAAAAACGCTGATAGCTCACTTTTTCCAGTAAGACCACCGGGTTATGGGCGCTTTCTTCCCAAATCTCCGGATCAATCTGTTGAAACAATTCCCGGGCTTCGGTATTCCAGACCCACCACAAATTTTTACTTAACTCTTTCAGAGGAGCTAATTTCTCAGGTATGTTTGATTCAACAAACAGTTTTTTCCAATTTGGCATTTCCACAACAAGTTGTTTTATAAACCTGACATCATCTTTTATCCCTTCCATTCACACATCTTTTAGGAGTATAATCCACTTTACGATGGACCACCATTCATTACACAAAGAAGTGCAAAGAAAACAAAAGATCGCGACTCATTGTAAGTTTTACACAAAAACAATGTCAGATTCCGGTTTAACTTAATCCTTTTTAGCAGATTTAGTTACGGTAGTTTTTCGTTTAGCGGCGACAGCAGTCTTTTTCGTATTTTTCGTTTTCAGGCTCACAAGTTCGTTTTCGTATTTTTTCAGTTTTTCATCCTTTTCTTTAAGCAAACTGGTCAGGGCAGCAATCTCTTTTTCAATTTTACTTTCAGGAACAAAACTATTCAGGCGAAGTTCAAAGTCGCTTAAAACATTCATGTAATTTATAAATGCTTCGTACGGACTCTCGAACGGGTTAAAGTGTTTGTGCACTTCTCCATCGGAGAAAAACTTGGTACACATGTAGTAAAAATGGTCGCTCACCTGCAAGTGATTCCAATCTTCGTTCAGCGCCCGATCGTCGACCCGCTCCATCCGGTTTTGCAGTTCATAGAGTTTATTAAATGCTTCCTGCTGCATTTCGTTACCCAACCAGGCTGTCAGGTCGCGCTCCTCATCGGCCCACGAGATGGGATGAGGTACGCTAACGGCCGAGATGGGCTGAAACTGATCGGCGATTTCGGAAGGGGTGGCAAATTGAAAATCGGAATGTTTGAATACCGCGGCCGGAAGCTCTTCCATAAATTTAAAGATTCCGGTCTCGGCACGCTGGTGTTCGCCAAATGTTTCGTAATCCAAAAACAGGTTAATGATTTCATCTTTGGGATTGGTATTCATCCAATCGACAAATTTTTTCGGAGTTAGGGGATATTCGCTCCAGTTTTGGTTTGAAAACCGGAATGACAGGTCGTCGCTCAGCCGGAAATTACGCATCAACACCTTCAACCGGGGATTGATTGCATTACAATACAGGTAATTGGGCGATTTCCAGCCCAAAATATGTTTGGCTCCTTCGGTCAGCATGGCCTTGAAGCCTAAACCGGCGATAGTGGCCCCAATTTCGTCGGAATAAACCATTTCGGTATTTCGGAATACTTTGGGCTGTTGGCCGAAATAACGTTCAATCAGCTCGTCGTGTTTTTTGATCTGTTGAGCAAACAGTTCATTGCATTTGAGTGCAACCAGCGAATGGGCGTATGTTTCTGACAAAAACTCTACCTGTCCGGTTTCGGCCAAAGCCTTGAACGAGTCGAGCACTTCGGGGGCGTACAGTTCAAACTGTTCGAGGGCAATGCCGGTAATTGAAAAACTGACTTTAAATTTTCCTTTATATTTTTTTATCAGCTCAAGCAGGAGCTTATTCGCCGGCAAATAACAATGATCGGCCACTTTTCGCAAAATGGTTTCATTTGTATAATCATCGTAATAATAGTGGTCGTTACCAATATCAAAAAAACGATACCTGCGGAAACGAAAAGGTTGATGTACCTGGAAATTAAAACAAATGGCTCTCATATCGTTCGCATTTTTTACTGGTTAATCAAAGCTTTTAAATAAACATCACGCACATTTTTAGCCGAGTTCTTCCATTGGAGGCTGTCTACTTCGGCTTTTCCGTGTTTCATAAACAAATTCCACATCGAGGGGTAATTTAACAAGCCGTAAATGGCATCGGCCATCGCGTGCGTATCCCAATAGTCGATTTTTACCGCGTATTTCAGAATTTCTGACACGCCCGACTGATTGGAAATAATCACCGGCACATTGGTTTGCATAGCTTCGAGCGGCACGATGCCAAAGGGTTCAGACACCGATGGCATCACGAAAACATCACTCATCCGGAACATATCAAATACGTCGTCGCCTTTCAGAAAGCCGGTAAAGTGAAAACGGTCGGTGATTTTAAGCGTAGCAGCCCGTTTGATCATCGCGTTCATCATATCTCCGCTGCCGGCCATCACGAAACGTACATTTTTCATTTTTTTAAGAACCAGGTTGGCTGCCTCGACAAAATACTCCGGCCCTTTTTGCATGGTAATACGCCCCAAAAAGGTCACAATTTTTTCGTTCACTCCCTTTTTAAGCCTGATCTTTTCTTCCTGGCTGAGCGGTTCAACGGCATTGTATACCGTTGTTACTTTCGCCGAATCAATTCCGTAACGTTCAATCACAATCTTCCGGGTGAGGTTGCTCACGGTGATGATCTGGTCGGCGGCATCCATCCCGCGTTTTTCAATCTCATATACCTGCGGGTTTACGCTTCCGCCGCTGCGGTCGAAATCGGTGGCATGCACATGAATGACCAGGGGCTTGCCCGAAATTTCTTTTGCAGCAATCCCCGCCGGATAGGCTAACCAGTCGTGGGCATGAATCAGGTCGAATTCATTATCGCGGGCAATCACCTCGGCGACCAACGAATATTTATAAATCTCATGCAACAAATCGTTACCATATTTCCCCGAAAACTCCAGTTTGCCTTCTTCATCGGTTTCGATAAACCTGGTTTTTTCCGAATACTTTTTGCTGCTCAGTTTCCAGAATTCTTCCGGATCGACATAAGGCACCATGCCGGATTCAACTTCGTAATATTCGATTTTTCGCTGAAGATCAGTGAAATGAACAACCTTACTGGTTATCGGGACGTTATTTGCCCCGATCAGTTGCATGTTTGATTGATCTTCGTCTCCATAAGCTTTAGGCACGACAAAAATGACCTCCATATCGTTGAATTCTGCCATTCCCCTGGTCAGACCGTAACAGGCTGTCCCCAATCCGCCGGAAATATGGGGCGGAAATTCCCAACCAAACATTAATACTTTCATATACAGCGTTCTATCTCGTTGAACATTCTATTCACCAAAACTCATCAAAATTTTCAAAGCCCTCAACACCGAGCCAATGCTCCAGGCTTGCGAAATAGCGCCTTTTGCGCTATGCGGCGGATTACCGTTATACATTTCTGCAATGGAGCCGATACAATGCTCCGACATATCTTCTTCAAAGCCTTCAACGATGCTCTTCACAAAGGGCAGGCCCCCTTGTTTATGTACTTTCAGGTATCCTTCCACAAAAAACTGGATCAACCAGGGCCAGGCTGTTCCCTGGTGAACGGCCTTTTCGCGAAGAGAAACATTCCCCTTACACATTCCTTCGTAGCGTGGATCCTCGGGAGACAAGCTCCGCAAACCCCGTGGCGTCAGCAGTTGTTTTTTTACGACACTCAGTACTAACTTTTGCCTTTCCCGGTCGAGCGGGCTGTATTCCATCGCCGTGGCAATCACCATATTGGGCCTTACGGTCCAGTCTTTTTCCGTTTCGTTCACCCAGTCGGCCAGATAGCCATGCTCATCAGACCAAAATTCCCGGTTAAACGATTGGGCAACCACCGACGGCCATTGATCCCATTCGGCAATGAAGTCCTTGTCTGATTCAGCATGTGCCAACTCCAGCGCAAAACAGATCGCGTTATACCAAAGGGCGTTTACCTCCACCATGGCGCCTGTCCGTCTCACAACCGGTTTGCCGTCCAGAAAAGAATCCATCCAACTCAAAGCAATCGTCTCCCCGTTACCATAAACCAGACCGTCATCCATCATCCTGATCCCGTAATTGGCTCCGATCTTATATGCCGATAAAATTTGCTTCATGCCCGGGCCATACTTCTCCCAAATGTATTTACTGCTTTTTACTTCGTGTGAAAGCTGCTGGATGACCCAAAAAAACCACAAAGACGTATCAATTGTCGCGTAACTTCCGCCTGCATCGTTTGATTTTGGGAACAAGCCATGTTTCAATCGCCTTAACTGGGTATCTGCCACATCTTCGAATGTTTGCCGGTCATTCAACGCCAAGGTCAAACCAGGCAAAGCAACAAAGGCCTGACGGGTATTTCCGTTATACCACGGAAAGCCGGCAATAATATCCGTTTCTTTTCCCTTCCGCATCACAAACTGCCGGGCTGAATTGGATAAACAATTCAGAAACGAAATCCGGGGAATGCGCTTGTTACATTCTTTCGTAAATTTTGTCTTTAACGAAGCTGGTTTTACCTCAAATGTTGAGGCCGAGAAAACGATACTTTCCCCTTTTTCTATCGGCACTTCAAAATAGCCGGGTACAAACAGGTCTTCCTGATAATCATAGCCCCGTTCCTTCTCTTTCAGATACTCGATGTTTTTGTACCAATCGGGGACCGGAACAAACTCGGCCTCCTTTGAAAATTGCATATGTAAAAACGGGTAACCGTCGTAGATCCTCATCTTTATCCCGTTTTGCACGGGGACATATTTTGTGTTGGCATACATGTTTGCTTTACTTAAAGCATGTACGCTGCGAAACGCCAGAAACGGTTTAAAACGCAATACCGTTGGCGAATGTGCGTCAACAAGCGTGTAGCGGGCCAGTGCCTGTTCTTCATTTTCAACCAGCAAACGTTCTTTGCTCAAAATAACCCCTCCAACCCGCCAGGTTGTTTTAGGCACCATTTCAGCATCAAAGTCGCGGATATATTTATGGCCTTTGGGCTCATAATAATCGCCTTCGTATTTATGGATTCCCAGGTTAAATTCGGCCCCATGCTGAACAACGGTTTCATCAAGTGACGAAAGGAGCACATGTTTTCCACCCAATTCGGGTACAGGGCAAATAAGCAGCCCGTGGTACTTTCGGGTATTACAGCCGGAAATGGTGGTACTGATGTACGAACCAGCCCTGTTCGACCGGAGCACCTCGCGCGAAAGGGAATACTCCAGGTTAACCAAACTACTTTTGTCGAATTTTAAGTAACTCATAAATTCCAGACTTTAGCCTAACCTGAATAATTCATAAACTTTAAAAAGGTGAATATTTGATTTTTTCAGCCGTGGGATTTAATAACCCATATGCTGAAAAGAAAATTTGTTGTCTGCGATTGTTTTCGATTGGTCATTTTAGAGGTTGGCCTGTTTAGTTTTAGACCAAAAATTGTGTGTATTTTCTTCACAGAACATAGGTATTTTATCTTGTGCTTTGCAAGTGCCTGATTAATATGTATTTTTGAATATAGTTGGGTTGTTGCTAACGGCGCAACTGTCCGATTTCGAGGAAGTAATTCTCAAGCAGTTTGGCTTGCGGGCATGAAGCTGGAAATTCCACTTTTATTTTTGTCTTCATTTGTCTAACCTGGGCAGCAATTTTAATGAACCTTTCACGTAATGTCTTCATCGTAACAGCTGCCAACCCCTTTGTTTTTAGCATGTTCTCCTGCAACGAGTGCATCAGCACATAAGCGGCTGAATGCAAGAATAACCTGAACTGATTGGCATAAAAGCTATTGCACGACATCCGGCCTGATTGCAGGTAGTTTTTGTGGTCTTTGATATTGAGTTCCATCCTGCCCCGTCCGCAGTACCCTTGTTCGTAAAGTGCCTTTGTCCGGTATTCCCAAAGGTCGGTTACAATAAAACGAATATTGGATCCTTTGCTTGTCACTTCGATTTTAACAATCACGCGTTGCTGGTTTTCCCAACTACCCGCTTTGTAGCCAAATGAGTGATAACGCTTTATGGGTTTGGCATATCTGGCAAATTCATTTTCGCAACTCTTTACAAGAGTTTCAACACTCGAATTCAATACGCTGTTTCCGGTCAAGCCAGTTATAAAATGGATATTGGGTTGTCCAACGCACCAGTCCATCAACTCTTTGCTGCAAAAGTGGCTGTCGCCCCGAACAATGATCACCGTATTTTTCCACGATTTGCGCAAATGGGCAACAAGCCTTTTGAGTATCCCAAAAACATTGGCACTTTTGCTGCGCCTGCCTGGTTTGAGTATGGTGGTAATCAGTTTTCCCGACAAGCCTTCATAAATGTGAAGGGGCATGTAGCAATACTCTCCGTAATAGTTATTGAACAGGGTTAACTGCTGCCCCCCGTGGGTATCAATGTTGGTGTCATCGCAATCGATAATAATCACAGGAGGTTCCGAAGGGTAGGATTCAATAAACTTATTGGCAAAGGCATACGCGATGTTGTACAGTTCACTGGCTCTTGGGGTGTTCTCAAAACGGGTCATAGTTGATTGAGATGCCAAGGCATTCCCTGTCATGGGCAAACGTCCAACACTCATTTTCAGGATCGTGTCATCGCGCAAGGTATTGCAATCATTGGCATCTTCATATCCAGCAACAATCTGATATACCCGCTGTGCAGCAATCTCTTCCAAAGAGTGGTCAACATAGCTTTGATGCCGGGTGTCCTCAATACAAGTAACCAGCGACTTGATGATGCCAATCCGGCTCTCGATATCTTTGACCAACAGCAAACCACCATCTGAAGAAATCTCAGATGCAGTAAAACTTACCTCAATACGCTTATTGTCAATTGGTTGTAAATCGAAGAGTTTTCCCTGGCAAATTGCAACGTCTGTTTGCTTGTCCAGAGTTTTTTCGGTAATTTTATTTTCTGAAGAGCTCATGGAAATACGGTTGTAAGACGCTGTAAGATAGTAATTTATCTTTAATTTTCGTGAGCTTTTCTTCGTTTTTGTGAATTATTCAGGCTAAAATCAACTTTGAAAAAAAGGATCAGGATTGATTTAAGATAGGTTTTATTCCAACAAAAATAATGAAACTATTCTCATTTGTTTTCGCCCTTCTTATTGACTCCCATCCAATTCCTTTTCAAAGTGTCTTTTTTCATTTTCTAAGTTAAGATAAGGGAAATTAATTGTTAATTTCCCGATTTCCTCTAAGTTATACAACAGAAACTTCCTGTACTCTTCGGAACGCGGATTGAATACTTTGTGTTCAGATGCCTTGACAATTTTCAGGACATCTTTTGCCAGTCTGAGACTCTCATCGGAGATCATCACCCGGCTGAATTTGTCCCAAATGTGATCGACTGCCACCTGACTGATATGCACTAAATCCGGGGCATAGAAGCGGTAATCGCGCAACTCGTCCATCATAATTTCATACGAGGGGAAATACGCGCAGCGGTCTGGCCCGAAGCCGATAACCAGCCTGTCGACCGCCAGCAAAAGACTTGCTTTACTTAATTGATTACCAACTGCCCCATCCTTCCAATGACGAACCGGGCTCACCGAGAACAGGATTTTTAAATCACTGTTAAATTTCCAAAGATCTGAAAGTAAATCGCGAAATTCATCGACAATCTCTCCGGGAGAGAGGCGAAATCGTTTAAAATCGGAAGCAGGGAACTTATGGCAGTTGGACACCACCTCGCCGGTTTCCTTCAACTCATAGACCCAGGCTGTACCAAAGGTGATGATTAAATACGCGGCTTCGTGTAAGAACTCACGGGAAACCTGCATCTGCCGGTTGATTTTATCGAGCGTTTCGCCCGACGATACCGACGAAAAACGCCCGTGATGGTCAAAGCTTCCCCAAATGCCGTTGTGCTCAAATAAATCTTCCTCCCGGTAAACTTTTCCTTCCAACAGCCGGCGGATACTTTTGCTCACCGACAGCGGATTGTACACGATGCCAAAGGGGTTCAGGCCGACCTGAAACCTGAGCCGCTGCAATTTTTCGCCGATGTTCTCGGCAAAACACGATCCGATCAGCATCAGTTTATCGCGGTAACTCATACGCCAGCCAAAATCGTCAATGTGTACTTCCGTGAAATACCGGTCCATCATCTCACACGTTTAAACGGTTCTCTTTTCAACACCATAGCAGTCCGGGCAGGCAAATACAGGTTCAGGTAATGCTGACTGCTTAAACCTGCCGCGGGGCGGGTATAATAGGTCATATCCCGGGCAATGCGGTCTTGTCCGCCAAAGCGGCTTTCATCCGTATCAAATAAAACCCGGTACTTTGACGGTTCCATCGGAATGCCGTAACCGGTAAACGATTGTACCGGATTAAAATTAAATACCAGCAGGTAATCGCCCCGGCTGAAAGCCAGAATCTGGTCTTCTTTATTATCGAAATAACGGTACACGTCCGGTATGTCGAGCAGGCGGGTTTGACGAATCCACTGCATCATCTCCCGGTCAAAGTCGGCAAGCCAGTGAAACCGCAGCTCCGGATTGTCGGCAAGGCTCCAGATACGCCGCGCATGTTTATACGACCAGTTGTTTCCCAGCCTCGGGAAATCGATCCATTCGGGATGCCCAAACTCGTTTCCCATAAAATTGAGGTAAGCTCCGCCGGCGCTTGCGGCTGTTGCCAGCCTGATCATTTTATGCAGGGCGATGCCCCGGTCGACAAGCAGGTTCGGCTGGTCTTTCCTCATGCTGAAATACATTTCCTTATCAATCAGCCTGAAAATAATGGTTTTATCTCCGACCAGCGCCTGATCGTGCGACTCGGCATAGCTGACAACCTTTTCATCCATCCGTTTGGATGTGAGTTCGTAAAAGATGTGCCCAACATCCCATTGTTCGTCAGGCAATTCCTTGATCAGTTTGATCCAGAAATCCGGAACTCCCATCGCCATACGGTAATCAAAGCCCAGCCCGCCTTCGCCCTGCGAAGTGGCCAGTCCGGGCATTCCGCTCACTTCTTCGGCAATCGAAAGCGCATTCGGATTAATTTCGTGAATGAGTTTATTGGCCAGGTACAAATAAGCCACCGCATCCGCATCCACGTTGGGGGTGAAATAATCTTCGTAGGCGGTGAATGCTTTTCCCAGACCATGATCAAAATACAACATACTGGTTACCCCGTCGAAGCGGAAGCCGTCGAATTTAAATTCTTCGAGCCAGTAACGGATATTGGACAACAGGAAGTGCAGCACTTCGTTTTTACCGTAGTTAAAACAATAGGAATCCCACGCGGGATGTTCACCCTTTGCCCCTTCGTGGAAAAACTGGTAACGGGTGCCATCGTAGTTGCCGAGTCCTTCAGTTTCGTTCTTCACGGCGTGCGAATGCACCAGATCCATAATGACAGCCAATCCCAGCTGATGCGCGGTATCGATCAGCGCTTTCAATTCATCGGGTGTCCCAAAACGGGATGATGGTGCAAAAAAGCCGGACACATGGTAACCAAAACTTCCGTAGTACGGATGTTCCGGGATAGCCATGATCTGTACGGTATTATAACCGGCGGCTTTGATCCGGGGTAAAATATGTTCCCTGAATTCGTTATAGGTATGAACGCGTTCGTCTTCGCCGGCCATCCCGACATGACTTTCGTAGACCAGGGGGGCCTCATCGCGGCGGTTAAAAGCAGGATATTGCCATTGATACGCGTCGGAAGGAGCCCAAACCTGGGCATTGAAAATCAAGGTTTCGCTGTCCTGTACCACCCGGTTGGCCCAGGCGGGGATCCGTTTTCCACTGCCACCGGGCCAGTGCATCGAAAACGCATATAAATCGCCGTGTTTCAACTGATCGTAGCCGAGGTGCAACTCCCAGCTCCCGTTTCCGAGCTGATTCAGACGATAAGCGTACTGTTCTTCCCACCCGTTAAAATCGCCAATAAGGTAGATTGCATCGGCATTTGGCGCCCAGTCGCGAATCACCCAGCCATTTTCGGTTTCGTGTAAACCAAACCACAGGTGACCGCCGGCAAAACCGGACAAACTGCCTCCCCCGGTCAATTCATGTTCTTTGCTTCGGGCCGTTTCATTCCGGGCAATAATCACCAGGGCAAAGGGTTCGAGCCAGGGATCGTTCTGAACAAGTTTCGGGATTTCCATAGCGAAAGCTTTTCCCTAAAGATAGGGATTTCCCCTTATGTTTCCCATGAACGAAACAATATTTACAGGTTACGATTCAATGTCGTTTAACATTGCAAACTTTTGCTTTTTCAAAGCTGGGATGGGACTCGGAGCATGGGCAGAGAGCAAAGGGGAATTACCGGTTAACGAAGACGGGAGACCGGAGACCGGAGAAA
Source organism: Gaoshiqia sp. US2 (assembly GCF_059705485.1). Lineage (NCBI taxonomy): Bacteria > Pseudomonadati > Bacteroidota > Bacteroidia > Marinilabiliales > Prolixibacteraceae > Gaoshiqia > Gaoshiqia sp. US2. Next base: position 1,494,073 of record NZ_AP048550.1, on the reverse strand, counting down.
GTAGCAGTATTCAGTCGCGGCTTTACTTGCGAGTAACGAGCCACAAGCTCCAAGCCCCAAGTGTTTACTCCGGCGCAGACGGATTCAAGTTCCAAGTAGTCAATGCTCCATGCCCCACGCCCCAAGCTGCAATGACCAATTATCCAATGACTAATGACCAAAGACCAAACAAATCTTCAGTGAATACTGACCCCTGTTACAGATCACTGTTCACCGATTGTCCCACCCCGGGCTGAAATATGAGTCGGGCAGGTTACCCTTCGTTCATTTTTTTCCAGACCGCCTGAAAATACCCGCCGCTATGAGACATCCTGCGATGTGCATCAAAAGCATCAGATACGTTTACCAACTTGTAACCGTTCAACATTGTATCATAATCATTAAAACTAATTGGAGTTACAACGCCTTTTGTTTTCGAACTCTCCTTGCCGTTTCGGGCTTGTAAGAGGTAAATAAAATGGCAGGAGCCCAACACATAACTCAGGTAGTTTTTTACCAGATCCGGTTCCATTTCACCAAAGCTTGCCGCGTTCCAGAAAATATCGAACCTGGTTTTTTTGAGCAGCGGAAATTTCCAGTTGCCCAGCATATGTACTTTCCCTTTTTCCAGTTTGCCCAGATCTGTCCAGCCTAAGGTCTCCGACGATTTTACCACGGCCTCTTCTCCCAGGGCTTCCGAAAGGTATCGCTCGCACAGAAAGAGGGTATAGGGCAAATCAAAACAGACAATGGTCAAATCGGGAAAAACTTTTTTCAGCACCTCAACCTGAAAGCCGGAACCCGAACCTAACTCCACGATTGTTTCTGTACCGGTCATCTTCAGATACCTTTGGGCAAAACAGAGCCTGATGTAAAAATTCAGGAACTGCATCGTGTATTTCTTATCCTTTATTTCAAACAGATCCGATGGATTTCCAAAAACGCTGGCCTCTATTTCTGAAATAGATTTCAGATTGGCAAGTTCACCCTGGATTAAACAGTTCTGATAGGCCATCTCCCGGATATCGCTTAACGACATCGAATAGGGCAAAGTTGCCCGGTTCGTAATAAAAAGCCTGCGAATCAGCTTTTTTAAAAACTTTACATGAAAAGGCATATTCGGATGATAGGTATAAACCGACTCGCTGAAGCCAAATGTGCCAAAAATCGGGTAATCGCCGCTTCTTAACCGGCTAAAATCGGCGACCTCAATTTGATGTATGATTTTTTCTTCGTATGCTTTCCAGTACCGCCCGGCCTGAAATATGGCAGGAGATTTATCGTACTCATCTAAAAGTGTTCTTAATGATTGCATGCTCTTTTTCTGTTTAGGTTCTAAGTTTTATTTCAGTCGTATTTTTTCATTTCTTATTTGTGCCCTACTGCCGATTTCTAAAGAAGCCATCCGGCAGTTGCCGGACAACTTCTTCGGCTTGTTAAATTAATTTCTCACATATTGTCGTTACAAACAGCTTGTCCCGATAGCAATCGGGAGCCACCAGCTAACCCCTCGTCACCGCTGATGCTAAGACGAGAAGGGGGAGGTGGTTATTGCCAAAAATGTATTCTTTTTGCTATACTATCTATTCGTAAAGAATCAGACTTGGAAATTGATTTCAATTCAGGAAGATCTGGTAAATTGTTACCACGTACCTTATCCAAAGAATCTCTTTTGAGAAAATAGTAATTTGATTGTTCTACGCTATATTGACCTTGTAAACTTTGCCAATAATATTTACCAACTGTAAATTCTTTTTCTCGAGCTTTTTCTTTATTCCATTTACAGTAATATAAAGTGTCCGCACAATTTTCAAAGCCAATTGAATAAATTGTATCTCCAATTGAATAGTTTTTCGAAAAGAAGTTGAAATAATATTTATCAGAAAAAAAACACCTATTCCCTTTATGAAAATAAATAAAGCTTAATTCCATGATTGTATCTTTTTCACTTCTTAAGATATGGAAAGTTGTTGAATTATTATTTTTATCATAATCAACAATATTCCAATCACCAACATGAATAGCCGGGCAAAATGTTCCAATTTTACCCAAATGAAATTCAAGTTCAGGTTTTAATTCTGAATATCTTTCCTGAGAACATGCATTTATGGCTAAATACACTAAAAACGTAAAAGCTATGCTTTTATTTCCCAAATATTTTCTTACGATAAATATCATATGTGTTTTTATTATATGTTTCTATTGAAATTAAACTTTTTGGATAATTAGCATTACCATACATGTTACCACCTAAAAATATGGAGTACCGTTCAATTGCTGGCTGAGGATAATCCCATACATAATTAATAAAAGCTTCGTTCTGAAGAATTTTATATGGATCAGACATACTAAATAGTACTCCATTGCCAAAATCAATTTTATATTTCCCAAATGAAGTGGATTTATCTCCAGGTTTTATAGTATTTACATCTACTACATCATAGATTGTATAATAATTACTAGAATTTGGGTCTTCTAACTCTTCATTGATAAATTTGAACCATTCTACTAATTTATCTAAGGCATCAGCGCTATGAACATCTACTTTTTTTGGTTTGTGTACCATATGATTAAACAACATCGTATACGCCCCCGTTACCGCGCCATTAGCAAATTTGCCGCCGCCGAGTTGGGAGGCTGTACCTCCAACTACAGCTGCCGTAACCAACTGCCCGGCATTGGTTTGGAACACGCCCCATTTGGCGGCCTGCATCCCCGAACCGGCCATCGAGGCAAACGCCCCAGCAAAGAACCCGTGTTTAAACTGACCACCCTGCGCCACGCTGGTCAGTCCGCCAAGCGAACCATGTGCCAGGCTTCGGGCCAGTTCTTTCTGGAAAGTACCCAATCCCTGGGCTGCCGTGCCAATCAGGTGGGCCCCGCCTGCGGCGATACCTCCAATCACGCCTCCAATCACTCCCGCTTTAAACGCGTCGCCCACATTACCTCCATTCAGTAAGGTGCCTGTAAAACCACCGGCAAAACCGCCGGCCGCGCCGCTCAGGATGGCATGTCCCAGGGCAATGGTTCCTGTTCCGGCGGTAACAACTGTTACCGTGATGGCTACCAACCCGGCTACCAGCGATTTCCAGTTCCGGCTAAACCAAGAGTACCCGCTTGGGTCGATCAAAGATAGCGGATTATTCATACAATAGCTATACCGGTTTAAGCCCTGCGTGTAATCCGGCGCCTGCATAAAGGGGTCGGGGCTGAGAAAGCGCCCCACCAAAGGATCGTAGATGCGTCCGTTCATATTCACCAGGGCGGCAATATCAATATGCTCATGCCCGGTAAAGCCCCTGAGTGTTTGATAAGTGCCAGCCTGGGCCAATGGTTGCCAGGTGTTGGGGTCGCGACGGCGTCCCCAGGCATCGAAGCTGTACTCGGTTATAGCGCTGCCTGTTTTCAGGTGGGTAATCGTTCCCAAATGGTCGCGGAAAATGTTGTACACCGTCCAGCTACCGGTTCCCGTTTTTTTGGCCACCGCAATGGCCGTGTAGGCGTCGCCGCCAATCCAGATGTAATTGGTAATGGTTCCCCCAACATCTTCGCGTTCGCAACTGCTGCCAAAGTACCAGCGGGTTTTAGTGGTAACACCGCTTGTTTTCAAGGTCATGCGGATGCGCTGGCGGTCGGCATTGTACTCAAATTCGGCGGTTTTGTCGCCTTCGGTAATCTTTTTTACTTTTTCGAACGAGTAATATTCAATCTCCTGGTAGGTTTCAGGTATGTTTTGCGCACCGGATATTTCTTTTACCGCGTAGCCGTCGTACAACGTATAATTGCCGGCATCGCTTTTTGAATAAATATTACCGTTGTTGTTGGTTGTGTAGCTTATGTCCAGGTCTTCCGGCCCTGTTACCGAAGCCAACCGGTCCAGCTTATTGGAATCGTACCCGAAACTTTCGGTTTTATTTTTCAAAAAGTTGGTACGCCAGTTCAGGTTCCCGGTGTTCACATCAAACGAATAGTCGTAACGTTGTACTCCCGTGGCCGCAATTTGCGAGAGCATGTTGTTGCTGTCGTAGCCCCAACTGGTAGCTGTGGCGCCGACATTCGCGTTGGTGATATGTCCGTATGCATCCATGTTCGTTAATTGCCAGACAGTTGTGGTAACCCCGCCCGCTGTAAATTGTATCCGGTACAAATAACCGCTGTTGGTGTCATAATTGTACTGTTCATATTCCGTAGTCCCGTTAAAATATTTCCGCGACAGGCGGCCTTTGAAAGTCTAAAAGAAGCCACCCGCGTTTTTTTTGTCGGGTAGCTTCTTTGGTTATTAAATTAATTTCTCATATTTGTTGCTATAAATAACCACCTACCCTTCGTCACCAATAGCTCTAAGACGATGGGCAGCAGATGTTTTCCAGGCTTTGTTAGCTTATTAATAATATTTATGCGTTACATTGAGACTACACTAATTGCTTTATTCTTTTTAATGTTCGTCTTAAAAGAAATAACTTTCTCCTTTGCAGGAATAGGATTTAGCTTATTAGCAGGACTTTTAGCTTTGTTCTACTTAACATCTAAATTCCATATTTTTAGAAATAAAGAATTCAATGTAGGCATAACTCTAATTTCCAGCATTATTCTTTTCATTTCCGTTATATCGTTATTATTATTTCTAAACAACTGGATTGAATCAATAAAGCCTTTACTTACACTACTTATTATTCAAATCTTGTGGTTTGTATACTTAATCTTTAAGAAAAAACCATTCAAGAAGGAGTTGTCCATAAGAATTGGGATTACAGCATTCATTTTTTCTCTTTTTGTTTCGTATGTTTATTTTGCATCTTACTTAGGGAATGATATATTTTTGTGAAAAATTTTATTATCAAAACCCCAGAAAACTTTACAATAACGCGAACAATAAATACTCCTGCAAATCCTGCTAAAAATATGCATATAACTTCCAATGATGACATATTAAGCTAATAATTTGGTATCTTATCCAGACCTTTTCCTACTCCATAACCAATTCCTCCGGTAATTGCTTGGTCAATTAGAAAATCTAATGCTTTATAGCCTGTTTTTGAAAACTCCATTGGGAAAAGTAATATCCCTAATGTGCCATTCACTATTCTCTTGCCATTACTCCAGCTTACATTGCTTTGTTCTATCGCTTCTCGGGTAAATCCATTTTCAAATGTAAAGCCATAAGCATATGCCGGATCATGCTTGCCAGGAAACCATCTTCCTTCTCCTACGTGTGCAGCTCCATTGTATTTCCAGTCAAGTTTCATATTTCGAAAACCTCCAGATAAGGCTGCACCTAAACCCGTCACAGTATATGTCAAACCATCAATTGTGGATTCAGAATAATTGATGAACTCGTTAAATACTCTTTCGTTAAAAGAGTTACCCCCACTTGAAGCCGCCTGAGCAATTGCCAAATCCACTTTTTGTTCCGGTGTTACAGGGGGATTGCCATCACCGCTTAACCAACCATCTAAAGCATTTGCTGTGATATAGACTCCACCTCCGGCAATGGTGGCATAACCCAATCCTTCAAAGGCAAGTCCGGCGCCTTCGCCAAAACTAAAATTGGCAAAAGCAACGCCTATTTTGTCAAACGATACCCCGATATTTATACCAACCTGCGTCCCCCCGGACAATACACCGCCCGGGCCAAACATCCATTGCGCACCAAGACCACCAGCCAAACCGCCGCCAATAATCCCGAAGTATGTCCCAGGATCTCCGTAATCCCACTTTCCGGGATTCCATTGCCAGCCGTTGCTGGCTGAGCCTCCAACATAGGCACCAATGACTGCGCCTATAATAAAAAACAGTGGGTTTTCACCATTTGGATCAGTATATATCAATGGATTATTTAGGGCATAAGAGTATCGGTTGAACCCTTGGGTGTAGTCCCCTCCGCCGACAAACGGGTCAGGACTCAGGAATCTTCCAACCACCGGGTCATACATTCGCCCGTTCATGTTGTACAGGTTAAAGTCAGCCAGGTATTCATGCGCCGTAAAACCACGGTCGGCAAACAGGGCCGGTTCGCCGGTGAGGGTATAGGTCCAGTCGTCTTTATCCCTGCGCCGGCCCCAGGCATCAAAGCTGTATTCATCAACCACGCCGGTGCTTACGTTCTTCAGGTGTGTAATGGTACCTAAATGGTCGCGGAAAATGTTGTACACCGTCCAGCTACCGGTTCCCGTTTTTTTGGCCACCGCAATGGCCGTGTAGGCATCGCCGCCAATCCAGATGTAATTGGTAATGGTTCCCCCAACATCTTCGCGTTCGCAACTGCTGCCAAAGTACCAGCGGGTTTTAGTGGTAACACCGCTTGTTTTCAAGGTCATGCGGATGCGCTGCCGGTCGGCATTGTACTCAAAATCGGCGGTTTTATCGCCTTCGGTAATCTTTTTTACTTTTTCGAACGAGTAATATTCAATCTCCTGGTAAGTTTCCGGTATGTTTTGCGCGTCGGATATTTCTTTTACCGCGTAGCCGTCGTACAAGGTATAATTGCCGGCATCGCTTTTTGAATAAATATTACCGTTGTTGTTGGTTGTGTAGCTTATGTCCAGGTCTTCCGGCCCTGTTACCGAAGCCAACCGGTCCAGCTTATCGGAATCGTACCCGAAACTTTCGGTTTTATTTTTCAAAAAGTTGGTCCGTGAGTTCAGATTTCCCGTATTCACATTGAACGAATAATCGTACTGCTGCACTCCCGTTGCCGCGATCTGAGAGAGCATATTATTAGCGTCATAGGTCCACGTTCCCGCGGCTGCGCCAATGCTTGCCTGCCTGATGCGCCCGTAATCGTCCATATTGGTTAACTGCCAAACCGTTGTCCCGTCAAACTGGATTCGGGAAAGATAACCACTGTTGTTTTTGGCATCATCATATCCATTTTTACACACTGACACTTTTCATTTTTTTCTTCTGTATTTATTCCACAATAAAGGATATCTTTTCGGTAAATCCTCGTCTTTCCATTCTTTACCTATTATTTCTTCTCCCTCGTCATAATTGTAATAGTCATACGCAATGTCTGTCGGCAATTCTTTATCTGTATCGTCCCCGTTCTTTAAAATGAAAGCCTGATCCGCAACTGATAACATTTCTTCTCCACCAAATTCTATTTCTCTGACATTAGCTTCGGCTATATAATCAGGGATTTCAATTGCTTTAAAGTATAAATAATTACCTTCAGCCATTAATCGGCACCTAAAATAAAGAAAGCTGTCATCACTAACATGCCCGCTAATAATTTTTGCCGCAGCCAGTATATTATAGTGGGCAGATTTTGCGAGCATTTCCCGAAAGGTGTATTCAAAACCTATTATTTGCTTTTCACTAAGTTTGCTTAATTTGGTCACCAAAGCTTCTATCCTGTCATTAAAATTCCTGTTTTCTTCTTTAGCTTGCTCAATGAGTTCCCAAAAAACCCTTTCGCCCATTTTGTCATCCCTGGAAACTTCAATTTGATGTCTTTCCGGCTGATAAATAAAAATCCTTTCTTTGGGTACATATTCGTTTTTGGCAAATTCTTCGATCGTTGAAATTACAACGGAATAGAATTTGTCAACGTCAAAATCTTTGATGTTCATTGCCTTTATTTCGCTGTATGTCTTTTTAAACCCTTCCAGGATAATGGAAAGCACTTCTTCCCTTGTTTGGGCTTCAGTCATTTGTTTATGGTTGAGTTTATAACTGAATTCCAGGTTCTTTTTAGATTTCATAAAGACTTTCTTAACTACCAAGCCTGTCTCAAAATCCTTCCAGTTCCCAATTTCGGGATCCACGCTGTTTAAACATACAAAAATGGTATTAAGGCTTTTCCCCAAAGAATCTTCAGGAAAAAGATCGGACAGATCCAGCAGAAAGCTTAATTTTTTTTGCAGATCAGTCGTAATTTCCCTTGTGAAATGTATTTCCATATTATTTGTTGTTAAAATACCTGTCCTGCGACATTGCAGGACAGGTACATTGTTCCTTACCATGGCACTTTGTTCCCATAAGGCAACCTGCCGTAAGTATGGATGTAATTCCAGATCTTCATTTTTTCAACCATCAGGATTTCGGTTCTCGTCCCTGGAAATTCAGGCAAGAATTCAATCCTCCAGTTTCTTAATTGAGCATCCGGGTACCTCCATTGGGTATTGGTTACTGCATTGTACCGGGTGGTCTGTCCTATTTTCCAGATGTCCCCTGTATCCAGCCATTCATAACCGGTCGGTGTAACATTTCCCCAGCTATAAACGGGATACATTCCGGAGGTTGTAGCCCTTAAAGAGTATTGTACTCCTTCTTTGTTCATATATTCATATGCAGCAACAGCACCCACACTTGCCCAAACGGCAGGAATAGCGATATCATCTACTACACCAACTCCGGTAACATCGTCTCCGGCCAGTACTGCTGTTGCGCCAAGTGCCCATGCCCATTGACTACTGCCACCACCACCCGCAGCTTCAGCAATAGCTTTATTCACCTTCTGTTCGGGAGACAAGGGGGGAGTGCCATTACCATTAAGCCAACTGTTTAAAGCGTTGGCCGTAATATAAGCTCCGCCCCCGGCAATCGTGACATAACCCAATCCTTCAAAAGTAAGTCCGGCCCCTTCGCCAAAACTAAAATTGGCAAAAGCAACGCCTATTTTGTCAAACGATACCCCGATATTTATACCAACCTGCGTCCCCCCGGACAATACACCGCCCGGGCCAAACATCCATTGCGCACCAAGACCACCAGCCAAACCGCCGCCAATAATCCCGAAGTATGTCCCAGGATCTCCGTAATCCCACTTTCCGGGATTCCATTGCCAGCCGTTGCTGGCTGAGCCTCCAACATAGGCACCAATGACTGCGCCTATAATAAAAAACAGTGGGTTTTCACCATTTGGATCAGTATATATCAATGGATTATTTAGGGCATAAGAGTATCGGTTGAACCCTTGGGTGTAGTCCCCTCCGCCGACAAACGGGTCAGGACTCAGGAATCTTCCAACCACCGGGTCATACATTCGCCCGTTCATGTTGTACAGGTTAAAGTCAGCCAGGTATTCATGCGCCGTAAAACCACGGTCGGCAAACAGGGCCGGTTCGCCGGTGAGGGTATAGGTCCAGTCGTCTTTATCCCTGCGCCGGCCCCAGGCATCAAAGCTGTATTCATCAACCACGCCGGTGCTTACGTTCTTCAGGTGTGTAATGGTACCTAAATGGTCGCGGAAAATGTTGTACACCGTCCAGCTACCGGTTCCCGTTTTTTTGGCCACCGCAATGGCCGTGTAGGCGTCGCCGCCAATCCAGATGTAATTGGTAATGGTTCCCCCAACATCTTCGCGTTCGCAACTGCTGCCAAAGTACCAGCGGGTTTTAGTGGTAACACCGCTTGTTTTCAAGGTCATGCGGATGCGCTGGCGGTCGGCATTGTACTCAAAATCGGCGGTTTTATCGCCTTCGGTAATCTTTTTTACTTTTTCGAACGAGTAATATTCAATCTCCTGGTAAGTTTCCGGTATGTTTTGCGCGTCGGATATTTCTTTTACCGCGTAGCCGTCGTACAAGGTATAATTGCCGGCATCGCTTTTTGAATAAATATTACCGTTGTTGTTGGTTGTGTAGCTTATGTCCAGGTCTTCCGGCCCTGTTACCGAAGCCAACCGGTCCAGCTTATCGGAATCGTACCCGAAACTTTCGGTTTTATTTTTCAAAAAGTTGGTACGCCAGTTCAGGTTTCCGGTGTTCACATCAAACGAATAGTTGTACTGCTGTACCCCGCTGGCTGCAATTTGCGACAGCATGTTGTTGCCGTCGTAGCCCCACGATGCGGAAGCGCTTCCGATTGTTGCCTGCCTGATGTGCCCGTAGTCGTCCATAACCGTCAGTTGCCAAACCGTGCTTGTAGTCCCGCCCGCAGTAAACTGGATCCGGTACAGATAACCGCTGTTGGTGTCATAATCATATTGTTCGTACTCTGTAGTCCCGTTAAAATATTTACGCGACAGGCGTCCTTTGCTGTCGTATTCAAAAGTAAGCAAATTACTGATCCCGCCAATCGATTCGGTCACCGTTTTTACTTTCCCGTTTTCGTAAGTATAAGATCGGGATACCCCGCCCGGCGAAGTGATATTGCTTATTAAATTATCGGAATTGTAACTGTAATCAGTGGTCCCTTCCGGCGTTGTATAATAATCCGGCAGCCCGTTGGTTTGGTAATAATAAGTAGTTATTTCGTTCGCATTGTTGCTCACGGTTAATGGTTGACCGGTACCATAATACGTGTTGGTAATGAGGCCGGCGCTGGGGTCGGTAATGGTTAGCCGGTTCCCGTTTTTATCGTAAGTCATCGAGGTGATCACATTGTTCACCGTTGTTGATTTGAGGGCGCCATCGGGCCGGTACGCGTAGCTGATCGCGCCCCCGGGATCGGTCCGCTGGGTGGTCAGCCCGGTTGCATCAATCGTTGACGTATAACTGCGCCCGTTAACCGTACGGGTTGTGGTGGCTCCGGAGTACGAGAAACTGGCCGTAGCGCCAAAATGCGGGTCCTGTGACGTTACACGCCCGTAATCATCATAACCGATGATATTCCAGTTGGAAGGCGTTCCGGTTGTTGGCTCCGAAACCTGGTATAGTTGCCCCTTGGCGTTATATTGTTTATCCACTTTAACCATCGCTCCACCGAAGTTTTTGGTTTCGGTTCGCAGTTCGCGCCCCAGTTTATCGTACCAGGTTTTGACAAGCGAGCCGTCATTGGCGCTTTTTTGGATGTAATAACGGGCATTGGCCGGGCCGCCCGAAGCGTTCAGGCTGCTGGTCAGTGTGGTTATAACCCCGGCCGAAGGAGCTGCATTACTTAATTGATCAGCACTGTTATACGTGTAAGTGGTCACACGATCAAACGGGTCGGTTACCGTATGAAGCAAGCCGGTTACGGGATAATAACCGTACCCTGTTTCGTATCCGGCAGGTTCGGTCACTTTTAACAGCCTGGCTCCGGTACTGGTATCGTAATCATAAATGGTGGTCTGAACGCTTAGCCCCGTTGTTTCTTTATGCAGCTTCCAGAGGTTCCCGAAACTGTCGTAATCCCGGTCCAGTTTCCACCAGGCGGCATCCCCGGTGTTGTACTGGTCGACATCAGGCAAGTTACTGGTGGCAAAGTAGCTGCGGACAGTGGTAAAGGTTTTGGTTTCCGAATCCCGCTCCGTTGTTTCAGTAATGGTGGTCGGGCGGCCGATCAGCCAGTCGTTTACCCTTTCGTCGTTATATTGGTAACCGGTGGTTCGCGTATGCCCGCCTCCATAGTCTTTTGTTACCGTTTCGGGGTTACCATATGAATCGTAGGTGGCCGTGGCGCTCATGCTCCGCCCGCTCAGGTTATCGGTTTGCACGCTTGACGAAACATACGGAAATATTCGCTTGTCACCGAAATTTGCTGTATTCCAGGTATTATTGGTGGTCGACAAGGTAATGCTTCCGTGTTTGGTATAAATATAGCGCAACTGAGGGTAATAATAAGTACCGTCAAACTCGAAATGGCTTTCGGTGGAAATGCCGGTGACACTGTTGGTGGCCGTTACCTCCGAAAAACCCATAAACCCTTTGCCCTGGCGGTGCACTTTGGCTCCGGCATACTGATAGCTGACCGAAGTAGTCCCTCCAATGCCGTTGTCGCTGCTTACCTGCGAAACGAGTTGGAAGGCCGAAGAGAAATCGTTGACCGGGTAAACAGCCCCGGAACCACGGGTATAAACCGAACTGCCGGACATAGGCTGGTAGCTGATGGCGCTTTTAGCGCCCAATCCGTCAATCACCGTGCTGAGCAAATGACTGGGTGTGCCGTTGGCAAAGGAGAACAGTTTGGACGTACTGTAATACTTGTAAAACAATTGGTAACGGCCGTCGCCGTTGTAATCGGCAAAATTGAAATAGCGGTCGTAGCCGTTTTGCATGGTGGTTGAAGAAACATGTTCTGTTATTGAGAACCCATTGCCTGAACTGATGGCCACGTTGATCCGGTTATAACTGTTCCCGGTATTGGTTCCCCTTCCAACCAGCACGACATCGGTGCGGCCGTCGCCATTCATATCGCGGGCATACATCCGGTTATTCCAAAGATAAATATCAAAATTATTAAAGTCGTTTAACACTTTGGATTGAAAACCACTCTCCGTTAAAGTCATCAGGTAACAAGACGATCCCTGCGTGGCGCCAAGCCTGCGGATGATATCGATCGTCCCGTCGCCGTTAAAATCGCCGAATAACAAAAAATCGCTGCTTTTCATATTCGTACCCGAGAAGGTCTCGATCAGGGTTTTGTTGGCGCCCTTAAACTCATAAACCTTGTAGCTTCCGCTAAACAGCACTAGCAGATCGGAACATCCGTCACCGTTAAAGTCAAGAATACGTGTCTGCATCCCGTTATCCTCAATATAATATTGACCGAATGAAGGAATAGAGCCACTTGCAAGCAAAGAACCCGAATAACTGTAAACCCTCCAGGCATTTGAATCATCATGGAAGAACAATTCTAATTTCCCGTCGCCATCGTGATCTACTACATTAGTGATGGTAGCATCTGAATATGAATCAAAAGAAGTAAGTCTTGTGAAGTTGTCTCCCGAAGATTTATAAAAGGAATAACTCTCAACCCGGCTGGTTTCTACCATTACCAGATCCATTAGGCCATCGCCATCAAAATCGCCTACCCAAAAGGATTTGAAATTACTTGTCAGATTTCCTTCATTTATGTATTCCATATTTCCATTGGCATCACCGATATACAACTTCCATTTATCACTGCTCAGGTACCTGTCTGTCTTATACGGAATAATTACCATATCATCACGCCCGTCGCCGTTAAAATCGCCCACGTAATACAGTTCGTCTTCTGTACTTGAGTAATGTGTGGTTTGGGTAAATTGTTCGGTTTGTTTGGTCCAGGCAAAGACTGTTGGGTTAAATGCTACTCCCTGGCTGCTGCTTTCGGTCACTTTCTGGAGCTGGGCGTGGGTGTCTTTCATATAATCGATCACGTACTTTTTAAAGGTTTGCCCCTCGTGTTTGATCTCGATGTTGTCTAACAAAATGTCGCGGGTAAACTCTTTTCCTCCGTAACAGTACGCGCTCACATCGTCCCTGGTCTTGTAGTTAAACAGGATATGGGCAAAGGGCTGCTTCGAAAGTGTACTGTTTCCGGTGTAATGGATCATACCCACCGGGTGTTCGTCGTCGGTTGCCAGGTAATTGAAAGTAATGTAGTTGTTGTAACGGTCGGTTATTTTATTGACTTTCCACGAGAGGATGCACCCGTTGCTTTTTTTTACTTTCGAATCGGTGGTGTTGCCAAATTCGTAGATCAGCCCCGATTTGGCATACACTTTAAACCATTCGGGGCCATGCCCGGTACTTCCGTAGGCGATAACTTTGGCAAACTCCTCGATCTCGGTCCGGTATTCGCTGTCGGGCGCCCCGTAGGTGCCGCCAACCACGATCAGCCGGTTCCCGTCCAGGGCATATTTATCGGTCAAATCGCCCCTTACCGGGTCCGATATCCCGTCGTGGTAAATGGTTTCGTTTACGCGGGCAATGGCCGGTATCCCTGCCAGGTTCCAGCCAATCCCCAGCATGCCATCGGTGTAGTTACTGGTGTAATTCAGGCTGACAGCAGGCTGCAGCCCGTTTGTCCCCACCGGAATATCAATGGGTATCGTATAACCGGCTGAACCTCCCGCGCTTAACCCTCCCGGTGTTTTCCCAACCGCCAGGTTGGTATTAATGGTATAAACGGCCGGGGCGACGGGAGGGGAGAATACTATGTTGCCCGAAATAGTACCTTCGTAGGTTGCCTGCCCGGCGATATTGGTCTGTAATTCACCGTTCGCACTGTAACCCTCCGATACCACGTAATAGACGCCCGCACCCAGTTCACGTTGGATATAGGAATGCAACGACGAACTGCATTTTCCCTCGCCTGAATAATCGTCGTTGCTCACAATCAGGTTACCCGAGGCATCCAACAGGTGCATGTAGGTGTCTGCCAGGGCCGAGCCGCAGTGGGTTATGGTCACCGTCATTTCTCTGGTGAGTGTGAACCGGTAAAACACATCGTTGGTAGTACGTCCCGTGTACTGGTTGGTAAAACCGGTCGTGTTTTGGGTATCGGTGTACTGAAAGTCGGGACCGAACTCTCCCGCGACAATCGGGTTGGTCCGGGTATCGCCCGGCAACAGGTTTTGTACAATCACTGCGGTTAAGGTACCCCCGTTCGGGGTATAAGAGTAGCCCGGGGCAAAGGTAATGCTGTTGGTGGCCTGGTGCAGTTTGGTGCCCGACTCGGCGCTGCTGAGTACCAGGTCGGCCGGTTGGGCCTGGCCGTACAATACGCACAACCATCCCAATATCATAATCAAATATAATTTTTTCATGTGCTTATTCTTTAATGATCTTCCATTCCTTCTTTTCTTGTCCCGAGCGGATGATCAGGATGTAAAGACCGGGCGAATAACCCGACAGATCGAGCTGGTTGGTGTTTGCCGCCTTTTGGCTGATTCGTATCCTCCCGTTGGTATCGTACACCTGTATGGTCGCCTCCCGGTCGGCCAGCGAAGGGAACTCGACCCGTAACAGGCCTTTGGTGGGGTTCGGGTAAATACGGGTTTCCTGCAAACCGACGAAGTCTTCGAGGGGCGTTTCTTCCTGCTGTTCGGCCAAGGCATCGTTTGGAGCAAGCGCGCGTTTTAAACTAATCACCGAACGGGTTTCGCGGTTACCGCTTTCATCGTAAGTAAAGCGGATGGTGTTTTGTGCCTGTCCCGGCAGGGACAGGAAAACCGGCAATAACAAAATTGCCAGGATACAGAGCTGTTTCATGGCCGTGTTGTTAGTTGTTGAGCAATTTTTTCAACCCTTCGATTTCGGCCTGCTGCTCTTTGATTGCTTCAACCAAAACAGGTATCAGCCCGATGTAGTTTATGCTCAGTTTCCCTTCGCTGTCTTCTGAAACCAGGTCAGGGTATATTTTGGCCACATCCTGGGCAATAAAGCCGTTGAATTCTTTCTCGTAAAGTTCCGGAGACAGCCTGTTTGCCGGGAGGTTAACTATACCTGTATCGGAAGCTAAGGAAGTGATGCTTCGCAGGCCCATCTCTTCAGGGGTTTTTAACTTGTATGTCACGCCCTGAAGCTGTTTCAGGTTTTCGAGGCTGGTTTTGTCCAGGTTCCTGACATCCTTTTTTACGCCCAGGTCAGATGTTTGGGTCAGGCTAACACAACGAACAGTGCCATTTACGTCCAGCATATAGGAAGGCGAAGTGGTATTAATGCCTACGTTCTCTTCAATAAATACCTTCCCGCGAAAATACCCGGCATAAATACTATTCACACCTATTTCTATTTTTCCCGGTGTTGCCCCAAAAATAGCCGCTCCGTTATTTGATCCGTTTATTTGACCATATACACCGTAATTATATCCGCTTGTCGCGTTTCCGCATAAACCATAAACCCCAAATGACCGGCCCGAGGATGATGCAGTTGATTTATACCCGCTCGCGTACACACCGGTAGCCTTTGCCGACGATGTGCCGGTATCGACCCGGGTGGAGGTACCAATGGCCCAACCCCCGGTAGTCAGGGTTTGATGAACATCCAGCGCCCGTTGGTCGGTGCCGGTATTTGTGTTCAGAATATAGACTTTACTGATCGATTCGCCGGGTCCGCCTATGCAGAAACGGCTTACCGGGTTATCGGCATCAATAGCCATATTGCCGGTTGAACTGATTTTCATTTGAGAGAATGCAAACCCGGCGTTAAAACACAACAAGGCTATGAGTAAACCAAATCTCAGGGTTAAAAAACGAACCTGATTTGATGAAGGAATAACAAGTAAATACTTTTTCATAATGGTAAAAGTTTAATGGGGAGCTACCCCGGTTAATTATTGGTTTTCTTTGCCAAAGTGTTTAGCCATATAAGGCTAAACACCCTGGCAAGCAAGGTTAAATGTTAAGCAATAACATTTAGTTCTGCCGGCAATGTTCCGGTACGGGCTGCGCTATTGTGATAAACAGAGGCCCTTACCTCCAAGTGGTAGGTTCCCGCCGCTAAGGCCGGTACCAGGAAATCGATCTGGCCCGGTTTGTTGCACGAAACGGTGGTCACGCGGGTTTCGCTGCCATTGGGCGCGACCAGGAAAATGCCCTGGGCGGCATCGGCCGGGTCGAACTTCAGGCGGCTGCCTTTCAGCTGGGCAATGTTGCCGGGGGTAAGCGTCTCGTTGCGGGCGCCGCTGGCCAGGTCGTCCATGTACAGGTCGATTACATCGTCCTGTGTTTTGCTTTGTTGGTTTTGCACCACCGCCATGTAGTCGGTCGGATCGGTGGTCAGGTGGTTTTCAAACAGGGCATAGTTTAATGCCATAATCATTGGTTTTTTATCTGAAAACGATTATCTCGCGAACATGCGCCGGGCAAAAGCTGATGTAAAATTACCCGGAACACGAAAAAACAGGGCTGTCCGTTGGGCATGACTGCCGTTTGGACTAAGGTTAATTGACAGGCCGGAATAATAAAGATCGAATCAATTTAACCGGCTTCATGGGTTAATTCACTGATGCAAACAGAAGTACCCCCCCCGGAATGTGTTGTTAAACAGAAATATTTTGTTCAAGAAAATTTGGATTTTGTTCGTTGTTTACAGGGGGTTGCTTCGTCAAAAATTTGCATTCGTTCGTAAAGTTTTTTCATGTGTTATGGCTAACTGAACAGTATAAATGAGCCGAAAAAAAGTGAAAATGGAGTGATCGATAATCGGTAATCAGTAATCAATTATTAAGTGTTGTACAACTGAGGATTTGTTTGGTCATTGGGGCTTGTTCTCTGCGGAACTTTGCGTTTCATGGCGTTCTCTGCGTTAAAAAAGTACCTGAGTACCTACGTGACAAAGTGTCAAAGTGCCAAAGTGCCAAAGTGAAACTGCGACTGTATGCCGGTCTCCGGTCTTCCGTCTCCGTTAATCGGTCATTGCGACTTGCAGCTTGCAGCTAAAAAAACACCTGTACGACAAAGTAAAACCAGACTTTTTGTGTTTACATCGCGATGAAAATCACAGTAATAATCGGTAAAAATAAAATCAGCCAGTTACGTTTTATGCAACTGGCTGATTTCGAGAGCGGGAAACGGGGGTCGAACCCGCGACCCTCAGCTTGGGAAGCTGATGCTCTACCACTGAGCTACTCCCGCAATATTTTCAGGCCCAAATGTAATATATTTTCAAATTCGTTGAACTGTTTTTTTAAAAATTACCTGATGAAATATCCCGGTCGTCGTTTTTCCCATACAGAAACTGCAAATTCCGTTTCAAGCCGCTGTATTTTGTCCGTTTTACTGCCGACTTCCGGAACAACTCGTTAAAGGCCGGTTCGTCCATATTCAGCCATTCATCTTTTGAAAGTTTCAACAATTCCGTGTGCGGCTCAAAATCCGGTTCGCTGTGGGGTTCGGCCTTGAGGTTCCAGGGGCAAACATCCTGGCAGATATCGCAACCAAACACCCGATTTTCGAACTTTCCTTTCAGCGCTTCATCCAATTCGCCTTTCAGTTCGATGGTTTGATAGGAGATGCACTTGCGGGCATCAACCACGTAAGGCGCCACAATGGCCCCGGTCGGGCAGGCATCCAAACAACGGGTGCAGGAGCCGCAATGATTGGCGACGGTTTTTTCATCGGGTTCCAGTTCCAAATCGGTTATCAGTTCGCCAATAAAGAAGAAGCTCCCGTGTTCCACCGAAATCAGGTTGGTGTTTTTGCCAATCCAACCGAGGCCGGCTTTGGCTGCCCAGGCTTTATCGAGCGCCGGAGCCGAATCGACAAAAGCCCTGCCGCGGCATGGCTGAATCTCGCGCTGAATGTACGCAAGCAAAGCATTCAACTTGTCCTTCAACACGAAGTGATAATCTTTCCCGTAGGCATATTTCGAAAGGATTGGAACGTCGGCGCCGCCCTGTTTTTCCCGCGGATAATAATTCAGCAACACAGAGATCACCGACCTGGCTCCTTCGAAAATCAGGCGCGGGTCGAGCCGTTTGTCCAGGTTCCGGGCCATGTAGCCCATTTCGCCGTTCATGCCTTGGCTCAACCATCGTTCCAGGGGAGTTTTTTCCTTTTCCAGATACCCGGCACGTGAAATGCCGCAGGCCAGAAAGCCCGATTCCAGCGCCTTTTGTTTTATCAGAATGGATTTTTCCCGAATGTCCACCATTTTTTTCTACAAGATATAAAAAAACCCGGGTTCACCGGGTTCCAGTTTTTTATAGCTACCCAAAACCTTACGATCCCGGGCAAAAAGTCAGACTCGTTTTAAAAGAACCCCAGTTCCAGCCGGGCTTCTTCGCTCATCATCGATTTATCCCAGGGAGGGTCGAAAGTCAGTTCAACATCGGCATCTTCAACCCCCTCGACAGCCAGAGCTGCCTGACGGGTATCTTCTACCAACATATCGGCCACCGGACAGCCCGGAGCTGTTAACGTCATGATGATATTTGCTTTGTTGTTTTCGTCGATATCGACATTGTAAATTAAGCCCAAATCATATATATTCACCGGAATCTCCGGGTCATAGACGTCTTTTAGTTGTTCAATAATCTGATCAATTCTGTTATCCATATCAAATTCTCCTACTCTGAAATCCTGTTATATGCAACAGCGTACAATTTAATTTGTTTGATCATGGCCACCAGGCCGTTCGACCGTGTCGGAGATAAATGTTGTTTCAGACCGATGTCATCCACAAAATGAAATTCACTCGCCATGATTTCGGCAGGGGTATGTCCCGACACCACACGCAGCAATAACGCAACCAGTCCTTTTACAATCACGGCATCGCTCTCCCCCTGGAAATAAATTTTCCCATCCTTAAACTCGGGCACCAGCCACACCCGCGACTGGCATCCTTTGATGAGGTGTTGATCGTTTTTTAGTTTCGGGTCCAATTCGTTCAGGTCGTTTCCCAACTCAATCAGGTAGCTGTATTTATCCATCCAGTCCTCAAAAGCTGAAAACTCTTCATTAATCTCTTCCTGAATTTCTTCAATGGTCATGTCTAAATAATTTAAAGGACACAAATGTCGTAATTTTTTAGGAAACACCTCCTATGTGCAGGCCGGTGATCATGAGAAATTAAGAAAAATACAAACTAAGGACGATCGTTGAATGATTCTAAATACCGCTTTAGCCGTACTTTGTTGCTCCTATTTCACTATTTTCATATTCCGGAAATCGACGGAAATTTAACCTTAAATGCAAATAATTATGAGTTCATTAGTTGGAACACAAACCGAAAAGAACCTGCTGAAAGCTTTTGCAGGTGAATCTCAGGCGAAAAACCGTTACGAGTTTTTTGCCCGACAAGCCCGCGGCGAAGGTTTGGAACAAATTGCTGCTCTTTTTGAGGAAACCGCGTTAAATGAACAAGCCCACGCCAACCGTTTTTTCAGTTTTCTGGAAGGCGGTGTGGTTGAAATTACAGCCAGTTACCCGGCAGGAAAAGTGGGCAGCACCCTGGAAAACCTGCAAGCTGCCGCTGCCGGTGAAAATGAAGAATGGTCGGAGCTTTATCCTGAATTTGCCCGTGTTGCCGAAGAAGAAGGCTTTAAACAAATTGCCGTGGTATTTAAAACCATCGCCAAAATTGAACAGCACCACGAACAACGTTACCTGAAACTTTTCAACAACCTGGAGCAGGGAAAAGTGTTTGAACGCGAGGGCAAAGTAACCTGGAAATGCCGCGTTTGCGGGTTCCTGCACGAATCGGCCAAGCCGCCAAAGAAATGCCCGGCCTGCGACCACGAACAGGCTTTCTTTGAGATAGAAGCAACCAACTACTAATAAAAAAGCGGATGAGCCAAAACATCCGCTTTTTTTTCATTCGTATGCCACATGACGGCTATATAAAAAAATCGGTTTTCTTTGTACCAAATATTGACTACAATGAAGAAGTTTTTGTTGAAATACAAATGGAGCTTGCTTGGCATGGCCGTTGGCGCACTGGCCGGTTTCCTTTACTGGTATTACATTGGTTGCAATTCGGGGACCTGCCCGATCCGGTCGAATTGGCACACCAGCTCGCTGTACGGCGGTGTGCTTGGTTTTTTAATCAGCGACATCTTCCGTAAAAAAGAAAAGAAAGAAGACCCGACCGTTTAGGAAACAGATGAAGCAGCAGGGACAAAAAAATTTCTGTTGTTTTATTTCAGCATGGGTACCAGCTTATTTAATGCCATGATTAACTGGTCAACCTCGTCGAAAGTATTATACACGGCAAACGACACCCTGACCGTTCCGCTTACCTGATAATGCTGCATAACCGTATCGGCACAGAGCCTACCGGTACGCACGGCGATTCCCATTTTATCGAGCATCGTTCCCAAATCGAAGGAATGGATACCTTCGATATTAAAGGTAATCACGCCCGACTTTTCTTTTTGCGTACCGTAAATAATCATTCCGGGAATTTCGAGCAGCCTGCGCGTGGTGTACTCCAGCAAGCTTTGTTCGTACCTGGCGATCTCGTCAATACCGAGTTGCTGCAAATACCTGATCGCCTCGCCAAAAGCAATCACCCCCGTGATATGCGGCGTACCTGCTTCAAACTTATAGGGCAGTTCGTTAAAGGTGGTTTTTTCAAAACTAACCTCCGAGATCATTTCACCTCCACCCTGGTAAGGAGGCATCTGATTGAGCAGATCTTTTTTACCGTACAGAATGCCTACGCCATTTGGACCATACATTTTATGCGCCGAGAACACATAAAAATCAGCATCCATATCCTGCACATCAACAGCCATGTGTTTTACCGCCTGAGCGCCATCGACCAATACGTTGATCCCTTTTTTATGCGCCTTTTCGATGATTGCTTTTACCGGGTTAACGGTTCCCAGCGTGTTTGACACCTGGGCAACAGCAATCAGTTTGGTCCGGCGGGTGATCAGTTTATCCAGCAACTCAATCTTCAGCCGGCCTTCATCCGAAAAGGGCAATACCTTTATTTTTGCTCTTTTTCGTTCGGCCATTAACTGCCAGGGCACAATGTTGGCGTGGTGCTCCATCTCCGAGATGATGATTTCGTCGCCCGGTCCGATAAACGCCTCGCCAAAGGAAAAAGCAACCAGGTTAATACTTTCGGTTGTTCCCTTGGTAAAAATGATTTCTTCACGCGAAGAAGCATGAATAAAGTCGGTCACCTGATCGCGAACATCCTCATAATCCACCGTGGCCCGTTCTGCCAGAAAATGGGCGCCGCGATGAATATTCCCGTAATACTTCAGGTGCAGCTCCTCTTCTTTTTTTAAAACCTGAACCGGTTTCTGTGACGAAGCGGCGCTATCAAGGTAGATGAGCGGTTTATTGTAAACCAGTTGATCCAAGATCGGGAAATCTTTACGTATTGCAGAAATATCGAGTGTCATCGTGTTTCATTTTAACAGGTTTAAAGGGAATGTTCCCCCTAAACCTAATAACAGCACCACAAAACTAATGTTTTTTGCAATTATTCAACCATCCCTGTTCAGCCACAAAAAAAAGATCCACCTTCACGGATGGATCTTTTCCTCCTAAAAAGGCAGAAGTTCTATTTCAATTTATTGCTGTGATCGGTAAAATCGCCAATAATGGAGACATTGTCTGATTTCGTAACCGTACCGTGAATGGTAATTGATGAATTCGGGCCAATAAATTCGACCGTTGAATAACTGTGTAAGACCAGGTTACCGTAAATGGTGACATCTCCTTCCACCCTCAGCGTACCATTTTGATTGATGTAGAAATTTTGGTTTTTCTCACCTTGCGCGAGTTCGCCAATGACGTGCAAAACTGCGTAACTGTTAATCACGATGTGTTGCCCAACGCCCAATGTTCCGCACCAGGTCAGGCTTGCATTTGAATTGATCTCCACATGATTCAGGGCGGCAGTTCCCTGGTAACTCAAGTCGGTATTTACCATCAGGTTCTTGTTCCCTTCATAAAGCGGGTAGGAGTCGCAGGCAACGGCCGGCTCATCGTCTTCATCGCCGGTATCGCCGGCTAACATTTTTAAGATCTGGAGCCCCCCGAAACCATCGGCGACAAAAACATAGATGCCCTCGCTTTTCACATAGTTTGCCGAGCCGGGCAGCGCAATACTTCCAAAGTCGACTACCTGTTCGATATCGCCCGAAACCATCGAAATCACGGCAACGCCGGCAGCGCCGTTTGCCATAAAAATGTGGTTGTTGTTCACTGATACGGCATTACTGACAATTTCATCTTCGCTGGCCTCCAGCCCATTCGGTCGGGCTATGGGTACGGTATTTCGTTTCGCTCCGCTTGTCAGGTCGTATACACCCACTCCGTGGAAGCCTTCTGCGGCCAGTACATTTCCGCTGTAAAAGTCGACAGTCCGTTTGGCATGAGGCACATCCAAACTGGTTGCAATCTGTTTCGTTTCATTCAACGAGGCGTCGTACACCCGGATCCCCGCGGCCCCGCTCAAGGCAACCACCTGCCCGTCAACCAAACCAACGGCCCTCAGGTCGGCAAGACTTACGCTTGATTTTAGCTTATGGTCCGTCAGGCTATACGCCCCAAGCAGTCCGTTATCGCCCGAAACACCATATAAAGTATTGTTGCCCACCGTTACATCGGTAGCAACATAACCGGTCATTTCCATAAACTCCAGATCGTCGGTGAAGAATCCGCCATCCAGTTTCATTTGAATCAGCAGCGCCCGGTCATCTCTTTCCTCCACAAATTCGAGACTGGCCGTTGCCAGATAAAGCGTATTATCAGCATAAGCAATTGAGCTGATATCTGTTTTCGGAAGGATTGCGCTTTCAACCAACTGAGGATTATCCGGATCGCTGATATCTATCAGGTCAATCGCTCCAAGATAATTGTCACCTTCGAGGTTATACGAAACATACGCATAGTTACCATTCAACACAACATGGGTCGCCCGTAAGGTTGTGCCCTGATATTCAGGAGCAGCTACTTCGGCCACCAGAACCAACGGCAAATCGCTGGCCGGATCATCCACCTCTTCCGAACCGATCGTGGCAGATTTTAATTCGCCATAAGAAATCACGGTATTCGGACCAATCAGGGAAACAACACCGGCATTCTCTTTGCTAACCCGGTCACCCAGGTTTTCACGAAGAATAATAACCGCATCCTTCCCTTCCCGGATTTTATCACCCTTCACATCGTCACGTTCGCAACTGAATAAGACGAGCAGGGAAAACACCAGACCAATCAAGGTAAATCTTTTCACAAGATCAAGTTTTAGATGAAAGTATTGAAAGCCCCTTTATTGTAAAATAACCATAAATTACAATTCGCCAATAAAATTAAACTTTTATTTCCGAATCAACAACAGCCGGTTCTTTCCGTCAAAATAAAAAGAACCGCCGGCAACTATCTGCATTTTACACATCTTTTATTCTTCGGGTGCAAAAAAGGTAACCCCCTTAAAACCAGATAATGAAAGCGCACAAATACGGCTTTGGGCGCTTCCTGAAAAATGAAAGCCGCCCCGGTTCCTGTTAGAGTAAAAAAAAGCCTCAATCACTGGAGGCTCACGGTCTGTATTCTGAAGTTTCGTTCAATATTTATCGCACGAATGGCAACGGGCCAACTCGCCGCGCAGTCGTTTTTCAACCAATTCGTCAATCCGGTCGCGCAAGGGGTCAATCCGTATTTCCTGGACCACCTCGTGTGCAAAGGCGTTCATCAGCATCAAACGGGCATCAAACTCATTAATTCCACGGGCACGAAGGAAAAACAACGCATCTTCATCTATTTGTCCGACGGTTGCACCATGACTGCACTTCACATCATCGGCGTCAATGATTAACTGCGGCTTGGTATTCATTTTGGCCGAGTCAGTCAGCAGAACATTGTTGTTTCGCTGAAATGCATTGGTTTTCTGAGCATCACGCGCCACATGAATCCGGCCGGTAAACGCGCCAACGGAGTCTTCATCCAACACATTTTTATAAAGCTGGTTACTCATGCAATGTGCCTTGTTGTGCTCGATGTTGGTAAAATTATCGACATGCTGCCGTTTGTCGGTAAACGACATGCCAAACACATTCGCTTCGGCATGTTCTCCATCCAAACTTATTTTCAGGTTGTTCCGGACAAGTCCGCCATGCAGCGTAGCCAGACTGGTCAACAGATTTGAATTTTCTTCCTGTTTGAAAAAGGATGAATTGACCGAATTAGCCTGATTATTTTGGTTTTGAATGGTGTACACATCAACCACGGCATCGCGTCCGACAAAAACTTCGGTGACATTATTTGCCAAAACATCAACGGCATTGAGGGTATGATCGCAAAAAACCACTTTCACCTGGCTGTTTGTCCCGGCAATAATCAGGTTTCGTTGTGTGGAGAACAAGGCATCCTGCGTACGAAGCAGGTTAATGACCTGAATTGGTTTTTCGAGCGCCACCTGATCGGGTACGTATAAAAAGAATCCATCTTTTGCAAAAGCGGTATTCAACGCCACGAGCGGATCGTCCGAAGGTCCGGCCTGGCGGTTCAGGTAATCCTTTACCAGTTCAGGACGTTCAAGGGCAGTTTGCTGAATGCTTCCAACCACAACGCCTTCGGGCAAACCTTCGGGTTTTTGGTTACCTGCGTAATACCAGCCGTTAATCAGCAAAATGGTGTGTGTATCCAGTTGAGGCACATCGCATCGAAATACCTCATTGAGATCGACATCAACTTCTTCGCAGGTAAACAGGTGGCGGTATTCTTTGTCGAATACGCGTTCGAGGTTGGTGTATTTGTAATTTTCGTTTTTGAAGCCCGGAATACCGGTTTTCTCAAAACGTTTGATCGCCACATCGCGCATCCGGTTGAACAAGGGAGACGAGCCTTCATCCAACATGCTACGGCTGGCGTGAAACAGTTCTGTATATTTCCCGCTAACGGTTAGTTTATTTGCTACGGATTGGGTCATCATTAAACATGTTCTTTTTTAATCCAGTCATATCCTTTCTCTTCCAACTCCAGGGCCAGCTCTTTCCCGGCTGATTTAACGATACGCCCTCCATACAGCACATGGACAAAATCAGGGACAATATAGTCGAGCAAACGCTGATAATGCGTAATGATAATCGCTGAACGTTCGGGGCTTTTTAAGACATTTACCCCCTCGGCCACAATTTTCATGGCATCAATATCCAAACCGGAATCTGTTTCATCAAGGATGGCCAGTTTGGGCTCGAGCATCGCCATCTGGAAAATCTCATTTTTCTTTTTCTCGCCACCTGAAAAACCTTCGTTTACCGAACGGTTTGTCAGGTTCGAATTCAGGTGGAGCATTTCCTTTTTTTCGCGCATTAATTTTAAAAACTCGCCCGCGCTTAAAGGTTCCAGCCCGTTATATTTACGATGTTCGTTTACAGAGGTCTTCAGAAAATTAACCATCGGCACACCGGGAATTTCCACCGGATACTGAAAGCTGAGGAACAAGCCTTTTTTAGCTCTTTCTTCGACCGCCAGTTCCAACAGGTTTTCACCCATGAATGTGATTTCACCTTCCAAAATATCATAATCTTCTCTGCCGGCCAACACATTGGCCAACGTACTTTTGCCGGAACCATTTGGCCCCATGATGGCATGTACCTCGCCCGGTTTGATGTCGAGGTTGATTCCTTTCAAAATTTCCTGCCCTTCAACGGCAACTTTCAGATTCTTTATTGTAAGCATGTTTATTATATTATTTCATATGGCGGGTTTCGACCGTATCGACACCCGGTATTCTATTTTAAACGGTTTAACCAACACTTCCTTCCAGGCTGATTTGGAGCAACTTCTGCGCTTCCACAGCAAATTCCATCGGCAATTTATTCAACACCTCTTTGGCATACCCGTTTACGATCATTCCGATGGCATCTTCGGTGGAGATTCCCCGCTGGTTACAGTAGAAGATTTGATCTTCACCGATTTTTGAGGTGGTCGCTTCGTGCTCGACAATGGATGTTTTATTTCCGACCTCGATATAGGGGAAGGTATGCGCCCCGCAGGTCGACCCCAGCAACAGGGAGTCGCATTGCGAAAAATTACGGGCATGAATGGCCCCGGGCAATACTTTTACCAATCCGCGATAAGAGTTGTCGCTCTTCCCGGCCGAAATACCTTTGGAAATAATCGTACTCCTGGTATTTTTCCCAATATGGATCATCTTTGTTCCCGTATCGGCCTGTTGGTAATTATTGGTAACGGCCACCGAGTTAAACTCTCCCACTGAATAATCGCCCATTAAGATACAACTCGGATATTTCCAGGTGATGGCCGAACCGGTTTCCACCTGGGTCCAGCTGATCTTTGAAGAATGACCACGGCAAACGCCTCGTTTGGTCACAAAATTATACACCCCGCCTTTCCCGTTTTTATCTCCCGGATACCAGTTCTGCACGGTTGAATATTTCACCTCGGCACGGTCGAGGGTAATGATTTCGACAACAGCTGCATGCAGCTGGTTTTCGTCGCGCATCGGAGCCGTACAGCCTTCGAGGTAACTCACGTAACTGTCGTCGTCGGCAATAATCAGGGTTCGCTCAAATTGCCCGGTTCCCGCGGCATTAATCCGGAAATAGGTAGACAGCTCCATCGGGCATCTTACCCCTTTGGGAATATAGCAGAATGAACCGTCGGAAAAAACGGCCGAATTCAAAGCTGCAAAAAAGTTATCGGTTACGGGAACCGACATCCCCAGGTATTTTTGCACCAGGTCGGGATGTTCTTTGACGGCCTCGCTGAACGAACAGAAAATGATGCCTTTCTCGGCCAGGGTTTCTTTAAAGGTGGTTTTCACCGAAACACTGTCAATCACCGCGTCAACTGCCACGCCTGCCAGTATTTTTTGCTCTTCCAGCGGAATTCCCAGTTTGTTGAACGTTTCAATCAACTCGGGGTCTACTTCATCTAAACTTTCATATTCCGACTTCTTTTTTGGGGCGGCATAATAAATAATTTCCTGAAAATCGATGGGTGGTATTTTCAAATAAGCCCAATCCGGCATGTTCATTTTTTGCCATTTCCGAAAAGCTTCCAGGCGAAACTGAAGCATAAACTCCGGTTCTTCCTTTTTTGCTGAAATAATCCGGATGACATCTTCACTCAGTCCCTTGGGAATGGTATCCATTTCCAGGTCGGAAACAAATCCGTATTTATATTCGCCGGAAGTGACATCTTCCAATATTTTATTTTGTTCTTCCATATCGCTCTATTTTCTGTTTTCTCTCCGCATCCTATAACAAACATGAATACAGTCTGTTTAAAAATAATTGCAAAGATAATGAAGTAAAGCTATTTTTGCGGCTGCAAATGATTAATTCACACCTACAAGTCTGATATTTAAAAAATGGATAATAATAAAAAAGCAACTCCAATCTCAAGCCTCGGCGAATTTGGGCTGATTGACCACCTGACCAGATCCATAAAAATAAAGAATCCTGAAACAATTAAGGGAATAGGCGACGATGCTGCCGTACTGGACTATCGCGACAAACAGGTAGTTGTTACCACCGACCTGCTGGTGGAGGGCATCCATTTCAACCTGATGTATGTACCAATGAAACATTTGGGGTACAAAGCCGTTATGTCCAATTTATCAGACGTGTTTGCCATGAATGCCCAACCACGGCAAATTACGGTTTCGCTGGCCATCTCCAGTAAATTTTCGGTGGAGGCCCTGGACGATCTGTATGCCGGTATTTATATGGCCTGTGAAAAATACGGGATCGATCTGATTGGCGGCGACACCACCAGTTCACTGACCGGTTTGGTGATCAGTATTACGGCCCTGGGCGAGATCGGTAAAGGTGAAGCGGTTTACCGGAGCGGGGCAAAACCGAATGACCTGATCTGCGTTTCGGGCGACCTGGGCGGCGCTTATATGGGGCTGCAATTGCTTGAGCGTGAAAATGAAGTATTTAAAGTTAGTCCGAACGTACAACCCCAATTGGAAGGGTATGATTATATCCTGGAGCGGCAGCTTAAACCGGAAGCCCGGGGAGATGTGATTAACGCGCTGAAAACACTGGGTATTGTTCCCACTGCCATGATCGATATTTCCGACGGACTTTCGTCTGACTTATTACATATTTGTAAAGAATCGAAGGCCGGCTGCAGGATTTACGAAGAAAAAATCCCGCTTGATTTCCAAACCAAACGTTTTGCCGAAGAACTGAGTATCAACCCGTTGGTTGCAGCCATGAACGGCGGCGAAGATTACGAATTATTATTTACCATTCCCTTAGCCGACCACGACAAAATCAAGAACGACCCCGACATCACGGTTATCGGGCACATCACCGCTGAAAGCGAAGGAGCCAGGCTGGTTATCGGGCTTGGCAGCGAAATTCCGTTGCAGGCACAGGGGTGGAACCCGCTAAAGAAAGGATAAATTCAATACTGGTATGAGTTTTGTCATGACCCTTATCAAGAAACAACTCTTTTAAAACTCAAAGTCATGAAAAAGTTTGTAATAACATCCATCCTTAGCCTGCTGGTCGCATTCTGGAGCACATCCGATGCGCAAAACTACCCCGATGAATATCTGGGTTTGCCGGGCGATAACCTCAACCTGTATGCAGTGATGAAACTGTTCCAGGAGTCAGAGACCCTCGAAGCTTTTGAAAGAAGCCTGAATGACGAGAATTCAAGAATTAACAATCTCGACCTGAACGGAGATCATCAGGTTGATTACCTGATGGTGTTCGACTATGTTGACGGCGATGTTCACACCATCGTTTTACGGACAGCATTGAGCAGGAACGAAACTCAGGATGTGGCCGTTTTCACGGTTCAGCGTTTCAGAGACGGATCGGTACAAATACAGCTTGTCGGAGATGAAGCCCTTTACGGCAGGAACTACATCATTGAGCCCTACTACGCTGATAACGTTGAGGAAACGCCAAATCCAGGTTATGCCGGAAATTCGTATAACAACAGAAATACGACCGTTGTAAGGACCACAACCTACGAAGTTGCCGCCTGGCCGGTAGTCAGGTTTATTTTTCTCCCCGGTTATGTTCGCTGGCATTCTTCCTGGTACTGGGGCTATTACCCGACCTACTGGAGCCCATGGCGCCCGTATTACTGGCACTACTATTACGGCTACCACTATAATTGGCACCATCATTACTACGGGCATTACCGTACCTGTAACTATCATCGATATCACCGGTATAACGACCATTATTACCGCAACGTACGGACCTATTCGCCAAGAGTAACGACCAACATAAGGGAAGGACACTACCGGAATACCTATTCCCGCCCCGACCTGAGAAGAAAAGGAGAAGCGCTGTATGCCAGAACCGCTTCGGAACAAAACAGCAGGAGGACAACGACATCGGTAAACAACAGCCGGACAAATAATTCACAATCAGGAAACAGCAGGTCAGTTGTCAACAGCGGTTCCGGCGCCGAAAGACGGTCGGCAACCTCTGTAAACGGGCGAACAACGACAAGCCCATCTGGAAATCAGAGAACCGGTGATTCCCACAAAACAACTACGGGTGTAAGCAACAGGAACAGTACAAACACCCCTGCTGCAAAAAGTACAGATGTTTCGCGCAAAACATCGACGGCTCCTGCCCGGACCGGCAGCAACCCGGCCGCCAGCCAGGGGACAAATGCTTCCCGCAAGCCAGCCACAGGTACAACAAACAGAAATGTTACAACGTCACCTGCCGGTAAAAAGACTGATGTTTCACAAAAGGCTGCCACAAGCAACCAAAACCGGGCTGTAAACAGCTCGTCGACCAGACAAAACACCCAACCCGGTAACACTCAACGGTCGACAAGTTCAGTTTCCAAACCACAGGCAACACAAAAAGCGGTAAGCACGCCAAGTTCTTCGAGCCAAAAAAGAAGCACCGTCAATACCGGTAGTTCAAGCAGCAGAAGCAGTTCGGGCAATTCAACCAGCAGAAGCAGCTCGGATACAACAAAAAGCAGTAATACCAAAAATTCGTCAAACGGAAGATCGACCCGCCGATAGATGACATCTATTACAGACTATTGATCGCATATAAAATCAGAATATTTTTTTAACAGCCTTCTCTGCCGATTGACAGAGAAGGCTGTTTTATTTCATACTTTCATCGACTTTTAAGTTCATTCCCGGTTAAAAATTATATTTCCCCGGAGGATATACCGAATAATTTTTGGCTTCAGTCCACGGAAGTGCGCCTACCCGCCCTGCCCACTCGTCAAATGCCTCACTAAGCCGTTCAACGACTTCCGGATGTTGCCCGGCCAGGTTATTTGCCTCGCTGCGATCGGTTTCCACCTGATACAATTCCCACGGCTCAGAAAAGAACCGGACCAGTTTCCATTCGCCATCCCTGACCATAATATTGCCTTCGTGTTCACAGCATATCGGCTGGGTGTGTATGGGCGAGTCGTTTCCCTGCAATACTCCTCTTAAACTTCTGCCGTCGCTTACAGGTACCGGTTGGCCATTCATCATGGCAGGGCGTGTTGCTGAAGCGACATCCAGGCAAGTCTCAATGATATCGGGCAGAAACCCGTACTGGTTCATGACTCCACGCTGCAGCTCAACATTTATGCCGGCCAGCCAGTGCACAATCAGCGGCGATTGGATTCCTCCCTGATGGGTAAAGTGTTTGTACTCGCGGAACGGCGTGTTTGAAAAAGTGGCCCAGGCGCGGCCGTAGTTTTTCCCTCCTGTTCCGTATTGTCCGAGATCATTCATTTTAAAATCTCCAAATACAGGGCTTTCTGCTTCAGCGCCATTGTCGGAAAGAAAAAAGATGAGCGTGTTGTCCAACTCGCCCGTTTCTTCCAAAAAGGCAATCAGTTTCCCGATATTCTGGTCAACGCGGTCAACCATGCCGGCGTAAGTAGCCATAATCGCGTCCATCGAATCCTGTTGGGCCGGGCTTAACGATTCCCATGCCGGAACCGGGCCTCCTTTGCTGCCAAGCCTGCCGCTGGCATCGGGCCGGGGCGCCAATGCCGTGTTTTCCGGAATTAATCCCATTTCTTTTTGCCGGGCAATAATTTCTTCACGTAAACGATCCCAGCCTTTTTTAAAACGTCCACGGTATTTTTGAAAATCTTCGGGCATGGCCTGCATCGGAAAATGAGGGGCATTGTAGGCCAGATAGAGGAAAAACGGCTCCTCTTCTCTATTCATTTCGTGTTCTTTCAAATACGCTATGGCCTCGTCGGTAAACGCATCGGTCGTATAATAATTCTCACCTTCCGGCTTAATAAACCGGTTGTCGCGCTGAAGGTCCGAGGGCTTAAAATAATCCGAAGTGCCTTCAAGAAAACCATAGAAATAGTCAAACCCGCGCTGCTTGGGCCAGGTAGCGGGATCGCCGGAGCCCAGGTGCCATTTTCCGGTCATATAGGTGCTGTAACCTGCTGTTTTCAGCATTTCGGGCAGGGTAGGAATGTTCTCGCCCAGCCAGCCGCGGTAAGCATACGGAAATTCCAACCGCTCGGCAATCACCGATGTTTTATTGCCGGTTCGCTTAAAGGTCATATGCCCGATGCCGGATTCATGGGGAGAAAGGCCGGTCAACAAACTTGCACGGGAAGGACAGCACCGGGCGGCACTGTAAAACTGGTTGAAACGTACACCGGCTGCAGCTAAACGATCGAGGTTCGGCGTTTCGATCACCCCACCAAAGCAACCGGGGTTCGACCAGCCCATGTCATCGGCAAGAATAATTATCATATTCGGTTTTTCACCGGACGCTGCCGGCGCCATCGCCGGAGACAAGCTTCCAACAAGCAGGGAGGCCCAAAGATGCCCCCGACGACGTTTAAAATGATGATTACAGACGTTCATGTTTGGTTATATGTTAATAAAGTGACGTTCAAAAAATCGTAACCATAAATGTATCGGGAAAATTCGGTTTAAAAAACAATCTGTTTTATTTCGTATTTTCATCAAAAATTTAATCATATGAAAATCACCATTTTCCTTTTCTGCCTGGTTGCAGCAGGTTTAGCCTGCCAAAGCAAACTGAAGGAAACAACTAATCCACCTGAAGAACTGATCGCAACAGCAAAAGACAGCCTTCTGGTGAAGGAAATACTCAGCCGCTTTTCGGCCGACCAGAATAAACCGGTGGGCGAGCTGATTTCTGAAATCGGAAAAACTTTTTTGGAGACGCCCTATGTCGCCCACACGCTGGAAAACGGACCGGATGAAAAACTGGTGATCAACCTGAGAGAGTTGGATTGTACGACCTTTGTCGAAACCTGCCTGGCCCTGGCCCGGACCATTAAAGCCGGAAAAGCGGATTTTGACAGTTTTGCCCGAGAGCTTGAAAAAATCCGTTACCGGGGCGGGAAACGGGAAGGATATTGTTCGCGCCTGCATTATTTCAGCGACTGGATTTACGACAACCGGATGAAAGGGTTGGTTTCGGAACCTGCGGTGAAAATTGGATCGCCGGTTGACCTTCATGTCAATTTCATGTCGACACACCCGAACAGTTATGAAGTATTGAAGGAGAACCCTGAATTTATTCCGTTGATTGCCGACCAGGAAGCCGGGATTTCGTCCCGAAAATATTTTTTCCTGAAAAAAGAAGAAGTAACCGGTCGTGAAGCAGATTTAAAAGAAGGCGATTTGGTAGGTCTTGCAACCACGATTGCCGGACTCGATATTTCGCACACCGGTATTTTGACCGAAGTGAACGGACGCATTCACTTATTACATGCCTCATCTGCACTCGAAAAAGTGGTTATTTCTGAAGAACCGCTTTCCGACTTGCTTCTGAATAAAAAATCGTACTCCGGAATAATGATTGCAAGACCTGAGTAAGCCAACTTAGCTACCCGTTTGGGGAACCCGTTTCAGCAACGCCCTACTGTATCTGCTCTCTCAGCCAGCCGGGGCGGTTGGTCGTGATCGCTTTCACACCTAAGCCAACCAGCCGTTTTGCTTCTTCCGGATCGTCTACCGTCCAGATCAGCAAGTCGATGCCCGATTCATTCACCTGCCGCGCTAAATCCGGATGAATGATTTTGTAACTCAGGTTCAGTCCGTCCAGCCCAAATTCGGCCACCTGCCCAAGTCGTTTCAGCACATCCTCCTCAACCGAACTCAACCAGTAACAGGCATTTCCGGGGAAAGTCTTTTTCGTGTCAATAATGGTTTCCCAACCGAAGCCAATAAAAATGATCTGCTCAAGTTTACCGCTTTCATCAATCGCTTTTTTGAGCGCCGGCAACACTTCACTGCCGCCTTTAATTTCGACAACCAATTTTTTTCCGGCGGGAACTGTCTCGAGAATCTCTTCTATATAAGGAATTTTTTCGCCGGCAAAGCGCGCGTCTTTCCAACTCCCCACATCAAGTTTTCGTAATTCGTCCGAATTCGTTTCGCTGATTTTCAGATCGACCCCGGCAGTCCGTTTCGTCGAACGGTCGTGACAAACCATCACCCGGTTATCTTTCGTCAGATAGATGTCAATCTCAACAGCATCGGCGTCGAGTTCCCAGGCAAGATTGGCCGAAGCCACCGTATTTTCAGGCGCCAGGTACGAGGCTCCGCGGTGGGCAATATAGGCGACTTGCGAAAAACTGATAAAACCTGTCAACATGAAGGCTAAAAAAAATATTCGTTTCATACGTTTCGATTTATTGATATTGATGGTTAAAGATGCACTTTTTCATTGAAAACAAAAATCAGACCCTACCTGAAAAAAACCTATTTTTGCAGACAACATAAAATTTGTATGAAAAAAGTACTGAACCTTTCTGTTGTTCTTTTTCTAAAAGCTTTGGGGCGGTTACCCTTTTCAGCGATTTATATCCTGTCGGATTTTCTGTTTGTCGTGATCTACCAACTGATCGGTTATCGCAGGAAAGTGGTTTACGCCAACCTGCATAATTCATTTCCGGAAAAAGAAGAAACGGAGATTAAACAAATCGCCCGAAACTATTATCGCCATTTTTGCGACCTTTTTCTGGAATCGCTGAAACTCGGGTATATGACGGAAAAACAATTGGATGAACGAATCGTTTTACTACCGCCTGATCAAACAGAAACCTATTACAAACAAGGCAAGAGTTTCATTGCGCTGGGTATGCATTACAATAACTGGGAGTGGAGCTGCAGCATGCAACGGAAAGTAAGTCACCAGGTGGTGGTGGTCTTCAATCCGTTACGCAACAATCCGGAAATGGATGATTATTTACGGAACGTACGCGAACGTTTTGGCAGTCAGACCATCCCGATGCAGCAAGCGGCACGAAAGGCGCTGCAATTTAACAGCGCCAAACGACCTGGTGCACTGGTTCTGGCCGCCGACCAAACTCCGCCTCAAAACGCGCAGTTCTGGACAACCTTTCTGAACCAGGAAACCCCCTTCTTTGCCGGCCCGGTGAAAATAGCCATTAAGACCAACCAGCCGGTGTTCTTTCACCATACCAGAAAACTTGCCCGTGGTAAATACCAGGTCGAACTGATTGAACTAATCCCCGAACCGGCGAAAGTGAGTGAAGAAACCATATTACTGGCTTATGTGGATATGATGGAAAAATACATCCGGGAGGCCCCTGAATTCTGGCTGTGGTCGCACCGGAGATGGAAACACAAGCGGCCGGAACATATCCCGTTAATCGACCGGAAGAAACAGACTGATTAGAACCATTTCTTTAAATATGAAACAACTTGTAAGCATATTGGTCTTTTTTTTGCTTGGATTCGGAAGCTATGCCCAGAATCGGTTGGCAACCGAGTTGCAAAAATCGTTAAACTTAACCCATCAAGCCTGGAATTACAGTCAACAGGTTGCCGATTATTTTTCCTTGTACAACGGGGCCGCCGATCTGGAAGAAATCAAATACCATAGTTTTGATGCGCTCACCGGAATGGACAGTTTATATGTTTACGCAAAAAAGGCCGAATTTCAGGCTACCGACGCCTCCTACTCGGCCAAAGAGTTTAATCAGCCGGCAACGTCCCGGCAAGCTGAACAAGCTGCCAGGTACCTCCGTCTGGCCAGTCAGTCATTGCTCGAAACACAAAACAAGCTCAATCTGATTTTTGATGAAACAGTCTTTTCATCCGTGGCTATACAAATCAATCAAACACTCGACTTGTTCAGCGATACCCGGAAACAGATTAAACTGGCCGAACGTGAATTAAAACTGGCCATCAAATCGATCGGAGACTGATCATTTGGCTCACATTTTGCGTTAGGCTATCCCAAACGACAAAACACCATGCGGCTCACTTATTTATTCTTCGTGTTTTTGGCCATCCAGTGCTGCGCGGGAGGAAAACAACTTTTTCATCTGAAGAAAACAGCTGAAACCGATCTGCGGGAAAAAGATCCCGACGCTCAGTCGCAGGGGGCGCTCGAAAACACTCGCTGGGAATTGGAACAAATCAATGGACAGCTGCTTCCCGATGATATCCGGAAACCCTATGTCGAATTTCAGCCTGAACAAAACCGTCTGGGAGGATTTGCCGGTTGTAATCAATTTAACGGGCAGCTTGAAATCGCCGGTGATTCACTTTATATCAGCCGGATTATCTCTACGAAGAAAGCCTGCCTGAACCTCGACCTGGAAAACCGGTTTCTAACGATGCTCCGGGAGAAGAACTGGCAATTTCGGACAGAAAACAAATTGCTCTTTTTGGAGAACGCCCGTAACAAATTAATTTTTCGCGCATCAGAATGATTCATCAGCACTCCACCGTATAATTCAATTTGATCTTTTCAGAATGAAGAAATTTCCGGTGGGAACTATTCATCCGAAAAAAACGATTGTTTGCCGAAAAAACAAATCAACCCGACAGGTATTTTACTTAATTTTGAACTGAATCGAAACCGGAAAAATAAAAACCTCATGTATGGAACTATTTAAAGCGACTGAAGTTGTAAAAGATTATGCCGGGCACCGGGCGCTCGACCAGGTCAGTATTTCGGTGGAAGAGCAGTCTGTTTTTGGGCTGCTGGGTCCCAACGGAGCCGGCAAAACGACCCTAATCCGGATTATCAACCAAATTACCGCCCCCGACTCGGGCGAATTGTATTTCAAAGGGCGCAGGTTCAAATCAACCGATATCGAATCGATTGGTTACCTGCCCGAAGAACGCGGGCTCTATAAAAAGATGAAAGTAGGCGAACAAGCCTTGTACCTGGCTCAGCTGAAAGGCATGTCGCGGCACGATGCCCTGAAAAGTCTGAAGGTTTGGTTTGAAAAATTCGAAATTCAACCCTGGTGGAACAAAAAAGTAGAAGAACTTTCGAAAGGAATGCAGCAAAAGGTTCAGTTTGTGACCACCGTCATCCACAAACCGCAATTACTGATTTTTGATGAGCCTTTCAGCGGCTTCGACCCCATCAACACCAACCTGTTGAAAAATGAAATCCTCCATCTGAAAGAAAATGGCGCGACCATCATCTTCTCAACCCACAACATGGCCTCGGTTGAGGAAGTTTGCGACCACATCGCCCTGATCAACAAATCACAAAAAATACTGGACGGCAACATTTTCGACATCAAAGAACGTTACAAACAGGGCATTTTCGAGATTGAGACCGCCGAAACCGAAGATGTTTCCCTCCTCTTTTCCTCCAACGGATTTAAACTGATTGAACATGAAAGACGGGGAATCCGCCAGCACGTAAAATTTCAGGAGACCCGGGGTGAAACAAATAACGAGTTGTTGCAAAAACTGATGAAGATAATGGAGATAAGCGCCTTCCGCGAGGTAATCCCCAGTATGAACGAGGTATTTATCCAGGTTGTCGAACAAGCTAATCAAAAAAATTAAGGCCATGAACAAAGGACTGATCATTTTAAAACGCGAATACCTGACCCGCGTCCGGAAAAAATCATTCATTATTTTAACCCTGCTGGTTCCTTTTCTTTTCGCCGCCTTCACGGTGCTTCCGGCCTGGCTGGCCATGCAGGACGACAAAGAAGAACGGACCATCGCGGTTTACGACGCAACAGGCATTTTCCTGGGACGTTTGGACAACACCGATTATACCCGGTTTCATTTTGTGCCGGAACAGGAATACCTCAAACTAAAAGAAAACATTAAACAAAATGGATTCTATGCCGTGTTGTTTGTCCCGCCCAACATTCTGACCATCAACCGGGCGCAGCTGTTTTCAGACAAACAGGTGACCATTGATGTTAAAAACATGATCGGGAAGAAACTCAGCAGCATCATCGAAAACGACAAAAGGCAACAAGTGATCGAACAATCGGGCATTCCCGACCTGGATCATAAACTGGCAGCCACCAAAACCAACATTAACCTCGAGACCATCAAGGTGGACGACCAGGGCGCCCAGGTGAAAAGTTCGACCGAAATTGCCATGGCGGTTGGTTACGCCGCCGGTTTCATCATTTACATGTTTGTATTTATTTACGGCGCTATGGTGATGCGCGGGGTGATGGAAGAAAAAACCAACCGGATTGTCGAGGTGATCATTTCATCGGTAAAACCCACCCAACTGATGTTTGGAAAGATTATCGGTATAGGACTGGTTGGCTTAACTCAGTTGTTGTTCTGGATCCTTATTTTTGCGGCAATTATCACCGGGGTACAGACCTTTGCGGGGATAGATGAAACCCAGGCAATCCGGCAATCACAGAACCTGATGGATACATCGGGCGTGGCCCTGCAAGAGGCCGGCGCTACGCAGGAAAATATGGTGATTGAAATTGTCGACATGATCAGCAGCTTAAACCTGCCGCTGATTCTGGGATGCTTTCTGTTCTTTTTTCTGGGAGGCTTTCTGATGTATGCATCGTTACTGGGAGCTGTCGGCTCGGCTGTCGATCACGAAGAAGATGCGCAGCAGCTCATGATGCCCGTCACCATCCCCTTGATCTTTTCGATCATCATCCTGTTTCCCGTGATCAAAAATCCGGAAGGAACACTGGCCTTCTGGGCTTCTATGATCCCGCTCACCTCCCCGGTTATCATGACCGTTCGTGTGCCTTTTGGTGTACCCGCCTGGGAATTGCTGCTGTCGATGAGCATTTTACTGGTATCGATCTGGGGAACAATCTGGATGGCCGGTAAAATTTACCGAACCGGCATTTTAATGTACGGAAAGAAAGTCAATCTTAAAGAAATTGTTAAATGGTTATTTTATCGGAATTAAAATCGGATAAAAAAGTATTTATTTGAAATCTTTTATTTATCTTGTTGAAGATTAACGAACAAGAAATCTTCATTTTACATTGACATAGTTCTGAGGGCCTTCTGATGACGGAAGGCTTTCTTTTTTTCATTTTCTCAGGTCAGGATACAAAAAATGCAAAAACAGATGGACTGTGCCGTCAAACTGTATCTTTGCACCAATATGAATTTCAAATAACATGAAACTGGCCGTCATCGACTTGGGAACAAATACCTGCAATTTGCTGATTGCCGGGGTTAACGGAAAGAACTACCGGATTTTATACCAGGGAAAGCTGGGCGTAAAACTGGGCAAAGACGGAATTGACAAGAACTTGTTAAGCCGGGAGGCATTTTCGCGGGCAACAGCCGCGCTGAACCAACACCGGGAAACCATCGCTACATTTGGCGCCGACCGGGTGGTGACGATTGCCACCTCGGCGGTTCGCGATGCCGCCAACCAGGAAGCGTTTTCCGCACATATAGAAAAAGAAACGGGGATGCCGCTTTCCGTCATTTCGGGTGAAGAAGAAGCGCGACTCATTTTCCAGGGCGTAAAACTCGCCTTCGGTTCCATCCCCGATCATACGCTCATCCTGGATATTGGCGGGGGGAGCAACGAATTTATTCAAACCAAAAACAACGAGATCTACTGGAAAGAAAGCTTTCCGCTGGGCATGGCCCGCGTGGTGGAACAGTTTTCTATTTCCGATCCGATCAGTGAAAATGAGATTGCCGCCATTGAAACCTATTTTGAAAATGGCCTGAGCAAACTTTGGAAACAACTTGCCGGAACCGAAGTTGCCCGCTTGATCGGTTGCTCCGGAGCATTTGACACGCTGGCCGACCTGATTGACCAAACGCCGCCGGGAAGCAAACAACGGGTAAAGCAACCTATCAGCCCGGCTGACTTTCAATATATTGCCAAACAAATCATTCACTCCACCAAAGCCCAACGCGATAAAATGACCGGGATGGAACCACTGAGGGTAGAAATGATTGTACCGTCGTTCCTTTTTATCTGGCTTGTTCTTACCCGCTTAAAACCGACCGAAATGATACAAACCGACTTTGCCCTCCGGGAAGGCGTTTTGTACGAATGGATTAATCATTAATTTTGAACAAATAATTCAATAAAAAGCACGCACATGTCAAAAATATTAGTGATCGACGATGAACGGAGTATCCGCAATACACTGAAAGACATCCTTGAATACGAACAGTACCAGGTTGATTTGGCCGAAGACGGGAACCAGGGACTCGAGCTTATTCGCAAAAACGAGTACGATATAGTATTATGCGACATCAAAATGCCGGGAATGGACGGATTGGAGGTACTTGGCAAAGTACAGGAATTATCGCTGGACGCCCCGGTAGTCATGATCTCCGGACATGGCAATATCGACACGGCCGTAGAATCGATCAAAAAGGGAGCTTTTGATTTTATTGAGAAACCCCTCGACCTGAACCGCCTGCTGATTACCATCCGTAATGCCATGGACAAGTCGAACCTGCTGACCGAAACCAAAGTATTGAAAAAGAAAGTCAGCAAAAAGTACGAGATGGTCGGGAGTTCGCCTGCTATCAAAAAGATTACCGATATGGCCGACCGTGTGGCCCCAACCGATGCCCGCGTGCTGATTACCGGCGCCAACGGAACCGGCAAGGAACTTGTTGCCAGGCGCTTGCACGAAAAAAGCAACCGCTCTGCCGGACCTTTTATCGAGGTAAACTGTGCCGCCATTCCCTCCGAATTGATAGAGAGCGAGCTGTTTGGCCACGAAAAAGGAGCTTTTACCTCCGCCGTAAAACAACGTAAAGGAAAATTTGAACAAGCCAACGGCGGTACGCTGTTTCTCGATGAAATTGGCGACATGAGCCTTTCGGCGCAGGCCAAAGTGCTGCGGGCGCTTCAGGAAAACATCATCACCCGGGTTGGAGGCGACCAGCCAATTGCGGTGAATGTTCGCGTGGTAGCGGCAACCAACAAAAATATCAGCGAGGAAATCAACAAAGGACATTTCCGCGAAGACTTGTACCACCGTTTGAGCGTGATCCTGATCCAGGTGCCTTCGTTAAACGAGCGGGCAGAAGATATTCCGGAACTGGCCAACTATTTTATTACCCAAATCTGCGGGGAATACGGTATGCCTGTTAAAAAGATCACTCCCGATGCCATCAGCAGGTTGCAAAGTATAACCTGGACCGGGAACATCCGCGAATTCAGAAATGTGATTGAGCGTTTAATCATCCTTTGTGATAAAATAATCACGGGCGACGATGTTTTGGCTTTTGCCGCGCCCCTCCAATAATTGGCTGTTGTGTACAAAAGCAGGATATTCATTGAAATAAACCGGAAAAATCAGGGAATTTTCCAAAAAACGAAAAACAACTTCGAAGATTTATTGTTATAAGTCAACAAAGCAGAAAACGCCGGTTCTGCAAAAAACATTGAAAAGCAAACCTCTGAGTACGGAAAGTTATATGTTGTTGTCATGGCGTATTTTTTAACATCTAATTCCGGTCGATTACCGGATCACTAACCGTTATTCAGAGGTTTCCCTATTTTCCCGGTTTCGTCAATCCGATTCAACACGCCTGTATAATCCGACTGCTGGTCCAATTAAATCAAGGATATTCGGAAATTTCCGAATATTATCATTTATATTTGGTGATTGAACAAAAACAGAACACATGGATAAAATTGCCATATTCCCGGGCTCATTCGACCCTTTTACCATTGGACATGAAAGCGTTGTCCGCCGGGCCATTCCCATGTTCGACAAGATTGTGATCATGATTGGCTACAACTCCAACAAACAATCATTTTTTAAACTCGAAAAGCGGCTGAAATGGGTCCGCCAGGTTTTTGCCGATGAACCCAAGATTGAAGTGATGCCGCACGAGGGCCTCACCGTTGATTTTTGCAAGAAGGTAGGGGCCGCTTACATTTTAAGGGGCTTACGTACTTCGGCCGATTTTGAATATGAACGGGCCATCGCGCAGGTCAACAAAAAAATGCACCCGCAAATCGAAACCGTTTTTTTACTAACGATGCCCGAACATACGCCGGTAAACTCGACCATCGTCCGCGATATCATCCTGCATGGCGGCGATGCCAGCATGTTTTTACCCAAAGGGTTGAATATGGATGAATTTTTTAAAGAAGATGAATAAGCTGTTTCTGTTTTACCTGCTCATTTTTTTTGCCTTCCCGGCTTATAGTCAGAACACGGTCCGCCTTTTGGGGAATGCCCCGGATTACCAGAGACGAACCATCGAAATTTACCGGAGCGAAGATCCGATATCGGGAACGATTAAGTCTCTGGTCAAGCTAAACCTTAAACCCGATGGCTCGTTTGATACAACGTTCCAACTGGATGAAACAAGCTTGTGCATGGCCGACTTTGACAGCTGGCAGGCACAAATTTACCTGGAACCGGGAAAAAGCTACCAACTGGTTTTTCCGCCGTTACAGCCAGTGAGCGAAGCAGAGAGGCGCAACCCCTTTTTCCGGGCCAACATCGTTCCTTTTGGTTTGCAACATGCCGGATCAAATGATTTGAACCGGATGGTCCAGTCGTTTGAACAGGCTTATTCGACCCAGGAAAATATCCATTTCAACCGGATATTCCGCGATCAATCACCGGCTGCAGTCGATTCGCTGAAAACCAAACTGCGCCAACAATTTCCCGATTCGGGCCATGCCTATTTCGAAGACTATACGTTTTACCGCATAGCCTCGGCCGAATACGCGCTTCACCAGGGACGAAATGAGTCGTTTGCAGCAGCTTGTTTTGTAAAACACAGGCCCAATCTGCAAATTCCGACCTGTTACCGGCTGTTTGAGCAGTTGTTCACCAATTATTTTGCCATACTGTCCAATACCATCGGCGGCGACGAGTTCAGAAATCTGGTTGGAAGGGCCGATTTAAACGGCATCGAAAACTTTATGCTCACCCAAAAGGGCTGGGACCAAAACCTGTCGCGGCTGGTTAT
The DNA here is from genome assembly GCF_059705485.1 of Gaoshiqia sp. US2. Lineage (NCBI taxonomy): Bacteria > Pseudomonadati > Bacteroidota > Bacteroidia > Marinilabiliales > Prolixibacteraceae > Gaoshiqia > Gaoshiqia sp. US2. Next base: position 1,451,936 of record NZ_AP048550.1, on the reverse strand, counting down.
TCTGAAATCCATTCATGATGCCTTTTACCAAGGCCAGTTTCCGCAAAAAAGCCTGATTGCTTTACTGGATAAAATCGCTCAAAGCAACTGGCCTGCATCGCACAAACAAACGGCCCGTTTGCTGAAATCAAAACTAACCTACCTGCTCCCCGGAACGGAAGGGCCCGAAATCAGCTTCACCGAACTTGACGGCAAGGGACACCGGCTTTCGGAATACCGCGGAAAGTATATTTACCTGCATTTTACCAGCGTTACCAATCCGATTTGCAGGCAACATCTCGATCATCTTAAAAGTTTTCCGGAAGCGCTGGCGGGGCAGATCCAGATCTTACACCTGATTCCCGAAACCGAACTGAGTAAAAAGGACCTGATCCTGCAACAAAACTGGCCGGGGCAATTTTTCAGCTGTTCAAAAGCGGAGGCCGACAAATACCGGGTACGCACCTTCCCTGCCGCCTACCTGCTTACGCCGGGCGGAAAACTGGAACTGGCGCCGGCCCTTAACCCGCTTGACGGATTCGACCGGCAATTCTCAGGCTTGCTGAAACAAAAACAAAGGGAAGAATTCCGGAATCAGGCCAGGTAAGAACAAAGTAATTCTTTCAGGTTGCCGTAAGTCGACGCATACACTTCGCCCAGTTCATCCTGCCTGAACCAGCGAACTTCTTCGATATCTTCCTCCACCTGCGGCGAAGTACGCCCGTTTCCGGCATGAAGCATTTCGAACCAGCTTGTTTCTTTCCAAACCAGCTTGTTCGTACCTTTAATGTAAGGCGACTGATAAATATGATAGGTGTTTTGCAATTGACGAAGAATCTGTACCTGATCCAAACCGCATTCTTCTTTTACTTCGCGGATAGCCGCCTGCTGAAGCGATTCATTTTTTTCAACTTTCCCTTTAGGCAGGTCCCATCGACCAAACCGCTTAATGAATAACATATTCCCGCTATCGTTTTTAACCAAACCGCCGGCAGCCCGGATATACGACATCTTTTGAGGCAATTCATTCAATAAGTTTTCATCCATTAAACAGCTAAAAATAAGTTCTTTAGTCAAACGTGAAAAACCCTCATTTTTTCAAAAAGCGTAAAAATCAGGTTTCTGTTGAAGAGAAAAACTAAGTTTTCAAATAGCTCAAAAATATTTTTTGCTTCGGATTTTAACCTCCGGAGCATTTTTCTCAGGTTAAAACCGACTGCTGCCAGGATTGAGTTCATATTGTCCCCAATCTGGTCGAGCAGATAATTCCGAAGCATCCGGTGGTCGTGTTTCACGTGGCCAATGACGGGTTCTATCCCGGCCCTGGCCCTGAAGCGTTGCCTTGTTTTTTGTCGTTGGTATTTGTTGTGGCTTTCAAGTGGTTTCCCCGGGCAAATAATTTGTGTGCCATTTACTTGTTTGCGGCCCCGGTATCCCCTGTCAACAATTCCTGTTTCGGGCTTGTGACCGGTGATCCTTTCCACTTGCGTCAGTTGGGGAGAGAGGGTATCTCCATCGAAGGGGTTTCCGCAAAAGCTTATGATCCCGATAATGATTCCCGATTGACGGGTCTTTACGATTGATACTTTGTTCCCAAATTCGTATTTCTTGTGTTCTTTGCCTTTGGCAATGCAACTGACCTGTGGTTGATGAATGCTGTAAACCTTGTTCTTCGAACCCCGGGTTTGGGTCAGTACCCGTTTAAAAATACAGAACTGGTTTTGGTATTTCATTTTTTGGGCTTCTCCCATCTTGCGTTCCAGGTCACGAAAAATCTTTCCCGCAATCACTTTTATCCTTCGCCTGGCGGCCAACGCCTTCTTCTTTCTCCGGGGATGGTCATGGAAGCGCTGGTCGATCAGCAGTTGCTTTAATTCGCGTTGGTAGGTCTGCCTCAGGTGGATGCCTTCTTTCTTTGAGATTTTCCGGCACTTTTCGATGATTTTCTTCTGAAGTTTTACATCGGTGGGGAAGGTGATGTTTTTCTCCTGTACCGTGGTATCGATTAAAACTTCTTTTTCCCGGATTTCTTTGCTCCCAAACAAATCCACTGTTGCCTTCAAAATCTGTTCGGCTCCATTTTCCCCGATACGCCTGCGAAACTTGATCAACTCGGTCCGGTCGAACGGAAAATCGTGACGGAAATAAACTTCTCCGCAGAAATATTGCCAGTACGGGTTTTCGATCCAACGGTCAAGCACGCTTTCATCGCTCTGGTTATACATCCTGCGCAACATGACAACCCCAACGATCAACCGGATCGGGACAGATGGACGCCCGTTGTCGGCACAATAATAAACACTCAAATCATTCTCCAGACTTTTCCAGTCTATTTTCCCGGAAAGTTGAACCAGTTCATGGCTTTCATCAATAAATTGTTTCAACGGGACCCGGAACATACTTAATTGCGGATTTTTTTCTTTTTGACCTATCATTTCTACCAGCTTTTTCTCAAATTTGGCAAAAATCCGGTAGATTTTACTCCCCCAAAATCAAATTTAATCAACAATATTGTATTGATTATCAACAATGTGGAAGCATTATTTTGATTTTTCACGTTTGACTCTTTAGCATATTCCTGCCGATCTAAATCCGAAATCAGCCTGAAAAAATCTTCAAAATCCTCAATATCAATATTTTGATAAATGTTATCTTTAAATGAATTATTAATTTCAGACCTCAGCAACAGCAGATACTCATTAAAAAAAACTTTGTACATTTGCGATGAATTCAGTATTAAACATTTAACATTATGCAAGACATCCACCTGGAAGTAACGAAAAAGCTCGTACAAATTAACACAATAAAAATCCAACCTTCAAATCCTTTTACCTGGGCTTCAGGCTGGAAAGCTCCGATTTACTGCGACAACCGGAAATTGTTGTCCTACCCCGAAGCACGTACGTTCGTGCGCGATCAGTTTGTAAAACTGATCCGTGAGAAATATCCTGAAACCGAAGTCATTGCCGGGGTAGCAACCGGCGCCATCGCCCACGGGATGCTGGTGGCTCAGGAACTTGGCCTGCCATTTATCTATGTGCGCGCGAAACCGAAGGACCACGGTCTGGAAAACCTGATTGAAGGAGACCTGAAAGTAGGGCAAAAAGTCGTAGTCATTGAAGACCTGGTATCAACCGGCGTAAGCAGCCTGAAAGCAGCGGAAGCAATTGCTAACTTTGGCGGCGATGTATTGGGTATGCTGGCGATTTTCACCTACAATTTCCCGGTTGCCAAAGAAAACTTTGCCAAAGCCGGCATCGAACTGACAACGTTGAGCCGTTACAAAACATTAATTGAAGTGGCCCTGGAGTCGGGTGAGATCAAAGAATCCCAGGTAGAGTCGTTGAACAAATGGCGGGAAGATCCGGCCAACTGGGGGAAATAATTCCGAAGAATGATTTTTTTATTCGATACAGACATCCCCGGCCCTGTCGGGGATTTTTTTGTTTATACCAGCTAAAACAGAAAGAAAATCACAGGCCGGGTTAGCTGCTTTAAGGCTTTTTTCAAACCTTTGCATCATTTAATTTTAAACACCATGAGCATTCAAAAATACGTAAGTGATATTAAACTCGTTGAGCAAAACCAGGAGGTGGTGTTCAACTACCTGTCAAACTTCGAAAACCTGTCGCAATACGTAAACGAGGGCCTGCTGTCAAAAATAAACGAGTCGGTACCACAAATTACGATCAGCAATTTCGAATCAGACGCCGATTCCTGCCGGTTCAATATTTCGGGACTGGGACAGGCCGAGATCCGGATCATCGAAAGAGAACCTACAAACACGATTAAGATTTCGAGTTCGGGCGGACTACCCATCGGCATCACATTCTGGATCCAGCTGTTGCCCGAATCGCCCTCCCAGTCGAAAATGAGATTGACCTTGCATGCCGAGATGAGCATGATGATCAAAATGATGGTGAATAAAAAGCTCGAAGACGGGATCAACCAACTGGCCGACATGCTGACCAAACTCCCCTACCGCTAAACCTGAAATGATAAACGCCAAACATCTGCCTCCAATATGATCCAACGACTGACCATTCATCAATACTACGAGCAGTTCCGGCATCTGCCTCTGGTTGATGTGCGTTCACCCGGTGAACATCAGAAAGGACATATCCCCGGCGCGGTGAATATTCCGCTGTTTTCGGACAATGAACGGGCCGAGGTGGGAACCGTTTACGTTCAGCAATCACCTAATCAGGCGATTGAATTGGCCTATCGTCTGGTGACCCCGAAGCTGGATCAGTTCATCCGTCAGTCGGCGCAAGCCGCGCCCGGCAAAACCCTTGTTGTTCATTGCTGGCGGGGTGGCATGCGCAGCTCTTCTTTTACGCAACATCTGGCAGATAACGGGTTCGGGCAGGTTTATGTGCTTGAAGGCGGTTACAAGGCCTATCGCAACTACGTACTCGACTTTTTTGCCCGGCCGTTTAAACTTCGGATTCTGGGCGGATATACCGGAAGCGGAAAAACCAACCTGCTGAAAGAGTTCAAAGCAAGAGGCCTGCAGGTGATCGACCTGGAAGGATTGGCGAGTCACAAAGGTTCGGCTTTTGGCGGAATCAATCAACCGGCACAACCCACAACCGAGCAGTTCGAGAATAATCTGCATGATGAGTTCCGACGGTTAGATCCCGAAAAACCAATTTGGCTGGAAGATGAAAGCCACAACATCGGGTGTGTGAAAATTCCGATCACTCTGTTTAATCAAATGCGGGAACAAACGGTCTGTTTTCTGGATATTCCCAGAGCGAAGCGTATCGATCTGTTAGTTGAAGAATACGGAAATTGCCCGACGGCACAGCTGGCCTGCTCCGTTGAACGGATTTCGAAGCGGCTGGGAGGTCTCGCGACGAAAGAAGCTATCCGGTTTTTGGAAGACGGAAATTATCGCGAAGTGGTTCAACGAACCCTCCATTACTACGACAAATCTTATCTGAAGGGGATTGGTTTGCGCAACCCGTCAAAAGTGAGCTACATCGCTCTCGAAAGCACCAACCCACACGAAAATGCAGACCTAATTCTAAACTTTTTTTACGGCAATGAATGACATTAAACTCACCCAATACAGTCATGGCGCAGGCTGCGGCTGCAAAATATCGCCACGGGTATTAAGCGCCATCCTGCATCAAACGATTGAGCCTGTCCACGACTCCCGTTTGCTGGTTGGCAACGAAAGCCGCGATGATGCGGCAGTTTATGATATGGGCGACGGAACTGCCATCATCAGCACAACCGACTTTTTTATGCCCATCGTCGACGATCCGTTTACCTTTGGAAAAATTGCGGCCACCAACGCGATAAGCGATGTCTACGCCATGGGCGGAAAACCCCTGCTGGCCATTGCCATTCTGGGATGGCCGGTTAACAAGCTGGCTCCCGAAATAGCGCAGCAAGTGATGGACGGCGGACGGCAGGCCTGCAAAGAGGCCGGAATTTGCCTGGCCGGAGGACACAGCATCGACAGTCCCGAGCCTATTTTCGGCTTGGCTGTTACCGGGCAGGTGTCGCTCAAAAACCTGAAACAAAACAACACAGCCACGGCAGGTTGTAAACTTTACCTGACCAAACCGCTTGGCGTAGGCATCTTCACAACAGCCCAAAAGCAAGGAAAACTGAAACCCGAACATGCCTGCATTGCGCCCAACTCGATGTCGGAGCTAAACCGCATCGGAGAAGAACTGGCCGAAATAAACGGTATTAAAGCCATGACCGATGTTACCGGCTTTGGTTTACTGGGGCACTTAACCGAGATGTGTGAAGGGAGCAAACTTTCGGCTTTGATTGAGTTTGACAAGATCCCGCGTTTCCCGGAACTGGACGACTATATCGCGCAAAACTGCATCCCCGGCGGCACCCACCGCAACTGGGACAGTTACGGACACCACATTCAACTGCGCAGCGAACACGAAAAATTAATTCTTTGCGACCCGCAGACCAGCGGCGGCCTCCTGATCGCGGTTGATCCCGGCGCGGTTAACCAGGTAGAGCAATTGCTGACCAGGCATCAGATTCAGGCTGTCGCCTTTGGGTACCTTACGCCGCAAACCGACAAACTGATTATCTTAATTTAGCCTTATCCTGAATGATAAAAAGATAAAGGCATTTACCGGCGGCTATATGCCCGAAAAAGAATCCGTCATGTCAGGGGTTATTCAACCAATAAGCAGTTTAACTGTTATTAAAAAGGTTAATCATCCGTTTCAGCGCCGCAGGTGGCGCATGAAAAATCAAACTGAAAAACAACCATGAAGATTTTTAAAAGAGACGATAAAATGAGTTCGCTGGTTGCCGGCAACTACAACTTGCTTCCGGTTATAAACCGGTTCGGCATCCGGTTGGGCTTCAAGGAAAAAACAATAGCCGAAGTATGTCATAACCAGGAAATTAATACCGATTTTTTTCTGGCCATAGTAAACACTTACAACGACGAGAATTACTTCCCTGAAAGCGAACTGCTGTCGTTCCCGCCTGTTTTAATCATTGATTACCTGAAGAATACTCATGCATATTACATCAGTTATGTGTTGCCAAAAATCGAACGACTTCTGAATCAGGTATTACTCAGTTGCAAAAAAAACTGTTCGAGCCTGAAAATGATCAGCTCGTTTTACCAGAAATACAAAACCGAGTTGCTCGCCCACCTTCAGCTTGAGGATGAAAAGGTTTTTCCGTATATCATCGATTTGTTCGGGAACAGAAAGTTGAAAGACAATCATACCTCCATTCACGACTATGAAGAACAACACACCAATGTGGAGGAAAAGCTGAGCGACCTGAAAAATCTGGTTATCAAATACCTGGAACCCGGATACAATTCCAACGACATGAATGAGTTTTTATTTGCCTTATTCCAGTTCGAAAAAGATTTGTACGACCACGCCCGGATCGAGGACAACATTTTGATCGTGCAGGTGATCAAGCTTGAAGAAGAACTAAAAGATGAGTCATATCGCTAAAGCATGGAAGAGAACGTATTTATTATTCATCCCTCTGAAATAATCCGGAAAGGCCTGGCCTTGATCCTTCAGGAATATTTTAACATGGAGATTACCCAATTGGGCTCGGTGCATGATCTGTCTTCGTTTTTAGCGATCAGTAATAACCTCATCATTGTCATCCACGAAACCGGACAGAAGATTCCGGCGGAGGTGGAAGAAAAACTCCGGAAACACAACCAGGTCTTTCTCGTCGGTTTTACCGGGAAAACCAATCAGCCTGATTTACAACACGAATATGAGTTAAACGAACTTTCATCGGCCCTGCAGATTCAGAAACTAATCCAGGTGATCCGAAAATCAGCCAGTAAACAAAAAATCAGTCCGCCCGAAAACGGCGATTTGACGATCCGCGAAAAGGATGTGATCAGGCATATCGCGCTGGGTTTTTCCAATAAAGAAATTGCCGACCGACTGAATATCAGTATCCATACGGTCATTTCGCACCGGAAAAATATTACCGAAAAACTCAACATCAAATCAATCTCCGGCCTCACCATGTATGCCATTATGAACAACCTGATTGATATGACCGATATCAACCCGGAAGAATTGATCTGATTGCCTGAAAACGGAATTTTACTTTTCGAACCCGATGCGGGGAACAATCAGGTTTTGTTTCAGCAGTTCTTCTTTCGGAAAGATTGGTTGCAGCGGCATCTCCATTTTTGCCGACTTCACCGAGGCAACCGCCGTTTCGCCCGTGATCAGTTGAATGGCTTTGGCCAGCATCGGGTCTGACGGATCGCCAAAGGGAACAGCCCCGACAAGGAAGTCTTCCATGGCATAATCCGGCTGTAAGCCGTTTACAAAGTCGGTATAGCCGTTTTTATTGGCATATTTCATCACGATGGGGATCATCGCCCACTGTTCATCGTCGTCCGCCATCACCCATGCGCCGGCATATTTTCCGTAGGTCGCTTCACCAATATGAATCACCTCCATATAAGGCTCCAAACCGGTCATCAGTAATTCGCTGGCCGATGCGGTGCGATCGGTTGCCAGAAAATAAACCCGTTGCAGGTTTGCATTGGCCCCGACCTCGGTAAACCGGTAGGCTAAATAATGAGCATATTTTGTACTGTAATATTCGAGATAAGCCTGCAAATCATTATTATATCTCATATTGACCAGCACGTCTTTGGCAGCCACCACGCTGGCAGGGGCAATAGCAGACGCCAGGTAAGCCGCGGCATCAATTTCTCCCCCGGGGTTATACCGTAAATCCACCACCAGGTCGGTAATCCCGCTTGTATTAAACTCGGTGAAAATATTATCCAGCGAGTTTAGAAACATATTCTGATCACCTGAAACAAACTCCACATAAGCTAAATAACCTATTTTGTGACTGTTTACCGTGATCACTTCATGATGAATGGAAGGGTTTGTCGTGGTAACACGGGCTGTCATACTCAACGAGGTTCCCGTTGGGCTGATGATACCATTACTTATCGCGCCAAGTTGTACCGAGTAGCTCTTGCCCGAGTACAAGCTGTAATAGTTACTGATATTCAGATTGGTATTGTTGATTGAAATAATCAGGTCGCCCCGTTTCAATCCGGCACCGGCAGCATCCGATCCCGGGTAAACATACTTCACAACGATCACAACACTGGTATTATCCTGAAGCAGGGAAAAAGCCGGGGCATAGCCCATCGTGACCGGAACGCCGCTGTATTCGGCCGCCAGAGAAGGGTAATCATCCGTAATCCACGACCAATCGTCTTCTGCATCATACACCAGTTTATAGAAGTATTCCTCCGAATCGGCCTCTTTCTTCTCATCAATATTCGGAATTTTATTATTCCAGAAATAAAGATCCTCCATGTTTTCTTTGATCCAGGTATTGCGTACAAGCACCTCCGCCGGGATGGGTTCTTCTTCGATATCATTATCATCATCCTTGCAGGAATATGCCAGGGGCAGTGCGAGAAAAACCAATAATAACCGATACGAAAACTTCTTCATGACAAAAAAATTAGTGTACTGTAAAGTTATGATTTCAATAGATACGCGCAATAAAGAAACGTAACTTTAACTGATAAAATTATACTTGTTCTTTATTCCTCATCTTTGGGAACAGCAGAATCAGGCCCCCCGCAGCAGGAAACTCATCAGCAGAACCATCAGAAAGCCTACAACAGAAATCAGGGTTTCCATGATCGTCCAGGATCGTAAGGTTTCTTTTTCATTCATGCCGAGGTATTTTCCAACCAGCCAAAAACCGCTGTCGTTTACGTGTGAAAGGATGGTTGAGCCGGCAGCAATCGCAATCACAATCAGCGCCTTATCAATTTGGCTGAGATCGAACAGACCGATCATGGGGGCCATCATCCCGGCAGCTGTAATCATGGAAACCGTTGCCGATCCCTGTATAATCCGCACAAGCGCGGCAATCAGGTAAGCCAGCACCAGCGGCGGCATGGCCGAACCGGCCAGCTTTTCAGCTAACATGGCCCCCACTCCGCTGTCGATCAGAATTTGCTTAAATACGCCTCCTGCTCCGGTCACCAGAATAATCAGACCGGCCGGTCCAAGCGCTTTATTGGAAAGTTTCATCAGTTGGTCTTTGTTAAAGCCGCGCTTGATGCCGAGAACGTACATGGCCAGTAAGGTTGAAATAATCAGCGCTGTAAACGGGTGCCCCAGTAAACCGATGGTCTGATAAACCGTCCGGTTTTGCAGAATCCCTTTACTGAAGAGCACTTCGGCCACTGAATTGGCGACAATCAGGAGTAAGGGCAAGGCAATGATCAATATGATGGTTCGAAATGAAGGCAAGTTTTTTTGCCGGGTCGCCGGTTCTTTTTCCGAAAAATAGTCCGGAACCGCTACGTGAATCCTTTTGCTGATGTATTTCCCGAAAACCGGACCGGCAATAATGGCTGTCGGTAAACCAATAACAAATCCCATGATGATAATCCAGCCCAATTGAGCATCCAGAATTTCGGCCACAGCAACCGGCCCCGGTGTTGGGGGGATAAAGGCATGGGTGACTGCCAGACCGGCTAAAAGCGGAATGGCATAATACAAAATTGATCGTTTCGATTGTTTTGTCAACTCGTAAACAATGGGAATAAGAATGATGAAGCCCACATCCAGAAACACCGGGATGGCGACAATGAAGCCGGTAAGTACCAGGGCCCACGAGGCCCTCTTATCGCCAAAATGTTTGATCAAATTTTGAGCAATGGCCTCTGCTCCGCCCGATGACTCCAGCATCTGTCCGAAAATTGCGCCCAAGCCAACAACCGTGGCAACGAAACCCAGGGTATTGCCCATCCCGTCTTTCATACTCTGAATAATCAGGTTGAAGTCCATCCCGGCCATAAGCCCGACAGCAATGCTGACAATCAATAACGAAATGAATGCGTGGATTTTCAGCTTCAATACAAGAAATAACAAAAGCAGTATAGCAAAAACGATTCCGGCAATTAATAAGATTTCGTTCATGTTGGTTGGTTTAGCTCGTTAGAAAGTTCCTCCTGTTATTCTCGTTTCATCCGCCCGTCAAAATCTGGCCCCGATTCGCGCGAAAGCGGAAACCTGACCGGCGCCTGGTCGCGGTTAGAGCGGTAAATGGCGGTAAACAGCTCAACGGTTTTCCGTCCTTCTTCGCCGGTTACCAGGGGCTGGCGTTTCGTTTTCACCGCGTCCAGAAAATCTTCAATCTGCAAGCCGATGTAATATGCTGCCGCATCAATCCGGTTAAAAAAATCACGGTCTTCCTGCTTCCATTGTTCAAGTAAATTTTCTTCTCCGGCGACCGTCCAAAGATCATTTACCGGAGGTTCCAGCACCGACGATTGCCCCGCGATAAACATCGCTCCGCCTTCGGTTTGTGCGCCAACCGAAGCCCCGTTGCTCCCGTGGATATGAATTTTTCCGTAAATGCCGGGTTTTTGCGAATTACTTAACAGGATGCTGCCAACTGCGCCTCCTTTAAACTGAACGACTGCAAGCGCGGTATCTTCCACTTCAATATAAGGGTGATTGAGATTCCGGGTAACCGCATAAACCTGCTCAACCGGGCCCATCAGCCACTGAAACAGGTCGAGTTGGTGAGGCGCCTGATTCACCAGCACGCCTCCGCCTTCGGTGTCCCATTTACCGCGCCAGGGATCGCTGTTGTAATAAGCCTCATCGCGCCAACCCAGGAGGAGGATGCTTCCCAGGGCAGGGGTGCCTATTTTGCCTTCATCGATGGCTTTTTTCATGCGTCTTACCGGCTCATAAAAACGCCTTTGGCTGATTACACCCAGGCTTACCCGGTGTTGTTCCGCTGCCTCCAGCATGGCATCACAATCCTGCAGGGAGCTGGCCATTGGTTTTTCAATCAGGCAATGCACGCCCATCTCTGCGGCTTTCACCACCGGATCGCGATGATACGGATGCGGCGTACAAACGATCAAAACCTCTGCTTTTTCCTCTCGGATCATCGTTTCCAGATCGTCGTAGGCCCTGATGTTGTAAACACCGGCAAAGGCCTGCGCCTTGGAAAGGTTTCTTCCGCAAACAGCAACCAAATCGGCATTCGGCGATTTTACCAGGTTTACGGCGTGTAAATGGGCTACCTTGCCCGGGCCGATAATGGCGGTTCGTATTTTAGTCATCAGTTAACTTCAATTAGGGTATTCTGTCAATCAAGGTTTCAGTATCACTTTAACAAGTCCTTTTTCTTTCTCATACAGACGTTTAAACCAGTCTGCCCCCTCGCTCAGCGGCGCTTCGGCGCTGACCAAGGCATCCACATTCACTTTTCCGGCGGCAATTAAATCGAGCGCTACCGGATATTCGCCGCAAATGGCGCAGCTGCCCTGCACTTTCAATTGCCGGGTCACCACGGTCTGAAGCGGGAATTCAATGTCCGGAGTCAGATTTCCCAGCAAAGTAACCGTTCCGCCTTTCCTGACACTTGCCAGGGCCAGTTGCACCGTCGGCGCGATTCCCACGGCCTCAAAGGCCTGATCGGCTCCGCGTCCGTTTGTCAGGTCCAGTAATTCAGCAGGTACATTCACCTGCCTGCTGTTAAAACAGTGTGTTGCTCCCAGTTGAGCCGCCAGTCTCAGCTTATCGTCATCCAGATCTACAGCGATGATTTTTCCGCAACCGGCCACTTTCAGCAACTGGATCAGAAATAATCCGATCATCCCTGCGCCTACAACCACCACGGTGTCGTTTAGCTCGGGCTTTGCCAGCGACAGGGCGTGCATGGCCACGGCAACCGGTTCCACCATAGCGGCCTGTGTGTAGGTCACCTCATCGGGTAAGCGGTACAGAATATGTTGCGGCACCGCAACAAACTCGGCAAAAGCGCCGTGCCTGCGATAATCGGCACACGAAACGCCCAGAACCACCCGGTTGTCGCTCAAGTTGTACAAACCTTTCCGCGTGTACCAGTCATCCAGCCGGTAAATGGTCGAATCAAAGGTAACCCTGTCGCCAACCGACCAGCCGGAGACGTTTTTCCCTGCTTCGACGATCTGGCCCGACGCCTCGTGCCCCATGATTACCGGAGGAATCCGCCGGCCTGTGCTGCCATCCATGCCATGCACGTCGCTGCCGCAAATGCCGGCTGCTTTCACCCTCAACAACACCTCGTCGCCGGCAATAACCGGCTTTTCAACTTCCTTAAATTCAAAACAATGATATGCTTTAAGAACCAGCGCTTTCATATAATGATTAAATGTTTCGGTTTTAAATGTACAAAATCAAAGCCTGAATCCGAACTTACAGATACGCCACTTCCTTAAAGTGATACTCGCGCACCAGGCCGCCTTTTTCTTCAATTTTTAACTGGCCGATTTCATTAAGTCCAATAATTCTCCCGGTATACTCATGCGTCTCGTCCCGGTATGTGTGCCATTCATTCAGCCGGTAAAGCTTTTGAAGAAAGGCCTCATCCAACTCCCGGTAACAGCCATTCTCCAGTTTCCGGTAGAAGCAGCTGATCTTCTGTAGCAAGCCGGTAAGCAGTTCATCCGTGTCATAAGTCTGTCCGGTCAGCATTTTCAACGAAACCGGGTTGGGTGCATCCGTCAGGAATCGGGTTTGATTGATATTTACCCCAATCCCTACAATGGACTGACTGATCTGCCCGTGCATGATCGCATTCTCGATCAGAACCCCGCAAATTTTCCGGTCGCCGGCATAAATATCATTCGGCCATTTAATCGTCACCTGGCCGGTAAATTCACTCAAAAAAGCCTCCAGACCAAGGCACACCACCTTGGCCAGCATAAATTGCCGGCGGATATCCAGGAAGCCGGGACGAAGAAAAACAGAAAAAGTCAGGTTCTTCCCGGCCTCGCTTTCCCAAACATTCGACAGTTGCCCGCGACCGGCTGTTTGGCGGTATGCCAAAAAGACAGTACCTGCTTCCACTTCATTATCACGCACTTGACTGGTGGCATAGTTATTGGTACTTGGGGTACTTTCAATACGCACAATGGTATGACCGATTTCGGGAGACATAACTATTTAAGTTTTTTAACAATCCAGACTAAACTATTTTTTTAATCCTCAGGTTATTACCCGTGATAGTTTTGAACACCAAAATAAATGAAAAAATTTATCTTTGTATTTCTAAATAGATTTTATGAGTAAAACACAAAAAGAGAAGGATGCGGAAGAGTTAGTGAATGCCATTATCGAAGGCATTGATCGAAAAAAAGGATTAGATATCGTCAAAATTGATTTAACAAAGATAAACCACTCCGAATGCAATTATTTCATCATTTGTCATGGAAATTCCAATACACACGTGGATGCCATTGCACAATCGGTTGAAGACACCGTTGCCGAAATGACCGGAGAAAAAGCCTGGCACAAAGACGGATACAAAAACGCGATCTGGATTTTACTTGACTATGCAGATGTCATGGTTCATGTGTTCCAGCGCGAAGCACGAAGTTTTTACGACCTCGAAACCCTTTGGGCCGACGCAGCAGTTGAAGAAATTAATATCGAAAACTTGAAATAGATGGCAAAAAAAACAAATCATACTAATCAACGACCAAATATGGGGAACTTTAAACCCGGAAATAAACCGCCAAAATTTAATCCATACTGGATTTACGGGATCGTGATCATCGTTTTCCTGGCAATTCGGTATTTCAGCTTTGGAGGCGGACCCGTTGAGACAAACTGGCAGGAAGTAAAAAATACGATGCTCAAAAACCACGATATTGCCAAAATCGTGGTGATTAACCGGGAAGAAGCTCAAATTTATCTGAAAGATGACAGCTATCCCGATTACGCCGACAAGCTGAACCAGGGGTTCAATACTCCGTCCAAATTCGGGCCGCACTACTTTTTCACCATCGGGTCGGTCGAAACGTTTGAAGATAACCTGCGTTCGGCCCAGGAAGACTTTAAGGATACCGACCGCATTACCGTTGAATATAAAACCGTCCACAATTATTTTAGTGAAGTGATCGGATGGATCCTGCCTTTCCTGCTGATTATCGGGATTTGGTGGTGGATCTTTCGCCGGATGAGCAAAGGCGGCGGCGGCGCAGGCGGCGCGGGGAATATTTTCAGCGTGGGCAAATCGCAGGCAAAGGTATTCGACAAAGACTCCAGAGTGAATACCACTTTTAAAGATGTCGCCGGATTGGCCGAAGCCAAGCAGGAAGTCGAAGAAATTGTTGAATTTTTGAAAAACCCGGCCAAGTACACCAAGTTGGGCGGTAAAATTCCGAAAGGAGCCTTGTTGGTTGGCCCTCCGGGAACAGGTAAAACCCTGCTTGCCAAGGCAGTTGCCGGCGAAGCCAATGTCCCGTTTTTCTCCATGTCGGGCTCCGACTTCGTGGAAATGTTTGTCGGCGTGGGAGCTTCGCGCGTACGCGACCTGTTTAAACAAGCCAAAGAAAAAGCGCCCTGTATTGTCTTTATCGATGAAATTGATGCGATTGGCCGCGCCCGTGGCAAAAACCCGAATATGGGGTCAAACGACGAACGTGAAAATACACTCAACCAGCTGTTAACCGAAATGGACGGGTTCGATACAAATTCCGGGGTCATCATCCTGGCTGCCACCAACCGGGCCGATATCCTCGACCGGGCACTGATGCGCGCCGGACGTTTCGACCGGCAAATCCATGTGGAACTGCCCGACCTGAACGAACGCCGCGAAATCTTCCAGGTACATCTTCGCCCCATCAAACTGGCAAGCGAAGTGGAGGTTAATTTTCTGGCCAAACAAACGCCGGGCTTCTCCGGGGCCGACATTGCCAATGTTTGTAACGAGGCCGCTCTGATTGCGGCCCGCAGAAGCCGCGAGCATGTCACCAAACAGGATTTTCTGGATGCCGTTGACCGGATCATCGGCGGACTTGAGAAGAAAAATAAAATCATTTCGAAAGACGAAAAACGACGGATTGCATACCACGAAGCCGGACATGCCACCATCAGCTGGCTGCTCGAACATGCCCACCCGCTGGTAAAAGTAACCATTGTACCCCGCGGAAAAGCGCTGGGGGCTGCCTGGTATCTGCCCGAAGAACGGTCGCTGACCACCAAAGAGCAGCTCCTGGACGAGATGTGCTCGGCCCTTGGCGGTCGCGCTGCAGAACAACTGGTCTTTGAAAGCATTTCATCGGGCGCCCAAAACGACCTCGAAAAGGTAACCAAACAAGCCTATGCCATGATCAGTATTTTTGGTATGAGCGATAAAGTAGGCAATGTGAGTTTTTACGACTCGACCGGGCAAAGCGATTTTGGCTTTACCAAACCCTACAGCGAAAAGACGGCTGAGTTAATTGACGCCGAAGCAAAAGAATTGATTGACAGACAATACGACCGAGCACTTCAGGTTTTGAGAGACCACCGGGAAGGACATCAACGGCTGGCGGAAAAACTACTTGAAAAAGAAGTTATTTTTGGCGAAGACCTGGAAGAGATCTTTGGGAAACGCCCCTGGGCCAAAGAAGAACAATTGGGCGACAACGGAAGCGGCGATACACAAAAAACCGAAGTCACCGAACCAAAAGAAATCGAATAAAACACCTATGTCATCGCGGGAAAACATACTGAACAGGCTGAAAAAAGCCGGAGATCAACGAAAAACAGATCAACCGGCCAGGCCTGATTTTGAATCGCCGATTTACCTGGATACGGATAAAAGCCTGGCCGACTGGTTTCAGGAAAACCTGGAACTGGTTGGCGGAAAGGTTGTCCGAACCAAAGACCTGAACGAAGCCGTTTCGCAGGTTGAAGCCCTGGTCAAACAGGAAAACCGTGATGCTGTTTTCTGCCTCGACCCGACACTGAAACAAGCTTTACATGGGAAACTGGCTTACCAGGATGCCACAGAAGAATTCGAAAACGTGCAGGTTGGAATTACCCCCTGCGAGTTTTTAGTGGCGCACCTGGGTTCGGTTTTGGTCAGTTCTGCCGGTTATTCAGGACGAAGGTTACACGTTTTCCCTGAAACACATATCGTGATTGCCCATCAAAAACAACTGGTCAAGTACCTGGACAACGCGCTCGAACAGTTGCAGGAGAAATACAGGAATGATCTTCCGTCGATGATCACAAACATTACCGGCCCCAGCCGGACCGCCGATATTGAAAAAACGCTGGTGATGGGAATGCACGGCCCCCGGAATTTATTTGTACTTTTGTGCGACGAACCCTTTTAAGGAATTGGCTCTTGATATCTTCAAAAAACTAAGAAATTGAAAAACCTCATCATCCGCTCCCTGACCGGCATTGTTGTCGTTACAGTTATCCTTGCAAGTTTGTTCCTCCATAAATATTCCTTTGCCGGGCTTTTCTTACTTATTCTTGCCGGTTGTCTGGTTGAATACTACGGTCTGCTGAAAAACAGCCCGCTCAAACCAAATAAATTTATTGGCTTCGTATCGGGAATTTTATTTTTTGTTCTTTCGTTCCTGATCGCCTCGCAACTGATTTCGCCTATATTTTACCTGACCTTGATCCCCGTTCTCCTCCTGACCTTTGTCTTTGAATTATACCAGGCCCACGAATCATCCCTTCAGAATATTTCGGCGACGATTTGCGGATTTTTTTACACGGCAGTCCCCCTGGGCCTGAGCAACTTTCTGGTGTTCTCCGGCGACGGAAGCTATTCACCCCGGCTGATGGTTGCCTTACTGGTGATCATCTGGGTTTACGATTCGGGCGCATACTTATTTGGCGTTAGTTTCGGGAAACACCGTTTATTCGAGCGTATTTCTCCTAAAAAGTCATGGGAAGGCGCTATTGGCGGCGCTTTGGCGGCGATGGCAGCCGGCTGGCTGATTTCGGGCTTTATCCCTGAAATCGCAATAGTCCACTGGTTGATCATTGCGTTGCTCACCGTGATTGCCGCAACCTTTGGCGACTTGTCCGAATCCATGTTAAAACGGCAGTTTGGAGTGAAAGACAGCAGCCGCTTTTTTCCCGGGCATGGCGGCATTCTCGACCGGTTCGACTCGCTGCTTTTTGCCATCCCGGTGTTGGTTCTCTACATCCGGATCATCTGATTAGATTCATCCTCGAAATTAAATTGCCACATTATTCGTCCCGGCTTCGTGTTTAATCCTTATTTCCTTATTTTTGCGCCAACGAAACAAATTACATCATGAGATTTCATCCGGCGGGAAAAAAAATTATTCGTAACACCATCTTTTTGGTCGTTGCCCTTAACTTTATCGGTTGGTTGTTCATTTCCATACAGGTATTCCATACCTTACTTTTATTGGCCACTTTGGTCATGTTAGCGCTGGTGCTTCAGTTTTTCCGTTATCCAAGCAGGAAAGTGACGCTTAACGACAAGCTCGTGTTGTCGCCCGCCGACGGTAAAATTTGTATCATTGAGGAATGTGAAGAAAAAGAATACCTGAAAAAGACCTGTTTAAAAGTATCAATCTTCATGTCGCCGCTGAATGTTCACATTAACTGGGCTCCGGTTCCGGGGAAAGTGACTTATCTGAAACATAAGGAAGGTGAGTTTTATGCTGCATTTAAAGATAAATCGGCCGATGAAAACGAACGGTTTTGCACAGCCATTCAACTAACCGACGGCCGGGAAATCATGGCAAACCAGGTTGCCGGCGCCATGGCCCGTCGAATCTTAAACTTTCTGCACGAAGGACAACAAGTAACCCAGGAGGTTGAAATGGGTTTTATCCGTTTTGGATCGCGGGTGGATTTATACCTGCCCACCGATACCAAGCTGAAGGTTAAACTGGGAGACAAAGTTACCGGATCACAAACGATCATTGGAGAATTAAGCGAATGAATAACGCACGAAATCTGTTTTATTGGGTGCCGAATTTTATTACGGCATTAAACCTGGCAGCCGGTTGTGTTGCCGTATTTTTAGGAATTGAAGGACAATTGGGTTGGGCCGCTATTTGTATCGGAGCCGCCGCTGTATTTGACTTTCTCGATGGACTGGCAGCCCGTTTGCTGGGAAGTTATTCCGAAATCGGCAAGCAACTGGACTCACTGGCCGACCTGATCTCGTTCGGGCTGGCGCCTGCCGCCATTCTGATGACCATGCTCGAACTGGCCATGTTCCAGGTGAACCGGCCAATCGCAGAAATCCAGGCCAATACATTGCAATGGATTTTCCTGTTTTCCGTGGTACTTGTCCCCGTATCGGGCGCATTCCGCCTGGCTAAGTTCAACCTCGACACCCGGCAAAGTGAAAACTTTCTGGGACTTCCCATCCCGGCAAATGCCCTGCTTTATGCCGCGCTGGCCCTAGTGCTCGACCTCGGGACAAATACCCTTGTCAGCCAACTCATCCTGAACCGGTTTAACTTATTAACGGTGATGGTGGCACTTTCGGCCCTGATGATTTCAGAGATCCCGATGTTTTCCATGAAATTCAAACACCTGAAATGGCAGGGGAATCAGGTCCGTTTTTTGTTTGCCGGATTGTGCGTGCTCCTGTTGGCGACCCTGCAACTGTATGCTTTACCATTAATGATCATCAGTTACATCCTGATCGCCTTAGTCCAAAAGCTGACCGCGTAACAAACAACATGGTTAAAAAATCCGGCTAATGAATCTCCTGCCGGATTAACAGCCAGGTGTATACCAGGTAAGCAATTAATAAAAACGCTGCTTCCCAACGGTCCAGTTTTTTTCGTCCGCCGGTAAACATAGCCACATACAAAAACAAGGTTCCTCCGGCCAATAAATACAGGTCGGTATTAAACGACTGGTTATACGTTATGGGCCGGATGAGCGAGCTGACCGACAGGATCAGAAATATATTGAAGATATTGGAGCCAATAATGTTGCCCACGGCAATGTCGACATTCTTTTTCAGGGCAGCCACTACCGAGGTGGATAATTCAGGCAGCGAAGTTCCCAGTGCCACAATGGTTAAGCCAATAATCTTCTCGCTGACCCCCAGGCTTTGGGCAATGGCCACGGCGCTGTTCATCACCATCTTTCCTCCACCCACCAGACCGGCGATCCCGATCAGTACAAAAAATACAATCTTCAGGTTCGTAAGGTCTTTTACGCCATCTTCCGGCTGAATGCTATCCGATTTCAATTGCCGGTACACATAAAACAGGAACAAGAAGAAGAACAACATCAGGATCAGCCCGTCGATCCGCGAAAGCCAGGGCGAACCGTACAGGAACAAGTTATTGGCCAGCAGGAAAAGGATCACAATTGCGCCAAACGACAAGGGAATTTCGCGCCAGGCCGTACTCGATTTAACGACCAGCGGGGTAATCAGCCCGGTAAGGCCCAGAATAACAAACAGGTTAATATTGTTGCTGCCAATCACGTTTCCAAAAATCAGTTCGGGTTTATTTTCGAATGCAGCGATGGCATTCACTACCAACTCGGGTGCCGAGGTCCCGAAAGCAACAATCGTTAAGCCAATCGCCAGATCGGAAATATTAAATTTCTTTCCCAGCGCCGAAGCGCCCGATACCAACCAATCAGCTCCTTTAATCAACAAGGCAAATCCAACCACCAAGAGCAATACCTGTATCAACATGCTATTTCATTTTAAATATGACCAATCAACACTTCTCTTTTTGCGGAGGCAAATTCGCTGTTTACTCCGGTTAGTTTTTCCAAAACCAGGGCGTAAACAACATGATGACCGTGTAAATCTCCAGGCGTCCAATAATCATTAAAAATCCCATCGTTACTTTCGAAGCCTCCGACAGGTGGGCAAAGTTACTGGCCGGACCAACAGTCCCGAAACCCGGGCCAATGCCTCCCATGGCTGTTGCCACCGAACTGCCCGCCGTGGCCAGGTCGTTCCCAAAAAAAATCAGCAGCATACTTCCCATGACGAAAATAAAAAAATACCAAAGAATAAAGGTTAAGATTCCGTTGTTTTCATCCGTACTCATCGACCGGCTGTTAATCCTCAATGGAATGACGGCATTGGGCGAAATCATCATGCGGAAACTCCGGTATGCATTTTTTATTGAAACCAGGTGGCGGGCCATTTTTATTCCACCTGCAGTTGAACCGGTGCTGCCGCCAAAAAACATCAACCCGAAAATCAGAACGCCTCCCAAAGCCGGCCAAAGCAAATAATCGGCCGATGCATAGCCGGTGCAGGTGATGATGGAAATAACCTGGAAGAACGACTCCCGGAATGCCGGCTCGAATGACCGGTCGGTTTGGAAATATAAAATCCCGGTAATAATAAAGCCTGAAAGCAGAATGACCATCAGGTAAAACTTCAGTTCTTCGTTTTGCCTGATCTTCTTAAATTCCCGTTTTACAAGGTAATAATGAATGACAAAGTTCATCCCCGAAAGCATCATAAAAATCATCACGACATACTGAATGTAAGGCGAATAACCCCCAATACTGGTATTCTTTGGCGAAAATCCCCCGGTGGCCACCGTTCCGAAGGTATGACACACGCTCTCGAACAGGTTCATACCGCCAGCCAGCAGCAGAAGCGTTTCGCTTAACGATAGCACCAGGTAAATGTATAACAGCCGGCGGCCCACCGATTTTATTTTTGGCTGAATCTTTTCCTGAAAAGACGATTCCAGGGTAAACAGGTTATACCCGCCAATATTGAGCGAAGGCATAATCACAATCACCAGCACGATAATGCCCAGTCCGCCGATCCAGTGAGTGGTACTTCGCCAAAACAAAACGGATTTTGGCAAGTTTTCAATATCTGTCAGTATCGAAGAACCGGTGGTTGTGAAGCCGGAAACCGACTCAAAAATGGCGTCGGTCAGGTTGGGAATTGCCCCGCTGATAAGATAGGGTATGGCCCCGATCAGGGAGATTACCATCCAGGAAAATGAAACCGATAAATAAGCTTCGCGCCGGGTAAAGGAGTCGAGCCCCGGTAATTTTCCTCCGAAAAGAAACAGAAGGCCCGCCAGGGCTGAAGCCGTCATTGCCGAATAGATAAAAGGGAAAACAGGTTCGCGGTACAGAATCGCCACCGGCACGCAGGCCAACAGCGAAATGGTTGAAATAACCATGATCCGCATGAGAATATGGGAAACAGCTTTAAAGTTCATGTTATTAATTAAACCAAATTACCGGTTTATCCACGCAAAACAGCTACCGGTAGAATAATCTCTTCTCATTAAGTCCCGTAAAAAACAAAACCGATCAAATATAACACAACTTTTATTTTAAATCTGTCAAAAAACAAATCAACCGGCAAAATTTCCTGCCCGTCAGCCCGCAGGAAACCGCTTGTTTTCCGGCTGTCCTGTTCAGCAACCCGAAGACGAAATAAAACTCAGTCCATAAAAAAATCCCGGAAGCAACCAATTGCCTGCCGGGATCAAATTGTTCAAATTGTATTTCAAATCACCAAACTATCTATACGCTTTGAATTAATGACTTGCTTCTGCCGTTGCTTCTTCAACCTGGTAAAGAACAGTCGACAGGTATCGTTCGCCGGTATCGGGAAGTACAACCACGATTTTTTTGCCTTTATTCTCCGGGCGTTTGGCAACCTGCAAGGCTGCCCAGGCCGCGGCGCCGGAAGAAATCCCCACCAGCAAACCTTCGGAACGGGCTAACTGGCGGCTTGTTTTAAACGCATCTTCATTCGATACCGTGATAACCTCATCAAACAGGGCGGTGTTCAACACATCGGGCACAAAACCGGCCCCAATACCCTGTATTTTGTGCGGCCCCGGGCTTCCGCCCGAAAGGACAGGCGAATCAACCGGTTCAACGGCAACGACCTGCACCGATGGTTTTCGTTGTTTCAGCACTTCGCCCACCCCTGTAATGGTGCCTCCGGTACCGATTCCCGAAACAAAAATATCGACCTCGCCATCCGTATCGTCCCAGATTTCGATCGCCGTGGTACGGCGGTGAATTTCGGGGTTGGCCAGGTTTTTAAATTGCTGCGGGATAAACGAATTCGGGGTCAATCCGGAAATCTCCACCGCTTTGGCGATGGCTCCTTTCATCCCCTCTTTGCCCGGGGTAAGCACCAGTTCGGCGCCCAGCGCTTTGAGTAAACTCCGGCGCTCCAGGCTCATGGTTTCGGGCATGGTCAGGATCAGCCGATAGCCTTTGGCCGCGGCTACAAATGCCAGCGCAATACCGGTATTCCCGCTGGTGGGCTCAATAATAACCGAGCCTTGTTTCAGGATTCCCCGTTCTTCGGCATCGGCAATCATCGCGTAACCAATACGGTCTTTCACGCTTCCGCCGGGATTAAATGATTCAAGTTTTGCAATCAACTGCGATTCGAGCTGATGTTCTGCATTAAAATTGGACAACTCCAGCAAGGGCGTTTTTCCAATTAAATCGGTTAATGTTTTTGCAATCTTTGCCATATATCTGTTTTCTTAATTTACGATTGACCTGACACGATATTGATTTTCATCTTACAAAATTGCACAGAACTTTCGTCTATGTAAATACCATGTTTTAGGTATATCGTCTACCCTGTTTAGGCGATAAGATCCCGCAAAAAACTTAGATGTAATATTCGATGGAGTCGATCCAACCCGCTTTGATGGCGTACATGATTAATTCAGAAACATTGTTCACGTTCAGTTTTCTGAAAATATTTTTCCGGTGGGTATTGGCGGTATGAATACTGATTGATTTTTGCGAAGCAATTTCTTTGGTGGTCAAGCCGGTAGCAATCAGGCGTACAATGTCCAACTCCGATTGCGTTAAGTGAACAGGCGCCTCCGGTTCCTGCCGGTTTTCCTTTTCGGCCGTAATCATATCGAGGATTTCGCTGCCGTAGAATTTTTTACCCCTGACCGAGAACTCTACAGCCGTTAAAATCTCTTCGCGCCCGGCTGTTTTATAAATGATGTTGTTCACCCCAACACGGGTAAGCGTCTGGAATTCATCTTTGGTCAGGTGATTGGTAAGAACCAGGATATTCAATCCGGGGTTGAAATGTTTGATGGACCTGAGTTCGTCGATGCCGGAATAACCGAACAGGTTTGTATCGGTAATCAACAGGTCGGCCACCACTTTCTCGAACAACTTATTCAATTCGTACCGGTTATGGGCCACTCCCGAAATCGCCAGACGTTCATCTTCGCCCAACACGGTTTTTAAGGCCTCAACCACCAGAAACTGGGTATCGGCGATCACGATGTGTGTTTTAAAATCTTCCATAATTTCTCCGGATGTACGCGCAAACAGTTTAAACGGATAACCAAATGTAACTGTTTTTTTAGTTTCCATCCGTCAGATACCTCTTCAGGATATCTGTTTTCGGGTTTTTCAGAATATCATCCGGATGACCTTGTTCGATAATATCGCCATAATACATAAATACAACGTGGTCGGCTAAACGGACAGCCTGGCGAAGCACATGGGTAACCAGAATAATCGTGTAATGTTTTTTGAGTTCTTTAAAAAGGTTCTCAATGGTTCTGGTCGAGATCGGGTCAAGCGCCGATGTAGGCTCGTCGGCCAGGATAATTGTTGGCTTAACGGCCAGGCCGCGGGCCAGGCACAAGCGTTGTTGCTGCCCGATTGAGAGGCTGGTGGCCGGGCTGTTTAGCCGGTCTTTTACCTCTTCCCACAAACCCACCCGTTTCAGGTTGGCTTCCACGGCATGAGCAATCAGTTTCTTGTCGCGGATGCCTTTCAGCTTTAATCCGTATGCCACATTTTTATAGATGGAAACCGGTAGAGGGAATGGCCGCTGGGACAACAAACCCATCTTTTGTCTCATCACCGGAAGGTCCTGGCTGGCTTTCAGAATATCCTTCCCGTCGATGAACACCTCGCCGCTAACCTCCAGTTCCTTGTGAAGGTCGGTCAGCCGGTTCAGGCTTTTAAGCAGGGTAGTTTTTCCGCAACCCGAAGGCCCGAGCAAAACAACAATCTTATTCCGGGGAATATCCAGATAGATGTTTTTCAGGATTTCGCCTTGCCTGGTTTTTACATTTAACCCTTTGATTTCAATAATTGGTTTTTCAGTCCCCGTTTTTCCCATGTCTGATTTTGTTTTAGCGATATTGGTTTCTGTATAATCGGATACCTGTTCTGTAAACATCATTACGCTATTTTATTATATTTTTTGAATACCGTTTGGATAGCAATCGTGCCGAAACACTGATCACCAAAATAAAAAAAGTCAGGACTACCGCAGCCGCGTAGGCCCGTTGACGGACTTCCTCGATGGGTGAACCAAGCTGAAAGAAGATAGCCAGGGGCAAGGTTGCTACCGGTTCGTCCAGTGTTACCGGGATATTGTCGGTGTAACCTGCAGTAAAAAGGACCGAGGCGGCATCGCCAATCCCGCGGCCAAAAGCCAGCAACAGGGCCGTAATAAATCCGGCAAAGCCTTGTTTGAACAACACTTTCATAGCAGTTTCGGTGCGGGTTGAGCCCAGCGAGAAGGATGCCTCCTGCAGCTCGACCGGAATGGTTTTCAGCACTTCGTCGAAAGCCCGCACCAGAATCGGAGTGATGAGCAAAGCCACCGTAATGGTGCCGGCCAGCAGCGAGGCATTCAGCCCGAAAAACAACATCACGGCAAAACCAAAAGCCCCGTAAACAATGGAAGGGATGCCCCAGAGCGCGTCGAGTAAATAGCGAATGGTGTTTTGTGTCCGCTTGAACCTGATCAGTTGCACATTGATAAATAAGGCCGCCGGTAAGCCAATAAAAACAGCCATCGCCGTAGCGCCAACCGAAAGGTAAAACGAGCCGACGATGGCATTCAAAATTCCTCCTTCGCCTCCAAAGTAATATCCTCCCCTGGGCAGTTTGGTGATTGTATCCCACGACAGGGCGCCAACTCCTTTATTGAAAACAACAAACAGGAGGAACAACAGGATAAAAATAACGGAGTAGGCCGCCAGAAAGGAAACCGCCTTAAATATCCATTCTTCTATCAATCTCCACTTTCTCATGACTTCTCTGTTTTATGAATAAAATACCTGAAAAACAGGTTAATGATCAGGATAATCACAAACAACAGCAGGGCCGCAAACATCAGCGCCGAATCGTAATCGGGGATCGACATCATTTCGCCGTAATTGTTGGCAATTAAGGCCGGTAACGGATAGCCCGGGCTGAAAGGGGAAAGAGAAGCGCCGAACGTATTGCCGACTACCATCAACACCGCGATGGTTTCGCCAAATGCTTTGGCAATACCCAGGCCAAAGGCGGAAATAATGCCCGGAAAACCTTTCCTGATGATCACATGTTTTACCATTTCCCAATGCGTGGCCCCCAGCGACAACGAGGCTTCTTTCATCCCTACCGGAATGGTATGAAACACTTCGATGAGCATGTTCAGCATATACGGAATACACATGACCGCCAGCACAATACCTCCGGCCAGCAGGCTGTACCCGGAACTGGCAGCGCCAAAAAACGGAGCTACGTAAGCCGAAACAGCCGGGACAATCACCAGTACGCCCCACACCCCGTAAACAACCGACGGGATGCCTCCCAGAATATCAATCACCGGGAGCATGATGTTCAGCAAACGCCTTTTCCCGAATTGGGTCAGGTACACGGCGGCAAACAGGCACAAGGGGGCCGACAGTATAAACGACAGCACGGTAACATAAACCGAACTGTAAATAAAAGGCATAAACCCGAACTCGCCTTTCATCGGGAACCATTTACCCGAAAAAATCAAGCCGGTCAGCGAATGACTGCCCAACAAGGGAGCCGCTTTCCAATACAAGCCGGCTGTAATAAGAACAGGGATGGCCAGTAATAAATACAGCCCACCCCGCATCCAGATGTTGACAATCAAATCTGTCAGTCTCCTGTTTCGATTCATGAAAACACCGGTTTAATGATTGAGTTTTGAAATCTGCTCATCCAGGATTGACCTGGACAGCGGCACATAACCCGATTCGGGAATAAACGCCTGCCCTTTGGTCACCACCCAGTTCAAAAAATCAATGGTAACCTGGTTCTCCGGTTTACCTTTCGAAACCAGGTAAAGTTCCCGTGCCGGCGGCGAAGGATATTTCCCCCCGGCAATGGCTGCCAGTACCTGGTCAAATTTGTCATAGAATGCCTCATCGGCATCGATGACACCGTTTTCATTTACATCGATCGGGATGACTTCGATGCCCTGATTTTTCCCTCCTGTTCTCAGGTCGTACAGGTAGATTGTGTTATTAAAACCTACCCCCTTTCCGTCTTTTACTACGGCATCGGCCAGGCCGGGGTCGCCAAAAATACCAATTCCCTGAAGGTTTTCCTGGTTTGCACCCAGGTAAGCGGCCCAGGTTTCGGCGGCACCGCAGGCATCCGAACGGGTAAACACATTGATAGCCAGATCGGTTTCAATACCGGGCAACTGGCTCCAGTTAGTAACTTCACCGGTGATGAAAATTTTACGGAACTCATCACGGGTAAGCCCGCGTTGCTGAACTGCTTCCAGTACGGGGCTGTTCGCGTTCATGGTAGGGATCACCGCGTCTTTAGTCACGGCAACCCACCAAACACCTTTATTTATTTCTTCCTGTGAAATTTCACGGGAGAACATCCCCAGGTCAACCGTACCCGACAGAGCGTCGGCCATTCCTTTACCTGCCCCGCCCGCCGAAACATTAAAGCGGATAGCCGGATTTTCCTTTTGGTATTCTTCAGTCCATTTGATTACCAGCGGGTACAGCGCAAATGCCCCCGAAAGACTAATGGTTTGTGCTTTCTTTCCGCCCGTGGAGCAAGCTGAAAAGATGATGGCCAATGCCAGTAACAATGATAAACTTCCCGTCTTCATATGATTGATTTTTTTTAGTAATTACAATTGGTTTCGTTCGCTTATGAAAAGCAAGGGAGTAACCGTTAGTTGCAGGTAGATGAACTGCGAAAATTTGTCGTTGTCAACTCCCTGTATGGTTTTTAGCGAGCCCGTGGGCAGATAGAAGAAATAACCGCTTTCCAATTCTCCCCAGCCGGCAAACTTGTGTTTCAGTGTTAAATCGTTTTCGTAACCCAGTTTTTTGCGATCAGAAGTTGTGGGGTTGGTTTGTGCCAGACAGAAATAATGCCCGGTATTTTTCAGGCTGGTCTTTTTCGATAATTTATAGTCCAGAAATAAGTAGTAATCGGCCAGACCTCCTTGTTTGGTATGCGAATCGAAGCTACGGAAATAGTCCATCCCTCCGAAAAACCGGTGGCGCGCCCCGTACAGGATGTTAAACAAATGATCTGTGCCTTGTTCTGCTCCTGTTTTACGATTGCCCGAAAGGTAACTTAGTCCAATACCAGGCGTTAATTTACCCAGTTTGTAACTGGCTTCGGCATCAACCAATACGGTGTTCACTTTTTCCCCGACCTGACTTTTTCCGAACTGATAATACACATTCCCCCACAAGTTCAGGTCGCCGTTTTTATACGTGGAATACAAACCGGTCGTCTGCCGAAAATAAAGCTTGTTCTCTGTTTCCGACCTGGTTGCCCCCGAAGCCACATGTGATAATGACAGGTCCCAGTTTTCGGCCAGGCTGTGTTTGGCCCAGACATAGCTGAGCGCCTTGATACGCGCAGGATCATAATAATTATCGGAGGAGTTTTCGCCCGTGGAGTTCCAACTGCCTCCAAAATGGACATCCCAGTTTTGCGGATGCCATTTATACACAACAGCATCATAAGCAATTCCGTTCTGGTTCCAGTTTCGTGCGCCAAGAATACGCTGATTGTCGTAAACCAGCTGCTGCCGGCCAACCGAAAGCCAACCCGCATCGCCGGTTTTAATTTCCACAAACGCTTCAAACAGGTCAAGCGACGAATAATCGCCAAACACTCCGGTAGAGCTGGCCAGTTGTTCATCACCCCATACCCGGACATCCTGAGGGGTAAATCGCACTTTCAGCTCTTCTGTTTCATAACTAAACGACAAGCGTGTCCGTTGCGAGATAAAGGCGGCAGGCGTAGCCCCATCGACAGCCAGTTTTTGATATCCATCGCGCAATTCAAACCGGTTACGGTATTGCGCATCTATTTTGAACTGGGCAAAAAGAGCGGGTGAACCCGCTAAAAACAACAGGAGCAGAATACCTGATAATACGTATTTGTTCCGGTAATGCGAAGTGATCTTGGTTATCGTTCGTTTTGTTTTCGTTGTTGTCATGGTCAATTTATTGTTTGTTCCACGACAAAACTATCTGAACACTGCAAGAGCAGAAACAGCCTTAAAACCTAAATTCGATCTACGTTATTAAGCGTATGCCGGTCAGTAAAAGTTATTATTGTATCTGAAAGTACCCGTTCTTAATTGCGTAAAGGACCAGCGATACGGTGTTTTTCGATTTGGTTTTGTCGAGCAGGTTTTCCCGGTGCTTGTCTATCGTGCGTTTGCTGATTTGCAGCTTGTCGGCGATCTCGCTATTCGATAGGCCGTGACAGATCTCGACCAACACCTCGGCCTCGCGGTCAGTTATTTCCGGTAGCTTCTGCTCTTCGGGGTTTCGGCCCATCCGTTTTACCAACAGTTGAATGATCTCGTACGAGAAATAACTCTTTCCCTGCATGACCTCTTCAATGGCTTTTTTTACGACCGAAAAATTTGAGTTTTTCAGCAAAAAACCATTCACCCCCGACTCGATCATGCTGGTGTAATAATTCTCGTCCGAATACATCGACAGGGCAATGATCTTCAGATCAGGACAAATTTCCCTGGCTTGTTTTGCCGCTTCAATTCCGTTCATCACGGGCATCTCGATATCGAGCAAAGCCAGATCGGCAGGATTTGCCTTCAGCTTTTCAATGAAGTTCTTCCCGTTTTCAGCTTCGTAAATCTGATCAACAAAATCTGAACTGGAAAGCAAAAAGCTCAGCCCTTCCCGAAAAAGAGAATGATCGTCGACCAGATAGATGTTTAGTTTCTTCATCGTTTATTTTTTTACGAATTGGCATACGAAGCGATGCCCTTAATTTTTCAGTACAGGAATCATGATATCGATTGAAAAACCTTTTCCCGGGGCCGTGTCTAACTGATAGCGCCCTTTCAGCGACTTGGTGCGCGAGAAAATATTTTCGAGCCCCATGCCGGGTTGCCCGGTTCCTTCGATGTATTTCCCGGCATCGAAACCACAACCGTCGTCGGCATACGAAAGACAGATCTGCTGCTCGTCGTCGCCAATGTAAATCCGTATCTGTTTGGGCGAAGCATGTTTCACACTGTTGTTGCACAATTCGGAAATAATCCGGTATAGACTGATTTCCAACTCGTAGGTATACCGGGACTCGCTTAGTTCCGGTTGCAGATCGAATTGAATGCCGGTTCCTTCCAGCAAGTGGTCGGCAAAGGTTTCCACCGCTTTTATCAGGCCGTAATTGGTGAGCAGGTGCGGGCTCAGGTTATCCGAAATTTCTTTTAACGAAACAATGGCCTCGTCGGTGGCCAGGCACGAACGCTGCACGATGGCTTTGTTGGGTTGGTCGAGCTTGTCGGGATCAACAGCGCTCAGGTTCATTTTGATTGCCGACAGCACCGGTCCCAGCCCGTCGTGCAGGTCGCGGGCAAAACTACGCCGCGCTTTTTCTTCGGCCTGGATGACCGCCGACAGTACCCGCGATTCGTTTTCCGCTTTCAGCTGGTCAATCCGGTCCTGCAGGTTGAATATCTTCCGGATAAAAATGACGCCAATAAACAGCAACAGCGAGATCACCACCCCGATCCACACATTAAATTCTTCCTTGGGAAACAGATTGACCGCCATAAAAAGCGCCGAGAAATCGATAAAACGGCGCACGGCCATCAGCACCAGACTGGCCGAAATCAGGATCCAGGAGATATTGTAGCGGGTACGGCGAATCAGGCTGACCGCGATGATGGTTGCCCCCAACTGGAACAACACCGACAGCAACAAGGCGATTTTCAGAATCATAACGGCGGGTTGGTTAATGAATAGCAAAGCTATGGAAAAACAAGCAAATTTAGCGAAGTTAAAAGAACAGTCGATACTAACCAGAATTCTGGTTTTCGGGTTTATTCAATTGGTCATCGTCCCATTTGGCGGGATTCTGGGTAATATAAGCATCAATACGTTCGTACGATTCGGACGACCGGACTATGTGGTCGTGAAACGACCGTTGCCATCCGAACACGACATTTCCGGCCAAATGAATTTGTTTGGACGATGTGGTTTTAAATGCCCCCATCAATGAATGCGATTTTTGCAACAAACCGTCAGAAAATAAATTCCGGCCGACGAATAATCGAATCCCCTTTTTCTGTTGCGTTTACGTTGCCTCATCATGTTAATTTAAACTGAAAACAAGCTTATTGTTTCGTAGATCAAATAAACAAAAACTGACTATAAAAGAAGATGTTGTTAAATATCTGGTAAGTTATTCACCACTACTTGACTTTTAATTCATCACAACAGGGGTTTCGTTCGTTGGTAAAAAACATTTGTTCACCACCGGTTTTGATACATTCGGCTTAAATCCAAATCGTACAAAAAAAGTGAAATTGTTAATAAAAACCGAAACTTACTCTTCGATCTTTTCAAATACCTGGCTGTATTTTCTGATCACCAGTTTCACCAGGAACCAGGATAAGACGATCAGAGCCGGCCAGGTGAGAAATAATAAGATAGAACTCCAGTACATATACGAAGTGGTTTAATGTTAATAGGAATGTGATTCTTCACTGATTTCTTTCGCATCAATCTTTTTGCTGTTCATGGCCCGCCAGAACCACCAGATATAGGCTGCCACAAAGGGCACAAACAGCGACACGTAACTCATGACCGTCAGGGTAAAATGGCTCGACGAGGCCGTTTCGATGGTCAGCGACGATTGCAGATCGTACAACGAGGGGTAAAAAGCCGTTTGATTGAAGCCGGCCGTCAGGAACAACATCCAAACCACCAGCACCGTGCCGCCGCCTGCAAACCAAATACCTTTTGAACCGTTTTTGAAAACGGCATCAGCCATTCCCCACAAAACACCCGCCACGCCAACCAGCAGGATGAAAGCAACCAGGGGCATTTGCAGCAGGTTGTGCAGGTACTTGAATTTTTCAATAAACACCTCGCCGGTAGCCGCATGGTAAGCATAACCGTCCTTTAACAGCAACCAGACCAGAAAATACAGGAAAAACACCAAAAACGGAAGCCCATTGTAAAGCACCTGTTTTTTTGCCCGTGCATAAATCTGCCCGTCATCCACCGAATTGATGAAATAAAGCGCGCCCAACACCCTTGCCAGGAAAAAAACAGACAGGCCCAGGGCCACGTTGTGAAAGGTAAGCACGGCTTCGAGTCCGCGGTAAGGGGTTTGCCAGAGCACATTATTCATATCATTGAGGCTGAACATGGCGCCGTTGAAAAAAGTACCCACAGCCGTTCCAACCAGGATGGTCCCGAAAGCGCCGTTCAGGATCAGGAAGATTTCGTAGGTTTTGGCGCCCAGCAGGTTACCGGGCTTTTTGCGGTACTCGTACGACACCGCCTGGATGACAAAGAAAAACAGGATGGCCATCCAAACCCAGTAGGCTCCTCCGAACGAGGTAGCGTAAAACAGGGGGAAGGACGCAAAAAAAGCGCCTCCAAAGGTCACCAGGGTGGTAAAGGTAAATTCCCATTTCCGGCCCAGCGTATTCACCAAAAGCGTCCGTTCATTTTCGTTTTTGCCGATGGTGTAAATCAGTGTTTGCCCGCCCTGCACAAAAGTCAGGAAAACAAACAGGGCCCCCAGCAGCGACACGATGATCCACCAGTATTGTTGTAATGCCAGATGTGATA
Source organism: Gaoshiqia sp. US2 (assembly GCF_059705485.1). Classification (NCBI taxonomy): domain Bacteria; kingdom Pseudomonadati; phylum Bacteroidota; class Bacteroidia; order Marinilabiliales; family Prolixibacteraceae; genus Gaoshiqia; species Gaoshiqia sp. US2. The sequence continues at coordinate 1,419,814 of NZ_AP048550.1, read as the reverse complement.
AACTTTCAAACATTATTTGTTCCCTCCTTCAGTGATTTTTGGTCCGATTTTAATTTGACGAAGCATGATCTTAATTTCGGCGATCAGCAAAATGGTAAAAATGGCTGCAAACAGCCAGAAGGTCACCTGCACGGCGCTGACGCTGATTTGGGTAACGGCTGCCACGGTAGGCATCAGGTCCTGGATTACCCAGGGCTGGCGGCCCGCTTCGGCCACAATCCAGCCGGCCTGAGAGGCTATGTAAGCCAGTGGGATCGTCCAGATGGCCAGGCGTAAAAAGCCGCGCCGCCGGTCTAAAGTGCCCTTCACCACATAAAGCAGCGATAAGGCGAAGAAGAGGATAAAATAGAAACCCAGCCCCACCATGATGTGGAAACTGTAAAACGAAAGCGCCACATTGGGAATCAGCATATTCGGATCGGTAATGTAACCGTATCCAAAATAGTTGAAATAGTTTTTCTGGAAATCTTCGTCCATAAACTCGGCTTTAAGCCGTTGGGCTTGCTCTTCGTTGCCTGCCTTTTTCGCTTCTTTAAATTCCTTTAGTTTCAGAATGGCTGTTTTGCCACGTTCAATTTTTTCTTCTGCCGACATGATTCCCTGCTTTTCATTCCCGTCAATCAGGTCGTTCACCCCCGGAACAAACGCATTCCAGTCCATATAAGCCATGTACGAAAGGATGTTCGGTATCTCCACTTTAAAATTGAAGTCCATCAGGTTTTCGTTGGAAGGGTCGGTATCGGTGGTCGACATAAAACCGAGGGCAATCAGCCCGGCTCCCTCGCTCCCGTTGTACAATCCCTCGAAAGCCGCAAACTTCATCGGCTGGTTTTGAGCGATGTGCCTGGCTGAACTATCGCCGGTAAAAGCCAGGTAAACCGACGAAACTAACCCAAAAACCGCGGCAATGGCGATGCTCTTCCGGGCAAACACCAGTTCGCGCTTTTTCAGTAAAAACCAGGCCGAGATGCCAATCACGAAAATAGCCGCCAGCACAAAACCAGAGGAAGTCGTGTGCAAAAACTTATCGACCGCAACCGGCGAAAACAAAACCTCCCAGAAATTAACCATTTCGTTACGGGCTGTTTCGGGGTTAAACTGCATGCCAACCGGGCTTTGCATCCAGGCATTGGCCACCAGAATCCACAAGGCCGACAGGTTGGCGCCAATGGCCGTGAGCCAGGTAGCTGCCAGGTGAACCTTCTTGCTCACCTTGTTCCAGCCAAAAAACATGATGGCAATAAAGGTCGATTCCATGAAAAAGGCCAAAATACCCTCGATGGCCAGCGGCGCGCCAAAAATGTCGCCCACAAACCAGGAATAGTTCGACCAGTTGGTGCCAAACTCAAACTCGAGGATAATCCCCGTAGCCACCCCAATCGCGAAATTAATGCCGAAAAGGGTCATCCAAAACTTGGTAATCTTTTTCCATTCAGGGTCTCCTGTTTTTACATACAAGGTTTCCATCATCGCAATGATGACGGTAAGGCCCAGGGTAAGCGGCACAAAAACCCAGTGATACATGGCGGTAAGGGCAAACTGTGCCCTCGACCAGTTAACTAAGGATAAGTCGATTGCTTCTAACATGTGTTTTTTATTTTGTATTTGTCAAGTTGTCCAATACGTGTTCGCTGCGCTGTTCGTCGGTATCAAAATTGGTTTTCAGAAAATTAGGAAAGAAAAACAATTTCAGAATAACAAACATGATAAACAGTTTGATCAGAATCACCAGCCACACCTGCTTTCCCCAACCGCTCATATTCCTGAATCCATCCATATAAAAACGCCCAACCCTCCGGAAAATATTTTGTTTCATATCTATCATTTATGATCATGTTAAATCAAAAAAAACAATCCTGACAACACATTGTTGAATATCATTCATTTTTAGAATGACTGAAGATAGACAAAAGGAGGCTGAAAATAAACCGGATTCCTCATCATTTTTTACAACCTTTGGAATGATCAACTGTTAATGGTCAAAAAAAAATTCATGCCCGAAAAAATCAACCCGACACAAACCGTCTGCATCCATTGTGGCGACGACTGCGGCAAACACCCGGTGATCCGGGACGATAAAGCCTTTTGCTGCACCGGTTGCCAAACGGTATATCAGTTGTTAAATACCAGTAAACTGGGCAAATATTACGAAATCGCGCAGTTACCGGGCATTAAACTGGATACCACGGAACATGTTACCGACGACAAGTACGCTTTTCTTGATCTGCCTGAAATCGGCCGGAAACTGCTCGACTTCAGGGATTCGGGCATCGCGAAAATCCGCTTTTTTATCCCCGGCATACACTGTGCTTCCTGTATCTGGCTGCTCGAAAACCTGCATACCCTCCACAAGGGAGTCATTCAGTCGTCGGTCAACTTTCCGAAGAAAGAAGTGAGCATCACCTATAAGGAAGATACGATCTCCCTGCGAAAACTGGTCGAATTGCTGGTTTCCATCCACTACGTTCCCGAAATCAGCCGGAAAGACCGGGAGCAATCGCGCGCTACCCGAACCAACCGCGTCCTGCTCACAAAGATCGGGATTGCCGGCTTCGCCTTCCTCAACACCATGCTGTACCATTTTCCGCAATATTTGCCCGGTAAAGAACAGCTGGAAAGTCATTTTCAACTGTTTTTTGGCTGGCTCAGCTTTGCCTTAAGCCTGCCGGTTTTATTCTACTGTGCCAGCGACTATTTCCTGACAGCCTGGAAAGGACTGAAAAACAAAGTCATCAGTATCGATACGCCCATTGCCCTCGGCCTGCTGATGCTGTTTATTCAAAGCAGCTTCGAAGTGATCACGCAAAGCGGGATTGGTTATTTCGATTCACTCACTGGCCTGGTGTTCTTTATGCTCAGCGGAAAATGGTACCAGGGAATTACCTACGAAGCCCTAACCTTTGAACGCGATTACAAAACCTATTTTCCTGTAGCCGTAACCAAACTCACCGATGCAGGACGGGAAACCATCCCGCTGGAAGAGCTCCGTGCAGGCGACCGGATCCTGGTGCGTAACCAGGAGCTGATCCCGGCCGACTCGGTTATTTTTAAGGGAAAAGGAAGCATCGACTACAGTTTTGTTACCGGCGAGTCGATCCCGGTTTCGAAAAATGAAGGAGAATTTGTATTTGCCGGCGGCAGGCAAACCGGCATCGGCATTGAGCTCCTGGTGCAAAAAGAAGTGGAACAAAGCTACCTCACCCAACTCTGGAACCAAAGCGAACAGGACGAAACGGCCCGTAAAACTTCGATGACCAGCATCATCAACCGGGTCAGTCAGTATTTTACCCTGATTGTGATTTCTATTGCCCTGGCGGCGGCCATCTATTGGTTTCCGACCGACCACGGCAAGGCGGTATTTGCCTTTACGTCGGTGCTGATCATTGCCTGCCCCTGCGCATTGGCCCTCACGGTGCCGTTTACCTTCGGGAGCACCATGCGCTATTTCGGAAGGAAAGGGTTTTACCTGAAAAACGCCGACGTCATTGAAAAACTTTATCGAACCGATACGGTGGTCTTCGATAAAACCGGAACCATCACCCACTCCCAACAGGCAAAGGTTCAGTTTAGGGGCGAAAAATTAAGCCGGGAACAACAGCAGATGATCCGCTCGCTGGCTTACCATTCCACACACCCGCTGAGTAAGACCATCTATCAGCGCCTTCAGGAGGATGAGCTTTTTGAAGTTGAAAATTATACCGAACTGCCCTCCCTGGGCATCAGCGGAACCATTCGGGGTGAAAAGGTCAACATCGGTTCCAGGTATTTCGTAACCGGCGAAAAAACCGACGGCGAAGAATTAAAAACACAGGTTTGGGTTTATATCAAGAACCGGGTATTGGGCCATTTTCAGTTTGAAAACAAATACCGGGAAGGTTTGTCCGAAACCATTGAGCAATTAGGCAAACAGGCTGAGTTGCACCTGATCAGCGGCGACAATGAGTCGGAACGCGACAACCTGCTGCCGCTTTTTAAAGATCATGCCCGGCTGAACTTCAACCAGTCGCCGACCGATAAGCTCAACTATGTCCGTAATTTGCAGACCAATGGCAAAAATGTGCTGATGATCGGCGACGGGCTGAACGATGCCGGCGCCCTGAACGAAAGTCAAGTAGGGCTGGTCATTGCCGATAACATCTACCATTTCACACCGGCATGCGATGCCATTTTACAGGCCGGCAAGTTTGCCGGACTCAACAAGTTCATCCGGTTTACCCGTACCAGCATGAAAATTGTGAAGCTGAGCTTCCTGATTTCGTTTCTGTATAACCTCATCGGGATTTCGTTTGCGGTACAGGGAAATTTATCGCCTGTCATCGCGGCCATCCTGATGCCGCTCAGCTCCGTATCGGTGGTTGCATTTGCCACATTCTCAGTACGATTTACCGCCAGGCGGGCCAAACTGTAAACCGATTGTTTGTTTTTTGTGAAAAAAAAGAATTGTGATGAAAAAACAATGTTTAACGAAGCTTGTTATTTGGACATTGGCTTGTTTTACGGATCAATTACCAAAACAAGTTATAAAAACCCTTTAAACTGAACCCTAAACGGAAAACGCCTTATGTCTGTTTTATACTTCCTGGTGATTATCGGTATCCTGGTGGCAGCAGCCTTTCTTGCAGCCTTTATCTGGGCTGTGCGTTCGGGGCAGTTTGATGATTCGTATACGCCTTCCGTGCGTATGCTTTTTGACGATATGCCAACAAGCGAAGAGGGTTCCTCCCCGGGGGAAGCACAACAAAAAACAAACGAAAAAACCGATGATATAAAATAAATCAACTGATATGGAATTGGAAAAATTTAGTTACGACAACAAAATTTCCCGCAATTTTGCCATCGCAACCATTGTATGGGGGGTGGTTGGCCTGTTGATGGGAGTCATTGTTGCCCTTCAGATTTTTATCCCTGAAATGAATTTCAGCCTGGAGTTTACCACCTTTGGCCGGACCCGCCCGGTTCACACGAACGCCGCCATTTTCGCCTTCGTGGGAAATGCCATCTTCACGGCCGTGTATTACTCCATGCAACGCCTGCTTAAAACCCGGATGTACAGCGATTTACTGGGAAAAATTCACTTTTGGGGATGGCAGCTGATTATTGTGGCCGCCGCCATTACCCTGCTGGCCGGGTTCACCACCGGAAAAGAATATGCCGAACTGGAATGGCCCATCGACATTGCCATCACCCTGGTTTGGCTTGTTTTTGGCATCAACATGTTTGGCACCTTGCTGCAACGCCGGACAAGTCACATTTATGTAGCCATCTGGTTTTACATCGCTACCTGGGCGACCGTTGCCGTGCTGCATGTGGTCAATTCGATTGAAATTCCGGTCAGCGCCTTTAAGAGTTACCCGGTTTACGCAGGAATTCAGGATGCGCTGGTGCAATGGTGGTACGGCCACAATGCCGTGGCCTTTTTCCTGACCACCCCCTTCCTGGGACTGATGTATTATTTTGTACCGAAAGCCGCGAACCGCCCGGTTTACTCCTATAAATTATCGATTATCCATTTCTGGTCGCTCATCTTCATTTACATTTGGGCAGGCCCGCACCACTTGCTTTACAGCTCGCTTCCCGACTGGCTTCAGGCCCTCGGAACCACCTTCTCGGTGATGCTGATCGCCCCCAGCTGGGGAGGCATGATTAACGGCTTGCTTACCTTAAGAGGCGCCTGGGACAAAGTTCGCAGGGACCCGATCCTGAAGATGTTCGTAGTTGGGCTTACAGCCTACGGTATGGCCACGTTTGAAGGGCCGCTGTTGTCGCTCAAATCGGTAAATGCCATCAGCCATTTCACCGACTGGACCATCGGGCACGTCCATATCGGCGCCCTGGGCTGGAACGGTCTGCTCACCTTCGGCATGCTGTACTGGCTGTTTCCCCGGCTCTTTAACACCAAACTATACTCGGTGAGGCTGGCCAACGTGCATTTCTGGCTGGCAACCCTGGCTATTATCTTTTATGCCGTCCCGCTGTATATTGGCGGAATCACCCAGGCCCTGATGTGGAAACAGTTTACGCCCGAGGGTTACCTGATGTATCCAAACTTCCTGGAAACCGTCACCCAGCTGGTCCCCATGTACGCCATCCGCGCTTTTGGAGGCATCCTGTACCTGAGCGGCTTCCTGCTGTTGGTTTTCAACCTGGTAAAAACGGCGCAATCAGGTAAGTTCCTGGCCGAAGAAGAAGCACAGGCCCCGGCGCTGGTCAACCCGGAAGGGCCAAAAACAACCAACGAAAGCTGGCATGGATTTCTGGAACGCAAACCGATTCGTTTCCTGATCTTTGCAACCATCGCCATCCTGATCGGCAGTATTTTTGAAATTGTGCCTTCGTACCTGATCAAGTCCAATGTGCCGGTCATCGCGACGGTGCAGCCCTATACGCCGCTCGAGTTACAGGGGCGCGACATTTATATCCGGGAAGGTTGTTACACCTGTCACTCGCAAATGATCAGGCCCTTCCGCTCCGAAACCGAACGATACGGCGAATATTCAAAGGCCGGCGAGTTCATCTACGATCGTCCGTTCCAGTTTGGCTCCAAACGTACCGGCCCCGATCTGGCGCGCGAAGGGGTAAAAACCGGCCGGATTTACAAACCCAATGCCTGGCATTACAACCATTTCATCGACCCGCAAAAGATGAACGAAGCATCCATCATGCCCAAATATCCCTGGTTAGCCAAAAAGGAAATCGACCTAAGTTCAACTCCTGCCAAAATCAGGGTCATGAAAAAGCTGGGCGTCCCCTACCCCGACAACTACGAAATGCAGGCCAACGACGACCTGAAAGCCCAGGCCGAAGAAATTGCACAAAACCTGCGCGAAGCCGGTATTGAAACGGAAAGCACGAAGGAAATCATCGCGCTGATCGCCTATATCCAACGGCTGGGCACCGACATTATGGTTAAACCCGAAAACAAATAAGCCATGATCGGAGAAACACTCAGAAGTATTGAGCATGTCGGTATATATGCGATTATTGGCTTTTTTATCTTCTTTATCTTCTTTATCCTGGTAGCCATACACACGGTAAAGATGGACAAAGAAAAGACCCGACGATTCAGTCATTTACCTTTGGATGACAACAAGGAGCAAACAAGTTGAACTGAAAAAATCAGCCTTATGACAACAGAAAAGAATCAACAGCAACACGCCAATAAACCAGCAGAATACGACGATTTATCCAAAATAAAGTTCATCGGGGGACACGAATACGACGGGATCCGGGAGCTCGACAATGGCATCCCGGCCTGGTTCAAATATTTGTTTTACGCGACCATTGTTTTCGCCTTCTCCTACCTGATGCTGGTGTTTGTGTTTAAAGATGAAAGCATTATCCAGGAAAAAGAATACCGCGAAGAAATGGCTGCGGCCCGCAGGGACAAAGGACAACTCGCAATCGAAACCAGCGCGGTGGCCGAAGTCAAACCAAAGTCGGAAGCCGAAATAATGGCCGACGGAAAACTGACCTTCGACCGGATTTGCTCGGTTTGTCACGGCAAGTTCGGACAAGGTTTGGTTGGCCCCAACATGACGGATGAATACTGGATTCATGGAGGAAGTTATGAAAATATGAAAGAGGTGGTGCTAAACGGGGTGATCGAAAAAGGGATGATCCCCTATAAAGATCAGCTGTCGCGTGACCAAATTCACAATGTTATTACGTATATCCGGTCGCTGCAAGGCAGCAATCCACCTAACCCGAAAGCGCCCGAAGGTGAAAAATACAATCCCGAAACAACCGAATAGCTTACAGTCCGGTTAGCCAAATACAGATATAATCAAAAAACAAGCCGGTATGGAGCACATGGAAAAACCCGAAGAATTCAGGAAAGTCACCTTTCGCGACCGTATTTCGACGGTAGGCAACGACGGGAAGCGGGTATGGGTATTTCCGCAAATGCCCAAGGGAAAACTTTATAACTACCGCCGCGTGGTAGCTTACCTGCTGTTACTGTTTTTCTACCTCGCCCCCCACCTGAAAATGAACCACCAGCCCTTGGTCCTGCTCGACTTTGCCAACAGGCATCTTACCTTGTTTGGCCAGACCTTCTATCCGCAGGACGCTCACTTGCTCGTATTGATCCTGCTTACTTTTTTGGTTTTCATCATTCTTTTTACCGTCATTTACGGACGTGTTTTCTGCGGATGGGCCTGCCCGCAAACCATCTTCATGGAGTTTTTATACCGTCCGGTTGAATACCTGATTGACGGTAACCGGAACAAACAACGCGAATTGGCCCGGCAGGAAATGAACCCGGCGAAGGCATTCAAACGGATCCTGAAGCACGGTATTTTCCTGATGATCTCATTTTTCAGCACACTCACCTTTTTAGCATACATCATCAGCTTCCGGGAAGTGAGCTTACTTCTGCAAGGCTGGCCGTTTCCCAACACGGGAAGTTTTCTGGCTGTTCTGGCATTCACCGGAGCCCATTATTTCATCTTCGCCTGGTTTCGCGAACAGGTTTGCACCCTGGTGTGCCCCTACGGACGGCTGCAGGGAGTGATGCTCGATCAGAATTCCATCGTGGTAGCCTACGATTACAAACGCGGTGAACCTCGCGGACGGGGAAAACACGAGGAAAAAGGCGACTGCATTGATTGTAAACGTTGTGTGGATGTTTGCCCCACCGGCATCGACATCCGGAACGGCACCCAACTGGAGTGCATTCATTGCACGGCCTGCATGGATGCCTGCAATGCCGTGATGTACACCATCAACAAACCCGCCGGCCTCATCCGTTACGCATCCGAACGCTCAATCCGGGAAGGAACCGGCAAACTGATGAATGCCCGTTCGCTGGCCTATTCGGTAGTCCTTTTCATTTTAGTTGGCGTCGCCGGTTTTGCATTTATCGACCGCAGCGAAGTGGAAACCACCATTATCCGCATGCAGGGAACCCTGTTTCAGGAACACGGGCAAGAGGCATACAGCAATTTGTACAACCTCCAAATGATCAATAAAACCAATACGGCCGCGACGCTCGACTTGCAGTTGCTGGAACCGGAAGGCGAAATCAGGGTTCTGGGCAACCCACTTGTGGTTAAGCCGGGAGAATTGATTTCACGAAACCTGCTCATCATCTTAAATAAACCGATCCTGAAAAGTTCCAGCACCCGGATCATCATTGGGGTGTACAAGGAAGGTGTGCTGACGGATAAGATCAGTTCAGGCTTTGTGGGACCAAATTCATTGGATAAAAAACAAACCTATGAAGATTAGTATCAATTGGGGAACAGGAATTGTCATCGCCATCATCCTGATGATTTCGGGCATGCTGTTTCTGGTGTACCTGGCCACCCGGCAGGACGATTACCTGGTAGAAAAAGATTATTACCAAAAATCAGTCAATTACCAGGAACAAATTGACCGGATCAGGAATGCCAATCAACTTTTGGTGAAACCTGGCTTCAGCTATGGCGACCACCGGCTGACCCTGCAACTACCCGACGAGTTTAAAGGAAAAACGATTACCGGCCAATTGCGCATCTACAGCCCGGCGAACGAAGCTTACGATCTCAACTTTCCCCTGAATCCCGATACGGCCCTGAGGCAACATATGCGACTGGAACAATTACCCAAGGGCCGCTATACCCTGAAACTGGACTGGACAGCAGGAGAAAAGGCTTATTACTTCGAGCAAAGTTTCCATAACGAATAAAATCAAATAAGATGGCTGATTTAATCACACCTTTAACCTTAGGATTGCTTGGCAGTTTTCATTGCATTGGCATGTGCGGCCCCATCGCGGTGGCGCTTCCACTTAGAAGCCACAGCTGGCTGTCGAAAATCAGTGGCGGAATACTTTACAACCTCGGGCGAACCCTCACCTACGCCCTGTTAGGCATCCTGTTTGGCCTGCTGGGAAGGGGTATTCAAGTGGCCGGATTTCAGCAATGGACTTCGATCCTGTTAGGTATCCTCATGATCCTGAGCGTTCTGTTTCCTTATTTTTTCAGGCAGAAGATCAGCATCGGCAACTTATTCACAGGTTATGCCGCCCGGCTGATCAGCAACCTGCAACAACTTTTCAGGAGCCACAACTGGTCGTCGCTGTTTCTGATCGGTTTACTGAACGGCCTGCTTCCCTGCGGGTTGGTTTACGTGGCTGTTGCCGGAGCCATCAACACCAACCAGGTGATTGGCGGCGCCTTGTTTATGGCCTTGTTCGGATTGGGTACCATCCCGATGTTGCTGGCGGTTTCGCTAACCGGAAGCGCCATCAGCGCCGGCTTAAGATCAAAGATGCGTAAGCTTGTGCCCTACTTTGTGGTCTTACTGGGAATCCTGTTCGTGCTGCGCGGCCTTTCGCTGGGTATCCCTTACGTGAGTCCCAAAAGTGAAAAGTTAGCCCCAAAAACCGAAGTCGTTCACGAGGAAAGTTGTTGTCATTAGCCAAACCGTTCTTCATTTCGCCTAAATTGATTTATCACGAAGAAGCGGGGAATGTAAGCCGATTAAAACTGAAAATTTTCGGTTTTTATTCATTTTCATTAAACATTCAACAGTGCTTAAGGGTTTCTTATCATGAAATTGAAACGGGTCAATTTATTTTGAATAAAATCAAAAATCAAAATGGCTAAAATTCAAAGGCAAAACCCCAAATTCTTAATCATCGGTATCTTGCTTTTCCTGTTTTCGGGAGCAGCAGGACAGTCATCGCTGATTGACGACCGCAGCAGGGAGCCGGAGATTGGCGTGATTGAACACCTGGACGACTATTTGCCTGATGACATTTATATTGTTGGAGAAGATTCACAGAAAGTAACTCTGACCAGCCTGATTGACAGGCCCACCATCCTGAACCTGGTGTATTACCGTTGTCCGGGAATTTGCAGCCCGCTGATGGAAGGCCTGGCTGATGTGATGAATAAATCGGACCTGAAAGCCGGAGTGGATTATCAGGTGCTCACCATCAGTTTCGATCCGACCGAAACCCTTGATCTGGCCTTGCGGAAAAAAACGAACTACCTCAACCTGACAGATAAAAAAGAAGAAATTGCAGGGGGGTGGAAATATTTCATATCCGACAGTGCCAGCATTGCCAAACTGACCCAAACCGTTGGTTTCAGGTATAAACGCACCGGCAACGATTTTCAACACGCCGCGTCGGTGATGGTGATCAGCCCCGACGGGAAGATTACCCGTTACCTCAACGGACTTTATTTTTTACCCTTCGAATTTAAAATGGCCATCGTTGAAGCCGGCAAAGGACAATCGGGGCCAACCATCAATAAACTGCTGCAATATTGTTACTCCTACGATCCGGTTGGCCAGACATACGTATTGAATGTCACCAAAATATCCGGCACGCTGATCCTGTTTTTTGCAGCGCTTATTTTCCTGTACCTGATTTTGAAACCCAAGAAGAAAATAACAAACTAACTATTTTTATGCAAGCAAGTTCTCAAATACCCCATGATGTAAGTTATCTCGATTACCAAGGGAAGTACAAAGGCATACTGGGTTGGATTTTGTCGACCGACCACAAACGGATCGGCCTGCTGTACATGTATTCCATGATGACGCTTTTTCTGGTTGGTGTGGCTTTGGGTCTCGCCATGAAGCTGGAGCTGATCGCTCCGGGAAAGACCATCATGGAAGCCAAAGATTACAATGCCGTATTTACGGTTCACGGGGTGATTATGATTTTCATGATTGTTGTTCCCGGGCTTCCGGCCGTGTTTGGTAATTTTTTACTGCCGATCATGATCGGCGCCAAAGACGTAGCCTTTCCCAAGTTGAACCTTCTTTCGTGGTACGTGTATATTGCCGGAGCATTTTTGGTGATTTCCTCCCTGATTTTTGGCGACGGATCACCTGATACGGGCTGGACCTTTTACGCGCCCTACAGTTTCAAAACCGGTTCGAACCTCCTGCCGGCCATATTTGGCGCCTTTGTTTTGGGCTTTTCATCCATCCTCACGGGCTTGAATTTCATTGTGACCATCCACCGGATGCGGGCGCCCGGAATGACCTGGACCAAGATGCCGCTTTTCCCCTGGACGCTTTACGGAACAGCCTGGATACAACTGCTGGCCACACCGGTGATTGGCATCACGCTGGTATTGGTTTCCCTGGAACGAATCTTCGGGATCGGGATTTTTGACCCGGTATTGGGTGGCGACCCGATCCTGTACCAGCATTTATTCTGGATTTACTCGCATCCCGCCGTGTATATTATGATTTTACCGGCCATGGGCGCCATTTCCGAGATCATCCCGACCTTTGCACAAAAACATATTTTTGGGTACAAAGCCATCGTCGGCTCAACACTGGCCATTGCTTTTGTAGGCTACTTTGTATGGGGGCACCACATGTTCACTTCGGGCATGAGCGGGACCGCCCAGTATACATTCTCGTTATTAACTTTTTTAGTGGCCATTCCAAGCGCGATTAAAGTGTTCAACTGGATCTCCACCATGTATAAAGGGTCTATCAATGTGCAAACACCGTTTTTCTGGGCAGCCTCCTTTATTTTTGTATTCATGATCGGCGGTTTGTCCGGCCTGGTTCTTGGCGCTTTGGCCACCGATGTTTACCTGCACGACACGGCATTTGTTGTTGCCCATTTCCATTTTATCGTTTTTGGCGGCGTAGGCTTCTCCTTTTTCGGCGCTATTCACTACTGGTTCCCAAAAATCTTCGGACGCATGTATGATAAATCCTGGGCCAATGCCGGTTGGATCACATTCTTTGTCGGTTTTCTGGCCCTGTATTCGCCCATGTTTTATCTCGGCTTCCTGGGGATGCCCCGGCGGTATTACGATTATCTGGAACAATTCCACTCGGCCAACATTTTATCCACTTTAGGTTCATGGGTGATGACTTTTGGTTTAGTGATCATCATCATCAACCTGTTCCGGTCGGCAAAACACGGGGCGCCGGCGCCTGAGAACCCCTGGGGAGGAAAAACCCTGGAGTGGACCGTTCCTTCGCCCCCTCCGGTAGAAAATTTTGAGACCATCCCTGTTTACCGGGAAAAAGACGGACCTTACGAATACTAAAAACGAATACCTATGTCACAAGTTATCCATCACGATGAACATTACGATGCCGAAGGTTCAAAAATAGGGATGTGGCTGTTTATTTTTACAGAACTGCTCCTTTTCGGCGGATTATTCATCGTTTATTCCGTTTACCGCTTCATGAACCAGGAAGCCTTTCATTTGGCAGCCGAAGAATTAAATACTTCGATCGGGGCAATCAACACCGTGATCCTGCTCATCAGCAGTATGACCATTGCCATGTCGACTTCTGCCATTCAAAAGGGGCATAAAGGAACAACTATTTTGTTGCTCGAAATTACCTTCATCCTCGGCCTGGTTTTTTTAATCAACAAGTATTTTGAATGGGGAATCAAATTTGACCACGGCATTTTCCCCGGATCGGAACAGATGCTGGAAAACCTCAGCCAGGGCGAGATCCTGTTCTTTGGCTTGTACTTTGTCATGACCGGCCTGCACGCCCTTCACATCATCATCGGCTTAATCCTGATCGGCGTTACGCTGGCCAAAGTATCGAAAGGAACCGTACATGCCGAACGATCGGCCCTGCTCGAGAACTCGGGACTTTACTGGCACCTGGTCGACCTGATCTGGATTTTCCTGTTCCCCTTATTTTATCTAATCCATTAATACCTGGTTGAAGTATGGAAAACGAAAAACATCACATCATCTCATACCGGACATACTTTTTTATTCTGCTGGCCTTGTTAGTCTTCACCTTCCTGTCGGTTATGATCACAGGAATTGAATTGGGAGAATTAACCGTTGCAGCAGCGCTGGTTTTTGCTTCGGTAAAATCATACCTGGTACTGACATATTTTATGCACCTGAAGTATGACAAACCGTACATCCGCCTGATGGTAGGATTTGTATTTATGCTTTTTCTGGCTGTAATCATCATCACCTTTTTCGACTACTCATTCAGATAATGACTATGTATATATTAGCATCCACACAAGCTTCCAATTTTGTTTCCGGTGTCGACCGGGCATTTATAATTATCCTGGCCGTTTCATTTTTTTTCCTGATCGGCTTAACGGCAACGATGATCTGGTTTATTTACCGTTACAATAAGAAACGGAACCCGCAAGCCACCCAAATCAAAGGAAGCAACACGCTCGAAATCGTTTGGACGGTCATCCCTACTATCCTGGTTCTGATTATGTTTTACTACGGATGGGCGGGTTGGAAACCTATGACCAAAGCTCCGGAAGACAGTTTTGAGATCGACGTGATTGCCCGGATGTGGAACTTCACCTTTGAATATGAAAACGGGAAAAAAACAGATACCTTATTTATTCCTAAAGACAGGCCGGTAAAACTAAACCTGGTCGCCCTGGATGTATTACATTCGGTTTATATCCCGGCTTTCAGGGTAAAAGAAGATGTGGTTCCGGGGAAAGACAAATTCATGTGGTTTATCCCACAAAAAGAAGGTACCTATGAATTGTTCTGCACCGAATATTGCGGCTTACAACATTCGTATATGTACAATTGGGTGAAAGTGATGCCTGAAGAAGACTTTGAAAAATGGTATGTTGATACCACCATCAAGGTTGCAGCAGTTGATTCGCCTTCGGCTGCCGGAAAAAGGATTATGACCAACATTGGCTGTCTGGCCTGTCATACACTCGACGGATCAAAACTGATCGGTCCTTCCTTTAAAGGTTTATACGGAAGCACCAGGTCGGTAACAACCGGCCGGGAGAAACGGGAAGTAGTGGCCGATGACGAATACATCAAACATTCGGTTTTCGATCCGGGGGCCGACATAGCCGCCGGCTTCAACAAGGGTTTGATGCAATCGTACCAGGGGCAGTTATCGGAAGAGGATGTGGCATTAATCATTGAGTACCTGAAAACATTACAATGACGAAACTGAGTATCCACGCTTATGTCAAAATTATACTGGAACTGGGCAAAGTGCGGATTTCGTTACCCGTCGCCTTATCTGCCCTAACCGGCTTCGCCCTGCAGACGGGCAAAATCGGTCCATCCGGTTTATGGCTGGCCCTGGGGGTATTTCTGATTTCATGCAGCTCAAGCGCCATCAACCATTGGCAGGAGTACAAAACGGATGCCCTGATGCCCCGCACCCGGATGCGTCCGATCCCATCGGGAAAGGTCAGCACCGGTTTCGCAGTCGTCACCGCCCTGATGTATTTGCTGTTAGGTAGCCTGGTTTTACTGACTCATCAGCCGGTTATTGCATGGATCGCCAGCCTGATCACCCTCGTTTCGTACAATGCGTTTTATACGCCGTTAAAAAAAATCACCGCCTTTGCCGTGGTGCCCGGTTCGCTGGTTGGGGCACTTCCACCCTATGTCGGCTGGCTGGCTGCCGGAGGTTCGCTTACCGACCCGGTTATCTTTTGGGTAGCCACCTTCTTTTTTATTGGACAAATTCCTCATTTCTGGCTGCTTTTACTTATGTTCGGCAAAGAATACAAACTGGCAGGGTATCCCAGCCTGCATGATCATTTTACCGAAAACCAGATTAAGCGATTGAGTTTTACCTGGGTATTGGCAACCATAGCTTCTGCTTTAATCATTGCCGTAAAAATCATGATTGGCCACGTAGCCATATTCATTCTTATTTTTTATATTTTTTACCTGACATTTACCTTAAGCACCGAGATCCTGGTAAAAAAGAACCTGCGTGTTCGTCCGGCATTTTTCAAGCTGAACTTCCTCTACCTCTTCATGATGATCGCCCTGATTGTCGACAGCTTGTTGTTTCGCTCGTGAACATTTGCCTGCTACGAATGTTTCATTGAAATATCTATATGGTTGGATATTCAATCGTTTTAATCATGAAAAAAGGTACACCTATGTTTTTAACAGGAATAATTACCGGTCTGATCATCAGCTTGGTCTTCATTTTACTGATGGCGCCAAAGATGATGTTTACCGTGAGCGAAAGTCAATTCGACTTTGAAAAAACGAAGGAACTGATTGAACAGGCCAGTAAAGAAAATAACTGGAGCATGCCTCATCAGTACGATTTACAGGCTACCATGTCGAAAAACGGGTTTGCCGTGAAGCCGGTAACTGTTTTTTCTGTTTGCAAACCGGATCTTGCCGTAAGGATTTTGGACGACGACGCCAACCGGCATATTTCGTCGATGATGCCTTGCCGTATCGCGATTTATGAAAAAGCCGACGGCAAAACCTACATTGCCCGGATGAACGCCAACTTCATGGCCAAACTACTCGGAAGCGAAGCGAGAGCCGTGATGAACGAAGCCGGCGCCGGAAGTGAAAAAATTCTTGAACAAGTCATTAAAAAATAAGCAATGACCATAAAAACGGTGATTCTGCTATCGGCAGTCGTGTTGCTCCTGTCCTGCGGACAAAAAACGGTAAAGGAAGCTGAAACCCTTACTGCAACAGTGCAGGTTGAAATCGTATTTCATGTAGAAGGAATGACCTGCGACCACTGCGAGATGTCGGTCCAGAAAAGTGTCAGCGAACTGAAAGGCGTCAGCCTGGTGGAAGCGAACCACGAAGATTCGACAACCCTTGTTTCATTTGATCCGGAAAAAACGACCGAAAAAGAGATTATTTCAGCCATCGAAAAACGAGGTTATACGGTAACCGGGCATAAGTAAGCTTTCCGGGTAAATGCATTCATCAACCAAACTATCCGGTGATCTGGTTCCGATCAGTCCCGTACAGTCTGTTCTTTAAAAACGGTAACTCAAACCGGTGTGAACCCCAATGGTATAGGGTTTAAAATTAACCGACGGGTTATCGGACAGGGAGCCCAGGTAATATTTCAGCTGCGGTTCAATACGCAACTGAAGCTTCTCGGTAAACCCGTAAGCCAATCCAAAACCGAAACTGGTGGAATAGTTGATCTTGTTCATATCTTTCGTACTGCCAATACGGTTTTGCCCGCTTCCGTCTTCCATATAAGTATTGTTGCCGATCAGGAAACCGGTATTTAGCCCGCCTAAGAGCTGAACATCGATGGTTTTGTCGATCACCAGGTAACGAACCAGGAGCGGAATCTCCATGTACTCAAATTGCTGGTCGAAACTGGCGCTGGTCAGCATTACTTCCCGACCGGAGGAAAAGCTCGATTCGGGCGAAACAGACAAACTGGTGCCGTCCGGCAAATTATCCAGTTCAACCACTCCCGCTGACGCATTAATCTGCATGATTCCTTTTTCAACCTGTACACCTGTATTTAAATAGCTTTTATCCAGGGCATCAGACACGAAATTCATACTTTCGCGCGAAGGGCTGTTCGAAGAAGATTGCCCCAATTGATTATAGTACAAACCGCTCTGGATGCTCCACCGCTTGCCGGTAGAATAACCAACGGAAACGCCCCCTCCCAACTGCATGTTTTTAGTCGAGCCCGGATGCGTCATATTGCTGGCATAAACTGCATCGTATGAGCTCTGATTAACCGCATAAACCGGCGAAACCATAGCCCCCACATCCCAGGATTTGGCGGTTTTTTCCACTTTCAGTGTGGTCAGCTGTTTCTGATTTAGTTCGATCATGGCCAAATCGGATGCCGACAAGCGGTCGGTTTCATCCTCTTTATCGCTGTTCATTTCTGCCAAGCTGACCCGTTGAATGCTGCTTTGTGATTCAAGCCTGGCATCGCGCGGAACCAATGCCCGGTACGACTCGCGACTTTCAGTTATCGCTTGCACCGTTAACGGCGAAGTCTCATTTTCTGATTTTAGTTGTCCTAACAACACCGGTTGTCTCTGTTCCTGAATTTCAGTTACCGAACCTTGCCCGGCTGAAGGCCCGGATATCCCGCCTGGTTTTTCAATGACCCCGGGCGTCGCCTGATCAGGCAATTGATTGCTTATTTGTTCAACGACCGTATCTGGAAATTCCTCATGCCGGTTATTTTGCAGTCGCCAGCCAAGTACAAAGGCTAACAACACAGCAGCCGCAACCCCACTGATCCGAATAACCATAAACAGCCGTTTCTTCCGTTGCATGTTCTGCTTCTCGCGGATCCGGTCCCAAACATATGCCGGCGGACTCTGTTCAAATTGGTCTAATTTTGAACGGATTAGCTCATCCAATATGTTATCGTTGTTTATCATGCAGAATAATTATTTTCCAGCTTTTCAAAATTCATCACGACTTTTTTTTTCAGAATTATCCGGGCACGGGACAGATTAGATTTAGACGTTCCTTCCGATATTTTCAGCTCATCCGCTATTTCTTTATGATTCATCCCTTCAAAAATGAACAGGTTAAAAACCATTCGGTATCTGGGAGGAAGCTCCTGAATCAGTTTCATCAGGTCGTTGGCCGATATCTCCGAAATAATTTCATCTTTAAAATCCGGGGTATCATAAACAGCCATATCTTCCACCGGGTATAACAAATGTTGCTTCCGGTATTTTTCGAGGGAGACATTCACCATAATCCGCCTGATCCAGCCCTCGAATGAGCCCTCATGCCGAAATGTTCCAATTTTTTCAAAGACCTTCATAAATCCGTCCTGTAAGTTATCCTCAGCTTCGGTCTGATCTTTACAATAGCGCATACAAACCCCATACATCTTTGGTGCAAATAACTGGTATAAACGGGCCTGAGCCTTCGGTTTTCCAGCAGCACAATCTTTTATGAGTTGACTGAGGTCTTCCAAGGTTAAATCAATTAGCTAAGTGTAAAATTACCTTATTTCGGCAATTCACGGTTTAACTTGTACATCTCTTCTCAAGCGAAGATGCGAACCTGTGCGCAATGGTTGCGTAAACAATTAAAAAAAATTAACCGGTAACGCAACAATGGAACTCTCTGATCATCTATATGTAAAAAGTCACGAGAACCGGATTCCGATGAAATGCCATGATGAATCGAATCCCGTAGCCTGAGAATTTGAAAATCATGGCAGTATTTTTGCAGATAAACGACAGAACAGAAACACAGAAGTAAAAATCCACACCCAAAGGATGTGGCTTTGGGATAACCCCTGGAAGGGGTAATTTGCTTTTACCCTCAAAGAAGGTAAAAGTTGTTGTCCCCACAGGTTAATGACTACTTTTCTTCTTCTCGTTTATCTTTCTTTTCCTGATACTTGACGTACCTCTTGATCATCTCCGCATCCAGTCCTACTGTATCCACACAGTAGCCTTTTGACCAGAAATGATTGCCCCAATAGGGGCGGCTCTTCAAGCTCTTATATTTGTTGAACAGCCGAATTGCTGTTCGTCCTTTAAAAATCCCAACCATGTCAGAAATAGAGACTTTCGGCGGAACCATCAAAACCAGATGTACGTGATCTTCCTGTACGTTCAACTCCTCAATAATACAGCCTTTCTGCTCCGAGAAAGCCTTGATGCAGTGTTCCACTTCAATTTTGATTTCTCCCTTCAATATTCTATACCTATATTTAGGGGTCCATACGATATGGTACATGCAATGCCAGATCGCATGCGACAACTTCTTAAAACGACTCATTGTTTTTTCCTTTCTTTGGTTGTGGGGACAACCTTCTAAAGGTAAATATGAGTCGTTTTACAGGCAAACCCGTGGAACGTCTCTGACCACGTTCAGAGAACGTGGGTTTTTAACTTGAACTAAAAACTTTACGGATGAAAAAGATTTTTGGCAGCTTACTGACCCTTTTGATGCTATTTTTGGCTATTTCCTGCCATGATGATGAACCGGTCGACCAACCGCCAACCACTATTCAGCTTGACCTGAAATCCGCGCAAATCATTGATGCCGATAATCAATTTGGTCTTGGGCTTTTTCAACAGCTGCTTGATGAAGAAGCCGCTAATTCGAACCTGATGATTTCGCCACTGAGCGTTTCCCTGGCCTTAGCCATGGCTTATAACGGCGCCGAAGGAGAAACAAAAGCCCAGATGGAAGCCTTATTACACAAAAACGGATTTACTCCTGATGAGATCAACAAAGCCTATCAGAACCTGGTTGATGCGCTGGTTTCACATGATCCCCGGGTGAATCTTGAAATTGCCAATGCGATTTTTTACAACCAAAACTTTTCGGTCAAATCAAGCTTCCTGCAAACCAACAAGGTTTATTACCAGGCCGAAGTCAAGGACCTGGATTTTTCGAACGCGGCGGCGACTTTAAAAACAGTAAACGATTGGGTGAAACTTAACACCAACAATAAAATTGAGAGCATCCTCGACCAGGTTTCGCCTTATGATGTGCTGTACCTGCTAAATGCCATCTATTTTAAAGGCATCTGGACCTATCAATTTGATAAGAAGGAAACCAGAAACCGGGTCTTTTTTCTCGAAGATGGCCGGGAATTATCTGTTCCGACCATGGTGGCCGAAGAAACATTCAGATACACCGATCAATCTCAATTTGAGCTGATTGAACTTCCGTATGGCGGCGAAAAATACTCCATGCTTATTTTCCTTCCAAAATCAGGCTATTCGGCCGACGATGTCGCCAGGTTGCTGAACCAGGAAGACCTGTCCTTCTGGTTAAGCAATATGCACGGGTACAACAAGAAGATTTTTCTTCCCAAATTTGAATTCTCGTATAAGAAAAGTCTGGCAGAGACACTGAAAACATTGGGTATGACTGATGCTTTCTCTCCGTCGCTCGCAAATTTTACCGGGATTTCCGATGCAAACGACTTATTCGTTTCTGATGTGCTTCATAAAACCTATCTGAAAGTTGATGAACAAGGAACTGAGGCAGCAGCCGTCACCGCCGTGATCGTCGGAACCACCTCGGCCGGACCCGACCCCGTGTTTGCCGTTGATCACCCCTTTGTTTTTGCTATCCGCGAAAAAGACACCAATGCCATCCTGTTTATCGGGAAAGTAACCAATCCGTTGGAATAAATAAACTGATCTCAATCATCCGGTATAAAAAGGAAGAGGCCGTCTGAAAAGTTCTAAATTTTCAGACGGCCTCTTCCCGATATGGGCTCAAAGCTTATTTCTATATAAACAGATGATAGGTCAAACCAATTGAAAAAACCAGGTTTGTTTTATCGTACGATTCTTTGAAAGGAACTCCCTGGTTATTACTTTCTTTATAGTTACTG
Organism: Gaoshiqia sp. US2; assembly: GCF_059705485.1. NCBI lineage: Bacteria > Pseudomonadati > Bacteroidota > Bacteroidia > Marinilabiliales > Prolixibacteraceae > Gaoshiqia > Gaoshiqia sp. US2. The sequence goes on along the minus strand of NZ_AP048550.1, from coordinate 1,398,781 downwards.
GCATAGGCTGTATAAAGCATGCCCAAATCCAGATCTGTTCGTTCATTCACCTTGAACATCAATCCCATCCCCACCGAATTGCCGGTCAGGCTAAAACTAATGTCCGATTGAAAACCACGTCCCACACCGGTTTTGGTATACATATAACCGGCGCTGATGGTTGTGATCTCAGAAATCCGGTACTCCATTCCCAGCGCCAGTTCGTAAAGGTTTTTGTCAACGTTTTCTTCTTTTCCTTCCCAATCGGCATTTTTATCGAAATAATTGGAGTATGACGCAGAGATCTTCATATTGCTGAACAACTGATAATCAACCCCTGCGGCCAGAATCGCCGGAATATCGTTTCTGAACTTAGCCCCATCCGGAAATTGACCGGTTCCGTCAACTTTTGTTTCGTTCGTCATTTCCAGTTTCGTCCGAAACTCATACCTCATACCGATGTTAAGTTTCTCACCGGGTTTAATATTCAATCCCAAAATTGGGATCAATCCCTTCCCGGTCTGTTTTACATCAACATCTTTATCAGCCGTTAAGGCGGCATAGCCCGGTTGACCGATAGCCGTGAAAAAATCAGTCGCAGGCATAAAACTCCCGTTCGGGTTAATTTGCGGATGTTGTGGATTAATCAGGATGTTATGAATATGGCCATCATAGGTATTCACGGCATTAAGGTAACGGATGCCTATTGATCCACTGAGAATTTCATTGATCTCATACGATGCCCCTAACTGAAAACCAAGAAACACCGACGATCCTTTAAAAAAAAGATCAGCTGAGTAATTACTTGTTGGGATGCCGAAACCCGAAATCACCGTTGGCAAGGTCGAAAACGGAATTTCAAATGAAGGCAAACCGGTTTTGTACTCGGCCGTACCCCCGCCTCCGTTAACTCCAAAACCAAACGACAATGCTAATTTGTCTTTTTTATAAACAGCAAAAGCTGAAGGAAACACCGGAACAGTGAGACCTCCGTCGTAAGTCGACTGATTTAACAGCGGAAAGCTATTTTCAATCGTTCTTGTTTGAAAAATACTTTGATTGTTTAACGAAAAATGGAATCCGTTTTCCAGCTTTACCAAACCTGCCGGGTTGTAATAAACGGCATCCGGCTGCGTGGAGGCATTGCGCGATAACATACGCACGTACTGCGCACTTTGATTGGCATTTGTTAAAATACCGCCGGCGTAACTAAAAGTAACACTCAATAAGCCTAAAAAAAGCGCTAATTTAATTTTCTTCATAAGGTCGCAAGATTAGTTGTTTGGCAAAAGTAACTTTTTTTACTATTGACCAAAACTTTTATGCTGAAAATCAACTAATTATGACTTTTCAAACAATGTATTCGTTTTTTCTATTTTTGCACCTTAAAAACCGGCTGCCTATACCGATGTTTTTTGAGCGAAAGATCATTATGCTGATTTCTCCCGTCTAATGACAAAGAGACCGTAAGGTGATTTCGATGAAAAGAAAGAGCAGGAAGATTTGAATAAAAAAAGGTTGCCGGTAAGCACATTAACATGAACCTACCGGACAACCTCTTGCCAAAATGATATTCTTAGATATGAATCACTTCGTCGTAAGCGGCAGCGGCTGCTTCCATAATCGCTTCGCTCATGGTTGGATGCGGGTGAATCGATTTGATCAGTTCATGCCCGGTTATCTCAAGTCGCTTAGCCACAACCAGCTCGGCAATCATTTCGGTGACATTCCCTCCGATCATATGCGCTCCTAGAAGTTCGCCGTATTTTGCATCAAAGATCAACTTGACAAAACCATCTTTCTGACCGGCAGCGCTTGCTTTACCGCTGGCCGAATACGGGAACTTACCCACTTTGATTTCATAACCGGCTTCTTTTGCTTTCTTCTCCGTCAAACCAACCGACGAGACTTCAGGTATGGTATACGTACAGCCCGGAATATTGCCGTAATCAACCGGATGCGGGTTTAGCCCGGCGATTTTCTCAACGCAGGTAATACCTTCGGCCGAAGCCACATGTGCTAATGCCGGCCCGTGAACAATATCGCCAATAGCATAAATCCCCTCCACATTGGTGCGATAAAAGTCATCAACTTTGATTTTGCCTTTCTCCACCACAACACCAAAATCTTCCAAACCAATATTTTCGATATTCGCATCAATACCAACGGCCGACAGCACGATTTCGGCTTCAACCAGTTCTTCGCCTTTTTTCGTTTTGATGGTCACTTTGCACAACTTGCCTGAAGTATCGACCGATTCGACCGAAGCATCAGTCATCACTTTCATCTTCATTTTTTTGAATGAACGTTCCAGCGTTTTCGATACTTCTTCATCTTCATTGGGCACCACATTGGGTAAAAACTCAACCAGGGTAACCTCTGTTCCGATCGACTGGTAGAAATAGGCAAATTCGCTGCCAATAGCACCCGAACCAACCACCACCATTGATTTGGGCTGTTTGGGCAGGTTCATCGCCTGGCGGTAACCAATAATTTTTTTACCATCCTGTTTCAGGTTGGGCAATTCGCGCGAACGCGCCCCGGTTGCCAAAATAATGTGTTTGGCCTGATAACTGGTTTTCGTCCCGTCGCCGGCAGTTACCTCTACCTGGCCTTTCCCTGCTAAACGGCCAAACCCATTGATCACATCAATCTTATTCTTTTTCAAAAGAAACTGAATTCCTTTACTCATTCCATCGGCAACGCCACGGCTGCGGCCAATCATGCTTCCAAAATCAGGTTTTATTTCACCTGAAACAGAAACGCCGTAATCAGCGGCGTGTTTGGCATACTCGTATACCTGGGCGCTTTTGAGCAACGATTTGGTAGGGATACAGCCCCAGTTGAGGCAAATGCCACCCAGGTTTTCTTTTTCTATGACCCCTACTTTCATGCCAAGTTGGGCGGCCCTGATGGCGGCAACATATCCGCCCGGACCACTCCCTATGACTAATACATCGTAATTCATAATTTTTGGATCTTTATTTTTTTATGCGATTTAAAACAAAACACGCCAGCACCTAAAATGTTTTGCAAAAACGCAAAGCCTGACCGGTTTTAAAAGAATAAAAGTCATCAAATCAACCCTATTTAAACAAAAAAGCCGGTGATCAACCGGCTCTCTGTTTTATGGCATCAATTCTTTTAGCTTTTCTTCCAATGCAGGCCCTCGCAGATTTTTTGCAATGATAACACCATCCTTATCAAGCAAAACGGAATGAGGGATTGAATTCACCCCATACAACTGGGCAACTTCGTTTTGCCAGTATTTCAGGTCCGACACGTGGTGCCAGGTCAGCTGGTCGTCGGCAATTCCTTTAAGCCAGGCATCCTTGTCGCGGTCGAGTGACACCCCGAGGATATCGAAACCTTTGTCTTTATATTTCTTATAGGCAGCCACAATATTTGGATTCTCCTGCCGGCACGGGCCACACCACGACGCCCAAAAGTCGACTAATAAATATTTTCCTCGTAACGATGTCAGGCTAACCGGATTTCCATCCGGGTCGTTCATGGTAAAATCGGGAGCTTCAACACCAATAGCCGTTTTTGATTGCACACTCAATATCTCGTTCAATTGTTTGAGATAAACCGATTCGCCCAACTCGGCTGAAAATCCGTCAACCAATGATTTCAGGTCGTTGTACTCAAGTTGGCTGGCCAACTGGGTAAGCGTAATAAACGGAGCTACCACCGAATTGCTGTTTTCGCGAACAAAATTCTTGGCAAAAACGGTCATATTATCCGATGCGGCTTCCACATCAATACGGATCCGATCCATTTCCTGCTGATTACCCGATGCCGCAGCGCTGGCAAATTGCTGCTGGTATTCGTTCATCTTTTCATTCATCACATTCAACTCGTCGAGATAGCTATTGAAGACATCGGTTGTGGGCGAACCCGTGACTTTGGTTGCCCGAAGGCTGTCCTTATAACTTTCAACCTTAATTTTTGCATTTTCGAGGAAGAATTGTGCAAAATAATCGCGTTCGTTTAAACGCAAATAGTGTAACTCCGTAACGCCTGCTTCGCCCTCCAGTTTGAATGTTCCATTCACGAGTTTAACGGTATCAAGCGTCACTGCCTGACCGGCTTCGGCTTTCACCAGGTAAACGATCCCGGAATCCAGACCGGCAATGGTTCCGGTAATCCGGTATTTGGCAGAATTACTCTGGCAGGCCGCCAGGAAAATCATCACGACAAACAGCAAACCTAAATTTTTCATCCGTATAAATTTTAATTTTAAAGTATTCCAGAAACCCGAAATTAATAGCATGGAACAAACTTCCACCGTCCTAAACACGAACTCATCCCCGTTCAACAGCACGATAAGGCGGTACAGAGTTCACCCCAATTATTTTACAGAACGGAAATAGGTCTCCAACAATTGTTTTGCTGCCACAAAAGAACTTAATTCCTCATTCAATACCTGTTGTTCCAATTCAGGGATGACCTTTTTGATATCCTGATTCCGGTAAAAGTTTATTTTCAGTTCTTCATTGATCGTTTCGTACATCCAGAATTTTGACTGCTCATTACGTTTGTACTGAAAATAACCGTTGGCATTCGCGAGACTAAGATAATCATTGATTGTTTTCCAGATTTCATCGATGCCCAGTTTTTTTATGGCCGAGCAGGTAAGTACCCGGGGTTTCCAACCCGAATCGGTTGGAGGAAACAAATGCAGGGCATTCATGTACTGGACCCGGGCCATCTCCGCGCGTTCCAGATTATCGCCATCGGCCTTGTTAATGGTAATGGCATCGGCCATTTCCATAATTCCGCGTTTGATCCCCTGTAACTCGTCGCCGGCCCCCGACAGCATCAGTAAAAGGAAAAAGTCGACCATGGAATGTACCGCGGTTTCACTTTGACCCACGCCTACCGTTTCGATAAAAATAACATCATACCCGGCTGCCTCGCAAAGGATGATGGTTTCGCGTGTTTTCCGGGCAACGCCACCCAGCGATCCGGCTGAAGGAGAGGGGCGGATGTAAGCATTCGGATCGGAAGATAGTTCCTCCATGCGCGTTTTATCGCCCAAAATACTGCCCTTCGACCGTTCACTGCTCGGATCGATCGCTAAAACGGCCAGCTTGTGCTCCCGCGAGGTAATGTATTTTCCCATCGATTCAATAAATGTACTTTTCCCCACACCCGGAACACCGGTAATACCAATACGAACAGACTTACCACTGTACGGCAAACATTTCAGTATGATTTCCTGGGCAATTTGCTGATGTTCTTTTTTTGAACTTTCGACCAGGGTAACCGCCTGGCTAAGCAGGCTTATGTTTCCTTCGAGAATACCGGTAACGTAAGCATCTGCCGCCAAGGTTGGTTTACGTCTGTTTTTAAGAAAGCGCTGAATCGAATCTTCATTAAATGGTTCGGGCCGATCGATACCCGGATTAACGGTGAGGCCTTTGTATTGCTCATCATTTTCAATATGGTCGTGCTCTTTATCACCAATCATCATAAAAATTTTTACGAAGGTAAAACATCAGGCATGATAAAAAAATAAGCCGCTCCAAAATTTGAAGCGGCTCAGGTAGGTATACGTAAATTAATTTATCCTGCGCTTTGAATGTTGGTTGATACCCGTAATATACTGGTAGGGTTTTTGGGGTCGTTTGTAATGACGGTAATGGCTTTATTTTGTCGTCCGCGCTTCCCGCTCGAGTCAAAAACAACTTTCAACGGCACCGATTCATTTGCTGTGATGACTTTCTTTTCGGGAGTTACCGCTGTACAGCCGCACGATGTTTTTACATTTCGGATAATCAAATCTCGTTTCCCCAGGTTTTTAATGGTGAACACATATTCAACCTTGTCGCCTTCTTTGATGTCGCCAAAATCGTGCGCATCCTCGTTAAACGAAACAACCGGGGCACTGGCCAGTTCTTCCGGCGATAAGGAGGTAAAATCTTCCTCAATGGTCGCTGAAACGCCAATCGAATTCCGGTAATCGGATTTACCGTCAACATTTAAATAAATGCGGTGCATCACAAAACCATAAGAGCCCACCTTAGAGGCATCGTAGGCAACCACGATATGACCTTTTTCGTTCGGTTTCAAAACAGCCGGAACCACCTTTACGTTCAAATGCTCCGGGGGCGATTTAAAATCGAGTGTCACGGGAGCTTGTGAATCATTGACGATTTCCAGGGTATCAGTCAACACCTGATTTTCATTGATTTTAACAAAGGCGATGTGGTTGGACTTCGCCCTGACCGGACCGATTTCGCGCGGATAGACCTCGGCAAGCGTTTTTTGACGGGCTTCCACATTTCCTTTGATCCGGAGAATCGTTCTGGGAATATCGCCGTTGGCAGAAACGGTGATGGTTTTATTAAACGGGCCGGGACGATTCTGGGGATTATAACTCACCTTAATCAGTCCCTTCTCTCCGGGTGCAACCGGCTTTTTGGTCCACTCCGGAGTCGTGCAACCACACGATGCCTGAACATTATTCAGGATCAGCGGAGTCGCCCCGTTGTTTAAAAAACTAAAACTGTAGGACTGAGGACCGGCATCTTCCTTAAAGGTGCCAAAATCATGCTCAATTTTCTCAAATACAATCTTGGCCTGAGCCGATTGTCCGCTCACATTTCCTGAAATCAGGAATGCCAGCAGAACGAAAAAAATAAATCTCACTTTCATAGTAATATATTTTTTCAGTTTGATAAGTTATGTCAAATTTTGGCTTGTGCTTTTTCCTAACAACCAATTTTCCAGCTTTTTTTTGAATGATTGCCCCTGGTCTTTGTTGTAATTTATTTTTGTCAAAGATAAAACTCTTGATTCAAATAACCGAACATTTATACAAAGCTAAAAAAGCTGAATATTTTGTGTTGTTAATTGCAATAAACTTTTGTTAACGACTTGTTAACACACACTTATCTTTAAAAAAATGATTAGTTTCGTACTGCTCAAGTAAGCGTATCGCGATAAATATGGGAAGAAATACAATCAGGGTCGTCATTGTTCTGGCAACTTTTTCGATGCTTGGAATATTATTGATCCAGTTCTTTTTCTTTAAGAACACGGTTAATATTAACGAAAAGAAATTCCACGATTCAGCCACGCTGGCGCTTAAAAATGTTGCCCGGCATCTGCATGAATACAATGCAAAAACATTAGGTTACCCCAACAACCATGATATTTCTGCGGCCGTCGACCAAATTTCGAACAACTATTACGTGGTGAATGTAAACGATGTGATTAACCCGGGCCTGCTCGAGCATTTTCTGATCAAAGAATTTAAGAACAACAACATTGAACTTGAATTCGAATACGCCATTTACGATTGCGAAAATAATCAAATGGTTTACGGAATTTCGCTTACCGAGAAGAACGACAGCCTGAACCGGCAAAATATTCATTCGGAACAAAGCAACGGGTGTACCGCAGATGAGGAAATTTTTGAGAACCATTATCAACTGAAATCGATCAAAAAATCCAATTGCAGTCTTCCAACCTGCGAAAAATATACCTATTATTTCGGCGTTTATTTCCCAAACCGGTCAAAATATTACAGCAGTCAAATCCACACCTGGTATGTGGTAAACGGTTTTCTGCTCATTGTCATTCTGTTTTTCGGCTATACCATTTATGTGATTTTCAAACAGCGCCGGTTGAGCGAAATCCAGAAAAATTTCATCAACAACCTGACCCACGAATTCAAAACGCCAATTGCCTCCATCGACCTGTCGGCCAAAGTGCTGGCCGACCCTAAGATTATCAATCATCCCCGGCGGCTCGAAGAATATTCAAAAATAATCGGGGAACAAACCCAACGCCTTTCATCGCAGGTAGAAAGAGTGTTGCAAATGGCGACCATCGAGAAGAAAAGGATACAACTGGATTTACGGGAAATCAAGCTGGCAGAGTTCATCGAAAGAACCATTGAGGAGTTTAAAACCAGTCAGAACGGGCACCAATACGAAATTGAATTTGATGCCAACGACCGGGATGCGGTAATCCAGGCAGACAGGCTGCATTTTGCCAATGTTATTTTTAATATTCTCGATAATGCGTTCAAGTACTGCGACGAAGTTCCCCGCGTCGTCATCATCCAAACCGTTGAGAAAAACCACATTAAGATAAGCTTTGCCGACAATGGCCTGGGCATTCCCAAAGAATACCGCAAAAAAATCTTCGGACGCTTTTTCCGCATCCCGACCGGAGACGTTCACAATGTAAAAGGCTTTGGTCTCGGACTCGACTACGTCAGAAAAATCACCGACCGGCACGGGTGGAAAATAAATGTATCGGATAATTCGCCCAAAGGCAGTATTTTTACACTATCTATACCTGTATAAATATGGATTTTACCGGAAAAAAAATTCTTTTTGTCGAAGATGACAAAACCCTGAACTTCATCATCCGCGACAACCTGGAAGAGGCAGGCTACGTAGTTACGGCGGTTGAAGACGGAGAAAAGGCGCTTACCATGTTTAAACAAGTAGCCTTCGACCTTTGCCTGTTCGACGTGATGCTGCCCAAACTGGATGGTTTCTCGCTGGCAAAAAAAGTGCGCGAACAGGATCAGCGGATCCCGATTTTATTTCTGACGGCCAAATCGCTGACGGAGGACAAAATTAACGGTTTCGCGCTTGGCGGTGATGATTACATTACCAAACCCTTCAGCATGGAAGAATTGCTGATGCGTATCCGGGTTTTCATGAAACGCAGTCTCCCCGCCGACACTTCAGGAACTGAAGAAACCAAAATATACAAAGTTGGCCATTTCAATTTTCTGTTTGACAACCTGAGTCTCCAGTCGGCCAACGAAAAACGAACATTGACTTATAAAGAAGCCGAACTGCTCAGGTACTTTTGTGAGAATTCAAATTCGGTACTCAGCAGATCGGATATTCTGAAAAACGTCTGGGGATCTGACGATTATTACCTGGGAAGAAGCCTGGATGTATTCATCTCCCGGCTTCGTAAATATTTAAAAAACGATCCGAATATTAAGATCATAAACCTGCACGGCATCGGCTTCAGGTTTAATGCATCCATTGAGAAAAGGTAATCGCATATTTCTACAAATATTCGTCGCCAAACGAAACGCCCATTTTCCGGGCTTTTTGGATCAGCGGGTGATCTTTTTCAACAAGCCTCAACCGGTCGCTGATCTCAGCGAGGGGGACCGTCGTCAGTTCATTATTTCTCACAGCAACCATGGTCCCAAAATTGCCCTCAGCAATACATTGAGCGGCAAAAGCGCCGTAACGGGTAGCTAAAATCCGGTCCATCGGGCTGGGGCTTCCCCCTCGCTGAATGTACCCCAGCACGGTTTCCCGGGTCTCGATGCCGGTATAGGTTTCAATCGCCTCGGATAAATAACTGGCAGCAGAGGTGTTTTTCGGATGGTCAATTCCTTCGGCCACCACAACGATCGAATACGTTTTCCGGTTTTCATACCGTTCCTCTATCTTTTTACAAACAGAACGGATGTTGTATTCCAGTTCGGGTAACAGGATAATATCTCCCCCACCGGCCATTCCCGCGTATAAGGCAATCCATCCGGCATGATGCCCCATCACCTCAATAATCATGACCCGCTGATGCGAGTTGGCAGTTGTGTGCAGCCGGTCAATCGCCTCAGTGGCTATCAGCAGGGCCGAGTCGAAGCCAAATGTCACATCGGTTCCCCAAACGTCATTATCAATTGTTTTGGGAATGCCAATCACGTTCAGCCCTTCTTCGCGCAGACAATCCGCTGTTTTCATGGTTCCGTTTCCGCCAATGCACACTAAAGCATCCAGTCCCAGTTCGTGGTAATTTTGCCTGATCAGGGCAGGCTTTTCATTGTCTCCTTCTTTGACAAACTTGTAAGGCTTCTCACGCGAGGTTCCCAGGATGGTCCCCCCCAACGTCAGGATGCCCGACAGGTTTGACTCTTTCAATTCGACATACTCCTTTTCAATCAGTCCGGAATAACCGGCAGTAAAGCCAATCACTTCCATTCCATACTGAACAATAGCTGTCTTTCCAACCCCTCTGATTGCAGCGTTCAGCCCGGGACAATCACCTCCCGCGGTTAATATTCCTATTCGCCTTGGTTTTCCTGCTTTCATAATTCTGTCATTTTGGAGATTTATACGTTCAAGTCAGGCTAATTCTCACCGAAATTAATAAAACAAATTCTCTTTTTCATACTTTTCATCCATTTCAGAACGCAAATCCACGGTCAGTCATTTCAAACCGGCTTACTGCATGTACGTTAGCAGCATCATTCGGGAAAAATCTGTTCCAAGTGTCATCGGGAGAGCTGCAATGTAAAATTACAGTAGGAATTGCGTCCCGGAACGGTTTTTATACCGATCTTCAGAAGTTTTTTATAATTTCGTATGAAAATTAGATTTTCAGTTAATCTAAAGTGATAACCTAAAATTAATTACCAATGAGAAAATTTTTTTCGCTCCTATTGACCGGAATTTTGTTTTTATCTGTGGCCTGCAACAGCGGACAAAAAAAAGCTGAATCTGCCACTGATGAAAAATCAGCCACTGAAGAAATTGCTGCTGATAACGCGTTAACAACTACTGAAAAAGAAGCCGGCTGGATTCTGTTATTTGACGGAGAAAGCACAGACGGCTGGCGCGGTGTGAACAAAACTGCTATGCCCGGCGCATGGGAAGTCGTTGACGGTACCCTGTACTGCCAGGGCTCGGGTAAAGGCGAGGCCGGCGCAACTGATGGCGGCGACATCCTTTTTGACAAAAAATTCAAAAACTTTAACCTGAAGCTGGAGTGGAAGATTTCAGAAGGAGGTAACTCCGGTATCTTCTATCTAGGTCAGGAAGTTCCCGAATGGCCCATTTGGAAAACGGCCCCTGAAATGCAAATCCTCGACAACGAACGTCACCCGGATTCATTCTTAGGGAAAGACGGTAACCGCCAGGCAGGTTCGCTTTATGACCTGATTCCTGCAAAACCACAAAATACCAAACCCGCAGGAGAATGGAACTCGGTTGAAATTATCTGCTACAAAGGCACCGTGATTCACAAACAAAACGGTGAAACGGTGGTGGAATATCATTTATGGACCGATGACTGGAATACCCTGGTTGCCGACAGTAAATTCCCCGGCTTGAACGAAAACTGGGCCAATGTTGCCGAAGAAGGCTTCATCGCCCTGCAGGATCATGGCGATGATGTTTGGTTCAAAAACATCAAAATCAGAGAATTATAAGAGACTATCTATAGCTCAACGACAAAAGGGTTGCATAAGCAGCCCTTTTTTTATCTTCGAAAACCATCAGTTAAAAACCAGGGACGCCGGCAAACCGGTGTAATTTTAAACATCAAACACGAACACAACAATGAGCCGACCACCAACGATACGGATTTGCGCTTCCGACATGCAGGATCGGTTTAATCAAATCCTGCTCACGCTTGGATTTAATTCGGAACGAGCATCGCAGTGTGCCCAAATTTTCACCGAAAACAGTATTGACGGGATTTATTCGCATGGGGTAAACCGTTTTGCGCGATTTATTGAAAATATCCGCGATGGCTACATCAATCCGAACGCCGTTCCGGTAAAAATCGCCGAAGCCGGCAACATTGAACAATGGAACGGGCAGCTGGGCCCGGGTCCGATCAACGCGATGCTGGCTGCCGAACGCAGCATGGAACTGGCCCGAAAGCATGGCATGGGACTGGTCGCCCTGGAAAACACCAACCATTGGATGCGCGGCGGAACTTACGGCTGGCATTGTGCCAAACAAGGTTTCGTGTTTATTGGCTGGACCAACACCATCGCCAACCTGCCGGCCTGGGGAGCCCGGGAAAGCCGCCTAGGCAATAATCCGCTGGTAATTGCCCTGCCATATGGCGACGAGGCCATTGTACTCGATATGGCCATGTCTCAATATTCATACGGAAAGCTGGAAGTACTCGCCGGCAAGGGAGAGCAGTTAGCTTTCCCGGGAGGATTTAACAAAAACGGGGAGCTAACGACTGATCCGGCAGAAATACTGGAAACCGGGCGGACTTTGCCCATCGGTTTTTGGAAAGGATCTGCCTTATCCTTTATGCTCGATCTGCTGGCAACCATTCTGTCGGCAGGTCTTTCAACGAGCGAAATCAGCAGGCAGGGTCCGGTTGAATACGGGGTTTCACAGGTTTACCTGACGATTGACTTGAAGAAACTGCAAAATTATCCCCTCATTCAGCAAAGCCTGCAACACATGATCAACGATTTGCTGTCGTCGCTCACCGTTGACGAACAAACGGAAGTTCGTTATCCCGGTCAGCAAGTTGTTAAAACCAGAAAGGAAAACCTGGAAAAAGGAATTCCGGTTCATCCTGAGGTCTGGAAAAAAATAAACAACCTGTAACGAAAAAAAAGGTTTGTTTTAAAAACTGTACTGCTGGATGATGGTCCCGGTCATCCGGAGAAGCGAGCTATGAACATCAATAAAATCATAGACAGCCTCCAGTTCGCGTAAGGCCGCATTCAGGTATATATTTTGAACATCGCGGAAATTAAACGAATTGATGGCCCCGCTCTCATATTTCTCGCGGCTAATTTGCAGGTTTAATCCGGCGGTAGACAGGTTTTCAGCTGCTACTTTCAATAATTCCTTCCGCACCAGATAAAATTCAAACAGATTGCTGAGTTGATTACTTAGCTCGTGTTTCATTTGTTCCAGCTCCACCAGGCCCACTTCTTGCTCTATCCCGGCAATTTGGCTGGCCCGCTTGCGGTTTCCCCCGCTGTACAGGTTAAAACTGAGGGTGAAGTTCCCGTAATAATTCACTGCCGTATTCCAGCTTATCCCCCGGCTGTCGTAATCCACCCCGGTCCGGCTGCCGCTTACTCCTCCGTTAAACGACAAGGTCGGGTAATAATCGCTTTTTGCCAGAGCCACTGCATTCTTCAATAAACTTTGATTAATATACTGATTTTTAAGGCTCTTATTATTCGTCAACATTTGTTCTTTCAGGTCAGTCAGGGCATACTCTACCGGTATGGCCGAGAAATCACTGGTCAGCTGATAGGTTTGATTCTCCGGAACCGCAAGTAAATAATTCAGATTGCGAAGCGCATTTTTACACGCTACCTCCTGGATCAGCCATGAAGATTTATCCGTCAGAAAAGCATTTTTTGCCTGAAGCACTTCGTAGGTAACCGCCGTGCCAAAATCTTTTTTCAACTCGGCGCGTTTATACAAATCTTCGGAGAGCTCCATCACCCCGCGATAAACCTCAAGTTTCTCCTGTTCGAGCAAAACGGTATAATAGGCCAGGATGACTGCCTGAACGGTTCCTTCGATCATGATCCCCGTATTTTGCTTCGACAATTCCTCCAGTTCGTCCAGGCGTTGTTTACTAATCCTTACCGAAAAACCATCAAACAGCGTCCAGTTAATACCGGCCGTTCCAATATATTGGTTTTGAATAAAGTCGTCGGTATCATTATCGTTGATGCTGTTCCTGGATTCAGCCGAAAGATTGATGTAAGGATAACGCCCGGCGGTCCCCCAGTTGTTCCTGATTTCGGCCATACGCTGATCCTGACGGACCATTTTCAAATCGTAGTTATTTTCCAGGGCAATCTTTACCGCATCGGTCAAACTCAGGTCCCGCTGCCCGAAACCGGACAAGGCCAGGCACATCACGATGAAAAGGACGCTATATCTTGTCATAATATCTGTCTTTTTTGTCCGCATTAATTTCTTCCTGTGTTTTGCCTTTGTATCTCCGTTGCGCATTGATATAGGCAATTTCAACTTCTTCGGGTTGTATCTCTTTTCCTGTCCACCATTGCCGTAATAACCTCCGGATATCGTTCAGAACGATAATTAATGCCGGGAAAAACAGCAAGATAAAGAAGGTGCCAAATGCGACACCGTAAACCAGCGATATGGCCATCGGAATGAGGAACTGTGCCTGGAAACTTTTCTCCAAAACGATCGGGAACAGACCGGCCGAAGTGGTCAGCGTTGTTAAAATGATCGGTCGCAAACGCGCTTTTCCTGCTCTTATAACAGCCTCTCTTACTTTTTCCCCTTCTTCGATCAGCAGATTAAATTTAGAAAGGAACACCACCGAATCATTGATGACCACGCCCGATAAGGCAACGATTCCCCACAAACTGAGGATTGAAACGGGCTTACCGTGTATACCGTGCCCCCAAATGGCGCCTAAAATGGATATCGGGATCATAATTAAGATGATCATGGGCTGTTCGAACGACCGGAAGTTGATCATGAGGATGAAAATCATCGTCAAAAACGCCAGCGGAAAATAAATCAGCAAATCTTTCATATTTCGCTGACTTTCTTTTTGTTGTCCCTGGTATTCGATGTGAATTCCCGGGTACAGATTCAGCAGCTCGGGGACGACCTCGGCCCTGATTTGTTCCAGGATTTCGGTCACCGATGCATCCGGATCAACCAGGTCGGCGTTGATGCGGATTTCGCGGCGGCCGTTAAAGCGCTGAATATTTACAGGTCCGCGTTTCATCTCGTAGTCCACCAGTTCAATCAGGGGATATTCGCCCGATGGCGTTTTGATTTTCATTTGTTCGAGCTGTCCCAACCGTTCCCGGTCGTGTGCAGGGTAACGCACCCAAACCCGGAGTTCGTCGCGGCCCACCTGCAAGCGTTGCGCCTGTCCTCCATAAAATCCCTGCCTCACCTGTTCGGCAATCGTTTGCTCGTTGAAGCCAAGCATATAGGCTTTCGGCTTCAGGGTCAGCAGGATTTCCTGCTTGCCAAGAGCATTATTATTTACCACATCTTTGAGCTGGGGGAAATCCTGAAGGCGTTCGAGCAGGTAAGTCTGCGCATGATCCAGCTCTTCGACATTCCGCGACTGAAGCCCGATAGATACCGGATCACCGAAACGGCTGCGGGAACCAATCGCGTATTTCACCGCCTCGAGAACCGGACCGATTTTTGTCCTCACCCGTTGAATGATCTCGTAAGAACTGATTCCCGTTTCTTCAGAACTTCGCGGAGACACAAATAAATTTCCGGTATGAGCGCCACTTTCCTTCCCGTCGAACCCGGATCCCAGGTTCAAGATGCAATACTCGATGATATCAACCGTATCGTTATAATCCTTTTTCAGGTCTTCGTTCACTTCCCAAACCACATCCTCAAACTGTTCGAGGTAGGCAATGGTCTTATTTTCTCCCGCCCCGGGCGTAAAGGCAATGTTTATATTAAACGCATCAAACTCCATCCTCGGGAAAAAAGTTGTTTTAATAATATGTCCGCCGATTAAACCTCCCGTGATCAACAACATGGCCACGGGGACAGCAATAACCACATAACGCCACTCGATGACCAGGCGCAGGATCCCGTCGTAAACATAGTCGCGCAACCAGGCAAAGAACCGTTCGGTATATTTTTTTAGCCCCTTCTCTTTTTTATGCAGGCTTTTCGCGCTTAATACATGCTCGTTTCCCAAATGTGCCGGCAACACAAAGAACGCTTCAAACAGCGAGAAGGTCAGGCTCACGCATACAATGAAAGCCATTTCGTACATCATTTCCATCTGACCGGAAATAAAAAACAAGGGAGAAAAGGCGACAACGGTCGTCGCAACCGATGTCAGCACGGCCGGGATCACCTCCACCGTTCCGTCGACAGCCGCCTGGATCGGAGGTTTACCCATTTCAAAATGCTGGAAGATGTTTTCACCAATGACAATCCCGTCATCGACCAAAATACCGATCACCAGGATCATCCCGAATAAAGAAATCATGTTAATGGTAACTCCCGAAAGGTTGGCCACGATAAACATCGCCAAAAAAGAGGCCGGAATTCCCCAGGCCACCCAGAATGACAGCCGGAGGCTCAGCATGATCGCGAGCGAGAGCAACACCAGGGTCAGTCCCTGTCCGCCGTTCACGAGCAACAAATCGAGCCGGGCTTTTAATAAATCAAGGAACGAGCGGTTAATCACCAGTTTAACCCCTTTGTTCTTTTCGTTGAAATCCCGGACATAGGCCCGGACATAACGATCGATATCCAGCAAGTCTTCAGAGATCAGCTTTGACACGGAAATCCAGATAACCGGGTTGCCCCTTTCCAGGGATTTGTTCGGAGTGACATCCGAAAATTTCATTTTCACATCGGCAATATCCCTGAGCCGGATAACACTGCCGTCGGCATTGGCCTTAACAATGATATTCCCTATCTTATTGGGATCGGCGCTTCGGGAGCGAAGGCGGATCAGCATTTCTTCGTCGACCGACCGCAACTGCCCTCCCGAAATATCCTGATTATTTTGCGAAACAGCTTGCTGGAGTTGGCTGAACGTAATCCCGTAACGAAGGAGATCTTCTTCCCTGGTTTCAATAGAGATTTCCAAATCGGGGTAGCCCGACAGATTAATCTGGCTAATATAACCCGATGACAAAAAATCTTCTTCCACCTGCTGGGCATATTCTTTCAGGGTGAGCAGGTCGAGATCGCCGGTAACCATTAAAAATAAGGCCTGCGAGGTGGTACGCTGCTTATAAACAATCGGTCGTTCTGCGGCCGTGGGAAAAGAAGAAATCCCGTCCACCGCATTTTTTACCTCAATGAGGGTTTCGTCGATATCAATTTCACCTGTAATTTCAATCTGAACGCTGGCTGAGTTTTCGGCCGAGGTTGAGGTGATTTCATAAACACCGGGAATACCCCGCACCGCTT
The DNA here is from genome assembly GCF_059705485.1 of Gaoshiqia sp. US2. NCBI lineage: Bacteria > Pseudomonadati > Bacteroidota > Bacteroidia > Marinilabiliales > Prolixibacteraceae > Gaoshiqia > Gaoshiqia sp. US2. Next base: position 1,382,132 of record NZ_AP048550.1, on the reverse strand, counting down.
CTTCAATGCGGGAGGTAACGCCCTCTTCCATTTCAACCGGCGACGCGCCCGGATAGGCAACACGCACATAAATAATTTTCGAAGGACGTTCGGGGAAGAAGGACAATTTCATGCTTGCCAGGCTTAAGCCCCCGACCACCACTAAGAAAAGCACAATCAGGTTAGCGTAAAACGGGAACCTGACGAAGATCTCGACTAACCGCTTCATGCTAATTTCTTTTTGTTTGTTGGTCCGGATTACCCGCCTGTCCCAATATTTCAACCGGCAGGTTTTCTTTTACATTGATGAGCGATTCGGCAACAACCATGATTCCTTCGTCCAGCCCGTCAAAGAGCAAGGTGGTTTCGTTGACTTTTAGGATGTTGATTTCCGCCTTTTTGAGTTTTCCGTCAGTCACTGTAAATACCTCATTCGAGTTAAACACGGCACTACGGGGTATTTCCATCGCGTTGGCAATTTTTTGTCCCGGAAATTCAACCACCTTGTATTCGCCTGCCAGCAAATCATCTTTTGAGAAGTTCTGTACCTGAACAAAAATGCTTCTGGACTGCGTAGCTGCCTCTACAAAATCAGCTTTCCGAACCACGGTTCCTTTCAGCGGATGATCTGAAAATCCGGACAGCACCTTCACCTGATCGCCTATTCTGATCCATTTGCTGTTGCCATTCTCAACCGGAACTTCAATTTCGAGCATATCCGTACGGATGAGCCGGGCAATCTGGCTACCGGCATTCACATACGCGCCGACCTCAAAATTAACTTCCGAAATTGTCCCGTTAAAAGGCGCATACAGCGACCGGCGTTCCAGGTTCTTTTCGTCCTGCAAAATATCGTAATATTCACTCAGAACAGAGCGGCTTGCCAGGAAGATCTTCAGCTTTTCGCTTTCCGGCTCAGGAAGCGAAGGCAGGCTGCTTTTTAATTCGATTTTGTTAAAGTAATTCAAATAAGTGTGATAATCATCCGGAAAATCAACTTTCATGTCGGGAAGAATATTTGTAAAAGCATTCAAAAACTGGCTTTTCCGGGCCTTTAAGGCCAACTCGGCTTCATCTTTGTAAATAGTGGCCAGCAATTGACCTCTTTTAAAGGAAGTTCCTTTTCGTAAAGGCACTGCGCCATTTTCAATTTTTCCCGAAGCTTCGGACACCAGTGTAACATCATGGCCTGACACCACACGTCCCTCCCGTTTCAGGGGAGAAATGACTTCGGTATACTCAACCGGAACAGCATTGACAAATCGTTTCAGATTTAGATCCGGCCCTCTTGGTGGTTCCGGTTTCATGGAAACAAACAACCAGGATAAAGCAGCCGATCCTCCTAACAACACAAGCAATGCAATAATGACAAAAATAATTTTCCTCCAGCTCATTTTTTTATGATTAACAAGGGTTACATGTTATCTTCTTATCGGTACATGGATAAATGCCATTTATCACGTTTAAAATCCCTAAAAGAATTTATCCGGATCCACCAACAGTATGCAAATTCGTCATTTCGTTACAAAGTTCCGCCATGCATTTTGTAAATAATTCTGAATAAAGCTAAAATGTAATCAAAACTTCTTTGTATAACAAATGATCCGTGAATTTGATTTCACCAAAATTTCACAAATAACAACATCCGGGGTATTAATCATCCCCCGATCAAACAGTTTTTATAACTTTGCCGGTCAATAGAAACGATAGCTTGCAGCGTTCATGCAGAAACTGACTTTTGATACGATTATTGTTGGCAGCGGCCTGGCGGGCTTAACAGCTGCTTACTACGCCTCCAAACACGGCTCGGTTGCCATCATCACCAAGTCACAGTTAGACACCAGTAACTCTTATTATGCACAAGGCGGCATTGCAGGGGTCATTGCCGATGATGACTCGCCTGAACTACATGTTCACGATACGCTTGTTGCCGGACGCGGTCTGTGTGAAAAAGATGCCGTTGATATCCTGGTTCGTGAAGGGAGGGAACGGATTCTCGAACTGGTGGAGATGGGAATGCAATTCGACCGGATCGGGGATGAATTTGTTCTCGGGCTGGAGGGAGGCCACAGCAAGCGACGCATTTTACATGCCGGCGGCGACGCCACCGGGAAGGAACTGACCTGTTTCATGCTCAGAAAATTGCTTGAGCAAAAAAACATCCAAACCTATGAGTTCACTGCGGTTACCCGGCTGATTATACAGGAAGGCGTATGCACCGGTGTGCAGTCCATTGATTTTATAACCGGTGAAAATGTGATCTTCCAGGCCCAGGCCTGTATTTTGGCCACAGGCGGTTTATCACGCATTTTTAGCCGTACAACCAACCCGCACACGGCCACCGGCGACGGTATTGCCCTGGCCTACGAGGCCGGAGCCTGTTTGGAAGACATGGAATTTATCCAGTTTCACCCTTCGGCCTTATGTATCGAGAATCAGGACGCTTTCCTGATCAGTGAAGCCGTGCGCGGCGAAGGCGCCTGGCTGTTAAACCGGCAGGGCGAACGGTTTATGAAAAATGTTCACCCCCTGGCCGAACTGGCTCCCCGCGATATCGTGGCCTTTTCCATTTACCGTCAAATGAAAAAGGATAACAGCCCTTTTGTATATCTGTCATTAAAACATCTCGATCCGGATCAGATTAAAACCCGGTTTTCCAACATCTATAAAAAACTGAACGAATTTGGGTACGACCTGAGCAGCGATCTGTTGCCCATCGCTCCGGCAGCTCACTATATGGTTGGCGGAATAAAAACCGGTTTACACGGCGAAACCAATATCCCCGGCCTGTTTGCCTGCGGCGAAGTGGCGTCGACCGGGGTGATGGGCGCCAACCGGCTGGCCAGCAACTCCTTACTCGAATGTCTGGTTTTTGGCAAAAGAGCCAGCGAAAAAGCGGCTTCGCTGCCCCGGCATACAACAGCAATCGCAGAACAACCGTTCACTTCGAACCTGAAAGAATACGAAGAGTTGTATCTTGGTGTAAAAAATGAAATTGCCGACCTGATGTCTGAATTTGTCGGTATCGTGCGAAACGAGTCAGACCTGCGCAAAGTACTGGACCGCCTGGCGGAAATCAAAAAACACATCCCGGCCGGCATCCGGGAATACAACATCCTGAAGGCACACCAGATCACCATAATTTGTGAAATGATCGCCACCGGCGCCTTACTGCGAAAAGAAAGTCGCGGCGGACACATCCGGGACGACTACAACCAGGAAGATCCTGATTTCCGGGCACATATTGTCCAGCAAAAAAATAAAGACCCTGAATTTATTCCGATAAAAAAATGATGAATCAAAAAGAACTTGAAGCAGCAGAACACCTGATTTCGCTTGCCCTGGACGAAGATGTGGCCACGGGCGATATCACAACCGACAATTTAATTCCGGCTGAAACCCGCAAAAAAGCCTACATGATTGCCAAAGCCGATGGCGTAATTGCCGGTATGCCGGTTGCGGAGATGGTCTTTCGCAAACTGGATAAACAGCTGGACTGGAAACCGGAAGTAAAAGAAGGCGACCGGGTAAAAAAGGGCGACATCATTGTCCGCTTCGAAGCCAGCTACCGGGCGCTGTTAACCGGCGAGCGCACTGCTTTGAACTTTTTCCAGCGCATGTCAGGAATTGCAAGCATGTCGGCCCAATACGCCGATGCCGTCAAAGCGTTCAAAACAGTGATTCTCGATACCCGTAAAACATTGCCCGGGTTCCGACTGCTGGATAAATATGCCGTAAAAACCGGAGGAGCAAGCAACCACCGCATCGGCCTGTTTGATATGGTGATGATTAAAGACAACCACATTGATGTGGCCGGAGGAATTACCCCCGCTGTCAACCAGATAAAAAGCAAAGTCCCCGCTGATATAAAAATCGAGGTGGAAACAAGCAGCCTGGAACAGGTACAGGAAGCGCTGGATGCCGGAGCCGACATCATCATGCTCGACAATATGAACACCGAAACCATGACCCGGGCGGTACAGCTCATCAATGGCAGGGCCAAAGTGGAAGCCTCCGGGAACATGACGCTCGAACGGCTGAAAGAAGTTGCCGCCACCGGTGTCGACTACATTTCCATCGGCACGCTCACCCACTCGGTGCAGGCATTAGACATCAGCCAACGGATTGAGTTATGAACCTGGTGATTGATATAGGCAATACCCGCATCAAGCTGGCCCTCTTCAACGACCGCGACCTCATGTTCAATGTGCCGCTCGACAGCCTGGAAGTGAAACACCTTCAGCTGTTGAAAGATGAACATCCGCAATTGAACAAGGCGATTTTGTCCACTGTACGCGATTACCCCGCAGAGGTCCGCGAATTTTTGACTACCGCTTTTGACCGGTTCATCGAGTTGAACCACCAAACGCCGGTTCCGGTGATTAACCGCTACCAAACGCCCGAAACACTGGGCCTCGACCGGCTGGCGGCATCCATTGGCGCAGCAGACCTGTTCCCGGCTCATCCGGTGTTGATTATTGATGCAGGTACAGCCGTCACCTTCGACTTGGTCTCGGAAAACAACGAATACCTGGGCGGAAATATTTCGCCCGGACTGAAAACCCGCTTCAAAGCGCTTCACCAGTTCACCGGGAAACTCCCCCTCATCAGCCCCGGCGATGAATTTCAGCTTATCGGAACCGATACCGAATCGGCGATCAGGGCCGGCGTTCAGCTGGGCATGATCTTCGAAGTGCAGCATTACATTGATCTGTACCATGCCCGCTACAAAAACCTGAAGGTAATTATTACCGGCGGAGATGCCCCCTTCTTCGACAAGAAACTCACAAAACCTTACCTCATCCATTTCAACCTGACCTTGATCGGATTGAACAAAATACTGGAATACAACAGCTAAACGAAAGACAAAAATCACCTGCCGATCGTTAAAAAAACAAAAAATAATCCGGGGAACGGCTGACCCAAACCGGCTGTACATGGTATCTCCCGTCACTTTTGCCACTCTGGCATGAGTTTTGCCAAAGCCACTTCAGTAAATCGTTCTTTGTCATTTATGATTTTAACGATTAAATTTGCCCCCTACATAAGATTCACTATTTGATTTTTACGTAAAAACTATATCAAAATAAGTTTATCTTTGACCTCTGTTTCGTAAAAAAAACGAAATATTTGAATTTGAGATTTAAACGTACCATTTATAATATTTTCAAACGATGAGATCTTTGCTATTAAAAACTAAAATTTTGACATTCACCTTGGCTGTGGTGACAAGCATTTCGGCATTTGCCCAACAACGGCAGGTTACCGGAACCGTTTACCGGGAAGGAAAACCTGCAGCCGGGGTAACCGTTGAAGCACACCGTTCAAGTACGCCTTACATGACCAGTTTCGACGGAAAATATACAGTTACGGTTGACAGTAAAAGTAAATACATCAAGTTTACTTTCATCGACGAATCAAAAAGACTCGATATTGAAGGAAATACCAATACCGTGATCGATTTCAGCTTCGACGGCGAGCTTCCTGGGCAGGCTGCCGAACAGGCGGAAACAGGTGTTGACTTACGTACCAGCCAGCAACTGGTTCAGGCCAAGGTGACCGATTTCATGAGCGAATACACGATGTATGATCAGTTTTATAAACAAAAAGATTATAAGTCGGCCCTCATCCCCTGGAAAAAAATCTTTGACAAATATCCAAAGTCATCGATCAACATTTACATTCACGGGGCCAACATGTACGAAGACCTGATCAATAACACCACCGACTGGGCGACAAAAGACAAATACATCGACAGTTTAATGCTTGTTTACGACCGCCGGATCAAATATTTTGATCAGAAAGGCTTCGTTCTCGGACGCAAAAGCACCGACTACCTGAAATACAAACTCGCCAATGAAAATCTGGATGACGAACAATTGAAATCGATCCTTAAAAAAGGATACGGCGAGATGGATGAGGCCATTAAGCTTGAAAAGAATGAAACGGAAGTAGCCGTACTGGTGGTGTTCATGCAGGCAACCAAACGGTTGTTTATCATGGGCGAATTACCGAAAGAAACCGTTGCTCAAAATTACGAAACCGCTTCGGCGATTCTGGATGCCAACCTGGCCAAAGAACCGGGCAGCGAAAAATTCACCACAGCAAAAACGTTGGTCGATCAATTGTTCCAAACCAGCGGCGCCGCCGATTGCGATGCCTTGATTGCCCTGTATAAACCCAAATTTGACCAAATAGCGCTCGATATTGATGAGTTGAAGAAAATGCTTCGCGTACTCGACCGGCAGGATTGTACCGAAAGCGAGCTTTTCGCCCGCGCATCAGAAAAGCTGTACAGCCTGGAACCATCGGCAGAAGCTGCCTTTAACATGGCTCGCCTGTTTGTAAAACGCGACGATTTTAACCGGGCAAAAGAATATTACCAGAATGCCATTGCTTCGGAAACCGATAAAGAGCTGCTGGCCAAATATTATTATGAGATGGGTATCTTTACCTTCGTAAAAGAACACGCCTTCCAGAAAGCCCGCGATTATGCCAAAAAATCGCTGGAGAACAATCCGAATTCAGGACGCACCTTGATTCTGCTTGGCGACATTTACGCCCAGTACAGCAAAAACTACGGCGACGATGAGTTTGCTCATCAAACCATGTATTGGCTGGCGGTAGATTATTATGAAAAAGCAAAACGTGTTGACCCGGATGTTTTTGCAGCAGCCAACGCCAAAATCAACACATACAAAGTGTATTTCCCCGACAAAGAAACCTTATTCTTCCAGGGATTACAGGACGGTCAGACTTATACCTTTGGAAGCTGGATCAACGAATCAACAAAAATCCGTGCAAAGTAATCGTTTAAAAAAAACGCGATATTCTCATGTAAGCATTGCAATTCTCCTGACGGGAATTGCAATGCTTTTCTTTTCGTGTGCCAATAAAATTGAAAAAATCAAAGAATTTTCTGCCGGGGATAAGCTGCCGACGATGGATGCCGAGTTATTTGAAATGATTTATTCCGACTCCACCATTGTCCGGTTTAAGCTCATTACGCCGCGATTACTGCGGTACGACCAGGAAAAAATTCCGTTCACCGAGTTCCCCGAAGGGATTGAGATAGAAAAATTCAATGAAAAAATGCAGGTGGTTTCGGTCATCACATCCGATTATGCTTTATATTACACGAGAGAAAAGAAATGGATCGCCAAAAATAATGTTGTGGCAATCAACCAGGCCGGAGACTCTCTGAAAACGGAAGAACTGATCTGGGAAGAAGCAAAAGGGAAATTTTATTCCGAACAATTTGTAAAAATCATTCGTACTGATCAAATAATCACGGGCATCGGATTCGAATCAGATCAGGACATGTCAAACTGGGAAATAAAAAAAGTAAAAGGCACACTCTACCTCGGCGTTGCAGAATAAAATCATGGAAGTACTGATATTCACCATAGTCATCACCATTTTTTTTTCAGCTTTTTTCTCGGGGATGGAAATTGCTTTTGTTTCGGCCAATAAACTCCGTCTTGAGCTCGATAAAAAACAGGATTCGTTAAACTCCCGTGTTTTAAGCGTTTTCACCAAAAACCCGGGTCAGTACATTGCCACTACGCTGGTTGGCAACAACATTGCCCTGGTGATTTATGGTGTGGCCTTCGCCAACCTGCTCGAACCTTCGTTTTACCGGTTAACCGGTTCGGCCGGCGCGGTACTGTTTTTACAAACCATCAGTTCCACCCTGATCATTCTGTTTACAGCCGAATTCTTACCCAAAACCTTGTTCCGGATTAATCCCAACCTGGTTTTACGCATCTTTGCTTTTCCGCTCATCTTGTTCTATTACCTTTTTTACCCCGTGACAAAGATTACTATGGGAATCTCGAAACTGTTACTGAACGGAATTTTCAGAGCGGCCATTGACGAAGAAGAAGAACGTATCGTTTTCAGCCGGATCGACCTCGATCATTTTGTAAACGAACCCGATAGTCCTTCGGTACAGGAAGACGTAAACATCGAGAAAGAGATTAAACTGTTCCGAAATGCCCTGGAGTTTTCGAAGGTAAAAATCCGTGAGATCATGGTCCCCCGAACCGAAATGGTTGCTCTCGACATCAACAACTCGAGCCTGGAAGAGCTTAAACAAAAATTTATTGAAACCGGTTATTCCCGGATCCTCTTTTATCAGGATCATATTGACAACATTATCGGCTACATTCACCATTCGAGTATTTTTACCAACCCCGAATCCATCAGCGCCAACCTGAATAAGCTGCTGATTATCCCCGAAACCATGCCGGCAAGCAAGCTTTTCAGAAAATTCATCCAGCAACACCGCAGTATTGCTCTTGTTGTCGACGAGTTTGGCGGCACCTCGGGCCTGGTTACCAGCGAAGACATTCTGGAAGAGATTTTCGGCGAGATTGAAGATGAACATGATACGCTCGTCCTGGTCGACCGCAAGTTAAGCGATACGGAATATATCCTCTCGGCCCGTCTGGACCTGGACATCCTGAACGAAAAATACAACCTCGACTTTCCGTTAACCGAAAACTTCGAAACGTTGGCCGGTTATATCCTGTTCCATTACGAAAGTATTCCCAAAATAAACACCGTGATCACCATCGACCATTTTCGTTTTAAAATATTAAAAGCATCCAATACCCGAATCGAGCTGGTAAACCTCAAGATATTGGATAACACCTAAAATAAAGAGTGAATCATACAGATTAATACCTAAAATGATTATCTTCGTAGCTCGAAAAAATTAAGTACAAAAAATTCATAATTATCAGTAAATGGCTACCCTACAGAGTATTCGAAATCGTGCTGGTTTATTAGTAGCGATTATTATCGGTCTGGCGCTTGTTGCTTTTATCCTGGGAGATATCTTAAACACAGGAAGCTCATTATTAAGACCTTCACAGATGGAAGTTGCAAGTATTAACGGAACATCTGTTCAATATCCTGATTTCCAGAAAAGGATTGAAGAAACCGCTGAGATTTATAAAATGAACAGCGGCCAAACCCAACTGGATGATAACACCTGGACCCAAATCCGCGAACAGGTATGGCAGGAAGTGGTCCGGGAAATCGTGATGGAAGACGTATTTGACGATCTTGGACTGACCGTAACATCAGAAGAACTGTTCGACCTCGTACAGGGATCCAACATACATCCGATCATCCAGCAGCTTTTTACCAACCCAAACACCGGCCAGGTTGACAAGTCGGCCATCCTTCAGTTTTTGAGATCGCTCGAATTTGGCGCCACGGCCCAGCAAAAAGCCTATTGGTTATACATTGAAGAGCAGATTAAAAAAGACCGTATTCAGACAAAATACAACAACCTGATCAAACAAGGGCTTTATGTAACCACTGCCGAAACTGAAAAAAGCCTGGCCGAAAAAAATAAAACGGCCAATATTCAATACATCAGCCTGCCGTACAGCTCGATGCCCGACAGCGCGGTGAAAGTAACCGACGCCGAACTGAAAGCTTATTACAATGCCCACAAAGACGATTACAAACAAGACAAATCGCGCACCATCGAATACATTGTTTTCCCGGTAACGGCTTCAAACGAAGACGATGTGAATACCCGTAAATGGATTGAAGAGGCCAAAGATGAATTTGCAGCGGCAACTGAAAATGAAGCCTATATCAATGTAAACTCGGATGTTCGTTTCGAAAACATCTACCTGAAAAATGAAGACCTGACCGAAGAACTTGGCGAATTTGCCTTCAACGGTAACATCGGCGATATCTATGGCCCTTACAAAGAAGGCAACACCTATAAACTGGCAAAAATCGACGATTTCAAAGATCTTCCCGATTCCGTGCAGGCCAGCCACATCCTGATCCGTCCCGAAACAGCGGGAAGCTACGAAGCAGCACTGGCTTTGGCCGACAGTTTGAAAACAGTGATTGAAAAAGGCACCAAATTCGAAACATTGGCCGGCACCTATTCCGAAGATCCGGGATCGGCCATTAAAGGCGGAGATTTAGGTTGGTTTAGACGGAACCAAATGGTTAAACCCTTTGAAGATGCCGCATTTAACGGCGATGTCAATAAACTTTACGTGGCAACCACCCAGTTTGGCGTTCACCTGATTCAACCGACCAAAAAAGGAAAAGCGGTAAAACAAGTCCGCCTGGCCATCCTGGCGCGGAACGTTGAACCAAGCACGCAAACCTATCAGAAAATATATGCCGAAGCAAGTAAATTTGCCAGCGAAAACCGGAATGGCAAAGACTTCTCGAACTCGGTCAGCGCGCAAAGCCTGACGAAAAAGATTGCCCGCGTGGGCGAAAACGACCGTCAGATCACCGGACTGGAATATTCGCGTTCACTGGTTCGCGCCGCTTACCAGTCTGATGTCAACGATATCCTCGTAAACAATGAAGGATCGACTATCTTTGAATTTGGCAATAATTTTGTCATCGCTACCTTAACAGAAGTGCTTGAAGAAGGCTATTCATCGTTTGAAGATGCACGTTTACGCGTTGACCTGGCTGTGAGAAAAGAAAATAAAGCCAAAGCCCTGATTGAAAAAATGAAAGCGGCTGCCAGCGGAACAGACCTGGATGCCATTGCCGAAAAACTGGGAACTGAAGTTCGTGATGTCAACGGAATCAACTTCTCGATGTACTCGGTTCCCGCTTTGGGTGTCGAACCTGCCGTTGTTGGTACCGTAGCCGGCATGAAACAGGATGAAATTTCGGCCCCGGTTAAGGGCAACAATGCCGTTTACCTGGTAAAAGTAGTTACCGTTGCCGAAGGTACCCAGACGAACGTGTTGGCTGAGAAACAAACCCTCACCCAGTCGTTAGGCTACCGCGCCTCATTCCAGGCTTACGAAGCGCAACGGAAACTGGCCGAGATTGAAGACAAACGCGCAAAATTCTATTAATACAGAATAACCAAATAGTTAAAAAAGCAGGTTAACCACCTGCTTTTTTATTTTCTGTAAACCTCACCTGGAGAAGATCAAGATCGTGTTACGACAACTTCACCGTCTTGTTTAAACTACTTCGCCGTCCCGTTTCAGCGCCTTCACCGGCAGCGTAAAACCTTCAGGCTGCGGGTAGCGTGAACGATGAACGGTGAACCGTAAATTTTTTCAAAAGCGATTTCCCGGTTGTTTTCACCTTTTTCACCGAATGTTTATATTTGAGAAAAACATGTTGTCATGAAGAAACTACTATTACCACTTTTACTGTTTGTTTTAATTATTGGCTGTCAGGAAAAAGAGAAAAAGGTTTACCTGTTCTCTTTTTTTAAGGATAACGGGCAGGACGGACTTCACTTAGCCTACAGTTACGACGGTTATCACTGGGAAGCCCTGAAAAACAACGAATCGTTTCTGGCTCCCCGCGTGGCCGACGACAAGCTGATGCGCGACCCCTGCATCATCCAGGGACCCGACAAAAAATTTCACATGGTATGGACTGTCAGCTGGAACGACCACGGGATTGGCTACGCCTCATCGGACGATTTGATCAACTGGTCGGAGCAAAAGTTCATTCCCGTGATGCAACACGAACCGGAGGTTTTAAATTGCTGGGCGCCGGAAATTTTCTACGACAAAAAGAACAAAGAATACCTGATTTATTGGGCCAGCACCATCCCCGGACGTTTTCAGGAAGGCGACACGCAGGGCGACGACAAGTACAACCACCGCATGTATTATACCACCACGAAAGATTTTGAAACTTTCGGCGAAACAAAATTGCTGTACGACGAAGGCTTCAATGTGATTGATGCCGTTATTAAGCGAATCGGCGGTTTATACGTCATGTTCCTGAAAGATGAAACCAGGAATCCGCCCAAAAAGCACATCCGTATGGCCACAAGCAACTCGCTTACCAAAGGCTATAAGTTGTTCCGAGAACCCATCAGCCCCGATTGGGCGGAAGGGCCAACCGTAGCTTTTGTCGGCGGGTATTGGGTGGTTTATTACGACGAATACACCCGTCACCACATGGGCGCCGTTCGCTCAAAAGACCTGAAAACATGGGAAACCGTCACCGACTCCATCAGCTTTCCCGAAGGTACACGCCACGGCACCGTTTTCCAGGCCAGTGAATCGGTTCTGAACCGATTGCTTCAGGAATAAAAATTAAGGTTGTATCGAAAAGCCGCTGTTCGGAAGGAGGCATATGCCCCGTTTCTCCAGCATTTCGATACAACCTTAGATCCTTTTATTTTAACTCGGCCCAACCGGTCGAATGCCGTGTGCGATAAACTATCCCAACAGTTCGGTTTTTCCTTGGTTGACCAGTTTCAAAATTAACTCGCCAAATAAGGTATTGGCCCAGGCAAACCACGAACGGGTGAAATTAGCTGGATCATCTTTATGAAATGTTTCGTGCATGAAACCGGTGCCGGCATCGGTATCACGAAGCGTTTTTACACACCAGGCAATTTCGTGATCGTCGGTGCTGGTCATCGCCCGCATGATGATGCTCATCGGCCACACCATGTCGTAACCCACGTGAGGGCCTCCAATTCCTTCGGCTGCTTTGCCTTTGAAGAAATAGGGATTATCTTCGCTCCAAACCAGCTTACGCGTATTTTGATAGATTTTATCATTTCTGTCAACCAGCCCCAGATAAGGCAGGGCCAACAGGCTCGGCACATTGGCATCGTCCATAAAGGTGGCATTACCGAAACCATCCACTTCAAAGGCGTACACTTTGCCGTATTTCGGATGTTTCACGATGGCATATTTCTTAATGGCGGCTTCCACCTCATCGGCCAAACTTAAACACTGGCCGGCAAAGGCCTGATCACCGGTAACATTCCGGCTAATTTCGGCCATTTGTCGCAGCGAAACCACGGCAAACAAGTTGGAAGGAATTAAAAAGCCAAAAGTCGTTGCATCGTCCGACGGGCAGAAAGTTGAGTTAATTAATCCCACCGGTTTCAGTGGGCGGCCATATCCGTGATTTGACACGGTATCTAATTGTTGAGGTGTTTCCCGCTGAAATTTATAGGGTCCCAAACCATCTTTGCGTTGCTGCTCAATGAAGGTTTGCACAATCAAAGCGGCGGCTTTTTGCCAGTCGTTGTCGAAAACCGATGTATCTCCTGTTGTTTTCCAGTAGTTGTAAGCCAGGCGAACGGCATAACACAGGGAGTCGATTTCCCATTTGCGTTCGTGCAAACCTGGCTTCATATCTGTCAGGTCGCTCATCCAGTGCACTTCTTCTTCTTTGGTTTTATTGAACGCGTTGGCATACCGATCGAGCAGTACACATTGGGTTTGACGGTTAACCACCCCGGCCAGCAACGATTTCAGTTCCTGATCTTCGTTGGCCAGCGGCAGGTATGGCCAAACCTGCGCGGTAGAGTCGCGCAGCCACATGGCATGAATGTCACCCGTAATTACGAAGGTATCTGGTTTGCCATTAACCTTCTCGTACTCAACTGTTGTATCCAATGTATTTGGAAAACAGTTTTCAAACATCCAGGCCAGTTTCGGGTCTTTCAGTTTGGCTTTGGTAGCAGCTATTGTTTTTTCGACCGCTTTCGATGTAAAATTACGTTTTCCAACAGCTGGCCGGTTGGTTACATAACTCGCCTTGCTTACAGAGGCAAATGCTCCGGATCCTGCTACCGCCAATCCGGCTACTGTAAATGTGCCTGTTTTAATGAAATTTCGTCTTGTTGTCATATTATTAGTTTCAAGTTTCAAATTGCCGGCAGAAGAAATCAGCCTGAAACATCGCTATTCCGATAAACACCGGAACCTGCCGGCTCACGCTCTTGATGTCACTGGTCACTCCGTCGCGATCATCAGTATCTTCCCTTCTTTCAATTTTTCGTGCGGGATGAAATAACCGTCAACCGCCTGCTGATCGTAGCTTATTTTACTGATTTTCTTCCCCGTTCCTTCCTTCTGAATTGTAAAGCCGGTTTTATCATCCAGCTTGAAATCAATTTTGTCGAAAAGCGGAACCGAAACGATATATTCAGGATCGGCCGGGGAGTACGGATAAATTCCCATGGCCGTGAAAACATACCACGACGACATTTCACCGGCATCGTCCATGCCCGCATAGGCCAGCTTTTCTTTCCCCATGTCGTAGAAACGATCCATAATACTGTCGAGCAAAACCTGCGATTTCTCCTGCTTTCCTACAAAATAATACAGCCAGGGGAAACCGTGGTCAGGTTGGTTGCCATGACAATATTGCCCGATAAAACCCGATATGTTATAGGCTTCTGCTCCCTTGTAGGGAATTGAAAAAAGATCATCAACCTTTTTTTCGAAATCATCTTTACTCTCATAAAGACCGATCAATCCCTCCGTACCATGCGGGGCAAAAAAGGACGACTGCCAGGCATTGGCTTCCCGGTACATGTATTCGTAATAGATAAACTCCGGATCGAAATCCCTGATCCATTCGCCATTGGCCAGTCTCCCCCGCATCAGTCCGGTTGAAGGGTCAAACATGTTTTTATAATTTGTCGTCCGTTTCATCAGCATCCGGTAATTGGCGGTGTCTCCTGATTCTTTGGCCAAAAGCGCTACGGCATAATCATCGTAAGCATATTCCAGCGTTTTGGTGACTCCTGCTGCGGCTACTGTTTCAAGTGTGGGATTTTCCAGGTCGGGTTCGGGGATGTAGCCTTTTTCTATATACTCCATAATCCGGGGCCTGCTTGTGTTTTCCATGGTTGCATTGCGTAGCAGCAAATGATAAGCGCTTTGAACGTCGAATCCGCGAATCCCTCTCAGGTAGCTCCCGGCAATAAAGGGGGCTGCATGGTCGCCGTGAAAAAAAGTAGGCATAAAGCCGGTTTTCTCGCCTTTGTCTATCAATGATTTGATGACATTTTCGGTCACCCGAGGGGAAATCATACCAAGCAAAACCAGCTTGTTCCGGTAATCGTCCCAAAGCGAAGGTTCAGTATAATAATCAAAACCTTTATTCACAACTTCCCCGTTGACATCGGTAAAGTCGCCATTACAATCGCTTCGTAAAGCAGGCCACAGAAACGAACGGTACAGGCAGGAATAAAACAAGCCTTTTTGCCTCTCGCTGCCTCCGGAAACCTTAATTTTCGACAGTAATGTTTCCCAGGTTTGTGTGCCTTCACGACGAACTTGCTCAAAACTTTTCCCAAGCATTTCTTTCTCCAGGTTTTCTTTTGCATTTTCGGCGCTCACAAACGAAAGTCCGATTTTCACTTCCAGGGGGCCGGACGAATCTTCGAAATTCAGCACCGAAATTTCATCACGTCCGCTGCCCGACGACACGATATTTTTAATCGTGTGGTTGGTCGTTGCATAAAAAAAGACCTTGTAACCCGTGTCCTGATAACCTTTAAAATCAGTTTTACCTTCCTGTTCAATTTTCCATTCCCGCACCCGCTCATTTGACCGGTTCAGGCTGGCTGCCAGCTTCTTCGGCTGGCCTGTCCGGAAGGTGTATTTGTGGTATCCGCAACGCAGGGTCGAGGTTAGTTCGGCATTGATTTCATATCGTTCGAGAAAAACCTGGTAATAAGCCGGCCCGGCCGATTCGTTTTCGTGCCTGAAAACCGAATGAAAATCGCCGGGATCGATATCGCCGGTAACCGGCAACAAGGGGATATGACACAAGTTCCAATGCCCTTTGCTGGTATGGGCAAAACCGTAAATGACGGTGTCTTCATACTGATAGCCTGAACCGCTGCGAAACTTGGTGACAGGCGTTAACTGGACCATGGCATTGGGCAACGATGATCCCGGAAAGACTTCGGCGCCCCAGGTCCGGTGGGTCGGTTTATAACCAATATCTATACTGTCCCATAATGTGGCAGTGCCTAAAAAGGGGTTGACATAGTCGGTCAGTTTTTTCGGAGATTCCGTGCAACTAAAAAAAATCAGCAGGAGTAAAATTGTTATCGTATTTTTAAGCATCGTATTTCGTTTATTTCCGGTTTAATGAACATGATAGGTATCGATTAATTTTCGGGCCTCGTCGGCTGTCAAAGCAACATGCAGGCTGGCAACGAACATCGGATCGGGCAAGGGAACTTCAACGGTATTTCCTTCAGCATCGATTTCAATTCGGGTGGGATAACGCTGTCGAAAATAGGTCAGCATGAGCACATTCTGATCCTTAGCCATTTTGAATTGATTTTCTTCCTGCTTACTCTCCGGTTGCCCGTTGGCGTTCTTCGCCGGAGCCGGGGCTTTGGGCCGGGCTAAACCAGTCAGAAAAAAAACAGCAAACATTACTGCCAATAGTAATTTCACTGGAAATAACCACCTTCGCTCCATTCGCGAATAAGTCAAGTTAATCTGAATCATGATTTGATTTAGTTGGTTTAGGTCATTGCACATGTACTGATAATCCTGATACAAGATGGAGCGCTGGTCCACTCACACTCAAGTTAAATTTCGTTGAAGGCTGATTTTTCCTTTTTCGTCATTTTCATCATCAAGGGTTAATCAAACCTTCTTTTTGAAGCAAGGCTGCCGCTTCGATGAGCATACAACCGCTGAGCTGTTCGGTCAGTCCGGTAACAGAGCCCGGCTTTACCGTCCAGTTGGGGCCGAACAGGATGGCCGGTTTGGTGGTTCCCTGCGTCCACAAGGTTTCAGCATTATAGCGGATAAACTGAATGTAACGCTTTTTGGCCGAAGCATCCAGGCGGTCCTGGAGGATCAGGTCGGTGAAATAGCGGATAAAAATTCCTTTAAAAAGGCCGCCGTCGCCGGTTCCTTCACTTTTAAGGACAGAGTTGCTGGTCAGGCTGCTGGTTGTGTAGTTGGCAACCACGACTGCATCATTCAGATAGGCCTTTTCATTAAAAATTTTATACAACTCAACTGCTGAGCCGATGAACGTTCCCTGGTTGTAAGTAAATACCCAGTCGGTTTTGATTTGCCCGGTTTCGCTGTTGATGTGGTCGTAAACCATGCCGTTATTCATATTCACCAGGGTCGATTTTTCCCAGTTGTAGATTTTAAGCGCCCATTCTTTGTAGCTTGCATCCCCGAATTCCTGGTACAGGCGGGCAGCCAGGATGCACGCCGGGCCGTTGGAACAGGCATTTTTGCTGTATTCCATTCCTTTTTTCCAGGAGATGCCTCCTCCTGCATTGTCATTCCAGCCGGTTTTGATGTATTCCCATATTTGCAAGGTAGCCTCTTTGAATTTGGGATCGTTGGTCGCCTGCCAGACCCGCAGTGTGGCCAGGGCAATCCATTCCATGTCATCGTAAAATTCGTTTTCAAAGGTATTGCCGTTTCTGGCCTTCACTCCCTGGTACCACTGATCAAAATATGCCCGGTATCTGGCATCGTTCGTCCGCAGCCAGGCATCTGTCAGAACGTCCAACGCATGAGCCTGCGGCCAATAATTCCAGTCGGCTTTTGCGTTATTGTCGTAGTAAAACCACTTTCCTTCGGCATTCCAGAACGAATTGGCCAAAGACATGCTACTGAGGTCTGCCGCTTCGTTCCAGTCTATTCCGTCTTCTTCCGGTTCCGGGACGACGTTATTGTCATCGCCGCATGATATCAAAAATGCAGGCAGTAGTAATGCCGTGTACAGCCATCTTCTCATAATTTCTTTTGTTTTAAATAACAGCCGGAAGCATTGGATTGCTCCCGGCCGTTTTGTGTTTATCCGAATTTATTTTGTTATTGAATGCGTATAGGGTTGCCCCGCCTGCAAGTAAATGGTATAATCTGCAGGAACACCGTCAAAATCGCCCATCAGTTTCCATTTATTATCCCACTGGGTAACATTGGTTATTAATCTAAGATAATAATACGATGCCGGGCTGGTTGCCGTAGGCCTGGAATCGGTTCCGTTCAGCGTGCCCCATTCGAGTTCTTTTTCGGCATCTGCTCCTCCGTTTTCTTTCACGAACATTCTGAATTTGTACCGTTCGTCGCGGCCCCAGCCTTCCTGTTTGAACGTGACGGTCTGGTCTTCGGCCCGGAAGATTCCGTTTCCGGCGTACGGGAGGTCAAACAAGATCTTCCCTTCAGGAGAGAAGTAGAAACCGATCCTTGTCACCAGAGCGTAGGTGCAGGCGCCCGTGTTAAAGTCGAGCGTAATCCGGTAAACGCCGGTTGTTGCAACAGTAGAAGTGCCGTTTTCTTTGACCAAGCCTCCGTCGGTGTAAAATGTCCGGGAAGCACCGGAAGTGCCGTCGGTGAAATAAAATGGTTCGCCGGCAGTTAATTGGGTATAGGTCTCGAACTCGCCTCCGGCTACCGCTTTCATTTGATGCGCTTTGGAAAGATCATTGCCCCCTTCAGATGCTTCGCCTGTTACGAAAACATCAACCGGCAGATCAGCGAAACCGGCCAGACGGGTAATGGTAATGCTGCGTTCCTCTGCACC
Organism: Gaoshiqia sp. US2; assembly: GCF_059705485.1. NCBI lineage: Bacteria > Pseudomonadati > Bacteroidota > Bacteroidia > Marinilabiliales > Prolixibacteraceae > Gaoshiqia > Gaoshiqia sp. US2. Next base: position 1,363,844 of record NZ_AP048550.1, on the reverse strand, counting down.
TTTCACCGATTTAAGGCCCTTGGAAGAGAAAACGGTCCATTTGAATGTTCCTGTTTCCGAAGAGCCGATGCCCATCATGCCAGCTATTTTGTTCAGCTGCTTGTGCGTAATGGTCACATTATTATACATTCCGTTGTTATCGGCAGGAGTTAAATAAACAGGATTGGAAAAATCGCCGTCCGCCTGGTCAAAGGCAATTTGATAAAGCGCCGTGCCGCTTTCTTCCACCTTACAATATTCCCACTCAAAATAGGTAGAAGCGCCTACTGAAGTCTCCAACGTTACTTCTTTCCCGTCCATCGGTTCGATCAATGTGCTGACTGCAGTCAGCCGGGTATCCAAATTACCTCCGTCGTCCTCGCACGCGACTAAGGCGAAAAGCAAAGAGGCTATCACTGTTAATCTGATCAATATCTTTCTCATTTGTTCAGGTTATTTAATTACCAAATTATGCGTGTAAGAACCTCCGGCATTCAGGGAGAATGTAATATCGTATGTTTTATCGCTCCATCCATCGGTTGCCGGGGTTTTCCATATCTGGTTGTCTGTCCATTGCTGTACGTTCGCTCTTTCAACCATGTAATAATACGCTTCGTTGCCGGTTGGTTTGCTGTCGTTACTAGCGGCCCTCCATTCGGTTTCTCCTGCAGAACTTTCCATCCTGAATTTGTACCGGTCGTCTGTATTATCGTTGCCGCTAAGGCCGGTAATGGTATGGCTGGTCAGTTCCCACACGCCATTCGCTTTATAGGGTAATTCAATCTTCATCTGCGACCAGTTCAGAAACAGGCTGACTTTGGTAACTTCCTTGGTGGTAAACGAGCCGATGTTGAAGTCGAGATAATATTTATAGACTCCGGTTTTGGAAACGGAAGAAGTTCCTTCTACCACAATCTGTTCTCCCGACAAAGAGAATTCAAGCGGAGTTCCCGTCCTGGCGCTTACAAATTTGAAAGTTTCCCCCTGTGTCAGCTTCGTGTAAATTTCGAATTCGCCGTCAGCAAGTTTTTTCATGGCAAGCGCCTTGGATAGGTCATCGCCGTTTTCGGTCGCCGCACCGGTGATGTACAAATTGTCGGGAATGTCTGCCAACCCGGACAAGCGGGTTAGCGAGAGCGTCCGTTCCTCTTCGGCTTTCACCGGATTAATCCCTTTTGATGAAAAAACAGTCCACTTGAGCGTTCCTTGCTGAGCAGATTCAATACCCGCCATGGCAGCGATTTTATTCAGTTGTTTATGTGTCAGGGTAGCATGATTGCTGCCGCCGTTGTTGTCGGCCGCTGTAACAAACAGCGGGTTGGAGAAATCTCCGTCAGCTTCGTCAAAGGCGATTTCGTACAAAACCATCCCGCCGTCTTCAGCCCTGGCCGGTTCCCACTCAAAATATAAAGTAGCCGAAGCTGAAGCCTGGAGTGTGATTGTCTTTCCGTTGTCAGGTTCGTAAAGCGAACCGACTGCCGTTACACCCAAATCTCTTACTTCACCATCGTCGCTGCACGCGATAAAAGCGAAGATAAAAGCAGATACGATGAACAGTTTGATCAATATTTTTTTCATACCTAGTTTAATTTTAGATACTGATTATTAAATCATTAATAGCCAGAGTTTTGAGTTAAGTTTTTATTAATATCCCTTTGCGATTGAGGAACTGCGAACAGATAATCCCGTTCACTGTTAAATTTCCTCTGATCCAGTTGGATATACTGGGTATTGCCAGCTGCGAACTTCGCTCCGCGAGGATTTCCGTTCATAACTGATTCAATTGTTTTCCAGCGACGGATATCAAAAAGCCGGAGGCCTTCGATGGCCAACTCGCAACGGCGTTCGCGGCGGATTATTTCCTGAAGGTTTCCAGCCGGATAGTTCAAGGCGTCGGCATCTGTAAAACCTGCCCGGACACGGAGCGCCCTGATGGTCTTATTCCAAACATTTTCGTCCATTTGTCCCAGTTCATTTTTAGCCTCTGCATACATCAGCAGTACGTCGCCATACCGCATCAGGATCAGGTTCAGGCCTGCTGCAATACCGATCGGTGCGGTGGGGTCGAAATATTTCCTCAGGTAATATCCTGTTCCGGTTGAATTCTGTCCCGGGCCCGCGTACTCGTCCAGGTTAGATGCGCCCGCCTCGCCCGAAGAACCAGGTTTAATATAGATGGTAGATTTTGTTCCATCGCCTTTTGTCCATTGGTACCCGTGGTAAACGATCGTGGCTTCAAAACGCGGATCTCTGTTCACGTAAGGATTGTCTTCGTTGTATCCTGAATTTGCATCGCTAATACGTTTCCCGTTTTTCATGATATAGGCATCAACCAGTTCCTGTGTCGGGGCGAAAGCATTGATTCGTCCGCCCACCGAAATAGGAATGGCATCGTAAAACTCACTCCATGTTCTTTGGATCAAAACATAGCCAAGATCAAGTATTACTTCGTCATTGTATTCATTTTCGGGCATAAACAGGCCTGAATAACTGGGGAAAAGCTTGTATTGCCCGTATGTGCCATCCATGATACCTTCGCAGATGGAAGCCACATTTGTCCAGTCATTTTCATACAGATAGGTCCGCGCCAACAGGGTCATGGCTGCGCCCTTTGAGATCCTGCCATTATCAAAAGAGGCATATTCTTCCTTAACGGGAAGCATGTTTGCAACTTCGTTAAGCTCTTTTCTGACGAAATCGATCACGTCGGATTTAGACGAGCGCGCTATATTGTTAGATTCCTCCAGGCTCAGGTTGTGGTCGAACAAAGGGACATCGCCGTACTGACTTGTCAGCCTGAAGAACAGGAACGCGCGGATAAATCGGGCTTCGGCCTTCATCCGGGCCTTCAGCGTTTCATTCATATTGGGAACAACATCAACGTTCTCCAGAGCTGTATTTTCTTATCTTTTTTTCCATGGTGTACGAGTGTTAAAATTCCAATTCCAATCCAAATCCATAATAGATCAATGCAGGATAGTTACGGGCGCTGTTCGCCCCCACGCCGGCTATTCCGCCCATGTTATTTCCGAATTCAGAAGATTCCGGATCAATAAACGAGTTTTTGGAGAGCGTCAGCAGGTTTTGAGCGTTCAGGCTTGCACGTAACTTTTGAATTCCCATCCTTGACGTTAATCGTTTTGGCAAGGTATACCCCAACTGGATGTTTTTTACGCGAAGGTAAGCTCCATCCAGAAGGTAGATGTCCGACCCCGCTTTCCCCCAATTGTTTGACGAAGAAGGAGAACTTGGGGCTACCAGGCGCGGCCATTTGGCATCGGGATTAGTGGGCGTCCAGAAATCCAGCTGATGCTGATAAATCGCGTAGGAATAGTTTGAATGGAAAGGCTCAATCAATTCACCGCGAATATACATGTCGCGTTTTCCCACTCCCTGCAGCAAAATACTAAAATCAAAGTTTTTAAATGAAACATCATAGGTAAAACCAAACGTGTATCTTGGAAATGCGTTCCCCAGGACCACACGGTCTTTATCATCAATGACTTCATCTTTGTTTATGTCCTTATACTTCACATCTCCGGGTTGAACCGAAGCCCCAACGGGAAGGGCGCTATTGGCAATTTCCTCGTAGCTTTGGAAGTATCCGTCGGTTTTATACCCAAAATAAGAACCCAGCGCTTCGCCTTCGCGGATCAGCTTATACAACTGGTCATTCTGGTCAATCCGTTCTTTTCCCCCGAAATCGGTGATTTTATTTTTTGAGTCAGCAACATTCAGGCTGAACCGGTGGTCGAGATTTTTTGATTTCAGACGATACGTAATGGTTGTTTCCCATCCCCGGTTTCTCATTTTACCGGCGTTCTCCTTTGCCGCATTACTTCCGAACACGGTGGATACCTCGGGCGAAAGCAGAATATCCGTTGTTTCCTTATTGAAATAATCGAGCGATACGTACAACTTGCTTTTGAGAAATGAAGCATCCGCTCCAATGTTCAGGTTGGCCGATTTTTCCCAGGTCAAATAGGGGTTGCCGTAAGTGTATCCTGTTCCCGGTACGGATTCGTTGTTGAATACATAGGTATTTTGGTACATCTGATAAACCGTCTGATAAGAATAGTTATCAACATTCTGATTTCCCAGCACACCGTAAGAAGCGCGGAGTTTCAAATCTCCTATATTGGAATTGTAGTGTTCCATAAAACTTTCTCCTGAAATTCTCCAGGCTGCTGAAACCGAGGGAAAGAATCCCCAGCGCTGATCTTTGGCGAACTTGGACGAGCCATCATACCGAAAAGTAACATCAGCGTAATATTTGTCCATATAGCTGTATCCTGCACGTCCGAATACAGAGGTGATGCTGGTTTGATCGGTATCTCCGTTGCTGTTTTTGTTATCCTTGTTTTGAACCGATTCGTCCGTCGTTGGAAGTCCCAGGTCTTCGTCGGTATATTCCCAGGCAATACGGCTTGCTTTAAACGTATAGGATTCGTTGGAAACGCCCAACAATCCGTTCACCTGATGAACTGAATTAAACGTCCGGTCAAAGTCCAGCATAAACTGCGTGCTCAGAGTGTACCTTTTGCTGTTATAGTCCTCGGTAAGCGTGTTGGAATGAATGTATGAAACCGGGGTTTCAAGGTCGGCAGATGAATACAACGGCACTTTTTTATCCCTGCGGAAACGGTGGTGCTGCGTCAGGTCAAGCCCTACGAGCCCTTTTGCTTTCAAGCCTTCAATAATGCTGAAATCAAGTCCTAAGCTACCGATAAAGTTATCTTCATCCTTTTTTTCATAGCCCCCGTCTTTCAGGCGGGCCATTGTATTGTCGTCGCCAATCACGTCGTTAATCAACCATTTGCCGTCCTGCTGGAATTTATAATAGTAGTAGGGAGGAATGCGGGATGAATTGATAATCGTATTTCCGGTTCCACCGGCTATTGTATTTTCATTTCTCTTGGTATAAGCCATTAAAGAAGTGAGCTTAAACCTGCCATATTCGGTGGTGTGATTGGAACGGAAGTTATAACGTTTCATGCCAAAATTCCCGACAAAATTACTTTCCTGATCGAAATAACCGGCTGATATCATGTATGTACTATTCTCACTGCCACCAGAAACACTCATGTTATAATTTTGCTGGAGCCCTTTTTGCATAATTTCATTCAGGTACCAGTATTCTTCACCACGGTGTTCGTACAGGTCGCGGATCTGCTGAGGAGTAAATATGGGGGCATTCCCTACATTGATGTTCGCCTGGTCGCGGAGCATGGCATTTTCCCACCCCTTCACCGGCTGAAATAAAATATCCGGATCCTGATAGCCAACCATGCTACTGAACTTGACCTGCGGTTTTCCTGTTTTGCCTCCTTTTTTGGTTGTGACGAGAATAACGCCGTTTGCTGAACGTGACCCGTAAATGGCGGCGCTACCGGCATCTTTCAGCACCGAAATACTTTCGATATCGTTCGGGTTCAGGTTGTTTAAGGTTCCTGTCCCTGAAATCAGTCCGTCGATAACGATCAGCGGGTCATTGTTGCTCATCGTACTAACTCCACGGATGTTGATATTCATGCTGTTATCGTTCGGATTCATGCTCTTTTGCTGAATGATCAGGTTGGCCGAAGCTCCCTGAAGCGCCTGCATGGTGTTGGCCACAGGCCTGTTTTCCAGTACGGTTGACTGAACCTGGTCTACCGCCCCAATCAAATTCTTCTTTTGCCGGGTACCGTAGCCGATCACCACCACTTCTTCAACCCCAATCACATCTTCTTTCAGGCTTACATCGATCATCGACTTACCGCCAACAGGAACTTCCATTGACGCCATCCCGATAAATGAAAACAGCAGGGTTGCGTCGGCCGGCACATCATTCAAGGTGTAATTTCCGTCCAGATCGGTAATCGTTCCGGTCGACGTTCCTTTTATCATAACAGTTACCCCCGGAATCGGTTCGGCTGATTCGTTGGTGACCTTCCCCTTCACCGGCTTTGATTGTGAACCCGGAAAACCAAATTCGGTGTCACTCTTACTAAAAAGAGCAACCTGCCTGCCCACAATTTTATAGGCAATGTTGGTTTCTTCGAATAATTCATCCAAAATATCCTGGATATTGGTATTACGCGTATCTATCGACACTTTCCCGGAAGTATTGATGTTACCGGAATAAAAAAAGCGAAATTCGCTTTGATCCTCAATCCGCTTCAAAACCTCATCAATGCTCGCGTTTTTCATCGACAATGAGAGTTTTGTCGACTGAGAATAGGTTTCGGTTGCAAAAACCGAAAAAACAGTCAGACAAAGAATAAAAATGCTAAGCTTCATAACCATAAGAAGTTTTAAGAAGAAATATCCCCAGGGAATTTCCTTCAATCTCTTTTTTTTCATAAGTTTGAAATGTTAAAGATGAATAATTTGCAAAAATTATTTTTCGACGAAGCGGGGAAGTTCGCGGCTTTCCCGCTTCCTGTTTTTATGTTACGGCTTTATGCCGTTTAACCGATAGAATCTGTTACATAGGCAAATCCGTTTTATCTGTTGTTGTTCGTGTAATCACTAATTTTCGTTTTTCTTTGTTGTACTGATACCTGACCGGCATGGTTAGCTCCATCAGTTCCATGATTTCGCGGATGGATTCAAACTCAATATTTGCCGTCACCGGAATATCCATCAATGTGCTGTTGGTCATTTCTATATCGATATTATACCAGCGCTCCAGCCGGTTAACCACTTTCCCCAATGGCTCATTTCTAAAAACCAGCCGATGATGGACCCAGGATGAAAACAAAGCGGGATCGACATTTCCGAGTGTAACCGATTGATTTACGGTATCGATTACCGCCTGCTGACCGGGCTCCAGCACCTGTTGATGTTTTGATTTTGTTTCGAGCCTGACTTTTCCGCGTTCCAGCGTGACCACCGGAACTTCGCGCTCGTAAGCCATCACGTTGAAAGCGGTTCCCAACACATCAACCGAAAACAGGGCTGTTTGCACCTTAAACGGACGGTCGGCCTTTTTTACATCGAAATAAGCCTCGCCGGTCAGACTAACCAGCCGGGAATCGCCATTAAATTCTTTCGGAAAACGAAGCGACGATCCCGAGTTGAGCCACACCAGCGATCCGTCGGGCAACTCAAAACTTGTTTGCGAAGCCAGCGGTGTTGTAATCGTCTGAAAAACAGCTGTCGGCTGATCTTTCTTTTGCAAGCTAAGGACGAAGATAATAGCCAAAGGAAGCAATAAGATGGCTGCGATTCGTGTCAGGTAGTTCAGCAGTTTCATTGCTTTTGCAGGCGCCTGGTCGCTTTTGTTTATCTCGTAATGAATTTTATAGAGGGTATCTGTCAGGTCGGGGAGCGTCGCCCCGGACGACGCTTCATCCCAATGTTCCTTCATTTGCCTTTCCAGTTCAGTCTGTCCGGAGCGCTCAGAAAATAATTCAATGACGGAATTGAACTCGTTTTCCGAACAATTATTCTCCAGGTATTTTTTGAAAAAATCTTTCATGATTCGTGCTTTCGAAATGGTAAACGTATAAAGGAAGAGAAACCCCTGCTCCAAAATTTATTTTTTTTGAAAAAATAATGTGTTCCCGTGTTTTTCATGTTGTTACTCAAAGGAAATCGCCTTCAACTACCTAAAGGTTTTTGAAGCATCGGGCTTTCATACTCACCCGGTTCCGGTTGGCCGGAACCACCCTCCTTTAAAGGGCTACTCTTTGTACTTATCTTTTAGAAATGAAAATAGATTGTAACGAGGACAAAAGTCCGGCAGTTGCCGTTCATAAAAGAAATGTTCTTTCTCCGGACGAAAAAAGGAGTGGTTTTTTTACCCAAAATGACACGGTGCCATTCCGTCCGAAAGGATTTTGTTTGCTTCGTTCAACGAATTTTCGCCGACGGTATTCCTCTTGTATTCTTTCCCCGGTGCTACCAATCTTTTGCCCCTACAGGGCAAGAAAAACAGGAAGGATCTTTGTTTATAAAGATTAGCCCTTTAAAGGTAGGTCCGGGGAGGCCTCCACATCAAATAAGTTAGAAAAGCGCTCATAATAGAAAGCAAAATATTCTAAAAGCGATTTCCCTATCTGTTACTGAGCCGACTGCTAAGGAAATGAAACATTTTAGTAAATTTATCCCCTGGTACATCAAGCTAAACAATGGACGGGAACAAACTGGCAGATCAACTCAAGTCGGGCAGCAGACATGCTATAAACGACATTTACAGCGCCTACAGCAGCCGGCTTTATCGTTTTGCCCTTGGCTACCTGAAATCGGAAGAAGACGCGCGGGATGTGATCCAGGAAGTATTTATCCGGCTTTGGAACAACCGAAACGAACTGAAGAACGATACCAACATCGAAGCGTTTCTTTTTACACTGGCTAAAAACACAGTCATATCGCTTTTCCGGAAGAAAATTTCGGAGAAAGATTACCTGGAACACCTCCGGCACCTGGTGGTAAAAAACAGTTCCGATACCGAAAACCAGGTCGATTACAAGCTGTTGTCCGAAAAAGTCAAACAACTGATTTCGAAATTGCCCGAACAACGGAGACGTATCTTTCTGTTGAGCAAAGAAAAAGGTTATCCGAACAAGTCGATTGCCGAAGAACTTCACATTTCGGTGAAAACCGTTGAAGACCACCTGACCAAAGCCCGGAAATTTTTAAAAACTAATTTAGACGAGTATGGGTTACTGGCTATTCTGTTTTATGAGATGTTTATTTCGTAGTGTCAAGTCAAAACAGTAAACAGGCAGAAGGCAGAAGTCTAATTTTCCCGATAGGGTGAATCTCTTGTTCTGATTCAGACCATCAGTTTAAATTTGACATGACAATAGGCCGCCGTTGCTGTGGTTTATTTCGCGATTTTGTTAATTTCAACCTGAAAATCGTTATCATGAAACCGAATTATCCGAAGTATATCATTCAGGAAGGCTGGATTTCTATTGTTGCCAACACCTTACTGTTCGCGTTAAAATACTGGGCCGGAGTGGTTTCGGGCTCTATCGCTTTAATGGCCGACGCCTGGCACACCTTAACCGACTCGGTGTCGTCGGTGATTGTGCTGATTGGCGGAAAAATCTCCGGGAAACCGGCAGACGACGAACACCCTTTCGGGCACGGAAGGGCCGAGCATATTGCCGCGATCATTATTGGCGTTTTACTGGCCCTGGTAGCCTTCGATTTTATCCTGAGCGCGTACAAAAAACTCCTTAGCCAGGAACCGGGCAACTTTGGTACGATAGCCATTACCGTCACCATCGTTTCCATTCTGGCAAAAGAGGCGCTGGCCCAATATGCCTTTTGGGCGTACCGAAAAACCGGTTCGCCTGTTTTAAAAGCCGATGCCTGGCATCACCGCACCGACTCGCTGTCGTCCGTCATCATCCTTGCCGGTATTGTCGCCGGAAGGTACCTGTGGTGGATCGACGCGGCCCTGGCTTTTATTGTTGCACTCATGATCGCCTGGGCCAGTTATGATATTCTTTCAAAAGAGATCAAAGCGCTGTTGGGCGAAAAGCTCGATCCCGAACTGGTCAAAGCAATCAAGGAAGAAGTTAGCCTGGTGACCGGCACCGAGGTGTTTATTCACCACTTTCATTTGCACGCATACGGCAGTCACAGCGAATTAAGCTGTCATATCAAACTTCCGGCAAAAATGCCGCTGGACGAAGCCCACGAAATTTGTACCCGGATTGAACAAGCCATCAACAACCGGTTCAACTTTGTCACGACCATTCACCCCGAGCCATTAATCGGGGCGACGAACTAACTATTTCGAATAAAGTAAGCCTCTGCCGGTAAATTACCCATGAATATGATTATTTTAGCAATCCGGAAAATGAAAAAATGAAACAACTTAAAATCCTTTTTATACTGATTGTTGCTGCAGCAGCCTGCAAAGAAATTTTCGAACCTCCGCCACAGTCCCTGCTCGAAGTCCGGGTCGAGTATTCCGAATCAACCACAACCGGCTCACCAAAGATCTCGGTATACGGGGTCGATCGGGACAGCATTTGGATTTACCAGGAACAAACCCGGCAAATCTGGTTGCCTCTCAGCAAAACAGGAAGTTCTTCTTTTGTGATGTTATTTGATTCGATCCCGGATACCCTGACCGTCATCCATGATACCGAACTTAAGTACGGATCGATGGTTACCGGTTTTTATTATGAATACTGGATAAGAGAAATTGAACACAGCTGGAACCGGATCGATTCGGTAATTCTGAAAGACAGCGCTGTAAATAACTTCTGGCATGAAAATATTCGTCTATACATCCATACTCTTCCTACTGACACTGAATAGCTTCGGGCAAGAGAAAGAGAAAAAAAGAATGCCCAAACGAACCGACAATTTTGTTCGGATGGAAGGCATCAGGGTCGGTCTGGACCTAACCCGGGCTTACCAGGACTTGTGGACGAAGGGAAACCGTTACGGAACCGAGTTGAGCGCCGATATGGAAATGCTCCCCAACCTGTTTACCGTGGTTGAGACCGGCTGGGAAAAGTTTAAACTTAGCCAGGACTACGTGACTTACAACAGCTCCGGATCGTATTCGCGGCTGGGCATCGATTATAATTTCCTGACCGCAGAACACAAGGAGGATATGGATATTCTCTATGCGGGGTTTCGTTACGGATTTGGCCTGGCCAAACAACAGGTAAGCAACTACCGGATTGACAGCTACTGGGGAGAAGAAACCGGCAGATTCGGGTCGCAAAATTACCACTCGCACTGGATTGAGTTTCTTCTGGGGATGAAAGGCGAAATTTTCAATAACTTTTTCATGGGGTGGACCATCCGGACAAAAGTGATGATCACACAAAAGGAGTACGCTATGCCGCCGGTATATTTCACCCCGGGATACGGGAACAACGACGCCAACGTTAATTTCGATTTTACCTATTCGATCTATTACAAACTCCCTTTTAATTTTAAAAAATAAACGATCGCTGTCGTGAAAAACAAAACATTACAATATTACGGGGCAGCGCTGCTCGCGATGTTCTTTTGGAGTTTTTCATTTGTTTGGTTTAAAGTAGCGTACAAAGCCTACGAACCCATGACCGTGGTGCTAATCCGCCTGGCTTTATCGGCAGGCATCATGTTCATTTTTGCCAAACTTACCGGCAAACTGCAACCGCTGAAAAAAGGCGATCTGCGCTGGATGATCTTACTGTCGTTTTTCGAACCTTTCCTCTATTTCATGGGTGAAAGTTTTGGATTGAAATACGTTTCTCCAACCGTCGCCTCTGTAATCGTGGCCACCATCCCACTGGTCACACCGCTGGCGGCATGGTACTTTTATCAGGAAAAATTAGGCTGGACCAACTTTGTGGGATTGTTAATCTCATTTTTGGGGGTTTCGCTGGTGGTGTTCGACCTGTCAACCGGGCTGTCGGCCTCGCCGCTCGGGATTTCACTCGAATTTCTGGCCGTGTTGTCAACCATTGGCTACGCCGTCATTCTGAAAAGATTAACCCACCATTACAACGGGTACACCATCATCGCGTATCAAAACCTGTTTGGGGTGGGTATGTTTCTGCCGTTCTGGCTCATTTTCGAATCCGGGAAAACCTTTCAAACTCCCTTTCATGCCGAAGCGTTTACCGCCATCGTGAAGCTGGCCATTTTCGCGTCTATTCTCGGTTTTATCTTTTTCACCTACAGCATTCGTCACCTTGGCATTAATAAGTCAAACATGTTTGTCAATGTGATGCCGGTTTTCGTAGCCATTTTTTCGTACCTGATTCTGGGAGATGAGATCAACGGACAAAAAATGGCCGGAATAGCCGTGGTCATCACCGGTTTATTTTTAGCTCAAATTAGACTAAGGAAACGAAAGAATGGAGACTATCCGATATTTCAGGGCTGAGCAATTAAAAGAAATGACTGCCAACCGCAGGCAGGAATTCTCGGCGCTTTTTCAGAAACTAAAAAGAAAAAAGCCCAAAAATCTCGATGCAATCGTTCATGCGTTGCATCGCGAAGCATTTGACCAGTTTAACTGCCTTGATTGCGCCAATTGCTGCTCAGGAATCAGCCCGATTGTAACGGATAAGGATGCGGAACGCCTGGCCAAAAGCCAGAAAATGAAACCTGCCGATTTTATCGGACACTATTTAACGATTGACGAGGACCATGATTTTGTATTCGGGAAAACGCCTTGTCCTTTTTTGATGGCCGACAAGCATTGCTGCGTGTACGAAAACCGTCCGCGCGCTTGTCGCGAGTATCCGCATACCGACCGTACCCGTTTTTACCAGATCCTTGATTTGACTTACAAAAACTGTGAGATTTGTCCGGTGGTATTCGCCATCACCGAGGAGTTGACAACGATGGAATGGTAGTGTTTGCGCGTGGTTTTCTCAAAACGGAACCGTAAGGCCCAACCACGGGACGATGTTCAATCCGACATCCTCGCCAACAGGAATCATCCCGCCGTAATCAATCCCCACCTTATGCCCGATGATAGAACGTCCGGCAAGAGATAACATGGCGCCAAATCCTTCATCGGCGTCGAAGAAATAATTCTCGGTCAACAGGTAGCCCTTACGGCCGGTACGGATCATTCCCGATACATTAAAAACAGGTTTTTCGGAAATCTCGCCGACAGCATAGCCCCAACCGGCACCGAAACTCAGGTTCTTTTGCCGCGACCCGATGGTTGCCACGCCATACAGAATACCAAATCCGGTATGGTCTTCGCCGACAACAGTTCCCAGTAAACCGCCGAACCCCAGACTAAATTTGTCTTCAACGACCGGTATCGAAAATTTGGGCGTTAACCAAAACGGACTTGACGACCCTTCGAAAAGGAACAAGGGAACAAAGCCCAGCCCAACCGAAAAACAATCGGTTACGCCATAGGCAAATTGATTGAAGAAGATCCACACGTTCTGATAATATCCTGTGCTTTTGCGCAACCCGTAGCCGCTCGAAGTCCACAGGTACCGGACATCCTGTGGGTGCTCTGTCCAGTAATCGCTCCCAACTTGTTTGACCTTACCGAGTATCTCCATCCGCTTAATATCGGCCCGTTTTATCGTGATTTCACCCAGCATGCCGGTTTCCAATTTGACTTCGTTTTCGTTTTCATTGAGCAGTTTCCCCCGGTAGATGTTTCCATCCCTGGTTTCAACCTGGTAAATCTCAGTCATTTTTTGTTCTTCCTGGGCAGTTGCCCTAAAACTTAAAAGAAACAGGAAAAACATCAGGGAGAAGATCATTTTTTTCTTCATAAGCTCATTTTTGGTAACGATTCTGTTTAAACTTATTGTCCGATTTAAGCTGTTTCAACATCTGCCAACGGATCGATTAGTTTTAGATGGAAACCTGCTATTTATGATCAAAAGTAATATATTTGCTGACATGAATAAAAAGAACAACAAGAAGATTGTGATTGCCATCGACGGCCATTCTTCCTGCGGAAAAAGCACCGTTGCCAAAGAACTGGCCAGGCTGCTGGGCTATATTTACCTCGACAGCGGGGCCATGTATCGGGCTGTTACCCTGTTTGCGCTGCGGAATAAGCTGGCGGCCAACGGCAGCGTAAATGAAGCGGAACTGATCCGGCGGCTTTCTGAAATCACCATCGAATTTCGGCTTAACCCGGCCAATGGCCAGGTTGAAACCTTCCTGAACGGCGAAAACGTCGAGGACGAAATCCGTCAGTTGCCGGTTTCCGGGCATGTCAGCCCTGTAGCGACCATCCGCGAAGTACGCAGTGAAATGGTGAAACAACAACAGGCGATGGGCAAAAACAAAGGTATCGTGATGGATGGACGGGATATTGGCACGGTTGTTTTTCCGGAGGCTGAACTGAAAATTTTCATGACAGCCAGTCCTGAAGTCCGGGCACAACGCCGTTATGACGAATTGATCGCCAAAGGTCAGGAAGTTAGCTTCGAGGAGATTCTAAAGAACGTGCAAGAGCGCGACCATATTGATTCGAACCGCGCAGCGAGTCCGCTCCGCCGGGCCGACGATGCTTTTGTTCTCGACAACAGCTACCTGAACCGCGAAGAACAATTGAATTGGGCCTTGCAAAAGGTAAACGAAATCATTGGCCGTTAGCCGCCCACGATGGGGAATTTGTGTGTGCATTTGGGTTTGATTTTGCCGGCTGGCAACGAAATGGAAGCTAATTCATGAAAGTAGAAATTGATCAGAAATCAGGTTTTTGTTTTGGCGTAGTCAATGCCGTTAAAAAAGCGGAAGACAGCCTGCAGTCGGATGAAACGCTATACTGCTTGGGAGATATTGTCCACAACGGCATGGAAGTTTCGCGGCTGGAAGCCCTTGGCCTGGTCACCATTGATCATGAGAAATTTTTTACGCTGAAAAATTGCCGGGTATTGCTCCGCGCACATGGCGAACCTCCGTCAATTTACGAATATGCCAAAGCCAATCAAATTGAACTGATTGACGCTACCTGCCCGGTCGTTTTGAAACTGCAGCAACGGGTAAAAAAAGCCCACCACGAAATGCAGCAACAAAACGGACAAGTGATCATCTACGGAAAAAAAGGACATGCCGAAGTATGCGGACTGAACGGACAAACCGACAACCAGGCCATCATTGTTGAAAATGAACAGGATCTTCAATTAATTGATCCGGATAAACCGGCAATTCTCTTTTCACAAACCACAAAATCACTGGATTCTTTCCACCAGCTGTCGGATAAGATCAAAGAACAGGCCCGGGCAAAAACCGACATTAAAGATACGATTTGCCGCCAGGTGGCCAACCGGGTTCCGCGCATGAAGAGTTTTTCATCGCAACACGATGTCATTGTTTTTGTGGGCGGCCAAAAGAGTTCGAATGCCCGGCTGCTTTTCAACATCTGCAAACAAACCAACCCGAACAGTTATTTTGTTTCAAGCAAAGATGAACTGGATCCCGCGTGGTTTAAAGGCTATCAATCTGTCGGGATTAGCGGGGCCACATCTACTCCGCAATGGCTTATGGAGGAAATTGCTTCGGTTATCCGCCAGCTTTAATTCAAGTTTTAGTTAATCGGGAAACAATTCAGTTTCTCAAAAAAGGAAAGGCTGGAGCTGTTAATAGGCTCCTCCAGAATTTTGTCTTTATACTTTAAGGTGCAAATCTTCGTTCGTTTTTCGATTTGTTTCAGATATTGCACATTGACGTAGGCCGACCGATTGGCTTTAACGATTTCCGGAGAATCGATCCGGGCGGCGGCTTTAAAAATATTGGTGGTAATCAATTCTTCCCGTCCGTCTTTCAAAAAAATACGGCAGTAGTTCGATTCGGCGCGCATCAGCATTATATCGTCGGGGTTAATGAAAATAATACCGCTGCGCGTGGTAAATTTTACCCGCGGGATCGTTTTGGTCGTTCTCATGAATAAATGCATCCGCCGTTCCAGTTCCATGCGTTTTACCTTCGCATGATAGCGGTTAATCACCGAGATCAGATCTTCCGGCCCGAAAGGCTTTACCAGGTAGCCAAGAGGCTCAACATGAAGGGATTTGTAGGCATACTGGGCATGGGCTGTGGTAAAAATGATTTCGGTAGGCAATTCGTTCTCTTTCACGGCTTCGGCAACCTCCATTCCATCCAGATCGGGCATATCAATATCCAGGAATACCAAATTGGGGACCTTCCTTTTCAATAACTTAATTCCCCGCTGGGGATCGGTGGTCGAATCAATCACCTCAATCTCATCGAAAGCATGAAGATAAATTTCCAATAACGAAATGGCATCTTTATCATCATCAATAATGATTGCTGTCGTGTTTCTGTTAATCATTGTTGTTAATCAAAATCCATTTCACAAAGAATCTTAATTTGCCTGGCCGACCCGTACAGTTTTACCTGCCGGTCTCTCGCGAGCAAAATACAGGATTTATCTCCCCGTTTAACCTGTATCAGCCTGTCCATGTTTATCAGGTATGCCCTGGACAGCCGGATAAAATGCTGTGACGGAAGAATTTTCTCAAGGCGTCCCAGGTTGGTGTTCACCGTCGCGCGCCTTCCATTTTCCAAATAAATAGAGGTATATGACCCATTTGACTCGCAATATAAGATATCAGCCGGATCAACCAGGATATGACTGTTGACCGTTGAAATCCTGATTTTAACGCCATCATCATATTTATCCAACACCCGGTTCAGCTTTTCATCCAAGCGAATATTCTTTTTCACCTGGTACTTTTCAATCACATTTCCCAGCTTCTTTGCAGTCAAAGGTTTCAGAATAAAATCATATACATTGTTTTCAATGGCCGTTAAAGCAGATTCTTCGTGCGCACTGACAATCACGATGTTGCAATCAGGATCCTTTTTCTTTAGTAATTCAATCAAATCGCCACCCGACTTTCCGGGCATGATCATGTCTAAAAAAACAATATCCGGCGAAAGATCCAGGTATTTAAACAGAGCCGATTCCACTGAATCTGCTTCCTCAATGGCCGATATCCCGGGACAACTCATTAAATAGTACCTCAGCAAATCCCGGGCATCCTTTTCATCGTCAACGATAAGTGCTTTTAATTTTACCTTTTTCATACTCACAAGCGCAATTACAAATTTATCAAAAAATGTGCTATCATGCACAAAAAAATACTTCGGGTATTCAGAATATCTTTAACAGAAATTATCCCATATATTTGCATAAAAACGTGATTTATGATTCAAATCCAGGGAAAAGCCAGGTATATCCTGCTTACGGCAGGCGTTTTACTGACTATTTTTTTAATATGGTATTTCAGCGCCATCGTCACTTACATTCTTATCTCTGCCGTACTTTCCCTGATCGGGCGTCCACTGGTCAGGCTGCTGCAACAGGTCAGGATCAGGCAATTCCGGATTAGCGCCGGATTGGCGGCCATGATAACCTTAATCGGGATGTGGATTGTTTTCATCACCGCATTGCGCTTTCTGATTCCGTTACTAATCAGCGAGTTCGAGCAACTGTCATCCATCAGGCCCGAAACCATTTTAAATGCAATCGAGGAACCCTTGAGAGAAATAATGATTATTGCAGGCAAAACGCCGGCAGAGACAAACAACGGACTATTTCTGGATTATATCCGGAGTGAAGTTGCCAATCAGATCGGGTTTGCTCAATTGACCAATATTTTTGGATTTATTGCCGGTACGCTCGGAGGACTTTTCATTGCATCGTTTGCCATCTCGTTTATCACCTTTTTCTTTTTAAAGGATGAAAATATGTTCAAAGACAGTATCCTGCTGATGATCCCTTCCGAATACGAAGGAAAAGTGGAAAAAGTCATCCACTCGGTTCATCACCTGTTAAAACGTTATTTTATCGGCCTGGTACTCGAAGTCATCATGGTTGGACTTTTGGTTACCCTCGGTTTGAGCCTGATCGGGATCGAATTCAGCCATGCCGTTGCCATCGGGCTTTTTTGCGGTATGTTTAATATTATTCCCTACCTGGGTCCCTGGATGGGGGCTATCCTGGGGCTCGTGATTGGCGTGGCCATTAATGTTCATGCCGACTTCATGGCCTACACCCTCCCCCTGCTTGGCTTAATGCTGCTGGTATTCATCACAGTGCAGGTAATCGATAACATTTTATTTCAGCCGCTCATCTATTCCAGCAGTGTAAAAGCACACCCGTTGGAAATATTCCTGGTAATCCTGGCCGCCGGAATGGTAGCCGGAATTATCGGTATGTTCCTGGCCATCCCGGCTTATACCATCTGCCGGGTAATTGCCAAAGAATTTCTGGACAACCTGAAAATCGTGCGGAAACTTACAGAAAGTCTGGATAACTGATAGATTTTTTCTATTCAAACAGAATGATCAATTGTTCTTATAAATAAGCAACAGAATCACATCTCGCGTATAATTCTATTAATCAATTTATTATACCTATCTCTTTCTAACCAAAATACCTTATTCCACAAATTTCCGGAAGCCGTTAAACTATTTTTTAGCACAGAGCTGAAAACCTAATACAAGGAAGTTTGTTAATTCTGATGAGTTGCGTAAATCTGTTTGATAAGAAAAATTTACTAAACCTTTTAGAATGAGCATAATTTTCTCTGTATCACAGAAATCCGGTTTTTCCCGGAAGGTCTTTCTGTTTATTCTCTCCATTTTTGTTTTTGTAATATCCGCAACGGCTCTTGCCGAAATTCAAACGCCCCAAGGTGAAACTGATTCTGTAAAAACCGCTGGTGTGCCCGGGCAAAACACACAAAGTGAAGCCGATTCAGCCGACAGCATCCCTGCTGAACAACAGGCGCCACCTGCTGAAATGGATTCTGCCGACAGCTCCGGCGTCGAAACAACAACTGAGCCTGCTTCGGACGAAGCCACAGGAGAAGAGTGGTTAAGTTCGGCCGAAGAGCGTCATCAAGCGGAGCATATTAAACGCGGCGAACGTTTCTTTAAAGGGCTGTTGCCCCACAGCAACAAACAGCCATCCTGTGTGTCGTGTCATAACCTGTACCATTCGGATACCTTAAACTGGAATCCTTCGGCTATGGATATCGCCGTCAAATATGTTGAAAAAGATTTTGCATCATTTCAGGAGGTAGTTATGCAACCCACAGGCAACAAGATGGAACAGGTTCACCAGGGATATCAGTACGAAGAAGCCGATCTCCGCTTAATGAAGGCTTACCTTGATGAGCTGGCCATGCGCGGGCCGTCACCCTTAAAACCCAATATCAATAGCCTGCTTGTTTTCATTTTCCTGACTTTAGTTGTTGTCTGGGCACTGCTCGAACTGCTGATTTTCCGAAAAATCAAATACAAAGCCATCCCCTTGCTGATATTCCTGGGTGTTTTTGGCTACCAGGTAAAGATCATTTATGAAGAAAGTGTCAGGATAGGAAGAGCCCTTGATTATGAGCCGGAACAACCTGTTAAATTTTCACATCAGGTGCATGCCGAACAAAACAAGATTGATTGCCGGTACTGCCACTTCACCGTCGACGATAGCAAATCGGCCGGAATTCCTCCCGCCGATCTCTGCCTGAACTGCCACAATGTCGTCCGCGAAGGCACTCGTTCGGGAAAATTTGAAATTACCAAAGTCATCGAAGCCAACGAGAAACAAGTTCCCATCGAGTGGATTAAGATACATAACTTACCCGATCATGTGTTTTTTAGCCATGCCCAGCATGTAAACGCCGGAAAGCTCGACTGTATGGAATGCCACGGCGATGTGGCAAAGATGGACGTCGTCAGGCAGGTGAACGACCTGAGCATGGGCTGGTGCCTCAACTGCCACAAAACCAAAGAAGTGCAGTTTGCCAGCAATAATTTCTATGAATCCTATGAAAAGCTTCATGAACAAATCAAAACAGGGCAGATCAACAAAGTAACTGTCGATATGATTGGCGGAACAGATTGCATGAAGTGCCATTATTAACCGATAACAATACCTATTCGTAATGAATGAGCAATATTATAAAAGCCTGGACGATCTGATTTTCGATGCTCGGCAGGCAACCAGCGGGGAAGCAGGCGACCGGAAGTCGATTCTTCAAATGAAACAGGAAGCAAAAGCCGAAGGCAGTTCCCGACGGGATTTTCTGAAACTATTCGGCTTTACGGTAGCTTCGGCAGCCATCGCCGCCAGTTGCGAGCAGCCGGTTCAAAAAGCCATCCCTTTCCTGATCAGGCCCGAAAATATCATCCCCGGCAAAGCCAGTTATTTTGCTTCAACTTATTTCGACGGAATCGATTACGCCAGTATCCTGGTGAAAGTTCGCGATGGCCGCCCCATCAAAATCGAAGGCAACAGCCTCTCTCCGGTCACCCGGGGCGGAACAAACGCCCGTACGCAGGCCTCGGTCCTCGGCCTTTATGACAATAAGAGACATAAAAGCCCCGCTTACGAGGGGAAGGAAATCAGCTGGGAAGAAGCCGACGATAAAATCAAACTGCTTTTGGATGCGATAAAAGACCGGGGCGGCAAAGTGGTAATCCTGAGTACAACCATCATCAGCCCGTCAACACGGGCCGCAATCGGTGAATTTATGGATGCATACCCCGGCGCCGAGCATATTCAGTACGACGTGATTTCGGCTGACGGCATGTTAAGGGCTAATGAGCAAACATTCGGAAAAGCCTTTATTCCGGCCTATAACTTCAGTAAAGCCGAACTGATTGTCAGTTTTGATGCCGATTTTCTCGGCACCTGGCTTTCTCCGGTCGAATTTACCAAACAGTACGTGAAAAACCGGAAACTGGATGGCGGACAAAAACAGATGTCGCGCCATATTCATTTTGAAAGCGGCATGTCTTTAACCGGTTCCAACGCTGATGAACGCTATCAGATTAAGCCTTCGCAGGAAAAAATCATCATCGCCAACCTGTACCATGAGTTAATGAAACTGAATGGTTTGCCAAGCCCAACAGTTCCGGCGTCGCCGGTTGATGTGAAAGCCATTGCATCCGAATTATCCGGGAAAAAAGGCAGATCGCTGGTCGTTAGCGGAAGCAACGATGTGGAAACACAATTGCTGGTCAATGCCGTCAATGAGCTGCTGGAAAACTACGGCAAGGCCATCCGTACCGATGTACATCTGAAATTGAGGCAAGGCAGGGATGAAGATATGGAGCGGTTGGTCAACGAGATGCAAAACGGGCAAGTGGAAGGCTTGATCCTGTATGATGTCAACCCGGCTTACGATTATCCTCAGGCCGAAAAATTTGTCAGCGCACTGAAAAATGTCCGACTAAAAATTGCTATGCCCGTATTGGCCGAAGAAACTTCGGCCCATGTGCATTACATCTGCCCCGACCATCATTACCTGGAAGCCTGGAACGATGCCGAAATAAAATCGGGTAGTTATTCGCTGGCACAACCAACGATCCGGCCAATTTTCAAAACGCGCGCCGCGCAGGAAAGTTTGTTAAAATGGGCCGGTAAAACGCCTGACTTCCATGCTTATATTCGTAAGTATTGGGAAGAAAATTTCTATCCCCTGTCTTCTGAAGAAGTTTCGTTTGATGACTTCTGGAATCAAAAGCTGCACGACGGAGTTTTTGAAAGCGGACAAAAGGAAAAAGATCTGCTGACTTTTAACAGCGAACGGACCGAAGCCATATTGTCGCCATTCAAGGGCCCCGCCGGAAATGATTCCATTGAGCTGTCATTTTATACCAACATCAGCGTGGGAACAGGCAAACACGCCAATAATCCCTGGCTGCAGGAACTTCCCGACCCGGTTACAAAAATCTGCTGGGACAATTATGCTGCCGTATCGCCCAGACTGGCAAAAGAAATGGGTTTGAAAGATGAGCAGTTGATCATGATCAACGACTTTGTCCCGATACCGGTAGTTATTCAACCCGGACAGGAATATAAGACAGTTTCGGTAGCCTTAGGTTACGGCAGGCCAAACATGGGCATCCCCACGGGTACCGTTGGAAAAAATGCGTTTCCGCTTATTCAGACCCAAAATGGCTCCAAACAATATTGGCTGCCCGATGTAAAAATTGAAAAGGTAACCGGCAATTATCCACTGGCGCGAACACAATCGCATCATTCCATGGAAGGACGTAACCTGGTAAGGGAGACCTCGCTGGAAGCATACCTGGCCAACCCGGCTTCGGGGAATGAACAACGCGAAGAACTGAAAGCCCACCTGAAATCGTTGTACGAACAACGGACATTTGACGGGTTTCACTGGGGAATGGCCATCGATTTAAATTCGTGTACCGGATGTAACGCCTGCGTGGTGGCTTGTTCGGCCGAAAATAACGTTCCGGTTGTCGGCAAAGAACAGGTGATTAAAGCCCGCGAAATGCACTGGATACGAATTGACCGTTACTACAAAGGCGATCCGGACCATCCGGAACTGGTGCGCCAACCCGTGATGTGCCAGCATTGCGACAATGCTCCCTGCGAGAATGTTTGCCCGGTAGCGGCCACCACCCACAGCAACGAAGGGGTGAACCAAATGATTTATAACCGCTGTATCGGTACGCGTTATTGCAACAACAACTGCCCGTATAAAGTACGACGATTCAATTTCTACGATTATACCGGCGCCGATGCTATGCCGGGAAATACAAAAGACCCCGCTGAAATGACAACCGATCTGCGCCGCCTGGTACTGAACCCGGATGTCACTGTTCGCGCCAAAGGCGTCATCGAAAAATGCTCATTCTGCATTCAGCGTATTCAGGAAAGAAAACTGACGGCAAAAACAGAAAACCGTAAGCTGCAGGATGGCGAAGTGGTTCCCGCCTGTGCGCAGGCCTGTCCGGCCGATGCCATTGTATTTGGCGATTTGAATAACAAGGAAAGCAGGATATCGCAATTCTTCGCCGACGAACGAAACTATCATTTGCTCGAAGAATTACACACCTTGCCATCGGTAGGCTACCTGACCAGGGTGAAAAACAAAAGCGTATAACTAAATCGAATAAGGAATGTACACATCTCCGCTCAGAGAACCCTTAATCCGGGGAAATAAAAACTACAAACAGGTGACCGATGATATTTTGTCACCCATGGCCGGACAACCTTCCAAATATTGGTATATCGGAATAATACTGGCCGGACTGGCAGCCTTGTTTGGCGCCTGGGCCACTTACCGGACTGTTTTTTACGGGATCGGCGAATGGGGCCTGAACAAAACCATAGGCTGGGGATGGGGAATCACCAATTTTGTCTGGTGGGTCGGTATCGGCCATGCCGGAACTTTTATCTCGGCGATTCTCCTGCTTTTTCGACAAAAATGGCGGACCAGTATCAATCGTTCGGCCGAGGCCATGACCTTAATTGCCGTGATGTGCGCCGGCTTTTTCCCCTTGATTCACATGGGAAGACTGTTGCTGGGTTTTTTCATTTTCCCCTATCCAAACACCCGCGACGTTTGGGTTAACTTTAACTCGCCCTTGTTGTGGGACGTTTTTGCCATCTCTACTTATTTCTTTGTTTCCCTAATTTTTTGGTATGTTGGGCTGATACCCGACCTGGGCACCGTACGCGACCGGGCCAAAACTAAGATAAGGAAAGCCATCTATGGTTTTTTAAGCTTCGGATGGACCGGCTCGGCCAGGCACTGGTCGCGACACGAAACCGTCAGCTTAATCCTCGCCGGCCTCGCTGCACCTTTGGTATTATCAGTTCACACCATCGTGAGTTTCGACTTTGCCACCTCGGTGATACCCGGCTGGCACACCACCATTTTTCCGCCGTATTTTGTTTCGGGAGCGATTTTTTCGGGTTTTGCCATGGTGCTCACCCTGTTAATTGTGGCACGGAAAGCCTTGAACCTGGAAAATTACATCACGGTGAACCACATTGAGTCGATGAACAAAATCATCATCTTAACCGGTTCGATTGTAGGCATTGCTTACCTGACCGAGTTTTTCATTGCCTGGTATTCGGGGGTTGAATTCGAAACTTACGCTTTTTTCAACCGCGCCTTCGGTCCTTATGCCTGGGCTTACTGGATCATGATGACCTGTAATGTGATCACCCCTCAGCTATTCTGGTTCAGAAAGCTAAGACGCAACGTGATCTTCACCTTCGTCATTTCCATTTTTGTGAATATCGGGATGTGGTTCGAACGTTTTGTGATCGTTGTCACTTCTTTGCATCGCGATTTCCTTCCTTCGAGCTGGACCATGTATAAACCAACCATTGTTGAAGTCGGTCTGTATGTCGGTACGCTGGGGCTGTTCTTTACTTTATTTCTGCTGTTTATCCGGGTATTTCCGGTAATTGCCGTATCGGAAATAAAAAGTGTTTTAAAATCTTCGGGCGAAAAACAAAAACTGAACGACCATGAATAAATATATGACGGCTTATTACCTGGATGAGGAAGATTTGTTGAAGGGCATCGGGCAACTAAAGACCAAAGGCTTGCAAATTATTGATGTACTGACCCCCTTCCCTGTCCATGGGCTGGATAAGATGCTCGACATACGGCGGTCGCGCCTGACTCGGGTTGCTTTTTGGGCGGGAGCTATCGGTGCAGTCACCGGATTTGGATTCCAGACCTGGATTTTTACCTCAGCCTATCCGCTCAACTTTGGAGGGAAACCTTTTTTCGCAGTACCTTCATTTATCCCGGTCACCTTTGAAGTAACAGTGCTTTTTGCGGCTTTTGCAATGGTCATTGCCTTTTTGGTCACAAGTAAACTCGGGCCAGGGGCCAAGCCAACGCTTCACGATGAACGAAGCACCGACGACCGGTTTCTGGTCGTGGTAAAAGTGGACCACAACAGCCCCGAAGAACATATCAGAGAAATTGAAACAGCGCTTGCCGAAGCCGGCGCCAAAGGAATCACATTAAAAGCATAACATGCCATGGAGAATCAATCATTCACACTGACCAAAAAATTTTCCACCATCACCCTGGCGATGATCGGGATTGGTATTCTTTCGCTGGCAATCAGTTATTTTACCGGAACCAGTGGCGAACGGATAGCCGCAAATCTGCTGCTGAACACCTACTATTTCCTGGCCATCGGACTGATCGGTTTATTCATTGTGGCGGCGCATACCATTGCCGAATCCGGCTGGCACGCCAGTATTCAGCGTATCGGCGAAGCGATGAGCACTTTTATTCCGGTTGCCGGATTGCTCCTGTTATTGCTTTTTGTGTTTGGCGGAGTACATCTGCTCTACGAATGGACTCACGAAGACCACCTGGATGAAATTTTATTAAAAAAAGTGGCTTATCTGAATGTGCCGTTCTTTTACGGCCGTTTCCTGGTTTATTTTGTCGTCTGGACAGCGCTGGCTTATTTCATCCGGAAAAACTCCGTTCGGTTAGACCTGCACGGCGATTTAAAATACTACCGAAAAATGAGGGTCCTCTCCGCGATTTTTATTGTTGCCCTCGCCGTTACCAGTGTGACTTCGGCCTGGGACTGGCTGATGTCGATCGATGCACACTGGTTTAGTACGCTGTATGGCTGGTATGTTTTTTCAAGTATGCTGGCAAGCGGCACCGCCGTTTTGATTATCATCCTGTTTATCTTGCAACGGATGGGTTACATGAAACACATCAACCGCGAACACATTCACGATCTCGGAAAATACCTGTTTGGCTTCAGCATATTCTGGACTTATCTGTGGTTTTCTCAATACATGCTAATTTGGTATGCCAACATTCCCGAAGAAACCATTTATTTTTACGAAAGGCACAAACATTTCAGCAATGTCTTCTATATCAATCTAATCCTGAATTTTATTATCCCGTTTTTTGCTTTGATGACCCGAAATTCAAAACGCGGTTCGTTGATTCTGTTGCCGGTAGCTGTTGTGGTCTTTATCGGACACTGGCTCGACTTGTACCAATTGATTATGCCGGGAGTCGTTGGCGGCGAAAAAGCGGGAATCGGATTGCCGGAGATCGGTATGACAATCGGATATGCCGGGCTGTTCCTGCTGGTCGTTTTCCGCTCGTTGACGAAAGCTCCGCTGGTACCTGCCAAGCATCCCTTTTATAAAGAAAGTCTTGAATACCATACGCAGTATTAAGAGGTTAGATATTAAATGTCAGACATTGGTTGTTGAACTAACTTTGAAATTTTTAGAAATGAAACGATACTTGTTTATCCTTTTGGCGATTTTAGCAGCGGCTTGTACCAAAAATAAGAACCGCCCCGGTTATACCTATTTCCCCGACATGGCCTACTCGCCTGCTTATAAAACCTACTCCGAAAATCCTGTTTTCGAAGACGGGAGTACCATGCGCCTGCCGGCTGAAGGGACGATTCCCCGGGGATTCAAACCCTATCCGTACGAAGCAGGCTCGCTGGAAGAACAGGAAAGGGCCGGAAAAGAGATCGGGAACCCGCTTGAACTGACACCCGAAGTTTTGACCGAGGGAAAAAGGCAGTACGAAATATTTTGCATGAACTGTCATGGGGAGACGGGCGATGGAAACGGGCATTTGTTTACCAGCCGAATGTTTCTGGCCAAACCACGTTCGTTGGTTGATGATTACCTGAAAGAAAAACCCGACGGCGAAATTTATCATGTCATCACTCTCGGATCGGCTTCCCGGCTAATGGGTCCGCATGGCGGACAAATTGCCCCCGAGAACCGGTGGAAGATTGTTCATTACGTAAGAGAATTGGCAAAAAACAACTAACCCCTTTCTATTTTTAACCCTTGAAAATCAGAAGAAATACCATAGCACGCGTTCAGTATACCGTTGCCAATGCAGCAAACGGAATGATTTTACAGGATGTTTCGGGTGAACAACTGCAAGAGTTCCTCTTTGGATACCAGTTGCTCCTGGATATCTTTGAACGTAAGCTGCTGGGGTTGTCGCCGGGCGATTCGTTCCATTTTCATGCCACACGCGATGAAGCCTACGGCCCGGTCGATCCCAAAGCTATTGTGGATTTGCCGGTATCAACTTTCGCCGAAGAAGACGGCCGCATTGATGATGAGGTTGTGCAGGTTGGAAACGTCTTTCCAATGGGCGACCGGCAGGGTAATCAGCTTTACGGCAAAATCATCCGGATAGAACATGATCAGGTTACGATGGATTTCAACCATCCCATGGCCGGAAAAGACCTCGTGTTTTCAGGAAAAATTATCTCGGTCAGGGAAGCTCTTCCCGAAGAACTACCGGAATAAGCAAAGTCGTGAAGATCCGGGAATCGCCGGCAAATCATACAATCATCTCTTTTGTACAAAATCAGCTACACGCTGAAAGTAAGGGAGAGAGATCAAAATTCACGGTATGCCCAAGCCTTATGTCGATCACCTGATCTTTTTTCGCTGATTGATGGTGACGACTTTCATGTCCTTTTCATTCTCCAGAAGTTCAATGATCAGTGGTTCCGAAAGATCCTCTACCTGATTCAAATTAACGGTCAGGGTTTGATACCCGTCAAAACTAATGACCAGCTCTTTATTCGTGTCAGGTAAGTTCCACATTCTGAATTCGCCGTCGATATTGGTAATGGTTCCGATACTGCGGCTGTCATCGGCATATAAAACGCATACGCCGGAAAGCGGTTTTAACGTTTCTTTATCAATTACTTTCCCGCTGATATTTTTTGTCACGGCCTTGCCTGCCAAGGTTGGTGTAAATGGGAAAAGTAATAAACTTAAAAAAAGGATGATAACCCTCATAGCTGTTCTGTTTTCTATCATGATAGACAGCTGATACCGAAAAATAGTTGCGTTTTCCATGTTAAATAATTGTTAGCAAGAAGGACGATCGCAATATTTTTGTACCATTGCAAAAATTGGTAGCTTGTCATCTTTTTTTGCTGCTCAATTGTTTTTTTTAGAAGTAATCCGGACAGACTCTTTTTCTATCCACGAAATGATTTCGAAACGAGGGAAAAACCGGGGAGTCACCCTAAATTTATTCCGGGCTTTATCCGGAAGAAGAAGGTTATAATGTATGAGAAAATTAGAAACGTTTAGCGTTATTCATAAGATATCTGTTTTTTACATGCTGCTTTTGCTGATGAGCGGGAACGCAATGGGACAAATTTCGGACGGGAGCCTGCCTGCCAGTTTCCGGTTCACGACAAAATCGGCCAAAGCCATCCCTTTCAGTGTGTTGGATTCGGTGAGAGCGGATTTTTACCTCGAAGAAGATGTCCGGTTGGGTATTTCGAACAGGTACGGGATTGCACACGAATTGGAAATCGATATCCGGGAGCAAGGAGTAAAAACAGGACTTCAGTTGGTGACTGCCTGGCAATATGAAATTAGTTGCCCGGGCGCCCGGTCGCTGGGCATATTTTTCAAAACGTTTGACTTGCCCGAAGGGGCCGGAGTCTACGTGTATAATTCCGATCGCAGCCAACTGATGGGGGCATTTACCCGCGCCAATCATCAGGACGGCAATCATCTGGCGCTGGCCGAATTTCAGGGAAACAGCCTGGTGATCGAATACAACGAACCCAACAACACGGCTTATACCGGCGGCTTGGTAATCGGTTCGGTATCAACGGCATACCGCGATGTGCAGGCATCCTTGAATTCGAGGATTCAAATTAATTGTCCCGAAGGGGCCGACTGGCAAACCGAGAAACAGTCGGTTTGTTTAATGACCTTCCGTGATAATGGATATTCCTATTATTGCTCCGGTGCTCTGGTCAATAACGTGCGTAAAGACGGAACACCCTATTTTCTCACAGCCAATCATTGTATTTCGTCCCAAAGCTCGGCAAACACGCTGGTCACCTATTTTAATTACGAGACCTCTACCTGCACCGGCAACGACGGTTCAAAGTTTCAGACACTCTCAGGTTCCAGCCTGGTGAGCACCAATACGGCTTCCGATTTTACCCTGCTGCGACTTTCAGAATATCCACCCGAATCGTATCATCCGTACCTGGGCGGCTGGAATGCGGGCGGGAATACAGCCGCCTCGGGTACCTGTATCCATCACCCCCAGGGAAGCACCAAATGTATTGCATTGGATTACAGTTCTCCGGTTAGCTACAACTACACCGTACGCTGGGACGACAACTCCATATCACAACCGCATACCCATTGGGAAGTGAAATATGATGCCGGGGTCGACGAAGGCGGTTCGTCGGGCGCCCCGCTGTTTGACGAAAACAAACGCATCATCGGTCAGCTTCACGGCGGCGATGATAACGGCTCTTTATTTGGCAAATTTTCTGTTTCGTGGAACAACAGCGCGACCACGACCATGCAATTGAAGGCCTGGTTAGACCCCGACAATACCGGAACACTTCAGCTCGACGGCTGGAACTATTACAGTGTTCCTGATGCCGGTTTTACGGCCGATGTGTCGGTTGCCTGTTTAAATACGCCGGTATACCTGACCGACGGAACAAAAAATAATCCAACCGGCTGGGAATGGCAGATACAGCCGGCAACCTTTGAGTTTATTGAAGGAACAACGAAAAATTCGCAGCATCCGGTAGTTCGTTTTACCGAAGAAGGGCTTTACAGCATTTCGCTGCTTGCCTCAAATAACAATGGTTCTGATTTCGTTTCCTACGAAAACCTGGTGCAGGCATACCAAACCTTACCGGTTGCCTTTTCAGGGCTCTCAGGCGAGTTGTTTTTATGCGGTCACGAACTGAAAAACTATGAGTTCGTTGCCGAAGGCGCTTCTTTTTTTGAATTTGAAGTGAGTGCCGAAGATCATTTTACGATTGAGATCACCGGCCATATCTTAAGCCTGACGCTGAAAGATGAAGTCAGGCCCTATGGCCCATTTGATACTTATGTGACCGTTACCGGGAGTCATGGCGATTGTTCCGAGACCACTGCTGTTTTGCTCCATGTCAACATGCCGGTTAATGATGATGTGGCACATGCCGTCACGCTGTATCCGGGGCGAAACGCAGGTTTCTCAAACGAATGCGGAACGGTTGAAGATAAAGAGCCTGCTCCCGCAACATCGGGTTGTCTGGTCGAAAACAACTGGTGCCCTCCAACAGGCATCAAGGCGCTCGATAATTCCGTTTGGTTCACCTTTCAGGGGCTGTCGAGTGGTTTGGTAACTATCGAAACGGAAGGTTTCGACAGCCAGATTGCCGTTTACGAAGCCTCATCGGCAGCCGATCTGTTATCCGGGAAAACCTCTGATTACCTGTTCATGGCTGCAAGTGATCATTCGTTGAGCGGAGGGAACGCTGCCGCCATTGAAAACTTGCGGGTTAACCCCGCGAAAAGGTATTACCTTCAGGTTGACGGACATAACGGCGATTATGGCGACCTGGTGATTAAGCTGCTCAGCAATTCCATTGAGGTTTACCCCAATCCGTCGCGGGGTATTTTTCACCTGACTGTTGCCAGTATGGAAGGAGGTCAGGCCGAACTGGCTGTTTATTCGTTTACCGGCCAACAGCTATTTACCAAGACTGCTTCGTTTTCTCACGAATCGAACCGCATTGATCTGGACCTAAGCGGGCATCCGGCCGGAATGTACTTTCTCCGGGCCCATATCAACGGGGTATTTATCTCAAAAAAGCTGGTGTTAGTTGCTCAGTAACCTGGCCCAAAACCAACGAGCTCCCTATTTCACCAGTTTTGAAATGGCTTTGAACTCGGCAGCAGCTGACGAACGGGTCAATTCAAATAAAACGGACTCATACGAAGTCATCAGAATGCCTTCGTAGCGAAATCGTTCCGCGGCCAGATCCACGTTATCCATCGAGCGTGATGAAACGCAATCGAGCACGACAACAGGCACATAGCCGGCATCTTTCAGGTCGATGGCTGTTTGCAAAACGCATACATGGCTTTCAATCCCGCAGATAATGACCTGTTTAGCGTCTTTTGCCTTCAGCCTGTCAACAACCGTAGCTTCGTCGCAACAACTGAACGCGCTTTTTTCAATGGGGTCAAAATCGCTAATGATTGAACGAATCGGCTCAACCGTCTCCCCTAAACCTTTGGTATATTGCTGAGTAACAATCAGCGGAATGCCTAACAACTGCAAGCCTTCAACCAGTATTTTACAGTTACTGATTAAATATTCCTGCTCTGCCATTGCCGGGAGCAGGCGCTCCTGAATGTCAATGACCAATCCTACCGTATTTTCCCGTGTAATGCGCATAATCTGTTTTCTTGATTTTTCTCATGTATTATATGAACCTGTCCCTCAATCCTTTCAATCCCCTTCCTCATCCTTTCAGCCGCGACTGGCTGCGCGATTTATCGCCCAGGTAACCACCGTGGTGACGTTTGGCATATTCCTCGTTGGAAAAACCAATCCGTCTCATCATTAACACCACCAAAACGTCGCCAATCACGGTCATCGTGGTGGTCGATGTGCTTGGCGTAAGACCAAGGATACAGACTTCGGCCGGGTTTCCGGTGAATAAGGTAACGTCGGCCAATCGAGCCAGTTCCCCCTCGGGGTTCCCGGTGATCACAATAATGGGTAAATCTTTATACAGGTTATCGGCCAAATCGACCAACTCAAGGATTTCCCGGGTTTTGCCCGAGTTGGAAATTAAAAGCAAAATATCGTTGGGCTGAATAACTCCCAAATCACCGTGCTGGGCATCGCTGGGGTGTAAAAAAACAGCCGGCGTTCCGGTTGAGCTAAAGGTGGTGGCAATATTCAGGGCAATCTGTCCCGCTTTGCCCATCCCGCTGGCAACCAGCTTCCCGTTTAGCTTATGAACACGTTTTTCAATCAGGTTAACGGCCTTCTCAAAATCACCCGAAACAGGGATGTTAAGAATGGCTTCAGCTTCGTGTTTAATTAGTTTCTGAACTTCCTCAATCATGTTTTACGGATTAGAAATTTGTGCAAAACTACTCCATTTTTTAGGGATTTCAAGCATTTTACCAATTTATACCAGGGCCGGTATTAAACTTCACAACTACGAATTTATCATGTCCACTCTTTATTGAACTATTGTACAAACAATTCGGGAAGACGGTTGTTGATATGTTTTAAAATAGGCCGAAAAGACGAGATGAATATTTCTATTTATCTGCATGTTTTAATACTTTTAACAGGTAAGGATACTAACCTTTAATCTAATTATTTTTAATTATGAAGATACATGAATACCAAGCCAGAGAAATCTTCAAAAAATATGGCCTTCCCGTACCGAAACACGTACTCTGCCACTCAGTAGGGGAAGTAAAAGAGGCAGTAAAAAACCTGGATCGCCTGGTTGTGATTAAAGCGCAGGTATTAGCCGGAGGGCGCGGAAAAGCGGGCGGTGTTAAGTTGGCCCGAACCGAAGAGGCTGCCGTTCAGGCCGCTGAACAAATCCTGGGAATGGATATCAAGGGCTACACCGTGGAGAAGGTGATTGTTGCCGATGCGGTTGATATTGAAAAAGAATACTACGTGGGGCTGATTAACGACCGGAACTCGAAATCGGTAACCCTGATGGTCAGCGCCGAGGGCGGAGTAGAAATTGAGGAAGTGGCTAGAACCAGTCCGGAACTCATCCACAAGTTTTCTATTAACCCGCTGACCGGCTTACTGGATTTTCAGGCCCGGAACATCGCCCTCAAATTGTTCGGCGATGCCAAACTGGCCCGGAAAGCAGCCGATATGTTCAGCAAGCTGTACAAGCTGTTTATCGAAACCGACTCGACCCTGGCCGAAATTAACCCGATGGTGCTAACTCCTGATGGGCAAATTCTGGCCATCGACGGGAAGATGAATTTTGATGACAACGCCCTGTACCGTCAGCCGGAAATCCTGGCCATGCGCGAAGCGGATGAAGATGAACTGAAAGAAATTGACGCCAAAGAGAAAGGACTGTCTTACATCAAGTTAGACGGAAACATCGGCTGTATGGTGAATGGAGCCGGATTGGCCATGGCCACGATGGATATGATCAAACTGTATGGCGGAAACCCGGCAAATTTTCTGGATATCGGAGGCAGTTCGAACCCGCAAAAAGTGGTGGATGCCATGAACATCCTGCTGGCCGATAAAAACGTTCAATCGGTGATGATTAATATTTTCGGAGGAATTACCCGCTGCGACGATGTGGCCCGCGGTTTAATTGAAGCGCTGAACCAGATTCGGACCGACATCCCCATTGTGGTGCGCTTAAGTGGAACCAATGCCGAAGAAGGCCTTGCTTTGCTCAGCCAGACCGGCTTGCCAACCGTGAGTACAATGAGCGAAGCTGCCCAGAAAGCCATTGAACTCAGTAAACGTTAACCCGGGCACAATCATCAATCATCATTTATAATTACAAAGTTATGAGCATTCTCGTAAATAAAGATACCAAACTGCTGGTGCAGGGAATTACCGGCCGCGACGGCCAGTTTCATGCCAAACGGATGAAAGAATACGGTACGCGGGTCGTTGCCGGAACATCGCCGGGTAAAGGCGGCGAGCACATTCTTGGCATCCCTGTTTTCAATACGGTTGAAGAAGCGGTACAGGCTACCGGGGCCAATGTTTCCATTATTTTTGTGCCGGCCCCTTTCGCCGCCGATGCCATTCTGGAAGCTTCGTATGCCGGAGTCGGGCTGGTGGTGGCCATTTCCGAAGGAGTACCCATCCTGGATATGATCCGGATAACACCCATCCTGAAACAAAACGGCACCCGGCTGATTGGCCCCAACTGCCCGGGTTTGATTACCCCGGACGAGGCCCTGATCGGCATTTTGCCGGGTATGATTTTCAAAAAGGGAAACATCGGCCTGATGTCGCGCAGCGGCACACTGACCTACGAAGTAGTGAATATGCTCAGCCTGAACGGTATGGGACAAAGCACCGTGGTTGGAATTGGCGGCGACCCGGTGGCCGGACTCTATTACCTCGATTTACTGGAGATGTATGAAAACGACCCCGAAACCGAGGCCATTGTACTAATCGGAGAGATTGGCGGCGACGCCGAAGAACAGGCCGCCGACTACATTGCCAAACATGTGAGCAAACCGGTTGTCTCGTTTATTGCCGGACAAACAGCGCCCCCGGGCAAACGGATGGGCCATGCCGGAGCCATTATCTCCAGCGGGTCGGGTACAGCCGAGGAAAAAATCAAAGCTTTTACCAACGCCGGTGTTCCGGTAGCCAAAGAACCCTCAGAAATACCCCGTTTGTTAAAAGAAAAACTGGCAAAAACGACTGTTTAACCAGATTGAACATACACCGGGTATTCCGGATATGAAAAAATCCTGCCCAATGGCGGGATTTTTTTTTCAGATGCCGTTCAACCTGAACGTCCTGATCCCGACGGGTGTAGTTCAACCGGGAATCATTTCTATTCTTTATTTTCTATCAGTTGTTTCAATTCCTCTTTACTCGGTTAGGGAATGCGGAGCGATTATCTAGCAAGATACACTGCGCTTGATACGAGCCACAACCCGTGAATAACCTACTGTCCCGGCAATTTTCTATTATAGCCAGTGGCATCGAGCATCATTTCTACCACTGCTTCGATGTGGCGGTTGCTCGGCACGAGTCCTGCTGTGTTGATACCCAAACGCCTTGCAATCGACGAACGTACTTGTTCATAATTGAGCCATTCGCCTTCTATGTCTGATGATTTTACTACGTCTAAGGTTAAGGCGGTAAGTGTGGCTTCTTCTTTAGCAGAAAAACTATCATGCGGCGATTAGTGTGTTTTTCCACCGCGAGAGCATAAGGTGTCATACCTTTAAATTTTGGCACAATGCTCCTGCCATTAGCTATACCGCGTGTTTCGTATTTTATTTTTCCATACAAGAACAAGTCAGAAGATTTCGGTCAAATTCGTCAAAATGTTCTATTATCGGAAATTTGAATTCTGAATAATTCTCTTTTGTGGAGTTTACAATGATAACATTTGCCACATTGCAATTAATGGCCGCTTGAATGCCGGAAAAAGAATCCTCAAAGATAATTGATTCCGAATTGGTTACACCCAATTTGCAGATTGCCTTCTCAAATATGTCGGGATGAGGTTTCCCTTTTATTTTTCCATCATTGTAGATAATATGCTCCTCAGCGAAATAATCAAGTAAGTTTAATTTATTGATAAAGAAATCCACATTTGTTTTTCCTGAGGCTGTTGCAATTGCAATTGGTATTTCTTGTGCTTTCAAATAATTTAAAAGTTTTATAGCTCCAGGTGCAAGTTTCATTTCGTGTTTAAGACATTCAGCTCTATAAATACGTTCTTTTTCTTCGGTATATTGTTCAACTTCCAAATCATCTAATTTTCGGTTAAATAAAAACTCAAGTGTATCTTTCCCGTTTCTTCCATGTATATATTCTTTTTTTTGAGCCATTGTCAGGTTAATATTATGGCTCTCTAAATATTTATCCCACGAGATTTCCTGATATTCAGAATCCCAAAATAACGTTCCATTAAAATCAAAAATTACGCCTCCGTTTTTCATAATCCTTTTTTGTTAAAAATCGTTATATCCTCTCCAGTGTTTTGATTGGTATATCATTTATTTCTATCTACGTTTTTCATTGTCCGATGGTCTTTCCAGTTTTGTATTTCAATTATATTTCCATCAATATCCTTCGCATAAACAAAAGTTAAATACCCGGCATTGCTGACTTCTGTTTCAACGACTTCTCCTAATTGCGTCCCACCGTTTTGAATAAGACTGTTTAGTGTTTCCTGCACATCGTCCACTTTAAATGCCATGTGCCCCAATCCTTTTCTATTTGTAAATCCTTCCAGATTGTCAAGGTTGTTGTCATATTGGAATATTTCAAGTGTTGGTAAGTTGTTTTCATAACCAGGTAGCGCCAAATGAATACCAACTAAATGAGCATTTTCAACATTCGTAGCTTTGTCAAGCCAGTTGCCTTTTAAATCTCGTTCAGGTAAAAGTGGCTTGCAGTCAAATACGTTTATGTAAAAGTCTGCAAGTTTTTTCCAGTCGTTTGTAATAATGTTCGTATGAGCAAATTTTATCATAATTGACTTTTTTTGAGAACGTAAGAATTTATTTATCTATGTAACAGAATTCTTTATATCAATTGCCTCAAATCAAACAACCTGGCCGGAATTTTCCGGTTTCGTCCTCCTCCAAATTACAAAACCTGACGTAATAAATTTTACTGCGCGGCTAATTTGGAATCAATTTAAAAAACAAACGGTTAACCCTAATCGGGTGCGACGGTTTCCGAACCGGCAGTTCATGAATGCCTGTCAGAGTGTAAATTGGCAGCAACGGGAGAATCTTTCGGAATAACCGGATAATACGATTGTATTTCCCGCAAAACACAAACGCATTTTCCGCATAATACAAATGAGTTTCCCGGATAATTGGATCTGGCGCCACACTCCCTCCGCCTGGGCTGCATATGCAACAGATGCAGAAACAAGTTCAGCAAAACGGACCCCCCGGGCAATTAAACCTTAATCGGAAGAGGTCTCAACCCTGGTTCTGACAAAAAAAGGTTGCCCTTTTCAGACAACCTTTTGCTTAGATCCTATTTTTTCAGCTTTGCCGCTGTTAATGGCGATTGGTCAGGCCAGATCGAAACGATCCAGGTTCATCACTTTGTCCCAGGCAGCTACAAAGTCCCTGACAAACTTCTGCCCGGCATCAGCGCTTCCATAAACTTCGGCAAGCGCCCTGAGCTCGGAGTTCGATCCAAAGATCAGATCGACCCGGGTTCCTGTCCACTTCACGGCTCCTGTCGTCCGATCACGGCCTTCAAATACCTCATTTGACTCCGAAACCGGTACCCAAACGGTGCCCATATCGAGCAGGTTGACAAAGAAATCGTTGGTCAGCGTTTCCGGGCGATTGGTGAAGAGCCCAAGTTCCGAATGGTCCCAGTTGGCATTCAGCGCCCGCAACCCGCCAACCAGTACGGTCATTTCAGGAGCCGTAAGGGTAAGCAGTTGTGCTTTGTCAACCAGCAACTCTTCGGTTGAAACCGTGTATTTCTTCTTCAAATAGTTTCTGAACCCATCGGCGGCAGGTTCCAATACGGCAAACGATTCAACATCCGTTTGCTCCTGCGATGCATCCATACGCCCGGGGGTAAAGGGAACGTTGACAACAAAACCTGCATCTTTTGCCGCTTTTTCAACACCGGCGCAACCTGCCAATACAATCAGGTCGGCCAAAGAAACTTTTTTACCGCCGGTTTGGGCGCGGTTGAATTCGTTTTTAATCCCCTCAAGGATACCCAGCGTATTTTTTAGTTGGGCCGGACTGTTTACTTCCCAATCTTTCTGAGGAGCAAGACGAATACGGGCGCCGTTGGCGCCTCCTCGTTTGTCGGAACCACGGAATGTGGATGCCGATGCCCAGGCAACCGACACGAGTTGCGCTACCGGCAAACCAGAGCTTAATACCTTCGCTTTTAGCGTTGCAATATCTTTTTCATCAATGAGTTCATGGTCTACAGCAGGTATGGGATCTTGCCAAATCAACTCTTCCGCAGGAACTTCAGGACCCAAATAACGGGCTTTTGGTCCCATATCCCGGTGAGTAAGCTTAAACCAGGCCCGGGCGAAAGCATCCGCGAACTGATCCGGATTTTCCATAAAGCGCCTTGATATTTTTTCGTAAGCCGGGTCGAACCGCAGGGCCAAATCGGTAGTCAGCATGGCCGGCGCACGACGCTTCGACTTATCGTGGGCATCAGGCACTGTGCCCGCACCCGAACCATGTTTTGGCTGCCACTGATGCGCCCCCGCCGGGCTCTTGGTGAGTTCCCATTCATAGCCAAACAGATTCCAAAAGAAGTTGTTGCTCCACTTCGTGGGGGTGGTGGTCCAGGTCACCTCCAGGCCGCTGGTAATTGCGTCGCCTCCTTTTCCTGTCCCAAATGTGCTTTTCCAGCCTAAACCCTGTTCTTCGATGCCGGCAGCTTCGGGTTCAGGTCCAACATGGGCGGCGTCGCCGGCCCCGTGGGTTTTGCCAAAGGTATGGCCACCGGCAATCAGGGCAACGGTTTCTTCGTCGTTCATAGCCATGCGGGCAAAGGTTTCGCGTATATCTTTCGCCGCGGCAATTGGATCGGGGTTTCCTTCAGGTCCTTCCGGATTTACATAGATTAATCCCATCTGCACAGCAGCAAGCGGATTTTCAAGATCGCGTTCACCGGAGTACCGTTCATTGCCTTCCAGCCATTTGCTTTCAGATCCCCAGTACACGTCCTCCTCCGGTTCCCATACGTCTTCGCGACCACCGGCAAAACCAAAGGTTTTAAATCCCATGGATTCCAAGGCAACATTACCTGTAAGGATCATCAGGTCGGCCCACGAAATTTTTCGTCCGTATTTTTGCTTGATCGGCCAGAGCAGCCGACGCGCCTTATCGAGGTTGACATTGTCGGGCCAGCTATTAAGCGGTGCAAACCGTTGCTGACCGGTTCCGCCGCCGCCGCGTCCGTCGCCCGTACGGTAGGTGCCCGCGCTGTGCCAGGCCATACGGATGAAAAGCGGTCCGTAATGCCCAAAATCTGCGGGCCACCAGTCCTGCGAATCGGTCATTAACTGGTGAAGGTCTTTTTTTAACGCTGCCAGATCCAAACTTCTGAATTCTTCAGCGTAATTGAAATCATCGCCCATCGGGTTCGACTTCGAAGAGTGCTGGCGCAAAATATTTAGCTTCAACTGGTTGGGCCACCAATCGCGGTTTTTTGTTCCGCTCGTTCCAACACTGTGCCTGCTTACTGCTCCGGTAACCGGACACTTGCCAACATGTTTATTGTCATCTTCCATTTTCTATAATTTTAGTTAAATATTCAAAATTAAATCTCTAACAACTAGGCGGTTGTATGAATTCTGATTATCCTGTTTAGGCTAAAACAGTACTTTAAGCAGATTGTTCAGGTAACTATAAAAATTTATTGTAACCCGGGCGAATCATATCTACCCGCTTTTCGTAATGTATACTGAATTGGCGATCAAGGTTATCTGCAAAATTTGATTCAAAAATCAAAAAAAGCAGCGTTAATCAGACAACGAAGACGACTAACCGGCTCTTCAACCTTTAATCGGGTTATTATGATTTCTCACGGAGAATTTCTTTTCATCCAAAAATCATTACCGCCCATGAAAAATTCTACTCAGCTCTCTCCAAATGAAAAAATCTCTTTTCGGGTCATCCTGATTCTCCTGTTCATTGGTTTTCTGTCAGGCTGTTTCTACTATAAAGTAACCGAACATGATCGTTTAACTCCGCAAAGTTTGGATGAGCTCAATGCGAAAAACAAATATTTCATTCTTCATCAGGGCGAATTTGCCTGGCAACTGAGCGACCTGAGAATCGAAAAAGACGTTTTAACAGGTATTTCTACTCCCCTTCCCGATGATAAAATAACGCAATTAACGTCGGTCAATCCGAAAGTGAAACGTTATTATAAAAACAAAAAGAAAAACAATTCTGCCATTGTGAATGATGTTCACCTGTATGTGAATGACACTCCCTTTTTTTCCGATACGGCAAAAATTCCTCTTGAGAACATAACGAAAATGGAAATTTTCGATAAGAACAAGGGGGCTACCACGGCTTCGTGGGTTGCCGGAACAATCGGGATCACGGCTGCGCTGGCCGTAATGATTGCCATCATTTCGGAGGATGAAAAAGAAGAACCAACTCCGCCTCCTTCCGACGGTGAATATACGTCGTGCCCCTTTGTTTATACCTTCGACGGCGAAAACTATTCATTCGCGGGAGAAATATACAGCGGCGCTGTTTTCCCGTCTCTGGAACGGCACGACTACCTGTTCATTCCCAATCTGCACGCCGTCGGAAATAATTACTATGTATACCTGTGTAACCAGGCCAAAGAAATTCAGAACACCAACCTGGCTGAATTGTTTGTGTTCGACCACCCGCGAGACACCCGCGTGTTCATCGACAAATACGGCAATCCCTATGTCGCTTCCGACATCAGACAGCCTCTTTCGGCGGTCAACTCAAAAGGCGAATCGCCACTCTCGGAAATTGCAGAAACTGATCAATTGAACTATTATTCCCTGCCCGGTTCAGATAAAAACGAAACGATGGATGAACTGATCGTAAGCTTCAGCGTACCCGAAAACTGCCGGGAAGGAAAACTTATTTTGCGGGCGCGGAACAACATGCTTCTGGACGATTCGTTTGCTGAGTATTTCCACATGTTCGGTCAGAAACTAACGAAATGGCAAAACAAGTTTAACGAAAAACCGGCGGAGGAATTACAAACATGGAGCCTGGAGCAAGGCATTCCTTTATCGGTTTATTTGGAAGAAGACGGAAGATGGCAGTTTGTGGACTATTTTCAGCCACCGGGTCCCATGGCTTTCCGGGATGATCTTCTCACCATTCATTTTTCAGACGCTGAACGTCAGGAAATACGGATAAAGCTGGTCGCCGGCAAACTGTTTTGGGAAATCGACCGGGTGGGCATGGATTTCAGCTCCCAAACAGCCGTCAGTTATTCCGTGATTAAGCCATTCCGGGCTACCGACCAAAACTCAAATGACGTGTTAGGTACGCTTCTCTGCGATGATCACAGCTACCTGAACCAACCGCTGATTGGCGATGAAACTGAACTCATTTTCCAGGTCCCGGATCAGCTTGAAGAGTTGGAACGATCGGTTTTCCTGCACAGCAAAGGCCATTATACCATCCTGGGGAACTCCGACCGGGGCAGGTCGCTGGTTTATCTTTATAAATTCGCCAAACCCGAACGCTTTACCCGGTTGGCCCGCGACCATTATTTTGAAAGACTGGAGGCAACAACGAAACAATAAGAATATTCACTTTATCGGAAAATCAGCATGAACTGGTTTCAAACAGCATACCCCAGGCTCGAATATACAGCCGTCAGGACGGCATTAAGCGCAACGGTTTACGTGCGGGCGCTAAAACATTGCGCCAACCCGGTTAAGGTTTCCCGCGAATTGAAGTTGATGCTGCGACAGTTTAATGTAACTTTTCAGGAAAATGTAGGGATGCGGAAAACAGTCAAATCAAATGGTCGCTATTTTTACCGGCTGCATGTTCCGGGCTGGCCTTCCAAAGCCTACGACCAGTATATCGAAAGCGAACTGGTCCGGATTTTCTCCAGGAATGAAAAACCAATCCGGTTGCAGTTTATCGTCATGGGAATCACCAAACAGTGCCCGCTGCACTGCCGGCACTGTTACGAACGGAACCGCCTAAACCAACCGGAAACCTTGTCGGTGGACGATTTAAAATCCATCATCAGAATCTTCCAGGCAAGGGGTGTGGCCCAGATTCTGATAAGCGGCGGGGAACCGCTGGCCTGTTTGGAAAAAACCCTGGAACTTGTACAAAGCGCCGATGCAAGTTCCGACTTTTGGATATTTACATCAGGCTTCAACCTGACGCTTGAAAATGCCCTGAGGCTGAAAAAGGCCGGGCTGACCGGAATATATGTGAGCCTGGACCACTGGGACGCCGATTTTCATAATGCATTCCGGGGCCATCCATCTGCCTGGAAATGGGCGACAGATGCTGCGCGAAATGTCCGGAAAGCAGGGTTGGTGCTGTGCTTGTCCTTGTGTGCCACCAGCGACTTTATTTCAACCGAAAATCTTTGGAAGTACGCCAGTTTAGCCAAAGAACTGGGCGCCGGATTTATCCAGATACTGGAAGCCCGCAGCGTTGGTCATTTTAAACTAAATGAGGCCCGGTTGACCCCTCTGCAGATCAAAGCCCTGGAAGACTTCCAAATAGAAATAAATACCAATCCCGCATACCGGAGCCTGCCAACAGTGATGTATGCAGGATTTCACCAGCGAAGAGTCGGCTGCTTCGGCGCCGGGCAACGCTTTCTGTATATCGACCCCGACGGAAATCTTCATGCCTGCCCGTTTTGCCAAAACGGGGCTGGTCATTGTTTGGAAGCCCCGATTGAAAAATCGATTGCCCAGCTACAACGTACCGGTTGCCATAAATTTGAGTCCGTACCCCACTCCTATTTCTGAGAATGAGGTACCCAGTGGAAAAATGTAGGTATTACCCCAAACTGAATGACTGTGTCGATGCAAACAACCAATGAGATAAAAACAGCCGGGCCCGTTGCCTTTGAAATCGTCATCAAAGCAGCCCAACCGATCCAACCGCTGGAAATACAATCGTTGGGCGAATTGCTGTTTAAGCGGTTACCTCGCCGTCCGGAGGATTGCCTGTTGTTTTGCAGCCATTTGGATTCCAACCTGATCTGGTTATCGTTACAGCAGGTACGTCGGCTCGTCTGCCGGTTTTTTAAAACCTTTGAGGCAAACGGGCTGCGCCGCGGCGACACCGTAGCCCTTGTTCGCACCGACGGTTGCAGCGAATTACCGGTTGCTTTGCTGTTTCTGGCGCTTACGGTTAAGGGAATCCGCGTGCTGCTGCCCATGTATGCCGACCTCGAAGCATTCCCGAAATGGATTGATCGGTGGCAGTGTAAAGCCGTCATCACGCAGGATACAGAACTTCAAAACCTGAATGACCATTTTTTGGAACGCGAACAACTGCGCCTGCTCACGAACATGGCCCGCGAAAAGAAGCTTCTCCTGTTGGATACCGAGCTTGATTTCGGGATTCGGAACCTGTTGTTGCAGGCTGCCGCAGGCGAAACAGGCGACCTGGAAATACCGGACGTACATTTATCGGATTTAGGCCAGGCCGATGATGAGGTGCTGATCATTACGACCTCCGGATCAACCGGCGCTCCCGATATGGTAACCTATCAGCAACATGCTTTTTTGCAAAGCTGCCAAAGCTGGCAAAGCGCGGGCCTTTTTCATCCCGAGCTTCTGGGCGGAAGAGGCTTTACGCCGCTGTTCACCCATACGATGGGCATCCGCCAGTTGTTTAATGCTTTGTGGACCGGGCAGCCCGTTTGCCTGATCACTACGTCCTGGTTTTCCGAAAAACCCGAAACGGTGGCTTTTTTGCTCGAAAAGATACGCCCGAACCACATCACCGGCGGGCCGTCGGTATACCGACTGTTACTCGAACTGATCCGAAATTTTCCAAAGCTGAAGCAGTCTTTAAGCGATTCATTTAAACTATTCATTTCCAGTGGAGCCCCCTTCGATTTTCAAACTGCCGGATTATTATTGACCGCCTTTAACGTGCCTATGCACAATGCCTTTGGCACTACCGAAACGCAACAGGTGCTTAATACCTTAATGGACACGGCCCCACGCGAAAACGGATGGCTGAACGAATTCCCGATGGGCCTGCCTCTCCCCGGCGTTGAAATCGGCTTAGAGAAGTTGCCCCCCTTTGATGATTATTATCGTTTATACGTTCGCACGCCATTTATGCACCACCGGATATTGCGTGGTGATCAGTCATTTTTTTATGAAAGCGCCGGCTTTTATTATACCGGCGATATCGTGCATTACCGGAAGGGGAAATTATATTACATCGGACGGGAAAAAGAGGATTTTCTCAACGATGGCTTTGGGGTAAAAATTCCGCTTCCGTTTATCCGCAAAAACTACCGGGATGTGTTCATAAACACGTCTCACCACGTTTTTATTCCTTTTGATGAAAACCCGGGTCTCGGGCTGCTTCTGTTCATAAACAACCCGCAATTGCCCGAAGGAACCGTGCACGACATTTCGGTCCTGAACCAATACGGTAACCTGACTTCGACCATCAACCACCAACTGGAAAGCCTGTTGCCGTCGTTCGAATACCAACACTTTACCGTCAGGCAATTGGCGCTTGTCAATGGCAATCCTCCCCTGACCAATAAGGGGAATGTCTCTTCTTTCCTGCTGAAAGAACGCTATGGAGCGTTATTTGAACTGTTAAAACATTACGGCATCGAACACCCCAACCTGGTGCAACCCGATAAACATTGCGGTAAAGACCATGCGTTCAGGCATTACCTAAGCCCTTATATCCGCCGGTTTCTGAAAGAAGATGAGGTCGCTGTTTCCGATCAGCTGAGCATTCAGCAATATGCCGGCTTACTGGCCCAGGCCCTGAACCGCGAGGTGAGCAAACTTACCGGCCGAAGCTACCGGACCCAGTTGGTATCGACCGGCAGCGAAGCCGTTGAACTGGCCCTGCACCACGCCTGGCTGGAGTTGCGCAAGCGCCTGAGCCGGATTTGCAGATCTCAGTTCCAGGCAGGCAGCGGCGTGGCCCCATCTTTATTTTACGCAAGCTGGAAAGAAAACTTTGAACGGCTTAATCAGTGTAAGCCGGTTGTCATTGGCCTGAAACACGCTTTTCACGGCAATACTTCCGGCGCCCGCTCATTGCTGCATACCAGTTTATCGAAAGAAAAGTTTAACCCGCTGCTTGCTGTCCGCACCTTGTTTGTAGATGATGAAGCCGCCGACTGGCAAGCCCGGATCGATCAAATCATCAGCGAGACAGGAATTTTCATCAATAAGCTGGTTTGGAAGAATGGCGACTGGCAGGTGGAGCAACAGTTTTTCTCCACCATCCTGGCCGCTATCGCCGAGCCGGTTCAGGGCGAGGGAGGCGTGCGCTTGGTCAACCGCGAAGTTCTTGCGCATTTAAACCAGTTTGAGTTCCCGCTGATCCTGGATGAAATTCAAAGCGGCCTGGGCCGGACCGGGAGCTTTGTTACCTTCCCGGATGTACCGGCCGACTATTATTTGTTCGGCAAGGCCCTGGGCGGAAACATGGCAAAAATTTCAGCCGTGCTTATTGCCGAGGAACGCTTTCATCCAAGTTTTCAACGCGACTTCGTATCCACCTTTGCCAACAGCGGTCTCGCTTCAAAAATCGCGCTGCGT
Organism: Gaoshiqia sp. US2; assembly: GCF_059705485.1. Taxonomy (NCBI): domain Bacteria; kingdom Pseudomonadati; phylum Bacteroidota; class Bacteroidia; order Marinilabiliales; family Prolixibacteraceae; genus Gaoshiqia; species Gaoshiqia sp. US2. The sequence goes on along the minus strand of NZ_AP048550.1, from coordinate 1,319,843 downwards.
ACCATCAGCCTGATTTCGGAGCAACACCTGGACGAACGGGCGCGGAATGCCGGTTTGTACCTCGAAAAACAACTACTCCGGTTACAACGCAAATACCCCCTGATCGTTGCCCGCATAGGCGGAAAAGGCTTACTCGCCGGAATTGAATTCAGACGCTTTAACCAGGACGACCGCTTGCTTCTCCGCACGCTTTGCCAATCGGAACGGGCCGGTTACCTTTATTCGGCCTACCTGCTCGCCAGATACCAGATCCGGATATTCCCTTCGCTATCGGCGCCCAATACCCTGCGGATAGAACCTTCGGCCTACATTACAAAAAATGAAATCAGGAAGTTGGTTAGCGGGCTCGACGATTTATGCGGACTACTGGACCGAAACGCATTTTACGAACTGCTCAAGCCGTTGATGGATGATGATCCGTTTGACGACAACAAGGGCGTTCCGGTTGCAGGCGGACCCATGCTCACCGTAGATGAAGCGCCTGCTCCCGGCGCCGTTCAGGTCGCTTTTATTGCGCACTTTGTTTACGTAACCGAAGAACTGCGGGCAATCGAACCCGACCTGGCCAAGGCGTCGGACACCGGCTTGTATATTCTTTTCAACAAATTGCAGCAACTGCTGGAGTGGAAACCCATGAAGATCTTTTCAAAAAATATATTCAACCGGCGGGTTCATTTCACCTTTTATGCCCTCCCGACCGACGCGGCAAGCCTGGAGCGCCTCTGCCTCGACGGCAAACGGCAGAAAATTACCGGGAAGATCCAGGAGACAGCCGAACTTGCCGCCAAAGAAGGCGCCCGCTTTATCAGCTTAGGCGGGTTCACCTCCATTCTCACCAACAATGCCCTTTCGGTAGTTGTCCCTGACGGAGTTCAAGTGATCAGCGGGAACACCTTAACGGTGGCCACCGGCATTCAGCAAATTCTTCAGGAAACAGATAAAACAACCGGTTTTCCTGAAAAATCAACCTTAGTCGTGATCGGCGCATCCGGCAATATCGGTTCGGCGGTGGTGGAATATTTCATGAAGAATCCGCTCCGGGTGGCAAAGATTATTCTGTTGGGGCGAAGAGAACGGAAGCTAAAAAATACATTTGAACTGATGATGAAAAATAACCATCGCCCCCATTCACCGGTTTTGGAAATCTCGACCAGTTTGCACGATTGCCAACAGGCCGACCTGATTGTTGTTGCAACCAATTGCAATGCGCCGCTGATATTCCCTCATCACATTCATCCAAGCCGCCCCGTAATCATCTCAGACGTTTCTGTCCCGTCGGCAGTATCCAAAGTGACAGCCGCCATGCCTAACGTAAGCCTGTTACCCTTTGCAGCCTACGTAGGCCTGCCGCACGACCCCACGTTCAAAATGAGCTCGCACACACCGGCCGGTACGGCATTTTGCTGTGCGGCAGAGGCGGTTCTTTGTGCGCTTCGTCGGAATGAACTTCACCTGAAAGGCGCCATTCGTTACAACGAGGTGGCGGCCATCATGAACATCGCGAAGGAACACGGTTTATACGAGGAAATAGGCCCGGTAAAAAGTTTTAACCCAAAATAAACCAATGAAGGCATTATTTAACTACGGGATATCGCAGGAAGACGCCCGCACTGAAAGTCAGATGCTGGAACTAAACGACGGAGACCGCCTGCTTTGTATTGCCAGCGCCGGCGAGGTACCGCTTAACCTGCTGGCGATGCGACAGGCAGATATCACGGCGGCAGATACCGACCTGAACCAGATTTATCTCGGCAAACTAAAACTTTCGGCAGCCTTGTTTTTACCATCCGAAAAAGCAGCCGGCTTCCTGGGATATATGCACATGGACCAAGCGGAGCGAAAAATGCAGTTTGCCCGGCTTCAAAAAAATCTCAGCCCCGAAGAATGTCATTTTTGGAACAAATACCCGACTGTGATCGAAAAAGGGGCGGTCAAGGCCGGCCGCTTTGAGCAATACATCACCCGCTTCCGGCCGATCGCCCAGCTGATTCTTGGAAAAAGAAAACTACACCGCTTACTGGCCTGCGATAATGTTGACGAACAGCAAGTCTTTTTCGACCGGGAACTGAGTTCTGTTTTACTAAAAGGCCTGTTTAAAATTATTTTCCATCCCCGGATCTATAAAAACCGGGGTATCCACGAAAAAGGACTTTCCAATCAGGGTGAAATTGATATGGCGGCCTTTTTCTACGGTCGTTTGCGGCACTTTTGCACAGCCACACCCTGCCGGTTAAATTATTTTTTTCAATACACCTTTTTCAACCAGGTTCTTTATGCGGAGGCCTTGCCCGGGTTTCTTCAACCTGAGGGACAGGAAAAACTGAGAGAGCGGCAACATCAGCTTTATTTTCGGCAACATTCATTTTCGGAATGCCTGCACGTTTACCCGCCTCATTACTTCAACAAGTTTCATCTCTCCAATATTGGCGATTGGATGAGCCCCAACGAGTTTCAGGAAGTCCTTCGGTTGATTCATCAAAAAGCGGCGCCCGAAAGTTTATTATCTGCCCGTTACATTCATTTTCATCAACCGATACCAAACGATCTGCAACGTTTTTTCACCGAACAGCCCGGCAAAGCCGAAGACCTCATCCAAACAGACCGGCAACCGGAAAATTTCTTACGCTGAAGTAACGGAATGGAAATACGATCGTCAGTTTATCCGCGATAGTTTCTACTCGTTCAGTATTGAAAACATCGACGAATTACTGGACGAATGTTTTTCAAAATATCCCGATCTGCGCGAAAGTATTTCGATTATCCGCCGGTGGAACCGGAAAGCTGACGCCGACAACAAACAGGCTTCGCTGATGGCCGTATTGCTGTACCACCTGGTTGAATACATCGATGCGCATTTTTTGCGGGGGCAAGCCAATCGCGTCCCGGAAAAGGTTTTTGCCGACAGCCTGCGTAAATCGAAAAAACACCTGTTACGTTATTTTGGAAGCCTTGAAGTTCCGCTCGGCCAACTCCAGTTTTTGGTCCGGGGAAAAACCAAAATTCCCATGCCCGGTTTGCCCGAAAACCTGGCGGCAACCTTTCTGGAAAAAGATAAAAAAGGTACTTTCCGGATGGAAGGCGGCGATTCGTATATTCAGTTCGTGCGCTTTTCGGAAGCAGGGGTCGAAATTGAATCAATTGTCCCTTACGGCGCATCCGAATGCCCCGACAGTCCGCATTATGCCGATCAGATGCCCTTGTTTGCTGCCGGCAAACTAAAAAAAGCAGATCTTTACTTCTTCGAAAAACAAAAGAAACATGTACATCCGCGACGCAAAACCGACCGATAACGAAAGCCTGTTACGGCTAACCGCCCTTACAACGATGAAAGGGATCATCGATCTGCGGATTGAACGGCAACCCGATTTTTTTTCCCTGCTCCGAGAACGGGGACCCTTTTTTATGTTGGTGGCCGAAAACAACGCCGAAATGGTGGGATCAATTGCCGTCAGCGCTCACCCTGCTTTGTTTGCCGGTCGGCTTCGCCTGGTTCATTATATCAGCGATTTTAAAATCCATCCCGTTTACCGGCGAACCGGGCTCGCTTTTCGCTTAATAAAAAAGCTCCGTGAATACCTGATTTCGGTTGATGCCGATCTTTTGCTTTGTACAACCATTTTGGGGAATGATCAGGTCGAAACTTTTTTTGACGGCCGGGCGGGTATGCCGCCTTTTTTGGGAATGGGCACTTTCCGGGTGTTCCAGTTTTTGCCGCGACCTGTTAAACCGGCAAAAAACAAGTTGACGGTTACACCGGTTCACGACGACGAAACGGAGAAGTTAGCTGATTTTTACAATGCCTGCGCGAACAATTACACCCTGGCTCCTTACAGCAAGTCGGAAGATCTGGCCGAACAAATCAACCTGGCTATTAAGGAAAACGGCCAATTTACGGCGGCGCTCACCCTGGCCGATTATTCCCGGTTAAAACAAAATATCATCGTCGATTTACCATTATCCCTTCATCTCCTTTGCCGTACCAGTAAATTGATTTCCGGGCTGCTGCCGGTCTTCCGGCTTCCTCAAAAGGGGGAACCGATTCGCCTGATCAATGTAAAACGTCTGGCTGCCCTCCCCGGGTGTCTGCACGGGTTAGATCAACTGATGGCCCATGCCAGGTATTTGCTTTACCGCGACCGGTTTACTTTTCTGACACTGGCGTTGCATCCGGCAGATAAGCTTCAAACGATCCGCAAAGGATTACCCGGGTTCAGCTTCTATTCAAAACTTTGGGCAAGCAGTTTAAAAGGAGATGAAAACCTGCTGAAAGAACTAAAAGAAGGAGTGATCTTCGAAGATTATTCGCTCGTGTGATAGCCCGGCTTAGATTATTCCGGTTAACCGGCCGGCCTTTTCAATTACCGCCAGACAATACGCGATATCGGCAGCCGTATGCGCCGCGGTGACAATCGCACGCAGGCGCGCCGTACCCCGGGGTACAACAGGCGAGGGAATTCCGTGAACGAATAACCCGTTATCCTGACAATGTTTGGCCATCTCCCAGGCCTTTTGGTCGTCGCCGCAAATAACCGGCATAATGGGCGTTTCGGTATTCAACAGGTTGAAGCCTTTTTCCCGCAATTGGTCGCGGAAATACCGCATGTTCGCCTGTAAGCGGCGTATCCGTCCGGATTCTTGTAAAATCAGGTCGAACGAGGCCAAGGCCGCCGCGGCAAGCGGGGGAGCCAGCGCCGCTGAAAAAATAAAGCCGCGCGAATTGTGTTTTAACAGGTTGATTAATTCGGCACAACCCGCGATGTAACCGCCCATTGCCGGGATCGTCTTGCTTAAGGTGCCCATTTTAATATCGATGGTATCGGGCGCCAGTCCAAAATGTTCTTCAATTCCCCTCCCTTCCTCTCCTAATACGCCAAGCGAGTGGGCCTCGTCGACCATCAGGAGCGCCCCGTATTGGCGGCACAAACGACTGATCTCCGGCAGATTTGCCATGTCGCCATCCATGCTGAACACGGCATCAACCACCACCAGCTTTTTCTTTTTTCGGATCAGCCTTTCGCAGGTAACCTTCCAGCTGAGCCATCTCGTTATGTCTGAAACGGATGCAGCCGGCGCCGGATAAACGGCAGCCATCCTGGATACTGGCATGGTCGAGTTTATCGCAGAAAACCAGGTCATCGCGCGATACGATGGCCGGGATTGCTGACAGGTTGGCCAGGTAACCGCTGGAATATACCACGGCCGTTTCCGTTTTTTTGAATTGGGAGATTTTCGCCTCCAATTCCTCGTGCAAGGGAAGTGTTCCGGCTAACAAACGTACCCCGTGGGCGCCGGTACCATACTGCTGAACTGCCTGAACGGCCGCCGCTTCAATCGCGGGATGACCAAGTAAGCCCAGGTAAGAATAAGAGCTTAACATGATCATCTCGCCCCGGTCTTTCACCAAAACACGGCCATCCCGGAGTTCTTCAACCGCCTGAAGATAAAAATACAATCCGTGTTCTATGCCCCACGCAATGGGCCAGATGGGGTCAGGGAGTTCAAAGTGGTGATTGCCGCTGTTCATGGTAGTCGGTTTTATTTTTATAAGCCCGTTTTCTTTTATTCCACCAGATAGATGTTGGCTCTGATTTGCAACCAGTTGTTTTTCCACTTTTTTGAAACAACCCGGCAAAAGAACAGCTTGCCTGCATCCATCAGGCGCGAGCATACCAGATTCATTTCGGCAGGAACAAAGCCGATCCTGATTTGCTCACAATAAATGGCAATGGCAAAGGGATCGTATTTATTTTCCGGCTCCCGTTTCATGGTCAGCACCGTTTCGGGGACGATTTTGTCATCAACAGCGTCGAGTTGCTTGCAAAAGCTGGTTCCGGCAACTACAATTTCCAGGAGGAAAATTTCCTGGGTGAAGGCGGCCAGGCCGTTCTGTCCTTTACTCAACAGGGCAAGTAAGCCGGGGGTAACCGGCAGAATCGATTCATTCATTGGCCATGATGTTTATGATTTTGGTATATTTTTCTATTTCTTCGTCAGCCCTTTGAATTTGTTGCCGTATTTCTTCCTGCTGTTGACGAATGGCCTCTTCATCGTTGATCAACTCCTCCATGTTAAACGGGAAACTTTGTTTTAACTGGTCAATTTTGTCCTTCAGCAGGGCGATGTTCTTTTTAAGATGGGCAACCCGGTCTCTTTTTTCGCCAACGCCCAAGCCCGAAGGTTTTTCACCCGACTGGCTCAGATACAATAGTATTTTCTGAAGTTCGTCAGTCATTTGCTGGTCGTAAGCCGCTTTTACCCGGATAAACAAATCTTTTTCTTCTTCCGTTTGGTTGGGGTTTAAATCGGGGTGCAGTCGTTTACAAAGCAGCCTGAACAGTTCTTTGAGTTGGAGAGATTCTTCTTCGGGCAATAAACGGGAAAGAACTTTCTTTGCTTGTTCAATATCTGCTGCCTGTTCCTGAATTTGCTTATAATAACTTCTTAGACGTTCATTCAGAAGGCGTTCAATAGCAGGCATGTCGGGTTGTTCGTCGCGGTTGATAGCCGCCTGCATCAAATTCATCTTCATTTTGAGCCTGGCGGTCTCGGTTTGTTTTTGCAGCAATTCCAGTTGAAGGTGTCCCAGTTTATCCAGATAAAGCGAGGTAAGGATTACCGAAACCTGTTCGGCCAGGTGTTTGTGATTGGTAAACAGGTCGACAAATTCCAGGTTCAGTTGCTCCAACTCCCTGGATAACGCTTCATTTTCTTCGGTAAAGGCAAGTGCGCAGGTGGTCATGGTTGAGTCGGATTTTTTATAAAAATAGGCAGAATTTTTGGAATGGATGAACCCCAAACCGTTCTTAATTCCGACTTTTGTTTCCTGACTCACCCTCCGCAGAACTCCGTTCTTCGGAGGGTGAGTCAATCCAATTAAATAAGGTTTCAGCAGGTTGGCCTTTCCGTTGAAAGCAACTGGTTAAATTAAGCCGTTCATCCCTTTCGTTTCGGGCGAAAAAAAGGCTGTATGAAAAGTAAACCTTTAAACTTTTCGTACAGCCTCTTCCGATAGCTTAAAATTATCCGGTTAACATCATTCCAGGTAGGTGTAGCCGTATAAGCCGGAGCGGTAGTTCGACAGGAATTCTTTTCCTTCTTCGGCCGTAATTTTTCCCGATTTTACGGAGGTGGTCACCCAGGTTTCCACCATACGAACCATTTTTTTCGGGTTGTATTGGACGTAATCCAATACCTCGGCCACGGTTTCCCCGTCAATTACCTGGTCGATGCTGTACGTATCGCCGTCGACCGATACATGAACGGCATTTGTGTCGCCAAACAGGTTGTGCAAATCGCCCAGGATTTCCTGGTATGCGCCGACAAGAAATACGCCGATATAATACGGGTCGCGGGCTTTCAGCGAGTGAACCGGCAAATCGTACGATATGTTCCGGGTTGAGATGAAATTATCGATTTTCCCGTCCGAGTCGCAGGTAATGTCCTGCAAGGTGGCCGAACGGTCGGGCTTTTCATCTAAACGGTGGATGGGCATGATCGGGAAAATCTGGTCGATGGCCCAGGAGTCGGGCAATGACTGAAACAGCGAAAAATTACAGAAATACTTATCTGACAGTAATTTCGACATCGACATCAATTCTTCCGGGATATGTCTCATTTTGTTGGTCATCTGATAGATTTCGCGGGCAATTGACCAGAACAAACGCTCAATTTGTGCACGGGTTTTCAGGTCGATCAGGCCAAAGCTGAACCGATCCAGAGCTTCTTCGCGAATCTGCTGGGCATCGTGCCATGCTTCCAGGATACGCGGTTGGTTGAGTGATTCCCACAAGCCGTAAAGTTCCTGTACCAGTTCGTGGTCGTTTTCGTTCATTTCAACATCCTCATCCCAGCTCGGAAGCGTTGTCGACTCCAGTACTTCAAAAATCAGCACGGAATGATGGGCCGTTAGCGACCGGCCCGACTCCGTGATAATATTGGGGTGGGGAATGTTGTTTTTATCGCTGGCATCCACCATAGTCGAAACTGCGTCATTCACATATTCCTGAATGCTGTAGTTCACGCTGCTTTCGCGGTTTGCCGAGCGTGTCCCATCGTAATCAACGCCCAGGCCGCCGCCGATATCAACAAATTCGATATCGAACCCCAGCTTGCACAACTCGACATAAAACTGGGCCGATTCGCGCAGGGCGATTTTAATGCGACGTATTTTATTCACCTGGCTGCCAATGTGAAAATGAACGAGTTTCAGACAATCCCTGAGGTGGTTTTTATCCAGAAAATCCACGGCTTCGAGCACTTCGCTGGAGGTTAACCCGAATTTGCTGACGTCGCCTCCCGAGTTTTCCCATTTACCGCTTCCGCTGCTGGCCAGCTTAATGCGAATTCCAAGATTTGGTTTGATTTTCAGTCGCTTGGCTACTTTTGCAATGAGTTTAAGTTCGTTCAGTTTTTCGACGACCACAAAAATGCGGCGTCCCATTTTTTGTGCAAGTAGCGCCAGCTCTATGTAATCTTCATCTTTATAGCCGTTACAGATGATTAACGAATCACTGTCGGTGTTGATGGCGATTACGGCATGAAGTTCAGGTTTTGAACCTGCTTCGAGGCCAATGTTAAATTTTTGTCCGTGACTGACAATTTCTTCGACCACCGGGCGCATTTGGTTTACCTTGATCGGGTAAATGATAAAATTGTTCGCCTTGTAGTTATATTCTTTGGCCGCAGTCCTGAAACAATTCGTCATTTTTTCAATCCGACTGTTCAGAATATCCGGAAAACGAACCAACAGAGGTAAAGCTACATCCCGAACCTGCAGCTCATCAATCAGTTCTTTTAAATCAATCTGAGGTCCGCCTTTTTGCGGGGTAACAACCACATTTCCTTTATCATTAATCGAAAAATAGTTGATTCCCCAACCATTGATGTTGTAGAGTTCCTCAGTGTCCTCAATGCGCCATTTTCTCATTCTTATAATCCTAATAACTAATTAAAAACAGGGTTAATTTTTTTGAACGCCAAATATAGTTTTTTTACAGATTCTCAAGCCTTTTCACAAATCGAATTTTCTGAAAATTAAATTGCTACAATTTACAATTTTATCCGGTACAATCTAAAAGAAATAATTGTGCGTATGGAATAAGCAAAAAGCCTAATTGCGGGGAGTTGTCTGTTTCTTTACGAAACATTATTACATTTGTTTTTATTAATTCCGAACGATGAAAGAATACATTCAACTGTTAAGCCGGATGATACAAACGCCTTCTTTCAGCGGAGAAGAAGAAGCGGTGGCAAGCCTGGTTCGTGCGTTTCTGGAGGCAAAAGGGCTGTCGTATTCGACCAAAGCCAACAACACCTGGTTGCGGAACAAAAGCTGGCAGGAGGGGAAACCGGTGTTATTGCTGAATTCACATATTGACACGGTGAAACCGGTACAGAACTGGACAAAAGACCCATTCGGGGCTGAGCGGGACGGCGACCGGCTTTTCGGGCTGGGCAGCAACGATGCCGGAGCCTCGCTGGTGACCCTGCTGGCGGTATTTATTTATTTTGAGAAGCAGGATGAATTGCCGTTTAATCTCATATTTGCCGCATCGGCCGAAGAAGAGGTGTCGGGCATAAACGGGATGGAGAGCCTGATTGGCGACCTGGGGCCGGTTGATCTGGCGATTGTCGGCGAGCCGACCCAAATGCAAATGGCTGTAGCCGAAAAAGGATTGATGGTACTCGACTGCATGGCTTACGGCAAAGCGGGCCATGCGGCGCGCAACGAAGGCGAGAACGCGTTATACAAAGCCATTGACGACATCCAGATTCTCCGGAATTACCGGTTTGAGAAAGTATCGGAGATGCTTGGAGCGGTAAAACTGTCGGTTACCCAAATCAACGCCGGTTATCAGCACAATGTGGTGCCCGATAACTGCTCATTTGTGGTCGATGTACGCACCAATGAGTTTTATTCGAACCAGCTTGCTTTCGAGATGATTAGCGGATTGATTTCGGCTGAAGTTAAAGCCCGCTCGTTTAAGCTGAACAGTTCGGGTATCCCGTTAGATCACCCCTTGGTGCGGCGGGGAGTCGAAATTGGTTTGTCCGGTTACGGTTCGCCGACGACATCCGATCAGGCCGTTATGCCCTTTCTTTCCATGAAGATTGGCCCGGGCGACAGCGCCCGTTCGCACACGGCTGATGAATATATCCTGATTTCTGAGATCGAGCAGGGCTTTGACATCTATAAAAGATTGCTGGAAAATCTGAGTTTGTAGATGCTTATTGCCGGACGACCGATATGTAGCTCACCGCTTAGCTCATAAAAAGGGAAAGGGCCTGCCAAGGCAGACCCTTTGAGAAAGCTACAGACATAAAGGCTGAAGAAATTATTAATTGTAGGCGCTTTCTCCGTGTTCATATACATCAAGACCTTCTTCTTCAATGCGTTTGGATACTCTCAGAACGCCTGCTTTTTTCAGGATGGTAAACAGGATTAAGCCGGTTCCAAAAGCCCAGACAAAGATACTTAGCACTCCAATGGCCTGAACGCCGAGCAGTTTTGCGCCGTTGCGGTAAAACAAACCTTCGGACGTTGAGAACAGGCCAACGGCCAGCGTGCCAATGGCGCCGCTGACGCCGTGTACCGAAATCGCGCCAACCGGATCGTCAACTTTCAGTATTTTATCGAAAAACTCAACGGCAAACGGCAAAATAAATCCGGCAGCAATACCGATAATCACGGCACCGACGGGATCAACCGCATCGCAACCAGCGGTAATGGCAACCAAACCGGCCAGGGCGCCGTTCAATGAGATTGACAGGGTTGGGCGTTGGTAACGAACCCAGGCGACCAGCATGGCTGTTACTGCGCCGGCGGCGGCAGCCAGGTTTGTAGTAACGGCTATATGGCCGATCGCAACAGCATTTTCGACACCGGCGGCCGCTAATTGTGAGCCGGGGTTAAAGCCAAACCAGCCAAACCAGAGAATAAATACACCCAAAGCGCCTAAGGTGAGGTTGTGTCCCGGAATCGCCTTTGCTTTTCCTTTTTTGTCATATTTTCCAAGACGCGGGCCGATGATGGCAGCACCGGCCAATCCAACCCATCCGCCTACCGAGTGAACGATCGAAGAACCTGCAAAGTCGTGAAATCCAAGTTCGCTTAACCAACCGCCTCCCCAGGTCCAATGCCCCGAGATCGGATAAATCAACACGGTGATCACGATCGAGAAAATCAGGTAAGCTTTAAACTCGGTACGTTCGGCCATCGCTCCCGAAACAATGGTTGCGGCAGTGGCAGCAAATACCGTTTGGAAAAACAGGTCGGCATAGTCGGAGTAATTATCGCCGTAGCCATCACTCATGAAGAATAAATCGGGAATCCCGATTAACCCGGCTACCGAATCGCCGTACATGATGGTAAAACCAATCATCCAGTATAAAAGAGAGCCGATGGCAAAATCCATCAGGTTTTTCATTAAGATGTTTGCGGTGTTTTTCGAACGGGTAAAGCCCGCCTCCACCATTGCAAACCCCGGCTGCATAAACATCACCATGAATCCGGCAATCAACAGCCACATATTATCGATACCTATTTGCAGGCCTTGTAAAGTTCCTTCCATGATAATTAATTTTTTATTCTTCTTTTCCTTTAATGAATAATGACTCATCACCAAATTCTCCGGTGCGTATGCGATAGGATTCATCGATGGTGGAGATGAAAATCTTACCGTCGCCAATCTCACCTGTTCTGGCGGCATTCATAATCGCCAGAACGGTTTTTTCAACATTTTTATCGCGGACAATGATGGAGAGGATGGTCCGTTCAATGGTGCTTGTGTCGTAAGTCACGCCGCGGTAAGTCCGTTCTTGCCTGGTTTGCCCTACACCGCGTACATCCCAGAAGGAGAAGAATTCGATCCCGGCATCGTGAAGCGCTTCAGTCACTTCATCGAATTTGGTTTTTCTGATAATGGCTTCAATTTTCTTCATCGTACTTTGGTTTTAATTATAAAGAGATTGCTACAACAATGTAAAACTGTTCTCTTTCCGTGTTAAGGATTGCTGTGCCACTTAGCGGGATGGAAAAAGAATCCGTGATTTTGATTTCTTTGGAAGTGCCAATGCCTACATTGCAAAGATTGAATTTGCCATCCGAGGTGTGCCATCCGTCGCCGGCTCCTGCGAACAAGTTAACCTTACCAACCGCCAGGCCGGCCTCGTAATACATGTCTTTTCCGGCTGATGCAGCTCCTCCGGCTTCATTTAAGATGTAATTGGCGGCAAGAGTCAGTGCCCCCGTTTCAAAACCTAAGTTTATTTCGAAGGCGTGACTCCCGTTTTCTTTACTGGTTTCGAAGTAGTTTGTGCCGGGATAATAATAATCGGTCAGCCCAAGACTTAATCCAAAATCAAAAGACAGGGACGTGTAAAGATCCATTTCCTGAAAACCGTCATATCCTTGCGATCCCCATGCGCCGATCGAGAAAATTCCTGATGAATATTCGATTGAGGGTTGCAGAGATGGCCCGCTGAAGTTTGTACCACGCCACACATAGCTGCTCACTAAATCAACGCCTGTACTCCAGGAACTTTCCTGTGCCTGTACGTTTAAAGCAAAAATAGTTGTCAGTCCAAAAACTAAAAGCTTAATTGTCTTTTTCATAATGAAATTTTTAAGGGTTTAACTGAATTTTTTGTCATTAATTCTTTTTTGGGTTTTGCTTTAACGTGTGTGATCTTTTAAAAATGCTCGTTTTTTTAAATGACCCCCTTTATTTTTAGATCTCCGCTTCAAAAGTAGATATATTTCAAAACAATCAAAGTTTAAAATAGGGGTACAATTGCTAATTAATGCAAAATTAACATACAATACCCATCAAAAATAGGGGATTATATTAGAAAAAATATCAAAATGTCAGAATGTGACTATAAAAACATGGGGTCATTTCTAAAATAATTAATTTTTGGTCAGTTTCAGCTGTTTGTTTTGTATCAAAAGGTCAAAAATCAATTTATTTAAATCAAATATGAGCAAAAAGACAATAAAATAAATAAATAAATAGAGGAACGATATTTTATTGTATTATTTTATTTCATTATGGCATTCTGATTATTCAATTCGGACTGAAAGAAAATAGGCAGATCGACGGTTAGCGATAGACGGGTTTGGTAAAAGTTAAAATAAGTATCTTTGGCTAAAAATTGATGCAAAATGAAACTTTGGGACAAGGGCTATTCAGTAAATAAACTCATTGAAGATTTTACAGTTGGAAAAGACCGGGAACTTGATCTTTACCTGGCGAAATATGATGTGCTGGGCTCCATGGCGCATGCCACGATGTTGCAATCCATCGGTTTGCTTGAGAAAGAAGAGCTGGATTGCTTACTGGTTGAGTTGAAAGCGATTTACCAACTGGCTGCACAAGGCGGGTTTGTGATTGAAGAAGGCATGGAAGACGTTCATTCGCAGGTAGAAACCATGTTAACCCGGAAGCTTGGCGATGTGGGTAAAAAAATCCATAGCGGACGTTCGCGCAACGATCAGGTGCTGCTCGATCTGAAGCTTTTTGCCCGTCACGAAATCCGCGAAATTGTGGATCTGGGGAATCGCTTGTTCGGGGTACTGATGGCCCAGGCCGAAAGATATAAGGATTTTTTAATGCCGGGATATACCCATTTACAGGTGGCCATGCCCTCGTCTTTTGGTTTGTGGTTTAGCGCTTATGCCGAAAGCCTGACGGATGATTTTGTATTGTTGCAGGCGGCTTACCGCATCACCAATCAAAACCCGCTTGGTTCGGCCGCCGGTTACGGCTCTTCCTTCCCGATCGACCGTCAGTTAACAACCGACTTGTTGGGCTTCGAGCAGATGAATTATAACGTGATTTATGCCCAAATGGGACGCGGGAAGATGGAGAAGACAGTTAGTTTTGCCTTGGCCTCCCTGGCTTCCACCCTGTCGAAACTGGCTTATGACGTTTGTTTGTTTATGAGCCAGAATTTCGGATTCGTGGCCCTTCCCGACGAACTGACGACCGGATCGAGCATCATGCCTCACAAGAAAAATCCCGATGTTTTTGAACTTTTGCGCTCTCACTGCAATAAGTTGCAGGCATTACCTACCCAAATAACGCTGATGGTCAATAACCTGCCCAGCGGGTATTTTCGCGACCTTCAAATTTTGAAAGAAGTATTTTTGCCGGCTTTCCGCGATTTGAAAAACTGCCTGGAAATTGCAGCCTTTGCCTTGTCGGAGATTTCGGTCAAAAAAGATCTGTTGGAAGATGACCGTTATAAATATGTGTTCAGTGTGGAAGATGTGAACAAACTGGTCATGCAGGGTGTTCCGTTTAGAGATGCATACCGGCAAGTCGGCATGGAGATACAATCAGGAAACTATCAGCCCCACCGGAAAGTTGAACACAGCCATGCCGGAAGCCTTGGAAATTTGTGTTTGCCACAAATCGAAGACAAAATGAAATCGGTTATCGGTCAGTTTAATTTCGAAAACACTGACAAGGCCATTAAGAAACTACTGAAATAAGAGCTTTCTGTTAATAAATCGTTATCTTTAAAAACAAATTTCTTTTTTGGAATTTTCCTGAAAGAAGGTGTAAGTGCTTTTATTTCACATGTTTATATGATTTGTTTTTAAATAACAAAGGAATTTGGCATGTTGTCGAGCATCTTTTTTTAGGGCAAAGATTGGATGATAATCGATTTATGGCTATTTTTGCTTTCACTTCGTAAGATTTTTGCGGGTTTTGCTTATAAATTCTAATCAATAATCAGGATTTGACAATTTTTGTTATGTCTTATTGGTCAGAACAGGTGAAGGTGGATTAAATTAAAAAGGTATACATGAAGCAGTTTAGATTTCCAAAAAGGCAGGGGATGTACGACTCTGCAAATGAGCACGACAATTGCGGGATTGGATTCGTGACTCATATAAAAGGACAGGCGTCGCATGACATTATCCAGCGAGGCTTACGGGTTCTTGAAAATCTGGATCACCGGGGCGCTACAAGTGCTGATAATTCAACGGGTGACGGAGCAGGTATTTTAATGCAAATTCCTCATGAATATTTCAAGGATGTTGTAAAAATAAACCTGCCCGAATCCGGCAAATACGGAACCGGACTGATTTTTTTGCCCCATCTGGCTGCTGAAGCGGATATTTGCCTGGATGTTTTGAGCAAACACATCGAAGAGGAAGGACTGGAGCTGATCGCTTTCCGCGATGTTCCTGTTGACAGCTCTGCGCCGGGAGAAATTGCTAAAAAAACAGAACCAGTCATCAAACAGGTATTTGTTAAGGCTGATTTAGAGCAGGAAGCGCTCGAACGCCGGTTATATATCGTGCGTAAGCTGACAGAACACGAAATTGCCCGGTCGAACCTGAGCCAGAAAGAAGCATTTTATCAGCCAAGCTTTTCTTCGCGGACCATTGTATATAAAGGTATGCTTACCCCGTTCCAGTTGGGCGAGTATTTTAAAGACCTTCAGCACGAAAAACTGAAATCGGCTATTGCGCTTGTCCATTCCCGGTTCAGTACCAACACGTTCCCAACCTGGGATTTGGCCCAGCCATTTCGTTTCCTCGCCCACAACGGGGAAATCAATACGGTAAAAGGTAACCGGAAATGGATGCAGGCCCGCGAGGCCCTGCTGAAATCTGAAATTTTCGGTGAAGATCTGAAAAAATTATTACCGGTGATCGAGGATGGAAAGTCAGACTCTGCCTCATTCGACAATGTGCTCGAATTCCTTCACCTCACCGGCCGTTCCTTACATCATGCCTTGTGTATGATGATCCCGGAATCGTTTAACGAGAAAAACCCGATCCCGGAAAGCCTGAAGGCATTTTACGAATATCACTCAACCATCATGGAACCCTGGGATGGCCCGGCCTCGATGGTTTTTTCCGATGGCCGTTATATCGGCGGTACGCTCGACCGGAACGGTCTGCGCCCTTCGCGTTATGTCATCACCAAAAACGACCTGGTTGTGATGGGCTCCGAAGTTGGCGTTCAGCAGTTTGCACCCGACGAAATCAAAGAAAAAGGGCGTCTGAGACCAGGCAAAATTATGCTGATCGATACGAAGTTGGGAATTATCATCCCCGACAACGAAGTGAAATACGAATTGAGTAAACGTAATCCGTACGATATGTGGTTAAAAGAAAACCGCATGCGGATGAAAGATATCAAAGTTAAAAACCGGGTGCCTTCAGAACTGGAAAATTTTGAAACCCTCTCGAAAGTATTTTCATACACGAAAGAAGATATGTACGAGATCATCCAGGGTATGGCAGTTTCGGCTGCCGAAGCCACCAGCTCAATGGGTAATGATACGCCTATAGCGATCTTTTCAGAAAAACCCCAGCTCTTTTTCAATTACTTTAAACAGATGTTCGCGCAGGTAACCAACCCCGCCATCGACCCGATCCGCGAGGGCCTGGTGATGTCGCTGACGAACTATATCGGTTCATTGAGCTCGAATATTCTGAATGACAGCCCGGATCACTGCAAGCTGATCAAATTTGACAGCCCGCTGATTACCAATACCGACCTGGGGAAAATTAAAGACCTGAAAGATGAAATGTTCAGCCATCAGACCATCCCCATGGTTTTCCCGGTCAAAGAAGGAGAAGCCGGGTTCAGGAAAGCATTTGAATCCATGTTGGAGATGGCCGAGAAAGCGGTCGATGAAAAGAAAAATTTCATCATTCTGTCCGACCGGGAAGTGAATGCCGAAAACGCGCCGTTCCCCTCCTTGCTGGCTGTTTCGGCGGTTCACCATCACCTGATCTCCAGAAAGAAACGGATGCAGGTCGGAGTCATTGTTGAAACGGCCGAAGCACGCGAAGTCAATCACTTTGCCCTCTTGTTGGGCTATGGGGCAAGCGTGATTAATCCGTACATGGCTTTTGCGGCCATTGACTACCTGGTGAAAGAAGGTAAAGTTGAAATGGAATATAAGGAGGCCCGTAAAAATTACATCAAAGCAGTTGACAAAGGTTTATTAAAAATCATGTCAAAGATGGGTATTTCCACCCTGCGTTCGTATCACGGGGCACAAATGTTCGAAGCCATTGGTGTTGGGAATGAGCTGATTGAACGGTATTTCACCGGAACCACTTCCCGCCTGAGCGGTATAGGTCTGAGTGAAATCGCGGAGGAATACAAGCGGATGCACGAAGCAGCTTACCAAACCGTCGCCACTCCCGAAATATTCCGCTTCGAAAACGGCGGGGTTTACGCGTGGCGGAAATACGGCGAGCACCATGCCTGGAATCCCGAAGCAATTGGTTTGTTACAATGGGCTACCCGCACCAACGATTACAGTAAATATAAAGAATACAGTAAGCTGGTTCAGCAGAACAACCAAAAACCCGGGTTTATCCGCGGATGTTTCAGGTTTAAAAAGAACAATCCCATCCCGATCGATCAGGTAGAACCTGCTGAAAATATCATGAACCGCTTTGTGACCGGGGCGATGTCTTACGGGTCAATCAGTAAAGAAGCACATGAAACCCTGGCCATGGCCATGAATACGATTGGCGGACGCAGCAATACCGGCGAAGGCGGCGAAGATTCCGAACGTTTCGGGACGCTGAAACAAAGCGCCATCAAACAGGTTGCATCCGGACGTTTCGGGGTCACCAACAATTACCTGACCAATGCCTACGAATTGCAGATCAAAATCTGCCAGGGGGCAAAACCGGGCGAAGGAGGGCAGTTGCCTGGCTTTAAAGTGAATAAAATTATCGCTAAAACCCGTAACTCAACTCCGGGAATTACCTTGATTTCGCCACCTCCTCATCACGATATTTATTCGATTGAAGACTTGTCTCAATTGATTTACGACCTGAAGGTAACCAACCCGCGCGCTAAAGTTTCGGTGAAACTGGTGGCGGAAGCCGGTGTTGGAACCGTAGCAGCGGGTGTTGCCAAAGCTTATGCCGATCTGATCACGATCTCGGGGGGCGAAGGCGGTACTGGCGCCAGCCCGGCCAGCTCGATCAAACATGCCGGTTTGCCGGCCGAAATGGGAATTGCCGAAGCACAGCAAACCCTGGTGATGAACAACCTGCGCGGACGCGTGAAACTTCAGGTTGACGGACAATTGAAGAACGGGCACGACGTGATTACAATGGCTTGCCTGGGCGGTGAAGAATTCGGGTTCTCCACCTCGGCCCTGATTGTCATGGGTTGCATCATGATGCGCAAATGCCACCTCAATACCTGTCCGGCCGGTATTGCCACACAGGATAAAGATCTGCGTAAACGCTTCATCGGCAAATCCGAATTCGTCGTTAATTTCTTCCGCTTTATCGCCGAAGAAGTCCGCGAATATATGGCCGAAATGGGCATCAGTAAATTCGACGATCTGGTTGGCCGGACCGATTTACTGGAAGTAGATCCGACCGTCGGAAACTGGAAAATGAAAAATATAGATTTCTCCAAAATCCTGTATTTGCCCGAAGAAGCGAAAGAATTTGATATCCGGAATACCTTTCCGAATCTGAAATCGATTGAAGATCACCTGGATCACAAACTGATTCTGGATGCCAGTAAAGCGATAAAAGGAAAAGAAAAAGTCTGGATCTCGTACCCCATCGTGAATACCGACCGGACCATTGGCGCCATGTTGTCGGGCGAAATTTCGAAACGCTACGGCGAAGAGGCGTTGTCCGAAGATACCATCAACTGCACCTTTAAAGGAACAGCCGGTCAAAGTTTCGGCGCTTTCATGGTGAAAGGAATCACATTCCGCCTTGAGGGAGACGCGAACGACTACATCGGGAAAGGACTCTCGGGAGGTAAAATTGTGGTGGTGCCTCCAACCGGATCAACATTTAAGCCGGAAGAAAATATCATCGTAGGGAATACCACGTTTTACGGAGCAACCAGCGGTGAAGGGTATATCCGGGGAGTTGCCGGCGAACGTTTCTGTGTTCGTAACTCCGGCGCAAAAACCGTAGTGGAAGGAACCGGAGATCATTGCTGCGAATACATGACCGGCGGGCGCGTTGTTGTACTGGGACGGACCGGGCGGAACTTTGCCGCCGGGATGAGCGGAGGTATCGCCTACGTGCTCGATGTTGACGGCAACTTTGACTATTACTGCAATAAAGGTCTGGTTGAACTGTCGCCGGTTGAAGATAAATCGGATGTGGATGAACTGCAGGAAATGATTAGTAAACACCTGTTATATACCCAAAGTTCTTTGGCTGCCGATATTCTGACCAATTGGGAAGAATACCTGCCGAAATTCGTGAAAGTCATTCCGTTTGAATACAAGAAAGTACTTGAGGAAATGAAACTGCGGGAAATTGAGCGTAAATTACAGCTGACGGAAGACGACCCCACGCGTCACGAATAAAAAAGAACTGATTGAAATTAACAGAAAAGATTTAGAAGTATTATGGGAGATCCAAGAGGTTTTATAAAAGTGGCCCGCAAGGAAGGCGGCTACCGGCCTGTAAAAGAAAGAATATACGACTACGGGGAAGTGGAGCAAACCCTGAACGAAGAGGACAGAAGGTTGCAGGCTTCACGCTGCATGGATTGCGGGGTTCCGTTTTGCCACTGGGGATGCCCGGTAGGAAGCAAAATACCGGAATGGCAGGATGCTTTGTTCCGCAAAGATGATCGCGAAGCGTACGAGATCCTTCATTCAACCAACAGTTTTCCGGAGATTACCGGCCGTATTTGTCCGGCTCCCTGCGAAAAAGCCTGCGTGCTGAATATTCATAACGATCCCGTGACCATCCGCGAGAACGAATGCTCAACGGTTGAACGGGCGTTTGAGCAGGGGTATATCGTGCCAAATCCCCCGAAGGTCCGCAGCGGGAAAAAAGTGGCGGTCATCGGTTCCGGCCCGGCTGGTCTTTCAGCCGCCGACTTGTTAAACCGTGCCGGTCATACCGTAACGGTTTATGAAAAGAATGATGCCATCGGCGGTTTATTACGCTATGGCATACCCGATTTCAAACTGAACAAGGGGGTGATCGACCGGCGCCTGGCGATCTTCGAAGCTGAAGGTCTCATCCTGAAAACCAATGTCACTGTTGGGGCCGATGTAAGCAGAGATGAACTTCTGGCTGAATTTGATGCAGTGGTCTTGGCAACAGGAGCCGAACAGCCGCGCGACCTGGGCATTGAAGGACGCGACCTGGAGGGCGTTTATTTCGCGATGGAGTTTCTGACACAACAAAATAAAGTGGTAGCCGGCCAGAAAATTCCGGATGATATCCGCCTGTCGGCCGAAGGAAAACATGTATTGGTGATTGGTGGTGGCGATACGGGCTCCGACTGCGTAGGCACCTCCATCAGGCAAAAAGCCGCCAGCGTTACCCAAATCGAAATTATGCCGAAACCCCCGGTCGAACGGACCAACGATGCTCCCTGGCCTTACTGGCCAAACACCCTGCGTACTTCCAGCTCACATCTGGAAGGTTGCAACCGCCGTTGGGCGCTTTCGACCAAACGGTTGATCGGGGAAAACGGGAAGGTGAAAGAAGCCGAAATTGTTGAAGTAAAATGGGACAAAGACGAAAAAGGCCGTTGGGTGATGGCTGAAGTTCCCGGCACCGAAGAAATCATCAAAGCAGATCTGGTCTTGTTGTCGATGGGCTTTACCCAGCCGGTGCATGTTGGTTTACTGGATGAACTGGGAGTTGAATATGATGCCCGCGGGAACGTGAAGGTGAAAGCCAACAAACAAACATCGGTGGAAAAAATCTTTGCCGCCGGGGATATTGAGCGCGGGGCAAGCCTGGTAGTTCATGCCATTGAAGCCGGAAAAGTGGCCGCGGCCCACGTTCATCAATTTTTAAGCTAATACCCGTTCAATACAGCATAACAAAATTGAACATGAGTCCCGCTTCGGCGGGATTTTTTTTACCTATAACTGTCGGTTTTTACCAGAGGCAAAACATTCGGTCCGTCATCTGTTTTCCTTGATTATTCCTTCAACGCATCCAGTAAAATTTCGACGGGGTGCTGCGCTTGCCGTCCGGTACCATCCTTAATCTGGTGACGGCACGAAGTTCCGGGAGCAACAACCCGGGTTTCGGGCGCTGTTTTCCTGACTTCGGGGAAAAGGACCAGTTCCCCGATTTTCATGCTTAGTTCGTAATGCTCCTTCTCGTAGCCAAACGAACCGGCCATGCCGCAACAACCGCTTTTGATTTCTTCTACTCTGAAATTGACAGGTAACGACAACATCTTCTTTGTGGCCTCGGTTGATGCAATGGCTTTTTGCTGGCAATGCCCGTGTAGTTTAATCTGCCGGTGTTCTGTAGTGAACTGTTCCGGCCCGATCAATCCCCTGTCGGCCTCCCGGGCGATAAATTCATCCAGCATCAGGGCGTTTTTTGCCAGTCTGGCAGCCGCTTCCTGCAAAGTTCCGGTAAGCAGTTCGGGGTATTCGTCTCTGAAAGTTAAAATGGCCGAGGGTTCAATGCCAATAAGCGGTGTTTCGTCTGTAACCAGGTCTTTCAGCAGCGCCACATTTTCGGCAGCCACTTTTTTTGCTGTTTTCAGCAATCCTTTTGACAAGAAGGTCCGGCCGCTTTCGATGTGTTTCGGAATGGCCACCTCGTAGCCCAGCTTGTTCAGCAACAGGATGGTTTTGATCCCGATTTCACTTTCATTGAAGTTGGTAAATTCGTCGGCAAACAAGTAAACTTTTTTGTTTTTACCTGACTTTGGCAAGCGGCGATTCTGTTTGTCCCATTTTTTTAAGGTGATTTTCGACAAAGCCGGAACCGACCGTTCTTTTGCAAAGCCAATGGTTTGTTTAAACAAATCGTTTCCGGTCAGAAAATTGGTCATGGGGCGAAAGGCCATCCCCAGCCGGTTTAGCCTTGGTAAATACGCGATCAGCCTGGTGCGGAGCGGTATCGGATGGCTTTCGTAATAATGCTGTAAAAATTCGGCTTTCAGTTTGGCCATATCCACATTCGAGGGGCATTCCGATTTGCAGGCTTTACACGACAGGCATAAATCCATCACTTCATACAGTTCGCGGTAGTCAAATGGATTTTTTTTGTCCGTACGGGTCAGAAACTCGCGCAACAGGTTGGCGCGCCCACGGGTGGTTTTGTCTTCGTCGCGGGTAGCCATAAAGGTTGGGCACATGGTTCCGCCAATCAGCGCACTTTTCCGGCAGTCGCCCGATCCGCTGCATTTTTCGGCAGCATACAGCAGGCCGCTTTTTTCAGGAAAAGGGAAGCTCGTTTCAATCTTTTTTGCAGGTTGATCAAGCAGATAACGCATGTTTTCAACAATTGACGGCGTATCGGTAATTTTTCCCGGATTCAGGATCTGGTCGGGGTCCCAGGCATTTTTTAGTTCTTTCAATAGCCGGTAATTGTGCTCTCCCAGCATTAACGGAATAAATTCGCCGCGTAAACGTCCGTCGCCATGTTCGCCGCTCAGCGAGCCACGGTACTTTTTGACCAACAACGCGATGTCGTTAGCCAATTTGTAATAGGTGGCTACATCTTCCGAATCTTTCAGGTTGAGCAGGGGACTCAGGTGTAATTCGCCGGTTGCCAGGTGGGCGTAGTAGGCACATTCGAGCTGATGTTTTTGAAGGATTTGTTCCACTTCGGCAATAAATTCGGGGTAAACTTCCGGATGAACAGCCGTATCTTCAATCACCTGCACGCTGCGTTTGTCGCCCGGAATGTTCAGCAATACGCCCAGGCCTGCCTTGCGTAAATCCCAGAGTTTAGCGATGTCGCCGGCCTCGGTATACAGCGGAAAATGATAACCGTATCCGGCGTCTCTCAGATCGAGTTCCAGTTGCCGGGCTTTCTGCCGGATTTCATCCGGATCGTCACTTTCAAATTCAATAAATAGAACCACCTTCGGATCACCCTGTATGAAGAAGCGGTTTTTTCGCTGTTCAATATTGTCTTTGGTACAGTTCAGGATATAATCATCGGTTAGTTCGATGGCCACCGGCTGATGATTTAAAGCGATGATATTTGCCCGGGCAGCTTCCTGCATGCTGGTAAAATGGGCACAAACCAACCCTTTGTATTTTGCCGGGAGCGGTATCAGGTTAAGTTTGATTTTGGTTGAAAAAGCAAGGGTACCTTCCGAACCGGCCAATAACTTGCTCAGATTGATTTTTTTCCTGTTTCCGGTAAAAGGATCTGTTTCAAGGAGAATATCCAGGGCGTAACCGTTGTTGCGCCGTTTGATCCGGGGATCGGGAAACTCCTTGTGGATCTCGGCCTGGTTTTCAGGAACGGACAGGATCTCGTTGATTTTGTTATAAATCTTCGTTTCAAGCAAATCGGGATTACCTTTACATTTCTGCAGAAACGCTTCGGCACTCAGCTCACCAAAGGTAACCTCTGAGCCATCGGACAAAATTGTTTCCACCTCCAGGATATGATCGCGTACACTTCCGTAAACCAACGAATGAAGCCCGCAGGAGTTATTGCCCAGCATACCGCCAATGACGCAGCGGTTGGCCGTTGATGTTTCGGGCCCGAACTGCAAGCCGTGCGGCGCCAGAAACTGGTTCAGTTCAGCCAGCACAACGCCCGGTTCCACCCAAACCCAGCGTTCTTCGGTATTCAATTCAAGAATACGGTTCATGTATTTCGAAACGTCGGCCACGATACCCGGCCCAACCACTTGTCCGGCCAGCGAAGTCCCGGCGCCTCTCGGTATAACCGAAGTTTTGTTTATCGCGGCAAAAACGATCAGCTTTTTAATATCGTCTTTGTTTTTGGGTCGGGTGACTGCCAATGGCATTTCGCGGTACGACGACGCATCGGTGGCGTACAAAATCCGGTGAGTGTGGTCGGTAAAGACATCACCGGCAATGTTTTTGGCCAACTCGCTAAACTTGTTTGACGGGCTCTCTTTCATAACGGGCATTAATCTTGTGCAGGAAAATAAACTGCTGTAAACCGGCGTCAAAGATAACTAATTCATTTCCGGAAAATTTCGCGAAATATCATCAATTATCAATACCCAGTCGTTCGAATTACCTTGAGATGGCGGGATGAACCGGACGACTCCTTTATTTTTATAAGTTCCCGCTTCGCTTACTTCCCCGTTTCGGGGATTATACCAGGACGCTTTTACCTTCTTTCCTGAGATTTTGCCCATCCGTACCTCGAAGGGAAGTCCCGATGACGAATAAATAAAGGCATAATCATTCCCCCTCGTTCCCTGAATCCGCTCCCTGTAAGGTTCCGGACTGTCAACAATCAGGGATTGATCGGGCACCCGTTCCAACATCGGACGCGACTCCATTAATTTTCGTACAAAGGTCATTGATTTGGCGCCGGGCAGATCCAATGAGTCGAACCAGGGTTTTGTTGCATGAATCTGAGGTTTTCTTTCCGGTGCGTACATTTGCCAAATGTTGTTGCAGCCGTAGGTATGTCCGTGTGCCCCGGCAAACAGACTCAGATAAGCTTTTCTCCGGATATCATTGGGGTCGGCATAACCGTTTTTCAAATCAAAACAAACCGGGATCTCTTCATACATGGGTTCCCCGTCCATGGTTGGTTTTACCGGCGAAAGCCCGTAATCATGGCTGATCTTCTCCCATACCCTGGTGTCGGCACAATGACTGGTTTGCAGCATGTTGAAATCCAGCCAGTCATCCTGATGAAACCAGGCCGACGAGGCCGTCTGCGGGTGGAAAGTCATCAATGCCTGGTCATTTCCGCCCACGGCTTCGGTAATTCCTTTGGCCAATGCCCGCCAAACATCGGCATCGTCGGTTCCGTACCTCGGGTTTCTGTCGCCGCCGATCACCCAAATAATATTCGCCTGCTTTTTATAGCGGTTCCCCATAAACTTTCCAAACGCATAGGCATTCTCCCGGTTAAATATTTCCGGTCCGGTTCCCCATTTTGCTTTGAAAAGTTTATCGCCCCAAATGGGGAGCAATGCGATATGCAAACCATACTCCTCCGCCTTTTCGATGATGTAATCGACCTGTTCAAAGTAATCCTCATCCGGTTTGCCGGGGTCGTGATTGATTAAAGGTGTTGCCCCGTAGGCATTCGGATCGTTCAGTCCGTCGTGTTCGGCCAGCACTACCGCCTGGATCACCGTAAATCCTTTTTCGGCCCGGTCTTTCAGATAAAGACTGGCTTCGGCCCGGTTTAGCCGGTGAAATAATTCCCATGCTGTATCGCCAAGGTAAAAGAAGGGACTGCCATCGCGGTGAACAAGATAACGCCCGTTATCGCTGACGCGAAGGTCGGATTGCGCCCCTGAAAAAACCGGGAAGAACAGGACAGAAAGAATGGCAACAACTATCTTTTTCATATAACAGTTTATTTTTTTGACGACAACTGCCCCTGATTTATTGGTTAAGTACCGGTGTGGTAACTTCGGTCTTTGCTTCAGCCGCTTGGTAATGAAGCGTATAACTTGAGTTCCATTCCGGATGATCTTCCGAGCTTAGCTCAAGGGTTATTTTGCTGGTGTCAAAATGTGGCAGCACATAACGGACGGAAGGCCCGGCAAGGTTTTTATTTTTCTCTATCGAAAGATAATCCCAGTTCAGGATAACAATCCGTTGTTCTCCGGCGACAAGCGATACCGTTATTTTTCCTCCGGGCAAATCTTCGTACCGATCATTCAGGATAAACAGGTCACCGGTGAATGTCTCTCCTTCCTGCCACCTGAATTTCGGAATCCGTGCGCTGGCCAACACCGGACGGCAAGACGCGCTGACGTCATAAAATGCAGGTTTCGGGTTGTTGGGGTAGTTGATCAGGCTGTTGTTGGCGGCTGTTGGCCAGGGTTCGTTATAACACCAGTTCAGGGCCATGGAACAATACGGTTTCTGGCGGCGCGCTTCTTCAAAGATACATTTGTATCCTTCGGATTGAAGCCATTGCCCCGCAGCAACCAGTTCTTCGAGCGAAGCAGCTTCTCCGAAATAGTCGGTCAGCAAGTCTTTCATCAGCCAGGTATCGCCCATCCAGGCGCCGAACGCGTGATGACTTTCCCAGCTTGTTCCTGCGCGGGGAGGAAAAAGTTCATCCTGAGGAATGATCTGCCTCAGAATTTCCACCGGCGAAGGGCCAGGCATCCCAAATTCGGTATAAGCGGTGTTCCGCGCTTTCGGCATCACTTCAAACACTTCTTTGCCGGTATTCAGATCGCGAAAAACATAATTGCCATGCCCTACCCCGGCAACAGGAGCCGTTGGGATAAAAGGCGTTTGCGGGTCCAGTTGATAACACAAACTGTTCAGCAGGCGAAGCGCCAGTGATTGGTCAGTCATACCCGACCAGTTGTTAAACAGCTCGTTGCCCCCGCACCACATCACGTTGGAAGGATGGGGCGCTATTTTTTGAATGATTGACCGGGCCTCCTGCTCCAGTACGCCCAGGTATTTGGGAGTTCCTTCGTAATTGTTGCATGCCAGGGGGAATTCGGTCCATACCATAATGCCTTTTTCATCGCATAAATCGTAAAATGACTGTTTATTCACGATTCCGCCACCCCAAACCCGGAGCAGGTTAAAATTGGCTTCGAGTGCCCGGTCGAGAAGCTCGTTGTAGCGTTCTTTTGTGATGATTCCGGGAAAAATTTCCGGGTTAACCCAATTTGTGCCTTTCGAAAATATCCTCCGGTTATTAATTTCGATGGTCATTGGTGGATAACTTCGTGATTTTGGAAAGTCGTTGGGTTCATCCCAGGTTCCCTCATTCATCACCAGGCGAATTTGCCTGAACCCAATCTTTTGTTGTTTGGTATCCAAAACCCTTCCCTTTTCATCTTTCAGGATGATTTTTGATACATACAAGGGCTGTTTTCCATGGTCGTGCGGCCACCACAACTGCGGATTTTTAAGTGATGCTGTGAGCTGTTGTTTGTCGGTGACACTGCCTTTTTCTGACAGCATCACTTTCCCGTCGGGAGCGGTTACGGTCCATTCGAATTTTTTCCCCGGTTCATTTTGGCTGATAAACGAAGCTTCGATCTTTGCTTCTTCAAGGTTTTCAGACAAACTGTATTTGGTTGAAAAATCTCTCAGCCGGTTCTGGTTAAGGATTTGAAAGTGGGTTTCGTCCCAGATTCCCAGCGGCACCAGACGGGGATGCCAATCCCAACCGTAGCTGACTGCCGGTTTTACGCTCTGCGCCGCCTGATCGCGATTAACAGGCTTCCCCTGAATTTTTGGTACAGGAAAGATGGTTATTTGAAGTTCATTATGGTCCTGCAAAAAAGCCGTCAAGTCGAGCTCAACCCGGGTAAACATACCTTCCTGGTAAAAAACCGGCAGATCATTGATCTTGATTTCAAATTCATAGTCAATGCCTTCTGAAATAAAACAGAACTGCTCGCCGGCTTTCATATCCGGCTTTTTAAAGCTTGTTTTATAGGTCCAGAACACATCTTCCATCCAGGAATAGTCTTTCCAGTTTTCGGCATAATAAAATTTGGCCCAGTTGTTGGCCCTGGCATAATCAAGCTGAACTGCTCCGGGAACTTCTGCCGGCATCCATTTTTCCGGTTTGTTCTCTTTTTGATGATGAAACCCGATTTGCCATTGCGGAATTGTATTTTCAGCTTCCGCTTCTTTGCACAAAAAGATGGACAACAGCAGGATAATCAGGATATGGTATTTCTTCATGATGTTAAATTTTATATTTCATTTTCTTCTCAAAACCATTTGATGATTTCATCGGCAATCAGCTCATGTCCTTTCCGGTTGGGATGGTTTACATGCGACATATAAGCTTTTACATCGCCTTCGTTCCGGACAATCTCCTGAAATTTGGTAAACGGATCGGCCAGTCCAATATGGTACACTGCTGCGAGCTCTCTGATTTGTGCAGCATGCAGCGCCAGGGGATTTTCAGGAGCAAGGATGTCCTGTCGCTGGTCAGGCGACGGGGTAAGCAGAATCACGGGGATGTTTTCCTTTTGTGCGGCTTCAATCATTTTTTGCCAGGCCGCCCGCGACCGTTCAAGCCCGGCACCCAGATCATTCAGCGCGTAATCGATAAAAATCACATCAGGCTGATGCGGCAGAACATCGGAAGCGAAGCGGGTCTGGCCTTTTTCGGCATATTCGCCTCCAATAGCCGTAACAATCGCATTGATCACGGCATGCGGGTAAATTTCTTTCAACCGGGCAAGCACCAGGTTTGGATACGAATCGAGGGTATGCACCTCGGAGTTATGCCAATATCCGGCCGGAACCGAATGTCCGTGAAACACCAGGTTGATGGTCCGGTTGTTTGGCCATTTTATTTTCAACTCATCTTTAATTGCTGAAAGATAAGCCGACTGATCGGCAATCCCAGTTTCCTGAGCATTTAAATGCCCCAGGAATAAAGTCAGCATCAAAGTCACTAAAAAATATTTCCTCATCATTTTATACCGATTGTTACCATGATACCACTAAAGTTCCGCTTACGCCTTCCACTTTGTAATTGTTGCCAAATGCTTCTTCGCCTTTCCGAAAGTCGAGCTGTCCTTTTTTCCACGGATAACCGGCATTCAGGTAAAAGTTAATTTGATCTTCGCTGATTCCGTTGTCGGGGAAAATACGAACGGTGGCGTTTTCAAGCCCCGAAACCTGCAGCCGGCGGGTGATACCAAGTTCGCCCGAGTGCATTTCTTTACAGGATACCACACCTCCGTTCTGTTCTACAAAAACGCGGCATTCCCGATTCCACGAGGTGGGGAAGTGATAAACCGAGTGTCCTTTTTCCAGCCCGGTGTCGTAGCCCAACAAGACGGGAGCGCCGGGCGCCAGTTTAAAGCGATGTTTTACGGTGGTGTTGGGCACATAACCGGCAAAGAAATAACCGTTGTTGCTGCGCGAAATGCTCAGCACCGGGCTTTTTACCGCCGGACTGTTTTTGTCGGTGGCATAGCTCAGACCCAACTCACTGAGGACATACCGCAGGTAATTCGGGCTGGTAAAATAACGGGTAGGATCGTCCGGTTCAAGCAAACGTTTTCCCGTAAAGTGAGAAGAATTGGTACCCCTCACATAAGCAATTTTTCCGCCCGACCAGTCGGGATGAGACCGGATCCAGGCCATGTCGCGGACAGCAGAAGCTTGTTTGGCCTGGGCAATTAATCTGGTGTACGCATCCTGTTTGTTTTTCACCGTCGAACGCAAACCGCCTCCCGAAAAAAGCGCTTCGTGTCTGATGATTGCAGGATCGGCCTGCCGCAGCTCATCCAATTGGTAGTTTTTTGAAATCGTCAGTTCACCCGATACAGGCGACACATTTTCAAGGTTAAGCATGGCTAAAAATTCCTCGCCGGCATAGTCAGCCGGACCATAAATGAGGGCCTGCCCGCCTTGCTGAATAAAGCTAATCAGTTCTTTTTCGTAGGCTGAGCCGGCATCGGGTACGATCGAAAGCAGCACAGACTGGTTGAACAACCCCGGTTTTTGGGAAAGAGCCTTCCCAAAATTACTGGTGGAAATAACTGTATTCAGCGGCAACCCGTTATTGATGGCCTGCCGGATATACCAATCGCCGTAATAAATCTCGGGCAAGCGTTCCTGTTGGTTTTGCGCCCATTGGTGGTATTCGTCAAAGGGGTAAACCCAAACCAGCGGACCCGCTGCGGTTGGCGAATCATACCGTGCTTTCAGAATGTGAGGAATCACCTCGTCGGGTACCTGCGTTGGCATGTTGCCAAATGAATCATCAATCGTCAGGAAATTGAGATGGGTGGGCAGGGTGATCTCGCCTTTTTCGTTGATACGCGACACCGCCATCGGCAGATAAATATCGTGTGGTTCCCGTCCGTAACGGTCGAGCCAGGGGCTGTTGAGCCACCAGGGATCGTGCGTGTAATAGCGGAAGATGTACCGGTCGTCGGGCAGTTCGGAAATGCGCGACATGTAACCAACCATTTCGAGTCCAAAGTCGCCGTCGAGTGCGGCCCAGGGCGAATTTGGGGGAGGCAGGATGTTAAAACCACCGTTGTAGATGGCTTTTAAATCAACGCCGTCTTTGGCCAGGTCGATTCCGGTTGACAGGTTTGTTCCCCGGGTTTCAATCCGAAAGTCGGGACATTCGGCACGAAACAGGTTCCAGAAATTGACAATCTTTTCTTTCGTGTCCGGCAGCTTTTCGGCATTAAAACCGGTTCCGGTAAAAATGGTTCCGGTTGACGACCAGGGCTCCATGCCAAATCCAAAACCGTTGCTGAACCAGATGTAGTCAAAGCCCAGATCGGTGAGAAAATGCTGACTTTGACGGCCAAAGAAGGTTCCAAAAGGCGTGTTTGCCGGAATGCCGCCGGGGTAACCGGCATACGACTCATCATCGGCGTTCAGGGTGGCATAGCTGAACACAAAAGATTTTTCACCCATGGCGCTTCCTTCCAGTATTTCAGGATGTTTTTCGTATTTGAACGGCGACTTGGCAAATTCGGGCCCCGGGTCAAAGGTCGCTCCGATCCGCACCGGTTTCCCGGTAATCGATTCGCCGGTTTCTTTCAGGATGCTGACAATAATTTTCAGGTCTTTGTAGGTGAAATCCGGTGGATTTTCGAGATACAAATAGGCCCTTTCGTGCAATGAAAGTTCTTTGGGTCCTGAACCGATTTCGTGTTCGGTGTTGGGATTGCCAATGTATTTTGCCCATTCCAACGGCTGATCCGGTTTCCCCGAATAGTTCAGGATTTCAGATCCGTCGCTGGTCCACAGCATAACCGAGATGGTGTCGGCATGGCGCAGCAATGAATGCCATTGCATAAACATTTCGGCAGCCACTTTCCGGTAATAAGCTTCGCTTTTTTCTTTGAACGGCTTTAAGGAGGCTTCCAGGGTAATGTTATGAAATGACTGGCCTTTTAAAGAAGAATCAATCAGGGACACGGCATGATTTTTTTCCGTTCCGGTCTGGCAGCTTAGCAGAAACAGGAACAAAACATACCAACATAACTTTAATCGTTTTATTATCATCATCATTGAAAATGTTTTTTTAGAGCTGTCCCTGAGTCATAAAAACCAACCGCATCATTCAGAATATATTTCAGAATTTTTCATTCTGGTTGACTGACTTTCAGGACAGCTCTAATTTAATTAATAACCTGTATTTTGCGTCAGGTTCGGATCAATATCCCGTTCACTTTGAGGAATTGGCATTAAAAGTTCATAGTCTTCAACGCGGAAACTCAATCCCAGGCTGATGTAATAGTTGTTGATAATTGTCTGAGCCCTGCCGGTTCTGACCAGGTCGAACCAGCGATGTCCTTCGGCTAAAAACTCAACACGCCGTTCGCGTTCAAGTGCCAGGGCAAAATCAGCTTTGCTCAGTCCGCTTAACGAGACGAGTCCGGCCCGGTCGCGTACCATGTTGAGAAAGTCGTGGGCCTCGGTGGTTTTTCCGGTTTCATTCAGGGCTTCGGCATACATCAGCAAAACGTCGGCATAACGTAGCGGCAGGACATTAATTCCGCCGTCGAACTGAAGCTCGGCAGTGGGATCGTAGAATTTGCGGATGTATTTTTCCTCGTAGGTGGCGTAATTGCCGTCGGCAGCCAGCAGCGAATCAGCCAGTGAAGCGTCTTTTCTCAAATCGTCGGCTTCATAGGCCTGGATCATATCGGAAGTGGGCACGATGGTATGGCCATAGGAGAAATTGGTCGTCAGTGAATTCCCTTCACCTACGTTGCCTGTCAGGTATTTGATTTCGAAGATAGACTCTGACAGTTCGTCGTTACCCACCGAAAATAACTGGCCGTAATCATTTGTCAGCGTGTACCGGTTCATCTGCTGAACTTCCAGTAAAGCCGCAGCTGCCAGGACATATTCTTTTTGGGTCAGATACACTTTTCCCTGAAGGGTTTTGACGGCGCCCAGCGAAGCACGCGATTTGCTCAGGCCCGCTCCGGCACTCAGTAACCCGGCCGATTCCTGTAAATCATCCAGGATCAGGGTGTAAATTTCAGAGACCGGCTTCCGGCTCATGTCGTATCCGGCCACTTCGTCGGGACTGCGGAACGCCACATCAACAAGGGGAACCTCGCCAAACAGCCGAACGAGGTAAAAATAGGCATAAGCCCTCAGAAACAGCGATTCGCCTTTAAACTGGTTTTTTTTGCTTTCAACAAAATCGGCGTCGTCGATACGTGACAGGATATTGTTGCTCCGGGCAATGGTTTTAAAGCAGGAGCCCCAGATGGTATTCACAAAACCATTGGTTGAAGTCAGATTGACTTCATCGCTTTCCACACGGTCAGCCGGAGGATTTGACAACTGATTGGTAATCCGCATGTTGTCGGTGGTTACTTCGGTAAGAAATAAATTCGAAATATCGTGGAGTGTTTGCAGTTCACCATACATGCCGAACATCGCTGTTTCAAAATCAGCTTCGGTTTTGTAAAAAATATTTTCGCTGATCTGGTTCTCCGGTTCCAGCACCAGAAAATCTTTACACGATACCAGCGCGAGAACAAAAACAATTAACAGGTACTTATTCATGGTCTTACTGATTTAAAAAGTTAATTGAACACCAAAAGTATAAGTCCGCGGAAGCGGGTAAGTCAGGTAGTCGATGCCTGCGTTAACCACATTATCACCCGAAGTGCTCGACTCGGGATCATAACCGGGGTAGTCGGTGAAGGTGTACAGGTTACTGACATCAACATACACCGAGGCGCTTCCCATCGATAGTCTGGAAACCAGTTGTTGCGGAAGTTTGTAGGAAAGGTTCACATTTTTAATCCGTGTAAACGACGAATCAAACAGGAAGTGCGATGTGGAACTAAATCCAAAGGCATGATTGCTCCGGATCGCACGCGGCATAAAACCGTCGCCGGGGTTTTGTTCCGATTTCCACCTGCGGTCGGCTATGGCGAGTTGGTTTTGTACACCGGCCGAGTTAAGAATAATTTCGCCGCCCTGGAAATAAGTATACGCTCCGTGCGAACCGTTCAACGTGACACTTAAAGCCAGGTTGCCGTAGCTGAATTTGTTGGTAAATCCCCAGGTAAAGTCGGGCCACGGGTCGCCTACGATTTTTTTATCATCGGCGTTGATTTTACCATCTTTGGTTACGTCTTCAAACTTCAGGTCGCCGGGCTGTACCCTTGGATGCTGAACCGGACTGTTTTGCACTTCTTCAACCGTCTGGAAGATACCGATCGCATTCATCAGATAAAAACTGGAAACCGGATACCCTACCTGGGTAACCTGGTAAGCCGAGTTAACCATCCTTTCGGAGGCATTGGTCAGTTTAAGAACCTTATTTTTATTGGCGCTGAAAGTAGCGCTGCTGGTCCAGTTAAACTTGTTTAAGTTGAGGTTGACGGTTTGCAGGCCGATTTCAATCCCTTTATTTTCAATGTCACCAATATTTTGCGTTGAAGAACCAAAACCGGAAGCGGCCGGCAGATTAACAGCAAGCAGCAGGTTGGTTTTACGGTCGCGGTAAATATCGGCTGTCAGTGCAATCCGCTCTTTAAAAAGGCTCAGGTCGATGCCCAGGTTCACCTGTTTCGATTTTTCCCAGGTCAAATCGTCGTTGGATAAACTACTGGGAACCAAGCCAAGGCGTTTCGTATTGTTTTCGACATAACCCAAGGTTGAAAGCAAGCCGATATGGGTATAATTTCCGATCTGGTTGTTTCCCGAAAGCCCGTAGCTGGCCCTTAATTTCAGATTATCAACAAAAGCGAAGGATTGCATAAAAGGTTCTTCCGAAACATTATATCCGACTGAAAAAGAAGGAAAGTTACCCCATTTATTGTTTACACCGAAGCGGGAACTGCCGTCGCGGCGGATGGTTGCCGTAAACAGGTATTTGCTGTCGTAAGCGTAATTGATTCTGGACATCAGCGATAACATGGACCACTCGGAAACAAAATGGCTGCCGGTATTGACAATTCCTTCCGAGAGGTAAGTCACATATTCGGTTGGAAAATTGGCTGCCCCGGCCGATAGCTGGTCGTAGCTATCTTTCTGTGCAGTAAAACCAACCAGCGCATCAAGCTGGTGTTTGCCGCCAAAATTTCGTTTAAAGTTAAGGGTATTTTCGTTTAGCCAATTAAGCGATTCGGATTTGATAACCGCTGCTGTTGCTTCGTAGTTCCGGTTGCCGTATAAAGGAACTTCGGAAGATCGCCAGAGTTTTATGACATTTGTGCCGTATTTAATCCCCACCGAAGTTTTAAAGGTCAGACCGTCGATGATGCGGTATTCGAGGAAATTATTGGCCAAAATGTCGGCTACCTTGCGGTTATCGGAATAGCCGTTGAGAACGGCGAGCGGGTTGGAAAGCCAGCCCAAACCATAATCAACATCTTCCTGGTTAAAATAATAACTTCCGTCTTCGTGGTGAGAAGGTATAGTTGGGGATGCGGCTAAGGCCATGCTCAAAATTCCACCGGTTCCGTAGTGTCCTTCGGTATTTGGAAATCTTCCGTAGCCATATGATCCGGAAATCGACGTACCCAGTTTCAGTCGTTCCGTGAGTTGCGCGTCAACATTGGTTCTCAGATTAAAACGCTCATAGTCGGATGTGAGCACAATTCCCTGCTGGTTGAAATAGCCGGCTGAGATGAAATACCGGTTTTTCTCATTTCCGGACGTAGACGATACCTGGTAGTTTTGAACCGGTGCAATACGGAAAATGACATCCTGCCAGTCGGTGTCGGTGGTAATGGAGGCCGGATTCCGGAATGCGGGCGGTACGCGGTGACCACCCGCCCTCACGTCGTTGGGATCGCTGGCCAAACCACCTGCATAAATACGGGCATTGTCGCGACCTTCGGCCACAAATTCGGCATACTGGCGTGCGTTCATCATATCCAGTTTATGGCCAACTTCCTGAACTCCATACGAAACATCGACGTTGATTAGCGACTTACCGATTGCACCGCGTTTTGTGGTGATAATGATGACGCCATTGGCGCCGCGTGAACCATAAATCGCTGTTGCCGAAGCATCTTTCAGAATTTCGATCGACTCGATATCTGCCGGGTTGATCGAGCTTAGCGGATTGATCCGGTTCTGGGTATTGTTAGCCATGCCGGCCGAGGTAAAATTTGCTCCGCCAAAATTGGACATGTCCGAACCTCCGCCGCCTGTTCCGACGGGAAATCCGTCGACAACATATAACGGCTGATTTCCGCCGGTAATCGAACTGACTCCCCGTACCAGCACATTCACGTTTCCGCCCGGAGCGCCCGAAGTTTGACTGATATGTACCCCGGCGACCTTGCCCTGCAGCATCTGATCGAAACTTCCGGTTGAAGCTTGAATCATATCATCGCCTTTCACCCGGGCAATAGAACCGGTCAGGTCTTTTCTCCGTTGCGACCCGTAACCCACGGCCACCACTTCTTCCAGCCCGACAGTTTCTTCTTTCAATGTGATATTGATGACCGTTTGACCTGCCACTGCTACTTCCTGGCTTTTCATGCCAACAAAAGAAAATAACAGGGTAGCGCCGTCGGCGACATTTGTCAGGGAATAATTACCATTCGCATCGGTAATGGTACCCAGGTTTGTTCCTTTAACCACTACCGTGACACCTGGCAGCGAGCTGCCTGTGTTATCAACAACCTGCCCTTTGATGGCCCGGCCCTGTTCCGACTGATTCTGAGCAGCCATTAGTTGAGCCTGGCTATTAACCAAAAAGCAAATCGAAAAAATAAGCAAGAGAAAAAGCCGTTCGAATCTGCGATTTCTCCTAAACCAAAATTCCGTGTTTTTCATAGAAGTTACGTTTTACATGTTAAATCATTTTCCGGCGAATAAGATTAATGCTGATAACGCTTTTAATTATATTCTTAACGCACAAAGTTTTAAATTGCAAAAGATTAATCGTTAGCATACTGCTTTAGCTTATAATGCCGGTTATTTAGTTTATGGTTTTTGTGATCATTAATGAATATTACCGATCAGGGTCTTTAACTCTTTTGCCCAACCGTCCTGTAGCAAAAAGTATAAGCGCGCATAGTGTTTCTGATCCCGGCATGCCCGGGCCTGTTCCAGGTAGGGTTTGTATTTCTGGGCTTCCGTGCTCTTTAGTTCAGCCAGCTTTTCCAAACTGTCAAGCGAGCGACCAAGCTGTTTCAGCCATTTTTCGTCCAGTTCAAAATCGCTTCGGGTGAAACTTAAACCAGTGGACGGAGATTCAAAAACACGCAGATCATACGGAGCGAGTTGCACGGATAGTGAACGAACCTTCCTGAGTTTTTTGTTCTCAACAAGATCGGTCACATCAGAGGCTTTGTTTAATTTCAGGTTGAATGTGACCGGTTCAGGCAGGCCGTTAAGCAGGTAGAAATACATTTTCCCGTCCACCACTTTTTGCCTGACCCGGACCGGATCGGACATGTTGGGAACATCATCAAATTTAACAGCCGGTAACGACTGAAAAGCCTTGCTAAACGCGGTGAGTTCTTCGTCCATGCCGAAGCTGCCGATCACATAGCCTCCTTTGATGATGCTGGTAGCATCGAGGTAATTAAGTGCAAAAATATAGGGTTCGAGGCTGTGAAAACCCGTCGGGTTTAACGTGGAAGCCCTCCAGACCATTTCGTCGACCCCTAAGTCTTTTAGCCCCTTCAGCGGTTCTTCGCGGCCAATGGCATCTTCAAAATACCGGTCGTGAATCGTTACTCCAACCCGTGGAAGATCGCTCATAGACGAAACAACTTCTGGAGCAGTAAGCACTGTCCGGTTGGCGTTAGTTGCTACCGGCGTGTAGTGTGACCTGGCCCATCTCAAATCGGCAGGCACAAGCGTAGGACTGACAACAATATTCGATTCGTTCCGGTAAAGCTCCGGGTCAAATCCCATTTCGCGCATGGCCTCCGCCGGCGACTCATTCAAATAGTCAGCCAGACGATCATTCTGGGTCAGGTGAACAAAGATGTTCAGGTTGAGTTTCAAATCGGGACGATATGAGGCTATGGTCCGGGCCATTTGGGAATAATGTTTGTAAAGGACTTGGCACCGCCAGTCGATCCAGGCTTTTTTTGTTTCCGGACTGCTCATCAGCCAGTCATAGCTGTTCTTAAAACGATCAGGTTCTCCCGGAATGTAGGCCGGAATTTTTATGCCTGACTCTTCCTGGAAGCGTTTCAGGTTCAAATCATTGTATCCTGAAGCCAGCGAGCCAAATGAAAACAGTTTCGGCCGGGAAATCACCAGTGAAATTCCATCGAATGCCGGTTCTTCAGCATACTTGTCGCAGATTTCCGTAACCAGCCCATTCACAGCCGACATAACCCGCGGATCGGCGGCATTAAAATTCGGATCGGAGCCATGCCAGTGTCCAAACCACAGTTCTCCGTCTTTATTGATATTGATGACGGTTTCTTCTCCCGAATTGATCCGGGCAGTGTCGGCCAGCGGGTCTCTATTCAAACTTGGAAGGGTATGAATATGTAGTCCGGCAGTAAATTTCATGTCCTGCTCCTCAAGTCTTTTCAGCATATAACGCGGATAATCTTCGGGATGCGGACGTTTACCGCCAAGCGCATTTTCTGCAACTGGATCGTAAGGTTCAACATCCGACCCATATAAGGGGCCGGCATACCACACCAGCGGGTATTCAAAGGTCGTCTGACCGAGCGACCGGAGATAGGTGACCATCCGGTCGGTCGCTTCCATAAAACCTTGTTTGTCGCGACCGGTACCAAAACTGTGAAACAGGACAGGATCTTCATAAAAAAGTCCGGCGCTGCGGGCAGGTACGCTTCCCGAAAAGTAATTGCTGTTTGACGGAATGCCAAATTCGCTGATTTCATAGATCTTCATTTCACTAACTGCAGCCGGATAATTGTCTTCGGCGGTCATAAAAATGAAAGCCTGGCGTTTGGCCTTGGGCCAGAAAACGATCCGAAATTCCTTCATACCGTTCGACAGGGGGTATTCTTCACCGGTCATCACACCGGTATGCGACTGAAAATCGAGGTGTTTTGTGAAATGCTGAAGCATAATCTCCATGGTTCTCGGTTTATCATCGGGATAAGTGATCACGGCCAGATGCGGAACGTCGATCCGGTCAACTTCGAAATCAAGGGCAAAACGGTCGCGAATCCCCGTTCCTGCCTCCCTGTATGTACCTGCGGCTCCGTCAATAACAGATGTTCCTCCGGTTTCGGCAACAGGTTCTACTCCGGCTGCATTTACTGAGATTATCAGTCTATAAGAAGCCTTTCTTTCAGCTAACTTTTTATGTTTTGGAATACCGGCGAATTGATCCGGTTGGCTTGTTGCATGAGTATTTTCACCGATGGCCCGTCCCGCGTTTGACGATAAAATCAGCGCAGACAGGATTAAGATCTGAATTGGTCTTTTACATTGAAACATATCTCTCTCACTTAAAAATCAACAATTTTAAAAGGACCACCGGGAGCGGCCCTTTCATGATGATTTATTTCTACTTCGGATTTGTTTGTGTATATTTTTCAAGTACCTCCATTTGAGGCCGGTCTGTTGTATAATTGTTGGTTGGTTGTACGGCCAGCTTATAAGTTCCCCATCGGGGACCAGCCGACCAGTAGGTTCCCGGTACACCATTATCGCGCATGTAAATCAGCATATTTTCAAGTACCACCAGCCACCGTGGATCGTTATCAGGCACACCGTACTCTCCGATCAATCCGCGTTTATTATACTTTTTAAGCCATTCCACAAAGGGTTTTATGCGGGTTACGCCGGTTTCGGGCGTTGCTTGCTCTTCATCGTAAGTGCCGGCATACGCGCCCGAGATGTTTTTGT
This sequence comes from Gaoshiqia sp. US2, assembly GCF_059705485.1. Taxonomy (NCBI): domain Bacteria; kingdom Pseudomonadati; phylum Bacteroidota; class Bacteroidia; order Marinilabiliales; family Prolixibacteraceae; genus Gaoshiqia; species Gaoshiqia sp. US2. The sequence continues at coordinate 1,281,164 of NZ_AP048550.1, read as the reverse complement.
CGAAATAAATATGAGCCTGGAAGATCAGGTTGTTTGAAGGATCGTTCAGGTTGCGCAGGTTATCGCTGAACTGAACCCAGTGCAGAGCAGAGCTGAAGCGGTCTCCGCTGATGATAATCGGAGTTTGCGTATCTACAAGCCTGATTTTGTCGATAACGGCTTGAGCAATTGTGAACCAGGCGGTTGACGAGGGCATGGAGTAAGGCTCGTTCATAATGTCGTATCCCCAGATGTTTTTATAGGATTTGAATTCATTGGCCAGCTTCATCCAGGCATCGGCCAAATGTTCCCGGGTTAGCTCAGGACCAGCATCAATCACCGTTGAAGTCGCTCCGCCATCGAACGATCGGCGGGCAAAATTGTGCATATCCAGAATTACCGGCATGTCACGGTCTTCGGCTGCTTTGACAAAGGTTTTCATTTTTCCCAGATCAATGGCATAAAGATCTCCGTTCAGTTCGTGCTGAATACGTTCCCATCGGAATGGAAAACGAATCAGGATCAGTCCCTTCGATTTGAAGTAATCGAGGTCTTTTGAGCCGGGATACCCATAATGTGTCCCATCCACACCCGGATAGACTCCCCCGAACTCACCTCCCGAAAGATTTACGCCAAAACTTTCCGTTACAACAACCGGGTCGGGAATAGGATCAGGTTCCGGTTCATCCACACCAGGAATATCATTTCCTTTAGAACAGGATGCCAGGAGGAGTATATAAATGAAATATCTGAAAAAGTTTATCATCGTTATTTTGTTCTGAATTATGAATAAAAATAGTTATCAAAAGGTCTAAGCCTGGAGGCAAAGGCGCTCAGTTGGTATTCCTGGATGACCTTTGCCTCCATTTCTAAAGAGACTATTCCGTAACGGTCAGTTCAAATTGGATAACCTTTTCTTTGTGTTGGTCAACCGAGTTATTGGATACCAGGAAGGTGACAGTATATGTTCCGGCCTGGCTGTAAATAAACTGGTAACCATCCAGGGCATTGCTTCCGATGTTTTGAATCGGTGTACCGGTGTCGGGCGATACTTTTGTGAAGAACAAAGGTTTAGTCACATACCAGTCTTCACTCTCCGGCGCATTCTTTCCTCCGCCGATAATGACCAGGTCAACAATGGGCGTACCTCTTGAATACCAGGCATTGGCATCGTTCAGGATGCTGAAAGGTTGCCAGCCTGCATTTTGTAAGGTTGCAACAGGGATCGCGAGACCATCGGAAACTAATGTTTTTGCATTGAATGCGTGGACAATCCAGTTCCCCGCTGCTTTATCGGGATCAGTTTGCCCGACAAATTTAAAGGCGAAGAAAAAAGGTTTTTCAGGATTAACCAGGTCAGACACATCCATCGTTCCGGATGGCGTTACCGTGGTGTTGGGTGCAATTGCTCCGCGATCGGTAATATCGGTCCAGCTAGCCGCGAGGATACCTTCTTTGCTCATAGCAGCCAAATCGCTGGAGACCATTAGTCTCAACGAATGGATTTGGGTTCCGCCGCCACCGTACTGGGTGGTAATATCGATTTGAGGGGTACCTCCTTCCAGGGCCGTCCGATGACGAAAATTATAGTCGGAACCCGGTAAGCCGGAGTAAAAGGTGATATTTCCGGCATTTCCTGAAAATTGGAACCTGACGGTATCGCCAACCTGATAGGTTAGTTTTTCTACCTGAACATCAAAATCAGGGGAATCTACTTCAATCAGGTCTTCACAAGAAGCTAAAGAAATAGCGAATAACAGTAAGCTTAAATATCGTTTCATCATTCTTGTTTTAACGGTTAATAACCTGGATTCTGTGTCATTGCTTTATTGAGCGATAACTCATAAGTAGGGATAGGTAAGAGCAAGTTTCTGTCGGAGATATTGGTTTGCGCCAGCACATGCCCCTGTACCGCTCCGTTTGCCAAGGCCCAGTCTTTGTATTCTTTCATTCGGCTAACGAAGTTTCCCCAGCGGATATAATCAGGTCGTCTCACGGCCTCGAAACAAAATTCCCGTGCCCGTTCGTTGATAATTTCCTGAAAGAATTCATCTTTCGACAAACCTTCCGGCAAATCGGCATTCACATCCGGAGCGGGAGGATTGGGTAGTTTTAACCCATATGCCCGTCTTCTTACTTCATTGATGGCCTCGTAGGCTTCGGCAGTCGGGCCGTCGTGAATTGCATTTTCTGCTTCGGCAATCATCAGTAAAATATCCGAATACCTGAGAATCGGGAAGTTTTGCGGAGAAACAACCCGGTCTTTGGGGGTTTGAACCTCATATTCCCGTCTCCATTTTCCCATGGTCCGCCTCCATAAATCCGGGTTTGGAGTTAATACACCCGGCGTTCCAACGTAGGTGAAGGGCGCAATGTTCCAATCCCTTCGTAAATCGGGCGATGCCAGAGGTGTTGTTGTACTTGTTTCGTCCTTCTCATACAAATCGAACAACCATTTTGTGGCCAACACGGAACCTCCGCTGTAGCCGATTTCGGTATCGGCGCTGCGAATTCCGCCTCTTGCCCCAATGTAATAGGTGTATTCGGATGAGCCGTTTGACAACAGTCCGTAAAATTCAACTTCCCAGATGCTTTCCTTAATATCGTATTCATCTTTGGCGTAGTTGATGAAGATATCCGAATAATCGGGATTTAGCTCGTGCATGCCCGAATCGCGGACTTTAGCCGCCCATTTTTTTGCTTCTTCGTACTGAGCGCTGTCGTTCAAAGGGTAACCGGCCATGCTCAGGCACACGCGGGCCAAAACACCCTGAACGGCCGAACGTGAAATCCGGCCGCCGCCGCTAAGGCTTGCGGCCTCGGCCACCAAAGGTTCGGCCTGGGTCATGTCGTTTACAATTTGCGTATAAACTTCACGGAGACTTGCTCTCGGAACATCCACGTTGTTTATGTCCGGTTCATCGGTTAACAGCAAAGGAACCCCGCCATAGTTACTGGCCAGCAGAAAATAATAATACCCTCTCAGGAACAGCGCCTGCCCTTTGATCTTATTTCTGGCGGTTTCGTTCAGGTCAGGATTGTCGACTCTGGCCAGAACCAGGTTTGCCCGGTAAATTCCCTGGTACAAGGTTTTCCAGAAGTTGGTCACCTGGACGTCGGCGGGGGTATAAATGTAGACTGTTGTATTCAGCTGGCCGGTGTTGGTGTATTCAATGTCGGTGCTCACGTTTAGCCAGTAAGGAACCACGTCGCCATACATGGCCTGGCTGCCAAGAACGTCGTACACACCGGCAAGTCCGGTTTCGAGCTCTGCCAGGGTCTCATAGGTGGGCGCTATAAAATTGGTCGGTTTGGTATCCAGAAATTCTTCACACGAAGAGCTTCCGGTGCCGATGATGATCGCTAATAAAAAATATTTCAGTTTCATAATTTGATCTGTTTAATTAGAATGAAGCTTTGATGCCGAAAGTGATTGTTGTGGCCAGCGGATAGGCCGCAAAATCAAAACCGGGAGTTAAGGCAGAGTGCCTTGTCGATACATCAGGATTCTGTCCTGAATAGTTGGTCCAGGTATACAGGTTTTGAGCCGAAGCATATACGCGCAAACTTTTCAGTTTTAGTTTCTCTGCCAGCGATTGGTTGAAATCGTAGCCCAGCGAGACCGTTTTCAGCCGGAGGAAAGAGCCGTCTTCCACTTCGCGGCTGGTATAATAGGTGTCGCGTTTTCCGGCAGTACGAAAATGTTCGTTGCTGGGATTTTCGGGTGTCCATCGGTTTTCGTAAGTGGCAAACTGGTTTAAGGCCACCACACGTTTGGCATTTCCTTCGAAAAACAGCCGGTTGGCATTAATCAGGTCGTTGCCGTACGACCATTGGAAGAAAATATTCAAATCGAAACCTTTATAACTGAAGTTATTGCTGAAGCCCCCCGTGTGGATCGGATAACCCCGTCCAATTACCGTAAAGTCCATTTCGTTGACCACCAGGTCGCCGTTGATGTCTTTGTATTTGATATCGCCGGGCTGAACATTGGCCCGAGCCTGTCCGTTTGTGGTGATGTGATCTTTCAGAATGTAATTTCCGAGAACCAAATCAAAATCTTCGTATTGGTAAACCCCGTCCCAAATCAGGCCGTACATTTGCCCGATGGGTTTGTCCAGTTGGGCAATATAGGGGCTGGTATTCCGGAAGTCGGTATCAAAGTTTACATTCTGAAGCAAGGCCGTTTGTCCTTCATTTAATTCCATCACCTTGTTTTGGTTGAAACTGATATTGAAGTTTGTGCTCCACTCAAAATCTTTTTTTCTGATATTTACCGTATTCACGGTGATCTCAAGCCCTTGGTTTCTGATTTTCCCGATGTTTTTGTATGCCGTGGCTACATCATAAATGGTTGTCAACCCGGTTGAATACGGCAGGTTGGCATTCAATAGCACATCTTCGGTGGTTTTCCGGTACAGATCGGCCGATAAGTCAATCCGGTTGTTGAACAGTCCCAGGTCGTATCCGATATTTGTCTGATAGGTCGTTTCCCATTTCAACCGCGGATTGCCAAAATTCTCGAGCAGGGCCCCCCGGTTGGGTTCGGAGTTATTAAAAGAATAGCCTCCGTTTCGCGGGATCGACATGGTTGAGAGATAAGCAAAATCGGATATCCGGTTATTACCGGTTGCCCCGTAACTCAACCGGAGCTTGGCATTCGACAGAGAAGCGATATTTTTCATGAAACTTTCTTCAGACATTCTCCATGCAAAAGCCCCCGACGGGAAAAATCCCCAACGGTTGCCCGGTGCAAATTTGGACGAACCATCGTACCGGGCTGAGCCTGTGATAATGTATTTAGACTTGTAGCTGTAATTAACACGTCCAAGAAACGAGGCCAGCGACCAGCGCGAACTGCCTGATGTGCCAAAGTTGGCCGAAGCTTCGTCCAAACCGTCGACCCCGGTGCCTTCGTTCAGTACCTGGATTGCTGAAAATCCGTAATTGCCGTCTTTTTGTTTTTGTACCACATTCCCGACGACGACATTCAGGTTATGAATTTTGTTGAAGTTTCTGTTGTAAGTCAACGTGTTGGTGTTGTTCCAGTTGGTAACAGGCCGGAAATAAATAAATCCGTTCTGTTTCTGGTCTCTGCGTTCATTTCCGGCAGTAGTCAACGAATTGAAGAAACCTTGCCGCTCAACCATGATGTTGGTGATACCACCAGCCAGTTTTAAGGTTAAATAAGGACTTAGCTTATATTCCAGGTATCCGTTTGCCCGCATATTATTTACCTTGGTTTGCCTGAATTCGTTTTTTGCAGATAAAATCGGGTTCACCCGGAAATCGGTTGCAGGCATAGCCGGGTCAAAGAGTTCATCCAGCAGACTTTCGTTATCGCCCAGAATTGGTCTGAATCCCCATACCGAATATAATAAACTAAGGTTGGCATATGTATACGAATCGGAGGACTGGGTCAAGATAGCGCCGTGCGAAATTTCGCTGCTGTAAGTCAGGTCGACGCCGGCTTTCACTTTTTTGTTGAAATTCTGGTCAAGCGTCATTCGTCCCTGGTACCTTTTAAAACCGGAATTGATGGCAATACCATCCTGATCGAGAACATTTCCCGAAACCGAATACGACGTATTTTCCGATCCTCCCCGAACCGAGATTTCATGGTTGTGGATGGGCGAACGCTGAAACATTTGGTCCTGCAGATCAATGCTTTTTGCATCTCTGTAATCTTCCAGAGTCTTCCCGTTTATAAAATAAACGTTCTGGGCGTAAGTTGGATTGAGCTCGGCCTGATATTTCACAAACTCGTAGGCTCCCATCAGATCGATTGATTTTGGCGGAACAGAAAAACCATAATACGCATTGTAGGTAACAACCGGAGCGCCTTTGATCCCGCGTTTTGTAGTGATTAACACAACGCCGTTTGCCCCTCTTGCACCGTAGATTGCTGTTGCCGAGGCATCTTTAAGGATGTTGATCGATTCGATATCGCTCGGGTTCAGGGTGTTTGCGTAAGAGTCTTCCATCGGGGCCCCGTCGATAACATACAAGGGGGAGGTTGATCCGGTAATTGATCCGACGCCGCGAATGACAATGTTGTTATTTGTACCGGGCTGACCGTCGTTTCCGGCAACCGTTACCCCTGCAATACGTCCGGCCAAACTTTCATCAAATGATTTGACGGGCGCTTTTTGCATCTCATTCATTTTAACCGATTCAACAGAACCGGTCAGATCCATTTTCCGGAGGGTACCGTATCCCACAATAACCACTTCATCCACACTTTTTACATCTTCTGTTAATGCGACGTTGATTGTCGTTTTTCCTTTTGTGGCTATTTCCTGCGTGGTCATCCCTACGAACGAGTATACCAGTAACGGGTCTCCTGAAGGAATGGAGATGGTGTAACGCCCGGACGGATCAGTAATGGTCCCTTGCGTGGTTCCTTTTACCACCACGGTAACCCCGGGCAAAGGATTGCCATCACTGTCGGTTACCTGTCCGCTTACAAGCTGGGGCTGTTCTGCACCAGCCGGAACTACTGCCTCGCGGGCAGCAGTGTCCACTGAAACGCAAATCACACATACCAGTATGAAAAACAACTGTTTAGCGATGCGGTTCTTTGCAAACAATGAATCATTCTTTTTCATAAGATTTCGAGTTGTTGTTTTATTCTGTGTTTGGTTTTACTTAATGATTACCGATTCAATATGAAGATAATCAGCTATCTTTTCGATTGATTTGGCATGATGTCCGATTCCTAAAGCAAAATGATGCGTTGGCCCTTCTGAAATCCAGCGGGTTAAAAAAGTCCGCACATCCGGCTTAAAAAATCCGCGCGTATTTGTATTCCCGGTAGGAGGGATCGGTCCTTTAACCGATTCGCCTTCGGCGATTACAAACTTAAACTTTCCGTCATAAGTCGAGTTAATCGAAAGCATGGTAATCGGGCCTTCCTTGATTTTAAATTCCACGCCGGCCCCGTGCCCGGGTTTGCCGTGGTATTTTTTCAGACTTCTTAAAACCGGCTTGCCTTCTGCAATCGAAATGTTGTGAGGGCCGTCATGTCCGACCAGGACAAAGCCTTCTTTGAAATCGACCGGGTGAAATTCGGCAAAACTGCCTCCGATTCCTAACCGATCCATCAACAACAGGGCAACAAGCGTTTTTAAATCGGATTCTCCGCACATCGGAAACCCATTAGAAGTTAACAACGAATTTCCGACAATGAGGTTCGACATCACTGTTCTCAGCTTGCTGTTCTCAGGTCCGTCATAATAATAAGCAAGCCCGTGGAGCTTTTTTTCTTCTACAAAGTGCTTTAATGCCACGCTCACCTTCGCGGCCACTCTTAAATCACTTTCCTGAAGTTTTAGAGAGATCGGGTCAGACACCGGATCAGGCGTATCAAAGAAGTCGAGGATCATTTCTTCGGCCGATCTGATCTCCTCCTCGGTAACCCGGTCATAACAGGCAACAAGTTCGTTTGCTTCGCATTCAACCACGTGGCAGCCAAACATCGACGTGAGCATGGTAGCATCGGTGTGCATATCCAGCATCGCGTTGATCGGATGACCAAGATGCCCGAATTGCGCATTTTTCAGATCGTGCAGCACCCTCGAAATCCGGCAGTATTCGTCAATTTGTACATCGACCTGCGGATCATCATATAAAGTGCCAATGATCATATCGGGCACTTTTTTCCCCATCCTGACAGCAACTCCGGCAAATTCGGGCAGCGAGCAAATATCGTCGTTGGCCAATTGCATGTAGGTTGACGCTTTGGTGTAATCAAGCGCTTTTAAAGGCTGAAGTGCAACAAGAATAATTGGCACAGAGAGTGTTTTGATAATGATCCCAAACGTACCGGAAGTGGCATAGGTAAGCATATTGCAAAAAATCATATCCAGGTTGGCTGCTTCCAGTTCTTTCACCACAGCGTAAGCCTTTGCCGGGTTGTCAACCATTCCGAAATCAATGATGGTTGGGCCTTTATCTGAAAATTTTTGGAGAATTACTTCGTGTTTGTGCATTAAATCATCAAGCAAACCGGGGAATTGACTCCAATACTTGTCATACCCAACACCAAATATTCCAATCCGGGCTGAAGTTTTCTGCAGGGTTATCAGTTTTTGTTCTTTTAAAAATGTGTCCATAATAACGCTTTTAATATTTATCTTTACGCACTAAGTATTTTCATGTAAAAAAATAATCCAACCTCCGTTCTGTGTTTCGTTTAATGGAGATTTATTGTTTTTAATTTAGGGATGAATACAAGGAAGCCAATAAAACAAACCAGGTACATCGATCCGGCATAGATCCACATGGGGTTGTAAGAGTATTTTGTGATAATCACTCCAATGACCGGATTCAGAATTAAAGCTGAGATGGCACCTGCAGAGCCTGAAAAACCTACGATGGTAGAGGTTGCTGATCTCCCGAAAATATCGCTGATGGAAGTAATGTAATTGGTAATCCATAGCCCGTGAGCAAAAAAGACAATAGACATAATCACCATGATAAGCCCGATTGAAGGCACGTACTTGACCAATAAGGCTGCCATAGTCAGCAAAGCAGCAATTCCCATGATGCTTTTCCGGGCTTTGTCCAGGCTCGATGTTTTCTTTAATACCACGTCCGACAACCAGCCGCCAAGCATATTGGAGAGTCCCAGAGCTAAAAACGGGATCCAGAACAAATTGCCAATTTGTACGAGATCGGCACCGCGCGATTCATTCAGAAATTTTGGAATCCAGAACATATAAAAATAGAAGATGGGATCCAGTAAAAACCGGATCATAATAAAAACCCATACTTCTTTAATCCGTAATATTTGAGCCAGTTTTGTTCTTAACCGTGGGTTTGGTTTGTCTTCCGCGTTTTCTGTTAAATGATTGGCTGGTTTACTTTTGGGAAACAACAGCCAGGCTCCCAGCCAAATGAAACCAATGATGCTGGTGACAATAAATACTCCTCTCCATCCGGTGACCTGAATCAGGTACACGCAGAGCGGAGGGGCAATGACGGCGCCGAGCGCCGAACCTCCGATGGCGATCCCGTTTGCCAAAGCCTGCTTGTTTTTTGGAATCCATTCTACAACGGCTTTGATCGCCCCGGGAAAAGCGCCGCCTTCGCCTACTCCCAGCAGAAAGCGATAAAATCCGAAATGGAAAGCATTGTTGGCAAACGAATGCAGCATGGTGGCCAGCGACCAGACACCTACTGAATATGCCAGCCCAATACGGCTCCCGTAACGGTCAATAAGTATTCCTCCCACGGTAAACATGATGGCGTAACTAATCAGAAAACCAGTATTGATAAAGCCATATTCAATATCTGAAATGTGAAAGTCTTCTTTAATCCGGATAATTGAGATGGAAAGGACCTGCCTGTCAAGAAAGCTCAGAGCCGTTGCAAAAAAGGCCATCATCACAATTAACCAGGGAAGCCAGGGAGAATATTTTTTCATCATGAGTTAACGCACTAAGTTAATTTTTTTACAAAAATACAAATGCCTTTCAATTGTGCAAATAATATTGTTATTTTGTCGTTGTAATTATCGCTTGTTATAAAACATATGAACAAAGCTGTTCCGAAGTATATTGCTATCAGTAAGGAAATCATCCAGAAAATTGAATCGGGTGAACTGCAGCCGGGAGATAAAATTCCCTCTGAAAATGAGTTGATTAAAATGTACTCCATTAGTAATACCACCGCGAGGAAGAGTCTTCTGGAAATTGAGCTTAACGGTTGGGCAAACCGGATTAAGGGAAAAGGAACCTTTGTGCTCAATCGGTCGGAAGACAAACACCTAACCCGGGTTCTGGGTTCCTTTCATGCGATGAAAGAAAGCTTCAGCGACAACCTGATTAAGGAAGGCTTTACGCCTAAAAATATCATCCTTGAAAAAATTACGCTCGACGAAGGCATTTCTTCATCCATCAATAATCGTCATTATATTATGGAAGGGCCTGTTTTAAAGATTCATCGTTTACGTTATGCCGATGAGGTATTACTAAAGGATGAAACCCGGTATATTTCGATGTCAATTTGTCCGAAAATTCATCTTATTGATCTGGAACAATCGCTGATCAAGGTTTATGAAGAAAAATATCAACTGGTCTTAGGCAACGTGGAGCGAACACTAAGCAACACCATCATCTACCCGCAGGAACCCAACAACTATTTTGAAAATGAAATTCCGATTGCAGTTTTCATCCTCGATGGCGCTATTTTTTGCCAGGACGGACGGCTGGTCGAAATAGAGAAATCGCTCTACCGGGGCGATAAATATAAATTCACGATCAGCACAAAACCCCAGCTGATATCCAGCAAATAGAAAAATCGTTAACAAACATTATCAATCAGAACCATTATGGAATACCGCAAATTGGGAAATTCGGAGTTGGAAGTGTCGGTAGTCACGTTTGGCGCGTGGGCAGTAGGGGGATGGATGTGGGGAGGTACCGAACACCGCGAATCGGTGAATGCCATCCGCGCTGCCTATGACTTGGGCGTAACATCAATCGATACGGCTCCTGTTTACGGGATGGGGGCAAGTGAAGAAATTGTAGGTGATGCCATCAGCGGGCTCCCGCGCGACAAGGTCCAGATTTTGACCAAATATGGTTTACGCTGGGACACCAAACTCGGGGATTACTTTTTCAGCAGCTTCGATAACCAGGGAAATCCGGTTAACCTGCATCGGTACTCCGGGAAAGAAAGCGTGATCAAAGAATGCGAGGACAGTTTACGCCGCCTTAAAACTGACTATATTGATCTTTACCAAATCCACTGGCCCGATTCAACCACGCCGATCCCGGAAACCATGGAAGCAGTGGCTCAGCTGATTAAAGACGGAAAGGTCAGGTACGCCGGGGTTTGCAACTACACCGCCGAACAAATGGAGGAAGCCGGGAAATCGGTCACGCTGGTATCCAATCAGGTTCCATACAGCATGGTTAAACGCGGCATTGAACGCGAATTGGTGCCTTACACACTTAAAAATAACAAATCGATATTGGCTTACAGCCCGATGGAGCGGGGCTTGCTGACCGGAAAAATGAAACCGGGTCATCAGTTTGAAAAAGGTGACCACCGGGCCGGAAATCCTTATTTTACCAATGAAAATATTCGGCGGGTCAATGTTTTTTTAGATAAGCTGAAACCCCTGGCCGATGAAAAACAGGCAAGCATTGGCCAACTGGTGATCCGTTGGACAGTGGAACAAGCCGGGATAACCATTGCCCTGGTGGGAGCGCGTGATGCAAACCAGGCTATCCAAAATGCCCGGGCGATGGATATTCAGTTATCATCCGAAGAATTGGCATTCATCACCGGCGAATTAAATCAACTTCAACTGGAATTATAATAACCGGCCAGCATTAGTCACCCTCAAACCAGCGGGTGACTAATGCTGACCTTAGTTGACCCGCGTAACACCACCCGAAACCACAAACTTCATGGCCTCGGCCGGGGGCATATTCAGTTTATGAACGGCTGAAGTCGCGATCATGAACAACTCGCCCGAAAAGTTGTACGAGTGCGGGAAATACACGGCTACCATGCCTGTCAGCCCCAATTCGTCGAGACTTTTCTGGGTGATAAAACCAATTTTCCACAGGTTGTTTTCGCTATTGATACAGACCATGACCGGCTCGCTGAATTTCTTCTCTTTACCGGCAAAAGCCGAAAACAAATCGACCAGCGAGCTGTAAATCACCTTAAGCAGCGGGGCCTTTTCGAGCAGTCGTTCGCCCACCTTTTTGAATGGGTTGGTGACCACGTACTCGCCGACGAGCCCAAGCAGGGTGAGCAACAAAACAATAATCAGCAGTCCCAGCCCGGGAATAATGTGCCCCAGCCAGGTCTTGAGTACATCGCGTAATATACCGTCAATAAAATCGAAGGTTAAGAAGATGATATATCCGGTAATGGCAATCGGGGCGACCAGTACCAGTCCTTTCATGAAGTAGGAGAATAACTGTTTCATTTGCTTTCTGATTTTAAATGTTCCGTGGGCGGAAGATACAAAATATCGGCCGACCGGGCATAATGCCCGCATTGTTTTCTGCCGGAATTGGAGAGACCGAAAACGGCTGTCTTTCACCGGTTCGTGTTCTGTCAACTCCTCCGGTTGTCTTCTCCTTCCCGGCGGAATTTGCTTTTTTGTTTTATCCAACATTGCCCTATGCAGGCGCCACGAAAAGAGACATACACAAAAATCTTTAAAATACCGGAAACAATTCAACAATTTTTGAACGCAGGGCTGATCAATGAATTTTATATTCACATTACACCTGTCATTTTAGGAAGCGGTATCCGTTTGTTTGACAATATTGACAAAGATATTTTCAGCATTGAAATTAGTGAAGTAATTCCTTCAAAATTAACCACTCACTTGAAATACCGGTTAACGAAAAAATGATAAAAACTACCGCCAATCACCAAAAACCGGCCTCCCCTTCCATTAAACTCAAACGAGGGGGTAAGCCGGCGACCGTTTTGTGACAATAAAACCACTCCTGTTTGAAAAATTTCCATCTGAAAACATTGTACTGCTCGCCGAAATTGCCCGGACATCAGAAACCTGGATGCCAGCCGGATGGAGAACTCAGTTACTAAAATCCCGGACTGACGTCGTTTTTGGGTTTCAGGGCTCCCTGATTTTTTGTATCTTTAAACTGCTTTTCAGATTTTAGGTGGAAAAGCAAACAGATGCCATGTTTTTTAGGAGGCCACGCTCAACATCAATCCCGGTTTTTTTACATGGACATCCGGAAAGGTTTATTGATTCAAAAAAAACGATTGAAATCATGAAGTATCGCTCTTACTCGCTCGGCAACTACCGCGAAATTCCGCAAATGACCAAACTATCGGAAGAACAAAAGTTTGTGATTGATGTTGTTGGCGCTGTTTTACCTTTTAAAGTCAGTAATTATATTGTCGACGAGTTAATCGATTGGGAACATTTTGAAGATGATCCGTTTTTTATCCTCAATTTTCCGCAAAAGGGGATGCTCTCCGACGAACATTTCCAGCGTATTGCCTGGCTGTTAAAATCGAATGCCGACAAAGTTACGCTGAAAAATGCCATAGAAAAGGTACGCCTTCAGCTTAATCCCAATCCGGCCGGACAGGAAAGCAACGTTCCGTATCTGGATGGGGTGCGTTTAAACGGAATTCAGCATAAATACCGGGAAACCGTTCTTTTTTTCCCGACACAGGGACAGACTTGCCATGCCTACTGTACGTTTTGCTTTCGCTGGCCGCAATTTGCGCTGAATAGTTTCAAGTTCGCGATGAAAGAAGTTGATTTGCTGGTCAGGTACCTGAAACAACATCCCGAAATTACCGATATCCTGTTTACCGGCGGCGATCCCGCGGTGATGTCGACCCGGCATTTTGTCAATTATTTCAACGCCATCCTGAATGCCGGTCTGGATCATATAAAAACCATCCGCATTGGCACCAAAGCGCTGACGTACTGGCCCTACCGGTTTACCAGCGACAGCGATGCCGGCGAATTGCTTCACTTGTTTAAAAAAATGAATCAGCGGGGCATCACCATCTCCCTGATGGCCCATTTTAACCATTACAGGTCGCTGGAAACAACAGCAGTCAAAAAAGCGATCGACAAACTGAAAGCGGCGGGTGTTCAGATCAGGGCGCAGTCTCCTCTTTTAAAGCACATCAACGACGACCCGGATGTGTGGGCCCTGATGTGGCGTAAACAGGTCAATCTGGGGATCATCCCCTATTACATGTTTGTGGTGCGCAACACCGGCGCGCAGGACTATTTTGCCGTCTCACTGGAAGAGGCATGGCGTATTTACCAGAAAGCGATTCAACAGGTCAGCGGAATCTGCCGCACAGTGCGGGGCCCTTCTATGTCGTGTGCCCCGGGAAAGATCCAGATCCTGGGAACCCAAAAAGTGAAGGGAGAAAAGGTATTTGTACTGAATTTTCTGCAAGGACGTAACCCGGACTGGGTCAACCGCCCGTTTTTTGCCCGCTACGATCCGAAGGCTATTTGGCTGGATGATTTGGAGCCGGCTTTTGGCGAAGAGCAGTTTTTCTTCGAAAAGACCGACCTCAAAGTACAACATTATCCGTCCAAAGCCCGTGTTTAACGGGTTTCTTTATTTTCACCCCAAATCGGGTTTCAACAAACAACACCAGCTCGTTAAAAAAAGTCTCAAATTCTTCTTTGATCAGGTCATATTCCGAAACCAGCGTTTGCATAGCAAATTCAGTTTTCTCCGGAAGACTGGTCCGTCGTCCCATAATTTCCAGCGAATGACTGATTCCTTCAAGCTGCGCATACGATTCGAGCCGTTTGTGCTGAATTAAAAACGGAAGAAAGGTTTTCACCGCTAACGGCAGGTGAATGAAATTGGAAAGCAAAACAGCATGCACATGTTTTGAAAATTGCCGCAAAGTATACACCGAATAAGCAGCCCAGTACCGGGCCAGAAAATGATCGAAAACAACATCGGTCACAATGCCGGCATACCGTCCGTAGCCTGGTTGAAACCGTCGCGAAGCCTGCCGTACCAGGGGATGGTTGTCGGTGAAGGCATCAATACTCCGGTGAAGCAAAACGCCCCGCCCGACTTCTTCCCGGAAATTCAGGTATTGCTGCCCCTTCACATAGTCGCCGATAAAATTCCCCAGAATCAGCTCATCCGACTCTCCCGACAGGTATACATGTGCCAGATAGTTCATGACGCAAATTAAACAAATTTGACCAGATCAAGCTTCATCCACCCGAAAATCATTTTTGGGCATACGCTGAAAACCGCCTGCATCTTTCGGATTATTCGCCCGAAAACGATCGTCGCCGAAAGATTCGCATTCGCGCCACCGAAATCAGCAAAACACCCAAAACGGTAAGCAAACCGCCCCACAACTGGTGCCCGAGCGGAAAGGTTTGGAAATATAAATAACTCCCGATCAGCACAAATACACCCTTCAGGCTCTGCACGATCGATGATTTGGAAACTTCGATGTATTTAAACGAATAATAAATCGTGAGGATTCCGAGGAACGGACCAAAAAATGAACCAATCACAATGTTGGTCAGAGCAGATACCGGGATGGCCAAAGGCTTTCCTGAAATGAGCAGCATGACTGCCGATGCCAAAAACAACCAGGCCGACACGTTGGTGTTTAGCACCTCGGCCGGGATTTTTTTCAGATTCATTTTTACAATCAGCGAAGCCACCGCCGCAAAAATCGCGTTGATCAGTACCACTCCGGCCCCCGGGATAAACAAATCGGAAAGTGACGTGCCTCCCTGGTAGCTGATAATAAAAGCGCCTGTCAAGGCCAGCAAAGCGCCAATTACTTCTGTCAGGCTGAATCGTTCACTGAGAAAGATGACTCCCATAATCGTCAGCAACACCGGGTAAATATTACCCAAAAAAGAGGTAATCGCCGGGTCGGGAATGATTTGAATGGACAGGTAAAAGGTCAGGTTGGTCAGGATTTCGAGAACACCCAAAAGCAGTAAAATCCGCCAATGTGAAAAATTGAAGTTCCGGATGGCAGCAAGCCCGCCTGTTTTGACGAGCCAGCCCAGGTTAAACAACAGAGAAACAGCAAACCAGTACACGCCAAACTGGAACAAATGCACTTCGTTCAGCGCCGCTTTACTGAAAATGTAAATGTTCGAAAATGCCAGGGTAGCAACAATCGCGAAAAAATATCCTTTAAACCGGTCTGATTTCACTCGTCTGAGTTTAGTATCCTATTGAATGGGTGATCGGTATAAAAGAGAAGTCAATTTTGTTTGACTTCTCTTTTTTATATGAAAATAAGGCCGGTTACAAACACGCTTTAATGGCTTTGGTTTCGGCTTCGAAGCCAGGCTTTTCGAGCAAAGCGAACATGTTCTTTTTGTAAGCTTCGACCCCGGGCTGGTCAAACGGATTTACGCCGAGTGCGTAACCGCTGAGGCCACAGGCCTTTTCAAAGAAATAGATCAGCTGCCCCAGGTAGTATTCATTCAGCTTGGGTAACTCGATCAGCATGTTCGGAACGCCACCGTCAACATGGGCAATCATGGTTCCCAGTTCGGCCATTTTATTCACTTCGTCAACCCGCTTATTGGCCAGGAAGTTCAAACCGTCGAGGTTTTCCGGGTCGGTAGGGATCCGCACTTCGCGATCGGGACTGGCCACTGAGATCACTGTTTCGAACAACTTCCGCTCGCCTTCCTGGATGTATTGGCCCATCGAATGCAGATCGGACGTAAAGTCAACGCTGGCCGGGAAAATTCCTTTCCCTTCTTTTCCTTCACTTTCGCCGTAAAGCTGTTTCCACCATTCGGCCACGTAATGTAATTTAGGATTGTAGTTCACCAAAATTTCAATCAGCTTGCCGCTTTTGTAGAGTTCGTTCCGTACAGCGGCATATTGGGCGGGCAGGTTTTTATCGAAAGGTACATCAACGCCCGATGCATGTTCCATATCCACCGCCCCTTTTACCAGGGCACGGATGTCGAAACCGGCTACTGCAATCGCCAGCAAACCAACCGGCGTGAGCACCGAGTAACGGCCGCCTACATCATCAGGAATCACGTATGTTTTGTAACCCTCGGTGTCGGCCAGTTTACGCAAGGCGCCACGGGCAACATCAGTAACGGCCACAATACGCGATTTGGCTTCTTCTTTGCCGTATTTCTCTTCGATATCCTGTTTCAACATACGGAAAGCAAGGGCCGGCTCGGTTGTCGTTCCTGATTTGGAGATTACAGCCATGG
Source organism: Gaoshiqia sp. US2 (assembly GCF_059705485.1). NCBI lineage: Bacteria > Pseudomonadati > Bacteroidota > Bacteroidia > Marinilabiliales > Prolixibacteraceae > Gaoshiqia > Gaoshiqia sp. US2. The sequence goes on along the minus strand of NZ_AP048550.1, from coordinate 1,264,462 downwards.
CGTATTCTTTGCTTTTCAGCAGTTCGCGCAGTTCATACAAATAATCTTCGCTGATATTTTGGCCGGCAAAAAGCACCAGGGGTTTATCGCTTCCTTTCAACTGAACAAAACTATCGGATAAAGCATCCAAAACGGCTTTAGCCCCGAGGTAGGAGCCACCGATGCCAATCACAACAAAAATGTCAATTTTCTTCGATTGAAGCAATCTGGCCGTTGCTTCGTAGTCGGTCAGTTCAGTCTCAGAGATCGAAGACGGCAGGTTCACCCAACCCAGAAAATCGTTTCCTTTTCCTGTTTTCTGATGAAGCGCTTCATTATGCTTTTGCAGCTCACCGGCGTAGCCATACACCGCATCTTTTGATATGAAACCGAATGTTTTATCAAATTTTAAGCTGATGTTTTCCATCTGTTTATATGATTTTAAGGTTCATGTAATTCTCTTCAACTTGTCGAAACCTGCCGGAAAAAAACGGTCGCTCCATAAACACAGGCAAGGCGTTTGCACAGGTTAATTCTTCACAGGACCATCCCTATCTAAGCTTTTCTGTCAGCCGGCGAATCTCTGCCGCGGGATTAACACCCTCGTAAAGAATGTTATAAACAGCCTCACAAATCGGGATATTTACTTTGTATTCCGCGTTTATTTCATGAATGGATTTGGTTGCATAATACCCTTCGGCCACCATGTGCATTTCGAGCTGGGCAGTTCGGGTGGTGTAACCTTTTCCGATCATGGTTCCAAAGGTACGATTTCGTGAAAACTGGGAATACGCTGTCACCAGCAAATCGCCCAAATAGGCCGAACTCTTAATATCGCGGGTGATGGGATGAACTTTATCGACAAAGCGTTTAATTTCCTGGATGGCATTGGCCACGAGCACTGCCTGAAAGTTGTCGCCGTAACGCAACCCGTGTACAATTCCGGAGGCAATGGCAATAATATTTTTCAGGACAGATGCGTACTCGGTGCCATAAATATCATCCGACACCTGCGGCCGAATATACGGACATTCGAGCCTGACAGCAAAATCGCGGGCCCGTTTAATATCCGGACAGGCAATGGTGAGGTACGACAAACGCTCCAGGGCAACCTCTTCGGCATGACAGGGACCGGCAATGACGCCAATCCGGTCGTAAGGCACTTTGAACTTGCGGTGAAGGTATTGCCCGACAATCTGGTTTCCCTCGGGGACAATCCCCTTAATAGCCGAAACAATAAACTTTTGGCTGATATTCACGTTCAGTTCGGAAAGCGAACTGTCCAGAAAGGCCGATGGTATTGCTAACACCAACAGGTCTGACTGTGTAATCACCTCATTGATATCGTTAAAAAAGTCAATCCGGCTAACGTCAAACTCAACACCCCTCAGGTAGCTGGGATTGTGTTTGAACCGCTTAAACTGTTCTATGTTTTCCGGGTTTCGGAAGTACCAGTTTATCCGGTCAACATTATTCAGGAGAATTTTTGCCAGGGCCGTAGCCCAGCTTCCACTCCCTATAATTGCTATTTTCGGTTCGGTAGGCATAGTTGAGCGCTCAATGTTACGCGAGCCATTGCTTCACATCGTCCATTGAGGGATTTTCCAATCCCAGTTTATTTTTTTTATTGTACCCGCAAAGATCGTTAAAGAGCTTTCCGGCTTTCACTTCTTTTAAAGCTTCTATTTTTTTGAAGCCCATCTTTTTAAGCACATCCACCCAATCGCCGGGAACCCCCAATGCCTCGAATTTTTCATCCGGGTCGGCATCCGGTTTTTTCTCCGGTTTCATTTGCGGGAAGAATAAGACATCCTGAATCGACGGGCTGTTGGTCATAAACATGGTCAGGCGATCGATTCCGATTCCCATGCCCGATGTTGGCGGCATCCCGTACTCGAGGGAACGCAAAAAGTCCTGGTCAATGAACATCGCTTCATCGTCTCCTTTTTCAGAGAGTTTCATCTGGTCTTCAAAACGTTCGCGCTGGTCAATCGGATCGTTCAACTCCGAATAAGCATTGGCCAGCTCTTTCCCGTTGACCATCAATTCAAAGCGTTCGGTCAGTTCGGGATAATCGCGGTGTTTTTTAGTCAGCGGCGACATTTCGACCGGATAATCGATGATGAAGGTCGGCTGAACGTAGTGATGTTCACATTTTTCCCCAAACAGTTCATCAATCAGCTTGCCTTTACCCATGCTCGGATCTGTTTCGATTCCCAGTTCGGCGCAAATGGCCCGTAATTCATTTTCCGATTTTCCGGCAATGTCGTAACCGGTGTGCTCTTTAATGGCATCGTACATGGTCACCCGCGGGAACGGCCGTTTGAAATCGATGATTTTATCGCCAACCTCGACTTCTGTTTTTCCGTGTAAGGCCAGGGCGACGCGCTCCACCATTTCTTCGGTGAAATTCATCATCCACTTGTAATCTTTGTACGCCACATAAATTTCCATGACTGTAAACTCGGGGTTGTGTGTCCGGTCCATTCCTTCGTTACGGAAATCCTTGGCAAATTCATAAACACCTTCAAAACCGCCAACAATCAAACGTTTCAGATACAACTCGTTGGCAATGCGCAGATAAAGCGGAATATTTAAGGCATTGTGATGCGTAATAAACGGACGGGCGGCAGCACCGCCGGGGATGGATTGCAGAATGGGTGTTTCGACCTCCAGGTAGCCGTACTCGTTGAATATTTGGCGCATGGTATTCACGATTTTTGTGCGTTTTACAAAAACGTCGCGAACCTGAGGGTTAACAATCAGGTCGACATAGCGCTGGCGGTAACGTTGTTCCGGGTCGGTAAACGCATCATAGATCACCCCATCTTTTTCTTTTACCACAGGAAGCGGTCTCAACGACTTGCTCAGTAACTTCAGTTCTTTTACATGGACCGATTTTTCGCCCACCTGCGTGATAAAGGCAAAGCCTTTCACCCCAATAATATCGCCAATATCGAGTAATTTTTTAAAGACATCGTTGTAGAGGGATTTGTCGTCGCCCGGGCAAATTTCATCGCGGTTAATGTACAACTGAATACGTCCGGTATCGTCCTGCAGCTCGGCAAAAGATGCTTTTCCCATAATTCGCTGGCTCATGATACGACCTGCCAGAACAACATCCTGATAGTTTCCTGCCTCAGGCTCAAACTGTTCCCTGATCTCTGCTGTTTTTGTATTCACCGGATATTCTTCAGCCGGGTAAGGTTCAATTCCTGACTCGCGTAATTTTGCCAGTGAATTCCTCCGGATGATCTCCTGCTCGCTCAGCTCTGCTATACTCATTGGTAATCTTCCTTTTGAATTTGCTTCGAAAAAATTTGTGCAAAGATAACAAAGAATTGAATAATCCCTACTGACCGGTTTCGTCAAACTAAAACGAACAAAATCAGTTGTTTGTATTTTTTTGACCTATGTTGATAATTTTATAGTGAAGCTAATGATTTGAGGGGATGAAATTTAGCCCTGCGTTAAAATACCGGCGCCGGCAGAACAAGAGAACCAGCTCGTCTTTTTGTTTTCCAGATCGGTCTTCATTTTCTATCTTTGAAAAATTTAAGTTGTTCGTAAATACGTGGCGGTGGAAATAGGAATGGATAAAATTTGGAAAGTCAAACAACAAGGCGATTTAAATGTAATCAAGCATTTATCTGCGGCCCTGAATGTCAACATGGTTATAGCCAACCTGTTGGCTCAAAGGGGGGTTACATCGTTTAATGAAGCCCGGTCATTTTTCAGACCGAAACTTTCCGACCTGCACGATCCGTTTCTGATGAAGGACATGGACAAGGCCGTAGAACGGCTGGAAAGAGCCATCATCACCCGGGAAAAGGTGATGATATACGGCGACTATGACGTTGACGGCACCACCTCGGTGGCCCTGATGTACCAGTTCCTGCGTACCCGTATCGAAAATCTGGATTTCTACATTCCCGACCGCTATTCGGAAGGCTACGGAATTTCGCCGCAAAGTATTGAATACGCCGCCGAACAAAAATTCTCACTGGTCATTGTACTCGATTGCGGCATCAAGGCCGTTGAAAAAATCAAACAGGCCAAAGATCATGGTATCGATTTTATTATTTGCGACCATCACAACCCGGATGAAGAAATCCCCGATGCCGTTGCGGTGCTCGACCCCAAACGCCCGGACTGTAACTACCCGTACAAGGACCTCTCGGGTTGCGGGGTTGGTTTCAAGCTTTTGCAGGCTTACATCTTAAAAAACGATATTCCCGTCATCGAACTTTACGACCTGCTTGACCTGGTGGTCGTCAGCATTGCTTCGGACATTGTTCCGGTAACCGGCGAAAACCGCGTATTAGCTCATTACGGACTTAAAAAGCTGAACTCGAACCCCAGCCTGGGCCTAAAAACCATCATTCGCCTCTCCGGACTTGACGGGCAACATATTTCCATTAGTGATATTGTTTTTAAAATCGGGCCCCGGCTAAATGCATCAGGAAGAATTGAACACGGCAAAAGATCGGTGGAAATTCTGGTGATTACCGACGAAGATGAATCGACCCGCCTGGGAGATGAAATCAACTCATACAACGAAATCCGCAAAACGCTCGACCGGGATATTACCCAGGAAGCCTTGGATATGATTGCCCACGACCCCATTCAGGCAGAACGAAATGCCACAGTTCTGTACAACCGCGACTGGCATAAAGGCGTGGTCGGAATTGTCGCGTCGCGTTTAACCGAGCATTATTACCGGCCCACAGTCATTCTGACCGAATCCAACGGGCTGGCCACAGGTTCAGCCCGTTCAGTCAAAGATTTTGACCTGTACGAAGCCATTGGCCAATGCAGTGATTTGCTCGAATCGTACGGTGGCCACATGTATGCTGCCGGCCTGACCATGAAAATTGAAAACATCCCGGCTTTTACCCGCCGCTTTGAGGAAATTGTAAGAAACACGATTACTGACCTGCAACAAACAGAGATACTGGAGGCTGACGCCAAAATTCAGCTCTCGGAAATTACCCCAAAATTTTACCGGGTTTTAAAACAGTTTGAGCCCTTTGGCCCCCACAATATGACTCCGTTGTTTATGACCGAGAATGTGCTTGACAGCGGCACCAGCCGATGCGTAGGCCGAAACATGGAGCATCTGAAGCTTGACCTGGTGGAGCCAACCGGAAACTCATCCATCTTTTCAGCGATTGCATTTAATCAGGCAAGCCATTATGAGGCCATCAGCCAGGGACTGCCATTCGATATCCTGTACTCGGTTGCTGAAAATGAATTCCGGGGGAAAACCAATCTCCAGCTATACATCCGGGATATTGCAGCCAAATTATATTAATCCTGTTTTTTACTAACCTATTAAAAAAACTCTATGAATCAAAAAGTGAAAAACCAGAACCAGTTTACAACAAGCAACATGGTTTTGGGAGTCCAGTTTTTATTCGTTGCCTTCGGTGCGACCGTTCTTGTTCCCTTATTAGTCAAACGTGAAAAACCCTCATTTTTTCAAAAAGCGTAAAAATCAGGTTTCTGTTGAAGAGAAAAACTAAGTTTTCAAATAGCTCAAAAATATTTTTTGCTTCGGATTTTAACCTCCGGAGCATTTTTCTCAGGTTAAAACCGACTGCTGCCAGGATTGAGTTCATATTGTCCCCAATCTGGTCGAGCAGATAATTCCGAAGCATCCGGTGGTCGTGTTTCACGTGGCCAATGACGGGTTCTATCCCGGCCCTGGCCCTGAAGCGTTGCCTTGTTTTTTGTCGTTGGTATTTGTTGTGGCTTTCAAGTGGTTTCCCCGGGCAAATAATTTGTGTGCCATTTACTTGTTTGCGGCCCCGGTATCCCCTGTCAACAATTCCTGTTTCGGGCTTGTGACCGGTGATCCTTTCCACTTGCGTCAGTTGGGGAGAGAGGGTATCTCCATCGAAGGGGTTTCCGCAAAAGCTTATGATCCCGATAATGATTCCCGATTGACGGGTCTTTACGATTGATACTTTGTTCCCAAATTCGTATTTCTTGTGTTCTTTGCCTTTGGCAATGCAACTGACCTGTGGTTGATGAATGCTGTAAACCTTGTTCTTCGAACCCCGGGTTTGGGTCAGTACCCGTTTAAAAATACAGAACTGGTTTTGGTATTTCATTTTTTGGGCTTCTCCCATCTTGCGTTCCAGGTCACGAAAAATCTTTCCCGCAATCACTTTTATCCTTCGCCTGGCGGCCAACGCCTTCTTCTTTCTCCGGGGATGGTCATGGAAGCGCTGGTCGATCAGCAGTTGCTTTAATTCGCGTTGGTAGGTCTGCCTCAGGTGGATGCCTTCTTTCTTTGAGATTTTCCGGCACTTTTCGATGATTTTCTTCTGAAGTTTTACATCGGTGGGGAAGGTGATGTTTTTCTCCTGTACCGTGGTATCGATTAAAACTTCTTTTTCCCGGATTTCTTTGCTCCCAAACAAATCCACTGTTGCCTTCAAAATCTGTTCGGCTCCATTTTCCCCGATACGCCTGCGAAACTTGATCAACTCGGTCCGGTCGAACGGAAAATCGTGACGGAAATAAACTTCTCCGCAGAAATATTGCCAGTACGGGTTTTCGATCCAACGGTCAAGCACGCTTTCATCGCTCTGGTTATACATCCTGCGCAACATGACAACCCCAACGATCAACCGGATCGGGACAGATGGACGCCCGTTGTCGGCACAATAATAAACACTCAAATCATTCTCCAGACTTTTCCAGTCTATTTTCCCGGAAAGTTGAACCAGTTCATGGCTTTCATCAATAAATTGTTTCAACGGGACCCGGAACATACTTAATTGCGGATTTTTTTCTTTTTGACCTATCATTTCTACCAGCTTTTTCTCAAATTTGGCAAAAATCCGGTAGATTTTACTCCCCCAAAATCAAATTTAATCAACAATATTGTATTGATTATCAACAATGTGGAAGCATTATTTTGATTTTTCACGTTTGACTTATTAGTTGGTATCGACCCTGCCGTTGCCTTATTCACAGCCGGCATTGGCACCTTGCTTTTTCATTTAATCACCAAAGGCATGGTTCCGGTTTTTCTGGGCAGCAGTTTCGCCTTTATCGCCCCGATCATCGAATCGACCCGTTTGTACGGTTTACCCGGAACTTTCTCCGGAATTATTGCCGTAGGCCTGGTTTATGCCCTGGTTTCGGGACTGGTTAAATGGCGCGGATTAAAATTCATTGAACGCCTGTTTCCTGCAACTGTTGTCGGCCCTGTTATTATGATTATTGGCCTTTCGCTGGCCGGCGTTGCCATCGACATGGCAAAAACACACTGGCTTATCGCGGTCATCAGCCTGGCAACAGCCATTATTGTTGTTGTTTTCACCAGGGGACTGATTAAACTCATCCCCATATTCATTGGTATCATTGTTGGCTATTTGGCGGGTTTGGCGCTGGGTGTTATTGATTTTACTCCGATAAAAGAAGCCGACTGGTTTAGCCTGCCCGCTTTTACCACCCCCGAATTCAACTGGAACGCCATTCTTTATATGATCCCCGTAGCTGTTGCCCCCATCATTGAACATGTTGGCGATATGTATGCTATTGGCGGTGTCGCTGAAAAGAACTTCATTGAGAAACCAGGTTTACACCGCACTTTACTCGGAGACGGGATTGCAACCAGTTTGGCCGGTTGCTTTGGCGGTGTGCCCAATACCACTTATTCGGAAGTAACCGGAGCCATCTCGCTGACCAAAGTAACCAACCCGTTTATTTTGCGAATTTCAGCCGTCACAGCGGTCGTGTTTTCTTTAATCGGGAAGATCAGCGGAATTTTAAAAACCATCCCCCAGGCAGTTTTAGGCGGAATTATGCTGTTACTTTTCGGATTAATTGCCTCGGTGGGGATCAAAACATTAATCGATTCAAAAACTGATATGACACAAATCCGCAACCAGGTGATTGTTTCGGTGGTGTTAACCGTTGGAATCGGAGGCGCAGTGATTTCATGGGGAAACTTCTCGCTGGCCGGAATCGGTTTGGCGGCGGTCGTAGGTATTCTTCTGAACCTGGCTCTTCCTGGAGAATCGAAGAAAACAGTGGCAGCCAGGAAATAAGATGCAGGCAGAATATCCCTGTAACCCCTATCAAAACTGAGTTTTAAAAGAAATACCTTTTTGAAAGTAACCCGCTCCCCGGATCTGAACTTTCAAAAGGGTATTTTTCATCATGATTTTCTTCTCGCTTCCCCGGCTACAATCCCTGAAGTTTTTAGCTCGCTTTTGCATTTCGGGCAAAACGACCAGCTTTTCTGGTCAATATCCTCAACATAAGTCCCCGATCGCATCACGCAGGTTGAATTAATGCAGTGGATCAGTCCAAAAGCATGCCCCAGTTCATGGATCACTTCTTTCCGTATCCGGTCGGTAAAAGCCCGTTCGTCAGCCTTCATCCCGTAACGTTCATTCCGAAGGCGATAAACCGATACGATACCGCAACGTCCGTTTAAAAATGCCTGTCCAAAAATATAGGTAAGAATGGGAATAAACAGGTCGACGTTGAAGATCCCGATCGTTTTAGCCCGGTCTGAAGCAAAATTCAGTTCAATTTCTTTTAACAGCCGGTTCGCGTCGTACTGCTTTCGTCCGGGATCATAAAATTCGCTTAAATCAAGATAACCTTCTTTGATCTTAACAGGAATTAAAAACTCGCGTTCCACATCATGGACAATTTCTTCGAGAAAGCGTTTCTCAAAATAGCCAAATGAAATTAACCTGATGCTCTCCTGTTTCATTCACAATGGGTTTATCGGGCAACCGGGCAGAACTCAAATCAATATACGGTTTGATCGCTCCGCAGCATACCTTGTCCGTTCGCTAAACTATTTGCTCTGTTTTAAATCGTATTTCCTTATTTTGTTGTAAAGGGTCACCCGGTCAACTTTCAGGGCCTTGGCCGACACGGAAATATTCCAGTTGTATTTATTCAGGATCTGGAGAATATGATGTTTTTCCAACTCGTCAAGACTTTCGTAGGGCGTACCGGTCACGGCCTTTTCGATCGGCAGGTCTTTCAGGCAAATCTTTTTTCCGTTCCCAACCACGATGGCCCGTTCAATCATGTTCTCCAATTCGCGGATATTCCCGGGAAACGGGAATTCTTCCAAACGCCTCAGAGCTGCCGTTTCGATCGGCATAACCGGCCTGTTCATCGTCGTGCAGTATTTTTTTATGAAATAATCCACCAGCAGCGGGATATCGTCGATGCGTTCGCGCAAGGGCGGAACATTGATATTCACCACGTTGAGCCGGTAATATAAATCTTCGCGAAATACGCCGTTGTCGACCATGGTTTTCAAATCGCGGTTGGTGGCGCAAATCACTCTGAAATCGGAGGAAATTTCCTTGTTTCCGCCAACCCGGACAAAACTTTTGGATTCGAGTACCCTCAGCAGTTCAATCTGCATTTTCGGGGAGATGGTCGCGATTTCATCCAGAAAAATCGTCCCGTTGTCGGCCATTTCAAAACGTCCTTTGCGGTTGTAAACGGCGCCGGTAAAAGCGCCTTTTTCGTGACCAAACAGCTCGCTTTCCAGCAGACTTTCGGACAAAGCGCCGCAATGTACACTCACCAGCGGAAAAAACCGGCGCGGCGAATTGGCATGAATCGCCCGGGCTACCAACTCCTTGCCTGTTCCGCTTTCACCGGTAATAATCACGGAAGCATTGGATTGCGCCACACTTTCAATTTCGCGCAGAACCCGCTTCATGCCTTCACTATTCCCGATCAGGTCTTCCACATTATCGAGGGAAACGACTTTCTCTTTCAAAATTTCATTTTCTTCCATCAGAACAATTTGTTTGGAAGCATTCCGGATCAGGTGCGAGAGATCATCCGGGTCGAAAGGTTTAGTCACATAGTCGAAAGCGCCGTCTTTCAGCGCCTGAACGGCTGTGCCAACCGTGGCAAATGCCGTCATCATGATGACAATGGCGTCTTTTTTCAATGCCTTGATGCGTTTGAGCATTTCCAGCCCATCCATACCCGGCATCTTAATATCAGCCAATACAATATCATAATTTTCAGACTCCAGAATGGATAAAGCTTTTTTTGCATCTTCTGCACACTCCACCTGATATCCGTCTTCAACAAACCAGTTGAACAAGGAGTCTCTAACCGATTCTTCATCATCAACGATCAATATCGAGATTTTTTTTGCCATAATGAATTCTCCTTAAGTCTTTATTAATGGTAGTGTTATCGCTATTATCGTTTCTTTTCCGCGTTCTGATGTTACGCCGATTTTTCCCTTATGGCTCTGAACGATTCCATGAACAATCGACAAACCAAGGCCAATACCACTGGCTTTCTCTTTGGTGGAGAAGAAGGGTTCAAACACATGGGGAATATCTTCTTCTGAAATTCCGACGCCATTATCAACCACCTCAATCCGAACATGATCCTCATCCGGATTCATCGTCCGGATCAGCACTTCACCGTTTTCGGCAACAGCCTCCGACGCATTCACCAGAACAGCCATACAAGCCTGCTTGATTTGGTTTGGGCTGCAATTGATCAGGTCCTGTTTCGCCTTAAAATCGGACCAGAAATGAATGTTGGCGATTTTCATCGGATGAACCATCAATTCGAAGGTATCGGACAGGATTTCGTGTAAGTGGCGGGCCTCAAGGCCCTCCTGGTCTTTTCTCGAAAAATCGAGCAAGCCTTTCACAATGTTTCCGCAGCGTTTGGTCTCGCTTTCGATCAGCTTCAGGTGCTTCAGCATAATATTTACTTTAGTCTCGTCCAGTTCCTGGCTGCTCAGCTGTTTATGTACCAGCTTCGTGTAAACCAGTATTCCCGACAGGGGATTATTAATTTCGTGCGCTACCGATAGCGACAATTTTCCCAGCGAAGCGATCCGCTCAATATTAACCAGTTCGTTGTGTGCCTGACCCAATTCTTCCGATTTTTTCTGCACTTTATACTCCAGTTGCTGCGACCAGTTTTGCAGTTCGACCGTGGCCGAATGCAAATTATCAAGCATTTCATTGAACGCATACGAGACCATGCGCATGTCGGAAAGCTGGTGCGGTTTTATCTCCAGGCGGGTTGTTTTATCGCCTTTAGCCACCGCCTCGCTCGCTTTAATGATCTCATTCAGCGGTTGTTTAATCTTCTTATTTGTAAAAAAGATCAAAAAAACGATCATCAGTACCGTCATTAAGGCGGCCAGCAGAAAATAATCGGCCGTTGATTTTTCAAGAGCAGTATCAAGCCCTTCGAGCGGCATTTTAATTATCAGCGATCCCAGCACTTCATCGTTGGGACTGTGAGCATGACACTCGGTGGTATAACAGGAAGGATTGTTTAGGATAGGCGATTTTATCAGCAGGTGCCTGTTGTTGGTTTCATTCTGGCTCATCACGCAACCGCTGTTCTCGTCGATAATCCGGTACGATTTCTCGTTCACCGAAAACATTGCTTCAAAGTTTGTGTGGCAACTGATACAATCGGGATCGCTCCTGTCAATCGTTTCCTTTGTGATTGAGGTATAAACCAGGTTGTTGTTGTGGTCATACATATTTACATCGCTGATGCCCTCCATCGAATTAATCAGGTCGAGTGTCCGCTGAAGCGAGGCCTGATCGTTTTCAAGCATGGAATGATACAAAGCGCTTTCGACCAAAAAACCAATATTGTTGCCATTTTCGCTGATCACCGATTTCATGTATTCCTCGTTGACCGAACGAAAAATGACACCGAAAGCCAGGAACAGGAAAAACAAAGAAATGGTGATGGTAAAAACCACCCGCCCATAGATCGACGATCTGAATTTCACATATCCGCTCAGGATTGGACTTCCAAGACTGCTTTTTGTTTTATTTTTTTTTGCTCCGGGCATGGTTTAAGGGTTAAGGGTTCTGACTTTGCTAAGTTAAGTTCAAAATTTCAAACCCGGTAATACAATTGTTGTTTTGTACAGCTTAAGCCGTGTAAAATCAGTTCCTGTTCATTCCCTGTTGATCGGTTCAGCTAAAAAATGATCCTGGAAATCCTTCCACACTTCATCGGGAAGGCCGGCCAGGGGCTCTTCGATCAACTCGCCGCCATCCTGCAAAACCACCTGCCCGGAAGCCGGCGTATGCTTTACCACCGAAACGGCAATAAAGTCTTTAAACCGCTCCAACTCCCGGATCGCCCATTGGGTGGCGTCTTCTGCCAGAAAACACACACTGGTATCGGCAAACCAGTTGGAAGGTTTAATTTGATACATCCACCCTTCGCTGTAAGGATCGGTATTTAGTAATTCGGGTTGATCGTGCAGGCGATGGTTTATACCAGCGATTTCGCCCGAAACAGGAGAGAAAACAGGAAGCGATTTCCCTTCGTGATCGATCCTCGCAATCATTTCGCCTTTTTCAATACGCTCACCTTCACGTTTAAGCGGTGTAAGCCTCACCTTACCGGTGAAATGCAACAGCAGGTCATCGAGTCCCAGCCTTGAAATACCGGTTTGCTCGAGGTGTACCCAGGTATGAAACTTACTGAAAAACAATCCCTGGGGAATTCGCAACGAGTTGGCTGTAATAACGCCCAGTGATTTTTGAACCTGTTTGATTGTCAGTTTTTTATTCAATAATCCCCAGAAAGGAACCAGCACGATCAGAAACAGGATAACCACCAGGTACTCTATCCCTTTCGTTTCAAAGATATTATGATATGTAAATCCGTCCATGGTATATGATATTGCGCCGTTACCTTCGTAACAGCTGGTTATACATGCTCTTCTTTTGCCCAGTCAGGCGAATCTCTCAAAACCGGCATCCGGTTAATAACCCATCTGAAAATCCAGATCTGCACGAATATGATCATCATGCTTACCACAATTTCCATCCATGACGGCACATAGTGTGTGGCTGCATCCCAGCGGAACGCAATGATCGAAACATTCAGCCGGTTCAGGATGATGCCGGCAATGGTAAGCAAAGCTGCTACGCGTATCAGGGTGATATTGGATGTCCGGTAACTGTAAAAGAACAAGATCATCGGGACGAGTACAAATCCCAGCATCTCCAGCAAAAACCAATACCCCATTGGCGTGTTTAGCAGGTTCCAGTGTTGCCCGTGAATAAAAACCAGCAACTGCAGAAACAGGTAAGCAAACATACTGAAAGCACAGATTCGTGACAAACTACGAACAATCCCTTTTCCGGCTTTGCGGTTTTTCTCGCTTATCTGGTTGAAAAATACCCGCCGGCTAACCGAACCTTCAAAAATAACCATCGAAAGGCCGGCAAAAACACTGGACACCAGGAACAGCAAAGGAATAAATTCGGAATACCACAAGGGGTGTATTTTCTCTTTGGCCATCAGGAAAAGGGCTCCCAGACCCGATTGGTGTAAGGTAGACAGGGTAATCCCGAATATCACTGCGCCAAGCGTCAGTCCCGACAGAATTTTATGAATCCGCCGTGTTCCGAGCCATTCCGCAACAGTTGGCGAAAACTCAATGAATTGGGCAATAATATAAAGTAAGAAATGCCAGGCAACCAGAAACAAGACAGAACTGGCGCCAAAACTGTTGCCAATAATCGGGTTGAAGATATTCCATGGTTTCCCCAGATCGAGAACAAGCGCGCCGGCATAAAACAAGTACGCCAGGAACCCATTTAGCACCGTTACCCGAATGATGGAATGGTACTTCTCTACTTTCAGGATGTATACCATGAAGGTTAATACGTAGGCCCCGCCGGCAAAAGCCACGCCGGTAACTACGTTGAAGCCCTTCCATAAACCCCAGGGGATCTCCTGGTTAATATTCGAGACGGCCCCAAGCCCTTGCGAAAAACGGATCACAATCAGAACCAGCCCTGCAAAAATGACCGGGATGGAGATGATATTGAAAGGTGTAAGCCATTTCCCTTTGGGTTTTAACTCGCGCCACAGAAAGCGCCAAACGGATTGTCCGTCATGATCTTTTGTAACAGGATATACCGGGCTAGTCATAATCTTCGTGTTTAGATGATTTATTTTTGGTCGCTTCATGAATACCTAACAGCAAGGAAGGCACCAATACAAAAACAGCAGGCACGCTGTAGAGAAATCCCTTTGTCAACGCCGGATACGACGAATTTTGAAGCTGTTCGTTAAAACCCAGTTCATGATAAGGGACAGGAGACAGATACAGATAACCGGTTCCGCCGGCAACCTGTTCTCCGTAAATCTGATCGATATAGAGTTCCGGCGTTTCGGCAATCCGTCGCCGCGCCTCAGCAATCAGTTCCCGCCGGGTACCGAAGAACAAGGCATCTCCGCAGGTTTCCACACACACCGGAAGCTCTCCCTGAATAATCCGGTCGTAACACATATCGCATTTCTGGATCTTCGGATTTGCTGAGTGATAATCAAACTTCGGCACATCAAACGGGCAGGAAATCATACAATACCGGCAGCCCATACACTTTTCTTCCCTCCAGATAACCGGCCCCTCTTTTGTTTTATACATGGCCTGTGTCAGACAAGCTGCGGCGCAGGCCGGTTCGTTGCAGTGCATACATTGCTTCCGGGCATAGATTTCGCCTTCGGATGTATTAAAACTGTTGATCACACAACGTTGCTTTTCGCTTGTCTTCCGCAATACACCCGCTTTCAGTTCATCTTCCGGCTGCGGCAGGCCATGCGCTTTGGCGCAGGCATTTTCGCAGGCCCTGCACCCGATGCAAATATTGCTGTCGTACAAGATCCCGTGAAACTCGGGTTCTTCGTCTCCCGAAGCAGATGAAGCGGAAGCATTTACCCCGATAATTGTCATTCCGGCAATACCGATGGTTTTAAAGAAGTTTCGTCGATCGATACTCATAAGGTTGGTTTTATGTAGGTAAAAACAGAATTAAACGTAATCAGCCCTATTTGGAAGTGTCGATAAAATGTGTCTGGAAATCTTCCCAAACTGCCGGCCCGAGATCAGACAGGACATGATCTGTCAACTCTCCTCCGTCTTGCAGAACAACATGTTCATACACTTCGGTATTCGACCGGACCGACCTGGCAAAGAAATCTTTTAGCCTGATGAATTCATCTTCCAGCCATTCTTTATATTGATCCACCATGAACATAAATTGGGTTTCACGCAGCCAGTTGCTCGGTTCGATCAAATATACCCAGCCAACAGTATAGGGAGAAACGTTGATCAATGATGCCTCATCAAGCAAGATCTCATTTTTCATTCTGATGATTCCTGAAACAGGAGAGTAAATTTCCAATTGTTTTCCGTCGCGGATGATGGTCAGAATTTTTTCACCTTTTCGTACCTTCTCGTCCGGCTCTTTCAGTTTTACACGGGTGATTTTACCTGTAACATGTTGCATGAAATCATCCAGACCGATTTTTACCAGGCCGTCCGGTTCCATAAACGCCCAGGTGTGGCTTTTATCGTAATACAAACCTTTAGGAGCATGTACCGAATTCTCATTCAGCGCCGGTGTGATTCTGATTTTTTCATACGAAATTGCCGATCGTTTTCTGTGGCTGTAGGCAACCAGTACAACAATCAGGACTACCAGGACCAGTGCCCCCACGGCCAGCATCCAGCCAGCGGCCATTCCATCTTCGCCCTTCGCATCCGTCAACACCATCGGATCGGCGAGGGCAAGCAAATTGGCATCAAGCTCCCTGCCCGAAAGATCGCTGTATCCGTACATGCTTATCAATTCCTGTCCGCTACCCATAATCCAGGCCAGGAATTCCAGAGCAGCCCGGCCGGTCGGTTTTTCAGACGACAGGGCATAAATATTTTCGCACAAGACAGCCGGATACTTCCCGATCCAGACCCCGCGGGTAAACTCTTCGGGATTTTCGTAGATATTTTCAAAACTATCCACGCGTCCGTTCCGGTTTTTATCAAACGGCAGGATACGGATGTTGTCTGCAAAGGCGTTTGTTCCCGGAACGATCAGGTCAGCGAGCCTGCAAAAGCCGATCGCGAACTGATCCTTTTGTAACGCGGCAATCAGTTCTTTCCCCGATGCCATGTTCATGCCAACGATGGCTGATTCATCTAATTTTGCAAGATCAGCAACCTTTGCTTTTACCGTATAATTGTCCACCAGGTAACATCGCAAAGGAGCATTCCCGGTCCCTTCCAATATTTTCCCCCAGTTCGCCTCTTCGGCAAACAGTTGCGTAAATTTGTCAACCGTAAGTCCCTGGTTGTATATGACCTCAATCCATGGATTCTCCGAATGAATAACCGCCACAACCACATCGCGGCCGACTACCATTTTCCAGGCGGAAGAATCAGACAGCATTTCGCCATTGGTCATAAAATACAGAGGATCCGTACCCGGCTGCTCAGAACCCATCGGAATTAGGTCAAGGTTCAGATCAGGAAATTCTTTGCCAAATTCTGTCATCCAGCCGGATGTAAGATCAAATAGCTCAGGAGTGCTGACAATTTCCAAGGTATTTACACTGGTGTTTTGTACCTGATCTCCTGCCTTGTTCTCATTTGCGGTATTAGCCAAAGCGGCAACGCCGTATAACAAGAATAATAGTTTGATGAAAAAGAACAGCATGGTTTTCATGATATGGATATTAAATTGGTTTTTTATCATTCTCTCCCGGATCGCTGATTCATTATTCCAGCTATCCGGTCATTGACAATCCAATTACAGTGCCAGTAAAATAAGACATGCCTTACATCCTGTATATTAGCATATTAAAAGAATGTTTGTTATTAATATAAACACCTTAGAGTGTTGTATTTTTCATCACTTTTCATTTAAAATTACGTCAACTCACTGTCCTTCTGTTTTTTATAGTATTTGATTATTTTTTCTACACTGCTTATTTTTTCTGCATTCGCCGAAAATGAAACCCATATCTAATTGATTACAAATCCTTTAGAATACCTATGGTTTTCCCGGATTTTTCCTTTATCCACAAAAAAATACGGAAATCGGAATTTATTACTGCTCACAGCCAGGAAACATTACTTTTTCACAGGTGCACATTTTCAGGATTACTCCGTATAAAAACCCAAAATATCAGCCAGGTGAATCGTTTCTACCCGATGTATCTCAGAACAAATTCTGTTCAATCCATTCAGGCCGGATTTACAAACCGGTAATCTTGTATTCACTCACGTGTTAAACTGAAAATTGGAAAAAAATGAAAATTGATTTTAGAATACCCGAAAAAGATGATTTCCCGGAAATACTTCATATGATGGAGACATTCTATTCAATTGATCATTATAAATTTGACAAGTCGGTCAGCGAGAAAAATCTGAAAACGTTCCTCACCGACAGCCGATTGGGACGGCTTTGGATGATTTGCCTGCATAATCAGCCAATCGGATATATTGTGTTAACTTTTGGCTTTAGTTTTGAGTACCACGGACGTGACGCATTCATCGACGAGCTTTTCATCAAAGAGGAATACCGGAACAAAGGAATAGGGAAAAAAGCAATGAAGTTCATTGAGCGGGAGTCATCTGAGCTCGGTATCCACGCTATTCACCTGGAAGTGGAAAACCACAACGAAAAAGCAAACCACTTATACCTTCAACAGGGCTATACCGGAAACAACCGGGCCTTATTGACTAAGAAATTATGAATGTACAGGCCGCCTGTTTTCAGGTTTTCTGTTTCTTCTTTTTGGCCGCAGGAAACAAAACATTATTCAAAATTAACCGGTAACCGGGAGAATTGGGATACAGGTTCAGATCAGTCGGCGGATCGCCGACCAAATGCCGATAATCTTCCGGATCGTGTCCGCCATAGAATGTCCAAAAACCTTTGCCGGTTTCACCATGAATATAACGCGCCTCTCCGGCTGCTTTGTTTTCACCCATCACCAGGACATTCGCTTTGACCAAATGGCTGTGAAAAGCAGTGGTTTGCCCCATAAATCCCTTAATGATCCGGCTGTGGTTCTGTGTCAGCATGGTGGGTACCGGGTCCCATTTCGCTGAGAAATCAAAAAGCGTAAAAAAATCCTGGGTTGGAGGAACATTCCGTTTTTCGGTGACATCAATATCCGAAAACTCGTAAACAAACGGATTCGTTTCAATGGTGAAATTTTTAAATGCCAGGGTTTGGTCATAATCCAGTTTATTATTCATATCGGGGTCAGCCGGATCGCCGTCAAACATCGATTCACAAATATCGATCCCATCAGCCGCCATCGCGATGTCATAAGTATCGGTAGCAGCACACATGGCAAATAAGAAGCCTCCCGCCGACACATACTTTTTAATCTCCTTGCTGACCGCCAGTTTCATTTCCGAAACTTTCAGGAAGCCCAGGTTTCGTGCCAGTTCCTTATTAATCCCGACTTCTTCCTGGTACCAGGGCATATTTTGATAGTTGCGGAAAAATTTACCAAACTGTCCGGTAAAATCCTCGTGATGCAGGTGCAGCCAGTCGTATTCCTTTAACTTCCCGTTCAGGATTTCTTCGTCATAGATCTTATCATAGCTGATTTCGGCATAGGTGAGCACCAGCGTAACCGCATCGTCCCACGGTTGCTTGTTGAGCGGGGTATAAACGGCTATTTTCGGCGCTTTCTGCATACTTACCGCATCCTGGTTAACTTCGGGTCTGGAAATTTCAGTCAACAACAGATTGGCCTGCACATCTGCCAGTTTTTCAACAGAAACTCCACGTACCAGGCATTCATTTTCAATTTCAGCGGCATGGGGAATCAGAAAACTTCCGCCACGGTAATTCAGTAACCATTTTACCTCGATCGCTTTTTCAAGTGTCCAGTAGGCTATCCCGTATGCTTTCAGGTGGTTACGCTGCTGGTCGTCCATCGGGATCAGCAGGTATATCGCATTTGCCTGTTTCCCCGCTAAAACCGAAAGCAACAGGACAAGCGCCAATATCCGGCCAATCTTAAAACGGGACAATATCGGAGTCAGGTCGTCCATATGAACCCGATTTTTCTGTTTCGAACCTGGTATTGGCTGGCATAGCAGGCATTTGCCTGTCTTCATTCATTTTTGAGCTGAATGTTTGCCCGACAAAACCTCCGCCAATTTCTTCCGGGATCGCACTTTCGAGATCGCAGAATTTAACCTGTTGTTTTTTGAATGCCAACTGCACATCTCCCACGGAACCGTTACGGTGTTTGGCCACAATAATTTCAGCGACACCCAACAAGGAATTTCCGTTCTCATCCTCGGTAATACCATAATACTCAGGACGGTGAATAAACAACACCAGGTCGGCATCCTGCTCAATGGCCCCGGATTCCCGAAGGTCGGACAACTGAGGACGCTTGCCTTCACGCGACTCTACCGATCGGTTTAACTGCGACAAGGCCAGAATCGGAATATTCAGTTCTTTTGCGATTGCTTTCAGTGAACGCGAGATCATACTGACCTCCTGCTCCCTGTTTCCACGCCCGTCACCGCCGGCAGTCATCAGCTGCAGGTAGTCGACAATCACCACCGCAACATCATGTTGCATCTTCAAACGGCGGCACTTGGCCCGAAATTCGAAGATCGACAGGGCAGGCGTATCGTCAATAAACATAGGCGCTTCTTCCAGCACATTCAGTTTGCGGTTAAAATGTTCCCATTCCCAATCGGCCAAACGACCGTTTTTAATTTTTTCGGATCCCAGCTCGGTTTCAGCGGCAATCAACCGGTTTACCAACTGCACCGACGACATCTCGAGCGAAAATACGGCCACTGGTTTTTTGTGTTCAACGGCCATGTTTCGGGCCATGGAAAGGACAAATGCTGTTTTTCCCATCGCCGGGCGGGCGGCGATAATCACCAGGTCGGTTTTCTGCCAGCCGGAAGTCATGCGGTCGAGCCCAGTAAATCCGCTCGGCACTCCACTCAGTCCGTCGTCTCTGCGTGATGCCTGTTCTATCAGCATGGCAGCTTCTTTCAGGATGGGTTTAATCGGCATCGTTTCTTTTTTGATATTCCCTTCGGCCACTTTAAATAAAGCGGTTTCGGAAAAATCAATCAAGTCATCCACATCCATGTTGGCATCATAAGCCTTGGTCTGAATTTCGGATGAAACACGGATTAACTCGCGCTGAATGTATTTTTGAGCAATTATCCGTGCATGAAACTCAATATGTGCAGCAGACGCCACCCGGCTGGTTAACTGGGTGATGTATAACGGGCCGCCAACGACATCCAATTCATTCCGGTTTTTCAACTCCTGGGTAACCATCAGCAAATCAACCGGTTTTTCATGGGTTGACAGGTATTTGATTGCTTCAAAAATCTTCCGGTGCTCTTCTTTGTAAAAACTGTGTGTATCAATAATATCGGCAACCGTTACATAGGCATCACGTTCCAGCATCAAAGCGCCTAAAACGGCTTCTTCAACATCGATCGCCTGAGGTGGCAGTTTACCGTACTGTGCATTAATCTGTTCAATTGTTGAAGTTGAAGTTGGTTTGGTGTTCTTCCGCTCTCCTGCCATAGTCGAATAATCTGTTGTGGTTGATTGTCAATTTGTTTCTAATCCCCAAAATTTATAGGAAAAGGATTCTAAAGTTATAAAAATACAAAACATTGCACCCCCGTTCCGCATTTTATTCACGGATACTTATGAACAATGCATCGACGGGCCATTTGTGCGCCTGTGATCAGCAATCAGGAAACAGCTATCTTAAGAGAAATTTATTTCATACAGGCAAACTGCTGAGTCAACCGAACAAAATCGTTATCAACAGCCGTCTGTACACATTCCACACGCCGCTTGTTAACAAGAAAGCAAAACAACAACACCCTCACTGACAGGGCAGAACGGCCATTTTAGTATAATCTGCAAGATGTTACTTCAAGCCATCCCGGATGATCAGTGTTAACATCTCCTGTAAGTTTTTGCCCATTGCGGCAATTTGTTGGGGAATAAAACTGGTCGCGGTCATTCCCGGGGTGGTATTCACTTCGAGAAAGTAAAACACGCCGTTCTTCAGGATAAAATCAACCCGCACAATGCCTTTACAATTACATAAATCGTAGATTTCAGACGCTAATTGCTGGCATTTGTGAGTCAGTTCGGGGGAGATCCGGGCAGGGGTAATTTCGTCGGTCATGCCCTTGGTGTATTTCGCCTCAAAATCAAAGAATTCGTTTTTGGGTATGACTTCGGTAACCGGGAAAACAAAGCGCTGGTCTTTTAGTTTCACCAGGCCGCAGGTAAACTCGGTGCCTTCGATAAACTCTTCAACCAGAGCCTCATCGCTTTCGATCCAGGCTTTTTCAATCGCCTCAATCAGATTTGCTTTGTCTTTTACTTTTGTGACGCCAAAACTTGAACCGCCGGCATTTGGCTTAACAAAAACGGGCAAATCCAGTTGCTCAATCAACTTTTCGGTATCTACCTGACTATCCTTCATTAAGCGAACCGATTTGGCCATGGGAATTTCGAAATTCCGGAGATAATTGCTGCAAAAATACTTGTTGAATGTCAGTGACGAGGCATGTACGCCGCAAGAAGAATACGGAACATTCAACAGATCAAAATACCCCTGGAGAATGCCATCTTCGCCCGGGGTCCCGTGAATGATGATATACGCATAATCAAATTTGATTTTCCGGCCATCCAGCATAAAGCTAAAGTCTGCTTTATCCACATCGGCAATCTTCTGATCACCCTTCATCACCTTCCAATCCAGGTTTTTCATTTCAACCAGCCAGGGCTGAAAGATCTCCTGATCAATCGATTGAAATACATTCTTCCCACTCTGTACGGAAACAACATATTCGGATGAGTCGCCCCCGTAGACCACGGCAATGTTCTTCTTCATGTTCGAGTTACTTTAAATATTCCGGTTTGCAATGTAATCCCGCCATCGCGAAACAACCTCATTCATGTCGGCCGCCAGTTCCGAGTCAAATAACATTTCTTCGCCCGTGACCGGATGCACAAAGCCCAGGGTTTTGGCATGAAGGGCCTGGCGCGGCAATTTATTGAAGCAATTCTGAACAAATTGCCGGTATTTCGCGAAGGTTGTTCCCCACAAAATTTGATCTCCGCCGTAGGTTTCATCATTAAAAAGCGGATGACCAATGTGTTTCATATGTACGCGAATCTGGTGGGTACGGCCAGTCTCCAGCTGGCATTGAACCAGGCTGACATAGCCCAGCTCTTCCAATAATTTATAATGGGTGACAGCGTTTTTGCCATGTTCACCGTCCTCATAAACCGTGAACACCTGCCGGTCTTTCATGCTCCGCCCGATATGTCCTTCAATGGTGCCCTCCGGTTCTTTAAGGCGTCCCCAAACCAAAGCAATGTACTGGCGTTTAGTCGTTTTTTCAAAAAACTGCAGGGACAGTTTGGTTTTGGCAAGCTCGGTTTTGGCAACAACCATCAATCCTGAGGTATTTTTATCGATCCGGTGCACCAGTCCCGGTCTCGGATCGCTGCTGTTAAACAAGGGCAGATCCCTGAAGTACCAGGCCAGCCCGTTGACCAGTGTTCCCGTGTAATTTCCGTGTCCGGGGTGAACAACCAGTCCGGCAGGCTTATTGATCACGATCAGCTGATCGTCTTCATATACCAGATCAAGCGGCATTTCTTCCGGGATAATCTGCAATTCGCGGCGTGGAAAGTCCATCACAATGGCCACTTCGTCGCCCGGTTTTACTTTATAATTTGATTTGACTGCGACGCCGTTCACCAGGATATTTCCGGCATCGGCGGCGGCCTGGATACGGCTTCTCGAAGCATTCTCCACCCTGTTGACCAGGTATTTATCCACACGCAATTGCGATTGTCCCTGGTCAACGGTCAGTTTATAGTGCTCGAACAGACCACCCTCTTCGGGTTCGTCCTGCTCGTCAAAAATATCGTCTATTTCGTCTATCATCAAAAAAAGTCATTTCCTTCCGTTTCGGCGGGTAATTTATCCGGATCCAAGGTCAGCCATAAATCGATGGAGGTCCCCAAATCAATTTCTTCATCCATCACCGCTTCGGGGCGTTGCTGCCAGACCTTTGCATTCGCTGAATCCAGTGCCGTCAAAACCGATTCATCAAATATCACGGCGCCTACATTCAGGAACATGACATTAATCTCGCTCCGGGCCTGTTCCATGGAAACGCCAATCAGGTTGGGAACCATTGTCTTTCTTCCGGAGGAAGACTGACCGACAACCAGATCAATCATCGATCCTTTATTCACCAGTGTTCCGTCCGATATTTCCAGACCATTTATCTTTTGTGTCAGCACCAGGTTCGGATATTCGGAAGGAACATATTTCACCTCACCCACATTTAACCCGTTATTGTGCATGATGTTTAATGCCTGCCGCAATGAAATATCGGTCAGCTTAGGCATATTTACCTGCTCTGGATCTCTGGCACAGATGGTCAGGAAGATTGTCCTGCCCTCTTTTACTAAAAAGCCGGAAAGTGGAAACTGATCAATCACGGAACCAGGTTCAGCCTCGCCCGTGTATAACGAATCGACGATCTCCCAGGTTAAGTTCTTTTCCCTCAGCATAATTTCCACCCGATCCATATCCATTCCCGTAAGATTAGGAACCGCAAGGGTCTCACCGTGTTTGGTGTAAACGCGGATGGCAAACATGGTCACCAGGATCAACACCACCGTGACACCAACCATGATCAACAAATTCGTCAGAAATACTTTGCTGGTAAAATACGCTTTGAAACTCATAATGAAAGCAAATTGATTTTTAACAGAAAACAAAAATAGCTTAAAAATTAGTATCGGAAAGCTGTCTTTGCTTCAAAAAATCAAACCGGGCCCCGGAAGATAAAATGACAACATCAAAACACACAAAAAGGTAAAGAATCGTAATTCTTTACCTTTCTATGTTTTAACTACGTAGCGGATTTCCTAACGTTTATGTCTTGGTTCGTCAGAAACAGTCAATTTCTTTCTACCTTTGGCCCGACGTGATTTTAAAACCAAACGGCCGCCTACAGTAGACATTCTTTCACGGAAACCGTGTTTGTTTCTGCGTTTTCTGTTCGATGGTTGAAATGTCCTTTTCATTGGTAAATATTTTTTTTAGAATACACTCCGGTCAATTCGGACTGCAAAAATATATCTTTTTTTATTTCCTCCAAAACATTACGGTTTATTTTCGGCTATTTTTCAACGGAAGATGAATCAGCTTTTTTGTTTCAAAAAATTCCTCTTCAAAAAAATCGCTCATTCGAACTACCGTTGCCCCGTTTTTAAAGGGTTCCAGCTCATCGTCAAAATCTCCTCCCTTCAAATAAAGGATACCATTCTCCAGCTTGTTTTTTTGTTCGGCACTTACTTTATTCCTGACGAGTGAAACAAATTTCGGAAATGCGGTTACCGCCCGGCTGACAATAAAATCGAACTGGCCCGGCACGTTTTCAGCCCGGTTTTGCTGTGCAGACACATTTTTTAATCCCAAACTATGTGCAACGGCCTCAACAACATTGATTTTTTTTGCAATTGCATCTACCAGGAGAAACTCTGTCTCGGGAAACAGGATGGCCAGCGGAATTCCGGGAAAACCTCCGCCGGTGCCCACATCCATTACCCTGGTTCCGGGTGCGAACTGAATCACCCTGGCAATACCAAGAGAATGCAGGATGTGCCGTTCGTATAAAAAATCAATATCCTTCCGGGAAATGACATTGATTTTTTCGTTCCAATCTTTATAAAGACTGCCCATGGCACCAAATTGCCCTGCCTGGGTATCATTTATCTCCGGGAAGTATTTTTTAATGATTTGCATGATCTATCTTGTTGACGTAAAAAGAAGCGATACCGAACTGTTTCAATGTTTCAAGTAAAAACCGTATTGCTGTTTTACGGCAGATCGTCAATCCTCCTGATCATCAATCTCTGTTGATTCAATCATCTTAAACAACATTTCACGGGCCCTGAAAAGCTGTGCTTTTACTGTTCCGAGCGGCAAACTTAGTTCTTTCGCGATTTCTTCGTACGAATACTCGCGAAAATACCGTAATTCCACCAGGGTCCGGTAGCGGGGCTTCAGCCGGTGAACAATCCGGCGCAGCAAAATGGCCTTTTGTATCCGAATCAGTTTTTGTTCCGGATCGGGATCGACTGATTTCAATTTGACCGGAGGATCGTTTTCATTGTTCTCCTGCGTTGTTTCGATAGACACCAGGATTCCTTTTCTTTTTCGTAAGAAATCGATGCAATTATTTGAAGCAATTTTGAATAACCAGGTGCTAAACGCGTAATTTGGCGAGTATTGATGCAGGTTTTTAAATGCTTTCCCAAAGGCCTCAATGGTCAGGTCTTCGGCATCGCTCTTGTTGTTGACCATTTTCAGCAACATGTAATAAATGGCATCTTTATATTTGCTGAGCAATTTTGCAAAGGCTTTCTCTTCGCCCTGTAAGGCGGCTTCAACCAAAGCATAATCTTGTTGGGCTTTATCTGATAAATTCGGATTTAATTCCATTTATTTCGTTGCAGCTTGATGTAAATTAATGCCCCGTGATACAGATTCAAAACGGGTTTAATAAAAACGTACATTAACGAAGATAAAAAGATTTTCCGTTCATTCAAAAGATTCAACATAGTTTTAATCAATATCCAGTGAATCACAATCACGGTCAGGACCGGAATTGAATACACCCACCAGTCCTGAATATTACCGGCCACTACCCACACCAATCCAGTAAAAAACAACACTTTAGCCAACTCTTCCGCAAACAAAAGCAGTTTCTTTGACCAATTCAAATGGAGCCAGATTAAAATCCGTTTCTGAACCAATTCGGCAAAGTCAGATCTTCTGACATCCGCTCGTTCCTGCAACCGGGTTTCCGGATCAACCGACACGAAGATTTTTTTCCCGGACGATCCGTTATAAATCAGCTCCAGATTCGCGTAATGCTCGTTCATTTTGCCTTTAAAACCATCCAACCTAAAATAAATTTGTTTGTTGAATAAAACATTCGACTGGTGATAAAACAAAGGTAATCCGGCTAACGAGTAGGCTGCTGAGGCCATAAAGGTGTAAAACCGTTCGACCCGGCAAATCGTATTGTAGAATTTTCGTTGGGGAAAATAGCCGACATAATTTAAAACAATCGCCTGTTCATCACCCAGGTAATCATTCAGTTTACGCAAATATTTCGGATCAATCACTTCGGTTTCGGGATAAATAAAAACCAACCAGGGCGATTTGGCCGCTTTAAGGGCAAGGTTGATCGCAATTTTTTCGGAAAACCGGATCTCCTGGTTAAGCGAACTGAATTTCAATTTGGGGTATTGCCGGGCCAAAGCGCCGATCACCGACAGGGTTTCGTCTTCCGAAAAATCGTCAATCACCACCACTTCATAATCCTGATAATCCAGGCTTAGCAGTTTCGTCAAAAGCGTACCAATACGCTCTTCGTTGTTTCGGACGCTCATCAGGATACTGATTGGGCGCTCCGGGCTGTTCTCTTTGATTTTCTTTATGAAAAGAAGTCTGAAATAAAAGCCAAACTGGAAAATTAACAGAAGGACAAATCCTGCAAACAATAAAATATATCCGGTCCATTGCAGGAAAAGTTGATCAAACGGGTTTGGGGTCATGGTCTTATTTTGTGAGCAAATTTAACAATCCAAACGACTTCTTATCGCCATTTTTAATTAAAATTAACAGCGACCAAAATACGGGATTTTCCAGTGATAAAACTTTTATAGCTATCTTTGACCACTCAAAAAAACAAACATGCATTTTACACTTAAGCATCAGGCAGTTAATTCAAAAGCGCGGGCAGGAATTTTGGAAACGGATCACGGGACAATTGAAACTCCGATTTTCATGCCGGTTGGCACTGCCGGTTCGGTAAAAGGAATTCATGTAAAAGACCTGAAAGAAGATATTGGAGCGCAAATTATCCTTGGAAATACCTATCACCTGTATTTACGCCCGGGAACCGATATCATTGAACAAGCGGGCGGTTTGCACAAATTCAACGGCTGGCATGGCCCCATATTAACCGATAGCGGCGGGTACCAGGTATTTTCGTTAGGAGATATCCGCAAACTAACCGAAGAAGGAGTCCGGTTTCAATCACATATCGATGGCTCGTACCATTTATTCACGCCAGAAAGCGTTATTGATGTTCAGCGTAAAATCGGGGCCGATATCATCATGGCTTTCGACGAATGTACCCCCGGAGACGCCGCTTACGATTATGCAAAAAAATCATTGGAACTGACACAACGCTGGCTCGAACGTTGCGTTAACCAAATGGAAAAAACCGCTCCCCTATACGGGTACAAGCAATCGTTATTCCCGATTGTTCAAGGCGGTGTTTATCCCGATCTTCGGGAAGCAGCAGCCCGCCACGTGTGCACAATACCCAGCGACGGATACGCAATTGGCGGCCTGTCGGTCGGGGAACCGGAAGCCGACATGTATGCCATGATTGAAGTTGTAAACCCGATCCTTCCCGAAAATAAACCCCGTTATTTAATGGGAGTTGGCACCCCTGTCAACCTGCTGGAAGCCATCGACCGCGGCGTGGATCTGTTTGACTGCGTCATGCCGACCCGTAACGGCAGAAACGGCATGTTATTCACCAGTCAGGGGATGATTAACATCCGGAATAAAAAATGGGCCGACGATTTTTCACCGGTCGATCCCGACGGAACTTCATTTGTCGACCGGCACTATTCCAAAGCGTTCCTGCGTCATCTGGTTATTTCGAACGAAATGCTCGGCGCACAAATTGCCAGTCAACACAACCTGGCCTTTTATCTCTGGCTGGTAAAAGAAGCCCGAAAAGAAATTCTCGCCGATCGGTTTAAAAGCTGGAAAGAAGAGATGGTTATCAAACTTGCCCAACGTCTGTAAATTATGAAAACGCCAAAACTGAAGACGCTCGACATTTACATTATCGGAAAGTTCCTGGGAACCTTCTTCTATGCGATTACCTTGATTATCAGTATTGCCATTGTTTTTGACATTTCAGAAAACCTGGACGAGTTTCTTTCAAAAGATGCACCCTTAAATGTCATTTTTATTGACTATTATCTGAACTTCATTCCCTATTTTGCGAATTTATTCAGCGCGCTTTTCACCTTTATTGCTGTTATTTATTTTACCTCCAAGTTAGCTTACAACTCCGAGATTATCGCCATCCTCAGCAGCGGGGTGTCTTTTCACCGTTTTATCAGGCCATACATGGTTTCGGCATTTATTATTGCTGTTTTCTCCTATGTCCTGGGAAACTACGTGATCCCGCCGGCCAATAAAAAAAGAGTTGAATTCAGAAACACCTACATATCGACCAGCTACAAAGGACTCGAACAAAACATTCACCGCCAGTTAACCCCCGGAACTTTCATCTACATGAAAAGTTACAATGCATCAAACGACGTGGGCTACCGGTTTACCATCGAACGTTTTGAGGACGGGAAACTGGTATCGAAACTCTCAGCAGACTACATCAAGTGGGACCGGGAGAATAAAAAATGGGAAATCAACAACTATTATATCCGCGACATCGACGGTTACACGGAAACCATCACCTCCGGCGTGAAAAAAGACACCACCCTGAACATGCTGCCGGAGGATTACCGGATGGTAAAAAACATTGTTGAAACAATGACATTGCCCAAGCTCAATAAAGAAATTAACGACATGAAACTACGCGGTGTCAACTCCATTGAATTTGAAATTGAGAAACACAAACGGCTGTCGGGACCGTTCTCTGCTTTTATTCTGACACTGATCGGCGCCTCGCTGGCCTCGCGGAAAGTAAAAGGAGGCCTGGGGCTTCACCTGGGTTTAGGCATCCTGATCAGTTTTTCATACATCATGTTTATGCAGATATCCACCGTTTTTGCCGCGTCAGGAAGCGTTCCTCCGGCCATAGCCACCTGGATTCCCAACCTGATTTTCGGTTGTCTGGCGGCTTACCTTTACAAACAGGCAAGCCGGTAGCAAAAGATTCAAACTCAAAGGAAAATTATTCAAAACCAAAGATTCACAGGAAAGTTAATCCAAAAGCCGAAATGTTTTATAAAACACATTTGTGTGTGAAAAAATTATAATTTTACCCCCGCAAAACTTACTTGAAATAACACCTTTACAAGACAAGACTTCGGTTATCCGGAGCATTTTATTTATTTAAAAACTATTTACTATGTCGCTGAAACGGAATATCCTGGACCTCAGAAAACGAAAAGATGAGGTACTCAAGGGTGGTGGAGAAAAAGCCATTGAGAAACAAGTCGCCATGGGGAAACTCACCGCTCGCGAAAGGATTGTCAACATCCTGGATAAGGGATCTTTTCACGAATATGATATGTTCGTTGAACATGTTGCCCGCGATTTCGATATGGACAAAATGAAATTGCACGGTGACGGTGTAATCATTGGTACCGGAACCATTTACGGTTCTCCTGTGTGTATTTTTGCCCAAGACTTTACGGTGGCCGGTGGCTCTTTAGGATTGATGCATGCCCGTAAAATCACAAAAATTATGGACCATGCCCTGAAAATGCGGGTCCCCCTGATCGGTATCAACGACTCGGGCGGTGCGCGTATCCAGGAAGGCGTAAACTCGCTGGCCGGTTATGGCGAAATCTTTTTCCGCAATACCCTTGCCTCAGGCGTGATTCCGCAAATATCTGTGATTCTCGGACCTTGCGCAGGTGGCGCCGTTTATTCGCCTGCTCTCACCGACTTCGTCTTTGTGGTCAATAACATCTCAAAAATGTTTATTACCGGGCCGAGTGTCATCAAAACGGTGTTGGGTGAAGAAATTTCGATGGAAGACCTGGGAGGAGCAAAAGTACATGCCGAACTTACCGGCAATGCCCATTTCTATGCTGAAAGTGAACAGGAATGTTTTGAGCAAATCAAACAATTGATTTCGTACATCCCCTGGAACAACGCACAGAAAGCAAAAGCCATTGAACCGGCAAAACCAACTTTCAAGAAAAAGATTGAAAACATTGTTCCGTCCGACCCGAAAATGCCTTACGACATCCGGGATATCATCAAAGCCATCACGGATAAATCTGATTTCTTTGAAATTATGGAATTATTCGCGCCAAACGTCGTTATTGGGTTTGGACGTATGGATGGTGAAACGGTCGGTTTTGTAGCCAACCAGCCTAAAGTACTTGCCGGAGTGCTCGACTGCGACAGTTCCGACAAAGCGGCTCGTTTTATCCGCTATTGCGATGCCTTTAACATCCCGATCATCACCCTGGAGGACTTGCCTGGCTATCTGCCCGGCGTCGACCAGGAACATGCCGGGGTTATCCGCCACGGGGCCAAAATTCTGTATGCCTACAGCGAGTCAACAGTTGCGAAAATCACGGTTATTATCCGTAAAGCCTATGGCGGTGGTTACATCGCCATGAACTCGCGCCACCTGCGCGCCGACTTTGTATTTGCCTGGCCAACTGCCGAAATTGCAGTTATGGGGCCCGAAGGCGCTGCAAATATTGTATTCCGGAAAGAAATCGCGGAAGCAGAAGATCCGGAGGCCATGCGCCAACAAAAGATCCAGGAATACAAGGACAAATTTGCCAACCCGTATGTGGCTGCGGCAAAAGGATATATCGACGAGGTGATTGAGCCGGAAGATACCCGAAAAATGTTACTTCATGCCCTGAAGGTATCAGCGAACAAATCCATCTCCGGCCCGGCAAAAAAACACGGAATTCCTCCATTTTAAACCAGAAAAGACCAGTTATGGCAGAAGAACAAAAATTAGAAACCATTATTGTACACAGCGCTGTATATAAAACGGAATACACGAACAAATACAGAAACCGTGTCAAATGGGAAAAACCAAATGAGAACAACCTGCATTCATTCATCCCGGGTACCATTATCGATGTATTTGTAAAACCAGGCGATAAAGTGAAAACAGGCGATCCGCTACTGATCCTGGAAGCGATGAAAATGCACAACCTGGTGCAGATGCCGTTTGACGGTAAAATTGTCGCCGTAAATGTTAAAGCAGGGGATAAAGTTCCGAAGAAATTTCTGATGATCGAAATTATTCCAGTATAAAAAGAGGGGGCTTAATCGGCCCCTTTTTTTTCCTGTATAGTCAGAATGACTGCACCATTATTTCCAATAGCTTTCGTCACACATCCAGGCTTCAAGGGCCAGTTCCGGATCAACCTCGGGAGCAGGTTCAGAGATCGCTTCGTTTTGTTTTTTTTTCCAGTAATCGTCTTCGGTCATCCATGCCTCAATTTTAAGTTCTTCTTCCTGCTCGGGAATAAAGATTTTTGGATTCACTTTCGCATTGATGCCGGTTAAACCAACAACCACGATTGCCAGAATAAATGCAATTTGATTCACATGTGTTTTCATAACTTTAAGACTTACTTGTTTTTGTTTCTGATTGTTTTCAATCGTATAGACTAATAAAAACAAGATTCGTTACAAGTAAACCCGTTAAAGTTTGTAAAACTTATCTTAAGGAAATCTTAAAGGCGTATCCGGTATACCTGATAATCATCCGGGAAAAGGCTTTCGATGCCCCTTTTCTCGGTTCTGAAAAGTCCGTAAACCGCAGAACCGCTACCCGACATTAACGCAAAGGCCGCTCCCTGATCATACAATTTTTGTTTGATCTGCCCTACCTCGGGATGA
Source organism: Gaoshiqia sp. US2 (assembly GCF_059705485.1). Taxonomy (NCBI): domain Bacteria; kingdom Pseudomonadati; phylum Bacteroidota; class Bacteroidia; order Marinilabiliales; family Prolixibacteraceae; genus Gaoshiqia; species Gaoshiqia sp. US2. The sequence continues at coordinate 1,232,944 of NZ_AP048550.1, read as the reverse complement.
AGCTGAAATACATAGCGTTCAAACTGGTTCAGGATGTTCCCTTTCCACTTGTTTACCGAAAAACCAATTAATCCTTTTAAGGAAAGACGAGGCCTTTGCGGAACAATATTCTGATAGGCTTCGGCCGTGGAAATATGAACGGGAGGTTTGACGATAATCAGAAAATATTCCCTGAGCATTAAGCGGATGTCGTTCATAATCTCACCTCGTCCCGTGGCATAAACTGGTTTTCCATGAATGAAAAACGGACAATCACTACCCAGTTGCAAGGCATAGCTCATCAGTTTTTCCTCCGGTATTTCCAGATTAAACAGGTTATTCAACAAAACAAGCATACCGGCAGCATCGGACGAACCGCCACCTAATCCTGCCCCTGTCGGAATATTCTTATGCAGATGAATATGAACATTTGGAATCGTATAATCGGCCTTCAACAGGCCGTAAGCCTTCACCACCAGGTTTTCCATCGGATCACCTTCCAACGCCAGCCCGGTTATATCAAACTTAAAATCATCCGCCGGCACAACTTCCAGGGCATCCTGAATTTGTACCGGATAGAAGATGGTTTCCAGGTTGTGGAAACCATCCGGGCGTTTCGCGGTGATTTGCAACCCAATGTTAATTTTCGCAATCGGATAAGTAATCATATTGTCTAAAACTTATCCAAAGTTACAAAAAGGCAATCACAAAATCGCTACTTATTGATAACTCTCCGTTGGAGCACAGGTACAAACCAGGTTTCGGTCGCCAAAAGCATCATCAACACGCCCTACTGGTGGCCAAAATTTATTTTCTTTTAACCACGCAAGCGGAAAAGCGGCTTGCTGTCTGCTGTAAGGATGTTCCCAACGATCCGATGTAACCGTTTCGGCCGTATGAGGAGCATTTTTAAGCGGGTTATCCGTCTTATCGAGTTTCCCGGCGATAATGTCCTGAATTTCCAGATAAATCGAACTCAGGGCCTCAATAAAACGATCCAGTTCTTCTTTCGCTTCACTTTCAGTAGGCTCAACCATTAATGTTCCGTGAACCGGAAACGACAAGGTTGGCGCATGAAAACCATAATCCATCAGGCGTTTGGCAATATCGGCCTCGGTAATACCCGATTCGGCTTTAAAATGACGGCATTCCAGGATCATTTCGTGAGCAACCCTGCCTTTTTCGCCGGTATAAACAATTCCGTAGGTCTCTTTTAGCGATTCAGCGATGTAGTTAGCGTTCAGGATGGCGATTTCAGTGGCGCGTTTTAAGCCGTCGGCGCCCAGCATTTTAATGTACCCGTAAGTGATCGGCAAAACGGATGCGCTTCCCCAGGGGGCTGCCGAGACCGCTGTAATCCCGATATGACCGTTATTCATCACGGCATGAGACGGTAAAAATTCCACCAGATGTTCGGCCACAGCGATTGGCCCTACACCCGGACCACCTCCGCCATGTGGAATGGCAAATGTTTTATGCAGGTTGAGGTGGCAAACGTCGGCCCCGATTCGTTTCGGGTTGGTTAATCCCACCTGGGCGTTCATATTGGCGCCGTCCATGTAAACCTGTCCGCCGTTACGGTGGATAATTTCGCACATTTCGATGATGGATGACTCAAACACGCCGTGTGTTGACGGATAAGTAACCATGAAAGACGACAAGGTATCTTTATATTCCGCGGCTTTCTGACGAAGAGCTTCCACGTCAACATTCCCTTTTTCGTCGCAGGGAACAACCACGACCTCCATCCCGGCCATCACGGCGCTTGCCGGGTTGGTTCCGTGAGCTGAAGCCGGAATTAAAACCACGTTTCGCTGATCTTCTCCGCGGCTCAGGTGATAGGCACGAATCACCATCAACCCGGCATATTCGCCGGCAGCGCCGGAATTTGGTTGTAAGCTCACGTCGGCAAACCCGGTAATTTCGGATAGATCACGACGCAATTCTTCCATCATTTCCTGGTAACCGCGCGCCTGGTTCTTAGGCACAAAGGGGTGCATCCCTCCAAATTCAATCCAGCTCAACGGCAGCATCTCCGTGGCCGCATTCAGTTTCATGGTGCAGGAACCCAGCGGGATCATCGAGTGGGTCAATGAAATATCCCGGTGTTCCAGTTTTTTGATATAACGCAGCATTTCCGTTTCGGAACGGTACTTATTGAACACCTCCTGCTGCATGTATTTGCTGTTACGCTGATTGGCAGCGCTAATTTTTGACTGATCGGGATACCCTTTTATTTTCGGATACGAAAGTTTATTGGCCGCTTTGGCAAACACCTCAATAATCCAGTTAATATCATCCAGATTTGTAGTTTCGTCGATGCTTAATCCCACCTCACCATTCTCAAAATAACGGAAGTTCATCTCCAGCTCGAGCGATAACCATTCAATATCTTCACGTTTCACATACTTGGGCAAGGAAAAACGGATGGTATCAAAGAAATTCGTGTTGAGTTGTTTATAACCAAGTGCCGTAATTTCTTTTTCGAGTAAAACCGCTATCCGGTGGATCCGCTCGGCAATCTGCCTGATCCCCTCGGGACCGTGATAGACGCCGTAAAAACCAGCCATTGTTGCCAGTAGCGCCTGGGCGGTACAAATATTCGAGGTAGCCCGTTCGCGTTTAATATGCTGCTCGCGGGTTTGCAAAGCCATGCGTAAGGCCCGGTTTCCGTGATGATCTTTTGAAACTCCGATCATACGGCCGGGCATATTGCGTTTATAGGCATCTTTTGCTGCAAAAAATGCCGCATGCGGACCGCCATATCCCATTGGAACACCAAATCGCTGCGAACTGCCAAAAACAATGTCGGCCCCCCACTCTCCCGGAGGAGTCAGGATCGCCAGGCTGAGCAAATCAGCAGCAACAGCCACCTTAACATCATGGGCATGGGCCTTTTCAACCAGTTCGGCGTATGAAACGATTTCGCCGTTGGCATTCGGATACTGGACAATTGCACCGATAACGCCGTCATCGAAGCGAAAGTCAGCGGCGTCCAACACCTTCAATACAATATTTAAAGGAACAGCACGGGTTTTCAACACATCGAGCGTTTGCGGCCAAACAGACTGATCGACCAGCACCACATTGGCTCCGGCTTTTACCTGATCGCGTGAACGGGCGTTGTACATCATGATCATCGCCTCGGCGCCTGCCGTTGCTTCATCGAGCAAAGAGGCATTGGCCAGTTCCATGTCGGTCAGTTCGCAGATCATGGTCTGGTAGTTCAGCAAAACCTCCAGACGGCCTTGTGAAATTTCGGCCTGATAAGGTGTATATGATGTATACCAAACCGGATTTTCCAACACGTTCCGCAGAATAACAGCCGGTGTAATGGTGTCGTAATAACCCATTCCGATATAGGTATTGAATACCTTGTTCTTTTTAGCCAGGGCCAAAATCTTGCGGTAATATTGCCGTTCGGTGAGTCCGTCTTCCAGTTGCAACGGTTTTTCCAGCCGGATATTTTCAGGAACAGTCTGATGAATCAACTCATCCAATGATGAAACGCCAATCTTTTCGAGCATTTTCCGGATATCCTGTTCCCGGGGGCCGATGTGTCTGGCCGCAAATTTATCACTTCCCATGCGTATGAATATTATGTCTTTAATTTTTATCCAATAATAGAATGAAGTTCAGGGATAAAAAATGATTTTTACTATCCTTGAATTACAAACATCCACAGAGTTTTTTTTAGTCCATTAAAAACGGATTGGACAGTTTTTCAAACCCGATGCTGGTTTCCGGCCCGTGACCGCTGTAAACCACCACCTCTTCGGGTAAAACCAGTAGTTTCGATTTGATATTTCCGACCAATTGCTCGAAGCTTCCCTGAGGCAAATCCGTACGCCCGATGCTTCCGTAAAAGAGCACATCGCCGGCCAGCAGAAACTTTTGTTCCGGATGATACAACACCAGACTTCCGGGAGCATGTCCCGGGACATGAATCAGTTCGAGCTGTGAGTGGCCAAACTGAACCAAATCGCCTTCATCAATTAACTGGTCCGGCGCGTCAACCGGCTCAACCGTCATTCCAAACAACGCTGCCTGAGATACAACATTTTCAACAAGAAACAGGTCGCCGGCATGCGCCAGAAACGGGATCTGGTATTTCGACCGACAATAAGATATTCCCAGGATGTGGTCGAAATGGCAATGGGTATTTACCAGCTTTACCGGCTTAAGGTGATTCTTTTCAATAAAACCGGTCAGTTCGTGTTGTTCATCATCGAAATAACATCCGGCGTCAACAATGATGCATTCGCCGGTTTCATCATATAGAATGTACGTATTCTCCTGAATCGGATTAAACGTGAATTTCTGAATCTGTATCATACTGAAGTTTATTTTTCTGTTCCCTTTAACATGGGGACAAAGACAAATGTTCCGTGCGATTCCTTCTTAAACTCTTTTTCATCTACCCGGGTGATCACCGTCATAATTTGCTTGTCTGTTTGGCCTAAAGGAATAACCAGCCGTCCGCCAATGCGAAGCTGTTGCAAAAGTTCATCAGGAATAACCGGGGCTCCTGCTGTGACAATAATCTTATCAAAAGGTCCGTAAGTGGGCAGTCCTTTATAGCCGTCGCCGTAAAAGAATTTTGGATGATAGCCCAGTTCAGGCAACAATTGCTGAACTTTCAGGTACAACTCGCGCTGACGTTCAATGGTATACACATTGACACCCATTTCTACCAGAACAGCTGCCTGATAACCGGAGCCCGTACCTACCTCGAGAACTTTTTCATTCTTTTCCAGTTGCAGTAGCATCGTTTGAAAGGCAACGGTATAAGGCTGTGAGATGGTTTGACCGGCCCCAATCGGGAAAGCTTGATCTTTGTAGGCAAACTGGATAAAACTGCTGTCCATAAACAAATGACGGGGCACTTTGGCAATCGCCTCGAGTACTCTCTGGTCTTTTATTCCTTTAATTTTAAGACCTTCGACCAATCTTTTTCTCATGCCCTTATGCCTCAACGTATCGCGGGGATCCATCTTCTTTTTATATTTCTAACAAAAATAGTTTAAAAAGCCGTTCGGGTAACAACCGGGAAAAAATACATTATCAACAAGCACGGTTGAAAAGTTCTCGCTGATACCGGACATTAAAATAGCTTTTTATTTCTAATTTGCAGCTATGATCAGAGTAGGCATACTTTCGGAAGCAAACTCGGTAACCCGGTCAACATTGTTGATCAACAAATTCAGAGAACTGAAAATTACGGGTGTATCCGCTCCTGTGTTCGGGGTCCCGGAGAAAATGACTGTTTCTCAGGCTGGTGAACTGATCAATGGGTCAGATGCCATTTACCTGGAAACGCCGTCTCCGGGCCTGGCGCTGCTAAGAACAGCCATCCGTAAAAGCAGTCACATCTTTACCCGGTTTCTTCCCAAGCTTTCAATCCCGGAAATCAAAAGTCTGATATGCCTGGGAGATGAAGCCGGCTCCGTTATCCAGATTTTCAATCCTTACATATTTCTTTCAGAGAACCTGGAGATTTACGGCGACCTCCTGTCGCCGCTGCTGATTAATATCCGTATGGCCGCCAGCGCCGGAATAACTTACGACGACCAGTTGTTGTACCTGATCCTTTACCTGATCCATCAGGACAAAACCGAACCAAAAAAAACCGAAGCACTGATGTTGGAAGGCGATGATCATTCTTTTGTTCTGGATCTGCGGATTTCTTTTCACTCCGGTACCGTGGGGCATCTGGTTTTTTCGACCCGTTTTACGGGTAACCAATCGATGATCGAAATTTTCAGGAAGGAAGACGCTGTCATTTCATTTCAGTTGGCGCCGCTAAATGAAACAAAACTTTTTTCTTCGGAGCAGAATGCACTCAGACACTTTGTAAGCGCTATACGAAACAGGCCGGCGATCCTTGTTTCGATGAATGAATTGCTGCAGGCACAAAATATCATGCACGAAATCACCGAAAAACTGAAATACAGCGGCAGCAGTTTATTGGTATAAACCCCAAGCAATTATTTGCTGCATCGACTGGCGTCAGCACTCACTTAGCGGAAATTTCATCAAGGGCGTATAAACCGGTCCGGTAGCTTTTAGAATACTTTCATAGAAGATGATCTCCTTTACCTGAACTTCCTGGTATTCTCCCCCACCAGCACAATTTAAGACCCGGTAAAAATGAGCTAAGGATTTGATACGAAATAATATGTACATTTGAAAAAAACAAAATGTATGCAAAGCGATAAACTTTTACAGGAAAAATATGATTTGCTATTGCCCCATTTAGATGAAAAAAGCAAGCGTCTGTATTTGGCATCAGAATCGATCGGGCATGGGCGTGGGGGTATAAGTAAAACTGCTAAACTTACTGGGTTTTCCAGGGTGACGCTAACGTCAGGGATTAAAGAATTGCGGTCGGCAGATGTAAACAAGATTGATTTAAAAAGCAACCGAAAGACTGGTGGTGGCAGAAAAAAGCTGACAGACAAAGAAATTGGATTAACAGAAGCTGTCCGCGAATTGGTAGGCCCCCATACTGTTGGAGACCCGATGAATACACTTTTATGGACAAGCAAGAGTACGAGAAAGATAGCGGTGGAGTTAAAAAGGAAAGGGTATAATGTTAGCTATAACGTAGTTAACCGTATATTGAGTTCCGAAGGGTTTAGCTTGCAGGGTAATAAGAAGGTTGACGAAGGCGGGGAACACGAAGATAGGGATGCACAGTTTGAACATATCAACAAAGTGGCGACAGAATTTATTGCTTTAGGGGACCCGGTTATTTCGGTAGATTGCAAAAAGAAGGAATTAGTGGGGAATTATAAGAATTCAGGACAAGAATGGCACCCAAAAGGCGGATCCCCCGAAGTAAAGGTTTACGATTTTGTCGACAAGGAACTAGGGAAAGCCATACCTTACGGGGTGTATGATATAGAGCAAAACCAAGGCTGGGTAAGCGTTGGGGTTAATTACGACACAGCTAAGTTTGCCGTTTCATCCATACGGAACTGGTGGTATGAAATGGGGGCGGGTTTGTACGGAAAATCAAAACGCCTGTTCATAACAGCAGATGGTGGCGGGAGCAACAGTGCGAGAAGCCGTCTTTGGAAATCAGAAATACAGTCACTTTCAAATGAGTTGGACATGGAAATAATTGTAAGCCATTTTCCGCCAGGGACAAGCAAATGGAATAAAATTGAACACAGGATGTTTTCATATATCTCCATGAACTGGCGGGCAAAACCACTGACAAGCCTACAGGTAATAGTAAGCCTGATTGCAGCTACGACAACAACAAAAGGCTTGTTGATAAAAGCAAAAATCGATGACACGGTCTATGAAAAAGGAATTAAAATAATAGATGAGGATTTGAGAAAGATAAATATCACAAAAAACGATTTTCATGGAGAATGGAATTATTCCATTGTACCAAATATGTAAAGTTTATTTTGTATCAAGCCCTAAGTCTTTCAACTGTTTGATCCGGGCCAGCGTTAGGTGCGGTTTAAATGCCTTTCCAACCGGGGAAAATCCGGCGCCGGCCATAAGTTCGTTTAAATCGGTAACCAATTCGTGTAGCTGCCTGCTTTCTTGAACCTCAACGAAAATGACACCCGGAACACCACGATGTTTGAATGATGAAACCCCTTGAAGCCGCAATGAAAATGATTTAGCTGTTTTGGACAATTGCTGCAATGCCACTTTTATCGCGATCAATCCTTCATCCGGGGTATCGCCTAAAAACCGCAGGGTTAAATGAAGGTCATGTCCCGGAACCCAGCGAATCTGTTCACCCGACAAGTTTTTCTTCAACTGAAAGACCAGCTCGCTGAATTCAGCATTCAGGCCGACGTTTATGGCAATAAAGGTCCGTTTCATCAGAACATGCCAATTTCGATGTAAAAAATAATTTCTTCAATCAACCGGTCTTCCACAACCGGGTCGTATTCGGCTTTCAGGTCGTTCCCGAACAAACGGGCCACTCCCTGCCAGAAGAATGCTGTAACGCCTCCTTTCAGGTCTTTAATCAACTCATATGAGGTGCGTTTCGTTTCCCGGTCAATCAGCTTAATCAGTATCCGTCCTTCCGAAACCGAGAGTTTCTTCAATTGAGGGCCATATTCATCGAATAATTCTTGTTCAGCCTGCTTCACGAATTTTTTCCGTTGTTTCGGATCATTCGTTGCCAGAAAGCGGGCTTCGTATTGTTTCATGATTTCGGCTGCTTTTTGAGCATACGGATAAACCTTTTTGACCCGCATGGCCAACTTCCAGTATTGCTGTTCCATCCTGCGCGACTTAAACTTACTCCGGGGATACACCGTTATGGGCTCCAATTCGCGGTGCGGCAAGGTATCCCCGTCTTCCCGGATGGCTTCAAGGTAGTGCAGCGAATCTTTCTGCTGTGTGTATCCGTCGAACACGGGCACTAGACTGAAAAATATGACGATAAAAATCAGCTTCATAATCAGGGAACGAAGATAATATGTTATTAAACCAAAACGAACAAGTTTTTATCAGATTATCTGTCAGCCCAGAGTATTATCTTTGTTAAAATTTCTGAAAAGGGTTACATATGAAAGAAAAGATGAAGGTCAATCTCACCTCCGAGTTTGGGGAACTCGAAGGAGTGATCATCCATACACCCGGCCTTGAAGTAGAAGAAATGACTCCGGAAACAGCCAAACGGGCGCTTTACAGCGATATCCTGAATTTATCGGTGGCCCGCGAAGAATACAAACAACTGAAAGGAGTTTTGTCTGCCGTCAGTCCATGTTACGAAATTACAGATCTGCTAACCGAGGTTTTACAGGACGAAACCGTGAAAGTACGTCTTTTAAGCGAGATTTGTCTTCAGGAGAATGCAGAAGACATCTTCCCGGGCTTAAATGAGTTGGGATCGAATGAACTTGCCCGGCAGCTCATCCAAGGGGTACCCATCAACCGGAACAACCTGACTCGTTACCTCAGTCAGGAGCGGTTCAGCCTCTGGCCACTTCACAACTTCCTGTTTACAAGGGACGCATCCATGGCCTTTGGCAACCAAGTGCTTATCGGGAAAATGGCTAACAAGGTACGCGACCGGGAAGCGCTGATCATGGAATATATCTTTCATCATCATCCAACGCTTAAGGCCAAAACCCTAAACCCGCAGAAATCCGAAAATTTAGCTGCCGGAAAAAATCTGTCGATTGAAGGCGGTGATTTCCAGGTAGCCCGCGAGGACATCCTGGTCATTGGCGCCGGTATCCGGACCACCACGCAGGGCATCGATTTCATCTTGGAAGGGATAAAGGCCGAAAAAGGACCTGTGAGGCACATCCTGGTCCAGGAACTGCCCGACATGCCCGAGTCGTTCATTCACCTTGATATGGTGTTCACCTTCCTGGATAAAGACACCTGCATGGTGTACCAACCGCTCATCCTCGGAACAAACCGTTTTCATACCATCCACATCCAGGTTGATAACGGCGAGGTACGCAAAATCTCGGAAGAACAAAATCTTCCGAAAGCCTTGCAAAAACTCGGGATGGATTTGAAGCCTGTTTTTTGTGGCGGAAGTAACGATATGTGGGCCCAGGAACGGGAACAATGGCACAGCGGCGCTAACTTCTTCGCGTTTAGCCCCGGACAGATCATCGGCTATGAGCGAAACGTAAACACCATTGAAGAACTTAGCAAACAGGGATTTGAAGTGATCAGAGCCCGTGATATTCTTGAACAGACAGCCGTAATCCCGGCCAAAAAGAAATGTGTGATCACCATCGCCGGCTCGGAACTGGCGCGGGGTGGCGGCGGCGCCAGGTGTATGACGATGCCTTTTCGCAGAAAAGCGGTTGATTGGTAAAAATAAACAGAACTATGCGTAAACTACGTACACAGGAGTTAAACCGACTGGAACCGGACCAATATAAACAGACAGAAAAAATTCCGGTCATTGTGGTCCTGGACAATGTCAGGAGTTGCAACAACATTGGATCTTTTTTCAGGACTTCTGATGCGCTGCTGATTGAAGAAATTCATTTATGCGGCATTACGGCCACCCCGCCCAATAAAGAAATACATAAAACAGCGCTCGACGCGGAGAAAACGGTTCATTGGACTTATTTCGAGCATACGGAAGACTCAGTTAGCCAACTCCGGGGAAAGGGCTATCGCATTTTTGCAATCGAGCAAATCGACAAAAGTATCCTGTTGCCTGACTTTATGCCCACGCCAACAGACAAGCTGGCCTTGGTTTTTGGCAACGAAGTGAAAGGTGTCCAACAAAGCGTAATTGACTTGTGCGACGGCGCCATTGAAATCCCGCAATTCGGCACGAAGCATTCATTTAATGTCTCGGTAAGCGCCGGTATCGTGTTGTGGGATTTGTTTAAAAAAATCAGGTACAGATAACGCGTGACAGAATAAGAAAAGCGGCCTCAAATGAAGCCGCTTTTCTTTTTATCTTTTTGCTTTTGTACTAACGTACAATGGCTTGAAATTTCGGTTCGTTGAAATATTTGGCGAATTCCATGTCCGTAGCAATTTTAGCTTTCAGCTCAGGATTTATTTTAACAGCAGCTTCCAGACTTTCGTACATCAGGTTTTCTTTTGCTGTACGGGCGCCTACAACGGCTTTTAAATATTCTGAAACGAAGCAGTTTTCCCAGGTGCAGCTTTCCAATGACTTCAGTGCGCCGTTGTTATCGCCGGCCAAAATTTTAGCCAACCCGGCATTGGGAGAATCAGAGTCGCCCAACAGTTTTACAGCTTTGTCGTATTCGCCTTTTTTGATGGCAACAATACCCAGGTTGTAGTTTACTTCGCTGCCTGCACCCGATGCAGCGCCAAACAGTTGTTCAGCTTTTGCCAGGTCGCCTTCAACCAGTGCAATAACGCCTAAGTTGTTTTTGATGATTGGCTCGTCGTTTTTCAGTTTTTCTGCTTTTTCAAACAATGGTTTGGCATCCGTATATTTCATTTGCTGGGCCAACACCATACCGGCGTTATTCGGACCTCTCCAGTCGTTCGGATAAACTTTGATGAACGAGTTGTAGATGGCCAGTTGTTTGTTTTTGTCGGTCGTCAATGTAGCAGCATACAACAGTTCAGCCGGGTTCAATGAAGCAGGATCTGAATCTGCCAAAGCGGCAATTTCTTCGTCAGTTTTACCAATCAGGTCAACACTTGTTGTAATCTTGGCGCGACGCAATTGCGGAAGAATTTCATCAGCCACTGAAGTGAATGCCTGAGACAGGTTCTTAATTTCGCGTTCGCGGACTTCAGGATCAGAATACATGGATAGTACACGCAGGATCAGTTCTTTGTCCTGAATGTTTGATTTTTCCATCAATTCTTTAAATCCGTCCCAGTCTTCGGGAGTGAATTTTGTTTTCAGTTCAGCTTCAATTTTATCTTTTTTCAGCTGATCTTTCACGTATTTACTTGAAGTTCCTTCACGATTTTCAGACAACCTGGTATTCAGATCGAGTGCACCGTCGGGAGAGGCGTAAGCCGAAACCTCAACACCTTTCAGATCTTTACGTTCTGCGTTGAAAGCGTCTTTTGTATATTCCCTCAGCTTAACAATGTCTTCGGCCGTTAACTCGGTATTGCGAAGAACAGCGCTGTTGATCAGGTAGTGAATATCAGCCGTGTACGAATCCGGGACAATACGCTGGAATTTATCGATGTTCGGATCATAAATTCCGGTTGTGTTCTTCTCGCGCTGAACGCCAATAATCGGCGAAGGGAAATTCACCACCATCGTTGAGGTAGCAATAACCCCGTCGGCCAGTTTAATCGGATCAAAATCAAGGCTTTTTACTCCTTTCGAAGCGGTAATCCGAAGTTCCAGATCCGACAGGCGCATGGCATCCGTGTAGTCAACCGCATCTTTATAGGCAAAACTACCGCCGTTGTAACTGATTACTTTGTTGTTCGCATCTACTTTCTCTCCTTGCAACGTAACCGGTTTAAAAGCAGTTTCTCCACCTTCATATTTCAGGACCGGAGTAGCAACAAGCGTTACTTTTCTATTGAAATAGGATTCAGGGAAACGCCCGTCAATAGCAACATCCACGTCGCCGCCGTGTGTTTCAAGAACTTCAGGAGTAACTTGGAAGTTAATCTGATCAGCATTCTTCTTCATTTTCTTCAGGGCAGAGCAGCCGGAAAGTACTAAAGCTGCCAGCACAATCGAGGCAAGAGGTTTAAAGTTTAATCTTTTCATTTTGACAGTGTTAAAATATTGATTTCGTAATTAACCCATTAATATTTACAAAAATAGCAATGTTTTAATGATTTAAAAGAGGCAACAATGCTTTTTTAATCCAACAAAACACGATTTATTCCGGGTCGATACCCCTTATCAAAAATAATACCAATCAGCCGTTTATAATCATCCGGATTGTCCACAAAATCGATATTATTGGTATCAATCAGCAAAACCGGAAAATCCAATTGTTGCCTGAAGAAACTAAAATACCCTGTGCTAATCTTATTAAGATATTCAGCATCAATGTTTTGCTCATACCGTCGTCCTCGCTTCCGGATATTCCGCAACAAATTTTCGACGTTCAGGTGCAGGTACACGTATAAATCGGGTTTTGGTATCTTGTCGTATATTATTTTGAAAAAACGATTATATAATTGATACTCGTCGTCCGACAAGGTGTTCTGCGCAAAAATCAAGGATTTCATAAAGTAATAATCAGACACCAGAAATGCGCTGAATAAATCAAACTCCTGGATATTTTTACTCAGTTGATTGTAACGATCGGCCAAGAATGACATCTCAAGCGGAAACGCGTATTTATCCTGATCCTCATAAAAGCGGGGCAGAAAGGGGTTATCGTCAAATCCCTCCAGAATGGTGCGGGCGCCAAAATCTTCGGCAATTTTATTTGCCAGCGTGGTTTTTCCCGAACCGATATTTCCTTCTATGACTAAGTAATTGATTTTCATAACGCAAAAATCCCGGAAGCCTATTACTTCCGGGATATAAAAATACGATATTTAAAACGGATACCTGCTGCGTGAATTACATTTTTACCCCCAAATGAAAAAACATAAACGACCAGACATCCATGTACTCGTCGATCACCTTCGTGGTCGGTTTTCCGGCTCCATGACCGGCTTTGATATCAATCCGGATCAAAACGGGCAACTTGCCGGCCTGGCATTCCTGCAAGCGGGCAGCATATTTAAATGAATGTGCCGGCACCACCCGGTCGTCGTGATCAGCCGTAGTAACCAGTACTGCCGGGTATGCGACTCCTTTCCGAAGGCAGTGATAAGGCGAATAGCCGTACAGGTATTCAAACATTTCCCGACTGTCGTCGCTGGTGCCGTAATCTCCGGCCCAGGCCCAGCCAATGGTAAACCGGTGAAAGCGTAACATATCCATCACCCCAACGGCAGGCAAGGCTACTTTAAACAGATCGGGCCGCTGATTGACCACTGCCCCCACCAGCAATCCGCCGTTCGATCCGCCCATGATCGCCAGTTTATTCCGATTTGTGTAGTTGTTGGCAATCAGGTACTCTGCCGCCGCAATAAAGTCGTCAAAAACATTTTGCTTCTGCAACTTAGTCCCCGCCTTGTGCCATTCTTCACCATATTCGCCTCCTCCGCGCAAATTAGCCACGGCCAATATCCCGCCGTTCTCCAGAAATACCATACGTGTTGACGAAAAAGAAGGAGTCAGGCTGACATTGAAGCCGCCATAACCATACAACAAAGAGGGGTTGTTCCCGTCCATCTTCAGGTCTTTTTTGTGAACAATGAACACAGGAACCTTCATCCCGTCTTTCGATGGATAAAACTCTTGCTTCACCAGGTAATCATCGGGGTTGAACCGGACTTCGGGCCGGTAGTGCAGGCGACTTTCCTTCTTCTCAAAATCGTATTGATAAATCTCGCCCGGCGTATTGAACGACTGGTAATTGTAAAAAGCAGTCTGTTCGTCTTTTTTACCGGAAAAAGACTCGACGCTTCCGATTCCCGGCAATTCAATCGCGTAAGCAAAATCGCCTGCATAATCATAAACCTCCAGCTCACTTCTGGCGTCTTTCATATACTTAACGATCAGTTTCCCGGCGGCAAAGTCTGCCGACTCCAATACATGTTCCTTCTCTGGAATAATCTCCTGCCAGTATTTTTCTTCCGGCTCCGCGATGTTCAATTTTATCAAACGATATTTCGGGGCCTGATAATTTGTCAGGATATACAAATCGTCGCCAACATTATCAACAACATTAAACTCATAATCAAAACTTTCCATCACCGGCACAAATCGGGTGCCTTTTCTGTTCAGGTCTTTCACCGATAAGGCATTTCCACTCGTTGACTCGCTGATGGTTACATACAGAAAACGCTTGTCTTCAGTGACTCCGGCTACAAACATTCGTTTTGGCTTTTCGCTGTCTTCCATGACGAGCATATCGTCGGCCTGGGACGTACCAAGTTTGTGGTAATATACTTTTTGATATTCATTCGACTGAGACAGCCGGCCTCCATCAACCGGCTGATCATAAGCACTGTAGAAGAAGCCTCCATCGTACCAGCTGATACCTGAGAATTTCACCCAAACGATGTGATCATCCAGAAGTTTGCCGGTTTCCATGTTTTTTACAAAAATCTCGTTCCAGTCGGAACCGCTGCGGGCAATTTTATAGACCAGGTATGTGCCGTCGTCTGAAATTTCGACGCCCGAAAGGGCAATTGTTCCGTCATCCGACAGGGTATTCGGATCGAGTGCGACCTGCGGTTCGCCGTCAAGCGAATCGGTCATATACAGCACGCTTTGGTTTTGTAAACCATCATTTTTATAGAAGAAATACCTGCCGGCTTTTTTGGAAGGAACCCCGTATTTGGGATAATCCAGCAAATCGGTCAGTTTTTGCCTGATTACTTTCCGGTTTGGAAGCTTGCTCAGGTAGGCAAAAGTAACGGCGTTTTGCGCTTCCACCCAGGCGCCCGTTTCGGCCGAGGTGTCGTTTTCCAGCCAGCGGTAAGGGTCTTCAACCTCAGCGCCAAAGTAACGATCTGTTACCACAAGTTTCTTTGTTACAGGATATTTCACCGTTTGATCAGTACACGAAATCATCAATAAGAATACCATGAAACAGCTTAAATCTTTCATTTCCGGATAATTTAATTTTCAGTTCTTTACACGTCATTATCCGTCTCTTTTTTCCCGGAACATTACAAAATTAAAAAAAATCAAAGGTGAAAAAAAATGCCCGATAAACGGGCATTTTATATCTAAGCATGACATTTTTTATCTTCTGTTACGGTTATCACGCCGGTCGCGGTTGTCGCGATTATCACGCCGGTCGCCGTCATCTCTTCGGGGAGGGCGGTTTTCGCGTTCCGGGCGTTCCACATAACCTTCAGGTTTCGGAAGAAGCGCCTTGCGGGAAAGTCTCAATTTGTTGTCACGATCAATATCGAGCAGTTTCACCTCAACTTCCTCTCCGACTTTCAAAACGTCTTCGGTATTCTGGATACGTTCCCAGGCGACTTCAGAAACGTGCAGCAGTCCCTCTTTTCCCGGAAGAATTTCGATAAAAGCGCCAAAGGTTGTAATCGATTTTACTTTGCCTTTGTAGATTTCACCCTTTTCAGGAAGGGCAATGATCCGCTTGATCCGTTCTTTTGCAGCATCGAGCGCTTCTTTATTTAAGCCGGAGATTTCGACATAGCCAAAGTCATCGCGTTCTTCAATAACGATGGTTGTTTTGGTTTCTTCCTGCAACTTTTGGATGTTTTTACCGCCAGGTCCGATAATCGGACCAATCATGTCTTTCGGGATCTGAACCGTTTCCACACGCGGTACATTCGGTTTAAATTCGGCACGCGGTTCCGAGATAACTTCCAGGATTTTACCCAGAATGTGTTCGCGACCTTGTTTGGCTTGTTGTAAGGCCTGCGACATCACCTCGTAAGAAAGGCCATCCACTTTAATGTCCATCTGTGTAGCCGTAATCCCTTTTTCGGTACCGGTTACTTTGAAGTCCATATCGCCCAGGTGATCTTCGTCGCCTAAAATATCTGAAAGGATCGCGAATTTTTTGTTTTCATCGGTGATCAGCCCCATCGCAATCCCCGAAACCGGTCGTTTCATTTTCATTCCTGAATCCAGCATCGCCATGGTACCGGCGCAAACCGTAGCCATCGAGGATGAGCCGTTTGATTCGAGAATATCTGAAACGATACGCACCACGTAAGGAAAATCTTCCGGGATCATGCGTTTCAGGGCGCGGTAAGCCAGGTTCCCGTGACCAATTTCACGGCGGCTCAAACCGCGCGGCGTTTTTGCCTCGCCCACGCAGAAGGGAGGGAAATTATAGTGTAACAGGAATTTTTCGGTTCCCTGCACGGTTACACCGTCGATAATTTTTTCATCCATCTTAGTTCCCAGGGTAACCGACGAAAGCGACTGGGTTTCGCCCCGGGTAAAGATTGACGAACCATGAGAGCCCAGCAGGTAATCCACCTCGCCCCAAATAGGGCGAATTTGGGTGGTTGTACGGCCATCCAGACGAATTCCTTCGTCCAGAATCATGCGGCGCATGGCTTCTTTTTCCACATCATGGTAATATTTTTTGATGAGCTTCACATGTTGCTCCAGGTCAATCTCTGCATTTTCGGCATTCGCCTCCCGGTAAGCAACAATATACTCGTCAACAAGCCCGCTAAACGACGCCATACGAAGTTGCTTGTCGGCAATACGCTGTGTGGCAATTCCGTAGCATTTTTCATACAGATCGGCATGTACTTTTTGGCGCAGGGTCTCGTCGTTCACCTCGTGGCAGTATTCGCGTTTGGGTTTGCCCGCTTCGGCAGCCAGTTCTTCCTGAACTTTACAGTGAACACGAATAGCCTGGTGCGCCACTTTAATCGCGTCGAGCATATCTTCTTCCGACACTTCGTCCATTTCGCCTTCCACCATCATGATGTTGTCGTAGGAGGCGCCAACCATAATGTCGATATCCGATTCTTTCAACTGCGCGGCGCTCGGATTGACCACAAACTTGCCATTAATCCGGCCCACGCGGACCTCTGAAATCGGGCATTCAAACGGAACGTCTGAAACGGCAATGGCAGCAGAAGCAGCCAACCCCGCCAGAGCATCAGGCATCACATTTTCATCAACAGAGATCAGGGTAATCATCACGGCTGTTTCGGCATGATAATCGGCCGGGAACAACGGACGCAGAGCACGGTCAACTAAACGTGCGATCAGGATTTCATCGTCGCTGGGACGAGCTTCCCGTTTCAGGAACCCACCAGGAAAACGACCTGCTGCGGAGAATTTTTCACGATAATCCACAGAAACAGGCATAAAATCAACATCTTCTTTGGCTTCTTTGGCTGATACAACAGTTGCCAGCAACATGGTATCACCCATTTTTACAACAACTGCCCCGTCAGCTTGTCTGGCCAGGCGTCCGGTTTCGATACTAATTGTCCGTCCGTCTCCAAGGTCAATTGTCTTAATAATTGCTTGACTCATAAATAAATTTGAACTAAATAATTTAACAATACGTACTGTGTGATCCGTGGCGGGGATTTCAAAAATAATAAAAGGCAATAAATTTATTGCCTTTTATTATGAACAATTTTTAGCGGCGTAAACCGAGTTCTTTTATGATATGCCGATATCTTTCAATATCTTTTTTTGCCAGGTAATCCAGCAAACTACGACGTTTACCTACCAGGCTGACCAATGCGCGTTGCGTGCTGAAATCTTTTTTGTTTTTCTTCAGGTGCTCAGTCAGGTGAGCAATCCGGTATGAAAACAAGGCAACCTGCCCTTCGGCCGAACCGGTATCCGTTGCATTTTTACCAAATTTTGCAAAAAACTCTGCTTTCTTTTCAGAAGTCAAATACATACTTTTTATTTTTAAATGGTGATACAATGTTTAAGCCGCAGCATCGCCTTCAATAACAACGGCTTAAAATTAATTTCTCAAAAATCTGCGCAAAAGTAATTAAAATTCTTTGAATGTCAAGTTTTTATCCGTCTATTTTCTTCTTTGTCTTATGCCTGACCCGTTGTCTCTTCCACCTCCCGACTGCCTGCGCTGATCAGCTTGGTCCCCACGGTGCAATGTAAGCAATTTTTATGATCGCAGTAGTTGTTTTTCAACTGGATCAGTGCCTGTGTATCAAAGGCGGAATGCACCTTTGCTCCGGTTTTGATCCAATTGGCGATGATTGAATTATGCTCGGAAGAAAGCTGTTCCAGGTATTCAAGTGATAAATCTTTTAAATCCTGCCTGTTGTGATGGTCGCCGTAAACAAACAAAAAAGGCGCCAGGGTATTGGTCACAATGTTGTAAAACGACGACTCGCCCAGGTGTTTAACCCTTTTTGCCGACACTTTATTAAATCGGTAATGTTCTGTCCAGTAATCTGATGCCTGCACCATGAACAACTGTTTGATTTCGCTCAGATCGGTTAGCTCCATCAGTTTCGAAAACAAGGAGGAAGACTGATGAATGAGGCGGGAAAACTGGGCAATCCGGATGGTCGGAAAATTCACCGGGCGTAAACGCAGAAACTTCCACAAGTGGCCTTCCATCGGTTTCAGCTTGTATTTTTTGTACAAAAACGCATATTCATTTCGCAAGGCCAGAAAATACTCATCCCCGATCAGCTCCTCATTGAGCAGGCCCGATGTTCCGAACAACAGCGATTCGATCTGAAACAGGTCATTCTTGTGTTTTGCCAGCACGTGCAGGGGGACAGCCTTTGCCAACAGTTCAAACGGCAGGCTGTTGGTTTTGAATCCAAAATTCCGGGCTAAAAACTGGTAAAATGTCTCATTCCAGTCGTTCTTGTTTTGCGCCAAACGTTGTAAAATCTCCGTTGTTTTTTGCTGAAGGCGTTCTACCATCAGCGAATGATACCAGATTTGCATCGTCATCTCATCCATCCGGTGAAACCGGTCTGCACAGGCAATCCAGCCTTTCGACCTGAGCAAGTCTGAATAATTGGTTTCAAGCTGTTTATTATACGGCAACACCAGGTTCATCACCGGTTGACCTTTCGAGTTTTTCACGCTCTGATCGTCTACACAAACCACATGCAGGATCACATTATCGTAGGCAGCATCCAACTCATGCGTGTGCCGGTACCAATCCGATGCTTTTTGATGAATTTCAATATTTCCGGCCCAAACCGTATCATCAATCTGAAGGCGGGCGTTGAAAAAATCGGGCCCGGCATCGGTATTCAGCATCCCGGTGGACAAAACCTGAACCGGAACGCCGTTTGTTGTTTGCATTTCGGCAGGATCGAACAAACGGTGTTTCCAAACGAAGTGTAAAAAGTCCTCATTCATAGACAGGTCATTTATCCGCTTCTTAAAATTACAAAAAAAATTCTTGTGGTGTCTCTTTATTCTGGAATCTGAACGCCCACCGCCGGACAGGCTGCATTCTTATTGATTTTCTGCTGATAAATAACTACTTTGTAACATTTCTGTGAGCGCTTTTTAATCTCTGATCCGGATTTTTATACCAGTCTTTAAGTGCAAACCAAATAAACTGAATTAATATGGCTTTAAGAAATAACATACCGCTCAAATATTGGCTGACGGGGCTGGCCCTGCTTCTGGTATATATTGCCGGGCTCCGGTTTGATTTGGTGATTGATTCCGGGAAATATGCAGCCGTCAGTAAAAACATACTTGAATCGGGCGATTTAATTCACCTGAAGGTATTTGATGAACCGTATGACCAGAAACCCCCGTTCATGTTCTGGCTTGGTATGCTTTCATTCAAACTGTTTGGCTTGTCCAATTTCGCGTTTAAACTTCCGACTTTTTTGTTCACCCTTTTCGGGACTTATGCAACCTACCGGTTAGGTGCAGCGCTTTACAATAAAGGGACGGGCACAATAGCGGCAATCATGCTGATCAGTTCGCAAGGCATGTTGCTTTATAACAACGACACCCATACCGACGTTATCCTGTCCATGTGCATCATCATCGCGCTGTGGCAGCTTTACCTGTTCATCAGCAAAGGGAACAGGTGGAATTACCTGGCCGGGTTTATTTTTATTGGTTTTGCCGTTATCACCAAGGGGCCGGTGGGGTTGGCGGTGCCGGTTTTTGCGATCGTGTCTCACATCCTGGTCACAAAAAAGTACCGCCTGCTTTGGCCTTTGCCATGGTTGCCCGGGCTGATAATCGTGGCCCTGATTGCAGCCCCGGCTCTGGCGGGGCTTTATCATCAATTCGGGGCCGGCGGGCTGAAGTTTTTCTTTTGGACCAACAACGCAGGGCGCATTACCGGAGCTTATACCGGGAACAACAGCGATCCTTTATTTTATTTGCACACGTTCGCCTATTTGTTCCTGCCATTTTCAATATTGGCTTATTTTGGGGTTTTCCAGGAGATCAGAAGGTGGATATTGGCAAAATTTTCGTTTTCAGGGGCAAAAGAAGGCCTGACCCTGGCAATCCCCCTGTTTTTGGCCATCCTGTCCGTATCAAAAATGAAAAGCCCCCATTACATGCTGCCGGTAATTCCGCTCATGGCCATCATCGCGGCAAAGTGGACGGACAAAGTCATTTCCGGCAAGGTTTTTTCTTCCAAAACATCCAAAACACTTGTCGTTTTCCAACACATCGCCTTGGCCTTGCTGGTTGTTGGTTCGCTGCTGATGCCCACCGTGTTTTTCCCTTCCGGCAATCTGCTGTTATGGATTTCCGTCATTTTCCTGCTGGGGGCGTTGGTTTACGTTACAAGAAAATCAGCGTCGGTTGCAGAAAAGCTTATTCACGTTCCTGTGATGGCAATTATTTTTGTCAACCTGATCCTAACGGTTCATTTTTTCCCTGAAATTTTCAGGTACAACGCAACCCCCATTGCCACCCGCGATTTCAACGCTGCGGGATCAGAAAACGCCACCTTGTTCGTGATGAACAACATGGACTATGAAATTGGTTTTTATGCCAAAAATCAACCTTTGATTGTCACAGACTCAACCCTCGCAATACTGGAGTTGGCCGGAGAACCCTGGGTTTATACGGACAGCACCGGGGCAGTCCTGGTAATTGATGAATTTCCCGGATCCGGCATCTTTAAACAGTACAAGTACAGAAGGGTATCCAAGGTTGGGCTGAAATTTTTATTGCCGTCCCATAGGACAAACGAACTAAGCGACATGTACCTCCTGAAAGTTGAAAAGTCGTCAATGGTGACAAACACCGGCTTGTCAGGATTTGCAGGTAAATCGCTTAATGAGGCCGGATCGGACAGCATAGCCGGTCTGTCCGTCAACCGCCCGGACATACCTTGGTGAATGGAATTTACATCAAACCCTGCTTCATAACATACATCTATTGGTTTCGACTTACTTTGCGTTAAACGGTAATGTGCCAGTTCAAGCCGTTTTTGCGTGAGCCATCGTTGCGGGGTATTATTAAAAGCTTTCTTAAAGTCCCTTTTAAAGGTCGTCAAACTCCGGCCGGTCAGATAACCAAACTTTTGCAGTGGAAGATTATACAGGAAGTTCTTTTCCATAAAACTAACGATATCAACCTTACCAGGTTCTTCAAAGTTTGCCAATATATGGTCTATCCCGGGATCAATACTTCTGAGGATGCTGATCGCCTCGGTTATTTTTAACGAAGCAATTTCTTCGGGGACATCGTTCATGTCAAAATAAGGGATCAAAGAAGACAGGCAACTCTGCAACAACGGATGATTGTTATAGCATAAGATCCGGGGTGAAACTGCAGGGACATGATTAACCGTTCGTTTAGCGTAAAATTCTCTCAGCCTTGCCGTAGAGAGGTGCATGACCACTGTTTTATGAGCTTGCCCGTTTTTAGGGTAGTTGATGATAGTAGCCAGCTGATTCCTGGGGATTAAAAAAATATCTCCTGTTTTAAAATAACAGGTCGCATCTGCCTGCACAATTTTCGTTTCTCCTGAAATGAACCAGACAAGCATATGATGGTCAAACAGAATGTCCGACTTGACAAAGTTATACTCGTACGAGGATAACTTTATGTCTTCGGTGATATATTTTGCCTTATACTCCATGTGTAAATTTGAAGCCGACAAAACAAAAATAGCAATAATCATTCACCTGACGTTTATGATTACTGAATATCGAACGCGATCCCGGTCAGTTTTTCGCTTAATGCCCACAATTTTTTGGCATTCGCTTCATCCAGGGAGTAAGGTTTCACTCCGGCCGAGATAACCTGTCCGCGGGCCAACTCTGCCACATCGCCGTCTTCGCAGTATACGCCTCCATTTACTTTGTTTAAAAGGTCATCAATAAGAAAATTCATAAAAAAAGCCTTCCGGCAGCTAACAGGAAGACTTCTTTCAGCGGCACCCACCAGAAAGTACAAAATATCGATCACGCATCCGGTATTTCAGGCTCCACCAGCCTCATCAGTTTATCCAGCGATTCCTGCCAGCCCAGGTAGCACATCTCTGCATGAATAACAGCGGGGATTCCTTCTTGTGTGATCTTTATATCTGTGCCGGCAGAAACTTTCCGGAGCCAAACCGTGGTCATCATTTCACCCGGCAGATTCGGGTCGTCAAACCGATCGGTGTATTTCAAAAATTCATTGGGTTTGATCTCAACATATTTCCCGCCGAATGAATGGCTGTTACCTGTCGAGAAATTCTGAAACGACATGCGGTAAGAACCACCTTCCCTGACATTCATTTCATGTACGGTACAAAGAAAGCCATGCGGCGGTAACCACGAAGCAATCGCCAATGGATCGGTGAACGCACGGTACACCTTTTCGGGTGAGGCTTTAAAAACCCGGTGTAAAGAAACATTGTTGTCTGTCATAACCATCATTTTTGTATTCCTACTCGTTTGGCTTTTCGGTTCCTCCCGTTTTTTGCAATGGTTGCTGCTCCACTGTCGTACCATCTGTTTTGGCGGCTTTGACCATACAAAGTTCAGCAAATTGGTTAACGCTCAGGGGGTGGACATACGTCAAAATAACAGGCGGGATACGACAATATCCCGTTTCGCCCGGGAGCAGAGCTTCAGGCGTATCCGTGCGGAGCTGACTCAGAATCCTTCTATTGCCGGCTATGTGTTTTAAATTAAGAGTTCATAAATTTTATTCGATAATACCCGCCATAATCGTGAGAACCTGAAAAAGCCCGGATAATCATAGCTGTAAAGAATCCGGCTGCGTTGATTTTCAATCGACGATTGTGCAAATGCGCGGTTACAAACCACGCCACCCCAGTATTTATCAATCACCACCCGGATGAAGAACGGCTCACTATCCAGACGGTGAGCGATTCACTAGCCTAATGATGAACGATTCACCGGCAGGGAGGCAAAAACGACGGTGGAGAAAAGAAAAATATTTCAGGCAATCGGTTTGTTTTCCGGTAAAAGCGTTTAAATTTATTAAAACCAAAGTCTTTCACTATGTACCGCCGAATTAAATTTAAACAAGCGATTCTTCTTGTCATCCTATTTATACTTGCAATCGTCATTGCATCGATGACCATTGGAAAAGACATTTATTACGGCACCGCCGAAAGTATCAGTTCTTTTGCGATTGTCAACTTTTCGGGTTACTTGTTTTTTCTGATCATGCCGGTTGAACTGGCTTTTATTTATTACCTGCATACCGACCTGAATATTTACCTCCTGAATATCGTAGCCATCGGCACGGCCATCGGGTCGCAAATGATCGACTACCTGATTGGACGATTTTTCAGCAAGCGGATTATCGACCGGCTGATCGGGCGCCGCCGTTACAACAAAGCAGAAGCGGAAATCAGGAAATACGGAAACATTGCCATTTTCGTGTTCAACCTGCTGCCACTTTCCTCCCCGGTTATTTTGCTGGCCGCCGGCATGTTGAAGCACCGGCTGAAAGAAGCTCTTCTGTACAGCTTACTGGGCTTGTTTCTGAAATATGCGTTAATGAGCTTGATGTTCTGAAACAAAAAGACCGGAATTCGAACAAAACTCCGGGCCTCAAATCGTTGATGATCTGTTTTTACAATAAGTCGGCTTCAAGCAACAACTCTTCCATATCAACCTGGACATCCATCGCCGCTTCGCGCGCTTTCTCGGCGAAATCAGTATCGGGCGACGCATAAATAATCGCCCGCGACGAGTTTACCAGCAATCCGCATTGATCGTTCATGCCGTATTTCGCCACTTCTTCCAGACTACCACCTTGCGCACCGACACCCGGCACCAGCAAAAAGTGATCGGGAACGATTTCCCGGATTTCTTCCAGTTTTTCGGCTTTGGTTGCTCCCACCACAAACATCATATTATCAACAGTTCCCCAAAGTTGCGACGTTTTCAGCACCGACTCGAACAACATTTCGCCGGTTTCGTCATTTCTAATAAACTGAAAGTCAGCAGCGCCTTTATTTGAAGTTAAGGCCAGCAGGATGACCCATTTATCCAGGTAGGTCATGAACGGTTTGACGGAGTCTTCGCCCATGTAAGGAGCAACGGTCACTGCGTCAAAGTCCATATGGTCGAAAAAGGCCCGGGCATACAGGTTCGAGGTATTCCCAATATCGCCCCGTTTGGCATCGGCAATAATGAATTGCTCGGGATATTTTTCGCGGATGTAATGCACTGTTTTTTCAAGGCTTTCCCATCCGGCTACTCCCAGGCTTTCGTAAAACGCCAGGTTGGGCTTATAGGCTACGCATAGATCCTGTGTCGCATCAATAATTTCTTTGTTGAAGGCAAATACCGGATCGGAGGTTTCTTTCAGGTGTGCCGGTATTTTCAACAGATCGGTATCCAGTCCGATACACAGAAAGCTTCGTTTCTGCCTTATTTGTTCGAATAATTGTTCTTTGTTCATGGTAATCGGGTCGTTGCGGCTGGTTGATATCTTGCCTCAGGCTGCGTCAGACTGAATTTATTTCAGCGTCTTCCGGACAGATCGCAAAACCAATTCGGGATGACTAATTCCAACCAGGCCAATATTTAAATTTCGGCTTCTTTTAATTTTTCAGCGTTTTCTTCGATTTGCAGTTTTTCGATGATTTCGTCGACATCACCCCCAATAATGGCCTGCAGGTTATACAGGGTGAGGTTGATGCGGTGATCGGTTACACGTCCCTGCGGCCAGTTGTAGGTGCGGATTTTGGCCGAACGATCGCCGGTTGAAACCATGGTTTTCCGTTTCGAAGCAATTTCATCAATATACTTCTGGTATTCCATGTTGTAAATCCGCGTACGCAACTCGGTCATGGCCTTAGCCAGGTTTTTCAGCTGCGATTTTTCGTCCTGGCAGGTGACTACGATTCCGGTAGGGATATGCGTGAGTCGGATCGCGGAATAGGTGGTATTGACCGATTGCCCCCCGGGACCCGACGAACAGTAGGTATCCTTTCGGATATCGCTTTCCTTCAGCTCAACATCAAACTCTTCGGCCTCGGGCAACACGGCCACCGATGCTGCCGAGGTATGCACCCGGCCCTGGGTTTCGGTTTGCGGCACCCGCTGTACCCGGTGTACGCCTGATTCGTATTTCAGCACGCCGTAAACGCCGTCACCGGTCACTTTGGCCACAATTTCTTTATAACCGCCCGAAGTGCCTTCGCTGATGTTGGTTACTTCCAACCGCCAGCCGCGGCGCTCGCAAAATTTGGAATACATCCGGAACAGGTCGCCGGCAAAAATACTGGCTTCGTCGCCGCCTGTTCCTGCACGGATTTCGAGGATGGCATTTTTTCCATCTTCAGGATCGGCTGGAACCAGCAGAAGCTTAATTTCCTTTTCCTTGGCAGGAAGAAGTTCTTCGGTTTGCTCAATCTCTTCCTTAGCCATTTCGCGTATTTCCGGGTCGCTTTCTTCGGCGAGCATTTGTTTGCCCGATTCGATATTTTCGACCAGACTTTTGTATTCCCTGAAGGCCTGAACCAAAGCCTCTAACCGGCGGTACTCCTGGTTCAGCTTCACATAACGCTTCATGTCATTCATTACCGAAGGATCGGTAATCTGCTGCCCTACTTCTTCGAAGCGGTATTTTATGCTTTCGTATTTACTTAATAATGAATAATCTGCCATATGTTACAGTTCCAAGTTTTCAGTTTCAAGTTCCATCCGGCAATTGCCGGACCGGCGCAGACGGATTCAAGTTCCATGTAGTCAGTTCCAAAGAGTTCCTTCATTCTAACATTCAAGAATCTAACCTTCTAATATGCAAATGTTCCGTATTCAGACTCAATGGTCAGTTTTTTGCCTTCAAAAGCTTCCACCCGACCAACGATCCGGGCATCAATATCAAATAATTGTGAAATTTCGATGATAGCATCAGCCAGTTCAGGCTTCAGGTAAATCTCCATCCGGTGTCCCATGTTAAACACCTTATACATTTCCTGCCAGTCAGTTTTCGATTCTTCCTGAATCATTTTAAACAAGGGAGGAACCGGAAACAGGTTATTTTTAATGACATGTACATTATCCACAAAATGAAGCACTTTGGTTTGCGCTCCTCCGGAGCAGTGAATCATCCCATGTATTTCGTTCCGGTACCGGTCGAGTATTCTTTTGATGACCGGCGCGTAGGTACGGGTTGGTGAAAGAACCAGTTTCCCGGCATCCAGACCGATTCCGGCGATGGCTTCCGTCAGTCTTTTACTGCCCGAATAAACCAGATCTGCAGGCACTTCCGGGTCAAAACTTTCGGGGTACTTTTGCGCCAGGTAATTCGAAAACACATCATGCCTGGCCGAAGTCAACCCATTGCTGCCCATACCGCCATTGTATGCCTTCTCGTATGAGGCCTGCCCAAACGATGCCAACCCGACAATTATATCGCCCGGTTGAATGTTGCCGGCCGAGATCACCTCATCGCGCCTCATTCGGCAGGTAACCGTCGAATCAACAATAATCGTGCGTACCAGATCGCCAACATCGGCCGTTTCGCCTCCGGTTGGATAAATGCCCACTCCCATCTGCTGCAATTCGGCACAAAGTTCGTCGGTGCCATTGATGATGGCGGCAATTACGTCGCCCGGAATTTTATTTTTATTGCGGCCAATGGTCGACGACAACAAAATATGATCTGTTGCCCCCACGCAAAGCAGGTCGTCGATATTCATGATGAGCGCATCCTGCGCAATGCCTTTCCACACCGACAGGTCGCCTGTTTCTTTCCAGTACATATAAGCCAATGACGATTTTGTGCCGGCGCCGTCGGCGTGCATGATGTTACACCAGTCGGGATCTCCGCCCAGTACATCCGGGATAATTTTGCAAAACGCATTGGGGAACAAGCCTTTATCAATATTCTTAATGGCCTGATGGACATCTTCTTTCGATGCCGATACGCCCCGTGCCATATACCTGCTGTCGCTCATAAAACTGGATTCTGATTTCGCGGCACAAAGTTAATATTTTTAGGGGATTTTCTATCCCGCTTTCGGGAGCAACTCAGGGCAAACGCATTTAAGAAAGTTTGGTTTAAGCCATAAGCTCCTGCCGAGGAGCTTGGTTTCCTCATAACTCTTCATTATGTTTGAATGATTAATATTTTTGAAAGGCGGGTTTTGCATGTTGTAAATGGCCCGCCTTTCGTTTTGCTAATATACTAAATATCTGTTGATTAGTTACATGATTGGATAAAAAATTTGCCAGTTTTGCTATATTAATAAGAAGACAGAAGAACAAATTTCAGAAGCATGGAAGAGTTCGCTTTTCCACCAGATTTTCAGCAAGGTGAGCGAACCAAGAAGGACAAACAGGGGTAATTTCCGGCACCAGTTGCATGACATCCTGTTGCTGGTACTGTCCGCCGTTTTGTGCGGAATGGACGAATGGGAGGAAATCGCGGACTTTGGCCTGGAACAGCAGCATTGGTTGCGCAAGTACGGCTCTTTTGTTTATGGCATTCCCTCGCACGACACGCTTAACCGGGTTTTTTCGGCCATTGACCCAGTTGAGTTTTCAGCCTGTTTTTCCCAGTGGGCCAACAGCTTGCGGGCTCAATGCGACCAGGAGGTGGTTGCTATTGATGGCAAGCGCATGTGCAACTCCCATTATTTAACCAATCCGGCGATACACATGGTCTCTGCTTTCGCCACCCAAAACGGGCTGTGCCTGGGACAGGTAGCCACTCAGGAGAAAAGCAACGAGATCACGGCCATTCCCCAACTGCTTTCTCTCCTGGATGTCAAAGGGTGCATCGTGACCATTGATGCAATGGGCTGCCAAAAGAACATTGCCTCGAAAATATTAAAACAGGGGGCCGATTATATTCTTACAGTCAAAGGCAACCAGCCGTCGCTCGAAGAAGGTATTCTGGATACAATCCGGTTCAATAAATCCATCAGTTCCGATGTAGATGTTGATTACGGGCATGGCCGGATCGAAACCCGCGAATGCTCTGCGTACAGCAACCTTGAGATGATCGAAGGCGCGGATCAATGGGAAGGGCTGAAAACAATTTTCCGGATCGATTCCCAAAGGGTTATCAAGTCAACCGGAGAAACTTCCCGGCAAACAAGATATTACATATCAAGTCCGGAAGCCCAGGCAAAACAGTTCAACACCTGGACACGCAACCACTGGGCTATCGAGAACAACCTGCATTGGACTTTGGATGTAGTCTTTGGCGAAGATCAATCCAGAAAAAGAAAAGGTTATGCCGCCCAGAATTTTAACACCATACGAAAAACAGTCATGGCTTTGCTGGTAAACGAGCAACATTGGTAAGCCAGCAAAAAGAGAAAAAGATCAAAAGCTTTACAGAACGAAAAATACAGGGAAACTTTACTCAAAATTTAAATGCGTTTGCCCTGGGGTGTAATTTGCCCCGCACCAAAAACAAAGATACCACTATGACAAAGAAGAAATTTCTGGTGCAGGCGGCTTTTATCCTGGCTGCCGTTTCAACCGCATTTGCACAGGGCGATGGCACCGCCGGAATTACGGAAGCCACCGATATGGTCACCTCGTACTTCGACCCCGGAACCGAACTGATTTACGCCATTGGCGCGGTGGTCGGATTGATCGGAGGAGTCCGCGTGTACATTAAGGGGCAGAGCGGAGACCCGGATACCCAAAAGGCAATCATGGGCTGGTTTGGAGCCTGCTTGTTCCTGATTTTGGTGGGAGTGGAAATAGCGGTTTGAGGGATGTGTGTTGGTTGGATTTTTAAATGCATTGATTCATTTCCACTTTGCGTTAAGGTTTTATTAATCCTTAATAAAGATTAATATAGTGTGAAGCTAATATATTTAATTTATTTGTAATTATCTGTTAATAATTATTCTATTCCTTTACAACAAAAATATGAATAATAAAATCCTAATAGTGGATGATGCAACCGAATTGAATTCCTATTTACGAAAAGAAGGGTATTCAATAATAAGCTATAATTCGACTATTGATGCTTTAAACCACCTAAAAAGAGAAAAACCGAATTTAATTATTTCTGAATGGGAGGTAACGGGTATTGACGGCCTTGATTTTTGCAAATTAGTTACCAGGGACCCTGAAACTGTTGATATTCCATTCATATTATTAAGCAAAAAACAAGAAGAAATTCATGCAGTAACAGCTTTTGAGGTTGGGGTTGCAGACTATATACTCAAACCTGTCAGGATACAAGAAACGCTGGCAAGGATAAAAAAAATATTACGGAAGAATGTGTTATCGAATTATAATAATAATATCAGTACAGGGGCTTCTAAAAAGAATATTCTTGAAATTGGCGACTTAAAATTAGATTATGATCAATACAAATTTTTCTTTAAAGATGACGAAATCGAATTGTCGCATACCGAATTTAAAATTATACAACTTTTGATGAATAACCCGGGTAAGGTTTATACGAGGTACTCAATGATTGAAAAAATTAGCGGTATTGATGCCAACATAACGGAAAGAGCGATTGATGTGCAGGTTGCAGGTTTGAGGAAAAAGCTAAAAGAAGGTAAAAACTATATCGAAACTGTAAGGAACGTTGGATACAGAATGGCTACCTTCAATTACTCCTTTTAAAATTTACTTTTATTTGCCATCTAACCATTTAGTTACTGCATGGGTAAACCCACATTCATCATTTGATTTAACGTTTTCATATCGCTTGGTTAAATCATATTGAGCATTTGCTACTACATATTTGTTTTCTGCCCACTCCAACATATCTACATCATTAAAGTCGTTGCCCAAGACCATAATATTCTTTTTTGATATTTTATACTTTGCGGCCAAATGCGAAATTCCCCTTGCCTTGCAAATACCGGACGGGTAAATTTCGATCCGGTTGCCTCTTTTCCTGTCATCGGCGGCCATTTTAGTAATTTGAAAAAAAGGAAACAGGGATGCTAATCTTTTATTAGCATCCTGCAAATTAAGTTTATTATAGAAAACTGCAAAATTACCTGCTTTAACGGGCAACTCTCCATTTGTAACCGGCTTGGCGAATGGATATACTGCGTTAATTCGCTGTTCGAAATCCGTATTATCCTTATTTTTTTTATAATAGAAACAATAATGATTTTCCGGTGGCGGAGCGGTATAATAGAAATCAGCTTCTTCCATTAAAAGATTTTGGAAGATTATTTCAATTTCATACGGTTTAAAGCTTTTACTTAGATCGAGTTTATTCTTGTTGGTATTAATAATTCCTGCACCATTTGAAAAAATAAGATAATCAAATGGAAACAGTTTATTGTCAACATCTGATTTAAAAGAATATAGCGTTCTTCCGGTAGCAATAATTACCAGATAATTCTGCTCTTTCAACATTTTAAGAGTCTCTATATCGGCATTGTTAAAGGTAAGGTCAGAACGCATTAAGGTTCCATCCAAATCTGTTACCACAATACCATTAATTTTTTTATTAGACATAAGCTTCCTCCAATTGTAATTCTTCTTCTTCTAACTCATTCACTTCAGTTGTTTCTGATTGATCAACAACTTGTTTTATATTTGACTGCTTGAATTTTGTTCCAAAATAAAAAAATGAAACAATCATAAGTACTACTGAAATACCAAACGTCAGGTAGCTAATTTTGAGAAAGAAATTGACCCAACTTGTCATTTGGAATAAAAAATCTTTATAAAATAGTACGGCGACACTTCCTAAGTATCCATAAGCATCTATCAAATAGATAAAATACCCGGCATTCCCTTGCCTGCCCGACACGGCTATAAATCTTTCGAACAATAAACTATGATAGGGAAGAAATACCATATAAAGACCTAACCCAACAAGAATCATCCAAACTAAAGGTGAAGTTGCATTCACAGAATAAGCAAAAGTACTTGCTCCTATAATTACAACACCGGCAAAAACAGTTATTATGTTTATCCAAAACGCTTTCTTATTGTCTTTAATAAACATTAACAAAGCGAGTACAGCAATAAGACCTAACGCTATAGGTAGTTCTGACAAAACAAAAATTGAAGAATTATTTTCAAAACCTAGTTCATTCCAGATTTCGTTAGCAAAATTATCCCTAAAATCCCTGTAAGCTGTAATTAAAAATGACACTGCAATTAATGCAATAAGCCCAACCGAATATTCTCTGAAGAAACTAACACGTTCTTTACGGTTCATGGGAACACGTTTTACCCGCTGCTGTTCATCTGAAGTATCCGGAAGAGGGATGTGCCGGAGCATCCAAACCCCTATCAATAATGGGATTATGAATATAGATGCAGTAAAAAAGGGCATCCAAAAATCACCTACGTTATAATCAAGAATTAAAACTTTCCCGACAGATTTAACAAAGCCTGATGCAACTATTAAAGTAATACTTAAACCTGCACCTAAAACCTCGGTAACACTTCTACCTTCAAGAAAACCGAAAACTAAGCCCCATACCATTCCGAGCGGAAGACCGTTGAAAAAGAGAAAAATAAAGTTGTAAGGGTAAGGAAATGCACCAAACAAAAACAAGGCAGTATGCGATATGCCTACTAAAATAATAATCGTTAAGGCCCGCTTATTATGTGTCATTTCTGATACTACCTTCAAACCAATAAACTTCGAGAGCATGTAGCCCAATACTTGGGTTATGATAATTATTGATTTATAATCCATTCCCCAAAGCGATAAACCTTCATAAGATGCAACGGCGAATGGTTTTCTAAAACCATACATCGAAAAATAGGTTATAAATGCTGCTGTAATGCACCACATAACGAATATTACCTTATTGGACTTGCTTAACCAATTAGTTATGTTTTTATGATATATCTTCATTTGCTTAAATTTTATAAATCGGACTATCAGTGTTTCGTGAAAAGCTTGTTAAATCCTGATAGTTTCGAAGTTCGACTGAATTAATTTGATAATAAGTGTTGGCAGGAGTCTTTTGATTGAGCTTTTCTAAGCTAATCTTCAATTCCTTTTTCTCTTTAGCGGATAACTCTCTACCAAGGTATGCCAGGGTAGTATGGCCTAAAAAAGGGCGTGTGAACCCAATGCCCATCTCATCAAGGTCTTTTAATGAGTACAGTTTTTTCCTAAAATTAAGTATCGCCTCATAATCTTTCTCTGATGGTAGCATGTGATAAGCTACTATACAAGAATTCATAAAGCCAATTCCTGCAACTTTAATCAACAGTCCATTTCCTCGATTATCAGACAACTCTAAAAATGACTTCTCAATTATATTTGGTAAAGAATCATTTAGCCCTTTGCGCTCTATTTGGCTGATATATTTTTCCCCAGACAGTAAATTAGCGATGGTAATATGCCAACTATCTGGATTTAGAATAAACAAACCATACTGTTTTTCAAGATCAGATAAACTATTATACGCATTTATTAGAACCTCTTTTTGTTGGCAGCCGACAGTAGAAATTTCAATCATAGCCATAATTGAGTATCCGGGGTAGGGCAAAGCTCCACATCTTTCATTGTTACAATAAAATCTATCATCCTTAACAACAAGTTCAGGATTGTCATTATTTATTGCACGTGTGACAGCCTCATTATATTCAGTATAACTGTAATCTGTCATCTTACTTTAACTATAATATTTGTAATTACTTGTAATTAACCCTTTATTAAAAGTGTATTCTATTTTAGGCACTCCATCTGTTAGGGTAACTACTATCAAATCAGCATCTTTCCCTTGTTCAATAGAACCGGTACTTTGTTCGATACCAACAGCTTTGGCAACATTGCAACTTGCAAGGTTAGTTGCTTCTATAAGATTCTCCGGTTTATTGCCTGCTAACTTGAAAATTGAATGTAAAATTGAAGGCAAATAGTAATCGGAACAAATGCCATTTATAGCACTTTTTTCTATCCCATCTTTCACATTAAGGTTTCCATTAAGAGATCCTCCACGAAGTATGTTTGTAGCACCCCCCAAAGAACACATGCCCAGCTTAACAGCCTCTAATCCGGTTTCAACATTTATGGGGAATTCGCAAATATTTGCACCCTTTTCATGAAAATGCCTTACTTGTTCCGGCGTGTCCATGTCGTGAACGGCAATAGGAATATTCCGTTCTCTGGCTATATTAAACATTGTCTCTAATTGTTTGTCGGTAATTTTTTCCAATGGGGCTCCCGATTTTTTTGACTTACTTTTATCTCCAATGTTTAGAACATCGTCAATAGAATTTCCATTTTTAAACTGCCCTTGACCAGAAGTATGATCCATAACTGACAGTAATTTAATGTTCCCGGATTCTAAAAGTTCACAGGCTAAGTCATAATCATATCTACCTGTTATTTCAAATCGCATGTGTACCTTATGATTTATTAGCTTGTTCTGATTATTTAAGCTAAACACCTTATGAAACAATTCTTTGCGTGAATACTTGGATTTCATTAAATCCTCGGTTTTTTTAAATCCCATGTATAGTGAATGGTAGGCGGTGGTAATGCCGCAACTGCACATTTTGCGTTCTATTTCATGATATGCCACTTCAATAGGCAAATTAGCTCCCGGACGTGGAATGATTTCAAATTCAAGGGCATCAGTATGTATGTCAATTAATCCGGGAAGAATATAAGAGCCGTTTACGTCTATAACGGTAGAGTTTATGTATTCCTCAGTAATTTCAGTTGAAATGTGTTCGATTTTTCCATTACAGATGTGCAAATTGGCATTGGAAATAACCTTATTTGCCATTACTATCACCGCATTTTTAAGTATAATATTCATTGTACTATTTTTAATAGATTAATTCCTTTTCTTCGATGGTTCCATTAACCAATTCAATCTTTCTGTCAATTAATTGGTTTAATGTAAATTCATCATGTGAAATCAGTATAATAGTTGAACCATTTGCCCGGAGGTCTTTAATTAGATTTACAACTGTTTTTTTTGTTTGTAAATCGAGAGATGCTGTTGGTTCGTCTATTAATAACAGACGGGGTTTGGCAACAAGTGCCATTGCAATATTTACACGCTGCTGTTCGCCGCCACTAAAAGTAGATGGGTAGGCATCCCATAATTCGGGTGGAAGTCCTAATTTTTCAAGTAGTTCTGTTACCTTTTCAATAGCAATTTTCCTATTCTGCTTATTCTTTCTGCGTAATGCACCTAAAACCAAATCAATCGTTGTTTTTCGGGGCATTACATTTAGAAACTGAGAGCAGTAGTACATTTCAGATTTTCGGAGTTGAATAATTTCAAAATCACTTGCTTTTATTAAATCGATCTTTCCAAAATGTTTTGAATTGAATACTATTTCACCATGCGAACATAAATAGGTTCTATTTAAACATTTAATCAATGTGGATTTGCCACTGCCCGATTTTCCGGTTAAACCAACAATTTCTCCTTCAAACACAGTGAAGTTTACATTGCTTAGCGCTTCAATTTTTTTATCATTTAAGATATGTATATTAAAGCTCTTGTATAAATTGTTTACTTCCAGTAATACCATAGCTTATATGAGTAATGAATTAACAAGTGTTTGTGTATATACATGTTGAGGGTCTTGCAATATTTGGTCGGTTAAGCCAAATTCAACCACTCGTCCATTTTTCATGACCATAGTTCTGTCGGTAAGCATTTTAATCACCCCCAAATCGTGCGAAACAACAATCATTGATATATTCAGCTCATGCTGTAAATGTTGTATTAAGTCCAGCACTTTGGCTTGAACTGAAACATCTAAGCCCGTTGTAACCTCGTCTAAAAATAAAATGGGAGGGTTGTTTGCAATTGCCTTTGATATCTGCACCCGTTGTTGCATTCCACCGCTGAATTGTGAAGGCGATACATCCATTCGTTCAATGGGAATTTCTGTTTTCTCTAATAGTTCTGCTGCAC
The DNA here is from genome assembly GCF_059705485.1 of Gaoshiqia sp. US2. Taxonomy (NCBI): domain Bacteria; kingdom Pseudomonadati; phylum Bacteroidota; class Bacteroidia; order Marinilabiliales; family Prolixibacteraceae; genus Gaoshiqia; species Gaoshiqia sp. US2. Next base: position 1,197,755 of record NZ_AP048550.1, on the reverse strand, counting down.
GGGTTCTTATTTTTTCAACATTAAATTCACCCGATAGGAGCAGCTTTTCTGCTATATTCCCTCCCGATGAAAACTTAAAGTTCAATCCGTCTTTTGGATTTTGATAAACGGTGCCCATCAGGTAATTCTTAATATGTCTTTTATTTAAATTTGATTCCTGAAGAATATTTACTTCTCCGTTTTTGTAGTTTTTGAGATAAACCTCTCCCGAGGTTGCCTCCAAATCAAAGTTTAACAATTTTATAATGGTGCTTTTACCTGAGCCGCTTTCGCCCACAATACCAAGCACTTCGCCCGGGTAAAGACAAAAATCTATTTGAGCACATGACACAATAGCCTTTGTATCCGGGCATATATTTGAGTTAAACAAGGGCCCTGTTCTTGATGTAGTTGTATTCACCGGCTCACCGTAAATTTTAGTGAGGTCCTTTGCTTTTAGAATCCAATTATTATTTTCCATTTCCCAACTTATTTAAATAATAATTTGAATGTTGCTCAGGTTCAATTTTTTCGAGCAATTTGTCAAGATAACCACTGTCATTTATGACATGAGATTTATTCCCGAAATCATCATATATTTCATCCATAAAAGCCATGTTTTTACCTGTAACGGCACAAGTGGTATCCTTAAAGTTTTCAATTTCAAACTTAAGGTCTTCAAACTCCAATGGTTGCACTTTGGTGTATGGCGGAATGGCATACAAACGCTTTTCCCTGCCTGCCCCAAATAAAAACAAACACTCGCTATTATTGAGGTTTGGGGTATCCCAACGGGGTATGGGGGTAGGCGACATGATGTACCGGTCGTTTACTCTCACGGGGTAATCAGAGCTTAACAATATGGCGCCAAACTTTATGTAGGATTCGTATAAAACCAGCCACATTTTTGAATAGTCCATTTCGGCATGCATCCTGCGCGCAATCGCCTCATAACGTTCAACCTCTTTAAGAGGCTCAGGTTGTGGTACCTGAAGCACCATAATCTGTCCGTTTTTTAATTTTTCTTCGGGAATGCGGTGCCGGGTTTGAATAATTGTAGCACCTGCCGAATCAAAAGTGGTTTTGCAGTTAGTAGTTTTAACAACAAAATCTCTTAAAGTGCAGGCGTTTACGCTGGCATCACTTCCCTGATCAAAAACTTTTAGAGTATCGTGCTTTCCTATTATAGAAAAGGTGATATGTAAACCACCTGTTCCCCACCCTCTGGCAATTGGCATTTCGGGCGATGAATAAGGTACCTGATAACCAGGAATACTAACCGCCTTAAGAAGCTTTCTCCTGATTTCTTTTTTTGTTGCTTCATCAATAAAAGCAAAGTTAATTTGAAAGCTGTATTTTTTAAATTCTTTCATTTAGTTCAATTTTATTCATGAAACAAATTTTCTTCTTCGGCATTAACTTTCCTCACATTATCCAAACTAGCCTGAAATGTCACGTAATGAGGTAATTTTAAATGGTTGGTAAATCCGAGTGCATCAATACCTTCTGTGTGGTATAAAACAAATTCCTGGTCTTGAAAAGGATACTCAGGGTTCCCGCCCCTCATGCTCCGGTCGAGAATGCCCATGCTTATAGCTTTTGTTTCATTGTGTCCAAAGCATAAACCATAGCCAATTGTAAAAAATGGTTTATCTTGATCTGATTTTTCTTCTACTTTGGAAATCATCTCAGCTTCTGTTATGCGAACTTTTCCTATATACCTTTTTTCGCCATACTTGTCGGTAATATATATTTTAACATACCCAATCCTCAACTCTCCAACAGTCGGGTGGTAGGCCGTCAGACCTCGTATAGCCGAATATGCCATAGTCATTAAACCACCTGTTTCAGCTCGGGCCATCATTTGCAACCTGGCTGAGCGAGGTGCAGGAAACTTTAATGACTCTTTTGTAACATCAACAACTGTTTTGTTTTCAGCGTCGCCATATTCTTTCAAAATACCTTCGCTAATAAGCAGGTCGGTAACTTTAGAAAAAGTTAAATCTTCTATGAAAATTTGGCTTTCAGTATTTTGACTTAGCTTAAAAACCAAAGTATTCAATTCATTCGGAACTTCCAGAAGCGAATTAAAATCCATTATTTTTGGAGAATAGTCTCTGGTCGGGCCCAGTATTTGTCCACCAGGAATTTCCTTAAACGAGGAAGAAATTCTACGTTCCAGTTCTATGTCAGACGTATTTACAGACTCCGAATAATACTTTCGTTCCAACGAAGCCCGAAAAGCCCTTAAAATAAAAGCCGCCTCCAGCACATCTCCTTCAGCTTGTTTAAAGGCAATAGCAGCATATTCTTCGGAATAAAGTGAAGCTTCACCCATTATTTTGCTAATGACATGTCGGAATTGACCTATTATTTGATTAATTGAAACAGGTGGGGTATTGCTCTTCAGCCTGAAAAAATTCACAAGCAAATCGGCATATTCTATAGCTTCGGCGCCACCTTTAACTGCAACGTATCCCATTTTTAGTCTTTTAATATTGTAATCTTGGCCGATCTTGGCAGGACAATAAATGAATTGTTATTATCAGTCAGGATGATTTCTATGCCCAGCGGAAATCCGGCATTTACAACAGCTAACGCATTTAGGGTTTCATCTGTAATGCCATCAACACAAACAGTTCGGTCTGTTTTAATTCCTGGGCCGGTCAGATTAATTTTTTTGCTGCATTTATTTGTCCCTTCACTAATTTTTCTTACGGATATTATGACGGTGGCCCCTTTTTCCGGATACAGTAGTTCGCCTTTATTGCAATTGAGAATTGTATTTGGGTCGGCATTCTCACTGAGAAAAAGAAATTCAGCCTCTTTTTCGTTCATAATCTTTACGGATGTATTTGTTTTTAAATAGTTCTCAAAATCGTCAAAACAATCATCGACAAACGCTGAGGTATCTGCATTCAAAAGAGCCATGGCAATGTTGGCCATTGCTGTGTTAGCCGGAGAAGGCGGTGATAGAAAAAGTGTATCAAACACACCTATTTTTCCAGGATGCGCATAACAGTCTAAAATAATTCTGTACTGACTCTGCGCATCATGTACAATGTCGTATTCTATCTCTTTTAACATTTCCATTAGTCCATTAATTTAAAATCTACTTTAGATTTCATGATTTTAGAGAGTCGATTCTTTTGCTCCTGGCGAATTGAATTGTGCTCTGTCAACATGAACTCCTCTATCTGTTTTTTCGCAACTTCGTTGTTAAGTTTTTCAACCGCTTTTATTACTGCTATGCAGTAAACACGTTTGGGCTCATCGCCAACAACAATTCCATATCCTATTTTGTCATCTATTTTAACTTCACATTCCGATGTCAGAACTTCACCCAAATAGAACTCTTGTTTTTCGAGATTGTCGTTTGCCCTCACCATAGCCATGCACAAACCGGGTTCTGTAATTATTTCAATATGGAATTGATTTTCAAAATCCGCTATAACCTGAATAAGGTTATCCAATTGACATTCACAAAGTATTTCGTTTCTATCCATCTTTTTTTTGCTAAAGTATTTCTCGTATTTTAGGTGTTGATTAATGGCTGTTTAATATTTCATTAGAAATATTAGCTGATCCTAATATTGATTAATTATCAACATCAGAAAACAAACTTTATGAGAGCAGAAACAGTCGTTTAACAATTAGTAAGTCAGCTGCTTTAAAGTTAAAGGCGAGGATGCTTCGACAGGTGTAATTTTTACAAAATTGGCTACAATTTGTTTATTTAACTTACTCAATTTCTTTTGTATCTTTGAAATATGTAAAATATCGGTAGAGACAAATTCGAACTCCTGTTTTTCGAAATGCTCTTTAGAAAATGTGGTATATCGTATATTGTTAAAATAATAATTATATGGCTCGCCTTTCCAGTTAAAAGTCATCTTGTTCAATATAACGAGATAATTACAATCATATAAATTACATAAATTCATTAAAGCTGAACTGTTGTTTACATCCATTACATCGTCATAATTGATTAGCTGCACACTAATTTCAGGACCATATTTTTGAAAACCCGATATAAATACTTCGGTCATTTTATCACCTAAATCATATTTATTAACGCCTATTTTTTTACATAATATATTGTGGTCCCAATAATCGCCTATGCTATCGGTTTCGAATTTTACAACTACTATTTTTATGGAATCACTACTGTGCTGCGCATGCAGTTGATTTGCTGTAAAAGCAAACATTGCCATAATTATAAATACTAAATTTCTCATGATACAAGCTTGTTTATTTAATGTGAAGTGTTAATGTAGATTTTTTCATTGCAAAAATTCAAAGCACAACAAAGGCAGGAGAATAAAATTCTCCTGCTTGATATTTTTAAAGATTAAATCTTACACCAATTTGACCTCTGATTCCGTAATATTCGGCTTGAGTTACCCTGCCTTGGCCAGGACTGCCAACTGTATAAATCATTGGTTCGTTCAAAATGTTATTTAGCTCAGCATAAATTCTAAATTTTTTCCCCAATAAATACGAAGCCTGCCAATCCATGCTTGTATATTTATCGTACCACTCATCTTCTTCGGCTGATGACTCATAGGTCATTACGTAAGCTCCTTTGTAGTTGAGCGCCAAGCGGGTATTAAACTTTCCTTTTTCATAATATAATGACGCATTAAAAATATTATCGGCCTGTCTGGGTGTTTTTAGTTTTTCGCCTTCCCTTTCAGGTATAGTCATTTCCGATTTCATAAGAGTGTAGTTACCTGATATACCAAAGCTTTTAAAGAATCCCGGCAAGAAGTCTAAACGCCTATTGAATCCCAATTCAAGTCCTGCTACCCATGCATTATTGCCGTTCCTGTCCTGGCGCACATCAACATCAGGGATACCATTGTATTCTGCAACTCTTTCGGAAGATTTAAATATAGGGTCGGTAATGCGCTTGTAGAAAACACCTGTCATGATATTCCCCACGTTAGAGTAGTAATGCTCTCCTGTCAAGTCAAAATTCCAGGCTTTGGTTGGAACAAGATCGGGGTTGCCCACATCAAACCTGAAATCGTGTGCCTGGTAAAAACCGCCGGGGTTTAATGAGTTATAATCGGGACGGGAGTAGGTTTTTGTTGTCGAGAATTTCAAATTGGTATTATTGCTTAAAGAATATCGGGCATGCAACATTGGCAAAAGCAAGAAATAATCGTTTTTTCCCACTCTTTCAATCAATGTATTATTGCCTTCGGCGTCGGTTTGAATTTCATAACCATTAACTGTAACACTGGTGTTTACTCCCCTAAAACCACCGGTTATTATCAAATCTTTATTTACAATATATGTACCCATGATATATGCCGCCAATGTTTTTTCATTCAGGTTGAAATTAGCTCCAACATATTTAGGACTTTCTTTACCTTCATAGACTCGGGCAAGGTTCGGATTCTTATAAAAATTGTCAATTTCTTCAACAGTCAAAACCGGTAACAATTGTCCTTTATAGGGCGCTCCTTCTTCAATGAGCCAGTCGTTATTGCTTGGGTGCTCTATTGTATTGTAATCAGACATTGTAGGGGCCTCTTCTGTTCCGACCCATTTCCATGTTGTATTGCCACTTGTCCTGTCGCGTTGTTTATCCCTGTATTTGCCTCCTGTTTTTATCGTTAACCCGATATTGGTTCTTTTTTCAATATTAATGGAGGCATTGATTCTGTCGTTGTCTTTAATCCATACTTGTGATGATTGCGCAGAGCTAAATCTCATGCTGTTAAGGTCTAAATCAGAAGTAAGAAGTAACGGAATGTTATTCCATTTATATGATCCGCCTTCTCCTACAACTAAGTTTGCTCCTTTATCTATGCCATCAAAATCCATAGGTTGGCTGAATTCTGTCCAGTAATAGCCGTTGTCACTTCCATCCGGCAAGTCTCCATACCAGAATTCGGCAGTCCTGCTTGATAGCTTCCAATCTAATTTTGTTGAATTATTTAAATCGTGTATCCCGCCAACTTCATTACCCAAGGTTGAATAATTAAGAATATTGTGAATATTCTGCGATGAAACTTTTTCTTTGGCATACTCAATCTTCAGTTTGTAGTTTACTTCATCATCATTGAGTATTCCATACATTCCCCGATAATAAATTTTATTGTCGTCATTAAATTTGTATTCTGCACTTCCGTTAAACCCGAGAGTAGTTCTTTTTCCGATATAGTCCCTGATTTCTGTTCTAAAAACTTCGGTGCCAGTATATCTTGGCTCAAAATTGTCAGTTCCCCAATTTCTTACCCAAATAGATGAGTTAATCAAATAACCAAACTTTTTATTTTTTGACCGATCCCCAAAGAGTAAATTTCCACTATAGATAGGGCCTTGACCTTTTTGATGGTACCCGGAACCGAAGTTCATGTTAAGCGTTCGTTTTGATGGAGCCGTTTTGGTAATAAAATTTATATTTCCTCCCAGGGCATCAGCCTCCATATCAGGGGTGAGGGATTTGTTCACCTCCACAACTTCTATTAAATCAGAAGGAAAAGCATCAAGCATGGTTCCGCGGTGATCTGATTGTTCTTCTGCAGTTGGCATTCGGTCGCCATTTAAGGTAGTTGAACTCCATTGCACCGGCAATCCCCTAATAGCCGGATATCTACCTTCTCCTTGATCCCGCTCAATCGAAACACCTTGAATTCGTTGAACAGCTTCGGCCGCATTTCTATCGGGCAGTTTCCCGATACCATCTGATGTAATTACATTTACTGAACGAATAGAAATTTTTTGCATATTCAATGCGTTTGCTTCGGTCTTCCGCCAAGAACCTTGCACAACTACCTCATCAATAGCCTGATTACTTTTCAAGATTAGCTCACCAAGATTAATTTCTTTTCCGTCAATGATTTCAACATGCATTTTTAATGGTTCGTAACCAATAAATGACACGTTCAAATAGTAAATACCAGATTTACTGATAGTTAATTTGAAGTCGCCATTAAAATCAGAGACTGTACCATTTTTGGTTTTCTCCAAATAAATACTTGCACCTGGCAAATGACCTTCTTCGCTTGTTACAGTCCCTTTTACGACCCCTTGGGACCAAGCATTAATAGTGAAGATTGCCACCAATACTCCTAAAAGATAGATTCGTTTCATTTCGTTTTTTTTTAAGATTATTTTGGTAGCGAAAGTAGGTTCTGATTATGAATGGGATTTTAGTAAGTGAATAAAAGTTCGTTAATTTGAACTGACTTCGTTTAAATGTTTTCCTAATAATTCTAACACAAAGGACATGTAACTTTAACAATTGCTATTTCGCTGTATTTTCATGATTTATGGAAGAAGAATGTTAGTTTTGCATCAATTTTTATATAAGGATTATTGACATGAAAATCATCTTGCTTTCAGATTATGAGAATATACCTGGAGAGATTCAATTAGTAACTAAACTCTTTGAACATGGATTGCAATACTTTCATATCCGAAAAAGAAATTATACTTTTCTTGAATTAAGTGATTATATCAACAACATCCCTTCAGAATACCATAAGTATTGTATAGTTGATGAGCATATTGAATTAGCCCGTGAATTGGGTCTTATGGGCGTGCATTTTACTAAGCAGAATACAATTCAAAAATATGCAAAGGCTAATCAAATGACTGTAAAAGAAGTAATTGATAAATTTCATCATATCAGTTTCACCTTGCACTCGTTGAAAGATTTAAATGAATTAAAGAAGTTAGACTTTAAATATGATTATGTTCTTTTGAGTCCCGTATTTGATAGTATTTCAAACGTTGGTTATAACAGCAAACTTAATATATCTGCAATTAAAAGTTTTTTAATCAAAAATAAAGATCTTACAAATGTTATTGCGGTTGGGGGTGTTGCTGCTGCCAGAATCAGAGATGTGGTAGAAAACAACTTTGATGGCGTTGCAATTCTAGGTTATATGTGGGAAGAATTTAAAGCTGACCGGAATATCGGGAATGCTTTAAAACGGTATGAGGAGTTATTAGAAATGGTAAGGATTTGGGGAGGAGTGAATGGATAGGGGATTTTGATTTGGACCCGGCTGTCTTTCCGTAGGCATACCGGCCGAAACAATCGGCAAAGCATTTTTACACAGCAAAAGAAGATGTATTGAAACAACCGTGGGGTGGCAGGGCATGGATGAACCTGCCCTATTCCAGCCCGCTGGCGGAAAAGTTCCTTGAAAAGATGTCGAAGCATAACAACGGTATTGCCCTGGTCTTTTCCATGATTGAAGCCAAATGGTTTTACGATGTGGTGCTTAGCCACGTGAAGGCTGTGAAATTCCTCTACGAAAGAATTCGGTTTTTCAGGCCTGACGGGACAAAAGGCATGCCGCCCCGGAACGGGTCGAGGCTTGTGGCTTACAGCAGGGAGAATGCGATTGTACTGACGAACAACATGCTGAAAGGCAAATTTGTATTCCTGTAAAAACGATTCAAATGGAAAAAGCAAGAAGGAAAATAACAATAATGGCATGGCAACTCAGTCGCACTGTCGGTGAATGATTAAATCAGATACTGAAACAAATCCGGTTTTTCATTCACATATTCATACACAAAACCATGTTCGCTCATCCGCCTGACAAGCCCGTCGAAGTCGTTCTTGTCGGTCAGCTCAATCCCGACAAAGGCCGGACCTTTTTCGCGGTTATTCTTTTTGGTATATTCAAAGTGGGTGATGTCGTCGTTCGGGCCAATGACAAATTCCACAAAATCGCGCAAGGCGCCTGCCCGCTGCGGAAAACGAACGATAAAGTAGTGTTTCAGCCCTTCAAACAACAACGAACGCTCCTTGATCTCTTCGGTGCGGGTGATGTCGTTGTTACTGCCCGACACGATGCACACCACATTTTTTCCTTTTATCTGGCCGGCATAATAATCGAGCGCGGCAATCGAAAGCGCGCCGGCCGGTTCAACCACAATGGCATCGCGGTTATACAGCTCCAGGATTTTAGTACAAATACGGCCTTCGGGCACCAACACGATGTCGTCGACCACCTGCCTGCAAATTTCGAACGGAAGGTCGCCGACACGCTGGACTGCCGCCCCGTCAACAAACTTATCGATATCCTGTAAGGTAACCACTTCGCCCTTCTTCAGCGACTCATTCATGGAAGGAGCGCCAGCCGGTTCAACTCCAATAATTTTAGTGGTCGGGCTTACCTGCCTGAAGTAACTGCCCACGCCTGCAATCAGTCCGCCACCGCCAATGGGCACAAACAAATAATCGATCTGACAGGTAGAATCCTGAATGATCTCGAGCGCCGCGGTGGCCTGTCCTTCAATAATCAGCGGATCATCAAACGGATGAATATAGGTTTTCCCGTTTTCCGAGCAGTCTTTCCAGGCCTCGGCGCTGGCAGCGTCGTAGGTATCGCCATGCAAAACAATTTCAACGAATTGTTTGCCAAACATCTGTACTTGTTTTATTTTTTGCCGGGGTGTCGTAGTGGGCATATAAATTTTACCCTGAATGCCTAACTTCCAGCAGGAGTAAGCCACACCTTGAGCATGATTTCCGGCGCTGGCGCAAACGATCCCGTTTTTCAACTGTTCTGTTGTCAGGCTTTTAATTTTATTATAGGCCCCGCGTATTTTGTATGACCTGACCACCTGCAAATCTTCCCGTTTCAAAAATACCTTGCTGCCAAACTGTTCCGACAGGTTTCGGTTTTCGACCAGAGGCGTGGCATTCAACACCTCGTTAATCGTCAGTTTTGCCCTGTTTATTGCCTGTAATGATGGAAAATATCCCTTCGCCATTTCTTTTTCTTATTTTAATGAAAGCAACATTCCGGATGCTTTTCAGTTCACAACCGGATTTTCAGTTTGCAAAAGTAGATGGCTTTCTCAGACCGAAAAAGTTTTTTCGCGAAAAACACAGCGATACCTTTCTCTTTTACGCAGGCTTAACAAATTAACGCGACAGCAAATCAGGCCGGTTTGCGCTTGCCCCGGTATAAATAATAAGTCATCACCAATTCGATTGCCTTACGGATCGCCTCGTTGATTTGGAACTGTTCGTTTGCCAGAACAAAATCGATGGCGGTCAGGCGCATATAATAATCAGTTGCCAACGGGGCCTTATTAAACACCTGCGGGCTTAGCTGTTGATAAGCGGTCGATTCTTTAATGGTTTTACAGGTAATGAGCCGGATTTCCCGCTGTTTATTCAGGTTAGCCGCGAAGCCAAACAAACGGCAGATTAATCCACGGTACGGGTATGAACGGCAACCGCCGGGTTGGTCACCCAGAGGCGAGAACAGGATACAAAGGCTGTTTTCGGGCAGTTCTTCCAATTGATTGTATACCGACTCGGCCGTTCCATCTCGGTAAAGCTGATACGCCAATGGCAAAAACTCGAGCGGCGAGGCCGAGATATCTTTTTTTAAGCAACACAAATGGCAGTTTGCTGCACAGGCCATCCCTGCATTCTTTCTGAATTTTTCAGTGTGCAAAGCCGCATCATTCAATACTTTTTGCACGCGTTGAACCTTCCTGTACATCGAATATCCTCACGATAATTTGTTTCCACTAACTGCGCCAAATATATCAAATTGTTGTGCTTCCTGATACCCGTAAAACCACTATTTTTAATCAAATTAAGAAAATTTTACGTTGAATTACTTCTTTTTCAGTCTGGGTTCCGGCTAAGGCATAAGCCCTTTGAAAATTGGATTTTGCCCTTTCCTTATCGATGGTCTTATAAAGTTCGCCAAGCAGTACAAAATAAAAATGATTGCTCCCCAACTTCAGGTTTTCGGCTTCTGCCAGCGCGGCCTGCCTCCCGTTCGCTTTGTACAGGGCAAATGTCCGGTTAAGCGCCACCGCGGGGGAATAATTCACCAACATAAGCTGATCGTACAGGTGTAGAATGTTGTCCCATTTTTCCGGCGTATCTTCCTTGATGCAATGCCACGAAGCGATCCGCGCTTCCAGATGATACGAGCTCAGCTCATCCCCTTGGGCCGAAAGGTTCAAAAAATACATCCCCTGATCGATTAATGCGGTATCCCAAAGCTCGTCGTTTTGCTGTTCGTACAGAACCATCGCGTTTTCGTTTGTCTGCCTGGCGCTGAACCGCGAAGCATGAAAACACATGAGCGCCATCAGGGCGTTTGTTTTTGGCTGCCTGGTCTTTTCGTATTCCGTCAGCATGAGCCCCAGCCGCATTGCTTCCAGGCAGAGGTCTTTCCGTAAAACCTGGTTGTTGGTTTTGGAGTAATAACCTTCGTTAAACAGCAGGTAAATGATGCGTAAAACATTATCGAGGCGCCTGTTAATTTCAGTTTCGGGCGGGAATTCCATCCTGACCTGTTCATTCCTCAGCTTTTCTTTTGCCCTGAACAGCCTTTTATTGATGGTTTCCTTGCTTGAAAAAAAAGCCTCGGCAATTTCATCGATGCCAAACCCGCAAAGAATACGCAGCGCTAATCCGATTTGCGCTTCGCTGGCAACAGCCGGGTTGCAAATGGCAAAAATCATTTGCAACTGGCTGTCGTTGATGTTCTGCTGCGAGAAATTTAATTCTTCGCGTTCACCATCGATTTCCCGGTTTAATTCAGGAATTACCTTTTCTTCAAAAATTTTATTTCTCCTGAAAAAATGCAGCGTTTTTTGTTTGGCCACCGCATAAAGCCAGGCTGCCGGATTCTTGGGTACACCTTTCATCCCCCAGGTTTCGGCAGCCTGAAGAAAAGTTTCGCTAACCAGGTCTTCGGCGGTTTCGATGTGCTGCAATCCGTAAAGTTTACTGATCACCGCAACCATCCTCGAAAATTCCTGTTGAAATAACTGTTTTAGAGACTCGTGTTCCATTTGCAAAATTACTCATAAAACGGCCGGATCTCAACACTGCCGTTAGAATCGAGCGCCGGGCAGCCGTGGGCCAAGGTGGTGGCTTCATCCAAACTATCGGCTTTAACCACCATAAAACCCCCCAGTATTTCCCTGATCTCGACAAAAGGGCCATCGGTCACCACACCACCGGGTTTCAACACTTTTCCTTCGGTTGAAAGGCGGTTCCCGTGGCTGACAAACTTCCCCTGCGAGGCAATCCCTTCTACCCAATTTTGCCATCTTTTTGCGATCTGTTGCATTTCTTCCGGCGAAATGCTTTTGGTGTCATAACTTTGTTGACGGAACAGGAACATAAATTCTTTCATTTGCTTTTGATTTTAATCTTTATTCTAACTGAAATCTGTTTCAGGAATAATCACCTAACTGGCGTGTACCGCGTATTGTCCGACTTCGTACGTACCAGCGGGGGTGCGGAAAGCAATGTTGATCCGGTTGTAGCTGTTAATGGTAATCACGGCCATCGTCAAATCAATCAATTCTTCTTCAGAAAACTGTTCCCGCGCCTGCTCATACACGTCATCCGGCACATGCCCATCGGTCACCTTGGTAACGGCTTCGGCCCAGGCCAGCGCTGCCCGTTCGCGTTGGGAATAAAAAGGCGTTTCTCTCCAGGCATCCATCATGTAAAGTCGCTGTTCGGTTTCGCCCTGTGCGCGTAAGTCTTTGGAGTGCATATCCAGGCAATAGGCGCAGCCGTTAATTTGCGACACCCGGAAATAAACCAGGTCCAACAGCATTTTTTCGACAGGCGACTTGGCCAGGTACACCCCTAAACCATACATCGCTTTTACCGCACGCGGACTTTTCTCGAAAGCATTAATTCTCTGTTTCATTCTGTTTTTGTTTAATTGTCTGCTTTCAGGCAGACGGATTATTGAATCTGTTTTACACTTCTATAATGAACGGGATTTCTGAAATTGGACATGAAAAGACATTTTTTTTTGCGGATGAAGTCTGAAATGTGCCAGGGGAGAGGTAAACCGAATCAACGAATGGCCATTATGTTGATAAATGCGCGGATGGGCTGTTTCAGCAACACAAATGCAAAAGCGACACTCAGCAAAACCACACCGGCTCCCCGGAACAGGAAGTCGAGGCCAAACTCGTCGGCAATGGGTTGGCCGGCTACGGGCGACATAAATTGTCCAAGGAAAATGGCGGTGGTTAAACCGCCCACAGCACGGCCGCGAAAAGCTGCGGGAACCTCGGAGGTCAGCCACACATTCAGATTGGGAAACATCAGCCCCGTTCCCAAACCGCTAACCGCAAGTCCGGCGAGTACCGGCAAATGACTGTCACCCAATCCGATCAACAGATAACCGGTTCCCATCAATCCGAAATTCAGCGAAAGAATGGAAATATAGCCCATCCGGGCCCGAACCCGGCCATAAAACAAGGATGTTACCATTCCCGACAGGGTAGCCACGGCAATGGCCATTCCGCTGGCCGTGGGACCGGCTCCAACCAGCGTCTTCAGATAAAACGGTATTTGCAGGGGAACAAAATAAAAGATGATCATTCCCAAAAAGGCCACACCGTAAATCAGTGTAAGCAGCCTGACCGGTTTGACAACAGGTTCTCCCACTGCATTTTCCGTATTCACTTTTTTCACTTGATTGACTGGTTCGCTGAGTGACGAGATGACCAGCGGTATCAATACGATGGAAAACAAATAAATCGTAAACGGCCAGCGCCAACCGACTTCTGTCAGGGCGCCTCCTGCTGTCAGGAAAATCACGCCGCCAAAACTCATGAAAGCCGCCTGCCAGCCCATAAAGCGGAAACGGGACTGGCCTTCGTAATAGTCGGCGACAAGCGTGGTGGCGCTGGTCATGATCCCGGCCACTGCGATTCCCAACAGGGCGCGTCCTGCCAGAATTGCGCCGATCGAGTCGAGATAAAGCCCCGAACTGCCGCCAATGCCGTAAAGAATCATGGAGGGAATGAGTAAACGTAAGCGTCCGTTCCGATCGAGGAACCAGCCGACAAGGGGAGCTGCCAGCACGATGAACAAGGCAGGCATCGTAAAAATCAGCCGGACCCAGAGTCCAACATAGTTCACTTCCCTGAAGTGGGCCTGTATCGATGGTAGCGCCGCAGCAATGGTGGCTCCGGCCATCACCGTTAAACTGCTCACCAGCAACAGCGCCGCTTTTGTGGAAAATCGATCGGCGTTCATACTGTTTTCTCCATCTTTATGATTATTTTTCCCAAAATAGTGTCCAACTCCGGCACATCCGGAAGGGCAACCAAGAAATACTGTTCGAGGACTTGCCGCAATTCGGCAACGGTTTCCAGTGTCCGCTTCTCGGTTTGGCCGTGAAGATGATGAATGGAGAACTGATTTTCCCTCAGCGTATAACGGCGCGACGGATTAACCTCCGGACGGGCAGCAATCAATCCGGTTACAAAATGAGATTCCGGATGATTGGAAAGATACCAGTTGGTTAGCTGGTAATCTTCGCGAAAATGTTCACTCAGATTGAAGCGATACAATGCTTTCCATTCTTCTTCTATCCGGGTAAAAAGCAAATACTCCTCTCCTTCACTGACCAGTCGATACGGTCCATGAGGCGTTTTTTGCTCTGTTTCCGGCTCCAGCAGCAAGGGCGCAGTGGCTACCATTCCTCCAAAACCCACATCGGAAATATATTTTCTGCCTTCGGCTTCCACCAGGATCAACATGTGCCCGCGGGGAGTGATCCGGCCTTCCGGCACATTCCAGAGTACACGTGCGGCCAGCCCTTTCGCCCGAAATCCCAACGATCTCAAAACATCCATAAACAGGAGATTTTGTTCGAAGCAGTACCCGCCCCTGTTTTCGCAAATCAACTTTTGCTGAAGTGATTTCGAATCAAGTAAAACCGGAATTCGCAACAGGGGATCCAGGTTTTCAAAAGCGATGGCCAGCGGGTGAAGAAGGTGGAGCTCTTTTAATACCTCCAGGGTCGCTTCCCGGGGACCGTCGTAAGCAATCCGTTCAAAATAAGCATTCAAATCAATTTCTGTTTTCATTGTTTCTTGTTTTTCAATTATCCATTGTCCCGTTTTACCGGGATATTATTCATTCATAAGTAACTGTCTGACGTTTTCAGGAGGATAGGTTTAATTTTAACGTTAGGTGATGGTTTCTTTTGTCTTTTTTTGATGAATCGCCTCGGCAAACCAAAGAAATTCATCCAGAAACTTGTTCGTCATTCTTACAATCTGTTCATTTTTAGGTTCAAAGAAATCATCAAACGCATGAGGAATATCCGCGACCAATAACTTATACGGAAGCGGAAAAGCGCCCAGGCTCAAAATCACATGCTGCAGTTGCGTGAATGCATTAATCCCGCCCATTCGTCCCGACGAGGTGGCAACCACACCAATCGGTTTTCGCTGAAATTCGGGCCAGAAATGGTCCAGAGCATTTTTCAACGCCCCTGAAAAGCTTCCGTGGTATTCGGGGGTTACAAAGATCAGGGCATCAGCCTCCTGAAGTCGGGAACTGATCAGTTCAATATTCTTTAGCGCCTCTGCACCTGACTTTTCTGCTGTACCGAAGACAGGCAACGGAAACTTCGCCAGATCGATGATATCGGGGTCATTGCCCCGTTTTTTCAAGGATTTTGCCACATAAAAAGCGGCCCGGTGAGATTGTCTTCCCTCCCTGACGGTTCCTAAAAGCATCGCTATTTTCATGATGGTATCCTCCTCTTGTCTTAAACTTCCGCCTGTTTGCTGTAAACTTAACACTACAAAGATGAGAAGCAATGATTGAGGAAAAAACGGACTAAAGGCCAGAAGTTAACCTGTACGATCGGACAGGTTCTGAAACGAGTAAACGATCGTTTGAAACCGGGAAGAACAACCGAACGTGGTTCAAAGTCCCGTCAGTCCACGCTGAATTGCGGTTTCGACCGCCTCGGTTCGGGTGCGGGCAAGAAGTTTGGATAAAATAGATGAGACGTGAAACTTAACGGTTCGTTCGGAAACATACAACTGTTCGGCAATTTGCTTGTTTGTATACCCTTTCTTCACCAGAGCAAGCACTTCCAGTTCCCGCTTCGTCAAGGGCGAAGTCGGATAGTGCAGGCGTTTTTCACTTGTTTCGTCAACCGGCTGCAGGTCTGCCTCGTTCAGGATCAGCGAAAGCTGCCGGTGCAGTTCCTCGGCCTGTCTCAACGTATTTTCAACCTGGCTCGTGGTCAGTAAACTATTCTTTTGGTCGGTAAATGTTTTGACTTCGTTTAGCTGAGTCACCAATTCTTCCATGCCCGGGGCAATCACGCGTACCAGTACATCGCGCACGGAAGAATCGTTTTTCAGCGCTCTTTCGCCATGAGATTCCTGTACCCGTGTCCGCTGAATCGCAATGCTCACCAGTTCGCCAATGGTATTTAAAATGGAAAGCTGTATTTCATCCAACTGCTGCGTTTCCTTGCTCACCAGGTTGATCAGGCCAACCTTTCGTCCTTCGAGCGTGATGGGAATGGTTGCATGAAACTTTAGTCCCCGCGTACCGGAAGTAATATCCTTCAAACGCGTACAGGTAATTTCGCTGATATTGCGGGCCGTTGAAATGTTATTTGCCAGGTACATATCGATACAGTAACAACGACCCGACAGCCGCTCCGGGTAACGGCTAAGCGCGGGAGGCAGGTTATACGAAGCAGCCAGATAAACCGAATCTTCCTGCACCAGCCAAATCCATCCTGTTTCCAGATGCAACAATTCAACTGTTTTTTCCAGCGCTTTCCGCAGCGCTGAATACAGCGAAAATTCCTTGTTCAGATATTTCGCAATTTCATACAAATGAAAATAAGCTTTATCTTCCATCTAATCAGACATCTATTTCGGCTATTCTTCTTTTACCGCTTTAAACAAGGCCCGGAACACCGCCGTATTCACCTCCGCATCGGTAAAAATCTCCAATAAGGCAGGTTTTGACCGGGTGGGCAAATAAAAGTCGTTCAAGGCTGCTTCCAGTTCTGTTTCGTGGCTGGCTTTGAGGTAGTCCAGCCCAAAAGTACGGGCAATGCCCTCTGCCTTGAATTCATTTTCGGTGAAGAAATATTCGCGAAAAGCCGGCGATTTTTCCGGTCCTTTGATCAGTCCGAAAATATTGCCCCCTCCGTTGTGAATGACGATGACCCGCAAATTTGGCCCGATGTATTTATTCCACAGGGCATTGGAGTCGTAGAAAAACGATAGGTCGCCAAGGATAACCGTGTTCAGTTTTCGGGAACCGGAGGCAAAGCCAACCGCCGCAGACAAACACCCATCGATACCGGCCGTTCCGCGGTTGCTGAAATACATCGCGTTTTTTATCCGCTCGCCAATCAGGGCATAACGTACCGGCGAACTGTTTCCCAAATGGATGGCCGAATTTGCTGGAATGGCTTTGCCAAGCTGAGCAAACACCGTCAAATCGGAGAATCCGGCCTGACTGACAAAAGCGTCACGCCGTGTGCTGACCCGTTTTTCTTTTTCTTTCCAGCGGGTCAGGTAGCTTTGCCCCTTTGACGCAACGCTCGCCGAAAGCTGCTCAAAAAAGGCAGCTGCATCCTGCCGAATCACTTTCGTAAGCGACTTATAGGTGTCGAAATGCTCGCCCGACAAACTCAAATGCCAGTGGTTGGCAGCTTTGTTGTTCCGCAAAAACTGTTTGAGCGATTTTGAAACAAATTGCCCTCCAAAGCTGATCAGCAGGTCGGGACTGAAATCTTTCCGCTTTTTTTCAGGCATCGCGGCCATCAGCGTATCGACACTGCTGCAAAACCACGGGCTGCTGAGATTTGACAGGTGTTCGTGCAATACAAGGGCGCCGGTTTTCTCAGCCAGCCCGGCCAACCGGGTTTCCAGCCCGGGAACAGGTATTTGCTGACCGGCTAAGATCAATACTTTTTTTGCCTGGTTGTAGGTTGAAACCAGTTTCTCCAGTTCGGCATCCGTTAAAACAAACTGAATCCCGGCGGACTCAATCACTTTAATCACGGGCAGCCCGGCATCCAGTAGATCATGCAGCGGTTCTTCCAGCGGAATGTTGATGTGAACCGGACCCGGTGTCCCCGAAACAGCAAGATTTATACATTCATTGATTTCACGTGCAGCAAACCACAGTTCGTTCTCCGATTCGCCCAGCGGCAGGCTGATTTCTTTTTTGATAAAATTCCGGTAGATACCCGCCTGCCGGATACACTGGCTCTCTGCCTGATCGATCCAGTAGTTTGGGCGGTCTGCCGTAAGCACAATCAACGGGACATTCAGATAAAAGGCTTCGGCTACTGCAGGAGCATAATTGAGGGTAGCCGTGCCCGAACTGCAAACGATGGCTACCGGCTTTTGTCTCGCCTGGGCCAAGCCCAGGGCAAAATAGCCGGCGCTGCGCTCATCAACGATACTGCGGCAGTTGAACAGTCCGCTCCCAGCAAAACTGTGTGTCAGGGGTCCATTGCGCGATCCCGGCGAGATGATCACATCATCAATTCCTTTAGCCAGCAAAACAGCGGCTAACTGCTGAACATGTTTTTTAGTAGAAATCATTTATTTTGAACAGCTTCAATGGCTGATAAAAGTGTCCGTGCTTTATTATTGGTTTCTTCCCACTCTTCCTCAGGAACCGACCTCGACGTAATTCCGCCCCCGGCATACAGGATGTACTGATCGGGAGTAAGCTCCATACAACGCAAATTTACAAATAAACCCACCGAATTGTTTAAGCGCCAGGGGCCCAGGTAACCGGTGTAATAGCGCCGGTCGTGTTTTTCAATTTTCGAGATAAACCGGTCGGCTTTTGATTTGGGGAAACCGCACACAGCCGGCGTGGGATGCAGCCCGGCAATAAAATCGCCCAGTTTGTTTTCGATCTTTTTGGCTGAAAAATAAAAGCTGGTTTTCAGGTGGGCAACCCGGCCGCTTTCCATGGTTTCGGGTCCCTGGGTGGTATAATCGTGAATGTTGAAACGGTAAAGCACATCGAGCAAATAACGCGAAACAAAAGCCTGTTCTTCAATATCTTTGGTGTGCCAGCCATAATCCGGATCTGTTTGCCGGGGCTGGGTTCCGGCCAGTGAAACCGTTTCCAGCGTTTTCCCTTTCGAACGAAGTAATACCTCAGGCGTGGCTCCCATCCAGATACCGGTTTCGGGCAGGTTTACCAGGTAAACAAACGCGTTGGGTGTTTGCGAACGCAATTGCATGTATAATTGACCAACAGATTCGTGTTCCCGTTTTTGGGGGATCAGCCGCGAAACAATCACCTTCGACAGTTTCGTCTTGGTTATCTCGCCAATGGTTGTTGCAATATCTTCGAGGTAGTCACTCTTCTGAATAACAAAATAATTACCGGCCGGCTGAGCCGGTGATTCATAAGCCGGCAACGAATCGGCATCAAAGGCCTGAAGGTCGCGGAAATCTTTCAAAAGAGTCCCCGGTTTTAACAAAACCAACGGAGAGGTACTGCTGATCCGGAAGGGGGCAAAAACAAATCCCTCCTGCCCGTTCAGTTTATTAAAATCAGGAAGCAGGAGTAAATCTTTCTTTTCGCCGATCAGCAGCTCAGGAAATTGCTCCCCGGGCATCGACCAGGCGGCAAACGGTCTGTTTTTGGCTAATATCTTGTCTAAAAATAGGCTGTACTCGTTCCCCTTATTCATTTCGTTTTACGATCATGTTGGTCACCCGGATTGTTGAAACCAGACGACCATCTTTATTCGTTACATCAACGTTCCAAACATGCGTTTGGTTTCCCTGATGGATAATTTTTGCAGTTGCCAGAACAGATCCTTCGCGAACCGTTCCGGTGTGGCTCCCGGTGACATGAATTCCCCGGATGTCAAATTCATTCATATCAATCACGAGCATGCTGCCCAGGCCGGCAATCGTTTCGGCCAGGGCGAGATTCGATCCTCCATGCAAGATCCCGTCGGGGCGGGTGGTTTGCGGACAAACAGGCATACTGGCCCTGACTTCACCCCGGGCAATCGCTTCAATCCTGATCCGGAGATTACCGATCAGGCTGTTCTTCATCGCCGTATTAATTAATTCAAGGGGCGTATCAATTGTTAACATGCTAAAATCCATCGTACCTTTTTCTAAAATAAGCCCCTAAAATAGCGTATAGTTTTAACTTTCAGAAAAACTTCTGTTCATATTTTATTCGCATAAACAGTGGCGCCGGCCCCGTGTTGCTCACAAAGCCGGCGCCGCTGCGGTACCATCGACCTTAGCCGTGCCTGCGAAGGTACTTCTCCAACTGAACTCCACTGATCGACAGATCGGCGGGGGGATTGCTGTTATCCTCAGTCAGATACAATAATTTAGACTCATGTTTTCCAAGCGAAATACTGATCGTATCCAGGTTTCCGAGTCCCATACTTCGGCCGGGATCCCATATGTATGCCCAGGATTTGCTTTCGCCGTTAATGTCAACCATTTGGTAGCTTTCCTGTACCGGTTCGTCGGTGTCGTTTACAAACAAAACTCCCCAGGCGCGCGGCGATTTGTAACGACGAACGGCAACCTTGCATTTCCTGTTTTCTCCCCAAAAGGGCATCACAGCGCTTTGCGGACGATCCTGCGGCTGAAGAAAACGCCAGAAATTCAATTGATCGTCACTCAGCGTTGAGAAGCGGTCGGAGGTATGAACCGTTCCTCCAAGAATACCATTCCACTGAGCGATGGTTGTTTTTTCCGTTTCGGTCAGGTCATTATTCACATTACGCAGGTAAATTGTATCGGGATCGTTTTGCCAGAATACATTGTTAAAATACTGGCAATTGTAGGTTTCCTGAAACATATTCCCGACGCCTTCCGGCGACCAGGTACTTTCCACATCATTCGAAACGCGCATGCCATCTACAAAACCGATCAGCGGGGCAAAGGGGGCGATGCTGGCCAACCAGTAACTTCCGGCTCCAATTTCTTCGCGAATAATGGACAGGATCTCAACCAAGATCTGTACGGAGGTTTTATCCCGGTTATAACGCCTGATGTTGGCGCTGTCTTTTAGCCCCCAATCGAGGAAATCGGTCTTAAAAAACGTGTAGCCCATCTTCCGCAAACTCCTGAAAACCTTGGCAATGTATTTTTGCACGTCGGGATGACTCCCGTCGAGGGCATAATGGTTCCCTTCCGGGGTTTCCCATTGAGGAACCGGGTCTCCTTTCAGGTCTTTAATCAGCCAGTTTTGATGATTACGAAACAGTTTACTTTTCTCGTCCACCATAAACGGCGCTACCCAAATCCCGGCCCGGTAACCTCTTCTGAATATTTCACGGGCGGCATCTTCCATCGATTTGGGCCAGTTATCGTTGGTGTCGAGCCAATCGCCATGCGTACAGTAGCAATCGTCAATCTGGACAGTTTGTATCTGAATTTTTGGGTCAAGATTATCCAAGGTGCCCAGCTGTTCTTTTAACTTTTCGAACGAAAAATCCTTTTTGTACTCATACCAGGAGCTCCAGTGGTAGCTTGTCCGGGTATCTTTCCGGGCAACCATATTTTCCGAGATGTTCCAGGCGAGGTGCTGAAGCGTTTCGTAGGGCTGGTTTCCCTGGATAACGTAAATATCGGGCAACTTAATAAAATCGTCCTTCAGCGGAATATTTTCCATCACAAAGCCGGTTTCAAAGAAAACATCTTCCCGGTCGGGAAAACGGTCAAGCAAACCTTTGCGGTGCGGACGGTTATAAATGGTACTTTTCTGAATGAAGTCGGAATGTTCGTATGCGCCAAACCCCAAGGTCCCGTTATCGGCCGATATGAGGGCTGTCGTCAGGTACGAATCATACGACCAGGCTTGCTCACCGGCTGTGTTTCCCCATTCCCGGGGCATTGACCCCTGAATGTCGTATAAACCGGACTGTCCTCCAAAGCCCAACCCCTGCTTGAAAAAACGGCTAACTCCTTCTACCCGCGCTTCGCCCAGTGGCGAGAAATAAAACGGGGCCCGCGACATGCTGCTCAACTCGGCTCCAATGGATACCGAACCATAGTTAATCTTCAGGTCGAGCATGACAAAACCGCGATCGAGCTCATAAATAATCCGTTTTCCTTTGGGAGAGTCGCCCATGAAGGTATTACGAACAAAAATACTTTGTCCGTCAACCGTCGGACGACAGTTGCGAAGCCGAATATTCCCCGCAATTAAATCGAAGGTACCGTCGTTGTGCAGTATCCATTCAGATCTGCCCAATTTGAACTTAACGGGCCCGGAGGGATCTACCGCCCCAAAAGTTTCAGCGTACAATGGAAGAGGCATCAATGCTCCACTTAATCCTGCTGCGGCCATCTTCAGAAAACTTCTTCTTTCAATTGGTTTTAAAGCCATCGGTTTGTAGCTGCTATTAAAGTTTAGGAGATGTAAAATTAACAACTTTTAACACACAATCGACACCTGACCGAAAAGATTCACCCGGAACAACCCGACTGATAATGACGATATTAAGCAGATACATGTTGTAGAAAACATTTGTTATCTCCAAAAGAATAACACAAAACTGACAGAATCTATTCATTTAAAACCTTTTTAATTCGTTTGATGACCTCGCGCCGGTCCTGCTCCGGGAGGTTTAATATACGGGTTTTGTGGCATCCCCCGGGCTTCATCACTTTCAGGTTCTGCCTGTTCCGGCGGACGGTTGCAGCGCTGGCCGACCAGGGATCTATTTCGCCATAGATCAGCACAACGCCGTTGGCTCTGTTCAATAAAAAGTCGTTGATCATGAGCGCAGTGCCCGGATCGTAATCAACTGTTTGATTGCCTGGAACCATGATCCGGTTCAGATAGCCTTTGACCGATTTAACCGACATCAACTCGCCAAACGGTTCCGTATCGTAACCGTAATAGCCTAATTCGAGGGCGGCCTGGTAAAAAAACGGCGAATACCCGGCCGATCCTTCATACGAAAAATAATCCGGAGGACTGACTTTGGCAAGATGCCTGAAAAGCGCCTGATCATCCGCTGATAAATCCGGAATTTCGTGACAGGAATACCCCCACTGCCAAAAAGCAAAAGGATACTCCAGAACAACGAAATCCAGCGCTTCTCCCAGGTCAACCGGATATCTGTAATGCCGGGTTTCACCGTAGGTATTCAGCAAGGGGAGCATTTGGGCCTTTCGTTTGAGGATTTCAAACTGAAAATCCCGTATTTTTCCCCGGCTTTCCGCCGTGCCGACCTGTTTCAGGAACGTTTCGTGCCGTCCGTCTTCCACACCAAAGTTCAGCGGGGCTACGTAGGCGACGGTCAGCTCAACATCGTCAGGAAAAAAAGCGCGGTGGCCCAATGCCGCCTGGCCGCCTTTGCTGATTCCCGTGTTCAGCCATTTACCCCGGTAATAGTCTTTGAAAATCGACACAATCCGGTGGTGGTCGAACGCGGCATTTTCAACAGTCAGAAATTTCCACACCATCGAATCGGGGACGGATTCTCCGAAATAACGATGCTCGACACACAACTGGTTTGCCTCCAGAATCTGGCTCAACTCGTGCCTGTAATTTGGCTGGGAAGCGTATTCAGCGCTGTACCCTTCGGTGATCAACACAACAGGACGAACCGGATCCTTGTCGGCAACGAAAACCCGTTGCAGAAAAAAACCATCCGAACTGTCTTTCGGATTGATCAGTTGCCTGACCTTGATTTCATACGTCTGCTTAAACGACGGATTACCTTCGATTTCCTTCACTTCAGTGATGATTGGATTCGACTCCAGAAAACGCCTCAGATCCTGACCGTTAGCCAGAGGGACAGACAACAAGACAGCAATCAGCAACCAGAGCAAATAACGATATATGGACATAAAACCGGTTTTTAAACGCTGAAATTTAATCAGACGAATTGATTTTTGCGAATATGAAGAAACTATTAAGTCGCGTACATGTTATTTAGAATATTTTTAAATAATTCAAAAATAAAAGATATTTTTGTCCGATAAATAAGCAGGTAAAACGCAAACTGTTTAAGCTGCCTGAATGAAAGGAGTTATTACGATGAAGAATTTATTCTGCCCTATTTCGCATGAACGGATTAACGAGCAAGTCACACGGCTGACAGCGCTATTGGTTGTGATTACGGCAATCATTGCCTTTGCCTTTAACTCCGTTTTGCTGATGACATTTATAGCAGCCGACTTTTATATCCGCGCTTTTACCCAGTTGAAGTATAGCCCGCTAAGCGGCCTTGCTTACCGGATGACCCAGGCGCTGAATCTGCCTGAACGGCAAATTGATAAAGCTCCGAAGATTTTTGCAGCCCGAATGGGTTTTACCATGGCAATTGTTTTTACGACTTTGCATCTTTTACAATTGAACCCGGCATCGGCGATCGTTGCAGGTGTGCTGGTGTTTTTTGCAGGACTTGAATTCGCGTTTGCCTTTTGTGCCGGTTGCACCATTTATACCTACCTGGTATTACCTTTTTACAGAAATTAATTTTCCAACAAATAACTATTTTTCTCCTACCGGCTCAGGCCGGTTTTTTTATGCCTTCCCGGTTCGGTAAATTTTCCGGGCACGGAAGACAGACGACACGACGAATCCCTACTTTCTGATCAGTTTCACAATGCGTAAAGCCATGTCGGTAAAAATAATCCGGGCATGACCATTCATCGAAATATGACGGAACGCGCGCTCCAGTTCTTCGGTAATCGGAATGATATTACGCTCGTTGATAAAGGGCGAAAACCGGCTCGAAAATGCCTGTTCCTCTTCGTCCATAAAAACCAGATCCTGTTTATTCAGGTTGTAGATAAAATTTTCACGCACCAGCCCGAGTGCATATTGCAGGAAATTCTTTTGCCGTTCGCGTCCGATTTCGGCGATTTCGGCCATCCACGCAAATAAATCGGGGAACTTTCGTCCGTAGGCAAAACGCATCAGTTCTTTAAAACGCTCCAGGTTGTATCGGTTTTGCTCGCCGGGTTCAAGCAGGTGCAAGGCCCGCCGGTAGTTTCCGCGGCTCAGGTGCACGAGGTTTTCCAGATTCTTTCCTGCCGTTGCGGGTAATTGTTTCAGGGCCCCGGTTAAAGCAGCAGAATCAATCAACGGAACTTTAATCAGCTGACAACGTGAACGGATGGTGCTGATTATTTCTTCTTCATTTTCGGTAACCAGCAAAAACAAGGTTTTCACGGGTGGTTCCTCAATCATCTTCAGTAATTTGTTGGCACAGGAAACATGCATTTTTTCCGGCATCCAAATAATCATCACCTTATATTCCGATTCGTACGACTTCAGGTTCAGTTTCCGGATGATTTCTTCGCTTTGATGCGAATAAATCAAGCCTTGCGCATTTTCAACTCCAACAGCATCAAACCAGTCATCGAGGTTGAAATAGGGGTTCGACAAAACCGTTTTCCGCCATTCTTCCAGAAAATTATCGCTGACCGGTTCTTTGAATTTCGGGGTTTTCACCACCGGAAACACAAAGTGCAGATCGGGATGGATCAGCTTCTGATATTTTTTACAGGAAGTACATTCGCCGCATGAATCACCAGCGGTTTTATTGAGGCACGATACGTACTGGGCGTAAGCCAGCGCCAGCGCCAGGTTTCCCGAACCTTCGCCGCCGGCGAATAACTGGGCGTGGCTCACCCGTTCATCGGCAACCGACTGTATGAGCCGTTTTTTGATGGCTTCCTGCCCGATCACATTGCGAAAAAACATAAGCTAAAATTTGAATGAAACAAAAATAACAAATCCTGCCACCTATTCCGTATCGGGCACAAAGTTTATCCGGTTGAAAACAGGAAAACGGTTCATTACGTCATTATTAAAAATGACGGGATTGCACAACAGTCTTCCGCACCGACCTATCTTTTTTCTATCTTTGGTCGTAGAAAAAAAGAAACTAAAAGTAATCTTATTATGCAGACAATTGAAACTTATGATTTCACCGGGAAAAAAGCATTAATCCGCGTGGATTTTAATGTCCCGTTGAATGAAAATTTCGAAATCACAGATGATACACGCATGCGTGCCGCCGTTCCAACCATCAAAAAAATCATGGAAGCCGGCGGTTCTCCTGTCATTATGTCTCACTTTGGCCGTCCGAAAAACGGGCCCGAAGATAAATACTCCATGAAACACCTTTACAAACACCTGGCCGAACTGCTGGGCGTTGATGTAAAGCTGGCTCCTGATTGTGTTGGCGCCGAAGTAAAAGCGATGGCCGACGCCCTGAAACCGGGTGAAGTGCTGATGCTCGAAAACCTGCGCTTCCACAAAGAAGAGGAAAAAGGCGACGAGGCATTCGCCGGTCAGTTGGCTGAAAACGGCGACTGCTGGGTGAACGATGCCTTTGGCACGGCCCACCGGGCACATGCCTCAACTGCGGTAATTGCCAAGTTTTTCCCGAACGACAAAATGTTTGGGTACCTGGTTGATAGCGAAGTGGAAAGTCTGGACAAAGTGGTGGCAAAACCGGTTCGCCCGTTAACAGCCATCATGGGAGGCGCCAAAGTTTCGACCAAAATCACCATCATCGAAAACATGTTGAATAAGGTAGACAACCTGATTATTGGCGGCGGCATGATTTTCACCTTCGTCAAAGCGCTGGGTGGAAATATCGGTTCGTCGCTCTGCGAAGACGAATACCTGGAACTGGCGAGAACGATTGTTGAAAAAGCAAAAGAAAAAGGCGTCAACCTGGTTATTGCTTCGGATTGTGTGGCTGCCGATAAATTTGCCAACGATGCCAACACCGAAATTTGTGCATCCGGAGATATTAAAGAAGGCTGGATGGGACTGGACGTAGGCCCCGCCACCATTGCCAAATTCAAAGAAGTGATCAGCAACTCAAAAACAGTTCTCTGGAATGGCCCTGCCGGCGTATTCGAAATGGAGAACTTTGCTGCCGGCACAAAAGCAATCGGCGATGCCATTGTTGAAGCGACTAAAAAGGGCGCCTTCACCCTGGTGGGCGGCGGCGACTCGGTAGCTGCCGTAAACAAATTCGGTATTGCCGACCAGGTATCTTACATCTCAACTGCAGGCGGCGCAATGCTCGAAACCCTCGAAGGAAAAGTATTGCCGGGTATTGCAGCTGTTCGCGGCGAATAAGAACCGACGCAAAAGCATATAAAAGAGGCTGTCTCATAAGAGTTCAGCCTCTTTTCGATTAATATAAAAGAAAAATATTCTACTTCCTCTCTGTCAACCCTTTCCATTGGTCAGTCCGGAATGGCGAAGCCAGCAATCCGTCACTGTTAATCAAATTGATCTCGATTGGATTGTTAGCCCAACCATAACGAACGGCGACCGGCCTTTGAACCTCATCGTTGAAAACCACAACCTGGTTGTTGAGCAGATAAGCTTTTGCCCACACAAATTTCTGATCTTCGCCTGCAATAGCAAAGCCGTTTACATAGCCATACTTATTCTTATCCAAAGTTGAAAGCCCCTCGCCTGTTCCTGAAAACGATAAGATCATCCGGTTGCCATCTTGCTTCATTTCTTCAAATACAGGCCCCGACGGCAATACGTTCTTTTGGTATGCCACATTCATGGCCGTATGCGCTAAACGCAACCCGACATCTTTTTTGTTTCGCGGATGAATATCAAATGCTTCACCAATATCGGTAATGACTGCCTGACCGGTTTTGGGGAGGCTTAAGGTCATATTCTGCGCTTCCCGAAGCTCTGCCCATTCGCTGTCTTTAGGCTGGTCGTCCAAAGCCATAAAACTGGCCAATTGCACCCAAAGGAAAGGAAATTCATATCCCCACTGTTTTCTCCAGTCAGTGATCATATTGGGAAAAAGCGAACGATAGCGATAAGCATCACCCGAGTTATTTTCACCCTGGCACCAAATTACGCCCTTAATGCCATAGCCAACCAACGGATGAATCATGCCATTATATAGTGTCAGTTTTTTGCCCAGTTCAACACTGGGGTTCATCTTCCCTTTTGTAATCCACTCGGTGTAGGTTTCAAATACCGAAAACATCTTTTCTTCATGCGGAATGGTTTCGCCTTTTAATATACGCCTGTCGACCAGGTCAATATGCTTTTCAAGAAGTTCCATGTAGTGCTCCAACGTAATGATCAATACCAGATCGCCCATGTCCGTTAGCGGGAAACCGGACTTTTCTTCGTTTAGTTTTTTGAGCAATAACCTTGATTTATTGAGGTATTCTTCGGCCGCGGCAACTACTTTTTCTTTCTTGTTTTTGCCTCCTGAACGGTTGGCATGGCCCAAATTGCGCATCAACTTTTTCAACTCTGTACGCCAATTGCCGATCTTGCGCCAACCTCCAATATCCTTATGTTTGTTCATTATCCTTGAAACGGTGCCGATGCATTTTCGGGCACAGTCCCACAACAGGTTGTAGTCTGTAGGGAAATGAACATTGCTTTCAACAACAAAACTATCTGATTTTAAGCGCAATGCTGTATGTTCTTTTTTTTAAACACCTCTCCATGCCCAAAATCCAGGATTACCTTGTTTAATTCCCAAACCATTTCATCGCTAAGCAGGGCGACATTGTCATAAATATTCTGGTATTCAAACCCGATACGTTCAAAACCAAAGCCCTTTTCTACGCCCATCAAACACCGCATATTGTGGTGGTTGTTTGCCTGATCGTGCAACACATCATAACTTAAATTCAAACACAAGCGAACCTGGGCCAAAACAAAAATACTCCATAGGTCCATTCCTGTCCTTCCCGTATTTTTCTTTCCGGAATTGATATGATCTTCCAAAATACTGAATATCTCTTCGTTGTATTTCTTGTTGCAATAGATCGCCTTCAACGCTGCTAAAAGTTGATCTAAAGCATTCTTGCTTTTGGGATTAATATAAGTAGCTTCGATTGGCAATTGCCCTAACCCCAATTGTTGTTCGAATCTTTTTCTCATGGTTCAATCTTTTTTTGTCAAGTGGTCAAAATATCCTATCCTCATGTAATAATACCCTGAATATCTGCACTGTAATCAACTTATCAAAACAATTAACCCAAAAGATTCAAAAAAGTTATTAACACTATATTGTTGATCTGTAAATCATTGCAGGTTTTCTTAGTGACACTATTTATCCAATTATTTATTGGAAGGTCTCCCCTTCGGCAACACCTGGAGGCTTATGATTGGAGTGGAAGTATTACCTGCCTCATTATTCCTGTCGCTGCTTTTTATGATCCCTGAGAGTCCGCGATGGTTCGTGAATCATAAAAACAAAACGGATCTAATTGGTAAATCAAACAGATCCGGCCTGTTTTCCGGGAAATATAACCGTGCCTTACGGCTCTCATTTCTAATGGCCTTTTTCAACCAGTTCTCAGGGATCAGTTTTATTTTGTTTTATGCTCCAGAGATATTTGAAAAGGCAGGACTTGGCACATCAGCATCACTTTTGAGTTCAATTTCGTTAGGAATAATTAATTTGATTTTCACATTCGCCGGAATATATTTAATTGACCGTAAGGGAAGAAAACAACTGATGTACATTGGGACAACCGGCTACATAATCAGTTTATCGATGGTGGCTTTGGGGTTTTATATTCAATTTCAAACCATTTACATGCTTATTTTTATCCTGCTTTTCATCGCGTCGCATGCAATCGGGCAAGGCGCTGTAATTTGGGTATTTATTCCTGAAATTTTCCCAAACAGTGTGAGGCCGTTCGGACAAGCATGGGGAGCAGGTTTATTGAATCTATTTGCAGCAACAATCGCTCTCTTAGGTTCAGTTATCATTAATGCGTTCTCCTCCTGGTTTGTGTTCGCTATTTTCGCTTTTTTTATGATCTTACAATTACTATTTGTCCGCTATATGATGCCGGAAACAAAGGGAATTCCCCTGGAGGAAATTGAATCTAAGCTGGTAAATTAGATAATAACTCCTAGCTGCTCGATGACAACTTTCTATTGTGATTAGATATAATGCTAGTAACTTTTCATTTATCAAAATTTTCAAAGAAACTGTTTGAAAATAAAATAAATCAATATAAACCATTAACTATCTATTATTTAGTTAAAACAGGCTGTCAATGGCGTATGCTCCCGGGCTGTTTTCCAAAATGGGAATTAGTCTATTACTATTTCGTCAAATGGAAGAACACTGGGGATATTGAAAGAACGTTTCCCTGGTTTGAAAGCTATCGAAGGCTTAGTAAAGACTTTGAATATCTAACTGATACAAGCGAGACTATGATTCAAATTGCAATGATAAAATTAATACTTAACAGAATTCAAAAATAAAATTTAAACAGTTTCTAACTTTAACCAAAAAGATTATGGATAAAACACAATTAGCCATCGAGACATTTCAGGAGCTCAATTGCAGTCAGTCTGTTATTTCGGCCTTTGCCAACGATCTTCACCTGGACCAGGAAACTGCCCTGAAAATTACCAGTGGTTTTGGCGGGGGAATGGCTTGCGGCGAAACCTGCGGGGCCGTTACCGGGGCCTATATGGTGATCGGCTTAAAACACGGACACAGTTCTAATAATCCGGACGCCAAAGCGGCTACCAAAGAAAAAATCAGGCGGTTCAGTCACTTGTTCACACAAACACACGGCAGTCTGGTGTGCAAAGAACTGCTCGGCATCAATATCTCCACTCCTGAAGGCAATGCGGAAGCCAAAGAACGGGATCTGTTCCACACCCATTGTCCCCGTTTTATTGAAACAGCCTGCCGGATTATTGAAAAGGAATTTTAAAAAACGAAGGCGCCTGTAACGCCTGCAGATCAGAGCGATGCTCTTCCTGGCTTTACCTGCGCCTTCGTCTAATTGGTTAATTCGAACCGATCCGGCTTAATCCTCCGGGAAGCTGTCTTCCGGAACAATCCCCAGCATCTTTTTAATCCGGTAATTAATGCGGATCGTCAGCAAATACATCACCGGAGCGAGCAGCAGGGTCAGGAAGGTCGCAAAGGTCAAACCGAAAATAACGGTCCACGACATGGGCCCCCAGAAAGCCACGCTTTCGCCGCCCAGTGAAAAATCCGGGTCAAAGTGGGTATACAGCGAAATAAAATCGAAGTTAAACCCAACCGCCAGGGGAACCAGACCCAGCACGGTGGTGATTGCCGTGAGCAATACCGGCCGCAACCTGGTTTTACCCGCGATCACCAGGCACTCAATTTCTTCTTTCAGCGCCAGAAAAGCGCCCTCGCTAAGGCCATGTTCTTCCCGCTTCCGCTGACGCGTCAGGTCAATATAATCGATCAGCACAATGCCGTTGTTCACCACGATACCCGCCAGCGAAATAATTCCGATACCGGTCATGATGATCACGAACTCCATCTTGAAAACGGCCAGACCGAGAAACACCCCAATTGTACTGAACAATACCGTTGCAATAATAATGACCGGCCTGATAAACGAGTTAAACTGGGTGACCAGGATCAATCCGATCAGGGCTACGGCAATCAACAGCGCGAATATCAGGAACTGGCTGCTTTCGTCCTGCTCCTGTTGCTCCCCGGTAAAGGCATAATCGTAACCGGCTGGCATGTTGTAATTTGACAGAACCTGGCGAATGCGTTCGTTGATGACGTTTGCATTATAGCCTTCCACCACATTCGACGATATGGTGATCACCCGTTTGTGGTTAATCCGGTTTACTTTGTCGTAAGTAGACGAATATTCAAAATCAGCTACTGCCGAGATCGGGATCAACTTCCCTTCAACCAACAGTTTCTGGTTCATCAGGGTGGAAACATCATTCCGGTATTCTTCTTTTAAGCGAATGAAAATGTCGTATTCGTCTTCGCCGTCTTTAAAATCGCCCACATCGTAGCCGTAAAGCGAATTTCGCAGAGTCATCGCGATCAGCCGGGTCGACAGTTCATAACGCCGCGCCCGTTCGCGATCAACCTTCACCAGCATCTCGGGCTGGTGAATATTGATATCCAGTTTCAGTTCATCGATACCGGCAATATTATCATCGTTGATCATGTTGATAAAATCGTCCGTGATTTTAATCAGTTGGTTAAAATCGTCGCCGGTTACTTCAATGTTTATCGGCGCTCCTACAGGCGGGCCTTCATCTTCTTTCTCAACAAATATTTTTGCGCCCACAAAACCTGCAAAATTAGCCGACAACTCCTGCATAATCTTAGACGTGTTAATGCCTCCGCGCAATTTATACTCTTCAAACGAGATCGAAGTCAACGATTTGTTCGGGCTAACCGAGCTTTCAAACATCTGTGCTTTCCCGGTACCCACCGAAGTGGTCACCGATTTCACAATGTGCATATAAGGCTCAATGGTTTTATTAATAATGTTCTCAACTTTGCGGGATACCTCATCCGTTCTGTCAATGGAGGTACCCAGCGGAAGCTCCATGGTCACATAAATGGTTTGCGGATCGGTATCCGGGAAAAAGACCACACTCGGGCTCCGGTAACCATAAAACCAAATTGACACGATCAGCAAAACAAATGTTCCGGCAAAATACAGGACCGGCCTTTTTCCTGTTAAGGCGCTGCGTAGCTGCCGCTCATAAAAATTTTCGAGCCACACCAGAAAGCGGGTCTGGAACCACCGGGCCAGCGGCCTGAACATCAATACATTCAACACCATCAGCAGCGCAATGGTAGCCAGGATATTACCCAGTAAATAAATGCCCGAAACATAAAACACAACCGAAACACCAGCAAGAATAGCCGCCCGCTTAACCGTTTTTTTCCAATCAATTTTCACCCGGATATCGTCAATCTTCATGAATTTGGCAATAAACGGCGGGTTTAGTACCAAAGCGACAAATAACGACGAGGCCAGAACGATGATCAGGGTCTTGGGCAGGATGCTCATAAATTCGCCCACAATACTATCCCAGAAAATCAGCGGGAAAAACGCAGCCAGCGTGGTTAAGGTGGACGAAATAATCGGGAAGGCGATCTCGCTCACGCCTCTTTTGGTAGCCGTTAACAGAGAATATCCCTGCGAGTGGAGCCGGTACACATTTTCAACCACCACAATGGCGTTATCGACCAACATACCCAGCGCCAAAATCAAACTGTACAAGACCATGCTGTTTAGGGTGACCGACGACTGGTCGAGTATAATAAATGACAGGAACATGGAGATCGGGATCGCCAGGCCCGAGAAAAGGGCATTGCGGAACCCGAGGAACAGGAACAACACGAAGATCACCAGGATCATCCCCAGGATGATGCTGTTTTCCAGGTTGGCAATTTCGTTCCGGATGTAAGTCGACATATCATCGGTCACTACGATTTCGAGGTTTCCGGGCAGATATCCCAGGCGAACCTGATCTTTAAGCACCTGGTTGACCTTTTCGGTAGCCTCCAGGATGTTTGCGCCACTTCTTTTGGTTACCGCCAGTGTGACAACCGGTTTGTTATTCAACCGCGAGATGGTCGATTTTTCTTTGTAGCCATCAACCACATCTGCCACGTCGCGCACATAAACCGGCTTGCCGTTGTTCAGCATGATGATGGTATTTTCAATCTGATCCATGCCGGTATAGTCGGCTTCGGTACGGACAACGCGCCGGGTTTCATTGGCTATAAATTCACCCGCGCCAATGGTCACATTCTCTTCCTGCAGGGCAAAAGCAATGTCGTCGTATGAAATGCCTCGCGCTTCCATTTTAAACGGATCGACATTCACCTGAATTTCGCGTTCGTCAATCCCCCTGATGGTTGCTTCGGATACCTCGCTCAGGCTTTCAAACTCGTCCTGAAGGATTTCGGCGAATTTTTTTAACTCGCGCATACTGAAATCACCTGAGATATTAACATTCAGGATTGGAAATTCAGAAAAATCGAGGTCCATCACCAGCGGATCATCCTCCAGGTCGCCCGGCAAATCGGAGCGCGCCTTGTCCACATTATCTTTGGTATCCTGAAGCGCCTGTTTGATTTCCACACTGGTATTAAACTCAACCACAATTGTGCTTACATCCTGATACGAAGCCGAAGACACTTTTTTCACCCCGTCCATGCCTTTCAGTTGTTTTTCGATGGGCCGGGTAATCAGGTTCTCGATATCCACAGGCGAATTGCCCGGATAAATAGTTTGGACAAAAATGTAGGGAATAACAATCTCGGGAAAGGTTTCCCGGGGCATGCTATTGTATGAAAACAATCCGAAAAATACCAACATCCCGGTCAGAATAAACACCGTGGTCCGGTTCTTCAGGGCCAGGTAGGTTGGCTTAAATTTTCGATGTATATGTTGCGTGTTATCGCTCTGATGTTCTTTAACCATGTTACATTGTTTTACAGCAAATAAAATTTGGAATACTTAGTTTGCCCTGACAGCCGATCCGTCAAACACCTGGCTAAAACCTTCGGAAATAACCTCCATCCCCGCTATCAGACCCTCGCGTACTTCAGTCACATTATTGTCCGATACGCCCGGGTTCACGTAAATCTTTTTTGCAGCCAGGTACTTCCCGTTGTTCTCGGCAATAAAGGTGTATTTGCCTTTAAAGTCCTCTTTAATCAGCAACGACGGGATAACAATTGCCTGGTTGGCCACATAATCTCTGATTTTTACCACAGCATCCATATTGGGTTTGATCAGTTTATCTCTGTTTTGAAGGTCAAGCCGGATACGGAATGTCCGGTTGCCCGGATCGATATAATTACCGATCAGCTGAATTTTTGTGCTGACACTTTTACCAAGCGAGGGGAAGTTCACCAAAACTTCGTCGCCCTCTTTGATCTTTGTCAAATAAGCCTCTGTGACTTCGGCATAAATCTTAATCTTTTCGATGTTGACCAATTTGGCAAAAGGTATTTGCGGACTGGCAATCTGTCCCTGCTTTTGGTAAATAACATCGATGGTACCATCAACCGGCGCTTTAATAATCGACATATCCTGCTGGGCCATCAGTCCCTCCAATTGCCGCTCCAGCGATTCTTTGGCCGATTTGGCCTGGAGATACTGCAATTCGGAGCCAATGTTCTGGTCCCATAATTTTTGCTGACGATCGAAAGTAGTTTTTGCCAGCTCCAGGTTGATTTTCACTTCATCGATGGTTCTGTTGATGGGTTCGGAGTTCAGAACAGCCAATACGGCGCCCTTGGCAACACGCTGACCTTCTTTCACTTTAATCTCGAGGATCTGGCCCGAACCTTCGGGACTTACATTTACTTCCTGGTCGGCCTCAACACTACCGGTTACTTCAAAAAAATGTTCAAAAAACCGGGGCTCAACGCGGTTGAGGACAACGTCAACATATTCCACTTCTGCCGATTCTTTCAACTCCTGTTCCAAAAGAGCGATTTTCTGTTCCAACTGATGCAGTTCCTGCTTGTACCCGTTCAATTCTTTTCGTTTCGCTTCGGCGCTGTTATCCGGAGTACCGGAACAGGCTGCCAGTGTCACTGCAAGGACGAATACTCCGATCCGGTTCATTTTTTTCATTGTTGTTACGTCTATTGTTTTCATTGTTTTCTTATTTTCCGGTTGCTTTATCAAGGTTAATCTTATAGGTTAACAGCTGCATCACCGATGACACCCAGGCTCCCTGGCTCTGGATGTACTGGCTTTCGGTTTGCGCCAGTTCGGTGCTGCTCACCATCCCGTTGTTATATTTAATCACGGTTTTATCCAAAATCCGTTTTGCCAGCATTTTATTGTCCTCATCGTTTTTAAGCTGATCGATAGCGCTTTCCACATCGGCAACCGCTGTCAGGTAATCTTTTTGTAAGGATTGAACAGCCAGCTTCTGGTCGTTGACCGACTTCTCGTAGGCAAACTCGGCCTGTCTGACCTTGGCTATCCGCTCGCCCGCCGAAAAAATCGGAACAGAAATATTGACCCCCCACATCGATGACTTAAACCAGGGGACACTGTTCTTAAATAAATTGGCGCTGTTACCGTAAGCTGTTTTGATCCCAATTAAGGCCATATAATAAGCCTGTTCAACTGCG
Source organism: Gaoshiqia sp. US2 (assembly GCF_059705485.1). Lineage (NCBI taxonomy): Bacteria > Pseudomonadati > Bacteroidota > Bacteroidia > Marinilabiliales > Prolixibacteraceae > Gaoshiqia > Gaoshiqia sp. US2. The sequence goes on along the minus strand of NZ_AP048550.1, from coordinate 1,162,086 downwards.
TAACGGATTTCGATCTCGGTTTTCTCCAGAGCCTGAGTTGATAGCTGCAGGTAAATTTTTGCGGAGCCAATCCCAACAAGATAGGAACCGTCAAAAATCTTCTGATTGACGGTAAATCCAAAATCGGAACTGTAATCCTGCCCGAATTTTACCGGGACGTAGGTCCCTGGTTCTTCACCGAAAAATTCGCCCGGAATTAACGAAACCGGCAAATTCAGAAAATTGGAATAATTCGCTTCTCCGTTAATCTGTGGCAATCCGGTAGCAATTGTTTCCCAAACCTTCTTACGCGCGGAAAACACATCGATCCCGCTGTTCCGAACAACATAAGAATTCTTCAGGGCATAGGCTTTCGCCTCTTCCAAAGAAAACTTAAGTGCGTTCTGAGCGCTCACCGTTCCACCGACCAACAGGCAAAAGAGCAAGGGAACGAATTGCCTCAATTTAGTTTTCATTCTGAACATTGTTTAATTGTTGTTTAATTGTTGTTTAAAGTATTCTAGTCCTTTTTCTGTACAAATCCCATGAAAATGATAATCAACAGCCGCATCAAACAAGTTGATCGCGCGAACTTCTTCTTCTGAAAACAACCCGTTATCCGGGTTAAAAACAAACAAAAATCGCCCGACAATCAGGCGCGAAATAAAATCGCTGTCCAATTCTTCACGAAATAAACCTTCCTGTTTTCCTTGCTCCAATAACGCAAAATGATCTTCGTAGATCTTATTCCTCTTAAATGCGACTACTTTCCGGTAAACACGGGGATAAAACTTTCGTAAATCAAAATCCACGTTATTTTGAATTAAGCGAAGTGTTTTCGCGATATGCGCCCTGATCTTCAATACCCGGTCAATCGCATTTTCGCCGGTCTCGTGGGTAATCCGGAAATCCGGGTTATTCATAAAAAAAACATCAACAACCTGGCTAACCAGATCTTCTTTGTCTTTAAAGAATTGGTACAATGTTTTTTTTGAGATTCCCAACTCAAGGCAGATATCGTCCATGGTTACACTACGGATGCCGGATCGCAAAAAAAGTTGACCGACTTCCTTCAGGATGATTTCTTTTCTGTCTTCTAACATGCCTGCAAATGTATGCTCATTTCCATAAACGGAAACTATTGTTTCATTAAAAGTTTCCTAAGTTTACGTTAAGAAATAAACAGAATCCAATCGCAAAATAACCGTCCAAAAGTATTTCATCCGGGGAAAAACCTGTTAGCAGGAATCGGTAAACGACGAGATAATACCGAGGAATGGAGAATTTGAGCCAAAAAGTATCGGATAGTACGGATATGACGCCCGAATTAATCCCGGTTAAAAAGGCATTCAGCAATTTTCAGGTCGGTTGGGAAGGTAATTTTAATATTTTCGGGATTCCCATCTACCAGGTGAATCTTTACACCCATCGCTTCGCAAACCGAAGCATCATCGGTAAAAGCATGATTTTCCGGCTGCCGGTAGGCTTCTTTTATCAGCCGGTTCTGAAAAGTTTGCGGCGTTTGAACTAACCGGAAAGAAGCCCGGTCGGCATGCCGGCTTTCTTCGGGTCCAATCTGCCTCAGCGATTCAACAACGGGAACAACCGGGAGCGCGTTACCTTTCCCCAAAGCAGTTAGTTCGCAGTTTTTTATGGTTTGAAAAGAGACCAGGGGCCTCACGCCGTCATGGATAAAGACAAGACCTTCGTCAGGAAGTTCTGCCAGACCATTCTTCACCGACTGAAACCGGCTTGCACCACCCGGCACCAATCGATGTTTCAGGCGAAACCCGTGTTTCAGGCATAAAGCGTTCCAGGCTTCAAACTGATTTTCGGGCAACACCACCACCAGATGTACCGAAGGATCATACGATACAAAAAGCTCCATCGTCCTCATCAGAATTGGCTTACCTAACAGTTCCATAAACTGTTTTGGCCGTTCGCCTCCCATCCGGCTGCCGGAACCACCGGCGACAATTAATGCAAACTTTTCCATGATGTTGAATGTTAACGACAAAAATAACAATCCATCCCGTTCCATTTCTATTTAAACGTGTATTTCGTTTGATTGAAACAGCAAAAAAACTTCCGGGAGGTTCTTGTTTATTGACAACTAAAAAGATTTAATTTTGTTTTGTTCACACGGAAAGCAAAACAGATAAACATCAAAAAAACAGATACAATCATGGAAACATTACTGGAATTTTTAAACACTCTCCGAAAAAACAACAACAAAGATTGGTTTGACGACAACCGCGGCCGGTACGAAGAGAATCGTGACAAAATGCTTTTTCTTACAGAAATCCTGATCGGAGAAATCCGGAAATTTGATCCGGATATTCCGCTGATCAGTCCGAAAGAATGTTTATTTCGTATTTTCAGGGACGTTCGCTTTTCGAATGACAAAACTCCCTACAAAACCCATTTTGGAAGTTTCATTGCCAACGGCGGGCGAAAAAGTTTACGGGCCGGTTATTACATCCATATCGAACCGGGAAATTCATTTCTGGGTGGTGGAATCTGGTGCCCTCCTGCAGAACAGTTAAAAGCGATCCGCTTCGAAATACTGGACCATGCCGACGGACTGAAAGAAATACTGAACGACCCGAATTTTAAAACCTATTTCAACGGGATTGAAGGCGAAAAGCTGAAAACGGCGCCGAAAGGTTTTGATAAAGATTTTGAAGATATCGATCTGTTAAAATACAAATCCTACACATTTGGGATCGCAGTAAGCGACAAACAACTGCTGAACGGCGATCTTGTCGATTATTCGGTGAAGGTGTTCCGCGAATTATACAAAGCCAACCGTTTTTTAAATACCGCGTTGGATAAATGGGCATAAACGTTGTTTCAAAAAAATGCGGAAATAACCTAAAACATGTCGTTCGTTAGTAAAAAAAACATGTTTCGCACAAAAAACACATTCATTCGTTTAAAATTTTTAAAAGCGGGGTTACTTATTCCCGCTTTTCTGAATAAACGGTAGGTTAGTTTCTTCCCAATCAACCCATTTCGCAAAAGAAGCCGGTGGAATTCTCCCCGGCTTCTTTTATTTTTCAGCATATCTTGCTCTTTATCAGGCAAAAACCGAATCTGTTTATTTAATTTCTCCGTTTTTAATTAACCATTCTGCAATCTGAACGGCATTCAGCGCAGCGCCTTTTTTAATCTGATCGCCGACACACCAAAAAGTCAGTCCTTTGGGATTCGTGATGTCTTTGCGTAAACGTCCGACATAAACATCATCCTGTCCGGCGACAAACAAAGGCATCGGGTATTCTTTGTTTTGCGGATTGTCGATAACAGTCAGTCCGTCAAACCGGTCAAAAGCGTCACGAACCTGGTCTACCGATAAGGCTTCTTCGGTTTCGACCCAGATGGCCTCGGAGTGCGAGCGGGCAACCGGAACACGCACACAGGTAGCGCTGACTTCGGCGTCGGTATGCATGATCTTTTTGGTCTCCCAGTTCATTTTCATTTCCTCTTTGGTGTAGTCATTATCAAGAAATACGTCGATATGAGGAATGATATTCATTGCCAACTGGTACTGAAATTTGCTGACCGTAGGTTCGTCGCCATTTGCCAGTTGTTTGGTTTGCTCTTCCAACTCGGCAATTCCCTGCGCACCGGCGCCGCTTGCAGCCTGATAGGTGGCCACGTGTATCCTGGTGATTTTCGACAGGTCGTTAATGGGTTTCAGCGCCACAACCATTTGAATGGTCGAACAGTTTGGATTGGCGATAATATTACGCGGACGATTTTTGGCATCCTCCGGATTCACTTCAGGAACAACCAAAGGGACATCCTGATCATACCGGAAGGCGCTCGAATTATCGATCATGATCGCGCCGTATTTGGTAATGGTTGATGCAAATTCCTTCGAAATCGATGCGCCTGCGGATGTTAAAGCGATATCAATATCCTTAAAATCATCGTTGTGTTTCAACTCCTTGACTGTCAGTTTATTTCCATTAAACACATATTCAGTACCGGCGCTTCTTGCCGACCCGAATAATACCAACTCGTCCAGTGGAAAATCCCTTTCTGCCAGTACATTCAGAAACTCCTGGCCCACCGCGCCACTTGCACCAACAACTGCAACTTTCATAATTAAAAAAATTTTGTTAATTTAATCTTTGTTTATAAATCCCTTCAGCTTAACGCATAAAGGTTCCAAAATTAGTAGTTTACTTTTAATTTTACAGCAGATGAACACTAATAATTGGTTTTTTCTCATTCTACTTGTAAATTTCTTAACAATTGAAAGTTACGCCGGTTCTGTCTGGACCGAAGAATTTAACTCTCCCAACAAAGGAACCTGGGGAGATGCCGACGGTGTTACCATCCATACCGACATGGAAGGCATCGATCAATGGACCCTGAATACCGACTTCTGCGAATTCACCGCCGAAAACGATTACGTGAAAACAGTTTCTACCTCCGGGGGGAGGTTTGAAGCCCAGGACTGCGACGGAGAGGCCATCTGGATGTCGCGATGGATCTCAATTAAAAACAAGACCAATGTAAGCTGCGAATTAACCGCGTGGGAAACAGGCAGCGGCAACACGGCCAGCCGGAAGTACCTGTACGTATTTTACCAACTGGACAACCAGCAGGAAACGCTGTTTGAAAGCAACGGTACAAACCAGGGTAACTGGGGCGAGGCGATCGTCAGTCAAAGCGGATTGAATGGCGATTCACTCCGCATTATCGTCAAACTGAACAGCAGTTATGCTTCGGACAAGGTAATTTTTGACCATGTAAGCATCCAGTCGGAGGATCCGCCCCTGCTTCCCGAAAACCTGGCGCAGGCAGGCGATATCCTGGTCAACGAACTGCTGTTTAACCCGTATCCCGAAGGATCCGATTTTGTAGAACTTTTCAACCGGTCCGAAAAATCAATCCGTCTCGATCACCTCTTTGTGGCTTCGCGCGACGGGAATCAGGAACTCAGGCAGATTTACGCCGTTTCGGCAGCGCCCGATTACATAGAGCCGGGCACGTATCTCCTGCTCAGTGAAGACACCGCCGGTATTCCGTTTTTTTACCCCCGCTCATGCCCCGAAAGTTTTTGGCATATGGAAAAACTCCCCTCCTACCCGAATGCATCCGGCTATGTGGTTTTGCTCGACGATTCGCTGAATGTAATTGATGAACTGGCCTATCGGGAAACCATGCACCACCCGCTTTTGGCCAACCGGAAAGGTGTTTCCCTTGAACGGGTTTCGGCCGACCGGGAAAGCGATGATCCTGAGAATTGGTTATCTGCCGCGTCAACAGCCGGTTTTGCCACGCCCGGCTGTCCAAACTCCATGCAACTGCACCCGGAATATGTTCGAACCGAAATACGCCTGGAACCTGCCGTTTTTTCTCCGAATAACGATGGTTACCGGGATTACCTGAGCATATACTATCAATTACCGGAGCCCGACTACCAGGCCAACCTGAAACTTTTTGACTCGCGCGGACACTATTTGCAGGACCTGGTGAAAAACGAAACAGTCGGCCAGGAAGGAGAATGGGTATGGACCGGAATGTTGGCCGACGGAAGCAAAGCCCGCATTGGCATTTATGTGATTTACATCGAGTTAACCAGCCCGGCAGGACAAGTCAAACAAATCAGGAAAAGCTGTACCTTAACCGACCGGTTATTTTGAGACCAAACAAAAAAACACTGGTTTATGTAACAAACGGACAAGGAATAAGACGTATCTTCTCATACATAAAAAGCTGATTGCAAAACAGGCATCAACTTGTTTTGAACAATTGAAATAGGCTCAACTAAAAAACCATTAAATGAAACTAAAGCTTTTCTACCTAACCTGGAAGGAGATCACCCGCTCATCAGCTTTCGGGAAAAGTGTTGCCACAAACATCATGCTTGGCTTTCTGGCCCTTTATTTTGGTCTGATTTTTTTGGCGCTGGGCCTTTCGTTACCGCAGATACTGAAAGAAAAGTATCCCGATTCAGATCCGGTTAGCGTATTTAACAGCCTGCTGCTGATTTATTTCGCCTTCGACCTGTTGATCAGACAGCTGCTTCAAAGCCTACCGACCATCAGCTTTAAACCGCTGATCGTGTTGAACATCCGGCGCCGCGAGATCTCACGTTACCTCCTATTCCGTTCGGTTTTCCACTTTTTCAATTTTTTGCCCCTTTTCCTCCTTGTGCCTGTTTGTTTCACCCTGGTGGCGCCAGGCCAACGTACTGGCCTGGCTTACCGGACTGGTTCTGATGATATTCACCAATCATTTTCTTTCGCTGTACCTGAAATGGTGGATCAACGAGAGCAGCTACGGAATTTATATGTTCATGGTGGTCTTTGCGTCCCTCTATGGATTGAACCATTTCGGCGTGGTTGATTTTAGCGGTGCATTTGGCCGGTTCTTCGACCTCATCCTGGAACAACCGGCTCCCGCGGTTTCGCTAATCGTCGCTCCTGTCCTGTTCTATTGGATGAACGACCGGTACCTTCAGCGGAAACTGTACCTCAACCTGGTTGAAAGCAACCAAAAGACGGCAATGATCCGCGATTTCTCGTGGATGAACAGGTTTGGCGATTACGGCAAATTTATTTCCCTTGAAGTCAGAATGATTTGGCGGAACAAACGCCCGCGCTCCCAATTCGTGATGACAGTCATTTTTTTGTTGTACGGATTCATCCTCTATCAGGATAAGGGACAGGGTATCCCGGAAGTCATGCTTATTTTTGGCGGATTATTTATGGTTTCGATGTTTTCCATCTCTATCGGACAATTTTTCCCGGCTTGGCACAGCAGTTATTTTTCCATGCTGATGTGCCAGAATTTTAAGATGAAACAGTTTCTGCAATCATTCTATTACATCAACGTGGTCGTGTCTTTCATTTATTACCTGCTAACCTTACCTTATGCATTGATCGATACGCGGATTATTTATTTTCACACGGCCATGCTTTTTTATCACATTGGCGTCAACATGAATGTAATCTTCTTTTTCGGAAAATACAGCAAGCGCGCGCTGGACTTAAGTAGCTCTTCCGTTTTTAATTACCAGGGCATGGGAGCCTCGCAATGGCTGATCAGCTTTCCCCTCATCGTTGGACCAATCCTTTTCTTTAGCCTTGCGAAATTAGCAACCGGCAGTACCGGGGCGCTGTTGTTCCTGGCAGGTCTGGGTTTGGCGGGCATCATTCTTCAGCCGCAACTGTTCGAATATTTTGCAAAAGCATACCGCCAGAAAAAACATCAACTGATTAAAAACTATAAAAATTCATAGCCATGATTGAACTGATTGAACTGATAAAAGCTTATCAAAAAGAAATCGTACTCAATATTCCTGAACTTAAAATCAACAAAGGTGAGCTATTTGGCATTGTAGGAAACAACGGCGCCGGAAAAACAACCTTATTTAACCTCATCCTCGACCTGATCGTTCCCTCCCGGGGCCGGATCATCAATAACGGCATCCCGGTAAACGAATCGGAAGACTGGAAAGCGTTCACCGGATCATTTATTGATGAAAGCTTTACGATCGGTTACCTCACTTCTGATGAGTATTTTAATTTTATGGGGGAATTACGCGAAATGAACAAAGCCGACCAGGAAAATTACCTGAAAGAATTTGACGATTTTTTTAACGGTGAAATACGGGGTAAAAAGAAATTTATCCGCGACCTGTCGAAAGGGAACCAGAAAAAAGTTGGCATTGCAGCGGCCATGATGGGTCGGCCGGAACTCGTGATCCTGGATGAACCTTTTGCCAACCTCGACCCCAGTTCACAATTTAAGCTCAGGTCGTTGATCCGCAGGCAGGCTTCGCTGAACGAAACAACTTTTCTGATCTCGGGACATACACTGGATAACATCACAGATGTTTGTACCCGAATTGTCATTCTCGATAAAGGCAAAGTCGTAAAAGATGTTCCCAAAACGGAATCGACCTTACAGGAAATAGAAGCGTTCTTTGGATGCGTGAAGGAACAGGGGGTTTTCAGTCTCGATTAAATTACTCTAAAAAATACAAACCGATACCGGTTTTCTGTCTAACAACAGTTTCATTAACATACTTCTTCTTTCGTCATTTGGAAACTTGCATCGACTGAACATCGTATAATTCATTGAAAAATATTCGTTAAAACTCATGAATCCATGAACCGTGTTCATCTCCTCTTCCGAGGATTATCCCTTCAGGCTAACATGTCACTATTTTTTTGATGCGTCAAAAACAAACAATTTAATGTACCTCAGTATCAGTGATCACATAATAAAAAAACCAAAATGGAAACCAAGAAATATCCAAATGTCGATATGGACCGGTATCACAACATTTTTGTTGAAATTGGTCTGATTGTGGCTTTGGGCATTTGCTTACTTGCTTTTGAATGGAAATCAACAATGAAAGAAACCAGCCAACTGGGCTCCACCACGGTACAGGAAATCGAAAATGAGATGATCCCGATCACCCGGCAGGAGCAGGTGAAACCTCCGGAACCGCCACCACCTCCCAAAGTTATCGAAGTGCTGAACATTGTCGCCAACGATACGGAAATAGAAGTTGAGCTGGACATTGAAGATACCGAAGCCGACCGCCAAACAGCCATTGACATCACACCGGTTATGACGGCTTTCAGCAATGAGAAAGAAACGGAAGACGACTCGCCCGTCTTTTTTATCGTGGAAGAAATGCCCGAATTCCCCGGCGGAGAAATGGCTTTACGCAGGTTTATTGCAAATTCCATCAAATATCCGGTGGTCGCACAGGAAAACGGAGTGCAAGGAAAAGTTTATGTCAATTTTGTAGTAGGTAAAGATGGACGGGTTACCGATGCACGGGTAATCCGCAGTGTAGATCCGGCCCTGGACAAAGAAGCATTACGGGTCGTAAACAGTTTGCCTCTTTGGAAACCAGGCAGACAACGGGGAGAACCCGTCAGGGTATCGTTTAGTGTACCTATAAGTTTCGTATTGCAATAAACGCAATCCAACATGAAATTGCTTCCATAGAAACCTCTCGGGATGAGAGGTTTCTTTTTTTGCCATCTGCTTTCATTTTCAAACGGTAAATCGGGCCGACAACTCCCGGTTTTCCAGATTCGGGTTTATCTTTGCGTTTCAGCTCTCAATGCAGCACAATGAGTAGAATCACCGGTCTTACCTATATAGAAGCTTGTGGTATTTCGTTGAAAAGCGGACTGTCAACAATTCTTTCGGACATCACCCTCGAAATTAAACAAGGTGAATTACTGGCCATTACAGGAAGTTCAGGAAGCGGAAAAACCACCCTGGCCCGGCTCCTGAGCGGGAAAATTGCACCCTCGCACGGAAGCCTGGCGATTGCTCCGGGATTAATCCGCCTGATGGTTGACCAGCAGGACCATTTTATATCGCTTTCGGGCAGACGAAGTACCTACTACAGCCAGCGATACGAAAACCAGGGAATGGAAAACACCCCCTCCGTGCTGGCTTATTTGCAAACGATCAGTGAAAAATCGGCGAAAACCCTCACAACAATCACAGTCAGCCAGGTTATGGCACAAATGCAGATTAAACACCTGGCCGAAAGCAAACTATTGCAGCTTAGCAACGGCGAACGCAAGCGGACCCAACTGGCCGCAGCTCTGTTGCAAAACCCCGACGTACTGATCCTTGATCAGCCTTTTATTGGCCTGGACGCCGCCTCCCGTGAAAACCTGAGTTTACTGTTACAAGGTCAAACAAAAAACGGCATTTCGCTGGTTATTATTTGCTCTCCCGACCATATCCCCACGGGTACAAAGAGGGTGATTGAACTCGATGCCGGAAGAATTTTGCAACAGGCCGACGCCGCCACCTATCAACCGTCCATCCAGGGGAATGCCTCTGACATGAATAAAACTGAACGGGAATTATTCCGAATTTTACCCCCGCCCGATGAAACATTCACCGAAATCGTCCGCATGAAAAATGTGCATGTAACAATTGGCGGAAAAGAAATACTGAAAGACATCAACTGGCAGGTAAAAAGCGGCGAACACTGGGCGCTGCTGGGCCCCAACGGCGCCGGGAAAACCACCTTACTCAGCCTGATTACGGCCGACAACCCGCAAGGATATGCCAACGACCTGCTTTTATTCGACCGGAAACGGGGAAGCGGCGAAAGCATCTGGGACATCAAAAAGCGAATCGGTTTTGTGTCGCCCGAGCTGCACCTGTATTTTTTAAGAGGAGAAGGCATCTTCAACACCATACCGGGGCTGAGCAGTCAGTCGCATACTCCATACGATTCTCTCTCCTGTCTGGACGTGATTGTGTCCGGGTTTCGCGACGAGATTGGCTTTGCATCGGCGCCCACCGATTTGCAATATGATCTGGCCGGGACCTGGTTTTCCATCTTAAGGCTGGAGCACCTGAAAGGTCGTCTGTTTATGCAGGCCTCACTCGGCGAACAACGATCACTGCTGCTGGCACGCGCGTTAGTTAAATCGCCCTCCCTGCTGATTCTGGATGAACCCTGTCAGGGACTCGACTCATATCAAACCCGGCGTCTTGTACACTTGCTCGACGAAATTTGCGCGCATCTGCCAACCACCCTGATTTACGTATCGCACCTGCGTGACGAAATCCCGGCTTGTGTGAACCAACTCCTGTTACTTGAAAACGGACAGCCCAGACACTGCGGAACTTGGCTGAATCGTGAAATTTAAGATCGAAGTCTGATCATTGCTTTCTTTTCGACAATTAACATTGCTATTTTTGTACATCAATCTAAAATAAACAGAGCCATGAAGAACTTTTTTGTAAAATCGCACGGACTGGGAAATGATTACATTGTTGTCAGCAGTCACGACATCAGTTTTGAACTCACCGAAAAAAACATCCGCACGGTTTGCGATGTTCATTACGGCATTGGCTCCGACGGTATTTTAGTGCTGACGGACTCCGATCAAGCCGACTTCGGCCTGCGCATCCTCAACCCCGATGGTTCGGAAGCAGAAAAAAGCGGAAATGGCCTGCGTATTTTTGCCAAATACCTGTTCGACTACGGCTACGCCAAAGCTGATTCATTTACCATCAATACGCTTGGCGGCTTGGTCAATGCCAAAATCATCGAGCAGGAAAAAGGGAAAGCGCGCACCATTAAGGTTGATATGGGCAGCGCCATTTTCGAATCGGCAAAAGTTCCGGTAAAAAGCGCACTCGCCGAATGTTTGGATGAAGAACTTCATCTGGACGGAAAAAGCTACCTGATCAACTGCGTGTCGGTTGGAAACCCGCATTGTATTATTGTGAAGGACGAATTATCGGTTGACGAGATCATGCACTACGGTTCGCAAATCGAGAATCACCCGAAATTCCCGAACCGCATCAATGTGCAGTTTGCCAAAGTGATTTCGCCCGATGTGGTTGAAATTCTGATTTGGGAGCGTGGCGCCGGTTACACGCTGGCGTCGGGAAGTTCGTCGAGCGCAGTAGCCGCCATGATGGTGAAAAAAGGCCTTGCCAACCGAAAGCTAACCCTCCGTATGCCGGGAGGAGAATTAAAGCTTCAAATTGACGAAGACTGGCAAATTCACATGACCGGCGAAGTCCGCGAAATTGCATCCGGCTATTTCAGTGCTGAATTGCTCGATGATCTAAACAGCTGATAATCCCGTCAGACAAAATCAGCTTGGAAGATTCGGTTTTCATGAACAAAACCGGCCAAAATTTGTCAAATCTCTGTTAATTGGCACGTATAAATATTGAATTAAAAGAAAAGGGCTTTTTTTAATTAATATCTTTGCCCTTTCTTCAAACTAAAAATGAATATGATCGGGAAAAAATTACCCTTTACAAAAGAACAGATTGAACAAATCATTGAGAACCATCCAACCCCTTTCCATATTTACGATGAAAAAGGAATGATGGAATACGCACGAAAATTCAATGAAGCTTTTTCGTGGAACGAAGGTTTTAAGGAGTATTACGCCATTAAGGCGGCTCCCAATCCGTTTTTGATGAAACTGCTCCGGAAAGAAGGTTTCGGCATCGACTGCAGTTCGATGGCCGAGCTGGTGCTGGCCGAACGGTTAGGCATGCGCGGCGAAGAAATCATGTTCACCTCGAACGATACCCCCGCTTATGAATATCAAAAAGCCGTTGAGTTGGGCGCCATCATCAACCTGGACGACATTAAACACATCCCGTACCTGGAGACTCATGTTGGATTACCCGAATTGGTTTGCTGCCGTTACAATCCCGGTGCGCTTAAAGAGGGTAATATCATCATCGGTAATCCCGAAGAATCGAAATACGGGTTTACCCGCGAACAACTGTTCGAGGGCTACAAGATGCTGAAAGACAAAGGAGTGAAACGTTTTGGCCTTCACACGATGGTGGCCTCAAACGAGTTGGATGCCGATTATTTTGTTGAAACAGCCGAAATTGTATTCGATTTGATCGCTGAAATATCAAAGGAAATTGGAATCCGGTTTGAATTTGCCAACCTGGGCGGCGGTATTGGTATTCCGTATAAAAATGAACACAAACCGGTTGACCTGTACCGGGTAAGCACCGGAATTAAAGAACGTTACGAAAGACTGATTGAAGGCAACGGGCTGGCCCCGCTGAAAGTTTTCTTCGAGTCGGGACGCGTTATTACCGGACCTTTTGGATTCCTGGTTTCCAAAGTGCTTCACATTAAAGAAACGTATAAAAAATATGCAGGCCTCGATGCCTGTATGGCCAACCTGATGCGGCCGGCCCTGTATGGCGCTTACCATCACATCACCGTGATGGGCAAGGAAAACCAGCCGCACAAATTATTATATGATGTCACCGGTTCGCTGTGCGAAAACAATGACAAATTCGCCATCAACCGTTTGCTGCCGGAGATTGAACCGAACGATATTGTGGTGATTCACGATACCGGGGCGCACGGCCATTCTATGGGTTTTAACTACAATGGCAAGCTGCGTTCGGCCGAGTTGCTGCTGCGCGAAAACGGCGAAGTGGTGGAAATCCGCCGCGCCGAAACCCTCGACGACTACTTTGCCACCCTCAATTTTGATGCACTACCTGCATTTAAATAAAGAGGCTGGTCGGTCTACCTTGTACAAACCCTGAAATTGCTGTTATCCGGCTATTTCAGGGTTTGTTGTTTATCTCAGCATGTACCTTCTGTAAGCTTATTTCGCTTAGTACAATAGTTTTCCCAGATTGTCGAAACGTTTCTGATAATCGTCCATCGAATGCCGGATCACCTCCAGGGCTTCGTCAACGCCGTAAGTATGGGTTATCTCGGTGTCTTTGTCTTTCCCCGGCATGTCTTTATAAGTGAGAAAATAGTGTTTCAGACGTTCCACCACAATCGATGGCAGGTCGTTTACATCTTTATAACCTTCATAAACCACATCATTATTCAGGACAGCGATAATTTTATCATCGGCCTCATTCCCGTCGATCATCCGGAACCCGCCAATCGGACGGGCATGAACCAGGATATCGCCGTGGGTAATGTCTTTTTCGGTTAACACGCATATATCAATCGGATCGCCATCGCCGCGAATTCCGGTTTTCCCGGTTTTTTGCATGCAATATTCTCCGACAGCGCCGCCACAGAACGTTTGCGGGATAAAACCATATAGAGCCGGAACCACGTTGGAATACTTTTGGGGCCGATCGATACGCAGGTAGCCGCTGTCTTTATCTATTTCATACTTAACCGTATCGGTAGGCACAACCTCGATGAAGGCGGTTACTTTTTCGGGGGCGTCTTTTCCAATAGCAACACCATGCCAGGGATGCGATTTATAACGCAGTCCCATCAGTCTCCCAATGGGATCAGACAATCTGTCGACCATAACTTTTGTTTTAAAACTGTACACTAAAACCCGGCACAAATCAAATTGTTCCCGGGATTCTGAAAATTTCCTGCAAAAATAAAAAAAGCCTGCCGGATATTTTCATTAAAAATCCGGCAGACAGAAAAAACCAGTCAATTAACACATTTATACCGTCCAGGTATCAGACGAAGCCCTCCTCCCGATCCGGTCGACGGCAACCACCTGGTATTCATCACCCGGTTTAGCCTGCCTGTCGCGGTATTTACTTTTATCTTTTGTTACAATCGGCATATGATTGATTTTATAGACCCCTTTCCCGTTTTTGATGATTTCGTAATGGCTTACCGGTTCGTCACCCGCATAAGCAATGCGCCAGGATAGTTCTACCAGCGAATCGTTTTGGATAAACTCCACATCATTGGGAGCGCTTAATTCGTTCGCGCCAATCTGAAAATAGTTGGCTTTTCCGTCTTTTGCTTTTAAACCAAGCTCTTCATAACTTCTCCGGATAGATTCGGGTAAACCATCCGGTTCAATCTGCGCGGCATAAAAATTCTGCACCATCTGGCATTTCATCGGATCATCGTCAATGTGTCCGATACCGATAATGGCGGTATGTACTCCCGGCGTCGTCAGTGAATATTCGACCAGCGGACGGCTGGGTATAGCCGGAGTACCCACCCGCGAAACCACATCGGCCGGGTTGTTCGACCATTTTGCCTCTTTGTCGTACATGGCGCCATCGGCAAATACTTTCATGGCGATGATGCCCATTCCTTTTTCGCGGGCCAGCGGAATGGCATTATACTGCATATTAAACATGCGCCGGTCGTTAATATTAATGGCCACCAACATGGCGTCCAGGATATCGAAGCGGTCACGCTGAATCATCTCCATCATAACCGGGGCGCTGTAATGCCCCGAGAAACCGATGTGCCTGACCAGCCGCTCATGATCGGGATTCAGACCGGTGTGGTTTGTACCGTCGCGATAATCTCGTAAAGCCACGAATGCGCCAAAGTCACCCTCCGGGTCAAGCGGCGTTTCCAATCCGTTAAACAGCACATCCACCTCATCCATAAAATTGAGGTTATGCGCAAGAATCATATCCACGTAAGCGCCTTTCGGATAGTTTCCGTTGCCATCGCCAAACATCTGCGAAAGCGAACGTTTCAGATCGCCAACAGCTCCCGTACCATGATCGCCGTTTGTCCAGTTCCTGACGGTATCCGAACCGGCCGGAAAATTATTGTTTCCCCACCGGATGTGTGTTTTTGTAGTGATGAAGATGGATTGCCTCAGACTAAAATTATATTCCGGCACTCCCGGAATCAGGTTCAGTTGCCGGAAAGCTTTTCCGAAGTTCATCTGGCTGGGACCATACAGGTTCGAGGTGTCAAAGTAATTAATCCCCATGTTGAAAGCCTTCAGAATAATCGCCACCGGATCGACGCCTTCGGGTGTCCATTGCAGCGAAGCCTGCCCGCCAAGGCCGAGTGTGCTTACGTCAAAATCGATCTTGCCAAACTTCCGTTTCATAGGAACCGGCAGTTGGTTGACCGAAAAATTATCAAGAGGAAGGAAAGTTGCGCCTGCAGTTGTTGCAGCAGAAATCTTAATAAAGTTCCTGCGATTCAGTTGATAGGGTTTCTCTTTTTCCATGTTGATTGGTTTATCTCTTAAAGTTACAACGAAAAAACGTTAATGTCCACAAGCAGAACCAGATAAAAAAAACAAAAGTGTTACGTGTTTTTACGAAGAAACCAGGATAGATGATTTTGATTTAGCCTTCTTTATCAGCCTTATTCTTAATCACAATTGGTTTAACCAGACTGTTTCCCTGATCGTCGATTAAAGTCAGCCGGTAGTTTCCCGGGGCCGGATGTACCGGCATTTGGTGGTTTCCACGGGTTTGGCCCATATACGTTTCGCCCAGGTGCCAGTATATCACCGCCCCGGGCAAGGAGTGTGCAACTTCGAGAATGACCTGGCCCGGCGTGCCATCGAGCTGTACCGGTACAAATACCTGGTTGTTTTCGCGCGGGTAAATCATTTCCATCACTTCATACGCCGTTTCCATACAAGCCGGCAGAAATGGCGGCAGGGTTTTGTAAAACGGATTTTTACGTTTAAAGTACCATTCCATCACGGGAGGTAACACAAACCACGACTGATGAAGCATTTCTTCCACCGGCACACATTGTGAGCTAACCTGCCAGTTGCCCGACGGATCGAGATGAACCAGTTTATGATAAGGACAGGCAGTTGTGTTCAAGCCTTTTTGCATAACCCAAATGGTATCAGCCTGCGTGCAATACGGCCCTAAGCGGCAACCACTCTCCCGGCATACCGGGATCGGCGCCATTTCATCAACCGGTTGGGTAAACCATTTCCCGGCGGGCAACAGGTTAAACACATCAAACAGCAACGGCGCGGCAGCCGATGTACCGGTTAAGCCGGGACGTCCTTCTCCGTCGGCGTTGCCGCACCAGACGGCTACCACGAATTGACGATCGACCCCCACGGCCCAACCGTCGCGAAAGCCAAAACTGGTTCCCGTTTTCCAGGCTAGCTGCCGCGATGATGAAAACATTTCCCATCCCGATTCTTCATCGGGCCGGTTTACTTTCATCAGGGCATCGAGCGTCAGCCAGGCCGCTCCGGCAGACACCGGAGTACGGTTTGCCGTTTCTTTTGAAAATTCACGGGACTGGTAGACCGGTCGCCGGAAATCATCCCGGAAGGCCAGCCCGTCGTCTTCTTCATAATGAACAAGCAGCCGTCCCAACGACGCGTAGGCGCCGGCCAAATCCCACAAAGTAACCTCTGCTCCTCCCAATATCAGCGATAAACCGTAATGGTCGGCGTGTTTGGTCAGCGTCGAAAAGTGCATGTCTTTCAATAAGTTATAAAAACGGTCGACCCCAAAATCGCGGAGCATCCGAACTGCCGGAATATTGAGCGATTTCGCAAGCGCCATTGAAGCAGGCACGGCGCCTTCGAACTGCAAATTGAAATTTTGCGGACTGAATCCGCCGATTTGCGTGGGTATATCCGGGATCAGCGTATGGGGCAGAATCAATCCATCGTCCTGCATGGCTGCGTATAAAAACGGCTTCAGGATGCTGCCCGAGCTGCGCGGCGACCGGATCACATCAACCTGTTCCCCGTGATGCCCGTCTCCCGGGTCAGGCGAGTTTCCGGTATATGCGAGTACTTCGCCTCTTTCTACATTCAGAACCAATACCGCCGCATTATGAATTTCATTGGCTTTAAGCCTGACCAAATGCTGTCTGACCAATTCGTTCACCTGCCCTTGCAACTGATGATCGACGGTAGTTTCCACCCGTGTACCCGGATATTCGCCCAAAACCCGGCTAAGCAAGTGGGGAGCAGTTTGCGGAATGGCATAAACCTGTTGGGGCAAGGGCTCCAGTTTGGCCAGTTTACAAGTGGTGGAATCAATCTTCCCGTTGCGAAGAAGTTTATTCAGCAAACGGTTCCGCTTCTGCAATAAAAGCTCGTTTTGTTTGCCGGGATAAATCAACGAAGGCGCATTGGGCAACACAGCCAGCGTTGCCGATTCGGACCAGGAAAGTTCATCCGGATGACGACCGTAATAACGCCAGGCGGCGGCATCGAGACCCACCACATTCCCGCCAAACGGGGCATGCGAAACATACATCCGCAGGATATCTTCTTTCGAATACCTGAACTCGAGCCGTACAGCCAGCGACAACTCAGTCAGCTTTTGCCAAAGCGTCCGGGGCCGTCCTTTGCGTGAAATACGGATCAACTGCATGGTGATGGTGCTTCCTCCGCTGACGATCCTGCCGTGACGGATGTTCTGACCAAGCGCCCTGATCATGGCCACGGGATTTACGCCGGGATGGTAATAAAAGTAACGGTCTTCGAATGCCAGCACACAGCTTTTGTATTTGCCGGGAACCTCGTCAACCTCCGGGAAACGCCATTGCCCGTCAGCAGCAATACAGGCACCCAGCAATTCTCCCCGCCTGCTTTCAAGCACCGTTGAGGTAGGATCGGAAAACAAGGGGGATGGCAAAGCAAACCACCAAAAGAGAAAAAAAACAAATAAAGCCAGGCCCGAACCCAACCGGATCAGTTTTCTCTTCGACGGGCGCCCGCGAAGACGCAGGAAAGCCATTCGGTTTCTGTAAAGCAGCAAGGTCGTCAAAATTATTTTAGCACTTCCACCCATTTGCCGGGCTTACGGGCATTGATGCGGTTATCGTACATGGCCTCGCACTGAACCGAAGGCAGGTAGAACTTTCCTTCGTATGCTGCATTCAGCAAGATCCGGAAGGTCTTCTTCTCGTTTGCCTTCAATTCAAAGTAGGTCAGCACCCGGTCGTCGCGGATGTCCTGATAATCGGACACATCACTTTTCAACGAACTCTCCGCATCGTTCAGCCGCATATTAATGATCTCCCAACCTGAGGGGAAAATATTTGTTAACGCCAACTCTTTGTAAAGGCCCCTTTGCCCGGGGTTCTGCACGCTGATTTCGGCCACAAAGTCGGTTCCCTGGGCAAGTTTTGACGGATCAATGGCCTTGCCCTGCATATCCGTATAGCGAACATTCATAAACAGGTTGCTTTGGGTTGACGTGGTGTCGCCAGCTACCGGAATTCCCTTACTCATTACCCTGACATACATCACCTTATCTGTCTGATTTTCCACCAATACCGATGCGGTTTTATTGTTTTTCAGGGAAATGTCGCCCTGCCATACCGGTTGATTGGCACTCACTGTTTGGGCATTTGCATTATTAAAGGATACCTTCGCTTTCATCGGTTCCTGCTTCAAGTGGCCTCCCCCGGCAAATTCGGCAATAGCCAGCAAGGCGTAAGCCGTGGTTTGCGTGCTCATCCAGTCATCGGATGAAAGTTGGGCCGAAAGCTCCGTCACCAACGGGAACGCTTCCGTTTGTTTTTTCAACAGGACGAGTGTTTCCAGGATCATCGCCTTATCGCGCCAATCGGAACCAAAGGAGTACGAAAGCTCCCGGTATGGTTTCACTTCCTTGCTCAGTCGGCTAATCATTTTTTCTGCCACCTCCGGCTGTCCGGCCACTGCGTAGGCTGCGGCCAGGCGCCATTGCGCCAGCTGTTCCAGACCAGCTTCCTCGCGCAAGCGGTTCATCGCCCCAAAATCGGGCTTTTGCGCCAACGCCAGGGTGTACAGGCGGTAAGCCTGAATCAGGGATGAATGTTCATAGTCGGAAGATGCTTTCCAGTTTCGGGCCGCATTACGCTGGTAGCTCAGCCATTTTTCCTTCAGCCCGTACGGAAGGGAATAGCCGGCTTCTTCGGCTTTCAACATAAAATGGCCGGCATAATTGGTTCCCCAGGGAGTGGAGTACACAGAGCCGGGCCAGTAAGTCAATCCGCCGTCATTCAACTGAAAGCGGGTCAGCATATTTAATGCGGCCCTGATATTGTTCCCGATACCTTGTTGTTTCTCCGGCGAAATTTCCGTCAGTCGGTTAAGCATGAGTTGCGGGAACACCCCGGAAGTCACCTGTTCGATACAGCCATGCGGATACCGGATGAGGTAATCCAGGCGCCGGGTAAGGTCGAGTGGCGGAATGCCCGAAAGTTCGAGTGTTGCCCTATTCGTTCCTACCATGCCGGGGGCCTGCACTGAAGCTTCCCATTTTTGTCCGGCCTGAATCATGCTTTCCTGCACATTAACAACTTCCGGGTTGGAAGGCCGCACTTCCAGTTCCAGTTCATAAGTGGCGTTATAACTGCCACTTTGTGCTGTAATTTTTACTTTCCCAACACCTGTCTTTTCAGCTACTTTCAGTTTAAATCCGGCAATCTGGTCTCCCGGTTCCGAAAAGTTAAGTTGTTGTGAACTGCCTCCAAGCGGGCTGAACAGATCGTTCACTTCTATGCTGACTTTCACATTTTTCACATCCGGTTTCATGGCGAATACGTTCACCGGCAGTTTTACTTCTTCACCCGGGCCCAGTACGCGGGGCAAAGTAGCCAGCAGCATCAATGGTTTCAGTACTTTCACCGATTTTTCGTCATTGCCGTATGCGCCGTTATCACCGGCGACCACCATCACCCGTACGGCGCCTACGTAATTCGGCATCTGCAACTGATGGCTGTTGGTTTTGCCCTTTTCGAGGGTGAACGGGCCGATAAAGGAAACCACCGGTTTAAAGCGGTTGACTTTTTTCTTTTTGGCGTCGGCCAGGTTTTCATCGCCACCAACGGCAAAAGCTTTTTCCAGGCGCGCTCCGTAAGCACCGATCACATCGTCGTAAAAATCCCAGGTTTTCACGCCCAATGCTTCGCGGGCATAAAATGCCGGCCACGGATCGGGTGTTTTGAAGCGGGTCAGATCAAGCAAGCCTTCATCCACCACGGCCAGGGTATAAGTCATCCTTTTTCCCGATTTCTCCGAAACTTTCACTTCGTATTCTTTCTCCGGAGTCAATTCGGCGGCCATACTGATTTCCGGGCGGAGGTGGGTTGCCGGGTCTTCTACCATAAGCGGGATTACGCCGTACAGACGGACAGGCGCATCATTATCGGTTTGCTCGTGAGGCTGAATGAGGGAAATATGCACAAAGATATTGGGGGCCATTTCCGGTTTGATATTGATACTGAAAACGGTGGCTGTTTCCCGGGTGTCTACCCAAAACAAATCCAGTACCTGGCTGCCGTTTTCAAGGCTCACGAGCGCTTTGCCATTTTTCCCGGAAGGAATGGTTACCGTGGCCTTTTCACCAACCTGGTAAGTCTCTTTATCGGTTTTAAACGAAAGCATGGTTGCAGCTTCCTGTATCCCGTCGGCAGCCCAGTATCCCCATTTGGAGAAATAAGCGGTTAGCCCGGCGCTGTGCCCGCTTCCCGGGTCTTTCACATGGATCAGGTAACGGCCATTGTCGTCCCAGTTGGAATACTTAATTTTAAGCGGAATGCTTGCTGCGCCATTCACCGTTTTCACCTTGGTACGCATGACAGGTTTCTCGTACGAATTATTCACATAGCGGGCCAGGTTATCTTCGCCGGCATCCCACCACCAATGCCAATCCACTTTGTAAACCGTCACCTCCAGGTCGTCGCGGTCAATCTTGTTTCCTTTATCATCCACCGTTGCCAGTTCGAGCGGATAAGCGGTGTCGGTTTTGTACCAGTTTGAATCGGAAGCCGGTAATTTGACTCCCACAAAGGAGCGGTAGGGCGCGTACGGAATGGTTTGCACATCGGTGCTGAAATCGCCCGTTTCTTCATACACCCGGCTGGAAAAATGGGCGTTTAACATGCCCGGGGCCGAAGTGAGTTCCGGCAACTTAAAGTTAACCGCTGCCACCCCTTCCTCATTGATCTTATCATTAAACACCTCCTGCTCTTCCGCATAAAAATATTTGGCCGGATCGTCGAACACATAGTTTACGTATCCTTTAAAAGCGGTTTTTGTTTTTGAAAAACTGACCGACACCTGCGCCTTCAGGTTTTTCGCGGTCGCCCCGTGCAGCCAGCTTGCCTGTAATTTCCCTTTTGCATGAGCCTGCCCGATCGACAACGGGCCGCCATCAAATTTCAGGTCAATTTTTAACCGGTTTGGTTTGACGGTTTCCACCTTAATACGTTTGGTAAAGGTTTGCCCGCCCACTTTCAGCAGGGCGTTCCAGTTTCCCGTCGGCGCTTCAGGATCGGTGTTGGCGGTGAAGCTGTAAAACCCGTTGACACCCGAAGTTTTCACCTGCCGGCTCACGGTCTGGCCTTTCGGATTGATCAACTCGAAGATCACCGGATGGTTTTCCGGCAAATTGTTTTGTTTGTCTTCCAGGATAAAGGTGAGGAAGATTTTATCTCCGGGCCGCCACACGCCCCGTTCGCCGTATACATAGCCTTTGATGCCTTTCTGCACCACTTCGCCCGTTACATCGAAATTACTCAGCGACAGCGAGGAACCGTCGTCCAAACGCAGGTACGCCATTTGTCCGTCTTTCTCGGCAACCAGCAAAAAGGGCTTGTGTTTTAACTGTACCCTGGCAAAACCGTCCGACCCGGTAACCACGGTTTCCATCAACTGCTTTTGAAAATTATATATTTTCAGGCTGACCCCGGACTCGGCAGCCGTTGTTTTCAGGTTGGCAACGGCAAAGTTCATCGTTTGATTGCTGCCTCCCTTGGCAATAATGGCCAGGTTGGTTGCAAACAGGTTCCGGGCCACAAAACGATCGGAATTATAATACGAGACATGTCCGGGATTTTCGCGTTCCGACCATTCGTAACCGCCGGGATAGTAATAATCCGAGTACCAGCCGGGTTCGTTCCATTCGTCCATTTCCCTCACCGCTGCCTGTTCTTGTTCCAACTGATCTGCCGGCGAAGTTTGGGCGACCTCCGGCATTTGTTCAAATCCGTAAAGCGAATAATCTTTATTAAAACGAAGCTGAATCCGGTAAATCGCGCCCGGCTCGATTTTTACCAGCCGGGCAAGATCCACGCTGTATGTGTTCCAGTTTTTAAGGCTGGCAAATGAAGTAACATTCAGGTCAATCCGTTTTTGAAGGACCAGGCGTCCGACCTGCTTGATATCGGAACTGTGCTGGTAATTGTTTTGCTGAAAGAATTGGTGAATGTTGTTGGTGAATATTTTGATGATCCGTAAATCAACGGCTTTCAGGTTGACGGCTTCAAACGGAAAAATCAATTCGTTGGAAGAAGGGACAATGCTGCCCTTTCCAATCAAGCGGAGAGCTGGCTTCAGGTCTTCGAAACGCACCTGCATGGTCACCGCATCCTTCAATTTAAAATTCAACGCGTTACGGATTCCTCCGGAGATGTAAACTTCGTGATCGCCGGCCAGCCGGGAAGGCAAATACACTTTCAACTCGTTGTTTTCGACCAGGTAGCGCAGGTTGCCAATTTTGTCGATGGTTACCAGCCCCTCCAGGTTTTGCGATAACTGCAGGGGATCGGAAAAGCGTATCAGCAAGTGTTGCTCCGGCTGCTGGACAACCCGTACATCGACGACTTTAAAAACATCGAGCGCCGATAATTCCAATTTTTCTTCCCCTGTTTTGTTATCTCCGATCGAACTGCCGTCCCATTTTATCGTTATCAATTGGGAAACATGATTCCGAAGAAGGCTGTCTGCCTGAAAGTTGTGTTTTTTCCCGTCGGCATCGTGATCCCATCTCAGGGGAAGTTTCCGATCGTCTTTCAATACCTGAATCATCGATTCAACCTGCTGATCTTCGGCGCAATCGGCCGTGTACACCACGCCTGACAAATACTGAAGTTTCATGTTTTCATGGTCATACGACCGGAGTGCCAGGTGATTCACGCTAAACGACTGGCGAATGGTTTTCAGGTTAAACTGCATGGTTTTGTACCGGTCGGGCACATCGATAATTTTTCCCAAGGCGACGGTTACGGTATAAACAGCATCCGGCTTCATTCTTTCTGAAGGCAAAAAAGCCAGAGTCCGGTTATCGATCCACTGTACTTTTCCCTTTACGGAGGGAGAAAGCGAAATCAACCCGCCCGAAAGCTCAACGCCCGGTTGTTCCGGCTGCCCGGGATCCTCACTGAACTCAATCAGGATAGGCGCTTTGCACGACACAACGCCGCTGGTATAACTGCTGACATACTGGGTAAACCCGCTGTCAACCGGTTTTAATTCTTTCGAAGTTTGATCGCCGCAGGCAATCAGGAATAAGGCGGCTGAAATAAAAAGTACAGCCCAGGTATAAATTTGCTTCATATCAGATATTTTTTTGATTTTTTTCAGGTTTGGAACAAAGTGAAACAGTTTGCCGGATAAACAAAAACTTAAGTTCCCCAGCTTTCCCGGTCAAGGCTCCGGTACTGAATGGCTTCGGAAATATGGTGGCTTTCGACCGGCTGTGAGCTTTCCAGGTCGGCAATGGTCCGCGATACGCGCAAAATCCGGTCGTAAGCGCGGGCTGATAAGCCTAGTTTTTCCATCGCATTTTTCAGCAAGCTGTTGCTGGCCTGATCGAGTTTCACGTAATCGCGTATCTGCCGCGACGACATTTGCGCGTTGCAAAAAATTCCGTCCATGCCTTTATAACGTTCCGACTGAATTTGCCGGGCGCGGATCACCCGCTCGCGAATGGTTGTGCTGTTTTCGGTTTCAGCCAGTTCCGACAGTTTTTTAAACGGCACGGGAACCACTTCGAGGTGAATATCGATCCGGTCGAGCAAGGGGCCCGAAATTTTATTCAGGTATTTGGGAACCATACCCGGCGCGCAAACACATTCTTTGGTCGGGTGATTGTAGTAACCGCACGG
The DNA here is from genome assembly GCF_059705485.1 of Gaoshiqia sp. US2. Classification (NCBI taxonomy): domain Bacteria; kingdom Pseudomonadati; phylum Bacteroidota; class Bacteroidia; order Marinilabiliales; family Prolixibacteraceae; genus Gaoshiqia; species Gaoshiqia sp. US2. The sequence goes on along the minus strand of NZ_AP048550.1, from coordinate 1,138,010 downwards.
ACAGGGATTCATCGATGCCACCAGCATCAGGCTGGCCGGGTACTCCACCGAAAATTTAGCGCGCGAAATGGTTATCCTCCGGTCTTCCAGCGGTTGCCGCATCACTTCCAGTACCGTCCGTTTAAATTCAGGAAGCTCGTCCAGAAACAGAACGCCGTTGTGGGCCAGCGAAATCTCTCCGGGTTGCGGAAACGTTCCGCCCCCCACCAGCGCAACATCCGAGATGGTATGATGAGGCGCCCGGAAAGGCCGTTCGGTCATCAGCGAAGTGTCTTTATCGATTTTGCCAACCACCGAGTGAATCTTGGTTGTTTCAAGCGCTTCGTGCAAGGTAAAAGGCGGTAAAATGGTAGGGATTCGTTTGGCTAACATGGTCTTTCCTGCTCCCGGAGGGCCAATCATGATGACATTGTGCCCGCCGGCAGCGGCAATTTCCAACGCGCGTTTTACATTTTCCTGCCCTTTCACGTCCGAAAAGTCGATATCAGCATGGTTCAGCATTTTATAAAATTCTTCCCGTGTATTGACAATCGTTGGCTCCAGCTCCGTATCGTTGTTAAAAAAATCAACCACCTGCCTGATATTTTCCACGCCGTAAATTTTCAGCTTGTCGACCACCGCTGCCTCCCGGGCATTTTGCAGCGGCAGGATGAAACCTTCAAAACCTTCTTCCCTGGCTTTAACGGCAATCGGCAAGGCCCCTTTTATCGGCTGAAGCGTCCCGTCCAGCGACAGTTCGCCCATCAGCATGTATTTCTCCAGCTTTTCGGATGAAATTTGCCCCGATGCCGCCATCACGGCAATCGCCAGGGGCAGATCGTAAGATGAACCTTCTTTCCGAAGATCGGCCGGAGCCATATTGATGACGATCTTTTGCCGGGGCCATTTGTAACCGTTCAGGCGCAAAGCCGATTCGATACGCTGCTGGCTTTCTTTCACCGCACTGTCGGGGAGGCCGACCAGAAAAAACCGGATTCCCTGCGAAACATCCGTTTCAATCGTAATGGTGGTTGCGTCAATGCCATGAACGGCCGAAGCAAAAGTTTTGATCATCATGGAATAATCGGATAAAATAGTCTGTAAACAAAACATAAATTTACAGCGATAAACAATACCCTGCAAATAATCCGGGATGTTCTTTGCTTTTTACTTTTAAAAAAGTCTTTTTCGTCATCTGGTTTGATTTTTGTACTTTTGTGGGCAATCAATACATTCATACCATGATTGGAAAGTTTTTCCATACGCCCAAATCACGGCAGTTCAACATTCCGTACCGTTATTACAATCCGGAAAAAGAAGAGATGCAAAATCGTGAAGACCGGATTAAGATGGAATTGGGGATTCATGAAAAGAAGGAGTGGGACTCCAAACACCGGCCCAACATCCGGGGACAATTTCGCCGGGCCATGGGAACTTATTCAAAAACAGCCGAAGACGCCCGAAAAAGTTCCAATATTCGCTTAATCATTCTGATTGTTATTTTAAGTTTAGCCGTTTTCCTGATTTTAAAATTTTAAAAGAATTCCGTGCCAGATATCATTCAACTGCTTCCGGATTCAGTCGCCAACCAGATTGCTGCCGGTGAGGTGATTCAACGACCTGCCTCGGTGGTTAAGGAGCTGGTTGAAAATGCCATTGACGCCGGGGCGACCCAGGTCACCATCAATATAAAAGATGCCGGCCGAACGCTGATTCAAGTCAGCGACAACGGCTCCGGTATGTCGGACACCGATGCCCGGATGGCTTTTGAACGGCATGCTACCTCAAAAATAAAAGAAGCCAACGACCTGTTTGCCATCCGGACTATGGGTTTTCGCGGGGAGGCGCTGGCCTCCATCGCCGCCATTGCCGACGTTGAGCTGCATACCCGTCAGCACGACCAGGAAATCGGCACGTTCATCCACATTAACGGATCGAAAGTGATTTCGCAGCAGGCCACTTCATGCGCCCCGGGAACCAATTTCATGGTGAAAAACCTGTTTTTCAATGTACCGGCCCGCCGAAAATTCCTGAAAGCCAATTCAACTGAATTAAAGCATATTATCAACGAAGTGCAACGGGTAGCCCTGGGCAACCCCGAAATCGGCATATCGCTCATTCACAACCAGCAACCGGTTTACGAGCTGGCCAAAGATGACAATATTCGCAAACGGATTGTCGCCATTTTCGGGAAAAATACCGGTCAAAATCTGATTCCGGTAGATACCGAAACGACGCTGGTAAGAATAAAAGGGTATATCGGCCAGCCCCGGTATGCACGGAAAACCTTTGGGGAGCAGTTCTTTTTCACCAATAAACGGTTTATGAGACACCCGTTTTTTCACCGGGCGATTATGCAGGCCTACGAAAAGATTTTACCTCCCGAAGGTTTCCCTGCCTATTTTCTTTATTTTGATCTTGATCCCGAGTCAATTGACATCAATATTCACCCGACAAAAACCGAGATCAAGTTTGAAAATGAAATGGCCATCTGGCAAATTATCCAGGCGTCTGTCCGCGAAGCATTGGGGAAATTCAACGTGGTTCCGTCCATCGACTTTAACCAGTCGGGGAGCCTGGATATTCCCATTGCGCCGAAAAGCCGGGAGGGGATAACGGCTCCCGAAATTCAGATTGATCCAACTTATAATCCCTTTGAAACCGGGAAAAAACAAGTTGGAGGAACAGATGGGCGAAACTATTACACCTCAAAACACGAGCAGGTAAAACACTGGGAAAAATTGTATCAGAATTTTGAGCAGGATCAGCGTAGTGAACAACAACCGGCACAACCGGAAGAAAAAAATGATGAGCCCCTCGAATTGAAACACGGCGAATCGTTCCCCGGAAAAACTTTTTTTCAGTTTAAAAATAAATATATACTGACACCGGTAAAATCGGGTCTGATGGTCATTGACCAGAAACGGGCGCACGAATGTATTTTATACGAGCACTTCCTGAGCATCCTCGACAGTCAGGAAATCGCGAGTCAACAGCAGCTTTTCCCGCATACATTCGAGCTGAACGCGTCTGACGCCGAGCTGCTTCGTTCGATTTTGGATGACCTGAAATCGCTGGGGTTTGACGTACGCGATTTTGGCAATAACAGTTTTATCATCAATGGCACGCCGGGCGTACTCGAAAATAATTCGCCCCTTGAGATGATTGAAAGCCTTTTGGAAGATATGAAAAACACGGCCACCAACCTGAAAGAAAGGGCGCGGGAAAAGGTGGCGGCATCGCTGGCACGCGCATCGGCCATCCCTTACGGCTACCCGATGAAAACGGAAGAAATAAACCAACTTATCGATCAATTGTTTGCATGTAGAACACCCAATTTCTCGCCATCGGGAAAACACGTGTTAACAATTATGCCGGTAGAGCAATTTGAAAAACTGTTGAAATGACAAATTGGCTGGTATTTATTTACTTTGCACTAATTTGATATTTTGGTCCGGCTCTTGTGGTCACCCCTTAAACTTTTTAATTATGCAGAATTTCAGACCTGTTTTCTCCAATATTCCCCCGGTTGTAAAAAACCTGATCATTATAAATGCGCTTATGCTGCTGGTAACTTATGTTATGAGCATGCGCGGGATCAACCTGTCGTCTATTCTCGGCTTACATTTCATTTACTCTCCGGCATTCAAACCGGTTCAGCTGGTCACACACCTGTTTATGCACGGGGGCTTTATGCACCTGCTGTTCAATATGTTTGCTCTGTGGATGTTCGGGCGGGTGTTGGAAAGTGTCTGGGGTCCCAGACGCTTTTTCATCTACTACTTTGTCACCGGGCTGGGCGCCGCAGCGCTGCATACCTTTGTTAATTTTTTGGAATACCAGTCAATCGTTTCGAAGATGAACCCGGATCAGGTTGATCTGGTTATGCAACAAGGTCGCGAAATCTGGCTGCAAGGGAAAAATTTTTCTGACCCCTTAATGGGTAAGCTGAATATGTTGCTGAATATCCCGACGGTTGGCGCATCGGGCGCTGTATTTGGAGTACTGCTCGGCTTCGGGATGTTGTTCCCGAACACGCAACTGTACCTGTTATTTCCTCCGATCCCCATCAAAGCAAAATATTTTGTTATTGGCTACGGCTTGCTCGAGCTTTACCTGGGTTTGTCGCGTCCGGGCAGCAATGTGGCTCATTTTGCTCACCTGGGCGGTATGTTATTTGGCTACCTGATGATTAAATACTGGAATAAAAACAGCCGTCATTTTTATTAGACTATGAATATTGCTGACGAAATCAAAGAATCTTTTAAAAAGGGATCGGTACTGACGCGGCTGATTTATGTGAATATCGGCCTGTTCCTTTTCATCCGGATTATCAACGTGTTTTTCTTTTTGCTGAATCAGGAATTCACCTTGCTGAACTGGCTGGCTCAACCGGCCGATATCGACCAGTTACTAAGCAAACCCTGGACCCTGATCACCTACATGTTTCTGCATTTCAACTTTTTACACATCTTATTTAATATCTTGTGGTTATACTGGATGGGGAAGATTTTCCTATTCTATTTCGATCAAAAGAAACTATTGGGCGTTTACCTGCTTGGCGGATTATCCGGCGGTCTGTTCTTTTTGGCCGGCTACAACTTGTTCCCTGCCTTTACCGAAGTGGTTGTTTTTTCGCAGTTGTTAGGAGCATCGGCTTCGGTACTGGCCATTATTGCAGCCGTGGCCACCTATGCCCCTAACCACATCATCAACCTGATGTTTATCGGGCAGGTTAAAATGAAACACTTGGCCATTGTTTCCCTGCTGCTGTATGTCATCGGGATCGCGTCATCGAATGCGGGCGGAAACCTGGCCCACCTGGGCGGGGCATTCTTCGGTTTTATTTATGTACTGGTTTACCGGAAAGGCATTGATTTGACCAAAGGGCTAACCGCATTGACCGATTTCCTCGTCGCCACCTTCAAACCAAAACAACGTATTGAGGTAACTTACCGGGGGAACAATAATGATCTGGAATTTAACCGGCAAAAAAATCTGAAACAGGAAGAAATCAACCGGGTGCTCGACAAAATCAGTCAATCAGGGTATGATTCGCTCACCAAAGAAGAAAAAGAACTGCTCTTTAAGATGGGAAAATAATCAGGCATCCATGCGGGTTTCAATGTAAACAGGTTCTTTTAATAAATCTTTCTTCTTCCTCCGCGCGGCGCTCAGGCTGGCATTCAGTTCAAAACCAATCAACAGAATGAGCGACATGATATAAAAAAGCAACAACACGACCAATAAGGTTCCGATTGAACCATATAACTTGTTATACTGGCTGAAATTGTTGATATAGTAGCCAAATCCAAGCAAAACAGAAATACTCAGCACGGTAGACAAGGTTCCGCCGGCTGAAATAAACCTCCAGCGGGTCCTTTTTGTCGGAGCAAAATAATAAAGAGATGAGTAAGCAAAAAAGAACAAGGCCAACACAACAACCCACTTACCGGCCAGAAGCAAATAATAGGTAAACTGACTCCCAAGCAACTGATTATGGTGCAGATACTCGATCACCACCGGCCCGATGGTGAGCAGGGCAATGGCCAACGTTAATAAAACCGCCAGGACGAACATCAACAGAAAGGCCATCAGCCGCTGGCCGTACCAGGTTCGTCTTTCAAAACTGTGTAACGATGCGTCGAAGGCATTCATCATCGACGACAGTCCGTTTGTAGCAAACAACAGCGTCATGAAAAAACCAAAGGAAAGCAAGTCGCCTCTTGGTCGGGTCAGAATATCCTGTATGGTTTCTTCAACAACAATAAAGGTACTTTCGGGAAGAAAATCCCGGATCAGCAAAAAAAGCTGTGGCTGAAAGTTCCTGATCGGAATATAGGGAATCAGCGTAAATAAAAAGATCAGCGCCGGGAATAGCGCCAGAAAAAAGCTAAAAGCGATGGCCGATGCCCGGGTGGTAATGGCTCCGTTTACTATACTGTGCGAGAAAAAAAGTAACACATCGTACAAAGGAATCTTGTCAAACCCGGGAAAACTGACCTTTCGGGCATGAATCAAAAATCGCAGAAAAAAGCGTTTTACCCGATAAAACCGTTTTGCCATAGGCGCTATTGTTTTTCAATTCTCAATTGATGGATATAGGCTTTGCCTCCATCGTTCTTCAATAAGAAATAAACCCGGAATATCCCTTTATTTGTTGATAAATTTCCAATGGCATATTTCGATCCTTCTTTCCCTCCCTGATGAATAACACTGAACCCCTGTGCCTTATGATTACTAAAAAAATTGGTCACGATTTGCTGAGCCTGGGCTTTACTGTATACATCATCCTGTTCGAGTACAACCATCTCGATGTTCTGATTGAAGTAAGCCGATAAGGTATTGGCATTTCCTGTTTTCAGGCTTAATACAATTTCATCCGGAATCTGGGCGAACAACATGATTCCTGAAAAAACAAAAGCAACCGTAAAAAATAAAGTTTTGTAAATAATCCGTTTCATTTTTATAATTTTAGAAACACATTAATCTGCTTGCATAAATTGTACCAATTATCAAAAAATACTGGCAGCGTTACCTAACTTTGTAAAGTTAACAAATTTCACGAGAGAAATTCCCTATGAAGATACGGCTGATTGTCATCGGAAAAACAGATAAAAAATTTTTACAGGAAGGAATTGATCTGTTTCTTAAGCGAATTCCTCATTACCTCCCCTTTGAATACCAGGTAATTCCCGACCTGAAAAACACGCGGAAACTCTCTGAAGATCAGCAAAAAGAAAAAGAAGGCGAGCTGCTTTTAGCTCAGATGAAACCGGGCGATGAACTGATTTTACTGGACGAACGGGGCGACGAATTCAAATCGACAGATTTTGCACGGTTTTTGGAGAAACGAATGCTTGGCGGAACAAAAAATTTAGTTTTTGCTATTGGTGGTCCGTATGGATTCCCGGAAGTGGTTTACCAGGCAGCCGCCGGAAAAATCAGTTTGTCCAGGATGACCTTCTCCCATCAATTGGTTCGGTTAATCTTCAGCGAACAGCTTTACCGGGCATTAACGATCCTGAAGGGTGAACCCTATCATCACGAATAATGGTAAAATAGTCAGAAATACATGGAAATCCTGAAAAAATACCTGTTGCTCATTATTTCGGTCAGTTTGTTTATCCTTGGTTTTATCACCGAGCACCGGTATATGAACCGGGATCAGGAGAAACTTGTTGCCCGCCGGTTTCAGGAAGTATTACACAAGCAGCAGGCGCTCCTTGATCGTAAGCTGGTTGAAATGACTGAAATAATTGAGTCGGATGAGTTTGACGGAAATTTTCAGGCGAATTTCAGTTACCTGCTGCCCACGTTTCGTGAAAACGGGATGGGGTTTTTAATTACCGACAACCAGGACCTGTTGTACTGGTCGAACAATCAGTTTCCATTTGCCGGACGGTTTATGCGCCAATTCCACGAAGAACAAATCCAGTTCCTTCCCAACGGAGTTTTCCTGAGCGCTGCGAAAACAGCAGGATCGTATACGGTCATCGGGCTCGTCCACCTGAGAGATCACTATTCAATTCAAAACAAGTACATCGAAAATAAATTCAACCCTGTTTTCAATACGCCCGATTCTTACTTTATCCAACTCAAACGAAGTTCGAATGCGCATCCGATTTTTGATTTGAACGGCGATTATTTGTTATCGCTGGTCGCTTACGGGAAAGTACAATGCCAACTTTCGAAACTTTATTTGCCGGTAGGCATTTTTTTGCTGGCCTTGCTGATGTTGTTTTTCTTTTCACGACAACTGTTTAAACGGTTCTGCCATGAGCATTTCATTCTGCGCGTGTTTATTTTAGGCCTGTCGCTGTTCGGTTTTTACTGGTTTCATTTGCTTTTCCGCATACCGGCAGTGAGCTACGCGTTTGAGCTGTTCAGCCCCTCTCTGTATGCTTACTCGCTCTGGTTACCATCGATGGGCGACCTGTTACTGCTCACGATTCTCATTTTTTTCTGGAGTTATAATTTCTCCAAAGACTTTGTTTTTTCGAAAAAACGAAAGGATTACGAACTGATGATCGGATTTGGGTTCACAGCGCTTTTTTACATCTTCATCAACTTCCTAATCAAAAACCTGATACACAACAGCAGTTTTTCATTCCAACTAAACCGGATCGATAACATTAATCCATACAGCCTGGTGGGTTACATCATTATTGCGTTATTGTTTTTCTCAGCTTTCATCATCAACATGAAATTGGTTGAAGCCAGTAGCATCCACCTGAACCGGAAAAAATGTCTTTGGACAAACGGTATCCTGGTACTGTTATTTCTAACGCTTTCAGCCATTTTCAAGACCACCGCCATCTATGTTATTTGTCTGTTCCTGATTACCAGTTTCTCGGTATTTGCATTTCAAAACACCCAGTTAAAGCGGGTTTCCTTATCGTTCCTGATTTATTTTGTATCGCTGTTTACCTTTTTTTCGCTGATTATTATTCAAAGTCACAACAACGAGCGAAGACGCCAAATCCAGCGTTTGCAGGCGATCACCCTGTACTCCGAACATGATCCGGCTGCCGAAATATTCCTGACCGAGATGCAACAACAAATGAATGTTGACTCGGTTGTACCTTACTTGCTATCGTCGTCATATGAAAATCTGGAAGACTATTTTGACCAGCACTATTTTAACGGATACTTCAGAAAATACGACAGCCAGATAACTATTTGCGACGGCTCGGACAGTTTACTGATACAACCGGAAAACCGGATGGTACCCTGCTTCCCCTTTTTCGATAAAATGATTGAAGAGTTGGGCACCCCAATCCCCGGAACCAAATTCTATTACCTGAATAACATGGACGGGCGTATCTCCTACTTCGGAAAAATATTTTACCCGCTCTCGTCCGATTCATTGGGAATATCCGTTTTTATTGAATTACGGTCGAAATTACTGCCGGAGGGAATCGGATTCCCGGAACTTCTGCTGGATAAATCGATGGAAAAACCGGATCGTTACCGCCAATTCTCTTATGCTAAATATTTTAATAACGAACTGGTTTACCTCAGCGGCGATTACCAGTACAATTACTACATCAGCAGCTACGATATCACGAACAGCGCCAGCGAGTTTAACCTGCGAAAATGGGACGGATACGAACACCTGACCTACAAATTGGGCAACGATAATTATATTGTTGTGAGCGCCAGAGCATTCGAATTTCTGGACTACCTGATTTCATTTCCCTATCTTTTTGTCTTTTACCTCGTTTTTGTTTTGGTGATCGTATTTATCGGAAATACCAAGTACCGGCAGCAGGCTCTGGTTTACGATCTGAAATTCAGGATACAGGCTTCAATCATCTCGGTTGTGTTGTTTTCGCTGATGTTGGTGGCGGCAGGTACAATCTATTATAACCTGCACGAGTATTCGAACAGGTACCAGGATGATCTGAACGAAAAAATGAGTTCGATCGCTGAAGAAATCAACCTGCGGCTCAACCATGTTGATGAGTTTTCGCCGGAAGTCCGCACCTGGCTTTGGCGCGAACTGAATAACCTTTCGAACATTTTTCGCGCCGATATCAATATTTTCGGGAACGACGGTGAACTGATTGCTTCGTCGCGCCCGGAGCTTTTTAACCGGGGAATTATTTCAACCCGCATGGATGCCCTGGCGTTTTACGAACTCACCGAAAATTACCAGATCAGCTACATTCAGCCCGAGAAAATCGGCAAGCTTTCCTTTTTGTCTATTTATGAGCCAATTATAAACAACAAAGGAGAATACCTGGGCTTTATTAACCTGCCTTATTTTACCCGTGGCGACGAAATGAAACAGGAGGTAACCACCTTTATTGTGGCCTTTATCAACCTGTATGTATTGCTCTTCTTTGCCAGTGTGATTGTTGCTGTGATTTTGGCCAACCAGATTACCCGGCCCCTGAGTTTGATCCGGGAAAAACTGAAAGGAATCCAGCTGGATAAAAAAAATGAGCAGATCAGTTATCAGCGGGATGACGAGATTGGAGCCCTGATTAAAGAATATAACCGGAAAGTTGACGAATTGGCCGATAGCGCCGAATTGCTGGCCCGTTCGGAAAGGGAAATGGCCTGGCGGGAAATGGCCAAACAGATCGCACACGAAATTAAGAATCCGCTTACGCCCATGAAACTTAACATCCAGTATTTACAGCGGGCAAAAGCTGAAAAAAGTGAACACTACGATGAATACTTCGACCGGGTTACCCGGATTCTCATTGAACAAATTGATACCCTGTCGGATATCGCCACCGAATTTTCAAACTTCGCCAAAATCCCGAAAGCGAAAAACGAAGTGTTCAACCTGGTAAAAAGGCTGACTCATGTTACTGAATTATTTGAATCGAACCAACAGGTGAACTTCCGCCTCGAACTGAACGGCCACGAGGAAGCGTTGATTTATGCAGATCAGGAACAAATTTCGCGCGCCATGGTTAATCTCATTAAAAATGCCATGCAGTCGATTCCGTCCACGCGGAAAGGGGAAATCAGCATCAACCTGTCTATTGACGAAGGACAAGCCATTATCGCGGTTAAAGACAACGGCGCCGGCATCCCTGAAAAAATCAGGCAACAAATGTTTCGGCCAAACTTCACCACTAAAACAAGCGGCATGGGGCTGGGCCTGGCTATTGTAAAAAAGATCATTGAAACCTTCCGCGGCCGCATCTGGTTTGAGACTGAAATCAACAAGGGATCAACCTTCTATGTCGAAATTCCCCTATATAGCGAACAATAACAGCATGCAAGCAGACTCATTGAAAACTCAGTAAAAACTGTAACCCGACATCACCCGTGTCAGTTGTACCGGTTTATAGTAATACCGTTGTTTATATTTCTTGTACTTTTCCGATGCATCCGACTCGTTCAATACAAAGTCCGAGAAATCCTTCAGTTGATGGCCTAAACCACGGGCCACGGTTATTTCATCCACCTTGCGCTCCAGTTTTTTGCGAAAAGGCGGCAACAGGTACGCCACACCGGTCAGCAAAATGCCTGCGCCCGTTTTACTTTCAAAGTCAACCACATGCCCCAGTTCATGACCAATCAACCCGATTTGGGCATTCAGCGGCACCTGGTCCGGTAATACCCCTTTTCCCTTTTTAACGGTTGTATTGACAAAAATCCGGTAGCTCCGGTTTTCCTTGCTTTTGAAAATAAAGTCCCAGCGGGGAACAGCTGCCATCGTGGTTTTTAAATTCTTCTTTTTAAAATGAATGTCCACACCGTCCAGGTCAGGATAATAACTCAGTGCAATCAGACTCTGAATTTTATATTCGGAAATCAGGCGGTGGTTTTCGCGATGTGTCAGCTGCTTCCGGTAAGCATGAAGTGAATCGCGCACGAACTCCCTGACCGGTTCTTTTGCCTGCGCCGAGAAAAGAAGAGAAATAATACAAAAAAAGATCCCGAACAGCCGTTTCATGAGTTTAACCTGAATAATTCACAAAAACGAAGAAAAGCTCACGAAAATTAAAGATAAATTACTATCTTACAGCGTCTTACAACCGTATTTCCATGAGCTCTTCAGAAAATAAAATTACCGAAAAAACTCTGGACAAGCAAACAGACGTTGCAATTTGCCAGGGAAAACTCTTCGATTTACAACCAATTGACAATAAGCGTATTGAGGTAAGTTTTACTGCATCTGAGATTTCTTCAGATGGTGGTTTGCTGTTGGTCAAAGATATCGAGAGCCGGATTGGCATCATCAAGTCGCTGGTTACTTGTATTGAGGACACCCGGCATCAAAGCTATGTTGACCACTCTTTGGAAGAGATTGCTGCACAGCGGGTATATCAGATTGTTGCTGGATATGAAGATGCCAATGATTGCAATACCTTGCGCGATGACACGATCCTGAAAATGAGTGTTGGACGTTTGCCCATGACAGGGAATGCCTTGGCATCTCAATCAACTATGACCCGTTTTGAGAACACCCCAAGAGCCAGTGAACTGTACAACATCGCGTATGCCTTTGCCAATAAGTTTATTGAATCCTACCCTTCGGAACCTCCTGTGATTATTATCGATTGCGATGACACCAACATTGATACCCACGGGGGGCAGCAGTTAACCCTGTTCAATAACTATTACGGAGAGTATTGCTACATGCCCCTTCACATTTATGAAGGCTTGTCGGGAAAACTGATTACCACCATACTCAAACCAGGCAGGCGCAGCAAAAGTGCCAATGTTTTTGGGATACTCAAAAGGCTTGTTGCCCATTTGCGCAAATCGTGGAAAAATACGGTGATCATTGTTCGGGGCGACAGCCACTTTTGCAGCAAAGAGTTGATGGACTGGTGCGTTGGACAACCCAATATCCATTTTATAACTGGCTTGACCGGAAACAGCGTATTGAATTCGAGTGTTGAAACTCTTGTAAAGAGTTGCGAAAATGAATTTGCCAGATATGCCAAACCCATAAAGCGTTATCACTCATTTGGCTACAAAGCGGGTAGTTGGGAAAACCAGCAACGCGTGATTGTTAAAATCGAAGTGACAAGCAAAGGATCCAATATTCGTTTTATTGTAACCGACCTTTGGGAATACCGGACAAAGGCACTTTACGAACAAGGGTACTGCGGACGGGGCAGGATGGAACTCAATATCAAAGACCACAAAAACTACCTGCAATCAGGCCGGATGTCGTGCAATAGCTTTTATGCCAATCAGTTCAGGTTATTCTTGCATTCAGCCGCTTATGTGCTGATGCACTCGTTGCAGGAGAACATGCTAAAAACAAAGGGGTTGGCAGCTGTTACGATGAAGACATTACGTGAAAGGTTCATTAAAATTGCTGCCCAGGTTAGACAAATGAAGACAAAAATAAAAGTGGAATTTCCAGCTTCATGCCCGCAAGCCAAACTGCTTGAGAATTACTTCCTCGAAATCGGACAGTTGCGCCGTTAGCAACAACCCAACTATATTCAAAAATACATATTAATCAGGCACTTGCAAAGCACAAGATAAAATACCTATGTTCTGTGAAGAAAATACACACAATTTTTGGTCTAAAACTAAACAGGCCAACCTCTAAAATGACCAATCGAAAACAATCGCAGACAACAAATTTTCTTTTCAGCATATGGGTTATTAAATCCCACGGCTGAAAAAATCAAATATTCACCTTTTTAAAGTTTATGAATTATTCAGGTTAAAAATATAAAAATCAGGCTGCTTTCCAAAATGCCGGATCCTGATCACGGCCAGGATCAGACAACAAATCGGATATACGTTCAAAAGCGTAGATCAAAATAGGACTTTGTGCTGTTTCAGCCCGACTTGTACCATCGTAGCTTTACCTGGCCAAAAATCAGACGAACATGATCCTTTACCGAATGCTGCTGCGTGACGTCCGTTTCGTGGAAGGGCTGAAAGCCTGCATGAACTGCGGAGTTTGTACAGCAATTTGTCCGGCTGCCGAGTTTTTTGATTACGACCCGCGGATGCTGGTTGTTGAAGTACAGTCGCGCGACGACGAGCGGATCGAAAAACTGCTTCGCAGCGAGACCATCTGGTACTGCGGACAGTGCATGTCGTGCAAAACCCGCTGCCCGCGCGGAAATTGCCCGGGTCTGGTAATCAACGCCCTGCGAAAATTATCCCAGGAACTGGGCTTTTTCACCGAAAGCCGTCGCGGGCGTCAGCAATACGCCCTCAAAAAAGTACTCATCGAAAATATTCTTGAACGCGGATACTGTGTCCATCCCGACAGTTTAAAGCCGAAGCTTCACCCGGAACAGGGACCTGTTTGGGAGTGGTTTTTTGAGAACAGGGAAGCGCTTTACGACCGGCTTGGCGCCAACCTGGACAAAGAGGGGGCCGGTACCCTGCGGAAAATCGCGCCGGAAGTATTAGCCGAACTAAAAGCTATTTTTGACGAATCAGGGGCGACCGGATTTTTGGAGAAAATAGAAAACTACAGCCGCGAAAAAGCCGCAGAAATGGGCATAAAAAACGATGACATGGAAAGCTATTTCATGCATGTTTTCACAACAAACTAAACTGAAGATGAAACACCAGGCAAAGTCACGAATTTGGAGCGACTACCAGAAAACCATTCCCGAAGACAAATTTTATTACCTGAGAAGCTGTATCAGGCAAAACTTTTTCCCTGGTTCTGAACGCGCCTTCCTGCAAATCATGCAAAACGATTTGGGTAAGGATGTGCTGGACGATCCCAAGCATACCACCTGCACCGGTATTGCCTATCATTCCGACCTGCTTCCGTTCGAAACATTGCAAACCGTGGTTGCCCGCCAGTTTGCGCTTATGGCCGAAGCCGGCTATAAAAACCTGGCTGTTTCCTGTGTCACCTCTTTTGGTATTTATTCCGAAGTGCTCGAAACCTGGAAAGAATTTCCCGAAGAAATGGAAAAGGCCCGCCACTACCTGCGGAAAGCCACCGGCCGTGAACTAAGCGTCCCTGAAAACGTCGCGCATTGCAGCGACATTCTTTATCATTTTCGGGACCAGATCGCTGGCAGGCAGCAATATCGGCTAACCAACCGGGAAACCGGCGAGCCCTTGAAAATTGTTGAGCATATCGGCTGTCATTATGCTAAGATGTTTCCGGGGAAAGGCCTTGGCGGGGCCGAGTTTTCGTGTGTGCTGAGCGGCCTGATTGAAGCCTGGGGCGGACAGGTGGTCGATTACCCGGAACGACGGCATTGCTGCGGCTTTGGCTTTCGCCAATATCTCATCATGGCCAACCGGGGGTACTCCGTTTCCAACTCAAAAAAAAAATTCGAATCCATGCAGCCTTACCAACCTGACGCGATCATTTGCAATTGCCCCGGCTGTGCCATGTTTATGGACAAGTGGCAATACACCATCGGCGAAATGGACGGAAAAATGTACGGAAGCGAACAGCAAGGCATTCCGGTGCTGACTTACGAAGAATTGGCAGGTCTGGTATTGGGCTACGATCCGTGGGATTTGGGACTGCAAATGCACCAGATCGACTGTGAGCCGCTGCTGCAAAAAATGGAAGTCAAATACAGTCCGGAACTGAAGTACAAAGGGAAAAACGGGAAAGACCTCGGGAAACCCGTTATTCCTGCCTGTTTAAGGCAACAACCGGTTCATTCATTTTAAACAGGAAAAGATGGACAAACGAAAAGAAATCATCACCATTGGCGGTGGAGTTGCCGGAACTGAAGTTTCGGCCATGCTGGCGGAGCTGGGCTACAAAGTTACTTTGATTGAAAAAAACAGTCAAACCGGAGGAAAACTGAACAACTGGAGCCATTTGTTCCCAACCGGCAGACCTGCCGGTCAGGTGGCCGAATTCCTTCAAAACAAGATCCGACGCGAAACGTTTACGACCATTTACGAAACGGATATTTCACAGGTGGTTCAGGGAAATGGTTCTTTCCTGTTAAAAACTACCGACAAACAACAATTACCCGCCGATGCCGTGATTATCAGCACCGGTTTCGAAACATTTGATGCAAGCCGGAAAGAAGAATACGGCTATTCGATTTACGAGAATGTAATCACATCGGTTGATTTGGAACAACGGCTGAAAAACGGGCAAGCCATCACGACGGCCGCCGGATTGAAGCCCCGGCGCATCGCGTTTATTCACTGTGTCGGCTCGCGTGACGAAAAATGCGGGAATCATCATTGCTCCAAAGTGTGCTGTGTAACCGGGGTGAAACAGGCGATGGAACTCGCCAAACAATTGCCTCAAACAGAAATTTTCTGTTTTTACATGGATTTGCGCATGTTTGGCTTGTCCTGGGAATCGATGTACCGCGAAGCCCAGGAAAAGTACAACATCCAGTTTATTCGCGGGCGCCTGTCGGAAGCTTCGGATAATCCGGATGAAACCTTGCAAATAAAAGCAGAAGACACGCTTTCGGGCCGGCCAATCAAAATGCAGGTCGACTTGCTTGTTTTGCTGGTTGGCATGGTTCCCGGAAAAGAAACCTCACGTATGGCCGGTCTGTTCGACTTGCAACGCGAGCCAAACGGTTTTCTGCAGACCGAAGATCCGCACCTGTTGAAAAATCGGTCGTCCCGGAAAGGCATCTTTTTAGCAGGCGCCTGCACCGGGCCGATGACCATTGATGAAACGCTGGAACATGCCCGTTCGGCCGCTTTTGATGTTCACCATTATCTGCAAACCAAATGAATACGTTCGGATTTAAACTGATAGAACCACGCAGTATCGATTTCGACCAATTCGACGGCCGGCTGCTGAATGAGGTACTCGAAAAAGAACCTTCTTTTAAGATTTGCCTGTCGTGTGGCGGATGCACGGCTACCTGCAATGCCGGAACACTGATTGATTTCAATATCCGGAAAATGAACCTGCTGCTTCGCCGCGGCGAAATAACCGGTTTGGCCAAGGAAATTGACAAATGTATGCTTTGCGGAAAGTGCATGCTGGTTTGCCCCCGGGGCATTAACATCCGCAACGTCATCATGCTTCTGAAAAAAGGATTGGTCCAATTTAGAACTGAAAAATACTGATCCATGGAAATACCACCGTTTACCTACCCATTCACCATCGGATTACTGTTTATCATCAGTTTTCTGCTGGTCGTTTCTGTCATCTGGATTTTAAGCCTTTCAAAAATCGACAAAATCCGAATCATCAAAAAAGTGCCGGGCCGAAAGTCGTTGCAGGCCGTTGGTGAAACGTTCATGGAAGCGTTACTCCATCGAAAGATCTTCCGCAAAAACCCGGTTTTGGGATATATGCACGCCAGCCTGGCTTTTGGTTGGTTTTTGCTGATTGTCGCGGGGCACATCGAAGCTGCAGTGCATTACAAAACACTGTCGTTTCCCTTCTGGAAATCAATTTTCTTCCGTTATGCCGAACCTCTTCCCCCATCCGGTTTCGAAGGTAAATCTTTTGCTGCCATCATGGATTTTCTGTTATTGCTGATTCTTTCAGGCGTGGCCTTAGCCTATTACAAACGACTGAACAGCCGTGCCTTTGGCATGAAAAAAACAACCAACCTGAAAGCAGGAGACCGTATCGCCCTGACGGCGCTTTGGCTAATTTTCCCCCTCCGTCTCGCAGCCGAAAGCATCAGCGCCGGGTTACACGGTAACGGAAGCTTTTTAACGCAACCCGCCGGTAATTTACTGGCTACGGCTCTCCCGCTTCATTTTGTCGAACAACCGGCCTGGTGGGCATACTCCTGCTCGCTCGGGGCGTTCTTTTTAGCCATGCCAATGTCGCGCTACATGCACATCCCGGTTGAGGTTTTGCTGATTTTTCTTCGGAAATACGGCGTTCGTTTGAAAAAACACGTGAACGGATATACCCGGGTACAGGTGTTTTCATGCTCACGCTGCGGCATTTGCCTGGATAGTTGCCAGATGAGCCAGGCCAACATCCGGAATACGCAATCGGTTTATGTGCTTAAACAAATCCGGGGACGGCGACTGAGTGACGAACAACTTTTCAATTGCCTGCTCTGCGGACGTTGCCAGAAAGATTGCCCCGTCGGGCTCGATTTGAATGATATCCGGATCACCCAACGGATTGAATCGACCGTCGAATACAATTCCACCTACGACTATTTAAAAAACGGACCAAGCCCCAAAACCGACGTCATTTACTTTGCCGGCTGCATGACTCATCTGACGCCGTCGATCAAAAAAAGCATGAAACAACTGCTCAACCTTGCCCGGATCAATTACTGGTTTATGGACGAACAAAAAGCGCCTTGCTGCGGACGCCCCTTAATCCAGGCCGGGCAGTACGAAGCCGCTAAAAAGCTAATCGCCAACAACCGCGATAAAATACTGCAATCGGGCGCCCAAACCCTGGTGGTTTCGTGCCCCATTTGCTACAAGGTTTTTCGCGAAGACTACGATCTGCCTCATGTTCGGGTGATGCACCATTCTGAATATCTGCTGGAATTGGTCAATCAGGGATTACTGCCTGCCCGCCGCTTATCCGAACGGGTAATTTATCACGACCCCTGTGAATTGGGCCGTGGTAGCGGCATTTACGAACAACCGCGAGAACTGCTCGGGCAGTATGTTAACCTGGTGAAAATAAAACAGGAAAAAGCCGATTCCCCCTGTTGCGGCGGGAGTTTGTCGAACATGAAAATAGCGATGAATGAACGTGATCAGATCCGTGACAACGTACTGGAAGAATACCGGTTGTACCAACCCGACACGATCGTAACAGCCTGCCCGCTTTGTAAAAAAACATTTGCCAAAGGAACTGATGTCGTGGTGCGCGATTTAGCCGAAATCGTCTGGGAAAGTGTTTCCCGCCAAGCAAAACCTACACGAATAACGGTCAAAAAAACAAAACCGGAAGAGATTTTAATTTAATATTGCTGAAAACAATCCTGCATACATTTACTTCACGACGCCAAGTCGCTCCAGTTTTTCCGAGGCAGCCATGCCATTTGGATTACAGCCTGGTAAACCTTCCGGAATCTCCAGACCGAGTTTCCCGTAATATTCAAGCCAGGTTGGAAAAAATTCACCTGTTTGCGGGTCGTTGAACGTCATCGGGTTTAATTGAAAAACCGAATCCGGAGCAAAAGCCCGGAAAATAAATTCGGAACAATAGTGCGCGGTATCAGACAGGATGTAACTAAAATTGTAGGGTTTTCCAAGCATTTCACGGGCACGGTCCAACGCGTCGGGAATTGTAGATTGCCATTCCGCTTTCAAACGATAAGCCACCACCTCGACTGAATCAATTTCAGGATGCAGAAACTCCTGCAATAAAATCCGGCAAGTCCCACCTTTCGGATCGGCATGCAGCACAAAAATACGGTCGCTTATCTGTTCAACAATCCCTACATGCGAAAAATGGGTTTCAGCCTCGGTTTGAGTTACCCGGTCAATCGCTTCTGCTAAGTCTCCTGACGCAGCTCCCCGAAACAACAAATCTCCGGCTTGTATGCGAAGGTGCGTATCTGCTGAATGACAAGCCGAAAGGCTAAACAATAAAACCAACATCGTATAAGCTACTATTTCTTTCATGTATCTTTTTCAGTAAAAATCCGGAAAAGATCCCGGACATCACATTAACCTTTTCTATTTTTTAGAAATCAATTTTCCCTCGTCTCGACTTCTTTTCTCCCAATTGTTTTTTTGATTGGATCCGTCTTTCTACTGAAGCCCTTGTTGGACGCGTAATTTTTCGCTTTTTAACCGGCATAAATGCTTTATTAAGTAATCCGTAAAATTTTTCGGCAACGATCTCCTTGTTTCGAAGTTGCGAACGGTCCTCCTGGCTCACAATCAGCAAAATTCCGTCGGAAGTAAGTTTTGAAGCCAGCTTTTTCAGTAACAATTCCTTTTGTTCATCCGTTAGCAAGGCCGAAGCGGGAATATCAAAACGCAACTCTACACGCGAATTCACTTTGTTCACGTTCTGTCCTCCCGGGCCACTGCTCCGCGAGGTTTGAAATACAAACTCGCCGCTTAGATCGGGGATATTTGTTTGCAGTGTTTCCATGCGAAGCAAAGTTAATGTAAAACGGTTTATTCCAAATTTTTGAGGGAGAAATTCCGATTGATCCGATATGACAAATATGGAATATATGTTTTTGGACAGCCGTCATTTGCAAAAAAAACCCTGTGCTCTGGAGAACACAGGGTTTGGAAAGGATGGCGACGACCTACTCTCCCACATAAATGCAGTACCATCGGCGCTGGCGGGCTTAACTTCTCTGTTCGGAATGGGAAGAGGTGGAACCCCGCCGCTGTAATCACCTAAATCTTTTTTGCTTTTCCCCTTACCGGGGATACACAACACTTAAATATTATTCACGCTTCGTTGACTGCAACCTGTTGATTGCAACCTGTTCAGGCAGTTGCCGGATGAAGCTTAATATTTTAAACATACCGGGAAAAATGTGAAGTAACCTTTGACCTTAAAAACCCAGGGAAAGTCTTCGGGTAATTAGTACTGCTCGGCTATGACGTTACCGCCTTTACACCTGCAGCCTATCAACGTAGTCGTCTGCTACGACCCTTAAAGGAAATCTCATCTTGAGGGAGGCTTCGCGCTTAGATGCTTTCAGCGCTTATCCCTTCCATACATAGCTACTCAGCAATGCAACTGGCGTCACAACTGATACACTAGAGGTATGTCCACCGCGGTCCTCTCGTACTGGCAGCAGGTCCTCTCAAATTTCCAACGCCCACAACAGATAGGGACCGAACTGTCTCACGACGTTCTGAACCCAGCTCGCGTGCCACTTTAATGGGCGAACAGCCCAACCCTTGGGACCTTCTCCAGCCCCAGGATGTGACGAGCCGACATCGAGGTGCCAAACCGCTCCGTCGATATGAGCTCTTGGGAGCGATCAGCCTGTTATCCCCGGAGTACCTTTTATCCTTTGAGCGATGGCCCTTCCATGCGGAACCACCGGATCACTATGCCCTAGTTTCCTACCTGATCGACTTGTCGGTCTCACAGTCAAGCGCCCTTATACCATTACACTCTCCTGACGGTTACCAATCGTCATGAGGGCACCTTTGGGAGCCTCCGTTACTCTTTTGGAGGCGACCACCCCAGTCAAACTACCCACCACACACTGTCCCCCCGTAAGGGGGTTAGGTCCCGAGTAAGCAAAGGGACGTATTTCAAGGATGGCTCCACGAATCCTGGCGAACCCGCTTCATTGCCTCCGTCCTATCCTACACATCACTTACCCAGAATCAATGTGAAGTTGCAGTAAAGGTTCACGGGGTCTTTCCGTCCCGTTGCGGGTAATCGGCATCTTCACCGATACTACAATTTCACCGAGCTCATGGCTGAGACAGTGCCCACATCGTTACACCATTCGTGCAGGTCGGAACTTACCCGACAAGGAATTTCGCTACCTTAGGACCGTTATAGTTACGGCCGCCGTTTACCGGGGCTTCATTTCAATGCTTCTCTTGCGATAACATCCCCACTTAACCTTCCGGCACCGGGCAGGTGTCAGGCCTTATACATCATCTTTCGATTTAGCAAAGCCATGTGTTTTTGATAAACAGTCGCATGGGCCTTTTTACTGCGGCCCGCCTTGCAGCGGGCGACCCTTCTCCCGAAGTTACGGGTCGATTTTGCCTAGTTCCTTAGCCATGGATCACTCGAGCGCCTCAGGATTCTCTCCTTGACTACCTGTGTCGGTTTGCGGTACGGGTTCTTTATACCTGATGCTTAGAGGATTTTCTCGGAAGCCCTTACGGTCACTATCCGCTTGCCCGAAGGCTCACGGTACTGTCAGGTTTCAGCTCAAAGGGCGGATTTGCCTGCCCTTATCATCACCTAAACCCTTTAACCAACTATTCCGTCAGTTGGCGGACCTGTCATCACTTCGTCTCCCCATCGCAGTATAAAAAAGTATCGGAATATTAACCGATTATCCATCGAATGCGCCTCTCGGCTCCTCCTTAGGCCCCGACTAACCCTGATCCGATTAACGTTGATCAGGAAACCTTAGTCTATCGGCGAGGGGGTTTCCCGCCCCCTTTGTCGTTACTTATGCCTACATTTGCTTTTCCAGACGCTCCAGCATAGCTCACGCTACACCTTCTACGCCGACTGGAATGCTCCCCTACCATAAATCCATAGCTTCGGTGGTATGTTTGATGCCCGATTATTATCCACGCCCGATCGCTCGACTAGTGAGCTGTTACGCACTCTTTAAATGAATGGCTGCTTCCAAGCCAACATCCTAGCTGTCTAAGCAATCAGACTTCGTTAAACCAACTTAACATACACTTGGGGACCTTAGCTGATGGTCTGGGTTCTTTCCCTCTCGGACACGGACCTTAGCACCCATGCCCTCACTGCCGTAAAGCATCTTATAGCATTCGGAGTTTGTCTGGATTTGATAGGCGGTGAAGCCCTCGCATCCAATCAGTAGCTCTACCTCTATAAGACTCAGTTACGACGCTGCACCTAAATGCATTTCGGGGAGTACGAGCTATTTCCCAGTTTGATTGGCCTTTCACCCCTACCCACAGCTCATCCAAGAGCTTTTCAACGCTCCCTGGTTCGGTCCTCCAGTCCGTGTTACCGGACCTTCAACCTGGCCATGGGTAGATCACAAAGGTTTCGCGTCTAGCGCCACTGACTAAAGCGCCCTGTTCAGACTCGCTTTCGCTTCGGATCCGTGTCTGAAACACTTATCCTTGCCAGTGACGACTAACTCGTAGGCTCATTATGCAAAAGGCACGCTGTCATCCGGCAGTTGCCGGACTCCAACCGCTTGTAAGCGTACGGTTTCAGGTACTATTTCACTCCCCTGTTCGGGGTGCTTTTCACCTTTCCCTCACGGTACTTGTTCACTATCGGTCTCTCAGTAGTATTTAGCCTTACCGGATGGTCCCGGCAGATTCAGACAGGATTCCTCGTGTCCCGCCCTACTCAGGATACCACTATCATATCAACACTTTACGTGTACAGGACTTTCACCTCCTTTGGTTATTCTTTCCAAAATATTCCACTTCCGTGTTAATACAAATCCCGTGGTCCTACAACCCCAACTTTGCCGAAACAAAGCTGGTTTAGGCTGTTCCCCGTTCGCTCGCCACTACTTAGGGAATCACTTTTGTTTTCTTTTCCTCCAGGTACTTAGATGTTTCAGTTCCCTGGGTTAGCTTCCAATATAATTGGATTTCCGGTTACCCGGAAGGGTTATCCCATTCGGAAACCTGCGGATCAATTCGTATTTGCCAATCCCCGCAGTTTATCGCAGCTTATCACGTCCTTCTTCGCCTCTGAGAGCCAAGGCATCCCCCGTACGCCCTTATTAACTTTCTCCTTTATTTTTTAATCTTTAAGGTCGAATGTACTTCACATTCTCTTTTTCCCAATATGTCAAAGAACTTTAAAATAAGTCACGAGTTGCGAGTTATGAGTCCTGAGACTTAAATACTCTCTCTTAACTTCTTTACGTTGATACTTCCGGACTCGAACCGAAACTTACGCCCACCTGGCCTATCATTTGTTCCAATATGTATTTTGAACGTCTTGTCTTTACTACTTTTATTCTCTTATCTTATTCCGAATCGCGACTCATATCTCATCGCTCACGACTCTTTTCTTGTGGAGAATAAGGGAGTCGAACCCTTGACCTCTAGAATGCAAATCTAGCGCTCTAGCCAACTGAGCTAATCCCCCGGTTTTCAAGATTAGAATATTGGAATCCTGAAGATTAGAATGCCTTCCTATTCTGATACTCTAATATTCCGATACTCTAACTTTCCGATATTCCGAACATTCTACCACTGCGGTAGTCCCGCCCAGATTTGAACTGGGGACCTCTACATTATCAGTGTAGCGCTCTAACCAGCTGAGCTACGAGACTGTTATTTCAGATGTCAGATTTAAAATATCAGACCCCAAGACTTTAGATTGTGGTGTACAGTCTTGTATATTCAGTCTAATGTCTTTCGTCTTGTCTCTTAAACTTCAACCTCTGCTATATCTTTTAAAAAGGTAGTGATAAAAAATAAACTCCGAACAAGCGTTTAATCAAGCTCCAGAAAGGAGGTGTTCCAGCCACACCTTCCGGTACGGCTACCTTGTTACGACTTAACCCCAGTCATTGGTTTTACCCTAGGCCGCTCCTCGCGGTTACAGACTTCAGGTACCCCCAACTTCCATGGTTTGACGGGCGGTGTGTACAAGGCCCGGGAACGTATTCACCGCGCCATGGCTGATGCGCGATTACTAGCGAATCCAGCTTCACGAAGTCGGGTTGCAGACTTCGATCCGAACTGAGACCAGCTTTAGAGATTAGCATCCGGTCACCCGGTAGCTGCCCTTTGTACTGGCCATTGTAACACGTGTGTAGCCCTGGACATAAGGGCCGTGCTGATTTGACGTCATCCCCACCTTCCTCTCACCTTACGGTGGCAGTCCCGCTAGAGTCCCCAGCTTAACCTGATGGTAACTAACGGTAAGGGTTGCGCTCGTTATGGGACTTAACCCGACACCTCACGGCACGAGCTGACGACAACCATGCAGCACCTTGAAGAGTGTCCGAAGAAAACCATCTTTCGACAGCTGTCACTCCCCATTTAAGCCCAGGTAAGGTTCCTCGCGTATCATCGAATTAAACCACATGTTCCTCCGCTTGTGCGGGCCCCCGTCAATTCCTTTGAGTTTCACCGTTGCCGGCGTACTCCCCAGGTGGCTCACTTATCGCTTTCGCTAAGCCGCTTGCTGTGTATCGCAAACAGCGAGTGAGCATCGTTTACGGCGTGGACTACCAGGGTATCTAATCCTGTTCGCTACCCACGCTTTCGTACCTCAGTGTCAGTGTCAGTTTAGTAAGCTGCCTTCGCAATCGGAGTTCTGTGTAATATCTAAGCATTTCACCGCTACACTACACATTCCGCCTACCTCAACTGTACTCAAGCTAATCAGTATCAATGGCACGCCTACCGTTAAGCGGCAGGTTTTCACCACTGACTTAATCAGCCACCTACGTACCCTTTAAACCCAATGAATCCGGATAACGCTTGCATCCTCCGTATTACCGCGGCTGCTGGCACGGAGTTAGCCGATGCTTATTCATACACTACCGTCAAATCCATACACGTACGGACATTTCTTGGTGTACAAAAGAAGTTTACAACCCATAGGGCCGTCTTCCTTCACGCGGGATGGCTGGTTCAGGCTTGCGCCCATTGACCAATATTCCTCACTGCTGCCTCCCGTAGGAGTCTGGTCCGTGTCTCAGTACCAGTGTGGGGGATCATCCTCTCAGAACCCCTAGACATCGTAGTCTTGGTGAGCCGTTACCTCACCAACGAACTAATGTCACGCATGCCCATCTTTAACCGCCGGAGCTTTAATTTAAATCCCATGCGGAATCTAAATACGATGGGGTATTAATCCGGATTTCTCCGGGCTATCCCCCTGTTAAAGGCAGGTTGCATACGCGTTACTCACCCGTGCGCCACTCTCATCACCCGAAGGTGAATCCCGTTCGACTTGCATGTGTTAGGCCTCCCGCTAGCGTTCATCCTGAGCCAGGATCAAACTCTTCGTTGTAAAGAAATTTTTATGTGTCTTCCAGCTCTGTGATTAAACTCGCTAATTCTTGCGTCTATTCCTTATCTGTCTACCTTTTCAATATTGTCAATGAACTTGTTTACTATCTTGCTTGCCTCTATGAAACCCTGCTCTTTGCAGAACAAAGCACCAGACAAATTTCTTGTTCCATTCTCTCTTTTCCCACTTAACGATCGCCTCATCTTTTCCGTTCAACCGTTACGGGGCGGCAAAGTTAACAAGCTTTTCCTTTCTGCCAAAACTTTTTTTGACTTTTTTCCCAAACTTGTTATGCCTGAAGTCAGCTTCTATTCTTACGGAGAAAATTAATCCCTCCGGGTTTCAAAACCAACTCATCAAATCCTTCAGTGAACTCTTCGTTTTTGCGGCTGCAAAGTAATGGCCTTTTTTGTAATTTCCAAATCCTTTTTAAAAGTTTTTTTTACCTAAAACGCCCAAAACCCTTACAGAACGCCGCTCTCAGCTCACCCGGTGTAACCCGTTTGTCTCTCAAAGCGGGTGCAAATATAGAGAGCTTTTCCGGTTCTGCAACATATCCTGCAATAAATATTTTCATTTTTTTAATCAATCACGAATGACGAACTTATAACCAGCTACTTACCGACTGATAAAATTTTCATCGAAACGGTCTTAAACAGACAGAAGATCGTTTCGCCAACACGTAGCTGCCCTTCGGACATCGCCTGATGAGTAATTTCAACCAGCAAAGGAAAGCCCACATCAGCCAAACAGAATCTCCTTCCCTCATTTTCTTTGACAGGTAAATCCATCGGCAACAATGATGCAGCCGAAAATGTTACTACCAAACAGCTCTTCGATCATTCCATATACGGAAATCTGTCCGCTTTTAATTTTCAACACTTTATGGGCATGCCGAAAAACTTCAGGCAGGTCGTGTCTTACCTTAATAATGGTTGTCCTAAAAATTGACGTGATTTTGCCGGAACCCAAATCTCCAAACAATGCCAGGAATTTATCCCCCTGTATGTTTTTACCGACAGGTTTCATTTTTCCATGAATGGCAAACATCATTTTTTCGATATCAATAGCCATGCAAGGATAACAGATGACGGCAACATCATCAGCACATGCTTACGATCGCTTCAATAACCGGATTTAACCTGATGCGGGTAAATGCACGCCAAAAAATTGGGGCAGACCAACAAGAAACAGGATTAATCCACACTGCAGGAATGACCCGGCGGGAAATCCGCCCCGGAGAGAAGGAATAATCCTGATTTTACAGCGAATGCTGCGGTAAAAAACAAACCCCGGCAAATGCCAGGGTTCGCGTCGGTTTCTTTATTGCGGGAGAGAATCAACCCAGTTTTTTTATTCGTTGCATGGCTTCAATCACGTTGTCGCGATCGGCAAAGGCCGAAAAACGGAAATAGCCTTCGCCGGCGGGCCCAAAGCCGGATCCGGGGGTCCCGACCACATTGGCCTCGTTCAGCGCCTTGTCAAAGAAATCCCACGATTTCATATTATTTTTGGTTTTCACCCAGATATAGGGAGCATTCACTCCTCCAAAAACCCGGTATCCGGCTTCGGCCAGGCTTTCGCGCATGATACGGGCGTTTTCCATATAGTAGGCAACCACTTCTTTCACTTCTTTCTGACCTTCTTCGGTGTAAACGGCGGCGGCGGCTTTTTGTACCGGGTACGAAACGCCGTTAAATTTGGTGGTATGACGACGCAGCCACAGTTTTTTCACCGAATGGGCCTTGCCTTCGCTGTCGTACGCTTTCAGCTCTTCAGGAATGACCGTGAACGCACAACGGGTACCGGTGAATCCGGCTGTTTTGGAAAAACTGCGAAATTCGATGGCTACTTCTTTGGCTCCTTCAATCTCGTAAATCGAGCGCGGAATGCCTGCCTCGGTAATAAATGCTTCGTAAGCGGCATCGAACAAAATGATACACTTATTCTCTTTCGCGTACCTGACCCATTTGGCTAATTCGTCTTTGCCGGCAACAGTCCCTGTCGGGTTGTTGGGGTAGCAAAGGAAGATCAGGTCGGGGCGCTCGGACGGCAATTCAGGGATAAAACCATTTTCGTCAGTACAAGGCATGTAAATGATACCGGAGTAGTACCCATTTGCAGCACATTCGCCGGTTTTTCCGGCCATCACGGTGGTATCGGCATATACCGGGTAAACCGGGTCGCAAATGGCGATTTTGTTTTGGCTGCCAAAAATTTCCTGGATATTTCCGGTGTCGCATTTTGAGCCGTCGGACACGATGATATCGTCGGCCGAAACGTCGATGCCATTCGCTTTGTAGGCCTGATCGGCAATGGCCTGGCGTAAAAAGTCGTACCCTTGTTCCGGGCCGTAACCTTTAAAACTGTCAGCCCGGCCCATTTCGTCAACCGCCTCGTGAAAGGCTTTCAAAACAGTGGGAACCAGGGGTTGAGTGACATCGCCAATCCCCATTCGAATGATTTTTTTGCCGGGGTTGGCATCGGCAAATTCCCTAACC
This sequence comes from Gaoshiqia sp. US2, assembly GCF_059705485.1. Classification (NCBI taxonomy): domain Bacteria; kingdom Pseudomonadati; phylum Bacteroidota; class Bacteroidia; order Marinilabiliales; family Prolixibacteraceae; genus Gaoshiqia; species Gaoshiqia sp. US2. Next base: position 1,110,533 of record NZ_AP048550.1, on the reverse strand, counting down.
CGGCGGCCAATCTCGGGAAACAGGTATCCCGCTTTTAACTTCAGATAGTGTTCGTTAATTAATGCCATCTTATTAGTTGTTTTAATATGAATAATCGAAAAAATTACGTTATTTCGGCGGACGACAAAGTTACAAAATTGCCTGACTTTGCCTAAATCCGAAACAGATTTGTGGCATAATCCTTGTCGTGGGTTGAACTCAATACGAAACACTTAATACATCAATCCTATGAAAACAATTAGCCGGATTTTAGTTGTACTGGCGGTTCTTTTTTTAACTGCCTGCGAAGGAGAACAAGGCCCTCCAGGAATGGACGGAGCCGACGGAGATAACCTGTTGGGGACTATTTTTGAGATTCAGGGCACCTTTAACGCTCAAAATAATTATACCCTGTATTACCCCTTTCCCAATAACTTCGAAATCTACGAAACCGATATCGTGTTGGTTTATATCCTTTGGGAGCAAGTTGACAATCTTGATGTTTGGCGTTTGTTACCGCAAACGGTCGTGTTACCCGAAGGCGTGTTGCAGTATAACTTTGATTACACGGTTGGCGATGTTCAGGTATTCCTCGAATGCACCTTCGATTACAACCTGCTGCTGCCATCCGAAACCAACAACCAGGTATTCCGGATCGCCGTTCTCCCGGCGGCATCTTATGCCGCCAATAAGTCCATCGACCTGACAAACCTGGATGCCGTTATGAAATCATTGAAAATCGATTCGTCATCGGTTAAAAAGCTGGATTTAACCAGGTAAATTTTCGCTTGCCAAAACTCCGTTGAGCAGGCCGGGCGATCAAACGCTAAACCTGCTTTTCCAATCTTTTTACATCGAGCTGATCGGAGCAATTCTCCAGCAGCTCGATGATACTTTGTTTGAACACCGGATGCAGCATCGCCCCGGCAACTTCGGCCAAAGGTTCGAGCACAAACCGGCGGTCGATCATCCGGGGATGAGGCAATTCGAGCTTAGGTTCGTGGTAAACCAAATCGTCATAAAATAACAGGTCGATGTCAATCATCCGCGAAGAATAGCGTTCGGCTTTACGCACGCGGCCCAGTTCAAGCTCAATCATTTTGGTGACAGCCAATGCCTCTTCGGGGCTTTTGTCCGTTTCGAGCACCAGCACCTGGTTCCAGAATAAATCGTCGGACTGAAAACCCCAGGGCTCCGTTTCGTAAACCGACGACAAGCGGGAGATCGGTCCCAGTTCTTCTGCCAGTCGCAACCGGGCATTACTGAAAATCTGCTCTTTATTCCCAAGATTTCCCCCCAACAGTAAAAAAAGCTTTGCCATTTTGTGAACAAAATTGTAATGGAATAAGTAGATTCGTACTTATTAATTTTTCGACGGTACAAAGCTAAAAACACAAAACAATAATTCACAATTATGAAAGACTTTTTAAAGTATACCCTGGCATCTGTTATTGGCGTATTGATTGCCGGCTTTTTAGGAATCATCTTATTAATTGGCGCGTTCTCGGCTATTTTATCCATGTCGGAAGAGCCGGTTGAAGTAAAAGATAAGTCGTTGCTTGTTTTACGCCTCGACAATAAAATTGTTGAGCGCTCGGACAAAAATCCTTTGAATGATCTGGATTTATTCGGCTTTGGGGCAAGCAAACAAACCGGCCTCGACGATATCCTGGCTTGTATTGAAAAAGCAAAAACCGACGATCGCGTTCGCGGAATTTACCTGAACCCTTCCGCGATTGACGCCGGATATGCAACTGTTGAGGAAATCAGAAATGCCCTGATCGACTTTAAAGAATCAGAAAAATTTATTTATGCCTACGGCGAAAACCTCACCCAGAAAGCATACTATCTGATCTCGGTGGCCGACAAGGTGGCGCTCAACCCGAAAGGAATGGTCGAATTTAAAGGACTTAGCGTTCAACGGAATTTCTACAAAAAAGCGCTCGAAAAAATCGGCGTCGAAATGCAGGTGATTCGTCACGGCAAATTTAAATCGGCTGTTGAACCGTTTCTGCTCGAGAAAATGAGCCCGGAAAGCCGCCTGCAAACCGAAGTTTATACCGGCAGCATCTGGAACCAGCTTTTGCTCGATATTTCGGTTTCACGCAACCTGAGCCTGGCCGAATTGAATGAACTGGCCGATGGCGTGGCCACTTTTCAGCGGGCAGAATTCCTCATGCAAAAAGGCCTGGTAGATACCTTGTTGTACAAAGATGAAGTGATCAACGAACTCAAAGAACTGACCAGCATCAAAGAAAGCAGCGACTTACGTGCCATCGATGTGAATAAGTATGCCAAAGCTCCGGTAAAACGGGAAGGCAAAGGACTGGCCCGCGATAAAATTGCCGTGATTTATGCCAGCGGAGAAATTGGCATGGGGAGCGGCATGGAGAGTATTGACCCGGAAGAAATTTCGCGAACCATTCGTGAAGCCCGGCGCGACTCATCCATCAAGGCAATCGTGTTACGCATTAACTCTCCCGGGGGGTCGGCCTATGGCTCGGAGGTCATCTGGCGTGAAGTAAAACTGGCTGCCGAAACCAAACCCACCATCGCCTCGATGAGCGATGTGGCTGCATCGGGCGGATACTATATTGCCGCCGCTGCCGATACCATCATGACCGACCGGACAACCATTACCGGCTCCATCGGTATTTTCGGGCTGATCCCGAATGCCGGCGAGCTGCTGAATAACAAGCTTGGGATTACCCAGGATGTGGTGAATACCAACGAACATTCCGATATTTTATCCCTCACCCGAAAGATGACCAGCTTTGAAGAAGCACTCATGCAAAATTATATTGAAGATGGTTACGATACCTTTATCGGCCGGGTGGCCGAAGGGCGCAGCCTGAGCAAAGAGCAGGTCGACGAAATCGGGCAGGGCCGGGTTTGGGCCGCCGAAAATGCAAAAGAAAACGGCCTGGTCGACCTGTACGGCGGAATTTCGGATGCCGTAAAATTAGCTGCCGGAATGAGCGGACTGGATCATTACCGGGTTGTCCAGCTTCCAAAAATGAAAGACCCCTTTGAAGAACTATTAAAAGAGCTTACCGGCAATGCCCGGATGCGGATTCTTCAAAACGAATTGGGCGGTCAGTATCCTGTGTACAAACAACTGAAAAATCTGGTCAGCGCCAGGGGAATCCTGACCCGCTTACCCTACGATATTCAAATGGATTAAACCAGTTCCCGTTCAGGAAGAGAGAAGTTGTCTTCGCGGGCAACTTCTTTTTTTATGCCCGAATTTTGATACCTTCGTGTTTCATTAAATAATTATGCTGAAAATTCTTTTATACCCGTTTTCTCTTATTTACGGACTGGTGGTATACATCCGTAATTTCCTGTACGACTATAAGTTTGCCGGATCAACCGAGTTTGAAATCCCGGTGATTTCGGTCGGAAATATCACGGTAGGGGGAACGGGAAAAACACCGCATACCGAATACCTGGTTGAATTGCTGCGAAAACATGTGAAGGTAGCCACGCTCAGCCGGGGGTATAAACGACAAACAAAAGGTTTTTTGCTGGTACAGGCCGAAGCCGATGCCCGGAATGTTGGCGACGAACCCCTGCAAATCAAACGTAAATTTCCGGACGTAACCGTGGCCGTGGATGAAAGCCGTGTGCATGGCATTCAAACCTTGCTGAAAAACCGGGAGCAGGCTCCTGATGTGATTATCCTGGACGACGCCTTTCAGCATCGCAGCGTAACTCCCGGAATCAATATTCTTCTGATCGACTCGAACCGGCCCCTGGAGGAAGATCATTTACTTCCCTACGGGAGGCTGAGGGAGCGGAAATACCAGCGAAGCCGTGCCAATGTGATCATTTACACCAAATGCCCCGATGAAATTACCCCCATCACCCGGCGAATCATCATGAAAAATGTAAACCTGAGGCCATACCAGTCGCTCTATTTCACCAAGATGACTTACGGCGAACCTGTTCCCGTTTTCCCGGATGTGGCTGCCCCGCTCCCCGGCATACAGGAAAACCGGTTGCCCTCGCTGATGTTAGCCGGCATTGCCAATCCCGGCCAGCTCAGGAATTACCTGTCCTCCAAAACCAAACTGCTCGGCGAAATGGTCTATAAGGATCATCATTCGTTTACCGAAACCGACCTGCAGAACATCGCGGCAAAGTATCGGCAATATCAAGAGCAGGAGCCGTTTATCCTGACCACCGAAAAGGACGCCATGAGGCTGCAGCAGCTACAACAGATACCCGATGACATCAAACCGCGTTTATTTTATATTCCGGTAAAGGTTCAGTTTTTATCGAGTGAAGGAAAAAGTTTTAATAAAAAAATAGTTGGCTATGTTAAAGATAATCGAAGCAACCGCGCGTTATATCAGCGAAAAAATCAAACAACAACCTGAGGCAGGGATTATCCTTGGCTCGGGCTTGGGAGGCCTGGTGAACGAAATCAGGATTGAAACGGAGATCCCCTACTCCGAAATCCCGAACTTCCCGGTCTCAACCGTCGACGGACACAACGGACACCTGATTTTTGGCGAGCTGGGAGGCAAAAAGGTACTGGCCATGCAGGGCCGTTTTCATTATTACGAAGGATATTCCATGCAGGAAGTTGTTTTGCCGGTGCGGGTGATGAAAAAACTGGGAATCGAATATTTATTTGTTTCGAATGCCACCGGCGGTTTAAACCCCGATTTTAGAATCGGCGACCTGATGATCATCAGCGACCACATCAACATGTTCCCGGAACATCCGCTTCATGGTAAAAACCTGAACGAGCTGGGTCCCCGTTTCCCCGACATGAGCCAGGCTTACAACAAAGAACTGCGCCAAAAGGCCAGATTTATTGCCTTGAAAAATAAAATCGAGATCAAAGAAGGCGTTTACGTGGGCGTGCAGGGGCCAACATTCGAAACCCCCGCTGAATATAAAATGTTCCGCATTTTAGGCGGCGATGTGGTAGGCATGTCTACCGTGCCCGAAGTGATTGTAGCCCGCCATATGAATATGAAAGTTTTTGGAATTTCGATTGTTACCGACAGTGGCGTCCCCGGCGAAATTGTCGAGATTTCGCACGAGGAAGTGCAGGAAGTAGCCATGAAGTCGGAACCATCGATGACCCTGATCCTGAAAAACCTGATCGCCGAAATTTAAACCGCCATGAGATTACCCGAATTTGCCGATATTGAAAAAGCGCACGAGCTGATTAAACCGTTTATTCACCGGACTCCGGTACTGAGTTCAGTATCCATCAACGAAATTACAGGCGGCAACCTGTATTTCAAATGCGAAAACCTGCAAAAGGTAGGCGCGTTCAAGTTCAGGGGCGCCTGCAATGCCGTATTTTCATTAAGCGATCAGGAAGCGGCAAAAGGCGTTTGCACCCATTCGTCGGGAAACCATGCCGCTGCATTGGCCTTGGCCGCCCGCATGCGCGGGATTCCGGCTTATATTGTCATGCCGGAAACAGCCCCCGCCATCAAGAAAAAAGCTGTGGAAGGCTACGGGGGACAGATCACCTTTTGCCAACCGACCCTGGAGGCCCGCGAAAGCGCTCTGGCCGAAGTGGCTGCCCGTACCGGCACCATCGAAATTCATCCTTACAACAACGTGCAGGTGATTTGCGGGCAGGGAACTGCCGCCAAAGAACTGATCGAAGATACCGGTTTGTTCGATCTGATCCTTTGCCCAATTGGCGGCGGCGGACTGCTCAGCGGAACGTCGATCTGCGGACGTGCCATGAACCCCAACGGCCTGGTAATTGCAGCCGAACCCGAAGGCGCCGACGACGCTTACCGCTCGTTTCATGCCAAGAAACTAATCCCCTCCGTTAACCCGAAAACCATTGCCGACGGATTGCTCACTTCGGTCGGCGAAATCAACTTCCGCATCATCCAGCGCACGACCGATGAAATTGTAACTGTTTCAGAACGGGGCATTGCGCGGGCCATGCGGCTGGTTTGGGAACGGATGAAAATAATTATCGAACCCTCATCGGCCGTACCGTTGGCCGCCATTCTCGAAAATAAAGTGGATGTGCGCGGCAAAAAGGTTGGCATTATCCTCAGCGGCGGCAATGTCGACTTGGAAAAGCTGCCGTTTCACGATCTGCTTTGAACATCGATCAAATTAGCTAAACGCAAAGTATAAATTATCCGCCTGGTTTCTGATTGCTGAAAGACAAAGGACCGGAGAAAGTTGCAGTAGCAGCATTCAGTCGCGGTTCTACTCAGGTACTTTTTAGCTGCAAGCTGCAAGCTTCAAGTTCCAAGTTCCAAGTTCCAAGCTGCAAGTGACCAGTGACCAGTGACCAGTGACTAATGACAGAACCCTGAAAAGCAGCAGTCTTGCTTAGGCACTTAGGTACTCAGGAGCTCAGGCACTTTTTCAACGCAGAGAACGCCAGGAAGCGCAAAGTTCGCAGAGAACAAGCCTCATGCTCCATGCTCCATGCTGCAATGACCAATTATCCAATGACCACTGAAAGTACCAGTGTTCAGTCTCAGTATTCAGTCTCAGTTTTTTACACAGGTACTTTTTAGCTGCAAGCTGCAATGACCAATGACCAATTCTCCAATGACCAAACAAATCCTCATGTGTACAACACTGATTACCGATCACTGTTCACTGAACACCCCCTTTTTCACTTTTTTTCGCCCGTATTATTTTGTTCACCAAAATTGAAATGATCGTTTTTTACAACGAAAGCATACTTTTTGGGGGGGTTTTGAATCACTGTCTTTGACGAACAAAATCCAAATTTTCTTGAACAAAATATTTCTGTTTAACAACACATTTAGGGGGGGTACTTCTGGCTGGCTCAGTGAATTAACCCATGAAGCCGGTTTAATCGATTCGATCTTTATTATTCCGGCCTGTCAATTAACCTTAGTCCAAACGGCAGCCCTGCCCGGCGGACAGCCCTGTTTTTCGTGTGCCGGGTTATTTTACATCAGCTTTTGCCCGGCGCATGTTCGCGAGATAACCGTTTTTTAGATAAAAAAACCAATGATTATGGCATTAAACTATGCCCTCTTTGAAAACCACCTGACCACCGACCCGACCGACTACATGGCGGTGGTGCAAAATCAGCAAAGCAAAACACAGGACGATGTAATCGACCTGTATATGAACGACCTGGGCAGCGGCGCCCGCAACGAGACGCTTACCCCCGGCAACATTGCCCAACTGAAAGGCAGCCGCCTGAAGTTCGACCCGGCCGATGCCGCCCAGGGCATTTTCCTGGTCGCGCCCAATGGCAGCGAAACCCGCGTGGCCACCGTGTCGCGCAACAAACCGGGCCAGATCGATTTCCGGGTACCGGCCTTAGCGGCGGGAACGTACCGGCTCGAAGTGCGGACAATTCTTTACAACACCAAAAATTTGCGCAAAGGCAGCCTGCCCGACGAGTTAACAATCGTTTGAGAGAGCCTTTTACATGCACCGTGCAAGCCTTCTGCATGATCCGTGTAAGCCTTCTGCATGATCTGTGCAAAGCCTTTGCACGACACGTGCAAGCCGCTTGCATGAAGGCTGTAAGCGCTTTACACGGTCCTTGCAAGCCTTTTCCACGGTGTATGGAAGGCAAGGACCGGAAAATATAACAACAAGTGTTTGCTGATATGAACAAAACCAATGATTAACCGGGGTAGCTCCCCATTAAACTTTTACCATGATGAAAAAACTTTTACTTGCGGCTGTATTCAGCCTGATGATCTCTTTTGTAAATGCACAAATTAAAGTGACCAGTACCGGTAAGGTTGGCATTAATAACACCAGCCCAACTTATCAGTTAGATGTAAACGGCGATTTCAGGGCCGGTGATCTAATCAGTCAATACGGCATGTTGTATTCAACTTACGGCTATTCCAGGCTGGGCGACTATAGTTATATGTGGGATGAACTGTATGCTTACCAGGGTTATTTTTACTATTGCGATATTTATTATTCCGATGCCAGCCTGAAAACCGATGTCCGGAATTTGTCGCCGGCCAGCGAGCGGTTAAAAGGACTTCGCCCGGTAAGCTACAAAATGAAAGCGCCTGAAAAAACAGGAGTTGAAGGGACTGAAAAAGCCGACGTGGAACAGATGGGATTTATTGCCCAGGAAATGCAGGCGCTTTTCCCCGAGATTGTTGTGGCGGATAAAAACGGCACTTTAGGCATCCGCTATACCGAGTTAATACCTGTTCTGGTCAAAGCCTTCCAGGAGCAACAGCAGCTGATCGATGATTTGACCAGGCGGATCGAGGCATTGGAAACCGCGAAAAAGTAAACCGTTATGAAACGCGGGTATTGTTTGTTTGTCGCGCTGTTGGTGACAGCGCTGGCAGCCTCGTTCAGCGGTTTCGCGCAAACGAAGGTATACGAATTTGACTATAATGCTTCGGGTAACCGGATTAAGAGGCAACTCATCCAGCTTAAAAACACGAGCATGGCTGCCGTACCGGAGAGCAACCAGGAACAGGACGTGTTTGAAGGAACCCTGGACAGCCGGGAAATTAAAATCTATCCTAACCCCACGCGGGGCATGCTTACCGTGGAAATACCGGTCGGGGGTTTTGAAAGCCAGGTATCCCTGCGGGTATATAACATGCAGGGGGCGTTGGTTACCAACCTGAAGGTTACCGACGGAATAACAACGGTCGACCTGAGCAACCGGCCCCCGGGCATGTACATCATGAAGATCTCTTCCGGCCAATCAGTTTCCGAATGGAAAATCATAAAAGAATAGAATATGAAACAAAAATACACGATCCTCATCCTGCTGATAGCGATGGGGATACAAACCGTGCGGGGGCAGGAGTTCGAAATCGTGCTGACCAGCCCCGAGAGCGGCGCCAAAACACACTATGCCCGCAACAGCATTACGCTCGGGCTCAATTACAGCTACACGCCTAATGGCGGCACGTTGACAGCAGAGATCCAAAACCCGATAATCAGTGGTGACATCAATTACAATTATACCGTTGTTGACCCCCTTACCCGCAGCCTGAACACCTCGTACCTGGTAGGGGCCACGCAGGGGGCCTTTGATGTCAGTCCGCTTGGCGGGGCCACCTACACCATTCCCATTGATGTGCTCCCCGGGGTGGCCGGCTTACAGCCAAGCCTGGCCATTACTTACAACAGCATGGGTGGTCCCGGGGTGGCGGGTTACGGCTGGAATATTTCCGGTATCTCGGCCATTACGCGTACCGGTAAAACCTATTATCACGACGGGGCCGCGGGCGGTGTCAGCCTGGCTGGCAGCGACCGCTTCAGCCTCGACGGGCAACGGCTGGTTTGCACCTCGGGAACCTATGGTGCAAACAGCTCGCAATACCGTATCGACAATGACATTTTTACCCGGATAAGCTGCACAGGGGTAAGTTACGGGCCGACCCAGTTTTTGGGCGAAACAAAAAGCGGGCTTACATATCAGTATGGTTACGACAGTGATGCCGACCAGACCATAGAGGGAAGTAATTATGTGGTAAGCTGGTATGTAAACAAAGTTACAGATAACTTCGGTAACCAGATGAATTACGAGTATATCAAAGACAACGGCTCGATTTACCCGGCCGAGATTACCTATGGCCCCAATACCATTACCTTTTATTATAAATACCGAAGCGACAAAACCACCGCCTACCTGAATGGCAGCAAGATTGAACAAAACCTGCTGTTAGACAGGATCGAGATAAAATATAACTCTACAGTGATCAAGAAATATGAATTCAAATATAATTATCGTACCTCAAACTATGGCAATTGCTCTGTATTAAACGAGGTAATTGAGTATGGCACGAATAACAGCCGATATAATTCAACTGCTTTTTCCTATGAATATCCGTCCAATGGAGTTTCAAATTATCCTTATCTTGAGTATAATAATTATATTTCTACAAATTATATTCAGTATAAAGGGGATTTTAATGGAGATGGAAGGGATGATATTTTCACTGTCAATAAATCTAACAGAAAAGACTGGAGATTGTATCATGGGACTGATTATGGCGGTTTTACCTATAAAACAGCTGGAAGCACAACTTTTGAAATTGACCAGGTTATTCCAGTTGATTTAAATGGGGATGGAAGACAGGATTTAATGTTAAGGTGTTTTGTGGACCGCGGATACTATTATCCATATGGTGTAAGTGATCTTTATGCGTTTTATTATGTAATCAGTGATGAGAATTCGATACAAACACCTCAATTTTTCACACGGGAGTATTACCCATTATCTACCTTGGCTGGAGTTAAGATTGAGAATTCAATTCTTGAGAGCAGTTCTACAGACTTTGATGGGGATGGACTGGAGGACATGTTTGTTCGAACAAATAATTCATGGAAAATATTTGGGTTTACTTACAATGGTTCATCCTTGACTTTTTCTGAAAAGATAACCGGTGGTGGCAGCTTACCTGGCGATAAACTAAAATTTGGAGATTTTAATGGTGATGGCAAAATGGATTTATATACTATCGATGCAAATGGAATAAAAATATATAGGATCAATATAGATGGTTCATTGACCATACTATATTCCGGATCTATTCCAAAGAAAGACCATCACTTTGAGACGGGTGATTTTAACGGCGATGGCAAAACAGATATTTTTGTTTATGGTTACACAACATATGACTGGTCAGATTGGCAACTATATTTATCGACAGGTTCCGGTTTTCAGGTCAATTATATTCCATGAAAAAAAACCAACCTTAAAGATGATAAAGTCCTCACAGGCGATTTTAATGGTGACGGACGAACGGACATTTTAGCGCTTAGTAAGAATACGAGTAATAACCCGCGTCAGTATTACTTTATCACCAAACCCAACGGTATCGACATGTACAGTGAGTACTACGAACGTACGGAATATAACAAAGACCTTGATTTTACACTTGGGGACTTTGACGGGAATGGGAAAACGGATATCTTGGTCACAGCTGCTACAAATAAATTTTACCGGGGACGTATTACAGGCAATACAAATATACTGTTGTCCAGGATTGCTGATGGGCAAAATAACACTACTGCTATTTATTACAATAAGCTTAGCGGGGAATACATAAATTATACGAAGGGTACAGCAAACGATAATTTTCCCGTATTTACCTATCAAGGGCCGCTGACTGTTGTAACCGGCTGGAATATTAACGGAGGTTATGCAATATCGATTGATTATGCCTATACAGGCCTAAAAATACATCGGCAGGGGAAAGGGGTGATCGGGTACGAAAAGGTCACTGGGACGGAGAACTTGCTGGGTATTGTTACCGAAACCCAATCGGGCTACAACACCACCTATTATTATCCGCAGGTTACCTCTGTGACAAAAAAAACTACCGGGGGAACCCTTCTCGAAACCACGGCGAATACCTGGACACAGAAAGTATTGGATGCATCGACCAAACGGATTCTGCCGTACATATCCACCTCGGTGCAGACCAACAACCTGACCGGCCAGAAGGTAATCACCAGCATGATGACGAGTCCCGATGATTACGGCAACCCCGGCACAGTAGCCAAAATCTATATACAGGGGACTACCACCGAAGCTGTCGAAACTGTTACCAATGTTTACAACAACAATACAACCAGTTGGCTGCTGGGCCGCCCAACCAAAACCACCACGGTTTATACCCGGGGGGCCGAAAGCATCACCAGGGTGGTCGACAGGGAGTTCAGCGCCACTTCCAACCGCGACACGGCCGAGGTGTGGTACCCCGGCACCGGCAAGCAAATCCGTTACAGCCACGTGTATTACCCCAACGGCAACCTGAAAAAGGAAATGGCTACCGCCGGGGGTATATCGCGCAGCACTTCTTATACCTACACCGGCGACCATGTACGGGTAAATACCATAAAAGACCCGCTGGGACGCACGACCACCAGAAATTACGACAGCTACGGGAGGTTGCAGAACGAGGCTGATTACCTGGACAATACCACCGCCTACACTTACGACAACATGGGCCGGGTAGCCACCGTAACCGGGCCCGATGGCCTTGTTACAACCACCGCGTATAACTGGGGCCTGACCGGCGGGCCAACCAACGCCTGTTACTATGCACAGCAATCGGGCAACGACGGTTCGCTTAGCAAAACCTGGTACGACAAGCTTGGGCGCGAAATCCGCTCGGACATAAAAGGGTTCAGCGGATCCGATATTTACATGGTAACCGAGTACAATACCAAAGGGCAGGTGTACCGGGTGTCGGACCCAAGCGTCACGGCAACACCTTCGTTATGGACCAAATACACCTACCTGGCCGACGGGCGGTTACAGAAAGTAGAACGCCCAACCGGAAGTATGACAACTTACGCCTATGACGGTAAAAAAACGACTGAAACAACCGATGGCCGCTCAGCTTATAAAGAAACCGACAGCCAGGGGGCGCTTACCAAAGCGCACGATACCGGCGGCGATATACTGTACACGTATTGGCCCGACGGGAAGGTGAAAACCATTACTGCACCGGATGGAATTGTCACCAGTATGGAATATGATATTGCCGGTAACCAGACTAAGCTAACTGACCCAAGTGCAGGTACGATCAGGTATTCCTACACGGGTTTTGGGCAAATGGATACCCTGATGAGTGCCCGCGGCGAAATAACAACGTTCAATTATCAACCGAACGGACTTTTGAATACAAAAATATCTCCCGAAGGTCAAACCGCTTATACTTATGATGCGGCAACCAAGCAACTCACGGGGATTACGTCGCCCGATAGTGTTTCAAAATCTTTCGCTTATGAAACAACAACAGTGAAAGGCCGGTTGAAAACAATTTCGGAGACCATACCCGGTTCCTCAGCCATATTAACTACCTTTGACTACGACGGAATCGGACGCCTTTACAAACGCACACATCCGTCGGGTATTGTAGAAGAACACGAATACCAAAATGGTTACCTGAAGAAAGTAAAAGCAGGTGGGAATGTTGTTTACGAGATTACAGACATGAACGAACGGGGACAGATCACATCGTCAAAGTACGGGGCAAGTTTGACCAGTACCCATGCTTACACTACCCTGGGATTTCCTGATGGTGTAACGACAGGCAACATCCAAAACCTGGACTACACCTTTGATGCGGTAAAAGGATGGCTAACCGACCGGGAGAATAGAAAACATACCGGGTGTATAGAGAATTTCCTGTATGATGCGCAATTGCTGCGGCTCGACAGTATTTACGGTAACCCCCATTCTCAGGGAGGCTTGCATTACGCGGCCAATGGCAATATCCTGCGCAAAAGCGATATCGGGACGATGGTTTACGGCCACCCGACCAAACCATATGCTATTACAGAATTGTCGACTACCACCAATTTGGTACCCCTGGATTCACAGATCGTGCATTACACGTCTTTTGAACAGGTAAAGGACATTGCCGACAACGGTTATTTTGCCCAATTTGTTTATAACAGCGACCAGCAACGCGCGATAATGGAAATGAAATACAACGGAAGCACCCAGTATACCCGCTGGTATGCCGGCAGCCGTTACATGAAAGAGACCAAAGGCGCTTCAACCAAACAATATACCTGGATTGGCGGCGATGCTTACTCGGCTCCGGTTGTAGCGGTAACCGAAAGTGGCTCCACGGCTTACTACTACTTATTGCGCGATTATTTGGGGTCTGTCACTCACCAGATAAACAGCTCCAATTTGTTAGTGGCCGAATACAGTTTTGACGCCTGGGGCCGCCGCCGCAGCGCCGACGACTGGAATTACACTTTGGATGCCAACGACAAAGAGTTGTTTGCAGGCCGTGGGTTTACAGGGCATGAGCATTTACCGGAGTTCAATCTCATTAACATGAATGGCAGGTTGTATGACCCGCTATTAGGAAGATTTTTATCTCCCGACAATAACGTACAGATGCCTGATATTACGCAAAACTTTAACAGGTATAGTTATGCGTTGAACAACCCATTAAGTTTTACTGATCCAGACGGGGAGTTTATTTGGGGTCCAATTATAGCATTGACAATTCAACAGGCAATTGCAGGTGGAGCCAGGGCTAATTTGCAAGGAAAAAGTATTATAGAGGGGGCACTTAAAGGCGCAACAGTTAGTATAGTAATCTCCGCTGCCACTGCAGGAATGGGATTATTAGCCCCATCTCTTAATAGCACCGCAGTGACAATGGGAGATAACGCAGCTTTGCTCGGTAAATATGCTCTTAAAGCAGGTTATGCTACACTAACGGGGGCAGTAGCATCTGGATTCGGAATGCTTAGCTCCGATTTCCTGGATGATGGGAAAATTAATATCTCTGGTCATGATTATTTCAAATCAATGAAGATAGCCGGAGTGACAGCTGCCACCATTTCTATTGCTAATTCTGCTGATAAATATGCAACTTGGGATAGATTTAATTTTGATCAAAAGATAGAGATATTAAAAAATGATCTTAAAATTGACAACCTTCACCTAGGTTTTGATAAAGGTTATGGGTATCGAATTAATGGTGAGATATATTTAACTCCATTAGGTATAGAAAACAGATCAATTTCGGAACATGCTATTTCTCACGAACAATTTCATATTATAGATGACAATAGATATTTTGATGCTAGATATATTCCTAATGATAGAGAAATTATTGGAAGAAATTTCGAAGCAAGAGCTCATTTAGAAGGATTAAAACATGCGTCAGACTACAACATCACTTCAAGATGTTGGCAGAGTTCGAGGTATTATGCAAGGGACTTTGGATATTTGGGAAAGATTCCTAATACTTTACAGTTTATACATATATGGAACAATTTATTTTATTAAATATGCGTAAGATATTTATTGTGAGTCTTTTTCTTTATGGTTATTTTATTCTTTCTGTTGATGGGCAACAAACTATAGAGCTTAAATTATTCCCTGAAAAACTGGAAGTATCTCCAAAAGACCCCATACTGGAATTTATTGTATCAATTAAAAATTTTGATATGAATAAAGTAGCGCTCTTAGCTTCTAAAATAGTTGATGTTGGGATGGATTCTTCTTTTTTTTATTGTTGGAATCTAAATGTTTTTTATCAGGAGGAGAGACGAATCATCTTTCGATTTGATATGCTGTATCGGAAAGAGTTTCAGAGATATTACATTTTGAAACCATTCCAAAACAGATGTTTTTCATTCAAAATTAATTTTAGAGAATTAATCCACCATGATTTAAAACACAACTTGCCTGAAGACGGAATGATTTCATTACGCGAAATTACAGAGAAAGAGAATCGTGATTTTGGAGTTTATGAAATCAGTTTAGAATATATGGATAGTATTCAAAAAAGAAAAAATGCTATTGCTCGAAAAATATCGAGCAATATTGTCAAGGTAAATTATACCGAAAATTAAAATGATAATAGCCCTACCTTCCCCCTCGTCTCCAGCTGCCCCTCGTCTTGCAAAGCGGTGACGAGGGGTAAGCTGGTGGTCGTTTGTAACGACATTAAACAGGCATATTGTAATGAAAAGCATTTCTTAATATCTTTCAATCAAAAAAATGTCTGCCGATAACTATTTTATCACCAATCAAAATGCCACTTACTTTTTAACCTTCACCGTGATTGACTGGATTGATGTCTTTATATGAAAGGAGTATAAAGTTGTCATAGCTGATTCCTTAAACTATTGCATCGAAAATAAAGGATTGAAAGGCTATGCCTGGTGTTTGATGTCATTTGATAATCGGATTACGAAATACAAATTTCGGCAGGAAAGTGGTCAGTACCAGTGTTCAGTCGCGGTTTTACTTGCGAGTAACGAGCTGCAAGCTTCAAGTTCCAAGCCGCAAGTGACCAGTGACTAATGACAGAACCCTGAAAAAGCAGCAGTTTCGCTTGGCACTTAGGCACTCAGTTACTTAGGTACTTTTAACGCCAATGGATACAGCTTTTCTCATTAACAACGCTTTACTGCCGTTTTTGTAGTAGGCGGGGCGTTCGCCAACGACTTCAAAGCCGGTTTGCAGGTAGAGTTGAACGGCTGCATCGTTCATCTCGCTGACTTCCAGGCTAAGAAAGCTAAAACCCGCGCTTCGGGCCCGTTTTTCGGCTTCGGCAATCAGTTTCCGGCCAAGGCCTTTTCCCCGGAAACGGGGAGAAACAGCCAGCGAATAAATCCGCGCAGCCGAACTGCTTTTTCGTTTCAGCAAAACAATAAACGAACTGATTTCTCCGGCCTCTTCCGAGAGCAGGAAATCGGCTTTGGCCCGGGTGACTAAATAACGAAGCTGGCGCCCCGAAAAGCTTTCTTCCTGAAAGCAAATTTCTTCCAGTTCCCTAAGTTTATCCAGGTCCGACGCTACCGCCCGGCGAAAGTTCACCGCGTTGTTCATGCTTTTCTTCCTTTCTGCTCCATGCGGCTGACAAACTCGCGTAAGATGCGGCGGTACAGTTCGTCTCCCAAGATGTCGTCTTCCACTCCCTGGTCGATCGACGGATTGTCGTTTACCTCGATCACAATCGATCGGCCGTCAATTTCTTTCAAATCGACGCCATACAGGCCTTTCCCGATCAGCGACGCCGCTTTCACCGCATTACGGACCACGTGTTTGGGCACCTTGCTTAAAGGTACCGACTCGTAGGTTCCCGATTTTGGTTTGTTTGGGTCCTGGTGGTTATAAATTTGCCAATGGCCCCGCGCCATAAAATACTTGCAGGCGTACAAAGGCTCTCCGTTGATGATACCGATACGCCAGTCGAAGCTGGTAGGGACAAACTCCTGCGCCAGGAAAACAGAGGTTCTTTCGGCCAGCATTTCCAGCGCTTTTTTATACTCTTCCTCGTTGTTCACCTTGTGCATACCAATCGAAAACGAACCATCCGGTACTTTCAGGATAATGGGAGTTCCGAGGCAAGCGCTCAACTCGTCAAACGAGTTCATGCTGTTTATAAAGATGAGCTTTGATTTTGGCGTCGGGATGCCTTCCCGTTCCATCAGCTCCTTTAAATACACCTTGTTGGTACAACGGATGATCGACAAGGGATCGTCAATCACAACCATGTCGGCCTGCCAGGCTTTCTGGGCCAGGCGGTAGGTGATGTGGTTGAGCGAGGTGGTTTGCCGGATAAACAGCCCGTCGAATTCGAGCAGGCGCGTGGTATCTTCTTCGGTAATCAGTTCGGCATTGATGTTCATTTTTTTGGCCTGGCTGATAAATTTATTCAGGGCCGCTTTGTTGCTTGGCGGAAGCTGCTCCGCCGGATCGTACAAAATGGCCAGATCGAAGCGCGAGGCCTTGTGTAACCGGGGCTGCCGCCATATTTTCTTGCTGAAATTATCCAGCGTTTGAGCAAACAGGTCCTGTTGTGCGTCATCCAACTCGTTCAGGCTCAATACCCGTACCGAGTCGATTTGGTTTTTGGGGCGGTTGGCAAAGGTTACCCGCAACAAGGGACAGGGCAATTGTTCAAAAATATAACGGGCAATTTTATTCAGTTCCGGCTCATTGGTCATGCCGAAATAAATATCGACCTCGTAATAATCATTGTCGTTGGGCTGCCTGGTTTGCAGCCACCTGTAACATATTTTTTGAAGGTAATCCTCCATCCGCGTCAGGGCGCCGCTTTCGATGCGGTTGATCACATCGACGTTGGGGAGCACTTTGTGTCCGCGCGCCTGCGCCAACAAGGAGCAGTAATAGCCTTCCGAATGATAATCCAGCGTACTGCATAAGTTAATGACCAGTAAAGGTTGTTTGCTCAGGTGTTCATTTTGCAGGTAATCTGCAGCTGTTGTCAGCGTTTCTGTTTCGTAGTAGGGTTTCCACTGCACTAACGAATCTACCAGGATTAAGGTTGATTGCATCTCCGTCTTAAATCAAAAATTGCTTTCCATATATAAATTACTGCGATCAGCGGCCGTTGATATTCTTTTTATCCAGTTAAACGTTCCGGCAGAAAGCTTATTGCCAGCTCCTTACCTGATTGTTATTTTCTGCTTTCCGGCTGTACAATTGTAAGCATTTTATTGAAAGATTATTCTTTTTGATTCATTTTTTTAAACCGGGCTGAAGATAATTTTCCGCTTCCGAAAAAAACAGTTTAACATACAGATTTTCAATACAAAACAAGCCATTTGGACTGCCCCCGCATGTGACAGAGCTACAGCAGAGGGCTAAGCAGGCGCGAAAAAGATTCTTTTGCCTTGTCCGACCAGTGCCTTTTTTTCCAATCCGGCAGAAGAATTTCGCGGCTTTGTTTCAGGTCGTTCAGAAATTGCTTTTCAAGGACTCCGGCGGTCGGTTCATCGTAAATCATCGCGTTCACCTCGAAGTTGGTTTCCAGGCTCCTGAAGTCGAAGTTAGCCGTTCCTACCGACGAGAAAACGCCGTCGACTATAATCAGTTTGCTGTGCATAAAGCCGGGCTGGTAGAAGAAAATTCTTACTCCTGCTTCCAACAATTCGGCGATATACGAGTGGGTACTCCACTTGGGGGTAATGGCATCCGATTTTTGAGGGAGCAGCACGCGGATATCAATTCCCCCGAGGGCTGCCACCTTCATGGCATTGGCAATTTCGGGAGTTGGGATCAGGTAGGGTGTGGCCATGTAAACCCGTTCGCGGGCCGAGGCGATGGCCGAGAAGTAAGCCTGGCTAATGGTTTCCCAGTCGGAGTCGGGCCCGCTGTGTACAACTTGTACCATTTTACCTTTTCCGGGTTTAATCGGGTGAAAGTAGTGTTCGCCTTGTAAAATCTCTTTTGAAACAAAAAACCAGTCGGCCATAAAAATAATCTGCAAGCCGGTTGCGGCGCCACCTTTCAGCATCAGGTGCGTATCGCGCCAATGCCCCAGTTTCCGGGTGCCGTGTAAATAACGGTCGGCGATATTTAACCCGCCAACAAAGGCCGTAGTTCCATCAACAACAACAATCTTCCGGTGGTCGCGGTAATTGGCCCGCGAAGTCAGCATGGGAAAACGCACTTTCATAAAACAGTCGATCTTTACGCCGGCTTCTTCCAGCGAACGGATGTACTTTTTAGGCAGTTCCCAGCTTCCCACATCATCAAAAATAAAACGGACTTCCACTCCTTCCCGGGCTTTGCGGATCAGGAGCTCGCGAAACTGGTTACCGATCACGTCGTCTTCAACAATATAAAATTCGATGTGAATGTGGTGATTCGCTTCTTCAATCGCCTGAAACAAGGCAGGAAAGGTTTGTTCGCCGTTTTTTAACACCGTTACCTCGTTATCGTCTGTCAGCAACGCATTTGAGTTAGATAACATCAGGTTAATCAGGTGTTTTTTATCGAATATGGCCTTACTGAAAATCTCGTAGTTTTTTGGCAACTGATCAAGTTGGCTTTGTGTCATTTTCCGTAGGTTTTCCAGGTCTTTCAGCCCTTTACGCGAAAACATCTTCTTTTTACGGTATTCCTGCCCGAAAAACAGGTAAAAAATGATGCCGGCGAACGGCAGTAACACGAGTACCAGAATCCAGCTGATGGTTTTCAGCGGACTGCGGTTTTCGAGTACGATCAGGATGGCGATAAAAATGACAGTTAATAAATATACCAGGTTAAGTATAGTAGGCAAATTTCCCCAAATTTCAGTATGTAGGCTAAACATAGGCGTAAAATGAAATCATGTGTCTAAAATTGGAGAATTTATTGTTGATTAACAAACTAAAATGTATTTCGTAGAAAATAAAAAAAAGATGCCATGAAACCTTATTTGATCCTGCTCTTTTCAGTTGTTGTATTTCTGGGTTGCGCCACCCGTCAGGCCATACGCATTGAAACCGCCGAAACCGCCAGCGGGGAGGACAGTGTCAGCTACGAGCTGATTGTTTTTGATCCGGGCTTTGAAAGCTGGTTTCTGAAGAACTATAAACCTTCGCAATTCCGCAGCCAATCCTATTATGAATACTGGAACAGGCGCTATGTTCAGGCCTGGAATTATCATGAAATGGGATTCCGCCACCGGCAGTTAATCGATGGTTATATCAACTACGAACCGAATACAGATTACGGGTTGGAGATCAACCATAAACTTTTTTATTATTTTATGTACGTGGAACATGCCCTGAAGATCCCGATCATCCCGGACGGACCGAGAATTTACTGACCGATTTTTCGCGATGAACAAGTGGCTGTGTGAATACAGATTTAACTCTTCCGGTAGAATACCTCAAGCCGGGTATCGTCCAGCATTTCGCTTACTGAGGGAAGGGCAACCAGCCGGGGCGCTTCCACTCCCCTGCCAAACCAGTTGTTCCCGATGTACACATGGGCTTCGTCCCACAGGTCCTGATCGATGAAACTTTGGAGCAACTGCCTGCCTCCCTCAACAACAACCGATTGCATCTGGCGGTTGTACAGAATTTGCAGGATTTGCGGAACAATTGGTGCGGAAAAATCAAGCTTTAGGTATTCTGCCTGTGTATCCGGAGAAACTTCCTTTTCGGTAAAAATGATCGTGGGGACCTGGCCGTCTTTGATCTGCAAATGGCCGGGCAGCCGGTTGTTCCGGTCGAGCGCCATCCGTACCGGCTGTTTGCCGTCCCAATCGCGAACGCTCAGCGAGGGATTGTCGTTCAGGGCGGTATTGGTGCCAATCAGAATGGCGGCTACTTCGGTTCGCTGGCGATGTACCAGCCGGCGCGAAAGCTCGTTGCTGATCCAGCTGGGTTTTCCAAATTCCGCCAGGCTGCGGTCGCGATCAAGAAAACCGTCGGGGGTTTGGGCCCATTTCAGGATCACGTAGGGCCGTTTTTGCTGATGAAAGGTGAAAAAGCGCCGGTTAAGTTCAAGGCATTCTTCGCCCAGGATGCCCACATCGACACGAATCCCGGCCTTCCGCATTTTTTCGATCCCTTTCCCTGCGACTTCGGCAAAGGGATCAACCGAACCCACCACCACATGCGGAATCCGGCTCGAAATGATCAGGTCGGAACAAGGGGGCGTTTTCCCAAAGTGGGCACAAGGCTCCAGGCTAACGTAAATGGTCGATTTGTTCAGCAACGATTTGTCTTTCACCGCGTTCACGGCATTCACTTCGGCATGGGGGCCGCCATACTGCCGGTGAAAACCTTCGCCAATGATCGTGTCGTTGTGCACAATCACCGCCCCCACCATCGGGTTGGGCGCCACTTCGCCCATGCCAAGCCGGGCAAGCTGGATGCATCGGTTCATGTATTTTTCAGCTATCTTCACACGGTAAAACCTTAGTTCGGCAAACTTTCAAAATAATATATCCAAAACTACGGATAAATCCTGTAGTTTAATTCGGAGATCTCGGGATGATATGCAATTCTTTTCCGGTCAGTATCTGTTTTGTTCATTTTGATGCCTATCTGGTAATCCTTAAGTTTAAACGAACGACAATCGTAAGATCTGTTTTTGTTGAAGTTTGTTCAATCGTCTTTTAAACTTTTTCATAATCCGTTAAGACAATTGTAACCGGCGGTCCGGAAACCGCAGCACCCGAATATCACACGAACTCCTGTAATTAATGTTTTCTTAACCTACTTTAGTTGACTTTATCAACGATATCCATATACATTTGCAGCCTCAAGAAAATATGTTTATGTCGTCGCAAAAACCATTAGGTTATTTACTGGGTCAAACCATGCGGGTTTACCGGAATAAAATGACCAGTAAACTCAAAGAAAACGAGTTGGAACTGGGATTGGAGCAATTTCTGATTTTACTGCAGTTAAACGCACGTGAAGATTTGACCCAACAGGATCTGGCCAATCACCTGCAAAAGGATAAATCGATTATCCTGCGTCAGATTAATGTACTGATCGAGAAACGTTATGTGGTGCGTTTGCCCGATAAGAATGACAAACGGAAAAAGAACCTGATCCTCACTCAAAAAGGCTCAGAGACTTTGCAGCAAGCCCTGCACATAGGAAGAAAACTTTCGGAAGAACTGCTCACCGGGATCAGTCAGGAGGAGATCCGTGTTTTTGAGCAGGTGCTCCAAAAAATACAGGAAAACAGCGGCTTGGAACAAGATCTGTGCAATTGTTGACTTTAGCAACTAAATTACCATACAATAAGAAAACAGCATGAAAACAACGACATCATTGAAAAGACTGAGTTTAATATTACTGTTTATTGGAGCAGTATCTTGCTCGGGAAAACAGGAAGGCGGACAGCCGGGTATGGCTTCCCAGGTAAGGGAATACCGGGTGATTGACGTAAAACCGCAGTCCATCACTTTAACCAAAGATTACCCGGCCACCCTTCAGGGAAAGCAAACCGTGGAGATACGCCCGAAGGTAGCCGGTTATATCGACGCGATTTTGGTGGACGAGGGCGCCTATGTACGTAAAGGGCAGGTGCTTTTCCGGCTGAATGCCAACGATATTCAGGCGAGCGTACGCTCGGCCGAAGCCCAGGTAAAAGTGGCCGAAGCCGAGGTGGCTGCTTCAACGATTAACCTCGAAAAAACCAGGCCGCTGGTCGCAAAAGATATCATCAGTAAGTTCGACCTCGAATCGGCCGAATCGACCCTCAAGGCCCGCGAAGCCCAGCTGGCACAGGCCAAAGCCAACCTCGAAAATGCCAAAGCCAACCTGCAATACACGGTAATTACCAGTCCGACCGACGGGATTATCGGGAATTTCCCGTACCGCGTGGGCAGTCTGGTCAGCAGCGCCGTCGTACAACCGCTGACCACCGTGTCGAACACCAACGAGATGTATGCTTATTTTGCCATGAACGAAAAGGAGTTTCTGGCGCTGACCAAAAGGATGGAAGGGAACAACCTTCAGCAGAAACTGGCTACCTTACCCGGCGTTCAGCTGTTACTGGCCGACAATTCAATTTATGGTGAAGCCGGAGTCATTGAAACGGCCAGCGGACTGATCGATCAGCAAACCGGCTCGGTGAATGTGCGGGCCACTTTTTCCAACAGCGAAGGCCTGCTTCGAAGCGGTGGCAGCGGTTCGGTCCGCATCCCGCAACAAATTGATTCGGTCCTGATTGTGCCGCAACAGGCTACCTTCGAACTGCAAAACAAGCATTTTGTGTATGTGGTAGGCGCCGAAAACAAGGTTCGCAGCACCCCCATTGAAGTACTTTCAGGCAACCTGAAAGATGTGTACGTGGTGATATCCGGTTTACACGAAGGCGACCAAGTGGTGGTAGAAGGTATTGCCAGCCTGCGCAACGATATGCCGATTCAGCCAAAACTGTTGGAAGCCGATAGTTTGGTTGGGAACCGGGCAGCAGAAAATCAGGTCAGTAACTAAACCCGAAGAAAGTCATGTTCAGAAAATTTATCGAACGACCGGTATTGTCATCGGTCATTTCCATTATTATTGTTATTCTTGGGGTATTGGGGCTGGTGAGCCTGCCTATTGAGCAATACCCCGACATTGCTCCGCCCACCATCCGGGTATCGGCCAGTTACACCGGGGCCAATGCCGAAACGGTGATGAAAAGCGTGATCATCCCACTCGAAGAACAGATCAACGGAGTGGAAGATATGACTTATATGACCTCGACTGCCAGCAACAACGGTTCGGCTACCATCGAGGTCTATTTTAAACAGGGAGTTGACGCCGATATGGCGGCCGTAAACGTGCAAAACCGTGTGGCCCGGGCAAACAGCATCCTGCCGGCCGAAGTGACCCGCGCCGGGGTGATTACCTCCAAACGGCAAAACAGCATGTTGATGGTTTTCTCGCTTTACAGCCCTACCGGCGAATACGACGAGGTTTTCCTTCAGAACTACAGCAAAATCAACCTGCTGCCGCAGATCCAACGGGTTAATGGCGTAGGCGAAGCAATGGTATTCGGTGCCAAGGACTATTCCATGCGCATCTGGCTGAAGCCCGACGTGATGGCCGCCTATAACCTGATACCCTCGGATGTGATTGCCGCCCTGAACGAGCAAAACCTGGAAGCTGCACCGGGCCGCTTCGGCGAACTGAACGAGCAGTCGTTTGAATACGTGATCAAATACAAGGGAAAACTCAGCCAACCCGAAGAGTTTGAAGACATCATCATCAGAGCCGACAAAAACGGCAACCTGCTTCGGATGAGCGATGTGGCCGAAATTGAGCTGGGCGCCCTCAACTACTCGGTCAGTACGGCTACCATGAACAAACCAGGCATTACGATGGCTGTATTTCAATCGCCGGGATCGAATGCCCGCGAGGTGATTGTTGAAGCCAAAAAAGTGCTGGACGAGGTTGCCCAATCGTTCCCGGAAGGGGTGAGCTACCACATTCTGATGGATGCCAACCAGTTTCTCGATAGCTCCATCCAAAAAGTGCTGAGCACCCTGCTCGAAGCATTCATCCTCGTGTTTATCGTAGTGTTTGTCTTTTTGCAGAACTTCCGGGCCACCCTGATTCCGGCCATTTCGGTGCCTGTGGCCATCATCGGGACCTTCTTCTTTTTGAATGTTTTTGGCTTTACCATCAACCTGCTCACCCTGTTTGCCCTGGTACTGGCCATCGGGATTGTGGTTGACGACGCCATTGTGGTGGTGGAAGCCGTGCATGCCAAGCTGGACCAGGGTTCCAGAAATGCAAAAGAAGCCGCCATTTCGGCGATGAACGAAATTTCTACGGCCATTGTGTCCATCACCCTGGTCATGTCGGCTGTATTTATCCCGGTAACATTTATCACCGGGACCACCGGCGTATTCTACAAACAGTTCGGGATCACGCTGGCCGTGGCTATTTTATTGTCGGCGGTAAACGCGCTGACCCTGAGCCCGGCGTTGTGTGCCATCTTTTTGAAACCGCACAGCGAAAGCTCGCTGCACAACAAAGGCCTGATGCAGCGGTTTTATGCCTCTTTCAATATGGCTTTCGAAACCATGACCGTGAAATATCGCAGTACCATCAACTTCTTCATGATCAAAAAATGGGTGGCTGTTGCGTTGATTGTAGCGTTTACCGGCATATTGGTTCTTTTGATGAAGACCACACCCACGGGATTTGTTCCCTCCGAAGATACCGGCCGGATGTTTGTGGATATTAGCCTGCCTCCGGCTACCTCGATGGAACAAACCCGCAAAGTGGTGTCGGAAGTGGATCTGATTCTGGGTAACACCCCGGAGATAGAAGGGCGGTCGATGATTGTCGGGAACTCGCTCATCAGCGGGCAAGGCAGTTCGTACGGGATGATTATTTGCAGCTTACATCCGTTTAAAGAACGGAAAGGGGAAGGCCAGGATTTGAACAGTGTGATCAAAAAATTGTACGGCGCCACCTCACAGATCAAAGATGCAAAGGTCATCTTCTTTTCACCCCCCATGGTTCCGGGCTTCAGCATCTCGGGCGGTATCGAGCTCAAGTTGGAAGACAAAACAGGCGGCGACATCAAGAGATTTGAACAGATTGCCGGTCAGTTCCTTGGGAAACTCAACCAACGTCCGGAAATTCAGTATGCGATGACTTCGTTTAATACAAATTTCCCGCAGTACCTGGTGGATGTGAATGTGGCTCGCTGCAAACAATCGGGCATCACGGTCAGTTCGGTATTGGCCGCCCTGCAGGGATATGTCGGGGGTTATTATGCGTCCGACTTCAACCGTTTCGGAAAGCAATACCGGATTATGGTG
Source organism: Gaoshiqia sp. US2 (assembly GCF_059705485.1). Lineage (NCBI taxonomy): Bacteria > Pseudomonadati > Bacteroidota > Bacteroidia > Marinilabiliales > Prolixibacteraceae > Gaoshiqia > Gaoshiqia sp. US2. The sequence goes on along the minus strand of NZ_AP048550.1, from coordinate 1,085,052 downwards.
CAGGCTGACCCGGCCTACCGGGGCAACCCCGAAGACCTGAACAACATGTACGTCCGTACCTCCGACGGGCAAATGGCGCCCATTACCCAATTTATCGATCTGAAACGCGTTTACGGGCCTGAAAATATCACCCGTTTCAACATGTACACCTCTATTTCGGTAAACGGTGCACCCAACTTTGGGTACAGTACCGGCGATGCCATTAACGCTGTACAAGAGGTGGCCGATGAAACGCTGCCTCCCGGTTACGGATACGAATTTTCGGGCTTGACCCGCGAAGAGATCGCCTCGGGGAACCAGTCGATCCTGATTTTTGCCTTGAGTATTATTTTCGTCTATTTTCTGCTGGCTGCGCAATACGAGAGTTTCATACTTCCGTTGTCTATTCTCCTGTCAATGCCCATTGGCGTAGCAGGTTCATTCATTTTTGCCCGGCTTATGGGGGTCGAAAACAATATTTACCTGCAAATCTCGCTGATCATGTTACTCGGCTTGCTGGCTAAAAACGCCATCCTGATCGTGGAATTTGCCTTACAGCGCCGCCATGCCGGCATGAGCATCCTGCAATCGGCCATTGAAGGCGCTATCGCCCGTTTACGCCCAATCCTGATGACCTCGTTTGCCTTCATCTTTGGGTTGATTCCGCTGGTCGTTGGCGGTGGCGTGGGTGCAAACGGCAACCGCTCTATCGGCGTTGGCGCAGTTGGCGGCATGCTCGTGGGCACGCTCATTGGCATCCTGGTCATTCCAACCATGTACATGATTTTCCAAACCCTTCAGGAAAGAGTGAAAAAACCGGAAATAGAAGATATTTCAGACATGAACACCCTGGAATAATGATTCATGAAAAAATCAGAATAAATTATGAGAAAGATATCAATGAAATATATTTTCCCGGCCATCAGCCTGTTTTTACTGATTTCGTGCAGCACACCGCGACACTTTCAACGGGAAACCATCGACCCTAACGGGCTGTACGGAACGGTGGCCGCTGATTCGGCAAACCTGGCCGACCGTCCGTGGAACGAATTGTTTACCGATCCGCTGCTGGTGGAATACATCAGCGAAGGACTCGGGAATAACCTCGATCTTCAGATAGCTGTTCGGCGGGTTGCCGAGGCCGAAGCTTACCTGTTGCAAAGCAAAGCCATGCTGTTGCCGGGAATCAATGCGGTGGGTACCGGCGTTTATACCAGGAACCCCGAATCGGTTTATCCCGATGGGCCGCGCGAGGTAAACAGCTATCAACTGGGATTGGAAGCCAGTTGGGAAGCGGATATCTGGGGAAAGCTCCGCAGTTCGAAACGGGCAGCCTATGCCAACTTGCTGGCTACCGACGCCGGACGAAAAGCCGTGCAAACCCGTTTGATTGCCAATATAGCTTCCACCTATTATAACCTGTTGGCGTTGGACACCAAGTTATCGATTACACGCCAAACCGTGAAAAACAACATCGATTTGGTTGAAACCATGAAAGTGCTGAAGGAAAGCGGGAGAGTGACCGGCGCGGCTATCGTACAAAGTGAAGCGGCCCGCTACGCTGCCGAAGTGACCATTCCCGATCTGGAACAACAGCTCAGGGAAACTACCAACGCGTTGTGCCTGTTGATGGGGCGTGTGCCGGGCGAGCTGCAGCGCGGAAGGCTTACTGAACAACATTACAGTGAGCTGCTGCAGACCGGGGTTCCGGCACAGTTGCTGGATAACCGTCCTGACGTGATGCAGGCCGAATTTGCCGTGATCAGCGCTTTTGAAATGACGAACAATGCACGCGCTTATTTTTACCCCAGCCTCACCTTAAGCGCATCAACCGGCTTTGCCGCAACCCGGCTCGATGAGCTGCTCGACCCGGCTTCGTTTGCCGCTCAGGTGATTGGCGGATTGGCGGCTCCGGTTTTCAATAAGCGTACCAATGTAACACGTTTGACAGTGGCCAAAGTGCAACAGGAACAGGCTTTGTTAAGCCTACGCCATGCGCTGCTCAACGCTGGCCAGGAAGTGAATAATGCCTTGGGGACCTATCAATCAGCCAGCCAAAAAGCAACGTTGCGGCAACAACAACGCGTCGCGCTCGAAAAATCGGTGGAATACACCCGCGAACTGCTGAACTACGGATCGGCTACTTATACCGAGGTGCTGAATGCACAGCAAAGCTTATTGTCGGCACAACTGAGTCAAGTGAACGACCAGCAGCAACAACTCAACGCTGTGGTGGCGCTTTACCGGGCGCTCGGCGGTGGATGGAAGTAATACATAAAACCGGAAATAAAAAAAAGGCAGTCCTCTGACTGCCTTTTCCGCCCCGGTTTCCCGGGGAACTAACCTAAACCAACTAAACCTATTAAACCATGAGCTTGCCGGAAATGATTTCCCGGTTTGCCACTTGATTAAATATCTGCCCGTTAACAGTATGTTAACGAACAAATATATTCGATTTCGAGGCAAAGATATCAAAAAATCAATACACTCCTACCTGATTTGAATAATTAATAAAGTACGTTGTACTTTTATTTAATCTGCGATTCAGATTGCCCCGGATTCTCAAAAAGCCATACTGATATCGGAAATCCGCCATACTGATGTCGTCATCCGGCCAGATCCTGAAATTTCCCCGTTTTTTCAAAACTTAAGGGGTGTTGGTTTCGTTTAGTTGTAAAAATTGATCAGGGTATCGGAACGAAAGAACCGATTGGAATAAATTCAACAAACAATTTCATTAGGTAATATGTATGACATCTTTTGTGTTTTTATTTAAATAATATTAGTTTTACAGGTGGGTTAGCTTACTAAAACAGCACTAAATATGGACTTACACAAAAAGTTACATTCGAACAATCCCTTGTTTTTCGGTACGACCTATTATAAGCCTAAAAACATGTCGCACCAAGACATTCTGACCAAATACGAAAAGATTCCGACATTCATTTATGATGAATCGGAAGAAGCTTCGGTTATGGTTGCCGGAGAAATTGCTACGGTGATCAGGGAAAAAGAGCATTTGGGACAACATTGTGTACTTGGGCTTCCAACTGGTTCATCGCCTATCGGGGTGTACGCCGAACTGGTCCGTATGCACCGGGAAGAAGGTTTGAGCTTCAGGCACGTTATTACCTTCAACCTGGATGAATATTACCCGATGGGACAGGTTTCCGTGCATTCTTACCATCAGTATATGTTCAACCATCTTTTCAGGCACATCGATATTTTGCCCGAAAACATTCATATTCCCCAGGGAGATCGTCCATTCGGCGAAGTTTACCAGTTGTGCCGCGACTACGACAAGGCCATTAAAGCGGCTGGAGGAATCGATATTCAGCTTCTGGGAATTGGTCGTACCGGTCATATCGGTTTTAATGAACCGGGGTCGCAGTTAAGTTCAAAAACCCGGATGATTGTTCTGGATACAACTACAAAACAGGATACGGCCCGGGATTTTGGAGGGATTACCAAAGTGCCGCAACGGGCCATAACGATGGGTATTGACAATATTATGAATGCCCGGAAAGTGATTTTGCTCGGTTTTGGCGAAGCCAAAGCCAATATCCTGCAAAAAACCATCGAAGGGCCGATTACCGAACAGGTCCCGGCCAGTTACCTGCAGCAACATGCCAACGCAAAAATATACATCGACATTGCCGCGGCCATGCAACTCACCCGGGTTAAAACGCCCTGGCTGGTCGACACCTGCGACTGGAGTTCCGATCAATTGGTAAGAAAAGCGATTGTCTGGCTGTGTCAGCAAACCGGAAAATCGATATTAAAACTGACAAACAACGATTATATCAATAATGGGTTAAGCGACCTGATCTCGGATAAAGGATCGGCCTATGCCCTCAATATCAAAGTTTTTAACGATCTGCAACACACAATCACCGGCTGGCCTGGCGGAAAACCACATGCCGACGACAGCAACCGGCCCGAGCGAAAATCGCCTGCAAAAAAACGGGTGGTGGTGTTTAGCCCCCATCCCGATGACGATGTGATCTCGATGGGCGGTACGCTCATCCGGTTGGTAGAGCAGGGGCACGAGGTCCATGTAGCATACCAGGTTTCCGGGAATATCGCGGTTTCAGACGAATATGCCAACCGGTTTATTTCATTTCACAATTCGTACACAAACTATTACGACCCCGGGAATGAACATCAGAAAGAACAATACGAGAAAACCATATCATTCCTCTCTGCAAAAAAAGAAGGGGAAAAAGATATCCCGGATGTACGTACGCTGAAAGGATTAATCCGCCGGATGGAGGCTAAAGCGGCCTGTCGTTTTGCCGGGGTCAATACCCGGAACGTGCATTTCCTCGACCTGCCTTTTTACGAAACCGGCGAAGTCAGGAAAAAACCGTTGGCGGAAGAGGATATTCAAATCATCAAAGATTTTCTTCTTGAAATTCAGCCTCACCAGATTTTTGCTGCCGGCGACCTGTCTGATCCGCACGGGACCCACCGTGTTTGCCTGGATGCCATTCTGGTGGCACTGGAAGAACTCAGGGAAGAGGCCTGGATGAAAGATTGCTGGTTATGGCTTTACCGCGGCGCCTGGCATGAATGGGATATCGACCAGATTGAGATGGCCGTGCCCATCAGCCCCGAAGAACTGTATAAAAAACGGGAAGCTATTTTCAGACACCAGTCGCAGAAAGAAGGCGCCATGTTTATGGGGAATGATGCCCGCGAATTCTGGCAACGCGCGGAAGACCGAAATCATGCGACCGCTGAGCTTTACAACAAATTGGGCATGGCCGAGTACGAAGCGATGGAAGCCTTCGTCCGGTATTATCCTTAGGATAAGCTGTGAGCCGTGAGTAGCGAGTAACGAGGCAGACAAAAGAAGTACCCGTGTTCAGTTTCAGTCGCCGCTTTACTCAGGTACTCTGCCGCTTTTAAAGAGATTAATGATTGACGATTAAAGATTAACGATCAACGATGGACCAGGAGCCGAAAACCGATGTATTCAGGCACTTTGAAACTTTGGCACTCGGGTACTTTTTTAGATTCAACTTGGTGGTCTTCGTGAATCGCTTCGTGTACTTTGTGGTTAAAAGAGCTGCAAGCACCAATGACCAATGACCAATGACCAATAACTAATAACCAATAACTAAAACAATGACCTTTTCAAAACGCCTGATGTCGCTGGATGTGCTCCGGGGACTGACCATTGTCCTGATGATTATTGTGAATAATCCGGGAAGCTGGAGCCATGTTTATGCTCCCTTACGACATGCCAGATGGAACGGTTGCACCCCCACCGATCTCGTTTTTCCTTTCTTCATGTTTATCGTGGGAACGGCCATGTGGTATTCGTTCAAAAAATTTAATCATCAACTAAACAAAGAGCTCTCGTTAAAGATCATCCGGCGAACAGTTCTTATTTTTGCCCTCGGTTTGTTCCTGAACGGCTTCCCGTTTATAGATTTTCATTTCAGCACATTTCGTCTGATGGGCGTCCTTCAGCGTATCGCTCTTGGTTACGGCATCGCTTCTTTTATCGTGTTGTTAACTCCTATCCGGTGGAACTACATCATTTCTGCTTCTCTCTTACTGGCTTATTGGGGTATCTTGTGGCTGTTTGGCGGCGAGCAGCCGTTTTCGCTGGAAGGAAATGCCGTTCTTCGTTTCGATACTTTTGTTTTGGGTGAAGGGCATTTATATCGCGGCTATGGCATCCCTTTCGACCCGGAAGGCTTGCTCAGCACTGTTCCGTCGGTGGTGAATGTATTGTTTGGCTATTTTGCCGGCCGTTTAATTGACCGGGAAACAAATAAACGGACAGCCGTTTATAAACTGATTGGATTTGGGGTGGCAGCCGTTATCCTGGCCCTGATCTGGAATCCGTTCTTCCCGATCAATAAGCCCATCTGGTCCGGGTCTTATGTCCTGTACACCTGTGGTCTGGCCGGTATTTTTCTCGCATTTTTAATTTGGGTGACCGACATCAAAGGAAAGCAGAAATGGGCACAGCCCTTTCTTGTTTACGGAATGAACCCGCTGTTTATTTTTGTACTTGCAGGAATGTGGGCACGGGTTTTATCCCTGATTCAGGTTTCAGCCTTGAGCGGGACGAAATCATTAAAAGCGTTCATTTACCAGGATTTACTGGTTCCCTGGGCCGGCGAGCTAAACGGTTCCCTGCTTTTTGCCTTGCACCTGGCTGTTTTATTTTGGGTGGTCGGGCTTATTTTGTATCGAAAAAAGATTTTTATAAAAATATAAGGAGGTCGTTATGTGATTGATCAATCTTCAACAGACGGATAAAACAAATAGCATCGTCCTGTTTCATCCCTGAATTTTGATTTAAATTAGTGGCTTCAACTTTTAAACAGTTTCAACCAATGCGAAAATTACATCTCCTGTTTCTGCTTGCGTTAAGCGTTTCGTTATCAGCGCAAACCCATTCGCCTAAATTCGAATTCAGAGCAGCCTGGGTAGCTACGGTAAATAACATCGACTGGCCGTCGAAGCCGGGATTAACGCCCAGTCAGCAGCAGGCCGAGGCCATTGAATTGCTCAACCTGATGCAGCAAAACGGTATGAATGCCATTATTTTTCAAGTCAGACCGGCTGCCGACGCTTTTTATCCGTCATCGCTGGAACCCTGGTCCCGCTATCTTACCGGCACTCCCGGGAAAGATCCGGGTTACGATCCCTTGAAATTCTGGATTCAGGAGTGTCACAACAGGAATATGGAATTTCACGCGTGGATGAATCCCTTCCGGGTAGCGCAGAATGCCGATGAACCGCTGGCCGGGAACCACATTGCGTTTAAACACCCCGAATGGATCATTAAATACGGCGGAAAGCTGTATTTCAATCCGGCCCTGTCGGAAACACGCGAATTTATGGCCAGTGTTGTTCACGACCTGGTGAGGCGATACGACGTGGATGCCATTCATTTTGACGATTATTTTTACCCCTACCCGGTTGCCGGCGAACCATTCCCCGACATTCCTTACTTTGAACAGTATCCGCGGCAGTTCGGGCCGGACCAACTGAACGACTGGCGGCGCGATAATGTGAACCGCACGATTCTCCTGCTGGCAACAACCATCAAAGCCACTAAACCCTGGGTGAAGTTTGGCATAAGTCCCTTCGGTGTCTGGCGTAACCAGGCCGACGACGTACGGGGATCGGCCACAAAGGCGGGTGTTACCAATTACGACCACCTGTATGCCGACATTTTAACCTGGCAGAAAGAGTGCTGGATTGATTACGTGCTTCCGCAGTTATACTGGCAAATCGGGCATCCGGCCGTCGATTTTAACTTATTGTGCAACTGGTGGAACGATCATCACTATAACCGCGCACTTTACATTGGCCATGCCGTTTACAAACTCGAACCGGCTTCAACGATTCCGGAGTGGAAAGAAGCCAGCCAGTTGCCGCGGCAAATTGAGCTGACCCGCCGGATTGAGGGAATTGAAGGCAGCGCTTTTTACAGCGCCAAACATTTTAAGCGCGACCTGCTGGGTTTCCAGGATACCTTGCAAAATCATCTTTACCGGTACCCGGCGCTGGTACCGCCCATGAACTGGATCGATAACAGTCCGCCGGCAAAACCGGTCAAGTTTAAAAAAAGCGGATCAACGCTGAAGTGGAAAACAGACATCGCTTCCGCCGAAATGGATAAAGCCACCCGCTTCATTGTTTACAAGAACAGGGAAGACGAACGGTTCAATCCGAATGATCCCCGTTTTATCATGCTCATTACTTCAGATACCAAACTGAAATTAGATAAGAACAACAGACGCAAAGAACGCTTTGAATTCCGGGTGTCGGTGCTCGACCGGCTGAATAATGAAAGCCCGCAAACAAAGCCAGTGACTACAAAATGGTAACATCATGCAACATTTAATCGATTGTTTTATCTCTTTTTGCGGGAAAACCGAAACGCAACAAACGATTAATCAGCTAAAAGAGAGCAAGCTGGTTAATTCCGTATTTATAATCAGTCCCGAAGCCGTCAAACTGGATCAGGCAGAAACCCTGATAACCGACAATCCATTTTCAGCCGAATGCATCAGGCAAATTGCCGATCGAACTGACTGCAGTTTTGTGTTGATTGCACTTCGCAATACCCGGCTGCAAGCCGGACAATTTGCACTGGAACGAATGGTACAGTTGGCTGAAGACAGCGGGGCGACTATGGCATACAGCGACTATTACGAACTGAAAGAAGGCATCCGCAACAATCATCCGGTGATTGACTACCAGTTGGGAAGCCTGCGCGACGATTTTAACTTCGGGCCGGTTCAGCTTTTCCGAAGAGAGGTGTTAACAACTTACAAAACAGCCGTGTTTGCCAATTGGAACTATGCCGGTTATTATGCCTTGCGCCTGCTGGCCTCCCGGATGGGAGAGATCGTCCGCATCCCGGAGTTCCTGTTCACGATGGCCGAAACCGATATCCGCAAATCAGGCGAAAAGCAATTTGATTATGTGAGCGCCAATGCCCGCGACCGGCAAATTGAAATGGAACAGGCCTGCACCATTCACCTTCAAAAGATCGGCGCTTTTCTTAGGCCCGATTTTAAAGAAGCGGAATTCGCCGGAGAATTTCCGGTAGAAGCCTCGGTGGTTATTCCGGTGCGCAACCGCATCAAAACCATCCGCGACGCTGTTGATTCGGTCTTGACTCAGAAAACAACATTCCCCTTTAACCTGATTGTGGTGGATAACCATTCGACCGACGGAACCACCGAAGCTTTGCAACAGTATGAGGACGACCGGCTGATCCACCTGATTCCCGAACGGACTGACCTGGGAATCGGCGGCTGCTGGAACGAAGCGGTTTTTCATGAAAACTGCGGACGTTTTGCCGTTCAACTGGACAGTGATGATTTGTATTTTGATGAAAATACCTTGCAAAAGGTGGTTGATAAATTTTATGAGGAAAAATGTGCGATGGTCATCGGCTCTTACCAAATGTGCAATTTTGTCCTTGAAGAAATTCCGCCCGGCCTGATTGACCATAAAGAGTGGACTCCTGACAACGGGCCGAACAATGCCTTGCGCATCAACGGGTTGGGGGCGCCGAGGGCATTCTATACGCCTGTTCTCCGCGATATCCGCATTCCGAATACCAGCTATGGCGAAGATTATGGCGTAGGACTGGCCATTTCGCGCATCTGGAAAATCGGCCGGATTTACGAAGCCATTTACCGCTGCCGCCGCTGGGAAGATAATTCCGACGCTTCGCTCGACATAACAAAACAAAATATACATAACGCCTATAAAGACAGCCTGCGTACCTTTGAGCTAAAGGCAAGGATGCAACAACAGGTTAGCAAAAACAAAAGAGGGAATTAACCGTTAAGCCGGAAGAGCAACATGACCGATAAACGCTTAGAGATAAAAGTAACCGAACTCATTCAACAGCAAAAGCAGGATTGGGAACTGGCCAAAACAAACTATGCCGGACTGGAAAAGGTGGAATCGCGTACGTTTGATTTCGGTGATTTCCGCATCGATACCCAGTTTAATCCCGGGCGGATTCGCTCTTCGGCGGCCAAAACCGATATACAATCCATTCAGCAACGGGCATGTTTCCTGTGCGGTCCGAATCGTCCGAAAGAACAAGCGGGGCTCGATTTTATGGGGAAATACACCATTCTGCTAAACCCTTACCCGATTTTTCCGGAGCACCTGACCATTCCGCTCAATAAGCACTTGCCGCAAGAGATTGAACCTTATTTGGCCGACATGCTGGAACTCAGCCAGGCTTTGCCCGGCTTCACCGTGTTTTACAACGGCCCCCAATGCGGCGCTTCTGCACCCGATCATTTCCATTTTCAGGCCGGAAGCAAACAATTCATCCCTGCCTGCAGCGAACTGAAAACACTGGCCGAAAAACCGGGCGAATTGTTATTTCATGATCAGACGACGAGCATTTATGCCATTGGGACGGGGTTTCTTCGGAATGTTCTGGTCTACGCATCCACCTCTTCCGCCAACCTGCAGCAACATCTCCGAACCACGCTGGATGTGCTGAAAGAACGCAGACAAGAAGGCGAGCCCATGCTTAACCTGCTGGTTAATTTTGAAAACGGACAATGGCAGGCTTTGCTCTTCCCGCGCGACCGACAGCGGCCCCGGCAGTTTTTTGACGAAGGAAACGCTCAAATCCTGATGAGTCCCGCCTCGGTTGAAATGGCCGGATTAGTCATTCTTCCCCGAAAGGAAGATTTTGATAAACTGACAAAAGATGATCTGGAAGACATTTACCGGCAAGTCAGCATCAATGACGAAGATTTTGAACAACTGAAAATCAGCCTAATCGGACGTTATAAAATGGGAAAAACAGCAGCGCCGGACGCCGGTGCAACGAAAACAGAAACAGGCGGTGAACCGTTTGGCAACGACACGCATCTGAACAGGCCGGGACAACCCGAAATACAGGTAGGTGTGATGTCAGCGACGGAAATCAACTTTGAGCTCAAAGGTCATTATACATCCGGGAATCAGCCTGCCGGCCCCTGTTTTAAGGCAGTGATTGACGGAGACGGGATTCGGCTTCAATCCCGGCAAGGAGAACCGGTTCGGGCCAACGAATTTTACTTTCAGTCAAAGGCAGATGCTGATTCCTTTATTTTAAAAGGAGTTACCATAGGTATCGATTTTCACTGGGAGCAGAAACAGGACCAGCAGTTTCGCGGGAACCTGAAATTGATTGCCGAAAAAGGAAAACTTTGGGCGATCAACGTGGTGCCGCTCGAAGAATACCTGCGTTCGGTGATTTCGTCGGAGATGAGCGCCACCAGCTCTCCCGAGTTGTTGAAAGCGCACGCCGTAATTTCGCGCAGCTGGCTGTTGGCCCAAATCGGGAAAAGCAAAAAACTGAAAACCGGGCAGCAGGTTTACCAAACCACCCAACAAAGCGAACGCGAACTGATCCGCTGGTACGACCGCGAAGACCACCGCCTGTTTGACGTGTGTGCCGACGACCACTGCCAGCGTTACCAAGGCATCACCAAAATCATCAGCAACAAGGCCAATGCGGCCATCGAAGCGACTTTTGGCGAAGTGCTGTTTGCCGACGGGCACATTTGCGATGCCCGCTTTTCGAAATGCTGCGGCGGTATGTCCGAAAATTTTGAGCAGGTATGGGAGCCTGTTTTTCACAGTTACCTGACCAGTATTACGGATTCGGAACAGCTTGCCGGTACCGGCGCCAACCTGCGCCTCGAAAGCGAAGCGGAAACCTGGATCCGTACCAGTCCGCCCGCTTTTTGCAACACCGCCGATAAGCAGGTGCTGGCGCAGGTGCTGCCCGACTTTGATCAGAAAACGGCTGATTTTTACCGTTGGAAGGTGACTTATACCCAGGACGAACTGTCGGCGCTTATCCATAAAAAAACAGGGATCGACTTTGGACGAATCATCCGGCTCGAACCAGTTGAACGGGGATACTCAGCCCGTCTGATCAAACTGAAAATTACCGGCACGAAACGAACGATGACAATTGGCAAAGAGCTGGAAATACGACGGGCGCTGTCTGAATCGCACCTGTACAGTTCGGCTTTTGTCATTGATCACCTGGATGAGCAACAGGGTATTCCGCAACAATTTGTACTCACCGGGGCCGGCTGGGGGCATGGCGTTGGCCTCTGCCAGATTGGCGCTGCCGTGATGGGCGAAAAGGGCTACGACTACGAATCCATCTTAAACCATTACTTTAGTGGCGCCAGCCTGATAAAACAATACTAAAAACGAAAACGAATGAAAAAAGCCGCTACCCGAAATGCCTGGACCTGGATCCCCTCGCTTTATTTTGCCGAAGGACTTCCTTATGTTTTTGTGATGACCGTTTCGGTGATCATGTACAAGCGGCTTGACATTTCGAATACCGAAATTGCCCTGTACACCAGTTGGCTGTATCTGCCCTGGGTCATTAAGCCCGTTTGGAGCCCGATTGTAGATAACCTGCGCACCAAGCGTTTCTGGATTATCAGCATGCAGTTGGCGGTGGGCGGCGCACTGGCCGGTGTAGCGTTCACCCTGCCGGCAGACAACTTTTTCAGATATAGCCTGGCCTTTTTGTGGCTGATGGCTTTCAGCTCGGCTACGCACGATATTGCTGCCGATGGTTTTTACATGCTGGGACTTTCACAGCGTGATCAGGCGTTTTTTGTGGGCATCCGCAATACCTTTTACCGCCTGGCCATGCTGGCCGGGCAAGGGCCGCTGGTTATTCTGGCCGGGCACATGGAGAGCATTGCCGAAGAAACATCCTGGGCCTGGAGCATCACTTTTTTCGTTTTAGCCGTATTTTTTGTCGCCTTCTTCTTCTGGCACTTGTTCATCCTGCCACATCCGCCCGCCGACGACCAGCGGGGCGATAAAAGCATCCGGGAAGTAATGAACGATTTTGTCGAAACGTTTAGTTCCTTTTTCAAAAAAGAAGGTATTGTTGTAGCCTTGGTGTTTATTTTGGTTTTCCGCCTGGGCGAAGCACAACTGGTTAAACTGGCTTCTCCGTTTTTGCTGGATGAGCCGGAGAAAGGCGGTCTTGGGCTAAGTACCGGAAACATTGGTTTTGTATACGGAACCGCCGGGATTATCGCGCTCATGCTGGGGGGAATCCTCGGGGGAATTGCGGTATCGCTTCACGGGATCAAACGATGGCTGTGGCCCATGGTGCTGGCCATGAACCTGCCCAACCTGGTGTACGTGTTCCTGGCCTTTGCCCAGCCGCAACAGCTCAGTATCATCACCACATCGGTGGTGATTGAACAATTTGGCTATGGTTTTGGCTTTACGGCCTATATGCTGTACATGATTTACCTGTCGGACGGAAAACACAAAACCGCCCACTATGCGCTTTGTACCGGTTTCATGGCCCTGGGCATGATGCTTCCGGGAATGATCAGCGGCTGGATACAGGAAATGGTGGGTTACCAAAACTTTTTCATTTGGGTGATGATTTGCACGATTCCCGGCTTTGTGATCGTAAACTTTTTGAAAATCGATCCAAAATTCGGGACCAAAAAGTAACAGGTTTTTCATTAATTTTGGGCCATGCAGATTATTCAAGGCATTTCCGAAAAAATATTGATTGACCGTTTAATTGCCGGAGATCAAACCGCTTTTGAATTAATTTTCAGGCATTATTATCCGGGGCTGGTAATCTTCACCGCTCAGATAACGCAAAACCGGGATGAGGCAGAAGAAATTGTTCAGGATTTGTTCTTCAGAATCTGGAAACAAAAAAATCAAATAAAAGGCTCCTTGTCGTTAAAACCTTATTTGTTTACTTCGGTACGAAACCGGGGGCTGAACTTTCTGGAACGTAAAAAAACAGAGGCCCGAAAGATCGATGAATTCAGGGAAATAATAAAGAACAACCTGACTTTTGAACCGGATATCTTTGTGAGCAGCGAACTTCAGAAAAGAATCAATCAGGCTTTTGATAAATTACCTCCGCGGACCAAAGAAATTTTTATTCTCAGCCGGATAAACGAATTGAAAAATGATGAAATTGCCGGGAAGCTGGAGATTTCAAAAAGAACGGTTGAAACCCAAATCAGCCATGCGTTAAAAATATTGAAGCACGAGTTGAAAGATTACCTGGTCTTGTTATTCCTCTTCGATCTTTTTTTCTAAAAAATGACTTTCCGACTACGTGTGCGCCGTAGCTCATCTGTATTATTTACGAAAGCAAACCAAAACGCTTGTTTTCTTTAGACGTATACGAGACAATGATAAAAATGAGCATGAGCCTTGAGAAAAGATAAAAACATACCTGAGAATGCCACCGAAACGTTTGATCAGTTTCTGGAAGGGAAGAAAAATCAGACAAACACTGATCAGCTTATCGAAGCCGGCCTGTTGATTTCGGAAATGAAATCGGTTGATACCGATGCCGCCTATTCCATTCTTCATGTGAAGATCAATCGCCGCCATAAAATACAGGCGTTTTACGCCCAATTTGGCCGGATCGCCGCCATCCTGATCCTCCCGCTTCTTATGGTAACGATATGGAGTCTTAGCAAAAAATCATCGGACCCGGGAACCGAGTCGTTAAGTTATTACGAAGTGTCCAGTCCGCCGGGAATCAGGAGTAAGGTTCAGTTGCCCGACGGAACGGATGTGTGGTTGAACGCCGAAAGCCGTATCCGGTATGCGATCCCTTTTGTCCGGGCTACCCGCGAACTGGAGCTCACCGGCGAAGCTTTTTTTGATGTAGCTAAAAATCCGGAGGCTCCGATGGATGTGAAATTTAACAACATCACCGTCCGGGTTCTTGGCACACAATTTAATGTAAAAGCCTTTCCCGACGAAGAACATTTGGAAATCGTACTGAAAGAAGGAAGCATTGAGCTGCAAAACGATGTGGCAGGCGCTGACCGTGAAACTGTCCGGCTAAGCCCCAACCAACAATGGAAATACGATAAAACGGCACAGGTATCTTCGTTAAAACTGGTGGATGCCGAAAAATACATCGCCTGGCACCGGAATATTCTCATCCTGGATAATACGCCTATGGAAGAGATGGCCAGGAATCTGGAACGCTGGTACGGAGTGGACGTGCAGGTGACCGACCAGGAACTGAACAAGTATAAGTTTACCACGGTATTCGAAAATGAACCGTTACACCGGGTGTTGGAATTACTTGAAATAAGTTCGCCGATTAAAATTACCTACGTTCCCGGTAAAATAGATGCAGTAACCGGAAAAGCAGAGAAATCAATAATTCGAATCAATAAAATGAACTAAACAGTGAAAAATGAAAAGGGAAAAGTGCTCCAACACTTCTCCCTTTGTATTCACCCTAAGGGGTAAATGTTTTACTAAAAAACAGTCAAATTTATGAAAAAAAGCATGAATCGGGTATGTTTTGCCCTGGCAAAGCATCGTAAAAAATTCACAATTATGCGCAATACGCTTTTGATTTTATTAATCAGTGTGTTTCAGGCATTCGCAAGCAACTCATTCTCGCAAACGAACAAACTGAACCTGGAAATGAAAAATGTGACCATCAGGGAGGTTTTATCGCAGATTGAAGAAGAAAGTGGTATCTATTTTCTCTATAACGGAGAATTAATCGATGTGAACCGGCAAGTTGACATTTCTTCCCAAAATGAAAGCATTGATCAGATTTTATCACGTCTGTTTGGCGAAAACGAAGTGAACGCAACGGTGAAAGACAGGCATATTGTTTTAACGCCTGTCGTTAATCAGAACCGGATCAATCAACAACAGCCGGCAAGTATTGGCGGTCAGGTGCTTGACGCATCGGGTGCGCCAATGCCCGGAGTTACTATCGTAGTAAAAGGCACAACAACCGGTACCATTACCGATTTTAACGGAAGCTACATGCTTTCGAATGTCCCGGGCAATGCGGTTCTTCTGTTTTCATTTGTAGGAATGAAAACAAAAGAAATTCCCGTAGCCGGAAGAACCACGGTGAATGTGGAACTCGAAGAAGAAACCATCGGGATTGAAGAAGTGGTAGCGATTGGATATGGCACGATGAAAAAAAGTGACTTGACCGGCTCGGTGGTTTCGGTGAGCGCCGATGCACTAAATAAATTCCCTACAGCCAGCGTCACCGAAATGCTCCGGGGACAAGCGCCCGGCGTCCAGGTATCCTTAGCCGATCCCAGCCCGGGCGGTTCTTCTACCGTCCGCATCCGGGGAAACCGTTCTTTATCCAGTAGTCAGAATCCGCTTTACCTGGTTGACGGAATGATTGTGCCTCACATCAACGACCTGAACTCATCCGACATCGAATCGATCGAAATCCTGAAAGACGCATCGTCTCAGGCCATCTACGGTTCCCGGGCATCTAACGGTGTTATTCTAATTTCAACCAAACGGGGAGCGGCCGGTAAGGTTTCGGTCGATGTTAATTCCTATGCCGGGTTTCAGAAATTCAAAAAGAATTTCTCACTTTATTCACCCGATGAATGGCTCGAATTGCGGTTCTGGGCGAAATATAACGACGGGCAGGCCGGTATTGGCACTCCGGACAACATCAATTACGAAGCCGTGCTTGACGATGCCGTGATGTACGAAGCTTATACAAACAAACGTTATGTCGATTGGGAAAAATTGATGTTGGGCAACGCCTTGCAACACAAACATGATGTTACTGTTCGAGGAGGAACGGAGAAATTCAGATTCTCAACCGGCTTCGGGTATTATAACCAGGAAGGCGTTGTCGAAAAATCCGGTTATGAACGGGGGACATTCCGCTTAAACACGGATGTTGTGATTACCGACTGGATGGATTTGGGCTCGAACATTTCGTTCACAAAGTCATCCAAACAAACCGCCGATGGCACCTTCAACCAGTTTATCACCCGCCCACCGCTGGCACAGGCGTATGATCCCGACGGGAATCTGATCCGCGAATCGACCAGCGCGGGGGATATTAACCCCTTGTGGAGAATTCGCAACTACGATGAAGAACAACAGGATGAATACCTCAACCTGTCATCTTCGGTTACCATAAAGCCTTTCAAAGGATTTAGCTATAAGCTTAGCGCCAACCTTCGTTCAAACAACAGGGAAAGAGGTGTTTACAGAACCAAGCTTTATCCGGCTTCAACCGGTGAAGGTTTAATCCGGAATTTTACCCGTTCAAGTTGGCTGATCGATCATGTGGTGAACTACGAACTACCCATCGTCAATAAAAACCATCAGTTAACGGTTACACTGATTCAAAGTTCGGAGGAAGATGTACAAAAAAATACCGGGTTTGATTTTCTGAATTCAACGACTGATATTTTCAAGTGGAACGTTGCCGCCGATTCTGAGATTTCTGAAGTGACGCGGAGTATCGAACGTACCAAGGCAGCATCGTTTGCCGGCCGTTTGCACTACAACCTGATGAACAGGTACCTGCTTACCGCCTCTTTCCGGCGTGACGGGGCTTCGGTTTTCGGGAAAGAGAACAAATGGGCCAACTTCCCTTCTGCTGCTCTTGCCTGGCGGGTTAGCGAAGAACAATTTCTCAAAAAGGTCGATTGGCTTGATAATTTAAAGTTCAGGGTCAGTTACGGCGTAGTCGGTAACTGGGCTATTCCGGCTTACCGCACCCTCGGGCTTTCCGACAGCTATGAATATTTGTTTGGAAACGGCCTGGCAGTCGGATATCTTCCCACCGCGCAACTTCAAAACCTGGGACTGAAATGGGAAACCACCGGTTCGTTTAATGCAGGCATCGATTTTTCGGCATACCATGGCCGGCTGAACGCCTCGCTGGAGCATTACCGGACCAGGACCGAAGACCTGCTTCTGCAGCGGACCATCCCGTCCATTACCGGGTACAATACCATGTGGGATAACCTGGGTGAAACAAAAAGCTGGGGTTGGGAAGCCACCATAGATGGCCGGGTCATCGATCAGAAAGACCTTATTGTAAGCCTGGGTGCCAGTTTTTCGACCCAGAAAAACGAGATTGTCAGGATTGACGGACGGACGGATGAAGAAGGCAAACCTATCAACGATACCAACAACAGGTGGTTTATCGGTGAGCCGATCAACGTCGATTATAATTTTGTTTTCGGGGGTATCTGGCAGGAAGGCGAAACGCCCACCGAGAGTGACTATCTTCCGGGAGATGCAGTCCCAACACCCGGAAACATCAAAATTTCAGACTACAACGGCGATGGCGCCATAACCACCGACGACCGAAAAATTTATACCCTTGATCCCCAGTGGTATGGCTCATTTAATATGAATGTCCTGTTTAAAGGCTTCGACCTTTCTCTTGAATTTTATACCGTTCAGGGCGTAAAAAAGAACAATAACTACCTGTATCTTTTTGATTCGGGCGGTAGTTTGAACGGAAAACTGAACGGAATGAAAGTGAATTACTGGACGCCTGATAACCAATCAAACGAAGCGCCTCGTCCGCAGTTTACAGCAGCGGTACCTTATTTCAACCTCTTAGGCATACAGGATGCATCCTACTTCAGGTTACGTACGACAACCCTGGGGTATACGCTCCCAAAATCATTAACCTCTCAGATTTTTATTGAGAAGGTTCGGTTTTATATGACCGGGACTAATTTGTTTACCTCAACCAAATTTAAATCGTACAGTCCGGAAACCGCTCCCGGTATTTACCCGGAAGCGCGTACGTTTACTTTTGGGGCAAACCTGACATTTTAAGGAATGGGAATGGTTCATAACAACATAAATCAATATTGATATGAAAAATTACATGATATATATTTTGGGCATTCTCATCACAATGTCCTTTTATGGATGCGACGATTTTCTGATGGAAGAATCGGAGACGAACTTTACATCAAGCACCTTGTTTGAAACAAAAGAAGGCCTCGAGAAGATGGTGCTGGCCTTTTATGCTTATGAGCAAGGGATTGTAAAAAAAGGAAATGCAAACGGGTTTCTTGCCGCGTATCTTTACGGAGAACGAACAACCGATCTGGTTGTTTTTACAACCGGAGATGATGCTAACTTGAGCCGCTACACGTCCCCCGGCCCTACCTCCAACATCAGGGGATTGTTGTACAGCCCGTATTGGACTCATAAATATTACCTAATTGGCCGGGCCAATGAAGTGATCTTTCATGGAAACAAACTGGGGGACGAAACAAAAAGCCTGGTTGCCGAGGCAAGTTTCTGGAGGGCCTATTGTTATTACGGGCTGTATTCCCGATTTTCGAACTTGTATTTGACAACAGAGCCTGTTACCAAAGAAAACCTGGATGAATTGGTTTACACGCCGGCCGACAGCGCCGCTGTTTTTCAGTTGATGTATGCCGATTTGGATCGGGCGATCGCTTCGCTGCCCAACACGCCTGAAAACGGCATGACCGGTCGTGTGACCAAAGCCACAGCCCACCACCTGAAAGCCCTGGTAGCTGCCTGGGCAAAAGACTGGTCAACGGTGGCCGACAACGTAGATGCCATCGATGAAAATGGTAACTTTAATCTCTCGCTGGTGCCCGATCCGGCTAATATTTTCAATAAATCCGATTTACAATCCCCGGAGACCTTGTGGGCCATTAAATTTTCCAATGAACGTGGTGGGGGGACAGGTCACCGGGTAGGCTCACAATATGTGAATATTATTGCTGAGCAATCGTATACACAGCGGATGGTTAACGGACAACTGGTAAGGTACCATGAGGAAAACCTGGGAAGACAGTGGGGGCTGGCATACCCGAACAGCTACCTGATCTCGCTTTATCCGAAAAATGATAAACGGCTTAACGCATATTACAAAATTCATTACTCCTATCAGAATTCGGAGAAACTGATCACGATCCCGGTTTCTCAACCCGTTGTGGTTAACGGTGTGACGGTTAATTCAACGACAAATTTTTCCGGAGCTCCTTATAAAGTGCAGATCGGAGACAGCCTGCACGGGCGTGATGTTTTTACGGCAACCGGGTCAAAAATTGATCGCCGGGCGCTGTTACCATCTTCGTTGAAAATGGCGGATATCTGGTCAAAACCGCTCGATGCCGATGGAGCGAGCGCCAGCTTTAAGGATTTGATGGTTTTCCGTTTGGCCGAAACTTACCTGCTGGGAGCCGAGGCCTATATGCACCTGGACAACCAACCAAAAGCACGCGATTATTACAACCGAACCTGGACCCGTGCCGGGAATGATGAAGAAACCGGTGAAATCACCTTTGAACTGATCCGGGATGAACATGCGCGCGAATTGGCATTCGAAGGTCGTCGCTGGGACTTTTTGAAAAGAAATGGCATCTGGTTCGACCAGATGAAAAGCTACGCGGGAGATTTTACCAAGTTCCCGGCAGCTTCGGTTCCGTACAATGCGGCAACTTATGGCATTTCCGACGGCAGAGATCCCAAATTTAAACCCAATCCGCATTATTATTATGATTTTAACGGCGCCGATAACGATGTGCTGGTTCGTTTCAATGTGAAACCTTTTCACGTGAACTGGCCGATCCCGCAGGATCAGATTGACGCGATGGGCGCCGAGAATTTTCCGCAGAACCCGGGATATTAAGGTTTGTGGCTTGAAATGGAATGTGTAAAAGGAAGGAACACATGGGCTGTTGACCGGGATTTGTTCCCGGCGGCAGTTCATGTTAAATTACCATTTGCATACAATTTTTAGTTATGGCCCCCGGCGTAAGTTTGACTTCGTATTCGTGTTAGCGGGGTTCTTAAATCCTCTGATTTTTAATACAAATACTTCGATGAAAAGATATCAGATAAACATTATTTTATTAATGCTCTTGGTTTGTGGGCAACACGGTTTCGGACAAAACAAGCAGTGGACGCTACTATGGTCGGAAGAATTTAATTATGAAGGCCTGCCTGATTCAACCAAATGGAATTACGACACTCGCGGAAATACCTATGGCTGGGGAAATAATGAAGCACAATGGTACCCGGTGGCCCGGCCCGAAAACACTTGGGTAAGTAACGGCACCCTGAAAATTATCGCCCGGAAAGAACCCACCTTTGGAAAAAATTATTCCTCGGGCAGATTAACAACCAAAGAAAAAGGCGACTGGAAGTACGGCCGGGTTGAAGTTCGTGCAAAGCTTCCGTCAGGCAGGGGCACCTGGCCGGCCATCTGGATGTTGTCAACCGACGGCGAGTACGGAAAATGGCCGCACAGCGGAGAAATCGACATGATGGAGCATGTTGGTTTTATGCCCGATTCTGTTTTTTCAACCGTCCATACCGGCAAATACAACCATGTTAAAAAGACCCAGGCAGGCAAAAAAACGTATTTGCCAACGGCAACCACCCAATTTCATGTTTACAGTATGGAATGGGACGAACAGGAGATCCGCAGTTATGTGGACGATGAGCACTATTTTACCTTTCGGAATGAATTTGACGGATCAGCCGCCTGGCCTTTCGACCGCCGGTTTCATTTAATTCTGAACCTGGCCATCGGAGGCGGACTCGGTGGAAAACAAGGCATCGACGACAGCTTATTCCCTCATATTTTTGAGGTCGATTATGTGCGCGTTTACCAAGCTAACTAAAAATATTTGAAGCGTTATGAAAAACAAATTTGCTTGTTTGTTATTGATTGTTGCGACAATCCTGGTTGCAGCGTGCCGGCCATCCGCGCCAACGCAAAAAAATCAGGAATACCTGATTGTTGAGGCGCAACGAAAAATATATCACCCCGATGGTTCACGCAGCTATAACGCTTACGAACCGTTTGAAACGCGGACTATAGAAAATCTGCTTTCATATACAGCGCCAACAACAACGCCAAGGTTAAGCCAGTACGGCGGCTGGATGGAGCAACGCGTTGATTCCACCGGTTTTTTTCATGTCAGGAAGATTGGCCATCGCTGGTGGGCTGTTGATCCCGAAGGCTGTTTGTACATCAACATCGGGCTGAACAGCATTAGCAGGGGCCGGTCTGAACGGAATCAGGAGGCGCTGCAACGCAGGTTTGGATCAAATGAAAACTGGATGGACAGCACCATCAATCTTTTGCGTCAGTTGGGCTTTAACTGTGCCGGCTCGTGGTCCGATCATCCGGCAATCATCAAAGCGAACAAACAGGCTGACGAACCATTTGCTTACACCATTAACTGGAATTTCATGTCGGCTTACGGCCGCGAACGGGGGGGAACCTATCAAAAACCCGGTCATACCGGTTATCCCAACGAGGCCATCTTTGTGTTTGATCCTAAATTTGAACAGTTTTGCGACAGGCATGCCGGTCAATTGTTGGCCACCAAAGACGATCCGAACCTGTTCGGTCATTTTTCCGACAATGAAATGCCTTTTCGACTATCGGCTATCGACGATTTCCTGTCGCTTCCCGAAAGTGAAGCCGGGCATCACGGTGCAAAAAACTGGTTAAAATCAAAAGGGATTGCTAAAGACGAAATAACCGATCAGCATCGCGAAGAATTTCTTGCACATGTGGCAGACCGGTATTTCTCCATCGTATCGGCGGCGATCAGAAAGTACGACCCGAATCACATGTACCTGGGCACACGGTTTTATGGCAGCGAACGAAATAATCAACGTTTTATGGCCACTGCGGGAAAATACCTGGATCTCATCTCGGTGAATTATTATAACTACTGGACCCCGGATGCCACGCATATGAAAAATTATACCGAATGGACCGGAAGACCCTTCCTGATTACCGAATATTATACCAAAGGTGAAGACTCGGGTATGCCTAATCAAAGCGGAGCCGGATGGATTGTCCACACCCAACGCGACAGGGGATTGTTTTATCAAAACTTTAACCTGGCCTTGCTGGAATCGGGCAATTGTGTGGGCTGGCATTATTTCAAATACCAGGACAACGACCCGACAGCCAAAGGTGTTGACCCGTCGAATATCGATGCGAATAAAGGTATTGTGAACAATGAGTACGAAGTGTGGCAGGATGCAGTCGATAAGATGACGGAATTCAACCTTCAGGTATATGATTTAATCAAACATTTTGACGCCCAACAAACTGATCGATGAAACAACTGATTCTGACATGCGGTAAATTCAAACTGCCGGTATTTTGCATCATGATCATGACCGGTTTTACCGCCTGCTCCTCATCATCTCAGGTGCCCGGCTTACCTGTTATCCCGAATGATGACAAAGCCTTGCCCGCTGCCATACTTACCGGTACCTACTATGTGGATGCAGAAAACGGCGATGACAATCATTCCGGACTGTCAGTCTCAACTGCATGGAAAACACTCGAACACATCAACAAACAGACGTTTGGTGCAGGAGCACAAGTCTTGTTTAAGGCCGGTCAAAACTGGTATGGAAGCTTGCAGCCTTCGGGCTCGGGGGAAGCCGGGAGGCCCGTTACAATCGGGCGATACGGAGAAGGGCCGCAGCCTGCAATCCACGGGCAGGGGGTGGCAAATGCCGTTCATTTAAAAAACACGGCCTATCTCGTTCTTCGCGATCTGGAAATCACCAATTATGCAGCTTCCGAAGAAAATGGGATCAGTTTGGAAGAATGGGAAAGCCGGAATGTAACCGACTGGTTTCAGGCAATAAACCCGCCTCAACTTATTTCGGGCAACAGCCCTAAAACCGGGGTGAGGATAACTGCAACAGATCTGGGAGAGGTGAACCAGATCCATTTAATCAACCTTCATGTTCACGGAGTGAACGGCGCTATTAACCAGAACGATGAGAAAACAAAAAATAATGGCGGAATATTTATTGAAATCACCGGCAGCCGGGTGCCAACCTGTTTTAACGGTCTGTTGATTGAAAACTGCCGCATACACGATGTCGACCGTACGGGATTGTCGAATGTCAGCTCCTGGGACAAGCGAACCCTTGCAACGAACGAAAACTGGACGCCCTCGTTAAACATCGTCATCCGAAACAATGTATTTGAACGGGCCGGCGCCAACGCGCTGATTGTCCGCGTAGCCAAAAACCCGCTGATGGAACACAATCTGTTTCACCAAAACGGGATTAAAGGATCGGGGAACGCGGCTTTCAACTTTAATACCGATGGAGCAGTGTGGCAATTTAACGAATCGCGGTTCACAAAAAAAAACCGGAACGACGCTGACGCCGGAGGGATAGACAGCGATTACCGGACAAAGAACACGATCATTCAATACAACTATTTACACGGTAATGATTTTGGCATGCTTGTAACCGGCGGACCCGAAAATTACGGGGGATTTAATGACCGCACGATTGTCAGGTATAACATTTTTGAACGCGAAGGACTGACGGAGCGGGACGGCGAATCGAAGTATGCCTTTAAGGTCGGCGGAAATGCAACCAACACCTTCGTTCACAACAATGTCTTTTACCTATCGCCCTTTCAGGAAGATGTACATATGATCTATCACAAAGACTGGGGCGGCAACCCGGAAAACACCTGTTATTACAACAATATTTTTTACCTGGACGGCAGCAATCACGGATACAGTTTGGGAAACAGCGCCGGGAATCATTTTTTTAATAACCTCTGTTACGGGAATGCCACCATCAACTGGCCGGTTTCGGAGAACCCGGTGTATGAAGATCCGCTTTTCCTAAAAGTTGGAAACGGACCGGATGGCTACCAAATCAATGCCGTTTCACCGGCAATAAACCGGGGGACTGTCTTCCCCGAACCAGGCGCTCCGGCATCGGATTACTTTGGCAACCCGTTGCCGGTTGATGGGCCGGTAGATCTTGGAGTCCACCAGTTGAAACGTTGAGTTCGCTGAAAAATATTGGATCAGGAAGCGCATTTAGACGAAAAATCACTTAAAATCAAGGTTTTAAGTGCTTTTGCAGTTTTTTGAATCGTCATTTTGTTGTCCTGTCAGGAGCCTGAACCTACTCCTTAAGTCGTTTATTATCAATGTGTATGCAATGAACAATCTCAGTCTGACTCACCGTTTTACTCACCTTAATTTTGGTGGTATTTTGGTCGTTTGGTAGTGTAAAAATACGAAATATTTATTTGATCTGAGCAAAAAGGTTGCATGAATTTAGAGCAACGTATTCCTGTTTCAAGGTTGAATGTTTAAAAATTGTGGTTAAAGAATTGTATAAATGAGATCATTAATAGATAGTTCATTCCTGAATACGAATGTGAAATATTGCTTTAATCAGAATATTCTTCAAACTATTTTTCTTTTTTTGTAGGAATCAACAGTTCACGGATATCAATATCCAAAACATCTGCGATCTTCTTGAGTACTGGCAAGGAAGGTTGTGTATGATTATTACAATATTTGGTAACAACTACATAACTTTTTTCTATCTTCTCAGCCAACCATGTCTGGGTTCTTCCCTGATCTTTAAGCACTAGTTTAATTCGATTCATATGTGATATGTTGCATTACAATAGTAATAAACATTATATTTTGATAGTCAATAATAACAAATCCCAATATAAATAATAAAAAATCATTACAAAATATTGAAAAAGAATGTATATTTATATCGTATTTAGATATAGATATACATTCTTTGATCTAATTATTTTATATGCGATTGATGCTATATGTATGAATGGTTTATTTCTTGATTCAGTGGCGTATCAATATAATTGGACTGATTCATACCTGTATTGTGGATTCAAAAATATCAGTAGATATGAAAAATTGAATGCTATCCTAAATGAAAAAAGGGAAGATAACGTGCTCATTTAGCCAAGTCCTGCTTTTTGTTCTAAGCTTGATTATTATTAAAACAGTTATATTTACATTTGAAGCCTGCATTTTACTTATGAAAGAAGATAAATATATATGGGAAGAATTTAAGAATGGGGAGGATCATGCCCTTTCGTATATTTATTATCATAATATTGATGCTCTATGGGCGAAACGCCTCTTTTTTTTGGTCGTGAATATCAGACTTGGTATTTCATTTAAAAATCAAATTATGCCACAGTTAATTCATAATATTTTTCCACTAGTGTCTATTAATTTTTGTTAAAATGCCTCATATCTGTTTTATGCACAGCATGCTAGCTTTTCAAAACCTTGTCGCCCTTTTGAAATTTGTTCCTTTGTACTCAGGTACAAATTGGAACAAGTATGAACGTTGGCAAATATGTTTTCGCACAGATTGTGGAGTTTCTCCCGAAACGTTACTTCGAACGACTGGTAATAAAACACAAAGACAGGACAGTCAGAATGGCACCATCCTACTGGAGCCATATGCTGGTTATCATGTACGGCCAGCTCATAGGCTGCCATAGTCTTAGAGAACTCACAGATGTCACTATTGCTCATGCCAAAAGATCTTTTCACCTCGGGTTTGGAAAGGTTCCCATCAACAGAAGCGTTCTTTCCAAAGCAAACAGCCTTAGAGACCATGGGATCTTTGAGAAGTTTGCCTTTTACATTGTGTCTATTGCCCAGGCCAAACGTATCACCAAAGAGTTTGAACTCCACGGAAGGTTCTATGCCATTGATTCCACTACCATCGACCTGTGCATGTCGGTCTTTAGATGGGCAAAGTTTAGGAGCACAAAGTCTGGCATCAAGATTCATACCCAGATTGATATTGCCACTGAAATACCGGTCTTCTACAGAATCAGCCATGCAAATGTGCATGACACCAAGTCTATGGACTGGTTTACATACGAACGGCACGCTTGCTATGTGTTTGATAGAGGCTACTTTGATCTCTCCAGACTCTACGCAATTGAGCTGGCCGGAGCTTTCTTCATCATACGGGAGAAGTCCCGCCCTGATTATGAAATTACGGAAGGAGATGACATGCTTGAAGGAGATGACAATGTCCTGCGGGACCAAACGGTTAGGTTTACAGGAAAGCGAAACAGTGGAAACTATCCGGTTTCGCTCAGACGCATCGTATTCTATGCCCCTGACCTTGGAAGGGCCTTCACCTACTACACCAACAACTTCTACCTCAAAGCAAATGAAATTGCTCTTCTTTACCGTTACAGATGGCAGGTGGAGCTGTTTTTCAAATGGATCAAGCAGCATCTCCGTGTCAAATCCTTTTGGGGAGAATCCGAGAATGCGGTCCGCATACAGATACATGTCGCCATCATCACGTACTGTCTTGTCGCTATTATTGAACACGACCTCAAACTGGGCAGACCTGTTGTGGAGGTCATGCGTATCCTTGGTAATTCCCTGCTGGTCAAGGATCCCATTCAAGAACTCTTGGCTCCGAGGGAAAATAAGGCCTATGATGATAGCGATTGCCAACTGCATTTGGACTTCTAATTGAATTAACATTTTTTAATAGACACCAGTGATATTTTTCCATCATTTGTAATTTACTACGAAATGAGTAGTAAATCGCAAATGAAATATGAACCCTGAATGAAAATCAAAATTCATGTGTATATGTATTTTTCTGAACTGATAAAATTCATCAGAACTTATCTTGAAAAGTCAACCCTTTATTTTTTAGTTGTTTTATACAAAAAGTATTGAAAAGTGATAATATTTGCATAATGATACTAAGAGATACCTTCTTTATGTAAAGGTTTTATAGATACTTAAAAAGCCTTGCCAATTAACCGAAGTCGTGTAGTAATCCATGTTTGTGAATTTTGCCACCTCATTTATAAAATTCCTTTAGGTGAATCTGATCAAATAGAATATTATCTTGATGTATTTGTTTCGTTTTCAGTGTGATTCAATTCGCTTTGTTTTTCCACACAAAGATATATTTGTCCAGTTTTTTACGTAATAAACTGGACAAAGTGAAAGGCTATCTTTTATAATTATCATCAAAATTTTGGCGCTATTTTTAGTTTGCTGCCAATTTATAGAATATAACCGACTGCTTCAAAGTGTTTTGTTGCGGATATCTGACTGACCGGATTCCATATTATCATCAGATATGTATATTATCATTTGCTGTTGATAACGAGCAAAAAAAATGAGAATATGTTTGTGCATGGGCACTGAAATTAAAAGATAGCCTGTATAACTTTGACATCTTGTTATAGTCCAGACTTTTTGTTAAGATTATAGAAACTCAATTGTTTTGTTTCTGTTTTGCAGCAAAAATAGTGCATTATGGAAATATAGTTTGTTTGAAGTCGATCATAAAAACTTTTACTCAATGATACTAATCCGGGATTTTGGTGAAAGAACAAACCTGCCCTCAAATACTTCTGAAAAGGGCTGGATGGTTTAAAAAAAAGCATTTTTTATGGAAACTTTTTTCAAAATTTCAGTTAATTCTGCACAGATAATCGAAAAATAATCAACTATTTGTGTAAAAACTGCTAAGTCATCTATCTTTCGTTCCGATCATATCTTTCAAAATGAAACTTAATTAATTTATCGCGCATCGGGATCCAATCAGTTTTTGATTATTAAAGAACCGATAAAATTTGTAAAATCAGTGATATCCATGGCGTAGCTTTAATTATGACACCAATAATTATAACATCATCACTTTCATCTGCATTTCCTCATGCAGTACAATTACTCTTATGTTCCGTTGTGCTATTACTCTTATATTCTGCAAATGCAATATTAATGAATGAATTAAACAACCAGTTGCATCATTAAAACATTCATTGCTATTATCCCAGACAGCATCGGCAGATATATCACCATAAAAAAAAGAGAAGCTTAATCTGGTGGCTTTTGATAGGGATTCGAAGGACAAAACTAAGCAAGCGAAAACCCTTAATCCCTGATCTTATCCATTGCTGACTGAATCGTATTTCTTGTTTCTTTGGTAATGCCCTGTTCACTGGCAATTGCTCCCCATTGGCTTATGGCCTCCTGAACCTCTTCGATGATGGACCCTGCATTTTTCAATCCGAAATGTGTGGCCAGTTTCATAAGTTCTTTTCGTCCCGGATTTTTACTTTCCCCGGCTATCATGGTACTGTGAAACCCATAGCCGGAGTATGAAAAGGTCAGGTCATAGGCCGGGGCAAACTGCCATTCCCCTTGTTCGTTCATCAGGAACGAGAAGTTCTTGCTGTGATCATCCCGATTATGGGAATACACATTGAAAGCTGCCAGCCTGAAAACTTTTTCATAAACTTTCACATGCTTTTCCAACCTGAAAGCGCAATCCATCAGATGTCCGTAATCCATCGTACTCATCCTGAAGTTGTCGTGCATAAGGCCGGATGCGGTGTGTGTATGCAGACGTTTACCCGCTACCCGGTCGAACCGCTTTGTCCCAAAATATACCTGTCCTGATTTTCCCTTGAAAAGACGGCATTCGCTCATTTCAATGCCTGCAAGAAGGGCCATTTTGTGATAGGCAAATTCAATAGTGGCAATCTCCCTGTTATCCGAAGAAGACGGGAATTTGATGATCCATTCGTCATAGCCTTCCGGTATGTTGTCCAACCCATGTATCAGGTCGTTGGTCAATGGATTGTATGTGGCAAAAATCTTTGGCCTGGCACCGCCGGAAGAGCCTCCGAGGATAAACAGTTCCTCGATAATCTCAGAGCTCGTACCCTGAAGTATGTGGTTCATTTCAGCGGCAATAATGTCCAGTTCGGGAATAGGGTCCGTTGTCTTTTCCGGTTTGATTTCCGGTCTGTAAACAAGAGCCCCAATTCCCCGTGATCCGACATACGCGAGCCTGTCCAGTGGAGTTATCTTTGCAATGTCAATCTCTTTGGCAGACAAGGTGCGATCAAGCAAAAGCCTGCCCCAGCCGTCGGGCAATGAATCGTTGAATACACCAAACAACCCGTCAAATGGTTGTTTATCGGCACTTACTATATCAGCTGAAAAGGGGAGTTTTATAGGCGAAAGATTAAGCCCGGCTTTCAGAAAATCGGAATTGTATCTGAAATAGATCTTTTGGTCGGAAAGCACCAGTTCCCCAACTTCAAAGCTATTTCCTCCTAGGAGAAGCGATACGAATAATTTATTGATACCGGTCATGGGTAATTGCTTATTCTGTAAATAGTTTCTTAACGTCGTCGAGGCTTTCCTTTGGAAGTAAGAGGTTGTCAAATTCATTTAACCGTCCCAGAAGGTGCATCAGTTTCAGCAGAGAATCCATCGATATTTTCCCGGTGTTTTCAAAGCGCTTTAAACTGCCCAGGGATACACCCGAACGTTCGGCCATTTCCTCCTGCGACATTTTTAACTGCTTTCGTAAAGTGCGATGCCTTTCAGCCAAGGCTTTACTTACTTCCAATGGGGTTGGTTCTAGGGAGTACATTATATTTGGATAAAATATTATCCAAATATAATTAAAAATGACAAAAATGGCTAATATATTATCTTAAAATATACCTTGTATGTTTTAAGTTTGAGTTCAATATTTTGTCTGGGTCTCCCTTGTCCACTCAAGGAATTAAAAGGCATCCATTAAAAGTCCAAAACTATGGATTCTGAAAAATTAGAAAAGCACTTCATATTTTTTTACACTATTATCCGACTAACATGCAGATTTGAGATTTTTGATCTTTAATTGCATGATAATCAATTGTTATTATTTCTATTTCAAAAGTCACCCCCTGCTAAAAAGCAAGACTGGTTTGCATATTTGATATTGGTGACCCTCTTTGTTTCAAGTATTCTCGGTTAGTACTTCGAAGCAATTCAAATACATCAAGCAAACTAATCAGATGTATGCGAACTAACGAAGCCACAACTGAAAATGCTTTTTTTGTTTGGGCCATCTTTTGAATCACTGTCATTAGCAATTGTGCAATTAAGGTGCACCAAACCTGTGTGCGAATGGCATTCTCGTTTTCCCCGTAAAAGTAATGAAGCTGAAAGTTCTGTTTCATTTTTTTGAACAGCAGCTCGATGCCCCACCGTTTTTTGTATAAGAACGCTATTTCTTCGGCCGTACTATCCATGCTATTGGTGATAAACTCATAATACCGGTTCTTTTCATCCTGATAGCATACTTTTTTCAGGCGAAGGGTTTTCTTCTGCTTTGTTTGTTTTTTGCCATTTTCATCTTCAGGAGAGTACTCAATTTCTATGATTTCCTCCCGAAGTACCATTGCTTTTCCTTTCTGTTTTTGATGTTCCTGCAACACTTCAATGACCGTATAAAGGGCATTTTTCTTGATCCGGGTAACAAAAAAGACCGATTTACTTGTCCACAAGGCAAACTGATGGTAATAGTTATAGGCCCGGTCGAAAACAACCATACTGTACGAGATCAGTTCCAGTTCCTTCAAAAAGTTTTTGTCGTGTACTTTGGCTTCGGTTATTTTAATAAACCGTCCAACCGATTGTACTGCATCAATGAGCATATGAACCTTTAGCCCGCCTTTCTTTTTGCCATCGTTCTTGGGATTGCGTCCAACTCCTTTCAGAATATCACTGAATAACCGGATCGTGGTCGAATCGATCAGTAAGACTTCTTTAAAGGTGAGGCCAAAGGTTCGGCTGTCCGACAAAAAACTTTGATAATGGTGTACCAATTTAAAATAAACATCTTCAAAGAACTTGTTGTCCCGGTTGCGCATCCCATCGCAAGCGGTACTTTTGGCTGGCGCTTCTTCAAGCCCCAAATGGTTCAGCTTTCCGCCCAAAGCCCGCAGCCCTTCACATATCTCGGTCATCGAGTCGCACCGGCTAAAGATGCCAAAGAGAACCGTGATCAAATGTGTCTTTGCCTTAAAAGCTTTATAGTAATAATCAGCATTGTGCTTCTTTACTATACTGGTCAAACTGATGCCCTCTATTAAACTAATCACTTGTTTGAAAATCGGCTGTCCGACAAAATTTATTTCTGTATTTTTGCTCATGTTGAAGTTTTTTCGCAAAACAAACTTACAACATGGGGCCAAACCTTCGGGGAGTAACCCCTATTTATTTTTTTCCCCGTTCAGTAGTGATTTTTTTATAATTTGCCGAATCAAACTAAAACTAAAAATCATGTCGGGAGGACCTTTGAATATGATCAGTATAAAATTGGCTATATAGCCGATGAAATTCAGGCGATACTGAATAATATGGGTAAAGAAATTCCAAAAGATGAATTAATGGCCTCCCCTGATTGGTACGAACAGTATCCGGAGGAGAAATTTTTTACTACATATCCGGAGGAAATCGTTAAAGAATTTAAAAATGCCATCAGGAATTTGAGAATAGCAGAGATTTATGCACACCGGGTCGATTGGTTTCTTTCCGGGGATGATGATGGGGAGCATTTTATTAAAAGGCTGAAAGAAGATTTGAATGGGTTTAATAAAACTCAAAAAGAATAATTTAGTATCGCCCATTTCGAAATTTGATATTCCTGTTGGTGCTAATCCTATAGATATCTTGCTTTACCTTTCATGATGTCCATTGTTCGAATTACATTTCAAGGAAAGAAAAGACCCATTTTTTAAGTCTTTTTACTCCTCAAAAAGGTCAGGGAGGAAAGTATTTACATGTCATCAAATCTTACCACAGCTCATTTAGAATTTATGAAGCTCCGGGATGGGTATGACAGACCGATGCCTTTTGAATAACTGAGCCAAATTAAAAAGACAACTATAGTTCGCCTAAACTGAAATCTTATTAAAAACTGAATTGAAACAGTTACATTTGGGGTAGTATCCTTCATCTTTATAAGTATTAAATGAAAAACATAGAAACTCTACAAAGAATTAAGCGACTGACAATATCGGCTCTTGTTGCTGATGATATATTAATGGGAATACTTGTTTTAAAAGGAGGAAATGCGCTAGGTTTGGCATATGACATAACTGATAGAGGAAGTATCGATATAGACTTCTCAATGGAGACTGATTTTACCGATGAAGAAAGACAACGACTTCTAAATCAAATGCGTTTCTTGTTGGAAAGTGAATTTTCTAAAGAAAATTTGGTTGTTTTTGATGTTCGCATTAGTGACAAACCACAAAAAATGAATGATGCGGTAAAATCATTTTGGGGAGGTTACCTGTTGGAATTTAAAATCATTGAAAAAGATAGATTTGACTCTTTCAATGGTGATTTAGAATCTATCCGTAGAAATGCACTTGCTATACAATCAGACAATTCTACAAAGTTTACTGTTGACATAAGCAAATATGAATATGTTGCAGGGAAAAGAGCAAAGGACCTTGAAGGATCAGTAGTCTATGTTTATTCTCCTGAGATGCTAGCTTTGGAAAAGCTAAGGGCACTCTGTCAACAGGCTCCGGAATACAGAGAAATTGTCTTCAGTATGACCCCAAAGTCAAGGGCAAGAGATTTTTATGATATTTATAATTTGACAAAATCATTTTCCATCGACTATAAAACACCTGAAAATATTGAACTTTGCAGTCATATTTTTGATGCTAAACGTGTCCCTTTAAATTTTATCAACAAAATTGCAGACCAACGGGAATTACACAGGCAGAGTTGGGATAGCGTTATAGATACAGTAAGCGAGAAAGAAAATTTAAAAGACTATGACTTCTATTTTGATTTTGTTATAGAACAGCTTGGACATCTATCTCATATCCCCTTAGGATAATACAGCTTCCATTTTTCCGAAAATTCCCTTTTTCGAATATCATAGGTCAAATAAAAGTTGAACTTCATTTCCTTTTTAAAGGATTCGACATCTCGATCTGCATAACCAGCCTTTTCTAAGTAAAACCCTATAACCTGGTGATATGGATAAATATAGTCCAGCTTTTCAAGATACTTCGCCATCCTCCTCACATTCAACTTTTCCTTTGCGATTTTATACGCTTCAATAACTTCAAACACGCCACCTGCATATACTGGTCTTACTGCTATATCAATTAATGTTCTTTCCAGGTTTGTATACTCAAACCATTGATTATTATTTTGCCGCTTTACCACACCCAATTTATTCGTAAACTTTCCATTTGTTAAAACAATCTTTTTATCGTTGAAGGAAAAAGTTAAAGAACTCTTTCTTTGGCTTCCATTAAAAGCATTATCTATCGCTTCTTGTGTCAAATTAGTTTCACTGTCATTTGACCTTTTTTCACTTTTATGTTCAAAGTTTAAATAGACAGTTTTGGGTATTTGTAGGGTAAGCTGATGCAAGAATAATGAAGTGTAGTATGCGAAATAAGAATCACTTTTTAATCCCGATATTACAGTATATTCATCTTGTGTTTTCCATGAATAAATAAGTTTAACTTCATTGGAATCATTTATAAAACTGTTTTTCACCAACATCTCTCGTTTTAAAAGATAGTCTAATACCCGACGTGTATTTCTATTTGGCTGAATACTCCAGGCATGGCTATTCTTATTGAGAATTTCACTGAATTTCTTTTCAGTGAAAGATTTTACTGACTCCTTATCGAAATATCCTTCAATCGCAGGTAGACTTAAATCAAGCTTGTTCTTTCTGGCCATTTAGTTATATGAAAATCATATATGATTTTCATATACAAATTTAACGAATTATCACCACAAAAACAACTATTTTATGCTATTTTTTAATAATCTATGATTCTGATTGGCAACACCTTAGAAAGTCAAGGGATTGAGAATAGGTAGTGGTGTCGAAAGCATGCATGCTTTCGACACCCAAAGTTAATGAATATTTACCACAAAAACAAATGTTTGTTGATCGTTTAAGAATCCTCGATTATGAAGATAATGATAGCTTAAAAAATGTGAAGACAGGATAAATTATCGAATGCAAAGCATAAATGCTTTGCATTCGTAAAGTTATAACATTTTCGTCATAAAAGCAAATTAAATAATTCCTTTTATTCACTTCATGCTAACCACTATCCGGGAAAGCAAATATTGGTTATTCCATCATTTCCTGGTTCTGATTTATTCTCTTTTTAAGGCAGGTATTATCGTAAAATATCTTTATTTGTCGAACTGAAACGACATTTTATCTTTGTTTTTGTCGAATATGATCGACATTTTCGATAAGGTTTTATTCTGGAGAGCATTAAAACAGCCTTATAGACTTCTGCCGATTCATCATGATATCCCGCCAGGTATTTCAACTTTGACCAGTGACAGATTTTTGGAAAGATTTTCAAAATTCGTCACATGGACAATCTTTTCCCATGCTGCCAAAGATTGGCATTACTCCTTCATAGAAATTTTAAATGACTCAAATAGATGGTATTCTCTTCGCACAAGATCGAATAACGACTTCAACTAAAAAGTCGTTTGGATAATTGTGCTTTCATACAAAAAGTCGTTTGAGTTTTTGTATTTGGTTACGAAATTATCAGCAAAAAATGATACAAAAAAGGCAAAAATTTGAAGTAACTTAGAGTTTTTGTTTATCTTTGTATTGAATTGATAATCAGTGATTTAAGTGTTAGCTTATGCTGATGAGTAGTAAGCATTCGGCGTAATACATATTGCCAGCCAGGGGATCTCGCCGTTTCTTTGATGGAAAAAAATGAGGATGACACTATCAACATTTAAGAGGCTCTTCCAGGAGTATCAGGAGTCGGGCTTGAACGTAAAGGACTTTTGTTCCAACCAGGGCTTTGCCCCTTCCACATTCTACTACTGGAAGAAACAATTGGGTGAGATGTCGCGGCATCAGCCCGAGAGTTTTGTTCCGCTGGTCTTTGATTCCAACTTACCGGTTGCCAGTCGGCGGACAATCCAGGCTCCCATCAATAGTTCCGGTATCCCAGGCAATCAGGCTCCCATCGAGTTTGTGTTTCCCAACGGTACAAAAATGATGATAAGAGATAAGGCCGATATGCATTTGCTAAAAGCAATTGTTCACCTGTTTGATTAGAGCCGGATGTTTCATTTACATGGTAAGCTAAAGTACTTTCTTTATCCGGCACCGGTGGATATGCGCAAAAGCTTTTACACCCTCAGTGGCATAGTAAGCTCGGTCATGAAACGCGATGTTCAAAGCGGTGAGGTTTTCATTTTTGTCAACCGAAGACTCACCATCATGAAGATTCTGCACCTGGAGCACGGTGGCCTGGTTATCTATCACAAGAAGCTTGAAAGTGGGGTTTTTAAGCTTCCCACCTTCGGTGAAGCCCTCACATCTCAGTCCATTGATTGGCACGATTTAATGATGATTGTAAAAAATGTGAAGCCTAAAAAAAGGCTCTTGAAAAAGCGACAAAGCGAAGCACTTTTTTAGTTTTTTTCAGGCACCAAAAATTGGCTGAAAGCCTTGATTTTACTATCTTTACGCTCATAATCAAACAGTGGTAAATGAGCGATTTTGCAACCGGTAAAGATGTGTTAATCCAGGAGCTTCTTCAGGAACGTGATGAGCTGTTCCAGGAGCTTTCCCGGTTGCGAAAAGTCGATAACGGGGCCTTGGAAGCCCTGGAGTCCAAAAATCAGAAATTAGAGGTTGTCGTAGCTCAAAAAGACCAGCAAATCCATAAGCTTACCGATCAGCTGGCCTGGTTTCGCCACAAGTTTTTTGGGAAATCCAGCGAAAAGCATATTGCAGAAGATCCCAATCAAAGAAAGATTGACTGGGATGGCCTGGATGTACTTTCTGAAGAACAGATCGCCATAAAAGATGCAGAGAAAGAGTTAATCGAGTATGAACGGCGCAAGCCTGAAAGAGAGAAAAAGAACGCTGTTCGCCAGCCGCTTCCAGACCACCTCAGACGGGAGATAGAAGTAATAGAGCCCGAAGGAGTCCAGGATAACTGGGTACGCATTGGCGAGGAAGTAACAGAAATACTTGAACACAAACCCGGCGAGATTTATGTACGCCGGATAGAACGCCCAAAATACGCCGTAAAGCAATCAGCAGGAGAAGAAAATATTACGAATGAACAGGACCGGAAGGAAAACCCGGCTATCCGTATTGCATCCATGCCACTATTGCCTTTACCCCGAAGCAATGCCGGCCCTTCGTTGTTGGCCGAGCTGATGATGAACAAATATTTTTACCACCTGCCTTTTCACCGTCAGATTGCCATATTAAAGATGGTCGGGGTAAGATTGCCCGCATCAACGGTTAATGGTTGGTTCCAGGGCAGCAGCGATTTACTTCGGGCGCTTTATCTTCGCTTAAAAGAACTCATTCTGGCATCCGACTACATCCAGGTTGATGAAACACCATCCCGGTTATCAATAACGAAAAGCACAAAGCCAGTAAAGCTTACCTGTGGATGGTCCGCTCGGTAATGGACAACCTTGTTTTCTTTCACTACGATAAAGGCTCCCGGGCCGGGAAAGTAGTGGTTGATCTTTTGAAAAATTACCAGGGAGCTGTTCAAACCGACGGTTATCAGGCATACTCAATCTATGAGCAAAAGAAAGGTGTTTTGCTCCTGGGTTGCTGGGCGCATGCGCGCCGCAAATTCTCCGAAAGTCTTCCCGAAGACAAAGCCGGAGCAGGGTATGCATTGGCACAAATAGCCAAACTCTATCAAGTTGAAGAAATGGCCACTGACCAGGAAATGGATTTCCGGCAAAGAGCTGAACTTCGAAAACGGCTGGCCTATCCAATTATGCGTGCCTTTGAAAAATGGATTGAAGGATATTACCCTAAAGCGCTGCCGGGTGGTAGAATGGGCAAAGCGCTGGCTTATACCTACAATCTTTTTATGCGTCTGTCCCGCTATCATTTGGATGGCCGCTACCTGCCTGACAACAACCTGGCCGAAAATGCCATCAGGCCACTGGCCGTAGGAAGAAAGGGGTATTTGTTTTGTGGCAATCATGAGTCGGCAGAGAATGCTGCCATCATGTATTCCCTGCTGGGGTGCTGTAAAGCCAGTGATGTGAATCCCCGGGAATGGTTGACCGATGTATTTACCAGAATCTCATTGTACAACAACAACTACGATTTAGACTTGGCCGACCTTTTGCCACACCGTTGGAAAAAATCCAACAAATGCCAGAGTTTTTCAGAAAACTCCAACTAATTCCAAGAGATTCCAGTAGAACTTAGAAAATTCCAAATCTCAGGCTGGTATCCCCGGTCTAAGAGAAAATTCAGTATACGTGGCAGGCCGAATGCTTACTGTGAAAACTGCGGGACCGTACGTTACAGCTACAATAGTTGCAGAGACAGGCACTGTCCGAAATGCCAGGCGGCCAAACAGGCTTTCTGGATTGACGACCTGGCGCATGCCACCTTGCCCGTGAAGCATTACCACCTGGTGTTTACCGTTCCGCACGTGTTGAATACCGTTTGCCTGCATAACCCAAAAATGTATTACGACCTGCTGTTTGCGGCGGTCTGGCAAACCCTGCGCCAGTTTGGTTACTCGCATTTTGGCGTTGAAACCGGGGCGGTAGCTGTATTGCACTCCTGGGGGCAGAATCTTTCGTTGCATCCCCATCTCCATTGCCTGGTACCCGCTGCCGGATACACACTGGATGGAATATGGAAAAATATCGGCCATTCGGGACAATACCTTTACCCGGTACACCAGCTGAGCGAAGCCTTTAAAGCGAAGTTCCTCGACAGCCTTAAACGGGCCCTGCGAAAACAAAACGAACTTTCCCTTTTCAACGAACCCGTGCAGCAGGCTTATCAAACCAAATGGGTAGTTCACTGCGAGCCTTCGCTGGCCAGCGCCGAACATGTAGTCAGATACCTGGGGCAATATACCCACCGGGTGGCCATTACCAACCAGCGCATCCTGAACATTGCCGGTGGAAAAGTAACCTTCGTTGCCAAAGATTACCGCGACAGGGCCGTCAAGAAGCCCGTTACCCTTGGTGGTGTGGAGTTCCTGCGGCGGTTTGCTTTGCACATCCTGCCCCGGCGGTTTGTCAAGATCCGGCGCTTTGGTATATACAACCACACCGTAAAACGGAACCTTCAATTACAGTTTGTTTCGGAAGAAAAGCCCGACATTGACGCGCTAATCAAAAAGCAAAAACCTCCCGAAACCAATGTTGAACGGTTTGCAAGGCTGACTGGCATAAACCCCTGCCTTTGCCCGGTGTGCAAAACCGGGAAGATGATCGCTGTAAGAGAACTGCCACGCATCCGGTCTCCGGCATGGGGCCAGTTGAACAAACCGGTAACACAA
Source organism: Gaoshiqia sp. US2 (assembly GCF_059705485.1). Lineage (NCBI taxonomy): Bacteria > Pseudomonadati > Bacteroidota > Bacteroidia > Marinilabiliales > Prolixibacteraceae > Gaoshiqia > Gaoshiqia sp. US2. The sequence goes on along the minus strand of NZ_AP048550.1, from coordinate 1,046,768 downwards.
TCATAATCAACAACTCCAACTTGCGTTCCCGCGCAACCGGGAGAGGTATGCCCCGTTACCGGCAAAAACGGCAAAAAAACAGGGCATAGCCATCAACGTGCTTGTGTCATTGGCGTGAAAAAGCACAAAAACCTGTCATACGTCAAAGAACCTCAGGCCGCTTTCTGCCTGTTTTATTTTTAAAAATCAATAAAAACCTTCGGTAAGTGCATAGCCCTGGGCCCGGCGGGTGTAGTCCAACACCGACTCATCGCTGGGTCTTGCAGACCGCTCAGAGTCCTATTTATTGTGTTTAGTTTTTTATTCTCAAATCCTTTTTTTGTTCTTTTAATCGTCCTTGATGCGCTCTGCTCGAATTGCATTCTTTTCTTACAATTCTCAGCACTGCTTTTTCTTTATGATATTTCCTAAAACTTTCAAATAAGTCGTTGTCCTTAAAGATATAAAGATTGTTCTCGTCAGTAATATACTCAACATCTTCAAGATTGATTTTAGTCATTTCGATAAACCTGTCTACAATGATTGAAAAAGTATTTGGCTGTCGATGGTCAACAACTAAGTCGGACCAATTTGATTGAATTCCTGTCTCTTGGCAAGGCACAAATCCTTTTTTAGAAAACCTATCGAAATACTCTTGTTTTACGCTTCTTATGTCTTTTTGTACCACATTTCTTGCGGCTTCTCTAAACTCATTAAATAGATTTACTTTGGGTTTATTGATTCTCAGTCGATATGAAATATAATCAGTCTCCCCGTTGCGATAAAGTAATTCAAAGCATTTTGTATTGAATTGAACTCTGCCAATACGAATATTCTCAATTACATAGTCGTCATTGTCTGGCTCTTCTTCATTTTCTCTTTCTTCAACATCTGGATGATTGTCAGAGAATGAGATGTCGTAATTTAATAAGTCAATTATGTCATTATAATGTTCGTCTTTCAACATCTCGCCAAAGTCGTATGAGTTAAGGATTTCCTTATAATAATTAAGAGCGTCCTTCTTAAACTTAAATTCTCTTTCTCCAATTTTTAACATCTTTCTCAATTTGTTGCTGCCCTCATAAAATTAAACACAACGGTTGGCGGTATGAAACGTTGGGGATTGCGGGCGACTATCCTGTCCAGTTACACCGAACTTAATGCGTGGCAGAACGCTCGAATAACCACTTAAACCCCAATGTTTTATACCGCTTGTGTGCGCCCTGCTTATGCAGGGCGCACACTTGTTGTAAGCTCTGGAAAAAGTTTAAAAATACAAATAAACTTTACATAGTAGCGAAATAACAAGTGTGTATTTTTCCAAAGGGTGTAAGTCCCTATACGCTGGGGTAACGCCCGGAAGTATTAGCAAGTGACAAGCTGGTTGCTGGCGACGGCAGCAGTGAAGGAAGTCAAACGGCAAAATCCGGTACTGACGAACAGAAACGTGATATGAGGCATAGTTATTCGGGTAAGCAAGCACATCATTGTAACGCCCCAAGAATACCAAAAGGGTCACTATGTAGATCACGCAGGCATTGGAGGAAGGGAAAAGCTTTTACCAGGGGAGATCTCACCGTCCACGTGTTGGCTGTGGTGAGAAGTCATCCGGCAGCTGCCGGACATAGTAGCTATCGGTAACGAGCCACGAATAGAAACCGTGGAGGTCTCACCAGATAGTGAAGGACTGAACGTTGGGTTGTCTCGAATTCGATAAGGAGGTCCAAACTTCGAGTTTGCCAGCCTTATCCTAAACAAAGACAGAGGTACTATTGGTGTAAAGAGCGATAGTGTTGATACCTGATGAACCGCCGTGTACGAGACCCGTACGCACGGTGGTGTGAGAGGCGCACTCCGTCAGCTAATTACTGGCGGAGCCGTCTACTCGATTAGCAACTGTTATTTTTTTAATTCATATTTGTGTCCAAATATCAAACTCCAACATGTTCGAATTGAATTGTCTCTAATTCGATGAATTTCTCGTCCTGATTTATTTAATCTATAAAGATGCTCTTTATCAAGTTTAAAGTTCTCAATTTTTATAGGATTTTCAATCAGCATAATTGAGTCTTTTAAGCTCATAGTTTTCGGATAATTGAACTTTATGAAATATTTCAATTGCAAACTATTATTATCAATTTCATAAAGTCCATATTCACTCCAGTTTAAATCGTACTCAGAAGTCCATTTGAATGTTTTATCGGTATATAATTCAATTGACTCATACAAGATTCTATCTGCAAATCCACGGTAGATGATTGTATCTTGTCCAAATAGTTTATTTGAACAGTTTATTAAAACTATCAAGATTAAAATATGCCTATAAAATTGTTGCATCGTCGGTTTTATAATAGTTGCTAACGTTGGTGGTATGAAAAGTTGCCGTTTGCGGGCGATTTCCTATCAAGCCGTTGAGAACTTGATGCGGGCTAAAACCCTTGAATAACGAACTATCCCGGCAATTTTTTATACCACGTGTGTGCGCCCTGCATAAGCAGCGCGCACACTTGTTGTAAGCTCTGGAAAAAGTTTAAAAATACAAATAAACTTTACATAGTAGCCAGGGCAAACGCATCTAAAAAAACAATACGCCTAACTGCTTAATAATCAGTCGAATAAGTTGTTTTTGCGATGAAAAAATTGTATATTTATCTGATAATCAGATAGATGACAAAATGGATAGCAAAGGTAATTTATTGTCGTATTTTTCAGAAATGAAAGATCCACGTATTAACAGGACTAAACGTCATCTCATGGATGACATAATTTTCATCGCGATTGCTTCAGTGCTTTGTGGATGTGAATCATGGAACGACATGGAAGAGTACGGGGAGATAAAAAAGGAGTGGCTCAGCAGCTTCCTTGAGCTTCCCAACGGGATACCTTCCCATGACACGTTTAACCGCTTTTTTGCTGCATTAGATGCCGATGAGTTTGAGAATTGTTTTTTATCTTGGGTGAAGTCAATACATCAAAGAACCCATGGTGAGGTTATCAGTATTGATGGCAAAACCATGCGCGGGTCTCGCAAACAGGGATGCAAAACGGCAACCCATATTGTAAGTGCCTGGGCTGACGAGAATGAACTTGTTCTGGGACAAATTAAGGTAGAAGAAAAGTCAAATGAGATTACAGCTATTCCCAAACTGCTGGATGCCCTTTTATTGGAAGGGTGTATCGTTACGGTTGATGCCATGGGGTGCCAGAAAAATATTGCGCGTAAAATAGTGAAGAAAAAAGCACATTACATTCTTTCGGTCAAAGAAAACCAAAAGGATCTGTATGAAGATATTCAGGACAGTTTCAGGGTTTTGCCTGTAAACGATTATTTTGAAGAGCTTGATTACGGGCATGGAAGAATAGAGACAAGGCAATGTAGTATCATAGAAAACCTGAGCCTGGTAGAAAGTGCCGAAAAATGGAATGGGTTGGCCTCTGTTGTCAAAGTGGACCGTGAACGGTACTTTAAGGCAACAGGCAAAAGAGAAAACGAAACAAGTTTTTACATAAGCACATTAAAAAAAGCTGACATAATCGCCCATGGCGTCCGGAAACATTGGGGGATTGAAAACAAGGTCCATTGGGTGCTTGACGTTGCTTTTGGGGAGGACCTGAGCCGAAAACGCAGTGGCAATGCTGCTCAAAACTTCTCCAGCCTCAACCGGATTGCATTAAACCTTTTAAAAAAGGACGATACCAGGGTGGGGATTAAAAGCCGAAGAAAAATGGCCGGATGGGGCAATGAATATTTGTTAAAGCTGATTGGCAATTAAATTAGATGCGTTTGCCCTGGGTGTCCCATGGCTATTTTTGTTGCATGTTTGTTCGTCGCAAAGCAAATAAAACGGGATCGGTCAGTGTCCAGGTTGTGACAAGAGCCATGTGCGTTACCGGGTAATCAAAAGTTTGGGTGCAGGGAGGACCGAGGCGGAAGTTGTCCGTTTAGAAGAGAAAGCTCGCCAACATGTACGCGAACTTACCGGAACAAACAGGTCTCTTTTTGAGGATGAAGATGAAATCAAGCTGGAGGACTTCCTATCAACCATTTCCAACTCACAGATACAAGTCATAGGCCCTGAAATCATATTTGGGACACTTTATGACCGGATCGGCTATGGCCGTATCCACAATGAGTTGTTCCGGCATCTGGTTATAACCCGGCTGTTTAATCCGGGCAGCAAGCTGAAAACGATCGATTACCTTTTCCGTTATCAAGGCGTTGTCTATAACATCAGTAAGATTTACCGGTTTCTGGACAACCTGTGCTTCCGCAGGGAGGCAGTGGAAAGCCAACCAGATGGGATCCCCGACATAAAAAAGCAGGTGGAAGATATCTCCTATTCCCATACGCTTCGTGTGCTGGGAGGGAAGATCGATGTGGTTTTCTACGACATGACCACGCTCTATTTTGAATCAAGCGACGAAGACGATCTTCGGAAAACCGGTTTCTCAAAGGACGGCAAACATCAATGCCCCCAGATTTTTCTTGGCTTGTTGGTTGGCCAGGGCGGGAACCCCATCGGTTATGAACTGTTTGAAGGGAATATTTTCGAGGGAAATACTTTTATCCCGGTACTGCAACGCATGGAAGAGCGGTATAACCTTGGAAAACCCGTTGTCATTGCCGATTCTGGCCTTTTGTCTAAGAAAAACATCTTGGCATTGGAAGAGAACGGGTATGAATATATCCTTGGGGCACGCCCCAAAAACGAAAACGACTTGATCAAGCAAAAGATTCTTGCCTTTGATTTAAAAGACGGTGATGTGCGGACGATAAAGAAAACAGGGGCCACCCGGTTGGTTTTGTCCCGGACAAACAAGCGGATGTCCAAAGATGCCCATAACCGCAAACGTGGATTGGACAGGCTGACCAAGCGCCTGAACAGCGGAAAACTGACCAAATCAAACATCAACAACAAGGGATACAACAAGTATTTAGTGTCTCTAAGAAAACCTGCAATAATTTATAGATCAACAATATAGTATTGATATCTTTTTTGAATCTTTTGGGTTAATTGTTTTGATAAGTTGATTATAGTGCAGATATTCAGGGTATTATTACATGAGGATAGGATATTTTGACCACTTGACAAAAAAAGATTGAACCATGAGAAAAAGATTCGAACAACAATTGGGGTTAGGGCAATTGCCAATCGAAGCTACTTATATTAATCCCAAAAGCAAGAATGCTTTAGATCAACTTTTAGCAGCGTTGAAGGCGATCTATTGCAACAAGAAATACAACGAAGAGATATTCAGTATTTTGGAAGATCATATCAATTCCGGGAAGAAAAATACGGGAAGGACAGGAATGGACCTATGGAGTATTTTTGTTTTGGCCCAGGTTCGCTTGTGTTTGAATTTAAGTTATGATGTGTTGCACGATCAGGCAAACAACCACCACAATATGCGGTGTTTGATGGGCGTAGAAAAGGGCTTTGGTTTTGAACGTATCGAGTTTGAATACCAGAATATTTATGACAATGTCGCCCTGCTTAGCGATGAAATGGTTTGGGAATTAAACAAGGTAATCCTGGATTTTGGGCATGGAGAGGTGTTTAAAAAAAAAGAACATACAGCATTGCGCTTAAAATCAGATAGTTTTGTTGTTGAAAGCAATGTTCATTTCCCCACAGACTACAACCTGTTGTGGGACTGTGCCCGAAAATGCATCGGCACCGTTTCAAGGATAATGAACAAACATAAGGATATTGGAGGTTGGCGCAAGATCGGCAATTGGCGTACAGAGTTGAAAAAGTTGATGCGCAATTTGGGCCATGCCAACCGTTCAGGAGGCAAAAACAAGAAAGAAAAAGTAGTTGCCGCGGCCGAAGAATACCTCAATAAATCAAGGTTATTGCTCAAAAAACTAAACGAAGAAAAGTCCGGTTTCCCGCTAACGGACATGGGCGATCTGGTATTGATCATTACGTTGGAGCACTACATGGAACTTCTTGAAAAGCATATTGACCTGGTCGACAGGCGTATATTAAAAGGCGAAACCATTCCGCATGAAGAAAAGATGTTTTCGGTATTTGAAACCTACACCGAGTGGATTACAAAAGGGAAGATGAACCCCAGTGTTGAACTGGGCAAAAAACTGAACATCACCACCGACCAGTGGGGGCTGATCGTGGATTACCAAATAATGGAACAACAACAAGACCGGGACATTGTTATCGAAATGGCCGACAGGATTTTAACAGAACATAAAGTCGCATCGTGGAGCTTCGACAAAGGCTACTGGTTAAAAGAAAACAAGGAAACCCTTCAGTTGGAAGTTGACCAGGTTATCATCCCCAAACTTGGGAAGCGCAACAAAAAAGAGAAAAAGGAAGAACGCAGCAGGTCATTTAAAAAACTGAAAAACAAGCACAGCGCGATCGAATCAAACATCAACGAATTGGAACACCGGGGGCTCGACCGTTGTCCCGACCGGAGTTATGCGCATTTTAAAAAGTACATCGGGTTGGGCGTGTGCGCCTACAACCTCAAGAAAATTGGGAAACAAATCCTGAAGTTGGAGCGTGAAGCGCTTGAAGCGCCCACCAAGCAGATTAGGAAAGCTGCTTAGTAAAATCGGTTCAAGGAAAAAACATGAAAATTAAACATGAAAGGGAGAATTATGCCTGGAAACTAAAAAATTACACCGAAAACCCAATTTTCGGTGGCGAAAATTACGGCAACCAATTAACAGGCTAAAAAATTTAGTGGTAGTAACCGAAAAAACAAGCCGATTACATATAATTATGTACACCTTTCGAAAAAAACGGGTAGTTTTCTTAAAGACACTATTTAAAGATGGAAGGGATAGTTACCATCTCTATTGATTTGGAAAAGTTCAATGCCGATGCCGCCTGGGATGGCATAAAAGGATACTTGACCAACACTGCCCTTCAGGCAAAACAGGTGATCGCAAATTACAGGAACTTATGGTTTATTGAACGTGCTTTTCGTATGAACAAAACCGATCTTAGGGTACGTCCAATATACCATCGGCTATATAACAGGATCGAAGCCCACATTTGCATCTGTTTCACTGCATATACGGTAATGCTCGAATTGGAAAGATTGCTCAAGGCCAAAAAATCGGTCATTAGTTTGAAAAGGGCACAAGAAATAACGCACAATATGTACCAAATCCTTTATCAATTACCCTACTCGAAAGATACCAAAGCTCGAATGTTAAGAATGGATAGCGAGCAACAGGAACTATATGATATTATAATCCAATCCAAAACTGTAAATTGAAATTTAGGTGTCCCATTGACGAAAACAGGAAAAAATTTGTGTTATTTCCGATTGTTCATTTATTCACAATATGAATTTCTTTTAATGGCACTTTGAGTTGCTTTTCAATATTGTATCTCTTTCTGAAAGGAACACTATCTAGTCAAACGTGAAAAACCCTCATTTTTCCAGAAAGCATGAAACTTAAGTTTCTACTGAAGAGGAAAATTAGGTTTTCAAATAGCTCAAAAATATTTTTTGCCCCGGATTTTAACCTCCGGAGCATTTTTCTCAGGTTGAAACCGACTGCCGCCAGGATTGAGTTCATATTGTCCCCAATCTGGTCGAGCAGGTAATTCCGAAGCATCCGGTGGTCGTGTTTCACGTGGCCAATGACTGGTTCTATCCCGGCCCTGGCCCTGAAGCGTTGCCTTGTTTTTTGCCGTTGGTATTTGTTGTGGCTTTCAAGTGGTTTCCCCGGGCAAATAATTTGTGTGCCATTTACTTGTTTGCGGCCCCGGTATCCCCTGTCAACAATTCCTGTTTCGGGCTTGTGGCCGGTGATCCTTTCCACTTGCGTCAGTTGGGGAGAGAGGGTATCTCCATCGAAGGGGTTTCCGCAAAAGCTTATGATCCCGATAATGATTCCCGATTGACGGGTCTTTACGATTGATACTTTGTTCCCAAATTCGTATTTCTTGTGTTCTTTGCCTTTGGCAATACAACTTACCTGGGGCTGGTGAATACTGTAAACCTTGTTCTTCGAACCCCGGGTTTGGGTCAGTACCCGTTTAAAAATACAGAACTGGTTTTGGTATTTCATTTTTTGGGCTTCTCCCATCTTGCGTTCCAGGTCACGAAAAATCTTTCCCGCAATCACTTTTATCCTTCGCCTGGCGGCCAACGCCTTCTTCTTTCTCCGGGGATGGTCATGGAAGCGCTGGTCGATCAGCAGTTGCTTTAATTCGCGTTGGTAGGTCTGCCTCAGGTGGATGCCTTCTTTCTTTGAGATTTTCCGGCACTTTTCGATGATTTTCTTCTGAAGTTTTACATCGGTGGGGAAGGTGATGTTTTTCTCCTGTACCGTGGTATCGATTAAAACTTCTTTTTCCCGGATTTCTTTGCTCCCAAACAAATCCACTGTTGCCTTCAAAATCTGTTCGGCTCCATTTTCCCCGATACGCCTGCGAAACTTGATCAACTCGGTCCGGTCGAACGGAAAATCGTGACGGAAATAAACTTCTCCGCAGAAATATTGCCAGTACGGGTTTTCGATCCAACGGTCAAGCACGCTTTCATCGCTCTGGTTATACATCCTGCGCAACATGACAACCCCAACGATCAACCGGATCGGGACAGATGGACGCCCGTTGTCGGCACAATAATAAACACTCAAATCATTCTCCAGACTTTTCCAGTCTATTTTCCCGGAAAGTTGAACCAGTTCATGGCTTTCATCAATAAATTGTTTCAACGGGACCCGGAACATACTTAATTGCGGATTTTTTTCTTTTTGACCTATCATTTCTACCAGCTTTTTCTCAAATTTGGCAAAAATCCGGTAGATTTTACTCCCCCAAAATCAAATTTAATCAACAATATTGTATTGATTATCAACAATGTGGAAGCATTATTTTGATTTTTCACGTTTGACATATAAGATCAGGTTAATCATAAAAGCACGGACTTTTCTTTCTCACTCCGAATCTCCTAAAGCGACGGACATTTAAGGCATGTATTATTTCTTAAAAAGAATTGGAAATGGTTAAATTTTGTCAATTTGTTACTTCAACCACCGGTCGCGGTTTTCGGCAATAAATTCATCGTCGTTCAAGTGCGGGTATACCCTGTAAACCCGGTCGATTTCCTCTTTTTGTCCCGGCGAAAGGGTTTCCTTTTTATTCAATGTCCATATTCCTTCGAGCAGCCCCTGGCGGCGTAGTACTTCGTGGATGCCGGCAATACAACCTGCAAAGTGGTTGGCCGCATCGAAAAAGGCCGCATTACAATCGGTAACCTGCACTCCTCGCGCCAGTAATTCACCGATGTTTTCGTTTACCGCCGGGGCACGTATGTCATCAAGCAGTTCAACTGCTTTTTTTGTCCACACAGCCCAATGTCCCAGCAATCCGCCACAAATACGTTTTGTCACCAAGGTTCCTTTTTCGTCTGACAGCTTGTATGCAGTCAACAAATCAGCTACAATATTATCATCATTCCCGGTGTAAAGGGCAATTTCGCCTGCCCGTCCCGATTCGATGACTCCACGTACCACGTCGAGTGTCTGGTAGCGGTTGAAAGGCGCCATTTTGATAGCCACTACATTTTCAATGCGGGCAAATTCACGCCAGAAATCTACGTTGAGTTTTCTTCCGCCAACTGCCGGCTGAAGGTAAAAACCCACTACCGGGATGATTTCGGCTACTGCTTTGCAGTGTTCGAGCAATGCTCGGTTCGATGCTTCTTTGAGCGCTCCCAGGCTTAACAAAACGGCATTGTACCCCAGGCCGGCGGCCAGGCTGGCTTCCTGCACTGCCTGAGGGGTCGGGCCCATCGCCCCGGCGATCAGTATTTTTGTACATTGATTCTTTTCTGTGAACCGGGCATGTTCTTCTTTTGCTATTTCAAGTATGGGTTTGAACAACCCGATTTCAGGCAGTCGTATTTCAAACTGGGTGGTATGTACCGCAACGGCCAACCCGCCTGCCCCGGCATCAAAATAATAACGCAATAGTGCTCTTTGTCTGCGTTCGTCCAATTGCCTGTTTTTGTTTAATGCCAGAGGGAGCGCCGGAATGACCATGCCTTTATGCAAGGTTTCCAATAGGTCTTTGGATAAAGGCTTCTCCCCAGCACTCTCCAACGGAGATGGGGACTGATCGGCGCTTTTTGTCAGCTTTTCTTTCATTTTTTTCTTTTTATTTTCTTACTGTATTCTGCTTGGTTATTGCTCTCTTACCCTTCCTCCTTCGGTGGAGATGGAGGAGGCTAATATTTTCCGTCCCTTACTTCAAAATGGGTTTGTTTGTTCAGTAAACGGTTCCCGTGGCTTATCCAACCGGCAATCCACCGGATGATGAGATCGACGTTTACCTTGGGTTTTCCGAATAAACAATGGGAAAATGACGCATTGCTGAGCAGGGCTGTGGAAGATTCCTGGCCGACAATTTTTGGGGATTTACCCAAAAGTTCCCCAAATTTAAGAGCAACCTGTCTGACAGAAAGAGTTTCAGGCCCCGTCAGGTTAATTATTCTGGCCGGGCTGCTGCAATGTTGAAGCGACAAAAGGGTCATGGCATTCATATCGCCCTGCCAGATCACGTTAAAATAACCCATCGACAAGTCAAGAGGTTCCTCTTTTTGTATCTTCCGGGCAATATCGACTAAAACGCCATAACGCATTTCTACTGAATAATTCAGCCGGATCAAAGAAACGGGAGTGCCGTATTTTTTACTGCTGTATTCAAACATCCGCTCCCGGCCAAGACACGACTGGGCATATTCGCCAATCGCTTCCGGTCGGTCGGTTTCGAGCGACCCGCCAGAGTTTATATCCACCAGCGGGTACACGCAGCCGGTTGAAAAGGCAACAATTACCGAGTCTTTATAATGTTCGGCTACCAATGCCGGCACGTAGGTGTTCATGGCCCAAGTGAGGGAGAGGTTCGATTCGGAGCCGAATTTCATACCTGCCAGAAAAATAACATTCTTTACTTTAGGAAGGCTTTTTACGAAATCCGGGTCAAGTAAGTCGCCCCGGAGGGTTTCAATGCCAAAGTTTTCGATTTCTTTTTGTTCTTTTTCATTACTGAAGCGGGACAGCCCGATGATCCGACGGGGAATGCCGGCCTGTTCGCTGGCCCTTTTGGCCATCCGCGCTAATGAAGGGCCGATTTTCCCGGCAATACCCAGAAAAAGGATGTCCCCTTCTAGGTTTTTAAATAACTCAACAACCTCAATCGTGGGCGCCGAAAGGAGTTCTTCCAGTTGCTGTTCGTTTGCAATGGTTTCAGGATATTCGGTCATCGGTAGGTTTCTCCTATTCTTAAAATGATATTTTTATAGATAGTCACTGCGTCCCTGATCTTTTCGATATAACAAAACTCGTCGGTCTGGTGCGCCATTTCAGGCTGACCCGGTCCCAAAATGACCGTAGGTACGCCTCCGTATAATGGTTGCAACACAGCCCCGTCGGTCATGTAAGGTAGCGACTTCCGGTCGACCCCTTTATGAGGATCGATACCGCACACATCGTAAACAAGCCGTACAAAAGGATCCGATTCGCCAGTACTGACCGGCAAAAGGTCGACCAGTTTCCCGATGGACACTTCGGATCCCATTTTCAGTGAAAGACGCTCCAGCAGGTCAGTATGACTGACTGTTGCTGTAGAGCGGATGTCGATAGTAAAAGTAGCGCTGTCGGGGACCGAGTTCAGGTTTTTCCCGCCACTAACCATTCCGACATTGATGGTCGGCCATCCGTGCAATGTATCATATTCGACATTAAACTGGAATTTTTCGATTTGGCCGATTGCCCTTGCCACTTTGTAGATAGCGTTATCGCCCAGATTGGGCATGGATGAGTGGGCTGTTTTCCCTGACGCGGAAACATTCAGGTACAAAGCTCCTTTATGTCCGATGGCAGGGATGTTGGAAGTGGGTTCGCCCACAATAATAGCGCTTGCCCGGCCCACATCGCAGCAGGTGTCGGCCAGGTGTTTCGCTCCATGGCAACCGGTTTCTTCGCCGGCAGTAAAAATAAGCCGGATGCCCCCCGGTGGAACAGCTTCACGAAATGCCTGTACAGCGGCACAAATCATGGCGGCCAGCCCGCCTTTCATGTCGCTTGAACCCCGCCCGTGTATTTTCCCTTCTTTTATCGTTCCTGAAAAGGGATCTTCAACCCAATGTCTTGCCCCCAGCGGAACGGTATCGAAATGACCAGTTAAAACGAGTGGAGGGAGATCGCCGGAAAGCCCTTTTCCCGCAATCAGGGTCAAACGGCCAGGCGCCAACTCATCGTATTTTACATTGAAACCGTTTTCAGCCAGAAGTTTACCGGTAAAACGGGCAATTGCCTGTTCGTTTCCCGGGGGATTGATGGTATCAAATGAAATAAGTTTTTGTGTAAGTGCAATAACATCGTCAGTAATCATATTTTGTTCTTTTTCCCGGTTGTTTTCTATTCAGAATATCCCTCTTTTCTTAATGCAGATTTAGGTAAAAATGAAATAAACGCTACCCCGGCCAAGGCCACACAAATCAGTATCATAAAACCCAGCTTGTAGCTTTTAGTTGCTTCGTTATACAAAGCTCCAACCAAAACCGGGAACAGCGATTCGGCCACCCCGTCGGCCACTAAAATAATTCCCATAACCCGGCCAAGTACCTTAACGCCAAACAGGTCGCCAGCCATTAAAGGGATAATCATATAATCGCCCCCAAGGCCTATGCCGTAGATGAAGGCAAACAGATAAATACGACCTGAGAAATCGGGTAGCATCAGCAAGGGAATTGCCGAAGCAACCAGCAGGTAAATAAGGATCATCACGTATTTTCGGCTGATCAGGTCGGAAAGAAAGCCCATCAATACTCTTCCAACCAAGCTTGCCAGCAACACAAACGACATCACCTGGGCCGCTTCTGTCTGGGTAAATTCCAGATCGCGCAGGTAAAGTTTCAGATGTTGGCCTACCCCTCCAACAGTGCCGATAGCACACATACTCCCTATGGCTAAAAGATAAAATTCAGGTTTCTTCAGAATTTTTTTCATCGGAGGCATTGTTTTTTTTCCCTTTTCTTGTTTTATGGTTTGCCGGGGAGAAGGATCTTTGATAAACCAAACCATGGGCAGGGAAATCAACACAACCATGACCCCCAATATGCATAGCGCCATGTGCCATCCAAACACTTTTTCAAGATGAGTTGCCAACAGGGGTACAATAGCTCCTCCTGTGCCAATGCCCAGGTAGGCAATTCCCATGGCTTTGCCCCTGTTTTTATCAAACCATCTGGAAATTAGGACCTGGCAGGGGATAGGGCCTCCCAGTACATAGCCCAGCGCGTTGATCAGATAAAACAGGTAGAACATACTCAGGTTGTCGGCAAAACTAAGCCCCATCAGAGCAGCGCCCATCATCAGCGAACCGGAAATCATCAGCCGCCGTGGGCCGTAACGGTCGATCATCCATCCGGCAATAAATCCGAACAACGGGCCAACCACCAGTTTCCCGACTGCATTGCCCGAAGTGACAACAGCCCGCGACCAACCGTATTCTCCGGTCATAAAATCGTAAAAAAACGGAAGCCCGTAATAGGCAAAACCCGACAATGCCAACAACGACAAAAAGGCTGTTGCTACCATGTGAGCTTGTGAACTTCGACGCAAAGGCACATTTTTTTGTGTAGTGTTGATTGTCATTATTTAAAAAATATGGGTCACACAATTTTCCGGTTTATCGCATCCCACCTGACCATTCGTTTTTCGGCATACGAACGGTGTGCCATGATGCAGGCGACCCCTTCCTGGTAGGCCATGTCGATATTGGCGCCTGGCGTGCCCCCGTTACGAATGCAGTGCAGCCATTCGCGCAGGTGCAGGTGGGTGACATCCACCGCCTGTCCGTTGACCGTGGTCGTAGTGAGTCCGCGCGCTGCATAATACCTCTCTGAAGCTGATGTGACCGCATCGATCTGTCCGGCCCCGGGGTTGTAAGCCAACAGGGGAGAATTGGGGTCAATACGCCCCGACTCGATCCCTTTTTTGTAGCGGGTCGAGTTCCGGTCGGCTTTGATAACTATGGCGCTGCCCAGTTCCATGGAGGCATCGTGTCCCATGAATACCCTTCCCCTTCCCCGGCTCGAAGCCAGGTTGCCGCTGTACAGCAAGGTCAGTTCCCTTTCGGGGTATTCAAACACGCAGTGTAGCGAATCGGGCATGTCGCGCCCGTCTTTCCAGTAATAAATCCCGCCCGAAGCAACCGCCGTTTCCGGGATACCTATCTGCAACAACTGGTTCACAGCGTCGAACTCGTGTGTGAACAGCTGCCCGATCATGCCGTGGTCGTAGTCGAACCATTGGGTCCAGTTGTAAAAACGCTCGATGCTGAAAGGTACAGGCGGGGCGCTGCCCAACCACTGTTGCCAGTCGATAGTTGCCTGGTTGCCTGGTTTAGGATTACCTTTGGCGTCAAGATGCCTGATCCAGGCGCCTTCTGCGGTATTTCGGTTGGAGGTGGTTTCGACCAGGGTGATTTTTCCGAGGATGTCTTTTTTTATGATTTCCCTGGCCTGGCGGAAAACGATGCTTTGGGTGATCTGGTGCCCCAGTTGGTAAACAATGGGGCTATCTTTTACCGTGTGGTACAGTTCGTTCAACTCGTCTTCGTGCAGGGCCGGGCTTTTTTCGCAATACACATGCTTCCCTGCTTTGGCTGCATCAATAGACATGCGGGCATGGTGATGGTCGGGTGTGGCGATGATCACCGCATCAATGTCCTTGTCGGCCAGCATTTCGTGGTAGCTGCGGTAGCGTTTGACCGGCAGTTTGGGAGCTTGTTCCCCGCCGGGGCGGACCGTGTTTTCTGCCGTGGCGATCCCTTTTTCGGCATGAAGGTCGAACACATCGCAGATGCCGGTGATAGCCACTTCCAGGTATTCCTGTGCCATCCAGATTTCCAGCGTGTTGCGCTGTTGCCGGTTTTTCACCTCATCGGGGTGCATAAACCCCAGGGCGTTGGCAAGTTGGGTGGCGCGGGTGCCAAAGCCGATGATGCCTATACGAACCAGGCTGCCCACGGGCTTTTGGGTACCATAACCGGGAAGGGACACCTCTATAGGCCCAAGTCCCAACTCTTTGATCACCGAGTTTCGTTTGGACAGGTCGTAACTTCTTTTTTCCAGCAACCCGGCGCCGAACAGTCCCAGTACCGGGACTCCCGCCAGCGCTTTTAACAAAGTACGCCGGGGCATGTTTTGTGCATTTTTCAATTTGTCAGTCATTTTTTTCTCCTTTCTTGATGAAGCGGCGAGCCAGGGCGTCCAGCCCGAAAACGTTACTGGTTGGGAAAAGGGCCAGCACCGCCAGGGCAATGGCCTCGATCAGGGTCTTGTTGATTACCAAATTGTTGCCGTCGGTGGGGACTGAATATTCCAAACCCACCAGCGGCGGGCAGTTCAGGTAATAAACCAATAACAGAACTGCCCCTGAAATGGCCGCGACCCGGAAGAACATCCCCATGATCAGTCCCAGCCCGATTGCGATCAGTCCCCAGGTATTGAGCAGGTCGACCACATTCAGGATAGCCGCGTCGGAAACGACCCAGCGGGCAAAGCCAGACAGTACCCATTGTGATTGTTTTAAAAAACCAGCCGACGACCAGGCCGGGTCCAGCAGCTTGGCAACCCCTTCGTACAAAAGGTGCCAGCCTGCTGTAAATCGCAACAACAATAAAAAACTGAATTGCAACTTGGTGAACTCATTGTGTAGATTCATTTTTAAACATTTGTTTTTCAATTCTTTTTAAATGACGATGGAATTTATATTTGCATAAAGAAATCCCTATTAGTAACTGGTCTCTCTTGTCTGAGATTATCCGGCTGCATTTTGATTCCAAATTTTTTATGTCTGGTTATCTGAAAAATTCAGCATTGATAAATTTGCCTCACCCCCACTGGTTCAAGTTGTCTTTGACTTCAACGTTTGAAAACGGTATGAGACTGATTGAAGACGTTGATTCGCCATATTTGAATTTGATTCGAAGATACTAATTTTAAAAAGAGTCCGTACGTACACACAAGATTCAGCTCTAATGCGGGATAATTAGAGCCGTCCCAAATTTCATTTTGAGACGGCCTATTTTCTATTCGTTTGTCAGGTTTGTTATTGTTTCACAATTTTACCGGTCAGCGTTTGTCCATTGCATACAAACTGGTAATAATAAACACCCGAGACCAAGGATGTACCGTTGAAAACAACAGCATAACTCTTGTTCTTGATCAGGTTTTCATTAACTATTTCGGTTACTTTACTACCCTGCAGATTGAACAGGCTGATGATTGCATGGCCACCCTCGCTTGAACGGAATTCAAACCGTACCTGTTCGCTGAACGGATTTGGATAAGACTTTACTTCGAGATCGCCGCCAGGTTGATCCGAACCGGAAGTCGAGGCAGATTTCAGCAGGGCCTGCTGATCACATGCAATTTCGTCGTCAAGATAACCGACGAAAGCCCGGCAACCGATGAATGCACTATTGATGGTTTCGATGGTTTCGGCAATTTTCTTTGAGTCAACTGCGCAGGAAGAAGCATTTGTTGGATCAACTGCCCCGCCCAACACTTCGTTGGCCAGTTTGTACAGGCCTTTCACCGTCAGTTCATAGCCATTTGCAGCCAGGTAGCAAAGCATGTCCTCTTCCAATTCGTAGTACCGGTACGGGTCATACTCGGGCTCACAGCTGATCGGTACCAGACCTGAGCCGTATTCGCAGCTGACTTTTTCCTGAGTGGTCAGTTTTTTCCCAGCTTCAAGCGGCAGGAATTGCAGTCCGCCATAAACCCGCAGGTTCAAACCAAGGGTCAGGGTTTGGGCAAACAGCTGGCTGGTGATCCGTCCCTGGTTGTTCAGATACGTTCCCAGGCAGGTAGCATCTTCCGACGGAATGCAAACACCATTCAGCACGATATCCTCTTTATTGCTTCCAGGAAGGATATCGGCAATCAGTCCGGCATCACCTTCTTTAAAAATGACCTGGTTGTCGCCCGAACCAATCGCCAGCGGACCTTTTGCCAATAATGAGGCTACCAGTTCTGTGCCTGCTGCAGAAGATTCCAGGTTGCAGGCCATTCCGTTCTGCGAACCGTAGAAACCTTGTCCGTAGGTGCACAGTTCGTCAATCGGACATGGCACAACTGTGAATTCGGAGGTGCAACTTACTTGCGAACACCTATCCGAAGCCTGATAGGTAAAGGAGATACTTCCCCCTTCTACCGGGTCAATGTTCAAAGCCGGAATTTCGGTCAGGTTGTCCGTAGCCTCACTACACCCACCTGTAAAGGTGAATCCGGCTTTCCAGCCATCGTAAGCTGCCTGAATCTCTTCAACCGAAGCACATTGGGTCAACGTAACGCTGGCCGGACAGGTCGGAAGGATGGCCGGGGGCGCTGACAGCGTGAATGAAGCATCAAAAGAAACGGTATCGCAGAAATTGGAAGCAATCCAGGTCACCGTGCGGGTTCCGCCAGTACAAAGATCGGGAGCGCCGGCAGCATCATTTGAAATTACAACATGTCCGCAGCCTCCCTGGGGATTGGCTTCAGCAACCACCTCATCCATCCAGGCATCAAAAGCAAGGTCAAGGGCCGCCTGATCGGCAAAGTCGCAGGCCTGTACACTCATATCCGAAGGTTCGGTAAAGGTAAGCAACGGTGGATTTGGATTATAATTATCCGTCCAGTTAATATCATCCAACCAGGTTTCCAGATAACCCTCACCTTTAAACCTTAAGGTAACATTGCCCGTTTTATTGATCCCGGTGATTGTAATAGTCCTGGGGACACCAACAGTTGTAGGTTGGAACATACCATAACTAACCCCGTCAATAAAAACTGAAAGTCTTGAGTGGGCAGTAAGTGTAGATGTGGGAGCGGTCCGGATCGTAAATGTCAGGTCATTTAACCCATCAGGCAATACCGTTTCAATGTATCCACTGTACCGGCGTACTTCTGCTGTTACACCGTTAATGCCATCGGTCCTTTTCAATACACTGTTATATTTCCAATCTTGCTGGTTATCGCCAACGTAAGTTCCTCCGTTGTATGAACTGGTGGATGCAGTAAGATTGGTAAATGTTTCATGGGCCACTCCATTCCCTCCGGTTACGGTGACTTCGCAGGATGCTGTAAAACCACCATTGTTTGTCGTAACGGTAATGGTAGCGGTTCCCGGGCCCATACCAGTTACATAGCCGTTGGCATCAACACCAGCAATGGATTCATTACTTGAACTCCAACTCACCGATTTATCTTCTGCATCATCAGGAACGATGGTCTCCGTCAGCTGAGCCGATTCCCATTTGGCAACCGTGAGAACTGTTTGATCCAACGTGACTCCGGCAACCTGCACAGGCACAACAGTAACCTGACAATTGCCCGTAAAGCCACCGTCATTTGTAGTCGCAGTAATGGTTGCCGAACCGAAAGCCAATCCGGTAACCAGGCCATCGGCATCAACTGTGGCAATGGTTTCATCGCTTGAACTCCAGATAACCGACTTATTTGTTGCCCCGGAAGGAGATACAAGATAGTCCAGCTGTGTTGTATAACCCACCGAAACCTCGGTTGTGGCCGGGATTACGGTTACGCCGGTTACGTATGTTGGCACGGTGATGTACAACGTGTCGATGTCCTTGCTCCCGAATTTGGCCCCCTGGCCGTCATTGGCAATAACAGTAACGATATACGTTCCTTCAATCGTAAACGTATGTTGTGCTGTAACCCCGTTCATGTTGGGAGAACCGTCCCCAAAGTTCCAGGTGTAGCTCAGGACATCACCATCTTCGTCAGCGCTGCCGGAGGCATCAAAATTTACGGTCAGCGGCGCATCGCCATAGGTTTGGTCAGCCGAAATATGGGCAACCGGTGTATGGTTGTTCGTTGCAAACCGGGTTTGCAGCCTCAGGTAAGGGAAAGCCCACCCGGTTTCCCGGTAACGGAATTCCTGCCAAACGTTACCATGCTCATACAACAGCAAAGAAATAACCTTGTCGGCTTCATTTTTCACTTTATCGGTAATGTCGAATTTCCCGTTGGTGCTGCTGGCCAACTCTTCAAATGAAGCCGGTTTATTGTTCCAGGTAACTGAGAGTTCGCCCCAACTGTCGTCTTCGACATATTTGACGGCGCATTCGGTGGATCCAAATTTGACCGGGACATTAAACTCTGCGCCTAAAATCTCGTTGGTACTGGCGGTATAATTAACCCGGTAAATACCGTGTCTTGTGTTTTGGTCAATATTCGAATACAGTACCGTCCCGTAATTTGTATCCGGGTTAACTGAATACAAATAAGCATCAGCTTCTACCGGGTAATTCGTGAACTCGGCAGTTGGATCGCTAACGCTAATTCCTGTGACTGTTTTGGTATCCAACGAGCCGTTTCCGTCATCCACCGTTACCTTGGCCGTATAGCTTCCGGCCGGGTACACATGCGATACCGTCGGGTCTTTGGTTGAAACTACCGAACCATCCCCAAATTCAAAAATGTAGGTCAGTTCGTCCCCATTTCCATCCGAGGAAGCTGAAGCGTCAAAATTGACCGTCAACGGAGCCTCGCCTGTTTTTACGTCGGCAGTCAATGCAGCCAGAGGAGGATAATTTCCTGCAACGGTTATGCTGTCAACATAGGTGGCCGTTCCTCCCTTTCCGTCGTAAACAGTCAGGGTAACGGTATAGGTACCGGGATACGTATAGGCATAGGAAGCGTTGGCCGTTGTGGCGAAAGCTTTGTCCAGTTCGCGGCTTGAACCGTCCGGATAGGAAAAACGGTCCTCAAACTTCCAGATGTAGCTCAACGCATCGCCTTCAGGGTCATTTGTTGTGGACGTAAAACTGACCGTAACCGGTACGTCGCTGTTGATACCGCCGTTGACAAATGAAACCGTGGGCGCCTGGTTGCCGGCAATTGAAAAGCCTTCGCGGATATAATCATTCACGGCTTTGGCTTCGTATTCGGGGTACCAGGTCCCCAATGGCCTTTCCCTTACTTCTGCCAAGAATGCTTCGTGGCTTGCTGTTTTTCCAAGCGAGCCGTTGTAGGTCGCGATAGAACGTTCCGGGTCGATCCAGTTGGGATTGGTCATATTTTTCGCGTTGTCCCATTTGTACACGATGTTATTCACATAGTCGGTGACTGCGCCATGGTCGGTTGGAAAAGCGGAATTATTGTTGGGCGATATCCGGTTCGCTACAATGTTGTTTTCCACAACAAAACGTTCGTAGCTGGTCCATATGCCCCATACCGCAGTCGTGCTCAGCGAGCCGGTGCTCCCGTCCGGGTCCATCAGGCGGCCTTCCAGGATCACATTGTTCTTCGCAATGGCGATGGTGTCTTTGTCCGATTCATGGGCATGGTAGCCAAGGTTCAGGGCAACGGCATTCTGGACGAACAGGTTTTCTTCGGCAATCCCGCAACCGCGCAATTGCACACCATGCGCCGCACCCCTGGTGATCAGGTTGTTGTGCAAGACTACACCTGAAGTTGTGTATTGAATGTAAATATTGTGGTTGTACTGCGTGGCATCGGCGGTAGGGATACTCTCGTTCCAGCCGTTGTGGTCAAAAGTACATTCCTCGATAAGCAGCCCGTCCACATCGCTGGCAAAGATACCCGAAGAACGGTTGCTGCTGCTAAGTCCGCTTTTGGGATGATAGGCATCGATAACAATATTTCTCCTGAATTTAAAGTTCTTGTATGCCCCGGCGTAATTTTGAACGGCAATTTCAATAAACCGGAATTTACAATCCTCGATCAGGATGTTTTCGCCGCCGCCGATCAAACGTAGCGGTATATTGAGCGAACCGGGAACATAGCCCGGATTGTCCGGGTCTTGTTTATAGTTGTACAAAAACAACCCGTTCAGCACAACATGGTTCCTGACTTTGCCATTGTGATCGATAAACATGGCATTAAGTTTAATAACCGGCCGGTCGCCCGAAGTTCCGTAATATCCGATCATAATCGGTTCGGTGGCGCTTCGCCCGCTTTTAAAACGGGCATCGTTAATGGTTGGCCAGCCATTATGCACAAAGGTTCCGCCTCGTTTTAACAGAATCCAGTCGGGATAGCCGTCGCGTGCAGCCAGAGCTGCTGCAGTAACCGTTTTGTACGCATTAACCGTCCCCGGGTTTTTAGGATCGGGCACTGCTGAAGCATCAACATATTGTGCCGTGGCATCATCCCCGTTCACATCATCCACGTAGTAGATACGGGTATCAGCCGAGGGTGTAAATACTGTCCAGCCGTTTGCATCGACCGGCAGTTGTGCTTTCGTGATTTTAGGGTAAAGTAAAACCAGAAAGCTAAAAAATAACACCAGAAAAAAGTTTCTTAATTTCATAATGTCCAATTTTAGGTTAAAACTTGTGATTGATTTAGCATCTCCAGTTACCATGTTTATACTCAGGCAACTCTCAACACATCGTAATGACC
The DNA here is from genome assembly GCF_059705485.1 of Gaoshiqia sp. US2. NCBI lineage: Bacteria > Pseudomonadati > Bacteroidota > Bacteroidia > Marinilabiliales > Prolixibacteraceae > Gaoshiqia > Gaoshiqia sp. US2. The sequence continues at coordinate 1,025,351 of NZ_AP048550.1, read as the reverse complement.
GTCGATGAATTCATACAGAAAACCACCCTGACTGATAACCAGGATAATCTTTCTTCGGGGAATACTTAAAAACAGAATGTAAAATTATTATCATAATCCATTTTTAACATCAGACTTCATTTAACGGGTCATTGCAGAGCACCTGTTATAGAATATAACAGTAGGTTCGGGCAGCGCTTCGTTTCTTAACGCATGTATTATTTGTTCGGGTGCAAAAGAAGCTGTAGCAAGACCTTCATACCGGTTGCCATCCACTTCCGTTGTTACCTTGCAGCGAAGAAAACCGGCCTCTTCCATTGATCCGCCATCAATTACAAACTTATTTTCGTTAAGCACGATCGAATCGGTTACGACCGGGTCCATCATTTCATGTCCAATTTCATACCTGATTTGTATATTGGTTATCGGGTTGTTGTTTTTCAGTACAGTTACCTGGAAACGGGCGGGTTCACCAAGTTTATACACCCAGTTGGCATGATCGGGTGCAACCAGAATTTTAACCCGCTTTTCGGTTGGTTGAGCCCAAAGCAAAAAGACGTTGAAGAAACAGGCCAGAAAAACAAAAAATTTGATTTTATTAAATGTCATAACTTAATCGTTTTTTGATAACAAAACCTGACTTGCGCTTGACAAAATGTTATCTTAATTGCCGACTGATCAACGGGAGGTGCAAGAGCATTTAACGGACTGATTTCCAGTCTACCCGATTCCTGTTGATTACATAGGGGTGATGGTACACCTGTTTGATTTCGTCTTCAGTATTTTCTTTCGTAAGGTGGGTCCACCAGCATAAAAACCATACAATTTCAGGTCGGCTGGTTTGCAACCAGTTCATATCGGGCAGCCAGCCAACCTCAGTCAACGCAATGACACCGTTTTTACTTAACGACGTCATTTCATCCAATTCCTTTTTTAATGTTTCGTCCCGATCCCAATTCCGGACGCCATCCGGATATCCGTCAAATCCAACCATATCAACATAATCGTCTCCCGGATAATACCTCGAAATCGGATTGGAAATGTTTGGCGCCCACACCCAAATCAGGTTATTCAAACCATGATGGCTTGTATACCTCTCATACATCAATTTCCACAGCTTTCTAAACTCAGGCTTCGCACCCCACCAAAACCAACGTCCGTTCATCTCGTGATATGGGCGCCACAACACCACAACCCCTGAATCCCTTAACATTTTTAAGTAGGTTGCTACCGTATCAATGTGGGCGATATATTTTTCGTGAATCACCGTTGAATCAAGTAAAAGCTCCTGAAAACGTTCGTTGGTCATGTCCTTTTGAGTATCCCTGAAGTTCCCTTCGTTCATCGTTCCATCCCAGGTATCAGGGGTAACCTGGTGCCACGATATGGTAACCAATCCGCCCTGTTTCCATTGTTCAACAGCGGCACGCACTATGTTCAAACGCTTTTTGAAAGCATCGTTGCCGTAACTGAAATCTTCGCCCAATAAAGCCGGAAATTCGCCGGTCAGTTCGAACACGTTGTTTGTCCACCGGGTAACATCGTCGGCAAGGTTTTGCTGGCCGGTCAGTATCCCCTTCCCCTTCAGCCCGACAAGGTAGTTCAAAACCCTTTTTACATCTTCTGTAACCGAAGGATTTACGGGTTCAACAGCAGACACAGCAAACCGGGCCATAAATAACACGACCAACAGGAACAACCTTTTCACAAAAGAAAATTTTATGAAGTTAGCATAATTGAAGTTTTCCATCGTGGTATCGCCGTGGACATGTACCTCCTGCCTCAACCTGTATCGGCAAACCCGGATAAGTTTATCCGGGTGAATTTTACCCGTCCATAAAGGGAAAAAGCTGACAGATGCAGCCCCCCTCATGGAAGAAGTAAAAAAGATTGACTTAAAAACTATCGATAAACCTGGTTATCGGTCCTAAACAAACCTAAAACCAGGAAGAACGATCATAAATCAATACAGCCTTAAGTTCAGGACTTAAGAATCTGTTTCAGCGCCACTCCCGCTTTGGTGGGCGCTGAAACAGTAGATTAACGGTTACCTTAATAACCCGGGTTTTGGGTCAGGTTCTTATTCAGGTCAATATCCCGTTGCCGGATTGGCAACAAATATTGGTTGTTATTAAAGTTATCATGAGGTTCGAGGGAGTTCGGGCCTTTGAAAACTTCGTCCCCCATTTGCCGGCGTTTGATGTCCCACCAGCGTTTAAACTCAAAGCTAAGCTCGAGCCTTCTTTCTTCCAAGACGAGAGTCCTGAAATCGTCTTTGGAAATTGCGGGATCGACATCTGCCGGGAAAGCGGTTGCCGTCCCCGCCCAATTCCGGGCCCTGGCACGCACCTGGTTCACATATCCCCGTGCTTCTGCGGTAGGGCCGCTGATCTCATTCAATGCTTCTGCAGCAATCAGCAAAACTTCGGCATACCGGTAGATAGCATAGTTGTTTTCGGTGTCGGTAACCTGGTCGCGCGGTACGCCCATGAAGCGCCAGTATTTGGCTATATGCGGACGTTTTGTACCTTGAAATTTGGTATAAGGAACGAGTACGCCACCATAATGGGCGCTGTCTGCCAAGGCTACTTTTTTACGATAGTCCCGGCTGTCCCATGTATTATAAACCGCCATGGAGGGGACAGCCACATCAAAACCTCCAACTTCATCCGCCCCGTTCAATCCTGTAAATGCAGCATGGCTGTCATAGTCAATTGGCCAGGTGTTACCTGCTTTTTTATACTCTATGGCAAAAACGTGCTCCGGCATGCCATCCTGCTTGCTGGAAACAAACAAATCCTGATAATCGGCCTCAAGCGAGTAGTTCAGGCCCCCCGCATTGTCAATCACCCATTTGGCATGGCCATAGGCTTCCTGCCAGTTTCCCAAGGTCAAATAGACATCGGCCAACATCGTATAGGCTGATCCTCTGGACGGCCTGCTGCGAACGCCATTCTGGGGATGCGCCATGGGCAGGTTTTCTTTGGCATACTCCAGATCTTTAATTATATTCTCATATACCGTAGCCTCAGGTGTTCTTGAGATAGATGCAGCCGCCTCGGGATCTTTTATAGGCCCATCAAAATAGGGGATATCTCCAAAGAGGCGCACAAGATTGAAATACGTGAAAGCACGCACAAACTTTGCTTCACCAATAAGGGCTTTTATACCGGCTGTTTGCTCAAGAGCTTCTGCCCCTTCAATGGCCGTACTTGCTGCATCGATAACCTGGTAAGCCATAGGCCAAAACGTACCGATCATCGCATTTGTAGAATTGGCGTTAAAATCGTTAATTTGGATCCTTGCCACAACGGTTGACCGGTTCCCGATGTCAACCATATCACCTCGGAGCATGATCGCAGCAGCCATTTCTCTTCCCCAGTAATTATCGGAAGCCATCTTTCCATAAGCGCCGTTGATAACGGTTTGAACATCCCTCTCCGATTTAATAAAACCTTTAGGAATTAACCTTCCAACCGGGTCTTCGTCCAGATCAACACAACCAAACACGAAAAGTGTTACTAATGGCAATATAAAAAATTTAGATAATTTCATTTCTTTCAGTTTTGAAGTGAATTAATCGGAAACTTTAAAATTTAACCTGTACCCCAACCGTAACAGATTTTGCACTTGGATAGCTCCCATAATCATACCCTACGTTGACATTGCTTGTGGTACCCATACCTGTAGCCCCCAGATAGTTTACTTCCGGGTCATAACCCGGGTAATCGGTGATGGTAACCAAGTTTTGGCCGCTTACATAAATCCTTGCATAGCTGATGCCAGCCCCACGCAGCAACGACTTCGGTAATTGGTAGCCGATCGACACGTTTTTCAGCCGGATATAACTACCGTCATATACAAACCGGCTTGAAGATATCCTTGAACGGAAGGCTGTTGCTTTGGGGACATCGGTTTTGGTATTTGTCGGGGTCCAGCGGTCGAGCGCCTTGGTGGTTGAATTGTTAAATCCTTGCATCAATTCCAGTTCAAACAAGGTAAAACTGTAAATATCGTTACCCTGCGAAGCTTGGACAAACACATTCAAATCAAACCCCTTATATTCAAACGTATTGTTTAACCCCCAGATGAAATCTGGGTTCGGGTCGCCAATAATGGTGCGGTCATCTGCATTCAATTGTCCGTCCGGTTGGCCGGTAAGCACTCCATCCTCCTTGCCGTTAATGTCGCGGAATTTTTCGCCGCCGGCAACCTGCTCAAAACCGCCGCCGGGAAGGAAAGTATCGCCTTCCTGGTAAACGCCGTCATAAATGTACCCGAAGAATGACCCCATCGGTTCGCCTTTCCTCAGCACGTTGGTTGCACCGATTCCAACCATATGTCCCGGGAACACGCTTCCTAAAACATCTGCGCCGTTCGGTAAATCCAGTACCTTATTCCGGTTTCTCGAGAAGTTGAATTCGGTTGTCCATTTAAAGTCCTTGTTGACGTTTATAGTCGATAAGGTAAATTCAAACCCTTTATTTTCAACCGAACCAAAATTCTTCCACATGTTGTTGTACCCGGAGTATGAAACTAAGGGAACCTGGAACAGTTGGTCGGTGGTCTTCATGTAATAGTAATCGGCAGTTAATGAGATTCGCTGGTTAAACAAGCCCAAATCGATACCAATGTCCGTTTGTGCAGTCTTTTCCCAGGTCAGGTTGTCGTTTGCCACGGTGTTTGGGGTAACTGCATTCACCACTTCGTTACCCAAAATAACACCGCGGACAACACCCATCAAGGCCAACGATCCGTAAGCAGGAATTGACTGGTTTCCGGCAATCCCATAGCTACCCCGCAGTTTCAACTGGCTGATTTGTGGTATGGCATCCATAAAACCTTCCTCTGCTATGTTCCAGGCGACAGCGCCCGATGGAAAGAAACCCCATTTATTGTTCTTTGCAAACTTCGATGATCCGTCATAGCGGCCTGTAAACGTAAACAAGTAACGGTCAAAGAGTTTATAGTGAAGCCTTCCATAGAACGATGTCATCTCCGATTCTGTTAAACTTGAGAGCGGTGCGTTATAAACCGACCCTCCTGACAAATTCCAATATCCAAATGCGTCAGTGATATAGTTTTGACTTGAGCCACGCCAGTATTCGGACCGGTATGATTCATACGTGTAACCTGCCATTAAGTTGACATCGTGAATTCCGTTGAATTTTTCACTAAAGGTAAAATAGTTTTCATTGGATAAGTTGGTGATCCTGCGGCCCTCCATAAACCCACGACCGGCAAGGCTCCTGCCACCATACATAGAGGATGGCAAATAGTTTCCATAGCGGTTTGACCAGGTCTGCGCGCCAAAAGTTGACCGGAATTTTAAATTTTTCGTGATCTGGTACTCACCAAAGACGTTGGCCTGCAGGTTATCACTTTCACTTTCGATTGCCGTTTCTTTGGCGATGGCAACCGGGTTGTCGCGTTCCAGCCCGGTCATAAACGAACTGTGATAAGTCCCGTCTGCATTGTATACCGGGATGGTCGGTTCCGTCAGAACAGTTGCCGACAGGACGCCTGTCTGTCCGGCGCCGCCGCTTCCTTCCATGCTTACGGTTCCATCCCTTAGTTCTCTTGATGCAAAAAGTTTAACACCTACCTTGAGTTTTTTTGACGCCTGTAAGTCGAGGTTACTGGTGATTGAATAACGTTTGAACTTGGAATCAAGCACAATCCCTTTCTGGTCGTAAACAACACCGGAAACGTAGTACCGGGCATCATCATTGCCTCCTGAGATGGAAAGCTGGTAATTTTGTATGCCGCCCTGCCGGAATGTTTCGTCCTGCCAGTCGGTATCTTCATAATTTGAACCTGTTAGTGTTCCCGGCTCAATTTCATTCACATAATTGATATAATCTGCTGTTTTAAGCAGGTCCAGTTTATTGAGTACTTTTTGTGCAGAATAGGAAGAATTGAATTCAATCCTGGCTTTTCCTGCCTTGCCGATTTTTGTGGTCACCATAATAACACCGTTAGCCCCACGAGACCCGTAAATGGCTGTAGCCGAAGCATCTTTCAATATCTCAATAGACTGGATATCTTCACTTGCAGGCATGGCCACACCGGGAAAACCATCGACAACAATCAAGGGGTCGCTGGATGAACTGATCGACTTTGCCCCCCTGATACGGACCCTAAAGTCAGAACCCGGTTCTCCGTTCGTAGCTTGCACATGCACACCGGATGCCCGTCCCTGCAAAGCCTGCATCGCAAGCGTTGTCGGGTAAGCGGTCAAATCTTCGGATTTTACGCTGGCTATCGAGCCGCTCAGGTCCGATTTTCTCATGGTACCGTAACCAATTGCGACCACTTCTTCGATGCCAACCATCTCTTCGGACAGCGAGACATTGACCGTTGTTCTTCCTGAGACCGCAACCTCCTGCTTGGTCATCCCCACAAATGAAAAGATGACCGTGGCATTGGCCGGTACATTGTCAAGCGAATAACGCCCGTCGATATCTGTAATTGTCCCCAGCGCGGTACCTTTAATCAATACGGTTACTCCCGGAAGCGGTACGCCTGAAGGATCGGTGACGCTCCCTGACAGTCCTTGTGCTGCCTGACCTACCGGTTTCACGGCCTGGGTGCTGCTCAATGCAATCTGCCGGTTGTTCACTTCGTATGTGACGCCTGTATTCTGAAATATTTTATCTAATACTTCCGTCACCAGCAAATTTTCTCCCGACATATCTACCCGTCTTGAAACATCTACTTTTGTAGCGTCATACATAAAATAGAAGTCAGAATTATTCTCTATTTCCATTAAAACTTCCCTGATTGAAGCATTTCGAAGGTTCATACTCAACCGGGTATTTTGAGAGTATGTGCTTGTAGCAAATACCTGTGAGATCGTTACCAATAACACAAACAGAGTTATCCTCATATTCCTGCAAAATTTAGAACTCCAGATTTCATGAAAAACCGGGATCAATGAATAATGATTTTTTTTCATAAATTTGTTTTGATTTGAATTTTGACGATTCAGATTAACTTTTGCCTCTCAAAACCAGTAATCAAGGCAAAGAGATGAAAGGGGATGTTCACAGCATCTCCTTTTTTTGTCGTAAAATCGGTCATTTTTTCATAAGCAAGTCCTTTTTCGTAAATTAGTTAGTATTGTTTTTTAGTATTATTTGGTCAATATGATTTTAGTTTTAGCATTCAGACTGTCCCCTTTCAGAATTTGGTAGTTGATGGAACACGCAAAACTTATGGATTTGAATATTTCCTCGAGTGTTTCGTTTTTGATTGTCGCGGTAAAAATGGATTGATAGATCTCCGGGTGCGACACTTCTATTTCGATATCGTAACGCCGTTCAAGTTTGGGGATCACGTCGGCCATCGGGTCATCCCTGAAAATCAAAATTCCTTCTTTCCACGATATAAATTTATCGGGGCTGACTTTAACGAAAGTCAAATCCTCGGTTGACTTATTATATTGCGCCATCTCCCCGGGTTTCAGCTCGCAACCTACCAATTTTAGTTTGAGATTCTGCATTTCTACTTTGCCGGATTCCAGGAAAACGCTGATGTTCTCGTCCTCCGGATAGGCGCTCATATCGAACTTGGTCCCCAGAACCTTTACTTCCAGGTTGCCACAAAACACTTTCATCGGGATCATTTCATTTCTTGCAACCTGGAAATACGCCTGCCCAGAAAGGTATATTTCCCGGTTGTCAAGCCCGTAATTGTTGTTATATTTAATTTGCGAGCCGGAATTCAACCAGACAACCGAACTGTCAGGAAGTATGATTTTAGAAACCTGCCCATAACCTGCAATGGCCGTGGTGTAATTAATTTTTTCCAGGTCGTTGAAACGGTCTTGCGGAAAGTAGAAGTAAAGGCTTGAAATGGCAACCGCCAAAATAAAAACAGCAGCGTACTTTAGCAATCCGGAAACAAGCAAGCTACGTGACTCAAACCTTTTTGTCACTTGTTTTTTGAAGTTTATGTACAACTGTTCAACCTGGTAACCAGGCATTGCCTTTTTTGATGCGGCCAGCGCCCAGGCGTTTTTTATCTTCCCGAATTCTTCTCTTGCGATGGGGTTCTGGTCAAGCAGGGAAAGGATTTCATTTTTTTGGCCGCTATCTATGGTCCCCAAAACTATTTTTAATATGTTGTCGATGTCCTTCATAAGCCCTTTACAACGTCTAACCGCATTTTCGTTTACATCACCGGGGTATTTATCTCATTGAACGGCTACCCTCCAAACGATGCCAACATGAAAATTTCTGTTGTGCCTTTTCTTGCAAGATCGTTTCATATACACTAAAACATGAAACCGCATTTACCCTTGCCCAGAATTGAAATATTTTTCATGAAAAATCACAAATCCCTCATTTTAAACCAACTATGGAAAATATTTTTTATCTCACCGCAAAATTTTATGAAGCAAATAGGAATGTAACAATGGGAAGATAGTCTTTTAAGGTAGCCCGGAACAGCTTCAGGGCTTTCGTGAGATGCCCTTCAACCGTTTTTTCGGAGATACCCAGTTCCGCCGCGATTTCCCTGTTTTTCTTTTCTTCAAACCGGCTTAGCCTGAACACTTCGCGGCATTGTGGAGGTAACTGTTCGAGGGTATCTGCAATGATCTTTTCAATTTCAAAAAAAGCAATTTGTGATGTATCAAGCGAAGATAAAGCGTCCAGATTGAATTTTAATTCCAGTTCGCCGATTTCGGTCGAGTCGAACAGTTGTTGTTTATAACGCCGGTCGCGCAGTTTGTATAGGCAATTATTTTTTGCGACGGTAAACAAATATGCTCCGAGATTTGTGTCCTCCGCCAGTTCAGTTTTCTTTCCCCACAAAACCATCAAGGTCTCCTGCACAATGTTTTCAACTAGGTCGCGGTACGGAACATATTCATAAGCAAAATGGTACAACCGGGGGACATACTTGTTGTATATGACTTTAAATGCGGCTTCATCGCCTTTTTTTATCCTTTCAAATAAATATTTCTCACTTTCAGTCATTCTTGTGGAATCTTGTAGAGGGACAAAACTACAAAAATAAGTGAAACCCTACCTGCACTCCAATAAAAGCCTGCCCCATATTGTTGATAATGGTTCTGGCATGGAATTCGTTGCGGCATAAGTGTATATAAAATGAAGTTATATCTTTTATGGCGGCTTTCAAAGTTTGCGACCTGTATTTCCAGGGCAAACGCATTTAAGAAAGTTTGGTTTAAGCCATAAGCTCCTGCCGAGGAGCTTGGTTTCCTCATAACTCTTCATTATGTTTGAATGATTAATATTTTTGAAAGGCGGGTTTTGCATGTTGTAAATGGCCCGCCTTTCGTTTTGCTAATATACTAAATATCTGTTGATTAGTTACATGATTGGATAAAAAATTTGCCAGTTTTGCTATATTAATAAGAAGACAGAAGAACAAATTTCAGAAGCATGGAAGAGTTCGCTTTTCCACCAGATTTTCAGCAAGGTGAGCGAACCAAGAAGGACAAACAGGGGTAATTTCCGGCACCAGTTGCATGACATCCTGTTGCTGGTACTGTCCGCCGTTTTGTGCGGAATGGACGAATGGGAGGAAATCGCGGACTTTGGCCTGGAACAGCAGCATTGGTTGCGCAAGTACGGCTCTTTTGTTTATGGCATTCCCTCGCACGACACGCTTAACCGGGTTTTTTCGGCCATTGACCCAGTTGAGTTTTCGGCCTGTTTTTCCCAGTGGGCCAACAGTTTGCGGGCTCAATGCGACCAGGAGGTGGTTGCTATTGATGGCAAGCGCATGTGCAACTCCCATTATTTAACCAATCCGGCGATACACATGGTCTCTGCTTTCGCCACCCAAAACGGGCTGTGCCTGGGACAGGTAGCCACTCAGGAGAAAAGCAACGAGATCACGGCCATTCCCCAACTGCTTTCTCTCCTGGATGTCAAAGGGTGCATCGTGACCATTGATGCAATGGGCTGCCAAAAGAACATTGCCTCGAAAATATTAAAACAGGGGGCCGATTATATTCTTGCAGTCAAAGGCAACCAGCCGTCGCTCGAAGAAGGTATTCTGGATACAATCCGGTTCAATAAATCCATCAGTTCCGATGTAGATGTTGATTGCGGGCATGGCCGGATCGAAACCCGCGAATGCTCTGCGTACAGCAACCTTGAGATGATCGAAGGCGCGGATCAATGGGAAGGGCTGAAAACAATTTTCCGGATCGATTCTCAACGGGTTATCAAGTCAACCGGAGAAACTTCCCGGCAAACAAGATATTACATATCAAGTCTGGAAGCCCAGGCAAAACAGTTCAACACCTGGACACGCAACCACTGGGCTATCGAGAACAACCTGCATTGGACTTTGGATGTAGTCTTTGGCGAAGATCAATCCAGAAAAAGAAAAGGTTATGCCGCCCAGAATTTTAACACCATACGAAAAACAGTCATGGCTTTGCTGGTAAACGAGCAACATTGGAAAGCCAGCAAAAAGAGAAAAAGATCAAAAGCTTTACAGAACGAAAAATACAGGGAAACTTTACTCAAAATTTAAATGCGTTTGCCCTGCCTGTATTTCTCAAGTACAGGACATAAAATATTAGAATTGTACTGAACAACCACCATTCACTCCATGATTAATTCCCGCTATATATGCTCCGGTTCTAACACAAAATGTATTTCATCAACAATGGATATTTTTCATTTCTGGCAAATTTTTCTTTATTGTGGGATCTGCAGGTATGTTCATTTCGAATTGCAAAAATGACTATTTTACATATAATGAACATATACAAACAAATCTGCATTCGAATCAGCACGAAAGCAAGATTATTCTTATTTTATAAGTATCCAAATTCATATTGGACCGTTTTTCATCCGGAACACACTCTACCAATACTTTGGATTTCGCTGGACTGATTTTAAAGAATGCGGGGATTGCTCCCCTCATTCTTTAAACTTTTTACCAAAAGATGAAACCATCTAAAAACGTTTTCATTTGAGACATTCCAATTATATACCCCATCTGGGTGGAGCGGCAGGACCGGGTGAAGCGGCCTGTGCTTTATTCGGATTACTAAGCAGAATCATCATTGTTGCTGCTGAAACAGCATAATATCCGGTTTTTTTGAGAGCATCTTTACGCGATATCTTTTCCACTTCGATATCGGTGGTCTTTTTCTGTACAATTTCTTTAATTCTTTTTTTCATATTTTGTTTTTTTAATGAGTCCTACAATAGCGTTATTCTTTTACCGGTATTTTAAACCTTTGCGTTTTCTCGTTATCCCGAACAGATAACAGATAGATTCCGGTTCTTAGGTAAGGTGTCGGTATAATATTCAAGTTCCCTTCTTCCAATATTTTTATTACGATTTTTCTTCCCTGAATATCGTATAGAGTTGCAATAGTATTCCTACCTACCTCACCAGCAACCTGAATCTCTGCGTTACTTACAGCATAAGCTTTCAATTCTCCAAATGACATATCAAATCCGGGAATCAGGATCTGATCCGAACCGGATCCGGTAGTCAGTGATGACATATGAAGCTGGAAACGGTCAGCAATTTCCGAATTTGATTCAAGCAATACAGCGTAACTGGTTTTCGATAGGTCTGTGAATGTTTTGTTTAGTCTATCTTCAAGTATTACATCACATTCCTCCGGCAAGTTGGACAATTGGGCTGAGAAAACTACTTCTCCTCCCGATTTGAAATCTACACCAATCGGAATGATCATTGCACTATAACTATAATTCGGTAAGGCCTGAATGGCAAAGGGGATACCAATATCTTCCACCAACCAGGTATAAACTGTTAAATCGGATCCTCCTTTGAATAATCCAGCATCAAAGGTCGGATCTAAACCGTAAGTCATGGTGTTGTTAAATGTAATAATCGTTTCGCTTAACTGACTGCCCGCTTGGGTGATGAGATTAATGGTTGGCCAGGGAACTTTGGCAGCCTTTAAAGGAAGCGTACCTTTATGAAGTTGCATTTTCTGAGTAAAATTGACAGAAGACGCCCCCGCATTCATTTTTACGAAAAAAGCTTGTCCTTGCTGAACCTCAAATCCGGCAGATGCATTACTAATCACAGTATATTTTCCAGGCATCTCGTTGCTATCATCCGGTTGGTCCCAAACATAAACAGCGCCGTATACGGGGTCAATGTTCGCTTCATCGATCACATTTGCTGTGATAAATTTATCCATACTGCCGCTCATTGCGTTGATGCCGATAGCCGAAGTATACGGATTTCCGATACAGTTCCACAAACCGGACGTGAGGCCGCTAACTGATGTTGGCCCGGCCTGAAGCGACCCGTTGAAGGTAACAGCGGCGTCTGTTGCCCCAACGCGCATCGAAAAACCCTTACCGGGCGTCACATTACCATTTCCCGTTCCATCAGTAAAAAAGGCGTTCCAACTGTTCGATGCAGAATTATAATCCATCATCCCCCTGTAGCTGTCGTTGGTAGCTACATTACCGTTGGCAGCAAGGAAACCGGCGACCGGTTGGCCGGGTACAGGAGAAGCAACCATGTGCCATGCGCCGGCTGTCATCCAGCGTTGTGCTGTGCCCGGTCCGGAAACAGAACCTGCGATCAGCGACCCGGTGCCGGTGGCATTGCTTTGAATGAGCAGGCCGGATGATGTGCCATTGTTGGTCAGTAAGCCGTTTACGGTAAGCGCTTTAGCCGGGGCAATGGTCACGGTGGCGCCTGACTCGATAGTCAGTGCAGCACAAACAGCGGGAGACCCGGAAACCTGGTTGACAACAGGATACCGCGACACGCCTGTTGAAATAACCACATCGGTTGTTGCCGAGGGAACAGCAGCGCTACTCCAGTTGGAGGGTGTGTTCCAGTCGGTGCTGGTGGCGCCTGTCCAGGTTGCCACCGAAGGGGCCAACTCAACGGCGCCGATCGTTGGCGTAGCCGCCCGGGTTGTACCGTTAAAATCAGTCGTGATGCCAGCGATGGTTAGGCCGGCTATCAGGGCCGGATCGTTTGGCGCCACCGAAATGGAATTCACATCCTGGCCTGTGCTTGTTTTCCATGCGGCAAGGTCGGCCACATCGGCCCCGTTAAATCCAAAAACAGCGCTTGTGCCCGTAGCATAATAGTCGTTGTAGTCGATGGTCAGGCCGGTGTTGCCGGCAACCCGAACGGCATAATATTTTCCCGTTCCCGAGGCGTTCGAACGGTCGGTGTAGAAAATATTGTTCTGAACGGTACGGCTGTTTGTTGCTTCATCACAGCGAATAGCGTAGGTATCCAGTACCCCGGTCACCCCTGACCCTCTGATTTTAACCGTATTAAAATAAACGCCGGTGCCAGCAGTGTTTGCTGTAACATTTATCCCTGTAATACTGATGCCGAAGGTTAGTCCTTCCCCAAGTTCAACAACATTATTCTGTATGTCGGCTTTGCCACTTTCAAAATTAATACCACGCACCGCTGCTGTTGCGCTGGACGAAACAACACTTAATCCGGATACTGAATTGCGATAAATTGTGCTGATAGCCGTACCGGTTGCTATACTGTTAATCCCTAAAACCTTTACCGCCGCAGTGGCGTGCGTATTGCTTAAGTTGGAAATCATATTTTGCCAAATCCGGTATATGCCACTTGACGAGGCTACTCTGATCCCAATTACGGAAGCCCCGCCACCGTCAGTTGAGTTGGCTGCGTCCATTGTAAAATTACTAATTGTATTTTCTGTTATAATGTTATTTCCACCAGGAAGATATATTCCATGTAGTACATTTGATGCGCCAGTACCTCTTAATGTAAAATTTGACAGTGTGTTGTTTTGAATGGTGGCATAACCGTTACTGGCAGACATGATCCCTCTCATAAAACTTCCGGCTGTTGTTCCGGGTAATCCTCCGCTGATGCTGTTGGCAACGGCCGGGTTTCCGATCGTATTATTGATCATATTCGAGGCAGCGGAAGAACCTAAATAAATGCAATAAGTAAATGTACCCTGGCTGGTCGTTGCGCCAACATTGGTTACTCCGGAAATGGTGTTATTCGTAATATTTACCGTACTCCCGCTCGCTGAACCTGTATGGATAAAGGTTATCCAGGCCGGTTTACCTATTCCGGTTACCACAATGTCATCGGTGCTGTCGATGCGGCCAATGACATTTCCTTCAAGCGTACCGACATTGGCAGACCCTTTCAGGATTTCAATACCACAGAATTTCCCTGACGATGTTGCGCTAATTGTTACAGGGGATGAAGTTCCCCAACGAATATTGCTGACCGTATTGCTTTGAATGGATGGAGCGGTCGCAACATCTGTATTCAAATAATCAACGGAAATACCCCTGAATTTAACTGGGATAGCAGGCAAAGGGACACCTTCCCCATTCACAGTCCATGGGTCGCCACCGCAATTAGGGGCGCTGCCGCCGATAAAGTTGCCGGTGACCAGGTGGCTGACCCCGTCTTTAATGCTGATACCATAGGTTGTGGTTTCAAGCGTTGAAGCAGCTTCATAAGCCTCAGTCTGGTAAAAGCTGTTGTCGCTGATTACCCAGCCGGTTGAGTTTGCCTCCAAAACAACCCCAGACGATGATGTTGTTGTACCTGTAGCCAGGTTCCGGAAATTGTAAATGTGGTTGTTCGAGATGATATTGCCACTGTTCGTGTAAATGTCAGAACCTGCAGAATAAATGGCATTGAGCGGATTGGTGGCCCCGTTAAAAATGGCGCAATGGTCAATCGTGATCGTATCGTTACCGGCAACCGAAGCCGTGCTAAACAAAATAGCACCACTGTCAATCGATGTATTCACGCTGCGGATATTACAATACCGCAACACGTTGCATTTCGAGTCGTTAACAAACGTGAAGGTGGTGCCTGTTGTGTTCGTGTTTGAAATGGTCCATTTGTTATCGATGATGGATGTACCTACGCCACCCTCACGGCCATCAAAAATCAAATTGGCAACCCCGTCAAAACGGATCAGGTTAACAGGATCGGCCCCCTCGGTTGTTTTCACCCCTGCACCGCCCTTCAGTCTGACTGTTGCAGTATAAGTCCCTGTGAATGAGGTGAAAACAACCGGGAATGTTTCACCACCGGCATAATCTGCATTTAATTCGTAGATCACATGACCGATCAGATTACTTCCGTTGAGATGTACTGCGACATCGTTCAAGTTTTTAAGGACCTGGGATGCCCCAACATCATAGGTCCCGGATAAGTTAACGGTCCACCCGTGAACCGCCGAAAGCAAAAAAACAAACATCAACGCAATGATGCGACCGATTTTTGAAGTACATTTTCTTTTCATAATAATTTGGTTATGTGTATAATTAATTTTTATACTGTCAATTTTTCATGCAAGCACAAAGGCACCCAGATTGAACCGAACCAACAATTTTCAGATCGCGGCCTTCAGTAAAATTCTATTTCAGTCTCAAATAACCGGTCACCTCGGCGTCTCCGATCAAAGCATTGGAAGGTATTGGATGCTGCCTGTCAAAGATCATCAGGTCTTCTTTCGGCAGAATCGTTACAAAACGCTCATCAAAGCCGTCATTATATGGTAATTTGTTCGCATCAATTTTCAGGTAATGACTGAAAAAGTTATAGACCGGGTATCGTTTTACCGGGCCATAATCGTGCCGTTCGCCCGGGAAATGAACATTATCGAGCTTGGCTTCAGCATCATACAGCGTATATACTTTCCGGATGTACGGAAACTCGATCCGGGGTGTGTTTTTGGTCCAGTCGCCGCCGTCGGAAATCAGCATCATGGGGCGCGGCGCACAAAGCGCGGCAATTTCAACATTATTGGTCTGGTAGTTTTCTCCCCGGTGGACAGGCATCCCGCTTTCGCAGGTACAGCCGCCAAAAAAATGGGCCGACACCATAACCACAGGAACGGAAACCTTTATACGGTCGTCAATAGCCGTGATCATGATCGTTTGGGTCCCGCCGCCTGATTCGCCTGTTATCCCGATCCTGTCAGGATCAACATCCGGACGTGACACCAGGTAGTCCAAGACCCGTTTACTGTTATAGGTTTGAAGCAAAAGGCCGATCGGAATTTTATGCGATACCTGCCGGGAATCCCCGTAACCGATCATGTCGTACGCAAATACCACAGCCCCCATCCGGGCAAAAGCCGCGCAGCGTATCTGAACGTCTGCGCTCATGCGCCTGTCTTCCCAATGGCCGTGGGGACTCAAAATAGCGGGGCACTTTTTCTCCGCGTTGACCGGTCGGTAAAGGTTCCCTGTGATGTAGAATCCCGGAAAGCTTTCGATGGCGACGTTCTCGACAATATAACCATCCATGGTGCGGGTATTCCGGATGATCGAGCTAAAATTGTTGCCCGGGTCGGGCATCTGGTCCAGTTTCATCCCGCTGATCAGTCCCCGGCGGATCACTTCGGCACGTTTTTCCCAATCAGATTGCGTTTTCCATTCGGTTTCCCAGCTTTTCATGATTTTGTTTGCCTGATCTTCGGTCCAAAAAGCTCCCATACACAAGTTGTTGTCCTGTGCCGACACGACAAATTGTGCGTAAATCAAGATAGAAATCAGCAACTGTTTCATATGGCTTGTCTTTAAATCTTCGTTTCAAAACCTGTCACCTCGCATGATTGCCGGCCGCCCGCTCTGTTCCGTGCAACCCGATTTTTGGCCCGGTAACATTAAAATCATCCTATTCATCTAAAAAGAACATACATTAATCGATGATTACATCTCTTCTTTAAGTCCGGCAATCAGTTCCTATTTTTTGTTAACATATTATTTAATAACGTCTTAAAATTAACTTCACAATGTAATTTTACAACGGATTAACCCAAAACGGTAAAACAATCTTATCCGAAAATGACACAATTTTAATATGCCATCTATGTTCACCACAAACGAAGGTTTTACTCCCCTATAATCTCAAAGGTTCCGGAGGTACCGGTAAATTTAACATTGGTATTTGTGACATCACCGTTCTTCACGGACAATCCCCCTGAGCAAATCACCAAAGGCCTGTTCTTGAACGGCCGTGTAAACCGGACCACCTCGCCTCCCGCGGCGATACCTGTCATTCGGCGTTCCGAATCACGACTTGAGCGTGAATCGTAGGTAAATATACCCAACACGGCAACCGGCGCGTCATTGGCCTCCAGGCGCACTTTGTGCAAGCCGAAACCCAGGTCTAAAATCCCCTTCCGGTTCTCCAGGTAACCAGCCTTGCTATCTGTATCCACAAAAGCCTGATCCGTAGGTTGGGACAATTTTAGCTCTTCATTGACGAATACGTTCAAAATGCCTCCGTTGACGCCGTCAACGTACGCCACAGACACATCGGTGCAAGCCACGTCTATTTCGATCGACTGGCCCGGTTTGAGGACCACTTTTTTCGATCCGTAGGGCGCACCCCATTCCGATTCGAAATTTTCCACTTTTAATTTTGACAGATTCCAGTTAGGATTATCTACAGTCAGTATATGCCTGTTTGGACAAATTTTTGCATCAACATATGTTAGCTCCGGGTTTTCACCGGTGATCTCCAGGATATGCCTGTCGCCCAGACGGGCATGGCCAAACCGGAACATCGAATTTCGCACATCACGCTCGGGGTACGATCGGCGGGACTCGTAGGTTGACTTTACCCCGTCCACATACGGCACAGGTTTGTCCCCGTCCACTTTTCCCCAGCAATTGATGGCAACATCTTCAAAAATAAACCGGTTGCCTTTTATCCGGGCGCTGTTTTTGTCGAAACTCACCATTTCACCTTCCCATCCATACGAATTCGGATGACCCCGTTCCGGTAACCGTACCTGTACTTGACCGGGAACGATGGGATCCCAACACTCAAAAGCTTTTTCAAATTGTTTGAACCGGATGAAATGTGATGCCGCCTGCGGGTGACCGTCAATGGGTACAAAAGCATATTGGTTGCACCACCGGACCAGATCATCGCCAACTTTGCCATAATCCAGAAAGGGTATCTGGTACCGCAAGGAAAGCGCCTGGAGGTCGCCGGGATTGGACGTATAACTTCCAAAATTCATAAACTGTCCGAAAAGGAACTCGGTATTGGGGTAATGGGTTTGTATCCAGCGAATCATGCCTTCAAAGACCGCTACTTCATCCGGGGTGTCCGTTTTTTCATTTCCACCGCTCCCAAATATGACCAGGTCGGGGGCCGGTCCTTCCGTCCGGGAAAACAAGCCGGGGTATAATTCCGCCCATGTTTTCCCTTTGGCCTGGCCGTTAAGTTCGGGATCGGGTGGCAGGGAAAGGCTGAAATACTCTGCCAGGCCGGAATGCGCCTCACCAACCGAAGAGCCGTCGCAGGCCATATAGTTCAAACAAATCTTATCTGCCGGAAGGTCGAATTTACGCATCAGTTCGAGTTTTAATCTCCCTGCATGGCTGAAGTAATGCCGCCATTGTCCCAGGTAACCTTCGAGGTCTTTCCTTCCCGCCAAATCAGCATCGAACGGCCCTTCGGCAAGTGGTTGTTTGAAGGTTCCCGAATCCGGGTCCTCGTCATACAAATACATGGGCGGGTTTGCGCTGCCGCGATCGATACTCGAACCCATCATGACAATATGTACCGATTCGCCTTTCCACAGTTTTTGCATCGTCCTCGGAAGATAACGATAAACAGGCTCCATCTTGCGACATTCAGGCAGGGTGCTTAGGCCGCCACCCACTTTTGTCAGGTTTGGCGAATAAACCCATGCTGTTTCCGAAACATCCGTATTCTCAAATTCTACTTGAACGGCAATCGTATTGATATCTCCCGAATTCGATTGGGTGCCTACACTTACTTTCCCAATGATTTCAGCACCTACAACCTGTAATGTTATACGTCCTTTGCCCGCCGTTGACGCAACATACTCTTTTGCCACGACCAACTCCCCCCGCGAATGCTTCGGGAAAGAGCGTTTATCCGTCATGCCAAAATCAGCGGGGCTCCATTCCCCGTCCTCACTATCCAATTTCAGCAGTTTAATTTTTGCTTTGAGCATATGCCCTTCCGGTTGATAGCCAAAAACCGACAAGTTGAGGTATTCTCCATGTGCCAGGCCGACTTCGGGCAAGGTGAAAAACTGCCAAAATTTTTTACCGGGCTGAATAGCTACCATGTTATGGGTAGAAAATGATGGACGTATGGAGTCGGCAACATGCGATTCGCGGGTTACCTGGATATCCCCCCAGTTCTCCGTATTCCAAAACGCAACATTGCCCGAAGAATAAACTTCCGGCTTACCGTCGCGATGGTTGGTGAATGAATGGAATTCAAAATACGGGTTTAAGAGCAAATTGGCAGCTTCTGTATTCTTTTGGGAAAAACCAGGTTGTATGCCTGAAGCCATCACCAAAAGAAAACAAAAACCAAGCTTAATTATTTTCAACATCTTCAACTCTTTTTTTGTTTATAGCTATCTTTTTTCTGGCTCTCCGAGAGCATAAACAACCAGGTCCTCTGTTTTTAGGATAGAAGCGAAGCTGAATCCTGATCCAGGTATAGCCAGGTTGCCGTGTGTTGGCGCATGACCGAGGCCGGGATTGCAGGTGAAATCACACCTTCAACGGTCTTTTTCACTGCGTCTGCTTTCCGTTTGTCGGGAACGCTGCAGATGATGGCTTTCGATTTCATGATCTGCTTTACCGACATGCTAATGGCCTGCTTGGGGACATCGTTCAATGCAGCAAACCAGCCTTCACCCATTTGCTGACGGCGGCATTCTTCGTCCAGATTAACCACCAGGTATGCATCTTCCGTTTTAAAATCGGCAGGGGGGTCGTTAAAAGCCAGGTGGCTATTTTCACCGATTCCCACAAAGGCCACGTCAATCGGGTGTTTACAAATCAGTTCATGCAACCTGGAACATTCCTTTTGGGGATTGGTTTCGCCATTTACGTATATAAATTCGCGGGGTGATACGATATTGACGAACCGCTCTCTAAGGTATTTGCGGAACGATGCCGGGTGGCTTTCCGTTATACCGATGTACTCGTCCAGGTGAAATGCCCGGACCACCGACCAGTCAATGTCTTCTTTTACCAACTCATTAAGCATTTCGAACTGGGATGCTCCAGTAGCCACAATAATATTTGCATATCCTTTTTCCGAGATTGCTTTACGTATTAAACCGGCTCCCTGTTCGGCAGCCTTTTCGCCAAGCTCCTGCTTGGTCCTTGAAATCACAACTTCCATACCTTTCTGTTTATAAAAGATTTAATCAATTATTTGTTTTTGAATATACTTCCTTACCTGCCAATATGGTTTTATGAATAGAAATTCTGCCCTCTTCGAAATCAAACAGGATCAAGTCAGCGCGTTTGCCAGGACTGATTTCACCAATATTATTCAAATTAATAGACTTAGCAGGATTAGCCGAGGCCATCTGAATAGCGTCTTCTAAGTTGCATCCCACAAACTTCATCATATTCGAAACACATACAACAAGGGGACTTGCTGCTCCCGCCAGTACATTTTCAGCCGGATATTTCACTACATCAGGTGTTAACACAACAACTCTCTCTACCCGTGTGTATTCTCCTGGAGGAAGACCTGCCAGATCCAACGCGTCTGATACAAGTACAATGTGTTCAAGTCCTTTCATTTTATAAAAACACTGCACTTCCTCTTGATTCAGGTGAAATCCATCAGTAATAATAGTAGCCGTAATTCGGGGTTCTGCTAACTGTGGCCATAATGGATTATGATGGCGGTCAATCAGGTTAGCACAACCGTTCCCCAAATGTGTAGACATAGAAGCGCCGGCATCGGCGGCCTGTTTTATTATATCTGCAGACCCGTTGTGATGCCCCAAGGCAACAATCACCCCTGCTTCTTTACATTTCCGGATAAACGGAATAGCGCCGTTCATCTCGGGTGCAACCGTAATCAGCCTTATCCGGTTGCGGGCTGCTTCTTGGAGGTCCGAAAACTCCACCCAGTCGGGATCCCGAATGTATTTTTCAAGATGTGCTCCCCTAAACCCCTGAATTGGTGAAATGTAAGGCCCTTCCATATGAAAACCAGGGATAGACAGGCCTATCTTTTCATCATCAAGAGCCTTGGCAAGAGCTGAAAAACTATTTTTAAGGTTCGTCTTATCATTGGTAATTACAGTAGGGAGAAATGTAGTTACACCTTCTTTCCACAACGCCTTTGTAGCCTTATGCATGTCGTCAATAGTCAAATTCTGATCTGAAAAATCAACGCCTAAAAAGCCATTAATCTGAATGTCGATTAACCCGGGTGCAATATATTTACCATTTGCATCAATCTCTGTTGCTCCCGGCATATCCAAATTACCTTCAGCAACTATTTCTATAATACCAGACTTGACAATAACAGTCCCGTTCTCGACAATGCCGACCGGAGTTATTACTTGCGCATTAGATATCTTCAGTAGTGTATGTTCTGAATCCATAATTATATTTAAAGTTTTAACCCCTGTTTAATGAATATACTAATATTTTCAGGGACCATCGTTTGACCCGGTATCCGTAATAGGCATAGTAAACCAGGTAAACATAGCATGGCAAAAGTACCCAGTATGCAGTGCGAGGACTGTAAAGATCAGCAACGTACCCATAAATAAGCGGCACAATAGCACTTCCACTTAATCCCATTACCAGGATGGATCCTCCCATTTTGGTAAACCTTCCTAATTCACTTAGCGCCAATGGCCAAATTGTAGAGTACATCAATGAATTGGAAAGACCTAAAAGTACCAGAACCCATATGGACAGGTCAGCTGTATGCCCGAGAAATGTAATCTGACCTTGCACCATGAAAAACAATAGAGCCAACACAATAGCTGATGTTGTGCAGACACGAAGTATATTGAGATGGCTGATATATCTGGGAATAATAATAATACCTGACAAAAACCCCAACATGGTTACACTTAAAATATACGACGGGAATACTTTTGCCTCTAACAAAGGTAGTCCTATTGATTGGGCATATCCAATTATAGTGTTGATTCCGACAACCTGCGACCCCACGTGAAGAAATATTGCAATTCCTCCTAAAATAAGGTGAGGGAAATGGATTATACTGGTTTTACCGAAATTTGCATTGGCTATTGCTTGATTTTCATGATTGGTATCTATTTCCGGCAAAATAGAATATCTAATCATCAATCCAAATCCGAAAAGGAGAATTGCCAACGCAGAATAGGGCACAATCACTCTTTGAACCAACTTATCCAATGCAGCATTTCTTGTGAATTCGTCCATAATTGGCAACTGATTGAATAGCTCGGTATCAGTTGGCTTGAGTATGACAGCAGCCAGTATCAACGGTGCAATAATCCCGGCAGTTTTATTACATACACCCATAATACTCATCCGCTGCGCCGCTCTTTCCTTCGAGCCAATTATCGTGATATAGGTGTTGGCAGCAGGCTGCAATATGGCCAAACCTGTTCCGATCGAGAAGAGTCCCAAAAGGAAAATCCAATAAGTGCGGGTCATAGCTGCAGGCACAAAAATTAGGGCACCGACGCTCATAACCCAGAAACCGATCATGATCCCTCTTTTAAAACCAACTCTTTCTAATAAGTGCGCCGCCGGTATTGCCATCACAAAATAGGCTATATAAAAGGCAAAAGCCACCAATAACGCCAGGGCATTATTTAGCTCACATGAAATTTTAAAATAAGGAATTAAAATCGCATTTATCCAGGTTGTAAAACCAAAAATAAAAAACAACAATGCAATAATCATTATGGAAATAATTGTGTCCCGTGTTGACAAAGAACTGCCATTCACTATTTCTAATTTCTTTTTCACATTTTAAATTTTTACAAATTCATATTCATATCCGCAAAAGCCGATTTTCATTATAATTATTATTAATAATGTGACTGCATAACAACAGGCTCCGTACCAAGGCTGAATTTTATCCTCTTCCAACCGCCATATTTTTTTAGCGTGTCATTCAAGTTCTACTTCTTTTAATTGATTATCAGACAGTGGATTCCCCTGGAACAGTTGCCGAATCAATAAATTCAATTTTTTTGATGCAATGACGGCTGTGCCAGACAAGACTTCCTTGCGGTATCAAAAAATAGCCGCCTGCCATTTGCAGAACATATTCAGAGAGGCTACCTTTTCACTCTTGCTATTTTCCTTCAGTTGTTTTTCTATATGTTCCGTCTTTTGCCGGTAACCATCTTTTTCTATCCATTCCAGGTTTTTGGAAAAACAACCAGATCGGCAATTTTTACCTTTTGCCCGGTTTCGATTGACTGACGGGCTGCGATTCCGATCAGGCTGGACATGATCCCGGCCCGGCTGCCAGCTCGGCTTCCTAAAGGGTCGGGCGTTTGCGGAACAAAAATAGCATCCCGTAACCGGTCGTCTGCCCCCCCGTGTGCCCCTGTTGCCGAACTCAAAACCCATGACTTGCTGGTTTCCCTGTCCTTGGTCAGACGGAACTCCGTGTCGCCAGAAACTTCCCAAGGTTGTTTATGGTTCAAACGCACTTCCAGTCGCCCGTTTTCACCCGAGAAACAAATAAACTGCCCTTCAAAAGGCAGGTAGGTATTCATCGAATAGGTCAGCTGAGTCCCGTTGTTATAATTCACATGGACCGATTGCGTATCGTAACTGTCAATTTCGTTGTCCCATACACAACCATCTCTGTAATATCCGTCAACATCTTCACAATCCGCATACAATTTCATGGAACTGCTGTCTTTGGTCATGTCCCAGTAAAACTTGCATTTATAGGTAAACGGACAGGTGCGGCAATTACGTCCCCGGAAACTATTGTTGCTCCCATAAAATGCCAGTTTCCCAATTGCCTGGACGTCGCCCGGTTCCGCATCCAGCAGCCAGTTTACCAGATCAAACTGGTGTGAAGACTTGTGCAGTAACAAGGACCCCGAATATTTTTTCTTGCCATGCCACCGCCGGTAATAATGTGCGCCGTGATCGGTATTGAGGCATTCCTGGTATTCAATGGCTATGATCTTGCCCAGTTCGCCCGATTGAAGTATTTTCTTCATCTCAATCGACTCATTCATGTGTCTGACATTGAACCCCACGTAAACCTTCTTCCCGGTCCGGTTTTCCGCATCGGCAATACGCTGGCATTGTTCGGCGCTGATGGCCAGCGGCTTTTCGGAAAGGACATCACAACCAAGCTCCAATGCCCGCACAATATATTGTTCGTGAAAGCAGTCTGTTGTGGTAACGATGACCAGGTCGGGTTTGGTATCCCGGATCATCTGATCGAAATCTTTTGCTTCATATGTTTTGGCATAGATGCCCATCATTTCTTTCGCAACTTCCGCCCGTTTTGGGTTGATGTCGCATAAAGCCACCATCTCAACCTGGTCGTGATAATTCTCTATCACCGGGATACCCCAACTGTATATTCCACGGGCGCCTGTCCCCACCATGGCAAGTTTTGTTTTTGAAGAAGAAGCCTGCTTTTTGTCGCCCGCAAACGAGTAAAGCGGGAAAACCGTAGCGGCAGCAGCAATCTTAGCCGTGTTGCCTAAAAAATTCCTCCTGTTGATTGTTGTCATTCTGAATGGTTATTATGCTGATTAATCGTTAACTCCGTCAATCCTGGTTGATCATTACATTTCCAATGTATATTGATCCGGGCAGGGGCTCTGCTACACCGGGAGCCAGTTTCCATACATACTGCCTTCCCGGCGGTGTAGGGTTTCCAATCTCACCGGGAATGCCCATGATATTCAAATAAAGCGCCGACGTTGGGGCTTTTACGAAATACGAATTGCACTTCTGGGTGTACAGATCGTAACATTGGTCGTACCCACCCTCGAAAGTGATCGTTGCATCCGGCGATAGGTTGTAAATGGCGCAAACACCACCTGACTCTCCGCCAAACCGGCTATCAATGCTGATAATCTTGCCGTAATTGTCAATCCATCTTAAGCTGTCGTTCAGTGCCCATACCGAGTCCTTGATCATATCGCCTTTCATGGCCCGGGGAACACCCAGCATGCTTTCAATGATCAGGGTCCCGCCAGCCAAATTCTCGAAAAAGCCATTTCTGTCGGTTAGAAAATTATTCTGGCCCCAGAAGTTTGAGAATTTCACCAGGGTATTCGATTTCAACAAGATCTTGCTAATCACATTGCTGTTGACCACCTGGAGGGTGGCATTTTCGGTTGCCGACGGGGCAACGCAGACAAGCGCTGTGTCGCAATCGTAGAAATTGCAATTATTGACCGTGACGGAGCTTTTTGTCCCGGAAACCGGGTTCATCGTCATCCCGTTGGAAAATTCGCGCAAACCGATATTTTTAAATGCCAAATTTTCATACGCTTCGGCTGCAAACGCGCTAAACGTACCGTTTCCGGTCAGGAACGAGAAACCGCTGCCCATGAGTGTCACCGAAGCGGGTAAATTTATTGTTTTGCCAATCTTTATGCTCTTTGGAGGAAGCAGGACGGCCGTTCCGGGAGTACGCCCGGCTTCATCCAGTACCCGTTGTAAAATATCGGCATCATCGGTTACACCATCTGCTTTCATGCCATAATCGCCGGCATACAAAACCTGGGGAAACGACTTTGGAAAGCTTTTGGTGAAAACAGGATCATTGCTTTTTTGCTTCTCCGCCAGCGCTTGCCGGGGCGGGGCCGTACGAATGTATGGCAAAGCAGCATCAGGCATCGAAACATCGATATTGCTGCTGTTATAATCCAGCATGTAGTGAAACTGACTCTCGATGGGCAACAGCTTAAAATACCGCTGATCCTCAAATGTTTCAGCAGTGGCCGGTATATTCCAACCCACGGCTTTTACATCTTTCCCCGAAAGGTCCTCATTCTCCAGAAAAGAAAAAACCGTAGGAAGGGCGTCAAATGCGATGATCCCGGGATCGGTGCAGCCGCCGCAGATATTATTGAAACGGCAGTTGTTCACGACGAGCGTGCCGCCCATATACCAAGGCTTGCTAATGAGTTTAACGACACTCATGGGCCTCACTGAGTTAAACGTTGAATTACGGCAGGACAACAAAACCGTGTTGCCTTCGATCCAATACTGGGTATGGTCCGAATCGGGCGCATTACAGGTCAGGTTCTTAAGCTCAACTTTGCCGCGAAGCAACATCACGCCCCCCTCGCAGGCCGGAGCCGCCTCTATCTTACAGTTTTTCACGATAAGCCCGTCGGTATCAATGCTGAAAGCACGGATGCAATTTTTAAACTCACTGTCAAAAATATTGATGATCGTCGAATTGTATTGGTGCACAACATTCGACCAGTCCTCCTCGCCAATGATTGTGAGAAAGCCGTATGCATCCTGCTCAACGACATAGGGGCCGACATTGACAAAACCGCCTTCCGGAATTGGCCTTTTAAAGGAATCGCACCAGATCGCTTCAGAACTCGAATTTTTAAATTTACATCCCGACACGATCATCTTCGACTGGTCCGCGTTGTTGGTCCAGACCTGGATATGGCTCCGCCCGCCCTCAAACGTCAAATCCTCGATAATCGACCGGTATGCCTTGTGTTGGTAATAAATTGCTTTTTCGGGATTGGTTTGCTTCAGGATAGCCTTACCCGCACCCTTTAAATATATTTCGCGGTATCCCACCAAGGTATTAGAAAGCAGGTAAGTTCCGGCAGGAAAAACAACCATGGGGTATGCGGCCTCCGAACTGCCATTATACCATCCCTTCATGGTATTTACAATGATATTTTTTCGCTGTTTAAACGCATAATTCAATGCTTTTTGAATGGCCTCGGTGTCATCGGTAACTCCATCGCCCACCGCGCCGAATTCTTTGACATCGACTACCCCTTTATAAATATAATCCGACGCGTTTGCCATGTGCCCGAAAACGGCGGCAAAGGCCAGCAAAATGAAGAATGTGATATGCTTTAGGTTTCTGATCATTTCAGTAAGTTAATTTGATAAAATTCTTGATTTTCTATCCAGTCCTTCTTTTTGGTCCAGACGATTTTGGGTGAATAAAATAAAAGGGAAATGAAGCCAATCACAAGAACCCTGCGATGAGATTCCGGTAATTGGCATTCTCTGACCTTTACTACTAATTCTAAAAACTACCTATTTCCAATGATTACCTATTTTGTTTCTACTTTTTCAAGGCTGATGTTGGTAAATTGAAGCACTTCACCTTCTTTTTGTCCCAAGTTGGCCAGGATTATCACTTGAACATATTTGGTGCCGGGCCAGAACGTACTCCTTGGGGCCCCTGATTTGACCACGGGCTCAATAATCCCTTCAACTTTTGTCCACTCAGGAAAGTTCTTTTTTGCGTTAAACACGTACATGTATTGGCCGCTCAGCAAATGTGCGCGTACTTTTATCCCGGACTTAAAGTTGGAGGCAAGCGGTTTAGCCAGGGTTACTTCCCAGTAACCGTCCTTTTTTACCAATTTCTCCACCGTATAAAATTTTGAGTTTGGCAGGTCCTTGTATTCACCGCTGTCATCAACATCGAAGGCAATTGTCAAACGTTTTTCCCAGAAAACCGGTTCCCAGCTTGAGGCATTTTTGACTTTCACGACTGTTTCCCCTTTTGCAACATTTGCTTCCAGTGTAGTTTCCGTTTGTTCGACCGGGCTTACCGCCGTTGAGGCGATCATGCGTTTGTTTTCGTCAAACTGGTACAACCCCACGTAAACATTGTTGATTTTTTCGTTGCCTGATTTGATCATGGCGGAAAGCTGGTACTGGCTGGTAGCATCCACCGGAATAAATTCCAGGCTGTTGACACTGGCGCTGTTTTCCACCTCGAAATACCGGGCCTTGTCGGGCCCGCCCTTTTTAAGGATTGTTTCAACGTTTTTCCAGTTAGCTATTCCCTGTGATGCATCACCGTTGACCACCAGATTTTTTGAAGCGGCGCCGGGAATAACCTTTTTCTTATCCGATTGGTTCCCACTTGCGAAAGCAGTTAGTACGGCCAGGCTTAGACAGAAACTAAACGACGCCTGGATAACCTGTCTGTTGACTCGGTTGAGATTGAATTTGTAACCCATTTTTTTTCAATTTAAGATTAATTATTCCATAAATCCGGATGCCTATCCTTTTATAAATATCGTTGGTTAATTTTCCCGTGACAAGCATCCTATCCGTTAAAAAAGCATTTTTTACAACTGCTATTCAGTAATGGTCAGCGTTATTTCTTTGATAACCTTCTTTTCATCATCTATTGAGTTATTGGACGCAACGAAAACAGCCTTATAGGTCCCCGCTTTCGCGTAGGTGTACCGGTAAACGTGAACTTCCGGGTTGGACACGCCCTTGATCGCGGTAGCCCAGTCGGGCCCAAGGTCGACTTCAGTTGTGTTTATCGGTTTGCTTACGGCCCAATGTTCGCTGAGCGGATCATTATAGGGGCTGTCGGGGACATATTTGGGATGGCTTGGAGAATAGTACTCGTTGCCATACAGCGTTACCCGGGTGTTTGTTACGCTGGCCCGGGCCGGGGCATTTTCTTTGTTTTCATCAATGATCCGGAAACCTGCGCCTGCCTGGTCGGTCAAATTTAAAGCTACTGAACCATCAAGTGTTGCAATACTGGTTACCACAAAGCTCTGGATAAACCATTGGCGCACCAGGCCGTTTGTTTCCTGCGGCTGTGTTACATACTTAAACGCGATGAAGATGGGTTCATCCTCAACCATGAGGTCAGAGATATCTACTTTGCCGGAAGCTCTGAACGTTGCGTTGGTGCCCAACAAAAACCAGGTGGTAATATCGCTCCAGGTGGCGGCTTTTACGGTTTCAAGACTGCTGTAATCGCCGTTAAAATCGGAAGACGCCATGACCGAAAGCTGGTTGGCCTGCGTACCCAATTGCACACTACTTTGAAATTGCATCGTAGCGCCGGCCCCGCTCACATTAACCACCCGTCCCTCCTTAAAAGCATAATCTTTTAAAGTTTCACCGGAATAAAATGAAATAATGTGGGCATCCCCCCCTTTTATATCAAAGGTAATTTGTTCCCCGACCTGGTAAGTGGTGGAGTTGGTAGCGACATCAAAATCCGGCATGTCGACTTCGATTTCCCGCTCACAGGATGCCATAATAAGCAATCCTAAGATCATATGATAGTATTTGATTTTCATAATCGTCGTTTAAGGGTTAAATTAATTCCAACCAGGATTTTGTGTCATTGCCCGGTTTGTGGTGATTTCCTTTTCCGGGATCGGCATCAGCAAATCCCTTCCCGTTGCATTTTTGAATTTTGTTATGATCAGGGCCCCCGGGCTCTCCTGTTCAAAACGGTTGGTCATTTCCTGGTAAACCTCCAGGAAAATTCCCCAGCGCAACAAGTCGCCTTTCCTTAATTTCTCAAAACCAAGCTCCCTCATCCGTTCGTCCTGGATAAGCGCAAGGAAACTTTCTTTCGATGCGGTTTGTTCCGCTGTCAGGTCGGCCTCGTCTTTGCTGTACACGATTGCAGTTGCCTCCGCACCGGTCCCGCCGCTCCCCGAAATCGTAACCACCGGGACTGAAGAGTAATCGCCTTCCTGGAAATACCTGATACCGGTCAAATCACGGTTTAGGGTAATCGTCGTTACTTTTCCACCCGAGATTTTGGCGGTGGCTGCTGCGCCGCTGCCGGTTTCTTCGGAAAAAGCAACAACCGGGACCGAAGTATAGCCGGAACCGCCATTGGTTACGGTGATTGTTTTGACCCCGGTTGACCAGGCCCTTCTCCTGACCCGGTTAACCGCCTCGATTGCTTCGGGAGTCGGCCCGCCGTTGATTTCATTTTCAGCTTCGGCAAACATCAACAGAATGTCGCTGAACCGCAAAATCTGGTAGTTTTGTGGTGTCGTTACACTGTGTTTCGGGTAAAGGACTTCGAATTCCCTTCTCCATTTTCCGGGATAGAACCGCTGGGCCCTGTTTTTTTCTTCCTGGGTAGCCGGCAGATTATACAGGTTTTTGGTACCGTTTGGCACAGGCGCCGCAGTAGTGCCGAGATAGTAGAAATGGGCAATATTCCACCATTTTCGATTATCACCTGGTTCAAATACATCATAAAACCGGGACGTAATATTCACATAGGCTTCAGCCCCACCGGTCCCGTTAGGCTGGTTGGTGCATCTGATCCCGTTGATGGCGCCGATATTCCCGGTTTCAATGTATTGATCCTGCCGGTTGCCCCAAAATTCCACTTCCCAGATACTTTCCTTGATATCATATTCATCCCGGGCCAATTTGATAAATACGTCCGGGTAACTTGGATTTAAATTATGCCCGGCTTCAGCATCGTCCATCACCATTTTCGCCCACTTCCGGGATTCAGCATACCGGGTTTTATCGTTCAGCGGCGCCCCTGCCATATGCAGGTTGACACGGGCCAACATACCCCGGACCGCCGATTTGCTCACTTGTCCGCCGTATCCGATGTCAGCAATTCCGAGGACCAACGGCTCTGCCTCTTCCAGGTCTTTTATAATCTGCCTGTAGGTTTCCTCCAGGCTCGCGCGAGGAACATCCACTTCGATAACGGAAGAAGTCGGTTCGGTTTTCAAAGGCACGCCACCGTAATATTGCGCCAGCGTGAAATAATAGTAAGCCCTTAACGTCAACACTTCCCCACGAACTACGTCCCTAATCTCCTGCCTGATTTCGGGATTTTTATCCACATTGGCCAGCACCACGTTAGCCCGGTTTATCCCATCCCACAGGTTACCCCAAAGGCTGGTACTATAATTCTCCGATGAGGAGTAAAAATAGTTTCCCGGATGGATGATCAACCTGTTCATGTAACCCTCTTCCCCGTGCCAGTCATACAAATAATTTGCCCATGCCCCGTGCAACTGGTTTGCCCCAAGGTTGTTGTAAGCACTTGCCTTGGCAGCCAGCAACTGGGCTTCGGTTGTATAAAAATTTCCCGGATTCAGAAAATCGGTTGGTTTTGTTTCCAGATAGTCCTTGCACGAAACCAAGCTCATCAGGAAAATCAAAACGGGTGTATAATATATTCTTTTCATGTCGTTCAAATTTTTGTAAGTTTTCTAAAATGCCATGTTAACACCAAAAACATAGGTTGGCGATTTCGGATAAGAAGAATAGTCGAATCCCGGGGTGAGAGCACTGTTACGGACAGAGACCTCGGGGTCCATGCCGGAATAGTTGGTCCATACGGCA
Source organism: Gaoshiqia sp. US2 (assembly GCF_059705485.1). Classification (NCBI taxonomy): domain Bacteria; kingdom Pseudomonadati; phylum Bacteroidota; class Bacteroidia; order Marinilabiliales; family Prolixibacteraceae; genus Gaoshiqia; species Gaoshiqia sp. US2. The sequence goes on along the minus strand of NZ_AP048550.1, from coordinate 994,281 downwards.
ACATTTTGGGCCGAGAAGTTGAGTGATAAACTACTCAAATACGCTTTCTTAATGTATTTGGCAGGAATGGAGTAGCTTAACGACAAGGTCTTGAAACGCAGGTAGGACCCGTCTTCAACGACTTTTGAATTATGAAACCCGATGGGGCCCTGTCCGCGGGCGCGGAAGTTCTCGTTGGTCGGGTTTTCAGGGGTCCAACGGTTCGCGTAACTGGCAAACTGGTTTGTATTGGCATATAAAACGCCGTTGCCTTCAAATATCAGCCGGTTTGCATTATAAATATCATTTCCGTACGACCATTGAAAAAAGGCGCTCAACGTAAATCCCTTGTAGGTGAAATTATTGGTAAACCCGCCTGTATGGATCGGCTGTCCCCTGCCAATAAAGGTTACGTCGGCATCGCTTACAATACCATCCCCGTTCAAATCCCGATATTTAATATCGCCCGGCTGAATGGTACTCCTTGCCGTGCCGTTGGTGGGAACCGAGGGTTTAAGGATAAACACGCCGGGGGCAGGACTGTCAAAGTCGTCGTACTGATAATTACCCTCCCAGATGTACCCGATCATCATGCCTGCCGGTTTGCCAATTTCTGCCAGGTAAAGCGGGCGCGAGTATTGCGATACAAAGGGCACCTGTGTCGGCAGGCTTTTTTGGCCATCGGCCAGTTCCATCACCTTATTCCGGTTAAAGCTGATATTGAGATTGCTCTTCCAACTGAACGACCTTTTTGAAACATTAATGGTATTCAGGGTAAATTCCAACCCCTCATTTCTCATCTTTCCAATATTTTTTACGGCAGTAGCAAATCCTGTAGTTGGGGGCAAGGTAGCGTTCAAAAGCAGGTCTTCGGTTGTTTTGCGGTACAGGTCAACTTCCAAAGAAATCCGGTCTTTAAATAGCCCGATCTCATACCCCATATCAAGTGTGTTCAATTTTTCCCATTGTAAAGCCGGATTACCCACAGCCGCAACATAGGCAGCCCCTGTCGGTGTCTGGTTATTGAACGAATAACCGTTCGTTGTTTGGACTAAACGCTGGTAGGGTTCAAAATCGCCAATCTGGTTATTGCCGTTGCTGCCGTAACTAACCCTGAATTTGGATGTGGAAACAAAGGGGAACAAACTTTTGAAAAATACCTCTTTGTGCATATTCCAGGCAACGGCCACTCCAGGAAAATATCCCCAATGGTCGATAAATTTAGAAGACCCGTCGGCCCTGAATGTACCTGTAACAATGTATTTCGACTTATAGTTGTAATCCAACCTCCCCGCGTAGGAAACCATCGTATTCGTACTTGAACCGGAAATCGGGTCATAAGCGACTCCTTCGTCCAGGCCATCCATGCCGAGCTGTTCGTTGGGCAAAAATTTGCTGCTATAGCCATCGGAAGAAAAGTCGGTTCCATTCAACGAAAACAAGCCCAATGCCGTTATGGTATGGTCGTTTTTGATGGTCGTTTTGTATGTCAGGGTGTACTCATTGGAGTACGTTAGCGATAACCTGTTCAGGATTGACCCGTTAACCCCGTTCAGGTTCCCTGGATGGGGCCCGCCCTGTGATGTTTTTGAGTTACTGAAACGTTCCTGTGTGATATCATTTCTCAGCATGCCGGCGGTAGTTTTAAACGTCAGGCCTTTAGCAATTTCGTAACTGATATAGCCATTGGCATTCAACTGGTTTAATTTGTAAATCTGATGCTGGTTCTTCATATCCAGCAATGGGTTTACCCGGTAGTCCCCTGCTCCAACATTATCATCAAAAAATTCATCCAGAATATCTACATCCGGATTGTAGGAAACCGGACGGTACATCCAGGTCCGGGCCAGGATATAAGTAGTAGGGTTTGTTACAGTAGGCGACTGGCTGACAACCTGTCCATATTGTTTGACATCGCTCGTATTGACCGTGATGCCTACCTTTATCTTCTTGCTGACAGAATGGTCTATCGTTACTCTTCCGGTATAACGTTTAAGGCCGGTATTAATGATTACACCTTCCTGATCATAAACGGAACCGGAGATGGAATACTTGGTTTGTTCGGTCCCACCCCTGATTGATATGTTATGCGTTTGTAATTTCCCGGTGCGCAATAAATAATCCTGAAAATTATTTCCTTTCACATCGCGGTAATCTTCCAGAGTTTTGCCATCGGCAAAATAAGCCGGCGTATTGTAACTAACCGGGTTAAATTCCACCTGATACTTGACAAATTCATACGGACTCATTAGCTCCACAGGATCCGGATTTAGTTGGTACCCCATAGAACTGGAGAAGTTAATCACTTGCTTGCCGGCTTTACCCCTTTTGGTTTGGATCAGGATAACCCCGTTCGCCCCCCTCGATCCGTAAATCGCTGTGGAGGAAGCATCTTTCAACACAGTCAGCGATTCTATTTCTTCCGGGTTCAGGGATACCGTACTTGGATTTTCAACCGGAAATCCATCAATCACATATAAGGGGGTATTGCTTTGGGTCAATGAGCTCACACCCCGGATGATGATATTCATTTCAGACCCCGGTTGCCCGTCGCTTGCACTGACCTGAACGCCCGCCATACGGCCCGCCAAAGATTCAGTGAACGAACTCACAGCCGTAGCTTTGGCCATATCGGTAACAGGCGCCACTCCGACAGAGCCGGTCAAATCCGGTTTCTTAACCGTGCCGTAACCAATGGCAACAATTTCTTCCAGACCAATGGTTGCCGTTTGCATGACCACATCAATCCGTTGTTTATTCTTTAGAGCAACTTCCTGCGTTTCCATGCCAATGAACGAAAATACGAGGATTTCATTACCCGTTGCATTCGTCAACGAATAATTACCGTCCATGCCTGTAATCGTTCCCTTTGCCGTACCTTTGATCAAAACGCTTACCCCAGGGAGAGTTTCCCCGGTTACATCCCGAACGGTGCCCCTGACGCTGAAGCTTTGCGCCAGGAGAGTTCCCGAGCCAAGCAATACAAATGCCAAACATAGCCATGTAATCCTGACCTGGCTTTGTATTCTATACGTTTGTTTTTGCATAATAAAATTTATTAAATGATAGTTAGCAATAGTAATAACTTCAATACGAAGTAACCTGTACTTCCTGCATAAGAACTGCTTGATTTAACCGAATCAATAGGTGAAACTCCCCTCAACCCTGGAAATGACATCGATTATTCCGAGGTATGAAATCTGGTGTGGCAAAACCATGGCTCCGCCCCTTATGTCCATCTTGGGAACCCATCACCGGCAACTATATTCTTGAAAAAGAAAACGACATGAAAAACACGTGTTGTTTTAGCTATTTTCTTCAAATCCACCATACAATATTACCCCTATCTGACTTAAAAGCGTAGAAATATTTTATCTAAAAATAACACAATTTTAATATGAGAATTTTCGGACAATTTTATCTATAATTAGACTAAAATAAAAGGATTTGAAAGGACAGACTGTGATTCAAACCGCTTCAAAAAACATAGTTATTTGCTACACCAGGCCGCAAAACTGCATTCAACATCGCTGTATCGATTTGAACATGAATTTATTCTCTATAGTTAATTATTTGGAAAAAATTAGGAAGGGCCCAATGGCCCAAGCAAAATATCAGGCTCACGTGCCCCTTTGCGGAGAAATGCTCCGGATGTCGGTCGTCTGTAGAAAAACGAAGATTTTTTCATAAAACCGAATTCGGGAAAGCGACACTTCTACCGCTGAAACGTCGGGGAAAATGCTCCTGAAAAAAGCGTTGAATGACGACCATATAATGACTTTTCGCTTTTGCTGAAAAAAATTTCATACACGAGATTCGGGATGGCCTGCTTTTAAATTGCCATTACCCGGCCAGGTAGTTGCCCAAACCGATCATCAGTACAGAAAGAATGAGCAAAATGATACTGGCCCATAATGATGCCAGGGTTCGTCTGTCGGCCATATACCATTCCTTCAACCACAGCCCCCACAAATTACTGAAAATGATAATCGAAGACATATGAATACTCCAACTTGTAAAATCGTATTGTCCCATTTTGGTAGAGCCCATGCCGTAAAAGAAGAACTGCCCGTACCACATCACGCCACTGGCTGCGGCAAGTAAATAATTCCGGAATAGCGTGGACCGTGGCCGGAAATTAAAATCACCGAATGATTTTTTCCGGAAGCTGAGGATCATGGTATAAACGAAATTGGTCGTAAATCCGCCTGCAAAAGCAAGCACAAATATCGGGTTGTTTATGTATACTTCTTCCGTACCTCCTCTCAGGGCTTCCTGTGCCAACGGCTGGCCCGCTTTTATGGCAAATGCCATGAAGGCGCTCAAAACCCCGCCGATCACTGCGACTGCCAACCCTTTGACGATATAGAACTCGCTTCCTGAAGGGCCATTTTCCTCCTTATTCAGTTTCCGGTCTTTCAACACACCAGCGTAACCGCCAAAAACTATCCCGGCGATACCGATAATAAAACCGATCAGGATAATCCTTCCTGAAAGCGTAGACACTAACATGGCAGCTTTATGATCGATCAGTGCAGGCACCAATGTACCGACAACTGCCGATACCCCCAGGCTAATTGACTGTCCAAGGGCAATGCCAAGATAACGCAGGCCAAGGCCGGCCATCAGCCCGCCAAAGCCCCAGAGCACACCAAACAGGTAGGTCCAGAACAGGCTGGACATGTCGCTGTTGACCAAAATGCCAAACAAGTCATGCGTTGTAAGCCATCCTCCAACCCAGGGCATAATGACCCATGCCACCATCCCCAATGTAATCCACGAGGTGTGCCAGGCCCACCGCTTCATCGAGTAGGTTGGAATGTAAAAACTGGCAGAGGACAATCCGCCTACCCAATGAAAAAATATCCCTAAGAGTTGTATCATAGCTGTTCGGTTTTTATACATTCCTCTGTATGCTCTTTAACCTGGAAACGGGTTGTTATGTCAACGCTCAACTCAGCTCCGGGAACAATGATCGCCGGGCAGCCGCCAACCGCTTCAATCTCCATGAAACCGGACGGGTCGCTGTACACACTGTAACGAACCCCTTTTTTTGAAGGCACAACTTTGGGCGATGCATCCCTGATATCGATGTGTACGTAGTCCCTGGAAAGTACCCCGGCACTACGCCGGACAAACAACCCGCGTTGTGGGTCACGATATTCGATGTAAGGAACTTTTTCGTCCAGTCCGATCTGGTAGCGCATGGTTGCGTCCGTCGCCGACCGGCATAGCGTTTTAGTCCACTGGCGATGATGCGAACTGGGTTCATCATACAGGTCCCACACCAATGATTTCGATGTGCAGGGAAATACAACCTCACAGCCCGGCCCGGAATCAAACTGGCACAACGACCACGGGGCTATCAGGAAATCTTTGTTTTTTAGCTCTACATGCCCGATATAGGATATGCTTTCCCTTACCTGTACGGTCAATGCACTTTTTGTTGTACTCAGGCAGATTTGCCGTTTAAAGAGCGTTGGGGCCCCGAAACCTTTATTGTTTATCAAGTCCACTTCTCCCTGTATCGTGGCTCCGTTTTTACTTATTTCGACGACCATATAACGAATACCCCTCAGCCCGGGCGATACCCTCCAATTACCGGTCGAATACTGGTAACCGTGTGTCGTGCCTTCGGGGGCAGGCCAAAGACCGTCGCCACCCGGGTTAAAGTAATGTATGTGTGTGTTCTGCCCGGATATGGCTTCCGGGTTAACCCGGTTTAAAACAATGCCATCTTTCACCGTGAATAAACGGCCTTCCATATCCAAAGCGATGACCACGCCCGCATTTAAATTCCCGATAAGGTGTGTCGCTTTTCCAGCTTGCGCAAAGGCAGCCAACAAATCTGCTGCTTTCATTATTTTTGGTTCATTTAACGCAAATTAAATACTTCTTTTAATAACTCTTCTTTGGCCATGGGGCTATCCTCGTTTTCCGAAACCAAAACCTCTTTCATATACTTCCACCAGTTTTGGCATACTTCAGATTCACCGATCCTGTTAAATAAGGTTTCATCTTCTATTTCGAGGTAACCAAACAATGCACCGGTGGCTTCGTGGAGAAAAATGGAATAATTCTTCACCCCATGTTCGTGCAATGCAGCCTCCATTTCCGGCCAAACTGGATTGTGCCTTTTTTCGTATTCCCCGGCCATGCCCGGCTTCGCATGGATCAGAAATGCCCTTCGTCCCATATTTTGATTTTGTTGAAGTTTGATTTGATCACTTTCCGTTCGAGCTGTACTCCGTCGCTAATGCCCCCGCCGTAATGAACCTGCCCCCGGCTTGCGTCAGCATTCCGCATAAGGTATCAAATTCTTTAACCGCCACAGGGCCGCAGTTCTCCACGATGAACGACAGCGGCTTGACACTGCATTCCCCGAAGTCAATCGCTCCCTGGGGCATCGGATAAAATTCCCAGGGATGGAGATAAAGGCAAATAACCGGGCGCACACCTTTACTTACGACATAATTGATGAACCCGTTTATCTTCTCCATCAAGGCCCCCGCTCCTTTTGTCCTGAACATGGGCCATTGGTCCCTGTCCCGTTGATAAGGATCGTTACTTTCCATTTCCATATCGCAAAAATTCGGGATCTCCAGGATATTCATTTCTCCCTTTTCTGTCCAGTTTTCAACCGACGGATGGTAGGGTTCAATCTGGTTCCGGTAAAAAAACATGGGCAACGAAGCATCAGCCACATAACCTAATTTTTCGAGAACATTCAGCACCTCTGTACTCCCCCACAACCTGGGACAGCGAAAGCTTTTCGGTTGAACGCCGCTAACTTGCCCCACAATTTCGGTTGCTATGGTCAGCCGTCCTTCTACCTCGGAAGGCAGAATGGGCCAGTTGTTGGGCAAGGGAAAGATTGGATCTCCAAGCGTTTCATGGAACAATCCATGACAGCCGGTTTCATGCCCGGCGTTATGTACCTGTATAACCATCTCCGGGTTATTCTCAGCCGCATGTCCTGTCCAAAAGAATGTGGCAAGTGCGTTATGCTTTTTCAAAACGTCCAAAATGATGGGCGTACCAAATTGTACACCCTCATAGTACGATGTATAGGAACCGATATCCGTTTCCATGTCAAAACCCAGCACAACATCAAATGACTGATACTGGCGCGTTTTTGTTTCCGTGTGTGGTTTTGCCGGTTTTACCATCATTTTTGTATCAACTATTATTCGCAAAAGTGTTTGTCCATTTTTTCACTAAACGCAATCGGCCCGTTCTTACCGATCTCATAACCGGTTTCGATGCGCACGCCGTTAAATTCGGGATGACCGAAAAAGCTGATATCAATGCTGACCGTCATGCCCACCTGCAAAATGTCGTCACTTTTGGGGCCGAAGAATGGCGCCTCTGCCTCGTGCAGGCCAATCGTGTGGACAAAAGGACAAACCAGGTATTTCGACAGCCCGTGTTTTTCAAAATAAGCTCTTGCTGGGGCATCGATTTCCCTGCCCGATTTTCCCGGGACCAATTGGGCCTTTGTCAGTCGAAAAGTCTCTTTCAGATGTTCGATGCATACTTTTTGTGCATCGGTATACTGCCCGTCGACGGCCAGAACATCACCTACAACCCCGGCGTACCCGTTCACCTTAGGCGCAATGCCGATCATGACCAGTTCGCCGCTTTGCAAGGGCTTGGAACTAGCGGTAGGCACCACGGCATTCGACCTGGTCCCGCTCCCGATGATGGTACTAAAGCCAAAACCACTTGCACCACGACTCCTCGAAGCGTACTCGCCGGCCGCTGCCACCTGTATTTCCGACGCCCCAGCGTTTACCGCAGCTTTCATGGCATCGTAGGCATGGTCGGCCAACTTAAATGCGGCACGGATCTGTTCGCGTTCCCAGTCTGATTTTTTGGCCCGCAATTGCAGGAACTCCGCACTTATATCGACCAGTTGAACACCGCCAAAACCATCGACAATCTGCTGATAACAATCCGCAGGCATGCGCCCGACTCCAACCATTCCGACACGTTTAACACTTCCCAGTTCCGCATTTAACTCAGCAAACAATTGCGGAAAGTCGATGATCATAGCATTTGGGTATTCCTCATCGGGAACCATGAATACCGGGAAATTGCGGGTCTCGGTGACCATGCTATCCAATTTCGCAAACGGTTCACTCTCCGGGCCACCGAGAATACGGGGTTCGCCCGCGCGGGGAATCAGTACGGCGCCACTTTCGAATTGAGGGCACCATCCGGTTATGTACCAGCCATTCCCAATATTGAATTCATCGTAATAAATCAGTGCTGCATCCAACTCCTTGCTTTTTAAAATCTCTTTTACTTTCGCTATTCTTGAGTTGCTCTCAACTTTGTTTAAATAAGGCATGATTTTCTAAAATTATGATTAAATGGTTAATTTTTGTTCTTTTTTTAAAATATTTACCGGGCAAGCGGTTTCCCTTCGCCAATAACCGTTACCTGCACACGCGGATTTATTCCTTCGGGCGGGTCGCAGGCAAATGAAACTTCGTTATTCCCCGGACGGAGTAGCGGGACCGACTCCTCAACCGCGACATTCCTGATAAACTCGCCCTTGGGCCCGTACAATTTGCAGTCGGCAGGTGATTTGAACTCCAGGTACATCCCCGATTCGAGGCTGACCGGGAAGCTTATTTTCTCCCCGCCTATCGTGACGGTTGGGTTGGTGATTGCAGTGGCCACCAGCGGAAGCGCTTTGACAGGACCCAGTTGCACTGTCGCCGTTTTTCCGGCAGGCAGGTTGTTGTACCACAACTGCAATTTATCGACCTGATCGAAAGCAACCTGGTGGCGGTATGAATCATACACATAAAAACTGGAACTGGAATAAGGGGCCGGCCAGATGTAGTTACTGAACTCCGAAGACTCAATTTCAACCAGTTCAACGTATTTCCAGCCGGTAAAATCGATCATGATAAAATGATCGCCCCGCGCCCCGTGTGAAATATGGTGTGGACTCTCAATGCGGAGGTTGACCAACTGCCCGTTCCCGTCGCCCTTGACCCACACACCCAAGGCCTGGTTTTCTGCCAGGTTTAAAATCGGATCGAATTTCTGTTCCATTTTTACCCAGGAGGCTTCCCGTGGAGATTCCCCGGAACTGGTAGCTGTAAAGATGGCGCTCCCTTCACCCGCGGGTGTTTCTTCCCCTGGTATCATTAACTCGCTGGTTACTCCTGCTGCCATTTCCTCCGGCTTAAATTTCACCTCTCCCGAAAAATCGGATAATACAATATTGGCGGTATCACCATAAGCCTTCACAGACATAAGTGCTTCGATTCTCAATTTGATCGGTTGCGCTTCAAATTCATGGACAATGTTCCAATTGGCAGTCGGGTGGTCAAGCCCGGCAATTTTATGTCTTTGGTAACTGACCGGCTTGAAATTCCACCCGTTCTCCGGGGTTTTGAACAAGGTGAACTCCTTGCCAGGTTCCCGCAACAGTTTGCGGACCGAATCACTGAAATAGTTTTGATGCCGGAGTTCTTCGTATTGTTTGATGATGCCATTCAACCGGGCAAACGCGGGGTATTCATCCAACGTTTTTTTGTCAAATCCTCCCAGCATGGCAAGTCCGGCATTGTTGCCAATCATTTTGCAGGTCAAGTATTCGATATCGTCAGAGAACGTAGCTTCAACCTGTGGCGGATTCCAGGTCTGATGGCCCCACCATCCCAATTGTAATGGCAACATTAGTCCTCCGTTTTCGGCCGACGCCAACTTGTTGATCAAGGGGGTATGCCCGCGCCATAAACCATGTTCGTATTCATCCGACTTGATGGAGGCGCAATGAATATCGACGAACCGTTTGTATCCGCGCACGGGCCGGTCCCAAGCCTGCCACCTTGAACGAAAATGCCACCAGTGATGGATCATGGAACTCATCTCCATCCCTACCGGACGTTTCAGATGCCGTGCAGTTTCAAACACAAATTTACCCCCGTAATACCAGAAGTTTTCCTGTCCAGCAAGGATGTCGCTGCCATCGATGGCATCAAAATAAATCCCGTCGAAACCAGCCTGGTCAACAATTTCAGCCGTTCTTTCCGCTATTTCGCTGAATAAGGGTGTTTCAACACCTGGGACGAAACGGTTAAACATTTCGCGAAGATGGAAGGCTTGTTCGTTTGCCTGATGTGAAGAGGCTTTTGTCCCGAGCGCCCCACGCTTGCATCCGGTAAATTTATATGGCGGTTTTTTTGTTACCCCGCTAAATTCAATCAACTCGCTACCGATACGCAAGGTCACACTGTTCCGTTCAAAAAAACCGGTGATCAATGAAATGCCGTCGGTCGGCTCTTTCACCACGATCTCTTTGTCATCTTCGCCGATCGGATTTTCAAGCGTAAATGTCCTGAAATAACCCAGGTCTTTCCGTGGAACAGGGGTTACATACCTGGAGTTTTTATCGATAAAAAAGGCATAGGTGTGAAAGATAGACGAAATGCCGGCATCATGTAGTTTTTTGTTGATGCGTTTAAACGTGTCCCAGCCGTCGGGCCATTTTTTACGGTTGAGCTCAAAATCGCCAAAACGAAAAAAATCAGTTCTTCCGTGGTTGTCTATTTGGGTAAACCCCAAGTTCCTGCACATCGTTATCCATTCATCAACCGTTTCTTCGGTGAGCGTACCAAAATTCATCAGGTACGAACCGTAGCCTTCTTTTGATAGCTGTGCCCAAGCTCCACCTGCATCGGAAAAAGGAATCTCTTTGGCATCTTTCATCACCTCACGGATTGCAGGCAGCATATTTTTGGTGGGAACACCGAGCAGCGTAATTTCCGCCCCTTCTATGCCGAAACGGGTATACGCAGTAGCCCAAAGATGAGTTTGCAATGCCGGAAGTTGACGGACATGGGTGAACAAATTCATTGACAATACACAGGCCGCAAACGATTCATCGGGCATACCCTCCAGCATAAGCGGCACATTAATGAAGGTCAGGGATTCAGCGTCGCCGGATACGCTGACCACCTTAAGTACGACACAATCGTTTGTTTGGTTGACAAGAACAACGGACCTTACCCCTGCTTCTGCAAATTCGAGTTTCATAGTGTCACCGCTCAACGAAACAGCGCTGACCGGGTACTGCTTTCCATCTTTGGCAACATATGCGCACAGGGAACCCGAATCAGTGCTCAAATAGTCGGTACCGGTTATTTTATCGATAAAATGCAGGTTCTTCCCGTTTCGGGCAATCTCGTACTTAAAATCATCCGTTTCAATTACAACGCCTGTACCCCTGAACAGGAACAGGACCAGGCCGTCTGCCGAAAATAACCGGATAAAAAGAAGTAGGGTCAAACCCGCTAAAAGCAAGACGGGTATGATAAACCGGCGGTTAATGTATTTTTTCTTCATTTCCTGCATGTTTTATTCTTTATGTTTTTGTTGCTTTTTGTTGTTGTCTGCACATGAAAGCATCGACCTGATCCAAAAATACGTGTTAGTTTTCAAGTGGTTTCCCCTCACTGATCACGGTCACTTGTACCCGCGGATTTACGTCGCCTGGCAAACCGCATGAAAAAGATAATTCATTCCCGCCGGTTTTAAGTTCGGGAATATTTCCTAAAACGGAAACATCCCGAATAAACCCTCCTTTGGAGTCAAATAATTTACAATCTGATGCTGACTGGAATTCCAGGAACATCCCTGACTCCATGCTGACTTGAAAGACGATCGTTTCACCCCCAATCGTGACGGTTGGATCGTTAATCGTATTTGACACCAGCGAAAGCGCCTTAACCGGCCCGATAACGGTTTGCACCGTTTTGCCGGCAGGCAGGTTGTTATACCAAAACTGAAAATGGTCTACTTTCTCAAAATCCACCGTATGGCGATACGTATCGTATAAGCTGGCAAAAGATGGCGCCCACTCATAGTTGCTGATCTCGGCAGACTCTATTTCAACCAGTTCAAAATACTTCCACCCGGTGAAATCGACCTTAATGAAATGATCGGCCCGCGCACCGTGGGCGATATGGCGCGGGTTGGCCACCCTCAGGTTCAACAACTGGCCGTTGCCATCTCCTTTGATCCATACGCCTATTGCCTGGGTTTCTTTCAGGTCAAGGAAAGGTTCAAACCGTTTTTCTGTTTTGGCCCATGAGGCATTCTGCGGTACCCTCCCCAAACTACTGGCTGTAAATATCCCTGCAACCTCACCTGCCGGTGTTTTTTCTTCCGAAACAACCAGGTCACCAGTTATCCCGTTGGTGGTTTCCGGTCTGTCAAAGCCCGGTAACCGGTCAAAGCTAATCACATTGATATTGGCCGTGTCGGTATCAGGGCTGTTCAATTCTATATAAATTGTTGATAACTGTATAACTTATAGTAGTCCAAGCTATTCACGTATAGTTCACCTTTTATATTTTCGACTTTGTTATTTCTGAGAATATTTAAAGCAAAACTTCTTAATGTAGCCATGTTTTCAGGATTCACCCTTATTCTTGACTCATCTTCCCTTAAAGTTACATCCCGTACATGGTGGTCTTTGTTTTCGATATACCAGTGTTTTCTGATCAGGCCATTGGACTGTGTTGCATTCACTTTGTAGTTGGCGATGTATACAGCAACTTCATTTCTATCTTTGTATATCTTTTCTTTGGTGTTAAAAACAGATGTTTGCCTTTCAATACAAATGACAGACTCAACATATCCGCTCCATTGTTTGTCACAGATAAACTGCTTATGGTCGTGGTATACCGAAGTTGACCTTTCTTCTATCCTGTTCCTCCCTTTTTCTGAAGTTTGGGAGCAACTTTCTGGTTCTGAAAAACGGATAATATCCATGCAAGCTTGTAAAAGTTCTTTTTGGTTTTCTTTGACCTGTATTATGAGTTTTTTTTTCTTCCATATTTTCATTGTCGGCTATTTCAAACGTTTTCTTTTGGCAGTGCAATGCATCCAGGGTATATACGACCCCCTCCAATTCCAATTGTGGGATCAAGGCTTGTGCCACCGGTATCTCGTTTGTTTTTACATCTATTGTCTCATGTGCAAGGATGAGTTCCGATCGGGTGTCGAAAAAGCTCAAAACCTGTACTGCTTTTTTGTCTTGAAAATGGTCATAGCTCCCCCGCAATACTTTCCCGTCAACTGCCACTCCAACAGGATTGCCCCTGTCTGTCCCTAACAAAGATTGGGCATATGCCCTGAAGCATGATTCAAGCTCTTGCTTGTCAATCCCTTGTATTATATTTCTAACAGTAGTGTAGCCCGGGGCTTTTTTCCACTTAAGCCCGAAATCTTTTTGCAGGTTTTTGAAGTGCTTCTTTATAAAACGGGCAATGTCACGGTATGACTTGGCATTGCTCAAAATTGCCATTATTGAGAACAATACAATGAACCGCAATTCGTACCTTTGCCCCTGGGATCGTCGATGATCCTTTAATTCATCAAGGAATGTTATTATCATAGCTCTGTTTTTTAGTGAATTACAAAGTTATGAACATTCCTTGTTTTTAGATGGCCGGGGGAGGAATTAGAATTGAACAGCCCTGGTGTCGGTATACGAATTGACCGACATCAGCGGTTCTATCCTTAATTTTACCGGCTGCGGTCCAAATGCGTTCACCACCTGCCATTGCGATGAGGAGTGATCAGCCCCGTCAACTTTGTGCTTTTGGAAACTAACCGGTTTAAAATTCCATTTACCACCGGGGTCCTGAAAGAGGGTGAATTCCTTCCCGGGTTGGCGGAGCAACATCCGCACTGAATCGTTAAAATAATTTTGGTGGCGCAATGTTTCGTATTGCCTGATGATTGCATTCAATCGCTTGTAGCGGGGGTATTCATTTTCTGCTTTTTCATCAAAGCCGCGCAACATGGAAAGTCCCGCATTGTGCCCGATCATTTTACAGGCAATGTATTCAACATCATCCGGGAACGTTGGTTCCACCTGTGGAGGATTCCACGATTCGTGCCCCCACCACCCCAATTGCAGGGGCAGCATCAGACTCCCGTTTTCTGCGTAAGCCGTTTTTCTGATCAACGTGGTGTCGATATTTCTAATAGATGACTGGCCTTTACTTAATTTTATAGCTGCCGAATGGATGTCGACAAACCGTTTGTATCCGCGCACGGGACGGTCCCAAGCCTGCCATCGTGACCGATAATTCCAAAAATGATGGTGCATCGAGCTCATTTCCATCCCAACAGGACGTTTTAAATTTTTGGCAACTTCAAATACGAATTTCGTTGCGTAGTACCATGAACTTTCTCTTCCCGCCAGGATGTCGCTCCCATCGATCGCATCGAAATAAATCCCGTCAAAACCGGCCTGATCAACAATTTCGGCTGTTCGCCTGGCTATCTCCCTGAATAACGGTGTTTCCGGGCCGGGAACAAACCTGTTGAACTTTTCTTTAAGCTGATATGCCTTTTCACCTGCAGGGTGCGACAAGGCTTTTGTGCCCAATGCACCGCGTTTACAACCAGTGAGCATATATGGCGCTGTTTTAGTAACCCCGCTGAATGTGATCAGTTCTTTGCCAAGCCGTATTGTCGTACTGTTGTTCAAAAACATCCCCGTTATCGTCGAGATATCAGCAGTTGACTCTTTCACAATTAACTCCGTGTCCTTTTCACCCGCCGGCTTGTCCAGCGTAAAGACCTTGAAATAATCTAGGTCCTCACTGGGAACAGGGGTTACATAACTGGCCTTTTTATCGATATAAAAAGCATAGGTATGAAAGATGGAAGAAATTCCTGCATCATGAAGCTTGTTGTTGATCCGTTTGAAACTGTCCCACCCGTCAGGCCATTTTTCTCGATTTAGTTCAAAATCCCCGAAACGGAAAAAGTCTGACCTGCCATGATTGTCGATTTGCGAAAACCCGACATTCCTGCACATTTCGACCCAATCCCCCACCGTTTCTTCTGTAAGCTCGCCAAAATTGAACACATAGGACCCGTATCCTTCCTTTGCCTCAAGCGCCCAGGCGCCCCCGACGCCGGAAAAGGGAATATCTTTGGCGTTTTTTGTCACCTCCTTGATTGCCGGCAGCATATCATTTTGAGGAACACCCAACAAGGCAACACTTGCCCCGCTCATGCCAAACCGCTGATAACAGGTAGCCTGAAGATGCGTTTGCAGCGCCGGGAGTTGCAAAACATTGGTGTGCAAATTCATCGAAAGCGCGCACGCAGCAAACGATTCGTAAGGCATCCCTTCAACCGTTAGCGGAATATTCAGGAAAGTCAGGGATTCGGGCGACCCGCTAATTCTCCCAACCTCCAGCGTTACCTGGCTTCCCTCCATTTTGATCCGGATCCCGGCAACCACCCCCGCATCGGTAAACTTTAGTTTCAAAAGATTGGCGTTAAAAGAAACCTCGCTGACCGGATATTCCTTGCCGGCTTTGGTTACATATGCGCAGCGGGAGCCCGGATTAGCATTCAAGTAGTCGGTCCCTGACACCTTATAAATAAAATGCAGGTTGTCCCCGTTGGCTGCTATCTCGTATTTAAAATTGGCATTTTCGATGACAACGTTATTGTTGCTGCTCTTTTTCAGACTATCTGCAGCTACCATACCCGCAAAAGGAATAAGGAGGGCCAGCCAAAGAAAAGCTGGTATGCTGAAACGATTACCTATATTGCTCTTTTTCATGTTTTACACGACATTTAAAAGGTTCGCACAAACTTACCCCGTGACATTGCTCAACTAATCCGAACACATTGAGTATGATGCTGAATGATCATATCTTTCTTCTCCCGGTCCAGGTTTTGAATCCAAAGTATCTTTTCCTTAAAAGAAAGCGCATCATACGGTTGAAACGGACAATCAAGCTTTCTGTGCCGGGCCGGGCACCCATATGCCAATCCGTATATTTCATCCAAGGTATCCATCATTCGAAAAATATTGGTTCCTGCATCGGGAAAGTTTATTTCATAATTCCTCAGCAGCATTGTTGAAAATAGCCCAGTTTTATATGCCAAGTTTACAGCGATTTAATCAGGGAGAGTATAACTATCCTATCAAAAAATAATACATTTTTAATCTCCCCCGAATGTTCAGAGTAACTAGATATTTCACCAAGGCAGGCATCTGTTTTTGAAGTTTGTTTCCTATCACCAGATGATTCTCGTTATGAAATCAGAAGGAGAAAGCAAAATGTAATAAGCACGGTCTTCAGAACGAACACTCATTCATCCGATTGTTTCACAGCATTTTTAGTCGTTTCTCCACGTTAGTTATATCCACTTTTTCCTACCATAATAAACCGGGTGATGAACCAGATTTCATAAATTTGGAAATAACCAATTATTTTTTATTTTTGACTTCAACGATAAATTAAGGTTATTTTTGGGTATTTATGAAGTTGTTATTGATGTTTATTGTTAAAAATACCATTATTTTATGACACCATTATTTCAAAAAATTGAAGCCAACCTGAACCATTCGTTTCATGTTGATCATATGAAATTTCACTATTTCCCAAATCCTCTCCAGTTTCATCCAGAGATTGAAATTTTGCTCATTCTGCAGGGGACAGGAACCCGTATTGTAGGAGATTCCATAAGCCGTTTCCGCCCTGGCGACGTGATTTTGGTCGGTCCGAATGTTCCCCATGTCAGTTATAGCGACTCCCAATACACCTCGGAAAACAGCAAGCTCTTTTCTGAGGTGATCTTTGTCCTCTTTAAGGCTGAGATTTTCGGGGAGCAGTTCTGGAGTTTGCCGGAATCAAAAAGCATCTTAAAATTACTTCAGATTAGCCGCGGGGGTATCATCCTGTACGGAAAAACCCGCGAAGAGGTATCCTCGCTGATGCTGGCTATAAGAAACTCGTCGGGTTTTAACAGGATAACCATTCTGCTTTCGATACTTGGCATCATTGCAACTAAAAAGGAATATCAGTTATTAGCCAACCCAATTACCCAAGGTAGTTTTAACGAGAGTGATTCTGATCGGCTCGACAAAGTTTACGATTATATTTTCTCAAACTATTACCAGGAAATTACACTTGAGAAGGTGTCGTCCTTGGCATGCCTTTCCATTCCGGCTTTTTGCAGTTATTTCAAAAAGCGGACAAACAAAACTTTCATTCAAGCTCTAAACGAAATCAGGATTGCCCAGGCCTGTCGTATGCTTACAGAAGAAAACGAACCCGTTTCGAGCATCTGTTATTCCTGCGGCTACACCAATGTTTCGTATTTCATCAAGCAGTTTAAAAAGATAACGGGTTTTACGCCGCTTAAATACAAGAACAAGTACGAGAATTAACCCGGTCCAACGGTTTTCAAAAGAAGGCGTCAGCTTTAAAATCATTTACCTGCCACCGTCGAAAAATCGCAGGTATGAACGAAAATGTTCACGGTACCAGTGGCGGTTGCCCAACCGGCGAATTAACGACCTACGCATTTTGGCGGAATACAACGATTTTATGACCTGCCGGGTAAAGCCAACAACGATCCGGCTGACTAGGTATATGACCGTGCGATGGGCGTGATAGAATACGGCAGACCTGAGATTCAGGTCGTGTTTCAGGGTAAAATACCGGGATGAAAAATTGCTGTCCCGGCAAAACCTTTCGGGAAACCCGAATGCCCTACCCGCAAAAGCAAAATAAGCTTTCGCCTTTTTTTCGGTCTTAATTTCAAGAAGAGCCTCTTCAATTCGGTATCTTTTCGAAAGTAGATATAAATCGTATAAATCGCGAAAAGAAACGATGCCGTAAATGTGGCCATCGTGCCCCAACTGGCTGTGAATAAAATTGAGTATCGTGTTATGCTTGTCCGAAAGCACATAACCCCCGGGAACTGCCGGCGCTTCTCTTTTCTCCTTGTCAATCGTACCGGGACCGAACCACGACAGGTACGCATCCGACACAGGCAAACGGTGGATTTCGAGGGCGGCGGGCGCATCAGTAACATCTGGCTTTGCGATCCGGGGAAAGTGTTTCATGTCGTTGAAATCTGCACCAAAAAATTCACCTACCATGCCGTACCCGCTTTGTTTTAAAAGATCAGCAGCTAACAGGTAATCCTTCTCCCCCACAAGAAAATCAATATCACCGATCATCCGCTCGCCGGGATCGGAGTACAATTCATCCAACAAATAGCCAGCCCCCTTTAGAAACGTTGGAAACACGTTGTCTCTGTTGAGAATTCCGATGACCTCGCGAAGCTGCTTTAGAATTTGCATATTTCGCACACGGTTTAATTCGAATATCTCTTTTAAATAACCAGCCAATTCCTCCGGTAAATACCCAATGAGTTGTTGTTCCCTGAATTTCAGATAAATTGCAGGTAAAATCAAATGACTACTGCCGAGGGCCACAAACCGTTCCCAATCGATCAAACCATTCTTTGCTTGACGGATGATCTCATCCCTGAACCCGAGATGCTCGTCCATCGTCAGGCATTTGCCAATAAAATAAAATGTCTCCAAATTAGTCATGGTCAAATAAATTGGCGATGGCACCAATGGCCTTTTGGTTATCGGAATACGTGAGTTGGTAGAAGGACATCTGCATAACCCGGTCGAACAACAGTTCAGCGTTCCCCTTTGCCGGAGTTACCCAAGCCTGATCGAGCATCGACTTTATCGCTTTCAGGGGGTCCAATTTCTCCCACGCAAAATCTACCGATTTATCGTAACGGATAAAAACAAACTCCCGGACGGGATGGATCCCACCCTGAAGGCCGGATTTAAAATCAGGCGCCAGAAACCGAACACTTTTTTCAGGAGAGATGTACGTTACCGGCCTTTCTTTTAATGCCGGGAAAAAGGATGCGAGCAAATCCACCGACGTTTCTTTCACCGACATGGCTATCGGGAAAGGATATGCGCTGAAAGATCGCCTGTCAACCGGAACAAAATCATCAGAGATTAATTGGTAGCCATTGGCTTGGAGCAAAGCTGCAAAAGTGGTTTTCCCATGATTGGGTGGCGCAGAGAACAAAATGGTCTTCCTCCCGTTTGTGATAGCCGATGCATGTACGGTCATCAGCCAATCATCATCAGTTGTACCGTGCATCGCGTTTATCAAAAACATAAAGATCAATCCTTTTACCAAATGAGTCTCATCGTTTCCCCAAGTTCCTTTTACATCGCCCTCAACCCGAAAAATAATACGCCCCCGAAATGCAAATAACTCAAAGAATTGCATTTCATCATCTTGCTCGTCCGTAATTTCGAAATGACTGATCAACGGGTGCAGGTAATATTCAAAAAGGCGGGTTTCGAAGGAAAATGAAATCTGTTTTTTGCCCAGCCTGTAACGGCGAACAGAAAAAGGAGTGTAAGCAAAATTCTTTAGCTCGGTTGAAATTCCTTTTCGCTCATCGTGTGCATTATCCGGTTGGTTCATTTCTGCCATTTTCAGCCGGATTTCCCGGACAAAGGCCAAGCTGTCTTCCGGGCTTACGCCGTAACGTCCGGAAAATTCTTTGGCAATCGTACCCGCTGCATACCGTTTATTTGTTTTACTGAAAACGAACCACGCGGGCTCTTCCATTTGAAGGTACAAATTACTGTTTTGAAACCAGAGCAGGTAAGTATGACCAATTTTCTTTTTTATGTGAGGAATTGCTGGCATTTAATTTAGATTTATCCTATGATAAAGTAGAAATTAAAATTTGTATCTCAAATCGAAAGGCCTCCAATCTGTTATAAATTAATTTGCAAATACATAGATTTCACCCACCGGGAAACAAGATAATCCGCCATCAAGTCTTTTACATTTATCCTTGGTGCAAAAGGAGTACTTTATGCGAAACAAGTAAAGAGATACAAACAAGAGTTGAAAATGAAACCAAATACTACTTTCCTTTTTCCCTTCATTTAAGTCCATTTATCAACAAGAATTTCTTCAACCTATACACAATTAATTTTTCACAAAACTAACACAATTCATAAATTTTAATCAAAACCAAAGGAATTTTATCAAGGTAAAAGCATTTAAAAATAATAAATTATACCCCATACACACAAACAGAAGTTTTCCCCTCATAGTTTTAATCTTATAAAAAATTGACCTTTTCTGGTATATAGCGTGATGTACATATTTTGGTGCTGCCGAAAATAAAAAAACAAGTAAAAATCCACGCCCAAAGGATGTGGCTTTGGGATAACCCCTGTTTTCGTCAATGGGACACCTAAATTTCAATTTACAGTTTTGGATTGGATTATAATATCATATAGTTCCTGTTGCTCGCTATCCATTCTTAACATTCGAGCTTTGGTATCTTTCGAGTAGGGTAATTGATAAAGGATTTGGTACATATTGTGCGTTATTTCTTGTGCCCTTTTCAAACTAATGACCGATTTTTTGGCCTTGAGCAATCTTTCCAATTCGAGCATTACCGTATATGCAGTGAAACAGATGCAAATGTGGGCTTCGATCCTGTTATATAGCCGATGGTATATTGGACGTACCCTAAGATCGGTTTTGTTCATACGAAAAGCACGTTCAATAAACCATAAGTTCCTGTAATTTGCGATCACCTGTTTTGCCTGAAGGGCAGTGTTGGTCAAGTATCCTTTTATGCCATCCCAGGCGGCATCGGCATTGAACTTTTCCAAATCAATAGAGATGGTAACTATCCCTTCCATCTTTAAATACTTGTTGTATCCCTTGTTGTTGATGTTTGATTTGGTCAGTTTTCCGCTGTTCAGGCGCTTGGTCAGCCTGTCCAATCCACGTTTGCGGTTATGGGCATCTTTGGACATCCGCTTGTTTGTCCGGGACAAAACCAACCGGGTGGCCCCTGTTTTCTTTATCGTCCGCACATCACCGTCTTTTAAATCAAAGGCAAGAATCTTTTGCTTGATCAAGTCGTTTTCGTTTTTGGGGCGTGCCCCAAGGATATATTCATACCCGTTCTCTTCCAATGCCAAGATGTTTTTCTTAGACAAAAGGCCAGAATCGGCAATGACAACGGGTTTTCCAAGGTTATACCGCTCTTCCATGCGTTGCAGTACCGGGATAAAAGTATTTCCCTCGAAAATATTCCCTTCAAACAGTTCATAACCGATGGGGTTCCCGCCCTGGCCAACCAACAAGCCAAGAAAAATCTGGGGGCATTGATGTTTGCCGTCCTTTGAGAAACCGGTTTTCCGAAGATCGTCTTCGTCGCTTGATTCAAAATAGAGCGTGGTCATGTCGTAGAAAACCACATCGATCTTCCCTCCCAGCACACGAAGCGTATGGGAATAGGAGATATCTTCCACCTGCTTTTTTATGTCGGGGATCCCATCTGGTTGGCTTTCCACTGCCTCCCTGCGGAAGCACAGGTTGTCCAGAAACCGGTAAATCTTACTGATGTTATAGACAACGCCTTGATAACGGAAAAGGTAATCGATCGTTTTCAGCTTGCTGCCCGGATTAAACAGCCGGGTTATAACCAGGTGCCGGAACAACTCATTGTGGATACGGCCATAGCCGATCCGGTCATAAAGTGTCCCAAATATGATTTCAGGGCCTATGACTTGTATCTGTGAGTTGGAAATGGTTGATAGGAAGTCCTCCAGCTTGATTTCATCTTCATCCTCAAAAAGAGACCTGTTTGTTCCGGTAAGTTCGCGTACATGTTGGCGAGCTTTCTCTTCTAAACGGACAACTTCCGCCTCGGTCCTCCCTGCACCCAAACTTTTGATTACCCGGTAACGCCCATGGCTCTTGTCAACAACCTGGACACTGACCGATCCCGTTTTATTTGCTTTGCGACGAACAAACATGCAACAAAAATAGCCATGAGACACCCAAAATCAAAATAAAACAAGCCTATTTTATTCTGCTTCAATTAGATATAAATTATCGGAAAAAAAGTGACGAAAACAGGAAACGTGATATGAGGCATAGTTATTCGGGTAAGCAAGCACATCATTGTAACGCCCCAAGAATACCAAAAGGGTCACTATGTAGATCACGCAGGCATTGGAGGAAGGGAAAAGCTTTTACCAGGGGAGATCTCACCGTCCACGTGTTGGCTGTGGTGAGAAGTCATCCGGCAGCTGCCGGACATAGTAGCTATCGGTAACGAGCCACGAATAGAAACCGTGGAGGTCTCACCAGATAGTGAAGGACTGAACGTTGGGTTGTCTCGAATTCGATAAGGAGGTCCAAACTTCGAGTTTGCCAGCCTTATCCTAAACAAAGACAGAGGTACTATTGGTGTAAAGAGCGATAGTGTTGATACCTGATGAACCGCCGTGTACGAGACCCGTACGCACGGTGGTGTGAGAGGCGCACTCCGTCAGCTAATTACTGGCGGAGCCGTCTACTCGATTATGGCGCGTTTATTTTTCATTCCTTAGTTTTGAGCTTCCATCTCTCCATACTTTTCAAGTTTTTTAATAGTCGAAACTAAATTATCAGTCTCTCGATTGAAAAACATCTTAAAGCATTTTTTTACTAATTCTGTGTCCTGAGTCAGATAAATTTCGACCCACCTTTTTTCTTTAGATTTCCCTAATCCAAAGAATCCCTTAATAGTTTTTGGATAAACATATCCAATTAAGTATCCATGTTCATTTTTATCACCGCTCATTGAAACCCAAAAGTCAATTCCAGACTTTTGGTCCTTAACTGAAAGAGTCGGAGAACATCCTTTTTGTATTTTTTGATAGTTCTCCAATTGCTCAATCCATGGAAACTTATCAAATTCATTTATGAAATTTTCAAAATTTGTTACGCCTTTTTCATCATATTTAGTGAAGTCATAACCGGCTAATTGAGCATTCCAAGTAAATTTATCTGTCATGTTAATTGCTTTTTTATCTGTCGTTGAGCAAGATGTCATCAAAAACAAGGTCAAAAATATAGTCAATATGTTTCTCATTGTCGTTTTTTTAAATGCGCCATAACGCTACAAGTATGCCTAGTGGCGGACTGCGGACGTGAATCCGTTCGAACCGCTAAATGGTTGAAGCGGGCAATTGACCGCCCAAAATGTGTTAAACACCGCCATTAGATATACTTGATGTGTGCGCCCTGCATAAGCAGCGCGCACACTTGTTGTAAGCTGTTGAAAAAGTTTAAAAATACAAATAAACTTTACATAGTAGCAAATAACAAGTGTGTATTTTTCCAAAGGGTGTAAGTCCCTATACGCTGGGGTAACGCCCGGAAGTATTAGCAAGTGACAAGCTGGTTGCTGGCGACGGCAGCAGTGAAGGAAGTCAAACGGCAAAATCCGGTACTGACGAACAGAAACGTGATATGAGGCATAGTTATTCGGGTAAGCAAGCACATCATTGTAACGCCCCAAGAATACCAAAAGGGTCACTATGTAGATCACGCAGGCATTGGAGGAAGGGAAAAGCTTTTACCAGGGGAGATCTCACCGTCCACGTGTTGGCTGTGGTGAGAAGTCATCCGGCAGCTGCCGGACATAGTAGCTATCGGTAACGAGCCACGAATAGAAACCGTGGAGGTCTCACCAGATAGTGAAGGACTGAACGTTGGGTTGTCTCGAATTCGATAAGGAGGTCCAAACTTCGAGTTTGCCAGCCTTATCCTAAACAAAGACAGAGGTACTATTGGTGTAAAGAGCGATAGTGTTGATACCTGATGAACCGCCGTGTACGAGACCCGTACGCACGGTGGTGTGAGAGGCGCACTCCGTCAGCTAATTACTGGCGGAGCCGTCTACTCGATTAGCGTTTCGTTGTTTGTTTTTCCTGTTAATTTATCAATCATTTTTGCTGCAATGTTTCCCTGTGCGTTGGCAAGACATATTCTTTTGCAATTTTTGGTCAAGCGTTGGCTCGTGCGAATTGCAAATGTGTATGGCTTTCGGGCTGGGTTTAGCTTTCATCTCCGTTTATCGTTTCCATTATTTCTTTAAAACTGTTTAGTCCTGCTTCAATATTTTCAATGATTTCGTTTGCCAAAACATCAGGGTCGGGCAAGTTGTCCAAGTCCGTTAAACTTTTATCCTTAATCCAAAATATGTCAAGGTTGGTTTTGTCCCTTTCAATGATTTCCGAATAAGTAAATTTCCGCCATCTGCCTTCGGGATTTGTTTCGCTCCACGTTTCTGCTCGTTTGTTGCGGTTTTCAGGATTGTAGCATTTTACAAATTCCTGCAAATGCTCAAATCTCATTGGGTTTGTCTTTAGAGTATGGCTTATGTTACTGCGGTAATCATAAATCCAAACCTCTTTTGTCCAAGGTTCTTTGGAAGCAGGTTTGTTGTCGAAAAACAAGACATTGGCTTTTACGCCTTGTGCATAAAAAATCCCTGTTGGAAGTCTTAATATCGTATGCAGTTCAGTTGTTTTCAACAATTCTTTACGAACCGTTTCGCCTGCACCACCTTCAAATAAAACATTGTCGGGAAGAACAACGGCTGCCTGTCCTGTGAGTTTTAAAAGCGTTTTTATGTGTTGTAAAAAGTTTAGCTGCTTGTTGGCTGTGGTTGCCACAAAATCCTGACGATTGATAATGTAATCCTGCTTTTCCTGTTTGCCCTCTTCGTTGGTAATGGTCATACTGCTTTTTTTACCAAAAGGCGGATTTGCCAGCACATAATCGTAACGTATGCCATTGTCCGAAACCAAAGCATCAGCCGAAGAGATTAATGTTTCGCCATCTATCTCGCCAATGTTGTGCAAAAACATATTCATCAAACACATTCGGCGTGTATTGGCAACAATTTCGTTTCCGTAAAAGGTTTTGTTTTTCAAAAACGCCTTTTCTTCCTGGTCTAAGTTCTGACTTTTGATAAAATCGTAAGCAGCCAAAAAGAAACCGCCTGTACCACAAGCAGGGTCGATAATGGTTTTCATAGGTTGTGGACGAACACAAGCAACCATTGTTTTAATTAAGGAACGAGGGGTGAAATATTGCCCTGCACCGCTTTTAGTGTCTTCGGCATTTTTCTCTAAAAGACCTTCGTAAATTTTGCCTTTTACATCGGTACCCATTAAGCTCCATTGCTCTTTATCAATCATATCAATGACTTTTAAGAGTTTGGCTGGGTCTTGTATTTTGTTTTGGCTCTTTACAAATATTTGCCCCAAAGTACCTTTTTCGCTACCCAAACTGCGAAGCATTTGGTTGTAAAATGTTTCTAATTCCAACCCACGTTTTTGCGATAAAGTTTGCCAGTCGCAAGTTTCAGCATTCGCTTCTTCTAAGCCTTGGGCGTTTTTGAGTTTTGGGAATTTTAGCCCTTTATTGTAGGGTGGTTTGTTGAGTTCGTCAGCCATTTTAAGGAAAAGCAAATAGGTGATTTGCTCCAAATAATCACCATAACCCACGCCATCGTCACGAAGGACGTTGGCGAAATTCCACACTTTTGATACTATTGCATTTTCAGACATTTACTTTCCTTTTAATAGTTTTCTAACTTCTTTATCGAAATCGCTTTCGAACAATTTATCTTGTATTGGTTTGTATTTTTCATATTCACTCTCGGCAAATTCTTTTGCTATTGCAGCCGTTACTTTGCCCGAATCTTGCAAAATATCCTTTTGGTTAAAATGCAGGAAAGCATTTAATTTTTCAGCCCAATCTTTCATTGTCATCACGATTCCTTGCTCGGCTTGGTCTTCGGCATAATCCAAATACATGGAAACAATTCGGTTGAGTGGCTTTAATTCCTCTTCGGTAAGATAGTTTTTAGCAATTGATACATCTGATTTTCTTATTTTTCCATCGGGCGAGTTTTTCCAACTGGTTAAACCCATTTTTTCTTTTTCGTGGTTAGCACGCGACACAATTATCTCGGCAGCAGTTTGCTTCGTAATTGCCCAATGCAACTTATTTTGAACAGTGGCGAAAAATTCTTTGGTTATTTCCGAATCATAATCGTAATCAATACTGCACTCGGCATAAATATCGGTTATCTGCTGATAAAACCTGCGTTCAGAGCTTCGAATGTCTCTGATTTTTTCGAGCTGCTCTTTAAAATAGTCTTGCCCGAAAACTGGTTGTGGATTTTTCAAACGCTCCACATCCATGGTATAGCCTTTTATAATAAATTCTTTGAGCACGGCAGTTGCCCAAATTCTGAATTGCGTAGCCCTATGTGAGTTTACCCGATAACCTACTGCAATAATGGCGTCGAGATTATAAAATTTGGTTGGTGTAGTTTGCGTTTTATCAGCAATAGCGCCATGTTGAGTGGTATGTTCCAAAATGGAACATACCACTTTTTCGTCCAGTTCGCCGCTTTTGAAAATGTTGTTCAGGTGCTTGGTAATGGCGGGGCGTTGTACCTCAAAAAGTTCGGCTATTTTGCTTTGTGGCAACCAAATGGTTTCGTTTTGCAGCAAAACATCTACCTTTATATCACCGCTATCGGTTTTGTAAAGTAAAAATTGCCTATTGGGGTTGTATTTCGACAAATCCATATTATTTCTTGCTTTTCTTTTTTGCAGTTACTTTTTTCTGCTCTTGTTCTTTTGCCAATTTTTCGGCTTGTATTTTTTTGAGCAATACGCTGGCAGGCTCGTAGTCTGCGGCTTGTTTACATTGCTCAATTTCGGCTTGACTTAGTAGTTTGCCCTCAAAGGCTTTTTTAAGAATGCTTTGGCGAAGGGCTTCGGCTTTTTCTATGCTTTCTTTGAGGCTTTGCTCCATTTTGTCGCATACCGATAAACGGCGTTCTATTTCGGCGACGATTTGGGTTTGTTCTTCTAATGAGCACAAAGGAAACTCAATTTCCTCTATCCTACTAAGTGCCAACTTACCCAAAGTCATAGAAAAAACACTTTGTTTTATCTTAATTTGTGCAACTAAGGAATTTAACCAATATGAAATATATTTACTTGATAAACTTGAAGTGCAAATAATTTTAGCCGCATTTTCAGTTAAAATTGATAAATGATGATATTCTGGTATAACACCTGCATCACCAATACAAGCACCAACAATCGTAATATACACATCACCTTTATTTACCCTGTAATGGTATAATTCATCATAAGTTACCTTGTTTATATAATTTACTTCATTTATAACAGTTCCATTTTTAAGATTGCCTGCCATAATATAATTATAGGGTGTTTTTTCTTTGGAGAAATCTTGTCCTTTGGGTAATCTTTTCCCCCCTTTTACGGCACAAGTTTCACCAATTTTTCTCCATGCAATTCCTTCTTGTAATTCAAAAAGGGTTTTAAGTTCTTCATCAGTTAAAGGTTCAATCTCATTCCATTTTTTCGGTATTGTAGGCTTTTTTCCTTTCTTCCCATTTTTCGCCCATTCCTTTACCGCTTTTTTCCATTCTTCAACTTGTTGGTTGTAATGGTTTTGGCGTTCTTCTTTTATTTGTTTTAAAAGTTCTTCGGCTGTGGGCAGTGGCTCTGCCTTGCCCTGAGACGCAAGGTGTTGCGTCTTTACACGCCATTCTTTGGTGAGTTCGCCCTCAAACGCCTTTTTCAACACCGCTTGGCGGTATATTTTTAATTGCTCTTGTGCTTTTTTAAAATTGGCTATGCCGTTGTCTAAATCGGAAAACAGGGCTTCGATTTTGGAAACTATCGCTCGTTGAATGGGAAGGGGGGCGAGGGGTATTTCTAATTTCTTTAAAATAGTTTGACTTATATTGGGTTGAGCTCCACCAGTCCCTTGTGATATTAACTTTTGTTTTCTGTTTAAGAGAAAATTATACAAGTATTTAGATTCGAAGGCTTTATTCTTATAAATACCACAAATAGCTTGATTTGTTGCAGCTTCAACACCTAAAAATGCAAGTTTGCCAATCGTTGCACCGTACAATGCAATCAATAAAGTGCCTTCGGGAAAAATTTTTGCACTTGATTTTTTAACTGCTTCTTCTGAAATATGTTCTTCTGTATCGTAAATGATACCTTTATCCAATTCACCTGATTTTACCCAAGGAATTGAACCTTGATAAAATTCAATATTGTTTCTTGAAGGAGTACCTCCAGAGGTAGTAAAGCAAACTTCTCCCAATTCTACTTCAATCCAATCTTCTCTCATTATGCTGCTAATACCTCGTTAAGTTCGTTAATAATATCGTTCATTTCGGCACCAAAGAGTTGGTACATTTTGCCACGTCCGCCTTTTTCGTCAAAGGGGGTATAGTCGAGGTCTTCAATTTCAATGTGGTACGAATTTACTACGTGGTTTTTCAGCTCACGCAGCCAGTCCATTTGCTCGGCAGTAAAGCGGTTGTGCTTTCCTGCATTTTGTTTAAAAATCCAGTTTTTAAAGTTTTCGTCAATGGTGGTATCAAAGGCTTTCAATTCTTTGTCAATGCCACAAGCACGGCGAATCAACGAAACCAATGCTGTTAATTCGTCAATGGGTTGTTTGCTTTTCACATCTTCCAATTGGCTGTATGCAGCCCAAATATAATCGGGGGCAAGCATCGGCTTATCTAATTTTAGTTTTGCTGAAACCTCCTGTATCATTTTAAAAGTAATGTTACGTCGGTTATATGGTTGTTTGTAAAAAATAGTGAGTGCTTTTATCTCATCTTGGTTGGCTTCCAGATATTCGCTAAAATCTTTTACAATTTCTTTGGCTTTATCCACCGAAGTAGTATCCCATTCAGCTTTGGTTACTTTATCAATATTATGGCTGTCGATAATTTGCTCGTGTTCAATACGCACTTTTTCAATGTAATCGTTTAGCTTTCCGTTAAATGATGAAGCTGCTTGATTAATCAACTCTTTTTGAGCCTGTTGCCTTGCTTGTTCTTCCTTTTCTGGGGTGCGGTCTTGTATTGGAATTGATTCAATGATTGGCTTTGCCTTTTCTTCAATTTCGTCTTTATCAAAAGCAGATAATAATTCCTTGCTTATTTGTTTTAGGTTTTTGCCTTTTGAATGTTCCAGTAATTTTTCTTTTTCTTTGTCGGTAATTTCCTTTTCTAACCGGATTAAGCGGTTTGCCAGCGAAAGAAACAAATCTTCCTCGGCAACTCCCATTGTTACAGCTCCCAGCAAATCTTTTAACGCCACGGTGGGTTTACGTTCCAATGGTCGGCTGTCGGTTTTTTTCGATTTTGTTACACCAACTGCATCAACAATAATAAAATGGGTTTTTACTTTTGCCGTTTTTGAAACCAACTGCAAACTGTCTTTGCTTATGGTGCGGGTTCCTCGCCCTTTCATTTGTTCAAAGTAGTTGGTGCTTTTTACATCACGCATAAACAGTAGCACTTCCAAAGGTTTTACGTCGGTGCCTGTTGCAATCATATCAACGGTAACAGCAATGCGAGGATAATAGGAATTGCGAAAACGATTCAACACTGATTTTGGGTCTTCTTGAATTTTGTAAGTTAGTTTTTTGCAGAAGTCATCGCCTTCGTCAAACTCTTCACGAATTATTTTTATAATATCATCGGCGTGGCTGTCGGTTTTAGCAAAAACTAATGTTTTGGGAACTTCATATTCTCCGTTTTCATCTTTTCTATTTGGGAAAATTTCTGTTTGTAATGCTTTATTAAATTGGCGTATAATATTTCTTATCTGGCTTGGATTAACCACTTTTTTATCCAAATCGTTCGTTACATATTCGGTGTCTTCATCTTCTTGAGTCCAACGGGTTTTTCTCGTTAGTTTGTCTCGTCTGTCTACAAACCAACCTGCTTTTATTACGCTTCCTTTTTTCGAAATTTCCGTTTCAATATTGTAAACATCATAAGGAACATTTACGCCATCTAAAACCGATTCTTCATAAGTATATTCACTCACCACATTTTCCTCAAAAAAACCAAATGTTCTTTTGTCGGGCGTGGCTGTTAAGCCAATAAGGAAAGCATCAAAATAATCTAAAACCTGTTTCCAAAGATTGTAAATAGAGCGGTGGCACTCGTCAATTACAATAAAATCGAATTGTTCAATAGGAACTTTAGCAGAATATTCAACAGGCAATGCCTGTTTTTTATTACGCTGTTGTTCCATCCAAGTTGATTCATTCGGGTTAGTATCTTCTGCTCCTTCGTCTAATTCTTCGCCTTTCAAAATGGCGTACATTCGTTGAATTGTAGAAATACAAACCTGGCTATCTGATGCAATGTAGCTTGAAGTAAGCCGTTGAACATTATAAAACTCAGTGAATTTGCGGTTGCTGTCATTGGGTACAAAAGCCATAAATTCCTGTTCCGCCTGTTCTCCTAAATTTTTGGTGTCAACCAAAAATAAAATACGTTTGGCTTTGGCGTGTTCCAATAAGCGATACACAAATGTACAGGCAGTAAATGTTTTACCAGCTCCCGTAGCCATTTGTATTAAGGCTTTGGGCTTGTTCTTTTTAAAAGATTGCTCAAGATTATTAATAGCCTTAATCTGAGCAGGGCGAAGCCCTGCTTCAATTAAAACTGGAATATCTAATAATCTTGTCCGTAAACTTTTATCTTTTTGTAGCCATTCTGCAAGTGTTTCAGGTCTGTAAAACCAAAAAATACTTCTTCCTCTTGGCTTTGGGTCTCGTGTATCTCTAAATCGTGTAATTGTACCAGTGCTTTCAAATACAAAAGGCAAAGGGTCGTTGTCTAAATATTTAAGTTTTGCCAATGAGTATTCTTTAGCTTGGTCTTCGGCAACGGTAAGTTTATGTCCTTCGTCTTCTTTTTTTGCTTCAATAATTCCAACAGGTTTTTTATCCACGAATAGCACATAATCGGCAAACTTTGTTTCTGCCTGATATTCTCTTAACGCAACACCTCTGCCAGCTCCTAAGTCAACTTCATTTTTTGATTGAACAATCCAACCGGCATCAATCAACATTTTGTCGATTTTGTCTCTGGCTATTTGTTCAGGATTTTGGTTCTTATCTTTTGTCATATCGTTATCTTTCAATCGAGCGTTGGCAAGAAATGGCTCTTTTGGTTTTTTCAGCGTTTGGCTGTGTGTCGGCAAAAACCAAATGTGCCATTTGTGCGGTGGCTATTTCCATATTTTCTTTTTTGTCTTTATGCAGCAAAAATACCATATTATTCTGTCGTTGGTTTTTGTCTTTTTACAATGAACGCTAACGTCTGTGTAAATTTACTATGAAATATATTTCCGTTTTGTCGGGTGAAAAGTGAAATATATTCTTCCAAATCCGGAAAGTATCTTTATACGCTCCTCACTCACATCAAACCATCAGTCAGGATTTTTCTTTACCCGGTAATAAAGATATTGGAACCTAAGAAGTCATCCCTCATATTTACTTCTTTCCCATAAGCCCAACAAACATGAACTAACGCTACTGCTTTCGCAATAGATTATTTCCTCTCCTTCAACAACTTCTCCAGCAGCGCATTCTTCTCTTTCTCCAACTCAAGCATGCGTTCGTAAAGAGCTGTTTTTTCTTTGGCAAGCTCCATTATTCGCTCAACGGGGTCAGGATTGTTGTGGATTGTATTAAAGCAAGCCCCGCTTCCTTTTTCAAAGGTATTATTCTCAATAATTACCGTTACCGGATCCTCTTCCAGTTCTTTAATAAACTCGGGAACCACATTTAAGGCCTTGGCGAACTTTTCAATCATATTGTCTTCAATCACTTTCTTCTGCTCATAAGCGGAGATTTGAGCCTGACTGATCCCCAGGTCAATGGCTAAAGCATCCTGTTTGATTCCCAGGGTATGACGGATCCGTTTGATGGCATGTCCGTGGTGTGTGTGTTTCGAAGGTTTTTCTTTTGTTTCCATTTTTTATTTGATAGAAAGGTATAACGAAAATAGTAAAATCCTGATTATGATGATAATTATTTGTGCAAAATCAATAATTATAAGCAGCATTATTTTTATTAACTCTTTCAAACTTATTTCCTTTGAAAAGAAACCCGGAAGGATAAACTTAAAGGAAACATGGGTTCAAATAGCTGGTTTCAATAACAATATTAAACAAAATCCATCATGCCTTGCTTTAAACGCTTTCTGTTTCCCCGACGCGCCCCGTAAATACAGGGGCTATATCTCCCCCGTTTGTAAACCTCCGGGATTTTCCCAAAGCCCGGGGGTTTTAACCATCCAATCATCCAAAAAAAATCCTAAAAGTATGAAACCCAATTTCTGCTTCCTGGCCTTGCCATGCCTTTTCCCGACCCTCCCCGTCAATTTAAACACGAGGGCACGAGGGTATAAAGATACAAAGGCACGGATTCATTTACCGGATCACAAATCCGTTGTGGCTTGGTGTCTTTGTGTTTAACCTGTATTTCGGTTTTTCCCGAAAAGCAAATCAATCAAGAACAACCAAACTTAAACAAATGAACAGATGAAGAATAAACCCAAAAATCAAAAACAAAAAACAAAGTATTGGCTTTACAGCCTGCTGTTGCCGGTAGTACTGGCATTTTTAAGCCTGCCGGCCGGTAGCCCGGTGCAGGCTGCCAACCAGTTGCAAAACAAGGTAGTCACCGTCAGCGGGACAGTCACCGACGGGGCCGGCCAGCCCTTGCCCGGGGTTACCATCATTATCAAAGGCAGCCTTACCGGCACCACTACCGCCTCCGACGGGATTTATGTGCTCAAAAACGTACCGGCAGGGGCCGTAATTTCCTTTTCTTTTGTCGGCTTTAAAATCCGCGAAGTAGTGGTTGGCGAACAAACACAAATCGATGTCCAACTGCAGGAAGATGTGACCACCCTTTCGGAGGTCACCATTAACGCGGGCTATTACACCGTGAAAGACCGGGAGCGTACCGGCAGCATTGCCCGGGTAACGGTCAAAGAGCTGGAAAACCAGCCGGTGAGCAATGTGCTTTCGTCGGTGCAGGGCCGTATGGCCGGGGTGAGCATCACCCAGGGTAGCGGGGTACCCGGCGGCGGCTACAGCATACAGATCCGCGGAACCAACAGCCTGCGCCGCGCCGGCAACTACCCCATGTACATTATCGACGGGGTACCGGTAAGCGCAGAGGGCAGTTCTTCTTTATCCGGTGGCATTTTGCCTTACACCGAAATCAGCCCGCTTGCGGCCATTAACCCCAATGATATTGAAAGCATCGAAATTTTAAAAGATGCCGATGCCACGGCCATTTACGGTTCGCGTGGCGCCAACGGGGTGATCCTGGTTACCACAAAAAAAGGAAAGGCCGCGCGTAGAACATCCTTTAGCATCAACAGCAGTTACGGAATCAGCCGGGTAGCCAACCAAATGGAACTGATGAACACGGAGCAATACCTGGACATGCGCCGGCAGGCTTATATCAACGACGGTATCGCCAACTATCCCGCCAACGCCTATGATGTGAATGGTGTCTGGGACCAGGAGCGCTACACCGACTGGCAGGATGAACTGATTGGCAAAACGGCCGTCAATACCAACGTGCAGCTTTCACTAAGCGGGGGCAGCGAAAACACCAGCTTTCTGATCAGCGGCAGCCACAACCGGCAAACCACGGTTTTCTCTGATGATTTCCGCTACAAAACCGATAACGTATCGGGAAACCTGAGCCACCGCTCCGGCGACAAGCGGCTGGCCCTGAACGTCTCCGCGCAGTTTTCAGTCCAATCGAATAATCTGATTGAAACCGATATCACCAGCCAGGCCCTGCGGCTCAGTCCCAATGCCCCCGCTTTGTACCAGGAAGACGGCAGCCTGAACTGGGAAAACAACACCTTTACCAATCCCGTGGCAGCTTACGAAAGCACTTACGGCAACGACAGCAAAAGCTTTAACATCAACCTGAACCTGGGCTACGAACTGTTTCCTTCTCTATATGCCAGGCTGAACGGGGGGATCAACCACCAGTTTTTTGAGGAGCTTGTGCTACGTCCCAGTACCATCTATAACCCCTCCTTTGGTATAACCCCTGCCAGTTCCAATGCATCAAAAAGCCGGAGCCAGCGGTTTTCTTACCTGGCCGAACCCCAGTTGCAGTATGCCCGCAGCTTTAACGGCCATCAGCTGGATGTCTTGATCGGCGGCACGTACCAGCAAACAACCACTTCAGCTTTGCGCCTGTCGGGTGTTGGCTTCGATACCAATGCCCTGATCACCAACATGGCTGCTGCCAAAAAGGTGACCGTTGCACAGGACCAGGAGACGGAATACAAATACGCCGCGGTATTCGGGCGCATCAATTACCAGTACAAAAACCGCTATATCCTGAACCTGACCGGGCGCCGCGATGGTTCCAGCCGTTTCGGCCCTGACAAACGTTTTGCCAGCTTCGGGGCCGTGGGAGCCGCCTGGCTTTTCAGCGAAGAAAGTTTTTTGTCGGGCAGTCACTGGTTCAGCTTTGGAAAACTGCGTGGCAGTTACGGGACAACCGGCAGCGACCTGATTGGCGACTACCAGTACCTGGACACCTACACGGTGAGCAGTACCGGTTACGGGGGCAGCGTAGCCCTGAACCCTTCCCGGCTGCACAACCCGTATTTTAGCTGGGAAAAAACAACCAAAATTGAAGCGGCACTGGAACTGGGCTTCCTGAAAGACCTCATCCGGCTCAGCGCCGCCTGGTACCGCAACCGTTCGGGCAACCAACTGGTGGGCATCCCCCTGCCGGCCACTACCGGCTTTGCCAGTATCCAGGCCAACCTGCCTGCCACGGTGGAAAACAAGGGGCTGGAACTGGAACTCAGCGCCACACCTGTAAAAACTGGCCGGTTCAACTGGAACAGCAGCTTTAACATCAGTTTCCCGAAAAACAAGCTGGTGTCCTTTCCGGGGCTGGAAGGCTCCACCTATGCCAACCAGTACGTGGTGGGGTATCCAACCTCCATTATGAAGGTGTATAACTACGAGGGCATCGATCCCGAAACCGGCCTGTATGTCTTTACCGATTACAATACCGACGGGGCCATCACTTCACCCGATGATAACAAGGTGATCGAAAAAGTGGGCGTGAAGTATTTCGGAGGCTGGTCAAACCAGATCACTTACAAACAATGGGAGTTTTCGTTTTTGTTCCAGTTTGTCAACCAACGGCAGCAGGACTATCATGCGCTGTTGCCCAATCCCGGGGTGATGTATAACCAACCGGTGGAATTGCTGGATGTATGGTCTGAAACCAATCCGGACGGCCGGTACATGCCCTATACGACAGGCGCCCACCCGGCGATCTACCAATTATTGGGGTATTTCAGGGGCAGTACGGCCACCGTCGGCGATGCTTCCTTTATCCGGCTCAAAAATGTCCAGCTGGGTTACCGGCTACCGATAAACAAATATGTACAGGATATCCGGTTTTACGTGCAGGGCCAAAACCTGCTGACGATAACGGATTATTTCGGCGTGGACCCGGAGTTTGTTCTGACCGGCTTTTTGCCTCCCCTGAAAACCTGGTCGTTCGGTGTCCAGCTAAACTTTTAGAAAAAGGTATGGAACGCAGATGAGACAGATGAAATATGATTTTAAATGATCGGGATTCAATTTTCCAATACCGAAGACTGGGCATTGGTTACTGGTTACTGAATACCGATCACTGAGCCTGCTTCGAAAAGTTCTTTTACCCCTAAATCCCCTGAAGGGGACTTTGAAGAGTGCACTGAACATTGAATACTGAATACTGAAACACACATCACTAAAAAATGACAACATGAAAAAAAGATATCTCTATTTCTTCCTCGGGGCGCTGCTCCTGGCCTCCTGCGAAGAGTTGGTCGAGGTAAACGATCCCACCAACCAACTGGGCACGGCACAGGTTTTTGAAGATGTCCAGACCGCCAATGCCGCACTGGCAGGTTTATACGCCGGTCTGCGCGACCAGTCGGTTATCTCCGGCGCCGGGTATTATACCATCAGCACCCTGGCCGCCTCTTTTGCTGATGAGCTGGATTGCTACCTGAATGACCAGAACGGGGTAATGGATATTTACCGAAGCCAACCCCAGCAAACCAACACTTACATAGCAAGTGTCTGGAAGACCGCTTACCAGCAAATTTACTATGCCAACTCCATTCTTAACGGCGCAGAACATTCAATGGCCCTGTCCGGCGCCGATAAAAACCGGATCAAAGGCGAAGCCCTCTTTCTCCGCTCGTTGATTTACTTTTACCTGCAGCAGCTTTTTGGCGATATCCCTTATACGGCCAGCCCCGACTACGAATACAACCGGAGTTTAAGCAAAACCGGGGCAGAGGCCGTTTTGGAGCAACTGGCGCTTGACCTGACCGAAGCCGTTTCCCTTTTGAAAGACGAATACCGCGATACCGAACGCATTTATCCCAACCGCAAAGCAGCCGAACTGCTTCTTTCACGTATTTATTTGCTCCAGGGAGAATGGGAGCTGGCGGAACAAACGGCCGAAGGCATCCTGCAATCGCCCTTATACCGGTTCCAGGCTGATCTAAACGAAGTGTTTAATAAAAGCGGCAGCCATATCCTCTGGCAGTTGAAACCGCAAAACAGCGGGGATGCCACACGGGAAGCGTCCTTCTATTATTTCACGGGTGCGGCGCCCAATGCCTATGCCCTGACAACGGATCTGCTGGGTTCCTTTGCAAACAATGACCTTCGCCGGCAGACGTGGATGGCAGTAGTCACCGTTAGCGGCAGTTCCTGGCACCGCCCGTTTAAATACAAAAACCGGACAAACGGGACCAACACCAATGAATATTCCGTGATCTTCCGGCTCGAAGAGGTGTATTTTATCCTGGCCGAAGCTTTGGCCCGGCAAAACCGCCCGGATGATGCCCTGCCTTACCTGAATGCCACCCGCGAAAGGGCCGGGCTCGAAGCATTGGCTTCATTATCGGGCGAAGCTTTCATCACGGAATTGCTGGCAGAAAAACGCCGCGAGTTTTTCTGCGAGTTCGGCCACCGTTTTTTCGATCTCAAACGCCTGGGCCGCCTGGATGAACTAAGCTCCCTGAAAACCAACTGGGATGATGATAAAAAGCTTTGGCCGCTGCCGCAAAGCGAGTTGTTGCTTAATTCAAACCTTCACCCGCAAAACCCCGGTTACTGATGATAAAGTCCATGTATTCCTTGTTCCTGTTATTCCTGTGCCTGCTCTTTGCGGCAGGCCGGGAATCAACCGGGCAAAGCCGGTATGACAACCAAAGCCGCCTGTTTTCGGAAACCTTTCACACACTGGCATCCCCGCTGATGCCGGACGACGGGAACTGGCTGGTTTTACGCAAACGAAGCTGGGTACCTGCCCGTGACCCAAACGACCTGGACAAGGACACCGTACTGTTGTTTGACCTCCGGCAGGCCGGTAAGCCTAAAATCGCCGCCTGCCGGCAAAAGGTCAGGAACATGGCCTTTGTTGGGAACACCCACCTGCTCTTATCCGGTGAACTGCAAACAGAATTACTGGACCTGAACAGGCAAACAAGCCGTTATTTTACCTGCCTGCAGCGCATGCAGGTGCTGAAAGGCAAAAATCAACTGGTGCTGCATTATGGCAAAGACGAAAACAACAGGCTGGAACTGCGTGACACCAACGGAGCGCTTCTAAATACCCTGGAGCATGTAAGCCAGTTCTACCTTACCGGAAATGGAAACATCTACGCGGTCACTGAAAACCCGGAACCTGTTTTTGATGTTTTCCGGCTCAAAGGAAAAACAACAGAAAAGGTGTACACAACGTCCCAAAAAATTACTTCCCTGGAAGTCGATGCCAACCAGCAAGGGATGATGGTCCACCAGCAAAACCCGGAAGGTTCGTCCCCTGAAGTACTGTACCTGGACTTCAATACAAAAACCGCCTGGTCCTTAAACGAGATAACTTCCATGTCATTTCAGCGGGCCTTTACCGATGTGATCAGCGAAGGGAGTACTTATTTTTTACGACTGTGGATACACCAGCCGAAAGATGACACTTCTCCGGTTGATATCTGGTATGGTAACGATAACCGGTTGAAAGAGAAATTTCTTCCGTCTACCCGGGAGGTCTGTTATGTCTGGGAACCGAAAAACAAAAAGCTTCAACCGTTGGGAAACAAGCAGCTCACCAAAAGCGCCAACATCGGGAATGAACGTTTTTTTTTGAGCATTGACCCTTATCTGTTAGAGGATTATACCCGGGAAAATGCACCGCTGAAAATCTGCCGCTACGACCGGATAAGTGATACTTACACGGTGATTGATACCATCTCCTCCCGGTTATATACTTCCCCCAATGGCCACTATGCCCTGTACTTTAAAAACAACACCTGGCAGGTTTACCACATCCCATCCGGCACCGCAGAGACGGTTGGTGGTGCCCAGCTGAAAACACCTTATTTTGAGGCTGATGACAAAACGGTGCTGTTTGACGGCGATGGCGGGCTGTGGCGTTATGACCCGGAGCAAAAAGAACTTGTACAATGGAACAGTTTCGAAGGATATCAAACAACAATCCTGAACGGAACTTCACGCACGACCTTGCCGGGGTTTAACTTATTTGAAAAGACAGTCAGCCCGGATAAGCCTTTGGTGATTAAGCTGTATGAGCCGTCAGAAAACAGGAGTACTTACATCTTATGGAAAGATGGCCAGTATAAGACAATTGTAGCCCCGACGGCCAAACGTATCCAAAACCTGAACTACAACCCGTCGTTTACCTGTTTTTCCTGGCTGGAAGAAGATTACAACCTGCCGCCCCGGTTGGTTTACAAAGTGACGGGCAAACCGGAACAGGCGCTGTACCAAAGCAACCCGCAGGATACAGCCGTTTTGTCACTGAAACAGGAGATCATTTCTTATACCAACAGCGACAGTATTCCCCTGAAAGGTATTTTGTATTACCCGTTAAACTTCGATCATTCAAAACAATACCCCATGGTGGTGCATATTTACGAAAAGCAATACCGCCTGGCTAACCGGTACCCGTACCCTTCGTATTACGAAAGCCTGGGCTTTAACATCAGGCTGCTGCTTGAAAACGGGTATTTTGTGTATTTGCCGGATATCCTGATACAGGGAAAAGCGGGACCGGGCATCGATGCTTTGGATTGTGTGAACCATGCCCTGGATGCCTTGGCCCGCAACCCGCTGATCGATCAACACCGGCCCGGCTTGATCGGGCACTCCTTTGGTGGCTATGAAACCAGTTACATTGCTACGCGCTCCGGACGTTTTGCTGCTTATGTCTCCGGCTCCGGCCACAGCGATCTCATTTGGGCTTCCCATGCCTTTAATTATAACTTTCGTTTTCCTGATCATGTGCGGATTGAAGCCAACAACTACAGATTGGGAAAGCCTTTCTCATCCGATAAAGGCCTGTATTTTAAAAACAACCCGCTTTATCATGCGGAAAAAGTGAATGCACCTGTGCTGTTATGGTCAGGACTGGATGACCAGAATGTAACCAGCGACCACTCCATGGCCTTTTACAACGCCCTGCGCAGGAATAAAAAAGATGTGATCGCGCTGTTTTATAAAAACGAGGGACATGGCCTGCAAAAGCTGCAGAATCAATTTGACCTGACCACCCGCATTCTGGACTGGTTCGGCTATTTTTTAAAGGGGGAAGAAACAGATACCGGATGGATTGAAGAAGGGATAAAAAGGGAGGGCGCCCCGTAGAACGCCTTCCCTAACTGCTAAGGCACTACCGGTTCGAACAGTAAAGCTCCGCAACTGGTACCATCAAGCTGTCGCAGGTTGTGACTGGTACTGGTTGAAGGGTCTGTCCATGTACAGATATTGCCGGGTTCGGTCGAACACGTTTTCGGTGATTCAACACACTGACTGGTAGAATTGTCGATATAATAACCGGTTTTCAGGTCATCATCCGAACTTTTTGTACTGTGGCTTGCCAAAGCGGCGCCCACTCCCATCAGTACAATGGCAGCCGGCAGATAGAGACTTTTTAACTTTTTCATGTTTGTCGAAAAATTAAATTATTGCCTACTCTGTTCCAGGTTTTCGGCTTCCCCTGCCGTGAAATGCCGCGCCACCGCCTGCGCAAAACGGTAACGCACCAGTTCGCTGCCACGCAAAACAAACAGGTGTTTCTCCGTGGCCAACATCCCGGACAGCTTGTCTTTCCCGCGGTGATATACATAAAAGCTGCCCAGGTATTCCTGTTTACCGGTCCGGTACAGGTCGACAACGGCTGCCCGTTTCCACAGCTCCCAGGATTCGAACTTTCCCATGAGCATGGACCGGTTAAACAGCACCTGCCCGTGTACCGCCGGTGTTTTATTTACCTGTAAAGGGGGCGCGTCCATTTTGTGCCTCCCGTCCGGGAGTGTGCGCACCTGTACCCGCGCCCTTGTTATGGTGTCGATGGTATGCAGTTTACGCAACAAATTCAGTTCTTCATCCATCACCAGGATCCGGTTGCGGTAGGTATATACATAAATCAGCTCCCCGGTCACATCATCACCCAGCAACCAGCCGTCGGTATCGAACATGCCGTCCACCTGCTTTTCCAGCAGTGTTTCGTTCAGGATTACTTTCGGCTCCCGGCCCGGGCTGAGCCGTCCCAATACCTGTGCTTTGCTTTGGCTGCTCTGGGCCCTGAAAGCAAAAGTCAGCGAATCAACCACCTGCAACTGCGAGAAATAACAGTCTTCGAAACTGACGGTGCGGGCCAGCGAATCGCCCAACTGTCCCCGGTAAATCACCGGCACCGTCCCGTCGTACAGGTAAAAATGGGGCGGCTGTACCTGTGCACGGATAAAACGAAAGCGGTGTTCCGTATTGTCCAACTGTATTTTAATGGCTTTTATCGTTGTCAAAGCGGTGTCGATGCCGGTTAATACATGCGGGGCGGTTGTATTGCCCAGGTAGATTTGCCCGCCGTCGATCCCGGCAAAATAGTACGAGTTGGCGCCCAGGTCAAAGGCTTTTTCATCCCGGATGGGGTGTTGCCCGAACCGGCGAATAAAGTTGTTTTCCTTTTTGATGATATGCTCCGACGATAAAAAGAGCCCTACAACAAGGCCGGCCGAAGCGACAGCCGGCAGTACGCTTTTAAGCGCCACCACACCGGCACGGGTGTTTTTGTCGTTTTCCAAAAGCAGGATGGCCAGCAGGGCCAGGGCGGCAAAGGCGACATTAAACACCAGGTGTTCGGTCCAGCCCAGTTGTTCGATAATGCCCCCACACGAGCAGGGAACAAAATCGCTAAAATTCAAAATCAGGTAAATATAGACTGTAAAGGCGACCATTAAAAAGAAAGAACCGTACAGTCCGGCAAGCCGGGTGGACCGGAAGCACAGCAACAGGGCCAGCAGCAATTCCAGGCCGATCACAGCCGGGGCGGTCAGCCCGGCATAGGCGCTCAGCAAAGGCGACTGGGCCAGCTGCACCCGGAAGTCTTCAAAATCCAGCAACTTACTTACGGCCGCATACACAAAAAGCAGCACGTACAGGTAACCGGCCGTCCGGATCATGAGCTCACGGTATTTGGGCAGGAACGTTCTCATGGATCAAACTTTTTAAACCGTTTTTAAAATCCCGTTTTTACAGTGTCGGTGTTGTACCAAAGTTAGACAAGCGGTCGCTCTTTCTGCTTGTCCTAAGTTAAGAAGTGACTTATCCTGGGATAAGAAATACCTTATCATAGGATAAGAAAAAACTTATCATAGGGCAAGAATTGACTTGACATGGGATAAGTAAAAACTTGACCCAGGTTAAGAAAAAACTGAAACAGGCTTCAAATAATACTGAATATCACCTATTTGTAAAAACAGCTGTCCGGGGGCTATCCGACTCAGGCCGGAGTTGAATTTC
Organism: Gaoshiqia sp. US2; assembly: GCF_059705485.1. NCBI lineage: Bacteria > Pseudomonadati > Bacteroidota > Bacteroidia > Marinilabiliales > Prolixibacteraceae > Gaoshiqia > Gaoshiqia sp. US2. Next base: position 952,817 of record NZ_AP048550.1, on the reverse strand, counting down.
AACGGTTCACAGTCTTCTGTAAACATACAAGCCTTTGGCCCGGAAGGCGGATATCTCCCGTTTATTCAAAAAACCAGTCAAAACATCTCAGGGATCAATACCGGACAGAAGGCAGCATTAAAGTCATGGATGCCCGTGCTTCTGAAGCATCCGACTGAATGTTTGCGGGGTGATGTTCAGATAAGAAGCGATAATCTCTTTCGACAGGCTTAATTCGACTCCCGGGTTGGCGGCCAGCAAATGCAGGTAGCGTTCCCAGGCCGAAGCACCCGCCAGTTGGTGGGCCCGCTGTGCAAAATAACAAACGTACTGCAGGGAAACACAACGCGAGAAAATCTCCGCCTCCGGAAATACCTGGTAAAGATCCTGCAACTGAAGGTACGAGATGGAGATCAACAGGCTGCCCGGCATCACTTCGATATTCATCTCCGAGGGTTTCCGCTGGAAGAAGCTAACCGGATCGCAGACGATACTTTGTTCCTTCCAGATGATCGGGGTCACTTCCCGCCCGGCATTTTCATCAAAATAGAAACAGCGGGCAATCCCTTTTTCAACAAAGTACAGATGGTCTGCTGTATGGCCGGCATTTAACAGCAAATACCGATACCGGTGTTCCGTTATGGTCAGGCGCTCGTCAACGGCCGCAATCAACTCGTTAACATATTGCTTTTCAGTGAGCTTTTTGGGCAGGGGCCGCAATTTAAAAACGACATCGTACAGGCTGTATTTTTTCATAGCTGCATGGTTTCCATTAAATCGTCTTTCACCGCCTGTTGAGTCTTCTCCCGCAGGCTGGGACAGGTTGCCGGTTTTCTTCCGGGTATTTTGGGGACATTCAGCGTCGTTCCAGCGCTGACCGTTTGATATCAATAAATACGGTATGATTGATGGCCTCCAGCCGGATACCGAAGCGGGTTTTGCCATGCTGCCTGACAAGCACGCCTTCATATCCCGCCAATGGGCCGGACACGATCCTGACGAATTCACCTTTTAAGAAACCCCTTTCAACGGTGACCCTCCGTTCAAGGCCCAGCATGCTCCTGACACCTTCGATCTCCTTCCCCGAAAGCACCGATGGTCTCCCGTTACAGGAAAGAAAGGTCACCACGCGCGGAAGGGACCGGATAGCATACAACTCGTGCACATAGCTGTACACGAAAATGTAATTCGGGAACAGCGGACATTCGATTTTTTTCGTCTGCCTGTTTTTCCAGGTCCTTAGTGAGGCCACTGTCGGTAAAAACACGTCATAGTCCAGGTTCGTGAGATTTTTATAAACCAGCTTTTCAGCCCGCGGACGCAGGTAAAAGATATGCCATTTCCGTTCACCCGCAGCGTATCTGCCGGAGGGGCCAAAGTCATTTCCCGGTTTAAAAATCCTTTTTTTATCCATTGCAAAGATTTTTCAGGTTAAATGCTTCACGGGACCAGTAAACATCTCTGCCGCGACACAAGAGGGGGTGATTATCGGGTTACTTTCAGCACCCGGGCAGTCATTCACATGCTTTTTTTACGGTTAACTTCAGTTAAATGCAGACTAAAGAACACACCAGGGGCTTGTCACTTAGCAAAAAGCGAGTACTTCACGAATCGTATTAAAAAATACCGTACATTTGGTATTCAAATGTATAAAAATAAATTACATAAACAAAACACATTGATAAACATCAGAAAAACCACACCCCTGCCTGCTGATCCTGAAGCTTGTTATCAGGTCATGGTTTTTGTGTAAGTTTGCAACTGACAGACCCGTACGCTTATGACAACAAAAGACCGAATCATCGAAGAAGCTTTCAAATTGTTTTTAAATCACAATTTTGAAAAAGTAAGTATTTCTGACCTGGAGGAAGCGGTAGGCAAAACCAGGGGCGCCATATTTTACTTTTTTGAAAACAAGGAGGACATCTTTAACCAGGTCATTGATACCTACATTGTAAAAACACAGAATCCCCTGGAGAAATTTGATCTGCCGGATGATTTATCCTTGAACCAGTTTATCAGCCAGTATATCAACGGAATAAACAAGGTCATGTCGAAGATGTTATCGTTGTCGGTTGTCAATATCTACAAGAACTATTTCTCCTTATACCTGCAGGCGTCACGCATCTATCCCAACTTTTCAGAGATCATGACCCGGCATGCGGCAGAAGAAGTGGACCTGTGGGAAAAAGTGATTCAGCGGGCCATTCAAACCAAAGAAATAAAACAGGTGGATGCCAGGCGGTATGCCGTCCTTTTCCGGAGCTGTTTTTTGGGGCTTGCCTTCGACCGGTGTCTCTCCTACGGGCTGAATACCGATGAGTTATTTTCCATTTACCAGGACATCTACAAACAACTGAAGCTGAAATCTTAAGCCGGTTTACTGCATTCATATGTAAAAAAATTATTATTTTTACATACTAACCAGTATAATTTATTCAAATGAATGCAGATGTTTTTATTACAGCTTCAGGCAAATTCCTCCCGAATTTACCTGTTTACAACGACGAGATGGAACAATATCTCGGTCTGATCAACTCCAGGCCGTCCAGGGTGAAGCGCATCGTGTTAAAGCAAAACGGGATCAGGTGCCGGTATTACGCGCTGGATGAAAATCAAAAGATCACGCACACCAACGCGGAACTGGCATACCTTGCCGTGAAGGAACTTTTTCCCGCCGGGAAAATCCCCGATGATATTGGTGTGCTGGCATGCGCCACGGGCAACCCCGACCAATTGTTGCCGTCTCATGCCTCGATGGTGCACGGGCTGATGAAAAACAGGCCGATGGAACTGTATTCCGTTTCCGGGGTTTGCCTGACCTGCCTGCAGGCGTTAAAGATCAGCTTTATGTCGGTCCTTTCAGGCCTATCCAAAAAAGCGATATGCTCCACGTCCGAACTGGCTTCTCCCACCTTATTGTCAAAAAACTACGAAGAGGAATACGAACACTGTGCCCATGCGGGTGAAGATCCGTACATGGCTTTTGAAAAAGATTTTCTGCGCTTTATGCTGAGCGATGGCGCCAGCGCCGTTTTGCTGTCGGATACAAAAAATGAGGCGGGCCTGTCGTTTAAAATCGGCTGGATTGAAATGACCTCCTATGCCAACCAGCTTCCCACCTGCATGTTCATGGGCGCCGAACTCCGGGATGACGGGGAACTGATCAGCTGGAAGGAATTTGAAAGTCAGGATTTAATTAAGCGCTCTGTATTCACGGTCAAACAGGATATTCGCCTGTTAAAGCCCAACATTATCCGTTACTGGGTCGATCATCTTGAATACTGCCTGCAAAAACACGGGACAAACGACTCGGAAATCGATTACGTCATCCCCCATGTTTCTTCCATGTTTTTCTACGGCAAGTTAGCCGAAGAAATTGAAGCCAGGGGAATTGACCTGGGCCCCCGAAAATGGTTCACCAACCTCACTGAGATCGGGAACATCGCCTCCGCTTCCATATTTGCCGCCCTGAATGAGCTGGCCAAATCCCGGCGTCTGCAAGCGGGTGACCGGATCCTGCTGATGGTGCCCGAAAGCGGCCGGTTCTCTTATGGTACGGTGCTGTTGACGGTGGTGTAAACCGTAACCCGGGCGTTGCGCCGAAATGAAAATTTCTCCACCCCTTTTTTTCGTTTCTCCCGGGGAAGCGGAACGGGTCTCGGTTGGTTCTTCTGAAAAAACGTAAATCACTCCGGTCTTACGGCATCGATGGTAATTTTTCCTCTAATCTCAATTTCAATATGGCCATATCCTTTGAAATTTTCGAATCTACAATCCGGGCATAAATTTGAGTTGTTTTCAGGGAACTGTGTCCCAGCATTTTTGAAACCGTTTCAATAGGAACCCCATTGGCCAGGGTAACCGAGGTGGCAAATGTATTACTCAAAAAGAAAACCTCAGATAATTAAATACAAAGTGCTGGCTATTAGAGTATAACTGCGTTATTTCACTATATTCTTCCAACCCCTGAAATGGAAGGATAACACGCACTAAGGCAGAATTTCCATTACCTATGTATTGCCCTTTGGGTTGTTGTGGAAAAGAAAATAAAGAACGCCGGAAAGCCTGAAATAAAGCAGTTCATCAACCTTTCTCCTGCGAAAGATCGACAATCTTTAACGGTCATCGGCAAAAAGGTTGAAAAACAAGCGCTAACCGGTGCCTTATGTGCTGACACGCTGCATTTTGCATAACTACAAATGACTCTGTAACAGTTAATTTTAAAATTTAAAAACAGGGTTATGAAACAAGCAGTCAAATTATCATTTTACCTCAAAAAGAATGAGGGAAAACCCGACGGGACATGCCCCATCATGGGACGTCTTACCGTCGGCAAAACAATGGTGCAATTCAGCACCAAGATGAACGTACCCATATCCCTCTGGGATACCCCTTTCGGACGTTGTAAAGGCAAGAGCAAACAAGCTGTTGAAATCAACGGGCAACTGGACAAAATACGCCTATCCGTCAGTTACCATTACCAGGAGATTGTCGCCGTCAAAGAAAAAGCAACGGCGGAACAAGTGAAAAATGCTTTTTCAGGCATTGCCTCCGAACAGGAAACGCTGGTGAAGTATTTTGAAAAGCATAACACGAATTTCGCCAAGCGGGTTGGGGTAAACCGCACTTCCCACACGAGCTTTGAATATGAAAATGCCCTGCGTCATCTTAAAAACTTCCTGAAACATAAATTTAAAGTTTCGGATGTCCCGTTTTCCGCATTGGACGATGCTTTCATCAACAGTTATGACTTTTACCTGCGCGTGGAATTACAGTTAAAACCGAATACGATCCTGGGAATCGTAACCCGGATGCGGAAAATGATTAAGTATGCGGTTTGCGAAGGCATCACAACCAGCGACCCCTTCATCAACTACGCGCCGGAACGTCCCAAACCGCAACAAAAATACCTTACCCGTGCCGAATTGGATAAGATCATGAACACTCCTTTGGACCATCCAAACCGCTACCTGACACGGGATATGTTCCTGTTTTCCTGTTTTACCGGGCTTGCCTACCGGGATATGTGCAATCTTTCGGAAAAAGATTTGTATAAAGCAGAAGACGGGGTGATCTGGATTAAAACCACCCGGCAGAAAACAGGGACACCCTGCGAAATCCCCTTGCTGGAATTTCCTTTACAGATCATCAAAAAGTACAGGGCCCTGGCCCCTGAAGGAAAATTGCTCTTAATGTTGAGTTGTGGCAAACTAAACGTTAACCTGAAGAAAATCGGCCAAATATGCGGGATAAAAAAACGGCTTATCTTCCACATGGGCAGGCACACCTACGCGAGCGAAATCACGCTGTCACAGGGAGTCCCTATTGAAACGGTGAGCCGGATGCTGGGGCACAGCGACCTGCGTTCCACCCGTATCTATGCGAAAATCACCAACGATAAGATCAGCGAGGACATGGGCAAGCTTGAAGAACGGATAAGCGACAAATACCAATTAGCGGATTAAGGATGATGGAAACCAAAGAAATATTGAAAGGACGCAGTAAACACCGCAGCACGTTCGCCGTGATGTTTTACATCAACCGGACAAAAACGAAAAAGGACGGTAGGTGCCAGCTTTTGTGCCGGGTAACCATCGATACAAGCGTGGCGCAGATAGGCACGAAGATAGCCGTTGACCCATCCGTATGGGATGGCAAAGCCGGACGGGCTACCGGCAAGAGCAGAAACGCCATTTTTGTCAACCAGGGCATAGATAAGCTGATAGAAGAAATTACGGCCCATTACAGGGAACTGCGTACATCCCTCGGCTTCGTTACAGCGGAACTGGTAAAAAACGCATTGAAAGGTATCGGCAGGAAACAAATCACCCTGATGAAACTCTTTAAGGAACACAATGAGGAATTTCAAAAGCGGGTTGGCGTGGACAGGGTACAGGCAACACTCGACCATTATGTGCGCACATACGAATTACTGGAAATATTCCTGCGGGAAAAATACGGTACGGAAGACGTAACGCTCCGCAGCCTCAGCCTGGCCTTTATCGATGCCTTCGACCTGTTTTTAAGGCAGGACAGGCTGATGGCGCAGCACACGATATCCGGGCACCTGATCAACCTGAAAAAGATCGTCCGCCGTGCGGTAAGCCAGGGAACGCTCAAACGCGACCCCTTTGTCACTTTTATCCCGGAACAGCCCGAACGCAAATGCCGCCACCTGAAAGCCGGAGAACTGGACCGGTTGATGAACCTGCATATTGACAGCAAAAGCCTTTGCCACACAAGGGATATGTTTATCTTTTCGACCTTCACCGGCCTGGCTTACGCCGATTTGTTCAACCTTTCGGAAGAACACCTGAAAACCGGGGCCGACGGCAGTTTATGGATAAAGATAAACCGTCAGAAGACAAAAACCGAGTGCAACATCCGCTTGCTGGAGATACCCCGCCAAATCATTGAAAAATACCGCCATGAACGGAAAAGCGGCAAAATATTCAATGTAAAAACACGGACTGTTATGTGCAACCATTTCCGTAAAATAGAAAAGATGTGCCATATCGAACGAATCACGTTCCACATGGCGCGTCATAACTTCGGGACACATATTACTTTATCGCAGGGCGTCCCCATTGAAACCGTCAGCCGGATGATGGGGCACAGTTCTATAACCACCACACAGGTTTACGCGCGTATCACCGATACAAAAGTAAATGAGGATATGAAAGCCCTCTCCGGTAATATCAGCAATAAATACTCGCTTTTTGAAGATCAGCGGATGCCGGTGGGTATAAGCCTTAATCAGAATTTCAGGCTAAAGGACAAAACAGTAAACCCCAATAAAAACAAACAATCAAAAAAATAATAGCCATGAACACAGGAAGGATCAATATAAATGGGAATACCGTGACCGTAAACCCGGTCCATGGAACCGTATGGCTTACAAAATACCAGATCGCGGACCTTTTCGGCACTTTTGTTCCGACTGTCGGGAACCATATCCGCTCCGTACTGAAAGCCGGATTGCTGAAACAGGAAAATGTGGCATTACACCAACAAACCGCAACTGGAAAGACCATTGAATTATACAACCTTGAAATGATAGTTACCCTCGCTTTTCGCATCCGTTCCGAAAAAGCGGAAGTGTTCAGGGCGTGGGTGATAAGGCGTGCCGTACATGGGCCTGTACCATGGAATTTGATGCAGACTGGACTGATACTCAATTAAGCGCTAATCCGATAAAAGATAAAGCAACCAATTGGGTTGCTTTATCTTTTATACCAGGTCTTCAATTTCCGGGGCGCTTTTCCGCGCGGCGTTGATAACTTCTTCAACTTCACTCTCCTTGTATAAAACCTTACCGTTTATCAGGTAGTAGGGGAAAATGCCCGCTGCACGGTAGTCCTGCAATGCCCGGCGGCTTAACTTCAATTTTCCCGACAATTCCCTGTCATTTAAAAATCGTTCCTTGCCAAAGGTTTGACGGTTATCCTTTTCCAACCGTTCAAGGGTATCTTTAACCCGCTCCAACTGCTTGAACAGTTCTGCCACCCGTGGGTCGGAGTTATTCAACAGGTTATTTTTCATGACCTTTATTTTTATGTGAAGCATCCAACAACCTTTCCACATCTCCAGGCCTGTAAAGGACCTTATACCTCATTTGGTAATACGGCAGGATACCGCTGTAGCGGTAGTTTTGCAGCGTGCGCTTGGTTACACCCAGTATCCGGCACACGTCCTCATTGTCCAGCCAGTCCGAAAGGGACATATCCCTGTCTTTTTGGTCCAACATCCCGGCTTTTTTAGCCAATGTTTCCACCCGCCTGACAAGCGAATCGGAAACCCTTGTATCAAGACTAATAATTTCCATATTTTAATATATTATTGTTTCCTCTTTTGTGAAGCTAAATGTAGCTAAATAGTTTTCAACTATTTGCCATACAGCATATTGCTGGCAGTCCTTGGCACAGTAATGGCCACTTGAGGCATTATAGTCCTTGGAGTTTATTTGCGATTTACTTTTGAAACCGGTGGTTGGGTACCGTTTAGTTTTTCCAATGCTTCTCCCTGTATAATTTCTTCCCCGTTCGCCGGTGTATGCGGAAAGCGGGTTTGAGTAACCGCGTTCAGGTGCGAAAGTATTTCCGTGTTCTTTACGCCGCCGCAAATTCAAGCCTGACGGTTTTGCGAAAAATCTTCCTCTTTCCCTTCGGGCGAGCGTATTTGTTCGCAAAAAATTTGACAACGGCTAAACACTACTTTCCCATGCCCCTGAAACACGGTCACTCCTCACCGGCTCCGATACGGCATAAAAAAAAAGTCAGAAATTATGAGAAGCATTGAAAAAAACAGGAAACAACGATCTGCCTACCTTCCAATCAACATAAAATTGGTAGTAAAAATCGCTTTGGTGGTTTTGGGGTTCTGTGTATGGGGAACGGAGTTCATTTGGGTAATGTTGGGCTTATACCTCGGTTGGGCTGTCATCAGACAACTGCTTTCCTGTCTTGTCTCTCTCGTGGTTCTCTTAATTATCCTGGCTTTGCTGGTTTCATTAATTTTTTAACAGTTAAAACTATGGCAAAGTATTATTCATTGTTTGGGGGAACTACCACAGATACGGAAGTACAGGTGGTAAAAGAAAATCAAATTGTTATCGGGTATGGCTATGCCATGAGTGAATCCCGGTACGTGGTCTGTAAGGTGGAACACATTGAAAACAGGGGGTATCTGTACCATCTTGTCAATACCGGCACCAGAGACATGGACAGAACGGATATACTAAACCCACTATCCAAAAAATTCGGCATCGGCAGGTATTATGATGATTTAAACCCCGAATTTATGGACGCTTTTGAGGTCGCCATACTCCTTCAGGAAGCACAGGAGAAAGCCAAAACAAAAGCGGACGAAGCCGAAAGGGAAAGGGCAAGGGTGGAAGGAGTAAAAGAAGCCGGTCGCAAACGCTTCGCCGGAATATTTCCCGAAAACGCACAGGCAGTTATCGTGGCACGGCTCAAACAGGACGAAAGCGACATGCAAACCGACTACTTTGCAAGCAGTACCCGGCGCACCGTCATTTTAGGATTTTCCACGCACAAAAGGGACATCTTTTCCGAAATGCGCAAACATGCCGAACACTTTGAAGAAACAGCTTGGTTAGCAGGATACAACGAGCAGTACGAACACCGGGAAAAGTATTCGATGGGTGCAGGGTACTATTTGGGAGAAAGCAAATATCACGGGTGGATCATTGAAAAAGTACCCGTGTATGACCGGAACCGCACGATAGGGGAATTTTCCTATACCGCAGGGAACGAAGATAATATACACATCAATAAGCTCAACGGGACAACCCCCAATAACCCCAAAGGAGAAGACAAGGCAAATTGCACAATGGTTGAGTATTCAGCCAAAGCGGTCGCAGTTTTCAGGGATACCAAACCAATCAGGGAAGAACTCAAAGCGATGGGCGGGCGGTTTAACAACAGATTGACTTTTAAGGGAGAAAAAATCGCAGGTTGGATATTTCCCAGGTCAAAAGAGCAGCGTTTAGCCTGTTATTTCGGATTGGATTAATACAAATGTTTCACACGGGGCAGTATCCCTGCCCCACAATTTCAAAAAAAATGAAAGCATCAAATCATTTCAAAAACACTATAAAGGCTTATTTAGACCAACGGGCGGAGGACGATACATTATTTTCGCGCCAATACTGCAAACCTGAAAAGAACCTGGACGGTTGTATTACCTACATTCTCAATACGGTGCAAAAATCAGGGTGCAACGGCTTTACTGATGAAGAAATCTATTCAATGGCGGTGCACTATTACGATGAAGACAATATAGACATCGGCAACCCGGTAGAATGCCATGTAGTGGTCAACCATGTGGTGGAACTGACTGAAGAAGAAAAACAGCAGGTACGTAAAGATGCCATACAGCGGGCACAGGACGAGGCATACAACAAGCTGAAACAGCCTGTAAAAAAAGCCCTAAAAGAAGAGATTAACATTCAACCATGTTTATTTGATTTTTGACCGATGAAACCACGAAATAAATTTCAGAAACAAGTTTTGGCATTAAGCGAAGAACTGTCCCCCATTACCGAAGCACAGGTTAAATGGGGCTACCGGAACTGTATGGAACATACCGGGCGCAGGACAAATAAAGGGGTTATTTCCTGTCTGGAATGCGGGCATTCATGGACTGATAAAGCCGCAAAAAAGCATTGCACCTGCCCGCAGTGCAACACAAAGCTGGTTGTTAAAGATACAAGGCAACGGGTATTCGATGATTACCAGTACCTCTGTATTGTTACGGTTTGCGGGGGTTTTCAGGTATTGCGGTTCATTTATATTGATTACAGGGCAAAGGTTGGGGCGAAAGCGCACTATTTTCATTCGGAAGTGGTGCAACGATGGATTGCGCCTGACGGCAAATATGCAACAATGTCCCGGTTGAGGCCAACGGGGTTCTTTGTCCATACGTGGAGCTTTGGCAGCCCGCTTGAAATCCGTCCCGAAAAGCCCTTGTACAACATCATCCCGACCTGTGTTTATCCATGCCAGAAGTTAATCCCGGAAATCAAACGCAGCGGGTATGAAAAACGTTTTTACGGCCTTACACCGTTTGACTTGTTCCAATATATACTGGCGGAGAACAAAGCCGAAACCCTGCTGAAAACCGGGCAAACAGGACTGTTGAAATTCTTCGCTTGCAATACCTCCCGCAATATTACGGATTACTGGGCATCCATCCGTATTTGCATCCGTGGCAGCTATAAGCCAGGGGATGCTTCCCTGTGGTGCGATTACATGGATTTGCTCCGGTTTTTTGGCAAAGACCTGCACAACGCCAGGTATGTATGCCCGGCTGACCTTAAAGCCGAACACGACAGGTTCTTAAAGAAAAAAATGAAATTTATCGAACAGCAACGCCGTGAAGAAGCCAGAAAGAAAGCGTTGGATGATGAAGCTAAATTTCAGGAAATGAAATCCGCTTTTTTCGGCATCCGGTTCACGGATGGGCTGATTCAGGTGCAGGTTCTTGAAAGTGTGGAGGAGGTGATGCGGGAAGGCGATGCGTTGCACCACTGTGTTTTTACCAATGATTACCACCTCAAACCCGGTTCGCTGATCCTTTCAGCCCGTATCAATGACCAACGGTTAGAGACCGTCGAGCTCTCCCTTGCAAAATTACAGGTACTCCAGATCAGGGGGCTATGTAATGAGAATACAAAGTACCACAACCGGATAATTAAGCTTGTCGAAAAGAACATGCCCCTCATTCAAAAGAGATTGTCAGCATAACCATTGACCACGGGGGAGAAATCCCCCACAATACAAACAACAAATAATCATGAAGCAGGAAATCAGGCAAAACGCAGTAGCAATTTTAACCAGTGAGGATAATTGCTCCATCCCTGTCATTTTTAACAACCTGACAGGCAAAAATCACGAAACCGATGAAGAATATCAAACCTATATCGAAACAATAGCCATTCCTTTGATGGGATTTAGTTACGGAAAGATTGAACGGGTTGAAAACGGGGAAGTAATGGAAACGGGGCAAATCAGCAAGAACAGACCCCAATAAGGACGGGCGAACCGCCCGTTACTTTTTCCATGAGCCGGTAATCTTAGCGGGAGAAAAAGTAACAAAAAGCCATTTATAAGCTATTTGCTTTCAGGCAAATAGGTATCTTTGCATTGTAATTCAATGATATGGCTGTAAATGCAAAAATGGAGAAATGGGTTATTGCCCAAAAGAAACATAAGCTGTCCGATATACACGTCCAGATGGCCCGTGAGTTAGGATTGAACCCTGATAAGTTGGGCAAGATAGACAACCATAAGCAGGAAACATGGAAAGCCCCGTTGCCACAATTTATCGAAGAAATATACTTCAAACGTTTTAAGCGGGAGGGACCCGTTACCATCCGTTCCCTGAAAGAAATTATGGACGACGAGAAAGCCCGTAAGGAAAAGAAGAAAAAAGAAAAGGCAAAAAAACGGGCATTGAAAGAAGAACAAAATAAAAACAATCCCCCAATAGTTTTAAACTGACCATACCATCAGGCATATTTTTTTTATACCCATTCAGCCTATTTGGGTATTGATTTCTTTTTTAAAACGCATAGGATCGGAGACAAAGGGATAACTGCTTGCAGCACCACCTGTTGTAACGATAATTGTTCCAAAACCGAATAACCGGCCGGACACGCTCTGCTTGATTTGCAGCCCCTCGCATTTTGCCAGCACAAGGTCAAGCGCTTTGCGGCTGATAACCCCGGTTTTAAGAATGACCCGTTTATCGGTAACGGCATAAACAGCACCGATTTTTACCAACAGCCGTTGAATGAAAGACACAGCCCCCAAAAATAGCAATACACCTCCCAGGAAGTGTGATACGTCACCGGCTGATGCCCGGAACCACCAGCCTAACAACAACAATACGACAGGTTGAAAAAAGAGAAAGAAATGCAGATTTGCTTTATATACAATTTTCTCTCCGGGTTGCAATGTAGACTCCAGGTAACTCATATTCAGGGCATTTAAAGTGTTGTGCAAATATAATCAATTCGGACTTAATTACTTAAACAGCTACTGTTAATTAAAGGAAAGCGTCCAATTTATGAACGCTTTCCCAATTTTATAAGTATGTCTCGTCCTGTCTGCAGCATTATAACCCGGTCAGTTATGTAGCTTTCAATTTCCAGCGTAAAAAATTACAGCCTGCCTCATTACTTCACTTTTAATTCGTCAATCACTTTGGCTCGAACCAAACTGGCATTCCCCACAAAAAACGACTGGTGCCGCCCGCCCTGTTTTTCGTGCAGTTCAACCAGCAGGTGTTTATCATCGGGGATGGTAAATTTAGGCAGGGCAAAAACAGTCCGTTCGGTTGTTTTGCCCCCGATTTCCTGAACGTTGTTGTAAGCCCGGAGCGGATATATCACCTGTTCCTGGATGGCGGTGCGTTTGGCCACCTTTTTATCCACAATCTTAAAAATGATATAATCCACCGAAAATGGTACGTTCGATGTGTTTCTCAGTTGGGTATGGAAGTATAGCAGCCCGTTGTGCACATACAAACCTTTGAGCGTGTATTGTACCCCGAAACGTTTGGAGCCGACATGTTTGATTTCCCGTTTATCGTTTTTGTAAACCGATTTCATAATCAGCCTGACCAGCAGCGGCGATTCCTGCCCCAGTTCTTCCAGGTAAACATCCAGCGAGTTATTGGGCCGGTTTACCGTTTCCCCGTCGTGGATAAAATCGGCCATTTCCACGGACAGCTTGACCGGCTCATCCGCATATTTTACATTGAAAGAATAATATGCCCCGTCTTCGGTTATGACCGAAAGGTTGCTTTCTCTTGAAAAGCCCCGGACGGCTGCTTTTACCCGCAGTACATTCTCCGCGCCATCGGCTTTGGCAGCCAGCAGGTCGGACGAGCCTAAATCCACATATCGGATGGCCGACGGGAAAATAATGTGCACCGTTTTGTTAAAGGTTACTTCCAGCGCATAGGGCGGGATCATCCTATCGAAGGTCAGCGGGCGTGTCAGCCCGTTAAAATAATCCCCGGTCGTGGGTTTTTCCTGTGCGTTAACTGCAAATAGTATTGCTGCGAACGCCAACATCAAAATAATTTTCTTCATACTTCTGATTGTTTAAAAATGAAACTTGTTTGTTTTGGATATTTTAGTGGCGATAAGCCTTCTTTACTGCGTGGAAGGGAGCAGCAATACCCGGTGCCCGGCTTTGAGCGTAACCCTGACCGTCCGCATTTTTTTACCCGCATATTGTGAAGCCCCCTGGACAATGCCCCGTCCCAGATCCGCCAGCAGTTGCGAACCGGCATTGTCGGCAATGGTGATGCTGCTCCCCATCGAAGTGCCCATATTGGCAGCCACATCCTTTACAGCATTGAGTTCTTCCGAACCCGGTACGGAAATGCCCGGATTGCCATCCAGATCAAAAACCTCCATTTTAACCGGAATGATGTTCCCGGCATACTGGATATGGGTTATCTCAATGTTCATCCGTTCTCCCGAAATCCGGGCAAAACCAGATACAAGCGTATTTTCGGGAATCTGCATTTTCCCTGCATATACAGGCTCCAGCAGGCGTAACCGGACTTCCTGCCCGCCGGTAACCGTAACCGTTTTACTGATACAGGCATCGATGCTGTTCTTTTCCGTTGCCTGCTCACTGCCGGCAACCGTATGGAACCCCAGGTTCCGGGGTTGGGCATACTCTTTCATAAATACCGAATCGGGCATGGGAGCAGCCAATAATGAAACCACGTTACCGGAAACCTGCGATACCGGGCTGGAAACGGCTTTCTTTTCCGGTTTTGCTGTTTTTAAGACGGGAGCAGTTATCGTTTCTGCAGTTTTCTTATCAGCAGGCATATATTTAGCGGCAATCTCATATGATTTTTCTACCAGGGCGAGTTGCTGCTCCGCTTCGTTCTTTTCCTGAAGTTGCCGTTCCAATTCCCGCACACGCTCTTCCAAAACGGACTGTTCCTGACCCTTTGCTTCAGGGGCAGGCTCTTTGTAAAAGCTGCCCAGTTGCAGGTTGATATCCTGGTACTGACCGGCAGACGAGCGGAACGCACTGGTCCGGCTGCTTCCCGGCGAACTGTTTTTAAGGCGTGAAGGTTTGACACTGCTTCCCGAAGATTCAGGGGCCTTCAGAAGTCCCGCATTTCCGGGTGACGTTTTTTCTTGCGGCGTTTCATCGCCCAGCATAAACGCAAAATCCTGGAGAGAGCGCATCTTTTCCTGCTCTTTGGCCCTGATGGCTTCCTGCCGGTAAGCATCCCGCTTATCGGCTATAATTCCGCTTTTCTTTGGTGTGGGAAGGTTGGCATTAAAAATATCTCCCGTTTCTTCATTTTTATCAGCAGACGGCGCAAAGATGAGCCACATACTAACGGCAAACAGCAGGAAGAAAAGCGGGAAAATCACCATTTTCTTCCGTTTTTGTAACTGTTGGGGCGAGAGCGGCTTTTTTTCTTCCACTGCCGGCTTTGCCCCGTCTTTATTCTCTTTTTTTCTCATAATGAATTTCATTTGATGGTTTTAAACTGTCCGGTTTGTCCCGTTTATCCTTTAATTCCAGTTGCAGGCCTTCTATATGTTTGAAGTTCAACTTCTCCTTCGCTCTTTCATCTTTTCCGAAATTGAACAGGGATGAAAAGGTGATATAAAGCGAGAACCCTGCAAAAAGGAAAAGAAGGGAAAGTATGACGGCAATCCTTTTTCCGGGAGGAATCCTCCCGCACCACTGCCGGAGACGGTTTTCCATCCGTTCTCCGATGGCAGTGAATCTCTTTCGTTTTTTCGCCATAACATTTCTACCGGTCCAAAACCCGGATGTCTTTGTTTTCAAGGATTTCGAATTTCTCGATGGTAAACCCGTGCGGGTTGTTATCGCTCCGCACCGAGTTAATCAGGTTGCAACGGGTGACAAGCGAGCGTTCGGTTACATTGCTCGACCGGATAATCCGCTGCCGGGCATAGGTAACAGCCGTGTACGGATAACCGGCGAAGCTGCACGCCACGCTGTCCACCTGCACGACCTGCTGGATATTTCCTGAAACAATACGGTTGAAATACCCCTTTTCCTGCATGTCCTGATAATAGTTGTAGGCGCTGCGGTCAGCAAGGAACAGTGCACGGGTAATATTGGATTCAATGGCTCCCCGGTCAGGTGAAAGCGTAAAAAACAATTCATGGAAGCGGGTAACATGGTCACGCGCCTCCACCGGCCGGTTTTGTCCCATATCCTGGGAGAGCGCCAGCATTAGGGATTTTCCCTGGTCAAGCACATATATTTTCTGCCGTTGTGCTTCAGCATAACTGAAAGCGTTCCACACCGAATAAACGGTTATCCCGGTACAAAGACAGAGAAACACAAGGACAAAAAACCGGATTTGCCTAAATGAGGTCTCTATGTTTTTCAAACTCTTAAATTCCATAATTCTTTTGTTTTTTTGATTGTTATAATTACCGTCCTACCAGACGACCGCCTATATTCCCGGCCGCGCCCCCGGCCATACCGGCGGCATAGCTTCCGGCTTTTCCGGCGGTTTTATTAACAGCATGGCTGGCACTGCCCATGCCGCCCGACTGGATAATCCAGTTGGCCACAGAGGGAACCGTAAAGTATCCGATGATGCCTATGAGCATGAATACAATATAAATTCCGTTTGAACCGTCAGGGATATAATTGGGGTCTTCCAGCAGCTTGATATCGGCTTCCAGCATCAGAACCTGTATGCGTGCCAGCACCGCCGAAAAAAGGTCGGAAACCGGTAGCCACAGGTAAACGCTGATGTAGCGCGCAAGCCATTGGGTAAGGGTTGCCTGGAACCCATCGTAAACGGAAAAGGCAAATGCAACCGGGCCCAGAATGGACAACACGACCAGAAAAAAAGTCCTTATCGTGTCTATGATCAATGCAGAGGCATTGAACAACAGCTCCATTAAGTCCCTGACCACCTGCCGGAACCACATTTTGATGTCGTACCAGAACCTTTCGCTCCACATTCCGATGATTTCGGGGGTGTCCCATATCCCAAGGTCCTTCAGCTTCTGGTCATAAGCCTCGTCGTCCACCAGCCACGCTTTACCCTCCCGGACACGTGCCTGGTATTCCAGTTCTTCTTTTTTTAGCTGGTAGGCCCGCATATCGAAAGTCTGGGTTTCCATAATGGAATGTGTCCCTTTGACAACCGGGCTCATTACCGCATTGATGGTCCCAAGTACAATAGTTGGGAAATAGAGGATGCACAGCCCGATGGCAAACGGGCGGAGCAGCGGGAATACATCGATTGGCTCCGCTCTTGCTAAGGCCTGCCAGACGCGGTATGCCACATAGAACAAAGCGCCCAGCCCGGCCAGCCCTTTTGCCACGCCAATCATGTCGCCGCAAAGGGGCATCATATCTTCGTAAAGGCTCCTTAGAACCTGGTGCAGGTTATCAAATTCCATAATAAACAACCTTTACCTGTTACCAGTATCTTTCCGACGGACTGCCATAAAGCGCCAGCACCCTGTCCGTATCGGCTTTTGCCTTGGCGCGGATAAACGAAACAGAAATGCTTTTCTGCGTAAAATACCTGGTCAGGTTGCGGTAGTCCAGCATCCGGTTATAAATCTGGTCGATCACATCCATGCGCTCCTTGTCCGACATGGAAAGCCCGTTGCCGCCTGTTACAATGTTTTTGAGGTCGGTTATCAATGCGCCCCCTTCTTCCATCAGTTTGGCATAACCTGCGGAGATAGCGGCCAGTTCGTCAACGGTAAAATTGGGGTCGGCTACCATCTTGTTGAACCCGGTGATGTACATGTCGCCGATTTCGCTAATCATCTCGATGGTCCTTTTCACCTTGCGGGCATCTTTAATCAGGTTATTAACTGATTTCAGGGCGTCGTAATACGCCTTGCCCTGTTCATAAATTTTGACTGTTTGCTGCACATTCTTCACCATGTTCGTGAGGGTGGACGAGGATTTGACCACCTGCTGGATATTCTGTACAAGATTGGATGGGTCGATTACCGCCCATTGTGCTTTGGCCTGATAGGCAAAACCTGTCAAGGCCACACATACAATTAAAATTATTCGTTTCATATTCTTTCTTTTTTGTTTGATGATACTTTTGTTTGAAAGGGCGGGGATCAGCTCCCACGGGATGCTAATCCTTAGCCCGGTTATATTTTCCGTAAGCGGAAAGCTGTAATACGTCGTTGTCCGTATTATAGGACAGGCTCATTACTCCGTAAAGGTTGACATACCGGATACCCTGATGCTTTTTGACAGGACGCCGGAAAACATTGCCACCTTTATAGGCAAACTCCATAAAGAAGCCGCCGTTTTTTCTTTCACTGTTTCTGTAAATCCGGATATCCGGCGCACCTTCCCGGTTTTTCCACCGGCCTGCAATGTCCCGCAGGGCAAAAACATGTTTTGCCCCGAGAGGATTAGTCCCGATAGGTTTTGAGCACATGACCTGACTGTTTTTACTATTTGCTTTCAGCAAGTTGTTTTATGGCCAGTTCAATGTTGCCGCCCAGTTTTCCGGCAAGCTGCATCACTTCCATTTTTTCCGATTCTTCAGTGGTGTAAGCCAGGTATTCCTGAACCGAAACTTCTGTGGCATAGACAGCGCTCTGAACGCCGCCCAGTCCTATCCAGACTTCCTTGTACCGGCGGTTTGGTGCATTGCTCATATTAATGGAAAGGATCTGCGACTTTTCTTTGTCCGTCAGTCCGAGCAGGGACTGTATCTGGTCGAACTTGTTCATGTATTTGCGCTGGTCCAAAAGTATCTTGCAATCCGAATTATTGATGATACTTTCCTTGACCACCGGGCTGGAGATAATGTCGTCCACTTCCTGCGTGACCACGATGGCTTCGCCAAAATATTTACGGACGGTTTTGTACATGTAGCGCAGGTACTCGGCCATATTTGCCGAAGCGATAGCTTTCCAGGCTTCTTCCACGATCAGTTGTTTCCGGACCCCTTTCAGACGGCGCATTTTGTTGATAAAAGCCTCCATGATAATGATAGTCACCACGGGAAAAAGTTCCCGGTTTTCCTTAATTGCATCAATCTCGAAAACAATAAAGCGTTTGGACAGCAGGTCAATATTCTTATCCGAGTTCAGCAGGAAATCAAAGCGCCCGCCCCGGTAATACTGCCTCAGTGTGGTCAGCATATTGTCGATATTAAAATCGTCCCTGCCTACCTTGATTTCCCTTTCTTCCAGTTCACGGCGGTAGTCATCGCGCATGTACTCGTAGAACGTATTGAAGCAGGGTGTAATATTCCGGTTTTGCTGTATCCGACGGATATAAGCGGATACCGCACTGCCCAGTTCACCGCTTTCGGTTTTGGACACTTTGTCGTCCTCGCTTTTCCACAGGGTCAGGAGCAGGGTTTTGATGCTGTCTTTTTTTTCCACATCAAACACATAGTCGTCGGTAAAAAATGGGTTAAAAGAAATCGGGTTTTCTTCGGTATAAGTGAAATAAACCCCGTCTTCCCCTTTGGTTTTTCGGTGAATCATTTCACACAATCCCTGGTAACTGTTCCCGGTATCCACAAGGACAACATGGGTACCCTGTTCGTAGTATTGCCTGACCATGTGGTTCATAAAGAACGATTTGCCGCTTCCGCTGGGCCCAAGCACGAATTTATTCCGGTTGGTGATAATCCCTTTTTTCATGGGCAGATCGGAAATATCCAGGTGGATTGGCTTACCGCTCACCCGGTCGCACATCCTGATGCCGAAAGGCGACGGGGATGACCGGTAATTGGTTTCTTCGGTAAAGAAGCAAAGCGCCTGTTCGATGAAGGTGTAAAAGCTTTCTTCTACCGGAAAGTCGCCCGCATTGCCCGGTATGGCCGCCCAGTAAAGGGTAGCCGCATCCACGGTATTGTGGCGGGGCTTGCACTCCATCAGCGCCAGCTGTGAACCTACCTCGTTACGGATATGCTTTAGTTCCTGTTCATCCCCGCTCCAAGCCATTACGTTAAAGTGCGCCCGTATGGAAGTCAGCCCCAGCGAATGGGCCTGGTTCAGGTAAAGGTCAATCCATTCCCTGTTAATGGCATTGCCCCGGCTGTAACGCGACAACGACTGCATGTTCCTGGCGCTTTTTTCAAACTTCCGCAGGTTTTCCGCGCTGTCATCCAGAAATAAATACTGGTTATACACATGGTCACAGGACAGGAGCAAACCTACCGGGGAGGCAAATGACAAAAGGCAGTCGCTCCGGTCGGTGGACAGTTTTTCGTAACGCATGTCCGTGCCTACCTTTCCGGGTAAATCTTCCACATCGGATAAGGTATGCAGGCAAACGTGTTTATCGCCTATGCGGAGGCCGTCCACTCCCAGCTCCATATCTTCCAGGCAGGTGGTATCATCGAGTGAAAGCGAAAAATACTTTTCGATCAGCCCGGCATTTTCCGGCGTCCCGACAATTTCATCGGTTGTAATCCGTATAAGGCGTATAAAACCACTGTCGTTGATGATCCGCTCAAACTGTCCGACTGCTTCCAGGAACCTGACCGTATGGTCTTTATTGATTTCTTTGGGGATGATATTGCCCCGGCAGAGCGATGAAAAATTGCTTTGCATCCGCATCCGCTCCCTGGTCGTTTTGGTCAGGTAAAGGAAACAATCATGGTTCAGGTAAGGCCGCTCGTTAAAATGGCGTTCGTAACTTCGGGACAGGAAACTCATTTCCCCGTCATCCGTTTTTGGGTGGTAAGTTTCCCGGACAAACCAATCCTGTTTTTGTACTACACTGTAATCGGGCAACACCTTAACCGCTTTTGCCCAGGCCGAATGGATGGCTTCGTATTCGGGCGAGGTCACGGTAAACAGTTCCGGCAGGCTTACACGGAAAGCGACCGTTACATCGGCGTCTTTACTGACGATACAGTCTTGTTCAACGCTCAGCAGCGGGAACTTGCTTTCGATGGTCGTTGCTTTCATGATATTCCTCATGCTGCAACCTCCCTTCTTGCTTTTTGGAAAAGGCTACGGAGAACCTTCCGGTTAATCAGGTAACGGGGATGCTGTTTTTTGGCCATGAGTTTCATCAGTCCAAATTCCCCGTAACGGGCATTCAGGTTGAAGGTCAGCCATACCAGTACCGACGCGGCAATCACCCCGAAACCGATGCAAACCCATTGGCTGACACCTGCCATGTAGAGAATGACAAACACTACGAAAACAGCGAGCAGCCCGGCAGCGAAAATAAACAGGTACTGGGATTTCAAACCTTTAAATTCCACGCTTTTGCCAATTCCTTTGTTGATATTATACTCCATTTTATTCTATTTTGATGAATAATAAAGGGGTCTGTGACCTTAAAGGAAGAAGGAGCGCAGGATGGTGGCGGCTACAATCAGGAAGATACATGCGCCGAACCAACTGGCCGCGGTTTTACTGGTATCCGGATCTCCCGAGCTGAACTTGTTGTACACTTTGATTCCGCCTATAAGCCCTACAACAGCGCCAATGGCGTAAATCAGTTTGGTCCCGGGGTCAAAATACGAGGTGACCATATTGGTGGCTTCCGTTATTCCGGCAGTACCATCGCCTTGTGCAAATGCGGTTGAAACGGCAGCCATGATAAAGGCTGCCTGGATCAGGATTTTCTTTTTTGTCATACTGATTTCTTTGTTTATGGAACGGGCCTAATTACACTCCGCCCCGGGTGAATAAAATGTTTGTCTTTTTCGGATATTTTAGTGGTCGTGTGAAATGAAACCGGCCTATCCGTAATCGCGCTTTTTCATCTTTTTGTACTTAATGTGTTAAACATACTTTCGGACGTCAAACCCTTTGGGAACAGGGGCCGCGGGAGTCTTATTTTCTCCCGGCTGTTCAGCTTTCCGCTGATGAAAAGCTTTCAGGTACGAATCGATCAATCCGCCGACCCTGTCTTCCCTTTCGGGCTTACCTGAAACCATCGCCTCAAACATATCGGTATGCTTCAGGTTGAGAAGAACACCTCCTGTTTCTTCTTTTTTCTCCTCTGTTAGAATTGGATTGTGTACCACGGTGCGGTAGGCTTCGCCCATTTGTTCAAAACTGATTCCCTCGGCCAACAAGCGGCCTGAAACCTGCATGGCTTCGTATTCTTCCTCCTCGTTCTGGTTCTCTTCATCTTCCTTGTCCGGTTTTTCCGGCATCGGGCAGTCAATGTCGAGCGGCGGGTTGGCCTGGCCGGGAGGAACATCGCCAAAAACTTCGTCCAGCTCATCCGCCGGAATGATCCGGGAATGTTCTTTGGGTACATCTGACGGGACAAATATATTTTCTTTCCCGTTATCTTTTACATTGTCAGGTTCTTTGGCAGTTTGTGGCGCCGGAATGCGTTCTTTGAGGACAAAATGGCTCTTGCCGATAATATCGCCTTTGCGCTTTTTTTCGTCCTGTTCGTTAAGCATTGCTTCGCTGTTTTCCTTCCGCAAACGCCGGTTTTCAGAGATGAAAAAGAACATGGTCCAAAGCGCGTAGAACACTGTAAAAGCAAACAGCAACACCAGTACTACGGTATAAGGCGTTATAACTATCATTGGCTTAAAGAATTTGAATTGTTTACCTGATGCATTAAAAAATATCGGTATTCTTTTTCCGGTACAGCTGGGTAATATCATCCTGGAACATGGTAAAATGATGTTCCAGCACATTATCCAGATAGCTGAACAGGGACAGATCGTTTTCGCCGATCACCCGGACGATTTTCAGGATGCGGTCATGGTACTCCTTGCGGATATAGACCACTTTGCCGTTGCGCGTTTTAACTTCCGACTCTTTGAAAAAGAGGGCTTCGTAATCCTCCTCTTTAAGGGGAATACACTTCACATCTTGTTGGTCCAGGGATTGCCTGGCAGCAACCTTTTTCTTTCTGAATAGTTTTCTCATTTTTCCAGGTTTTTAATAATGTTTATTCCTTTGTGTTTTTCGTTATAAAGATGGGTAATCTCATTACCGTACGTCTCAAAATGATGGGCCAGCACATTGTCGATGTATCCCGACAATGACACTTCATTGTTCCCGATTACCCGGCATACAGCCTGGATCGTATCATGAAAATCGCGGCGGATATAAACCATCTTACCTGTTCTTGCGGTAACCGGGGATTCTTTGACAAAAAGCGTTTCATAATCCTGCTCTTTCCCACGTTTGCGCCAGGTTTCTTCTTTGGATATTTCCGCTTTTTGGGCAGGCGTTTCTCCGGCCTCTTCGTTGTTTTCCCGCATCAGCGAATCATGGTCTATTGGCTCATCCTGAAGGAAAGAAGCGATAATCGCTTTTTCGTTGATATCTTCTTTTTTAAAGGTTTTGTCCATGGCATTGATTATTAATGATTTCCAAAATTTCATTCATAAGGGAGTCAAGGTGACTTCCTTTCAGCAATGCTTTATCGGCCGGGAACATGGTCGAGCGGAACAGGGCTTTATGTGAAGCGGGAAGCTCGCGGCGAAAACGCTTGCTGTCGGGCAGGAAGGTTTTCAGCAGCGGAAGGTGAAGTTCTGCTATGACCTGTTCATATACTTCGTACAAATCCGTTTTCTCCCGGCCATCCACCAGGTTCCAGATTAAGTATAGCCCTTTAACCCTGGATTTCCCGGTGGTGATGATGTTATCGTTCAGGCGGGAGGCAAAACGTAAGGTGCTTTCAAGTACTGCCCTGTCGGCACTGATGGGTGAAAAAATATAATCCATCAGCGACAGGGTATAAATTACCCCTTCCTTATTGACTGTTCCCGGCAGGTCAAAAAATATGATGTCGTATTTGCCTTTGGACATTAGCGCTTCTGCAGCTTCCGGCGCTTTTTCGGGAAGGCTTTTGATCACCGGGTACATTTTCTTGTCCAAACGGGTAAACTGCTGGTATGCCAGCGACTTGTAATAATCGTCCTCTGTGGCCATTTTTAAATCGCGCTCCCGCATTTCTGCAATGCTGTACTGCGGGTAATCACAATCTACTACTGCCACATCGTAACCTTTCACGTAGTGCAGGTAGGAAGCTGCCAGTACGGTCAGGGTTGTTTTTCCTGCTCCTCCTTTTTGGGTGGAGAAAGCAATACACAAATTTTTCTTTTCCATTTTTAATCATTTAATAAGTTATACATACAGTTGTTTATACTTCTGATTTGCAGACTGGTTGGGTGGATAGCCAGCCAAGACATCTGTGTAATCACATGGCTATTAGGGTAAAAGAATGATTGGCCGTCTTAAGATTTGAATGCTTGAATGTCTCGCTGTCTGGCCAGTCGTATATCCAATTATTTATCAATCATCCAACTATACAGTGTTATATCCGGCCTTTTGAGAAGTTATTCACTCATCCCAATGTTCATAAGATTTTTCAGCCATTTTATCCTGCTATCAGTCATTTGCATAATCGGTCATATTTTTAATCTCATGCAAATAAAAGCCAATAAAACCCCGCTTCAACAGGCGCTGAGGAAAGTGGCAGCTTCTGGCTCCAAAGTGGCAATCTTTGGCACAATCATGTAATATTCAAGCAATTGAAAAGACCGGTAATTTTGCCTCCGGTTCGATACCGGTAACCGGTCAGGCTGCTGTCAGTCCTGTTTGCAGCCCGTCAATTTATCTGTCCTAATGGCGGACAGATTTATTTGCAACGTGGCAAATAGCAAGCTGTGTTTTGAGTTACTCATTTCATTTCGCGTAACCCAAAACCGCTTGCCCGCAAGGGGAGAAAAGCAGGCTCCGAAGTCGCTGCTTTTTTTTATAATGGCAGTGTTAATGACTGCACTAAGGTATCGGACATTATAAACCGGAGTGGCCGGCGCCACCCACTAAAATATCCGACAGATGAAACAGGAAAATACAAGCCGCCAAAGGCGAAAAGGGGGACGCCCTGCAAAAAGCGACCCCGTCACAGCGTGCGTTATGGTACGCTTCAACACCCGTGAATATGCCCGTTTTCTGACATTATTTGAACAATCCGGGGTAAAAGCAAAAGCCGTTTTTGTTAAGGCCCGGGTATTCGACCAGCCATTCCGCGTGGTTAAAACCGACCGGGCGGCGCTCGAATACGTGGCCAAGCTGACCACTTTTTACGCACAGTTCCGGGGGGTGGGGACCAATTACAACCAGGTGGTAAAAGAACTGCACAGTAATTTTTCGCATAAAAAAGCGCTGGCATTGCTCTTTAAACTGGAAAAACTGACCACCGAACTGGCAGTGACCGGACAACAAATCATCGCCTTGACAAAAGAGTTTGAGGAAAAATATTTGCAATAATAGCCCGAATGATTGCCAAAATAACCACCGGAAAAGATATTTACGGCGCGCTTGCCTACAACCAGGAAAAGGTAAACGAAGGATTGGGAAAGGTACTCAGTTCGAATATCATCCCGGAACCGGAGGATGGCCGGTTTGGTGCGGCGGCGTGCACGGAAGCCTTTAACCGCTGGTTGCCCTCGCATTACCGGACGGAAAAGCCCGTCATCCATATTTCGCTTAACCCGCACCCGGATGACAGGCTGACGGATGACGGGCTGGCGGACATCGGGCGTGAGTATATGCAGATGATGGGTTACGGCGCACAGCCATATCTTATCTTCAAACACTCGGACATCGGGCGCGAACATATCCATATTGTTTCATTACAGGTGGACAGCGAAGGCAAAAAAATCAACGACAGCAAACGCAATTTACGGAGTGTCGCCATAACCGAAAAGCTGGAGCGCAAATATGGTTTGCATCCTGCCAAAGGACAGAAACAGTCTGAACAAGGACAGTTTAAGCCTGTCGATGCAGAGAAAGGCGATTTGAAAAAGCAGATCGGTTCGGTCATTAAACCGGCAGCCGCTATGTACCGGTTCCAGACAATGGGGGAATACCGGGCACTGTTATCGCTCTACAACATTGGTGTGGAAGAGGTACAGGGAACGCGAAGCGGAAAGCCTTATCGTGGATTGCTCTATTCCGCACTGGATATTGAAGGGAACAAAGCCGGAACGCCCATCAAATCCTCTGCTTTCGGGAAAACAACCGGGGGCAGTGCGCTTGAAGAGCGGATGAAGAAATCGGCCATCCTGATAAAAGAAAAGGGATATCGTGAACGCCTGCATCCACTCATTGCCGATGTTATTCAGGCAACCGGAACTGAAACGGAACTGCATAAAAAGTTAAAAGAAAAGGATGTTGACCTTTATCTCCGGCGAAACAATACAGGGCGGATTACCGGGGTAACTTTTATCGACCATCAAAGCCGCTGTGTACTGAACGGTTCTAGGCTGGGCAAAGAGTTTTCTGCCAATGTATTCAATGACCTGTTTAGAGAGTCCCCGTCAGTTGAGGGACACACAAAACAGGCAGGGGAAAGAGAACCGTTCATGCCTTTGGCTGAACCGTCCTCACCGGCCAACAATCAGGCCGGGCATATTGAATCCGCCATTGGCAGCCTGTTTTCTGTTTTTTCACCGGAACCGGAATCTTACACTGAAAATCAGCAACAGCTTCGAAAGAAGCGGAAAAAGAAAAAACGAAAATATGGGAGGCAGACATAAATGGTATATTCTAACCGGATATTATCTTTGTTTTATATTTTTGATTACGACTGTACAACAAGTACATTTTTACATAAAAATATAAACCGATTGTTTTTCCGTAAGAAGTTTACAAACCCTCCTTTCCAATGGCATACAATGGAACATTTAGCATCCACTCCTCTTCCTTATAATCGGTTGTTGATGTACGGATGGCTTTTGAGGGTTTGTATTTCTCACAAAACAAACGAAAGCTTTTTGACCTCAGGTTTTCACCCGATTTTACTTCAACCGGAATAACTTTTCCTTCTTCCTGGATAACGAAATCAACTTCGGAAGTGCTCTTGTCGTTAGTCCAGTAACCGATATAGCGTTCGTTGTTCAGGCGCAGTTGCTGCATCACATACTGTTCAGTGAGGGCGCCTTTGAACTCTGTAAAAATTTCGTCGCCTTCAATAATCGTCCTTACATCCAGTCCTGCCATGGCACCAAGTAAACCAACATCGTGCAGGAATAGTTTGAATACAGAAATTTCCTGGTAGGCTGCAAGCGGAATACCCGGTTTCGATATCCGGTGGCTTTTCAATAGCAAACCACAATCCAGTAACCATTGACTGGCCAACTCAAAATCTTTAGCACGGGCACCTTCCCTGATAACCCCGTACACGAATTTTTTATTTTCTTTTGCCAGTTGCGAAGGAATACTTTGCCAAACCATCCGGATCCGGGGAACAGTTTCATTGGGAGCATGTTTCGAAAAATCACCTTCGTATGAATTGAGAATCCTGTTCTGGATCCGTCGGACTAGCTGCCAGTCCCGGGTTTCTGCAAATGCCGACACAACTTCTGGCATTCCACCGACGTAAAAAAAATAACGCAGGTATTCTTTCAGCTTTTCAGTAAAAACGGAAACCACACCCCAGTTCTTTGCCTTCAGGGCATCAACCAACGCCGGTTCATTTAATGAAAGCAGGAACTCATAGAATGAAAGCGGACGCAAATCAAGAAAATCGACCTTGCCTACCGGAAAAGAAACCTGGCTGTGCAATCCCATGCCAAGCAGGGAGCCTGCTGCAATTACGTGGTATTGCGGGGCGTTTTCACAAAAATATTTTAGCGATGTCACACCACGCTCCGCCGACTGTATCTCATCAAAAACAATCAGCGTATCTTCTGCTGTTATCGTGGTTTGGGACTGAATTTGAAGTATGGTAATAATCCGCTCAATATCAAAATCTGTTGCGAAAATAGTTTGCAGGGCCGGCGTCTCTTCAAAATTTACATACACCAGTTTTGCATACGAGGTACGTCCAAACTCCTTTAATAACCATGTTTTCCCTACCTGCCGGGCACCTCTTACAATTAGCGGCTTACGGAATTTGTCTTCTTTCCAGTTTTTCAAGTTAACAATCGACTCCCTGTACATATTTATCCATTTAAATTGCACCCAAAAGTACACTTTTATCCAGATAAAAAAGTATTTAAACTACATTTTTATCCAGACAAAAAAAAGAAAGTACATTTTCAACAAGGTTTCCGGTCACAAGCTGCCATTAAAGTGCCACTTGCCACCAACTTGTTTAAAATCTGTATATTGATATAAATCACGCCATACTTTCGCCTTCCAAATATCAAAAAGTGAAAGTACAATGCAACAGGAAGACGATTTAAGGGCACTGGCAAAGGTCATGGACTTTATGCGTGCCCTGAGTATTTTATTTGTTATTATCAACATCTATTGGTTTTGTTACCAATCCATTTCCGAATGGGGCATTAATATTGACACAATCGATAAAATACTCCTGAATTTCAACCGTACTGCCAAACTATTTGGCAATATCCTTTATACAAAACTTTTCGCAGTGGTGTTTCTGGCCTTATCCTGTCTCGGAACAAGAGGCGTCAAACAAGAAAAAATCACATGGAGCAAGATTATCACATTCCTTTTTGTTGGCTCTGTCTTTTTCTTTTTTAACTGGTGGCTGCTGGATTTGCCCTTGCCATTAGTTGCCAAAACAGCTTTCTACATTTTCACAATGGCTGTCGGTTATCTCTGCCTGCTGGCTGGTGGGGTGTGGATGAGCCGTCTTTTGAAAAACAATATGATGGACGATGTCTTCAATACCGAGAACGAATCCTTTATGCAGGAAACACGCATGGTTGAAAACGAATATTCTGTGAACCTGCCGACCCGTTTCTATTACAAAAAGAAATGGAACAACGGCTGGATTAACGTGGTAAACCCTTTCCGGGCAGGTATTGTGTTGGGAACACCTGGTTCAGGGAAGAGTTATGCGGTAATCAACCAATTCATAAAGCAGCAGATAGAAAAAGGGTATTCACTGTATATCTATGATTTCAAGTTCCCCGACCTCTCGACGATTGCCTATAACCATCTTTTGAAGAACCAACGCGGATACAAAAAAGTCCCGACTTTTTATGTAATCAATTTCGACGACCCGGCACGTTCGCACCGATGCAACCCGATTAATCCCTCGTTTATGAGCGATATATCCGATGCTTACGAAAGCGCCTATACCATCATGCTGAACCTGAACCGTACCTGGGTGCAAAAGCAGGGCGACTTTTTCGTGGAATCGCCGATTATCCTGTTTGCGGCCATTATTTGGTATTTGCGCATATACAAGGAAGGTCGGTATTGCACCTTTCCCCACGCCATCGAGTTTCTGAACAAGCGGTATGAAGATATTTTTCCGATCCTGACGAGCTACCCCGAACTGGAAAACTACCTTTCTCCCTTTATGGATGCCTGGATGTCGGGGGCGCAGGACCAGTTACAGGGACAGATTGCATCGGCAAAAATCCCGCTTTCGAGAATGATTTCACCGCAATTGTATTGGGTAATGTCGGGCGATGAATTTACACTGGACATCAATAACCCAGGTGACCCAAAAGTTTTGGTTGTGGGGAATAATCCCGACCGCCAGAATATTTATGGTGCTGCGCTTGGTTTGTACAACAGCCGTATCGTAAAACTTATCAATAAGAAAGGACAGTTAAAAAGCTCGGTTATCATTGATGAGTTGCCAACCATTTATTTCAAAGGGCTGGATAATCTTATTGCCACAGCTCGTAGTAACAAGGTGGCGGTGTTACTCGGCTTTCAGGATTTCTCTCAGTTAAAACGCGATTACGGAGATAAGGAAGCAGCCGTTGTAATGAATACAGTCGGGAATATTTTCTCAGGCCAGGTGGTGGGCGATACGGCTAAAAACCTATCGGAGCGTTTCGGCAAGGTTTTACAGAAACGCCAGTCCATGACCATTAACCGTAATGATAAATCAACTTCTATCAGCACCCAGTTGGATAGCCTCATTCCCGCCAGCAAAATCTCCACACTTACCCAGGGCATGTTTGTCGGTGCTGTTGCCGATAATTTTGATGAACGTATCGAGCAAAAGATTTTCCATGCCGAAATTGTGGTGGATAGTGCAAAAGTTGCCGTCGAGACCAAAGGATACAGGCAAATTCCGGTAATCACCAATTTTGTGGATGAAAGTGGTGTTGACCGCATGAAGGAAATGATTCAGGACAACTATAACCGCATCAAAGAAGAAACAAAACAAATTGTTGCCGAAGAGTTATACCGGATAAAAAATGACCCCACACTTTGTCATTTATTGCCGAAAAAGGAATAATGAAAAACAGTAACAACAAATTTGCATGGGACGGCTAAATATTTCCTGCAACCCATCCTCCGAAATAGGCATCACCATGGCTACTCTACCCTAATCGCGACTTTTTTTGCTTTGTGTTCCCGTATTGGATATCTCAAAAAAATTTGTTAAAATGCGCACTTACCAAAGTGGCTTAGTATTGTAGGAAAAACAGATCGTGGAATAAATTTTAAAGGTGGTATTCCCGAACAGTGCACTCAATTCCTGTAAAAAGGAAAAGGTACCTTTAAATTCAGGTTGAAAATCAATTGAATAAAAAAAGAACATGGAACTTCAATTATTACATGATTTTCTAAAATCAGGGAAAACACAGAAAGCCTTCGCTAAAGAAAGTGGTATACCGATAAATTCATTATGTACGAAACTAACCAAACAGTTACGTAAACTGGAAAAAACGAAGGTCATAGACCTAAACAATTATGTGAAAAATAAGCAGTCAATCTTAACGGTAGAAGTTAGAAATAAAAGTGAAATGTGGCTTAGGGCAATAGAAGCTTATAACGGCGAAAGGAAGAAAACCGAGGCCCGGGAAAAGCTTTCCGAAAAATATTACTTCTCATTTGACGAAGTAGTTCAATTTGGTAAGTGGTTCAACAAAATGAACGGCCAAGCCCAATATTTGGTGGAAGATACAGACATACAGTTATACGCCAGGATAAAAGAAATAATTCAAGACTAACCACCCCTGTTCTTTCAATCACACCCAGAAAAAAACCGTTAAATTTGATGAAACACTGACCAGCTTTCTCAACCAGAAAGGTAAAAATGATATCTCCTTTAAAGGGGAAATTAAAACCGTTTAAACTCCAGGATCACTTATCTGGGAATTGCGCAGTTTGGCTAAAGATGATATTTCTCCGGAAGGTTTAATTTTGAATATGATAAAAGTAATTGATGGATTGGATCAGATAAAGAAAATTTTATTCAGAATTGATTAACCTGTATTCAATGCTAATTAATTTTCTATTGCTGATTACTAGTGGTGCGTTAATTTTTAATATATTGATATAATTATTTAAAAAACAAATACTTATAAGCGTTCTTTGATTTTGAGATTTGAATTGACTTGAGGTTCAATTTTGCACTTTTAAAGTGTAAATTATGAATTCAGGTAAATATGTATTCCGTCAACTGTTGGACTTTGTGAACCAATATGAATTCAACAAATGTGTAAAACGCTATTCTGGCAATTATCGGGTGCGTGATTTTAAATGCTGGAACCAGTTTGTACAGCTCTTGTTCGGACAAATAACTTCGTTGGACTCGCTTCGTTCAATCTGCACCTGTTTGCAGGCACACAAAGGGCAACTGTATCATCTTGGCGTTAAACAAAGCGTTGATCATACAACTCTTTCGCGCGCCAACGAAAATCGCGACTGGCGTGTTTTTGCCGATTTTGGAGAATATCTCATTGGCTTGGTTCGTCCGCTTTACGCTAACTTTCCTGTCCCCAATGTAAATATTGACAATGAGGTTTTTGCCTTGGACTCGACGACGATTTCTTTGAGTATAAACCTTTTTACCTGGGCAGAAGGAAAATACTCCAGAGGAGCGGTCAAAGTGCATACATTGCTCAATTTGCGTGGCAGCATTCCTGAATTTATCCTTGTTACCGATGGGAAATATCACGACAGCAATGCGCTTGATGTAATTGTTCCACAATCCGGTGCAATTTACCTGATGGATAAGGCTTATGTCGATTTTGAAGCATTGCATCGCATACAAATGGAAGATGCTTTCTTTGTTACAAGGGCAAAATCGTCTTTGAAATACGAGGTAATGGAACAGAACTTCAACATTGATCTTGCAACCGGATTACGAAGCGACAGGACAATTGCCCTGACTGTGGCAAAGTCTAAAAGACTTTACCCGGACAAATTGCGGCTGGTTGAGTATTATGACACAGAAAAGGAATTGATTCTGGTCTTTTTGAGCAATAATTTTGAAGTATCCGCCCTCGAAATTGCCAGGTTATACAAAAATCGCTGGCAAATCGAAGTGTTTTTCAAGTGGATAAAACAAAACCTTGTCGTTAAAAAGCTATGGGGACATTCTCCAAATGCAGTTAAAATCCATATTTGGACGGCTATTTGTGCCTACCTGATCGTTGCATATATGAAACATGCTTTAAAAAGCAATTATTCGATTTATGAGATAATGCAAATTTTAAGTGTGTCAGCTTTCGACAAAACCCCTGTCCGGGATTTGCTCAGTTTCTCTCAAGTCAATCAAAATGTCAAAGAACTACAGTATAATTTGTTTGATAATATGTTTTAATTTTTAACGCACCAGCAGTGATTGCTGATCATTTATTTGTAATAAAAATACCACTAAATTGATGGATCCCCTTTTGTATATTATGGAAAATTAAAACGCTCATTTCTATCGGCTTGAACTTCTTAATAGTATTTCACACCTGAATGGATAAAACTGATTTATCGATAGTAAGATATTAATATTATGACCTATCAAAAAAGTCAATATATTTGCATAATACATCAATATATTGATTAATGGATCTTAATAGGCTGAAGATAATGTTAGCAGAAAAAAAACGCACTGGGAAATGGCTTGCTGAAAAATTAGGTAAGAACGAAGCGACTGTATCCCGGTGGTGCACGAATGAATCCCAGCCTTCGATCGAAACATTATTTGAAATTGCAAAAGCCCTGGATGTGAATGTCAGAGAGTTACTGACAGAAACGAAAAAGTGAATCAATTATGAGGGATACAATATTTATTAGTCACGCAACTCCAGCAGATAATGAATTTTCGATATGGATAGCATCTCGATTGGAAATGTTGGGATATAAAACATGGATTGATAAAGAAGGATTGTTGGGGGGTGAACGTTTTTGGGCAACAATACAAAAGGCCATTGACCGCTCAGCAAAGGTCTTGTTTGTATATTCAAAAAATATCGCAACACAGGATGGTGTTCTTAAACAAGGAATTGAAAATGAAATAGAATATGCCAAAAGTATCGCGGGACAATACGGTTTAAAAGACTTTATTATTCCGTTACATATTGATGATTCACTATATAATTTGGCAATAGGAATGCCAAATATTAACCATATCCCATTTGACAACAATTGGGCTGATGGGCTTAAGCAATTAATAAAGAAGTTGGAGAAAGATTCTGTTCCAAAGAATTTCGACAGTGAAAAGTCTTCATTTTCTGAATGGTATGAAAATGAATATATATCAAATTGTTCTATGATTCCCGCGTATGAGTTATTCTACACCTCTTGGTGGTCTGTCGACAATATGCCGGAACGGTTTTACATGTACCAGTTCTCAAACGCAAAACAGGCAAAAGCAATTAGGGATTTGAACCGGGATATACCCATTAGCCTATTGTCAAATGTCTTGTCATCGTTTGACGAAAACTTAAGCTATCTCGTAGAAAGAGATGGTGAAACCATTGATGTTCAACCGGAACACACATACTCGTTTTTATTAAGCGATATTCTGTTAGGGTTTGATTCCGATAAATTCCCTCAGCACCGAGATGCAGAAAATCACTTCAAAAGACTTTTATATTGTTGTATATCCAGTATGTTTAGGCATAAAGGTCTATGGAAACATGAAATGTCAAATAAAAGGCTGGCATATTTTCTTCCCAAGTATGATAACCCAAGAAGAATCGTATTTACATATCCCTTTGGTACAAGAAAAAAATCGAAATCTATTTTAGGAAAATTTGAAGATATTGGAACCTGGCATTATGCCATTTCTATTCAAACGATATTATTCCCTTTTGTGGGGTTTTCCATAAAATCTCATATTTTATTTACTTCCGATGGGTTTAAAATCATTGATGATGATAAAAAATTGCATAGTTATAGAAGACGTAAAGGGAAGCGACTTTTTAATGAACATTGGAGGGATTTACAATTAGCTTTTTTGCAACAGCTAAAAGATAAGGACGGAGATATCAAAATTAACGTTTCATTAGATGATCAAATCTTGAAGATGAAAGAATGGCCGGAAACCTTTTGGAGTGAAGTCGGATATATTGATCCTGATTCTAAAATGGACACAGACAAGATAGAAGATTACTATGAAGAACAATTAGATGATACTAAGGGCTTGATACAAAATAAACTTTACATATTTGGTACAATGGAATAATTCCATTCTCCATGAAAATCGTTTTTTGTGATATTTATCTTTCTCAAATCCTCATCTATTATTTTAATTCCTTTTTCATAGACCGTGTCATCGATTTTTGCTTTTATCAACAAGCCTTTTGTTGTTGTCGTAGCTGCAATCAGGCTTACTATTACCTGTAGGCTTGTCAGTGGTTTTGCCCGCCAGTTCATGGAGATATATGAAAACATCCTGTGTTCAATTTTATTCCATTTGCTTGTCCCTGGCGGAAAATGGCTTACAATTATTTCCATGTCCAACTCATTTGAAAGTGACTGTATTTCTGATTTCCAAAGACGGCTTCTCGCACTGTTGCTCCCGCCACCATCTGCTGTTATGAACAGGCGTTTTGATTTTCCGTACAAACCCGCCCCCATTTCATACCACCAGTTCCGTATGGATGAAACGGCAAACTTAGCTGTGTTGTAATTAACCCCAACGCTTACCCAGCCTTGGTTTTGCTCTATATCATACACCCCGTAAGGTATGGCTTTCCCTAGTTCCTTGTCGACAAAATCGTAAACCTTTACTTCGGGGGATCCGCCTTTTGGGTGCCATTCTTGTCCTGAATTCTTATAATTCCCCACTAATTCCTTCTTTTTGCAATCTACCGAAATAACCGGGTCCCCTAAAGCAATAAATTCTGTCGCCACTTTGTTGATATGTTCAAACTGTGCATCCCTATCTTCGTGTTCCCCGCCTTCGTCAACCTTCTTATTACCCTGCAAGCTAAACCCTTCGGAACTCAATATACGGTTAACTACGTTATAGCTAACATTATACCCTTTCCTTTTTAACTCCACCGCTATCTTTCTCGTACTCTTGCTTGTCCATAAAAGTGTATTCATCGGGTCTCCAACAGTATGGGGGCCTACCAATTCGCGGACAGCTTCTGTTAATCCAATTTCTTTGTCTGTCAGCTTTTTTCTGCCACCACCAGTCTTTCGGTTGCTTTTTAAATCAATCTTGTTTACATCTGCCGACCGCAATTCTTTAATCCCTGACGTTAGCGTCACCCTGGAAAACCCAGTAAGTTTAGCAGTTTTACTTATACCCCCACGCCCATGCCCGATCGATTCTGATGCCAAATACAGACGCTTGCTTTTTTCATCTAAATGGGGCAATAGCAAATCATATTTTTCCTGTAAAAGTTTATCGCTTTGCATACATTTTGTTTTTTTCAAATGTACATATTATTTCGTATCAAATCCTAACAATGATTGAACCTATTCTAAAGTACATAAACGAACCTCTTCTAACCTTTGGGAACGGGCAAAATGCCATTGACCCCAGAGATGGTTTAATGTTGTTTGGTCCATTTGATCAGAAAAAAGTTAAGGGAGTAAAAAATATTGGGGTCATTGGACCTCAAAAACTAAGAGCAAAAATGATTGACTACCTGAAAAAGATTCATTCTCCCATGACCAATTCAGATAGAAGCATTGCTCGTCCCAATTTTCCCGGTTTAGAAACAGTTTTTGGTATATCTGTCAATTTCGACAATGTCATTCAAATTGATGTGAAAGAAAGTAATATCAGCAAATATTTAAAATATACGGATCCTCACCAACGTGTCCATAATTGGGTTAACCTGTATGTAAATCCATTAATTCAGTATACAGAGAAAGAAGAAATGCCGGCTGACGTCTGGTTTATTGTTATACCTGAAGAGATATATAAATTTGGCCGACCAAATTCCAAAATCCCCAAAGCAGAAGATAATATTAATATCGGGCTGAAAAAGCAGGAGCGTAATTCAGACCAGCTGAACCTATTTTTTCAAGATGAAAATGACATACTACGTGAGGCATATGAGTTTGAAGTGAATTTCCATAATCAACTAAAAGCGAAAATTCTGTCGTCCAAAATTGTAACACAAATAATTAGGGAAAGTAAGATTGCTTATGAAGATATTTTTAATCCAAAACAGATTGAAGAAGAAAGAAAATTTGACACAGCAAAAGCCTGGAATATTTCCAATAGTCTTTATTATAAGTTAGGAGGGCTTCCATGGAAACTAGGCGAGATCAGAGATGGTGTTTGTTATTTAGGATTGGTTTATAAAAAAACGGAGGCTGATACAAACAATAAGAACGCTTGCTGTGCCGCGCAAATGTTTTTAGACTCCGGAGACGGTATGGTTTTCAGGGGTAATGTTGGCCCTTGGTGGAATCCTAAAACAGGAGAGTTTCATTTATCCGAGAAGGATGCATTTGAGATTATATCTCAATCATTAGAAGCCTATCACTCCAGATTTGGAAATTATCCTAAAGAGATTTTTGTACATGCAAAAACATATTTCGATGACATAGAATGGACCGGATTTGAAGAAGCTGTTGCCGAAAAATCAAAAATAATTGGAATTAGGATAAGAGAAAATAATACGTTTAAGCTATATAGACAATTTCAATATTGTGTGCCAAGGGGAACCATGCTCCAATATGACGAAAAGAGAACCTTCCTCTGGACAAAAGGATTTATACCCAGGTTTAAAACGCAAATTGGATTGGAAACACCAAATCCCATTGATATTGCAATAACAAGAGGAGAGGCAAATATGGATATCGTTGCCAGGGACATATTAAGCCTAACAAAATTGAATTATAATGCCTGCATATACGGGGATGGTGTTCCTGTAACTTTAAAATTTGCAGATTCAATTGGTGAAATTTTAACTGCCGGGAGAGATGTTAAAACAGGTGTCTTACCTTTTAAACACTATATTTAAAACGGGTAAGTTATCCTTCCCTTCTTCGAGGCCACAAACCACCACCACAGTTCCTCAAGCTGCCATTATCGACATATCCATTTATTTGTCATGTAGTTACGCATAAATTCGTCCATGCATCAATAGTGGTGCAACAACTAAATATTCGTAAGATGGACGAAAAAATCAACAATGACGAAAAAAAAGTATTACTCGTCAAAGACGCAAATGACGGCAAGATAAAAGCCGTTACCGGTATGGATGAAAAAGGCAACATCCAGACCGCGGAACCGACAGCAAAGAATCAGAACAGCCTTTTTGCTGTGAATACGAACGAGGCCATGCTGGAAGTATTCTTCAAAAAAATGCTGGAACAGGCGCAGCAACCCTCACACACGGGATTTTTCCTGATGACAGGACAAATGCTGGATAAGCTTGTTAAAATCGACCTCGACCCCCACGAACTGGAACTGCACCGCATAAACCCAGTGGAATACCTTGAGAAAGTACAGAAACAGAACCAGCAGCAAACGCAGGCGGGCGGGGATGAAACTTCGCAAGGCACTTTCCAGCCGATGGATGTCAGTAAAATAGACCGGCAGGAACTTCAAAAATATGGTATCAATGCTACCGATTTGGAACCTCACCTCAAAGCCATGTCCTACGGGCACAAGTCACCTCAAATGATTTCCATGAACCCTGAACTGGAACCAGGAGTCCGTGTTCCTACCAAAGGGCGCGTATCGCTGGAAGAACAGGCTGATGGTTCACTCAAAATCATCCCGCATTACTGGCAGGAAAAGCCCAACCTGGATGCCCCTTTTCACGGAATCCTTCTTGGTGAACAGGATAAGGAGAACCTGCGGCAATCATTGAACGCAGGCAGGGTAATTGAACTGGAACCTACGCCCGGGCAGAAAATCCCGGCTTTTGTTTCGCTCGACCGGCTCACCAATAAACTCGAAGCCCTGCCCTTGGAAAACATTTCCATTCCCAATAAAATAAAGGGGGCAGACCTTTCTGAAGACCAGCAAAACCGGCTCGGTACAGGAGAAAAGGTGCTGGTAGAAAAAATGGTTTCCCGAACAGGCCGGTTCTTTGACGGATATATCCAAATCAATGCTGCGGATAAAAAGTTTGATTTCTCTTATGAAGGGCTCGACCGTAACCGCTATTCAAAAGAGAACAAAGAAATTCAACGCCAGCATAAAGAAAACTCACCAGAAGGGGAAACCGGGAATCAAAAGCAACTATTTATTCCCAAAAAATTGCTTGGCGTTGAACTGACCGAAAAACAACAGGAATACCTCAAAGCGGGCCAGGCCACCTATATCCGGGGTATGCTGAAAGACGACAAAGGGGAACCATTCAACGCATGGGTAAAACCGAATCCTGAAAAAATGAAATTCGATTTTTTCAGGTGGAACCCCGACAAGGCCAAAAAGCAGGGTGCAGAAGTCAAACCTGCGGAAGAGAGCAAAACGCAGGTAGCCGTAAACAACGATGGCAAAACCAACGAAGCGACCAAGAATGTAAAAGAGCCATTAAAACAGGGACAGCAAAAACCTACGGAAAACCAGTTTAAACAAGAGGTTCGCCAGCCCGCTGCAAAGAAAAGCGGCATCAGGATTTGATTTCTGTTTTCAGGCGGTTCTAACGCAAACCAGCAGAGAACAAGTTCAATTTGGAATGGCTATATTTACCACTGAATATACCGCTGCTTTCTTCGATACGCATAACATTTCTTTGTTTGTTTATTGATTGTTGGTGACGGATATTTTAGTGGTGCGCTCCGGGTGGGAACCCGGGGCGCTTTTGCCTGATATACCTTCCTTCTTTTCAACCACTAAATATCCGTTATCATGAGAAACAAGAAAAGTAAAACCGGACTGCAATTGTCTTATTATGGTTTATCCCTCCTTTCGTACCTGAAAGAGAATTTCCCCGACCGGGCCGGTAACACAACATTTATTGAAGAACGCGCAGATGCCGCAGCAGAAACGTACAGCAATGCTGTTAAAGATGGGCACACACCCATTGAGGCGGAAGAACTGGCTTCGGAGAAACTCTTCCATGGCCTGCACTTTTCCCCTTACAACACCCTCGTAAACATCCTTTGGAACGAATTTTCAGATGGAATCCCTGAAGACAGGGCAAAAGAGATTGCGCTCCAAATCTTACCGCTTTGCAGTAAAGTTCTATACAGATACACCCTTTCGGATGATTTTGCCGGTACTTCGCAATACGATAAGTTATATACTGAACTGACGGGGACCGTCGAAATACTGCTCGAAGATGGCTTACAATAAAAAGGAACACCTGCGGGCAAATATCGATGCGATAAAAACGGCGTTTACCTTAGAACGGGAGAACAGACAGGCAACAGCCGGGGAAAGTGAAATACTCGCCCGGTATTCCGGGTTCGGTGCAATCAAGGAAATACTCGAACCACTTCCTGCTAAAGGCACAACCAATCCCCTGATAAATGAATTGCATGATGTTCTAAGGGAAAATACCCGCGATGAAAAAGAATACAAACGCCTTTTCGATGACCTGAAAAGCTCCATACTGACGGCATTCTATACACCGCCGGATGTAGTAAATGCGCTGGCAGGTGCACTTAGTGAAAGCGGAATTAAACCGTCCCGTTTGCTTGATCCGAGCGCCGGGACAGGTGTATTTGCCCAAGCTTTTAAACCGCTCTCTCCCAATGTAGAAGTAACCTGTTTTGAGAAAGAACCGATCACCGGAATGATACTCAAACACCTAAATCCTGAAGACAAAATAAGGATACAGGGTTTTGAAAACATCGAAAAAAAATATGCCGGTTATTACGATGTAGTGGCAAGTAATATCCCGTTCGGGGATGTGGCAGTATTTGACCCTGCCTTTTCATCCGGCAATGACCCGGCAAAGAAAATTGCCTCACGCTCCATCCACAATTACTTTTTCCTGAAATCGGTGGACATGCTGCGTCCGGGAGGTCTGGTGGCTTTCATTACCTCGCAGGGACTACTGAACGCCCCGGCAAACCGCCCGGTGAGGGAATACCTGATGGACAGCTGCGAACCGGTATCAGTTATCCGCCTGCCAAACAACCTGTTTTCAGAATATGCGGGAACTGAAGTTGGGAGCGATCTGATTGTTTTGCAGCGAAAAGATAAGAAAACAGAATTTTCACAACGGCAAATGGATTTTATTGAATCCCGCAAACTATCGAACGGGATTTCCGTCAACAACCTGTTCCGTGACTTTTCGCGGGTGCTGCAAACACATTCCAAAACCGACACCGACCCTTACGGGAAACCTGCCATTGTTTTTACCCATGAAAGGGGCATTGACGGAATGGCCAAAGAGCTGAGGCAAATGCTGAAAGAAGATTTCTCCAGACATTTAGACTTGCAGTATTATCAATCCCATGCACAAAACACTCCGGAAAAACAGGCAGATACCACCATCGAAATCAAACCGGCACTTGAATCAAGTTTCAATGAACTCGATCCTTTTTGGCAAGCTATCGAGGATGATTGGTTCCCCAACCATAATCAAACCGGAACGGTAAAACCTGCGATAGAAAATAAACCCGAACCACTCAAACAACAACCAATATATTCAGGACAGGGTACGCTTTTAGATATGGACGAAACCGCCATCCGGGAAAAGCCGGCTACAGAGGAAAAAAAACAGTCCGTAACGCAGGACCCGCTACTTTCCCTGTATGACCTGTTTGGCCTTTCAGAAGAAGAGCGTAACGGACAGAAGCGTTCCAACCGGAGAAGAATGCAACTGCCTCAAAAGCCGGAACAGCAAGAAATTCCTTTTTTGGAGTGGCGGGAGCGGTTGCATTATGAGGGACTGCAAAAGAGAAAACAATTGGAAAAAGAGTCCCCCGAAAATAGGAAAATACAATTTATAAACGGTACGGGAAATAAAAAGCAGCCGGAAAGTTTAAGGAAAGAACAGGAGCAGCGAGAACGGGAGGAAGCAATAAAACCTGTGCCATTCAAAACTGAGTTGTTACCTCATTACCGGGAAGGTTCGCTGGTGTCCGACCCAACCAACCGCATCGGCTACCTACGGGATATTGAAGGTTTGCAACCCATGTTCCACCCCTTGGATATAAACAGTGCCCAAAAGCAGAAAGTATCCCTTTACATCGAAATACGGGACACTTATCACCACCTGTACCGTAACGAAGCCGAACGACATGAAGCCAATCCTGCCCTTCGCGAAATGCTGAACCATCTGTACGATAATTTTTCCTTTCGGTTCGGATTGCTAAACGACAAGAAAAACCTCGACCTGATTAAGATGGATGCACGGGGAACGGAGATTTTATCGCTTGAACGTTACATCGACGGCAAAGCGGTTAAAGCCGATATTTTCAACCGACCGGTTGCATTTAATCCAAACGAACTTACCTCGGTTGAGACACCGCACGAGGCGCTGGCAGCTTCGCTGAACAAATATGCCGGGGTGAACCTGGTCTATATGGCCTCACTGACCGGCAACACGGTGGATGCTCTGAAAGAAGAACTGAAGGGAACGGTTTATTTCAATCCAATGACCGGCGGGTACGAGGTTGCTGATAAATTTATAGCAGGCAATGTCATTTCCAAAGCAGAAGAAGTGGAACGTTTCCTGGAACGAAATCCCGGGCACCGGGAGGCAGAAGAATCTTTACAAGCCCTACGGGAAGCCACCCCAAAACCCATAGCTTTTGACGAGCTCGATTTTAATTTTGGGGAACGCTGGATTCCGACAGGTATCTATGACAAATATGCCTCGCACCTTTTCGATACCATAGTTAACATCCATTACGCCTCCAGCCGTGATGAATTCAGTGTTCAATCCGAGTATTCGAATGTTAAGATTACAGACCAGTATGCCGTAAAATCTCAAAGCCGTACCTATAACGGGCTTGCCCTGATGAAGCACGCTTTGCAGAACACTTCGCCGGACATCACCAAAACAATCCTGGTTGATGGTGAGGAAGTAAAAGTGCGCGACGGGGAAGCCATCCAGCTTTCCAATACCCGTATCGATGAAATGCGCAACGGTTTCTCCGACTGGCTACGGGAACAATCACCGGAGTTCAAAGACCGGCTGGCCGGTTTGTATAACCGAACTTTCAACTGTTTTGTCCGCCCGGCCTATGACGGTTCACACCAGAGTTTTCCCGGACTTGACCTGAAAGGGCTGGGTATTGACAGCCTTTACCGAAGCCAAAAAGATGCTATTTGGATGGACAAACTCAACGGGGGCGGTATTTGCGACCATGAGGTTGGAGGTGGAAAGACACTTATTATGTGTTGCGGCGTTTACGAAAAGAAACGCCTCGGGCTGGTCAACAAACCAATGATCACAGGTTTGAAAGCCAATATCCATGAGATTGCCAAAACGTTCTGCACGGCTTATCCCAATGCCCGTGTACTTTATCCGGGCAAGGAGGATTTTACACCCAAAAACCGGCAACGGATTTTCAACGAGATAAAAAACAACGACTGGGATGCTGTAATCCTGACACATGAACAGTTTGGTATGATTCCCCAGTCTCCGGAGATACAACGCGATATTTTGCAGGCTGAACTCGATAGCGTGGAAGAAAACCTAGAAGTGCTTAAAAGGCAGGGTAAAGAAGTTTCGCGAACCATGCTGAAAGGGTGTGTGAAACGCAAACTGAACCTGGAAGCCAAACTGAAACAGGTTACTTATAACATTGAAAACCGGAAGGACGATGCCGTTGATTTTCGTCTGATGGGGATAGACCACCTGTATGTAGATGAGTCACACAAGTTCAAAAACCTGACCTTTACCACCCGGCACGACAGGGTGGCTGGGCTGGGAAATCCCGAAGGGAGCCAACGGGCATTGAATATGCTCTTTGCACTACGCACCATACAGGAACGTAACAGCAGGGATTTGGGAGCAACCTTCCTTTCAGGTACCACCATTTCAAATTCATTAACGGAATTGTACCTGTTGTTTAAATACCTGCGGCCAAAAGAGCTGGAACGGCAGAACATCAAAACATTCGATGCGTGGGCAGCTATTTTCGCCAAGAAAAGCATCGACTACGAATTTTCGGTAACCAATGAAATCGTACAAAAAGAGCGTTTCCGTTATTTCATTAAGGTGCCGGAACTGGCACAATTCTATGCAGAGATTACCGACTACCGGACAGCCGTTGATATTGGCATTGACCGTCCCAATAAAAATGAAATTCTGCATAACATTCCGCCAACACCAGACCAGGTCGATTTTATAGCTCGTTTGGTTCAGTTTGCAAAAAACGGTGATGCGACATTATTATACCGCGCTCCCCTGAACGAGCGGGAAGAAAAAGCAAAAATGCTGATTGCAAGCGATTACGCCCGAAAAATGTCGCTGGATATGCGTATGGTTGACCCGCGCTTTGAAGACCACATTGACAACAAAGCAAGCCATTGTGCCCGGATGATTCACGACTATTACAGAAAATACGACCGACATAAAGGGACGCAGTTTGTTTTCAGTGACTTGGGAACCTATAAACCGGGAGAATGGAATGCTTACAGCGAAATTAAGCGCAAACTGGTGGAAAACCACGGCATTCCGTCACACGAAATCCGCTTTATACAGGAAGCAAAAACAGAAAAGGCCCGGAAGATGATGATAGCCGATATGAATAACGGGAGAATCCGGGTGATGTTTGGCTCCACCGAAATGCTGGGGACAGGCGTAAACGCACAGAAACGTGCCGTAGCTGTTCATCATCTGGACTGCCCCTGGCGTCCGTCGGATTTGGAACAGCGGGA
The DNA here is from genome assembly GCF_059705485.1 of Gaoshiqia sp. US2. Taxonomy (NCBI): domain Bacteria; kingdom Pseudomonadati; phylum Bacteroidota; class Bacteroidia; order Marinilabiliales; family Prolixibacteraceae; genus Gaoshiqia; species Gaoshiqia sp. US2. The sequence continues at coordinate 909,453 of NZ_AP048550.1, read as the reverse complement.
TGGCAGGGCAATACGAAAAGGGAACGAAATAGCCAAAGCAGTGGCCGGGAATGAGGTGGATGTTATTCTTTATGCCGTGGAAAAATCGCTGGATGCCTATAAGTTTGGCTTGCTGCATAATAAACAGCTTTTTATCCGCCAGCTAAAAAACAACAATCTGGGGTGCCGTACCATTGACGAAGGGGCAATGGACGAAAAAAGCGGGATGAACTTTTCGGAATATGTGGCCATTTTATCAGGTAATACGGAATTGCTGGAAAAAGCAAGATTGGAAAAGAAAATAGCCGCGTTAGAAAGCGAACGCCAGGCATTTGTCAGGGGTAAGTCATCGAGCCGGTACAAGTTGGAAGACATCACCCAGACTGTTGAAAAAAATGAGGGGCTTATCGAACGGATTTCCAAAGATGTGGAGAACTTCAAATCCCGCGTTCAAACCAACGAAGACGGTTCCTACCGTAACCCGGTACAATTGGACGGCGTTACCGGCAGCGACTTCAAGCTAATCGGTAAAAAGCTGAATGAAATTGCTGGTACAACCAAGACACATGGGACACATGAGCCGATTGGAAATTTGTATGGCTTCACACTTTACGTGAAAAGTGAAACGACCCATAAAGACGGTCTCGATTTCATTCAAAACCGCTTCTCTGTCCGTGGTGAGGGAGAAATCTGTTATCAATACAACAACGGGCAGATGGCCATTGACCCAAAACTGGCTTCGCAGAACTTTTTGCATGCCTTGGCGGAAAGTATGCCACGATTGTTGGAGCGTTATAAAGCGGATAACGAAAAACTGTTAAAGGATATTCCTGTACTCAAGGAGGTAGTGGAGAGTAACTGGCGAAGGGAGCCGGAATTAGCCGAACTGAAATCGGATTTGGTAAAGCTGGAACGGCAAATTCAGCAATCACTGAAATCAACCAGTGAAACAGAAGGGCAAATTTCCGTTCCGGTTAATGGAACTGTAAGCAAACAGCTACCTCCTCCAGAAAAGTATAACCCGGAAAAGTCACCAAAAATACCGGAACGGTTACAGAAAATTGCTGAAACTTCAAGCGGGAAAATTAATCTCGCTGGTATTGGTTATTTGACGAAAACAGATAACCACATTGTTTCTAAAAGTTTAAAAGTATAGCTTACAACGAAAAGAGCCGGTACTCTATAAATGATACCGGCACTTTTCTTTTTATTTAGAACCCGCACCGTTTATCAACGAAGCGGATATAGCTAAAACAAACAGCTCATTTTTTATCTTTTCGGTTGCGCTTGCTATGAAAGCGACTGAAATGGGTTTCAATGAATTTAATAACATCCGTTTCTTTATAAAAAGTCTTGTGGTAAATCATTTGAAAGGGTAATTCACCTGATGAGCGGTAACGTTGCAACGTTCGTTTACTGACATTGAGCATCCGGCAAACATCATAATTATCCAGTAATTTTTCGCCATTTAGTAACGGGACTTCTTCCTCCACATCATCAAGCTTGCCAATAACCTCATCCAACTTTGAATTTAATCGTTGCATCCAGGCCTCAAAATATTCCTTATCTATAAACATGACAGTAACTCATTGAATTACTGCGAAATTATGGACTATCCATTTGGCTGATAAGGAAGTCGGTATCGGTACTTTTACTTCAAATTACTTCTGGCTAATAACCAATGGTTTACGGGGCTGGTTTTAAGGGAAACAGCAATAAATCAATGAAGAAATACTCGGTATCGGGTAATTGATGCCAAAATTGGCCCATTTTTATCTTGTAGATTGGAAAATTAGAGGTAACAAGCAAACAATACCGTTAAATACCGAAGTCGGTACTTAATTTTTTCTGCCCATACGCCTGAGCAATGCTTCTTTCAGTTTATCCAAAAATGGGGTAGGTACATTCCGGATTTTCATATCACTGAACGCTCGGGAGAGGTTTCTATCAAGCCGGATATTGAAAACGTTTTGGATATAATCGGATAATTGCGTTAATGGCACGTCTCCGAAGGTATTGTCACTATCCCAGGAATATAGCTGTTCCAACAGGTCCGTTTTTGTCCCCATCCAGGTCAGTTTAATTAACGGAAATCCTGAAGGGAGGCTTGCCCCATTGCCATTCAACCGTTCTATCTCCTGCATCAGGTAAGCCAAAAGCATGTCGTTAGACAATATTTTTGCCACCTTAAAATCGTAGTTGGTGGAAAAATTCGGGTCCAGTTCATAATAAAATGTTTCCAGGTACTGTTCCGTATCCATTTTCCTACGTAAAAAATACAAAGAATCCAGATGGGTAGCGCCTGAGCGAAAGTAACGGATAAAGTCCAGACGTTTGGCGTTATAGTTGTTTATTTCATTTAATTCTTCAATCAGGTACTCCTTTTGCTTTTCTACACCCGCCGGGCGGTTCATCTCGATATTATACAATTTTCTGTAATAAATCAGGCGATAACATAGTTTGGGCTTGATTTCTTTGAAAAAAGTAATTTCTTCCTGTTCATTTTTAAATTCATAGGATAGAATAAAAGTTTTTAGCCGGTCGAATGCCCCGGCAAGGACATGAGAAGCTTCCAACGATTTTTTCAGGATATTGCTATCTGATGATTCGATGCAGTCTATTGCTTCATCCGTTTCTTTTCGCAGTTTGGCTACGTATTCAAGCACGTTTCAGGTAAATTAAAGATTAAACACTTTATTGAGATATTTTGGACTAACATCGGCGGGTCATTCATTTTTTATTTCTGGCGGTAATTGAAATTTTCTACTTCTAATGTGAAATAATTTAAGAAAATCCTCATTTTAGGCTTTAATTAAATTTCCTCATCCTACCTTACGGAAACTACACACCTAAATCCAGTATGTTCCAAACTTGTATCCCAACTAGTTTTCATCCGTGCCGCAACACGAAAACCTGAGCAATATTGATCTGTACACAAAAAGGAACCTCCTCGCACGACCCGTTTAGGGACATAAGGCTCATCGGGATCAAAGGAATCCTGAGGTCCTTGGGGGTCGTTTACAATTCCTTGTTTTGCGCAAATTGAGTAGTAATGCGGATGGTACCAATCGCTGCACCATTCCCATACATTTCCGGCTATATCATAAAGCCCAAAACCATTTGGTGGAAATGACATAACCGGTGCAGTCCTGTAGTAGCGATCCTTTTCAGTATTTTCATTCGGGAAATGTCCCTGCCAACTGTTGGCTTTTAAATCTCCCTGATCAATCGGTTGATCCCCCCACGGATAGATCGAACTCGGCTTTCCGCCCCGTGCAGCATATTCCCATTCGGCTTCCGTAGGTAAACGTTTCCCTGCCCATGATGCATACGCTACTGCATCATCCCACGAAACCTGTACCACAGGATAATTATCTTTTCCTTCAATGGTGCTTTTGGGGCCCTGCGGATGTCTCCAGTCTGCACCAGTAGTCCATTTCCACCAAGCTGAAACATTTTCTAGCGAGACTGGATGATTCGGCGGAGAGAACACAAGAGAAGCAGCATCCAGTAGACTATCCGCTGGGTTAGGTGTCCCTGGAGGAAGTTGCTTTTTTATTTCCTCCCAATCTGGTTTGCGTTCGGCTGTAGTGACATAGTGTGTAGCTTCCACAAAAGCCCGAAACTGGGCATTTGATACTTCGTGCCTATCCATGTAAAAAGAAGATACTTTCACTTTGTGCCGGGGAAACTCATCAGGTCTGCCCCAAATCGAATCTCCACCCATAACAAAGATTCCCCCCGGAATGTAAACCATATTATCATGCGTGGGTTCTTTCGTTAATCGATTGTTAGTTTGTACCTTATCTGTGGGCATGAAAGGTCGGGATGGCAGACCGGACAAACAGCAACTAAGGTTATTGTCCACCCCTACTGAATCTGCTTTTTTGGCTGAACTTTTGTCCGGGTTCTTTGGATTTGAATGGCATCCACCGAGAACAAATACAAGAAACACAGCAGAAGCAATCCTTCTTTGAAAATATTTACATGTTATCCGTTTCATATCAGAGTTGAATAAGCATTTTTTTAATTCTGGTCAGATTTTAATACAATCAGTACCTATACATTAATAATTCAGTTTCATTGAAACCTAATCCACATTCATAGCACACCTGAACCCGATATTGAGCAATGATGTTTCTTGAGTATTGGATGAGCGACTGGTGATGGAGTAACTGTTTTCTCTGTTCTGATCGAAAAAGAACGAATCTCCCCGGATGACTTTTAATTTCGCATTTTGTTGATCCGGAAGGGTACTTCCCGGATAAGGTTTGTAGGCATCAAAACACCAATACCAAACATTCCCTTCCATATCCGTCAGCCCGCATGGTATTTCTCCATAATGGCCAACCAGAGAGGTTAATATAAAACCATCGGCATCTTGTTTGGCCAAAAGGTCATTTCCCTGCCAAACATTGGCCAGGTATTTCCCATTTTTGATCAGTTCGTCTCCCCAACTAAATTTTGATGTGCTTTTCCCTCCGCACTTGGCTGCATATTTCCACTCAGTCTCTGTCGGAAGTCTTTTGCCAGCCCAAGCTGCATAGGAAATTGCATCATTCCAGCTAACCTGTGTCATTGGGTAATCATCTTGGGACTCAGAAGAATTTTTCCCCAGGGGACGTTGCCAATTTGCACCAGGAACCAACACGCAGCTTGAAGTATTAAAATCGGAAACACCGGAATCTCCAAATTTATCCGCATCAGTTTTATACCCCGCCTGCTCAATAAACTGTCGAAACTCTTTTACGGGGACAGGATGTTTGTCAATTTTGAAGGACGGGACTTCAACCTGAAAGACCGGTTGTTCCTGCAGCGTTCCTTCGTAGGAACCAATCCTGTACGTGCCTCCTTTAAAAAAAAATATATCGTTATCAACTCCTTCTGCTATTCCCGCCTTACAATATTCACTCTCACTCTTACAGTCTTTTAGATTATTACAAAGGCGAGAAGTACAGGCAAACAATATTATTGAAACCACCACAATTAAAATTCTAACATTCATAATGAATACAATTAACTTTTAAAAGACAAATCTACCTTCTCATAAAATCATCAAATGCATTGTAAACACCACCGGTTTGCTGTTTTGCCTGATGAATGGCTTGCCGTTCCTGCCATTGTGCGGCCAACTGTTTCAGTGTTGGATCAGTATGTTTAAAAAACATTTTATAGGTAGTACAGAACCGTGGCCGATGGTGATCTGCCGGATCTTTGATCCGGTCTTTGGTACATCCGCCATAACAATTGCGTAACCAGATGCACTGACGACATTCGCGCGGCAACACCGCTTTGGCCTGTCCGAAAACCGACTGTTTTTTCGAGTTCAGCATATTAATCAGCCGGTCGTGCATCACATTGCCCAGCTTCCATTTCTGCTCCACAAAAAAGTCGCAGCTATAAACATTCCCGTTGTGTTCAATCACCACATACGAGCCACACTCTTTCATCATCGTACATTCGGGCGCTTCCATGCCCACATAACAGTAGAAAACCGATTCAAAATGCCGGATCGATGTCGTTGGTTGGCCGTCCACGAAATCAGCTAACCAAAGGTCAAACAACTTATTCAGAAAATGACCGTAATCCCCCGCAGCTACAGAAAAGTCAGCCGCTTTGGTCGGGTCATTCTTATCTGTTTCTACGACCGGTATAAATTGCATATAGGTCAGTCCCATCGACTTGTAGTAATTGTACAACTCTTCCGGGTATTTTACTGAGTGGCTGGTTACGCAACACATAGCGTTGAGTGCAACCCCCTCCTCAATCAACATCCGGGCATTGTCCTGTACTCTTTTGTGAGTACCTTTGCCGCCTTGGTCAAACCGATAACGATTATGTATAAACTCAGGGCCGTCGAGCGAAAGGCCAACTAGCCAGTCATATTTCTTCAGAAATTTAGCCCAATCCCGATTCAACAATAATCCATTGGTCTGCAAACCATTTCCAACCAACTGGTTGTGTCCGTATTTCATCTCAAACTGAATGGCCTTCTGGAAAAAGTCCAACCCCATCAAGGTCGGCTCTCCTCCCTGCCAAGCAATCGATACATTTTTTCCCGATTGCTGCATAACTTGCCGGATTGTTTCTTCCAAAATTTCATCACTCATACGGTGTGTTTTTTGCTCGGAAAACAAAGCCGATTTCTCAAGGTAAAAACAGTAGGTACAATCCAGGTTACAATCAGGGCCCGAAGGCTTAATTAGAACAGAACTTAGTGGTTTATGCTTTTTTGCCATTTTTTTTAATCTCTGGTTTCTATCTATTTTCTCTGGACAAGGCCACGAGCTTGGCTTACAGTAAAACAACCAAAAGCTCCAGTTTTACTCCAGTTTAAACTGTTCTATCTGGGTAGATTCAGGCTCTCTTAACCGCTCAAAACTATCAATCATTTCCTTCAGTTTCGCGGGGTTTTCTTTCGCTACATTATTTTGTTGACTAATATCGTCATTCAAATTATAAAGCTGATAGTCTTCCGAATTACCGATTTCGATATCAACCTCTTGCGACACCGCCACTCCTTTGTACGGAGGAATCATCAACCAATTTCCTTTGCGTAGCGCTGTTCTGGTGGTTGCTTCCAGAATCAGGCTTTCGCGACCTTCGTCCGATTTACCCAGCAACACATCCAGGTAATCCTGACTATCAGTCGATTTCTCTTCGGTGCCGGTCAGGCGGGCCAACGAAGCCAGCAAGTCCATTTGACAAATCATCGCATCAGATACTTGCGGCTCAATACGGCCTTTCCAGTAGGTAATAAAGGGTACTCGCGTTCCCGCTTCATACAAACTGTATTTCCCACCGCGAAGTGATCCGGCTGGTTTATGAGCGCCTAGCTTCTCAACTGCATCGTCGTAGTAGCCATCGTTCAACACCGGACCGTTATCGCTTGAGAAAACAATCAGCGTTTTTTCAAGCAGTCCTTCAGTTTCCAAAGTCTTGATAAATTCTCCAACACACCAATCGGCCTCCAAAATGGCATCGCCGCGTGGTCCCATTCCCGATTTACCAACAAAGCGTTCGTTCGGCGTACGCGGAACATGCGGTTGCTGCAACGCGTAATACAGGAAGAATGCCTTATCCTTGTGAGTTCTTACATAATCTTGCGCGATCGCCAAAAAGTGATCTGCCATGTCAGTATCGCTCCATTTGGCCGATTCGCCACCCTTCATATAACCGATTCGTGGAATACCGTTCACAATGGTGTTGTTATGCCCGTGATGCCATTTCATGGTGCAAAGTTCCGGATTGTCTTTCCCGGTTGGCTGGTTATCAAAGTTGTGTTTGTAATCCACTTCAATCGGATCGCTCGGATCCAGATTATCAACCTTCCCGTTGTTGATATAAACAGTTGGAACCCGGTCTTGGGTAGCGGCCATGATGTATGCATAATCAAAGCCCACTTCGTTTGGTCCGGGAGAGATGCGCGCGTTCCAGTCTACGTCTCCTGTTCCAAGACCTAGATGCCATTTACCAACGATTGCTGTTTGGTAACCTTCGGCCCGTAGCATTTTAGGCAGGGTTTGCTGCGCGGTGTCGATCAGCAACGGTGCTGTTCCAGGTAAAATGCGGGCATTTTTATTCCGCCACGGATAGGTACCGGTTAATAAACCGTAACGACTTGGTGTGCATGTTGCCGAGGTTGCGTACCCGTTTGTAAACCGAATACCGCCATTGGCCAGTTCGTCGATGTTTGGGGTTTGAATGGCAGTTGCGCCATAACAACTCAGATCGCCATAACCTAAATCGTCAAGATAAATCACGACAATATTAGGCTTTTCAGACTCTGGTGTTGCCCTATTTGTATTCACCTGGCATGATGTAAATGAACCTGCGGTAGCTATTGCAAGACCGCTGAGAATTGTATTTTTACCTAACATATTTATAATTTTTTATTATTCATTTACTCCTATTTGGGAAACTTCACCGTTTGAAGATCTGCATCTCCTGCTTATATTTCGTCTGTTAAAATCAGTCTGACTTTTGTGTAACATCAATTTCAAATCCGAAATAGGGCAAACTACTATCAGTTCTTGCTTCTACCCTCCCCTTTCTTGAATTGCTTCAGTTCGAATCAGGATCGTCTCAATTCTCGCTTCCGCTTTAGTTTCCTCAACATTCTTGATTTCAGCAACGCTATCAGTTAAGCATCTATCTTGGTTTCATATTCCCGAACATTTGCCCTATTTTCATCAACTCCGCCAATGAAAAAAAGTACATCATTGCACCCGACTTGCGGTTGACGAGTACCCTTTCAAGCCAATAATTATGTTACCAACTTGGCCCAGGTTCGTCATGACACGATCAGACACCTTGTTGCCATCGCTACAACCAATCGTGTTCAGTAGTAGATCTTGACACGAAAATGCACAACTTCGACCGTTTTATTTACATGCTTCCAACTACAGCCTTAAAAGAACTCCTATTGGTACAAACAAATATGGTCATCATCTGACTATTAATCTCACCTATCCCCAAGATATAACCCGACGCAAATCTTGCTTAAATTTGTTACCCATTTTTTTAGAACTCGTTAAATCGGCAAGTCTACAATTAATTTTAATGAATAGTAGTCTTCCATGCATGACAATTTCATAAAAACAGATTATGCAGGAAGCCAATCGAGTGTAATAAACAAACAAACCAGCAAACTGAACAAAAGAATGTCCTTCCATATAAAGTTTTCTAATTAGTTCCAACAATACCATTTATAAAGCATTCTGCACCAAGTCACAAACCTTGAGTAAACAACCATACATATTAATTGCCCCTTCTTTACATTGCGTGTAATATTCTGTGAATGATACGAGATACGCCCAGATGCATTGATCACCTGAAAAGCGCAATCGTCACTCATAAAAAGGGCACTGATTTGTGAAACAAGTGGTCCTAGCATATACTAGGACCACCTTACTACTACAAAAACTCTAAACTAAACTAAACTTGCCCATTGAAGTCAATACACGGTAACAGTATTCGTTCTATAGGTAACATCGTTGTTCCTGAAAACGAGAGTATCTTTGACTATGTGTAAGCTTCCCGCATTCATATACTGGTATTCCAGATATAAAGCGTCATATGCCTCGCCCCCCCATGAGCCACCGTCGGCGACCCATCTGCCTGATCCTGTCACTTGCTTTGGAGAAGATGCTACACTGCTTATCGTCACATTTCCGTTCACATCAACAGAAAGGGACATGTTATTCGCATTACCAACATCATTACCCACCCCATTGCTAACACAAGAGGAGCGTCCCGTGGTCGCCAAACTAATTAACTGGTCTTTTTCGACATCTTTTTGACGAAACACAACAGTATCCAAAGGAGTAGATCCCGTAGCATCGTATCTTACATCCACTCCTCTATGTAAATAAACACCGTGGTATGGATTAATATAAGTGATTCCAAAAAGGGTATAGTCCTTTGGAAGTGCATTCGGGCTCCAGTCTGCCGGATTGTTTCTGTTCGGGTTGGGAACATAAGGAAATCCATGTAGCACTGAATCGGCATCAGAAGTGGTAATTCGTAATGGAATTACATAGGTGCCTTTCAGCGCTTCCGGATCATCCAAAAACGCATCGGTCAGCTGGACTTCGACCAACCCGTCGAAACTACCCGCGGGTATGGTGATCGTTCCCGCTGGTGTTATGGTATAATAACTGGTCGGAAGAACACGGATGGTATCACCATTTTGATTAGTTAATCTATCGGCCAATGTGTTGTCGACAACATAGTTCACACTCCAATCCTTTGGATTTTCGTACATCCCTCCTATGCTCGTACCAATATGAAACCTCAGTTCCTTATCCATTGAATTATCTCCACGGTCATTTCCCAGGATAAGTGTTCGGACAGGATATTGCTGAGGGAAATAAACCGCATTAAAATCAAAATCCGGAAATTCGATATCTGTGTTCTGGCAGGCAAAGGCCAGAAATAGCACAGAAACTATATACAATAATTTTTTCATAATTTATTAATTATAAGATTACCATCCACTGTTTTGAACTAATGCATCATATTTCAAAACTTCATCGTAAGGTATTGGACCATATTGCATGTAATCCTGGTAAACCCGGCTCTCAACACTCTGGTAAGAGAACTCCCCGCTGGCTCCGTTCCGGAAACTACCACTGACCGGCGCGTTCATTGTTGTAAGTTCGCTCCACCTGCGGATATCCCAAAAACGGTGTCCTTCAAAACAAAGTTCAAGCCTCCTCTCGTTACGGATAAGCACCCTCAACTCGTCCTTCGATGTTAGGGAAGTCAGGTAGTTGTCTGGTTGTTCAATACCTGCACGTTCGCGAAGGGCAGCAACAACATTCCGGGCAGTAAAACCAATTCCACCTCCGTCAACATCAGGCCCCCAAGCTTCGTTTGCCGCCTCAGCATAATTCAGCAACACTTCCGTGTAACGGAAAAATGTATAAAAGTGAAGTTGGGTAACCGAGGGATTTTCCAGCTTTACACTAGGGAGCATGAACTTTCTTAAGTAGTAACCAGTACGCGTGGAATTTTGCTGTACGTTCACTCCGTCTTTAGGAGCGCCCACGTAAGTTCTGAAAACCTCAGGGTCGCCCAGTCCCAGTGTATTCCCGTCGTAAAGAATGTAGAAACTTAAACGCATATCCCTGTTATTATAGGGAGCGGTTGGATCAAACCCGCTTAATGGATCATCAATAGGATAACCGTTTTTCATCGGAAAGGCATCAACCAAATTCTGGGTCGGATTTGTCCTGCCTTGACCTATCCGGGAAGGTGGAAAGTTAGCTGACTCCATTGAAAGTGAACTGCTCACTGCTCTTGACCAGATCACATCATCATTGACCGGCCCAGAACCGTATGCATAAAAGGTGAGGGCCGAAGAAGACAAGGCAGAAGGAGTTCCCTTAGCTGATTGATAAAAACTACCTGCTGCATTAGCAGCATTTTCCCATTTTGATACGTCATTAGCAGTATTATATGCCGGGCTGGCAGCATAAAGTAAAACCCGGGATTTTAAAGCTCGAACCGAATAACCGTCCATCCGATTGAACCAGAAAGAGCCCATTGCCTCATCAAAATCAGCATTTCCTGTGTTCACGTAACGATCTGGAAGCATGGATATTGCTACGTCGCAGTCACTGATAATTTGTGCAACACATGCTTCGTAAGTATCTCTTGGAAGTTGGTAATCATCTCCCACATTAATGGTCTCCTTGACGATGGGGAAACCTAACAAATTTCCGTTTGCATCCTTTCCTGCATGTGCCTGTAACAACTGAAATTGGTAATAAGCACGCAACCCGTGTGCTTCGCCTGTTAAACGCTTTTTATGCAACTCGTTTATATACTCGTCTTCGGCCCATACTGTTTGGTCTAGACGATCAAGAAAAGCGTTAATGTAAAAAATCTGATTGTAAGCGGTTCCCCAAGTGCCCACCGGGTTGTTTTGCGCAGTCCACTCACCTCTTACCATTCTGACGATGGCCGAAGATTGGTCGTTTGAAACAGCATCGTCACTTGCAACATCCAACTCAAAATCATATTGCGAAGGCAGTGCAATATAAGCGTTCATCAACAAGCCCTCTACGTAACTCGGGTTTTCCATTAACTGCTCCTCAGTCAAGCGGTTTTCATGCTCAGGAGATAAAAAACTCTCACACGATGAAACTATGAAACCCAATGTTATTGTTAGAAATAATGTATAAATGTATTTTTTCATTCTTCTCAGTATTTTGATGAATTAAAATTTCAGGTCACAACCTATGGCAAAAGAACTCATCGAAGGGCTCCCTCCAGGGTTGAGAAGTAGTTTTTCCTTCAACCTGGAAAAAGTAGCCAAGTCGGAACCTCGGAGGTAAATATCCAGTCCTTTAAACCACGACTGGTCAACATTCAAAGAATAGGTCAGCTGGAGCCTGTGGATATTAAATACATCTACTTTTTCAATCCAGTAGCTTGAGGTCTTAAAATTGTTGTTATTGCTCGAATTAGCTCCTGTAGATAAACGAGGATAAGTAGCTGTAGACGCATTGTCTGGCGTCCAGTAATCTTGCGCAACAACTGAATACTTGACTTGATTGTCATCTATCATGTAATAGGAATTCGAGAAAATTCGGTCTCTGCCTGATGTACCCGTACCTACAGCATACAAACTCCAGTTTTTATAATTCAATTTTACTTCAACACCATAATTCAGGCGGGCTCTTGAGTTCCCGATTACTTGCTGGTCTTTAAAGTCAATCTGGCCATCATTGTTCAAATCTTTGTATTTGATATCACCTGGATTTAGCTCCAAACCGAACTGCGAAGTAACATTCCCTTCCGAAAATAAACCATCGGCAACATAACCAACAATCGCATCTGTAGGTTGACCTGTCAGATACAAGCATGGGGCTTCTGGATCATAAACTTCATCACGTTTCAGAATCTTGGGAACGACATAAGTCATGTTAAAACCAATGTCGTAACGAAAATCCCCTTTTTTGTTCGAAATTCCAAGTTTCAAATCAACCCCCTGATCACGGTCTTTAGCAAAGTTTTCATACGGAATTACGCCTCTGAATGCAGGTGAAAGGCTTTCTTTTTGTACAACCTGTCCATCCAGCGTACTAATGAAATAATTAGCTTCAACTGATAACCTGCTGTCTGCTAAAATAGCTTCCGCTCCAACATTGAATTCGTTTCTGTCCAAAAAAGTCAAACCAAGATTGGCCACCCGTGCGAAGATACGACCGTTGTTATTGTTTCCTGATAACTGGTTAAAACTATAGGTTCCTTTTTGACCATACAGGGTACGATAATAGTTATAATCACCGATGCCACGGTCGGTCTTAATATTGGCATAACTTGCTTTCAACTTCAGGTAATTTATCAAACGATTATCTTTCATAAAACCTTCTTCACTTATCACCCATCCGGCTCCAAAACCAGGAGAAAGGTGATACCTGTTGCCTTTGGCTAGTTTTCCGCTGCCCAAGTAGACCCCCGACAATTCAGCAACGAATCTGTCATCATAAGTGTAGTTGGCCCGAAATCCGGCGTGCTGGTTTTTTATACCGTTATATACAGACAATTCCCTGGCATTACTCCAGTATGCTACACCGGCCGCCGTAACATGATGTTTCTCTTTAAAAGTGCGATCGTAGTTAAGTGTCCCATATATCTTGTTTGACCGGTATGTTGCCTCGTCCGAAAGCGACTGGCTTTGGGCCTTTTTATCCTCATCATAATAATTAGCAATAACAAGACTGTCTGAACCGTCGATAACTGAAGGCACATACCCCCGGTCATAGACCCGGTATTGATTCCCATAACTGAGGGTGTACGAACTTAAAGCGTCAAACGAGTAATAGACCTGTCCGCTCAACCCGTGGGTAACTTTGGCCAGATCCAAATTCATCCCAATACTGATTTCGTATGTTCGCGACTGATAGGTGCTGTAACCTCCCCGATCAAAGCCGGCTATCACATTGTTTCGATACTGGTCGGTACCACCGAAAAGGTATTGGTTTTGATACGGTTTCGCTGATGCAAGCAGGGCAGAATCGCCAACCTGTCCCATGGGGATTAACAACGGGAAAGCATTAGGTAGCAGACTACCGGCAGCGCTCCAAAAATTTAAGTTCGGTTGGCGGTTTGCCCCGTAGCCTGCAAGCGCATCTAACCGGACTTTCACCACGTCGTTCAACTTGTAATCGATGTTGCCCCGGAAGCTAAACTCGTTGTTTCGGGCATTTGCCCCTTCTCCCATCTTGTAAAGATTGCCGTTACTGTTCCATCGTAACAATGAATAATACTGCGCCCGGTCGTTACCCCCCGATGTTTCCACATCCAACCGATGAAAATTAGAAAAATCGTTCAAAAACTCCGACGTGTAATACTCCTGGTTCGGAAAATGAACCAGATCAATACCAGCCCTTGTATTTTCAATGCTGGTCTGATCGTACAACGCAGACAGCCCGTCGTTAGCCAGCGCTTTATTGTAATACTCCATATAGTTGGCTGCATCGAGGTAATCTGGGTATTCTCCCCTTGATTTTCCGATACCGCGCTCACCATAAACGTCAAGTGTTCGTTTATACGGCGTACCGCGCTTCGTAGTGATCAAAATTACCGGCTGGTTGGCCTGCGCACCATAAAGCATCCGGGACAGGCCATCTTTCAGTAACACAATTTGATCAACTTCGCGCATTCTTAACTTGCTTAACAGGTCAAAAGTGCTCAACGACGACCCGTCATCAGATGACGCACGAGGAAAACCATCGATAACAACGATGGCCTTACCGGTCCCGCGGGCGTTAATCAGACTGTTCCCTGAGATTCTCCCGGCCACAGCGTCGTATACACTCTGCTCTGCATCGTACTGAGACACTTCGTTGGAATTGATCACATCTACAGCGCCCACAATTTGGCGCCTGGACAACTGCCCAAAAGGTACATTCACCTGGTCCCCCTCACCCATAAGCAACGGGGACTTTTCCAACACAACCGGAGAACCTGAAAGTAGCTGCCCGGCTGAGACCAACCGGCTAGTGTAACCTTCAGCTTCAATTCTTAATATAGACGACTGGGGAACCTGTACTTCGAACTGCCCGTACTGCCCTGAATGGACCATTAAGGTGCCTTCATTACCGTAAATAACTGCATTCGATATCGGTGTGCCGTCATAATCAGTAACCGTCGAGTTTACCTTCGATTTATTATCCTGGGCAAAGGCACCTATTGCTGCCAGCACAAAAATCATGTACAGGCATACTCTCTTAATAGCTAATTTATGATATTGATTCATAGATCTTGTTTTTTCATTAGATAATCCTTACCATCCCGGGTTTTGATAAAAGCCTGAGTATAACTGGGTCTGATCTAACGGAATAGGCATCCAGTAATGACGTTCTTCGAACACAATTGTCCTGAAAAGAGTTTTGTTGAAATATGTCCAGTTTTTATCAAACTCAAGCCCGTGAATTTGTCTGTTCTTTTCCAGGTGCGCCTCGTGCCAGCGGCGAAGGTCAAACCAACGGTCTCCCTCAAAATATAACTCGACTTCCATCTCATTGTGGATTCGTTCACGGAATACCTCTTTATCAGAAGTAAACTTGCTGTTTACCGGCGGCATGATTGGGACGCTGGGATCATCAGCTGACATAGGCCTGTCGCGTAAAATGTTAATAGCGCCGACAGCGCTAAGAGGAAGACCTGAATCCGTTCCATTCGGCCCGTATGCTTCGTTCATCGCCTCAGCGTAAATCAAATAAGCACTAGCCAGCCGCATGTGTGGGCAGGCTTCACGGTACTGCGCGATCTGGTTGTCAAACTTATTAACGGTCTTGGGCCATAATTTTTTGAATGCATATGGAGTAGGGTTTGTCGAATTGTCGTCCCGACCACCTTTATAGAACTGCAAAGCCTGTGCTGCAGCCTGTTTGACTGTCCACTGGTCACGGTCGACCAGAATACCGTTTCTCAGGCGTGGATCCCTGCCCTCCCATGGGTTCATTGGATCAAAACCCGAATCCGGGTCGTCAATGGGAAGACCTGAAGCCTGCATCTCGAACATGTCCACCAAGTCCTGCGACGGAGTGACATTTCCAGCACGAGCGCCTCCTGCTTCAAGTCTTTGGACTAAATAATTACGATTAATTACACTTCCAAGAATACTAGATCCAAAATTCCTAAAATTTCGATTAGCGTCTAAGAATTCCATGAAAATCGTCTCTTCCGTGTAACACTGGAACCCGTCGTTACGCGCAAACTGATCGTTGTACTCGTTCACGTTGGTTGATCCTTTGCTTATAGGCAAGAGCTTGTAAACGCCCTGGTCGGCAAGTTTAATCACCTCATACGCTGCCTTTGCTGCACGCTTCATGTAATCTGTGTCAAAAATATAGCCTGTTCCTGTCGATTCGTTGACCATCAACGGGCTCCCCGCATACAATAAGGCTTTAGCCTTAAAAGCGTGCGCGGCCCCTTTGGTCACTCGTCCGACCTCGTGCAAATCCGTCCCTTTCGCCCAACTCACCGGCAACAATGCGATAGCTTTGTCATAATCCTCAACCATCCGCTCTACCGTTTCCTGGAAGGTCAAACGGGGAATGTTCAGGTCATCGTTCGGCCCGAGATACTTGTCAACGTACGGCATTCCTCCGAAAGATCGGATAATTTCCCAATAGTACCATGCACGGAAGAAATAGGCCTGCCCCACTATCTTATCCCTCTCCTCCTGAGTCGCATCGACCAGCATAGGCAGCTTTTCCAAGGCCAGGTTTACCTGACGGATACCATACCAGCTCCCCCGCCATATTCCACGCCTTTTGTCACCATAGCCTCGGTTGTTCCCGGTATCGTAAGGTGCTTGGTTGGACGGCGATATCAGCCACCAGTAATTGCCGCGCTGCGCATTTCCTGTTGAGGCCACCTGGTTATAGGTCCCTTCATTTGAAAAGATAAGCGTAGATCCTTCATTTTCCCCCCAATAATCGATCATAAAGGTATAACATTCGTCAATAAAGCCTTGAAAACCTTTGTAGTTCGCAAAAATGTAATCTTCTGAGATGGTTGCCTCTGGTGTCTCGTCCAGGTATTCATCGCACCCTGCGCCCAAAATGGCCAACAGGGACAGCAAGCATATCACTTTATTATTGAATTTCATTTTCATCTCCTATTTATTTAGTTGTTACAATCCTACCTTCAACCCGAAAGTAATCCTTTTCATTAGCGGGTAAGAGGTATAGACTCCTCCACCGCCCGGATTGGAGGGCCCTTCGCGGTTCTCTCTCAGCTTAGAGAAAAACAGCAGGTCATACCCCGTAACATATAGGCTCAAACTACCAACTCCAACTTTCTTCAACTGTGCCTTGTTCAGTTTATAAGCAAGTTGAACATTCTGGAGCTTCAGGTATGAACCGTCAATCAAATTATATTGCGCAAAACCAGATGTTTGCTTGGTGGATTTGTACCGGATAGCGTTAAGGGACGCAGAAGTAGTCTGTCCGCGTTCAGGGCTCCATGAATCGTCCCGATGCCAGGGGAAAGCAACCGAATACACGTTATATGGCCATATGGTGTAGTAGCCTTCATCTATTGTCACATTGTATACTCCGTAGAACATTGCGCTGATCGAAAACCCTTTGTAACCTGCTCCTATCGTGAACGTGTAGTTATGTTCAGGACGAGAAGGATAGCCGTAAGGTACGCGATCCTTAGCATCAATGACTCCGTCAGCGTTAAAATCAACGCTCTTGAAATCTCCCGGCAACCTGTTCGCATTAGACGCATCAAGCACCGTAGTGTATAACTCGTCCCAAGACTGGATCACCCCCGCACTCAGATATTCCCTGGTCTGCCCGATGGCAAAACCAGCGGCCTTTTGGTAATCAGGACGAAGTTGAGGGTCATCTTTGAAGATAATACGATCCTTGGCATATCCGTGCGAAGCTTGTAGAGAAAATGATATCCCGTTACGAAAACGCGTGTCGTATTTTAACTCCGCTTCATAGCCTTTTGTTTCTGTCTTCCCGAGGTTTCCCGGGGGAAGGTTTGCCCCGAAAAGATCATAGTTCGCTCTGTCCGCACTTTTTATCAACATCCCGTCTCGATTCTCTTTGAAGAGCTCAATACTGGCCTTAATCTTATCATTGAAAAAACCCATGTCAAAACCAAGATTTTGCTTCCGCGCAGTCTCCCATCGTATATCTGGGTTTGCGATATCTCCTTCCTCCGAGAGAAAGTAGCCAGAAGGTTGCCCCGTAGGAATGCCAAAAATCCAGCTCTTATCGTAAACATTCCAGCTGTTCACATAAAGCCAACGATCTATCCCATCATCGCTTCCTACCCAACCTAACGAATAACGAGCCTTCAGGCGGTTCCACCACGGAAGAGCATCCTGGAAAAATTTTTCGTTTGAGACCATCCAACCTGCCGCCAAACTTGGGAAAAATCCGAAACGGTACTTCCGGTCAAATTTTTCAGAACCGTTGTAGCCGCCATTGGCTTCGAAAAAATACCTCGTGCCGAAGTTGTAGGTTACACGTCCGACCCAGTCTTCACGTTTGTTCGGAAAACCGGAACCGGAAGCACCTTCGTTACGGTTCATTAGCGCGAGGGCCGAAATGGCATGTTTCCCGAAATCTCTTGCATATTCCAAACGGAACTCGTAAAACAACCTCCGGCTGTTTGAATTAAACTCTTCGCCACTCCATGTGGTCGGATTTAAAACCCAGCGGTAACCAGTTTTAGGAATAATTGTGTTCCAGTGTGTGTACAATTCGATGTTTTCCAAATCATCCACAGCCTCCTTATCGATCCATTTAGTCTGGATATTAGAGCTGCCAACCCGGGGTCCCTGGGATGAATACCTATTATCGTATGATACACTTGCCCCAGCGGACAAGCCTTTAGTTATCATGTCCAACTTCTGCGTCAACTTGATGTCCGTCGAAAACTGCACCCGGCTGAAATAATCAATGCCCCCAAAATTCAACAACACGTAGGGGTTCGGGAAATCCGAATTATCGTCGGCATAAGTACCGTCCGAATATTGCACCGGAAACGAGTCAGGCGGGCGAAGGTAAACCCCGGACCAAATTCGCCAGTTGTTACTATAAGCGGCAACATCCGACTGACGTCCGTAGCTCCCGGCAAGATTCAAAGCTACGCGGGTAGTAGGAGTGAATTGGAAATCAAGGTTACTGCGAATATTCAAACGGTCAAAGTTCATCGATGGCTTGTAGCCTGTGCCTAGGTCTTTTCCGTCAATAATACTCCCCTCGTGGGTATAGCTCAACGCCCCAAAATATTTCACAAACTTGGTCCCCCCGGCGACATTCACACTCATTTTGTAAGATGAGGCGATATCCTTTACCATATAATCACGCCATTTCACATCCGGGAAAAGCTCAGGGTATTCTTGAGTTTTATAATACTGCAGGTAACGGTATGGCGTATAAAAGTCCCACGAAGGTGGATTGACTGCCAACTCGTTCTGAATAGCACGGTTCTTAAGCTCATTCACATCATACGAGTTCATGGGACTTGCAATCTTAGATATAAAAGACATCGTGTACTGCGCATCAAAATTGATCTGCGCCTTGGACTCGTCACCCCGTTTAGTAGTCACCAAAATAACTCCGTTGGCCCCCTTTACACCGAAAACCGAAGTTGCCGACGCATCTTTCAACACCGAGATACTCTCAACTTCGTTCGGGTCAACATCATCGATCGAACGTTCAACCCCATCAACAAGTACCAAAGGGCTTCCACCGTTCCAGGTGGACTGACCCCGAAGAAAAATCTGGGTACTTGCATCGTAATTTTGTCCACCTCCCTTCGGAGAAAAACCACCGGGCAACCCCGAAGTCTTAATGGTTACCATACCGGGGATCAAACCAGTTAGGGAATTGGCCACCTCAGGTACATTCATCTTCTGCAGCTGGTCCCCTGTAGCCTGCGAGATCGCCCCAACAACACTTTCCTTTTTTTGTTCGCCGTATCCTACCACAACAACTTCTTCAACTCCTACAGTAGTTTCCTTCAGGACGATATTAAAAAACATTGAAGTACCAATTAATACTTCTTGTTTTTCAAAACCCACAAATGAAAAAACGATTGTAGTTGCACTATCCGGGATTTCTAATGTAAAGTTTCCGTCAAAATCTGTTATTGTTCCGGTAGTTGTCCCTTTTACAATAACTGAAGTCCCCGGAATGGGTTCACCAGTTATGTCAGTCACTTTTCCAGACAATGTTCTTTTTACTGATTTTGGCTGCTCTGAGTTTTCATTGATCCTCTCCTGGACTCGAGCCGGGATTGTTCGGTCCGGTGTCAGAATTATCTGTTTCTTTAATATCTCATAGTGTATCCCGGAATCTTTAAACAACTCGTCCAAGATTACTTCAATTGATGAATCCTCAATCTTTAAATCCACTCTTTTTTTCAGATCAACTACTTCATTCTTGTAGATAAATACAAATTCACTGTTTTCCTCAATCTGATGAAACACGTCCAAATACGATGCTTCTTTCAAATCGAACGTCAGTTTTGTTTGATTAGAATAAATCGATGCCGACACAGTCATCAGCCCTGAAAATAACAAAAAAACAGTTAGCTTAGTAATTAACAATAGATGCTCCAAGTACCTCCTAAAGGGACCCTTCTGCAAGTGATTTTTTTTCATAAATTTGTACTGATTAAAATTATTAACTCAATTTAATCTTAGTAATTTCCGGTGGATGTTGGCTCATCCATCGTTTTTTTGAAATCCGTTTTTACTTCATATTTTATCAAGTTTTGGTTTTTATAATTAGGTATCAAATTTTATTCATTAATTATTCTCCAACTTCCGACTTTCAAATATTTTTCAACGCGTATTTACAATCAATTAAGTTCTACGGTACTTTGTGTCTTTCCTCTACTCTACAACTATTTAAGTGAGACTTTTAAGTACATCTAGCTTATTTTCACCAACTCCAGAGTGGTTTCACGACTATTCACTCATTTGATAAATACTATTTATTCCCAGAATTCTTCTCCCGATTCACTCAATAAATTCCCATTTTCTAACATCCATTATTACGAAGTCTGGTAAATTTTATATAGAATGAATGAAATCGTTAGATATAGACTTAAAAAACCAAGAAATTGATTCTATAGTGTATTTTAGACTCAGCTTACCTTAAAAATAGACGCGGAATGTCAACCCAATGCAACCAGAACCATAACCAGCCCTTCTTTCTTGATTGAACCAACTCTCACACTTGAAAACCAAGGATCGTGAGAAATTATATTTGCGAAGAACATTATAACACTTTCGTGCCTTTCTAAGTAACTTAGAGTTTTCGTTACTCGCTCCTTTGACGTCCAACATAATCATATATTGTTTGTTTCTCAAAACAGTCTTTAGCATTGAAGAACAATAAAAATTCATATCCTTCTTTGATTATTTTCAGAACTATTACTTCTGACCAAAAATGCCGGTGATAAGGTAACTTTTCAAAACACTTGTAAATCTGAATTTTTTGAAATTTTTAATAGTAATCAACAGTGATTGCCAATTTATACCTATCCATTTTTATCCCAAAATGAATAAAGCTTTTGTGGATTGGAGAAAAATAAGCTTCCTAAATAGATATTTAGCCCTCGTGTTTCTAATTCGCGCCAGAATTCAGTTAACAAATATATTAACCCAGGTTTTCCTCCATATGAACGCCAATAAGTATTTTTCGCCATATCCATTCCTACAACAATTCGTTCCGCATAATGAGGTAACATATTTTCAAGCAGAACATAAGTCCAATTATCCTTCTTCATTTTGAAACGAAAATGACTATCATATTCAACATAAACACCTGTTTGCATCAGATCGTGATGAAACGAGAGATCTTTTTGTTTGTCAACATGGGAAATAACGACATGATTAAGATTTGCGCCCAACTTCGAAAACAATTCGACTTGTTCCATTGCCAGTTTTCCTCCGTTGGTATGTGTTAGAATGGGAGCTCCAGTTGCAGAATGAGCGTTTACCGCCGCTTCAAATATTTTATGCTGATGGTCAGTAATTTTCTCATCACCGGTTGCCAGTTTAATCATACCTGCCTTGTAAGCAGTCCTTTTTACAATTGGGCTGCTATAGTCAAGCAAGTCAATACCTTCAGTTATGTCTCTAACAAACAAATCTGTCAATTCGTCGACCGTCAATTGATATCGCCAATGGTTGGGTGGATAATAAATTTCATGATGAATCCCCGTTGGTACGATTATATTCACATTTGTACTCTGGGAAATCTCAGCTAATCTCAAAATACCCCTTCCACAAGCAGCCGGCATGGTATCCACCATCGACCGCCCACCATACTTATAAAATTCGTTTAGTTCTGATCTAATCCGTTCTGTATCATTCAGAATAAATTCCGGATTACTCATGGTTACAAAGCTTTCCTCTATTACTATGTGTTCATGGGAGTATGTCAGACCCATCTGTTCTGGGTGTATATCC
This sequence comes from Gaoshiqia sp. US2, assembly GCF_059705485.1. Classification (NCBI taxonomy): domain Bacteria; kingdom Pseudomonadati; phylum Bacteroidota; class Bacteroidia; order Marinilabiliales; family Prolixibacteraceae; genus Gaoshiqia; species Gaoshiqia sp. US2. The sequence goes on along the minus strand of NZ_AP048550.1, from coordinate 887,501 downwards.
GCTAACACGGTTCGGACAAACGGCGTTTTCATTATTATAAAACGTTTTTCTTACTAAAATTATATTTCCAACCATCTCTACCTGTTTCCGCTATCACATCAGGTACCTCCAAAATTTGACCCAGATTCACCAGGTTCTCCCTTAGTATTTTAACATCTACTTCGTTTGCATCGCAATCCTTACTCAATGATTGAATTGCTGCCAAACCTGCGGCTTGTCCCATACTCATCGTCTGAGCCATCGAACGGCAAGAAGCGTGAGCATCATGCGTGGCTGAAAAGCAACGACCTATCACCCAGGTCAAGTTACTATCACGAGGAACAAGAGTTCCATAAGGAACTCCATAAATACCTGTGCCTGGAATATATTCCCAATAAGTTTCGTCTTCACCTTTTTCCCCTTTCCGGTGGTCCTCAATTGGGGCGCCACATAATAATACAGACGTTTCTGGTATTTCACCAGCCAGACACTCCTCTTTTGTAAGACGATGCTCACCATATACCCTGCGGGTTTCTCGAACACCTATCTGGTGTGATAATCCAATTATCTTTGAATTTTCATATCCTGGGACTTTTTCTCGAAAAAATCTTTCATATTCAAACGACTGTTTCCTCCCTTCAATCTCTGCCTTAGTCAATTCTTCAATTTTCAAGGCACTCAATTCTGAAACTTTTACAGCCACTGTAGAAATGCAGCCTGGTTGGCACATCTGATGAGATGAGCCTTCTTTTCTTGGTAACAAATGAGTTTTGTTTTCGAAGGCATCGGCCATTCTTTCTTTCATCATTTTGTTTCCGCCTGCCTTTTCAAATTTTTGCTGATCAACATTACACATCCGGAAGATAGTTGTCATACTTTGAGCCGGTTCTTTTTCCCCAGCCAGTTCAATTTGACAAGCTGACAAAGAACAAAAATCCGCATCGCCACTAGCATCTATTACCCTTCGGGCAATTACTTTATAAAAACCTGACTTATTCCAGAAGATACAGGTTGTCCGTTCTTTTTCTTCTGCGATCACGTCAACCAGGGAGGTATGCAGTAAATAATTTATCCCAGCTTCTGAAATCATTTTATCCCATACCAACTTCAACCTTTCTGGATTATAATTAACACCCGTACCTGCACCATATGTATTGGGTCGCAAAAAAATATCATTAGTTTTATCCAACTCATTCACTACCTCATCTGGCAAACCACCAACAATTTTTCGGGGACTGATTCCTGGGGTGAAAAATCCATAAAACGTATCAAGCATTTGAGTGGAGGATCCTCCAGGAAAACCATAACGCTCAACGAGCATCACAGAAAACTTCTTTTGCATGGCTGCTGCCAAAGCAGCAACACAGCCTGATGAACCTGCACCAATCACAAGGATATCTGTTTTTGCCAGCAATGGAATTTTTGTAGGATTGAAAAAGTGAGTCATTGAATTCTGTTTAGATTACTATATTAACGTGAGTTTTGGGTTAAGCGACTAATGGTAAATAGTTCAGGAATAAATACTCCCGGAACCTTATATTCTTATTTTTAACCGATGGTTTATGGTCAAGGAACGAGTATGCAGCAAGGCCTGCCAGGACATTGACCATCGCATTTACCGGGCTTCTGTGTCTTGAATGCTCTATATCACAGATATGCTTTAGCAGATCGATGACCGATTCGATCACCCCCCGGCTTTGCAGCCACCTCTTGTCTTCGAAAAACATTAACTTATTTTTCATGTTCTTTTTGGTTTTTGTAATCAACAGGAGCCCTTGTCTTGCCAATGCTTCCCGGAGCTTTTCACTAATGTAGCCTTTGTCCCCGAAAAGCTTTCCGCACAGACCTTTACATAGCTTGACGCCCAATTCAAGGTTGTTGTCCGCCACATTTCCGGGGGTTATAATGAAGGAAACAATCTCCCCAAACTGGTTGATGGCCAAATGCAGTTTCAAGCCAAAAAACCAACCTGTCGAGGTCTTCCCCCTTTTGGCCAGCCCTTTAAAAACCTTGTGCGAATGTATCCGCAGGTTATGGCAAACCACCAGTTTGGCCGAATCAATGTAATAAGTTCCGGTAACTGCCCCCATCCTGCAGGCCAGCAAAAAACAAAAAAGGTATAGCAGCATCCTGGGTTTGAGTTGGACAAAACGGTTGTAGGAAGGCAAGCCTGGAAAATAGCCTTTCAGGTGTACCTCTACAAAGTACCTGTAATAATATTTGAAACATTTGCTCCCCTGTAAATGGTAAAACATTTCAACGGCCATCATCTCACTCATTGATAACCCGCAGGGGACTTTGGATTTTTTGTTTTGCAATACCACGGGTATTAATTTATGCTCTATTTCTTTCTCAAATTGTTGGCAGAAATCATCGGCACAACAAAAAATTTCAATTAATTTTAGTTCCAAATTTTCTGTCATGGGAGCTTTGTTTTATGTTTTGCACTTAAAAGCTCCCATTTTTTTAAATACAATCTCTATTAAACTATCATAAGTTATTAACTAATAGCTGTTTATATCCAAAACTCACGTTATATTAGCTCGAAGATTTTCCAACGTTTTCATACAGTTTTGCAATGCGATGCGCATGCTCGTCGTAAGCGTTTTCGAACAAAGAAACAGCTCTTTCATTTCCTACCACCACCGCTCCACTTAGAACCTTGGGAGGCTGTCCGGCAGCAGTTAATAGCGCCGCTAATTCCGCTTTGATACAATTTATGATTAGAGCCCCCCCAATTGTTGATCCCGGAGAAACAGGTGTATCCAATCCAGGAACATATACCATGGCATCGCCAACCGGAGCTCCAGTATCCAGAATCAGATCGGAGAAATCCCCTAGTTTTTTCCCATCATTACGTTTACTGATGGATTTTGCGGAATGTTCTTTGGTAATAATTGAAACTACCTTTATTTTTTTCTCTCTAAACAATTCTGCCATTTCTATTGGAACCACATTACATCCACTGGAAGAAATTATTAGGGCAGTGTCAATTTCCTTAAGGTCAAAATTCCGCAAAATTCTATCCGCTAACCCACTTACATTTTCCAAAAACATCGCCTGCCGTTGTCCGTTGGCGCCAACCACCAAGTTATGAAAAGTTAGCGACAACTCAACAATTGGATTAAACCCGGGGAAGGAACCGTATCGCGGCCACATTTCCTCAACCAAAATTCGACTATGTCCACTCCCGAAAACATGTACCATTCTTCCCGCCAGTATTGTCTCTGCAAAAATCTGAGCGGTTTGTCTAATTTGCTCCTGCTGTGCTTTTACTGTCGCCAGAATCTCGTCACATTTCTGTAGATAATTTTCTGTAATATTCATTTTCGTTTTACTTATAATTTTAATCTTAACTGATTTTACTCTCCATTGCAAAGCAAGCCGCTCCTACAGCTCCCGCCAAATCTCCATATTGAGCCTTCACAATCAATGCTTTGCTGCCACCTGTACGCCATTCATATTGGGTCATGTATTCTTCCAGTGGATCAAACAGGTCGCTTCCTGCTTCAGTAATACCACCACCAAGTATTATCATTTCGGGGGAAAGAATATTCGTAAGAGAAGCTAGGCCAATCGCTAATTTTCTCACAGAAGTATTCCAAACTTCTCCGGCAAAACGGTCTCCTCGATTATATGCATCCAGAAGTTTACGCGTCGAACTGAACTTCCCGAAAGTCCTCCTCTCAATAGTACAATTTCCGATGGCATCTTCCAGACTACCAGGCATTCCAGTTACATCAACATCACCACCACTATCAATAACCATATGACCAATATGCCCAGCTTTGTTAAAAGCTCCTTGGTAAGGTTTTCCCTCTATTTGGATGGCTCCTCCGACACCTGTTCCCAGTGTCAACATAATCACATTGCATATATTTTTTGCTACTCCAAATCTGGTCTCTGCCAGCATTGCAGAAATGGCATCATTTAAAACAAAAGTCTGGACTTGCAAAAACTCAGACCAATTGAAATTCTCCAGACCACTCAAACGACCTGGCATAAAAGAAATTGCCGAATTGCCTCCATTAGGTATTCCAGGCGCTGAAATGCCGACAACTAGATTCGTAACTTGAAGCTTACTTTTAATCTGTTGAACAGCTAGGTTAATGGCATTCCTCCACGTGGCACCATCATTGTCATTTGTGGGATGATAATAGTGAACTAAAATCTTTCCGAGCCTGTCAATGGCTACTGCTTTTATTCTTGTCCCCCCCAAGTCTATTCCAATTGCTATTTCTGACATATTGTGTCTTTTTGAATTATACAAACTAGTCAAGAAAGGTTTATGGACGTCCTTCACTAATAGTCCAACCACCATCAACAGCGACAACCTGCCCTGTGGTAAATTTCGACTGATCACTCATGAAATAAACAGACAATCCATCCAAATCAGACGGGTGCCCAATGCGCCCACCATCCAAAGGCTGTTTGGCCTTAATAAATGACAAGATTATATCATCTTCCGCTGCCCGCCGAGCCATTGGAGTTTCTACCAATGCTGGTGCAATCACATTAACCCGAATATTATTTTTAGCATAAAATGACGCGATTGATTTGGTGAAGCCAATGATAGCAGACTTTGCTGCAGCATATGCATGAGTTGAAAAAAATTGAGGTGAAGGGGAATAACCTAAAACAGATCCCATATTTAAAATCGTGCCTTGTGTTCCTTGCTTTAAGAATTGTTTAATTGCTGCCTGATTGGATAGCATCAGAGAAGTAAGATTCAATTCCAAGGTGCTATTCCAGCCTTCGAGGGTTAGTTCATGCAACGGACCATCTCCAAGTTTTCGCCCACTACCTCCGGCCACATGATAAAGGCCGCTAAAACTTCCGTACCTACTAATGCAAATTTTTATGGCTTTAATGGCCGTTGATGGGTGCACTGCATTACCAACAATAGCCTTTGCCTTGCTGCCCAGCTGGGATTGCGCTTCAACCACACTTTCTTCATTTCTGCCCACAACAACTATATTGGCTCCATTCTCAATAAAAGCGTTAGCGGCAGACAGCCCCAAACCGGTGGTACCACCGATAATAACTATATTTTTCTCCGACAAAATTTTAGCTGACATCGATAAATTATTTTTTTTAAACAAATAGTCTTTCACGCTGTACACATTTTTCGTTGCAGTCAACATTGAATAACAAGTTATAATCAATTATCACTATGATACGGGCACAACCACACTCATAGGATTTTACTTACATTGTATTTTTTTGAAATGCTATTTACGCTTTAATAAGTAAGCCTCTTTTTCAAGAATTCTTGCATCACGCACAGCTCTGCTATAATCGCCTGATGAGTATATAGAGAACACTCTTTCATATTCTTCTAACCAATCAGAGACATCTGCATTGAGGACAACATGCTTGCGAATCTGTTTCCTTGCATTTGCAAGTGCTGTCGCTGCACCTTGTTCATCCCCTGATGAAAACACAACCATGGACCAAACACGTATCTCTGGTATCGTGAATAATACGAAATCGTTTTCTTTTGAATAGCTCAGTTCCCGATCATCTTCTCCAGGGCAAACCAGCGTGACCCGGTCAAAAGATTTTAAATTTTCCGGCATGCGGACTTTCACCCTAACATCCCGCTGTGGGCATACATAATCGTGAGTCAGATCTACATCGTAGTTTACCATATGAAGACTTGCACTTAGACGGTTTTCGGCCAACCAAAAATTGAATTGAGTCCCTGGGCTGGCATTTGTTTCAATTTGTCTCCTTCCATTACCAGCCCATCCCATCGCAACCTCCATGGTATGGTAATCTTGGTGCTCAACCTCTAAATTTTCCATTCTCTTCTTGCCAAATCGTAAATCGTCTTCATAAAGTCCTGCTACACGCCCTTTGCCGTAATAACCAAAAGGAAGTCTAGGCAAATCACTCAGCAATGTGTCATTGTACAACTCATAGTTGGCATTTCTGATTCCAAGTTCTCCTGTCCACACCAAACCGCCTCCATTGCGGACATAATCACGAATCGCTGCTGCCTGCTCTTCGGTCAAACAAACTGCATTTGGAATTATTACAACCCGAAAACGAGTCAACTGATCATACAGATTAGTGTCAGGCAGCAATTCGGGATGTCCCAACACGATGGCCTGATAAGGAATATGTGATTCGTCAAGAAACTGACCCCACGCATCAAACCGCTGACTAGTGGTCGAATTACCAAAATCGAAAACACCGGGACTCTCCCATAAAGTTGTACTAAAAGGATATATTAATGCAACTTCCCCGATATTTTCACGATCTTGAAAAGCACTCCTGTGGTCATGGATCAAGTTTGAATAATCGATAAACCGATTATAAAATGGGCTGCGAAATTCACCTTTCGGCATAATTGTACCTCCTTCCTCATGGGTAAGGTTGAAGACACGTACCGCACCGTTTGCAAATGCTTCTCCATATGCCAGATCCTGAAACACCTGGCCATATAAGGGAATTTCAAGTCCATAACGTTTCCCCGGATTAGGGATGCGGTCATAGATTCCTCCCCGCAACCAAACTGGCTTCTTATTCCCTCCAACTGCTTGATACAACTTTATCGTTGACGCGGCCAGATGATAATGAGGATAACGAAAATATCCTTGTGTAACATCAATTTCATTTTGGATAAAATCATTTGTAGCCGACCAAAGCAATCCTTTTGCGTTACCTGTCACCGGGATAGAACGTCCATATTTCTTTTCTGCAATATGTATTTCCTTTATAAAGTCCTCCATATGCTTTTTCTGGGACAAGTTCTGAGCCAATATATATGCCCTAATAATCGGATCATCCCGCATTTCTGGAGTCTCCTTCCCGCTATAGACATCTTTAATATATTCTATCATATCAAACTTCACCAAGTCGTTGATACCCATCTCTTTTATTAATTCTTTAGAATAGTGCGTCTTGACGTAACCCCGGAATATTTCCTGACATTCGGGGCAAAAGCCCTGCCCTCCTTTCCAAGGACGAAATACATCCAGGTTTATGGCACCGTAGTAGGGTAAAAGTCGTTGGTTTTCTTCATTTAAAAAATTCTTCCAGGCTGGACGGGACGGACACATTGAGTATCGTTTCCCCCATACTACATCGCCAATCGTCTGCTTTCCATGAATATCGATACCAACACCTTTTTCTATCAGCGTTTCTCTTTCTTTTCCTTTAATCCATGGAGTTTCTGAATCCCAAAACGACGTCCACTGGTATTGAGCTCCCGAGGAATAGATTCCATATGTCTTCAACGTGTCGGTGTATTTCAATTGCCCGCTCATACACCAGTCGTTAAAATCAAAATCCATATCACGCATCCACTCGTCAATATGTATCTTGCTATCTGGCATATGGCCGATACCAAGTATAACCTGCATGTCCTGAACCCATTCCACATCTCCGGGTTTGCCAAGAATCCGATTTACATGTGAATTGGTAGCTTGACCATAAACTTTTACATTAAAGAATACAAATTCGATTATGAGTAAAAACACCAACACCTTTAGAGGTCCTTTTTTCATTTTTGAAATTTTATTTAGTTAGCAATAGCTCAATTTTTATTATTGAAATAACGTCGGTTAAAACAACAGTTCATTTGGATTTAGTTTTCATTTCACTTTTAAATAAAAAGTGGTGATTGATTGAAAACACTTCTAATAAAAACGTTCTGAATCTTGTTAGTTCTGCCTTTTGTGAAACACTGTTAATAAACGATCAACTCTTCATCATATAGACAGTAAATGCAAAGAAAATATCCAGTTCTATCGTCATTGTCAAAAGGCTTATTGGGGGGATAAATGGAGGCTCTAATCTCCCGGGGTTCTGCCTGGAGTGAACTTTCAAGTGTTAATTTAAAATTCTGTTGACCTTTTGGATAACCTCCTCAGTTAATTTTTAATTAATTGCTCATTAAAACATGTGATTTAATGTTAATTCGATACTGATATCTCAATATTAGCTGGGGAGAGTGCATTCGCCTTCGCGATAATTTTTATAGTTCCCCCTTCTCTTCCCGCACGTACCACCAACAAACATTTACCCTTAACGGTAGAACGGGTGTTTGACTGAAACAACTCGTTGCTGTTCACATCGCTACTGGAAACACCAGCCAGCGTGCCTGCACCGCTGACTTCAAATTCAACCAACCTGTCAGCGGTTGGAACAACTACGCCCTTTTTATCTATAATCTTAACTTTGATATACGAAAGATCCAAACCGTCGGCGCTGATCTCACTCCGGTCTGGTTCCAGAACAATTCGCGCAGGGGCGCCCGATGTTTTAATCGTATGTTCGGCGACAACTACACCGTTTCTGTAGGCAACTGCTTTTAACTCCCCTTCTTCATATGGAACATCCCAGTCCATCATTTTCTTATTGCAATCAACGAGCCTTTTCTTTCCCAAAGATTTACTATTGAGAAATAACTCAACTTCTTCACAATTGGTAAAAGTCGAAATCTTGACTGTTTTGTGCTTTTGCCAGTTCCAATGATCTGACATCGGATACCAACTCCATCGCTTGTCACGATATTGCTCGTCCCAAGCTTTTAATAAAGCTGCATCCTGTTCATATACCATGATATGTACCATTGGCTCAGAATCGAAAAAACTCTGAAACATATATCCGATGGGTGTCTTTTCTTCCCCTAAATCAAAGAAAGCCCTATCCCAGCCCTTAGCGGGCCAAGGCGATTCACCAAGATAAGCATATGCCGACCAATAATAGGCCCCGATAACATAACTTGTATCCATTTCGAACCAAGGTATTTCTCGATTCTTATGTCCCAAATTTGTCCCGATTTCACTCCCAATAAACATCATTTGAGGATAGTTCTCATGATCAATCCCAAACATATTTTCAGTGTAATTCCAACTAACAACATCCATGTGAAATGCCATTGGAGGTGGTGTCTTTTTTAAAAATTCCTCGTGAGTCCCCTGAAATTTCCATTCTCTGAATCCCGTTTCGCGCAAAGGGAACAAAGCACAAGTAACTTTTCGGGAAGGGTCGAGCTGATGAGTGTGCGATACCAAGTCTTTGAGTACTTTTACTCCAAAGTCGGATGCATCCTCCGGCCGTTCAAATTTCTGATCCCAAACACCCAATTGCTTTAATACTTCATTTCCAACACTCCAGATATAGACAGAGGGATGATTACGATCTCTACGTATAAATCGGGTTAAGTCCTGCTTATATACTTCCGAGAATGCTACCTCTCCTCCATAATACTGAGAGGTCCATTTATCGTAAACTTCATCGATCACCAGTATTCCCATTTTATCACATAAATCAAGCAAAACAGGTGCCTGTGGATTATGGCTCAATCTGACTGAATTACAGCCCATATCCAACAATTCCTGCAAATGTTTCTCGTATCCTCGTTTAAAGGCTGCAGACCCCAGACATAATAGATCATGGTGGATATCTCCTCCTTTGGCGAATATCTTTCTCCCATTTAAAAGAAGTCCTTGATCCGGTGTCATGAGGATTTCCCGAATTCCAAAGGTTGTTTTATACTCATCACAAACCGTTTCTCCATCGAGAACCTTTGAAACAAGTGTATACATGTTTGGTTTTCTCAAATCCCAAAGTTGAGGATTGGGAACCTCAATTTCCTGAGGATATTTATAAAGTTCACCCGGATCTATTTCCGCAATCGATTTAAAAGAACTTACTAGTTTTCCTTGAGGATCAACTATCTCTGATATTAAGGTAATCTTTGATAAGTAACTCGATTGATTTACAACTTCTGTTTGTACTGAAACAATTGCCTTATCGGGCTTAATAATAGGAGTAGTTACATAGGTTCCATCTTTAGGAACATGAACTGGATTTACAAATTTAAGCCAAACGTGGCGATAGATTCCTTCACCAGTATACCATCGGGAAGTTTCTTTCTCCCTATTGTCAAAATGTACCGCGATCAAATTTTCCTGACCGAATTTTATAAACCGAGTTATATCCAGCTCAAAACCAAGATATCCATTCGAATTTTGTCCGACAAATTTGCCATTACACCACACTCGCGCATCCCGGTAAACACCTTCGAATTCTATATAAACTTTTTTACCTTTAAAGCTTTCATTAACTGCGAAAGTTTTTCTATACCATCCCTGTCCTCGCGGTCTCCAACCGTTTCCAGCATCCGAATTGTTACGATCAAAATCCCCTGAGATGCCAGCATCGTGGGGCAATTGAACAATTTGCCAGTCAGAATCATCAAATCCAATAACATGATCGAATTGATCATCATTACTCTGGTAACGCCAGTCGAAGTTCAGTAGCTCAACTTTTCGGGATTCTTGAGCATTTAAACTGAAACTAAAACAAATCAATAAAAATACAAAATACATCTTATTACTCATAATAAACAATACTTTAACGTGCTTGGTATCTTTTGTATCAAATCAGAAAAAATCAGGGATAGCCCCTTCGTTTAACCACAATTTAAAATAAAAAGGTTAGTCTCATTATTAGCTTTCCACCATGAATACGCGAACTCCGAAAATAATAAGGGATAGACTGTGGCCCTGTTTCCTGCGCTTCTTTCATTTTAGTGCCTATTCCACTAATTGCATGTAAAAACGAAATACCCCCTGATGGATACACCATTGCTGTTTTCGCCGGAATTTTGGGCTCATCCGGAGTTAGCATTCGTAGATAAATGTCATTACTCTTTACGAAGACAGTGAAACCTGGCACACCTTTTCCCTGGATTTTTGCCCAATAAATATTGGAATGATATCCTTTAAATTCAGGGTATTCATAACCAGATTCACCTGTAATTGAATTGTTGTATGCTTTTTCCCATAATCCAAACGAAACACCTTTCATCCGGTTCTTATAGACTCTGTATGGTCCGTCACCCAACCATTTCATTCCTGCAACTTGCTTTTCCGAGAATTGAAAAGTGATGCCTGCAAATTGACAATTATTTGTTGGTTCATATACTACATCCAAATGAACAAACCCACTTGAATCAATTGTCCACTTTATTGAATCGCCATTCTCAAAAAGCACATCTATTTCAATATTCCCTGACTGCCCAACATGATGGGTTACATTCTTCACTGTTCTCTCGCTACTAACGAAAACAGGACCGTTGGAAAGAGGAATTGAATTAGTATCCTTTTGAATCCGTAAAATTGTCCCGTTCGTCTTATCAAAATCTATTTTAAGAGCTCCTATTTCCACTTTTAGCTCGCTCCCGGTTTCTGTCAGTTGTGGTTTTCCTGTTTGTTTCTCAGAAAGGATCTCCTTAGCTTTGGTTTCTGCGGTTTTCACTGGCCAGCTCCACGTGTTAATATGACGACCACTTCTATCAATAGCGTCAATTCGAAGGGCATCATACGTCTGCCAATTTGGAGGCAAACTCACGGTCAAAGATCCTTTTTGGCCAGGCTCCAAATTAATTTCAATATGCTCCGTTTTCTCGACTTTCTCCTCCACACGTTGATTCGGGTTTGAGAAATTCATCCAATTAGCAACAAAGGCACATTGATCAAGATTGGTGAACAGATACCTGTTTTCAATTCGAAATTTCCCATTAAATTCAGAGGTGATGTACCGCTTCTCAAAGTAAATCGGCGCCCAGACTTCTTTTATCGTAAAAAAACTTCCTTCTTTTTCTTTATAGGGGCCAAAAATTCCATCAGGAGCATGGTTGCCATCAGTGTCTAATTCACCGTTCCGATCTGTCCGTGCAACAGCTTCATCGGCAAAAGCCCAAAGAAATCCACCGGCACACAAGGGATCGTTCCACATTCTAAACCAGAAATCATCCAATCCTGCCCCAAGGCCACCATCATATAGTCCGTGCAAAAATTCCGTTGGAAAAAATATTTTGCGTTTGCTAAATCCGTCACTGGCCAAATATCCATAATCGATGTAATGAAGGGTATTAATCCGGTCATAATCTTGCCAAGGATGCAAAACTGCCCGCCGCTGAATATCTAGCTCTGAAAAATATGTATTAAGATTATTGTTTTCTCCTCCTTCGTTACCATTATCCCATAAAATAATGGATGGATGATTCACGTCGCGGGTAATCATTTCGTACAGCAACTTTCGACCGACGGTATCATCCAATGAGGGTTTTTGCCATGATGCGAGCTCGTCCAATACAAACATCCCTAAAGAATCGCATACATCCAGAAAGTGTTGATCCGGTGGATAATGGGACATGCGCACCGCATTCATATTCATTTCTTTCATTAGATTTACATCTGTTATACTTAACCCTTTTGACGACGTTCGACCATAAAGCGGATGGAATGTATGACGATTGACCCCTTTCATTTTAATCCGGATCCCATTTACATAAATTCCATCGCTTTCTCGAACTTCAACCGTACGAAATCCGATTCGTTCATCATGCTGATGGATGACAATCCCATTTTTATCTAACAAATTAAAAGTGACGTTGTATAAATTCGGAAATTCAGGCGACCAGATCCTAGGGTTGTCCATCCGTCCTTCAATCCGAATGCTATCCGAATCAATCTTTTTCTCGAATGAAGTCTGTTCGTTGCCATCCAAAGACTGAACAACAACCTTTAAAACATTAGCTTTTAGATGATTCGAGATATATACATCTGCTCGGAAGTCTCCACTGGATCGAGCGTCAATAGCCACCCTTTGTATATTTGTTTTTGGTTTTACCTCAAGGTACACTGGGCGAAATATGCCCCCGAACACCCAGTAATCAGCGTATCTTTCGGCCATATTTACGGATGGGTTATCGGAATGCTTTTTAACAAATACTTCTAGCAGGTTCTTTGCTCCTGGTCTTAACAGGTTTGTTACATCATATCTAAATTGATAAAAAGCTCCTTGATGGATAGGGCCGGCAAGTTTACCATTTATCTTTACTTCAGCATCGGTCATGACTCCATCAAAAATAAGGTCAACCTCTTTACTCGACCATTCTCGAAGTACTTCAAACCTATACTGGTATTTACCTGTTTCATTTAATCGGTTCTCGAACTTATCAAGTCCATAGTTATAACTACCAAACCCTTGCTGCTCCCAACAAGATGGAACTGCAATAGTTGTCCACTTTCCACTATTCATTCCTGCCGAACAATAGAAATCCCAGTTCACTGTATTTTCCGCCCCTGTGCCGGTCAAGTAAATAGTCTCTGTCTTTTGAGCAACAAGGATCGAGGGAAATACCAATACTAACGACAAACAAATACTTATAAGTTTCACATTAACAATATTTTGCGCTTCAATAATTCATTTTCTATTTGATCATTTTGAAATAGGGTACTCGGTCAATAGGTACTTCTACTGTAATCGTTTTTCCCCCCTTGTATTTGTTCCCCAAATCATCGGCCCAAGTTCCCCGAGGCAGGACCACTTCCCGTTTAAGACGGCCACTTTCGACCATTGGGGCAACGAGAATATTCTCACCCAACATAAACTGGTCCTTAATTTCAGAAAAACCTTGATGAGGGAAGTTATATTCCATTGGCCGAACGATTGGCTCTCCTGTCTCCGAAGATCTCTTAGCCAATTCCAGAATTAACTCGCTAAACCGGACATGAAGGTTTGCCGCTTTTCTAGCTGCATCAAGATGTTCTGCATCAAGTATTCTCCAAGGAGCAACGGAAAACTGCATCATTGGCATCAATGCATGTACCTGCGCAGATCGAATAATCAGATCCTGATCAATTTCAGGATTATCGGCAAAACCTCCGGCTTCTCCCCCTCCTATTAAATCAGGGCACCCATAAGCATATCCCATCATACTTAATGCCATCATATCAGGTATTAACTGTCGAACTGCACTCCAAGAATAGGCCTTATCCCGCAAGCGTTGAACCAAAGGTTGTCCTGCCATTTTCCAGCATGCGCGATATTCATTGAACGCAAAGTCAAGACCGACCTTTGCATAGAGTTCAGAATGTACGTTAGCATTTAATGTCTGAAAGGATTCTACGTTAACGTAATTCCTTGCGTCTCCTGCATCAAGTTTGAATCCGTCAATCCCATATTCAGTTTGTAGCCAATGTAACCTATCTTTAAACCACTCCATTGCGCCAGGATTTGACAAATCGAGCACCGCCGAATAACCGTTCCACCATTTTGCCATTACAGGCTCATCTGGCCGATCTGACTTCATGATAAGGAACTTCTTTTCCTCCAAATCCCGGAATATTTCGCTATCCGGACTAACAAAAGGACACACCCATAACATTATCTTGAAACCCATTTGGTGCAACTGATCACACATCGCTTTAGGATTGCTAAATTTCTCCGGGTTAAACTCCCAATTTCCATAATCAATCTGCCAGTTGTCATCGACCATCAAAACTCCAATCGGAAAATCATTGTCAATAATGTTCTGTGCATACTTCAAAATATCTTTCTGGTTTTGATTATACACCAGTTCAATCCATGTATTATACTGAGGACGAACAAAAAGTAAGGTGTCGGGAATCTGGCCATTCGTGGGAAAGAACTTTTTCCCTGCATATAAGAATGCATCTTTCATGGTACTTCCAGCTTGCCCTAACTCAATATCACCTAAGCTGGAAACAGCCACTAATTGGTTATTTTCTATTTTAAGAGAAAACGGATCTTCACACCAGATATATCGTCCCATATTACTTACAAAAAATGGCTGTCCCTGGTTTCCTTTCGTATCATTCCTTAAATCAACTTCATGCGGGTTTGTTTTTGAAAAGGGCATTTCCGTACCCTCAACGCTGAATCCTCCCCACCACTTTTCACCCTCAATTAGAGGGCTCTTTATTTCCTGTCCATTTTTAGTTGCTATTTGCCCTTGTGCAGCTACGTTTAAAAACAAGCAAATAATTATTATTGAAAAATGCTGCAATTGGAATCTACAAGAATTTGAGCATTTATTCGATCCTTGAATTTTTGATCTTTTCATGTTTTCAATTTTATTTCAATTTTGTATTATAGTTTAGGAAATTATAGCTACATCACCTCCTGCAGTATCCGTCGCCGAGCCTATAATATGATACACTTTTATCTCCTGCAATAACTCCCCTCTCATCTTTTATTCGGTACCATTTCTCCCCGGATTTGTCTTTTGACCCAAGATAGTTAGAACTTATTATACTCATTGTGATATTTGTACATCCCAATAACTCATAATTAGGTACCGGTGAACCTTCGACATCTTTTAATAAATGTCCACCGTGTCCTGAAATCAAGATATTTGAGCTATCTTCTATTTTCATATATGTACCTGTTTCAATCCCGACCTCATCCATACCACCATAAAGTTCAATGTTTTTCGACTTCTCAATTCTATTGTAACACTTCATCAAACCGTGAATTGAACAATGAGAATAAATAACCAAAGGTTCATGGGTGCCGGTCACCAGAAGATGCACGTATTTATCTTTAAACCGATATTGATCTTTTATAAACGGATCGGAACCACCATCAAAGCCATACCATCTACCGCCGCCATTTTCAGAAATTAAAATAATTGGACCATTGGGAGTATAATCAAATAGGTCGGTGTTTGGGAAAACATTTTTCACAAAAGAATGACGTCCTGCTCTCCAGTCGATCATTGGATAGGCTCCAGCCCAATCTGGTTTTTTAGTGGACGGTTTGATGGAAAACTGAGATAGACCACAGCTGGCATCCTTATCATTAGGTGTTGTAATTACCGCACTTTGGCTTTGAACATTCCATTGGTCAACTTCAGGTTTCAGCACTGAAAGGGAAGTCGAGATACCGAATAAAATCGTCTCTTTTTTCAAGGAAATTGTACCTGTCAATCTGAAAGTGCCTTTAGGTATAAATATCTTTGGGTATTTACTAATTGCATATCTAAACGATTCTGTATCATCTTCCACCCCATCTCCTTTGGCTGCATGAACTCCCAATATAGTCTCATCTGTGATGCAAACAGTATCAGAGTCAAGGCCAAATGGTATCTCGCGCTCTTTTAAATTGTGATAGGACAGAAGTTTTTCAGGGGGATTGGCGCTGTCAAGTTTGATTACTTCGTCAATCTGATTTTTTCCGTTTATCTGGATCACTCCATCTTTGCATGCATAAGCGTACTCTACTACATGGGTCCATTTACTATTTAAGGCTGGAACACTTTTTTTCCCAAAATTCTGAATTATAGTGTCGGCGTTCCTGATGTACGCATCCCTCATATAAACATTTCTTCCCCTATTCCCATTAGAATTGTCTGTATTAATAACAACATTTGATTTCTTCGTAAGTGAAATAGTGCCATCAACAAGACTAAGATGCCCATTAAAGGTCTGACCAAAAGTGTCGTTAATCTCTATTGCAGGGCCACTCTCCTTTTCAATCTTAAACCCGGTGATTGTTAAGGGCCAAAAAAGGTCATTTCGGATTGACGCAGTTTCCTGTCCAATTAACGTTAAGCCGTTGATCGCTCCCGATTGACCCTTTTGTGCCCAAATTCCATATCTCCCACCGAACACTTCAATATTAGACATATAACCAGCATTACCAATCACATCCTTTATGCCTGCAAAGGCTCCATGGGCGTTGACTGTAATATTTTCGACGAACTGAGCCTGGGCACCCCAACAATTAAAACCTATGGCTCCGGGATTGCCCTTCCCACAATCTATCCGAATAGATGACACCCCACCACTGTCCATCAACCAAGCTCCTACCTCCCCTCTTTCAGGATGATCGACCCAGATTTTCAATACAGATTTTGGAGTATCTGGATTCTGAAAAGCGTTGGCATGGTCGGCGAGTTTAATTGTCGGGCGGTTTGCCGGATCCCCTAAAATCACGTACCCCTTTCTCGGCCTGAAATTCAGGCCTTCAGGGAATAGCTCCACTCGACAATCCAGAGTTTCGGAGACGAGATAAGTTCCACCTGGAATATATAGAGCCAATTTGTATTGATATATATCCTGAAGTGCCCTTTTAAAGCCTTTCGAATCATCTGTTATTCCGTCACCTTTAGTATAATGTCTGGCATTCAAAATCCCCAATTTAAGAAGCGGGTCATCCACTAGGTCATTTTCAATAATATAAGGAGGTAGCTCATCGGATTGAGATCTACCCGTCAATTTTTCGAATTCGCCGATATTACCTATTGCAGATCCTGTTATCGCAATACCAGAAAACAACAGACTACTCCTGCTTATGAACCTTCTGCGGGACATAATATTTTTTTCTACATTTCTCATGCTACTCAATTTCTATAATTTTGAAATTTTCTCTAAAAAAAATTAGCTATCATCTCTATTCTTAAGTTTAATCCAAATAAGAAGATATACAAACCTGTTCACATAAAGTCACAAACTGCGTGTTTATTTTCTATTACAGCAGTACCCAATCTATAATAAAAAACACTCTTCTCTCCAGTGATACTATTTAAGTTCAAAGCGCCACCAGCACCATCGGGTGCTCACTGAAGATCTTGATCGGCTCACTTATGCCAGCGGGAAACAGCTCGGCATCTTTGGAGATCGCCGGAACTGGGTCGCGCTTGATGATCATGGGGGAGGTGGTCCAGAGATCCTTGTCGCCGCGCGATTTCACCTTGTCGCCGATGAGCCGGTTCCGCCACGGGTTGGTCACCATGATCGTCAGGTCGTTGACGCCCGCTTTGACGCAGTCGGTGATGTCGACCTTCTCCGTCGGATCCCAGATGGTCGCGACAGAGCGTCCATTCACATCAATGGCGGCGGTCGAACCGAACTGCTCCAGTTGCAGGGAAACGGTCCTGGCTTCGTCCACAAAGGCCGGCGGCAGGGTGACACTCATCCGATAGGTGGCATCGCCAGAGTAGTATCTGACCAATGGATTGGAGGACTCCGTGAACGAGATGAACTTGCCCAGCGGCTGCGCGCCCAACTCCGGTTCGTTGGCAAATGTGATCGTGCCTTCGGCCTCGGAAAGCGTCATCACCTCGGCAGGCTTCATCGCAACCGCGCAGGTCTTTCCGGCGTCCGAGAGGAAAATGTAGTCTCCACTTCGACCGCCCTGGATCGTCACCCGGCCATCCGCCTCAAAACGGGCGAACGGTAATGCCGTCACGCTCGATTCGTCGGCGGCCGGAAAGAGCAGCGTCCCGTCCCGCGATTTTACGGTCGTAAAATGCGACCGTGGCGCCTCGTCGGTGAAGACAATGAACACGGATTGTTTCGCGCGCAGCGTGAGCGGAAGTGCGGTGTATTGCCCGTCCCGGGAATAGACCGCCAGAGAATGGATTTTCCCGTCCAGTGGATCCCAGATCGCCGGCGTCTTGCCGCTGACACGAAAGCGCGCCTCAAAAGAAACAGAGGAAACATTGTTGGGGTTGACGAGGTAGTAGATGTCCACACCGTGGTCATGCTTGTGCAGATGCATGAGGGAGTTCGGATCGATGCACTTCACTTCGAAATCGGGCGCGTAGATCTTTTCGATTTCGCTCAGATTCCAGACGACCCGGCCCTTGCCATGGGCGTGAGCACGGGCGGAACCACCGGATTCCGCCCCCCACACGCGGTCCGCGATCGCGCGCAACTCGGCGTTGTTGACGTCAAAGTCCTTGAGGGACAGCGTGACCTTCGGTTTGGGGGCAAAGACCACCGCGCCGTCCTTCACCAAGGCCTCCACCTTTCTCGCCGTTTCGATGTTCAGCGCCGTGTCGCGAACCACCAAGTATTGGAACGGATGTTTGCCATCGAGCAGGATCTCCCCGTCGTGCACCGTCAGTCTTTCGAGGAACACCTCGGCGTTGCAGTAGTTGAATTTCGCATTCGGGGGCAGCACCTGCGCGAGCTCCTCCGCCTGATACTCCACCGAAGGCATCCGGTCACCCAGATACACCAGCACGTCCGACCTGCGGGTGCCCCGTTGCAGGAGGTATTGGACCCGCGCCTGCTGATCGAAGAAGCTCCGGCCGTGGGCGAACCAGGTGTTGTGTCGGTTGAAGGTCTGCCCGTAGATCCCGAGCGTGAGTCCCGGCTTCTTCTCGATCGGCTGGTGCGTGTAGCTGTGCAGGAACATCGCGTTGACCCCGCTGGTGAACGCGCAATCACCAAAGAGCTTCAGGTCGATCGGCGAGTCGCTGTAGATCGCCACGCTGGTGTAGGCCTCCGCCGCCACGAGCAGTTTGTCGTAGAGCAACGCGCTGTGCTCCGGTCCGACCGAGTTCAGCTTGCTGCGCGGGGCCGTCCGGGTGGGCCAATGGTGCCCGTTGATGTCCGCCCAGAACTCCGTCATCGGCACATCGCAATATTTGTAGGTCTTCAGGACGTCGACCGGCGGGGTGACGCCCGTGCCATAAATCCCCTCCGAGTAGAGCTGCATCCCCTGCTCGTGACAGAGGTCGGCCAGATGCTTGAAATAATAGTCCATGATCAGGTCGCTGGTGGTCATCCTGAAGTCGTGCAGAAACGCCTCCGTGGACCGCGTGCTTTCGATGACTTCGCCGCACAGCACGGGAATCCAGGGAATGATGCTATAGCCGCGGCGCCGCTCGAACTCGCGGGGGAAATTTGCCGTCCAATTCTGTGCGTGGCATTCCCAGCTATCGACGAGAAAATACTTGAACGTGGTTCCCTTGTATGACCCGGCCAGGTCGATCAGCTTTTGCGGGTAGCTGCGAAAGTGAAGGTCGAGCGCGGTGGGATCCATCTTGTCGCATTCGAGGCCGACCCCCTGCGGCGAGGCGGGATGGTTGCGAAAGCCGGTGGTGGTGTAGCCGAAGCGGACCACCGTCCAGTCACCCGGTGGAGCATCCCAGCGCAAGGTTCCGTCGGCATCCATTTGCCCCGTCAGATTGATCACGTCCGCGGGACTGAGGATGACGCTGCCGGCCGGCGGCTCCGGATCGATGGCCCAGAAATTATCGACTTTCAGCGGCCGGGAGGAAACCGACTTCACGATGAACTGGGCCACGCCTTCCTCGAACGTGTTGCGTTCGCCGTGACGCAGGAGGGCCATTTCCCCGATGCTCACATCCTTGTCGACGATCAGGCGGAACGTCTTGGCCGTCGTGAGGGGAAACGCCAGCTTAACCAGCTCGTTTTGCTGCTTGAGCACGAGCTCGGCCACAGGCCGGAAATGTTCGCCGTCATCCGACGCTTCGATCGCAATCTTCAGCGGCACGGTGTTCAACCAGCGCATGTCATAAAGCGCGACATTCAGTTCGTCGGCCGTGAAGGCCTGCGCGAATCGAATCCATATCGGATCCTGGCTCTTCAGCGGCACGGTGCTGAAGGGATTGCCATCTGTGATGGCCTCCGTCTTGCCCTTCTTCGCGTAGGTGACGGCGGGGTTCGCCCGGACGAAGGAGTTAGCCTTGCCCGACAGATACGCCACCACGCAGGCATCCTGATAGTAGTCTTGGATCCCGATTGGCCGCTTCAGCGTAACGGTCCGCGCTCCGCCGCCCTCGATGTAGGTCTTGCGCCAGACGGTCTGTTTCATCGACTTCTCCGGCGTGATCCAAGGACCGCCGCTCTCGCTCCAGCCGTCGCAGTTGGCCGTGCCGATGGTCATTCCGAGGCGGTTGGCCTCGGCCAGGGCAAACTTGAACATGTCAAACCACTCCGGGGAGCCAAAGTGAACCTTGGGGCAGTCCACCTCGCCGATGTCCCCCCGGTGGACATTCAGGATCGTCGAGCCGTTGATGCCCTGCAGCTTCATGGCCTCGAGGTCTTTGGTGATCCCCTCTTTGGTGATGTTGCCGTTCATCCAGTGCCACCAGACGGACACCTGGTTTTGCACGGGCGGCCGCGCAAAGTTGGCGGAGCTGAGCGGAATTTGCCCGTGAACCTTGCCGCTCTGTTCATAATGCCTTGGTTGGAAGGTGACCATGTCGGCCAGCGACAGACCCACGACCGACAGACCGGAGATCATCAGAACGCTCCAAGCCAGAAACTGCCTGTGCGAAACTTTTGAAAATTCTTTTTTAAAATAGCTCATTCTTCTTCGTATCCTTAATTTTATTTGGTTACCCTTTTTCACTTTAATAATCCTGAAGGTATCGCTGGATTCAAACCTCCTTCAACCCCCTTGGGAAAATCCCGATCACGAATCATTTCCAGAACTTGCTTATCGAAAGGGGGTCTATTCATGTCCCAAAACATATAGTTTAGCTTGAGATAGTTTCGTCCGAAATCATAGATCTCACGCACGTCTATCTCTTGGCCTTTGGGGCTGTAGTTTCCGTGTTGGATTGCAGTCCCCAGCGGTACTATCCCAGAAAGCTTAGAGTAGAAATGATAGGCCACTTTCCGAAGGGCTTCATGCCGGGGAAGGAGATCTGGTCCGCCAACTCCAACACTAATTTCCTCAGCGTATGACATCAACTCATCAACAGAAGTCCAGTTGATGTATTGTATTGCTACCGTATGATGAAAGGCATCCTTCAGAGCCCTCATGTATGATTTAATTACACCAGTATAGACCTTTAGATCAAATCGCTCGATATTTGCAGGTAGGGATTTGTTAAATTTCACTTCATAATCCATTTTCAGCTTCCGTTCAAACCCTTTAGGTGGCCCAGGTACACATTCCGGCAAGTTAATCGCTTCGACGTTCGGGTTTTCATCAAACTCTTTCGCTAATTCATATATCAGCGCTTTCACCCGGTTTTGAACTTTAGGATTCCAGTGTACCGGATCGAAAGCACCTTTATCTGTTTCGTAAACACCTCCGCCATATTCTGGGCCGGATATATAGTCTGGAACTCTTTTCATTCCCGGTTTGAACGATTTAAACTGAACCTGAATAACCAACATCTTATTGAGTTTCTCAAGTGCGTTGATGTCGGAACGGATTGATGAAAAATCGTATTTCCCCTGCTCCGGTTCGAGTTCATTCCATGGATATACAATTTGAACTCCCCGAAACTCAGGATAAATATCCTTTGAACTGATTTTCCCGGCTTTCATTGAAAGTTGATATAGACCAGGATGCCATTTAAATTCGGTATCTTGGGAAAAACTAGCATTTATTGCAAAAAACAAAATCCCAAATACCATAATTATTCTTTTCATTTTATTACCAATTAAAACATTTGAATATTAAAAGTTCGTCTATTTAACTGAATTTGAACCAAAAAAATAATTGAGAGAAGGTAGAATTATTTTCCACAACTTTATTTCACATCCATTTGTAATAAAATAATCCAGATCAAGCTATTTGTAAATAATTCTAAAGAATAGATCAAATAAAGAAGTATATAAACCAATTTAATTGTCCTAATTCAGATTAAACACCGCTTGATGCTTACTACAATCTGAACCTAACCACCGTTAATTAACCGCGCTAAAGACTTGCCATATCAGGAACATTCATTTCCTGTAGCAGATCGTTGGTAGCTCGGGAAATGTCACCAACAGTATCTTCGATTTTTGATGGACTGAACCTTCAATTACGTTCCAATCAATACAAACTATAGTCTACCTTAAAACTATTTTGAAATTGGTTTGTTTGCCTGCCACACCTCTTCTGAAGAACAACCAACGAATTAAAAATACAAGCACCTACGCATCTACAGAAACTTCTAATATAATTATCGTCAATATCTGCAATCATACCTTTGGTTGAACCTAAAGACTAATTGTCGCACCAGGATTGGTTCTCCGGTTGCATCCATCACTTTCCGGGACAATGTCTATAGTAACCTATTTCGGCTGTTCGGAGTTTACTTCAATCCTCCTCGGGACTCGAGCCGGGATACTTCGGTCGGTGGCAGAATTATCTGCTTCTTTAATATCTCATAGTGTATCCCGGAATCTTTGAACAACTGCCTCTACAGATGCTTCAATTGCCTGATCTTCAGTCGCTAAATCCATTCATCTCTTACGATCTACCACTTTATATTTATAGAAAAACACAAATCCGCCGTTTTCTTATATCCTATAAACCGCCTCCAAGACAAGACACCTCTTCTATTTCGAGGGTCAATTTTAATGATTGAGAATAAATTGATACTCACATAGTCATCATCATTAACAACAAATCTTCTAGTTCCTTTATTAATGATGACCTTTTAATGTATCTAAAGTAGATACTCCGTCGCGGTTGTTATTGTTTTTTTCATAAATTTGTCCTGATTAAATTAGCAACTCAATTTGATCTTTTCCTGCCAATGGGTGTTGGCTCACCCATTGGCTTTTTACCTCCAATTCTTCTATTTCATTTTTTAGTTCGTTTTTAGGTTGTAAATTAACACTATTAGTTTACTAGTTTATATCTACCATCCTCCGTCTCAATATATTGACCTTCTATCGTCTTAGAGAGATATTCCATCACCTCATTCAAATCCTCTGACAAAACCAACTTTCCTGAAATCAACGTATTAGCAAGTCGATCACCCTCAACCTGAATGGGAATATTATAGTATCTTTTAATATATCGAACAACATCGATCAATTTCATATCTTCAAACAAGAAAAGACCATCTTTCCATAAAATAAAATTATCTACATTGACCTTCTTTACTTCTGATGACTCATCTGCTTTTGAATAAAAACAGCCCTCGCCTGGAGTAAGTGTAAATTCACTATTAGCAAACATTCTATTCTTTTGACTGACATTGACCTTTCCCTCAACCAGAACAGTTGATGCCATACTTTCATCATTATATGCAGAAACATTAAATTTTGTACCTAAAACTCTAATGTCGATATGATCCGTTTTGACAAGAAAAGGAACTGCATCATTCCGATGCACTTCAAAGTAGGCTTCCCCTACTAGATACACTTCCCTTGTCTTCCCTGAAAAAAACGCTGGAAAAATAAGCCTGCTCCCTGAATTCAGCCGAACAACCGTCTCATCACTAAGAAATATTGTTTGTTGCTGTCCATATGGTACAACAACCTGATTCAATGAAGATTTATGATTATCTAATTTATTCTCTATCTTCTCTTCGTCTCTTCCTTTAGATGTTATTATTATTCCTTTTTCATCCGAATTATAATCTATGTAAGAATCATTGTTTTCCAATACTCGCTCTGTCCCATCTGAAAGAACTATAACGGACTTGTCACCCCCGGTTACAGCTCTATTTGCTAATTCTTCTAATGGATCTTTTTGATTTTGATAGTATATCAATAAGGAACCAATAGCAAATATAATAAATATAATTGCGGCTTTCCACAGATATGGAACAAGGACTCTTCTCTTGCTGACGTTTCTCTTATGCTCAGAATGCTCCGAAATCTTCTCAAAAATATTATCATAGTCCTTACTATACATTTTTCTTTTTTCCAATAAACAGAGCCGGATAAACTCAAAGGCATACCGTATCGTTTCGCGATCCTCTGGACGTTCCTCCATCAATTCATTTAATAATTCTGAAGGATTTTCACATATCCTTACCCGTCGGACAAATTCTTCATCCCGCATTAACGTCAGAAAATCAATTTTCTTTTTCCTATTCATAGTGAATTAAATATCGACAATAAATGATCTTTTAATGATAATATAGACATTAAATTTAGATTTTTTCAAATCACACTTTGCGTTTCGTAGGGAATGGATCTTCGAATCTGTTACTCCAGAATCAAAAAACATTCAAAAAAATGGCTCAACATCCCCGCCTTTGGCAATTCTGAGTAGTGGCCCATCATCTAATATTTTGGAAAAAATTAACCGATATCAATATGTATTTTTGAAACCTTAGCGTTCAATTGACTTTAAAAAATATGCATAAAAATGAACGCATTTTCCTGCAACGCTTTTTTTAAACTCTTAAGAGTTCGATAAACGAGTGTTCTTGCAGATGCTTTATCTATCGCTAAAATTTCAGCAATTTCATCGTAATTCAATCCTTTGGTATATTTTAAATAGATAATTTCCTTTTGACGATTTGTCATTGTATTCAACGTTGACACTAGCTTGCGTTGAATTTCGTTCCTCTCCTCTGTTTCAATTATTAGTTGCTCTGGATGCTTCTCTTCAAAACTAGAAAATTCAATTGAATGACTTAATATACTTTGTTTCCTATTTTTAGTGCGACACTCCTCATACAACTTGTTTCGTATTGATTTAAAAAGGTAAAGATGAATATTAGAAGTCAATCGAATTGATTTCCTCTTGTCAATCAATTTAACAAAAACATCCTGTATGCAATCCTTTACCAGTTGTTCATCGTTAACAATCTTTAGCCCGTACGTAAATAGCTCATCAGCAAACAAGTGATATATTTTTGTTAAAGCATCACTATTACCTCTTTGAAAGTCTAACCATAACTGTTCATTATTTAGCTTCATAGGAACTATTTTTCAACCCAAATTTAGACATTTCATCAAATAAAAAAGAATCACTCCGGTAAAATGAACTATTTCCCTAAAAAGCTTTTAAGAACTAACTTGAAAGTGATTTGCATACTAATATTCAAAACGGTACAGTACATTTTAGAAACAATCAAAAAAACATTGCTCCATACATCGGTGTAACTAACTGATAGTTAGCAAAAAAACTCATTGAAACCTATCTCGTGAGACAGCCCGAACCCACATAATGCATAAGAAGAGAGCAAAAATATTAGAATCAATTCTCAATATCGATTTGAATCAGATTGTAAATGAATTTGAAATTTGTAACGACCAAAGATTAGATACTTAGGATTACTATCATCATGAAGACTTTTCTTCAAAATCGCGATACAACTTGAAATTGAAAAACTGCACTTTCCTGAGGCATTCTCAAATCGACTTTAAACCCAACATTCATAAGCACACTCCCTGATACTACTTCGTTATTAAAACTAATTGAGCTGTTTTTTCTAGTGCAATTAATTTCCCTAACTAAATACATCGCGTTTTCGTCTAAACCTTTCATTCTCAAAAAATTGCGCTCTTCTCTTCTATGATGGGTCTGACTGTAAACCATCAACACTGACTTTTCTTTATCTTCAGAAACATAACTAATTGCCATATAGCCATCTGAATCATACGGAGACTGTAATCGATATAAATCTCCAAACTGAATAATCGGACGGATGAGTTTATAATTTTCAATGGCTTCTTTCGCAAAAATAATTTCATCATCCTCCAAATCGTCGGGATGTAATTCCAATCCTAACCTGCCGCCAATAGCAACATCAAACCTAAACTTCAGAGAGGATTCCCTGCCGGTTTGATGGTTTGGAGATTTTGTAACATGAGCAGCCGTGGCAATGGGCGGATAAATATAATTTGTTCCCCATTGAATTAACAAACGTTCGTATGGGTCGGTGTTGTCACTAGCCCAGAATTCATGTGATTTTAACGCTCTTTAAATTATAAAGAAAATATTCAACCCCAACGACTATGTTGACCACTTCACCCAAACTTTTGAATCCTAGCACAGCATCAGCTAATAGAAGAATTTTGTCCTTTGTTTTGATATTCATGGTAAAAAGGTCTACATTCAAAAATTCAGACACTTAACGAGAAAGCAAACGACTGACATCCTTCCTCTACACTTTTGAACTCACTGTCTATGTACACCACTTAATATAATTGCCAAGCTAAAAGCGCCCCCAGTTGCGAAGTACGGCATTCAAACCAAGATTAGTATCCAAAATTTCTTACATCTCGAAACCGGTAACAGGACGTTTTAAATATTCAAATGCTCAAAAACGGAGTTGCGATTTCGGATATTAGTTGAATTCCTTAAGCAAATCTTTCCATTGTAATATTTTCACATAAATCTCCCGTAATTATAACTCACACCAAGGTTACGTCCAAAGGGTACAACATTTTAAAGGATCGTCAGCGCTCAGATTTTTCGTTACAGGCCCTAGTAATTTTGTTTGAAAAGAAACGAAAACGCTGCCCCAATATTTTCCAAAACACTACTCGAGTCACTAATCCAGACTCAGGTCTTGACCCAATTCTCTTAAAATGGCTTCATGGTCATTATTTGTGATACGTCAAACCAGTCGTTGCCAGGTATGAAGCCGCTTTTCAATCAATATTTCAAGTACTTTCAAAACTGCTAGGCATTTGGGAACGACTTATTTCGCCTCCAGAAAACACGGGAAAATCATATCTTTACCGTGTCCATAATAATTAATATTGATTAAAGAATGCGATGCAATAGAATTTTATTTACAATTTCGTGTGTACTCCGACTTTCTTCACTTTTATCTTAACGGGAATCAAAATTAATACGATAATTCTCTCCCATCAATAAAATGAAGGATTACCTCTGCGGTTTTAACAACGACATATGGCATTTCATCTTTTGCATTTTTATATTTTGCTATTACTTCTGTTAATACCGGAATAAAAGGCTTCCCCTTCTCGTACATATACTGAATAGTCGATAATGATTGAAATGCCAAGTAAGGATCAGCACCGAGAGCGTTTTCTTCAAGTACCGCTTTGGCTTCCTGTAACCCGAAAAGTTTCCAGGCAATACCAGCCATGATAATCCTGATCGACGGAGAAGAGTCATCTCTCATCGCTGCAAGTATTTCATCCTTTTTGCCTATAACATTGTCGCCCTGTGCATCAAGGCCAACACCAGCCCAATAGCGGACAATAACATCATTATCCCTTAAATATCTGAATTGTGTATCCAGTACAGATGTTCCTTCTCCTACCAATTCAGCAACTTTCAATATTTTAACAAGGTCATAATTCTTTTTGTCCATCCTCATTTCCCAGGGAGTCATAGCCTCCATCTGCCGAACCATCTCACCTTCAGGCATAAACAAGACGTCTCTGATATCCACAACGCGCTTCTCCATCGCTTTTCTAAGTTCCAACAATTTGCGACGATGCCGTTTATCACTAGCAAGGTTATTTATCTCCCACGGATCATTTTCAATATCAAATAAATACTCTACCGGACGAACTGGGTTAATTAGTTCAGCTTGGACCGAATTGAGCAAACCCGCAGCATGATCTCTTCTGATTGCAATGGAAATGTCTGCAACATCTGCATATTTCTGAAACTTTACCATCGGTAACTGAGGGAAAAACACGCGTGTATAAACATATTTCCCGTCCATCACCGAACGGCAAAGATCCGGGCCATCATCAATTCGGTTCCGTGAAGCGTAAACATACTTTTGCGGATTTTTTCGACTATTTCCAAGAAATGGCCTACCTTTCATATACTCAGGAATATTTGCACCTGCCAAACTCAACATAGTTGGAGCTAGGTCTTCAAAACTGATTAATTCAGGAGTCACCCCGCCGATTGGCCAAGGTGAAAGATTCTTGTATTTTTCAGGGAAATAAACGAAAAACGGTACGTGATATCCCAATCCATTTGCAACTGTCTTGCCCTTTGGAATACCCTCGCCATGATCGGCAAAAATAAACACGATCGTGTTTTCAGCAAGCCCCTCCTGCCTCAGTCGCTCAAGTATCTCTCCTATCTCAATATCTGTCCTTTTTATTGAGTTGTGTACCCTCGAAAAGTATTTCCGCATCTCAGGTGTATCGCGGTAAAAAGGGGGTATGGATATATCATTTGGAGATGTTCTATCCTCTTTATCCAATTTATCTAGTATGTTTTCTACGTACCAACTGTAAGAATTGGTCATCGTTCTGGACTGATGACTATCCATCAGATTAAATACTGAAAAAAAAGGTTGGTCGTTTTTTCTATTCCACCAACCTGCAGAATTCGAACTTTCATCCCAAGCTATGTTGACAAAATCTTTTTCATCAGCAATATTATAATCTGTTTTTACATTGTTGGATGTGTAATATCCTAATTGCTTCAAATAATATGGAAAACCTTTAATAAACGGGGGAATAGGATACTTACTACGATGATTACCTGTCCCCACAACCTCGGTGGAACAACCTGTTATAATCGTGCTTCGACTTGGAGCACAAACAGTTGCAGTTGCGTATGCGTTAGTCAGTCTCACCCCTCTCTTAGCGAAATTATCCATTACCGGAGTCTTCACTTCGTCATTTCCATAAACTCCAATAAATTGAGGCGATGTGTCTTCAATTGTTATCCAAAGAATATTTGGCTTTTCAGATTGAATGTCGTCTGAAAATTGTGCGTTGGTTGCGAAAGGGAATATAAACAAAGTCCCCAAAAGCACAAACTGCTTTTTTGGGGAATATAACCGTTCTTTCTTCATTTCAATAAATTAATCTGGTCGTGTATTACTTTTTATGATTTCACTCAGCAACTGCTGCATCTCAGCAACTTTGTCCGGATTCTCCAATGCTATATTATTCTGCTCGAAAACGTCTTCTTTTAGGTTATAAAGTTGCACAGAATCTGCAAGTCCGCTAGCGACATCCTTATTTTTCATCCAATCGGGTGTTGGGTTCTCCTGTGGATTGATGTACTTCCAGTCTCCCTGCCGTACTGATAGTGTAAATGCCTCCTCAAGCATGGTTTTTCTGCCCGTTCTCGTCTTGCCCAACCAAGCATCAAGCAAGTCAAAACTATCCGGAGCCTCGTCCTTTCCAAGTTTCTGATCGACCAAACGGGCTATTGATGCGTACAAGTCAACCTGCGATAGCAATGCATTGCTCACACCTGGCTTTACAACATCCGGCCAATAGACAATAGTCGGCATTCGAGTCCCAGCCTCGAAGGCACTGTATTTTCCTCCCTTAAATGGGCCACCTGGTTGATGACTGCCGAGGAGTTCAGCCGCATTGTCATCATACCCATCATTAAGTACAGGACCGTTGTCACTTGAAAAAATAACAAGTGTATTATCCTCAATTCCAAGTTCTTTCAGAGTGTTCATTACTTGACCAACACACCAGTCCATTTCAGCGATAGCATCACCTCGTCGCCCCATTGTACTTTTACCTACAAATTGTTCGTTTGGCATTCGTGGCACATGAATGTCATGAAGCGCGAAATACAGAAAAAAGGATTGGTTACGATTCTCTTCTATGAATGTTTGGGCTTTCCTTGTCAATAACTCAGAAAAATCCTCATCGATCCACAGCGCGTTTTTGGCGCCCTTCATATAACCTATTCTACTTACACCATTTATGATTGAGCCACTGTGTTGTAAATCGGCTTTCATCTTTAACAATTCCGAGTGTTCAGTCCCAACAGGAAAATCCCCCAAGTCACGTTCGTAATTTACTTCCAGGGGGTCGTCGCTCACTAGCCCAGCGACTCTTCCATTTTCAACAAAAACACATGGAACACGGTCAGGAGTTGCAGGTATTACAAAACTATAATCGAACCCTACTTCCCGCGGACCTGGTGTAATTTCTGTATTCCAGTCGACTTTACCCCTACCCATTCCAAGATGCCATTTGCCCACAACACCAGTTTTGTAGCCAACCCTTTGTAACATGGATGGCAATGTCCCTTTATCCGGATTGATAATCAATGGAGCATCGCCTGGCAGGATTGCAGCATTATTGCGGAAAGCATAGCTTCCAGTGAGTAGTGAAAAACGAGACGGAGTACAAGTAGCTGCAGAGCAATGCGCATCAGTAAAATTGACCCCATTTTTCGCCAAGCGATCTGTATTTGGAGTTTGAACGCCGATAGCCCCATTGACGCCAATATCTCCGTACCCCAGATCGTCAACGTAAATAATCAATATATTTGGTTTTTCCATCAGAGGTTCCCTTTCGTTGCATGCCGTCAAAACAGCAAGCGCAATCGAGGGGATTATCATTTTCTTCATAAGCCAATATTTTTGTTAGTAATGATCTAAATTCAACATCTGAAAAACAACAGAATGAATTCTCCTTTTTAGCGAGTAAACCAATATTTATTTAACGAAAAAAGGGAAGCTGTAGGATTCAGTATGAGATGAATCTATTAATGCCATCATTTCCTTAACCATCTCAGGATATTTAGAAGCGACATTGTCTTCTTCACCTAAATCAACTCGTAGGTCGTACAATTCAGTTGTGGCCTTTGTTTGATCAAGAACATTGTAGCGCACCAGTTTCCAATTGTTTCTCCGCAAGGCCTGTCTTCCATCATTTTCATGAAACTCCCAGTAAAGATAATCATGCTCTGCTTGCCCCGAGGTCCCTAATAATGTCGGGAGAAAAGAAATCCCTTGAATATTTTCAGGAATTTTGGCTCCTACCAGTTCGGCAAAAGTTGGCATGACATCCCAAAAAGCAGAAATATGATCCGATGTAGTACCTGATTTTATTTTCTCAGGCCATCTGGCAATCATCGGCTCACGAATGCCACCTTCATACAAGTCACGCTTATAACCTTTTAACGGACCATTGCTATCAAAATAATCTGGATCTGCTCCACCCTCCAAGTGAGGACCATTGTCTGAAGTAAAAATAACAAGGGTGTTGTTATCCAAGCCTAGCTCTTTTAACTTGGCCATCAATTCGCCCACTTGCTGATCCAGCAAAGATACCATTGCAGCAAAAGCCGCATGAGGTTCTTCTTGAGCACCATACGCTCCTACCCGAAAACCTTTATCTCCAGGACTGGCTCCTTCGTATCTACTTTCAGGTAAGAATTTATTTCTGTATTGAGCAAGATTCGCTTCTGGCAAAAGAAGTTCTGCATGTGGAATTGTTGTGGCATAATACATGAAGAAAGGGCTATTCTTATTCTCCTCCACGAACTTTAACGCTTGTTCGTGGATTAATTTAGGGGCATATTGCCCAAACTGGTCACCTGCATTGGCCGACAAAACTACTTTTTCATGATTATTCCAAAGATGATCCGGGTAATAGTTATGAGCCAGAGTTTGGCTATTGTATCCATAAAATTGGTCAAAGCCTTGCTTATTTGGATCTCCTTCTGTCGAGATAAAACCAAGCCCCCACTTTCCAAAAGCACCCGTTACGTACCCCGCTTCTTTTAACATTTCCGCGATGGTAAAAGACTCAGCCGGTAAAGGTGCTTGTCCTTCCGGCCTCATCCCTTTATTGCCCCTTATAGGCGTATGTCCAGTATCCTGACCGGTCATTAATGAAGAGCGAGAAGGCGCACACACAGCGCATCCCGCATAATGCTGTGTAAATAGCATGCCCTCTTTCGCGAGTTTATCAATATTGGGCGTTTCAATTTTTTTTTGCCCATAACATCCTAAATCACCATAACCAAGATCATCGGCTAGGATATAGACAACATTTGGCTTTTCCTGCTCTATAAGGTTCGTTTTATTACCTATGGATGAACATGAAGTCATCAGGGTAGCAACGGTAATCGAAGAAATTATTATTTTATCAGTTTCCATATATTATTACAATCTATTCATCAAAAAGGATTATTCTAACCTATTAAATCTGATTATCTAACAAATCAAATTTATTTCAGCATCATCTAATCTGCTCAAGCCTGTCATTTAGTTTAGTCCCCTTGGAGAAGGAGCCTTTAGATAGGGAAAATTTTCTGTCACCATACTCTATTCTTATGTCTTTAATCTCCCCATTCAAGTAAAAAGGAATTGAAGATCCACCGCTGAGATTATACCCTGAGAAGAATACATTCTCGGCATTATTAAAACTGAACACTGGAGTCTCTGTATTTTTATTACGAACTTCGAAATTATCCAGCTTTAAAGACTTAACAATCCGGAACTCAAGTGGATTTTCATCATCAGAAAAAATATTACTGTCTTTGATAGTCAATCCGTCCACATTCTCTATAATTCCAGCAGTTTGGGCATTCACATTAACGTTGCTGAGCCGGATATTTAACAAAGGACTTTCCTCCAACCCAATAAGGTATAATGCATCCCTGACGTTTTGCCCCCTGACATTATCTATAAATATATTTTTTATGACAGGAGTTGTTTCATCAAATGCCCGAGCTGTCCTGGTAGTATCATAATACATCATGTCAAAAACAATTGCTGCCTGTCGAATATTTTTCATTACGATGTTGTTGAAGGATACATCCTCAATTACATTACCTCTCCCACGGGGCGCTTTGAGCCGAATTCCTCTGTCAGTTCCATTAAATATACAATTTGAAACAACCACATTCCTCACTCCTCCAGACATTTCACTACCTATAACTACCCCTCCATGCCCTCTTAACATTACACAATTTGTGATCGTAATATTCTCACATGGCTTTCCATCTTTTCTCCCCTCTTCATTAAAGCCCGATTTAATGGTTACGCAGTCATCGCCTGTTGACAAATAACAATTCGAAATGCGAACACCGTTACACGAATCAGGGTTTATTCCATCTCCATTCGGAACCTCATATGGATTATCAATCGAAATTCCTGTAATGTTAATGTTCTCACAAAAAACCGGATGAACAGTCCATTTGGGCGAATTGATTATTGTTATACCTGACAATTCAATATTCTTGCAGTTGAAGAATTCAATCAGGCAGGGTCTTGACAATGCATCTTTATTTCGTGTTCCTTTATTTAATTCAAGTGTTCTCTTCTCGCTGGGGGTAAGCAAATCCACCTTAAAGTTGTTAGCTCGCAAAAACCGGATACGATCCCACCATGGTTTTCCTTGTCCGTCAATAGTTCCCCGTCCCTGAATTGAAATATTTTCGAGATCCCTTCCATAAATAAGACCTGCGTGTTCGTAACCATTTCTGGTATTTACTAATGGAAAATCATCAAAATCAGAACTCCCTGCGATAATTGCCCCTGCTTCAAGATAAAGTGTAATATTGCTTTTTAATTCGATTGTTCCTGAAACAAACCGTCCCGCAGGAACATATACAGTTCCTCCTCCTGCTTCCGATGCAGCGTTTAATGCATTGCCAAAAGCAATTGTATTTAATGTTTCACCATCACCAACTGCGCCAAAATCGACGACGTTAAATCGCTCTCCAAAAACATTGGATGGTAGCGCCAAGCATGAAAAAATGAACGTAAAACAGATTAACACTTTCATAACTTATTTAGTCTTTGGTTTGAAATTAAAATTATAGGTCTGTTAAAGAAACTAACTATGGTGCAATTTTAAATCCTTCAGGATTCTGAACAAGTTTACTTGTTGAAATTGCCTGAAATGGAATAGGTGCAATATACTGTTTCCAGGTAATTTCAGATGCAGGTTTAGCCAATGGCACTTCTTCCGACACATCTCTTTTTGCAGCGACTTCTGCCACCCTTTCCAATCTCACCAAATCATTCCACCGTTTAGCTTCTCCTGCCAATTCCCAACCTTTCTCGTCAACAATTTGATCCGCAGTTGCAGAAATTACATCTACAATGGAATTTTGTTGATCATAAGGCAATCCAGCAGCACGCCTTCTCACTTGATTCAAGGCTTCTATCGCATCGCCTGATATACTTCCACCATTTATATGGGCTGACGCTTCCGCGTAAATAAGTAATACCTCAGCATACCTAAAAAATTCAATAGCTCTATAACCCACAATACGATCGGAAACAGTAAGATCACCTGAGATAGCAAACTTCTTATACATCGGGTGTTTCCTTTGTGAATTTTTCCATGGTTTAGTCGGTGGTGTCAAGTCTACTATGGTACCATTAGCTACCCCTCTTTGTGGAATATCTTTATAAAATGTAGCTTCTTTTCTAGGACTCTCAGGGAAGTCATTGAAGAATTGCCGTTCCGGAAATAAATCAGACCATCCTCTGGACTCATGAAAACTTGTGTTGGCGGGCCAAGGTGATTGTATATCTTCTGACTTCGAAAATTGAATCGAAAAAACTGATTCCCTGCTGTTTTGGTTTTCCAACAGCCATAGCTTATCGATAGGAAGCAATTGAAAATAGCCCAAATCAATGACCTCTTTTGCTTTATTTGCAGCTAATTGATATTTGCTTTCATCTTTAACTGGCCACCCGGACCATGTAAGATATAAATCAGCAAGCAAAGTTTTTGCAGCTGAATTTGATGCTCGCCCAACAGCACCAACGGCCCCAGGTTCTGGTAACGATGATTCGGCTATTTTCAAATCTGCTTCGATATGCTGATAGTTTTCCAAAACTGTCGCCCGAGTTTCATTTCCGGTTGGATTGGTATTTTCCAATATGATTGGTAAATTACCCCATCTTTTTACCAAAATCAGGTAAGCAAAAGCCCTTAAGAATCGGGCTTCTCCATCGGCAATTTTAATCACATCTTCTGGTGCTGTCGATGTTTTTAGTCCATTAATGAGGGTATTGGAATAATAAATCATCTTCCAGGAACTATCCCATGTTGCATCCAGAAAGTTAATCGCTGAATTTTCACCCGCGCCATAATCAAACCGGTCAAACACCCTAAGAGGGGCTTTGTTTCCGCCAGACCAGGTTGTGATGTCATCTGACCCATACCCTGTAATTTGGAACGTGTGCGGAGCAAATGATTTTTGGAATATTCGGTAAATCGGTGCCAAGGAAGCTTCGATGTCATTTTCAGATTTCAGATTCTCAAGAGATAAAACACTGCTTGTGTCCTCCTCCAGGTCAAACACGCATGACTGCCCAAAAAACAAAATTGAGACAGAAGTAATAATTATTGCTATTAATTTATTTGGCGTTTTCATAATTTTTTATTAAGTAGTTACATTAAAATGTTAACTTGATCCCACCCGTAACCGACCTTGATAACGGATAAGTACTTACATCGATTCCTAAATCAACATCTGAATTCCCTGTTGCAGTGGATTCGGGGTCGTAGCCAGCGTATTTTGTCAGAATAAATGCGTTTTCAACACTCGCGTATAAACGGACCATATTGATCCCAACTTTGCTAAAAAGACGATTCTTATTAAAGGTATAGCCAAGACTAATATTTTTAAGCGCTATATATGAACCGTCTTCCAAAAACTGACTTGACAAAATCTCGGTTCCATCTCTACCAGAAGGTATATTGCTTGGGTTCTCCGTAGTCCAACGGTCCATATAATCACGATGGGTTGCATGATATACACTAGAGGCTAATCCCATCATTGCTGCACGCTGAAGATTATAAATATCATTCCCGTACGAGCCGGTGAACAAAAAATTCAAATCGAGATCTTTCCATGAAATAGAAGTATTCCAACCAAAAGTGAAATCAGGATTTCCGTCGCCAATTGTTGTGATATCATCAGTTGAAATTACTCCGTCATTGGAAATATCTTTATATTTCGCATTCCCAGGTATCTTTCCAAATTTTGCAGCCTCTGCTTCTTCGCCAAGCTGATAAACTCCTTCAAAAACATAGCCCCTAAATGAACTTATTGGTTCACCAACTTCTATCCGAGTTGGATTTACAGGAATATATCCAACATAAGACAGACCTTTTTCTATAGGCTCATTATTGACAAGTGCAAGTACTTTGTTTAAATTGCGGTTAAAAGATATATTGGATGAAATGTTCCAGTCTTTTTTTCTGACAGGAATTATGTTTAAGCTAATCTCAAATCCTTTATTTTCAACTTCGCCAATATTTTCAACAACAAACGTTGGCCCGACAAACCCGGGCAAAGCCCGTTCCAATAGAAGATCTGAAGTGTGCTTTTTATATGCATCTACTGAAAACGAAACCTTTGAATCAAACAGTCCCAAGTCCAGTCCAATATCGACTTGTGAAGTTTTCTCCCAGGTCAGATTGGGGTTGGCCATTCGGTTTGAAGGAGCAATGCCAATTGTAGCCGCACCCCCTGAAAATGGATAGTTTAGACTGGCATCGACAAGCGCTTGCTCTCTTGTTGCTAATGCATTAATTGCCTGGCTACCCGTAACACCGTAACTAACCCGCAATTTTAAATTGCTGATCGCTTCAATCCTCTGAATAAACTTCTCTTCCGAAATTCTCCACCCCAATGATCCTGACGGGAAATATCCCCATTGCTGACCTTTCCTAAACTTACTTGAACCATCTGCCCGCATTGAAGCTGTAAGCAAATATTTATCTTTATAAGAGTAATTAACACGACCAAGGAAAGATTGTAAACTTTCGTCATAGGCCGAATTTGTGTTTCTCTGTATTAGTCCTAAAGACAACTTTTTATATGTCATGTTATCGGAAAAGAATCCTTCTGCACTTGCTGTTACGCCGGAATAGGTTAACATATATTGCTCATGAATAACGTCAACCTGAAATTTGTGACCCTTAATTTTGTCGTTAGCATAAGTTAGGCGATTCGTGTTTAATAATTTCAAATACTCTTTATCCGAAATCTCAGCAGCACCAATACCAGTGAAAAGTATAGATTCATAGGAATTATTGTTTATATTTTCGTGATCAACACCCCCGGAAATATTCAGTGTAAGGTTATCCAATAATTTTATGTCAATATCTCCATAAGCCGTCGCGATATTATCGTAATAATCATGCTTGTTTTCATTTGGTCGGATTAATGGATTCGGAAAACCATTACCAACACCTGGCTTTAATGTTGCAAAGTTGTATTCACCGTTTTCGTTATAAGCAGGAGTCGTTGGATCCCAGGTTAAACCTTGCCTTAAATCTGCCCGAACACCTGTACTTATCTTTCTTGTTCCACTGACGTTGAATCCTAATCTTATTTTTTCCGAAATATCAGCATTAATTTTCGCTCTAATCGTATATCTCTCAAAATCCGTATTTATGATTGTGCCACCTGCCTTATAATAACTTCCTGACAAATAAAAATCTACCTTCTCATTTCCGCCTTCAACAGATAACTGATGATTCACATATTGCCCGGTCTTAAAGAAACGGCCTTGCCAATCTTCTCCTCCATTAGTCCGAAGCTCTTCAATTTCTTGATCTGAAAACCATTCTGAACCTTCCATAAAGTTGACCCCTTCTGCAAACTCCGCTGCTGACATTACCGGAAGTTTCTTGGTAATTTTTGAAACTCCGGTAAATGAATCTAAAGATACTTTTGTTTTGCCACCTCGCTTACCACTTTTAGTTGTAACCAGTATCACACCGTTCGCTCCTCTGGAACCATAAATAGCTGTAGCTGAAGCATCCTTTAATACTTCCATGGATTCGATGTCATTAATATTAATTGAAGAAATATCATCAGAAATAAATCCATCAACAATGTATAAAGGAGTGTTATTACCGGAAATAGAATTTGCTCCCCTGATTCTTATCTTATAGCTACCACCAGGACTACCACCAGTTTGTGTAACTTGTACACCAGCAGCCCTACCCTGCAATGCTTGATCAACCCTTGTCAACGGTTGTTTGTCAAAATCTGCTGACGTCACCGAAGTTAATGCGCCTGTAAGATCACTCTTCTTCATTGTACCGTACCCAACAGCCACAACTTCTTCAATGCCTACTGTTTCCTCTTTTAAAACAACATTAAAGGAAGATTGACTTCCGACTGGCATTTCCATAGTTGCATAGCCAACAAATGAAAATACAAGAGTTTTCGTATCTGCAGAAACGTCTAAAGTAAATGTCCCATCAATATCTGTAATCGTACCAACGGTTGTACCCTTAACGATAACTGTTGCTCCAGGAATGGGTTCCCCGTCCACATCAGTCACTGTTCCTGACAATGTCCTTTTTACTGATTTGGGCTGCTCTGAGTTTTCATTGATATTGCCAGGGACTTGTTTTGGGATAGTTCGGTCCGGGGTCAGAATTATTTGTTTTTTTAATATTTCATAATGTATCCCGGAATCTTTAAATAACTCGTCCAGGATTACTTCAATTGTTGAATCCTCAACCTTTAAATCCACTCTTTTTTTCAGATCAACTACTTCACTCTTGTAGATAAATACAAATTCGCTGTTTTCCTCGATCTTATGAAACACGTCTAAATACGATGCCTCTTCCAAATCTAACGTCAATTTTGTTGACTGAGAATAAATCGATGCCGAAACAGTCATTAACCCCGCAAATAACAACAAAACTGTTAATTTCATTATTAGTAATAATCTTTTAAAGTATCTCAAATGGATACCCCATCTCCTACGTATTTTGTTCATGATTTGTTTTATTAAAATTAGTAACTCAGTTTAATCTTATTCGACTTATGGGTGTTGGCTCACCCATTAGCTTCTACCTCCAATTTCATTTCATTTTTTAGTTCGTTTTTGGGGTCATTGCTGTCCCATTAAAATCTAATAATGTTCTTTGAAATGTTTGAAATTTAGTTAGTTATAGGCTTTTTTCGATTAAACGGATTTCAATTTGCATTTTCGCTATTCATTAACAGATTAGCAAATGCATAAGGATAAATACGTTTTTGCTCAGTTAGCATCGTTCCTGGATAGGAATAAGTTCAACTACATCGTTCGCAAGTATGACGGTGACAAATACGTGAAGCATTTCACTTGTTGGAATCAATTGCTTGCTCTGATGTTCGGGCAATTATCAAATCGTGAAAGCCTGAGAGATTTGATTGTTGCAATTGATGCTCATCATTCCAAATCTTATCATTTGGGTTTAGGCAAGAATGTTTCAAAATCATCCTTAGCCAGAGCTAATCAAGACAGAGACTGTCGCATCTTTGAAGAATATGCTTACTATCTGGTTAACGAAGCCAGGCAGAAAAGAGTTTCTGACATCTTCAAGCTTGATGGTAATGTCTACGCTTTTGATTCAACAACGATTGACTTGTGCCTTTCCGTATTCTGGTGGGCGAAGTTCCGCAAGAAAAAAGGCGGAATCAAAGTGCATACATTATATGATGTAGAAACACAAATCCCAGCATTCTTTCATATTACTGAAGCTTCGGTACACGACTCTACGGCAATGAAAGAAATTCCTTATGAATCAGGATCATATTACATATTTGATCGTGCATATAATCACTTCAAGATGTTGTACAGGATTCATCAGATAGAAGCCTTCTTCGTTGTCAGAGCAAAGAAGAATCTTCAATACAAGATAATCAAATGGAAACGAAGAATGCCCAAGAACGTACTTTCAGATGTAACGATTGAAATGACTGGTTTTTATCCCAGGCAATATTATCCAGAACATCTTCGAATGGTCAGATATTGGGATGAAGAACAAAAGCGTGAGTTTGTATTCTTAACCAATGCAATGCACATTTCAGCTCTTCAAGTTGCTGAACTTTATAAGAACCGCTGGCAAGTCGAGCTATTCTTTAAATGGCTAAAACAACATCTGAAAATCAAGAAATTCTGGGGTACTACTGAAAATGCCGTTCGAATCCAGATTTACGTTGCTATATGTACCTACTGCTTGGTAGCAATTGTCCAGGAAGACATGAATCTTGACAGAAGTACTTATGAGGTTTTGCAAATCTTGAGTATATCATTGACTGATAAAACTCATCTTCGAGACCTTTTTAAGAGAACTAAATTTCAAAATGACAAAGAACGTTTTAGGCTTAATGAGCCAAATTTGTTTAATATTAATAACGTCCCAATTTTAATGGGACACTAGTGTTTTGGGGTTATAAATTATCACAATTGCTTAATGGTTTATGTTTACCTCATCTGTTTTCGTATATCGACATTCAATAGTCTTTGAGGGATACTCCATCGCTACATTCAAAAATTTGTCCTATGGGTTAATTCTTCATCTCTAATTACCGTCAGAATATCTATTCTCTTCTTTCTATTCATAGGGAATTAAATATCGACAATAGATGATCATGGAATCTAAATATAGACAGTCAACCAGGAATATTTGTAATTATTCAGTCTATATTCTTATTCCATTAAGCTTTAGATATATCTCCCTGCGCCTTCCTATAGGGCAATAATAAGCAAATATGTGTCTGAAAACTTGGGAATCGGGTAGGAAGCGGCTCACGCCGCTGTCCCCCCACACCACCTGGCATACTTCCGTACCTCGGCGGTTTCTACTAATTTCTTACCTTTCCATCCTGACAAGTAATGACTGTAGCCCGATTTGGGCAAACGCCAGACAAGCCGGATTTACCCCCTTCCCCTCCGTATGACTATTGGGCATCTTGATTCCAAGCTCAATTACCCGGGGAAACAGGTCTTATATCCGGTTTCTGTTCGTCTTGTCAGACTTTTGCCTACGGCTGCCTTCCACAGATTGCAGTCACCTGCGACACCCTTGCTTTCGGCTAGCGGATTCCGGTCATTACGGCTCCGTCGGGACTTCCACCCTTTAGATCAACAGCATGCCCGGCACACTGGTAATGGGTCGACATAAAGTCAACCGATTTTTTCATGTTCCCCACTTTCCACAAATTCGGATAACCGGTACCGATCCCATTGGTCACAGGCAAGTCCACCCCTTCTTTAAAAGCCTTGTAAATGGCCTGCATCCAGTCATCGATTTGTTTTTCTGAAGCATTAAGTTTCATTTTGCTGCTCA
Source organism: Gaoshiqia sp. US2 (assembly GCF_059705485.1). NCBI lineage: Bacteria > Pseudomonadati > Bacteroidota > Bacteroidia > Marinilabiliales > Prolixibacteraceae > Gaoshiqia > Gaoshiqia sp. US2. The sequence continues at coordinate 846,483 of NZ_AP048550.1, read as the reverse complement.
ATAAAACATTGATCTCGTTGCCAAAATCAAAAACCTGCACGTTCGGGTTGTCCCGGTACCTTTTGGCCAATCCCCTTACCAGGAACTGCTCTGCTTTAATCAATTCCGGATTGGTAAAAAGATTGCCGTCGGTCGCCCATTTAGGTACAAAAACGTGGCCTGACACAAAGCCAGTCAACGGGGCTAATTGTAATGAGATGTGATATTTTTCTGCCAGTTCAACAATCCTTTCCAGACGTTTCAGGATCGCTTTATCCAGCTTGTTTGGCTCGGGCTGCACCAGGCTCCAAAGCGGGAAATACCTCAGGCAGTTCACACCCAGTTCACTTAGCATCTTCATGTCATTTTCGTATGCTGCCTCATTCCATATTTCCAGGTTCAGCAACCAATTTTTGGACACCACATAATTGGCGCCGTGAAGGAACACTTGTTTCCCGTTTTGGGAAGCAAACCCGTCCTTCAGTCTCCAACTTTTCTGAGAATAAGTATTTTGTGGTATGAAAAACGTATTACAAGCAAACAGGAATATTATAAATATTTTTTTCATCATACCTTCCACTTAAAGGGTTATGCGATCTATTTTCAAAGCGATATCAATTGCAAAAACCGGGGAGCCCAAAGAAATTATTCCTCCATCGCATTCAAGATCAACCGGCTGAATCACTTTCATATCTGCGGGGTTTATCCATTCAGCTTTGTATTTTCCTGAAGTTAGGTTCAGTTCAGGCTTAACCTGATAATTGCCGGAATGGGTAGTATAGGAAGTCCTCTTCTTTAATTCTCCCTGATGGAAATACATAACATATTTTGATCCGTGATCACTTAATGCACTAAAATGCGTATTATCCGCTATCCCTCCAATGAGAACAGTCGTCTCACGGCTCATCTTTGTTAAATCCAGTTCCTCAATAAAGTGTTTTAGATTTCCCATTTGGTTACGGAGCGAATCAGCATGGGCCGTGAAACCTTCTTCGTCTTTCACGGAATAGGAAGTCAAGGCAAGATTACTATAACCACTTCCCCCTCCTATCATAAATTCCCACGCTTCCACGCGGGCATCTGCCGCTGTATATTGGATAACCCTTCTGCTATCTTTGAATTCTGTTTCATCAAAAATGAACGCCTTTCCCGAATCATACAATTTGTTCAGCCAGACCATAGCGCCAACGTCCGGATCGCCTACATAATGAAAGTTAATAGTGGACACATGCGAAAAATCGATCCTTCTGTAAGTATCGTTTACAGCAATCATGTGTCTCTTTTCTTCTGAAAGGGAATTTTCTGTTTCCAGAAATGTTTTAATCATTACTTTATGCCAAGCGGCCCTTTCATCCGGGGTTACCGGAGGATTTCCGTTTTTACTCCAGTATGGCTCGTTACATATTTCAAAATAAACATTGTCAAAATCCTTGCATTCGCTAACAATCTTCCGAACCATCTTCTTCTGGTATTCTACCAATTCGGAATTTGAAAGTGTAATAAAACGGTGAAAGTGATCTAATTCTCCAACTCCCTGAATATTATTCTCCGGGTTCATCGGACATGCAGTCCAACTTCGCTCATTATAAAATGGGCAAAAAAGTACAAACTCAACAACTACCCCATGTTTTGACGCAGAAGTAAGCAACCGGTGCATTCGTTCAAAATATTCCGGATTCCATTTATCCAGATCAAATTTATAACCGTGAAAACCTCCTTTTTCGTTACTCCATGCCCAAGGGGCTATAAAATTACTTTTGCCACGGGGCGAAAGCGAAGTAGGTTTTACAGGCTGTTCGATAAAAGTACCGGAAAAAACCCTTGTTTGGTTCAATCCATTGGATTCAAGAACAGCATGATAAGCTTCAAAATCGAAATCCTTGTTAAGCAATGAACTATAGTGCTCTCCCACTGTCAACAGCACAGTTGGTTTCCCCCTGAACAAAAAATAATGGGGATTAGCAGGTAACAAGCGAATTGCTGTTTTCCCATCGGGCTGGCTTTTGCCTCCATTATTTTGGCAGGCAACCGTAAAAAAGACACACAAGAGTGTAATAAGTGTCAAATAACGACACGGTAAAACGAATTTTCTTTTAGTTTGATCAGGTTTAGTTATTGTTGTCATTTCAGTTTTATATCAAATCAATTGCATCAATTTTCAATTTTTATCATTTATATCTCCCTCAATTTCCTAACTATCGGTTCTGAATGAAGATATAGACAGCCCTTCGATACTGAACGGGGAACCTTCCGTGAATTCGAAAAAAGCATATTGGTCGGCAACTGGCTATCCGCTTCTCTAAATAGAGTGCATAACGTATTTGGGCTTATATTTTATCGTAAAGCAATATCAATCGCTCCTTCATTCCCCCCATTTATCTTCCTCACCCATAAATTTTGTGTCGCAGCATCAAAATACCAACCTTCTTTCGTATCGTTTCTGAAAGATTCCAGACTGTTGTATTCATTTGTCATGTTCGTATTTTTTACTGATTTCACAACCGCAGGCGTTTCCCCTTTTCGAAGATGAACCCTCAGCAAATAATTTTTACTGGTTTTTCCCCATGAAATATTTATTTTGTTTTGCTCCGAACGTTCAACTTTTATCAAAACTTCAGCCTCGGTGTCATTCAAGGCAAATGTACTTTCACCTTCAACTTTAGGCCAGATTGAAAGAGTTACATACCCTTTTGAAGCAACGGAACCAAAACCGCTTTCTTCATTACTGATCTCCATTGGAATAATCGAACCTTCACGAATATAAACCGGAAATTTATATTTGGAATCTTTCCACCCTTTAAACCATCTGATTTTTTTAGGTCCTTGAAGGGTCTCTTTTTCATTCCAGAAATCAATCCATGTTCCTTCCGGAAGATATACCTCCCGATCAGCATTCGAATTAATTATTGGCGCAATTAAAAAGGCATTCCCAACTGTAAATTCATCGTCTACCCGCCAACATTTCACATCATTCTGGTAATCCCATACAAGCGGACGAATTAACGGAGTACCTGACTGATGAGCATCATGAGCAAGACTCATCCAGAACGGAATCAGATCGGTATGCAGCCAAGTCAGGTAGCGATAATGTTTAAGGGCACTCTCTGAATAATACCATGGCATGTTCAAAGTCTGCATACCTGGGATAAAGGTTCCAAACTGAGCCCAACGCACCCATATGTCTTCAGGAGCAGGGCGATCCATAAAACCACCAATATCCGACGAAACAAAAGGAATTCCACTTAAAGCGAGACTAATAGAGGAATACACAGACGAAGGAAGACCGTTACTGCCAAAATCACTGCTTAAATCGCCCGGCCATTTGAAATTGGTATATGCTGCGGAACCAATCCATGCAGCACGTGGCACCATCAAAAAATCATCCCCTAATTTATCCTTCAGCGCTTTGAAATACACTTTATTATACTCAAGGGCATATGAATTGCGCACATCCTTTCCAAGGCGGTTTCCATACAACAGGGCGTCTTTGGGAATATCCTGACCCGCATCCGGCTTAAACCCTTTTAGCCCAAGGTCAACTGACGCTTCAATTTGTTTTTTCCACCATTCGAAAGCTTCAGGATTATAGTAATCGATGGCCGTATAATAATTTCCCTCCACTTCACCGGTAGAGGTAACTTTTACCTGGACATCAACTTTCTCCCCTCCGGGTTTCTGCACCAGGTAACCCTTTTCAACAGCTTCATCCCAGTTGGAGGCTTCGGGGGTGGTATAGGGAACTGTCCACGCCAGCATTTTTACCCCCAAATCTTCAACTTCTTTGATCAAGCCTTTTAGATCAGCGCTGAAATCTTTGTTTGGAATGAACGAGTTACGCGCATCTTGCCAGGGAGGCTCAAACCAGGTAACTCCGACGGGAAAATTAAGTTCCTTCAATTTTTTGACCATAAGAGGAAAATCCTCTCCCTTTAATGTATTGATATTTGCCCCAGGCTTATCTTGAGCTGACATCAACCAGAACCAAGGCTTAAAGGCCCACCGCGGTGGACAGGCCGGCATACCAGTTATTTTAACATAATTTTGAACTGTATTAGCAAGACTGTTACCTGTTAGAAGCGTAAAGTCGAATTTTGGAACAGGAGCCTCGAATACCAGTTCGCTTGAATTGCTTTGCCCCACATCGAAACTTACTTGACCACCATAATTCAAGAAGAACCCATAATTATTGGTTGATACAAAATAGGGCATGTAAGCACACTCATCGGGCGTTCCGCTTTTGTCCCATAAATCAAATGACTGTCCACGTTGCGCAACATGGCCATTCCACATTTCGCCAAAACCATAAATTTCCTCCACTGGTTGAAGCGAGAACACTCCTTTAATTGTTGTAACTTTAGGATTATCCGATTCAATCTGAATTCTGAAATCAAATTCATTGGAAGAACTAATTTTCACAATTCCCTTATCATTGTTCGAAAGTGAAATGATGAGTCGAACTGAACTATCATCGAGTCTTTCGGTTTTAATAATTTTTTTGAGAAAAACTGATTCCCCTCCAATAAAAAATGATGGAGCAGCCGCCTCTACCATCCTTAGTTTTTTATCCTCCCCATATAAACTCATTTTCCAACTTAGTTTGTTGATCACTAATGTTGAACTGGCAACTGCCAACCTTAAATCGTCGGGAGAATCTTCAATTACTATTGAGTATCCAGGTTCCTGAGCAAAAACACCGACTGATTTAGTACAAAGTACCAATAAAAACAATGTCGAATAAACAATTATTCTTCTCATAAGCAAAGGTTGATTTGTATTTCAAAATGATCGAGCGGTTAAAACATAGATAGCGTAATCAATATTTTTTTCAAACCCTCCCAAATCCACTTTCTTAAAACTTTTTTTTCAAGTGTTCTTTCGCCAATGGCACTTCTTTCACCGGCTCCCCTTGAGCAATGACCTCAACTAACCTCAACTACTTTTCCAATATTACCAGGTCAATCCAGCTTTTGGTTTCGAATGCCAGTTTTAATCTTTATTTCACCACGGCATGTACAGCAATGTTTAGCATGGCGGATGACTTCTCCATGTATTTCTGTATTATAAACTATAGTTTCAGTTCTATCACTCCCCATAAAGAAACTTCGGGGACTGTAACATGTATCGCATTGTCCTGAATCACAAAATCGAGCGAAAGCTCTGGTTCGCCTATCGTATGGTAAATCACCTTAGTAACCTTTGCATCGCCAACCAAGGTGGTACTCAACTTTACTTTGACATCTTTCTGAGGAACAGTTGTGTTGGTTTCCGGGTCATAGTTCCAGTTCACCATGTGACAGACCACCGGGGCATCCTTTTTTTCTGGTACACCTCTTGGAAAAAGTCGGACATCGCATTGATTTTCCAGTGCTACCAGAGAACTTATATGTTCTTTAAGCAAGGTTTCAAGATCGTCGTGCCCGGAAACAATAAAAGCTTTACCCTCGTTTTTCCAATTCTCAACTAATAGTTGTTGGGGAGCATCAAGTCTGGCCGATTCAGGAACTAATACGAGTTCGTAACGCTTCAAAACGTCGGCGTTGAGGCGTTGTGGAATTACCTTCTCGCCTGCCACTACTATACCATAAGGAATATTCAATGATACCAAACTTTCAGTGATGTGCTTTAGTGGTAATGCAGCTCCTCCCCCAATTACCGCCGCGGGCTGTTCTGAAAATACCACACCAACCTGTCCGATGTTCTCATAACCATCAAACAAGTAGCGATTTGCTCGAACAAAATCGTAAAGTGGCTTAAAATTCTCCTTGGCTGGATAATACCAGTCAACCACTCCATCCTGTATACCTGCCCAACCCTTACGTGGATACCGAGGCAAACCACCGTTCGCGTATGTAACTGCAATCCAAAGACGAAGCAATCCGGTCAGGTTATCAGTCTCGTTCGCTTTCCAGGTAGGTGGTGCCGGAATGGGCGAGTACCATTTGCCCATACCATCCGAAATGCGGTTGAGCATGACAATCGTATAGGGCAATTCCCTATTGTCACTGTTATTGATTGCAAAACTTCCAAAGTTTATCTCTGGAGCAAAAACATCCAGCGTCGGATAATAAGCGGTACGAGCTGGAGAAAAATTGAAGTTATCCCAGGCCATTGGAACATGACGACCGCACAGCTTATCCATCTCTGCGTGGAGGCTTTTAAACAGTTCCGCATCAGATTCTCTTTGAAAATCTGCAAACTCATGGAGTAAAGGAATTTTATGCTCCTTCTGGGCAACACGGAAAGATGTAAGATTGGAAGCATGACTCAATACTATTTGCTTATAATCGAACTTGTTCAAATCACCAAGCTTTAGCGCATCCCACTCGTCAGGTGTGTATTTCTTCTGCAAAAAGATTTGAAAGCGTTTAAGGCAATGCTGACATAAACAACCTCCACTAGCGACGCTGGCAGGATTTCCACCAGCATCATCGACAAAAAGTCCATCAACTCCTGCTTCATGGTACAAATAAATGAGATAACGAAGAAAAGATCGGTATCTCGGATTGTTTGAACAAAAAAATTGCACGGGGTATCCCTTATACGTTCTGCCTTCCTGCCAACCCGGAGATATCGGGTTGCCGTTGAAATCCACACATCCTGCTTCCCGCATACCGGGATCATCCATCAATCGTTCAAAGGTTTTTCCTAACGGTGTGGCCGGCCTCAACTCCGCAAAAACCCGTTTGCCCTGTTCGTGCCACCGACTGATTTGCTCTTGCCATTCAGGTAAGTCAATCTCATCGACAATATCAAGGTCCTGTACTATAACATCAACATCAGGATATTTCAGGTGATCGTCAGGCATATCGAACCATATAGCCACATCAGAATGCTTTAATACAGGTGATGGAGACAGCCCTGCCTTCCCCGGTTCAAATGTTTGGGCTACCATCATTGTGGAACTGAAAAAAGTCAATACAATAATATTCGATAATGATAAAAGAATTAATTTTAGTTTCATAGTAAAGGTTTAAAAAAATTAGCGTAATCAATTAGTTTGTATCAGACAGAATCAGCACTGCATCGTCCCATCCATCTGGCCCTTCAAAAATATGGGATCCTGATCCCGAAATTTTTTCTGGAAAGGGCTCATACAAGCACGATCTAGGATTAAACCACCTGGCTGTCATCGATTCCCTCAAACCACTCAAGTTAAGCTGAATGCTTTTATTATCCGGCAAATACGCGACAATAAGATCTCCAGACGGACTGGATGCCACTGTTACCCGGTGCATTGGGTCAGTGGTCTGATAGGGCACAAGTTCGGGGTGCGGCTCAAGTGTCCACCAACGAATGTTGCCAAAAAACTCAGCGAGGTATTTCATATTGGCAACAGATGGCAAATTGAGTGAAGTTTGAAAGTCATAGGTTTTCATCCAATGAACCGGCAGCCCCCAGTTCCAGATACCAAAACAACCGTAATTAAAGCCCGATGCCCCCGACAGGAAAGACCAGTAACCTGCTTTATGAGGAGGAAGGGAGACTCGTCCGTCATCTCCAACCGGATGATCATAGGGCCCCTCCTGGTTGATTACAGGTTTGGAAGGACTTAATTGATACAAATAGAGTGGCCATTCATAAGCGTTTTGTGCAGCCAATGGAGTTGAATATGGTTTTGGAGGCTCTTTTTTATAAGGATCACTGGTCCAACCTTCACCTGTTTGAACTCCAACCACATCAATGTAATCTTTCTTATGTTCCAGTACTGCAGCTTCTAACAAAAAGCGAGGATGTGCCGAGATCAGGTGCATGCAAGTCGCTTCGTTGAGGGCCTGACCTGTTGCTTCAGCCATTGGGCTCCAAAGGTCATCTGCTATTGGTGAATACATTACGAAGTTGCCCATTAACCGCGCAGCAAGATTTCGTGCAAACCTTCCAACCTCATAGACATTTTTCATAGGAAAGTCTTTTGATTCGTTCCATGCTGCTGGTTGCCGTACTGCACAAATGTATACAAATATGCCATATTCATTGGCTGTACGAACCTTTTTCTCTACTTGCTGCCAATAAGCGGGGTTCCATCGAAGGTTCTCTCCTGTTCCCAAAAACGGAACATTACCCTCACGGTCAGTTTCACGTTTAACAAAACCATTTCCGCAATGCACCTGCACAACTGTGAACTTATTTGCCAACCTGTTTTTTAAATAATATTCCCATTCAGATTGCGAGGCAGCAACAAAAGCAGACCAGGGCGTATCACCTACCAAAAGAAATGGTGTTCCATCAGCATGAGCAATAAAACGATGATTATCACTCACTTTAAGAAAACCATGCTGATAAAGCGTATTTGATCCTGTATAAGGAACAACAGTGACCGTTCCACTTCGTTGGTTTAGTCCATGATCATTCGTTTTTGAACAACTTGTCTCCCATGTCCATACGCCAATAGATGGGAATGCAGCATGGATCTTAAAGGTTATGCCACCATCCCAAAAAACATAGCCCGAAAAAGTTTGCCCGCTAGGTCCAAAATAAGTCACTTTCAATGTTACGTCGCGATACGGATTTTTATACCCTTGAGAACTTGTCAACACCTGTTCCCATGGGGACCATACTGCCACTGATTCTGATTGCTTGTCCACGGTGTCTGCAGCAATCGCATTAAATGACAAAAAAGCCTGTAATAGGGAAATATGCAAAATCAATTTCATAACACAAACTACGGTTTTTCAAGGATGCCAATTAATAGAATGGATCAAGTGAACCTCCTGTTTTACCACTGATATATTTTCCATTCAAAATAACTTCAGCGTTGTCTGTTAACAGTGGCTCACCCTCTTCTACTTCAATTTCTGCATGATTAAAAGTCACTTCTTTTGCATCTTGAACCAGAAAACCTCGTGTTGATTGTATTTTAACATTGGTAAAACTGATATTACGTACCATTTGTTCTGGAATACCAATTATACAGCCAGCGATGGGTGAATTTTCTGAAGTCAGGTTATTAATATGAATATCGTGAAAATGAGGGATGAAATATTTCTGGTCAGAACGGGCTATTCGATTTTTTATATCCGGGGCAAACCCAGTATATAACATACTGATATAAAATGGCTTTGAAACATTTTTCATTGTAATGTTGGAATAATGAATATTGTGTACTTCGCCACCACGTCCACGAGCAGATTTAATTCGCAGACCAAAATGTGTACCGTTGAATGTACAATTCCTTATAATCGCATGGTTTATACCATCCATAGTGTAACTGCCAATAGAAATGCCGTGACCATGCAGGCAAGTCATATCCTCAATCAATATATCGCTCGAACCACTTTGAAGGGCTACATTGTCATCCCCTACATCAGTTAAGCAATGACGAATCACAATTCGTTTTCCTCTTGGATCCATTGCATCTGTATTTGCACCCCTTTCCGAAGCAATAATTTTTAAGTTCTCAATTGTAATATCTTCACCACTTGGCACCAAATGGAATTTGGGAGAATTAAGTAAAGTTACTCCATCGAAATGCAAGCGCTTACCGGATATCATAACTAAAATCGGACGTTGAATTACCGGACGTCCTGGATTTTTTCGTCCCTCTCGTTCAGACCAAGGCCAAAAAAGTGCTCCAGAACCATCAATAGTTCCACTTCCTGTAATAGCGACATCTTCCAGTCCAAAACCTGATATAAGTGGTGCAACAGTTTCACTTTGCCTCACTGTCTGATCATCTCCATTTTTTGTAGAAACTTTCAGCGTGCCAGGATCGGGCAATCCGTATTCATCAAACGTTTCAGGCGCCTTAATGACAGCCCCTTCTTCCAGGTGCAATTCCATCCTACTGACCAACTTAATAGGCAAGGTTTTAAATATTCCGGTAGGAACAACGAGATGTCCACCACCTGCTGCTTCCAGCGCCGCTATCGCTTTGTTAAAAGCCTCTGTATTCATCGTTTTCCCGTCACCAACACCTCCATATCTAGCTAAAAGAAAAGTGGTATTTGGGATTTCAGGTAATGTAGCAGTAATTGGATTGTCGTCAGAGGGGAAAGCGTCCAACGACAACACCCAAAATAGTAATATAAACATGAATGTGTTGATTGGGTTTGATTTTAACATAACATAGCAGTTTTAGGTTTAAATCCTAAAAATTTAAGATCAATTATTTGTCTTACAAAGTTCAATGGTCTCCCAATCTTGAAAGAAGCATTCCAGCAACTGAATCAAAATAGTTCACGCATTGTCTTATATCAGAAATGTTGTTGTCCCAATTGCTTTCATATTCAATCATAAAAACTGGCTTAATCTGTTGTTTGTGAATTTCAGACAACATGCCCTTCACATCGCAAACGCCTGTACCGAAAGGCACACAATGTCCGTCATCGCCTAATTGGCTCATGTCTTTTAAATGTAAAGCCAAAATATGACCCTGCAATTTTTCCAGACAATTGACTGTATTCCAACCTGTACGTGCCCAATGTCCAGTATCGGCGCAAGCACCTACGCTGTCGTCGTACCTGTTGCGAGCCTTCAATACTAGCTCCGGACTCCAGTAGCGCGAGCCTTTATGAGATCGGGGGTGATTGTGAATGGCAAGAGCAATATTGTATTCATTACAAAGTTTATCCAATGCATCAAAGGAATCTTCCGGAGGTTCAGCGAGAATCGTTTCAACACCAAGTTCAGCGGCAAGGTCATAAACCGGACGGAACTTATCTTCACCCTGATCAAAGCCCCAAACGCCCAAGTGTAACATCTTGAGCCCTGAATCATCAAGCCATTTTCTGATGTCACGACGATCTCTTTTCGGTAATTCTTCGCTAATTCTTACTTCAGGTTTTTTTGGACTGAGACGTTGGGTCGGATATGCCCCGATATATTGTAAACCAATCGAGGCCGTTTTTTCTATCGATTCATAAAGTGTGAACTTTCTAAAACTGTAGCCGTGAACCCCGAGCCGCCATCCGAGTTTATCCGCATTCGGTGTTACACTTGCAGGAAAACCGCAAGCAAACACATTGGAATGGAATCCGGCCAATCCAACACTCGCCGTTAATAGCCCGGTTGTTTTTAGAAAACTACGTCGGTCAATATTGTTTTTCATAACTATTTTCTCCATAATCATTTTGCATCATCAATGTTGTAACTCAAGTACGCCCCATAACTCAACTTCCGGAACAGTAAGATGAATAGCGTTGTCACGAATAACAAAATCAAGAGATTGTTCCGGTTTTTCAACAGTATGATAAATCACCTTCTTTACTTTCGCCCCATCTATTATTGACGTACGTATGCGAACTTTGACATTCTTCTGTGAAACAGTTGTATTCGTTGTAGAATTATAATTCCAATTCACTACATGGCAAACTACCGGGGTATCCTTATTACCTGGAACAGCCCTGGGAAAAAGCCATACATCACTCTTGCTCTCCAACGCAACAAGTGGTTCAATGCGCCCTTTGAGCATGGTTGTAAGATTGTCCGTGCCAGCAACCGTGAAGGCTATACCCTTATTTTTCCACTCTTCAACCAATTGTTGCTGAGGTGTATCAAATTTGGCAGATTCCGGGATAAGAAGAAGTTCAAACCTTGTACCATCATCCGGATTTAACCGTTGTTTAATTTGGTTTTCCCCTGCAAGTGTAACACCAAAAGGTACATTCAGGTTAACCAGGCTCTCGGCAATATGTTTGAGAGGTACTGCCGCTCCACTGCCGCTCATTTCAGCCGTATTTTCAGTAACTATCACACCCACCTGCGCCACGTTTTCATAGCCATCAAATAATGAACGATGAGAACGAACAAAATCATAAAGAGGTGAGAATGCCTCTTTCGGAGGATAATACCATCTTCCGGAATTGCCTTTACACCACCCTTTTCGCGGATAGCGGGGAATGCCGCCATTGGCATAAGTTGCAGCAACCCACAGGCGTAGCATACCGGTAAGGTTTTTTTCTTTTGCTACCGTCCAGGTAGGAGGTGCAGGAATTGGGGAGTACCATTTGCCGAGAGCATCCGACACCCTATTGAGCAGAGTAATCGCCGGGGGCAACAAGGTGTTGTCACCTTGACCGTTTACCGTGAAAAGGGCAAAATTTGTTTCCGGGGCAAGTGCATCAAGCGTCGGATAATAAGGCATACGAGCTGACAAAAAATTGAAGTTGTCCCAAGCCATCGGCACATGTTTCCCGTTTAGTTTATCGATTTGAGCATGAAGATCCTGGAAGAAATCCGCATCTGACTGTATCAAGAATTCCTGGAAATCGTTTGTCAACGGAATTTCATTGCGCATCCGGGCAGCATCCAGGGTAGATTGGTCATCAGCATATTGAAGAATCACCTTCCTGTACTCGAAAGTATTAAGGTCGCCCAGATTGAATGTTTTCCATTGTTCCGGAGTATATTTGTCACGGAGAAAGTCGCGAAAAAGTCTTGTGCAATAAGGACAAAAGCAACCGCCTTGAAAGAAACTGGCAGGTGTGCCGCCCGTATCATCCACAAATAACCCGTCGGCCCCGGATTCCTGATAGAGGTAAATCAGATAACGAAGAAAAGCCCGGTAGCGAGGATTATTGGAACAAAAAAATTGTAACGACTGATCCCGAAATGATCGGGTAAGCTGCCATGAAGGAGTAATATGGTTATAATTGAAATCCAGACATGCGGCTTCCCGCATTCCGGGATCATCCATCAATGTCTCAAATGTATTGCCCAAAGGGGTTGCCGCCCGCACTTCCGCAAAAAACCGTTTTCCCTGTGAATGCCACTTTTCAACAAGCTCCTTCCACTTTGGCAAATCAAGTTCGTTCGTAATATCAAGATCCTGCACAATGACATCCACATTAGGATATTTGAGGTAATCGTCCGGAGCATCAAACCAGATAGCCACATCGGAATGTTTTAATAATGATGTTTTAGTCGGGCCTGCCAAACCGGGAGTGGAAGTTTGCCCTAATGAAACTGAACAGCCGTAGACAACGAGTGCTATCACACCAACAGAAAATAGAAAATAAGATTTCAGTTTGATTGAATGTAACATTTCTTAGATTTTTTTAATTAGAAGTCAACAAAAGAGCTGCATCTTCCCAACCATTAGGCTTTACGAAGATGTGCGAATCTGTTCCTGAAATTGTGCCAGGGATATCTTTGTATCTGCCAGTTACGGGATTGAACCATTTTGCAAGTATTGAGTCAGGAAAACTGGAAAGGTTTATTTTTATTGATTCGTTGTCGGGAAGATAAGCTACTGCCAGCTTTCTATCCTCTGAGCAAGCAAAAACCATGTGATGCAACCAGGCATCCGCCTGGTTGAGAATGAACTCATGGTGAGGCTCAAGCTGCCACCATTGGATAGATCCCAAGAATTCATTTAAATACTGAATTTCATTAGCAGAGCTGGCTTGTAATGCCGTTTGAAAATTCCAACCTCCACTGGCATTAGACGTATGTGTCCCCCAATCCCAAATACCTCCAACTCCGTAAGAGTATCCTAATGCACCTGATAAAAAAGACAAATATGCGACACTTCGTGGCATTCGAAAGGGATACGGAATGGAATAAAACTTAGCCAATCCATTGTGCAGGTTTCCACTATCATATGGACCTTCTAGATTGAGAACCGGTTTTACGGTTTCTCTACTGTATAATGCTAACGGCCACTCGACGGCCCATCTTGAGGCTAATTCCGCTGAAAAAGGCTTTTGCGGTTCATTATTATAAGGATTTGACTGCCAACCAGCACCAGTCTGAAGTCCGCCAGCATCGGTGTAAACCTTTTCATGAAATTCAATGCTTGGGTCCAATAAAAATCGCGGATGAGCTACTACCAGTTGCCTTGAATTCGTTTCTTTTAGCATGTGCCCGCATTCATTCGCAGCGGATGACCAAATATCATCAGCTGTTGGTGACCAAACAACAAAATTTCCAGCCAACCTTGCTGCCAGCTGTTGTGTAAAACGTTTTACAGCTTCAATATCTCCGCGAGAGGCTCCACCTAATCGCCATATAGGCTCAATCATGGCGCAAATGAACACAACCATTCCACGTTCATTGGCTGCCTGAACTTTCTGCTCTACGCCCTGCCAATAAACAGAATTCCATTTAATATCCGTCCCTACGCCTAAAAATGCAGGGTTACCCTCTATATCGTCAGAAGAACTATTCCGGGTCCATCCCTGAGCAGCATGCACCTGTTGCACGGTAAACTTTTGTTTGGTACGATAATCGAGAAATGACTCCCACTCTGACTGTTTCGCTTGATGAAACGCCGACCAAGGAGTGTCGCCGACCCATAGGAACGGAGTCTCATCAGCATAAGTAAGGTAACGGTGATTATTGCTAACCCTTAATAATCCGTGCTGATATAGTGGATTTGAACCTGAATATTCCGATACAAATACTTGTCCACAATGATTGTGAAGCCCAAAGTCTTCAGTTTTCGAACAACTTGTTCTCCATGTCCATTTCCCCAAGGTAGGGAAAGCAGCGCGGATTTTGAATATCCTTCCACCATCCCAGAAACCGTACCCGGAAAAGCTTTGCGAATTAGGGCCTTCAAAAATCACATTTATAGTAACATCCTGATAGGGATTCGGATAAACAAGTGAGCTGGTAAGTGTTTGTTCCCATCGTGTCCAGATGATCGTATGGTCATCCGTATTCTCTATTCCCTCAACAGCAGGATGCTTGACCTGATTTTCAGACAGAACATTCAGTGAGCCTGCCAAACACAGAAACAATGCAGCACAAAGAGAGTATAAAGCCTTTGAACTAATCTTATTTTTAACGCTCATATTATTTTGAAATTATTGAACCTCTCCAGTTTTTGCTGAGGATGAGCCTTTAAATTCTTTACGTTTTATGTAAACATAATATACCCCACAAATCTCTTTTCCATCTTTTCCAATAAAGGATGCTTTAAAGACAGTACGTCCAACAGGCAAAGGCACAGTAAACGTTACATAGTTATCTTTGGGAGCAACGGGAAGCGTTTTTTCAACATCACCTATCCTTATTAGGGCTTCGGTAATGGGCAAAGCCACACCTGCAGGAAAAATACCGTCTGCATGCTGGAATTCGGGCAACCTGGCTACAATAGCTTCATCAATTTCACGTGGCCATCTACGCAATTCGAATTCAAATTCACCAGCTTTGTTCACTTCAAGATTCCACGGGCCATTTTCGGTCATTCCTTCACGTACTTGTATACTCTGGTCAAGCATGGAGCCATCTCGGTCCTGAGGACCAAGCTGGGTAACCGGTTCTGCATCACTACCAATTATAATCGCCCCACGATTATTAACGACCGGAGCGACACCCGTCCACCATTCTTCTCGATATTTAAGCAGTTTAGCAGCAATTTCAGGGTTTTGATCAATCACATTTGTGATTTGTCCCGGATCTGATGAAACGTCATAAAGGGAATTGTTTTGGACAAGGCGCCAATTTCTCCAAAGAACTGCTGAGTCATCTTTCCTTGGAATATTGTCCCTTAATTTCACATAGTTAACAACAAGCGTGCGATCGGGTAATTCATCGATTTGCCCACGTAAGCGCGGAGCAAGGCTAATTCCATCAAACTTTGCTCCGACAGGAGGTTCAAGTCCGCATAAATCTAAAAGCGTAGGAAGGACATCCTGCATCTCTGTTAGTTCAGGGATATCACCAGGAGGTATTAATTGACCATTTGGCCACCTTACAAAACAGGGTACCCGATGCCCTCCATCAAACAATGAAAATTTTCCACCTCTCATCCCAGCATTGAAAAGTGGAACTCCTGCGGTTCCTCCGTTATCAGTCATGAAAACAACGATGGTATTGTCTTTCAAGCCGGCTTTTACTAGAAAGGTATCAAGTTTTGCCATGTTTTGATCAATGTCTGAAATCATTCCCAAAAAGCGAGCAACATCTTCGCGATTCTTCTGGTCAATATTAGGCAATTCGCTTCCTTCGTAAAGTTTACGGTATTGTTCGGGAACGAAATGGGGCACATGTGCAGCTGGCGTTGCCAGATAACACATGAAAGGCTTACTTTTATCTGCTTCCCTCTGCATCCATTTCATCGCCTCATCGAAGAAAACATCGGTTGCATAACCCTGGTATTGCTCACGCCTGTTGTTATGCAAATAAACGTCATCAAAACAATCATTATTCCAATAGTCTGGCGCACTGGTGATTTGTGAAGCCGGAAAGGTTACAACTTCTTGAAATCCACGATCTGTTGGTCTATAGGGATAGTTGTCACCAAGATGCCATTTGCCAAATAAACCACAACTATAATCATTTGCTGTAAAGACATCTCCCAATGTGGGCAAATCGCGTCGAAGTAAATCCCTCCCATTGCTAACTGTCTGGGCACCATTTCGCAAACCATCTACACCTGACATCAACTGTCCACGTGAGGGGGTACAAATCGGTGCCGTATGAAATTGAGTGAATCGAATACTTTCAGAACGAAGCCGATCTAAGTTGGGTGTCTTTAATACCGGATTACTATGTGCTGTAAAATCACCATACCCCTGATCATCGGTCAGGATAATCAGAACATTTGGACGAGGTGGTGGTGACGTCACAGAGGTACAACTTGCTAAAGCAAGGCAGAAAGTGGGAAAAAGCGTGTTAACTTTCATAATAACAACAACTATTTTAATTTTCTAATAATTTAATTATAAATACACTATGGTACGAATTCTAACAACAGACTTGGCCCTGGCCATAAGCATTCCAATGCATGGTTATTCGTGTCTGAATAAATGGAGAACTCGTTTTCTCCATCTTCGAGCCAATCCAATGGAACATCCACTTCATGATACACTTTGCGTCCTTGTCCCTTGGGTTGCGCTTCAACTAACCCCAGCTTATAGCCGTTTATTCCGATTTCACCCGCATTGACCTGAGGTCCATGCGTTGCAACAATCAATCTCGCACCCTTGGCCTTCTGTTTGTTTTGTAACCAGTTAATGCTACACACCGATTTTTTACCGTATTGCGAATTAAAAAATTGCTTAACGCCTGAAGCTGGATAGAATACAACTGAGCGTTTGCGGTGAAAAGTGAGATCATTTACAACTGGAGTCATGGTGGTTATTCCATTCTTATCGGTAACCCTGGCAATCAATCGCATCGGTTTGCGTTGATCCGGGATCCATTTCGTATCCCAGGTAACTTTCCAGGGTGCAGAAGTAGCAGTACCAATATGGTGTTCTAGCCTAGAATGATTATAGTTGTAATGCCATTTGCGGAAAACACCGTCTCCTCCCCAAGAGAAGCCTTCATACTCGGCTATAAAATCTACATTTCTGATTTCATGTGGTTGGCCTGTGACTTTAACTTCGAACACTGGGTAGTCTTCGATTGCGCTGCCTGAAACCGGTGAAACAATATGAGCGTCAGTATGCGCCTTTTCTTGGGAATAATAAACCCTTACAATGACATTGTGAACTGAAAATGCAGGATAATCAAAATTATAAACGATTTGTGGGCCGCACGTAAAGTTTATTTCATTCTCTCCTTGTTGAAGGTTACTTAACGGAATCTCAACTGCGGACTGATTAATTATTGAAAAGTACGCTTCCGGTGTAGTAAGAGTATTTCGCGGCAAAGGAAGTTCAACCCACTTGTTATCATTGAAACGAATACTTTTCCTGGAAGTTCCAGGATGTCCACTCCAAAATTCGACGACAACTTCTGCTTTTATTGCATTTTCTAAATCAAGAATAATTGGCACACTTACAACTTTCGGATTCTCTGGTGCCTCCGGGTTTACTGCATCAGGTCCGAAAACGAGCTGTATGTTGTCACTACTCCAAATGAACTCTTTAAAGATATCACCTTCTCCTGGCTCAGCCAAACACAGCAAATTCAGTCCTAAAAGGAAGAAGCACAAGAATATTGTTTTAAACATCATATTGAAAAATTTAGTTAGTCATTATATCAGAATATTTTCTCATTCCCAGAAATAAATATCTCTTGCTGGTATTTGCGTTTAATGTTTTCTTCCGTCTTGGTTGAAAAACGATTAAACATCAGCCTTTCTTCAAATCCTCTTTAATCATGTTAATTTTCTATATTGAGAACAGATCAAATTGTAACCTATTATAGCTTAAGTAGTATCCCACTTAATTAGAAATGTACCCCTTATTACTTTTCTACTATCACCAACACACTCACATTAAGACAATTACATCACAATAATTTTCTTTGTATTGTATTTGAATTCATTCAGACCTCAAAAGTCAACTGACAGCAAAGCCATCCATTACCCTGTTATTGATCAGTTAATTATTCCAAGCTAAACACAATAAATTCTTACATTTATTCACCAAACAAACTCTCAAACCGTTTTTACCCCAAACCATCAATATCAGGGCAATCGTTCCAGTCGACATGCGGCTGAAGCGTTAATTTCCGGAGTTGAAAGCAACAGTAGACCATTTTTTGCTACAACTTTTTCCTCCAGGAGAATATTCCCGCCTGTCGTATCGATCCAACGAGCGCGATATCTCCCGTTCAGAACCTCTTTAAGGACAAGAAGACCAGGATGCTGCCGAGTTGGCCGAATTCCAACCCGATCGTAGAGCCAGTTATACTCAGGATTACGTAACCAAAGAAGTATCTGTTCATCAGATTGAATTCCCCTTACCTGCAAATCGGGTCCTTGCAAAGCGCGGTGCTTACCCAGACGCAAAGCAAAAGTGAAAAATCCGTCTCCTGAATTATCTATCATAACACGATGCTGCCCTTTGGAAACAGGAAAACGAAAACGCCTAAAATAATTTGCTCCTGGATCTTCCAATGTCAGATCGTCTCCGGCTATAAGCGGATGACTTATCACTTCTTGCTGGTCTACTAAAACATGGAGCATGGGCGTTTGGGTTGAAGAAACTTCAGCAATAATCAAATCAACAAATCCATCAGTAGGCCAATCTACATCGAAATATCGCTTCCCGTAAGCTTCTTTATTTTCAGCTATCCATTCAGGAAAATTTTGCTGATTGAATACCTGACACATATATCTATTTCTCTTGTCAAATGTTCCATCAGCATCAACTGTAATTACATGCGGATTATCACCTGTCTCTGCTTCGGGTTGAAAATTTCGTCGCCACTGCTCAATACAAGTCGATCCATACGTTTTTTTAATTTCCGAATCTGTATAATTGAAGGAAACTGGGTCAACCGGAGACCATTTAGTATTTGCAAAATCTACCCCTGCTACAAAATTGGAAAGGATACGGTACTGGTAATACAAATCATGTTCATCAATCCAGGAATCCCACCACCAAGGGAGCCCTGCCCCTGATGAGCCTGTCATTAGCTGCCCCCACATTGTATTGTTCAGAAGTACACCTGTGGGATCTCCGTCAGGCAGTCCTTCGTATTTAGCCTGACCAAACTCAGTAAGTAAAAAAGGTTTATTAAATTTATTACAAAAGTCGCTTGTCCAATCCGATGTTAAAGCGCCATCTCGTTGAAAGTAAACATTAGTAGATATAAGGTCTAATTCTGGGAGCTGATTGATTTCTTGAATCCCGTTAAGACGTGAAAGATTAGTATGGACAAGATGTGAATTGGGGTCTATTGATCGGATATACTCTGCCATCTCTTTGTGCCATTTGGCTACCACAACTGGGTTAAAATTGGGCATTGAGTTAACCTCGTTCGAAAGTTGCCATGAAAAAATAGTGGGTGAATATCCCCATCTTGACACCAAGTATCTCAACCTCATTTTGAATAAACGCTTTGCGTCAGGGTTGGTAAAGAATTCCTCTGGTTTGACAATAGGACCTCCATTTTTTTTATTATATGGCGATTGTGGCCAAAAATCTTTAAAATTTCCTTGATTTTCTAAACAACACATCAAATAGATTCCAAGACCACTTGCTTTATCCACCGTTTTATCAATCATCCAGGCAGATTCGAGATCCATCCATCCCGGGCCATAATGTGCACTTCTTTGATCAACACGACACTCTAAACAGTGGTGTGGCATACAAAACCAAGAACGCACGATATTTGCCCCGGCATCTGCAAACCGCTCCAGTAAAATATCGCTTTTATTTCTAGCATCGCCCAACGGAAGACGCCAAGGGAAAACTAAATTAGTCCCTATTGGGAAGAAAGTCGTACCATCTTCAAATGCAAAGTAATGCGGGTTATTTTTTGACTGGCCAATGAACCCGCGACTGGTCCCGGGAGTACAGGTAAAAGCAAACGAGCCGGAGGAATCAGATCCAGCTTTTGTTTTCACAATAACCCGTAATGAATATGCTCCCTTCCCCGCGGGTGTATAACGAATTTTCCACTGACTTTTGCCCGTGGGAAGAAGACTGTCCCCAACCAACCGGTAATCCTGGAAATAAAAAGCATCAACTGTTACCTGTCGGGTGGGTGTAGTTATTTCAGCAAAAACCCGTACGTCTTCCGGATCGAAAGGATTTCTCCAATTGCCTTCTACATTGATGTTGGCTTCCAGCAAACCAAACTGTGGAACCTCATTACGTTCAAACCTGACACTCTCAATCCGGGGAGATTCAACTTTCTCCAAAGAAACAGGATTTCGTTTTGCGATCGGGTTAACAGCAAAACAAATCAGGTTGAGATGCAGTGCAAATGCAAAAACAACTAATAATTTAAGGTTCGAAAGCAATGCCTTTATCATTTTAGGTTTATAACACTTTAAGTTAGTCGTTCCTTTCAATTAAAGGAACCCGGTTATCACAGCGATTTCTGATTTTATTTAATCCTCCTGAAGTATGGCAATCGTCCAAGTGGAGCACTGACGCTAACCGTTTTTCCTCCCTTAATTTTACTGCCATCATCACCCATCCACACACCTTTTGGGAAAACAACGTCGCGTGATCGCTGCCCTGAAACCACCACTGGCGCTACAAGTAAGGAATCGCCAAGCATGAACTGGTCTTTTATCTTTGCATACCCCTTTCCCGGGAATACATATTCCATATTTCTCATGACCGGTTCTCCGGTTTTTGATGCTTCATTGACCAACCTCAGGATCATTGGGGCATATTGCTCATGTATTTTTGTAGCGTCGAGGAAATCGGCATAATGCTCCTTGTCCAATACACGCCAGGGAGCAATTGAGATTTGCATCATAGGCATTAATGCCTGGCATTGTGCTGCCCTGACAAACATTTCCTGATCGACAGAAACATTCAAATGCCTGATCCCTTTCAAAAATTCTTCAGGTTTACTGACATAACTTCCGGCCAAGCCGCCTCCTACCATATCGGCACAGGTGTAGGAATAGCCCATCAAATTAGCCGTTAGCATATCGGGGATCAAAGCCCTGAGTTCTTCCCATGTTGCCTCCTTGTCCCTCAATCTTTGCATAAGCGCCTGGCCGCCCAATTTAAACGACGCCCGGTACTCATTATATTTAAATAATAAACCCAACTGTCCATAAGCCATAGTGTATTCTGCTTTCGTCATTGGCTGGTATGAATCAAAAGGATATTTAAAATGATCAGGATCACCCCCATCAAACTTGAACCCATCAATGCCGTATTTGTCCATCAGCCCTTTCAACACTCCAACAAAATATTCTTTTGCTTCCGGGTTGCTAAGATCGTAAGCCGGGCTAAAACCGTTCCACCATTTAACAAAGTAAGGTTGATTGGGCTTAACCGGATCTTTCAACAGGCATCCCTTTCCAATATTTTGATAGGTTGTTTTATCATCAGCAGCAGCATAGGGCACCAGCCACAAAATGACTTTATAACCCAATTTGTGCAGTTCGTCCACCATTTTCTTAGGTTCCGGGAAATAACCGTTGAAGTCCCACAGACCAAAATTCTTTTGCCATCCGCCATCAATCATAATTACGCCTGGCTTAATCCCATTTTCCACGGCTTCATGGGCATAGGCCAGTATATCCTGCTGGTTTTGATTGTTCAATAATTCCATCCAGGTATTTAACTGCGGATTGATAAATAGTAACTCACCCGGAATTTTTCCCGAAGCAGGGAAATACCTGGAAGAAACCGCCTGATAAGCAGAAGCCAACGAATTTGCGTCTGCCTGCCCGACAATTATATCACTATTCGATTCCAGTGAAATCTGTCCGTTTTTAAATTCACCTTTCAGGGGGCCTTCACTCCAAATGTATCTCCCTGCTGATGAAACCCAAACCGGTGATGACTGATTCCCATTATCGCTGTTGAATTGATCAAATGAGATGTCTGTCGTTTGATCAAACGGTTGCATCCGACCGAAAGTCGAGTAACACCCCCACCACTTTTCACCATCAAGAATTGTTACTTCTTTTTTGTTTTGGGCATTCAGATTTACTGAAAGGATTAGTAATCCGATAACATAGATTAAATATTTCATACAATATTATTATTGAATTTCTGTCACTTTCTTGTTTTTCCTGAAAAATCATTTTTAAAATTGAGCTAAAGGAAACGGCCATTACCAACATAAAAGAAGTGTCAGTGTAAAATTTTACTGTTTCCTGTTGTACTTGCCCTGTTCCACTGCCTCCAATAAATCCGCCAGTTCTTTGACCTTTTCCGGATATTTTTCAGCCAGGTTGTTTTTTTCTCCCAAATCCACCGATAAATCATACAACTGAGGATAAGGAGCATTGCCCAGCTCGATCGGAACAGTTTTCACTTTTACAGCAGGGGAATTGTTGGGAACGATGTATTTCCAATTTCCTTCAATGATCGACAAAGCCCTCGAATGCTCTACTAAAAAATCCCGCGCTTTGTCTGATTTACCTAGAAGTGCAGGAAGAACATCGTAGCTATCAGGAGCATCTTTGGGGGACAATTTTTGCCCGACAAGGGAAGCATAGGAAGCAAATAAGTCAATCTGAGATACCAATGCATCCGAAGTGCCCGGCTTAATTTCTGAAGGCCAGGAAACAATAAACGGAACCCTTGTGCCCGCATCAAAAGCGCTGTATTTTCCGCCACGCATAGGCCCGGCAGGTTTGTGCCCTCCTAACTTCTCAACAGCCTGGTCACTGTAACCATCATCCAGAACCGGCCCGTTATCGCTAGTTAAAATAACCAGTGTATTTTCTGTCAGCCCCAACCGGTGCAAAGTCCGGATAATTTCCCCTGCACTCCAGTCGAACTGTAAAATAGCATCGCCCCTCGGGCCCATGTCGCTTTTGCCAACAAAACGCTGGCTTGGAACCCTTGGCACATGAACGTCATGAGTTGCAAAATATAGGAAGAAGGGATGATCCTTGTTTTCCTCAATAAAGGTTTCTGCTTTTTTGGTCAATACCTGTGCAATATTCTCATCATCCCACAAAGCTGATTTGCCACCGGTCATGTAACCAATCCGGCTAATTCCATTAACGATGCCCTGATCATGACCATAGCTGAACATCATTTTCAAAAGTTCAGGATGATCCTTTCCTGTGGGTTCATCTCCAATTGGCCCTTTGTAACTCACTTTGATTGGATCTTTAGGGTCAAGCCCAGCAACACGGCCATTCTCAACAAATACGCATGGAACCCTGTCTCCTGTAGCCGGAATTAAGAATGAATAATTCAATCCAATTTCCGCCGCTCCGGGCTTTGCCACCCCGTTCCAGTCAGGGCCTCCTTGCGGACCAAGCCCCAGGTGCCATTTTCCGACAGCTGCCGTGGTATAACCTGCTTTTTGCAGCATCAAAGGAAGGGTCTCGATATCTGTTGGGATGATCAGGGAAGCATCACCGTTGGCTATGTGTGTATTTTTCTTTCGCCACGCGTATTCACCCGTCAATAACGAATAGCGGGAAGGGGTGCATGTTGCGGAAGAGGCATGGGCGTTGGTAAAACGTATCCCGTTTTTAGCCAGCTCGTCAACGTTTGGAGTTTCGATCTTTGTAGCTCCATAGCAACTAACATCCCCGTATCCCAAATCATCTGCATAAATGATGACAATGTTTGGCTTACTTGTTGCATATGAATTCAATGTAAACAATCCGGTAACAATAAACGAACCCGCAGCGCAGGTAATTTGACTCAATCTTCCTAATTGCATAACTCTATTTTTAACATTCGACGCATTTCTATTCCACATACTCCTAACACAAAAATGATATCATAACAGATATCACCATTATTTTGACAATTCTTCGATTCATAATGTTAATTCTTCCGTGACGTTCATAACGTCTGTATCAAGTCCCAAAAGGAAGCTAGTTAACCGAATATATATCATTTTAATAAAATCATTATTCGATAACTTTTCCCATTTCCATTCTTTTTGAAATCTATACTCAATGCCAAATAGAAATTGTAATAAAGATCCGATTACTTGCATCCAAATCATGCAGCTAACGTTAAATGATCACAACTTTAGAATATAGACACCAGCCCATTGATTCTTTATAAAAATTAACCGAGCCAGTCATTTTTCAACCCCACCCGGTTAGTTGCCTTTGGAGTTACTACTCCAAGGAAGTTTATCACAAAAAAACTGGCGGCCACCAAAGAAGAAATCTATGAAGCATGCCAGGAGTTTATTACCGAAGACTATGTGTATATGCTTCAAATTATCCACAAGAAAATTGCCAGCACACAGTAACCATCGAAAGTATGACCAGCAGATAAAAGAAGCTTTGTCGCCTTACGAGAATGCATTGTAACTACTTAAAAAAGTTCCGGATATTAGTTCCAAAGTGGAAGGACAACCTAAGGGAACAAACAGGCGAAAGGTGTACTGTTCGAAATAGCCTGGACAGCAAAGAGGACAAGAAACAGGTTTTATCACGCAAAGTACCCCAAACTGGCAGGACGCCGGGGCAAAAAAAAGCGTCCTGATAGCAGTAGAACATTCGATCCTGAAGTCGGTTTACCAAATCTTGAAGGATAGTTGCGATTACAAAGAACTTGGGGCGGCGTATTTGATCACTACGGTCTCTTTATTGCCTGATATCCTGTATATTGAGGATTGCATCGTACCTATTGACGCTACGAGTACACAAACAAAAATAGCAAGGGACATTGTGAAAGGCAACTACGTACTGGCCTTAAAAGGAAACCAAAAAGAACTACAGGAAGAAAACCAGAGCATTTTCAGGGTACAGAAACCTGCCTCAACCTGTGGACCGAAAAAGGGCACAGACGAATAGAAACACATAAATGCGAAGTGCTCAACAACCCGGAATTTTTGCACGGGAAAGAGAAATGGGAAGGGCTTTTAAGCATTATCAGGATTACTACAGAAAGGATTATCTGCGACAAAAGGGAGAATGAAACCCGTTACTACATCAGTAGTGTGGATACAATGGCCGAGCGGGTTAACCAATAATTCAAGTACCGGGCGTGGAAAACTTACTGCATGGGGTGCTGGACATGACATCTGGTGAGGATAGCCAATGAAAAAGGGCAGGCATAGCGGCTCAGAATTTTGCTCTGGCCAACAAAATTACCTTGAACTTATTGAAAAAAGACAGTTCTAAAGGAAGTCTCAAGTCTAAAAGGCTCAGGGCTGGCGGGATAACAAATTCCTACTAAAATTACTTACAAATTAAACAAGTTGACCCTGTTCCAGGTTACCGCCAAACGCATTTTGATATTTATTTATTTATCTTTACAACAGAGTTATTTGAAAGTATCAAAAATGAAGTGTAATAAGGCACTTTATCTCCTACTTATCTGTTGCCCTTTTTCTTTTTGAACTCGATTAATTTCCTGATAATAGGTTGATTAAAAGAATAGTTTACGGATGTGGCAAAGGTGTGCCGGGCAACATGCATGGAAAGGTTTTTGGTTATTCCGCAAATATCAGCCAATTCTTTTAAGTAGGCATTTAATTTTTGATTGGAGCAAACCGGCAACAACCTCCCTTTTGATTGATTGACCGGGCAATTCTGGTATTTCGCCAGAATGGTCTCTGCACCGGGAAGTAAGGGAAGTCGACATCTGGCTGCCGTCTTGGTCCGGTCGATCATGATCCATGTTTCACCATCGTCGCCCTGGTACAGATGTTCCGGCCCAAGCTTTTCAAGATCAGAAAAAGATAAACCGGTATAACAGGCAAACACAAAAATATCCCTGACCATGCTCATCCGTTTTATTGAAATCTCTTTGTGCATCAGTTTCGCCAATTCTTCAATTGTCAAAAAATCCCGGTTAGATTCCATACTTTTCACTTTATAGGAATGGTAGGGGTTTTTCGAAATAAGCTCCATAAAAACAGCTTTATTCAGAACCCTCTTGAAATCCTTATGATAGCCCCAGGCCGTATTGGAGGTTACTTTAACAACCGATTTAAGGAACAGGTCAAAAGAATCCAGAAATTGGTAATTGACCCTGCTTAAGGCCATATCCGTTCTACCGTATTGTTTCCGGATAAACTCATCCAGCCTTTTTCGGCAGGTACGGTAATGTTTTAACGTGCTATACGTATAACCATGACCGAGTTTACCTTCAACAGATTGAATCGTCAGGTCAAACATATCCAGAACTTGCTTTTGGTTCTTTGGCCCCGTGATACGTTCTTTCAGGTCTGTAATATCAAAATCCTCGCCAACAGCTACTAACTGGTTATAGAAGTCGTTTACTTTAGATACAAATTTACTGAGCCGGTTGTTAAGGATAGTGGCCGATTCACCTTTCCCGGAAATCAGCTGCCGGTGGTTATCCCACTGTGCCGGATCAACAAATATACCTGTTGAAATCTCAGCCCGCCGCCCCTCCAGCGTGATGCGCGCATAAACAGGAGTTTTACCCGTGGAACCTGACTTGGAATTCTTCAGTGAAAGATTGATTGTAATTCTCATAACCTGCAATTTTTAAAATTATTAATTGAGGTGCAGATTTGGTCTCGCCTGGTCTACTAAAATACGCCTGAAAGAGTCTGAAAACAACAACCAAAATGCACCAAATTGAATCATATAAAATCTAACAATCAGAGAGTTATGAGTTTTGCCGAGACCTGTTTCCGATAAAACCGGATAGGTCTCGATTTGGTCTCGCTTACTTTGACCATTTATGGTTTATCTTGAAGTGCTGTTAAATAAAAAAGCACTTAAAATCAAGGATTTAAGTGCTTTTGCAGTTTTTTGAATCGTCATTTTGTTGTCCTGTCAGGGCTCGAACCTAAACTCTTCTGATCCAGAATCAGACGTGTTGCCAATTACACCACAGGACAATTTATTCAGGCCACAAATATACGGAATAATCAAATTCGCAAAGAATCAGATCCGCAACTTTCGCTAAAAAATACGGGTTCAAAGCTCAATTATTTAACAACAGATGTTTGGTTTGTTTTGAAATAGAAGAATGTTTTACCTGATTTCAGATCATCAAAGCTGTAAATCTCCTTACCGGAATGGATCAGATAAAAGGCCAGCATGGCCATGTCGCCCGCACAAAAGAGCGAATGGATACACATCACACTGAAAAAGAAATAGGCATAAGGTGTTGACCAGTATAACAGCCCCCCGGCCAAACAAGCCAGTTTAACCAGCACGAAGGGGGCAAAAGCGACCATCCGAAAAGCTGAATATCCGATAACTTCCTGGTCGGATGCAACATAGAAGACAAACTTTTTCAGGATGGCCCCGAATTTTAAACGTTTGTAGCCCAAAGTCCAATAGGCCAGTGCATGGAGCAATTCGTGCAGCACAATCAGTATGGTAAACGAAAACAGCAGGGCTAAACCCATCTGTTGAATGGCTTCATCCATTCCCCTGAAAAACAAAAAGCCGGCTTTACCCGCCAAAAGCAGAAATAAGGCGATCATCGCCACCTGGTACGCCGAAAACCATCGGATCAGGTACACCGAGGGACTGATCTGCTCTAACACAAACTGTTTGATCTGATCGTGCTCAACTTCTGCCAATAATTCAAAGTCATCGTTCTGAATCAAATCTGCTGGTCTCAATTTGCTCATCTGCTTTCAGTCTGAATAATTTTCTCAGACTGGTGAATTTAATGAAAAACCGTTAATTTGGTCATTACCGGTGAAAAGATGCTTAAAAACCGGTTGTTGTTAAGTAAATTGCCGGCTGTTTTTAACGGGTAAAACATGGGTAAGGAGAAAAACACGTTACAATTATTTCTGGATGAAGGGCGGATGGAGGCCGGTTGCGATGAAGCGGGGCGAGGTTGTCTGGCTGGTCCGGTGGTGGCAGCCGCGGTTATTCTGCCGGTTGATTTTAAAAATGAGTTGTTGAACGACTCCAAGAAGCTGACGGAGAAGCAACGCTATCAGCTTCGTCCTCTGATTGAAGCGCAGGCGGTTGCGTTCGGAGTTGGCCTGGTCAGTCACGACGAAATCGACCGGATAAATATTTTAAATGCTTCCATTCTGGCCATGCACCGGGCCATTCAGCAGATGAACATCCTGCCCGAATATTTGCTGATCGACGGGAACCGATTTAAACCCTATCCCGGCATTCTGCACAGTTGTATTGTAAAAGGTGATGGCAAATTTTTACCGATCGCTGCGGCTTCGGTGTTGGCAAAAACCTACCGCGACGACCTGATGAATGAGCTTCACCTGAAATACCCGCACTATGCCTGGAATAAAAACAAAGGATATCCTACCAAAGAACACCGCGAAGCGATTCGCCGGACCGGCACCTCGCCTTTCCACCGCATGACTTTTCGCTTGCTGGAAGATCAGTTAAAGCTGGACTTTATGCTGTAAACTCTGTCTGATCGTTCGTTTCCTGTTTCTGGTTATGCCGGGCTTCCAGATAAATCGCTGCGGCGGCTGTCGTGAAATAAACACCGCATTGCAACAGCAATAACAGGTATTCGTGCTGTACCGATTCTAAACCGGCCCCCATCACCCTCAGCCTTAAATAAGCAGGAACCATGACGGTGGTCGGAAATACATGCCCCAGCTGATAAACAAACCCGGGAATTGAAGATACCGGCCACGATACTCCGCTGATGAACAATACGATGGGAGATAAAAAGACCATAAACAGGATCGATGATTCGCGGCGGCGGAATAAAACAGATATGGTGATTCCCAAAAAGATGACCGCCAGCAAAAAAGGCACCGTCAGCATCAATACATGCAAAAATCCGGCCCGGTTGGGATAACCAAACCAATGATAAACCCATACCATCGTCAGAATAGTGTTGAACAGGTAAATGGTAAGGTAGCTGAATGTTTTTCCGAAAAGAATGGGCAACACGCCTCCCCGCCGCAATGCTACCGGAACCAGGTAACTGTGACGGTTTACCTCCTTGCCGGTGCCGCCGATCATGCCAATGCCAATCAGCAAGGTCTGCTGAAGAATGATCAGGATCAGTCCCGGCATGATAAAACTTCCGTAGCCCGAAAAAGGATTAAACCAAAAATGCAGATCGGCCGACAGGGGGTCGCGCGATTCCAGGGCCTGATCATACGATTGTCCGCCGGCCATGAGCTTTTTAATTTCGACACCGGCGGCAAAGGTACCGACCGAGCTTACTGCACCGCTCAGCGCCTGACGGTAAATGAGGAAGAAACTGCCGTCGGCATAAACCGATACGTCTGTTTGGCGCCCGTTCAGCAGTTGCTTTTCAAAGCCTGACGGAATTGCCAGGATACCACCCGTTTCCTTTTTGTCGAAAAAGGTCCGGCGGGCTTCGTCCATGCTGTGCGCATAGCTAACCACCTGAATTTGTTCCGTTTCATCCACCATTCGGATCAGTTGCCGGCTGGCAGCGCTGTGATCCATGTCCACCACAATGGTACTGATCTGCCTGACAATTTCCGGCTGATAGGCAAAGGAATAAATAATGGGGTAAATGATCACAGCGCCTAACAAAATCAGGAGCGCACCCTTGTCCTGAAAGATTGCTTTCATCTCGTCCCGGTAAAATTGCCCGGTCATGGAAATACCCGTTTTTATTTTTTTGAACATGCTAAAAATTCATTCAGGTTAATGATCGACGCCATTATATTTTTCCCCAGTATCTCTCCTTTTGCAAAACCCGTCTTAAGCGGGGCAGAGCCAGTACCGAAATGAGGATGAACACGAGGAACATGCTCAGGTACTTCATGCCGTACACCGGAGCTTCGCCTCGGATGGCCTGCGATATAAAAATATGCACCCAATAGGTAAACGGGAAAGCGTACGAGAACCCCTCGGCAACCGCCGGCATGGCAATCGCCGGAAAGGTGAGGCCTGAAAAGGTAAGGGCCATCATCGAATAAGCGCTTCCCAGCGAAAGCGACAGCCTGAGATTGGTTGTCAGAGCAACCAAAAACATGCCCAGCATCTGGTAGGTCAGAATCAGGGCCAGTTCGCCCGTCACTATCAGCAGAAATTCACCCCGAAGCGGAGCTCCCATCTGAATAAACAGAACCACATTCATCACCACCGATACGATGCTAAACAGCAGTGTATAAGGAATCAGTTTCCCGGTAACAGCCACAATCACGCTTCCCGAAGCCTGGTTAAGCCAATCCGGGCCGGTTCCCTCGCGTACTTCCGTTCCCACGGCATACACGGTTGTGAGCAAGGTGAAAACAACCACCATCAGGGGCAATAAAGCTGTAAGCAGAAAATAGGAGTAATTTCCGTACGGGTTAAACAAAATATGCTGGTGTAACCTGACGGGTTGTGCGGTGGCCATCGCCTGGTTCACCGATTGCCCCTTTTTTTGGGCCACCTGAAGCTTGATGCCTCCGGAAAGAGTGGCCATTGCCTTATAGATTCCTTTTTGGAGATAACCGCCCTTCAGGATGTTGGTGTTATTAATGAACACCGGTATTTTCTGTTGACTCCCTTTCAGTATATTTTTTTCTGTTCCTTCGGGAATGACGATCACAGCCTCAATTTTCCCTTCTTCCATTTGTTTATAAGCTTCGTCGGTATTGGGCAGGTGAAGCACAATGTTGGCTTCCGGTGTGGCATGAATCCACATCCCGATTTTTTGTGACAAAACAGTACGGTCTTTGTCGACCAAGCCGACAGGCAGATCGCGCGGAACTCCCTCCGAAAAGACAGCCAGCAGGATGACAAACGAAATCAGGGGCCCGATCAGCGTGGTAAACACGTAGATGGAGGAACCCGTCATCCGGTCAATTTCGCGGAAGAGCACCCTGAAAAGCGGATTATCGCGAAAGAAGGCTGTTTCCTTTCCTTTACTCATTTGAATTAGTTTCTGAATTGTTTCCAGTTCACCAGCACACTCATTCCGGGGCGCAGGCCTTCCGGTTTTTCAAGGGGTACAGCATGTATTTCAAATGATTTCATATCGAATCCGCCGGATGTTTTGGTGGAAGTCCAGGTGGCAAAATCGGCCATCGGGCTGATGTAGTTGATTTTGAAAAGGACATCTTTTTTGCCTAAAGCGGGGATATCCGCTTTAAACTCGCTTCCCATCCGGATGTCGGCCAGCAAATCCTCCCGGATAAACAGGGTTGCCCAGTTGTCTTGTAAATCAAGGATGGTAATTACCGGAAAACCGGTACCCACCAATTCGCCCTCTTCTGATATGATATTGGAAATTTCGCCGTTCGCCGGTGCGCTGATCTGGGTTTCTCTCAGGTACGATTCCACCTCGGCAATGGCGCCTTCTGCCTGGTTCACCAACTCCTGCGCGGCGGTTTTGTCTTCGTACCGGGCGCCCTTCTGTGCTTTCTCCCATACCGATCTGGCTGCGTTAGCTGTTTCGCGCGAAGCTTTCATCTGGGTTTCCGCCTCGTCTTTCTTTTGCTCGGGCGCCACGCCGGCTTCAAAGAGGTTAGAGACCCGCTGAAAGGTTTTTTCGTGCAGGCGGGCAGCTGCTTCGGCTTTCAGGTAGGTGCTGTAGGCCGCCTGAATATCTTCTTCCTGAGCCCCGTTTCTGGCTTTGAGGCTTTGTGCTGCCGCTGCATTTCGGGCAGCAGTGGCCTGTTGTAACCGGGCCTCAATCTCGGGACTGTTGATGGCGAACAGGAAATCGCCTTTCTCTACCTGTTGCCCTTTTTTAACGGCAATCCGGTCGATGCGGCCGGGGACTTTCGATGCTACCCGGATCTGCGTGGCTTCCATCTCTCCCTGTATTTCGAGCCGTACCGGGCGGGTAATCAACCAGCTGGTGTAGAGCACAAAAACCAGCAATGCCGTAAAAAATAAACCAATGATAAAGTTTCTCGTCTTATTCATCTGTATCTGTTTTTATGTTTTCAGTGTTCGTTGACTGAGCCGAAAATGACATCGTCGCGAAGCTGATAGCTGTTAAATAAATCCGGAGTCCCGCATACTTGCAGCATCGAGGCCAGGGTCAGGTCGTATTGGTACATCGCCTGCAAGCGTTCAATTTTGAACCGGGCGACCAGCAATTGGGCATCTACCAACTCGGATGAAGAGGAAAGCCCTTCGGTAAAGGCCTTTTCTTTGCTTTCGGCATAGGTTTGGGCAAACTTCAGCGATTTGTCCAAACTAACCAGTTGTTCCACCTGCATGGCCAGCTCGTGGTGCAGTTTCCCGATCAGTGTGCTGATATCGGCATCGGCTTTTTGTCCGGCTTCATTCACCTGTTCTACTTTAAACCGGGCGGCCTGTATCTTTCGCGAGCGGGCGGCTCCGTCAAATACAGTCCAGTTCAGACCCAGGCCAAGCATCCACCCGGGCATGTAAGGCGATAAATCTTTGTTGGCAATATCGTACATGCCGGTGAGGGCAAGCGTTGGCAGATAATTGCTTTTCTCGGCTTTTAGTCCCGTTTCTGCGAGGTTCTTTTTCGAGTCGACCTGCCGGAGCAAGGGACTGTTGGTCCGGGCCAACGCCAGGTATTCGTGCATATCGCCTGTATTCTTCAGGATGAATAATTTACTGACCGGGACAAGCGAGTCGGTCTCGGACAAAGCCAGGGTATTCTGTAAGGCCCGCTCAATAATAAACGACTGGCGGCCGGCTTTCTGTAATTCACGTTCGGCTTCAACCACCGCCACTTCCGCGTGCAGTTTTTCCACATGGGCAATCTGACCCTCTTCGCTCAGCTTTTGCGCGTCGTACAAATGTTTCTCCATTGCTGCCAACACCTGCTTCCTCACTTGTTCCGACTCTTTCGAAAGGACCAGCCCGTAATAGCGTGCAACCAGTTCGCTCAATAACTCAGCTTGTTTTTGTTCTTTCTGCAATCCGGCTTCTTCTTTATAAATCCGGGAAGCCTCGTTGGCAGCGTTAATCTTTCCTCCGGTAAACAGCGGCCAGGTCAGGTTGGCGCTCAGGCTGGCAAAGCGTTCTTCCTGGATCATCTTGTCCCAGTCGGCGGCTCGAATGGCCTGCTGCCCTTCGAGTAATTGCCGGCGAACGGCCGCTGTACTGACGTCATCGGGTAAAACCGGCATCACGGAGTTTGTAGCCGGATCAGGATTCGGAACGCCCGAAAATACGCCGTAATTCCCGAGAGCGCTGTAAAGCGGGTCAATGGCGTCGCGGACCGGCGTTAAATCCAAATGAAGCGGATCGGATAATTGGGCGGCAAGCCCGGTCAGACTGATTTTTGGCGCCCTCAAGCCGGCCGACGCCTTTACTTCGGCTTCTTTTTCGCTGATCTGATAATCGGCTTGTTTCAACACATGGCTGTTAGCCATCATGTACTCGTAGGCCTTGTCAAAGGTCAGCATCCTGGGGCCGACAGCTTGTGCAAAACCATTCAAGCTCACGATAACACCCAGGCCGGCACATAGAATCATCAATTGTATCCTGTTCATAACTAACGAATTCCTGTTTTATTAATTGATATTTTTCCGGTTCTGATTTCTGCATACAAAGTAAAGAACAAAAATTTGAACAAATCGGTTTTATATTCGATTTCAGTTCAATTTTAAAAGAAAATTAAAATCGGACGAAGTATATTACCTTTGCAGTTAACGATTAGTTACAAACAGAAATCATTCTTTTAACGCGATGGTCTGGAGTCAAAAACAACGCGATGCCTGCCAGCGGGCAGCTGCTCTGTGCAGCCGGTCGGAAAGAAGTCCGGGAAGTATTGAGCAAAAGCTGCACGACTGGGGCCTGACGGAGGAAGAAGTTAAGCCGGTGATGGAACACCTTGTCCATGAGAAATTTATCGATCAGGAACGCTTTGCCCGAAGTTTCGTGCGCGATAAATTCAGGTTTAACAAATGGGGAAAAATAAAAATAGCCTACCACCTGAAAGCCGAAAAAATAGCTCCTGCCACGATCCGGTCGGCCCTCGGTGAGATTGGAGACGAAGCTTACCGTGAAACACTGCTTCGCCTGTTGAAGGAAAAGGATAAAAGCGTGAAAGTGCTGAATCCGTACGACCGGAAAGCCAAATTGTTCCGCTTTGCCCAAAGCCGGGGCTTTGAACCGGATGTGATTTATCAGGCGCTTGATGAAATCGTGGGGGATTAGCCGGTGAAGCCGGTTAAGTCTTTTTTTTATTCTATTTTTGCTCCGCATTTCATTTAAAAGAATGATCGCGTGATTATTGAGAAGCTTTCATGTTCCTTCTTCCGAATCTGAACTTCTGTCTGTAAGAGCAAAACCTATGAGGAGATTTTGGATACTTTGCCTGTTTGCCGGGATGATTGTAAGCCAATCATTTGCTCAGTCATTCTATTTCAAGAAATACCAGGTAGAAAATGGCTTGTCGCATAATACGGTATGGTGTATCTTGCAGGATAGTTATGGCTTTATGTGGTTCGGCACCAGCGATGGTCTTAATCGTTTTGACGGGAAACAATTCAAAATATTCAGGAGTGATCATCAGGAAAAGTTCTCGTTAGGGAATAATTCGGTGCAGGCCCTGTTTGAAGACAGCGAGCGGAATATCTGGGTTGGCACCAGCGAAGGCATCCATATTTACCAACGACTGAGCGGCCGGTTTTTGCCGTTTGATAAAAAAACACAGTATAACGTATCAATCAGCAGCGAGGTTAAGAAAATCATCCAGACCGGCAAGGGACAAATCTGGATCGCGACCCTGGGGCAGGGAATTTTTATCTATGACCCGAAGACGGATGTCCTGAGGCAAAACAGCCTGTATACTTCCTTTGTTTGGGATATCTGCGAAGATCAGACCTACCGGATCTGCTCCTCGTCGCTGCAGGAGGGACTGATTTGCTACGATCAGAGCGGGAACTATCTGGATTCGTATAACCCGGCTCCCGACAAAAAGGAGAACCTAAGAATCAGTTGCATCCAAATTGCCGATGAAAAGGTTTGGTTTAGCATGGGCGCCAATATGTTATACTCGCTTAACAGCCGGACAAAACAGATTGAGCAATACAGCAGCGGCAGGCAGCATATCGGCACCATCCGGGCGATTGCCAAATACTCGGAGAAAGAACTTCTGATCGGTTCCGACAACGGATTGTACATTTTCCATATTCAGGAAGGACAATTTACACGAATCGACAACCTGCTCGATCCCCGCAGCCTCAGCGATCAGTCTATTTCGGCTATCTTGAAAGATGCCGAGGGGGGATTCTGGATTTCCACTTACCTGGGTGGCGTAAATTACCTTCCCAAACAGGCAATCGTATTTAACTACTATCCACCAACCCATGATCCCAACCGATGTACCGGGAAAGTGATCAGTCAGTTTTGCGAGAACAGCGACGGGAATATCTGGGTCGGTTGCCAGGATGGCTTAAAATTATTGGATATCAATACATTGAGTGTCAGTCCGTATCTCATCCCCGGGACGACACAGAAGTTGGATATCCGCTCATTGCTTTTGGCCGATGATCAGCTTTGGATTGGTACGTACGCCAACGGGTTAAAGGTTCTGGATCTGAAGACCAATAAACTCACCGAATATTTCCATACCCGGAACTCGTCAACAACGATTTGCAGTAACGATGTGTTATCGCTTTACCGCGACCGGGAAGGAAATATTTACGTGGGCACCACCTGGGGACTCTGCCGTTATAACCGCCTGTCGGATCATTTCGAAACCATGAACTTTGTCGGGACCATGACTTCGGTTTTTGATATTCTGGAAGATCAGTCGGGTTATCTTTGGATTGCCACCGATAATGCCGGTGCATTCCGGCTCGATCCCAAAAACAATCAATGGAAACACTACGTCTGGGAAGAAAATAACCGGGGCTCCATCACCAGTAATTCAATCATCACGCTTCATAAAGATTTAAACGGAAAAATCTGGCTGGGTACAAATGGAGGCGGCTTGTGTTATTTTGACGAAACATCCGAGTCTTTTATCGACTTCGACCCACAGAACCAAATTTTGTCCAGTAAGGTTATTTATGCCATTGAGGAAGATATTTTGGGGAATCTCTGGATATCGGGCAATGCCGGATTACTGCGGGTTGATCCTTCGGATAAGACCAACCTGAAGCTTTTTACACGGGAAGATGGCTTGCAAAGTAACCAGTTCAACTTCAGGGCATCGCTGAAATCGGGTACCGACATGTTGTATTTTGGCGGGATCAACGGGTTTAATTCATTCTTCCCGAACGATTTTGTCGAAAACCGCTTTATCCCGCCGGTTTATATTGTCGATGCCCGTTTGTACAACATCAACGAAAAGGAGAGCGAGCAAGTGTTAAACCTGGACGGACCGGTTTATACCGCGAAAGAAATAAAGCTTTCGTACGGGAACAACAGCCTCACCTTCGGGTTCAGGGCGCTTAGTTACGAGCAACCCGATAAAAACAGGTATCAATACATCCTCGAAGGGTTCGATAAAAACTGGGTGGATAACGGCCATGCCGACTTCGCGTCGTATACCAACCTGCCTGCCGGCGAATATGTGTTTCGGGTGAAAGGAACCAATAATGACTATAAATGGAATGAGGAGGGGGCAAGTATCCGCCTGACCATCCTGCCTCCCTGGTGGAGTTCGGCCTATGCTTACTGGGCTTACTTCCTGATGGCGGTGGGCGCCGGTTACCTGGTTTCACGGTATCTGACGGTTAAAGCGCGGACCAAGTTTTCCCGGCAATTGGAAGCCTATCAGCTTAAAACAGAAAAAGAAGCTTACCAGTCGAAAATCCTGTTTTTTGTCAACCTGGTTCACGAGATCAGAACACCGCTGAGCCTCATTAAACTTCCGCTCGAAAGGTTGTCGGAGGACAATGCCGGTACGAAAGGGTCAAAATACCTGAACGTCATAAACCGGAATGTAGACTATCTGCTTCATGTGGCTAACCAGTTGCTCGATTTTCAAAAAATTGAAAACCAGGGCGCCATACTCGATCTTCGTTACCAGTCGCTTAACGACCTGGTAACCGAGTTGCACGATCAGATTGGTTATTCGGCCGCCTTGAAGCAGATCGATATCAGCCTGTCGCTGCCCGAAAACGATGTGGTGGCCGCCATCGACCGCGAAAAAATTTACAAGATCCTGATTAATTTAGTGGGTAACGCGGTGAAACACGCGCGGACGAAAATTGAACTTCACCTCGAAATTTTTGAAGACCATTTCGAAATTCGCGTTGTCGACGACGGTCCGGGAATTCCGGATAAGGAGAAAAAGAAAGTTTTCGAGGCTTTTTACCAGTCGAACAGCCCGCAAAGTAGTCCGGGAACCGGAATTGGCCTTGCATTTTCCAAATCGCTGGCCGAAAATCATCATGGACAAATCACCGTGCTGGATAACGAATGGAACGGAGCCTCGTTTGTGTTATCCATCCCCTTCCTGTCGGGGAAGGAAGAACTTACCACAGACGGTAAACAACTTCCGGCGGCAGGTATCCGCGAACTGGCCGACGACCACGTTCCCCGGGAAACCGAAGCGGTTGATGCGCCGTTCAAAAATTCGAGGGTTTTGCTGGTGGAAGACAACAGCGAGTTGCTGGATATGATTGAAGATTCGCTGAAGCCGTATTTTACCGTATTAAAAGTTCATAACGGCAGACAGGCGCTGGACATCCTCCCTGCCGAAAACATCGACCTGATTGTAAGCGACGTGATGATGCCCGAAATGGACGGATTTGAGCTGTGCAAAGCGGTCAAGAACGATATCAATTACAGCCATATTCCCGTGATCCTGTTAACGGCAAAAGTGGCGCTCGATTCAAAGATCGAAGGAATGGAATACGGCGCCGACGTGTACCTGGAGAAACCGTTTTCAGTAAAATATTTACGCCGGCAGATCGCAAATCTGCTCCAACTGAAAATTTCGTTTCAAAAACTCCTGACCTCAGATCCCTCGCGGGCTGTTGCCAGTATGCCGGTGCCAAAGCGCGATAAAGAATTTCTGGAGCGTCTGCACGATAACATAGAGGCGTATATCGCCGAACTGGATTTTTCGATCGATAATATTGCTGAAACCATGTTTATGAGCCGGTCCAGCTTCTACCGGAAGATTAAAAGTATTACCGGGATGACGCCGAACGATTACCTCCGGGTGGTGCGGTTGAATAAAGCGGCCGGACTGTTACTTCAGGGCGATTACCCGGTCTCTGAAATTTGCGCCCAAACCGGATTTAGTTCATCATCGTATTTCGCCAAATGCTTCAAAGCCCACTTCGGCGTTTTGCCAAAAGATTATGTTGCCGAAAATCCGGAAAAGTAAAGCGCTGTGAGTGAGAGGTTAATTGTTGGTTTTCTCACATCTGCATGTTAACTGTCAGTGGTGAGTTTTTGTAGCACTAAGGAAATAATTTGTAGATATCTTTTCGATGTGCGACAATAATAAACCGAAGTGTATTGTCCGCAATTTTTTCGAATCCAAGTCTGTATTCGCCAATCCTAACCCGATAATAATATTTGTAACCTGTTAGTTTTTTGATATTTGATAATTCAGCAAAAGCCTTGGCATGTTCAAATTCAATAATTGTCTTTTCAATTCTCTGAAGCAGAGACTTGTTCTTGATTTTCTCAAGAGATTTCTCAAATGATTTATCGAATTCGATGATCATTTACCTTTTAATTTTTGCATAATGGATTCACGGCTGACGGTTTTTCCTGTTTTTACAGAATCCATCAAGGAACCAAGCGCAAAATCTTCATACTGGTCATCGTCAAGGTTTATTACATTTCCACCGAGTTTTTTTGCGAGATCAGAAAGAATCTTATTACTTTTTTTATCTGCTTTTATGATAATTGCTCCCATAAAATTGATTTTTTTCAAAGATACAAATTTTCTTTGCAGATCGGGCGATCTCGATATGATCTGAATTATCACCG
Source organism: Gaoshiqia sp. US2 (assembly GCF_059705485.1). NCBI lineage: Bacteria > Pseudomonadati > Bacteroidota > Bacteroidia > Marinilabiliales > Prolixibacteraceae > Gaoshiqia > Gaoshiqia sp. US2. The sequence continues at coordinate 807,527 of NZ_AP048550.1, read as the reverse complement.
AAAGCCCACTTCGGCGTTTTGCCAAAAGATTATGTTGCCGAAAATCCGGAAAAGTTAAGCGCTGTTTTTCTGCCGGCCACCGTGCACGATCTTATGGTTCGGGCTTCCGCTGAAACCGGAAACTTGTTTGCTTCAGCAATGTTTTCGAGGTTTTGAAAACAATGCGTTTCAACCGGATCGATTCGGCGCGGATGTCGTGCTGTTCTACGGCCTGGCGGACAGCTTTGGCGCTCACGGAAAAGGTCCCAAACCCTTCGATGCAAACATGGTTGCCGTCGGCCAACTCGTCGAGCAGCTGGCTCAGCACCAGTTGCACGCCGGCCTCCAGTTCAATGGCGTTGAAGGTTGTGCCGCAAGCGGTAAGCCTGCACAATTCACGAAGGCCGACTGTCCGCTTGCGAATCACGCGGGGAAACAGGCCCCGCTTCCTGTTTTCTTCCTGATTCAGGTTGTCGGTTTGCTGATCCAAACGGTAAAAAATGCTCATGATCTTCGTCTTTTAGTAAATGTTTGCTGATCGTCTGATGTTGGATTCCTGTTCGGTTAACCACCTGCAACCAAACAAGTATGAATAAGATCTAAGTCTTGATTTTATATCACCTAGGTCTCACAGCCATATAATCTACTCCTTACATATGTATGACCTAGGTTTCAAAATTAACACCTCTAAAAGAAATTGTCAATACATCTTGTCGTCTTAATTACAGTTTCCTTATTTGGCAGATAGTTGTTCAAGCCGTTCTGTTTTTCTTGCCCTGTAGGGGCAAAATATGGATAGCCCAGGGCAAAGTTGAGGGAGGAACGAACCGAAACGTCGCCCCGGGTAAAGCATGCAAGAGGAACACCGTTCGCAAAAATTCGTTGAACAAAGCACACAAAATCTTTTCGGACGGAATGGAACCGCATCATTTTGGGTAAAAAACCCCACCCTTTTTTCGTCCGTAGAGGGAACATTTCTTTTGTGAACGGCACCCCGGACTTGGACGCAGATTCCATTCTGAAGTGAACGTATATATCGGGAAACTGAAAATAAACCCATTCTTTCAAATACGTTAAATAAGAGCTCCTGAACTTAAGAGTTACCGCAGTTTCGCTTCCAGCAGCCTGATGTAATACCCGCCGACGACGGAGCGGGCTTTGAACCCGGCAGCCCTTTTGCTGTCGGTGTGGTACCAGTCGCTCATCGGGACCCGGTCGGTCGTTTCATCCATAAATTGGTGCAGCGGATCGATCAATTTTTGAAAAGTCTCCTGATCGTTGCTTAAGGTGGCGGTCCAGATGATCCAGTCGGCTTTGGTATAATTCTTCCGGTTATCGAGCGGCAAGCCATAGGTATTCTGTTTGGTGAGGTAATAAGCCATTTCTTTTGGGGCTACGTCGGCGGGGAAGATGTCAAGTTTCAGTAGTTTGTCCCAAACCAGGTTGTACTTTTGGCTCCAGGTACCAGGCTGGTCAAAGGTCAGGCGGTAATGGTCGCCATCGTCGGCCATTTTCACCCATTCGCCGGCCATCCGTTTGGCTTCGGAGGTGTATTTTTCAGCGGCCTCATCCTTACTTAGCATCCTGGCCAGTTTCCCGTAGCAGGCAACGCCCATAATGGCTTTGACCGACAGGTTGGTGTTATGCGCAAAATGTCCGGCAAAGTCGTCGGTACAAAGCTGATTATCCGGGTCCAGCCCGTTCTCGAGCAGGTAGTCGGCCCAAACGGTGAGTATATCCCAGTGTTTTTCGGCATACCGGGCATGGCCTTCCAGAGCGGCAATAGCCGTGGTCAGGATCAGCATATTCCCCGATTCTTCTACCGGCATATCGCCTCCGTAGTTCTGATCGGTGGCCCAGGGATAGGTGCCGATATCGTGTGCCGGGAAGGGCCTTTTCCATTTACCGCTCTCGCTGTAATAAAAGATCGGGTTCAACAGCCCTTTCGCCAGTTCCGGATTGTATAGCAAGAACAAAGGCGCCGAGGGGTAAGTGACATCAACCGTGGCCATCAAACCGTTACTGGCATTTTCTTTTGATAAGAAAAGAAGCTCTCCTTCGGGCGATTCCACTAACTTGTGCGCCGAGATGGCCTGACGATAGGCCAGGGCACACAGCTCGGCATACTTTTTCCCTCCGGCATCCCAGGCTTCGGTCATCAGCCGGTAATCGAAGCGGGTACAACGATCGCGCAAATCATCAAAGTCCTGGTTCGCTTCGGCAAAAACCTGTTCAATTGTCCGGTCGCCCTGCTTATTCCAGTACGGCCGGAGAGGCTCTCCAAAATAATGGATTGAATAAAGGTCGTCATACCCGATCATGATCTTTCCCGAGGCCGATTTTGTGTTACCCAATGTTTGCGCGATGGCCAGGTTTGCATCTTCCCTCGGAGCTGCATCTCCCGGCAGGCTGCCGCTCCGGACGAATTCACTGCGCATCTGATACGGATTTCCGGTCGCGTAGGTGCTGTTTTTCTTTTCGCTGCATAGAAAAAAATATCCCCAGTCGATCCGGATATCATCGCCTCGTTTTCCCAGTATTTTTTGTTTTAGGCTGCCGGTTTTCAGGAAGAAAAGCCCGTCTTTTTCATACCCTTCACCCTTGTGTTCCTGTGAAGGAATATTCAGCGCCCAATTTGGAGCGGCGTCAAAATAGATTTGAACATCGTGTTCTTTTCCGTCGAGCGAACGCACGTTATAATAAATGTAATTGACAGGCCTCGAGATCAAATCCAACCGATCCAACAGCAAGGGTGACAGAAACGAAAGTTTCAATTCCACTCTGCCGCACTCGAAGGTGTAATGTGTTTGCGTGGCCTGAACGTCGGACGATTGCTGCACGGCGGTTTGAGAGAGGTAAGCGCCGGTTTCGTCTTCAGCATAAAGGCCGAAATCGACCAGGGCGCCCCCGGCATTGTTAATGCAATGTGCTGCAATGACTGATTCTCCTGGTTTCAATGTTTGGACAACCGTATCGGGCAGGAGCAAAAGGACGTTTTTGCGCCATTCATAGCCAGTTTGAACAAGCTTTATTCCGTTGATGTACAACTCAAAGGTGTCGTCGTGCGAATATTTCAGAAAAACTTTTTTGCCGGCCAGATCTTGCCTGATTTCAAGATGCCTGCGAATCCAGATTCCGGGGGTTTGCCAGGGCGTGTTGACATTATCTTCGTTCGGAGTGCCGAACGAGGCCTCGCCTTCCAGCCAGTTGGAATCGTCGAACTCCGCATTTTCCCAGCCATCCCCGGGATAGTCGACCAGGTATTTCCCCGACCAGGCTTTGTGGGTCGATATGGGCGCAATTGTTTTCATCGGCGGTTCTTCCACACCCATAAAGCGATAAACCTGTCCATCGACGCGGATGGCGCCGGTTAGGGGAAATTCTTTTCCGGTCCAGTGCCTGACAGGTTCATCGTATAACTGATCGGTCATCGACCAGGCGCTGGTATACGGATCAATGGTAACCAAAGGGTAAGCCGGCGGGCGGAGATTGTTCTTTATAATGGCCGATGGTTCGGATTTTTCGCATCCCAGTATGCTCATCAGGCTAATCAAATAAATCAGGCGCTTCATGCGTATCTACTTACCTCAGGTTTTGTGTTGATTTGTATTACAGGCCGGATGGCTTGGCAAGTTTTTCAATTTCCGACAGCGCTTCCCCGAACACCGGAAACCCCTGATCATCCCACTCCAGCTTCTGCAGCCGGGGCGACCGGGTATCGGTATCCCGGGAAGGCAGGGAGCCATACGGTTCTTTTTCGGTTGGACGGGCCTGGTAAAGAAAGTAAGTCTCGGTTCCGTCAGGTGACGGGATAAAACAAGGAGCTCCTGTGGCAAAAACCTGGTTATCCGGGTTTTGAATAAAAACAGGCGCATCTGATTTTTGCCAGGAGGCCGGATCGAGCAGATCGGCGTTGGCATCGGCATATAACAGACCCACGGCGTAATAAGGAGTCCATGTTCCACTGGCCGAATAATAAATCAGGATCCGGCTCTTGTCTTTGGTATAAAAACACTGAGGATCTTCATTAACATAGATGGGATAGCCCGTTTTGCTGCCATCCGGGTTGATCCACTGGCGTTCCCACTCGTGTTCGGGTTTCGAAATCAGGATTCTTTCCGATTCCAGTGTCCAGGGGTTTTCCATCCGGGCAATATAAATACATTGCGTTTCGGCTTCTACCCGCCGGGTTTGCCAGCCTGACCAGATCATGTACCATTCGTTTTTATGCTGAAACAGGCTGGCATGAATTCCCCAGCTATTGTCGTTATCTGTTTTGATACGCCCTTTCATCGTAAACTCTCCTTCGAACGGATCGTCCGAACTATTTTCGATGACATAAATCTGGTGATTGTCGGTATTGCCGTCGTCTGCGGCAAAATAGATGTACCATTTATTGTCGATCCGGTACATTTCGGGGGCCCAAATGTGGGAGGCATTTTTTTTATCCCGGGGAATCCACACCTCTTTTTTCGGAGCATTTTTCAGATCGGTGATATCCGGGGTTTTCCATAAAACGATCCGGTTGTCGGCATCCTGAAAGTAGTAGTAATGATTTTTATACCAGGTGGCCCACGGACGTGCCCCGGTTGGGAGTAAGGGATTGGTATAGGTTTGGGCCGGCGTCTTTGTTTCGGCTTGCTGAGCCGGCTTTTTGCTGTTGCAGGCCAGGAGCAAAACCAAAATCAGCAGGTAAGCGGCAACAGATCCGAACGTGTCGGTAAAACGGTAGTAAAGGCCAGCCGAAGTTTGACAGTTTGCCGGGCGCCGAAAACGACTGTTGAAAACGAAAGTTAAATTCATTGTTGCTGATATTAAGAACGATCAAAGTTAATTTTTTTGTCCAATCCTCATGGTTGTTCAGGCCAGATTGCACAGCTATTATCTTTTTTTGACCAGATATTTCAGGTTCCCTTTTTTTTCAGGTCCTATTTTTGGCTTGGTGTTCATGTTGGATAAACTCCACTGTAACCATTTGTCATTCGGTTTATGTAAATGGATTGGAATGACAACATTATACATTTTAAACCTATACGAATATGAGAATTAAAACGAGTATGAAAAGTAAGTATCTACGCATCTGGTGGATGACGATGGCGCTGGCCGCCCTTTTCCTGGGGAGTTGCAAGGACGACGAGGAAAGCACGGGGGCAGAACCTTACGACCCTTCCCAACCGGTGCTGATTTCTGACTTCATCCCTAAAACAGGCGGTGTAGGGCAGCGATTGGTGATTTACGGCAAAAACTTCGGGAACGATCCTGAGCTTATCCGCGTTTTTATCGGGGGCAAAGAGGCCAAAGTGATTGGTGTGAACGGCGAAAGCCTGTACTGTATTGTACCCGAAAAAGCTTATGCCGGTAATATTGAAATTTATATGGGAAACGGGACCGAGCCTTTGGCCATTGGCGCAAATGCATTCGATTATCAGCGTAAAATGGTGGTAAGCACTTTGTGCGGGTATAAGAATGAACGGGACGACCAAGGATGGAAAGACGGCAAATTCGATATAGTTGCCGGATTCAGGGAGCCTTCTTTTATGAAGTTCGACCCCAAAAATCCGAAACACCTCTATGTGTCGTATGATCACGGCCCGGGAATTTACCGGATTAATTTTGAGGACAGTACAGTAACCCAACACCTGACATCTTCAGCGGGAAACTGGTGGCGGATACGGAGTGTCGAGTTTACTCAGGATGGCGAGCATATGATTGTTTCTCATGACCAGTGGGATCCGAACGGAATCAGTACCTCAATTATGTCCAGGACCAATGGATTCAAAGATCCCCAGATTTTGACGCAATCCAGAGCGGCAAACGGAGCCTCGGTACACCCGGTGAATGGCGAAATGTATTTCAATGGCTATGAAAAGGGAGAGTTTTATCGTTTCGATGTGATGAATTCGAAACCGGTAATTGGAGATGCGGGTATCGGTCCGAAGGATTATGAAACTTTGTTCCTGGTTCAGGATAATGGATGGGAATTTAATGTTCAGATCCATCCATCGGGAAACTATGCGTATATCGTTGTGGTGAACCAGCACTATATTTTACGTACCGACTACAACTGGAACGAGCAACGATTCAGTCAGCCTTATTTGGTTTGTGGTGAACCCCGGGTGGCCGGTTGGGAAGATGGTGTGGGATCAAAAGCCCGGCTAAGGAATCCCTATCAGGGTGTGTTTGTGAAAAATCCTGAATATGCCGGTGAAGGTGATGAATACGACTTCTATTTTACAGAACAGCACAATCACGATATCCGTATTTTAACTCCGCAGGGTAAGGTGACCACATTTGCCGGCCGCGGAAGTTCCAGCATTAACCCCGATCCATGGGGCTATGTTAATGGGGATTTGCGTCAGGAAGCCCGTTTTGACCAACCAACAGGCTTAGCATACAATGAGGCAGAAAAGGCGTTTTACGTAATGGATCATCAGAATCGTCGTATCCGCAAAATTGCCTTGGAGGATGAATAAACCAAAAAATAAACACACTGATTTTATGACTAAATATTTAATATTAAGTATGTTGTTTCTCGGTTTCTCTATTGGCGTATTTGCACAGGAGACCATTGAAGTAACAGGTGTCGTAACCGATGCTAATAAAGAACCACTGCCAGGTGTAAGTGTCTATGTAATTGATGTTCCCGGTATGGGTACGATTACCGACGGTAACGGAAAATACAAGATTAAGATGCCTGTTTATAAAGAATTGACCTTTTCCTATATCGGCTTCGAAAAAGTTAACGTGTTGATCAAAGAGCAGCGCGTGGTAAATATTGCGATGGATGAATCCGAAGATAGCGTGTTGGACGAGATTGTTGTGACCGGTGCCGGTGTTCAAAAGAAAATTAGCGTGACCGGTGCCATCACTACGATTGACATGAAGGACCTGAAATCCACATCATCTTCCAGTATTACGAATGCTCTGGCAGGTAATGTGCCTGGGATTATGGCCATGGCCACTTCGGGGCAGCCTGGAAAAAACGTTTCTGAATTCTGGATCCGCGGTATCTCAACATTTGGGGCCAGTTCGGGAGCTTATGTTTTAGTTGATGGGTTTGAGCGCGATTTGAATGAGCTGAATATTGAAGATATTGAATCGTTTACCGTATTGAAAGATGCTTCGGCAACAGCTATTTACGGTTCGAAAGGAGCTAACGGTGTTGTACTTATCACGACCAAGAGGGGTAAAGCTGGTAAAATCAATATCGATGTCAAGGTTGAAACTTCGTATAATACCCGCACCATTACGCCGGAGTTTGTTGACGGGATTACCTATGCCAATTTGTTGAATGAATCACGTATTACCCGCAACCAAGCGCCGATTTATCAGCCTGAAGAACTCGAAATCCTTCGCTTAGGCCTGGATCCCGACCTGTACCCCAATGTGGATTGGAAAGATTTGTTGCTAAAAGACGGCGCTATGAGCTACCGTGCCAACCTGAATATCAACGGCGGCGGATCGACAGCGCGTTATTATGTATCTGCCAGTTATGTGGAAGAACAGGGCATGTACAATACCGACAAGTCCCTGGTGGACGACTACGATACCAATGCGAATTACAAACGCTGGAATTATCGCTTAAATACTGACATCGATATCACGAAAACAACCTTGCTGAAGGTTGGGGTTTCCGGATCATTGGCAAAACGGAACAGCCCGGGGTTAGGGGATGGTGAAGTTTGGGGTGAGCTTTTCGGGTATTCCCCGATTCGGACCCCTATCACCTATTCCAATGGCTATGTGCCTGCGGTTGGTACCGGTAACCGCACAAACCCTTGGGTGGCTGCTACACAAACCGGGTTCAATGAAGACTGGGAGAACCGGATTCAGACCAATGTTTCGTTGGAGCAAGATTTTGATTTTATTACCAAAGGCCTTCGTTTTACCGGGCGTTTTGGTTATGATACGAATAACTTCAACCATATAAACCGAAGGAAATGGCCGGAGCAGTGGAGAGCCGAACGGGCGCGCGATTCGGAAGGAAACCTGGTGTTTACCCATATCTCTGACCCTCGCGAGATGTTTCAGGAAAGTGGTTCATCAGGCGACCGCCGCGAATTCTTGGATCTGATGTTCAACTACGATCGTGGCTTGAAAGAACATCACTTTAGCGGAACGGTCAAGTATACGCAAGACTCATTTGTCCGCACTCAAAACCTGGGAGGTGATCTGAAAAACGGGGTTGCCAAGCGTAACCAGGGGATCGCGGGACGCGCTGCCTATAGCTGGAGCCTTCGCTATTTTGCCGATTTCAACTTTGGTTACACCGGTTCGGAAAACTTTGCCAGAGGACACCAGTTTGGATTTTTCCCGGCCTACTCATTTGCCTGGAACGTGGCCGAAGAAAATTTTGCCAAGGATAATTTCAAGTGGATGAACATGTTCAAAATTCGTTACTCTCACGGTAAGGTAGGTAATGACAATATGGGCGACGAAAGATTCCCATACCTTTATAACATTGAGGGTGGGGGCGCAGGTTACGAATGGGCCCACTATTCTTTCAACAGAAATTATACTGGAATGAGATTTACTCAGGTGGCTTCACCTTACGTAACCTGGGAAGTGGCGACCAAAAGCGACCTGGGTTTAGACCTGTCGTTGTTTGATGACCGCGTGAACGCCAATGTGGATTATTTTGATGAAAAACGTGAAGGAATCTATATGGCACGTAACTTCCTGCCACAGATGGTGGGTTTGGAAAGTGCGCCCAGAGCCAACGTGGGAGCCGTAAAGTCGGAAGGTTTTGATGGTCGCGTGGCGTACAAGCAAAAAGTCGGCGCAGTCGATATGACGGTGCGGGGTAACTTCACCTATAGTAAAAACGAGATCTTGGAGCGTGACGAGGAAAACAATGTTTATCCTTACCAAATGGAAAGAGGTTACCGGGTCGACCAGGCCCGTGGTTTAGTAGCTCTGGGATTATTTGAAGATTATGATGACATCCGGAATAGTCCGGAGCAACACTTCGGGCCCTATCAGCCGGGAGATATCAAATATAAGGATGTTAATGGCGATGGTGTGATCAACGACGGCGACCGCGTAGCAATCGGCGCAACCCGTCGGCCAAACCTGATTTACGGCGCCGGCGCATCGGCCAGATGGAAAGGGTTTGACGTGAATGTTCATTTTCAGGGAGCTGGTAAATCCACTTTTTTCACCTATGGTAAAACTGTATACGCGTTCAGCGAAGGCGAATGGGGAACCGTGTTGAAAGACTTGATGGGGCCCAATCGATGGATTTCTGCCGATATTTCAGGCGATCCGTCAACCGAAAATCCCAACGCCTCATACCCACGCTTGAGCTTTGGCGGAAACGGGAACAATTATCGCGAATCGACTTTCTGGTTGCGTAACGGAGCCTACCTGCGCCTGAAAACGGTAGATGTGGGCTATACGCTTCCAAAGAAACTAGTCAACAAATTCCATTGCAACAATATCCGCTTTTTTGTGCTTGGCACAAACCTGTTGACTTGGTCCAAATTCAAACTGTGGGATCCTGAAATGGCGAGTTCCCGGGGTGAAGAGTATCCATTGGCAAAATCAATCACGCTGGGACTAAACATTAACCTGTAAAATCTTATCAAATGAAACGAAATACGATGAAGACATTATATCTTCTATTAGTCACGACTTTGGGAGCAGGATTTTTTTCTTCTTGTTCAGATTATCTGGAGTCCGACCAGTATTTTAAAGATCGCATGAGCTTGGAGAAGGTATTCTCGAGTAAACAATATTCAGAAGAATGGTTGGCCCATGCCTATTCTGATTTGAGAAATGAGAATGCTGATGTTGCCAGTAAAGGCTATACGCCGCATTGCTTTGCCGACGACATGTATTATGGTGACCGCGATGCTGATTACGACATTACTAACGCCTCGGCATTGTCATACAATGAGTTTCACACCGGTATGTACTCCGAGAATGAGAAGCAAGGTACTTGGCTGCAATGCTACAGGGGTATCCGCAATGCGACAACGTTCATTCAGAACATTGACATCAATGAGGAGATGACCCTGGCGGAAATAGCAGACTATAAAGCTCAGGCCCGCTTTGTTAGAGCCTATTATTATTGGCTCCTTTTACGCAAATACGGTCCGATTCCTTTGCTGCCGGAAGACGGGATTGATTATACTGCCAGCTACAATGAGATGGCTACTCCCCGTAATACCTATGAGGATTGCGCCGAGTACATCAGTAATGAGATGTTGCTTGCCGCCAAAGATCTGCAACAAAGTCGCGATCGCTTGTCGGTAGCGCGTCCTACCCGCGGAGCAGCCCTGGCTACCCGCGCAAAAGTGCTTTTGTATGCCGCCAGTCCGCTCATGAACGGAAATACAGATGACTACGCTCGTGAACTGGTAGATGATGAAGGGAAACAACTGTTATCTTCTACCTATGACGAAAAGAAATGGGCTAAGGCTGCCGCTGCCGCCCGGGACGTAATGGAACTAGGGGTATATGATTTGTACACGGCAAGTTTCCGTAATACGGGTAACTCTTCGTATCCGGCCACAATTGTTCCCCCTTACGATGCAGAGTTTTCGGAAAAAAACTGGCCGGAAGGATGGAAGAACATTGACCCATTTGAATCTTACCGATCCGTATTCAATGGTAATGCTGGCGCGGAAAACCCGGAATTAATCTTCACTCGGGGAAACAACGGCGGAGAAAAAGGACAGGACATGGTGGCACACCAATTGCCCCGTATTGCAAACGGCTGGAATACGCACGGGCTGACACAAAAGCAAGTTGACGCTTATTACATGAACAACGGAACAGATGCTCCGGGTAAAGACAAGGAAATCGGACGCGGCGATGGCAGCGATCGTTTAACCGGATATGTAACACAGGACGATGTGGATAATGGCTTGTACAAACCTTTGAAAAAGGATGTATCCTTACAATACGCCGATCGTGAACCTCGCTTTTACGCTTCTGTTGCTTACAATGGTAGCTTTTGGCACCTGGAAAATGAACCGGACAGTTGGAACAAGGAGAAACAAGTGTTTTACTACCGGGGAGATGGGAACGGATATACGAATACCATGTTTTGGCTTCGCACAGGTATTGGTGTCATGAAGTTTGTTCACCCACGGGATACCTATCGTGATGGCATTATCGACCGCATTGTTCCCAAGCTTGAACCGGCCATCCGCTATGCCGATATTCTGTTGATGTATGCCGAAGCTTTGAATGAGTTGACCGGTTCGTACAATATTCCTTCGTGGGATGGCAGCACAACTTACACCATTAGTCGTGATATCAGCGAAATGAAACGGGGCATTCGGCCAGTCCGAATTCGTGGGGGTGTACCCGACTATTCATCCGATGTGTATGACAGCCAGGATGAGTTCCGCAAAACGGTAAAGCGCGAACGCCAAATCGAGTTGATGGGGGAAGGGCAACGCTATTACGACCTACGCCGTTGGAAAGATGCTCCGGTGGAAGAGTCGCTGCCTATTTATGGCTGCAATGTAATTATGACCCGCGACCAGCGGGATTTATTCCACAGGCCGGTAGCGGAGTGGGCGCTGCAATCAACCTTCTCACGTAAAATGTGGTTCTGGCCAATCAGCCACAATGAGTTGAAGCGGAATAAGCGCCTGACACAGAACCCGGGCTGGACTTATAATGACTAATCTTTAAAACGATAGATGTATATGAAAAAGAAATATAATATACTGTTATCCTTGCTGGCTGGACTACTCCTGTTTAGTTCCTGCGAAGATGAATGGACGAAAGAACAGTATGAGCGTTTCGTGTCGTTTAAAGCTCCGTTAAACGAGCAGGGCGTTACGCGAATTTATGTCCGCTACAGGGAAGATGGCGTTTCAATTTACCGGCTTCCGGTCGTCGTAAGCGGATCAACAACAAATGATCAAAATATGACCGTTCATGTGGCAGTAGATCGTGATACTTTGGATGCCTTGAACATGGAGCAGTTCCAAAGCCGTACCGAGCTTTATTATAAGGAACTGACCAGCGAGTATTTTTCGATGCCTGAAACCGTGGAAATTGTGGCAGGAGAGAACACTTCGCTGTTGGATATAAACTTCTCATTGAACAACATCGACTTGGTTGACAAATGGCTGCTGCCTCTGACAGTGGTCGACGACCCGTCGTACAATTACGTTGTTCATCCGAGAAAACACTATAAGAAAGCTTTGCTTCAGATCATGCCTTTCAATGACTATTCCGGTACTTATAGCGGAACAGCGTTAAAAACTTTCTTTCGGGGTTATGAGGGAGACCCGGCCATTGTGAAAAGTGAGGTTGATGTTTATGTGGTTGATGAAAATACAGTGTTTTTCTACGCCGGTACGATAGACGAAAACCGGACAGACCGCGAAAATTACAAGATTTACGCGAGCTTCGATGAGCAGACCAGAAAAGTTACGTTAGTGTCGGATAATCCAGACATGAAGTTTGAGGTTTACGGAACGCCCTTATTTACCGTGGAAGAAACGATGGATGCCACACGTCCGTATTTGTTGCATCGCTACGTGACCATCACAAACATCGATTACAGTTTTACGGATTACACTTCGGTGCCCAATGTGAACATCTCGTACACGGTGCGTGGTTCACTGATTCTCGAACGTAAAATTAATACTGAGATACCTGACGAAGATCAGGCCATTGAGTGGTAAAAACTTGTACTGAAGCGAGAGAGGGAGGTACTGAAAGGTATCCCCCTCTTTCATTGACCAAAACTTACCAAAAACAGACTTGTCATGAAAAAAGATCAGAAAGTATGAATAAATCAATAATGAACAAATAAAGATAGAGATGAAGAGAAAACGTTTTTTCGTGTTTACACTTCTGCTGGCGGGAATTGTCGGCGCTTCCTGTGCCCAGAGAGATCTGGCAGAAAAGGAGCCTGTGACAACCGGGCTTCGCGCTCCGGCATATCCGCTGGTAACCATCGATCCGTACACCAGCGCCTGGTCAATGGCTGATCAGTTGTATGATCAACCCGTGAAACACTGGACCGGGAAGACCCATTCGTTGATTGGCGCCCTCCGGGTCGACGGGCAGGTTTACCGGTTCATGGGGGCGATCGATACGCCTTGGAAATCAATTGTTGCCATGGCCAACGAAGAACCCTGGGATGGCCGTTACAGCCTGGAGGCTCCCCGGAAAGGCTGGGAGAAAAAAGACTTTAATGACACATCCTGGAAATCGGCGAAAGGCGCTTTTGGAACGCCTGAAATGCCCTCACTGGGCACAGTCTGGCAAACTAAAGACATCTGGGTGCGCCGGGAATTTGTTATCCCTGAAACGCTGAGCCCCGAAGATATTTACCTCATTTACTCGCACGACGATATCTTTGAACTATACCTGAACGGCGAACAGCTTGTTAAAACTGCCTATGAATGGCATAACCAGGTGGTGCTGAAAATCGACCGGAACTTACTGTTGCCGGGCAAAAAGAACGTGATTGCCGCCCATTGCCACAACCGCACGGGCGGAGGATACGTTGACTTTGGGCTTTTCCAGGAAAGCGAGCAAAAAAATATTTTTGCACAAACTGCCACACAGAATACGGTTTCCATGTCGGCAACCCAAACCCATTACGGGTTTAGCTGTGGTGCGGTCGACCTGAAACTTCAGTTTGTTTCGCCTTTGCTGCCCGGCGACCTGGATCTGCTTTCGCGCCCGGTGAATTACATCAACTACGAAGTGGTTTCAACCGACGGGAAGGAACACGACGTGCAAATCTATTTTGAAATTACTCCCGAATGGGCAGTGAACGAACCCAGCCAGGAAGTAGAAGTGACCGGCGGTGAAACCGGCGGGATTGCTTATGTGAAAGCAGGAACCACCGAACAACCCATCCTGAAAAAGAAAGGAGACAACATTCGCATTGACTGGGGCTATGTTTACCTGGCTTCAAACGGGGGAGAGCAAACAAACCTGGCCATTGGCGACTATTTTGAAACCAAGGACGCTTTTGTCCGCAACGGAAACGTGACGGGTCAGGAGAGCATGACAGTCAGGCCGAGCAAACAAATGCCGGCGATGGCCTGTGTCGAAAACCTGGGTAAGGTTTCGGACAAACCGGCCCGTCATTACGTGATGCTGGCTTACGACGATATTGAATCGATCCAGTATTTCGGCGAAAACCTGAAGGCCTGGTGGGCCAAAGAAGGAGCAGTTACCATCAGCGATGCCCTGAAGGCCGCGTCGGTCGAACACAGCCTGATTATGGAACGTTGTGCCGAATTTGACAACCAACTGTGGAACGAAACCCTTGCAGCCGGCGGAAAAAACTATGCCGACCTGTGCGTGCTGGCCTTCCGCCAGTCGATTGCCGCCCACAAGCTGGTGAAAGATCCGGACGGAAACATTCTTTTCCTTTCAAAAGAGAACTTCAGCAACGGGTCCATCGGAACGGTTGATATCACCTATCCGTCGGCCCCGCTATACCTGAAATACAACCTGGAATTGCTGAAAGGCATGATGAACCCGATCTTTTATTATTCGGAAAGCGGCAAATGGAACAAGCCTTTTGCGGCACACGACGTGGGTACCTATCCCCTGGCCAATGGGCAGACTTACGGCGGCGACATGCCGGTGGAAGAATCGGGGAATATGCTGATCCTGACCACAGCCATCGCTACCCGGGAAGGCCATGCCCGGTATGCCGAAAAACACTGGGATATACTCACAGTCTGGGCAGATTACCTGCTCGAGAACGGGCTGGACCCGGATAATCAGCTTTGTACCGACGACTTTGCCGGACATTTTGCGCATAACACCAACCTGTCGGTCAAGGCCATTATGGGCATTGCCGGATATGGCAAGCTGGCAAAAATGCTGGGTAAGGATGAGGTTGCTGAAAAATATGGTTCGGAAGCCAAACGGATGGCCGCCGAATGGGTGAAGATGGCCGGCGACGGAAATCATTACCGCCTGACCTTTGACCAGCCCGGAACCTGGAGCCAAAAGTACAACCTGGTTTGGGACAAACTGCTGGGGTTGAATATCTTCCCCGCCGAAGTTGCTCAAACCGAAATTGCCTGGTACCTGAGCCGGCAGAATGCTTACGGCCTGCCCCTGGATAACCGGAGAACCTATACCAAATCCGACTGGATTGTATGGACAGCAACACTGGCTGACGACCTGGAAACCTTCCAGAAACTGATCGATCCGCTGCATAAGTTTGTGACCGAAACCCCTTCACGCGTTCCGATGAGCGACTGGTACGAAACAACCAACGCCACTCAGGTGGGCTTTCAGGCCAGGTCGGTTGTTGGAGGCTATTTTATTAAGTTGTTGGAATAATGACGAATTACTTTTAGCGCTAGTTAAAAAAGCTCATTTTCAATGAAAATAACCGGGGTGGTCTTGTAATAACAGGGCCGCCCCTTTTATTTTCCGCGATCAGGAACCGGGCGGGCAGATCTTTTTTCATGTTTTATCAACATGGGTTTCACAGGCTGATTGAAAACCGTAATTTTATGCTTGCAGCCCATGCTGCTGCCGGATAAGTTGATGATTGAATTAAACAGATGAAAATGATCCCATTTACACATTTACACGTACACTCGCAATATTCAATTCTGGATGGAGCCGCCAGTATAAAAGGGCTGGTTGGTAAAGCAAAAGCAGACGGAATGACTGCCCTGGCGCTTACCGATCATGGGATGATGTTTGGCGTCAAAGAATTTTGGGACACCTGCAAACGCGAAGGGATCAAACCGGTTTTAGGCTGCGAAACCTATGTAGCCACCCGGTCGATTCACGATAAAAATGACAAAGTTGACCGCTCGGGCGATCACCTCATCCTCCTGGCTAAAAACCGGACCGGCTATGTGAACCTGATCAAACTGATTTCGGCGGCCAACACCGATGGCTTCTACTATAAACCCCGCATCGACAAAAACCTGCTGAAAAAACACAGCGAAGGCTTGATTGTTTCGTCAGCCTGTTTAGGCGGCGAAATCGCCCAGATGATTATGAAATCGTCCATCGCCGAAGCAGAGGAAGCCATCAACTGGTTTAAAAGCGTGTTTGGCGACGACTATTACCTCGAACTGCAACGGCACAAATCAGACATGCCCGAGCTCAACGAGCAGGTTTACAACAACCAGGTGCTGGTGAATAAAGTGATCCTGGAACTGGCGCAAAAACATCAGGTAAAGGTGATCGCCACCAACGATGTCCACTTCATCAATGCTGAGGATGCCGATGCCCACGACCTGTTGATCTGCCTGAATACAGGAAAAGATGTTGACGATCCGAACCGGATGCGTTACACCAAACAGGAGTGGTTTAAAACCACCCGGGAAATGAACGAATTGTTCGCCGACGTTCCTGAGGCTTTGGCTAATACCGCGGAGATTGTTGATAAGGTGGAGCAGTTTGAACTGAATTCAGACCCGATTATGCCTCCGTTTCCCATTCCCGAAGAGTTTGGGACCGAGGCAGACTATTTTCAACGGTATTCGGAAGAAAGCCTGCACCGGGAGTTTGGCGACGACTCGTTTAAACGGCTGGGCGGATACGACAAAGTGCTGCGTGTGAAGCTGGAAGCTGACTACCTGCAACACCTGACTTACATCGGGGCAAAAGAACGTTATGGCGACCCGATTCCGGCCGATGTGCTCGAACGGATCGATTTTGAGCTGGATACCATAAAAACGATGGGTTTCCCGGGGTACTTTCTCATCGTGCAGGACTTTATTAATGCCGCCCGCGAAATGGGCGTCCTGGTGGGACCGGGACGCGGATCGGCCGCCGGAGCCGCGGTTTCGTACTGCGTGGGCATCACCAACATCGACCCGATTAAATACGACCTGCTGTTCGAACGTTTCCTGAACCCCGACCGTATTTCCATGCCCGATGTTGATATCGATTTTGATGACGACGGACGTCAGATGGTCCTCGACTGGGTGACCGCGAAGTACGGGCAGGACAAGGTAGCCCATATTTGCACCTTCGGCACCATGGCCACCAAACTGGCGATCCGCGATGTGGCGCGCGTGCTGAAACTGCCGCTTCCCGAGGCCGACCGGCTGGCCAAGCTGGTGCCCGAAGCGCCTAAAATGAGTTTCGAAAAAGCGTTTAAGGAAAGCCCGGAGCTGCTGAGAGAGAAAAATTCGGACAACCCCCTCGTGGCCAGCACCCTCAAATTTGCCCAAACGCTGGAAGGCTCCGTGCGCCAAACCGGAGTACACGCCTGCGGGATCCTGATCAGCCGCGACCCGCTTTCGGACCACATCCCGATTATGCCCACGAAAGACGAGTCGCTTTATACCACCCAATACGACGGACGTTTTGTTGAGGCAATCGGCTTGCTGAAGATGGACTTCCTGGGCCTGAAAACGCTCTCCATCATCAAAGAAACGCTGGATAATGTCCGCCTCTCCAAAGGAATTGAAATCGATATCGACCGGATTCCAATGGACGACGAAAAAACCTTCGAGCTGTTCAGCCGCGGCGACACCACCGCCATCTTCCAGTTCGAATCGCCGGGAATGAAAAAACACCTGCGCAACCTGAAGCCAAACCGCTTTGAAGACCTGGTGGCTATGAATGCCCTCTACCGTCCGGGGCCGATGGAATACATCCCCGATTACATCGACCGGAAACACGGGCGTAAAAAGGTGGAATACGATCACCCCATGATGGAAAAATACCTGAGCGACACCTACGGGATCACGGTATTCCAGGAACAGGTGATGCTTTTGTCGCGCCACCTGGGGAACTTTACCCGCGGCGACTCCGATTCGCTGCGTAAAGCGATGGGAAAAAAGATCAAGGCGATGATGGACAAACTGAAGGTAAAGTTTGTGGAAGGATGTAAAGCTAACCCACGGTTTATGGACGGTTGCAAGGAGGTGAATAAAGATCCCGAACCGCTGATCGATAAAATCTGGAAAGACTGGGAAGCTTTTGCCAGTTACGCTTTTAATAAATCACACTCGGTTTGTTACGCCTACATTGCCTACCAAACCGGTTACCTGAAGGCCCATTTTCCGGCCGAGTTTATGGCGGCCAACATGAGCCGGAACATGACCAACATTACGGAGATTACCAAGTTGATGGAAGAATCGCAGCGGATGGGCATTAACGTGCTGGGGCCCGACGTCAACGAAAGTTTCCTGAAATTTACCGTAAACAAAAAGGGCGATGTACGTTTCGGGATGGCAGCCGTCAAAGGCGTTGGGGCAGGCGCGGTGGGCGATATTATTTCGGCCCGCAAAGAGGGCCTGTTCGCTGACGTGTTCAGCTTTGTGGAACGGGTAAATCTGCAATCGGTCAATAAAAAGAACATTGAGGCGCTGGCTATGGCCGGGGCATTCGATAGTTTCGGCTACAAACGCAGCCAGTTTTTTGCAGGAAGCGATCCCAACGATGTGAGCTTTATCGAAAAACTGATCAAATACGGGCACCAAATCCAACACGACAATAACACCTCCCAGCAGTCCCTGTTTGGGGAAGTGATGAGCGCGCAGGCGATCAAAAAACCCGATATCCCCAATGTGCCGGAATGGGCAAAAATTATTCTGCTTGAAAAAGAAAAAGCGCTGATCGGAATTTATCTGTCGTCGCACCCACTGGATGAATACAAACTGGAGATCGATCATTTTACCAGCAAGGAGTACGCGCTGAAAGACCTGAACAGCCACATCGAACTGTTGAGAGGCAAAGAAATTACCTTTGCCGGGATGGTCACAGACGCCTTCGAAGCCATGTCGAAAAATGGGAAACCTTATTGCAAAATGACCTTGACCGATTACAGCGACTCTTTCCAGATTGCCTTTTTCGGGAAAGATTATATCGAGTTTTCAAAATTCTGCAAACCCAATCTTTTCCTCCTGGTAAAGGGGCAGGTTCAGGAAAGTTTCCGTCCCGGTCAGCTTGAGTTCAAAGTACGTTTCATGGAAATGCTTGAAGAAGTCCGGAAAAATCAGATTAAAAGTGTGACCCTGCAAATGACCATTCAGTCGGTAACGCCGGAGCTGATCCGCGAAATTGAAAACGTGAGCAAAAAAAATAAAGGATCCACCCTGTTAAAGTTTAATCTGTGGGACCCGGAAACAAAAACGGTTGTCAATCTGTTTTCAAGAAACACCCGGATCGAAATGAATCACGAGATGGAACGTTTTATTCGGAACCATGAAAATTTGACATTTAAAATTAATTAGTTTTGTAAAACTCTTTTGAATAATAACCCAAAAAATATTGAAATTATGGCAATAGAAGCTACAGATGCAAACTTCGAGGAGCTTGTCCTAAAATCGGATAAACCGGTACTGGTTGACTTTTGGGCGGAATGGTGCGGCCCGTGCCGCATGGTAGCCCCGGTTGTTGAAGAATTATCGCACGACTACGAAGGAAAACTGCTGGTTACCAAACTCGATGTCGACAGCAACCCCGATACCGCTGTGAAATTTGGCATCCGCAACATCCCGACCATCCTGTTTTTTAAAGGTGGCGAAATTGTTGACAAACATGTGGGCGCTTCGCCAAAAGCGGCTTTGGCAGCCAAGGTCGAAGCCATCTTATAAATTTTGTTTCAAATTGAAAAAGAGGGCAGGATTCCGGTTGTGCCCTCTTTTTTAGCTATTACTTAGTTAAGTGAATAACCTGTTCGACATCCATCAATTCCAACAGTTCGACAACCTGGAGTTGGTTGCCCGCGAGGTGGTGGAAGGATTTATTACCGGCCTGCACCGCAGCCCCTTTCACGGCTTTTCGGTTGAGTTTGCCGAACACCGCCAATACAACCAGGGAGAATCGACCAAACACATCGACTGGAAGCTTTTTGCCCGGTCGGACCGGTTGTATATCAAGCAATACGAAGAAGAAACCAACCTGCGCTGCCAGCTCGTGATCGACAACTCATCGTCGATGTTGTTTCCGTATGAGAAAGGCAAAAACCACCTGTTTAACAAGCTGGCTTTTTCGGTTTACGCTGCCGCGGCCCTGATTTACCTGATGCGCAAACAACGCGATGCCGTTGGCCTCACCCTGTTTTCAGATCAGATTGAATTTCATTCGGAAAACCGTTTGTCGTCGGTACATGCCGAACTGCTGTACGGTAAGTTGGCGGGCCTACTCGCGGCTAACAAGGACGAGCTGCGAAAAACAACGAATACCATCGGTGTGCTGCACCAAATTGCCGAACAGGTGCATAAACGTTCGCTGATCATTATTTTCAGCGATATGATGGACGAGGGAAAGGATGAGGAATTGTTTTCGGCGCTTCAACACCTGCGGTACAACAAGCACGAGGTGATTCTCTTCCATGTGACCGACCATAAGCAGGAACGCGAATTTGATTTTTTGAACCGGCCTTACCGGTTTGTGGACCTGGAAACCGGCCAGCACCTGCGTTTCCGGCCGAATGAATTAAAGGAGGGTTACCGGAAAGCTGTCCGCCAATATTTTGACGACCTGAAAGTGAAATGCGGCCAATACCGGATTGATTTGGTTGAGGCGGATATTAACCAGGACTTTAAGCAGGTACTGATGAGCTTCCTGTTGAAACGAAAACGCTTGTTTTAATCCGCTTTTTCATCTTTCTTCCGCACCAAACGGCAACTGATCGGGTAATGATCGGAATACTCCACCTCGTCGATCGTGAAATTATAGGCTTTATACACATCGCTGTGCAGGATATAGTCGATGCGAAATGATGGTAAACGTCCGATGTAGGTATTGCCAATGCCTGAACCCGACTGTACAAAGGCATCTTTTAAATTACCTTTCACTTTTTGATAGGTGTACGAAACCGGCGTATCATTGAAATCGCCGCAAACAATAACGGGGTAAGGAGACTGATCGATCTGTCCGCGTAACTGTTCAACCTGGTTGGCCCGTTTAATAAAAGCCTGTTTCAGCTTCGAACCAAACAACCGGACTTCCTTCATGTTCTTTTCCTGACGTTCAAAAGAGATAGAGTCTAAATGACTGATGTCCTGGGGCGTAAACCGGTAACTCTGCAAGTGGCAGTTGAAAATACGCAGGGTATCGTCGCCGGTGACGATATCGGTAAAAATGAACATATTCCCGGTCCCCTCGAAATGAATCTCGCCCTTATTGATAATCGGGAAAACAGAAAAAGTTACCGGCCCGCCTGAGCGGTCGGCATGGATGTAACGGGGAAGTCCCGTGCGCTCCATTTTTTCTTTAAAGCTTTTCAGGTTTTTACTCCCCAGGTGGCTCATTTCCTGGATACAAATAATATCGGCGTTTTTTGTTTCCAGGAAATCAAAAATTTTTCCGGAGATATCTTTTCGCGAACTTTGCTGATCCAGTCCTTCGAACTGTTTGACATTGTAACTGCAAAATTCGATTCCTGCTTCGCCGGTTTCACGCGGCAGCAGTTGAAAATAGTTTTGCAGATGATTGTAGCCCAGTAAAATGACAACAAGCGAAAGAATTGTCTTTTTGCTCGATCCCAACAACCAAAAAAGAATAAAAACGATGTTGACAAATAAAATGTACGGATAGGCTAAACTAACCAGAGCCGGCATCCAAAACCGGGCGGGGCTGATATAAACCGACGCATAAACAACCAGCAAGGCAAAAACAGCAAGCAAATTAAAGAATATGATGATTGTTTTTAAGAATTTCTTCATCCGGTCAAATTTACAACATTTCGGTCGGTTTCCGGTATCGCGGAATCTCCGACTGCTTGTTCAGAATTGGTTTATGCTTTAACAAATATAGGAAACTGGCTTGGTTGGCCAATTCATGTTAGCGCTAAAATCTGCCGGATCAACATAAATTAACCTTCCGGGAAGGTATTATTCAGCTCAGCAGCAACCATCCGGTCTTTGCCGTTCAGGTCTTTTTTTAGCCGAACGTTTTCGAAACCATTGGTTTGAAGCAATGAAACACATTCGCGCCCAAAGGCCTCGTTAATTTCCCAATAGATGCGGCCCCCTTTCTTTAGGTATTTTTTCCCAAACTGAGCCAAGGCTGAATAAAATTTCAGCGGGTCATCATCCGGAACAAAAAGCGCGGTGTGTGGTTCGTAATCAAAAACATTTGGCTGCATCAGCTGTATTTCTTTCCGGGTGACATAGGGCGGGTTGCTGACCAGAATATCCGGCGAAGGCATCGTGGACGGGACCACCGGGTTTAAAATATCCATATGAATAAAGGTAACGGCAACCTGGTTTTGTCGGGCATTTTTTTCTGCTACAGTCAGCGCCTTTTCAGAAATATCGCACGCCCAAACCGTTGCCGCAGGAAAATGCTTTTTCAGGCTGACGGGGATACAGCCACTTCCGGTTCCGACGTCCAGAATCACCGGACTGGCGGCTACCCTTTCTTTCACGATCCAGTCGACCAGCTCTTCCGTTTCGGGGCGGGGAATTAACACGTCAGGCGTTACCCGGAACGGCAAGCCGTAAAATTCGGTTTCGCCTAAGATGTACTGAACCGGTTCGTACTGTTTCAGCCGGGTAACGATTTCGGCCAACCGATGTTGTTCATCCGCGCTTAGCAACTCGTCCTGTTTCAGCAGCAAATCAGTGGAACTATAGTTTCGCAGCGATGAAAAAATCAGTCGGATAAAGCCCTCAATTTCCGGTTCGGGGTACAGACCTTTCAAATTTTCGCGGATAGATGCCGTGCCTGCTTTCATTTATTTGTATTTTTGCCTAACTAAGAAAACCGTTCAAAATAATATCCCCAAAACTACGGATAAATCCCGCAGTTTAATTCGGAGATCCCGGGATGATATGCAATTCTTTGTCCATTTTGATGCCTATCGGGTAATCTTTAAGGGTTAAATGAACGACAATGTAAGGCCGGTTTTTATTCGAAGTTTATTTAATCGCCTTTTAAACTGTTTCATAATCCGTTAAGACAATACCTCCATCGGACAGGAGCCGGATATTTCCTAACAGTTACGAAGATACAACATGGGTGTAAGTTGAATCATGCAAATTTTCTGTACTTTTAGAATCCATACCTGAAATTTAAGAAATCATGAACCTGATCGTAATTATTTTGCTCAGTCTGCCAATTGCTTTGCTGATTACATTGTTCATTGGAATTGTAAAGAAAAACAAAAGACTCTGGATGACTTCGTTGATTTTCTTTATTCTAATTTCACTTTCAGAAATTGCCTGTTTCTCCTTTACGGTTGAACCCCACTCTGAAATCAGCGCTCCCGCTGACGGGAATCGGTAGTTCGAGCCTTGGTACGGGGCGGTTTCAACCAACAGCAGAAATTCATTATGATACCAGCTGAAAACATGAAAATCTATCTTGCAGGTTCGGGAAAGTTAGCCCGGGCCATTATGAATTCCGGCTTATCCGTTCCATCGGGTGACCTTTTAAAATGGGAATCGTTCGATCAAACTTCGACTGAAAAGGCGATTATCGTTCATGCCGGTTCGGGGCGGCAATTACCGGAGTGTTTTGAGTTCTGTTCAAGAACAAAGTCGGTACTGATTGAGCTTTCAACCGGTTTGGAAACCGAAAAGATGGAAGCTGATTTCCCGTTGATTATTTGTCCAAACACCTCCATGCTGGTGTTAAAAACACTACAGATGCTGAAAGCAAGTGGCGGTTACTTTGAGCACTATGAAATTTCTATCACCGAATCGCACCAATCAACTAAAAAAACAGCAGCCGGAACAGCCTATGCCTTTGCTGATGCACTGCATTTTCCGACCAGTCAAATCGTATCGGTCAGAGAACCTGAAATTCAGCAAACTAAAATTGGTATTCCCGAAGCGTACCTGGACAAACACGCTTACCACAAAATTGTTGTGAAAGACGCGACTGATGAAGTGACCATCGAAACCAAGGTCCTGGGGCACGACTCGTATGCAGGCGGGGTAAAAAAAATTATTGAAACTGTTTTAAATTATCGCTTGGAAAACAGAAAATATACTGTGTTGGAGCTGATCGGTAATCATCTGCTTTGAGAGTAAGAGACTGCTTTAAAATTCGCGGAGAGAAAACAGATGAATAGAAAAATTGTCATTCCCTCTTTTATTTTGAAGGGACAAAAGATCACCAGAGATTATTCTTTTTCTACCCACATTTGATCAGTTCACAACTTTAAAGGAAAACCGGAAGAGCGTACTTTCTTTTAACTTATTTTAGTCGGACACTACTGAAATGAATAAACAACGTATAAACAGAAGCTCGTTTACCCATTCAAACAATACTCGGGAATCCTGGGGAGGCCGGAAATACGAACACCTGTTTTTCGACCTCGACAATACCCTTTGGGACTTTGACGTCAATGCCCGGCAGGCCATGCAGGAGACCATCGACGAATTAAAGCTTGGCAAACAGATTCCCGACTTCGACCGCTTTTATCATTTTTACGAAGAGCTGAACAGCCGTTTGTGGGAGGCTTACCGGAAGCAGGAAATCCGAAAGCCCGAACTGATCAGGAAAAGGTTTGAAGACAGCCTGAATCATTTTGGGATCGCAGGCATCGATCCGGAAGTCATGAACGAACGGTACCTGCAACGCATGGGCCAACAAACCAAACTGGTCGACGGGGCGCTCGAAACCCTGACTTATCTGAAAAAGCGGCGCTATCAGATGCACATCATCACCAACGGGTTTAAAGAGGTACAAAGGCAAAAAATTCAGACTTGCGGACTGGCATCTTTCTTTACAGGCATATTTATTTCAGAAGAAGTTCAGGCTCCAAAACCCGACAAACATATTTTTAAACATGCGCTGATGTGCAGCAACGCAAAAAAAAGCAAAAGTCTGATGATTGGAGACTCCTGGGAAACCGATATTTTGGGGGCAAAACAATTTGGAATGGACCAGGTGTATTTTCAAAAAAATAATAAAAAAACCATTGACCCTTCATTTTTTACAGATAGTCTCGAGAAAATAATACATCAAAAGTCAACACGACCCCCTCAAAAAACACATGTTATAGAAAAATTAGAAAATCTTTTAGTGTTTTTATGATTTCTTAATATTGAAAGTCGCCCGATACAAATTGCTGTTATAAAACAACATATCCAGTTTTGTCGATGTATGCTGAAAACCAATATCTTGCAAAATAATGACATATGTCATGTTCTGACAAAGTGATTTCTTTGCATCCCTATTTACGGATACATTTAAATTTTTATATTTGCATTGATTAAGGTTTTTTAACAATGCTTTAGTCTTTGTTACAAATCGAAACTAAAGGTTTCGTGATCAAAAAAACGCATTTATTTGAAGTCGTGTGTTTGGGGGAATACATGATGGAAATAATCGTTTTAAGGGGGATTTATCTATTGATTTTACTGTCCTTATTATTATTTAAGAATTGATGCTGTTTAATTTTTAAAATTATTTCTATGAAAAGAATCGCATTCTTACTTGCAATTTTTGCAATTGGGTTGCAGTCTGTATTGGCGCAAACCAGGGAAATTTCAGGTACGGTAACTTCCGCCGACGACGGAAGTTCCATTCCCGGAGTTTCTGTATCAGTGAAAGGTACCACGCTGGGTACCATTACCGACCTCGACGGTAAGTATGTTCTCAAAGTACCGCAGGATGCCAGAACCCTGGTATTCTCGTTTGTGGGCATGCAAACCCAGGAAGTTGCCATTACCGGCAACACGGTTAATGCCTCGCTGGCAGCCGATGTCGTCGGGATTAATGAAGTTGTTGTGACGGCCTTGGGGATCAGCCGCGCTAAAAAATCGCTCGGATATGCATCTCAGGGAGTTAGTAGTGAAGACCTTACTGCGGCAAATGCTATCAATCCGTTATCTTCTCTGTCAGGAAAAGTTGCCGGCCTGCAAATTGCTGGTCAAAACTTTTCAGGATCAAAAAATATACTGATTCGTGGTGCAAGTTCTTTCAGTCAGAATAACCAACCTCTGTTTGTTGTCGATGGGGTTCCGGTAAGTAACGAAAACTTCAATACGACGGAAACACAAAGAGGAGGTGGGGGCTACGACTACGGTTCAATGACCAATGACCTGAACTCGTACGATATTGCCAGTGTGGAAGTACTGAAAGGAAGCGCAGCTTCCGCTCTATATGGCAGCCGCGGTCAAAACGGGGTAATCATGATTACTACGAAATCAGGGAAAGCCGGTAAAAAATCATTCAATGTCGAAATCAACTCTGGTATCAATTTCGAACAGGTATCCATATTACCCAAGCAACAAAAATCGTATGGCGGTGGCTACGGCAACTTTACCACCACGACAATTGGGGGAAACCAATACCTGATTCCTGCTTATGCAGTTGACGAAAGCTGGGGTCCCAAATATGAAGGACAACAAGTTCTTCATTGGTGGGGAATTGCCGACTACGAACAAGGTATTACTTCAACTCCGGAAACGGCGCCTTGGGTTTCACCTAAAAGTGATGTGAAATCGTTTTATGAAACAGGTGTTACCTACCAGAACTCATTAAATATAGTTACTACCAGCGAAACTTCTGCTTTGCGTATGGGCTATACCAATGTCGACCTGACCGGCATTGTTCCCAATTCTCAGCAGCAAAAGCATAATTTCAACATCAACGGACAATCATCGTTGTTCAACGACATCATTGAAGTAGATGCTAATTTAAATGTGGTACGTACTGATACCAAGGGTCGTCCTCAATTTGGATATGGTGACAATTCGCAATCGCAGAAATTTTTCCAATGGGGCCAACGGCAGCTGGATTTTGACAAACTGAAAACGTACATCAACCCGGATGGTACCCAACGTACCTGGAACCGTACTTCGTTGACAAATCCAACACCAAAGTACTCAGACAATCCATACTGGACTGCTTATAAGAACTACCAGGATGACGATCGCACACGTGTATTCGGGAAAGCAGGAATTAAAGCTAACATCACCGATTATCTGAGTGCATCCGGTAACTTCTATTACGATACTTATACGTTTAATCAACGGGAACGCGTAGCCAAGGGATCACAGGCCATGTCGAGTTACCTGCAAATCAACCGTCAGGCAACCGAAACCAACCTGGAAGGCAAACTGGAATTCAACAAAACTTTTGAAGAGTTTAGCGTACTGGCTATGGTTGGTGGTAATACTCGTAAAGAGGACTACTCCCGATTTCAGGGTGAAACCAATGGAGGATTGGTTGTTGATGGACTTTACAATTTGAACAACTCTGCCAACGCTCCGCTGCTTGATGATTTTAAACGTGAATTGAAAGTAAACAGTTGGTTTGCTTCAGTCAGCGTTGGTTACAAAGACATCGTTTACGTTGACGGGACTTTCCGTAAAGACTATGACTCAACACTGCCTGCAGGAGAAAATACTTATAGCTATCCATCGGTTTCTGCCAGCTTCTTGGCCTCCGAATTGTTGGAGATCAGTTGGATGGACAATCTGAAAATCCGCGCCAACTATGGTGAAACAGGTAACGGAACAAGTGCTTATCAAGTTTACAACGTTTATGCTATCAGCGATCCATTCAATGGTAATCCGCAATTCACCAATGATGTACGTTTGAAAAACCAAAATCTGAAACCGGAATTAACCAGCGAGATTGAGTTTGGTCTAGAGGGTGGATTCTATAAAAACCGCCTTGGATTTGATTTCAGCTATTACACCCGGGATACTGAGAACCAGATTGTTCCGGTAGAAGTCAGCGGCGCAGGGGGCTACACTTCGCGTGTAATTAACGCGGGTAAGATCAATAATAAAGGGGTTGAGGTATTGCTCTATGGTACTCCGGTGAAACTGAAAGATTTCTCCTGGAATATTACCCTGAACTATGCCAAGAACAAAAACAAAGTCATGAGTTTACCGGAAGGATTGGATAAAATCCAGCTGGCCAGTGCTCCTTTCGGCGGAGCCTATATCAATGCCGTTGAGGGTGCTACCTTCCAGGAAGTGTACGCTTACGATTTTGTTTATGACGACAAAGGAAACAAGGTTGTGGATGAGGAAGGGATGTATATTACTTCAGGAGAGCTAACTTCAGTGGGATCCGTTTTGCCAGATTACACTGCCGGGATACTCAATGCGTTTAAGTATAAGAATTTTGATTTCAGTGCCTTAATTGACATCTCCAAAGGAGGGAAATATTACTCACTGACTCACATGTGGTCAATGTATTCGGGTATGGCGGCAGAAACAGCACTTCCCACCTCAGGAGGAAATACCATTCGCGAAGATGGAATTATACTGGAGGGAGTAACAGAAAGTGGTGCTGTTAATACAACCGCTCTGGCCGCTGAAGATTGGGGTGCATACCATTATCATGGTTACGGCACACCGAGTGCAACGAGCATCTTCGATGCCTCATACGTTAAACTTCGGGAAATTACCTTAGGGTATACCTTCCCAAAATTTACCGACATTGTTCAATCCGTACGTCTTTCCTTGTATGGTCGCAACCTGGCCACCTGGGGACTAGACAATAAAGGTATTGACCCTGAAACGGTTGTGGGTGGTTCAGGAAACATTCAGGGGCTGGAAGGCGGTATTGTTCCTGCAGCACGCTCATTTGGCTTTAACCTGAAAATTAATTTCTAATCATTAATAAGAAAAGATATGAAGACATTAAAATATATCGCATTACTTATTGTAGGTGTCTCCCTATTTTCATGCGATGTGGATTATTACAGTGATCCAAATCAACCTGAAATAGCACCTACCTACGGTATCATGAACCGTGTACAAAAAAGGTTGATGGATTATACACGCGACGAATGGGTCTCAGGACGTCAGTCATTGCTATGGGTACAATACTGGAATCAGGTAAACTATACTGAAGAAGACCGGTTCCAGTACCGCGAAACAGTAAACAAGAGAGGGTGGGATGATCTTTACAAAAATGCTCAGGATTTGCATGACCTCATTGCTTTAAATACCGATGAAGCAACCAAAGGCGATATGGCCCAATATGGCCCAAACGTGAATCAAATTGCTGCAGCCCGCATCATGTTGGCTTTTGTGTACCTGAATGCCGTTGAGTTGTGGGGAGATGTGCCTTATTCTTCTTATGCCAACGACGATCCTTCATTTCAGGCCAACAAACTGAAAACTGACGGGATTGATAAGCCTGCCTATGCCAGACAGGCTGATATTTATGCCGACCTTTTAAAAGAGCTGAATGAAGCACAAGCCAGCATCGAAACGTCAGAAAAAATGATCGATGGTGATAACTTTTACGGTGGAGATGCTGCTAAATGGAAAAAGTTTGCCAATTCCCTGCGTTTGCGTATTGCAAACCGGATCAAAGATGTTTATAGCGGAGCACAGGCTCATATTACTGACGCCATTGCAAAAGGTGTGATGGCCTCGAATGCCGACAATGCCGGAGTAACCTACGAGGCCAATGCGGTAAACGGTGCTCCGATGTACCGTGCTTTCGTGGTTAGCGCCCGAAACGACTTTGCTCCATCAATGCAATTTGTTGAACTGCTACAAGGAAAACGAGGACCTTTCGGTGTGGAAGATCCCCGTTTGGATATTTTTGTTGCAGATAATGAACATGGCTATAAAGTTGGTATCCCTCTGACCGAATCAAACGGAACTGTAACAAAATTCACATTCGAATCCATGCCTGGTGCAGCCATTCTTGCTCCCGACTATACCGAATACTACATGGAATATTCGGAAGTGTGTTTTATACTGAGCGAATTAAACAACTGGAACCAAAGCTGGTATGAAAAAGGAGTTAGAGCATCCATGGAAAAATGGGGTGTAAGCACTGCTGATATTACCGCTTACATGGCCACACTCCCGGCCGCAACGGAAGAAACCGTTATGATGCAGAAATACATTGCGCTGTACATGCAACCGATGGAAGCTTGGAGCGAATACCGTCGCACTGGATATCCAAATACCATTGTTCGCCCAAATACACCCTATCAGTACACCTGGAAATACAAAAAGAATGGTGTTGAAAGAGATTCTACGGCAACGTTCACCTTCTCGCCCATTGGTGGTTTGACGGATGTTCCCGAAAGAAACAAGTATCTGTTGAATGAAGCGAGCATTAATAACGTCAATGTTACTGCAGCAGCAAGCGCTATCGGTGGTGACAGACAAGACACCAAACTTTGGTGGGCAAATTAAAAATTATCGCTTTAAAAACCGTTATTAGTTAACAGAAAATTGTTTATCTTCTAGTGTTGATCATACAAAGGCCGTCTCAGAAAACTGAGACGGCCTTTC
This sequence comes from Gaoshiqia sp. US2, assembly GCF_059705485.1. NCBI lineage: Bacteria > Pseudomonadati > Bacteroidota > Bacteroidia > Marinilabiliales > Prolixibacteraceae > Gaoshiqia > Gaoshiqia sp. US2. Next base: position 777,438 of record NZ_AP048550.1, on the reverse strand, counting down.
GTTTGTAAATGATCGTCGGTACTTTGACAGATTTGAGCAGGAACAATTTCCGGCGTTGTTTTGCCCTCCTGCGTATATTTCAAAAACGGTTCGGCGGTTGGCGCGGTTTGTAAACGCGCATGCACCAGAAGTCAACAGTAAACAGGCAGAAGGCAGAAGTTTAATTTTCACGACAGGGTGAATCTCTTGTTCTGACTCTGGCCGTCAGTTTAAACCAGACATGACACCAATCGCGGGTTAAAAACCCACGCACCAGGGCCTGAACGTTTTGCAGCCTGCGTACCGCTTTTGAAGAGCGGTTTCTCCACCAAAAAAACGCCGGTGCAGGGGTGTCGCGGTTTCCGAACCGCGATGCAGCGTTTCGTCTAAGCAACCAACGATTTCTGAAAACGCATTGGAAGCGAGAAGCATGCTGAACTCCCTGATACAAACTTCTCCTGACATGTTTCAGAACTTCTCCGTATTTGTGCCGATCACTTCTCAGTATAAGTTTGCGAACTTCTCTTTATAAGTTTTGTGACTTCTCTTTACAAATTTCGAACGTTCTCTTTTAATCCGGCTAAGGCCAATTTGTATAAGATCCAATTTCCCCTGCAAACTGGTTTTCCGATGGAGCTTCGTCGTTTAAGAACCGACACACCCGCTAAAAAAACAGGCTGTCCGGAAAGCGAGAAACATTCGCTTTCCGGACAGCCTCGTATATTCAAGGCGTGGTTACACCTTACTTTCCAAATAAATAAACCAACGACAAGGACAACAGCCTATTCTTCACTGTCATTCCGTCAATATTCGAAATGTCGTTTAGTCCAAGGGTGTAATTGAGTGTCAGTTGAACCGGCATGATTTCTGCGCCAACACCAAAATTCAGCCCGAAATCAATCCGTTTAAACTCGTCCTCGCCACCTCCGAATTCAATATCTTCTTCTATGCTACCTACTTCTGATTTTCCACTCAGGCCGAAACCAAAATTCGGACCGGCATGAAGGACCAGTTTCGGTCCGGTTAAATCTACCTTATAAAGAAAATTCACCGGTACATCCAGATAGTTCAATCGGTCTTGATACTTATCTCCTTCGAACTCCACTTTATAGCCTTTTTGCGAGAAAACCAGTCCCGGGCTAATAAATAAAGCTTCGTTCAACGGGAATTCGCTAACTACACCAAAATGAATACCAAACCGGTCGTCCGGAGAAATGGTCATTCCCCCGGCCTTAAAATCGGCATTCGATAAGTTAGCGCCAAACTTTAATCCAAAGTTTTGAGCGCCTGCCAACAGGCATGAACAAAGAATCACGGCAATCACCAATAATTTTTTCATGTTATACGGTTTTGATACGGCTTACTCTTACGATTTTCAGCGTCCTCGCCTTGTTGAAAGGAAGATGGCTTAACAAGGAAAAGCCCTAATTTTTAGAGATGGATATAAAACCCGATTAACAAACTTATTTTTACAGACTCTATTATGTTGTCAACTGTTTTTTGAGCCTTGTTTATGCCTGCATATAAAAACCGGGCTGCGCACTCTTCCGCACAACAATCGCTACGGAGTCGGTTTACTACAAATTGAAACGTTTATGTGGCCTTATTTACGTTAAATTTTGTTTTACCCGGGTTTATAATTCGATTGGTAATCCGTAATAAAAATCGAGGATTTTGGTGCGGAAAATATAGTCGTATTTAGCCTGGGCCAGGTCGCTTTGCGCCGAGGTCAGGTTATTTTTCGCCTGGTTATACTCCACCGAATTCACCATACCCACGCTAAACTTTTCTTCGGTATAACGAAAGGCCTCCTGCATGGATTCCACGGCTTTGTTGCCGGCCATGTATTTTTTCAGAGCCGCCAGGGCGTTGGTATAAGCCTGCTCAATATCTTTTCGCAACAGGTTTTTAACGTTTTGTACTTCCAGCTCCTTGCTCATCATCTGCAATTCGGCATTATTAATCTGGTTGCGAACCTGAAGCTTGTTAAATATCGGTATGCTCATGTTTAAGCCAAACCCGTAGCTTTCGTTGTTCTTTTTCTGATCATTGAATCCGGACGGATATTTATTATTGTACCAGTTTGAATAGCTGGCTCCTAAACTAATACTGGGATAAAGTGATCCACGGGCGATAGACAGCTGCTTTTGCGATGCTTCAAGCTCAAAAACGGCGCTTTTCACGGCAGGCCTGATTTGAACCGCATGACGAAAGATCTCCATCGAATTGAGCATCGTACGGTTTGCCGTAACCACGGGAAGAATAGGCTTCTCAATAGTAAACGTTTGGGTAGAAGGCAGCTCCAGTAACTGAAACAGATTGAGATAGGCCAATTGCTGGCGGTTCTCGGCGTTTACCAGGTTTAGTTCTTCCTGGGCATGTTGGGCTTCAATTTCGAGCAAACTGCCCTTAGCCAAACTTCCGGCTTGCACCAGCTTTCGGGTGCGGTCAATCTGAAGTGTAGTCACCGCCATTTGATCTTTGGCTACCTGGATCAATTCGTCAGCCAGCAAAATTTCAAGATAATAAGCTGCGATGTTCAGCATCATATCGTCTTTAGCCTTTTGCAGGTCTTCGAGGGTGGCTTTCAGGCTAAACTCAGCCTGCGCAATGGAATGATTCAGGATAAACCCGTTCCAAATGGGCAGGCTGCCGTTTAAACCGGCCGAAGTGGTGTTCGAATTAAAATTGTCGTAGGTACCATCAGCTTGCTGCGAACGGCCAAAACTAAAACTATTCGACAGGCTGCCGTTAATACTGGGCAGACGGTTGTTTCTTGACTGTTTCAGTTCGTTGCGATAATAATCGGTGTTCAGCTGTTGTTGCTTGATCTGGATATTATTTTCCAGCGCATAGTCGATACACTTTTGCAAGTTCCAGCTTTGCGCCTGAACATGGCCGATGGCCAACAATACGGAAACAATTATCGTAACTGATCTTAGTTTCATCTGTTTATTTTATTTTATGCTGAGCTAAAATTAATCAATCAGTATGAATCAATTTCGCTTAGCCTTGTTTATTTTTATTTTCCTTCAGTTTCTTCGGATCGATTTTCTCCCCTTTTACTTTATCATCTTTGCTTAATCCATCGATCACTTCGATGTTAATGCCATCCGAAAGCCCGGTGGTAATCTTCCGCTTTTCGTACGTATTTTCAAGTTCATTCGTCAGTATCTCAACGAAAGCCGAGTCATTTTCAAACCGCAGCATCCCTTCGGGAATCACCATCACGCTGTCTTTGCGCTCCAGTACGATGTTGGCATTAGCGCTGTACCCGGCGCGGATAAACTGATTATCTTTCAACGAAACATCGGCTTTAATTTCGAACTGGATGGCCCCGTTTTCTTCTTTTCCTTTGGGAGAGATATATTCCAGGATGGCTTCAAACTTATCTTTTTCAATGGCGCCGATTTCCAGTTCGATCGGCATCCCGATTTTAATTTTACCCACTTCGGTTTCGTCCACCTTTCCTTCAAAAATCATATCTTTCATATCGGCCACGGTAGCAATGGTGGTCCCGTCGTTAAAGGTGTTCGACTGAATGACGGAATTCCCGACCTTGATCGGTACATCGAGCACCATGCCGTTGATGGTTGAACGAACCAGGGTATTGGTGGCTGTTTCGGCTTTTTTGGTTACCCCGTTTTTAATGAGTTCGAGGTTGTTTTCGGCCGCCGCCAGTTCTTCTTTGGCCGAGTCGTAACCAACTTTCGATTTTTTATACTCTTCGTATGAGATCACCTCCGTATCAAACAGTTTTTGCTGACGTTCGAAATCGATCTTCGCATCCTCGAAGTTGATTTTTGCCCGGTTCAGCCGCGATTCGGCCGTATTCAGGTTGACCATATCGGGGATAATTTTAATCCGGGCAATCACCTGGTCTTTCGCCACAAAATCGCCGGCTTCGATGTACAGTTCATCAATAATCCCCGACACCTGGGGTTTGATTTCAATTTCGCGGCGCGGCACCACCGAACCGGTAGCCACTGTTTTTTTAATCACGTTCGAAACGATTGGCGTTTTTGTTTCAAACACATCGGGCTGTTTTTTTGATTTGGTATACAGGAAAAAAATCGTTCCTCCAAATACCGCCACGATAATGACAATTCCTAAAATTCTAAAAATCTTTTTCATCTTGTTCTGGTTTTATTGTTTCTGTTTCTTCTATAACACCTAAGCTCCTAAGTACGTAAGTCCCTGAGCACCCGGTTTAATTATTCCACGACTAAAATCCTGCTATTCAATCATCAATTATCAATCATCATTCATCAATCCCTCTACTCGTCCCTCAGGGCATCAATGGGTTTAATATTGATTGCGCGCTGAGCCGGAATCAGTCCGGCAAAAATACCCGACACCACCAGCACGGCCAAAGCGGCAAGCGCCATGGTCAGATTCACTTCCGGGTTACGGAAAAAAACTTCATCGCCGGCGGCCATCAGAATCCGGTTTAAAATTTCGAGGATACCGACCCCAAGCGACAGGCCGACATACCCGGCCATTACCGTGAGAAAAACACTCTCGGCCACAATGTGGGTGATGATTTTTGCCGGCGTGGCGCCAATCGCCCGTTGGATGCCAATTTCCTGGGTGCGTTCTTTAATGATGACGAGCATAATATTGCTCACCCCGATCACCCCGGCCAGGAGGGTCCCGATGCCAACGATCCAGGTGAGTCCCTGGATGCCCAAAAACAGGGCGCTAAACTTTTTAAATTCGGCTTCGATGTTGAATGAACCGATCGCCTGCAAATCGTCGGGGGCAATTTTGTGCCGTTCTTTCAGTATCCGCTGAAGTTTTTCCTGCAAATTGCTGACACTGTACCCTTTTTGGGCAGTCACCGAAAAGAAGTGGATCACATTACCGTAGTTATACGCGGTTTGCATGGTGGTAAAGGGAATGATAATGGTTTCTTCTTTTCGTCCTCCGCCAATATTGATGCGTGTTTCGGGATGAATGACCCCGACCACCTGGAAGTATACGCCGCTGATTTTCAGATACTGACCGATCGGGTCTTCATCTTTGCTGAACAGGACTTCGACCACGCGCTCGCCAATCACGCAGACTTTGCGTTTCTGAAGCACATCGATCTCGTTCATCAGGCGGCCTTTCACCGGCGTCCAGCCATCAATTTTAAAATAGTCGGGGTAATCGCCGTAAATATTGAAGGCCCCGGTACGTTCGCCGCGTACGGTATTATCGCCGCCTTGTTGCCAGCCAAACAAGCGCGGCGACAGGTATTCCACTTCGCGCACGTTTTGGCGGATGTATTCAATGTCCTGATTATCGTAATTCCAGCGGCGTCCGCGCTGAAATCCCTCGTAGGGGACGCTGGTTCGCTCGGTCCAGAAAAAGGCCGAATTGGTGGCAAATGCTTTCACCCCTTCCATCACCCCGTTTTCAAGCGCACGGCCTGCCCCCGACATGATGATCAGCATAAAAATTCCCCAAAACACCCCAAAGGCAGTCATAAAGCTGCGCAGGCGGTTTTGCTTCAGCGCGCTTGTTACTTCTTTCCAGAGATCCAGGTCAAACATAAAGCTTCCCTCCTGCCCCTCCAACGGAGGGTTGATTAATTCGTTCGGCGTTATTTATCGTATTCATTTTTCAGAGCAAAAGGTTTAACAAAACGGTTATTTTAAAATCCTCCCCGGGGAGGATCAGAAGGGGCTACTCGTCGCGCAGGGCAACAATGGGTTTAATGCTGGCCGCACGTTTGGCCGGGATGTATCCGGCGATGGCGCCCGCGATCACCAGCAAAGCCGTTGCGGCCACGGCCACCCCAAAATCGACTGTTGGGTTCATAAATACCGTTTCACCCTGCGGGCCTGCATCGCCGGCCGATTGTACCATCATATAATTAATGCCTTCCATCAAGCCGGTACCCAATACCAGACCAATGTACCCGGCCAGCGTAGTAATCAGGATCGATTCAAGTAAAATGAGCCCGATAACCGACGCCGGACTGGCGCCAATGGCTTTGCGGATACCAATTTCTTTGGTGCGTTCCTTTACCACGATCAGCATGATATTACTGACCCCGACAATCCCGGCAATTAAAGTCCCGATACCGATAATCCAGATGAAGATCTTTATCGCCTGAAAAATACGCATGGTCTGGATGTAATTCTCCAGTTTGTTGTACAGGCCCAGGGCGCTTTCGTCCTTTTCATCAAAATGCAGTTTGCGGGCAAAGGTCTGACGGATATTTTCCTCAATCTGACGGCTTTCGTCCAGTGTTTGCCCGTTAATGGTGATGGCGAAATTATGGAGCCGGTTGGAGCCGTTAAATACTTTTTGCGCGGTCGACACCGGCATGTATGCATTCCGGTTGCGTGTCGACCCCGGTTCGATACAAACCCCGACAACCTTAAAGGGCACCTTGTTGATATTGACATACTCGCCCAATGCCGGTATGTCTTTAAAAAGGGCATCTTTAATATCCTTCCCGATAACCACCACTTTCCGGTTTTGCTGAATATCAACCGTATTGATGAAGCGGCCTTCGGTCATAATCATGTTCTCCACATCATTCAGTTCCGGGTGACAGGTCACCGTGGTGTACTCGCCGGATTCCTTCCCGTACGAATACCGGGTATTTCCCATATAGAAACGTCCGGAGGCGGTTTCTACACCCGGGATATTCCGGATGACATCGTAGTCGTCGTTGTGAAACCGGATGGCCCTTCCCGATTTTAAGCCCTGGTGCGGAATGGTGGTTTCGCCGGTCCAGATCCACATGGCATTAACCGCGTCGTTCATAAAGTTCGCAGCAACCCCGTTACTCAGTCCGTTTCCCGAACCCAGCAGGATCATCAGCATAAAGATCCCCCAGGCCACCGAAAAACCAGTCAGGAAGGTGCGCATTTTATTCTTTTTAATAGTGGCCAGGATTTCCTGCCATTTATCAATATCAAACATGGTAAAGAGCTTAGGCTGGTTGTAATTCTTTTGAATACCTGTAGCGGAACTCGCTCAGTTCACCGTTCCGGATTACTTCGTCAATCCGCCCGTCTTTGAGCCGGATAATCTTTTGGGTCATGGCAGCAATATCATGCTCGTGGGTTACAATAATGACGGTGATCCCGGACTCATTGATTTCCTTGAGAATATCCATCACTTCGTACGAAGTGGCCGTATCAAGGGCGCCGGTAGGTTCATCGGCCAATATAATTTTGGGGTTCGAGATCAGCGCCCGGGCAATGGCTACCCGCTGTTTCTGCCCGCCCGACATCTCGCTAGGCATGTGTTCGGCCCAGGGTTTCAAACCCAGCTTATCGAGGTATTCCATGGCCATCACGTTGCGTTTTTTGCGGCTCACCCGCTGATAGTATAACGGAAGAGCCACATTCTCCATCGCATTTTTAAATGATATCAGGTTGAACGACTGGAATACAAAACCAACCATTTCGTTGCGTAGCTGAGCCGCTTTTTTCTCGCTCATGTTCGAGATTAACCGGCCGGACAGGTGGTAACTGCCGTCATCGTAATTGTCGAGCATCCCCAAAATGTTCAGTAAAGTTGATTTCCCCGAGCCTGAAGATCCCATAATGGAAACAAATTCGCCCTGCTCAATTTCCAGGTCAATCCCTTTAAGCACGTGCAACTTGCTGTTTCCCATCTCGTACGATTTGTGGATGTTGTTTAATTTAATCATGGTTTGTAGTTTTCTGTTTTCTGATTCTGTTTATCCGCACTTCAAAGTTGATTATTCAAAGATTCATTTACAGAATTAATTCGATGAACCGTTGAATTTTTAATGTAAATGCCATTTTTGAACTGGTAACTTGGATAACCTGCTACCTTGTCAACCGCTTTACATCCGTTAAGACGCCTGAAAAGTACCAACGTTACAGACTGCCGAAAGAAAATTTCGGAAACCAAACATTGGCAGAGAATGTTATCGAGTCAGAGGTCAGAATTTTTGGTCTGTTTTTCTATCTTTAAGCATGAATCAAGCAAAAATACATCATGATATTAACCACTGAAAACATCTTACTGATCGGCTCCATCCTGCTGTTTATTTCACTGCTTGCCGGGAAAACCTCGTACCGGTTTGGAGTGCCTGTGCTAATCTTGTTTATTTCGATTGGTATGCTTGCCGGTTCGGATGGTATAGGCGGAATTCAATTTGATAACCCTAAAACAGCGCAATTTATCGGAATCATCGCCTTAAATTTCATTCTCTTCTCCGGAGGACTGGATACCGACTGGCAGTCTGTAAAACCGGTTCTATGGCAAGGGATTACCTTGTCGACACTGGGCGTATTTATCACCGCGGTGTCGGTAGGGCTTTTTGTTTGGGCGGTTACTGATTTTACGATTTATGAGGGATTATTACTTGGATCGATTGTTTCGTCAACCGACTCGGCAGCGGTATTCTCGATTTTGCGGGCGAAGAATCTCGCGCTAAAGGGAAACCTGCGGCCAACACTCGAATTGGAAAGTGGCAGCAACGACCCAATGGCTTACATCCTGACCATTGTTTTTACCGGGCTCATCATGAACCCGGACGCCGGCCTGATCAGCATCATCCCCATGTTTCTCAGACAGCTGTTATTGGGAGGATTGCTGGGCTTAATTTTTGGCAAGATCAGCAAATTGGTCATAAACAAAATAAAGCTCGATTACGAAGGTTTGTACATCGTGCTGGTGATTGCCATCATGTTTTTCAGTTTCTCGGCAACCGATTTTGTCGGAGGTAACGGGTTTTTAGCGGTGTACGTTTGTGCTGTGTACCTGGGGAACCAGGACCTGATCCATAAAAAGAAAATTCTAAAGTCGTTCGACAGCTTTGCCTGGTTAATGCAGATTGTCTTGTTCCTGACCTTAGGTTTGCTCGTATTTCCAAGCCAGATTGTTCCTGTCATTGGCATCGGCCTGATGATTTCGGCCTTCCTGATTTTAGTGGCCCGACCCGTCGGTATATTTTTAAGCCTGATCCCCTACCAGGTGAAAAGTCGCAGCAAATGGTTTATTTCGTGGGTTGGACTGCGTGGCGCTGTCCCGATTGTTTTTGCAACCTATCCCCTTCTGGCCGGGGTCCACAAAGCCCACATGATCTTTAATATCGTGTTTTTCATCTCATTAACCTCAGTATTAATTCAAGGAACCACCTTGCCGGTTGTTGCCAAATGGTTAGGTTTAACCTTACCCGGAAGTTTAAAACAACGAACCCAGTCTGATCTCGAATTATTCGACAGTATCAAATCGGCCCTGACCGAAATCATCATTCCCGAAGATTGCGCCGTTGTTGGAAAGCAGATTGTTCAACTGGCGCTGCCCAAAACCACTCTGATCTCTTTTATAAAAAGAGGCGACAGCTACATCACGCCAACCGGTTCAACAACCCTGGAAGGTAAGGATAAACTTTTCCTGTTGTCGGAAAATAAAGAGTCGCTCGAAAAAGCATTTGCCTGCCTCGAACTGAAGGAAAATGAAAGGGAAGAATGACTGACCAACAGAGAACCTTTTAGCAAGACCCGTTGTTCTAATCAGAGATTGAAACGATCGGGTTAGCGTATTTTCCTGAAGCACCAGGCAGCCACACCAGAACAGGAAAAATACCAAAACACCAACGGTTTCGGAAACTAAACCAAAAGAGTATGCCAATTTACATGGATCGTCATGACGTTTCGGAAGCTGTTACGGCTGAGATCGTGGCTGAACTGCATCAGCAAGATTTAAAAATCCAGGATCAGTTCAAATGCAGGGGGCTAACTTACTGGTTTGATGAAAACAGAAAAACCGCGTTCTGCCTGATCGAGGCTCCCAATGAACAGTTGATCAGGGATATGCACAACCAGGCACACGGCGAAGTGCCTCACCAGATCATTGAAGTGGATGCGAGCGTTGTTGAATCGTTTCTCGGACGGATCGAAGATCCCGAAAAAGCACAAAACACCCGTCTAAATATCATTAATGATCCGGCATTCCGGATCATCATGATCATGGGGTTGAAAAAACCTTCGTTACAGAATCACGAATCCTATTCTGCCCTGATCCGGGCGTACCACCAATCGGCTGCTGAACTTATCGCCACCTTCGATGGCCGTATCGTTCAGCAAAACGAGGGTTATCTACTGATTTCTTTTAAATCAGTATCCAAAGCCATTCAGTGCGCGTTGAAATTACAATCCGAATTTTCCGGGTTCAGGATGAAAGCAGGAAAAGGCTTTGCCGACCTTAAAATAAGCCTGAACGCGGGTGTACCGGTCACCGGGAAAAAAACAATTTTTGAAGATACCATTAAGCTCGCGGAACGCATGTTCCGGGTCACTCGCGCCGAAATCGTCATGTCGGCCGAAGTGAAGGATTTATTTGAAAACGAAAATTTGAATCAATCTATTACCGCTGAACAGATTCTCGCGTTAACGCCTGCCGACGAGAAGTTCCTGACACGGTTAATGGATTTTACCGAAAAGGAATGGCAAAATACGTTTTTGAAAGTAGAAGACTTTCAAAAACATTTGGGATACAGCAAATCAACTTTGTACCGTGAGATGATGCACCTGACCGGCAAATCGCCCAATAATTTTTTAATGTCGTACCGGTTAAGCATGGCATTGGAATTATTCAATAAACAAAAAGGCAATATTTCGGAAATCGCTTTTGAAGCCGGGTTTAACAGTCCATCTTATTTCTCAAAATGTTTCCGAAAAAAATACGGGCTGATGCCATCCGGCTATCTCGGCACTATGCTCGTGTAGTTTTGCCTGTTTGTTTTTTATGTGTTGAACCAAAATTACCTGCAAAAGAACCAAATGTGCTGTTGTATAAAATCAGCAAGCCGTAATTTTGTTTGAAGGTGACCAACGAATGTGATGAAATTCATTTATTCTCAGGAAGTCTTTCCCATTAAACCAAAAATCATGTTTCTCCGCCCAGGGCAAAGATGAAATTGTTTTCGATCTATAAATGCAATTAATATCCGAAGTATGACAGAAGTAACAACAAAAAAGAGTACGAATGAGGCCATTCTTTTTGAACGGCTTGGAGGCACAAAAGGGATTGCCCTGATTGTGGACGATGTGGTTGAAACACACATGAACAACCCGGCGGTGAGCCCCCGTTTTCTTCCGTACAGAGACCAACCGGAACGTTTGGCAGTGATCAAGCAGCATACCGTTGATTTTTTCAGCGCCGGAAGCGGCGGTCCGGCTATTTACACCGGAAGGGATATGCCAACAACGCATGCCGGTATGAACATTAGCGCGGCAGAATACATGCACGTGATGGATGATATAATGCTTGTATTGGACAAACACCGGATTGATGAAGAAACAAAAAAAGAGGTGCTTGCGATCCTCTGGTCGCTAAAAGGAATGATTATGGGAAAATAAACCGGATTGGGGCATTCCCTTCGCGGTAGCACATGAGCTGACGCGAAGTCGGTGATCAGGCTTTCGTAAAGTAGCTCGTTACCTCATCCGTTTTTTGCACCGAGAACGTTGCAAAGCCTTTTTCGCGGAGCATATCAATAATCGGAGCAGGCACAAAGGGCGTTTTTAGCTCCAGAATTTCTCCCGGCTGCAATTGGTTTGCCATGCCCAGGATTTCAGCCATCGGGCTGCCCCCTGAGTTAATCGCAGGCGAAGCATCAAAGGCCCGGGTGATTTTTTCGGCGCTGAACCAGGCTGGCGGGGTATTGGTCAGATACACGCTTTCTTCAACCTCCCCGGTAAGCGCTTCCTGCCCGGCTTCTTCCCGCAGGCGGTTTACCAGTTCGTCCACCTTTAACCCGCCAATAACGGCTGCCTGTTGCAATGATGCCACACGGGCCACTGTTTTGCGCAGGATGGGGTTTTTAAGTTTTGCAAAAGCCGGGGATAGTTCGAGGAGTACATCCTCCAAAAAGGGAAAAGCATCCAACAGCTCTCCCACTTTGGTTTTCGGACTGATGATGAGTTTATTCTTCGTGTTCATAATCCTTACTTTTTACCATAGGATAAAAGTCGTTGTTCCCCTTCGAGCGACCGGACATGGGTCAAATCCTGCGTAAATTCAACAGTACCCAGGTATTCTCCCTGTTTGTCCCTCATCGCAAAATATTCGATATGGATAAACCGGCCCTGCATATTAATCCAGAAGGCAGCGCTGTTTTCTTTACCGCTTCTGAAATCATCCAGAATTTGGTCGACAATGTGAACGCTTGAAGGCGGATGGCACATACGTACATCGCGGCCAAGGATCGCGCGGTTCCGGCTGAAAATCCGGTCGGGTCCCAGGCTGAAGAACTTCACTTTATCATCTTTATCTACAAAAGTAATGTCGATGGGAAGGGTTTTAAAAAGAGCTTCCATTTCGTCGATCGAGAAACTACCGGTCGTCAGCTGGATCAGGTTTTTGGTGTTGTACACCGCTTCGCTCACCGCGATTCCCTCGGGCTTCCATTCATCCTGCGGGTCGTACAGGCAATAACCAAACTCCATGGTTTGCTGGTACACCGCATACCAGTCGTCGTCCGTCAGTTCATCCATCGACATGGGGAACAGAATTTCCTCTTCTTTCAGGATCATATCGGGGATTGCCCTTGCCGCAGGCGCAATGATCATTTCGGCAACCGTTTTTGCTTCGTCAAGGCTTATCTCGCCGGGGGCCGAAACCACTTCGATGGCGGCTTTTAGCTGTTCGCGTATTTCATCGTGCTTTCCCCACATCACTTTGGGAGGGCCGGTAATTTCATATTTTTCGAGAAACGGAAAAAGCAGGTATTCTTTGCGTTTGTAATGTTTGTCAACATCCATCAGCTCGTTAAAGCGGGCATGAAGTTTAAGAAAGACATCTTTAATCTCCTCTTCTTTTAAACCGGGTATCCGGGCCAGAAGCTGCTCAATGGCATCAACCACTTTCTCCAGTTCACGGTTTTCTTTGATAAAGGTATCGACAGGATGTCCGGGGGGTATCGGTTTGGCGCCGCTCTGGTCGATATGCCCTTCGAGGACCATCGAATGGATATCGCATAAGCGAAGGACTTCCTCCACCGGTAAGCCTTCGGCAATCAGTTCCTGCTCTACTTCCACCACCTCGTCGTAAGGGATCGACCGGAGCAATTCGGTCAGCCGGTTACGCACCAGATCGGGGGCTTCGCCGCTGTGAAGCTGTAAAATCATGTGTTTTAACAGTTCTTTCCGCTTCTCTGAATTATTAATTAATTCGCTCATTTGTCCTGATTTTAGTTTGTTTCTAAAGTAAGTTACGCCATCTTTCAGACAACATCCCCATTGGTGTTGATTTTTTTGTCAGGGAATGGCTTGAAAATAATCCTGTTATTCTATTCAAGTTCAATCAGTGCATTTTTTATACCGGAGGCTGCTTTCCGCGCCAGCGACTGGATCGATTCTTCACTCACCAGTTTGTTGATGGCATTCCGGATCGGCGCATATTGTTCGTGCAGGGGACACGGGTTTTCCGAATCGCAATACTTCAATCCAAAGCCGCATCCGTTAAATATACTGCCGCCTTCGGTTGCTAAAATCAATTCTCTCAACGGCAACTCCGGTTTTTCATGGTCGAAGTGAAAACCACCCCCTTTACCCTTCATCGACTCAATAAATCCGAGGCGAACAAGCCGTTGCAACACCTTGGCCGTAAACGGGGCGGGCGCTTCAATCTCCTTGGCAATTTCTGCAATGCCAGGCCGCCTGTCCCGGTCATTCTGCTGTTGAATGTAAACCAGGCTCCGTAAAGCATATTCCGTTTCTTTATTAAACACCTTCTTTTAAAGATTAGAGGTTGTACCCATTACCAGTCATACAACCCGGTTGATTTTTTATTCCACGAATTTAGGACAAAATTAAAAAAATATTCAAATTACTAAAAGACCTTTTTGTCCTTTAGTAATAATTTTATAGTTTTATCCCGAATTTAAATCCTACACAAAATGAACACCGGTTTTACAGAACAAAGAAGTATTGGACAAATTGTTGCTGACGACTTCAGAGCAGCCACCATATTTAAGCAAGCAGGAATTGATTTTTGCTGCGGAGGAAATAAAAGTATCACAGAAGCCTGCGAAGAAAAGCAACTGGATCCGCGTGATCTGATCAGTCAACTAACCGAGTTAACAGGCACGACGACGGCCCCGGCATTTGATTTCAAAAGCTGGGATTTGGGCTTTCTGTCCGACTACATTGTGAACACGCACCACCAGTTTGTCCGGAAGAACCTACCCGATTTGTTATTTTATACACAGAAAATTTCGGCGGTACATGGCGAAAACCATCCTGAACTGCGGGTGGTGGAAGATTTGTTTTATCAAATAAACAAAGAACTCACCCAGCACCTGCAACACGAAGAAGAAGTGCTGTTCCCGGCGATAAAAAACGTATTGGCAAACGGTTCGGCCGAAGCCAAAGCAAGTATTATTTCAGAGATCAGCCGGATGACCGGCGAACACGAGTTTGCAGGAGGGGCCATGGATAGAATCAACGAAATCACCGCCGGCTACAAAATACCCGACGATGCCTGCAATACCTACCGGGTAGCGCTTAAACAGCTGGAAGCCTTCGAAGACGATCTGCACATCCATGTTCATCTCGAAAACAACATCTTGTTTCCCAAAGCGTTAAACCTGGCAAAATAGTCTGTTATGCAAACAGCAACAAAAAACCTGGAAAACGATCACGAGCATATTCTCCGCTTAACTTCGGTGATGGAGGCGATGATTCAAAAAGGAAGCGTAAATACCGATCATTTTGATCAGGTTGTTGGCCTGATCCGGAATTTTGCCGATGGTTTTCATCATGCAAAAGAAGAAGACCTGCTGTTCCCGCTGATGGGCGAGAAAGGGTTTTCGCCCGGCCAGGGCCCGGTAGCGGTGATGTTGCACGAACATGTTCAGGGCAGAAATTATGTAAGCGGCATGGTTGAAGCGATCGCCCGTCTGCGCGGAGGCGATAAAAGCGCTTTGAGTGACATCTATTCCAACATGCAGGCTTATGCCTCGCTGCTTCAGCATCACATTTCAAAAGAAAACAACATCCTGTTCCGGATGGCCGACCAGGCTTTCAGCCCGGAAGAACAACAGCTTTTGCTGGAAAAATTTGCCGAAGTGGAAAACCGGGTTCAAGCCGGATACAATTACGAAAATTCGATTGTCCGCATTAATCAGCTGGCATCGGTTTATCTGCCCGCCATTTAAACAATCAGAAATAAGGCAAGAAACAACTAATCATTAATTAAATACATAAATCTATGTCGACAAAAAAACTTTGGTTTGGATTTATTGCTGTGATGGTGATTTCGTTCGCCGTACTGCTCTATTACGGACGGGAAATATACCGGCAGGCGCCGCCGGTTCCCGACAAGGTGGTTACCACTGACGGTACGGTACTCTTTACCGGTCAGGATATCAAAGACGGCCAGAATGTCTGGCAATCGTTAGGCGGACACCAGTTAGGCACCATCTGGGGCCACGGAGCTTACCAGGCTCCCGACTGGACAGCAGATTGGCTTCACCGGGAAGCCGTTTTTATGCTTGACCACCTGGCCACCGAAAACTACGGAGCCTTGTACGATCAGCTTTCGGAAGAACAGAAAGCATCGCTTCGCGTGACCTTACAACGGGACATGCGCACCAACACTTACGATTCCCGGAAAGATGTGATTGAGGTTTCGCCGCTAAGGGCAAAAGCCATTGCGAACAACAGTCTGCACTATGGCGGGCTGTTTACCAACGATCCGGAGCTGGCGCACCTGCGCGATGCATACAGTGTTCCTGAAAATTCGCTTAAAGATCCGGAGCGGGTACGCTTGCTGAACGCTTTTTTCTTCTGGGCATCGTGGGCCTGCATCACCGAGCGTCCCGGGCAGGACATTACTTACACGAACAACTGGCCGGCCGATGAACTGATCGGCAACAAGCCGACCGGGGCCATGCTGCTCTGGACCGGCTTCAGCGTTATTCTTCTATTAGCCGGTATCGGGCTCATGGTTTGGTATTACGCGTCGATGCGTAAGGAAGAAGAATTGGCACCCTTGACAACTTCTCCGGTCGACAGTTCGAAACAAACGCCTTCGCAACGGGCAACCCTCAAGTATTTCTGGATTGTTACCCTGCTGATCCTGGTCCAGGTTGTGATGGGGGTGATTACCGCCCATTATGGGGTGGAAGGACAGGCTTTCTACGGGATTCCGCTGGCAGACTGGCTACCCTACTCCATTTCGCGCACCTGGCACGTTCAACTGGCTATTTTCTGGATTGCCACTTCCTGGTTGGCCACCGGCCTGTACTATGCCCCGGCCATATCGGGCCACGAACCGAAATTCCAGCGGCTGGGAGTAAACGTGCTTTTCGGAGCATTGCTGGTAATTGTGGTTGGCTCGTTAGCCGGACAGTGGATGGGTGTGATGCAGAAATTAGGCCTCATCAATAACTTCTGGTTCGGACACCAGGGGTACGAGTATGTTGATCTGGGCCGCTTCTGGCAGATTTTCCTGCTGACAGGACTTTTCATCTGGCTCTTCTTAATGGGACGCGCTATTTGGCCAGCCCTGGTAAAACGGTCAGACAGCCGCCACTTGCTCATCCTGTTCCTGATTGCCTGCATTGCAATCGCGGTATTCTATGCCGCCGGTCTGATGTGGGGCCGTCAAACCAACCTGGCCATTGCCGAATACTGGCGCTGGTGGGTGGTTCATCTTTGGGTTGAAGGCTTCTTCGAAGTATTTGCCGTGGTGGTGATGGCATTCCTCTTTGTAAGAATGCAGCTGGTACAGGTAAGCACCGCTACCATTGCCGTGCTGTTTACCACCATCATCTTTTTATCGGGCGGTATCCTGGGAACCTTTCACCATCTGTATTTTACCGGTACGCCCACAGCTGTTATGGCCATCGGGGCCACCTTCAGCGCGTTAGAGGTGGTGCCCCTGGTTCTGATGGGCTACGAAGCCTATGATAACCTCAAAATATCGCGCAGCTCCAAATGGATCAAAGCCTATAAATGGCCGATTTACAGCTTTATCGCGGTCGCATTCTGGAACCTGGTAGGCGCCGGCATTTTCGGGTTCCTGATTAATCCTCCCATCGCCCTCTATTACATGCAAGGTTTAAACACGACCCCGGTACACGGACATACCGCTCTCTTTGGCGTGTACGGAATGCTGGGCATCGGGTTGATGCTTTTTGTACTGCGCGACATGGACACCACCGCCATCTGGAAAGAAACCTGGATCAAATTCGCATTCTGGATGATTAACATCGGGTTGTTGGCAATGGTACTGATTAGTGTATTGCCAGTGGGCCTTGCCCAAACCGTAGCCAGCGTGCAGGAAGGGTTGTGGTATGCGCGATCGGCCGAATTCCTGCAACAGGATTATATCTCGGTATTCAAATGGTTACGCGTCATTGGCGACACCATGTTTGGACTGGGTACCGTGGCCCTGGTGTGGTTTGTTTTTGGACTGAAAGGCGGCTGGAGCCTCGAGAAAAAATAATTTCCCTGATTCCGGGAGCACCCGGCATATTCAATAAAAATCAAAGATCGTTCGTTCTGTAAAACAGAAAGTCCGATCTTTGATCGTGTTTAATCAATCCCTGTAAAAATGAAAAAAATTGGTATCCTTGGCGGCCTGGGGCCCGAAGCAACCGTTGATTATTATAAAGAAATCATCTCGGTATTTAATAGCAGAAATGCCGGGGGAATTTTAAGTTATCCCGAAATGGTGATTTACAGCGTAAATATGTCGGTGTTTATTGGCTTTTTGGAGAAACGCGACTATCAGAAAGCCGCTGAATACCTCGCGAACTGTATTAATCAGCTGGAAAATGCCGGCGCCGAATTCGCGGCCATTAGCGCCAATACACCTCATTTGCTGTTTAATGAAATCCGGGAGCTGGTCAACCTGCCCTTAATCAGCATTGTGGAGGCATGTAAAAACGAGGCCCGGAAACAGGGGCTTAAGCGGTGCGGTTTATTGGGTACAAAATTTACCATGAACGCCAGTTTCTATAGCGCCAGTTTTAAAGAAGCCGGGATCGATGTGTTTAGTCCCGGTCGCGAAGAAATTGAAGAGATCAACCGGAAACTTTTTACCGAACTGGAGTTGGGTATTTTCAAAGAAGAAACAAAAAACGAATTGCTGAAGATCGTCGGCAACATGATTGACCGGCACGGAATTGACTCCATTATTCTCGGCTGCACCGAATTCCCGCTCCTGTTTAAGGACGGGCGTTACCTGGGCATTCCTTTCTTAAACACGTCGCGCATCCATGTTGATGCGATGGTGAAATATTGCACCTCCGGAGATTAGCCTCCCTTGGCATCATTGCCGCCAAACGGAGCTCAAACAAAATACAAGGAGCACAAAAGGCTGTTTTATTTATTAAACATTGTTAAAAGGACTGATGCGTTGATTCCTGCAACGAAAATATCAATGCGAATTAGCTATTTTTGGTGCGAATGAAACAACTGATTTACATATTCACCATCCTTTTAACCGGACTGACCGGCTTGGCCCAGAACCGGCATGATGACCTGATTGACCCGGTTTTGCTTCATCTTAAAGGGAAACTGATCAGCAAGGACGACGGCTCACCTGTTCCCTATGCCCACGTGGTGAACATGCGTACCCATGGCGGCACCACAACCAATGTGATGGGGCATTTCTCGATGGAAGTACTGAATGTTGACAGCCTGGCCATCTCGGCCGTGGGTTTTGTCACCGAATATATCCACATTCCGCACTTTCATAAAGAAGACAGTTTGCTGGTTATTGGTTTGCGGCCCATCCGGTATGCCATTGGCGAGGTGAAAGTAACAGGCGAAGCCAATAAGGTCAATATGGATGGGATATCAACCGGAAAGCCGGTTAATATTGATCCCGAGCTTCGGGGAGATGCCTACAATACGAAACCACCCTGGTATGCCGCCGTATTTTCTCCCGCTTCGTTCCTGCAATATCACCTCAGCAAACGCGAAAAACAAAAGCGGGAAGCCCGCGCCGCCATCATTACCGACCAGCAATGGGAATACCTGTCCCAATTTTACAATAAGAAGATGGTGATGACACTCACCGGCCTGAACGAGATGGAAGCCGACAGTTTTATGATTTATTTCAACGCAAAATCGGTTTTAACGCCTCACTCCCGGGAATATGATGTGCGCGCAGCCATTATTACCCAGTTCAACCTGTATCAAAAAGAAAAAAAATAGCTTTCCCAAAAATCCGGAACAGCGAGGATTTATCCTCAGCAAGCTTTTTCTGATTCTGCTATTTATCACTTTTTATCCGTTAAGGAATAGCTTATTTTGTGTAAGAAGAACTTAAAATTCATGGCATCATGTACGGAAAAATCAAACAAGATCTGTTAAACACTCTGGAAGAGCTGAAAACACAGGGGCTTTATAAAAACGAACGCATCATTACTTCATCCCAAAGTTCGACCATAAAAGTTGGCTCAGGTGACGAGGTACTGAATTTTTGTGCCAACAATTACCTCGGACTGGCCAATCA
This sequence comes from Gaoshiqia sp. US2, assembly GCF_059705485.1. Taxonomy (NCBI): domain Bacteria; kingdom Pseudomonadati; phylum Bacteroidota; class Bacteroidia; order Marinilabiliales; family Prolixibacteraceae; genus Gaoshiqia; species Gaoshiqia sp. US2. The sequence goes on along the minus strand of NZ_AP048550.1, from coordinate 758,004 downwards.
TCCGGAGGTGGTAAAAGCAGCACAGACCATTATGAATGAATGGGGATTCGGCTTGTCGTCGGTCCGTTTTATCTGCGGAACTCAGGCTATTCACAAAGAACTGGAAAAAAAGACTTCCGAATTTTTAGGAACTGAAGACACCATTTTATACTGCGCCTGTTTTGATGCCAACGGCGGCGTATTCGAACCCTTGCTGGGCGAAGATTCGGCCCTGATTTCCGATGAACTGAACCATGCCTCCATCATCGACGGGGTCCGCCTTTGCAAGGCTCAGCGCTTCCGGTACAAACATTCCGACATGCGCGAACTGGAACAATGCCTGCAAGAGGCCCAATCGGCCAAATACCGGCTTGTTGTTACCGACGGCGTTTTTTCGATGGACGGCGATCTGGCCAGGCTGCCGGAAATTGTTGAACTCTGCGAAAAATACGATGCCCTGGTCATGGTCGACGATTCGCATGCCTCCGGCTATATTGGCCCTACGGGCCGGGGCACTGCCGAACACTTTGGCCTATTGGGGAAAATCGATATCATCACCACTACCTTTGGCAAAGCCCTGGGCGGCGGAAACGGCGGATGCACCTCGGGCCGGAAAGAAATTATAGAGATGCTCCGCCAGCGTTCGCGTCCCTATCTGTTCTCCAACACACTGGCGCCGGCAACCGTTGGAGCCACCCTGAAAGTACTGGAAATGCTGTCATCGTCGTCGGAACTGCAAAACCGTACCATGAAGAATGCCAATTATTTCAGAAGTAAAATGGAAACAGCCGGCTTCGACCTGGTGAAAGGGGAAACAGCTATTGTGCCAGTAATGCTTTACGACGCTCCCCTGGCCGTGAAATTCGCCGACAAACTGCTCAGGGAAGGCATTTACGTTATTGGCTTTGTTTACCCGGTTGTGCCCAAAGGGAAGGCCCGTATCCGTGTGCAGTTATCGGCCGCCCATACCGAAGCGCAAATTGACAAAGCCGTCAATGCGTTTATTAAAGTTGGCCGCGAGTTGAGTGTTATTTAAAAACTGTCGGCAGTTGTGAAGCTCGCATACCTTTGCATTGAATTGCCCTGCTGAAAAATAATTTTCAACAGAAATCAGGCTTTAGCTTTTCATACTCAGGCTTTTTTTCGTTAATTTGAGTCACTTAAAAAACTGGCAGAAAACATATTTTTATTATGGAAAATCTGGATTGGAAAAATATCGGTTTTGGTTACCGGAAAACCGAATATAACGTACGCAGTTACTATAAAAATGGCGAATGGAGCCCACTGGAAGTATCAGATTCTGAGTACATCAACCTGCACATGGCGGCCACCTGCCTGCATTACGGACAGGAAGCCTTTGAAGGGCTGAAAGCATTTATGGGAAAAGACGGCAAAGTCCGTATTTTCCGTATGACTGACAATGCCCGCCGGATGCAAAGCTCAAGCGATGGTATTTTGATGGCTCACGTACCGGTTGAGTTATTTACCGAAGCGGTAACGCTGGCGGTAAAAAAGAACCTGGATTTCGTCCCGCCTTACGGGTCGGGAGCATCTTTGTACATTCGTCCGTTGCTGATTGGTTCCAGCCCCGAGATTGGGGTAAAAGCTGCTTCGGAATACCTCTTTATGGTTTTTGTGATGCCGGTAGGTCCGTATTTTCCTGAAGGATTTAAACCAACCGATCTGGTTATTATGCGCCAGTATGATCGCGCCGCCCCTCAGGGAACAGGGAAATATAAGGTCGGCGGAAACTATGCTGCCAGTCTGGTGGCCGGTAAAAAAGCCAAAGCAGGCGGTTACTCGGCAGTTCTGTACCTGGATTCGCGAGAGAGAAAATACATCGATGAATGTGGCCCTGCCAATTTCTTCGCAATTAAACATGATACCTATATCACCCCGATGTCTGATTCCATTCTGCCCTCCATCACCAACATGAGCCTAATGCAACTGGCTGAAGACCTGGGATTGAAAGTAGAACGCAGAAAAGTTCCGGTGGAAGAATTAGCTGATTTTGAGGAAGTCGGAGCCTGCGGGACGGCAGCCGTTATTTCGCCCATCAAACGGATTTATGATGCCGACCTGGATAAGGAATACCTGTACGGGACTGAACCCGGTAAGTGGTCGACAAAACTTTACGATAAGCTTCGGGCCATCCAAAACGGCGATGAACCCGATCAATACGGATGGGTTCATATTGTGGAGTAACCAGACTCAGATCCTAATAATAAAGTCCAATGAACAAATATATTCATTGGACTTTATCTTTTTGCACTGATTGACAGTTAAAAGTCAAAACGGCTCCAAACAATAGGCTACTGTTCCCATTTTTAGCAGGTTATTTGAAAATTGCCATTTCTTTCTCTCCGGTTGATTTGAGGTAACCGCGGAACATCCCGGAGGTATTAAATTCCATCGCCATATTTCCGTATCGATCCAGACCAATCACCCCGCCGGTTCCTCCCAATCGGGTCAACTTGGCAATTTCTTCCCGGCAAGCATCTTTTACGGAGAGGTTTTTATATTCCATCAAAGCCGAAATATCGCGTGCAAAGCCAAGACGGATGTAGTATTCGCCATGTCCGGTACACGAGAACGCGCCGGTTTCATTGTTGGCATAAGTTCCGGCGCCAATAACCGGCGAATCGCCTACCCGCCCGTACCGCTTGTTGGTCATTCCCCCGGTTGAGGTTCCGGCGGCCAGATTCCCGTATACATCAAGCGCAACACAACCAACAGTGCCATGTTTGTCGTTGATGCCGGTTTCCCTCTCCTGTTTCAGAATCTCCTGAAGCGATTGCCAGCGTTTTTCGGTGTGGAAATAACTGTTTTCAACGGTCTCAAACCCCTGGTCTTTGGCAAACTGTGATGCGCCGGATCCGGTAAGCATCACGTGTTCTGATCGTTCCATAACAGCACGGGCCAGGGTAATCGGATTTTTGATATCCCGCACACCAGCCACGGCGCCAGCCTTCAGCGAATCGCCGTCCATCACCGATGCATCCAGTTCAACGATACCCTCATGTGTAAAAACAGCTCCTTTGCCGGCATTAAAAAGCGGAGAATTCTCCAAAACAACAATTGTTTTCTCGACGGCATCCAGGCAAGTGCCCCCTCCCGCCAAAACCGAATCGCCCACCTGAAGAGCCCGGTTTAAAACAGACAGGTAGGCCTGCTGAATTTCGGGGCCCATCTTTTCTTTATCCATCACACCGGCGCCACCATGAACGACCAATACATGTTGCTTTACCGGTTGGGCGCAAAGGCCGGTTGTAAAAAAAACAGCTGCAAAAAAAATCAGTCGGAGTATAAAAATCATTTTTCTTTAAATCTGACCTTGTTATCAAAACTGTTTGACGTGCCCGCCGCTGGATTCGTCAATACTTTTCCTGACAGGTTTTCCTTTATAGATAATATCTGCCCCGCTGGAAGCACGAGCCGAAATGGTTCCGGTAGCATGAACAACCGCATCGGACCCGCTGGATGAATTCACCTCACAACTTTCGGCAAGTAAGTCGCCACACTTGATGTCACTCCCGCTGGATGACTCGGCAATCAGGACTTTTGTTTTTCCTGACAATTCAGCGTCCGATCCGCTGCTGGTCCGCACATGAACTGACTGAGCATCGATCTCCTTCAAGCAAATACCCGATCCGCTGCTGACGTCAAGCTTCAGTTCCTGAAGATTAAACGCGTTTGTTGAATAGATGTCTGACCCGGCGGATGCCTTCAATTCAGTTAACTTAAAAATTCTGTTTTCTGTAAGTAAAATTTCTGTGTCGTATAAACGACTGCTTTGTTTCTGTTATCTGTTTACAATGTTTCCGCCCGAAGAAGTATTGACCGTCACCCGTTCCGGGGCCCCGAAATAATAGATATGACCGCCGCTGGAAGCTTCGCCGCTAAACTCCCGGTTAACACGGATCCAAATATGGGCGCCACTGGAAACATCGGCCACAGATTCTTCGCAAACCAGGTCTTCAGCTTTCATGTGCGAACCGGATGAAGCTTTGAGATCGCTCTTTTTTGATTTTCCGGAAAGATGAACCTGAGCGCCGGAGGAACTTCGTCCAACAAGCTTCTCGCAGTTAAGCCCGATGTATTGCTGACTACCCGAGGAAGCGCTCAGCTCAAACTGACCGGCAACGATCTCAGACTGACTGCGCACCACCGAACCGGAACTTGATTTCACCCCTTCGAGCGACGAGAAATGAACATAGACCTTTTTCGACTTCGACCACCTGATCGGCTGATTCGTGTATATTTCAAGCACTGTGCCTTTCAGTTGTGTATCAATTATCTGAAGTAAATTTTCGTCTGCCTCAACCACCACCTGGTCCATGCTGTCCTGAATAAGAAAAACGTCCAGCCCGGTTGACGCTTTTATACTTTTAAAACCGGTCAGATTACGGGTTTCTTTCACGACATGCCCGTTGCCTTTCACCGACGGGCCTATGAAAATACAGGAACCAAAGGAAGAACTAATTGCGAAAAAGATGAGCAGCGATACCAATCGTTTCATAACTACTGTTTTTTTGAATGATGACATCATCCGGGTGATTTCAATACGCAAGTTAAGACCCGGGTTCACCAAAATCAGCTCAAATTCGTTAAACGGAAGTATCTAGCCGGTAAACGGTGAAAAACGATCACTGTAATTGATGAGATCAATGCCGGGGACAAGGTTCTCTTTGTATCAGAGCTTATTGTTTTGAACTGTTTCTCCAATAATCCGCAGGCCATCAAGCGTCAAATTTTCCTCCACAATTTTGATAACAGTCATTTGCCTCGCAAATAAGCCCGATAAGCCACCGGTAGCTACAACCACGAGTTTTTGCTTTAACTCTTCTTCCGTCTTTTCAATCATCCGGTCAACCAGGCCGCTGTACCCGATCACCACACCCGACTGAATGGCGTGAACCGTGTTTTTTCCTAACACCGAAGGCGGGTTTGTTAATTGGACATGAGGTAACTGGGCCGTATTTCCGGCCAGGGCCTTGATGGCGGTACGCAAGCCCGGAGCAATGGCCACGCCAAGTATTTCGCCGGCCGCCGAAAGCGTTGTAAAGGTCAGGGCCGTGCCAAAATCAACAATCATACAGGGTAGTTCGAAGCGGGTAAACGCCGCAACCGCATTGGCAACCAAATCGGTGCCGATTTGGTAAGGATTCAGAATTTTTACAGGCAAACGGTCGTAAATATCCGGGGAAACCAGGAGGGGTTTCAGGTTTAACAAACTGGTAATCATCCATTCAAACTCACGGTTCATTGATGGAACCACACTGCTTAACACCACCTTGGAAATATCGGTCAGGCATACATCCCCGCTGGTAAACAACGAACGGAAAATGACTTCGTACTCATCCGCCGTCTTCTGCGTATCGGTCTGGATACGCCAGACATTTCGCCACCGGTCATTCTCGTACGTTCCAAAAACAATGTTTGTATTTCCGATATCAATAGCTAACAGCATGATTCTTTTCTTTTATAGAAACAAAATAAAAGAAAACTATTGAAGGAATGAATCAATCTTTAAAGAAAAGATGATGAGTTTTCGTTACAGTTTTTATTAATTTCTTTGTTAAAGAAATATTTTATTCGATTTTTCGTTACTTTTAACAATCATTTCTAAATTTTCGCTGACGAATTAGAATAGTTAAAACCCATATTTTCACACTTATGAACAATAATAAGAATCCCTTAATATTTGTTGTCGAAGACAATCATGTATACAGTCGCCTGATTGTCAGTTTTTTAAAGACAAACAAATATACAAATGTTGAAGTATTCTCGACAGGCGAAGAAGCTGTCAAAGCGATGCCTCGTCAGCCAATGGTAGTTATTCAGGATTATTTGCTGGAGGGAATGAATGGGATTGAGGTGTTGAAAAAAACAAAAACAGTGGCTCCCAAAGCAGAATTTATTTTTTTATCGGGCCAGGATAATATTGATGTCGCCATCAATACAATCAAGTACGGTGCCTTCGACTACATTGTGAAGGATCAGATGGCCTTAAAAAAGCTGGTTACAAAAATCAACAAGATCCAGACGTTCCATAACATGGAAGTATCTCAAAAACGCTTCAAAACCGGCGTTGTTCTGTTCTTCGTTGTTCTGATCTTATTTATTATTGCCCTGGCAACCGTGGCCATCATCTACCCGCAATATTTTGGTCTGTCAATCAAAGGTTAATTTTGAAACATCATAAAATCAGAAACCCGGCCTTCCAGGTCGGGTTTCTTTGTATCATGATTCAGCGAAATAATCTTTCCAGGTGTAAAAACGGATGAAAACGAAGACGGCTTAGCTAAAATTTCCCGGGCTTTTTCAATTCCCCGGTCGGTTTTAATCGACGAACGGATGGCCCCTTTCTGATAGTAATAGCGTGACACAATTTCATCTGTCAGCATTTCTTTCAGTTCTTCCTTAAACTGGTCCATATCTTTATCCAGTTCGTGTCCAATCCGGGTTCTCAGTTCTTCAAACTGCGTTTCGGCCACCTCGTAGTATCGTTCCTCTTTGGCGGTTTCAAGCAACTCTTTTAACTTACGCTCGGTTTCCGACTCGTAGGTAAAATTCTTTCCTTTCACGAAGGTCTTGAATTCATTGAAAATCTCATCCGTAATGTCAAAATCCTCCGGGCTTGGGATGGACTCGTGGGTATTGGCATATTGTGTGGCAAAATCGAAATACATGAAATCGCGTATCAAATAGGCGCTCAGGGCGCTCATGCGGTCCAGATCAATTGGCAAGTCGGGAACAATGCCTCCTCCGTCGTATACCTTCCTGCCTTTTTTGGTCGAAAATTCAGAGATCAGCGAATCGGGGACCACGCCAACGCTGCCGTCTTCATTCCGGTTCGAATAATCCAAAGCCTGGATACAGCGCCCGCTGGGAATGTAATATTTGGCCGTTGTTACTTTCAACTTGGCGTTGTAACTCAACTCCCGGGTGGTTTGCACCAGTCCTTTGCCAAAGGTCCGCGTTCCGATAATGACCGCGCGATCGAGGTCCTGCAATGCGCCGGCCACAATCTCCGAGGCCGACGCCGATCCCCGGTTAACCAATACCGCGATGGGCATGAGCGTATCAACCGGGTTTTCGGTGGCCTTGTAAACTTTGTCCCATTGTTTCACTTTACCCTTTGTGCTGACCACCTCTTCGCCTTTGGGAACAAAAATATTGACAATTTTTACCGCTTCCATCAGCAAGCCTCCCGGGTTTGAGCGTAAATCCAGAATCAGGGATTGGGCTCCGTGTTGTTGTTTCAGCTCTTTATAAATCTTTTTGACCTCATCGCCGCAATTCACCGTAAAATTTGAAAGACGGATATAGCCGGTTTTTTCATCCAACATGCCATAATAGGGCACCGCATCAATCTGTATTTTTTCGCGCACGATATTCACGTCGAAGGTCTTTTTCTCACCCGGACGCTGAACTTTTACCTTAACAACCTGATTGGCCGGTCCTTTCAATAAGTTGCTCACATCTTCGGTTGACATCTTTTCGGTTGATTTCCCCGCCACTTCCAACAGGATATCGCCGGCACGTAAACCGGATTTCTGTGCCGGAAACCCCTCGTAAGGCTCAGCAATAATCACCTGATCCCCGTGTTTACTGATCAGGGCGCCAATGCCTGCATATTCGCCGGTTGTCATAAAACGAAAATCTTCCATATCAGACTCCGGAATATAGTTGGTATAGGGGTCCAGCGATTCCAGCATTTTGTCGATGCTGGTTTTTACCAAATCCGTAGAATTAATTTCGTCGACATAAAAGAGATTCAGCTCTCTGAAAAGCGTATAATAAATATCGAGGTTCTTATCAATCTGAAAAAGTTTCTCATCGCGGTTAAACCCGGTAAATACCAGCACGGCTGCCAATAACACGACTCCCACGATCCCAATTTTCTTTTTTCTGTTTAATTTCATCATTTGCTCTTTTTAGACAATCAACAAAAATAATAAAGCTTTGATTAAAAGTAGTCGCTGTTTTGAAGTAATTGGTTAATTAATCTTAATTGTCAGCTTCAACGAAACCGGATGGTTCTGTTTGGGGCGAGCGCTGAATGCCGTAGATGTCGCTAAATAAAGAAGCGCCATTCCTTGCTGACCCAGGGTTCGCCGGCATAGTGGATGCCGATTCGCGGCGATACGCGAACGCCCGCGACCGGTCCGGCATCTTCCAGCCAAAGCCGATCGGATGTTTCGGTGTTTTCGCCGTAAAACGACCGGTCCAACTGCAATTCGCGTCCCAGCTTCCCGGGACCATTAAAGCCTTCCAGTCCGCGGATCAGTACGGCCGACGGGTTATTCTCTTTTTCGGTCACGAAATTCAGCATCCAGTACATGCCGTAAATCAGGTAAACATAGATCAGCCCACCAGCCTGAAACATGACCTCGGTGCGTTGGGTTCGCCCTTTGCTCGAATGGCAAGCCAGGTCGTCGTGCCCGCAATAAGCTTCGGTTTCGTTAATCCGGTATCGCCTGATCTCTCCGTCGGCAAATTTACGGGCCAGCATCTTACCCACCAACTCGTGTGCAACACGCACCGTGTCGCGCTGAAAAAATTCGGCCTTAAGGCGTGTGTCTGGTGTTATCATGCCACGAAGATACCGATTTTAAGAATGAATGGTTAACTTGACTTTTTGACGTATTGCGTGAGGATCACAAGTTGTTGCCCGTTCACTTTGCCTTCAATCTGCCCGGAATGATCGGCTACCAGACTGATGTTACGGACTGCCGTTCCGCGTTTAGCCGTAAAGCCGCCACCTTTCACGTTCAGGTCTTTAATCAGCACCACGGTGTCGCCGGCCTGTAAAACAGACCCGTTGCTATCCATGTGTTTTCCTGCTTCCGGTTGGTCGCCGCCATCAGCCTTTGCCCAGGCCAGCATCTCATCATCCAGGTAAAGCAGATCCAGCAGGTCTTGCGGCCAGCCTTCGCCTTTCAGCCGGTTCAGTACACGCCAGGCCAATACCTGCACTGCTGCCACGGTGCTCCACATGCTGTCGTTAAGGCAACGCCAATGATTGACATCCATTGTTTCCGGATTGCTGATTTGCGTGTGGCAGACGGTACAAAGCATCACACATTTATCGCTGTTATTTTCGGTAACAGGAGGCAAGGCGTAAACGGTCAGTCCGTTGGCCGAACCGCAAAGCTCACATATCGATCCGCTGCGGGCCCTTAAGGCTTTTTCAATACTCATCTTGTTTGTTATTATGGTTCCGTCTTGGGTTTCACCCATTTCGGAATATTTTTAAAGGGCGGCAAAGTTAACCGATAATTTGAATAATAAAAGAATCGAAAACAAATGTCCGCACCGGTTGGAAGCTGCCGTTTCCCTTATTTTTTGTTCTTTTGCGTATAATTTAAAACGAAAGGCATGAAGAGCGTATTGGCTTACCTGTTGACTCCGGTTTATCTGTTTTTATTCGGCTTGTTCCTGTTGGTATTTCACCCCGTCCAGGTGGTTTGCCGTTTAGTGGGCGGGTATCAACTCCGGAAAAAATCGGTAGACGTCTTGAATTTTCTGTTGCTTTACAGCCTGGTTGTCATCGGGGCGCGTATCCGTTTTCGCGGATTTGACCAACTCCCGCAAGGCCGCCCCCTCCTGATTGTTTCCAATCACCAAAGCACCTTCGACATTCCGCCCATTGTGTGGGGATTTCGGAAACATCACCCCAAATTTGTCTCTAAAAAGGAATTGGGAAAAGGAATTCCGAGTATCTCGTATAATTTGCGGCACGGCGGCTCTGCCCTGATCGACCGGAAAAACGGGCGACAATCGATTGTTGAGATATCCAGGTTAGGAAAACACATTGAACAGGAAGGTTATTCGGCCAGTATTTTCCCGGAAGGAACGCGCAGTAAAACCGGGAAAGTAAAAAGTTTTCAGCATGCCGGAATTGCTTCGCTTTTGCGTTCGGCCCCATCGGCCTTAATCGTTCCTTTTGTGATTGACGGCAACAGCCAACTGACGAACAAAGGATACTACCCGCTCAGCTTCGGTGTCCGGTTAACTTACACGGCTTTGCCGGCTATTGATCCGGCAGGCCGCGATATCAAAGAGTTAACCGAGGAAATCGAACAAAAAATTAAACGGCAGCTCGGTCAAATATAGCCTCACACTTCAAAAAACCATTCTTATATTCTAATATTCTAACATTCTAATCTTCAGAACCTGTTGGTTCATTTAAATCTGTTCCCAACCCTGCCGGTAGTTGTGGCGGATCCATTCCTCGGCCATTTGCTGAGCCGGCAAGGTCGCGTAAGTTTTGTTGAAACGCGGATCGCCGTTCACCACTACAAAATCATCTTTTGTCAGTACTTTTAGCTGATCGGTACTGCTGATATTGGTAAAGCGCATGTTCGGACCATCCCAGGTTAATTTACGTTGCAGGCTTTGCAGGCGCACGGCCAGCACACCCATCACCACCATTTCGTTTAATGGCCCTGCATAATTAAAGCTGGATGAAGCCTCAACCCGGTTTTGCGGGGTTTCTTTGCAGGCCCTGATCCAGTCCTGCTCGTGTCCGCCCTCCATCGCATTGGCAATACGCCGGATGGATTTGACAGGCTGCTCAAAATGAGCCATCTCTTTGGTTGGCAACAGGCTTGGATTTTTTGCGTAGGTGCCGCACATGATCTTTCCTTTTGTGCCGTAAAAAATGCAGCCCCCGTCGTCGTCGCCCATTTGTTCGCCGGGCAGCAACTCATCGGGCCGGACAGGCATCAGCCCGCCGTCGTACCAATTCACCGTAACCGGGGGCATGGCTACTTTGGGTAAGTTATCGCGTGCCGGAAACTCGTACACCACCATCTCGGCGTTGGGGGCCGATTCGGTATTTACGGGGGTCGAACTTGCCTGCACCGAAGCGGGATATTCCAATTTCAGCGCCTTAAAAACCGGATCGAGAATATGGCAGGCCATATCGCCTAATGCCCCGGTACCGAAATCCCACCACCCGCGCCAATTCCACGGCGTATAAATCTCGTTGTACGGACGGTATTTTGCCGGCCCGATAAACAGGTCCCAATCGAGTGTGCGGGGAATACGCATCTCTTTTTTCGGACGTTCCAGTCCCTGTGGCCAGATGGGGCGGTTTGTCCAGGCATCGACCCGGGTAATTTCGCCAATCTTTCCGGCCCAGATCCATTCGCAAATCTGCCGGATCCCTTCGCCCGAGTTGCCCTGATTTCCCATTTGGGTGGCCACACCGTAGCGCCGGGCCGTTTCGGCCAGCACCCGCGATTCGTAAACCGTGTGGGTTAATGGCTTTTGCAGGTACACATGAATGCCTTTCCGCATGGCCATCAATGCCGGTAAAGCATGGGTGTGATCGGGTGTAGCAATCATCACCGCATCAATGTTCTTTTGCTTATCGAAAAGTTCACGAAAGTCTTTATACTGAGCAGCCAGCGGCCACTCCCGAAAGGAGTTTCGTCCGGCATAGGCTTCATCGACATCGCACAGGGCAACGATGTTTTCGGTGTCCATGTTTTTCAGGTTACGGTAACCCATACCGCCAACACCAATACCGGCAATGTTCAGCTTATCGCTGGGCGGACGATGTCCCAGTCCGGCAATTACATGGCTGGGAAGGATGGTTATTCCGGCCATCATACCGGCGGTGGCTTGAATAAACTTTCTGCGACTGGGTGTTGGCTGTTCCGGTTTCATAGGGTTGTTTTAGGAAAAACGCCTGACAATTTAATAAGAAATGCTGATTATAAAAAAACAGACAAATTAAAACGTCAATTTCTCAGAGGTATAAACAATAGTAAGCGACTTGTCCGTTTGCTTTTACTTTGAAACGGACATCCTTTTCAACGCGGAAGGTTTCGTCTTTAACAAAGGTTTTCCAGTTTGTTTCGCCGGGAAGTAAAACGTCGAGCACACCGCTGGTTACCGTCATCAGCTCAATGGATGAGGTGCCAAATTCGTATTCGCCGCTTTCCATCACGCCAACAGTAGCGACTCCTTCTGCATTTTCAAGGGCAACCGATTTGACTGTTCCCCCGAAATATTCATTCACTTTCAACATAAAACGTTTTTTAGGGTTTATCTCAAAAAAACAAAAATAACGGAATTATGCGGGCTTGGTTCGGCAACAATAAAAAAACGGGATAAGAAATAATCCGATCCCGTTTTATATTGATGTTTAACAAATTCAAGATTAAGCCGGCATATCGGGCAGGCTCCACGGTGCACGGTAAGTGTGCTTGATCAGTTCAGCCGCAAACTCTTTGGCCGGAACCGGATCGGTCCAGGTTTTGTCGAATGTCGGGTGGCCGTCGTGAATTTTGAAACCGTCTTTGATTACCGTTTTGATGGTTTCGTCATCTTTCAGGTTCGTGAATTCCATTTTTTCACCATTCCACTCCAGTTCTTTGTTCAGGCCTTGCAAACGTACGGCGAGTACGCCCATCACCACCATTTCGTTGAATGGCCCGGCTTCGCTGAAGTCTGATGCCGTCGGAACGCGGTTTTCGGCGCTTTCTTTACATGCCCGTACCCAATCCATTTCGTGGCTGGTTTCAACGCGGCGACGGAATTTCGGAGCGCTGGGTTTACGACCCGACAACAGCCAGGGATTTACACCGTAGCAACCGCAGATCAGTTTGTCTTTCGTTCCGTGGAAAATCACGCCACCACCGGCATCATTTGGATTTTTGCCGGCAGGCCATCCCTCGGGAAGCATTTGTTTGATTCCGCCGTCGTACCAATAAACTTCAACTTCGGGAAGTTTAATTTTCATTTTCTTCTTCGGTGTCCGCTGCGGGAAGGTCAGTTTAACCGACTGGGCCGTAGGAGCGCAATCCTGCAACAATAAGGTTGAATTCCCTTGTGCTTTGGTCGGATAACCCAATTCGAGCCCGATGAATACCGGGTGCAGGATGTGGCAAGCCATATCGCCCAGGGCGCCGGTACCATAATCCCACCAACCGCGCCAGTTCCACGGATGATATACTTCGTTGAACGGACGCATTTTTGCCGGACCAACAAATAAATCCCAATCCAGTGTTTCAGGAACCCAATGCCCTACTTCAGGGGTATTTAAGCCTTGCGGCCAGATCGGACGGTCGGTGAAAGCTTCCACTTTGGTAATTTCGCCAATTTCGCCGTTGGTAATCCATTCTGTCGTCAGGTTAACGCCTTCGCCCGAAGAACCCTGGTTACCCATCGATGTGGCTACTTTGTATTTGGCAGCCAGCTTGGTCAATAAGCGTGACTCGTACACCGAGTGTGTCAATGGTTTTTGCAGGTAAACATGTTTGCCCATCGTCATGGCATGAGCCGCAGTAATGGCATGGGTATGGTCGGCTGTTGCAATCACAACTCCGTCGATCGATTTACCCAGTTTATCATACATTTCCCGCCAGTCTTTAAACTTCTCGGCTTTCGGGAAATAGTCAAACACCCGTTTGGCATATTTCCAGTCGACATCACAAAGACCAATGATGTTTTGTGATTCCAGATTTTTCAGGTTGGCAAAACCCATTCCGCCGACACCAATACCAACGATGTTTAGTTTGTCACTCGGGGCTTTGTGGCCAAGCCCGGCAATTACATGGCTCGGAAGGATGGTAATCCCGGCAGCCGCGGCTGCAGTAGTTCCCAAAAATGACCTTCTGGAAACCTGACTTGTCTCATTTGACTTATTCTTCATAGTTTAAAAAAAATTGAAATTGATTTAGGTATTTTGTTGATGACAGATTGTTTAACATCTTTCAAAAACCACATAAAGATAAAATTATCCGTCCGATATGCCAAACTGTTTTCATCCATTCCTCGGACCAAGGGCTTAAATGTTTTTATAAATGCCTCGTCTTAAATCTCTTTTACATCTCAAATTTTCTGTCGGCTGTTATAGTTTTTGTCTATTCCGAATAAAAATAATCAATTTGACGGGCATACGGGGCAATGTTATCTTTGCCTGCAAATCTTATTTAATCTAAATAAGCTCGTTGATTCAAAAAAAACAATCAAAAATTCTAACGTTTAAATTACTTACAATGAAGACAATTGGAGATAAATTCCCCGAATTCAAAAAAACGGCTGTTGTGTCGGTGGAAGCCGGAAAAGAGTTTGACACCCTGACCAAAGAGAAGACACTTGGAAAATGGAATGTAATTTTCTGGTGGCCAAAAGATTTTACCTTTGTTTGCCCCACCGAAATTACCGGATTTAACGAGCACTACGACGAGTTTGCCAAGCTGGATGCCAATCTGATCGGCGCTTCGACCGACTCTGAGTTTGTTCACCTGGCCTGGCGTAACGCCCATGCCGGTTTAAAACAACTGAGATTCCCGATGCTGGCTGATACATCCAAATCGCTGGCTGAAGATCTGGGTATTTTGGAAGCTGAAGAAAAAATTGCTTACCGCGCTACTTTTATTGTCGATCCCGAGGGTGTCATCCGCTGGGTTTCGGTAAACGACCTGGCCATCGGACGTAATGTCCCTGAGGTGTTACGTGTTTTGGAAGCCTTAAAAACCGGCAAACTGACTCCCTGTGACTGGTCACCGGGTCAGGCAACATTATCATAAGCTTTGATAAGAGATTAAAAAGAAGCCGTCTCAAACTTTGCATTGGGACGGCTTTAATTTTTCAGGCCATTCTACCGAAAAGAGAAAGTCGCAGTGTCCGGTGTTCAGTACCAGTACCAGTGGTCAGTAACAGTATTCAGTCGCGGTTCTACTCAGGTACTTTTTAGTTTCAAGTTCCAAATTCCAAGTTCCTGCCCCAAGCCCCGTGTCCCGTGCTCCACGCTGCACTGACCACTGATTACCGATCACTCTTCCCCGATTGTCCTCCCACCCCGGCGGAGTGAAATATGGGTAGCCCGGGGTAATCCGGCAACTGCCGGAGACACCCGGGGAGCAGGCAGGAAGATATTTAAACACGAAGGCAGCAGGACACGAATTATAGATTACCAATCAAGGATTGACGATTAACGAAGGATCGGAAACCGGAGACAAGAGAAAGTCGCATTTACTTTGGCACTTTGGCACCCAGGCACTTTTTTAACGCAGAGAACGCCATGAAGCTCAAAGTTCCGCAGAGAACAAGCTGCAAACTCCAAATTTCAAGTTCCAAGTTTCATGCTGTCCAAGCCCCAATGACCAATGACTAATGACCAATGACTAATGACCAATGACTAATGACCAATGACTAATGACCAATGACTAATGACCAATGACTAATGACCAATGACTAATGACCAATGACCAAACAAATCCTCAGTTGGACACTGATTACTGATTACCGAATTCTGATCACCGATCACCGATCACTTCTTTTCACTTTTTTTCGCCCGTATTATTTTGTTCACCAAAATTGAAATGTTCGTTTTTTGCAACGAAAGTATACTTTTTGGGGGTGTTTTTGAATCACTGTCTTTGACGAACAAAATCCAAATTTTCTTGAACAAAATATTTCTGTTTAACAACACATCGAGGGGGGGGTACTTCTGTCTGAATCAGTGAATTAACCCATGAAGCCGGTTTAATCGATTCGATCTTTATTATTCCGACCTGTTAATTAACCTTAGTCCAAACGGCAACCCTGCCCGGCGGACAGCCCTGTTTTTCGTGTTCCGGGTTATTTTACATCAGCTTTTGCCCGGCGCATGTTTGCGAGATAACCGTTTTCAGATAAAAAAACCAATGATTATGCCATTAAACTATGCTCTGTTTGAAAACCACCTGACCACCGACCCGACCGACTACATGGCGGTGGTGCAAAACCTGCAAAGTAAAACGCAGGACGATGTGATTAACCTGATGATCAGCCGCGGTTCAACGGTAACCAAGGCCGAGGCCCTGGCTATGTTTGAAGAATATGCCCTGGCCTTTGAACAATTAGTGAAAAACGGCTTTGCCGTGAACACGCCCCTGTTTAACCTTTCGCTGTCGGTGAAAGGCGTATTTACCCGCGAGGATGAAAGTTTTAACCCTTCGGTCCACTCGGTAAAGATCAATGTAAGTCCCGGAATCCGCCTGAAAGAGATGGTTGCCGGGGTGAATGTTACCCGTGTGCAGGGCGCCAGCCCGAAACCCGATCCGCTTTACCTCGACGACCTGGGCAGCGGGACCCGTAACGAGACGCTTACCCCCGGCAACATTGCCCAGCTGAAAGGCAGCCGCCTGAAGTTCGACCCGGCCGATGCCACCCAGGGCATTTTCCTGGTTGCGCCCAATGGCAGCGAAACCCGCGTGGCCACCGTTTCGCGCAACAAACCGGCCCAAGTCGATTTCCTGGTGCCGGCCTTAGCGGCGGGAACGTACCGGCTCGAAGTGCGGACAATTCTTTACAACACCAAAAACCTGCGCAAAGGCAGCCTGCCCGACGAGTTAACAATCGTTTGAGAGAGCCTTTTACATGCACCGTGCAAGCCTTCTGCATGATCTGTGCAAAGCCTTTGCACGATCGGTGTAAGCCCTTTGCACGGTCCTTGCAAGCCTTTTCCATACCCCGCGGAAGCCTTTTCCACGGTGTATGGAAGGTAAGGGCAGGAAAATATAAAAACAAGTACCCGCTTGTCAGATCGGCAAGTGGGTGCAGTAAATAAATAAACAAAAATTAGTTCAACTAAAATCAAATTAATTATGAAAAAAATTGTTTTTACAACTTTACAGTGTTTGTTTTTCATCAATGTTTTTTCTCAAATTCAGGTCATTACCGATGGCTCTTTGAAAGTAAACACGAACGCAATCCTGCACATGACTGATGTCGGCACCCAAGGAGGAGCTATTAATTTCGATTTCAACCCCAATGTAACGACTAAAGGGTTCCTGCTGGAACAAAACCTGAGTGAAAGTTCCGGCTTCTATTGTGACGGGGATTATGCCGTTATATACAGCCCCGGTGACTACAACCGACTTCTCAGGGTTTACGATGAAGACGGAATGATCGAAAAATGGTACATAGACGGAAGTGGTAATGCATTTACTACCAGCGATGAAAGGGCAAAAGAAAATATTGTTAACTTGAATAGTTGCCTGACCAAACTAACCGGCTTAAGTGCGAAGTCATACAATTACAAGATAAACGCCCAGGAGTTGACCCGCAATGAGGGTGAAAACAAGTTCAACCCATCTCAACAGCAGTATTACGGGTTTCTGGCACAGGATGTTGAAAAAGTATTTCCCAGCGTGGTTGCCGAAGATGAAAAAGGAAACAAATTTATCAGTTACACCCAGTTAATTCCTGTAATCGTGGAAGGAATGAAAGAACAGCAGGAGCTTATTGACCGCCAGCAGTCTGAAATTGACCAGTTGAAAGCCCAATTAACAGAACTGGCCGACAAAGTAAAATCCTTGCTTCCAGGCAATTAAACAAAATTTTGTCTCGGGAAATCTGAAGCTTTACTTTATCAGCATATTATCACAACCGAAACAACTTTATTATGAACCGATTAATACTTTTTCTCATATTGCTGGGCATAACACTACTGGCTAATACTGCCGGGACAATTGCTCAAAACAGGATTCGCTTCAAATACGACCTGAGCGGGAACCGGGAATACCGTGAAGTAATTGTATTGCAATCAAAAAGCGCCGCCATTGCCTCACAAAACCAGGAAGAAGATGTCCTTGAATCCAAGCTTGGCAACCAGGAAATCCGCATTTACCCCAACCCAACACAAGGGCTTTTACGCATTGACATGCCCGGAATAAGCGGAATAGAGCCAACACTGGGGGTTTATGATTCCCAAGGCAGATTGCTCATCAGTAAACAAGTTAGGGAAACCGGCAACCAGTTGGACCTTTCTTCTTATCCTTCAGGGATGTATATCTTGCTTATCCGTACAACGGACGAAAAAAGAGAGTGGAAGATTATTAAAGAATAACACCAACCTAAAAAGTTTATTTATGAAACAGATATACCTTACCTTGCTGGTACTGGTAACAGCTTCGCTTATGGTAGTTGGACAAACAGCCGATTTGGTATTGAGCAGCGCCGAAAGCGGGAATCAGCTTCACCAGGCCACCAACAGTATTACCTTCACAATTGGGTATTCTTATACCCCTAACGGAGGAACAATGACTGCCGAGATTCTCAAAGCAGGAGATACCCGTGAAATGCCAATCATTGCCGGCCAGTTCAGCGACAGCTTTACGTTTACAGATACCCGGAACACGGTAGATTTTACGAACAAATACACCGGGAAAACGACTAACGATGTATTTTATAAGTTTACGCTGACCCGCAGGATGACCGTCGTAATGACCCACTGCGGCTCAGCCTTGTCCAACACGTTTATGTCCCTTCTGGATGCATCCGGGGTCCTCATCGGGAGCAATGATAATTACTCCGGCGATGGACACTGCACCAACACTTACCAGGCCTTTATTCGGATGGATTTGGAGGCCGGCGCTTATTACGTGGTGTCGGAAGGCAACTATGGTGATGGATTTATTACGACTGCGATTACGGGTTATTATGATGAGTTTAGCTACCCGGATTCACCGGATTACTACAGTTCGGATCCCGATGCCGTGGGGGCCACTCAAGGTAACCTGGTAATCTCGGAAACCGGGGCGGCCACGATTAATGTTCCCGTAATGGCTCCTGTTGGAGTTGGCGGAATGCAACCAACCATATCGATCGTATACAACAGTCAAGCAGGCAATGGCATTGCCGGCTGGGGGGCGAACCTGACCGGGACATCCGCGATAACCCGTACGCCAAAAAGCGTTTATTACGATACTACCGCCAAGGGTTTAACCTATCTGGGCGCTGATGCTTATGTGCTCGATGGTAAAAGGTTGATTTATTATTCCGGTAACGCCGGACAGGAAGGGGCCATTTATTACCCCGAATCAGATCCGTTTACCAAAGTAATTGTACATGGAACCTACAGCGGAACAACCTGTAATACCTGGTTTGAAGTGATTTCGAAAGACGGAATGAAATACACCTACGGCAATACGCCCAACTCTAAACAAACCATTTCGGGAGGTAAAGTAACCGCCTGGTATTTAAACCAGGTAGAAGACCCGTTGGGAAACTATATGGATTACACGTACACCTCAGGTTCCTATTTTGTGTATTTGAGTTCAGTTTCCTATGGAAAAAATAAAAATGTGTCCACAACTTTTGAGAACAAGGTGGAATTCACGTACGAATCGCGCCCCGATCCGGTTTTGTTTGTTCTGGACGCAACGAAGGGAGGCATGTACCAACGGTTGAGCAAGGTTAAAACCAAGACCGGGACAACCACTTACCGCGAATACGAACTGCAATATGCCAATTCAGATCAGTTTTCACGCTTGGTTTCGGTAACCGGGAAAAACGGGAACGGAGAAGCCTTAAAGCCCATCCGGTTAAACTGGAATTACCTGCCTTCGTTCTCGCAACAATGTATTGTTTCATCGGTAAGCGCGGCATCGGTCTATCCTGCTGTTCCTTTTGATGATCAGGCGTTTCAGGCGGCTGATTTGAACGGAGATGGAATAACAGACTTGGTGAGTGTGTTTCCTATCAGGATACCCACCGGGCCTAATTCCTGGATCAATAAGAACTATGCCTACATTTACTGGGGATCATTGAATGCGTATGGCAACCCTCAATTTCTGACCGGCAACTATTATGATATTGGAGCCGACCTTCAGTTAGACGATTGGAAAGAACAAACAGCCGGCTGTACCCCCATTGACTTTGATGGGAATGGAATTATGGAGATGGTTGTGCCACATTTAAGTATAAGTGACCTGGGAAAATATGTTGAATTTAAATTTGTTAGTGGTACTCCGGACAATATTACTGTTGTGGACATTCTGCAAAATACAAATGAAATGCCCTTATATGCAACCGGTGATTTCAATAACGATGGGAAAGGTGATCTTGCCTATATTGAAAAAGGGAACAGCAACGGGTATTATTTATGTAAGATTGTCGGGCTTAACTCTGGAACAACCTTGTACAGTGCCTCATTTAGCCTGTTATTGCCTTCAAAACCGGAGAAAATATTTGCTTCAGACTTCAATGGAAATGGCTTATCGGATGTCATCATATTTTACAATGGAGGCTATAAAATCTTCTGGAACCAGGGAAACGGCATCAGTTCACAAACGCTTTCCAATAGTTATATGTATAGTAGTACGACTTTGGCTAACAACAAGATGATGCGTATGGGCGATTTCAATGGCGACGGGTTGCCCGATTTTATTATGAACGATTCGGGGAGTACTTCTACCGGGAACAGCAGTTGGTACATCGCCTTAAACAATGGCAACGGAACGTTCGCCAAATACCTGGCTTGCACACTACCGGTGTTCGACCAGACTTTCACGGGAAAAGACGATGATAAATTTGATTGCCAGGTGTTTGATTTTGACCTGGACGGGAAATCGGATGTGGTCATCCATAAAGCGATGTATGACAAAAAAGATGATATGTGGAGCAGTCCGTGGGGTGTTTACCGCGAAACGCTTACCTACTGGATGCGCTCGACCGGTACTGCCCTGTCGCAGGTTTCGTATGCCCGCTCAACCAACGAAGCCGATGCCTTTAGTAAGTTTATGGTTACCGGAGATTTTAACGGCGATGGTAAAATCGAGCTGATGAACTACGGGTACAACTGCTACAATGGATCCGGTACTACCCAGTCGTGGCGTTATTATAAAAACCCCGGGCTCACAACTGGTAGCGGCATGATTGCTTCGGTAACTTCCGGCATGGGCGGCGCTTCAAGTATAAGCTATGCTCCTTTAACCCAAGCCAGTGTTTATATTAAAGGTACCGGGGCTGCATACCCGCTGATTGATATAACACCACCCATGTCTGCTGTCACATCGGTAACCTACGACAACGGCATAGCCGGTACCATGAACGAAACATACAGCTACAAAGGGGCTAAAGTGCACTTGCAAGGGAAAGGTTTTATGGGCTTTATGACAACCATTGCCAGTAACACTACAAAAGGGATAACGGCCGAAAAAGGAACGGCATCGATCAATACTACCTGGTTCGCTCCCGCTCAAACCTATTCGAAAACGACAGTGAATGCAAATACTGCTGAAACTACCGTGGATTACACCTATGTAGATAAGGGGTCGAAGAAGTTTTTTGCCTATCCAAACAAAAAAACGGACAAAGACCTCGATGGAAATACCAATACAACATATTACACCTATAACAGTACGTATGGCTACCTGACTGATGAAAAAACAGAATACGGAAGCAGTTCGATGTACAAAAAAACAGAGCTCCGTAACTATATTCTGGCAGGTGGCCGTTATCAGCCGCAATTGATCAATTCAATCGGGAAACATGCGGATGACAGCCAGGAGTTTATCCAAAAGACTTCGCTAACCTATGACGCGACGAAAGGATACCCAAAAACAAAAGTGGAGAACGATGGCACTTCGCTTGCTTTGACCACGGAGTTTGTCAGTTACGACGGCTTTGGCAACCTGAAAGAGTCGAAAGTCAGCGGCTTTGGTGTGCCGGCTTTGACCTCTTACACCGACTACGATGCCACCAACCGTTTCCCGGCAAAGGTATATACTACGCCTTCGTCATCGGTAGTCTCATATACTTACGATACCTGGGGGAACCCGCTAACGGAGAAAGACGAAACCAACCCGGCAAATTTGCTGACAACGACCCACGCCTACGACACTTGGGGACGGGCGACCACCAGCATCCTGCCCGACGGGCGGAAAACAGTTTATCGTTCGGGTTGGAACGATAATATCGAAAAAAGGTATTTTACGCTTACGATGGGCAATGGCCAGCCCTGGGTAAAACAGTGGTACGACCGCACGGGGCGCGAGACCGTTACCGAAACCATTGGACCAAAGGGGATGGACATTGTTATTACCAGGCAGTACAACAACAAAGGCGAACTGGAAAGCACGGATACCCAACAAGGCGACCTGTTGATTACCGAAAGTTACCAGTACGATGCGAGGGGAAGGATCAAACAGCAAAGCAGCAGCAGCGGGCAAAGTATAACCTATGGCTATGGTAACCGCCAGGTGACCACGACCCGGAACGGGCAAAACTATGTCCAAACGTTCGATGCCTGGGGCAACCTCGTTTTTTCTACCGATCCGCTATCCAATGTTTCTTATGAATATAAGTCGCTTGGCAAGCCAAAGTCGATAACTACGGGAGGGGCAACTTTTACGATGGACTATGATGCGGCAGGTAACCAAAAGCAATTGGTTGACCCCAACGCCGGAACGATCAATTACACTTACGACGCCGCCGGACGGGTAAAAACCCAGGACGATGCCCGTGGTAACCACTACGAAGCCGTTTACGATGTCCTGGGGCGCATTGACTATTCGGAACTGGCAGGTGTAACGACCGATTATGCTTACGGGACAACAGGTTACGACCTGAACCGGTTAATCAAGGTGACAACCGGGAATAATTACATCTCTTATTTGCACGACCAGTATGGCAGGGTATATAACGAAAAACGGCAGGTTGGCGGGACCGGTATATTGGAGTACGGCTATGCTTATAACAGCAACGGGCAACTGCAAACAACCACTTACCCGGGTGGGGTGCAGCTTGGCCGCACCTACGACGCCTCGGGCAACCTCGAAACCGTAACCGCGGGCGGGCAAGCCGTTTGGTCATTGACCAATGCCAGCGGTACGGTAACCACCGCACAACTTGGCAGTACTATGACTTCAACAACAACGCTAAACTCGGACGGTTTGCTCACGAAGTTGAAGACCGTTAAGGGGAGCACTGTTGTCCGTGAGCTGAATTACAGTTTTGACAGGGTTACGGGCAATCTTAACTGGAGATCAGACGCATCAGGCGTCGAGAGATTTTTTTATGACGGCCTCGACAGGCTGGAAAAGGTTGATAACCCGCTGACCGGCATTGTAACTATGGATATTGACTACCACGCGAATGGGAATATCAAATGGAAAACCGGCCTGGGCGATTATGAATATATTGGTTTTGGCCCACACGCGCTTTCCGCGGTTGACAACACCGATAACCTGATTCAGGCGAAAGGGCAGCATATCGGTTATACCACCTTTAATAAGGCCGAAATCCTGCACGATACCCTTGGCGCAGATGCTTACCGGCTCGATATTACCTATGGCCCCGACCGGCAACGCTGGAAATCGGCGCTGAAGAAAAACGGCAGCGATGTAAAAACCATTATCTTTGGAGGAGACTATGAAAAAGTAACTCAAAACGGGGTGACACGCGAACTGTATTATATTGGTGGCGGCGATGGCCTGGCGGCTGTGTATGTGAAACAGGCCGGGCAGTCGGACAAGATCTATTACACCCATACCGACCACCTGGGCAGCATTATTTCGCTGACCGATGCCAACGGCACCTCCCTGTTTAAAGCCACTTACGATGCCTGGGGAAAACAGACTGTTACCCAGAACACCATTGGCTTTCACCGAGGTTATACAGGGCACGAGCATTTGCCGGAATTTGGTTTGATTGATATGAACGGCAGGATGTATGACCCCCTGCTGGGAAGATTCCTCAGCCCCGATAATTACGTACAGTTGCCTGATTTCAGCCAGAACGTTAACCGTTACAGCTATTGTTTCAATAACCCGATGAAATATAATGACCCGAGCGGCGAAATAGCTTGGCTGCCAATTCTGGCCATGGCCTATTTTGGAGGAATGCAGGCAAACTTTTTTACCGCTGATAACCCGTTCAACCCTGGGGATTGGAACTGGAAAAGTTCCAGCACGTATATTGGGATTGGGTCAGGGGCAATGTCGGGGCTGAATATGACAGGTTCTTTAGGAACTTTTATGCAAACCCCAGGCGCAATTCCGAACGGAATATTGCAGTCGGGAATTCAGGTTGGCATTAATGGCATTGGGAATGTGATTGATGACGACCCGTTTTTCCAGGGCTGGGCCGGTCCTGCTGCCATGGGATTTGTAAGTGGCGCAATTTCTGGGTATTCCATAGCTCAGGAACAAAACCGGATTTTAGCAGAGTTGGGAATTGATGCAAGAGTTAATCCATGGACGGGGCGGATACCCCGAAGTAATATTTTTGCCATGGAATACAGCGGAAACCTGGTCGCTTCATCTGCGGCAAACGATTATATCACAGGCCCTGTAGATATTATGAAAGGGGATCAGCCAATTGACGATATTGTGGCAAGAATTAAATATCTTAATGCATCCAATGGAATAAAAAATTTACATGAGATTGTTACCCCTCAATGGGGAATAGGATCAGGTCCTGGAGATATGTATACTGAAAGGCTGGGGGTATTAAATGGAAAGCATAACTATAGAATTGTTCAGCGTAATGTCAATGAAATGATGTTGAAAACAGATCCGTCTTTCTATAAAATCAATCAAAAGAATGGGATAAGATTTGGGAATAGCCCATTTAGCCGAAAGCTAGGATTACACATAATAGGTTATACCGGTGTTCCATTACTGGATATCGAGATGGGATCAAAGATTGGTTATAACGCGTTGAAAGATTATTATAACTCGATTTCGATAATTCATCCGTTTGATATTAGTCGGTTTCTTAACAAATAAAGGTCATGAAAAAAGTAGAATTTATAAATTGGTTTATATTTCTAATTGTTATATGTATTAGCTGCAGCAATTCTCCTATGTCGCAAGGACAGGAAAAACCAGAAAAACAACAGTTAAGGGAAAAGCTAATTGGCTCGTGGGCTGGAGCATGGCAAAATAAATATGGGGAACTACATTTTCTGAATGACAGTACTTATATTCCTGTTCAGGAGTTTATCCCATTTTATTTTCCATATAGATATTCTTTTGTGAATGATTCCCTTCAATTAGGTGACTACAGAATTTATTCTTTATCAATAATTGGTGATACCTTAGAATTGAAAGAAGATGAACGGATATATAAGTATGAACGAATAAAGAACGAACATGACTCAGTTTCGTTACAATTTTTAAAAGGAGATATGATTAGGCGGTGCAACTTTTTGGTTTTAAAAGGTATCCTCAGTGTACCTGAAGCTTATAAACAGCTATACGACTATATTGAAAGGGAAAATTTGTTGGATACAACCAGTTATGATATTGAAGATGTTGAGGATGAATATATCCCGATAGAGATTGCACCATAATTTGTATTGAAATGATAGTAATAACCATCCGGCAAAGGCAATTGCCGGATGGCTTCTTTTAAATTTTGTAAAAAATATGGGTTCTATGAAAAAGTAACTCAAAACGGGGTGACACGCGAACTGTATTATATTGGAGGCGGCGACGGTCTGGCGGCTGTGTACGTGAAACAGGCCGGCCAGTCGGATAAGATCTATTACGCCCATACCGACCACTTAGGCAGCATTGTTTCGCTGACCGATGGCAATGGTACCTCCGTGTTTAAAGCCAATTACGATGCTTGGGGAAAACAGACTGTTACCCAGAACACCATTGGCTTCCACCGTGGTTACACCGGGCACGAGCATTTGCCGGAGTTTGGCTTGATTGATATGAATGGCCGAATGTACGATCCATTATTAGGTCGGTTCCTCAGCCCCGATAATTACGTACAGTTGCCTGATTTCAGCCAGAACTTTAACCGTTACAGCTATTGTTTCAATAATCCATTGAAATATAATGACCCGAGCGGCGAAATAGCTTGGTTGCCAATCCTGGCCATGACCTATTTTGGAGGAATGCAGGCAAATTTTATGCACGCAGCTAAAAATGGTAGCAACCCGTTTAATCCTGGCAACTGGAACTGGAAAAGCCCGTGGACATATGTATCGATTGCTTCGAGTGCCGCTTTTGGGTATTCTCAAACGCTTGAACATTGCGAATGGGCCAATGACATTGTAACTGGTAAACGTAGTTTCTTGTCTCATTTGGGTGAAGGCAAATTAAATTTTGAAAGATATGGGACATGGATTGATAACCGCTCTGCGTTTGTACAACTTTTGCCTTCAGTGATAACGGAAGTTCCCTTTGGAGGAGTGGACAATATGCAGAATATTGCAGCTATGGCATTTGCTGCCAATAGTGGTTTAAATTCGTTGAATGCCCTGCTTCAGGCACAGCCAAATCAATTTATTAATTCCTATAAATCTAACGGTTGGGAAAGATTTCGTGATAATTTTGGATTTGTTGGAGATTTGGGATATAATACTATTGATCAAGCATGGATTACAACTCAAAGAATGGTTCTCCAAAAACTACCAGATCATATTGCTCACTTAAACGGTGCAGGATTAGAAGGTTCTGAGCTTGTAGATGCAGGCATTAATACAATTACTACGTTTGCGCCAATTTCAAAAATTAGTAAAACTTTGGACATTGCAAAAGCCCCTTTAAATGCGGCAAAATTTAATCATTTATTCAAAGGTACAGGAATTTATGCAGCGAAAGAGGGAGGTGTCTTTATCCGTCAATACAACTATGTTATTAGAAATAATAATAATTTTCAAAATGTCTGGAAAGGCGTTGGCTTTGGAAGTTTTGTGTTTAGTGGATTTTAAAATTCAATTTTATGTTCTGGGGATCGTTTGTATTTGAATTTATTGGAGTATTAATAAGGTTTCTTTTGCAATATTTAATGCATGTTTTCTTTAGACAGGAACTAAAGTCATTTAAGGAACTCTGGAATGGCCCTGATCAGGAAGATCCAATAAATCTGGTTTCCTATGGATTTTCAAATATTTTGATTGGGTTTTGTGCACTCATGGTATTTGTAATGCTTACTATCTATGTATTTTAATTATCAGGTATATATTGAGGAAAGAAGCCGTCCGCCAACCGCCGGATGGCTTCTTCAAATCCTTAAAACAAAGCAAAAAAGTTCTTTGAAATAAGTAATTCTAAACCGTGACACCGGAACTGTACTATATAGGAGGTGGCGACGGACTGGCGGCTGTTTACGTGAAGCAATCGGGACAGTCGGATAAGATCTATTATGCCCATACCGACCACCTGGGCAGCATTGTTTCGTGCCACTTATGATGCTTGGGGAAAACAGACTGTTACCCAGAACACCATTGGCTTCCACCGCGGCTACACCGGGCATGAGCATTTGCCGGAATTTGGTTTGATTGATATGAACGGCAGGATGTATGACCCCCTGCTGGGAAGATTCCTCAGCCCCGATAATTACGTACAGTTGCCTGATTTCAGCCAGAATTTTAACAGGTACAGCTACTGCCTGAATAACCCGTTGATATATACCGATCCAAGTGGGGAACTTATAGGGGAGCTTATTTACATTGCAGCAATGGCTTATTTTGGCGGAGTGCAAGCCAATTTTATGCACGCTGCAAATAATGGTGGTAACCCTTTTAATCCGGGAAACTGGAATTGGAAAAGCCCGTGGACTTACATAGGTATGGCTTCGTCCGGTCTTGGCGCATATTCTCAGATTGGCGGCTTGAACGGTTTTGCAACTGAAACCTCAAGCTTGTCCAATCTTTTTGAATTACCCAAAGACCCCGTTTTGCTGGCTTATGCCAATGATGGCGGACCGGGAAAAGTACGTCTCTTACAGAATGGTGTATTAGAAGCTAAATACTCCCTAGGAACAGTTTATGTTTATGGACGCGATCTTTCAAAAGTGGCGGCGATTACGCAAAAGATACATCAGGGACATACTGCTTTTTTAAATCACCCTGTTACCCAGTTCGCGTTGGCGGTACTTCCTATAGTTCCGGCAGTAGGCGGCATTAGAACGGTTTCTATAGCCTCAAAAGCTGCCAGGCCGGTGGCTCAACTTGCCGCTAAGGGGGTAACTCAATATTCTGATGATTTAGTAAAAGCTGCGCAGAAGCTATACCCTAAAAAAGCAGGTATAACCGAATTACATCATATTGCCCCGAAATACTTAGGAGGTGCAAAGAATGGAGCTCTTGTCCCTTTAGATGGAGCATACCATCAAGTAATTACAAACGAGTTTAGAAGTATTCGAGGTTACGGCTTAGGGCCACTTGATGAGTCGCAAATGTTGAAGATTATGAAAGATGTTTATTCAAGATATCCACTACCACCAGGTTTCGGATTTTAAACAAAAAATAAGATGAAAGAGATAACCGAGTTTAGAATAAATTATGACTTTGCACATTTGCTTTTTAGTGCAGATGAAGGAAAAGATTTGGGACAATTATCTAAATCTGTAAAAGTTATAGAATTGACAAAAGATGATCCAAGGTATTATCAGATACCACTTATAGATAAGTATGTTAAAGACAAGTTTGATAAAGGCTTTTTTTATAGCTGGCAAATCAAACGAAAGTACAGCAAGAAAGAATTAGATGCGGCTACTTTATTTCATTTGAGAATAAAAACAGCGTTTGAACCAGCAGGCGAAGAATGCGGGACAATATATGATGAAACCGTGGCTTGTGAGATATGCGGAGCAAACAGGAAGCAGGTTGGAGCGTTGAAACTCAAAAAGGGGTCAATCCCTAAAAAAGATATTGCGAGAACCATTGCAGGAGAAGTAGTAATATCGGAAAGACTTGCAGCCGCATTTAAACAAAGGGGATTAAAAGGAATAGCTTTCGAACCTGTGGCTTTTGGGAATGGAGCTTTCAATTATTACCAGTTAGTTGCTTTATCGCCAGAATTAGAGATTACGAAAAATACCATTGCTGGGGATAATCCTTTTGAATCTTCAGAAGGTAGTAGTGGTGGTGTTTACAATATCTCGGGTTACGATGTTGTAATTGAAAAGGAAGTTTATAAATGCCCAAAAGGGCATACTATTGGCTTAAATTTATTGTCAGAACCCTATGTTTTAAATGCCCCATCAATTAACACTTATGATTTATTTGTAAGTAAGCAGAAAGTGGGAGTTAAACGGGGGCTACTACGGCCAGAACCTATCTACTTTTGTTCCCCTGCCTTTAGAACAATGGTAGAAGAAGAAAAGCTAAGCGGTTTTGAATTTGAGATAGCACATATAGAATAATAAAACTTGTACTTTTAGTAAAACAAATCCCCGCTGGCGCTGATCTGCGAGCAGTGGCAGGCTTGCGGGGAGGAAAGTACCACGTTGGTGTACAATTGTAATGTATACTGGGAAAATTAAGAAGAAGCTGCTCGGATTGCCGGGCTGCTTCTTTAGAACTTTCGCTAACTTAGCAGAGCGTTCTTTGAAAAACTGAAGATTGTTGCCGCAAGTGAGTTGTATTACATTGGTGGCGGCGATGGCCTGGCGGCTGTTTACGTGAAACAGGCTGGCCAGTCGGACAAGATCTATTACACCCATACCGACCACCTGGGCAGCATTATTTCGCTGACCGATGCCAACGGCACCTCCCTGTTTAAAGCCACTTACGATGCCTGGGGAAAACAGACTGTTACCCGGAACACCATTGGCTTCCACCGGGGTTACACCGGGCACGAGCATTTGCCGGAGTTTGGCTTGATTGATATGAATGGCAGGATGTATGACCCCCTGCTGGGAAGATTCCTCAGCCCCGATAATTACGTACAGTTGCCTGATTTCAGCCAGAACTTTAACCGTTACAGCTATTGTTTCAATAATCCATTGAAATATAATGACCCGAGCGGCGAAATAGCTTGGTTGCCAATCCTGGCCATGACCTATTTTGGAGGAATGCAGGCAAATTTTATGCACGCAGCTAAAAATGGTAGCAACCCGTTTAATCCTGGCAACTGGAACTGGAAAAGCCCGTGGACATATGTATCGATTGCTTCGAGTGCCGCTTTTGGGTATTCTCAAACGCTTGAACATTGCGAATGGGCCAATGACATTGTAACTGGTAAACGTAGTTTCTTGTCTCATTTGGGTGAAGGCAAATTAAATTTTGAAAGATATGGGACATGGATTGATAACCGCTCTGCGTTTGTACAACTTTTGCCTTCAGTGATAACGGAAGTTCCCTTTGGAGGAGTGGACAATATGCAGAATATTGCAGCTATGGCATTTGCTGCCAATAGTGGTTTAAATTCGTTGAATGCCCTGCTTCAGGCACAGCCAAATCAATTTATTAATTCCTATAAATCTAACGGTTGGGAAAGATTTCGTGATAATTTTGGATTTGTTGGAGATTTGGGATATAATACTATTGATCAAGCATGGATTACAACTCAAAGAATGGTTCTCCAAAAACTACCAGATCATATTGCTCACTTAAACGGTGCAGGATTAGAAGGTTCTGAGCTTGTAGATGCAGGCATTAATACAATTACTACGTTTGCGCCAATTTCAAAAATTAGTAAAGCTTTGGACATTGCAAAAGCCCCTTTAAATGCGGCAAAATTTAATCATTTATTCAAAGGTACAGGAATTTATGCAGCGAAAGAGGGAGGTGTCTTTATCCGTCAATACAACTATGTTATTAGAAATAATAATAATTTTCAAAATGTCTGGAAAGGCGTTGGCTTTGGAAGTTTTGTGTTTAGTGGATTTTAAAATTCAATTTTATGTTCTGGGGATCGTTTGTATTTGAATTTATTGGAGTATTAATAAGGTTTCTTTTTCAATATTTAATGCATGTTTTCTTTAGACAGGAACTAAAGTCATTTAAGGAACTCTGGAATGGCCCTGATCAGGAAGATCCAATAAATCTGGTTTCCTATGGATTTTCAAATATTTTGATTGGGTTTTGTGCACTCATGGTATTTGTAATGCTTACTATCTATGTATTTTAATTATCAGGTATATATTGAGGAAAGAAGCCGTCCGCCAACCGCCGGATGGCTTCTTCAAATCCTTAAAACAAAGCAAAAAAGTTCTTTGAAATAAGTAATTCTAAACCGTGACACCGGAACTGTACTATATAGGAGGTGGCGACGGACTGGCGGCTGTTTACGTGAAGCAATCGGGACAGTCGGATAAGATCTATTATGCCCATACCGACCACCTGGGCAGCATTGTTTCGTGCCACTTATGATGCTTGGGGAAAACAGACTGTTACCCAGAACACCATTGGCTTCCACCGCGGCTACACCGGGCATGAGCATTTGCCGGAATTTGGTTTGATTGATATGAACGGCAGGATGTATGACCCCCTGCTGGGAAGATTCCTCAGCCCCGATAATTACGTACAGTTGCCTGATTTCAGCCAGAATTTTAACAGGTACAGCTACTGCCTGAATAACCCGTTGATATATACCGATCCAAGTGGGGAACTTATAGGGGAGCTTATTTACATTGCAGCAATGGCTTATTTTGGCGGAGTGCAAGCCAATTTTATGCACGCTGCAAATAATGGTGGTAACCCTTTTAATCCGGGAAACTGGAATTGGAAAAGCCCGTGGACTTACATAGGTATGGCTTCGTCCGGTCTTGGCGCATATTCTCAGATTGGCGGCTTGAACGGTTTTGCAACTGAAACCTCAAGCTTGTCCAATCTTTTTGAATTACCCAAAGACCCCGTTTTGCTGGCTTATGCCAATGATGGCGGACCGGGAAAAGTACGTCTCTTACAGAATGGTGTATTAGAAGCTAAATACTCCCTAGGAACAGTTTATGTTTATGGACGCGATCTTTCAAAAGTGGCGGCGATTACGCAAAAGATACATCAGGGACATACTGCTTTTTTAAATCACCCTGTTACCCAGTTCGCGTTGGCGGTACTTCCTATAGTTCCGGCAGTAGGCGGCATTAGAACGGTTTCTATAGCTTCAAAAGCTGCCAGGCCGGTGACTCAATTTGCCGCTAAGACGGGGGTTGAAGCCTTACAATATACAAAATCAAGCTTATCTCTTGGGCGTGAAATGCACGCAGCTTATAAATTAGCTGAACATGCTCCTGAGCTTGGTCGGTTTAAAGAGTTTGGGAAAATATCAGGCATACGACCAGACTTTGTTGATTTTAGCACCAAAACAATTTATGAATTGAAACCGTTTAACCCAAGAGCCATACAACAAGGCGTTCTTCAGTTAAACAAATATCAATCTATCTTTGAGCAACGTTTTGGTGGTATATGGAAAACAGTTTTGGATACTTATTAAAGTTCATTATGAGAAAAAAAGAATTAACAGATATTTTAAGTGAATTATTTATTCCAATTGGATTTAAAAGGAAAGGCAATTTTTGGGTTATAAACGGTGATGTACTTACCAAAATGGTCAACCTTCAAAAATCGCAATTCAGCAATAGGTTTTATATTAACTATGGCTATATAGTAAAGTCAATTCCCTTAGAAGATGTAATGATGCACGTATTCAATGGATTTGGGTCAATTGACGTCAATGAAAACACAAGGATTAAAGAACTGTTGGATCTTGAAAATAACATCCCAGATGAGGATAGAAAAAGGGAATTAAAGCAATTGATACTTTGTAAATTAGTTTCTAAAATACAGGTCATAAATACTAAAGAAGACTTATTGAATGAATTAAAAAGACGGCCACATTTAAATGATATTCCTTTAACCGTCAAGGAATACTTCAATCTAATGGATTAAAAAAGCAAAAGCTCCAGTCCCCCTCGCTGGCGCGGTTTTGCAAACCGTGTCTTGCTTGTAAAAGCAAAAAATGGCTTGTCCGGATTTCGACGGAATTTGCCCAATAGGGCAAAGGCACAAATTGCAAATTTGCGCCAGCGGAGGAAAAATATACAAAGACCCAAATGATGAATAGCTATCAAAATGTCTATACAGAACCTACATGGATAGAAATTGTAAAAGCATTCTTAGGTTATTAATTACTTAAAAGTCTGATAATGAAATACTTTGTAATAAAATATTATGCAAGGCCTAGGGCGAAAGTTGTAAAAGTACCTACTATTTAGAGGATGCTTGTAAAAATTGTGGTACAGGAGCAAAGCTTGTTGGTAATCTAAATTGTAAAGGTCTTACAAAAGTCAACATCGATTTTTTTGAGACACTTGATAGTGACTTTTTAATTTCTGAGAATCTTTATAAGTTTTTACTTTCAAAAAGTATAAAGATTGCAGGACTTAAAAAAGTGATTGACCCAAGAAAGAACGAGCTTCCTTTATATCATTTTTATACAGAATTAAGTTTTCCGAAGTCCTTACCATTTTCCGAAGGTTTGGTAACAGAACGACAATGTCCAGTCTGTAAAAGTAATGGATACTACGCTGACGCAAAAATTGGAAACTATAAAAAAGGTATCCCGACGGTAATTACTCCGTTAAAGCTCATGTACAAGGGGATAAACCAGGACTTTTTGGAATCTTCCGACCTGTTTAACACCTGGGAACATTTGGGTGTGTCGAATTTAGAGGCAGGACCCATGAAAGTAGTTGGGTATGCCCGCCCTATGCTGATTGTGAGTGAACGAATAAAGAAAGCTTTTGAAGAATTTGAAGTAAAAAATTCGAAATTTGAGGAAGTAGTAATAATGGATTAAACAAAAGGTCCCCCTGCTGGCGCCCCCTCGTCTTAGCGCCAGCGGTGACAAGGGGTTAGTTGGTGGTTCCCGATTGCTATCGGGACAAGCTGTTTGTAACGACAATAAACAAACGTATTGCATTGAAAAGCACTACTTAATATCTTTCAATCAAAAATACAGGAATGATTGAGCAACGGATCAATTATACGCATGAAACGAGCATGTTACTGAAATAGTTTTAATGGTGCCAACACAAAAAGAAATGAAAAAAAATGATAGAAGAGTCGTCACTGGTCCATGCGAGTTCCATGAGAACGTACAGAAATATAGTATATTAACTAAGTTTTTTTCGAATGAAAATCCGGTTCTGGCAATGATGGTTTCCCGGGCGGTCCGGCAGCTGCCGGATACAGTTCGGCAAGAGATTCTGGATTTGTGAATGTACAAACAACAATATAATGCTGAGTTTAAAACTCAAAAACAGCGAACCCCTCGTTCCCGCTTCGCTCAAACGAGGGGGAGGAGGTGGCATCCATAAGAAGAATTGAACACGAAGACACCACCACACGAATTACCGAAGACGGGAGAAACTACCAGTGTTCAGTAACAGTATTCAGTCGCGGTTCTACTCAGGTACTTTTTAGCCCCAAGCCGCAAGCCGCGATGACCAATGACCAAATGGCAAGGTTCAGAAAAAACCGCAGTCTTACTTTGGCACTTAGGAACTCAGGTCACTCAGGTACTTCCAAAAATCCCCGGTCACTTTTTGGTTTTAATCAGAATTACCCCGTCTTTCCCTTTTTCACCATATAGCTGAATTGCCGATTCATCTTTTAATATGGTGATCGATTCAATCGATTCGGGAAGAAGGATTCGATTGA
This sequence comes from Gaoshiqia sp. US2, assembly GCF_059705485.1. NCBI lineage: Bacteria > Pseudomonadati > Bacteroidota > Bacteroidia > Marinilabiliales > Prolixibacteraceae > Gaoshiqia > Gaoshiqia sp. US2. The sequence continues at coordinate 723,884 of NZ_AP048550.1, read as the reverse complement.
TTTTACTTCCTTTTCAAAAATCAGTTACAGGTTCAGGGAAATCGCCTTTAACGATCTAAAGGTTTTTGAAGTATCCGTGGAGGGTTCCACATCAAATGATTAAGAAAGGCGCTCATCATAGAAAGCAAAATTCCTAAAAGCGATTTCCCTGGCTACAGGTTGGTTTTTTTGATCCGATATGTGCCCTTTAAAAATAAAAAAAGAGGAGCCTGTTTCAGACTCCCCTGCATTTGAATAAACCTTATTCTGTTTAAAACCCGTTATCGTCGAAATTAACTTCATTGATGTCCGACTGCCCGGATCGATCCATTTTATAGTTGTTAATTTTGTAACTGAGGGTTAACATAAATACCCTCGGCTCGCGTTTAAACCGGTAGGTCGATTTAAAGTTGGATCCGCTCGACGTACCTTCGCTGCGGGCTGTTCCAAATGCATCCTGCAAACTAAGTGTTGCCGACAACTTTTTCTTAAACAAATCGTGGCGGTACGAAATGTTGGAAAAAAACATGCCTTTGGTGTCGCCCTGTGCCGAAACCGACGGTCCGCGATACATTCCCATGACTTGCATCCGGCTTTCGGGCGAAAACCTGATCGTGCCGTTCAGGCGGCCGTTGTAATTGGTGCTTTCCCGGTTTACCGATTCGCCCTGAACGTTTCCTTCGAGTTTATAGCGGTATACCGAAAAGCTGGTATTCAACAAAAACCAGTCAGTCAGGTTCAGGTTTCCCATGATTTCGCCTCCCAGCGAATGGTCCTTATTCAGGTTATCCGATGTCAGGTATAAAATACCGTCGTCGCCCAGTTCGGTGAGCCGGGTAATCAGGTTATTGGTTTGCCGGTAAAAGCCTTCGAGCGAAACGAATGATTTGCCAAAACGTTTCATGAACCCCAGATCGTACGAATCGGTATATTCGGGTTCGAGCCCCGGATTTCCGACCCGGATGGTATACTGGTTCATATAACTCGGAAAAGGATCCAGATCGCGTCCGCCCGGACGGTTAATCCGGCGGCTGTAACTTCCCATCAGCTGGCTTTGGTCGAAAAGTTGGTATGACAGGTGCAGCGAAGGAAAGAAATCAAAGCGGTCGAGGGTATAAGCCTCTTCTACTTTGGCATGATTGATTTCGCGGTTGGTGTATTCGCCCCTGATTCCGAGCATGTATTCAATCCGGGCCAGTTTGCCCGATAATGTTGAATAAGCGGAATGAATGTCGCGCTTAAAGTCCATTGAGCTCGTAAAATCGGGGTTATTGATCCAGCTTTGTGTTTCCGGGTCAAAATCTTCGAACAGATAGTCTTCCGTTTCGCGTTCGATCCGGCTTTGCAGGCCGGCTTCGAGTTTTCCGCCTGCCCCTGCCGGCCGGGTATAATCGAGTTGAAAGCGATAATCGTTTGATTTCTCGTCTTCGGTGGTTCTGATCTGGAGATCATAAATATCGGTCGGGTTGAAATTCATATCGGCAATAGCTTCCGACTGGTACTCGCTGTCGTCGCCTTTCCGGTTGCGGTAATAAAACATTCCTTCGAGCTTGTGCGTCCCTTGCTCGTTGTATTTATGGGTAAAGTTGATGTTTCCGTTGATAAAGTTATTCTCCCGGATGGCCCGTTCCGTGGCAACGGTATATTTTTCGTCTGAGACCGGCAACGTTGAAAGATGATTCAATCCCTCGCTGTTTGAGTTGAAATTAAATTGTCCGCCGTGAAGCTGGAAGCCCAGGGTGGTTTTATCGGTCAGGTACAAGTCGAGTCCTGTTTTCAACCCGAAACCTTTCCGCGTAAAACTCCGTTCGCCATTCATGTCTAAAAGCTCGGTCACATCGCCCGTAGTGGTTTCGCGTGTCGAGGCATTTTCGCCCGAATAGGTATTGTTGTTGGTATCGAAGCCGAACGAGAAGTTCCGTTTTTTTGTTTTGTGATTGACCGTCAGGTCAAGGCGCTGTTTGTCGCCAGTGCCGATCGAGGCATTCACAATCCCGTTAAAGCCTGAAAGGATATTCTTTTTCATCACCAGGTTAATAATTCCGGCCATTCCGTCAGGATCGTACTTGGCAGACGGATTGGTGATAATTTCGATGGTTTCGAGCGCCGAGGCCGGAATTTGCTGCAAGGCGTCGCTTCCGCTCAGTGCGCTTGGGCGTCCGTCAATAAAAACCGTAAAGTTGGACGAACCGCGCAGGGTGACATTCCCTTCGATATCCACCTGCACCGAGGGCGTATTCTCCAGCACATCCACGGCTGTTCCTCCGGTAGCGTTGATATCCTGGGCAACGTTAATGACTTTTTTATCTACCTTATACTCAATCCGGGCCCTTTCGGCGACCACTTCAACGGCCCCGATCTCCTGGGTCGAAGCTTCCAGCTTAATTGTTCCCAGGTCGATTTGCCTGTTTGCCGGGCTAATTCTGACGTTATTAATCCGCGTTTTGTTAAATCCAATAAAGTTTGCTTCGACATAAAATATTCCTGCCGGAAGGCCCCCGATCCGGAATTCGCCGTTCAAATCGGTGATTCCACCGGTAACCAGGCTTGAGTCTGAACTGCTAAAAATGGAGATATTGGCGTATTCCATCGCCTGATTCGAATCCGTATCAATCACCTTTCCCCTGATGCTGAAACTGGCCGGAAGATCTCCCGATTCACCTACTCTTGGCCCTGTTTGAGCCAAGACGTTCATCCCTGCCATGATCAACAGCATCACGAATAAATTTCTCGTTCTTTTCATCTTTAAATAATCCAGCTTTTATAATTTTACACTGGTGTCTATTAAAAAATGTTAATTCAATTAGAAGTCCAAATGCAGTTGGCAATCGCTATCATCATAGGCCTTATTTTCCCTCGGAGCCAAGAGTTCTTGAATGGGATCCTTGACCAGCAGGGAATTACCAAGGATACGCATGACCTCCACAACAGGTCTGCCCAGTTTGAGGTCGTGTTCAATAATAGCGACAAGACAGTACGTGATGATGGCGACATGTATCTGTATGCGGACCGCATTCTCGGATTCTCCCCAAAAGGATTTGACACGGAGATGCTGCTTGATCCATTTGAAAAACAGCTCCACCTGCCATCTGTAACGGTAAAGAAGAGCAATTTCATTTGCTTTGAGGTAGAAGTTGTTGGTGTAGTAGGTGAAGGCCCTTCCAAGGTCAGGGGCATAGAATACGATGCGTCTGAGCGAAACCGGATAGTTTCCACTGTTTCGCTTTCCTGTAAACCTAACCGTTTGGTCCCGCAGGACATTGTCATCTCCTTCAAGCATGTCATCTCCTTCCGTAATTTCATAATCAGGGCGGGACTTCTCCCGTATGATGAAGAAAGCTCCGGCCAGCTCAATTGCGTAGAGTCTGGAGAGATCAAAGTAGCCTCTATCAAACACATAGCAAGCGTGCCGTTCGTATGTAAACCAGTCCATAGACTTGGTGTCATGCACATTTGCATGGCTGATTCTGTAGAAGACCGGTATTTCAGTGGCAATATCAATCTGGGTATGAATCTTGATGCCAGACTTTGTGCTCCTAAACTTTGCCCATCTAAAGACCGACATGCACAGGTCGATGGTAGTGGAATCAATGGCATAGAACCTTCCGTGGAGTTCAAACTCTTTGGTGATACGTTTGGCCTGGGCAATAGACACAATGTAAAAGGCAAACTTCTCAAAGATCCCATGGTCTCTAAGGCTGTTTGCTTTGGAAAGAACGCTTCTGTTGATGGGAACCTTTCCAAACCCGAGGTGAAAAGATCTTTTGGCATGAGCAATAGTGACATCTGTGAGTTCTCTAAGACTATGGCAGCCTATGAGCTGGCCGTACATGATAACCAGCATATGGCTCCAGTAGGATGGTGCCATTCTGACTGTCCTGTCTTTGTGTTTTATTACCAGTCGTTCGAAGTAACGTTTCGGGAGAAACTCCACAATCTGTGCGAAAACATATTTGCCAACGTTCATACTTGTTCCAATTTGTACCTGAGTACAAAGGAACAAATTTCAAAAGGGCGACAAGGTTTTGAAAAGCTAGCATGCTGTGCATAAAACAGATATGAGGCATTTTAACAAAAATTAATAGACACTAGTGATAATTTTATATGTTCTCTGACAGAAGGATAACAAGTTGGTTTAATCAAGCGATGTGAAAATCGTGTTAATATTTGTAAACATGAAAGCCGCGAAAATAAAGGAATTCGCCAACAAAATCCTGATTTCATGCGCATAAGCCATCCATTTTGCCGGCGATACAAAAAGCATGTAAATTTTATTTGTCAGAATAATTATCTTTGTTCCTGGTCGATAACTAATTTTTAACAACTCATATCTATTAAAACTTCCAAAAATGAAGAATGTAAAGATTTCAACCCGGGCCATCCTGTTTATTTTGGCCGTTTTTGTTTTATCATCAGCCTTTGTCGGGTGTAATGCCCCTGCTCCAAAAGAAACTAAAAAAGAAATTGGCATCCAGTTGTGGTCGGTTCGCGAAGCCATGAAAACGGATGTAGCCGCCACCATTGCCCGTTTGAGCGAAATTGGCTACACCTATGTCGAAGCTGCAGGCTATGGCGACGGCCTGTTTTATGGCATGGAACCTACTGAATTCAGAGCGCTGCTCGAAGAAAACGGCATGAGCATGAGAGGTTCGCACACGGGTATTAACCTGCCGAAAGAAGGCGAGTGGGAACAAGCCATGGCATGGTGGGATACCTGCATTGCTGCTCATCAGGCTGCCGGCGCCGAATGGATTGTAAAACCCTCGATGGGAGGAGATTCCTACAGAAACCTGGATACGCTTCAGATGTATTGCGACTATTACAATGCGATTGGAGAAAAATGTAATGCCGCCGGTATTCGTTTCGGTTACCACAATCATGCCCAGGAGTTTACCACCGAGTTTGACGGCGTGGTTTTTTACGATTACCTGCTTCAGAACACCGATCCCGGGAAAGTTATGTTCGAACTGGATTTATACTGGATTAAGGAAGGCGGCAAAGAAGCGCTTGACTATTTTAACAACTATCCGGGACGTTTTGAGCTGTACCATGTGAAAGATGTGGAAGAACTGGGAGCCAGCGGTACGATTGACTTTAAACCGGCCTTCGATGCCGCAGAAACGGCAGGCATGAAAGCCTATATTGTTGAAGTGGAACGTTACAACTTTGAACCCATCGTCAGCGTTGAAAAAAGTTTCGAATTCCTGAACCAGGCCGAATACACCAAGTAACGGATAAACAATCCCTCCATACAAAAAGCCCGGTTCGTTTGAGCCGGGCTTTATTGTTGAACTTACTGTGCTTTATTTCACAGCCACGTCCCACACCTTCGCACGGCGGGAATTTCCTTCAGGCCCTTCCACCCAAAGCACCACTACGTATTTGCCGGCTTCGGCATATTGATGTTGCGGATGTTGTTCGGCTGAAGTATGTCCATCGCCAAAATCCCATTTTCAGGAAGTGATTTCGCCGGACGACTCGTCGGTGAAAGCTACCAGGCGGCGTGTCATGTCAATCACCTGAAACGACCATTTGGCATCCACAGGCTTTTGGAACTGTTTTTCAATCGGCATTAACTCAAACACCAAACAATGGGAAGCATCACCGTACATGGTGTGTTCTTTGGAGAGGTTCCAGAATCCATTGTTCCCCTCTTTTTCCACATCATCGTAATCAATTACGGCCCAGCACAGACCGATTTTTTTGTTTTCATATAAAACCGTCTCAACAGCCCGGGCCGGATCATTACCGGCATAATCGAAAGGTGTAAGCCAGAATTCAAGGGTTAATTTGCCGGCTTCACCGGGCTTAAAATCATATTGATACGCCGCATTGGCATAAGGCAGTTCTTTAATCCACGGCTGGCTGCCCCATACCAGCGTCCAGTCTTTGCCTTCGGCCGGCGTGAACAGATGATAGTTCTGGGCGTGGACACCATGAAAGGAAAAGTAAGCATCCATCGGATCCAATGCCTTGTTCGGGTGAAACCGATCGATAAACGGACCACCCGACAAATCGCCGTCCACAATCAGCTCGAAAGTGTCGTTGTGGAGGTCGGGACGCGAAAAATCCCAGTAATCATCATAAGCTTCGTACAGAAAGTAAAGGCGGTTCAGCCCTTTCACCCAGCCCACTTTAACGCTCACCGACAGATTTTTCGGATCAGCCGCTGCATGTTTTTTGCTGTCATCCCAAAGCTGATCCATACCGACGGTATAATTTGGCGGAACGATATTCCACTCGCCGGCATGACCGTCAACCCGGGGAATCCTGTCGACCGGAAACTGAAAGACCTTGTAACCTCGATTTTCCTGCGCCCGAACGATCAGCGACAAGAGCAGGCTGGAAATCAGAAGACAAAAAATTCTCATGCGCATATTTTTGTTTGAGTTGCGTAAGTGCTTAAGTCTCAAGAAGCGATGTACCCATCCTGTGAGAACTTATGTACGCTGTATTTTGTACCTATTGTCAGGTCAGGTTTAAACTGACGGTCTGAATCAGAACTAGAAATTCACCCTGCCGTAAAAATTAAACTTCTGTCTGTTTACTGTTGACTTGACACGATGCACTATTCCCTGATTATTCCACACCAAAGATTGGCGCGTCAGTTTTGATTTCTTCGGGATAAAACATCAGAGCGCTGTCGTTCATTTTTGGATAGGAATTCCGGATCAGGTTGATGATTTCTGCTCCTGCCAGCAAAACAGGCCCGTATCCGTGTGCGGCATAAGGATTCACCGGACGGAAATAATAGAAAGCCGGATCGAAAGCCATGCCGGTTCCCACGCAGGTTCCCAGTACCTGCCCGCGTTCATTGACTTGGGTTGAAACTGCATTCCAATCTAAAACAGCTATCGATGCGTATGCCTGTTTGTCGATGTATCCCCGATTTATGGCCCGTGCTATGGCATACGTATAGATCGCCGTGGCCGAAGTTTCCAGGTAGCTGTCATTCCGGTCAATCAACTGGTGCCAGAAGCCGGTTCCGCTCTGGTATTTGGCCAGTCCGGCCACATGGGCGCGCAGTTGTTCGAGCACCGCCGGAAATCCCGGATGCGATTGGGGCAGTACCTCCAGCAACTCAACCATTGTCATCACAGCCCAGCCATTGGCGCGAGCCCAGTGAAACTGCGGATGCACCTCCATCTGCTGTACCCAGCCGTGCATGTATAATCCGTTTCCGGGATTGAACATCCGTTTTGAAAATTGAAGCACCTGTTTCACCGCATCGTCGTAATACTGCACCTCACCGGTTAGTTTCCCCATTTGGGCCAAGGCAGGCACGCTCATAAACAAATCGTCGAGCCAAAGGGTGTTCAGGTGAGGCCGGTTGCGCGCCAGAGTGCCATCTTCCAGACGAAATTCTTTGTTCTGAATATAATCGATGAAGTTGTAGATCATGGGGCGCAGGCTGCCATCCTGCTTTTCGCGTTCGGCTTTGATCATGGCAGCACACATGGCACCGGCGTCATCCAGCGCATGCGGGTGTAACACCGAATGCACCGGCGAACTGCGATCTACGTCCAGATCGGGATGTTCACGGTAAAAGGCGGTGAGGTCGGCCAGCAGCTTTAGCCTTTTTTCCGCGTATTCCGAGTAGCGTTTGTCTCCGGTAATCTCACCCGCCAGTAACATGCCGGCATAAGTTACCCCCCACTCGTAACTGGTTAAACGGAAGTCGCCCTGCTGTAACATCGCGTCTTTGGTAATCTGATTCAACTCCGTGATTTCTTTATTGGTATTTCGGTTGACGACCTTAGCCGGAGTGACTTCATCGAGATACAGAAATACCCGGTCGAGCACGGCTTTAATCTCTTTCACCCCGGGCAGACCATAAGGCATGGGATAGTCCGGACGCATCAGGTGTAAAGGTGTCGTCACATCGGTTTCCGGTTTTTCCTGGGCTAATGTTCCGGTTGCCGTAAAGCTCCCATAAATGATCATGGTTACTTTTAGAACGTTTGTAAATGCTGTCAATTTCATGTATTTAAATTTTATGATATTTCTACTCTTTTAATAAATACCGAACTTTTCGCCGCAGCTCACTTAACCGACACGGCACGATAACGGCCGGGATGCGCCGCTTCGCCTTTAAATTCATCCAAAACCAGACCTGTAACATCGTGCGCCTCCAGGGCATGCGTATAATAACCGGGCAAATTGTCGCCCCACGAAACCGAGCTGTGATGTATGCTCACCTGGTCGGCAAAACGGATATAAATGCCCGGATTACTTCGGAATTCGATATCCGGATATGATTTGGCCGGTCGGTTGTCCATCAGTCCCCCCTGATAATCCGTCCAGCGGTTCAGGGTGACGTGTAGGTGGTTGAACTGCACATTTTCAATGCGGCTCTCCCGGGTGCCGTTGATGCGGACACTGTTTTCGGCCAGACCGGTTACCTGTTCAACCCGAACATTCCGGATCTGACCGATTTTACCTTCAGGAAGGCGGGGAATGGCCGTAAACGAAATGGCTTCGCCTCGTCCCCACCACGGGTCGGAATGATAACGGGAGGTGAAGGTGATGTCTTTAAACGTGATGTTGCTCACATTTCCTTCGTCGCGCAACTGGATGGTGAAACCCCGGCAACTGGTTTTAATCTCGCAGCGTTCAAAAACAACATTAAAAATATCCTGTGTCGTTTCGGTACCAATCTTTAAACCCGAGTCCTGTGTTTCCAGTACACAGTCGTGTACCCAAATATTGGAAGAAGGACCATAGTCTTCATCCTGCCGGGTAGCTTTCACCACAATGGCGTCATCGCCGCAAACAATGTGGCAGTTCCGGATTTCCACATTCCGGCAATGGTCGGGGTCAATCCCGTCGCAGTTGGGCACATCCAGGTTGTTGCGGATGTTGACATGTTCAATCAAAACATTTTCGCAACCCAACAGATGCAGGCTCCAACTTGGGGCTTTTTCAACGGTAATTTCGCGCACAACCAATTCATTACAGCTGGTCAGAATCATCAATTTTGGACGCCAGTTTTTGGGAATCCACCATTCATTCTTTTCTTCGTAATGATCCATGAATTCCAAAGCGCGCCCGTTAATCTTTCCTGTTCCCGAAATGGTTAACCTGTTTGCTCCATTGGCGACAATAGCTGCTTCTCCCGAATAATCTTCTTCGCGGGTACTTACCAGCAACTCGGCATCCCCCTCCAGGTGAAAGTCCATGTTGCTTTTTAACACCAAGGTGCCAATCAGGTACCTGTGTCCGGCAGGAACCAGCACCTGCGCCTGGGTTCCGCGTGCTGATGCCGCGTCAATGGCTCGTTGGATCGCTTCCGTGTCCAAGGTCAGGCTATCTCCTTTTGCACCGTAATCCATCACATTAAAAACGGCCTGTTTTTCAGTATTTCGACATCCCATTGCAAGCAAAAGCAATACCAGCGGCAAAAGCAGATCCCGAACGCTGAACTTTCGGCTCCGAAAAGTTTTAATCAAGTCGTTTAGTTTTGTCATTGGGTTGTTCTTTAAAATTTCTACTTCAATCGATATACTTTAAAATCATCAATTTCGTGTCTCGACCAGGTTGTACGGATACCAAAATAACCGCTCTGAATCGGGTCCTGGTCGGTGAAGCTGAAAAATTCTTCGTTGTCGACAAAAACCCTGGTGGTATTCCTGTACACCACCACCTCAATCCGGTACGTGTGGTTGGGCTTTAGCAAATGGCTTGTATCCGTCAAATCGTGGTACAGGAACCGTCCGCCATTCCCGTCGTACTTTCGGAAACGCGTGGTTTTATTATAATTTCCTCCAATCCCGGCGTAATACATCCGTAAGGAGTCGTATTCGCCAAAAGCTCCTTTTCGTGTAAAAAGATTTGGATTTCGCGGATCGCCGGCCATCCAGAATTGGTTCATATCCGAAAGGCGGTCGTTCGGGCCATTATCCATAATCACTTTTCGTTTGTACTCAAAAAGCAAATCTCCCGACAGTTTCTGATTAAACCATACAGTAGCTCCCCGGTCAACATCAATCACCAGTTTTTGATTTCTGATTCCGATCATTACGCCGGGCGCCGAATCTACTTCAATCATCCAGTTATCCAGCGTTGAATCAAAACTGTCCTGAAAAATTAAGGAATCTTTCTCAAAGGGGAAATCTTTTCGGAGAAATTTACATGCAGTCGGGAAAGTCGCCACTATACTTATGGTGACAACCAATAAGCCGGCAGATTTCCAGAGTCGCATTATCGGGTTTTTCATTTCTCCATTTTCTGTTTAAAACGTTCATGATTTTCAGGAATTTGATTTCCAATCAATTCGAGCAACTGAATGGCATTCAGCCCCCATTGCGCCGTGTTATTGGTTGAAACTCCTTTCACCTCATAAACCGGTTCCAGGGTTTGCGGCCCGTCAAATAAGTTCATTTCAAAGGAAGTATCAGTTTGCAAAAATTCATTCCAGGCTCGTTTACCCCAGGCCGGTTCGTTTTTCATTTTCGAATAATATGCCGGAAGACGGGAATACCAATGTCCGGGATAGCCTAACTGAACAGAAATTCCAAACTCTTTTTTCACGCTGTCGGCCGGAGCGCCGTAAAGACGGGTAAACTGAAGCCACATCCGGCTCCACTCCGGTTCATCCAACAAACTGGTCAACTCATAAGCCACCTCCGGTCCGCCCATAAGCACCGAAAGATGGGAAAAACCAATATCTTCAGGATGCAATTGGAATAAACAGTGATTTTCAGGATCGTATCCCATGGCGGCTCCTTTTCCCGAGAACAGTCCGTAAGGCATTTCAGCCAGACTTCTCACTCCGGCCATTAGCTTGTCCCTCCATTTTTTATCACCGGTTCGTTCCCATTCGGTCATCCAGTTTCCGGCCAGCGCCAGCCAATCAGGGCCCATACGGGCATGTGTAGGATACTTACTTTTATCGAGAATTAACCGCAACGGATCCAACAGACCAATTGCCCTGTTGGAAGCTTCAGCGGAAGCCCGCATCAGATCGCCGGTCCGTTCATCGGTGGTGAGGTAATAATAAAAGCGCCCCAATGCCGCCTGTGCAATGCGTACCTCTTTGGAGCCGCAACCCCAATGACGCACGTTGTGACGGGAACCCAATCCTTCAAAACGTCCGAGATGATAAACATCAACTTCCCCGGTATGTCGTGTCATCGCTTCTGCCATGCGGAAAATGTCCGGTCGTCCGCTGCGCAGGTAGCTGTACCAAAGCCACAGGTTTGGCATCAGTTCGGTGTTATCCCAGGCATAACCTCCGATATCATAACGCCACACGTGCCGGTCGGGATCATAAGCATGCATGACATCGCCAAAATCCCAGAAACCGTACCAGTTGCGTTGTTCCACTTCCTGCTGGTAATAACCGAACTAAAGTTTCCCACATATATTAAGCCCTATAATTGGGCATGTTAAATTTCATAATTATCTGTTCAGTTGGCAACTAATTATCATGTTATCAAGCTACTACCTGGCAGATGGCAGTTTTGTTGTTATTTTGGTCATTATCATCAAATTCATCCAGTGCCTTGAGCATTGCCAGTAGTTGCCTACTTGTTTGGTCGCTTTGCATTAGTTTTTCTATTAATGCTTCACTGTCAATGTTTAGTATCGCGGCCATCTGGGTCAACATTTTAAAGAATACCTTGACCAGGCGTTCCCACAAAGTTAGTTCGAGCAGTTGCTGTTGTGTTTCCCTGAACAGCTCGCCCATGGTTTCATAAGAACTGAACCGCTTTTGCAGCGACAATATCGTATGGGTTGCCAAGATGATAGTTGCATCTGCAATTTGTCCATCGAAATCAGTGTTCTGGCTTGCGCCCAAACGCAGGTACTGCTTGCATTCCTTGAACAAGACTTCAATGGTCCAACGGATTTGGTACAGTTCAACCGCCTGTACGAAAGACAGGGTCAAATCGGTTGTCAATAGCAATGTCCAGTTCTTTGCATTATTGTAACGTATGAAGAAGAGCCGGACTTTCTCACCTTTGTAATCGACCACGGTGGAGATGTAGGTTGACTTGTATTTTCTGGAATACTTGCTGTTCTTCCTCTGGTTTTTAGTGATCAACTGATGGGCGTTCAATTCCTTGTTGCCAACCATGTATTTTCGCCTGTCAAGCTTGCACATCCCCAGTAAATGCATGGCCCCTTTTTTGATGGCACGGACACTTTTGATCATGTAATCGTTCACAAACCAACTGTCCATCAAAACATAACTGGCTATAATCCCATTTTTTACAGCCCGCCGGAGCATTGAAACAGCAACTTCGCCTTTCTTCATGTCCAATTCTTCGACCCTTTTTTGCCCGGGAGATTTGCCGTCACGCTTTTTTCTGAACTGCGATTGCAACTCTTTCTTTGACAAACCGTAAGTCCCCTTTTGCCCTTTCTCCCGGTGGAGCGAGAAGTCGGTTGCAACCAGTGTCTTTCCGTCCCAAAAACTAAGCAGGAGCATTTTAAAACCCAACGGGTAAAGTTTGGTCACATGGTTGAAAACCCTGCCGATAAACTCGACTGTTTTGCCCGTTTTTTCAATGTCCGTATCATCCAAAACAAAACAAGTTGTCCCTGAAACAGGACCGCCCTTGGCCTTTGCCTGCCAGGCAAATTGTTTGGCAAAGCCCATCAGTAATTTTCGCCAGTCCATCCACTGGTTGTTCATCAAACGATAAAAGGTATTGTCGTCAATGCTTTCAAGAAAATTTTTGCACCGGTTTTGCATCCTGCAAATACTTTCGCTGCGTAACCTGAAAACCAGAAGTGAAAGTAAAAGTACAGAAACGTCGTACCCTTTGCTCTTGAAAGAATTGAAGGAGCCTAAAAACCGGCCAACCCTGAAGGCCGAAAAGAAATGGAGGATCCCCTCATTGGTTTTTTCATCATTGCAAAGAACGCTCTCTAATTCGCTTAAATATGCTATTTTTGATCCCATAAGTAGTGGTTTTGTGAATAAACTGCTTTTTGATGTGTAACTAACTCAAATATAGCAATTTAAATTCTATTTTACCACTACTTATTTAATTTCAATCCTCATATAAATCAACACTTCCCAACGTGGGAAACTTTAGTAACCGAAGGCCTTATCCAGCTGGTCTTCCATCCATTGTTTGCCGGCAGAGCTCCGGTCGGGCAGGCTCCAAGTACCAAATACCGGAACCCGGTGTAAATATTCGGGCGCAGCAGTGAGCAAGGGCGGATTATTTGCCAGCTTGGTGATTTCAGTGAGTGTTTCATAATCCGGAACACCCGGACAGGCAAAAAGCCACAGTTCGCTTGTCCGGCCAACGCCTTTCGCCAGACTGAATCCGGGCTGTACATCCTCGTAACTGGCATCCAGGTTGTGTCCCCAGGGAATGGTATCGTAATGCCGCATATCCATAGCCGGCGCATCGGGCGCCCACAGCCAGACATTCAACTCGGCCAGGTCGGTTTTTGCATTCTTCACTTCCAGCGCAGAGGGAAACGATTGCCAAAAGTTTCTGACGCAAACGGCCAGGCCGCCGGAAACATCGCCCGCGAAGGCCATCCCGAGCGAACGTTTGCCTGCACCTGCGGCAATCCAGGCGCTCTGTGGGTTCGTTCGTTTTTGCACGGTAAAGCCGCCGGCATTCAATTGACTGAGCTTGAAATCGTTCCATGCAGCCCAGTGCCGAAGCAAAAATTGTTGTTTCTCGCTGAATGTTTCCTGTTGCGGAATACGTTCGCCCTGTAACTGCTTCTCGTAGACATTCTCAGTCAACGACAAAGGAACACGTCCGGTAAGCGGTTGCACCGGTTCGTCCCACAGCCGGTCCTCCTGCCCCGAAAAACGAATATGCCTGTTGTACAGTTCTTCATCCAGGGGCACGTCAAAACTCACAGCCAGCCCGCGGATAAAATCCTCTTCCTGATCGCCGTCGTAGATGATGGTATGCACCATCTTTACGGATGCCTGCCCGGCATAAAAGTATAACCGAATGATAAAGGGCAGCCAACTCCGTTCACCGGAATCAGCCACATGAAAGCCTTCTGCTTTTACAACCGCTCTGACAGGTCCTGTTTGTTCAACAGTTATCCTGCTTATGCGACCGGTAAACTTTTCAATAGCCGGCTGTGGCCCGTAATCGTTGCCCGGGCCGTTCTGCAACAGGCAAACCAACCGGCCTCCGGATGAAATTAACCGATCATTTATTTTCAATGATTGAATAAAACAGGATCCACCCCGGGAAATTTCACATTCGATTCGTCCGGTATGGATACGAACCAGACCATCCTCCTCAACCAGCCTCACGGATGTTTCAGGCAGGGAAGCTGGCTGCTGACCGGTTGTATGAAGAACGAATGTATTGCCCTCCTCTCCCTCGACCACTGTACCGAGTCCGATCCATTTAACCGAACCATCGGGCCAGTAGGCCAGGGGCCAGCTTTGCAGAGGCAGTGCGCTGCCGGCAACAGTTGTCAGCTTGTATTCCTGCCCGGGCTGTACCTGTCCTTGCCGAAACGGTACGCCCCAGCTAACACCCGTGGAAAATCCGGGAGCCCGATCTCCCAGCCAATTTAGCCGAACAGGTTGATCTTGTGATGCGGCAGTAAAAAATGTCAAACAGAGAAACAATAAACACACCGACGGCAGAAAAAAATAACGAACGGAACAGGGCTGTTGGCTCAATGTATCGCTCATTTTATTGGTTTTTAAAGATTGGGTTGAGAACATTGAAACTAAACCTATCATTGGGGAAACAATGGCACCAGCATGATATCGCTGTCGGTCAGCAGGCTGGAATTGATCAAAACCCATTTTCCATCCGGACTGACGGAAGGATGAAGATGGGCCTCTTTGGTAAACGGGCTGATGCTTTGAAGGCGATGCCCCTGAGTCAGCAACACCACGTCGTCCGGCTTGCCTGCATTGATGCGGTACAACTTTCCGTCGAAGGTATCGGCTACCAGGTATTTTTGGTCAGGAGAGGCATTGCAATGCCAGTATCCTCCTACACCGGTTTGTCCATGAAAGGTTAGTTGATTGGTCCTGACGTTCAGTGAATATAATCCGGTTTGATTAACTTGCAGTCGGTCAAGATGTCCCATCAGGTGAAAAAGAATACGATCAGGCCCCATAAATACTTCGTGAGTTACCCAATCGTTATCCCGTTCCTGATAAACCGGACGGTTAGTAACCTTTCCATCAGGGTCAACCGAAAGATACCACATGCGCTGGGGCGAGTCGCCGCCGGTTTCCCAGCAATACATCATTTCGCCTGAAACATATGGATTAGCCTGCAAATGGCCGATCCAGACGGGGACTTCCAACAGTTTGGTTGTTTTCCCTGTTTCAAAGTCGAGACTGTAAATGGCCGATAAATCTTTTTCCAACCGGGAAGAAAAGAATATCCGTTTTTCATTGGCATCCAGACCTAAACCAGAAGGCTTTATCGAGTCCGGAATATGTCCCAAAACTACTTCATAGTTATCCGGCTCACCCACTTCTCGCTGTTCGCTGTCGCTTAGCAAATTGCCCAGTTTTAGCTCTATTACCTGGTTTTCACGAATGAGGTACGCCGAGTTTTTATGCCATCCCAAATGCAGGTTGTATCCACGGTCGCCGGTTGTGATCTGAACGATTTCAAAATCCTCCATCGAAAGTGCATAGGCCTGTCCCCCTCCGCGTTCCTGCCGGGCCGTACGATTGGAAGTAAACACAAGGTATTTTCCGTCGGGGGTCCATTGCGGATGGGTTTGGTACATTTTCGAACTGCTGTGGCGCGAAGTCGTCAGGGCGTTTACTGTCACACCGGTCTCCCGGTCAGTAAAGGTGTAATTTTCAGCCGGGAAACGTTGTCCGAAAATATCCTCTCCGGCCATATCAAAGGTATGGTAAACATGCTTCAGCCGACTGTAATCCACAGCTTCCAGCACCTGACTGAAGGTGTTTCGTGTCATTAATGAAAATAGGATTGCGGTGGCAAATAATTTTAGACCGACGGACTGACTTTGAACCAGAACCTTGGCGGTGAAATATTGCATGGTATTGTTTTTCATTTTTTGGTTTAAGTTAAGAAAGGTATCCTCGTAGCATCCGTTAATAAAACACAAGACCAACCCGATCGCCATCGCAGACAAGTCGGGCTGGAATGCTTCTGTTTTAGCCCGGAATGGATGATATTCCGGGCTAAAAATTTATTAGTTATAGCCAGGGTTCTGGCTCAGGTTCGGATTGGCGTCCAAAGCCGTCTGAGGAATCGGGTACAGGTTTCTAAACTCCTCTGAAATAGCCTTAAACTCCCAGGCTGAGGTAAACTTGCCAAAGCGGATCAAGTCGCGACGGCGCGACATCTCGAAGGTCAGTTCCCTGCCCCGCTCATCCAGAATATCATTCAGACTAACAGCGCTCAGCGTGCTGGCATTACTGCGTCCCCTGATCAGGTTGACCAGCGGCAAAGCCAGATCGGTTTGCCCTTTACGGGCATAGGCTTCGGCTTTCATTAAAAAGATTTCGGCATAACGCAGAAAAGCAATATCATTCCCGGCATTACCACCGTTGGTACTCGGGTCGAGGCCCCACTTGATCCATTTGATACCGGCGTTCATGGGTTGACTGCGTATACCGGTGGCGGGGATGATTTCATAGGGTACCGGTCCCTGGGTGGACTTACCTTCGACATACAAGGCAGAATTCCCATCAGGCACCACTCGCTCTACCATGACCACATTCCCGTTCCTCGGGTCAATCAGTGGTCCGTGACCCAAAAACATCTTTTTACGTTCATCCTGGTCTTCAAACAGGTTCATCACCGATTCGCGGGTCTGAAATCCATTTTGCGGCGTGTAAGGCAAGCCAAACAAACCGCCACTAATTCCGGGAAGCACCTTCTGTACCAAGGGATGCCCTACCCCGCCGGCTACATTCGGCGTATAGATTCCGCCAAAAATGAATTCGTCATTTCCTTCATTGTTGTAAACAAAATTGTCGAAATAATTATTCAGCAACCGGTAGGCTCCCGAGCTGATGACCTTATCACAATAGGTGATCACATCGTCGTTATACGCCGATCCGGTATATACCTCGGCATTCAGGTAAACTGTTGCCAGTAAACCGAAAACAGCTTCTTTGGTGATCCGGCCATAGTATCCACTTCCTACGTTGGCCTGAGAAGGCAAATCTTCGGCAGCAGCTTTCAACTCATCGATAATGAAATTAAAAACTTCAGTACGGGTGTTTTGTTTGGGAAGATCATTGGCATCTACTTTGGCCCCTGTAAAAACAGGTACGTTACCAAACAAATCCATCAAAAAGAAATAAGCATATGCCCTGAGGGCGCGTAATTCAGCAACAGGTCCTTCCAGTCCTTCAATGCCTGAACTTTCGAGAGAAGCCAACAGCGCATTGGCTCTTCCCACGGTGGCGAAGAAAGAATTCCAGGATGAAGACAGATAAGAATGATCTGCGGTCCACTTATGCTCGGTTATTCTTTCAAAAGCATCTCCCGACCACCATCCCTGGATTTTACCGGTCACCAGAACCTGGTCGGCCGACATTTCCATGATCCGGTACTCGGTCCCCATGCCGGTAATGGTTGCAAAGTTCCGGTAAATCCCCGATAAGGAAGAAAGAACCTGCGTTTCGCCCTTGTAATACGTTTCGGCAACATATTCCGAATAGACATCTTCATCCAGGGTACAGCTGGGCATCACATTTACCGACAAAGCCAGTAAAAGCGCCAGATAGGTCTTATATGTTTTTATTATTGGTCTCATATCATATTGTTAATTAAAATTGACATCTTATCTAAAACGTAATATTTGCGCCAAGCATAAACACCTGAGGCCGTGGATAAACCAGGTAATCAATCCCGATCGGGGCGATTCCTCCCCGGTTGGTATTGGTGCGTACTTCCGGGTCAAAGCCTGAATAGTTGGTAATAACAAACAGGTTTTGTCCGGTAACATATACCCGGGCTTTTGATAAGAAGGCGACATTTTTTGTATTAAAGGTATACCCGATACTCAGGTTATCGAGCCGCAGGTAGCTTCCGTCTTCCATCCATCTGGATGAATATTGCGCCGCCTGTTCGTGAGACACCCCGCTTTCAACGGCATATTTCAGAACATTGACTCCCGGCGTTGGTTTGGTATACGAGAACTCAGCCGCCGTATTGTTGAAAATATCGTTGCCCACCACTCCGCGAAAAGAAACAGAGGCATCAAAGCGTTTCCAGAATACCGAGCTGGAAAAACCAAATGTAAAATCGGGATTGGCGTTACCGATAACCACCTGATCCGCGCCATCAACCCCATCTATATCCAGATAAGTTTCCATCCCGTTTTCATTAAGTCCGAGAAATTTGGGTCCGTAAAAAGTTCCGATAGGCAACCCGGGCCTGATAATTTGTGCGCTACCGTCATGATTCATCAAACCGGAAGCAGGAGAGGTATTAATTTCTTCGCGCGTGAACTGCGAATTTGATAACGAGATAACCTCATTGAGGTTACGGGCAAAATTCAAACTGGCTTTCCACTGAAAATCATTTTTACTTATCAAGGTACCGTTCAGCGAGAACTCAAATCCCTTATTCTCGACTTCACCCACGTTGGCCCACTGGCTTGTTACAACCGACGGAGCTACCGTGGAGAATTCCAAAAGCAGGTCGTTGGTGTTTTTTTTGTACAAATCAACTGTGCCGGAAAAACGTCCGTCGAACAATTCCCAGTCTAACCCCAGGTTAAGCTGAGTTGTTTCTTCCCATTTTAAATCGGGATTGGCATAATTGCTGGGCAGTACACTTGGAATAACGACCCCGCCCAACACATAAACCGATGAACCACTTACGGTCAGTTGTTCCCGGTACAGGTTATTCGGGATTTCCTGGTTACCGGTCACCCCATAGCCCAGACGTAATTTCAGGCTGGTAATCTTGTTCTTATTAAAGAATGGCTCGTCGGCAATGTTCCAGGCAAAAGCGCCTGAAGGAAACAGACCCCAACGATAGTTTTCACCGAAACGACTGGAACCGTCGTTTCTCAAGGTGAAGGTAAACAAATAGCGGTCTTTCAGTTTCAGGTTCATCCTTCCGTAAACTGAACTCAGCCGGTTTGCGCTTTTGTAAGAAGTATTGGATAAGATATTTCCGGATTGCATCAGATTCCAGGACGTTGCGTCAGAAACAAACTGGTTCGCCAGCGTAAAGGTGTTTTGTGTAACATACCGATAGAAAGAATAGCCCACCAACGCGCTGAAACTGGTATTTTCGTTGAAATCCTTCGCGTAATTCAGGTTTGTTTCCATTGTTGAGCTGTAGTTTTTCAGCTTACTGATGGAAGCCCGTCCTTTTTCTGCGGCGGCAACCGGGTGAGTCGACGGAATATGAATATACCGTTCGATGGCTTCATCGGTATGCCCTAAATTAACCGATACACTCAGCGGATCAATAATTTTGTACGAAAATGATGTACTTCCGATAAAATTATTGGTATGACTTTCATCGGTCACCTCTTTCCACGAAACCGGGTTAACCCGCAATTCACCCAACTGGTAGTAACTGCCATCGGCATTGTATACCGGAAGCGTTGGCGCCCAGCGTAAGGCATCCTTCAGAATGTTACCTCCTTCGTTGCCAATATTCGATGAAACCGGAACATCATCATTGTCAATTTTCGCGTAAGTCAGGTTGATCCCGATATTGAGTTTACCATCCAATGCTTTGTGGTTCGCATTTAATCGTGTGGTGTATTTCTCCAGTTTCGAAGACAAAATAATTCCTTCCTGCGTGCTGTAACCTACTGAAGCGCGATAGTTGCTGTTGGCCGAACCACCTCCAAAAGCCAGGTTGTGATTTTGGCTGAGCGCCGAACGGAAAATCGCATCCTGCCAGTCCGTGTCGGCCCCTTCATCGGGATAAGGATACCCATTGCTTTCGGCATAATCGCGATATTCATCCGCCGACAGAAAATCCATTTTTTTTCGGATAGACGACATTCCGAAGTAGGTATCATACGAAATCGATTCGCCAAGTTCTTTTTTACTCTTGGTGGTAATCAGGATAACCCCGTTAGCTCCACGCGAACCATAAATGGCTGTGGCGGAGGCATCTTTCAAAATATCAATCGATTCGATATCGGCAGGGTTCAGTGTGTTCAGCGGATTGGATCCTTCGGAAGAAAAAGGGGATGTTCCGGTTTCGCCGGATACATTGACATACAAATTGGCCGAATTAAACTGCATGGGTATCCCGTCAATCACATACAACGGATCGTTACCGGCAGAAATAGAGCTGGTGCCGCGAATGCGTACCGTGGAGGTTGCGCCCGGACGCCCGCTGCTCTGTACAATGTCAACCCCGGCAATTTTTCCCTGGATCAACTGTTCGGGAGCAGCTGTTACGCCCAGGTTAAAATCTTCACTCTTTATGGAAGACATGGCTCCCGTAACATCGCGTTTTTTCACCACGCCATAGCCGATGGCCACCACTTCGTCCAGGCCAATGGTCTCTTCTTCCATCACCACGTTGATCGTTGTTTTCCCGGACAGATGGATTTCCTGGAGCTTCATCCCCACAAAACTGAACACCAGGGTAGCGTCAGCCGGCACATTGGTCAGACTGAAACGGCCTTCCGGGTCGGTAATGGTACCAATGGTTGTGCCTTTCACCACCACGGTGACGCCAGGTAGCGGAAAACCCGTAACATCTTCTACTTTACCCGATATGGTTTGCTGTTGCCGAACCTGCCGAACCATATTCCGGTCGGTAATCACCACGTTCTTTCCAACAAATTCAAACTCATAACCATTGGGAATCAACACTTGTTGCAGGATACTCTCCACCGTCGCATCTTTTACCGATAAGGTAATGTTGCGCCGGTCGGTCAGCAGGTTGCTTGGTACCAGGAACCCAATATTCAACTGCTTTTCAATCACTTCAAATACTTCGGTCAGACTGGCATTCTCAAATGTCAGTGATAGTTTAGCCGATTGGGAACTCACCGTCTTTGCATTTGTCATCAATGCAGACACCAAAATCAGAAATAAGACTAATCGCATCATAAGACCCAGTTTTTTCAGGTAATAACGGGCTAAGAACCCGCTGGATACAGATTTTTTTTTCATAAGTTTGTACTGTTATTATTATTACTATTTGGGATTGGTAGTCCCTTATATTTACGGGCAATATTGGTAGTATTGCCCGTCTTTTTTATTCCAGGTAAATTAAGTCGGGCTCGGGGAACCGTTCTTCGCGTTGCACCTTCATCGGAATGGATATTTTCAACATGGTGATCACATCTCCAATAGACGTTTCGTAATGAAAAGTTCCGGAAAACCGGTAATCTCCGGCCAGATTTTTATTCCTGTAAATAAATTTCACGTGATAAATTGCTTCCAGATTCCGGGTAATTTCCCCCAGGGTGGCATCCCTGAAAATAATCTTCCCGTCTTTCCAGGCTGTGTACAAGTCGGTATTCACCTGCTTAATCCGGACTTCGTTGTTTGCAGTATTCATTTCAAACAGTTGGTTTGGTTCAAGCAAAAATTTTTCGCCAACCTTGGTTTTTAACTCAATTTTTCCTTCCACCAAGGTGGCCTGAAAGATGTCGGAACCCTTTTCGGCAAATACATTAAAGCTGGTTCCCAGTACATTGATGTCGGCCTGTCCGGTATGCACGGTGAAGGGGTTGGTCTCGTCGCGGGTTACCTCAAAAAAAGCTTCGCCATCCAGCGACACCTGCCGGTATTTTTTGTTAAAACGCGAGTCATACTGCAAACTTGTCCCGGGCCGGAGGTACACGAGGGTCTGGTCAGGCAGCGTAATTACCGAATTGTTTAAACGGTTGGCTGAAACAGTGACGATCTGCCCGTCGGAATCACCCGGTTCCTGATAATAAAAACGGGCGCCCCACCAGCCGGCATTCAGCAAAACGAATACCACAGCCGCATAACGCAGAAAGGTTTGCAGACTTCGTTTTTTTGACTTTACTGCAAACTGCCGTTCCCTGATCCGCGCCCAGGTGTCTGTTAGTTTAACGGCTGGTTCCTCGTGTGTTACCTGACCAGACCATAACCAAATTTTCAGGTAATCTTTTAATTGTTGCTTATTGGATGTGTCGTCCATCCATTTGTTCAGTTCCTGCAACTCATCAGAACCGGCGTCTTTCTGAAAAAAGCGGCTAATTATTTTATCCGTATGGTCCACTTTGTCGTTGTTTATGCTATAAAAACACAAAAGGCAAAGCTAACCCTATATGGAAACTGAAAAAAAACGGAATTACAGAAAAGAAATTAAAACGGAACGAATCTGCAGGTAACTGCCTGGAACATCTTCCCCGTGGAGATAGGGGGAAAGTTCTTCCCTCAAACTTTTCAGGGCCCGGGTGATATTTGCCTCAACGGCCTTCACCGAAATATCGAGTTTTTGGGCAATTTCTTTATTCGGCAAATCATCGAAACGGCTCATTCGAAAGACCTCGCGGCATTGCGGGCTGAGCTTCGCCACGGAAGCCTGTATTTTCTCAGACAGCTCGCGGAACAACAACACATCTTCGCCGGTTTCGGTAAGTAAGCGGAAATTGATTGCTGCCAGCAAGTTATCTGCATCCGCTTCACCCAGGTACTTTTTCTTCCTTTCTCGCAGTAAATTCAAACATTGATTGCGTACAACAATGAACAGGTAATTTTTTACTTCGGCTTCCAAATGCAGATCGACCTTTTGTTCCCAAAGTTTAATAAAAGCATCCTGCACCACCCCTTTTGCATCCTCGTCGTGATGCAGAAAGTGACGCGCAATCTTATAAAAAGCATTGAAGTGGCTGTTATAAACCGTATCAAACGCTTTTTGCCTAATGGATGGTGACGTATCGGGAACCATTGCTTCATCTGTGTTCGACAAAGCTATGAAAAATATCGTTTGCGAACATGCCGGCACCATGCTGCCATTTCGCACCGGTTGATCGCGGAGAAATGGTGCAGAACGAGCAAGGGACTGAAGCTATTAGATTTCAGGTGACACCTTCCATTCATATTCTGTTTTTATTAATTTTATGACGGTTATTAATGCTTCTAAACTTTGACTTCTACATCCAAACATATTGACTCCCTGAATGTAAAACAACTTAAGAAAGGTGACTCTGTAGCATTCGATGCCTTGTTTAACAAATATGCCCGGCGACTGTATCTCTTTTCTATCAAATATTTAAAGTCGGTCGAAGAGTCTGAAGAAGTTGTCCAGGAGGTATTTATGTATATCTGGGAGCATAAAGAAGGATTAAAACCGGACAGCTCATTCAATTCTTATATTTTCACCATTGCGTATAATATGATCAGGAAGCATTTTATCCGGAAATCGAAGGACAATGCATTTAAGGATGATCTCCTGTATGCTTTCCTGAAGCAGGAGAATAACCTGGATCAAACGATCGACTACAAATTTTTGCTCGAAAAAGTTGAAACCATTATCGATAATTTGCCGGAGAGACGAAAAGAAATCTTTTTGAAAAGAAAATACGAAGGATTGCCGATCAAGCAAATCGCATCATTACTCGGAATTTCGCCCAATACTGTTGAAAACCAACTTGCTGCAGCACAAAAACAAATCCTTCGCGAACTTCAAAATGAAAAACTGGCAGGTCTGCTCTTTTACTTTTTTTTTATATCCTCCCGCCGACTGTAATGATCATCCAGTCAGCGACATCACTTTTTCATTGCACTTTTTTTCACTTTTTTTTGATTTTGAATAGTGGAAAATGCCGTTGAAAAGACATTAGACAGTAAGATGGATACGAACAAGAAAAAATTAAACCGATTTATATCCGGTAAATTTTCATTCAATGACTATTTATCGGTGTCTTCCTATTTTAGTAAAGAAGAATACAGCGATGAGTTACAGGCGTACATGAAGGACGAATGGAACGAAACGAAGGACACAAATCATAATCAGGAACAGTTGACCCGGATGCTCGATAAACTCCACCTCCGGATAAACCAAGGCCAATCAGTTTCGAATTCCGTTTTTCAGCGTTATTACCGTGTATTCTCTAAAGTTGCCGTTGTTTTGATTATTCCGGCGCTTATTACAATAGCTCTCCTGGCCTATCTTTCATTTGAGAAAATGGACAGGAAAGACTCCTGGGCAGAAATTCATTGCCCTATCGGAACAAGAACGAAATTTCAATTACCTGATGGAACAATTGGATGGCTGAACAGTGGATCTTCAGTCAAGTATCCTGTCAATTTTACGAACAACCGCCATGTTGAAGTAACGGGCGAAGCCTGGTTTGATGTTGTTCACCAAAAATCAAATGTTTTTCAAGTAATTACACCGTATTTTGATATCAACGTGCTAGGAACGCAGTTCAATGTTGTTGCCTATGAGAATGAAAAGTTCGCCGAAGTTATTCTGGAAAGAGGCAAAGTTCAGGTATCCGGTAAACACGACGGGTTTATAAGCGAACTGACACCTGATGAACATTTGATTTTCAACAAATCAACAAAGGAAATGGTTAAGACCAGTATTGACGCGAAGTCATACACCAGTTGGAAAGATGGCTTGATGATCTTTAAGAACGAGCCCATGTCCGAAATAGCCCGGAGACTGGAACGCAGGTATCACACTGAGATAATCTTACATGGCGATTCGCTTCAATCATCGTTATTCAGAGCAACATTTCTGGATGAAAACCTGGAAGAAATATGCAAGATGTTATCAACTGTTGCTCCAATAAATTACAGGATTCATGAGAGAAAGAAGAATGCCGATAACAGCTTTACAGAACGAAAAATTGAAATGTGGCTAAAGAATTAATATTCACTAATTTATAAAATCAATCTATGAAAAAACTGTAAAAAAACAGGGAGGTATTGGCCTACCACCCTGTCAATGAAGTAGAATTAACTTAAGAAGTTGTAAATCCACTAAGAACAAATTTATGAAAAAAAAGCAGAACCGAAGGTTAATGCATGACATTGGCCTGTTAAAAATGATCAAAATGATGCGCTTTACCATCTTTATCGTTCTCATTTCTTTATCACAAGCTTTTGCGGTGAACTCCTTCTCTCAACAAACCAAGTTAACTTTGGATATGAAAAATGCCCGAGTAGAAGAGGTTATCGATAAGATTGAAAACAGTACGGAATTCTTTTTTCTCTATAACCGGAACATAATCAATGTTGACCGGAAAATTGATGTTAAGGTTGAAAATGAAAGTGTTTATGAAATTCTTCAGAAAGTATTTATGGATACAGATGTTTCATTCTCAATTAATAACAGACAGATTTTATTGACCAGCAAAACAGCGGATGTCAATAAAGTCAACACGCAGCAGGAAAGAATAATTTCAGGAAAGATTACTGACAGTCAAGGATTTCAACTCCCCGGAGTAACAATCGTAATTAAAGGAACCGGCCAGGGAACAATTACCAGCGCCGACGGAAGTTATTCGCTAACCAATGTTCCGAACGGAGCCACCTTGGTTTTTACTTTTATCGGGATGAAAACCCAGGAAATCAAATTAGCCGGAGAAACCAGGCTTAATGTGGTTATGCTGGAAGAAACCATTGGCATTGAAGAAGTTGTGGCAGTAGGATATGGCGTTCAAAAGAAAGCAACATTAACCGGCGCGGTTTCGGCTGTTAAAGGTGAAGATATTGTTACCACGAAAAATGAAAACGCCCAGAACATGCTTACCGGAAAAATCTCAGGGGTTCGCGTAACACAAAAAACGGCCGAACCAGGCTCATTCAACAATAATTTCGACATCCGGGCGATGGGGTCTCCCCTTATTATCATCGACGGGATTCCCCGGACAAATGATGATTTTCAGCGTCTCGACCCGAACGACATCGATAACATGTCGGTACTGAAAGATGCTTCGGCCGCGATCTACGGTGTTCGCGCTGCTAACGGTGTTGTTTTGGTAACTACAAAGAAGGGAACCAACAATCAAGTGGAACTGAACTATTCCGGGTCTTTTACCTGGCAGATTCCTTCGGGATTACCGGCAACGGTTGATGCGATCGAGTATATGACTCTTCGAAACGAGCAGGCTATGCATAACATAAACGGTGGTTCACCGATCTTCAATGATCAGCAATTCGAAGATTACAGAACCGGAGTAAAGCAAAGTGTCGATTGGTATCCGTTGGTTTTTGCCGATTATGCCCCTCAAACCATGCACAATTTGAACGCCACGGGTGGTAATGATAAAACGACCTATTATGTTGGCCTCGGATATCAGTATCAGGAAGGTTTTTTCAAATCAAGCGATTTGAACTACACGAAATACAACGTACGTTCAAACATCACGACAAAAATTACCGATCGCCTCACTTTCGATTTGAATTTGAACCTGGTGATGGACGAACAAGATCGCCCTTATCAGGATTCGTGGTGGATCATCAGGGGTTTCTGGAGACAGGGCGCTCACATCCCTGCTTATGCAAACAACGATCCTACCAAACCGTATCATGGCCTCATCGAAGGCGATAACCCGATTTCGTTCATGGATAAAGATATCGTCGGGTATAAAGAATACAATAAAAAGTGGATCCAATCGGCAGCCAGTCTGAAATATGATATCCCCGGCATAAAAGGTCTTTATATAAAAGGTTTGTTCAGTTACGATTATTTCGTATCAAGCTCCAACCTTTTCCAAAAAGAGTATATTCAATACCGGTACGATGAAGCATCTGACACCTACACCAAATTTACCCGCCAATCACCAAACAGGATCAGAAGAGAATCCTATTTCAAAACACAAATTCTGACACAAGCCTCATTAAACTACGACGCAACATTTAACCGGCATAAGGTTGGTAGTGTTTTAATTTGGGAGGCGCAAAAAAGAACCAGTGATAACTTTTTTGCTCAAAGAGATCTGGTTTTGCCTTTACCGTACATTTTTGCAGGTGTGGCTGAAGGGCAGTTGGCCACAATGAACTCAGGCGCTGATGCCCTTTATGAAAACGCTAACCTGGCATTGGCCGGTCGGCTCAACTATTCATTCAGCGACAAATACCTGGCTGAAGTTCTGTTCCGCTACGACGGATCATCTAAATTTGCCGAAGGTTCTCAGTGGGGATTCTTCCCGGCAGCTTCTGTTGGCTGGAGGATCTCAGAAGAAGGCTTCTTCAAAAATGCTTCAGGGTTATCATTTATCAGTCAGTTGAAAGTCCGTTCTTCTTACGGTAAAACCGGGGATGACGGCGCTTCAAGTTATCAGTTTATTTCGGGTTATAACTACCCGTCATCTACCGACAGGAGAAACTTCACCGGTGGTTATGTATTCAACGGAAGTTTCAATGCAAGCGCTGATAACAAAGGAATTCCCAATCCTTTTATTACCTGGTACACGGCAAAAACATTTGACGTGGGTACCGATTTTGAAGGATGGGACGGCCTTTTGGGAGTCTCGTTTGATTATTTCAGCAGAAAGCGCGAGGGCCTTTTGGCTACACGGAGCGGAGGTATCCCTACTGTAGTAGGCGCAGGTCTGCCTCAGGAAAACCTGAACGGCGACCGTACCTATGGTTTTGAACTGGAACTTTCGCACCGAAACCGGATCAAGGATTTCCGCTACAACATGAAAGGCATGGTGTCTTTAGCCCGTGTTAAACGTTTGTATGTCGAACGCGGAGCCATCGGCAGTTCGTGGAACAACTGGAAAAACAACCAAAATGACCGTTTACAAGGCGTTCATTCAGGGCTTCAGGGTGACGGACAATACCAGTCATGGGAAGAAATCTGGTCAAACCCGACTTACATTGGTCGTGGAACTCTTCCGGGTGACTACAGGTATGAAGACTGGAATGGCGATGGCGAAATCAACGGTAACGACGTTCACCCAATTCGATATAACCAGTATCCCTGGATGAACTTCAGCATGATATTCGATGCATCGTATAAAGGCTTTGACCTGAACTTCCTGCTGCAGGGATCAGCCATGAGTTCATTGGTTTATGGCGAGCAGCTTCGGGAACCGATGTGGGGCAGCGGAAACTCCGGAGCCATGGAACAGTTTATGGACAGATGGCACCCTGCCGATCCTAAGGCAGATCCTTACGATCCGGCAACACAATGGATCCCTGGCCATTATGCTTACACCGGAAGTTTGCCCGATGTAAATTCGACTTTCAACGTTGAAAATGGCGCCTATTTACGACTGAAGAGTGTTGAGCTTGGTTATACCCTCCCCTCCCGGTGGATTATGAAAAGCGGAATCAAAAACCTGCGTTTTTATGTAAACACTTACAACCTGCTCACGATCACCAGGGTCAAATACGTTGACCCTGAGCACCCCAATGACACATACGGTTATTTGTACCCATTAAACAAGACTGTTTCCGTCGGACTAAATGTTAAATTCTAATAAGGTATGCAAACTATGAAACTGAAATATTTTTTAATCGCTATAATGGCGTTTAGTGGTGTCGTAATTTCTTGTAACGATTATTTGGATATACCACCGATGAACGTCGTGCAAGACAAAGATCTATTTGCTGATGCAGCTGGGATGACCGTGTATCTGTCACGTATATACAGCCAGATGCCTTTCGAAGACTTTAAATATTCTCCGGCTCGTCAGTTTTTTGATGACTGGTTGGTTACTCCGGGCACCAACGAGGGATCTTCTATTGGCCGTGATGCCGGAACGGCTATGACTTCAGAAGGCTGGGCCCGTAATGGCGCGTATTGGGGACGTGCGTTTAACTTACTTCGCGATGCAAACCGCTTGCTTGAAACCTTACCCCAATATAAAGCAAATTTCAGCGACGTTGATTACAATCACTTTATCGGCGAAGCTTATTTTGCACGGGCCATGGTTTTCTACGCCATGGCAAAAAGGTACGGAGGCACGTCGCTGGTTACATCTGTTCTGAAATATCCTGAAACTCCTGCTGATCAGCTCGAAATACCCCGTTCTACGGAAGAAGAAACCTGGAACCAGGTGTTGGCTGACTTTGATCTAGCCATCTCAAATCTCTCCGAGACAAGTCCGAAACGCGGTTATGCCAATAAATATGTTGCTCAGGGATTCAAATCCGAAGCCATGTTATATGCCGGCTCTGTAGCCAAATACAACCGGATTACAGGTTTTGGCGAGAAAACCGGCGTGCGTGTGATTGGTTTCGATCCGAATACAGCTGCTGCCGCTTCGAAAAAATATTTTAAAGAAGCCTACAATGCAGCCCGCGAAGTAATGAAGTCCGGAAAATATTCATTATACAAAAAGAAATGGGCAGCCAACGACAAAGAATCCCAGTATCAGAATATGGTGGATATGTTCTTCGATATCTCAAGCTCAGAGAACATCTACATTAAAGAATACAAATACCCGGATTTGGCTCACGGTTTCGACGCGTATAACATTCCTCGTCAGTTGATGGGTGGTAACGGTTATTCTGCAGGTAACTGCCCGACGCTCGACTTTGTTGAGTTGTTTGATGGTTTCGCAAAAAATGCAGACGGGACGATTAAGGTATTTGATGACAATGGCAAGTACCTGATGTTCGATAATGTGACTGGTATCTTTGCCAATGCAGAACCTCGTCTTCGCGCTAATGTAATCTTACCTGGAGATGTATTCAAAGGCGAAGTGATTGAAATCCGCCGGGGAATCTTTACCGGTGACGCGTCAAACGGGATCAGCCCGCTACGCGTTGTTAACGGGAGTGCACCCGACTATGCCGTTTCCGGCCCGTCAAACTACAACCAGGTAGACGCCTATAAAGCTACAGGCGCATTTGCCGGTCAGAAATCACTTTTCCTTTCTCAAAACGGAACAACGCACGAAACGGTAACTCTGCCTAACGGAACCACAATGAATGCCGGCGGGAAAAGCGGTCCTTTCACATCAGACGGTACGGCTGCGATGACCGGATTTGTCATTCGCAAGTGGTTGAATCCGAACATGCCTCAAACATTGGTATTGGAAGCCCGTTCAGAACAACATTTCATTTTAATGCGTTACGCCGAGATTCTCTTGAATGCGGCCGAAGCTGCTTCGGAGCTGATGCTTGCCGGAGAACCGGCTCCTTCGGGTGATAACTTCCAGCAAATTGCTTACGATGCTATCCGGGAGATTCGCGAAAGAGCAGGCGCTGATCCATTGACAAGTATTTCTGATATTAACGGCGAACAGGGCCTTCAGATCGTTCGCAAAGAGCGGAGAAAAGAACTCGCTTTCGAACATAAAATCCTGTGGGACATCCGGCGCTGGAGAACTCAGCACTCCGACATGCTGAACGGATATACACAAGCAGATGGCGCCTACTACAAAGGTTTGTATCCCTTCTATTCATCCACAACCGGTAAATACTTCTTTGATGCCGGCCTGGATGAAGGCAGACGCCGTTTCCGCCTTTCCGAACAGGAATATTACTTTGCTATACCGGGTGGTGAAGTATCCAAAAGCCCGGTGATTGATCAGCAACCAGGTCGTTAACCTATAAAATTTTAATCCAATGAGAAAAATATTCTATTATACATTAATTTGCGTAGCTGCCGTTTCATTCAGCGCCTGTGAGATTGACAACTACGATTTACCGGAAGAAACACTGAAGGGCAGAGTGGTGGATGTTGCCACCGGCGATCTTGTTCTGACAGATCAGGGAAGCGAGGGAACCCGCATCCGGTTACGTGAGCTTAGCTGGAAAGAAACGGCTTCTCCTGATAATTTCGATTTCTGGTGCATGAAAGAAGGCATCTTCCAGAACACGAAAATATTTAAAGGTCATTATAACGTGCGTATCGACGGCGCTTTTATTCCCCTGGTAAGATTAAACAACGCCGGCGATACCATTGCCGACGAAAGCAAATATCTTGATATAAAAGGCGTTACCGAGGTTGAATTCAAAGTTCAGCCGTTCCTGAAAGTAGAATGGGTGGGTCAACCCACGATCAACAACGGACAAATCACAGCTACAGTAAAAGTAACCAGAGCAGTCAGTCCTGCCGATTTCAGATCAAAAATTGAACCGATGGGCGGTTATAACGACAATATGCTGAATGTGACCGATGTACGACTATTTGTCAGCCAGGTGCCTTTCGTTGGTTACCGCGAATGGGATAACCGGTATACCACCGAAATTAATTACAGCGGTAATGCTTTTGATGCGTTGCTCGGACAACCGATTACCATCGCCACCAAAGGAACGATCCCTGCTGGCAGGACCGTATTTATCCGCGCTGCGGCCCGGATCAACTATGCAACTGAGAATATCAGACGTCATAACTACAATGAAGCACTCAGAGTGGATATACCAACCAACTAAATAAAACCAGTGAACAGGGTCATCCTGTTGTTCTGGCGGGATGACCTTTCATCAACAAAAAACATAAACTGTGAGATTAAAAGATGTTTTATATTTTGCTATAGGAGCTTTGTTTATTGCCGCTTGTGCAACGGGCAAACTGAATGAGAATCCGCAACCAAAGGAAAAAACGGCGTTTCAGACTTCAAATCCATGGAAGCCAGTCACCGATGTAAGAGCTGATGTGGCCATTGTT
This sequence comes from Gaoshiqia sp. US2, assembly GCF_059705485.1. Classification (NCBI taxonomy): domain Bacteria; kingdom Pseudomonadati; phylum Bacteroidota; class Bacteroidia; order Marinilabiliales; family Prolixibacteraceae; genus Gaoshiqia; species Gaoshiqia sp. US2. The sequence continues at coordinate 692,460 of NZ_AP048550.1, read as the reverse complement.
TACAGCGTCAGGGATCATCATCGCAGTAACCACATGACTTTTGAAGAACGCGTACAAACCTGGCGTGACAGAGGGTACATCACCCATTTTATGACCGGGATTGCCTGGGGCGAATACCAGGATTATTTTACGGGGAAATGGGACGGAGTACCTCACCTTGATGAGGGACAGGTGACCCAGCGTGGGGATACGATTTGGCACGGACGCATGGTGCCCTACATTGTCCCTACCAGAAATTTCATTAAATACATCAAGGAAACGCAAATCAAACGGGTCATCGATGCCGGTATTGACGCCATCTACCTCGAAGAGCCCGAATTTTGGGCCCGTGCCGGATACAGTGAGGCCTTTAAACGGGAATGGAAAGATTATTACGGGTTCGACTGGCGTCCGCAACACGAATCGCCCGAGAACACCTACCTGTCCAATAAACTCAAATATCATCTTTATTACCGGGCATTGGACGAGTGCTTTACTTATGCGAAAGAATACGGAAAAAGTAAAGGAATGAATGTCAGGTGTTATGTTCCAACCCACTCTTTAGTAAATTATTCGCAGTGGCAGATTGTTAGTCCCGAAGCCAGCCTGGCTTCTCTCCCTTGCGTTGATGGATATATCGCACAGGTATGGACAGGCACTTCCCGATCACCCAACTATTTTAATGGTAAACAAAAAGAACGGGTATTTGAAACAGCTTACCTGGAATACGGTTCCATGGAATCAATGACTGCCCCGACCGGCCGTAAAATGTTTTTCCTGACCGACCCGATTGAAGACTGGCCGCGCGACTGGGTCGACTACAAGAAAAATTATCAGGCCACCTTTACCGCTAAACTCTTGTATCCGCAGATCGCCGATTACGAGGTGATGCCGTGGCCCGACCGAATTTATGAGGGACTTTACAAAACCAGCGCTGACAGCGATGTGAAGGAAAAAATTCCCCGCTTTTATTCTACCCAGATGCAAGTCATGATTAATGCGTTAAACCACATGCCTTTATCTGACAATAAGTTGAACGGATCTGCCGGGATCAGCGTATTGATGGCAAATTCGCTGATGTTCCAGCGCTTGCCTACGCACCACGGATATGAAGACCCGAATTTCTCAAACTTTTATGGTCAGACTTTACCATTTCTAAAAAGAGGAATTCCTGTAAAAACTATGCACTTTGAAAACGTTTCTTATCCGGAAACCTGGAAAGACACTAAAATTCTGGTCATGTCTTATTCCAACATGAAACCATCAGCTCCGGAAGGACACAACCACATTGCCGAGTGGGTGAAAAAAGGCGGCATTCTGGTCTACTGCGGTCGCGATATCGATCCTTTTCAATCGGTTCAGGAGTGGTGGAATACCGGGAATAACCGTTATCAAACAGCTTCGGAACACTTGTTTGAGAAGTTAAATATCAAAGCAACAGATCAGGATGGAACTTACCAATACGGAGACGGAACGGTGTATATCATCCGGAAGGACCCCAAGGAATTCATTATAGAAGCTGGTCAAGACCTTGAATTTGTAGCTATTATAAAACAGCTATACGAACAAACAGCCAAAGCAGGAGAATTTGTTTTTAAAAACAATTTCTACCTTGAACGGGGGCCCTATGACCTGATTTCAGTACTGGACGAAAGCGTCAGCGACAAGCCCTATATGCAAAAAGGCAGACTGATTGATCTGTTCGATCCTGAACTGCCAGTTCTTCATGAAAAAACAGTTTATCCTGGTGAGCAGGCGTTTCTGCTAAACGTTGATCGCGTGGAAAATCAGAAAAAACCACAGGTTTTAGCTGCCGCCTCGCGTGTTTACGAAGAAGAAGTTAAAAAAGGCAGCTATTCATTTATCACCAAAAGTCCGTTGAATACATCGAATGTGATGCGCGTGTTGTTGCCTAAAGGGCCAATAAAGCATCAGGTATCTGATCATGAAGGAAATCAAATAACCGAGGCCGCTTGGGAATGGGATGAAGCCAGCAAAACAGGTTTGTTGAAATTTGAAAATGATCCGGAAGGGATCAACGTCGAATTTTACTGGTAAGAATCCTACGTCATTCTAACGTGTATCAGATAGCGCTGATTCCATGCTCAGGCAGTCCAGTTATTACCAGACTGCATGTATTGACACCACTTTATTTAATACATGGCGTGAAAGAATGCAAAGCGAACTGAAGTTCCTTTTAAGAACGAAGAACTTAATGATCCGGAGTACCAGCCGCTGGCTCCGGATCATCTTTTAAAACGGACTGTTTACGTGATTATGATATTTGAGAAAAGAGACTTCCCCGAAGGATATTAACCCATAGAAAGAAAGACACATCTGCGTCTTATTAACCGTTTTTTTCAGATGAAAAGTAAATGTCTCGTTGGCATATTGATTGTATCCTCATTTTTAATTCAAAGCTGTTCAAAAGAAAACAACGAACCGCTTCCGGAAACGCTAACCGTTAAAAATGAGAATATGGTGGCAAAAACCTTATGGTACACCGGATGGACATCTATACCGTCGATCATGTCGATGACGCATGCTGAACTGAGAAATTCGTTAATCTCTAATCTTCGTGAAAGATGTAATCAGTCGCTCGCTTCGTTGCAGAAAATGAACGACTCAGACCTGTGCTGGGCAGCCATGATGCATAAATTCCTGCTTGATGCCCGGATTTTTACTGCCGAACAGTTATTAACGATGACGCTGGAAGATAAACGAAATTCGGTTATTGAATTGAATGCAACACTTACCGGCCTTCCGGCATCCCGGTTTCAGTCAAAAAACAATGCCCGGAATCTTATTGACGCTTATGAACAATGGTTTTATCAAAACAGTTCAACCCGGCTGAAAATCGATAAACTCAATGGCGTTAGAAGTGGCAGCCCGTCCTTCAATTTAAAAGACGACAGGAATATCGTGATGGATGTTTTACGGATTGTAAAAGCCGATGATGCATACACTTATCTGGGCGTCTATCATGCCATGGCAAATACCGACCAGTTTAAATTATACCTTGCCGGAAGTAACGACCTGAAGACCTGGACAAATCTAACTGAACTGGGAGACCGTGCCCACCAGGGAGACATTAAAAAGTGGGGCAACGGTTATCTGGTTGCCAATGAGCAAGATCCGGTACAGGGAACCAATAACATCCGCATCCGGTATTATTCATCGTATGCCGGTTTAGTTGCCAATAACCCGGCACACGACAAGTCCCTTCCACAAAATTTGTCAAATTTAGCCGAAGGGACGCCGGATATCCGGATCATTGAGGGCAATGTTCCATCCTCTTCACACATCCTGATTGGCTACCATTATTACGATAATGGAATCCGCGACCAGCAAGCCTTTGGCATTTTGCGCAATTTTAATGAATGGCGAACCTGGAAAGATGAACCGGCAAATTTTACCATTCAGGAAATGGGATACCAGGGAAATATTGGCGGAAGGACTGCATTTTCTCATTCCGGAGACTTTGTGTTACAAGAAGCGCAAATCCGTTCAGGCGATTGGAGCAGTTGGCGTTTGTTATTCGGGAACGGTGTATTCTACTACACCTTGCATCCCGAAACAACCTTGGGTTCAACCTCCTTTGCCAATCCGGGTATCTCAGAAGTTGAACCGGACAAATTTGCAGTGACCTGTTTTTTACCATCGCAGGGAAATCATTCCCGCGAAAACGGTGAACTCCTGTACACGGTTCAGTTTTGAGTGAAATCGTTGTTGTTGTTGTAATAATTGCAGATCTGGTCGTATAATCATTAATTCATCATAAATATGAAAAACCTATTCTTACTACTCTTTATTATCTTCAGTATAAATGACTTGCAAGCCACTAAGCCGCTTGACCTGGTCAAACATGTGAATACCTTGCAAGGAACGAATTCCCGTTTTGAACTGACACGGGGAAATACCTACCCAACTACCGCCTTACCATTTGGTATGCATACATGGACCCCGCAAACTGGCGTCAATGGCGATGGCTGGAAATACCAGTTTTTTAAGGACTCTATCCGGGGTTTCCAACAAGCGCACCAATGCAGTTCCTGGTCGAACGACTATTGCGTATTTTCGCTAATGCCGGTTACGGGTAAGCTGGCTTTAGACCAATTTACCCGTGCAGCAAAATTTAGCCACGATCATGAAATTGCTAAACCCAACTATTACAAGGTGACGCTGGATAACCGGATTACCACCGAGATTTCACCAACCGAACGAGGTGCGCATCTTCGGTTTAAATTTCCAAAAAAACAAGCTTCGTATGTGGTGCTTGACGGCTACACCGGTTTTAGTCAGGTAAAAATTCTTCCAAAGGAAAACCGGATTGTTGGTTACGTGCGTAATGGTCGCGGATTGACCGACAATTTTAAAAGTTATTTTGTCATTCAATTCGACCGGCCCATCAGGGATTACGGTGTATGGGAAAACTGCGAAAAAAAGCAATGGAAGGGTGAACTTGAAAAAGAAGGGCGTGGCGCCGGTGCCTGGGTACGTTTTGATGATGGCATAAATGTTCAGGCAAAAGTAGCCTCTTCATATATTAGTCCCGAACAGGCTGATCGAAACCTGGCTACCGAATTGGAACCATTTAAATCGTTTGACGACACAAAAGCTGCCGCCTGGGAAATTTGGAACCATCATCTCAATCGTATTTTAGTCGAAGGGGGAACAGAGGAAGAAATGGCCACATTTTATTCCTGTTATTTTCGGGCAAGCTTGTTTTCACGCAAGTTTTACGAACTGGATGAAAACGGGGAGCCTTATTATTTCAGCCCTTACGATGGCAAAATCCATTCGGGATATTTATATACGGACACCGGTTTTTGGGATACGTTCCGGGCACAATTTCCCTTGAATGCACTGCTGCATCCAACGATGCACGGCCGTTATGTGGCCGGGTTGCTGGATTCGTACGACCAATGCGGATGGTTGCCTTCGTGGTCATTCCCAGGTGAAGCCGGAAGTATGATCGGGAACCACGCGATTTCGCTGTTGGCTGATGCCTGGGCAAAAGGATTACGGACTTTTGACCCGAAACGGGCGCTGGATGCCTATTATCACGAAGCAACCAACAAAGGTCCCTGGGGACCTGCAAACGGGAGGGACGGCTGGAAAGAATATTATACTCTGGGCTATGTTCCTTATCCGAAATACCGCGAAGCTACCGCAAAAACTCTTGAATATGCCTATGATGATTTCTGCGGCTACCAGTTGGCAAAAATGAGCGGAAACGATTTTTATGCACGGGTCTTTTCCCGACAGATGTACAATTACCGCAATTTGTTCGATCCATCCGTTGGTTTCATGCGCGGGCGTGATGAGCAGGGCGCATGGAAAGCCGATTTCAACGCATACGAATGGGGGGGACCGTACACCGAAGGCAATGCCTGGCATTATCTCTGGTCGGTTTTTCACGATCCGCAGGGTTTGATCGATCTGTTGGGCGGAAAGGAAAAGTTCGTAGCAAAAATGGATTCAGTATTTTCTATTCCGAATACCGTGCTTGTTGGTACCTACGGACGAAAAATTCACGAAATGACTGAAATGGAAATGGCCAACATGGGCCAATATGCTCATGGCAATCAACCCATTCAACACATGATTTACCTGTATAATTACGCCGGTGTCCCTTGGAAAGCTCAAAGATGGGCACGCACCGTAATGGATAAGTTATACAATGCCACCGAAAACGGTTATCCTGGCGATGAAGACCAGGGGCAAACTTCGTCGTGGTATGTGTTAAGCGCGTTGGGCTTTTACAGCGTTTGCCCGGGAACCGATGAATATGTTTTAGGAAGCCCTGTCTTTCAAAAAGCAACAATCACCCTCGAAGACGGAAAACAATTTACCATCGAAGCAAACAACAATAACAGGGAAAATGTGTATATCCAATCGTCCAAACTGAATGGCGAAAATCACAACCGTAATTTTATTCGTTATCAGGAGATTGTGACTGGCGGGCTTATGAAACTGGAAATGGGGAATCAGCCAAATAAATCGCGCGGAACCGAGTCAAAAGATTTGCCTTTTTCTTTGTCTAACAATTGATTTTTTCTGATGAAAACTAAAAATATCCGCACGATACTTTGTTTGTTCTCTCTGATAACGATGTCTATATCTTTCACATCAATCAGTGGGAAAGCTAAGAACAAGCCAGTTAAATTGTCTGAGCCCCATAAATTTGAAAGGGGCATCTCTTGGCCAATCGGGCAAGCCCTGCCTCAGTTTGCCAGTCTCGTTGATACACTCGATGGATTGGATCTGCACAAAGCATCCCTATCCCCTTCCGAAAAGGCTATGTTCTCTACATTACAAGGATTAGTGAATAAAAATAAACCTCGTATAATTTTGTTTGATGAAGAAAGAGAGGGAAAATACAAATGGCCAAATAATCTGAACTTAACGATCAACGAGTGGTCAGATGCATGGGGTTTATTGCAGAAGTACCAACATGAAGTTTCAGGCATTGTTCTGTACGATCGGGAGAAAAGCATCCATTACCTAAATCTGGCCTCAACGCTTGGTGGATTAAAAAACGCTCTTCCTGTTACTCCCTCTGATTGGAATAACCTGAAAACAAGAGGGTTTAACTTTCCTGTTTTAGCCGATTTGACCAGCCTGACAAGTACTGCTCCTGCTGAAATTTATCAATATCTTTATGACAATTATTGGCATCAATGTACAAAAAGGCTGTTGGTGAGTTCAAATCCCCGGCATTCGGGCTATATCCGCGACATTGGGGTAGCAACCAAATCTGCTTTTGTTTGGTTAGATCCCCGGAAAAACGATGAAGCCGATGTGCTTCGGAATTTCTTGGGAGATATGAAAGCCGGAGAAAGTATTATAATAGGATGGTGGGCCGAAGAACGTTCAGGTATTGGTATCGGGACATCTTTTGGTATCTCAACCATTCCATCAGATTTTTACGAAAATACGACCATTTACGCGGGAGGGTCAAACCGGATTCAACTCCCTGTTGTCCCTAAAAAACCAAAACTGGAAAATAAAATTTATCTGGCTATTTTCCTAAGCGATGGAGACAACGTTCAATATTGTCAACATGCCATGTCTGAATTGTGGGACAACAAAAATCGCGGATCCGTCCCAATTAACTGGACCGTAAGTCCGGGACTGGCAGACATGGGGCCGGGGATATTGAATTATTATTATGCCACAGCCACTCCAAACGATTTCTTTGCATCGGGACCATCCGGACTTGGATATACGCTCATTTATGACGCGCATAATCAACTATGGAATATGACCAGGCCAGAACACATCGAAGCTTACACCCGGTTCACGCAACAATACCTCGAAAAAAGCGGGCTGAGGGTCATCACAATCTGGGACGAGATCAACGAACAACAAATGGAAACATACACAGCAAATTGTCGATACCTTTACGGTGTAACACTCGAAGATTGGGAGCGTTCTGAGCCGCTCCAAACGATTGTCAAGCAAAATAAACTGGCTTTTATACCAAACCACCCGTGCTACGCGAGCCATATCGACGATATTTATGTCAGATGGGCAAAAAAGATACAGGCTTTCGACGGATCAAAACCCCTGTTTCTGGCAGCCCAAGGAGAATCGTGGAAGATGGGGCCCGAAAACATTGTTTTATTAAAAGAAAAACTGGAAAAACTGTCGCCGGGAAATATCGTGATTTGTAGGGGTGATCACTTTTTTAATCTCTACAACGAAAGCAACCAACATGATTTTAACCTGACGCTTTCGCCTGAAATGACAGTAACTTCGAGCAAAACAGCTACAAACGCATCTTTTGCTGCAGATGGTACTCCTTCCGGAGAACACAAATGGATTTCGTCAGGAAACGGAGAAAAGTGGATCCAATTTGATTTTAAAGATACCTTTCTGATCAACAGGTATCTCATCCGGCACGCAGGAACAGACGGGATGAACCCTACATGGAATACCCGGTCATTTCGAATAGAACTTAGCGCCGATGGAATAACTTGGCAAACAGTCAGTCAAATCAAAAATAATAAAGACCATATTACTGATATTGATATTGTTCCGGCTACAGCAAGGTATGTTCGTTTGAATATTTTAGATGCGGGGCAAGATGGCACCGCCCGGATCGGAGAATTTGAAGTATATGGAAAACGGCTCCCATGAACCATGCAATTTGTGGTAAAAAGCCCAAAAAGTTTAAACTGGTAATAAAAATAAACAGAGATGATTAAAAAAACAGGATTTTTAGGCGCGTTGTTTTTGTTGAATGTTGTTTTGACAGTGAACGCGCAAACTTCCGGTCCGGTTGATTATGTGAGTACCTTAGTCGGTACGCTTTCGAAGTACGAACTTTCAACAGGAAACACCTATCCCGCAACGGCATTACCCTGGGGAATGAACTTCTGGTCGCCGCAAACCGGTAAAATGGGCGACGGCTGGATGTACACCTATACCGCCGATAAAATCAGGGGATTTAAACAAACCCACCAGCCCAGCCCCTGGATGAACGATTATGGTCAGTTTTCGATCATGCCGCTTACCGGCGAACCCGTCTTTCACGAAGACGAACGGGCAAGCTGGTTTTCGCACAAAGCCGGAACCGCCAAACCGCATTATTACAGCGTTTACCTAGCCGATTTTGATGTAACAACCGAGATAACGCCAACCGAACGTGCGGCCATCTTTCGCTTTACCTTCCCCGAAAGCAAAAACTCGTTCGTTGTCACCGATGCTTTCGACCGTGGATCGTACATCCGGATCATCCCCGAAGAAAATAAAATTGTAGGTTACACCACCCGAAACAGCGGCGGGGTGCCCGATAATTTCAAGAACTACTTTGTCATCCTGTTCGACAAGCCATTTACCTACTTCGCAGCCGTTAAAGACGGTGAAATTTCCCGTGACGAAAGCGAATTTAAAGGCAACCACGCCGGCGCAATCATTGGCTTTTCAACTACCCGCAACGAACAGGTACATGCGCGGGTCGCTTCGTCGTTTATCAGCGAAGAGCAGGCCATGCTGAATTTAAAGGAGTTGGGTAGCGCCGGGTTTGACGAAATTGCCGAAAAAGGAAAAGCGCGTTGGAACGAAGTATTGGGAAAGATCAACGTAGAAGACGATAACATCGACAACCTGCGGACTTTCTATTCCAACTTGTATCGTACCGTTTTATTTCCGCGGAACCTTTCGGAGATCGATGCCGGGGGAAATATCATTCACTACAGTCCGTACAATGGTAAGATCCTGCCGGGCTACCTCTTTACCGATACCGGATTTTGGGACACCTTCCGCTGCTTGTTTCCTTTCCTCAATTTTATCTATCCTTCAGAAAACCAAAAAATGCAGGAGGGCCTGGTTAATGCTTACAAAGAAAGCGGGTTCCTCCCGGAATGGGCCAGTCCGGGGCACCGCAACATCATGGTAGGAAACAACTCGGCTTCGGTGGTAGCCGATGCTTACCTGAAAGGTTTGCGCGGATACGACATCGAAACCTTGTGGGAAGCCTTGAAACACGGAGCCAACCAGGTGCATCCAACGGTTGCTGCTTCGGGAAGAACGGGCTACGAGCCATACAACCAATACGGTTATATCCCCAACGATATAAAAATCAGCCAGAATGTTGCACGGACACTGGAATACGCCTACGACGACTGGACGATCTATCGCCTGGGGAAAGCGCTGAACAAACCGAAGAGCGAGATTGAAATTTATGCGCATCGAGCCATGAATTACAAAAATTTATACAATCCAAAGCGAAAATTGATGGCCGGCAGGGCTACCGACGGTTCTTTCTCCGATTCTTTTGAACCCACCGACTGGAGCCGCGATTTCACCGAAGGAAACAGCTGGCACTACTCCTGGTCGGTATTTCATGATCCGCAGGGACTGATCGACCTGATGGGCGGGAAAAAAGAATTTGTAAACATGCTCGATTCGGTGTTTATCATTCCCGGATCGAAAGGGATGAAAAGCCGTTCGATGATTCACGAAATGCGCGAGATGCAGGTGATGGATATGGGCCAGTACGCGCACGGGAATCAGCCAATTCAGCACATGGTTTACCTGTATAACTATGCCGGCGAGCCCTGGAAATCGCAATATTGGGCGCGCGAAATCATGCACAAACTGTACGCGGCAACCCCCGACGGTTATTGCGGCGATGAAGATAACGGGCAAACTTCGGCCTGGTATGTTTTCTCGGCCCTGGGTTTTTACCCGGTATGTCCGGGAAGCAACGAGTATATTTTAGGGTCTCCTCTTTTCAAATCGGTAACTGTTGAACTGGAAAACGGGAAAAAGATCATCATCAAAGCGGATAACAATTCAAAGGAAAACCGTTACATTTCAGACATGAAACTGAACGGAAAAAAATACACGAAAAATTACCTGACTCACGAAGACTTGATGAAAGGGGCAGAGATCAATTTCAACATGAGTTTGGTTCCGAATAAAAACAGGGGAGTGGACAAAAAAGATTTTCCGTATTCATTTTCCGGAGAAAAATAGTCCCTGAGCAAGGTCGTGATTTGAATGATTTTTTCAATAGAAATAAAATAATATGAAGCGGATTCTATGGGTGTTCCTGGTGTTTATTCTTGCCGGAACCCAGTTAACAAAAGCCGGAGAGCTAACGGTGGCATCTTTTAATATTCGTTACCACAATTCTTCCGACTCGGTGAACGGAAACGGCTGGAAACAGCGTTGTCCGGTCATTTGCGATTTAATCCGGTTTAACAATTTCGAGGTTTTCGGGGCCCAGGAAGTCCTGCACGACCAGTTACTGGACCTGCTCGCCGGCCTTCCGGCCTACGATTATACCGGCGTTGGCCGCGACGACGGAAAAACAAAAGGAGAATATGCACCGATTTTCTATCAAAAAGACAAGTTCGACGCATTGGAATCGGGTCATTTTTGGTTGTCGGAAATTACCGACCGGCCCAACAAAGGCTGGGATGCCGCCTTACCGCGGATTTGCACCTGGGCCAGGTTTAAAGACCTCCAAAGCGGTTTCGAGTTTTTCCTTTTCAATTTGCACATGGACCACATTGGAGTGGAAGCCCGGAAAAACAGCGCCAAACTGGTCTTGAAAAAAATAACCGAAATGTGCGATAACAAACCGGTAATTTTAACAGGCGACTTCAATGTTGATCAGCACAGCGCCAACTATGCTGTTTTGGAAGAATCGGATTTGCTGAATGACTCCTATGAAGTTGCTGAAATAAGATACGCGTTAAACGGCACGTTTAATGATTTTAAACCCGATATGAAAACAGACAGCCGGATTGACCATGTGTTTGTCAGTCCTGCTTTTTCGGTCAAACGTTACGGTGTTTTAACCGATACCTACCGGACAGAGATTGCAGAAAGTAAATCGGAAAAATCAGGAAATTTCCCGCAGGAAGTGTCTCTTCGGAAATATGTGGCACGCACCCCGTCCGATCATTTTCCGGTGAAAGTGGTGTTGCATTTTAAAAACTAAAATTACCTGTGTTTTCCCTAATCTAAACCAATTATCGATGAGAAATTTCATGTTTGCCCTTTCGGTTTTTTTGCTGTGCTGTCAAGGCGCAGAAGCCCAGTCAATCCATACGTATAAAAACCCGGTAATCGCGGGCGACCTCCCCGATCCGACCGTGATCCGGGTCGGAAATAACTATTATGCCGCGGGAACCAGCTCCGATTTTGCGCCAAATTATCCGTTGTACGAGTCAACCGATCTAATTAACTGGAAACAGATCGGGCATATTTTCAATGAACTTCCGTCGTGGACTTCCGACAGCTTTTGGGCGCCCGAATTGTATTACAAGGACGGAACTTTCTTTGTTTATTACACGGCAAAACGCCGGGGCGACCGCGTTTCGTGCATCGGGGTAGGCACAACAAAAGATATTCATAAAGGTTTTACCGATCACGGGATCATCATCGAATGGGGAAATGAAGCCATTGATGCCTTTATTTTTCAGGATGAAAACGGGAAAAATTACATTTCGTGGAAAGCTCACGGCTTAGCCCCGGAAAGGCCAATTGAAATTTTGTGTTCCGAATTGAGCGACGATGGTTTAAAACTGAAAGGGGAACATTTGACCCTGACCGACCACTCCAAAGGATGGCAGGGGGCAGGAGACGAAGGACAGTGCCTGGTGAAACACGGCGCGTATTACTATCACCTGTACTCGGTCGGCGGTTGTTGCGACAACCGTTGCGATTACCGGGTTATGGTTTCGCGCGCCAGGAGCCTGAAAGGCCCGTGGGAACAACTCCCCGACCCGATCATGCAAGGCGGCGATGAGTGGCGCTGCACCGGCCACGGAACCCTGGTGACAACGCCTGACGGTCGTTATTTCTACCTGTATCATGCTTATCATGCCACCGATTTCGAATACATTGGCCGCCAGGCCATGCTCGACGAGTTGGTGTGGGACGAGCAAAGCCAATGGCCGAAATTTAAAAACGGATCAAGTCCCTCGATTCAAGCGCAGGTTCCGTTTCCCGGCACACAACAACTCCGGCAAACCGCTTATGACGATGATTTTTCATCGGCCAAAAGCGACAAACTTTGGCAGTGGGATTTGAACCTGCCCCGGCCAAACTACCGGCTCGAAGACGGAGAGTTGGTTCTGTCTTCGGCAACCGAAGGAATCGCCTTTCTGGGATTCCGCCCGCAGGCGGGAAACTATGTGTTAAAAACGGAACTGTCTAACCAATCAGCCGCGAAAAAAGGGATTTGCATTTACGGGAATCAGCGCAACTTTCTGGCTTTTCCCGGTCAGGCCGGGGGTTTAACCTTATTTAAATCGGAAAACGGGATCCGGTCGGAACTGGCAACTGTAAAGTTAGAGCAAGCTATGCCTTTCTTCCTGAAAGTGGAGGTTTTGAACGGACGTTATTACCAGTTCTTTTGGTCGCATGACCATGAATCGTGGGTTCCGGTTAAAATTGCAGACGAGTACACGGTTGACGGAAAGTTCCTGCCACAATGGGGAGTCGCCATGCGCGCCGGCTTATTTGTTGAAGGCACTTCGCCCGCTACCGGCAGATTTTCGGAGCTAAACATCCACCACCGGTTTGAATAGGCAATTGCGAACCCGGCGGTTGAATGATGAAAAACCATCGATTCACCGTTTCTTATTTATTTCCACACTTGTTTTCGTGTTGAGTAGTCTGGCTGTCAAAATACGGACATAGGCGTCTTCATGCTCCGAAAGATCCTGGACGACCTTCAGAATCTGGTTATTTTCAATCAAATATTCCGGAAGAACAAGGCGGTAAATTAAATTAAGCGACCCAATCCCAATCCGTTGTTGTTGAAACAGTTTCAATAAGCCAAGTACCACGTCTTCACTTACCTGCCCAAGCTCGATGAAGCTCCAGATAAGGTCATTCTTTTTTTGCGGCGGTAAATCAGGCATCAATTCAACCAATTGTTTCTGTATTTGTATGTCTTCCAGTCTGAACCCCTGGAAGTATTGAAGCGCCTGTTTCGAGATTACAGCATTCTCTGATCTGATATACCGGATAATCCGGGGATATAAATCATTATGATATCGGGGATGTTTGTCAATGCGGTGGATGGCCCATTCAATGTACTTTGGATTTTGGCTTTCAAACATCATCAAAAGGTATTCTTCGCTCAGACGTTCCTCCAGGATGTTGTGAATTTCTTTTTGCGTGGGCCCGTAAACCGTGTGCCAAAGCGTGTGGCAGGTGTAAACGGCGTCTTTTACAACTACTTCGGCAAGGGCCGGCTGGGTGGCCGCGGTATAGCCGTCCACTTCGTAAGCTTGGTAAAGATCGACCGAGTCGGGCGCTGCAATCAAATCCTCCAATTTTAACGCTTTAAGGATGGAGGCAGTATCGCGCAGGATGGCATCCAGCTTTTGATAGTCGGGCGCATCAAATTCGGTGTGGTCCGATTTGGTCAACGGTTCTTCTTCCGGGATTTCCATCCCCAGGTAATTCCCGGCGCCATCCCAATACAAAGTCAGGCGGATCATCTTACATTCACCGGTCATGCAGACATCTTTATGAAATTCCCGGCCAAACCAGACCGGTAGTCCGTTTTTGTCCAGGAGTTCAATAATCCCGGTGCCTGAAAGCGAATCGGCTTCGTTTTCAAAATGATGAACGATGCGGTTGCCTTCCATATCCCTGAAACCGGCTTGCCGAAAACCCGGCGGAATTTCCGTGAACCCGGCAAACACCAGGAAAATAACCGCCGTCAATCCTTTTAGGTAATTTTTATTTCTGAATGCCATCGTTAAAACAAATTTTCACCCGGTGAAATTTTAATTCCCCGGGTGAAATAATTCTCCCTCTTTATCTACTACAAATATTAGCGCGGCCCTGCCGCTTTTGCCCCAATTGATTGCCACATATCAGAACAAAGAAAAATGGTGCAGCGCACCGGAATATTAAAGGATATTTTTTGCATGGTACACCCGGTTATCTAATATCGCTAAAAAGTTACTAATCATTTTTTATTTCGGCCCCAACGTACTGCCTTCGTTGTACTTTTGCATGTTTTCGGCATCGTATTTTCCAACTCCCTTTTCCATCAGGGCGTTCAATTCATCCAAATGATTTTGGTAAACGCCGCGCGGGTTGGTGTTGTGCTTTGCGGCAACCGAGGCGGCCATTCCCACCACTTCGCCCATAATCCCGGTGGTGCGCATCACGCGCACGGTTCCGAGCGCCACATGCGTTACGCTGATATTCCTTCCGGCCATAAACAGGTTATCGACATTGCGCGAATAAAAACAGCGGTAAGGGATCGGGTACAGGTGAATGGGTTTGTGTACCGCGATGGATTTAAACTCATTGCCCGGGAAATGTTCTGAATTTTTCGGGTCCGGGTAGTGCAGGTCGATGGTCCACGATGTTGGCGCCGACGCATCGGGATATAGCACGTAATTGGTCAGGTCCTGCTCTTTCAAAATGAAGTCGCCAAGCAGCCGGCGCGATTCGCGTTTACCGGCAATGTAAGCCACCCACTCCAGTTCGCGGTTTTTATAGTCCTCTTTTACCGAACTGTGGTTTTTCAGGAACGACCAGTTGGAATAGACCACCAGCAAGCCATAGTCGCGGACCCGTTCGAAGTCGTTGATCTGGTCGAAGTTCATGCCGGTTTCCCAGGTCCATTCGCCCATAGTCACTTTCTGCGCATTTTCTTCGTTAAACTCAACCCCGTAACTGAATTCCGGGAAAGCGCTTTCCTTTTCATTCTTGAGGGAATACCACTGTACCGACGAACCCATCGTCATTTTGTCGGCTTTTTCGGGGGCGGTAGCTTCGCCGAATTCATCTTTCCCTTCGCGGCCCATATGAAAGTCGGCGCCCGCCAGGAACCCGATGGTGCCGTCGCCGGTGCAATCGGCAAACAGCGGGGCCGAAAACGCCGTTTCTTTCGCTGTTTCAATATGGCGTGCGGTCACTTCGGCAATACGCGAGCCTTTCTTTTTCACGGCGAAAGCTCGGTAGTTGGTGAACAGCAAAATGTTTTCTTCGGCGAGCACCATCTCCGTCTTTTTTTCATCTTCGTAATATTCAGCCGGCTGGGCATTTCCGCCTTTCGACGGGCCGATCTCCTTCACCACGTCTCCCAAAGCCGGAAAAGGCTCCACATTGATGCGACCACCCAGGTGCACGCGCACTTCGGAGCTGTTGTTCCCGCCCAACACGGGACGGTCCTGGATCAGCGCCACTTTCAGCCCGAGCCGGGCAGCCGAAATGGCTGCTGTTGTGCCGGCAACACCGCCGCCAACTACAACCAAATCAAATTCGCCTGCTTTTTCAGGTTTTTTGGGGATGCCCAATTGTTTTTTTCTGAATTTTTCAAGTGCGGCCAATTCATTTGGTGGCGGGGTCTTTTCTTTGGTAAAAAAGATGGCGTCCACCCGGCCGTTAAAGCCGGTCAGGTCGTGCAGGGAAACCGTCGCTTTTTGGTTGGCGATGTTCACTTTCCCGGCATTTTGCCACAGCCATTCGGAGCCGGAATTCCCCAACACCGGGCCGGTGCTTTGCCCGTTGACCAACAACTCAAACTTTCCGGGGCCTTCCCCGTCGAACCAGGGCGCTGTCCAGTTAAAGGTTCGCACAAATACCTGGTACTCGCCGGTTGATGGAAATTCAGCCGTTGTTTCGGCATCGGCCACCGGAACTCCCATACCGTGGGCAAGCAGGTAGGACGAGCCCATCAGGTCCATAAACTGCTGGTCAACCGACCAACCGCCTTTGTCGGAAAAGTTTTCAGCTTCGATGAATAGGGATTGCGCATAAATGGCACCGAGCCATACAGTCAAAAAAATTGTGATTAATAAAGTCTTCTTCATCATATTTTAGGTTGATTCAATCATAATTAACGATAGCCGTTGCTTTGCAGTTGCTGTTGATTTTAAAGCGCATCCAGATTGCAGAATAAGCATCCGGAAATTCATAGTTCACATATTCTCCGGGTTTGACCGCAATGGTTTTATAGTCCCGGAAATCCCCGTTGCCCATAAAATCGGTTTGAACGGTAAATTCAACCGTTTCGTTGGAATCGTGATATAAATGCACCGACTTTTTATCGAAGCCGTACATCAGGTACGGGTCAGAAAGTTCATTCGCGCGAACAGGGCTTTGGTACCATACGCCGCCAAAACCTTTAGGTTTGCCAAAGTTCCAAAGATCATCGGTTTTGCCGAACCACAAACCTGCCTGTGGTTGCCCCGCCAGCGGGTTGCAGTCCTGTGGGCCAAATTTCATCGGGGTGGCCTGGTTTCCGCCAAAAACCAACATGCCGCGCCATGAGCAAAAATCGGGAATTACCCGTAAATGACTGGAAATTGGTTTGATCGCCCAAAGTTGGTTGCCGTATGAGTGCATGCCGACTTCATAAAAAATTCCGTGGCAGTCCATCATGGCCCGTTCGGTTTCGATTTCGCGCACCCGCATCCATTCGGTGCAACTGGTTTCGTCGAAGGTCCGGCTACCCTTTGGAATCCGGTAGCTTTTCCATTCGCCGTTGACAAAAACCCGCATGATCGCCGAGATATGGTCCCATCCGGTAGCAATCATCGGTTGTCCGAAAGACCCGGCCGCCCACACTTCCGTAAAAGCGGTTTTTTCCAAAATATTCCATTCGCCTTTCCCATCCCATTCAGCCAGACGCCCCGCCTGCCATTCGCCGTTAAAATCTTTGGTATTGTAGCTGTTGTTGCAGACGACAACCCGTCCGTGTGCTGTGTACCCGCTTTTAAAATGAGGTTTTGAACCTTTGGGTTCTTTCAGTTCTTCCATCAACTGAAACAACTGTTTCACTTCCATGCTATGAACATCCACTTCAAAAAACTCACCTTCCATAGCCAGGTAGTACAGTTTGTTTTCCGGGTCAGTCAGGTGCGTCATGGTTGCAGCCAACCGATGTTGTGTAAATTCTTTGATCAGGCGAACATGGCCGAGCGTGTCAATGAGGTACGGGCCGATTGCCAGTTGCATGCTTTGTGTATGGATGATCCGGTTGGCATAAGTTCCCACCACACTGGCCGGATTTTTCTTAAGCTGAAGGCTTTCATCAATTTCATAAAGGCCTGTGCCGCTGCCGGTAGGAGAGAGATGGGCGACGTAAGTAATTGCCCAAAGCCGGTTAGCCCACGGCATCAGCGCGCCAACTCCTGCTTCGGTACGCGGGTAATGGTTGGCCGTCATTGCCAAAGAAGGGACCACCCCGCTAAAATTTTGCGGGCACTTTGCTTCCTGTCCCTTCAAAAGCAACGACATCAAAAAAAGAGGTAGTATAAGTAGTAATTGAGTTTTCATTTTATTCATATTTCAACCAGGCCGTTACTTGACAATCCCTGTTGACAACAAACCGGATCCACCGCGACTGGAAGGTTTCCGGGAAATTGTATTCAAAAGTTTCGCCAGACCTAATAGTCACTTCCTGATAAAGCATCCAGGGCCCATGCCCGATGGGTTCCACTTCAATTTTGAAGGTTACAGGTTCTTTCGAATGGTGTGAAAGTTTCAGACTTCTTTTGTCATAAAAACCAATCAGGTAGGCATCCGATGGCTCATTCGCTTTTACATCAGCGTCTTTCCAGGGACCGCCTTCGCCAACGGGTTTTCCCATTTTCCAAAGGTCGTCGATGACACCCGCCCAAATTGCGGCTTTCCCGTCTTCAGACCGGACGATGTGCTCATCATTTTTGGGTAATTCAGTCTGTAGCCCGGTCATAACAAGCAATCCGCGGTAGGATGCATAATCGTATATGCGGAAATCGTGCGAAGCAACCGGGCGAATTTTGGCATAACCATCCGCATTTTCGGCAGGCAACTCGTAAAAAGTACCGGCGCAGTTGAACAGGTCGCGTTCGGTGGCGACTTCGCGGCAGATGCGAAGCAGGCCTTTACCGGTGAGGGCGGCAAACTTCGAATTGCCTTTTGGCAGCCGCCAGCGGCGTCCCAAATCGTCAACCACCAAAACGGATGCCTCATCAATGGTGACCACATTTTGAGGAATGGCAAATTTTTCGCGAATAAATGCCACTGTTTCCGGGTCTTCTTTTTTCACGAGGTTCATGGCCGAATCCAATTCATAATATCCGGTTTCTTCAAATTTATCGTCAGAAACTGTTCCCGCCAGGATTCCCAACGCGCGGCGGTTGTCGCCCAAGCCCCACAATAAGCCGGCATTCGCCGAACTTTCGCTGATATCGGTAAGTCCTGTAAACAGGGCATCCGCGGTTGTATTCCGGTTGTCTTTATCAGCATAATAAAAATGAACGGTGGCTTTGATGGCTTTATCGGCGACTACGCGTACCCATTCACCTGATTCGGTATTTTCAAATGGAACATCCACACTTTTTCCTGCATCCACTTTTATTGATTTCAATGCGGTCCAGGTTCCGTTTCCTGCATTGTCCACTTCAAAAGTGAAGGTAACAGCAGATTTTCCTTCGTTATTCATCCAGGCTGAACGGATGTCCCAGCCGGCAAAAAGAAAAGGTTCAGAGGGTTGATTGGCTTTGATTTCTTCGGAAATCCATACGGCACCTTCTGCGGTTGCAGGCCCCAACTCGTCGGGTTTTTCGAAAGAAGTAAACCACAGGTTCGAATTGGATTGTCCCGGTCCTTCAATGTTTCCTTTTGCTTTGCGTTTGTTCAGGAATTCTTTGTTGGCCGAATCGTCGCAACCAAAAACCAGTTGATCATTCCAGCGGGCGTAGTCGCCGATCACTTTCAGATAAGCCGAGCGTGGCCGGATGCCGGCGCTGTTTTCTGCCGTAAAGTTTGCGGGGAAACGCCAGAACATGCCGTGCATGGTCATCAGGTAGTCCGGTTTTTCGTCGGTGCCAACATTACGGATGCGCGGCCATTCGGTATTCCAACCATGTGCACCATCGTAACTGTGGCTGGCTTTGGGCAAACGGTAAAAATCCCAGCCTGTTTGAGGGTTCCGGACGCCCACAAGCACCGATTTGTGGTCCCAGCCGGTTGCCCAGATCGGGTCGGTTTCGGGATGGGCATTGCCGTAAACTCCGCCCGGTCCGGTGACTTCCACAAACTGGTTGCGGCGAACCGTTTTCCATACTTTCCCATCCCATTCGGCCAGTACGCCGGCTTCGATGTCAAACTTTTTCAGCGCTTCCTGGCTGGCTTCGCCGTTATTCGAGAAAACCATCACGCCCTGGCCGGAATACAAGCCTTTGCCATGTGCCCCGGGTAAGGTGGCATTTTGCGGATTGACATCCGTATCGTCGTGCATAGCTTTTTTACCTTGCGCATTGTTGCCATCTTTGTAAAGCCGGGTTGGAATGAGGGTATTGACATCAACTTCATAAAAACCTTCTTCCATCGTGCCAAAATAAATCTTGTTTGCAGGATCGGTCAGGTGACGGGCATTTCCGGTATGGCGGCCCTGCATTTCCGTGTAAGGAATAACGCGTACATTTCTGGCCGAATCGATAGCATACGGGCCAATAAAAAGTTGATTGCTTTCACGGTGGATCATCCGGTTGGCAGGTGTGCCGCCAATACTTTCGGAGCGAACAATTTGCTGGAAATCGGAAGTGATTTCGTATAGCTTGTCTGACGATCCCAGCGGTAAATGAGGCCCGTAAGTGATCACCCAGAGCCGGTCGGCCCAGGGAACCACGGCCCCGGTACCGCATTCGCCTTCGTTGTTGTAATAGGCCAGATGCGGGTAAACGCCGCTGTAGGATTTAGGGATTTCGCCCTGTTTCTCCTGAACGGTACAGGCAGCAAAAAACAGTGTCGCAAGAACAGTAGCAACATGGAGCCTTCTGATTCGATTTGGATGATTCATAGTAGAACTAATTTGCATTGGTTATAAAAAAGGGTGAGTTCGAATCACCCTTTTTTTGACTGTCTGGTTATTGGTTTTGGTTGGTTATTCGTTGATATTGAGCGGGTGACTTCGGGTAGCCCGCTCAATGGTCATGTTGTTCATGCTGTTACCACTTCGGGTTCTGATCGAGATTTTCGTTAATCAAACGGTCAGCGTCAGGCACAGGCCACAGATAGTCGCGTCCCGCGTCGAAGTTCCGTTCAGTTGCCACAACGATATAACCTGCAGTAACCATACCGCTCAGGTCGGCGATGCCATTTCCATCAATCTGCGGGATACCTCCGATGGGGTAGTTGCCATCTTTCCAGTTCTGTATCAGTTGGCGGTATTCTGCAGATACGGAAGCCTCGTTGCCATTCCATGACGTAGAACCTGACCAGGCGCGGCGCAGGAAATAGCTGGGCCGGTTGTAAACCTTTTCGGCCAGTTTCCAACGGATCAGATCGGCATAACGATGGCCTTCCCAGGCAAGCTCGATAAAACGTTCAGTGCGAAGGATCGTACGCATCTCACCCTGTGTGCCAAGAGTAACCGGCGGATAGGCAATCCCTGTTCCCGCATAGGCTCTCTCCCGCAATTTATTGATGGTTTGATCCAACACTTCCTGCGTACACCTGTTGAGCTCAATCATGGCTTCAGCATACATCAGCAGCACATCGCCGTAACGTAACATGGGATAGGTCGCGGGTGCGCCGGTGCGGCCGTTTTCGAGGAAAGAGTTGTCTATATACTTCTTAAACAATAAGCCGGTGTATGAGGCGTGTTCGGCACGGGCTTTCGAATCGGTATTGCTCACCTGCGCCCCGTCGGATGCCCGGTAAACAGTCGTACGATCCGGAGCGGGAGAATACTCATAGCCAAGCCATACATAATTCTGAGGGTTATAAGTTCCGGTAAGAACATCTTTGTTATGTGCCGTGGCGAAGGGCATGATGGTCATGGCCATCCGCGGATCGCGGTTTTCAAAGAAGTCTTTGGGATTGTAAAGCGGCGACTCGTCAATGGGTTTACCATCGGTGCAAGGATAGGCGCATACCAGTTCATACGAGGGAGCTTTCTGTCCTCCCCATCCTCCTGCCAGACGGGAGATGCTGTTGAGTACGTCACCGGCAGCCCAGTAATACTTTTTCAGTGTCACATCACCACGAAAGAAGAAGATCCATTCGTCCGACCATGAGGCGGTAAATAAATCCCGGTAATTGTTGTGGAGTTTATAGACATTCAGATCCATACAAGCTTTTGCAGCCGTTGCAGCCGTTTCGTAATCGCCGTTTCTGAGGGCGATACGCGCCTTGAATGCCAGAGCAGCGCCTTTCGTGGCACGCTGTATGCCCGAGTAGCTGGTTGGCAGGCGCTCGGCAGCCTTGTCCAGGCACTCGTAACTGTATGCTAACACGTCAGCTTTAGGCGAACGCGATATCTGGTAAGCCTCATCCAACGTCATGCCTACTTTGTCAAGAATGGCATCACCCCAATGGAAGGCCAGCATTCCGTAAGCATAACCCATATAAAACCAGGCTTCACCCTCGTATTGCGTAATTTTAGCCTCCGGCACGCCCATGGCACGGGCATCGTCCATCTTGTTTAACAGGCGTAAAGAACGGGCAATACCCTTATAGTAATTTTGCCAGCGGCCGCCCACGGTGCCGTTCTCAGCGGTCATGGTTCCGTTTTGTACAACCGAAGTTGTATTGCGCGCCGTTACATCGTCACCCCAAGTCATGTCGTCGATGGGGAAAAAGTCCGTGCGGTAATAATCGTTTACCGACATTTCAATCTCCTGTTGCGTTGAATACCAGCTTTCACTGGATCCTTCTGACAGGGGATTCAGGTCGAGATCAACACAGGCCGGGAAGGTGAACGCCGAAAATATAACGGTGATTATTAATATCTTTTTCATATGATAGAATTTTTTAGAATTTGACATTAACACCCAAGATGAATGATGTTGATATAAAATCTGACGATGAGCCCACTTCAGGGTCCCATCCTTTCGGATAGTTGCTGATAGCCGGCAGGTCATTCATACTTAAATAGCAGCGCAGGTCCTTGATTCTTACATTGCTTAGCAAATTTTTAGGCAGCGAATAGCCCAGCGTGATATTTTTTACGCGGAAATAGGCGCCATTGAAAAGCCAATAGTCCGATCCCGTATAGGTGTTCGTGGTATTGGTGTAAGTCAGGCGCGGGTATTTGGCTTTGAGATTCTGCTCTTCGGTATTGTGTTGGCTCCAGTAATTGTCCAGTAAGAGTTCCGGAACAGCGCCCCATTGTTCTTTCAGCGGCTGTATCCATGCCGAATTGAACAGTGAGCGTTGGTGGCCTACTCCCTGAAACGAAAGGTTGAAGTCAAACCCCTTCCAGCCCATGGCGATATTACCTCCGTAAAGGTATTCAGGCTGGGAGTTGCCCAGGCGTATCTTATCGTCGGAATTGATGGTTTTGCTATCGTCGGTATCTATGTATTTAATATTTCCCGCTTTATCATTTGCCGTGAGCGTAGGATATTTGTTGCCGTTTGCATCGTAGAGGTCGGCATCGGTCTGGAATAGGCCATCTGTCTTGTACATATACCACTCGTAGTAGTATGAACCTTTTTCATATATAGTTGCCATCAAGCGTACGTTTGTCTCCCAGATAGCCCATTTTTGAACGGTAGTCAGACAGGTTTGCCGAGATGCTGTACCAGAAATCACCGATATTGTCAGACCACTCTATTTCCAGATCCCAGCCTTTGGTATACATATCGCCCGCATTTTGCTGAGGCGCCGAAAATCCCGCGTAGGAGGGAAAACCGAGGACAAGTAACATGTCGCTGGTCTTTTTGTAATAGTAATCGCCGGATAAACGCAAACGGCTGTCGAGGAGCTGAAGATCAAGACCGCCACCGTAGGTTGTCGTCGTTTCCCAGGTGATGTTCTCGAACGCGTAATAAACCTGAGCGGCATTTTGTACGGCTGTCACAGATGATGTTGATTTGTCGTACATGTAACTGTTGCCAAAGTTAATGGCTGCCTGATAGGGAAATTCCGAACCAATACGCTCGTTACCAAGTTGGCCGATAGAGCCGCGCAACTTCAGGTAATTAACCACATTGTTTTTGAACCACGATTCTTCCGACATAACCCATCCTACTGACGTGGAGTAGAAAGTACCCCAACGGTATTTTTCCGAAAAACGCGATGAGCCGTCGGTACGGACATTCCCCTGAATCATGTACTTGTTTTTATAGGAATACATCAGGCGTCCGAATACCGATTCGTAGGCGTTGTGCCCCGCTTTGCCCGAATTATACTGATAATCCTCGGGCCCGATGTTGAGGTAAGGATAGGTGTCGAGCAGATAGTTGGTACGCGAAGCGTCAAGCTCTTCCCATTTATAAGAATAACCCTCGTAACCGGCCATGGCGTTGAACGAGTGTTCGCCTAGTTTCTTTTGGTAGTTGCCGTAGAACTGGGTAGTGAAGCTGTTATTGTCGTTACGCGATTCCTCCAGGTTGGTCGTTTTGTGCGCCTGCATGTAGGTGGTGGAACCGTTTTCGTAGTATACCGGCACGGCGCGTGAGAATTTTTTGCCTTTCGTGAACGAATATCGGGGAGCTAAAATGGCTGCCAGCGTAAGGCCTTTCAACGGAGTAAGGTCGAATTGTGCCTTGGCGCCGAACTTGTGATAATCAATGTTGTTCGTGCCGCCCTGTTCGAGGCCGGCGAGCGGGTTGGCCCCGTCCTTCACGTCGGCATAGCGGCCGTCCTCCCATCGGGGGGTGTAGTAGGGTGCCACCAGATAGGCCCAATAAATGGCGTTGATTTGAGACGGAGAGATTGAAGTTGATTTGGAGAAGTCGAGGTCGAGATTGGCGCTCAGCCAATCGGTTATTTTATAGTCGTTATTCACACGGCCTGCAAAACGTTCATAAGATTTATTCAGGTAATAGCCGTCGCCTTTCTGGTAATTAAAAGTGGATTTTGTACGTAATTTTTCTGTGCCTCCCGAAACACTCAGCATGTGTTGTTCGTGTGAAGTCGTTTTTTTCAAGATCAAATCCACCCAGTCGGTATTGGGATAATGCCACGGATCGGTAGCATTATTGCTGAGCCACGAAGCAATGGTTTCCTGCGAGTATTGCGAATAAGGATCTGAAGCGCCATCATTCCATTTTACTTCATTTTGAACATTCATCCAGTCAATCACGTCGCCATTCTTAGGCTGCGTTGTGGGTTTGTCAATGCCGTATTCGTAGTTGTAGTCGAACGAAAATTGGTTCTCTTTGGCACGTTTGGTGGTGATCAGGATAACCCCTGCCGCCGCACGCGAACCGTAAATGGAGGCAGAGGCCGCATCTTTCAGCACAGTCATGGTTTCCACGTCGGCTGCTACCACATCGTTCAGCGATGAGGGGACACCATCTACAATCACCAAAGGATCGTTGTTCGACAGCGTGGTGATACCGCGTATACGCACTGTGGCCGAAGCGCCCGGCGCTCCCGACGAACGGGTAACCTGCACCCCTGCCATCTGTCCTTGCATGGCAGTAGAAAGCTGTTGTGCCGAACGTTTGGATAAATTCTCGCCTTGCACGCTTGCGACCGCCCCGGTCAAATCGCTCTTGCGGGCCGTACCATACCCAATCGCCACAACCTCTTCCAAACCAATGGTTTCATCTGTCAACGATACGTTGATCACAGACTGTCCGGCAACTTCTTTTTCAATGGTTTTCATCCCAACAAAAGAGAATATGATCGTTGCGTTTGAGCTGACATTGGAAAGCAGGTAGCTCCCTTCAAAATCGGTGATGGTGCCATTCGTCGTACCTTTCAGCACAACTGTGACGCCCGGAAGCGGAGCGCCGAAGGAGTCGGTAACTTTACCGGAGACGTTTTTGGACTGCTGAACGAATCCGGTTTCCGAAAGCGTCGACAACACGATTGTTCTGTCAATCAGGCGATAGGTCACGTTGGTGTTCTTGAACAAATCACCCAGGATGTCATTTACTTTTGCGTCTTTGTAATTAACATCCACTTTCCGGTCCAGATCGATGACGTCGCGGTTGTAAACAAAATTGAATTCACTGTTGTCTTCAATACCGGCAAGGACTTGTTCCACCGTTGCATTTTTTAATGAGATCGTGAGTTTTGCCATTTGCGAGTAAACCTCGGATGCCATCAGGTTGAGAAAACCCACAAACAAAAGCAGTAGTGTTAGTTTCATTTTCAAACCAATTTTTTGCTCAAAGCCAATAATTCTGCTACGGGCGTAGAACATTCGTTTTTTTTCCATAATTTTAGGTGTTTAATTCATATTAAGGTTTTAAACCTTTTAAACTGATGCAGGGAAGAGGGCCATTCTTTCCTGCATTTTTAATTTTTAAGTGTTCATTGTAACTTCCTGGTGTTATCTCTTGATATGATTATTTTTCTCGTTGAAAATGTCGCATCGTTATTTTTCTCCGCTTTAACCGACCTCCATGTTATCGGTAATGATACTGCAAATATTTCCATAATCCGGTCAATGTTCTGATCGTCAAAAGTGGCGTCGAAGTTGTACTCTTCCAATGTTTTGTCTTCCAAAACAAATTCCACGTTATGCAACCGTTCAAGCCGGTTTAATATCCCTTTAAACGGTTTGTTCCGGAATACATATTTCCCGTTAATCCAACCGGTAAACACGTCCATATGATCTGCCCTGGTAACGGCAAGCATATTTTTTTGCCTGTCCAGCTTTCCCAGTTCTCCCGGCTTCATCCGGTATTCGGTATCTGCCGGATTTCCTTTCCCGTTCAACGTTACGATGGATATCTCACCTTCAACCAAGGCGGTTTCCACATCAGGATCATCTTCGTAGGCCCGGATGTTAAAGGTTGTGCCGTACACTTTCACCTGCATCCCGGAGACGGTCACCAGCATCGGCTTCTCAGGGTCTTTTATGACTCTGAAAAATCCTTCGCCGCTTAATTTTACTTCCCGGAATGCCGGATCACCCACGATCGGGTATTGAACCGAACTGCCCGAGTTCAACCAGACTTCGGAACCATCGGGTAGTATCGCCTTTGTTCTGCCTCCCAACGGGGCCGAAACCGTATTATAAATTCCGGCTAACCGATCGATCTGTTCATTTTTGAAAGATGTTAATTGCTGGGTTTTATTAAAAAACCAGACAGAAGCAATAAATAACGGAATAAACAGGATGGCAGCTATTTTACTAAGCCAATTTATAATGGTTCGGGTGTGCCGATTGGGACGTGGCAGATTTGCAGATGTTCCTATGCCCAGCCGTTCCCACAGGTAATTTAATTCTTCCTCGGAAAACCTGGTCTCTTTGAAGCTCAATCCGCCGACAACCGTTCTCGCTTTAATAAATTCTTTTTTGCCGACAGAATAGCGTTTTATAAATGCCTTCCGGCTTGCTTCGTCCAGCAAGTCAAAGTGAGCTAAGCCGTTTTGGAATTCTTCATCGGCAAGAAGTTCGTTAAAATGATTGCGATCAGTCATACTTTCATTAATAAATTTCCCTGTCTATTTATTAAGAGTATGAAATCAGGAAGTAGTACTGCAAAAAACCGGATTATTTTTTTTGAAAGAGTAAAAAAAGATTAAACAACATGATGTCCATATCATTAATATCCTCCTCCGAAATGCCTGTTAAACCTTCCGACAGTTTTTGAAGGATCCGCGGCATGTTGTTTTTTATCGATTGTTCCTTGATCTGGACAATAGCAGCAATTTCACGGTAGCTCAGCCGGTGATAAAACCGGAGAAAGATGATTTCACGCTGACTGACCGGCAAAGCGTTCAGGTTTTTGACAAGCTTGTTTTTTATATGAGCCGACAGATAAACTTTGTCAATAAATTCATCGGGGTCAAACACCAGAGCATGAGAATCTTCTTCTGAAATATCGTCCAAGGGATTAATATTCAGCTTGGCCTTTTTTGCAATCAAAATCCTCCTGCGTAAAGAAACCAATAAATAGGCCTTTAAATTAGACACATCACCAAGACCTTCCCGGTTTTGCCAGATCGTAATAAAAAGGTCCTGTATCTGATCTCTTACAAAATCGGGGAAAGGGATTAGCTTGACACCGTACGTATACAGTTTGGGGTAATAAAACTTAAAGATCTGAGAAAACGACTCCTGATCGCCCGACTTCATCCTCTTCCACAAAAGAGCGTCATCTATTTTGTCAATCTTTCTCTCCATTTAGTTTTCCTTTCCTCCTTTCGGAGCATGTCAAAAGTAAAACTAAATATCAGCACCAAAAAATGAAACAGGATGATTCTTTTTTCGCCTTTTATAATTAAAAATTCATTATTCAATTAACTTTATTTTAATCTTCCTGTTATTTAATTGGGGGAGGCATGGGTAACTTCAGGAAAGCCCAATTATTTGTCAGTTCGCTTAGCACATCCGGCACTTGTTTCAAGTCGTTGTGTTGAATCACTCCTTCCCAGTGTCCGTCCTGATTTTTCCACAAGGCGATATCCAGCGGAGTTTTCAACCTGAGCGAAAAATCTCCTACCCGAATGTAGCTTAGATCACTGGCTGCCAGCGCCACCAGTTCTCCCTGCTGATTCAATCGAACACCTGCTACCCCTACAGCTTCAACGGATACATCGATTCCATTAACTTGATAGTTTCCTTGAATTGGATCTCCACTAACCAGATGCGTGCCGGCAATAAAGAGATGCGTGCCGTCAATCAGCCTGGATTGGCCAGTATTGCCCGGGAAATAGGAGGTATGCTTATAACCTCGAAGTTTAAAAAAGCTACTGTCGAGAACGGCCGTCGCCGGAGTTTGGGCTTCAATTTTTCTGTCGCCCAACACCGAAAATACCCTGTCGCAAACCTGCGATACCTCGGGGACAAACGGCATATCCAGCGGTAGATTTTCTTCTGCATCTACCGGGTTTCCGTCAAAATTACAAGTCCATTCTCCCATGCGAAGAATGGTAGTTTTCCCTCCGCTGGCTTTTTGAAACAAATCAGAGACGGCTTTTCCTTCAAACTGGGGATTGTAAAGCACAACAGCTGCGTATCGCTGAGGACCGTAGCGAATCCATCCGTCTTCATCCACTTTGAGGCTTCCATTTTCTATTTCGCTGGTCGGAATTAAATCGGCCGGATATCCCTTATTCCAGAAACGATTTACCAGCTCCATGCCAACATCATTGAAGCCCTTGCCTGCCCAGTTCATGGCCGAAGAGTGTCCAAACACAACGGCGACCGGACAATCCAAAGGACTTTTGCTGATGTAATTCAAGAGGCGTATCCGGCTTTCTGCCCTCATGACTCCAGGGTCATACAGCGAATAATAGCGGAGGTAATTAATTCGTCCTCCAGCCAACGCCGATCCCCAAACCTGATCCGGCAACCGCGCCGTGTAATACATGTTATACCACAGCGGACTATCCCATTTTTTGCACAAGGCGGTTCGCACCCCAAAAGGCACCAGCTCATCGGTCTGTGCCCAATCGCGTTTAGCTGCCCACCAATTCAACCCATTCTTTTTAAACTCGTTCAAATCCGGATATGGCCACCAGGTTGGGTGAACGGTAACTGCTGCATCCGGCCCAAAGTATTCTTTCACAGCATCGTAAAAATCGTTCTCAACTTCAGTATTTCGCTGGAACGACATCAGTCGGAAATGGTTGATAGCAACCTGCCGATCCTGCTCCTGCCCCTTTACAGAAAAGGCCATCAGCAGGCAATCGGCCAGCAACTCACGTCCTCTGTTGCGTTGGGCATATTCTTTAGCCCGGTGTTCCGAATACCAGAAGTCGGCAGCACCCTCGGCATAATATCGCGGATAGTAGGGCGGAAATCCCCATTCGTCTTTGCAAGCGCCTGCCAACGGCAAGTCGGCATACTTTTTTAATATATCACGCTGAAATCGAAGCAAATGAGGTGCAAAAACATCAGGATAGAAAAGCGTGAACGTAGCCATCACGCATGCATGGGTTTGTTGATCGGTTTCACTGACAGGCAATTGAACCCGCAGAGAATCTTCGGCTGAAAAAAGCAGCTGACAAGTGCCGGTAATATCCCGGATGGAAGTGGACTCGATACCTTCGGTTGTTTTGTTGTAAGCATAAACCCGTACCAGAGTACTCTCTACCGAATTGTATTTGGGGATGTTGCCGCCCGAATAGTGATCGTTCAGATCCTTGATACTTCTCAAAGAAATGGTTGTCAAAGCCTTCTGCTTTAACTCTACCTCCTGTAGCCGGAGCATCTGTTGCAACTCGTCGGGGTATTGTTGCCAAAAAGCCCGGCGGGCCGAGCGAACATCCAGATCGAGTACCAGACCGATCTTATTTTTTGCCGCATAACCAGCGGCCAGTTTTACCTGGTTGAAAACTGGCTCATCCAGCAATTCCTTGTCATGAAACCGGAGAAACGGGATAATCAGGTTGAAAGGAGAATATTGGCTTAAATCATCAATCGATTTTTTATAACCATCCGGTTCCAAGTCGTGTTGGTTCCAAACCCAGACTCCCATCACCGGAAAATACTGATTGGAGATCTGATTGAAGCAGGTATCGCCTGATATCGTGGGCGACAGATCCGGATACTTGATCTGTCCGCTAACAAAGCTTGCCAGAAACAATATGGTTGACATTATTGGAATTCGTTTCATAAGACCTTTTTTTACGTTAGTAACTGGACATGACAGGACTGAATTTGACCTCCCTCCCGACATATTTAGTTAAATTCATAGTGAAAATCATCAAATAAGGCAGTTCCTCCATTCTTTATCTCATTGAAACTAAAAAGGCCTATTTTAGGTCCTTTCCAGTGACCAAACAGTAATTGAAATTTTCCTCCAATAGGATGGTATTTTTTATTGTCCTGACTGTAATAAAATTGATTTTTGTTGGGTTCACCTGAGATATTCAGTTTCAGGTAGATTTTCGAATACGAAACTTTCTGAGCGTTTTCTTCTCCGTTGATGTAGGTGAACAAGTACAATTGCCCGTTTTCCATTTTTAGCCCTAACAGGGCATAAGCTTTCGACATCAGACAGATACCGGCTTTTTGTCCATCTACTAACCGGTGCCCGTCAAGTAAAACGGTTACTTCACCTCCATTTCCCATCACTTTTTGGGTCAGTGTATTTCTGGCTTTCAACAGTTCCGGTGCATACAATGCTTCCAGGGTTAACTTTCCCGGGTTCTTTTCCAGCGACCAGTTATGGTCGACCGGATTATGGTTCCAGCTCCACTGAAAACCCAACCGGACGGAATTAAAATCATCGGAGGTTTGTGGAAAAGTCTGAGGCTGAGGTTCCAGATCAGGTTTTTTCCAAACATAAACCGGTTCTCCAATTCCATTGCGGTCGATATCCACACCAATCACCGGCCAATCGTTTTCCCAGTACATGGGCTGCAAGTGTACAACCCGTCCTAATTTGGGTACCAACTGAAAATGTATGAACCACCCCTCTCCGCGGGGAGTTTCCAGTAACGATCCCTGATGTGGCCCGTTGATTTGAGTTGACCCTGTCTCCAGCACAACCTTTTTCTCGTAAGGGCCATAAATGCTCTTCGATCGCAGAACGGTTTGCCAACCTTCAGCCACACCACCTTCAGGAAGGCTGATGTAATAGTATCCATTCCGTTTGTGCATTTTTGGACCTTCTGCCACCGGGCCGGTATAAACAGTGACACCGTCATCCAGCAGGGTTTTCCCATCGGGACTCATCTTGTGCATAATGAGTGGTCCGGCCCGATGTCGGCTACGTACCAAATAGGCTTGTCCATCGTCGTCCCAAAAGGGGCAGGGGTCTTCCCATTTGTCAATTTTCACCACCTGAGTCAATGGCTCCCAGGGACCTTCGGCCTTCTCGGCTGTAGTCATGAAAAGACCTTCATCGATGGTACAAAAGTAAACCCAAAATTTGTTGTTGTGATAGCGGATGGATGGAGCCCAGCTTCCTCCGGAGTACCGATTGTTGGTGTCAAAGGCCTGATCAAAGTCAATCCGATCGTAAATCCGGCTGACAATGGTCCAGTTTACCAAATCTTTGGAATGAAGCACTGGCATCCCCATGAAATGAAATTCAGAACACACCATATAATAGTCACTGCCCACCCGGACTACATCAGGATCGGAATAATCGGCATTTAATACCGGATTAATATAGGTTCCGTTTCCCTGATCACCCCAGGATTTGGTATTCAATGAAATGTCTTGTGCCAAAAGGCCCATGCTAAAAATTAGAAAAAAAAGGAGTGCTAATAGTCTCATCAGTTTAGTAAAAAAGTCAAGAAACTGAGGCTGTCTGAGAATCCTGAAGGTACCACGATTCTACTTGAATGAAAAATAGATCTCAAGATAATCAGACAGCCTGAACAATTCAGGTCAATTGTATCCCGGATTCTGAGTGAGAGATTCCATACTTCGGTCGATTTCTGCCCGTGGAATCGGCAACAAATAAAGTCGGTCATTCCAGCTACGAGTGATCAGATTTTTGGTGCTGTAGGCTTTGGTGCCATCAGCTGCTTTCACGATGCTGATACCCCGAATATCTTTCGTTTCGATTTCCTGAGCTGTTTTCCAGCGGCGGACATCGAAATAGCGGTGTCCTTCAAAAACCAGTTCAATCCGGCGTTCATGCTGGATACGTTTTTTCAGTGCTTCACCGCTATCGGTCACGTCAGGCATATTAACTCCGGCACGACCTCTGACTTCATTCAGAATGTCCCGGGCAACACCTTCATAACCAAGCATGAATTGGGCTTCAGCATAGTTCAATAAAATCTCGGCATAGCGAAACATGATCCACGGCGATGTTGGGTAGATGGTCCCTCCGATTGGAGGAATATTCTCTGGCACAAATTTTTTGAGATAATAGCCAGACATTGATCCGTTCCATGCCTCAATCGGACCTTCGCGCGAATCAAGACCTCCCACGAAGGTTTCGGTCTCACGTCCCATCCACGGCGCACCGTCGTGCAGAATGGAAGCATAAAACCGGGGATCGCGATTCGCGTAGGGATGTGTTGGATCATAGCCGGAAGCCGGATTCACCGATCCATTCGCCAAAAAAGGCGGTTCCCCATTGATCATTTCGTAATCGTCCACCAGGTTTTGGGTAGGCGAATCCGAACCCCAACCGTTGTTTCCGTTTCGTCCAACCTGCCGACTCAAATCGAGTTGGCTGGCCTGTGTATGATATTTGGCAAAAATGATTTCCTGATTAGAAGCTAAAAACACCTGCTGATAATCACCTTGAAGACTGTATCGGGTATTTATCAGGGCTTCTGCGGCATCTGAAGCTTTTTGCCATTTGGTCTGATCGTTTGATGGATTATTTAAAGGACTGGCGGCATACAACAAAACCCGCGATTTGAGCGCCCGGGCGGCATCAGCCGAAGCCTTGCCCAGGTTAGTTCCGGTCTGTTGGTCGGGAAGCAAGGTAATGCCTTCATCCAATTCCCTGACGATAAAAGTCACACAATTATCATACGAATCACGGGTAACCAGATATTCATCATTCAAACCAAATACCTGCTCAATAATTGGCACGCCTCCGTATCTCCAAATCAGTTGAGCATACAGCCATGCACGCATAAACTTCATTTCGCCTTTCATCAGATTCTTCGTATTCTCAGAAACAGGGGATGCATCAATCTTCTCAAAAAAGATATTTACATCACGGATCAGCGCATAGGCATTTTTCCAGTTGTTCAAATAAGACGAAAGCGTAGTGACATTATCAGCTGTTAAATCGCCCCGGGTAATGATATAGTAGTAAACAGAGCCTTTAATACTGTGCAACTCGTCCGTGGCATGTCCAATCTGTGTATTTCGGAACAAACCTTGCTCATAGGCCCGGGTATAACAGGCATTCATATACAATCGAATTAAGGTTTCATCGTTCCAAACATCATTTTCAGATATTTTATCTTGCGGCGAAATCTCAAAAATATCCTCACACGAGATTAAGGTGAAGAGCGCCAGTATAATAATCAAAAATTTATTTTTCATAGTGATGGGATTAAAATGTTAGATTCATGCCAACGTTAAAGGTCCGTTGCTGTGGATAATACCAGAAGTCAGAAGTTTCCGGATCAAAACCGATGTCCTTCATGTGGTCATAGATAATAAACAGATTGTTGCTGCTTACATACGCTCGGAGTCCGTCTATGCCAAGCTTCTGGCACAAGCCTGAGGGAACAGTATAACCTATTTCCAGGTTCTTCAACCGTAAAAAGCCGGCATTCATTAACCAGTGTGTGCTTTGCAGCGTATTGTTATTAAAATTATCAATCGAACCTCTTGGTTGGGAAGCCGTCGTATTTTCAGGAGACCATCTATCGTTGGCGCGCCATTCCAGAAAATTACCCAGGTTATAGCTCATTACCGCAAAGTAGGGTTGAGGATTGTCTGCTCCTTGTTCTCTTACATAGGTTTGTGCATTTTCCTGACCCTGAAACATGATGGATAAATCCAGATTCTTATACTTTACCGAAGTATTGAGGCTATAAACGATCTCAGGAGTAGGCGTTTCATTAATGCGGATCATATCTCGTGAGTTTAATTCCTTGTCCCCATTCACATCGCGGTATATAATATCACCAGGGCGTGCTCCGGGTAAGTGCGGAGTTGCATCGATCTCTGACTGTGAGCTAAAAATGCCAACGGCATCATAAAACAATTCAGCGCCAATGGGCCTTCCGGTCGCTAATTGGTAGTTTTCGGCGGCAGGAGCCTCATCAGCAAAAATGACTTTGTTTCGGGCATAAGAAAGATTGCCGTTAATGCGATAGCTCCAATGATTCAAACGTTTTTTATGTGATAATTGCAACTCAAAACCCTTGTTCTCCACAATACCTACATTTTCGTCCGGAAGAACCAAACCCGTATAATCAGGAATGACTGCAGTACGTTTGGTGAGAATATTGGAACGTTTGGTTTTGAATAAATCGAATTCAATTCCTAAAGCACCTTCCCAAAACGAAGCATCCAAGCCAAAGTTGGTTGATTTGGCTACTTCCCAGGTGATATTCGGATTGGGCACACTGCTTTGTACCAAGCCAATAACATCACCGTTACCGATTACATAGTTGTTGCCATAGGCATAACTGGTTAAATACTGGAACGGAGGAACGGCATCGTTTCCCATTTCGCCATACGAGCCGCGAATCTTCAAGTTGTCCAAAAAGTTGAACCGATCCATAAATGCTTCTTCTGAAATCCGCCAGCCCAGAGAAACTCCGGGAAAGAAGCCCCATCGTTCATTTTCCGGGAAGTTTGGCGAGCCGTCATATCTGAAGATTAACTGGGCAAGATATTTCCCGGAATAATCGTATGTGGCCCGGCCAAAATAATTTTGTCTGGACGTTTTTGAAGAGGAGCCATCATTCCCTTGTTTATTTTTGTCGCTGCTGCCAGCAAACAATTCCGGCAAAGCAGTGGAAGGATAATCCGTACGATAGGCCGAGAGAAAATTGTCATCGTATTCCATTTGTTCATAACCCACCATCAGATCGATGCTGTGTGCATTAAATTTCTTATTGTAGTTCAACAGGGAGTTCATAGTCAGCGTGGTACTTTGCTCAAATCGCTCCTCCAGATCAGCTAAGTTTGAACCGTCACCCGAACGGCCTTCGGTGTAGGTATTACTTGCTTCGTCATAATAATACACGTAGCTGGGTAAATCGAAATATTTCACGAAGTTATACCCGGCATCATAGTTGGCGCTCCCGGTAACCGATAAGCCTTTTATCCAGGGAATATCCACCTTAAAATGAAGTTTTGTTTCAATCGCCTTGTACGTATCATCCTGACAACCACCATCATTGCTCACCCAATTGATTAAGCTTTCACTGCTCCGGTTTGGTCTTTTATAATTCGTTCCAGGCCAGAAAAGGGTCCAGTTTGGCTGATACAAGTACATATGGCTATAAATACCCCGGGTATCCGGGTTGCCCGGGTAGTGTTTATCATCCAGTCTGCCGGCGATATCGAGTCCTACCTGAATATAATCTGAGGCCTTCACCGATAAGTTGGAGCGAAAATTATAACGGTCGACTTTGGTCGAACCATGATTGAAGTGGCCTTCCTGTCCCAACTTACCCACTGAGATATAGTAATCCAGCTTTTCGGTACCTCCTGAAACAGATAAGTTGGCCTGGGATTGCGGTGTCAAAGTCCGCGTCATTTCATCATACCAGTCAGTGGTAGTATACCCCACCTCTTTGCCCACCCTGAACTTTTCCAGTTCAGCATCGGTATATCTGGGCGAACGGTTTTCGCCAATTTCAATCTCGTTATACACCTTGGCAAAAGTATAGGAATCAGCCATCTTGGGATTTCTTGTAGGTTGAGCAAATCCCTGGTTAAAAGTAAAGTTAAACACCGGGGCTCCCTTCTGGCCTCTTTTAGTCGTAACAAGGATTACCCCATTCGCAGCCCGAGCGCCATAGATCGCTGCAGACGCATCTTTCAATACCGAAATGCTTTCAATGTCATTGGGATTGATCCTTCCAAAATCAGGTCTTTCCACGCCATCAATCAAAATCAGGGGATCAGTTGTGCCGGTTGTACTTCGTCCCCTGATAAATATTTCAGGACTATCCTTTCCAGGCTCTCCTGACCGGTTGTTGATAATCACTCCGGGTAAATGTCCTGCAATGGAGTTGAGCACATTAGGTGTTTGGCTTTTTATCAGTTCTTCTCCCTTAGTGGATACAACAGAACCAGTGATGGTAACTTTTGTTTGAGTTCCATAACCAATCGCCACCACTTCTTCAATACCAATCGCGTCTTCAACCATGACTACATCAATATTTTGCTGGTTATTAACCGCGATCTCTTGCATTCTCATCCCCACAAACGAAAAAACCAAAATCGCATCAGCTGACATCTGAGCTAGATTGTAGCGCCCGTCGGTGTCGGTTATTATACCAATATTGGTTCCTTTCACCACCACGGTCACTCCCGGCATGGGAGCTCCGCTGACATCGGTTACCCGACCCGAAACTGTCTTTTGCTGTGATGCCTTCAACATGTTATTTGTTCGTAAAATTACTTGTCGCCCAACAATCTCATAACTAACGTTTTTATTCCGAAAAATCTCATCCATAACAGTTTGAATCGAAGCATCCGAAACTTCAATGGAAACTTTTGTATTCACGTCGACTTCTTCGTTATAAAAAAAGCGGAATTCGCTTTGATCTTCAATTTCGCGGAGCAGGGTGACGATTTTCTCATTTTTGTACCCCAAACTGAGTTTGGTGTTTTGGGAGTACAGGTCGGCAGCCAAACTGCTGAAAACTGTTAAAATAACCAGCGCCAATGTTAATTTCATGCGTCTTAGGTTTAAATTAAGAAATGACAGGATGTCATCACAACATCGTTTTTTTTTCATAGTTTTACATTTTGAAGTGAGTAATTTGATTTGAATCAGGTTATTCTAAAAAAGGCAGGATCTCGCACATCCTGTCTTTTTGTTTTTTGCTGATTAATTGGTGCTTATTTTTAATGTTCCTTGTTTTTGATCATAGGCATAAGTTATGGATTTGGTCATGTGGATGTAAGCCATAACTTCGGTCACCGTTTCGTTATAAATTGTCCCGGTAAACCGGATCGGGGCCAGCTGCTCATCCAGCGAAATCTGTATGCCGAAATGGCGTTCCAGCCTTTTCATCACGTCGCTTAAGGGTTCGTTTTCAAAAGAAATAAAACCGTTTTTCCAGCTGATGGCCTTTGCCGGGTCCACCGACCCGACGATCAGTTCCCGCCTGGCTGTCAGGCTAAGTTGCTGGCCAGGCGCCAGAAGCTGCTCCTGGTCTCCGGTATGAAATTGTATTTTCCCTTCTACCAGGGTAGTTTGGAAATCGAGATCATCATAGGCTCTCACGTTAAACGAAGTTCCCAAAACGCGGATGTCGCCGTAAACGGATGACACCGTGAAGGGCGCCTTTCCTTTTACCACCTCAAAGAAGGCCTCGCCTGCAAGACTCACCTCCCGGCTGTTTTCGGCAAATTGTTGCGGAAAACGGAAAGTGGTGCCGGAATTGAGCCACACCCGCGAGCCATCCGGGAGGGTCAGTTCGGCCTTTTTGCCGTTGGGCACCCGGATTTCGGCGGTCATCGATCCGGAAACGAAAAGACTGCCCGGCTTGCCCGTGATTAGTTGTCCCAGGTAAATGCCCAGGGCAAAAACGACCAGCAGGACGGCTGCATACCGCATCAGGATTGAAATCTTCAGCATCCGGCTCTTTCCGGCAGACTGCTTTTGGCGGAACTTATAATAGGAGGCTTCGATTTGTCGCTTGCCCATCGTCGCTTGGGAGGCCGAAAAAGCCCAGGTATTTTTCAGGTCTTCATACGCTTTGCGCAAGGCAGGGTCCTGCCCTATTTCTTCCAGAACCTGTTGCTGCTGCGCGGCATCCAGGTTTCCGGAGATGAGTTCAATGAGGCGTTTTTCCTTTTCCATAGTTTTGTACTTCGGTTATATAATCCACCGAAACCGAAATACCCTTGCCCGGTTGGCATTTTTTTTTTGAAAGAATCAACGATGCCTGTTTATACATAATAAAAATAGGGGTATCACAATTTTGGAATGAATTTACCGAACACCGATGAAAAAGAAACCCAGCAGCGGCAGATAATCTTTCAGGTTTATTTTAAGTAGTTTGATGGCTTTGGTGATGTGCCCTTCCACCGTTTTGACCGAAAGGCCCAGCTCATCGGCAATCTCGCGGTTTTTCTTATGGGAAAAGCGGCTCAGCTCGAATACCTGACGGCATTGCGGCGACAGCTGTTCCAGGGTAGCCTGCACCAGTTGCTCAATCTCGGTAAAGTCGCCCTCGGAAGTTTCAAGCCGCACCAGGGCGCCGGCATTCAGCTCAAGCTCCAGCGGATGAAGGCTGGGCAACTGCAGCAGCTTTTGACGATAGCGTTCGTCGCGCAGTTTTTTCAGGCTGTTGTTTTTAGCCAGCGTATACAGGTAGGCATTCAGGTTGCTGTCGGTCTGCAAGTCGGCCCTCTTCTGCCACAAGGTCAGAAAAGTGTCGTGCACCACATCTTCGGCCACCTCGTGGTGCGGAAGGTATTCAAGCACAAAATAATACAGTCGTGGGTAGAAATGCTGATAAACAACTTTGAAGGAAGCTTCATCTCCCGTCAGCAGCAAGTGGAAAAGTTGTTTATCATTCCGGATCATCAAGGCGGAGTTAGGTTGACAAGCAAAAATAGCAAAAATTACGGGCGTATCCTCTTGTGCTTTCTACTTGCCGAGAAATCGTTTTTAGAATATTTTGCTTTCTATGATGAGCGACTCTACCTGAGCGGGAAAATAGGCAACCTGGTATTTGTAGAACATGGCGACGAGGTGATTGTACGCAGCTTGCCCAAACGCCGGAAGCCCGACAGTTGGAGTGAAAAGCAACTGCAACAGCGCAAGCGGTTTCAGGCGGCGCGGGTTTTTTACAATTCCGTCCGCGACAGCGTGGTGAACCCGATATGGAAATTATCGGCCACGAAAAAACTAACGGACTACAACCTGTTTCTGAAGGCGAACCTGGGGGCTTTCGACAAAAACGGCGGGCTGGCCGATTATTCGCGCCTGCATTTTTCGACCGGTCCCTTGCCGCTGCCCCAGCAACTGACGGCCACATGCAAGGCAGATAATCCGGGGCAAATAACCATCAGCTGGAACCCCGAACCTCAATCCAATGCCGAATCACCCGACGATGAACTGCTTTCTGTTTGGACACAGAAGGGCCGGATTACGGGGCCAATCGCAACCGGCTGCCTGCGGGGCGAGGGACAAGGTATCCTCAAGCATCCGTCGGGCATGGCCGAAGAAAGCCGGAACCTGTATCTTTTCTTCCGAAATAAAGACCAAAACAGTTATTCGGACGACAAACACTTTTCCTGAATTTTGTGCACCTGGTTGATAACAAACCAAAAAACTTCTTACCTTTGTTCGTGATTTTACGAACAAATAGCATGGACGAAACAACGGTATTGACAGAGGAACAAATTCAGGCTGCCCGTTTTGCCAAAGCAATGGGGCACCCGGTGCGGATGTATGTGTTGGAACTGCTGAGCAAACAGTCGTGCTGCTACAGCGGCGATCTGTCGGATGTACTGCCCATTGCCAAATCAACCTTATCGCAGCATTTAAAAGAATTAAAAGAGGCCGGATTGATCCAGGGCGAGATTGAAGCGCCCAAGGTTAAGTATTGCATCAACCGGGAAAACTGGGTTAAAGCGCAGGAATTATTTAAAAAATTTCTGGACTATTAAAAAAATTTAACCTGATCGTTCGTTGTTTTGCGAATTGCGAATAAAGAAACCTGTTAAAAAAACAGATATGGATCTGAACGATTTAAAACTCATTCAAATGGACATTAAAGTGTTGGGGACCGGTTGCCCCAAGTGCAAAGCGCTCGAAAAAGCAACCCTCGAAGCAGTAGCCGAAGCCGGAATCACAGCCTCGGTAACCAAAGTAGACGACATTGTTGATATCATGAACTACGGGGTTATGACGACTCCTGCCCTGGTGGTCGACGGAAAAGTCGTGGTAAAAGGGAAAGTACCCAGCGTGGCCGAAATCAAATCTTTATTAACCAAATAATCACCATCATGAAAAAACTGACCTTTATACTGTTAATCACTATGGGAGCCGGTATTTTTTCGGCCAACGCCCAATGTTGCGACACCAAAGTCGCCGAACTAACCGGAACCGATAACTGCTGCGCCGGTCAAACAGACGAAACCGCCGTGAAAGCTTATTATTTCCATGCAACACGCCGCTGCGCCACCTGCCAGGCGGTTGAAACCGTTACGAAGGAAGCCTTGAAAGAATATTACGGAGACAAAATTTTCTTCCAGTCGATTAACCGCGAAGAAGACAGCAAAAATCCATTGATCAAAAAGTACAAAATCAGCGGACAAACCCTGTTGATTGTTAAGGGGGATCAAGTGGAAAACCTGACCAACGACGCTTTTCTGAACGCGCGAACCAACCCGGACAACTTTAAAGCCAAACTGAAATCGACGATCGACTCAATGAAGTAAGCCCATGGAGATTCTGCAAAATTTTCTGGAAAATTCACAATTCCCCTTATTGTCGGCTTTTATACTGGGACTGATGACCGCCATCAGTCCCTGCCCGCTGGCCACCAACATTACGGCCATCGGGTATATCAGTAAAGATATCGAAAGCCGGAAAACCGTGTTTTACAACGGACTTGTTTACACGCTCGGACGCGCCTTTTCGTACACGGCCATCGGCTTATTGTTCTTTTTTGGCGCCGAGCAATTCAGCCTCCAGGGTTTCTTTTCTACCTGGGGCGAAAAGCTGCTGGGACCCTTACTCATCCTCATCGGGCTGCTTATGCTTGGTGTGCT
The DNA here is from genome assembly GCF_059705485.1 of Gaoshiqia sp. US2. Lineage (NCBI taxonomy): Bacteria > Pseudomonadati > Bacteroidota > Bacteroidia > Marinilabiliales > Prolixibacteraceae > Gaoshiqia > Gaoshiqia sp. US2. Next base: position 651,788 of record NZ_AP048550.1, on the reverse strand, counting down.
CCGCTTTAAAATTCCGGGAATCGGATCGTTGACTGAGAAAATGGAAAACCGTTCCAATAAAGGGTTTTGGGGTGTTTTACTGTTGGGAGTTGTGTTTGCGCTGGCCTTTTGCCCTTACAGCGGCGTGCTTTATTTCGGTATGTTGATTCCAATGACTGTCAGCAGCGTATCGGGATTATACCTGCCCGTTGTTTTTGCTTTTGCCACCGGAATTCCCGTCATCCTGTTTGCCTGGCTGATTGCTTTTTCAGTGGGTTCGCTCGGGACCGTTTATAATAAGATGAAAACCTTCGAACTATGGTTCCGCCGGGTAGTGGCGGTATTATTCATCGGAGTTGGAATCTATTATATGGTCGTTTTGTTTTTTTAATTTTTTTACACCCATTGTTCGTTTTTTTGCGAACTATTAACATCACCGATTACTCATCAATCACAATTGTGGAAACTAAAAAAGAACTAAAAATACTGATCTGGATTTCAGCGCTTTTCGGGCTGGCATTTTTCCTGCCCATCGAAAGCGCCCGGTTTAATACCGCCATTGCTGCCACATTCGACCTGGTAAAATGGTATGCCCGCGAACACGTGGTGCTTTGCCTGTTACCGGCCTTTTTTATTGCCGGTGTGATTTCGGTTTTCGTTAGTCAAGGCTCGGTGTTGAAATACTTCGGAGCCAATGCAAAAAAGTGGCTGGCTTACACGGTAGCCTCCGTTTCGGGAACCATACTGGCGGTATGCTCGTGTACCATTCTGCCCTTGTTTTCAAGTATTCATAAGCGCGGAGCAGGGTTGGGACCAGCCATCGCCTTTCTTTACTCGGGCCCGGCCATCAATATTTTGGCCATCATCCTGACGGCCCGTATTTTGGGGGTTGAAATGGGTATCGCCCGTACCGTTGGCGCCGTGGCTTTCAGTATTGTCATTGGCTCGGCCATGTCGCTCATCTACCACAAAGAGGAAAAAGTGAAGAAGGAGCAGCAGATGAACATTGTTCCTCCACCCGAAAAACGACCGATGTGGCAAACATCTTTTCACTTCTTCACCCTGATCCTGATCCTGGTTTTTGCCAACTGGGGCGCTCCGTCGAACGGAGATACAAGTAGCGCCTGGTACCTGATCTGGCATTACAAATGGCATATCACCGGAGTCTTCAGCTTGTTCCTGGCCTGGTCGCTCATTTCCATTCTGAAAATCAAGTGGCAATGGGTGGCAGGGGCCGTATTGCTTACCGGACTTTCAGCATTCCTGGCAACGACATTCATCGCTAATCCCAAATTAAGTCCGCTGGTACCCATGTTGGTTGGCATCGCAGCATTGAGCCTGATCACGCTTTACGACAAGAAAGACGAAGACAACAAAGAGTGGATACTTTCGTCGTGGGGATTTACCAAACAGATTATGCCCTTGCTGGCGGTCGGAGTGGTTACCGCCGGGTTTTTACTCGGGTCAACGCACGATGATCAAAGTATTGCCGGGGTCATTCCTTCCGAGTGGATTGCCTGGCTGGTAGGCGGAAATTCTGTCATGGCCAACTTTTTTGCCTCCATCGTGGGTGCTTTTATGTACTTTGCCACGCTCACCGAAGTGCCTATCCTGCAGGGGTTGATCGCTTCGGGCATGGGGAAAGGTCCTGCTCTGGCTTTATTACTGGCCGGACCGTCGCTTTCGTTGCCCAACATGCTGGTCATCCGCGGTGTGATGGGCACAAAAAAAACGACCGTTTATGTCGTTTTGGTGGTGATGATGGCAACGGTTTCCGGACTTTTATACGGAGCATTTTTTTAATTATCAACATGCCGAATTTAAAGAACCATAAAAACACCAATTATGAAAACAAAATCACTCGGTTTTATTGGAGGTGGTCGCATCACCAGGATTTTCTTACAGGCTTTTACCAATAAGAAACACGAATTTGACTCGGTACTCGTTTTCGATACGAATACCGAAGTTCTCCATGCTTTAAAGCAGCAGTTCCCTTTTATCCAAACCGGCGATTTGCAGCAAGCTGCCAGTCAGCCAACCGTTTTCATTGCCCTTCACCCGCCCATGATTATGGAAACGCTTGACAAAATTGCCAATATGGTTTCTTCTGACACATTGGTGATTTCACTGGCTCCAAAAATCAATATTGAAAAAATCGCCTCCAGGCTGAAAACTAAAAACATTCTGCGTCTGATTCCCAATGCCACGTCGTACATCAACGAAGGCTACAACCCGGTAACTTTTGCAACAGGTATTAACCCGGCTGAGAAGAGTGAGCTCCTGGACTTACTTAAACTCCTGGGAACAACTTTTGAAGTGCCCGAGGCCAAGTTGGAAGCTTATGCCCTGCTGTCGGCTATGTTACCCACTTATTTCTGGTTCCAGTGGAAAGAGCTGGTTAGTCTGGGCGAACCGATGGGGCTATCAGAAGATGAAACGAAGGCTGCTGTGCGGCAAACTTTGCAAGACGCACTGGACCTTTATTTTGACCATGGCCTTTCACCCGAACAAGTAACTGACCTCATCCCGGTTAAACCCATTGGCGAACACGAAGCGCAGATTGCCGAAATTTACCAAAGCAAACTCATGGGGCTGTTTGAAAAAATAAAACCATGAACGGATAAAAACAGTCATATTGAAAGGAGAACAATCTTAAACGGTTCTCCTTTTTTAATTCCGGAACAAAAATTATTTATACTACACTCAAAAATGAATATATTTAAAAAATTATTTTAACAAAAAAACCTGATGAAGCCCTTCCTTTTGTTAAGCTTGTTGTTGGTTTTGTCACTTCAGAGCTACCAGGCAGCTAATCCGGATTACACGATAGAGAGATCTCCCGCATGGAAGAAAGTGATTGATTTTCAACTAAACTCCAGTGACTTTTCGAGGAATGGCGAAATCAGTTATTTGCTGATCGACTGGCAGGAAAACGAACGAAGCGAAGAATACAATTATCGCTACTGTATTCGCCTGAACAATGAAAACGGTGTACAAAACAATTCGCAGTTGTATTTTAGTTTCGACCCGTCCTATCAGAAACTGATTATCAATAAGATAAACATTCACCGGGGCAACGAAACCATCGACCAACTCAAGCGCGGACAGATTGAACTGATGCGCAATGAGCAAAATGCCGACCGTTTAATTTACGATGGCAGCTGGTCGGCGCTGGCCATCTTAAAAGATGTCCGGGTTGGCGATATCCTGGAATACGAAATCACGCTGAAAGGCAAAAACCCGATTTGGGGCAAACACATTTACAGCAACCATCAACTGGCCTACAACCAGGAAATTTTTGAGCTTTACAAAAGCACCCTGGTCGGTTCGGATCAGTACATTCAATACCAACTGATTGCCGGCGCGGACGAGCCGGTGGTTAGCCGGGAAGGCAATTTAACGCGTTATGAGTGGCATCTGAAAGAAGTAAAACCGATTTTCACAGATGATAAAACCCCGGGCTGGTACACTGTTTTTCCGGCTGCCGAGATCAGCTCGTTCAAAGATTGGGCGGAAGTGAAGCAGTGGGAAAATCAGTTGTTCGATTTCAATATTCAAGCCCCTCTGATTGACCGCTTTATAAAACAGGGGAAATTTGAGGCTACCGACGAAGATATCATCCGCTTGATCCGCTTTGTGCAGGACGATATTCGTTATCTGGGGATGGAAATGGGCATTTTCTCCCATAAGCCGCATCATCCGAAAGAAATTCTGGACCAACGGTTTGGCGACTGTAAAGACAAATCGTACCTGCTGGCTGTTTTGTTGCGCCGTATTGGGGTTGAAGCCTGGCCGGCATTGGTTCATACAACCATTACCAAACAGTTGAACGACCACTCCCCTTCGCCGTTTGTTTTTAACCATGTGATTGTGAAGTTTCGCTGGAAAGAAACCGACTATTGGGTTGATCCGACCACATCGCAACAAAAAGGCGCCCTGGAATACCTGTGTTTTCCACAGTATGGCAAAGCGCTGGTTGTGGATGATTCTGCTGCTGAACCGGAAGAAATACCCGAACAGGACCAGGACCGGCTTGTTATCAACGAACACTATTGGCTCAACGACAGCGCTTCGGATGTTTTGTACCAGGTAATCACCAACTATTACGGGAACCTGGCAAACACGAAACGGAGCAGTCATCAAAATAAGTCTGTTTATGAAATCCGGGACCTGTACCTGAATTTTTACAGCGCCTATTTTAACAGTGTTCGCTGGGTCAACGATTCGGCGCTGACTTACCGGGACTACCCCGAGGTAAATACCTTCAAAATCACCGAAGAGTTTTATCTCTCATCTCCCTGGAAGAAACGGGACGAAAGTAATCCGGAATTATACGCCGTTTTTGAACCGTTTAACCTGTACGAATACCTGAGTTATTCGAAAGACCAGGAACGCACGATGCCCCTGGCGCTGTTTCACCCGGTTTCGGTAGAACATACGATTTCGCTGCACCTCCCCAAACACAAAAACATCGGGCTCGAAAACGAAACGGACAGTATTGTAAATGATGCCTTCCGGTTTATCCGGCGGACAGAAGCAGATAACAACAAGCACATTTACCGGATCCACTTTTTGTACAATACAAAAACCGATCATGTGCCGACAGAAAACCTAACCGGTTATTTTAACAATTATAACGACCTGTCGGATTTATGTGATATTAATCTGTCGTGGGGAATGACCGACACCGACCACTTCCGCCCGTTCTGGGCAGCCATTATCACCGCCATCCTGTTCTCGCTGGGCGCCATCATGGGCTTGAAAATGTTATACCCGCTCGATCTTGGCACCACTCCGGTTCTCCGCAAACCGCTTCCATTCGCCGGGTGGCTGATCATTCCGGTCATTGGGTTATACCTGACCCCGGTGATCGTGACCTACCAGCTTTTTAATATTAATTTTTTCAACGCCCAGGTATGGGAAAGCGCCGTAGCCCAGCAATCAGGTTCAGTTCAGGCTACCCTGCCCGCTTTCTTTTTCGAACTGATTTTCAATCTGACACTGATTATTTTTGCTGTTTTCCTGCTGATTCTGATGAACCAAAAACGATCCAGTTTCCCGGCGCTGTACATTGCCTTTCGTATTTTTGCCCTTGCCGGGGTCCTGCTCGACGAAGCCATTATCGCTGAAAAATTCGGACTCACACCTGATTATTCAACCCTGGCCCGGGAGCTAATTTACGCGGCCATCTGGATTCCGTATTTCTACCTGTCAGAACGGGTGAAAGACACATTTACCTGTACGTTTCAGAAATTGCAAAGTATTGTAAAAGAAGTTTCAGTCAATTAATGTTTCTCCTGTTTTCTTCACAGCACGAATGATTAATCAAAATTTAATGACGTATTCTTATGTCGAAACAAATTATGACGTATCTTTACGCCATTAAACGGATTTCGTTATGACACAGGCAAAGATTGAATTGTTTGACAATAAGCTTCAGCATGCAGCAGGTTTCTTTAAGGCCCTGTCTCATCCGGCAAGGCTGGCCATTTTAAAATTCCTGGCCGAAACGCGGGGATGCATCTCCGGCGATATTTCCGAAGAAATACCGTTGGGAAGGACAACCGTGAACCAGCATTTAAAAGAGCTGAAAAAACTGGGTCTGATCAAAGGAACCATCGACGGGGTGAAAGTGAATTATTGCCTGGACCCGTCAAAATTAAAAGTAATGAGAGCAGTGCTGGATGAGTTTCTGAACGATATTGATCTGCCGGATAATTTTTCCTGTCATAAAGGAAGTGAATCAAATAAGATCAAGTAGTTAAAATTTAATCCTATAAAAATGAATGTGTTAATTCTTTGTACAGGCAATAGTTGCCGCAGCCAGATGGCGCATGGTTTTTTGCAGTCGTTTGACCCGAATATCACGGTTTGCTCGGCCGGGACCGAGGCCTCCGGGAAACTGAATCAGAAAGCAGTTGCCGTAATGAAAGAAATCGGAATCGATATCAGTCATCACACGTCCGACCCGGTTGATATTTACCTCGAACAGGAATGGGATTACGTAATTACCGTTTGTGGCGGCGCCAATGAAAACTGCCCGGCATTTTTTGGCAAGGTAAAAAACCGGTTACATATGGGTTTTGACGATCCTTCGCATGTAACCGGCACCGATGAATATATCCGGAGCGAATTTATCCGCGTCAGGGACGAAATCAGGGAAGGTTTTTGGAAACTCTATGTCGAACAAATAAAACCTCAGTTGTAACCCATGAAAAATCAAAAACGCCAAATCGGATTCTTCGAAAAGTACCTCAGCCTGTGGGTTGCCCTGTGCATTGTTGCCGGGATTACCATCGGCCATTTTTCAGGCGATCACATTCAGGTACTGAGTCATATGGAAGTTTTCAGGGTGAATATCCCTGTAGCCATACTGGTTTGGTTGATGATTTACCCGATGATGCTTCAGGTTGATTTTTCCAGCATCAGGCATATCGGCAAACGCCCGAAAGGACTGATCCTGACCGTGGTGATCAACTGGTTGATCAAACCCTTTACCATGGCCTTCTTTGCCTGGATTTTCTTTTCGAAGCTCTACGCGGCATTTATTTCGCCCGATCAGGCCGGAGAATACATCGCCGGAGCCATTTTACTGGGGGCAGCTCCTTGTACCGCCATGGTTTTTGTGTGGAGTTACCTCACCGATGGCGATCCGAATTATACGCTGATCCAGGTTTCGGTGAACGACCTGATTATTTTGGTCGCCTTTGTGCCCATTGTTGGCTTTTTGCTGGGAATTACAAACATTCAGATCCCTTACAGCACCTTGGTTGCCAGTGTCCTGATTTTTGTAGTTGTCCCGCTGGTTGCCGGTTATCTGACACACAAAATCTTGATTCGTTCCAAAGGCGAAACCTGGTTTAAACAACAATTTTTGCCCCGGTTCAAGCCGGTTTCCATCATGGCTTTGCTGACCACGCTGGTGCTGTTATTTGCCTTTCAGGGGACAACAATCATCGAACGGCCGCTGATTATTGTGCTGGTCGCCATCCCCCTGGTGATCCAAACCTACTTTATCTTTTTTATGGCCTGGTTTGGCGGGCGCTGGCTGAAGTTGCCCCACGCCGTTTGTTCGCCGGCAGCCATGATCGGAGCCAGTAATTTCTTCGAGTTGGCTGTTGCGGTGGCCATCGCCTTGTTCGGGCTGCAATCGCCTGCCGCTTTGGTGACCGTAGTTGGGGTTTTGGTTGAAGTGCCCGTTATGTTGTCGCTGGTTGCCCTGGCCAACAGGTGGCGGTATTAGATTTCCGGTTTTTTTACAAACGGTTATACAACAGCTTGTCTAACAATTCATCTTTGTATTTGGGCGAAACCTTCAGGATACATTTATCCGTGGTTTCAACCACTCCGCCATCGGTTTTAAGATAACGGCTGATGCAGGACATGTTTACCAAATGGGAACGGTGTATCCGGCAAAACCCATGTGGGACCAGCAATTGGTCAAACTCGAGCAGTGTGCGGCTGATCAGGATGGATGTTCCGTTTTTGTAATAAACCCGGGTGTAATTGCGTTCGCCTTCGCAACGCAATATATCTTTCACCTTAATGATGGCAAAACCGTTCATTTCGGGAAGGGCTATAATCGGATCGGTTTTATCTTCTTTCACCCCGATTTGGTTTCGCAGGAGGTCGAGTTCGTGTTTGCCGTGAACAAAACGGATATCCTTGATCCGTGAAATGGTGGATTTTACATTTTCAGGGAGCACCGGTTTCACAATGTAATCAAAGGCCGAGTACTTAAAAGCCGTGATAGCGTAATCGTTGTACGAGGTGGTAAATATCAGCCGGAAATTCACTTCCGGAAGTTTGTCAATCAGGTCGAAACCGGTCCCGTCCGGCATTTCAATATCCAGAAACACGAGATCAGGATTCTCCTCAATAATCAGTTTTGTACCGGAATCGACCGAGTCGGCTTCGCCAACGATCTCGATATTGGTAAAATTCTGACTGATAATTTGTGATAAAACCCGCCTGGCAAGCTGGTCGTCATCAATAATTGCTGTTCTGTACATAGCCCCTGTATTTCCAAGGACTAAACTAATAAAAATTTGATACGAACCCGCTGTTCACGAAAAAGAATTCCCCGGAGCTGAACAGCTCGGATCAATGTGTTCATTTCGTGCAGCTAAATCTGGCGAATATCCTTATTTTTGTGTCTAAATACAGATTGAACATGGCATTCATTTTAAACCTGGAATCTTCGACAGAAGTGTGTAGCGTGGCCCTTTCGGAAAACGGGCAGTTAATCGATATCGTGGAAAGCGACGAAGGGCAAAATCATGCACGCCTGCTGAGCGTGTTTGCTCAGGAGATCATGCAAAAAAACAAGCTGGAGTTTAACCGGCTTTCGGCTGTTGCAGTAAGCAGGGGTCCGGGATCTTACACCGGGCTGAGAATTGGCGTATCGTTGGCCAAAGGCCTTTGTTATGCCAACCAACTCCCGCTCATCGCGATTAACCCGCTGCAAGCCATGAGTTTACATATTAGCTCCCAACCCGGGCTATGGAACTTACCGGCGAATGGCAGCCTGGTATTTTGCCCCATGATTGATGCCCGGAGAATGGAAGTTTATACCGCCTTGTACAACGCTCAGGGAGAAGAACTTGCCCCGGTTTCGGCCAAACTGATCGACCAGTCTTCATTTCGTGAAATTCCTGAAGAAACGCTTTTGGTGATTTTTGGGAACGGGGCCGACAAATGCCGAAACGTGATGGAGCGCCCGAATGTGTTTTATATTGACGGCATAAAAACTTCGGCACAATTTATGTGTTCTCTGTCGGACAAAGCATTTGAAAACAAAGAATTTGCAGATTTGGCTTATTTTGAACCTTTTTATCTGAAAGATTTCATCGCCGGAAAACCGCGAAAAAACATCCTGAACAGATAAACACCAATAAAAGCCTTGAGTTAATTAATCCGTTATCAGAAAACTAAAAAACACGCTAATGAAAAATGTTTTTTTAATCCTCTTCCTGTTCTCCATAACGGGCGCTGTGGCCCAACCGGTCGAACGATTGAAATATGAACTCCGGTACGGGTTCGTAAAAGGAGGTACAGCATTATTGAAAGCCACCAACACCGTTTATGAAAATAAGCCGTCGATTCATTATCACCTCGAAGGAAAAACAGTAGGACTGGCCGATAAGCTTTTTAGTGTTCACGACATTTACGAAAGCACGGTGAACCCGGAAACTTTTTTACCCTACAAAGCGATTCGAAATATCAGGGAAAGGAAATACCGTTATTATAACGAAGCCTTCTTTTTTCACGACAATGACTCTATTTACAGTCAGCGATCGGGCGGTCGTAAAGTACCTCCCAACCTGGTAGACATGCTGTCGGCATTCTTTTACCTTCGCCACAACCATTATCTCGACAAGCTGGATAAAGGTGAAGAATTTAAGATACCCGTTTTTCATGCCGATAAAGAGTTTATCATGGTGGCCAAATACCTGGGAACAGAAAAGATATCCACAAAGATCGGCGAGATTGAGTGTCATATCGTATCGCCCTATGTCGATAAAGGGAAGTTACTGAAACGATCTGACGGACTGAAGTTCTACATCACCAAGGATGTAAACCGGATTCCGTTACTGCTTGAGTTTGACATGAATATTGGATCGCTGAAATGCGAACTCAAATCGTATAAACAGTATACCGAACAAAATGGGAATAAACCATACGAGCTTGAATTTTAACTTGTTGAATTAAAGTCGAACCGTAGCGCTATTTATCGGGATTTTTTTACCTTTGCGCAAAATTTCGAAAAACTAAAACAGACATCCAAATATGGCAACTACAGCTGATTTTAAGAACGGAATGACTATTGAGTTCAACGATCAACTCTACACCATTGTACAATTCCAACATGTAAAACCAGGCAAAGGAGCAGCTTTTGTCCGCACAAAGCTGAAAAATATTAAAACCGGAAAGGTGATTGAAAACACGTTTAATTCAGGCGTGAAAATTACGACAGTCCGCGTTGAACGGCGTCCGTATCAATACCTGTATAAAGACGACATGGGCTTTAATTTTATGCACACCGAAACATTTGAGCAGGTATCGATTGCTGATGGCCTGATTGAGAATGCCGACCTGATGAAAGAAGGCCAGGTGATTGAAATTAACTTCCACGCCGAAACAGAAACCCCGCTTACCGCCGAACTGCCTCCTTTTGTGGAACTGGAGATTAGCTCAACCATTCAGGGAGAAAAAGGGAATACGGCAAGTTCAACAGCGCTGAAACCGGCAACACTGGAAACCGGCGCCGAAATTATGGTCCCCATGTTTATCGAAGCCGGAGAAGTGATTAAAGTTGACACACGCGACCGAAGCTACAGCGAACGTGTAAAAAGATAAGCACAAGTATACCTGTATAGGATGAATGGCTCCCGGCTGCGGGGGCCATTCTTTTTACCGGTATGTGCCAAAAAAAGAAGAATCAACCTGACTCGGTGCGATCACCTGGGGCCGGGTTGATTCTTCGTGATTTAAACGAGCAGGATTATTCCGCGATCAGCAGAAAATAGTTTTTCTTCCCTTTCTGGATCAGCAGATACTTGCCGCCAATCAGGTAACTGCTGTCGATGATCAGTTCCTGATCGCTGACTTTTTCTTTATTGATACCCAGCCCGTTCCCTTTAATCGCCCTGCGCAGTTCGCCCTTCGACGGGAATACGGCAGCCTGGTCGGTCAGCAGGTCAACCACGGGAATACCCGCGTCAAGCCCGTTTTTGGAAACCGGAAACTGGGGAACTCCCTCAAAAACCGCCAGGAAGGTTTGTTCATCCAGTTTGCGAAGGTTTTCGGCAGTTCCGCTTCCAAACAGAATCTGCGAAGCTTCCACTGCCAGGTCGAAATCTGCCCGCGAATGGACCATCACGGTGACTTCTTCGGCCAGTTTCTTCTGAAGTTCGCGCAGGTGAGGCGCTTCCTGATGCCTGGCAACCAGAGCCTCCACTTCGTCTTTCTTCAGGAGGGTGAATATTTTGATGTACCGTTCTGCATCCTCATCCGACGTATTCAGCCAGAATTGGTAAAATTTATAGGGCGAAGTTAACTTGGCATCCAGCCACACATTGCCCGATTCGGTCTTCCCGAACTTGGTTCCGTCGGCCTTGGTAATCAGCGGACAAGTGAGCGCAAATGCTTCGCCTCCTTCTTTCCGGCGGATCAGTTCAGTTCCCGTGGTAATATTTCCCCACTGATCGGAGCCCCCCATCTGAAGTTTGCAGTTTTTTGTCCGGTAAAGGTGAAGGAAATCGGTTCCCTGCACCAGCTGGTACGAAAATTCGGTAAACGACATGCCTGTTTTGGCTTCTTCACTCAATCGCTTTTTCACACTGTCTTTCGACATCATGTAATTTACCGTGATGTGTTTCCCGATATCGCGAATGAACTCCAGGAAACTGTATTCTTTCATCCAGTCGTAATTGTTAACCAACTCGGCTGCATTGGGCGCATCCGATTCAAAATCGAGGAAGCGCGACAACTGTGCCTTCAAGCAGGCCTGGTTGTGCCTCAGCGTAGCTTCATCCAGCAGGTTACGCTCCTGCGATTTTCCGGATGGGTCGCCAATCATACCGGTAGCGCCGCCAATCAGGGCAAGCGGTTTATGGCCCGATAACTGAAAATGTTTCAGCATCATGACGCCCACCAGGTGACCGATATGCAATGAGTCGGCTGTCGGGTCGATACCCACGTAAGCCGTTGTTATTTCCTGATCCAGTTGTTCCTTCGTTCCGGGCATGATATCGTGGATCATGCCCCGCCAGCTAAGTTCGTCAACAAAATTCATCGCTTATTATTTTGGATTAATGATCTTTCCGGTTCCCATGTTGGCCCGTTTGGCTATGGGCGACTTGTTTTATATCGCACACCAAACAGGTTTCGCCAAAATTTTGGCAAAGATATAAAAATGAACGGTTAAGCTTGGTAAGATCCGCGAAAATCGCAGGGAATTTGGATAATTGGTCATTGTGAACATCCCTCTGCGAGCTTTGCGCTTCATGGCGCTCTCTGCGTTAAAAAAAGGCCTGTTCTACCTCTTTTAAGCCACTTTTTCAGTTTCACGGGGAAGAGTTTCCTCCTGTTGCATTTGATCATACAACTCCATATCCAGAAAAGGGAACAAGGTGGGAACCAGGTTTTTCAACGGTTCGTATACGCGCGAATTTTCTTTGTCTTCTTTCGGAATCAGGTGGGCGTTTTCATCAGCCCGATCAAAAATAAATAACAATACACTTAAAATAACCGCCGTTTTCACCACGCCGAAAAGCAAGCCGGCCAGGTGGTTGATCAAGCCGAGTGCCAAAACGTCAACAATCTGGTTAAGGGCGTTCCCCAGGATATGAATCACAATCACGATCACAATAAAGGTGATAAAAAAGGAAATTAACCCGAGATGAGCAGATTGATAATCAAAGGTATCTGCAATATAGCCGGCTGTGAGGTGTGAAAAATGAATGGCGCCCCAAATACCCAGCACCAAGGCGGCCAGCGAAGCCAGCTCAATAATAAATCCCTTCCGGAATCCCCGGATGGCAGCAATAATCAGTAAAACTCCCAGGATGATATCAATATAATTCATTCGAAATCGGCTTATGGGTTATTGGTTAGTAAAAATAGAAAATATTTTATGCTTTGTTCTGCAAACTAAGCCTTGTTTTAAATTTTACGCCGTGTGAAAAAATCGGGAAAATACGCCGGTATTCTGAGGAAAAAGGTAAATTCGTCGCAACTGTATTTTAAAACGATAGAAATGCCGATCATTAATTCTATAATCAACTGGCTGAATTTTAAACGCATATACGAAATCGAACTATTCCAGAAACACCCGCTTGATGTCCAGCGGGAAGTATTTTTCAGTCTTTTGGAGAAAGCAAAAGACACGGAATGGGGATTAAAATACGATTTCAAATCGATTTTGCGTGAAGAAACTTTTAAAGAACGTTTGCCTGTTCAGCGTTACGAAGATTTTGCCCCGGATATTGAACGCCTGATGAAAGGCGAGAGAAATTTGCTGTGGCCCGGAGATATCAAGTGGTTTGCCAAGTCGTCGGGAACAACAAACGATAAAAGCAAGTTTATCCCGGTAAGCAAACAATCGTTGGAAGATGTCCATTTCCGGGGGATTAAAGATGTTTTTGCCCTTTACCTGAAAAACAATCCCGAATCGGGGGTGCTGTCGGGGAAAACCCTCACGCTGGGGGGAAGCCACCGGGTGAACAACTTCAACAACAATTCGTATTTTGGCGACCTGTCGGCCATTTTGATCGAAAACACCCCGTTTTGGTCGGAACTTTACCGCACCCCGCCTGTCGATGTGGCCCTGATCGAGGAATTTGACAAAAAAGTGGAAAAGATCATTGAGCAGTCGCGCAACGAAAACGTGACCTCGCTGGCCGGTGTCCCCTCGTGGTACCTGGTTTTATTGAGGCGTATGCTCGAAGCTACCGGGAAAAACAACATCCTGGAAATATGGCCGAACCTGGAAGTATTTATCCACGGCGGAATTAAATTTGATCCGTACCGGGAACAATACCGGAAAATTATTCCTTCGCCGGGAATGAATTACATGGAAACCTATAACGCGTCGGAAGGATTTTTCGCCATCCAGGATAACCCGGAAAGCGACGACATGCTGCTAATGCTGGATTACGGGATCTATTACGAATTTATCCCGATGGAGAATTTTCATGAAGATAATCCGCCGGCTGTTTCCCTCGCCGAAGTGGAGCTGGGAAAAAACTATGCCCTGGTTATCAGCACCAACGGTGGTTTATGGCGTTACCTGGTAGGCGACACGGTCAGATTTACCTCAAAATACCCGTTTAAAATCAAAATTACCGGGCGCACCAAACATTTTATCAATGCTTTTGGCGAAGAATTAATTATCGATAACGCCGAGGAGGCTTTAAGAATCGCCTGTAGCCGCACCAATGCCAACATCCGCGAATACACGGCCGGCCCGGTATTTATGGGCGAAAACCAGAAAGGCGCCCACCAATGGATCATTGAGTTTGACCGGGAACCCGACGATCCGGAACATTTTATTTCGATCCTGGATGTTACCCTGAAGACCCTGAACTCGGACTATGAAGCCAAGCGACATAAAGACCTGGCCCTGGAACGGCCACACCTGGTGATTGCAGAAAAAGGCTTGTTCTACGAATGGATGAAACAACGCGGGAAACTGGGTGGTCAGAACAAGATCCCGAGGTTGTCGAACGACCGGAAATACCTGGATGAATTGCTGGAACTTCAAAAAAGAATGTAATATTCCGTGCCGGAACTGGACTCCATTGATTAAATTTGTATCCATAAATTAAAACAAACAGACTGACATGCATATTGCCGTTGCAGGAAACATTGGCGCCGGAAAAACAACACTCACTGAACTTCTGGCGAAACACTATGGTTGGAGTCCTCATTATGAAGATGTTGATGAAAACCCCTATTTGAACGATTTTTATGAAGATATGCAGCGGTGGTCGTTCAACCTGCAGATTTACTTCCTGAACAGCCGCTTTAGTCAGGTGCTGGACATCCGGCATTCGGGCAAAACGGTGATCCAGGACCGGACGATTTATGAAGATGCTGAAATTTTCGCACCCAATCTTCATGCTATGGGCTTAATGTCGACGCGCGACTTTCAAAATTACACCGCCCTTTTTCAGCTGATGAGCAAGCTGGTAAAAGCCCCTGATTTGTTGATTTACCTGAGGGCAAGTGTGCCTACCCTGGTCAACCAGATCCAGCAACGCGGGAGGGAATACGAGAATTCCATCCGCCTCGATTACCTGAAACAGCTCAACGAGCGATACGAAGCCTGGATTAGCCGCTACAAAGAAGGAAAATTGCTGATCATCAATGTCGATAAAATCGACATCACCAACAACCCCGAAGACCTGAGCGGGGTGATTGATAAAATTGACGCTCAGATTCACGGTTTATTCTAACCGCGAATGGTCTGCATCTCTGCTAAAATCAGGGGCCAGTCTGTATCCGGAATTTTCGCCCCGTCCACCTGAATCACCCGGCTGGCCAGTAACGAGCCCAGTTGTCCGCATTGTTCCAGGGTAAAATCGTGGGCTAAACCATATAAAAACCCCGAGGCATAAACATCGCCGGCGCCAGTAGTATCCACACTGCTTACCCGGGGGGTTCCGACTTTTACAAACCGGTTGCCCGAACGGATCAGGGAGCCCTCTTTCCCGATTTTAACCACGGCAATTTCGCATTCAGCGGCAATTTCGGTTAAGGCTGCTTCGGGTTCAAGCCCGGTGTACGAGCGGGCTTCCTCTTCGTTGGCAAAAACAATATCCACATACTGGCGGATCAGTTTTCGCAGAAAATCATGATTGGCTTCCACCACGTTAAAACTGGCCAGATCGAGCGACACCCTTAAGCCCTGCCCTTTGGCCAGTTGCAGGATACGTTCAATTAAGCCGTGGTTAAACACCAGGTAGCCTTCCACATGCAGGTAGTCGTAATTTTTGAAAAGATCGGGCGACAGATCGGCAGCCGACAATTCGCTGGCAGCGCCCAGGTAGGTTCCAAAAGTACGCTCCGAATCGGGCGAAATCAGGGTGGCGGCTTTGCCGGTTGGAATGGCGCTGAAAAACAAATGCGGATGAATCTTCCAGTCCCGGAATTCAGCGCTGAAAAAACGGCCCATTTCATCATGACCAATCTTGCCGATAAAACCTGTTTCCCCTCCCAGCTGGGCAATTCCCCGGATGGTATTGGCTGCCGAGCCTCCGGTTTCAATACTCCGGATAAGTCCGGCGGTAGAATCGAGTATTTTTTGTGATAAGCTTGCATCTACCAGGGTCATACTGCCTTTTGGCAGTTCAAATACGTTCAACAAGTCGTCATTTTCCAGATGTACCAGGATATCGACCAGGGCACTACCCACGCCCACGATTGATTTTTGTGCTGATTCGGTTTTCATAGGGCACAAAAATAATGAAAAATGCCAAGGACCGGCTAAGGGAAGAAGGAATCTGACAACCGGACACCATCAGTTGCCGTCATCTGAAAAAGCGGCCTCTGAAATCCGGTATAAATGTATTCCCGTCTTCAGAGGCCGACTGCTTTGGTTAAGTATCGTTTTCTATATTCCGCTAAAATCAACCTGACTGAACAGCAGCGACGGCGTTTGCCAGCTTGAAAGCATAAACGGGTCGTTGCCGACTTCCGCCAGGCTCATCCAAAACCCTTTCATATTGCCGCTGATATTCATCTCCGAAACCGGTCTGACAATTTCACCATTTTCAACCAGGAAACCATCGATCCCGTAAGAAAAGTCTCCGGTAGAGCCATTCGTGTTTCCGCCGTTAAAACCGGTTACCAGGATACCTTTTTTTACCGACTGGATTAACGCTTGTAAACTTTTATCGCCGGTTTCGAAAATTAAATTGGTGGTTTCGCCCGATGTGGGTTCGGTTTCGAGTTTTTTGGCGTAGTAGGTATCGATAAAATAGGTACGGAGTACTCCCCGGTCGAATACCGCACGTTTTCTGGCCGCCAGCCCTTCGTTATCGAACAGCTGCGAACCGGGACCGCCGACGATAAACGGATCATCGGTCACGATCAGTTTTTCGGATGCTACCTGTTGTCCAATCTTGTCAATCAAAAATGAATTTTTTTGCTGAATACTGTATCCGTTCAGCGCATCAATCAGCGGGCTGAAAATCCGGCTCACCGCTTTGTTTTCCAGGATCATATCATATTTCCCCGAAGCGATTTTTGTTTGCCCGATTTTTTGGAGCGCGCGTTCCAGGGCATTCGTTCCGATTTCAGTTTTCTTTAAGCTGTCGAAAAGAATAGCCCGTTCCATCCAGCCTTCGCTGGGCCGGGCGTCGCCGCCGTTAACCGACACCGATGCCGAGAGCCGGAAATTGCTAAATTCAGCGTCTCCTTCAAAACCATTGCTGTTTACCATCAGCCGGCTGCTGGTCGAATCGGCATAACTGGCTGTCACCGAAATGATTCGTTCGTCTTTTTGATAAGCTTCGGCTTCTACCTGGAATGCCAGGTCAACTTTGGTTTTCGGGTCAACATCATCATACGACAGGTCTGCGGTCTGCAAATCTTTTCCTCCGCCAGTATAATACAGCGAAGGGTCGGGCAGGCTGCGGTACGGATCAGGTGCTAAGTATCGGGTCGCTTCAATGGCCTGTTCGATAAAGTGTGCCAGTTCTTTTTTATCGAGCCTGTTGGTCCGGTGCGACGAATACTTATTTTCAACGTAAAGACGAATGGTCAGACTGCTTTGGATGGCTTCCTTCAAGGTGTCGATTTTTTGTTCGCGCACATCAATGTTGCTGCTTTTACTTTCCGAGATGGAAATACCGGCTTCACTGGCGCCCTTGTCCAGTGCCTGTTGCATGGCCCATCTGGCCAAATTGTATTTTTCTTTTTTTGTCATTTTTGTTCAGTTTACGGGTAACACATCAATTAAGCGTTCGTGCCGCCAACGGTGAGTTTTTTCACCAGAACAGTTGGCAAACCACAGGTAACAGGTACCGTTTGTCCTGATTTTCCGCAGCTCCAGGTACCGTTATCAATCAGGTAGTCGCCTCCGCACAACGAGATGTCGGCCAGGGCCTGCGGCCCGTTCCCGATGATATTGATGTCCTTGATAGGGCGGGTTAGCCGTCCGTTCTCAATCAGGTAGCCTGATTTGACAAAGAACGTAAAGTCGCCGGCGCCAATTTTTACTTCTCCGTTGCTGAAGTTGTCGACATAAATACCGTTTTTCACACTCGAAATGATGTCTTCGCGCGAGTGAGGCCCGGGCTCCATGTAGGTTGCCCGCATACGCGGCAGCGGAACATGACGGAACGACTGGCGACGACCGTTTCCCGTAGAAGAGACGCCGTAAAAGTTGGCGCTGATCCGGTCGTGAATGTAACTGTTCAGCACACCGTCTTTTACCAGATAGGTTTTCTCGCTGGTGACCCCTTCGTCATCCATATTGATTGATCCGCGATTTCCGGGAAGGGTTCCGTCGTCAATGATGTTTACAAAGGTTTCTGCTACTTTTTTACCCATTTTGTCGGCAAAGATGGACGTCCCCTTGCGGTTAAAATCCGCTTCAAAGGTATGCCCGATCGCTTCATGCAGCAGGATCCCCGATCCGCCGGCTCCCATCACTACCGGCATTTCACCTGCTTTGGGTTTGGTGGCTTCGAACAAAAGGGCTGCTTTTTCGACGGCTTCGCCTGCAAGCAGTTTAACCGTATCTTCCGTTAAGAATTCAAATCCCATCCGGTACGAGCGGGAGGCATACGAATTCTCAATCTGTCCGTTTTGCTCCATGATGCAAAACGCGCCCAGGCTAACCAGGGGGCGGTAATCATAAGTGATGGTTCCTTCCGAATTATAGAAAAGCACATAGCTGGTTTCGTCGGTAAGCGACGCGTTCACCTTACTTACCCGTTGGTCGAGGTCAAAAATCAGATCATTCAACTTCTGAACAAAAGGAATCTTCTCCTGAACAGACACTTCTTCCCACGATTTTTCAATGGCATAATAGTCGGGCGGAATGGCCTCAGCCAGCTCTTTTGCCGGAACATTCACGGCCGAATCAGCAATGTTTGCAGCCGTTCTGGCGGCTTTCAGCATGGCTTCGGGCGTAATGCTTTCCGAGTAGGCAAAGCCCGTTTGATCTCCTTTTAAAACCCGGATGCCTACGCCATAATCAATATTGGAGTAAGCCCGGTTCACCTGACCATCTTCCAAACCCAGACTGTTTAGTACTTTGTGCTCGAAATAAAGATCGGCATAATCGCCGCCTTTGCTCAGCGCGGTAGTGATCACTTTTTGAAGGATTTGCGGGTTCACTTCAAAATGTTCGAGGTAGGCCTGAATCCCTGCTGATACCGGGGTTCCCTGACAGGATTGGATAAATGCAGGAAGAATCATGCTCCCGGCAACCGCTGTGCCGCTTGTTTTCAGGAAAATTCTTCGGTTAATGTTCATTTGTCTTCAAATTAGAAATTTCAGGTTGAATGAAGTATTTGTAAGATTTTGTCAAATAAAATTACGATAATCCGGCAAAAAAATACCTGTTCTTTTAAGAATAGTTCGACCTGAAATCCAAAAAAGTTTGTTTCGAACCAAGGCTCATCATTTTTGAGGGATGTTTGTTAAAAAAATGGTATTTATTTGTGAAGGATTATCATTCCGGTGTATTTCATTTTCGTTTTTTTATATTTTTGAACCCGTTACCCCCCATAAAAAACCATACGACTGCTTAGAAATTATCATGGTATGTAAATTTTTTATTAATTTTTTACAAATTGACACAACTTTATTTATAATTTTACCAATCAGTTCTATTTTTGACGTCATATTATCAGAAATATACATCATTAACTTATAAATTGTAACAAAATGAAATCAAAATTGGAGTACATCTGGCTGGATGGCTCAGAGCCAACGCAAGGCTTGAGAAGTAAAACAAAAGTGGTCAAAGATTTTAGCGGGAAACTGGAAGACTGTCCGATGTGGTCATTCGATGGTTCATCAACCAATCAGGCTAAAGGTGGTTCTTCAGACTGTTTATTAAAACCGGTAGCTATTTTTCCCGATCCGGGTCGCAAAAACGGCTATTTGGTGATGACTGAGGTTTTGAATGCCGATCATACTCCACACCCAACCAATGGGCGCGCCACAATTATAGATGAGGACGAAGATTTCTGGTTCGGTTTTGAACAGGAATACTTTATTTACGATCCGGAAACCAATATGCCGATCGGTTTCCCGAGAAACGGTTACCCGGCTCCCCAGGGACCATATTATTGCGGGGTTGGCGGAAATAAAGTTTTTGGACGCGACATCGTGGAAGAACATTTCGACCTGTGTCTCGAGGCCGGCTTAAACGTTGAAGGAATTAACGCGGAAGTTGCCGCCGGACAATGGGAATACCAGATCTTTGCCAAAGGCGCCCGCAATGCCGGCGACCAGATTTGGGTTGCCCGCTATTTGCTCGAAAGAACCGCCGAAAAATACGGCTTATATATTGAATTACATCCGAAACCACTGGGTATGCACGTTGACTGGAATGGTTCGGGTATGCACGCCAACTTCTCGAACTCGGTATTGAGAACATGTGGTTCCAAGGAAGTTTATGAGAAAATTTGTGAAGCTTTCCGTCCGGTAGTAAAAGAGCACATCGCTGTTTACGGCGCATACAACGACCAGCGCCTGACCGGTAAACACGAAACTGCTTCCATCAACGATTTCAGCTATGGCGTTTCCAACCGCGGCGCATCGATCCGTATTCCGGTGGCCACCGTTGAATCGAACTGGAAAGGCTGGTTGGAAGACCGTCGCCCGGCCTCAAACGCCGACCCATACAAAGTGGCTGCACGGATTATCACGACTGTTCACGGGATTAAATAAACCAATTCCGCTTACCATACAAAAAAGCTGTCTGAAAGGACGGCTTTTTTAGTTTTTTCTATTTTTGCGAAAAAACAGACTTATGCTCCCGAAAAAAATACAGATCAACCAACAATTGTTTGAAGAAACTTCGCATTCTCCGGCTCTTATCGATATCGTCGGGGAGGAAATGATTGAGCAGGTAAGCGATTTCTGTTTCATTGCCAACCCGTATTACCCGACCAAAAGCATGCTGAAAAAGCTGACCGCGAAGATCCCGTCCATCATTAAAAATTACCCGTCAAGCAACCCGCGCCTGGCCCAGGAAAACCTGGCCCGCGTTTTAAAGATTAACCCGGAACATTTAATTATCGGCAACGGAGCCACCGAATTGATTACCCTGATCGGACGGGAACTGGTGAGCCGCATCGCGATTCCGGTGCCAACCTTCAGCGAATACCTCGAAAAACTGAGTTCTGCTGATTGTGCCCGGCTTTACCAGTTGCCCCCTGCTGACAATTACCGGCTCAACCCGAACGATTTTGCCCAATGGATTGACGAGCAACAGATACCGGCCGCCCTGATTATCAATCCCGGGAATCCCACCGGACAGTTTATCCCGAAAGCGGATATGCTGAATTTCCTGAAACGGATGTCGCACCTGAAACTGATCCTGGTTGACGAGTCGTTTATCGACTTTTCGGGAGTGGAGGACCCCGGACTGATGTCACAGGTCAGCGACTTCCCCAACCTGCTGATTGTACGTAGTATGAGCAAACATTGCGGGGTGCCCGGCCTGAGGCTCGGGTACTGCTGCACGGCCAACGCCGAATTTGCCTGGCAATTGCGACGGATGCTGCCGGTTTGGAACATCAACACCATCGCCGAATCGTTTTTAACGATGCTGGCTGAAACCGACGATGACTACCAGAAATCAGTCAATAAAATTGTTCGCGATATGAAGCGTCTGTACCAGGAGTTAATCCGAATTCCCGGCCTGAAGGTTTACCCCACGGGAAGCAACTTCATCCTGCTGAAAGTGGAATTCGGAATGAGCGCGCGAAAGCTGCAATACCGCCTGCTTAGCGACTTTGGCGTTTATGTGCGCGATTGTTCCAACAAAGCGGGGCTGGACAATTTCCACATCCGGGTGGCTTCGCAGGGGCGTAGAAAAGACCGGCGCCTGACCGATGCCCTCAGCATCCTGTCGGCAGAAGCGTTGAACCACACGAACCTGTCTTGATTTCAGAAAGATCAACCGAAAGGCCCCTTAGTATTCTCCGTTGATCAGTACCGATTCGCAAACATAGTTCGGGATGATGCCCGAACTGGTAATCCGGACTTTGGCCATGTCGGGGAGCGTGTTTCCCGAGAGAACCAGGGCAGTATCCATCCCGAATTTGTTCCCGCCGATAATATCGGTAAACAGGGTATCGCCAACCATTAGAATTTCGTTACGCTGCAAGGGCTTTACCTGGCAGGCCCTTTCGTATCCAAACATAAACATCTGGGCGTCAGGCTTTCCAAAACGAATGAATTTCTTTCCCAGAATTTTTTCGACCATATCCGACAGTCCGCCAATGGCCACGGCAACATCATTTTTACTTACCGGGTAGTTAATGTCGGTGTTGGCAACAATCACAGGCATATTTTTTTTACGAAGCAGGTTAATCACTTTGTTGATATCGTGATTCCAGTCAAATCCCTCATCATCCAAAAACACCAGGCATTTGATGTGTTCAATATCGTCCAGATCAATCTTACTGATTGGCAATACATCAAAGCGCGGCATATCCACATAGTGCGCCGATTGCTCGGTGCCCAGGTAAGCCACCGTCCCTTCTTTCACTTTCAGGGCCAGCCAGTCGCGGGCCAGCATACCCGACGAGATGATTTTATCGGCAGTGATACTGCTGATCCCGTGCGCCTGGTAGGCTTCGGCCAGTTTTTCAGGTCCGCGCGATGCATCGTTGGTCAGTATGAAATAATTAATCCCGTTCTCATCGAGAAAGTTAAATGTTTTATCAATCCCGGGAATAATTCCTCTGTGGTTTTTCAATACCCCAAACGCGTCAAAAAACACGGTTTTGTATTTGGTGACGACCGACTTGAATTCTTTTATTCTCATATCAGAGTTTTAAGGCTTTTAATAATTTTTCGACCTGGTAATTTTTGTCAATGGTTGGAAGATAAACCTCATACGCTTCTTTCTGCAACTTGCTGGCATACGATTCCCGGAAAAAATACTGCCCGTCTTTGATCACATAGTTGAGGATGAAAAAGCGGTATGCTTCCTGGATTAAGCGTACTTCGGGTTCGGTTAGCGGGTAAATCCGGTGGTATTCTTTCAAAAAGGTGATGAAGCGTTCTTCCATCAGCGGATTGATCAGGTAACTGAACACGGTGCGGTCGCCGATATCCGAACAAACCCGGCTGAAAAAATAGAAATCCATCACCCGCGACGATTCTCTGAACCAATCGTAATCCCAGCGCGAATAAAGTTTCCCTTCCGAGGTAACCGAAAAATTTCCGATGTTCCAGTCGACAAATACCGGGATACTTTCCACTTCCGTCATGTAATTCACTTTGTCGGCATTGTTCAGGAAGATATCGCATTGCGACAAAATCAAATCGCGGTGTTCTTTTCCTGCGCACACCTTGCCGGCATGGATATTTTTTATCAGCTGGTGGATGTCGGTAACCACATTTTTTGATGCGAGAGGCAGCTGATTGCTCACATTGGAACAGGCCTTGTGAAAACGGGCCAACTCGCGCCCCATCTTTTTAATGTGTTTTTCCTCCAGCCGCCGGGGAAGCTTGTGTTTTACCTGGATCGGGTTGTAAAAGATCACCCAGGCACAATGTTTTTGCTGATAATAACGGTAAATGAATAATTCATTCCGCTTAACCAGCGACCGGGCGAGAAAGTTCTGGTAAGGTTCTTCCAGGTTATTGGCCAGGTTATTAATAATGATGTGATCTTCCCTGAAATCTTCAAACTTCCCGTAATCCGACAGTTTGGCAAAAACCGGCTGCCGGTCGGAAAAGGATACTTTATACACCTGGTTTGTCGAAACATGGGCACTCACGTCATAGATTCCCTTGATCTTATGCCGGTCGTCAAATTCTTCCCAGGCCTGTCTGATTATTTGAAAATAATCGAGCGTGTGCATATCTGTCAAAATTAGTCTGTGCCTGTTTAACCCAGGTCGGAATAATCAACTGTTTAAATGATTTCAAAATATCTTTTCAGTTCCCAGTCGGTCACTGCTTTTGCAAATTCGCGCCACTCCCATTCGCGTGTTTTGGTGAAATGACCGGTAAAGGCTTCGCCAAAAAGCTCATTGGCAATCGGGGATTGGCCCATTCGCCGGGCAGCATCCAGCAGGTTGGCCGGAAGTTTGACGAAATCTTTTCTTTCGTAAGCGTTTCCGGTTACTTCGGGAATCGCCAGTTTCAGGTTGTTTTTAATCCCATACAAACCCGACGCCAGCGATGCGGCCATGGCCAGGTACGGATTGCTGTCGGAACCGGCCACGCGCATTTCGAGCCGGGTCGATTTTTCGTCGCCGTTGATCACCCTGATTGCCGTGGTACGGTTGTCGTATCCCCAGCTCACGGTAGTCGGCGCCCAGGCCCCGTCGCGCAGCCGTTTATAACTATTGATGGTTGGCGCATACATTGGAAGAATGTCAGGAAGACAAAGCAATTGTCCGGCCAGGTAACTCTGCATCAATTCACTCATGGGCGCTTTGGGATTACCCGAGTAAAAGAGGTTCCGGGAACCGTCGGTATCCCAAAGGCTTTGGTGGACATGCCCGCTGCAACCCGGAAGTTTTTCATTCCATTTGGCCATAAAACTGGCCACGATACCGTGCCGCGAGGCAATTTCTTTCACGGCTGTTTTAAACAGGGTGGCTTTGTCGGCGGCGGCCAGGGTTTCGTCGTAACAAATAGCCGCTTCATAAACACCCGGCCCGGTTTCGGTGTGTAAGGTTTCCAGCGGAATGTTAAAGCCGGCCAGCAAATCAAACAACTCATTAAAATAGGCCTGGTACAAGGTTGGGCGAAGCTGCGAATAACCAAACATGCCCGGTGAAATCGGCGTCAGATCCTGATACGCTTTAGCCGCCAGTTCGTTGGGTGTGCCAATAAAGTTGAACCATTCGAATTCCTGTGAAAACATCCCCCTGTACCCCAGTTCATGAGCCTGCCGAATGATTTTTTTGATCAAACTGCGGGGACAAACCGCCACATGATCCTCTCCGTTATCAAAGTCACCCAAAAAATACGGGATGTTGTTGTCCCAGGGAATCGTGCGGTATGTATCCAGGTCAATCCGGGCTTTTTTATCCGGATAACCGGTATGCCAACCGGTGAATTCAACCTGATCATAACATACATCGTTGGCATCCCAGCCGAAAACAACATCGCAGAAACCAATCGTGGCATCAGCAATTTCTTTGAATTTATCAATATGCAACGTTTTTGCCCGGAGAATCCCGTCAATGTCACAAACGGCAAACTTTATCTTCTGATGCCCCGACTGTTCAATCTTTTTAATGATATCGATCTTTCCCATTGCAAAAATTGCTTTACTTCTTCATCATACTACGTAAACATCAAATTAAGGATATTTGCCGGTTTTTACCAAAACTAATGTAAAAATACGACAATCCGGCTGCCTCTGGTTAAATGATAGATTCCATTCCTGAAAACAACATTATTAATAACCAGAGTCGGTTTTTCACGGATGACTTCTTCGATGAATCAAAAATTCCGATTTTTCAAAAATCAGAGAAAATATTCGAAATAAATATGGAATTTCAATAGAAATTGTAAAAAATTGGAGGTATTCATCGAAAAAAACACATAAAATCACACAAAAACCACAATAAATTAGAGGCTGGAATTAAAATGTCTTATTTTTGAAAGATCAAAAGTTCATGAAAAAAATCATCCTATTATAATCACTAAAATAAATTCAAAATGGCTGAATTTCGATTTAAAGCGCTTCAGGAAGTATTATCGCGTATGCCGGTTACCGTGAAACGCGAGGATAACCTGATTTCTGATTTTTACAGCATCAACGTGTTTGACCGCCCCAAGATGAAAAAATATTTGTCGAAGGAGGCGTATAAAGCAGTGACTGATGCGATCGACAGCAGCGCCCCGATTGACCGCAAAATGGCCGATCAGGTAGCGCAAGGCATGAAAGCCTGGGCTACCGAAAACGGCGCCACCCATTACACCCACTGGTTTCATCCGCTAACCGACGGAACAGCTGAAAAACACGATGCATTTATTGTTCATGGTGAAGGTGGCGGGGTGGTTGAAGCTTTCTCCGGGAAACTGTTGGCCCAACAGGAACCGGACGCTTCTTCGTTTCCCAGCGGGGGTATCCGCCAAACCTTTGAAGCGCGCGGTTATACCGCCTGGGACGCATCGTCGCCGGCTTTTATTGTTGACGGAACACTTTGTATCCCCACCGTATTTATTTCATATACCGGCGAGGCGCTCGACTATAAAACGCCTTTCTTGCGTGCAATCAATGCCATTGATAAAGCGGCCACGGAGGTGTGCCAGTATTTCGACAAAACCGTGACCAAGGTACAGACGAACCTGGGATGGGAACAGGAGTATTTCCTGATTGACGAAGCCTTGTACATGGCCCGTCCCGACCTGGTACTCACCGGCCGTACGCTAATGGGGCACTCTTCGTCAAAAGACCAGCAGTTGGATGACCACTATTTCAGTTCCATTCCAACCCGGGTATACCGGTACATGGAAGATTTGGAAAATGAAGCTTACAAATTAGGCATTCCGCTGAAAACCCGCCACAACGAGGTGGCTCCGAACCAATTTGAGGTGGCCCCCATCTATGAGGAAGCCAACCTGGCCAACGACCACAACCAGTTGCTGATGGACATCATGAAAAAGATCGCCCGCCGGCATAAGTTTCAGGTCCTCTTCCACGAAAAACCATTCGCAGGAATTAACGGCTCCGGAAAACACAACAACTGGTCGCTGACCACCGATACCGGCGTCAACCTGTATTCGCCGGGTAGAAACCCGAAATCGAACCTGCAATTCCTGACATTCGTGATCAACACCCTGAAAGCGGTTTATGACAATCAGGATCTGTTACGCGCCAGCATTCTCACCGCCAGCAATACCCACCGTCTCGGAGCCAATGAGGCGCCTCCTTCCATTCTTTCTGTTTTCCTGGGGTCGGAAGTGAGCAGCATGCTTAACCTGATGGAAGAAGCCGTGGTGGACCGCAAAATGACACCGGACGAAAAAACAGCGCTTAAACTGAACATCGGCCGGATCCCGGAGATCATCCTGGATAACACCGACCGGAACCGGACCTCGCCTTTTGCCTTCACCGGCAACCGTTTCGAATTCCGCGCCGTTGGTTCTTCGGCTAACTGTGCCGCCGCAATGATCGCGCTGAACACGGCTGTCGCTGCCCAGTTGGTCCGGTTTAAAAACGAAGTGGACGGCCTGGTTGAGAAAGGTGTGAAAAAAGATGAAGCCATTTTTCAGGTACTGAAAAAGCTGATTATCAATTCAAAACCCATCCGTTTCGACGGAAATGGCTACAGCGAAGAATGGGTGCAGGAAGCAGCTAAACGCGGTTTAACCAACATCAAAAGTGTGCCGGAAGCGCTTACCGCTTACACCCGTAAAGAATTTGTGAAGCTATTCGCCGAGCAGGATGTACTTACCGAAAAAGAACTGAAAAGCCGGGCGGAGGTTGAATACGAGAAATTTACGATGAAAATCCAGATCGAAGCCCGTGTGCTTGGCGACCTGGCTATTAACCACATCGTGCCCACAGCCGTTCAGTATCAAACAACGCTGCTGACCAATGTGCGAAACATGAAAGAGGTATTCCCCCCCGAAGAATTTGAGAACCTGGCAGCCGGCCGCCTGGAACTGATCCGTGAAATCGGCGGACATATCTCTTCCATTAAAGCCAAAGTAAAAGCAATGGTGGAAGCCCGGAAAGTTGCCAACGTGATAGACGATTCCGTAGAAAAAGCCAGGGCATACGAAAAAACCATTATGCCTTACCTGAACGACATCCGCTACCATATTGATAAACTGGAGCTGGTCGTCGATAACGAGTTGTGGCCGCTTCCGAAATACCGCGAATTGCTGTTCGTAAGGTAATTGCAGCATCATCCGTTTCATCAGAGGTTGTATTAAAGCAGGAAAGGCCGTCAATTCAGACGAAAATGAATCCGACCGGACCTTTTTGATGCAACCTCTGCTTTTATCTGCCACCCGGTTATTCTGTTTTTCCCCGGTAACCGGCGAAAACTTCCCCTCGAAAGACGGTCTGAACCCGGAAATCAAGGAAATCGCTTTTAAAAAATATGCTGGATCTGACGTCGCATGGCTCATTAGCCGACGGATCAAAGTCATGGTACTGATCTCCTGAAACCTTATTTTTGTGATCCACCTTAGTAGTCCCTGTCCGACCTCACTGCGTCCAACCTCATTTACCTTATTTTATATATCCTGTTCATGTATAGCTCATTTATAAAATGTAGGAACCTGTCTATACTTTATCTGAGATCTGTCCGTTTTTTCAAAACAAACAAAATTGCGTACATTTAATGCGCTAATCAGCTGTATTCATGAAGCCACCAATTATTGCCGTAACCTGTATATTCTCTGTTTTGCTGATTATGGGAGCCTGCTCATCCCGGAAAATATACCATGCCGGCGCATCGTCCTACGAGATGGGAGAATATTACCGGGCAGCGGAACGGTTTCGCAAAGCTTACCGAAAAGAAAAAGACCCCAACCGGCGGCTTGAAATGGCTTTTCAGTCGGCAGAAGCTTACCGTAAAATAGCCGACTATTCCAGGGCTGTTGTCTGGTATAAAAATGCGATTCGCCGCGGGTATCCGAACGACAAAATATTACTTCATTATGCCGACTGTTTGCGGGCATCGCGGAATTTTGAAGACGCAGCCGAAGCCTACCGCCAATACCTGGAATCGGACCCCGGGAATGCTCAGGCGCTGAACGGGCTGGAAGCCTGCCAACTGATCCCTGAATGGGAAGCCAACCCGACCCGATATGTGGTAAGCCCGGTCCGAGAGTTAAACTCGAGGTACAGCGACTATGCGCCTGTTTTAGTGGGAGGAAAGGGCAACGAAATTTTGCTGACTTCCATGCGCGAAGGAGTGACCGGGAAAAGGCAAAGCTCGATTACCGGCGAACAGTTTGCTGATTTATTCCGCTCCGAATTCCAGCTCCAAAAACAAAAATGGAGCGAACCCAAGCTGATTGATGAGTCGGGAATCATCAACACGCAGGAAGAAGAAGGAGCAGCGACCCTCTCGTCGGCCGGCGATCTTATGATATTTACCCGTTGCCGGTACGAAAAAAACAATCACATGGGGGCCGAATTATATTCCACCAGAATGTCGCGGGGCGATTGGTCCGATCCGGTTTTAATTCCACTGGCAGGCGACAGCCTGATCGCCGCCCATCCGGCCTTGTCGCCCGACGGAAGCATTTTGTATTTTGTTTCCGACCGGCCGGGAGGTTTTGGAGGAAAAGACATCTGGATGGCCCACAAAGAAGGCGGAAACTTTTCGAAACCGGTCAACCTGGGGCGCACCATCAACAGCCCCGGAAACGAAGTTTTTCCGACCGTCGATAAAAACGGGAACCTTTACTTTTCGTCCGATTACCACACGGGGATGGGTGGCCTGGATATTTTTAAGGCTCAAAAAGATGAAAACGGAGAATGGCAAATCGAAAATATGAAAGCGCCTGTAAACTCGTCGGGCGATGATTTTGGAATGGCTTTCGAAAATTCGGATGAGATTCGCGGCCTGTTTGCATCGAACCGGAAAGGCTCGCGAAGCGATGATATTTATTCCTTTTACCTGCCGCCAACCGTATTTCGTATGGCAGGCGAGATTTACGACAAAGAAACCGGTCAACGGATGGACGGAGTCCGGCTACGCGTAATCGGAACCGATGGCACCAACCTGAGGATGCGGGCCGACAACGGGAAATTTCAACTGAAACTGAACCCGGAAACCGAATATGTATTTGCGGCCTTTAAAGAGGGTTACCTGAATGATAAAACCCGGGCAACCACTGTTGGGCTCGAGGACAGCAAAGATTTCCGGGTAGATTTGTACCTGACCCCAACCGATGCTCCCATTCGGGTCGACAACATCAACTACGCGTTCGGATCGTGGGAATTATTGCCCGAGTCGCTGCATGCGCTGGACACCCTGGTTCAACTGCTGGAATTGAACCCAACCATTATTATTGAACTGATGGCACATACCGATCATGTAGGTTCCGAACAATTTAATTTTGATTTATCGCAAAAGCGCGCGCAGTCGGTTGTCAATTACCTGATTGAACAGGGAATTCATCCGGATCGTCTGGTTGCCAAAGGCTACGGCGAAACCTGGCCCAAAACCGTCACCCGGGAACTGGCCCGCCAGTATGATTTTTTGAAACGGAATGATGAACTGACCGAGACGTTTATTAACGGCTTGCCACCCGAACAACAGGAAATCGCCAAAGGGATTAACCGGCGTACCGAATTCAGGGTGCTTTCGACCGATTTCCGGGAAACATTTACCCCCGAGCCGGAAAATGAATGACAATCGCGATACCGTTTTAAAAATTTGTATCCTGCCCGATCAACCTGCCCATGATCCGTAGTGTGATTTCTGACTTGAGATTTTCTGTGATGTCATGGCTACCAGGGTTTTCAGAAGAAAAATATAGTTTTTGAAACTTCTTTAAACGATTGGCTGCACGATCTTTTTTAACCGAAGCCCCGGTAACCTTAACAGAACAAGTAAAAATGACACCTATTATTAAATGACGCCGAACGATGAAACGCCCGAAAAACTTAATCATCCTGTTTGTCATTGCCGCTCTGGTTGCCTGCACAAACCAGAACCGGCCGGCTAAGGACACGAAGATTCAGAAGACAGATTCAGCAGCCCTTGAATCACGGACCCGGAGCAGTTCAATAGAAAACAACCCGATCTGGACGTACGATTGTATGGCCGACAGCATCATTCAGTTGAACGAAGTTGGCGCTGACCGGTTAAATCCTCAAACATTAATCGCAGTTCTTAATTCAAGTTATGCAGACCAGGTATTTCTTGAGTTTGTAAAGATCTCGAACGACACCATCTATGTGAAAATCGATAACAGTGACGTGTTGACACAACAAATGGGAACGACCGGCGCGTTGGAATACCTGATTTCGGCTACCTTTACCCTGACCGAACTAAAAAGCATCCGGTACGTCGATTTCGATTTTGAATATGGCGACCACGCTGAGCCGGGTACCTACCAACGGCAATTGTTTTGGGACTGGATAGCTGCAAACAAAGAATTAAATTTGAAAAATTGATAAGCACACAACAATGATTTACTCAAACTCAACCGTCAGGCGGCAAGACCGGCTACTGGATGAACAATCAGCTTACCAACTCCTGATGAAAGGCGAATACGGGATTCTGTCGATGCACAGTGAAAACGGGGGATTGTATGCCATCCCGATCAATTATGCCTGGGACGGGAGGGAATCAATTTATTTTCATTGTGCCCCCGAAGGCCGAAAGCTTCGCTGCCTGGATACCTGCAATACGGTTTCATTTTGTATCGTAGGCAAAACAAATGTCATTTCCGAAAAATTTACCACCGAATATGAAAGCCTTGTTTTAGATGGAAAAGCATACCGGAACCTGCCCGACGACGAACGCATGAAAGCGCTGGAACTCATCCTCGATAAATACTCACCCAATGACAAAACTACCGGTATGAAGTATGCCGAAAAATCATTCCGCCGGACGGAAATCATCAGGCTCGATATCAGCCAGTGGTCGGGTAAGTGTAAAAACATGAAACAGATTCCAAAATAAAGCTGCACTAATTGGCAGAATCACATGCTATGTCCTGATATTTTACCTGTTATCAACAAATTAGAATTTTTATTTAAAAAGAACGCAACCATTCTTTCCATCGTCCCATCTTATACAGCATAAAAAAGAACCGTCCTTGAGGGGCGGCCCTTTAAAATTATAACCGGATAAACCGGTTTACCAGTTGTTAACAAATCAAATGTATTAAAAATGGAAAGATTTAGAAAATTGTTTGCAGGTATTATTTGCCTCTCAATCGGTGTTTTTACACTTGTATCATGCGAAGATGATGACCCCGTTCCTCTTCAGGCCATCGTAGATGTAATGATTCAGGACATCAAAACGGAAGAAGGAGTAAAATACAGTGTAGTGATTTATGCAACTGCCAATTATGAGCTGAAAACAGCTAAAGTGACAGCTCCCGGAACCGGTGGCGAAATATACAATTTAACGGCCTCGGCTGATAAACGTTTCTTTACATTTACGCCTGATGAAGAAGATTACACAGACGAATTACCGGTAAAAGGGGATTACACCTTTGAACTGACTTCGCTCAGCGACGAAAAAATAACCGGAAAAGATGTACTGGGCGACGAAGACCTGGATCCGATCGTCATCAAAACGGCAACCATGAACTCCCAGAAACTAAAAACAACCTGGGATAAGGTTGACGACGCCGGTGCCTACATGGTCAGGCTCTATACCGCCAATAAATCAGAAATTTTATACTCGAGCAATCTCTTGGCACCCAACCAGATTGAATATGAGTTTGGCGCTGCCTCATCCGGTTGGGCAAGCGGAAAATCGCCCGTTGTCAATACCAACTACCTGGTAGAACTGAGGGGAGTACGATTCGAAACAGGGGTGACTACCGACAAAGCAAACAATGTTCAGTTTCTGACGATCGACTCTAAAACAATTAAATGGGAATAGTCATCAGAAAACAGGTTAAATACCTCAAACCCGGTCGGACTGACCGGGTTTTTCTATGTTTAATTTTAAAGGTAATCCCTGATCTCGAAAGACCGTTTTTCAACCAATCTGCCGGATGGCTTTTTCGATGCGGCCGATCGTTTCGTCTTTGCCGATCAATTCGCAAATATCAAATAAGTCGACACCCTGACTGCTGCCTACAAGGGTCAGACGAACCGGCGCCATCACCGCCCCAAATCCCCAGCCTTTCTCATTCATAAAAGCAGAAAAGGTCTCCTTGATCTCAGCCGCGGTCCAGCTTTCAATCGTTTTGAAGAGCCCGGCAATGGCGCTTAGCTTATCAGGAGTATCCTCCTTCCATGTTTTACTCACGGTTTTTTCATCGTAAGCTTGCGGGGCTTCAAAAAAGTAGCTCCCCTGCTGCCACAAATCGTCCACGAACTCGCAGCGTTCTTTGATCAGCCCGATCATGCGGAGCAATTTTTCGTCGTCAACCTGAATATTTTTAGCTGCCAACATGGGTTTAAACTGCTCGGCCAACGCTGTTTCGGTTTTTTGCAGCAGGTAATTCCGGTTAAACCACCTTGCCTTTTCGGGATCGAAACGGGCGCCCGATTTCACCACGCGCTCGAGACTGAAATTTTCAATCAGCTCATCCATCCTGAAAATCTCCTGTTCGGTTCCGGCATTCCAACCCAACAAGGCCAACAGGTTGATAAAAGCTTCCGGGAAATAGCCGTCTTCGCGATATCCGCGGAAAACTTCACCCGATTTTGGATCGGTCCACAACAGCGGGAAAACCGGGAACCCCATTTTATCGCCATCGCGTTTGCTGAGTTTTCCCTTTCCGGTTGGTTTCAGGATCAGCGGTAAGTGGGCAAACTGAGGCCGGTTTCCGGACCAGCCCAGTGCTTCGTATAATAAAATGTGCAAAGGCATAGACGGGAGCCATTCTTCGCCCCGGATCACATGGGTAATTTTCATCAGATGATCGTCAACCACGTTGGCCAGGTGGTAGGTGGGCATGCCGTCGGCTTTAAACAGCACTTTGTCGTCTAACTGGCTGGTGTTGAACTTCACCTCGCCGCGAATCAGGTCTTTTTCAATCACCTCTTTATTCTCGGGCATTTTGAAACGAATAACCCAGGGCTCTCCTTCCCTGATTTTTTGCCGGCATATTTCGTCCGGCAGGGTCAGTGAGTTTTTCAGTTTTCCGCGGGTATGCACGTCATACGAAAAGACCGTTTTGCCGGCTTCGGCTTCAGCCCGCAAGGTATCCAGCTCTTCAGGGGTATCAAAAGCGTAGTAAGCATTTCCGCTTGCCAGCAGCTGATCGGCATATTGCCGGTATATAGCTTTACGCTCGCTTTGCCGGTACGGGCCCAGTTCACCTCCGAAACCCACGCCCTCGTCGGGCACCAGGCCACACCACTTCAGCGATTCGATGATGTATTCTTCGGCTCCGGGCACAAAACGGGTTTGGTCGGTATCTTCGATCCGTAACAAAAAGTCGCCACCCGACTTCTTTGCGAACAAATAATTAAATAAAGCGGTACGCACACCGCCCATATGCAGTGGTCCGGTCGGACTTGGGGCAAAACGAACTCTTACTTTCTGTTCCATTTTATCGTCTTCAAATTTGCCTGCAAAGATATGGATTTATCGCCTAAAGCTGTAATGCGCGAAAATAAACGATACGTATAAGGCGGAATGAAAGTATACCGCATTTTTTAAATCAGCATTGCTATATGACAGATATCTATATCTTTGCAGTTTCAAAAAGCGAATCAATTTATTAATGACTGAATAGAGAAAGAATGAAGAAGATTTTTCTGGTAGTTTTAACCTTTTCCCTATTTTTGAACGGATCGGTTAAAGCAGATGAGGGTATGTGGCTACCATCACTGATTCACAAATTAAATATCAGTGAGATGCAACAAATGGGGTGTGAATTGAGTGCCGAAGAGATTTACAGCGTCAACAATTCGAGCCTGAAAGATGCCGTTGTAGCGCTTGACCGGGGTTCGTGCACCGGCGAGCTGGTATCGGCTCAGGGTCTTTTATTAACAAATCATCACTGTGGTTACGGCGAAATCCAAGCCCACAGTTCTGTTGAACACGACTATCTTCGGGATGGCTTTTGGGCAAAAAGTTATGACGAAGAGTTGCCTAATCCGGGGAAAACCGTTTCCTTTTTAGTTCGGATGGAAGATGTTACCTCCCGCGTGCTCGACAGCCTGGAAGAAGGGATCAGCGATGAAAAACGTCAGGTGGAAATTCACAAGACATCGTTCGAAATCCAAAAAGAGGCCACCGAAGGAACCCATTACGATGCCAAGGTCCAATCGCTGTTTAATGGGAATCAATATTTCCTGTTCGTTTACGAAACCTTCCGCGATGTGCGCCTGGTTGGAGTTCCTCCGGCATCAATCGGCAAGTTCGGAGGCGATACCGACAACTGGATGTGGCCCCGCCACACCGGCGACTTCACCTTGTTCCGCGTTTACTGCGGACCCGACGGAAAGCCGGCTGATTACTCGGAAGAAAATGTTCCTTTCCAGCCCCGGCACCACCTGCCTGTTTCGCTGAAAGGTTATGAAGAAGGTGATTTTGCGATGGTTATGGGTTTTCCGGGAAGCACCAACCGTTACCGGTCGTCTTTTGGCATTGATTACACCATGACGGTAACCAACCCGGTGCGCGTAGATGTTCGTAAAGCCAAGCTGGACATCCTGAAAAATTACATGAGTTCCAGCCAAAAAGCAAACATTCAGTATGCTTCGAAGTATGCCCGCAGTTCGAACTATTACAAATACAGCATCGGTCAGAACAAAGGGTTGGCTGCTCTGTCGGTCATTGAAGGCAAAAAAGCCATTGAAGATGAATTTACCCGGTGGGTGAACGCCGATGAAAAACGAGTGGCCATTTACGGCGAAGCGCTCAGCCTGATTGAAAACTCGTACAAAGACCTGGACGACGAAATTGCGTACGAATATATGGCAGAAGCCATGTTACGCGGGCCCGAAATCTTTTATTTCAGCTACGGGGCCAAAGGCTTGTACGAAGCACTGAAAAAAGGCGACAACCAGGAGCGTATTGACCTGAATGTGCTCCGGATAGGCCTCGACCTGCATGATTATTTTAAAGACTACAATGCCGAAACCGACCAGCAGGTGGTGGCTGCCTTGTTGAAAATTTATGAGAAAAATGTCGCCTCCATTTATCATCCCGGATTCTTTAAAGAAATCAAATCGAAATACAAAGGAGACATTGATGCCTACGTAGCCAAAATGTACGAGAAAACCATCTTTGCCAACCAGTCGAAAATGGAAGCCTTTCTGAAAAAACCCGATCTGAAAACCCTGGAAAAAGATCCGGCTTTCCAAACGGCAATCAGTATTTTTGATATGATGTCGGTCATTGGTCAGGCCACCAACAAAACGATGGACGACCTGAATAAAGGGCAGCAGTTGTTTATTGCCGGGCTGATGGAAATGAACCCGGACCGTCATTTTTACCCGGATGCCAACTCAACCATGCGTTTGACTTACGGAACCGTGGGAGGTTACGTCCCGCGCGATGGCGTCGAATATGACTACTATACCACGCTGAAAGGATATATCGAAAAAGAAATTCCCGGAGACGACGAGTTTGATGTGCCTGCCCGCCTGAAAGAACTTTATTATGCAGGCGACTTTGGCGATTACGCCGATAACGACGGCTCGCTGCGTACCTGTTTTATTACCAACAACGACATTACCGGCGGTAACTCCGGAAGCCCGGTGATCAACGGGAAAGGCGAACTGATTGGTGTTGCCTTCGACGGAAACTGGGAAGCCATGAGCGGCGACCTGGCCTTCGAACCGGAACTGCAAAAATGTATTAATGTCGACATCCGCTTTGTATTGTGGACCATTGATAAATTTGCCGGCGCCAAACATTTAATTGACGAAATGACGATTGTGAAGTAACCATCGCAAACCGGTGAAGAACGTATTAATTATAAGCTATTACTGGCCACCCTCGGGTGGAGGAGGAGTACAACGGTGGTTGAAATTTTCGAAGTACCTTCCTGAATTTGGATGGAAACCCTATGTTGCCGTCCCCGAAAACCCGGAGTACCCGGTTAGCGACGATACGCTCTCCCGTGAAATTCACCCGGATATCGTGGAAATAAAAATCCCCATTTGGGAGCCCTATCATCTGTTCAAATTATTTACCGGGAAAAAAAAGGACGAGAAAGTCAACTCCGGTTTTCTGAAGGATCCGGGGAAACGAAAGCTGAGGGAGAAAATCAGCCTGTGGCTCCGCGGAAACCTGCTCATCCCCGATCCACGGGTCTTTTGGGTCGGGCCGGCCTACCGACGGCTGAAAAAAGAAATCCCGTCCATAAAGCCCGACTGGATTATCACTACCGGTCCGCCGCACAGTGTTCATTTAATCGGTTTAAAATTACACCGGCAGTTCGGCATAAAATGGATGGCCGATTTCCGGGATCCCTGGAGCACAATTGATTACCTCGACTGGTTTAAACCAACGCGTCTGGCCCGAAACCTGCAAGGCCGGCTCGAGCGTAACGTGCTGAAAACAGCGGATATAACCATTGCTGTCAGCAAAAACTGGGCGGCCGAACTCAAAAAACTGGGCGCAAAAAATGTGGCAGTCATCACCAATGGTTTTGACGAAACCGACTTTAAAGAAACCTCGGCGCCCACACAGGATAAATTCATCCTGACACACACCGGGCTGATTTCATCTTTCAGGAACCCCTCTCCGCTTTGGACCGTTTTGGACCGGCTGTGTAAAACGAACCCCGGTTTTGCATCGAAATTCGAACTTCGCCTGATCGGTCAGGTCGGCCAGGAAGTTATGGATGAAATCAATCAAAAAACGGAATTAAAGAAACATACCCGCTTTAAAGGTTACCTCTCCCATCAGGAGGTTTTACAGGAATATGCCGAATCGTCGGCGCTGCTGTTGCTGCTGAACCAATCCGGCAACGGAGCAGGGCATATTCCCGGGAAGTTTTTTGAATACCTGGCTTCACAGAAACCGATTCTGGCCATTGGTGACACGGAAGGCGATGTTGCCGGTATTTTGAAAGAAACCGGAAACGGTAAAATAGTTGACCCGCATCATGTTCCCGATGCAGGCGCTTACATTCTTTCGCTTTACAACAACGAAATCACGCTCAGACCCGGTAGTCCGGAAACCTACTCACGAAAATCATTAACCGGCGTTTTAGCCAAAATTTTGAACTAAATCATCGCTTATGGACAAACGCCTGCTGATAAGTCGTGCCCTTTCCTCCGCCGAACTGACAGAAGTCAGCCGGATGAAGCAAAATGGCGGAACGGTCTATGTAACCCATGCCGCTTATTTCGAAGGAGGGACTCCGGTTAAGGAGCTAAGCCCGGAAGAAAAGAAAACGATCAACTATCAAATTCTGGAAGATATCTTGTCTTTTGGCGATTCACCGGCAGACAAGCAGAATCTGATTCATCTTTTAACATTCGGATCCTCCAATATCTGGCCATATCATAAATTCAGAATCTATTTTTCAGTCCTAAACCTGGTTTACGAGATCAGCCGCCTGCAACCCCTGCTGAACGACGGGAACAACATCATCTGGTATAGCGACAGTTCGCTAAAATCCCTGGAATCGATATTTCCCCGGGTTGATTTTCGTTACCGCAAAACAAAAAAAGACAGGTTGAACATCCCGGTTTTACTCAGTTTCGCCGTTGTTGTCCTTTACCGGTCGTTTATCCGGCTCATTTCCCGAAAAAAGATCACAGCCGAGTACCTGATCTATTTTGCCGAAAAACAGTCAACGGTCCTCGATCTGAAAGATTTAAGCCCTAAAAGGGGTCACCATATTCTGGAATACTTAATTACAGCAACCGGTTCAGAATTCGGACTATTGACAGAGGTAATCACCCCAAAGCTGCGCGGCCATTCGGATTACAGCTTTAGCACGAATCTTTTAAAGCGGCGATGGTCGGGGAGGAAGAAGATTTTTGCAGATCCGATCCTAATATCGGCATTGGCAAATAAATCCGTCAGGCGCCAAGTGGCTGCCGTTGAAAGCGACTTGCGGAAAGCCTATGACATTCTTTCTTCGTCGCAAACGAAACTTTCCCTGAAAATTGCCGCTGCCGTTTTAACCTCACTGCATCCGTCAACACGCTTTTATCTTTTCAGGTACTTTGCAGCCAGGCGGTTTTTTCAAAAAACACCGGTGAAAGCCATCATCGCTTCCGACGAAAACAGCCCCTTGCCACGTTCCATTCTCGACGCGGCCAAAAGCTGCGGGATAAAAACGGTTGGCATCCAACACGGAACCATCCACGACCTGCATCCGGCATACCGGTACACACCCTACGACCGCGATCACAACATAATGCCCGACCTGACGCTGGTCTGGGGTGCATCGTGGAAACAATTTCTAATTGAAAAGGGTAATTATCCTTCCGGGGCTGTGGCGGTTACCGGTCAACTCCGCACCGATATCATTCCCCGGTTAATTCAGCGTCATCATGAATCTGTCCGTTCTTCAAAAAAGGTCATTTTTGCTTCTCAGCCTCAACGCGACCCGAACCTGCGATACCAGGCTGCTTTCGATGTATTTTCGGCTGTTGCCGGTCAAAAAAACCTTCGCCTGGTTTTACGCCTGCATCCGCGCGAATTTGCAGACGTTGATTACTATTCGCAGATCGCCGCCGAGGCCGGATGCACAAACTACGACATCGACATCAGCTCGGATTTGTATGCGCTGATTGCCTCTTGTGATCTTTTAATCACCTGCTTTTCAACCGTTGGCGCCGAAACCATTTATTTTAACAAACCCCTGATTGTTCTGGACCATCTCCGTCAGGACATCCTGGGCTATGTGAAGGCAGGAGTTGCATTTCATGCAACAAACCGCCAGGAACTGGAACAAACGATCGCGGCAGTACTTTCGGGGGAGAAAACAGTTGATCAGGACAAATACAATGCTTTTATTAGCGATTATGCTTTCCGGATCGACGGGAAAGCAGCCACCCGGGTAATTGATGCAATCACTTCGCTGAAGTAGCTGCCAGGTATTTTTCAATGGCCGTTTCCAGCAAATTTTCCTCGGCTAGAAGGCGCTCCACAAACTCACGGAAAGCTCCTTCGCCGCCTTTTGCTGTCAACCGTTGCCGGGCATAGCGGTCCATGTATTTCGGGGCATCGGCCGGTACAGCGCTGTAACCAACCGCTTCCAGCACCAAGGCATCGTTCAGGTCGTCGCCGATAAAGGCAATTTCGTCGAGTGTCAGGCCAAGTTCCAGGGCAAGTTGCCGGATCACCTCCAGCTTATTTTTTACGCCCATTCGCAGGTATGAAATTTTGAGCTTTTCGGCACGCCGCCGCACAATCTGCGTATCCTCCCCGGTGACGATGCCCGCAGGTATGCCGAGCAAACGAAGAAAAAGAACTCCGGCGCTGTCGGATGTATTAAATTTTTTCCACTCATTCCCGGTTTGGTCGTAGTACATGCCCCCATCTGTCCAAACCCCGTCGATATCTGTAAGTACCAATTTTATCTTCATGGCCGGATCATTGTCGGATAAATAATTTCATTCTGAGGAATATCTACGGTGGCCGTTTTCCCGACAACCTGGTGTACTTCAGCCCATTTATACCCATCGCCGGGACTGAGCAGGTGAAGATCTTTTTCACGAATCAGCTCCCCTTTTCTGATGAAGCGGGCCGAAGCAACCGACCTTTCGAGTTTGACCCGGCTTTCCGTAACCACATCGCTAACCGAAAGCCCGTAAGTTCCCATCGCCATCTCAACATTCCGGATATCGCGCACCATACGCCAGATCCCTTCCGGTTCGAGCGAACCGCGATGATCGGTCCCTTTCATATTCCGGTCGAGGGTAATGTGTTTCTCTATAATTTCGGCGCCCAAAGCAACGGCTGCCGCCGGAACCATAATTCCAATGGAATGGTCGGAATAACCAATCGTGTATGCAGGATAGTGATCTTTCAAAAACCGGATACTTCCCAGGTTAATATTTCTGTATTCCGACGGATATTGCGACAAACAATGTAAAATGCTGATGTCGGAGTGGTATGGTGTGATAACATCGATGGCCTCGTCAAGCTCTTTTTTCCCGGCCATGCCTGTTGACAGGATGATCGGGATTTTCGTTTCGGCCATCGCCTGCAAAAGCGGCAGGTTTGTCAAATCGCGGGAAGCAACTTTCAGTTTGTCGGGCATGAAATAGCGCATCAAACTCAGGCACCCTTTGGCGCAAAGCGTTTCAACCACCTCCAGCCCTTTTGATTTGGCATAACGGTACACCTCAAAATGCTCTTCTTCTGATAATTCGAGGGCCTGGCGGTGCTCGCCGTAGGTTTTCCCAAATGAATTCGGATTGTCATACGGCCTCATCATGGCCGACGCCGACAGTTCTTCATTCAGGTCGCGTTTGGTCATTTTAATGGCATCCATCGGCGCCAGCGACTCGCCAAATAAATAGTCGATAACCGGTTTGGTCACCTCGTCGATTAACTTTTTGGCAATCTCCACATCGCCGTTATGGTTCTGACCGATTTCACCAATAATATAGGTTGGCTTCATTTGCTGTTCTTTTCAATTTCAAGGTTCATTTGTTGCAGGATTTTCGGACGGGCATCCAAATAACCAACAATTTCAGGAATCCCAAAAGTACCTTTTTGCCCGCTTAATTCGGCATAGATTTTTTGCTGAAGAACAAAATCTTCCGGCGTATCCAGGGTCATGCGAATATCGCTTCGGTGAAAAATCAGTTCGGGCGCCGGCAAAAACCGGACATCAAAGAGCCCGGGGTGGCCGTATATGTAGTTGGTTACGTGTTCAATATACAATTTATCACTCGTTAGTGAGGCTACTTTCCGAAGCGTATCCAGCCGGGTCATTTCAGCAAAAAAACCGAAGTGTGTTTTTATTGACGGACGTTCTCCGCTGAAGCGGAAGCTTAGGTAATCGGACGGATGTTTCAGAAAAGCAGCAATCAGTTGATTGACTGCTCCGGCATCCAAAAAAGGATTATCGGCACAAACCCGCACCAAACGGGAGTATCCGAATTTTTCAGCCGCCCGGATAAACCGGTCCAGAACATTTTCTTCCGATCCCCTGAAAATCCCGATTGGGAAAGCCGATACTCTTTCGGCCAGCGGATCATCAGCCGGCGAATCGGTTGTCGCAAGTACGACGGGCAGGGAGCAGTTTTTCAGCAAACGTTCGATCAGAATTTCGATAATACTTTTTCCTTCGAAAAATGGCAAAATAACCTTTTCGGGCATCCGGGTCGAGCCGGTTCTTGCCTGGATGATAATGGCTGTTTTATCCATTGGTTCCTTTTTTAACCCGGGTCAGAATTGATTTAATCATATTGCTGACATCTTCCGAAACCGGGACTACCAGCAAAAACAGGCCTGTTGCCACCGATACCAGGGCGCCGCGCAGCAAAATATCCCAGATAAAATACTGTCGCGGGATCAGTTCGAGCAAAAAATACAAGCCGGTAAAGAAAGCCGTAACAAGCAGGTACCTGTAATTAAAGGGCTGCATCCGGTACTTCAGGTATAAAAAATAAAAACGCATCAGGTTATTCAGCAACAGGGCGATGGCGATGGCTACCGCCGCGCCGGTAATGCCCCAAAGCGGAATGAATATGTAGAGTAACGCCACAACCAAAACAACCAGGATGCTGATAAAATGCAACGCTACCCGGTAGTGTTTCGAATAGCCGATAACGTGCCCGTTGGCCCCGGTCATCATATCAATCAGATAGCCCAGGCCAACAAAAAAGATCACCCACCGGGATTGAACGTATTCGTCACCGAGAATAGTGAGGATGTTATCGATATTGGTCCAGATACCCAAAAACAGGAAACTGCC
The DNA here is from genome assembly GCF_059705485.1 of Gaoshiqia sp. US2. Taxonomy (NCBI): domain Bacteria; kingdom Pseudomonadati; phylum Bacteroidota; class Bacteroidia; order Marinilabiliales; family Prolixibacteraceae; genus Gaoshiqia; species Gaoshiqia sp. US2. Next base: position 609,632 of record NZ_AP048550.1, on the reverse strand, counting down.
GATTAAAAACTGCGTGATACAACTTTTATAATAGATGGATTTCACCTGGTCAACATCATCCCTGGCCCAGGCATCGGCAATCAGCGTGCCCGAGATTTTAAGCAGGGGGCGCGACGGAATGACCACCAGGGTGCCAAAATAAAAGGCGATTGTATAAACTCCGGTGTTCCCCAGGTCGAGCATCTCATTGATCATGATTTTGTCGATCTTGAAAACAACCATCGAGCCTAATCCTCCCAATACCGAATAAAGCGCCACGTCGATCAGTTCTTTCCGGAATGCTTTGCTGATAAATTTCAATTCGGGGCGAAAGTGCAGCTCGCCGCGGTAATACAGGAAAAGCAGGATGAAAATACCTTTCAGGCACACCACCAGCGCGTACGAAATAATCAGCTGGTTCAGGTCGATTAGCCGGAAAATGAAGAACAGGGTAATGAAAAAAATCAGCACACGCTGAAAAAACTCCTGCAAAAATGTTCCGGTCACCGCGTCGTACAAGACTTTATTATAGGTATCGAAGAGCGTAAAGATCATCGTGAAAAAGGTTAGCGGGACCAGCAAATACAGGTAGTCTGCAAAAAGTCTCGAGTCGTTGAGGTTCGTTTCGATCAAAACCGGCGAAAACAGGACATAGGCTATCATAAACAAGGAAAAACCGATGGACATGAAGATGACGGTGATAAACAGAAACCCGTGATGCCCGCTTTCCCTGTCCCTGAAGTGCGGGAAAAGCCGCGCGGTAACTCCCTGCACGCCAAGCAAAGCAAACTGGCCAAACAAGGTTGAATACGCCACCAGCAAACTAAAAAGCCCAATCGTATCAGTTGTCAGGTAATTGGGAAATAAGTAGGAGGTGGTGACAAATCCGATAATCGTCCCGAAATACGACCAGAAACTCCCCCGTATGGTTTGTTTGATGATAATGCCCATTTATGCAGGATTCCGTAATTATTTATTTATTTTTGTTTCAATCATGAAATGACGACATAACCCTTAAATAATTATGGCAAAGATAAAAGGCAATCGCAATATATTTGTTGTTATCGGAATTATTCTCTTCTTTTTGCTTGTTTCCATCGTTTATTTTTCCCCCGTTCTTGAAGGTAAAAAACTCAGTACCGGCGATCATACCAACCTGTTGGGGATGTCAAAAGAAATTAATGATTACCGGGATGCTACCGGCGAAGAGGCCCTTTGGACCAACAGCATGTTTGGCGGGATGCCCGCTTACCTGATTTATGTAAAATATAAAGGGGAACTATTGGCCAACATTCCGGCGTTCATTCAAAAAATACTGCCCCGCCCGATCAACCTGATTTTTCTGGGCTTCATCTGTTTTTTTATTCTCTGCCGGATTTGGGGAATGCCTCCCTTGCTCAGCATGGCCGGTTCGCTGATGTACGGACTATCGACTTTTTATTTTGTACTGATTGGCGCCGGACACTTCACCAAAGTCCATACGTTGATGTACACCTCCATTGTGGTTGCAGGCATCATCTTCGCCTATCAGAAGAAACCGGTTGCCGGAAGCCTGATTGCTGCCGTCGGTCTTTCGTGGATGATCCGGGGCAACCACCCGCAAATGACCTATTATGCGGGAATCATGGTAGCCATCATCGGACTCGTTTACCTGGTTTATGCCATCCGCGAAAAAACCATCCTCCCCTTTTTGAAAACCTCCTCGTTGCTGCTGCTTGCCTTGATATTAGCCGTGGGTTCAAACTTTGGCCGGCTGTATACGACCTATGAATACGGCCAGTTTTCAACCCGCGGAGAATCGGAACTCGCCAAAGAAGATGGCGAAAAAACCTCCGGTTTGGATAAAAGTTACATCCTCGACTACAGTTATGACCTGGGAGAAGCCATGACCGCTTTTATTCCCCGCTTTAAAGGCGGCGGGATGGGCGAACCGCTTGGCGAAAACTCGGAAGTTTACCGCTTTCTCGAAAAAAACCAGGGAAAGGCCGCCGCACGGCAATTTAGCCAGTCATTGCCCATGTACTGGGGAAGCCAGCCTATTTCGAGCGCACCGTTCTATTACGGAGCAGTTTTGTGCTTTCTGTTTGTATTTGGCCTGTTCGTTTTAAAAGGAAAGGACAAGTGGTGGATTGCAGCTGTTGTGGTCATTTCGTTCCTGTTATCGCTGGGAAAAAATTTCTCCTTCCTCAGCCACCTGATGATCGATTATTTTCCGGGCTACAACAAGTTTCGCGACGTGAAAAATATTATTGTCATCCAGCAATTCGCCATGGCCCTGATGGGGGTGCTGGCTGTACGCGAACTTTACCTGAATACTTCGGATAAAAATACCCTGCTGAAAGATTTAAAATACGCCTGGTTTATTACCGGCGGACTGGCCCTGATCTTTGTTCTGCTTCCCGGCCTGGCCGGCGATTTCAGGGGCCCGTCGGATTTAAGGCTGGCACAGTCGGGCTGGCCCGAGCAACTGCTGGAAGCCCTGCGTAACGACCGGCGCATGATTCTTCGCACAGATGCTTTTAAGGCCCTGGTATTCGTTAGTTTAGCTGCCGGTGTTATCTGGTTGTTCGTCAAACAAAAGATGAAAGCTTCCTATGCCCTGGCCTTGTGGGTTCTGTTGATTTTTGCCGACCTGTGGCCGGTGAATAAAAGATACCTGAACGACAGTAATTTCGAATCGAAAAACAAGGTCGATCAACCCTTTACCGCATCAAAAGCCGATCAGGAGATTTTGAAAGACACCGACCCGGATTACCGTGTGCTGAACCTGACTGTCAGTATTTTTCAGGATGCGTCAACCTCGTACTTTCACAAATCGCTGGGTGGTTATCACGGAGCCAAGATGGAACGTTACCAGGAGCTGTTTGATGCCCGGCTGTTCCCGGAGATGCGGGACTTAATCGGCGGTTTCCGCCAACCCAACTCCATGGATTCGGTGATGCAATCGCTTTCGGTAATCAATATGCTGAACACAAAGTACATCATTTACGATCCCAACAGCGCGCCGCTTCAGAACCGTTATGCCCTTGGCCATGCCTGGTTTGCCGACGAGTTGAAGATCGTGGAAAATGCCAACGAGGAACTGGCTGCTCTTTCGGATTTGAACTCCTCAAAAGAAGCCGTGATTGATCAGCGTTTCAGCGACCTGTTAAAAGACATCGGATACGGACATGCCGGCGAAGCATCCATCCGCTTGCTTGAATACCGCCCCAATTACCTGAAGTACAGCGCCCGCGTCGGAAACGGAACATCGCTGGCTGTTTTTTCGGAAATATACTATCCAAAAGGTTGGAAAGCCTACATCGACGGTAACAAAACAGAATATTTGCGCGCCAACTATGTTCTCCGGGCCTTGCCGGTACCCGCCGGCGAACACGAAATTGAATTTAAGTTTGAACCGGCATCCTATTTTATTGGGAATAAGGTTTCGCTGGCCAGCTCTCTGATTTTGATTTTGGCCATGCTGATGATTGGTTTTATTGAATTTAAAAAAGCCGCAGGGAATGATGAAGAAAAAGAAACGGCCGGCCAGGCTTAAACGAAAACTGCTACGCTCCTATTTTACCTCCACCATCAGCATCACCCTGGTGCTGTTTATGGTTGGTTTACTTTCGTTGCTGATGCTGAATGCCGAACGCCTGTCGGATTACGTCCGCGAACATATCGGTTTTACCTTGGTACTGCACGAGAATGTGAGAGAAGTCGAAGTTCTTCAGTTGCAGAAAACGCTGAGCGCCACCGGCTATGTAAAATCGACCCAATATGTTGGCAAGGAAGAAGCGGCCTCAAAGCTAGCCGAAGAGCTGGGAGAAGATTTTGTTGGTTTCCTGGGATTTAACCCCTTGTTTTCGTCAGTCGACGTGAAGTTGTATGCCGACTACATGCAAACCGACAGTTTGGTCTGGCTGGAGAATACCTTCATGGAATACCCGCAAATTAAAGAAGTTTATTACCAACGCGACCTGGTAGAAGTGATCAATGAAAATGTGCAGCGGCTGAGTTTGCTCCTGGCTGTCTTCTCGCTGTTATTGTTACTTATTTTCACCACCCTGGTGAACAATACGATCCGAATCACCATTTATTCGCAGCGGTTTATCATCAACACCATGAAACTCGTTGGCGCAACACGTTCGTTTATCCGTCGTCCGTTTATCCTGAAAAACGTCTTTTACGGAATACTGGGGGCCATGCTGGCAAACCTAAGCATTTTATGGCTGGTGATTACCTACCGGCAGGATTTTGAAGGGATGATCGACTTACAGCAAATGGAAACCCTCGGCCTGGTCTTTTTAATCGTGCTGGCTTTCGGAATATTGATTTCCTGGATCTCTACTCATTTTTCAGTAAATAAATACCTGCGCTTAACGTACAACGAATTATTCTAAGCGGAATGCTTATTTCAGATATTTTAACAGGAAATAATCGGAATCATTCTCTATTTCTTAAATAGATTTTATAATTTTACAGCAACAAAGGTACTGGTTATGTCAAAAAAGCTTCAACATATAGATAATCCGCAATTTGCACTGGGAAAAGAAAATTATCGCCTCCTGGTCATTGGATTTGTCATTATCGTGATTGGTTTTATTCTGATGGTTGGTGGCAGAAGCGAAGATCCTGCCGTTTTTAATCCCGAAATTTTCAGTTTCAGACGAATAACCCTGGCCCCCCTGGTGGTGCTTTTCGGGTTTTTATTCGAGATTTATGCCATTATGAAAAAACCCAAATCAGAAGAATAATTCATGAGTGTATTTCAGGCCCTTTTATTAGGGATCATACAAGGGTTGACCGAATTTCTGCCGGTCAGCTCCAGCGGACATTTGGAAATCGGACATGCCTTGCTCGGGATCGAGGGACACGGGCACCTGTTGTTTGCAACGGTTGTACACGGGGCTACCGTGCTCAGCACCCTGGTTGTTTTTCGAAAAGATCTGGTATCGCTGTTCAGCGGATTATTTCGTTTCAAATGGAATGAGGAAACCCGCTACGTCACTTATTTGCTGGCCTCTGCTCTTCCCATCCTGATTCTTGGAATTCTTTTCAGGGAAAATATAGAGAACCTGTTTACCGGTAATTTGTTTTTTGTTGGCATCATGCTGTTCATTACCGCAACACTGCTTGCCTTTACCCAATTTATAAAACCCAAAGAACAGAAGATCAAGCTCCCCGATGCATTCATCATCGGCATTGCCCAGGCTTTGGCCGTTATGCCGGGCATTTCACGAAGCGGTTCGACCATTGCCACCGGCTTGTTACTCGGAAAAAAGAAAGACGAAGTGGCCCGCTTTTCATTTTTAATGGTCTTACTGCCCATTATCGGGGTCAACCTGGTAGATCTCTTTAGCGGTAAGATTGCCGGCGACGATTCTTCGATTGGCATTCCTGTGCTGGTGGCCGGTTTTATTGCTGCTTTTGTGTCGGGACTGTTAGCCTGTAGCTGGATGATCCGGATCGTCAAAAAAGGAAAGCTAATTTATTTTTCGGTTTATTGCCTGATTATCGGCTTAATTGCTATTTTTGCAGCCTGAAAAATCCGGGCAGCGGCAGGTTGCCAATCAGATAATATTAAAGCATTTACGAATGGGGATAAAACCCGGGAACTACGACTTTCAGCAGGGAGAGATCTTACTTTTCGATAAGGAATTGGAATGGACTTCGTTTGACCTGGTACAAAAAGTCCGTAATAAATTATGCAGGGCGCTGGGCGTTAAGAAGCTCAAAGTAGGCCATGCCGGCACCTTGGATCCCAAAGCAAGCGGACTGATGATTCTTTGTACCGGGAAGGCAACCAAACAAATTGAAAGCCTGCAGGCCGAAGTTAAAGAATACATGGCCACACTAAAGCTGGGGGCCACCACCCCTTCGTTCGACCTGGAAACGGAAGAAGATGCCCAATTTCAAACGGAGCAGATCACCCGCGAACTCTTTATGAACACCTTACAGAAATTTACCGGTGAACAGTTGCAGGTTCCTCCCCTGTTTAGCGCCGTTAAAGTGGAAGGTAAACGGGCATATACCCACGCCCGTAAAGGGCAGGAAGTGAAACTGAATGCCAAATTAATTGAGATCCGGGAGATTGAATTGCTGGAATTTTCAAACCAACAGGCCATTATCCGTGTTGTTTGCAGTAAAGGCACTTACATCCGTGCATTGGCCCGCGATATTGGAAACGAATTAAACAGCGGAGCCTATTTGATTGGATTAAGACGCACCAAAATAGGAAGGTTTAACGTAGAAGAAGCCATGAGCATCAATTATTTTTTAGAAAATTTGCAACTTTTTGTAACCAACTAGGAATTGCCCCGTAAAAGGTCACTTAGCCCAAAGCTCCGTCTATATTACGTTCAATGGCTTTAGTTATGTCAATTATATAAAAATAGATATCAATTACCTATGAAGTTATCAAAGTTTAGGTATAAACTACCGGAAGAGTTGATTGCCCTGCATCCATCAGGAAACCGTGACGAATCGCGCTTAATGGTACTGAACCGCCAGACACGGGAAATCGAGCACAAATTATTCAAGGATATCACAGACTACTTTGAAGACAAGGATGTGATGGTATTCAACGATACCAAAGTTTTTCCGGCCCGCCTATATGGAAACAAAGAGAAAACGGGGGCCGAAATTGAAGTATTCCTGCTCCGCGAACTGAACCGCGAACAACGTTTATGGGATGTATTGGTCGATCCGGCACGGAAGATCAGGATTGGAAATAAATTATATTTTGGAGAAGACGATCTGCTGGTCGCTGAAGTCATTGACAACACCACATCACGCGGTCGCACCTTGCGCTTCTTGTTTGACGGCCCTTACGATGAATTTAAAAATACCCTGTACAGTTTGGGCGAGACCCCGCTTCCTAAATTCATTCAACGCCCGGTTCAACCCGAAGACAAAGACCGTTACCAGACCATTTTTGCCAGGCACGAAGGCGCTGTTGCCGCCCCCACCGCCGGTTTGCATTTCAGCCGCGAGTTGATGAAACGCCTCGAAATACTTGGCGTTAATTTCAGCTATGTGACCTTGCATGTTGGCCTTGGAAACTTCCGCAGCGTTGATGTGGAGGACCTGACCAAGCACAAAATGGATTCGGAACAAATCTGGATTACCGACGAGGCCTGCGATATTGTCAACAACGCCAAAATACTTAAAAAGAATGTATGCGCCGTGGGAACAACGGTGATGCGCACCCTGGAAAGCTCGGTATCGACCCAGGGGCATTTGAAACCATACGAGGGATGGACCAACAAGTTTATCTTTCCTCCTTACGAATTCAGCGTTGCCAACCGCATGATTACTAACTTTCACCTGCCTCTGTCAACCTTGTTGATGATGGTTTCTGCGTTTGGCGGTTACGACTTCGTGATGGACGCTTATAAGAAAGCCATCAAAGAGGGTTATCGTTTCGGTACTTATGGCGATGCCATGCTTATCCTCTAAAACATAAAATCCGGTGAGACGCTGCGGTAAAATCAGTCACAGGGTCTCACCGGGATAAATTGATCAGCTCTTCGATTTCGCTGATGTGTAATTTGAAATGCCTCAAGTAATCGAGAATCATTGTTTTTAGCGACACGCGCTCATTTAAAGCGGTGATCCACTCCTGATCCAGTTTTTCCGGATTCACCTGTTCAATGACGTGAACCAGGTGGATGTTTGCATATTTCCACAACTGAACCAGCTGGTTCCAGTTCTCGCCCTGGTAATTTTGAATCGCAATCCACCGGTCGTTGTTCCCCAAATTGGCATAATCGGGAAAGATCAGCGGGCTTGGTTGATATTGCAAATGAATCACCCGGTGGGTATTGTTCGAAGCCGAATCAACCAGGTGACCAACAATTTGTTTGATGGTCCTGTTCTGGCGGTTGCGCCTGTTACTGATGACATCGTCAGAAAGTGCAGTTAGTTTTGGTTCCCACCCGGCAACCAAACATAAAAGCTCCAGGTTATTCGCGTTGATTTCATTCATATTCCACCGATTTTAAATTGGCGACGGTTAATCGCCGTATTCGATGTGCCTTCTGTTCATTAATATTTTCGCGTATTCGCGCCCAAGCTTATCATTATACTCTTCGTACGAGCGTTTTACCCATTGCAAAGCTAAATCCGTATTTCCCAACACCTCGTGAGAGACGGCGATATTCAGGCAGGCTCTTCCTGCAGTTTCCCGGTCGGAATATCCGGCCAATTCAGTCCAGGCATCAATGGCTTGCTGCCAGTTTGCCATTTCGGTTCGCCTGAATGCAGCCTCAAAAGCTTGTTTGCCCGATCCTTTCCCTTTTTTATACATATCGCGTTTAACGGTATAGTATCCGGGCAAAAAACGCTGAATGTATTCTTCGCCTGCCTGGTATGCCGTGCGGGGCAGCGCATCGGGCGGAAGCAGCATGTAATTGCTGCCTGTCCCGTTGAAAGTCAGAAAACTTTTACTCTGGTATTGATCGATAATGCTCTGCGTAGCCGGATCGTACAGCCGCCAGAAAGCCGTTACGTTCATGCGGATTTGGTTCGGCGGCGCAATTCCCGGCTTTCCGCCCTGAAGAACCGTGTTGATATTGCGGGTGAGGGTTGATACCAGCAAGTCCGAGTTCGAATCAAATGTTTCAAGAACCAGCAAGGCATCGGCCTGCGTTGAATGGCAGATGGTTTTGACTAACTGCCAGTCGAGCAAATCGGGTGTTTTGTTTGTGCCCGTTCCATACAAGTTTAATTGTTGGGGAATGACCAGCTTGATACCCCGATACCCGTTCATGCGGCCAAGCACCCCGTTCAAACATTCATCCGAGGCCAGGCGGTCGGAGCCGGCAACTTCGCCGGTGAAAACCGACTCAATCACTTTCCCCTGCTTATCTTCCTCTTTGACAAGCGAACGGTTGACCAGAGCAAGGGTATTTACCTGATCGGGCAAATAAGCTTCGGGGGCTAAGGGGTAATTCAGGTTTACATAGCCGTATTTACTGCATCCTGAGCCGATCAGAATGATGAGAACCAGGCAAACCAAACGATTTTTAACCATATCCAGTAAGTTTAGATGAGTGAGCTTTCAGTAACGATTCAATTCATTTTTCAAATTTATCAATATTTATGAATTTGAATGATAAAATTACAGCAGCGAATAAGATCAACATTTTTCATTCTTCTTTTTCATTAATCGTGATGAAAGCCCTATTTTTGATCGCTTAAAACATAATCAATGAAAACAATCCTCATTACCGGTGGCGCCGGGTTTATCGGATCGCATGTGGTCCGGCTGTTTGTCAACAAATATCCTGAATATCACCTTGTCAATCTCGATAAGCTTACCTATGCCGGCAACCTGGCTAACCTGAAAGACCTGGAGAACAAGCCTAACTACGAGTTTGTGAAAGCCGATATCGTTGACGCAGAAGCGATGTTAAACCTGTTCAGGGAACGGCAGTTCGACGGGGTGATCCATCTGGCAGCCGAGTCGCACGTCGACCGGTCGATTTCGAACCCGACCGAATTTGTTTTTACCAATGTGATTGGAACGGTCAACTTGTTGAATGCCGCGCGGACAATCTGGAAAGATCAACATCAAGGAAAACTTTTTTACCATATTTCAACCGATGAGGTGTACGGTTCGCTGGGCAAAGAAGGTTTGTTTACCGAAGACACGAAGTACGATCCGCATAGTCCGTATTCGGCTTCGAAAGCCAGTTCCGATCATTTTGTGCGGGCTTATTTCGACACCTTTGGCTTGCCAACACTGGTATCGAATTGCTCGAATAATTACGGATCGTTCCAGTTTCCCGAAAAACTGATCCCGCTGTTCATCAACAATATCTGCCACAACAAGCCGCTGCCGGTGTACGGGAAAGGCGAAAACATCCGCGACTGGCTGTGGGTGGAAGACCATGCCCGGGCCATCGATGTGATTTTTCACCAGGGGAAAGCAGGCGAAACCTATAACATTGGCGGCCACAACGAGTGGACCAACATCGACCTGATCCGGCTGATGTGCCGCATCATGGATCGTAAGCTGGGCCGCGAAACCGGCGCTTCGGAAAAGCTGATCACCTACGTGAAAGACCGAGCCGGACACGATCTTCGCTACGCGATTGACTCTACCAAGTTGCAACGCGAACTGGGCTGGACGCCCAGCCTGCAATTTGAAGAAGGCCTGGAAAAAACCATCGACTGGTACCTCGAAAACGAAGCCTGGCTGCAACAAGTAACCAGCGGCGACTACCAAAAGTATTACGAAGAACAATACCGGAAGCGGTAAGTCACTCTTTTATTACCAGTTAGCCGGATTTCAACCGGTGACTTTTTGTTTTTTGGCTTAATAAATCTTTCAATTAATTAAAAACCTGATATATTTAACCATTTTTATGATTCAAACGAATTATCTTAAGGCGCCTAAATCAACAAAACGATTCAAGTATGCCCAAACTGGATCATGTACTTTTTACGCAGGTTAAAAATCATAGCGATCAAAAATCCTTTGAATATATTTATCACGCCTATTATTCAGCACTTTGTTCTTATGCCTACGGAATTGTAAAAAATCAGGAAGACGCCAGAGACATTGTGAATGATTGTTTTTTGGAATGCTGGAATAAACGTGGTGATATTGAAATTAGATCTTCGTTGAAATCTTATCTCTATATTTCAGTCAGAAATATTGCCATCAATTTTTTAAGCAGGAATAAATTGAAGCAGAAATACCTGTCCGGTCAATCCTATCCTTTCTATTTACAGGAAGAAGTTTCGGCACAAATTGAAAAACTCCAGCAAATTGAAGCGTTGGAAGAGAAATTAAAAAACGTAATGGAATCTTTACCCCGGCAATGCCGGTACATTTTTTACCTGAACCGGTACGAACAAATGAGCTACAAGGAGATCGCCAAAAAGATGAACCTCTCGGCGGGAACTGTAAAGACCCAGATTGCGCGTGCACTAAAAAGAATTCGTGCTGACTTTGAAGACATTAAGGCTATTGATCAAATTTTGTTCCTGATTCTTGTACGCCATTTTTAAGTTTTATTGTCTTACAGGTATAAACGGAAATAACCTGTTGTTGAATGACAATAAATGCTGACATCGACTTGCTGATTATCGATTATGTGCATGGAGACCTACCAAAAGATCAGGAAGATGAATTAAAATCCTGGGTGGAATCCTCGGCAGAAAATGAAGCGTATTTTGCAAAAACCATCGCACTTCTTGAACTATCCGGTTCTCTGATTCACCATAAGAAATTCAACACGGAGAAAGACTGGAACAAGCTGATGCGAAAAATTGATCCACGCAGGAGAATAAGGCTTCTTTTACACAAATCCGCGAGAATTGCCGCCCTGTTTATTTTTGCTTTTCTGCTGGGATACCTGACTGTTCAACTTAAGTCAAAAGAAAAACAAAACTTAACTGCAGGTTATATTGTCACTGAAGTGCCCTACGGCAATAAATCGGTGGTAACTCTCCCCGATGGTTCGCGGGTTTGGATCAATGCAGGCAGTAAAATCCGGTACCCGATCGACTTTAATGAAAAAACACGCATGGTCGCACTCGAAGGCGAAGCATTTTTCGATGTGGTAACCGATGAAAAAAAACCTTTCTATGTCGAAGCTTTCGGGCTGAAAGTAAAAGCTACAGGCACCCAATTTAATGTACGTGCATATAAAGACGAGGAATTCATCGAAACAACTTTGATCGAGGGCATTATATCAGTTAATCATGCCGAAAAGACCCATAAAAAAGACCTTGTTCTGCAACCCAATCAAAAGCTGACGGTTTATAAAGATCCGATAAAACCGGACAAACACGAAGAAAAATCACGGGAACCTGCTTTTTCGTCAATGCCTCTGAAAATTAAAAGTGTGGAACTGAGTTCCGATATAAAAACGGATATCTACACCTCCTGGAAAGATAAAGAATGGATCATTTACAAGGAAAAATTCTCCGTACTGGCGAAAAAACTGGAACGACGTTACGATGTCAGGATTCACATCGACGACCTGGCGCTCTATGACTTTGCTTACAGCGGTACTTTAAAAGATGAAAATCTGAAAGAAGTGTTTGAGGTCTTGAGCTTTACCTCACCCATTGAATATAAACTTGATAATAAAAATGTGTACGTATGGTATAATCATCATTTTCACGAAAAATAACCGGCTCTTCTAAAATAGTAACAGGATGCTGGAACCATCCTGTTACCGGATTCTCAACAACACATCAATATGTATTGTCAAACTAATTATTTGTAAAACTATGAAAAAAAAATTGTTCTTTGAATTCCTCCGGAATCATTTGAAAAAACTTTTCCTACTTATGAAACTAACAACTTTTCTGTTATTGATGGGACTGCTTCAGCTTAGTGCAGGGGTACTGTCGCAAAATACCAGGCTTAACCTCGAAATCAAAAACCAAACCTTGCGAACAGCTCTCAGTACAATTGAGCAAAACAGCAACTACCGGTTTTTTTATTCTGAAGATGTCTTTTCGTTGGACGATCTTGTCAGCATTGATGTGCAAGATAAAGACATCAGCGATATCCTCAACGAACTCTTTATGGGAAAGGAGCTGACTTACAGCTTAAAAACCAATAACCTGATCGTTTTGAAACCATTGAAAACGGATCAGGGAGAACGTGAAATTTCCGGCATAGTCACTGACAAAGCGGGAACTCCTGTTCCCGGTGTATCGGTTATTTTTGAAGGGACAACTGTCGGAACAATTACCGATCCGGACGGAGGCTTTAGAATCGCTGTTCCTCCCGGAGCATCAACCATTATTGTTTCTTATATCGGAATGAGAACACAACAAATCGATATTGGCAACCAGGCAACATTCCGGATCACGATGGATGAAGATATTATCGGAGTAGATGAAGTGGTGGTCGTTGGATATGGTATACAGCAGAAAAAGACACTGACCGGAGCAGTTTCAACGGTTGATGAAACCCAGTTGCGTTCGGTTCCTGCCGCCAGCGCGGCTGCGAAACTGCAAGGGCGTGTTGCCGGCGTCACCATCACGAACGACAACACGCCAGGGGGAGAAGCCATGGTCCGGATACGCGGTATTGGCTCGGTAAACAACAACGACCCCTTGTACATCATTGATGGAGTGCCAACCACCGGCGGATTAAGTAAGATTAATCCGAATGACATCGAGTCCATGTCGGTTCTGAAAGATGCTTCTTCGTCGGCAATTTACGGCGTACGTGCAGCAAACGGTGTGATCATTGTTACCACTAAACGCGGGAAGGCCGGTAAACCCGCTGTCAGCTTCGATGCCCGTTACGGGATACAACGGACAACCAACAGCCTGGACTTGCTGAATACACGGGAGTACGGGGAACTGCTTTGGCTTGAAAGCAAAAACATTGGACTGAAACAGGGGGATAACGGATGGGGAAATTCACTATACGGCCACGGAGCCGAACCTGTCATTCCCGACTATATTATTCCTGAAGGAAAAATGGCAGGGGAAGTGGATGAAAGCACATACAGTTATCCCGATCCGTATTACGGCATCACCCGGGCCAACAAAGAAGGCACCAACTGGTATAATGAGATTTTCGATCCGGCCCCAATCCAGGAATATAATCTCACCGTGACGGGGGGAGGAGGGAAAGGCACCTATGCTTTTTCGGGTGGTTACATGAACCAGGAGGGTGTTGTCATTCATACCGGTTTTGAACGTTTCTCACTACGTTCAAATGCCGATGTAAAAATTGGCAACTGGCTTGAAATCGGTGAAAGTCTTGGTGTCTCGTATACCGACCGAACGGGACAGGGAACAAATAACGACGAGGGAAACTCTATTTCGCAGGCTTATCGTATGCAGCCTATTATTCCTGTTTATGATATCAGGGGGAATTTTGCCGGTACTCAGGTAAAAACGACGGGTAATGGCGCTAACCCTGTTGCCACCCTTACGCGCGATAAAGACGATTACACCCGTGATTTGCGTGTACTGGGAAACGCGTATATGCAAATTAATATTATGCCTGACCTGAATTTGAAGACCTTGGTCGGAGCAGATTACACTTCTACCCGGACCCTGGACCGCTTTCTGAAAAATCCCGAGTTTTCGGAAGCCAAGCCTGCAGATATTCTCACCCAGGGTTATTACGGAATATTTCAGTACAACTGGATTAACACGCTAAACTATAATAAAAAAATTAACGGGAATAATCTCACTTTCCTGATCGGAAGCGAAGCCGTGAAGTGGGACTATGACTGGTTTAGAGCGGGCCGTTCAACCTATGCCTTTACGGATCCGGACTATATGGTACTCGATGCCGGTGAAAAAGACCAGACAGCCAATGGTTCTTTCGATGAATGGTCTACCTTTTCTTATTTTGGCCGTATCAATTACGACTACATGGGGAAATATTTATTGGAAGCTGTAATCAGAAGGGATGGCTCATCGCGTTTTTCCTCCAATAACCGTTGGGGAAACTTCCCCGCATTTTCAGTGGGATGGAGAATCTCAGAAGAAGACTTCATGAGCGGGATCAACTGGCTGGATAATCTTAAATTCCGTTTTGGATGGGGAAAAAACGGGAATGATAATGTAGGAGGTTATTACAATGCCTATAGCACTTACAGGGCCTATAACGGTGAATCGTATTATAGCCTGAGTGGTTCCAATTCATCAACATCGGCCGGTTTTCATAAATATAAGCTCGGAAATCCAGACGGGAAATGGGAGGCCAGTGTAACGACCAACCTGGGAGTCGATCTGACCATCCTGAATAACCGTCTTGAGGTGAACCTGGATGTTTATAAACGGAAAACAACCGACATGCTTTATAATCAGAATCTCCCGGACACCTATGGAAGACTGGTATTGCCTGCGGTCAATATCGGTGAGATGAAAAATACCGGCTTCGATTTGATGATTGCTTATCATGAAAAGATCGGAAAAAATTTCGACCTGAATATCCGGGCCAATGTTTCCCATTATAAAAATGAAATCGTCAAACTGAATGATAACCCCAATGAGGTACTGTATGGTCCTTCCTTAAGGCAAAACGTTTATACGGCCAGTATGACCGGCTACCCGATCTCTTCATTTTACGGTTATGAAGTGGAAGGCTTTTTCACACCGGATATGTTTAACGTGGTTAACGGTAAGTACCAGTTAAAAGAAGGAGTCCATGCGCCATACGGGACCAAAGTTGTAACCGAAGATACATACAGTCAGCCGGGTGTAATGATGTTTAAGGATATTACCAAAGACGGTCAGATTACTGCCGATGATCGCACGGTAATCGGTAATCCGCATCCCGATTTTACTTACGGGCTGAACATCGACCTGAAATATAAAAACTGGGATATGACGATGTTTTTCCAGGGATCGCAGGGTAACGACCTGATCAATTACGTCAATCGTTGGATCATGTTCAACAATTTCTCCGGTAATCGCGGGAAAGCCCGTTTATATGAATCCTGGACAGAAGAACGTTATGCTTCAGGAGCCAAAATTACGCAACCTATTGCCGTTCGTGATGACTCGAACATGCAGAAAAATTCGACTTTCTTTATTGAGGATGGCTCCTACTTCAGGATGAAAGATTTGCAAATCGGATACACATTACCTCAATCATGGCTGTCAAAAAGCGGCATCAGTCGTTTGCGCCTGTATGTTCAGGCAACAAATCTTTTTACCGTCACGAATTACCGTGGCCTCGATCCTGAACTTTCAAACCCCGATTCCAACCCGGATCGTTTGATTGGTGTGGATGAAGGAGTTTACCCGACTTCACAAATTTTCATGTTCGGTATCAACCTGAATTTGTAACCTAAAAACTTTAAATCATGATGAAAACAATCATATTTTCTGCAGTCGTTTTTGTTATTCTGCTTTTTAGTTCCTGTTCCAACGATTGGTTTGAATCCAAACCCAAAGGACAGGCTTCTGAGGAAAATTTTCACAGCGAAAAGGGGGTTGATGCTCTTTTGACAGGCGCTTATGCCGTGGTTGACGGAACACATCTCGGAACCAGTGGAATAGTCTGGGCCAGCGCAGTTTCCAACTGGGTGTGGGGCAGCGTGGCTTCTGATGATGCCTATAAAGGATCTGACTATGGCGACCAGGCAACGATTAATCCGGTAGAAGGTTTCTTTGCCGATGCCGATAACGGGTACGTGGACAACCACTGGGAACCATTGTATGATGGTATTGTTCGTACCAACGATGTGCTTAAAGCCCTGGCGATGGCCAACGATATGACTGACACCGAAAAAGAGGAGGTGGAAGCGCAGGCTAAATTTCTTCGGGCACATTTTTATACAGAGTTGACCCAGGTTCATGGAAAAGTTCCATACATCGATGAAAATACCGAAACCCCCAAAGTAGTCCCCAATGACCACCTTGTTTGGCCGGAAATTGAAGCTGATATGAAATTTGCCGCACAAAAGCTACCCGAATCATGGAGTGATCCCGGACGGGCTACCCGCTGGGCAGCTAAAACGTATCTGGGCCGTATCTATCTGCTTCAGGGAAAACACGACGAAGCCAAACCTGTATTGAACGATGTTTATACCAACGGGCCATTTGAATTGATGGAAAGTTACGAACAAAACTACCTGATCGGATTCAATAACAACAAAGAGTCCATCTTTGAAATCCAGTATGCGACGAATGACGGGACTGGAGGTTCTCCAAACGGAGGATGGGGCGATGCGTTGAATTTTCCGCATGGCGTAGCCGGAATGGGAACCTGTTGCGGATTTTTCCAGCCTACACACAGCCTGGTTAGTGCATACCGGGTTGGAAATGACGGCCTTCCCCTGCTGAATGATATTTACTCCGCTGATGATATCCTGCCTTATGATCCGGATATCACCCAGGGTGAGGCGATCATGTACACCGGGCCGGTAGATCCCCGTCTGGATCATACGGTTGGGCGGCCGGGAATCCCGTTCCTCGATTGGGGTATCCAGGTAGGCGAAGGCTGGATTCGTGACCCCAGTAACGGCGGACCTTATCTGTACAAAAAGAATATGTTTAAAAAAGCTGAGAAATCGCTGGCAACAACCACCGGTTGGGCTACCGGGGTCAACCCAAACAATTTTCGTAAGTTCCGTCTGGGGCACGTCATTCTTTGGCTGGCCGAGTGTGAAGCCGAGGTGGGTAGTCTTGAGCGGGCCACCGAACTGGTTAACGAAATCAGGAACCGTGCAAAAAACTCCAATGTGGTTGCATTCGACGACGGCACACCTGCCGCCAATTATGATGTTGAACCTTACCCGACAAACTTCACCAACAAAGAAGATGCACTGAAAGCCATCAGGCATGAAATCCGCCTCGAATTTGCCATGGAAGGACTTCGTTTTTTCGACCTGGTCCGATGGGGAATTGCCGCTTCGGTAATGAACAAATACATGGAAGTGGAAGGAACACGCATGGTGCATCTCTCGGGTAAAACTTTTGTTACCGGGAAACACGAACTCTGGCCTGTCCCCCAAACACAGATTGACCTTTCGGTGGATGAGAGCGGGAAAAGCGCGCTCACCCAAACAACCGGATATTAACCAGCTAAACCTGAGAAGAAGAATTGCCGGAGGCAATTCTTCTTCTCATCATTGGATATGAGGAGAATCGTATTTTTTGCTTTGCTACCGCTCTTTCTGCTTTCAAAAACGGGCTGCGACAAACATGCCGGACCGGCGTCACAAAAACACAGCCTGAATTTGATCCCGGATATGAAAGAGCTTTTTATATACGACCTCGGGGCCATTAACCTGGGTACCAGGACAGAGCTGATTTTAGACCTGCACAACAATCTGTCTTTTCCGGTCGTGATCAACGAAGCCCGGGTTTTCTGCAATTGTACTTTCCCTGAATATGATCCGGATCCGATCCTTCCCGGTAAATCTTCGATCATGAAGATCACCTTTGTTGCCGAACAAACAGGGCCATTTAGCAAGTCGGTGAAAATCTTTTTTAACTTCAAAAAAGCACCGGTTGAAATCAAACTTACCGGCGAGGTAATAAAAAATGATACAAACTAAGTTATCTCATTTTTTACTGTACAACATCCCGGTATCCCCGAGTTGATATTTGATGCAGAACCCGATGGAGACAATCGTTATTTTTGATCAAAACTTCCAGGTTTCCGGCTTAAATCAGCTCAACAATTAAAACTTCATTGGTTTCTCGTCCGAATCCTGAAAATATTTACCATGCCGCATAAGTCCTAACCCCATACAATCCAGCCCTTTATCGGTAATCGCCCAGCCGTTGGAACTGATCATGCTGGCACGGGCCGCTTCACCATCGCAATAATAGCTTTCGCCCCCTGTAAAAATCACACCCGACCACAAGGGCTGCACGCTCCACCCGTTAAGTAAAGCATCGTAATTGGCAAGTGAGAGGGCAACGCCGGTAAACATGCCTATCGCGGTGGTAAGGGCGGTTACATCCCAGCCTCCCAAATTCTGGTTGAAGGAAGTAGCGTTAAAGAACAAACCATCCATCGTCGTCACCTTGCCCGTGTTCCACGCGCCAATGTTCTGGTTGAAAGCTCTGGCTCCATTGAACAAACCATTCATAGCCGTCACTTTGCCCGTGTCCCACAGGCCGATGTTTTGGTTGAAAACTGTAGCTCCCTGGAACATATTCGTCATAGTCGTCACATTGCCCGTGTTCCACGAACCGATGTTTTGGTTGAAAACTGTGGCTCCCTGGAACATACTGGCCATAGTCGTTACACTGCCCGTGTTCCACGGACCGATGTTTTGGTTGAAAGCCGTGGCTCCATTGAACATATTTGCCATAGTTGTTACACTCCCCGTGTCCCACAAGCCGATGTTTTGGTTGAAAGCTCTGGCTCCCTGGAACATATTCGCCATCGTCGTCACACTGCCCGTGTTCCACGAACCAATGTTTTGGTTGAAAGCTGTGGCTACCTGAAACATATTCGCCATCGTCGTCACACTGCCCGTGTTCCACGCGCCGATGTTTTGGTTGAAGGCAGTGGCTCCGTAGAACATATTCGACATCGTCGTCACCTTGCCTGTGTTCCACGAACCGATGTTCTGGTTGAAAGCTTTGGCTCCGTAAAACATACTGGACATATTCATCACACTACCCGTGTCCCACGAGCCGATGTCTTTGTTGAAAGCAGTGGCTTCACTAAACATATTAGACATCGTCGTTACACTGCCTGTGTCCCACGAGCCGATGTTCTGGTTGAAAGCAGTGGCTTCACTAAACATAAAGGACATGTCCGTCACCTTGCCCGTGTCCCACGCGCTGATATCCTGGTTGAAGGAACCGGCCACGCCGAACATATATGACATATCAGTCACATTACCCGTATTCCACGCGGAGATGTTCTGGTTGAAGGAACTGGCCTCGCCAAACATAAGTGACATATCAGTCACATTGCCTGTATTCCACGCACCGATGTTTTGGTTAAAAGCAGTGGCTCCAAAGAACATATTAGACATATCCGTCACGTTACCCGTGTCCCACGCGCTGATGTCCCCGTTGAAAGTATTGGCTCCAAAAAACATATTAGACATATCCGTCACGTTACCCGTGTCCCACGCCCAGTTGCCGCTGCTGCCAAGATTGCTTGCACCGCGGAACATCTGAGCCATACTTGTTACATTCGCAAGATTGGGCGTATCATTAGCTTTGATTACCAGGTTGGTACAACCCGAAAAGGCGTCAGCCATTTCAGCCCACGCGATTGTACCCCACTGGTCAACAGAAAGAATTTTGTTTTTATCGCCCGTATTGGAAAAATAAATCCGTGGGAAGGTTCCCTGTATGCGAATGGTGTACGTCGCTGCCACGCCAAAATCGTGGGTTACGCTTTCCGTGAGGCCAAACTCGTCGAAAATGCCATTGTTGTCCCAATCCACATCATAATTGTATCCATTTCCATCGGTGGGAATCGTTATGGAGGTACTGCCCGATGTGCCCGGGTTATCAGTTTTCCAGGTCGTAATAAACTCGTTTTGGGCATGTGCTGTTATCGAAACGAAAACACAAAATATCGTAAATCCAATAACCTTCATGTATTTTTTTTTCATACCATAAATTCCTGTTTGTAAATCAAGTATCTCTTTTTACAAAAGTAGACAGACCTCAACCTCTGCCCTGGTTCCTTCGTATTTGATTTGTCTTTTGAAGGATTTCGGCCATTGCACCATATTTTTCAGGCAGCTTGTTTTCACAGCTTGTCCGCTGACCTCCCTTGTTATTTAGCCCTGTAATTCAAGGTGATATCGCCAACCCGGGCAATACCTCCATTGGTGCTTCTAAGTTTAAGAACAATTACCGCGGTTTGTCCCGCAACCATAACGGGGCTCAATGAAACCTGCGCCCAGGTAGTGGATGATCCGTTGACTGACACAGTTGACCCACCTATTGGAATCGCATCTACTGCTATTGACGCCACTCCTGACACAACATAGTCGACGGTAATCGGGGTAGCTGTCCAGGCCACAAAATTGAGCGGCAGTGTAAACCTGAACACAACCTGGTACTCCTGCTGCAAACTTTGAGTTGTGGTCCACTCATAATAATTCATGTAGGTTGGCGCACCAGTATTATCAGAGGTCATCTTGCCAAGACCAGTGCCTACCAGGGTAGCCCCGGCATATTCAGCGCTGTAAACATCTTTTCTAATACCGCCTCCGGCCACTGCCAGCCACTTTGTCCCGTCATTGTAATAAATGCCGGGGCTTACATCGCCGGAGGTTGCCGTATTATATACAACCATGCCGGCTACGTGTGCGCTTAGCGGGGCAGGGTTGGTAGTAGCTGTTAAGGCAACACGGTTTGTCAGTAAACCTTTGGTTGGCGATGCAAGCTCCAGGTCTGCATTCGCATTAACTGCTACGGCCCCTATTGCAACATGTCCCATCGTGTAGATGTCTTCTGTATTCAGGGTAGCTGCCGCCTTATTGTCGGTACCAAACCAAGGCTCATTGGCAATCGTATTGATTGTAGTTGTTGTCGCATCCTCACTGGTAAACGTGTAAGTCCCGTCGCCATGGTCAGCCATTGTGGTTACCGTTTCGTTGATGTGTGCTACGGTACCGTCGGCCTCGGTTACAGTGGCAATACGGTGACCTGCTACCGTGTTCGAAATTGCAGTTCCATTCGTACTGATCGTGGTCACCGCTCCCACCGCATCGGTAAAGGTGTAGGTACCGTCGCCGTTGTCGACCAGGCTGGTTGGCGTTACGTTACCGGAAATGATCGCGACAAGATCGATCACCGTGCCGCCCCCGTTCTCGTCAACATAGATCAGTGTGCCGTCGCCATTGTCGGTGAGCGTGGTCAGTGTTTCCTGCGCAGACACGATATTACCGATGTTGTTGATAATATCCTGCAGGCTTACGTTGTTGTCGGGTGTGCCGTCGCCGTCAATGTCGACCGTGCCATCGGCGATCTGCACCTTACCGCCAAGCACCGTGGTATGGATTACCGTGACGGCGCCTTCCGCATCGGTGTAGGTCATCGTGCCGTCGCCGTTGTCGACCAGGCTGGTTGGTGTTTTGTTACCGGAGATGATCGCGGCAAGGTCGATCACCGTGCCGGCCCCGTTCTCGTCAACATAGGTCAGTGTACCGTTGCCGTTGTCGACCAGGCTGGTTAGCGTTTCGTTACCGGAGATGATCGCGACAAGGTCGATTACCGTGCCGGCCCCGTTCTCGTCAACATAGGTCAGTGTACCGTTGCCGTTGTCGGTGAGGCTGGTCAGTGTTTCCTGCGCAGACACGATATTACCGATGTTGTTGATAATATCCTGCAGGCTTACGTTGTTGTCGGGTGTACCGTCGCCGTCAATGTCGACCGTGCCATCGGCGATCTGCACCTTACCGCCAAGCACCGTGGTATGGATTACCGTGACGGCGCCGTCCGCATCGGTGTAGGTCATCGTGCCGTCGCCGTTGTCGACCAGGCTGGTTGGCGTTTTGTTACCGGAGATGATCGCGGCAAGGTCGATCACCGTGCCGGCCCCGTTCTCGTCAACATAGGTCAGTGTACCGTTGCCGTTGTCGGTGAGCGTGGTCCGCGTTTCCTGCGCAGACACGATATTACCGATGTTGTTGATAATATCCTGCAGGCTTACGTTGTTGTCGGGTGTGCCGTCGCCATCAATGTCGACCGTGCCATCGGCGATCTGCACCTTACCGCCAAGCACCGTGGTATGGATTACCATGACGGCGCCGTCCTCATCGGTATAGGTCATCGTACCGTTGCCGTTGTCGACCAGGCTGGTTAGCGTTTCGTTACCGGAGATGATCGCGGCAAGGTTGATCACCGTGCCTGCCCCGTTCTCGTCAACGTAGGTCATTGTGCCGTCACCATTGTCGGTGAGCGTGGTCAGTGTTTCGGCTGGAACAGTAGCATTACCTGTTGTAACCCAAGTTGTCCCGTTATAATAATAGAGTTGTCCGGTTGTTGTATTGAAAAAAATTTCACCTAAAGCCGGTTCACCCGGAAAGGTATTTCCTGAGCCAACAGTAACCGAACCGGAATTACAAAACGAATTCCATATCTGTCCATCCCATGCATACAGGCAATCCGCCGTTGTGTCGTACACCAGCAATCCTTTTGCCTCCATGTCATTACCATTGAAAATTGCCAGGCGTTGTGTTGTTGTCATTCTTGGGATCAGAATACCTTTAGATTCTGACACTATCTCTAAGATTGCCTTTTCATAAGCAGGTAAATTTCCTTTGCCAATACTTACCCCCCCACTTTGTCCGGAGCCAGTAAACGATAGTAGCAAAAGAATACCAACAAAAATGACGTAACTCTTTCTCATTTTATATAGATTTTAAATTAATTCAATAATGGGATAATCAATTGTTCACCCAGCAATATGGTATTATCAGCTTTCCTGTTGACATTTTTAATATCCTCGACAGAGCTTTCGTATCTTTTCGCAATGTTGTACAAGGTATCGAATTCCTTGACCGTATGTAAGGCCCGGATGCGAACCAATACAACGCCGTCGGCAGGTAACTTGTCGCCTTCTGTCTGATTTATTTCGCGTAAATAGGAGAGGCTGTTATGGAAAAGATTGGCTACTTCGGCCAGGTCTTGCCCTTGTTTCATTTTGTAGGAATACAACAGATTCTTTTGATCTCTGCTTTCAGAAACCAGTTCGCCCATTTTTACTCCTTCACGATTGTTTTGCCCCAAAGGGATAATCAATTTTTCGCCTAACACGATGGTATCATCTGATCTCCTGTTGACATTTTTAATATCCTCGACAGTGCATCCGTATCTTTTCGCAATGTTGTACAGCGTATCGAAATCCTTGACCTTATGTAAGGCCCGGATGCGAACCAATACAACGCCGTTGGCAGGTAATTTGTCGCCTTCTGTCTTATTAATTTCGCGCAAATAAGAGAGGCTGTTATGGAAAAGATTAGCTACTTCGGCCAGGTCTTGCCCTTGTGCAATTTTGTAGGAATACAACTGATCCTTTTGAGTTCTGTTTTCAGAAACCAGTTCGCCCGTTTTTACTCCTTCACGATTGTTTTTACCCAAGGGGATAATCAATTTTTCGCCTAACACGACGGTATGATCTGACCGCCTGTTGACATTTTTAATATCCTCGACAGAGCATCCGTATCTTTTCGCAATGTTGTACATCGTATCGAATTCCTTCACCTTATGTAAGGCCCGGATGCCAACCAATACAACGCCGTCGGCAGGTAATTTGTCATCTTCCGTTTTATTTATTTCGCGTAAATAGGCGAGGTTATTATGGAAAAGATTGGCTACCTCAACCAGATCGTGCCCCTGTCCGATTTTATAGGCATACAGCAGGTTGTATTGAGGTTTGTCATCCGAAATCATCATCTCCGTTTTTCGCTCTTCCTTTTTATTTCTACCCGAAGCATATTTTTCTCCGGCAACAAGCATGGTCACCTTTTCGCCGAAGCTTTTTCCCAGGCGGTCGACCAGATATTTATTTACGCCTTCTGCCCTCAGGTATGACAGGTAGTCATTATACCGCGTATTCCCATCCGGATCGGTATAGCTCCGGATAAAAACAGTTCCCACATCGATACTGGAAAGCAGATCAACAAATTTATCCAGCAGTCCATCGTATTTTTCTTTAATCCTGAACGAATCCACATCATAATATATAACAAGATACTGTTCAGCGTCAAACCTGTTAATCAGTTTTAGGGTATCCTTTGTCAAGCCTTCCGCGACTACAGGAAGTTTAGCGGCGTTTTCAGGAATATCATACTTTTCGGGGACAACAGCTCCCTTTCTGGTATAAAAACCGACTGCATCATTTCCCCTCATTGTCAGGACATATTCTTCGGTATCGGTTTCCATACTTCTGAAACAATAATCATCCAGTTCGGAATTGTACAAGGCAAGGTTTACCGTGGTACTGTCCTCAAAATGAAATATGTAATTATCAAAACCACCGGCACCTCCCCTTCCGTCGGATGCAAACACCAGGTCGCCGTTGTTAGTGATCGAGGGGAAAATTTCGTTGGAAGGAGTATTCACTTTATCTCCCAAATTTACAGGCTTACTCCACTCGCCATTTCTCCAATCAGAGTAATAAACATCCCATCCCCCGTAGCCACCGGGCATTTGCGAACAAAAATACAGCCGGTCAGCGCGTTGATCGTAAAAAGGCATTGCACAAGGATATTTGCTTGAATTGAAAGGAAACTTTTTAAAACCGTCTATTGATTTTATTTTCTCCGGCTTCCCGTTTAAAGGTACTTCTGTATAGAAAAGTGTATCGGGCCCGACATAATTGGCTGTAGCGATACGGGAATACGTTTTCAGGGGAATATCTACCCGAGCCTTTTTTGTTTCGATTTCGCCGGAGGCAGTCTTATCCAGCGATACGGCAACGATATCGGTCAACTCGCCATAGCGGGAATTAATGACAAAGTGCTCAAGAACGGACTTAAGGCTGTCTGTTGCTGCATATTTAGGTCTGGAATATATTACTTTATTGCCCTGCGTGGTGAAACCGTATTGCGGTATTAGTCCCGGCAGGTTCAACAGGGACCATTTTTCAGCAGAATAAACGGTGTCATTATCATTAATCGCGCGGATCGTTGCATCAACCAGAAGAGTAATCCAAAAATCCTTATTGTCTGCAAAAAAAGGATCGTTGACGAACTCTTTAAATCTCCCTTCCTGAATCAGGGCAAATGCATAATTTCTGGAATCTTCCCGCGTTAGAGATTTCTCGTTCAAAGAAAGAGCCTTCCTGTAAAGTTTGACAGCCTCGCCATACCGGCCTGCCCACAAAGCAACTACAGCAACGTCTTTACATTCAACAACATTATTGACCCCGTCTACCCCTTTTTTATCCAAAAAACTAAGGATCATCGCATAATCCTGCCGCTCAAATGCATGATGTAGTTTCTGCGAGAAGGAGAAAAAGGAACAAAAGAATAAAACAGACAATAAAGTAAAGTTCTTGTATCCCATATCATCTTATTTATATAAATAATTCGTATTAAAAGGCTTATTATGTCTTGATTCGGCAGTAAATTCACTTCTTGCATTCTCAAACAATAGGTTCCATGCAAGACGCACACCTTGTGAATCAAACTGATTCATGCCTTTACCAATCCCTAATTCATAGGTATAGCCCAATTTTAATCGGTCCGCAAGAATAATATCAAATGAAAAAATCTGCGCTTGCTTAAATCTCCGGCTTGTTCCCAACCATATTTTATTCATAAACAGAAAATTAACGGAAAGGTCAAAAACGGGTTCCGTAAATTTGTCTTGTGTCTGGCTTTGCCCGCGATATTCCATGTCTGATACCGGATAATGTTTTATCACTAAGTCAGGACGAAACACGACATTCCGGTTTAGTTGATGGATTGTACCAACATTGAAGTCAAATCCGGGAAGATACCATTCGTCGGTAATTCTCTTTTTATCAACTAATCCATAAGAACTGGCACCGGCAAAGAAATGAGGGGAGTAGTAAAACAAGCCCAGGGAAACATTCATTAACATGGAATTCAAATCATATAGCCCAGGTACAAAATTAGGATCATCCGTCACAATCCGGTCCTGATCGTAAGCTGTGCTTTCAACTCCCAATCCATAACCGAAAGCTAAAAAACTCGTCCCCCCTAGTCTAACATTGTGTGCCAGAGTGCCTTGAACCGATGTTTTATCGCGTAATCCTATTTTCTCATTCAACACGACCAATCCCAATCCTAATCTGGAAAGATGAAGGGGCACATAGACGTCTGCCGCATAGGTTTCGGGACGACCCGCAACTTTCGCCTGCCATTGATGCCTTGCTGCCACGGTGACCGAAACATAGTCTTTAAACGAATTGTAGGCGGGATTTAAAAACTCTTGTTTGGTCACTCCCTGAGTATGCATAATTACATCCTGGGAATGAGCAACAAGACTAATCCCGAGCAGATGGATCAGGAGTAGTAAATGCCAGAAATTTCTTATATATGTAAAATTATTATTCATGCTTTATTTCAATGAAATTTCTAATCAAACGCCTGCCAGTATTTTGTTCTAAAACAAGTTCGTAGAAATAGGTACCCGAGGGGTAATTCCTGGCATCAAATTCGCCTGAGTAGTGATCGTTAAAGAATATTCGCACTCCAAGCCGGTTATAAACGGTAAGCCGTACCAAATCAAATTTATCTGACCCGGGTATTACAAATTGCGAAGAACCTGTTGAACGCGTAGCACTTATAAGAAAAAAGTTTGGTAAAACCAGTTCCTCTATGTTGCTTAACACATAATTCCCATTCCCGGTTTTAGCTGTCGCCAAACGATAAAACCCGTTAGTTTCGTTGCTCAAACCAATCATCGTGTAATTTGAATAAAAAGATCCCCGGGAAAAAAGGAGGTTAACATCGGCTTGCAGTATTTCATTATTATCCCCTAAGGTCGACGGGGCTACATTAAAATCAATGTAGTCGAAGGGAGTGCTAATACTCCAGCCAATTTCCGGGACAAGATCTTTCGTCGTTGAGGGCCACCTATTCCCCACCGTTACAGGTATAGTTTCATCAAACAAAACACTTATACCGGCAGTTGCCGATGCATCTGTGACATATAGTGGATGAAACCCTCTGTCGCTCCCAACCGGGAAGAAATAAGTTCCTTCCGGATTACAATTTCGCCCAAGTGTACCCATAACATAACTGGTATTGGAAGGGGAATTCCCGAACAAGACAGATCCCTCTTCAGGATTTTCAACAAACAGTGCTTTCCCGTCGGCGACATTAACAATTCCCGACATCAACTGCAACGAATTCCCGACAACCAAATCCCCCAATAAATCGACACGGGCAGGCGTGTTTGTCACCAGCTTGCCAACTTTCCCATTTCCGACAAAAATGGAATGACCCCCTCCTTCAAACCAAAAAAAACCATCGCCAAGGTCGCCATCGGGCCATCTAAGCTCCATTCCGTCAACACTGTGGAAGTATATCGCTCCTTCGTTATCAAGAAAAGACGCGCTTGAAATGTAAGTATCTTTTTCGATACAAACTTCTGCCCCATCGGCAATAAAAACAGACTCGTCGATTTTTAAACCCGGATTATCAGTTATAGCTACCTGCGAAAAGGTAGTCAGAGGAACTAAACAAAAGAAAATCCAAGATGATATAAACCTGAACAAACAACTCAAATACCTCATGCCATAATTATTAATTTCCTAACGATAACAAAAAGACACTTATACAGCGGACTTAACTGGTTACTTTTTTGTAAATATGAACGTAATAATGAATCTTTCTTATATGGAAAGTTAGTAAAAAAAATCATATAACCTTTTTCATGTACACCCACTTTCAGGGAAATCGCCTTTAACGATCTAAAGGTTTTTGAAGCAGCGGGTTTCCCTCCCATGCCCACCCGGTTCCGGCGAACCGGAACCAGCCTCTCTTAAGAGCTCATCTTTATACACAAATAGCCTTCCTGTTATTCTTGCCCTGTAGGGCAAAATACGGGTAGTCCAGGGCAAAGTTGAGGGAAGAACGAACCGAAAAGTCGCCCTGGGTAAAGCATGCAAGAGGTATGCTTACGAGCAACTTTCAACGCACCGCCGATCGCCGGGCTTTTTAAAATCGATCGGGTAAACGAGTAATCCAACCGGGTTCAATGAAATTTCTCCCCTTTTGAAAGCATGTCCAAAATTTTGTCCATGCGTTGTTTCCTGGTTTCGGGTTTTTTGGCGGTTTGAAGACGCCATACGATGGCATACTTGTTGGTTTTATTTAACGATTCGAAGAAAGCGAGCGCTTTCTGATCGTTGCCCAGTTCTTTCAGAAAATCATCGGGGATTTCCATATTGACAGGCGAACTGTAAGCTTTTGCCCACCTGCCGTCGGCCTTGGCTTCGTCAATTTCCTTTAAACCCCGTGGCTGCATTCGCCCTTCGCCGATCAGCCGTTCGATGTGCTCCGTATTCCGTTTCGACCATAAGCTGTTTTTTCGGCGGGGAGTGAATTTCTGCAAATACGACTCGTCGTCGAAGCTTTTTGCCTGCCCGTCAATCCAACCGTAACACAGGGCCTCGTCGAGCGCCTGGCTGTAATTGAAGGTCTGTTTGCCCGAGTCTTTTTTAAAAAACCGTAACCACAGCCCGTTTGAACCCGAATGATTCGATGCCAGCCATTCGCGCCAGTCTTTTGCCCCGCCGAAGGTGATGACGGGTAATTCTTTTTTTGAATGATCCATGCCTTTAAAACTTCTGTTTGATAACAAACAAGCTGCTTTTCGTTTGTGTTCACGGCCGGTTATTTTCGACGGAGGCTGTTTTATAAAAAATGATCAGTCATCGGTTAAACATCGTCGTTGTTTTAAAAAATACGATGGCTATTCGTAAAATGATGACGCGAATTTGATAACCGATGACGCCTGTTTGATAAAGTGCGGAGCTTATTTGATAATGTACGGCGCCTGTTTGACAAATGATGGAGCTTATTTGTAAAACGATGGAGCATAAAAGCAAACTACAGTGGCCTGTTTAACAACTGTAGTTTGATTTGTGAAGCATTATTGGCTGAAAAATGCCGTTATCAGGCGCCGTTCCGGAAAAGAAGTCCCGAGACTTGCTTATACTGGGGGCTTGTTACGCCAAAAATGGCTTTGATGTAAATTTTTACCGACAAGGCCACTCCAATCAGACCGGTTTCGGGGAGGTAAAGGATCTCATTTCGTGTGATGCGCGCATTGCTTAATTGTAAGCATTCGGCGTAATACATATTGTCGGCCAGAGGATCTCGCCGTTTCTTTGATGGAAAAAAATGAGGATGACACGATCAACATTTGAGAAGCTCTTCCAGGAGTATCAGGAGTCGGGCTTGAACGTAAAGGACTTTTGTTTCAACCAGGGCTTTGCCCCTTCCACATTCTACTACTGGAAGAAACAATTGGGTGAGGCATCGCGGCATCAGCCCGGGAGTTTTGTTCCGCTGGTCTTTGATTCCAACTTACCGGTTGCCAGTCGGCGGACAATCCAGGCTCCCATCAACAGTTCCGGTATCTCAGGTAATCATCCCCCCATCGAGTTTGTGTTTCCCAACGGCACAAAAATGTGTTTATTTAAGCTTCCCACCTTCGGAAAAACCCTCACGTCTCAGTCCATTGATTGGCACGATTTAATGATGATTGTAAAAAATGTAAAGCCTAAAAAAAGGCTCTTGAGAAAACGACAAAGCGAAGCACTTTTTTAGTTTTTTTCAGGTATCAAAAATTGGCTGAAAGCCTTGATTTTACTATCTTTACGCTCATAATCAAACAGTGGTAAATGAGCGATTTTGCAACCGGTAAAGATGTGTTGATCCAGGAGCTTCTTCAGGAACGTGATGAGCTCTTCCAGAAGCTTTCCCGGTTGCGAAAAGTCGATAACGGGGCACTGGAAGAGCTGGAGTCCAAAAATCAGGAACTCGAGCTTGTAGTAGCTCAAAAAGACCAGCAGATCCATAAGCTTACCGATCAGCTGGCCTGGTTTCGCCACAAGTTTTTTGGAAAATCCAGCGAAAAGCATATTGCAGAAGATCCCAATCAAAGAAAGATTGACTGGGATGGACTGGATGTACTTCCTGAAGAACAGACCGCCATAAAAGATGCAGAGAAAGAGTTAATCGAGTATGAACGGCGCAAGCCTGAAAGAGAGAAAAAGAAGGCTGTGCGCCAGCCGCTTCCAGACCACCTCAGGCGGGAGATAGAAGTCATAGAGCCCGAAGGTGTCCAGGATAACTGGGTACGCATTGGCGAGGAAGTAACAGAGATACTTGAACACAAACCCGGCGAGATTTATGTACGCCGGATAGAACGCCCCAAGTATGCCGTAAAGCAATCAGCAGGAGAAGAAAATATTACGAATGAACAGGACCGGGAGGAAATCCCGGCTATCCGTATTGCATCCATGCCGCTGTTGCCTTTACCCCGAAGCAATGCCGGCCCTTCGTTGTTGGCCGAGCTGATGATGAACAAATATTTTTACCACCTGCCTTTTCATCGTCAGATTGCCATATTAAAGATGGTCGGGGTAAGATTGCCCGCATCAACCGTTAATGGTTGGTTCCAGGGCAGCAGCGATTTACTTCGGGCGCTTTATCTTCGTTTAAAAGAACTCATCCAACAGCAATTACGATTTAGACCTGGCCGACCTTTTGCCACACCGTTGGAAAAAATCCAACAATTGCCAGCGTTTTTCAGAAAACTCCAACTAATTCCAACTAATTCCAAGAGATTCCAACAGAACTTAGAAAATTCCAAATCTCGGGCTGGTATCCCCGGCCTAAAAGAAAATTCAGTATACGTGGCAGACCGAATGCTTACGAAATACTCGCCGGCACCGCTATGAAATTTGCACTTTTGTTACCGCAAGTTTTTTATTTTCAAACTTATAAAGCCTTGAAGATATTGATTATAATTCTTCATTGACACTGGACTTTCATCAACTACCCAAAAGACTTTGTCTGAAACCTGAGTAATTCCATGGCTATACCTAATACCAATATCCAGATTGCTGAGGATTTTATAAGTTCCCCCTATTACTCCCGATAATTCGAATTTTCTATTTAAATCAGTTATTTTCTCAGTATCATAACTTGCTTTATTTTTTGCATTTAGCAGATAGTTTACTTCAGGGCCGATAGAAAAAAATATTTTGTCGGATAGATATAAATCTGAAAGAACAGGTAATTGGAGATATTGCAATCCAATTTTATTTTCATTATTATCATCTTTGTTTGATATCCAACCTTTCTTTATTATTCCTGGCTCAAAAGAAAATCCCCAGATTCCTTTATTTTTATATTTCAAAGTTCCGTTGATACTAAAAGATATTGCTGGGGAGAAAATATCAGAATTGGTTTCAGAATCAGGAATATTTGTTATATGTATATCTGCAAAACCTAATCCAGATTTAATCCCGAATTCAAGAATCTGCGCATTTAAACTAATTAAGGTCATTAAAATTAGTCCAACAGTTGTCATTAATAGTTTCATCATATTGATCTTTTATAAAATTTGTGGTAACGGTTGGTACATGTTTCGGAGCGGATTATTACCAATGCCGTCAATATCCAACCAATTGTTTTTTTTGTTTTTGTATTCATACGCAAATTATTAAATTATTAAACAATTAATGTTGTCATTCTTCCGACAAAAATCAACAAATTATCTTGGTTGTTAGTTTTATGGTTCATAGAAATTTGTCATTCTTTTTCTTTTCTCTATTACATTTTGATATTAGGAAGAACTTAATCTATATTTTAATAGTTGGCAGAGTGACCGCCATCGTGCGGCAAAATGGCAAGTGGTGGAATGCGGGCGACTTCCTTATCTACCGTTACAAAACTTGATGCGGGGCAGAGAGCTTCAAAAAACCACGTCGCCCAGCCATTTGCTATATGCGATATCGAACTTAACCTGCCTTCGCGGGTAGCTGGTATAAAATTACCCGATTCTTCTTATACCCGGAGATTATTTACCTTAAAATTTCTGAATATGAGAAAGAAATCGGGTTTTACTATGGCCCGGCAGGCTGTTGCGCTTCAATGTAAGCAATCGGCCTGGTACAGGTGACGCAATCCGATACTTTCCATCGTTGTTTTAAAAATTCCAAAAACATTCCGACACAGGGTCGACTTTTTTGGAATCTGTTCTAAAATTGGCACGAACTTGCTGTTTTTTTTGAAGGTTCCTGACATTTGTCGGAATCAGCCTCAACTTTTCTGACCATTTTTTGACGCCTTCCAGTTGTGCGGCAACAGATCAGCCAGGTCCAGGCTGTAATCATTGTTATACACCGGTATCCTGGTCTGCACATCAGTCGGGACCCACTCCACTACGGTCAAGTCAACAGTAAACAGTCAACGCAATAACAGGATTAGCAACTTTGCAGGAATACAAATTCAGCTTATCTTTATATTCAACAATCAAAAAATGAACTCAATCGCGTTTATCGATACCGAAATTGAGCCAAAGAGCCGAAAGATTCTTGATATCGGAAGTGTCAAAGACAATGGTCATTCTTTTCATTCCGGTTCAATAACCGGTTTCATTCAATTTTTAAACGGAACAGCGTTTATTTGCGGACACAATATTATTGGCCACGATTTGAACTATATCGGAAATGCCGTCACTGATGCCGGGATAAATCCAGAAAATATCATTGACACGTTATACCTCTCCCCGCTTTTGTTTCCCGAAAAACCCTACCATGCGTTACTCAAAGACGATAAACTTCAAACGGAAGATACAAACAACCCGCTGAATGATGCGATCAAAGCAAAGGATTTATTCTTTGATGAAGTGGCCGCTTTTAAAACGGTTGATGAATCGCAAAAACAAATTTTCTATTTGCTTTTGAACGACAAAAAGCAGTTCCGGTCATTTTTTCGTTTCATCAAATACTCAAGTCAGGAAACTGACCTTGAAAAACTGATCCGCCAAAAGTTTGAGAATGAAATTTGCGAACAAGCCGATCTGTCAAAAATAATTTCAGAACGACCGATTGAGCTTGCCTATTGTTTATCGCTGGTGAATTCATTCATTCGTCATAAGAAGATCTATTCAATCACACCGGCCTGGGTGCTGAAAAACTATCCCGAAGTTGAACAAATCATGTTTCGTTTACGAAACAAACCCTGTATAAGCGGTTGTGCGTATTGCAACAGCGCGTTGAACATACACGAAGGTTTGAAAAGATTCTTTGGCTTTGATTCATTCAGAACATACGGTGGCGAGCCGCTGCAGGAACATGCGGTAAAAGCAGCCGTTGACAATAAATCGATATTAGCGGTATTTCCGACTGGCGGCGGCAAGTCAATTACGTTTCAATTACCGGCGCTGATGAGCGGCGAAAGCGCTACCGGTTTGACCATTGTCATTTCTCCCTTGCAGTCGCTCATGAAAGACCAGGTCGATAATCTTGAAAGAATTGGAATCACACATGCCGTTACCATAAACGGTTTGCTCGATCCGATTGAAAGAGCAAAATCATTTGAAAGAGTTGAAGATGGTTCGGCATTCATCCTGTACATATCACCCGAATCATTGCGTTCAAAAACGATTGAACGACTCCTGTTGGGGCGGAAGATTGTTCGCTTTGTCGTGGATGAAGCACACTGTTTTTCGTCGTGGGGACAGGATTTCAGAGTTGATTATTTGTATATCGGCGATTTTATCAAATCTCTTCAGGAAAAGAAGAATCTTGAAGATGGAATTCCGGTTTCATGTTTCACTGCCACTGCCAAACAGAAGGTCATTGAAGATATCCGGGACTATTTCAGGGAAAAGCTTTCGATTGAACTGGAGTTGTTTACATCAAAAACATCGCGGACAAATCTGCATTACAAGGTTTTTGAAAAAGGAGATGAGAAGGAAAAGTATCAAACAGTGAGAGATTTGATTAAGAAGAAGAATTGCCCGACCATCATCTATGTTTCCAGAACCCATAAAGCATACGCACTGGCAAAACGGTTAACCATCGATGGGTTCAGCGCCAAACCCTATCACGGGAAAATGGACAAACAAGAGAAGTCTGAAAATCAGGATGCATTTATCCATGGTGAAGTCCAGGTTATGGTCGCAACTTCTGCTTTCGGGATGGGGGTTGACAAAAAAGACGTCGGGATGGTGATTCATTATGAAATTTCAGATTCCCTTGAAAACTATATCCAGGAAGCCGGGCGGGCCGGGCGCGATGAAAAGATTGTTGCTGATTGTTTTGTGTTGTTTCATGAGGAGGACCTGAGCAAACATTTTATCCTGCTGAATCAAACCAAACTTTCGATTAAAGAAATCCAACAGGTTTGGAAAGCGATCAAAGACATCACTAAGTTTCGTTCGAGAGTTTCAAATTCAGCTTTGGAGATTGCACGAAAAGCCGGTTGGGACGATCATGTTGTTGAGATCGAGACACGGGTAACCACCGCCATTGCAGCCTTGGAAAATGCCGGTTATCTGAAGCGCGGGCAGAACATGCCGAGAATTTTTGCCAATAGCATCCTGTCCCGAAATGCACAGGAAGCCATAGACAAGATCAATGCATCAGAAAGGTTTGAGGAAAAGCAGAAGGGAATGGGTATCAGAATTATCAAAAAGCTCTTTTCAAGCAAAAGCCGGAAACAAACATCTGAAGAAACCGCCGAGTCCCGGATTGATTACATCAGCGACCACCTGGGAATTGTAAAAGAAGAGGTCATCAACATTGTGAACCTACTTCGCGAGGAAAAAATCTTGGCCGATGCAAAAGACTTGACAGCGTTCATCAAGAAAGGAGAAAATAAAAACCGTTCTCTCAGTATGGTTAACACATTCAGCAGAATTGAAAACTTTTTGCTTTCCCTGTTTGAAGAACAGGAAAAGACATTCCACATTAAAGAACTGAACGAAGAAGCCGAAGCAAAAGGTTGCGAAGAGGTAAATATCAACAAGATTAAAACCATCATTAACTTTTGGGCAATCAAGAATTGGATTAAGCAACAAAAACTGGAGTATTCAAAAAATCATTTTGTTGTGTTCTGTCTTCACCCGAAAGAAAAGTTGAAAGAAAAATTGGAGAGGCGGCACGAGTTGGCAAGGTTCATCGTTGAATTTCTTTACGAAAAAAGCAACTTGAACCTTTCACAAGATGATGCAGGAAAAGAAGAGGTATTGGTTGAATTTTCGGTCCACGAGTTGAAAACAGCTTATGAAAACAGCCAAAACCTTTTTAAGCTAAACGTTGGTCTTGATGATATCGAGGATACCCTTTTTTATCTTTCAAGAATTGAGGCAATTAAAATTGAAGGGGGATTCCTGGTGGTGTATAACAGCCTGACCATTGAACGATTGGAACAAGACAATAAAAAACGGTACACGAAGGAGAATTACGAAAAACTCCATCAATTCTACGAAAACAAAGTACAGCAAATACATATTGTTGGCGAGTATGCCAAAAAAATGATAAGTGACTACCGCAATGCGCTTCAGTTTGTTGAAGATTATTTTCAGTTAAGCTATAGCTCTTTCCTCAGAAAATACTTTCCCGGGAGCAAGGCCGACGACCTTAAATTAAAAATGACTCCGACTAAATTCAGACAACTGTTTGGAGAACTGTCGCCAGCGCAATTGAGGATTATCAAAGACAACGAATCGAAATACATTGTTGTTGCAGCTGGTCCCGGTAGCGGGAAAACCAGGGTGTTGGTTCATAAACTGGCGTCGTTGCTTTTAATGGAAGATGTAAAGCACGAACAATTGCTGATGCTTACTTTTTCAAGGGCAGCGGCCACAGAATTCAAGAAACGTTTACTCGAACTCATTGGAAACGCTGCTAATTACATTGAGATCAAGACTTTTCACTCCTACTGTTTCGATTTATTGGGCAAGGTTGGAAGTTTGGAAAAGTCAGATACGATTTTAAAAAAGACAATTGAGAAAATCAGGAACAAGGAAGTTGAATTAAGCCGGATTACAAAAACAGTATTGGTGATTGACGAAGCCCAGGACATGGACGAAGATGAGTTCGAACTGATAAAAGCGTTGATGGAGCAGAATGAGGAAATGAGATTGATAGCAGTTGGCGATGACGACCAGAATATTTTCGAATTCAGGGGGGCCAGCTCAAAATATCTTGAGCAGTTTATCCGGATAAACAAAGCAACCAAACACGAATTGGTCGAGAATTACCGAAGTAAAAGCAATCTGGTTGATTTCACCAACCAGTTTGTAAAACGGATTCGCTACCGGTTGAAAGACACCGCAATAATTCCGAAGCAAGCCAATGACGGCAAAATAAAAGTTGTGCGTTATCAAAGCAACAATCTCCTTGCACCGCTTGTGGATGATATCCTTTTGAGTGGACTTTCCGGAACAACCGGCGTTCTTACAAAGACGAATGAGGAAGCACTACAAATTACAGGATTGCTTTTGAAAAACGGGATGCAGGCAAAACTGATTCAAACGAATGACGGTTTCAGTTTGTATAATCTGTTAGAAATCAGATTTCTTTTAAGCCGGTTGAGTCTGGCCGATGATACGGTCATCATCAGTGATGAGCTTTGGGAAAAAGCCAAATGCGAATTGCAATACAAGTATCATTCCAGCACGAAGTATGAAATTTGCAGCAACATCATCAAAGATTTTGAAGCCATAAACCCGATGAAGAAATACAAATCGGATTTCGAAGTTTTTATCCGCGAATCCAAATTGGAGGATTTTTTTAATGAATACGAGGAACCCATTCTTGTTTCGACCATCCACAAGGCCAAAGGAAAAGAATTCGACAATGTATTTTTAATGCTTGAGAATTTCAATTCAACAACCGATGAAGCAAAAAGACAACTTTATGTCGCTATGACAAGGGCCAAACAAAATTTGACCGTTCACCTAAATTCAAATCTTCTTGATAACCTTTCAGCAAAGAATTTAGAACGGGTTGAGGATCGTAACAAGTACCTGCCATCTGATGAGTTAGTCATACATTTGACCCATGAGGATGTGAATCTTGGCTATTTCCAATTTATTCAACGCCGTGTAAACCAGATCACAAGCGGAGAATCTCTCATCATACACGAGGAGGGATGTGCAAATTCAAAAGATGCTTTGGTACTAAAATTTTCAAAAAAAATCCTTGAGTCGATAGAAGCACAAGGAAAGAGTGGGTATAAATTGAAAAGTGCAAAAGTGAACTTCATTGTTTACTGGCTGCAGGAAGATACCGGGCAGGAAGTAAAAATTGTGTTGCCTGAACTAAAAATAACAAAACGAGAGCATGAACAATAAACTGTCAAAACGACTTGCTGATGTGGTAAACGCCCTTCCATTAAAAGAGGGTATTCGGGTTTTGGAAATTGGTTGTGGTCCCGGGGCGGCAGCCAGAGAAATTTCGAGACGAATCGGCAACGGACACATTCTGGCTATCGACCGTTCGCCCAAAGCGATTCAACAAGCCATTGCAGGTTCACCGGCCGAAATAAGTACAGGCAAACTTTCATACCGGCAAGCTGCCATAGAAGATTTTGAACTTGACGCTGATGAGAAACCCTTTGATATTGCATTTGCGGTAAGAGTCGGAGCCTTGGACGGTCGCCACCCTGAAATTGAAAAGCAATCCCTCATCAGAATTGCCAAAGCATTGACGAAAACGGGAAGACTATTTATCGATGGCGGAAAGCCCTTAAAAGAAATATCGCTGGACGAATTTTATTGATGAGCCTACTTCAAGAAGCCTAAGTTTAATGAATTTATCGCATGCCACGCAACTTTTGTTCGTTTATTCTCATCTTGAAAACACTAAACCCTGCTTTTATAAATATAGATACTTATGAAGCAACTTTTCTGTCTGTTTCTGGTACTGGTTCTAACCGGGTGTGAAGATAATTATGAAGATACTCACAGGTATTCAAAACTCATTACACAGTCAAAAGAGTATCCGGTATATCTCGATATGAGCGAAATAGGGAATATACAGGTTAAAATGGAATCGCCGCTTGCATCCCCGTTTAAAATCCTGTCAAATGACAACTATTATTTTATGGGCGATATGCTGAATGGCGTACATGTTTACGAAAAAAAAACCGCGGGAGCAAATTACCTGTGCTTTTTGGAGTGCAGGTATATCAAAGATTTCGAGCTTGCCGATAACCGACTTTTTTGTATACCGGTCGGGAACTTTCAGCGTAAGAGAGGAAGATTTGTGGACAACTCCCAGGGGAAATTACGCTCCTCCATACTATTACAGCAACGCCTTCCCGGTACGTATGTTTTTCGAGGATGATATCATTTATATTTTGGGAACATTGGACAACCGTTCGAGTGGTTATTGCCATTGCATCATATATAATGAAGTCTACCCGATTACCTATCCGTTATATTTCCCGGGCTTTAAGCCTTTAGACATTTGTTACATGCCACAGTTGGATGCTTTTTTCGTTCTCACAGGCACATCGGTATGGGGTGTTTTTATAACAGGCAATGGAATACCTGAATTTTCAAAAATAGATATCGATTACCCGATTGCAACGGATGCCGTAGAAATTTTCAGGGCCGGAGATAATTTGGTTACGCTAGGGAATGAACTTTCCGTGTATTCTGCAACTGAAAGCGAGTTCAAGCTTGTGAAAACATATCCCGGAATATCGGGAAAGTGTTGTTATAAAGAGGGAAATCTTTTAGCTGTAGCCAGCACACAAGGTATGTCTTTGTATGATATCACCGATTTGGAAAATATTCAACTCATCCCATAAATCAATACTTTATGAAAAAAATTACAATAGTCAGCCTGTCGTTATTCCTCACCGTAAGTGGTTTCACTCAATTCAACAAGGAGAATCCGGTCAACGTCGATAAAAATGAAATCCATACCCGTTTCGACAAAAGAAAGGATAAAGGATATTACAGCATCATGCAGGTTAGCCTGCTGTTAGGCAACAACCAGGCCACTGAGAGAATTATTAATTACAATCCGGGTTATTATCCTTTATCATCCTCCATTTACCCACCCGTATACAATTATCCTTATGCCCGCACCAGAATGACTGTTGCACCTTCGTTTACCTTAACAAACGGATATCTGTTCAACGAACATTGGGCAGCCGGAGCAGGAGTGGGATTTGAAATTTTTGATCACCATCTTTTCCCGCTTTTTGCCGAATTGCGCTACACCTTTTGGGACACTAAAATCTCCCCGGTTGTGACCATGAAGGGAGGTTATGCATTTGGCAATTTCAAAGCGAAGCATTACGACGATCTCTACCTGAACTGGTCGCCCTACCATGTTAATGATGCCAGTCTCCGTAATTACGGGGGCATAATGCTTCATCCTGAAATTGGTGTTAAGGTGCCGTTAAACGAAAACAGCGACCTGCTGATTACGGCAGCTTACAGGCATCAAAAAACAAAATCGGTTACAAGAAAGGATTACGAATCCAATCAGTTTGATGAATGGGAACACAAAGAATACCTGAACCGGCTTTCGTTTGGTGTGGCAATCATGTTCAGGTAAAAATGATCCTAAATCTTGTCAAACTTTTCTGAATAAAGCACATACACGTAAAACATGGTCAGCTAAAACTAAAAAAGGAGAGCTGATTCTTCAACTCTCCTTCTCATTGGTAGCGGGGACACGACTCGAACGTGCGTCCGGCTCTTGCCGGATAGAAGCCCAACGGCTACCAACTGCTCAGATGATTTTTTCCCGGATAAAATCCCTTCCCCGATGTGATTTCAGTGCTTTTTCTCTTTTCAAAGCATCGGTCTTCACCGGAAATTCTTCGGAATGGATTAGTTTCCACGGACGGAAATTTTTTGTCCAGCCCTTTGGCAAGTGGTTATGGGCAAAAACACGCTTTTCAAGATCGCACGTCATCCCGATGTAAATCTTGTCAAACTTTTCTGAATAAAGTACATACACGTAAAACATGGTCAGCTAAAACTAAAAAAGGAGAGCTGATTCTTCAACTCTCCTTCTCATTGGTAGCGGGGACACGACTCGAACGTGCGTCCGGCTCTTGCCGGATAGAAGCCCAACGGCTACCAACTGCTCAGATGATTTTTTCCCGGATAAAATCCCTTCCCCGATGTGATTTCAGTGCTTTTTCTCTTTTCAAAGCATCGGTCTTCACCGGAAATTCTTCGGAATGGATTAGTTTCCACGGACGGAAATTTTTTGTCCAGCCCTTTGGCAAGTGGTTATGGGCAAAAACACGCTTTTCAAGATCGCACATCATCCCGATGTAAATCTTGTCAAACTTTTCTGAATAAAGTACATACACGTAAAACATGGTCAGCTAAAACTAAAAAAGGAGAGCTGATTCTTCAACTCTCCTTCTCATTGGTAGCGGGGACACGACTCGAACGTGCGTCCGGCTCTTGCCGGATAGAAGCCCAACGGCTACCAACTGCTCAGATGATTTTTTCCCGGATAAAATCCCTTCCCCGATGTGATTTCAGTGCTTTTTCTCTTTTCAAAGCATCGGTCTTCACCGGAAATTCTTCGGAATGGATTAGTTTCCACGGACGGAAATTTTTTGTCCAGCCCTTTGGCAAGTGGTTATGGGCAAAAACACGCTTTTCAAGATCGCACGTCATCCCGATGTAAATCTTGTCAAACTTTTCTGAATAAAGTACATACACGTAAAACATGGTCAGCTAAAACTAAAAAAGGAGAGCTGATTCTTCAACTCTCCTTCTCATTGGTAGCGGGGACACGACTCGAACGTGCGTCCGGCTCTTGCCGGATAGAAGCCCAACGGCTACCAACTGCTCAGATGATTTTTTCCCGGATAAAATCCCTTCCCCGATGTGATTTCAGTGCTTTTTCTCTTTTCAAAGCATCGGTCTTCACCGGAAATTCTTCGGAATGGATTAGTTTCCACGGACGGAAATTTTTTGTCCAGCCCTTTGGCAAGTGGTTATGGGCAAAAACACGCTTTTCAAGATCGCACGTCATCCCGATGTAAATCTTGTCAAACTTTTCTGAATAAAGTACATACACGTAAAACATGGTCAGCTAAAACTAAAAAAGGAGAGCTGATTCTTCAACTCTCCTTCTCATTGGTAGCGGGGACACGACTCGAACGTGCGTCCGGCTCTTGCCGGATAGAAGCCCAACGGCTACCAACTGCTCAGATGATTTTTTCCCGGATAAAATCCCTTCCCCGATGTGATTTCAGTGCTTTTTCTCTTTTCAAAGCATCGGTCTTCACCGGAAATTCTTCGGAATGGATTAGTTTCCACGGACGGAAATTTTTTGTCCAGCCCTTTGGCAAGTGGTTATGGGCAAAAACACGCTTTTCAAGATCGCACGTCATCCCGATGTAAATCTTGTCAAACTTTTCTGAATAAAGTACATACACGTAAAACATGGTCAGCTAAAACTAAAAAAGGAGAGCTGATTCTTCAACTCTCCTTCTCATTGGTAGCGGGGACACGACTCGAACGTGCGACCTTTGGGTTATGAGCCCAACGAGCTACCAACTGCTCCACCCCGCAATATATTTTGAATATTTTTGGTCTTTTTGAACGTGCATCTTCGACATTCCTGCCTCAAATGCGGTTGCAAATATAGCGTATTTTTGTCAAAAAACAAATCAGGAGTAAAAAAAATGAAATTTCCCCGTTGCGTTAAAAAGTATTAATTTCAGCAGCCTGAATTAGGCTGTTCTTTTATTCTTTATATTTTTGATGCTTCCAAAACCGAAGATGAAAAAAGAGAAAAAGAAAGATAAGATTTTCCAGAAGCTTAAAAACCGTTACCGGCTCATTATTTATAATGATTCAACTTTTCAGACGGTGTTAAGCACCAAGTTAAACCGCATGAATGTGCTTGTTATTGTCGGTTTGGGCGGTTTTTTTCTGGTGATCCTTACCGTGATGCTTATTGCCTACACACCCATCCGCGAGCTAATCCCGGGTTATCCTTCGGGCGATGTGCGCGACCTGATTGTGCGAAATGCCGTAATGGTCGATTCGCTTGAGCAGCAGTTGTCATTGCGTGACAGCTATTTTGCCAGCATTAAATCATTGATCGAAGGAGAAATTCCGCCGGATATCGATTACGAACAGGATTCGGTTGCCCGGACGGCCGAACTGAATTTTCAACCTTACAACCACGATTCCATGTTCAGGCAGAATTTGCTGGAAGAGCAACTGGA
Organism: Gaoshiqia sp. US2; assembly: GCF_059705485.1. Classification (NCBI taxonomy): domain Bacteria; kingdom Pseudomonadati; phylum Bacteroidota; class Bacteroidia; order Marinilabiliales; family Prolixibacteraceae; genus Gaoshiqia; species Gaoshiqia sp. US2. The sequence continues at coordinate 567,561 of NZ_AP048550.1, read as the reverse complement.
CTTATCGCTCCAAAAAGGAAATTCCCGCCAATCCGGCTTGTCTAATTTACATTTCTTCACTCCGCTAAAAGGAATGCTTTCAGGCGGTTTCGACAGCAATATCGATCATTTTGCCGTTGATATCGTGGGACTGCCCAATTCGCGAATCTCATCCGTTCTTGACGGAACGGTCATCTTCTCGGGATGGACCGTCGACACCGGTTATGTTATTTATATTCAACACGATCATAATCTGATTTCGGTGTATAAACACAATTCCGAATTACTGAAAGCCGTTGGCGATCATGTGAAAGCCGGCGAGGTGGTTGCATTCATGGGGAATACCGGCGAGTTAACCACCGGTCCGCACCTGCACTTCGAATTGTGGTACAAAGGGATACCGCTCGACCCGGAACAATACATTGACTTTTAAGCCTACCTGATGAAAAAACGAATCGCAATTCTTGGATCTACCGGTTCCATCGGAACACAGGCCCTGGAGGTCATTGAGCAGAATCCTGATCACTTTGAGGTTGAAGTTTTGACCGCGAATAACAATATCGACTTATTGGTTGAGCAGGCCAAAAAGTATAAACCCAATATGGTTGTGGCAGCCAATGAATGCCGTTTTGAGATACTCCGGGACGCCTTAAAAGACGAGCCGGTAAAAGTATTTGCGGGAAAAGAGGCCCTGGAGCAGGTGGTCGAGCTCGATACCATCGACATGGTGCTTACTGCGATGGTGGGTTACTCGGGCTTATTGCCCACCTTAAAGGCCATCCGCGCCGGGAAACACATTGCCCTGGCCAACAAGGAAACGCTGGTGGTTGCCGGCGAAATTATCACCCGCGAAGCCATTCAGAACAAGGTGAGTATTTACCCCGTCGATTCGGAGCACTCGGCCATTTTCCAATGCCTGGCCGGAGAGCACATGAATGAAATTGAAAAAATATACCTTACCGCCTCGGGCGGACCGTTCAGAGGCTTTAATTTGCAACAGTTGCAACAGGTAACCACTGCCGATGCGCTGAAACACCCGAACTGGGATATGGGCGCTAAAATTACCATCGACTCGGCCAGCATGATGAACAAGGGCTTTGAGGTAATCGAAGCCAAATGGCTGTTCGACCTCAAACCCGAACAAATCGATGTTGTGGTCCATCCGCAAAGCATTATCCACTCGATTGTCCAGTTCCGCGACGGATCCATGAAGGCGCAAATGGGCCTGCCCGATATGAAATTACCGATTCAGTACGCTATGAATTTTCCCCAGCGGCTGGCTTCCGGGTTTAAACGCTTCAATTTCATGGATTACCCCAAACTCACTTTTGAGCAGCCCGATACAAAAATTTTTCGTAATCTTGCACTGGCTTTCGAAGCGTTGAACCAGGCCGGCAACATGCCTTGTATCCTGAATGCGGCCAACGAAGTGGTGGTGCAGGCATTTCTTCGCGAAAAAATTCGTTTTGTTGACATGCCCGATGTGATTGAAAAAAGCATGCAGAAAGTAAATTTTATAAAAAACCCGGTTTTAGATGATTACATTCAAACCGACAAGGAGACAAGATTGTTAACAGCTTCGTTGGTGAAACAGCGAAATTAAAAAAGAGACAAGTTACATAATGGAACAAATACTGATAAAAGCAGCTCAGCTGATCTTAAGCCTTTCTATTCTGGTCATTCTTCACGAATTCGGACACTACGCTTTCGCCCGTTTATTTAAAACCCGGGTAGAAAAGTTTTACCTGTTTTTTGACCCCTGGTTTTCGTTGTTTAAAACAAAACGGGGAGACACCGAATACGGTGTCGGATGGCTGCCCTTGGGTGGTTACGTGAAGATCTCGGGGATGATTGACGAGTCGATGGATAAGGAAGCCATGAAACTGCCTCCGCAACCCTGGGAATTTCGTTCGAAGAAAGCGTATCAGCGTTTGCTGATCATGGTTGGCGGGGTTTTAATGAATTTTATCTTTGCTTTCGTCATTTACATTGGGGTACTTTATGCCTGGGGAACCCAGTATCTGCCTACCGAAAACGTAAAATACGGGATCATGGTGTCGGAAACCGGCGAGCAGATCGGGCTTCAAAACGGCGATAAGATCCTGTCGGTAGATCATCAGTATATCGAAAATTTCTATAAAATTATTCCGACAGTGGTTTTGGATGATGCCAAAACCATCCAGGTTTTACGGGATGGAAAACAGGTGAATATTGATATCACCACCGAGTCATTGGCCTTGCTTATAAAAAGCAAAAGTGTGATTGACCCCCGGTTTCCTTTTGAATGTAAGGTGGGTAAAATTTTGAATAACTCGTCTGCCGATCAGGCAGGCCTCGAAAAGGGCGATATTTTTGTCGATGTCGACGGGCATCAGTTTACTTTTTACGACGAATTTACCAGTTACGTCAAATCACAAAAGGAAAAAGAAGTCACATTAAATATTTTGAGGGACGGACAGGCAATCACCATTCCGGTTACCGTGGGCGACGATGGGACGATCGGTTTTTACCCGGCCTTCCTTGAAAGCGCAACCGAATTTCTTCAATATAAAACCATTCGTTACAGCTTTGCCGAATCAATACCTGCCGGGATTAACCGGGGAGTTTCGACAATAAAAGATTACCTGAAACAATTTAAGCTGATCTTTTCGCCGAAAACAAAAGCCTATGAATCATTGGGCGGTTTTATTGCCATAGGCAATATTTTCCCGGGCGCCTGGGACTGGCATGATTTCTGGAATATGACCGCTTTCCTGTCTATTATCCTGGCCGTGATGAACCTGTTACCCATTCCGGCCCTGGACGGCGGACACGTGACCTTCCTGCTTTTTGAGATTGTTACGGGAAGAAAGCCCGGCGAGAAATTCCTGGAATATGCCCAGATCACCGGAATGATTATTTTGCTGGCGCTGGTATTATTTGCGAATGCCAACGATATTATTAAGCTCTTTAATTAGAAGCGATTAAATTTTTTCTATTTTTGCAGAAACCATTAAACTTGAAGCTATGTACATGTCAATTATCGCAGGATTCCTTGGACCACAAGAGATTATCATCATATTAATCATCGTCGTATTGTTGTTTGGAGGCCGTAAGATTCCCGAGTTAATGAAAGGATTGGGAAAAGGGATGAAGGAATTTAAAAAAGCAACAAAAGAAGAAGATGACGATGATGACCAGGTAGATTCGAAAAGGGGAAAAATCACCGAATAAAGAGATTAATTTTAGCATATGAATCCCGCTTTCGCGGGATTTTTTGTTTTGTTACCCTAATCCGGATCGTTAATTTATTCTGGTAGGGTTTTTGTTGTATAACAACGGACCCGGAAAAAAAACAACCATGAAGCAAATTTTATCCATCACCATTTTTTTGATGATCTTGTCAGCTTTCCTGTTTTCGTGCAGGGACGATACGAACATGCGCAAAAAAATTACCGGGAAAGCCGGGGAATTAGTTATCGTTATTCCAACAGAGACATGGGAAGGCGAGGTTGGGGAAGCCATGAGAAAAGTGCTGGCCCAGGCTCAGTTATCATTACCTCAGGACGAACCGATTTTCGACCTGATCGCGATTCCGCCTGCAGCGTTTAAAGAGATTTTCAAGACCAGCCGGAACCTGATTAATGTCCGGATCTCGCCCACCCTCGACTCGGCCAAGGTGGAGTTTAAGAAAGATATTTGGGCATGGCCCCAGGCGGTCGTGAACATTCAGGCAGCCTCTTCCGACGAATTTACACGCGTATTTAACAGCCATTCAGACCGGATTGTGGCCTACCTGCTTAAAGCCGAGCGCGACCGTTTGTTAATGAACTACCAAAAGTACAATGAAAAGGCCGTGAAAAATACCCTGCTCAAAAAGTTCGATATCCAGTTAAATGTTCCTCCGGGCTTTGTTGTCGCCGGAGAAGGAACGGACTTTACCTGGATTCGTTACGACAGCCCGGAGATTACACAGGGGATTTCTGTTTACACCTTCCCTTATGTGTCAGACAGCACGTTCACCAGGAAGTACCTGTTAAACAAACGTGACTCTGTTTTGAAAGCACACATTGAAGGTCCCGCCAAGGGGAGCTATATGATTACCGAACACCAGCTTCCGCCTCTTTTTAACGTGTTTGAGTTCAAAAAGAATTATGCCGTGGAGATGCGCGGTTTGTGGAGGCTTGAAAATGATTTTATGGGCGGGCCTTTTGTGAACCTCACGGTACTCGACGCTGCCAATAACCGGGTGGTTATGCTGGATGGTTTTGTTTACGCGCCTCGTTACGACAAACGAAATTACCTGAGGCAGGTGGAAGCCATGTTGTATTCGCTGGAATTGCCCGACCAGGATCGGAATGATAAAATTACCAGCCAGATTAAAATGGGAAATTAACAAAGCTTGCGATTGATAAAAGAAAAGGCGGCCGCTATTCCGTTGAATTTGGCCGCCTTTGTTATGATTCAATTTCTGCTATTTCGTTACTGCAATGCCAGCGCCGGTTGCGGATTCAGCTGATCCTGAACGGCCAGCCGGTCGAATCCCGGCTCGATCAACGTACTCGTCCCGTCGGGCATGAACAACTGGTAAGACATGATTTGTTCGTCCTGAATTTTCACCTCTACCAGTTTCTGAAGTTTTTTGCCTTTTTTCAGATACCAGCTGTTGTCTTCTTCTCGGAATACCATCACCGTTTTTGACCCGTTTACTCCCAGTTCTTCCACCGTCATCTTATATTTTTCGGATGTCAGCTGGTAGGTTTTTCCATCCATTTCAATCAACTGCAGGTGTTTTTCTCCGTCTTTCAGCGCCATCGGGTTACTGCCCGACCAAAATTCGATGCTGTTCAGGACTACGGCGTCAACAATCGTTGCCACACCGTAAACCGGAACAATAATACAGGCCAGAAAAACCAGTTCGTTGACAAATTTGTCGCCAATGTTTCGGTTCCAGTCATAAACGGTCCGGGTGAGATTAAAACTTCCAATGCAGCTTTGGAACAAAAAAGCTGCCGTAAGGACGATTAACGAAAGATTCTTTACTTTTTTCATGATAATCATTTTAATTAAATAATATGAAATACTGACAATAATAATATTAACGGGCGAAGGCTTGGGGTTTAGTATTACAAGTTACCACAATCTTTAGTTAAGGACAATAACGAGTTAAAATCCTTTACGAACGAAACCAAATAATGTGTCGCTTTGAAATTTCAGGTTTGACTGAATCACATTGATTTTCCTTATTTTTGGACCATGATTAATAATAAAATATATTTCCCGGCTGAATGGGTACAACAAAGCGGGGTACAGCTTACCTGGCCCGACGATCAGACCGACTGGCAAACGGTTCTGGATGAGGTGATCCCGGTTTATGAGCAAATTGCCAGGGAGATCATGGCCCGTGAAAAGTTATTGCTGGTGTGCCGCAACCGGAACCAACTGCCGGCTTTTCTCCGGGAAGAAAACGAGAACCTAATCATCCGGGAGATGCCCCTGAACGATACCTGGGCAAGAGATCACGCCGCGCTTACCATACTTGAAAACGGCGAACCGGCGCTGTTAAACTTTCGGTTTAATGGTTGGGGAATGAAGTTTGCGGCCTGCGATGACAACCAGATTACGCCAAACTTATATCAACTGAATGCGTTCATCCCAGGTCTTAAATTACGGGATTATTCATATTTCACCTTCGAAGGAGGCGCGGTTGAAAGTAATGATGAAGGATGCCTGCTGACGACCACCGAATGCCTGTTATCGAAAAACCGGAACGAGCATTTAAGTAAAAGTGAAATTGAGTTCTTCCTGAAACAAAGTTTGGGGGCCCGGAAAGTGTTGTGGCTCGATCATGGTTTCCTGGAGGGAGATGATACCGACAGCCATATTGATACGCTGGCCCGTTTTTGTGCCAAGGATACCATTGCTTACGTGAAGTGCGACAATCCGGACGATATTCATTTTGAGGCCTTACGGAAAATGGAAGCTCAGCTTCAGCAATTTACCGATCAGGACGACCGGCCGTTTAAGTTGGTCGCCTTGCCATTTCCCGATCCTGTTTTTGATGAGGACGGGTTACGTTTGCCGGCAACCTATGCCAATTTTCTGATTATCAATCAGGCTGTGCTGTTCCCGGTGTACGGGGTCAGGCAGGACGACGAAGCCGTGGCCCGCGCAAAATCGCTGTTTCCCGGACGCGAGATCATCCCGGTTTACAGCGTTCCTCTAATCAAACAACATGGTTCGGTGCATTGCATCAGCATGCAGTTTCCCAAAGGGGTCTTATAAATTTCAAAAACAAACGAAATGAAAACAAAAGAGATAACCATTGGCCTGGTGCAGCAAAGCAATACGGCAAATACGGAAGAGAACATGCAGAAACTGGCCCGGAATATTGCAGAATGTGCGGAGAAGGGAGCCGAACTGGTCGTGCTTCAGGAACTGCACAACAGCCTTTACTTTTGCCAGACCGAGGACGTGAACCTGTTTAACCTGGCAGAAACGATTCCCGGTCCGTCAACCGGCTTTTATGGCGAACTGGCCCGAAAATACAAGGTGGTGCTGGTAACTTCGTTATTCGAAAAACGGGCGGCCGGCTTATACCACAACACGGCTGTGGTGTTTGAAAAAGATGGCAGCCTGGCCGGGAAATACCGGAAAATGCACATACCGGATGATCCCGGATTTTACGAAAAATTTTATTTCACACCCGGCGATCTGGGTTTTACGCCCGTATCGACTTCAATCGGGCGGTTGGGCGTTTTGGTTTGTTGGGACCAATGGTACCCCGAGGCTGCCCGCTTAATGGCGATGGCCGGTGCCGACCTGTTGATCTATCCGACGGCAATTGGCTGGGACCCGCGTGATGATGAGGCTGAAAAAATGCGCCAGCAAGATGCCTGGGTAACCATTCAGCGTTCCCATGCCGTGGCAAATGGCCTCCCGGTGATCAGCGTGAACCGGGTAGGGCACGAAGCCGATCCATCGGGTAACTCAGAAGGCATTCAGTTTTGGGGGAGCAGTTTTGTTTGCGGCCCCCAGGGAGAAGTGCTGTCCCGTGCATCCGAAAATAAAGATGAAAACCTGCTTGTCAAGGCAGATCTGCTCCGTTCGGAAGATGTCCGCCGCATTTGGCCGTTTTTTCGCGACCGGAGGATTGAAAACTATTCGGGAATAAGCAGCAGGTTCCTGAATGATTGAGGCCCGCTGAAAGGCGAAACCAATAAAAAAAACCGGGAAGCACAGCGGTGACTCCCGGTTTTTTCTGTCATACAGATCAATTAGAAAAAATCATCGTATTCCGTTGGTTTTTTCCTGACATCCGTATCATCATCACAATCCAGGTTAATCAGGAAGTTCATCGGTTTTTCAAATTCATGGTCCGGTTTGTATTCCAAGGTCTTATCGGCATAAACTTTTTTCATGAAATGTCCCCAGATGGGTAAGGCCATATTGGCGCCCTGCCCGGTTGAGATGTCATCAAAGCGGATGCTTCGCAGATCGGCTCCTGTCCACGAACCAGCAACCAACTGCGGGGTGATACCCATAAACCAACCATCAGAGTGGTTCTGCGTTGTTCCGGTTTTACCGGCAATCGGACCTTCAATTTCACCGTATTCCTTATGCCAGCGCAAACGGCGGCCCGTTCCGGTATCGATGACGCCGCGCAGCAGGTTAATCATCAGGTAAGCTGTTTGCTCGTCAATCGCGTCGTGACGTTCGGGACGGAAAGTAGCGATCACGTTTCCGTGTTTATCTTCAATGTGGGTAACAAAAATCGGTTGTGTGTAAACCCCTTTATTGGCAAAGGTCCCGTAGGCCCCGACCATTTCGTAGAGGGTGATATCGGACGTTCCCAGGAACATCGACGGAACTGGATCAATCTTGCTGTAAACACCCATTTTTTCCATCACATCAACCACTGCCTGCGGGTTAAACTGTTTCATGACCCAGGCTGAAATTTGATTGACCGAATTGGCCAGGCCCCATTTCAGGGTGACCATTTTGCCATCCATGTCGGTGGGGCTGGAGTTGCGGGCCTCCCAAACCGTGCCGTCGTACAAAATAAATTGCTGTTTTACATTGGGCACCTTGGTGCAGGGCGATAAGCCGTTTTGCATGGCGAGCGTGTAAAGGAAAGGTTTTACCGTTGAACCAACCTGCCTTTTTCCTCCTTTAACCATGTCGTACATAAAATGCTGATAATTCGGACCACCTACATAGGCCCGTACCTGCCCGGTTTCCAGTTCCATCGCCATAAACGACGAACGAAAATAACTCAGGTAGTGTTTGATGGAATCCATCGGCGACATGATGGTGTCTTGGTTTCCCTGCCAGGTAAACACCGTCATTTCAACCGGTTCGCTAAAGTTCTTTTTGATTTGTCCGGAGTTCATGCCTTTTGCCCGCAGCACCCGGTAACGTTCGCTCTGCCGCATCGACAGGTCCAGCAGGGCATTCACTTCATTGGGGCCCATATCGTTCGAGAACGGGCGGTTACGCAACCTTTTCAGATGTCGTTCGAATGCCGGCTGCAATTCGAGCTTCAGGTGGTTTTGCACCGATTGTTCGGCATATTGCTGCATGCGAGAATCGATGGTTGTGTAGATCTTTAGTCCGTCTTCATACAAATCATAGTTTGTTCCGTCGGGCTTAAAGTTCTTTTTACACCAACCGTACAGCGGATTCGTTTCCCATTCCACCGAATCCTCTTTAAACTTTACCTGTTGCCAGGATGCGTATCGCGATTTGTCGGGTTTTTTGGCATCCATGATCACACGGAGGTATTCCCTGAAATAGGGAGCCAGCCCGCTTTTAAAATCTTCTTTTTGATAATCGACATCAAGGGGCAGGGCCGAGATGGAATCATATTCCTGTTTGGTCAGGTAGTTGTATTTCCGCATTTGTGCCAACACCACATTCCGGCGGTCCATGGTCAGTTCAGGGCGGCGTATCGGGTTAAACAAGGCCGAGTTTTTGGCCATACCCACCAACATGGCCGCCTGGTGAATCTGTAAGGAATCCGGTTCGGTATTGAAATAAATACGCGCGGCCGACTTGATGCCGACAGCCAGGTTCAAAAAATCATACTTGTTCAGGTACATGGTGATGATTTCTTCCTTGGTGTAGCTTTTTTCAAGCTTAACAGCAATGACCCATTCTTTAAATTTCCGAAGGACAAGATCTGATTTGCTTTCAAATTCCTGGCGGGGAAAGAGCATCTTGGCTAATTGCTGACTAATGGTACTTCCGCCTCCGGTACTGCTGTTGCCCGTCAGGATTCCCTTTGCAACACGAAACAAACCCCGCAGGTCAATCCCGGAATGTTTGTAAAAACGGACATCTTCTGTGGCAATCAGAGCGTTGACCAGTTGTGGTGGTAATTGGTCGTAGCTCACATAGCTGCGGTTTTCACGAAAATAACGCCCCATAACGACCTTGTCGCGCGAAATCACTTCGGAGGCCAGCAAACTTTGCGGATTTTCCAGTTCTTTAAATGAAGGCATCTCTCCCAGTTTCCCTTTGGTTATGGAAAAAAAGAGGATAAAAACAAGGGCGGCAGCCGCGAAATAGAACGCCCAAAGCGCCAGGGTATATTTTTTAAACGTATTTTTTTCTTTCTCCATCAGGATATGTTTGACATGTTTGGCGACAAAGATAACGAAATGCTTAAAATTATCATTTCTTCTTTAAACCTAACCGATGCGCATTTATTGCAGAGCGGTTCGGGTAGGTGTTCACTAGCATTACCTGCGTGGCTTCCGGGAAAACCGGAGCGAAAATGATTTTTCATCCTACCCGAAGTTAATCATGAAAACTTCAGTTAAAGCGCTTCTGCTTTGGCATAAGTGTAATAAAATAATCATTTTCAAATAAATATGAGAGAAAATTTTGTTTGATTAAAATTTGAAGTTCGTGTTACATTTTCTTTTATTTGCAAAAAATTTTAGAAAACGGGAGGTTTTATGCAAGAGAATCTGGTTATTGTTGAGTCCCCTGCCAAAGCAAAAACGATAGAGAAATTTTTAGGGAAAGATTTCCTGGTAACTTCAAGCATGGGGCATATCAGAGACCTCGAAAAGAAGGATTTTGGGATTGACCTGAAGAATAATTATCAGCCTAAATATATCGTTTCGCCTGACAAGAAGAAAATTGTTACCGAATTAAAGAAGCTCGCCAAAGAGGCCAAAACGGTCTGGATCGCTTCCGATGAGGACCGCGAAGGAGAGGCCATTGCCTGGCATTTGCAGGAAGTTTTAAAGTTGGACCCTGCCAAAACAAAGCGAATCGTGTTTCATGAAATCACCAAAGATGCGATTTTAAATGCCATCAAAAATCCGCGTCCGATCGATATTAACCTGGTGAATGCCCAGCAGGCCAGACGCGTTTTGGACCGTATCGTGGGATTTGAAGTGTCGCCGGTTTTGTGGAAAAAAGTAAAACCGTCGCTCTCGGCAGGCCGGGTTCAATCGGTGGCGGTGCGGCTGATTGTTGAGCGCGAACGCGAAATCATCAATTTCGAAAGTGTTTCCGGGTTCCGGGTTTCCGCTGTTTTTTTGGTGCCCGATTCCAACGGTAAAGTAGTCGAATTAAAGGCTGAGCTGAATAAACGTTTCGACACCCGGGATGAAGCCCGGCAATTTCTCGAAAAATGTAAGACCGCCGGGTTCAGCATTGCCGATATTGTCAAAAAACCCTCGCGAAGAAGCCCGGCCGCTCCGTTTACGACCTCTACCCTTCAACAGGAAGCCAGCCGTAAACTGGGCTATTCGGTTTCGCAAACCATGTCGGTTGCCCAGCGTTTGTACGAGTCCGGAAAGATTACCTACATGCGTACCGACTCCGTCAGCCTGTCGGGTCTTGCGCTGAATACAGCTAAAAGTAAGATTTTAAGCATGCATGGCGAAGCCTACCTAAAAACAAGGCAATACCAAACAAAATCGAAAGGAGCGCAGGAAGCCCACGAAGCCATCCGCCCGACCTATATCGACCAGGAGGAAATTAGCGGAAGCAACCAGGAAAAGCGCTTATATGAGTTGATCTGGAAAAGGACGATCGCTTCGCAAATGGCAGATGCCGAACTCGAAAGAACCACGATTTCCATCAACATATCCAACTCACGCGAACAGTTTCAGGCGGTTGGCGAGGTCATCCGGTTTGATGGCTTTCTGCGTGTTTACATGGAGTCGACCGATGTTGAGGAAGAAAACGGTGAATCAAAAAGCCTGCTTCCTCCCGTGAAGGTGAATCAGCCATTGCGTGCCGAACTGATACAGGCGACGGAACGTTTTACACTAAAACCGCCAAGATACACCGAAGCCAGCCTGGTGAAAAAACTCGAAGAACAGGGAATCGGACGTCCGTCGACCTATGCGCCGATTATTACAACCATCCAGAACAGGGGTTATGTCGTAAGAGAAGACCGCCCGGGATTTGAACGGGAGTTTGTCCAGCTCACCTTGCAAAACAGCAAGTTGGATGAAAAAGTAAAGACCGAAATGTACGGAGCCGAAAAGTCGAAGTTATTCCCGACAGATATTGGTATGATTGTGAATGATTTTCTGGTAAAATACTTTGAGAAGATCATGGATTACAGTTTTACAGCCAATGTGGAAGTTGAATTTGATGAGGTTGCCGACGGAAAACGGGTTTGGAATGAGGTGATTGATGAGTTCTACCAACCTTTTCACGAAAAGATAGAGAATGCCCTGGAAGTCTCGGAACGCACCAACGGGGAACGCTTTCTGGGAGATGATCCGGTGAGCAATCTGCCGGTATATGTAAAGATTGGCCGCTTTGGTCCTTTAGCCCAGTTGGGCGAATCAACCGAAGACGGAGAAAAACCGCAATTTGCCAGCTTACGTCCCGGACAGATACTCGAAACCATCAGCCTGGAGGAAGCCCTCGAACTATTTAAGCTTCCAAGGGAACTGGGAGAATATGAAAATAAAAAGGTAACTGTGGCTATCGGCCGTTTTGGGCCTTACGTGCGGCACGACAACAAGTTTGTTTCTCTCGAAAAAGGAGTCGATGATCCGTACTCGCTCGATCTGTCGCGGGCCATTGAACTGATTGAGGCAAAACGCGAAAAGGATGAGAAAGCCCTGATAAAAACCTTTGACGAAGATCCTGAACTGAAGCTGTTAAACGGCCGCTGGGGACCTTACATTTCCTATAAGAAAAAGAACTTCAAAATTGCCAAAGGAACCGAGGCCGAAAAGATGACCTATGAGGATTGCATCAAAATAATCAAAGCAGACGCTCCGGCCAAAAAGAGCAGGAAAAAATAATCGAGGAGGCAGACAAATGATTGTTTGCCTTTTTTGTTTAATTTAAGACCGTCTAAATCTGATTGAATGAACCTGGAGCTATACCTGAAACCTGTTGATATATCAGCTGTTAAGTTGTCACCTTGGGTGCAGAAAAAATTTTCAATCGCTGCCTTACTCGAAAAAAACCAGGAAAAGCTTTCATTAACGAAAGCAAAAGTTGCCTTAATCGGGGTCGAAGAAGACCGGAACGCTGTAGTGAAAGGTAGCGCCGCAGCTCCTGATGCGGTTCGCAGGCAGCTCTACAGCCTGAACCGGATTGCACCCCGCTTTAAAATTCTTGACCTGGGAAATATCAGGCAGGGAAATACGGCAAACGATACCTATTTTGCCCTGAAGGATGTTTGTGAATACCTGATACAACTGGGGATAACCGTCGTGGTTATCGGCGGAAGCCAGGACCTGACATTTGGACTTACCAAAGCTTTTGAGGACCGGAAATTTAACCTGGTCAATGTGGATCCGAAAATTGACTTCAGAAAAGGCTCAAAAATAATCGATTCGGAAAATTATCTCAATTTCGTTTTTGAGAAACATTCGAACCTGTTTTCCCAGACAACGCTGGCCTATCAGAACTATTTCACCGATGCCCTGGAACTCGATTATATGGACGGGCTTCATGCCGACGCCAAGCGGCTGGGGCAGCTTCGGTACAACATGGGCGAAATTGAGCCTTACATGCGCCATGCCGACATCATGAGTTTTGATATGAATGCAGTTCGCGTCACCGATGCGCCCGGACAATATTTTGCCTCGCCCAACGGTCTTTATGCCGAAGAGGCTTGCCAGATCGCACATTATGCCGGAATGGCCGATCAGCTAAAAATAGCCGGTTTTTTTAATTTTATCCCGGAGCTCGACCGGTCGGAAACAAGCAGTCAGCTGATGGCACAGATGATCTGGCACTTTCTGGAAGGATATTATTTTAAAGTCGTTGAACATCCCGGCCGTAAATCGGACGATTTTGATGAATTTATTATTGAAATGGATGACGTTGACCTGCCGCTTATTTTTTATCAAAGCCGGAAAACAGGACGTTGGTGGATGAAAATTGTAGACGAAAATAAGGATATGGAATGTATAATTCCATGTACCCAGGAGGATTATGAACTGGCAGCCAGGTACGAAATTCCTGATCGTTGGTGGAGAAATATCAGAAAAATGAACTGAGGGGTAAAATAAATAGATTAGTTGCTGCGTTGTTAACAATTGCAAATGCTAATGAACTGTAAACTTTTATAATTTAAATTAAACAGGTTGTTATAATTTGCAAGAACGGTACTGCAAAAGCTCAGTATTTACGGGTGTATGAAAAAAAAATGGTTTTTACTTGTGTTAATATTCGTTAACTTGGCTGCTTATGCACAGCAAGATCCGCAGTTCAGTTTCAACAAGCTAACACAATTAACAATAAATCCGGGATTTGCAGGGAATAGTGGTGCCGTTTCTGGTTTGATTCTAAACAGGTATCAGTGGACCGGAATCGAAGGAGCGCCTGAAACGCTGGTATTTAGTGTAGAGTCATCAACCGGACTGTTTGGTGGAAATGATGGAATCGGGCTGAACATCATCAGCGACGAGCTGGGCTTTGAAAAAAATATCCTGGTCAATTTTAATTACGCCCACATTGTTCGAACCAGTCTGGGGAATTTGGGCCTTGGCGCATCTTTCGGGGTGTTTAACAAAGCAATTAATGGCGATTGGTACATACCCGAAAGCAGTTATCATGTAAACCCAGGTTCTGACGGATTGATACCAAACGGGAGTGTCAGCCAGGTAGCATTTGATGTTGGTTTTGGTTTATTTTTAAAATCGAAAGACTATTTTGCAGGTTTTTCCGTTACTCATCTAAACCAGGCCAAAGTAGAGTTCTCTGATATGGCGTATACATTTTACACCCGTCATTATTATTTGAATGCCGGGTATGAGTTTAAAATGTCAGATCCGTCGTTTGTGTTGCAACCATCTGTTTTCGTGAAAACGGATTTAGCCAGCACACAGATTGATCTGAGCGCAGATCTGATTTTTAAAGATCGGTTCTGGACCGGGTTGGGCTACCGCTTGGATGACGCGATCATTCTGATGGCGGGTGTTGAACTGTTAAACGGGTTAAAAGTAGGTTATTCGTATGATTGGGTTGTATCTGCTTTAGGACGTTATAGTTCGGGTTCACATGAAATGTTCCTTTACTATTCGTTCGATCTGAAAAAAAGCAGAGAAAAAAGATATAAGAGTGTACGGTACTTATGAAATAAAAATGTAAGCAATATATAGCATCGTTATGAAAAAATTATTCTTTCCGGCCTTTATGATTGGCATGGTCTTGTCGATGATGAGCTGCAATAAATCAGGAAGTGGTGAACTTACCGGTGTTCCGGGGCGGGGGAAGTGGTTCGAACCCGCTCCTTACGGAATGTCATTTATTCACAGGGCAAGTTTTAATGTGGGGCCCAGCGATCAGGATGTCAGCTGGTCTGAAACACCTACCAAAACCGTGTCTGTTGATGCCTTTTGGATGGATGATACCGAGATCACGAATAACGAGTATCGGCAGTTTGTCCATTTTGTGCGGGATTCCATCGCGAGAACGCTCCTGGGAGAACAATTTCCGGAGTTCCTGATCAGCGAGGACCGCGCAGGGAATCCTATTGATCCGCCTAAACTGAACTGGAAGGAGAAGCTGGAATGGAATAACCCGGACTATGTTGATGTGTTGGAAGAAATGTATTATTCCGAGAACGACCGCATGTTCAGCAAAAAGGAAATCGATACCAGAAAACTATTCTACACCTTTTACTGGATCGATTATCAGCAGGCGGCAAAGCGTTCCAATATGTATGACTACGAAACTCAAAGTTATAACGGTGTTGTTTACGA
Organism: Gaoshiqia sp. US2; assembly: GCF_059705485.1. Taxonomy (NCBI): domain Bacteria; kingdom Pseudomonadati; phylum Bacteroidota; class Bacteroidia; order Marinilabiliales; family Prolixibacteraceae; genus Gaoshiqia; species Gaoshiqia sp. US2. Next base: position 552,400 of record NZ_AP048550.1, on the reverse strand, counting down.
CAGCAAGGGAGAGTCCAAGCCCATCGAAAACCGCTTATCGTTTATATTCAGCGACCTGGTCAATGTTTATCCGGATACCCTGGTCTGGATCCGCGACTTTACTTATTCGTACAATGAACCCTGGGCAACCCGTTATTTCTGGCATCCCGGTTTTGACGATTATCCGGTGGTTGGCGTCACCTGGACCCAGGCCAAAGCATTTTGCCACTGGCGCACCCGGTTGCACAACGAATATCTCCTGAGCAAACGCGAACAGCCCTTGCAGGATTACCGCCTGCCAACCGAAGTTGAATGGGAGTATGCTGCAAGAGGCGACAAACAATTGTCGATGTACCCGTGGGGAGGATATTACACCCGCGATCAGAAAGGAAGGTTTATGGCCAACTTCAAACCCTTGAGAGGAAACTATGTGGAAGACGGAGGGATGGCAAGCATGAAAGTGGGAAGTTATGATCCCAATAAATTCGGATTGTACGACATGGCCGGGAATGTGGCCGAATGGACCATCACGGCTTTTGATGAGTCGGCCTACATGTATACCCATGATTTTAACCCGAATTTTGAATATAATGCCAAGCCGGATGACCCCGCGGCTATGAAACGGAAAGTGATACGCGGGGGGTCCTGGAAAGATATTGCAGCTTATGTGCAAACCTCAACAAGAAGTTTTGAATACCAGGATACCACGAAGTCGTATATCGGTTTTCGCTGTGTCCGGTCATCATTTGGAAACGAGTTTTAATCTTTTAATCGCAAGCATATGAATTTTGGTGAAATTTTAGAGAGTAAACGCTGGAAAGTATTTACAGGCTATGTTTACAACTTAGGCGCTTCTGTTGTTTTATTAGGAGCCTTGTTCAAACTCCAGCATTGGGCTTTTTCCGGCCCCCTATTGGTTGTCGGGCTTTGTACGGAAGCCTTCATTTTCGTTATCGGCGCATTCGAACCGCCTTTGGAACTGCCGGAGTGGTCAAAAGTGTATCCCGAGTTGAAGGAAGATTATGACCCGGACAACGTGAAAGAATCTTCTGAAAACAAACTGGGACAGCTTTTTGACAAAGCAGACTTGTCTCCGGATTTAATTTCGAAGATCTCAAAAGGTTTAACCGATTTAAGTAACACAGCATCTTCAATCAGCGATATCACATCGGCCACCCTGGCCACCGATGTTTATGTGAAGAACCTGAACTCAGCTTCGGAAGCGATGAATACCTTTGCCGAAGTAAACAATCAGGCAAACAATAACATCCACAATTCAGTCAACGTCCTGGTCGATTCATATACCTCTACCGCACACCGCCTGGCACAAAAAGGTGACGAGATGATCAATAAACTGGCATTGTCAGGCGAAGAGTTTACAACCCGCCTTAGTCAGTCAGGCAGTAAACTGGTTAGCTCCTATGATAAAGTTTCGGGCGCTATCGAGCATGGTTTTGATCAGCTGGGCAAAAATTCAATGGAATACGGAACAAATCTTTCCCGGTTGAATAAGAACCTGGAAGCGTTAAATTCCTCTTACGAATCTCAATTGAAAGGAACATCTGACCAGCTAAATGCATCACAGAAATTTTTCTCTGAGATGACTCAAATGAATCAGGTCATTCAGAGTTCCGTGGAGGAGATTAAAAAATATCAGTCGAACGCTGCCGAACTGAACAAACATCTGGAAGCATTGAATTCAATTTATGGCAATATGCTTGGCGCCATGAATTATAAAAAATAATATTTAACCAGGAATATGGGAACAAAAAATTGCCCGGAAACACCGAGGCAAAAAATGATAAACATGATGTACCTTGTGCTGTTAGCAATGATGGCCATGAATGTTGCATCAGAAGTCTTGGACGCTTTCCGGATTGTTGACTCCAGTTTAATTCAAACATTTCGTACGCTCGACCAAAAGAATGATCAGCTTTACGCGTCCTTTGATCAGGCCTATGAAATGAACCAGGAGAAAGTGGAGCCCTGGTTGGAAAAAGCAAAGAGTGTGAAAGCCAATGTTGATTCCTTGCTTAACCGGATCACCAATATCAAAGAAGAGATGGTCCTGAGAGCAGGAGGAATTAATATTTCGGAAACTCCAGGTTCTAAAGTTGATCCTTCGCGGTCATACATTACAAATGTGAAAGGTGATTCTATTCTCATTGCCAAAGACGACGAGTTGAATGTGCCGTCGGAAGTGATGATCCGTCTGAAACGCGGCGCCGAACTAAAAGCAGAAGTCAACTCTTTAAAAGAGAGTCTTCTTGCCCTGGTCGACGAAGATTCGCCAATCCGTCAGTCAATTATTCGCGAACTCGACACCTCTGATCCGCCTAAAAGGTTGAAAGAAGGAGCCGAAAACAAGTCGTGGGAGTCGGAGCACTTCGAAAATAAACCGATTATCGCGGTGATTACCCTGTTGTCGAAAATGCAGATCGATATTCAGAATACTGAAACAAACATGTTGAATTATTTGTACGGGCAAATCGATGCCGGTTCTTTTAAATTCAACAAGTTGGGCGCGGTTGTTATTGCCAGGTCTTCCTATGTACTCGAAGGCGACATGTACCATGCCGAAGTATTTCTTGCTGCAGAAGACACGACAAAACAACCCGAAATTATCGTGAATGGTAAAGCGCTGAGAATGGAAGGCGGAAAAGGGATTTTTGAAGTGCCAGCCAGCAGCGCCGGAAACTTTAAATGGGATGGTGTGATTAATTATCCTACCCCGGAAGGAGGGATAAACACTTATCGTTTTGAACAGGCCTACCAGGTTGGCCGCCCCAGTGTGACCATTTCGCCGACAAAAATGAACGTATTCTACCTGAATATCCCGAACCCGATTAGTGTGTCTGTTCCGGGCGTGCCTTCCGACCAGCTGTCTGTATCGGTGACAAACGGACGGATTGAAAAACGGCAAAACGATTACCTGGTTTACCCGGCAAAAGAAGATATCAACGGGAAAAACACGCAGGTGGTAGTTAATGCCAACGTGAACGGGGTTAACCGGAACATGGGCTCGATGGTTTTCCGTGTAAAACGCGTACCCGACCCCTTGGCTATGGTTGCCGAGAAGAACGGCGGGGTATTGAGAAAAGAAGATCTGCTGGCCGAACAAGGCATTTTTGCTGCGTTGGTTGATTTCGACTTTGACCTGAAATTTGTTGTGACGCAGTTTGATGTGACCTTTACAGGAGCCGGAGGATATACCAACACCTGGTCGTCAAAATCAAACCGGTTTACGCCGGAGCAAAAACAACAATTTGCCAGTCTTCAACCCGGAAGCATCATCTACTTTGATAATATAGTTGCCCGGGGCGATGATAACTCAAGCAGGGATTTGTCTCCAGTTAGTTTTAAAATAAGATAGTCATGAAAAGGGTTTTAGTTGTAATTGGAATTTTAGTTTGTGCAATTAGCGCTTCGCTTACCGAAACGCACGCGCAAATTGTTGACGGTGCCTACAAACGTGTCGATATCAGTAAGAAAAAGCCAATGCCTTTTCCTCACCTCCGCGAGGCTGATGTCATGTGGTCCCAGAAAGTCTGGAGGATCATTGACCTACGTGAAAAAATGAATCAGGTACTGTATTATCCTACAGTTGAAACCGAAGGGCGGAATAGCCTGGTCAATATATTCCTCAGAGGAATTGAAAGCGGACGCTTGACAGCCTACGATGCCCGTACAGATGACGAGTTTAAGGTTCCGTTGACCTATGAACAGGTGAAAGAAGCCTTTGGCGCAGCTACCCGGACCCGCAGGGTCCGGAACCTCGATACCGGTGAAATGGAGGAACAGGTGATTGTCGGTGAAATCAGAGGAGAAGAAGTAAAACAATTCATGGTTAAAGAAGAGTGGTTTTTTGATAAACAAACTTCCACCCTGAATGTGCGGATCATCGGGATCTGTCCGATTCAGGAATATTACCGCGATGAAGATATCAATCGTGAAAATGTTCAGCGCCGGCAGGTATTCTGGATTTATTATCCCGAAGCCCGCGAGCTGTTAACCTCCAACATGATTTTTAATACCAATAACATTGCTCAGAATATCTCGTATGACGATCTTTTCATAAAACGCAGGTTCAACAGTTATGTGATGAAGCAGTCAAACGTGTTCAACAACCGGGCGATCACGCAGTATATCAGCGGGCGCGACGCCATGCTTGAATCGCAACGGTTGGAACAAAAGATTTTCAATTTTGAGCAAGATCTTTGGGAATACTAAAAATAACTACTTAAAAAAAGCCTTAAGAGATCTTCTTGAGGCTTTTTTTCCTGTTTCAACAATATAACGTTATGTTTGGCGTTTTCACTGGTAGTGAATTCTGGTTTTTAATACATGAATAAGAGCTTCCTCATAACATGTTTGGTTGGTGTTGTTTTTTCTTCCTGTAACAGGAATGAAATGTTGCAATATGCGCAGGAAAGACCGGTGAGGCCCTTTTATGAGCCGGTACCCTTTGGTATGGCTTTCGTTGAAAGAGGAAGCTTTATTATGGGACCCGACGATGAGGTGTTTGATGAAACCACGCCGCTCAAACGCGTGTCAGTCGAAGCCTTTTGGATGGATGAAACGGAGATTACCAATAATGAATACCGCCAGTTTGTTTATTGGGTACGCGATTCAATTGCCCGTACCATGCTGTCCGAAACTTATCCCGAATTTATGTTGACAGAGGACAACAAGGGGAATCCTTATCATACGCCAAAACTAAACTGGGAGGATCCGATTGAATGGCGGAACCCCGATTTTCAGGAAGCGCTTGCCGACTTGTATATCCCGGGTGATTACCGTGTCTTTTTTATGAAGGAGATTGATCATACAAAACTCATTTATGATTACCACTGGATTGACTACAAGCAGGCTGCAAAACGAAGTAATAGCTTCGATTTTGAAACACAATCCTATCACGGAAGCGTCATTGATCCGAAAGGCGAAGTCAGACCAATTACCGACCGCTCAGCCTTTATTATGCACGAATCGACACCGATTTACCCTGATACCTTGTGCTGGGTCAGAGACTTTACCTATTCGTATAACGACCCGCTCACCCAGAAGTATTTCTGGCATGTTGGTTTTGACGATTATCCGCTGGTTGGCGTCACCTGGAAGCAGGCTGTGGCATTTTGCCATTGGCGGACGAAATATTACAATGAATATCAAAAGATGCTTGGCGGCGTTGATGTACACGACTACCGTTTACCCACCGAAGCCGAATGGGAATATGCCGCCCGCGGCGGTGAAGAACGCACCCTTTACCCCTGGGGCAGTTATTATATTCGCAATCAAATGGGGTGTTTTATTGCCAACTTTAAACCACGCCGGGGTAATTATATTGCCGACAGCCGCGGTGCAAGTACAACCATGAAGGTGGCCAGCTTTGCCCCAAACAACAAGCGTTTGTACGATATGGCCGGGAATGTGGCCGAATGGACCAGCTCCGCCTTTTATGAATCAGCTTACGATCTGGTCAGCGATTTTAATCCGACTTTCGAGTATAATGCCTTGCCCCACGATCCACCGGTTATGAAAAGGAAGGTCATCCGTGGCGGATCGTGGAAAGATGTCGCCTATTTCTTAAGGAATGGTACCCGGAGTTATGAATACCAGGATACCGCGAAGTCGTATATTGGTTTTCGTTGTGTAAAAACATCGTTTGCCGACGAGTTCAAACAGAAATAGGACTGCAAAAAAATCACTGTCTTTCTTCTCTCGTTTTTTAACTGTTCTCAGCACGCATGGCCATAGCCATTTTGTGCTACCCGATAATCTTTTTACTTTTAGGGTATTTAACAACCTAATTAATCACAAATGAAATCATCAGATCTGATTTTTGGCTTGGTTTCCGCTTCTTTACTCGCCGGCTGCCAGACGCCAGAACCGGTTAAACCTGGCCCCCCCAATATTATATACATCCTTGCCGACGATTTGGGCTACGGCGACCTGAGCTGTTACGGACAAAAACGTTTTCAAACACCTCATATTGACCAGATGGCGGGAGAAGGTATGCTTTTTACGCAGCACTACGCCGGATGCACGGTTTGCGCTCCTTCCCGTTCGTCATTAATGACCGGACAAACCACCGGGCACACACCCATCCGCGGAAATCTGGGATGGGATCCGGAAGGACAAAGTCCTTTACCGGCCAACGCGTATACCCTGGCCGAAATGCTGCATGAGTCGGGTTATACGACCGGCGCTTTCGGGAAATGGGGCTTGGGTTATATCGATACGGACGGTGATCCGAACAAACAGGGTTTCGATGTTTTTTACGGGTACAATTGCCAGAGTCTGGCCCATAACTATTACCCGGGTCATTTATGGCATAATCACGAAAAAATGGTGCTGGAAGCAAACAGCGGCGAGAATTTCGGACAATACGCACCGGAACTGATTCACGAAAAAGCGTTGCAGTTTATCGAAGAAAATAAGGAAAAGCCTTTTTTCCTGTTTTATCCAAACACCATTCCTCATGCCGAGCTGTTGCTGCCTGATCAATATGTGGATGAATTCCGGGGAAAATTCCCGCCCGAGAAACATTATCAAGGAGCTGAACCAGGCGACGAACGTTTCAGGCTGGGAGGCTATGGCACACAACCCGAAAGCCATGCTGCTTTTGCGGCGATGGTCAGCTTGCTGGATAAACAGGTAGGCGAAATTTTTGATAAACTGAAGGAACTTGGCCTCGATAAAAATACCCTGGTGATTTTTACTTCCGACAACGGACCTCACCTCGAAGGAGGCGCCGATCCGGATTATTTCGACAGTAACGGACCGCTAAGAGGGTATAAGCGCGATGTTTACGAAGGAGGCATCCGGGTGCCGATGATTGCCTGGTGGCCCGGGAAAATCAAGGAAGCTTCCGTTTCGGACCATATCTCAGCCTTTTGGGATATGTGGCCAACCCTGGCCGAATTGACCGGAAACGAAGTACCGGCAGCGGTGGATGGCATTTCTTTCCTTCCAACCTTATTTTCGCAGGAAGGCCAGCAAAAGCACAACTACCTTTACTGGGAATTTCATGAAAATGGCGGCAGGCAGGCCGTCCGTAAGGACAACTGGAAACTGGTCCGTTACCAGGCCTCCGCGCCCGAAAAAACATCAACCCAGTTATTTAACCTGGCAGACGACCTGGGAGAAGAGCACGATTTATCCGGTCAACATCCTGAGATTGTGAAAGATTTATTACAACTGATGGCACAATCGCGGAATCCGTCCGATGTTTTCCCCATGACTTTTCCCATCGGGACGACCGGGAATTAGGGACAACCCCCCGGTCATTTTAACATGATCCCCGAAACCATTCGCCCGGTGTGGATACCATCCCGCCTGGCGGAATAAAAAAGCGATTCGTGCGAATAGGAGCAGATGCCCATGACTTCAATCTGTTTCTCCTCCAGTCCGATTTCGGTCAGAATGGTTTTATTCGCTTCCCATAAGTCAAAGTAAGCCTTATTCTCGGTTGACGAGGGTTTAAGTAGATGCCGATGGTTGTTAAAATTTTCGCGCACCGGTAGAATAACGTCCTGTCCCACTTCGTAGGCATGCAAGTGAATGGATGGTCCGATTCCGGCAATCAGGTTTTCGGGTTGGGTGTCAAAGCGTTGCTGCATGGCGAAAATGGTCTTGGCCAGGATTTTATTCACCGTTCCCCGCCAGCCTGCATGAACCGACCCAATCACCTTGTTAACCGGATCGAACAGTAAAATGGGGACACAATCGGCCGTTTGTACGCACAGGCAGAGGCCGGGTTGATTGGTAATCAGCGCATCTGTTTCCGGGATATCGGCCGATTGCATCGGCCGGTCAATAACAGCTACCGTTGAACTGTGTACCTGTCTGGGGAAGATGAGTTGTGTCGTTTCGAGTTTAAAAACCCGGGCAAGTTCCTTCCTGAAAAACTGGTAACTTGTCGGGCTATCTCCTGTAAAACGGCATTTTACCTGTTCTCCCCATCCCTTCTTTGTTGAGATGAAATGTAGAATTTCCGGCTGGCTCAATAGTTTAAACTGCAGGTATAATTTTGAATCGTACTCAAATATTCTCATTTGTATGATTTCACGTTCAGAAGGCAGAAAAATAATAAAGTTTTGTTAAAGCATAAATTTTATGAGTAAATAAACGGGCAAAACCGTATTGGAAATGTAGATTTATAACAAACAACTAAAACAGTAAGCAGAGATGAAGACAAAAAGTATGTTGTTCATGGTAGCGGTGTGTTTGGCAATACCGTCATTCACCTGTTCTCAACCGGCAAAAAATGAGGGCTATCTGTCCAAAGATTCAATCAGCCGTAAAGGTTATACGTTGATTTATATCAATAAGGCAGAAGGCTTTAGCCCGGAGGTTGGGGAACGATTGAAGGAAACATTTTTTGAGGTTTATCCGGAACTGGTCAAACAGTTCAATAAAAAATCAACGCGTAAAGTAACTTTTCTGATTGACCCGGCTTATGATGGTGTTGCGGCCACTTCAGCCGATCAGGTGGTATACAGTCCGAAATGGTTTGCCGCTCATCCCGGCGATATTGATGTGGTGACACACGAAGTGATGCATATTGTGCAGGCATATGGCCGTACGCCCGGTCCGTGGTGGGTAACGGAAGGCATTGCCGACTATGTCCGGTTTAAATATGGAGTCGACAATGCCGGCGCCGGATGGAGTTTACCCGACTTGACAGAGAAGCATCATTACACCAACTCTTACCGCATTACGGCCCGTTTTTTTGTATGGCTCGAAAAACACAAGGACAACAAGTTGATCAAGAAACTCGATCAACAGATGCGTGATCATTCATACACCGATGAAAGCTGGAACGAACTGACCGGCCAAACCATTGACGAGCTTTGGAATGAATACAAGCGCAATGCTGCCATATAATTGAACCGGCTCCGGTATAACCGTTGATAAAAACAGAACCGGTCTTTTTCTGCCGGTTCTAAACAGATCCCCGGGCTTATGAGCTCAACATTAACCCTTTAGTAAGTCATTCATTTTCTGTTTATCCAGGATCCGGACGGTACGTCGTTGTACTTCAATGTAACCTTCCTGGTCCAGCTCGCCCATCGCCCGTGCCAGGGCGGGGCGTGTAACACCGAAAAACTCGGCCAGTTCGGCCTGTGCGAGCGGCAGTTCAACAATGGCCAGGCGGTCGCCGGCCAAATCGAGCAGGTAATGCGCAATCTTTTGGCGAATGGTTTTAAATGATAAAAACTTGATTCGCTGCGATAGAAATTGCGCCCGCGACGAGATGGAATTCAGGTAGTTAGTCAGCAGACGCTGGTCTTTTTGCAGGAGTTTCAGAAACTCGGGCTTCGAAATATACAACAGCTCTACCGGGCTGTTGGCAATTACTGTCACGGGAAACCGGTTGTTTTTTCCAAACAGGAAGGCTGCCGCCAGCGGACGGGGGGCTTCAATATCTTCAATCTTAATGGTTTTACCCGTGTAATCGGCCATTTCACCTTTTACGCTTCCCGATAATACAATAATCAGCTTATTGCATTCATCTCCGGCATGGACAATCAGGCTGTTTTTTGTGAAGCTGTGGACCTGAAGATGAATTTCTCCCAGGATATTTTCAATCCGGTCGGCCGGAAGGCCCATAAAAACGGGCGATTTGCTTAGTAAATCAAAATCAATCATAAAAATGCGGTTTTTGTAACAAATGATACAAAACAGGAAACAGCCGGCCGTTACTTTTGTTTCAGAAATAAAAAGAAAAAATGATGATACGCGAAATAGTAAAGATCGATGAAGAGTTATGTGACGGTTGTGGATTATGTATTCCGAATTGTCACGAGGGAGCGTTGCAGGTGATTGATGGCAAGGCACGGCTCATTAGCGAGCTGATGTGTGACGGGTTGGGAGCCTGCCTTGGTCATTGCCCGCAAGGGGCGATTGAGATTGAAAAGCGCGAAGCCGAAGAATATGACGAAGTCGCGGTGATCAAACAAATGATACCCAAAGGCGAAAACCTGGTGATTGCACACCTCAAACACTTAAAAGATCATGGCGAAATTGGCTTTCTCCAGGAGGCTGTACGTTATCTGAAAGCGCACGAAGACGAGTTGGAACTGGATGTTCGTTACATCACCGGCCAGGTGCATAACAGTAAACCGCAGGCCGAAGCGGCATCGGGATGCGCGTCGGGAGGTTGCCCGGGATCGGCCCCGGTGAGCTTCGAGCGGCCGGCCTTTGTGATGGCCCCGCAAGCAGCCCCGGCCACTGCCGGACAATCTGAACTGCAGCAGTGGCCGGTACAAATGCACCTGATTAACCCCGCTGCCGGATACTTTCAGGGAGCAGACCTACTGATTGCCGCCGACTGTGCTGCCTTTGCGCACGGCGATTTTCACCGCACCTTTTTGAAGGGAAAAAAGCTGGTCATCGCCTGCCCGAAACTGGACTCAGGAAAAGAAATTTATGTCGAAAAAATACGCCGGTTAATCGACGAATCGCGGGTAAACACCATTACCCTGGTCATTATGGAAGTGCCCTGCTGCGGCGGCCTCACCCAGTTGGTGCAAATGGCTGCTCAGCAAGCCGGACGAAAAGTACCGGTAAAAGAAATTGTAGTAGGTATCAAAGGTGATGTGTTAATGGAAGAGTGGGTTTAGTTGGATCGCCGGGAACAGTCAGATTCCCGGCTTTTTTCTTCCTTTCACCCCGAAAAATCAAAAAAATCATCGAAGAACTTGTTCCCCGGCCACAACGGCTGAGGAACAACAGATGCAATCTTGTTCAGGACGGACCGGATGGCTTTGTTGCGGCTTCAGCCGTATCGGGAGTTCTTTGAAAAAAATATAAATCGTTTAATCAGAAAGTTATAAGTGAGTTATGGAGAACATGTTTTGTTATCAGTGCCAGGAGGCCTCAAAAGGAATTGGATGTACGATTAAAGGAGTATGCGGAAAACCCAGCGATGTGGCTAACCTGCAGGATACCCTGCTATTCGTTTTAAAAGGCATTTCAATCCTGAATACCCAATTGAAAACCGTTGGTCAAACCGACAAACAGGTAAATAAAGTGGTTTTCGACGGCCTTTTCAGCACCATTACCAATGCTAATTTTGATCACACGGCTTTTGTCATCCGCATTAAAAAAGCGCTGAAATTGCGGGACGAGTTAAAAGGAAAAGTGGCTGCCGCCGGGATGCTGATTGGCGATCATGAGTCGCTGCACTGGACAGCCAAAACAGGTGAAGAGTTTGAAGCCAAAGCGCTTGAAGTGGGTATTTTGAGTGAGAAAAATGAAGACATCCGTTCGTTGAAAGAGCTGATTATTTACGGGTTAAAAGGTTTGGCAGCTTATGCCGAGCACGCGTATAACCTGGGACACGAAAAACAGGAAATTTTTGACTTCCTGCAGGAAACCCTGGCAGCAACCACCAAAGACCTTTCGGTGGATGAGTTGGTTGGCCTGACGCTGGAAACCGGCAAGTTCGGGGTCGATGTGATGGCCCTGCTCGACACCGCAAATACCTCGTCTTTCGGCAATCCCGAAGTCACCAAAGTAAACATTGGCGTACGCAACAACCCGGCGATCCTGATCTCGGGTCACGACCTGAAAGACCTGGAAGACCTGCTGAAACAAACCGAAAGCACCGGCGTGGATGTGTACACGCACAGCGAAATGTTGCCGGCCAACTATTACCCGGAATTCAAAAAATATAAACACCTGGCCGGAAACTACGGAAATGCCTGGTGGAAGCAAAAGGAAGAGTTCGAATCGTTTAACGGACCGATCCTGTTCACCACCAACTGCATTGTTCCCCCATTGGAAAATGCGACTTACAAAGACCGCATTTACACCACCGGGGCCAGCGGTTTGACCGGCTCATTGCATATTGCCGACCGTAAGCCGGGCGGGATGAAAGACTTTTCAGTGATTATTGAACATGCGAAACGATGCGCTGCCCCAATCCAGATCGAGGAAGGTGAAATCATCGGCGGATTTGCACACAACCAGGTTTTTGCCTTGGCCGAACCAATTGTTGAGGCGGTGAAAACCGGCGCCATCCGCAAGTTCTTTGTCATGGCCGGTTGCGACGGACGCATGATGAGTCGCGAGTACTACGAAGAGTTTGCTGCCAAATTACCGCAGGATACCGTCATCCTGACTGCCGGTTGCGCCAAGTACCGTTACAACAAACTGCCTTTGGGCGACATCAACGGCATCCCGCGCGTAATTGACGCCGGACAATGTAACGACTCGTACTCGCTGGCTGTGGTCGCGTTAAAACTGAAAGAAATCTTCGGACTGGACGATGTAAACCAGTTGCCGATTGCCTACAACATTGCCTGGTACGAACAAAAAGCCGTGATTGTTTTGCTGGCGTTGCTGTACCTGGGGGTGAAAAACATTCACCTTGGGCCGACCTTACCGGCTTTCCTGTCGCCAAATGTGGCTGCCGTGCTGGTTGAGAACTTTGGAATTGCCGGCATCACCACGGTTGATGAAGACCTGAAATTGTTTCTGGAACCTGTTGAAGCATAAAAACCAAATGATTATATTTTGTGAGGGGGAATGATTGGGAAGATGGAGAGGGGGTGTCCGAAAGGGCGCCCTTTCATGTTTTTTGGGGAAATAATATGCGCCGGGTTTGCAGCAGCATCGATGGATATCTTTCAGAAAACCGGCAACAGGAAAACAAGCCGGTACAATCCGATACCGATAAACAGCACGGCGATCATCCGGCGCAACCAAAGCTCTGCATTCTTTATGCGGATAAACCAAGTATTGGCGCGTTCGATGGTAAAAGCAAACAGCCAGGAAAACAAAATCACCGGTATGCCGGTGCCTAAAGCAAAAAGCATTGGAAGAATGAGTCCGGATACGCTGCTGATGGTCATCGGAACGAGTAAGCCGAAATACATCACCCCGCTGTAGGAGCAAAAGGCCAGGGCAAATACAACTCCAAGTAAAAAATCATTCAGTAAACGATGCTTTTTTTTGCTTTCAACTTTCGCCGATAATCGTGTAAATGATGGAAAAAGCAAAGGAACGAGATCCAACATGACCAGGCCGATCAGGATCAGCAAGGGGCCAGTCAGTTTTTCGCCATAACGCGAAAGCAGGCCGGAAATATTCAGGGCATTGGCGCCGAAAAACAAAAACAAGGCGATGAACATATAAGTGAACGCCCTGCCCAGCGTGTAAATCAGGCCTCCCGCGAACACCCTTTTCCGGCTGGTTATGTCTTTGCTGATAAATCCGATGGCGGTGACGTTGGTTGTTAGCGTGCAGGGACCTAAGGCGGTAATCAGTCCAAGCAGGAAGGCCGACCAAAGCGGGAAGGTTGATTGATCGAATAAGTTGGTGAAATAGGTCTGCATCAGTATTGGTCGATTGTTTGTTCAAGAAGCATTTCCAGCTTGCCCGGGTTGCTAAGCGCATACAAAAAAGCTTCATTGGTCAGGTTGGTTTGTTCACCTTCTTTCAGAATAATCAGCGACTTGAAGACCACACCAAACCGGAGCGCAAATTCGGCTACTCCGGGATCATCGAGGTTAAACTGGCGGAAAACAAGCTCTCCCGACTTTACTTTTTCAGCGTATTTCCCTTCTAATTCACGTTTAACAATCGATTCAACGGCATTACAGGTTTCGCAACGCAGCGGGCTGCGAAAATAGTAAATGCCAATTTGTCCGGCTTCAGGGACAACGGGCTGGTCGCTTTTTACAGGCTGTTGATTATTGCAGGCCGGCAAACATAACATCAGGAAAAGAAACAGGTTCCTCATTTGGTTGTTTCAAGGTCGTTTAAAAAGCTTTTCAATTCGGTATAAGTCGGCAGCATGCCTGTCATCATCACTTTACCATCGATCACAAGAGCCGGAGTACGTGCTACCTGATAGCGCATGATTTCAGAAAGGTCTTCAACCTTACTGATTTGGGCATTCAGCTTAAGTTCATTCACGGCTTTTCTTACACGGTGTTCCAATCCGCGGCACTTAACACAACCTGCGCCTAACACCTTAATATCCATAGTTGTCATTTGTTTTTCGGGTAAAAATAGTTATTCTGTTTGTACCGCGATTTAAAAAAGTGTTAATACCTGTTGTTTTATGGGCTGTTAAAAACGCTTAATTTCAACTTCTGACTGGTCTCTGTTGAAAGAATATACTATCTTCGCAAACATAAAAAATGACAGGCCGCGCAAACTGTTGCGGCGAAAATACCAAGGCCGGTTAACGGACAATATTTTAGGCGTACTGCCTGGCAGGGCCAAACCGAATAGAAATAAAAAACGATCCAGATGAAGAACTACAAATTTCTGAATCTTGTCACGGGTTGGGTGACATTTTTAGTCGCAGCAGTAACTTACCTGCTCACCATCGAACCAACTGCCAGCTTCTGGGATTGCGGAGAGTTTATCACCACCTCGTATAAACTGGAAGTCGGCCACCCTCCCGGCGCTCCTTTCTTCATGATTTTAGGTAGATTTTTCACGCTTTTTGGCAACGCATCGCAGGCGGGTATGTTGATTAATGCCTTGTCGGCCCTGGCCAGCGCCTTTACCATACTGTTCCTGTTCTGGTCAATCACCCATTTAGCCAAAAAGCTGGTGGATGCCCGGGCAGAACTAAGCGCCGGACAAACCATCGCTATTTTAGCAAGCGGGCTTATCGGAGCCTTGGCCTATACCTTCTCCGACACCTTTTGGTTTTCGGCTGTTGAAGGCGAGGTTTACGCCTCGTCATCGTTACTGACAGCCATTGTTTTTTGGGCCATCCTGAAATGGGAAAATGTTGCCGATGAACCACATGCCAACCGCTGGATCATTTTAATTGCCTACATCATGGGGCTTTCTATCGGCGTGCACCTGCTTAACCTGCTGGCGATCCCGGCCATCGTGTTTGTTTATTATTTCAGAAAATATAAAGTGACCCGAAACGGGGTGATTGCCTGTTTCCTGGTTTCGCTTCTTATCCTGGGACTGATCATGTACGGAATTATTCCGGGAGTCGTGACCGTTGCTTCCTGGTTCGAGTTGTTGTTTACAAACAGCCTGCCCCTACCCTTTAATACCGGTGTGATTATTTACGCTGTTTTATTGATCGGGCTACTTGTTTACGGTATTTATTTTACCATACAAAAAAAACTGGTTTTGTGGAACACTGTCCTGGTTTCACTCGCGGTCATCCTGATCGGGTACTCTTCGTTTGCCATGATCGTGATCCGTTCGTCGGCCAACACGCCGATGGACCAGAACAGCCCGGATAATGTTTTCTCCCTGTTAGGTTACTTAAACCGCGAACAATACGGCGACCGGCCTTTGGTTTTCGGACAGTACTACAACACGCCGCTCGACAGCAAAACCCCCTATGTAAAAGGGAAACCGTATTATATTCAGAAAGACGGGAAATATGTGGTTGCCGATATGCGCCAGAAACCCAACTACGATTCCCGTTTTACCACTGTTTTCCCGCGCATGTGGAGCCGTCAGGATGACCACATCCGCGATTATAAAAGCTGGGCAGGTATAAAAGGGAAACCGGTACGAATAACCGGGGATGAAGGGAAACCGGAGGTCGTCGAAATGCCTACCTTTGGCGAAAACCTGACCTTCTTTATGCGTTACCAGGTGGTCCATATGTATTTCCGCTACTTTATGTGGAACTTTGTCGGACGGCAAAACGATATCCAGGGACATGGCGACATCCTCAACGGAAACTGGATCAGCGGGATTGATTTTATTGATTCGGCCCGTTTGGGCGATCAGAAAAAACTGCCCGACAACCTGAAAAACAATAAAGGGCGGAACACCTATTATTTTCTGCCGCTGTTGCTGGGACTGATCGGTGCATTTTTTCACTATAAACGCAACCAGAAAGATTTTTGGGTCGTCATGCTGCTCTTTTTCATGACCGGTTTGGCCATTGTGATTTACCTGAACCAATATCCGCACCAGCCTCGCGAACGGGATTACGCCTTTGCCGGATCGTTTTATGCTTTTGCCGTGTGGATTGGCCTTGGGGTGCTGGCCCTCGCTGAAGGATTAAAACGCTGGATGCCCGAGACCGTGAGCGCGACCGCGGTTACATTGGTTAGCCTGGCGTTGGTCCCCGGGATCATGGCCAGCGAAAACTGGGACGACCACGACCGCTCCGACCGGTATACGGCCCGCGACTTTGGGGCAAACTACCTGAACAGCTGCGATCGCAATGCCATTATCTTCACCAACGGCGATAACGATACCTTCCCGCTCTGGTATAATCAGGAAGTGGAAGGCGTGCGGACCGATGTTCGTGTCTGTAACCTCAGCTACCTGCAAACCGACTGGTACATCGACCAGATGCGCAGCAAGGCATACGAATCTGAACCGCTGCCTATTCTGTTTATGCACGATCAGTATGTGCAGGGCACGCGCGACGTGGTTTACCTACTGAACGACCCCCGCCTGAAAGGGGCTGTGGAATTGAAAAAAGCCCTCGACTTTGTTCGCGATGACAGTCCGCAAACCAAACTTTCGCAGGCCGGCAATGCATCCTATATCCCGTCCAAAAAACTGTTCATCCGGGTCGACAAAGAAGCGGTTATCCGCAATCGGGTAGTGCCGGAAGATATGTATGACCAGATTGTTGATACGATTTTCATCGACTTTGGTAACCGGAGTTACATCGTTAAGGATGAGTTGATGGTACTGGATATGATGGCGAATGCGAATTGGGAACGCCCGATTTATTTTGCCATTACCGTTGGTCGCGATAAATACCTGGGCTTACAGGACTATTTCCAGCTCGAAGGTTTCGCTTACCGGTTCACCCCGGTTAAAACGACCAGTTCAGGCTATTTCCCTGGTTCAGTTCATACCCAAAAAATGTATGAAAACCTGATGACGAAGTTTAAATGGGGAAATATGAATAAACCCGGAGTTTATATCGACGAAAATAACCAGCGGATGATGATGAATATCCGGAACAATTTCAACCGGTTGGCCGAGAGTCTGATCAGTGAAGGTAAAAATGACTCGGCCGTCCAGGTGCTCAACAGAAGCCTGGAATTAATTCCGCATCAGATCGTGTCGTATAATTATTTTTCACATCAGCTGGCCGAAAATTATTTTGCTGCCGGCGCTGCGGAAAACGGCTTATCATTGATGCAGGAAATGCACGAATCCTATAAAAACGACATGGATTATTACCTGTCGCTGCCCGATAAGTTTTTGCCGTCGGTGGATGAGGAGGTTCAGCGAATACTTTATTTCATGCGCGAAATGGCGGTCGTTTCGGCCAAATATGAACAAGAGGGGTTGTCGAAAGAAATTACCGAAAGCTTTAATAACTATTTAACGGTTTACAGTTCGCAGAGATAATGCAGCGCTTCGATCCCAGAATACGGTTACCTCAGTTTCTGACCCGGTACTTTCCCGGAGCCATCTGGAGGGCGCCTGCAAACGGGAATCAGGTTTTTCTGACTTTTGATGACGGGCCTGTTCCTGAAGTCACCCCCTGGGTGCTCGATTTGCTGAAAAAGGAACAAATTAATGCCTGTTTTTTTTGCGTGGGTGAAAATGTAATGAAATATCCCGAAATTTACCGTCGTATCCTGGAAGAAAGGCACCGGGTGGGAAACCATACCTTTAATCATTTGCAAGGGTTGAAAACCCCTGATGCGGATTATTTCAGTAATGTTGAAAAGGCAGCCGGTTACATTGAATCCCCTTTTTTCAGGCCGCCGCATGGCTGGATGAGGCGCTCGCAGTTCAGGCAGCTTAGGAAACAGTACCAGGTGGTGATGTGGGATCTGATCAGCCGCGATTACCGTAACGATGTAGGCCCGGAAACTATAGTCCGGAACGTGATGGACTTTGTCAGACCGGGCTCGGTGATTATTTTTCACGATTCATACAAGGCAAAAACAAACCTGTATAAGGCCTTGCCCGAGGTTATCCGGCAATTGAAGATGAAAGGTTACCAGTTCGGCGATTTGGCTCAGGTTGATACCAAAAATAACTGTTGAAGAAAAAAAACGACCGGATAAAGCGGGAATAGCTAAAAAAATACAGACGATCATGTTAAATATACTTGTTGTAGGTTCGGGTGGAAGGGAACATGCGATGGCATGGAAAATCAAACAATCCCCCAGGGTGAATCAGTTGTTTATTGCACCCGGTAATGCCGGTACAGCCCAGGTGGGCGAAAACATCCCGGTTGGCGTTTCCAATTTTGAAGGCTTGAAGAAAGTCGTATTGGAAAAGAAAATCGATCTGGTGCTTGTTGGTCCGGAAGTTCCGCTGGTGGAAGGAATACACGATTTCTTTCGGGCCGATGCAGACCTGAAACAAGTGAAAGTGGTTGGGCCGACAAAAGAAGGGGCGCAACTCGAAGGCAGTAAAGACTTTGCCAAAGCTTTTATGCAGCGTCATGGCATCCCGACTGCCGGATACCTGACAGTTTCGACAGCTAATTTACAGGAAGGCCTTGATTTTCTGGCGGGTTTGCAGGCGCCCTACGTGCTGAAAGCAGATGGTTTGGCGGCCGGCAAAGGTGTTCTGATTATCGATCGTTTGCCCGAGGCGCAGGCATCGCTCAAAGAAATGCTGAGCGGGCAATTCGGCTCCGCCAGCAGCAAAGTGGTTATCGAAGAATTTTTGTCAGGTGTCGAACTTTCGGTATTTGTTATAACCGATGGGAAAAATTACCGGATATTGCCTGAAGCCAAAGATTACAAACGCATCGGTGAAGGCGACACGGGTTTGAATACCGGGGGCATGGGAGCCATCAGTCCGGTTCCGTTTGCCGATCAGGCATTCATGAAAAAAGTGGAAGACCGGATCATTAAGCCGACGGTTGACGGGCTTCAAAAAGACAAGATCTCGTACAACGGCTTTATCTTTTTTGGATTGATCAACTGTGGTGGCGATCCCTATGTCATCGAATACAATGTGCGTTTGGGCGATCCCGAAACTGAAGCCGTGATGTTGCGTGTGAAATCGGATTTTGTTGATCTGCTGATGGCTGCTGCCGACGGTACGATGGCCTCGCAACAGATCGAAATAGACGAACGTTCGGCAGTTACCGTAATGCTGGTGTCGGGCGGTTACCCGGGCGATTACAAAAAAGGAATCCCGATGAGCGGATTTGAAGAAACGGAAAACAGTTTCCTCTTTCATGCCGGCACCAGGCAAAGCGGTGGGGAGGTCGTTACTGACGGAGGCCGGGTATTGGCGGTCAGCTCATACGGAAATCAGATGCAGGAAGCCTTGGCTCAATCGTATGCCAATGCTGCGAAAATCAAATACGAAGGCAAATATTACCGGAAAGATCTGGGTTTTGATTTGTAAACTGCCTGGGACAGATTTCGTAAAACGAATTTGTTGTTGTTCGCTGAACGATTGATAGTTACAAAAATACCTTTGAATTGAAAAAATGATACTCAGGTTTCTCAAAAGCAATCAGGCTTATCATTTTATACTGATTCCGCTCGTGACACTGGCTTTGTGGACAGGTTCGTACATCCGTCCCGATTTGTACCCGTACTTCGAGGGTGAAGCGAATATGTTGCTATACAAGCCGCTGCAGTCGCTGTTGTCCGGCTCTGAACTAATTGGCACAATGCTGGCTGCGGCTTTAGCGGTTTTATTGTCTTTTGTTATCTTACACCTGAATACAGCCTATGCCTGTATCCGTATCCGCACTTTTTTGCCATCCAACATTTTCATTCTCATTATTGGCGGGCTGTACACCATGCACCACCTGCACCCGGTTTATTTCGGGGCCTTGTTTCTGATGCTTTGTATCGACCGGATCTTTGGCGCCTACGAAAACCAAAACATTCACTCCAACGCATTCGATGCCGGTTTTTTCATCGGGCTGGGTTCGCTGTTTTATTTCAATCTTGTTTTTTACTTTCCGGCCATCTGGATTGGTTTTGTTCTGATCCGTAAAAGTCCGCAATGGCGTAATTTTGCATTACCCTTTGTCGGGTTTCTTTTACCCTGGTTGTTTGGCCTTTCGTATTACTTTCTGACGGATCAACTGGAAGAAATGCAAATAACGATTAGCCAGAACATTCTCACCTCAAACAACGATTTGTTCCTGAACATCCACATGCAGGTATTCGCCGGTTTTTTAGCCTTATTGACCCTGCTGGGCAGTTTTTTTCTGATTGGCCGCCTGGGCGAAAAGAAGATCAGCAGCCGTAAATATTTCCAGATACTGTTTGTTGTATTTGCCATATCGGTTGTCTTGTTGGTCATTGTTCCTGCGGTATCGCTCGAAGTTTTTGTGTTGATGGCCATCCCGCTTGCTTTTCTGATCTCCAATTACCTGATTTTTATGCGAAGCCGGTTTTGGTCTAACCTGTTTATCTCTATTTTTATCGGATTGGTCATTTACCTTCAGTTTGTTTAAATGGATTCCGAAAAGGCAACATTGGCAATTTACGGCATTCAGGACCGCGACGAATATGAGCACCCTTTTTATGTGCACGACCACAATCTGTGCATCATGCAGAACGGGCAGGTCAGGAAATTTCTTCAGCTTGAACGGATTACCCGGCAGAAAAGAGATAACCGCTTACATGAAAAGTTGCCCTCAATCCTGAGAGAAAGCAAGCTGCTGAACGAGGAGTTCGACCTGGTGTTTGTAGATAACGTTGTTGGCCGTACCTTTCTGACCAGGCAGGGAAATGTCCGTTTTGAGGCCCCGCTAACCCGCCTGCTGGCGACCGATCTGGAGGAAGGCGACTGCTGGTGGTTTGGCCGGAAAACAGCAGCCTGGGTCTTAAATCACGAGTTGGCGCACATCTTTAGTTGCGTGCCGTTTTTCGGAATGTTTAAGCCAAACAGCCTGCTGGTGCATTTTGACGGGGGCGCCAGTAAAAGTAACTTTTCGGCCTGGCTGTTTAAAAACGGGAAACTGATCAGGCATTCTGCCCACTGGGATTATCGCTACCTGACTTCTATTTTCAACGCCAACGCGTTTGTTTTTTCGGTGATTGGCGCCAAACTGAGCGAGCAAAACAGTGTTCCCGGGAAAATGATGGGCCTTGCAGGACACGGCGATTACAGGCTCGAAATCGAACGCTGGCTGAAGGAGCACGATTTTTTTGAAAACATCTGGAACAACAAGGCGGCCTTTTTCAAACAGGTAAAAAAAGACTGGAACATCGATTTGAGGTCCTTCAACCAAAAGCACCCTTTTATTCTTGATTGCATGGCCACCCTGCATGAGCTTTTTGTGCGCGAAACGGTTTTTGCCCTGAAAAAAATGCAACAGCAAACTGTTACCCGGAATCTCTATTATACCGGTGGTTGTGCGTTGAACATCACGGCGAATACGCGCCTGGTGAACGCCCTTTTTTTGATGGGGTGTACATTCCTCCGTGTACCGAAGATTCAGGACTGGCGCTTGGCGCCGCAGCCTTTGCCGAGTGGAGAAAACACGGAGAGCTCAGCTTGCATGCCCCTTTTCTGAATAATTGGGATTTGGAGGAATCGGGTTTTGACTATACAAAAGAAGATACGAACGAGGCGGCCCGGCTTCTGGTTGAGGGAAAGGTGCTGGGCCTTTGTAACGGGCCGGCCGAAGCGGGACCCCGGGCGCTGGGCAACCGCAGCCTGTTGTGCCTGGCCAATGATAAAATGCTGGCGCACAAGATCAGTATGCAGCACAAAGGACGCGAGTGGTACCGGCCCGTAGCTCCCGTTATGCTCGAAAAAAATGCCTGTTGGTTTACCGGCAAAACATCCATCCATCAGCTAAGCCAATATATGTTGCTCCAGTTTGATGTGCTTCCGGAAAGAAAACAGGAACTGGCAGGAGCTGTTCATGCCGACGGTACTTCGCGTATTCAAACCCTTTTCAGTCGCGAACAAAACCCTTATTTATGGGATTTGCTTAGCCTGCTCGATGAGAAATATAACATCAAAGCATTGATCAACACGTCATTTAACAGCAACGGCGAACCAATCGTCCATACGGCTGCCGATGCCTGGAGCTCTGCCCGTAAAATGGGAATCGACGGACTGGTGATTAACGGTAAATTGCAGGACTTTTGACGGCATTTGTTGGTCTGACGGCGGTGTCGAAGGAGCATTAAAATCTAACGATTTAACTACATTTGCATTGAAATAAAACACGGCGAACCGTGAGAATTACTTATTTTCGGTTGAATTTTAATTGTTTAGAGGATGAAAATATTCAAATTTGGAGGCGCGTCTGTCAGTTCGGCGCCGGCGATTAATAATGTTGCGGCGATCATCGATATGTACCCGGGCAAAAAAGTGATTGTCGTTTCTGCTATGGGAAATACCACCAACGAGTTGGAAGAACTGGTCAGGAGCTATTTCAAAAAAGATCATAAAGCATCAGCGATCCTGAACCGGATAAAAGAATATCACGATCAGATTATACGCGAACTTGGCCTGGAGGAAAACAGTCTGGGAAAGGTACACGAGCTGTTTGACGCGCTGAAAGGGCGCCTGGAGCGAACCCCCTCGCTTCAGTTTGATTACGAATACGACCAGGTGGTTTGTTTTGGCGAACTAATTTCGACAGCGATTGTTTCTGCATTTCTGAACCAAAACGGACAAAAAAATAAGTGGGTGGATATCCGGGAGAGTTTACGTACCGATGAAACCTACCGGGAGGCAATGATCGACTGGAAATGGTCGGAAATGCTGATCAATAACCTCTTCCGGTTTAATGAGTGCGAATTGTATGTCACCCAGGGTTTTATCGGATCGACCACCACCAACCAGACCACCACGCTGGGACGCGAAGGTTCCGACTTTACGGCAGCCATCCTGGGGAACCTGCTGAATGCCGAAAGTGTAACGATCTGGAAGAATGTGCCGGGTGTTTTAAATGCCGACCCGGTTGATTTTCCCGATACGGAGAAGCTGGAAGAGCTTTCCTATAAAGAAGCCATCGAGTTGGCTTATTCCGGAGCAAAAGTAATTCACCCGAAAACGATAAAACCGTTACGCAACAAGAATATTCCTTTGTTTGTCCGTCCGTTCGACTATCCTGAGCAGGCCGGTACGGTTATTCATGAGGTTGGCCACCAGCTTGACCTGGTTCCGGTGTACATTCTGAAAAAGAAACAGGCCCTGATTACCCTGTCGCCCGACGATTTCTCTTTTATTGGGATTGATGTGCTTTCGGAGGTTTTCGCGCTGTTTAAGAACCGGCGGATTAAGGTAAACCTCATTCAGCAATCGGCGATCGATCTGTCTTTGTGTATTGACGAACCGGAAGTCGGACTGGAATCGCTGGTAGTTGAGCTGGGCAAAAAATTTGACGTCAGGTACAACACCGGTTTGCTGTTGGCAACCATCCGTTTTTATACCGACGAGGCCTTGCTAAAAATGAAAAACAGCCGGCAAATCTTTATGGAACAAAAAAGCCGCCGGACAGCCCGCTTGGTTTTGAAATAGAACAAAGGGTGTGCGACCGAATTACTGGCGGTTTGTTATGTTCTGATTCAATCGTTTTGCTTAAATTGCATTAAATTTTTCAGACACATTCATGTATTGTCTATTCATAAAATGAATCGTTATGACACTTCCTGCCAGTAATTTGTACAAATTCTTTTCTGTTTTAGGACTGTTGATTTTTTTGTTTTGCGTATTTCTGCCGGTTTCATACCTTGAATTGAACAGGCGCGACCTCAACGAAAGCCGGCGAAAGCTCGAATACCTGTCGCAGGAGCGGGAGGCGGTGGTGGGGAAGATTAAAAGTTATGAGTTGAGCATCAGTTCGGCTGATAGCCTGGAAGTGGAAGAAGCAAGGGCGGCTTTTCCCGTAGAACTGATCAGCCAGTACCGCGATGAAATTGATCTGAGGACGCGCCAGATCAGGTTGGAAAATAATATTCTGGATGAACAGGAAGTGCGCGAAGGATACATCTGGTGGGGAGTTCTTGGATTTTTCGTATTAAGTCTCGCCTTGGTTTTTTACGGGCTGATTGGCTGGTACCTGAAAATACAACGACCGGTTAATATCCTGATGAAACGGAAAGTGGAGCAAAAAGTACTTGGACAATAAAAATACGCCGCCATGCAACAACGCCGGAAAAAGAAAAACAAATTGTTGCCTTTCCTGATCGGGACACTGATTGTCCTGATGATTATGCTGGTTATCGGTAAAAAGAAAGGTTGGTTCGGGAAAGACTTCGAGGTAAAGGTAATGACCCAGGTTGTTGAAAGCCGGACAATTACCGAGCTGATTACCGCTAACGGGAAGGTACAACCTAAAACCGAGGTGAAAATCAGTCCGGATGTGTCGGGTGAAATTATTGAGTTGTATGTTGAAGAAGGCGACGAAGTGGAGCAGGGAAAACTGCTGGTCATCATCAAACCCGATATGTACATTCAGGCGCTGAACCGGGCGCAGGCCAGCCTGAACTCGTCGAAAGCATACCTGGCCCAGACGCGGGCCCGATTCATTGAAAGTGAGCTGGCCTTTAAGCGGGCACAAAGCCTGTTCGATCAACAAGCCATTGCCCAGACTGACTTTGAAAGCGCCGAAGTGGCTTTCAAAATTGCCGAAGCTGAGGTTCGGGGCGCCGAATTTTCGGTGAAATCGGCCGAAGCCTCCGTGGCCGAAGCCGAAGAACAGTTGGTTAAAACCAAAATATATGCTCCCATGAAGGGAACTGTTTCGCGCTTAAATGTGGAGAAAGGAGAGCGGGTTGTGGGAACCAACATGTATGCCGGCACCGAGATGATGGTTGTGGCCAACCTGAACCAAATGGAGGTTAAGGTCGAAGTAAATGAAAACGATATTGTGAAGGTATCGAAAAACGATACCGCCCTGGTTGAAGTGGATGCTTACCTGAAGCGAAAATTCAAAGGAATGGTTACCGAGATTGCCAATTCGGCCAATACGCTGGGTACAAGTTCCGACCAGGTAACCACCTTTAATGTGAAAGTCCTTTTACTCGAATCGTCTTATCGCGACCTGACCGACAGCGCGGGGGTGAACCGTTATCCGTTTCGTCCGGGCATGTCGGCTACGGTGGACATTCAAACCGAAACCCGGAACAATGTGATCTCTGTCCCGATTCAATCGGTTACCACCCGGATGAAAAACGAAAAAGAACAGCCTGAATCTGCGCCTTCGGCGAAAGCCGAAGAAAAGGAGGAAATTGTATTTGTCGTCAGAGACGGCCGGTCGTGGAAACATCCGGTTGAAACCGGCATTCAGGATAACATGAATATTGAAATCGTCAGCGGATTGCAGGCCGGCGACGAGATCATCACCGGGCCATTCAACATGATTAACCGGACATTGAAGGACAGCATGCTGGTAAAAGTGGTTGACGAGAAGGAATTGTTTAAAGGAGGGAAATAACCCGATATTTTAAAAATACAAAAGCCCCGGATCCGGGGCTTCTTTGTTATGCAGCATTATGCGAAAAAACTTCATCAAGTACCTTGGGGTACATCTCTTTGAAGTTTTCGTTACACCACTTGATCAATTCATCGAGTTCGTTTGGTTCCATCCAGTTTACACACTTCATCAGCTCTTTTCGGAATAAATCGCGACTATAGCTGACCTTGGGCAAGATTACTTTTGCGTACTCAATCATGATTCTGAACTTTTAATTGTTACTTCTCTAAATTTAACAAACAGGGCATACATTTAGTGTGCTGAAAAATATAAGTTAACAAAGTTTAACAGCCGTGTTTCCATCTGTTTTGCCCTAATAACCTACTTCTCAGGATGATCAGTAAGCGTCTGGTTTCAATTGTTATAAAACATTCGGTTTAGCGAAACCCTTGCCCAAAAGAACGGCTTAATGATTAAGATGCGTTTAGAATATGATTAATAAAATTTGAAACTTTCTCACTCAACGATGAATTTTCATCCAGCGCTTTGACGAAGGCGCTGCCGATAATGGCTCCCTGTGCATATTTGCAGGCGTTTGCAAAAGTTTCGTGGTTCGAAATTCCGAAGCCGATGAGCCGCGGATTCTTCAGTTTTGTGTTTTGGATGCGCTCGAAATAATCGAGGTGAAAGTCGGAAACGCGACTTTTAACCCCGGTGGTCGACGAATTGGAAACCATATAGATGAATCCGGTTGACGCTTCATCGATTTCCCGGAGACGTTTTTCAGATGTTTGCGGTGTGATCAGCAAAATATGGTGCAGCCCGTAGCGCTCAAAAACCGGCTGATATTCTTCCTGATAAACATCCGGCGGCAGATCCGGGAGAATGAGCCCGTCGATACCAACCTCGGCGCATTTTTTACAGAAGGCATCAACCCCAAACTGGATGACCGGGTTCAGGTAGCCCATCAAAATGAGGGGAATGGTTACTTTCTCACGAATGTTCTGTAACTGTTCAAACAGTTTTTTGATGGTCATCCCGTTGTTCAGCGAAACCAGGCTGCTGTGCTGAATGATTGGCCCGTCGGCTACCGGATCGGAAAAAGGCATGCCAATCTCAATCAGGTCGACGCCGTTTCTGACCAATTCTTCGATGATTGAAACCGTGTCGTCCAGTTTCGGATAACCTGCCGTAAAGTAAACCGACAGGATATTTTCTTTTTTATTTTGAAATAGTTGGTTGATTCTGTTTTTCATGATAATCAGTTAAAGCCCTCGTTGATGAGGGATTAATACCCAAAATAACTTAAATACGCTTCCATGTCCTTATCTCCCCGACCTGAGAGGTTGATGACGTTCACGTCTTCCGGTTTCAGATCGATTTTTTTCAGCGCGGCCAGTGCATGGGCCGATTCCAGGGCCGGAATGATTCCTTCCAGTTGGGTGAGTTCCAGTGCGGCATCCAGCACTTCATCGTCGGTTGCCCACAGGTATTTGGCCCGTTTGGTGGCAAACAAATTGGCGTGCATGGGTCCGATGCCCGGGTAATCCAGTCCTGCAGAAATGGAGTAGGGTTCAATAATCTGCCCGTCGTCGGTTTGCATCACGTACGAGCGCGAACTATGCAGCACGCCGGGCCGGCCCAGGGTAAGCGTAGCGGCGCTCTCGTTGGTGTCGATGCCTTTCCCGGCTGCTTCAACGCCAATGAGCTCCACGCTTTCATTTTCCAGAAAATGGTAAAAGGCGCCGGCGGCATTGCTTCCTCCTCCCACGCAGGCCAGCACGCGGGTGGGCAGTTCGCGCCCGATTTGCTCGTCGAGCTGCCATTTTATTTCTTCGCTGATCACCGATTGAAAACGGGCCACCATATCCGGGTAGGGATGCGGACCCACCACCGATCCAATGATGTAGTGCGTATCCACCGGATTGTTGATCCAGTCGCGCATGGCTTCGTTGGTAGCGTCTTTCAGGGTTTTGTTCCCCGACTCGGCCGGGATGACCTGAGCGCCCAACATGTGCATTTTTTTCACGTTCGGAGCCTGACGTTGTACATCCAGCGCACCCATGTAAACAATGCACTCCAAACCCATCAGGGCGCAAACAGTCGCTGTGGCGACGCCGTGTTGCCCGGCCCCGGTTTCGGCAATGATGCGTTTTTTGTTTAAGGCCTTTGCCAGTAAAATCTGACCGATCGTATTGTTTATTTTATGCGAACCGGTGTGGTTCAGGTCCTCACGCTTCAGGTAAACGTGGCTTTGATAACGCTCGGACATGCGTTTGGCGTAATACAGCGGCGACGGGCGCCCGACATAGTGTTTTAACAGGTTGATAAAGTCTTGCCGAAAGTTGTAAGAATTGATAATCTCCATATACTTTTCCTGCAGTTCTTCAATATTCGGATGCATCATCTCCGGGATGAAGGCCCCTCCGAATTCTCCGTAATAACCTTTTCGATTGACTTGATAGTTCATATTCAGTATGTTTAATAGTTTCTTATTTTTTGGATAAAGGAGGCTGTTCTCACAGCATCTTTCAGGCCGGGTTCCAGTTCAAAGCTGCTGTTTATATCCAGGGCAAACAGTTGCGGATGATCAATTTCACGGATGATCCCGGCATCATCCGGTCCAATCCCTCCGCTCAGGAAAAAAGGGACCGGACCCCGGTAACGATTCAGTATTTTCCAGTTAAATTTTTCACCGGTACCTCCGGGCAACTTTCCTTTGGTGTCGAAAAGAAAATAGTCGACAGTTGAAAGGTATTCGTCCAATTGGCCGAAATCAAAATCATCATCCAACGAAAAGGCTTTAACAACCATCAACCCGAGTTCGCGGATTTCGCGACCGTATTCCGGCGATTCGGCCCCGTGGAGTTGGGCAACTTCCAGCCGGTACTTTTTGCAAATCGAAAGAAGCTGTTCCTTTTCTTCGTCAACAAAAACTCCCGCTTTTTTAATGCTTGAAGGAACCCGTTTAAAAATAGTTTCGTCCGGATTTTCTCCCACAAAGCGTTTTGATTTCGGGTAGAAAATAAAACCCATGAAGTCAGGCATGGCTGTACAAACAGCGTCGATATTCTCCGGGTTTCGCATTCCGCAAACTTTTATTTTCAGGTTTTTCATTTTTATCAGGCTTTATTCTCCGGATGAATTTAAGTTAACCGGCGTTACAAATTCTTTATAAACTCCGCGCAGGCTTTGGCCGGGTTTTCGGTTTTCATGAAGTTTTCACCCATTAAAAATCCTTCAAAACCGGCTTTGCGCAAGTAGCGAATATCTTCGGCCGACGAAAGGCCGCTCTCAGAAATTCGCGGCATGGACTCAGGGAGTAATTTGCTCAGTCTGACCGAAGTTTCCACATCCACCTCAAAGGTTTTCAGATTACGGTTATTGACGCCAACCAAATCCACCATCGGGTTTAGTTTTTCAATTTCTGCTTCGGTGTGCACTTCAACCAGTACTTCCAGCTCAAGTTCTTTGGCAATTTCAGTCAGCTTCAACATGTCCTCCCTGCTCAGGCTGGCCGCAATCAGCAAAATCAGGTCGGCGCCATGTGCTTTGGCTTCGTATACCTGGTAAGGGTCAAGCATAAAGTCTTTGCGTAAAATGGGTGTCTGTTGGTTGGCCAGACGGGCTTTGGCCAGATTTTCGAGGGAGCCGCCAAAGTAATTTTGGTCGGTGAGTACCGACAAGCCGGATACGCCTGCCCGAACGTATCCCGAAGTGACTTCAGTTACTTCGGCCTGGGCGTTGATCACCCCTTTTGAGGGCGACTTGGTTTTGAATTCGGCAATAATCCCGCTGGCGCCGGGAGCTTGCAACGCGGCTTTCAACGAGTTGGTTTTTCGTTGAAAAAAAGGAGACAGCTTTAATTCGCCGACGCTGATTCTGGATTTTGCCGCTTCCAGTTCGCGGCGTTTGTTGGCATTTATTTCGTCTAATATGGTCATGAGCAATATTTCAGGTTTCAAATTTCAGGAACAGCCGCTATTTCGCTGCATGTTTCAGGTAATACGTAATTATTTTTCTGCCTGCTGAGGCTGAACACTATTTCGCTGCCATCAGTTTTTTGAAAACATTGAAGGCCTTTTTACTGTTGAGCGATTCGCCGGCTTCCGCCACACAATCAGCCAATGTCCGGTCGGGAAACATACATCTGATACCGAGGGCGGCATTGGCAATCACCACGTTTTTCTGGGCAGCGGTGCCTGTTCCTTCTAAAATACGTTTAAAGATTTTAGCCGCATCTTCAACCGACTTGCCTCCTGATAGTTCTTCTTGTCTCAGTGTTTCGAATCCAAAATCGGCCGGCGACAGGTTATCTTCGGTGTCTTTTGAAACATAGCGGGCGTCGCCGGTCAGCGAAATTTCATCGTAACCATCCAGGCTGTGCACAATCAGAAAGTTTTGTTTGCTATCCCGGAAAACCTGGTGGTAGAGGTCCATGATGTCGAGACCGGAAACACCGACTAACTGATTTTGAGGAAACGACGGGTTGATGATGGGTCCCATCATATTGAACAAGGTGCGTACTTTCAGCGCTTTGCGCACAGGCCCCACATTTTTCATAGCCGGATGAAACAGGGGGGCATGGAGGAAGCAAATGCCGGTTTCTTCGAGTTCGCGACGCAACTTGGCGGGATTGTTGCTGAATTGATAACCGTAATATTCGAACATGTTTGATGCTCCGCTTACCGACGATAAGCCGTAGTTCCCGTGTTTGGCGACCTTATAGCCGGCTCCCGCCAGCACAAAACAACTGGCTGTTGAAATGTTGAAGGTATTCTTTCCGTCTCCGCCGGTGCCAACTATATCGATGGTATTGTATGCTGAAAAATCGACGGCTACGCACAGGTCGAGCAGGGCCTGGCGAAAGCCTGACAGTTCTTCCGGCCTGATCCGGCGCATCCGGAAAACGGTCAGAAACGAAGCAATCTCCGCTTCTGAAAACTGACCTTCAGCAATTCGGGTCAGGATGTTTCGGGCTTCATCCCGGGTCAGGCTGTGTCCGTCGAACAGGTAGTTTAAAGTATCTTTCATATAGTTCCAAGTACAGTTTTTTACATTAATCGTTCCTTTTCAGGAGAACCTGAATGTTTTAACCAGTTTTCAATGATCTTTTCGCCCAGCGGGGTGAGGACCGATTCCGGATGAAATTGTACGCCGCGTACATCAAGTTGTTTGTGTTTCATCGACATGATCTGTCCGTTTCCATCCAGGGCGGTCACTTCAAGGCAGTCGGGCAGTCCGTCCCGGTCAACTATCCAGGAGTGATAGCGGCCGGCATCAAATTGATCAGGAAGCCCTTCAAACAAAACAGGATCGGCGCTGACCTGCAACACCGGCGTTGCAATGCCGTGTAACACCTGGTTCATATTGGTCAGTTTGGCGCCAAAAACTTCGCCAATCGCCTGGTGGCCGAGGCAAACGCCAAATATGCTTTTCCGGCCTGCAAATTCGCGAATGATATCCATGAGTAAACCGGCTTCTTCGGGAAGGCCGGGACCGGGAGAAAGCACAATCTTATCGTACTTTTCCAGGTCGCTCAGTTCCAGTTCGTCGTTTCGGATCACGTCGACCGGAAGACCGGATATTTTTTTGATGGCATGCACCAGGTTGTAGGTGAATGAATCGTAATTATCGATGATGACTATTTTCATGTTGTAAGAGATTATATTTCTTTGGCAATTTCAATGGCTTTTTTCAGTGCAGCCAGCTTGTTGTTTACTTCCTGCAATTCGTTTTCTTCTACCGAACCGGCTACAATCCCTGCTCCGGCCTGATAGTAGAGCGTATGGTCCTTACTCAGGAACGAACGGATCATGATGGCGTGGTTCAGGCTATTGTCGAAACCGATAAAACCAATGGTTCCGCCGTAGTAGCTGCGTCGTTGGTTTTCGTAGCGGTCAATCAGTTGCATGGCCATGTGTTTTGGCGCACCCGAGAGGGTACCGGCAGGAAACGAATCACCCAAAACGGCAACCATATTGGCATTCCCGGACAGGCGGCCGGATACCTCGGACACCAGGTGGATGACGTGCGAGAAGTACTGTACTTCGCGGAAACTATCCACATTTACATCGTCTGCATTCCGGCTCAGGTCATTTCGGGCCAAATCAACCAACATCACATGTTCGGCATTTTCTTTCGGGTCGGCGCATAACTTTTCGGCCAGCACACGGTCCTGTTCATCGTTTCCTGTTCTACGAAAAGTACCGGCAATCGGGTTGATGATAGCGCGTCCTTTTTTGATCCGCAATTCGGCTTCGGGGCTGGACCCGAAGATCCGAAAGTCGCCGTAATCAAAAAAGAATAAATAAGGCGATGGATTAACGGTTCTCAACGCCCTGTATAAGTTAAAGTCATCGCCTTTATATGTTTGTGAAAACTGCCGCGACAACACGATTTGGAAAACGTCGCCCCGGTAACAATGTTCTTTCCCTTTGGTCACCATTTGGCGGTATTCGTCGTCGGTGATATTCGAAGTTTCATCGCCTTCAGTATCGAATTTGGTGGTCGGGAACGAAAGATTTTTGAGCAAGGATTCAATCTGTCCCATTTCCGGCGTTTCACCTTCGGGCAGGTTTTCGATCAGCGAGATCATATCTTTGGAATGATCGATGGCCAGGATATACTTGTAAAAACAATATTTGACCTCGGGAATGGAATAGCTCTTTTTCTTTTCGGCAGTGATGTCGATTTTTTCGAAGTACCTGACCGAATCGTAGCTCAGATAACCAAAGAGCCCGTTGGCCGGCGCATCAGCCGTATCGCCCGATAAACGGAACGACTGGAAGAAAGCATTTAATTCGCGGGCAACGGTATGCTGGTCTGCAATGGCTATTCTGCGGCTTTGGTGTCCTTTCGTTTCGATGCTGATTTCTCCTTCATCGGCCGTGAAGCAGCTTAACGGTTTAATGCAGATAAACGAGTAGGCATTTTCGTTGCCGTGGTAGTCCGAACTTTCCAGCAGGATCGATTGCGGAAACAATTCGCGAAACTTCAGGTAAACGCTTACCGGGGTGAGCGTATCGGCGAGAATTTTTTTTACAGTAACTTTTGCTTGAATCGGATTCATATGTCATTTTTTAATTTTTTTGCATAAAAAAAGCGGCTTACCGTGTTCCGATAAGCCGCTTCTTCATTCATGACAGGCATGACAGCTACTTCTCTCCACGGTATTGTGAAAAGTTTCTGTGCCACCACCAATTTTTCGACATGAATGTGTTCATCGTTATATTCTTAAAAATACCAATATGGCTATTACCTTCTTGTAAGAAGAAGACCCCACCACGGAAGCCATATTGTATTTATATTTTCACTAAATTGTGGTGTAAAAGAATGAATTATTTCAATTAAATGCAAATTTTAGTTCCGGTCAATTTAAAATGATACCGTTTTTTAACCATTTATTTATTGAAACAGACATGAATACGAATTTAAACAGGCGTTCATTTATTCGGGAATCGGCTCTTGCCGCAGGCGCGATATTGACGGTTCCAAATCTGGCTTTCAGTTCTTCCAAAAAGGAATTATTCAAAATATCTCTGGCGGAGTGGTCGGTGAATGAACTTATTTTTGGGAAGGCCCGCGAGTTGGGCTGGGAAAAATTTATTCACATGCTGAATAACGATTTTAGCAGCATTGAAAAAGGGGCCGCAATGAAAAATATAGAATTTCCGGCTTATGCCCGAAGCCTGGGCATCGATGCGGTGGAGTATGTAAATACCTGCTTCTTTGATAAGGCAAAAAATCAGGCTTACCTGAGTGATCTGAAAAAAGCCTGTGAGGATGAGGGGGTGAAATCCTTGCTGATTATGTGCGATTCGGAGGGTATGGTTGGCGCTCCTACCCGCGAGGAACGTTTGCAAACCCTGGAGAACCACAAGAAATGGATTGATGCGGCAGCTTTCCTGGGCTGCCATTCCGTTCGGGTAAATGCGGGCAGCCAGGGCAGCTACGAAGAACAGCAAAAACTGGCGGCTGATGGCTTGCACCTGTTGTGTGAGTACGGAGAACAGGCGAAGATTAATATTTTAGTTGAAAATCACGGCGGGTTTTCAAGTGACGGCCAATGGCTTTCGGGTGTGATGAAAATGACTGATCACCCTAGGGTTGGCACCTTACCCGATTTTGCCAATTTCCGGATCAGTCATGAACCCGAAAAGTGGTACGACCGCTACCGGGGAATGGCCGAGTTAATACCTTATGCCAAAGCCGTAAGCGCAAAATCGTACGATTTTGATGAATTTGGGCAGGTAATTGAAACCGACTATTATAAGATGATTGAGATTGTGTTGGAAGCGGGTTATAACGGCTATATCGGGATTGAGTACGAAGGAAGCAAACTGCCTCCACGCGAAGGGATCCTGGCTACCAAACAATTATTGGAAAAGGTTAGGAGCGAGTATACCGGAAAATCGTAAAGCAATACCCGATAATTATCCCTGAAAATGAAACTATGCGTTCATGATGGACGTATTGAACAATACAGCTTTGCAGATTTTTTTCATACTTAATTTTATCTGGGGTTGATTGGTTGAGCAACTGCAAAGCAAAAAAGGTAATTTTAGTTGTTTGTTTAGAGGGAAGCGGTGGGAAGGACCCACCGCTTTTCTATTTGTTTGGAACGTCATTTCCATGAATCATATTCTGTTTGATGCAATTGACGGCATGGATGGTTTATCCCAATTTCTTTTCCGACAGTTTTTTGATGTCCCTCGGCTCAAGAATCCGAACCGACGATTCGATAAACGCACTGTTTATCATGGCATTTGCAAAGTCGGACAGCTTAAGGATGGCGTTTGGGAAAACGGGGCGCAACAGCACCAACAGCCATTTTAGGCATTTGACCGATTGGTAGGTCTGGCTGGGTTTCACCTTTAAATAGGGGATTAAGGCTCCCGGCCTGAAATTATAGACCTGTTTGAAGGGCAGTTTCATCAAATCGTTTTCGGTTTTACCCTTCACGCGTACCCACATCGTGCGCCCTTTTTCGGTGCTGTCGGTGCCGACGCCCGAGATATAGCAGAAGGTCATGGCGGGGTTGGCTTCCGAAACGAGTTTCGCAAAGTCCATCGTCAGCGTGTAGGTCAGGCGGGTGTAGGTGGCTTCGTCCATGCCCAACGACGATACGCCGATGCAAAAGAAGCAAGCGTCGTAACCTTGTAATTCGTCCTTGAGGGACGAGGCGCCGGACAAGTCGGGCAACACCATTTCAACGAGTTTTGGGTGTTGCAAACCCGATGGGCGACGGTTGATAACCAGTATTTTCCCGATGGAGCCGTGCTTAAGGCACTGGTCCAACACGCTTTCTCCAATCATGCCGGTGGAACCGGTGATGATGACGTTGAGCTTTTTCATGAATGCAATTTTTTAAAACCTTACCATAGACAAAACAATCTGATTAATTTGAGAATTCATACCATCTACTGGTTATCATCTCCTTTTTGTCGCGGGCGGGGCCGTAGCCAAAGCTCATGCCCATGCAGCCCAAGCCAATGGCCGAGACTTCTAAGTTGCTGTTGCCAAGTATTCTCTTTTCCATGGTATTGTATTTTTAAAGCAGAGGCACAGGGATACAAAGACTTAGCAAATTACGCCTTTCGAGAAAAAGATTCTGTGTCTCCGTGCCTCTTCGTTGGATACCGACTTGCCTCACCTTGCATTTTCCAACACCCCGGTAATCATCTCGCGGGTGTAAAGCGCCTCGGCGCCCCACATTTTGGCCACGGCCAATAGCTTGTCCACCAACATGGGGATGTCGGTTTCGGGAATGTTCCCCTCTTTTAAAGTAACCGGCGCGCCGATTTTCGAATACCATGCCTTTAGCGCTTCGATGCCCTGTTCGGCACCATTTACACCGAACATGTTTTTTGCAAACTGCTCGAAACGTTGGGGCAAATGCTGTTTTTGCCACTTCATCCACGCCGGCATGATGATGGACAAGCCCGCGCCGTGGGCAATGTTGTACTCGGCCGACAGGGTATGCTCCAAAAAGTGGGTGTCGAAGCGGTTGTTTTCCACGCCGCAAAAAGTGGTGAAGTTGAGTGCCTGCGTGGCGGCCCAGGCAAATTCGGCGCGTGCATCGTAATTAGTGGCATCGGCCAGCAGTGTTTCGGTGGTGCGCATTACCGTTTTCAGGATGTTCTCCACGTATCCGGCCATGTATTGGGGCAGGTAGGTGGCCGACAGGTACATATCGAGGCTGTGGGCGAAGATGTCGGAAGCCGAATAGGCGAGATAGTCGTTGGTGACGGTGGCTTGCAGTTCGGGGTTGATGACCGACACCGTGGGGTAGGTGGTAGGGCCGGCCAGGCTCAGCTTTTCGCGGGTCTTTTCGTTGGTCACCACGCCGTAGTTGTTCATCTCGCTGCCGGTGGCGGCCAGCGTCATGATGTCGAAAATCATTAACGCCTGCTTGGGAAACCCCTTGCCGATAAAGAAGTCCCACACGTCGCCCTCGTATTTGGCCCCTGCGGCAATGGCCTTCGACGAGTCGAGCACCGAGCCGCCGCCCACGGCCAGCACGGCATCCACGCCCTTGGTTTTGGCAATTTCGATGCCTTCGTACACTTTGCCCAGCACGGGGTTGCTCACCACACCGCCCAAGGTTTCGTAAGCAATGCCGTTTTCGGCCAGCGAATGGGCCACGCTATCGAACAGCCCGCTTTGCTTAATCCTTTCGGAGCCGTAAACAATCAGCGCCTTCTTCACGCCGTATTCGGCCATGTATTGGCCAATCAGTTTCTCTTTGCCCTGCCCAAACTCAATGCGGGTGGGATTGTGGTAAGTAAATGCTCTCATTTTATGTTGGTTTTTAATGTTACAATGGGACGGAAATCCACATTGCAAACATCGGCGTAAAAAACCGAACGGGCTTTACCCGGATTACGGGTTTGGCTACCATAATTACTGAATCGACCTCAATAGCAAATAATCATGCAATTAGAAAATGAACTTTTGATTTAAGGCAATTCCGACCTCGTTCAAAAAAGAAAACCGGGACTTGAGAGAAGAATCGACAAGCAAATCGATAAATTTGGGTTTATATTATTGAATCGGGTTTTAACGGAAGTCAAAATGCACAATGAGTCCTCCTGCACAGCACTAAAATGGATAATACACTGATGAATACGATAATGTCTAACGAGGAAATCAGGACACTATTTCACGAGAGTATTGTTGAATTGGAAATTGCCTCTAAAACCGTTTTGTTGCGCGAAGGCGACATCGCCAAAAACATTTATGTCATTAAAAAGGGGTGTTTGCGCGAATGGTTCAACAAGGACGGGAAAGACATCACGTTTCAATTCTTTTTCGAAGGGCAACCGGTGGCATCCATCGACAGTTTCATGAACCAAACGCCAAGTCTTTTCACCATCGAAAGCATCGAGCCGACCACCGTGTTGTCGATTGCAAAGACCGATTTCGACAATGTCCTGACAACTCATCCCCAATTTAACAACGGGTTTCAGCAATTCATCTTTCAGCGATTCCGAAACTATGGGCAATTGTTTCTGTCGAGAATAAAAGACACGCCGCAGGAGCGATATCTGGATTTGCTGAACCACCATCCCGAAATCATCAAACGTGTGCCACAACATTACATTGCCTCTTTTTTGGGGATAACGCCCATTTCGCTCAGCAGGATTAGAAACAGGAAACCGCGTTGATTTATTAACGATTGTTATCGTCATTGTTGCGTTTAATGATGTTTTTTGCCGATAAAAAGCATCGGCCATGAACCGCAAACGCACACGTCCCTCGGCATCACGTACCAAATTCATATTGTTAAATACCAACCGTTGCACCGCATGTTGGCAATGCCAAAACGCATGTCCACATCGTGTTTTTGGAAAGATAAATATCTTGTGGCACCGGCATGCCCGCGTTGTAAGTGCCGATGCTTGTGTTGGCTGCTTGAAATGCATCAAGGCTTGTCAGGCACAGGCTATCACCAAAATTGACAGTCGCCACGCGCGGCAGGGCGGTGTTTCTTAACAATTGTTATTGTCCGGGAATGGGTGATGACGGACTTTTGTGCCGAATCCATTCATCTGCAAAAAAGTATGAAAAACGCTATCAAAAGTTTAACCATCAACCTAGCCTTGCTGCTATTTGGGTCGATGGCCATGTTTTCGGGGTTGTTGCTTCAGGTAGAATACCACATGGGAAACCATGCCGGCGTTCCAATCAATAAAATTGTTCTGACCATCCATGATCATGGATGGTCAGGCATCCACAAGGGTTCAATAGTTTTGTTCTCGATGGCCATGTTTTGCCATTTTTACCTGCATTGGCAATGGTACCGTACGGTCATCAAAAAAAGGCTTTTTGCAAAAAACGCGCAGGTCATAACGCTAACAGTTCTTTTTGTTGTGGTGGCGGTGACCGGTATTGTTCCGTGGATGGTTCAATGGTGGCAGGGAAGCCATGTAATTCGTCGGGCATTGGTAGAAATACACGATAAATTGGCGTTGGTTCTTTGCATTTACCTTGTTCTGCATGTTGGCAAAAGGGCAAAGTGGTTTATATCGGCCATTGAAAAACCAATCGCGGCGCGTCACGCGAAAAAAAAGGCGTCATCGTGCAATGAGGATGCATTTATTTAGAAGTTTGATATTCAATCATCTGCAATGTAGTTGCTAAAAAAACTGCCCAACATCCAATCATGGCGTGCTGGGCAGTTTTTTGAGAACGCACTGGATGGTTACAACGCCAATCGCACCGTTTCGGCCATCGGCGTGGTGGGGCGGCCAATGAGTTTTGAAAGCTGTTGGGCGTTGTCGAACAAATCGCCTTTGGATACGCTCACATCCCAGCTGGCAATGGCTTCGGCAAATGCTTTGGGGAGGTTGAAGCTCTCGAGGATGCTGGCATAATCGGCTTCGGGCAGGTTTTTGTAGGGGATGTCCTTGCCGGTTTGTTTCGATATTTCGGCGGCCAGGTCGGCGAGCGTATAGGCCGTGTCGCCCGCCAGCTCATAAACGTGGCCCTTGTGTTGCTCATGGGCCAAAACGGTGGCGGCGGCCTCGGCAAAGTCGGCCCGCGCGGCCGATGATATTTTTCCATTACCCGCGCTGCCAATAAATGCGCCGCCGGCCAATGCACCACCTATGGAGCCGGTGTAGTTTTCGGTGTACCAGCCGTTTCGCAAAATGGTGGTGTCGATGCCCGACTCCTTCAGCATCTTTTCGGTTTCAAGGTGTTCGCCGGCCAGGTTCAGCGAGGTAATGTCGGCATGCAGCAAGCTGGTGTAAACAATCCATTGTACGCCTGCCACTTTGGCGGCGTCAATCACGTTTTTGTGCTGGATGGCGCGTTGGCCTATTTCGTTCGACGAAATGAGCAACAGCCTGTCGATGCCGTTTAACTGTTCGGCCAGCTCTTGGGGCCGGGTGTAGTCGAACGGCCGCGTTTCCACGCCCAATTCCAGTGCTTTTTCGGGGTTGCGCACCAAAGCAACAACCTGTTGCGCGCCTACTTTCCTTTTCAATTGTTCAACCACCAGTTTTCCTAACTGGCCGGTTGCTCCTGTAACTGCAATTTTCATTTTATACGTATTAAAAGTTAAAATTTTAGTATTCTCAGATAGGAAGATTGTTCGACAGGAGACAGACAGAATAGACCAATGAGATATACAGACATGATTGCCTTTCTTCGTCTAATCCGCTGTCTGATAGTCTATCCTCCCCTTTTTCTCATTTAGATGCTCATCCAATCTTTACCGATGTCATTGTTAATGAACCGCCTACGGGCTCATCATTAAAAATGGTTATCTCGTCTTTTGTATCCTGCAACGCCAGGGCATACAGCAAGGGCAAATAATGGTCGGGCGTTGGGATGGCCATTTCAAAGGCTTTGCCTTGTTTCCGAAAGTCAATCAACGCTTTGTGGTTGCCCTCGCCAATGAATTTTTTCATCTTTTCGTTGGCCTCAATGGCCCAATTGTAGCCGTAGTTTTCGTTCAGCTTTTGCCAGTGAACCATGCCCAGGTTGTGCACCATATTGCCACTCCCAACTATCAGGATGCCTTTGTGCCGCAACTCGTAAAGTTCTTTTGCCAGCTCGTAATGCTGTTTCGGATGTTTGTAATAATCGAGGCTCAGCTGTATTACCGGGATGTTGGCCTGGGGGTACATGTGCCGGATGACCGTCCAGGC
The DNA here is from genome assembly GCF_059705485.1 of Gaoshiqia sp. US2. Lineage (NCBI taxonomy): Bacteria > Pseudomonadati > Bacteroidota > Bacteroidia > Marinilabiliales > Prolixibacteraceae > Gaoshiqia > Gaoshiqia sp. US2. The sequence continues at coordinate 512,971 of NZ_AP048550.1, read as the reverse complement.
CCCATGGTCGAGACCCCATTTCTCGTCGAGCGCCACCTCGGCGCTTTTGACCATGCCCTTCACCTCTTTGGCCAGTTGAGGCTTTCCGGGCGCCGGGTACTGAATTTCGTACAGCGCTTTGGGGAACCCGCCAAAATCGTGGATGGTCTTTGGCTGTTCCATGGCTGTCACCTGCGTTCCTTTGGTTTCCCAATGGGCCGATACCACCATGATGGCCTTGGGCGCTTCAATTTCCATCGACACATTGCGGAACCCGCGCACAAACTCGTTCTCCTCAATGGCATTCATGGGACTGCCATGTCCCAAAAAAAGTACCGCCATTTTGGGCGTGTTGCCCAATGGTTGATTTAATAGGTTCATTGCATTGAGTTTTGTGCCAATGGCTATCCCAAAGGACGTGGTTAATAACGATTTTATGAATGTATTTCTGTCCAATTGTTTTTGTGAATGTTTACGATACGAAGATAAATGGGGATACGGATCTGCATACTTGACCTATGGTAAGAAATGGCGTTGATGTAGGTCAGGATGCTGTCAACAATGCCCCACGGTTATTTCTGTCTTCTGATCCGGCTCAGACTTTCGGGCGTGATGCCCAGGTACGATGCAATGTAAACCAACGGCACGCGCTGAAACACTTCGGGATGCTCTTTGAGCATGTCGTTGTAACGGTCCATGGCCGTTTCCCACATGGTGGCATTGAGCCGGTTCAGCGCGTTCACATAAGCCTTTTGGAACAGGATGCGGAAATACCTTTCCAGGCGGGGAACCTCAATGAGCAGTTGCTCCATCCGCTCGTGCGAAATCCGAAGTAAATGAGAGTCTTCCAAGGTTTCGATGTTGTATTTCGAAGGACTTTTCGAAAAAAAGCTTTCCAGGTCGCTAATCCAGTTGTTGTCCATCCTGATTTGATAAATGTGCTCAACACCTTTTGTGTCGATGTAAAACGACCGCAGACACCCCCGGGTGATAAAATAGAGGTGATGACACACTTGCCCCGAAACCAGCAAATCTTTTTTTTTCCTGATGGTTAAAGGTTCAAATGCCGACAAGATGATGGCTTCATCAGCTTCCGTTAAATCGGTCCATTTTTTTAAATAATAGAGTAGCTTGCTGTCGTGGTCCATCGATAAAGCATTGAGTTGGTTTGACATCAATAAAAGAAACCCGCGCAGGGCGCTTTTGTTCAGGATTTATGCACGCTTACGTCCATCTTGTCCTTGAACACATTGCCAAAGTGGGCCATCATGCCGCCATAAACCGGCCCCTCTGAAAATTCGGGCATCCCTTCCACCATCACAAATTTTGATGCTTCGAAAGCGCTGTACCCGGCCACATGATAGTTGGAGATAACTTTTACAACCGGTTTGCCCAGTTTCGCAATGTAACCGTTCATTTCCTGAATATTGTCGTAAAATGCAGGCGGCTCAACCACCACCACCCCTTTTTTGCCTTCAATCAGGCAATTGATGTCGCCAAGCGGGTCGGCGGTCACGTACGAATGTAATTTAAACCTGCCGAAGTCTTTCACTTCAAATTTTCCTTGCGCCTGTGCACAAATCGCCACAAACAGTAGGGCGAATGCAGATACTAACGTCTTCATGTTTCCTTTTTTTATACAATTAATGATTTAACGCTTCAAAAGTAGATGGTCAGTGCAGGCTGTGCAAGTTGGTTAGAAACGCACCAATAGGGTTAAAATTATTGATTACCAATGTGATGGATGTGATTCTTTTTTATATTTTTTTGAACGTTACGATCTGAAAGGAATGTTGCTCTCCATGAGAGATTTTTGTATTTTTGAAAAACCATAAAATGAAAAAGATATGAGAGATTTAGATTTGCAATATCCCACCTGCCCCATACGTAACGTGTTGAGCCGAATGAGCGACAAATGGTCGTTGCTGATATTGTACACCTTGCAAGGCAACGGTGTGATGAGGTACAAAGACCTGCTGAAGGCCATTCCCGATATTTCCCAGAAAATGCTGTCGGGAACGCTCAAGCGGTTGGAAGAAGACCAGATGATTACCCGCACGATGTACAAGGAAATCCCTCCCCGTGTAGAGTATTCTCTCACAGAAATGGGGCAAGAGTTGATGCCGGTGCTTCAGATGATGATCCATTGGGCCCAAACGCATTTCGATCATATTACCAGGCAAACATTGTAAAGGCGCTAATCCTGTCGCCGTGCAGTTCTTAATTGACATACGGAATTACCCGGATTACGGGTTCTCCTACCATTATTACGGAATTACGCCAAAGCGCTCAACATCATGCGAATAGTTGATTAACTTTGCTTCATCAACACGAAAAATAAAGGTCATGAACGAAATAACCCGCATCAACACCGTAGCCGAATACAACCACCTGGTGGGCGTAGAAACTCTGCATCCGCTAATCAGCATCATTGATTTTGAGAAGAGCGAACCCTTTTGCTTCTTCAAAAGGCAATTGGGCGTTTACGCTATTTTTTTAAAGGACGTGAAGTGCGGCAACATGACCTACGGGCTGAGCACCTATGATTACGAGGAAGGTACGCTGGTTTTCATCGCCCCAGGCCAGGTGTACGGTGTGGAAAATGCAACCAAACAAAAGGGGGTAGGCAGGGCCTTGTTGTTCCACCCCGACCTGATACATGGCACCGGCCTGGGGCGCAACATCAAAGAGTATTCGTTTTTTTCGTACGACGTGCGCGAGGCGCTCCACCTGTCGGTGCGCGAAAGGGCTATCGTGAACGACTGCTTCGAGAAGATCCAATACGAGTTGGAACACGCTATCGACAAGCACAGCAAAACGCTCATCGTGTCGTACGTCGAGCTGTTCCTCAACTACTGCAAGCGCTTTTACGACCGCCAGTTTGTTACCCGCGACCTTACCAACAGGGACGTTCTGGCGCGTTTCGAAAAGGTCATCGACGACTACTTCGCATCAGACTTGCCCGGCGAGACGGGCCTGCCCACGGTGCGTTACTGCGCCGACAAGCTGTTTCTGTCGCCTAATTACCTGGGCGATTTGTTGAGAAAGGAAACCGGCAAATCGGCCCTGGAGCATATCCAGCTAAAAATGATTGAAATCGCTAAAGAGAAAATCTTCGATCCCGTTAAATCCATCAGCGAGATTGCCTACGAATTGGGCTTCAAATATCCGCAGCATTTTACCCGGATGTTCAAAAAGAACACCGGACTATCGCCCAACGAATTTAGGTTATTGAATTAAAAGATGTGAAAAAGTATCGGGAAATTTATCATTCCGCGACCTTCACACACATCATCCTGTTTTGGTCGCGAATCAGCAATTTGCCGTCGGCCAGTGCAATGGGCGCCCAATTTTGGGTTCCAAATCTGGCAGCCATTCCTTCTCCTGCAGGTGGCGCTGCGAGTAGTTCAGCCGATGCCAGCGGTTTAAACCCAGCAGGATCAGGTTCAATTAAATATAATGATTTTGCACCATCGGTAGCCAAAATCAACCCTTCGGCGAAAATCATACTACCTTTATTGAAATCGGGATTGCGTTTGGTTTTCCACATAATTTCGCCATCCATATTCATACAAACCAATCCGTCGCGGCGATTATTTGTGCCGTATTGTGCATAGACATAACCGTCGATAAGAAGAGGCGCCTTAGTCTGGTCGCCAAACTCCACGGTTCTGAAGATTTCTTTTGTCTGGTAGCTGCCATCTATGTTTTTTTCTACCTGTATCATTAGAGCCCCATGTTCATAGCCGCCAACCACAAGAATTCTGTTTTCACCGGCATCCACGGCAGGCGCTACTGAAATATGACAATCCCAGCCGGTGAACTGCCAACATATTTCACCTGACTTTGGCTCTAATCCCACAATATTGCCGGTCGTTTCTGGCAAATCCGGATGTCCGATAGGATTTGTTGATGAAGTAACCATGACAATGTGATCCTGCCCATAGATTTTCACAACTGTAGGACTTACGTAAGTTTCATTACCTAGATTGGGTGTTCCCCAAACGACCTCACCTGTAAATTTATCATAGGCTACAACGCCCGCTTCAGGGGCCATTGAAGCGATTACTAACAGATTATCATAGATCATCGGACACTGCGAGATGGCCCAGATCGGAATTTCTTTTCCCCCAAAATCCTTCCATACATTTTTATACCAAACCGGCTCATGGGTGTTGGTATCAATGCAGTACAGATCACCGTAGGGGCCGCAGGAATATATATGGTTGTCATCGGCAATGGGGACACTCCTTGAGCCAGGAAACATTACCTTTCCGGGAGCGTCGTATCTGAAGTTCCAGAGTTCTGCTCCGCTTTTAAGGTCTATGCAACGAAGGTTATCTCCAACATCGTCATCCCTGTCAAGGAAATAAACTTTGTCATCTTTGACTACGGGACCTCCGTACCCAATACCAATATTTACCGTCCACAGCACTTCAGGACCCGTCTCAGGCCATGTGCGCAAAATCCCTTTTTGCGGCGACGTATTGTCGCGATTTGGCCCCATAAATTGTGGCCAGTCCTGTGCAATGCCTGGGAAAGCGAAACACAAAAACAGTACGATAAAAAAGTTCATTCTTGTCATATAGCTTCATTTTTAGGTGAAAAAGTCCGGCAAACAGGAAAAAATTCCCGTAGCCGGGCAGTTTGCGTGTATAAACTCTGTCTCCCCCAATTTGTAAACGGAGTATTCCTATAGTGCGCTTTCGAGTATCTTCCGGCTGACCTCCAGCGTGATGTTTTGTGTTTCTGAAAGTGCAACCATGCCGTGGGCCTTCAATTGATCAATTACCGAAGGAATCTGGCCGGCATGAATTCCGTATCCCGACAAACGAGTATTGATGCCCAGGCTTTCGAAAAAGGTTCTTGTTTTGGCAATGGCTGTATCAATCCTTTGGTCATCTGTTCCCTCGTTGAGGTTCCAAACCCGTTGGGCATATTGAAGCAGCTTGACCCTTTTTTGCTCTTTACAAACCTCGAGTAATGCCGGGTAAACAATGGCCAGGGTTTGTCCGTGGTCGATGCCGAACAAGGCCGTGAGTTCATGGCCGATCATGTGCGTAGCCCAATCCTGGGGCACACCCGCTGCAATAATTCCGTTTAAAGCCATGGTTGCGCTCCAAACATGGTTGGCCCGTGCTGCATAATTCTCAGGTTCCTCCACACTCTTTTCTCCAATTTCAATCAGGGTTTTCAAAATACCTTCAGCCATTCGATCTTGTACGAGAGCATCCACCGGATAGGTGATGTATTGCTCCGCCACATGCACAAATGCATCCACAATACCGTTGGCAACCTGAATTTTGGGCAAGGTGAAGGTGTAGGCCGGATCTAAAACTGAAAATCTCGGATAGACCATCTCGCTCATGACCGGAAACTTGCCGTGGTTGTAGCTGATCACCGCCCCGTTGTTCATTTCAGAACCTGTTGCCGGAAGGGTTAATACCGTACCAAACGGCACTACTTTTTTGACGACACTGGAAGTAATGGGGCTGAACCCAAATCCAAGCAACTTGGTTGCATCCCCCTGGTAATGGCTGGCCAGGCAAATGAACTTGGTTCCGTCGATAACCGACCCGCCGCCCACTGCCAAAATGAAATCAATGTTTTTGGTACGAACCACCTCAACAGCCTTCATCAAGGTTTCGTAGCGTGGATTGGGCTCAATGCCGCCAAACTCGAAAATGGTGCGGTTGCCCAAAGCTTGGGAGACCTTGTTGAAAACGCCGAATTTTTTAACGCTTCCACCTCCATAGGTGATCAGGACTTTGGCATCGGAAGGAATCAACGGATCCATACTTCCAAGCCGATCGCTTCCAAACAATATCCGTGTAGGATTATAAAAATCAAAGTTGAACATATCTACTGTTTTAATATTTTGTATTGTAATCATTATCAACCATCTTCTGACTGCTTGCAGAGTACCTTTCTCCCTGAATCTTGATGGTTGCAACCGCAGCTTCAATTTTCTGAAGTTCTTCAGTTGTTAGTTGAATAGCCGCACCACCGATGTTTTCTGTTAAACGATGCTGTTTGGTTGTTCCAGGTATGGGTACAATCCATTGCTTTTGTGCCAAAATCCAGGCAATGGCAATTTGTGCCGGGGTAGCTTCTTTACTATTAGCTATTTGTAGTAACAGGTCAACCAATACCTGATTCGCCTTTCTGTTGTCAGGAGAGAAACGGGGTACGCTGTTTCTGAAATCGTTATTGTTGAAGGAGGTTTTGTCGTCAATTTTACCGGTAAGAAAACCTTTGCCAAGCGGGCTGAAGGGCACAAACCCAATTCCCAGTTCTTCAAGGGTTGGGAATATTTTCGTTTCCGGCTCCCTCCACCAAAGCGAATATTCACTTTGTACTGCCGAAACAGGTTGCACCGCGTGTGCTCTACGAATGGTATTAGCACCTGCCTCCGATAAACCAAAGTATTTTACTTTTCCTTCCCGGATCAATTCCTTAACTGTTCCGGCTACGTCTTCAATGGGAATCCCGGGGTCAACCCGATGTTGATATAATAAATCGATGGTATCAACCCTTAGCCGTTTCAACGAACCTTCAACTGCTTCGCGTATCTGTTTCGGCTTGCTGTTCAGTCTGGCCATTGCATTGTTCTGAATATTGAAACCGAATTTAGTAGCAACAATAAGCTCATTGCGAAATGGTGCAAGGGCTTCGCCAACAACATCTTCGTTGGTAAAAGGCCCGTAAATCTCAGCGGTGTCAAAAAATGTAACACCTAATTCATAGGCTTTTCTGATTAATTTAATGGCTTCCTGTTTATCGGTTGCAGGGCCATATCCAAAATGAAGTCCCATACATCCTAAACCTAATGCTGAAACTTCCATTCCCTGAGTTCCTAATTTTCGCTTTTCCATCACTTTAAATTTTTATTTAGCTTTTGCAGCCAGTTTTTTATCACTTTATCCGTTTTCGAAACCGAACCTCCCCGCAGGGCTAATCCAGTTTCAACAAGAGCTTCGGCGCAACAGTTTCTTATATCTTGCACACTACTGCCTAGTCCGCTGCCTTCGTGAGTGCAAAAGGGAATGATGGTTTTGCCCGCAAAATCGTACGACTCCAAAAAAGTGAAGACGGCCATTGGGAATGTGTTCCACCAGTTGGGGTATCCAAGATAAACCACCTCGTAGCCGTCCATATTGTGAACACGGGAGGTGAGCTCAGGACGTGCGTTTTGGCGCTTTTCGGTCATGGCCACCTCCGTGGTTTCGGTGTAATCGACCGGGTAGGCCTGTACGGTATCTATCTCGAACAAATCGCCTCCCGTGATGGCCTGAATTTTTTTTGCCACCACTTCGGTGTTTCCGGTGCGGAGGTTGACGATATTGCCGTTGCGGTAATTCTGGCCTTTTCGCGAATAGTAGGCAATTAAAATTTTACTCATGCTGTTTCTTCAATTCATGAATTATACCGGCTTCCAACAATTTCTATTTTTGAAATTTTATCGGTCAGCGTTTGCAGCTCTTCTGCTGTAAACTCAAAATCGACAGCCAACAGGTTCTCCCGCAAGTGCGCCTGTTTGGTTGTGCCGGGTATAGGCACAATCCACGGTTTTTGGGCAAGCAGCCAAGCCAGCGCAACTTGTGCAACGGTTAATCCTTTTTGGTTGCCAAAGTCTTCCAACACATGAATCAGAGTCCAGTTGGCTTTGATCGCATCGGGCTGGTAACGCGGCAAGGTGTGGCGGTTGTCGTTATTTGGGTCAATCCGGGTTCGTTCGTTGAAGTAACCGGTAATTAAGGCCCTGCTTAAAGGGCTGTACGGTACAAAACCAATTCCAAGCTCTTCGCATACGTTTAAGATTTCAGGATCACGGGTCATCAACGAGTACTCGCTTTGGAGTGCAGTAACAGGCTGCACAGCATAAGCTTTGCGTATATTTTCAACATCGGCTTCGCTTAGCCCGAAGTGGAGCACTTTTCCTTCCTGAATCAAATCCTTTACCGTTCCGGCAACATCTTCGATGGGTACATTGGGATCAACCCGGTGTTGGTACAACAAATCAATGTAATCGGTTTTCAATCGCTTTAACGATTGTTCAACCACTTCACGGATGTGTGCCGGTTTGCTGTTTAAGCCGGCCAATTTTCCATCCTGAATATTGAATCCGAATTTGGAACAAAGGATGATGTCTTTACGTAGCGGAGCCAAAGCTTCGCCCACTAATTCTTCATTGCTGAAAGGGCCGTAGGCTTCAGCCGTATCGAAAAAATTAATACCCATGTCGACGGCTTTCCGAAGAAGATCAACCATTAACTTACGCTCAGGGATAAAGGTTCGGTGCCAGCTCATGCCCATGCATCCCAAGCCAAGTGCCGAAACATGTAGGCTGTGCTCCCCGGTTCCAAGCGTACGGGTTTTGTTTACAATTTTTGGATTCAAACCTTTAGTCCTCGTACCAAAGCTTTCGTTGTTTGCAAATGTTACTAAGGGTGCAGCAATTGCAGTTGCACCCAATAGCGTCCCAACTTTTAAAAATTGACGGCGTCCTTCTGATTTATTCTCTAGCTCTGCCATAATGTGTTGAATTTTTTATCTGGTTGTATTCCTCTTCCGTAACAGGGGGTAACCAAACCACGCTTCCTTTGTTTGTATTCAGGCTCATGGCAATATGCGTTAATCCGCTGTCGGGCGCTGCACCGTGCCAGTGTTCCATATCCGGCGGAATTCTTACAACATCGCCTTTCTGAATGAGCTGAGCGGCTTTGCCTTTTTCCTGATAATATCCCTTCCCATCGGTTACCAGGAGGATTTGTCCTCCCGGATGTTTGTGCCAGTTTGTCCGTGCTTTGGGTTCAAAAGTTACGTTCCCAATTGAGGTATTGAATGTACGGTCGCTGGTTAAAAGCATTTGTAGCCATGCTGTACCTGAGAAATTGTTGCTGGTAATTTTTTCTCCTTTGGGAAAAACAGTTGTTGTTTCAGGTTCTTTTGTCGTGTCCGTTTGGCGACAAGTGCAAGCGAGCAATAAGGCTGCTGCTGAAATTGTGATGACGATTAATTTTGTTTTCATGTTTTTACCTGAATAATTCATAAACTTTAAAAAGGTGAATATTTGATTTTTTCAGCCGTGGGATTTAATAACCCATATGCTGAAAAGAAAATTTGTTGTCTGCGATTGTTTTCGATTGGTCATTTTAGAGGTTGGCCTGTTTAGTTTTAGACCAAAAATTGTGTGTATTTTCTTCACAGAACATAGGTATTTTATCTTGTGCTTTGCAAGTGCCTGATTAATATGTATTTTTGAATATAGTTGGGTTGTTGCTAACGGCGCAACTGTCCGATTTCGAGGAAGTAATTCTCAAGCAGTTTGGCTTGCGGGCATGAAGCTGGAAATTCCACTTTTATTTTTGTCTTCATTTGTCTAACCTGGGCAGCAATTTTAATGAACCTTTCACGTAATGTCTTCATCGTAACAGCTGCCAACCCCTTTGTTTTTAGCATGTTCTCCTGCAACGAGTGCATCAGCACATAAGCGGCTGAATGCAAGAATAACCTGAACTGATTGGCATAAAAGCTATTGCACGACATCCGGCCTGATTGCAGGTAGTTTTTGTGGTCTTTGATATTGAGTTCCATCCTGCCCCGTCCGCAGTACCCTTGTTCGTAAAGTGCCTTTGTCCGGTATTCCCAAAGGTCGGTTACAATAAAACGAATATTGGATCCTTTGCTTGTCACTTCGATTTTAACAATCACGCGTTGCTGGTTTTCCCAACTACCCGCTTTGTAGCCAAATGAGTGATAACGCTTTATGGGTTTGGCATATCTGGCAAATTCATTTTCGCAACTCTTTACAAGAGTTTCAACACTCGAATTCAATACGCTGTTTCCGGTCAAGCCAGTTATAAAATGGATATTGGGTTGTCCAACGCACCAGTCCATCAACTCTTTGCTGCAAAAGTGGCTGTCGCCCCGAACAATGATCACCGTATTTTTCCACGATTTGCGCAAATGGGCAACAAGCCTTTTGAGTATCCCAAAAACATTGGCACTTTTGCTGCGCCTGCCTGGTTTGAGTATGGTGGTAATCAGTTTTCCCGACAAGCCTTCATAAATGTGAAGGGGCATGTAGCAATACTCTCCGTAATAGTTATTGAACAGGGTTAACTGCTGCCCCCCGTGGGTATCAATGTTGGTGTCATCGCAATCGATAATAATCACAGGAGGTTCCGAAGGGTAGGATTCAATAAACTTATTGGCAAAGGCATACGCGATGTTGTACAGTTCACTGGCTCTTGGGGTGTTCTCAAAACGGGTCATAGTTGATTGAGATGCCAAGGCATTCCCTGTCATGGGCAAACGTCCAACACTCATTTTCAGGATCGTGTCATCGCGCAAGGTATTGCAATCATTGGCATCTTCATATCCAGCAACAATCTGATATACCCGCTGTGCAGCAATCTCTTCCAAAGAGTGGTCAACATAGCTTTGATGCCGGGTGTCCTCAATACAAGTAACCAGCGACTTGATGATGCCAATCCGGCTCTCGATATCTTTGACCAACAGCAAACCACCATCTGAAGAAATCTCAGATGCAGTAAAACTTACCTCAATACGCTTATTGTCAATTGGTTGTAAATCGAAGAGTTTTCCCTGGCAAATTGCAACGTCTGTTTGCTTGTCCAGAGTTTTTTCGGTAATTTTATTTTCTGAAGAGCTCATGGAAATACGGTTGTAAGACGCTGTAAGATAGTAATTTATCTTTAATTTTCGTGAGCTTTTCTTCGTTTTTGTGAATTATTCAGGTTTAATAAGATAATTTGTAAATCGATTACTTCTTGTTTTTGAGCGCTTCATTTAAAACGGCCTGAGCGGCTTTGGCTTCCTTTTTACCGGCTGTTGATTTAATGATGTCCACAAATTCGTTCAGCTGTCCGGCCGTGAAACCGACATTCAGACAAATGGACAAATGACTGCGAAGCATGGGTTCGGCTCCACCAATTGCGCTGATTGCCGAAATGGTAACCAATTCCCGTTCACCATAAGTTAAAACGTCGCGCTCAAAGATGTCGGCAAACAAATGTTCTTTCAGAAATACCTCGATTGGCGGGGCAAAAGCAGCATAGCCCGTTTGTGGTCCGGTTAGTGGCATTCCTAATAGCTCCTCTAAATTCGCTTTTCCCCGTTCATATTTACTGCGTTCATCGTTTATCGGTGAAGCATCCGCACCTTCATTATCCACTATGCCTTTGGCTTTGCGTTCATCAAGCGCTTCCATAAAGGTTTGCAAACCACGGATACTGCGTGGAAATCCGCAATAAGCATACAGGTGGACCATCACTTCTTTGATTTCATTAATGGTTAATCCGGCATCGAGGCCTTTGTTCAGTGCCGGTTTTAATTGTTGAAGTTCCCCTTTGGCTGCATAAACTGCAATGGGAATTGTACATACTTGCTTTGCAGATAAGGACACACGGGGTTCTTCATCGCGTTGAGCATAAAGGCATAGGCAACTAAAAATAATTAACGCCATAAGTACATTGGATTTTACCGATTTCTTCATACTGATCTGTTTTTAGTTGTTCTGCACATCGGAATCTATTTTTTTAACGGGGCTTCTACTTTTGAAAACTGCAACACAAATCCCGGCAATCGTTCTCCGGCTATTTGGATTGATTCCAATTCGTTGTTGAATTGCTGCCATTCCCCGGCGGTGAATTTAACTGCATCGGCGCCAATATTTTGTTCCATATGTGCCATTTGTGTAGTACCCGGAATGGGTACAATCCAAGCTTTTTGTGCCAGTAACCATGCTATTGCAATCTGTGCAGGAGAAGCCTGCTTTTGTATTGCCCATGTCTTGATTAAATCAACCAACTTCAAATTTTGAGGCAGATTTTCAGGAGAATATCGTGAAGTGTTTGCCCTGATATCACCAGGAGCGAATCGCGTATTAGCATCGATTTCCCCTGTGAGAAGTTGGCAGGCAAGCGGCCACCATGGAACAAATCCAATTTCCAACTCCTCACAGATGGGGATTACGTCTTTCTCCGGGTCACGCCATATCATCGAGTACTCGTTCTGAATGGCGGTTAGTGGAAGTTCTGCATGTGCACGTCTTATTGTCTGGAGTCCAGGTTCAGAGAGGCCCCAATGGAGCACTTTACCCTGATCCATTAAATCTTTAACCGTCCCTGCTACATCCTCAATAGGAACTTCCGGATCAACTCGATGTTGATAGAGCAAATCTATACGGTCGGTACGGAACCTCTTTAACATTCCTTCAACTGCGAGCTTTATATGATCAGGTTTGCTATTTAGGCCTGGCAGTCTCTCTCCAGTTTTCAAATCGATATTCCAACCGAATTTGGAAGTAATTACAACCTTGTCCCTGAATGACTGAATCGCCTCACCAAGTATTCTCTCATTTTCGTGCGGTCCGTAAGCTTCTGCGCAGTCGAAAAATGTCACACCCCGGTCGTATGCGGCTCGTAGAATCTTAATCATTTCAGGACGATACGGCACAATTGTATTGTGTTTACGATGCATATTCTGAACTCCCAGCCCAATGCTCGAAACTTCCAGACTTCCGCCAAGTTTTCGACGGCTAAGGGTGGATGGTTGGGAATCGGAATGTCCGTTACGCTTCGACGAAATTCCGGAATTGCTTTGTCCCATCAGTGTGTTTGCACCAAGGGTAGACGCGAAGAATGAACCTCCGGCTAACGCAGCACCTGTTTTGAAAAACTTGCGACGATCTAATCCCAGGCTTACGTCCTTATTATTTGAATTTTCCATTTCGATCTGATTTAAGATGAGAAAATTAATGACCACCTGGTGTCATCAACCGGGTAAATGACAGGGAACCTAACTTCCACCGACCATCTTGTTTTATATACACTTCAGTCACCTCGAACGGATTGGTAACCTCGTTTCCACCAACTTCAGCCAACAAATCAATTCGATTCAGAAGAATTGCCGTATTGTCAATCACATTGACCGATACTTCGCGAATATCCGCTTTCTTGTACCAAATTCCGCCACTTTTGATGATAGCAAGTTCCTGTTCGGTTCCCCAATGTCCACCCATGTGAACAAATTCGGCTTTTTCGTGAAAGAGACCGCTCAGAGCGTCGACATTTTTATCTGACATCCACTGCCATTTTTCTTTTGAAAGGTTCATGATCTCCTGCTCAGCGGCTGAATTCTGTGAGAAAGACCACTGTGCACTCAAAAGGATTAGAAATAGTCCGATAAGTATTTTTTTCATATTGATAATTTTAAGTCCCCTTCAAACCTCCCCCGAGAGGGGAGGCTTGAAAAAAGCGTATTTGTTTATAAAAATTTACCAAAGAACTCGTTGAGTTTGTTCATTGCTTGGTCGACATATTCAGGAACATAATAAGTTTGAATATGCGTAGCTCCCGGAATCAGGAATAATTCTTTCTCCCCGACGCCAGTCACAAGCTTAAATGCCCGGTCTGTCATGTAAAAGGTATCGGCTTTACTTCCAGCCATCATCAACAAAGGCTGGTTGATTAAATCCATGTTGGTGGTTGCGTCGAATGCCATCAAATCGATCAAACTGCTCGTGGTGTACCGGAATGTCGAATTAGGATGAGCATGGGTTCGGTTATAGTAGTAATGGCCTTCGCGATACAAATCAAAGGGCATTTTATCGGCCATTTCATCGGTTATTTCCGTATCGGCGGCGTAGCGTACTTTCTCGCCTGCGGCTTCCAAGGCCCGCGCATCCGATGCTTGTTTCAACCGCTCTTGAATTGTCTCTCGCAGAGAGTCTCTAAACCCGTTCCGTCTGACAGCACCCGAATTGAACATGCTCAAGGTGGCCACAGCTTTAAAACGTTTATCGGTTTGTGCCGCCGCTAACGAGTAACCGCCGCCACCGCAAATACCCAGTACGCCGAGTTGTTCAGGATCTACGCCGGCATATTGTGTGATATAATCAGCCATTCCGCGAATGTCCTCGATACGAAATGCGGGTTTATCTACATTCCGCGGTTGTCCTCCGCTGGCTCCCTGATAGGAAGCATCGGCGGCCATGGTGATGTAACCCGATTCGGCCAGGCGCTGTGCGTATAATCCGGCTACCTGCTCCTTCACTCCACCGTTCGGATGAGCCACAACAATCGCTGCGTAGCTTTTCGACTGATCGTAATTTGCTGGTGTGTACACGTTGGCAGCGACTTCAATGCCATTCAGCTGATAGCTCACCGGATGAATATTTACCTTGCCTGGTACATTTTCGGTAATCGCACCGTTATAGACGAGGCCAAACGGATTGCTGATTTGGAGTTGAGCTGATGTAATCAGACTTGTTGTCACAAACATGGCTATCAATAATTGTTTTCTATTTTCAGATTTCATACCTTCCTGTTTTTTTAACTTGTTTTGCTCTTAATTGTCTAATTTTTTACTTGTTAGCCATTCCGACATCAGGTCGGCAATTTCAATATTGTTTAAATCGGAAAAGGGGAAATGGGTATTGCCTTTAATCCCGATTTCAGGCAGATGCACCACCGTCACGTCGCCGCCATGTTTGTTGACGGCATCGCGCCACAATCTTGCCATTTCGAGGCGAGCGCGCCAGCCGTCAGTTCCGGGATTTGGATCGGGTTCAGTTGGGATATTGTCGCCATAGTAAATGATGATCGGGATTTTGGTGAGCTTCATAAATTCTTCCAATGAAACACCTGTACCCGTCAGCGGACCAGCCGAATTTTCTATCGGAGCAGGTACTTCTCTTTCAGGAAAAAGGAAGCCACTCCCGGGTTCATAAGAAACGATCGCTTTTACATTTTGATTTTGGACTGCGGTAAGCCAACCCATTCCACCTGAATGGGAATGAGTGACCAGAATTCCCTCACCGATTTTATCGAAAAGTGCAGAAACAGCATCCACATTTACCTGAATATCGATGGGGCCAATGTTAGGAACCATCTGTCGGAAATACTGATTAAGCGCCTCGGGATCTGTGGAGAATTGTACTCCCTTAAAATAATCCGGCCACAGCCCTACACGGAATGTATTAAACCAAAACTGTTCGTCGGGAATTGGCGAAATTGTGCCCTCTGCCATACTTCGTGCTGCATTTCCGCGTCGTGGCTGATCGATCACATAAACCGGAAAATGCCGGCGCAAAAATATCGTCTGAAAACCTTCTCTTCCGTCGGGTGTAGTTTCCCAGGTTTTCGAAAATTGTCCGATTCCGTGCCACATCACCAAAGGATATCGACGGGAATCAGCCGGAATCTGATAAAAAACGTAGGCATGGTCGCCATGAAAGGTCTGTCCCTCAGGAGTGCGACTGATGGCATCAAATGTTCCGGGATTGTTAATGACTGTTCCGCCAACGGCAAAACTGCCCTGTTCGGTAAGTATGATCACATCGCTGTTTAAATCCGGTTTTCTTCCACTGCACGAGGCCAGCAGCAACAAGCCGGCACACACAAGCAGTACGCCCAGTTCGTGCGCTTTCCGGATCAATTTAATAGCCTTTTTTTTGTCTGTTATCGTTCCATATCCGGAATTCAGGCCGATACAGCCTAAACCCCAATCCGACACTTCCAATCCCTGACTTCCTAAGTTTCGTGGTTTCATATTCCATTTTTTTGTGGCCTTTGTTCCTACCGGACGCAAACCAATTCAGAATACAAATATCTGGAAATCAATTCATACGAAGAGGATATAAATTACTGTTTGTCCTACCACTTTTACTGATTTGAAATTCCATGCAGTGACTACCCGAAAGGAATGATTAATTTTGGTTCAGATAATTTAGCTGGTATGGAACAAAGATTCAAATTTGATACGGTGAGCGACTACAATGCCCTGAACAATCATGAAACACTTCACCCATTAGTGAGCGTCATCGACTTTTCAAAAGCCAACCCGCGGTCGTGGGAGGGGCAAAAGAATGTAAGGATACATTATGGCTTATATTGTATTTTTTTGAAGGATGTGAAAGGGTGCGATTTAAAATATGGTCGCGATTATTACGACTATCAGGAAGGAACGCTGGTTTTTGTTGCGCCGGGGCAAATGGTTGTTGTTGAAACCGACGGCCAGGCGTATCAGCCCAAAGGGCATGCGCTTGTGTTTCATCCCGATTTGATACGCGGAACATCGCTTGCCCGAAGTATCGATGATTACAATTTCTTTAGTTACAATACCAATGAAGCCTTACATCTTTCTGAACGTGAAAGGCAACTTGTTTTGGACTGTTTTTCGAAAATTAAATTTGAGATACAGCAAAACGTCGACAAGCACAGTAAAAAACTGATTACTTCGAATATCGAATTATTCCTAAATTATTGTAACCGATTTTATGATCGCCAATTTATAACAAGAGAGAATGTTAACAAGGGAATACTGGAGAAGTTTGAAGCGCTGCTGAACGGTTATTTTTCAACTGACAACCCCCAACGGCTTGGTTTGCCTTCGGTGGCTTATTTTGCTGATGAACTTCGTTTGTCAGCCAATTATTTTGGAGATTTGATAAAAAGGGAAACAGGAAGATCGGCAAAAGAGTATGTTCAGGACAAAATTATAGATTTAGCCAAAAACAAGATATTTGATGCTGATAAAACTGTGAGCGAGATTGCCTACGAATTGGGCTTCAAATATCCGCAGCATTTTACCCGGATGTTCAAAAAGAACACCGGACTATCGCCCAACGAATTTAGGTTATTGAATTAAGTACAAACAATTTGTGCCTCTCAGGTTTTGCAGGTTATACTCTATCTGTTTGGAACGTCAATATTTACGGGCAGGGCTTCTCCTTTTTTGGTGATCAGGTTGGTCACTTCGTAAAACATTTTCAAGGTACTCATTTGGGCAACTTCGTCCGAGGTGCCGGTCAGTTCGATGGAAATGGTACGCCGGGGCTCCAGCACAATTTCCGGCGGGCATGAAAATCCGACAGAAGGCTGACGTTGTTTCAGCCGGAAGGGGATATCGCTGTTGTTGTATATTTGCAGGCGGCTCACTTCCTGGTTTTTTAGTCCTATTTTTTTGTTTTTTATTTTGATCGAGTTGATAAAAATAGGTGTCAGAAAGCGCCTTTCGCCCATGATGGTGTCTTTAAAATAAACGGCGGTACGTTGATCGGTAAGAGCCGATTTTACAGCCTCCTCTGTTTTATCCACTGCGAAAACCAGGGTGAGCGGCCGGGGATTCTTGTCAGCATTATAAACCATTCCCGCCGGGGCATGGATGTCTGAATTGGCCAGGATTGTCAGGTTCTTTTCGTCGGCCCACCTGAGCGCTTCCGGGTAGTATTCGCGGTCGTTAAAAACTTCGATTCCTTTTAAAATACCGGCATTCAGTAACCGGGTATGTTCTTTCCACCAAAGGGTTTCCTGGGGTTGCTGGGCTTTCCATCCGGGATGGTTCCAAAAAATAAAAGCGCCTTGTTCCTTGGCTTCCACGCAGGCTTCCCACCAGTCTTCGCGTTCGATCAGGTTGGCGTTTTTAATAAAAATAGCATTCAGGTGTCCCGGGGGCATGCTTCGGGTAATTTCGGTTCCGCGAATAAGTAAAATACCCATCTGGTCGGCCAGGGGTTTGGCCACTTCGTACGAACGGTTATGATCGGCATCCATATCCTGCGAATGAGGAAGATACTCGATGTGGTCGGTGATGGAGATAACGTCCAGTCCGTCCATCCATGCTTCTTCTACCCGGACGGTTGGCCAGACATCACCATCGGAAAATACCGTGTGCATATGAAAGTCGCATTTCAGCGTTTGGTAGCCTAAAATATCGGGAATGGAAATTTCCCTGCGACTTTGTGCAGAACTGTTTTGTGAAGTGATGAGAAAAGCGATAAAAAGAATAAAGATTGGTTTTAGCAAATTCATGATCCGCAATTTTTTACGCAAAAGTATATAAATCCTTTGGGTTGATAACATTAAGTCTGTTAAAGAATTGTATTTTATAAGCTTAAATTCATTCATGAAAAGTTAATTTTACATGAACCCAAAAAAAGTTCCGAACCAAAACGAAATAGTATGAAGATTATTGGAGTTGATATTGGCGGCACAAAAATCGAAGCCGCTTTGATTGATGGAAACCGGATCATCCGGATGGATACGTCTCCCACTCCGGCCGACCAACCGAAGGAGTTTGTAGCAAAGGCTGTTGGCGATGTGATTGAACGATTGCTTTTGCCTGAGGTTGAAGGTATTGGCATTGGCGTGCCCGGTCTGGTTGATCTGGACACCAACGAGGTCATCGACGTGATTAATATTCCGTCGTGGAACCGTGTGCCGTTGAAACAAATACTGGAAAACCGTTTCGGAAAACCGGTATTTGTGAATAATGATGCGAATTGCTTTGCTGTTGGCGAAAAATATTTCGGCAAAGGGGCAGCCTACCGGAACTTTGTGGGCATTGCGCTGGGTACCGGACTTGGCGCCGGCATCATCATCAACGACCACCTGTATTCGGGCCGTTTTTGCGGGGCAGGCGAGTTTGGAAGCGCGTACTACCTCGATAAAACCACAGAAGCCTATGCCAGCGGACAGTTTTTCAAAGACCAGCACCTGAACGGCTCCGAGATGGCTGAAAAGGCAGCGGCCGGAGATCCGGAAGCCCAAAAGCTTTTTCATGAATTCGGCAAGCACGTTGGACATGCCATTGCCAATATCCTGTTTGCTCTGGCTCCCGAAGCCATTGTGCTGGGGGGCTCGGCCAGCCGCTCTTTTCCTTTGTTTGAACAGGGAATGCGCTCAGTGCTCGAAAATGAATTCCCTTATCAGCGGCTTTACAGGGCGTTAGCAATTGAAATCTCAGATTTGAAAAACAGCGCTGTTTTAGGGGCCTCCTCTCTGGTGCTTGATGCCTTAAATTAAACGTTATGAATAAACCCGGCACGTTCCTGTCATTTCTGTTTATCCTGAATGTCTTCGGATTTTCGGGACAAGCTGCAACATTTTCTGACGAAATCAGCCTGATTCCCAAACCACAACAACTGACCGTTTATGAGGGACATTTCCTGTTAAACCAGTTGGTGAACATTCGGGCAGACGCCGGGCTCGAACAGGAAGCCGAGTACCTGCAGGCCGCGCTTTTTGATGTTGCATCCGTAAAACTGCAGCTTTTTCAAGCTCCGGCAGAAGGAAGAAGTATCTTGTTGAAACTTAATCCGGCGATTCAGGGAGCCGAAGCTTACCGGATCAGTTCAAACGGGAATCGTTATGAAATTACAGGGAAAACGGGAGCAGGCGTTTTTTATGGAATCCGGACTTTTTTGCAGCTGATCCCCGTCAATGCAACAGCCGAAATCAACCTTCCGCTGGTTTCGGTTGCCGATGAACCCCGCTTCGGGTGGCGCGGCATGCACCTCGATGTTTGCCGTCATTTCTATTCTGTTGAGGTGGTCAAGAAACTGCTGGATGAGATGGCCAAACTGAAACTGAATACCTTTCACTGGCACTTAACCGATGATCAGGGCTGGCGCATCGAAATAAAGAAATACCCGAAACTGGCCGGAACCGGCGCCTGGCGGAAAGAAACCAAAATCGGGCATATGGCCGATTATCCGCACCGGTTTGACGGACAAAAACACGGGGGCTTTTATACGCAGGAACAAATCAGGGAAGTGGTGGCTCATGCGCAGCAACGGCACATCACTATTGTTCCCGAAATTGAAATGCCCGGGCATGCGCAGGCGGCCATCGCCGCTTATCCCGGTTTGGGTTGTTTCAACGATACCCTGGAGGTTTGGACGCTTTGGGGTGTTTCGGAACAAGTATTTTGTGCCGGGAAAGAAAGTACGTTTCAGTTTCTGGAAGATGTGCTGAGCGAAGTGGTTGATCTGTTTCCGGGAACCTTTGTCCATGTTGGCGGGGATGAATGTCCGAAAACGCATTGGAAGAAGTGCCCAGCATGCCGGCAACGTATTGAGGAAGAAGGCCTGAAAGATGAACACGAACTGCAAAGTTACGTCATCCGGCGTATGGAACGGTTTCTGAGTTCGAAAGGAAAGAAGTTGATTGGCTGGGACGAAATACTCGAAGGTGGTCTGGCCCCGGGAGCGGCGGTGATGTCGTGGCGGGGTGAGAAAGGCGGCGCCGACGCGGCCAAGACGGGGCACCAGGTGGTGATGACCCCGGGAGAATGGTGTTATTTCGATTATTTCCAGTCGGCCAATCCCAACGAGCCGATTGCAATTGGCGGCCTCACCGACCTGGCTAAAGTGTACGGCTACGAACCGGTACCCGCTCAGTTGGATGCGGAAAAACAGAAGCTTATTTTGGGGACACAGGCCAACGTATGGACCGAATACATTTCTACAGCCGAACAGCTTGAATATATGATTTTCCCGCGTCTGTGCGCTTTGGCCGAAGTGATGTGGACCGAACCCGGCACCAAAGATTTTGCCGGCTTTGAACAACGCATGGACCAACAGTACCTGCGGATGACGAGAGATGGCGTCCGGTTTCGTGTTCCGCCTCCCGGGGGACTCGATCCCATCCATACGTATGCCGCAAAAGAAGCAATCATCGCGTTGAGCTGCCCGGTTCCTTCGGCCAAAATCCGTTATACGCTTGATGGATCGGAGCCAACCGAAAGTTCGGCAGCATATGTAAAGCCACTCCGGATAAAGTTTGATGAGGACAAAACGCTAAGGGCAGTTACCATTCTGGCCGACGGAACCAAAAGTTACCCGGTAAGTTCGTTGTTGAAAAACCGGAGTATGGAACCGGTGAAAGTCAGAAATTTGCAAAAAGGATTGAATTACCGGTTTTTTGACGGGCCGTTCCGTTCGTATAATGAGGTTGAGGGTGAGCCTGAATTGTCGGGAACGGTTGATTGGCTGGTGATCCCTGTTCAAACCATGAGTAACCTGAAAGGCTGGATCTTTGATGGCTACATGTCTATTTATAAAGATGGCTTTTACCGCTTCCAACTGAGCAGCGCCTGTGGTTCCGGCTTATACCTCAACAACGAATTGGTGATAGATAATGACGGCTTTAACTACGACAATGTGAGCTCGGGACTGGTTGAACTGAAAGCCGGGTTTTACCCGGTAAGGGTGAAGTATTTCAGTACAATCGCCGGGCAGCGTATCCGCCTGTATTACCAGCCGTCGTGGAAAGATAAATTTGAGGTATTCCCGGGCGAGAAATATTACAGGTAGTGTCAGTTCAGGTTTAAACTGATGGCTGAACCAGAACAAGAGATTCACCCGGTCGTGAAAATTAAACTTCTGCCTGTTTACGGTTGACTTAACAGTCGTTTGCGGTTAATCAATCAGAAAATTTGATTCTTCAGAAATACGTAACAGTCAGAGTTCTTTTTCCTGTAACGCATGAAATCCTTTCCAGAACTTTTCAACAAATGCTGTGTTTTCAAAATAGTTACGTCCGGCCACCTTGGTCATTTTTGCCGATTTATTTAGTTCCAGAACAGCAGCTTTACGCGAGTTGGAAACCTCTTCGCCCTTTTCGCTGATGTATGTTTTATCGCAGTCCAGGTAACTGATCACGTACAGCCCGTCGTGCTGTTTGTAGGCACAGGTGAAATGATAGCGAACTTCCTGCTGTCCACGGTCTTTTACGTATAACGAGCGGTTATGGCTGTTGTTTTGGCTGGCTTCAATCACACATTCGTTGCGGATGAGGGCGTAGTCTTTTTTCAGAACGTACATTTTGCCCTCCATTTTTGTCGCGTAGTAATCGCCGGTATGGGGCAGATCAGGCTCGTTGGCTTTGTAGGAAATGATCCATACCGAATCGCCTTCGTAGGCGCTAACGTCTTCGAGGTACAGATCATAATCACTCAGCAGTTCTTCATCAAACAAGGTGTTCGACAGCCGGGCCAGGTCCATTTCGAGCAGCTCGTCAAATCCGCTTTCTCCGCCTTGAAACGAGTAAGGGGCAAAGTTTTTATTCACCTGGATAAACTTGTAGTGGCGCTTTTTAAAGGCGTCGGCAATCGAGGGTTCCATGTAGCCGTTTTCATCATACATTTCCACAACAGCTTCCCGGTCAAGCGATTCCTTGTCGCCGTATTTTGTTCGTTCAAGGTAGTGGAACTTCAAACTAAGCGGCCCGTAATGATAATTTTGAGAAACCCGCTCTGCTGCTGTTCTTACAATCCGGAAAAGCACGCGCGATTCGGCAGCCACATTCACCCCTTCAATACTGTAAGTTTGTTCTTCCAGTGGAATCCGCGTAAACTCCTGATCAATCAGTTTGCTGATGGCGTAAGTGACATTCCCGTAACCTACGGCCGAAATGTATAAGGTTTCATTTAGAAATTCTTTCGGGACCTTCAGCTCAAAAAATCCTTCGGCATTACTGGCGGTGCCGTAAAAAGTTCCTTCAATGCCGATATTGGTGTAAGCCAGGCCCTGCTGGGTTTTTGAGTCAACAATACGGCCCTTTATCATTTTAGGTTGTGCGAACGTTTGGAGGGCCATCAGCAGAAATAAAAATAATGTAACCGGTTTCATGATCATTTTTACGTATTTTAGTTAACTCTTAATGATAACGCCCGGGATGGTTAAAAATTACTAAGCGGATAACATATTTATCATACCGGCGTTATAGAACAGAGTACAGGACTTCACAAAAATCGTTAAAAGATGAAAACAAACAAACTGTTTCTATTGATAACTATATTGGCAATCAGCCTGGCATCCTGCGTTTCTAAAAAAAAGTATCTTGACATGGAATCATCGAAATTACGCGCAGAACAACGCGTGCGTGAACTGACCGACGAAAATGAAGCCAAAGCCGGTCGCATTGAGCAGATGATTGCCGATTTTGAGCAGATGAAACTGGATTTGATGGAAAACAACGCCCAAAAAGATCAGCTGATTGCAAACCTCACCGGGCAAATCAATACCTTAAATTCGAATGTGAAAGAAAAAGATGCAGGCCTGGCTGAAAAACTGTATTCCTTTGAATTCGAAAAACGCCGGTTGGAAGAAGAACTGAAAAACGCCAAAAACCTGCAAACCCGGTTGAGGGAACAGAACGAAAACCTATCGGAAGAGTTGGGCAGTACAAAAAATAAACTGGCCGACCTTCAGTTTGATTATACCCGTCAAAAAGGGGATGTCGACCGGATAAATGCTCAGGTTGCCTCGGCCGATAAAAAGTTTGAAGAGCAAGCTGCGCAGGTTGCAGCGCTGAAAGCTGATATCCAGAAACTGAAACTGGAAGGCCAGGAAAAAGACGAAACGATTGAACGTTTAAAAAACAATGTTACCCTGTTAAAGAACGAGTTGGGGAAAAAGTGACAGCGTCGGGACGAAGCTTCCGGCCTTTCACCCAATCACCGGCAGATTAATTCCCTTGATTTTCCGGTATAAATCCAAGGCATACAGGTCGGTCATTCCCGAAACAAAGTCGATGACCGAGAGAATTTTTTCGTAGTTGCTTTGATGTTCCCCCCTGAATTGCTGGGGAATCAGCGACAGCAAGCGGCGCGAGAGTCCTGTTTCGGGACGAAGCACTGCCTGGATGAACTCATCGAGCAAGGTGCCGAGAATTTGATATCCGGCCATTTCAATTTCAACCACCGAACGGTCGCGATAAATTTTTTCCACGGAAATCGGACCGATTTCGGCCATCGCTGCTTTTGAGGTAGCTCCAACCCCTTTAATCAATGGAGTCTGAAAACTTCCGTCGAGAATAGCTGCCTGGTTTTCATCGAAAACACGGATACATTCATTCACCAGTTTATTGATCACTCCGGCGCGCAGGTACGCAATCTGTTCATTCTGATCGGTCACCGCCCGAAAGGTTTTTTCTATTTGATCCCGGACTCCTTTTTCATCCTGCCTGTCGTAGAAGTTCAGGAACAGCTTCTTCGTTGTTTCAAAGTCGAGAATTTTCAGTTTGTGCGCATCTTCCAGGTCCATAATCTGGTAGCAAATATCGTCGGCTGCCTCAACCAGGAAAACCAGCGGGTGGCGGACAAAAGCCATTGGCTGATCGTTGAGCCGGATCAGTCCAAGCTCCTGCGCAATATCGCTGTAAAGTTGTTTTTCGGACTGGAAGAAACCAAATTTTGATTTGCTGACGCCGACCGACTCGTACGGGTACTTGACAATGGATGCCAGCATGGTATAGGTGAGAGCGAAACCTCCTCGCCGGCGTCCCTGAAACTGGTGTGTAAGCAAACGCAGGGCATTCGCGTTCCCGTCAAAATAAACAAAATCGCTCCATTCTTCCAGCCTGACCAGTTCTTTCAGTCCTTTTCCGTTCCCTTCGGTAAAATAGTTCGAGATGGCTTCTTCGCCGGCATGGCCAAATGGCGGGTTGCCCATGTCGTGAGCCAGGCAAGCTGCCGAGACTACGGCGCCCAACTCGTAAACCAATGGATTTTTTTCACCGGACTGAATCAGCTTTTCCGACAGCATGCTTCCCAGCGAACGGCCCACACTGGCAACTTCGAGCGAGTGTGTCAGGCGGTTGTGCACAAAAATGCTTCCCGGCAGCGGAAAAACCTGCGTTTTGTTTTGCATCCGGCGGAAAGGCGACGAGAAAATGATCCGGTCGTAATCCCGCTGAAACTGGGTACGTTTGTACAGATCGGCTTCACCTGTTTCCGGGCCTTTTCCCAGGCGCCGGGTCGATATCAGTTGGTTCCAATTCATCATCATCGTGTAAAAATAATGCTTTTCGGTCAGGGCACAGCTAAAAAATATCGACATGATATTTCCGAAGCTCCCGGTCAAGTGTTTTTGATCCGGGGCAGATTCGTTCGAGCAATTGCCAAAAACCGATTCCGTGGTTCTTTTCCAGCGTGTGGGCCAGTTCGTGCAGCAGCACGTAATCAATCAAGCGGTCGGGCAGCCGCATCAGGTGAAGGTTCAGGTTGATGTTGTTTGCCGAAGAGCAACTTCCCCAGCGGCTTTTTACATGTTTTACATACACATTTTCGAATTTCAACCCATGTTTTTTAGCCAGTTCGGCCAAACGTCCCGGCAAATAAATTTTCGCTTCCTGGCGCATAACCTGCACGATCACCCGGCGTATAAACTGCTGGATCCCGGCTTGTTGATGGTCGTATTTACTTGGAATATTTATTTGAATGATGCCGTTGCCAACCATGCCGCTGACCTTGGAATGATCGACTTTTACGATTTTCAAAGCATGAAACTTTGTTTTAAAACAGTTTTCTGAACTAAAGATTGTTAAACCAGCTTTGATATCTTGTTGTTGTTTTAGTATCCATTCCAGTTTTGAGTTGACAAAGTCGATTGCTTTTTGCTCGGAAACCATGACTGGCATGGATACCTGAACCTGGCCGTCGGGCTTTACCCGGAGGCGTATTCGGCGGGAACGATTGCTTTTTGTGATACAGACCGCACCGATGGGTTCAATCTGATAGATTTTATCAACAGTCATTGTGCAGAAATGATGGCGAAGATAGTGAATCTCACAAATATTAATATATGGAATCAAAAAATGCAATGGAGGTATTCGGAACAATCACCAAGCAGGAAACAGTTCTGACTATTGATGATAAAGTTCTGGGAGGAACCCTGGTGTTTGAAGCGTTGGCACCTTTCCCGGGCTATTATCACGAAGCGCATCTGTCAACCGTTCCCCGGTACATGTATCTGGCTTTAAGTGAACAATATCCACTCGTTGACGTCATCCGGGCGACTGAAAAGGTGGAGAAGGTTTTCGACGAAACATTTGACGCGGGAAAGGGATTCCTGCGGTTTTACGACGAGCGGTACAATGTATTGCGTGTCCGTCATTTACAGCGGTATGATATGATCGGGAAATTGCAACAGGCATACCAGGATAACGGCATCTTCTTTTTGCATAAAATGAAGAAGGGGCTTGAAGAACCCGCTCAGATCAAAATCGTTAAGTTTTTTCATCTCAACCAAATTGACGAAGGCATTTATCTGGATCAAAAAGAAGAGTTTCATGCCTACCTGGAGATTCCGAAAGAATACTGCTGGGAAGAATTTAACGACCTGACCAACCGGGTAAAATACAACTGGGAAGAAAGTAAGTTTGACGCAGCCATCGGAGCTTTTTACTACCAGGGGCAATTGCACGAGTTTGTCCGTATTTATTCCAATAAGCTCAATTTGGCTTACCTCCGCGAACTGCGAAAGCTCTACATCGAAAAAACGCAAGTAAGTTTATAGCACATAGTAAATTCAAATAAAATGTCATTTCCTTCGGGAGATGGCATTTTTTGTTTCAAACGGGAAGGATAAACGTTATTTATATCAAATCCCGGTAACTGTAAATGTGGTCATTTCCTTTTGGTCAGAACCGGAATGAGTTTAACTTTGCAGACAAACTTCCTTCACAAAAGGTGCTAAAACGTAAAACAAATATGAAAAAAATAACCTTACTACTGGCAATTTTGCTGGTAACCTTTGAATTTACCTCTGCACAAAAGGATAAAACACTGAATGTTGCCACCTATAACCTTCGTCTGAATACGCCAAACGACGGGATCAACGCCTGGCCCAACCGGAAAGAGGAGGTAAAAAGCCTGATCCGTTACCACGAGTTTGATTTGTTTGGAACCCAGGAAGGGTTTATTGGCCAGTTAAACGATTTGCTGGAGATGGAAGAATTTGCCTATACCGGGCATGGCCGTGAAGACGGGAAAGAAGCCGGCGAACATTCGGCTATTTTTTACCGGAAAGACCGGTTTAAACTGCTCAATTCGGGTGATTTTTGGTTAAACGAGACCCCTGATGTGCCGGGGCTTGGCTGGGATGCCACCTGCTGTAACCGGATTTGCTCCTGGGCCAAGTTCCGCGATCTGACCAGCTCCGCCGAATTTTTCTTTTTCTCGGTTCATTTCGACCACGAAGGCGTTGAGGCCAGAAAAGAATCCGGGAAGCTGATGGTGAAAAAGATCAAAGAGATAGCGGGCGGTTCCCCCGTGTTTTGCGTGGGCGATTTAAACTCGACACCCGACACAGAGCAGGTAAAAACCATGAAAACGTTACTGAACGATTCCCGCGAGGTATCGGCTATGGCTGCATACGGACCCGAAGGTACCTTCAGCGGCTTTAAGTTTGATGCCGCCCTGGACAAACGGATTGATTACATTTTTGTAAGCAAACAGATCGAGGTTCTGAAATACGGAGTTTTAACCGACAGTAAAAATCAGCGATACCCCTCCGACCATCAGCCGGTGGTAGTTAAGGCAAGAATCAAAAAGAAATAACCTGTTCTCAAATGTCTTCGATTTATTTTTTCCTTTCCGCCGAACATGTATTTTTGGATTCGGAAAATAAATCGCAGATGCAAAGCCCGGTATTAAATAGTTCCAGTTCCGACCATTTGTTGCTTCGTGAGCTCAATCAGGGAAATACCCGGGCATTCGATCTTATTTTCGGCAAATATTACGACAACCTTTGCCGCTTTGCTTTTTCGTTTATTCACGACACCGACATGTCGCAAAGCTTGGTGCAAAATGTTTTTGTGAAATTATGGGAACGGCGCATTGTGCTTGCGAAAATTGAAAACCTGGGAGGCTACCTCACCACGATGGTGCGCAACCAGGTTTCAGATTACCTGACCGAGCTGAAAAAAATGAACCTGAAATACGAACACCGGGGAAGCATCGTCGATAATTCGACCGAAAATGAAATATTAGGCCGCGATTTTGAAGAACGGCTGGTCGTTGTTCTGGGCCAGCTTCCTCCCCGGTGCCGGCAGGCTTTTGAGCTAAGCCGTTTCGAAAATCTGACCAATAAAGAAATTGCGGCAGAGATGAATATTTCGGTGAAAGGGGTGGAAGCGCTGATCGCCCGCTCGTTGAAAACCCTGCGGGACGAGTTGCGCGAGTTTTTACCTTCGTTTAAACAGAAAATCAATCCGGTCCTGTTTTTTATGTGGATGACCAAACGGGTGTTCCGGCCCGGGGTAACTTGAGATTCAAAAAAAAAATCAACATTTTTTCATGTTCGATGTAGGGTTGTGGCCGGCTTTTCGGGTCATCGGGTTAAAAGCAGAAAAATGTTACCCGATTCCGATACCATTTATATCCTGATCTCCAAAAAACTGACCGGCGACATCAGCCCTGGCGAAACCGCCATTTTGGACCAATGGTTGAGCGACAGCCCGGAAAACCAGGCCGAATTCAACGACCTGGCTACCCTCTGGAAAAAATCGCAACAACTTCGTTTTCCCGGAAAAATCGACCGTTTGGCAGCGCTCGGAAAAGTTCGCCAGCAGGCCGGAATCCGTAAAGTCAACACATTCCGTCTGAGTCTGGTCTATCAGGTGGCAGCGGTGCTGTTGTTATCTGTTCTCTTTTCGGGTTTGTACAACTATTTCATTTCTCAAAGTCGGCCTTCGGACGAATATTTCGAAGAAGTGCTGGCCGCTTACGGCACACGTTCGCAGGTCGAGTTGCCCGATGGTTCAACCGTCTATTTGAATTCGGGGAGTTCGCTGAAATTTTCCAGCCGGTTTGCCGCTCAAAAACAACGCCTGATTAGCCTAAAAGGAGAAGCTTACTTTGATGTGGCCAAAGATCCGCAACGCCCTTTTGTTGTAAAGGCAGGGACCATTGAGGTGGAAGCGTTGGGAACCAAATTTAATGTGGATGCCTACGAGCCGGATGAAACGATTGATGTGGTACTGGTGGAAGGGAGAGTGGCCATCAACGCCGTCAGCTCCGGAGCAGGTGAAAACCTGATGGTACTGGAGCCGAATGAACTGGCCCGTTTCGATGTAAAAGAAAACAAACTGATCAGGGAAAATACCCGGGAGCTGGAGAAACACACGGGCTGGATCGACGGGAAAATGGTTTTTCTGGACGACCCGATCCGCGAAGTCATCCGCGAACTGGAGCACTGGTACCATGTTCAAATCGAACTGACCGACCAGCGCCTGGCCAATTACCGGTTTACAGGGACCTTCATCGACGAACCGGTAGAAGAGATCCTCAACGTATTCAGCATGACCTCGCCGTTAAGCTACGAAATAATACCGGCCGAAAAAGACGGGCAGAACAGGTATTCAAAACGAATCATCAAACTTAAAATGGAATAAATGAAACATTAACCCAAACACCAAAGAACTGTAAAAAAAACAGGAAGGTGTACCACCACCCTCCTGTTGTAAATGTCTGCTACGAACAGACATCAATAGAGTTTAAAAAAATTAAACAATTCGAATTTATGAAAAAAACTAACAAGAATGGAATACTTCACCGTATTCTAAGGACTAAAGTTCTGTTTATGATGAAACTGACTACTTTTTTCTTTTTTCTGTCAACCTTTACGTTGATTGCTTCGGGAAGCTATTCCCAGAATAAAACATTTACCATTGCCAAGGAAAATGTGCTGATTAAAGATGTTCTCAGGGAAATTGAAGACCAAAGCGGTTATTTTTTCATCTACAACAACGAGTTTGTAGATGTTTACCAGCGGATTAATCTTCATGTAAAAGATCAAACCATCAATAAACTGCTGGACCAAATATTTAAAGGGCAGAGTGTAAAATACGCCATTGATGAACGTAAGATTATTCTGTCGTCGTCGTCTCCCTCGGTGTTGTCCTCACAGCAAAATCGTCCGGTTACAGGGAAGGTTTCTGATGCTTCAGGAATACCCTTACCCGGTGTAACCGTGGTGGTTAAAGGAACAACTCAGGGAACGATTACCGATGGTGATGGTCGGTACTCTATTTCGGGTGTTTCTACTAATGCAACACTCATATTTTCGTTTGTAGGGATGAAACCACTTGAAATTTTCACAGCGGGTCAAGGAACAATCAATGTTACTATGACTGAAGAAACCATTGGAATAGACGAAGTTATTGCCATTGCCTATGGAACCCAGAAGAAAAGTGAAGTGACTGGATCTATCAGTTCAATAAATACAGAACAGCTCAAAGATATGCCAACAAATAACATTGGACAAAAGCTTCAGGGAAAATTTGCGGGTGTTCAAATTTACCAGACTTCGGGCGAGCCCGGAGGAAACGGCTTGTCATTCAGGATTAGAGGACAGGCTTCTGTGAATGGAGGTAACAGTCCGTTGATTGTTATTGATGGATTCCCTTCAAGAACTGGAATTGATGCCTTAAGTCCGACTGAAATTGAGTCAGTTACAGTATTGAAAGATGCTTCTGCAACTTCTCTTTACGGATCCAGGGCAGCCAATGGGGTAATACTGATTACGACCAAACAGGCGAAGAGTGGTGAAACCAACATCGAGTTCAGCGCATATGCCGGCGTTGACATTGTTCCTGACCGTGGTAGGCCGGATGTGATGAATGCCCGGGAGTTTGCTCAGTTTAAAAAAGAATATTATGAAGATAAAGCCCGGTATGAAGGTTTCACGGGCGGAGTGCCGGAACAATATCAGCATCCTGAACAAATTCACGATGGGACTGACTGGTTCGACATTCTTCTTCAGGATGCGTTAACCCAAAATTATAACCTTTCCATGTCATCGGGCATGACTAATCTCAAATCATCTGTTAACCTAAATTACAGCAAACAGGAAGGTGTAATTCTGAATACTTACTCAGAAAAGTTTAATGCCAGGGCGAACAATATATATACTGCATCTGATCGGATTACATTTGGACTGAACCTCGGAGTTACTTATCGGAAAAGTCAAATCACTCCTGGCTTGGGGAATGGACGCAACATTATTGGTTCAGCGTTCTTAATGGATCCCAGCCTGAAGTACAAGAATGACGACGGGACTTATCCTGTTTCATTCAGTGCTCCAGGTATGTTTGCCAATGCTAATTATTATTTGGTACTCAAGCAAAGGGTGAACCCAACTAAACAGATGAACTTACTGGCCAATGCATTTGCAGAATTAAAGATTATCGATGGTTTGAAATATAAGATTAGTGCAAATGCTGACCTTGGAAATACAGTTAATCGAATGTTTCAGCCGTCAACTTCCCGGGGAGGTATGTTTTCGGCACCTCCTCTACCTCCGGTAGGAAGTTACGGAACCAACAACCATTTATCCTGGCTTTTAGAGAATACGCTTAACTATGATGTCACAATCGCAAAAAAACACAACATCAGTGCATTCCTTGGGTATTCTGCACAAAAAACATCATATGAATCCAGCATCATTAATGCCTCCCAGTATCCTGACGATGAAATTGAATGGATCAATGTCGCCAGTACAAGGGTTGGAGATGCATCTAATACAGAATGGTCAATGCTTTCATATATTGGCAGACTAAATTACAATTATCAAAGTAAATATCTGCTGTCTCTTGCATATAGACGGGATGGCTGTTCCCGGTTTGGGGCAAACGCCAAATGGGCCAACTTCCCTTCTGTTTCAGTTGGTTGGGTGGTTTCAGATGAAACATTTATGAAGAATATTGCTGAGTTGTCATGGATGAAACTTCGTGCCAGCTACGGTGAAGTTGGGAATAATAATATTGGTGATTACAGGTACCTGGCAACTGTATCGACATCAAATTATGTTTTTAATAATACGATTATTCCGGGAAGAACAATCTCCAAGCTTGGGAATGATAATCTGACCTGGGAAACCACCAAACAATTTGATATTGGTTTTGATTTAGGGCTATATAACGACCGTATCTTCTTCGTTTATGATTATTACCGGAAATCCACAGAAGGATTGCTGTATTCTACCAATATTCCGTTTCAGTCAGGTTTTGGAAGCATTGATTCGAATATTGGTGAATTTAAGTTCTGGGGACATGAATTTGGACTGGAAACCCGCAATATGGTTGGCAAATTTCAGTGGGACACAAGCCTGAATATTTCGTTCAACCGGAACGAAGCTGTTAAACTTGGAACAAACGATACGCCTATTGGCGGATATGCCAATCAGGGGGACGAGAACAGGACAGAGGTTGGACAACCACTGGGTCAGTTCTGGGGATATGTTTTTGACGGAGTTTACATGACTCAGCAGGAACTTGAATCACAACCCAAACATGCATCTTCCATGGTCGGAACGGCAAGAATGAAAGATGTTGGTGGTCCTAACGGTGTTCCTGATGGGATTATCAATATGGATGATATGACCTTTATTGGCGATCCGAATCCGAATTTTATTTACGGAATCACCAACAGCTTTAGCTGGAAGAATTTTGATGCTTCTCTAGTACTGGCAGGATCAGTTGGCGGCGATATTATGAACCGGGTTCTGGAATGGACGGAGAATATTGATGGAGTGTTTAACGTCACGAAGGAGGTAGCCGAACGCTGGAGATCGGAAGAAAATCCCGGTAAAGGCAATATTCCGCGAACACGGGCTGGTACAACCGAATTGTTTCGTTACAATAACACCCGTTGGGTTTCCGATGGTTCTTACCTGATGGCTAAGAATATTACAATAGGGTACACTTTACCTATGAAGTTTTCATCTTTGATCAAAAATGCACGTGTTTACCTGAGTGTTCAAAATGCCTTTGTGATCACGGGGTATGATGGAATGAATCCTGAGGTTAGCCGTGACGGACTGAACGGATTACATTTTGGCGTCGATGAAACTTTCTATCCGGTTCCCAGAACATATACCTTGGGGTTGAGCATGAATTTCTAACATGTAGATTTTAATTTTTAATACAACAGAATATGAAGAAGAAATATATCCTATATATGATCACCGGCTTGCTCTCTCTTTTCTCCTGCAGCGAAGATTTCCTGAATTTGAGCCCGGAGACTTCTCTAAGTTCCGCTACTTTCTACAGAACGGAAGCTCATTTTGAACAAGCACTTGCGGCCGCCTATGAACGCTTGCGTCCGATTGCCTATCATGGTATCTTTATGGATGAAATGCGTTCTGATAATACGTTTTACACTTATTATGCAGGAGACCGCGGTCCGTATTTATCTACTGAAGTTTTTGCTCTTTTTCTGGACGATGAGACCAATACTGCTCACACAGCTGCCAGGTATAATGAGGATTTTAATGGCGTTTCAAGAGTTAATACCATATTATCGCGAATTGACGGGGTCGAATTCTCCGAAGATATGAAAACTCGAATTAAGGGAGAGGCTCTTTTCCTTAGAGCTTTCTATTATTATGACCTGGTCCAGCATTATGGGGGGGTTCCCTTGCAATTACAGGAAATTACTTCAGAAGAAGGAGCATTTCTTCCCAGATCATCTGAAGCTGAAGTGTATGCTCAGATCATTACGGATTTGACTGCTGCTATTCCAGCTTTACCTGTTGCAACTACATTTCCCCAGTCTGGTCGTGCAACTAGAGGAGCAGCAAAAATGCTTCTGGCATACGTATATATGTCAAAACCGACAAAAGAATATGGAAAAGCAGAAACCGAATTGCTGGATATTACCAAAATGAACTACGACTTGTTGGATAATTACCTTGATGTGTTCAATCCGGATAATAAGAATAATAAAGAGTCAATCTTTGAAATTCAATATATGGAAGGGGACGCTGGTCAGCAAAGTGATTTTATATGGCGATTGATCCCTAAAATGGATAATACCGACGATCTGTTGGGCATAAAAGCCAACAATTATGCCTATACAAGTGGTGGATGGAATGTGCCGACTCAGGAAATGGTTGATTCATATGAAACAGGAGATAAAAGGTTAGATGCCTCAATTGCTGTTGCCGAAGGTATTCAGACTGGGGATAACTTCTTTTTTGAATCAATGAAGAATGTTGTAGGCTATACGCCAACTTTGGGTAAGACCTATTATTATTTTGTAAGAAAGTATTTATGGCCACCTTATGCCAAGGAATTCAACACCGACTCAAACTGGCCTGTTTTCCGCTATGCAGATGCCTTGCTTCTGCTGGCAGAGTGTTTGGTAGAACAAAACAAGGCTGATGAAGCCTTGCCATACTTGAATGCGGTGAGGGAAAGAGCTGGATTGGGCAATTTAAATGTAGCAACGAAGATGAATATTGCAGAAGAACGTCGCCATGAATTGGCCTTGGAGAACCATCGCTGGACTGATTTAATCAGGACCGGGCAGGCCATTGAAAAGATGACAGCTTTTGGGTTAACGATGAAGAGTCTTTATGGCTGGATATTACCATCTGCTTTTGACATTACTGAAAGTCGATTCATTTACCCCATTCCATACCGTGAAATGCAAATTAATACTAATATAGATCAGAATCCGGGATACTGATCATGTAAAGGGCAGGAGTACTTCTCCTGCCTTTTTTTAGGTGCCGGAATTTTTATTAATTGATAGAAAGTTTAATCATGATGAACAAAGTTAAAAGCACCTTCATTATTGGAGCCTTGCTGTTGAATATGTCTTGTTCAGAAGAAGTTATGGATTTTCCTACTGATCGGATTACAGATTTTGAAATTCTTCAGAAGGTATTCAGACAACCGACAAAAGAATACGGAACAATTCCTTTTTTTGTATGGAATGATAAGATGACCAAAGAAGAAATTGCCCAAAGTATGCAGGATTTTAAAGATGCTGCCTGTGGAGGTGTGATTGTACATCCTCGGCCCGGATTGATCACCGAATACCTTTCGGACGACTGGTTCGACCTTTTCAGCTACACGGTGGAAAAGGGAAAAGAACTGGGGCTGTTAGTCTGGATCTATGACGAAAATTCTTACCCAAGCGGATTTGCCGGAGGACATGTGCCTGCTGAAATGCCAGAATCATATAACCAGGGGCAAGGATTAAAACCACTCGAAACAGATGTTATTTCTCCCGACTACAAGAAATATTTTCTTATTCTGAAGCAGGAAAAGGAAAACTTTCAGGATATTACATCAGCGGCCGACGACGAGATGGGGAAGCAAGGATCTTATTTCCTTTTTGAAAAAACATTTTACCCCAAATCGGGCTGGTTCGGTGGGTATTCTTATGTGGACCTGCTTTATCCCGGGGTAACTGAAAAGTTTCTCCAGGTAACGATGAGCAAATATGAACAGATTTCAGGTGATGATTTCGGAAAGACAATTCCCGGAGTTTTTACCGATGAACCCGAAATCAATTCTCCGGGAGGAATAAGATGGACCCCTGACTTATTCGATGTTTTCAGGGAACAGTGGGGATATGATCTAAAAGAGAATTTGCCATCTTTATTCAGGCAGGTCGGCGACTGGAAAAAAATCAGGCATAATTATGCCAAAACGATGCTGTGGTTGTTCACTGAAAGATGGTCGAAGCCTGCCAGTACGTACTATGCACAGTATGGATTGAAATTTACCGGCCATTACTGGGAACATGGGTGGCCATCCATGCAGCTCGGCCCGGACAATATGGCCATGTATGCATGGCATTCTGTGCCTGGCATCGATATGCTCTTCAATCAGTTTGACGAAAAATCGCCCAATGCCCAGTTTGGGAATATCCGGTCGGTCAAAGAAGTGGCGAGCGTTGCCAATCAATACGGAAGGCCCCGGGTATTGTCTGAAACTTACGGGGGAGCTGGATGGGAGGTGACCTTTAAGGATTTAAAACGGTTGGGCGACTGGGAGTACGTCTTGGGCGTTAATCTGATGAACCAACACCTATCGTTCAGTACGATTGCCGGCGCCAGGAAATATGACTATCCGCCTTCTTTTTCTTATCACAATCCCTGGTGGAAGAGCTATCGTACGCTGAATTCCTACTACGCGAGGCTTTCACTGGCCTTATCGTCCGGGGTTCAGCGAAATGCCGTGCTGGTTTTGGAACCGACCACAACGGCCTGGCTCTACGATTCTTATCTGACGGAAGGACGATACGACAGCCTGATGCAGGTTGGGAACCAGTTTCAGCAGTTTGTGACCATGCTCGAAAAAAAACAGCTGGAATACGATCTTGGTTCCGAGTATATTATTGAAAGCCAAGGAGGCACGGAAGGAAAAGACTTCCGGGTCGGGTTTTGCCGTTATCAAACTGTCGTTATCCCTCCGCTAACCGAAAACCTCAACCGCAGGACCTTCGATCTTCTAAAGGAATTTACAGAGAACGGGGGAAAGCTGATCACCTTTTCCAAACCACGCCTGATTGACGGGCATTCTTCTCCTGAAATTAAGCAGTTCTTTGAGAACCAATCTGGGAACATGGTTAAAATGAATGAACCTAACGAGGAAGCCATTCGACTTTTGTTAGCCAATCAGGATTTGAGCTTTTCAGCACAAAACGGTGGAGATTTGTACCATCACCGGAGAGTCTTCAAAGACGGTCAGCTTATATTCCTGGCCAATGCCGATCTGGAACAAACAACAAAGGGAACATTGACAGCTAACGGTACTGATGTTGTAATAATGGATGCCTTTACCGGTGATATTTTCCATTATCCTTCCAAAGTTGCAAATTCCGGTGATTCAAAGAAGAAACTTGAGGTTGAGTTCTCTCTTCAGCCGGCAGAGAGCCTGTTGTTGTTCGTTTCCGAAAAGAAAATAAAAGGCTTCCCGGAATACGTTAAAAAGAAAAATCTGAAGGAAATACAGTCAGATGGTGAAGTTACAGTTGAAAAGGAACGGGAGAATGCACTTCCGGTCGATTTTGTTGATATGGAACTTGGGGAAAAAACGTTCCGAAACATTCACGTGGGTGAGGCTGCCCAGTTGGTTTACAAACAATATGGTTTTGCCGACGGAAATCCGTGGAATCATTCGGTCCAATATAAAACGGCAATTCTCGACCGGGACAGTTTCCCACCAAACAGCGGATTCGAGGTAAGTTATACTTTTTACATCGATCAGAAGTTCGACTGGTCAGGGGTAAAACTTGTTGCGGAACGACCGGAGCTATGGACCGTGCAGATTAATGGATTAAAAGTAAACCCACTACCGGGACAATGGTGGCTCGACCATTCGTTTGGAGTTTTTCAGATCGACAGACAGCTTAAAACGGGCAAAAATATCGTCAGTCTAAGTTGCCGTCCGATGAAAATACATGCAGAAACAGAGCCGGTTTACATTCTGGGAGAATTTTCAGTTGTCCCGACCGAAAAGGGTTGGAGCATTCGGCCTCCGCTTGCATCGGTTAAAAAAGGAAGCTGGAAGACGCAGGGGCTTCCGTTCTATTCCTGGGATATGATCTACAGGAAAAATTTTAACATCCGGTCCATGTCAACTTACTATGAAGTTGGATTGGATGACTGGCAGGGAACAGTGGCCGAAGTCTATGCCAACGGGAAACATGCAGGGACCATTATTCTTCCAACCGATCGTATTCCTGTTACAGATTTGATCAGGGAAGGAGACAATCAGATTGAAGTTCGGATAACAGGAAGCCTGAAGAGTTTGCTTGGGCCACACCACAAAAATCCTCAACTGGGTCTCGTTAGTCCATGGCATTGGAGGAATATCAGGGAATATTCCTCGGGAGAACATTATCAATTACCGGATTATGGACTAACAGGAGACATCCGTCTTTTTTCGGAGTAATATTTTTCCTTATATAAAATAGAGTTTTCAAATAACTCAAAAATATTTTTTGCATCAGAGTATAAAAGGCTGTCTTAAAAAGTTTTATTTTTTGAGACAGCCTTTGCATCTTTAGCAAATAAAATTTCATTCAAAAGGAAAGGAGTAAATATAAACTCAAAATCAGTTACATGATAAAAATCGAGAAATACAAAACCGGGGTAACGGCCTTGGCGATGGCAGCCATACACTTCCGGTAATGGCGGGGCAACCTGTGGCGAAAGAGAAACCGGTAAATAGTCAAACGTGAAAAATCAAAATAATGCTTCCACATTGTTGATAATCAATACAATATTGTTGATTAAATTTGATTTTGGGGGAGTAAAATCTACCGGATTTTTGCCAAATTTGAGAAAAAGCT
The DNA here is from genome assembly GCF_059705485.1 of Gaoshiqia sp. US2. NCBI lineage: Bacteria > Pseudomonadati > Bacteroidota > Bacteroidia > Marinilabiliales > Prolixibacteraceae > Gaoshiqia > Gaoshiqia sp. US2. Next base: position 475,306 of record NZ_AP048550.1, on the reverse strand, counting down.
GGTAGAAATGATAGGTCAAAAAGAAAAAAATCCGCAATTAAGTATGTTCCGGGTCCCGTTGAAACAATTTATTGATGAAAGCCATGAACTGGTTCAACTTTCCGGGAAAATAGACTGGAAAAGTCTGGAGGATGGTTTGAGTGTTTATTATTGTGCCGACAACGGGCGTCCATCTGTCCCGATCCGGTTGATCGTTGGGATTGTCATGTTGCGCAGGATGTATAACCAGAGCGATGAAAGCGTGCTTGACCGTTGGGTTGAAAACCCGTACTGGCAATATTTCTGTGGCGAAGTGTATTTCCGCCACGATTTTCCCTTCGACCGGACCGAGTTGATCAAGTTTCGCAGGCGTATCGGGGAAAATGGAGCCGAACAGATTTTGAAGGCAACAGTGGATTTGTTTGGGAGCAAAGAAATCCGGGAAAAAGAAGTTTTAATCGATACCACGGTACAGGAGAAAAACATCACCTTCCCCACCGATGTAAAACTTCAGAAGAAAATCATCGAAAAGTGCCGGAAAATCTCAAAGAAAGAAGGCATCCGGCTCAGACAGACCTACCAACGCGAATTAAAGCAACTGCTGATCGACCAGCGCTTCCATGACCATCCCCGGAGAAAGAAGAAGGCGTTGGCCGCCAGGCGAAGGATAAAAGTGATTGCGGGAAAGATTTTTCGTGACCTGGAACGCAAGATGGGAGAAGCCCAAAAAATGAAATACCAAAACCAGTTCTGTATTTTTAAACGGGTACTGACCCAAACCCGGGGTTCGAAGAACAAGGTTTACAGCATTCATCAACCACAGGTCAGTTGCATTGCCAAAGGCAAAGAACACAAGAAATACGAATTTGGGAACAAAGTATCAATCGTAAAGACCCGTCAATCGGGAATCATTATCGGGATCATAAGCTTTTGCGGAAACCCCTTCGATGGAGATACCCTCTCTCCCCAACTGACGCAAGTGGAAAGGATCACCGGCCACAAGCCCGAAACAGGAATTGTTGACAGGGGATACCGGGGCCGCAAACAAGTAAATGGCACACAAATTATTTGCCCGGGGAAACCACTTGAAAGCCACAACAAATACCAACGACAAAAAACAAGGCAACGCTTCAGGGCCAGGGCCGGGATAGAACCCGTCATTGGCCACGTGAAACACGACCACCGGATGCTTCGGAATTACCTGCTCGACCAGATTGGGGACAATATGAACTCAATCCTGGCGGCAGTGGGTTTCAACCTGAGAAAAATGCTCCGGAGGTTAAAATCCGAAGCAAAAAATATTTTTGAGCTATTTGAAAACTTAGTTTTTCTCTTCAACAGAAACCTGATTTTTACGCTTTTTGAAAAAAAATGAGGGTTTTTCACGTTTGACTACTTAGTGTCTTTAAGAAAACTACCCGTTTTTTTCGAAAGGTGTACATAATTATATGTAATCGGCTTGTTTTTTCGGTTACTACCACTAAATTTTTTAGCCTGTTAATTGGTTGCCGTAATTTTCGCCACCGAAAATTGGGTTTTCGGTGTAATTTTTTAGTTTCCAGGCATAATTCTCCCTTTCATGTTTAATTTTCATGTTTTTTCCTTGAACCGATTTTACTAAGCAGCTTTCCTAATCTGCTTGGTGGGCGCTTCAAGCGCTTCACGCTCCAACTTCAGGATTTGTTTCCCAATTTTCTTGAGGTTGTAGGCGCACACGCCCAACCCGATGTACTTTTTAAAATGCGCATAACTCCGGTCGGGACAACGGTCGAGCCCCCGGTGTTCCAATTCGTTGATGTTTGATTCGATCGCGCTGTGCTTGTTTTTCAGTTTTTTAAATGACCTGCTGCGTTCTTCCTTTTTCTCTTTTTTGTTGCGCTTCCCAAGTTTGGGGATGATAACCTGGTCAACTTCCAACTGAAGGGTTTCCTTGTTTTCTTTTAACCAGTAGCCTTTGTCGAAGCTCCACGATGCGACTTTATGTTCTGTTAAAATCCTGTCGGCCATTTCGATAACAATGTCCCGGTCTTGTTGTTGTTCCATTATTTGGTAATCCACGATCAGCCCCCACTGGTCGGTGGTGATGTTCAGTTTTTTGCCCAGTTCAACACTGGGGTTCATCTTCCCTTTTGTAATCCACTCGGTGTAGGTTTCAAATACCGAAAACATCTTTTCTTCATGCGGAATGGTTTCGCCTTTTAATATACGCCTGTCGACCAGGTCAATATGCTTTTCAAGAAGTTCCATGTAGTGCTCCAACGTAATGATCAATACCAGATCGCCCATGTCCGTTAGCGGGAAACCGGACTTTTCTTCGTTTAGTTTTTTGAGCAATAACCTTGATTTATTGAGGTATTCTTCGGCCGCGGCAACTACTTTTTCTTTCTTGTTTTTGCCTCCTGAACGGTTGGCATGGCCCAAATTGCGCATCAACTTTTTCAACTCTGTACGCCAATTGCCGATCTTGCGCCAACCTCCAATATCCTTATGTTTGTTCATTATCCTTGAAACGGTGCCGATGCATTTTCGGGCACAGTCCCACAACAGGTTGTAGTCTGTGGGGAAATGAACATTGCTTTCAACAACAAAACTATCTGATTTTAAGCGCAATGCTGTATGTTCTTTTTTTTTAAACACCTCTCCATGCCCAAAATCCAGGATTACCTTGTTTAATTCCCAAACCATTTCATCGCTAAGCAGGGCGACATTGTCATAAATATTCTGGTATTCAAACTCGATACGTTCAAAACCAAAGCCCTTTTCTACGCCCATCAAACACCGCATATTGTGGTGGTTGTTTGCCTGATCGTGCAACACATCATAACTTAAATTCAAACACAAGCGAACCTGGGCCAAAACAAAAATACTCCATAGGTCCATTCCTGTCCTTCCCGTATTTTTCTTCCCGGAATTGATATGATCTTCCAAAATACTGAATATCTCTTCGTTGTATTTCTTGTTGCAATAGATCGCCTTCAACGCTGCTAAAAGTTGATCTAAAGCATTCTTGCTTTTGGGATTAATATAAGTAGCTTCGATTGGCAATTGCCCTAACCCCAATTGTTGTTCGAATCTTTTTCTCATGGTTCAATCTTTTTTTGTCAAGTGGTCAAAATATCCTATCCTCATGTAATAATACCCTGAATATCTGCACTATAATCAACTTATCAAAACAATTAACCCAAAAGATTCAAAAAAGATATCAATACTATATTGTTGATCTATAAATTATTGCAGGTTTTCTTAGAGACACTACGTAACATAGCAGAATAAAATTTAAAAGACTTTATTCGTTATATGACTGATGACATTACACTTGCAAAAAGAGATTTTACGCATAGTTAAAAAAACTTCTTCCCAAAATGATCGATAATTCGATTATATGCTTCAGAGGCAGCCCCATTACCCCAATCATATATGGTAAACTCGCCTATTCCGATTCCTTCCGAACTGGTAACTCCGCCGTGTCCGTAGTTTTCCATCATAAATCCGTAATCCTCTTTGCCCAAGAAGGGCCACGCTTTTTCCCATTGTACTTTAGATGTCTTATTTTCAGGGCAATACATCATTTCAAACGACGCACACAAGGCTGCTAATCCGCGTTGGGTGTACTCTTTGAGATTTAATTCTTCACCATATTGGATAATTAGTTCAGCAAAAAGACTTTGACGTGAATCATTCCATTCGCCGTCAACATTCATTACACCAAAACCGCCCAGTGCCCGGATATAAATGTATGGAGGCTGCCAAGAGGCCTGATACATGAGCAACTCGTCGATGGTCCGTTCTCCATACTTCAAATATTTTTTATCGCCAGTAAGTTTGTAGCAATTCAACAGGGCTTCAGCGGTCCAGTAAATAGATAGGGTGTTTTGCTTAAACTGATTATTTCGTTTCACCTTTTTCCCTATCAGATTTTCGCTTCCATATCGTGAACATGACCAGTATGTTTCAAAATCTTCCCATTGACCTGTCAGGATGATATTTTTAATAATAGCGTCCATACCGTTTAGTGCCGATTGACAGTAAGCTTCATTATGAGTAATTTGATACAAATTTAAAAGAAATGTTACCGACATGGCCGATTCAGGAGATTTGTTCAGATGAGCCATTGGTTCCAGCGAATCAAGCGATAACCATGCCGGATAAAAACCATCGGGAGTTTGCTTTTGGATAAGGGCATCTGCATACGCAATGGTATAATCCAGTAAACGCTTCACTGGTGTCTATTAAAAAATGTTAATTCAATTAGAAGTCCAAATGCAGTTGGCAATCGCTATCATCATAGGCCTTATTTTCCCTCGGAGCCAAGAGTTCTTGAATGGGATCCTTGACCAGCAGGGAATTACCAAGGATACGCATGACCTCCACAACAGGTCTGCCCAGTTTGAGGTCGTGTTCAATAATAGCGACAAGACAGTACGTGATGATGGCGACATGTATCTGTATGCGGACCGCATTCTCGGATTCTCCCCAAAAGGATTTGACACGGAGATGCTGCTTGATCCATTTGAAAAACAGCTCCACCTGCCATCTGTAACGGTAAAGAAGAGCAATTTCATTTGCTTTGAGGTAGAAGTTGTTGGTGTAGTAGGTGAAGGCCCTTCCAAGGTCAGGGGCATAGAATACGATGCGTCTGAGCGAAACCGGATAGTTTCCACTGTTTCGCTTTCCTGTAAACCTAACCGTTTGGTCCCGCAGGACATTGTCATCTCCTTCAAGCATGTCATCTCCTTCCGTAATTTCATAATCAGGGCGGGACTTCTCCCGTATGATGAAGAAAGCTCCGGCCAGCTCAATTGCGTAGAGTCCTGGAGAGATCAAAGTAGCCTCTATCAAACACATAGCAAGCGTGCCGTTCGTATGTAAACCAGTCCATAGACTTGGTGTCATGCACATTTGCATGGCTGATTCTGTAGAAGACCGGTATTTCAGTGGCAATATCAATCTGGGTATGAATCTTGATGCCAGACTTTGTGCTCCTAAACTTTGCCCATCTAAAGACCGACATGCACAGGTCGATGGTAGTGGAATCAATGGCATAGAACCTTCCGTGGAGTTCAAACTCTTTGGTGATACGTTTGGCCTGGGCAATAGACACAATGTAAAAGGCAAACTTCTCAAAGATCCCATGGTCTCTAAGGCTGTTTGCTTTGGAAAGAACGCTTCTGTTGATGGGAACCTTTCCAAACCCGAGGTGAAAAGATCTTTTGGCATGAGCAATAGTGACATCTGTGAGTTCTCTAAGACTATGGCAGCCTATGAGCTGGCCGTACATGATAACCAGCATATGGCTCCAGTAGGATGGTGCCATTCTGACTGTCCTGTCTTTGTGTTTTATTACCAGTCGTTCGAAGTAACGTTTCGGGAGAAACTCCACAATCTGTGCGAAAACATATTTGCCAACGTTCATACTTGTTCCAATTTGTACCTGAGTACAAAGGAACAAATTTCAAAAGGGCGACAAGGTTTTGAAAAGCTAGCATGCTGTGCATAAAACAGATATGAGGCATTTTAACAAAAATTAATAGACACTAGTGTAAACGCTTGTCCTTTTCCAGTTCCGAGTACCATAAAAGCATTTGATTGGCTGTAAAACTCATATCAAGGATATGGTAAGGTGCAATCCGGGCATCCCAGGTATAGGGGTTCCGGTTTGAATTTCCGAAATAAAAGGTATTCCAGCCCTTGGAACGGTTGTACTTTTTACCTTCAATATCAACGGATTGCATTTCAGTACCAATGAGCCCGGGGAAAAATCCATGATTTTGCGGAAAAGACAATGCCAGTTCTTTCGTCTTTATCGCATAGTTGATTAGTTCACTGTTATTTACCCGTCTTGCATACCTGTATAATCCCTGAGCCGAACGGAACGAATTAAACCAGGCCTGGTTCCAAACGGAACGGAATTCTCTTTCGTTTACTTCATCCGGATAGTTAGGGCTTTGGGTTGTATTGACAATAAAAACAGGCGCACCTACTGTTTTCCCGTTTAAATTAAATTCCTGCCACACACTTTCTTCCCACGATTTAAAAGCCCAGTTGTAGGTGTGTTCCGAATATTTTTCAAGGTTTTTGCAAATTGATCCAATCGATTTATATTCCGGCGTACCCCATTTACTCCATAGAAAAGAAAGTACATTACGCCACGGATTAAAAAGATTGTCCTGCTTATCGGAAACAAGAATATAAAAACCAAATTCTATTTTCCCTGATGGGAAAACAGCGCCGGATTCCCTTACAAAGAGCACATGCTCCTGAACTTTTGATTTACTTAGTCCCAATGTCAGGACGTTTTCAACTGCATTCATATCCATGTACCAATCAACCGGGCTGCCTTTTTTTAACAGGTCAAGGTCGGGGATAATGGCCAATAGTTTTTTATCTGAAGCCACAACCAATGCCGGTGACCGAAATACATGTTGGGCTATTATATGATTATCAGTTGGCGTTAGATGCGGCGCCCAGTTGAAAACCGGAGAAAAGGCCGGAGAAATATTGATCTGCCATTCGTTTTGCCGGATAGTATCCTTTAAGTTAAAAGTTACCGACACTTTCAAGCAATTTTCGGATACTTCGGTATAATTGATCTGTGCTTTATTTGGCCCCAGTGTACCATAGCTGATTGAACCTATAAAATTATGGTATAAATCCGGCAGGGTTGATTGATTTTTTGCTGCACCATTAATACCAAATATCATAACAAGAGCTAGTGTCCCTAATGATTTTATATTCATTTGTTTTTTATGAGAAGATATTTATCAAGTTAGTTTTACCATTAAACAACTGTATTTGAGCCATTTCAAATTACTTTTTTTTCGAGATAAATCCGGTGCAACAAAAACTTGTTCACTCCGGATTTCTTATCCGTATTTTTAAGCACCACTGTTATCGTATTAGTTCCTTCTTTGATTGAAAGAGTCCCGATCAATTGCTTTTCAACCAAGGAATTTTTAGGAGCATACCCTTCCAGCGTTGTACTTACCGGAATCTGGCGTTGGTTGATTACAAACTGACAACTCTCCGGACTTTTGAAATACGACACATACAATTTGTAATCCCCACTTGCCGGAACTTCAAGTTCAAATTTGGCAAACCCGTCATTACCAGCTTCAAGCTTTAAAATATTATAGTTTTGACCGCTGTTTTCATCCTTACAATCTTCATACAAGATGCCGGCTCCAAAACTAAGTGCTTTTACCGGAAGCAATGCGATCCAGTATTCGAGCAGGTTTGGCGTATTTACTTTTTTGAGTAATTCAATGGGTGGAAGATTATTCAAAACCGGAGGCGTATCGCAATAATAAAGAGCGACTGAAGTATAGTCAACCGGGATTTTATTATTATCCGGGCCATGTTCTATCGATAGCCTGATGTCCTTTTCAAACGAAATTTTATCTGTTACCAGAAAACGATAGCCTCCCGTGTGTGCCAGCGGAATGGAATAAGCCAGGCAACCATGTACAGGTAAGCTGAATGCCTGATCCCACCTGTCGGCAAGGGCATACCAGCCACCATTGAAATAATCTTCAGAACCTGTACCATGCAGTCTTAATTCACCATCAACATAACATTGGTCATCACCTTCAAAAAAGAGGGTCATACCCGAATCAATACCTTGTGCCTGAAGTAAAGTGCCCACATAATGCCCTCGTCCGGTTTTACTGAGGATCTGGTAAGGTTCTCCCGTTTCAGGATTTTCTCTTTTCCATTCCGTGTAAAATTTTCCTTCATCTTCGGAAAGCTTTGTGTCACTGTAATAAACGGTTACATTAACAGAAATTTCGGTTGACTTATTCAGTGCATTTTTTAAAAACTCTAGTTCGATGTTTGCCTGTTTCCCAAATGGCATGGGCATGTAGCAATAATGAGTTCCATCCTTCACGCCAACCAGCATCGACTGCATGGAAGGTTTTCCAAACGCATATCCGAAAAAGTCGGTACACGGGCAGTTGATGGCGGCAATGGGTTCATTATCCCATTTTGCCCTCATAATCAAATCTTTAAACTGGTCATTTAATTGCAATTGTGGTGTTAGTTCAATCCCGACAATCCGGCCCCCGCTGCTCCTGCTGAAAATGGACTTGATTTCGCCGGGTTCTAAAACCACATTTTTAGTAATCTTATTAATCTTCGTTTGTGTTGCCGGTAAGATTGATATCAAATTATCCCCACTTCGTTTCCAAATGCTGAGAACCGACGAAAGGGTTTCATCTTCTTCTTTGGAAAACTTTTTAGGAAAGGAGGAAACAGGCTGATGCGCACCAAACTCGCGATACTGAATCTGAAAAAACTGCATCCGTTCTCCTTTATAGACAATCTTGCAGGATTTCTCGTACGGAATCGGCAGGTAGCAATAATATCCGCCAACTTCGTTACCAACCACAGGTCTCAAAAACGGGTACTTTTCTCCTGAAAACAGATCGATAAATTTGATCTCGATCCTCGGAGTTATTTCTCCGTCGAAATAAAACTGAATCGTATCATTGGTAGGCGTTGGTGTCCATATCCGCTGAATGACCCCGGAACCTTTCAGGTCGGCAATGACTGAATTCCCGTTCTCTTTCCTTAAAACGGAAAACCGACCCGAAAAACCATCGTCGTTGCCACCGGTCGTGTCATAACTCGACAGTTGCTTTACGATAATATCCTTCTGAAACTGAGGCAATAAATCAATGCGGGTAAGTTTTAACTAAAGTTTCCCACATATATTAAGCCCTATAATTGGGCATGTTAAATTTCATAATTATCTGTTCAGTTGGCAACTAATTATCATGTTATCAAGCTACTACCTGGCAGATGGCAGTTTTGTTGTTATTTTGGTCATTATCATCAAATTCATCCAGTGCCTTGAGCATTGCCAGTAGTTGCCTACTTGTTTGGTCGCTTTGCATTAGTTTTTCTATTAATGCTTCACTGTCAATGTTTAGTATCGCGGCCATCTGGGTCAACATTTTAAAGAATACCTTGACCAGGCGTTCCCACAAAGTTAGTTCGAGCAGTTGCTGTTGTGTTTCCCTGAACAGCTCGCCCATGGTTTCATAAGAACTGAACCGCTTTTGCAGCGACAATATCGTATGGGTTGCCAAGATGATAGTTGCATCTGCAATTTGTCCATCGAAATCAGTGTTCTGGCTTGCGCCCAAACGCAGGTACTGCTTGCATTCCTTGAACAAGACTTCAATGGTCCAACGGATTTGGTACAGTTCAACCGCCTGTACGAAAGACAGGGTCAAATCGGTTGTCAATAGCAATGTCCAGTTCTTTGCATTATTGTAACGTATGAAGAAGAGCCGGACTTTCTCACCTTTGTAATCGACCACGGTGGAGATGTAGGTTGACTTGTATTTTCTGGAATACTTGCTGTTCTTCCTCTGGTTTTTAGTGATCAACTGATGGGCGTTCAATTCCTTGTTGCCAACCATGTATTTTCGCCTGTCAAGCTTGCACATCCCCAGTAAATGCATGGCCCCTTTTTTGATGGCACGGACACTTTTGATCATGTAATCGTTCACAAACCAACTGTCCATCAAAACATAACTGGCTATAATCCCATTTTTTACAGCCCGCCGGAGCATTGAAACAGCAACTTCGCCTTTCTTCATGTCCAATTCTTCGACCCTTTTTTGCCCGGGAGATTTGCCGTCACGCTTTTTTCTGAACTGCGATTGCAACTCTTTCTTTGACAAACCGTAAGTCCCCTTTTGCCCTTTCTCCCGGTGGAGCGAGAAGTCGGTTGCAACCAGTGTCTTTCCGTCCCAAAAACTAAGCAGGAGCATTTTAAAACCCAACGGGTAAAGTTTGGTCACATGGTTGAAAACCCTGCCGATAAACTCGACTGTTTTGCCCGTTTTTTCAATGTCCGTATCATCCAAAACAAAACAAGTTGTCCCTGAAACAGGACCGCCCTTGGCCTTTGCCTGCCAGGCAAATTGTTTGGCAAAGCCCATCAGTAATTTTCGCCAGTCCATCCACTGGTTGTTCATCAAACGATAAAAGGTATTGTCGTCAATGCTTTCAAGAAAATTTTTGCACCGGTTTTGCATCCTGCAAATACTTTCGCTGCGTAACCTGAAAACCAGAAGTGAAAGTAAAAGTACAGAAACGTCGTACCCTTTGCTCTTGAAAGAATTGAAGGAGCCTAAAAACCGGCCAACCCTGAAGGCCGAAAAGAAATGGAGGATCCCCTCATTGGTTTTTTCATCATTGCAAAGAACGCTCTCTAATTCGCTTAAATATGCTATTTTTGATCCCATAAGTAGTGGTTTTGTGAATAAACTGCTTTTTGATGTGTAACTAACTCAAATATAGCAATTTAAATTCTATTTTACCACTACTTATTTAATTTCAATCCTCATATAAATCAACACTTCCCAACGTGGGAAACTTTAGGTTTTAATATTTCATCCTTAAAATCAGCCAGACAAAACAGACTTTGGCAAAACAGAAGCGCTATTAATCCAACTTTAGTGATTGAAGTTTTCATCCGTAAATAATTAGTAAATTAATAAATATCAGCATATTAAAAAGGAACAGATAAGAAGTTAAAATTTCATCCGCGTACTCGAAGTACATGTATTTGTGCTTATCTGTTGATGTCAGTTTCATTTCCGGGGTTTAACCACCAGTAAAAAACGACCTTTGTTTTTCTTTATGCTGCTTTTTCTATTTTATATCCGTGCTCTTTTAGTTCCCGTTTCAAATATTCCAACCTGTTTTTCCTTTTTCGTTCGGCCAAATATTCGTAGCCAAGTTCTTTGAACGGTTCTTTGTTTTTGATGATGTGGTAAGATGCACAAAGGATCTTATGTCCTATCGCTATTAGTGCCCGTTTCCTGCCACGTCTGGCCACCATACTTTCGTACTTGGCCTTGTAATAACTTTTCTTGGTGCGAGTGGCGCCCCATGCCGATTCTGTTAGTGTTGCCTTCAGATGTTTGTTCCCTTGTCGTGTTCTTGAACTTTTTTTTTACCGGCACTCTCGTTGTTGCCCAGACACATGCCTGAATGCGATGCTAAATGATGCTTGCTGGGAAAAACATCCATATCAACCCCTATTTCGGCCACAATGCCAACTGCCGCTTCTTTTCCCACTCCGGGAATCGTTTGGAGCAGTTCAATCTCCTTCTCAAAGTCTTTGATGTATTTTTCTATTTCTGTGTCAATCTCGGTGATCTGAGCTTCGACAGAGGCAATATGTTTTTGCATAGACCTGAGTATAAACCCGTGGTGGGCCGTTAATCGTCCGTTGATGGCCTCTTTGATTTGTTCGCGGCTTGCCTGAAGTTTTCGGTGGTAACATTCTGAAATGAGCTTGTCCAAATCCTTCCGGCCTTCGATCAAACCGTTTATCAAGTAAGTAGCTGTTACCCCAGACGTGTCTGAAACCACAGAGGACAGCTTTACGTTGGCATCCTCCAATACCCTGATAATCCTGTTTTTCTCGGAAGCTATCGTACCGACAAGCTTTTTCTTATAACGGTGCAAATCTCTCAATTCCTGGATGTTCTCTGGGGGTATAAAACTGCCTTTGAGCAAACCGCTGATCAGAAGTTTGCAGATCCATTGACTATCCGCCTTATCGGTTTTGCGACCCGGAACATTTTTAATGTGCCTGGCATTGACAACGATCAGGTTTATGGGATATTCCCGCAATACGTGCAAAACGGGTTTCCAATAAATCCCTGTGCTTTCCATTGCCCCATCGCTTATTTTTAAAGCTGCGAGCCACTCGCCTAATTCTTTCAAAGAACTCGTTGTGGTTCCAAAGGTGCGGGTTTCCGTTTGTACCCCTTTTCCCATGACCGTTGCAACAACCGTATCCCGGTGTACATCCAGACCACAACCCCGCTCGATGACCTGTTCAAATTCAATACTGTTACGTGCCATATGCTTTGTTTTTGATTATCGCTATTCAAAGGTACAACGCTGGCAACTTAATTTTCATGCGTGTTTGTGCTCGTGCACTATAATGGGGGTTTCATAACAATGTACCAATTAATTTTCCCGACTTTTACGAATTTCGCTTCTAGCTTATCCCTGAATTTTGATTTTTTGGGGAGCCCCTTCGTAAAATAGCACTCCGTTTTTGATGACCTTCATTTGATTTTTTGAAAAATATACGTCGAAAAAAGATCCACCGAAACCAAAACCTGTTATCGAAATATTACCGTCAACGGTTAAATGAGGATTGATAAATAATTGCCCGTTATAGTCGGGTTGAAATCCTGCTAGTCCGAAAAGAATCGTCTCTGCTCCGATTAGCCCGGCAAAAATAGTTGAACGCTTATGACGTGGGGTTATCGGATTATCGACCAAATGCTCCTGTGGAAAATAAAGAAGCTGTTTCCCCATCCAGAAATGACGTTTTAATACATCCCATCCTTTTTCGGGTTCATTTTGTTCATACATGGTAAGTGCAACCTGCGGTCCATCGCCGGAATAGGCTCCACCACCTGACCAATCGGTATCTACCACCTCGTGGTGCACTCTATCCTCTTTTGAAATACTTTCTACACCATATTCAGACAAAAAAGCCCCATCTTTTAAATGTGAAAGAACTGCTTCTTTCATATCCGCAGTGCATACTCCTGCACGTAAAGCATCAAATACCTGAATCGAGTAGACAAAATCCTTATAACCATTGGGATATATACTGGCAAACCATTTTACGCTGTCGTCCCATAAGTTTTTTTGTATGGATAGCTTTATTTGTTCTGCTTGCTTATTCCAATTTTCAATCTCTGTTGCTTTGTAGCCAACCTGCCTGCCCATGTTCGCCAGAGCTTGCAGATAAACGACTCTCTCGGCATTAGGACTAACCACAAAATGCTCCCAACCGGTGCTACGCATTTCAAGCATATTATGTTGTTCTCCATAGTCTATCAGAAAGTCTTCCTGTTGTCGTTTCTCGTCTTCACTAATGATTCGTTTCGCTTCATCAAATAAATCTTTTTGAGGCCCAAAAAAATTGAAAATGGTATTGCTAATGATAGCATAAGCATACATATCATAGGAATATTTTACCCCAACACCTTGACCATTAAGAGTGTATGCGTAATATTTTTGCAAATCGACTTCCGCTAATTTCTGAGCTATGGTAATCGCATGATTACCAAACATAAGTGAAACCATATTGGGAACATATGCCATACCCCAGGGATACAAACAGGTTGCCCCGCCATCCATTCCACATTCTGAAGGAAATGGATTTAAAGCATAAGCCGGATTCTCCCAAACACAAACTAACCCGGTTAGTATTGATCGCTTATAATATTCATCCAAACCATCGATGTCGCTTTTGAGAACGGGAATATTCTTCGTTAGATCAGCCAGACGTTTCTCCCACGCTTGTTGTGACAAAGAGATTAAACTACTTCCTTCTGTTTCCTGAATTCCCTCCCCCCCTGTTTTAGTCATAAATACTGTAAAAAAGACACTCTTTGCTTCACCTTCCTTCAATTGTATCTGTGTATTTTCCTGATTTAACAGAATGGTAACCGCCTCGTTACTCCAGGTATTTTCAGATATCAATCGCGCATCCGGCTGGTTTGAAACAGGTTGACCGAAATTCCATTTTTCTAACGGAAGGTTGACCGGATTACCGGGTTTAACAACAGCGGTTAAATGCAGGCTTAAAGGGTGGCCTGATCGGTTTGAAACAGTTATTTTTTCGACAAAACCATTTTCCCCGAACAAAGGAACTAACTCTGAAACAACACCCAATGAAATAAGTTTTCCGTTTTTAATATGATGATAAGTACCTTCCCTGACAATTTTGTGAGGATACCATGTACCCCGTGAATAAAGAAAACCAACATCGCCCTTTCCGTAATTTATTTTGTCAGGAATGATGACTCCCTCTACATTTATTGTGACACTGAAATTGAATTTTGTTGCAGCCAATGGAGGCGAATAAAACTCATTAACACCCATTACTGTCTGACTTTCAGGATTAACAGTTGTACTTCCACTGCTGACCCATGTATGATTAGGCCCTGAAGTGATTTTCTCCAACGACATGGAGAAATCATCCAATTTGTATTTTTCGCCTGCCAATAAAGTGCCTGATAAAACAGTAGAAATTAACAGACAATAAAGAACTTTTGTGATTATATCACAATTTTTATATACTGATTTATTCAAACAATCTCGTTGCATCATTATCTTTCCTGATTAAACTTCCTGTTTCCAAAACCTATAAGGAAAATAGACCTAAGATACTTGAAGGTCACTCAGGTCTATTTGTATTTCTGTTAAAATTAATATCCCTCATTCTGATCGAGTACTCCCGGCTTTGCCTTAACCTGATTAAAAGGTAATGGGAATAAAATTTCATGATCGTTTATAACAGCTGTTTTTACGTAAGCTGAATTTGGATAAAAATTGTTTAACGTTTGTTTCAGGTACGAAAATCCGCGATACGATAAATCAAACCATCTGTCACCTTCCAGTATAAATTCAAATTGTCTTTCCTGTGCCAGAGCATCATTCATTTGCTCTTTGGAATATCCATTTGGCAAAGGAGGTAATCCTGCCCTGTCCCTTATCTTTTGGATATATGTGTATGCTTCAGCTGTTTTTCCTGTGTTGTTTAAAGCATCGGCATACATCAATAATACATCTGCATATCGGAGGATAATGAAATCAGCTGCAGAAAGTCCGGCCTGCGTTGTCTGTAAATCAAGATATTTTTTTGTATAGTAATAGGTTCCGCCTGCACTTCCTAAAACATCATAGCTTCCTATCATGGCTTTACGCTTATCGTTATCTGAAAATTTACTATAAATAACAGGTTCAATATTATTACTTCCATCTCCATTATCGCTTGATGTCACGTTGGGCAGTATTTCTTTTGAGAATTTAGGGAGAGTAGAATATGTAAAAGGGCTGTTCTGTCCGCTTACCCTTTCATAATTTATTGCCAAAATGATTTCCTTATTAAACGGATTATCGGCATCATATAATTTAGTCAGATCCTCTTCTAAGTCCAATCCGGCAGGTTTATTTGAAATGATATTGCTTAGCTCAGTTGCCGCATTGGCATAATCATGCATTTGCAAATAGACTTTTCCTAAAAGGGTTTTTACTGATAGGTCAGATGCTTTTCCTTTTGACATTACCAGTTGAGAAGCAGTTCTGTATGAATCAACCTCCTTCGCTGCTTTAAGGTCGTTGATAATAAAGTCGTATATTTCATTTGCTGAAGAACGGCTAACTGAATAGACCAGATTCATGTCCTCTACCTCTTTCTCATACTTTGGAACACCTCCGAAGATTCGAACCAAGTTGAAATAGGAATATGCGCGGATAAATTTTGCCTCAGCAACAAACACTTTACGGCTATTTTCAGATACAGAAGAATTTTCGATGCGAGTAATCACGAGATTTGATAATGCAACAGACCTGTAACAGGCCCACCAGAAGTTCGAAATAGTCGATGAATTTGAACTGATAGTAACAGCATCGAACTGATAGGTGTCAAAAGTACTGTTTAATGAATTTAAGAAACAGTTGTCCGAAATCAAATCATTAAAAGCAATCAAATTTTGAACCTGCCCTTTCAGCGATAGATAACACGCATTTAATGCAATTTGAAAATCATTTTCAGTCTGATAAAATTTATCATAGGTAAGGGTCCCGGGGTGCTTTGTTTCCAAGAATGCTTCATCACATCCTCCACTTGAAAGCAATACAATTATTCCAATAATTAGGTATTTTATCTTTTTCATAATAGTTGATTTAGAAAGTTAAGTTAAGTCCTAATGTATAGGTACGGGATAACGGATATACTCCTTCGTCCCAACCAAACTGTGCACTTCCGGCTTCTCCGCGGGCAGTATTTGCCTGAGGATTATACAAAGGATAACTTGTAAATGTGTATAGATTTTGTACCCCTAGGGTTAGTTTTATATCTTCAATACCAATAGATTGACATACACGATTAGGAATGTTATATCCAATAATCAGGTTTTTAATTCTTACATACGAAGCATCATAAACCAGACGTGAAGTTTCCATGTGTCGCGGACCTGTCACTGATTTTGATGGGAACGCAACTCCACTTCCACTCTGTACTCCGCTTATATAACGATCTTCCCAATAAGGTTTGAAAACATTTGAGGCATAGTAGAGTAGTGTTGCCTGACGGAGTGCCGATACAACTTTAGAGGCACCATAGCTACCATCCAATATGATCTGCAAATCGAAATTCTTATATATTAATGCCGTAGAAAAGCCGTACATAAAATCAGGCAATGCATGCCCAAGCGGTTGCCAGTCATTACCATTGATTATTCCATCTGCTTTATAATCTTCAAGCATTGGATCTCCAACCCGCGGGTTGTTTAATCCCGGTATATTTTTCAATTGGTCTGCATCAGTATAATTACCGATTACTTTGTAACCATATATTTCAAACATTGGGCGATTTTCCATAATTCGGATCATCCCGTTCCAACCCATGCTTAGATATCCGCTTGAAGTGAATACCGATTGTACCTTATTATTGATTTTTGTGAAATTAAAACTTGTACCCCATTGAAAATCTCTGGTCTTGACATTTATCGTATTCAATGCTATTTCAACCCCTTTATTAGTCATATTCCCCAAATTATC
The DNA here is from genome assembly GCF_059705485.1 of Gaoshiqia sp. US2. Taxonomy (NCBI): domain Bacteria; kingdom Pseudomonadati; phylum Bacteroidota; class Bacteroidia; order Marinilabiliales; family Prolixibacteraceae; genus Gaoshiqia; species Gaoshiqia sp. US2. The sequence goes on along the minus strand of NZ_AP048550.1, from coordinate 458,710 downwards.
AAATATTCTCGTAGCAATACCATTTTCCAATGGCAAGTCACGATAAAGAAGCATGTCTTTAGTGTTGCGGATGAAGTAATCAAGGGTAAGGTTTACCCGGTCATTGAACCCACTGAAATCGACACCGAAGTTGGCTTGTTCATTTACTTCCCATTTCAGGTTTTGGTTTTCGATTGACGACGGAACTAAAGCTTTTGCTGCTCCTGCGCCGCCACTGGCGATCGGCCCATAGGTATATATGTCAGAATATCCCACAGTGCCGTTCCATTCAAAATCACCAAATTGATCATTCCCTGACAAACCATAGCTTGCTCTGACTTTCAATTCATTGACAAATTTTATACCTTTCATGAATGACTCCTGAGACAAACGCCATGCCCCCGATGCAGCTGGGAATAAACCAAAACGCCCATTGGGTGCAAATTTCGAAGATCCGTCTCTTCTTATAGAGGCCATTAGAATATACTTGTCTTTAAAATCGTAATTTACACGTGTAAAAATTGACTCAAACTTACTTCGGCCATACGCTCCACCCCCCAAAACCAGAGCTGCACCATAAATGTTTGGTCGAAAATAATTGTCAAATGCTGGAAGGGGTTTAAGTGCATTTGCTGTTCCTCGGTCATTTACACTCGATGATGCAGTTGTACTGCGTGAGTTATTTTCCTGTAAACTTCCGCCTACAGATATTTTTAGATGGTGATTTTCATTAATCTCTGGTTCATAGTCAACATATCCGTCTGTAATCCACGAAGTACCCATATAATTTTCCTGTCCGGCACTCATTTTATCGTACTTTGGATTTGAAAAATTTGCGTAGGGGCTTCCGTTCCCGGCAAGGTAAGGACTGGTATGGTAGTCACGAAACCGGGAATACAATGTCCAACTGTAGCTGGCGTTAAGACTCAGCCCCTTAACCGGTTTGTATGTAAAATAAATTCTCGACATTACATTGTTATTGATGTAAACGTCGTAGATTTCATTTAGTCCGCAAACAGGATTGTCGTACCCTTGTGTAAAATATGGAGGAACAAATTCTCCCTGCATTAATTGTCCATAATCGCCTGTACTTGTATATACCGGGATTATCGGTGGAGTCCACAAGGACTGTTGGATAATTCCTCCTGCTACTCCATATCCGTTTCCTGTATGTCCAAAACCTGGGATGGCCTGATTGGTCCTTTGTGTTATGCGTGCTGTATTAAATGTTGTCCCTACTGTAAGGTTCGGTTTCACCTTTATCTCAAAATTGCCATTCGTCGACAGATTATTATTATAGGTTGTTTTCATAATACCTTCATTGCCCAGATAATTTGCCGACACATAATATTTGACCTTTTCTGTACCTCCATTTATCGCAACCTGATGATTTTGATATGATGCTAACCTGTAAATTTCATCTTGCCAGTCTGTATTGGCATAAGTTGCAGCGTCTCGCAAATAGAAATCCGGGACTGTAAGTTTATCGTTGGTATAAGCCTCTTTAGCCATTTGCAACCATTCGTCCCTATCCAGTACTTCTACTTTCTTTTCCAACTGTTGGACCCCCAGCGTTGTATTAACCGATACTTTTGCCTGTCCTGAATTTCCGGATTTAGTAGTAACAATGATAACACCATTACCTGCCCTCGAACCATATATAGCTCCTGCTGCTGCATCTTTCAGAATATCAATTTTCGAAATTGATTTTGGGTTTAACGCAGCAAATTGGTCCGAACTTGCTAATATTCCGTCAATGACATACAATGGTTCACTTCCCGCATAAATCGATCCATATCCTCGTATCCTGATAACAGGTTTTCCGCCGGGAGCTCCATTTCCATTGTCTGCAACTACTCCGGATATTCTTCCTGATAAGGCATCCCCAATATTTGAAATCGGGATTTCTGAGATTTCTTCCGATTTCATACTCGAAATCGCTGTCGATAGTTTTCTTTTTGTTGATGTTCCATAGCCTATAGCGACAACCTCTTCAATTTTAACCGTTTCTTCTTCAAAAATTATATTAATTGTCGTTTTTCCTATTACTGTTACTTCCTGAGCTTTCATCCCCATAAACGAAAACACCAAAGTTCCATCTGCCGGAACATTCGGAAGCGAATAGCTTCCGTCAGCATCGGTAATAGTTCCCTGGGTGGTACCTTTTACAACTACCGTTACTCCGGGAAGCGGGGCACCCAACGAATCGGTGACTTTCCCAATAATGCTTTTGGGTTGCTGGGTGTTCGAAGCGGAGACCATAGCAGACGGCTGAATGATGATCTGCCGGCCCATGATGGTGTATCCTACGTCCTGTCCTTCGAATAAACGGTCCAAAACCTGTTCGATCTTTTCATTCGAAACATCAATGGTGACTTTCCTTTGAACGTCGACTAATTGACTATTGAACAGAAAATAATAGTCACTTTTCGATTCAATGTCGTAGAGTACGTCTTTCACCGTTGTGTTCTTCAGGTTTAAACTGATGCGGGTGGCCTGAGAATAGGCGCCTCCCGCCAAGACCTGGATCAGGGAGACAAAAAATAAAAACAGCGTGAGTCGCATAACCCTTAAAAATTTAATGTACAGGGGCATTTGCCCTTGTAACGGTTTCAACAAAAAGTTTTTTTTCATACTTTTGATTCAATTAGTGTTAATAAATACAGACTATTTATTTTCATTTCAGAAAAAGGGATGGTGCAAACATTCCTTTTTCCTTTTGATCGTTTTCCTCCTTTATTTTTTTGTAAGTTTTATGATTTGGGTTTCATACTCCAGGCTGTCTAACCTTTCTCTGGGCAGGATGCGAAAATTGATGGGGGCGGAGAGGGCCAGCATTTTTAACACCTGGTCGAGGCTTTCGCCCGAAAAAGTGGCCGAATAGGTGTAATTCAGAATTTCCGGGTCTTCCACCCGGAACTCCACCCGGTACCACCGCCCCAGTTTTTCAATGACGGTCGTCATCGGGTCGTCGCGGAACATTAATTTTCCGGATGTCCAGGCAATGTGTTTGTCGAGATCTGTTTGCGTCTTTTCCATGGTCTTTTCCTGCTTGGAAAAAACAGCCAGTTCGCCCGGTTCCATCAGGAACTTGTTTTTTCCGCTTTTCCCCGAGATTTCTATTTTTCCTTCCACCAGCGCAGTTTCAATTTGTCCGGCATTGGGGTAAGCGTTGCAATTAAACGATGTTCCCAGAACTTTGATATTGATATCGGAGGTGGAGACCATAAAAGGACGATGCTCATCTTTTTTTACTTCAAACCAGGCTTCACCGTTTAATTCAACTTGTCGTTCCCGATTTTCAAAGGAGACCGGGTATTTCAGGCTGCTACCCGAGTTCAGCCTCACGAACGTACCGTCGGGCAAGGTGAATGACGACCTGGTTCCCGGGGGTACTTCGATGGTATTAAAAACCGTTTCATTTATAAAGTTTCCGGGCAGGTAGTAGAGCATCCACAGAGCGGATAACAACAGCGGGATAAACAGCACAGCGGCAACCCGTTCGAGTTTTTTCAGATAAAGAACAGGGAAGCGGCCAAAAAGGCGGGCTTCAACTTTTTTCAAGGCCTTTTTCTGGTCTATCGTTTTCATTTTCTGCAGGTCACCAACCGATGCCCACAGTTTTTTGTGTTCTTCGTAAACAATCCGGTGTTGAGGGTTATTTAACCATCCGGCCAGTTCGGTCTTTTCTGGTTCGGTTAAGGTTCCCTCCGCTTCTTTTACAAAAAGCAATTCGAAATAGGTGCTGTTTTCTTCCATCTTTTCGTGTTTGTACGGATAAGACGGAGAAACCTATTTTTACACGTACTGTGAAGAACTAAAATGTGAAGAAAAATTGGAAAAGGTAGTCTTTCAGGTCTTTACGAAGGATTTTCAGTGCATTCGTAATTTGTGTTTCAACGGTGCGCTGCGAGAGTTGAAGTTTTTGTGCAATTTCGTGTGATTTTAAACCGTCGTACCGGCTTAAAGTAAATATTTCGCGGCAGCGCGGCGGCAAACGATCGATTGCTGTTTCGATCATCTGTTTCAGTTCGCTTTCGGCCCAAAAATCATTCCCGTGGTCTGTTTCCTGGTACGTTTGACGTTGGGCATATTTTTTTTGGGTTTCGTTTTTCCGGATCAAATCGATGCAGTTGTTTTTGACAGCGCTTGCCAGATAATACCTGACAGACGGAGACTTGATGGCCTTCCGGTTTTCCCATAACCGGATAAATGCCGACTGGACAATGTCTTCGGCCAGTTCCATGTCGTGCAGGTAGCGATCGGCAAAAACAACCAAGCCGGTGTAATAATATTCAAAAAGCAGGCTGAAGACTTTCCGGTCGCCTGCCTTTAACCGTTCAAGGAGAAGATCGCCTCCGGGGAATGCGTTGGTATGTGAAGGTTTGGTCAAATCCTGAATTGTATAGGTGTCGGGTGCTAAATTACAGATAAAATTACATGATTGACCCATTCGGGGTCAATCATGTAAAGTTTTTCAATCTATCCGTGAACAGAAGAAACTGCAGAATCGTTGGTTGCCGTGATGACAATGGCGCTGCCTGTGGTGGCAGGTACTCTGTTATTTTTCCAAAAGAGCAGCCACGCACCAAAGATAAGGTCCCTGCCCATGATAATCGCCGGTTCTGCGCGGGCGGTCATAATAATACTGTTTGTCATTCTTTTTATTCGTTCCGACGCAAACCTCGGCCACAGCGCCTTTTTCATCGACATAAGGCACTAAAGCCATCCAGGCTTTCCGGGCAACCGGAGCATATTCTTCGGCGTTTAGCCACCCTTTTTTGACTCCTGTAATGAGTGCATAAGTAAACATGGCTGATCCGGATGTCTCGGGCCAGCAGTCCGGTTCATCAATCAGTTGATTCCAGATACCAGCTGGCGACTGATATTTCTTTAAACTTTCCATCATCCTTTGATAGCCTTGCATAATACGGGGGTAGTCTTTATGATGATCGGGTAAGTAACGAAGCAATTCGGTAACACCTGCCGTCATCCATCCATTGCCCCGCAACCAATAATACGGAACATCCGGAGCATGGTAGAAGAGACCGTTCGGGCGTTGCAACTCATCTAAATAAAGTACCATTTCCTTTGCTGCCCGGTCAATATATTTTGGATTTCCGGTCACTTTATAGGCTTGGGTTTGCACAATGGTAATCATGTACATGTCATCGATCCATAGGCGTGTTTGCCAGGTATAGCCTTTTTCTGCCCATTCTTTTTCCTCCGGTTTTGCGTTATCGGGAACTTCCCATTGGGTGTCTGCGTACGGCAGTCCCAACTCAAAATACCGTTTCTCTTTTGTAAGTTTATAGAGTTCGAGAGGTAAGCTGCCGAACATATTTAAGTCGACATGATTTTTTATCGGTAATAGCTCTTTTTCGGTCGAAAACAGTGGCTCAAATTTGTTTTGCAGAAGCACGAGAAGCTCTTTGTCGTTCGTTATTGCTGCAAACTGAAGAGCTCCATTCCAATAAAACGTTTCCGGGTAACTGATCCATTTTCCGGCATGAAGTGCATGTTTGGCATCGACAAAACGGTATGCGACAAGTTTTCCTACCTCCTCGGGAGTATATCCGCCGGGTAAATCGGTTAACAGAGTTGTTTGGGCGGTTAAAAACCGGAAAGGGAAAAGGATTAATAGGATAAATATCGGTTTACGCATGGTCATGTTTTTATCTGGTTAATAAGAAATTGTTCTCCTGATAAGTAATGTGTATTACATAAGAGGGCGCTTCAGAAGCCTGAAACACCCTCTTTTCATTCATTCTTATCCTTAGCTGTCTTTAAAATCTAATCTTGGGGAGATAAATTTATTTGGAAATTAATTCGTTGTTCTGTCTTCGTCGGCTACGGCATCTTCCCAGTTATCCCATTTCGGTGTATTGGGGTCATATCCGTCGTAGCCATAGTTCTGGCTCAATTCACCTTTATTGTTAGCGGTAATTGAGGCATTAAAAACAGGCCAGTAAATATTCTTTTTGTCCATCGTGTAGTTGATGTTATTTTTTGTTGCAACAACCTGGATAGGGCCTTTGTTGTACATGCTGTAATGTATAATGCGCTGGTACCAATAACTTCCGCCATTGGAATCGGTGCCGCTCTGTTTGTCAAAGTTGTCCAGACTGTAGGTATTACCCCATTCGTCAGGCTTTCCGCTACGGGCAAGACACAGCGACACGCGGGTTAATTCCACATTGCGCCATTCTTCCCAGTACAGCTCACGGGCGCGCTCGTTCATGATATCACCAATTGTGACGGAGCCATCATACAATTCAGTACATTTTGCTCTACTTCTCACTTCATTTACATCTTCGGCAGCTCCGGCAGCGTCGCCCAGGTAAAATTTAGCCTCTGCCCGCAGCAAATATGCCTCTGCCAAACGGTAAAGATACCAATCGGCTATTCCCCCGTTCGTGGCGCCTCTGTTTCCGTCAGAGCCGCTTATGTTGGCCTCGTTCACGGGATCGTCCAAATAGAACTTGTAATGGGGAACATCAAACCAGCGGCGGATCGTATCGCTGCACAATAACCTTCCGTTGTCACTAAAAAGAGTGACCGGATTTCCAAATTCTGAAGATGCTTTGTTGTTGACGCGGTAATCCTCCATACGCACCCAGTTACCTACTACTGAATTATGACGTAAGTCGGTTTCATCCATCCGGCCATTAACTTCCCACAGAGTATGAGTTTGAAAGTATGTGGGACGGAATGTAGCAATGCCGCGCCCGAATGCCCTCATATAATCATACTTTGAATTGTAATCGCCACTGTTTCGCTTGATATTCATCAATGCCTGTTTTCCATCTTTTGATTGTATCGCGCTGTTAAAAACGAACGGATATAAGATACGCATGGTAAGCATTTTAACAAACGATTCAGCTTCGGCGCCACGGTTAGGCATACCCATGATGACCTCTTTATTGGCAGAGATAAGTTTATTTTCGGCGCGGTGCAAATCCCAGATCACATTCCGGGTAATCGGCCAGGTGGCAGGTTCGCCTCCATCGTTGAATGTTCCGAAATTATTCTGCATGAGCGAATATCCCGATCCTTCAATTAATATATCCGTTTGCTCTTTGGCTTTGGCATATTCACCCAATGCCAGGTAACATTTGGCAAGCAACATACGGCAGGCACCTTTATTTACCATGCCTGTCAGGGGCATATCTTTTTGGTCGGGTACCCATTGTACGGCAAACTCCATATCCCGGGTTATCATTTGCAGGATCGCTTCGCGTTCTGTGCTGCGGTAATTTTGCTTGGGCACATCTACCACCTTGGTTACAAGCGGCACATCGCCAAATTGAAACACCAGGGCCATGTAGCGGAAAGCACGGTGAAAATAGGCTCTGCCCTTGTAGGCATTTTTTGTGGCTTCGTTCAATTCTTCAACGCCATCCACATATTGGATGACGGTGTTGGCATAAAGAATACCATTATAGGTTTCCCTCCAAAAATACCAGATACTGTTTGTCCGGTCGAGATGGTTCACATTACTTGTACTTTCACTCGTAGGAGTAAGCATATTGGCCACATTGTCAAGCATGGCAGTTTTGTCGGTCGCACTGGCCACCATCAAATCGGAGAAGATATATTCTGTCCCCAGACTCAGCATTTCATTATGGTCTGTCGCCCAATATAGCTTGAGGTGGCGGTCGCAGATTGCCATTGCCGACATCAAACCTGATTCGGTACTGAATGTGGCTCCGGGTTCGTAAAATGACAACGGGTCGGGCTCCAGAAAATCCTGCGAACATCCGCCGAGTAAGATGATACTACCTATAAATAAGACAAGGCATATATGATTCAGTTTTTGAGTGATCTGTTTCGCTCCGCGCAAATTACTCATGCCCGGCAAACCCAAACAAGCTTGTCTTTGCTCTTGTTTATTCGTAATTTTCCGGCTAAGGCCGGCAAATTGCTCGCGCTTGGCAAAGCTCAAACAAGTTTGGCTTTGCTCTCTCTCATTCACAATTTTCATATTTGTTGTAATTAGAGGTTAAAAAGTTAAATTCAATCCCAATGTATAAATGCGTGTGGCCAATCCGCCGCCACTATCAAAGGCCGGGTTCGTTTCAGGATCGCCGTATTCCCAGTCTTTTGCCCAAGTGGCAACGTTGCGGACAGAGCCGTAAACTTTGACACGCTCCAGGTCAAATCTCGAAGTCCACTGCCCGGGCAGTGTATATCCTACTGAAATATTCTCGAAACGGATAAACGAACGGTCGTACAATTTTCCGGGATTGGCAGCTCCTGTGGGGCCCTGGGCTTCAATACGCGCATACTTGTTAGTCGGGTTATCGATCGTCCAATATTCCTTTGCAGGCACGTTTTGCAGGGCATAACTCATTCGTCCGCCGTCATCATCATTATTCCGGTAGAAGGTTGCCAGACTTTTGTGTCCCATATAAGAGTAAATGTTGAATGATATGCTGAGGTTTTTCCACAATTCAAACTCGTTACGCAACGACCAGTGGAAAGGCGGCGCTGTTTGTCCGAGAAACTCCTTATCGTTGTCGTTATACACGGGCTTCACAGAGCCGTCGGCATTTACAACATCATCGGCAGTATAGTTGTTGGCTACTTTAGGGTCGCCGGGCACCTGACCGTATCTTTTTGCTTCCTCTACCTCATCTTTTTGCCAGATTCCGGTAACCCGGTAGTTCCAAATAGTGCTGATGGGTTGTCCGATAAACCAGCCGTTTGTTTTATCGTCCATTTCTTTTGTTCCGGTTACATTTCCATCAACATCCAAAATATCCTGGTTTTCGTAATAAAGGTGTTTTATCACATTCCTGTTGTAGGAGAAACCAAATGTGGTCGTCCATTTCAAATTGCTGTTATTCAGATTAACCGAGTTTATCGAAATCTCAATTCCACGGTTGTCCACCTGTCCCAGGTTGGTGGTAATGCTCGAAAATCCGGTGAATTCGGGCAAACGTTGCGGCATAATCATATCGTGGGTTCTCATATCGTAATATTCGATACTTCCCGATATGCGGTCTTTTAGGAAACCAAAATCGAGCCCGACGTTCCAGGAAGCAGTTTTTTCCCATTGCAACGTTGGATTTGCCATCCGGTTAGCCATTAAATAGCGGTAAAGTTCCAATTCGCCCGATGAGTTGATGTATCCCTGCATTTTACCTGCTCCTTCATAAAGGTTTGCCAGCGCCAGGTAAGGACTGCTCAGCGAGCGGTTACCGTTTTTACCGTAGGATACACGCAATTTACCGTTGTTCATCACATGGTCCCATTTGAAGAACTTTTCGTTTGTAAATGCCCATGCCAGCCCGACCGACGGGAAAGTGGCGTACGGATTGGATGAACCGAAAGCAGAATATCCATCCCTGCGGACCGACGTGGTGAGCATATAGCGATTGTCATACGAATAAAACAAGCGGGCCAGTAAAGCATCTGCTGTTTCACGCGTGTCACTGGATGAAAAAGTACTGTTTTCTTTGGTGCCGTTTTTGGTGTTGTGGAAGCCTAAAGCATCGGATGGTAAGATATTTCTGGCTTCGATGCGGTCTTGCCAGTACTGGCGTTCCTCGGCTTCGTGTACAAGGGTCAGGATTACGTGATGTTTTTCAAGAAATGTATTGTCCCAATTGATGGTATTGTTGAGCGACCAGTCGAAACGCTTGGCCTGCTCGCGGTTTACACCACGTGACGCGGGATCGGAGCCCGGTAAATCGGCCGACATAAAATAACGGTCGTAAAAAAACTGGTAACGCGGCGAGGCGTTGAACGTGTAAGTGATATGAAAAGGCAACGTTACTTTGGCATTCAAAATACTGTTTAATACGGTATAGCCCTTTTCCAACTCCAGGTATTTTTTCTGGAAAGCGTAGTTATAACCCCTTTGGCTGTATTCGCCACTCAGGGGATACTGCACCGGATTTCCTGCCTCGTCGGCGTAATCGGCATAAGGGCTGTTGCGCAACTGGTAATCCAAATCTACGCCAACGCTACCATCCGACCGATCCTGAAAATTTACGTTAGCGCCGATCTGGAGCCATTTGGTCACAGTCGCATCGACCTTCATGCTGGAGCGTATTGCCTGGTATTCATCGCTGACCAATGCGCCCTGATTCTTCAAATAACCCATCGAAAAATAGTAGTTAACCTTTTCGCCGGCACCGCTGATACTGGCATTGTAGTCCTGGTTTATGCCTGTCCTGTAGGTGTGCTTCGCCCAGTCGACGGTTTTGCCGGCAAGGAGATTTCTGAGCGCATTTCCCTGGAATCCAAGCCTCTTTGCCCAGATGCTCAGGTCAGAGTCTCCACTTTCGTTAGTGGTATAAGCCCTCCATGCATCAACAGAAACATTTGCAGGAAGTTGGTCAGATCGCATAAAAAATCCGGGCTGATTGGCATAGATGCCGGTTTGATAGGCTTCATATTCACCTGTTGAGGCATTTACACCATAGGTATTCTTTGTAAGCCAATCCTGACGATGTTGTAAATAATCTTTTGTGCTGAACCGTTTCCGGTAATCGCTTTCCTGGGTCCAGCCAAAATTCGAACTAATATTTATAACCGGTTTCCCCTGTTTCCCCTTTTTGGTAGTAATAATGATCACACCGCTTGCCGCCTTAGCCCCGTAAACGGCTGCAGCCGAAGCATCTTTGAGTACGTCGATCTGAGCAATGTCGTCGGGGTTGATCTCGGAAAGTTCTCCGTAAAATTGCATTCCGTCAAGAATGATCAGTGGGTTGTTGTGACCTCCTTCGTCATAAACCGAACGCTGTCCGCGTATTTGCATGGTACCTCCACCTTTGGCCGAAGCGTCGTAGCCGACCTGCAAACCAGGCGTACCCCGTAGGATATCCTGCACCGTTTTTGGATTTTCGTTCGCAATCCGATCGGGACGAATTTGCGTGATAGAACCAGTCAGGTCCTTCTTTCTCATGGTTCCATAGCCAATGGCGACTACTTCGCCAATGCCAATTGCTTCCTCTTCGAGTCTGACATGGATTGAAGATTGATTTCCGACAGGGATTTCCTGGCTTTTCATCCCCACAAACGAAAACACCAACACCCCGTCGGCAGGAATGCCTGAAAGCGAATAATTCCCCTCGCCATTGGTAATTGTTCCCAGCGTAGTGCCTTTTATAACCACGGTTACACCAGGCAGAGGCATACCGGAGTCATCGGTTACTTTCCCCGAAACCGATTTGTTTTGTGAACCGAACGAGTTTTGCTGACTTACTTCAGACGACAACACGATTTGCCGTTCGATAATCCGGTAGGTAACATTGGTTTCCCGGAATAGCTGGTCAAGAATGACACTGATTTGCTGGTCCTTTACCTGGATATCCGTTTTACGTTTCACATCAACCAGGTTTTTATTGTAGAGGAAATAAAAGTCCGATTGATTCTCGATTTCATTCAGGATTGTTTCGATGCTGGCGCTTTTAAAGTCCAGTGACAGTTGGGTTTTCTGGGCATAGCCCGAAATGGCTTGGGCCTGGAAAATACTCAGAATGAATAAGAATAAGCTCCATCTCATCATGCGTAATGGTTTTTTAAGGGCACACCAAAGGTATGTCCATCGTTTCCGATTTTTTTTCATAAATTTACAATTCAAAACGGTTAATAATATATTATTGTTAATCATTAAGTATGTCAGGAAAGTGTGTCAGCGCTTTCCTGATTTTGTATCTGCCTATTTTGTTTTCTTATGGATCATGATCTTTTTTGTTGAATAGCTTCCATCGATGCCTAATTTTCGCTCTTGTATCTCATAATGGATTGGCGCTGTAAAAGCGAGCAATCTCAGTACTTCTTCCAGTGTTTCGTCTTTAAAAGTGGCCTGGTAGAGGTGATTCTTTAATTGCTTATCCTCCATCACAAACTGCACGTTGTACCAGCGTTCCATCTTTTTTAGCACGCCCGAAAGCGGTTCGTCGCGGAAAACCAGCTTGCCGTCTTTCCAGGCGGAATGGATGCCGGCATCAACTTTCGATATTTCCCCTTTCTTTTGATTGGAATAAAGCACAAAGCGCTCTGCCGGTGAAAGGATCTCTGAAAATACCTTGTTTCTGCCATCCAGCCTGACCTCGCCTTCTTCCAGAACAACATCAACAAAATGGTCTTCGGGGTACGCTGAAACATTAAATTTGGTTCCCAATACGGTAATATCCAGGGCGGGGGTTTTCACGACGAATTTTTGATGATTTTTTTTGGTCACTTCAAACCAGGCCTCACCGCTGATTTTTACTTCCCTGTTTTTGAAATCAGCCGCGTATTGGATGCTTGAAGCGCTGTTGAGCCAGCCGGAACTCCCGTCGGGAAGCATAAACCGGGTCCGGGCTCCTGCCGGAGAATGAATTTGTACCCAGGCTTCCTCGTGGAATTGGTTGCTGTTGATTAACAGATAAGCTGTAACCAAGAGAATTGGAAATAATAGTACGGCGGCAACCTGCCGGTAAAAATGCCAAAGGTTCCTTTTTCTGCTCTTTTCGTCCAGATAAATTTGCCGCTGGATTTTCTGCAAAATGAAATTTAAATCTTTCCCGGCTTGCTGTTCTTTAAATTCAAGCCAGTTTTGGTGAATCAGTTCGTCAAGCTGTTCCGTTTGCCCGTTTTTTTCAAACCAGGATTTTAGCTGCCGATAATCATCAGGCGTATAAGTCCCTTTAAGGTACCTGTTTAAAATTGCGCTGTCAATTTCTTTTTTCACGGTTAAATTCTTTACGGATGGACGCCGGTCTGCCTTGTTTGCTTATTATATCCTTGAGGGAAGCGTATCCCCCACAAGGAGAAAATTTTTTTATTGGCGGATAAAAAGATGGTAGAAAAGAAAACCTCCGAAATGATCTTTCTGCAACTCCGACCTTAAAAAGTTCAATGCCCTGGTCAGTTGGTTTTCAACGGTTTTTGGTGTGATTCCCAATTCCTCGGCAATTTGTTTGACCGGTTTGTCGTGTTGTTTGCGTTCGATAAATATCTGCTTTCGTTTTTCAGGTAATTGATCGATGAGGGTCTCCAGTTTGTTTAGCAGGTCCTGGTAGGTGACCGAAGACTCCACCTGATCGTTTCCTTCGAAAAATTGGGTGGCCAGTTCGTGTTTGTACTGATCTGCCCGGGCTTTTCGGTTAAAAAAACGCTTGATGAAGTTTAAGGTGATGGTAAACAGGTAAGATTGAAAAGAGGTTTCGGTTTTAATGTCTTTCCGCTTTTCCCAAAGTTTCAGAAAAACCTCCTGAACAATCTCTTCGGCGTCAGATTCTGACTTTAAGTAGGCGAGCGAAAACTGATGGAGTTTATGGCTGTATTTTGAAAAGATTTCTTCAAAAGCAAACGGGTCGCCTTTTTGCAGTTTTCTAATTAAGGTGTCGTCGTCTTTATGAAAAGGTATCTTTTTCAAGCTAAAACAGGTTTAGGTACTGATGCCAAAAGTAAAGATTCTTTGCGATTTTGAAATGGTTTGCCGATTTTTCGGATCGAAATTCCTTGGGAACGATCTCGCAAAGAATGGTAAGCCTCATTTTTTTATAATTTTGAAAGAATACGAAATTTCAATCTTATGCAATCAATCAACCCGTATACAAATAAGCTCATCGAGACCTTTAACAACCACACCGATGCTGAAGTTAACCACATGATCCGCGAAGTTGATCTGGCCTGGGAGTCTTGGAAAAACAGCTCTTTTGCAAAGCGTTCGGAATGGATGGTTAAGCTGGCCGGCTTGCTGGTTTCGAGGAAGGAAGACCTGGGAAGATTAATTACTTCGGAGATGGGAAAAGTGATCCGGGAAGCAGTTGGCGAGGTTGAAAAATGCGCCTGGGTTTGCCGTTATTATGCCGAAAATGCAGCCGCTTTTCTTCAAAACGAAACCATTCAAACCGAAGCTTCCGAATCGTATCTCTGCTACCGGCCCATTGGGACGGTTTTGGCTGTTATGCCCTGGAATTTTCCTTTTTGGCAGGTTTTTCGCTTTCTGGCTCCCGCGCTCATGGCCGGGAATACCGGAATTTTGAAGCATGCAAGCAATGTACCCGGTTGTGCCCTGGCAATTGAAGAACTGGTTAGCGAAGCGGGTTTCCCGGCAAATGTTTTCCGAACGGTTTTGGTGGACGGTTCGGCGGTAAAAACCATCATTGCCAATCCGGCAATCAAAGCGGTGACGCTTACCGGCAGCGCCCCGGCCGGAAAGGCTGTGGCATCGGCGGCAGGGGCAGCGCTAAAAAAATCGGTACTGGAACTGGGAGGCAGCGACCCTTACCTCGTTCTCGACGACGCCGATATTAATGAAGCTGCACGTCTGTGCGTATCGAGCCGTTTGCTGAATGCCGGGCAAAGTTGCATTGGCGCCAAACGTTTTATCGTGCTCGAAAAGGTTTATGATGATTTTAAAGCTGAATTTCTGCGCTTAATGCAGCAAGCTACTTTTGGCGACCCGATGGCTGCCGGTACTACTATTGGTCCGCTGGCCCGTAAAGATTTGCGCGACGAGCTTCATCAGCAGGTCATGCAAAGTATAGGGCAGGGGGCCACGGTGCTTTGTGGCGGTTATATTCCCGAAGGCGATCCGGCCTTCTATCCTCCTACTGTTTTGGAAAATATTAAACCCGGCATGCCGGCTTATCACGAAGAATTGTTTGGCCCGGTGGCTTCGCTGTTTAAGGTGAAAAGCGTTGACGAAGCAGTTAAGATGGCGAATGATACGGTTTTTGGGCTGGGGTCCGGCATTTTTACGGCCGACAAAGAAGCCGGGAAAAAGCTGGCCGAAAAAGGACTGGAAGCCGGTTGCGTGTTTGTCAACGACTTTGTGAAATCCGATCCGCGGCTGCCTTTTGGCGGGGTGAAGGAAAGTGGCTATGGCCGCGAACTATCGGTTGTCGGGATCCGCGAGTTTGTAAATATCAAAACGGTGGTCGTGTCAGGTCAACCGTAAACAGGCAGAAGGCAGGAGTTTAATTTTCACGAAAGGGTGAGTCTCTCGTTCTGACTCAGACCGCCAGTTTAAACCTGTCGTGACATTCGTGAGATGAAGTGGTTTTTATTCGTTGCCCCAGTCGAGCAGCCGTTTTTCTCCTTGTAGTTGCTGAATAGCGCTGATTTCCTGGGCCACTTCGATCACTCCCTTGTAACTCCCGTTTTCATCGCGCAGGGCAAAGTACCGGATCAGTATTTTTTCGTCTTTAAAGTTGATCCAAAAGCTGGCGACCTCTTTTTCGCCATTCCGGAAGGCCGATACAATTTCTTCGACAACATGCACGCTTTCGGGTGGATGGCAGTGATGCACCTTGCGGCCAATAACGGCTTTTGTCCGGGGGAAAATACGTTTCTTCGGGCTCGAAAAATAACGGACCGTATCGTGTTCGTCCACAAAGGTGATATCAACGGGCAGATGGTTAAAAATCAGGCTGATCTGTTCCGGGGCAATCGTTCCGCTTCCCAGGTTGATGCTTGTTCCTTCGGCAAAAACCGGTCGCGAGGGGCTTTCGGCCTTTTCGGGAAACACGTAGGGAAAACCAATCTCCAGGCTGTCTGTCAGCATTTGCTCAATAACCGGCTGCGGGATGGTTTCGAGGATATGCGGAAACAGGATGCGCTCTTCGCGGAAACGGATGGCGAAGAGGTTGAAAAACAGGTCGCCGGTCAGGCGGTTAAATGCTTTCAGCTCAAAGTCGCCGGATTCAAGCAATTTTTGTAGTTCGCTCATTTGTCTGCGAATATCGTCGTGGTACGACCACATCAGTTGCACGCAACGAAAGTCGGGCCAATGGGTTTCGAGGGCAGGGAAGAGCACGTTTTCTTTGATTTGGTAGTGTTTATGGAATAGTTTTAGCCGGTTGAGCTTGTCGTTTAAATCACTGCGGGCTTCGGCATCAAGGGGATTCTGGTTTAAGAGCCTGATGGCCGGTTTCATCGATTTCAGCAGGTTTTCCATTTCCATGTTATTCCGGGTAAGCAAATCCAGAAAACTGTCTGCCGTGGGTTTTAAAGCCGGGTAAGCCATCAGCGGAATATGAAATAAATGCAGGATCTTATTGGTAGTGGTTTTCAACGCATTCAAATCCGTTTGTTCGCCCACCAGCACGTCAAAAAGCGTGATGACTTCTGCCGGCACAACCTCAGCGATTAATTTTTCATTGGCCTTCACCAGCTGGGCTTTATCATTCGTTTCCATCATTTGTCGCGCGAATTCGGCCAGCCTCTGTACGCGTTCTTTTCGCTTATGGGTAAATTCCGACATATCTTTTTTCTTTTTACCGTTTTCTGTTTTTCAGGTTCATGCACACAAACCCGATTTCTTCAGTTTCTTTGAAACATGGTTGTAATTTAGAATATAATCCCGAAAAATCAGGTTGAATGGTATAAAAAACAGCTTACACCGGTTTTTCAGGTTCAGTTGTGAAACCGGGATTAATCCGCATGGCTTTTTACGAACTTCCGGGTTTCAATGCCCTCATCGCTAAATACCTGAATGAAGTAAAGACCGCTGTTGAATGAGGCCACATCCAGGCTTAGCTCATCCCGGTTCGTCTGAATTTGCATGAGCAATTTCCCGTCAAGCGTGTAAATACTGATTTGTTTCATTTCGTGCGGCGACCGGATGTGAAGGAGCCGGCCAACCGGGTTGGGGTAAATGAATAAGTCCGTTATTTCTTCGGGTTCTTCAGGTTCTTCAGGTTCTTCAGGTTCCGGGGTTTTAAAAGCAGGCAGTTTCTGGTCGGAATACAGGCGATATTCTCCGGCATCCAACGGGATGGATACCGAAGTGGAAGCGATCTCAACGCTTTGACCGGTGAAAAATTCGTGCCAGGTGCCGGTATGTTTGAAAGGTGCGCTGATCGTTTTTTGGCTTAGTCCAAAATTACCGATCAGGCTGATATGGTGATTTTCCAGGTTAAGTTGAATGGATTTCATTTCACCGGCCAGGTTCAGGGTTTCGGTGCCCGAGGTAAACACCGGGAATTGTTTTCGCAGTGCCATCATGGCGGAATAAATCTTGAAAAGTTCTTGGTGATCCGGGTCGTCCAGATATTCCCATTTCAGGGGTTTTTCGCCTACCCGGTCGTTGTAGTCGATGGAAACATCGTAGCCAAACTCGCCAAACTGCCAGATCATCTTCGGTCCGGTGAGGCAGAAAAAAAAGGTAGCGGCCAGGGCGTTTCGTTTTAATGAGGTTGCGGTGTTTTTAATGTTGTAAGTTCCGGAAGCGTTCCCGTAAGTCAGGTTTTTGTACATCAGCCGTTCTTCGTCGTGGCTTTCCATGTAGGCCACCAAACCGGGCTGCGTAAAACCCCGCTTTTGCCACGAGGCCCACGAGAAATCTGATTTACCGCCGTCGTGATACCCCATGGTTGCTTCGTTGAAATTGTAATTGGCATTTCCCCAAACCAGCATCCCGTTCTGATAACTGGTCAGGATTTTTTCTTCAGAATTGTCGGCGAAGTGTTCCAGGATGATGACGGCTTCCGGGTTTACGCTCCAGATGTGGTCGGCCATGCGTTTCAGAATGGCGATGCGCGAAGCATCGTATGCGCTTCCGTCGCCGGGGGTGTTGGTAAAGCCTTTGGTAAAGTCGAAGCGGAAACCGTCTACTTTGTATTCGGTGAGCCAGTAACTGGTTACGCTGTCAACAAAGGCCTGGGTATGGGTACTTTCGTGGTTAAAGTCTGATCCCCAATAAAAAACCGGATTGGGGGAACTCGCATTAAACCACGGGTTATTCGCTGCCGGGCGGTTGTTGGTGGCGTCCCAGTAGAGTTGAGCCATCGGGCTGGAGTTATACGCGTGGTTGAGCACCAGGTCCTGAATGACAAGAAAACCCCGGCGATGGCACGAATCGATCAGTTCTTTCAAATCGTCTTTTGTTCCGTAAGCCTTATCCGGGGCAAAATAATAATTTGGGTTGTAGCCCCAACTGCTGTTTCCCTCAAACTCGCTGAAAGGCATAAATCCGAGGGTATTCACACCCAGGCTGTCGAAATAATCCAGGTTTTCGCGAATTGAGGTATAGGTTTTTTCTTCGGTAAAATCGCGGATCAGAAGCTCGTAAATATGCAGGTTTTCTTTGGGAGGAATGGGATAAGCATTTGTTTGCCATTGATAGGCAACCTGCCCGGTTTGTAATACCGATGCCCGCCCCTCGGTTTTTCCGGCCGGATAACTGATCAGGTTTGGATAAACGGTTGACGAAATATAATGATCGTCATACGGGTCGCTGATTTTATCGCAGTACGGATCGCCGATTCTGATCTCACCATCGATAAAATACTGGAAAATATACTCTTGTCGGGGGGTCAGGTCGGCAACAGTCAGCCAAAAGTAGTCGCCATCTTTTTTCATCTGGTAAGCTTCGTCGACCTGCCAATCATTAAAATCGCCGATCACGTAAACAAATTCTTTTTCCGGGGCCCAAAGGACGAATCCGGCTGAATGGTCATCCGGGTAGTTGATTCCTTTTTTATAACCGGCCGGTTTAGCTTGCAGCGTAACGTCTTCCTTGATATAAACCGAAACTGAATCATAAGCAGTTGCGTCTCCCGCCGTAATTTTGGCGATCAGCCAATTTCTCCCCGATTCAGTGGGCAGGTAGTTTGTTGTGATTTCTTTTCCGGTGGTTTCGGCTAATGGTGTGTCATTAATATACAACGAGATTGTTCCTTCGATGGAGGAGATGGCAGAAACGGGGATAACTTCATTTTTTTTTAAAATGGCGTATTCGGCCGGGCTGGTCAGGTTTACGAAAAGACCTTCTTCAAAAACACCGGTAAACAAATCGTTGGTTTGCTTTGAGCCATCGGCCGAACGGAAAACGAAAGCGAGTTGGAGTATTTTTTCGTTTGCCGGCACCCCGTAAAACGAGTTGATATCGGGCGTAATGGTTAGTTCGTAAATGCCGTCGCCCCGGTTGGTCAGTTTGGGCTGGGTGGTATTATTTCCCCAGGTCCCGATGACGTGCTGCCAATCCGGGTTTCCTTCAATTTTAACACCGGTATGCGCGTATAAGTCGCCGGTAAACTTTCCCAACCTGTTTTCTTTTGATGAATCAAACGTGATGGTTACACTTTGGGAAGCTACCGGAAAAACCGGCTCGGTAGTGACCTGCGCACGAGTTTGAAAAAAGAAGAAAAACAATATTGAAAGGAGTAAAACCCGGGTTCCCATGGCGTTTATTTTAAAAATTTATCACTACTGAACGGGGAAAAAAATAAATAGGGGTTACTCCCCGAAGGTTTGGCCCCATGTTGTAAGTTTGTTTTGCGAAAAAACTTCAACATGAGCAAAAATACAGAAATAAATTTTGTCGGACAGCCGATTTTCAAACAAGTGATTAGTTTAATAGAGGGCATCAGTTTGACCAGTATAGTAAAGAAGCACAATGCTGATTATTACTATAAAGCTTTTAAGGCAAAGACACATTTGATCACGGTTCTCTTTGGCATCTTTAGCCGGTGCGACTCGATGACCGAGATATGTGAAGGGCTGCGGGCTTTGGGCGGAAAGCTGAACCATTTGGGGCTTGAAGAAGCGCCAGCCAAAAGTACCGCTTGCGATGGGATGCGCAACCGGGACAACAAGTTCTTTGAAGATGTTTATTTTAAATTGGTACACCATTATCAAAGTTTTTTGTCGGACAGCCGAACCTTTGGCCTCACCTTTAAAGAAGTCTTACTGATCGATTCGACCACGATCCGGTTATTCAGTGATATTCTGAAAGGAGTTGGACGCAATCCCAAGAACGATGGCAAAAAGAAAGGCGGGCTAAAGGTTCATATGCTCATTGATGCAGTACAATCGGTTGGACGGTTTATTAAAATAACCGAAGCCAAAGTACACGACAAAAACTTTTTGAAGGAACTGGAACTGATCTCGTACAGTATGGTTGTTTTCGACCGGGCCTATAACTATTACCATCAGTTTGCCTTGTGGACAAGTAAATCGGTCTTTTTTGTTACCCGGATCAAGAAAAATGCCCTTTATACGGTCATTGAAGTGTTGCAGGAACATCAAAAACAGAAAGGAAAAGCAATGGTACTTCGGGAGGAAATCATAGAAATTGAGTACTCTCCTGAAGATGAAAATGGCAAAAAACAAACAAAGCAGAAGAAAACCCTTCGCCTGAAAAAAGTATGCTATCAGGATGAAAAGAACCGGTATTATGAGTTTATCACCAATAGCATGGATAGTACGGCCGAAGAAATAGCGTTCTTATACAAAAAACGGTGGGGCATCGAGCTGCTGTTCAAAAAAATGAAACAGAACTTTCAGCTTCATTACTTTTACGGGGAAAACGAGAATGCCATTCGCACACAGGTTTGGTGCACCTTAATTGCACAATTGCTAATGACAGTGATTCAAAAGATGGCCCAAACAAAAAAAGCATTTTCAGTTGTGGCTTCGTTAGTTCGCATACATCTGATTAGTTTGCTTGATGTATTTGAATTGCTTCGAAGTACTAACCGAGAATACTTGAAACAAAGAGGGTCACCAATATCAAATATGCAAACCAGTCTTGCTTTTTAGCAGGGGGTGACTTTTGAAATAGAAATAATAACAATTGATTATCATGCAATTAAAGATCAAAAATCTCAAATCTGCATGTTAGTCGGATAATAGTGATTGTTTATACAGAAGCTGAAATAAAAGGTTGCCCGGAAAATCCCGGGCAACCTTGATAAAAGAAATTTCGCAAGCTTAGTTTTTTGTAAACGTTAAAGTGCGTTTCGCCAAACTAAACTTTATGGTGTAGTTTCCGGCGCCATCCGGAGTTGACATGTTCGGGTCGCCACCTTCGAAATTAAGCATTCCGTATTTGAATTTAAACCCACTATTCCAATTGCCGGCCTCAGCAAAAATTTTGAAAGCATCGCCGGCCGACAAATTTGTAGTGAGGGTCCATTCTTTGTTGGTATCGTTCCAGGTCATTTCAATACCTGCATTGATATTCCATTCGTTGGGAGAACCAACCAGATACATTTTTCTGGTCGCAATGAGTTCTTTGGTGTAAGCCATATTATACGTATCGATGGTCAACTTATAATATCCTTCTCCCGGAGTTGAAATATTTGGATCTCCACCTTCAAGAGATAATTCGCCAGGTTTACCTGCTGCATCAAACTCTTTATAACCTGAGTTCCAGTTCCCGGTTTCATAGAAGAATTTATATCCTCCGGAAGCATTCATGTCAACATAAGTTACCCATTTCCCTTCTCCTGCATAGACCATGTTAAAACCGTTGTCGATAGACCAGCCTGCGGGGGTAGCATCTCCAACGAGGGTCATCTCAGCATCTAAAACTGAATATTTATAAGAGCTGACGCTTGTGTCGTACCAAACAGCGATTCTGTATAATTTAAAGTCAGATGAAGTATTTCTGCTTGGAATATCTTTGTTTTCTCCTCCCAGCGAACCGCCTTTGGGATCTTCTGAATCGTTGATCCTGCCCATTCCGTTATCCCAACTACCTTTTACCGGGAAGAATTTAAAGTCTCCGCTCTTTAACGGAACATATCCCATGTAGGCATTGTGCCCCGGACGCCATTTTAACTCAATCGCGTTGTCGATATTCCAATCAGCTTCAGTTGCGCTGCCCACCAGGTATATTGCGGCTTCTTCGATTTTGTAGGTGCCTTTATTCAGGTCAAGCGTTACGAAGTAAGTTTTGTCTCCGCCGTCAAACGTGATGTTGCCATTTTTGCCTTTGGGGCCGACGATGCCACTGGAACCGTCGCCTCCGAGGTTGCCCCAATCCAGGTCGCCCCAGCTTGGCTGGCCGACAAATTTGAGCATGGCACCGTCTTTAATAGTCGTTTCAAGCGTGAACACACCTTCCGACTTTTTAATCATCGCCGGCGAATTCTCCGGGTTCCAACCTGCTACGGCGTCGCTATAATCGCCCACCAGGTAAACATTTGCCGGGTTGAAGGTATAGGTTGTGGCTCCCTCCACATACGGTGCAATGGTCAATTCGCTGTTGGTAAAGTCGGCTTTTACTTCGTACCAACCGGTTTCGCCCGTGAATTTGAAGTTTCCGTCGTCGTCGCCGGCGGCTGAGATGTTGCTTGAAACCGTAGCGAATTTTCCAAAGTTATAATTGTATCCGTCGCTTGTTTTGTCGGAAAAACGGAACAAGCCGTCTTTCGTCAACTTCAGGTATTTGAGGAATACATCGCCGTCTTTCATTGTTGCCAACGCACCGGAACTGTTAGCCCCGACCGGAGTTGCAGTTCCGAATATAAACAAATCAGCAGGAACCGGAACGTCGAGGTAGGGCGTCACTTTCATTGAAAAGGCCGAAGTGTAAAGATTTGCCAGGTCCTCATTGGCCGCGGCCCTGACGCGCAATTCGATTTCAACCTTTTCGGCAGGCGGATAACGATTGGATAAAACAGCATTAAGGCCGCCAATAGTTACATTCATTTCTGTTGCTGAAATACGTGCAAACTCGAGCGGGTTGGCAAAGTTACTGCCTTTGGTATCAACCTGCAGGTAATACCTGACACCCATTTTATCCGCATAAGTTGCAGCCGACCAGCTTAGTGAAAACAGGGTTTCATTCTCGTAACGTTTGAAGAGAACCGTATCAAGATCAGCTGGGGGAGTGGTTTCCCAAACCGGGGCTGTCCCCTGAACGACGGATGTGACCGGCGGAGTCATAAAATCTTCTTCGCAGGAGAAGGCAAAAACCGCCAGAATCAGAACCAGGAAATAGCTTATATTTTTCATATCTATTTGATTTTACCAGTTTGATTAATGAAGTCAAGCTCAATCGTTTTTTCACCTCCGCTAATATTAAGCCGGTCCTGATCGCCGCCATCTTCGCGGTATGCAATTTTGCCGTCAAGGAATATAAATTCGGCATGCCACCAGTCAGCAGCCGAAATGTACGGATGCGTTACATGAAGCCGAAGTTCGCCACCTAAAAGGCTTTTGGTCAGATACATGGTCTTGTTTTCCGTATTCTGTTTGAACCTGTTATCTTCGGTAACAGAGCTCACAGGCCATGCATTCACGTTAGGTCCGGTGATATAAATATTGGCTGGTTCAATCAGTAGTTTATTCGTTGCCAGGTTGACACCAACCGTATAGTATCCGGCGGTTCCCGGCACCGGAATATCTTCACCCCGATTCGTAACGTCTCCCAGCGTGTACTCGCCGTTCACAGGATTTCCAATCTTTCCGATAACTCCTTTGTAGTCAACATCCGAACAAAGCCTGAAGGTTCCGGTAGCTTCCATCCATACAATTATCCAGGAATCGTCCGGTTCGGTGTGAACTTTTCTAAGTTTGAGTTTATTGTTTTGTGCAACGCGTCCTACGCCATCGCCAAACAGGTAGAAGGTGTTCGGAGCAAACAAAATGTCCAGATAAGGAGTTGTTTTAAAGCTTATTACGGAAGAGTACAAGGTGTCGACACCCTTAAGCGAATAGGTCATGATCCGTGCTGCAACCGTAGCTTCTTCGTCAACGGGCAACTCCAATGTCTCCGTAAGGAATTCATTAAATGCGCCCACGGTGAACGCGAACGAATTGTTGGATGCATTCACATCAAAAGTAGCCGGATTTGTAAAGTCGGTTGTCGTGGAAAATTGAATTTTATGGGTTTTCACAATATCCACTCCGTACGATGCAGGAGCATACGATACCGTAATCGTTTCGGTTTTTTTAGCCTTTGATATTTCCAAGGTGGTACCAAACCCCTGAATGTTGGTTGCGGGGACATAGTTTGAATCATTTAACTTTACAATATCATCGTCTTCGCAGGAGAAAATCAGCACAGCGATGAATATCATGAGTATATATCTTAGTTTTTTCATGTGGTTCACATTAATGAGGTTAATAAGCTCCAATTTGCTTTAGGTTTGGATTTGCACTAATATCGGAAGCGGGAATCGGGAACAGGTTGAATTTGGCGTCAACTGAAGTTCCGGCAGCAACTGCGCCTTTCCAGGGCCAGGTATAATCGCCGCCGGCAAGTTTCCCGAAACGCCTTAAATCCGTTCTCCGGTGGCATTCCCAATACAGTTCGCGTCCGCGTTCAGCCAGGATGAAGTCGAGGGTCAGGGCAGATGCAGCGATGTTGCCGGAATCATTGCCATAGGCCCTTGCTCTGATCAAATTGACGTAATTAAGCGCTGTAGTCAGGTCGCCGCCGGATCCGCCGCGGAGGACAGCTTCAGCGTACATCAATAAAACATCGGCATATCTGAACAGCGGGAAATCGGTATCGGGGTGCGACAGGTTGCTGCCTGTTACACCGCCGGAGGTGATGTTTCTGAACTTACGCAGGGCATAACCATCCCTGAAGTTAAAGATATCGCCGATTTCGAGGTTTTGTCCCTGCGTCCAGAACAGGGCGCGGCTATCTGTGGCCCCGGTGATATCCTGGAAATGGTTGACAAATGCTTTTGTGGTGCGGTTTCCGCCCCAGCCCCCGTCAATGCCCGATTCCGAAGCCGGCATGTCGCCTCCTACTGTTGAATGGATCAGGAAAGTCATCCCGCCCCAGGTTTGGGTGCGTTCGCCGTCGCAAACGATGGGGAAAATGATCTCATTGGTGCGCTGGTGATTATCGGCCAGAAACAGATTCAGGTAGTTCGGTTCGAGACTGTAGCCGGCGGCAATGATTTTTTTGATGTAGGTAATGCTTTCCGTGTACTGTGCGGTGCCGACGTAAGTTTCAGCATTCAGATACAGTTTGGCCAAAATCATCCAGGCGGCGGCTTTGTCGGCCCGCCCGTATTCGTTGGTACGTGGTTCAGCAAGCAAATCTTCGATGGCTGTCAGCTCGCTTTCAATATAATCGAAAAGTTGCCGGGCTGTTGCCTGTTCCGGAAAGAAGAAAGATCCTATCGGGTCTTCGTCGGTCACGAACGGGCCGGTTCCGAACATATCGAGCAGGTGCCAGTAGGCCAGGCCCCGTAACAGGCGGGCTTCGGTGTTGTAGGCTTCAAATTCTTCTTTATCGTTTGTCAGCTTAATCAGGTTGTTGCAATAAGCAATCTCCAGATTAATGCGGTAGTACATGGCCGTGATAAACTCGTTGGACGCCGTCCAGTCCATATCATGCAGGTCGCGCAGGTTACCGTCGTTCCAGGCACAAATGGCCTCGTCGGTGGTCAGTTCCTGGTGATTCCAGAGCTGGCGCAGGTATGATGAAAAGCCGCCGTCGATACTGCTGATATCGGGATTGCCGTCCACGCCGGTTTGTCCTCCCACAACGAGGGCAGCGTAACATTTGGCCAGCATGCCTTTGTACGACGCGTCATTGGTGAGTTTGTCCTCTGTTAGCATGTCTTCATCAAGAGGCAAGGTGTCCAGGTCGTTGATGCAGGACGCAAAGACAAAAAGCATCATCACCACGGCCAGGATTTTATAGTTGAAAATATATTTCGTTTTCATGATGTAAAAGGTTATTGGTTAAAAGTTCACGCTTAGCCCAAACAGGTAAACCCGCGGGCGCGGATAAATATCGTTGTCGATGCCATTGTCAACTTCCGGGTCCAGCCCGCCGTACTTGGTGATGACGAATACATTTTGTACCGACGAATAAAGCCGGAGGTTCAGATCAATTCCTGCTTTTTCTTTCAGCATTTTTTTAAAGTTGTATCCCAGTGTCACATTATCGAGTTTGAAATAGGAGGCATCTTCCAGAAAATAGTCCGAATACTGCTGGGCCGTTTCAAACTTCGATTTTTTGATTTCAGACGGCATGTTGGTCAGGTATTCGTTCACCGTCATTTCCTGGTAACGTGCGCCAACAATCACGTTGTTGTAAATCTGTCCGCCAATGGCTGCCCGCGCGTTGAAGCCAAAGTCAAAATTTTTGTAATTCAACATCGACGAAAAGCCCATAAACACATCCGGAACCGGCGAGTCGGCGTAATATTTATCGTCAACCGTGATCTGGCCGTCCTTGTTTCTGTCCACATACAAGCCTTCAATGGGTTTCCCGTTGGCGTCGTAAACCTGTTCATATACGTAGAAAGTATTCAAGGCATGGCCTACGGCATGGATCTGGATGTTGTTGCCAACACCAACGCCGCTGATGCCGCCGGTTTCAACGCCTCTGTACGAAGGATCGTCGTAATTGGTCAGTCTGGTCACTTCATTGATGTTCCGGGTGAGGTTGAAGCTCACTTCCCAGTTTAGGTCTTTTCTGCTGACGGGAATCGCGTTTACGGAGAACTCGATCCCGGTGTTTTCAAGGTCGCCCACGTTGGTTAGCAGACGGTCGGTAAAGTTCGTACCTGCCGGAACCGGAATGGTGTTCAGCAAGTCTTTTGTAACCCGTTTGTAGGCATCAATGGTTCCGGTCAGGCGGTTGTCCAGGAAGCCAAAGTCAAGACCAATGTTATAGGTGGTGGTTTTTTCCCACTTCAAACTTTGGTCGTAACCATTGGGGCGGATGAGGGTGTAATATTGATCGCCGATTTTGTATTGCGTCCTGTTGTCGCTTAGCTGGTAAATTCCCATGTAGGGATAATCGCCGCTGTTTAATTCCTGTTGTCCGGTGATCCCGTATCCCAGCCTGAGTTTCAGGTTGCTGAAGGCATTCAGGTTTTTAATGAAAGGTTCTTCAGTCATGCGCCAGCCAAGCGCCGTTGAAGGATAGAAGCCCCAGCGGTTGTCCTTGTGAAACCGGGACGAACCGTCGTACCGAAGCGTTCCTGTCAGTAAATATTTGTCTTTGAAAGAATAATTTGCTCTTCCGAAGAACGACACAAGATAGTTTTCCGTTTCATCTTTCGAATCTTCAATAGCGGTATTGAAGCGGTCAACTTCGTAGGCCGAAGCGCTTGACCAGAAATGCTGCCATTCGTAGCCGGCCATCACATCCACTTTGCTGCTGATTCCGGGCAGATCTTTTTTGTAGTTCAGATAAAAATCGAAAAGCTCATTTTTCCTTTCCTGGGTATAATCCCGGGCAACACCCGAAGAAGCGGTCTGCACCCAGGCTGCTTTCGGATCGGTGTCAACGCTGCCTTCACTGTCCGATTTATCCAGGCCCACTTTCAGGGTGGCGGTGAGGTCGGGGAAGAAATGCAGTTTATAATCCACCTGTGCATCCAAAATATAACGGTCAACATCAGAGATATCCTTTTTTTGCTGGAGCTGGGCCACCGGGTTACGGGTTCCGTTTACGTTACGGGAGCCGTCGCTCATCAGCCAGGTGGTGTATCCGCCGTAAATTCCGGTTTTGTTAAAAACCGATTGGGTGGGGTCATAGCGTAGTGCGCTGCCGATGGCTCCTTTGTCGGCAAACCGGTTGTCGATATTCATGTATTTGATACCGGCGGTAATTTTTAAATGATTATCAAACAGGCTTGGAGTGACCTTGAAGGTTCCCGTTTTTCGTTCCATGGAAGAGGTCCGCAGGATCCCGTACTGGTCGGTATAACCCACCGAAGCGCGGAACGGAACATCCTGGATGGCGCCTGAAACGCTCAGATTGTGGTCGTGTCCGGCCGAAGTCTGAAATATTTCTTTCTGCCAGTCGGTATTGGCGGTACCCATCAATGCCGGATTTACAGACGAACTGACCGTAGCTCGCTGGTTAACCAGGGCGCGGTATTCACCGGCTGAAAGTACATCGATGTAATCAGTCACTTCATTGATGGTTACTTTTGAATCAAGCTGAACTTTCAGATCGCGGCTTTTCGAACCTTCCTTTGTGGTAATAATGATGACGCCGTTTGAAGCGCGCGATCCGTAAATGGCAGTTGATGAGGCGTCCTTCAGAACAGTGAATGTTTCGATATCATTTGGGTTGATCGAGCTCAGCACATTGCTCATCCCGTCGATGGTCCGGTTATCAATCGGCATGCCGTCGATAACAATTAACGGGTCGTTGCTGGCCGACATGGATGAACCTCCGCGGATGCGGATTTTAGCTGCTGAACCGGGAGCGCCGCCTTCCGTTTGTATCCGTAAACCGGCCACCTTGCCCATAATTAAATCCTGGGGCGAGCTTGTTGCTCCCTGGTTAAAATCGGCTGATGATACCGATGTAACAGCGCCGGTGGCATCGCCTTTTTTCACCTGACCGTAGCCAATGACCACTACTTCCTCCAGTTGCGCAATGTCAACCTTTAAGGCAATATCAAGTCGTGTGGCCGCTCCGACGCGTTGCTCCGTGGTGGCATAACCGATATAAGAGAACTGGATGATGGCCTCTTTGTCAACAACAAGGGTATACTCTCCGTCGAAGTTGGTGATGGTGCCGATTGTTGTTCCTTTTACAACAACAGTTACCCCCGGAAGCGGTTCTCCGGTAGAATGATCGGTTACCCTGCCGGACAGGCTAATTACCTGGGCGTAGGATACTGAAGTCAGCATCAATCCCAGGACCATTAGCAGGACTTTCAAGTTTTTGCGAATAATCTTCATTTTACATGGTTATTAGTTCTTTAATTCAATTAAGTCATCTCGTTTTTTACACGATTTCTTTCATAGTTTAATTTCACGTTAATCCGTTTTTACTCCATATTTTTCGATCCGATGGGACAATGATATCGTTTTTATTAAGATTTGTTTTTGTTTTTTAACATGTGTTCAAATGCAAACGTTTGCGGTGACGTTTGCATCAAACATGTTATAAAACAGGTGGTTACCGGTGGGTTTGTTTTCAGTGAATTACCTGTTTCAGATACATCCCACACGATGTTGTCAGATATTATTCATACATTTATTTTTATTATTGTAAGTATCATTGTTCATACTATGAGAAGCAATCAGGTTACCATAAAAGATATTGCCCGAATATTGGGGATTTCGGCGTCTACGGTTTCGCGGGCCTTGAAAAATCACCCCGATATCAGTGAGGAGACCAAAATGGCCGTTAATGAACTGGCGGTCAAACTCAAATACCAGCCCAATGCGGTGGCGCTTAGCTTAAAACACAGCCGCAGCTATACGATCGGGGTGATTATCCCCGAAATTGTGCATTACTTTTTCTCCTCAGTAATCAGCGGTATTGAAGATGTGGCTTATGACGCCGGTTTTACGGTGGTGATTTGTCAGTCGAACGAAAAATACGACCGCGAAGTGGCCAATGCCAAAATGCTGCTGTCTCACCGGGTTGACGGGGTTCTGGTTTCAATTTCAAAAGAAACTACCTCCTTCGAACACCTGCAAATGTTGCAGGAAAGCGGCCTGCCTTTGGTGTTTTTCGACCGTATTGTGCCCGAGATTCAGGCCGACCAGGTGATTATTGACGATGAAGAAGCCGCCTACAAGGCCACCAAACATTTAATTGCGAATGGCAAAAAACGCATTGCTCATTTTGCAGGGCCGCAAAACCTGCTGATCGGCCGCCACCGGAAAGACGGCTACCTGAGAGCGCTGAAAGAGGCCGGTTTACCAGTCGATCCGAAACTGATTGTTGACGCCGATACGTTTGAAAAGGCCTTAATTGCGACCAACCATTTGCTGGAATCCGGCAACCCGCCCGACGGTATTTTTGCCACCAACGACCTGACAGCCATTGGAGCCATGCAAACCCTGCTGAAGAAAGGAATTAAAATACCGAAACAAGTAGCAGTGGTTGGTTTTAGCGACGGACGCTTTTCGGGAATTACCGAGCCCAATCTGACTTCAGTCGATCAGCACGGCTACGAGATGGGGACCATCGCCACGCAGATTTTGCTCGACCGACTGATTGACCCGGCAGAGATTTATGTTCCTAAAATAAAGGTGTTGAATGCCAACCTGATTGTACGGGGATCATCCATGTAAATTTTTTTTCATTTTTTTAAATTTCTTCTGCAAACGTTTGAAACGAGATCTTCAGCGTCTTTTTGCCTTATTTCCTGTGGTTTGGTCATCCAAATACAAACGGGAAAACTTGTAATTATCAGAATTACCTCCCTATATTTGCATTGATCATCCGATTTTTTACTCCGAAATTACTCCATGTTAGTCTGGGTTTTCTCAGGCGCTTTCCGTTGTCGTATCTTAAAATTACTTTTTATGAAACGAGCCGTGAAAGGTTCAGCTTTTGCACAAGAGAATGTTTATTTGGCGAGTTCCATACCGTTGGTAGTGTCATCAAAGTGATGACGTGTGATACGCAAGTTGCAGTTAGTTAAATTGAAAAAATAAACGTATGAAAAAGAAGCCTGTTCTTAGTTTTTGGCAGATTTGGAATATGAGCTTTGGTTTTTTGGGGATCCAGTTTGGATTCGCGCTCCAGAATGCCAATGTTTCGCGTATCTTCCAAAGTCTTGGCGGCGATGTCGACCGTTTGGCCTTGTATTGGCTGGCAGCTCCGGTTACCGGCTTAATTGTCCAGCCCATCATCGGACACTACAGCGATAAAACCTGGAGCCGCTTAGGGCGCCGCCGTCCTTATTTTTTGGCAGGCGCCATCCTTGCATCCCTGGCTTTGTTTATCATGCCCAATTCGCCCGTGTTATGGATAGCCGTTGGTACTCTTTGGATCATGGATGCGTCCATCAATATTTCGATGGAACCATTCCGGGCATTTGTAGGCGATATGCTGCCCAGCGAGCAGCGAACCCAGGGTTTTGCCATGCAGAGTTTCTTCATCGGGGCGGGAGCGATTGTTGCATCTGTTTTACCTTACATCATGACCAACTGGTTCGGGGTAGCAAATGTTGCTGAAGCCGGCCGGTTGATTCCGCCATCGGTAAAATTATCGTTTTACATTGGCGGCGGGGTTTTCTTTCTGGCGGTGCTTTGGACGGTGATCCGCACCAAAGAGTACCGGCCCGAGGAACTACAATCGTTTGAAGAGGAAAAAATAGCATCCAATCCATCGGCCAGGTTACTGTTACGGACGGTCGTCGAACTGACCGGTAAGTTTACGCGCAACGGGCTCCTGTTTGTTACGGCCGGGGCCGTGCTCAGTTATGTCTTTTTTCATTTCGATCTCGAAAAAGAACTGTACATCCTGAGTGGCGGTCTGCTGATCTTCGGCTTCATCCTGTTGCTGACGGCCGGGCTTGCAAAAATCAACAAAACCAAAAACGGGCTGGTCGAGATTGTTACCGACATGCTGAATATGCCCAAAACCATGGGGCAGCTGGCGGTGGTACAATTTTTCTCGTGGTTTGCTCTTTTTGCCATGTGGATTTACACCACAGCCGGGGTAACCAGTCATGTTTACGGGACTTCCGACACGACTTCGGAACTGTATAACGAGGGCGCCAACTGGGTGGGTGTTTTGTTCGGGGTGTACAATGGTTTTGCCGCGATTGTGGCCTTCCTGCTGCCTGTATTGGCAAAGCATACCAACCGGAAAACAACCCATGCCATTTCGCTGGCGCTGGGCGGATTCGGCTTAGCTTCCTTCTATGTGGTGCGCGACCCGAATTTGCTGGTTCTTTCCATGCTTGGCGTGGGGGTGGCCTGGGCCAGTATCTTGTCGATGCCATACGCGATCCTCACCGGGTCGTTGCCGGGCGATAAAATGGGGACTTACATGGGAATTTTCAACTTTTTCATCGTCATCCCGCAAATTCTGGCAGCCAGTATCCTGGGTTTCTTTATGCGCCATTTATTTGGAGGTCAGGCAATCATGGCTTTGCAAGTGGGAGGGGCCTCCATGCTGATTGCTGCGGTTGCCGTGTTGTTTGTTGATGATGTTGACAGTCCTAAATAATTAAGTTGAATGAAAAATATTAAAGCATGTCTTTTTGATTTGGACGGGGTGATTGTAGATACCGCGAAGTACCATTTCCTGGCCTGGAAACAATTGGCTGACGAACTGAAGATTGATTTTACCGAAGAACATAACGAATTGCTTAAAGGGGTAAGCCGCATGCGTTCGCTGGATATCCTACTCGAACTGGGGAAAAAGACATTGACCGACGATCAAAAGATCGCTTACGCGGATAAAAAAAATGAAATCTACCTCAGCCAGATCCTGAAAATGGAAAAAAGCGAGATTTTGCCCGGGGTGAGATCTTTTATCAGCGAACTGAAAAACAACCACATGCTGGTGGCTCTGGGTTCGGCCAGTAAAAATACAGCATTGATCCTTCAAAAACTGGAAATCGAAGATTTGTTCGATGCGGTAGTCGACGGCAATAAAGTTTCGAAAGCCAAACCCGATCCGGAGGTTTTTTTGAAAGGAGCTGAAGAACTAAACGTATCCCCGGATGCTTGTGTGGTGTTTGAAGACGCCATCGCCGGCATTGAAGCGGCAAAAAATGCCGGGATGTTTTGCATCGGTGTAGGGGATAAAAATACCTTGAAAGCAGCCGATCTGGTTATCCCCGGATTTGAGCATTTCAGGTTTGAAAATCTGATTAGCAGCATGTAAAAGGATGTTATCTACATTTTTAATGAGAGAGTGATATGAAAGATTATATTATTCACAGCGAGTGGAAGGTCATTGAAAACAGCTTTTATCCGGAGTATAACCGGATTTCCGAAAGCCTGTTCAGCATTGGTAACGGGCATACCGGTCAACGGGCAAATTTCGAAGAAAAATATTCGGGCGACAGCCTTTCCGGAAACTATGTAGCCGGGGTGTACTATCCCGACAAAACCCTGGTGGGCTGGTGGAAAAACGGTTACCCGGAATACTTTGCCAAAATACTGAATGCCGCTAACTGGATTGGCATTCGCATTGAAATTGGGGGGGAAGAACTCGATCTGGCAACAGCGCAGGTACATGAGTTCCGGCGTCAGCTGGACATGAAAAATGCGCTGTTGACCCGGTCGTTTACGGCATCGCTCCCATCAGGTAAGAAGGTTGAAGTACATGCCAGGCGTTTCTTAAGCATGAAGGATAAAGAGCTGGGCGCCATCAGCTACCAGCTAAAAAGCCTGAATTTTTCGGCCCCGGTAAAGATTACCTCGCTGATTGACGGCGATGTGAAAAACGAAGATTCCAACTACGACGAGAAGTTCTGGGTGGAATTGGAGAAAAAATCAAGTAGAAATGAGGCCTATTTGCTGATGGAAACCCGGAAAACCGCTTTCCAGGTTTGTCATGGTATGGCCACCCGTTTGTATAAAAGCCGGGAAGAGCAGTTCGTATCCGGCCCTGGAGTTGAAAAAGAAAAGTATGTGGAAAATGTCTTTGTCGTTGACTTAAAGGAAGGGGAGGAGCTGCTGATTGAAAAATTTGCCGCCATCAATTCATCGCTGTATTTGGGCCGGAATGAGTTGATGCAGCAAACTGAAAAATCAATCCAAAAAGCATTGACCGCGGGTTTTGACCGGCTGTTTGAAGAACACAGCAAAATCTGGGACGAAAAGTGGGAAACAGCCGACATCGTGATCAAAGGCGATGTGGCCGCCCAGCAAGGTATCCGCTTTAACATCTTCCAGCTGATGCAAACCTATAGCGGCGATGATGAACGACTAAACATCGGGCCCAAAGGCTTTACCGGCGAAAAATACGGCGGCGTAACCTACTGGGACACCGAAGCCTTCTGTCTGCCCTTTTTTCTCGGAACAGCCCCGCAGACGGTGGCCAAAAACCTGTTGATTTACCGTCATAAACACCTGCAAAAGGCCATTGAGAATGCCGAAAAACTGGGCTTCAACCATGGCGCTGCCCTGTATCCGATGGTGACGATTAACGGCGAAGAATGTCATAACGAATGGGAAATTACCTTCGAAGAAATTCACCGGAACGGGGCCATTGCCTACGCCATTTACAATTACATTAACTATACCGGCGACGAAGCGTATCTGGCTCCTTACGGTTTCGAGGTCTTACTGGCCATCTCGCGTTTTTGGGCGCAACGGGTCAACTGGTCCGATGCGAAACAGGCCTATGTGCTATTGGGCGTCACCGGTCCGAATGAGTACGAAAACAACGTCAACAATAACTTTCATACCAACAACATGGCGGTATGGACGCTAAACTATACCCTGGAGGCGATTGCTTACGTGAAGAAGGAACATCCTTATTTGTGGGAAGAGCTGGTGGAAAAATGGAAGTTCAACGAATTACAGGAAACCATCAACTGGAAAGACATCATTGAAAACATGTACTTTCCCTATGATGAAGAGCTTAACATTTACCTGCAACAGGACGGCTTCCTCGATAAGGAAATTATCCCCGCGGCCCATCTCGATTCGGCTGAACGGCCCATTAATCAAAACTGGTCGTGGGACCGGATCCTGCGATCGTGTTACATCAAACAGGCGGATACTCTGCAAAGTATGTATTGGTTTCAGGATCATTACGACAGCGATAGTTTGTGCCGTCACTTCGATTTTTACGAACCGATTACGGTGCACGAATCTTCGCTTTCATCCTGTATTCACGCGATTTTGGCGGCCCGTATCGGGCGGGAGGAAAAAGCCTATGAGATGTACCTGCGCACGGCTCGCCTCGATTTGGACGACTATAACAACGATACGGCTGACGGCCTGCATATTACCAGCATGGGCGGAACCTGGATGGCTTTCGTGGAAGCCTTTGGCGGAATGCGCGTGATTAACGGGCAACTGCACCTGAACCCCTTTCTGCCCCAATCGTGGGAAGCCTATTCGTTCCGGATTAACTTCCACGAATCGCACCTCGAAATCCGGATGGGAGATGTATTGCAGATCATTAATCACAATCCCGGGGGCGTAAACCTCATGATTTGGGGCGACGAATATACCCTGGGCGGAAACCGGGAACTAACCTTAAAAAGAAAACAACACGTATGAAACGATTCATTTTTCTATCCATTCTTTTTATCCATACTGCCGGCTTGTTCGCGATTGGCGTCGACCGCGTGGAACCGATGTTCTGGTGGACAGGTATGAAGAACCCCAACCTGCAACTGATGGTACACGGCGAAAACATTGCCGGAACAAATGTGGAACTGGCCTACCCGGGTGTGACGCTCCAGGCCGTTACCCGGGTCGAAAATCCGAATTACCTGTTTATCGACCTGAAAATTTCGGAAGAGGCCCGGCCCGGATCATTCACGATTTATTTCAATTCGAAAAAGAAAACAGAAGCCCGTTATGTGTACGAACTGAAAGCCCGCGAAGATGGTTCGGCCGGGCGGGAAGGTTTTAACAGTTCAGACGTGATTTACCTGATTACACCCGACCGGTTTGTAAACGGCGATCCAACCAACGATGCGATGCCCGGCATGAAAGAACAACCCAACCGCGACGATAAAGACGGACGGCACGGCGGAGACCTGCGTGGCATTATCAATAGCCTGGATTATCTGTACGACCTTGGTTTCACGGCCGTTTGGCTGAACCCGGTGCTCGAAAACAACATGACCCGGACCTCTTATCATGGCTATTCAACGACCGATTTTTACCGGGTCGATCCGCGTTACGGCTCCAATGAAGAGTACCGGGAGCTTTCGGACGAACTGAAAAAACGCGGCATGAAACTCATCATGGACATGATATTTAACCACTGCGGGTCGGAACATTGGTGGATGGATGACATGCCCATGACCGACTGGATCAACAATTACCCGGAGTACAAGATCACCTCGCACCGGCGCACGGTTAATCAGGATCCTTATGCCGCTGAAGCTGACAAACAAGACATGGCCGACGGCTGGTTTGTTCCCACGATGCCCGATTTGAACCAGAGGAATCCATTCATGGCCAACTACCTGATTCAAAACAGCATCTGGTGGATTGAATTGGTCGGATTGGAGGGCATCCGGCAGGATACCTGGCCGTATCCCGACAAAGAGATGATGGCTGTCTGGACGAAGCGGGTACTGGACGAATACCCGAATTTCAACATTGTGGGCGAAGAGTGGAGTCTGAACCCGGCGATTGTGTCGTACTGGCAGAAAGGAAAAATCAATGCGGACGGTTATCGGTGTTTCCTGCCCGGCCTGATGGATTTTCCGTTGCAGCATGCGGCCGGACAAGCTTTGAAGAACGAAGAGAGCTGGGAAAAAGGATTACAGGAGTTGTATGATGCCCTTTCAAACGATTTTTTGTACCCCGACGCCGGGAACCTGGTTGTTTTCCCCGATAATCACGATATGCTCCGTTTTTTCACCCAGGTGAATGAAGACATCAGCCTCCTGAAGATGGGATTAGCCTACTTCCTCACAATTCGCGGTATTCCGCAAATTTTTTACGGAACAGAAGTGTTGATGTCAAGTCCTGAACCGAAAGACGATGGCCTGATCCGAAGTGACTTTCCCGGCGGATGGGACGGCGACCGGGTGAATGCTTTTACCGGCGAGGGACTTTCGGCCGAACAAAAAGACATGCAGCATTACCTGCGCACCATTCAAAACTGGCGTAAAAACAACGAGCTTATCCACTCGGGCAAACTCATGCACTTTGTTCCGCAGGACGGCATTTACGTATATTTCCGCTATAACAACGATGGTGCGGTGATGGTTGTCCTCAACAAAAACCGGGAAGCTAAAAACCTGTCGGCCAAACGTTTTGCCGGGGTGATGAAAGCTTACAGCAGCGGGACTGAAATTATTTCGGCCTCCCGGATTAATGATTTGACTGCGATTGCCGTTCCGGCCCGCTCGGCCATGATTATTCAACTGGAAAAATAAGAGAACATGATCAACAAACTCAAATATCAAGTACTGGCGTTCGTCATCCCGGCAGTCATCGGGATGGGCCTGGTTGCCTGTCAACCCAAACAAAAAGCGGCGGAGCAGGCCGAACAAACCGGCAGCCGCCTTCAGCCGGAATGGCTGAAAGACGCCGTGCTGTACGAAGTGAACATTCGCCAATATACTCCCGAAGGCACATTCAACGCTTTTGTTGAGCACTTGCCCCGGCTGAAAGAACTGGGCGTTGATGTGCTGTGGCTGATGCCCATTCATCCGATTTCAGAAGAAAAAAGAAAAGGGACATTGGGCTCCTATTATGCGGTACAGGATTATACCGGCATCAATCCCGAGTTCGGTACGCTCGACGATTTCAAACACCTGGTCAATCAGGCGCACAGGATGGGTTTCAAAGTAATTATCGACTGGGTAGCGAACCATACGGGCTGGGACAACCGGTGGATTTTTGACCATACGGAATGGTACACTACCGATTCAACCGGGACCATTATTTCCCCTAACCCGGATTGGTCGGACATTGCAGACCTGAACTTTGATAACCGGCACATGCGACAGGCCATGATCGATGCGATGGATTACTGGCTGGAAGAAACGGATATTGACGGATTCCGCTGCGATGTGGCCTGGGGGGTTCCTCAGGATTTCTGGGAGGAAGCCCGCGCTTCGTTCGACTCAATCAAGCCGGTGTATATGCTGGCCGAGGACGAAGATCACCCTGCCTTGCTCGAAATGGCCTTCGAGTCGAATTATGCCTGGCAACTGCATCACATCATGAACGACGTGGCCCGGGGAAATAAAACCGCGAAAGAATTGAAGGCTTATTTTGAGAATGCTACCGGTAAATATGCAGCAGGTTCATTCCCGATGCAGTTTATCACCAACCACGACGAAAACTCGTGGGCTGGCACCCTTAACGAACGAATGGGCGCTGCCGCCGATGCTTTTGCTGTGTTTTCGTTTACCGTGCCGGGCATTCCGTTAATTTACAGCGGACAGGAAGCCGGACTCGACAAACGCCTGTTATTTTTTGAAAAAGATGAAATTGACTGGTCGGATTTAAAAAAACAGGATTTTTATAAAAATCTGGTTAGCCTGAAAACAAATAACCCTGCCCTTTGGA
The DNA here is from genome assembly GCF_059705485.1 of Gaoshiqia sp. US2. Taxonomy (NCBI): domain Bacteria; kingdom Pseudomonadati; phylum Bacteroidota; class Bacteroidia; order Marinilabiliales; family Prolixibacteraceae; genus Gaoshiqia; species Gaoshiqia sp. US2. The sequence goes on along the minus strand of NZ_AP048550.1, from coordinate 421,141 downwards.
ATGGTTTGGCTGGCAGCGACATCCGGTTTCTCGAAACCAGTCACGATGACCGGTTGTTGGCATATGTTCGTGAAAAAAATAATAATGTTTTGGTTATCATGATGAACCTTTCACCCGATCCGCTTGTTGGATTGGTTGAGTTCGATGTTCACGATGAGTTTGAAGATTGGTTAGGAAAAGATAAGTTGGTTAGCGGAGAGAAGGTGAATGTCGAACTTCTTTCTTGGGAATATAAAATTTACATAAGCAGATAAGATTCAGGTTAGTTTAGGTTTAGTTGGTTTATTAGTTAAAAGGGTTCGCTTTGGCGGCCCTTTTTTTGTGGATACAATTTCTCCGAATCAATCCTTTTATCTCTCCGGACCGAAAAAGACGAAAAAAATCAGGGATATAACGGATTGATTTGTATGTGCTTATTTTATTACCTTATCTGATTGGCGTTCATTCAGTTTGCAGGTACATTTTCGTATCGCATCATGATCCTCAGCCGAATCAACCTCTGCTTTCGATACGAATGAAACTTTTTTCCGCACTTTCAACTGAATGCGCAGGCAGTTCAGATTCAATCCGGATTTTTAATCCGATCTTCTTACTGGATGTAAAAATTAATTCAGGTACGTGTATACATTGATGTCCCGGATCAGAAATCAAAAAAACCAATGAAATCAAAAATCTTTACACCACTCATTCTGGGGATTATGTTTATGGCCTTTAATTTTAGTTAGGCCCAAAACATCTTAACCGATGGCGACTTTAGCACGACCACCGAAATTTTACCTTGTATAAACGGAAACTGCGCTTCCAATGTATGGAGCTTTTGGCAGTCTGATGTTGCTGCAGTAAACGCAACCGTAACTGACGGAACCTGTCGCCTGCAAATAAGTGATGGAGGCCTTGAAATGTGGGAAATTCAGTTAATTCAAAGGGATTTCCCGCTTACGTTAGGGCATTGGTATCGCTTGTCCTTTGCGGTAAAGGCGGATGCCGGCCGGTGGTTTGGCCTTTTTCTGGGTGAAGAAGGAAACGGTGGGACCAATCTGGTCGGATACGAAAGTTATTATCAGAATGCAACAATTGAATGGCAAATCAAGTCGGTCGATTTTCAGGCAGACAGCATTTTTGATTCCCACAAACTCAGTTTTGAAGTGGGTGGTTCAGCTGTGGGGATGTATTTTGATCACATCTTTCTGGAAGACCTGGGGTTGTACCCAAGTATCGGAATTATCGGAACAGCAGTCTCTCCTTTTTTCGACTGGAATACGGATGTGGACATGAATACGACCGACGGCGTGACCTATTCCCTGTCAAATCAGCTGTTTTTTCATGGTTCGGCTAAATTCAGGCAGGACGATTCCTGGAATGTGAACTGGGGAAATTACACATTTCCTTCGGGATACGGTTATCAGGGGGGGCCCAATATCCCGGTTCCTGCCGGTAATTATCAGGTAACGTTTAACCTGTATTCGGGAGAATACTTCTTTGAGTCGACCGAATGCCGGATTGAATGTCCGGAGCAGCTATGGGCTGCCAGTTCGCCGGGTTTGTGCGGCGCTTATGTGAAATCCTGTCAGACTCAACCGGTAAACTGTCGGCATGCAGTTCCGATGTTTTTGTTTACGATATCGAACCGCCGGTGATTGAAAACTTTACAGCTGTTTTTGAATCGCCGTGGCCGCCAAACCATCAGATGGCGCTTTTAAACCTGAATTACACGATTTCAGATAATTGCGACACAATGATTATTCCCGAAATTTATGTATTCAGCAATCAGGATTCTATCACGACGGGTGCCGGGCGTACGGACGTTTGGGAGATCCTAAACGAACACCAGGTGCTTTTAAGGGCCGAACGAACCGGTTTCGGAGAGGACAGGTCGTATTACATTTATTTTGTGTGCCATGATGCATCTTATAATTATGCCTTTGAGTCAGCCCTGGTAACCATTCCGCACGATCAGCGGAACCGGGCGAGAAAGATTGGTACAGTTGAAATATTGACTAAAACCGACGCTTCAACTTCCAAGTCGGCTAAAACAGAAGACAACCCGCTTACTTTACCATTTCATGTAAAATTATGGCCAAATCCAAGTTCAGCGAATTTTAATGTTCAGGTTGAAAGTAATTCGGCTGAAATAATTAAACTGTCGGTGATGGACATGCCCGGGAGGGTGATGATTGAACTGACCGGGACGAAGAGGCAGTTGTTTACTTTCGGCGATAACCTGTTGCCCGGAATATACCTGCTTACCATCAGGCAGGGAGAATTTGCGGACAAAATTAAACTGGTGAAACAATAAGGTAGCTGGTTGATTAATGTCATAAGAAACCCGGCAGAAAATCTGGTTATACCAGGCTTACCTGTTGGTAAGAGCCCAATCTCTGACAAGATTTTCTGCCGGGCTGATTTGCTTTAGTTCGTTTTCAGCAACTGCATAATTTCTTCGAGTTTTGGCGACAGGATAATCTCTGTCCGCCGGTTGACGGCCCTTCCTTCGGGGGTTTTGTTGGAAGCTTTGGGTGCATATTCTCCTTTGCCCGATGCGGTTAAGCGGGTGGGGGTAATTTTGTACTCGTCGGTCAGAATCCGCACAATGGAGGTGGCGCGGGCTACGCTCAAGTCCCAGTTATCGCGGTAAACAGCGGTACGGATAGGAATGCTGTCGGTGTGCCCTTCAACAAGAATGTCGATGTCGCGGTTTTTATCCAGCACATCGGCCAAAAGCTTGATGGCTTCCTTTCCTTTGGATTCGATGGCAGCGCTGCCCGATTTGAACAAGAGCTTATCCGACATGGAAACATAAACTTTTCCGTTTTTAATTTCCACCGAAAGTTCATCCGATTGAAAACCCAACAAGGCGTTTCGCAAAATATCGTTCAACCGTCGGGTAATCGAATCCTGCCGTGCAATCACTTGCTGAAGCTCGTTTAATGCCCGTTCTCTTTCTTCAATCAGCTTTTCTTTTGCTGCCAGCTCGTCCGACTTTTGTTTCAGCGCCATATTAAATTGTTCCGACTGCGAAAGATTTTCTCCAACCAGGTCGTTATACCTGCGTTCAATGTCTTTAACTGACTGGTTGAGGTTGGCAATTTCTCCGTTCAGATCCGAGATATTTTTATTCAGCGAATTAATCTCGCGTTCTTTCTGATCGAGTGTTTGACACAGGTTATCTCGTTCATCGATCACCGCGTTGACCCGCTTCGACACCAGAAGCTTTTTCTCCGGCCTGGCCTGTCCGCACTGGTAAAATGGGTTGCATGAGCTGGTTATTAAGGCAAATACGCTAATAATCAGAATCAGATTGTTTGTTTTCATTTTCATGTGGATTAAGATTTCATAAAATTACGCTCAAAATTTATCACGGGTTTCAGAATTCAGTTTTTCCCGCCATTCATAACAAATTTCGCACCATCTGTTTATCGGTTGACCAATAACCGGGAAAAACAGGTTTGGTTCCCGGATAAAACGGAAGCAGTAGCTTTATTTCCGGCAAAAATCGTTCATCTGCCGTTCAGCTTGCCGGTGTTTACTGCTATCTTTGTTGCCCGTGACACAATATGCGCATCTATATGAAAGACTTTAAAAACGTATTACTTCAGATTACACAATACGGCATGGGAACAGGCGACGAAACCCTGGGCCTTCAGTTGTTTACAAACTACCTGAGGCTGTTAAACGAGGAAAGCGAATTGCCCAAAGTTATTGCCTTTTACAATGGCGGAGTAAAACTAATTTGTACCGGATCCCCCGTTGTCGATATTCTTAAAACAATTGAGCAGAAAGGAGTTAAACTGCTTGCCTGCAAAACCTGTCTGAACTATTTTGGCTTAACCGATCGGGTAGAAGTGGGCATTGCCGGAACCATGATCGACATCATCGAGCTTCAAAAAATAGCCGGAAAAGTCATTAACCTGTAAAACATATTCCATAGTGGACCCTTCTTTTTTAAACGACGTCCTGAAAAACAAAAAGATGTTTTGCTATTTTATTTCCGACCAGCAGTCGGCTTACTACCAGTCGGAAACATTTACCCGGGTATTGCAGTACGTGCAACATAACCCGAACACCTGCCGGATGAAGGAAAAGCCGGATAAACTTTGCTTAAGCTTCGAACCGGTTGAACCGGTTGTTGCCGTAACGGCCGTGTCGGAGAAAATAAATCAGTAGCATCTGTTTCATATGATCCTTATTTGGCTTACTTGAAAATTTTTGCCGTATTTATCCGCTCAACCGGACCGAACTTCTCCAGGGCTTTCAGGTCGATCTGGCGCGGATCGCCCACGATGCCGATGACCACCGGGCTGTTTTTCAAATTCTCTGTATAAAATTTCACAATATCGTTGAAGGTCATCCGATCGATTGCCGGAATGATGGTTTGTGCCGGGTCGGTTGAATATCCCTGGCGTTTCCATGATTCGTAGGTTTGACTGGCATTCCTGAACCCTGGTTGCCGGGTCATGAGAGCTTGTCGGATAAAGCTTTGAATGTTCCCCATCCGATCCGGATTTTCAGGCATATTAGTCAGTAGTTTCATGTACAGTTCAACAGCCTCAACCGTTTTGTCGCCTTGTGTGCCAATAAACCCGCTGAAGTAGGATTTATTTTCTGTTAAAGGGGGAGTGACCAATGTACCGGTGGCGGTATAGGCCATCGAATTCTTTTCGCGGATCTCCGTCATGACCAAACCGCCAAAACCGCCTCCAAAATATTGGTTAAAGGCATACAATTGCGGGTGGTTTCCGGGCGAGAACACCGGCCCTTCGGCATAAAAAACAATCCGGCTTTGCTGTACATCCGAATTTGGCAGAAAAAAGATTTTGCTTTCCTTGTAATTGACAGGTTCTTTTACCTGCGGAGAACGGCTGTCGAGTTCGTTCGCCTTTAAGGGCAGGTTCTTGCTTAAAATATCGTACACCTCGTCAAATGACAACTTACCGGTATAATGAATTTCTGCCGCATAGTCGGTTGCGCGTTGAAATTCACCCGTCAATTCTGAAATGGTCAGGCCGGTAACCTCTGATTCACTTATCCGGTTTATATAATCGGAACGGTCCTGGTAGCGGATATATTGGCTCAGGGCGTCCTGCATGGCGTCCGGCTCTTCTTTTTCAATCCGCCTTGCCTGGACGAGCTGTCCTTTCAGGTTATTCAATTGTTTCTCATCCAGTTTTGGCATAAGTATCTGGCGCGTAATCAGGTTGCAAATAAGGCTGAGTTGTTCCTCTGTCCCTTCCACGCGCACATAAGTGTAATCGTCGTCCGAACTGTAAGAGCAAACGGCGTTAAGCTGGCTTAAAGCGCTGCGGAATTCCTGCGGGTCGAAAGCTGCCAATACGCCGGCATTGTTCATTAATTGCGTGGCATAAGCCAATTTGGGGAGTTCCCGTTCGCCAATGCCGTACTTAATGGTCATGCTGAATACCTGGTTTGCCGGATTGGGATAATAGAAGAGTTGTGATTTTTCGTTTACCGGTTTAATGGTTACGTCGTTAAAATCGGCATAGTTTACCTCTAACTCACTGGTAGGAACATTTTGCAGCCAAGAGGCGTAAAGCGACTTTTCGTTCAGGGCCATATCAACAGTATGTTCGAATTTCGGCTTGCTGATTTTTTCTGTTTTTGCATTTTTCCCTTCGCTGATATGCAGGGCCAGGTAATTGTTATTGAGGAACTCTTTCAGCACCCGGTTAATGTCGTCCATACTCACCGATTGGACGAGTTCTTCGTAATCGAGGACCTGGTCAATTCCCTGGTCTGAAACAAAAGCATTCGACAGCACGTTGGCTTTTCCCCGCGATGATTCCAGCATCAGATCATAGGTTCTGATCATGTTGTTTTTCACCGATTCCAGTAACCAGTCTTCAATCTGGCCATCGGCCAGTTTTTTTAACTGGTCAAGCAACATTCGTTCTACCATACGGTGCGACTCAAAACGGCGCTGGTTGTAATCGAATGCCGGAACCGCTTCGATGATAAAACGTCCCATGTCGGCAAATGAAGCTAGGCTGGCCGAGGCATACATCAGATCGCCGTCGAGACTTAATTTATCCAACAAACCGGTTTTGTTTCGGTTCGAAAGCATTTCGCCGACGATTTCGAGCGCAATCTTGTCTTTGTGGCCGGAAGCTACACCATTATAAATAAGAACAGCTCTTGGAAATTGTCCTACTGTTGCAGTTACTTGTTTTCTCCCTTTCAGTTCTTCCTTTACATAGGTTGGCTTTTCGGGGACTGAAACCGCCGGAAGGCGTCCGAATTTACGATTAATCAGTTGAACCAGTTCTTCGGTCTTCAGATCTCCCACCAGGATGAGAGCCATATTTTCGGGAACATACCAGTTGTTATAGAATTCAATCAGTTTGCTGATCTGCGGATTTTTCAGGTGATCTCCGAGTCCGATAATCGGGCGGGCATACGGATGGCCGGGAAAAGCTTGTTCGAGGATGAAGTTGCTGGTTTGCCTCATGCGGTTGTCCATGTACATGTTGTACTCCTCATACACTGTTTCCAGCTCCGTTTGAAAGGTCCGGAATACGGGATTCATTAAACGCACGGAGTATAAGTCGAGCCATTTCTCGAGCTGATTTTTCGGGAAGGCATTGAGGTAAACCGTGTAATCGTATGATGTTCCGGCATTTAAACCGGTACCGCCAATCGATTCAACAAGGTTTGAAAATTCATTTGGCAGGCTGATCTGTGATTGCTCCACGGTCAGCCGGTTAATTTCCCGGTCTATCGCGGCTTTTTTTGCCGGGTCGGTTTCAAGGGCGCGTTCATCATATTTGGCAATAATTTGCTCATACACGGCCTGTTCTTTATTCCAATCCAGCGAACCGATGCGGTTGGTCCCTTTAAACATCAAATGTTCCAGGTAGTGTGCCAGACCGGTAAATTCGGCCGGATCGTTTACCGAACCGGTTTTCACGCTAACCATGCCAAAAATGTCAGGTTGAGTGGCATCTTCCCACACAAAAACCGTGAGGCCGTTATTGAGTTGAAAACTCTTCAGACCCTGAGCAGCCAGGTAAGCCGGTAAAAAAAGGAATAATACAAAGAGTAAAGTTGTTGTTGTCTTCATTGCAGGTTAGGATAATGTTTTATCCAAAGTTAACTAATCTGTTTATGATGACCAATTATTTTCTGAATATGGAAGAATTGTAAAAAAAGAGGCTGAACCCCATTGTGTCAGCCTCTTTTTATAAGAAAATATATGTCGCAATTAATCTTGCAAAATTCCGGTTTCTTTCCATGGACCATTCCATCCACCAACATTTGGCATGTAATATCTGCCAACAAGGATATTGAAGGTATTACCTACTTTTGTTCCTGAGATATTTTCGGCGCAAACCCAGGCGCTGTATGAAGAATAAAACCAAATTTCCTGCGATGGAACCGCTGATATTGAGCCATCTGCAGCTACCGTAAACTCAAACATTTTTCCATTATCAACAAAAAAAATGTCTTCAACCCGGTATGCTTCTATTTGATCGGCCCGCCAAATATTCCGCAAACCTTCGTCTTCCCACCATTCCGATATCCAATATACTTTACCGATATTAGTCCAGGTGAGCGCCTTGGTAACGTTTAATTTGGTTGTCGTTATTAACTTTTTAGCGGCAGCAACGGTTGTACCATTTAGCGTGTGTTCCGGAATATAGTTTTTTGACTCAGTGCTAAGTTCAATGTCAATCACATAATCGGTGTTGAACTGCATTGTCTCATAGTCAAAGTCAATCACGATATTGGTTTCGGTTTCTCCTACAGCAAAATTTACCGATGCAGTACTTGTCGAAAATACGTTTTCATCAGAAATTGTAACGTCAAAATTTGCTGAGAATGAACCTGTTGGATTAATCCGGTAGACAGATATAGTTAATGACTCGGGGTCTTCAGGCTGAATAGCAACGCTGGAAGTTGCTACCTGAAAGGTTAATCCATTTTCAAAATCGGAGGGGATATATGTTGAACCTTCCTGATCTTTATCGCAGGAGGGTAACAAGAGACCGGTTCCGATAACGATAATTAAAAGATATATTAATTTTTTCATCGTCTGATTTCTTTAATCGTTTCTACATTGGGTTCTGATCTTCACTACTCATATTTACATTGCCGTCAAATTCAGCCTGAGGAATGGTCATAATAAATTCCTTACTGGCTTTCGAGAAGTTTCTGTTCGTTGTATTTTCCTGAGCTCCAGTGGGGTGGTTGCTTCCTGCAAATTTCCGGGTGAAACCTATCTTTAAGCGCTGGATGTCAAATAGACGTCCAAATTCGCCCCAAAGCTCAATGCGACGTTGCATGATAATTTCGTCAAGCAAGGTAACAGGAGAAACAGCCGATTGTGTCTGATTAGCATCGACCGTAAGTATGTCTGAATCAGAAACAGTACCTAAACGTGTTTCGTAATTCGGGTCACGTTTTAAACCTAATGCTGTAAGTGTAGTCCTTGCTTCGCCGTATTTTTTCAGACGACACTGGGCTTCAGCTAATGTTAGCAAGGCCTCCTCTGCCCTGATATAAATGTAATCTGCGGCTTCAACACCGGGAGTTACGTATCTGAATTTGATCTGATTGTAAGCAATGGAGTCTCCTATTGTCGGGTCAGCGCCAACCGGGAAATCAGGGGCTCTCCACCATTGTTTCCGAATATCAGAACTACCGATCTGGGTATAGAGGAAGGTGCTGATTGCTTTACGCGAGGTTCTGGCATAACGTCCTACAGCAATACGGGCATCCATATGCGAGAAAAAACTGGCATAAATACCGGCTTGATCTTCAATAACTTCAGCTCCCCACATCACCGTGCTGATTCCTGTTAACGAGTTAAATCCGCTTACTAATGTAGAATTTTCAGCAACTGCTCCGCTGATAGAACCATATTTCGACAACGCTTCTTTTGCTGCATTCTCAGCATCTGTCCATCTTTCCTGAACAGAATAAATACGGGCAGCAAGCGCATTGGCTACATAGTAGTCGATATGCGATTTGTGTTCTTGAGCAGGTGCATCATCAAGCAATTCAATTGCTTTTGTAATATCATCATTGATTTGATTATATACGTCTGTTAGGGTTCCTCTGGGTTTACCTTCAGTTTCTGGTGTTGAAGGTTCGGTATAAAGAGGAACGCCGGGAGCATTCTCATTTCCGACATATGTTTGCTGGAAGAATTGAGCCAGTTCAAAATAACTCATGGCGCGCAGGGCGTAGGCTTGGCCGATAACTGAATTGATCCGTTTCGGATCGCCTGTAATCACATCTTCATTTGCAATGATATTGTTTGCATTGGAGATCAGCTTGTAATAATAATTCCAGGTAGCATATGACCTCCAGGTTGAGGCTGTGTAACGTGTGCGGACATTAAATGTGTAATCGTACCAGAACCAACCGCTACCTTGGGCCATCTGAACAAAATCATCACCCATAAGTTCTGCTGTGAGTACCTGAGATTTTACACCAAAGTTTTGATGGTGGTTGCCTGTTGCCTGCCATCCGGTGGAATACATTAACCGGTATAATCCGTTAAGTGCAACAAAGGCGCCGTCAACATCGGTGAATATGGTTGGCCCACCAACACTTTCCGTTGGAAAAGTATCCAACTCATCCTGGCAGGAAGAGAAGCTAAATACAATGATTCCAACTATTAATAATAGACTTATATACTTTTTCATACTTATAATTCTTTCCTGTGGTTAAAATTTAATATCGATACCTAATGAAATAGTCCTGTTCGGAGAGTAAACATAATCAACACCTCCGGTGAAGTTATACTGAGGATCCATTCCGTCAAGGTGAGAGAAAAGTTTCAGGTTATCGCCGGTTACAAATACGCGGACTGACTCAAAACTAGCTTTCCGGGCATACCGCTGAGGTAGTGTGTATCCAAAGGTTATGTTTTTAATGGAGAAATAGGATGCATCTACCAAATAACGATCGGTTATCCGGTCGGTGCTATTTACCTTTGCCCTGGGAACGTCTGTAATATCTCCCGGTTCTCTCCATCTCCTTTCGATATGCGAATGGAATGATGTTCCCGGATACATCGGTTTCATTAATCCGGAGTACATGCCCTCGAGTACTTTTCCACCGATTGAATACGTTGTTAATACATACAGATCAAAATGTTTCATGATTTTGAAATCATTTGTAATTGAGCCGTAAATGTCAGGAATACGGCTTCCGGCGATCTGACGGCTATTTGCAGCAACGTTGATGTCGCTGGTCACATACTCATTCTTATCGGCATCGAGTCCATAGTAAAGTTGAACACCGGTTAAGGGGTCTACCCCTGCTGATTTAGCCACATAGAAAGAATTGAGAGTCTCGCCAACCTTGGTAATGTAGTTAGCGGTAGTCATTTCTTCTTTACCACCGGCCAGTTCAAGGACTTCATTTTTATTCGTTGTTCCTAACAGATTGATTCTCCATTCAAAATCGTTGGTTTTGATCAGGTCGGTACCAATATTAAATTCAACACCTGAATTTTTCATAACCCCCACATTGTTGAGGAACGAAGCAAAACCGGTAGAAAGAGCCATTGGTTCTTCCATCAACAAATCAGAAGTCTTTTTTTCGTAATAATCTAAACTAACATCAAGGCGACTGAATAATCGGGTTTCAAAGCCAATATTCAAACTTTTATTCTTTTCCCATTTCAGGCTTTTATTCTCCAACGAGGAAATGACAGCGCCACTCATATTAGCATTCGGGTACCCCAGGTCGTAAAGGGACTGCCAGGCATATAGAATCCGGTTGCCGTCACTGTCTAACAGGTTGTCGTTACCCGATTCTCCATAACTGGCCTTTAGTGTTAGGTTATCAATGAAGTCGAATGAATCCATGAATGATTCTTCACTTATTCTCCAGCTGGCGCCAACTGACCAGAAGTCTCCCCAACGGGCATCTTCATGGAAGCGAGAGGAACCGTCAGTACGATAACTGGCGCTTAAATAGATCTTTTCGCGGAAGTTAACGTTGATTCGACTCAAGTATGATTCAATTTTGTAGTTATCTTCGAAAGAGTTAGCATCGGCAATGGTTGAAGCGGCTGCCAATTCATACAAACCTCCAAAGGGGAAACCTGTTTTTTGAGCTGTCAGGTAATTATATTTATAAGCATAATATTCATGACCAGCTAATACATCAAATTCCCAATCATTTACTTTTTTTACGTAATTCAATAATTGGTTGAACGTATAACTCATGGTACGGCTGTTTGATTTTGTCAGGCGCCCGTTGGTCGAAGAGGCATTACCGTTATAGGGATTGTAGTAAACCATCCGGTTTTGGGTAGTATAGTCAAAACCAAGATTGGTGGTAAATTTTAATCCTTTTAGCGGACCGTCAACAGGGGCCAACTCAAAGAATGTACGTCCGCCAACTCCGTCAGATACCAGTTCTGCCTTGTCGTCGTATAAAGTAGCAATTGAGTTCCAGTTGGGCTGAGCGCCACCCGGACGGGAAATACCATAGTCAAATTGTTTGGCACCTAAAGCATCATAAACATCTTTTCCTTCTGCGTCTTTTAGATAAACAGGATAGATAGGCCCCATAAACTGGGCAGAGTACCAAACATTAGCCGTTTGTGATCCGGTGCCATAAGCGTAGTTGCTTTTTGTTTGGCTGAAGTTGGCCGTTAAACCTGACTTTGCCCAATCTGTCAGTTTATGATCAACGCTAACACGGCCACCGATACGGTCGAATGCAGTTGTTTTTAATAAACCTTCTTCGCTTAAATAGCTAAGAGAGGTCATATATTTTGTTTTCTCAGCATTTCCTCCTTGAACCTGTAGTTGATATTCCTGACGCAATGGGTTGTCGGCAGTTATTTCATCCAACCAGCTTTCACTGTATAATAAACGGGCATCTGAACGAACCTTTCCGGTGGTCGGATCGATCAATTCTGTGACAGGATAGTTAAACGGATTGTATCTTTGACCAGAACCCAAGAATCCGGCCGATGCAGATCCCATCCGGTTAAGTGCTTCGACTGCGGCAGCAGATGGCGCCATACCTTCTTCATAAATCAAATCATTTTTGTAGGCATCATACATCACCTCCATGAAACCTTTTTCATCTACGGTATCATAAGGTTTTATTGCCCGGGAAGCAACGCCCCATGATGCTTTTAGATTAATAACCGGTTTTGTGTCTCCCCGTTCCAGACCCTTTTTCGTTGTGATCATCACAACCCCATTAGCAGCCCGCGAACCATACAATGAAGCAGCCGAAGCATCTTTTAGAACGGTGACAGTCTCAATATCATTGGGGTTAATGGCATTTAATGCACCATCGTACGGAATTCCATCGACAACGTATAATGGTGAGTTACTGGCATTGATTGAACCAAAACCACGAATGATTACGCTGGCATTGGATCCAGGTTGTCCTCCCCCTGAAGTACTCTGAATCCCGGCAACTGTTCCGTCGAGAGCTTTCGTTACACTGGCAACAGTCCGTTTTTGAAGTGTTTCGTTTTTGATGGTTGCAGCTGATCCAGTGAAAGACGCCTTTTTCGCTGTTCCATATGCAACAACCATGACTTCTTCTACATTCACAGCATCACTTTCCATAACAACACTAATGAAGGTACGGTCGCCAATTGTAATTTCCTGGGTTGCCAGACCTACGAAAGAGAATACCAGCGTTTGCGCGTCTTGCGGAATACGCAGCCGGAAGTTACCACTGATATCAGTGATGGTACCCATGGTCGTACCTTTTACCGATACTGCAACACCGGGAATTGGACTCCCGTCGTCCGCAGAAGTTACAGCACCTGTAATTTCCTTGGTTTGAGCCAGTACCGACTGCAAACCAATTGCAAAAATTGCAAGTAGTAATGTGATTTTTTTCATAGAAATAATTTTAAACAATTTTTAAAAAACGTATTAAGACTTCTCTCTTCTAAAGTCAGTTTTTGTTAAATAATCGGAATATTAAAACATAAGATCGTTCCCCTTGCTGATCTGATGTTCCTGTGGAATGTTTTAATAAGTCCCCCTTGTATTTTAATATTTTTAACACAATTGTTAAAATATACTAACTTACACAAAAATAAGAATTTTGTTGAATCAGAAAAGTGATTTACTACATTCCTGAAAGATATTTTAAAAATAACCAGGGAGGCGGAAATTATTTTCTCTGCTTCAGAGACTTTGGCCAGGTAGAGCTAGAATTCACGGGATCTTTTTCCTGACACCGGAGGCTTTGCCTGGATTTCTCCTCCGGTCGGGGAGTACCCGCGCAGCGGGGGAGGCAGATTCACAGTCTAACGGGAGATCGGGGGTGGGAAGACACCTCCGTTGGCGCAAATTTACAATTTGTGCCTTGCGCATCAGGGCAAATTTTTGCTTTTTCAAAACAAGACATGGGGCACAGACCCGTACCAGCCGGTGTAAAAAAGATGTATTTAGAAATGAACGCGTTTAATCAGGCAATCGAGCGTTTTATATCTCAGAAATAAAATATCTGTGCCTAATAACCAGGAGCTATTACCGTATGCAGCGACCGGCAGAAGCAGTTGGCGGGAGAATGGAATGAGGAGGAGAATAAATTTGTACATTTACGGTCAATCATTTTTGAACGGGCAGTACCCAAACGACAAATGCTAAAATACAGACAAGTATGATTTTTCCAAAAGCTAAAAAAATAGCCAGAGAACTTGACTGGCACAAAACAAAGAACGGTGTATTTGGACTTTACAAAGGTTACTTTTTTAACGTAGGCGACGGAAGTTTATTAAGCAATCCTCAATTCAAGTACGTGACTGCGACAACCGACATCTTAACCGAAGAACAAAAATTACAAATCAAAACAAAGTTGGAAGCCAATAAGAAATCTTTAAAGTTCTCAAGCTTTGAAATCGGAGACCATGACATTTTTTTTCAGTTCCTCGAAAACCTGACTTTTACAAAACTCAAGACCGTATACTCGTTGTTTGACTTTTTGGTGGACATATTTAAAAAACTTAGTATTCCCGAACAAAACAAATGTCACAACTGCGGAGCAAAAGACGATATCTGGTATTATGAGCTGAATGACAGCGGGGTATTACTTTGTAATTCATGCTTTCGCCAAACAGAGACCAATTACTACGAGATTGAAAGAGAAAAATTTTTGGAAGAGAAAAATTATCTGACAGGATTTTTTGGTTCTGTCCTCTTTTCAATTCCCGGAATAATTGCTTGGGTGTTAGTTGCCGTTTATTTGGAAAGACTTGCTTCTGCCATGGCAATTGTAATCGCATTCCTGGGCCTTAAAGGTTATGATTATTTTAAAGGACGACGCGGCAAATTAACAAAGTATGTCATTGTTCTTTCAAACATGGCATGCATCTTAATTGCCAACATTACAACAATTATTGTATTGCTCGTTAACGAAGGACTGACCTTTAACCAATCGTTGGCAGAAATTCAAACAAACGAAGTTGCGAAGGATTTACTTTATAAGAATACAATGATTTCATTTGTCCTAGCTTTCTTTATATGGGTTTGGATCTTGTTCATTCTTAAAGATAAAAAACTGACAATAAAACCTGCAAGCAAACCTGGCAGATAGAAGCGCCTGCTATAATAACCCTCTCTCCGTAAAACATGCAGCGCCCGGCAAGAGCTGACGGCGGGTTGCAGGGGAGAGGAGGAAGATAACAGAAATGACAGTAAACCCTTAATTTGTATATTTACATGCACTGAACATTGAACGGGCTGGCTAAGCTACCGGGTAATTTTATGACAGAAACGCTTAGACGTAAACTTAATTGAGGAAGGTTTATATACTTTTAGTTCAGAAGGAGATAAAACGATGAAAAAGAATGAATTAGTTCGGATGGACAATGTCGACATCGTGGTAGAATCCCTCAATGAGGCCATCGCTTTTTTCGCCGAGCTTGGCATGACGCTCGAAGGGCGGGTCACAATCGAAGGAGAATGGGCCGGGCGTGTCACCGGACTGGGCTCCCAGCATGTCGAGATTGCCATGATGGTGACCCCCGATGGCCACAGCCGGCTCGAGATTTCGCGATTTCTCACCCCGCCTGTAATTGCCGATCATCGGAACGCCCCGGTGAACGCTCTTGGCTACTTACGCGTCATGTTCACTGTTGAAGACATTGACGAGATGGTATCCAGGCTCGGCAAGCATGGCGCGCAGCTCGTCGGCGAGGTGGTTCAGTACGAAGACTCGTACCGGCTTTGCTACATCCGCGGTCCCGAAGGAATTCTCATCGGGCTGGCCGAACAACTCGGTCATGACGAGTAGCGAATGTTTCATAAAAATAAAATCATTTGAAGATGTATTGCAAACCTTCACCTGGGTTCCGGGTCTCGGTATAAACTCCCGTTTCGGTATCTCCCTGCCGGACTCTCCACCCGGTCATCCGCGACCGAAAATCATTCATGATACTTTCGTAAGAGGGATTGGAAGCCAGGTTGTGCAGCTCGTTCGGATCTGACAGGATATCGTACAGTTCTTCGTCCGGACGATGATGATACCTCCACAGAACAGCCGAGGCATGTTCGTCGGCAAACGAGCGGTTTAACCAGGAGGGCCAGTACTGGCGGCCGCCATCGTGATCTTTTGCCAGGTTAATGTGTGTATTATAAAGCAGGTCGGGCGCCAGGTTGAGGATGTATTTGTAACGACTGCTGCGGATCATCCTCATCGGCGCCTGGTTAATTGCGCCATCGCCGGTGTGGCTTGCAAATATCAGTTCGTGCCGGTTGTTTTCCTTTCCGGTCAGCAAAGGAAGCAGACTTTTCCTGTTTTCGTCACTTTTTTTCCGATAATTTATATCTAATTGAAGCAGAATAAAATAGGCTTGTTTTATTTTGATTTTGGGTGTCCCATGGCTATTTTTGTTGCATGTTTGTTCGTCGCAAAGCAAATAAAACGGGATCGGTCAGTGTCCAGGTTGTTGACAAGAGCCATGGGCGTTACCGGGTAATCAAAAGTTTGGGTGCAGGGAGGACCGAGGCGGAAGTTGTCCGTTTAGAAGAGAAAGCTCGCCAACATGTACGCGAACTTACCGGAACAAACAGGTCTCTTTTTGAGGATGAAGATGAAATCAAGCTGGAGGACTTCCTATCAACCATTTCCAACTCACAGATACAAGTCATAGGCCCTGAAATCATATTTGGGACACTTTATGACCGGATCGGCTATGGCCGTATCCACAATGAGTTGTTCCGGCACCTGGTTATAACCCGGCTGTTTAATCCGGGCAGCAAGCTGAAAACGATCGATTACCTTTTCCGTTATCAAGGCGTTGTCTATAACATCAGTAAGATTTACCGGTTTCTGGACAACCTGTGCTTCCGCAGGGAGGCAGTGGAAAGCCAACCAGATGGGATCCCCGACATAAAAAAGCAGGTGGAAGATATCTCCTATTCCCATACGCTTCGTGTGCTGGGAGGGAAGATCGATGTGGTTTTCTACGACATGACCACGCTCTATTTTGAATCAAGCGACGAAGACGATCTTCGGAAAACCGGTTTCTCAAAGGACGGCAAACATCAATGCCCCCAGATTTTTCTTGGCTTGTTGGTTGGCCAGGGCGGGAACCCCATCGGTTATGAACTGTTTGAAGGGAATATTTTCGAGGGAAATACTTTTATCCCGGTACTGCAACGCATGGAAGAGCGGTATAACCTTGGAAAACCCGTTGTCATTGCCGATTCTGGCCTTTTGTCTAAGAAAAACATCTTGGCATTGGAAGAGAACGGGTATGAATATATCCTTGGGGCACGCCCCAAAAACGAAAACGACTTGATCAAGCAAAAGATTCTTGCCTTTGATTTAAAAGACGGTGATGTGCGGACGATAAAGAAAACAGGGGCCACCCGGTTGGTTTTGTCCCGGACAAACAAGCGGATGTCCAAAGATGCCCATAACCGCAAACGTGGATTGGACAGGCTGACCAAGCGCCTGAACAGCGGAAAACTGACCAAATCAAACATCAACAACAAGGGATACAACAAGTATTTAAAGATGGAAGGGATAGTTACCATCTCTATTGATTTGGAAAAGTTCAATGCCGATGCCGCCTGGGATGGCATAAAAGGATACTTGACCAACACTGCCCTTCAGGCAAAACAGGTGATCGCAAATTACAGGAACTTATGGTTTATTGAACGTGCTTTTCGTATGAACAAAACCGATCTTAGGGTACGTCCAATATACCATCGGCTATATAACAGGATCGAAGCCCACATTTGCATCTGTTTCACTGCATATACGGTAATGCTCGAATTGGAAAGATTGCTCAAGGCCAAAAAATCGGTCATTAGTTTGAAAAGGGCACAAGAAATAACGCACAATATGTACCAAATCCTTTATCAATTACCCTACTCGAAAGATACCAAAGCTCGAATGTTAAGAATGGATAGCGAGCAACAGGAACTATATGATATTATAATCCAATCCAAAACTGTAAATTGAAATTTAGGTGTCCCATTGACGAAAACAGGACCCTCGCTTCAGTTGTGGTGAATTGCCAGTTGATTTTCGCATTCATATTATTTCTCGATTTTTGCCATGCTTTTACTTCTTCTTTTACCGTTTCGATCTTATCGATTCTCCTGCTAAGACATTGCTTGTTCAGTACATTTAGCTCTATTTCTGCCATATTTAACCAACTCCCATGTTTTGGGGTATAAATAAATTCGTAGCGGTCCCATAGCCGTTTGGCTTCTTCCGGGATAAATGTCTCGTAGAAAGCCGAGGCATCGTGCGTTTTGAAATTATCCATGACCAGCCTTATCTTTTTCGCCGTTGGGTGCATCTCATCAGCTACCCGCTTCATAAATTTTGCCCAGTCCTTTTTTGTTTTGTATGCCGTAATTTCAACCAACTTTTACCCTTTAACGGTTCATTTGCCATAAAAATATTGACCATCCCATGTCTTATATATTCGTAGTCCAGCCGGGCTTCCTGTCCGGGCCTGATCGGGGTGGATGCTACTTCCTCGATCAATTGTTTGGGTGACTCGTCCATACATACAACCGGGTAGTCTTCATCGTACGGCAGCTTGTATATATCCAGCACATGCTCCATGTTGGCCACAAATTCGCTGCTTTGTTCCGGCGGGATCACCCACCCTTTTACTTTCCAAGGCTTAAGTTCGTTTTTTTAGAACCTCTCTCACTGTTACATGAGAGATATAGTCAATATAATTCAACTCTACCATCTTATCGGCCAACAGCCGCAGTGACCATTTGGCAAATCCTTTGGGTGGTTCACTGCAACAGAGTGTCACCAATTTTGCTTCAATATCACCATCGACCTTTTTGGTATAATTCTGCGGCGATGCCCGTCGTTCCAATACACTTTCAAATCCTTCTTCAATGAACTTTTTCTTTACCGATCTATCGTCCTTTCACCTACTTTGAGAATCTTGCAGATTTCTGCATTTGTGATCTTTCTGTTTTTTGAAAATTCGCCTTTATCACGGTTTAGTAAAATATAGGCTGCGCGAAAGGCTTGTGAGGTATGGCTCCCTTTGCTGATTACCTTATGGGTTCTTCGACCTCAACCTTGCTCAGTTTAATTGTGTACAGTACCATTCGTATTTAAACCCTCAATTGTTCCAAAGTGAAAAACACTTAAAAATCATTTATTTGATCCTTGCCCGTTCTCTACTTCGAGATATCCTGAATGCGATTTGTATATCTACTCGGGGTTCATCTTTTTGTTTCTTCTTATGCTGATTATTCCTCTTTTTTTGCATTCCAGATTAGCAGGGTCAGAATGACAGACAAGGCTGCGGACCCGATCCAAAACCACATTACCGTTGAAAAATCATAAGAGGTAATGCCATTGGTAATGGTTTTACTATCCTGAATGGTAAAGCCGCTGACGATGTCCTGGATGGCCGCACCAATGTAGCTGGCCATGCCAATTACCCCAAGTGCAGCACCCGATGCTTTTTTCGAGGCGATGTCAACTGCCATTAACCCGCCGAGGTAGCAAATCAAAGCTCCAATTGCAATTCCAAAAATAACCATGCTTGCCGCGTCAATCCAAGGCATCCCTTGAGGCGAAAGCAGGAAAAGAGATAGGCCGGTAACATTCATCAGTCCATAAATCAGTACCGGGATATTCCGGCTTCCTTTAAAAAATCTATCTGATATCCACCCGGAACTGATCGTCCCGAGGATACCGCAAACCGAACTGATGGATACCACCGAACTTGCTTCGATGGTGGTGTATCCTTTTTCAGACTGAAGGAAAAAGATGCCCCAGCTGTTTACTGCATAACGCGAAATATACATGAATGCGCTGGCAAGGGCAAGAATCCAGATGGCCGGGTTGCGGATGGCTTCTTTCTGGTATGCCCCAATACTTTTCCCTTCTTTTTCTGAGTGGTGGGCAACTTCGCCTTTGTATTCAGCAATAGGAGGCAGACCACAGCTTCCGGGCGTATCGCGCATGAAAAGAAGGATAATTACGACCCCCAGTATTCCAATGAGACCCGAGCCAATAAACCCGGCCTGCCATCCAAAATAACTTACAATAATTGCCGTCACGATAAAAGTGAGCGACTCGCCGATGTTGTGGCTCGAGCTCCACAACCCGTAAAAAGTCCCCCGTTCCTTGTTGCTATACCAGCGGGAAAGGCCGACAACACAGGCTGGAGACCCCATTGACTGGGTCCAGCCATTAACTCCCCATAAAACAACAAACACAATAAAAGCATGGGTAAATCCCAAGAGCAGGTTGGCTAATGCTGAAACAAAAAGCCCTATGGCCAGGAACCGACGGATATTACTGCGGTCGGCTAAAAAACCGTTGGCAAGTTTCCCAACAGCATAAGCTACAAACAACGCGGATCCCATGATCCCCAGTTCTGATTCGGACAATACCCCGCTATCGACAATTGGTTTTTTTATAACATTCAGGCTCAGTCGGCATACATAATACAAACCATACCCAATCGTTGCCGAAAAAAATATAGACCAGCGGAGCCGCTTGTAACGTTTTTTGATTTCTTCAGGATCGCTTAAGGATTCAATATCCCAGGGCAAACGCATTTAAAAAAGTTTGGTTTAAGCCATAAGCTCCTGCCGAGGAGCTTGGTTTCCTCATAACTCTTCATTATGTTTGAATGATTAATATTTTTGAAAGGCGGGTTTTGCATGTTGTAAATGGCCCGCCTTTCGTTTTGCTAATATACTAAATATCTGTTGATTAGTTACATGATTGGATAAAAAATTTGCCAGTTTTGCTATATTAATAAGAAGACAGAAGAACAAATTTCAGAAGCATGGAAGAGTTCGCTTTTCCACCAGATTTTCAGCAAGGTGAGCGAACCAAGAAGGACAAACAGGGGTAATTTCCGGCACCAGTTGCATGACATCCTGTTGCTGGTACTGTCCGCCGTTTTGTGCGGAATGGACGAATGGGAGGAAATCGCGGACTTTGGCCTGGAACAGCAGCATTGGTTGCGCAAGTACGGCTCTTTTGTTTATGGCATTCCCTCGCACGACACGCTTAACCGGGTTTTTTCGGCCATTGACCCAGTTGAGTTTTCGGCCTGTTTTTCCCAGTGGGCCAACAGTTTGCGGGCTCAATGCGACCAGGAGGTGGTTGCTATTGATGGCAAGCGCATGTGCAACTCCCATTATTTAACCAATCCGGCGATACACGTGGTCTCTGCTTTCGCCACCCAAAACGGGCTGTGCCTGGGACAGGTAGCCACTCAGGAGAAAAGCAACGAGATCACGGCCATTCCCCAACTGCTTTCTCTCCTGGATGTCAAAGGGTGCATCGTGACCATTGATGCAATGGGCTGCCAAAAGAACATTGCCTCGAAAATATTAAAACAGGGGGCCGATTATATTCTTGCAGTCAAAGGCAACCAGCCGTCGCTCGAAGAAGGTATTTCTGGATACAATCCGGTTCAATAAATCCATCAGTTCCGATGTAGATGTTGATTGCGGGCATGGCCGGATCGAAACCCGCGAATGCTCTGCGTACAGCAACCTTGAGATGATCGAAGGCGCGGATCAATGGGAAGGGCTGAAAACAATTTTCCGGATCGATTCTCAAAGGGTTATCAAGTCAACCGGAGAAACTTCCCGGCAAACAAGATATTACATATCAAGTCTGGAAGCCCAGGCAAAACAGTTCAACACCTGGACACGCAACCACTGGGCTATCGAGAACAACCTGCATTGGACTTTGGATGTAGTCTTTGGCGAAGATCAATCCAGAAAAAGAAAAGGTTATGCCGCCCAGAATTTTAACACCATACGAAAAACAGTCATGGCTTTGCTGGTAAACGAGCAACATTGGAAAGCCAGCAAAAAGAGAAAAAGATCAAAAGCTTTACAGAACGAAAAATACAGGGAAACTTTACTCAAAATTTAAATGCGTTTGCCCTGTGCCTTGACAACTTTTGATTGGCTATTCAATTTTTTATTCGTATTTTTCATCCTGAAAGTGATTGTTTTTTGCATTAATCTTTGTTTATAACAACTTGAAGATAAGCAATTAACATCACTTTTTCTAATTTTTATTTTAGATTTTTAAGTACTAATTATTTACGGATGAAAAATAACAGTCCAATTAATGTCTGGAATGAATTCATTCGTGATGGTGATCAGGATGCATTAGCCCAGGTATATTTCCATTACTATAATCAACTGGTTACCTATGGAATGAAACATACATCAGATATTCAGGTTGTTGAAGATTCGATACAAAATCTATTTATCAGCCTGATAAAATACAGGAGGAATATTTCTGATGTAGAAGACTTGCCCAAATACTTCCTTAGCTCATTCAGACGACAACTATTCATAGAGATTGATAAAAAAAGAGATACAATTCCAACTGAAGAGATTCCGGAAGAACAGTTTGAATATTATAAAAGTTATGAAGACAGTGGATTTAACGATACGGATAATCTTGAACGGGTCTATTCCGTTGTTTATGAATGTATCAGAAAACTGCCATCTAGGCAGCAGGAAATTATCTTTCTACGATTTGATAACGGGGTCTCCTACGAAGAGATTTCAGAAATATTGAATATTTCAGTTGAATCTTGTTATAAAACCGTTTACCGTTCCATAAAAACCATCAGGATGGAAGCGGAAAAAATTCTGGGGAGAGATGGAAATATTTTCCTTTTTTTTCTGTATCGTTTGGTGCAATTGCACTGATGTTGTGTTTTTTATGGATATGAACATCTTTCAAAAACCGCCCGTCATTTAAGCCTGATCCATTTTTTTTCAAAAAAGGTTCATTTTTCATGTCCAGATTTTTCGATTTTTCTCTCTTTAATAATAGTAGGAGAGAGTAAAAATATGGACACAAAGTTTTTAGAAACATATACTGCCGATGATTTCGTTCTCGATGACGACTTTAGGGAAATCGTTTCACATGGAGATATTGAACGACTAATTGAAAGTATACCCGAAAAGGAAAAAGAGATCAGACTTGCTGCAAAATTAGTCGATTGCCTGCATTCACCTGAATTTGAACAACCAAAGAAAAGACAACAGGAACTTTGGCAACAAATTGTTCACAAACAAATTAGCCGAAAACGTTTTTTGTATTTTAAATACGCGGCCTCACTCCTTTTACTGATTGGACTGGGAAGCGCAATTTTTTATATCAGCACTTTAAAAGAAGAGGAGAAAGTAATTGTAACAAATACTCCCCATTCCGACGACGCCTTGCTTATATTGGCAAATGGAAAAACGATTTCAATAGACAGCAAACAATCGTCAATTGAATATTCTCCTGATGGCTCTAAGGTTATAGTAAACGATACTTCAGTGGTCGCTCAATCATTCTCAGGTCAGGCGCAATCCGATCAAATGATAGTTCCTTTTGGGAAACGTTCATTCATTACGCTTTCAGAAGGAACAAAGGTTTGGCTTAACTCCGGATCCAAATTAATTTTTCCACCTGTATTTACCGGGAAAACCCGGGAGGTTTTTTTGGAAGGGGAAGCGTTTTTTGAAGTTGCTAAAAATGCGGAAAGACCGTTTATAGTGAAAACAGGCGCTTTTGGGGTGAAAGTTTACGGAACCAAGTTTAATGTACAGGCCTATCAGGGGGATAATAGTTCTCAGGTTGTTTTAGCTGAAGGTAAAGTAAGCCTGAATTTGAATAAGAATCTGTCAGAGGAAGTTTTTTTAACCCCTAACCAAAAAGCGTCCATTTCAAAAAATGAAGAAAAGTTTGAAATCACGAATATTGAGAACATAGAAATTTATACAGCATGGGTTAACGGATACCTGACCTTTGCCGATGCTGAAATTTCTGATGTATTAAAACGTATTTCGCGTTATTATAATGTTGAGATTTCCGTTGAATCATCCGAAAACATTGAAAGAGTATATGGCAAACTAGACCTGAAAGATGATCTGGAAAGGGTATTGGATGGCATAGCATTCATTTCAAAAACTAAATATTTCAAAAAAGGCAATAAATATGTGTTTATGAATAAATAAAAAAACCGGGCGATGCTACCAACATTACCCGGTAAATCATGCCCTCAGGGCAAAATTAGTTATTGATTAAAACAGTTCAAACTTATGGAAAAAAAATCAATTATTCAATCTTCCTGGAAAAGGAAGAGGTTGAATGTAATTTTGTTGAAGATGAAACTACTAACCATTCTGATTTTTATTGGGTCGGTTGCCTTATCGTCCAATACCTATTCTCAGAAAATGAGAATTGATCTTCATCTGAAAAATTCTTCACTTACCAAGATTTTAAACTCAATTGAGCAGCAAAGTGAGTTTATTTTTATTTACAACAAAAATGTGTTTAATTCCGACTTAAGAAAAAGCATTTCGGTAAAAGAAGAGACAATCGACAATATCCTGAATATTGTATTTCAGAATATTGATGTTACTTACAAAATTGACGACAGGCAGATTTTTCTTTACAAGGAGGAGGGTAACCAGTTAAAAAATATAGAAAATCCTCTGGTCCCTGATCAGCCCCAAAAGAAAAACCTCAAAGGAAAGGTGACCGATGCAAAAGGAGAACCTATTCCTGGTGCTACTATTATCGTAAAAGGCACTACCATCGGAACAATAACCGATTTTGATGGGAATTTTACCCTTGATGTTCCGCTTGATGCCAAAGTTCTGGCCATTTCATTTGTAGGCTTCAAAGCTCAGGAAATTCCGATCAGCAATAAAACGAGCTTCTCTGTCATTCTTGAAGAAGAAACAGTAGGCATTGAAGAAGTGGTTGCGGTTGGGTATGGCCAGCAAAAGAAAATGACCGTTACCGGTTCAATTTCTTCGGTAGGTGGTGAACAGTTAGTACAATCACCTGTGGCAAACATAAGTAACTCACTCGCTGGCCGTGCCTCCGGGGTTCTTGCTGTGCAGCGCTCCGGCGAACCGGGCCAGGACCAGGCTGAAATACGAATCCGTGGCGTTGGTACATTTTCCGGATCACGGGATCCGCTTATTCTTGTGGATGGAATTGAAACTGCAAATTATAACAATATCGACCCTAACGAGATTGCGAACATATCCATTCTTAAAGATGCTTCTTCAACCGCTGTATATGGGGTTAGGGGCGCCAATGGTGTTATACTGATAAATACTAAAAGAGGAAAAGTAGGAAGGCCAAAGATAAGCTATTCATCCAACATTGCAGCCACCACAATAACCGATTACAGGGAGAGGATGGGCGCCGTTGATTATACATCCCTTTATAACGAAGCGTTGAAATACGATTCGTACATCTCGGGTGTTTATCAGCAGTTTTTTACCGATGAAGAGATTGAACTGTACCGAAACCAGACCGACCCCATTTTTTATCCTGATGTCGATTGGATGAAAATGATGTATAAAGACTGGTCGATACAGCAACAGCACAACCTGAATATCAGAGGTGGCACCGATTTGGTAAAATATTTCGTTTCGCTCGGATTGTTTGAGCAAGAAGCACAATTTAATAATACCAATTTGCAAAAAGACTTTTTCGACCAGCAAACCGTTTTTTCAAGATATAATTTCCGTTCCAATTTCGATTTTAATGTTACCAAACGGTTAACGGCCAAATTTAATGTGTCAGCCAAGGTGGAGAACAAACGGGGGATTAATGCTGACGACGTTACTGGCATAGTAAGGGCAATAAGCCTGGCTAACCCGATTGGAACCCCTGCTTTAGTGGATGGCAATTTTGTAACCATTCCGTCCGGGAAAGTAACTTTTATTAATCCTTTTGAAGGCCTTTATAACGGCCATCGCAAAACCTACCGGAATTATATAGAGGGTTCGTTCCGGCTTGATTATGATTTAGGTTTTGTTACTAAGGGGCTAACAACACATGGCATGATCTCTTTCGAAAACTTCAACATGTATTATGTGAACTATTTTAAGCCCAGAGAGAAGTATACTGCCGTAAAAAACGAACAAAACGAAACGATATTGCTTTCCAGTTACGAGGATGACGCTTTTTCTACCAATACAGGAAGCGGCAAAAACAGGCAGACGTATGCTGAAATGGGGGTTAATTATGCCCGTACTTTTGGAAACCACAGTGTTTCGGCAATGGTTTTATACAACCAACAGAAAAAGTTCAATCCTTCGTACGAGTTTATGATCCCCATCGGTTACCAGGGTTTGGTGGGCAGGGTTACCTACGATTACAAGAACCGGTATTTAGTGGAATACAACGCGGGTTACAACGGGACAGAGAATTTTGCCCCCGGCAAACGGTTTGGGTACTTCCCGGCTTATTCTCTGGGATGGGTTCTCTCCGAAGAATCATTCTTTCCCAAAAATGATATCATTTCTTTCGTAAAAATACGTGGTTCATATGGGGAAGTGGGGAACGACAAGATTGGCGGTAAGCGGTTCCTTTACCTCCCTAGCGCTTATACCTATTCTTCAGGAACGCAGGTTCCAAACGTCGCCTACTATTGGGGCGAAGTGGGTACCACGGCATCAGCATACGGCGGGGCATGGGAGGGGAAGCTCGGAAATCCCGAAGTTACATGGGAGCGGGCCAGAAAATCGAATGCTGGTATTGAACTCACTTTATTTAAAGATAAAATAAGGATTATTGCCGACGTATTTAAGGAAAAACGCGACAATATCCTGATGACCCCGAAGACAGCGCCAATCCTTAACGGATTGGCCGATTACCTTCCCGCTGTCAACATGGGGAAAGTGGACAACCATGGCTTTGATGGTGAGATAAGCTACAACGGAAAAATCAAAACCTTTAATTACTGGATAAAAGTCAACGGTACATATGCGAAGAATACCATTGTTTTCCAGGACGAGATTCCTAACCCGTATCCTTACCAGATGAGGACAGGGCAGGCCATTGGCCAGTATTACGGTTTCGTTTCAACCGGATTATACAACAGATGGGAAGATGTTAACGATGCATACCGGCCATTTTATACCGATCAGAACAACCTTATTCAACCCGGGGTTGTTAAATTAAAAGACATTAATGGCGATGGCGTTATTAATAATTTTGATACGGCTCCCATCGGTTATCCCTTTTCCCCTGAGATTAACTACGGGGTGTCGTTAGGAGGTGAATACAAAGGCTTCGACTTTTCATTCCTGTTTCAGGGGGCTTCCAACGTAACATTTATCGGATCAGACAAGCATATCTTTGGCTGGAATACCTGGTCGTCGACCAACGAATACCTTAAAAACAGCTGGAGTTTGGAACGGTATCAACAAGGGCTTCCCATCTATTTCCCGCACTTGAATGCTTTCGGCGGGCCAAGCACCATAAATAGACTTGGCAGCAGTTATTTTGCTGAAGATGCCAGCTATGTACGCCTGAAAAATGCTGAAATCGGCTACAGGTTCGATGGTTTACTTTTTATGAAAAAATTAGGTGTGGATAATGCAAGGATTTATGTGAACGGTTCGAACCTCTGGACCTGGGCTTATGGGGGTATGGGGAAAAGGTATCCCGGCGTAGATCCTGAAGACCGTCCATTCGTTGGGAGCGAAGGAGGCCAGCCCGCCAATACCGAACCTTACCCCAGAATGTCGGTTGTGAACCTGGGAATCAATCTTAACTTCTAAAAAAATAGACGATCATGAAAAAACACATTATATTTCTTTTATTGATAGGCTTGTTGTTTGCCTTAACTACATCATGCGAAAGTATGTTTGGCGATTATCTTGACAAAGGTCCGGGTGTGGATGTGACCGAAGATACCATCTTCTCCTCCAAAGCACAGGCAGATCTTTTCCTCGCCGCCACTTATGAGCAGGCTTTATATTCTCCCTTTTGGGATACCAAATATAAAAATGGAAGCCAGTGGATTATGAACGATATTTATGACGTCATGCCTATTTGGTCGTGTTATACCGATGAAGGAGAACATCAGGCTCCCTGGTTTTTTTCCAATATAGTTAATAGTGGAACGTTGAACGTGACAGGAAGAAACGTTTATGACTGGGGGTACTCATTTCGCTGGACAGCCGTGCGGATGGTGCATACCTTATTGGAACGCATAGATAATGTGCCAGATGCCGATGAAACCTATAAAACACAGATAAAAGCACAGGCCCGTTATATGCGTGCAGAACTGAATTTTGATATGTTTCGCAGGTATGGCGGGATTTCAATAGTGGACAGGCGGTTCGCCCCGAACGAGGTGGAAGAGATGAAAGTTAAACGTAGCAGTGTTGATTCCACTGTACAATTTATTGTTCAGGATCTTGATTTTGCCATTGCTAACTTGCCCGATGTTTATCCTTCTAATTTCCGTGGAAAAATTACTAAAGGTGCAGCACTGGGTTTAAAGTCACGCACGTTATTATTTGCTGCCAGCCCGCAATTCAATACTGCTACGCCTATTCTAAATATGGAAAACCCGGCCGATAACCGGTTGGTTTGTTACGGCAATTTCGATAAAAACCGTTGGCAAAAAGCTGCCGATGCTGCGAAGGCTGTTATCGACTGGGCGCCGGCAGGAGGTGTCCACTTAATAACAGACAAAGGGGTAGACAAGAACTACCGTTTTGTATGGGAACAGCCCGATAATGCCGAAATTATCCTTGCAAATAAACAATCCAACGGGGTGAAAAAACAGCAAAATTTCTACGTGTACTGGATGTGTAGTCAGGTTGGAGGTCAGAAAGGTGTTCAACCTACCCAGAATTTTGTTGAAAGATACTACGACAAAAGAGATGGTACCCCACAGGACTGGCCAAACGCGGCGAACAATTTGAATGATAAATATGCCGAACTGGATTACCGTTTTTCCCAGACAATTGGCTACAATGGCTCTTACTGGAACAAAAACAGGGGCAACCTGGCTATGTACCTTGCTCCGCCCGCTCCGGCAGGCGCTCATTCTGCAGCGAATATAACCGGTTATTTTGTTAAAAAATTTATTCCTGATGCCGCAAATGCTGTTTGGTCAAATGAAACGAATGCAGTTGTCGTTAACTATCCCCGTCAGCGGTTGGCGGAGTTTTATCTGAACTATGCCGAAGCGCTGAACGAAGCTCAGGGGCCTGTTGCCGCCGCTTATGAAGCAGTTAATACCATTCGTGCCCGCTCGGGGATGCCACCACTGCCGGCAGGACTCTCACAGGATGAATTCCGCGAAAGGATAAGGAAAGAGCGTGGTACTGAAATGGCTTTCGAAGGCCATCACTTTTGGGACATCCGCCGCTGGTTAGCTGGCGAAGAGTTATGTTCCGGGCCATTTTACGGCTTAAAAATCTATAAGAACTTACCGATTACCACCCCGTTGACATTCCGCTACGAAAAGTATGTGTTTGAACAGCGTGTCTGGAAAAGTAAATTCTACCTGAACTACCATACTACAGATCAGATAAATCTGGGCTATGTGGTACAAAATCCTGGTTGGTAATTGTAATCCTAAAAAAATGAAATTTATGACATCAAAATATATTCGAAAATATTCACACATCCTTATTCTCGGAGTTATTCTTCCGGGGTTGTGTTTTGCCCGGAAGGAGAATGGGGATACGTTGTTTGTGAAAAATGAAAAGCAAAAGATGGTCAACATCGGTTACGGCGCTCAACCAGAATGGATGGTTGCCGGATCGGTTTCTTCGGTTGACGGTAACAAACTTCAAAAAAGTTTTACATCCGATCTGGGAAATACTTTATTTGGCAGGTTAGGTGGTCTTACGGTTATGCAGGGAGGTGGTGAGCCCGGCTTACAATCCCCAACATTGCGTATCCGGGGTTTGAATACTTTTGGCGATGGTAAAGGGGTACTGGTAATTGTTGATGGTTACGAACTTCCAATCGGGCAATTGGATCCCGAAGAAGTAGGGTCGGTAGTGGCGTTGAAAGATGCCGCCGCAACGGCAATCTACGGGAGCAAAGGCGCCAATGGCGTATTGCTGGTTACTACCAAACGCGGGCAAACCGGCCCGTTGAAAGTAAGCCTTAATGTACAACACGGGTACAGCAGCGCCACCCGGTTGCCCCAATTTCTCGGTTCGTTTGATTATGCAAAGCTCTATAATGAAGCGCTGGTTAACGATGGTAAACCCGAACTGTACAGCGCTTCCGATCTGGAAGCATATCGTACCGGGGGCGACCCCTATTTTTACCCCGATGTAAATTGGTACAATGAGGTGTTGCGCAAATCTGCCCCAATGACTAAATATAATTTAAACTTCAATGGAGGAAATGAAGTAGTCAAGTATTTCGTATTGCTGAATGTTTTGAGAGAAGATGGTTTATATAAAAAAACCGAAGATTTATCCGGTTTCTCTATTAATTCGAAATATCAACGTTTTAATTTCAGATCAAATGTCGATCTGAACATTTCGGACAGACTATCTGCACATTTCACTTTAGGTGGGACCATTGAAGACAAATCAAATCCTGCCGCAAATTCAACCCGGGGTATTTTCAATACGATGGCCATTGTTCCTCCAAATGCTTTTCCCGCCTACAACCCCAACGGAACACTAGGTGGTACTAACCTTTATTCCAACCCGCTCGGTGATATTCTTCAAACTGGCATGTACACCTCAAACGGAAGGGTTTTTCAGGGATCATTCAAACTTACCGAACAGTTGGATATGATAACCAGAGGGTTAAGTATTTCTGCCCAGATCGCTTTCAATACTACATTTACCAGTTTGTCCAATAAATCGCGCACCTATGCCCGGTATTCTCTTTCAAAAAGCGGGACTGGTGAGACTGTTTACACCAAAATTGGTGAAAATACTTCGCTATCGGGCAGCGAAGGCCAGTCGGACCAATGGAGAAGTAGTGCACTCCGGGCTTTCTTAAACTATACCCGTAGTTTTGGGGACAACGACGTTGATGGGGTTTTATTTTTCAATACCAGCGATTATACACTTGGGGTTGGAGGCTTGCCTTACATTGACAGAGGAGTATTTGGCCGTTTTACGTATGCCAAAAGTAAAAAGTACATTGGTGAAATTTCTTTCGGTTACAATGCTACCGACAATTTTCCTAAAGATAGCCGATGGGGCCTCTTCCCTGCTGTTTCGCTGGGTTGGATAGTTTCGAACGAAAGTTTCCTGAACGAAAGTAATGTGGTTAATTATCTTAAACTGAAAAGTTCTTTCGGACTGGTTGGAAATGACCAAATTGGAGGTGATCGGTTTATGTTTTACGATAGTTGGGCTGGTGTTGGAGATTATTATTTCGGAACAGGAAATACCCGGACAGGATCGTATGGTGAAACTCAGATTGCCAATACGGATGTTACCTGGGAGAAACAAAAACAATTCAATATTGGTTTGGAAGCCACATTATGGAAAAACTTTGATGTTTCTTTCGACATCTTCAAACAAAACAGGTACGACATTTTAGCGCAGCCGAAAAAAGTCGTACCTGCTTTCCTGGGTTTAACGCTTCCTGCTTTGAACGTGGGCAAAGTTGAAAATAAGGGATTTGAGGCAATGTTAAGGTATAACTCAAATGATGCGAAAGATTTTAAATATTATGCGCAGATTGATGTTTGGTATGCAAAAAACACCATTGTTGATAATTCG
The DNA here is from genome assembly GCF_059705485.1 of Gaoshiqia sp. US2. Classification (NCBI taxonomy): domain Bacteria; kingdom Pseudomonadati; phylum Bacteroidota; class Bacteroidia; order Marinilabiliales; family Prolixibacteraceae; genus Gaoshiqia; species Gaoshiqia sp. US2. The sequence goes on along the minus strand of NZ_AP048550.1, from coordinate 390,176 downwards.
GAAGCTGTTCAATTGTTCGATTACTTGTATCGTTCAGGACGTTCTATAAACCAGCCATTTGTTTTGGAAGCTATCGGTTTCTTTAAAGATCAGGCAGATATCGATGCCAGTCCGAAACAAATATTTGCTGAAGTACAGCCTGGCGACATAAAGTACAAAGATCAGAACAATGATGGCATTATCGACCAAACCGATTATTATCCGATTGGAAAAACAAATATACCGGAATTAACTGCTGCTTTAAGTACTGGCTTTAGTTACAAGGGATTTGATCTTGATGTATTATTCGAGGGGGCAACCAATCGAACAGCTTATCTGGGCGGAAATTACTTTGGAGCTTTTCAGAACAATGGGAAAGTATCGAAGATTGCACTAGGCCGTTGGACTGAATCTACTAAAGATATGGCAACCTATCCAAGATTGTCTTCTGAAAATAACCTGAATAATTATCAGCATTCTTCCTTTTGGCAGCGCGATGGTAGTTTTATAAAGCTTAGAAGTCTTGAAATGGGATATACATTGCCTGAATCTTTTATAGAAAAGATAGGCATTAGCAATGCCCGGATATATTTGAACGGTACAAACCTGTTTACGTTAGACAAATTGAAAGATTTTGAAAGGGCCAGTTCCGGATATCCATCGGTAAGGACTTATAGTTTAGGTTTGAAATTTCAGTTTTAAAATTCTTGGATCATCTTAAATCAAACAGAATGAAAATAAGAAATATATATCTATTAGGCGTTGCAATACTTATGATGTTCAGCGCTTGTGAAGACCTTGACCAGGAAGTCAGAACTACACTGTCTGCTGATCAGATTTACATTTCGTACGACCGAACAAAAACACACTTGTCCGGGGTATATTCTGCGCTTCCCAAAGGGTTTTTAACAGTTGGCGGCGCCATGCTGGCATCTGCTTCTGATGAGGCTGAACATACTAATGAAACTTCAGCTATTCAAAAGTTTAATGTAGGTTCATGGGGACCTTATGACAATCCGGATAATGTTTGGGGCAGCCTTTATACCGGAATTCGTCGTGCCAACAATTTTCTGGTTATGGCCGATAGTATTGACTGGAGTAATTATTTGAATTATCCGACTCCTGAAAACCAGGCTATATACCAATCACGGTTGGCAGAATCAATACGTTGGAAATATGAGGCCCGTTTTATAAGAGCTTATTACTATTTCGAGCTGGTAAAGCGTTACGGTGGTGTCCCGCTCTTAACAGATGCTTTGCCTTTTGACGTTGATATTTCAGGGATAAAAAGGAATACATTGTCAGAATGTATCCAGTTCATCACGAATGAATGCGATCAGGCAGCCAATGAATTACCTGTAACCTATGCGGCCAATGAAGATTTGGGAAGGGCTACAAAAGGCGCTGCGCTTGCATTGAAAAGCCGCACCCTGCTATATGCCGCCAGTGAATTGTTTAATAACCCATCGTGGGCAGGCGGATATTCGAATCCCGAATTGATTTCACTTACCGGTGACCGTGCAGCCAAATGGCAGGAAGCTGCCAATGCAGCAAAAGCTGTTGTCGATCCCGGTGTTTATTCACTGGGGACAGATTACGCGGCACTGTTCAAAACATTCAACAACCCTGAAATTATTTTTGTACGCAGGGATGGCGCCAGCAATTCGTTTGAAAAAGCAAACTACCCAATCGGGTACGATTTAGGGCGAAGCGGAACTGCTCCAACGCAAAACCTGGTTGATGCCTATGAAATGGCCAACGGGAAAGCAATTTCCGATCCCGAATCAGGTTATGATCCGCAAAATCCTTACGCCAACCGGGATCCGCGTTTGGCTATGAGCATTATTACCAACAACAGTAATTTTAAAGGCCGCCCGGTTGAGTGCTGGAAAGGGGGACTTGACGGAGAAGGTGTTCCACTTGCTTCAAAGACAGGTTATTATCTGAAAAAATATGTGGATGAGAACCTGAACTTGTTAACCGATAAAATTAGTGTTCATAGTTGGCATGTTTTCAGATTGGCCGAAATGTACCTTAACTATGCCGAAGCTTTGAATGAGGCTAACCCTGGGCATCCTGATATTAAGATGTATGTTGATAAGGTGCGACAGAGGAATGGAGTAAACATGCCCATTCTTCCAGATGGATTAAGCCAACAGGAGATGCGCGACAGAATTCGTAATGAACGTCGGGTTGAGCTGGCTTTTGAAGACCATCGGTTCTGGGATTTACGCAGATGGATGATCGCGTCTGATTACTTAAACATTCCTGTAATGGGAGTGGACATAACAAAAACTGAGACAGGAACATTTGTTTATCAGGTGAGAACTGTTGAAACCCGTGTGTTTCAGCAGAAAATGTATTTTTATCCTATTCCTCAGTCGGAACTCAATATCGCTAATGGGTGGGCACAAAATCCATTGTGGTAGTTTAACCAATTTAAAAATAAGAATTTATGAAAAAACTAATAAAAAACAGAACAAGCTTATTTGTCGCTCTGGGATTGATAATATTATCATTTTGGTCGTGCGAATATCGGGAGTTTGCCGACGCTGAATATCCGGATCAAAAAATATACATGCCGGCAGCCCTTTACAATAATTTCATGATTAATGCTGTACCTGAGGCCAGGGGAAGTTCTCCAACACCTGGTTTTCCCGAACGCTTTAAGGTGGATGTACAGGCAGGAAAATTTAATGTACTATTGGGGGTTTACCGTGCAGGTATTGATAATAAAGGAAGTTTTACAGTCAATATTGCAGTGAACACCGATACCATATCAAAGTTGCTCACCATTTCTGATGCTTTACCGTCCGAAACTATTCTTTTGCCAACTGATAAGTATTCGTTGGTTTCTACAGTTGAAATGAAAGACGGCGAAGAGTTGGCAAAATTTGATTTGGTGGTTGATCTGAATTTTCTCAAAAGTAACTCTCCGGATAAGAAATATGCTCTGGGTGTTGGGATATCAAGTACCGAACGTGAAGTTAATAAGGCGCTTGCAACCACTATTATTGTGATTGACACTAAAATAATGAAACCGACAGCGAATTTTACATCAGCTGTCAGCGGATCCGATTCAAAGCAAATAAAATTCACCAATACATCTGTTTATGGGGTGGGTTACTCCTGGGATTTTGGCGATAACAGTTCTGCTTCAACCGAAAAGTCACCAAGTCATACCTATACTGCAGCAGGTACTTACAATGTAACCCTGACAACCATTGGTATCACCGGTGAGGCTGATAAATCGGTTTTTTCTGCTTCAGTTGTTGTTAAATGATAAAGATATTATCGTGAAAAAGTTTACTCAAAAAACAGTATTAATGTTGTGGGTCTGCTTAGCCGCCGCTACTGTAAATGCGCAAAATCAGAGCGGCTATACCTGTCCTGACAGCACCCTTTCCAATCGCTGGTATCGTAACCTGTATGCAGTGGGTAACGCTTACTGGGCAGCGACTACCCCGGGTTTAACGGCTGCCAAAAAATTAGCAGAAACAGCCGCACAGCATGGATTTAATGGCGTAGTTGTACCCATGCACTTTTTTTTCATGTCGTGGGACCAAACGACCAAAAACAATTTTCAGTCTTACGTTTCATATTGCCAGGATATAGGGCTGGATGTCATCCCGGAAGTTTTTCGAATAAATAGTGGCGGAGTTGTATATAACCGGAATTTTGCCGAAGCCGACCCTGACAGGATCACCCTTGTTGCCGAAACAGGTTCTCTAAGGCCTGTAACGCCTGCCGGCAACTATGTCCTGAACGGAGGGCTTGAAAATTATACCGGTCATAAATTTAGCCAGTATCAGTTTAACGATAAACCGGGGGTATGCACTTTTGCGGATAACGTTGAAAAAAACCAGGGCAATGCCTCTATCCGGTTTGAAAATTTCGCGGCGAATAACGGAACGGTTCGCCTAAGCCAGAATATTGGCTTGCAGCCAAACCGGCATTATCGTTTCAAATTCATGCTTAAAAAGAATAACTTCCCTGGACAGGTTACTGCCCAAATATATGGGAAAAATTATATGAATAGGATACAGGATTTTAGTGTTCGATCTAATGAACCAAACACTCCCTGGACCCAATACTCATTTGAATTTTCTACTTCAGACACGCCCGACATCAGGTTTTACATCGGGACATGGTCTGGCAGCGGAAGCGGCCGGTTTTGGATTGACGATATTGAGATTACAGAATTAGCATCCCTGTCCAACATTGTCCGCAGAACAGGGACTCCTTTATCTGTAAAAAGTCTTGACGGAAGCATAACCTATACGGAGGGTGTCGACTTTGAATACATTGCGAATAAGCATGTACTTCCGTCTATAGCAATTCCGCCAGGATCCGGAATACTTAACAATCAGCAGGTAGTCCTTTCCTGTTATAGAATGGCCGACTTTAATGGGCAGAAAGCTATGTGCATGACCCATGAGGGCATTTACCCATACTTTTCAAACATGATGCGGGAGATATATGCCTTATATAATTTCAAAAAGGTATTTCTCTATATCGATGAGATCCGCATAGCCGGGTCCTGCCTGGAATGTAAAAACAGTGGAAAATCAACTGCACAGATACTGGGGGATTGTACTACACGCCTTTACGATTCACTTAAAACAATTGACCCTTTAGTGGAAGTCCTTACGTGGGCAGATATGTTTGATCCAAACTGGAATGCTAAAAATCATTATTTTAAAGTAGTCGGAGACCTTACAGGTTCTTGGAATTACATACCGAAGGAGATGACCATCGTTCCATGGGGTAATCCGGGCGACATAGGGTCAACGAAATATACTTTTCTGAAAAACTCTATGGACCATTTTATTGATAACGGGTTCAACAAGTTAATAGGTGCGGGTTATTACGATACAAGGTCGCTTACCGGAACAGCCAGCTGGATAAAACTTTTATCCGGGTATACACAATCCAAAGGGCTCATATATACCACATGGCGCACTCCTCCAGACTTCTCACAACTTTCTGGTTTTGGAGATATGATGATGGATTCCATTCATTCGGGTACAAGACCGGTTGCCCCTGAGGCAAGCAGTGTAAGTATTTGTTCGGGGGGAAAAGCAACACTAATAGTTAATAATCCTGCTGCCGACATCAATTATGAGTGGTATGATGCCCAGAATGGAGGCACGCTATTATTTACAGGTAGCAGCTTTACAACATCTGAATTAACCTCAACAACAGTCTATTATGTGCAAAGCAATATTGGTGGTTGCGGTAGCCCCAGAACGGCAGTAACAGCCACAGTACATTCGCTCCCAAGTCCGTTGATCAGGGTCAGTCGTTCTGATAATACATTAACGAAATTAGATGACCGTACCATTGCATTGGGCTATGGCGCCCAGGTATTAACCTTAACCGCAAGCGATGAAAATGCCCTTTCCGGCACCGTTACTTATTCCTGGTCTCCAGCTGTAGGTTTAAGCGACGCCACACTGGCCAATCCTGTATTTGGGCCCACAACGGCGGGTGTATATCGTTTCACTGTAACGGTAAGCAATGAGTTTGGATGTTCAGATACTGCAGGGGTAACTATAACTGTGATAGATGTTCGTTGTGGAAATAAAAACGATAAAGTATCGGTATGTCATACAACACATAGCAAAAGTGGCCCGGGAAATTCGCTTTGTATCAGCCCGGATGATGTGGCCGACCACCTGAACCATGGTGATGAATTAGGGGCCTGCGATACTTCTTCAGGTTTGATGGGGGATGCCGTAGGTACGGTAAGCTTAAGGGCTTATCCAAATCCATTTAACACGCAGGCAGCAGCCGAATTTACAATTCCGGTTTACGAGCAGAAGGTGACACTTGATCTGTATACCTATCAGGGTGTCAGATTAAAAAGATTATATGATGGTAAAGCGGAAGCCGGCCAGACCTATACTGTTGAATTTAAGGTTTCATCTTTCTCTCCTGAAAAGTATTATTTTCTAAGGCTTACTACTTCACAGGATATACATATTTTTAAGATGATAACTGATTAAAATAGATAAAGAGTATTCCAGTTTTAAACAACCGCTAAAAAGATAAGCCATTTAAAATGAACATAATACGTTATCATTTAACGCCAAAATGTATAAAAAACGCTGCCAGGCCTGTTTCAGGCGGTAAGGTGCTCCTTATTGTCCTTTTTGTTTTAGGAATAATGCCTATGCCGGCGGTTTCCCAGTCAAAGGATGTCCCGGCCCTGAATGTTATTTCTACCGGCGGGCATACTGTTTACCACCTGCAGCCTGCCACCATTAAGGGCGGAAACAGGGCGATCGTTTCCGTTGCCTTCGACGGTACAATCATGTGCCATTTGATAAACGGTGAGCTTGTCTGGGAGAATAAGATCAATAATTTTTTTCCTTTCGACCTGGCAGCAGGAGATATTGATAATGATGGCCGGGACGAGGTGCTGGTTGTTACGGCCGGAGGCACATTAGATGTCATGGATGCTGAAGGTAAGCACCTCTGGACTTTTAACAGTAAGGCGCCGCTTTACCAGGTATGCCCGGTAAAAACGGGTTCAGGTAAATGGGTCATCTTAACCGGAGGGGTAGAAGGCACTGTTCATGTTTTATCAGATCAGGGCAGGCATATCACTGATCTTGATGCGGGAGATGTGGTGCGGCATATCCGGAAAGGGAACATTTTAGGCAATGGCCATGAATCCGTTGCCATTGCGACCACGTCAGGCGGACTCAGTGGAAAGCTGTCGCTGATGCTGTTAGATCCGGCAAGCCTGAAAATACTATGGCGTAAAACAGATCTGGGGGATTACAGGCCTAATTCCGGCAAACGTTTTTTTAGTATGTCCATGGCGGATGTAAACCAGGATGGCAAAGAGGATATCATATTGAGCGGAACCTGGGGCGATCATGGTAAACTATATGGTTTCGATCATTCAGGAAAGCTGATACTGGAGTCTTCGGATAGTAAAGTGCCGGTGGCGCCGTACCGGATGAATTTGCTGACCAGGATTAATCCAACGGATAAGAGCTCCGAATATATCTTTGGGCTCTTTGCCAACTACCTGATTATTTATGGCAACGATGGGAAATTTCAGTCTGTTTTAAAAACCAAATACGATTATACCGGCGGGGCGTTTGATCCTCAGAGCAATACCTATTTTGTGGGCAGCAGCTCATCCGGCGGAGATGGTATTTACGCGCTTAACCTGGGCAGTAAAAACTGGAAAAAGGAATTTGAAGAACTCCGGTCTTATGGAAAACTTGCGCAGATCGAAAAGAATATAGCCGGGCTTAAAGATCAGGTTTCAAAGTTTGAAAGGCCGGCTTACCAGCGTATGCCTGGTTATATCAGCGTGCTGAGCCCTAAACCACAGGGGTTGGATTATGATCATTTGAATTTTGCGGATCAACTTAGAAAGTTAAGTGAGCAGTACGGGAACCGGTCGGAACTCTGGTGCCGTGATATTGACAAAAGGATGTCTTACAATATGTCCGCAGATGAAATCATCAATGCGGTCCGGAAAAAAGAGGCAGACGGCAAGGATTTTACGATATGGGCGAATCATGGGAAAGCGGTGTATATGCGTCCGGCTACTATGGAGAAGATCATTCAGGTGGCGCCGAAGCATTTTCTGGGGTTTGTTTTCACGGAAATGGAGTCAGTTGATCCTGATATGCAGGAAATGGTTGAAAAGATCATGCTGCCACTCGCCGAACAATGCGCGAAGGCAGGGAAGAAGATCATTTTCTTCAATAAAAATATTTTCTGGACCGGCACCTGTTATCTTGATTTTCTAAGAGGGGTATTGCTCAATCCCAAATTCAAAAATGTTTTTGTACCCGCCCTTGAAGAAACCAATAGCCGGACACAGGAGCTGAGCCTTGCCGGCAGGGTAGGTTTATGGCAGGCCGGCTTTTTTGATCAGTGGGCCGTCCGTTCCGTAACGGATAATGCCGCTTTTGACAGGATGTGGGAATGGTCGTCCCAGCAGGTTTTATCCCACCATATACGGGAACTGGTGATGGGCGCATCGCATGGGGCCGGTATTTTTTTTATCGATATCGTTCAGCCAAATAAAGCTGAGCTAAGTGCCCAACTGCTGCCATTTTATGAACTGATTGATAAGGGGGTTGTCGCCATTCCAAAAAGAGGGGAACTTCTGTCTGTTTCTGACATCTGCCTGGGTATGAAAAGCCCCCCTTCAGAAAATTATGTCCGATCCGGAACGAACGGGCACCGGTATAATTTGAACCCTAGGGTTAACCGGCCCATGGTATTTGACAGGTTGGATGCATATTGGGGGGGAAGTCCCGTTCAGGAGTACGATTTTTCATCTTACGGTTATGGCCGCGACCGTCGTATGCTTAATTTTCTGCCCGGGAACCCTTATGGAATGGTGAGCATCGTTCCGGATGATATTGATGTGAATGCTTTTCCCTGGTTAAAGGAAAAAATAACTACCGATGGCGAGTTTTTCTATGATTCAGAAGGGAAAAAACAGGGGCCTGAAAATTATAAGCAAACGATGCTTCAGAAGCTTCAGCAGTCTGCCTCCCGCTTACCGGTGCTGGTAAAAGGGGATGTGGCCTGGAGCGTGGTACGGCTTGATCCTACCCATGTCCGTGTTACCCTTATTGACCCGGGTTATACGGATCCAGCAGACAGGGATGCCGAAATTGTACTGCAGCATCTGAAAGGAACAGGAAGCGTTGATATTCTGAGCAAAGAAAAAATAATAATTAAAGATCAGAAAATTAAGGTTAAAGTACCTGCCGGGATTTTCAGGGTTATTGATATTGAACATCAGTAATCTTTGACAGCAGCCGGATAAGGCATAAACGGTGATATGGAGAGAATGTTCGCAAATATGGATAAAAAAATAAAAACTAAATTCTGTTCAAAATGGAAAGAACAACTATTAATTGGTTCATCGCGGCTGTTGTAATTTTAAATAGTGCAGTATCCCTTAACTTAAAGGCACAAAAGAATGTCGCACGGCCTAATGTGCTGATCATACTAGCCGATCAATGGCGTGGACAGGCCGTTGGGTTTGAAAATAAGGAACCCGTTAAAACACCATATTTGGATCAGTTTGCAAAAGAAAGCCTGATACTGCGCCAAATGATAAGTAATTACCCGGTATGCTCGCCTGCCCGGGCAATGCTCATGACAGGCAAATACCCAATAAAAAGCCATGTATTCACCAACGTTAATTCTGCATCTGCCCCCTTTGGTATTCAACTTCCCAAAAACGCCGTGTGCTGGTCTGATATTTTAAAATCCAACGGTTATTCAAACGGGTATATAGGGAAATGGCATTTAGATTCGCCTTATAAACCTTATGTCCCATCTTCCAATAATAACGGGGGGGTGTTCTGGAACGAATGGACTTCGCCCGACAGGAGGCACGGTTTCGATTACTGGTGTGCTTATGGGACGTATGATAAACACAATAAACCCCTGTACTGGGACAATAATGCATCGAGAGATGAGTTTCACTACATGAACCAGTGGAGCCCGGAGCACGAAGCCGATAAAGCCATTTCCTTTCTGAAAAATGAAGGAAATGTCCGTCATGCCGATGCGCCTTTTTCTTTGGTCGTTTCTATGAACCCGCCGCATCAACCTTATGAACTGGTTCCTGAGAAATATTATAACCTGTATAAAGATATACCCCTGGATTCGCTGGTTAAAGATCCGAATATCCCGCCGGCAGGAACGCCGTATGGCGATGAATACCGGAAACGAATACGTTATTATTATGCCGGTATAACCGGTGTTGACGAGCAGATCGGCAGGATTTTAGAAAGCTTAAAAGCGCAGGGTTTAGAAGATAATACCATAGTTGTGATCATGTCCGAACATGGCAATTGCTTAGGGAAGCATGATGAAATAACAAAAAACAATATCTATGAAGAATCGCTCAGAATCCCTTTTATTGTAAAATGGAAAGGGCATATTAAACCACGTATAGACGATGCCTTCTTAGGCAGCATTCCGGATATTTACCCCACGCTGCTTGATTTAATGGGTTTAAAAAACCAGGTAACTGATGACCTGGATGGCAGGAGTTATGCCTCTTATTATCTTAACGGCACAGGCCCCCGTCCATCAGAGCAATTTATTTTAGGGGCTATTAATTATGGCAAAATTAACAGCGGTTTCAGGGGAATACGTACCAAAGATTACAAGTTCGCTTATGTAAACAAAAAAGACCGCGGCGGGTACGTTCTGTTTGACCTCAAAGCGGATCCTTTTGAACTGGATAATATTTACAATCCGGAACATAAAGCGGTAAAAGAATTAAAGCCTGCTTTGAAGCAATGGATAGAAAAGACGAATGACGGTTTTATTTTAATTAAACAAATTAAATAAGAAGAAATGAAAAAAGGTAAAATAAACATTTTATGGATAACATGCCTGGTTATTTTAATCGGGTATTCCTGCAAAAAAGAAAGTGAATTGAATGAGCAAACAGCCCCCCTAATAAAACGGGTATCCTCACAAAGTAATTTTAAAAGTGCTTTTGCAATTAACACAAAGCTGGGGCGTGGGATCAATTATGGACACTTGTTTGAAGGACCTCCCGGGATAACAACAGTCTGGCAGGAAACTAAGTGGAACCCGGAATATGCCAGGATCATTGCCGGTTTGGGTTTCAAACACGTACGTATTCCCATCCGTTGGGAACGGGAAGACCGTAGCATGTCCACGCCGCCTTATACCATAGATACCGCCTTTCTGGGCTTCATAAAGCAGGTAGTGGACCTGGCCCTGGACAACGGACTGTATGCGATCATTAACATGCACAACCATAATGCATTGATGGATGACCCGGATGGTCAAAGAGATCGTTTTCTGGCACAATGGAAGCAGATTTCAGAGTTTTTCAAAGATTATCCTGATAGCTTGTTGTTTGAAATTTTAAACGAACCCAGGGGAAACCTAACGGCTGCAAAGTGGAATGTTTATGCTGCTGACGCGCTGGCCAAAATCAGGGAAGACAATCCACGCCGCACGGTACTGATCGACACCAGATATGGAATCGGGAACCTTCATTCCCTTGAACTTCCGGACGATAAAAATATCATCCTGACCCCCCATTATTACAAACCGTTCCAGTTTACCCATCAGGGAGAGAGTTGGGCTGGAGATCCTGACGGTGCCTGGCTGGGTACCCAATGGTGGGATACCGAACCCGAACGCGAAATGATTCGGCGGGATTTTGCTCCGCTAAAAGCGTTGGAAGAGCAGCAGCATATTCCAGTGCATATAGGTGAGTTTGGTACCACGATCAACGCTGACGCCGTTTCGCGTAAAAAATGGGCCAGTTTCCTCGCATCTTATTTCAACACGTTGGGTTGGAGCTGGGCTTACTGGCAGTTCAATGTTTCCGGTTTCGGCTCTTTAGACCCTTCGTCTGAAAAGTATAACCAATACCTGGTTGACGCCCTACGGCTTAACGGGATGCCCGAACCGACCCCCTATGTTGGCATACCCTTATATACTTCCAATTTTGGGTCAGGTAACGATGGTTGGAATTTACTAACCAATGGCGGGGCATCGGCGCAGTTAACAAGATCCGACACCGCTTTGAATATCAGTATTAACAATGGAGGTACATTAGGTTGGCATGTACAGATAAGAAAGCAAAACATCACACTTGATGCCGGGAAAAAATATCATTTTTCTTTCAAGGCCAAAGCCAGCGATGTTCGTAATGTAAACGCGGTCATTCGAATAAATACTTCTCCTTATACGCCCTACAGTATTGATGGTGTGGTTACGCTTGCCGATACCTTCACGGTTTATAATTTTGTTTTCGATATGCGAACCTTCGATAGTTCTGCCATGATGACCATCAACATGGGCGGGGGGCAGGGGGCCAATGTAACCATCATGGATATTAAAATAGAAGAGATGACCATTTAATCGCTGCGAATTTCATGATAACGCACATCTATTTCGAATATCATGGTCAGTTCTGGAAGTGTAACGGTTCGTTTACAATCAGAGAATTCCCCTGCAAACGAAAGTACGCGGTTTGACCAGGTTTGGCTGGTTCGATATTGATATTTATTGTGTTATGAAAAACACAACCATCTTCTTACTCGCATTATTTTTGCTTGATTAAAGCTGATAAAATTGGTAGTAATATCTAAAAATCGTAAATTGAAATGCTTTTTTAAGAGATATAAACAAACTGCTATGTTACAACAAACTGTTTTATTTGGGCTCATATCAGTCACCTTGCTGTCCGGTTCAAAAAGCAAAACGAATATTTCCCCTAATATTGTGTTGATCTTGAGCGATGACCAGGGCTGGGGTGATTTGAGCATCACCGGAAATACCAACATTGAAACGCCCAACATCGACCGACTGGCCGAAACAGGAGTCACATTCAATCGGTTTTATGTTAGCCCTGTTTGTTCTCCCACTCGGGCTGAATTACTTACCGGCAGGTATCATGTCAGGGGAGGGGTTTATTCAACATCGGCGGGCGGGGAACGGCTTGACATTGACGAGACAACCATTGCCGAAATGTTCAGAAAGGCCGATTACGCAACTGCGGCTTACGGGAAATGGCACAATGGCGCGCAACCTCCCTATCACCCGAATGCCCGTGGGTTTGACGATTTTTACGGTTTTTGTTCAGGCCATTGGGGAAATTACTTTAGCCCGATGTTGGAACATAATGGTGAAATTGTACAGGGTAATGGATTTACTGTCAATGACTTTACTGAACACGGCATGCGGTTCATGGAAAAGAATAAGGATAAGCCCTTTTTCCTTTACCTGCCCTTCAATACGCCGCATTCCCCTATGCAGGTTCCCGATTTCTGGTGGAAAAAGTTCGAAAATAAGGAATTGAAATTACTTGGCAGCACCGGAAAAGAAAGCCTCCCTTTTACCCGTGCAGCGCTGGCTATGTGCGAGAACATCGATTGGAATGTAGGGCGGATAATAACTAAAATTGAAGAACTGGGGCTTTCGGAAAACACCATTATTATCTATCTTTCTGACAATGGTCCGAACAGTTGGCGCTGGAATGGCGGCATGAAAGGTATAAAAGCTTCCACTGACGAAGGCGGGGTAAGATCGCCGATGTTTATGAAATGGAAAGGTAAATTGAAAGCCGGGCAAATGGTGGAGGAAATTGCCGGGGCTATTGACCTGTTACCTACTTTAACTGATTTGGCGGGGATAAGTTTTAAAGCGGAGAAGCCTCTTGACGGGATCAGCTTAAGACCATTACTTTTGCAGGAAAATCCGAAATGGAAAGACCGGATGATATTTAGTTACTGGGATAAAAAGTTGAGTGTCAGGAATCAAAACTACAGGCTGGATGCTGACGACAAACTATATGATATGGAAAATGACCCGGGACAGACGACAGACATTTCCGCGGAACAACCTGAAATTACCAGGAAGCTTGGTTGGGCGAAAGAGAAATGGGAAAAGGAGGTCTTGTGCGAATTACCTGAAAAGGATACTCGCACTTTTCCCATCGGTCAACCCGGTTATCCATTCACACAACTCCCTGCACGCGATGGTATAGCTCATGGAAATATAACCCGTTCAAACCGTTATCCTAACGATTCGTTTTTTACCAACTGGACCAGCATGGAGGACAAGATTACCTGGGAAGCTGAAGTTTTGGAGGATGGTGATTTTGAAGTGGAACTGTATTATACCTGTCCAGCGAAAGATATAGGTTCAACATTCGAGCTAAGTTCCGGTAAGGCAAGATTAATCGGGAAGATCAATGAACCGCATGATCCCCCGTTGGCAGGCATGGAAAACGATCGGGTAAAACGAATAGAATCTTATGTTAAAGACTCCAAACCACTAAAAGTGGGAACAATCCACTTGAAGAAGGGAGAAGGGATATTAACTCTGAAAGCATTGGATATCCCAGGTTCACAAGTAATGGATTTCAGACTGCTCATGCTGAAAAAAATCAAATAATGTTCATAAAGCCGAAATCCATAGGATAATTTATTCAAATCCATCGTTTCAGAAGAATATTAATAACGAATTTTTTATTGTAAAAGATGAAGATACAGACAAGAAAAGAACTATTGATAATCTCTCTAATTTGTTTTTTGCCGATTTTTTGTCTCGGACAAATACTTGACGGTTTTCAAGCTTTTGTTTATAAAAGGATAGATACAACCGGACTTAAAATATATGTAAAATATCCGAAAATCATTGACAACGAGACATCTTATCCAGCAATTATTTTCTTTTTTGGAGGAGGATGGAAAAGTGGAACTGTCAATCAGTTTAAACCACATGCAGAATACTTTGCTTCGAGGGGTATGGTTACCATAGTGGCCGATTATCGTGTTGCAGACAGACACCATACTAGTCCTTTTGATGCATTTTCCGATGCAAAATCAGCTATTCGTTATGTTAGAAAAAATGCCGGCAAATTAAAAATAGATGCTTCACGAGTTGTTGCCTCCGGAGGGTCTGCCGGAGGACACCTGGCCGCGGCTACTGCATTGATAAAAAATTATAATGATGAAAACGATGATTTGTCGGTAAGTTGTATCCCCAATGCACTGGCGCTTTTTAACCCCGTTATTGATAATGGACCAGGGGGATACGGTTTTGAAAGGATAGGAGAAAAATATAAGGATTTCTCTCCTATTCACAATATCGGGAAAGGTACTCCGCCGACAATTATATTCTTAGGTACAAATGACCATTTGATCCCTGTTGAAACCGTTCAATATTACAAGAAGATTATGGAAAGGACAGGAAGTCGTTGCGACTTGATGTTGTATGAAGACCAGAGCCATGGATTTTTTAATTTTAACAAGGATAGCAAAGCAGGCAATAAATATTATGATGAAACGCTCAATGAGACAGATAAATTTCTTGTTTCACTCGGGTTCATCCGCGTAGCCAGTAAGTGAACATACTACCGTTTTAAAATCCGGGTTATTGGATTCGTGAATTGATTTTGTTTTAAATTTTAAGGTATATCAAACGAAAATGAGCAAATTTATAAGATCAATGGCATTATTGGGGCTTTCAGTTACCATAGCACAGTCAGCCTTTTCTCAAAATAAACCGAATATTTTATGTGTAGTATGCGAAGACATCAGTCCCTATCTGGGATGTTATGGTGATCCGGTAGCAAAGACCCCCAATATTGACCGGCTGGCTTCTGAAGGAATCCGGTTCACCCGGATGTATACTCCTGTTGGGGTATGTGCCCCAAGCCGTGCAGCATTGATTACGGGAATGTACCCAACTTCAATTGGGGCAAATAATATGCGGAATTATTCTCCTAATTCTGATTATGAGGCCATTCCATCTGATATAAGTTTGTACGAAGTCGTTTTACCCGATGGTATTAAATCCTATACTGAATATCTGCGTGCCGCCGGGTACTACTGCACCAATAACAACAAAACAGACTACCAGTTCGCTCCGCCATTAACTGCCTGGGACGAAAATGGGAACAATGCACATTGGAGACACCGTCCATCCGGCAAACCGTTTTTTTCCATATTCAATCTTGAGGTTACCCACGAATCACAAATTTGGATACGGAATTCGAAGCCCTTGGTAGTTGATCAGGATAAAGTACCATTACCTCCATACTATCCTGATGATCCTGTAGTCCGTCATGATATGGCTGTGTTGTATAGCAATATCTATGAAATGGACAATCAGGTGCAAAAACTGATCAATGAAGTGAAAGACGCTGGTTTGTTGGATAATACCATCATTATTTTCTATTCCGATAACGGAGGCCCTATGCCGCGGCAGAAAAGGGCTGTTTATGAAAGTGGTACTTTGGTGCCATTTATGGTTTGGTTCCCTGATGGATACCGAAAGGGAGATATTGATACCCGTTTATGTTCTTTCATTGACATTCCTGCTACTATTCTTTCGATAGCGGGGATCAAACCACCTGATTACATGCAGGGGCGGGCTTTCCTGGGAAAATATCAGACACAGCCCCGCAAATATGTATTTGGCGCAAGGGACAGAATGGATGAACAAATAGACAAGGTAGGATACGTGAGAGATTCTAAATTCAGGTACATACGTAATTACATGCCTGAAAAATCAAATTATATGCCGGTCGCTTTTCGTTTGCAGATGCCGATGATGCGAAGGATGTTGGAACTGCATGAGCGTGACAGTTTAAATGAGGTACAGGAGCAATGGTTCAAGTCCCCGCGCGTCAGTGAAGAGTTTTATGATGTAGAAGAAGACCCACATGAAATCAATAATTTAATTGATAACCCTGCTTATTTAAAAGAGGTTGCCCGTTTGAAAAAAGCATATAAAAGATGGGATAACTCTTGTAATACGCTGTGGAAACTACCGGAAAAGGAGTGTCGTGAACGCTTTTGGCCTAACGGGATACAACCAGTTGTAAACCGCCCGGGATTCACAGAAACAACCGAGGGGTTGATTTTGAAATCGACAACCAAAGGGGCTTCTTTTGCTTACCAGGTTAACAGTCAAGGCTATAACATGAATCACTGGTTTTTATATACCAGACCGATTCGGATCAAAAAAGGTGATACTGTCACGGCGGTGGCTGTTCGTGCAGGGTATAAGAACAGTGAGGTTTCGGTATTTAATGCGGATAATTAATAAATAAAAAACAAAGGGGAACGTACCTATGACGATGCAATCGAGGTAATCCGCAAATACCCTGTATTTAATCAGGAAGCACCCTGATGGTGATTTTAAATTAAAAGAATGAGTCTACTTTGAAAAGTCAGAGTGGTGACTTATAAAATATTTTGTTCAGCTATAAAAAACATCACTTTTCGAAATTAGGTCAACGAGCTGAACCCCAAAATTAGCAACAAAGATGAAATTAACCTATCTGATATTATATGTTATTATTTCGGCATCCTTGAACGCCCAAAATATAATTCCCAGCCCATTCTCAATGATTAAAAAGTCTGGTTATTTTTTGCTTGGGGATTCATTAATCACAAATGCAACTATTGAAGATGTTCCATGTCTAAATTTATTTGGTAATTATCTATTATCAGACATAAATATTATGCTGAGGCATTCATCGCGGTCAAAAGCTCAAATTTATTTCGAAAAAAATGATGATATCGAAAGCGAAGCATATGAACTTATCATTGAACCTGCCTTTATCAGCATTAAAGCTTCAGATGACAGTGGTTATTTACATGCAATACAAACATTGAGACAGTTAATAGAAGAAGATTCAGGGATATATAGAATTATTTGTACCCAAATAAAGGATGCACCAAAAATGAAGTGGAGAGAATTCATGCTGGATTCCGGTCGTCAATATCAAAAACCATCAACAATAAAAAAATACCTGGACATGATGGCCATGTTGAAAATGAATGTATTTCATTGGCATCTTACAGATGGGATGGGATGGCGGCTTGAAATTAAAAAATTTCCGAAACTGGTCTCTGTCGGGTCAAATATTGGAGAAGGTCCTGAGCAAAAAGGCTTTTACTCACAGGAAGAGGTAAAAGAAATTATTCGTTATGCAGCTGAACGACACATTATGGTTGTTCCGGAAATAGATATGCCAGGACATTCAGAGGCTGCATTAATTGCTTATCCGGAATTCAGTTGCTTCGGGCTTGCACCGGATCCACAAATGTCATTCAGCCCTGTTATTTTTTGTGCTGGAAAAGAATCAGTTATACATTTTTTAAAAGATATTTTAGATGAAGTCTGTCAGTTATTTCCTTCCCCTTACATTCACCTGGGAGGTGATGAAGCCCCGAAGGATAACTGGGATATTTGTGGGGAATGTCAGAACAAAATTAAAGCATTAGGACTGACGGGCAGCAACGATTTGCAGCGATACTTTTCGTCAGAAATGGTAAGTTATCTGAAAACTAAGAATAAGAAAGCTATCTTTTGGGGTGATGTCCTTCTCAGCGACGGATATCCACTACCCGATAACGTGGTTATTCACTGGTGGAACTACAGAAGTCATAAAGATATGGAACTGAAATTAGCCATCAGGCAAAATTACCAGGTTATTTGCGGCACAAACCAATACACCTACCTGAATTTCCCGGTAAGCCCATGGGCCGGATATGCCGCCAATAGAACTTTCGATATTAAAACTGCTTATGAGAACAATCCGTCTAAAGATCACAGTGATAAGCCCTTGGTTTTAGGGATGAGTTGTGCGCTTTGGACTGATTACCATGTCATAGAATCGATGATCGATCAAAGATTATTTCCCCGAATTCTTGCGTTGTCTGAGCAAATGTGGCACAAAGGTGCGTATAAGTCGTTTGAAGATTTTTATTCTATCGTGAAATCGAAGAAGGATTGGTTTGAAACAAAAGGATATCAATTTGGACCAGGCTTTGCAGAAAAGTAAAGGTGAACTCACCGGAGACGATACAAATAGCGCCTCATGCCGGTTTGTTTTTGTTAATACTGTGATAATGTATATTAATCAAGAATAAATAAAAATGATGAAACTAAATCAACTGATCATTCCGTCCATGGCCATAGCTATGATTTTGGAGTCATGCACCGGGGGAGGAAGTCAAAAGGAAGCCTCTGCCCCCAAAGATATACGAAAGCCCAACATTGTTTATATTCTGGCAGACGATCTGGGGTATGGCGACTTGAGTTGTTACGGGCAAAAACATTTCCAAACGCCCAATATCGACCGGCTGGCCAGGGAGGGGATGTTTTTCACCCGGCATTATGCCGGATGTGCGGTTTGTGCGCCGTCCCGTTCCTCGTTGATGACCGGGCAAACCACCGGCCATACGCCAATCCGAGGAAATAAAGAAGTGCAGCCGGAAGGACAGTGGCCCATGCCTGACAGTACATTTACCATGGCTGAAATGCTAAAAAAGGCCGGTTATGTCACCGGCGGGTTTGGGAAATGGGGCCTTGGCTATCCGGGGTCGGAAGGTGATGCCAACATGCAGGGTTTTGATGAGTTTTACGGTTACAATTGTCAGCGAATGGCGCATAATTATTATCCAGGGCATTTGTGGGACAACCAGCAGCAGGTGATCCTGGAAGGGAACAGTGCAGACCAATTCGGGGAATATGCGCCGGAGCTGATCCACCGGAGGGCTCTGCAGTTTATGGAGAAGCATAAAGACCAGCCTTTCTTTTTGTATTATCCAACCACCATTCCGCATGCTGAATTGCTGCTGCCGGAGAAAAATATGGAGGCATTTCGTGGAAAATTCCTTCCTGAGAAAAGCTATAAAGGAGCAGAGCCTGGGGACAAGAGGTTCCGGGAAGGAGCTTACGGTACCCAACCGGAATCGCATGCAGCCTTTGCGGCCATGGTCACCTTGCTGGATCAACAGGTAGGCGAAATTCTGGATAAACTGGAAGAGCTGGGATTGGAAAACAATACACTTGTCATTTTTAGTTCTGATAATGGTCCGCACCTGGAGGGAGGTGCCGATCCTGATTATTTTGACAGCAATGGTCCACTGAAAGGATATAAACGTGATTTGTATGAAGGCGGAATTCGTGAGCCGATGATCGCCTTTTGGCCGGGAAAGATAAAGGCCGGCTCTACCACGCATCATCTCTCTGCCTTTTGGGATGTGATGCCTACATTGGCCGAACTGGCCGGGATTGAAACCCCAGAAAATATTGACGGGATTTCTTTTCTTCCGACTTTATTGGGAGAAGATGAACAAAAAGAACATAATTACCTGTACTGGGAGTTTCATGAACAGGGAGGGAGGCAGGCAGTCATGAAGGGAAACTGGAAACTGGTCCGTTATAAAATATCTGATCCGTCAAAAACCACTACGGAGTTATATGATCTGAATACTGACCTTGGAGAAAAACACAACGTAGCCGGGGAGCACCCGGAGCTTGTGGAAGAACTTTTAAAGCTGATGGTGGGAGCGAGAACGCCATCGGACGTTTTTACTTTCCAATGGACAACAGATTTTAAATAAGACATTGTTTTTTGAGGAGGCTTAATATTTCAGCAATAAACCGATACAAGACTATCATGAAATACCTGGTCTTAACGACAACCTGTCTGGCAGTTGCTGCCGCCTGCACACCGGCAAAAAAAGAAATACCGCAGAGTAACCCGAATATTGTGATCATTTATGTGGATGACCTGGGTTACGGGGATATCGGTATCAACGGGGCCAAAGGGGTAAGCGCGCCGAATGTTGACCGCCTGGCCCGGAACGGGGTCAATTTTACCGACGCCCATAGTCCCTCAGCCACTTGTATCCCCTCCCTGTTTTCGCTGCTGACCGGGAGCTATGCCTTCCGTAACCAGGCGGCAGTATTACTTGGTGATGCCCCCCTGATCATTGATCCGGAGACGGGGACTTTACCTTCGATGCTGAAGCAGGCCGGTTATACTACCGGGGTAATTGGCAAATGGCACCTGGGACTTGGCCGGGGTAAGGTGGACTGAAACCGGGAGATCAAACCCGGGCCAGGAGAGATAGGCTTTGATTACAGCTTTTTGATCCCTGCCACCGGAGATCGTGTCCTCTGCCTGTTCGTGGAAAACCAGGAAGTAGTTGGAACCGATCCTGATGACCCGGTTGAGGTAAGCTATGGGAATCAGGTTGATGGTTACCCGATAGGATCGGAACACCCGGAACTGCTGAAGCAGCAGGCTGACCGGACATCATTGTGGAATATCGATTTTGACTGGCGTTTTCATTTGGGTGACCTGAACGGTGCCGAATTGCCTGAATATAATTCGGATAACTGGAGATTTACAGATCTCCCGCACGACTGGAGTATTGAAGGGGAATACAGCCCCGATAACGGTACAGACTGGCAAACAGGATTTCTTCCGGCGGGGATAGGCTGGTACCGGGAAAAACTGTAAAGGTCTGTTTTGAGGGCATCTACCTGAACAGTGATGTTTGGATTAATGGATATCATTTGGGGCACCGTCCAAACGGGTATATTGGTTTTGAGTATGATTTGACGGGACATTTGAAAAAGGGAACGAATGTGCTGGCGGTCAGGGTTGATCATTCCAGACCATTGAGCGGCAGGTGGTATACGGGATCAGGCATATACCGGCATGTGTGGCTGAAGGTTCAGAACAGCCTTCACATTGAAAATAACGGGATTTATTTTACAACACCGGCAGTAGGTGCGGAGAAGGCTGAATACCAGGTTGAGGTGACTATTGACGGCAATGACAGGAGAGCTGTCGTACAGGTGGAACTCTTCGATCAAAAAGGACGTCCGGCATCAAAGGTATCAGGAGAGCTGGGAGATGACGGAACGGTAAAACTGGCAGGAAAACTGGATCACCCCATGCTCTGGAGCCCGGATCATCCCTATCTTTACACATTGCGGACTACCGTTATACGACAAGGGAGAGCCGTTGACAGCGATGACCAGAAGGTTGGATTCCGGAAGCCGGAGTTTCGGCCAGACAGTGGATTTTGGCTGAACGGAGAACGGCTGAAATTTAAAGGTGTATGTGGGGTCTGCTGATTTTCCAAAAGTACCAGGTTAAACTGTTTATAATCAACAAATTTGTGTTAGTAAGTTATCGGTTTGTGATGCTTAAAAATGCATGATTTTGGGTAAATTGGGGTCAAAAGCCTTGCAGTTATGATTAGATATACGCCACAAAACCAATTAAGTTTAGGGTTGTTCAGGCATCCCTTTGAACAAGAGTTGGACAAGGAAAACCGATGGGTAAAATTAGCATCGCTGATGCCCTGGGATTCGCTTGCATCGGTTTATTGCAGGAAGCTGGACCCGGATGCAGGTCGTAAAAGCGTTGACATAAGAACGGTGATCGCCTCCCTGGTTATCAAGCACAAACTGGGACTTGACGACAGGGGCACCATCCAGATGATACAGGAAAACATTTATCTCCAGTATTTTTGTGGTTTAAAATCTTTTACCACAACCCCGGTCTTCGACCCCAGCCTTTTTGTGGACATCCGCAAAAGGTTGGGAGGCGATGAATTTGATGCGTTCAATAAACTGGTTATAGAAAAGTCAGAACAGATCAAGCCGCACCAATCCCGCATCAAACAAAAAGAGAACCAGGAAAAGGGGGATCAGGGAGAAGAAGGCACGGTAAAGCCCAATAACCGGGGCACCTTAAAAGTCGATGCCACCGTTGCCGACCAGGAGATCACCTATCCCA
The DNA here is from genome assembly GCF_059705485.1 of Gaoshiqia sp. US2. Taxonomy (NCBI): domain Bacteria; kingdom Pseudomonadati; phylum Bacteroidota; class Bacteroidia; order Marinilabiliales; family Prolixibacteraceae; genus Gaoshiqia; species Gaoshiqia sp. US2. The sequence goes on along the minus strand of NZ_AP048550.1, from coordinate 368,080 downwards.
CTGACCTGAAACTTTTGAATGCTGCGCGCGGGAACCTGGAACGCATCACTGACCTGCTCTATCTTCCATCGTCAGATGGTACCAAACCAAGGGATTACCGGAGGATCGCGCGCAAACATTATCTTGCCGTTGCCAGGAAGAAACATAAAACCAACAAAGAGCGGCGGCGGGGCATCAAGGCCCAACTCCAGTATGTTGCACGTGACCTTAAAGCTGTTGACAGGCTTTTGTCCAAACCCGGGCGGGCAGGGCTGCTTGGAAGGCGGGACAAGAGATTGTTGTCCACGATCCGGAAAGTTTACGACCAGCAAAAAGCCATGTATGACAACAACACCCATCAATGCGATAACCGCATCGTGAACCTTTTTCAGCCCCATGTCCGTCCGATTGTCCGGGGAAAGGACAAAAACAAAACCGAATTCGGGGCGAAGATAAACATCAGTGAAGTAAACGGCTTTTGCCGGGTCGACCGGTTAAGCTGGGATGCCTACAATGAAAGCGGGGACGTAAAGATGCAGGTGGAGAACTTTAAACAAACCTACGGGTGCTATTAACCCAGGGTATTCCTTGGGGACCAGATTTTCCTGACAAGGGAAAATCGCAAATACCTCAAAGAAAAAGGGATAAAAATGTACGGCAAACCGTTGGGCAGGCCACCCAAACAAAGCCCGCAAACCCCTGCCCAAAGATACCGGGACAGAAAGGAAGCAGCAAAACGAAACCATGTTGAAGGGAAATTTGGACAAGGCAAACGGGGATATGGGCTCAATAATATTAACGTGAGTTTTGGGTTAAGCGACTAATGGTAAACAGTTCAGGAATAAATACTCCCGGAACCTTATATTCTTATTTTTAACCGATGGTTTATGGTCAAGGAACGAGTATGCAGCAAGGCCTGCCAGGACATTGACCATCGCATTTACCGGGCTTCTGTGTCTTGAATGCTCTATATCACAGATATGCTTTAGCAGATCGATGACCGATTCGATCACCCCCCGGCTTTGCAGCCACCTCTTGTCTTCGAAAAACATTAACTTATTTTTCATGTTCTTTTTGGTTTTTGTAATCAACAGGAGCCCTTGTCTTGCCAATGCTTCCCGGAGCTTTTCACTAATGTAGCCTTTGTCCCCGAAAAGCTTTCCGCACAGACCTTTACATAGCTTGACGCCCAATTCAAGGTTGTTGTCCGCCACATTTCCGGGGGTTATAATGAAGGAAACAATCTCCCCAAACTGGTTGATGGCCAAATGCAGTTTCAAGCCAAAAAACCAACCTGTCGAGGTCTTCCCCCTTTTGGCCAGCCCTTTAAAAACCTTGTGCGAATGTATCCGCAGGTTATGGCAAACCACCAGTTTGGCCGAATCAATGTAATAAGTTCCGGTAACTGCCCCCATCCTGCAGGCCAGCAAAAAACAAAAAAGGTATAGCAGCATCCTGGGTTTGAGTTGGACAAAACGGTTGTAGGAAGGCAAGCCTGGAAAATAGCCTTTCAGGTGTACCTCTACAAAGTACCTGTAATAATATTTGAAACATTTGCTCCCCTGTAAATGGTAAAACATTCCAACGGCCATCATCTCACTCATTGATAACCCGCAGGGGACTTTGGATTTTTTGTTTTGCAATACCACGGGTATTAATTTATGCTCTATTTCTTTCTCAAATTGTTGGCAGAAATCATCGGCACAACAAAAAATTTCAATTAATTTTAGTTCCAAATTTTCTGTCATGGGAGCTTTGTTTTATGTTTTGCACTTAAAAGCTCCCATTTTTTTAAATACAATCTCTATTGAACTATCATAAGTTATTAACTAATAGCTGTTTATATCCAAAACTCACGTTAATATTATGGCAAGGTTACCCGAAACGTCCGAATCGTGGATCAACGCGATACTTTTTGTAATGAACCTGACCAAATTATTGCAAGTGGCCGGGAAATGGCCAGGTTTTTTTGTGCTTTTGTTAAAAATGGCGAAAACCAACATCTTCAAATGGGTCAGGTCAAAATTATCCGGGCAAAGATGTTTCGCCTATCCCAACATCCAGTTCTCGTTATGAATAGAAAATCAGCAGACCCTAAATAGTGTCTTTAAGAAAACTACCCGTTTTTTTCGAAAGGTGTACATAATTATATGTAATCGGCTTGTTTTTTCGGTTACTACCACTAAATTTTTTAGCCTATTAATTGGTTGCCGTAATTTTCGCCACCGAAAATTGGGTTTTCGGTGTAATTTTTTAGTTTCCAGGCATAATTCTCCCTTTCATGTTTAATTTTCATGTTTTTTCCTTGAACCGATTTTACTAAGCAGCTTTCCTAATCTGCTTGGTGGGCGCTTCAAGCGCTTCACGCTCCAACTTCAGGATTTGTTTCCCAATTTTCTTGAGGTTGTAGGCGCACACGCCCAACCCGATGTACTTTTTAAAATGCGCATAACTCCGGTCGGGACAACGGTCGAGCCCCCGGTGTTCCAATTCGTTGATGTTTGATTCGATCGCGCTGTGCTTGTTTTTCAGTTTTTTAAATGACCTGCTGCGTTCTTCCTTTTTCTCTTTTTTGTTGCGCTTCCCAAGTTTGGGGATGATAACCTGGTCAACTTCCAACTGAAGGGTTTCCTTGTTTTCTTTTAACCAGTAGCCTTTGTCGAAGCTCCACGATGCGACTTTATGTTCTGTTAAAATCCTGTCGGCCATTTCGATAACAATGTCCCGGTCTTGTTGTTGTTCCATTATTTGGTAATCCACGATCAGCCCCCACTGGTCGGTGGTGATGTTCAGTTTTTTGCCCAGTTCAACACTGGGGTTCATCTTCCCTTTTGTAATCCACTCGGTGTAGGTTTCAAATACCGAAAACATCTTTTCTTCATGCGGAATGGTTTCGCCTTTTAATATACGCCTGTCGACCAGGTCAATATGCTTTTCAAGAAGTTCCATGTAGTGCTCCAACGTAATGATCAATACCAGATCGCCCATGTCCGTTAGCGGGAAACCGGACTTTTCTTCGTTTAGTTTTTTGAGCAATAACCTTGATTTATTGAGGTATTCTTCGGCCGCGGCAACTACTTTTTCTTTCTTGTTTTTGCCTCCTGAACGGTTGGCATGGCCCAAATTGCGCATCAACTTTTTCAACTCTGTACGCCAATTGCCGATCTTGCGCCAACCTCCAATATCCTTATGTTTGTTCATTATCCTTGAAACGGTGCCGATGCATTTTCGGGCACAGTCCCACAACAGGTTGTAGTCTGTGGGGAAATGAACATTGCTTTCAACAACAAAACTATCTGATTTTAAGCGCAATGCTGTATGTTCTTTTTTTTAAAACACCTCTCCATGCCCAAAATCCAGGATTACCTTGTTTAATTCCCAAACCATTTCATCGCTAAGCAGGGCGACATTGTCATAAATATTCTGGTATTCAAACTCGATACGTTCAAAACCAAAGCCCTTTTCTACGCCCATCAAACACCGCATATTGTGGTGGTTGTTTGCCTGATCGTGCAACACATCATAACTTAAATTCAAACACAAGCGAACCTGGGCCAAAACAAAAATACTCCATAGGTCCATTCCTGTCCTTCCCGTATTTTTCTTCCCGGAATTGATATGATCTTCCAAAATACTGAATATCTCTTCGTTGTATTTCTTGTTGCAATAGATCGCCTTCAACGCTGCTAAAAGTTGATCTAAAGCATTCTTGCTTTTGGGATTAATATAAGTAGCTTCGATTGGCAATTGCCCTAACCCCAATTGTTGTTCGAATCTTTTTCTCATGGTTCAATCTTTTTTTGTCAAGTGGTCAAAATATCCTATCCTCATGTAATAATACCCTGAATATCTGCACTATAATCAACTTATCAAAACAATTAACCCAAAAGATTCAAAAAAGATATCAATACTATATTGTTGATCTATAAATTATTGCAGGTTTTCTTAGAGACACTATGTAGGCTGGGCTTGTCACCCGAAGTGGTTGGCGCAACCATTCAAACTTCGTTCAGCGGGAATACCGACAGCAAGTTCCGCTCCGGCGACTATGAATACGACATCAACATCCGTCTCGATGCCTTTAACCGCCAATCGGTCAGCGATGTGGAAAACCTCACGTTTCTGAACAACTCCGGGCAAACCGTTAAACTGAAACAATTTGCCGGCATCAGCGAAGAAAGTGGCGCCTCAAAGCTGGAACGTTTCGGGCGCATTTCATCCATTACCCTCGAATCGCAGGTTATAGGAAGGGTCGCGGGCGACATCGGCAACGATTTTTTTGCCTTGCTCGGCAATACCAGGTTCCCGGAAGGTCTAACCTGGTTGCCCTACGGCGACCTGAAATACCAGGACGACGCTTTTGGCAGCCTCGGGGTAGCGCTTTTAATAGCCATTGTACTGGTCTACCTGATTATGGTGGCGCTGTACGAAAGTTACCTGCATCCCTTTGTGGTGCTGTTTTCCATTCCGCTTTCCATTATCGGGGCGCTGTATGCGCTGGCTTTGTCGCAGCAGTCGTTAAGCATTTTCAGTATGCTCGGGATCATTATCTTGGTGGGACTGGTCGCGAAAAATGCGATCCTGGTCGTCGATTTTACAAATTCGCTGAGAAAAGAGGGAAAGGGAATCACCGAAGCCCTGGTGACCGCTGTTCAACTCCGTTTACGCCCCATCCTGATGACCGCTGTATCAACAGTTGCGGGCATGTTGCCCATTGCCCTGTCACACGGCGCAGGCAGTGAGTGGAAAAGCGGCCTGGGCTGGGTTTTGATTGGCGGAATGACCAGTTCGATGCTCCTGACGCTTATTGTTGTGCCGGTAGTTTACCTGCTTGCCGAAGACGCCAAAACCTGGCTCGTTACACATCTTTTCAACACACACCCTAAAATAGCCTAACTGTAACAATTAAAAGAACAAACATGGAAAAAATCAGACACAACGCACACATCGTTTCCCGTATTCCGGATGAAATCGGAATTATGACCGTGCAGGATTTAAAGGTCTACACAACGATTTCCGAAAAGGAATTGTATATGGCGGTCGGCTGGCTGGCATGCGACCGGAGGATCTTTCTATTGGCTGATGAAAATGATGCCTGGAGAATTGTATTATTGAATTAACAGGCATATTCATCTATCATAAAAGCCTTTCATGGAGCGCTCTCTGTTAGTTATAACGAACAATTTGAAGACTAAATTAGGTTATTAACCGTCCCTTCCAGGGGACAAAATCAATTAACTTATGGCACAATCAAAAAAGAACATTGCCACCGAGGGCCTTAGCGAACGGGTAGGCAATTTTGTATTTCGTCGCCGCAGATCCGACGACAAGATCTTCGTATCCCGGATGCCGGTAAGCTCCGAAGAAGAGCCCAGCGAAGCCCGGAAAGCCGTTCAGCGCAAGTTTCAGCGCGCGATCATCTATGGCAAATCAGCCATTTCTGATCCGGCTACAAAAGCCCTCTATGCAGCAAAGGCCACCGGAGGCCGTTCAGCCTTTAATGTAGCCATCGCCGATTATTTTAATGCTCCTCAGATAGAAGCAGTTAAAATGGAAAACTACAGCGGCGCAACAGGCAGTCGTATCCTGATCACTGCAACCGACGATTTTGCTGTTTCTTCTGTCCATGTGAAAATCGAAAACGCGGACGGTTCCTTCGTTGAAGAGCGAACGATCAGCGAACAATCAGCCGGTTTATCGTCCAAACGGCAATGAAACAAATTTTATGGATTCACTTTCTCCAGCACGGCCTTCGCGGCAGCAACCGATTCAACCGGTTCGAAGCTTAAGCGGAGTTTATCCTGTTTCTCCTTCATCCGGCAGGTGTTCGGGTTATGCTGCACGTACTGCAATACCCGGGTAAAGGTTTCCGACTGGTAGTAAGCCGACTGCTGGTCGGAAATAAAATAGCAAAACATCTTTTTGTTTTTCAGGATGATGCGTTCCATGCCCAGTGCAATGGCCAACCAGCGTAAACGGACCACCTCGAGCAATTCGCGGCTCTGTTCGGGTAAGGGGCCAAAACGATCGAGCAGGCCTGCCTGGTAGCGTTGCAGGCTTTCTTCGTTTTCGATGCTGTCCAGTTCGCGGTACAATAACATCCGTTCCGAAATACTCTGGATATAGTTGTCGGGGAAAAGCAGTTCCATATCGGTATCAATCTGGCAATCGTGCGCAAAACTCCCTTTTAAAAAGGCTTTCCCGGCTTCTCCCTTTTCTTCCTCAAACAATTCACTGTATTCGTCGTGTTTCAGCTCCTGGATGGCTTCATTCAGGATCCGGTGGTACGTTTCGTAGCCGATATCGGCAATGAAACCGCTTTGTTCGGCGCCCAGCAGGTTACCTGCCCCGCGGATATCCAGGTCGCGCATGGCAATGTTGAAACCGCTCCCCAGGTCCGAAAATTCTTCGATGGCCTGTAAGCGGCGCCGGGCCTCGGGACTAACCAGCGACAAGGGCGGCGCCAGCAGGTAACAAAATGCCTTTTTGTTGGAACGCCCTACCCTGCCCCGCAACTGGTGCAAATCGCTCAGTCCAAAGTTCTCGGCATGGTTGATGATGATGGTATTGGCATTCGGAATATCCAGTCCCGACTCAATGATAGTCGTCGCGATCAGTACATCAAAATCGCCGTTAATAAAGCCCAGCATAATTTTTTCCAACTTCGGCCCTTCCATTTGCCCGTGGGCAACCACGGTTTTCACCCCGGGCACAATACGCTGGATCACTTGCTCCACGTCGTAAATGTTTTGCACCCGGTTATGAATAAAAAATACCTGCCCGTTACGGCCCACTTCGTGGAGAATGGCTTCGCGGATGATCTCTTCGTTAAAGCCGTGCAGTTCGGTAATAATCGGGTAACGGTTGGGCGGAGGCGTTTGAATGATCGACAAGTCGCGGGCGCCCATCAGCGAAAATTGCAGGGTGCGCGGGATCGGCGTTGCTGTCAGGGTAAGCGTATCGACATTTAACTTCAGCTGCTTCAGCTTTTCCTTTACCGAAACGCCAAACTTCTGCTCTTCGTCTACAATCAGCAGGCCCAGGTCTTTAAATTTCACATCTTTCCCAATCAGACGATGTGTGCCAATCAGAACATCAATATTCCCGGCAGCCGCTTCTTTTAAAATATTTTTCACATCGCCGGCCGGACGCAACCGGCTGACGTATTCAATTTTTGCCGGAAAATCGGCCAAACGGTCTTTGAAGGTTTTATAATGCTGAAGGGCCAGAATGGTGGTCGGTACGAGCACGGCCACCTGTTTGCTGTCGGCTACGGCTTTAAACGCGGCGCGAATGGCAATTTCGGTTTTGCCAAAACCCACGTCGCCACATACCAGGCGGTCCATCGGGATCTGGCGTTCCATATCTTCTTTTACGGCCTGGGTGGTTTTCATCTGGTCGGGCGTATCTTCAAAAATAAAAGAAGCTTCCAGCTCGGTCTGAAGGTAAGAATCGGGAGAAAACGCAAAGCCTTTTTCCTGCCGGCGCCGGGCATACAGGGCAATCAGGTCGCGGGCAATATCTTTCACCTTGCTCTTGGTGCGGTCTTTCAGCTTTTGCCAGGCGCCGCTTCCCAATTTATTGATGTGGGGTTCCAACCCTTCTTTTCCCTTATACTTCGAGATCCGGTGCAGCGAATGGATACTCACCAGCAACACATCATTGTCTTTATAGGTAAGCCGAATGGCTTCCTGTATTTTTCCGTTGACTTCGGTTTTTACCAGCCCTGCAAACCGGCCGATGCCATGGTCGATGTGTACCACGTAATCGCCCATATGAAGTTTATTCAGTTCCTTCAGGCTGATGCTTTCTTTCTGCTCTTTCCGGCTTTTAACCTGAAACCGGTGATAACGTTCAAAAATCTGGTGGTCGGTGTAACAGCACAGCTTCAGCTGATGGTCGATAAAGCCTTCGTTCAGGGCAAAAGACAGGGCGGTAAATGGCACATTCAGGCTTTTATCGTCAAAAATGGCCTGAAGCCGCTCCACCTGCTTTTCGTTGGCCGAAAGAATGAAGACCTGGTAGCCGGCAGCCAGATTATCTTTCAGGTTTTGGGCCAACAATTCGAAGTTTTTATTGAATGCCGGTTGTGGTGAAATATGGAACTGAAACGTATGCTCCGGTTTAAAATAAGCCGTATTGCCTGTTTCAAGGCAAGTGAACTGCCGGAGCGAGCTTAAAAACGCTTCGCCTGAAATCACCCGGTCCTTTGTTCCCTCATCCTGACCATCCAAACGAACGACTTGCTGATAAATTCCCTCCATCAGATCGGCAACCAGTTTTACATCGCGGGCCACGATGATACTTTCGGGAGTCAGAAAATTCAGGAAACTGTCCCGGCGTTCTTCATCCAAGCCGCTCTGGATGTTTGGAATGATCACAATTTTATCGAGCTTCTGACGTGAAATCTGCGTGTCGATATCAAAACTGCGGATGGAGTCAACTTCGTCGCCAAAAAAATCGAGTCGGTAAGGATCTTCATTTGCAAAGGAATAAATATCGACCAAACTGCCCCGAATCGCGTACTGACCGGGCTCAACGGCAAAATCGACGCGCTCAAATCCGTATTCGAACAACACATCGTTCAGAAAATCGATGGACAATTTGTCACCCATGCGTACCTGGAAACTATTGGAGGCCAGGGCTTCCCCGGTAATCACCTTTTCAACCAGGGCTTCGGGATAAGTGGAAATGCAGACCGGAATCTGCTCCTGCAAGCGGGTCAACACCTCGGTACGAAGGATGATGTTCTCCTGCTCATACTGCTCATACTGAACAGAGCGTTTATAGGAGCCGGGGAAAAAGAGGACTGTTGATTCGGTTTGCAGGTTATTCAGATCATCGTACAGGTAGGCGGCTTCTTCCCGGTCATTCATGATGAAAATAATGGGCTGTTTCAGCTTTTCAGCCATAACCGATGCCAGCAAACTTTGAGACGAGCCAATAAGTCCCTTCAGGTGAAATTTTTCACCCGGGGTTTTCATCTGACCTAAAATGCGCTGAATAGCTTCGCTTTTTTCGAACAAGCGCCGAAATTCTTTCAACTCCAACTTGTAAAATTTTGGATGCAAAGATACGGATTTGAATTTGCAGATCGGTAGCCTGCTGCCGGTAATTTCAATTTTTATGGTTCAAACAGACGTGCAAGCTGACTGACAGCATGTCAGTCAGGGAACAAACGGATCAAACAGCTTACTGACCTGGATGGCCACCCGCCGGACTGATTTCATCCAATCCCTTTTCAAAACGAACAAATGTGATTTTGGCATATAAGTTGTTATATGCAGATATCTTAATATTTAAATTTGAAATCATGCTTCACACCAATTTAAAACATGTTTTATCTGCAGAAGAACATAAAAAAGTCATTTCAGAAAATGAAAACGTCATGATTTGCTGTGGCCGCATGGGGCCGATGTGTATCCCGGTTTACGCGGCCATGACCCAATTGGAAAATCAATATGAACAGGTCGTATTTGCCGATATGGAATTTGACATTCCCGATGCAGCCGTCATACGGAATGCCCCGGAATGTCGTGGTTTTATGGGATTGCCTTTCGTGGTTTATTACAAGAACGGCCAGTTGGTCCATGCGACAAGCAGCATACAGAGCAAAGAACAAATTGCAACAATTCTGGATAAAAAATTACTAAAGGGGGAATAACTGCAGGGAAAATCTAAAGGTTTTTCTCCCAGAAAAACACAGGCTCCCCGCATTCGTCGTATCCCGCCTTTCGGTAGAGCTTTTGCGCTTTCAGGTTGTCGTGACGAACTTCAAGATTGACCCGGCAGTAGCCGTTCTGTTTGCCATATTCGGCAATTGCATCCAGCAATAACCGACCAAGGCCCTGTCCCCGAAAGGCGGGATCGACAATAAAGTCGTGAATGTTGATGAGCGGCCTGGCTTTAAAGGTCGAGAAATTTTTATTACAATTGGCCAACGCCGCGTATTGGCCATCAGCCAGCGCAAGAAAGCCCAGGTAACCGGCATGTTGCTTCAGCCCGTTTATCAACGGAGGAGCCAGTTCTTCCGGCATGGCTGCGCCATTCCCCATGTCATCCCGCATGTACAGATCAAGCAGGCGAATCAGTTGCCGGCAGTGTTCCTCTTCATTCAAATTAACCTGAATAAGTGAAAAGTTCATTGGAGAAAGAAATTAGTTAGACGTCGGTGCAAGATACGCTTCATTTGATGCTTCTAAAAGGAATAAAACGTTTTTGTTACCGGCTGCAGGAATACAGGGACAAATATCTTGTCGCTGTTTGGATTTGATTAATTCGGTATTTGTATTCGGAAGTCCGGTAAAAAATATATTTTCGCATAAATTATAATCTCTCGGATACGTGAAAAAAAACCTGGTAATTATCCCGACTTACAACGAGAAGGAAAATGTGGAGAAGATGATCAGACGAGTTTTCTCCTTAAAAACTCCGTTTGAGTTATTGATTATCGACGATCATTCGCCGGATGGGACAGCAGCGATTGTTAAGAAACTGCAACAGGAATTTCCCGGAACCCTGCACTTACTGGAGCGTAAAGGCAAACTGGGACTCGGAACCGCTTACATTACGGGTTTTCACTGGGCGCTTGATCACGGCGCTGATTTTATTTTCGAGATGGACTGTGATTTTTCGCATAACCCCGACGATCTGGAACTTTTATACGATGCCTGTGCCAACCAGGGGGCCGATCTGGCCATCGGGTCGCGGTACATTAAAGGCATTAACGTGATCAACTGGCCCTTGGGCCGCGTACTGATGTCGTACTTTGCCTCCGTTTACGTGCGTCTGGTAACGGGGATGAAAATCATGGATACAACGGCGGGCTTTAAATGTTACCGGAAAGAAGTATTGCAAACCATCAATTTGGAAGGCATCCGGCTAAAAGGTTACGGGTTTCAGGTTGAAATGAAATTTACGGCCTGGAAACACAAATTCAGGCTGGTTGAAGTTCCGATTATCTTTACCGAGCGGCAGGAAGGAAGCTCCAAAATGAACGGCGGAATTTTTAATGAGGCCCTCTGGGGAATCCTGAAGATGAAATTACGCAGCTGGTTTAAGCATTACAAACCGGTGAAAATTGAAAATCAGCTTTAAAGTTCATCGCTGATTTCCTGGTTGTAAATGAACAAATCAACGCGTTCAACGATTATTTAAGGCTGCATAAATGTAGCCTTTTTGTTTTTTGACACGTAACCGAAATAAAAATCGAAGCACAATCTTTATGAAAACGATCATCCGACAGGCCACCCTGATTAATGAAGGGAAAAAATTTACCGGAAGTGTATTGATTGAGGGAGAATTTATCCGGAAAATTTACCGGGATGAAATCCCCGAAGCAGAGCTGCAATCGGCAACCGTCATTGAAGCGGAGGGTAAATACCTGATCCCCGGAGCCATCGATGATCAGGTTCATTTTCGCGAACCGGGACTGACACATAAAGGAGATATTGCCACCGAATCGAAGGCGGCCCTCGCCGGAGGGGTCACTTCCTATATGGAAATGCCCAATACCATCCCGCAAACAACCACCCAGGACGAACTGGCCAAAAAATATGCCCGCGCTGCCGGGGTGTCGGCCGTGAACTATTCGTTTTACATGGGCGCCACCAACGACAACCTGAAGGAAGTGCTGGCAACCGATCCGACCACGGTGTGCGGGATTAAGGTGTTCATGGGGTCATCAACAGGCAATATGCTGGTCGACAACGAAAAAGCCTTATCCGAAATCTTCAGGCACGCCCCCACATTGGTAGCTACCCACTGTGAGGATGAAGAAATTATCAGGCGGAATACTGAAATCTACCGGCAGAAATACGGGGAGATCGTTCCCATTTCGCGTCATTCAAAAATCAGGAGCGCCGAGGCCTGCTTCAAATCGTCGTCGAAGGCGGTAGAACTGGCTTCAAAATTCGGAACTCGGCTGCATGTACTCCACTTGTCTTCGGCCGATGAAATGCAATTATTCGAAGCCGGCCCGGTAAAAGGGAAAAAGATTACAGCCGAGGTCTGTGTGCACCACCTCTGGTTTGAAGAAAAAGACTACATCGGCTACGGAACGCGCATCAAGTGGAACCCGTCCATCAAATCGGCCGAAGACCGGGCTGCCTTGTGGGCCGCCTTGCTGAATGATACCATTGATGTGATTGCCACCGACCATGCCCCTCATACCCTCGACGAGAAATCTCATCCGTACTTCAAAGCGCCCTCGGGAGGTCCGCTCGTACAACATTCGCTGACGGCCATGTTCGAATTTGTCCGCAAGGGAGTCATTTCAGCGGAAAAAGTGGTTGAGAAAATGTGTCATGCCCCGGCCGACCTGTTCCGGATTGACCGGCGCGGCTATATTCGCGAAGGCTGGTATGCCGACCTGGTGCTGATCGACCCGGAAAAATCATGGACCGTCGTTCCTGAAAATGTCATCTACAAATGCGGCTGGTCGCCCTTCGAGGGGACTGAATTCAGTCACCAGGTGGAAAAAACTTTTATAAACGGTCGGCTGGCCTACGATCGCGGAACCATTACCCCGGGAATTACCGGTAAGCGGTTAATGTTTAACCTGGGACAATAAAGACGGTAACATAGCGATATCACACAAAAAAAGGCCGACCCGGCCGTGCTCGGAATCATCATCTGAAGCACAACCGGGTCAGTCTTTATTGTTTCGGCGACAGCAGAAACTTAATCCACCACCACCACCAGGTATTTGGAAGCGCTCCAGAATTCGCGCGGATTTTCAATCACCAGGCTCTCAACCGGTTTTTCACCGTTAAAATAATACGATCCGGCCGTGTGCGTGGTAATCAGCTCGGCTTTTTTGACATTCAGATCGAGTTGAAAAAATTCGCGGATATCTACCTCGGTAAAGTAATCCCTGTTGAAGTTCTCTTTCATCTTCAACGATCGCCCGATTCCAAGAAAACCGCCCCGTTTCTCAATAACGCCGTTTTCTTTCAGTTCCTTTTCCGTTCCAAAAACATAAAAAGCCGTATTGATGGCGATGGTCTGCTCGCTTATTGTTCTCGTTTTATCGCTGATCATCTGGTCTTTATGCAGGCTTTCTTCCGTCATCAGATCAATTCGCTGGTTCAGTCCCGAAATATCGATTTGCATTTTTTGCAGTTCGGCATTCAAGGCGGCAATTTCAACATTCTTCTGCTCTACCTGCCGGTTTAAAATGGTTATGGCTTTTTGCAGTTCAGCCACTTTCGCGTTCGATGCACCCAGTTTCTTTTCGAGTTGGGCAACCAGTTCCTTGTTCCTGGCCAACAAGTCGTGAATGGTTTGGATATCGCTCATAATCTGCTCCTTCGAATTCATTCTCATCTCGTTGGAGCCACTGGCTTCAATCCTGACGATATCTTCCATCCGTTTAATCGAATCCAGGTTTTCCTGAATTTCATTCATCGCCGCCACAAAATTAATGATGGCCGAGTCTTTTTCAATCGCTGCCCGGGCCAGGCTATCCTGAACAACCTGCATGCGGTCGATCTTTTTCTGTTGGCAGGAGGCCAGAACAGCAATCAGCATCAAAATCACAATTTTCTTCATAGTCTTTTAAATTTTAAATCCGGTCAAATTTAAACAGCTTTTTGACAAGCTGTTCCGTGCAGCGCTAACTTTTTGTATTCTTTGCTCTTATTCCGGCATATTTCCGGCGACAACAGATCAAAACACTGGTTCTCAAGCCAAAATTGTTGTAACTTGAATCATATGCCAAAAATCAGAAACCATGGGAAAAACAGTTTACGAAGATGCTTTGTGGTATCATCAAAAAGGAAGGCCGGGAAAGATTGAAGTGATCCCGACCAAACCACACCTGACCCAGTACGATCTCTCGTTGGCCTATACCCCCGGAGTGGCGCAACCTTGTCGCGAAATTCAACAAAACCCGGAAGACAGCTACAAATACACCTCAAAAGGCAACCTGGTGGCCGTAATCTCAAACGGCACAGCGGTTTTAGGTTTGGGAGATATCGGTCCCGCGGCCGGGAAGCCGGTCATGGAAGGGAAAGGGATGTTGTTTAAAATATTTGCCGACATCGACGTATTTGACATCGAAGTCGATGAAAAAGATCCGGACAGGCTCATCGACGTGATCAAAGCTATTTCTCCGACTTTTGGCGGCATTAACCTGGAAGACATTAAAGCGCCAGAATGCTTCTACATTGAGCAACAATTGGTAAAAACGCTCGACATCCCCGTGTTTCACGACGACCAGCACGGCACCGCCATTATTTCCGGGGCCGGTTTGTTAAACGCACTCGAACTGGTTGGCAAACCCATTAACCGGATAAAAGTAGTCATCAACGGGGCGGGTGCAGCATCGGTATCCTGCGCAAGACTCTACCTCCGGCTTGGGGTCAGAAAAGAAAACATTGTCATGTTCGACAGTAAAGGCGTATTGTCGGAGAAAAGAACCGACCTGAACCCGGTGAAACAGGAATTTGTGTGCAAACAACATTATGATTCTCTGGCCGAAGCCATGGTTGGGTCCGATGTTTTCCTGGGCCTTTCGGTCGGAAATGTCGTTTCGAAAGAAATGATCCGCAGTATGGCGAAAGATCCCATCGTGTTTGCCATGGCCAACCCCACTCCCGAAATTTCGTACGAAGATGCCACAAGTGTTCGTGACGACATCATCATGGCCACCGGAAGGAGTGATTACCCCAACCAGATTAACAACGTGCTGGGCTTTCCGTTTATTTTTCGCGGAGCGCTCGACGTCAGAGCCCGGGTGATTAACGAGGAAATGAAGATTGCAGCGGTTAAGGCGCTGGCAAACCTGGCCAAAGAATATGTGCCCGAGCTGGTCACCAAGGCATACAACATGGAAAATATCGTTTACGGGAAGGATTATATTATCCCCAAACCACTTGACCCACGCCTGATCACCACCGTTTCTCCGGCAGTAGCCAAAGCGGCCATGGATTCCGGGGTGGCGCGGAAACCAATTGATGACTGGGAAGCATACGAACAGGAACTTGGCACCCGCCTTGGCCTGGAGAATAAACTGATTATGACTATTTGTAACAAAGCCCGGCAAAATCCGAAGAAAGTGGTCTTTGCCGATGCCAACAACCTGAAAATTCTGAAAGCAGCCCGCTTTGTAGCCGACCAGGGCATTGCCCACCCGATTCTTATGGGAAACCGAACAGAAATTGAACAGATCCTCAACAAAAACAAGCTCGAAATGACGGATATTCCCATTGTCGATATTCACCGGGAGGTCAGCGAAGCCAAACGGCAGCGTTTTGCACAAATTCTCTTTGCAAAAAGAAAGCGCAAGGGCATGAGTTTCGAAGAAGCCCTGGACAAGATGTACAATCACGACTATTTTGGATGTATGATGGTGGAAACCGGTGAAGCCGATGCCTTTATCTCCGGATTTTCGCGCAAATATGCCGATGCCATCCGTCCGGCCATCCACGTGATCGGCCCCCGGGAAGAGTTTCCCCACATTGCCGGCATGTACCTGATGCTTACCCGGAAAGGCCCCCTGTTCCTGGCCGACACCACCGTCAACTCAGATCCGGACGCACAAACCATTGCCGATACCACCGTGCTGGTCGCCAATGAAGTCAAACGGTTTAAAATTGAGCCGCGCATTGCCATCCTGAGCTACTCGAACTTTGGCTCATTTAAAGGAAAAGGCAGCCCGGTAAGAGCCGGAGAAGCGGTAAAAATCCTGCACCAAAACCATCCCCATCTCATGGTGGATGGCGAGATGCAAGCCAATTACGCACTGAACGGCGCACTGAGATATCAGAAATTTCCTTTCACCAAACTGAAAGATATGGACGCCAACGTGCTGATCTTTCCCAACCTGAGTTCAGGAAATATCCTGTACAAAGTATTACAGGAGTTGGGAGCCGCCAAAGCCATCGGCCCGATCCTGCTGGGCATGAAAAAGCCCATTCATGTCCTGCAGATGGAAAGCTCAGTACGCGAAATAATCAACCTGACAGCCATCGCGGTGGTCGATGCCCAGGAAGCTGAAAAAAGTAAGATTCCCTGAACTTGCCAGGGCGCTAAAAACAGCCATTCAGGTCTTCCCTCGCTGCGAAAAAAGGGAATCGAAAGACGGAATTCACCTGGCCGGCGAGGTAAATTTTAACCCGATGTTGAGAAGCAAAAGCTCTTCCCCATCTGGATCGCCTGTGAGTGAATTCATGTATCCAACTCCACAACCAAGTTTTGTTGTCCATTTTGCCGGGTCAACCGGTTTTAAACCGCATTCGATCCCTAATACAAACGAATGCCGGGGATCATCAAAACTGTCCGAGTCCGGGAAAAAGCCGTCGCCTAACAGTTCATACCGGTACATAAACGTTGGCGTAAAGCGGTCGGTGACAGGCAAACTGAAATACAAAGGCAGCGAGGTAAAATGGATTTCAGCATCGCTGTCGTAAGCATATCCTTTCAGCAAACCGGTGGAAAAGGTTAATTTTTTATTTAAATTTTCCTTGTTGGCCAGTTGCCATTTCACATCACCCCAGAATGAGTTAAAATCGCCGCCATTATCCTTGGTCACATCGAAGGTATGCTCAATACCTGCATCCAGGTTGTTCACGATCCCAACCCGGCCGTTCATACTGATCAGTTGCACGGGGTCTTCCCAGAAGTCGGCATAGCTTCGCCCCTGGATGTATCCTGCGCTCAACTCGCCTTGTCCGGGATCCAGCGTCCTGGCCACTTGCAGGGTGGAAGCAATGCAACTAAAGAAAAACAGACCCGCACCGATTATAAAGATCAGGTCTGCCCGTTGTAATCGGGTAAAATTTTTCATCCCTCTAAATTTTCGGTTTTTAAGTTTTTAATGCTACGTAGTCGCTGAAAAACAGCGTAAAACACAAACAGGATGTTCGTCAGCACGACGATCATCAGGCTGATGGTCAGCAGGCGCCAGCTTCCAAACCCCAAAAGCGCCATTCCGCTCATAAGCGCCAGGCAAACCACGCCAAGTACCGAAACCGAAGTAAAAGACTTAACGGGTTGATAACGAGACAGGTAGTTCCGCGTGTAGAAAAGTGCCAACACCCCGGCAGCAGCGCCGGCAACCAGCCCGCTGATCAAGCGACTGCTGAGCGTTGGTGTAAGCAACGACAAACGCCCCAGTAACCATTCCAAGGCCATAAGCAAAACCGCTGCCACGCAAATTATTTGAGGGGCAAGGCCGGAAAAACGGACACGTTTTAACTTTTCGAATGAGAAATAAATCAGGCTGACCACAAAACCGATATGCAGGCCCGAGCAACGCGGACACAACAGAACCGGCTGTCCATTTACCTGCATGAGGATTAAGGGATCCTGGTGACAAAACAGGCCAAAAAGCCTGGATGAAACAAGCTCAAGGATAAAGTCCTCATCCATCACCACCGCTTACGAGACAGTAAGTGGTGAAAGTTACATAAGGAGCTGTTTTTCAGGACTAGTGTCAAGTTTAAACGAATGATCTGAATCAGAACAAGAGATTCACCCTGTTGTGAAAATTAAACTTCTGCCTGTTTACTGTTGACTCGGCACTACTTAATCAAATCGAATCCGCAGAACGGAACCAATACTTCGGGCACACGGATGCCTTCGGGAGTTTGGTTATTTTCGAGCAGGGCAGCCACAATACGCGGCAGGGCCAGAGCGCTGCCGTTCAGGGTGTGGGCGATGACCGGTTTTTTGGTTTGCTCGTCGCGGTAACGTAGTTTCAGTCGGTTGGCCTGAAACGATTCGAAATTGGACACCGAACTCACCTCGAGCCATTTCTCCTGAGCTGCCGAAAACACTTCAAAATCGTAAGTAAGGGCCGAAGTGAAACTCATATCGCCGCCGCACAAGCGCAGAATGCGGTAAGGCAATCCCAGTTTTTGGACCAGGCTTTCCACGTGGGCCACCATCTCGTCCAACACCTGGTAGCTGTTGTCGGGATGGGCAATTTGCACAACCTCTACTTTATCAAATTGGTGCAGGCGGTTCAGTCCGCGTACATCTTTTCCGTACGAGCCGGCTTCGCGCCTAAAACAAGCGCTGTAAGCTGTATTTTTTATCGGAAGGTCCCGGGCTTCCACAATCACATCGCGGTACAGGTTGGTTACCGGCACCTCGGCGGTGGGTATCAGGTACAGATTATCTTCGGTTACATGGTACATCTGCCCTTCTTTATCTGGCAGTTGCCCGGTGCCAAAGCCGCTGTCCTCGTTGACCATCAGCGGCGGTTGAATTTCGAGGTAGCCCGCTTTTTCCGCTTCATTTAAAAAGAAGTTGATCAGCGCGCGCTGTAGGCGGGCGCCTTTTCCTTTGTAAACCGGGAACCCGGCGCCAGTTAGTTTCACGCCGAGTTCAAAATCAATCAGATTGTATTTCGAGGCCAGCTCCCAGTGAGGTAATTTACCGGCGCCGAGGGCAGGCAGTTCGCCGCCTGACTTCACAACCACATTATCTTCGGGCGTTCTCCCTGCGGGTACCAGGTCGGAAGGCAGGTTAGGCAGTTGCACCTGTAATTCAAATACCTGTTCGTCAATCTTCGAAAAATCCTCATCCAGTTGTTTGATGGTTTCTTTCAGCTCGGTGGTACGCTCTTTGGCGGCGTTGGCCTCATCCTGTTTTCCTTCGCGAAACAATTGCCCGATTTCTTTCGACAACTTGTTCATCTCGGCTTTCACCTGGTCGGCTTTTGCCTGAGTTTCGTTCTTCTTTTTATACAGATCGATGATTTGACCGACAATACCGGCTGCATCGAAATTTTTCTTTTTCAGCTTTTCAACAACCAATTCGGGGTTTTCCTGAATAAAACGTAGATTGAGCATTTTGAACAGATTTTTAAGGTCACTGACCCGATTTTAATATTTCCGACATTGTATTAAACAACAACCCGGACCAATTTACCCATCAGATCCGCTGTTGTTTGTTTCTGCCGGGCAAAGTTATAAAATAAAAAATCTCCTGCCTCAAACCAGACAGGAGATTCTTTTTTGCTTATCTTAAATATCGTCTTAGTTTGCTGCCACAACGGGTTCAACATACACATACGACCTGTTGTCTTTTTTCTTTTTGAAGACTACAGTGCCATCAATCAGGGCAAATAACGTATGATCTTTTCCCAGACCAACATTATCACCAGGATGATGAGAAGTTCCGCGCTGACGAACCAAAATGTTGCCAGCTTTGCAAACCTGACCGCCGTAGATTTTTACGCCGAGTCGTTTACTTTCCGATTCGCGTCCGTTCTTCGAACTACCGACACCTTTCTTATGAGCCATGGTTAATGAATGTTTTTAGGGTTATCCAATAATTTCTTCAATCTGAATCTGAGTCAAATACTGCCGGTGACCATTTTTCTTCTTATAACCTTTTCTTCTTTTCTTTTTGAAGACGATTACTTTTTCACCTTTCAGATGGTCCAATACTTTGGCGGTTACTTTAGCGCCGTCAACAACCGGGGTACCGATTTTAATGGTGCCGTCGTTGTCAACCAAAAGAACTTTCTCAAATTCAACATTTTCGCCTGCTGCTGTTTCGAGGCGGTGAACAAACAATTTTTTGTCTTTCTCGACACGGAATTGTTGCCCGGCAATTTCTACAATCGCGTACATTTTATATTGTTTTTTATTTTCTTCGGAAGGCGGGATATCTTTTGAAAATCCACTTGTTGAGCCTACCCGAAACTTTGGTCTGCAAAAGTAGATATTTTTTAACGACTACCAAAGATTTCACATTCTTTTTTAGTAAAAATGAAAGTCCGAACAATCTGTCTTCCTACTTGTTGGGGAAAATAACCGGTCAAGAATCTGGCTAAGGTAACGCGATTCACTAAAACAATTGTTATATTTGCTCATTACACCTTCTCGGCTTGTATTATGCAAAAAGTACGATTAAACATCCTGGGCCTGTCTGTTAGCCAAACTCAATCCGGCGCTTACGCGCTGGTGCTGGCCGAAGAAAACGGGGACAGGAGGATTCCGATTATCATCGGACCAGTTGAAGCCCAGGCCATTGCCATCCAGCTTGAAGGGCTGAAACCGCCTCGTCCGCTCACCCACGATTTGTTTAAAAACTTGTCTGTTGCTTTCGATATACATATTTCCGAAGTCATCATCTACAAACTGGAAGAAGGAATTTTCTTTTCGGAACTGGTTTGCGAAATGGGGAACCAGGAAACCCGGATCGACTCCAGGACCTCGGATGCCGTTGCCCTGGCCTTACGGTTTAAGTGCCCGATTTATACCACCGAGGATATTTTGAGCAAAGCCGGAATCATTCTGGACCCGGAAAGCCCATCCATGGCCGACTTTGAGAGCGAGGAAGATGAGCGAAAAAGTCAAAAGAAAGAATCCGAGTTTGACCGGTTTACGGTAAAAGAACTGACCGATATGATGAATGAAGCGATCAACAACGAGAACTACGAACGGGCATCGAAAATACGCGATGAAATTAACCGACGAAAAAAATAACTCCTGACGAATGAAACAAGTTATCCTCGGGCTCACCCTGCTGATCTTCCTGATCAGTCCGGTATCTGTTGTTGCCTCTGCCATTTCGCAGGCTGAATCTGCCACCCAAACCGAAGAAATCCAGACCGAAAGTCCGTCCAATAATACATCAAATATTCTGTTATCATCCGGGCATGAGCGTTCGTTCAGTTTCATGACAATTCTGCGCGGCCTGTTGGGGATGCTGGTTCTGGTTGGTCTGGGGGCGCTTTTATCCAGAAACCGGAAACACATTCCGTGGAAGTCGGTTGGCGTAGGATTGGTTTTCCAGCTTGTTCTGGCAGTGGGGGTACTGTACGTTCCGTTTATACGCGCCGGTTTCGACTTTTTCGGAAGGATCTTCGTGAAAATACTCGATTTCACGAAAGTTGGAAGTGAATTTCTGTTTGGTTCGCTGATCGACATGAACCAGTTCGGATCCATATTCGCTTTCCAGATTTTGCCAACCATCATCTTTTTCTCCGCTTTAACCAGTCTGCTTTTTTACTGGGGAATCATCCAGCGGATCGTATGGGCGCTGGCCTGGCTTTTCACCCGCTTGATGAAACTGTCGGGCGCGGAGGCGCTTTCGGTGGCCGGAAACATCTTTTTAGGTCAGACCGAATCGCCGTTAATGATAAAAGCCTACTTATCGAAAATGAACGATTCAGAAATGATGCTGGTGATGACCGGAGGAATGGCCACCATGGCCGGAGGTGTTTTGGCCGCTTATATTGGCATGTTGGGCGGAAATGACCCCCTGCTTCGGCTTGAATTTGCCAAACACCTGCTGACGGCTTCCGTTATGGCCGCACCCGGGGCTGTTATCTTTTCGAAGATGATCTTTCCAAACCCCGATACGGTGAATAAAGATGTCGAAGTCAGCAAAGACAAAATTGGCAGCAACATACTCGACGCCATCACCAACGGAACGACCGACGGAATTAAATTGGCCGTCAATGTGGCCGGTATGCTGCTTGCTTTCCTGGCCTTAATCGCCATGTTCAACTTTACCATCGGGAAGCTTGGCGCGTGGACCGGACTCAATGAACTGATCGCAAACGGAACAGACGGGCGGTTCAATGAACTGTCGCTTCAGTTTCTGCTGGGTTACCTGTTTGCCCCCATCATGTGGCTGATTGGCATCTGCCCGCAGGACATCATGCTTGCCGGCCGCTTATTGGGCGAGAAGCTCATCCTGACAGAATTTATCGGCTACATCAGCCTTTCCGAGCTAAAAACAGCCGGCGCTTTCGTCGAACAGAAATCGGTGATTATGGCCACTTATGTGTTGTGCGGGTTTGCCAACTTCGCCTCCATCGGCATTCAAATCGGCGGAATCGGGGCCTTGGCGCCAAACAAACGCGTGACGCTTTCGCGTCTGGGCTTTTATGCCTTACTTGCCGGAACACTGGCCTCACTGATGTCGGCCACCATCATCGGGATGATCCTCGGTTAATTACTCGGGCGCTTGATATATTGATGCAGCGTCATGCCGACACTTACCGTTGATGTTTTTGAATATTTAACCTAGTTGAAGCTTCATACGTAACAGAGATTAGTATTAATCAAAAAATCTCCGATATGAAGCAACTCCATGTGATTTTTCAGATCTTACTGGTTTTTTTGCTGTTAGCCGGATGCAAACAACAACCTGAAATTGGTTTGCTGATGGATACAACCGCCCGGGAACGTTGGGCAAAAGACCGGGATTCTTTCGTGAAGAAAGTAAATGAACTCGGAGGGTCAGTTATTGTTAAAGTAGCTGATTCGGACGCTTCGGTACAATTTCAACAAGGCTTGGATTTGATTAACAGCGGTGTGGATGTTCTGGTGATTATCCCGGTTGACATGACTGTAGCGGCAGGCATTGTGAAGATGGCGAAAAAGCAAAACATTCCGGTCATCTCGTACGACCGGTTAATAAAAGACAGCGATATCGATTTCTATGTGTCAACCGATAACATCAATGTGGGTGAACAACAGGCCAACTTTCTGACCACCGTACAACCAACAGGCAACTATGTATTAATCGGGGGCCCCACATCCGACAATAACTCGTTTCAGCTTCACCTGGGTTGGATGAACGTTTTGCAACCACTTATCGACAAAGGCGATATCAAGCTGATCAGCCACCAGTTTGTCAAACGCTGGGAGCCCGAAGATGCCTATGCCATGATGAAAACCATTATCGCCGGGGGCGCCGAAATTGACGCGGTGATTGCAGGAAACGACGCCCTGGCCGACGGAGTTATCAAGGCGCTTCAGGAAAACGGGTTGGCAGGCAAAGTATTGGTTGCCGGGCAGGATGCCGACATCGGGGCCATCCGCAATATCATCCTGGGGAACCAAACAATCACGGTGTACAAACCAATCGAATCGTTGGCATTTAATGCCGCAGATGCTGCGATCAAGATGGCAAAAGGTAAAAACCCCTCCGAGAATATGGGCTTTACCGTGAACAACGGACACCGCCTGGTACCTGCTATTCTGCTGAGCGGACAGGTGGTAAACAAGCAAAACATTCGCATGACCGTCATTTCTGAAGGGTTTATTGCCGAACAGGAGATATTTGAGTAATACTGTGTTTCAAAATCCCTTCACCGGAGCGCGGAACAACATCCGCGCTTTTTTATGCCGCGAACTTTTCTGTCGGGTTTTGGGTATTCAACCGAAAACCTGTAACTTTCCCCATTCATTCATCATCGACATTTAGATTTTTCGGAAAGAAGAACAGCATGAAACAATACCTTGATTTACTGGATCATATTACAAAAAACGGTGTTGAAAAAAGCGACCGTACCGGAACTGGAACCATCAGTGTGTTTGGCTACCAGATGCGTTTTAACCTGCAAGAAGGTTTTCCGGCGCTGACAACCAAAAAGTTACACCTGAAATCGATCATTTACGAATTGTTGTGGTTCCTGGCCGGCGACACCAACACCAAATACCTGACCGATCATGGAGTCAAAATCTGGAACGAATGGGCCGACAAAGACGGAAACCTGGGCCATATTTACGGATACCAATGGCGCTCGTGGCCCACACCCGACGGCAAACACATTGACCAGATCAGCCAGGTGGCCGATAGCATAAAAAACAACCCCGACTCGCGACGCCACATTGTGAGCGCCTGGAACGTGGGCGAACTCGACCAGATGAACCTGCCTCCCTGCCACTTGTTGTTCCAGTTTTATGTGGCCGACGGTAAACTGTCGTGCCAGCTTTACCAGCGTAGCTGCGATGTATTTCTGGGTGTTCCCTTCAACATTGCATCCTATGCCTTGTTGACCCTGATGATGGCCCAGGTAAGCGGATTAAAACCGGGAGACTTTGTGTGGACAGGCGGCGATGTACACATCTACCGCAACCACCTGGAACAGGCAAAGTTACAACTAACGCGCATACCCAAAAAACTGCCGGAGATGAAAATCAATCTGGCCGTAAAATCCATATTCGATTTTAAATACGAAGATTTTGAGTTAGTTAATTACGAGGCCGATCCCCATATTCGCGGAGAAGTTTCGGTTTAAAAACAATCGGATTGAAGGTTCTGCCAAAAGTGGATTCCTCCATAAACGAGATCTTTAAATTCAAGCCAATGATCCACAAAAATATTTCCATTATTGTTGCCATTGCCAAAAACTTCGCGATTGGCAAAAACAACGATTTGCTTTTTCACCTGCCCAACGACCTGAAACATTTTAAAGAAATTACCCTGGGGCATAGCCTGATTATGGGCAGAAATACCTTGCTTTCACTACCCAAATGGCCTTTACCCAACCGCCGCCATATTGTTATTACCGACAAACCCGATGATTATTTTGAAGGGTGCGAAACGGTTTTTTCAATTGAGGAAGCCATCGAAAAAGTAAAAGACGAACAGGAAGTTTTCGTCATTGGAGGAGGAATGATTTACCGCCAGTTTTACCCCTTGGCCGGAAAGCTTTACCTCACCCTGGTTCACAAAGATTTCGACGCCGATGTTTATTTTCCTGAGGTGAAATACGAAGAATGGGAAGAACTCAGCCGGGAAGACTTTTACGACGGGAAGAACAAGTTCGATTACTCATACATCAACCTGAAACGAAAATAAAAGAATGTCCCGGGCCGAATAAAGTCCGGGACATTTTCTTTTATATTCAGACAACCATAATCTTACTGACAATAAAACTTTTACCCTTTTTTATTTCCCTTCCCGGGATGACCTGTCTTCCCTTTCGTTGGCGAGCCGCCGCTTTTACCCTTGTCCTTATACTTCGTGATATGTTCGGCGTTGTAACGCTGGGGCGTATCCAGTTGAAGGTCCAGTTCTACTTTAGCCGCCCTTCTCAGGTTAACATCTGCAAAAGCAAAGGGCAGGTTGACACCTACTTGCCAGTTTCGCCCGTTCAGGTAAATATATACCCCCTTTTGTACGTCGTAGTAGAAGTTATGCTCGGGGAAATACACGTGCCGGGTTTTGGCCCGGTAACCATGTGCCGGCGCCCAGGGCGGCGGACCTCCTTGCTTTTTTGCCTGCGCGGGAGAGATCAAGGGCAGCGCCAGGATCAAAGTCAGCAGCATCAGAAATGCTGTCAGTTTGTTTTTCTTTTTCATTATCGTTTTTCTTTTCTGTTTTTACCGACCGGAAAAACCGGTCTGGTACATGGAAATACTTTCAACTGAATTAAACCGTCAGCCAGGGTTAATTATTGTATTCATCACTTCCGGCAAACAATAAAAATTTTAAAAACCGATAAATTCCGTTCAGCAGTCAACATTTCCGTCGGCTAAAAACCCGGTTTGTCTTTTTTGGTAACGGAACGATTATTCATCGCCCGGCATTTAGTAACTTTGGACAATGACTGTCGCCTTAAATATCGGTTTCGATGCCCAAAAGGCTTTTCTGAATACGGCGGGTCCCGGAAATTACAGCCGCAATACCATCAACGCTTTATGCAGCTGTTACCCGGGAAACGGGTACTTTTTATTTACGCCGAAGAAAAATACCGGTTTGTATGCCGCCCCTTCGTCTACCGCGGTTATCTCCCCCGAAAATATCTGGTGGAACAGCGTAAAACCGCTTTGGAGAACCTACAAGATCACTGAACTCGCGGTGAAGTCGGGCCTGCATATTTACCACGGGCTAAGCCACGAGCTTCCGGTTGGACTCGAAAAAACCAGGATCAAAAGCCTGGTGACCATCCACGATCTGATATTCATCCGCTTCCCTCGGTTTTACCGGGCTGCCGACCGCCGCACCTTGTTCCGCCGCTACAAACATGCCTGCCAAACTGCCGGTCAGATTATCTCCGTCAGTCATCAAACCAAACGCGACATCATTGAATACCTTCATGTTAGCGAAGAAAAAATTGAAGTACTTTACCAGTCGGTCAATCCGCTTTTCTTTCAAAAAAACCTGCCCGAAGAACTTGACCTGACCAGGAGGCGCTACAACCTGCCCGACAAATTTATCCTGGCCCCCGGCGCCATTGAAGCCCGGAAAAACCTGGGAGCCACCTTAGAAGCCTTGCAAACCGGAAATATCGACATGCCGCTGGTGGTTTCGGGCAAACCAACCAAGTACCTGAATGCCATCCGTTCGCAGATCCAATCGTTGGGTAAACAACTGATTTTTCTGCACCAGGTAACCGACCAGGAACTCAGCCACCTGTACCAAATGGCCGAACTAACTGTTTTCCCGTCGGTTTTCGAAGGTTTTGGCCTGCCCGTGGCCGAAGCGCAGGCAAGCGGTTGCCCGGTCATCACGTCGAACATCAGCAGCATGCCCGAAGCCGGCGGCGATGCCGCGTATTACATTAATCCCAATGATCCGGAAGAAATCGCCGAAGGGATCAAACAAATCTTGAAAAACCCTTCCTTAAAAGAAGAACTGAGCGTGAACGGCCGGATTAATGCCGAACGTTTCCGCCCTGAAAAATATGCCAAATCATTAATGAACCTGTATTTACACTTACATCATGCATGAAGATCTGAAAAACGCGCTGGACGTTTTATATAAAGGAGGAATCATTCTCTACCCCACAGACACCATTTGGGGACTGGGCTGCGATGCAACCAACGAAGCTGCCGTGAAACGCGTGTACGAAATAAAAAAACGGGCCGACTCGAAAAGCATGCTGGTTTTAATGGAGAACATCAACCTGCTGGAGCGATATGTCGACGAAGTGCCCGAAATCGCTTACAGCCTGATTGAGGTAAATGACAAACCCATGACCATTATTTACCCCGGGGCCAAAAACCTGGCCAAAAACCTGATTGCGGAAGACGGTACCGTCGGGATACGGATCACCTCGGAAGAATTTACGCGGGAGTTGATCCGGCGATTTAAAAAGCCAATTGTTTCGACATCGGCCAACATCAGCGGAGAGAAATCGCCGGCCATTTTTGCCGAAATCAGCGAAGAAATAAAAGCTGCGGTTGATTATGTCGTCAACTACCGGCAGGAGGAAACCCTTCCGGCCAAACCATCAAGCATTATTAAACTTGGCGTTGGCGGCGAGATCGTGATTCTGAGGGAATAGCCCGAGCGGAACAGGCAAAATGAAGCTGCACGAACAGGATTTTTGCGAATCGGCCGACCCAAGTCACCCTGAACTTGTTTCAGGGTCTGTTGCCTTGTTGGGTGAAGAAGCCGTATCAAAAGTCTTTTATAGAGCCATCCTGTCCGGCAGTTGCCGGATCAGGACCTCAACCCGTTGAATGACAGACCCCGAAATAAATTCGGGGGAACCAGATTCTCAAAGATTTAGGACTTTTGATACAGCCCCGACCTTCTCAAAATCCTGTTCGTGCAGCTTCGTCTAATATCTCACGGCTTATTTTTTAATCACTCTCCCCGAGCCCAGCACGGTTTGGTCGATTAGCGGCCGGCCGGTATAGGTAACATTGCCCGATCCGGCAATCGTAATTTTCAACGCGCGTTCGGCATTTACATCGGCGCCTCCCGAACCTGAAACTTTAACCGAAACATCATCCGCAGCGAAGTCAAAGCCCTTATAACCGCCTGATCCGGATACGGCAATACTCAAATCTTCGGCCTTTCCGTTTCCGGCCAATTCGACCCGTCCGCTACCTGAAATGGCCACTTTTACCCGTTCGGCTTTGAGGTTATCGAGCAAAATATCGCCGCTCCCGCTAACCGACATGTTCAGAATACGGGTATTAATTTCGCCGTCGTTATAAATTTGTCCCGACCCCGAAACCGTAAGCGCTCCAATTTCAGGAACCGTGATATAAATTTCGATTTTACCCGGATCAAAATCTTTCCAGAACAAGTTTTTGTTGGGGAAACGAATGATTAACTCGCGTCCCTTCACTTCGGTAATGATCTGTTCGAGTGTTGACTCTTTGGCGACAATTTCGATGGATTGGGTACTCCCCTGTTCCAGGTGGAGTTTTCCCGGAATACGGAATGAAATCTCGGAGAAAGCCGGAACTTCGCGGGTTTCTTCGCCTGCCTGAACAAGCGAAACGCAAACGATCAGTGCAATTAAGATGAGGGTTGTTTTCAATTTTGTCTTCATGATTCTCACTTCATTTAATTAATTATAGTTTTCTGAGGGCATTATTCCAACTCAATGTGATTAAAGACTGTTTTTTTGCCGGAATGTTGCTTCAATCTACCGGCTGATCAATTCAGATCAAAGATCCCGTCCGGGCATTCAAGCTCAATCTCCCGATTCTCTTCATCAAAACGAATTAAAAAATCTTCGCTGAAGGGAACTAAAACCTCCCGGCCCTTGTAATCGATCTGAAAAATCAGATTTCCTGAATAATCGTCAACCTGTTCGATCAATCCGATGAAACCCAGCTTGCTGTCGAAGAATTTATAACCCACCAGTTGATGTAACAGCGCTTCTTCGTCGTCCTTCAGCCAGTCTTCTTTCCTGATAAAAACCGGCAAGCCGACTAAGCGGCGGGCCTGATTTTCATCGTCAACCCAGTCAAACTGAAGCAAGGCCGATTCGTTTGAACGGAAGCGAACGCCATCCGTTTTCAGGAAAAAGGGAACCAGCAGCCCGTCGATTTCGAGAAATAAGGTTGGTTCCTCTTCCAAACTATCCGCGAACCCTGGGTCCAGCATCAGCACGAGTTCTCCTCTGACTCCGTGAGTTTTTTGCAAATAGCCAATCTTCAGGCAGTCGTCTTTTGGTATGGTTTCCATGAGAGCAAAATTAAAAAAAGCAGCAGAAATTACGACCGCTTTTCACTTATCAGGCATATAAATACCGTTTTATGTTTCGTTTCGGCGTCTTTTCAAATTCCTGATCAACCAGTTCAAGGCGGGTGATCTGGCTGTATTTGGGCAGCTCGCGGTTTGTTGTCTGCCGGTTTTCTTCCATGATCTGCGGCAGTTGGTCATCCGAAACATGTTGCGCCGCCATCAATTCTTTATCGGGATAAACCAGCGCCACCAGTTTGCTGTCGCGGCTAACAACCACGCATTCGAGCACATATGGCTGGTTTGATAACCTGGCTTCAATTTCTTCGGGGTAAATATTCTGGCCCGAAGGCCCCAGCAACATGTTTTTACAGCGTCCGCGAATGAAGATGTAGTTATGGCGGTCGATCATGCCAAGATCGCCGGTATGCAGCCAGCCTTCAGCATCGATTGCCTGCGAGGTGGCTTCGTCATTTTTATAATAGCCCGACATGACGTTATCTCCTTTCACCAGGATTTCTCCGACTTCGCGGTAAGGGTCGGCCGAATCGATTCGCACCTGCATGCGGTCGACCAGCTTTCCGGCAGAGAAAGGTTGGGTAGTATCCCAGGCATCGTACGAAATCAGCGGACCGCATTCGGTCATTCCGTAGCCAATGGTAAAAGGGAACCTGATTTTACGGAAGAACAGTTCCACCTCGCGGTTCAACGGAGCTCCGCCGATCACTATTTCGTAAAAGCGTCCGCCAAAGGTTTCGACCAGTTTCTCCCTGACTTTTTTATGGATGATCGTTGAAATTCCGGGTACTTTCATCAGGAATTTCATCAGCGGCTTGTCAATAGCCGGTAGGATTTGTTTTTTATAAATTTTCTCGATCACCAGCGGAACCGACAGGATCAGGTGGGGCTTCACTTCCCGGAAGGCTTTCACAATGACTTGCGGAGTCGGCACTTTGGTTAAAAAGGTAATGTGGCAACCCAGCGTTACCGGAAACAGAAATTCGAACAGCAAGCCAAACACATGCGCCATGGGCAAAAAAGATACAATCTGATGCCCCATCTGCAGCGGCATGTGTTCGCGTGCAAAAATAATATTGGAGTACAGGCTTTTAGCCGTTAGCATCACCCCTTTGGTAAAACCCGAAGTGCCCGACGTATAGGAAATTACACATACCGCATCATCTGCAAGTTCATCCAACTGAAATTCTTCAGCAAAAAGCTGTTGTGTAAACTCAGCGCTGCGTTCCCAGGCCCGGACTAAATCGGGCGATTTACCCGCCAACACGCTCAAACTGCTTAAACTGACGACACCCTTCAGACCCGGCATTTCCGTCATGTCCAGTTTTTCGAACAACGAGTCAATGGCGAATAACAGCTTCGACTCGGAATGACGAATGATGTGATGGACGTCCAGCGGATTGAAATCGGGAAGAACGGGAACAGCAACGGCTCCATACGAAATCACAGCCAGGAAGGTAACTCCCCAGTCAGCCGAGTTTCGGCCAAACAACGCTACTTTATCTCCTTTTTGGATGCCGCTTTTTTCAAAAAAATGATGGATTTGTTTGATCAGTTTGGCAACCTCGCCGTAAGTGTACGTTTTTCCTTCATAATCAGAGAAAACAGGCAGTTCTTCGTGCCTGGCAAATGTTTTTTGGTACAAATCAATTAGCCCGGAAGCCGTGGTGTGCGCATTCATAAAATCAGTTTTTCAGTTTAGCGATGGTTATTTGCCCTCGTTTACGACAGCCATGATCCGGTCAACAGCATCTGTAACATGCTCATTTGAAGTCATTCCAAGCGTCATGGCATGAACGTTTCCGCTTTCGATGGCAAATTTAATCGATTTTTGTCGTTGATCCGAACTTGTCCACCCTCCAGCGCCAAAAATTTTCATACCAATTACCCCTTTCCCATGATCAACAGCTGTTTTTAACAAAGCCATAATTTGTTCCGGGGTTCCATCCATCGCTACTTGTCCGGGATTGATGCGGGCCAGGATGACATCGACCCAAGGGTCTTCAACGGCTACTTTCATAGCATCAAAATTATGGCACGAAACACCCAGGGTTTTTACAATGCCTTTCTGCTTCGCTTCACTCAATTCGTCGCGCATGCCGGCCTTCGTTTCTATCCAGTCGCCGCTGGTCATGCAATGTAGCAGGACCAGGTCGAGATAATCCGTGTTCAGTTCCTTGCGGAAGCGGTCGAGTGTTTGCGGCACCGGAGTTAGCTTGTTCCAGCTGGTCTCTGTTGTCCAGATCTTGGTCATGATCTGGCATTTTTCGCGTGGAACTTCTTTTAAGAAACGCGAAACAAAGTCGTGGGTTCCGTACGAGTCGGCCGTATCGACAAAGGTAACGCCACGTTCGTGCGCCGTACGGGCAATCCGGATAAAAGAATCAAAGCCCATCCGGGTAAAATCCGATTGACGGGCATGGCCACTCGTTCCGGTTCCCAGCGCCAGGCGCGAAACGTTCAATCCGGTCTTCCCAAGGCTTACCTGGTCGATTACCGAAGGTGCGGCATACGAAAAACCGGAAAAAGCAAAACCGGCTGAGACGGCGGCCACACCAGCCGCTCCCGTCCTCATAAACTCCCTGCGCGTGATATTCTTCATGTGAAACCAGTTTAATTGTTAATAACGGTTTATAACTATTTTTTTACGGGCATTGGTCGCCGGGTATCTGAACAGGTCAAATTAACCCTTTCGAAATATAATAATAATCAATCAATTAACCATATCAGAAAAACAATCAAAACATTCAGATGGTTTTATCCTGATTGTAATTTTTACTCCTCCCCTTCCTTTGTCCCGTTGTAAAAAAAAACCTGGCTAAAACCGAAATCAGTTTTTTGTTATTTTTGGTTACAAAAATTTACTAAACTCTTAAATTAAAAGACAATGAAGAAGATTCTACTGATCCTTATTGTTTCTGTTTTCACCCTGGGAGCATATGCTCAGAATGTGCAACTCCATTACGATTTCGGCGAGAATCGCAAACTGGTTACGACAACGGTTGAAATGTTCCGGCCCGACAAGTACGGTTCAACCTTCTTTTTTATTGATATGGATTACGGCAGCGACGAGCGGAATGTTGACAATGGTATTTCGTTGGCTTACTGGGAAATTGCCCGCGCATTTAAGTGGAAAGAAACACAGGCGATTATGCCGCGTGCAGAATTCAACGGCGGTACCATGTCAGTTGGAGGAAGCACTTATATTCCGATTGAAAACTGCTGGCTGGCCGGTATCGAGCACACCTGGGCTTCTGCTGATTTTTCAAAGATCCTTACCCTGCAGGGAAACTATAAATATATTGAAGATAAAGAAGATGCTTCATTCCAGCTTACCGCAGTCTGGACGGTTAAAATGCTGGAAGGAAAACTTGCGTTTACCGGTTTTGCCGATTTCTGGAAAGAAAAAATGTTCTGGGGAACTGATTACCGTTTCCTGACCGAACCTCAACTGTGGTATAATTTCTGTCCTAATTTTGCTGCCGGTACCGAGATTGAGATCAGCAATAATTTTGCGAAGGATGGTTTCCAGGTGAACCCGACCCTGGCTGTGAAATACACTTTTTAATTGATACCCCATGATCCACAAATTTTTTAAACTCGAAGAAAACAAAACGACGGTAAAAACCGAAGTATTGGCGGGTATCACCACCTTTATGACCATGGCCTATATTCTGGCCGTTAATCCCGGTATCCTGAGTGCAACCGGAATGGACAAACAGGCCATTTTCACGGCAACAGCCCTTTCGTCGATCGTAGCCACCCTGGTGATGGCCCTGGTTGCCCGTTTGCCCTTTGCCCTCGCCCCGGGGATGGGGTTGAATGCGTTTTTCGCATTTACCGTTGTTTTGGGAATGGGTTACAGCTGGCAATTTGCGCTGACTGCCGTTTTCCTCGAAGGGATTATTTTTGTCATCTTAACGGCCTTTAATATTCGCGAACTGATTGTCAATGCCATCCCCTTATCAATGAAACACGCCGTTTCGGCGGGTATTGGTTTGTTCATTGCCTTCATTGGTTTACAAAATGCCGGAATTATTGTCAACAACGATGCCGTTTTGGTTGGCCTGGGCGACATGGGTTCCGCCCCTGTTTTAGTGGCTTTCTTTGGCATTGTCCTGATCGGTATCCTGCTGGCGCTGAAAATAAAGGGCGCTTTGCTGATCGGCATTTTTGCCGCCACCGTGGTTGGGATCCCGTTTGGGGTGACCCATCTTCCCGAAGGCCATTTGGTGGATGTACCGCCATCAGTTGCTCCTATTTTCTGGCAATTTGATTTTTCCCAGGTATTGAGCATCGATATGCTGATCGTCCTGTTCACCTTCCTGTTTGTTGATATGTTCGACACGGTTGGAACACTGGTTGGCGTGTCATCAAAAGCCAACATGCTCGACTCTGAAGGCCGGGTACCCCGGGTCAAACAAGCGCTGTTTGCCGATGCCATCGGGACAACCTGCGGGGCTGTACTGGGAACCAGCACGGTAACCACTTATGTTGAAAGTGCAGCCGGCGTTGCCGAAGGCGGCCGTACCGGACTAACCTCATTAACCACGGCCGGATTATTCCTGATCGCCTTGTTCTTTGCTCCCTTGTTCACGATGATTCCGGGCGCAGCAACCGCGCCGGCATTGGTTTTAGGATTTGATACGAAATAATATGTACATTTGAAAAAAACAAAATGTATGCAAAGCGATAAACTTTTACAGGAAAAATATGATTTGCTATTGCCCCATTTAGATGAAAAAAGCAAGCGTCTGTATTTGGCATCAGAATCGATCGGGCATGGGCGTGGGGGTATAAGTAAAACTGCTAAACTTACTGGGTTTTCCAGGGTGACGCTAACGTCAGGGATTAAAGAATTGCGGTCGGCAGATGTAAACAAGATTGATTTAAAAAGCAACCGAAAGACTGGTGGTGGCAGAAAAAAGCTGACAGACAAAGAAATTGGATTAACAGAAGCTGTCCGCGAATTGGTAGGCCCCCATACTGTTGGAGACCCGATGAATACACTTTTATGGACAAGCAAGAGTACGAGAAAGATAGCGGTGGAGTTAAAAAGGAAAGGGTATAATGTTAGCTATAACGTAGTTAACCGTATATTGAGTTCCGAAGGGTTTAGCTTGCAGGGTAATAAGAAGGTTGACGAAGGCGGGGAACACGAAGATAGGGATGCACAGTTTGAACATATCAACAAAGTGGCGACAGAATTTATTGCTTTAGGGGACCCGGTTATTTCGGTAGATTGCAAAAAGAAGGAATTAGTGGGGAATTATAAGAATTCAGGACAAGAATGGCACCCAAAAGGCGGATCCCCCGAAGTAAAGGTTTACGATTTTGTCGACAAGGAACTAGGGAAAGCCATACCTTACGGGGTGTATGATATAGAGCAAAACCAAGGCTGGGTAAGCGTTGGGGTTAATTACGACACAGCTAAGTTTGCCGTTTCATCCATACGGAACTGGTGGTATGAAATGGGGGCGGGTTTGTACGGAAAATCAAAACGCCTGTTCATAACAGCAGATGGTGGCGGGAGCAACAGTGCGAGAAGCCGTCTTTGGAAATCAGAAATACAGTCACTTTCAAATGAGTTGGACATGGAAATAATTGTAAGCCATTTTCCGCCAGGGACAAGCAAATGGAATAAAATTGAACACAGGATGTTTTCATATATCTCCATGAACTGGCGGGCAAAACCACTGACAAGCCTACAGGTAATAGTAAGCCTGATTGCAGCTACGACAACAACAAAAGGCTTGTTGATAAAAGCAAAAATCGATGACACGGTCTATGAAAAAGGAATTAAAATAATAGATGAGGATTTGAGAAAGATAAATATCACAAAAAACGATTTTCATGGAGAATGGAATTATTCCATTGTACCAAATATGTAAAGTTTATTTTGTATCAAGCCCTTAGTGGGCTTGTTTATGTTATCGCCAATCCTGAAAGTAGACCTGGAAGATTTTACCGAATCAATCCCGGCATTCCTGACCATCATCATGATGCCGCTGGCCTACAGTATTGCCGAAGGGATCGTATTCGGGATGTTATCGTATGTTTTGTTAAAAGTATTGACAGGTAAGTTCAAACAAGTTTCCATCATCATGTACGTGCTGGCGTTCTTGTTTGTCCTCAAGTTTTTTATTCATTAACGCCTGAAAAACCATAAAAAAAAAGCTCCCTCAGTTCGGGGAGCTTTTTTCGTTTTCAGAAAAAACGGTCGTCTTTATTTTTTCTTCTTTTTAATTACATAGTAGGCAGCGCCTCCTGCAACAGCAACGACCACAATGACAATAATAACGGTAGATTTACTATTTTCAGCCCCTTGTTCAGCCTCGTAAAATACCGGATCCATGTCATCAATCGACAGGGTATCTTCCATTTCAAACAAATCTTCCTGCTGGGCAACAGCAGTATCTACATTTCCAAAGGCCAGAAATCCCGTCATGGCCAAAATAATCATTAACTTTTTCATGCGTATGTTATTTTAATTAAACCTATTGATTGAATTTGCCAATTCATCATATTTACCTGCAATTTCGGGGTGAGATTCCCGGTAAGTATCGGCCAGCGCCAAAATAGCCGGCTTATACCGCGAATTGACCCGCAAACACGCTTTCAGCGTTTCCCGCGCTTCTGCCAGCTTCCCATCCTGCTGATAGATTTTTGCCAGATCGACATAGGCGCTGAAATATTTTTTATTGGTTATGATCAGTTTTTTCAAATCTGCTTTTGCCGCCAGGTAATCGCCGGTCGCCATTTTCAGCTGAGCCGAAAGCTTCAGCGACGGTTCATAGTTTGCATTAATGGCCAGCGATTGATTAACTGCATCAAGTGCTTCCCGGTTATTTCCCAGCAAATTTAAACTTTTTCCCAGTTTATAATAAAGGTGTTCATCTTTTTGATAGCGCTCCAGCGCTTTCAGGTAATAACCAACGGCCTCCTCATAAGCTTCATTTTCAAACGCTTTTGCCGCCTTTACCGGAGACTTTGATTTCCGTTCAACAACAGCACAAACCGGAACCCCGTCCACCAGAACCTGGTGAATCGTCCCCTCGGGCGGGAAATTCTCGTTCCGTAATTGTTCGGGATGAATGTAACTGTTCCCGATAATGGCATAATCCCAGTTAAAATCGTTTCGCTGGTGATAGGAGAAATGCTGAAACCCCACATTGGGTTCATTTCTGAAGTACCATTTCACCGGAAAATTGCTGCCCACGATGAGCTTTCCGCGCTGGTTTTTTTCTTTCAGATAGGCCTGTAACCATTCGGCCCCGCTCCGCATGGTGTGATAATAATAATCGGTTTCATATTTTCCGTAAGCTCCATTTAATCCGCCGGTAAACTGGTTGTAGTACAAATAATAATACGGATGTGCGTTGGCCATAAACCTCAGCGGGTGAATAGAAAGGAAGATAAAAGCAAATACGAATATTCCCCGGAGAACCGCTTTCTTATAACGTTGAAAGAGCTCGTGAAAACCAATCGCCGACAACAGGATAATCGCCGGATAAATAAAAATGAAATGCCGCCATGCGCCATACAGGTTGGCATTTTTAAGAATGACAAAAACCGGCGGAAAAAGAATGGAAAAAACAATGAACCCATAGCTCAGCCGGTGCTTTTTTTCAATAATCCTTCCCGAAAAAACCAGAAACAAAACAACGCCTGCAAACACAATCACCGGGATGGTAATCAGCATATACTTAGGCAAATAGTACCAGGGATGATAATCTGACCAGATGAAGTTCCCGTCGAATATTTGCTGGATGGTTGTCGGGAAATGAGTCATCTTTTGGTACGATAACCAGGGGTTCACAATCGGGTTCTGCAGGGCGTAAGGCCAAAGCAAAATGCCAATTAAATAACCCGCAGACGAAATGATCAGTAAAAAAATAACAGTTCGAAAAGCATGGAGCCAGTCAAGCTTCTTCGTTTGAATATACTCCACCAAAAAGTATAGAAAGCCTGCAAAAAGCAGATAAAAAGCCAATAAAATTCCTCCTGCCCTGATACCGACGGAAAAAGCAATACTTGCAATTAAAAGTGAAATCGTGATCGTTGGTTGTGACTTAAACTTGGTATAGGTTAATTTCAGTATATAAAATACTCCGGCAATATAAGCCAGGGCAAAAGGAATATCTTTTAAATTATTTTGTAAATGGCCCAGAAAACGGGGCGAAACGGCAAAAAGGGCCAGCGTTAAAATGGCCGCACCATATCCTTTGAGCCAACGGGCAAACAAGGCGGTAACAAAAATGGCCAGCCAGCCCAGAAAACTACTGAACAGGTGCCTGAACCCGAAAACATCCTGAATACCGAACCAGTGAATCAAAATCACGGCCAGGTTGTCGGGTGTTTGCCCGTAATATTGTAAATGCGTTTTGGGCGTACTGAGCGCATCCTGCACCTTGCCCATCGACGCATAATATTGGTATACTTTTTCGGCATGTTCATGATGAACCTCCTCATCGCCCGAAATACCGGCATCGCGGCTGATGAGCAGTAAAGCTGCCAGCAGTCCGAATGCGAGAATAAAAAATACTATTTTCAGACGATGTTCACTCATCAGGCCTCTTCTTCGTTGTCGTAAATCTTTTTAATGAAATAGAGCGGCCGCTTTTGCGACTCTTTGTAAATCCGGTAAACATACTCGCCAACCACGCCTAAAAAAATCAACTGGATTGAACCTAAAAAATAAATACTCAACACGGTTGACGACCAGCCTAAAATGGCATAGCCCAGAATTTTCGAAATCAGCACATAAAGGCCGGCCAGCATAAAAACAATGGTTCCCACCAGGCCAAGCACCAAACAGATGCGGATCGGAAGGCGTGAAAAAGAAAAGATGGCATCGGCCGCCAGAACAAGCAACTTTCGCATATTCATCTTAGGCTCGCCCTGCAAGCGGTCTTCACGTACATACTCTACAAAACCCTGCCGGAAACCGATAAAGGTTCTCAAGCCGGGTAAATACCTGACCCGTTCGTCCAGCGAAAGCAAGGCCGTGAGCGCCTGCCGGTTCATCATGGAAAAATTACCGGCATTTTCAAGATCGTCCATTCTGGTCATTTTTTTAAAGAGCACATGGAACAGGGAAGTCACCAGATTTTTCGTCCGGTTTCCTTTCCGGGCCACCCGTTTCCCGCTGACAATATCAAACTGACCTTCGCTCAGTTTCCGGTACATCTGGAACAACAGCTCCGGCGGATCCTGCAAATCACCGTCCATCATGGCCACATAATCGCCCTTTGCATATTCCAGGCCGGCGGTAAAAGCCGGTTGGTGTCCGAAGTTTCGCGACAGCGACACCACCTTAATGTGCCGGTCGGCTTGCTGATGACCGATTAATTTGGACAGGCTGCCATCGGTGCTGCCATCGTCGACAACTACAATTTCGAAACTGTCGGTAAATTCACTCAGAGATTTCACCGACCTGCTGATCAGCTCATCAATCAGGCCTTCTTCATTATAGATTGGTATTACCAGCGAGATCTTCATGACATCCGTTTTTTAGTTTGTTTAGGATGGGGAAGCCTTTCGGCTTCCCCATCCTATTGCTCACAAAAAGCTCAAATCAAAGGTTTAGTTGGTTCAGGTTATGCTTTATGAGCCGTTCCGGGAACGGGAATAGGAAATTCCATATCCACCGGACCCAATTTTATTTCTTTCGGACCCAGGTCCATATCTGATTTGAATATTTCGTCCCAGGTAATTTTCTTACCCGTGTAGGCAGCCGTTCTCCCCATAATCGCAGCCAGGGTTGAAAAAGCTGTTTGTTCGGCTTCGTTTACATATTCGCCCGTCCGGATGGCATGAACCAGGTGCATATGCTCCTGCACATAGGGAGGAATTTTCACTTTATCCATCTCCTGCCCTTCTTCGTCTTTCGGATAGGCAAACTTCCATTTTACCGAACCATCCAGGTTCCAGATGGTATTCTGACAATTGGTATAACCTTCGGTTCCGATGATTAATTCGCCTGTTCCGTTGGCGCAGTTGTCAATTTGCCGGCACATACTGTGCGAACTGATGCCGTTTCCGTACTCAAAATCAATACTGAAAAAGTCGTACTGATCTCCTGTGATCCGGCGGGCCCGGCCTCCATATCCAATTGCGCTTTCAGGGTATTTGCCCAGGAACCAGTTGATCACATCGATGTTGTGCACATGGGTATCCAGGATGTGGTCGCCGCACAACCAGCAGAAGTTATTCCAGTTACGGAGCATATAAGTCATATCATCCCAGTCTTCTTCGCGGGTGCGGAACCACACGTGGTTTTGGTTCCAGAATGCTTTTGCCGAGGTAATTTTTCCAATCGCACCGCTGGCAACCTGTTTGTAGGTTTCAATATAATCTTCCTGGTGCCGCCGTTGTGTTCCGGTAACTACGTTCAAGCCGATTGCTTCAGCTTTCTTGGCGGTGGCAATAATGGAGCGAATACCGACCGGGTCAACTGCCATCGGTTTCTCCATGAAAACATGTTTCTTTTGCAAAACAGCTTCTTTAAAATGCTCGGGCCTGAATTGCGGCGGAGTAGCCAGAATCACCACATCAACTTCCTTCAGGGCCATCAATTGCATGTAGGAATCAAAACCTACGAAACAATTTTCTTCGGGAATTGGCCTTTTGTAGCTTTGGAAACGTTCCCGGCAAGCATCAATTTTATCCTGAAAAACATCGGCCAGGGCCACAACCTCCAAATCGGGTCCGGCGCTGATAAAGTTGATGGCAGCGCCTGTTCCGCGGTTTCCGGCGCCAACCAGACCGGCACGGAGTTTTTTCCCGGCAGGAGCAGCCGAAAGGATGGGCGGCAAGCCCAATTCACGATTGGATTTGGTTGATTTACATGACGATAAAACCGCTCCGGCGCCCAACACACCGATTCCGGCCAATGCCGTGGCGCCCAGAAAATTCCGGCGGTTCATATTTTTTGATTGCTCAGTCATTTTTATTATCTCCTTTTATTATTCTATTGATTCATCTGCTTCACAAACGACACGGAATCCGATGTCAACTTTATCAGAGTACCACCAAATGGATTTTGGCATCTGCGGGTCGGTCGTCAGCCAGGCCTTGGTCCGGGTATAATCGCGTGCAGCGCTTCGAAGGTCACCGGCATCACTTTTAAACGATCCGCCGCGAACCACACGTTCCCGCCCGCTTTGGGGTCCCCGGGGATTTTCGACCGGTTCATCTTTATACGTACTGTACGTGTCGGGAGCATAAAAATCCAGACAGAATTCGGCCACATTGCCCGGCATATTTTTCAATCCAAAGGGATTCGCCCGCACGGCCCCCGGTTCATTCGATTTTCCTCCGCTGTTGAGGTCATAAACCACATAGGAGTTGATGACAGTGGTATCGGGGCCAAACAATTTTCGGAACACTCCCCTGGAACTGTAATCTTTGGGGCTTCCCTCAAACGGGTAGGGTGTGTTTGTTCCGCCGCGGGCAGCATACTCCCATTCGGCCTCGGTGGGCAAGCGGTATTTTTTCCCGGTTACCTGCGACAACCATTTACAATACACATTGGCGGCGTGCCAGCTCATCGTAATAGCAGGCCTGTTGCCTTTACCCCATCCCTGGTCGGGCGCTCCCCAGGGCGGCGTAGGCCCGGTAATGCCATCTACTTCTTCGTTTGTTTCAACCGATTCCTTCCGTCCCTGAGACGAAGTAGCCATGAAAAAGGCGAGGTATTCATCCCAGCTGACCTCGGTTTCGGCCATGAAAAAGCGGGAAACTTTCACCTTACAGACCGGCCCTTCGTCATCTTTTCGGAAAGGTTCATCTTTCGGGCTTCCCATCTCAAAAGTTCCGCCGGGAATGGCTACCATTTTGAAAGCAACTCCTGTACCGGGAACTTTCTCGGTAAAATCTTCAAATTTGCTTACCGCCGTAGCTTCGTCATATATTTCGGTCACCTGGTTCGTCAGACCAAAATTGAGGTTATGCTCATGCTTGGCATCCGGGTCGAAATGACCAACATGCAGGTGACAATTGAGGCAGCTTAACTCTTCTTTACTGGTCAGGTAATACAGGTGGGCATCGTCACCCTCGGGCGATAAGGTGGCCGGGAACAGGTTTTGATGACACTTCAGGCAGGATTCCTGATACACAAACTTCCGGGCATGCTCAAGCTTCCTTTTTTCTTCCCAGTTGAAATCGGCGCTGTCTTTAAATAACATGCCGTAAACATCCTTAAACCCATGTTTGGCTTTTGCCAGCAAATGACCTTCTCCTTTGGGCGGCAAATGACATTCAACACAATGCACAACAACACCCGAACGGTTATTATAATGGGTCGATAGTTTCCAGCTTTGCTCTGCATGCGGATGCACATGGCACGACATGCAATATTCGTCGGTGCCGGTATAATGAATGAGTTTATTGCTTAAAGTAAGAACAAAAATACAGGCCAGTACCCCAAGCAGGATAAACCAAAGATACGCCTTGCCTCCTTTAAAAGGATTTTTAAGTTTGAATTTCATCTCCCGTTCAATATAGTTTTACTGGCAAATTAGTTCTCCAAATCTAACACAGACCAGTTAGTCAGCTTTTAAACGGCGTTTAGGCAGAGCTTACCATTGGGTTACCTGGTGGGTTAATTTCAGCGGACAATTAAAAATATAATAATTCAAAGCATTGAATAGCAACACCTTAAAATATGATAAAAATTTCAACTTCAACTGTGATTTTTTTCTGGACAGCTAATCCAATTAACCCACTTGCCGAGTGTTTATGATTTCAGCAGATCGTCAAAAGTAAGCGCCAAACGCTCATGATAGAGTTCTTCATACAGTGCGGCAAACTTTTCGTAAGTGAAACGGGCCGTATTCATGTTATTTTGCAGAACGAGCGCTTTCAGTTTAAATGACAAGGCCTGATCATTGACCGGGTCGGTTACCAGAATCCGGTCAGCCAATTTCAGGATGAGTTCGTGATCGCGCTCAAGCTCCAGTTTGTTGATAAATTTCATAAGCACATCGACGATGCTGTTCCCGATATTACCTTTGTAGTCGTCCAGCCAATCGTGCGATTCTCCCTTAAAGACTTCTCCGGCGCGTATAATCTTATAAAAGCTCAGGTAAAAATCAGGATGCTGATCCTGTTTCTCATGCAGAAGTTTCAGGCACTCCACGTAGTCGCAATACACATTCCCGGAGAAGCGAATAGTCCAGCAGTCGATATTAAAAAGCACCTCCACCTCATCCAGCGCTTGTAAAATCAGCCTCAGCTTACGAATCGTGACTCCCCTGCTGTTTTTCGCATTTTGATAACTCAGGTCGGGCCAGAGAATGTCCGACAAATTTTTTGTGGAAATTCCGTTTCGGTGGTGTTGCGAATACACCAGGATCAACAAAAAAAGTTGTTTGATTTTAGGCGTAAACTGGTTGGTAATATCTTCGCCGTTGCGGTCGACCACTTTAAAATCGCCAAACAACTGGATAAAATTTCGTTTTGGATAATCCGGTTCCGATTCTTCCAGTTCCTGTAGTTTTTCGGCATTGAGATATCGTTTCCGGTAATTTCGGAAGGGCAATTTCCAGTAAATCATAAAAAGCGCTGCCAGAGAGATCAGAATAATACCGAGTCTCGAAAGCAAAGGGAACCGAATGAAGATGTTCTTTTTCGGCGACAACTCAACCAGGTCTTTACTTAACCGCCAGATTTCTTCTTCGCCGAGCGTTCGCGACCAGATGGTTAAATCATCCAGCGAACCGATCATATTCGAAACCGGGTCGTAACCGGCAAGTCCCATGTAAATGTTGTCGCGTCCCTTATACGAAGGATGCCCAACGGAACGGCTGTCGAGTTTTCCGTCGACATAAATCGCCTGTTCGCCGCTCAACTTACTATAGCGCCAAACCAGGTGATACCATTTACCGGCCTCAATACGGGTATTTCCCTGCAGATCGTTTGAATAGAAGCCAAAATACGGCTTCTGATTGCGAATAACCAGGTGAATACTCTGCTGGTATGAGCCGCCGGGCGTACCCAGAATACAATAATCCCGTTTGTCCTTTTTGTATTCGTCAATTTTAATCCAGGCCGAAACGGTAAAATCATGGTCACGTAATTTCAGCTCGTCAGCCTTTGGTAAAACAACATGACTTTTACCGTTGAACCAGGCCACCATCTCCCGGACGGAGTCTTTCCGGTATTCAACCCCGACAGCTTTGCCATTGAAATTATTGATGCTGAAATCGCGGACACCATTTTCGAAGGTGTAAAAAGCCTCCAGATTATCTGTAATTTCGAGAGGCATTCCCACAAAGTGCTGATTTTTGTTTTGATCAGGTTCTTCAAAGGTGACCGACTCCGGTTTAAACCGGTAACCCGGGCTCCGGGGCGTCAAGGTCAGGGTTTCACCCGGACCCATCGGGAAAGAATATTTCCCGCTGGTCTGGCTGTTCGTTCCTTCCCAACTCACATAATTCAGAAGCTGAGCATTAAAGGTGACCGTACCTTTAATCGTTTTAAAACTACGCAACTGATACAACACCTGGATAATCCAGTTCTCGTAACGGTCGAGAAAAATAAAGTTGGGCGTTTTCCCGGTGTTTGTCCAAACGCTTTTAATGTGCTCAATCAGGTAAGGATTATGCGTGATGTTGTAATAAGCGGGATCCTGTTTATCCGATTTCCGGAGGATATTGTAATCATTGTAAATCAAAAGCGTATTCCGCGGGTCACCTTTCAGAAATTCGCCAATAAAAACCGGCGCTTCCAAAACCGAGTTATAGGGTTCAACAGCATAATCCCAGACATAATGCAGCCAGTCCGGACTGTTTCGGTGCTCCTGCATGCCAAAAATGACCAGCCGTTTCCCCGTTTCAACCATTTCTTTGAGTGTTGGCCAGCCGTTTCGGGCATTGTATTCGCACAGGTATAAATAAATCCCCGATTCTTCGATCAGAGCAGTTAACTCATTCACATTCACATTGAAATCGAGAAAGAGCGTAAGCACCTTATCCGGTTTGTTGTCGAGAAACTCTTTAATCAGCTGAAGCTGATCGATAAAAGGCATAGCGTTTCCGCGCGAGTCGCGGAGCATCAATTGACTTTCCTGGCGCCCCCAATCCAGGTAAAACCGAAATCCCCCGATATTCTGATCAAGGAGCTGACTGACTGATCTGGATTCCAACAGGGTGGCATCCGTTCCTGAAAAATTTGAAATGACAAAAATGCTTTCGTCGTAATGTCTGAACACGACATCCTCGGCAGCATTGGCTTGCTGAGCCATATACGGCAGCCAAATTAACCATGCCAACGAATAAACGAAAAGCCTTTTTAACATGATACTTCAGAAATTTGTCCAACAAAGATAAAAAAAGCACGGTTTGGAACGATGAGTGTCAAGCGGTTTAACAACCTATTATCCATACCGGTTCATGAAATTTGATTCCGACTGATTTTAGAATCGAAAAATTTGTATTTTTGTCAGCACAAAAGGGTTGTTAGCTCAGTTGGTTTAGAGCATTACCTTGACAGGGTAGGGGTCACTGGTTCGAATCCAGTACAGCCCACTTTTGGGCAATCCAAATCGAATCAAAATCCATTAAATCGTTGATTTAATGGATTTTATATTTTTATCTTATA
Organism: Gaoshiqia sp. US2; assembly: GCF_059705485.1. Lineage (NCBI taxonomy): Bacteria > Pseudomonadati > Bacteroidota > Bacteroidia > Marinilabiliales > Prolixibacteraceae > Gaoshiqia > Gaoshiqia sp. US2. The sequence continues at coordinate 323,851 of NZ_AP048550.1, read as the reverse complement.
TCAAAATAATCCAATTCATATCAAGTAATTCGTGAGCTATTCCGTGAGTAGATTTTTTGTATTATGTTTGCTCACGGAGACCTCTGTAATAGTTTGTAATTCATTTATTTATGAATTTGAAACTATCAATTTTTATTGAATAAAATTGACTCATTTTGATTCGATTGCTCTTCTGCCTGGATAGGGCAAATCATATCAAATGAGTTGAAATTAAAAAGGTCATCGGATTTAACGTTTTTGATATGAAAGAAAAACAAACATTTGGAATCCAGTTTGTGGGTAGGAAGAACAGGGAGAAGGTAAAGAACTTCACCCTTTTTGCCCGAATCACAATCAATGGGGTGGTCTCAGAAGTCTCCTTAAAGCAGAATATTTCGTCAATAGATTGGAACCCGGTAGCCGAGATGGGAAAAGGGAGAAAGTTGGAAATAAAAGAACTGAATCAGTTTTTAGATCAGGTGCGAACAAGGCTTAACAATATTTACCGGGAATTGATGGTCGAAGGAAACCTTCCGACTGTTGTAATGGTAAAGAATCATTTCTTAGGTATTGTGGAACAAGGTAAATCCATTCTTGATGCTTTCGATTACCATAAAAAGGTTGCACAAGGAAATCTTTCGGACAATACCTTGCAACATTATACCACGACGGAAAAATATGTGAAGGAATTTCTTGAAGCGCAGTTCAAAACAACAGATGTCTACCTGAGGGCGATTAATTACAAATTCATTACGGATTTTGAGTATTTCCTCCGGAACAGAAAACCGGTGGATCACCAAAAACCCATGCAAAACAATGGGGTGATGAAACACATTGAGCGGTTCAGAAAAGTGATTGGGTTAGCACAAAAACTTGATTGGCTAAAAATCGACCCTTTCAGGAATTATCAAATCAAGTTCAAAAAGGTAGAAATGGGTTACCTTGAACCTGATGAACTTCAGAAGATTGAGGAGACAAAATTTAAACTTGAAAGACTGGAATTTACTAAGGACTTGTTTGTTTTTAGTTGCTACACCGGATTGGCTTACATCGATGTCATGCAACTTGTACCTGAAGAGATTCATCTCGGAATAGATGAAAACTACTGGATTATTTCCAGTAGGCAAAAAACCGGAAATCCATTACGAATTCCGATCCTTCCCAAAGCCCGATTAATCATCGACCGCTACATCAACCATCCGCGTTCGAAATTCAACGGAACTATCTTTCCAGTGATCTCAAACCAGAAGTTGAATAGCTATCTAAAAGAAGTTGCTGATTTATGCACTATTTCCAAGAATCTAACCTTTCATTTGGCTCGGCACACTTTCGCAACATTCGTAAATCATTCTTTTAATCAACCTGTTATCAGTCAATTAGTCGAGTTCAAAAATAAAAAGGGCAACAGATAAGTAGGAGATAAAGTGCCTTATTACACTTCATTTTTGATACTTTCAAATAACTCTGTTGTAAAGATAATCAAATTATTTTTATAAGTTCGAAGCTGTTTTAATCTAACTTGATGAAACCTGACTTAACTTTAATTGAAAGTATCGGGGAAGGAGATGTGAGGGCTTTTAAACTTTTTTTTGAGAGCTTTTATCCTTCATGTGCCTTGCTACAATGCGAACACGTTAAGAACTGACCCCAATGTACGCAACTTCTGGGGACAAAGCCTCGATAGCATGTGGACGAATGTGTTTGAGGCCGACGGCGGATTGGGCGGCGCCATTTGGGGAATGATCGACGAAACGTTTATGATGCCCGACACGCTTTCAGGTTTCAATGAGTGGTGGGGAAAGTTCGATAAAAAAATATCGCCGCCGCCTTTCCAGGGACATTGTGTGGGCTATGGCGAGTGGGGGATTGTTGATACCTGGCGCCGCAAAAAACCGGAGTTTTGGGGAACAAAGAAGGCCTATTCCCCGACCAAAATTCTGGTGAAGCAGCTTGACGATTTTCAACCGGATCAGCCGTTAAAGCTTCCGGTCCATAACCGCTTTGACCATACCAATTTCAATGAACTGAAAATTTTGTGGAAATATCAGGAAAAAACAGGCGGGATTGACGGTTTTAACCTGGAGCCTCATCAAAAAGGGGAACTGGTTGTGCCTGCCATGTCCTGGAAAAACGGGGAAAAGTTGAATATCCGTTTCTTTCAAAACGATACGTCACTCATTGATGAGTATAATATTCAATTAGGAAAAAGGGAAATGACACTTCCTGAATGTCAAACAGGAAATTTAGGAATTGATGATTCGGATGATCTGTTGCAAATTCAAGGCAGGAAATTTACCATGTTGGTAAACAAGAAAAGCGGACTGATGGAAGATGTTAAACTGGATAATCAAATTCTAATAAAATCAGGGCCATATCTTAACATGTCTGTATGGGATACACGGGAAATTAACGAGTACGCGAAAAGCTGGAAATGCACCGGATTTAAATACGAATTGGATAATGGTATTGCTAAAATTTATACAAAAGGCATGTATGAAAATATCAGGGTTAATTTTGTTATTCAAGTAGATGAAAACGGGGTTTTTAATATTGGTTATGATATTGATGGCTTACCAGAAGGTAATAAGGTTCACGAACTTGGAATCAAATTTATTGTGAAGAATTCCTTTGAAAAATTAACATGGGACAGAGATGCTTATTTTACCTCTTATCCTGATAATGATTTGGGCGCTCCTACTGGTGAAGTTGATTTGGGTTACCGCCCCACTATGGAGTACAGAATATATCCTGAACACAACTGGGTTTTTGACTCAAAGGGATTTTACTATTTTGGCTTGGATACTGTACTTCCGTTAACGAATATAGCCAGGTCGCTGAAGGAAAACATTTATTCATATTTGCTAAAAATCGGGCCGGATGAAGCCTTAACGGTCTATAGCAATGGCACTCAGGCATGCCGCTTCAATAAAGTTGAAAATGATTTTCTTTTATACATCAATGATCTTTGGGATTATCCCGATCTGGCATGGGGAAACTATATTAAAAATATCATCACAGGCAGGTCATTTCGCGGCCAAAGTGTTTTTAAAATTCATCATTGAAAAAAATCTGTTAAAATTAGGATATTATTTTGATTATTAATATGTTATAAAAACAAAGGCAGGCTTATGGAAGTGAGTTGACCTGCCTGCCTTGTTTCCTCAACTATAAGAACTCAAACAAATTATTACTATTTTTGGCTAATTTGTTTATCATTCAAAACTGATTGGGAAAATGCAACAAAGAACAGATTCCAGACTTGTTTTACGGTTAAGAGAAGACGATCTTTTAGCATACGAGGAACTGTTTCACAGGTATTCTTCCCGGCTATATCATTTTGCCAAGGGTTATATTGGATCTCATCCGATTGCCGAAGAAATTGTTCAGGATGCTTTTTTAAAAATATGGGAAAAACGAAAAGAAATTAAAGCGGAAGAGTCTTTCAAGTCCTACATTTTTACGATTACCTTCAACTTAGTCAGAAAACATTTCCTGAAAAAAAGCAGGGAAGAAAAATACAAACAGATATTTGCCGAAGAGTTTTTACTTCAACAAGATGATGAAGCCGAAAGAATTATTTATGATGAACTGATGTCTTTATTGGATCAAATAATTGATAAACTTCCTGAAAGACGTAGGGAAATATTTATATACGGCCGCAAAGATGAACTTTCAATTTCAGAAATTGCGGACAAATTAAACATTTCTCCTAAAACGGTTAAAAATCAACTTTCTGAGGCTATTAAATTCATCCGGGAAGAACTGAAAAAAAAGAATAATCCGGGAACTATTCTGTTCTATTTCCTGTTTGTCAAATAAAGCCAAATCTGATTTTTTAAAAAAAGTTAAAGTTTATACGGGACTTTCAAGGCAGCAAAGGATAGTAAGTATGTACAGTAATTGGAAAGTGATATGGAATTATATACCCGCAGTTTGCTTGACAGGTTGTTTTTACGCAAACATACTTACAATGATCAGCTTCTTATTCAAAAAGGATTCGAGGATCCGCAAAAGACGGATGCTATAAAAAAGCTCGCAGGCGAACAATGGAATGAGTTGATGGACTCAGACCCCCAGGATCAGGTCAACCTTCAGGATGTTTATTACAAGCTTCACTATAAAATCAGCAAATCTTTGCAGCAATCAAAAACAACTCGTTTGTGGCAAGTGTTTTCGCGGGTAGCTGCAATATTTTTTCTCCCCCTGCTTGTTATTTCAACGTTTTATTTATTTGATAAATCTCAGGTTGACGATGCGGACATGGTTGAGATGACCTTCTCTGCTCCGTCGGGAACACGTAGTAAGTTTATCCTGCCCGACGGAACTTCCGGCTGGTTGAACGCAGGATCCCACTTAATTTATACTGCCGGCTTTTCAACGACGCGCCAGGTGAGTCTGGAAGGCGAAGCTTATTTTAACGTCCAGAAAGATACGAAACGTCCGTTCCTTGTTAAAACAAAGACCTTCGACATTAAAGTTACAGGAACGCGCTTCAGCGTATATTCATATCCCGATGAAGACTGGAGCGATTTAGTTCTTGAATCGGGAAATGTGATCATCAGTAATCAATTCAATGATCAAAAGGTTAAAATACTACCTGGACAACGTTTTACCATGAATCGAAAGAACGGGAACTTTAACCTTGGAGAAGTGGACGTGGTAGAATATACGGAATGGACGGAAGGGAAGCTGTACCTGAGAAATGAACCGTTGGATGTTGTCGCCGGGAAATTGGAGCGGTTTTATAATATTGATGTAGAGTTTGCTGACGAGGAAGTTCTTCAGTACAGGTTTCGGGCTATGTTGCAAAAAGAAGCATTGGAAGATGTTATTCGTTTCATGGAAATCAGTTTACCCGTTTCGGCAACACTTGTTCCTGTTAAAAAACAAAGTGACGGAACATTCAGCAAGCGAAAAGTAATCCTTAAAATGAGATAGCTTATGACAAAAAAGAATTGATGAAACACAAAAAAGGAAAGCGCGCCAACGCTTTCCTTAAAATTAGCAGAGTTTAATGTGCATTTAAATTTAACCCTACAAACATTCAAATTTATGAAAAAAATGTTGTGGTGTGAATCATCGTATGATCACATCTTTAAAAAATTATTAAGGACGATGAGAATTACTCTTTTTCTTACACTTGCGGGAATATTGCAAACAGTTGCAGTGAACTCATTTTCACAGGCAAAAACAATATCTCTAAACATGAGCCAGGTCAGGATCGTGGAAGTTCTGAATGAAATCGAAAATCAATCTCAGTTCAGGTTTATTTACAGTCCTAATACCTTTAATGTTGACGATAGAGTAACGGTTTCTATCAATAATCAACAAATTGATCAGGTCTTACAGCAGGTATTCTTCGGAACCAATGTGGACTATCAGATATTCGATAAACAAATTGTGCTTTCATCGGAGAAGGCAGCAGTACAGCAACCCCGTACCATCACAGGGAAAGTAAATGATCAGTCAGGGCAACCATTACCTGGGGTTACGGTTGTATTAAAGGGTACCACCACCGGCGCCATTACCGATGTCCAGGGAAAATACTCGCTTACCGATATACCTGGTAATGCCACGCTGGTCTTCTCGTTTGTGGGCATGAAAACCCAGGAAATCCCGGTTAATGGTAATTCCACAATTGATGTTACATTAGCCGAAGATGCAATTGGAATTGAAGAAGTCGTTGCTGTTGGTTACGGTACCGCCAAACGCCGTGATGTGGTCGGTTCAATCGCCAAAATAAGTAGCGAAGATATGAGTAAAATCCCGGCAACTTCAATGGTGGAAGCTATGCAGGGACTGGCCAGCGGCGTTTTTATTGAAAATAACAGCGGCCACCCGGGATCAGCTCCCGAAATAAAAATCCGGGGAGTCCATTCGGTTAACTTAAGTTCAGACCCATTGTGGATTATTGATGGAGTACCTATCCAGACAAATTCCCTGGATTTAACCAAGAATGGGGTAAAGCCTGTTTCTCCTCTGGCCATGATTAATCCTAACGATATAGAATCAGTGGAGGTTTTGAAAGATGCGGCTGCTACTGCCATCTATGGAAACAGAGGGTCCAACGGGGTAATCATCGTCACTACGAAATCAAACAAGGGAAAATTTACTGGAATGTCAATAAATTACGACGGTGGAGTCTCAAGTTTGCCTTTCGAACAGAACGATGTTTACGTCGATTCAGAAACCTGGTGGAGCCTGATGGATAAAGCATGGGCAAACGCCGGAAATACGACTGTGTACCAACCAAGCTTCCTGATTAATTCCCAGTTTTTGGATGAAAAACCTTCCATGACAAGGGAAGAAGCACTGGCTACAAATACTGACCATTTGGGGGCAATGACCCAGACTTCCCGATTTCACCAGGTAGGACTTGTAGCCAACAAAGGGTTCGAAACCGGGGGAGTATTGTTTTCATTGAATTATCGGGATGAAAAAGGTTTAATAATGAACAATGACCTCCAACGATTAACCTCCAGGTTCAACTTTAATTTTTCTCCGGTTAATTCCATTTCAATGGGTATCAATTCTAATTTTCTATATCTCAAAAACAGCGGGGTAATTAGTCGGGTCGGAAAAGAAAATGCCGGCGGCTGGGACAACTGGAAATGGATCGTTCCCTGGTATAAAATATATGACGAGAGCTCACAGACAGGCTACTGGGCAGGAAGCAGCAGCTTTAACCTAGCAGCAGCTTTGGATAATGACCTGAATCGGAATGATGTAGATCAATACCGAACCATTAGCAATGCATTCGTAAAATGGGATACCCCAATAAATGGATTAAGCCTAAAGAGTGAGGCGGGCGTTGACCTTATTATTAATAACAGTAGTTACTGGAAATCCGTTCTTAGAGATGCAAGCGCGCCATACTTCAATGAAGCGGCAGAAAGGTCGGTAACCAGGCACGTCATCAACTATAATGCCTATCTGAACTATGATAAAACAATCGGTAAGCACAACATAACTGCAACAGCCGGGTCAGAAGCTACCCGGCAGTCACAGTACCTTAGGTCTGCCGAAGGTATAGAAATAAACAGCAGTTATCCTGAGTTGATCAATCCTGTTCAGATTACGTCGGCATCCGGGCGCATGGGGGGAGAGCAGTACCTAATGGGGATATTCGGCCGTATCAACTATAAGTTCATGGACCGTTATATTTTGAATACCAGTATCCGCCGCGATGGGCATTCCGCGTTGAGTAAAGATAACCGTTGGGCGACATTTAAAGCATTTGGCTTGGGATGGATCATTTCAGATGAAAAATTCTTAAATATTCGATCCGTCAATTTATTAAAACTTAGGGCAAGCTATGGTCAAACAGGCAATACCGCTTTAAGCAATAGTATGACCCAAATTTCTTGGGGATTAACCAGCTATAGATATGGTAGTAACTACTTACCGGGTTCGACCACGATAGGACCGTTGGGAAGCAGTGCATTAAAATGGGAAACAACCACCAATTATGATATCGGCGTTGACTTTGGTATCTTAGATAATCGGATTTCAGGATCAGTCGCGTATTATCAGCAAAAAATATCTGATCTTATACTCAGGGGAAGCATCCCGATTTCTTCAGGTTTTGATAATAGCCAGGTATGGGAGAATGTTGGTGATATGAAGAACTGGGGATGGGAGTTTAACGTTTCTTCTGCAAATATAAACAAAAGGAATTTCAGGTGGAGCACTGATTTTAATATCAGTTTTAACGACAATGAAATTATCAAACTGAACGAGTTCGAAAAAGGAAAAGGAAGCGTTGACCTGAATATAACCTACAACAAACCAGGACAAACCATCCGGAAAGAAGGAGAAAAACTGAATACATGGTTCTTATCGAATTATGCCGGAGTTGATACCGAAAAAGGCATCCCAATGATTGAACAGTTAGATAAGGAAAAGTGGGATACGGAATTTGTTACAGAATCCACAGGTAATTTGATTCCCGGGAATGTATCAAACGCTGAAAACAACAAGATGATACAGCACGGAAAAACAACTTTACCAACATTTTATGGCGGGATAACCAATAAATTTTCTTACAAGAACTTTGACCTGAATATTCTCTTCAATTTTGCCGGAGGACATTATTTAATGAACAACCTGTATGTTTGGGGTACTCAGGGCGATGCCATCTATAATTTTGTTAAGGACTTGGATGGAAATACTTGGGAAAAACCAGGAGATATTGCGAAATATCCTTTACTGACAGGAGGTTTTTACAAGTACGACAATGATGGAAATCCTTCAACTTCGGGAACCAGGTTTACCGCCCAGGATCTTTCTTATACAACTCAGTTCCTGGAGAAAGGCGATTATATTCGTTTGAGGAGTGTGCAAGTGGGTTATACTTTACCCAAAAAATTGACCAACGGCAAGGTACAAAACTTAAGGGTTTACATTGGAGGAACAAGCTTATTGCTATTTACAAAATACAAAGGATTGGATCCGGAAACTCAGGGTGATTTACCGATTCCTCGTACCATTAATTTTGGTCTTTCATTTAATTTATAAAAAGGATAATTGACATGAAAAAGAATATTTTATACTCATTTGTAATGATATTGTGTTTAGCCATTGCGTCTTGTAATCAGGATGACTTTTTTCAAATTGACAGGCCGCAGGAAACACAATGGGTTAGTACCGTAACCTTCGATCAGGGAGTATCCGCTGCGTATTACGACTTATTTTACTATAATCATTCAGCTTCCGTGGGGCCTATGATTGATTTTGCTTCTTCAGGAGTTGCTCATCTGCTCCCGTCAACCAGCACCGGCGCTCCGTGGAATGAAATGAATTATCGTATGTTCGATCAGAATTATGGATTGTCTGATGGGCTTTGGACAGGACGATACCGGGCTATCACCATGTGTAACTTAGCGATTAAGCTCGATACAGATAACAATGGTAATCCATTTTCTTTAAAAACTGATGATAAAGATTATACAGACAACTATGTTCGTCAGGTCGGAGAATATTATTTTCTCAGGGCATATTCTTACTACACTTTGGTCAGGCATTTTGCGCCTCCTTATAAACATTCCGGGGCGAATGATGGAACTTACATCCCGTTAAAAACGGTGACTGCTTCTTCAAAGGAGGATGTTTTTTCAGAAAAATTAGGCACTAATGAAGAAATCTACCAGCAAATCATCAGCGACCTGGAAGTGGCAAAAGAAAAATTGCCTTTGGCTTACAATTCGGCTACAATGCTTCCAACTTACCAAATAGGACGGGCAAATAAATTTGTAGCAGCGGCATTACTGGCTAAGGTTTATTTTGTAATGGGAAAATACACTGAAGCAAAAACAGAACTGGATTTAGTGATTCAGGCCGCTGAACAGGAAGGACGTTTCGTTATGGAAGAGCCGATACAGGCTTTCAACAAAAATGTGATTACCGATATTTCCAAAGAAGCGATTTGGGAATACAATACTGGTATATCTTCATCAAACTTTACCAGCGATTTTTTCTATTGGGCAATGCTCTTTAACTATACTTCCAGGGATGCTTCCGATGGTGGAAGGAAACCCGGTGTCCTGACAGATAAAAGCTCGTGGAGCCAGTTCACCTTCAGTTATTGGGCTCTTGATAAAATGAATTGGATGACAGATCCTTTAAATGGCAACTATACGTTAACTGACGAAGCAGCAAACGATTTACGCTTCCAGCAACTGCATTACTATTTACTTGGATACATGAGTGGCGGGGACCCGCTGGTTTACGAGGCAGTTTCTTCTCACAGTGCGGTTAGCACTCCTCAGCTATATGTAGATAAATACTACCGTGGAGCAGTGGGAAAAGGACGTTACACCAAAGTTCCGGTTATCCGTCTGGCTGATTTGTACCTGATCCGTTCGTGGATAAAATGGAAAACCAATGATCCCTCGGGAGCAGCCAACGATCTGAACAAAGTTTGGAACCGTGCTAACCCCGATAACCCTGACCGCTATAACTCGGGTAATGTGAACCACGATGCAATCTTTTCTGAATATTTAAAAGAGATGAGTGGTGAAGGATGGACCCTGGACTTCATGGTTGGTACCCAAATGGATATTCCACCAGGTGATGAAGACCGGACTCCTATTGCTCCGCCTTATAGTATTTGGAAATGGGCTATACCCGCTGCAGAAAAAGCTGCAAATCCAAACTATAATTAAAATATCAAATTCCTCAACCTAAAGGTAATTAGGGAAAAGATAACAAATAGAAGGAAGTTATTTAACTGACTTCCCTCTGTTTGTTATTTCAGTTTTTTCACTTGAATGTTAAGTGATTCATACAAACATGTAATATTTTGGTTAACGATGAACAAGTCAACGTTCTGATTATAAAAGCGATATTCTTTATATGAATAAAAATATTGAAAATAATGAAAAATATAGATAAGAGAATTAATATCATTCTCTTTGGATTAGTGGGAATATTTTTTCTATGCACAAATGTTTTTGCACAGGAAACGAAAGTATCCCTTAATCCCATAGCAGATTCATACGTTGGTAGTGGCAGCAATGGTGATACAAACTACGGTACGTCATCTGCATTATCAGTCAAATCGGCTGGGGATGCTTCAAGTACAGGAAACCGTAAGGTTTATATAAAATTTAATCTGGAGTCAATACCTACTGATAAAAAAATTGATGGGGCGATATTGAAATTATATACATCGCAATGGACCGCAGGTTGGGAATTAGTGTTTGATGTGTATGGACTGAAAGAAGGAACAGCCGGAGATGCATCAAACGGATGGAGTGAGACAGGAATAACCTGGAATAATGCTCCGGGTAATGATGTTAACTCTAATTTTGGGTTCACAAATGATGCCGTTAATGTGGGAAGCTTTACATTTACTGCTTCAACACCCAGTGCACAGGAAATTACTTTTCAATCCACTCAATTAGAAACCTTTTTAGAAAGTGATGAAAATAAAATAGTGACGCTGATGATTAGTAGGGAAACGGTGGACTGGACGCCAAATTCTAACTTTTATCCCAGAGAAAATACAGATTTGCCTCCCATGCTGGAACTGACATTAGTTAATAAAGGCCTGCCACCGGTCAGCCCGTCAAATCTTAATGCAAATGCTATTTCTCCAAGCCAGGTAAACCTGGGATGGACAGATAATGCTGATAATGAAGATGGTTTTCGCATTGAAAGAAAAACAGGCACCGGAGATTTTACTGAGATCGCGCAAGTAGGAAGCAATGTGACAGATTATCAGGATACCGGATTAGCAGAAGCAACTACCTACACATACCGTGTATTAGCCTATAACAGCGATGGAAGCTCAGAATATTCGAATGAATCAGATGCAACGACTGCGGAACTATCATCGCTGGCATTTATCCTGAATACCTCACACGCGGTGATGCCCGGTACTCATTTTACGATTCGGGGAGAAGGACTTAGCGCTGGTTCTGTAATTGTAATTAACCCATCAGATGGTATCGCATCGTCTGAACCGCCAACAGAAGCCACAGAGTTAACAATCGTACAGTCTGACAGGGATAATCGGTTTTTAGTAGTAGATTTTCCTGAATCGGTTAATCCTGGTGTATATGATTTGTGGATTAACAATGGTAATGGATGGAGTGCACCTGTTAAATTGAACGAAACAAGACCAAAGTTCATTTCCGAATATCAGGCTTTTGAAGGATTGGATATTTGTTTGGTAGGTAGAAATTTTAGTGCACCCGAGTTTGGAGGTGATTTGGCTACTGACGTGAGATTAAATGATGGCAATAACGGTATTTTCAATGTTGATGTCAAAGAAGTTAACCCTTACGCTGTTAACTTTACCATTGGGTCGCAACCTCCCGGTGAATACTGGATCGAAGTCAGAAACGACACAAAAGATAATTGGGTCAGGCTCGAGAATGACGAGGCACAGAAACTGGAAATACTTTCAGCAGGACAGGATCCCCTGGGTCTGGGAGTCGCATGGGCAGCAATGTTTAACTGGTCAAATGAAATAGACGTGACCTCGAAAGGTGCAGTGCCCAATGATGAAAATGACGATACCCAGGCTATCCAAAGTGCTGTTAACGATATTACTACATCAGGCGGCGGGGTTGTTTATTTGCCAAATGGCATATATCTATGTTCCCACATTGACCTGCCGGAGAATGTAGTCTTAAAAGGACAGGACAGGGAAAGTACGATATTGACTTATAATGGGGCTGCCAATGCCCAATTCGTAAGCACATCTGGAAATGGCAAAATCAACGGGAAGTTAGGAGTAGCGCAACTTACCCTTACATTGTCAGATGATAATATAAGGCCTGATGCTTTTTTATGGTTGGGTCAGGGTTGGGGAGAAGCCAACTCAGATAAAACCAAAAGGACAGCAAAAAATATATTTATTTTCGATGTCGGGATTGATTACGGCACCAATCATCCAGGCGTAACGGATAGCAGGGGACTTGGGGCAATTATTATAGCCAACAAAAGGATCCTTTTAAAAAATAATTACTTCAAAGGCTACTATGCCCAGTTGAACAGGGCGTATGTTAATTCCTATGCCACGATAAGCGGTAACCATTTCGAATATGCCAAAGGAGTTAATTTGTGCACTGCCGATTATACGATCATGACCAACAATCATGTTGTCGGGCATCCTGAGGTTACAGGCGATCCGGCAGGGAGGCTTATGCAGGGACTGGATTACAGAAGCCTAGCGTATGTGTATAACAACATTGTTGAAAAAATAGGTTCTGATGAAAATAATGACGGCGAAGCCTTGCTTGTAGAACATGCCCAGCAATACTTCAATTACGGGGAAGTAGAAAATGCCGGATCTAACAGCCTGACTGTAATTAATCCGATTGGCGAGTTAACTACCCCTACCGTTTCCTATGGCAATCTTGTTGTCCAAATTGTACATGGCAAAGGGTTGGGACAGCACCGTAGGGTAACCGGAATATCAGGAAATACAATTAATGTGGCAAAGGGTTGGGACGTCATTCCTGATAATACCAGTAAATGGACCTTAATTGCCGCTTTTGAGCATGTTACCTGCTACAGGAATACGATAAAAGACACCGAAAAAGGAATCTGGTTTTATGGAGATGTTATTGATGGAGTGGCGGCAGATAATTTTATGGAAAATACAGAAGGAATTTTTTCCTATTCAGCTTATGCCCCAAATGATTCTCAGGGAAAACACCGGTTCGTAACCAGTTACTATCTGACAGCCAGAGGAAATGAAGTTTTAGGAGTATCCTCTTTGAGTAAGCATACAAATATCGGTGTCCTTACAACCCGTGAAGACGAGGTAGGAACATATTTTGGCGTTGAAAATTATGGATTTGAAGCCAAGGATAACCTTGTTATGGCAGACTTAACTGCTATTCCTGTTTCTAAAACTGAAGCCCCTGCCCAAAATGGCATCTATGCTTATGCAGCTGATCAGAAAAGCAGGAATGACGGGTTGGGTGTGACAGGAGATGTAACCAATGTTCTTGTGGAAAATAACCAGTTAAAAGAAATGGAGACGGGGATAACCATAAAACGAAATCCGTATGGACAGGTAGTTGGGGGAAATATGTTCAACAATGTTACGACTGAGATGGACATTGCCGGTGAGAATACAAATGATATAGAAACTCAATTTTCTGATAAAAGAGGGCCTTATTGGGAAGCGGGGCATATACTCTCTACTGCTGAAGTTACAGCTAATTCCGTGACACTGAATTGGCAAAACGCCCGTGATCTCGTGGGAGTGACAGGCTATCGGTTATATCAGGATGGAATGTTATTAACCACATTAGATAATACAGTTACAAATTATGAAGTTACTGGTCTTCTGGATGAGACGACATACTCCTTCTCGATTGAAGCGACCGACGCTGCGAACAATATGAGCAGTGGAAGATTATACCTGACCCAGCAAACAGATTCTTTGGAAACAGCAATTGAATCTATCAAATTGCCTAAAAGCGATTTGAGCTTACAGAGTTATCCAAATCCTTTTAGTTCAACCCTGACTATAAAATATACCTTGCCTGAAAAGCGATGGATAAAGTTATGCGTGTATGATGTTACTGGTTTGGAAATCATGGTATTGGGCGAGGGGTTCAGGGATGCCGGCGCACACCATGTGACATTGAATGGGAGTTCTTTCCCTAAACATGGAGTCTTTGTCGTCCGTTTAAATGATCACAATAACTCGGTAGCAGAGAAAGTGGTTTATAGCAAAAAACAATGATGATTGCCCGTTGCTGAATAAGAACTATCGAAAGTTGATCAGTATAAATTACCCGGCGCTCTATCTTTGACACCGGGTAATTTTCTGGTATCTTTATCGTTGGACTTTGGCGCTGAACTATCTTATGAAAAATAAAAAAGATAAATCAAATAACGAACTTTTGTTCCTCCTCAGAGAGGGAAATATGGTAGCTTTTGATACCATATACAGGCAATATTGTAAAAGACTATATGATTTCGTAATCCGGTATGTGAAGGTAGAAGTAGATGCAGAAGAAATCGTTCAGGAAGTTTTTATTAAAATTTGGGAAAACAGGAGTAAAATTAATGTCTATTCCTCATTTGAGTCATTTCTTTTTACGATCTCATACAATTCGGCCGTCAGTCTTTTGCGAAAGCGAACCCACGAAAATAAGTACATTGAATACCTGCAATCTTTGCAAAATGTCGATCAGGTGTATGAACTAACAGATGAAATCTACTTTAAGGAACTGAATAGCAGGATTCAGTCTTTGCTTAAAAAGCTAACTCCCCGGCAAAGAGAAATATTTCAGTTAAGCCGTGAAGAAGGACTAACACATGATGAGATTGCAAAGAAATTGGGAATTTCCCGCAATACGGTAAAAAATCACATGGTCACAATACTTGGGTTCTTAAAATCGAATATCGGGAATGGGATGGTCAATACATTGTTTGCCTTTCTTTTCTTGTAAAAAAACAGAGTTTTATCTAGTCCTGTGATATCCATTGAGCGTATTACATATGTACGTAACTTGGAAGGAACCACTGATTGATACGAGTTGTACCGTCGTCACAAAAAAATGAATCGCTCAAAAATGACAGATGAACTGCTTATAAAGTTTTTAAATAACAGGTGTAATCCTGAAGAATTGAAAAAGATTGTCCAATGGATCGACAAGGACGCTTTATCGGATGAAAGTAAGAATATTGCTCATAAAGACTGGAGAAGCTTTAAGACAAAGAAATTTTCTGTCGATCAGAACGAACGACTTAATTTATTGCTTGACAGGATACACCACAAGATTAACATCAAGGGTGTAAAATTGGGGACCGGGCAGAGAAAAACTACTTCCTTAATTACAACCAGGTTGGTAAGAGCTGCTGCAATCCTTCTGATACCTGTCCTTTCCATCCTGATTTATATCATTTCAAACCCTTTAATGATTTCTTCACAATTTACGGATTCAGTGGTGGATTCGCTCGAAATAATAGCGCCGGTTGGCTCCAGGACAATTGTTCAGTTATCCGAAGGTACGGTCGTTCATCTCAATTATGGCAGTAAAATCAAATATCCCAAGGTTTTTAAAGGCAATACAAGGGAAATGACTTTAACTGGTGAGGGTTTCTTTGATATCGCTCATGATCCGGATCATCCGTTCGTCGTTAAAACCAAACAATTAAATATTAAAGCATTAGGAACCAAGTTTAATGTCCTTTCCTATCCTGATGATGACATGGTAGCGACAACCTTGGTTGAAGGGATGATTGTATTGGAATATACCAATGAAAATGGTAAGACAAAGAACATCGGTTCGCTGGTTCCCGGGCAACACGTTGATTACAACTTTAATACAGGTATAAGTGCAAGTACAAGGGGAAATATTGAAAAATACATCGCCTGGAAAGACGGCTTGCTGGTATTCGACAATAGTAGCATTACTGAAGTTGCGGAGAGGCTTGGACGCACATTTAATGTCGAGATTGAAGTTGCTGAAGAGATAAAAGATTATACTTATACGGTAAAACTTGCGGATGAATCCCTTTCTCAAATTCTTGACCTAATTACCAAGGCAACTCCTGTTAATTATATAATATTTCCCCGCGAGAAGCTGTCAGACGGGAGTTTCCAGAAACAAAAAATATTATTAAAAAAACGAAGCTAACAATTATCTAAATCTAACTTATAAAAAGAAATGCTTATGGAATAAAAAACGAACCATCGCTAAATACAACAGGGAAATGCGACCACATTTCCCTGAAGAGAGTAAAACCAACCCTGCTGCTAACAGGGCTAATTCTAATTTTAAACAATACAAAAGTATGAAAAAAAATGACTGTTTTGAATGGGAACAGGAAGTTTCCGTTGTAAAAAAATTATTAAGGATTATGAAACTAACAACCTTTCTATTGCTGATATCGGCTTTTAGCGTTTGTGCAGGCATATCTTACTCTCAGACAATAAGCCTGAGTGTGGCGGGAGAAACTTTAAAAGAGGTGCTTTCCCAAGTTGAAGACTTGAGTGGTTGTAACTTCATGTACAGCGAAAAATTTATTGATGTTTCGAAAAAGGTTTCAATAAATGTAGAAAATAAGAAAATAGAAGATGTTTTAAATTCATTGTTTGCCGGAACTGATATTCAATTTGAAAGGAAGGATAGGATAATTATTCTTTCAAATTCGGATTCAAAGAATGAATGGACTGTATACCAGCAACTTCGCTCTGTTTTTGGGAAGGTAACCGACCCCGGAGGCCAGCCTCTTCCCGGCGTTACAGTAGTTATTAAGGGCACTACCCAGGGAACTATTACTGATGCCGACGGAAATTATACCCTTTCCAATGTTCCTTCCGATGCCATTTTGATTTTTTCCTTTGTCGGCATGCGATCAAAGGAAATTTTGGTGACAGGAAAAAGCAATATTGACATGATAATGGAAGAAGAAACAGTTGGAATTGAGGAGGTAGTTGCTGTTGGTTATGGTACCCAAAAGAGGGCGACTCTTACTGGTTCGGTTTCAAGCGTTCGAAGTCAGGAACTGACAGTGGCTCCAGTTGCAAGTTCATCGAATGCCCTGACAGGACGGTTGCCAGGGTTGATTTCCGTACAGGAACAGGGATTGCCGGGAGCAGATGCCGCAACGCTAAGGATCAGGGGGTTTGGTAACCCATTAGTTATTGTCGATGGTATTGAAGCCAATTTAAACATATTGGACCCCAATACTATTGAATCTGTTTCTATCCTTAAGGATGGTGCAGCTTCTATTTATGGTTCGAGAGCAGGAAATGGGGTTATACTTGTGACGACAAAACGTGGCGCGATTATAAAACCTACGTTTACCTTTAATACATCTTTCAGCGGTCAAGGGGTTACATATATGCCTGATAAATTGAGTGCAGGCCAATATGCTGAAATTGAGCGGGAAAAATGGATACAGTCGGGGAAACCCGAAGAGACCGCTCCTTATACTGTTGAGGAAATTCAGAAATATTATGATGGAAGCGACCCCAACTATCCGAATACCGATTGGAAAAAGGAGTTAGTCAGGGACTGGGCGCCTCAGCAACAGCATAATTTAAACGTCAGAGGGGGTTCAGAACGGATTAAATATTTCGGATTTTTAGGTTTTCTTGACCAGGAAACCATGTGGAAGAAAAATGGCGGAAATTACAAAAGATATAATTTTCAATCCAATGTCGATTTGAAAATATTGGATAATATGGACCTTCAGGTTGATGTATCAGCAATCATACAAGATCGAAAATTTCCATGGAGACCACAGGATATTGCGACAAATGGAACATGGCTGGACTATTGGGGAACCCGTCCTAATGTTTTATCAAGTACCCCGGATCCTGCTAAATTGCCTTATGTCGGTAGCAATTATCCTATTTATGTAACATCCAATTACAATCTTATTGGATATGATCAACAAAATAATCAAAGAGTAACAGGAACGATCACATTAAATTACAGATTCAAGGATATCCAAGGTTTATCTGCAAGAGTATTTGTAAATTATTTAAAAGATAATAATAGCAGAAAGAGATTTCGTAAGGGTAATGATTTCTGGAATTATGAGTTTGAAAGCGACTCATATACGCTCGCAGCATCAACAGTTAAAGAGACAAGACTTGATATGGATTACTCCGGAAGCAGAAATATGACCGGACAATTTTCATTGAATTATGATCGAGCGTTTCATAATGATCATCATTTAACAATATTGGCGCTTTACGAAACTATTGATTACAGATATGATACCTTTTCTGCAGGAAGAGGGGGGTATTTATCCACCGCAATTGACTTGTTATATGCAGGGAGTACCGGAGATATGAGCAATGCTGGTTCGGCTTCGGAGATGGGGAGAACAAGTTATATCGGTCGGTTAAATTATGCCTATAAAGACAAATATTTGCTCGAATCCTCCATCAGGGCAGACGCCTCGGCCAAGTTCCCTGCCGATAATAGATGGGGATATTTTCCCAGTGTTTCGTTAGGATGGCGAATTTCTGAAGAAAATTTTATGGCTGATCATAAAATTATTGACAACCTGAAACTAAGGGCTAGCTTCGGGCAATCAGGTAATGACGGGGTAGGTAATTTTCAATATCTAACCGGGTATAGTTACAAAACCTGGTATGGTACTTATTTATTTGGCTCGACAACCTATGCTGGAATTTATTCTACTGGGTTGCCAAATCCAAACCTGACTTGGGAAGAAATTACAATTTATAATGCCGGGTTAGATTTTTCTTTGTGGAAAGGGAAATTATATGGAGAAACTGACGCTTTCTACAGAGAAAGGAGTGGCATTCCTGCAACCCGTATACTTTCCTTGCCCTCTACATTTGGAGCCAACTTGCCTCCCGAAAATATAAACAGCCTTAATGACAGGGGATTTGATCTGAAACTGGGTACTTCAGGAAAGTATAATGATCTGACCTGGGATATCAGCGGAAATATTTCCTGGTCCAGATCCAAATGGATGCACTACGAAGAGCCCGATTATGAAGATCAGGATCAGGAACGGATTAACAAACTTTCTGGCAGGTGGACAGACAGAGCATATGGTTATGTATTTGACGGGTTATTCATTAGCCAGGAGGAAATTGATAACCTTGATTTTGATCAGGATCTTCAGGGAAACATTACCTTAAGGCCAGGTGACGTGCGTTACGTAAATGTAAATGGGGATGAGAAGCTGGACTGGAAAGATCAGATTGAAATTGGAAAAGGAACGATTCCTCATTGGATGGCTGGTTTGAATACTGTATTTACATACAAAAATTTTGATCTGTCAACTCTTTGGCAAGGGGCCTTTGGATATTATAAGAACGTTAATATCAACGAATACATGAACACATTTTACGAATTAAGATGGAAGGAAGAAACCAATAATCCCGATGCATTAGTACCGAGATTAGGGGGAGCCTCTCAAAATGGCTTATATTCGGACTACAGGTACAGAAAGGCTGGGTATCTTAGGTTAAAGACTGCCTCTCTGGGTTATAATCTTCCCCGTAAATGGGTTAGTAAAGTTAATATTTCAAATATGAGGATTTATTGTGCCGGTACTAATTTATTGACTTTTGACAAACTCAAAAAATATGGTATTGATCCGGAAGCCCCATCAGGTTATGCAGGTTATTATTACCCCCAACAAAGAACCGTAACAATTGGGGCAACAATTTCATTTTAACTGCTTAAAAAAGACATAATTATGAAAAAATTAGTTTATAGTCTATTTATCATCCTGACAATGATGGTCTCATGCCAGGATGATGTTTTAAACAAAAAACCTTTAGATATTATTAGCGATGCTGTAGTATGGAATGATCCCGTATATATAGATGCTTACCTGACAGGAATATATACTGATATCTTTGTTTTTGCCAAGGATGCCAATACAGCAAGTGATGCCAATGAATGGACCGGAATTATGCGAATTGACAGAGTAAGTGATGAATGTGCCGATTTTATGGGATGGGGAGCAGCTTACACAAAAAAGTACGGAAATTTGCAAATTAACGGTGGCTTATTTGAATGGTGGGAAAATGCTTATGAAATAATTCGCAGACTGAATATTTTCATCAAACAACTTCCTGATTCACCTGTTGATGATGGTTTTAAAACTTCCCGTATCGCGGAAGCAAGGTTTCTGAGAGCTTACAACTATTTTGCCATGGCGGTACGCTATGGCGGTGTTCCGTTAATTACAGAACCTCAAAATTTAAATGATTCTGAAGAAGAACTGTACCGAACTCGCGATACCGAGAAAGCATTGTACGACTTTATTATTTCGGAAATGGATGACATTTTTAATGATTTGCCGGAAACCCGTACATCCGATTATGGAAGACCCAGTAAATATGCCGCGGCAGCGCTTAAATGCAGAGCAGCATTATATGCTGGAAGTATTGCACAGTTCGGGACACAAAAATTAGATGGGTTATTGGGAATTCCTCCTTCAGAGGCCCAAAATTATTACCAGAAGGCTTATGATGCGGCCAAAATAATTATGAACAGCGGTGTTCATAATTTATATAATAAATATCCGGATGACAAGGTCTGGAATTTTAGGCAAACATTTTTAGAAGATGGAAATCCCGAAATAATATTTTGCAGGCAGTTTAATGAAATAGCCTCCTATCCATCAAAAGGGAACGGTTGGTCTCTTGATTTCTTTCAAGGTCCTTTACCTAATGCCTGGGGCGGAGGTAATCTCACCCAGCCTTATCTGGAAATGATCGAAGAGTTTGAAGAGATGAATGGAATTCCCGGAACACCAGGATATCTTGATCGTGCTGAAATCCAGCAGGGATTGTGGTCAGGAGAAGACCTATTTGGGAATAAAGAGCCTCGTTTTTTTGCAAGTATTTATTATCCGGACATGATTTGGAAGGGAAAAAAACTTACTTGGTACAGAGGTATTATAAAGCCTGACGGAACCATTCAGGAAACTGGATCTTACGACGGAATACTTACATATGGGAACCAAACCTTTAATGGTACAAATATCGGCACTGGTTTTGGAGTACTAAAATATCTGGACGAAGATCATAATGTGCTTGGAGAAAGGGCAACTACTGCCACCGACTGGAAACTTTTCAGGTATGGGGAAGTTTTGTTAAATTTCGCGGAGGCAGCTTTTGAACTTAACAAACCAGATGAAGCATTGGATGCGCTCAACCAAATACGGAACAGGGCTGGTGTCGCTCCTCTTACAACCATTGACAGGATGAAAATCCGTCACGAACGAAAAATAGAACTTGCTTTTGAAGGACATCGATATTGGGACCTGCGCAGGTGGAGAACCGCTGTTACAGATTTGACCCGAGATTTCAGTGGATTACGTATGTACCTGGATTATGAAACAAGGAAATATAAAATACTGGTTGTTGATAAAATTGACGGCGTAAACAAACCAGTAACATTCTACGAAAAAAATTATTATTTACCAATAACATTGAAAAGAACAGGAAATAACCCCAATTTGGTGGAAAATCCAGGTTATGAGTAAGTTGTAGCTGGTAGTTTAAATAAAGGCATATATAGACACTTTTTTGTCGTTTATATGCCTTTAATATTCTTCAAAACCCTGTAATGAATAGTGAGTATGAAAAAAACGGCAATTCATATGATCCGGATAAAACATTTTCTTATTATTTTTTTGACATTTATATTCAGTAATACTCTTGCTTCCAAATGGTTATATCTTTCTGTTAACGGAAACGATTTGAATCCAGGAACGATAGAACAGCCTCTCGCTTCCCTTACCGGAGCCCGGAACAAAGTACAGCAGTTACGCCAATACAAACTGCTGAACGATACGGTTTACATTCATGTATTGCCTGGCAACTATTACATGAGCGAACCATTCAGGCTTGGATATAATGATGGTGGTACAGCCCAAAGCCCTGTTATCTATACCGCTGATGCTGCGAACCGTCCTGTGTTTTATGGTGGAATGAAGTTAGGTAGGTTTGAAGAAATAAATGACAACCTATGGCGGGTATTTATTCCGGAAGTGGCGCGGTACGGGTTTTATTTTGAGCAATTATATATCAACGGCGAACGCAGGTTCAGGGCGCAGACCCCCAACCGCGGCGAATTTTTCTTTGTGAATAAGGTAGAGGAAACGATACTTGACAAGGAAACCGGGACTCCGGCAGTACAAAAAATTAGTTTGCGCCAATCAGATATGCTCCTTTTAGACAGCCTGGAAAAAGATCAAGTTGAAGATGCAATAGTTGTATTTCATCATAAATGGGATATTACCAGAAAGCATATCCAAACATTCAACAAAACAGACAGTTCGTTTTATGTGACAGGGCGGATGATGAAGCCTTGGAATCCTTTTGACAACAAAACTCGTTGTGTGGTGGAAAACTACCGGCAAGCCCTTGACTCGCCTGGCGAATGGTTCCTATCGCGCGATGGTTTCCTGTATTACATTCCATACCCGGGCGAAACAATTGAAAACGTCGAATCTATGGTTCCTGTCACTGATAAATTTATTGTCATTAAAGGAGAAAATAAAGACAAACCCGTTGGGCACGTTCGTTTCGAGAACCTGTGCTTCAGGGTTGCGGGATACAATACACCGGTCAGTGGGAATGAACCTGCACAGGCAGCTTCCCCGGTTGAAGGCGCCATTATGGTTGATCATGCAAAAAACATCGAAGTTGTTGGTTGTGAGGTGGCCCATACCGGATTATATGCAATCTGGTTTCGTGAATCTTGCAAAAACAGTTTGGTTCAACGATGCCACCTTCATGACCTTGGGGCGGGCGGCGTGAAGATTGGTGAATTGCAGGTTCTTGAAGACAGTTGCCGGGTTACAAGCCAAATTGCCATTGACAACAATATTATCCAGCATGGTGGTTATGTTTTTCCCTGTGCCGTAGGGGTGATTGTTCATCACGGGAGCGACAATGTAATAGCTCACAACGACATAGCTGATTTCCGTTATTCAGGTGTTTCGGTTGGTTGGGTTTGGGGGTATGCTTTTAGCCAATCAAAACGAAACAGAGTTGAATTCAATCATATTCATCATTTGGGCTGGGGTGAACTTTGCGACATGGCAGGGGTATATACTTTGGGCCAGTCCGAGGGGACAGTGGTTAGCAACAACGTTATCCATCATATCTATGATTTTGAATATGGCGGATGGGGCCTATATACTGACCAGGGATCTTCTTATATTCTTATGGAGAACAATTTAGTGCACAATTGCAAAGATGCCGGGTTTAATCACCATTTTGGAAAAGAGAACATCATCCGGAACAACATATTTGCATTTAATATTTCCGCCCAGGTCCGCTTCAACCGTCCGGAAGAACACCTGTCATTTTCCTTCAACAGGAATATCATATATTCCAATCAGACTGCCATATTTAAAAATAATTGGGGTAATGAAAAATGGTTGAAAGCAAATGTAGAAGTCGATTCTAATTGCTATTGGAACATCTCCAATCCAGACCCGCTGTTTCATTTGGAAATGAACTTCCGTGAATGGCAGGAACATGGAAGGGACAATCATTCAATAGTGGCTGACCCGCTGTTTAAGGATCCGCAAAACCTGGATTTCACTCTTAAAAGCCCAAAAATTGTCAAAAAGATTGGGTTCATACCCTTTGATTATTCAAAAGCAGGGGTTTACGGCGACGAGGACTGGATTGCCCTGTCAAAACTACAGCCCGAACTGCTTCAAAAATTCGATGCGACGGTTTTAAAAAACAGATATACGGGGAACCCAAATTATTAAGTCATAGGAGAGCATTGCCTCTTAATCATTTTACGAATGAAAATCAAAATTAAAACAAAACATATCCGGTTGAAGATTTTAAAAAAAACGGGGACCATTAGAAAGATTTTCCTTTTGCTTGTTTTAGTAGTTGTGGGACTGGGTGAGATTTCAGCCACCCAACGGATATACGTTTCCCCAACCGGAAATGATATGGACAGCGGGACGAAAGAGTTTCCTCTTGCCTCAATTGCCGGCGCCCGCGACAAAGTGCGGCAGCTACGTGAACAAAAACTACTAAACGACACGGTTTACATTCACGTGTTGCCGGGTAATTATTTCATGAAAGAAACTCTGCAGCTTACATCCCTGGATGGAGGCACAGCACAAGCCCCTGTTATGTTTAACGGGGATCCGGCGAACCGCCCTGTGTTTTACGGCGGAATGAAGCTGGATAAATTCGAGGAGGTGAGTGAAACCCTGTGGCGTGTGTTTATCCCCGAAGTGGCGTATTACGGATTTTATTTCGAGCAATTATATATCAACGGGGAACGCAGGTTCAGGGCGCAAACACCCGATCGTGACGACTTTTACATGGTTAAACACGTGGAGGAAATACCCCTTGATAAACCGGGCGAACAAACAGCCCGGTTCGCCTCGCAAAAGATTAAACTGAAAGATTCAGGCATGCAAATCCTCAATGATTTAAAAGTCGGTGAACTGGATGATGTATTGGCGGTTTTTCATCAAAAATGGAGCGAGACCAGGCAATTTATCAAACATATCAATAAAGCAGACAGCTCCATCTACATTACAGGCAGAGGGATGGTATCCTGGATTCCAATCGATAAAAAAAGCCGTTATTATATTGAGAATTACATTGGAGCATTGGATTCTCCCGGGGAATGGTTCCTCTCCCGTGACGGATACCTGTATTACATTCCACTGGAAGGGGAAACCATAAAAAACACGGAGTGCATTGCTCCTGTAGTGGATAAATTCATCGTGATATCAGGGGATGAAAGTACGGGTGAAAAAGCAGGGCATATTCACTTTAAAAACCTAAGTTTCCAGGTTAGTGGATATAAAACTCCCGCACGGGGCAATAGCGCCGGACAAGCCGCAAGTTCGATCGATGCAGCCATCATGGTTGATTTTGCCAAAAACATTGAATTTTCCAATTGTGAAATAACCCACACAGGACAATATGCGATATGGTTCCGTCGCGCCTGTTCCGAAAGCTCAGTAAAGCATTGCCATTTGCATGATTTGGGCGCCGGCGGCGTGAAAATTGGCGAAACCAGTATCCGTAACGACAGCGACGAACTCACCAAATTTATTACGGTTGACAATAACATTATCCAGCATGGGGGTTATGTTTTTCCTGATGCCGTGGGCGTCATCATTTTTAAGGGAAGTGATAACACGGTCACCCACAATGACATTGCCGATTTTCGGTATTCCGGGGTGTCAGTTGGCTGGGTTTGGGGATATTCGTTCAGTCCTTCCAAACGGAATAAAATCGAGTTTAATCACATCCATCATCTGGGATGGGGCGAGCTTTGTGATATGGGAGGAGTATATACTTTAGGACAGTCAGAAGGAACCAGTGTGAGCAACAATGTGGTCCATCACGTTTATTCATTTGATTACGGAGGCTGGGGATTATATAATGATGAAGGTTCTTCTTCTATTATCATGGAGAACAACCTGGTGTATAATTGCAAAAATGCCGGGTTTGACCATCATTACGGAAAAGAGAATATCATCAGGAATAACATTTTTGCTTTTAATATTTTAGGCCAGGTACAGTTCAACCGGCCTGAAGAACATAAATCCTTTTCATTCACCAATAACATTGTTTATTACAGGCAAGGAGAGATTTTTGTCAATAACTGGGGAAAAGAAAAGTGGTTGAAATCAAATACCGAGGTTGATTATAATTGCTATTGGAACCCATTGGACCCGGATCCATCCTTTCATTTGGGGATGAATTTTCAAGCCTGGCAAAAACACGGAAAAGACAGGCACTCTCTGGTTGCAGATCCGCTTTTCAGGGATCCGGACAATCTTGATTTTCATTTTAAAAGTTTAAAGACTGCCAGAAAAATTGGCTTTAAGCCCTTTGATTATACTAAGGCTGGTATTTACGGCGATGAAAAATGGAAAAGACTGGCTGAACTTGATCCCGCTCTGGAGGAGGAATTTGATGAGGCTGTAGTAAAAAACAGGTGGACTGGGGAATAAAATTGATGCAGAAATGGTATAAAACAGAATTTTAGAATGAAACAAATATAGTTGAATATGTTAGGTGATAATAGATATAAAACGTGGAAGCCGCTCTTGTTAACCGGCATTTTGTGTATCATGATTCTTTCATCGGCAGGAGGGCAGGAACTGGAAATAACCAAGCAAGATAAGCCATTCATCGATCGTTTCGGCCCTGTTCCGCTTAATAGCGGCTTCCAAATGCCAGGCTACAATGTTTGGTGCGGCTCGGTTATCAAAGGCGAAGATGGCCGTTATTACATGTTCGCGTCCCGGTGGCCCGAAGGTAAAAGCTACGTATGGGCCCTTGATTCCGAAGTAGTCCTTGCTTCTTCCGATAATCCTGCCGGGCCTTACCAGTTTGAAGATGTTGTGCTGCCCAAAAGAGGAACCAGATACTGGGACGGAATGATGACCCACAACCCCACCATTCACAAGTACAAAGACACTTACCTCCTGTATTATACCGGAACAACCTATCCTGAACGGAATTATCATGTAGCATGGGCAAATAAACGCATAGGCCTGGCAACAGCAACTTCTGTAAAAGGGCCGTGGAAAAGATTTGACGAACCGATTCTGGAACCACGACCGGGACACTGGGACAACCAGATCACATCGAACCCGGCCCCATGTGTTTTGCCCGACGGGAAAGTGATTCTCGTATATAAAAGTACCCGGACGGGACATTGGAAAGACGGCTATTTTGATTTTGATCTTCGGTTGGGAGTGGCAATGGCTGACAATTATGCCGGGCCATATAATCATGTCAGCGAAGAACCTATCCTGACTTTTCCAGAAACAGATAATTCCAATGCTGAAGATGCCTGTATCTGGTATGACAAAGAGGGATTTCACCTGCTTTGCAAAGTGTTCGATGTTGGCAAATCACTTATCGGAGAAAACGATGGTGGCATTCATGCAATATCGAAAGATGGAATTAATTGGGAACTGGCCAGCGACCCCAGGGGATATTCCCGATCCATTGTCTGGGAGGACGGAAGAAAAGAAACCATGCGAAAACTGGAACGAGTTCAATTGCTTATTGAGGATGGAATGATTACCCATGCCATTTTTGCAGTGATAGATAGCGGAGCGGGAAAATGGCGGAATATTGTGATACCCGTAAAACACTAATGTTAATAATATATTCAATGATAATTTGCAACATTTACTTACTCCAAATCCTATTAACTGATATAACTAATTAATGAAGCGAAGAAAATTTATTACTGCATCAGCAAGTTTGAGCGCTATAGGATTCCTTCCTGAGCAATTGTTAGGTTACCCATTATTTTCAGATGCAATTGACTTCCCTGAGCCCTATGATGATCATAAAGTTGTCAGAGTTTATGACCGCAAGGTATCCGATTACGATTTCTCGGGGGAAAAGGTTTACTGGAAAACCATTGACCCGGATGTCCTGGGGCAAATGCTGTCCAGGTCAATAGCTGAAATATCCGGTGAAGGTGGGGAAAAAAAGTCATGGGAAAAGATACTGGCGGGATCAACAAAGGCTGATTTGTCAGAGAAGAAAGTTGTTGTAAAAGTCAATTTCAATAATACCATACGCGATATCAATGCAACACTGAATAACAGTCCGGCTATGCTGGTTGTGTTATCCAGAAGTTTATTAAAAGCTGGTCTAAAGGAAGAGAATATTTGCTTTTTCGATTGTTCCCGGCCTTTTCCCAAAGAGTTCATAGAGGAAGTTCGCAGCAGCGATCTTAAAAACATTAGGTTACTTGGGACAAACGATGAACTTCCGGTAAGCAACCACACAATTTTTCTCTCAGACAACGCCGGTATTCCTCGCGATGGCAAAGCTACCGATAGGTATCCAATTCCTCAGATACTGATCGATGCTGATTATCTGATCAATTTGCATTTGGTGAAAATACACATGACCGGAGTAACCGGAGCCATGAAAAACCTGTTTGGAATAGCAAAAAATGTTGGATTTTACATGCACTATAATGCAACCAAAGAATTTACGATAGGAAATCATTTGCCGGACATTTCCCTGTCACCGGAAATCAAGGACCGTGTCCGGTTAAATATCGGAGAGTTTATTTTTGGAGGTCATACTCCGGATACGATAGATCGGTTTACCAATGATGAATTTTTTCCCAATGGCATTCCTGGCAGTCTGATTGTTTCAAGAAGCCCGTTTTATCATGATACCGTTCTCTACAGTTTCATTAAAGCAGAATATGAAACTTGTGTTCCCGTATTAAAACGGTTTAAGGAAATCGGCCCTGATACTTGGTTGAAAAATTCATCAGAAAAGTATTCTGCATGGAAATACGAAAAATGCAAATATGTCCAAAGAAATAAAAAGGAAAAACCGATAATGGATTTATCATTCTCTGAAATAAATTATATATCCGTTTAATAATAGATAATACTGATTACTATGAATAATGATAAGTTGTTCCCTTGATATCAAAAATTCCACGAAAAGATTTGACAATTTTTCTATTAATGATAATGCATAAGAAATATGAGAGTATTTAATTTTTTCCTTTTATTAATATTTATAATTGAACGATTTGTGCCTTCCTGTTATGGACAAGAAATGGAAACCCCTGCTGATCTGGCCGATCCTTTGATCAATACAGCCGGGTGTCGTTTCGATTTCTTTGCTTCGGCCACAGTTCCTAACGGGATGGTGGCCCTTAACCCGGATACCAAACACGGGGATTTATGGAGATCGGGCTACCAGTATGATGAGAAATTTATCCTTGATTTTTCTCATGTCCATAATACACAGACCGCGGGTATTCCAGTCATGCCGGTAACGGGAGAATGCAAAGGACATCTGGGATTGGAAACCAGCAAGTCCCGATTTAGCCACGAAAAGGAAGTCGTAAAACCGGGCTATCACAAAATATATCTTGAGGACTATGGTATCACTGCAGAACTGACGGCCACCAGCCGCGTTGGAATGCACCGTTATACCTTTCCTGAAACTGGTGAGGCGCATATCCTGTTTAATTTGGGGGCAACACTTGGCCCAACAGAGATGGAATACGCTTATGCCCGGCAAACAGGGCCCAACGAAATAGAGGGCTATTCGGTATTGGCGCCAACCTTTAGGCGCAAAAAGCCGTTCATCATCCATTTTGTTGCACAAACGAGCAAGCCGTTTGACGGTTTTGCGGGCTGGTTAAGAAAAAACGGAAGTGAAACCGGTGAACTCGTGAACCATGAAGCTGGGATAATCCAGGGGAAGGGAAGCGGGGCATACTTAACCTATAAGAATCTGAAGAAAGGGGATCAAATACTTTTAAAAGTAGCCATATCCCATGTCAGTATGCAAAATGCCCGTTTGAATATGGAAACTGAAGTTTCTCACTGGGATTTTGACCAGGTGGTACAGGATGCCAAAAAGGAATGGAATCAATATTTGAGCAGAATTCAGGTTGATGGTGGTACCCATGAACAGCGGGTAAAATTTTATACCGACCTGATGCACACCGCCATTGGAAGGAGAGTGGCCAGTGATGTAGATGGGTCATACGCAGATTGGACCGGGCCATTCCCTGTGATTCGGCAAGTTCCTTTAAAAGATGGTAAACCGCAACGACATTTTATGGAATGGGACGGTTTGTGGGGAAGCCACTGGAACCTGAATATATTGTGGTCGTTGGTTTATCCTGAAATCGGGAACTGGATTGCAGAATCTGCATTGGACTATTACCGGAATGCCGGGACTATGTCCCGTTGCTCCTGGGCAGGAAATTATTCCTATGTGATGGTAGGCGACCAGGCTACACCGCTGTTGGCAGCGCTCATGTCAACCGGACGGGCCACCTTCGATCCTGAACTGGCATACGCCGCTGCGAGAAAGAACGCGTTCCCGGGCGGGATACGCGACCGCTCGGGTTATGAGGCAGGCCCCAACCCCGTTGGAGGAGGCATGGACTGGTATATCGAATTGGGTTATGTCCCTGTTGAAGTTGCCGAACGCGAAGGAGGCTGGCACCAGGGCGGAACAGCTATGACCCTCGAATATGCTTACCAGGACTGGTGCCTGGCCCAGATTGCCGGAAAGCTTGGCAGGGCGGCGGACGCTGAACTGTTTTCCAAACGGGCCGAAAACTGGCGGAATGTTTTCGATCCAGCCGTGGGTTGGGCCAGGCCACGGCATGAATCGGGAGAATGGATGGAACCTTTTTCACCGGTCACCGAAGGGAATGAATTCACTGCTCCGGGCTTTATCGAAGGAACTTCGGCTACTTACACCTACTATGTGCCGCAAAACGTTACAGGCCTGATAGACGCGTCAGGAGGAATAAAAGCCTTTTTAAGCCAGTTGGAATCCAGTTTCCAAAAAGCCCGTCCGCTACGCTTTGTCACGCCTCACGGGGAACATGGCTGTGGCTGGGTGGATTATGAAAACCAACCCTCCTGCGGGATGGCCCACCTGTTCAGCTATGCTGGGGCGCCTTGGAAGACCCAGTATTGGGTACGCCAAGTGAAGGATTTGACTTTTGGCGGGACTAATCCGTACAGTGGTTATAATGGCGACGAGGATCAGGGACAAATGGGGGCATTGGGGGTTCTGATGGCAATAGGGCTGTTCGACATAGAGGGCTGCGCTAACGAAACGCCAACACTGGAGATCACCAGCCCTGTTTTTGATAGAACAACCATTACCTTCCCTTCTTCCGGAAATTCTGGAGAAAACAATATTTTTGAGATTGTTGCGAAAAGAGAGAATCCCGGTGATATTTATATCCAAAAGGCAACCCTCAACGGGAAATCCTGGAATAGTTTCAGGTTTCCTGTTGCAGAGTTTTTTAAGGGAGGCCGTCTGGAACTCGAATTGGGACCAAAACCCAATAAAAAATGGGGACAAATGGGTATTGTAAAAGATTGACGATGGATCGAAGACATTTTTTGACCCAAACCAGCGCGGTTCTCGGAACAACATTGATAAGTTCCAATCTTTTATTTGCAGGTTCGAATCCGGCAAGTGAAACCGTTGAACGTGTGCATGTGATTTTCAAAACCCACCTTGACGTTGGTTTTACCGACATGGCTGCCAATGTGATTAAAACCTACTTTGATGAATTTATCCCCAACGTTTTAGCGTTGACCGAGCGGTTTGCCAGGGAGGGAGTGGAAGACAACTACCAGTGGACCACAGGCTCCTGGCTGGTTTACCGCTATTTGGAAGAAGCATCGGCTGAAAACCGGCGGCGGATGGAACGTGCCATCGACCGGGGCGATTTTGTGTGGCACGGCTTGCCATTTACAACCCATACCGAACTGATGGACCAGTCACTTTTACGCCTGGCTATTAACTTTTCAAAGCAATTGGATCAGCGTTTCGGGCGTAAAACGCTGGCTGCAAAGATGACCGATGTACCGGGCCATACACGGGGAATGGTACCGGTAATGGCAGAATCGGGCATCGAACTGTTTCATGTAGGGGTCAATACAGGAAGCGCTATGCCCGGTGTACCCCCCCTGTTTGTCTGGAAAAATCCTGACGGGACAGAGCTTACGGTAATGTATCAACATGATTATGGGGGCGTAGCCCTGTTACCGGGAGGAAAAACAGCCGTATCGATTAATTTCACTTCCGATAACCACGGGCCTCATTCCCCTGAGCAAATAGTTAAAATCTATGCTGACCTGCGAAAACAATTCCCAAAGTCGAAAGTATTTGTCTCCAATCTGAACGCAGTGGCAAAAGAGGTTCGTTTGTTGCGTGACCGCCTACCGGTAGTAACACAGGAAATCGGAGATACCTGGATACATGGACCAGGCAGCGACCCGCTATTGATGGCCCGTTTCCGGGAGTTATCACGACTACGAAGGAAATGGATCTGCAAAGGGGAGCTTGAAGCAAATGGTGAAACAGACATGGCTTTCGGGAAACACCTGCTTCTTGTCCCGGAACATACCTGGGGGCTTCATATTGGCTCCGCGGGGAACTGGGATGTCTATGATATATCCAAATTCCGGTCATCCCGCGACCTGCCGGAATTCAGGAATATAGAAGCTTCTTGGGCCGAAAAACGGGCCAACATCGACCGTGCAATTGCTGTTTTGCCTGCCGTGCTAAAAACGGAAGCAGAATCGAGGATTAAATCCTTAAAGCCGGAAAGGACAATCATGGGGAAACTTCAGCGGGTTGATCCGGCTAATGGATTATTCGATGCCAGGTATTTCAAAATAGGCTTTGATCCACAAACGGGAGCCGTTAATTTTCTTGAGAACAAGCTGACCAAAAGACAATGGGCATCTGATACCCAAACACTCGGACTATTTTCCTATCAGACGTTCTCAACTCCTGAATTCCACAAATTCATGAACCAGTATGTGCCTGAGAGTTTGGGAAGACCGCAATGGATAGTTCACAGCTGGGATAAACCGGGTTTAGAAAAATCATCGGCAAAAACTGCCCTGTATTTCACCAGCCTGAAACAATTGTGGCATGAAAAACGGAAAGACGGTGACTTCTTTTTGGCCTGGTTGGAAATTCCCGAAGCTGGGGATTCAGGTTGCCCGAAAGAAATTTTCGTGGAAACATTCCTTCCGGATAGCGAACCTGTTATGAAAATAACCTTGAAGTGGTTCGGAAAACAGGCCTCACGGTTGCCCGAAGCCTGCTGGTTTTCTTTTATTCCCGGAGTTTCGTCTGATGGTCAGTTCTTGCTGGACAAAATGGGACAGCCTGTATCGCCATTGGATATAGTCAATGGAGGCAACCGGAATCTGCATGGCGTAATTGAAGGTATTTCATACAAAGACAGCCAGTCTGGTTTCTGTTTGGAAACGCTGGATGCGTTCCTGGTAGCTCCTGGAAGGTGTTCATTGCTGACTTTCGATAACAAGCAACCGAATATGGAGGGAGGTCTTCATTTTTGCCTGCTGAACAATCTCACCGGCACTAATTTTACCATGTGGTTTGAAGAGGATATACAGTTCCGATTTATCTTAAAATTTATTCAATAAAACTTTAAATTGATGAAAGCAGTAAGTATTATTTTTTTCATGTTATACGTCCAAGTATGTGTTTTTTCCCAGCAAAAAACACCTGAAAGTACTGAAATTTATTCTCCTGTGCCCCCAATTGTGACGCCGGGGCAAGGTACAAAACCGCCATCCGATGCCATCGTTTTGTTTGAAGGGACCAATTTCAACGAATGGCAAAGCGCCGGTGGAGGAGACGTAGAATGGACTTTGGCAGAAGGATGCATGACTGTTAAGCCTAAGTCCGGGAATATCAAAACAAAGAGGCATTTCGGTGACTGTCAGCTACATGTAGAATGGCGTACCGCTGTTGAAACCCCGGCAAACGGGCGTGGTTTTGGTAACAGTGGCATATTGCTTCAGGGCAGATACGAACTTCAGGTTTTCGATAGCTATGAATATCCGGTTTATGTCAATGGGAAACCGATTTATGTCAATGGGCAGGCCGGTTCAATATACAAACAGGCAATCCCGCTTGTCAACGCCTGTAAAAAACAGGGCGAATGGCAGGTTTATGACATTATCTATATAGCGCCAAGGTTTTCAGAGACAGAGAGAGTGATCATACCGGCCCGTATCACGGTTCTTCATAACGGCATCCTGATACTTAATAATTTTGAAATTCAGGGAACAATAGCCTATATCGGTGCACCCGAATATAAAGCGCATGGTTTAAAAGAACCATTGTCCCTGCAAGAACATGACGATCCGGTCAGCTACCGGAATATCTGGATAAGAGACTTGTAACAAAGCAGACTATCGTTTTAACAAAAATTAAAAAAAGCAGCTATGCAAATTAATAGAAGAAATTTTTTAAAAAGCGGGTTGATTACAGGAAGTGCATTTATGATGCCAACAATAATACCCTCTTGTGCATTCGGATCAAACGATCAAATCACAATTGGGATGATTGGTACTGGTTCCCATGGAATAGGCTGGAACCTTGCCGCATATCTTAAACTTGATGATTGTCGCGTTTTGGCAGCATGTGATGTTGATAATTCACGTGTTTTGAAAGCAAAATCCATAATTGATAAAAAATATCGAAATAAGGATTGCCATATATATAATGATTTCAGGGAGCTGCTTGAAAGAAATGACATTGATGCCGTTCAAATTTCATCACCTGATCATTGGCACGTGCTTATGTCAATCATGGCTATTCAGAAGAAGAAAGATGTCTGTTGCGAAAAGCCTACTTTGACCATCAAAGAGGGAAGACTCTTGAGTGATTATATATCACGATCAGATCAAATTTATCAGACAAGTTTGGAGGACAGATCTGTTTTTCAGTACCACAGGATGGCAGAATTGGTCCGTAACGGTAGAATTGGTAGATTACAAAGGATACGGGTTGGACTGCCGGGTGTTCATAATCTACAGAATAGGATTGATGCTACTATACAGCCAGTACCTGAGGATTTTGACTATGAAATGTGGCTCGGGCCGGCACCATACGCTCCTTATTCACCAGGTCGTTGTCACGGTACTTTCAGGTACATCAGTGAGTATTCCGGGGGTAGCCTAACGGATTGGGGGGCACACCTGCTCGATACTGCTCAAAGGATCAATGGGACAGAGAAATCGGGCCCTGTTGAGGTTAAAGGAAATGGAATTAATCCGAATACGGGCATTTTTGACACTTTTGAAGAATACAATCTGACCTATAAATTTGAGAACGGAGTTATCCTCGATGTTCATTCCAATTTTGTCGAGCTTTATTGTGAGGGAACTGATGGCTGGTTACTTATAAAAGGATGGAGTGGGCCGCTTGAGTCAAGTTCGGAAGAAATATTGAATTCAGTAATTGGGAATAATGAAATCCATTTAGATACAGATAGCAGCGAACATGAAAATTTCTTAAAATGTATCAAAACACGTACCCCCGTATTCCACCCCGTTGAAGATATGCACAGAACATCAACATTAACGCATATCGGAAATATTGCAATGAAACTTCAGCGGAAACTTAAATGGGATCCTGTTAATGAGGAATTCATTAATGATTTTGAGGCTAACAGTATGCGTAACAGAGTGGGACGTGCCCCATGGGTACTTGAAGATATATTGAAATAATTGTGAGGCAGGTATTGGGAAATGATACAGAATGAGATTTTAAATATTAAACTAAAGTAAATGAATTCAAGAGAACGCATTTTATCAGCTATTAATCATCAACAGCCCGACCGGGTTCCGGTGGACCTGGGGGCAACCGGTAGTTCAGGAATATCGGTCGTAGCTTATCAAAACCTGTTGGACTACCTGGGAAAAAAGCACTTGAAAAATCATGCGCCCGACGTGGTACAGCAATGTTCACAACCAGACATGGAGATACTCGATTTGTTCGGGGTAGATGTATTGGATGTTGGCCGCCACTTTAACACGGCCGAAAATTACTGGCACGAATTGGAATTAATTAAGGGTTACCCGGCATTGTATCCTAAGTGGTTCAAACCTGAAAAGCAGGATAACGGAAGTTGGCTGGCCGCCGGAAAAACTGGTGAATACATTGGCAAGATGCCATCGGGAGCCACTTTTTTCGACCAGTTGATTTTCCCGTATATCGATGGCTACCCTGATAACTATCAGGATATCGGAAGGGAAATGTCACGGGTAGTTTGGGGAGGCTTCGGTTTTACACCTTACGATTGGGGCGATGAACCTAATTTCTGGGAATTGCTCAGGGAAAAAACCCTTGACTTACGTTCAAAAACAGACAAAGCCCTGCTTTTGGGAGTGGGCTGTAATCTGTTTGAATGGGGCACTTTCCTTCGTCGCATCGACAATTTTATGATGGATCTTTACCTTGATCCGGAGAATGTCAATCGTTTACTCGATGTCTTAATGGAAAGACACATGGCATTTTTGACTAACGTATGCAAGGCCGTTGGCGATATAGTAGATATCCTGAAGTTTGGAGATGATTTTGGTACGAATACAGGGCCATTTATCCCGACGGAAACATACCACGAATTTTTTTTCCCGCGGCATAAGCAGATGTGCGATTATGTAAAAGCCCATTCGTCAGCGCATACTATGCTCCACTCGTGCGGGGGCATTTACGAACTGATCCCGGAGTTGATCGGGGCGGGATTCGAAATCCTGAACCCGGTACAGATCAATGCGGTGAATATGGAACCTGAACGGTTGAAAAAAGAATTTGGCCGTGAATTAACGTTTTGGGGCGGTGGATGCGATACGAAAAGCGTGTTAAACCGGGGTACGCCACAAGAAATTAAAGATCACGTGAAGCATAACCTGGAGGTATTTTCCAGAGGTGGAGGCTTTGTTTTCAACACTGTCCACAACATCATGCCTGATGTTCCGCCAAAGAATATCATGGCGATGTTCGAAGCGGTAAAGGAGTTTAATAATTAAAATTTAGTAAAAAATATGAATCAGATCATAGGCATCGACCTGGGGGGCACCAAATGTGCAGTGATCCTTGGACAGCTTGATGAAAGCAGCCATCCGACGGTTATAGGCAAATCCGTTGTGCCGACCAAAAATTATCCTGACCCCTACCGGATGATTGAAAAGTTGCAGCACGAAATGGAGAAATTACTCCAATCTCATCAGGTAGAAATTAAAACCGTAGCTTCGATTGGGATTAGTTGTGGAGGGCCGTTGGACAGTGTCCGGGGAGTGGTACTTTCGCCGCCCAACCTTCCGGGCTGGAATGAAATCCCGATTGTAAAGCTGTTCACCGAAAAATATGGCATCCCGACAGCCATTCAGAACGATGCCAACGCCTGCGCGTTGGCCGAGTGGAAGTTCGGGGCAGGCCGCGGAACCAGGAACATGATCTTCCTGACCTTTGGCACCGGGCTGGGGGCCGGTTTGATCCTTGATGGAAAACTTTATGCCGGCACCAACGACAATGCAGGTGAAGTCGGCCATATCCGGCTCGACAACTTTGGTCCGGTCGGATATGGCAAGTCCGGTTCGTTCGAAGGGTTTTGCAGCGGGGGCGGCATTGCCCAGCTTGCACGTCTGAAGGTCATGGAAAGACTCCAGATGGGCGGGAAAGTCCAGTGGTGTGCGAGCGTGGAAGACCTACCTGATATTACGGCGCAGAAGGTAGCGGAGGCTGCCAATTCCGGCGATACGCTTGCCAGGGAAGTTTTCGACATTTGCGGAAATTACCTGGGTCGCGGTCTTTCAGTGTTGATGGATATATTGAACCCTGAATGCATCGTGATAGGGAGCATTTATGTACGTGCCGGCCACCTGTTGATGCAGTCGCTCGAAAAGGCTGTACAAGCCGAGGCATTGCCATTGGCCAGGAAAGTATGCAGGATCGTACCAGCTCAACTGGATGAACAAATCGGCGACATGGCTTCCCTGTCGGTGGCGGCAAACCTGCTTTAAAAACAAAAACATAAAAAAGATGATCATAGAAAAAATAAAAGAAGACTTTGTCCAGGCCCACGAGGTGCTTGATAAATTTATGGCCGATCCTCAGACTTGGGAAAAACTGGAGAAAGCAGGAGAATTGATGGTTGAAGCGTTGAAAACCGGGAATAAAATTATTTCCTGCGGCAACGGCGGCTCGTTGTGCGATGCCATGCACTTTGCCGAAGAGTTGACCGGAAGGTTTCAAAAAGACCGCAGGCCTTTGCCGGCCCTTGCCATCAGCGACCCTTCACATATTACCTGCGTAGCCAACGATTTTGGTTATGATTACATTTTTTCCCGCACGGTTGAAGCCTTGGGCAAACCCGGTGATGTGCTGCTGGCCATCAGTACCAGCGGAAATTCCCGGAATGTGATCAACGCAATCTGTTCGGCCCGGCAGTCAGGTATAAAAGTGATTGGACTTACGGGGAAGACAGGAGGGGAAATGGCCCAATTGTGCGATGTGGAGATCCGCGCCCCGCATGGCGGGTATTCCGACAGGGTGCAGGAAATCCATATCAAGGTCATCCACGCGCTGGTACATTACATTGAACTGGGCCTGGGAGCAGAATTATTTCATAACGATAATCAAAACGAATAAACAACATGCAACAAAAAATCAACATCAACCACCTGTTGCCGGTAATGGCCGGTTTTTTCGTCATGGGCTTTGTGGATGTAGTGGGGATAGCCTCGAATTACATCAAGCAGGATTTTCAGTTGAGCGATACCGTTGCCAACCTGATTTTGATGATGCTGTATATCTGGTTTGTCCTGTTGTCGATCCCGACAGGCATGCTGATGGGGCGTATCGGGAGAAGAAAAACCGTGCTGATCAGCATCGCGGCTACCGCCGCTGCCCTTTTTGTCCCGGTGATTTCTTACAGTTTTGTTACGGTACTTTTGGCCCTGGCCTTGCTGGGCATTGGCAACACCATGCTGCAGGTTTCCCTGAACCCTCTGGTGGGCGACATTGTCCCTGATTCGAAATTGGCCAGTAGCCTGACTTTCGGTCAGTTTGTCAAATCGGTCGCCTCGTTTTTGGGTCCGGTAGTTGCCGGTGGGGCTGCACTTTACCTGGGTAACTGGCGATACCTTTTCCCGTTGTTTGGCGGCATATCAGTACTTACCGCCATTTGGTTGAATGCAGTCAATATAACTGAATCCGGATCAATCAGGCAAAAAGGTTCGTTCAGGGATAGTTTTGGCCTGTTGGGAGACAAAGTTATTTTAGGTTTTTTCGTTGGAATCCTGCTGGTCGTTGGCATTGATGTAGGGATGAATGTAACTGTTCCCAAGTACCTGATGCTGAAAGGAGGCATCCCCCTGGAAGAAGCCGGGCTCGGCATCAGTGTTTATTTTGCGGCTAAAACAGGAGGCGCCTTCCTGGGAGGCTTTCTGTTATCCCGCATCGAAACAGTCAAATTTTACAGGGTGATCGCATTACTGAGCCTTGCTTCATTAGCCTTTACCCTGTTGGCGCCTTCCCTGTCAGGAGTTTATATTGGTATTTTTCTGGTGGGGCTTACCGTTGCCAACATTTTCTCGGTCATTTTTTCCCTGGCGCTAATCAGAAAACCGGAATTCCGCAATGAGATATCCGGTTTGATGATGATGGGTGTGATTGGTGGCGCCATCATAACCCTTTTAATCGGTATTGTTTCCGATAATTTTGGCCTTACTGCCGGGATGCTGGTCCTGGGCGTTTGCATGGTGTATCTGCTGGGAAATTCACTGGTGACAAAACCTAAATCGGAAAGTTGAAAAGAGAATAGAATAAATTTTGAATTGAATGAAATAACATGAAACTTTTAATAAGATTGCTATACATACCACTAATTTTGAATTTCTGTTTCATTAATTATAGTTATGCACAAAAGAATGCTGATTCAGTATTAATGCATTCTTCGATCGACCAATCTTCCTATCAGGAAATCAGAGGTGGTTTAGCAAACAGCTATTTGCATTTTACAAGGAATAAAACAGCCAGGGTAGCTTTTGTGGGAGGATCAATAACTGCAATGAACGGCTGGCGTGAAAACGTATGCCAATACCTTACAGAAAGATTTCCTAAAACCAAATTTGAATTTGTCCATGCAGGGATACCTTCAACCGGGAGTACCCCTGGAGCTTTTCGTCTGGAAAGGGATGTCCTGTCGGAAGGCAAGATCGATTTATTGTTCGAAGAAGCCGCCGTTAATGATAACGGACAGGCCGGAGCTACTAATATACGGGGGATGGAAGGTATTGTACGTCATGCTTTGGTGTCCAACCCATACACGGATATCGTACTGATGTATTTTGTTGACCCTCAAAAAATCAGGGAATACAATGAAGGGGAAATCCCGTTGACTATTGCCTGTCACGATAGCATTGCCAGTCATTACCAGCTTCCGTCATTAAACCTTGCCAAAGAAGTGACGGACCGGATCAATGCAGGAGAGTTTACCTGGGATGATGATTTTAAAAACCTTCACCCCTCCCCTTTTGGCCATGAGCTTTATTTCCTTTCCATGCGAGCATTACTCGAGAATTGTTGGAATCTGGCTCTCAATCAGGAAAAAATAGAACCTCACCTGATCCCATCTCAAATGGACTCATATAGTTTTACACATGGTGTTTATGAAAATATCCATAAAGCCAATCGATCAACCGGGTGGTCTATTGATAAAAAATGGTCTCCTGCTGATAGCATTCCCACCCGCAAAGGGTATGTAGATGTACCGATGCTGATTTCATCAACCCCTGGTTCAGAAATTACCTTTTCATTTAAAGGAACAGCCGTTGGTATTTGTAACGTTGCCGGTCCCGATGTCGGGACTATTGAATACAGCATTGATGGAGGAGAATACCATTCAAAAGACTTGTTCTCCCCCTGGAGCGATAACCTGTACCTGAACCAGTATCTCTTATTTGATGAAACGCTTTCACCCTCAAAGCATATACTGAAAATCAGGATATCGGAAAGTAAAAACGAAAAAAGTAAAGGACATACCTGCCAAATCGTCCATTTCCTTGTAAATAAAGTCAATAATAACATGAATTAACCCATGGGAATTAGAGAACAAGCACAAAATGGTAAGCCGGGATCGGTATGTTAATTGCAAAATATAAATCAAAAAAATAAGAATATGCAAAAATTTAGAATCATTATTACGATTGTTGTTTTAGGAACAATGAATGTAGGTTGTTTCAGCCCTAAAACCGAAACTCCACAAGAAGAGTCATTTACGTACAATCTAAACATGGTTCATCACAATCCAGGTGAACCTCCGTTTGATACTAAATATAATGATCCGGTATATTTAAAAGAACAGGGATTCAACGGACAAGTTCCAAGGATTTTTCTTCCGTGTGCTGTTACCTATAGCTCGTTTGATGAGGAAATCATGCCAGAGGGTTCGGACATTCGTAAGGAAACAGAATCGTATGCTCTAAAACTTGATTCGATATTCCTGAAAGCAAAAGAGGCAGGAATTGCCATTTATCCATTTACAGATCTTTTGGTAATACCTAAAGCTATTCAGCAAAAGTATGGCAAAGAAATGGGTGAAGAAAAAGAGGTTGATGACATCAATGTACTGGGAGGCACGCGGCTACAAGCCAGTATTCTGAAACCACGTACAGAAAAGGTATTACGGATACAAATAAGGGAAATCTTTGAGCGGTTTCCCAATCTCGACGGGTTGACTACCCGATACGGGGAAACTTATCTGCATGAATTTCCAAATCATGCAGGTGGCAGTCCTGCTGAAAGTGTGGAGGAACACATAAAACTGATCAATATCCTGCGGGATGAGGTCTGTGTAAAACGGAACAAGAAACTGTTTTACCGGACCTGGGGTTACGGCAAATCGGGAAGTTTTCATACCGATCCGTCTTATTATCTTGAGGTGACCAATGCTGTGGAACCCCATTCAAATCTGGTGTTTTCTATCAAACATGTGCAGGGGGATTACCTCCGGTTACATCCGTTTAACCCCTGCCTGGGGATCGGGAAACATCAACAAATAGTTGAAATATCCTGCAATCCGGCAGGGTTGTATGGCAAAAATACCCATCCCTATTATATTGGGCAAGGCGTTATTGAAGGTTGGGAAGAATTTGCCTGGATTAAAAATGAAGGCCCGGCCAGTTGTTTGCGCGATTTAGTAAATTTGCCTCAAATGGCCGGCATCTGGACATGGTCGCGTGGTGACGGCTGGGCCGGCCCATACCTGACAAACGAACTCTGGGTTGACCTGAACGAACAGGCATTTACCCGTTTTGCCCGGGAACCCTGGCGAAGTGAAGAAGAATTGTTCAACGAGGCAGCACGTGGACGTTTTGGTGTTGAAGGCGATGACCTGAAAAAATTGCGCGAGCTATGCCTGCTTTCTGCCGCTGCTGTTATGCGGGGGCAGGCATCTGTTCATGTCCAGGTAGAAGACTGGTGGTGCCGCGATGACTACCTGACAGCCATTGACCTGAAGCCTGTGGTACATGCCGGAAAAGAGAAAGAGGTGCTGGAAGAGAAGGCCGAAGCAGTCAGGATGTGGCAGCGAATCGAAAAACTTGCCCGTGAAATTCATTTACCCAATCAGGCTGATCAGGAATACATGGAGGTTTCATCCACATACGGGCGCATCAAATACCAGATTGTTGAGCAGATATGGAAGATGCAATTACTCGCAGCCGAATCTGAAATCGACAAAAAGCCGATGGACGCGGTAGCCATGCGTGTGTCTATCGAAGCATATGACAAGCTCTGGAAAGAATGGAGAAACCTAAAAGCAACCAATCCGGCTTGCCCGACCTTATACAAGGATGATCAGGCGCAGTTTTGCCCGTTCCCTCCATTCCGGGAGGCGCTGGAAAAGTACAGGAAAGAAGCAAATCCCAATTCTGCTACTTAGAAAAGTTAAGAGAAAAGCAGTGACAGCAAACCTTCAATCACAAACATTTATCAGGCAATTATTGCCTTAGATTGATACAAATATGCTTGTTTTTTTAAATAATAAAAATGAAAACATGCTTGTATTTTTAAAGTCATCATTTATATTTGCATGGAATATGATTAGAATAGAGAATCTATGCAAAGAAATATTACACAAAAACTATTGGAGTGGAAGTCAGCCTCCATTCGTAAGCCATTGATTGTAAGAGGAGCAAGACAGGTTGGGAAATCATTTTCGATAAAAGAATTTGGTTTGAGCCATTTTGATGGCAACCTGCACATTGTGAATCTTGAAAGCAATCCCGACTGGCATTCAGTTTTCGAAAAAAATTTTGATGTCAAACGGATTGTAGCAGAGCTTGAAATCTTTCTCGGAAAGCGCATCCGGGCCGGCAAGGATCTGCTTTTTTTCGATGAGATACAGGAATGCCCGAAAGCAATCCTGTGCCTGCGTTATTTTTATGAACAGATGCCCGAACTTCATGTAATTGCTGCCGGTTCGCTGATCGAGTTCGCATTGAAGGATATTTCATTCCCGGTCGGCCGGGTGCAACTCCTGAATATGCACCCCATGACTTTTTACGAATTTCTGACAGCGACAGGCAAAGAACTTTTAGCCGGGGAAATTGTAAAAAAACCTTATGAATTGGCTGAAAACATCCATCAACTACTCAATGACGAGCTAAAAAAGTATTTTTTTATCGGGGGAATGCCTGAATGTGTAAAGACGTATGTCGAAACCAGTAGCATAGCCGAAGTATTTGCTATACAATCGGATCTGATCAATACTTTCCGGCAGGATTTTGCAAAGTATGCCCAATATTCTGACAAGCGTTGCCTGAATGCCGTTTTGAGTTCCGTTGCCCAGCAGGTTGGCGCTCAAATTAAATATTCCCGCTTATCAGAAGGATTTACCAACCCAACCATAAAAAAAGCGTTTGAATTGCTTGAAACAGCCCGACTTATTAAGAAGGTGGTTGCGTCAAACCCGGACGGTATGCCTTTAGGGGCTGGTGTAAACGACAAGATATTCAAAGCAGTTATGCTCGATATTGGCCTGATGTCAAACCTGTGCGGCTTAAATGTTGCGAAAGAGTTTCAGCAGACCGATTTGTTGTCTGTTTTCCGGGGGGCGTTGGCCGAACAATTTGTTGGTCAGGAACTTGTTGCTTTAGGCAACGGCAATTTGTTCTACTGGTCGAGGCAGGCCAAAAGCAGTAATGCCGAAACCGATTATCTTGTAGAAACCGGTGATGGTATTATTCCTATTGAAGTTAAAAGCGGCCCTTCAGGAAGTCTCAAGAGCCTGCATATATTACTGAACACCTATCACAACGTAAAAAAAGCGTATGTATTTTCAGGTGCCCGGTTCGGAGAACTCCCTGAGCAAAAAATCTCATTTATTCCTTTATATTTCGTGGCTTCGTCTGTAAGTTAGCCATGAGTTTCAGGATATAAACATATCTTTGTGTTACAGGAACATTTATACATGGAAATCGCCGCAAAAGATCACGAAAAGAAATTAGTAGAACAACTGCGGGACGGATCAAAATACGCCTACCATACTTTGTATAGCGAATACGGTCCCCGAATCCATGCATTTGCCCTGTCGTATCTTAAAAATAATGCCGATGCGGAAGAACTTCTACAGGAAGTATTCCTGAAGATTTGGGAAATCCGCAGCAGCCTTGATGCCGAAAAAAGTTTCAGGTCTTTTCTGTTCCAGATCGGTATTAACCTGATCTACGATTTCATCCGCCGAAAAAACATCGAACGAGCTTATCTCGACCATTTTGGAAACGATCTGCGTCCTCAGTCAGACGAAACCTGGGAAGAGGTGATCTACAACGATATGCTGGACAATCTACGGAAACTCGTTAATTCCATGCCAAAACAGCGCCGGCGGATTTTCAAGATGAGCAAGGAAGAAGGTTTATCGAACGAGGAGATCGCCCGGAAGCTGGGCTTGTCGCAGCGGACCGTCGAAAGCCACCTGTACTTTGCTGTCGCCTTTTTAAAAGGTAAACTTTGCAACGGTTCCCTCCCCGCGTTGCTGCTCTTTTATCTGTATTGCCAATAGGACCCCATGCCGGAATTTGTTTGAGAATCAGCCAAATCGGATTTTTCTCAAAAAAATTTCATTGAAAACTCAGTATCTTGTTCAAGATATTCGTATTACTCCAAATAATTTCAAAAATGGGGCCATCTATCCGTAAAATAGTCAGCGAAGGAAAGTCTGAGCAGGCAACCGGCGGGCAAAGACAAAAACTGCTGTCGCTTTTTCACCAGCCGGATGTTGAGTTCGAATTGAAGAGTATCCTGTACGAAGATCTGAGTCAAATGGAGGTGCTTCCTGAAGATGAGCAGTATTACGAAGGGGTTTTCG
The DNA here is from genome assembly GCF_059705485.1 of Gaoshiqia sp. US2. Classification (NCBI taxonomy): domain Bacteria; kingdom Pseudomonadati; phylum Bacteroidota; class Bacteroidia; order Marinilabiliales; family Prolixibacteraceae; genus Gaoshiqia; species Gaoshiqia sp. US2. Next base: position 279,200 of record NZ_AP048550.1, on the reverse strand, counting down.
AAAAGATATGGGAAAAGAGGAAAAGAGATCTTTCTGTTTGGAGGACTTACAAACGATTCCTGTACCGTGTTGCCCGTGTTGCTTCTATTCTGGCTATTGGTTTGGTTGCGGGCTATCTTCTTGACTCGGTTAAGCGCGGGGCCTCCCCTGTTTACTATACGTCGGTAGCGCCAAAGGGATCGGTTTCCGAAATGTTTATGCCCGACGGGACACATGTTTTTCTGAATTCCGGGTCGGAGATAAAATATTCGGTCGAAGGTGTTAACGGCATGCGTGAGATCTTCCTCGACGGCGAAGCTTTTTTCCAGGTTGCAAAGATAAACGGGAAGCCTTTCCTGGTGCATACTCCGTTTTACGATGTCCGGGTTACCGGAACAACTTTTAACGTGAAGGCGTACGCGGGAGACCCGGAGGCGGCAACGACACTGGTTGAAGGATCGGTGCTGATTGTACCGTCGGAGAACCTGAAACTGGCCCGTATAGTTGAAATGAAACCCGGCGAACAATTAATTTACAACAGCGGGGAGAAAAAGATCAGCGTTAGGGAAGTCAATACCGGCTTGTTCACTGCCTGGAAGGACAATAAGATGATCTTTGTGAACATGAGCATGAAGGAACTGAAAGTCTTGTTGGAACGGAAATTCGGTGTTGAAATTGAGATCAGTGATTCCCATATTTTACAATATCATTTCGATGGGACATTCCGGAATGAAACCATCCTCGAAATTCTTGACATTATTAAACGTACGCTGCCAATCCAATACCGCGTGGAAGGACAGAAAATAATCATTAACCCGGGTAAATAAGGAGGTACAATATGGAATAGGATCTTACACCAGAAAAAAAGCCGGAGATGCTAGAACATCCAACCGGCTTAATACAATTAATAAAACGGCGGTGACACGCCAAGTGAATTATTAACCATAACAAGTGCAAATTTATGAAAAAAAAACAATTTGCTTCCTTTTCCAAAAGGATAAAGGGGCATAAGCTAATTTTAAAGATGAAACTGACATTTTTTATTGTGGTAGTTTGCCTGATGGAGGTTTCTGCAAGTGTTTATTCACAGGCAACAAAGTTCTCGTTCAATGTCCAGGGCAGGCAGGTGGTCGATGTCCTGAAGGACATTGAAAACTCAAGCGATTTCCGGTTTTTTTATCGGCGCGAACAGATTGATGTGACCCAAAAGGTTGATTTAAAGGTTACCGAAGGGACCGTAGAAAAGGTACTCGAAGAGCTATTCAGGGGGCAGGATGTTACCTGCCGGGTGCTTAAAGATAATTTAATTGTTATTGCACCACGGGGCGTGGATTTTAATAATTCGGGTATAGCCCAACAACCCAAAACCATTTCTGGCCGTGTCGCCGATTCCTCCGGATCTCCTCTTCCTGGTGTTACCGTAGTTATTAAAAGTACAACACAGGGAACCATTACCGACGCCGATGGCAATTATACCCTGGCCAATGTGCCTTCCGATGCTACGCTGGTATTCTCATTTGTGGGGATGAAGAGCCAGGAAATTCCGGTTGCCGGAAAAAATCAAATCAATGTCGTACTGGCAGAAGCAACCATTGGAATAGAAGAGGTAGTGGCCATCGGTTACGGAACCATGAAAAAGAGCGACCTGACCGGTTCGGTTGTTTCGGCAGACATCGAAGCATTCAGGGAATCGCCCAATGTATCAATTGTACAGTCGTTGCAGGGAACCGTTCCTGGATTAAATGTCGGACAGGTAAATTCGGCGGGGCAGAATCCAGGAATAACAATCAGAGGACAAAATACTTTTGATGCGAAGAATACTTCGCCTTTGATCGTTGTGGACGGGGTCATTTATAATGGAGCCCTGGTGAATCTGAATCCATCTGACATCGAATCGGTAGATGTGTTGAAAGATGCCAGTTCAACAGCCATTTACGGATCCAGGGCTGCCAACGGGGTCCTTCTAATCAGTACGAAAAAAGGGAGAAATTACGGGAAACCGGTCATTAACTACACGGGCTCTTACACGATACAAAATCCGGTTCAAAACATGCGTCCTTTAAGCAAGGAAGGATATCTTGAAAAAATCAGGGATGCCCATTGGGCACAAGGATATCTTGCTCCCGACTATACTCAGCCTAATCCTGATTTTGATCCGAATGTGGGATGGACTTCACTTGAATTGAGAGCAGGCTATGAAAATGGGACCGATTTTGACTGGTGGGACGCCGGCACCCAAACAGGGCATATTCAGGAACATAACCTAAGCATCAGGGGGCAGAACGACCAGACATCGTATTACACGTCGATTGGGTTTACGGACCAATTGGGTTTTGTAATGAATGATAAATACAAAAGATTCTCTTTCAGAATAAACCTGGAGAATAAAATTCTGGATTGGTTTAAGTTTGGGGTTCAGTCATTTGTTTCCTCCAGTGACAATTCAGGAATATCACCAAGTTTGAGCGAGCTTTTTATCATGAGTCCCCTGGCAACTCCTTATGACGAGAGTGGCGAACTGCTGAAGAACCCTACGGGCTCGGCCCAGCTAAATCCATTTTATAGCTCGGAAACTGATAATCTTGATAAAAGTTTGAACCTTTTTGCAAATTTTTATACCGATATTGACATCCCGTTTATCAAGGGTTTATCATACCGGATTAATTATTCGCACAACTACACGACAAGTCGCCGGTTTAATGCCAGTTTATACGAAGTCAATTTTACAGGTCGTGCCTCTAAATATAATGCTACTGAGTATGACTGGACTTTTGACAATATTCTGACTTACTCAAAATCAATTCAAGACCATACGGTTAATGTTACACTAGTTGCCGGACGGGAGGAAAGGGAGTATGAAAATACGACCGCCGATGCCAGAGGTTTTTCTAATTTAGATCTGGGCTATAACAAGCTGGATGTGGGAGACGATCAATTCACTTCTTCCAGCGCATGGAACGAGAGCAGCTTGTATTACATGGGAAGGCTGCATTACGGATTTAAGAATAAATACCTGGCAACATTTACGGTCCGCAGGGATGGATTTTCAGGGTTTTCCAAGGAAAACAAATTTGGGATTTTTCCATCCGGAGCATTGGCATGGGTACTTAGCGAGGAACGTTTTCTAAAAGAAAACCAGGACTGGCTTGAGTTTCTAAAAATAAGGGCCTCGTACGGAACAAACGGTAACCGTACGTTGGGACGTTACGGCACCCAGCCACAAGTTGTTCTCGCCAAACGTTACATCTTTGGAGATGGCGCATCTTCAGCCCTTGGATCACAGATATATACATTGGCAAATTCGAACTTGAAATGGGAAACAACTACAGGCACAAACCTGGGATTGGATTTTGTTTTGCTAAAACAAAGGATCAGCGGGAACATAGAATATTATAACACCGATACAAAAAACATCCTGTTTCAAGTACAAGTACCTGCTATTACAGGCTATACTTCGATTACCAGCAATCTTGGGAAGGTACAGAATAGCGGGATTGAGTTTTCGGTTACCAGCGCCAATATAAGGACCGATCATTTTACATGGAGTACAACTTTTAATTTTTCAAGGAACAGAAACAAAATAAAATCAATTTTAGGAATGGATCAAAATGGCGATGGCAGGGAAGATGACCTTGTTTCGAATGGCTTGTTCATAGGAAAACCATTACGCGCTATTTACGATTTTAAGGTTGACGGGTTGTACCAGATAGGAGATGACATCCCGAACGGCTGGTTGCCTGGGCAATACCGGTTAGCTGATTTGAATGACGATAAGGTCATTACTGCTGAGTTCGACCGTAAAATTATTGGGGTTGGGGATCCAAGTTATCGTTTCAGTATTTCCAATGATTTTAGCTATAAAAACTGGAACCTGAAAATTTTCATCAACTCGATTCAGGGCGGCAGGGATATGTATTATGGATCAAATAACCCAACAACTTCCAATTCGTGGGATGGTGTTAATATCACGCAGAGCAATCTCACCAAATGGGACTGGTGGACGCCCGCCAATCCAAACGCGGAATATCCGGCCCTTTTAAAAAACTCGCCCATATTACCGGGTCACTATAATCAACGGAGTTTTGTAAGGATACAGGATGTTTCATTATCATACCAGTTTAACAGAAGCCTCTTGAATAAAATTGATGTCCAGGGATTGAAAATCTATTTGAGTGGGAAGAACCTCTATACCTTCACCAAATGGAAGGGCTGGGATCCTGAGACAGGACAAGGGTATAATTATAACGGGATGCCTGTGCTACGGGGTTATTCATTGGGAATCGATTTAACATTTTAAAAAACTAAGACTATGAAATTGCATAAATATTTATTGATTATTTTCTTCGCCATTTCATTTTTTTCCTGTAACGAAGATAAAATATTGGAAGAGATACCTCTTGATTTTTACAGCCCGGAAAATTCGTTTACCACGCCAAAACAAATTGAAACGGCTATAACTGAACTTTATTATCAAACCAGGTACGTATATTATAGTTCCTGGACTCATGATATTAATTCGAAGTGGGCATTCGCTCTTACGACTGGGACAGATTTTGGTCGGGATGCAAGAGGCGCCGGTGACTATAGTATTGGTAATTACGCGGCAAATATAACCCCTCTGTCAAATATTCCGGATGAGTGGTGGAACCAATTGTATAGGATCATTTCAAAAGCAAATGTTATTCTTAACAGAATTACGGATGTAACCTATCCCACGGAAGAAGAAAAAAATGCCGCGATTGCCGAGGGCAGGTTTTTCAGGGGATTTTCTTACCGCATGCTGGCTTATCTGTTTGGCGGCGTTCCCATCGAACTCAATGAAGTAACATCGCCTAAAAGAGACTATACCCGTGCAACAAGAGAAGCAGTGTATCAACAGTGTATCGACGACCTTAAATTCGCTTCTGAAAATTTGCCGGACATTAATCACGTGAAGGCTGAAGGTAAGGTCAGCAAGGAAGCGGCATTTCATTTCCTGGCCGAACTGTACCTCGCCACTCATGAATGGGACAAAGCCATCAATGCAGCCTCCCAGGTTATTGATAATCCCAACTTTCATTTAATGACTGCACGTTTTGGCTCCAGGAAAAATGAATCCGGCGATGTATGGTGGGATCTTTTTCGAATGGGCAACCAAAACAGGAGTAGCGGAAATACGGAAGCAATCTGGGTAGCTCAAATAGATTATAATGCTGCCGGAGGCGACGACAGTTATGGAGACACTTATAAAGCTGAAAGATTTTGGGGATGCCTGTATTGGTTTATTAAAGACCCGAATGGAGTAAATGGATTTATCGGTCCTACTTCGCAGAATGGCGGACGCCCGGCCGGGTTGATGGGACCTACAGATTATTGGGCAACTACAATCTGGGAAAGCGATTGGAACAATGATATGCGAAATAACGCGTATAACATGTTTAGGGACTTTGTTTATGACAATCCAAGCTCAGCGTATTATGGGAAAAAAGTCAGCGAATTTCCGCCTGCAAATCTTGACAGGCGAAGGGATTTTTATCCTTTCCAATCAAAAATTTCCACACCCCGTAATCATCCGGAAGAATTATATGCTGATAAAAGCGTAGGATTGTTACTATCTTCTGCCGGGACTACTTATACAGACCAATATTTCGCCCGTTTAGCAGAGACCTATTTAATCAGGGCTGAAGCTTATTTGGGTTCGGGAGACGAAGTGAAAGCTGCTGCTGATATCAACATGGTCAGGACCAGGGTAAATGCAACACCGGTTGCCTCCGTCGATGTTGATATTGATTACATCCTTGATGAAAGGCTCAGGGAACTAGCTTATGAGGAAAAAAGAAGGTTGACACTTGCCCGCCTGGGTATGGTTTATGAGAGGACAAAAAAATACAATAGTTATGACGAAGGGCAGACTATCCAGCCTCACAACAACCTTTTCCCAATTCCCTATGGCGAAATTGAAAAGAATTCGGAAGCGGTGTTAGAACAAAATCCAGGATATAATTAGCAAGAAGAATATTTGAGTCCAGTTTAAAAAGTCTAAAGTAAAACCGATTGTGAGCGAAGTGAAGCAATCTGTTCATTAGCAGGAGATTGCTTCACCTGTTCTGCTTCTTTGCAATAACATAGCTACTTTTTAGACGGGACTCATATGTAGAAAAATTTCTTGTCTAGTAAAATTCATAACAATTTTTTTATATGGCAATAGTTCACAACTTAGGTAAGGTAATGGTGCTTTGCGCTTTAGTGTTGCTATCAACGATCATGTTGGCATCGTGCAACAAGAGCGACAGCCCGGGTAATCCTGACAGCGCTACGTGGCAACCGTCAAATTATCGCAACAGCAAACAGCCCAGCTATGCTGTGCAGCCTGGCGCCGCAGCACGGACAGAATTGAATGTTACCACGGTGGAGACCTTTGGCACTAAGAATTCGATGTGGAGTGCAGACTACCGGGGAGAATCTCTTGACCTGACCAGGTTTACAGAAACATGGCGCGATGATTTTGATGAAATGGATATTTCGGGACCCACCGGTCCGGACGCAAAGTGGTATGCTCCTATTCACGGTGCTGCCGGTGGTGAAGCCAAATGCCTGCCGCCTGAACAGGGTGTGCTTGGCCCTGGTTTTCCTACAGGTCCTTTTTCTGTTAAAGATGGCTTACTGACTATTACAGCCCAAAAAGGCTACGATGGGAACTGGTACACAGGTGTAATGGAAACTGTTGACCGCGAAGGGTATGGTTTTGCACAACAATATGGTTACTGGGAATGTCGTATGCAGGTACCGGCAGGTCATGGAACCTGGCCGGCTTTCTGGCTGAAATGCGCTGCCGAACGAACCGACTTTTCAATGAACCGGCCGGAAATTGATATTATAGAACATTATGGGTCTGACGCAAAGGGTCATCATTGCTCTGTTCATCTTCACCGTGCTGGTAATGCTGATTTATCGGAAAATCCCTTAGCTGGCAGCGTTTACAAATCGTATTATTTCAATTTAAATAACTGGGGGGCAACAATATCCGATGATAATCACAAACTGGAGGGATTTCATACTTACGGACTGAAAATGACAAAGGATTGGATCATCTTTTATTTCGACCGCAAAGAAATTGTGCGGCAGCCTATGTACCCCGAATATCATCGCCCATGGTTCATCTTGATTGACAATGCTATAATACCAAGGGCAACGGCAGAAGCGTACGGTAATCCGATGGCAGAAGGAGTTAAGGAATTAGTCATTGATTATGTGGTGGTTTATCAATACACGGATATGCTCGAAGAAAAAAAATAACACAATAATATGACAATCAATAAAATGAAACCATTGCAAAGAAGAGAGTTTATAAAAGCAGGAATAGCTGGTACTGCCGGCATACTGATTCCCAGGGTTGTTTTCAGTAATAACATAAAAGAAGAGAAAATGTACAACATTTGTGATTACGGAGCAGTAGGTGATGGAGAAAAAATGAATACGGTTGCTATCCAAAAAACCATTGACAAATGTACAAAGAATGGTGGCGGTAAGGTAATTGTGCCCAAAGGTATTTTCCTGACAGGTGGATTCGAAATAAAAAGCAACATTGAATTCCACCTGGAGGAAGGCGCAGTTGTATTGGGAAGCCCATATATGAAGGATTACAAGGCAAAATTGCCGTTAAGCGATGCCCGTTATGGTGATTACCTGCGCTATGCCCTGGTTTTTGCACAAAAGGCAAAAAATATAGCCGTATCAGGGAAAGGCGTTTTCAATGGAAACGGGCTGTTGGGGGAGAGTCTCGGCGAATTCAATATAAAAAGTGAATCCAGTCGCCCATGCCTCCTTTGGTTCGATGAGTGCGAAAATGTCCTGATAAAAGATATCACATATAAGAACTCGGCCATGTGGACTGAGACTTACTCCCGTTGTAAAAATGTTCATGTGGATAGGATTACAGTCACTGAAAACTATTTGTATAACGCGGATGGGTGCAACATGGTTGACTGCGAAGATTTTATCATTGAAAACTGCAATATAAATGCGATGGACGATGCCATTTGCCTGAAAGGCTATACCAACAAAGGCTGTATTAGGGGGATTATCCGCAACAACAAAGTACGGAGTATATGCAATGGAATCAAGATGGGAACCGATTCTTCCGGGGGATTTAAGGATATCATAATCGAGAACAATGAAGTGTGGCAGACCGGTATCGCAGGTCTGGCGCTTGAAATTGCCGATGGCGGTACGATGGAAAACATAACAGTCCGTAATTTAAAAATGGATGTGGTTGCTACACCGATTTTTATCATGCTAAGCAACAGGCATAGAAAAGTCAGGGGCGATATGACTGTGCCAAGCGGAATAATCCGTAATATCCATATAAGTGGCATCCATGCGATAGTCGATAAATATAAAATTTATAATGACCTCGAGCGCAAGTACTTTGATTTTATCCCTTATGCCTCTTCCATCACGGGATTTCCCGGACAGGATGTGGAAGATGTCACAATCGAAGATGTGAACATAACCATCAAAGGAGGTTTCCCAAAACGGAACGCAGAAGATACTCTTCGTGAAATCCCTGAATCGGGGACTAAATACCCGGAGAACAGGATGTTTGGAGTACTCCCGGCTTATGGATTCTATATCCGCCATGCCCGGAACATGAAAATGAATAGTGTTCATGTTACCATTGAACAACCTGACGGAAGGCCTGCGTTATTCCTGGATGACGTTCATGATTCGGTATTTGATGATATTTCTGCAAAGGGAATAACTCCTACGCCTGCATTCTCAATTACTCAAAGTTGTGGTTGCATAACATTAAAATAGTTGGTTAAATATTTTTTGAAAAATATAATTATGAAAACCATTTTATATAAATCTATCATTTTCACTTTTTTGTTCAATGCTTCTCTTTCTGCACAAACCACTTATAACGTTGAAGATTTCGGAGCAAAAGGCGATAGTGCCACCATAAACACGATAGCTATACAGCGGGCCATAGATGCCGCATCTGATAACAGAGGAGGCGTCGTTATTATTCCTGCCGGAACATTTACTTCCGGAACAATCCGGTTAAAGAGCTATGTGACCTTACGCCTGGAGAACGGAGCCATGTTGCTGGGTAGCCCAAACCTTTCTGATTATCCGGAATTAACGCCGGCAATCAATTCCCGTGTGAACCTTTATTGCAAACGCAGCCTGATCTATGCAGAAGATTTAGATCACATTGGTATTGAGGGTGATGGTACCATTCACGGTAACGGAGGCTCTTTCCCAAGGGATGCACCATATCTTCTGCGACCTTTCATAATTCGGGTTATCAGTTGTCGTGATGTCAGGGTGGAGGGAGTACAGCTTACCAGTTCTCCCATGTGGACACACCACTACCTGAATTGCGACCGCGTAAGAATAAACGGAATCAAAGTGTGGGGTTTTAGTAATTTCAACAACGACGGTATTGACATAGACGGCTGTCGTGATGTGATCATTTCAAACAGCAATTTCAGCACCTCAGATGATGGAATTACACTGAAAAGCACTTCAGATCATCCTACACAGGGTATTGTCATTACGAATTGTATAGTCAAAAGCCGTTCGAGCGCCATAAAATTCGGAACCGATTCATCATGGGGATTTAAAGATATTACCATCAGTAACTGTACTGTTTTAAAAGTTCCACTCAATGAACCCTTTATCTTCGGCCAGGACAGGAAGATTGGTTATGTTGGGATTGAATTGATCATTGTTGATGGCGGTGATATGGAGAGGGTTGCAGTTGATAATGTCTCGATCCAGGGATATTTGGTCCCTTTCGGTGTTCGTCTGGGTGACCGGGGAAAAGGTTATGTCCCGGAGGATACGGAGAAATCTAAAACTCCGGATAATCGGCCGACAGGTACCATAACGGATATATCTTTCTCGAATATAGTGGCTTCAGAGGGAGGCAGAAACGTTGGCATTATGCTCCTCGGGCACCCGGGTCATCCGATTAAAGATATTTCGCTCAGCAATATTACGATTCGTAATGAAGGTGGAGGTGAAGCTGAGCTCGTGAATCGTGTAGTGGAAGAAAAAGCCCGTGAATATCCCCAATTTGCATGGTGGGGTGATTTGCCGGCCTATGGCTTGTATGGCCGTCACCTGGAAGGGCTGAAACTTTCAAATATCAGACTGGAAACGATCCATCCCGATCAACGACATGCTCTTGTACTTGATGATGTTAAAGATGCCGATCTTAATGGAATCAGTACATCACAGGGTACTGAAGCAAACTCACTCATTCGCTTGTCACAAAGCAGCGATATACTGATTCGAGGATGCAACCCACAATCCCCCAAAGGCACCTACTTGAAAGTAGATGGTGAGAATAGTTCGGGAATTACTTTGCTGGGCAATAACCTGTCGAAAGTAAAGAAACCCATCGAATTGTCCGGGGAAGTAATTCCCGGGGAAATGCACCAGGAGAGTAATTTTGAACCGAAATAAATGAGAGCGCAAAATATAATGGGTTGCATGTGAAACCTGGAAAATAATATTATGAGTTTGACAGATCAATTTGATACAAGTTTAGCCGATTCACAGGCTACCCCGGTACGTCCGGTGACCTATGAAACGTTCGATATTGCTGCGTATGTTGACTATGAACAAGAGCTACTGGCCAAATGTCGTGATTTTTGGGAAGGCAGCAGCGGTGTGCTGGTTTACAGACGTATGCGGGTTGCTGAAGTTTTCTCACACGGATGTAAGGACATGAAGGCATCTTTGGAGTGGCAACTCGGCGCATTAAAAAGGAGTATGGACTATCGGGCAGATGTTCCCAACTTTCTTGAACCGTGGTATGGCATTGGGACGGTTGCAAGCGCTTTTGGAAAAGAGTATGTCTGGCATGAAAACCAGGCTCCTGCTATCGTAAATAAATTTTCGTCCGCCAAAGAGGCCCTGGACTTTGATTTTACACCGGTTAAGGAAACAAGGATCGGGAAACATACCCTGCAGATGATTGAATATTTCCTTGAAAAGACTAAAGGAAAGATCCCTGTTTCTTATTGCGATATGCAATCACCCCTGAATATTGCCGAAAATATTGTGGATATCAACGCTTTGATGACAGATTTCCTCCTCGATTTGGAGTCTGTCAGGGAATTATTTACAAGGATTTCAGGACTGATGGTTGATTTTACGCGAACGATGAAGGGCCTTATTGGCGATGCATTAGCCTCGCCCGGGCATGGTTTCTCCTCATGCCGTTGTTTTGAGGGACTGGGCATGAGCGACGACCTTTTTATCATGTTGCCCGATGACCTCTATTTGGAAACGGCAGCTCCTGCATTTGAAAACACCAGCCTCTCGTTTAGTGGCGCCGCTTTTCATTCATGTGGAAACTGGTCAAAAAAAATACCGGTCGTAAAACAGATTAAAGGCTTAAAAATGATAGATGCGGCATTTTCGAAAGCAACCGATCCTGATCCTAATCTGGCTGAAGATTTTTCCAGGGGTTTTGTTAATACAGGAATTATTGTAAATGCAAGGATAGTTGGAGGGATAGATGTAATTGAAGAAAAAGTTCAAAAATTATGGTCTCCCGGAATGAAATTGACTGTGGTTACTTATTGTAAGAGCCCTGAAGAACAGGAACAGATATACCAGATTGTCCATGAGATCTGCCAATAAGGATATCTATCATTCAGGGGTCGGCAACATTCGATGGAGAGTACTGGTATTACTATTCTTTGCTACAACGATCAATTATATTGACAGACAGGTGATCGGTATTCTTAAACCTTATATTGCCGGGGATCTGGGATGGAGCGAAGCAGATTATGGCTATATCGTAACAGCTTTCCAGATTGCCTACGCGGCGGGCTTACTCCTATCGGGTAAATTCCTTGATAAATTCGGGACTAAATATGGATATGCTGTTGCCATCATTCTTTGGAGTGTCGCGGGCATGGTCCACGCGGCAGCAAGGGGGGTGATGAGCTTTGCCTTGGCTCGCTTTTCCCTTGGGATCGGTGAAGCCGCCAATTTTCCGGCTGCCATAAAAACAGTGGCGGAGTGGTTTCCAAAAAAAGAAAGAGCTTTTGCTACCGGGCTGTTTAATTCAGGATCAAATATTGGGGCAATTATTGCTCCGATAGTCGTTTCCGGGATCACTCTTGGCTTAGGCTGGCAATGGGCTTTCATTATTACAGGTACATTAGGATTTATTTGGGTGGTATTTTGGTTATTATTTTATGATGCGCCCAAAGATCATCCGTATCTTTCTATAAAAGAATATGATTACATCCATTCTGATGATACAGCAGTTGATACAGAATTGGTCAGGTGGAGCAGTTTACTTAAACACAGGCAAACAATGGCCATTTGCAGTTCCCGTTTTATAACGGAATGGGTTTGGTGGTTTTTCCTGTTCTGGGTACCGGACATATTAAATAAAATTCACGGGATCAATATGAAAGATATTGTCCTTCCCCTGATCGTTATTTACACCATTTCTGGCTTGGGAGGAATTGGCGGGGGCTTGCTTTCTTCCCATTTTATTAAAATTGGAAAGTCGATCGATTTTGCTCGTAAAACTACGATTCTGATTTGCGCTGTCTGTGTTGTACCTATTGCTTTTGTTCTGACGACAAAAAATTTATGGGTCGCGGTGGGAATAATTTCCCTGGCGGCAGCCGCGCATGCCGGCTGGGCTGCCAATATTTTTACCGTGGTTTCCGATATCTATCCCAAAAATACGGTTGGCTCAATGGTGGGTATTTCAGGCTTTGCCGGGGCAATTGGAGGTGCATTATTTGCTTCACTGGTTGGTATTATTTTACAGGTAACAGGAAGCTATCTCCCCGTCTTTATTCTTGCCGGATCGGCTTATCTGATCGCCTGGGCTATTCTCAAGCTGGGTATCAAAGAAATTAAACCAATAGATTTTGCAGGATAACTTAAATCAAATCGAGATGAAGAATAATTCTTTTAAATGGGATTATATTTCAAGCCGAAAACGAATAACTATCAAAACAGATTAGCATGCTAAAAAAGAAATTACCTGTAGAAATCATATTTACCCCTGAATGGTGGAATAAACACACCGGTATAACTTTCGACCGCGACTACTTTTTCCACCCTTTGAAGCGTATCGAAAGCGAACAGAATATGGAAAAAGCATTATATGAAAGATGGGGAAAGTATGGTTTGGGAGCCAATAAAGAAGAGAAACGACCTGAAGTAGGGCCAGTGCACCTGGCCGCCGGGTTTATGTTATCGGAAATGATGGGTTGCAAGGTTCGATATAGCGAAAACCACCCTCCTCAAGTAATTCCGGAAAAGCGGGACAGCTTATTATTTAACATGACTGATGCATTTAAATCAAACACATTCAAAGAATTCTGCCGGTTGAAAGAGCAGTTGAAACAAAAATATGGCTATCTGACCGGTGATGTCAACTGGGGAGGAATATTAAACCTGGCGATAGATCTGCGAGGTGAAGATATTTTTACAGATATTATGCTTGACCCGGATGCCGTTCGGGAATACTTTTTAAATATAGCGGGCCTAATCGACAAGTTCACTGATTTTGTTCAAACAGAAACCGGTAGCAGTTCAATTGCTGTTAATCGGGCTGTAAGGCATTTCGATAAACCAGTATTTCTCCATTCACAATGTTCACATACAATGATCTCAACTGAGGATTATGAAAATGTATTACTCGGGTACGATATTCGCTGGAGTAAGATAAAGCGTCCTTTTGGTATCCACTATTGTGGCAGGGATCCACATCGTTTTGCTGAAACTTTTGCTAAAATTCCTCATCTCGATTTTCTGGATGTCGGTTGGGGCGGCGATGTCAAAATGCTCAGAAAGTTTTTGCCGGGAACATTCTTCAATATTCGATTGAGTCCTGTAGAATTAGTCACACAATCAGATGATGAAATCAAGGAAATTATTACCCGGCTTGTTAATGAATCAGGTAATCCGTATTTGACCGGAGTATGTTGCATTAATATAGATGACAGGATTCAAGATTCAAAAATAACGACAATTTTTCAAACCGTTGATGAATTGAGGCAAAAACAATAAACGATATGTTCCCCGCTCGCTGAAAAAAAAAATCATCCTATCAGAATGTAAAAATAACCTGAAGCGATTAGATATTGAGACCCTCGCCCTTTACCACGTCCAATAGTGAAATTCATTCTAAAAGATTATTCTACAATACTATTTCTATTATCTTTTCAAAACAAAATCACTTAAAGCGTTGTCGTTATTTTTTGTAGAATAGGTTGGAATAAAAATGAATATTTCTTCAAAAAATAACTATACTATGGAAATTAAATTTTTTTGCCCGCATTGGGGATCAAAACACTTGGATTTGAGACTGTTCCTGGAGAAAGTGAAAAGTGCCGGGTACGACGGTGTGGAGATGAGTTTACCTGCTGAACCAGGCGAAAAAAAAGAAACCCTGGAACTGTTAAGCCATTATGGCCTTCAACTTGTGGCGCAACACTGGGAAACCCTGACGGGTGATTTTAACGCCCATAAAACAGAATATCGCCAGAGGCTTGACAACTTGGCATCGGCAGGGCCTTTGCTGGTCAACTCGCAAACAGGAAAAGATTATTTTTCGTTTGAAGAAAATGCAGAACTGATTGAAATTGCATCGGAGGTATCGCGGCAATACGGGGTGAAGATCCTTCATGAAACCCACCGGGGAAAGTTCAGCTTTGCGGCCCATGTTGCTACTGAATATTTAAAAACAATCCCAACCCTTCGGTTAACAATTGACCTTTCCCACTGGTGCGCGGTGGCTGAATCTTATCTGGACGATCAACGGGATGCGGTAAAACTGGCCTTGTCTCGTGCTGACCACATTCATGCCCGCGTTGGCTTCCCGGAAGGGCCCCAGATTCCCGATCCGAGGGTTCCGGAGTGGGAGGAAGCGCTGCTGACGCATCTCGGTTGGTGGAAGGAAGTTGTCAAACAAAAGCGGGACGAAGGTGCAGCTTTTTTTACCATTACCCCCGAGTTTGGCCCTTTCCCGTACATGCCCATCCTGCCTTTTACGCAACAGCCGGTTACCGATCAATGGGAAGTTAATGTCTATATGATGGATTACCTCAAATCTGTTTTGAACGCTTAGTCATGGTAGCGATGGAAAACGAAACGGTGATAACCAGGGATTACAGCCTGATTGGCGTAGAAACGCGAAAGGCCATCGAAATGGGGCTGGCTGATGCAGAGTGGTACCAAACGCCAGTTCCCAGGGAAAAAATGCGTGAGTTGTTAATCCGCAAAGACGGACCGGCCATCCGCGATACGTTAATCTGGTTTGGGCTGATCCTGGGTTCCGGCTTCCTGTTCTTTCTTTGGTGGGGCAACTGGTGGGCCATTTTCCCCTATATCATTTACAGCACCCTGTACGCCTCCACTTCCGATTCGAGGTGGCACGAGGCCGGGCATGGCACCGCTTTTAAAACCGACTGGATGAACGCTTTTCTGTATGAAGTTGCGTCATTTATGGTTTTCAGGCAATCGACCACCTGGAAATGGAGTCATGCCCGTCACCACAGCGATACGATCATCCGGGGGCGGGATCCGGAAATCGCCGTGCCCAGACCGCCGGATATAAAAAAGATCCTGCGCGGTTTCATCGGGCTTAAAGGCTCGATCCCCGAAGCCAAACGATTGGTTAAACATGCCCTGGGAAAAATAGACCCTCAGGTGGCAACTTATGTTCCTGAATCGGAACACGGGAAAGTTTTCAGGATTGCGCGAATCTATCTGGCGATCTATTTGGCTGTTATCACGCTTTCCATCGTCTATGGAACAATCCTGCCGTTGATGTTTATCGGTCTTCCCACCCTCCTGGGTTCGTGGCTGATGCCCATCTATACCCTTACCCAGCATGCCGGCTTACAGGAAAATGTCCTTGACCACCGGTTGAACAGCCGCACGGTTTATATGAACAGAATTCACCGGTATCTATACTGGAACATGAATTACCATATTGAGCACCACGTGTTCCCGCTGGTGCCTTATCATGCCCTTCCCAAATTGCATGAACTCATGAAACATGATTGTCCCAAACCCTACAACGGGCTTGTTGAGACTTTTAGGGAAATCATTCCGGCTGTCCTCAGACAGGTAAAAGACCCTTCCTATTACGTTAAACGAGAATTGCCGGCGGGGGCTGGACGAAGCATTAACCGGGGGAAAAAGTCTTTGGAATCTAGTATTGAGGCTCCTGTAATTGACGGCAAAGCGGAAATATGCAGGGTCGAGGATATTTTAAAAGGGGAAGTCGTCAGGTTTGACCACGGGCAGAAAACCTATGCCATTTACCGCACGGAAGACGACCGATTTTATGCCACCAACGGGATTTGCACGCATGGCAACGCACATTTGTCAGAAGGCGTTGTCATTGGCGACCTGATCGAATGCCCCCGCCAC
Organism: Gaoshiqia sp. US2; assembly: GCF_059705485.1. Classification (NCBI taxonomy): domain Bacteria; kingdom Pseudomonadati; phylum Bacteroidota; class Bacteroidia; order Marinilabiliales; family Prolixibacteraceae; genus Gaoshiqia; species Gaoshiqia sp. US2. The sequence continues at coordinate 262,808 of NZ_AP048550.1, read as the reverse complement.
AACGGGCGTTTCAGCATAAAGGACGGCTCTCCGCGGCGTATCCCCGTTTGCGTTGGAATACAGACGTATGATGTTGAAATTGCCAATGGAAAGATTTATCTTGATCTTTGGAAACAGCCAGATAAGAAGCTTTCCGAAACAGACCAGGAAAAAACTTTCCGGGTGGTGAGCAACAACAACGTGACGACGTTTATCAAGGAACTCGTGCTTGAGCCTGTGAATGGTTCAGCATTCCATTTCAATCCTGGTGAATACGTGCAGTTGAAAGTGCCCCCGTTCGCGTTGAACTTTGACCAGCTTCCCATTGACCCGCCTTTTGATGAAACATGGAAAAACCTGGGGCTGAAAAAATACTCTGCAAAAAACGAATTTCACACCCATCGGAACTATTCGATGGCCACAAACCCGGAAAAAGAACGGTTATTGCGCTTTAACATCCGCATCGCCCTGCCTGACGGCAAAAATGGCTTTGGCGCCGGCGTGGGTTCTTCTTACGCTTTCAGCCTGAAACCGGGCGATGAAGTTCAATTAACCGGCCCTTACGGCAACTTTCATATCAAAAAATCGGACAGGGAAATGATTTATTTAGGCGGCGGAGCAGGAATGGCCCCGTTGCGCTCGCACCTTTCCTACCTGTTTGACACCCTGAAAACAAAAAGAAAAGTTTCTTTTTGGTATGGCGCCCGCACAACCGAAGACCTTTTTTACATGGAATATTTTGAAAACCTGCAGGCGCGTCACTCAAATTTTTCTTTTAAAGTTGCCCTGTCTGAACAAAAAAAATTAGGCTCTGGAAATAACTATCATACCGGTTTTATTCATGAAGTATTATTAAATGAATACTTAAAGGAGCATAAGCAACCACAAGAAATCGAATATTATTTATGTGGCCCCCCACCTATGATAGAGGCAAGCCTTAAAATGCTGGAGAGCTTAGGGGTCAAGGAGGAAATGATTTCTTTTGATGAGTTTTGAAGTTACCTTCAGAAAATGATATCAGCAATGTATCTGTTGAACCCTGTTTATTGACTCAGAACAGCCCTGTATACTGTTTCCGGTACCCGGACGGTTGCAACCCGGTAACCTTTTTGAATTGTTTGTTGAAATGGCTTACGTTATTGAACCCGCTGTCATAGCAAACTTCCTGGATGCTCAGGTCGTGGTCCATCAGTAATTTGCAGGCAAAGTCCACCTTGATCCGGTTCAGGTACTCAAATACCGTGGTCCCCGTGTGCATCCTGAAAAAGCGGCACAAAGACCCTTTGGCCATGTTAACCAGGCCGGAAAGCTCGTCCAGGTCAACCTGTTCACGATAATTGTTCATCAGGTATTCATGAACGGTTGCTATCCGTTTGTTTCCCGGGGTGAAACGTTTTTTAATGTATTCCTCGCTGGCCAGGCTGATGTTTGTCGTGCTCCTGCCGATCAGGTCCATGAGCCTGAAAAACTGCAGCAGCCGGTCAAAATTTTTCTGGTAAGGGAGCTGAAGCATAATCTCACTTACCTCATTCAGGGTCTGGCCTACAATCTGGATGCCCCTTTCGGAGAGTTCCAGCGCCTTTCTTACATGAACAAACTCAGGAAGTGCAAGCAACCGGGGAAACAGGATGGCGGAAGTAAACTGAAGAAAGACCATTTCAAGTGTGCGGTCGGACATACCGCGTGCCTCCTTGTCGGCGATCCAGACGTGAGGAAGGTTTCTGCCGATAAACACCAGGTCTCCCGGTTGAAATTCCTCAATGGAATCGGCTACAATCCTTTTTCCAGTTCCTTCGGTGATGAAGCTGATTTCAAAGTTGTTGTGATAGTGCCAGGCGCTTTTGCTGAGATTGTCCTGAAAAATACCGATAAAAAACGATTCATCATCCTTTAACAGGGTCTGTTCCAAACGGGCTGTCATAAGAGTGCTTTTTGCCCCAAATATACAAAAAATGTTAATATCGCATCAAATCTGGTCAATATTGGCATAGGAACCAGCGACTTGGCATCCTATCTTTGTTGTATCGAATGATCAATTTATCACTAACAAACTGAACGATAATGGAAATACTCGAAAAATTACTCGAAGCGGTCGAATTGGGAAAGGTGGACCAAAAATCCCCCTATCCTCCGCAGCTAAAAGGCATGGATGGCTCGCATGAGCTAACACAAAAAGCAATTGAATCGGGGATCAATCCCCAGCATATCCTGGAAAACGCGTTAGTCCCGGCGATGGAAAAAGTGGGTAAAAAGTTCTCCGAAAATAAGATTTTCGTGCCCCAGATGCTGATGTCAGCCAAGGCAATGGGGGCATCTATGGTACAGTTAAAGCCTTTTTTCACGTCAGGGGAAGTCAGGTCGAAAGGCACTTTCATTATTGGCACCGTAAAAGGCGATTTGCACGACATCGGCAAAAACCTGGTTGCCATGATGGTTGAAGGTGGGGGCTGGACCATTGTTGATTTAGGCGTGGATGTCAGTTCGGAACGGTTTATCGAGGCGCTGAAAAATAACCCCGGGGCAGTAGTGGGATTGTCCGCGTTGTTGACGACAACGATGGTCAACATGAGTGAAATTGTATCCACTATTAAGGAGCAGGTACCGGGAACCAAAATTCTGGTTGGGGGAGCCCCTGTCAACATGGATTTTTGCCAAAAGATTGGTGCCGACTATTATGCCCCGGATCCGCAGCAGGCAGTTGATTACATGAATAAACTGGCTTCATAGTAATAACATTGCCTTTACAGATCTAATTGACAATACCCCTTGGTATTAAAAGGGGGGTATGGCGGTGTTGCCTTTGTGGAATGTACGACACAATTTATAATCTATTAGTATTCAAAAAGATGAAGTATAAAAATCTGATCATAAATGATCCCGGGGAACTGATGTTTGGGATTGCCCCGAAGCCGGTGAAAACACGGCGCGGGCTGGAAATCGGTGGCGGACAGGTTTATGCCGAGCTAAACTTTACCCTGCCTGTGATGAGTATTGAAGACAGCACGCTGAAACAGGTGTATGCCCATTACCGCGAAATTGCAGAGGGCGCCCTGGAACGTGCCCTACACCTGGGATCGAAGGGGGTTGTCCTGGAATTTGAAACCCTTCTGGAAATGACCAAAACCCCCTCCATCGGGGTGGAGATTGTCAAAATCATGAACGAAGTTTGTGAGAAATATTATCAAAGCCATGGTTTGCCATCCGAGATCCGTTTAACACCGAACGACCTTCGCGAGTTTGAACGGCCGGCCAGACAGCGCACCTCAAAACTGTTGGAGCCCATGTTCGAGCTATTTGAGCAGGGGCTGGTTGCCGGCGGGGACCTGTTGTCCATCGAAAGCACGGGGGGCAAGGAAGTGTCGGATGAAGCGCTGATGATGTGCGACATCAAAAGAGTTGTCTTTGCCCTGGCCGTTCTTGGGGTTAGGGATATGCAGTTTTTGTGGGAAAAGATGGTCGCCCTGACGCGAAAGCACAATAAAATTGCCGCGGGTGATTCCGCCTGCGGTTTTGCCAATACTGCGATGGTGCTGGCAGAGAAAAAATATATTCCGCGGGTTTTTGCTGCATTGGTGCGCGTCATCTCGGTAGTCAGGTCCATCGTGGCCATGGAAGAAGGGGCTGTCGGGCCGGACAAAGACTGTGGATACGAAGGCCCGTTCCTGAAAGCGATTACCGGTATCCCGATCTCGATGGAGGGAAAGACGGCTGCCTGTGCCCACCTCAGCCCGATCGGGAACATTGCATCAGCCTGTGCCGATTTGTGGAGCAACGAATCGGTACAAAATATCAAATTACTTTCAGGAATGGCCCCTACGGCTTATATGGAACAATTGGAATATGATGCCCGCTTAATGAATGAGGCCCTCAGGACAGGAAAAAATCACTGTGCCGTCCTGCAGCAATTATTGGTAGGCTCTGACATGTACACCGATCCGCAGGCATTGATCCTCGCCCCCGAAAACGTGATCCGCATCTCCCGGGAATTGATTAAAGGGGAGTCGTATGTTTCCAATGCGCGGAACGGGGCGATGGCAGCGCTTGATATTATTGAAGAAGCATTGCAGTCGGGACAAATGAAACTTTCGGAAATGGAAACGGCGTATTTGCCAATCCTTCACGATGAGCTGGGCAGCATCCCTGATGATGAAAGCGAATTCGTGGAAATGATGTTGCCCCTGGTTGACCAAAACAAGTTCATTCTGTCGGAATACGGACTGTAAAAATTAATAAAAGGCCCGGCGAAAAAATACCGGGATTTCTGTTATGAAAAGTATCCCTGTACATCTGATCACCGGATTTTTAGGCGCGGGGAAAACCACGTACATCATTAAGCTCCTGGAACGGCGGCCAACCGGTGAAAAATGGGCCATTATCGTGAATGAATTCGGAAAGGTTTCGGTTGACAGCCAAACGCTGGGTTCCGGAAGGTCACAGGCAGAAGGGGTTTTTGAAATTTCCGGCGGCTGTATTTGTTGTTCTTCCAAATTGTATTTTCTGGAAAACCTGGATAAAATTATCCGGGAAAACAAATACAACCGGATCATTATCGAGCCCACGGGCCTAGGAGGAGCCGATATGGTCAGGGAAATTGTTTCAAACAGTCCCGGCCTATCCCTGATGCCGGTAACCTGTCTGGTGGACCTTGCCGCGTATGAAAATCCGCGGTTGCAGTTGGTCCCTGTTTATAAAAACCAGATCATCCATGCTGACAGGATCGTTTTCAGCAAGACGGATCTGATGGACGAAGCACAGTCATCCCGCCTGATGGCGAAGTTCAATCAGGATTTCCCGGGGAAGACCCTGCTTGCCAATGTCAGTGCCAGTCCGGAAATATTGGCTGCCGGCGGCCCCGGAGGCAGTCCTGAAAACGCAGGGAGCAGGCCTGGGGACATTTTCTATTTCAACGGCCAGAAAGGCGTGCAATACCGCGAAGAAAGCTTTTCATTGGACGGGAGCAAAATTCTCGACCCTGAACAATTGCTGAAGAAAATAAAAAATGATAAAAGCATTGTCAGGGCAAAGGGATATGTCCACACCAGAAATGGCTGGTTGCTGTTTAATTACTCCTTGTCGGGTCATACCGTTGAAGCAGCTCAGGACATGGATATGAATCTTCTGGTACTGGTGCGGGAGTCAGGCGGACGACAGGCAAATAAATTTTCAGATGATTGGTTTACAGGGTAACGTGGTACCGAAAAAACTTTATAGCAGCGTTGAAATTGCTTAGATTTACCGTTTTCCCGATAAATACAATTCATAAACCTGTCAACCGATGAAAAAACACACCATTCGCCTGTTGCCGCTCGGAAAAGAACTGAAAGTCAATGACCGGACGCCGCTGATCGACGTTTTACACGAATATGGCATTGAATTTCCCTGCGGGGGAAAAGGGACTTGCGGGAAATGCCGGGTCAGGCTGCTCGAGGGTGAGGTCGAAATGACCGAAGCGCACCACCGCAAGCTTGACCAGTTGGGACTTTCGCCTGAGTGGCGTCTGGCCTGCCTGAGTTTTTGCACCGGTCCGCTGGTACTGGAGGTAGAGCAATTTGACCATCTCATTTTGGCCGATGAGAGTGATTTTGAATTTGAGCCGGGGGACGGTTTCGGGGTTGCTGTCGATCTTGGGACAACAACGCTTGTCGCCCAGCTCGTTGATTTAAGGTCCGCAAAAGTGCTGGCTGTTGAAACCATGTTGAACCCCCAGGTGAGATATGGCGCCGACCTGATTTCCCGGATACAGGCTTGCCTGGACGGACATGCCGTTGAAATGACGCAGGCTGTCCGTACAGCCATTGGCGGGATGATCGGGAAAATGCTCAATCAGCATCAGGCCGGCCCGGGAAAGATCGTCCTGGTCGGGAACACGGCCATGCAACTGATCTTCAGCGGGCAGGATGTAGCGCCTCTTTCTGTCTATCCTTTTCACGTTAGTGACCTGGGCGGGAAAGTTTTCAATCCCTCCGACCTGGGCTTGGACTTGCCATGTGAATGCCGGATAGAATTTACGCCTTCCATTGGAAGTTTTGTCGGGAGCGATATTTTGGCCGGGATCGCCGCGACCGGTTTGCACAGGACAAAACAATACACTGCCCTGATCGATCTGGGGACCAACGGGGAAATAGTCGTTGGCAACAGCGAACACATTGTTTGTGCTTCGACGGCTGCGGGCCCGGCATTTGAAGGGGCCAATATTTCTATGGGCATGCGTGCGGTCACCGGGGCAATTTCTTCGCTCAGCCTGGAGTCCGGCAAAATCCATGCAACGGTGATCGGCAATACGGAACCCAAAGGCATTTGCGGCAGCGCCCTCATCGACGCCGTTGCGATCTTCCGGGAATTGGGAGTAATTGGCATGTTTGGGGAAATTAATTCCGGAGAGGAAAACATTGTTGTCACAGGGAAAGTTAAACTCACCCAAAAAGATATCTATGAATTCCAGTTGGCCAAGGCAGCCATTGCAGCCGGGCTTGAGATTCTTGCCGGAAAACTTTCCATTGGCCTTCACGAAATTGATGAAATCTACATCGCGGGCGGGTTTGGAAGTTACATTAATGCCCACCATGTTGTGGAAACGGGAATGATCGGACCGGATAGCGAAAAGATCCGCAAAATGGGCAACACCGCGCTGATCGGGGCCAAAATGTTTTTATACCAAAATAACGGGTTGATCGGGGAAATACTTGAAAAGGTTCGTCACATCAACCTGGAAGGCGACCCCAATTTCCAGGATATCTATGTCAGCCAGATGATATTCCCCGACAGGGGAAAATAATCCGGATTTTCTACATGAAAAACGCGTACACAAAAGGTTCCGGGACCACAAGTATGTTATCTCGTCTGTGGCCGAACTGTTTAAACCTATTCTAAATAGCTATTCTATTAATCGAATTCTATTATATACAAAAAGCATTAAGAGCCTGTACGTTGTATCTTTGAAAAGTAGAACAGAATATAATTATGCCCGATATTTTCGACTATATCAAGCAAGAACAGCCGGTAAGGTCAAAAAAAGACTGGATTGTAGAGGGAATTTTATCTGCCATTGACGATAATGCTTTATCAAAAGGAGACCGGCTTCCTTCTGTCAATAAATTAATTCAAAGGCTGGGGGTTGCCAGGATGACCATTGTAAAAGCGTTAGATATTTTGAAAGATCGGGGTATCATCGTGTCGGAAGACAAGGTCGGGTATTTTGTCAGGGACGATAATATTAAGCGCGAATTAAAGGTTTTTCTCTTTCTCACGGGGTTCTACTCTTACCATGAAATTTTATATAACCAGATTATAGATAACCTCAAAGATCCTTCCATCACGATTGACCTGTACTTTCATCATTGCAATCCAAAAGCCTTTAAATCGGTATTGCAGGAAAATCTGGGAGGATATGGCCTGTATGTAATAACAGGTTTTGATCACCCCAACGTGAAGACATTATTATCGCGGATTCCCCGGAAAAAACTTTTGCAGATCATCCGGCCGCCGGTTGTGGACGGAAGCGCCTCTCTTTACCAGGATTTTAATGCAGGGTTAAAGCAATCCCTGAAAAAGTTGAAAAAATATCTGATGAAATATGAACGGTTCATACTGGTATTGCCCGTTGGGAAAGGGCATCCTGAGGAAATAAAAAACACGTTTGTCGAATTTTGCAACGAAACAGGAATTGTATGGAATATTGAAAATAGAATCAATAAACACCTTGTTAAACCAGGAACCGCTTTTTGGGTGATCGAAGATATTGATTTGATCTCATTAATAAAGATAGGGGAAGAAACCGGGTTTCAGACAGGAAAGGAATTTGGCATTCTTTCATACAACGAAACCCCCATGAAAGAAATCATCAGGAACGGGATCACCGTGATCAGTGTGGATTTTGTCCAAATGGGGAATGCAATCGCTGATTTTATTTCCAATCCGGTCCATATTGAAAAATTATTTATCCCGGAAGTTACTATTAGAAACTCATTATAAATACTGAAAATACTGAAATGAAATTTAAGAATATTACTTTTTTGCTATTTGTATTCGCGGGATTTTTTCCCGGAAGCGCTAAATCAGTTTCCCGGGAGTCGATAAAGGAAATAACAGGAAAGGTTACTGCCTGGCAATTATCCAACTTACCTGAAAACGATTGGTGGACCTGGCCTTCGCCCCACCAGTATGGGCAATATTTTTTGGACTGGGAATATGGCGCTTTTTATTCAGGCCTGATGGATTGGTACCGGGTATCGCCTCAAAATCAATATCTTGATGCAATGCTGGACATGGGAAAAGAATATCAATGGAGCATCCGTCCAAGGTTATGGGACGCCAATGTGTTGTGCATCGGCCACATGTATATCGATTTATACAGGATAAAAAAGGATCCTGACATGATTAAAATGATTGGATTTGGCCTGGCTGCTTATTTCGACAGGCACCCAACGGGACCTGACGTAACCTTCGAAGGGAACAAATATTGGTGGAGCTGGTGGAGCTGGTGCGATGCCTTGTATATGGCCCCTCCCACCTTTGCCAAATACGCCGAAGCGACAGGGGAAATACGGTATCTCGACAAAATGCACGAGTTGTATAAAATTACTTATGACTATTTGTATGATGAAGATGAAAGGCTTTTTTTCAGGGACGACCGTTTTTTTAATCAACGTTCACCATCAGGAAAGAAAATTTTCTGGGCGCGGGGCAATGGCTGGGTGATTGCCGGCCTGGTAAAAATTCTGCAATCCATGCCGGAAGACTACCCGCACCGGCCATTTTACGAAAACCTGTATAAAGAAATGTGTTCACGAATGAAAGAAATTCAGCAACCGGAAGGGCATTGGTCTTCCAGCCTGCTGGATGCCACACACTATGGAGGGGTTGAGACCAGCGGTACCGGGTTTATTTGTTACGCGTTGGCTTACGGGATCAATAACGGTTATTTGAACAGGGAAGAATATCTTCCTTCAGTTGAAAAAGCCTGGGGCGTGCTCGTAAAAAGCGTGCATCCCGATGGAAAACTTGGATATGTACAGCGGGTTGGCGACGCCCCTGATGCCGTTTCGTACGATCATACCGCTTCTTACGGAGTCGGCGCCTTTTTATCTGCAGCCAGTGAAGTTTACCGGTTATTCTCGGAATAAAGGACATGAAGAAGGCCGAATTAGGAAATACCGGGGAACAGGTTAGCTGCATGGGATTGGGCACCATGTATTTCGGGACAAGGGTTGATGAACCGGCATCTTTTAAAATTCTTGATTGTTACACCGGGCACGGCGGTTCTTTTCTGGATACAGCCAACAAATATGCCAGTTGGGTACCGGGGTTCATGGGTGGCGAAAGCGAAGCATTGATTGGCAAATGGATGAAAGAAAAGGGTAACAGGCAACAACTGTTCCTATCATCGAAAGTTGGATTCCCGTATGGTAACATTCCCCGCTCCCTGAAAAAAGAAATTATTCTTTCGGAATGCGAAAAAAGCCTGAAACGGCTGGGCGCTGAAACCATCGACCTCTACTACGCCCATGCTTACGATGCCGGTACCCCGCCCGAAGAATTTATGGAGGCATTTTATCTGCTCAAAAAAACCGGAAAAATCCGGTTCGCGGGAGCGAGCAATTTTTATGCGTGGCAGTTATCAGAAGCGAATGCCGTAGCGCATCTTCAGGGTTGGGAAGGATTTTGCTGTATCCAGCAGAGACATACTTATCTGGAGCCATCATTGCGGGCAAATTTTGGCACACAGCTTTTGTTAACCCCTGAGACCGAAGAATTTTGTACCAGGAAAAAGATATCAGTTATGGCTTATTCCCCCCTGCTTGGAGGCGGGTATGTCCGGGAGGATGTCCCGCTTGCCGTTCACTATCAAAGCGTAACAAACGAATTAAAAATGAAAACATTAAAAGAAATGGCCAATGACCTGAAAGTATCGCCTAACGCGGTAGTATTGGCCTGGATGATACAAAATTCACCCCGGATAATTCCAATGGCAACAGGCAGTTCCGTAGTGCAAATGGAAGAAAACCTGCAAGCTTTATCGGTCAGTTTATCGAAGGAACAAATGGAAAAGTTAAATCAGGACATTGTGAAACCATATAAATATTAAAAATGGGTAAAAATCAAAAACCGGCAACCAACTTCCGCTGGGCCATCTTGTCCCTGCTTTTTATTGCCACCACCATTTTATACATCGACCGCTCTGCTTTGGGCATTTTGGCGCCCGACCTGCAAAAAAGCATTGGCTGGTCCGAAGAACAGTACGGCATTATTAACAGCGTTTTTATGATCGCCTATGCCATTTGTTTTATCCTGATGGGAAAAATCATCGATACAATAGGCACACGGAAGGGGTACATTCTTTCGATCGGGATTTGGAGCCTGGCGACCTTAGGGCACGCGCTTTCACGTTCATGGGTTGGATTTGCCGTAGCCCGTTTCAGCCTGGCCGTGGGACAATCAGGAAATTTTCCATCGGCCATTAAAGCCGTTGCCGAATGGTTCCCTAAAAAAGACCGGGCGTTGGCTGTCGGGATTTTTAATGGTGGCGCTAACATGGGAACGATTATCGCCCCTTTAGTGATCCCGGCGCTCGTGATTGGTTTTGAAGATTGGCGTACCGGTTTTTTATGGACGTTCCCAATTAGTTTAGTTTGGGTTCTCCTTTGGTTGAAATATTTCCGGAGGCCGGAACAAAGTTCCCGGGTTTCACCGGAAGAACTCCAATATATTAATTCAGATAGCGATCCGGAAGAAAATACCACGAACGTAAAGTGGAAAGATATTTTGCCACATCGCGGCGCCTGGGCGATCGCCGTTGCCAAGTTTATGGCCGATCCGATCTGGTGGTTTTACCTGTTTTGGGGAGCTAAATTTCTGAACGAAAAGTTTGGGTTAAACCTAAAGGAGATCGGTCTGCCTTTTTTCACGATTTACCTGGTATCTTGGGGGTTGGGGATCGCCCTGGGCTGGCTTTCCTCCAAACTCATGAAGGTGGGGTTCGGATTGAACAAAGGCCGTAAACTGAGTTTGTTGGCCTGCGCGTTGTTTGCCGTACCCGTGGTTTTAGTCCCGCATACATCAAACATGTGGCTGGCAGTCGGGCTGATCGCTCTTGCCGCGGGAGGGCATTGTGGATGGTCGGCCAATGTTTTCAGCCTGATGTCAGATATTTTCCCCAAAAGGGCGACTGCTTCCGTTGCCGGGTTTGGCGGCTTTGCCGGGGCCGTAGGGGGTGCAATTGTTGCTTACGGGGTTGGCAGGATCTTGCAGGACGTGGGAGTTGACGGTTATGCTGTCCCCTTTGCCATCGCGGGCACAGGATACCTGATTGCCTTGCTGGTCGTCCATTTGCTCGTACCAAAAATCAAAACAATAATTATTTAAGATAAGAAATGAACAGTAGAGAAAGAATTCTAACAACATTGGCACACAAAGAGCCCGACCGCATTCCATACGATTTGGCCGGAACAACGGTAACAGCGATTACAAGGAATGCTTATTTGCGGGCAATGAAATTCCGCGGGCTTTCAACCGAAATTGGAGATGACGAAATTGACCCCATTCAACAGATTGTCACCCCTACTGATGAGAATTTGTCGTTTTTAAAATCGGATACAAGGCGAATTGGGGCTCAACGTATTCCAAATTACAGGAATACAAAAAGGGTGTCAGGCGATATTATCGAAGTGACCGATTTTTATGGATGTGACTGGCGGTTTGAAAAAGGGAATGATATTTATTTTAATTTGATCTCGTCGCCAATTGAAAAGGCTGAAACTTTATCCGGATCCCTAAACCTGCTTCCGCGGCCTGACTGGGACAGTTATGTTGCGGTCCTTCGTGATAACTTAAATGAACAGATAAAAAAAGCGGGTGATTTTTGCGTGATAGCCGACCGGAATACCGCCGGGTTGACAGAAAATAGTCTTCGCATCCGTGGATATGAAAACTGGTTCATGGATACAATGATTGATCCTGAAGGGGTTGATGCATTGTTTCACACGATCGTTGAGGATAAGCTCCGCTATTGGGATGCTGTTATAGATTGGGCAATAGAGACCGGGAATGACAAAAAGATTACGGTGATTTCCGAATGTGATGATCTGGGTTCTCAGTCTACGACCATTCTTGACCCGGATACTTTACGGCAAATGGTCATCCCACACTTTAAAACCATTTTTACGCATGTAAAAAAAAGGTTACCCCATGTTAAAACCTTCATGCACAGTTGTGGATCAATCAAAGAAATAATTCCCGATTTGATTGAAGCAGGACTTGATATTTTGAATCCTGTTCAATTTACCGCTGCCGGAATGGATTTAAAAGGACTGAAAAAGGATTTTGGCGATGTGCTCACCTTTTGGGGGGGCGGGGTCGATACCCAAACCACGCTTAATAACGGTACCCCTCAACAGGTGGCAGACCAGGTCAGACAAATTATCGACATCCTTGGCCCTGGAGGAGGTTTTGTATTTGCCCCGGTGCATAATATCCAGGACGATGTTTCGCCTGAGAACTTTTGGGCTATGTGGGATACCTTGCAGGAGTACGGAAAATATTAGTTTATAGAAAAATAAAAGTTAAAAAAATCCAAAAATTCGATCATGAAACACGAATTATTACAAAAATTAGCCGAATGCATCGAGTTTGGCAAAATTAACCAGGCCTCCCCGTTCCCTCCCCAAATGAAGGGACAGGCCGGGGCGGACGAGATCGCCCGCCAGTTGCTGGACGTGGGCGCCGGCGCCCAGGAAATCCTTACCGAAGGGCTGATGCCCGGCATGGAGCGCGTTGGCATAAAATTCCGCGAAAACAAGGTATTTGTACCCCAGGTGCTCATGTCGGCCAAAGCCATGGGCACCGCCATGGTCCACCTGAAGCCGTATTTTGCCTCCGGGGAAGCTAAACAAAAAGGCACCTTCATTATCGGCACGGTGCTGGGTGACCTGCACGATATTGGCAAAAACCTGGTCGCCATGATGGTGGAAGGAAACGGGTATAAGGTCATTGACCTTGGTACCGATGTCAGTTCGGAAAAATTCATTACAGCCTTGAACGAAAACCCGGGGGCGGTCGTTGGCCTTTCAGCGCTGCTGACCACGACAATGGTGAACATGGAAAGGATTACGAAAGAAATTAAGGAGGTAGCCCCCGGCACCCTGGTAACGATTGGTGGCGCCCCGGTAAACCACGAATTTTGCGCGAAGATAGGCGCAGATGCCTATTCGCCCGATCCCCAGGGGGTAGTGGAATTTTTAAACGCGAAAGTTGCCTGACCATGGATGGATTGAAACTGATTGAAAAAGTTTTTCGGTTGGAAGAAACGGAACGGGCCCCCTGGGTGCCATTTGTGGGCGTTCACGGCGGCAAGCTGGTTGGTGTGGATGCAGAAGCCTACCTGAAATCTTCAAAAAACATTGTTGACGGGATCAGCAAAGCGGTTGAACTGTATAAGCCGGATGGGGTCCCCGTTGCATTTGACCTTCAGATCGAGGCAGAAATCCTGGGCTGCAAGCTGGTCTGGAGCAAGGAGAACCCGCCGGCCGTTGTCTCCCACCCGCTGGCCGATGGTGTTGGGCTAAGTTCACTACATTTGCCCGGTAAAACCGATGGACGGATCCCGGTTGTATTGGAAGCGGCAGAGATATTGCGCCAAAAATATCCGAACCTGGCTTTGTATGGATTGATTACCGGGCCCTTCACGCTGGCCTTGCACCTGTTGGGCACCGAAATTTTCATGAAACTATTCGAAGCCCCGGATTATGTGCAAGGGGTCATGGACTTTTGCATGCGCGTTGGGATCAAACATTCGGAAATGCTTTTGGAGGCCGGTTGTGACGTGATCGCCGTGGTTGACCCGATGACCAGCCAGATCGACCCGGTGTCGTTCGAAACATTTGTCAGCCCTTATGCACGCGGGATTTTTGATTTCGTCCGGCTGCAGAAAAAATACAGTTCGTTTTTTGTTTGTGGCCATGCACAGCAGAATATTGAAGTAATGTGCGGATGTCGTCCGGACAACATCTCCATTGATGAGAATATCCCGTTGGATTATGTGAAGGACATAGCCTTGGAAAAAGGGATCAGCTTTGGAGGGAACCTGAAGCTGACCAGCGTCCTGTTGCTGGGTGATGAACTTAACTCTAAAAAAGAAGCTGTTAACTGTCTTGATTTGGGCGGTAACAAAGGTTTTATCCTGGCACCGGGCTGTGATTTGCCGATGGATACCCCGGTAGAAAACCTGCAGGCCGTAACAGAAGTAGCACATGATGAATATGCCCGCCAGGTAGCACGGGAGATGGAGCACACATCGTCGCTTCTGCCCCTGGACCTGGAAGGGCATTGGGTTGATGGCAAAGTGGTTGTCGATATCATTACCCTTGATTCGGCTTCCTGCGCCCCCTGCCAGTATATGGTCGAAGCCGTGAAGCAGGCCTCGTCCGGCTTTGACGGGAAGGTTATCATTAACGAGCATAAAATCAAAGACGTTAACGGGATCCGTATGATGCTGGCTTTGGGTGTCCAAAACGTTCCAACCACCTGCATTAACGGGAAGGTAAGCTTTATCAGCCGGATACCTCCCCGCGCTGAAATAGAAAAGGCAATCGAAAAAGCCTTGCATGTATGAGCATCCCACTCCACCTGGTTACCGGTTTTTTGGGCAGCGGTAAAACGACCTTCCTGAAACATTACCTGCGGACAAAAGGAAACACAGGCAATACCGCAATTATTCAAAATGAGTTCTCTCCTGTCAATGTTGACGGGAGGGAACTTCAGGAGTTCGCAGGTTATAAGGTGATGGAAGTCAACAACGGTTCGGTGTTTTGTGTTTGCCTTTTGGGATCTTTTGTCAAATCACTTGCTGAATTTATAGAGCGCGTAAAACCGGATGAACTGATCATGGAAGCCTCGGGCATGTCCGACCCGGTTTCGGTAGGGCAGATCCTCGAAGGGGGACCATTAAGGGGCAAAGTGTACCTGGGGCATGTCTGGGCCATTACAGACGCACGGAACTATCTTCGGTCGAACGCTTTCCAACAAAGGATAGCCAGCCAGTTGCGCATTGCCGATACCGTCATTGTCAATAAAAAAGACCTGGCGGGCGAAAATGCAGGCGAGGTAACCGCAGCGGTAAAAAGGCTTAACCCTTTTGCACGGGTCATTGAAAGCGCCTATGCCCAAATTAACATAGACACGATAAAAAAAGCCATCAAGCTGTATCCCGAAGAAACAGGCAACAGTCCGGTTTATCCCCTGCCCGGCCTGGAGTCAGTGGTGGTTAAAACAAGCAGGGAGATCAAACAGGAGGGGCTTCCGGCATTTATCGAAGAGTTTAAAGGCCATGCTGTCCGTTGTAAAGGTTTTGTCCGCATAAGCGCAACCCAGGGTGTTTTTATCCAGGGAACGTTTGACGACTACTGTCTGCACCCGGTACCGGACATGTCAGGGCCTACGGAGTTTGTCGTTATAGGCGCCCGTTTAAAGGAACTTGGGCTTCAGGGCTTATTTGAAAAATATTGCAACAGATGATTAAAGAATTTTCATTCACGTTCAACGAGTTGGTTATCGACCGCTCTCAGGTCAGCGCTACGCTGGGGTTTCCGGGTGTGGCTCCTGAACCGTTTGACAGCTACCTGGACGAGGCATGGCAATTTGCCGAAGGGCTCAATGATATCAGGGCGACTTACACGGTCAGGGACAGGATAGTACCGGGTGAAAAAAAGTCGGAATTGACCGTTGAAGGAATTACTTTTAAGGTTGGAAAAACGATCAGGCATGAAATTGCCGGCAGCGGGCAGATCGCATTTTTTATTTGCACAGCCGGTGAGACGGTCAACCGAAGGGCAAAAGCCCTGCTTAAAGGTGAAGACCCGGCGCTGGGTTATGTGTACGATGTGCTGGGCTCGTATATTGCGGAAGCCGCCGGGGATGCCATGCAGGCCCGGCTGGGAGAAGAAGCCCGAAAGTCGGGACAGAAATTGACCAACCGATATAGCCCGGGGTACTGCCAGTGGCCGATAACAGACCAGCGCAAGCTGTTTGACCTTTTTAACGGGAGCGCCTGCGGGGTCAGCCTCACGGGTTCTGCCTTGATGAGCCCTATAAAGTCCATCAGCGGACTGATCGGGGTTGGAGCTAACGTGCAGTACCGCGAGTACCAATGCGAGCTATGCAATATAAAGAAGTGTTTGTACCGGAAAATACCTGAAACGTGCTTGAATACGTAGCCAAACTGCGAAAGGAAACGGATGAAGCAATAGACTGCATCGAATCATCAGATAGCAATATCCTGAAAAAATCGTTGGAAGCTTCTCATGTCCTAGCCGGGGCATTCGACCGGCTAAAAACTTTTATTCTATCCTATCAATTTAAAAATGAACAGGAAGAAATTACTTTTTTCAAAGAAATCAAGCCCAAACTATGTTATCGCCTGATTTATTACAGAAAATTGTATAATATCGAGATGAACCGCCCGGCGGGTGTAGAAAATCAAAAGGAGTACCTGATTGAAGAATTAAATGAAATAAACAACTATAACGCTAAACGTCTGGACTTTATCCGTTACTTTCGCTCAGGCGCTACCCATCTGGATTCTTTGTATTTTTTACGTAGGAAAATGGATACGGAACAATACCTGGAAACATTTTATTATGAACTGGACCCGAATTTTTCCACCAACTACGATTTTAAGGTGGCAAAAATATTGTCCAACGACATGCTTTTGGCTTACCTGATGCAGGAGATAGAACGGTTGAATGGCAATGGGGCAAGCCTCCCTTCAGGATTTCCGTTAATTAAACTGACCTGGATGGGGACAAAAACGGACCTGTTGGAACAGCTATATTCCTGGGATAGTGACAATACCTTCGGAGACGTGCCATTAACGCAATTATCCGATTATATCCAAAACGTTTTCAATATCCGGCTTGATAGAAACCTCTCCCGAGCGTTCAGTGATATGAAAATCCGGAATGTACCTACCCCATTTTTGGATAAACTGAAAGAAGCATTGCTCAGGCGTATGGGCAGAAAAAATTAAGTACCGACTTCGGTATTTAACGGTATTGTTTGCTTGTTACCTCTAATTTTCCAATCTACAAGATAAAAATGGGCCAATTTTGGCATCAATTACCCGATACCGAGTATTTCTTCATTGATTTATTGCTGTTTCCCTTAAAACCAGCCCCGTAAACCATTGGTTATTAGCCAGAAGTAATTTGAAGTAAAAGTACCGATACCGACTTCCTTATCAGCCAAATGGATAGTCCATAATTTCGCAGTAATTCAATGAGTTACTGTCATGTTTATAGATAAGGAATATTTTGAGGGCTGGATGCAGCGATTAAATTCAAGGCTGGATGAGGTCGTCAACAAACTGGACGATTCCGGTGAGGAAGTCCCATTATTTGATGGCGAAAAATTACTGGATAACTATGATGTTTGCCGGATGCTTAACGTTAGCAAACGAACATTGCAACGCTATCGTTCGTCAGGTGAATTACCCTTTCAAATGATTTACCACAAGACTTTTTATAAAGAATCCGATGTCGTAAAATTCATTGAAACCCATTTTAGCCGTTTTCATAGCAAGCGCAATCGGAAAGATAAAAAATGAGCTGTTTGTTTTTGCTTTACCCGCTTCGTTGTTAAACGGTGCGGGTAGGGAAGTTAAAAGAAAAGTGCCGGTATCAACTTTACAGTACTGGCTTTTTTCGTTGTAAGCTATATTTTCAAGCGTTTAGAAACAATAGGATTATCTGTTTTCATCAAATGACCAATACCGGGAATAATTTTTCCGTTTGAAGATTCAGCAATTTTCTGTGAACGTTCCGGTACCTTAGGTGAATCTTCCAGGTTATTCTTTTCCGGAGGAGGTAGCTGCTTGCTTACAGTTCCATTTGCCGGAACGGAAATTTGCCCTACCGATTCACCCGATGATTTCAACGACTGCTCAATTTTTCGTTCCAGTGATACAAGTTCTGACTTTAGCGCTGCAAGTTCCGGTTCCCGTTTCCAGGTACTTTCCACTACCTCCTTGAGTACAGGAATATCTCTTGACAGTTTTTCGTTATCTGCCTTATAACGTTCTAACAGTCGTGGCATATTTTCCACCAAAGCATGCAGAAAGTTTTGGGAAGCCAGCTTTGGGTCAACAGCCATCTGCCCGTTGTTGTATTGGTAATAGATTTCTCCCTCACCACGGACAGAGAAGCGGTTCTGAATGAAATCGAGACCGTCTTTATGGGCCGTTTCGCTTTTCACATAAAGCGTGAAGCCATACAAGTTTCCGATTGGCTCGTGTGCGCCATGAGTATTGGCAGTACCGGCAATCTCATTTAGCTTTTTCCCAATTATCTTGAAATCGCTACCGGTAACGCCGTCCAATTGTACCGGGTTACAGTAGGAACCGTCTTCGTTGGTCTGAACGCGGGATTTGAAGTTTGCCATATCTTTGGAAATACGCTCAATAAGCCCTTTATTCCTTTCCACCGTTTGTGTATTATTCTCCAGCTTGTACCGGCTTGAAGACTTTCCCCTGACAAATGCCTGGTGTTCGCTTTCAAGGGCCGCAATTTTCTTTTCCAGCCTTGCTTTTTCCAGCAGTTCCGTATTGCCCGATAAAATGGCCACATATTCTGAAAAGTTCATACCGCTTTTTTCGTCTATTGCCCCTTCGTCAATGGTACGGCATCCCAAATTGTTGTTTTTTAACTGGCGGATAAAAAGCTGTTTGTTATGTAGCAAGCCAAACTTATAGGCATCCAATGATTTTTCCACGGCATAAAGAATAACATCCACCTGGTTTCCTGCAACCGATTTGGCTATTTCATTGCCCTTACGTATCGCCCTTCCATCGCGCTGTTCCAAATCCGACGGACGCCATGGGCAGTCCAAATGATGAACGGCTACAGCACGTTTCTGGGCGTTTACGCCTGTTCCCAGCATTTCAGTAGAACCAAACATCACCCGGATTCTTCCGTTGTTCATATCGGCTATCATCATCTTTCGGGCTTTTTCTGTTTTTGCTTCCTGTATAAAACGGATTTCATGTGCCGGAATGTTATGGTTTTCAACCAGTTTACGTTTAATTTCGCTGTAAGCGTTCCATTCTCCCGGTTTATAGGTTCCCAGGTCACTGAACACAAACTGTGTTCCTTTATGTCCGTTGTATTTCCTGTAATAGCCGTCAATCATTCGGGCACAATGGCTTGCTTTGTTGTCGATATGGTCGTCAAAGCGGGAATCGACCATACGCATATCCAGCGACATTTTTCGGGCATAATCCGTTGCAATCAGCATTTTTGCCTTTTCTTCCCGCTCATTCAGTGGGGCACGAAACAACAATGTTGCATCGCCTGTTTTGGCAAACTGTACCAGCCGGTTTATAAAATCAACCTGGTCGGGTGTTGGCGGAATGTTGTGCAGGATTTCATTTTTTTTTGGGCGGTCGATACCAATATCAGCAGCTGTCCGGTAATCGGTAATCTCGGCATAGAACTGTGCCAGTTCCGGCACTTTAATGAAATACCGGAAACGCTCTTTTTGTACGATTTCATTGGTTACCGAAAATTCGTAGTCGATGCTTTTCTTGGCGAAAATAGCTGCCCACGCATCGAATGTTTTGATGTTCTGCCGTTCCAGCTCTTTTGGCCGCAGGTATTTAAACAACAGGTACAATTCCGTTAACGAATTTGAAATGGTGGTTCCTGAAAGGAAGGTTGCACCCAAATCCCTGCCGGTGCAGTCCTGTATGGTGCGAAGTGCAAAAAGCATATTGAGTGCACGCTGGCTGCCTTCGGGATTGCCCAAACCTGCTACCCGGTCATGCCGGGTGTTAAAGGTCAGGTTCTTGAATTTGTGCGATTCATCCACATACAAATGGTCAATCCCCATCAGGCGAAAATCCACTGCATCGTCCTTCCGGTTTTCAATGTTGAATGTAATTTGTTTGAGCTTGGCTTCCAGGTTCAGTTTACGTTTCACACAGCCTTTCAGCATGGCACGTGAAACTTCTTTGCCCTGCCGTTTGAGGACTTCGAGGTTTTCCTCCACACTGTCGAGTTCTGCCTGTAAAATATCGCGCTGGACCTCCGGCGACTGCGGAATCATACCAAATTGTTCGTGAGTGAGAATTACAGCATCCCAGTCGTTATTCTTTATCTCGTTGAAAATCCGTTGCCGGTTTTTGGGTGTAAAATCCTCCTTGCCCGGATACAGGACACGGGCATTGGGATAGGCCGTACAGAATGTTTTGGCAATCTCGTGGATGTTGGCTTTCAAACCTGTAATCATCGGTTTGTTGACCAGCCCGAGGCGTTTCTTTTCATACGCCCCGCAACACATGATGAGCGTTTTCCCACCACCTACCTCGTGGTCGCAAATTCCGCCTCCGTTGAGTTTATCCATCCATATGGCATCTTTCTGGCTTCTATAAAGACTGTCAATGCCCAGCCCTTTCAGGTCAAGTCCGGGAAAACTCTGGTGTGAACCGTCGTAGGCAGGGCGGACAAAACAGTTGAAGGTGCGGTTATACAAACCGGCCAGCCGGTCTTTGAACTCCGGCGATTGTTCCCGTAGCCAGTCGGAGAACCCGTTTCGTATCTCATCGATACGGGTGTTGGCCAACTGGATGGCTTCTCCGTCCCGAACCTTTACTTCTTCGCCGTTCACTAAGATTGTTTTTGTAATGTTTGGCGAAGTGTTCTGTAAAGCGTGCTTCATCAGGGCAAGCCCGTTATATGTCCGGCTTTGCGATTTTACAGCATACTGGTCGGTAATTTTTACATTTGAATAGTCGGATTGAACGCTGAACTCATCACGGCTGGAGGCGTAATGGATGTTGACTTCGGTATCGAAAAGGTGCGAAGCATATTTGTTATAGATACCTGTTGGAATCCAGCGTTCACCAAAATTAAAATCAAGGTCGTCGAAGGCAATGGGTTTTGGAATGGCTTCCCGTAGGGCACGTAACGATTCTTCTGCCTCAAAGTTTCCCGGATTTCGTTCAAGGAAACGTTCTGCTTCTTCGGCTTTTGAAATAACATTTCCCGAAATAAATTTATCAGCCACCTCGTACCCGCCAGTCATTGGATTGAAATAAACCGTTCTCTTTAATT
Organism: Gaoshiqia sp. US2; assembly: GCF_059705485.1. Classification (NCBI taxonomy): domain Bacteria; kingdom Pseudomonadati; phylum Bacteroidota; class Bacteroidia; order Marinilabiliales; family Prolixibacteraceae; genus Gaoshiqia; species Gaoshiqia sp. US2. The sequence continues at coordinate 241,734 of NZ_AP048550.1, read as the reverse complement.
CTTCTTTCAGGTCATCCACCGTGTTGCCGGTCAGTGAAGCCATATAGCCCAGGTTTACCCCGGCATATTTGTTAAGCGAAGCAGCCAGCGCTTCGTGTGGTGTTTCAACAGAGGTAAGCTCGTTGGGATTGAACGCTACCGGATGGTTGAAAATATCGGCTTTTACCGCTTTTCCGTCAATGTAACGTTCCAACGATAAAATCTCAGTTCCCCGCGCATCCATCTTAATCAGGTCGAGGTTTTTCTTGTCATTTAGCAATCCAAACCAAAAGGAAAAATTATCGTACAGATGGTTCAGCATTTCGCGCAGGGCGGGATTGGCTTCATGCCGCTCGGCTTCGTTACGGTACAGGTGGTGATAAGTGTCCCGTATTTCGATGTATAAGGATACTTTCTGCTTTTGGGTGCTATTTATATCCAAGGGATGGAACATGGGTTGCAAACCTTCGATATCCCTTAAATAGCCGATACGGTTGCTCTGGTCGGATACCAGTGAACCTTCCCGGTAATGAGGTAACAATTCAGTTTTGAACGGCACTGGTTTTATTGCTTCCTCCCGTTCTCGCTGCTCCTGTTCTCGTTCTATGCTTTTCGGCTGTTCTCCTTTTTCTGAACCGTTTACCAAATGTGCTTCCTTGTTTTTAAGAGATTCTTTTTCCAATTGCTTTCTCTTTTGCATTCCTTCGTAATGCAAGCGCTCCCGCCATTCCATAAAAGGAATTTCCTGCTGTTCCGACGTTTGAGGCAGTCGCATTCTTCTCCTGTTCGAATGCTTTTGCTGGTCCCGTTCTTTCTCTGAAAGTCCGAATAAATCATACAGCGAAATCAACTGCCCTTGTGTGTCAGATTGGGGGGCGGAGTTCAAGGCAGGCTTCTTTTTATTGGCGGTGGCATCAGTGTCGAGAAGAGTACCTTGGCTTGAAGATGTTGACTGTTGCCTTGGAATCTTCTCTTTGGCTTCGGTCGTTACAGGTACGGCGTTGTTCTCAGTTTCAGGTCTTACCGTTTTTCTGTCCCAAAACTCTTTTTCTTCGGGGAACCAATCATCCTCGATAGCTTGCCAAAAAGGATCGAGTTCATTGAAATTTGATTCAAGTGCCGGTTTGATTTCGATGGTGGTACCAGGCTGTTGTGCCGGTGTGTTCTGTGCATGGGATTGATAATACTGCAAGTCTAAATGTCGGGAAAAATCTTCTTTTAGCATTTGCCTCAGCTCTTTGTCCATTCCGTCAATGCCCCCTCCATGGGTAAAAACAATGGCAGGTTTCCCGTAGAGGTCGGTGTCGGTTTTGGAATCTGTTTGCAGCACCCGCGAAAAGTCCCGGAACAGGTTATTGACGGAAATCCCGTTCGACAGCTTGCGGGATTCAATAAAATCCATTTGCCGTTGTGAAAATTCTGCTTTCTTATCTTTTCGCTGCAAAACAATCAGATCGCTCCCAACTTCAGTTCCCGCATATTCTGAAAACAGGTTGTTTGGCAGGCGGATAACTGATACCGGTTCGCAGCTGTCCATCAGGTATTCCCTCACCGGGCGGTTTGCCGGGGCGTTCAGTAGTCCCTGCGAGGTAATGAAAGCCACCAGACCTCCCGGACGCAGCATGTCCACCGATTTCAGGAAAAAGTAATTGTGGATGGAGCGTGAGGCAATTTTCTTTGCCGGGTCATTGCCGGATGAAAAGGCAGGGTCAAATACTGCCACATCCCCGAACGGGATATTGCTTGCCACCACATCAAAATAACCGGCATATTTCTTTTCGATATTTTCAAACCCCTCTATCCTTACTTTATCTTCAGGGTTAAGGTGTTTGAGTATCATCCCGGTTATGGGGTCTTTCTCGAAACAGTTTACTTCGGTATTGAGCGAAAGTTTTTTAAAAGCCAGGGCAAATACACCTGTTCCGGCGCTTGGGTCAAGTAGGCGGGATGGATGTACACCACTGTCACTAAGTGTCTCTGCCAATACACTTACGACTTCCGGTGGCGTATAGAATGCCGTCAGAATGGAGTTTTTCAGGCCGTCGAAATAGCGTTTGTATTCTTTATCATTGCGGGTATTTTCGCGTAAAACATCATGCAATTCATTTATCAGGGGATTGGTTGTGCCTTTAGCAGGAAGTGGTTCGAGTATTTCCTTGATTGCACCGAACCCGGAATACCGGGCGAGTATTTCACTTTCCCCGGCTGTTGCCTGTCTGTTCTCCCGTTCTAAGGTAAACGCCGTTTTTATCGCATCGATATTTGCCCGCAGGTGTTCCTTTTTATTGTAAGCCATCTTCGAGCAGTATTTCGACGGTACCTGTCAGTTCTGTATATAATTTATCGTATTGTGAAGTGCCTTCAAAATCATCCGAAAGGGTGTATCTGTCCAAAACTTTACTGCAAAGCGGTAAGATTTGAAGGGCAATCTCTCTTGTACGTTCTTCAGGTATCTCGTTTGTGAATTCGTTCCAAAGTAAATTAACAAGGGTATTGTAAGGAGAAAAGTGCAGGCCTTGGAAAAGTACGTTCGAAGCCAGTTCTTCGGCCTCAATGGGTGTGTGCCCATCTTTAACAGCATTGCTGTACGTTTCTGCTGCGGCATCTGCGCGTTCTTCAATAAATGTTGTGTTACCGGCCCGGTCGGGGAAATTCTCTTTCAGGTACGAAAGGAGGGATAAACCATAATAAGACAATTGCAGTCCGGTTTTACTTTTCTTGTTTCTCATGATAACGGATATTTAGTGGTTGAAAAGAAGGAAGGTATATCAGGCAAAAGCGCCCCGGGTTCCCACCCGGAGCGCACCACTAAAATATCCGTCACCAACAATCAATAAACAAAGAAATGTTATGCGTATCGAAGAAAGCAGCGGTATATTCAGTGGTAAATATAGCCATTCCCGGTTGAACTTTTCTTTTGTTGTTTTCAGCCGGAACGGTTTAAAACAGGACTCAGATTTTGATACCGCTTTTCTTTGCAGCAGGCCTGTGTTCTTCTTGTTTAAACTGGTTTTCCGTAGGCTTTTGCTGTCCCTGTTTTAATGGCTCCTTCACGATTTTGGTCGCTTCATTGGTTTTGCCTTCGTTGTTTACGGCTACCTGCGTTTTGTTTTCTTCTGCAGGTTTCACTTCTGCCCCCTGTTTCTTGGCCTTGTCGGGGTTCCATTTGAAAAAATCGAATTTCATTTTCTCTGGATTAGGTTTTACCCACGCGTTGAATGGTTCCCCTTTGTCGTCTTTCAGCATACCCCGGATATAGGTGGCCTGGCCAGCTTTGAGGTATTCCTGTTGTTTTTCGGTCAGTTCAATGCCAAGCAATTTTTTGGGAATAAATAGTTGCTTTTGATTCCCGGTTTCCCCCTCATGTGCATTTTCTTTATGCTGGCGTTGAATTTCTTTGTTCTCTTTTGAATAGCGGTTACGGTCAAGCCCGCCATAAGAGAAATCAAACTTTTTATCCGCAGCATTGATTTGGATATATCCGTCAAAGAACCGGCCTGTTCGGGAAACCATTTTTTCTACCAGCACCTTTTCTCCTGTACCGAGCCGGTTTTGCTGGTCTTCAGAAAGGTCTGCCCCCTTTATTTTATTGGGAATGGAAATGTTTTCCAAGGGCAGGGCTTCGAGTTTGTTGGTAAGCCGGTCGAGCGAAACAAAAGCCGGGATTTTCTGTCCGGCGGTAGGTTCCAGTTCAATCACCCTGCCTGCGTTCAATGATTGCCTCAGGTTTTCCTTATCCTGTTCACTAAGAAGGATACCATGAAAAGGGGCATCCAGGTTGGGCATTTCCTGCCAGTAATGCGGGATGATCTTTAGCGAACCATCGGCTTGTTCTTCCAGCGATACACGCCCTTTGGTGGGAACGCGGATACCTGGTTCCAGTTCCGGGTTTAGAGGAATCATTTGCGGGGATTTGTGCCCGTAGGACATGGCTTTGAGGTGGGGTTCCAGGTCGTCGGCACTGATACCAAGTTTTTGGAGTTCCCGAGCATCAATCTTGCTGATATCTATCGGCTGGAAAGCGCTTTGGGAAGTTTCATTTTCACCACTCTGGTTTTGCTGCGGGTTTTGATTCTGTGCTTTTTCAAGGTATTCCGCCGGGTTAACACGGTGCAGTTCCAGCTCGTGGGGGTCAAGGTCGATTTTAACAAGCTTATCCAACATTTTTTCTGTCATCAGGAAAAATCCGATGTGTGAAGGTTGCTGTACCTGTTCCACCATCTTTTTAAAGAATGCCTCCAGCATGGGCTCGTTCGTATTTACAGCAAAAAGGTTGCTTTGGTTTTTTGCTGTCGGCTCCGCAGTCTGGATGTTCCCTTTTCCATCCATACCGGTAACGGCTTTGATTTTACCGTCATTTGCGTCTTTGACAAGTAATACTTTTTTGTCGTCGTTGCTGATTTTTTCGTCCATCTTACGAATGTTTTAGTTGCTGCACCACTATTGATGCATGGACGAATTTATACGTAACTATATGACAAATAAAGATATATGTCGATAGTGGCAGTTTGAGGAACTGTGGTGGCAGTTTGTGGCCTCGAAGAAGGGAAGGATAACTTACCCGTTTTAAATATAGTGTTTGAAAGGTAAGACACCTGTTTTAATATCTCTCCCGGCAGTTAAAATTTCACCAATTGAATCTGCAAATTTTAAAGTTACGGGAACACCATCCCCGTATATGCAGGCATTATAATTCAATTTTGTTAGGCTTAATATGTCCCTGGCAACGATATCCATATTTGCCTCTCCCCTTGTTATTGCAATATCAATGGGATTTGGTGTTTCCAATCCAATTTGCGTTTTAAACCTGGGTATAAATCCTTTTGTCCAGAGGAAGGTTCTCTTTTCGTCATATTGGAGCATGGTTCCCCTTGGCACACAATATTGAAATTGTCTATATAGCTTAAACGTATTATTTTCTCTTATCCTAATTCCAATTATTTTTGATTTTTCGGCAACAGCTTCTTCAAATCCGGTCCATTCTATGTCATCGAAATATGTTTTTGCATGTACAAAAATCTCTTTAGGATAATTTCCAAATCTGGAGTGATAGGCTTCTAATGATTGAGATATAATCTCAAATGCATCCTTCTCGGATAAATGAAACTCTCCTGTTTTAGGATTCCACCAAGGGCCAACATTACCCCTGAAAACCATACCGTCTCCGGAGTCTAAAAACATTTGCGCGGCACAGCATGCGTTCTTATTGTTTGTATCAGCCTCCGTTTTTTTATAAACTAATCCTAAATAACAAACACCATCTCTGATCTCGCCTAGTTTCCATGGAAGCCCTCCTAACTTATAATAAAGACTATTGGAAATATTCCAGGCTTTTGCTGTGTCAAATTTTCTTTCTTCTTCAATCTGTTTTGGATTAAAAATATCTTCATAAGCAATCTTACTTTCCCTAATTATTTGTGTTACAGTTTTGGACGACAGAATTTTCGCTTTTAGTTGATTATGGAAATTCACTTCAAACTCATATGCCTCACGTAGTATGTCATTTTCATCTTGAAAAAATAGGTTCAGCTGGTCTGAATTACGCTCCTGCTTTTTCAGCCCGATATTAATATTATCTTCTGCTTTGGGGATTTTGGAATTTGGTCGGCCAAATTTATATATCTCTTCAGGTATAACAATAAACCAGACGTCAGCCGGCATTTCTTCTTTCTCTGTATACTGAATTAATGGATTTACATACAGGTTAACCCAATTATGGACACGTTGGTGAGGATCCGTATATTTTAAATATTTGCTGATATTACTTTCTTTCACATCAATTTGAATGACATTGTCGAAATTGACAGATATACCAAAAACTGTTTCTAACCCGGGAAAATTGGGACGAGCAATGCTTCTATCTGAATTGGTCATGGGAGAATGAATCTTTTTCAGGTAGTCAATCATTTTTGCTCTTAGTTTTTGAGGTCCAATGACCCCAATATTTTTTACTCCCTTAACTTTTTTCTGATCAAATGGACCAAACAACATTAAACCATCTCTGGGGTCAATGGCATTTTGCCCGTTCCCAAAGGTTAGAAGAGGTTCGTTTATGTACTTTAGAATAGGTTCAATCATTGTTAGTATCATCTAATTGTTCTTCATAGTAATCTTCTATCTTGTCTGTGTCCATTTTAGAATCAGGATCAATATATCCGACTTCACTCCAAAAGGTTTCCGGCCATTCTTTCATCTTCAAGATTTGATCATCTAATGAAACGTTAATTTTGATATCTCCGTCCTTATCTTTTAACTGTTGCAAAAAAGCTAATTGTAAATCCCTCCAATGTTCATTAAAAAGTCGCTTCCCTTTACGTCTTCTATAACTATGCAATTTTTTATCATCATCAATGATTTTAAACCCATCGGAAGTAAATAAAATATGAGATTTTATGGAAAACCCCACAAAAGGGAATAATATCGTTTGAATAGAAATGGCATAATGCCAGGTTCCAATATCTTCAAATTTTCCTAAAATAGATTTCGATTTTTTTCTTGTACCAAAGGGATATGTAAATACGATTCTTCTTGGGTTATCATACTTGGGAAGAAAATATGCCAGCCTTTTATTTGACATTTCATGTTTCCATAGACCTTTATGTCTAAACATTCTTGATATAGAGAAGTATAGAAGCCTTTTGAAATGATTTTCGGCATCTCGGTGTTGAGGAAATTTGTCGGAATCGAACCCTGACAAAATATCGTTTAACGTAAACGAATATGTTTGTTCCGGTTTAACATCAATGCTTTCACCATCTCTTTCTACGAGGTAGCTTAAGTTTTCATCAAACGATGATAAGACATTTGACAATAGACTAATGGGTATATCCCGGTTCAAATCCCTAATCGCTTTTGCCTGTTTCGCGTTTGAGAATTGGTACATGTAAAACCGTTCCGGCATATTGTCGACAGACCACCAAGAGGTGTAGAATAGCTCATACGCAGGAATGATGGAACAATTTGAAGTATATTCATTTTCATACCATTCAGAGAATGAAGACTTTTCGCTATCGAAATTCTTGGGAACAGAATCTTTTTCCAGCTTTTTTATTAATTGCTTAAGGCCATCAGCCCAATTGTTGTCGAATGGAATATGGTTAATATTTGGTAGCCCAATTGCCAAATTATATAGTGAATCATCAATATGTAATGGAATAATAAAATCTTTTAAACCATATTGTCCTGCTATACTTTTAGCGTATTCTATCTCATTTTCAATTCCTTGTTTGAGAATGCCATCCTGTGTTGTGATATTTTTTGAATATACCAACAAAACCTTTGCTGAGAGATCAATGGCCTTTTGAATTGTTGCCCAAAAACGTTCTCCCCCCAACAATCCTTCTTTATCAATCCATGTTTTATATCCCAGCATTTCCAATCGAGATGCTATCCATATCGAAAATTCATTATCTGTTGGAGTTGCGTGACTTATAAATATTGTATCCCTCATAATTGATTCATGTTTTTGTTTCTGTCAGCAACTCTCTAACATTTACATCCAGAGTTTTTGCAATCTCGAATAATGTTTCGATCGAAGGCTGGGATTCATTCGTACACCACCGGGATACAGTCGCTTCGTTCTTACCTAATTTTTCAGCAAGCCATTTCCCGGTGCGCTTTTTTTCTGCTAGCATTATCTTCAACCTATTAAGATCCATTAATCAATATATTGACGTATTATGCAAATATATTGACTTTTTTGATAGGTCATAATATTAATATCTTACTATCGATAAATCAGTTTTATCCATCCAGTTGTGAAATACTATTTACACGTTCAAGCCGATAAAAATGCGCGTTTTAATTTTCCACAATATACAAAAGGGGAGTCATCAATTGGCGGTATTTTTATTACAAGTAAATGATCAGCAATAGAAAATTAATTAGCAATGAACACAGATTAATCAATTCTGAATAAAATTTTCTTTGTCTGGTTCAAGCCATCAATCACTTTCATCATGTTTAATAGCAATCCTTCCGGTGAGATATCTCCTTCAGCATAACTGCGGAATTCCCCGGTAAGCGTTTCAGGAGTGTAAACGGTTCTAATATCTCCCTTAAAGGAGAATTCATCTTTTCCTTTCTGGTTGAGAAAGCCGGTCAATGTTTCAACAAATTTATCAGCAGTCTCCTGATTGTTAAAAATGAGACTGGTTAAACGCTGACGTTTATAAAAAGCGGTTAGTTCTGCTACGGTTTCTTGTGTTGGCATAATCGTGAAATGATTGATAACATCTCAAAGGTATAAAAACCATATTGTTTCAAGGCAGCGAATGACATCTGATTTATCTGAATAAATGAAAGTTGACATAATCGAATTAGAAATACGGTAGCAGACAGTCTTGGTACATTGAGAATTTGAAATGTCAATGAAAATCAGTTAAGGTCTTCCTATTTCTCTTTTTTCGGCAACAAGTAACAAAGCGCCGGGTCATCCTTTATCCTCGTCAGTTCATCGACCACGATTTGTTTTGTTTCTTCTTTGATACGGTTATAATTGTCCTGAATCATTTCCTTCATCCTATCAACGCCGCTTTCATCCACAAAATTGGTGATTACCGGAATCTGCTTGTATCCCTTGGTTTCGGCGGAAACCTTCACACTATCCACGACAATTTCAGCATGGAAAATCTTTTGCTCAATGCGTTCATCAAAATTATCGGCAACTGCCCCGACAAACATGCCCTGTGTAAGTGTGGATATTTTACTGGCCGGAATGAGGCTGTCCAACTGGGTGCTGATAGACGTTGATTTATCGTTGCGATTGATGGTCATTGACTGGCGTTTTTGTAAAACCTTGCCGAAACGTTCTGAAAGGTTTTTGGCAGTATCACCCACCACTTGTCCTGAGAAAATATTTCCAACGGTATTCATAACCACGGCAGCCTCTTTATCGCCGTAATCGCGTTTTAACTGCGAGAAATCCTGAAAGCCGAGCAGTACAGCCACTTTATTACTTCGGGCTGTGGCAATCAGGTTATCCAGTCCTTTGAAATAAATGGTTGGTAACTCATCTATGATAACCGAGCTTTTTAATTGCCCTTTTTTATTGATAAGTTTTACGATACGGCTGTTGTACAAGCCCAACGCAGCGCCGTAAATATTCTGACGGTCAGGATTGTTCCCTACGACCAACACTTTGGGGTCTTCAGGATTATTAATATCCAGCGTAAATTCATCGCCTGACATAACCCAGTACAACTGTGGTGAAATCATCCTCGAAAGCGGGATTTTGGCCGATGCAATTTGCCCCTGTAACTGGTCCTGTGCTCCCGACATCCACGCATCCATAAAAGGAGAAAGATAGTTCTCCAATTCCAGATAGCTAGTCAGAATCGGAAAAATATCTTCATATCGCTTATTCAAAAACTCGATAGCATGAGGAAATGTGCAATACCGGCCTCCCTTGTATATGCGCAAGTACCAAATGATGGCAGCAAACAGAATAATCGGCGATTCCACAAAAAAGTCGCCCTGTTTTTGCACCCATGTCCGGTTCAGGTTCAGCATAATGGTATAGGCACTTTCGTAGGCATCGGAGATATCACTCATAAACGAGGGATTAATCGGGTTGCACCGGTGCGAACGTGCCGGGTCGTCGAAATTGATTATATAAAAGGTCGGGACTTTTTTGTATCCGCGTTGGTTTTTCAGCAGATGGTTATAGGCAATCGTCGAGAGGTCTGGAAACTTGAAATCGTAGATATACTGCGAGTATCCTTTTTCTATTTGCTGTTTGATAAACTGGTTGATTACCGCATAACTTTTCCCGGAACCGGGAGTTCCCAATACAATACCAGCACGAAAAGGATTCACAACGTTAATCCAGCCACTGTTCCATTTCTTTTTGTAATAGAAACTGGTTGGGAGGTTCACTGAATATTCATTTTCAACCAAGCGTGTTTCCTGCATAAAGGATTCGTTTTCGGTATTGAAAACATCATCCATCATATTGTTCTTCAAAAGACGGCTCATCCAAACACCACCGGCCAGCAGGCAAAGATAACCGGCAGCCATCGTAAAAATGTAAAAAGCTGTTTTGGGAACCGACGGCAACGGTAAATCCAGCAACCACCAGTTGAAAAAGAAAAGGACAAAGCCAATAAAAAGGAATGTGATGATCTTGTTCCATGTGATTTTTTCCTTTTTGACCCCTTTTGTTCCGAGGCAGGATAAAGCCAGGAATATTACTGCAAAAAGTTTCGTGTAAAGGATGTTCCCAAATAGCTTTGCTGTGCGGTTGAAATTCAGTAGTATTTTATCTATTACACCAATATTAATTTTCCATTCGATCATAGCCTGGTAGCAAAACCAATAAATGTTGATAACGACAAATAAAATACTCAGGGCACGCATAAAGTCCATAACCTTTGCCAGTGCCCTTAAATCATCTTCTTGTTGCATATCACTTTACTTTTAGATGTTCGAGGGATGAAAGTAAAAAGCCTGAAATGGAAAAATTTTTATTTTAAAAAGCTGGCAGCTTATGGCCTAGTATTGATAGTTTGTGTCTGTTATTCTGAAGACAAAGCAAATATTCAAGCTGTTTCTTACTTTTGATAGAAAAAAGAAAAATAAATTATGGGTGTATTTATTAGTTATTCTTCAAAGGATAAGAATTTTGTAGAAAGGTTATCAAAAAAGCTGGTCGAAAATCGAGTCGGTGTGTGGCTGGATAAATGGGAAATGAAACCGGGAGATTCATTAATTGACAAGATACAAAATGGTCTTGAAAAATCTTCCTATTTACTGGTTGTGCTGTCCAATCATTACGTGCAGAGCGAATGGTGCCGGAAGGAGCAAAATGCAGGACTTATAAAAGAAATAAATAGTAAAAAAGTTGTCGTTATTCCGATACTGTTAGAAGATTGCCCTATCCCTATATTTTTACAGGAAAAAGTGTATGCAGATTTCAGTGGAAACTTTGATGATGGATTTATAGAGCTGTTTAGGTCACTTTCCATCATTGCCAATGACCATATGGGACGGTTTTATAATCAAGGATTGACAGTTGATTTTGCATTTAACTGGGGAATGCTTGATGATTCATTTTTTGTCTGGTTGGATTTTGTCAATTTTCATAATAAAACTGAAAGAACATTCTTGTTACAGGTTGAAATTGAAGGGAACGATATCGTCACTAAACGATTTGAAGAACATCTAAAGAATAACAGGGAATGGATAATACCTGAGACTGTTCTTTTAGGGCTTCATGAGCATCCTCAATTAAATTCTCTTGAAATCCGAATCAGTAATGACCTGCCTTATTACAATCAAATAGCAATCAGAGATATTTCCTCAGAACAAATCTTTTATGTGACGATTAGAGGCGTTTTAACCGGGAAAGATGACGGAAACGATGTCCTGATTCATTTCAGTGATTATACAACTTGCTTGATGGAAGACCGACATGAAAGGTTTTCCGGATACAGAAAGTAAATAGTCGCAATATTATATCATCCCGAAATAGCCCTTCAATTTGTCCACTTCCTGACGGTGTTTTGCTGAATTCTGAGTTTTCAATTTTTTTACATTGAGCAGTTTCCATTGCACGGAAGGAAAATCCTTGAAATCTGAGTAAGCTGATTTTTCCCATTGTGGGTTGCCTTCTTCAAAACTAACAAGAAATGCTTTGTCTTCTTCGCTCAGCGTTGAGTTGATAAACGTAATCAGGTGTTTCCGGGCACTTTCGTAATTCTCATAAGTAAAAGAGATGTCTGTCATACCGCGAAACTGGTTCTCCAGGGCTTCCTGCTGGTTTATCGCGTGTGGTGCTAGTGATTCAATAAAAGGTTTGTCGCTTCCCAGCAGGGCAAACATAAAACCTCGTTTCAAATTGTCGATTTTATCAGGTTCCATATAATTGTAGTCGAATAAATCGCGCGGATGCTGGCGGCTGAGGGCCGCTGCAATTTTCCCGCCATACAATTGTTCTACCGGTACAATTCGCGCTTTACAGTACATCCCGAATTCTGCCTGCGCTTTATCGCATAGTGGCATTTCAATTGTCGGCCCGATAATGCCCCGTTTAATCCCGTTAACTTCAATTTTTACTGTGCTCCGTCCCTGTATACATAAAAGCTTATTGGGTACCGGACGAATATTAATATCAGGGACTGCCCGTTGTAGTTGCTGACTAATTGCAGCCAGCTTTTTATCGATTTCTGCCAGGCTTCTATCCCGCGGACCAAGCGGAATATAAGTTAAATCCACATCCACCGAATAACGCGGAAGGTCTTTGATAAACAGATTTATGGCTGTACCACCATGAACCGCAAAATCTTCCTCGCGGTAGATTACAGGTAATATGCGGAGTAAAAGTCTGACCTGCTCTTTATAGAGATTATTCATAATTTTTCAGTTCTTCTGGTATTACTATCTGGTATTTGCTGTCGTAAACACCGTTCGGTACAATTTCCCGTTTACCGCTCCCGGTATCTATTTTCTGCAAATCCAGGTCGCTGAACCACGCATGACCTGCTTTTTCCGCCATATACAGGAACAGACGTTTCATCTTTACTGATGTATTCTGCTCCAGCAAGGTCTGTATCGTGCCGGGGCGAAGTGCAGTTAATTGTTCCATCACATAATACAAGTCCATGAGGTTGTACTGCCGGGGAGCAAGGTTCAGGCATTCCATAAACGCTCGTTCTGGCATGGAAACCAATACTTCAAATGCATCCTGCATCATCGGGGTTATGCCAGTACCCGTATCGAAATACTCCGAGGTAACAAGTAATAAGTCCACGCCCCAGTCATGTTTTCTAAGCCAGGATGGAACCCACTCATCTTTCGGATGGCCGACATAGACAACCGGTCGCCCCATAGGAACATAATGCGTGTACCCCGCCAGTTCCAAAGCTGATAATCCACCAACATAAAAGTGCTTGCCGGTTTGTTTGTTCAATGAAGATAAAGCTCCGTATATGGTTGGGTTCTTGCCAGTACGGACCATCACACCTGCCCCGACAGAAGTCAGCCATTCGGAATCGCGGTAGCGTCGTTGCAACTCATAAGATATGCCGTTCTCTCTCATCCACGATGAAAAGAACAGGCTCCCCGAAGGTAACTTCTGAAGCAATTGGTTTATTTTTATAGGTGTAACTGTACTCATGGTACAAATATACTCAAAAATATAAACCAAAGATAATATCCGGTTGGAATATATCATTTATGTCTGCCTCCCATATCTCCGTTTTTTCTTTTTCTGTTTTTTTCGAAGCTGTTGCTGATTCTCTATATAGGATTCCGATTCCGGCGAAAAAATTGAAAACAGGCTGCTGATGGCGGATTCAATATGCCCGGCCTGATTGTTAGCCGGTGAGAACGGTTCAGCCGGAGGCGTGAACGGTTCTTTTTCTCCCACCTGTTTTGTGTGTCCCTCAACTGACGGGGACTCTCTAAACAGGTCATTGAATACATTGGCGGAAAACTCTTTGCCCAGCCTGGAGCCGTTCAGCACACAACGGCTTTGATGGTCAATAAAAGTTACCCCGGTAATCCGCCCTGTATTGTTTCGCCGGAGATAAAGGTCAATATCCTTTTCCTGTAACTTTTGGCGCAGTTCCGTTTCACTTCCGGTTTCTCGCATTATTCCCGCAATCAACGGGCGCAGGCGTTCGCGGTATCCCTTTTCTTTTATCTGAATGGCGGATTTCTCCATCCGCTCTTCAAGGGCAGCGAACCCGACTGTTTTCCCGAAAGCAGATGATTTGATTGTTGTACCGGCTTTGTTTCCTTCAACGCCCAGTGCGGAATAGAGCAATCCCCGGTAAGGCTTTCCGCTTCGCGTTCCCTGCACTTCTTCCACACCAACTTTGTAGAGGGATAATAGGGCCCGGTATTCTCCCATTGTCTGGAACCGGTACATTGCAACTGCCGGTTTAATAACCGAACCGATTTGCTTTTTCAAATCACCTTTCTTTACATCGATGGGCTTAAACTGCCATTGTTCCAACTGTTTTTGTTCTTTGGCTTGGTGCAGTCCGTATTTCTTTTCCAGCTTTTCAGTTGCAGCCACACTCCTCAAATTGCGTTTGCTGTCTTTGATTTTTTTGCCCTCGCTGTCCACCTGTAACGATACAATGTGTATATGTTCTCGTTCAATGTCAGAGTGTTTGAAGATAAGGTACGGCTGTGCGCCGTAACCCATCTGTTGCAGATACTCCCGCCCGATGTCTGCCAGTTGTTCATCCGTTAACCTGTCGTTCGGGTGCGGGTTAAGCGATATATGGATAACCGGTTTTTCCGTCCGGTAATGCGATGGCAACCAGCGGTTAAAGGCTTCGGTACACGCCACCACACTAAACCGGCCATCCTCTGGTTCCGGGATGATATTCGAGCCGAGTACCTTTCCCAGCCCTTCGTTTACCTTCTCCTGGTTGTAGGCAAGTACGCCGTAAATGTCTTTTCCGGTGCTTATTTTGGCAATCATAGCGGGTTATTTCTGTAAATATTTTTCCTCAAACTCTTTTGTCAGGGCGATGATTTGCTGCCCGGTTACTGCCAGTTCGGTAGTCAGTTTCTCCAGTTTAAAGAGCAATGCCAACGCTTTTTTATGCGAAAAGTTGCTGTGCAGTTCTTTTACAACTTGGTTGTAATTGGTTCCCACCCCACGGAATTGTGCATAAAAAGTGGTCAGTTTTGCCACGTATTCGAGCGCCGCACGGTCGGTTTTAACCACACGGAATGGCTGGTCAAATACCCTCGCTTTGATAAAAACGGCTTTTGCTTTTACCCCCGATTGTTCAAATAATGTAAGAAAACGGGCATATTCACGGGCGTTAAAGCGTACCATAACGCACTCTGTAACGGGGTCGCTTTTGGCAGGGCGTCCCCCTTTTCGCCTTCGGCGGTTTGTATTTTCCTGTTTCATCTGTCGGATATTTTAGTGTTTCAAAATCCGGTACCATAACACAGTCATTATTACTGTCCTTATTAAAATGCAGCGACTTCGGAGCCTGCTTTTCTCCCCTTGCGGGCAAGCGGTTTTGGGTTACGTGAAATGAAATGAGTAACTCAAAACACAGCTTGCTATTTGCCACATTGCAAATAAATCTGTCCGCCATCCGGACAGATAAATTGACGGGCTGCAAAAATGATGGATGACAGGCTGACCTGTTAACGGTATCGACCCGGAGGCAAAGTTACCGGTCATTATAATCATCTGTACAACATGCAATTGTGCCGAAAGTTACCACTTCGGAGCCAGAAGCTGCCACTTTCCTAAGCGCCTGTTAAAGCGGGGTTTTATTGGCTTTTATTTGCACAGAAAATAAGGTGAACAGGCAGGTAGACAAAGCCATAATCAAGGTCGGATTTGAGTGTCTGTTATCACAAATAAACAGGTAAAAAGATGGAAGCAAGTTTAATCAGACAAACAAATATAGGCCGGCACATGATAAAATGTGAAAATTGAAAAATACAAATGTTTGTGTATGCTTTTTATTTTTTAAGCTCTTGGGTATTTCCGTCTGACAGGAAGTGTTTGCCCGGAAACATAAACAGGGAAACAAACAGGCAGGATTATATGCAAGCAGGACTGATTCCCTGCAAATAAGGAAATAAACAGATGCAAAAGTAAATAGATGAGAGAATAAACAAATGTTTCAATAAAAGTACAGACAAATGAAAAAGAAACCGATTTATGTGGCTTTCTCCACCCAAAAGGGCGGGGCAGGCAAAACAACGCTGACCGTACTGGTCGCCAGTTATCTCCATTATCTCAGGGATTACAATGTAGCAGTAATAGACTGCGATTACCCGCAGCACTCGATTGTGGAGATGCGCGAACGGGATTTAAAGTTAGCACTGGAAGATGAGCGCTACAAAAGTATGGCTTACGAACAGTTTACCCGGATAGACAAAAAAGCCTATCCCGTAGTTGAGAGTAACACGCAGGAAGCGATTGCCGATGCAGAGTACCTGCTCCCGCAGGGTGATTATGATTTTATCTTCTTTGACCTGCCGGGAACGATGAACAACCAGCACCTGATCCATGCGCTGGCGGAAATGGACTACCTGATTGCCCCCATCAGCGCCGACCGGGTGGTACTGGAAAGCACCCTTAATTACCTGCTGGTGGTAAAAGAGCACATCATGCAGCCGGGCAAATCCAACATCAAAAATCTGTACCTGCTCTGGAACATGGTGGATGGTCGTGAAAAGTCGGAGCTGTACGAAGTTTATGAAACGGTGATCGGGGAATTGGGGTTCCAACTGTTCAAAACTTTCCTGCCCGACACGAAACGGTTCCGGCATGAACAATCCGTCAGCCACAAGGCCCTGTTCCGTTCCACACTGTTTCCCCCGGATAGGACGCTCCTGAAAGGGAGTAACCTCGGTATGCTTGCAGATGAATTTCTTAACCTGATTAAATAAAGTAAAGCATGGAAAAGAAAAATGAACATGAAAAACTGGATGCCTCTTTTATCATTAGCCAGGCCAAAAGCCGCAACCGTCCGATTACCCCTTATTCGCCGCCACCAGAAGAAGGGAAGGCCGATGAAGCAGAAAAGGCGGAACAACAGGCGGAGCAGGAAAACCCTTCCGATGCACCCCGGGACGAAACCCGCAGGCGCAAGGTCAGGGGGATGGACTATGAAGCCCTCTTTTTCAAAGAGGCGGCAGTTAAAACGAGAAATGGGAAAGTGGTCTATATCCGGAAGGAGTTCCATGACCGTATCCTGAAAATCGTCCGGGTGATCGGCGAAAACGAACTGTCCCTGTTCAGCTACCTGGACAATGTACTGGAGCACCATTTCATCATGTTCCAGGACGATATTACCCAGTTGTACCGGAAAAAGAATACCGATGTTTTTTAAACCCAATAAACACATAAAAATGAAAATAATAAGAATAAAAAAGGATGACCGGATAAATGACTATAAGAAAACCTTTATCCGTAAATGCGGAATTACCGCCCGAAAAGGCAGGATGATTTATATCCGTCCGGAGTTTCATGAAATGATTGGCAAAATAGCATATGTTATCGGGGACAACAAGCTTAGCCTGTCCGGGTATATTGACAATGTGCTGGCCCATCACTTTGAGACTTGGGGTAATGAGATTACCCGTTTGTACGACGAAAAGCACAAAGGAATAAACATCATTAAAAGTTCAGAATAATGATACCGGTAACCATCAAAACTCCATCAGCAGATGATAACTATTACATCTTATACCGTACTGGCGTTGCTGGTTGCTTTTACAGTTATCTACGCGCTCTGGACCATGTTCTTTTTCATCTCCGGGAACCGGCGTTTGCAGAAAGAAAACAGGGAGGTAATGCTTAAAAAGCAGGATGAAAAAAAGCGCAAAGGCGATATTATCGGCAAGAGCCATTTTGTCCTCAAAGAACGCATTCCGGCGCCACAAACTGCCAAAGAGCCTGAAGATGAAAAAGATAACAGGAAAGCAAATATATTTGTCCCGTCAGATGTACCCAAAGAACATTCCCGGGTAATTCCGGCGGATGAGCTGGACGAAGTTTTCGGCGATGTTCCTCCTGGCCAGGCCAACCCGCCGCTCGACATTGACTGCCCGATGCCGGAAGAACCGGAACAGGCGGATGAAGAGAACCAGGACGAGGAGGAAGAATACGAAGCCTTGCCGGTTTCGGGCCGCTTGCTGGCCGAGGGGATCAGTTTTGAACAAATGGGCGAAGCCTACCGCACCGTGGTACACAATCCAATTCTAACAGAGGAGAAAAAAGAAGAAACAGGACGTGTTCTTCTCAACCTGAAGCATACCGATATGTTTGAGGCGATGGTTTCAGGAGAGCCCCAAAGGGAGGACAGGGTCGGCGCATTGATCGATTCGTACCTGAAAGCTTTCTATCAGCGGAAAGCTGAACGGCCGGGAGAAGATAAGCCTCCCGCGAGCCCTGTTCCCAAAGGGTTTGACGTTCGAAAGTATGTTTAACACATTTAGTACAAAAAGATGAAGAAGCGCGATTACGGATAGGCAGGGTTTGATTACACCCGACCACTAAAATATCCGGAACAGACAAATATTTTATTCACCCGGTGCGGGGCTAATTACACCCTGCACCACAAACAAAGAAATCCGTATGACAACAAAGAAAATTCTGATGCAGGCAGCTTTAATACTGGCTGCTGTTTCAACCGCAATTGCACAAGGAAACGGCATTGGCGGTATTACTGATGCCACCGATATGGTCACCTCGTATTTCGACCCCGGAACCAAACTGATTTATGCCATTGGCGCCGTAGTAGGGCTTATCGGCGGGATCAAAGTTTACAACAAGTTCAGCTCAGGGGATCCGGATACCAGCAAAACTGCTGCTTCATGGTTCGGGGCATGTATATTCCTGATTGTTGCCGCCACCATCCTGCGCTCTTTCTTCCTTTAAGGGTCACAGACCCCTTTATGATTCACCAAAAGAGAATAAAAATGGAGTACAATATCAATAAAGGAATTGGCAAAAGCGTGGAATTTAAGGGCTTGAAATCCCAGTACCTGTTCATATTCGCTGCCGGGCTGCTTGCCGTGTTCGTGGTTTTTGTCATCCTCTACATGGCCGGGGTCAGCCAGTGGGTTTGCATCGCCTTCGGGGTGGTTGCTGCGTCGGTACTGGTATGGCTGACTTTCAACCTGAACAGCCGTTACGGGGAATTTGGCCTGATGAAACTGATGGCTAAAAAACAGCATCCCCGTTACCTGATTAACAGGAAAGTTCCCCGCAGCCTTTTCCAAAAAGTAAGAAAGGAGGTTGCAGCATGAGAAATACAATGAAAGCAACGACTATCGAAAGTAAGTTCCCGCTGCTGAGTGCAGAGCACGATTGTATAATCAGTAAAGATGCCGATATAACGGTCGCTTTCCGTGTGGGCCTGCCGGAACTGTTTACCGTAACCTCTCCCGAATATGAAGCCATCCATTCGGCCTGGGCAAAAGCGGTTAAGGTGCTGCCTGATTACAGTGTAGTACAAAAACAGGATTGGTTTGTCCGGGAAACTTACCACCCCAAAATGGATGACGGGGAAATGAGTTTCCTGTCCCGCAGTTATGAACGCCATTTTAACGAACGGCCATACCTGGATCACGTGTGTTTTCTTTACCTGACCAAAACGACCAAAGAGCGGATGCGAATGCAAAGCAATTTTTCATCCCTATGCCGGGGCAATATCATCCCCAAAGAAGTCAATAAAGACAGTACGGTAAGGTTCCTGGAAGCCGTCGGGCAGTTTGAGCGGATAATCAACGACAGTGGTCTGATAAGCCTTACCCGGCTTACATCCGATGAGATTGTCGGGACACCGGAAAATGCCGGGTTAATCGAAAAGTATTTTTCGCTTTCACTCGAAAACACCACCTGCCTGGAAGATATGGAACTGGGGGTGGAGGATCTTCGCATTGGCGATAAACACGTATGCCTGCATACCTTGTCCGATGTGGAAGATTTGCCCGGAAAGGTGGGGACGGATATGCGCTACGAAAAATTATCCACCGACCGGAGCGATTGCCTGCTGTCGTTTGCCGCTCCCGTTGGGCTTCTGCTGCCCTGTGACCATGTGTATAACCAATATTTGTTTCTGGATGACAGCGCGGAGAACCTGCGGAAGTTTGAAAAGAGCGCCAGGAACATGCAGTCGCTGTCACGCTACAGCCGGGGCAATGCCATAAACAGGGAATGGATTGACCTTTACCTGAACCAGGCCCATTCGCAGGGGCTGACATCTATCCGGGCGCACTTTAACGTAATGGCATGGAGTGAGGATGAGCAGGAACTAAAGGCTATCCGTAACGAAGTCGGCTCGCAGTTGGCGCTGATGGAGTGCAAGCCCCGCCATAATACTGTGGATGCAGCCACCCTCTACTGGGCGGCCATGCCAGGCAATGCGGGCGACTTTCCGGCAGAGGAATCGTTTTATACGTTCATCGAACAGGCGCTTTGTTTCTTTACCGAAGAAACCAATTAC
Organism: Gaoshiqia sp. US2; assembly: GCF_059705485.1. Taxonomy (NCBI): domain Bacteria; kingdom Pseudomonadati; phylum Bacteroidota; class Bacteroidia; order Marinilabiliales; family Prolixibacteraceae; genus Gaoshiqia; species Gaoshiqia sp. US2. The sequence goes on along the minus strand of NZ_AP048550.1, from coordinate 221,812 downwards.
CGGTCGTCCCCGTCGCCTTTCGGCATCAGGATGTGCGACCGTGTGAGCGGTAAGCCAATCCACCTGGATATTTCCGATCTGCCCATGAAAAAAGGCATTATTACCAACCGGAATAAATTCGTGCTTGGGCCCAGCGGAAGCGGAAAGTCGTTCTTTATGAACCATCTTGTCAGGCAGTACTACGAACAGGGCACCCACGTTGTTCTTGTGGATACCGGTAACAGTTACCAGGGATTGTGTGAAATGATTCACCGAAAAACCAAGGGGGAAGACGGGGTTTATTTCACTTATACCGAAGAAAACCCGATTTCTTTTAACCCGTTTTATACCGACGACAATGTGTTTGATGTGGAAAAAAAAGACAGCATCAAAACCCTGCTGCTGACCCTGTGGAAAAGCGAGGACGATAAAGTGTCCAAAACCGAAAGCGGCGAACTGGGAAGTGCGGTATCGGCCTATATCCGCAGGATACAGGAAAACCGGAATATTACACCCTGCTTCAATACGTTCTACGAGTACGTGCGCGATGACTACCGCCGTGAACTGGAGGAAAGGGAAATCAAGGTAGGCAGGGACGATTTTAATATCGATAATATGCTGACCACCCTGAGACAGTATTACCGGGGCGGGCGGTTTGACTTCCTGCTGAACTCGGATAAGAATATCGACCTGCTCTCCAAGCGCTTTATTGTTTTCGAGATAGACGCCATTAAGGAAAACCGCGAGCTTTTTCCCGTGGTGACCATCATTATCATGGAGGCTTTTATCAATAAAATGAGACGGTTAAAAGGGGTCCGGAAACAACTGATCGTGGAAGAAGCGTGGAAAGCCCTTGCTTCTGCGAATATGGCTGAATACCTGCGCTATATGTACAAGACCGTGCGAAAATATTTTGGCGAGGCCATCGTGGTCACTCAGGAAGTGGACGATATCATCTCCAGCCCGGTGGTCAAGGAAAGTATCATCAATAATTCGGATTGCAAGATACTTTTGGACCAGCGCAAATACATGAACAAGTTTGACCAGATACAGGCTTTGCTCGGGCTGACGGAAAAGGAAAAGTCGCAGATACTCTCCATCAACATGGGCAATACGTCTGGTCGCCGGTACAAGGAGGTCTGGATCGGACTGGGGGGTGTTCAGAGCGCGGTCTATGCCACAGAAGTATCGGTTCCGGAGTACCTGACTTATACCACCGAAGAATCGGAGAAAATGGAAGTGATGCAGCTTGCCGGAAAACTGGGCGGTGACATTGAAGGGGCCATTAAGCAACTCGCTGAAAACAAACAGTAAAAAAAGGCAGGCCATGTACCCAAAAACTACCGGAAACAAACCGTTGGGAGCAAAAACAGGGTTTGCCCTGCGGGATATTACCGGCCTGTGGAAAAGCCGGGAAGGTGCGCCGGATATCCGGATTTACAGAAACAGCGAAAGGAAAAACGGCGGATTCTTTATGGAGTTTGCCTACAAAGGCGGCGATGTGTTCCGTCGCCCTGTCAGACAGTACCAGGGTATCCGGTATGTTAACCACTACGGTTTCATAAGCCTGTCCTATAATTCGGACAATGAAGTGTTACAGCTTTCCGCTTACGGAAAATATGACAAGGCGGAGGATTAGCACCTCACGGAAACTAATCCCCGCCCTTTTAACCCAAAGTATCATTAAACAAAAAATGAAAGAATATGAAACGAATATTTTTAATCTTATGTATGGCCCTGGCTGGTTTTTCCTATCAGGCCAAAGCACAGTGGGCTGTAATCGACCCGTCCAATCTTGTACAGAATATCCAGCAGGTGGTCAAATCCTCGTCCACCCTCACGAACATGGTGAAGAATGTGCAGCAGACAGTCAAAATTTATGAACAGGGCAAACAATACTACGACGGTGCGCCCGTATAGGTGATTTAGTAAATGTAGCATTGGCAAGCTATTAGGTATGTGTTCCAATGATTTACCTATCATCACCGGCTTATCTGCCCACGAAAGGACGGCAGGGAGTATAGCACGCCGGAAAGCCATAAGTCAATTAGTTATCAAATTGCAACTGAATGGGGAGATGAAACAGATAGATATGAGGATAAAATCCAAACTGATTAAATGATAGTCCAAGTGGTCATAGTACGGTCTATAGTGAAAGATAACTTAACTCGCTATATCGTAACACCTCTGATGCGAGCGTCGTGTAGCAGAGGCAGGAACTTGTTACGGCACAACTGCAATAAGCAGAAACGGGCGGAAGTCATATCCGACAATCTATCACAGCCATGTTATTATATCATAAACGGGGATTGCCTAAACCAGAAAGCCAGTTGTAAGGCTATGAGGTACCGACCTCTGAATATCTGGCAAGGTAACGGAGCTTCCGTAGTAGTCCGAGCAAGGGAAAGCCTTGTACATGGCGAAGGGAAGCAGCTAATAATTTTAATACGAGTAACGGAAAATGTGAGAGACATTATGAGAAATCCAGAGAATGTATTAAACAGTCTAACGGAACACAGTGAAAATTTGAACTACAAGTTTGAACGCCTGTACCGTATCTTATTCAACGAGGGAATGTATTATGTTGCCTATCAACGCATTTATGCGAAACCGGGTAATATGACAGCAGGTGCAGATGGAAAAACTATTGACCAAATGAGCCTGAGCCGAATTGAAAAGTTGATAAACTCATTGAAAGATGAAGGTTATCAGCCACAACCCTCAAAACGGGCGTACATCCCAAAGAAAAATGGGAAAATGCGTCCGTTAGGTGTACCAGCTTTTAATGATAAACTTTTGCAGGAAGTGGTCAGAATGATATTGGAAGCCATTTATGAAAGACAGTTTGAAAAAACGTCCCACGGCTTTCGACCTCAACGAAGTTGCCACACTGCTTTGACCGATGTTCAAAAGACATTTTCAGGTATAAAGTGGTTTGTAGAAGGCGATATAAAAGGTTTTTTCGATAACATCAATCATGAAATACTGATAGGTGTTCTGAAAGAACGTATCGCTGACGAAAGATTCATTCGCCTGATTAGGAAATTTCTGAATGCAGGATATATCGAAAACTGGAACTTTCATAACTCCTACAGCGGAACACCGCAAGGGGGAATTATCAGCCCTATCCTGGCAAACATATACCTTGATAGGTTAGATAAATTCATGAAAGAATACACCGGGAAGTTTGATAAGGGGAAAGTACGGAAAAGAACCAAACAGGCAGTATCGCTTGAAGGCAAACGACACCGTATTCTGAAACAATTGAAATTGGTAGAAGATGAAAATGAAAGGTCAGTGTTGATAAAGCAATACAAAGCTTATCAACAGGAAGGTCTGTTGTATTCTTATGGTGATGATATGGATATAAACTACAGAAGACTCAAATACGTGAGATATGCAGATGATTTTCTAATCGGGATTATTGGCAGTAAACAAGATGCTATTACAATTAAAGAGGATATTAAAAACTTCCTCAATGAGAAGCTGGCACTTGAACTGTCAGATGAGAAAACTCTCATTACCCATGCGGAAGATGCTGCAAAATTTCTCGGATATGAAATCAGTGTAAGCAAGTCCAATGATACCAAAAGAAATAAAAACGGAGTATTAAGACGTGTCCACAATAAGAGGGTACAATTAACTCTTGGAAAGGATTTATATAAGAAAAAGCTACTTGAATACCGTGTTTTAGAAATAAAACTCCATAACGGCAAGGAGTATTGGAAAGCAAAATCCCGTCCCAAACTTTCAAACAACACTGACTTTGAGATTCTTGACAGGTACAACAAGGAAATAAAGGGCATGTATAATTACTACTGCCTGGCTAACAATTGCAGCAGCCTGTCAAAATTCGGTTATATCATGAAGTATAGTATGTACAAAACTTTTGCACAGAAATATCGGACAACGATGTCGCAAATCAGAAAGAAGTACACCAAGAATGGACTTTTTTCAGTCAGATACTACTTGAAAAATGGTACAGCTAAAGATTTGACCTTTTACCATGGTGGGTTCAAAAAGAAAAATCCAATGAAAATTACGGATTTAGACAGCTTACCAAAATTCACATACTATGCTATAAATACAAGTCTTACAGACAGGTTGAAAGCAGAGAAATGTGAACTGTGCGGAGCAGTAGATAAGTTAGTGATGCATCATGTAAGGAAATTAAAGAACCTTCGGGGGAAAACTCCCTGTGAAAGACAGATGATGGCTCGCAAACGAAAGACTATTGCCATTTGCAGTAAGTGTAACAAAAAACTCAGCAACAATGATTAGACTGATATTATTAGTAGAGAGCCGTATACGCGGAGACGTGTACGTACGGTTCGGGGGCGAGTTTCCGAAAACCCACCGTAGTAATGCGGCAGGGCGTTGGATGCTTAGCCTACCCCTGAAATCAGTAAATAACCTGATTAAAGATGCCCGCAAGGTGAAAAGGACCATCGAAATGATTAGCGAGATCAGCGACATGTATATCAACGGTTTCAACAAGATGGTGGCCGATCCCAATTTCACGGTGGACGAGTTGGCCGCTATCTCCGCAGGCTATGCCAGGCTGATGGAAGAAGGAGGCGCATTGGTTACAGACCTCAAAAACATCGTATCCAGTAGTAACGGGCTTTCCATGTCGGACAAGGAGCGCATGGATGTGGTTGACCAAATTTATAACCGGATGCTGGAATACCGCAACCTGACCAGGTATTTCACGCAGAAAAGCATCTCCGTTTCGTTTATCCGCGCCAAGGCGAAAGCAGACACAGACAGGGTGCTTGCGCTCTATGGCAGTCCTTCGGAAAGATACTGGTAACAGGTAAAGCTTTTTAAATTATGGAATTTGATAACCTGCACCAGGTTCTAAGGAGCCTTTATGAAGATATGATGCCCCTTTGCGGTGACATGATTGGCGTGGCAAAAGGGCTGGCCGGACTGGGCGCTTTGTTTTATGTGGCATACCGCGTCTGGCAGGCCTTGGCAAGGGCTGAGCCTATCGACGTGTTCCCGCTGCTCCGCCCGTTTGCCATCGGTTTGTGCATCCTCTTTTTCCCAACTATTGTACTGGGGACCATCAATGCGGTAATGAGCCCGATTGTTAAAGGGACGCATTCGATTCTGGAAACCCAGACTTTCGATATGCAGGCCTACCAGCAGAAAAAGGACGAACTGGAATACCAGGCCCGTGTGCGGGAAGGAAAAGCCTGGCTGGTGGACGACAAGGCTTATGACCAGAAGCTGAAGGACCTGGGGATATGGGACACCCCCGAAATTATCGGGATGTGGAGCGAAAGGTTCTGGTACGACATTAAAACGTGGTTCCGGCAGGTGGTCAGGGATTTAATGGAACTGCTGTTCAATGCCTCGGCATTGATAATTGACACCATACGGACTTTCTTTTTGGTGGTGCTGTCGATATTGGGGCCAATTGCGTTTGCCTTTTCGGTTTACGACGGGTTTCAGGCAACGCTTACCCAGTGGCTTGCCCGCTACATCAGCGTTTATCTGTGGCTGCCGGTTTCAGACCTGTTCAGCTCAATATTGGCACGAATCCAGGTATTGATGCTGGAAGTCGATATCAAGCTGCTGGAAGACCCCAATTATATCCCTGACGGCTCGAACGGGATTTATATTGTCTTTATGCTCATTGGCATCATCGGGTACTTTACGGTTCCCACGGTGGCCAACTGGATTATCCAGTCGGGCGGTATGGGCAGTGCTAACCATACGATCAATAAAACCGCAGGAAAAGCCGGAAGCTATGCTGCTGGCATGGCCGGAGGCGCTGCCGGGAATATAGGCGGCCGTCTTGTCGGGAGGTAATTGTAACAACCAAAAAAACAATAAAATTATGGAGTTTAAAAGTTTGAAAAACATAGAGACCTCGTTCCGTCAAATCCGGTTTTTCGTCCTTGTGTTCATCTGCCTTTGTGCCGGGATAACCGTCTATTCGGTATGGAATGCCTTTAGTTTTGCCGAAGCGCAACGGCAGAAAATTTATGTGCTTGACCAGGGGAAATCCCTTATGCTGGCGCTCTCCCAGGATATGGAACAAAACCGGCCGGTGGAGGCGCGTGACCATGTGACCCGCTTCCATGAACTGTTTTTTACCCTTTCACCCGACCGGGGCGCCATTGAATCCAACATCACCCGCGCCCTGTTCCTTGCCGACCGTAGCGCCTACAACTATTACCAGGATATGCAGGAGAAAGGGTATTTCAACCGGGTTGTTTCGGGGAATATCCAGCAGGTTTTGCAGGTGGACAGCGTGGCGTGCAACTTTGCCAGTTACCCGTACACGGCTGTCACCTATGCCCGGCAGCGGATAATCCGGTCGAGCAATGTAACCGAACGTTCGCTGGTGACCCGCTGCAACCTGATAAACTCGGTTCGAAGTGATAACAATCCGCACGGGTTTACCATCGAGAAATTCGAAATCCTTGAAAACAAAGACATCCGGGTGTTGGACCGGTAAAGTATTATGGCAAAAAAACAAAAGAGATTCACTGCCATCGGAGAACGGACGGAAAATCGTCTCAGGCAGTGGTGTGGGAGAATTCCTCCCGGTAAAAGGATTGCTGCAATACTTACCCTTCTTTCCCTTTTTGCCGGACTTTCGCTTTACATCACCTTTTCATCCCTGCTTGGTTTCGGGAAAGATGAAAGGGAGAAGGAGAAGCTGAACTTCAAACATATTGAAGGGCTGCAACTGGAATTAAAGGACAAACGGAACAAACCGGACAGTTTAAAAACATCAAATGAATTTCATTATGAGAAACAAAGAGAATAATGACGGGGTAAAGCCGGTGGTGGAAGAAAAAAAACCGCTCTCACCCCAACAGTTACAAAAACGGAAGAAAATGGTGATTTTCCCGCTTTTTTTCCTGCTGTTTGCCATCAGTATGTGGCTCATCTTTGCACCACCTGCCGATAAAAAAGAAGAAAACAGGGATGTTTTTAATACCAATCTTCCCACTCCGAAGAAAAGCGGTATTATAGCCGACAAACGGGATGCTTACCGGCAGGAAGCCATCAGGGCCAAAGAGCAGGAAAAGATGCGCTCTTTGCAGGATTTTGCTTTTATGCTGGGCGATGAAACGCCGGAAGAAAAAACGTCACCCGGAAAAGCGGATCTTCAGGAGGTATCTGAACCTTCAGGGAACAGTGGCAAATCTTCACGCCTTAAAAACAGTTCATCGGGAAGAAGCCGGACCAGTGCGTTCCGCTCATCTGCCGGTCAGTACCAGGACATCAACCGGCAATTGGGCAGCTTCTACAAAGAACCTGCACCTGAAGCAAACGGGCAGGAACAGGCCGCTTTGGAAGAACGCATCGGGGAACTGGAACGGCAGCTTCAGGAAAAGAACGAAGCGGAGCAGCAACTGGCCCTGGTAGAAAAATCCTACGAGATTGCCGCCAAATATATGCCTGCTGATAAGACTACGGCAGAAACGGTAGCTACTCCCGTCTTAAGTACCACAGTAACGGAAAAGAAAGCCGCTTCCAGTCCGGTATCGCAGGTTTCCCGTAAGGTAGTTTCCCTTCTGGCCGCTCCCGTGCCCGATTCGGTGTTTCTGAAAGAATATGCCAAACCTCGGAACCTGGGGTTTCATACGGTTGCCGGCAGTGAGCAGGCGATGGAAAAGAACAGCATCGATGCCTGTATCAGTAAAACGGTTACGGTCACTGATGGGCAGGAAGTCCAGGTACGTTTGCTGGAGCCTGTACATGCTGGAAACCGGCTGATCCCTGAAAATACGCTTGTATCCGGTTCCGCCCGGATTTCGGGCGAACGGATGAACATTGAGATAACCCATATCCAGTATGCCGGGAATATCATCCCGGTTAAAATGGAGGTTTTCGACCTGGATGGCAATCCGGGCATTTCCGTACCGGGTTCGGAAGAACTCAATGCCGTAAAGGAAGTGGCTGCCAATATGGGCACCTCAATGGGGAGCAGTATTACCATCTCCGACAATGCCGGTTCGCAACTGCTGGCGGATCTGGGACGGGGCATTGTCCAGGGGGCTTCACAATATGCGGGCAAAAAGATGCGAACGGTCAGGGTTACGCTCAAAGCCGGGCACCGGGTATTGCTGCTCCCTTCCATGCAGTAAACAAGGCTTATTGCCACTAAAATATCCAAAACAAACAAGTTTCATTTTAAACAATCAGAAATATGAAGAAAATTATTTTGTTGTTGGCGTTCGCAGCAATACTATTTGCGGCCAACGCACAGGAAAAACCCACGACCGGGGATTATTTTAACGGGCTGACACGCCCGCTGACCTTCGATAGGATGATCCCGCCCTACGCGCTGGAAGTAACCTTTAGTAAAACGGTACACATTATTTTCCCATCGGCCATCCGATATGTGGATTTAGGCTCGTCCGACCTGCTGGCTGCCAAAGCCGATGGTGCAGAGAATGTACTGCGGGTTAAAGCTGCTGCCCGGGGCTTTTCAAGAGAAAGTAACCTTTCGGTCATAACCGAAGACGGGGCGTATTATTCTTTCAATGTAAAATATGCGGATGAACCGGTCAAACTATCGGTGGAAATGGCCGAATTTATCCACGACGGGGAAGCGGTTAACCGGCCCAATAACTCGCTGGATGTTTACCTGGAAGAACTGGGGCAGGAATCGCCGCTGCTGGTCAGGCTGATTATGAAATCGGTTTACAAAAACGATAAACGGGAAATCAAGCATATTGGTTCCAAACGTTTCGGCATCCAGCACACGTTGAAAGGGATTTATACCCACAACGGGTTACTGTATTTCCACCTCCAGTTGAAAAACTCGTCCAATGTCCCTTTTAATGTGGATTTTATTACGTTCAAAATTGTGGATAGAAAAGTAGCCAAACGCACCGCCATCCAGGAACAGGTGGTCTATCCGCTCCGGGCTTACAACAACGTTCAGGAAATCGGGGGCAAAACTACCGAACGGACTGTTTTTGCCCTGCATAAATTCACCATACCCGACGACAAGCACCTGCTGGTTGAACTGCACGAAAAACAGGGCGGTCGGCACCAGTCGTTTTTTGTGGAGAATGCTGATCTGGTCCGCGCCAAAGTGATTAACGAATTAAAAGTGAAATGAGGCAGACAGTAATTTTTTACGTTGGAAATTGAAAGTTACATAACTGACCGGGTTATATTGGTGCCGACGGAACGAGACAGAAATTCAAAATTAGGAAAGCGTTCATAAATTGGACGCTTTCCTTTATTTAATAATTTCGCTTTGGGAACGATTACCGTTACAACCGGAAGCGCTGTAAGCAGTTATCCTTTTGTTGCCGATCCTGTCCGTTTTAAAAAAGAGATCAATACCCAAACAGGCTGAATGAGTATAAAAAACATATGTATGGTCAAGCCTAATTCTATTGAAGGGTTTTATATTGTTCTTCCTTCATTACCCGTTTTTCAGCCTTTTCCTTTTTTTTCTTCTTCTTTTTGACTTTATCATCGGCCATGATTTCTTTTAGGGAACGGATGGTAACGGGTCTCTCCCGCTTAAAACGTTTGAAGTATATTTCTTCAATAAATTGTGGCAGTGGGGCTTTCCATGTTTCCTGCTTATGGTTGTCTATCTTGCCCAACTTATCAGGATTCAATCCTAACTCACGGGCCATCTGAACGTGTTTATCGGACAGCTTATGTTTCTTTTGGGCAATAACCCATTTTTCTATTTTTGCATTTACAGCCATATCATTGAATTACAATGCAAAGATACCTATTTGCCTGAAAGCAAGAAAGCAAATAGCTTATAAATGGCTTTTTGTTACTTTTTCTCCCGCTACAATTAACCGGCTCATGGAAAAAGTAACGGGCGGTTCGCCCGTCCTTATGGGGGTCTGTTCTTGCTGATTTGCCCCGTTTCCATTACTTCCCCGTTTTCAACCCGTTCAATCTCTCCATAACTAAATCCCATTAAAGGAATAGCTATGTGTGCGATATAGATTTGATATTCTTCGTCGGTTTCGTGATTTTTGCCTGTCAGGTTATTAAAAATGACAGGGACAGAGCAATTATCCTCACTGGTTAAAATTGCTACTGCGTTTCGCCTGATTTCCTGTTTCATGATTATTTGTTGTTTTGGCGTTCTTTTTCAGAAATATCCCAACTGTCCCGGTATTTGTCGTCTGTAATTTCCAGATAGTGGAGTGAGCCAAACCCGTCGGAAAGGCGGGCGAATGACCAGTTGCATTCATATAATTCATCACCCCACCGGTGTGGTTCATCGAATCGTACTTTTACATGTACTGCGTGTTGGTCTTTTGTGATTTCTTCAATCACACCGGTAACCATCATACCCGTAAAAATGCACTTGCAATGTTTTCCTTTTATGCTGTTGTTAACTTCTTCCGGTTTCATGTTTGTATTTCCTTATTGTGTTTTGGGGGATTTCTCCCCGTGGTTAATGGTTATGCTGATAATTTTTTTTGAATGAGGGGCATATTTTTTTCCACAAGCTTAATTATCCGGTTGTGGTACTTTGTATTCTCATTACATAGCCCTCTGCTCTGGAGTACCAGTAATTTTGCAAGGGAGAGCTCGACGGTCTCTAACCGCTCGTTATTGATACGGGCAGAAAGGATTAGCGAACCGGGTTTGAGGTGGTAATCATTGGTAAAAACACAGTGGTGCAACGCATCGCCTTCCTGTATGAATTCTTCCACGCTTTCAAGAACTTTCACCTGTACTAGTCCATCGGTAAAGCAGATACCGAAAAACCGGGATTTCATTTCCTGAAATTTTGCTTCATCATCCAATGCCCTCTTTCTTGCTTCTTCCCGGCGTTCCCGCTCCATATATTCCTTTTTTTTCTTAACGTATTTATCGTGTTCGGCTTTAAGGTCAGCCGGGCATACATATTTGGCGTTGTGCAGGTCTTTGCCAAAGAACCGGAGCAAATCCATGTAATCGCACCATAAGGAAGTATCCCCTGTGTTATAGCCGCTACGGATGCAAATACGGATGGATGCCCAGTAGTCCGCAATATTGCGGGAGGTATTGTAAGCGAAGAATTTCAATAGCCCTGTTTGCCCGGTTTTCAGCAGGGTTTCCGCTTTGTTCTCCGCCAATATGTATTGGAACAAGTCAAACGGTGTGAGACCGTAAAAACGTTTTTCATAGCCGCTTCGTTTGATCTCTTGGATTAACTTTTGGCACGGATAAACACAAGTCGGGATAACATTGTACAGCGGTTTTTCGGGACGAATCTCAAGCGAACTCTCCCAACACCATGTGTGGACAAAAAATCCCGTTGGCCTCAACCGGGCTATTGTTGCATATTTGCCGTCGGGGGCTATCCAGCGTTGCACTACTTCCGAATGAAAATATCGTGCTTTTCCCCCGACTTTGGCATAACATCCGATATAGAAGAACCTTAACACCTGGAACTCCCCGCAAGCCGTAACGATACAGAGGTACTGGTAATCGTCGAATACCCGTTGCCTTGTATCTTTAACAACCAGCTTTGTGTTGCATTGCGGGCAGGTGCAATGCTTTTTTTCTGCTTTATCAGTCCATGAATGCCCGCATTCCATGCAGGATATAACACCTGTTTTTATCCTGCGCCCGATATGTTCCATACAGTTCCTGTAGCCCCATTGAACCTGGGCTTCGGTAATGGGGGGCATTTTTTTGCTTAATGCCAAAACTTGTTTCTGGAATTTATTTTGTGGTTTCATAGGTCAAAAAGGCTTTTCTGGTTATTGACTTCGGTTTGCTTTGCACTTTTTTTGGGCTTCTTTAATTTAGCATAAGCTTCGTCCTGTACCCGCTGTATAGCATCTTTGCGTGCCTGCTGTTTTTCTTCTTCGGTCAGTTCAACCACATGGTTGACCACCACATGGCAGTTAACCGGGTTGCCTGTTCCGATGTTGTCCTCATCATAATAGTGTACCGCCATTGAATAGATTTCTTCGTCAGCAAACCCATTACAGCCACTTTTCTGCACCGTATTCAGGATGTAGGTAATGCAATCGTCCAGGTTCTTTTCAGGTTTGCAGTATTGGAGCGAGAACAATGCATCGCCCTCCACCCGTTGGTCTAAATAAGCCTTTATGGTGTTTTTGAAATGATCTGATGCTTTCATGTTTTGTGGAATTGTGGGGCAGGTATACTGCCCCGTGTGAAACATTTGTATTAATCCAATCCGAAATAACAGGCCAAATGCTGCTCTTTTGATCTGGGAAATATCCATCCTGCGATTTTCTCCCCATTAAAGGTCAGATGGCTGTTAAACCGTCCGCCCATCGCTTTGAGTTCTTCCCTGATTGGTTTGGTATTTCCGAAAACTGCGACCGCTTTGGATGAATATTCGACCATTGTGCAATTTGTTTTGTCTTCTGCTTTGGGGTTGTTGGGCGGTGTTCCGTTTGGCTGATTAATGCGTATATTATCTTCGTTTCCTGCGGTATAAGAAAATTCTTCTATCGTGCGGTTCCGGTCATATACGGGTACTTTTTCAATGATCCACCCGTGATATTTGCTTTCGCCCAAATAGTACCCTGCACCCATCGAATACTTTTCCCTGTGTTCGTAATCCTCGTTGTATTCTGCTAAGCAGGTGGTTTCTTCAAAGTTGGATGCGTGTTTACGCATTTCGGAAAAGATGTCCCTTTTGTGCGTGGAAAAGCCTAAAATGACGGTGCGCTGTGTACTGCTTGCAAAGTAGTCGGTTTGCATGTCGCTTTCGTCCCGTTTTAGCCGTGCCACGATGACCGCCTGTGTGTTTTCGGGCAATATTTCTGCAAAGCGTTTGTGACCGGCTTCTTTTACTTCTTCAACCCTTGCCCGTTCTTTTTCAGCTTCGTCCGCTTTTGTTTTTGCTTTATGCTGCGCTTCCTGAAGGAGTATAGCGACCTCAAAAGCGTCCATAAATTCGGGGTTAACATCATCGTAATACCTGCCGATGCCGAATTTTTTGGATAGCGGGTTTATTATGTCGGTACGGTCCATGTCCTTGGTGACGGTGTTGATAAGATGGTACATATAACCCCTGTTTTCAATGTGTTCCACTTTGTAAACCACATACCGGGATTCATTCATGGCATAGCCATAACCGATTACAATTTGATTTTCTTTTACCACCTGTACTTCCGTATCTGTGGTCGTTTTTCCGAATAGTGAATAATACTTTGCCATAATTTTAACTGTTAAAAGATTAATGAAACCAGCAAAGCCAGGATAATTAAGAGAACGGCCAGAGAGAAAAGGCAGGAAAACAGTTGTTTGATGACAGCCCAACCAAGGTATAAGCCCAGCAGTACCCAAATGAACTCCGTTCCCCATACACAAAAACCCAAAACCACCAAAGCGATTTTTACTACCGATTTTATGTTGATTGGAAGGTAGGCAGATCGTTGTTTCCTATTTTTTTCAGTGCTTCTCATAATTTCTGACTTTTTTTTTATGCCGTATCGGAGCCGGTGAGGAGTGACCGTGTTTCAGGGGCATGGGAAAGTAGTGTTTAGCCGTTGTCAAATTTTTTGCGGACAAATACGCTCGCCCGAAGGGAAAGAGGAAGATTTTTCGTAAAACCGTCAGGCTTGAATTTGCGGCGGCGTAAAGAACACGGAAATACTTTCGCACCTGAACGCGGTTGCTCAAAACCGCTTTCCGCATACACCGCTAAACGGGAAGAAATTATACCGGGAGAAGCATCGAAAAAACTAAACTGTAGATAACCTGCGATTTCAAAAGTAAATCGCAAATAAACTCCAAGGACTATAATGCCTCAAGTGGCCATTACTGTGCCAAGGACTGCCAGTAATATGCTGTATGGTAAATAGTTGAAAACTATTTAGCTACATTTAGCTTCATAAAAGAGGAAACAATAATAAATTAAAATATGGAAATTATTAGTCTTGATATCCGGGTTTTCGATTCGCTGGTCAGGCGGGTGGAAACATTGGCAAAAAAAGCTGAAATGTTGGATCGGAAAGACAGGGATATGTCCCTTTCCGACTGGCTGGACAATGAGGACGTGTGCCGGATACTGGGTGTAACCAAGCGTACGCTGCAAAACTACCGCAACAGCGGTATCCTGCCGTATTACCAAATGAGGTATAAGGTTCTTTACAGGCCTGAAGATGTGGAAAAGTTATTGGAGTCTTCGCATAAAACCAACGGCCATGAAAAATAACCTGTTGAATAATTCCGATCCGCGGGTGGCAGAACTGTTTAAGCAGTTGGAACGGATTAAAGGTACGTTTGAGCGGTTGGAAAAGGATAACCGTCAAAGGTTCGGTAACGAACGCTTTTTGAATGACAGGGAATTGTCGGGAAAACTGAAGCTAAGCCGCCGGGCATTGCAGGACTACCGTGCGGCAGGTATTTTCCCGTATTACCTGATAAACGGTAAGGTTTTATACAAGGAAAGTGAAATTGAAGAAGTTATCAACGCGGCCCGGAAAAGCAGCCCGGAGATTGAAGACCTGGTATAAAAGATAAAGCAACCCATTTGGTTGCTTTTCTTTTATCGGATAAGCGTTTAATTGAGTATCGGGCCATTCTGTGTCAATTTCCATAGCACAGTCACATGTACGGTACGGCTTATCACCCACGCCCGGAACACTTCCGCTTTTTCGGAACGGATGCGGAAAGCGAGGGCAACTATCATTTCAAAGTTGTATGATTCGGCAATAGTCCCATTTGCGGATTTATTCTGTCTTACCACATTTTCCCGTTGTAATAGTCCTGATTTATAAATTGAACGGATATTACTCCCTACTGTTGAAACAAATACACCAAACAGGTCGGCAATTTGATGTTTTGTAAACCACACCGTTTCACCCGAAGGGCATACAAATACCCCGTTACTTTTTATTTCTATTTTTTCTCTTTTCATAATTGCGCCCTGTTTTAAATGGGTTTACAGTGTTGTCATTCAACCTGAAATTATCGGTGTTTCTGATTCCCACCGGCATCAATTCATCTTCATAAAGCGAATATTTATCGCCGATATTGCCGGAGAGGGCTTTCATATCCTCGTTTACTTTCGTATCCGTGATACGCGCATAAATCTGTGTGGTGGTTATCGAACTGTGACCCATCATCCGGCTGACGGTTTCGATGGCAACACCCTGCGACAGGGTAATATGCGTCCCGAAGTTATGACGCGCCATGTGGAAGGTAACTTTCTCTATATCACACATCTTCTCAATTTTACGAAAGTGCTGGCACATAACAGCCAGCGTTTTTACATTGAAAATTTTGTCGTTTGTCCGTTCCGAACGGTATTTTTCAATGATTTGGCGGGGTATCTCCAGCAGGCGGATATTACACTCGGTTTTTGTCTTTTGCCGGTTGATCTTAATCCATAAGCTCCCGTCGGCCCCGGGTTTTAGGTGTTTTTCCGAGAGGTTGAACAAATCGGCGTAAGCCAGGCCGGTGAAGGTCGAAAAGATAAACATATCCCTTGTGTGGCGAAGGCTTTTGCTGTTAATATGCACATTCATCAACCGGTCCAAATCACCGGCTTTCAGGTGGCGGCATTTGCGTTCGGGCTGTTCCGGGATAAAGGTGACAAACGGATCGCGTTTGAGCGTTCCCTGGCTTACCCCACGGCGGACGATCTTTTTCAGGTTGATCAGATGCCCGGATATCGTGTGCTGGGCCATCAGCCTGTCCTGCTTTAAAAACAGGTCGAAGGCATCGATAAAGGTCAGACTAAGGCTGCGGAGTGTTACGTCTTCGGTATTGTATTTTTCCCGCAGGAATATTTCCAGTAATTCGTATGTGCGTGCATAATGGTCAAGTGTCGCCTTCACCCTGTCCACGCCAACCCGCTTTTGAAATTCTTCATTGTGTTCCTGAAAAAGTTTCATCAGGGTTATTTGTTTCCTGCCGATACCTTTCAAGGCGTTTTTTACCAATTCCGCTGTAACGAAGCCGAGGGACGCCCGTAATTCCCGGTAATGGGCGGTTATTTCCCCGGTCAGTTTGTCGATGGCACGGTTAACGGTAACCGCATTTTTACTTTTGCCGGCAGCCCGTCCGGCTTTACCATCCCATCCGTATGGGTCAACGGCTATCTTCGTGCCTATCTGCGCCACGCTTGTGTCAATGGTTACCCGGCACAAGAGCTGGCACATACCGTCTTTTTTGGTCTTAGTCCGGTTGATGTAAAACATCACGGCGAACGTGCTGCGGTGTTTACTGCGTCCTTTCAATATTTTTTTCGTTTCCATCATCCTTATTGCGTTAATTGGTATTTATCGCTTATCCGTTCCTGCAGCTTGCCCATGTCCTCGCTGATCTTATCGTTGGTGATTTTCGCATAGATGCGGGTGGAGCGCAGGTCGCTGTGCCCCAGCATCCGGCTCACCGTTTCAATAGGGACCCCCTGAGAAAGCGTGATTTCGCTTGCGTAGGTGTGCCTGCCCATGTGGAAGATAAGCCGTCTTTTTATCCCGCATATTTGGCCGATTTTCTTCAGGTTAACGTTTAGTTTGCCACAACTGAGCATGAGCAGCAGTTTCCCTTCGGGGGCCAGGCCCCGGTACTTTTTGATGATCCGCAACGGAAAATCCAACAAGGGGATTTCGCAGGGCGTTCCTGTTTTTTGCCGGGTAGTTTTAATCCATATCACCCCGTCGCCTGCTTTGTACAAATCTTTTTCCGAAAGATTGCACATATCCCGGTAGGCAAGCCCGGTAAAACAGGAAAACAGGAACATATCCCGTGTCAGGTAGCGGTTGGGATGGTCCAAGGGAGTGTTCATGATCTTATCCAATTCGGCACGGGTAAGGTATTTTTGTTGCGGTTTGGGACGTTCCGTAGCATAGTTGATAAAAGGATCGCTGGTTGTGATGCCTTCGCAAACCGCGTACTTTATCATTTTCCGCATCCGGGTAACGATTCCCAGGATCGTGTTCGGTTTTAACTGTAATTCCACACGCAGGTAAAAGTCGTAACTGTGGATGAAAGCATCATCCAATGCGGAAAACGGGACGTCCGAAACTTTATATTTATGTTTCAGAAAGTTTTTAAGATGACGCAGGGCGTTTTCATATTCAAAGCTCGTGTGGGAAGTGCGGTTTACCCCAACCCGTTTTGCGAAATTCGTGTTATGCTTTTCAAAATACTTCACCAGCGTTTCCTGTTCGGAAGCAATGCCTAAAAAAGCATTTTTCACCTGTTCCGCCGTTGCTTTTTCTTTGACGGCAACAATCTCCTGGTAATGGTAACTGACGGATAGGCGTATTTTGTCCAGTTGCCCGTTGATTTCAACAGCCTGTCTGCTTTTTCCTTTACAACGTCCGAAAGGGGTATCCCAAAGGGACAATGGTGCGTTCATCTTGGCGCTGAACTGCACCATTGTTTTGCCGATGGTAAGACGTCCCATAACGGGACATGTCCCATCGGGTTTTTCCTCATTCTTTTTGAGGTAGAATGATAATTTGACTGCTTGTTTCATAACCCTGTCTTTAATTTTTAAAATTAACTGTTACAGAGTCATTTGTAGTTATGTAAAATGCAGCGTATCAGCACATAAGGTACCGGTTAGTGCTTGTTTTTCAACCTTCTGCCGATGACCGTTAAAGATTGTCGATCTTTGGCTTAAGAAAGGTTGATTGACTGCTTTATTTCAAGCTTTCCGGCGTTCTTTTTATTCATTCCCATGACACCCCAAAGGGCAATACATAGGTAACAGAACTTTTGCCTTGGCGTGTGTTATTCTTCTATTTTAGGGGTTGGAAGAATATAGTGAAATAACGCAGTTGCGACCTGTCAATCAGCACTTTATTCTAATTTATCTGAGGTTTTCTTTTTGAGTAATACATTCGCAACTACTGTAACCTTGAGTAATGGCGTACCGATAGAAACCGTTTCGAAGATGCTGGGACATACCTCATTAAAAACAACTCAGATTTACGCAAGAATTGTAGATACAAAGATTTCGGAAGATATGAATCAGTTGCAAAAAACTCTAAGCGCAAAAGATTTAAATAAACCTGAAGGAGCAGGAATAAATATTTCTGAATTAAATAAATATGGTATGGAGGAACCTAATCTGAATTTGGTACAACGAAATATAACCTCGTACAATTAATCCTTTTTGCACGAATTCTCATAATATTGAATTCATTTTTTAGATTTGTCAGGTGAAAATATAAATCAGCACTCTCTCACTGAAACTAATGATACCTATAGAGTCCAAAATATTGAAGGAATTAAAGAAGGGAGATCATTCCGCTTTTGAAAAAATATTTGAACGATATAGTAAGCAATTGTTTCAATTCTCCTTGAGCTACTTAAAGTCGGAAGAAGCGGCTGAAGATATTGTACAGGAAGTTTTTATTAAAATCTGGAACAATAGAAAAGAACTAAAAACGGATACTTCTTTCCAATCTTACCTGTTTACAATAGCACTTAACTCAGTTCGTAAATATTTTAATCAACTTTCAAGGTTAAACGAATTAAAGCATGGTATTTTATTTGATTCATCTGGACTCAAATCTAATTTCGACGACCGTTCCGATTATCAGGCAATGCTGGATAAACTGGACGAATTGATTAAACAGATGCCTGAAAAACGCAGGGAAGTTTTCATAAAAAAGAAGATCGAAGAGAAATCGCTGAAAGAAATTTCTGAAGAATTAAATATTACCACGAAAACGGTGGAATACCATATTACTGAAGCCATGCGGTTTTTGAAGAGTGAGTTTGATAAACTTCAGATTCAAGGTTTGATATTCTTTCACCTTTTTATTGGTTAATCCACGATCCTCTGCCGTCAACACAAAGTGGATATAAGCAATTGAATTGCTATATAGACTATTGATAGATTAATTGGTAATCCGGCCCTATTCTTGTAACATTTTTCTTTTTTCACCATGTCTGTATGTTTCTAAATACCAGTCTCTTAATGTTGTGGTGTTTGTTTTTTCAGTAATATCAAAAAAAAAAATTAACTTTTCACTAGGGATATCTTTAGTTTCAGGATATAATGGCAGAAGTTTGATTTAAAGGTTTAAATAAAAACCATGGAAAATAAAATCAACTATAAAACGCTGCTCGATTTCTCAAAAGGAAAATACTCGTACAACGACTATTTAAATGTAAAGCATTGGTTTACCAATGTTAGAGATGACGTGAAAGTCGAAGAACAGTTGTTAAGCCAATGGAAAGAATTCTCAGACAGCCCAAATACTAAGTCCCTTCATTCTATTTTTGAGAAAATACAGTATCAAATATTAC
This sequence comes from Gaoshiqia sp. US2, assembly GCF_059705485.1. NCBI lineage: Bacteria > Pseudomonadati > Bacteroidota > Bacteroidia > Marinilabiliales > Prolixibacteraceae > Gaoshiqia > Gaoshiqia sp. US2. Next base: position 202,624 of record NZ_AP048550.1, on the reverse strand, counting down.
TTGAAGAGAAAAGTAAAGAAAAGAAAAAGAGTATTTGGTACTATTACCGGCAGGTAGCTGCAATTCTTATTCCTGTACTAACAATTTCTGCCACGATCTATTTTCTTTCGACCCCTACCAAAAATACCACTCTATCCTGGTATGAAATTAATGTACCTGAAGGGGCAAAGATTGAATTTATGCTTCCTGACAGTACTTCTGGTTGGTTAAATAGCGGGGCAAAGCTTAAATACCCTGCCGTATTTGCCAGACATCGTAAAGTTGAACTTATTGGTGAGGCATTCTTCAAAGTTAGGCATATGGAACATTCCGATTTTACCGTTGGTGTGAATGATATGGATATAAAAGTTTTGGGGACACAATTTAATGTGTCTGCCTATGCCAGCGAAGCTGTTACCGAGGTTGTTTTGAAAGAAGGGAAGGTTGAAGTAAAAGGCAAAACAGCAGCATTTAGTCAAGTTCTTCATCCAGGCGAAAAAATATCCTATAACCATGAAAAAAGATCACTTAATACCTTGGCCGTTGATCCGAATGTTTATACCGCTTGGACGGATGGATTCTTGGTAATTGACAATGAACCTCTGGCACAAGCTGCCAAAAAACTTGAACGATGGTATGGTGTTGAGATTTCAATTCAGGACGAAGTTCTAAAAAATTTCAGATTTAAGGCGACCTTCCAGGAAGAGACACTTGATGAAGTCTTACGGTTTATTGCTATGACAACCCCAATCACATACAAAATAGAAAACAGAGACCAGAATTCAAATGGAGTTTTAAAAAAGAAACATGTAATACTAAAACTTAAACAATAAAATGCAAAACAGGAAAGTGTTTGCGGCACTTTCCTGAAAGGTTGCAGAGCGAAGAACAACGAATTATTTAATCACTCTAACAAATGTAAATTTATGGAAAAATTTCGAGAACCCAGGGCATCGACTTCCTTTTCATCAAAGGAAAGTTTTGCCTTAAAAAAAATTTTCAGGATGGTACGTTTTACTCTATTCTGTTTTTTCTTCAGCCTGATACAAGTAATGGCTTTGGATACTTACTCCCAACAGACGCGGATTTCGTTAAATCAACAGAATCAACGACTCGAAGATGTACTAAAGACAATTGAAGACAAGTCTGAGTTTTTTTTCCTTTACAACAAGGATTTGATCAATGTTGCCCAAACTGTAAACATTAACGTAACTAATCAGACGATTACAGCAATCCTGGATAAGTTACTGAAAGAGACGGATATTAATTACTCCGTAATTAACCGGCAGATAATCCTTTCGAATCTGGAAGGCATTTCCGGGCTAACAGCCCAACAATCCAAATCCATCTCCGGCCGCGTTACCGACTCTTCCGGTGCGCCCTTGCCCGGAGTAACGGTAGTTATTAAAGGAACCACCACCGGAATAATTACCGATAACAGTGGTAAGTACTCTCTTTCCAATGTTCCTTCAAATGCGACATTGGTGCTGTCTTTCGTGGGAATGAAAACACAGGAAATACCGGTTTCTGGACAAACAAGTATTAATGTAACACTTACAGAAGAAACAATTGGTATAGAAGAAGTTGTTGCTATTGGTTATGGAACGGTCAAGAAAAGCGATTTGACTGGTTCTGTGGGCTCTGTTAAAGGCAGTGAAATCGGGATGACCCCCATAACTAATGTGATGCAGTCTTTGGCTGGACGTACCCCTGGCGTTTATGTCATGCAAAGTACCGGAGAACCAGGCGCTTCTATGAATGTACAAATTCGAGGGGCAAATTCAATTCGCGGAAGTAATGAACCCTTGTATGTCATTGATGGATTCTTATATTCAGGAAGTGATATTAATATACTGAATAATAATGACATTGAAAGTATTGAAGTTCTTAAAGATGCCTCTGCAACTGCAATATATGGATCTCGTGGGGCAAATGGGGTTGTACTTATTACAACAAAACGGGGGAAGGAAGGACTAACCACAGTAGATTTTGAATCCAGTTTTGGGTTTCAAACATTGCGGAAGAAACTAAAATTAATGGATGCAACAGAATATGCCAATTTATATAATGAGCAAGCTGTAAATGATGGCCTTTCACCTTATTTTTCCCAGGAAGAAATTAACGGGTATGGAATTGGGTACGATTGGCAGAATTTAATCTTTCGGACTGCTCCGGTTTATAACAATACTTTAACGATAAATGGAGGAACAAAAAAAACTAAGTTCTCACTATCCGGAAGTGTATTGAACCAACAAGGGATTATCAAAGAGACTGGTTTTGAAAGATATTCACTTAGGGCAAATATAAGCCATGAAATCAATGAGGTTTTTTCTGTAGAGTACGGGGCTATTATGACGAAAAATATAACGTCAAAAGAGAACTCACAACAAGGGGACAGAGGTAGTACACTTCTTTCTGCAGCGATCGTTGCTCCGCCAACTTTAACCCCATATAATGACGATGGCTCCTATCGGTTTTTGGCAACCGGGCATTCATTTATTTCTGGTAATCTTGTCAATCCTTTAAACTATCTTAATGAGGACAGCAGAAGTACCGATAAGAATTCCGTTTTGGTAAATTCTGCTTTGATTTTTAAACCTGTAGAGGGGTTAACCCTAAGAATATATGGAGGCGCCGAAAATACAGAAAGCAGGAGTGACCATTACAGAACATTGAAATTTACAAACTCGCAGGGAGTAGCAGATGTTTCTGTATCAAATAACCTGAGTCTTTTAAATGAGAATACGCTTAGTTATAGTAAGATAATTAATGAAAAGCATAGTATTTCGGCCGTTGCAGGTTTTACTTATCAGGATTTTGTGTATAAATCATTAAGTGGGAGTGGTACTGGTTTTTTAAATGATGCAATTGAAACGTACGATTTAAGTTCGGCAGCAAGTCCTGGTATCCCTGGTTCCGGTTATTCAAAATCGGTTTTACTTTCCTATCTGGGACGAATTAATTATACATTCAGTAATAAATATCTCTTAACAGCCAGTATAAGATCAGATGGCTCTTCTAAATACAGTGTTGGCGATAAATGGGGATATTTTCCTTCGGCAGCCTTTGCATGGAAAATTAAAGAGGAATCATTTATGAAAAACATCCCCTTTATTAGTGACTTGAAACTAAGAACGAGTTGGGGCGTGACTGGAAGTCAGGCAATAAATGCTTATCAAACACTTACCCAACTGTCTTCGGGAATAATGGTTTTTGGCGATGATCTTTATACTACTTTTTCTCCAGGGACTCTTTTGCCGGGAAGACTAAAATGGGAATCAACAGAACAAATAAATTTAGGATTTGATATTGCTTTTTTTGACAGCCGCTACAGGATAACTGCTGATTATTATTTGAAGAATACACGTGATTTATTAAACCCGGTCAGTTTGCCATCATCTTTGGGTTATTCAAGTACAATCAGAAACGTCGGCCAAATTAAAAACCAGGGATTGGAACTTGTATTGGATTCAAAAATTTTAACTGGAAAGTTTAGATGGGATTTGAATGCTAATATTGCAATTAACCGGAATAAGGTTATTAAATTAAATGATGGGCAGGATATTCTCACTGGAAGCTTTTCGAATCCATTGATAACTGACAATGCGAAGGTGTTAAGAGAAGGAGAACCTTTAGGAGTTTTTTACGGATACCTGAGTGATGGATATGATGAAAATGGGAACCAAAAATATAAAGATATTGAAATCGATGGAATAATAAATCAGCTTGACAAAACTATTATTGGCGACCCAAATCCTGATTTTATTTATGGATTGAATTCATATATGTCTTTTAAAAACATCGAATTAAATTTATCTTTTCAGGGCACTTACGGGAATGATATTCTTAATGTAAGCGGGATTTCCACTATCGACTACCAAGGCGGTTTAAATACTCTGAAAGAAGTTTACAATGATCATTGGACCCCAGATAATCTCAATGCTAAATATCCTAAAATAACAAAATCCTCAACAGCAAAGTATTCTGACAGGCAAATTGAAGATGGTTCATATTTAAGGCTCAAGAATATCCAGCTTTTATATACCCTTCCAGTGAAAAAATGGAATATTAATGCATTGAGCAATGCACAGGTTTATGTTAGTGGGCAGAATTTATTAACGGTAACCAGCTATTCCTGGTGGGATCCGGAAATAAATTCAATAGGACAAGGTATCGATCAATATTCTTATCCAACTGCAAAAACCTATTCATTTGGCATAAAAGTATCATTTTAACTTTAAAAACAGGACCAATGAAAAAAATACTATTTGTTTTGTTAAGTATCATGCTTTTTTCGTGTGAAGATGTATTGATAGAAAAACCAAAATCAATTGCAGTTGAAACCTTTTACAATACCCCGGATGAATTAGAATCTGCCGTAGCTGCAATCTATGGCCCATTAAAGCAAAATGATTGTATGGGTGGACGTTATCCGGGTGTTCATAATTGCATGGTTGATTATGCGTTCGGACGTGCAAGTCATGCCCCAATCAGTGAATTCCAGGTGTTTGACGCTACAAATATCAACCGCACATACGTTATGTGGCAACTATTTTACCAGAGTATCCGAAATGCAAATCTGGTAATTAAGAATGCTCCGAATGGGAAAGATTTGGCTCCTGATGATATTGCAAAATCAGTAGGGGAAGCAAAGTTCATGAGGGCTTTGATTTATTTTATAATGGTAAGGAACTGGGGTGGAGTTCCAATCCGGACCGAAGAAAATATGACGGTGCAGGATATTAAGAGGAACAACGCCAATGATGTATATCAATTAATTGTTCAGGATCTTTTAGTTGCTGAGGCAAATCTCCCGGACAATTCTCCATTACCAGGAAAACCATCTAAATGGACAGCCAAAACAGTCCTGGCTGATGTTTATTTTTATCAGGCAAAATACACTGAGGCCAGAGATAAAGCCAAAGAGGTGATCAATTCTAATAAATATGCTTTGGTTAAAGTAAATGTTGCAGATGATTTTAGTAAAGTTTTTGGACCAGACGTAATTACAACTTCCGAGGAAATATTTTACCTAAAATATTCAAGAAAATCAGATAAGGGCTGGCGATATGTTATGTTTATGGCCTATCCGGGAACAGGATATCATCCAAGCGGTGGAAACTATATTACATATAGTGACAAGATTTCAAATTCTGTTATGAAGAACTGGGATCAAAATGATCTTCGTTATTCTTATGGGTGGTATAGTAAAAATATCGGTTTTGGGGCAAACTCAATTTTACCTAAAAAATTTATTGATCCAAATGCTTCATCTCAAGATGGCGCAGGAAATGATTATCCATGGTACCGATATGCCGATCTGTTGTTACTCTATGCTGAAGCAGAATGCCAGGTAGCCGGTAGCCCCACTTCAGATGCAATAGAAAAGCTAAACATGGTTCATCGCCGCGCGTATGGAAAAGATCCATTAAGCATTTCTGATATTGACTTCAAATTGAGTGATTATAATAAAGAATCTTTCATTGATCTAGTGCTCAAAGAAAGAGGTTATGAAACACAAATGGAAGCAAAACGTTGGTTAGATCTTAAACGAAGCGGAAAAGCCAAAGAGATAATTAAAGCCGCCAGGGGCAAAGATGTTAGCGACACATACATGCTTTGGCCTATTCCTCCTTCTGAAATGGAATATAATAAGTTAATCACAACTGAAGATCAAAATCCAGGGTATTAATCCCGCAAATTCTTCAAAAATAAAGTTGGGGCTCGTTCTTCGCTATTGATGGCGGCCTCAACTTACAATATTTTGAGAATGAATAACTTCTCTGCGGGAAGACGGGGGACTTCTGTGGAATCGATTTTTAACTGACTGCAATCAAGGAGGAAATACCATCCTTAGAAATTAGGCAACTAAATTATTTTTTATCTATTTAAATTTTATTAAATGAACAGCTTAAAATATATACTAATCGTAATTATTATTTCAGTTTTCGAAGGAATATTCGTCGATGGAATTGCTTCAGCTCAGGCAGTAAATCCAAATATCGAAGAATTACGACAAGAAAAGGATACACTCAAATTACCTGAATCAATTAGCAAAGAAGAACTTGAATTCCTTGGTTCTCATGAACATCGGCTCCATGCGACAGGAACTCCTCCATCCGATATGAGATACAATGGAAAAATTCCTGGAGCCCATTGGAAAGAGGAACTTGATCGTGTTGGCAACAAATACAGGTACGATAAATTAATGGATCAGGCATGGACTGTTATGTTGTATAAACAAGGACTTATTCCTGTTGATGTTGCGAAAAAAGTACTTTCTGCATTGGAAAAATCGGAAATAGGGGGAGAGAATGCATTAAAATCACTTTTAGGAGGTGATGAATATCTTGCCAGTATGACACAGTTGGGGAGGACTACACAAGAACCGATGTCAAGGCTGCAAATCCGTGAAAAACAATTAGACGTTATTGACGATACCCATGCCCTTCTCCACGAACTTCTTGATGCTATCGAACGGAACTCGGGAACAATCATGCCAGGTATGAGCCACATGGCCCATGCCCAGCCAACTACTTATGGGGCGTATCTCCTTGCTTTATATGATGGAATCTATGACGGATTAGAGAACCTGGAATTGGCCTATAAACAGACTAATAAGAATAGTGGGGGATGTGGTGCAACTTCCGGCACCGGTTGGCCGGTTGACCGTAACCTTGTCACAGAACTACTGGGTTTTGACGAATTGATAGAACCCACTTATGAAGGTGAAGCTGGACAGGATTTCGCTATGAATACATTATTTGCCTTATCGAATACGATGATAACATTAAGCCGTACCGCAATGGATCACAGTATCTGGGGGATGGATGGTTACAGAACTAATCTTGTGCCTTGGGGAAATGCGGGAGTTAGTTCTCTAATGCCGCAAAAAGCACATTCTTCATCTGAATATGAACTGATTCGAAAAAGTGCGAACAATGTTATCGGTGCAATGACAGTAGGGATGCTTGGACTTAAAGGAGAACCATTTATGGATATATTACCAAGTTATCAGGCCTCCCATTGGACATCATATCAAGGAGCAATTGGCGCTCTTTGCGAAGTTGAAGCGGTTATGGCAACATTCGGTGACCTGATAAAAAACGAGATTGTTGATAAAGAAAAATTATTGCAATTAACTCGTGATGGCTGGGGATGTACACCGGATCTTGCTGTAAAGTTAATCCGAGAAAAAGGATATGCTTCCCGGCAGGCTCACCGGATTTGTGCAGTAATGGTTCGTATAGCCAGAATACACAGGAATATTAAACCCTATGAATTAACTGGCGCAATGCTCGATGAAGCTGCTCGCATATCTCACGACCCGGAACCACATATCACCACAGAAGAGATCCGTGAAATTATGGACCCGGTAAAGTTTATCGAACGCCACGACAATACCGGAGACCCAAATCCAAAAGAAACAATCCGCATGGTTAAAATTCGACGGGATCAATTAAAAGAATCCGAACAACAACAAACTCTTCGCCGCGAAAAGGTAGAAACCGGCTTCAATTTATTAAAAACTGAGATTACAAATATCATTAATAAGTAATTTATGAAAACTATAAGACTTTTTTTACAAATTTTCTTTTTGTCAAACTTATTATTTGTCTCATGTTCCAATGATAATGAACTGAACAATAATGAACTAAAAAGTGCATCAATTGGTGAATTAAATTCTAATGCCACAACAATTTTTGTCGACGAGAATTCGGAAATAAAAAATGCTGATAAATACTTGTTAGGGATTAATTATGAATGGGGCTACAATCCAATGAAAGTTACCATGGAGGATGGTAATGTTTTGGATATATCGCAGGATTGCATTAACGTCATGAAAACCTCAGGAGTTCACCTTCCACTTAACCGAATGGCAGGTACTTCTTCCCAGTTGATGAAATGGAAAGAAGCAATAGGCCCATTGGCAAGCAGAACATCACAAGGAAATCCCAAAGTTAAGCAGCGGATGGGAATAGTAGAATGGATTAACCTGGTTAGAAGCATCGACCCTGCTGCTGAATTTGTACTCGTCTTAAATTATGAACAGGAAATACCACAAGACTTTGCAGACTTGGCTGAATTTTTAACAGGTGACGGTTCTGTAAATATAAACGGTGGAATTAATTGGGCTCAAAAAAGGATTGAATTAGGTATTGAAAGACCCGTTAAAGTTGTTCTGTGGGAACTGGGAAACGAGTTGGATACCAAGACAAGCAAATATACCCCTGAGTATTATGTCAGTAAATCAAAGGAAGCCATAATTGCCATTAAAGGAGTTTGTCCCGATGCAAAATTTGCAGCGATTGGAGCAACTTCTCCCTGGGACAATAAGAGGGATTGGAGTCGATGGAACACCACTGTTTTACAAGGTTTAGGAGATCAAATCGAATATCTTACATTCCATCCTTATTACGCAAGGAGTCAATCTGCAATGAACAACATGGAGAACTACATGAACGAAATGAAAACCCAAATATTGTCTGCAACCGGTTCAGATAGAATCAAACTTTATATCTCAGAACATGGAGTATGGCCAGCGAATTTAAATGATCAATCTACGTGGGTACAAACCCATGATTTAAAAGGAACTTTGGCGACAGGTGCTTTCGTCAGTAGGTTGTGTAACCGTGCAGATGTTGCTTTTTCTACAATTCATGCTTTCAATGCAGGTCCCTGGAAGATTATTGGCCGTGATAATACATCTGGCAGCAGATTTACCTCAGGCATTGCTGAAATGGTGAATGCATTTTATAATGCAACAGGGCAAAAAATAATAAAGTCTTCGTTAACCGGGAAGGATACCGTTAATCTGGAGATGACAGCCATGTTGACAGAAAAAGGAATTAACCTGGTGATTTTCAATCTTGAACCAAACAAAAAACGGAATTTGAAATTTAAATTCGATTCTAATCCATATAAATTGGTTAAAGAAGTTGTAGTTACTGCAGAAGACTTAAGTTCTTACAATTCTTATGGAAATAAAAAGATAACAACAACAGAATCATTGTGTTCAGATAATAATGCATTCACCAAGTACCTAATGCCTGAAAAAAGTATGGTCGTGTTGTACCTGGAGAAAAAGAATTTGCCTGAATAGTTCAGAATTGGAGTATTTTATGAAGATTTCATCCACTGCCTTGTTGTTTCTGTTATTTGGCTTCGGTCTTAAAAGAAAGATATGGTTTATTGACAAAAACAACATGTCGCAGTGGATTTATTGACGGAAGAAATGTTAGCTCATCAAAAATATATCAAAGATTAATAAAATGATAAACAGAGCTTTACTATTGATTATCTTAAATTTTGCCCTCAGTCTTTTTTGTTTTAAGGCAGAGGCTCAATCGGTTACTAGCCAGCTAAATGAGGATGTTATTCTGGAACAGAGGCAGCAAACGTTTACACTTACACGTGCTATAGCTAAGCTTGCGATTCAGACAGAAATATCGAAAATAGATACTGCCGCATTCGATGCGGCTAAACTAGCCATGATTGATGCTCTTGGAACAGCTTTAGCCGGGCATAATGCAGATGGAATTAAGCAAATATCCACACTATTAAATACCTGGGGAGGAAAGCCTGAAGCAACAGTTTGGGTATATGGCACAAAACTACCTGTTCCAGAGGTCACTTTTATGAACAGCGCAATGGTCCATGCTTTGGATTACGACGATATCCATCTTCCTTCTCTAACACATACCATGAGTATCATTTTACCGGTTGCGATGGCTATTGGTGAGTCAACAGGAGCGTCAGGAAAAGAAATACTGACAGCAATTATTCTTGGAGTTGAAATAACCGGAAGGCTAGGTGTTTCTGGCAATCAATATTTACGAGAGGGATTTCTTCCAACATCAATTTTAGGTGGTTTTGGGGCAACAGCCGCCGCATGTCGTCTGAAAGGCATGTCTGTAGATCAAACTGTCGATGCGATGGGGATTTTTTATGCCCATGCATCAGGGAACAGACAGGCATTAATCGACCGGACATTGACCAAGCGTATCCAACCTGCTATTGGCGGTAAAGCAGCCGTAATATCAACTTGCCTTGCTGAATTAGGAATTAATGGTCCTGACAGGGTGTTTGAGGGAGATGCGGGAATAATGGCTACCTATGGGAAATACGATGCAATGGATAAATTGATGGATAATATTACAGAACAGAGGACCTTCTGGGAAATTGAACGGTTAAGTTACAAAGGTGAAACCAGTTGCGGGCACAGTAACCGGGTAATTCGATCCGCGATAGATTTATCAAAAAAATATAATCTGAAACTTGCAGATATTGACCAAATAGAACTTTTTGGAATTGAATGGAGTAAACTGGTGGCTACCCCGTGGAACCCAAACCACAAATATCCGCAAGTACTGGCCCAGTTTTGTGCTCCTTACCAAGTGGCTTCAGCAATAAAAAACGGACATTTTGGCCCGAATGAGATTACTGAAGAACGGGTAAAGTCTGATAAAGAAGTTTCTGATTTCGCTGAAAAAAGCGTGTTTATAAAAAGTAAGGATGATTTTGGTGCGTCATATCCGGGAGGACATACCATTCGCATAAGGACTAAAGCCGGTCAAATTTATGTCCTTTCCCGGGATAGCGAAAAAGGTATCCGGCCAGAAGGAGAAGACGAACTAATTAAAAAATTCAGGGAGAACGCTAAATTCTCTGGGTTGTGTTCTCCATTGCAAGCTGACAAAATAATTGAAAGCGTAAAACATCTTGAACAATTCATTAAAATTAGCGACTTCATTGATAATTATTTGGTTTTTAGAGCAAACCTGCCTGACAAATAATACAATAAAATTTTGAAAATTTATTAGTCTTATAAGTATTTGCGTTAGCAATTTATATAAAACAAAACTTTCTTATGGGGGGGAAATATTTTCTTACAATACTGTTTTTTTTGACTACTTTTTTTTCTGGATATAATCAGGAAAAGTATCATAAATCCCATTATTATCAGGTGTTACCAATGGGTTCGATAGAACCAACAGGATGGATCAAAGCCCAGATGGAAAGAGATCTGGCAGATGGAATTCCGGGGCATTTTGATCAAATCAATAATACTGTGACCAAAGATTTATTTGTGAATTCTGATCGCAAATCAGGTGTTATTATTGATAATATGAAAAGTTGGTGGAGTGGAGAACACGAAGGTTATTGGAAAGAATCGGTTGTTTGTCTAGCTTTTTTGACGAATAACATGAAATATGAAAAAATAGCACAAAAGTGGATAGATGATATTCTTGCAAGTACCGATTCAACAGGATACATAGGAATTTATTGCAGTAAGATTGAACCCAACTGCAGATATATGCATGTAGGCGAAAATGGTGAACTTTGGACTCAAAGCCTCATTTTTAAAACAATGCTTGCTTATTACGAATTCACTGGTAAGACGGAAGTTTTGAAAGCAGTCGAAAAAGGGGTTCATCTTACAATGAAAGCATACGAGAAATCAAATCCTTTTATGTATGGGGAAGGTGGAGTTAGTCATGGAGTTGTTTTTTTTGAAATTCTTGAATGGCTCAATCGAATAACAAAGGACGCTTCCTATGCCAGTTTTGCGGTAAAACTATATGATGAGTTTAATATTTCCGACGTCAGAGATAATGATATTGTTAAATCAAACTTATTAAATGTAAAAAAATTATTTCAAGGGCATGGAGCACACATTTCTGAAGGTCTTTTTGTGCCTTGGTTCATTGCTAATCTTTCTCATCAAAAAGAAATGAATATTGCATCTCAGAATGCATTAGAAAAATTAAAATCTCATATTACGCCTGGTGGCGCAATGGTTTGTGACGAAAATATCAGGCAACAACAAGGTACTGCGAATGGTTTTTATGAATATTGTTCAAATGTTGAATTGGTTAATTCGCTAAAAACGGTCTTGGCATATTCAGGAGATTTATCTGTTTCTGATATGATTGAGAAACTTACATTTAATGCTTTGCAAGGTGCACGTTTACCTAATCTAAAAGCTCTTTCATATTTAACATCAGATAGTCGCTTGTTTATGAGTAAAACGAATCATGAGGGGCGAGAAACTTATGATTCATCTCACGAAGCGGCTGCATGTTGTGCTTTAAATGGAGGAAGGTTAATGCCCTTTTATGTTCAGAGCATGTGGATGAGAGATACTTTAAATAACCGTCTGATAGCATCTTTATATGGTCCATCTACTCTCAACACCCATATTAATGGCACGGATGTCTATATAAAAGAAGATACCCGATATCCATTCTCAGATGACATTGTATTTGAAGTAAATCCTTTAAAGAAAAAAAAATTCGGCATTTGTTTGAGGAAGCCTTTCAACGTAAAAAATATGAAAATATCAGGAGTTTCAGAGGAAGAAATACAGGACTGCGGTACCTTTATTGTTATCAATCGGGAATGGAGATTGAATAACAAGTTCAAGATTCAATTTGATTTTAACGTGAATAAAATTGAACAACCTTCCAATACAGGAGGAAAAAGTGAGTTCTATTTTCAAAGAGGCCCAATTGTGTATGCATTACCTTTACCTAATAAAATTGATACGATAAGAGAGCATAATAGCTGTAATTTTTATCAATTTCTGATGGCTCCAACAGACTCTTTGGGATGGACTTACAGTCTGAATAAGGATACTGAAGCTACCTTTTATAAAGCGGATAGCAAAAACCATTTGTTCCCATTTGACAAACCGGTTATAGGACTTCAGTGTAAGTTTAATGAGACCAAAAAAAGTATTATGCTTGTACCAATGGGCAATACAATTTTACGTAGAGTCACCTTTCAAAGAAACGATTAAACAATGAATGAGTTCAATATTATAGACTAGATAATCAATTAATTAGAGATGAATTCAAAAATAGAAATGATAGGTTTGACAATCGGAATCTTCTCATCATTACATAGTTATGGAGAACAAAAAATCGAACAAATGCAGCGTCCCAATATTATTTTCATATTAACCGACGACCAGCGATGGGATGCACTTGGTGCAATGGGTAATTCAATCATCAAAACACCAAATATGGATCAGTTGGCCAGTTCGGGGGTTTTGTTTCAGAATGCCTATTGCACAACTGCAATTTGTTGCGTGAGCCGTGCAAGCATATTAACCGGTCAATACGAATCTAATCATAAAATACATGATTTCGAAACCGACCTTACTCCGCAAGCTTTTTCGAAAACGTATCCATATTTATTAAAAAGGGCCGGTTATAACATTGGGTTTATTGGGAAATTTGGCATTGGTCATCATCCACCCGGTTCCTCCTTCGATTTCTGGATTGATACGGAAGCAGGGGGAAAAGGACAGCCTGATTATATCACCACCGACAAGAATGGCCATCAAATCCACGACACGGATACGATAGGATCGGCAATGCAAACCTACTTAAGCCAATTTGGTAAAAATGGTCCATTTTGCCTTTCGGTTAGTTTTAAGGCACCGCATGAACAGGACGGTTATCCTCCAAGGTATATTATTCAACCCCATTACAAGGATTATTATCAAGATGTGGTTATTCCAGAGCCGGTCACGGATGATCCCAGGTATTGGAACCAATTTCCTGATTTTTTTCGAACAGACACAAATTTTGCCAGGGCGAGATGGAAGGGACTTTTCGGAACGCCTGAGTTATACCAGGAAAATGTAAAAAACTATTACCGGTTAATAACCGGAGTGGATGATGTGATCGGAGAAATGATGAAGAAGTTAAAGGACATTGGTATTGCCCGGAATACCATTATAATAGTTATGGGCGATAATGGTATGTTGCTGGGCGAGCATGGAATGGAGGGGAAATGGTATGGATATGAAGAATCAATTCGTGTCCCTCTTTTGATCTATCATCCTGGGTTGCCCGACAAGGTCAGACAGTATAGGGCAACACAAATGGCTTTGAATATCGACATTGCCCCAACGATTCTTTCCATGGCGGGAGTCCAGGTTCCCGAAGAGATGCAGGGAGTAAACCTTATTGATCTGATAGAAAATAAGATAATGGAAAGAACAGCCTTTTTCTATCAACATTATTTTTTGGGTAGTCCACGTATTCCCCGGGTAGAAGGGGCTGTAACAAAGGACTGGAAGTACATGAACTACGTGGAACATGGTTACGAGGAACTATTTGACATCAAACACGATCCCCATGAGACGCAAAACAAGGTAAATGATCCGGCATTTACAATAAAACTTAATGAGTTGCGAGAAATATACCGGGGACTAAAAGAGGAATACGCAATACCTCCCAAAGAATGGTCAAATTTTAAATCTGCCTTTTAATAGCGGTAACTGATTTGCAGAATCAGTTGATCGATGAAAATGAAGAAGAGACTAACCATTAAGGTTAGGGAAAGCAAAAATTTTGTTTAACCATTAAAAGATCTGTTGAAGAAACATATCGAAAGTGAGAGTTAAAAACAATAAAACATTTTACCGATGAATACATTCAAACATTCGCGTCCATTATTACTTTTAATTGTTTTGTCCATATTCAGTTCGATTGTATTTTCTCAAATTTCCAAAAAAACTATTCAGAATGAAATAAAAGCGGGGGCCGCGTTCTCCCCCTGTTCAATGGATTCCCTTGTATTGCGGGGTTTTATGGGGAGGAAGCTTCAACTGAGCGTTTCGCATGGTGTTCGGGAGCAAAATGTGGAAGAGCTGGTCTCCCCATTCCGTTACCGCAGTGAAACGCGTCTTTGGCAATCGGAGTTTTGGGGCAAATGGGTCACCTCGGCCATACAGGCCTGGCAGTTTACCAAAGACCCGTTACTTATGCAAAAGATTGAAGGTGCAGTTAATGGATTGCTAACGACGCAGACACCTGACGGTTATATCGGCAACTATGCTGATGGGTCTCATTTGGCACAGTGGGACATCTGGGGGCGGAAGTATTGCCTGCTGGGCTTGCTTGCTTATTATGACCTCGATCCGAAGAATAATCAAAAGGCATTACAATCCGCGATCAGACTGGCCGACCACTTGCTGACTGAAGTTGGTCCCGGGAAAGCCGACATTGTAATGCAGGGCAACTACCGTGGACTTGCAGCCAGTTCAGTCCTGGAACCAATCGTTTTACTATATAAGCGCACCGGCGAACAAAAGTACCTTGACTTTGCGCATTACATTGTCAAGCAGTGGGAAACAAACGACGGCCCCCAACTGGTAAGCAAAGGGCTGGAAGATGTCCCGGTTTATGCCCGTTTCCCCTATGAGCCTGGCACACTGTGGACCACCAACGGGCAGAAAGCTTATGAAATGATGTCGTGCTATGAAGGATTGCTGGAGCTTTATACCCTCGAAGGCAATGCTGACTGGCTAAAGACTACCGAGAATACGGTTAAGAGCATAATAAGGGACGAAATCAACATAGCAGGGTCCGGATCGGCATACGAATGCTGGTTTCATGGCAAAGAACACCAGGCCGAAGCAGTAATCCATTTTAACGAGGTGTGCGTAACCACGACCTGGATCAAACTGTGTACGAAACTATTTAAGATAACGGGTAACCCCGGCTATATCGATCAAATAGAGAAAAGCATGTATAATGCCTTACTTGCTGGCTTGACCCCCGACGGGCATACTTTTACCAAGTACCCTCCCCTGGAAGGCATGAAACAGTTGAGCGGCGGTCAATGCGGAATGGAACTGAACTGTTGCGGGGCAAACGGGCCACGCGCCCTGATCCTTTACCCTCAGTTGATGTATGCGCAGAATGACGAAGGGGTTTTTATTAACTTTTTTGAAGATTCAAGGACCGTATTCCGGACAAAAACAGGAAATGCAGTACAAATTGTCCAACGAGGCAACTATCCGGCAGGCGGTGACCTGGAGATCGAGATCATCCCGGAAAGGGAGGAAACGTTCACCATCGGGGTAAGGGTCCCGGAATGGAGCAAAAAAGTGATGTTACAAGTAAACGACCTGTCATATGAAGCCGGTCCGGGAAATTACCAACGGTTGGTGAGAAAATGGAAAAAGGGGGACAAAATACGCCTGGCCCTGGATATGAGGGGACATGTTATTTTGCAAGGCAATCATTTTGCTATAACAAGGGGCCCGTTGGTTTTGGCCAGGGATGCCCGCTTTAATGACGGGAATGTATTGGAGCCAGCCTTTTCCCCAAAAACGGAAGATGGATTTGTAGAGCTGAATGAAATAAAAGACAAACCAGAAGGAATGCTGATGAGCTATGAGACACCGCTAATAATGGGCTTAAACACCGAACCGGCTTATCACCAGGCAAGGATGGTCAAATTCTGTGATTACGCTTCGGCAGGCAACACTTGGGACGAGCAGTCAAGGTTTAATATCTGGTTTAGGATACCACTAAATGCAATGCAGGGGATAAAACAATCTGATTTCTGATTAATCAATGAGTTTACTGATTTAAGGGGGAAGACGTTTCTGAACTCATATACATTCAGAAGTCTTATTGTCAGTTAAAAATTATTTGCATTCAAAACAAATAAACAAACAATTCAATATGAACAAGATTAATTCTATTCTTCTTTTCGTTTTGAGCCTGGGAATATTCTCGTTTGTTTCGGAGCAAAAAACCGGTGGAAAAGATGTTCCTGTAAAGGCCCAGGTTTTTGTCACCGCTAAAGACACCATGCTCCGATTAACCAAAACCGCCGATATTTCGTTCGAAAATTTCGGACAGCCGCTCGAAACTCAGGCCTGTGTATTTGTTGATCAGCGACACACTTTCCAGACTTATATTGGAATAGGAGGCGCTTTAACTGATGCCTCTGCCGAGGTTTTTTCCAAACTTTCGGAAACCGATCAAAGAGAATTCTTAACGGCCTATTACGACCGCGAAAAAGGGATTGGATACAATTTTAGTCGCACTAACATAGCCAGTTGTGACTTCTCAAGCGACACGTATGATTATATTGCTGAAAAAGATACGACTTTGGCGTCATTTAATGTTTTGCATGATGAAAAGTATCGGATTCCATTTATCAAAAAGGTCATTCTTGCTGCTGGTGGCTCACTGCCTATGTTTGTCAGTCCGTGGAGTCCGCCAGGATGGATGAAAGACAACAATAATGTTTTGCACGGAGGAAAACTACAAGCGAAATACGCCAAGGTCTGGGCAAATCACTATGTGAAATTTATTAAAAAATACGAATCTATTGGAATTCCTATATGGGGGCTTTCTGTACAAAACGAACCAATGGCTAGCCAAATATGGGAGTCGTGCATTTACACTGCTGAAGAAGAACGTGATTTTGTGAAGAACTACCTTGGCCCAACTTTACAGAAGAGTGGATTGGGGAATAAAAAGCTGATTTGCTGGGATCACAACCGCGACTTGATTTTCCAACGCGCCAGCACAGTTTTAAACGATCAGGAAGCTGCCAAGTATATTTGGGGAATTGGCTACCACTGGTACGAAACCTGGAGCGGAAACTCAATGCAGTTCGAAAACCTGAAGCGGGTGAAAGAAGCTTTTCCCGATAAAAACTTGATTTTCACAGAAGGCTGTGTTGCAAAATTCAGCTTTGACCGAGTAAATGACTGGTCATTGGGTGAACGCTACGGAACTTCAATGGTAAACGATTTCAATTGCGGAACCGTTGCCTGGACCGACTGGAATGTTCTTTTAGACGAAAAAGGTGGACCAAACCACATGGGTAATTTCTGCTTCGCTCCAGTACATGCCGACACGAAAAGCGGCAAACTGATTTATACCAACAGTTATTACTACATCGGGCATTTCTCTAAATTTATCCAACCCGGAGCCAAACGGATAAGCTGCTCAACCAATCGGGACAAATTGCAGGCAACGGCATTTCTGAATCCGAATGGCAAAATGGTCGTGGTTATTTTAAATACATCGGATGAAAAGCTGCCTTTCCGCTTGTTGACTGATTGCAAAGCAGCCCAAACAGTTAGTTTGGCGCATTCGATTATGACAATAATTCTGGGATAAAAGAAACCTTTTTAATATCTGGTTTAAGTGCAATGATTTAAAAATGAAACAAACATGTTGTGGGCAGCACAAACACCAATGAATTGGAACGAAGTGGAAATCCATGAAACGAAAATAATTCGCAACAACATGTTAGTTACATCAGACATTAAAAACAAATTATTTACTGATGAAATACTCAATTTATTAAAAAAGAATACTGAAATATGAAAATTTCAGTATTACAAGAAGATATGGTACTGCTATTTCTTTTTTCTACCATATCATGCTCTGTTCATAATGTTTGGAAAAGAAACCAGGATTCATTAAGCGAATAATATTATTTGGGCTTCGTTGCAATTAGGTTGTCTAAGTTTTGAATTAATTTTACTTGGATAGAAAATATGGGTATAATGAAGGAAAACCAACAGAGAATAATTATCAGCTTTACGGAATAGCTTACGGATGTCCCTATATGGACAGACTGGGTAATTGTCCAATCCAGGAATTAGAAGAACTTTCATTTGAAGAAAAGTATCACCGGATAACCGAATTGAGCGAAGACCGAAAAAGGGAATTAGTAAATCATCATATAAACTGTTCTAAGAACAGAGTTTGATTGGAGTGGCTGAATTAGTTAGGTTACCCTTTGCCGAAATTTCGGCAAAGGGTCTTTGAAAAGTTTAAATTTCAAAATATAGAAAGACGATTCATAAAAGCCCCGTTCTTATTTGAAAAGGTAGATTTAGAATGATTATAAAAATTTAGAGTTGAAATTTAGTTACCAATATTTTGGAACAAAAAAAAGGTTACTAAACGTAGATTACGGATTACTCTTGTAGTGGATTAATTTTAAATTGCAATAACGAAAAAAAACATGGCGAGACGGCTTTCTTTATCTTCAGTTTTGATCAAACCAACCGGTCCGGATTGTAACCTGGATTGTAAATACTGCTTTTACCTTGAGAAATCTGCCTTGTTTCAACAATCGCCGGTACATCAGATGAATCCTAAGATACAGGAGGAGATGATTCGCCAGATAATGCAACAGTCGAGTGAAGCGGTAACGATTGGCTCGCAGGGAGGCGAGCCCGCCTTGATGGGACTCGATTTTTATAAGCGATCCATTGAATTGGAGAAAAAATACGGACACGGGCAGTCGATTGGAAACGGGTTTCAGACCAACGGCACATTGCTTGACCGCGAATGGGCCACGTTTTTCAAAGAATACGACTGGTTGATTGGTCTTTCGCTTGATGGACCTCAGCATATACATGACCGCTATCGATTAGATAAAGGACTTCATCCGACTTGGGAGAAAGTGGAAGGAGTGGCCAAGATGTTGTTGGAAGAGGGGGTGGCCGTTAATGCCATGTGCTGTATTACCGACTACTCCGCTGATTATGCTGTGGAGTTATACAATTATTATAAAAGCATTGGCTTTACTTGGATGCAATTTATCCCGATTGTAGAAACCGATAAGGATGATCCTTCAAAAGCAGCCCCATTTTCGGTAACCGATGAAAAATATGGTCAATTTCTGGTTATACTTTTCGATTTATGGATCAACGATTTCAAGAATGGAGAGCCAACAACTTCAGTTCGCCACTTCGATTCGGTTTTTTACAGTTATATGGGAATGGATTCGCCCGAATGCACGATGATGAAAGAATGTGCCCCATACGTGGTTGTTGAACACAATGGTAATGTCTATTCGTGCGATTTCTTTGTAGAGCCTCGCCACCGTCTGGGAAATATTCGGCAGGGAAGGATAATTGACATGCTAAACTCCAAAAGGCAGGACGAATTTGGCAAAGCCAAAACTTCACTACCCCGAAAATGCAAATTTTGTCCTTGGTATCAGAAATGTTTTGGTGGATGTATAAAAGACCGGATTAAAGATCCGGGCGATAAGCGTCAACCCAGGTTTTGCCTGGCCTATCAAATGTTTTTCGAACATGCCGATGCTAAAATGAAGCAGTTGGCAGAGCATTGGCATCAAAAACAGTCCGATTATGCAGAGGTAGAATGTTCCCGCAGGGTTTATAATGCGTTTAAAGATTTTGTCAAAAACTAGTTTTTTTCTATGGGAGAAGATATTACACTCTACGGTTTGACTTTTGACTTTCTATATCATAATAGAAAGAACAACTGCCCAATGCTAGAAGTTGAATCTCTTACTTTTAGTGAGAAATATCTCTGGATTAAGAATTTAAGTCAGCATTAAAAGCAAAGAATGATTGAACAACATAGCAACTGTTCAAAAAACAGAGTTTGATCGGAGTGGATGGTTTGCCCCTTTTGTCTGGAATCCGGGCGAGGGGGCTTTAGGCAAAACTTTCAGACTGAAAAATAAATAATAGGATTGAGTTAATAATTTAGATTACTTGAAAAGGGAAGATTGAACTGTTATAGAATCTGGTGGATGGATTCAAGATATTACCGGTCTTATTTAAGACCCAAACATTAACAGTTTAAATCTTAGCTATGGAAACGTTTTGTGAAATCATTCTGGACCTTGAGAACGACCTGTCTAGAATGAAAGAAGTTTCGGAAAACCTACCGGAACAATTGGAGTATGCTGTCGGGCAGTGTAAGGTCGCACTGGACCGTATGCGTAAATTGGTGGTCAGTGAAGGTTTTCCAGACCAGAAGTCGGAAATCTATTTTTTCAAGAAGATCAAACCTGCTGTTTATTGTAAGCTGATATACTACCGGGCTGTTTTTGAAATTGAGTCCAATCGTAATGAAATAGACAAAAAAGGGCAGAAGAAGTATTTTCAGCAACAGATGGACAAAATCAAGGAATACATGGATAAACACCAGGTGAAAGTCCAGTATTACAAGTGCAATTTCAAGCATCTTGATGAGAAGTATTTTGTGCGTGAAAACAATGAAATCCCAATGGAAATTCGAGGAGACCAACACCTGTTGGATGAAGCCTTCTTTACATGGCACGACCACACGTTTTCGACGATCATGGCCTATGAAATGCTGATGGAATATATCCGGAAAGAGATGGAAAGACTTGAAAACTCAGGTATAGAGACTACGGAAACCTTTAAGTCAACCCTGCGCTGGACCGGCAATAAGATTGACTTGGCCGAGATTCTTTACGCACTCCATTTCTCTGACGCTATCAACGATGGTAATACGACCATCAAGGAATTGACTGAAGCCATGGGATATATCTTGAATGTGGACCTGACAAAGGACATATACAAGTATTATATGGAAATCAAGCAGCGAAAGATTGAAAAGGCCAAGTTTTTGGATTACATTAAAGCTATTTTGAAACGAAGGATCGACGAAGATGACAAATTTCAAGCTCCATAATAGGAAAAGTAAAAATGATCAAAAATCAATAGTTCCGGTATGTTTTGTATCTTTGCTATTGATAAATGAAATGAATTGTAAACGATCATCGGAAATAAAACTCCGATGAATTGAGGACATATAATGCGTTGACTTTTATTTGAGAATCCTAAAACCGCCAGTTTTATTGATTATAGTCTCAGAGATAAAAGTTCGATGTCTGCGCTTTTGGCGTGGATCGAGCTTAACTGAGACTAGGGTTCCTGGCGGTACCGTGGAAGATTTAAGTCTTGGTTCGCGCCTCTTTTTTTGATAAAAATTACACCCAAAATAATAAGTTATGTCAAATCTTTATACTGATAAAATCCGTCAAAATGCTGATCTGCTTGTCCCGATCTCGGAATGCCCGTTTGGGGATCCAATCGCTGAATGCCCATTTATCCCTTATTATGCACTGAAGGATGAGCAAAAACAAATGGAACAAGTTGAAGTTATCCCACAGGAAGAACTGGATGAACTCCGCAAATTCCATCGCGCTTGCATGGCAAGATACAGGAGTGGCGAATGGAAACCAACAAATCCCAAAATGAAAGCGATATAAAATCGTCAGAGGAATTCCACCCTTCCTCTGTATATATCATTCCTTTCCCAATTGAATACAGTTGGCTATATGTGCTGCTATTTCTCCTCAAATTCTTGTCTGAATAAAATATCCTTATCATCTATTTGAATTGTATTATATCTGATTGTTTATCAGTGTAATATTATATTGTCTTGTGAATTCTTTTCTTTTTGATTAACCATAAAAAACACCCCGTCTGAACTCGTATTGACAACAAATGATTTTTGAAGGCTTCAAATTTGGGACTATTCAAAATGTACCAATTTAAATTTTAAAGTTATGCCTTCAGAAATTATTACAACTGACGATCTTCGGGAATTTAAAACCGAATTACTCACCGAGTTCAGAAAGATGCTGAAAGAGCATCATGGTCAACCATCCAAAAAGTGGCTTAAATCCCACGAGGTCAAGAAAATGCTTGGCATCTCTCCGGGAACCCTCCAGAACATGAGGATAAACAGAACCATTCCATTTACAAAAATGGGCGGAATCCTTTTCTATGACTCCGAAGACATTCGTAAAATACTGGAAGATAACAAGAATGTGCCCCGGTTCAGTTTCGACGGGAAACGATGAACTACATCAGGCACCTGAGCGGATTCTTTATCCGGTTGGCCGAAGATCAGCGGATGACACCTTATCACATCAGCCTGTATTTTTCCCTGTTTCAGCAATGGAATGCGGAACGGTTCGGGGATTGGTTTGTCATTTCCAGAAGTGAAATGATGCAACTGTCCCGGATTGGTTCTGCCAATACCTATGCCCGCTGCATGAAAGAGCTGTCTGATTGGGGATATATCAGGTACTCCGCTTCTTCCAATCTCCACTCAGGTAGCCGGGTCTCCTGTATCAGATTCGATACTGTAACTGATACCGCAAGAAATACAGGAACTGATACCGGTATCAAAACTAATTCTTCAACCGATATAGGTAATAATACTGGAAGAGATACCGGTATTTCAGGCAGTACTGAAAGTGATATAGGAAGTAATACCGCAAGTGATACCTGTATTAAAACTGATACTGCATCTGATACTACAAATGATACTGGAAGAAATACCGGGACTTCATGCAATCTCAAAAGTGATACTGCATGTGATACCGCAAGTGATACCGGTATCACAGCCAATACTGAAACTGATACAGGAAGAAGTACTGCTGACCAAGAAAATAATTCTGCCGGTATCAAATCTGATACTCCATGTGATACAGGAAGTGATACACTTCTTATAAACAGTCTAAACAAAAAGAAACAGGAAGAAAAGTCAGTCAGAAGAAATCAAGAATCAGATGTTGATGAAAACGAAAAAAGTCAAAAAAGGATTAAAAAGAAAAATTCCAAAAATCTTCCGGAGGAGAAATCTCCGATTCCGGATTTATCCGAAACCGAACAATTTTTTGAACAGAACCAGTTTCCTCGCAGCGAGGCGCAGAAGTTTTACGCCCACTACCAGTCGTCAGGCTGGAAAACGGGAGATATGAAAAAAATACTTTCCTGGCAGGCCGTTGCCCGGAAATGGATGAACAATACCCAAAGTTTTAGAACAGATGAACGAGAACCCAATCAAGTCGGGACCAGCAAACTTAGCGTCACCGTCAACAAAGATTATTCTGAACCCTTATGAGCAGATAGCCGATTTTCGCGGCGGAGTATTCAATTTCAGCTTCCCGGCCAGCCTGCAATGGATGGAAGAGCGGGGTAAAATCCTTTTTGGAAACCATTTTTCATTGGTTGAATCCGACTTCGAGCTGATCTACAAACTGCTGGTTTATGCCATCGGTGATCAGGAAAATGCTGCAAATCACGGAATCAGCCTGAGAAAAGGTATTCTTGTGTCGGGCCCAATCGGATCGGGCAAAACAACTTTGATGCAGTTGGTGAACTATTTTTTCCCCAGAGAAACTCAATACCTCGTTAAGCCAACCAGGGAGATCAGTTTTGAGTTTGAGAAAGATGGATTTGCAGTGATCAATCATTACAGCAAGGGTTCATTTGTCAAATATGCCAATATGCCTTTCCTGCCAAAGGTGTATTGTTTCGATGATTTGGGATTGGAACAGACCCCGAAATACTTTGGCAACGAATGCAATGTGATGGCAGAAATCCTGCTAAACCGCTATGACCTGTTTGTCTCCAAACGCATGATGACCCACATTACCACCAATCTCTCTGCTTCAGAATTGGAATCCATATACGGCAACAGAATCCGCAGCCGGATGCGAGAGATGTTCAATCTGGTGGCCTTTGACCGGGATACAAAAGATAAACGGGTTTGAAAATTTTGATTTTGATTTTTGTAAGTTTTTTCATTTTGTGCAGTGCAAAAGGGTTTAGTTGAGAGATATAAGATGAAGTGTGTAAATTAATCTGATACTGTTTGTTTTATACCGAAAATATTAGATTTTAAATTAAAAATATAGTTCATTAGGAATTCAATGTTTTTTTAATATAACTTTACAAATAGCTCATAAACAGCAAAAAACCAAATAGTAATTCTATACTAACCTATCTCATATTTGAGTTTAATCTTTAGCAATGCAACACCAATCAGATAGAAAAGGACAGGTAAATTTTTTCGTTGCAATTAGCATTCCTTTTATTGCGTTACTGGTTCAATGGCAACTGTGGTCATTCATCAACCCTTTTGTTTGGTTTTTGTTCTATCCGGCTGTGTTTTTCAGTGCACGTGTCGGGGGACTGAAAGCAGGTATCGCCAGTACCCTTTTATCCGCATTGATGGTTTGGTTTTTCTTTATGCCGCCTGAATTGTCTTTTAAAATAGAAGAACCCAAAGCCCTGTTTTCAATTATAGTATTTGTTGTTATGGGCTATCTCTTTAGTGACGTGCAGGAAAACCTGAAAAAGGCTAACCGGAAAACTTCCGAAGCTTTGGATGCCGCACAGGAGGCAAACGAAAAAGTAAGCCAATTATATGAAAAATCAGTTGAAGCAGAGAGACTTAAAACCCATTTTTTTACCAATGTCAGTCATGAACTCCGCACCCCGCTTACTTTAATTGTAAACCCAGTTTCCGAGTTGCTGAAAAAGGGAAAGATCGATAAAACCACAAGGTATGATCTTGAACTTATCCAGAGAAATGCCAATGTTTTATACCGTCGGGTGACCGATTTGTTAGATATATCCAAATTGGAAGCCCACCAGATGGCTTTAAATTATTCGCGTGTTGACCTGGTTGAAAATACCCGGTTGATTACTTCTTACTTTGACTCTATCGCCAAATCAAATAAAATCCAATATTTGGTTCAACTTCCTGATAAGTTATTAGTTGAACTCGATACAGAGAAGTATCAGCGTATTCTCCAGAACCTTTTGTCCAATGCATTTCGTTTTACGCCGCCCGGAGGTGAGATTTCGATTAGTTTGACAAGCAATGGTGAGAACGTAATTTTTGAGATAAATGATAGCGGCCCTGGAATACCATCAGAGAAAAGGGAAAATATATTCGGACGCTTTCAGCAAATTGAAGGACAGAAAGGACAACTTTATGGAGGTACCGGGCTGGGATTAGCCATAGTTAAAGAATTTGCAGAGCTTCATAAAGGGAAAGCCGTTGTTTCAGATTCTCCGAGAAACGGGGCATTATTCCAGGTTTTCCTTCCCCTGAAAGCGCCGGAAGGAGTTACAGTTTCGGAAAACGAGGGAGAAAAATCAACTGACATCAGGAATCAGGTATCCTTTGACTCTTACCTGGAGGAATCCGGGAAATTAAAAAAGACCCGGAATTCTGAAACAGCATTGTTAAATTCTATCCTGATTGTGGACGATAATCAGGATATTACCGATTTTCTTAGCCGTAGTTTATCACCCGACTTTTTAATATCGACAGCATCAAATGGTCAGGAAGGGTTTGAAAAAGCGTTAATGATTAAGCCTGACCTGATTATTACTGACATTATGATGCCCCTGATGAACGGTGATGAAATGGTCCACCTGATTAGGGGCAATGAAGACTTGACGGATACTCCGATCATCATGCTGACTGCCGTTATTGACGAACAGCTTAAGTATAAACTATTGAAGGAATCGGTTCAGGATTTTCTGACCAAACCGTTTTCGGTCGAAGAGCTTCAATCAAAAGTTGAAAATATTATCAGGTTAAATTCAAAACAGAAGAGTAAAATTGAAGAAGCCGAACTCCGTTACCAATATGCCCTTGACAATATGCTTGAGGGCTGCCAGATAATTGGGCACGACTGGCAATACCTGTACATAAACGACAGCGGGGCAAAATTCGGACATACAACCAGGGACGATATAATAGGGAGAAAAGTCATCGAGGTTTATCCAAATATTGTGGAACAACCTATCTACGCCAAGCTAAAAAATTGTCTTGAAAACAAAGTTCGCGACCACTTTGAAATTGAATTTATATATCCGGACCAATCAAAGGGCTGGTTTGAAATGAGTATCCATCCCATTCCCGATGGGATTTTTATATTATCTTTTGATACTACCGAACGCCGAAAAGCTGAAGAACGGATAAAGAAATCTGAGGCAGAGCTCAGGCGGGCCCAGCAGATAGCTGCTTTGGGATACTGGACATGGTCTATCAAAGACAATAAGCTAGAGCTGTCAGATGAGATCTTCCCTATAATGGGGATTGATCCAAAAACGTTTGACGGGAGCATCGAATCGCTTATACGGAACGCAATTCATCCTGACGACAGGGAACGAGTTTTTAATTCGATGAAAGTCGTCATTGAAGAGGGGGTTACTGTTCCTGCTGAATACAGGGTCGTTTGGCCTGATGGTTCGCTTCATTACGTCTGGACAGAATCCGGTGAACTCATACATGATGACTCCAATAAACCATTAATACTAAAGGGAATAATTCAGGACATTACGCAGCGTAAACTTGCCGAAGATGAAATTATCAGGGCAAAGGAAAGAGCAGAAGAAAGCGACCGGTTAAAATCCTCTTTTTTGGCAAACATGAGCCACGAAATCCGTACACCGATGAATGCGATCATTGGTTTTTCAGAACTGATCTTAGATCCTGACTTTGACGAATCGAAAAAAACTGAGTTTACCCACCTGATCCAGCGTCGGTCATACGATTTGTTGCATATTATTGAAGACATTTTGGATATTTCTAAAATTGAGGTAGGCCAACTACAGGTTATTATGGTTCCCGTCAAAATATCCAATCTCTTAAAAGGATTGAACGAATTTTACCAGTTGTACCTTGAAACAAACCATGAAAAGTCTGACGTTTCAATACTTCTATCAATTCCGGATGAATTAATTAACACCGTGATCAGAACCGACGCGCAAAGGCTCAAACAGGTACTTGGAAACTTAATTGATAATGCGATCAAATTTACTAAAGAGGGCTTAATCGAATTTGGGATTACCAAAGGGGCTGATTCAGAAATTATCTTTTTTGTTAAAGACTCCGGTATCGGGATAGAGCCGGATAAACAAACGATCATTTTTGACAGGTTCAGGCAGGCCGAAGATATAAGTTCCACCCGAAAATATGGCGGAACGGGATTAGGACTTTCTATCGTCAAAGGCATTCTTGAATTATTTCATTCAAGAATGTGGCTCGAATCGGAATTAGGGAAAGGCTCAACGTTTTATTTCAACTATTCGTTGAATGGGGATGTTGAAATCCATGAAGCAAAACAGGAGAAAATTAAAGTCCATTCGAAATGGAACGGTAAAGCCATATTGATTGTTGAAGATGACCAGCCAAATGCAATATACCTGAAAGAATTGCTTAACGGGCACGATATAAAATTGTTTTTTGCAGGGTCGGGCCATGAAGCGCTCGAAGCTATAGACCAAAACCCTGAAATCAACATGGTTCTCATGGATATCCGGTTACCGGACAGCAATGGATTGACTATTACCCGGTCTTTGAAACAGACAAAACCGAAAATGATAATTATTGCCCAGACCGCTTACGCCTCGGCCAATGATATTAACGAATGTCTGGCTGCCGGATGCGACGACTATATTTCGAAGCCGATTAATTCGCAAAAATTATTTGAACTCCTGAACAAATACCTTCCAGCAAAAGCATCTATTAATTAACCCAATTCCTGTTAGGAAACTAATGTTCTACTCAGTAAACTAATGAGGTTTGTGTATTAGGTTCTGCGGCCTGTTCGCGCTTTGGCTCCGCCAGGGCGCGAACAAGCCTCGATTCAGCATGGAAGAGTGGCCTTGTCCGGTTCAAAGATCAATACCTGTCATTTCATGCCTGGATTGACTTTTCCCTTCCCGTCCACACTTCCCCGTTTTTTTTTAGGTTTTAAATGAATTTTGAGGTTTAAAAATCCTTTTAGCAGGTATTTCCCCTGTACCCCGGCACATTCGCTTCCCTCGCTTTATCACTCCCTTTTCCCTGTTCGTAACCTCACTGGGACCGGTCGCTTGATCCGCTCGTTCAGCTCATAAGCCGGGTTGTACCGCACGGCAAGAGTAGCCCGATTCATTCCATTGCGCTGACCCCTCCCCGACTCCATTTCGCCCGCCCGGTTTACCCATAACCACTTCCCTGCACAAAACCGGATGCAGGGCTTCATTCCGGCCCTAGCCGTCAGCTTCATTCCATTTCCGGGCCACACTTGCCTTTCGCCCGCCCACTCTCAAAAATTTTGGTCAGTTAATAGTTTCGTCAAAATCAAAAAGCAAGCCTAATTTAGCCAGTCTCCACACATCCAAGTGCCGGAACAAATGCAAGACCAAGACAAGTGTCCCGCTTTTTTCCTCATTTTGTTTCCCATTTCAATAAGAAATTTTCCTGATTGACCGGTACAGTCTTGCATTTCCGCCCCGACCGGCTCTTGATTGGCTTTCTTTTTCTTTTTTTGACTGTTTTTTCTCTCTCTTTTGGAATAATCTTTCACCCTCCAAACTGTATCAAATCATACTCTTTGAAATGGGATTTAAAGCCTAAACAAATCCTATCAGTATCAAAACGATACAAAACCAATTAAAATACAATTGATTGTTAATGTGTTTCTTAACCATATAAAACACCCCACCTGAACTCATCTTGATAAATAATCTGATTCCGGCACTTCACCTTTGCGGCGATGACTTGAGGGAATGGATTGACCAAAACCCTCAATGTCCATCACTTTTTATCTACCAAAAAACTTAAAAAATATGTTTGGAATCGATCAAATCAGTTGGGGGCAATTCGTTCAATTCATTGCTGGAGCTCTTATTTTATGGTACCTGTCAATTATCCTTATTGCGCTTGTCAATCAAAAGAGCAATCGGAAAACTCTTTTTGAGGACGACCAATTTACTCCGGTTCTTTCAGAGGGCTTGCAACCCATTGCGGTCTCTGCACATGATTACCCTTCAGAGCTTATCCCAATTCGGTTGGCAGAATCGATTCTCTTACCAGTTTCCTTGTACGAAGAAACCGGTCTGGACGACGGTTACCCTATCGAATGCTTTACAAATCCCAATCATCCTCAATTGCCAAAAATCCTGGAGAACATCCAGTTCCAGTCATAAATCATCCTCAATTATTCATTCTTAAAAACTCAAAGTTTCATGAAAACAAAAGTTCAACGTTTTTTTAAAAGGGTGGAAGCCCTTGTTGTTTTGCTCCTTCTGGGCGTTTACCAGGCCATGGCCCAATCCGCCGCCGGAATTGATCAGGCCACTGCCGAAGTGAGTTCTTACGTGGATCCCATCTCCAACCTGATTATTGCCATTGGAGCCGTGGTTGGGCTGATTGGCGGTGTCCGCGTGTACATTAAATGGCAGAGCGGGGACCAGGACACCCAGAAAGCCATCATGGGCTGGTTTGGTGCATGTCTGTTCCTGATTCTGGTGGGAGTAGTGATCAAGGCATTCTTTGTCTGATGCAGGGCTATCCAGTCAAAAAGGTGGATATCCGGTTGTATATCAAAGGGCTTTCCGGCCCTTTGGTATTCCGGGCATTGTATGGCATCATCGCTACCTTCTTTTTATTCTCTGCGCTCTACATTCTGGTTGGGGTTTTTCCGGCAGTGTTGATCGGGGTCCCAGCCTTTTTCGGATACCTCTATCGGCTGAATACCATTCAGAAGAAGTACGGTCCGGAAGGGTGGGGCAAGAAACAGACCGCCCGGAAACTGCCTCAATTTATTAGTTGCAAACGAAGAATCCATCAAATTTACGCCACATGAAGATCAAGAACCTCGAAAGTATACTGCCTGTAATGGGATTTAACGGTGATGTTCAGGTCTCCAATAACCTGGATCTGACCATTGGATTCCGGCTTCAATTACCAGAAGTCCTGTCATGCAGTACCGAACAACTTTATATGCTGCACGATACCTTTCAGAGGATGATCAACCTGCTGCCTGCCGGAAGTTTTATCCATAAACAGGATTTTTTCCTGGTTAAAGAATTCCATCCGATGGAATCGGAATCGGAATCAGAAACAACCGGAGCAAAGGAAAGCCTGAATGAATCCTATCTGGAGCACTTTGACGGAAGACGATATTTGAAACACAACTGCTGTTTTTACATCAGTCTGCTAAATAAAGGCCTTCTGAAAAACTACCTCGAATCCGCTTTAATCTTTTCCCGGAAAGAACGCAACCTGGAAAAATTGCAGTACGACAAGATCAATGAACTGCGGAGTAATGTGATCGCCATTTTCACCCAAAATGGAATTGGATGTGAACCCATATCAAGGAAAGAAGCCATTGGAGATGAACATTCCCTTGGATTGATCGAACGCTTTCTGAGCCTTAATTTTACAGAGAACCATCCGGCATTGGGAGGCATTGATTTTCGTGACCGGCTGAAAGTGATGGATCAGTTTGTGGAAGTATTGTCATTAAGCGATTATTCTCACATTCCGGCAGAACTCAGGCCAGCTTCGGAGCATCCGCAGACCGGACTACCCGTATCGCTGGTTTACCCGGTAAGTTATCACCTGCCTTTTTCACACATCACCAACCAGTTTATTTACATTCCCGATCAGCAGGAGATCAAAGGCTTTCTGGAAAGCAGCTACAAAAAAATCTTCAGTTTGTCCAAGTTTTCTTCAGAGAACAAAGTCAATGCCGGGCTGATTGAATCCTTTTTAGATCAGGTACAGACATCAGGAGAAAAGATTGTGAAGACCCACTTTAATGTGATGCTTTTCGATTCAGCCCTGAAAGATTTGAAGCAACACAAGAGCGAAACCAGTTCCGCTTTTTCGATGATGAACTGTTTTCCATACCAGCACACACATGATCTGCCGATGCTCTTTTTCTCCTGTGTGCCTTTCTCCACGCAGCTTCCGGAAACAGAACTGTTCATCACCCAGGTTCCACAAGCCTGTTGCCTGACCAACTTCGAAGGTGAGTTAAAAAACAGTCAATCAGATTTTACCATCCGGCTTTCTGATAGGCTGGAAGGTTGCCCGGTGAAGATTGACATTTCGGATGAGCCGATGCACAAACACCTGATCCATAACCGCAACAAAATCATTATTGGTGGGTCAGGTTCCGGAAAATCCTTTTTTACCAACCATCTGCTGCGGCAGTATGCTGAAAGTGGCAATTGTCACATTGTACTACTTGACGTAGGCCGAAGCTATGAACTATTGACCATCTATCTAAATGAACGGCTCAAAGATCAGGGCGGTGCCATGATGGTGGAGTTTACCACTGAAAACCCGATTTCGTTTAATCCATTTATCCTGGAAGGAGAACTTGACATAGAACGCAAACAAACCATACTATCTGTGATCTACACCATTTACAAGGAAAACCTATCGGAGATGGAAAAGGACGTGATTGCCCATTCGTTGACAGCCTTTTTTGAATCTGACTCAAATGAACGGTCTTTCAATGGTTTTTATGTGTATTGTCAAAGCTACATTCCGGCACTGGTTAAAGAACAATCCATCCAGTTCAACAGCAATGAGTTTTTCTTCATCCTGGGCAAATACTACCGGGGAGGGGAATATGACTATTTGCTGAACAAGCAGATGGACACCGATGAGTTTTTCCGTTGCCCTTTTATTGTCTTTGAATTGGACAATATTAAGGACCACGCAACAATTTTTCCGGTCGCTACCCTGATCATCATCGACATTTTTATGCAGAAAATGAGGCGGTTAAAGGGTGTTCGGAAGGTCCTGTGCATCGAAGAGGCCTGGAAAGCAATCGCAACTCCCCAAATGGCCAGTTACATCAAATATTTCTATAAGACCATCCGCAAATTCTTTGGAGAGGCGATGGTGGTCACCCAGGAAGTGGACGATGTGATTTCCTCGCCGGTGATCCGGGATGCAATTATCAACAACGCCGATACCCGGATATTGCTTGACATGAGCAAGTTCCGGAACAAGTTCCAGAGCATCAGTGACACCCTTGGGTTATCCGAGTTCCAGAAAGACCAGATTCTGTCGATAAACAAAAACCTGCCATCAGGACGAAAACTCAAGGAAGTCTTTATCGGTTTGGGAAGCTATTCCCAGGTTTATGCCCTGGAAGTCAGCAAACCCGAATACTACTGCTACACCTCTGAACAAAGCGAAAAGGAAATGATCCTGAAAAAACTCCATGAAGCGCAGGACTTAACCTTTGTCGAAATCCTCAAATCCATGTAAAACATCAACAGTTACAACAATGAAAACAAAAGCAACAATTTTAATTCTCGGGATAGTTGTTTTATTCAACATACTCATCCCCAAAAACAGTTTTGCCCAGGCTCCGGTGACCGACGTTGGGGCAGGTATTCAACGCGAAGCTCTTTGGGATCAGGAAAAGGGAATCCTGTCTGAAATTAACTGGTACAATGTGCTGATCAAAGTACTGAACGGCGACATCAAAGGGTTAACCTCCGAACTGGTCGGGATTGATCAAAAGAAGCTGGCAAGCCTTCAAAAGGTTTCTTACCTGATCAAAGATTACAAGCGCATCAAGCAGACCAAAGAGATGCTGGACAAGATCATCTACATCTACACCACCAAATTACCACTGTTGGTTCAGGACGAAAACTTCACCACCCGTCAGGCTGGAGTGATTGTCGAATCCTTTGATTTGGTGCTGGATGACAGCCGTCAACTGGTCACTACCATTTTGAATACCATCGTGGAAGACGACCTGTTTATGATGGATGACAAACAGCGGTACGACACCATCAACGGGATTTATAACGAAGTGAAAAAACACTACGGAACCATCTGTTACCTCTACAACAAGCTGGCCTGGGCTTCCTACCAACGCAGTTTCAATGCCGGACAGATCGAAAAGTTCGCCTTTTACTATACCCTTTATGATTAACAACCCATGAAAACCATACTTTTCATACTCATCTTTCCCTTGGCAGCATTGCTGCCTGGGAAGGAACTCCAAGCCCAGGTATTTGACATCAAACCTTGGAACGGCTCTTACCCCGACATGCAAGGAACCTATCCGCTTTCTTTTATGGCATTCAAAGGCTGGTTAATACCGGTCCCCCATGTGTTTATCCGTACCTGGCCAACTCATTACTATATAGAAGTTGATGCGGCTTTGGTATACGACACGGAAGAATACGCCGGAATGCTGAAAACCAACCTGCTGAAGATCATCGAAAGGCTGATTGAGAAATCGCAGATGCAGAAAAGGCATGAGGAAACGGAACAGATCAAAAACAATACAGAAACCCAGCGGGACATTGAAAAGAAGATCTTCGATGCCAATTCCGACCAATTGCCCGACGTTTACAGTATCGCTTCCGGATTTGTCAGGCTTTACATCAGTATCGACAACCTGGACAAGCTGCCCAATTGCAAATGGCTCCGGCAAACTTACCAAAAGGAGGCCGACGAATTACTGACCCGGTTTATTTCCGTCAACTTGTTTCTGACTGACCACGGCAAAAAACTGGAAGCCTTTGACGAAATCCGTTGCGAACTAAACAAGCAAATCGGAGAGACAGACTACACCTACCGAAAGGTATTGCACCTGCAGGCTTTTAACAACAATGTGCCTCAGTCCTATGCTTTCCTGAAGGACTAACAATTAACCATTGATCATTAACCATTTAAAACTTGATTCATGCTTTTACAAGTAATGAGTACCCAAAGCTTTTTTCAATTTACCGATGTATTGGTCCGGGGAGGCCTGGACAATGCCCAGTTGCTGGTCAATATGGCCCGCGCCATTGGTGGCATTGCCGCTTTTCTGTACATCTCCAAACGCATCTACGAACAGCTGATTGCTGATAATCCTATCTCACTATTACCACTTCTCCGGCCATTTGCGCTGGTGTTGGTGATTACCTTTTGGGCTCCCTTTGTTCAACTGCTGATGGTTCCCACCAAAGGGCTGACCAAACTCTCGGAAGCTATTTATGCCGACAAAAAACACATCGTGGCTGCCAAACTCGAAGAAAAGCAGGATGCCATCCTTGCTGTTGACTTGCCTTCATTTCAGGAAAACGAAGAGAAAGAAGCATCACTGTGGGATAAAGGGGTCAACCTGCTTTTAACTACCTACAACATTGTTTCCGGAAGGGCATTGCAGCATCAGATCAATTTTTACCTGATGGATAGTGTCCGGCAGCTTTTGGAATCCTTTTTTGAGGCGCTAGTTTACCTGATCGCTTTCCTTCGAACGGTGTTTTGTGTGCTGCTGATCATCTTCGGGCCACTGGTATTTGCTGTCTCCATTTTCGACGGATTTCAGGAGAATTACCTTCAATGGATTGCCCGGTTTGTGAACGTGAACCTGTATCTGCCCATAGCCCTGATTGTTCTTTCCTTGGTTCAGGAAGTACTGATTTATGTACTTGATGCAGAGATAGCCGCCACTAAAGCCTCGCTGATCTACCAGCCTTCACTGTACTACGTTTCCAACATGGTTGTGCCGGTATGTGGCATTGTGGGATTGGTAATGGTGCCCAAAATCGCATCCTGGATTGTCAGTGCATCAGGAACTGGAAGCGGCGGGGGACGGATGGTGAAAACTGCGGCCATGATGATGATCACCAAAGGGGCAATGAAATAATCCAATCCACAAACAATCAATCCAAAATCAAGATGAATAAGATTTTTGACATACAGCGCAAATTCCGCTTTACTGTTTATATCCTTTTGGCCGTCAGCCTGCTTTTGATCGGCTTTAGCACTTATGTTTTCACCCGTTCAATCGGACTGGTTGAACGGTCCCGCCAGAAAATCTATGTGCTGGACAACGGCAAATCCCTTTTATTGGCCCTTCGTGCCGACATCACGGACAACCGGCCTTCAGAGGCCAAAGACCATGTGAAACGCTTTCATGAGCTGTTTTTTACGATGGAACCCGACAAGCAGTACATCGAAAACAATGCACGGGAAGCGCTGTACCTGGCCGATGGTTCGGCCATGAAACAGTACCAGTCTTACAAGGAAAATAACGTCTATAACCAGATCATTGCTTCCGACATCAGCATGACCCTTACGACCGATTCGGTGCAAATCGATTTTTCGGCATATCCCTACCAGTTCCGGTTTTTCGGTCGCCAAAAGATTGTCCGCAAATCCAACATTACCATTCGCAACATGGAAACCTCCGGACGGCTCCGGAACATCTCCCGGACTGACAATAACCCGCACGGGTTTATGATCGAGGATTGGTTGATAACGGACAATAAAGATTTGGAAACGATGAAACGCAAGTCCTTTTAATTCTAAAAAACAACGATTATGAATACAGAAAATAAACAATCCAAAAGCCTTGTGACCCGGATCAGTGAAGCCAGTCGGTTTAATGAATGGATCAACAGG
Source organism: Gaoshiqia sp. US2 (assembly GCF_059705485.1). Taxonomy (NCBI): domain Bacteria; kingdom Pseudomonadati; phylum Bacteroidota; class Bacteroidia; order Marinilabiliales; family Prolixibacteraceae; genus Gaoshiqia; species Gaoshiqia sp. US2. Next base: position 167,054 of record NZ_AP048550.1, on the reverse strand, counting down.
CTGGACCAGAAGGATCAAAAACTCGATCCGGCCAAACGAAAGAAGAAGTGGGCCATCATCCTGGGTGCATCATTCTTGCTATACCTGATTTCATTCTTTGTTTTCCCAAAACCGGCAATCACGTACGAACCCATCCAGCCGGTCAGTGAAGGAAACCCGGATATAGCGAAAACCCTAGAGCATAAGAAATCCCTCTCTTTTGAAATGCCCGTTGACTCTTTTGAAACTATTCTAAAACAAGAAATACATGAAAGCATACCTGAAAAGAAATAAGCCTCTGCTGTTCCTTCCTTTGGTTTTGATCCCTTTTATTGTTCTGATCTTTTATGTGCTGGGAGGTGGCGAAAAGAAGGAAAAGGAAGAACAGAAACAAAAAGAGCAGCAAGTGGCAAAGGGTGCCAATTACACCCTTCCTGATGCTGATAAAAGCGTCGTGATTTACGACAAGATGGATAATTATTCCTCGAAAAAGGAAGCCACCACCAGTCACGATTATAACATTGCAGGCGAAACCGATTCCACCAATGAGGAAACTTTGGCACAAGAATCCCTGTCGGAAGAAAAGCTGCTTTCTGGGAAAAGGAATCTGTATAAGAACGATCCGGTTCCTGAACTGAATGCTGATGTTTCCACTGATCTGTTGGCTCATATCCGGCAAAAGGAAAAGACAGTCAGGGAAGATCTGGAAAATAGCCAAACAGAAACAAAATCACAAAATGAGGATGCAGACTCAAATCAGGTAGATAAAGGCAAAAGGGATTCCAATGATCAAAAAGGATCAGCTTCAATTGCTCCGACCGGCATTGAAGAACTGGACAAGGTATTTCGGCAAAACAGCAAACTGGCCAAGCAGAATGATTCCCTGAACATACGATTAAAGGAAACCTCCGCTAAAAATGAGAAACTGGAAGCAGAAAAGAACAAGCACTTTACCCTAGAAAAAGGTGGCAAGTCAGGGTTTAAACCCAAAGATACAGCAGTCCCGGTTATTGAAGCTGAAGTTTATGAAACCACCACGGTATTAACTGGCAACAGGGTGAAGCTGCGGCTTCTGGAAGAAGCCTGGCTAAATGGAGTTAAAATCCCGGCCAACACTTTTTTGTATGGCATCTGTGAAGTCAGCAACGAACGCCTTCAGATCGAGGTGATGCAAATCCCGGTAGGTGAAAAGTTTGTTCCGGTCGACATCACCGTTTGTGATCTGGACGGCCTACCCGGCCTGTATGTTCCCGACAATGCCTCCCGAAAAGTTGCCAAAGAGGTCGGCAGCAGCGCCAACACTTCCTCTATGTTCGGTGTAAGCAACAATCCGCTGACTTATATGGGAATGCAGGCAGCCGACCGGACAGCCCAATCCCTGCTAAAAATGATACGAATCAAAAAAGTCACCATCAAGAAAAATACCCTCGTTTATTTAATCAACAAAAGCAAATAACCATGAAAACCTTTTTAATCATTTTGATTTGTTCACTGACCCAGATTTCAGTTAGCGCACAAAATATCTTAAAAATTTCTGATAGTAAAACCAGCCATCTGGTTTGCCCCGATAAAGTCAACTATATACAGGCTGGTGACTATTCGATAATCCAGGCAGAGGTTGTTCCCGAACTTTCAAACCTGATCCGGGTCAAAGCCGTGCAACCTTTTGACAAACCGACCTCCCTGACCGTTGTTTGTGCCGACAAGATTTATTCTTTCGAATTACAGTATGGCAACGATGCACCGATCACTTACCCGATTGAAGCTTTTGATTCGCAAAAGGCCATGACCTTTTCCGGTAAGATGATGCCAGACTATGTGCTGAAAGACCTTTGCAATCAGGTTTTGGAAAAGCACAGGCATAAGTTTGGCAAACGCCAATCGGAAAAAGACGGGATCAAGGTTCGTCTAAACTCGATCAGCCTGAAAAACGATGCGCTCTTTTTTGAACTTCAGGTTACCAATAAAACCAACATGGCGTATGATGTAGAAAGCTTTAACTTCTGGATTACCGATAAGAAAAAAGCCAAAGCAACCAATGTGCAAGAATACCAGGTTTTTCCGCAGTACCAGCAAAACAAGGTTCAACGAATTCCGGGCGAGGTTACTGTTCGGGAAGTATTTGTGATTGAAAAAATGACCATTCCTGATCAGCGTATCCTGAAGATCGAACTCAATGAAAAAGCTCTGGGCAACACCGGTCGAAAACTCAGCTTCAACCTGAAGAACAAGGATATTTTCAAAGCCAGATCCCTGAAATAAATCAAGCGAGAGGAAAATCCAATCATAAAACCACACACATTTCTTTACCCTGTTTCCCTGCGCTTCGCCGAAAGGGGACACAGGGGCTTTATAACCCTGAAAATGGAACACGAATCTCATGAACTGGTTAAATTGCATGAAGGCTTTCGGTTCTTCAGCTATGTACTTCTTTTTTTATCGATGTTCCTGACCCAGCTGAATTATTTTGTTCTGAAGGGAATACAAATACCTGCTTTTCATCCATTGGTTGAAAAGATGCAGAATCTGAAGTTCCTGGCAAGCCTTTATCCATCCAAGGTCATTTGTTTGGTTTTTCTAGCCATAACCTGTATCGGGACCAAGGCTCACAAAGACAGGGAATTGCTGGTTTCAACCATTGTCGGACAGACAATCGCCGGGTTAATCCTTTATTGGGGAAGCCTTATAGTTTTCAAATCGTTTCCGGCAGTTTACCTGACCCTGACGTTTTTTGGCTTTGTTCTCTTGAACATCGGATTTGACAACATCTCCAAGCTGATCAACGTCAATCTGATGAAAGACCGGTTTAATGTGGAGAACGAAAGTTTTCCACAGGAAGAAGTTTTAAGGAAGAACGAGTACTCTGTCAACCTGCCGACAGTTTACCAGCATAAAGGCAGCGAGCACAATGGTTGGATCAACATTGTCAATCCATTCCGGGCATCGATGGTTATTGGAACACCCGGTTCGGGAAAATCTTTTTCAGTTGTACTTCCATTTATTCGGCAGCATTTAAGAAAAGGGTTCTCGATGTGTGTCTATGATTTCAAGTATCCGGATTTATCCTTGGTTACTTATAACCATTTTCTGAAGGCAAAGAAAAGTGGGAAACTGCCAGAATCCACCCGGTTCTATGTGATCAATTTTGAGAACATTCAAAAATCTTTTCGCTGCAATCCTTTGGCGCCGGAGTGGATGGAAAGCCCCATTGATGCTTTTGAATCATCCCGGACGGTACTGTACAATCTGAACAGGGAATGGATACGCCAGCAGGGAGAGTTTTTCTCCGAATCCGCCGTTTCTTTTTTTGCAGCCGTGATCTGGTTTTTGAAAAAATACAAGGATGGTCGGTTTTGCACTTTGCCCCATGCCATTGAATTGCTTCAGATAGACTACGACGATCTGTTTGCGGTAATGGAACAGGAAAAAGATGTGGAAAACATCATCAACCCGTTTATCAATGCCCATAAACGTGGGGCAAGGGAGCAACTGGAAGGACAATTGGGAAGCCTTAAGATTGCCATTTCAAAGATCATCAGCCCGGAGATTTACTGGATCTGTTCTGGAAATGATTTCTCGCTGGACATCAATAACCCTGACTCTCCCAAAATCCTTTGCCTGGCAAACGATCCGCTTCGGGTAGAGATGTACGGTGCAGTACTGTCTCTTTACATCACCAGGATGCTGAAGGTTATTAATAGAAAAGGGCAACGGCCATCCTCACTGATCTTTGACGAGTTGCCTACTATTTATTTTCGGGGACTGGACACGTTGATTGCAACAGCAAGGAGTAACAGAATATCTACCTTATTGGGTGTCCAGACCATCGATCAACTGATCCGTGATTACGGGAAAGAACAGGCCAATGCTATCACCAGCAACATCGGCAATGTGTTTTGCGGACAGGCTGCCGGTGAGACTGCCAAGTTTATCCAGAACCGGATGGGCAAAATCCTTCAGGAACGCCAATCTGTCAATATTAACCGTAACACCCAATCCTCGACCTTTTCAACCCAACTGGACTTTCTGGTGCCTGAAGGGAAGATTGCCACTTTGCCGCAAGGATATATGGTTGGCCAGGTTGCCGACAACTTTGGAGAAGCCATCGCGCAGAAAAATTTTAATTGCCTGGTTCATGTTGATGTCAAAGCACAGCAGTGGGAGGAGGGCCGCTTTGTTCCCATCCCGGACTTTTACCGGTTTGACAATATCCCGGAAGTACTGGAACGCAACCGTACCAAAATCCAGAATGACATCCGGACTTTAACCATTTTGAGCTCAGAATCAGATCAAAAAGATCAATCAAATCCAAAATCTTTAACGAATAAAAAAATCCAAAAACAATGATTGAACAAACACTTTACTTCAAATGCAGGCCGTCTCAGCTTCTCAATCTGGAGAATTTCCTGCTGACTCTTTTATTTATTCCGGTAGTTATCCTGATGGATATGATGCTGAAAGAGCACTATCTGGCTTTTCTTCTTCCGGAAAAACTGGCTGTCCATGTGAACAGGCTTCCGGTGTATCTTTCAATTCTGGCAATGCTGAACCTGGTCTGGCAAATCCTGCGGGTTTATTATGTCCGCTATGAAATCGACCCCGAAGAATTAAGGTATTATTCCGGAGTTCTGACCCGCAAGCATGAGTTTATTGAGCTTTATCGTGTAAAGGATTTTTTAATAGAACGACCTTTGATTTACCGCATGTTCGGCCTTGGGAACCTGACTATCTATACCTCTGATAAGACTACACCGGTACTCCATCTGAATGCCATCAGTGAACCGGAAGAAAAATATACAATCCTTCGTGGTTTGGTGGAACTGAACCGCAGGGAGAAACATGTATTTGAAGTTGATTAACCTTTTAAAATTAAAAATCATGGAACAACAGAAAACACGCATGAGCATGGACCAGATTCCGTTTGACAAGCTCGAAAAAGTAGGTATTAAATCCGATCTGATTAAACAAATGGAAAAACAGGAAATGGCCGATTTTTTGAACGGATTCCGTTCGGACAAACTCTACACAGTCAATGCAAAGATCAATGGAGAGGATTACAGGATTCCGGCCAAAATCCGTTTGCAAAGCAATGAGGACGGATCGGTCGGGATTAAAGTTCACCCGATCCAGCGGCTGAATGTGCCGGATGAGTATATGGGGCATAAGTTTTCCAAGGAAGAAAAGGGAGCTTTGCTCAATGATAAAAATCTGGGCAAAACAGTGGAACTGACCGGACGGGATGGAAAGAAAGATAATTACTACCTGAGCATTGATTCCAAAACCAATGAGATGATACCCCTTCGCTCCAGTTATATTCAGGTGCCGGATAAAATTAAAGGAGCTAATCTTTCTTCCGAGCAAAAAGAAAAACTGGCAGCGGGAGAAAAAGTAACCGTGGACGGAATGACTGGCAAAAATGACAAGAAGTTTTCAGCCACGCTTCAGGTGGATGCGGCTAACCGGAATATCAGTTTCTCGCAGTTTAAGCAAGAGAAGGCTGAAGATTTAAAGATGGATGCCAAACAATCGGAAAAACAAGGGGCTAAACAGAAAGTCCATTGATTAAATAACAGGTCTCGTTTTCAAAACCGGAAGGGGAAATTCTGAAGTGCAGGTTTCCCTTTCTTTTTGGAAAGAAATGAAAAAATGAAGACGAAAGTTCAAAGAGAAAAAGCAAAGAATCAGGGAGGAAATCTAACTCAAAGTGGGGAATGCAAGATGTGTTTTTGTATGCACAAAAACCTTTCATCTTGCCCGAAGGGACAACAGGCCATTCCCCATCTTTTGGAAGCTGATTCCCCACTTTGAACCGATTTTAAAAGGAACAGAACAGGTCGTTGGTACCATGCAAACAAAAGAGAACACAGAAACAAGAATACAGAAAACAATTCATGCGCCCAAAGCTGTCCGATACTGACAAACGAACTGAGAAGCTAATTATCCGGTTGTCCAAGGAAGAGAAAATCAGACTGCAAAACCTGACCAAACAGGGAAAGTATGGTTGCATGAGTGATTTCATGCGAAATAAGATATTCGATCAATCCAAAAGGAAAACCCTTTCGCTCGACAATGAAGCCATAGAACAAATCAAAAACCTGGACTACGAATTGAATAGGATCGGGGTTAACCTGAATCAGCTTTCAAAAAGGATGAATTCGTTTTCGGGTTACAATGTCGGCGACAATGACCGGCAGCTGCTGAAGCGAGCATTTGAAATGATGCGACACTGTCTGATCGTCGTTCAAAAATTAATGCACTAATTTTCTTTCACAGACCCCTTAAAGCCTAAATATCATGATTATAAAAATCCACCAGGCTTGCAGCACAAAAAATGCGATGTTTTACAATGAGAGAAAAGTCGAACGACATTATGCAACCTTTTACCAGAGCAAAAACACGCCGGAGATCAATCCATTTTTCGGAGACAAGAATATTCGTTATCGGATTTTCAAAGAGATCGAGGATCGAAACACCCGGGTTCGAAAGCCCGGATTGCACATATCGGTTAATCCGACAGTCAGTGATTTAGTCCGGTTGGGTGATGCCGGTGTCAAAACTGAGATCGGTAACCTGATGAAACATTTAGGGTATGGGAACCAGCCTTACCTTGTATATAAACATGCCGATTTGGAGCGCGTGCATTTTCATATTGTATCTACCCGTATTGATTGTGATACCAGTAAAAAGATCAGTGATAGTTACGAAAAAGAAAAGACGCAACGGTTCATCAAAGAGCTGGAGCAGAAATATCAGCTTACTAAAGACGAACTACAGGAGAAAATGAACTATCGTTTTTCCGGTTCCAGCAAAAATCTGAAGCAGAATCTGGAAAGCTTATTTGGGCAACTTAATCGGATGGACTTTATCACCTCCAAAGAAATGTATGATCAAGCGCTGAAGTTGTTTAATGTGGAGGTCAGAAAAGCAGGTCGGGGATACTCTGCTTTAGTGACGGATGAAAATGGAAATCCGGTAAGGCATCCGGTAAGGATGTGGGATTTTAAGGAAAGACCAAGATTTTATTTGTCTGAGCAACAGACTTTAGATCAAAATGCAAAACTATATCTCAGTCCGGATCAAATAATATTAAGCTCTGGAGTTTTAAAAACACTGGTTTTGAAAGAATTGATACGACAAGTAAAAACACAATTGGATGATGGCTCAGGGTTCAAAAGCAAAAGGTATAACGATAAATTGAAAAAAAACAAATTCAGAAGAAAATTTTAGGGGTTAATTCAAAAGACGGAAAACATTCTTCAAGACAATAATCATATATGATAGTGGCATGTCAAATTTTTGGCAGCAATCTTAATTTGCTGCCAATTTATAGAAATTAAGATCAGAACAATTTTTCAAGAGGCAATGAGCAAGTATACATAGCATGAAATAACGGTAAGATTTTTGTACACGAGCTATCTTTCATATCTCAATAATAAGCTTATAGCTGACAAATAAACTATGAAAAAATAATTTATCTAAAGAATATAGTGTTTAATAAATTATTATTTGTATCATTGTAATGAGACGACATCTGACATTAGAGCTATGAGAAGTAAAAACATTTCAACTCAATCCAACGAACTTTTGACCCATTTTAATGGGATTGAGAAACCTTGCTTTAAAAGTTCAGAAGCATTTGAGATTCTATCTAAATCGTCAAAACCAACGGTAAATCAGCTTTTGAGCGATATGACAAAGCGCGGTTTATTGATGAGAATAAAAGATGGAGTATATTATATTATTCCCTATGAGAAAGACCCGGAAAGTTTTATGCCCGATTGGCACCTTCTGGCAGAAAATCTAGTAAATGGGGCAGATCACTACATCGGGTATTATTCAGCGCTTCAAATACACAACCTAATAACTCAACCTTCATTAAAGCAGCAAATCGTTGTTGCCAAACAAATTAGGCCTTCGACAATTAATGTAAAAGATGTTCCTTTTCAATTCATCTACCATAATCAAGATCACTTTTTTGGAGTAAAAAAAATGTGGGTTGACAACTTTCATAAGGTAAAATGTTCGGATTTAGAAAAAACATTTATTGACTGCCTTTTTAAACCAGATTATGCTGGTGGTATTGTAGAGATTGCCAGAGCAATCTACATATCAAAAGATAAAATACAGTTTGACAAATTAATTGAGTATACACAACAATTTAATTCTCAGGCAGTCATTAAAAGACTAGGGTTTTTATTGGAAACACTGGAAATTAATAATCCGATTGTTAATGATCTACAAAATTTAAAAACAGCATCGTATGTTGTTCTTGATACTGAATTGCCCAAGGAAGGAAAGCTGTTAAGCAAATGGAGTATTATGCAGAACATTGATATCGAAACGATAAAATCAGCTATTTACACATGATTAAACCAAGCGAAATACAAAATAAAGCACGAGCAGTTGTTGTGCGTGACCAACAAATTGAAAAGGATTATATCCTTTCTTGGATTTTACAAGGGGTTGCTGAAAATGAAAATTTAGCAAAATCTCTTGTGTTTAAAGGAGGAACAGTTTTGAAAAAGGCGTATTTTAAAGACTATCGCTTTTCAGAAGATCTTGATTTCACCTTATTAAATGATGAAATTACAAATGCCCAGATTTTTCAATGGTTTGAAGAGATATTTGGATATATACGGGAAGAGGCTAACATTCCTTTAGAAATAATTGACGATAATGAGCATGAAGATGGAGGCATTAACTTTTATATCAGCTACATAGGTCCATTAGGAGGGCAAGGTAACAATAAACGAGTTAAAGTAGATATTTCAAGAAGTGAGAAACTTGTATTTGCTCCTGTAATGCAAAATATGATTCTAAATTATACCGATCAGGAAGAACACAAACTTCTTTGCTATCCTTTGGAGGAAGTTTTAGTGGAAAAACTACGTTCGGTGATGCAGCGTATGCAGGCACGTGATTTTTACGATATTTGGTATTTGCTCGAAATTCATGGAATGAAAATAGAATTCTACGTTCCAGAATTTATGGCGAAATGTGAGAGCAAAGGATTAAACCCATTACAATTTAATGAAAAATTAGGGCAGAGAATGGCTTCATATAAAGGGAGATGGCAAAAATCAATGAATGATCAAATAAAGGATTTACCTGATTTTGATAAAGTGGAAAGGGAAGTTCAAAGACACCTTCGTAAAATGAATTTATAGTATTATCGTGAATATTAACAACAGAATTAATGCTGGATAATATGGATGAAAAACAAATAAGAGAAGAACTATCTAAAACGTTAGCAGACAATCCAACTAATTACAGTAAAATACTGGAGTTATCATCAAAACTAGCAAGTTTCGACAATGATAATATTAGATTCAGTGTGGATGCGGGTGTTATTGATCGGTTAGGTACAGAATTAGTTGCTCGGCAAGAAACTGCAGTTTCCGAACTGGTTAAAAATTCTTATGATGCTGACGCAAAAAAAGTCATACTTCGATTTGAGAATTCCGATTCAATCGGAGGGACACTTATAATTGATGATGACGGAATTGGGATGACCAGAGAGCAAATTTTAAATGGATTTATGCGAATCTCTTCAACGGATAAGCTACACAATCCTCTTTCTGAACGGTATAAAAGAAAGCGATCTGGACAAAAAGGAATTGGTCGATTTGCGGTTCAACGCCTTGGAGGTAAACTAACAATTACAACACAGACATTAATTAGTGAAAGAGCACTTGAATTAACAATTGAATGGGACAACTATAAAGGTGATATGGATTTGGTTAATATCACAAATAAAATTGCAGAAGTAGATAAACAAAAAGAAGAAGGGACTACCTTAAAAATTGAACATCTAAGAGATCGATGGTCGCAAGCTTCAATTAAAAGAATTTATAGATATGTCAGTGATATAATTCAACCATTCCCTTTATCAATAGAAAAGGAAGCAGAGGATGCAAGTAGATTATCTCAAACAAGTGATCCCGGGTTTAAAACAATTTTCAAAAAATCTGATGGAAATAAATTAATCACAATTGCAGATGAACGGAGTATGATTTACGATCATGCTTTAGCTGTTATTGAAGGTTGGATTGACGAAAATGGTCATGGATTGTATTCTGTTGAGAGTAAAAAACTTGAGATAAATGAAATTGGTCAAATTGGAAGTGATCCTGATAATGAAGATACTCCATTTACCCAATTAAAAAACATAAAATTCAGAGCCTACTATTACATTTATGGGTTGGATTTAATCCCTAAAATGCATGAGTCCAGTATAAGGAGTTTAGCTCGGACACAAAGTGGAATTAGGCTTTACAGAAATGGATTTAGGGTTTTGCCCTATGGAGAACCCAGTGATGACTGGCTTCGGTTAGATGCATCAATAAGACAACGATCTTTGCTTCCAGTGCATGGAAACTTTAACTTTTTTGGATTCGTCGAGCTGAATGATAAGAATAAGGTTTTTAATGAAACGTCAAGTAGAGAGGGATTAATGGAAAATGAGGCATTAATACAACTTAAGAACTTCGTTTACAGAACAATTCTTACTGGTGTCATTAAAACCGCAGAAGTAAGAAATGTTAAGATAGTTTCAGGTCAAAGAGAGGAAAAAGGAATTTATGAAAAAATTAATGTCCGTATCAAAGATATTGCATTTACATTAGAAGCATTAGATAGGGAATTAGAGAAGGAAGAAGGTAATGTACAAGTAAAACAACAAAGAAAAAAGAAATTACAAAAATTACAGGCTGATATTAAAGAAGTCGTGAAGCTCCAAAAAGAAGAGCAAAGTAAGGTTCTTAAAGAAAAGTCGATGTTACGCGTGTTAAGTAGTGTAGGCATAACGATTGGACAATTCATACATGAAGTTAGAGACTATATAATTAATATGGAATCTGATATTAATTTTCTGATTGAAAAACTGCAAGCTGACAATATATCCTTACAACGAGTTTTAATACTTGAGAAGAATGTTGCTTCATTTCAAACATACACATCATATTTTGATGGTGTAATTTCGCAAAATGTTATTCGTGAGTTAAGACCGATTGAACTGCAGAATACCATTGAGAAGTTTTGGAATGCAATACACCATGATGCAGAAAAGAGCGATATAACTTTTCTTTTGCCACAACGAAATGGGCGGCATTACCTTTATACAGTACCAATGCACCCTTCAGAATGGTCTTCAATATTGTTCAATTTCTATACAAATTCGAAAAAGGCTATAAAGAGAACAAAAAGGCCAGGAAAAATAAATATAGAATGTGGATTTTCTGAGAATAATATTTATCTAGAGTTTTCTGATACTGGCGATGGCATTTCAGAAGAAAATGAAGAAAAGATATTTGATGAATTTTTTACAACAACTTCACCTAATAGTCTTGATAACGTTAATATAAGTAATGAAATAACAGGAACAGGTCTCGGTTTAAAAATAGTTAAAGATATTGTTTCTAGTTATCGAGGTAGCATTCAAGTAGTTTCACCGAAAGAAGGTTTTAATACATGTTTACGAGTTGAAATAGCAAAAGCAAACGATAAAGAATTAGATGATTATGGCTTATAAAATATTGTATATAGAAGATCAAGATCCTAGCAGTCGCATTAGTGATTTTGAAGAATTGGGATTTAATGTAAATTCCCTTGACCCTTCTTCTGACATTAGTAAGATCTTAGATAAAATTAATCAATACCAACCAAACGTTTTGGTTCTAGATTATAAGTTAACCGAAGGTGCTAATAATGCTTGTTATGATGCCCCTACTATTGCCCAAACTTTGAGATCGATGCATTCATTTGACCACCTTGAAATTCCTATAATTCTAATGTCAAATCAAGAAGTTATTACAGATTATTACAAAAAAGATTTTACCAGTCAGGATTTATTCGATTTTGTATTTACAAAAAAAGAGTTTAATGATAATAAAAAAGGGTTTGGACATAAGTTAAAATCCTTTATCAACTCATATGAAAAGATTAAAGCAACTGATTTGATCTCTGCTGATTTTGAAACTATTAATTCAAAGATTGCAGTAATATTAAACGTTGAAAATGATTTAATACATTCAAGAATTACTTTAAAGATACTAAACATAAAAGATAATGTTTTTTCAATTAGTAATTTTATATATTCTAAGATTATCCGCTCCATTGGGGTTTTAATTGGAGAGGATTTATTGTCTGCTAGGCTTGGCATATCAAAGACTTCTGTCAACTGGGATAAGATATTAGAAAGCTTAAACGACTGTGCTTATACTGGTGTTTTTTCAGATATCCACCATCGTTGGTGGATGAATAAAGTAGATACATGGTGGAAAGAAACGATAAAATGTGAAACTCCATTGCGTCGGTTAAATGCAGAAGAAAGAGTGGCAATTATTAAAGATAAACTTTCGCTGGATAATTTATTGGTTGTTGAAAAAACACCTCAATCAAAGAGTACTAACTTTTGGACTATTTGTAAATATTCCAACGCACCTATAGACCCTTTTGATGGCATAGAATTATTAAAAGAATATTTGCCATGGCAAGAAAAAGAATATTTGAGTTTTGATTCTGCATTAGAAAAGTTGGAAGACTTTAAAAATTTAGTAAGTCAGATTGATAAAAAAGCTGTTCGTGAATTAGTTAATAAATTAAGAGCAAATGACTAGTTGGAATTTGAGAAATTTTCAAAATGATTTGTCTCTCTTTATTTCGTTAATTGATTTTCATGGAGTTACAGGTGATTTTCAAAAATTACGAGATTTGCGAGAGGATTTAGACAATAAAGATCTAGTTGAATACGAGGTTAATGATATTTGTTTTTATATCAGAGGACCTATTGCAGGAACACAGCCTGATAATATGAATTATTTTCAGCTCAAGTTTAGTAATATGTTAATGGTTAAAGATAATTTGACACAAGATGAAGATCCTCTTTTTGGTTATTATTTAGATCTCTTTATTGAAGCTTATAAAACTGAACAGAATACGACTAAATCACTTTGCTCTAGTTGGCATTTGGATAGGCATTTCAATACTCAAAATGTTAAATATACTCATCCCACATATCATTTTCAATTTGGTGGCAAGAAAATGGAACTAATCGATGAAGAAATGTCTGTTTTATCTTGTCCTAGAATACCACACCCTCCCATGGATATTTTTTTAGGTTTTCATTTTATTCTTTCAAATTTCTTTAACAATAGAAACTTTCCATTTGTAAATTCTTTACTTTATGACTACGAGTACAAAGAAATTATAAAAAGAGCACAAGAAAGATTATGGACACCTTATTTTAATGGATTTAATCCAGCCTGTACTCATCAAGATTTTACAATAAATAAAATGTTCCCGCTGTACATTAATTAGTATGAATCAAAATCTACTAAAATACTTAAATGGTTATTCATATAATACAGGCGATGTAAATCGTCTTTTGGTATCCTCGTTCCTGGTAATTAATAATATCTCAATAGTTCAAAATAACTTCATAAGTAATTATTTTATATCGGAAGGTGAAGAATTTAAACAACTCAGCAAATTTAATTCACTATTTCAGAATGATTCATTTAGTTTAGAAGACTTAATAAGGCTTTTTGAATTTGTGATTTCACCTGCTGATAAAGAAGTAAATGGGGCTGTTTATACACCTCAGTATATACGAGAATATATTGTAGCTGAGGCTATAAATAAAGTTAGAGAGCGTGAGTCTATCTCTAATCTTAAGTTCGGGGATATCGCTTGCGGTTGTGGAGGTTTTTTTATAACCATTGTAAATACAATTAGGCAGAACACCAATAAAAGCTACTTTGAAATTTTTAAAGACAACATTTTCGGGTTGGATATTCAATCATACAGCATTGAAAGAACTAAGATATTACTTTCATTATTAGCTATTTTAAACGGTGAAGATTGTACTGAATTTGATTTTAACTTATTTCTAGGAAATGCTTTAGATTTTGAATGGAAATCTGTACCTGCAATTAATGAGAATAATGGATTTGATATTATTGTTGGTAATCCTCCTTATGTTGGATCAACCAAAATTGATGATGAATCGAAGCAATTATTAAAAAAATGGAGTGTATCTTCCACCGGAAAATCCGATTTATACATCCCATTCTTCGAAATCGGAATGGAGAACTTGAATAATACGGGTATTCTTGGTTATATTACGGTAAACACTTTTTATAGAAGCCTAAATGGCAGAAGCGTAAGAAGTTATTTCTCGAGAAATAAGTTCGACTTATCGATAGTCGATTTCGGCGGCGAACAATTATTCAAAAAAAGATCAACTTACACCTGTATCTGTATTATTGGTAAAACTCCCGCGAAAAGTATTTCTTATGTCAAAACCGCAAGTGACAATATTGGTAATCTTAAATCCAAGGACTTCATTTCAATTAAATATGAAAGCCTAAATGATTTCGATGGGTGGCATTTAATTTCAGAAAAGAAAAAGAAAGTCATTTCCAAAATTGAAAATACAGGAGTTCCACTTGGAAAAAAGTTTGAAATAAGAAATGGGTTTGCAACTCTTCACAACGATTTATATGTGTTTAAGCCAACACAGGAGTCAGAAGACTTTTATTTCCTTGAAAAAGGGGGCAAAGAATTCAAAATAGAAAAAGGCATTTGCAGGAACGCAATTAAACCAAACACCTTAAAATCTGAATCAGAAATTGAAAAAAACACTGAAAAATTGATTTTTCCGTATAAAGTAATGAATGGGGAAGTTGATTTATTTGAAGAAGTCATAAAAACTCTAAAAATTATTGACGAAGATGTTTTTCAAAAGGCTCATCCGAATGCTTATAAGTACCTTTTGTTCCATAAGGATGAATTGTCAAAACGTGATAAAGGAGAAGGAGATTATGAAACATGGTATGCTTTTGGACGAAATCAAGCTTTAACACTTCATGGCTATAAATTGCTCTTTCCATACATTTCCAGTGCTCCTTGTTTTGTCTTTACTGAAGATAAAGATTTCCTGTTCTATAATGGTTATGCAATTCTATCAGATTCAATAATAGAATTAAAGGTTCTTCAAAAGATATTAATGTCAAAAATATTTTGGTACTACATTAAGTACACTAGTAAACCTTATTCCGGAAAATTCTTCTCACTAGCTAAAAACTATGTCAAGAATTTTGGAGTCTGTGATTTAACAATACAAAACAAGGCGAAACTACTAGATTTAAAAGAACCAAATGAAATTGATGATTTTTTAATGTATATATATGATATACAGACAGATGAGATGTGATAATAACCAACTGGCACAATGTGATCTGTGAAGAAACCATTGCAGATGCGATTCTGTACCGATTAGTACCTTATAATTCAATATTCTTGTTCACGATTAATCGCATATCTCGGTGTTTTTAAATTAATAATATCTAGTAAACATTCAGTTACTTGTTCAACTACCTTAACTCTGCTAGTTTCGCACGCTATATGCGGAGTGACTAATATACGCGGATCGTCCCAAAATGGATTGTTTTTTATTAAAGGTTCTTTTCGAAAAACATCTAGTGAAGCTGCTGACAATTTACCCCTATCAAGCGCTTCTATTAGATCTTCATCAACAAGATGATCACCCCGGCCAACTTGAATAAGAACACTCTTATTAGGCATCAATGAAAATAAACTAGCATTAAGTATAGAACATGTTGCTTTTGTCAGAGGTAAAAGATTGATTAATATATTAGAATTTGCTGCTGTATTTTGGATACTTTTTTCCCCAGATTCGATAATTAGTCCGTGATAACCAGAATCATTTCGTTTTGTTCGACATGCCACAATGACATGATAACCAAGCGACAATAATGCTTTTGCGGTAGCTTGCCCCATAGTACCAAAACCTAAAATTCCTATTTTGCAATCCTTTAAAGGCACACTATCTACCCAATTCCACGTATGATTATTTTCATTGAGCAAATATTGCTTCATTCTCCTGTGATACCAGACGACTTGCCAAGCAACAAATCCTGCCATTGAAAATGCTTGTTGTGGATCTCTAACACGAGTAACAATGGCATCATCACTTAAACTTGGGCATCTTAAAATACTATCAACGCCAGCTCCGATAGATGAGACCATTTCAATATTCGGATAAGGGGTAAATGCATCGTCCGGGGGGTCCCAACTTAAAGCAAATCTGATCTTTAAAGGATCTGAAATCTCATTAGGGTCTTTAAGCACAAGAATATTAGATACAGATTGGAATTCTCTATCAAATTGCTCCTTTAAATTACCTAACGAACTTAAATAAACTCCTTCTATAGGTTGTGAATACATTTTTAACAGAAAATTATATTTTCAAAGTTTATATTGGTATATTAAATAACACATTAATTGATGGAGAAAGAAGATTAATTTTCATATAACCTGGATGATTTTGTAAATCAAAAAATTTTCCATCCATTACTAAATATCCATCAGGCAATAGGCCTTTAGTTTTTTCAAACACAAAATATCCACATTCAGGCGATATTTCTGATTCAATAATTTTGTGTGCACGAAGATACTTATGTCTTGCAAGTACATCCTGCATCAGTTTGTTTGGTATATTTCTATCAATAATTGCATTAATTGCTTCATGCGCAAAGATAATTGAGTCTGCAGATGCAGGCCCGGCCACATTTGCATATGACCATGCCATACCTCGTTCATGGGACGCAGGTAAAAGTAGATAGGAAAACCTATACCCATGTATTGACAACTGCTTTGAAGGACACACTAAACGAAATGTAAAAGCCGAATCAAGCATAGCTGTGCTTTCATGTAAAACACCGTCCCAAGGTAGATATTGTAGGCTACCATCAATAAAAACGAGAGACGAAGTCCTTTTCTGCCAGTTGGCAACTTCACTTATTGTCTCATCATCAATTTTAGTACCAGTATACCAGATTGGATCTGTTAGAAAAAGAACACTTGCGGTTTCTTCTGGAAGTTTTAACGAGAAATCTTTTTCAAAAGGCTGCTTTGTTGAAACTGGAATTGGTTGAATATCATATAATTCAAAAGCTATATGAAGGGTAAAGTAAATAGGAGAGATATAATATATCCTTTTAACTCCAAGTCTTTTAAGATAAGTAACAAAAGCATATAGAAGAGAAGTGGAACCACTAGCACAAAGCACTCTTTGAGGGCGAATACCATCAAACGAGGTATGTAGATTAAGAATTTTTTCTGGAAGCTCTTCATCTTCGTCAAAATATTGATATTTGCAATAGTCAACATAATTTGAGCGTTCCTTTACTGATGCAAGAAGATTAGTAGCATATGGATTATCACATTGCCAACCCGAAAGAAAATGTCCTGCATCTCCATCATTTAATTCAAAGGCAAGCTTTTCGTAATAGAAATTTAGCTTCGCCGAACTATTTTTCTGTTTTGACATCTTCCTATTTCAAAGTTTATAATTTTTGAGCGTTGACTGTATTATGCAATCCAGTAATTCTGCAGGGGGACAGCCAGTTGCATTAAAACTGCCCAAAAACATTGATTCTAGAGACATATGTATATCAGGTGTTAACTCAATCATGACAAAACCATCCTCATTAAGTCGTCCATCAAGCCTCATAATATTTACCTTGCCTAACTTACTAAGTAGTCTTTCAGTCAATGTCCAAATATCTTGAACAATTGTATCCTGCAAAATTGAAATATTCCATGTTGGCGACTCTATAATCTTTTCTTCAAAAGTAAAAAGGCGATTGTAGAAAGGAGATTTACCATCTTGCCCCCTGTAGTTTCCAACACATTTCTTGACAATTGTCCCTTCCTTTTCAACAAGAGAAAGTGATATTTCGTCACCATGTATAAACTCTTCGCAAACAACTGGTCCTAAGCCTCTAGTAAATAAGTTTGCAGCTTTAGTGCGTGCAAGATCTTCGTCATAACAGAGTGATGATTCGTCTATTCCGATTGAACAAGCACCATAAAGAGGTTTAACAACAAACGGATAACGTAACTGAGATAAAGGTCTAAAGGAGCTTAGATCATTCTTAGACCAAATTACAATTTCATTTGGAACATTTATACCTATAGTACTTGCTAATATTTTGCTTAATGACTTGTCTTGGCATACAGTCTGAACATATGCATCTCCTCCAATAAATGGAATATTGCGAGCTTCACAATAGGCTGGAACAATAGCTGTCCGATTTCTGGAAGCACCACCTCTCCATAGTGGAAATACTAATACATCTTTATTATCGAAACCAGATTCAATAAAACGACTAACATTATCACAGACATCTACTTTATAACCTGCTTCATTAATCCATCTTACGAGATTTATAACTTCACTTTTACTTGGATTATCCTCATCAAATACAGATCGTTCAACATTACAATCTGAGTCATCTACAACATCACCAACAAGTAATATTTTAATCTTATCATTGATCATATCTTTTGTTTTTAAGATAAAAATGAACTAAATAAACATTAACTATATTTTAATCAAGAAGTTGAATGAATGGAGAATCATTTGTTTGAAGCCCCAGTTGAAGCCTCCAACTAGTAACAAAATCCTTAATTTCTTTGAAACTCATTCCCTCAGATACTTCATAATGATAACTAAAATCATCATCTAAATAATACATATCAGACCAATCTATTGATGAAATACCATAATCTTCAAAATTTTCTGCAATTGGTGTATTGCCCATCAATGCAAAACGATAAAGACGAACTTCTACTTTATTCACTGATCCTTCAAGAACAATCAAATCTTTTAAAAATTCAATAGTTTCCATAGCCTCTTCTTTTGTCTCACCTGGAAAGCCTATAAATAAAGTCAAAAACAATCCTATATCTGCTAAAGAGAACGCATTTAATAATAAGTCGATATCTTGGCGAGTTTGCATCTTATTCATTCTCTTAAGAACACGCTGACTAGCTGATTCTACTCCTAATAGTATACATTCACAGCCAGATTGCTTCATCATCTCTAGTACGCCATTGTCGGCAAATCTTTTGTCTACGCAAGACCATGCACTCCATTTGATTTCCAACTTTGATTTTAAAATTTCTTCTGAGAATTTTTTTAAGTAAGCTGGCGGTAACGAATCACTACACAATTCAAACCTTGATCCACTTCCTTTCTTGATAAGCCCATTTATGTGTTCTACCAATTCCTCTGGTTTCAGTACAATATATTGATGCTTTTGTAATGTTCCAGTAGGCATACTGGGATAGACACAGAATGCACATTTTCCCCAATAACAACCAATTGAAGGGCGTATAGGAAAGTTGGGATCAAATTCACGATGAAGTGTTGGTCGTCCATAGTTTGGAATCGTTAGCAAGTTTGACTTATCAGGTTTCCAAACATTAGCATTTAATTGGAAGCCATCTGTGTTTGAAAGATATAGATTAGGAACATTCTTCAAATCTTTTTTGTCTTCTAGACAAAGAAGAAGTTGTGCTAGTGGCTCCTCTCCATAACCAGGGATAATACCATCAACTATTGAAGTTATTTCATCTATAGTGATGATGAATGTGATAAATGACGTAATCATTGGTCCACCTAGAACTACAAAAAGATCAGGATTTAATTGTTTCGCAATACGTGCAAGTATAAGACTATGATAAAATTGTGATGGAAATCCAATCGAGAAACCGATAATTTTAGTATTCGGTAAAGTAGAGATTGGCAACAGTTTACTCAGCGACAATGCAATCGAAGAATCAAAACTCTCGTTTAAGGCGGAATTTGCAATCGATCGTAAAGATATACCCTCTTGATCAAAGACCGAAATCGTCCAGCCAAAAGAATTCTTAATATTTAAATCAATATTACTGTCGAGCGTTGTTACAGGAGAATATACTAAATCAACAAAACGCATCCCTTTGTCCTGAAGAAAGCCTTTGAGTATTGCAATTCCATCAGGTTCAAAACGACAAAAGAATCGATCATTCTTAACGACCTCTGGTGGAAAAACAAGAATTATATGAGATAGAATATTATTAAAATTTTTATTTAATCCATTCATTTCTTTTCCTATAATGTGTAATATTCATTGGACTTGAAAATTTAAAATGGGGAGAAGCAAAAAATGAACCTTTCCCGGGTTGTCTGGAGTTGTCTACAGTTTAGTCTGATTTAACTTTTTTCCGTCAGCTTATTTATTATAATGTTTAATCCCTATGTTTCTTAAAGCTTATAAATTTCCTTTCGTCGTTTAAATGCTTGTTTTCCACCTTCCAAAATTTCACAACACAATTTCCTGGTGCCCTCATTGTCAATAGAACCTCGTTCCATTACCATTGATCTAATACTTGTGCTTTTGAGCGGGATTATGAGTTCTGCATCGCCAAGAACGGCGATATTCGGATTATGAGTTACTATAATTACTTGTCTATATTCCTTTATCTTGCGAAGATTAGCAACTATAGATTTATATATAAACTCACTGTCTAAATTATCCTCAGGTTGGTCAATTAAAAGAGGAACTTTACTCTTTGATTGTAATAAGATTGCCAGCAAGATTGATTGTTGTTGACCTAACGATAGTTGATTCAATGGTCTATGCACAGTTTGAGATTCTCCACTTATACTACTTACAGTTTTAGTGATGATAATACTTGGTTTATCATCAAAAACTAAAGATTCAAAATCTTCATAATTAAAGTTGTCAATTGCTTTTATTAATAATGAGGATATCTCTTCGTCAGTATAAACCCGCCCGTTTTCATCTTGAATAGACTTCATGAAGTTGAGATTTCCTTTACGAACAGCTTGAGCAAATTCAATAGGAGTTATGTTTTCAACAAATAATTCTGATTTTTTCAATAATCGCCACTGAGATAGATCTTTTATAGCTTTTTCGAATGCCGGAGAATATTTTCCTTGTTTAAATTTTACTGATACAAAAAAATTATCCACACTATTTTTTAAATTGTCATTGATAGTTCTCCCAAATTCATGGTGTAAGTAATAAATTCTATTTTTTGTATCAATTCTATTAGTAACAATATCATCCCTTTCTTTTAACAACAATTTTAGGTCAACTTCTTTTTGTTTTAACAATTTCAGCTTCGTCTGGAAGGTTACGACATCTTTAGTTATTTGATTGATTTTTCCTAAATCAAATGGAATTCCTTTTTCTTCAAGTTCTTTCTTCTTTGCATCAATCTTTGCTTGAATTTCTTTCTCCTTACTCTCCCAATCCTTTAATTGCACCTTTAAATCTACAATTTTTTGGGATAATTCAGTATTTAATTCCGACTGTTTAGATAGCACTATTTCTGCGAAATTTCTGACAATTTCTTTTACCTGTATAAAATTATCTTTTCCAACTTTAATTTCTTCTCCATCTATTTTTTCAAATCCATCAAAAATGGTTTTATCTGACAGAATATCTTTATACTTTGCAACTAGAGCGTTTAAATCAGTAATAATACTACTCCTAATTTCTTTTTCCCTTATTAGTGCTAAATGAAAATTTACTAGTTCACTTGCCTTATCTTGTTGTAATTGACGTAATTTACCTTCTAAATTTACCTTCATTTTTGTAACCTCGGGTATTTGCGAAACCTCAATTCGTAATGCTCTTAATTTACTTTGATTGTCATTCAATTGATCTCTGAATGTCTTATCTTCTGCATTTAGTGTTTCTAAGTCTAAAAATGAATTTAGAAAGTCGATTAAAAATTGAGGATTTTTTTCACTAAATTGAATTGTTTTTGCAGTTTCTCCTTGACCATAGCTTTCAATTTGTATCCTTGAAAGACCACCGCTATATGATAAATTTGTTGCGATAGCATTCTTCTCTCGCGAAAAATTAAATAATTGACCCGTTTCATCTTCATACTGTAAATATATTTTCTCAGGCCAAACTTCACTATCAACAACATTCAATTCTGATTTATTACCAGAGCATTCACGGAGAGACTCTAATAATGTTGATTTACCTGCACCTCGACCTCCAATAATACAAGTTAAGTTGTTGCTGAAATGAATTGTTTGATTATCGAGCAACCCACCTTCAATATGCAATCCAATAAAACGAGGTAATCTTTCAGGTATGAAATTTTCAATTCGTATTCTTGAATTGCTGCTTATTAATGCAATTCGAAAGGCGTGAAAATTTAGAGAATCTAATTTTATTCGAGTAAGTTTTTTCTCACCACTAGCATTCAACCCAAGCTTGTCAAGAGTATGCGCATCTGAAGACATTAATTTGGGGAATTCGTAATTATTCTCTAATTCAAGTATTTGTCGTCTTTCGTTAATTAACCTTTTTCTTTCAGGGGCATATTCACTAATATCATTTTCACCATATAAATCAATACTCATTTTATCACTGATTTCTATTGCCATCAGTGTTTCATGTGTCAATATTTCTGAGACTTTGGGATCAAATCGATTAATAGTCTTCTCAAACCCTGAATCCAATTCTATATGAGCCAATACTCCTATGCCATTGTATTGTTTTGCAAGGTCTAAGCAATCGACGATTCCTTGTGTACAAGTTTCTTTTTTGATAGAAATATTGAGTTTTCCCCTAAAATTTCGCAACTCTTCATATTTTTCAAAATACACCAATAAATGCCCTTGAGTTGTAGAAACTTCAATACCAGGAATAACAAGCAATTTTTTACCCTCTGCATATTTGATTGCTTTATTAACATTGCGATCTTCATTATGATCTGTTATTGAAATTATTGATAGCCCCTTTTCAATTGACGTATCTACAATTTTCTCTGGAGTCATTGTCTTATCTGTTACATCAAAAGAACCTTCCTCCCCAAAACTATGTATGTGCAAATCAGCTTTATAAAACTTTGCTCCTGAATTTGTTGTGCTAAAATCATTCATGATTAAGTAAATATGTAGGTTAGACGTTTTTGTTTTAAATTCTCAAAGGAATTTTACCTGCGCGTTCCTTTTCGGCTCTTTTGTAACGTATATATCATCAAATATATAGTACTTTATTCGATAATTATTGATAATCAGAATTTTTATTTTAGCATTTTAATGTTCGGTACTCAGGACAAGATATTGAGCGGGAAAGAGTGATGATGAGTTGGTAACCTTTATTGGCTTTGATGTATCTTATCAATTTATATTGTCTTTCAAACTAAAACTTATAGTTGTTTTTAGTTTCTTATTACACTCAAATTTCTGACAAAGTTATTGATCGCTTCACGGAACGATAAAGGGGAACTCGCTTTTCGTGGCTCGTTTCCTTCAGATGCGTTCAGTTTCATGGATTGCCCATTTCGGGCATGAAACTGACATGCACCCCGTTGACCTGATCCGTGACAGCTCAATGTTGGTACGCCAAAAATTTAAGTTTAACGGCGTGCCAGATATTTCCTTAGTTAAATCGAAGGGAGCCAAAATAAGTCTGTAGGGCAGCAGCATTATCCCATGAATACTTCATTTGATATTTATGAAATGGTTACCAACCTGATTATTGAACGCCTTGAAGCAGGTGTTGTCCCTTGGCAGATGCCTTGGAAAGCAGAAACTGGTTTCCCGCAAAACATGGTTCACAAAAAAGCATATCGCGGCTTTAATTTCTGGTTGCTGCTGACTGTGGCCGATAAGTTTGGGTCCCCGTTCTTTCTCACCTTTAACCAGGTTAAAGAACTGGGTGGTCATATACTGAAAGGTGAAAAAGGTTTTCCGGTTGTGTTCTGGAAGATACTCGATACGGAAGAAAAAGACGGCAGTGTTGACCACATCCCTTTCCTTCGGTATTACACAGTTTTTAACCTGAAACAAACCGAAGGTATTGTTGAAAACAAGATTCCAGCAACTGAAGCACATGACCATGAGTTTGACCCGATTGGCAATGCAGAGCAGTTAATCGAATTCTGGTGCGACAGTCCTGAAATTAAGATTGACCAGTCACATGCGTTTTATTCACCAACTGGTGATTATATCGGGATGCCAAATCCACGGACTTTTTTCAGGGACGAACAATATTATTCAACCTTATATCATGAATGTATTCACGCGACTGGGCATATCAACCGGACTGGAAGACATGAGAAGCTTTCCGACCATAAATTCGGTTCCAAAGATTACAGCCAGGAAGAACTCGTTGCCGAATTAGGTGCAGCTTACCTGTGCTATATGACCGGTATCCAGAATGCCACGATAGACAACAGTGCTGCCTACATCAAAAGCTGGATCGGCAAATTTAAAGAGGATAAAAAGATGCTTTTGACAGCCTCTTCGATGGCTCAAAAGGCAGTGGATTACATCCTGGAGCATCAATCCTATCCCAACCCGGCTGTCAGTGTTGCACTGGTCGACCAAATGGCGGAAGCAGTTTAGCCTTCGCCATTTTTTTATCTCAAAATTTCGCAGTTAGAAACAATTAAAGATTTAAGATATGGAACAGTTAAAAAGTTTTTCCCAGTATATTCTGCAAATCGGCTACAAATATGGTTTGCATTCGGTGTTTGATGATTTCCTTGAAATGGTTGTTTGTTCGTTGTCTTTAGGTGCAAAGGAAGATCGTTATTTGGAGATTGTTCGTAATTACGAGAAACCGGATGCCTACCTGATAGCCGAAGCTTTTGGTTCACTGGTCATCGAAATGGACAACAATGGTGAAGGTCTGAAAGATGGTTTTGGAGACTTTTATATGGAATACCTAAGCCATGGCAGGAACGGACAGTTTTTCACCCCGGAGCCGATATGTGATATGATGGTCCGGATATTGAACCCGGCAGGTTTTGGGGAGCGGGTTGCTGATTGTTGTTGTGGTTCAGGCCGAATGTTGCTGGCAGCAGCAAGGATAAGCCGAAACTCGTTATTCTTTGGGGCTGATATTGACCGAACCTGTGTCATGATGTGTTTGATTAACCTTTGTCTGAATGGGCTTCAGGGAGAAGTCTGCTGGATGGATACCCTAATGAACAGTTTTTACGGAGGTTGGGAGATAGAACTTCATCCGGAAAAGTCAGTCCCATATATCAGGGAAATAACTAAAGAAGAAAGTTATCTGGTGCTAAAGGTGCCGGAGAAGAAAGAAGAAATTGCTAAAAAACAGGCTGCATCGCAGCAGTTACTGTTTGAATTCTAGGGGCTGAAAAGCTCCTTTTTTGTTCGTTTCGATATTGAAATCTTTGTTGTCTTGATAAAGTTTCGCAAATAGTGGCTCTTTAAAAATATCACAATATTAGTACTTAGAGTACAAGAATCAGCTTATAAATAAAGAAATCCCATGTTTTATTTTTTGATGAATAGGTAAGAACACTCCATTTAAAATTGTAGGCAAAGTTATTGATCGCTTCACGGAACGGTAAAGGGGAACTCGCATTTCGTGGCTCGTTTCCTTCGGATGCGTTCATTCCGGTGGAACCGGAATGACATGCACCCCGTTGACCTTATCCGTGACAGCTCAATGTCTGGTTACGCCGAAATTTTAACCGGCGTGCCAGATATACCCTGAGTTACATCGAAGGGTGCCAATACAAATCTCCAGGGCAGGAGTACACGAATATGAATAATGCAGCTAAAAAACTCGATGCTGAGAGTGTAGAACAACCTAAAGCTTCTTTGGAAGTAGTGAAGAAAGATGAAAAAGAAGTTGCTGAAGTTCCTTCATTGGAAAAACGCATCCAGAAGGTTGAAGATTTGAGCATGCTCATTGAAAAGTGGCGCAAGCTCACCGAAACCCGGAGAAACCTCCAAACCTTCTCCCTAGGGGCTGACGGGTTGGGTGCAACAGTGTTCCTGCGTGACGCATCAGGAAAAGAGTTTAAAACTTCCAATACACCGGTAGTATCCGCTGTGATGGAAGAAATCAAAACGACTTTGGATGAACGCATCAAGGAAGTTGAAACCCAGATCAAGTTCTGAGGAAAGAGAGGCGAAACGCCTCTCTTTTGGTCGCTAAAAATTTAAAAATGTATATAAAAGAGCATAGGTCATCTTTACATTACATGCGAACTATGCTCTTTTTTACTTTGCTGCTTATTTTCTTTTTCCACCTTTTTCTCTTTGAGAAAGTGCACTTCCTGCAGCAGTTTTACTTGCTGCACTTGTTCTTCCATCTCTCAGAACTTTTGAAGCAGCAGAAGCAGCGGCTTTACTTGTGACTTTTTTAGCCATTACTTTCAAGTTTTATTTTCAATCCGAGCTATACAGGTGGATTGATTCCTGCTAAAGTCATTTTGCAGACATGGTCGACTTTTATAACCATGTTTAATGTTTTCCACCACCATACCAAGTCCCAGTAGCTACCCATATTTCATAATGAAGTAACCATTCACTTGTCCACGGAATAATCGTTTTTGCAATCAGTTTATGCTCATTCCATTCATTCATTTGCCTACGATACAGGCATAAATGCTGTTTCTCGTGATTATAAATATGCGGTAGCTGGGTGGAATCTTTTGCCATTGGCAAAGGATTTGGACTAAGCACGTAGATATTAGGGTCATGACCTATATTATACTCTATCCTTATATTATAAATTATGCTTAAATTCGAGGGTTTAAGCATTCCTTCCCAAATTAATCCCTTATTATACCCTATGATTTCCAATGTAGAATCCGGAAAGAAATGTCGAAGCATTCCACCTTGAGCATGTACTGAAATACGTTTCATTTTACTTATTACCATGAAAATTGTGAGATACAGCAGATACGTTACCAACTGAACTAAGGATTCCAGTGCCAGTAGTCATCTTTAATATTCCACTTTCTCGAAGTTGAAGATTCCATTCTCCTAATGTTGAAAATGCTTTTATTACTGCTGATTCGCCGAATGGCCTTTTCATCGAATCAGAAATATTATGCAGTCCGCGTTGTTGAACGATGTTTTGAATATCCTGTTTTACTTGACTAAGCCATTTGTAGAAGTTCGTTTCTCTTTGAGGGTGTTCTACCCATTTATCTGCAAAATTTTCTTCAGGATTTACTGGATTGGAAATCCATTTTATGATTTTACCAGTATTAGGATCATAGCGGCTTTCAATAAAATTATGCATACTAGCAACTACATTCATCAATGCGTCTATTATAGAGATTTCCTTATTATATGCCTCTGAGGCTAACGTCGTGATAATTATTGATATAGGCTTATCTTCGTCACCATTGAAGATTACATCCCGGTGACGTTTCAAGATTTGAATGACACGTTGTAGTGGCAATTTTTCTTTCTGGTATTTTGGAACAGGTTTTACTGCTTCGGATAATAAAATTGACTTTTGCAGTTCAATAGAGGCTCTGTTGTAAAACCAGCCCCCATATCCAAACGGATTGCTTTTCATCCAGTTTTCGGCAACAGTATCTGTGTAGTAATTTGTTTGTTTCTTATCAGTGATTCGAATTGCCAATGAATCATAATTTGTCACAAGCGTCGAATCGGACAAGGCTTTTTCAAGTACTGTACTATAGCCATTACAAACGAGGCTTGGGAGTATATCCATATGATACTTTGCACTATCGGAATACGACAGAGTCCAGCATCTTCGACCTTCCTCATTAAGAATCTTTTTGTAGGTTTCGTTAGCTTTGAGCCGATTTCCAACAACTTGCTTTAGATGATATTGTGTCCATTGCGGATTTTTTCCTGTTAATTCGCATACCAAGTCTATGTCCAAATCATCTTCTTCGCATATAGGCTTAATCATTGTTCCAAACATGAAAGAGCCTTGCGGACGAATAACCGGCTTGTAGGGAGCAAGGGATGATTCCGGCTTTGCCAACCATTCGCCAACTGCTCCATAACTACTTATTGCGGCTTTATATTGGGTTTCTGTTATATCCAATGTGTCACCGAGTGTTTCCAAAATCTCACTAAATTGTTTTTTTTCTTCTACTGTTAACATATCTAATTATTTTATTGTTATCGTTTTATAAAAACCGTCCTTCAACTTGTTTTCATCATATATCACCAAAGGCATATCAGCTTTTGGCATCCATACCCGACCAAATTCAACTGATGCAGAAACGGGCATGGCTGGAAAAATGTGCAAATCCACACAACCATGGTGAGATTTCATTTTATCCATAGTGTGACGAACAGTTTGGCGAAATTCAGAAAGCAATGCTTCCGTTTTCAGAAAATCGTTATTTGGAGTGCCATCGACTGTGATTTCCCAGATGCTCAAATTGTTACCAAGTACCTTTTCAACTCTCTCATACGCTACAGTTGCACTTAAACTGAAAATGAGTACCGGAACTTTTGTTTTTTCTTTGGGCTCACGAACAATGTACTGAACGGGTGTAGATAATGTTTGCCATTTCCAGGTCGACGGTTCTCTATGTTTTTGAAATACTCTCAGGTTAGTCAAATCGTTCAACAATACCCCTAATTTTATAAGCATTGGTTGTGGTGCAAGAGCAAATACAGAATAGTGATCTGTATTTCCTAACATCAGCTTGGGTTTTATTTTTAGATTAAATTGATCACAAAGATTAGTTTCTTCTGCTATCCAGTAAGCATCTGTATTGTCCGTAAATGGAGCGTTCTTTAAGCCCAACTCAATGGCGCTATCACTTGCCGGATAGTACTCATACAACAAAGCCTCATTGGCTAATTGATAGGATATCGGAGAATTATTGTACCCGATATTAGCTCCATAAAGTATTATTTCACTGGACATGTTCGGAAAAATATCAGTTATCCGCTTAATGCGAGTCTCATGCTTTTTTTTCATTTCCAGTAATCTGGATTCGGAATGGCCTGCAACATCAACTCGGTCAATTAATCGATGGCATTTGTCGCAAAGCAACATTAAGTTGTTTATGTCGTTAGAAAGTAATTTTGAACGAACTACATCACCTCTAGGCCCTATGGCTTCATCTGCAACGATATGAGCTATATATGCGCTATTATATCTTTTTTTAGTCAATATGTCCGTATGCAATATTTTATTGCAACCTTCATATTCACATCTTCCTCCGGAAATTGCCCAAAGCAGATTTTGGTTTTGGAGATTAATCTTAGTTTTACTCATTATTTAACTTCAATTCGTTCATTGTCTTTTATTTATACGTTACATTCTTTGGAATTTCAATTATCTATTTAACTTTTTATGTTTATATTTACAAAATAAAGGTAGCCCTCAATCATATACTAATTCCGTTAGTAACGCTTTTGAGTATATATATGAAACAAGAGAATAAAGAGGTAAAAATCGATTTTGAAAGCATGCCGGGTTCAGAGTTGCTTGAGCTTATTTCATGGAAAGAAGAATACCCGCAAGAAGCTGAGCAGGCTTTTATTATATTTTGTAGTAGGTATGAAAAAGACCTTATACAGAAGGCGGAAATTTATTGTTCGAAATTTGGGTATAGCGAAGTTGATGCACTGTTAGTCGCTCATTGCACATTTGCGAGAGTATGGAAATACCCCACGTTTGACACTAAAAAGGCCAAGTCTAAAAATATTGACACAGCTATATTGATGTGGATGTATCCTATTCTTTACACTCAAATAGTTTTGCTTGGAAAAAAGAATACATGCACAGAACCATCCAAAGAAGAAGATTTGTCCATAATTTCAAGTGTAGAAGAAATGATTGAGGTTCGCATTGGAAATGATGTAGAAAAGAAAAGAGAACTTATGGCCAAGTTAGAATTTATTAATAATGCAATGTTGGCGTTGTCTGAAAAGCACAAAATAATCTATTTGACATACAACGCGTATGAAGAGTATGGAAAAAATATTCCTCGTTCAGTGAGTAAGAAACTACAGGAACAACTTGATTTAACCCAAAATTCAATTAGGGTTTATAAAATGGAAGCAAATCAACAGATTGAAAGGTATTTGGAACAAATCAATGGCAACAAATAAAAAATATCAAGGGAAAATTAGTTTAAATAATCTGGGAGAATGGCTGTGTTCTTCTGGATTTTTGTTTCCCCAAAATGAACTGCAACTGGCAAGGTTTAACGAGCTATATGCTGATTATGATTTTAAATTAAAAGATGCCAGAATTGATGTAAGGTCAATAATCGACGGAAATGTTTGTTTTAATACTAGGGTGTTTCGGATTATTAAAGAAGATGAGATTAAGGATATTGAAGAATTAAAAATGGTTGCAAGAAAAGGTCAGGAAGTTCCTAAACATATCATCGACAAGATGAAACAAAAGCATCGAAAAAATAATGATGGCGAGGAACAATAGTCCAAGAGTGAAAAGATTGGCGGAATATATTGCTTTACAGTATGAAGAAAAAATTACGCCTCTTGAAAAAATTGTTGTAGAAGAAGAATTGGAAGTGTTTTATGACAATTATGAGAGTAACACGTTCGATGGAATGACCATTTATGATGAAGGAAGATTCTACATTCATCTTAATATTGACAAACATAATCGTCCTGACTCTGATAGAGGCCGTTTTACATTAGCACATGAACTTGGCCATTATTTTATTGATGCGCATAGAATAGGTTTGAAGAACGGGTTATTAGAACCACATCCCTCACTGACTAATCAAAAACAATTTGTTGCTATTGAACGTGAAGCCGATTATTTTGCATCGTGTCTATTAATGCCTGAGTTACGCTTCCGAAAAGATATTGGAAATAAAAAATTCATTTTTGGTGTGATTGATTTTTTACGTGAAGAGTATAAAGTAAGTAGAACGGCATGTGCATTAAGATTTGCAGATATTGGCAATCATCCTATCATGGTGGTCTATTCTGAAAATAATGCCATAAGATGGGCTCATTCAAGCGAAGATTTTCCCTTTAAATGGTTGCTTAATGATAATACTGTTCCTCAAAATACTGTAATGGGCGATTATTTTAATAACAATCATGTTGCCGACATTTTTAAAACAGAGCAAGTTTGGGCAATTGATTGTTTTAAATATGTTAGAGATGAAGATTTGCAAAGAAAGTTTTATGAACATTGCATAACCTACAAAAACTCAGCGTTGAGTATCTTTTGGGAGGACTAAACTCAATTAACTACAAAGAAACCAGGCCCGTCCCAAGGTAGTTCGTTCGATTATACTTCACTCTTATCACACAACATTGTAATATATTAAATATGCCGTGCATTTGCTCTTATATTGTGTCGTGCGATTACTCTTATGTTATGTGATAATATTGTGAATGAATTCAAACAAGGATTGCATGAGATTCGGAATTCCAAAAGACTCAAACAGATGTATTCTCTTCGCACAAAACCGAATAAAGACTTCAACTAAAATGTCGTTCGAATAATTGTGTTTTTATACAAAAAGTCGTTTGAGTTTTTGTATTTGGATGGGTAGATTATCTGCAAAAAAATGATACAAAAAAAGTAAAGATTGGATGTAATTTAAAATTTTTGTGTATTTTTGTATTGAATTAATAATCAGAAGTTTAAGTATCATTTTTTGCTGATGAGTAATTCCGTGAGTTGTGTGAGTTGGATAGTTTTAAATATTAGATATTCAGCGGTTTATACCACTTGGTTCGAATCCAGTACAACCCACTTTTTAGGACTACAAATCGAACCAAAATCCGGTAAATCGTTGATTTACCGGATTTTTTATTTTTTTCTTATATCAAAATAATCCAATTCATATCAAGTAACTCGTGAGCTATTCCGTGAGTAGTTTTTTTATAGTAAGTTTACTCATGGCGATCTCTGTAATAGTTTGTAATTCATTGCTTTATGAATTTGAAACTATCCATTTTTATTGAATGAAATTGACTCATTTTGATACTATTGTCCTTCCGGCTGGACAGGCCAAATCATATCAAATGAGTTGAAATGAAAAAGGTCAACGCAATTAACGTTTTTGATATGAAAGAAAAACAAACATTTGGAATCCAGTTTGTGGGCAGGAAAAATAGAGAGAAGATCAAGAACTTTACCATTTTTGCACGAATCACAGTTAACAGCGCCGTTTCGGAAATCTCTCTGAAACAAAACATCGCATCGCAAGACTGGAATCCCGTCGCCGGGACAGGGAAAGGAAGAAAAACGGAAATAAAGGAGCTCACCGGTTTCTGGACCAGGTACGCACCCTTCTTAATTAATATATACCGTGAGCTTCTGGTCGATGGAGATCTCCCCTCTCCTTCCATAATAAAAAACCGTTTCTTAGGAATTGAAGAACAAGGGAAGTCAATTCTTGACGCTTTCGATTACCACAAAAAGGTCGCACAGGAAGATCTTTCGGACAATACCCGAAAGCATTATAAGACAACTGAAAAGTACGTAAAGGAATTTCTCCTTGCTCAGTTCAAAACAACAGATGTATATCTTCGGGCGATTAATTATAAGTTCATTACAGACTTTGAATACTTTCTGAGGAACAGGAAGCCGACCGATCACCAGAAACCCATGCAAAATAATGGGGTAATGAAACATATCGAGCGGTTCCGGAAAGTAATCAACCTGGCTCAAAACCTTGACTGGCCTAAAATTGCCCCATTCAGAAACTATCAGATCAAATTTAAAAAAGTTGAAGTCGGATATCTTGAACCTGACGAACTGCAAAGAATGGAGAATACCATATTTAAGCTGGAAAGACTTGAATTTACCAAGGATATATCAATATCGTTTAGTTAGTGATTGTTTATAATCGTTTGTAATTCATTGAGTACGGTTTCTTTTGTCTTTTATTTCTCGGGTTGCTCCGTCCCGGCCTGATGATTTCCCGGGTGTTCCAGGCCAATAAGTCAAAGGCATGAAGGGCTTGCTTGTATTTTTTATGGATAAAGGCTGGCACCAGCATATCCATTACGGTTGCCAGGGCATTTGGTCCGGTTGATCTTTTGTCCGTGTTTGCGGTCCTTGTCAGCCTGGTATTCTGCAATGACCTTTTCTTCAATAGGGTGGGTGTAGGCTGCACAAAGTGTCATCAAAAATATTTTGGCATAAAAGCCCTGTTTTACAGACTTGGCCGTTTTACCCGAAAAATTTTCGAGTTCAATGCGGCTTTTCAGCAACTTATAGGCCTCTTCTTCGTTCCACCGAAGTGGTAAAGTTGTTCAAAATCAGGATAGAGATAGGTCTTGTGGTCTGTCAGCGATGTGCAGAGTACCTCTTTCTCCCCGTTTTCGAGTTCAACTTTGATTAGCCGGCAGGTTATTTCCGTGTCCCACATATGGGGGAAGTCTTTCAGTTTGTTACGATCCTTTTTGGGTAAGGTAAAGGTTACAATACTCTCTTTGTCAGCGCTTTCGGCAAATGCCGTTACCTTCAGCCACCAGTCTTCTTTGAGACGGACACAAAACTCAATCCCCCTGGCCTTCAATAAAAAAAGCAACCAAAAGCTGGGATATCCCCGGTCGAGCAACAATAGGTCATCTGAGTTGACCTTGTACAGATGTTCCATCAGCAAGTCCCGCTCACTTGAAGCATAAGGCGCTATTTGAGAATCAATCGTTACCTGGCTTAAAGGATCGTAAAGCAATGAACACATGGCAAGGGAACGGGGACTGTCGGCTTTGGGAACAAATTGATGTATCCCAAATTCCTGGACAACAGTAGGATGATTAGGCAATACAAGCCGGGTGCCGTCAACTGCCAGCAACCGCATCCCATACCACTCGTAGTAGGACGCTCCATCGTAAAAAGTATTTACCGCGATCTCGTTCAGGCGCTTAAACGCCTCCGATTTCAGTTTTTCCCGGGCCTGTGTAAATACCCCATTGGTAACTTCCCTGGTGTTGAAGTCACTTTGGGAGGCTTCTTTGAAGAAGCGGTCCAACTCACGCTGTATAGAACTTTTAAACTTAAGCACCAACAGGATTATCGTTTTGATTGGCAATTTTCTATTCCGGGTAAACACCCCTTCTTTGCCGTCTTTAAAACGGCTGATAAATTGCTTACTGCCAATTTCATAGTCGATATGTTCCGTTATTGTTTCCCGATAATCCGGTTTTTTTGTTGATACTTGGGTTGACCCCTTTATACCCTTACAAAATAATCAACGTTGGGCGAATTAAAAACTTTTCAAAGAACTATTTTTTATCAAAATACCAGCAAAATCAGACAATCCAGTCGCTTCTCTTAACTAAACGACATTGGTTCATGATTTCATATGTTTTGCTAATGGGTCATCCAAAGTATCTTGTTTGGTACAGGCTGCTTGTAGTATCATATATGATACTACAAGCAGCCTGAGTACTCTATCGGACACATAAAACACTCAATAGTATCACAAAAGATACTATTTGCTTGTTTTTTAGTGAAATGTGTTGTACTTTTATCAAAAAGTATTATTTATGATACCGTAGATATTTAGGATATGACAAATGAAGAGATAATTAAAATAGTAAAAGACCGAAAGGAGATTCTGGCAATAAATCAGGAAAATCTAGCCGAACTTTCAGAGGTCGGAATTGCAACATTGAAACGGTTCGAAAGTGGCAAAGGGAATATTACGTTGAAGAACCTGCAAAAAATTGTCGATATCCTGGGACTCGAAATAAGACTGGAACTCAAAAATATAAGTAAATGAGAAAAGCAGAAGTATATCGGAATGGGGTATTGGCCGGCATCCTTACAGAAGCTGATGACCGGACTTTTGAGTTTCAATACATTTCTGAGTATTTCAATGATAATTCGAAACCGGCCATTAGTTTGACATTACCTAAAGATCGATTGTCGTTCGTTTCGGGATATTTATTCCCCGTTTTTTATAATATGCTATCTGAAGGAGCAAACCGGATTGTTCAATCCAGGCAACTGAAGATTGATAAGAATGATTTTTTTGGCTTATTACTGGCCACAGCTCAATACGACACCATTGGGGCAATAACGATCAAACCGATTAATTAATAAAGCTATGGAAATAAGGAATTGCCCGGGATTGCTGACGGAAGGATATTCAGAATACAGTCCTCTTTTCCTGCGCAGGATGTTTTCCGGGCGAAAAGTCAGTCACATTTTACCCTACAACGCCCCCGAAATTGATGAAGAAGACCAGAAGCGGTTCATGCAAAACAGAAAAAAAATCTCAATCTCAGGAATGCAGGAAAAATATTCCGTTCTGCTGGATAAAAGCAATCTCAGGTTGACAGAAGAAAAAGAAAGAGGGATCTATATCCTCAAACCCAAACCGCACGGACTTAAGAAAGTCTTGATGGCTCCTGCAAATGAACATCTGACCATGCAAATTGCCAGCCAGATATACCAGATTCCTACCGCGGTAAACGGGTTGGTATTTTTCAGCAA
Source organism: Gaoshiqia sp. US2 (assembly GCF_059705485.1). Taxonomy (NCBI): domain Bacteria; kingdom Pseudomonadati; phylum Bacteroidota; class Bacteroidia; order Marinilabiliales; family Prolixibacteraceae; genus Gaoshiqia; species Gaoshiqia sp. US2. Next base: position 132,012 of record NZ_AP048550.1, on the reverse strand, counting down.
CGATGAACCGGCATACCTGACAAGACGGTTTGACGTTGGCACAGATGGCACTAAATTCGGGAAAGAAGATTTTGCGACCCTGGCAGGTAAAACAGAAGAAAATGCGGGAACTAATTTCAGATATGAATATTCCTATGAAGGTATTGCTGAATTGATTAAAAAATACGTTGGGGCATGGAAAATTGAAATGGAGAAGTTATTTAATCTGGTGGTCTTTAACTTCCTGTTTTCCAATGGCGATGCTCATTTGAAAAATTTCTCCTTACTGGAGACGGTAAATGGTGATTATGTATTAAGTCCTGCCTATGATTTGATGGATACAAGGATCCATGTCGATGAAGAAGGTTTTTTTGCTTTAACGGACGAATTATTTAAAGAGTGGTACTGGTCTGATTGCAGAATAAACAACGCACAACACCATCCATGTAAGGAAGATTTTATCGTATTTGGGAGAAAAATAGGAATACCTGAGAAAAGGGTTGATAAATTACTTGCTCCTTTCCTTAAAAAACAAGCGGGCGTTGAAATTTTAGTTCAGAGATCATTTTTAGATGAGGGAACAAAAGTGCAGTATATGAACCACTACCATGAACGTCTGGAAATGCTGAATATGAGTTGATTATTTCCAGGTCATCGCCGATATACATAATGATTACCGGATTTTTTGATTTTCGATACCATAATAGTTCAATCAAGTGAGTGAGAAATATAAAATTTTGTGTGGAGAGGGGGTCAGGCTTATCATGCAAAAGAATTTCGATTTTGAAATATGGCAAAGGTTTAGGAGAGGTGATGAAAAGGCTTTCTCGTATATCTTCGACACCTATCATCTGCAGTTGTTTGAATATGGCCGGCGGTTTACTGTGAACGAAGAGTTGGTTCGTGACAGCATCCAAGATTTGTTTTTTGAGCTGGCCAGTAAAAAAGATAAGCTTTCACCCACCGATAATATTTTGTTTTACCTGCTTAAATCGCTCCGAATTCGAATTTTCGGGAACTTGCGAAAAAATAAAAACCACAGCATTGAGGTGAAAACTGAGCTCACTGACGAGTTCTTTTTGAGTTATGCAACTGATTCGGATCAATTGGAAAAAGAGTTCAGACTCGATTTGCTGGCCGAAGCCGTAAACCAATTACCGGCTCGTCAAAAGGAAACCATCTATTTGAAGTTTTACAAGAATCTTTCGAATGCTGAAGTGGCCGAAGTTATGCAGGTGAATTACCAGTCGGTTGCGAACAACATTCAAAAAGCCATCCATAAGTTAAAGTCCATTCTTCAATCCGATTCGGATTCTATTATCCTGTTTTTTCAAAGATATCTTCGTAAATGTTAATGCTTTAAATATGCTGCGCAGCATATTTTGGCATAGGGTATATTTCTTCCTTTCCTGCTTTTGATGATAGAAAGCAATATTCCCGAAAATGAAAAAAACAATTCCAGATTACTTGTTTGATCCGAAATTCAAGGACCGGATTTCAAAGGACTCCTTATCCGGGCTGAAATCGGAGAAACAAGAACCACAAAAAAAACCGGCCTGGCTTATTGGCTATATATTAAAATTTAAGCGAAAAGAATTCGGGACGGATTTAAGACCTGATTTTGAAGATATTCGGGAACAATCACTTGAACTGTTCCGCCAAAACAAACCGGGTGCATTCCGCATCATGAACATCAGAAAGGTTGCTGTTGCTGCATCAATTTTAATCCTGGTTGGACTCGGGGGATACATGATTGGTAAATCCGGCATAACAACTGTTTCGGAACAACAAGCTCAGGTTATCGAATTCAATACCCCTAAAGGGCAGCAATCGGAGTTGACATTACCCGACGGAACGTTTGTTGCCTTGAATTACGATTCCAAACTGAAATATCATCTTGGCAACAACAAAAGGTTGCAGGAAGTTGAACTGGAAGGAGAAGCATTTTTCCATGTCACGAAAAATAAATCACGCACATTCAGGGTGATTACACGCGATATGAGTGTGAACGTTCTGGGTACGCAGTTTGATGTACGCGCTTACACCAACGATTTACATACCGAAACAACATTGTTGGAGGGGAGTGTTGAAATTAAAGATATTCCGGATCAGGAAAAATCTGTTTTGCTGAAACCGGGACAAAAGTGGCTGTACAACCGGAATGACCATCAGCAGCAACTTGTTTCGATTAATCCAAAGCTTTCAACCTTATGGCGTACCGGTGAATACTACTTCGAAAAGGTTCGGTTGGGCGAATTGGCCAAAACACTGGAGCGCATGTACAATGTAAGCATCCATTTCCAGGATTCCGGACTTGAGAATGAAATGTATTCCGGCAGCGTGTATCAAAGTGACGAAATCGGTAAATTATTTGAGATTATTGACTTAACTATTTCGATTGACTTTCGGATTAGTGGCCGTGATATTTGGCTGGCAAAGAAATAAGATAAAAAACCCGGGAAATGTTTGCAGCATCGCCCGGGAATAATCAATTAACGAATAGTTGACACTATTCATTAGTAATTAATTAAGCTGTACAAATTTATGAAAAAAATGGTGAAATGTTGTGCCCTTCCCCGGAACGGCATAAGTAAACTGTGGCGAATTATGCGACTAACTTTTTTTATTGTGCTGGTTGGCTTGTTCAGAGTGTCGGGAAGCGTTTACTCCCAGCAAAGCAAGCTGAGCATGAACTTCGAAAACATCACCCTGAAGGAGGCTTTTCGAACGATTGAGGACAATTCCAATTTCGTGTTTTTTTACAATGCAGAACAGGTAAAACTGGATGAACGGGTAAGCCTGAATGCAGAGAATAAAAGTATCGACGAAATCCTGACCGAACTGTTCCGGGACAAACTAATTACCTACAAGGTGATTGACCGACGGATTGTACTTTATCCGAAAAATGAAGATGCCAACCCCAACATCATGCGCCAATCGCAGCCGGTAAAAGGAAAAGTAACCAGCCGAAGCGGCGGGCCGGTCCCCGGGGCCACCGTGTTGGTAAAGGGGACCATGACAGGGACGGTTACCGACTTGGATGGAAACTATCAGTTCACCGACATCCCTGGAAATTCGATTCTGATTTTCTCTTTTGTGGGATTGAAAACTGAGGAAATTGAGGTAGCCGGCAGGAGTATAATCAACGTGGTATTGCAAGAAGATGCTATCGGTCTGGAAGAAGTAGTGGCAATTGGTTATGGCACCCAGCGCAAAAAAGACTTAACAGGCTCCGTATCATCTATTAGAACCGAAGATATGAAGTCGTTGCCGATGCCGAGCATCGGTGATGCCATGCAGGGAAAGGCAGCCGGTGTTCAAATCATTTCGAACGGAACACCCGGGAGTGACCCAACGTTCCGTATCCGTGGGATTGGTACGATAAACAATAATAATCCATTGTTGGTAATTGATGGCGTTCCAACGGAGTCGGGATTAAACCAACTCAATATGGATGATGTTGAATCCATCCAGATTCTGAAGGACGCTTCGGCTACGGCCATCTACGGATCAAGAGGAGCCAATGGAGTCGTTATCATTACTACAAAAAGTGGCGAAAAAGGACTGGGTACAATCAATTTTAATGCTTATTACGGTGTACAGGAGGCCACAAGCATGGTTGATATGCTGAATGCTTCGCAGTTTGCCGCATTACATAACGAGATGATGGAAAACGCGGGAATGGTCAAAAATCCGGCCTTTGGCGATCCGGCATCACTGGGCGCAGGAACCGATTGGGCCGGCGCGCTGTTTAGTACAGCTCCCATTCAGAATTATTCTCTGTCGTACTCCGGCGGAAATGAAAAAACAACTTACTATGTTTCCGGGAATTACTTCGACCAGGAAGGCATCGTGCTGAATACCGGTTTTAAACGGTATACCCTGAAGTTCAATTCTGAAACCCAACTCTTCGACAAGGTGAAATTTGGCAACATGATTTCACTGAATCACGATGACAAGTACAGCGGCTCCTACAGCATTCTGGATGCCTTACGTGCCTTGCCAACGCAACCAATCTACAACCAGGATGGAACCTACTCCGGCCCCGAAGGAATTCCGGCCTGGTCGGGCGACATAACCAACCCCATTGGCAAAGCAACAATCAATGAAAACACCACCTTGGGTTACAATCTTTTGGGAAGCTTTTTTGGAGAGATTGAGCTGACGAAAGGATTAAAGTTCAGATCGCAGGCGGGCCTGAAAGCCAACTTCTGGCAAAACCGCAACTGGGCTCCCAAGTACGATTTTAAACCCAGCCCGCAGGAACAGTCCTACCTGGGCGAAGCATCCAATAAATCCATTACCTGGAACTGGGATAATACCCTAACCTACAATACAACCATCAACAAAAAGCACCGGTTGACCATTTTGGCAGGTACCAGTGCCCAGGAAAACAAGTTCGAGTACATCAGCGGATCGATCCAGGAATTTGCCAGCGACCTCACTCAGCAACTGGACAATGGACTGAGCCAGAAAAATATCAACGGAAACGGAAGTTCATGGTCGTTGCTATCGTACATGGGCCGTGTGAATTATTCTTTTGCCGACAAATATTTGGTAACGGCAACTGTGCGTCGTGATGGCTCATCCCGGTTTGGAGCCAATAACAAATGGGGAATTTTCCCATCCGGTTCGCTGGCCTGGCGAATTTCGGAGGAAAATTTTATGCAGTCAGCCGGGTTTATCGATGATCTGAAACTTCGCTCCGGCTATGGGGTAACTGGTAATCAGGAAATCGGAAATTACTCGTTTGCCTCGGCTCTGAGCACAATCAAATACAATTTCAACAACAACCTGGTCAATGCGGTGGTGCCGATTAAGATGCCCAACCCGAATGTGCAGTGGGAGTCGCAAAAACAAGCCAACATTGGTTTTGACGCCACCCTGTTCGATCAGCGAATTAACCTGACCGTTGATGTTTATCAGAAAAATACGAAAGACATGCTGGTGCCGATGGCTGTGCCAATTATCACTGGTTATTCCGATGTTGATGTGCCCTTCATCAATGCGGGAGAAGTGGTGAACAAGGGGATTGAACTTAGTGTCAGCTCACGTAACATGACCGGGAATTTCACCTGGGATACCGACTTCAACATTTCATTCAACAAAAATGAGGTAAAAAGCCTGAACGACACCATTCCACTGGCGCGCGGAAGTGTTGGTTTTAATCAGCAAGTCGCGCGGATTGAAGCTGGTAAGGCGATGGATGCCTTCTACGGGTTTGTTAGCGATGGTATTTTCCAAACACAAGCAGAGGTCGATGCACATGCCCTGCAAGTTCCCGGAGATGATATTTACTCCAGAACCTCGTCCGGCGACATTCGCTTTAAGGATCTGAACAGCGACGGAATCATTGATGATGATGACCGCACCTATATCGGAAATCCAAATCCGGACTTCATTTTTGCCTTGAATAACCGGTTTACTTTTAAAGGATTTGATCTGAATATCTTTCTTCAGGGAGTTTACGGAAATGATATCTACAATGCAAACCGGATTTGGAGTGAAGGAATGGCTGTCGCCCAAAATCAGAGCATTACAATGGTTAATCGCTGGAGCGGAGAAGGAACCAGTAATTCGGTACCGCGGGCTGTTTTTAACGACCCCAACAAGAATATCCGGCCTTCTGACCGGTTTCTGGAAGACGGAACTTACCTGCGGCTGAAAAATGTAACCCTGGGCTACACGTTTAAAAATCTGCTGGTAAAGCGATTGCATATGAAATCAGCCCGGTTGTATGTTTCGGGGACTAACCTGCTGACGTTTACCAAGTACAGCGGTTTTGATCCGGAGGTTAGCCCTGATGGGATTGACCTCAATACCTATCCGTTGACCCGAACAATCAGTGTTGGTGCGAATATCAGTTTCTAACCCATTATTAAACTTTAAACGATGAGAATTCTAAAATATATACCAATCATCCTGTTGATCGTCACAGCAACATCGTGCAGCGAGGATTTTTTGGACAAATCGCCATTGGACACGATCAATACCGAAAACTTTTACCAAACCGAAGAAGATGCGATTGTCGCCATCAATGGCGCGTATCAACCCTTGCAATGGCCAAAGCTTTACAACATGCGCATGTGGACATCCGACATCATGGCCGGGAACAGCATCGTGGGAGCCGGTGGTGGCGATGACGGGCGTGAAACCCAGGACATGATGAACTTTATTACAACAACAGACAATCCCGGAGTGCTTGACTTATTCAGGGGTCCATTCCCCGGTATTCTGCGTAGTAATATTGTACTACAGAAAGTTCCGGGAATGGATATCAATGAAGACCTGAAAAATCGTGTATTGGGCGAAGCCCATTTCCTGCGCGGATTGTATTACTTTATCCTGGTTCGCTACTTTGGTGATGTGCCACTGATTACTGAACCTCAGGAACCGGGTGACGACCTGCGCCTGCCACGTACTGCAAAAACACAGGTTTACAAGCTGATTATTGAAGACCTAACAACAGCTAAAAATCTGTTACCACCTAAATCGTCCTACTCATCTTCCGATCTGGGACGTGCATCCAAGGGAGCTGCCGCCGGTTTATTGGCGAAAGTTTACCTCACGTTGGGTGAATGGGACGAGGTAGTTACGCTAACCAACGAAGTTTCCGCTTTGGGCTATCAATTAAATACCCACTATGCCAATAATTTTAATGTGAACAATAAGAACTCGATTGAATCTCTTTTCGAAATTCAATATACCGGTGATGCCGGCGAAGGTTTTTGGGACAACGAAAACCAGGCATCGTGGTTGAGCACATTCACCGGACCCCGCAACTCGAACATGGTGGCAGGTGGCTGGGGCTGGAACCAACCCACACAGGAATTTGCAAATGCCTACGAAGCCGATGACCTGCGTAAAGATATAACCATTTTTTACGATGGTTGCCCGCAATTTGACGGGGTGGATTACGATCCGGCCTATTCATCAACCGGCTACAACCTACGCAAATTTTTGGTTACCAAAGCTATTTCGCCCACATACGACAACAGCCCGATGAATTTTCCCGTATTGCGCTATGCCGATGTGTTGCTGATGAAAGCCGAAGCGCTGAATAATCTGGATCGCGTCACCGAAGCCGAGGCGCCGCTGAATGAAGTCCGTGCCCGGGCCGGATTACTGGCTGTTAGCGGGAAATCGCAAAACGAAATGAAAGAAATCATTCTACATGAACGCCGCATGGAACTGGCTTTTGAAGGGCAGCGCTGGTTCGATCTGATACGGGTAGATAACGGCCAGTGGGGACTGGATTTTCTGCATTCGATTGGCAAACTGAATGCTTCACAAAAGCACTTGTTATTTCCTATCCCGCTGAAAGAACTTGAATCGAACCCAAATCTGACTCAAAACCCCGGCTATTGATGTGCCTGGTGACGGAAATTCAAAATAACCTTCATTCAAAATCGAAAAAAAATGAACAATCATAAGAATTCAACACAATTCATGCGAAGGTATTTTTCCTTCGGAAATGGATTCTGGCTGGCTACTGTCATGCTTTTGTCCGGTCTGATGATCCAATCCTGCCAGAAAGAGGAAGAAATCGTCATCTTGATGGGGAAAGAAATCACGCTTTCGGTGTCGTCTTCGGAATTAATCCTTTCGCAGCGTAACATGAGCCAGAAAGCGATAAGCCTGAACTGGACACGTGGTACCAATCACGGAACCGGAAGTTCCATTTCATATGTGCTGGAAATTGACAAAGCCGGGAACGATTTTACATCGGCTAAAGTTTACGCCATGGGTAAGGGAGTGTTCGAAAAGAGCTTCACCGTGAGCGCTCTGAACGAACTGGTGCGAACCCAGTGGGGGATTGCTGCCGGTACCCCGGCCAGCTTCGAAGCCCGCGTTAAGGCTGATGTGACCCTGGAAGACGTGGAAGATGGAATAACAGCGTTCGTATCGTTTACTGTTACTCCGTATGAGCCGGTCAGTGAAGTGCTGTACATGGTAGGCGATGCCACTCCAAACGGATGGAACATTTCCAACGCGACACAGATGACAGCCTCGGCCTCCGCGCCATGGGTGTTTGTCTATCAGGGGCCGATGTCAGCGGGGAGCTTTAAGTTTGCAGTAAGCCAGGACGGCTGCTGGTGCCAGAATTTTTATACGAAAGATCCGGATGACGACGAACTGATGGTGTACAACCAGGGAGGAAGTGGCGACGATATTCAATGGCAGATTGAGCAAGGCGGAAATTACAAAATTACCGTGGACTTGCTTGACCTGAAAATCGGGGTGAAGCAACTGTCCGGCCCGATGTACACTAACCTGTACATTGTTGGCGATGCCTCTCCAAGCGGGTGGAACATTGGGAGTCCGGAAGCCTTTGTTCAAGATTCTGACGATCCGTTTACTTTCACTTACGAAGCTAATTTTTCACCGGGTGACTTTAAAATATCCACCTTTACAGGCGACTGGTGCGACGGTGAATGGTTCAATCCATCGCAGGCCGACCAGGTGCTCACCGCCACTGATTTTATCATCACCAACGGATGTGACGGACCCGATAATAAATGGCGGGTGACAGAAGACACGAAAGGTCGTTATAACATTACGGTAAACACGGGTAACGGGATCATCAAAATTGAAAAGGTCATGCTGTACCTGATTGGGGATGCCGGCCCGAATGGTTGGAACATTGGAACACCCGAACCGATGACCCTTGCTGGCGGTATCTATACGTTTACGGGTGCATTGACCGCCGGCGAGTTTAAGTTTTCCAAGTACAAAGGCGATTGGTGCGACGGTGACTGGATTATAGCCGCCACAGCAAACCAACCGGTTACCAACAAGGCATTCAAGGTCCGTCATGGTTGTCAGGGCGACGACAATAAGTGGCGTGTGCACGAAAGCGATGCCGGTAACTATGTAATTACATTCGATTTGGATAACGAAGTGATGACGATAACAAAACAATAAATGGAAAAGCTGTGGTTGCCCCGTTGAGCAATTACGTTGCCGAAGGAGTCACCCTGAACTTGTTTCAGGGCCTCTTGCAAAGAGACGGATCTCCCGATCCGGCAACTGCAGGACGGGATGACCCATCCAACGTAGGGGCACTTCATTAGAGAGGTAACCGCAGCTTTCAATCAAAACAGATAACAACCGATGAGAAATAGGCAGATAAAGAAGTTTAAGACATTATTTCTGAGTTTGATGTTGCCGGGCTTATTCATTGGCTGCGGGCAATCAGATGACGACATTGTTCCCGATCCGGAAGTTCCGGGTAATCCGGTCACCCCCGGTTTCCTGAATTTGTCCATTACAACAAATATGGCAGCTTACAATCCCGGAGATGAAGTGACTTTTACCATTGACAACTCCTCCCTGCCCTCAGGTGCCAGGGTGAGATACAAACACCTCGATTCAGTGATTGAAGAAGCTGCTGTTTCCGGCACTACCTGGAAGTGGCAAACTCCGTCAACCGATTTCCGGGGCTATATTGCCGAAGTTTACACGTCAACCAGTGACACGGAAACCATTTATGCCACGATTGGGGTAGATGTCTCTTCTGATTGGACCAAATTTCCGCGTTACGGATTCCTGTCTAAATTTCACCAGCTTAGCGATGCAGAGATGGCGGAGGTGATTGCCAACCTGAACCGCCACCACATTAACGGGCTTCAGTTTTACGACTGGCATAACAAACATCACCAGCCACTGCCGGTTATTAATCATACACCCGCAACAAGCTGGAAGGACATCATTAACCGTGATATTTATTTCAGCACAGTCGAAAAGTACATCGCCCAGGCCCACAGCAGGAATATGAAAGCCATGTTTTATAACCTGATTTATGGAGCATGGAAAGATGCCGAAGCCGACGGCACAAAAAAAGAGTGGTATGTTTACACCGACAATACGCACACCAACCGCGATTTTCATCCCCTTCCGGCGCCCCCGTTCCTGAGCAACATCTTTTTGCTCGATCCTTCGAACAGCGAATGGCAGCAGTACCTGGCCAAGGAGAATCAGAAAGTTTATGAGCACCTGAATATTGAATTGGGAGAGCACATGCTGGGAAAAGAATACTTCCCGAACAATAACCTGGCGATGAAACCTGATTTGAAAAATGCCCTGATCGGTTATTATGATTTTCTGGTAGCTTATCAAAACTTGTTGCGCGATGGCGGTTCATTTAACTTGGTTTCGCTTAGCTCTTTGGATGGAAAACTGCCTTTGTCCAACTGGCCTGCGAGTCGGGGAAGCGTTGCGACAGTATGCCGGAAAGTGAGCAACAAGCAAGTGGTTCATTTCATCAACTTCAAAGATTCGAAAACCTCCAACTGGAGAGACAACCAGGGAATTCAGGCAATTCCGGCCTTGGTAAAAGATGCTCAAATAACCATGACCAGCGCCGGAAAGGTAAAAAAGATATGGACAGCGTCGCCGGATTTGATTGGCGGAGCGTCGCGTTTGCTAAATTTTGAGCAGAGCGGAAACCAGGTCGCGTTTACCTTGCCCGAGCTCAAATACTGGAGCATGGTCGTCGTTGAATATGAGTAGCTGATTTTATTTTGATAATTCAATTTCAGGGAGGCAAATCTTTGCTTTTCCGGTATTTTTTTGTTTTAATTTTTAACTTAAACTATCATGAAACCATTATTTCGATTTCAATATTTACTCGTTATTTTTTTGCTCGGTTCGGGCGCCAATGCACAGGACTTTATCGGTGCAGGCAGTTGTTTTTCTTATGAAACACACGGAAACAAGGTCGTCTTCACCTGCGAAAACAATGTTCAGGTTGAGGTGGAGCAGATCACTTCCGGCATCCTGAAAATCTGGTACGATCAGGATCATTTTCAGCGTAACAACGAATCCTTTGCCGTTATTCAAGCCGGCGACCGCAATCAAAACATCAATCTTTCCGAACAGCCTGCCAGTTACGAAATTTACACCGGCGAGCTGATTGTGCGTATCCAAAAGTCGCCTTTTCAAATCCGCATCTTCGATAAATGGCAAAAGCTACTGATGGAAGATTACCAGGCTCGTGGCTTTGTAGCCGATTCATCAAAAATGGCCAGTTACAAGACCCTGAAACCTGGCGAACGGATTTATGGGTTGGGCGAAAAGAATGGCTCCATCGACCGGGTGGGTAACCGATTCCGTATGTGGAACAGCGACAAGCCCTGCTACCGAACCAACGAAGATCCGCTGTACAAAAGCATTCCATTTTTTATGAGCAGCGAGGGATACGGTATTTTTTTCGACAACACCTATAAAACGGAATATGACTTTGGTGTAGAGTCAGATCAATACTACTCATTTTCAGCCCCCGATGGAGAAATGATGTATTATTTCATTTACGGACCAACCTTGAAGCAACAAATCAGTCGTTACACCGAACTCACAGGGAAACCCATTATGCCGCCAAGCTGGGCGTTTGGCTTTGCGCAGTGTCGCGGATTGCTGACCAACGAAACGCTCAGCCGTGAGATTGCGGCGGGTTACCGTCAACGTCAGATTCCCTGCGACATCATTTACCAGGATATTGGCTGGACACAGCATTTACAGGATTTTGAGTGGCGCGATGACCAGTATGACAACCCCCAAAAGATGCTGTCAGATCTTGAAGCAGACGGATTTAAGGTGATTGTTTCTCAGGATCCGGTCATTTCGCAGACCAATAAAAAACAATGGCAGGAAGCAGATTCGTTGGGGTATTTTACCACCGATGTTCGTACGGGTAAATCGTACGACATGTCTTGGCCCTGGGGTGGCAATTGTGGCGTGGTGGACTTTACCAAACCCGAAGTGGCCAACTGGTGGGGCGAGTATCAGCAGAAGGCGCTCGATGCCGGTGTGCGTGGCTTTTGGACCGATATGGGCGAGCCCGCCTGGAGCAACGAAGAAAGCGCCGATCGGCTGTTTCAGCAGCATCACCTGGGCATGCACGATGAAATTCACAACGTGTACGGGTACACCTGGGATCAAGTCGTGACTGAACAATTCAACAAACGCAATCCCAACACCCGGGTTTTTCAAATGACCCGGTCCGCTTTTGCAGGCATGCAACGTTACACTTTTGGCTGGTCGGGCGATGCCGGTAACGGGAATGATGTGACCGATGGCTGGGACCGGCTGGCAGCGCAGATCCCGCTCATGGTATCGTCGGGAATGGGATTGATTCCATTCTGGAGCTGCGACATCAGCGGCTATTGCGGCGACATTGACGATTATGATGCCATGAGCGAGTTGTACGTTCGCTGGCTACAGTTTGGCGCTTTCAACCCGTTGAGCCGGATCCACCACGAGGGCAACAATGCCGTTGAACCCTGGCTGTTTGGCGCCGAAGCTGAGGCGATCAGCAAAAAGACCATTGAGCTGAAATACCGGCTTTTCCCTTACATCTATTCGTACTCACGCCAAGCTCACGATACTGGCTGGCCATTAGCCCGGGCGCTGGTTTTGGAGTATCCCGATGAGGAGGAAACGTTCAACCTAAACAGCCAGTTCTTGTTTGGTGATGAGCTTTTGGTAGCCCCTGTAGTTGAAGAAGGCGCTGCAACCAAGCATGTTTATCTGCCCAAAGGAATCTGGTTCGATTTTAATCAGCCACAAAAGAGTTACGAAGGCGGGCAGTGGTTGAACTATCCTGTCGAGCTCGAAACCATTCCATTGTTTGTAAAGCAGGGATCCATTATCCCGCAGATGCCGGTGATGCAGTACATTGGAGAGCAGCCGGACTATCCGTTGCTTCTTGATGTGTTTCCTGCTGGCATCAATAAAAAGGCATCTTTCGATATTTACGAAGACGAGGGCGAAACCAATAATTATCAGTCGGATGTATTCGTAAAGCGGAAAATTCAGTGTCTGACAAAACGAAGCGGGATGGAGATCAGTTATGAAGAAGTTGCCTCGAATGAGTTCCAGCCGCAACAACGAAATCTGGTTTACCGGGTTCACATGAACAAGAAGCCGTCATCGGTCTTGTTGGGCGAGCAAAAACTGAAAACCTTCAAACTAAAAAAAGAAGAAGAGCTTACCGCCAACATTGAAAAAGCAGCATGGAGATGGGATGAAGGTGCAGGAACATGTTTCATCCGGGTTCCGGCAAACAGGTGGAACGATAAAATAACAATTGAAAACTAAGCGAGAAGATCCCGAGAAAATATTGGAGCCTTGTATTTATCTGTATCTGACAATTCGGACAGCATGCGCCAATACGCATCCATGTGGCGGAAAGATTTTTGCTTCCGTTTTTATCGACTGAAAAAGGAAGGGCCCGTCCGGCCGGACATAAGCCTCTGCTGGCCTGCTTTTGTATGGAGAACCAGGTCTTGAAAAGGGGTGGGCAGGCTGGTTCGCCCCGGGTGTGCCGGTTTTTAACCGGCAATGACGAATGCGCGGTTAAAAACCACGCCACCCGGCTGGTTCGCTTGTTAGTAGCGTCACGTCAAGTTTAAAATGACGGTCCGAATCAGAACAAGTGATTTACCCTGTCGTTCGGCTGCGGCCTACGGGGATTTTGAACCTGGAAAACAAGGGAAGGGAATTCGGGCAGGGACTGGTAAGCGGCCCTGTTTGAGGAGGAACGACGAGTTGGCGCCGTGTGGCATTCACAACCCGTTGTTTTCCTTCAAAATCACCGTCAGCCTTGACTTTTTTTGTTTACTTTTTTGTGTCAAGACAAAAAAGTAAATCCCGTCCGGAAGGACATAATCCCTGCTGGCCTGCTTTTGTATGGAGAACCAGGTTTTGAAAAGGGGTGGGCAGGCTGGTTCGCCCCAGGGCAAACGCATTTAAATTTTGAGTAAAGTTTCCCTGTATTTTTCGTTCTGTAAAGCTTTTGATCTTTTTCTCTTTTTGCTGGCTTTCCAATGTTGCTCGTTTACCAGTAAAGCCATGACTGTTTTTCGTATGGTGTTAAAATTCTGGGCGGCATAACCTTTTCTTTTTCTGGATTGATCTTCGCCAAAGACTACATCCAAAGTCCAATGCAGGTTGTTCTCGATAGCCCAGTGGTTGCGTGTCCAGGTGTTGAACTGTTTTGCCTGGGCTTCCAGACTTGATATGTAGTCAAACGTGAAAAATCAAAATAATGCTTCCACATTGTTGATAATCAATACAATATTGTTGATTAAATTTGATTTTGGGGGAGTAAAATCTACCGGATTTTTGCCAAATTTGAGAAAAAGCTGGTAGAAATGATAGGTCAAAAAGAAAAAAATCCGCAATTAAGTATGTTCCGGGTCCCGTTGAAACAATTTATTGATGAAAGCCATGAACTGGTTCAACTTTCCGGGAAAATAGACTGGAAAAGTCTGGAGAATGATTTGAGTGTTTATTATTGTGCCGACAACGGGCGTCCATCTGTCCCGATCCGGTTGATCGTTGGGGTTGTCATGTTGCGCAGGATGTATAACCAGAGCGATGAAAGCGTGCTTGACCGTTGGATCGAAAACCCGTACTGGCAATATTTCTGCGGAGAAGTTTATTTCCGTCACGATTTTCCGTTCGACCGGACCGAGTTGATCAAGTTTCGCAGGCGTATCGGGGAAAATGGAGCCGAACAGATTTTGAAGGCAACAGTGGATTTGTTTGGGAGCAAAGAAATCCGGGAAAAAGAAGTTTTAATCGATACCACGGTACAGGAGAAAAACATCACCTTCCCCACCGATGTAAAACTTCAGAAGAAAATCATCGAAAAGTGCCGGAAAATCTCAAAGAAAGAAGGCATCCACCTGAGGCAGACCTACCAACGCGAATTAAAGCAACTGCTGATCGACCAGCGCTTCCATGACCATCCCCGGAGAAAGAAGAAGGCGTTGGCCGCCAGGCGAAGGATAAAAGTGATTGCGGGAAAGATTTTTCGTGACCTGGAACGCAAGATGGGAGAAGCCCAAAAAATGAAATACCAAAACCAGTTCTGTATTTTTAAACGGGTACTGACCCAAACCCGGGGTTCGAAGAACAAGGTTTACAGCATTCATCAACCACAGGTCAGTTGCATTGCCAAAGGCAAAGAACACAAGAAATACGAATTTGGGAACAAAGTATCAATCGTAAAGACCCGTCAATCGGGAATCATTATCGGGATCATAAGCTTTTGCGGAAACCCCTTCGATGGAGATACCCTCTCTCCCCAACTGACGCAAGTGGAAAGGATCACCGGTCACAAGCCCGAAACAGGAATTGTTGACAGGGGATACCGGGGCCGCAAACAAGTAAATGGCACACAAATTATTTGCCCGGGGAAACCACTTGAAAGCCACAACAAATACCAACGACAAAAAACAAGGCAACGCTTCAGGGCCAGGGCCGGGATAGAACCCGTCATTGGCCACGTGAAACACGACCACCGGATGCTTCGGAATTATCTGCTCGACCAGATTGGGGACAATATGAACTCAATCCTGGCAGCAGTCGGTTTTAACCTGAGAAAAATGCTCCGGAGGTTAAAATCCGAAGCAAAAAATATTTTTGAGCTATTTGAAAACTTAGTTTTTCTCTTCAACAGAAACCTGATTTTTACGCTTTTTGAAAAAATGAGGGTTTTTCACGTTTGACTATGTAATATCTTGTTTGCCGGGAAGTTTCTCCGGTTGACTTGATAACCCTTTGAGAATCGATCCGGAAAATTGTTTTCAGCCCTTCCCATTGATCCGCGCCTTCGATCATCTCAAGGTTGCTGTACGCAGAGCATTCGCGGGTTTCGATCCGGCCATGCCCGCAATCAACATCTACATCGGAACTGATGGATTTATTGAACCGGATTGTATCCAGAATACCTTCTTCGAGCGACGGCTGGTTGCCTTTGACTGCAAGAAGTGCGAGGGAATGCCATAAACAAAAGAGCCGTACTTGCGCAACCAATGCTGCTGTTCCAGGCCAAAGTCCGCGATTTCCTCCCATTCGTCCATTCCGCACAAAACGGCGGACAGTACCAGCAACAGGATGTCATGCAACTGGTGCCGGAAATTACCCCTGTTTGTCCTTCTTGGTTCGCTCACCTTGCTGAAAATCTGGTGGAAAAGCGAACTCTTCCATGCTTCTGAAATTTGTTCTTCTGTCTTCTTATTAATATAGCAAAACTGGCAAATCTTTTATCCAATCATGTAACTAATCAACAGATATTTAGTATATTAGCAAAACGAAAGGCGGGCCATTTACAACATGCAAAACCCGCCTTTCAAAAATATTAATCATTCAAACATAATGAAGAGTTATGAGGAAACCAAGCTCCTCGGCAGGAGCTTATGGCTTAAACCAAACTTTCTTAAATGCGTTTGCCCTGTGGTTCGCCCCGGGTGTGCCGGTTTTTAACCGGCAATGACCGAATGATAGATCACCTATCAGACAATGGACAGACTATGATTCGTTAGGCTGCATGCGTATTCCGGATTGATCATGCCTGTACATTCAACACGTAGTCGAAAAGATAGGTACGTGGTTCCTTCAACGGGATATTCGTCGAAAACCGGGAGTAAGTCTGAAAAGAAGAGCGAAGGGATGAACCGGAAGCAAATGTTTAAGGTTTACCAACTCCCCCGCGACAAACAAATTACTTCTTTAACCTTTCTTTTTTGAGTCTATTTTTCTATAAAGCAAATGAAATATCAATAAAACAAAACTGAGTGATTGTTTTTTGTATCTTTTTATTATGTTTGTGCTATTCGAAACGTATCTATTTTTGCTTTACGTTTAGATTCACTGTTGTTTCCGGTACAGCAAAAGTCCCTGTATCGTCTTGTTCCGGTCAGTGAGGTGAAAAACGGCAAAAGAAGAAAAACTATTCTTCAGCATATGGCTATAAACAGAAGAACTTTTATCAAAATAAGCTCGCTCACGGCGGCAAACTTAACCATATTGCCCGCGGCCGGAACGGCAGCAATGAAGGCATTTTCAGAAACCGGCGAAGCTTATCCGGAGCTTTTGAAAGGCTTTTTGGCCCCGCCCGATAAGGTCAAATCGTCCTGCTACTGGTGGTGGTTTAACGGCTTGGTAAACAAAGAAGGCATTACCCGCGACCTCGAAGAATTCCGGGCAAAAGGAATGGGAGGCGTGCTGCTGGTCAATTCGGCCGGCGGATTGGGAGGCGTTCCTTTTCCGCAGGGAGCAACGCTTTTTTCAGACGAATGGAAAGTCTTGTACCGCCACGCCATGAAAGAAGCCAAAAGGCTAAACATTGAAGTGGGCATCAATTTAAGTTCGGGTTGGTGCATGGGCGGGCCGTGGATTTCGCCTGAAAATTCGGGCCGGTGGTATTTGCAGTCGGAACTGGATATTCAGGGGCCGCAAAAGTTCTCGGCGAAACTGCCGCTTCCCGTTAACCGCGACGGCTACGATAAGGTTTTTAACCCGCCCGGCTACAAAGAATACATCGACTTACCGCTGGAGGAACTTGATTATCGCGATACCGCCGTCGTGGCATTCCTGAATTCCGACAAACAGGCAGGCCGTATCGGCGGCGAACGGGCAAAAGTGCTCGACGCCAAAACCAATCACCGCGACGCCAGCAATTTTGCGCTGGCGGTCAACATCATGAACCCCACCCGCGAGCCCTGGCAAAACGATCCGGCCGACCGGCCAATTCCACTGACTCGGGTCATCGACCTCACTTCAAAAATAACCAACGACGGACACCTGACGTGGAATGTTCCTGACGGAAACTGGACCATCGTCCGAACCGGCCACCGCATGACCGGCTCCCGCCTGATGATCGCCCAGCCGGAAGCCGACGGATTGTCCATCGACTGGTTTGACCGTAAAGGCGTTGAAATTCAATTTGAAAATTTTGGGAAAATTCTGATTGAAGAAGCCGCCAAAGCAGAAGCAAAACCGGCGTATTTCTGCGACGACAGTTTCGAAGACGGCTTTCCGAACTGGACCGGCAGAATCCTTGAAAAGTTCAAGGATTACCGCGGCTACGAGGCAACTCCCTACCTGCCGGTTTTAAGAGGGTACATCATCGAAAATGCCGAAGTGTCGGACCGCTTCCTGACCGATTATCGCAAAACCATCGCCGACTGTATGGCTGACGGGCATTACCGGCGTTTTGCCGAATTATGCCACGAACAGGGCCTGCTGGTGCAGAACGAAGCAGCCGGCCCGAGCCGTTCGGGAACGATTTGCCTCGACGGGCTGAAAAACCTGGGCCGAAGCGACCTGCCCATGTGCGAATTCTGGCTGGGCCCCAACCACGAGGATCAGTCAACCCTGGCCGACGATAAAACTTACGGCGTTTCCCGCCTCGATTTCGGGCAAAATAAAGTTACGAAGATGGTTGCCTCCGCGGCCCATGTTTACGGAAAAAAAACAACATCAGCCGAGGCTTTTACCACCATGAGGCATTGGCTCGACTATCCCGGCTCGCTCAAACAATCGCTCGACAGGGCTTACTGCGAAGGAATCAACCGGATTGCCATTCATACGTCGACGGCCACGCGCCCGCAAGACGGAAAGCCCGGTTATGAATACGGCGCAGGGACCCACTTCAACCCCAATGTGACCTGGTGGGAAAAATCCGGGCCTTTTTTCGATTATATCGCCAGGTGCCAACACTTGCTCCAGGCGGGCTTGTATATGGCCGATGTGCTTTTTTACAACGGCGATTCAGCACCAAACCTGGTCGAACAAAAGCACATCGACCCGGCTCTCGGCCCCGGTTATGATTACGATGGTTGTAATGAAGAAGTCCTGTTGACCCGCCTCTCGGTGAAAAAAGGGCGCATCGTGCTGCCCGACGGCATGAGCTACCGTGTCCTGGCGCTTCCGGACGACGACCGGATGCCGCTGCCCGTTGCCGAAAAAATCAGGGAACTGGTAAGGGCCGGCGCAACGGTAATCGGGCCAAAACCGGCCAGAGATTCGGGTTTGAAAGATTACCCCCACTGCGATGAACAAATTAAACGGGTTGCATCTGAGGTTTGGGGTAACATCGACGGGGAAAAGATAACACAAAACCGGTACGGGAAAGGCCGGGTTTTTTGCGGGGAAACCATTCGCAATGTATTGTTAAGGAATGGGATAAAACCTGATTTCGAATCCAACGGGAAAGAGGTTTGGATTGATTTCATCCACCGGACAACAAACGATGCGGAAGTTTTTTTCCTGGCCAACCGAAAAAAACAAGCGGCAAAAACCGAATGCCTGTTCCGGGTGAAAGGTCGCGTTCCCGAAATCTGGGATGCGGTTACCGGAATGGTTTTAAAGCCGGCATTTACGGCCGTTGACGACCGGACAGCCATTCCGCTGGAATTCGCAGAGTTTCAATCGTTTTTTATCGTTTTCCCAAAAAAACCGGGAAAATCTGCGGCTCAAAGCCCGCAGGCCTTGCTTTGCCAGGATACTTCCGGCTTAAAAGCGGTTCAGGAAATCAGCGGGTCGTGGACCGTGAAATTTGATACGGAATGGGGCGGCCCCGGATTTGTCGAATTTAAGCAGTTGACCGATTGGAGCATACATCCCGACGAACGCATCAGGTATTATTCGGGAAAAGCGGTGTACAGCACAAAATTCGACCTCGCTCAAAAGCCCGGAGAAAATCTTTTCCTCGAATTGGGCGTGGTGAAAAACATCGCCGACGTAAAACTGAACGGGAAAAGGCTCGGAATTGTCTGGACCTCTCCCTGGCGGGTGGCGATTTCTGAAGCCGTCAGGGAAACCGGCAATGAACTCGAAATTGAAGTGATCAATCTTTGGCCGAACCGCCTGATCGGCGACGCCGCATTGCCCCCCGGACAACGCCTGACCAATACAAACATCGAATTTAAACAAGATGCTCCCCTGCTTGCTTCGGGCTTGCTGGGGCCGGTAAGCATCCTGCGGCACAAAAAGGATAATTGACTTTAAAAGAAATAAAAAAGCGAGATCGCCGCAAGGAGGCAGGCACTCCCGAAAACGGGATCACAGGTTTCTGATGTTTCCTTATCTTGATGCCCTGGTACAATCGCCTCTTCACCGGTACTTAGATCAGCGGACAATCTCGCCAAAAAAGAAATAAAGATAGACCTTTTTCAGGTAATTTTTCAACTAAATTAACCTCTTGTCAGGGCAAACGCATCTAATTTAATTGCCAATCAGCTTTAACAAATATTCATTGCCCCATCCGGCCATTTTTCTTCGGCTTTTAATCCCCACCCTGGTATCGTCCTTTTTTAAAAGGTTTAATGCAATCCGGTTGAGGCTGGAGAAGTTTTGAGCAGCATTGCCACTGCGTTTTCGGCTCAGGTCCTCCCCAAAAGCAACGTCAAGCACCCAATGGACCTTGTTTTCAATCCCCCAATGTTTCCGGACGCCATGGGCGATTATGTCAGCTTTTTTTAATGTGCTTATGTAAAAACTTGTTTCGTTTTCTCTTTTGCCTGTTGCCTTAAAGTACCGTTCACGGTCCACTTTGACAACAGAGGCCAACCCATTCCATTTTTCGGCACTTTCTACCAGGCTCAGGTTTTCTATGATACTACATTGCCTTGTCTCTATTCTTCCATGCCCGTAATCAAGCTCTTCAAAATAATCGTTTACAGGCAAAACCCTGAAACTGTCCTGAATATCTTCATACAGATCCTTTTGGTTTTCTTTGACCGAAAGAATGTAATGTGCTTTTTTCTTCACTATTTTACGCGCAATATTTTTCTGGCACCCCATGGCATCAACCGTAACGATACACCCTTCCAATAAAAGGGCATCCAGCAGTTTGGGAATAGCTGTAATCTCATTTGACTTTTCTTCTACCTTAATTTGTCCCAGAACAAGTTCATTCTCGTCAGCCCAGGCACTTACAATATGGGTTGCCGTTTTGCATCCCTGTTTGCGAGACCCGCGCATGGTTTTGCCATCAATACTGATAACCTCACCATGGGTTCTTTGATGTATTGACTTCACCCAAGATAAAAAACAATTCTCAAACTCATCGGCATCTAATGCAGCAAAAAAGCGGTTAAACGTGTCATGGGAAGGTATCCCGTTGGGAAGCTCAAGGAAGCTGCTGAGCCACTCCTTTTTTATCTCCCCGTACTCTTCCATGTCGTTCCATGATTCACATCCACAAAGCACTGAAGCAATCGCGATGAAAATTATGTCATCCATGAGATGACGTTTAGTCCTGTTAATACGTGGATCTTTCATTTCTGAAAAATACGACAATAAATTACCTTTGCTATCCATTTTGTCATCTATCTGATTATCAGATAAATATACAATTTTTTCATCGCAAAAACAACTTATTCGACTGATTATTAAGCAGTTAGGCGTATTGTTTTTTTAGATGCGTTTGCCCTGAACCTCTTGTCGGACTAACCGGCAAATCCGTCAATTCGTCAATCCGTACCATTCGCCCTTCTTCAATACTTTTGCGGGCAGCAATACCGATTAATACCGACATGGCCCCGTCGCGGGTGCCGGCAGAATGTTTATACGGATCGGCCATAGACGGATCTTTAAATATCTTGTCGTGTAACCGGACATCTCCCCCACCGTGTCCGCCGCGAACGCGGGGAACTTTGACCAGCTGAGGCTCAGGATTCCAGTTTTTCATCACCATGATCTCATCGTATTCTTCCGATTTTTCTTTTTCGCCCTGGCTCATCTCCTGTGCGTGCAGCTGGGCCTGATTAACCATTTCCTGGCGTCTCCAGGGCAGACCTTCCCACGAGTCAATCCGGCCATCCATGCCATTAAAGCCAATCGTCCAGCCTTCGTAAGGCGAATAAGTGGTTAACGAATAACTTACCTGCACGTTATTGGCGTATTTTATCTGAACCGCCATTTTATCGTAAATATCAATCCGGTTGCGCCACAGACAGTTATCGCGAATGTAACCGTCGTATTTTTCGTTGTTCACATACAGATCAACCATCCGTTTGTCTTTGGTGATATCCCAGTAAAACTTACATCGGTCGGTATAGGCGCACGAGCGGCAGTTTGCCCCTCTGAATTTATTGTTGTGCCCGTAGTGTTCCAGTTCGCCGTATGCCGTTACTTCCATCGGATCCGAATCGATCCACCAGTTTAAGAGGTCGAAATGGTGGGTGGCTTTATGCAGGAGCAAAGTTCCGCCCTTATCGCGTTCGCCATGCCAGCGCCGAAAATAATCAGCCCCGTGGTAGGTATTCAGGTACCAGTGGAAATCGACCGATGTCAGTTTCCCGACTTCTTCTTTAGCCAAAAGTTCTTTCAGCCGGGTAAACTGAATGCCGTAACGGTAGTTAAAACCAACAATCACTTTACGGCCGGTTTTTCTTTCGGCATCCAGGATGGCCTGGCATTTTACCTCGTCCGTGGTCATTGGCTTCTCGGTAATAATGTCGCAACCCATTTCCAATCCTTTGATGATGAATTGGTGGTGAGTCGAATCAACGGTGGTCACAATAATCACATCAGGCCTGGTTTTGACGATCATCTCTTCAAAATCAGTAAAAACCGGGCAATTAACGCCCATGAATTGTTTGGCAAATTCGAGCCGCCCCGGGTTATGATCAAACAGGGCAACATACTCGGTTTCGTTGCGGTAATTTTCAACAATGGTTTTCCCCCAGAAACTGGTTCCGCGAACTCCGGTCCCGGCCAGGGCCAGTTTCATTTTTTTTGCAGCAGGCCTGGCAAATGATTGCATCGGGTTAGTTAATACAGCTCCGGCTGTTACAGCTCCGGCTGTTCCTAAAAATTTACGTCGATTTAGTTTGTCCATATGAAATGAATAAAATTGGTTTGTTATTATTTTTTTACTGAATATAGGGTCTTCTTATTACTTTTGATGAGAAATATGTCTATAAACACGTAAATTTGAGGTTAAAAGTTTCTTTTAACCGAATTGATTTTCAAAGTATTGGCACCAAATCAGAAACATATCAGGCAGTGTGTTGAGCGAATCCTCGAAAGCTCGGCTTTCAGTAAATCGACCGTTAACCGGGAATTGCTGAAATACCTGGTCCAGGCATCGCTGAAAGGTCAGAATCCCAAAGAGATCCAGATTGCTGCCGATGTTTTCGGGCGGAAGATGGACCACGAAAAAGAGCTCAATATCCGGGTGTATATTCATAACCTTCGCAAAAAAATAAACGAATATTACCAGCAGGAAGGCCGAAACGATGAATTTGTACTGGAACTTCCCAAAGGCGAATACCGGGTACAATTTCATTACTCACCCCTCAGGCTTATCCGGAAGAAGCTTTTGTTGAAGGCCCCTACAGCGCTGGCCATCAGCTTTGTGTTACTGGTTTCGTCCGTTTTTATCGCGCTGTATTTTCCTTCCCGGAAAGCAACAATTGATTTCTGGAAACCCTTCACCAGGAAAGATTACCCGGTGTTTTTGGTGCTCGGAGACCATTATTTCTTCCGCAGCCAGGTTGCCACGGGACGAGTGGGTACCGTCCGCGATAATCAAATCAACTCCGATACCGATTACGAACAGTTTTTGGAGTTAAATCCTTCGAAAATCGGCGAAATGGCCAAATCGGATATCACCTACATCAACAACCAGGCGCCGATCGGCTTATTTTACATCATGAATATCCTGGGCGGCGGATCGGCCCAAACGGTGATGAACTATTCGTCGCGGGTCAGGATGGAAGATTTCAGGGGCCACCACGTTATTTTTATCGGCTCGTTTAAAACCCTCCGGTTTCTGGTTCCTGCCACGGAGAAAATGGGCATTAAGTATCACATTGACCAAAGTATGCTGGAATATCAGGTGAACGACTCCGTCCTTCAGTTTGATAACCGAAGCGATAATTACCTGAATTACGAATATGCCAGCGTGGCCGGTTTTGTGACGAACGACGGCCGCCGGATTGTTTTTTTCCTGTGCGACAATGATATCGGCAACATTGCCCTGGCCAAATATTTTACCGATAAAGACGGTATTCAGCCGTTTGAAACAGCATTTAAGAAGCTGGGAGGGAAAAATTTTAAAGGTGTTTTTGAGGTAAAGGGCCAAAAGCGTACCGATTTTGAAATTAAGCTGATCAGACTGGATGTGCTTCCCGACCAAATTTCGGAAATCTGGCCCTAAGTTTCGGGAAAAAAGAGGCTGTTCGTAAAATGAACGAATTTACAGCCTCTTCTGTCGGTTTGTTTCTTCGCACTTATTCGATGATGCGTATCTCGCTTGACATTTCAAGAGCATCGCGGTAAACGGCGCTCACCCCGCAATATTTTTCTTCGGATAATTTTACCGCTTTTCCCAGCTTATCCATCGGCAGGTCTTTCCCCTTAAACTGGTAGATCACCTTCATTTTATAGTATTTTTTCGGGTGGTCTTCGGCCACATCACCCTCAACAACAATATGAAATGACTCGGGTTCAACTTTCATCTTTTTCAGGATCGAAATCACATCCATCCCGGTACAGCCGGCCAGCGCGGTCAGCATAAACTTTTTCGGCCGGGGGCCCAGGTCGTCGCCGCCAGATTCAGTACCGGCATCCAAAACAACCCGATGACCATCCATCTCGGTTTCAAAAGACATGTTTTGTTTCCAGGCCAAATCAACGATATGTTTCATAACAAGCTAATTTTTATGTGTGAATGTTTAATTTTATAAGCGGATTTCGATGAAAAATTAAATATCGAAATATCTAAATAAATAGTTTTGCAAATATAGCTGTTCATTTTATATTTAAAGTTAAATTTACCGTGAAATAATTTAAATCTTAATAATACAGGGCCAATGAGAAGTTCAATTAAACGACCAACCGAAGAGGAATGTGATTTATCCGGATTCCAGCTTTTTAAAAAACTAACGAACCAGGAACTAGCCCAGCTCAACTACGATAAAACATGTTCCCTGTATAAAAAAGGGAGCATTATTTACCGGGAAGGAAGCCGGCTAACCGGTTTTTACTGCATCACAAAAGGCATTCTGAAGATCTTCAAAACAGGAATCGACGGCAAGGAACAGATTATCCGCTTTGCCAAAAAGGGAGAGATTGTTGCTTATCGCTCGTTGCTGAGCCAGGAACTCGCCTGCACCACTTCCAAGGTGATTGAGGAGGCCGTTTTGTGTCACATTCCCTACCAAACCTTGCTGTTTTTAATTCAAAACAACTGGGAATTTTCGCATCACATGCTGCAGATTGTCTGCAAAGAGTTGCGCGAAGCCAATGACTACATCACCGATATTGCCCAGAAAACGGTTCGCGAGCGCCTGGCCGAAATCCTGTTGCTGCTGAAAGAAAGTTTTGACCTCGATAACGCCAATACCCTTCAGATTTCGCTAACCCGGGAAGAACTGGCCAACATGGTGGGAACAGCCACCGAGAGCGTGATTCGCCTGCTTTCGGAGTTTAAACAGGACCGATTGATTGAGCTGCAGGGGCGGAAAATAAAGTTACTAGACATTCAGGCATTGACCAGAGTAGCCAATCTATAGAACAAAACCCGCTTCGAGGCGGGTTTTTTATTTACTGATCCAATCTTCCGGGTTAAGTTTTTGGTTTTCCTTCCAAACCTGAAATTTCAGGACGGTTTTGTTTCCGTCAGCCTGATCGGTGAAAATAGAGCCGATATCCTGCCTTACAGCCACTTTTTGCCCGGCCCTCACATACACCTCCTCCAGGTTGGAATAAACGCTTAAAAAGCTTCCGTGGCGGATAATTACGGCCATATTCCCTCCCGATACGGCAAACACGCGGCTTACCTCGCCATTAAACACGGCGCGGGCTTTTGTCCCCCGCTGGGTGCTGATGTCGATCCCGTTATTTTTTACCTGTACCTGTTTCAACACCGGATGGGCATGCACCCCAAACCGGTCGGTAATAATACCCCGCTCTACCGGCCAGGGAATCCGGCCCCGGTTTTGCTCAAAATCAGCGGCAATTAATTTTTGCTCGGGCGTTAACTGAAACTCGCCCTTGGTCGCCGATTTTTTGGTTTCTTCCTCCAGCATTTTCTGAATGGCGCGGTTCAACTCATCCTGGACTTTCTGCTGTTGCTGAAGTTTTTTGCGTAAGTCCTGCTGTTGTTTTTGCAGCGCGCTTATATTCTGGTTTTGTTCGTTCTTTTCCTTTTCGAGCTTTAAATTCTCTTGTACTTTCCCCGTCAGCAGCGACGATTTCTGGTTTTTCTGCGCTTCCAGTGAAAGCACCTTTTTATCAATCAAATCGCTTAACGACTGAATAATGACCGCCTGGTTTTTCCGGTACCGGGCATATTGCCGCAGGTAAAGAAAACGCTTATAGGCCTGATTCAGGTTATCGGCCGAAAACAGAAAGATCAGCATGTCGTAGCTGTTTTTATTTTTCTGCGCAAAGCGGATCATCGAAGCATATTCTTTTTTCAAACCGGCCAGATCGGTTTTTAACATATCGACCACAGCCGTATTGTTGCGGATATAATCATCGATCAAGCTTATTTCGGAATTGATGGTTTGAATCACCGTATTGCGGTTCTGAATCTGGCTGTTGATGAGTTTTAATTTATTCAGGGAAGCGGCTTCATTTTTCCGGGCTTCTTCCAGCAAACCCGATGTC
Source organism: Gaoshiqia sp. US2 (assembly GCF_059705485.1). Lineage (NCBI taxonomy): Bacteria > Pseudomonadati > Bacteroidota > Bacteroidia > Marinilabiliales > Prolixibacteraceae > Gaoshiqia > Gaoshiqia sp. US2. The sequence continues at coordinate 105,618 of NZ_AP048550.1, read as the reverse complement.
AGTTTAAGGGCTTGTTCCGTATCATTTTTTTTCGCGCGCAGTTCTGTCAGCGATTGGGCTTGTACCGACCAAACCGCAAAACACAGAACCAGGCTGAAAAAAAACTGCTTCATATCCGTCTCAACTAATTAATCCGGCTATACTTTTCAGGAATACTAAAATTAATTTCCGGGTCTATTTCCGTTGAAAATTTACTGAGTTTCACTTTCATTTTCAAATTATTTTCAGGGCTGCTTAAATGAACATCAATGCTGCCCGGATATAATTGCCCTTCAACCCGTTCGAACTCATCAAAATTAACCTGCAACTTCCGTTCGTTCATCACGTCATCCAGGATCAACCGCCTGACTTTATAGGTGTTCGGATCGATATATACATACTGGACGATAAAATCATCTTCCTCTGTTTTTTTCAGGTAACGGTCAATTTTTTCTTCTTTTCCTTTGCGTGAAATCTTATCAAGTTTCCGGTTTTTGAACGACTGCAGCACATACATGCCCGAATCGGCGTATGACACGTAATCCCTGAAATAATTTTCGCGCTGATCGTCCCTGAATGAAAACACATCATTGGCCAGAATGGCCTGAACGACATTAAAATCGAGCGTGGCGCTGATGAACCTTTCGAGATAAGCGTAATTCGCCGTAAAGTAGGTCCGGTCGATGTAATTGATCATTTTAACACTGTCGGGGGTAAGCAACAAGCGTCCCACCGGAATATTCAGCTTGCTGAATGAAACCAGAATATGATCATCTTTTACCGATTTTAAACTGGCCCTGAAGGTGGTTTTACTGTCGGAGGTTTCGTATTGACAGGCAATCCGTTTGATATCCAGTCCGGCATAGTTAAATGTATTCTCTTCGATATTCCGGATAAGTTTCCCGGCGCTGACGGGTCTTAACTTTTCAACAGTCGTCAGTGTTTTCGGCGCTTTACACGAAGCCATGACCAACAAAAGCGCTCCGCCGAGCAACAGGCTGTTTTTTATGAATACGTTTTTCAAGGTTGTTGACTTTCAATATAGCGTGATTCTCTTATTTTCTGGTCGAGCGCCTCAGAACCTTCGCCGAGATCTTTTGCCTTTCTCCAGTTTTCCATGGCTTTATCCTTTTCGTCGAGCATAAACAGGATGTCGCCATAGTGTTCGAGCAGTACCCCGTTTTGATCTCCCCCGTTTTCGAGGGCCGTTTCGATGTAAAATTTGGCCAGACTGTAGTTTTTCCGTTTAAAAAGAACCCAGGCGTGTGTATCCAGATAGGTCGGATTATTCGGATTTGCCTGAACGACCCGGTTACTCAGGCGTTCGGCCTTTTCCAGGCTCTCGCCCCGAACCGATAAGTAATACGCGTAGTTATTCATGGCCATAAAATTATCCGGGTCAAGTTTAATCACTTCCTCAAAAGCGTTAAACGCTTGTTCAACCCGGTTTAACTTATAATTGGCTTCCGCTTTATAAATTTCGAACTGAATTTTCAGCGAACGGTTGTCCAACACATAAGCCTCGCCTTCTTCGAGAACGCCCAGCGCTTCCTGGTATTTATCGAGTTGAAGGGCGGCAACGGCATTTAAAGCATAAATGGCAGCATGATTCGGAAAAAAGCCGATCGCTTCTTTGCTGTCGGTATAGAGTCTTTCAAAATCGAGCAAATCATTACTGATCAGCAAAAACTGCCACCAGATCTCAAAACTGCTTTTATCGGTTTCCAAATACTGGCGTAAAGCCTCGCGGGCCTCTTCGAGCTTGTTTTGTTTGATTAAATGCTCGGCATAAATCGGGTAAATGCGGTTCTCATCCGGGTAAACCTTGTGCAGAATGTCCAGCAACTCCATGATCTGTTCATCAGTCCAGTCTGAATTTGTTGGATCTGCTGTTTGCATCAGGTAGTATTGCATTTTGGTATCAATGTCGAGGTCCTCATTCCCGAAAGCCAGTTTAATGTGTTCAAAGGCTTTTTCAAAATTGCTGTCTTCCTGGTAGAAACCGGCCAGCGAAAAATGGACGAATCCGTTATCCGGATCGATTTCAAGTATTTTCAGGTAATTTTTTAACGCATTGTCACGATCTCCGGTTGTTTGGTACAACTCGGCCAGCAAACCGTAATACTGGGGTTCGTCGGGATCAGATGCAATCAGCCGGTTAATTTCGTTGAACGCTTTCTCGGGTTTTCCCATCGACAGGTAAGCCTGCTGCTTGGCAACCGCAATCTGATCGACCAGGCCCAGTTTGGCTTCCAGTTCGTTATAGGCGTCAATAGACTCCGGGTACTTTTCGGCCATGCCCAGCAATACCGCTTTCGAATACAGGTATTCCAGGTTTTCGGGCTCTTTTTTGCAAAGTTCATTGTACAAAGCCGCTGCTTCTTCGTATTGCCTGCGTTGCTGGTATACCTGGGCCAGCAACAATTTGTACCAGCTATTGGCCTGATCGATGGACGTTGCTTTCTCAAGCAGTAAGGCAGCGCTGGTCAGGTCTTTATTTGCAAAGTGGATATTGGCCATTTCAAACATCGATACTGCCGAATTCGGATCGATTTCGAGGCATCGGGAAAAAATAGAAACCGCATTGGTCAGATTTCCCAGTTTTTTTTGCTTCAAGCCTTCGATAAACAGGTATTCGAATTCGTTCTGCTGATCTTCTGTCAGCAGTGTTTGCTCTATTTTGTTTGGCTCGGGCGTTTTTACCAAATCTTTTTTCGAAACAGCACAGGATGCTGTTAACAAACCGACCAATAAAAAATATCCGCTCTTTTTAAAATTCATGCGAAAATATGTACGTTAATATCCTGATCGTTAATTTTTCCCGGTATGGCCGAAACCACCCGCACCGCGCTTGGTTTCTTCGAGCAATTCCACATCCTGCCAGCTGACAGTCTCGTGTTTGGCAATAACCATTTGACAAATTCGCTCTCCATGTTCAATTTTAAACTCTTCGTTTGAAAGGTTGATCAGGATAATCCCGATCTCCCCGCGATAATCCGCGTCAATTGTCCCGGGCGAGTTCAGCACCGTGATCCCTTTTTTCAACGCCAACCCGCTTCGCGGGCGAATCTGAGCCTCGTACCCTACCGGCAACTCAATAAACAAGCCGGTTGGAACCAAAATCCGTTCCAATGGTTTTAAAACGATTGGCTCATCGAGGTTAGCCCTTAAATCCATCCCGGCCGAATGGCTGGTGCTGTATGCCGGTAACGGGTTTTTTGAACGATTGACGATTTTTACTTGCATAAAACGGTATTTTACAAACGGCAAAGATAGGGAAATATCCAAAGGCTCTGCCTTCATTTCAATCAATTAACAATATTTAAAGCTCTTCCAGAAAAAGCAATTGCTCCATAATTTTATCCGAGATAAACAATCCATCGGCCGATAATTTATAGTTTTCATTTTCAACAACTAAATGACCGGTTTGGATGTATGGTTTTGCTTCTTTTTTAAAATGAAGCAGCATTTTCTCATCAAAATTCTTGGCCAGGTAGCGAGTCGAAGTACCCCAGGTGGTCCGCAGGGAGGTAATCAGATAGTCGTTGTACTGGTCCTGCCGGCTTAAAATCTCGTGTTCCCAGTACGGAGCGCCTGTTTCGAAGGCCAGCAGGTATTTTCGCAGACTGGACACATTCCAGCGCCTGGTTTTCAAATCGAACGAATGGGCCGAAGGGCCAAAACCCAGGTAACTTTTTCGTTCCCAATAAGCCTTGTTATGACGCGAATACAAGGATGAACGGGCAAAGTTAGAGATCTCGTAATGTTCGAAACCGGCTCTTTCCAGTTTGTTTTTCAGTAATTTAAACTGTTCAAAGCTCAATTCGTCGGGCAATTCTTTTATTTTCCCGCTTTTCAGGTAATCGTAAAAAACCGTGCCTTCGTGGTAGGTGAGGTGATAGGCCGAAATGTGCTGCACATCCAACGAGATGGCCTTTTCGACATTGAGATTCCAATCATCAAGCGATTGGCCGGGGAGGCCGTAAATCAGGTCGATGCTGATGTTTCGAAAACCAACTTTCTGCGCCGTTCTGACCGACGCTACCGCCTGTTCGGCATGGTGCCGGCGGTTCATTCCTTTTAAATCGCGGTTGTTGAACGATTGCGTGCCGATGCTTAAGCGGTTTACCCGGCCGGTTTTCAGGTCCGAAAGAAAGGTTTCGTTTAAATCGTCCGGATTGGCCTCCAGGGTGATTTCGCAATCGCTGCTAACGGCATACCTGTCGGAAATGATTTGCAAAATTTCAGCTATTTCACTGATTTTTAGAACAGAAGGCGTGCCTCCGCCAAAATAAATGCTTTCAATTTTTTCGTTTTCCAATTCCTGGTTTCGCTGTATCATTTCCTGTTTTAAAGCCGACAAAAAATCAAGCCGCGAAGCAAAATCGGTTGATTTGTAAAAATCACAGTAGTGACACCTGGTTTTACAGAAAGGAATATGGATATAGATTCCGGCCATAGCTGACTATTCAAATTAAAACATCTTACAAGACACCGATGGCCTGACAGTTCAACCAGGTGGTCTTACATTTTTATCAGGTTTTCGTGCCCTTTCATATCCGAAATCACATTGGCAATGCTGGTTTGCGAATAAAATTCCATCAACTGGGCGCGAACATCACTGAAACGCCCATGCACGGCGCAAGGTTTTCCGCTTTCGTGATGGACCGAACAAGGCTCAAGACTGATGAGGCAGTTGTGAAAGAAATCTTCGCCGTCGATGGTTTTGACAATTTCGTACAGGCTGATCTCTTCGGCCGGTTTTCCGAGGCCAAATCCGCCGTTAGGACCTTTGGTTGACGACAGGATCTTTTGTTTCACCAGGTTTTGCAATATTTTTCCAAGAAAAGGCGTGGGGATTTCCAGATCGCCGGCTATCTTTTTGATCCCTATTTTTTCCCCGTTGTCGCTGAATTTCCCGAGGTAAATCAATGCCCGCAAGGCATATTTACAGGTATTTGAAAGCATAATCTTATTTTTTTAATTTCCATTGTTGGCTAAACGATTTTTCGGCAAATTCAGGAAGTTCCTTATGTGTTCCCAAAGCATTCTTCCCGAAAATTTTCAATTTATTCTTCATGTCCCCGCTCAGGGCATCCAGCCGGCTGCGTTTCATAAAGGCATATTCATAGGCTTTCATCCCCGTATTCCAGATCAGGCCGCCGTTTCCCTGATTGACCGCATCGCGGCGGTTAAACAGCAACAGCTTGTGCAAAGGTATTTTAACCGGGCACACTTCGGTACACTTTCCGCAAACCGAACAGGCCGAACTCAGGTAGTTATAGTCTGAAAACCCGTTATAAAACGGCGTAATCACCGAGCCGATCGGTCCGCTGTAGGTCGCCGCGTACGTGTAACCGCCCACGTTTTTGTAAATCGGGCAAGCATTTAAACAGGCACCGCAACGAATACATTTCAGCGCGAGGTACTGATCGTCGTGCCCGTACAACTCGCTGCGTTTATTATCCAGAAGAATCACATACATCTTTTCGGGTCCGTCGGTTTCGTCTGCTTTTCCGGGCCCGGTAACAATTGAATTATACACCGTTATCTGCTGTCCGGTACCATGCGCCGCCAGCAAAGGCCAAAGCACACCAAGGTCCTTCATCGACGGGATAATTTTTTCGATTCCGGCAATGACAATATGCACTTTCGGAAACGAAAAAGTCATCATCGCGTTGCCTTCGTTCTCGGTGAGGGCGATACCGCCAACATCGGCAATTAAAAAGTTCGAGCCGGTAACGCCCACCTCGGCCCGGGTAAACTTATTGCGAAGCAATTTACGCACATAGGCCGTCAGAAATTCAGGCGTACTTTTTTCGGGCGTATCAAATTTTTCGTGGAAGAGCTCAGCAATATCTTCCTTCGATTTATGCATGGCCGGCGTTACAATATGATAGGGTTTCTCGCCGGCAATTTGCACGATGTATTCACCCAGGTCGGTTTCAAGCGATTCCACGCCGATTTCCTCCACATGCTCGTTGAAGTCGATTTCTTCGGTGGTCATCGATTTACTTTTCACCAGCAACTTTGCCCCGTTTTCTTTCAGGATCTGCTGAACGGCCCGGATGGCCTCATTTCCGTCTTCGGCCCAAACGACCTCAGCGCCACGGGCGGTAATATTCTTCTCAAATTCGATCAAATAATCATACAGCTTGTTGATGGCCAGTTCTTTCACATAAGAACCTCTTTCGCGGGCCAGTTCCAGGTCGGCATAACGCATTTTGCCCCGCTCCACGGCCTGGTCGTATCGCGAAATATTAAACCGGATCGTTTCGCGGTGCTTTTTGTCAAAAGCAATTTGATCCGATTTTTTCAGGAAGTTCTTCTTCACGCCAGTCATGATCTACTTAATTGGAATTTTATTGATCCTCCGAGAGTGCCGGCCGCCTTCAAATTCTGTTTTGATGAATGTTTTCACGATCATGATCGCCTCATCGTCGGTAATAAAACGGGCCGGAAGAGCACAAATATTGGCATCGTTGTGCAAGCGGGCCAAGGCGGCAATCTCCGGTTTCCAGCAAATGGCCGAACGTATTTGCTGATGTTTGTTGGCCACGATGTTAATCCCGTTTCCGCTGCCGCACAGCGAAATACCAAAATCAAACTCGCCCTTTTCAACCGCGTCTGCCATGGGATGGGCAAAATCGGGATAATCAGAACTTTCAGATGAATACGCGCCGAAATCTTTCGTTTCAATTCCTTCGTCACCCAGATATTTCAACACAACCTGCTTTCGTTCGAAGCCGGCATGATCGGAAGCCAATGCAATCTTCATAACAATTAATTTATAAGTGGCCAAATCAGTTTGTACGCCTGTTTCAGGACAAAAATAATACTTAAATGTATTTATTTGATTTTAATGAAGAAACTTTCTGAATTCTTTATTTTCCAGCAGGTAAACGGTCAACAGAAAAACGAAAAGCAACACAGCGTTCAGCAGGTACGATCCCCGCGACGACTCCAAAGGCAGGAGCAGCGCCAGAAAATACAAGCCCAGGGCCAGAATAAAATAGAAGGAGATCCGTTTGATGGGATAGTCGACCGGAAAATGTTTTTGTCCGTAGATATAGCATAAAACCGTTTCAACCATAAAGCAAATCAACACCGCAACCGCCGATGCCATATAACCATAAACCGGGATAAAAATAATGTTGATTGCCAGACTGATGGCCGCGCCAACCAGAGAGAAATAGGCTCCAAAACGGGTTTTATCGGTCAGTTTATACCAAAGCGAAATGGTGTAATAAATGCCCAGGAACAGGTTGGCCATCAGGATAATGGGGACGACTTTCAGGCCGGAGTAATAAGCTTCATCAATGATATTCAAGGTTTTAAACAAATCGAGGAACAAACTGATCCCCAGGAATATAACCAGTCCGAAAATCACAAAGTACTTCAGGATGATGGCATAACCGCGTTTATTGTTTTCTGACTTTACCTGCGAAAAAAAGAAGGGTTCAAAGGCATAGCGGAAGGCCTGGATAAACATATTCATCAAGACAGCCAGCTTGTAATTGGCTCCGTAAATCCCCAGTTGGTCCATGGGCCCCTGGTCGGCGGGAATCAATTCCGGAATTAAAATTTTATCGATATTCTGGTTGACCATTCCGGCTATACCCACCACCAGGATCGGAAAAGAGTACCAAACCATTTCTTTCAGCAAGCGGCCGTCAAAGCGCAGTTTCACCCAAAGTTCGGGCAAAAGCATGACAAAGGTTATCCCCGAAGCAATCAGGTTCGAAATAAAGACATAACCCACGCCAATCTGATCTGAATAAATCAGCCCGACGATATGATCCGGGTTGGCCTTCAGCAGGGCAGGACAGATGCTTAAAAAGAAGATATTGAAAAAGATATTTGCGAAGATGTTGATCAGCTTTAAAACGGCAAATTTGATGGCTTTCGATTCAATCCGAAGCCGGGCGAAAGGAATGGAGGTAAAGGCATCGAAAGCCATGATCAGTGCAATCCAGCGGATGTATTCCGGGTGGTTTTCATAATCCATCCAGCCCGAAATTACATCGGAAAAACTGTATGCCACCAGTAAAAAACTAAGCGAAGTAACAAAAAGCGAAATCAGCGAACTGGAATACACCAGGTCTTTATCCGCCTTGCCCGATGCGTAACGGAAATAACCTGTTTCCATTCCGTAGGTTAAAATAACCAGCAAAAAAGCCATGTACGAATACAGGTTGGTTACCACGCCATATTCGGCCGTCAGAAAAATATGGGAATAGTAGGGTACAAGCCACCAGTTGATAAAACGTCCGGCAATGCTGCTGACGCCGTAAACGGCAGTTTCGCCGACAAGCTTTTTAAATGAGTTCAAAACGGGAAATTTTTTAAGCAAAGATAGCTATTCACCCAGATCACACCTTTAAAAACGAAGCAAAATACAACAGTATTTTAAGTTTTACTTATTTTTACGGCAAAATTTAAGCCTTTTAGCATGAACCTCAGGAACATTGGTATTCTTATCATCCTTTTACTGTTCTTCAGCGCGTCGGCCTGTAATAACCCGCCAAAAAAATCGCGCAAACCGGTATCACAAATTTCAATTCTTCCAAAAAAGAAAAACCTGTACACGGGCGATTCCATCCGGTTCGACATCCAGATCAAGTTAAAGGAAGGTTCGCTGGACAATGCCAAATTATACCTGGACAATGAACTTGTTAAAACATCGGATGAGTTGAATTTTTCTCATCCGGCCGGAACGTTAAATTCGCCCGGCAAACACCAGCTGAAGGTGGTTGCAACAAAAACCGATGGGGTAGAAGGGGTTAACTTTTTGACTTACGAGGTGTTATCGGATATTGAACCGGAAATTTTAAACTACGAAATTGTAAACACCTACCCGCATAACACCGAACATTTTACGCAGGGATTTGAAATTCATCAGGGTAATTTTTACGAAGGAACCGGCGAATACGAAAAATCCGGGATCTATCAATTCGATCTGCAAACCGGACAGATTTTAAAGTCGGCCAAACTGGAAGACAAGTATTTCGGTGAAGGAATTACCATCCTGAACAACAAACTCTATCAGCTCACCTACAAAGAAAAAACAGGATTTATTTACGAGCTGAACACCTTTGCCTGGATCGACAGTTTTAGCTACGATACGCCCGAAGGCTGGGGGCTGACCAACGACGGCAAATACCTGATTAAAACCGATGGTTCCGAATTTCTTCATTTCATTCACCCGGAAACCATGCAGCTTGAAAAGAAACTACCTGTTTACGACAACAAAGGTCCGGTAAAATATTTAAACGAACTGGAATACTACGACGGCTACATTTACGCCAACATCTGGACAACCAATTATGCTGTAAAAATTGACGCGGAAACCGGTAAAGTGATCGCCAAAATTAATTTTGAAGGACTTTTATCATTCATGTACAACCCGGATAACCGGATTGACGTGCTGAATGGCATTGCCATTGACCGCCGGAACGGAAAAATGTATGTGACCGGAAAACTCTGGCCGAAATTATTCGAGGTAAAGCTGGTTAAAACAAACCCGGGTTCTCGTTAAACCTGACAATTCCGAGGTGTTTGTATGCCAGGTCGGTCGCTTCGCGGCCACGCGGGGTTCTTTTGATAAAGCCTTCCTTGATCAGGAAAGGTTCATATACTTCTTCAATGGTCCCGCTGTCTTCGCTGACAGCCGTGGCCACAGTACTCAATCCGACCGGGCCTCCCTTAAATTTATCGATAATCGTCCGCAGAATTTTATTATCCATTTCATCGAGCCCGTGTTTGTCAATATTCAGCGCTTCAAGCGAATAGCGGGTAATCTCCAGATCAATTTTACCGTTTCCCTTCACCTGGGCAAAGTCGCGGACACGGCGTAACAAAGCATTTACAATACGGGGAGTTCCGCGGCTGCGCGAAGCAATCTCAACAGCCGAACGTTCATCGATTTCCACATTCAGAATTTGGGCCGAGCGTTGTACGATGCCTGTTAGTACCTTCAGGTCGTAGTATTCAAAATGGGCTTTAATCCCAAAACGGGCGCGGAGCGGGCTGGTCAGCAATCCCGAACGGGTGGTGGCGCCAATCAGCGTAAACGGATTTAATTCCAACTGGATTGAGCGGGCGCTTGGCCCTTTATCGATCATGATATCGATTTTATAATCTTCCATGGCCGAATAGAGGTATTCTTCGACAATGGGGCTTAAGCGGTGAATTTCATCTATAAACAGAACATCGCGCTCTTCGAGGTTGGTCAGTAAGCCGGCCAAGTCGCCCGGTTTATCCAGCACCGGACCCGAAGTTAACTTCAAACTCACACCCAGTTCGTTGGCAATGATATTCGACAGCGTGGTTTTTCCGAGTCCGGGAGGACCAAAAAGCAAAGCATGATCCAGGGCCTCTCCCCGCATACGGGCAGCCTGAACGAAGACTTTCAGGTTTTCAACAATCTGGGCCTGTCCCTTAAAATCACCAAAGGATAAAGGCCTCAGCTGCTTGTCAAATTCGTTTTCCTTCTCTGAAAATGATTGATGGTGCGGATCCAAACGATCAGTCATAAAACTACTCTTAAGCTTGAAAAAACAAAGATAGTTTTATTTGCAAAGCTTGAAAAATATAATTTGCCGGCCCCGCTACAGGTAATTCATAATGCGGCCCGAAATCTGCTGCAGCGATATCTCGGCCAGTTTGGTCTGGTACTGCACCGAAATCAGGCGTTCTTCCGCATCAAGAAGGCTTTTTTGCACTTCGCGAAGTTCCAGCCCCGACAGGTTTCCGAGTTTGTACCGTTCGAGCGCTATTTCCAGGTTTTCGCGGGCCACACTCAGGTTTTGTTCTTCCAGTCTGAGCAGTTGCAGGTTATTCTCGTATGCATAATAAATCGTGATCAGGTCGGCTCTGATTTGCTGTTCAATTTCCTGATACTGGTATTTTTTGTTTTCAATTTCAAGCGTAGCGTTGGTTTTTTCGCGCCGGCGGTTATAGCCGTCAAAGAGATCCATCCCCAGGGTGAGACCGTAATTCATACCATGCGTCCGCTGGTTACTTAACGAGCTGGCCTCGTAGGTGTTATAAGCCAAAGCGTAACCCGACGAAAAATTAAGGTACGGATAAGCCCGCGATGCAATCAGCTTGTAATCCAATTCGGAAATAACCCGGTTTTTTGATGCAATTTGCAGGCTGGTATTGTAGTTCAGCGTTAAGTCGAGCAAGCGGTCATACAATAGTGTTTCATCGATATGGATCACCGAGTCTTTCAACTGAATATTTCTTCCGGGATCCTCGGCAGCCATCAACTCGTTAATCCTCACCTGAGAGGCGCGCAACACTTCCTTTTGCCGGGCGTAACGGGAACTGTCGGCATTCAGGTATACAATCGACTGCAGGAGTTCCAACTTGGAAGAAGAGCCCAGTAAATAGCGTTCTTCGTCTATACGCACCCGTTCGCGCGACAGGGAAACAGCATAAGCCAGGTTATGATAAAGCCGTTGTTGTTGCACATAGAAATAATATTCCGAAACGATTTGGCTGACCAAACTTTCGACCTCTGTTTGGGTTCCAAGTTCTCCCAATTGTTGCAGTTCATTAAGTTTCAGATAACTTGTCCGCGCGTTAAATCCCTGGAAAATCGTCCAGTTCAGATTAACGCCCGCGGTTCCACTTGTGTTATGCACACCCGACGATGTGCTTTTCTCGCCATCCGTATAGTTCTGCGTGATCTGATTCACCGTTCCGCTGTAACGGTTTGTCATGCTCAGGGTAGGGAGGTGGCCGGCATTTCCCAGGCTGTAATTATTGGCTGCTATCTCTTCGCGGTTGCGGGCAACCAGGATGGAAAAATTACGTTCCAAACCAATACTGATGCACTTGTTCAAATCAAACAATTCCTGCGACTGAGCTGGTTTAAGAATAAATAAAATGAAAAAAAACAAAACGAACCGGCGAATGATCGGATTGAATTTACTGGCCGTCTGACTGGTTTGTTTCATGGTCGGTATTTTTTGTTTCGCTTGAAATAATCAGATAAATCGATGGAACCACATAAAGGGTCAACAAGGTGGAAAGACTCATTCCTCCAACCACTGCTACCCCCATGGCGACACGGCTTTGCGCACCTTCGCCCCAACCCAGCGCCAGGGGAAGGATACCCAAAATTGTGGATAAACTGGTCATCAGAATGGGGCGGAAACGAGCCGATGCCGCATATTGGATAGCTTCGCGTTTACTTTGTCCGTCGTTTTTCCGCTGGTTGGCAAATTCAACAATCAAGATTCCGTTTTTCGAAACCAACCCGACCAGCATAATGATTCCGATCTGGCTGAAAATATTCATGGTAATATCGAAATACCACATGAAAAACATGGCTCCCGTAAGGGCAAACGGAACGGTTATCATCACGATAACCGGGTCTTTAAAGCTTTCGAACTGAGCCGAAAGAACAAGGAATATCAACACAATGGCAAGCAGGAACGCAAACATCAGGCTCGATGAACTCTCCATGAAATCTTTCGAGTCGCCGGCAAGGGCCGTACGGAAACTATCATCAAGCACTTTATCTGCAATCTGATCCATTTCTTCCAGTCCCTGGCTGATTGTTTTCCGTTCGGCAAGGCCGGCCGAAACCGTTGCGGCCACAAAACGGTTGTAACGGAATAGTTGCGGCGGCGCAGTAGATTCCTGCAAGGTCACAAAATTATCCAGTTGTACCATCTGACCCGAGTTGTTTCTGACATACAGCGACTTCAGATCGAGCGGTTTATTGCGGTCTTCGCGGGCCAGCTCTCCCAAAATCTGGTACTGTTTTCCGTTCATAATGAAGTAGCCAAAGCGTTGTCCGCTAAGAGCCAATTGCAGTGTTTGCCCGATATTTTGCGTGGATACGCCCAATAAATTAGCCTTATCGCGGTTGATGACAATCTGCAGCTCGGGTTTGGTAAATTTCAGGTTCACATCGGCCATAACAAAGGTGGGATTATCGTTCACCTCGGCCATAAAAGCCGGCAATACCTCGCGCAACTTATCGATGTTGGGAGCCTGAAGCACGTATTGAACCGGAAGGCCTGCGCGTCGTCCTCCAAAGGTGGATTGCTGGATCACATTGGCCCGTGCCCGGGTTTTTTTGCGAAGTTCAGCGGTCAGCTGGTTGGCAATATCCTGCTGCGAACGTTCCCGTTCCGAAGGATCTGTGAGGACTACCCGAACAAAACCGCCACCGCCCCTGATCATGGTAGTTACCTTATCCCGCTCGGGAATAAACCGGTTAACCACTTCAGCTACTTCCTCGATATACGACAGTTTATATTCGTAGGTCGATCCTTCGGGATAAGTCATGCTCACACTCATTTGCGAGCGGTCTTCAAGCGGAGCCATCTCTGCCGGAATATTTTTCCACAAGATGAATATCAGCGCCAAAGACAGAAATAAGATCATCAGGGAGAGGTACCTCCGGTTTAAAAGCGAACTCAGCGATCGCTGATAGGCATTGTTTAGGGCAATAAAAAACTTTTTGGTAAAATTGTAAGCCCGACTTCGTTTGTGCCTCGTTTTCAAAAACTTTGTTGACAGCATCGGGGTCAGGGTAAGCGCCACGAACGACGAAATGGCTACCGCTCCGGCAATCACGATACTGAATTCGCGAAACAAACGTCCCGTCATTCCTTCCAAAAAAACAATCGGGAAAAAAACAGCAATCAAGGTGATGGTGGTCGATATGATGGCAAAGAAGATTTCATTCGAGCCTTTTAAGCCTGCTTCGAGCGGGCTCATCCCTTTTTCTATTTTCACATAAATGTTCTCCATCATCACAATGGCATCGTCGACCACCAGGCCAATCGATAACACGATGGCGAGTAAGGTGAGTACATTGATGGTAAAACCGGCCATGTACATGATGAAAAATGAACCAACCAGCGAAACCGGAATGACCAGGATGGGAATAAGTGTGGTACGCCAGTCGCGTAAAAAAATAAATATGATGATGACTACCAGAAAAAATGCCAGGTAAATGGTGCTTTTTACCTCTTTTATCGACGACCGGATATATTGGGTATTATCAAAACCAACTTCAATCTGTACATCATCCGGAAGGTCTTTCTTCATGTATTCCAGCCGTTCGTATACTTCATCCACAATATCGATGTGATTTGCTCCCGGTTGCGGAACCAATACGGTTGCCACCATTGGAATTCCGTTCATTTTCATAATCCCACGCAAATCTTCGGGGCCAAGTTCAGCCCGCCCAATATCACGAACCCGAATCACCTGACTTCCTGTTTGTTTTAATATCAGGCTGTTAAACTCTTCGGGGTTGGTCATTAAACCGAGGGCACGAATCGTCAGTTCCGTCGTCGTTCCTTCTATACTCCCGGCAGGTAGTTCCACATTTTCGCGAAGAATGGCATTACTAACATCAATCGGGGTCATCTGGTATCCGGCCAGCTTGGCCGGATCGAGCCAGATACGCATGGCATAACGTTTTTCGCCCCAAATCATCACCGCGCTCACCCCCGAAATGGTCTGCAACTGCTCTTTAAACGTCAAATCTGCAATTTCCGATAGCTCAAGCAGCGATCTTTTGGGGCTTTTCACGGCAATCATCATGATCGGGTTTGCATCGGCATCAGCCTTCGAAACGGTTGGCGGATCGCAGTCGCGCGGCAAGAGGCGTTGTGCCTGCGATACCTTGTCGCGCACATCGTTAGCAGCTGCTTCCATATCTACCGACAGCTCAAATTCGACGGTGATACTGCTGCGGCCCTGGCTGCTGCGGCTGGTAAGGGTTCGTATACCCGGAATACCGTTGATCGATTGTTCGAGCGGCTCGGTAATCTGTGTTTCAATCACATCGGAATTGGCTCCGGGATAAGAGGTATCAACCGAAATAATCGGCGGATCAACACTGGGGAACTCTCTTACACCAAGGTAGGTCATTCCGATTATACCAAAAAGCAGGATAACCAGCGATAACACCGTTGCCAATACGGGACGTTTTATGCTGACTGAGGATAAGCTCATCGTGTAGTGTTTACTAAATGTTCATTGGTAATCAGCGTATCAAGCTGAACAGGAAGGCCTTGGCGGAGCTGAAGAATAGCCGTAGTAAGTAAGGTATCTCCAAAATGAAGTCCGTCGCGTATCTGTATGTACGATTCGGTACGCAATCCAATGGTAACTTTCACCTCCTGGGCCCGCCCATTCTTGTAGATGAACACCTTTTCACCTTCCATTTCAGGAATAATGGCCTCGGTGGGAATAGATACGGCATGTTCGATCTGCGACAGACGAGCGCGTACACTGGCAAAGCGTCCGGGCTTAAGCTCTTCATTCAGGTTGGGATATAAAGCGCGCACCACGATGGTACGGGTATCTACATCTACTTTAGGATCAACCGCATAAACCCTGGCTGTAAATGCTTCAGGCGTTCCATCCAACACAAAACTGATCGGAAAGCCTGGTTCTACTTCGCCGGCATATCGCTCCGGAATCGAAAATTCAATTTTCAAAGGACTTACCTTTACCAGGCGCACTATTTTTGTTTGCGGAGTGGCAAAAGCTCCCTCGCTGATCATACGTAAGCCCACAATGCCATCGAAAGGCGCGCGAAGCTCGGTTTCGGTAATGCGCGCTTCAATCAGCATAATATCCGCCTCCAGCGACTGAAGTTCAGTCGATACCTGGTCGTAACTTTCGCGGCTGATGGCATCCCGGTCGAGCAATTGTCGCTGACGAAATTCGCGTTCCTTCGTTAATTTTATCTGGGCCTGAAGCTTTAAAAGCTGAGCCTGAAGCGGTTTATCGTTCATTTTTGCCAACAAGTCGCCTTTTTTTACCCGACTTCCTTCCGAAAAATAGATGCCCACTATTTTGCCCGAAGTTTCAAATGATAATTCAACTTCCTCATCGGGAATAAGCGAGCCGGTACTGTAAATCAGTTCGTCCATTTTTGTGGGAACGATGATGTAGCCACTGGCAAACAGTTGTTGACCGCCTCCTCCGCGGGCTGGCGAAACAGCCGCGTTTTGTTTTTCGTTCGTTTGAAAGAGGCGTTTTATTTTCGGGTAGAAAATGATTCCACCCAATAAAAGCAGGGTTACAACAGTAATGGATACACGGATGGATTTTTTCATTCGCTTATATCTTGGTTAAATTGGTTTTTTTCGGTCATAAACTACGAAAGCTGTAAAAAACAAAGGAACACAAATACACATACCATATTACAGGCATGTACTTAGACTGCATTCATTTCTTTAGGTAAAAAGTGAAAGTAACAGTTTTTTCTCATTTTTTCCTCCGGTTAGGAATTGTTAACAACATTGGAGCCGGAAGAGTAAACGGAAAACCGGTAAGTTATTTAATAAATGGAGAGATCTTCGAAAATTTGTTTGAGTTTTTCAACATCAAATGGCTTGGCCATAAACTCATTCATGCCGTACGACAGGCATTTTTCCCGGTCATTGTCCATCGTATTCGCTGTAATAGCAATAATCGGTGTTTGTTCTGGATGATTATTCGAATTTTCGTATTCGCGAATTTTTAAGGTTGCCTCCAAACCGTCCATCACCGGCATCATGATATCCATCAAAATCACATCGAACTTTCCTTTTTTGAACATGTCCAATGCTTCTTTACCGTTATTGGCAATACTAACCTCGTGGTTATATTTTTTCAAACCGAATGTAACAATCCTCTGATTCAGCACATTATCTTCAACCAACAGTATGGAGAGCTTTTCATTCATCATACGACACAAACTTGGCGTGTAAATTTAATTCCATTTTTCACAAAAAGGAAACCCATCTGCACCTTTAAATCATCAAGTATTATTATATACTTTTAAAATGAAATTAAATATGTATTTAATGATAGGGTGTTGATAAGCTTGAAAAGTTTTTTTTTGAATTCTTGCTATTTTGAAATCTTGTTTGTTTTTCAGTTTTATGAACGATCGATCAACAGGCTTACGTTTTATAAATCAAGGTAATTTCAAATTTAATTAACAATTATTGACAGCGTTTGTTTTTAGTTTATTCAACTCTGTTGTTTATCTGATTACTGTTTATTTTTGTTTGGTTCTTTCGCATTAATTTTTCTTGATTTGGACCGGGATGATTTGCGTTAAAATTATTTGTCCGATCCGGAAATTTTAAAGCGCTTTTTTGTAGAAATTCTACGAACAGTTTTGTTTGAATAATTAACAATGAAACGTTTTATATTGTAGCTGTATTTAAGAAATTTAGGAAAAGATGTCTGCAGACTATGAACAGCTTGTTGATAAACTGAAAACTTTTAAAAGAAAGTTTTATTTGTACCGTTTTCTGAAAGGCTTAATCAGCTTTTTAGTCTGGTTTCTTTGTTATTACAGCTTTGTGGCGCTGATCGAATACTTTCAGTACGCTTCAACGAATGTACGTGCTTTTTTCTTTTTTATTTCCCTCCTGTTTGTTTCGGTGATTACTGTTTGGTTTATTTTGATTCCGGCAGGTAAGCTGCTTGGTTTGCTTAAACCTTTGTCTTATAAACAATCGGCTGATCTCATCAGTAAACATTTTGTAGCGATAGAGGATAAGCTGATCAATATTTTGGAATTGGCCGATGAGCGGGGAAGCGGTAACGCGTTGGTTTGGGCTAGTATCGATCGGAAAATAGATCAGATTAAACTGTTTAATTTTAAGCAGGCTGTTGATTTTAAACAGTTGAAATGGATTGGTTTTGTATTCGTGGTAACAGTTTTAGCTGTTTTTTCTTTTTCTTCATTATTCCCGGGTTTATATACCAATGCGGGCTACCGGATTGTTCATTTTAATCAGGCATTTATAAAACCGGGTCCTTTTACGTTTCGGTTATTAAATGCTGATCTGCGTGTCAGAAAAGGAGATTCGGTTGAAATTAAAGTCAAATGCGAGGGAAGAAAGGTTCCTGCTGTTTTGTATATCAATATTGGTGGAAATAATTTTTTAATGGAAGGGGACGAAGGTTTGTTTAGGTATCCTTTAGAGTTGGTTTACAATGACTTGGATTTTTATTTTACTGATTTGGTATATGTGTCGGGGAAATATCAGCTGACAGTTCTTCCAAACCCCTCTGTAATAGCGTATTCAATTAATATTGTTCCGCCTTCTTATACTGGGTATAAAGAAGAAACTATTCAAAATACCGGCGATTTAACTGTTCCATACGGAACGGCAATTCACTGGAATTTTAAGACGGTGGATGCGGATAGTCTCGCTGTGAGATTGGATGATGAAATGCTTTATGGTGATTATGAAGGCGGTCGATTCAGAATTAATTACCTGGCAAAGCGAAATGTGCCCTATTCGGTTTCGCTGGCTAACCTTTTTTTTCAAAGTAAAGATTATCTGCACTTTAAAATTGATGTGATACCCGATCTTTATCCTCAGATAGATGTGGTTCAGTTAGCCGACTCGCTCGATTTCTTCAGGTACTACTTTAAAGGAGCTATATCGGACGATTACGGATTTTCTGATTTGTTTTTCAATCTTTATTTTAATAAGACGGACAGTTTGATTTCGCTTCCTGTTTTAAAGAATTTAAACGAGCAACATTTTTATTATACCTTCAATTTTAATGAGTTATCGGGATTTACCGATAAGGTATCCTATTATTTTACAGTGAAAGATAACGACTACTTTCACTCCTTTAAAGGAATAAATTCGGCCGTTTTTCAGCTTAATTTTCCGTCTGCTAATGAACGACTGTCAGCCGATAGCCAGTCGTTTTCTGACGTGCAGAATTTGATGATGCAGAGTTTTGATTTAAGCAACGAGCTTAAGCGATCGATAGAAGAGTTAAAATTTAAGTCGGTGGGAGATATTTCGGATTGGGAAAAGCAGCAACTGATCCGGGAAATTTTGAATAAGAAAGATCAACTTGAAAAACAATTGGATCAGCTAAAACGAACAAATTCGGATATGAACCGGCTGATGAATTCGTTTTCGAAAGAAAAATCAGATCTGATTAAACAACAACAGGAAATTGATCAGTTGCTCGATGAGATCATGACGGATGAGCTGAAAGAATTGTTCGATGAGTTTAATAAGTTGGCCCGTGAGTTTGATCAGCAGAAATTAGATCAGCTTATAAATCAGTCGAAATATCCTTTAGATGATCTTTCCGATCAGTTGGACCGTAATTTACAGTTGCTGAAACGGATGAAAATTATTCAAAAACTGGAACAGATTTCCGATGTTTTGAACGATTTGGCAGCAAAGGAGTTAAAAAACAGTGAAGAGTTGAATAGAAATAAAGATTTTCAGAATATTTTATCGAAAGAGAACGGTAATTTTGAGCTGTTGAAATCGGTTCGGGATGAATTGCAGGCGGTGTTTGAATTAAATCAGACGCTTAAAAAGCCGATGAATTTGTTTGTTCTCGATCCTGAGTTTGAGGAGATTTACAGGCAATATGGTGAAATAATGGATCATCTGAATGGTAAACGAACTAACCGGGCTAAAGGCAGTTTGGAAGAGAATTCTAAAATGCTCGAAAATCTTGCTTTTTTGGTCCGGCGGATGGCCGAAAATAACCAGCAGCAGCAGCAGGCTGAAAATGTTCATCATCTGCGGCAGTTGTTGAATAACCTTTTATATTTGTCGTTGAACCAGGAACAAATTCTGACCAGTTCGTTCGGACTCAATTTGAGTGATCCGATCATCAACCGGGTTCGCTTAAGGCAGGAACAACTGGTTGAACAAAGTAAGGTTGTAAAGGATTCGTTATATGCGCTTGCAGGTCGCACCCCGGCCATTAGTTCAAAGGTGACCGGCGAACTGATGAAAATGACTTTTTCGATGGAGAAGGTGAATGAGGAGTTGAGTGAGGGGAGGGTGAGCAGTGCGCAACGGTTTCAACAGAACGCTTTGACTGCCGCCAACGAAATGGCTTTGTTTCTGAACGAAGTTCTTGAGAACATGGAAAGGCAAATGGCCGACGGGATGCCGGGCGACCAGGAGTGTCAGAATCCGGGCTCGGGGAAAAGTGGAATGAGCCAATTAAAGGATGCCCAGGAATCGTTGAAAAAACAATTGGAAAAGATGATTGAGCAGATGAAGAACGGGGCCGATGGAAAATTGAATGAAAATATTGGTAGATCGCTCGCGCAGCACGAAATGCTTCAACAGATGATTCGGGAGATGCTCAGTGACTCAGAGGTGGGAAGTTCTGCTAAAGAGCAACTTAAACAGGTTGAAAATCTTATTGAACAGAATAGACGCGATTTGGTTAATAAGAATGTGACCAACTCGATGATCAACCGGCAGAATTTGATTCTCGATCGCTTATTAAAAGCCGAAAAAGCGGAGATGGAACGGGAACTGGATGATGAGCGCGAATCGAAAACTGCTGACGATTTATTTTATAGTAACCCGCTGGAGTTTTTTGAGTATAAACAGAAAGACGATAACAGGATGGAAGAGATTAGATACGACAATTACAGATTGCGGTATTATTATGATCAGAAATATAAAAAATACATCAATCAACTAAAAAACTAATTTTGAATAGAGAGCTTAACATACCATCCAGTTTTGTTTATCTAAAGGAAGTCGATTTATTTGTCCGGGAATTACTTCGTCATTATCATGTGTCCGATTCGATTGCCGGTTATATTAATTTAAGTATCTGCGAATCGGTGAACAATGCGATTCTGCACGGGAATAAATTAAATCAGGAAAAAACGGTGAGAATACGCGCTGAGCTCGCCGATGAATTTTTAGTTGTAGAGGTGGAAGATGAAGGGGAAGGTTTTAATTTTCACGTAATGCCCGATCCTACAGCGGTGGAAAATATCAGGAACGAGGGTGGGAGAGGCTTGTTTATTATCCGTAATCTGGCCGATCAGCTTAACTTCAAAAATAACGGGTCGTTGGTTCAATTAAAATTTAAACTTAATCGTGAGCATCAATTTTTATTGTGAAGATGTGAAGACTCTTCATTTGGAGAAAAGGAAACTTAAAGACTGGATTCGGGCGACAATCAAAGAAGAAGATAAAATTCCGGGCGATTTAAGTTTCATTTTTTGTAGTGATTCGTACTTGCTGGAAATAAATAAACAATACCTGCACCATGATTATTTCACCGACATTATCACTTTTGATTATGTAAATGAACGACTGATTTCAGGTGATATTTTTATTAGTGTCGACCGGGTAGCTGAAAATTCAGAACAGTATCAGGTTGAGTTCGGACACGAGTTAAATCGAATTATAATTCACGGCGTATTACATTTATGCGGGTATAAAGACAAGTTACCGGAGGAGAGAGAATTGATGACTCGGAAGGAAGATTATTACCTGTTTAAATGGTAACTTTTTCATATGTAAGGTTTTCTATTAATTTTGTAGCTTAAAATTCAAGAGATGTTACCATATTACGATGTCATTGTTGTAGGAGGCGGTCATGCCGGTTGCGAAGCAGCCGCAGCGGCCGCAAATTTGGGATCGAAGACATTACTCATCACCATGGATATGGGAAAGTATGCCCAGATGTCGTGCAATCCGGCGATTGGGGGGATTGCCAAGGGACAGATTGTCCGCGAAATTGACGCCTTGGGCGGTTATACCGGTATCATTACCGACCGGACTTCCATTCAGTTTCGGATGTTAAACCGTTCAAAAGGGCCGGCGATGTGGAGTCCGCGTGCGCAAAGCGATCGGATGCGTTTTTCCGAAATGTGGAGGAATGAACTGGAAAAGATCGGTAATTTAGATCTTTGGCAGGATGCCGTTGTCCACCTGCTGATTGAAGACGGCGAGGTGAAAGGAGTTAAAACGAAGATCGGCGTCGAGTTCAAATCGAAAACGGTGGTATTGACCAACGGTACTTTTTTGAATGGTTTGATGCACATCGGACGTTCACAAATGGAGGGCGGAAGGATCGGGGAGTCTGCGTCCTATTTTATCAGCGATCAGTTGGCCGAAGCTGGCTTTGTAACAGGGCGTTTGAAAACAGGTACGCCGGTGAGGATCGACGGGAGAACGATCGATTTTTCGAACCTTGTTGAACAAAAAGGCGATGAAGGACACTATAAATTTTCTTATTTACCGGATGAAAAATCTCCTTTAATACAACGCAGTTGCTGGATTACCTATACCAACGAAGAAGTTCATAAACTACTGGAGGAAGGCTTTGATGATTCTCCGATGTACAATGGCACTATTTTGGGTACAGGTCCGAGATACTGTCCGAGTATTGAGTCAAAAATTGTTACTTTTTCCGAGAAAACACAGCACCAGTTGTTCCTCGAACCGGAGGGTGAAACAACCATTGAGTATTATTTGAACGGATTTTCTTCTTCGCTTCCCTGGGATGTCCAGTATAAGGCCCTACGGCTAATTCCTGGTTTGGAGAATGCACGGATTTTTCGTCCTGGTTATGCCATTGAGTACGATTATTTTGATCCTACCCAGCTGTACCATACGCTCGAAACAAAGTTGATTGGCAATCTTTTCTTTGCCGGTCAGATTAACGGGACAACCGGCTACGAGGAAGCGGCTGCCCAGGGGCTGATGGCCGGGATTAACGCCCATCAGAAGGCCTTTGGTTTGCCCGATTTTCGATTGAGCCGCGACGAAGCTTACATGGGCGTATTGATTGATGATTTGGTGACAAAGGGAGTGGATGAACCTTACCGCATGTTTACTTCCCGGGCTGAGTACCGCATCCTTTTACGGCAGGACGATGCTGATGCGCGTTTAACTCCGAAAGGATTTGAGCTAGGTTTGGCCAGAAAGGAGCGGATGGACTTATTGGAAGAAAAGTTGAAATACCGGGATGAGATTATCGGTTTTGTTTCTGATTTCTCGGTGAAACCGCAGTACATCAATTCCATTTTGGAGGAGAAAGGCACTTCGATTTTAAAGCAGGCGGTAAAGCTGAAAGATCTAATTTCGCGACCTCAGTTGTCTGTTTTTGATTTGGTGGAACCAATTGTTCCCTTTAATAAATTTCTGAAAAGGATACCGGAAAACCGTTTTAATGAGATTCTGGAGTCGGCCGAAATCCTGATTAAGTATTCAGGTTACATCGAGCGTGAAAAGCAGATGGCCGATAAGTTTAAACGACTGGAAAATATGAATATCGAAAACCGCTTCGACTACGAGGCCATTCATACCATTTCGATGGAAGCCCGGCAGAAGTTAAGCCGGATCAGGCCCAAAACCATCGGGCAGGCGAGTCGTATTTCGGGAGTAAGCCCGGCCGATATTAATGTACTTTTGATCATGCTCGGGAGATAGTGTTCCACGTGGAACACTTAAAATCACAAAAAATTATGCAATCTGTTTTTGATAAAACAAACATATGAATTTAAAGGAAATCATACGCGAAATCCCGGACTATCCGGAAAAGGGAATCAATTTTAAGGATATTACAACCCTTTTGAAAAACGAGACAGCATTCAGAGAAGTGGTGAACCGGATTTGTGAAAACTTCAAAGAAAAGAAGATTACTAAAATTGTTTCATTGGAGTCGAGGGGGTTTATCGTCGGCGGGGCGGTGGCCTATTGCCTGAATGCAGGTTTTGTGCCGGCCCGGAAAAAAGGGAAATTGCCGGCAGAAACCATCAGCGAATCGTACGATTTGGAATACGGAACCGACACCATTGAGATGCACCTGGATGCATTAAACAAAGACGATGTGGTATTGATTCACGACGATTTACTGGCAACAGGAGGGACCGCCTTGGCCGCGTTGAAGCTTGTTCAGCAATTAAATGTGAAAAAGATTTACTTTTCTTTTATTTGTGATTTGAAATTTATTGACAACGGAAATAAAAAGATCCTTTCAAATTACGAAACACATTCCATCGTTGAATACTAATTTCTTTCTTTTGGTTTGAAATATTCCAGTATGAATCATCGGGCTGAACAACTGAAAGAACTGATTTCTGTGCTTCCTGACCAACCGGGGATCTATCAGTATTTCGATAATACTGGAAAAATTATCTACGTTGGGAAAGCTAAAAGTTTAAAGAAGCGGGTATCTTCTTACTTTACCAAAAACCACGACAGCCGGAAAACAGCTTTGCTGGTCCGGAATATTGCCGATATAAAACACATGGTGGTTGAAACGGAAGAAGATGCCCTTTTACTGGAAAATAACCTGATCAAAAAATACCAGCCCCGGTATAATATTCGTCTGAAAGACGATAAAACTTACCCTTGGATTGTTGTCAAAAACGAACGTTTTCCGCGCGTGTTTCAAACCCGGAATGTTTATCGCGACGGTTCTTCTTATTTTGGTCCGTATACCTCGGTGGTCGCCGTTCGCACCTTGCTCGATTTGTTCAAACGTTTGTATAAGCTCAGGAATTGCAAATACAATCTTTCGGAAGAAAATGTACGGCAGGGGAAATTCAAAGTTTGTCTCGAATACCATATCGGGAACTGTCTGGGTCCGTGCGAAGGTTTGCAAACCGAAAAGGAGTATCATCAGTACATCGATCACATTAAAGATATTTTGAAGGGAAATATTTCGGGAGTGATTAAATACCTCCGCGAAATGATGAAAAGCAGGGCCGAAGAATACCGTTTTGAAGAGGCGGAACAGATTAAGGAAAAACTGATTATTCTCGAAAAGTTTCAAAACAGGTCAACCGTTGTCAGTTCTACCATCACCGATGTCGATGTTTTTGGGATCGATGTGGTCGAAAAATCAGCTTTTGTCAATTACTTAAAAGTGATTAACGGGGCCATTGTTCAAACGTATACCACCGAGTTAAGAAAGGTGTTGGATGAATCGCCCGAAGAATTGCTTGAATTTTCGATAGCCGATATCCGACAGAAAATTTATTCGAACGCCAAAGAAATTCTGGTGCCGTTTAAACCGAAGATAACATTGAACGGTATCGAATTTAAAGTTCCGGTCCGGGGCGATAAAAAGAAACTGATGGACCTTTCGGTGCGCAATGCCAAATATTTCAGGCTCGAAAAAGAAAAGCAACAGGTTTTGTCGAAACCGAAACAAAACACCGATCGCATTCTCGAAACCATAAAGAAAGATTTGCAGTTGAAAGAATTGCCGGTTCAAATCGAATGTTTCGATAATTCCAATTTACAGGGGACAAATCCGGTGGCGGCATGCGTGGTTTTTAAACAGGCTAAGCCTGCAAAAAAAGAATACCGTCACTTTAATGTGAAAACCGTGGAGGGCCCGAATGATTTTGCATCGATGGAGGAAATTGTTTACCGCCGGTACAAACGTTTGATAGAAGAAGAAAAATCCTTACCTCAGCTGATCATCATCGACGGTGGAAAAGGGCAATTGGGCGCCGCCTTAAATGCACTCGAAAAACTGGGTTTGCGCGGAAAGATTTCGATCATCGGGATTGCAAAAAAACTGGAAGAAATTTTTTTCCCGGGCGACTCGGTTCCGCTTTACCTCGATAAAAATTCCGAAACCTTAAAAGTGATTCAGCAGGCCCGCGACGAAGCCCATCGTTTTGGAATTACCTTTCACCGGCAAAAAAGGTCGAAAAGTTTTATCAAATCAGAATTGGAAGAAATTCCCGGAATAGGGGAGAAGACCATTCAATTGCTTTTGCGCGAATTTAAGAGCCTCGAGAACCTGAAAAATCAAGCCTACGATACGGTTGCCGCCCAAATAGGCGATTCTCGTGCGGCCAAAATCTTCGAATACTTCAATCTAAAGAGTTGAAAAATAGCTTTTTAAATGGCGAAATTTGGCCCTGAAAACAGGTGCCCGATTGTCGCGAACCAGATCAATTCCGGTACTTTTCATCCGATTCCAGCAAACCCAGGTAAGAGTAATAGCGGCTTTCGGCAATTTCGCCTTCCATAACCGCTTTTTTAACTTCGCAGGCCGGTTCGTGTGTATGGGTGCAATTGTAGTACTGGCATTTTTCAAGCCGTTTGAAAATTTCGGGAAAATAGTGACCAATTTCTTCTTTTTCCATATCAAGCATCCCAAAACCTTTTATCCCCGGGGTGTCAATAATGTGTCCGCCAAAACTCAGTTCAAACATTTCCGAAAACGTCGTCGTGTGTTTTCCGGTTTGATGATAATCGGATATTTCTTTTGTTTTTAAGTTTAACCCGGGCTCAATCGAATTGATCAGGCTTGATTTACCAACGCCCGAGTGCCCCGAAAAAACATTGGTTTTACCTGCCATCAAATTTTTAAGCTCATCCAAACCGGTTTTTGTTTTTACCGAGGTTTTCAGACATCGGTAGCCAATCTTGCGGTACAGCTCAATCCAGTCTTCCATTTGCTGTTTCTGATCGTGGTTATAGCGGTCAATTTTATTGAAAACGATGATGCAGGGAATGCGGTAAGCTTCAGCCGATGCCAGAAAACGGTCGATAAATGTGCTTGTCGTCACCGGGTAATTGATCGTAGCCACGATAAACGCCTGGTCGATATTGGCGGCAATAATGTGAGACTGCTTCGAAAGGTTTGGCGACCGGCGGACAATGTAGTTTTTCCGGTCGGCGATTTCGGTAATTAACCCAACCAATTCACCCTTACGGTCTTCTTCCTCATCGGTTAGCCTGTATTCAACCAGATCACCGACCGCCAGCGGATTGGTACTTTTAATATCCTTGATGCGAAAATTACCTTTTATTTTACAGTCAAGGATTTTTCCTGTTTCAGTTTTCACCTGGTACCAACTTCCTGTTGATTTTATAACGATACCTTTGCTCAATTGCTTTCTGATTTAAAAAAATAAACTATTTTAACCGGAATTAATTATTCAAAATTACGAAAAATTGTGAAACGTATTTTTTCTTATAATGTAAATGGCATCCGGGCCGCTTTAAAGAAAGATTTCTTAACATGGCTGAAGCAAGCCGATCCGGATATTCTGTGTATTCAGGAAACAAAAGCCCAAAACGGGCAGATGAGTGAGAATGAATTTGAGGCCCTTGGTTATTCCATGTATAGCTATTCGGCCGAAAAGGCGGGATACAGCGGAGTGGCTCTTTTAACCAAAGAAAAGCCGGTTTATGTTGAATACGGCATGGGTAATCCGAAGTACGACAAAGAGGGTCGGGTGATACGCGCCGATTTTGGCGCTTTTTCGGTCATTAGCGCCTATTTCCCCTCCGGAACGACCGGAGATACCCGGCAGGCCTTCAAAATGGATTTTCTGGCCGATTTTCATACTTATCTGAATGAGCTGAGAAAAGAGCGCCCAAACCTGATCATTTCGGGCGATTACAACATCTGCCGTTTGTGGATCGACATACACAACCCGGAAAAGCAGCAAACCACTTCCGGTTTCCTGCCCGAAGAACGCGAATGGTTTCAGCGGTTCACAGAAGACGGTTATACCGATAGTTTCCGCGAGATTGTTCAGGAACCTCACCACTATTCGTGGTGGAGCTACCGGGCCGGATCGCGCGGAAACAACAAGGGCTGGCGGATCGACTACCACATGGTGACTGCTCCGTTAAAAGAAAAAATCAGAAACGCCGGAATTGTGCCCGGGGCCGTACATTCCGACCATTGTCCGGTATGGGTTGAAATGGATTTATGAAGAAGTTTGCTCTTGGCTGTCTTTTTCTGTTAAGCGTAAGTCCGGCTTTTTCCCGGCAGCAGGAACGTTTTCCGGGTCAAAAGCAGGACAGCGCGTATATTCAGTCTGGCTATCATGATTTGATTATCAGGGTATACTCGGCCAATAAGAATAATTTTGTCCAGTTTCACGACCTGAGCGAGATGGTCCGGTTGAAATATCGTCCGAACGATTATTTCAATCTGGGGCTTGGCTTCGATTACAAGTGGTTTGGACTGAAGCTGGGCACAAAAGTTCCTTTTCTTTCCCGCGATGATGACCGTTTTGGCAGGACCTCAAACTACGGATTACAAAGTTACCTGTACACCCGTAAATTCACGATCGATATTCTGGCGCTGAAAACCCGCGGATATCACCTCGACCGGGAAGACGGGCAGGAATTGTTTGTTCACGGGGAAGACCGGTATTACAAACGCAGGGATTTGGTTACCAAAAACTTCGGAGTGAATTTGAATTATGTACTGAATAACCGGAAGTTTTCGTATAAGGCGGCGTTCAAACAAACGGATGTTCAACTTAAAAGCGCCGGCTCGCTGGTGTTTGGCGGAGGGATACACCTGCTCAAGGTGGAAGCTGATTCGGCCTTTATACCTTCCGAAATCGGAAGTTCTTATTTTAAGACCGCACGCGAACAGAATCATCTGGAAGTTTCAACGCTGAATGCAAATTTGGGCTATGCTTACTCGCTGGTACCCACCAAAAACTGGATTATTACCGGCTCGTACCGCTTTAGCCTGGGCTTGCAGCAAAATGTGTGGCACATGAGCGGGGAGGATACCAACTACCAGACTAAACTAAGCCGGGGCGACGTCTTCCAGCTATCGGCCGGCTATTATTTCCCAAAATTTTTTATTGGGACAAGTTTTATCCGCTACCAGCAAAATTCACGGGTCCAGTATCGTAAGTTAAGCATTCTGAACGGGACAAATTTTATTGAATTCAATATAAGCAAAAGGATCAAACTTTAAGTGTCTGATCCTTTTTGCTTTACCGGATATGTGATTTATCCGGTATTATTTTGATTCTTGTTTATTCCCAATCCAGGATGATTTTTCCGCAGTTTCCCTGTTCCATGATATCGAAAGCTTCCTGAAAATCAGCAGCTTTCATACGGTGGGTGATCACTGGTGTAATATCCAGTCCGGTGGTCAGCATCATTTCCATGTGGTACCAGGTTTCGTACATCTCACGTCCGTAGATCCCCTTAAGGGTTAATCCTTTGAAAATGAGTTTACTCCAATTGATTGTGGTATTGCCCGGGAGTAATCCCAGCAAGGAAATTTTGCCTCCGTTGTACATATTTTCCACCATATCCTTAAATGCAACCGGCGAACCGCTGCATTCCAGTCCGATGTCGAAACCCGCGATCATGCCAAGCCGTCCCATGGCATCTTTTACACTGTCTCTCAGCGGATCGATCACCTTGGTGGCTCCCATTTGGCGGGCCAGGTTCCTTCGGTATTTCGAAATATCGGTACCTACAATATTCCGGGCGCCCGCGAAACGGCAAACTGCAGCGGCCATGGCGCCAATAGGTCCGCCAATGCCGGTAATCAGCACATCTTCGCCGAGCAGGGGGAAGGAGAGGGCCGTGTGTGTGGCATTTCCCAGCGGGTCCATGATAGCCATAATTTCGTCGGGAATGCGCGGATCTACTTTTAACACGTTTTTGGCCGGTACTGCGATGTATTCGGCAAAACCGCCGTCACGCTGAACGCCGATTCCCAAGGTATGGTCGCAGATGTGCTGACGGCCTCTGCGACAGTTTCGGCAAAACCCGCAGGAGATATGTCCTTCAACCGTGACCCGTTCGCCCACATGAACCCGGTCGACTTCCGAGCCCGTTTCAACCACCTCGCCCATGTATTCGTGACCAATCACAACGGGTGGTTTGATGGTATTTTGAGCCCATTCATCCCACTTGTAAATATGCAGGTCGGTACCGCAAATGGCGGCTTTTTTCACGCGGATCAATACATCGTTCGGGCCAATTTTTGGTATCGGAACTTCTTCCATCCAAAGGCCGCGTTCGGGTTTACTTTTTACAATAGCTTTCATTTTTCCATATGAATTAACATGTGCCAATTTATAGCTAATTCAACGGAAAAGAAATAAGGAAAATCATATTTCGGGGGTTGATATCGAACAGACTCAAAACCACCCCTTCTTTCAGTAAGGAGGGGAAAACAGCACTGAGCCGGCCAGGCAGGTGACAAGCAGAACCGGATTTCTCTTTTTCTGATTCCGAAAATTTGCCAAATATCAGTTAACACGACACGAAGGTTATAATTAATTTTTCTGTTTATCAATTATTTGCAATAAATACGTTCTTTGTGACTTTATGTTTAAAACCACTTGTCGGAGCAGGTGGTTTGTTTGTTCGTTTGATTGAAGCGGTAACGAGGGCCGTCGGCAGTTGTTTGTAACGACCTCCACAACAGGCGTCTTCATTGTGTCATCCCGAATTCATTTCGGGATCTTTAGCGCTAACTACGAAATCAACAAATGGCAATAAATGCTGAAACACATTACCATTGACTTTTTTTGTTTACTTTTTTGTGTCAAGACAAAAAAAGTAAATCCCGTCCGGAAGGACATAAGCCTCTGCTGGCTTGCTTTTGTATGGAGAACCAGGTTTTGAAAAGGGGTAGGCAGGCTGGTTCGCTCCGGGTGTGCCGGTTTTTAACCGGCAATGACGAATGCGCGGTTAGAAACCACGCCCCCCGGCTGGTTCGCTTGTTAGTAGCGTCACGTCAAGTTTAAAATGACGGTCCGAATCAGAACAAGTGATTTACCGGCTCAAAAAACCTAAACCCGGTTTCGTTGGAAATTTCTACCTTTGCATAAATTTTGTAATTCATGGAAAATCAACTTCAGGTTTACAACACATTAAGCCGTAAAAAAGAAGTTTTTAAACCTCTTCACCCGGGTAAAGCCGGACTTTACGTGTGCGGACCTACCGTTTACGGTAAAGCCCACCTGGGCCATGCCCGTCCGGCCATTACTTTCGACCTGTTGTTTCGCTACCTGAAACACCTGGGTTACAAAGTCCGTTATGTGCGCAACATCACCGACGTGGGGCACCTGGCCAACGATGCCGACGAGGGCGAAGATAAAATTGCCAGGAAAGCCCGGCTTGACGAGCTGGAACCCATGGAAATTGTTCAGATTTACACCAACGACTACCACCAGAAAATGGAGAAGCTAAACGTGCTTCCTCCAAGTATTGAGCCCCGTGCAACCGGCCACATCATTGAGCAAATTGAGGCTGTGGAAAAAATTCTGGCCTCGGGATATGCTTACGAAAGCAACGGATCGGTTTATTTTGATGTGGAAAAGTACGCTAAAAACTATCCTTACGGCGAACTTTCGGGCCGGAAGATCGAAGATTTGCAAGCGAATACCCGCGAGTTGGACGGGCAAGGTGAAAAGCGTTCGCCGCTCGATTTTGCCATCTGGAAGAAAGCCTCTCCCGAACACATCATGCGCTGGCCGTCGCGCTGGAGCGACGGCTTCCCGGGCTGGCACCTCGAGTGCACCGCCATGAGTTGCAAATACCTGGGCGAGACCTTCGATATTCACGGCGGCGGCATGGATTTAACTTTCCCGCACCACGAAGCCGAAATAGCCCAGGCTAAAGCTGCTCACGGGCACGACGCCGTGCGTTACTGGATGCACAATAACATGATCACCCTGAACGGGCAAAAAATGGGAAAATCACTCGGAAATGCCATTTCGCTCGACGAGTTTTTCGAGGGGAATCATCCCCTGCTCGAAAAAGCGTACAGCCCCATGACCATCCGTTTTTTTATGCTGACTGCCCATTACCGCAGCACGCTCGACTTCTCGAACGAAGCGCTGCTGGCGGCCGAAAAAGGCTTGGAACGTCTGCTGAAAGCGACCGAAACCCTTGAGCAGCTTGCGGCCGGAGACCAGTCGACGGTGGATGTTGCCGGGCTAAAAGAAAAGTGCTACGCGGCCATGAACGACGATTTGAACAGTCCGGTGGCTATTGCCCAGTTGTTCGACGGGGTGAAACTGATTAACTCGGTTGCCGATGGGAAAGCCCATATTTCAGCAGCCGATCTGTCTGACTTGAAATCCTTGTATGCCACCTTCATTTTCGATCTGTTTGGCTTGAAAAAACAGGAACAGGCAACGGCGGGGGAAAACAAAGCTTACAGTTCAGCCATTGACCTGCTGTTGCAGATACGCCAGGAAGCCAAAGCCAATAAAGACTGGGCGATGGCTGACCGGATCCGGAACGAACTGGCCAATTTGGGTTTCGTGGTAAAAGACACCAAAGAAGGCTTTAGCTGGGAGTTGAAATAAGCCCTGGAAATGTAAATTCAACACGAAGGCTCGAAGACACGAAGGTTGTTAATAATTGTTTTTCAGCTATTTGCAATAAATACTTTCTTTGTGCCTTTGTGTTTAAAACCACTTTTTGGCTCCACGCTTAAAAATTCTTCTTCAAAAACCCGTAGGCATTCCCTCTCATAAAACGTTCAACAATTTCATTTGCCTTTAGGCGGTTAAAATCATGCAACTTATTTGCCTGCTCCGAAACCAGGAAATTATACGCGTGTTTTTCGAGGTAGCTGTCAAACAGTGGCATATCTTCGGCTGTCCAGAACCCGTTCAGCGGGTTAATCATCCCGTCGAAGTCGGAGCCAATGCATTGGATTCCCCAGGCAAACAGCTTGTTGCGGTTGAGTACCTCGGCGACGTGTTCAATTTGGTTCCAAATGAGTTTCGACTTATGAAACAGCATTTTCCGCCGCTCCAAAAACGGCCCGCTTTTCTTTAGTTCGAGTTCACTGGCCACCCGGCGTTCGTCGAACTGGATGCCAAATAAGCCGCCCGAACGGGCCACCCGAAGTAGTTCATCATCAAAGAAATTGATGTCGGTACCCTGAAATTTGCCGTAATTAAACAAATCGTCTTCCACCTTTTCCTTGTGCGAGCGCATGCCGTTCACGGCGCCGTGGCTCACCAGCAAGGGGATGATCTCGTCGGGGAATTCCTCTTCGAGGAAGCGGTAATACTCGTTGCGGGCTTTTACGCTCATGTGTTTCAGGTCGATCAGCACTCTTTTTCCGTCGGTGTTGTCGAGCAACTTGCGGACGACCTTCCATCCCAGGTCGTGAAAGCCCTCGTTTAAGCCTTCAGACTGATCGCATATTTTACGAACCATTCCGTGAAGGCTTTGTGCATGGCCGACCAGTTCGTTGTTGAAATGATGGGTCATGCCGATGAAAAACAGTCGTTTATCCCACTGCTTTACTTTGTCGACATGGGCCAGCACTTCATCCGGATCGGCCTTTTTCCCCATCATCCCGAGGCCGCAGTTGAACACATGCGCCCCCTCGATGGTCAGGATCACATAAATGTTGGTAACCCCGGCCTCGTGGTTTTCTTCCATTTCGTGAAAGGCCGAGACCAGCTTGTATTGGTACCAGCGGCCGTCGATCCGGATTTTGTGGCCGTCGAGTTGCTTGTAGAAGTTGTATTCCATCTCCAGGTCGGTAAAGTAATTATCCATTTTCTGGACATAGTCGATGCGTTTTTTTCCCATGCCGATGACCAGGTTGTTGACCAGGTCGCCCGGCAGTTTGGTGCCGATTTTGGTCATTACAAAGCCCTTTTCGAGGCCGCACAGCGACACAAAGACCACCTGTGCCCCTCCTTTGGCTAGGGTGGTAAAATCGGATTGGCGGAACTTGGTGAGCGTGGCCGTAATGTTGGCCAGTTTGTCGGTAACCGAGGGAGAATCGGCATACCACAGGCTGTCCTGCCGGTTTTTGTTCGGGTTGTTGATTCCCGGCTTCCGGTTGAAACTTTTTCCCAGGGCCTTGATGGCCGGATGAATGTGCAAATCGATAAACTGTGATTCCATATTTTGTCAGATGTTAAGGGTTATCCGCGTAAAATGGAAAGGTTATTGACGGGTTTTGGTTTGGGCAGACCACTGCGGCCGGTATCGGAGCAGGTGCAATTTAAGAATAAATCAACATAAAGTCAATAACTTTCTTTTGGTAAAGTTCTGTCTAACCGGTTACAGATCAGTGTTGGGAGCAAAAGTCTTTTTCCTTTTGAGCCAACCGGGAGCAGGCTCAATGTTATTTTTTAGATTAAAAAACGAAGCCTTGAAGTCATCCGACTGTTTTTTTCTTCAATTTTACACATTCATAACGAAAAGCGCCCAGAAAGCCAGCGGTGAATTTGAACACGGGATCTTTTTACAGAAACAGAAAACTGAATATGCGTAAAAACAGCTTGTCGGATAGCTATTCATTCAACCTGAATATTTATTTGCTTTTCCTGCTTTTATTGTTAACAGGAAATAGTTTGGCACAAAGCCGATTTTTGGCGGGCACCGTTGCCGATTATCAGACCGGGCACCCCATCCCTTATGTCAATATTGCGTTTAAAGGCACCATGGCTGGAACAATCACCGACACGCTGGGATATTTTAAACTAAAAATATTTCCCGGGGCCGATAGTATTCAGTTCTCGGCAGTTGGCTATTACCCCGAAGAGCGTTTACTGTCGAAATCAGGAGCCGGCATGCTTTCGGTGCGTATGAAACCACAAACCATGGATATTTCGGAAGTCCGGGTAGCGCCCGATGAAGGACCCATCCGAAGGCTTCTGAAACAGGTGGTTGAACGAAAAAAGCAGAATAATCCTGATCAGTACAACCGCTATTCGTACCAAAAATACACGAAATGGGAATACCAGCTGAACCAGGTAAGCGACAAGATCATCCAATCGAAACCGTTCAGCAATAACCAGTCGTTGTTTAAAACAGAAGAAGGTGACAGTTCGAAATACCTGCCGCTTTATTTTTCAGAACAACTGGTATTTAACGAAGTTCAGAAAGAACCTTCGCTACAAAAGTCGACGGTGTTGGCCGACAGAACCTCCGGCGTGGGCATCTTGGATGAGCTGGAGATTTCGGGTTACACCAGCGCGCTGGATATGGAAGTCAACTTTTACGATAACAGCATTAACCTGTTCACCCAAAACTTTATCAGTCCCATTGCCGACAACGGCTGGTTCTTTTACAATTACTTTCTGGCCGACAGCTCGGTGGCCGACGGTTACAAGGTTTACCGCGTAAACTATCAGCCCCGGCGGAAATATGAGAATACCTTCAAAGGTTATTTCCTGGTCGAAGACCGCCATTATTCGGTGCTTGAGATCGATGCAAAGCTGTCGAACACCAGCAACCTGAACTTTCTGAAAAGCCTGAGGCTGAAAAGCAATTATTTCTTTGTGAATGATTCGACCCCCTTTTACAAACGCAACCAGATTGATGCCTTGTTTGATTATATTCCGTTTAACAACCGGAACAACAAACAGC
Organism: Gaoshiqia sp. US2; assembly: GCF_059705485.1. NCBI lineage: Bacteria > Pseudomonadati > Bacteroidota > Bacteroidia > Marinilabiliales > Prolixibacteraceae > Gaoshiqia > Gaoshiqia sp. US2. The sequence goes on along the minus strand of NZ_AP048550.1, from coordinate 70,741 downwards.
CCCAACGCCTCAGTTTGTTTTATACCCAGGCGGCTACCATCGACCAGGTGACCATTGACCCGGCCCAACCCATCAGGCTGAGTACCCCTGGTGCCCGGTTCGAAACCATTAAGCTGCCGGATGCCACCTTCAAAAAAGATGATTATTGGGACCTGCACCGGCTGGAACCGTTAACCGGTAAAGAGCAGATGATTTCGGGCGTGATCGACTCCATTTCACAGATCCGGGCCGTAAGTTTTATCAACAACCTGGCCCGGATGTCGATGACCGGTTACTACGATATTGGTAAGGTGGAACTGGGACCTTACACCAGTTTTTTTAACACCAACGAGGTGGAAGGGGTTCATGTGTTTATGGGGGCCCGCACCAGTACGGAAATCAGCGAACACTGGATGTTTTGGGGCGGGCTGGGCTATGGTTTCAGAAATGAACAGCTCAGCGGTATGGCGGGGGTGGGATACAAATTTCCGGCCGTCAACAGGCGCATGCTCAAGATTTCGTATGACGATAAGATGATCCGGTACGGCGAAAGCGACAAGCTGTTGTATTTGTACGAAAATGCTTCGACCGCCACTGAAAACAACCTGGTGTCGCAAATGCTCAAACACAAGGAACTGCTGGAGATTTTCAGGGAACAGAAAGCCGTGGCCGCTTACGAACACGAATGGTTTCCCGGCCTGATCAATAAGCTCACCGCCAATTATACCTCGCACGATTCGCCCGAGTTTTTCCCGTTTACCCGCGACCAGCTTCCGCTAAAGTCGGTGTCGGCTTTCGAAGTGGGTTTAGATACACGCTTTTCGAAGCAGCAAAAGGTGGTCGACAACCGGTTTTACCGGTATTACATGGAATCGGAGCAGCCGGTCGTTCATGTTACCCTGGCCGGGGGCCAGGCGTTTTATGCCGGCAAGTCCAATTGGTACGGGCGGGTGATCGCCACCTGGGAGCAGCATCCCTATTTCGGACAAACCCGCTTTGATTATGCCATTGAAGCCGAAAAATATTTTGGAAAACTTCCATACACCCTGTTGAGTATCCCCCGGGGCAACGAAACCTATGGTTTGTATACCTTCGACTTCAACCTGCTGAATTACCTCGAATTTGTGCACGACCAGTACATCCGGACGTACCTGGAGTACCATTTGAACGGATTTTTCTTCCGCCGTATTCCGGGCTTGGAACAAACACGTCTGCGCGAGGTGCTTTCGGCCAAATGTATGGTAGGTTCGGTGAATGAAAAACACCGGGAGGCTGTTGATTTTCCGGCGACGCTCACACCCATGCAAAATCCGTATCTGGAATTGGGAGCCGGTATTGAAAACATTCTCAGCATGTTTCAGATTCAAGCGATCTGGCGCGTGCATCCCGCTTCGGTGGTGGGGGCCCCATCATTCGGCTTTCGCGCCAAATTCGAAATTACCTTGTAGCCGGGTTTAAGCAGATTCGGTCATTGCCGGTTAAAAACCGGCACACCCGGGGCGAACCAGCCTGCCTACCCCTTTTCAAAACCTGGTTCTCCATACAAAAGCAGGCCAGCAGGGATTATGTCCTTCCGGACGGGATTTACTTTTTTGTCTTGACACAAAAAAGTAAACAAAAAAAGTCAAGGCTGACGGTAATTTTGAAGGAAAACGACGGGTTGTGAATGCCACGCGGCCCCAACTCGTCGTTCCTCCTCAAACAGGGCCGCTTACCAGTCCCAGCCCGAATTCCCTTCCCTTGTTTTCCGGGTTCAAAATCCCCGTAGGCCGCAGCCGAACGACAGGGTAAATCCCTTGTTCTGATTCGGACCGTCATTTTAAACTTGACGTGACGCTACTAACAAGCGAACCAGCCGGGTGGCGTGGTTTTTAACCGCGCATTCGTCATTGCCGGTTAAAAACCGGCACACCCGGAGCGAACCAGCCTGCCTACCCCTTTTCAAAACCTGGTTCTCCATACAAAAGCAGGCCAGCAGAGGATTGTGTCCTTCCGGACGGGATTTACTTTTTTGTCTTGACACAAAAAAGTAAACAAAAAAAGTCAAGGCTGACGGTGATTTTGAATGAAAACGACGGGTTGCGAATGCCACACGGCCCCAACTCGTCGTTCCTCCTCAAACAGGGCCGCTTACCAGTCCCAGCCCGGATTCCCTTCCCTTGTTTTCCGGGTTCAAAATCCCCGTAGGCCGCAGCCGAACGACAGGGTAAATCCCTTGTTCTGATTCGGACCGTCATTTTAAACTTGACGTGACGCTACTAACAAGCGAACCAGCCGGGTGGCGTGGTTTTTAACCGCGCATTCGTCATTGCCGGTTAAAAACCGGCACACCCGGAGCGAACCAGCCTGCCTACCCCTTTTCAAAACCTGGTTCTCCATACAAAAGCAGGCCAGCAGAGGATTGTGTCCTTCCGGACGGGATTTACTTTTTTGTCTTGACACAAAAAAGTAAACAAAAAAAGTCAATGGTAATGTGTTTCAGCATTTATTGCCATTTGTTGATTTCGTAGTTAGCGCTAAAGATCCCGAAATGAATTCGGGATGACACAATGAAGACGCCTGTTGTGGAGGTCGTTACAAACAACTGCCGACGGCCCTCGTTACCGCTTCAATCAAACGAACAAACAAACCACCTCCCCCGCTACACGGGTACTCCTCCCTGGCAGGAGAAGATTTGAAATTTGTCTGTTGAACAACAAATAATTAGCAACATGTTTTCAATAAAATAAAACATTACATACCTTTGCATCATGTTAAAGACTTTATTTGAATCGGATTTGGTGTAATAAACAATCTGTGCTTCTGATACAGATTGTCCTTTCATTTGTTCCCGGATAACTCTTCTCGGGAACAGTTTCTATGTTATTATAATTTCAATTTTAATCTGCGTACAACGATGACAGCATTGTCCTGCTTTTCGTGTATGCAAAATGCATTAAAACAATGAGTAACGAGAATATCACAAACATTCACGAATTCGATTTTAATTTTATTTGCAACTTTTTTTTAAATACAGAACGGCAGGGCCCCGGTAGTCCCGAAGTGACCCTTAAAGCATTGAGCTTTATCGATAACCTTACCGACAAATCCCTTATAGCCGATATCGGTTGTGGAACAGGCGGTCAGACCATGGTATTGGCACAGCATGCACCGGGGCATCTTACAGGTCTCGACCTTTTTCCGGGATTTATCGACCGGTTAAACACGAATGCCGGGAAACTGGATCTTCAGGATAAAGTGAAAGGGATTGTCGGTTCAATGGACAATCTTCCTTTTCAGAATGAAGAATTAGACCTGATTTGGTCGGAAGGAGCTATTTATCACATCGGCTTTGAACGAGGGTTGAAAGAGTGGCGTAAATATCTGAAAACAGGAGGATATGTTGCTATTTCTGAAAGCTCGTGGTTTACCGAAAAGCGTCCTGCGGAAATTGATCGTTACTGGATGGAACTTTATCCGGAGATGGATACGATTCCCAGGAAAGTAAGCCAGGTACAGAAAGCGGGCTATATTCCCGTTGCCACGTTTATTCTGCCTTCAACTTGCTGGACAGAGCATTATTATGCCCCACTGGATACAGCCCGGGAGATATTTCTTAATAAGTATGCCGGGAATAAAGCCGCCGAAGAATTCATCGCTTTTCAACGTTATGAAGCGGAGATGTATCGCAAGTATAATGAATTCTATGGCTACGTGTTTTACATCGCAAAAAAGACAGCGTAATGATTAACTTAAATACTTATGGTTGGAATGATCGGTTAAACCAGCTAAAACAAGAATCAACGCATCGTGCCCTTGCTCATGGTCGTGTATCCATTGTACACCGGACATGTTACGAAATCGTTTCCGAAAACGGACTGTTTCAGTGTGAACTAACGGGAAATATGATGTATGGGAAAGCGGATTTTGAATTACCCTGTACTGGTGACTGGGTCATTTTTCAGGCATTCGACGAAAATAAAGGGATTATCGTTGATATGCTACCCCGTGAACGGACCTTGTATCGCAGGAAAAGCGGAACAGTTGCCGATAAACAAGCCATCGCTTCGTATGTCGATAAGGCATTTATTGTGCAAAGCCTTGACGATAATTTCAATGTTCGCAGGGCCGAGCGTTTCATGGTTCAGATTTTGGAAGCAAATATCAAACCGGTATTGGTACTCAATAAAGCCGATTTAGGTTTTGATAAACAGAGAGTGGATGAAGCAATCAAACATGTTACCCGTCAAATGCCTGTATTGATCACAAGTGTCCGTCAGCCCGAAACTATTCTCCTGTTGCGGGAGTCGATATCGGAAGGCGAAACAGTTGTGTTTGTCGGTTCTTCGGGTGTCGGGAAAAGTTCTCTGGTAAATGCGCTTTGCGAAAAATCGGTATTGTTCACGTCCGATATAAGCCAGTCCACAGGAAAAGGACGGCACACTTCGACCCGCCGGGAAATGGTTGTGATGGACCGTTCAGGTGTTTTAATCGACACCCCGGGCGTTCGCGAATTTGGCCTGGCTATCGACAATCCGGATTTACTTGCAGAAGTACTGGATATTTCCGACTTCGCAAAATCGTGTCGTTTTAAAGATTGCACCCATATCAGCGAACCCGGTTGTGTTGTTTTAGAAGCGGTAAACAGCGGCCTGTTAGACCACAAAGTTTATGAGAGTTATCTGAAACTTCAACGGGAAGCATGGCACTTTTCGACTTCGGAACATGAAAAACGTAAAAGAGGTAAATCCTTTTCAAAGTTAATAGATGAAGTAAAGAAGCGTAAGGCGAACTTCTGATCCCGATCTAAGCAGTGCAGGTATTCAATTCAAAGAATGCCTGCACTTTGTATTTTATCATTACTGTCCGGCAAAAGCTCATTAATATCCCTGCATACCTTTCGTGGACTCAGAAAAACAGCCACCTCCGAAAAGTGGTTTTCAACACAAAGACACAAAGTCACGAAGAACGTATTTATTTCAAATAGCTGATAAACAACAAAAAAAAAAATTATCAAAAACCTTCGCGTCTTCGTATTGAATTTATATTTGGTAACTCTTCGGAGCAGGCTCTTTATTGGTTTATGTTATTATCCTCCGGCCGGGCATTCCTGATTTTTATCGGGACAAGTATTGATGGCCTGCCCCCCTTTTCAAAACCTGTTCTTCCATAAAAAATCCCGGAGGGTTTAAAGGTCAGTTGCAAGTGCCCGTTGGTTATCATGGTTTTAGTTTGCCTGGATGATTTCTTTTTTGGCCGTATAAAATTTCTAATTTTGAATGATGGCCGATGTACACGATAAACAAACCCGAAGCTACAATATGAGCCGTATCCGGGGGAGGGACACCCAGCCCGAACTGCTGGTACGGAAATTCCTTTTTGCCAACGGCTTTCGTTACCGGCTGAATATAAAATCGCTGCCCGGGAAACCCGATATCGTCCTTCCGAAATACAAAACCGTCATTTTTATTAACGGTTGCTTCTGGCATGGGCACAAAGGCTGTCGTTATTTTGTTCTTCCCAAAACCCGCACCGAATGGTGGCTGCAAAAAATTAAAGGAACCCAACGGCGTGATAAAGAAGCCGAAATTGCCCTGAACATTCATGGTTGGAAAGTGATTACCGTCTGGCAATGCGAATTGAAACCCGAAAAAAGAGAAACTACCCTTGCTAATCTGACTTACGAAATCAAAAATGGCAGTTGATTCTCAATTAACATCTCCGTGAAAATCTTGAATTTTTGGCAGATACTCTTCATTTAATAGTCTCCGTTTACGCCCTTGCCTTGAATAAAAGGTACTAATATACTTCGGATAATCAATGTGATTCATAGTCTGTTGTGTGTTTGGTGACGAACACTCAATGTGACTTATAGTCCGTTGTGCGATAGTCAACATAAAAATACATTTAATGGTATGAATGCGAAACAAAAAATTGGTTTGCGAATCAAGGAGCTGAGGCTTCAAAAAAAGTTGTCTCAGGAACAGTTGGCATTGAAAGCAGATATCGATCGAACTTATATGACCAGTGTGGAGAATGGGAAAAGAAATGTATCGATCGTACTTATTGACAGAATTATTCGCGCCTTGGAGACAACTTTCGAAGAGTTCTTCAAAGGTTACTGATAACATAAAAAACGCATGAATTTTATTGATCTTTTTGCTGGTGCCGGTGGTCTTTCCGAAGGGTTTATACGGGCGGGCTTTAATCCAATAGCACATGTCGAAATGGATAAAGCAGCTTGCAATACGCTATTGACCAGAACAGTATATCATCATGTAAAAAATACGGCTGACTTTGAAAAGTACATTTCTTACATTAAAGGTGAGGGAATAACAAGAGATGAACTGTATGAGTTGTTGCCTGAGGAAAAACGGAAATCGGTAATAAACCTTCCTGTTAGTGACGAAACTAACGAGCAAATATTTCAACAGATCGACGAATTAAAGGGTGACAAAACTATTGACTTAATTATTGGCGGTCCGCCTTGCCAGGCTTACTCGCTTGTAGGGCGTTCCAGAGACAAAAACCGGATGAAAGGTGACCCTCGTAATTATTTATTTCGCCAGTATGCCAAATATCTGGAATATTATCAACCAAGGTACTTTGTTTTTGAAAATGTTATCGGTTTACTATCTGCAAAAAAAGATGGTGAATGGTATCTCGACAAGATGCGAGAACTTTTCAAAGATGTTGGGTACGAAACCGAATATAAAGTACAGGAAGCAACAGACTTTGGTGTCCTCCAGAATCGTCGTCGGGTTATTCTGATTGGGAAAAGAGGGGAAGAGAAAGGCTTTTATCCTGAGTTTGAAAAATGGAATCCAAATGTTACTGTCTCCGAAGTGCTGAACGACTTGAACCCACTCCAAGCGGGAGAGGGTAATTATTACGCATCGAAATATAAAATTTATGAGGGTGACTACCTTTATCAAGCACACATACGCAATGGCCTGGACTTTACAACGCAACATATAGCACGCCCTCATAACGATCAGGATAAAGAGATTTACAGGATCGCTATTCAAAGATGGGAAAAAGGCGAACGCTTAAACTATAATGATTTATTTGATCATTTGAAAACACACAAAAACACTGCTTCGTTTGTTGACCGTTTTAAAGTTGTTGCAGCAAATAAGCCATACTCACAAACTATTGTTGCACATATAGCAAAAGACGGACATTATTACATACACCCCGACCTTAAACAAAACCGATCCCTGACGCCTAGAGAAGCCGCACGATTACAAAGTTTTCCTGATGATTTCTTCTTCGAAGGAGAAGGGAGCAGACAAAGCAGAACCTCAGCGTTTAAGCAAATTGGGAACGCTGTACCACCACTCTTAGCAGAGCAGATAGCAAAAGCTATTAGGAAAATAATTTAAGCCCACTTATGAATTATTCCAAATTCCAAACCGCATCTGCTATCCCTGATGCTTCCTCAATGATTGAAACATTTCGGGCAATTGGGTACAGCATTGAAACTTCTGTTGCTGATGTTATCGATAATTCAATTTCTGCTGATGCAAAAAATGTATGGGTAGATTTTGAATGGAAAGGTTCCAAGACGTGGATTTCGATCAAGGATGATGGTTGGGGGATGGACAATGAGGAATTAATAAATGCTATGCGCCCTGGTAGTAAAAATCCTTTGGATGAAAGAAATGCCAATGACTTGGGAAGATATGGATTAGGCCTTAAGACAGCATCATTTTCGCAGTGTAGAAAACTTTCAGTTGTAAGTAAAAGCAAAGAATCTGAAATTTCTTACTGGACTTGGGACTTAGATTTCGTAAATCAAACCAGCAAATGGGAATTGATAAAATACCTGCCTGACAACGAATTTGAGAATAATTTGAAAACATTGAATTCAGGAACAATTGTTATCTGGAATGATATTGACAGACTGGTCAAAGATGCAGATGAAAATGATAGAAAAGCTTTGGATAAATTTCTGCAAACAATGGAATTTGTAAAAAAGCATTTGTCAATCGTATTTCATCGTATTATTGAAAAAGGGAAAATAAAGATTTGTTTTCAGGGGCGAATATTGGAAGCATGGAATCCTTTTATGCTGGAAGAACAAGCTACACAGTCTTTTCCTGCGGAACCTTTAAATGCAGGGAAAGTGGTTTTAAAAGGATATATACTTCCGCATAAATCCAAATTATCTGCTGAAAAATTCAAAATTGCTGAAGGAGTTAAAGGTTGGAACGGACACCAAGGTTTCTATATTTATCGGAATGACAGGTTGCTTGTTTCCGGGGATTGGTTGGGTTTGTTCAAAAAAGAAGAACATTACAAACTCACCCGGATAAGTATTGATCTTCCTAATAGTCTTGACTCTGACTGGCAAATTGATATAAAAAAGTCAGTTGCACGACCTCCTGTAATTCTTAGAGATCAAATAAAAGCTTATGCTGTAAACGTTCGTTCTCAGTCAGTTGAAGTATATCGCCATCGCGGAAAAACTGTCCGTCTTTTGCCTGGACAAAGTTTTGTTCCATTCTGGAAAGAAAATAAACGTGGTGATAAGTGGTTACATGTTATTAACAGAGAACATCCAATCCTTGGAAATATAAAAAAACAGGCGATAACAGATCCTGATAAAGCAATTGAAACTTTATTGAAATTTATTGAAGAAACAATTCCTGCCAAGTCAATTTATATCAAAGAGGCTGAGGAAGCAGATTCACAGGCCAAACCTTTTGAAGGAATTGATACAGAACCTGTTTTGAATCTAATGAAACAAATGTATTTTTCAATTATTCAAAATGGTAAAACAGATTCACAAGCTAAATCAATTATTAAAAATATTGAACCATTCAACAGTTTTCCACATTTAATTGACCTTCTAAACTAAACTGTTATGATACGGCATGCTATCAGAACTATAAGAACATTGCTTCCCAATACTGGCAGTGTAACACCTGAACAAATAGATATTGCAATAAATATTGCACTTTCAATTCCTCAATATTCAAATATCGAAAAAGAAAAACTTTTAAGAGAAATTCAATCAATTTACAATATTAGAATTGATGATTTCCGGGTATTGGAAAATTCAGAACTTCGAATTCCGTGGATTAATAATAAAAAAAGTTCAATAAGTTGGGATTTTTGGAACAGGTACAGGGATTATTTGTCAGTGGAAAAAAATTATGCTGAAACTGTGGTAAATCAGTTAGACCGATTAACCGACAGGACATTAGATGGTTTATTTGATCCAACTATTAATGCTGTAATTGATAAAAAAGGAATGGTAGTTGGTCATGTTCAATCCGGAAAAACATCCAACTACACTGGACTTATATGCAAGGCAACCGATGCGGGATATAAACTGATTATCGTTTTAGCCGGGATACATAATAATTTAAGAAGCCAAACCCAATTAAGACTTGATGAAGGATTTTTGGGTTTTAATACAAAATTTGCTCAGGTCTTTAATAAAATTGATAAAGAGGATATTTGGATTGGAGTAGGAAGAATCAGTAAGAAGGAAGTTGCTCATTCGATTACGTCATGTTTGGACAAAGGAGATTTTAGTCAGGGAGCATTTAATTCACTGGGATTGAATTTTAATACAAATGAACCAATAATTGCAGTTGTTAAAAAGAATGGAAGAATACTCGACCGTTTGTTACAATGGCTTACTGCACAAACAATCGAAGTGGATGGTAGAAGAGTTATAAGAAACAAGTCATTGCTTTTAATTGATGATGAAGCAGACAATGCGTCAATAAATACAAGACCTGAAAATGATGGTACAACCAGAATAAATGGATTAATAAGGGAAATAATCCGGCTATTTGATAAAAGCGGTTATGTAGGATATACAGCAACTCCTTTTGCAAATCTCTTTATTCCAATACAGGAGGATGAACTTTTCCCTAGAGATTTTATAATTAATTTACCTGCTCCTTCTAATTATGTCGGACCAGATAAAGTTTTTGGTTTTCAACTTGTTGAAGAAGATGAATTATCTGATACGGTTTTGCCAATAGTAAGAAGAATCGATGATTTTCAAAATTTTGTTCCAAATGGTCACCGCAGCTCGGATCTATTACCTCACGATGCCCCGGATTCTTTATCGACGGCAATAAAATGCTTTATTATTACATGTGCAATTAGAAGATTAAGGGGGCAGGAAAATGTGCACAATTCAATGCTTATTCATGTTAGCAGGTTTGTTAACTGGCAACGACAAATAAGAGATATTGTCCAAAATATTTTCGATTTTTATCGGAGAGGTATTGAAATGAACATTCCTTCAGTTATTGAGGAAATAAAACATGCATTTGAAACAGATATTGAAACATACAAATCATATCCTACAACTTCCCAATTGATACTTGATTCTCAACTGGAAGAGATTGACCCACACATTCAAGTTCACAATTGGGAAGAAGTAATTCCTCACCTTAACAGTGCAGCCTCAAAAATTCAGGTTAGAGAAATTAATGGTGGTTCAGCAGATGCCTTGAATTACTTTGATAATAAGAATGGATTATCTGTAATCGCAATCGGAGGGGATAAATTATCACGAGGATTAACATTGGAAGGTCTTTCTGTTAGTTACTATTTACGGGCATCAAGAATGTACGATACACTCATGCAAATGGGTAGATGGTTTGGGTACCGGCCTGGATATGTTGATTTGTGCAGATTATTTACAAGTCGGGAGCTGAATGAATGGTTCTGCCATATTGCCCTTGCCAGTGAAGAACTTAGAAATGAATTTGATTATATGACCGATGTTGCGGGTAGTACTCCCGAACAATATGCATTACGAGTCCGCACTCATCCGGGAGTATTACAAATTTCAGCATCAAATAAAATCAGGAGAGCAGAAGAAGTAAGGATTTCTTGGTCAGGGAGATTGATTGAAAGTTATGAGTTAAGTAAAAAGCCGGAAATCATTGAAAAGAATCTAAAAAATACAGTCGCCTTTATAAACTCTATGGGTAATAATTTTGAACGTGATTCAAATTATTACTTATGGCGAAATATCAATATTGACTCCGTAAAACAATTTCTTTCCGGATTTGAATTATATGACAATTTAAAATCGGCTGCCCCGCAAAATTTATTGAAGTTTATAGATTTTAAATATCGTAATAGTGAACTAAAATCGTGGAATATAGGATTAATTACGAAACAACAAGGCATCAGTTTTATGGTTAATGAACAGGTTAATATTAATCTGATCAAAAGAACTCAGGCTCAGGAATCAACTGACAACCTTTATTACATTAAAAAGTCACACATAATAAGTCCCGATGATGAATTTATCGATTTGACAGAAAATGAAAAAGAAATAGCCAGTCAAGCTTCCATCAGAATCTGGAGAGAAAAGAAAGGTGTTACTACTGGTGAGCCATTAACGCTAAACGGTGATTGGGTTAGGAATCAAATAAGAAAACCGGACAAGGTACTACTCTTACTGTATTTTTTAAATCCTGAAGGTGCAGAAATAGCGGATTTATCCAAACCTATAGTTGGCTATGCAATCAGTTTCCCCGGAACTGACAATGATGATGCTGTAACGTATGCTGTTAATCGGCAGTTGCTACAAAACTTTGATTTAGAAGATGTTTATGAATCTGAAGAAGAAGACGATGACGAAGATTGAACAAATTTGGAATGATCTTGAGAATGACAGGTCATTTACACATGGATTGCTCATTAGAAGATATTCTGGAAATGTGCTGCCGGATGTTTTTGTGGCGTTAAAATCACCGGAAAATTTTCGATGTGTTGCCGCCTCTTTAAACAATTCAATTCATATAAATCTGTCGTCATTTTCAAATTTGAGGGATATTCATGTTGAAATTATACCCGATGAAGCCAATATTGAAAAGAATTATCTGATTTTTAAATTGGTGAATTCTGAACACAGGGATATTTTTTCGGTTCTATGCGAGGATTTGATTTTGAGTATTTCTTCATTTACCAACCAAATTCAGCTTTTAAAAGCAATATTAAATAGATTTGAGAAATGGAAATCGCTATTTGATAAATTAAATTCGGTTGGGCTTACGCCTCAGGAACAAAGAGGATTATATGGTGAATTATACTTCCTAAGAAATTTTTTAATTGCAAATCCCGACTTTTATAAAGTATTAAATTCATGGACCGGACCTGCAAAGGAAATCAGAGACTTTCAAATTGGAATTACAGCGCTGGAAGTTAAAACTACACATGGGAATAATCACCAGAAAATTCATATAAGCAGCGAAAGACAACTTGATTTAAGTAATATTCAAAATCTTTATTTATATCATATCTCGCTTGATGTCCGGCATCAGGATGGTGAATCTTTAAATCAGATAGTTGATTCAATTTCAGAATTGTTAAGAACAGATTATAGTGCTTTAAATAGCTTTAATAACAAGCTTTTAGATGTTGGTTATTTTAATCATCATCGTGATATATATAAGGATACTGGTTATTTCATCAGACAAGATTCCTTTTATAAAATTGAAGGAGAATTTCCAAGAATTGAGGAAAATGAAATAAAGCCCGGTGTCGGTGATGTCAAGTATTCAATCATTGTCGATAATTGTCAAAAATACCTAACAACCGAAACAGAAATATATAATAATCTAAACTAAACATGGCAACTTACGAAAACTCCGAACTAAACAGATTTTATCAAAATACACTTCAGGAAATAAAAAACCTTCAGGTTAGTCGCGATGAAGGTGGTAGTATGGAAGAGTTATTTACTGAATGGGCTGTTGATTTGCTGGCGGAAGCAGGTGAAACAGAAAATGTAAGGGTGGCATACGATGAAAAAGCTTTAGGTACGAAGAATCAGCATAAAATAAATGCCTATTCTATTTCTGATAATTATGAAACGATTGATTTATTCATTACAGTTTTCAGGGGCACAGATGAACCTGCAAAAATTTCAAAAGATGAGATTGACACTTCATCAAAAAGAATTGCCAATTTTTTCAGAAAGGGAATTTACAAAGATTACGTTAACGAGATTGAAGAATCTTCTCCAATATTTGATTTTGCGCATACATTAAGTAATTCACAGGAAATTAAATCTGGTTTGGTTCGTGTTAATGCAATAATATTAACAGATGGATTATATACCGGAACAATACCTTCCTCTATTGAGATTCATGGGTATCCTTTCTTTTACAGGGTGATTGACATAGAATACTTGTATAACGTTTCTGAAAAATCCCATATACCAATTGAAATTGATTTCGAAGCAGAGGGTTTTGATGTTCCTTGTATTGAATCTTCCACAATCAACGAAGAATATCAATCATATCTTGCAATTATTCCAGGAGCAGCATTAGCAACAATGTATGAGAGATTTGGCTCACGTTTACTTGAACAGAATGTTCGTTCATTTTTGCAATTTACAGGCAAGATTAATAAAGGAATAAGAACAACAATTCTCAATGAACCTCATATGTTTCTGGCATTTAATAATGGTTTGGCTGCAACGGCTGAAGAAATTGAAATTGAAAACTTACATGGAGGTAAATTTATAAGAAAGATTAAGGATTTTCAAATTGTTAATGGAGGCCAAACAACTGCATCCATTTTTCACACTTTTAAAAAAGATAAAGCTGATATTTCCGGAATTAATGTTCAGGTTAAGTTTTCTGTGATTAAAAACAGAATCAATTTTGGCGAAATCGTTTCCCGGATTTCAGAATATGCAAATACCCAAAATAAAGTTTCTATCTCTGACTTAAGCTCTAATAGACCTTTCCATATTGCTTTGGAGAAATTATCAAGGAGTTTGGTTACACCACATATTCCTGGAAAAACTAATCAAACGAAATGGTTTTATGAACGTGCAAGGGGTCAACATAAAAACGCCCGGATTAAAGATGGTTTTACAAAAACAAGGCAAACGGCTTTTGATTTGATGAATCCCCGGAATCAACTTTTTACCAAAGAGGAACTGGCAAAATATCAAAATACATATCAGGAAATAGTTGAAGGAAGAAAATTAGTAGTTGGTCCTCATATTGTCGTTCGTGGTGGTCAAAAAAACTATGTACAGTTTATTAACTACAACGAAATTAAAAATCCTGACAACATTTATTTTGAGGATACTGTTGCAAAGGCAATTCTTTTTCGTTCAGCTGAGAAAATTTACGGAGTAAAGCCAAATGCTATCGGAGATATGCGATATTTAACCGTACCTTATACTATTGCATATTTTGGATATTTATCAAATTACAAACTTGACCTTTATAAAATCTGGAAAAATCAAAGAATCTCAGAACACTTTTCAAGTCTGCTTTATGATTTAATGGTGAAGGTTGAAGGATTTATTAAATCCAATGCACCCGGTTCATTATATGGTGAATGGGCGAAAAAGGAGGAATGCTGGAATGCCCTTAAAAATTCATCTATAAGTTGTGATCTTGAGTTAGTAAAAGATGATTTTATTAATCCCGAAAATCAGACGTTAAGGCGAAAAATCACAGATTCAGATTCTGAGAATCAGCAAATAAAAGAAGATATTGAAAAGATAAAATCAATTCCTTTTAGAATCTGGGATAAAATTGAACAGTGGGGATTAGTTGCTGGAAAACTTACCCAGCAACAAAGGAATACCGCATTAACAATTTCAGGCAGAGTTAGGAATAAATCAAAAGTTAGCGACTATGAGCGGATCACAGGTCTAAAAATTATTGATATTGTAGTTGAGAATGTACCTGAATTACTTTTTGAAACTGACGAGGATTTAATCACAACAGAAACTGCAACCGCTGGGAATGAAATAGAAATTACACTTGATCTGATTAAGAAAATGGTTGACTGGGATAGGAAAAATAAAAAGCTGATGGATCATCACTTCAGATATTTGTGGAACGTGGCTAACAATAAACAGCCTTTTGATATTAGAGCAAAGAAATATGCTGCAACTAATCTCATAAGATTAAAAAGGTTTGGCTTTGAAGGCTGAACCTCACCGTTTCCCTTGTCAATGCGGGTAGCTCAACTCTTTCGTTTTCCAACCGTTTTCCTGTTCTTCCGGCTGTCTGCAAAGTGCCCGTGGTGTACAGTCCGGCCCCCGGGTGCGTCGGTTTTTAACCGACGGTTGAAAGAATGCGCGGTTACAAACCGCGCCACCCGCCCGTTTCGGTTGTTGGTAAGCATTCGGCGTAATACATATTGCCAGCCAGGGGATCTCGCCGTTTCTTTGATGGAAAAAAATGAGGATGACACGATCAACATTTGAGAAGCTCTTCCAGGAGTATCAGGAGTCGGGCTTGAACGTAAAGGACTTTTGTTCCAACCAGGGCTTTGCCCCTTCCACATTCTACTACTGGAAGAAACAATTGGGTGAGATGTCGCGGCATCAGCCCGGGAGTTTTGTTCCGCTGGTCTTTGATTCCAACTTACCGGTTGCCAGTCGGCGGACAATCCAGGCTCCCATCAATAGTTCCGGTATCCCAGGCAATCAGGCTCCCATCGAGTTTGTGTTTCCCAACGGTACAAAAATGATGATAAGAGATAAGGCCGATATGCATTTGCTAAAAGCCATTGTTCACCTGTTTGATTAGAGCCGGATGTTTCATTTACATGGTAAGCTAAAGTAACGTGAGTTTTGGGTTAAGCGACTAATGGTAAATAGTTCAGGAATAAATACTCCCGGAACCTTATATTCTTATTTTTAACCGATGGTTTATGGTCAAGGAACGAGTATGCAGCAAGGCCTGCCAGGACATTGACCATCGCATTTACCGGGCTTCTGTGTCTTGAATGCTCTATATCACAGATATGCTTTAGCAGATCGATGACCGATTCGATCACCCCCCGGCTTTGCAGCCACCTCTTGTCTTCGAAAAACATTAACTTATTTTTCATGTTCTTTTTGGTTTTTGTAATCAACAGGAGCCCTTGTCTTGCCAATGCTTCCCGGAGCTTTTCACTAATGTAGCCTTTGTCCCCGAAAAGCTTTCCGCACAGACCTTTACATAGCTTGACGCCCAATTCAAGGTTGTTGTCCGCCACATTTCCGGGGGTTATAATGAAGGAAACAATCTCCCCAAACTGGTTGATGGCCAAATGCAGTTTCAAGCCAAAAAACCAACCTGTCGAGGTCTTCCCCCTTTTGGCCAGCCCTTTAAAAACCTTGTGCGAATGTATCCGCAGGTTATGGCAAACCACCAGTTTGGCCGAATCAATGTAATAAGTTCCGGTAACTGCCCCCATCCTGCAGGCCAGCAAAAAACAAAAAAGGTATAGCAGCATCCTGGGTTTGAGTTGGACAAAACGGTTGTAGGAAGGCAAGCCTGGAAAATAGCCTTTCAGGTGTACCTCTACAAAGTACCTGTAATAATATTTGAAACATTTGCTCCCCTGTAAATGGTAAAACATTTCAACGGCCATCATCTCACTCATTGATAACCCGCAGGGGACTTTGGATTTTTTGTTTTGCAATACCACGGGTATTAATTTATGCTCTATTTCTTTCTCAAATTGTTGGCAGAAATCATCGGCACAACAAAAAATTTCAATTAATTTTAGTTCCAAATTTTCTGTCATGGGAGCTTTGTTTTATGTTTTGCACTTAAAAGCTCCCATTTTTTTAAATACAATCTCTATTGAACTATCATAAGTTATTAACTAATAGCTGTTTATATCCAAAACTCACGTTAAAGTACTTTCTTTATCCGGCACCGGTGGATATGCGCAAAAGCTTTTACACCCTCAGTGGCATCGTAAGCTCGGTCATGAAACGCGATGTTCAAAGCGGTGAGGTTTTCATTTTTGTCAACCGAAGACTCACCATCATGAAGATTCTGCACCTGGAGCACGGTGGCCTGGTTATCTATCACAAGAAGCTTGAAAGTGGGGTTTTTAAGCTTCCCACCTTCGGTGAAGCCCTCACATCTCAGTCCATTGATTGGCACGATTTGATGATGATTGTAAAAAATGTGAAGCCTAAAAAAAGGCTCTTGAAAAAGCGACAAAGCGAAGCACTTTTTTAGTTTTTTTCAGGCACCAAAAATTGGCTGAAAGCCTTGATTTTACTATCTTTACGCTCATAATCAAACAGTGGTAAATGAGCGATTTTGCAACCGGTAAAGATGTGTTAATCCAGGAGCTTCTTCAGGAACGTGATGAGCTCTTCCAGGAGCTTTCCCGGTTGCGAAAAGTCGATAACGGGGCCTTGGAAGCCCTGGAGTCCAAAAATCAGAAACTCGAGGTTGTCGTAGCTCAAAAAGACCAGCAAATCCATAAGCTTACCGATCAGCTGGCCTGGTTTCGCCACAAGTTTTTTGGGAAATCCAGCGAAAAGCATATTGCAGAAGATCCCAATCAAAGAAAGATTGACTGGGATGGCCTGGATGTACTTTCTGAAGAACAGATCGCCATAAAAGATGCAGAGAAAGAGTTAATCGAGTATGAACGGCGCAAGCCTGAAAGAGAGAAAAAGAACGCTGTTCGCCAGCCGCTTCCAGACCACCTCAGGCGGGAGATAGAAGTAATAGAGCCCGAAGGAGTCCAGGATAACTGGGTACGCATTGGCGAGGAAGTAACAGAAATACTTGAACACAAACCCGGCGAGATTTATGTACGCCGGATAGAACGCCCAAAATACGCCGTAAAGCAATCAGCAGGAGAAGAAAATATTACGAATGAACAGGACCGGAAGGAAAACCCGGCTATCCGTATTGCATCCATGCCACTGTTGCCTTTACCCCGAAGCAATGCCGGCCCTTCGTTGTTGGCCGAGCTGATGATGAACAAATATTTTTACCACCTGCCTTTTCATCGTCAGATTGCCATATTAAAGATGGTCGGGGTAAGATTGCCCGCATCAACCGTTAATGGTTGGTTCCAGGGCAGCAGCGATTTACTTCGGGCGCTTTATCTTCGCTTAAAAGAACTCATTCTGGCATCCGACTACATCCAGGTTGATGAAAGCACCATCCCGGTTATCAATAACGAAAAGCACAAAGCCAGTAAAGCTTACCTGTGGATGGTCCGCTCGGTAATGGACAACCTTGTTTTCTTTCACTACGATAAAGGCTCCCGGGCCGGGAAAGTAGTGGTTGATCTTTTGAAAAATTACCAGGGAGCTGTTCAAACCGACGGTTATCAGGCATACTCAATCTATGAGCAAAAGAAAGGTGTTTTGCTCCTGGGTTGCTGGGCGCATGCGCGCCGCAAATTCTCCGAAAGTCTTCCCGAAGACAAAGCCGGAGCAGGGTATGCATTGGCACAAATAGCCAAACTCTATCAAGTTGAAGAAATGGCCACTGACCAGGAAATGGATTTCCGGCAAAGAGCTGAACTTCGAAAACGGCTGGCCTATCCAATTATGCGTGCCTTTGAAAAATGGATTGAAGGATATTACCCTAAAGCGCTGCCGGGTGGTAGAATGGGCAAAGCGCTGGCTTATACCTACAATCTTTTTATGCGTCTGTCCCGCTATCATTTGGATGGCCGCTACCTGCCTGACAACAACCTGGCCGAAAATGCCATCAGGCCACTGGCCGTAGGAAGAAAGGGGTATTTGTTTTGTGGCAATCATGAGTCGGCAGAGAATGCTGCCATCATGTATTCCCTGCTGGGGTGCTGTAAAGCCAGTGATGTGAATCCCCGGGAATGGTTGACCGATGTATTTACCAGAATCTCATTGTACAACAACAACTACGATTTAGACTTGGCCGACCTTTTGCCACACCGTTGGAAAAAATCCAACAAATGCCAGAGTTTTTCAGAAAACTCCAACTAATTCCAAGAGATTCCAGTAGAACTTAGAAAATTCCAAATCTCAGGCTGGTATCCCCGGTCTAAGAGAAAATTCAGTATACGTGGCAGGCCGAATGCTTACGGTTGTTGTCAGCGTAAGGTAATGCGGTATAATTTTTAGGCATTGATTTCTGTTTTCTGAAACTACCCCAGTAACAACCGTTTCGGATAGAAAAGGAAAAGCTGGCATCCCGGGTGTGCCGGTTTTTAACCGGCGATGGTTTGAATACGCGGTTACAAACTGCGCGACCTGTTTTTTTTATTAAAATACCTGCCTCACGCAACCCTTTGGTTGGTTTTCTGTCCTTATCTTTGTGGATCCTGAAAACAATAAACAAGCTACTTTCACATGACCATCCTACGAAATTACTTTGCCGGTTACCGCGAGGCCGGCGGTATCAAAGAATTACTGACCCTTGCGGTCCCAATGATTATCTCTACGGCCTGCGACGGGGTGATGACCTTTACCGACCGGCTGTTTTTGGCCCGGGTGGGTTCGGAGCAAATGAATGCGGCGATGGGAGGGGGCGTGACCATGCAGATGCTCATGTTCTTTTTCATTGGACTGGCCGGTTATTCCACCGCGCTGGTGGCCCAGTATTTCGGGGCGGGGGAGAACCATCATTCCAGCCGGGCTGCCTTTCAGGCCGTCCTGGTCACCCTGCTGGCCTGGCCGGTCATCCTGCTGCTGAAGCCGCTGGCTGTCGGCTATTTCGACCTGATGAATATTCCTGAGTCGCAGGCGGGCTACCAGGTGCAATACCTCAATATCCTGGCTTGGGGAGGGGTTTTCACCATGATGCGTTACACGCTGGGTTGTTATTTCACGGGCATTGGCCAAACTAAAGTGGTGATGACAGCCACAATTGTTGCCATGATTGTGAATGTGGGACTCGATTATGTGTTGATTTTCGGGAAACTGGGTTTCCCGGTCATGGGCATTGAAGGGGCGGGACTGGCAACTGTTTCGGGCGCTTTTTTTGCCTTGCTGGTTCTGGTCGGGGCCTATTTCAGACGTGAAAACCGGCTGGGCTTTTCGGTGATGAGATCGTTCCGGTTCGACTGGCAAATTATGAAAAGGCTGCTTTATTACGGTTATCCTGCCGGGCTGGAGATGTTCCTGAATTTCCTCGCTTTTACCACCATGATTGCCTTGTTCCATTCGCAGGGCGAAATGGTGGCTACGGCGTCGACCATCATGTTCAACTGGGACTTGGTTTCGTTTATTCCCCTGCTGGGCATTGAAATGGCTGTTATGAGCCTCGTGGGCCGTTATATGGGCGCCGGGAAACCCGATATGGCGCACCGGTCGGCTATCTCGGCGATCAAAACCGGAATTTTTTATTCGATCGTCATCCTCGCCCTTTTTGTACTGATTCCTGAAGCGCTGGTTCGGGTATTCCACCCCCTTGAGCCGAGCGCTGTTTTTGAGGAGGCGGTGCCGGTGGCGGTAGCTATGGTTCGCATAGCGGCTTTGTATGTGCTGGCCGAAGCCATTATGGTGGCGCTGGTAGGCGCTTTGCGCGGCGCCGGCGATACCCATTTTACGATGATTGCCTCGGTAAGCATGCACTGGCTGATTGTTCCGGTGTTGTACCTGAGCCTGAACATCCTGCACCTGCCCGTTGCAACAAGTTGGCTGCTGCTGGTTATCATGTTCCTGCTGTTTTGCACCGTGCTGATTTTCCGGTTCAGGGGCAGCAAATGGAAACAGATCCGGGTAATCGGGGGATAACAGCCCACCGGTCGCCGGTTGGTGATTAGACTTTTACGGTATACCCGTTCAGCGAAATCGCTTTTAACGATCTAAAATGTATAAAGAGTCGCTTAAAAAGGGCAGGGGAGGATCCCACATCAAATAAGTTAAAAAAAGCTCATAACAGAAAGCATAATATTCTAAAAGCAATTTCCCTGATACCTGTTCAGTCCGCACGTAAAAGAACGATGCTTTTGCTTATTTTTGTTTGAAACAAACGAATCAGATGGAAACATATAAAATAGAAATTATCCAAACCGTTGTGGTGCTGGCGCTGTTGTTGTCGATCCGGTTTTTTATCCGGCATTCAATCAATAAAACGCTGAAGACCTTTCATTTCTCCTTGCAGCGGCGCCGGCTCACGGTGAAAATCATGAACTTCTTCCTCATCATGAGCGCCCTGGTGGCGCTGATTGCTATCTGGGGGATTGATAAGGAGAAAGTGCTGCTGTTTTTATCGTCGGTGGTCACTATCCTGGGCATCGCTTTTTTTGCCCAATGGTCTATCCTCTCTAACGTTACTTCGGGCCTGATTCTCTACTTTAACCACCCCCTGCGCCTGGGCGACCACATCCGGATTCTTGAGAAGGATTTTGTGATTGAAGGCATTGTGAACGATGTCACCTTCTTTTTTGTGCATATCGTATCGCCCGAGGGCGACCGCATCACGGTGCCCAATTCAATCATTCTGCAAAAAAACATTTCGGTTTCTCATCCGGAGAAGAACAAAACCGTGCCGGAAAAAAAGAAGTAAGCCGGTTTATGGTTTCGCAGCAATGCGGTAGGTTTTTGTTTGTTGAAAACTTTGCCCGTACCGGTCGGTGACTTTTACTTCAATGATATGTTCTCCCACTTCGAGGTTGACGGGCAGTGAGCCCCGCCACAGGTGTTTACTGGCGGTGGGGTTCGAAGGCCGTCGTCCGTCCAGCAGTTCTTCGGTAAAATCCCATTCGTGCAGCAGGTGAAGGTACGAGGGGTCGTAATCGCTGAAGTAGGTCATTTTTTGCCAGGGCTTATCGTCGATGCGGTAAAACACCGAATCGTGTTCGCTGCCCATAAAAAAGTTCACCACAATGCCTGCCGAGGTTCTTTTGTTCTGTTCAACCAGCTTCGGGGCGAAAATTTCGAATTGGTAATCCAGCGGTTTGCCGGCTGCCTTGTACTGCACCCGGTATTCATTTTTACTGAAGCTCAAAAAGGCATATCCTTTCGGGGTTCCGTCGCGCATGGTCGATGCAGGGACACCCTGCTCGTTCAGCCGGCCGCTGTACCAGTCGCCCGAGGTAGTGCCTACATTGTAGTGGTGGTGCGGTTTCTGTTGCAGCCAGCCGTCGTCCCCGAAAAAGAAATCCTGCCGTTGCAGGTGGGTATGGGCCGACAGCGACAGCGTGTTGGGAAAATCTTTCAGCAGTTCGAACAGCCGGTTCCGGTCGTCGTCGCGGAACGAGTCGCCTTCGTCGGGTTCGCTGATCGGGATGTGGAAGGCCAACACAATCAGGTGGTCTTTGGGTACCAGTCGCAGGTCGTTTTCAATAAATTTGAGCTGGTCGTCGCGGAACCCGCCCCAGTAGCCTTTCCCATCGCGCGGATCGGGATAAAGGATGTTGTCGAGGATAATGAAATGCACCATCCCGTGGTTAAAGGAGTAATTGGCCGGCCCGAAATGCTTTTCGAATGTTTCATCGGCCAGCTGGTCAGTTTCGGCATCGTAGTTCATGTCGTGGTTTCCCATCAGGTTGTACCAGGGAATACCGATTGGTTTAATGGCCTCTTTATAGGGGACAAAAAGATCGAGATTGTCGCCGACCAAATCGCCCAGGCTGAGTCCGAAATCGACCCCCTTCACTTCGCGTAGCTCCGAAACGATGCCCTTGTAAAAGAGATCGACTTCTTCCCGGGTGTAGGGCTGTGGGTCGCCAAAAACCAGCATCCTGAAACTGTCTTTGGGTTCGGAGGCGATCAGGGCAAAATCAACCGATCGGGGGAGTTTTCCGGTGGGCGCTGTGCCTTCGTATTTCAGCTGTGGCGATCCCTGCGGTTTATGGATGTAAAAGAACTGCGGCTGGTTGTATTCGTTCACCGGAATAGTATAACCGGAAGGTTTTATCACGAAAATGATTTGGTCGCCCGAAACAGGCAGCTCGTATTCGCCTTTTGAATTGGTTTCGGTTACTTCCGTCCCATTTGAAACGGCAACGCCGGGAATTCCTTTTTCGTTTCGTTCTTTGCGGTTGTTTTTGTTGAGGTCTTCGTAAACAATTCCTCTGACGCCAGATTGGCTATACGACTTTACCGGAAGGGCGAAAAGTACGGCCAGGAAGAGGACAAACAGCGTTTTTTTCATGATTTAGCGGGTTTTATGCACGAAATGCCGGTTTAACATGGGAGAATTAATTGTTTTTAATTGGTCTAAATTAATAAACAAATTTCAGATGCAGATTACCTGTACCTCAAGACATGGTCAAGAAATGATTAAGAGCAGAAAAAACGAACTGAAGAGCCGGGCTAAGTAGCTCCGGGCCGGATAAGTAAATCGCTTTTAAACGTTATAAGATGTCTCACCCGCTTACGACTGGCCGAAATCAACCACTTCCCGAAAAGAAGGATACAGAAGGTCCGGTTAAAACATCTCGCGTATTAATGAGTAAAGAGTAGCTTAAAAGGGAGGGCAGTGGAGGGTTCCACATCAAATGATTTAGAAAGACGCTCATTACAGAAAGCAAAATATTCTAAAAGCGACTTCCCTGCCGGGGATAATATTCATTTTGATTTGTTTTAAATAAGTCGTAATTTGCTCATTCTGAACATCAACTTACCTCGATATTCAGGTGGCCTTCACCCTAAAACGTGCATTTTATTATAACCTAAGCACAATCAAATGAAAACACATTTTTGGTTTTATATGATCTTACTGTTCGTGCTGCCCGCTTTCGCTCAACCGCAGGAGAAGCCTACAGCCGGCCAGTTGTGGTATTGTTTTGTTGAAACCGTTGATCCGTCCCGGCTGGATGAATACCGGGGGATGAGTATTGAGCTGGCAGAGCTGGCGAAAGAGCATGATTTCCCTTTTGCTTTTTACGTATGGGCCACCCGGGGAATGGAATACCAGGTCTGGTATCCTCTTCAGTCGGTGAATGAGATTGATCAGATCAGGTTGGCCTGGGACGAGCTGATGGGTAAATGGGGAGATTATAAAGCCCGGGAGTTTGGTAAAACCAAGCTGAATAACTTTTCGTTTACCATGACCACGCAAAAGGGCTTGTGTTATGAGCCCGAAAATCCGGCTACCGAAGCTCATGGATTTGAATTTTGTCAGATGCAGGAGTTCTACTTGGTTTCGCACAAACAAAACGAACTGAAAGAGGTGATCAGGGAAGCGAATAAAATACTGGCAGCGCATGATTACCGGGATTCGTGGTACTACGGAGAGGCGGGAATCGGTGTGAACCTGCCTACCTTGTTTTCGTGGTCGTATGCGGCCGATATGATTACTTTTCTGGAGCAGGAAAAGAAATTCCAGGAGCAGTACGGCGTACTGTTTGAACCCCTGTATCAACAGTTCTCATCGTGTATTAAAAGCGTGAAAATTACGGATCTGTTTTACGTGAAAGCTTTTAGTTACGAAAAAGCGCATTGACCGGTTTTAGAAGAATAAGCAGTCGTCATCATCTTTTCATAATCCCGTAGCACAGGATTTTAAGGATGTTATCCACGCTTTTTTCCAGGTTTCTGGCGCCGTAATCTCCGGCGGTCAACGGCATTTCCAATCCTTTGATGGCTGTTGTAATCCCAATAGAGACCAAGGTGAAATCGTACACTTCAAAAGCGTTTTTTCTGACTCCTTCAATCAAAATACGCTTGATCATGCGAATTTCGTCCTGCTCGTACTTTTGTTTGATGTTTTCGATGAATTCGATGGCGGTAATGTCGCTTTCGAGGGCATTGTAAAAATTGGCCAGTCCCCTGAAGGTGGTTAACTTGGTGAGAATATATTCCCTGAGTTTTTCAACCGGGTCGGTATTCCGCATCACCACCTTCTCCAGTTCCCGTTTCAATACGTCAACTTCTTTCAGGATAACGGCCTGAAACAAATCTTCTTTACTTTCGAAATAATAATACAGAGAACTTTTACCTTTTCTGACAGCATTGGCGATATCGTCAAGTGTTGTTTTTTTGTAGCCGTATTTGCTGAAAATATCCTGGGCAATCTTCAAGATGTTTTCGCGGTTGGCATCTCTTTTATTGGTCCCGTTGTCGAGGTTCATCACCATAAATAGGGCGTTTTAAATTACGGAGTGTAAATATAATTCAAATTTTCGACTTTTTTCAAATAAAATTTCAGGAGGTAAAAATACTACTCGTTAACCAGTTTAAAATCAAGCTGTTTCTTTTCGAGGTTGGCTCGTATAATTTCGACCCTGACTTCTTCGCCCAGTTGATAGGTTTTACGGCTGTGGCGGCCGACCAGGCAATAATTCTTTTCGTCGAAAATGTAAAAGTCGTCGTCCAGCTCGCGTAAGGGCACCATGCCTTCGCATTTGTTTTCCAGTTCGACATAAATGCCCCAGTCGGTCACACCCGAAATAACCCCCGGAAATGTCTCGCCAATATGGTCTTTCATAAACTCCACCTGTTTGTATTTAATCGACGAGCGTTCGGCATTGGCTGCCCGGCTCTCCATTTCGGAGGAATGTTTACAGTGTTCTTCGTATTTCTGGCCATTCACCGATCGTCCGCCGTCGAGATAGCGTTCGAGCAGGCGGTGTACCATCACATCGGGGTAGCGCCTGATGGGCGAGGTAAAGTGGGTGTAATAGTCAAATCCGAGGCCATAGTGCCCGATGTTCCGGGTCGAATATTCCGCTTTGGCCATCGACCGGATGGCGAGGGTTTCAATCACATTCTGTTCGCTCTTTCCCTGGATGTGTTCCATCAGCGAGTTCAACGATTTCGAAATCATCCGGGGCGTGGTAGTCAGAATGCCGTAACCGAATTTATTGATGAAGTGATTGAAATTTTCCAGTTTTTCGGGGTCGGGTTTATCGTGAATCCGGTAAACAAAGGTCCGTTCGCCTTTACCGTGTTTCACTTTACCACAAAATTCGGCCACCTTTTTATTGGCCAACAGCATGAACTCTTCAATCAGCTGGTTACTTTCTTTGGCTTCTTTAAAGAAGACCGAAAGGGGTTTTCCGGTTTCATCGATCTCGAATTTCACTTCGATGCGATCAAATGCGATGGAGCCGTCTTTAAACCGCTTCGACCGCAATAACCGGGCTAACTCATTTAGCTTAAGAACCTCGTCTTTCAGGTCGCCTGCGCCGGTTTCGATAATTTCCTGCGCTTCTTCGTAGGCAAACCGCCGGTTGGAATGGATGACGGTCCGCCCGAACCATTCTTTCAGAACTTCGGCCTGGTTGTTCAGTTGAAATACTGCCGAAAAGCAAAGCTTGTCTTCGTTCGGCCGCAGCGAGCACACCCCGTTCGAGAGTTTTTCGGGTAACATGGGCACCACGCGGTCGACCAGGTAAACCGAAGTGGCCCGTTCGTAGGCTTCGTCGTCGAGGATGCTGTTGGGTTTCACGTAATGACTGACATCGGCAATGTGGACCCCGACTTCCCAGACATCATCTTTCAGTTGCCGGATGGACAGGGCGTCGTCAAAATCTTTGGCATCGGCCGGGTCAATGGTGAAGGTGGTCACATCGCGCATATCCCGCCGGTTTTTTATTTCCTCTTCGGGTATTTCGAGCGGGATGCGTTCGGCCGCTTTCAGCACATTTTCGGGGAAGCGGATGGGCAAGTTAAATTCGGCCAGAATGGCGTGCATCTCGGTGTCGTTTTCGCCTGCGTTGCCCAGCACTTCAACAATTTCGCCAAACGGATTTTTTGCCTTGGCCGGCCATTCGGTAATTCGCCCGATGGCTTTTTGTCCTTCTTCGGCCCCGTTGAGCTTTTCGAGCGGGATAAACAGGTCGAAGCCTACTTTACCGACCGGGATGAGGAAAGCAAAATGTTTTGACTTTTCAATAAGTCCGACAAAAGTGGTTTTTGCCCGCTCAACAATTTCCGAAACTTCGCCTTCGAGCTGGTGTTTTTTCCGGTGGGCGTACAGGTAAACCTTTACTTTATCGCCGTCCATGGCGTGGTTCAGGTTACGCTGCGACACCAGTATCGGCTGGTCCACTTCTTCGGCCGTTACATAGGCAAAACCCTGGGGTTGCAGTTCCACCCGTCCGCAAACATAACCTCCGCGCGATTTCAGCTTGAATTTTCCGCGATGCACCTGTTCCAGGGTCTCGTTTTCGGTCAGCTCTTCCAAAGCCATGTTAATCATCCGGCGGATTTCGGCATCTTTCACGTTCAGTTCGGTGGCCAACTGCTTGTAGTTATATGTTTTTTGAGGGTTCTCGTACAGAACGGTGAGTATGGCTTTTTTGAGGTTTTTCTTGTTGAATGACCGGCTCAGGTCGTTTTTCTTTTTTTTCTTCTTAACCATAACGGTGTTTTTTAATTTGAATTGAAGGTAGCGTATTCCACCCGAAAAAAAAAGAGGAAAGCCTGTTGATTGCCTTCCTCTTTTTCTGGTGAAAAAAACAATTATTTTACGGGGTAGATTGATTTTAGCGGATAAATCTCAAGTTTGTCGACCAGCAATTCTCCCCCGGTATTGTATAAAACAATTTCCGTGGCATCCGGTTCAGGCGTAAAGCAGCTTGACATCACCACCCGTCCGTCGTTCCCGAACAGTTCAATGGAAGTACGGTCGAGCAGGATTTCAAGTTTTATTTTTCCGTCTTCCGGTTTCAATACGGCTGTTTTACCCAGGCAACTCAGCGTATTTTTGGTCGCATCGTACCGGATTTCCGTTCCGGCATTATTTTTCGAATTGCGGACCATAAAGCCAAAGCTGTTGACCGACTTCAGGTCGAAGGTCCCGATGATGTGAAAACAATCGCCTTTCACTTTGCTCAGCAGATTTTTGTTGAGGCCCGGGATCAGGTTTTTGTTTTCGATGACGACCGGTTTTCCGTACAGGTTACTGATTTCGCTGACCGGTTTCCGGAGCAGGTACATGCCGTCGAGATAAGTTTTCAACGACAGTTCGCAGGGAAAGCTCATTTGGCCGTTAAAGGGCATCTCGGGATAGTTTCCGTCGCGCATCCAGGCAATCTGGATGGTTCGGCCATCTTCAGCCGGAATGTTGTTCCAGGTTTGGGTGGCGTAGTAATTGGCGCCGTAATCGCTTTTCAGCTTAATGGTTTCGGGTGTAAAGACGGCGCCGTCAAACTGGGCGATATAATACGACCCGTCGCCATCGAAAATCACCCAGCGGGTTTCATCGGGCCGCCGGTTTACGGGGAGTTCTACCAGGTCGGGGCATTCGTAAAATCCGGGCAAATGACTTTGGTACTCCCAGTCAATCAGGTTTTCGGAGGTGTAAAACGAAATGCCCTGTTTGCGTTCTTCGCCATCGGGTTTCCGCCAGATGACCATCACATGTTTTTGCGAGGCCTCGTGCCAAAAAACTTTCGGGTCGCGGGCGTCATCCCGTTCATCAAAAGGGATAAGCGGATTTTTGTCGTATTTTGTCCAGCTGCGTCCCTTGTCGTTGCTGTAGGCCATACGCTGACCGCACTGGTAGCTGGTGTAAAAAATCAGCATCACCGGCTGATCGCCCTGCTGAAGTCCGGTCAGATTTTTATGATCAATAATGGCCGATCCCGACCAGGCGGTGCAACGTTCCTTGTCGCGCGAATCTTCGTCGGCTTTAATGGCAATCGGTAAGTGTTTCCAATTCACCAGGTCGTCGCTCACCGCGTGTCCCCAATTCATGTAGCCCCATTCATTCTGAAAGGGGTTGTGCTGGTAAAACAGGTGGTATTCTCCCTCGAAAAAGATTAGTCCGTTTGGATCGTTCATCCAGTTGGCTTCGGGTGTAAAGTGAAACTGAGGGCGGTACTTCTCTGTAAAGAAGGAATTTTTTTCAGGAGTCGCCGAGGCGAATAAGATCAGGCACAGAGACAGAAGGACAGCGTTTAATGAGTAATGCATGACTTGTTTTGTTTAAAAATTTCTAGGCAAAACAAATTAAACAAAAATTAATCATTCGCCGTACTGGTTTTTCACAGATTCAACCGTAAGAATCATAAAATTGATCTTCGGGCCCGAAAACAACAATCTGTTCATTTGATCCGGATATCATTTGATAATTATCAGTTTTAACACTACATTTGCCGGGAATTATCAAATTATCCCTTCATTACCGGGACTTTTGATTATAACGAAGAGCGGAGAGAGCGGGCTCTGTGAAACTCTGGCAACCATCCGTTTAAAATTTGACGGAAACGGTGCCAAAACCCGGCCGGAAACGGAATTATAATTGAAACCAAAACAACATGAACAGATTGAAAAATAGTATTGTACGACTTTTTCGCTTAAGCCGGATGCACTTTTCCAACAGCCGTATGCGCTGACCGGCGCTTCACCTATTTTCATTTTATAAACGGAAACTGTTCCCGGTTTGGGGACGGAAGTGTTGTATTTCAGCCTTTAGTACACAAAAATTAGTAGGAGATGAGTATCAAAAAGACATACGAAGAAATTAACGAAAAAATCAGGAGCGGGAGGGCCGTGGTACTGACTGCCGAGGAAGTGTCGGCGATGGGTAAGGAGCTGTCGCCGGCCGAAATTGTCAAGCGGGTGGATGTGGTGACTACCGCCACTTTTGGGGCGATGTGTTCCAGCGGCGCGTTCATCAATTTTGGGCATGCCGACCCGCCGATCCGCATGGAGAAAATCCGCTTGAATGGGGTGCCGGTTTACGAAGGCCTGGCAGCCGTTGACACCTACATTGGCGCAACGGCCTGCAACCCGGATAACCCCAAATACGGCGGGGCGCATGTTATTCAGGATTTGGTAGATGGCAAAGAACTGGAACTGGAAGCCTGGGGAAAGGGTACGGATTGTTATCCGCGCAAGTACATCAAAACCAAAATCAGCAAAGACACGGTGAACGAAATGTTTCTGTTCAACCCGCGCAATGCGTATCAAAATTACAACGTAGCGGTAAATGCCACCGAGAAGATTAAATATACCTACATGGGTACGCTGCTCCCGAACCTCAGGAATGCCACCTATTCGACTTCGGGCGAACTGAGCCCGCTGTTGAACGACCCCGAATTCAGAACCATCGGACTGGGTACGCGGATCTTCCTGGGCGGAACCGAGGGATATGTGGTTTGGCCCGGAACGCAGTTCAACACCAGCAAACCAAAAAATGAGTTTGGCGTTCCGGTCAGCAATTCGGCAACCATCGCGGTAATCGGCGACTTAAAGAAAATGAGTTCCGAATATTTGCGGGCTGCTTATTACGAAAAATACGGGGTGAGCCTTTTCGTGGGCATCGGCATTCCCATACCGGTGCTGGACGAAGACCTGGCCAGACGGCTTTCGATCCGTAACGAACAGATTGAAACCACCGTACTCGATTACGGAAGCGAAGGTACCCCGGCGCTGGGACGTGTCAATTACGAACAACTTCGTTCGGGAAATATTAAGGTGAACGGCAAAAAAGTACGCACAGCGCCGGTTTCGAGCCTGGAAAAGGCCCGTAAGATTGCCGGCCTGCTGAAAGAGAAAATTCAAAAAGGCGAATTTGAACTGACAAAACCGGTCATGACCTTTCCATCCAATACGGCGCTGAAAGGGCTGAAAGAAACAGGAGGTGAATCATGAGAAAGAAGCGGTATATCCTGAAGTTTCCGGCGCAAAGCGGCGATAAGCCGTTGAGCTATCACCTGGTAAAGGATTACGATATCCGGATCAATATTCTGAAGGCCGAAGTGTGGCCGGGAAAAACCGGCAGCCTGTTGCTCGAGCTCGAAGGTACAGCCGATAACCTGAAGAAAGGGATTGCCTGGCTGGAAGAAAACCAGGTAAGCTGCGAACCGATCGATAAAAAAATCAGGTGGAATCATCAGCAGTGCATCAATTGCGGAAACTGCACGGCTGTTTGTTTTCCCGGTGCCCTGACCATGAACAGTAACTGGGAGCTGGATTTCAATCCCGAAAAGTGCATTGTGTGCGAACTGTGCGTTCCGGCCTGCCCGCTGAACCTGTTCGAGATCGATTTCAGGGATTAGAAGCCGCTTCCGGTCTCCCCGAAGGGAGGAGCCAGGGATCTTCAACCTGAACTACTTAAGCAGGGTAAATGAGTGAATCTGAAATAACATGAAGAAAAAAGATAAGCAAAGAAAACCCGGCTCTTTTTCCCCGATGGAGGGGGAAGAGAGAGCGCTTTCGTCTTTCTCAGCGTTGGGAAGCTTAGGGGGCGTCATGCCCCGGACTTATCGCAACAGTTTTTCGACAGAGCGTTTCCAATCGTTTGTGATTACATACAAAGATTCCGATTTGTGGGTGGGTATCGATCATGCCTCTTTCAACAAAGAAATGGCTGAGCGGGCATTGGCTAAACTCGTGGAAATACGCGATGAACTGGAAGCCTATATCGTGACCGATCCCTTTTTCAAAAAAAGCCTGAAACCCTATCCTGCACATGAAAACGCTCCGGAAACAGCCAAAAAAATGGCAGCCGCAGCCGAAAAAGCCGGTGTTGGCCCTATGGCCGCGGTGGCAGGCCTGTTCAGCGAAATCGTCGGGCAAACGCTTCTGGAGAACTTTGCCGTCAACGAGTTGGTTGTTGAGAACGGCGGCGATATTTTTCTGAAGCTGCAAAAACCGCTGATTATGAGTATTTTTGCAGGAGAATCTCCCTTATCGGGGATGGTAGGCTTAGAAATTACCGCTGAACAAAGTCCCCTCGGTATTTGTACTTCAGCAGGGACTGTTGGCCCCTCGCTGAGTTTCGGTAAGGCCGATGCGGTTATGATTGCCTGCCGGGACACGGCGCTGGCCGATGCTTTTGCTACCGGCCTGGGGAATTTGATTAAAAAACCGGGCGACGTGGAAAAGGTGCTGAAACGCACGGAAACGTTCCCCGGGATTATTGCCGCCGTGCTGATTTGTGAAGACCAGATTGGCATCCGCGGCGAGTTTGAAATGAAACTGATAGGTTAAAGATGACACAGAAAAAAGACATACGTGAAGAATTGAAACACCGGGTGCTGGTGTTGGATGGCGCCATGGGAACCATGATCCAGAAACATAAACTGACGGAGAACGATTTCAGAAATGAAGGACTGGCCGATCTGAAAAATGAATTATTTGGCAACAACGACTTGCTTTCCATCACCCGGCCGGATATCATCAAAGCCATCCATGCCGCGTTTTTGGAGGCCGGATCAGATATCATTGAAACCAATACCTTCAACGCGACCAGCATCTCGCAGGCAGACTACCATACCGAAAAGTGGGTCTATGCCATCAATAAAGCATCGGCCGAAATTGCGCGCGAGGTGGCCGACGGGTTTACGGCGAAAAATCCGGAAAAGCCCCGTTATGTGGCCGGAGCCCTGGGCCCGACCAATAAAACCTTGTCGCTCTCGCCCGATGTGAATGACCCGGGATACCGGGCGACTACCTTCGATTTGGTGAAAGAGGCTTACCGCGAACAGGTAAAAGGTTTGCTCGACGGAGGTGTTGATTTGTTGCTGGTAGAAACCATTTTTGATACGCTGAACGCCAAAGCGGCCCTTTTTGCCATTGAAGAAGTGCTGGATGAGTTGGGCATACGTTTGCCGGTCATGGTGTCGGGAACCATCACCGATGCCAGCGGACGGACGCTTTCCGGTCAAACGGTAGAGGCCTTCCTGAACTCGGTGCGCCACATCGACCTGCTGAGCATTGGCTTAAACTGCTCGCTGGGAGCCAAAGATATGCGCCCTTACCTGGAGGAAATGGCCGGTAAAGCGCCTTTCTACATCAGCGCATACCCCAATGCCGGTTTGCCCAACCAGTTTGGCGAATACGACGAAACCCCCGAAGAAATGGCAGCACAGGTGAAGGATTTCCTCGATCACCATTTTGTGAATATCATTGGCGGCTGTTGCGGAACCACTCCCGACCATATCCGCAGGTTTTCCGGGATTGCTGCCGCTGCGCAACCCCATGTGAAGCAAAAAAATGACGAACTGACCCGCCTGAGTGGTTTGGAACCGGTAACCATCACCCCCGAAACCAACTTTGTGAATATTGGCGAGCGTTGTAACGTTTCCGGCTCGCGGATGTTTGCCCGCCTGATTCGTGAGGAAAAATACGAGGAAGCGCTGGCAGTTGCCCGCGAACAGGTAGAAAACGGGGCGCAGGTGATCGACATCAACCTGGATGACGCCATGCTCGATGCCAAAAAAGAAATGGTGACTTTCCTGAACTTGCTGATGGCTGAACCCGATATTGCCAAACTGCCCGTGATGGTCGATTCGTCAAAGTGGGAAGTGATTGAAGCCGGGCTGAAATGTTTGCAGGGGAAAGCCATTGTGAACTCCATCAGCATGAAAGAAGGCGAGGAGCAGTTTCTGGAACAGGCACGAAAAATTAAACGTTACGGCGCTGCCGTGGTGGTCATGGCTTTTGATGAAAAAGGGCAGGCCGACAGTTACGGGCGGCGCATCGAAATATGCGCGCGCGCGTACAAATTGCTGACTGAAAAGATTGGTTTCCCTGCTGAAGATATCATCTTCGATCCCAATATCCTGACCATTGGAACGGGGATGGAGGAACACAACAACTATGCTGTTGATTTCATCGAATCGGTGCGCTGGATCAAAGCGAATTTACCGCATGCCAAAACCAGTGGAGGGGTAAGCAATGTGTCGTTCTCGTTCCGCGGGAACAACCAGGTGCGCGAGGCGATTCATTCGGTCTTCCTGTTCCATGCCATCAAAGCCGGTCTGGATATGGGCATTGTAAATCCCGGTATGTTGCAGATTTACGATGAAATACCGAAAGACCTGCTCGAATACATTGAAGATCTGGTGATGAACCGTCGTCCGGATGCGACCGAACGGCTGCTGGATTTTGCCCAAACGCTGAAAGAGGAGGAAGGAAAGGCGGTACGCAAAGACGAATGGCGCGAACTGCCGCTCGAAAAACGTCTGGAGCACGCCCTCGTGAAAGGTTTGCCCGATTATATTGAACACGACCTGGCCGAAGCGCTGCCCTTGTATCAGCCCGCGATCAACATCATTGAAGGCCCGCTGATGGAAGGCATGAACGTGGTGGGCGACTTGTTTGGATCGGGTAAAATGTTCCTTCCCCAGGTGATCAAATCGGCCCGGGTGATGAAAAAAGCAGTCGCTTTTCTGTTACCCTACATCGAGAAAGACAAGGAAAAATACAAGGAACAGCAAAGTCAGCAAAAAAAGATACTTCTCGCGACAGTAAAGGGCGACGTGCATGATATCGGGAAAAATATAGTGGGCGTCGTACTGGCTTGCAACAATTATGCAGTGATTGATCTGGGGGTAATGGTCCCCACCGAAAAAATTCTGGAAACTGCCATCCGGGAACAGGTCGACATGATCGGGTTGAGTGGACTGATTACCCCCTCGCTCGAAATTATGGCCAGTGTTGCCGCCGAGATGGAACGCCGGAAATTTACGCTTCCGTTGCTGATTGGCGGCGCCACCACCTCAAAGATCCACACCGCCGTGAAAATTGCCCCGCAGTATTCGCAACCGGTGGTGTATGTAAAAGATGCCAGCCGCACGGTAAACGTGGTAGCCAATTTACTCGCCAATAACCCCGGGTATATCCGGTCGGTAAACGATGAATATGAGAGCATCCGTCAGTTTCATAGTCAGAAGAAACCGAAAGAATACCTGAGCCTGGAGGAGGCGCGGGCCAATAAATTTCAGATCGACTGGAGCAAAAACGGCATTTACAAACCCCAAAAGACCGGAATTCACGAGTTGATCGACTATCCGATTGAAGAATTGCGTAAGTACATCGACTGGAATTTCTTCTTCTTCGTTTGGGAACTGAAAGGAAAATTCCCCGACATCCTGCACGACGAACGGCAAGGAGAACAAGCCCGTAAGGTCTATGAAGATGCGCAGCAGATGCTGGATGAAATCATCGAAAAGAAGATGTTGCAGGCCAATGGGATTTACGGGATCTGGCCTGCGCATGCCGATACCGACGACATCGTGTTGTTCGAAGATGAGGCCAGGACAAAAGAACTTGGTCGTTTTTATCATTTGCGGCAGCAGGAAAAGAAAAAAGAAGGCTCGCCAAATTTCTGCCTGGCTGATTTTGTGGCCCCGAAGGAAATCAATAAAACAGATTATTGCGGCGCCTTTGCCGTAACAGCCGGTATTGGTATTGAGAAATGGATGGCCGGCTACAAAGCTGATCATGACGATTATAAGGCCATCATGCTTGAAGCCTTGGCCGACCGGCTTTCGGAAGCATTTGCTGAACTTCTGCACGAGAAGATCCGCAGAGAATACTGGGCCTATGCGCCCGATGAAAACCTGAGTTGGGACGATATACTGAAGGTCAATTACCAGGGAATACGTCCGGCAATGGGCTACCCGGCCTGCCCTGAACATCATGAAAAGGAAAACCTCTTTCAGGTGCTGGGCGCCGAAAAAATCGGGATCACCCTGTCGGAACATTATGCCATGTACCCGACGGCCTCGGTTTGCGGGCAGTATTTCGCCCATCCGGAATCGCGCTACTTCAGCCTCGAAAAAATCGGCAAAGACCAGGTCGAAGATTATGCGCGCCGCAAAGGGGTAACGGTTGACCTGGTGGAACAGTTCCTGCCGGTGAACCTGAATTATAAGGGAGTATAAACCTTGAAATTCTAAATCCATACTTTATAAATTCAACCTAAAAACGCAAATAAACAGATCCTTCAAAAAATGGGCACCCGCGACTACTATTATTGGCGTACTCATACAGGTGTTGAGCTTGATTTGCTGATATTTAAAAATGGGAAACGATACGGATTTGAAATAAAATATTCGGAAAAACCACAAATTACACGTTCGATGAGACAAGCCATGTCCGATTTAAAACTGGACCTGCTGTATCTCGTATACCAGGGACAGCATGCTCTGGAAATTGAAGAAAATATTCGCCTTTTGCCGGCGGCCAAAATAGAAGAGACTGACTTTGAAAATTAAATGATAATGAATAATACGACGAAAAAAGCGATGATTGCGTTCGTTTTGGGAATGCTGCTTATGTTTGTGCTCGATATGATTTTTCACTTCAACAACTCGGTGGAAAAACAGATGGAGCGGGAAGTAAATAAGGCTCAAAAAAAGATTGAAAATATATTTAAATAACCGGAGCAGGAAGTCATTTGGCTTCTTACTCGCTACCTATATTCGAATATGAAAGTGATCGACATTATCAATAACAGCGATAAAACCGTTTTTTCGTTTGAGTTGTTGCCGCCCTTAAAAGGGAATGACGCCGGTAATATTTATCGAACCATTGAGAACCTGGTGGAATTTGATCCGAAGTACATCAACATCACCACGCACCGCGACGAGATGATTTTTAAAGAAATGGCTGATGGTTCCATCAAAAAACAGGTGGTGCGCAAACGTCCCGGAACGGTAGCCATTGCGGCGGCTATTCAACACAAATACGGCATTCCGGTAGTACCCCACATTTTATGCGGCGGCTTTTCGCGGAGCGAAACCGAACATGTGCTGATCGATCTCAATTTCATGGGCATCAGTAACGTGCTGGCGCTGCGCGGCGACGGCAGCAAAAATGAACACGTATTCCGCCCCGAACCCGACGGACACGCCAACGCGAATGAACTGGTGAGCCAGATGGTTGATCTGCGCAACGGGAAATACCTGGATGCGGACCTGAAAAACTCTTCGCCCCTCGATTTTTGTATTGGCGTGGCCGGTTATCCCGAGAAACATTTCGAAGCGCCCAACTTCGAAACCGACCTCATGTACCTGAAACAAAAGGTAGATGCCGGAGCTGATTACATTGTGACCCAGATGTTTTTTGACAACCGGGTTTACTACAATTTTGTCGATAAATGCCGTGCCGCGGGGATCCATGTGCCCATCATCCCGGGTATTAAGCCTATCAATCTGAAAAACCAGCTGACGGTGCTGCCAAAAATCTTTGCGATCGACCTGCCGATGGAGCTGGCTTCCGAGCTGGCGAAGTGTAAAGACAACGATGAAGCCAAAATTGTTGGAACCGAATGGGCCATTATGCAGTCGAAAGACCTGGTGGCGCACCAGGTTCCCAGCCTGCACATCTACACCTACGGCGTTTCGGATAATACCCGGAAGATTGTTGAAACGGTTTTTTAAGAAAAGTTCAACATGAACCTACCCGATATTCGCAGCAATAACCTGGAAACCTACCTCGACCGGGAAGAAATTATCCTGGACACGATTGCCCAAATCATGAAAGACTTTGGCCTGTTTGGAGTCGAAATTCACTTTTCGGGAAATATGGACCAGGCTTACGACGAAATGCACCGGCAACTGGTGGAACAAATCGACCGCCTGCTGATTGACAATTCCGAACTGTTGATGTCGATCCTTTACCAGGTCGATATCAGCGAGCGCGACCTGGCCCGCACACAGCTCGATTTTCCGCGTTATAACCAGGTAGAAGTGATTGCCCGTCAAATTATCTTCCGCGACCTGAAAAAGGTCTTATTTCGCCGGTATTTTAAATCCCGGGAGTAAATATCCTCCCAGTTTTTTTCGGTTTGGCCGGATTGCTTTCGGCAAGCGGGAACGATTTCCGAAGAACAAAACAGCATGAGATTTGTATTTATTGGAAACCTGAAAAGAAAAAGATGAAAAAGCCTTTGGTAGACAATAAGTACCTGCTCGAAAAATTTCCCGGTAAGGGAGACTGGACTTATGTGGCGATCCCCGAAATCAGGCCCGACAAAAAAGCTCCTTTTGGATGAGTTAAAGTAAAAGGGCAGATTGATGACGTCGGGATAAAAAGTTATCATTTGATGCCGATGGGGAACGGACAATTGTTTTTGCCGGTTAAAGCCGAAATAAGAAAAAAGATCGGGAAAAAGGAAGGGGACCGGGTGCATGTGGTTTTATATCGCGATACCGCCCCTGTTGAGATCCCCGAAGAATTATTAACCTGCCTCCGCGACGATCCCGAAGCGTACGAGGCTTTTTTAAGTTATACCGACGGAGAAAAGAAAGCGGTCGTTGATTGGATCTACTCCGTAAAACGGGAGGAAACCAAAGTCGAAAGAATGGCCAAAGCCATCGACAAACTTGCGAACCGGGGAAAATAATCGAAATCAGCCGAAGAATTTTCTGTTAGTTGACGCCTCTATAAACACCTTCTTTTTCATGTTAACCACCTCGGGAGTGGAACTCCATCCATCTGTTCACTTGTTTAAAGACATTTATTGACAAATAGTGGTTGTAAAACAGGGAATAATCAAATCATACATATTATTTTTAACAGATAAAGCAATCTGTTTGGTCGCTTTGAATGTTGAAGGCTATTTTCCGGCATGAAATCTCAAAAAAATGCCCCGTATGGTAAGACGAGGCGGCTTAAATGTTTTCACAACGGAATAATCCTTATTGTGAATTGCTTCAAAATTGTGGATTAAAGATAAACAGAATAAACAATAAAAACCAAACAACATGAAAAAAATCTTAGGACTGGACTTAGGAACCAATTCGATAGGTTGGGCACTAGTTTCTACGGATGTGAATGGGAACCCAAATAAAATCGAAGGAATAGGCAGTCGGATCGTTCCGATGGATGCAGCAACTTTGAGTGACTTTGACAAGGGAAACTCGAAATCACAAACGGCAGAACGTACGAGACTTCGGGGAGCCAGACGTTTGCGTGAGAGGTATTTGCTCCGTCGTGAAAGATTACATCGTATTTTAAATGCATTAAATTTTTTACCAAAACATTATTGTCAAAATATAGACTTCGAAAACAGATTAGGAAAGTTTCTGCCGGATTCCGAACCTAAGTTAGCTTGGAAAAGTAACGGAACAGGAAGGCACGAATTCCTCTTTCAAAAATCTTTTAATGAAATGGTGGCTGACTTTGCCGTTTACCAACCTCAATTATTAGCTGACGGTAAGAAGATTCCTTATGACTGGACAATTTATTATTTGCGTAAAAAAGCGTTAGCATCAAAAATAGAGAAAGAAGAACTTGCCTGGGTACTGCTCAACTTTAATCAAAAACGGGGTTACTATCAATTACGGGGTGAGGAAGAAGAGGAGAATTCCAACAAATTAGTTGAATTTTACGCATTGAAAGTCGTTGCGGTTCAAGAAACGGATGAGAAAAAAGGGAAAGATAGTTGGTATAATGTACACCTAGAAAATGGGTGGATATATCGTAGAACAAGCAATGTACCTCTTGATTGGATTGGGAAAATCAAAGAGTTTGTTGTTACGACTGACATAAATGAAGATGGAACACCTAAGCTTGACAAAGAAGGTAAGGAGAAGCGATCATTTCGCGCTCCAAAAGAAGATGACTGGGCTTTAATAAAAAGGAAAACCGAGGCAGATATCGATCAAAGCAAAAAAGCTGTAGGCCGTTACATCTATGATACCCTTTTACAAAAGCCTAATCAAAAAATCAGAGGCAAACTGGTACGGACCATTGAAAGGAAGTTCTACAAAGAAGAACTAAGAGCAATAATAGAAAAACAAAAGGAGTTTCATCCCGAACTAAAAGACAGGGAGTTATATGCTCAATGCATCGAAGAATTGTATCCAAATAATGAAGCACATAGAAATTCTATTTCATCGCGTGACTTTACACATCTGTTTTTAGAAGACATTATATTTTATCAGCGCCCTTTAAAAAGTAAGAAATCGCTGATTAGTAATTGTCCATATGAGGAACGAAGCTTTCTGGACAAAAAATCCGGTGAGATAAAAACAATCCCGCTGAAGTGCATTGCAAAATCGCATCCGCTTTTTCAGGAATTTCGTTTGTGGCAGTTTATTGCCAATCTAAAGATTTATCAGAAAGAAAGAATTGAAGCAGGTCGCTTGCAAACAGATATTGATGTGACCGGCGAGTTTTTGAAAAGCGAAGATGACTACGTAGCGTTGTTTGAATGGTTGAACGACCGGAAAGACGTTGATCAGAAAGCATTTCTGAAATATCCGGGTTTTGACTTGAGAAAGAATTCTGTTAGTTATCGATGGAATTACGTGGAAGATAAACACTATCCCTGCAATGAAACACGTGCCTTGCTCTTAGCCCGATTGAAAAAATATGACGAAATTCCTTCTGATTTTTTGTCGAAAGATAATGAAAAAGCTTTGTGGCATATTTTGTATTCTGTAGAAGATAAATATGAAGTTGTTAAAGCTTTGCAATCATTCGCTATTAAAAACCAATTAGATAATAACTTTGTTGATGCTTTCAGTAAGTTTCCGACGTTTAAAAAAGATTACGGCTCGTATTCAGCAAAGGCAATTAAAAAGTTGCTTCCGCTGATGAGGAGAGGAAAACATTGGAATGAGCATGACATTTCTGACGATACCATAAGTAGGATACTGGCTGCAAAAGAGAGGTTAAAGGCAATAAATTATGCTGCTGAGAAAATTGACGAAGTAGCGGATGATGATATTCCGAAGCAAGTTCTTAAAAGTCTCTTTAAATGTAGCGAGTTCTTAAAAGGATTAAACACATATCAGGCTTGTTACGCGGTGTATGGAAGACATTCCGAGGCAAAAAATATCTTAAAATGGAAAACACCGGAGGATATTGATACATATCTGAAATCATTCAAACAGCACTCATTACGTAATCCAATTGTTGAACAGATAATTACAGAAACTCTTCGCGTTGTGCGGGATATCTGGGAAAAGTATGGTGATTTTGGTGAAATTCATGTTGAGTTGGGACGCGAGATGAAGAACCCGGCAGACAAACGGAAGCGGATGACAGAGCAAATCTCGGAAAATGAAAACACCAATCTTCGAATTAAGAGTTTGTTAATGGAATTTCTGAATCCTGAATACGAAGTAGAAAATGTTCGTCCGTATTCGCCTGGGCAACAGGAAATCTTACGAATTTACGAAGACGGCGTTTTAAATAGTGGAATCATAATTCCAGAGTATGTAGAAGATACTCTGAAAAAATTCAAAGAAACTGATACAAAAAAGCAGCCGTCAAAATCGGAGATATTACGCTATAAGTTGTGGTTGGAACAAAAATACCGTTCACCCTATACTAATGAAGTGATTCCATTAGGTAAATTATTTACAACAGCCTATCAGGTTGAGCATATCATCCCTCAATCGCGCTATTTTGATGATTCATTTAGTAACAAAATAATTTGCGAAGCCGAGGTCAATCAATTGAAAGACAATGAACTTGGATACGAGTTTATTAAGAATCATCACGGAGAGAAGATCGAGTTGAATTTTGGAAAAACTGTAGAGATTCTTTCTGTGGATGCGTATGAGAAGTTTGTAAAAGATAGTTATTCAAAGAACCGGGGAAAGATGAAGAAACTTCTGATGGAAGATATTCCTGATGGTTTTATTGAACGTCAACTGAATGATACCCGATATATTAGCAAAGTGGTAAAAGATCTTTTATCAAACATTGTCAGGGAAGACGGAGAAGAAGAGGCTACTTCAAAACATTTA
Source organism: Gaoshiqia sp. US2 (assembly GCF_059705485.1). Lineage (NCBI taxonomy): Bacteria > Pseudomonadati > Bacteroidota > Bacteroidia > Marinilabiliales > Prolixibacteraceae > Gaoshiqia > Gaoshiqia sp. US2. Next base: position 29,692 of record NZ_AP048550.1, on the reverse strand, counting down.
ACCTCCTGTACCGGTGGAATAACTGATACGCTTAAAAAGGACTGGGGGTTAAACGATGTTTGGAACAATATGATTTATCCTCGTTTTGAAAGGTTAAACCAACTCTCCAATAGTAATCAATTTGGACGATGGGAGAACAAGGATGGTAACCGAGTTTTTCAGATTCAAATGCCTATCGAACTTCAGAGAGGGTTTAGTAAAAAGCGGATTGACCATCGGCATCATGCTATGGACGCATTGGTTATTGCCTGTGCAACCCGGAGCCACGTGAATTACCTGAACAATGAGGCTGCTAAAGCTCATGCAAAAGAAACCAGATATGATTTGCGGAGAAAACTTCGCCGGGTTGAAACTGTCCGGAGAGAAAAAATAATCAAGGGTGAAAAGGTGATTCAGAATATTGAAGTTGCAAAGGAGTTTTATAAGCCTTGGGATACTTTTACCCAAGATGCACAAAAAGCCTTGGAAAATGTAGTGGTGAGTTTTAAACAGAATTTACGAGTAATTAATAAGGCGACTAATTATTCTGAACGATTTGATAGTTACGGACAAAAAAATAACGAAAAACAGAAAAAGGGGGGTAGTTGGGCAATCAGAAAACCGATCCATAAGGATACGGTGTTTGGTGTTGTTAACCTAAGAAAGACCATGATCGTAAATCTGGCTAAGGCAATAGATGAGCCGAATATGATCGTTCATAAACCTTTAAAAAATAAGATCAAACAACTTGTTGCTAATAATTTAGATAAAAGGAATATTCTTAAATACTTTAAGGAAAGTGCAATAGAGTGGAACAGTATTAATTTCTCAAAAATCGAAGTGTATTATTTCACAAACGATACGAGCGAAAAATTTGTAGCGGTAAGAAAGCCATTGGACACGAGTTTTACCAAAAAGAAGATTACGGAGAGTATTACTGATATAGGTATTCAAAAAATTTTACTCAAACACTTGGAGAATAATGCCAATGCACCTGAGGTCGCGTTCTCTCCTGACGGAATTGACGAAATGAACAAGAATATTCGGTCACTGAATAGCGGCAAACCACATCAGACCATATTGAAAATACGGGTTTACGAACCCATGGGAAATAAATTCAATGTGGGTTACTCCGGAAACAAAAGCATAAAATATGTAGAAGCAGCTAAAGGTACTAATTTGTATTATGCTATTTATCAAACAGTAGAAGGCAAACGTGTTTTCGAAACTATACCATTGAACATTGTAATTGAAAGACAAAAACAAGGCCTTTCATCAGCCCCAAATATGAATGAAAGGGGTGATACTCTTTTGTTTTGTCTGTCCCCAAATGATCTTGTTTATTTGCCATCTCAAGAGGAAATAGAGAATGATCGATTTCTTGACAAAATCGATAAAAGTAAGGTTTACAAGATGGTTAGTTGTACCGGGAATGAAGGCCATTTCATCCCCGCTTTTATCGCAAGTCCCATTGTTCAAACTGTCGAACTGGGAAGTAATAATAAAGTCCAACGAGCTTGGACTGGTGAGATGATCAAAGAAATTTGCGTTCCGCTAAAAGTTGACAGACTTGGAAATATTATTGAGATCAATGGTACGAAAATATTCACCTAATCATGCCTGTCCTCCAACCCGATACCAGCTATCATATTTTCAACCATGCCAACGGGTTCGAGAATGTGTTCCGCGAACCGGAGAATTATCGGTTCTTCCTGGAGAAATACCGCTTGTATATTTCCCCGGTTGTCGAAACCTATGCTTGGTGCCTGATGCCGAACCACTTCCACCTGGTCGTCCGGATACGAAAACGCCGGCAGATAGAAGAATTAATTCGATTAAAAAAATTATCCACCTTTTCCAAAGTTCAAAACTTTGGAAAAGGTGAAAATCAAATTAGTGATAACGAAATAGAAAAATACCTGTCGAAACAATTTGCCAATTTATTTAGTTGTTATACGCAATCGTATAACAAGATAAACCGGCGGATGGGTTCGTTGTTTGTCAAAAATTTCAAACGTGAGCCAATTAACAGTCGGGAACATTTTCTAACTGCGGTAATTTACACCCACCGGAACCCCATTCATCACCGGTTTCGCGATTGTTACGATGATTGGCCCTACAGTTCGTATTTCGGGATCTTAAATGGCGAAGAGTTTGGTATCGAGACCCGGAAGCTGTTGAAACTGTTTGGGGGAAAAGATGCCTTTAAACAACTGCATCACGATTCACTTCAAAACATGATATCGATTGATATTCCTTAACCTTAACTATGATTAAACGCACACTTTATTTTGGAAATCCAGCCTATTTACATAAAAAGGATCAGCAATTGAAGGTGACCGATTCGGAAACGAGAACCGAAAAAGCATCGGTCCCCTTGGAAGATATTGCGGTAGTCGTATTGGATCATCCGCAAATAACCTTAACCCATGCTTTAATGACCGACCTGACCGATCGGAACGTAGCACTGATCAGTTGTGATTTGCGGCACATGCCCTCAGGACTGATGTTGCCCTTGGATGGAAATCATGTTCAGACCGAACGGTTTCGGACCCAAATCGATGCCAGCGAACCGCTGACCAAGAACCTGTGGGCACAGACCGTCAAAGCTAAAATTGAAAACCAAGCCGATTTGTTGAGACGTTGTGGTTTCGACAACAAGGCATTATTGGCTTTAGTCCCGCAAATTAAATCGGGAGATCCCGACAACATCGAAGGCCGGGCGGCATCGGTATACTGGAAACGGCTGTTTGACGAACACGACTTCACCCGTGATCGGTTTGGAGTTGAACCCAACAGCCATTTAAATTATTGTTATGCCATTCTTCGCGCCATTGTTGCCCGCGCATTGGTTAGTAGCGGGTTGTTGCCTACCTTGGGAATTTTTCACCGGAATAAGTACAATGCGTACTGTCTGGCCGACGACGTGATGGAACCTTATCGGCCTTTTTGCGATGAATTGGTTTACGATATGTTTGTAAACGGCGAAATTGATTCGGAAGAAATCACCCGTCCGCAAAAAGCCCGAATGCTGGCAATAGCCACCTGCGATGTGCTGATGGATGGCAAAAAAAGTCCCTTAATGGTGGCGATGAGCCGTACAACCAATTCGTTATACGAATGTTTTGAAGGTACGAGAAGAAAGATTGTTTACCCGGAATTTCGAAATGATTAAGTTTTAACACTGGTGTCTATTAAAAAATGTTAATTCAATTAGAAGTCCAAATGCAGTTGGCAATCGCTATCATCATAGGCCTTATTTTCCCTCGGAGCCAAGAGTTCTTGAATGGGATCCTTGACCAGCAGGGAATTACCAAGGATACGCATGACCTCCACAACAGGTCTGCCCAGTTTGAGGTCGTGTTCAATAATAGCGACAAGACAGTACGTGATGATGGCGACATGTATCTGTATGCGGACCGCATTCTCGGATTCTCCCCAAAAGGATTTGACACGGAGATGCTGCTTGATCCATTTGAAAAACAGCTCCACCTGCCATCTGTAACGGTAAAGAAGAGCAATTTCATTTGCTTTGAGGTAGAAGTTGTTGGTGTAGTAGGTGAAGGCCCTTCCAAGGTCAGGGGCATAGAATACGATGCGTCTGAGCGAAACCGGATAGTTTCCACTGTTTCGCTTTCCTGTAAACCTAACCGTTTGGTCCCGCAGGACATTGTCATCTCCTTCAAGCATGTCATCTCCTTCCGTAATTTCATAATCAGGGCGGGACTTCTCCCGTATGATGAAGAAAGCTCCGGCCAGCTCAATTGCGTAGAGTCTGGAGAGATCAAAGTAGCCTCTATCAAACACATAGCAAGCGTGCCGTTCGTATGTAAACCAGTCCATAGACTTGGTGTCATGCACATTTGCATGGCTGATTCTGTAGAAGACCGGTATTTCAGTGGCAATATCAATCTGGGTATGAATCTTGATGCCAGACTTTGTGCTCCTAAACTTTGCCCATCTAAAGACCGACATGCACAGGTCGATGGTAGTGGAATCAATGGCATAGAACCTTCCGTGGAGTTCAAACTCTTTGGTGATACGTTTGGCCTGGGCAATAGACACAATGTAAAAGGCAAACTTCTCAAAGATCCCATGGTCTCTAAGGCTGTTTGCTTTGGAAAGAACGCTTCTGTTGATGGGAACCTTTCCAAACCCGAGGTGAAAAGATCTTTTGGCATGAGCAATAGTGACATCTGTGAGTTCTCTAAGACTATGGCAGCCTATGAGCTGGCCGTACATGATAACCAGCATATGGCTCCAGTAGGATGGTGCCATTCTGACTGTCCTGTCTTTGTGTTTTATTACCAGTCGTTCGAAGTAACGTTTCGGGAGAAACTCCACAATCTGTGCGAAAACATATTTGCCAACGTTCATACTTGTTCCAATTTGTACCTGAGTACAAAGGAACAAATTTCAAAAGGGCGACAAGGTTTTGAAAAGCTAGCATGCTGTGCATAAAACAGATATGAGGCATTTTAACAAAAATTAATAGACACTAGTGAAGTTTTAATATGTCTTCTTTTGAGGCTTTAAATGAGTATCGTTGTATGTGGGTGTTGGTTTTCTTTGACATACCGGTTGAAACAAAAAAGCAGCGGAAAGTAGCCACCGCATTTCGTAAAGAACTGGTGAAGGACGGATTCACGATGTTTCAGTTTTCAATTTATATGCGTAATTGTCCAAGTCGTGAGAATGCCGAGGTACACATCAAACGGGTGAAAAATATGCTGCCGGAATACGGACACGTTGGGATTTTGAAGATCACCGACAAACAATTTGGTATGATGGAATTATATTACAGCCGTAAACCGGAAGAAAGACCGGCCACCGTCCAGCAACTCGAATTATTTTAGGGTCAAAAAATCATTCGTAATATGCAAAAAAGCGGGAACTTTGCCCCGCTTTTTTGATTTCTGTCAACCTTTGCAGCTATTTGATCCTGAGATTTTTACACGGCATATGTTGTCACAGAACTCGTTAAAGATACAATTTGAAAGCAATTCACAACCGGGTAGTTTTTCGACTGCACAGGCTTGTAAGTTGTCACAGAACTCGTTAAAGATACAATTTGAAAGCAATTCACAACAGTTCATTGCACCAGTCACCAAGCCAAAACGTTGTCACAGAACTCGTTAAAGATACAATTTGAAAGCAATTCACAACTGACATACTGTTCGGTGATTTCGGCCAGCTTGTTGTCACAGAACTCGTTAAAGATACAATTTGAAAGCAATTCACAACTGCGGTCCAATCATGGGTTATTTTTCTTTCAGTTGTCACAGAACTCGTTAAAGATACAATTTGAAAGCAATTCACAACACCTGGCTAATTTCTGGTTCCCTTGTATATGTTGTCACAGAACTCGTTAAAGATACAATTTGAAAGCAATTCACAACGACATTGTCTCTAATTTTTAAGAACATTTGTTGTCACAGAACTCGTTAAAGATACAATTTGAAAGCAATTCACAACAGTATTAACGTTAACGTTTGAGGCTAAGAGGTTGTCACAGAACTCGTTAAAGATACAATTTGAAAGCAATTCACAACTTCGATATTCTTGAAGTGGTTCAGGTGTTTTGTTGTCACAGAACTCGTTAAAGATACAATTTGAAAGCAATTCACAACTAATTCCGGTATTTGCGATAACACGAATCCCAGTTGTCACAGAACTCGTTAAAGATACAATTTGAAAGCAATTCACAACAGATGTAATATATTGAATTTCATATATTTAGTTGTCACAGAACTCGTTAAAGATACAATTTGAAAGCAATTCACAACGTAGTTGAAACCGCTAACACAGATGTAACCGTTGTCACAGAACTCGTTAAAGATACAATTTGAAAGCAATTCACAACTGGATGCTTCCTTCAATACGATATCCATTGAGTTGTCACAGAACTCGTTAAAGATACAATTTGAAAGCAATTCACAACCGTTGTAGGCTTCAAAATAAAATTTAAAGTGTTGTCACAGAACTCGTTAAAGATACAATTTGAAAGCAATTCACAACAGGCTTTTAGTTGCTCAAACAGGGCTTTCGAGTTGTCACAGAACTCGTTAAAGATACAATTTGAAAGCAATTCACAACGGAGGGCGTGCAATGTTTCTACCTCGTAGTTGTTGTCACAGAACTCGTTAAAGATACAATTTGAAAGCAATTCACAACATGTATGGAATGATGGTTACACCTTAGTATGTTGTCACAGAACTCGTTAAAGATACAATTTGAAAGCAATTCACAACATGTATGGAATGATGGTTACACCTTAGTATGTTGTCACAGAACTCGTTAAAGATACAATTTGAAAGCAATTCACAACAGGCAATGGGAAGATGATAATCAATGATGATGTTGTCACAGAACTCGTTAAAGATACAATTTGAAAGCAATTCACAACTGGGTATGTGCCGTTATACGATGTTTTTCTTGTTGTCACAGAACTCGTTAAAGATACAATTTGAAAGCAATTCACAACTAAGTTGGAGGTATCAATTTTGCCAACTGTGTTGTCACAGAACTCGTTAAAGATACAATTTGAAAGCAATTCACAACGTTGGCGAAGTGCATAAATGTTGGGATTTTGTTGTCACAGAACTCGTTAAAGATACAATTTGAAAGCAATTCACAACGCTTAATTATTTCTGCCATATCCGGGTTAAGTTGTCACAGAACTCGTTAAAGATACAATTTGAAAGCAATTCACAACACTCTGTATCCTATCAGGTTGTGAAATTGAGTTGTCACAGAACTCGTTAAAGATACAATTTGAAAGCAATTCACAACGCGTAGTCGTTAAACGACGCAGCAAAAAGGGTTGTCACAGAACTCGTTAAAGATACAATTTGAAAACAAAAAAAAGCCGGACAAGATGCCCGGCCTGAAATATGATTCATTTTTTGTAGGAACTCCTTACCTAAAACAGTCGTTTAAAGCCAATCATCGATTTAACTTCCGCCAGTGTTTTTGCGGCTGATTCGCGGGCTTTTTCGGCCCCCATTTTGGCCACCTTGGCCAAATAAGCCTCATCGGTCAAAATCCCGATAATGCGTTCACGGATCGGCGTGGTATAGCCCGTGATGTCATCGGCCAGCTGTTTTTTCATGTCGCCGTAACGGATGGTGCAATTTGCGTAGGCGTCTTCAAATTGTCGCAGAATTTCCGGGGCCGACACAATGCTCATCAGGGTAAACAGGTTTTGAATGGGCTCCGGTTTTACAGAATTCATTTCCGTCGGGCCGGCATCGGTTACGGCACGCATCACCTTTTTCCGGATTTCTTTCGGATCGTCGTAAAGGTTAATGGCGTTTCCCTCCGATTTACCCATCTTGCCGCTGCCATCCAACCCGGGAACTTTAATCAGGTCGGCTCCCTCAAAGGTATAAGGTTTAGGGGTGGGGAACACTTTATGCCCGTACATCCGGTTAAAACGTTTGGCAAACTTGCGGGCCATTTCCAGATTCTGTTCCTGATCTTTTCCGACCGGCACAAAATTGGCTTTGTGAATAATGATATCGGCAGCCATCAGAACCGGGTAAGTCAGCAAACCGGCATTGACGTTTTCCGGATTTTTCCGGGCTTTTTCCTTAAACGAGGTGGTCCGTTCCAACTCACCCAAATAGGCATTCATATTCAGAAAGGTGTATAGCTCCATCACTTCGGGAACATCACTTTGAATGAAAATGGTGGCTTTTTCGGGATCGATACCGCAGGCCAGGTATTCGGCCAACACCTGTTTCACGCCGGCCTGAAGGTTTTCGGGCGTGGGGTGGGTGGTCAGCGAATGGATGTCGGCAATAAAAAAGAAACAATTATAATCCTCCTGCATCCGCAAAAAATTGCGTACCGCTCCGAAATAATTTCCTAAATGTAAATATCCTGTTGGCCTGATGCCACTTACAACGGTCTTTTTATTCATCCGTATCAATTTTCAGTTTAAATTTCTGCAACTTTCGCAACAACCGTCAGCTTCGGCTGATTATTCGTTCAAAGAAATGATCTGCAAAAGTAAGCTGATTCCTTAAAAGACAAAAATTTATTTGAATGAATGGACAAAAAGATTTCCCGGGAGCGGTTCGATTGAACTGAAAACCAGGTCCTGATTAAGTTTGCCGGGCTCTAAACCGGCAAGACCGTCTGAAATTCGGTCCCGGACGGACAAAAACTGCAATCAAGAATCAATTTAAAATATCAATTTGTTTGTTTTTTAGGTTGAATGCTACGAAAATAATACTTAGCTTTACGCGAATTAAGTACGAAACAGAATGACGCTTTTAAATTCACATGCAGGAAATTGGTGGTGGCGCAGTTTATTATTGCCCGCGTAAACGATTTTCAGGTGGATAAAAATAGTCAGGCCATGTTGTTTACGCAGCATGGCCTGATTTTTTGGATGACGATACAAACAAATTATAAACTGATAAATGAACTGAATTATGGCCAGACAAAAGAAAATTTACCTGGACGAAGCGGATATGCCGAAACAATGGTATAACCTGGCTCCCGACCTGCCAACTCCGCTAAACCCGCCTCTTGGACCGGGCGGAGTTCCGGTGACCCCTGAAATGCTTGCCCCGGTGTTCCCGATGAACCTGATTGAACAGGAAGTTAGCCAACAACGCTGGATTGACATTCCTGAAGAAATTCGTCAGATTTTGTTTCAATGGCGCCCAAGTCCGCTTATCCGTGCTTACGAGCTCGAAGAAGCTTTGGGGACGCCGGCTAAAATTTATTATAAAAACGAAGGCGTTTCGCCTGCCGGAAGCCACAAACCCAATACTGCCGTTCCCCAGGCCTGGTACAATAAGCAGTTTGGGATCAAAAAACTGACCACCGAAACCGGCGCCGGACAATGGGGCTCAGCCTTATCTTACGCCTGTTCCATCATCGGAGGCATCGAGTGTAAAGTGTTTATGGTTCGGGTAAGTTTCGACCAGAAACCTTTCCGCAAAATGATGATGCAGACCTACGGCGGCACCTGCATTGCCAGCCCAAGTACCGAAACCCAGGCCGGACGCGATATTCTGGCACAATTCCCCGACACGCCGGGATCGCTCGGAATCGCGATCTCCGAGGCCGTTGAGGCTGCTGTGACCGACCCGACAGGGCAAACCCGTTATTCGCTGGGCTCGGTACTCAATCACGTGATGCTGCACCAAACCATTATCGGGCTGGAGGCAAAAAAACAATTGGCCAAGGTCGGTATTTCCAAACCCGACGTGGTGATTGGCTGCTGCGGCGGCGGAAGTAACTTTGCCGGCCTTTCGTTCCCGTTTATCTACGACAAAATTCACGGGGCCGACATCCAGGTGATTGGCGCCGAACCATTTTCGTGTCCAACGCTCACCAAAGCGCCGTTTATTTACGATCACGGCGATGTGGCCCAAATGACGCCGCTGCTGGCGATGCACAGCCTGGGACATAATTTTATCCCGGCGCCCATCCATGCCGGCGGCTTGCGTTATCATGGTATGGCCCCGCTGGTGAGTGCCGCCCTGCGCGACGGCTTGATGGAAGCACAAGCCATCCACCAGAGCGAATGTTTCGAGGCCGGCCTGTTGTTTGCCAAAACCGAAGGTATCATTCCGGCTCCCGAAACCACACACGCGATTGCCGCTACCATCCGCGAAGCCAAAAAAGCCAAAGAAGAAGGCAAGGAAAAAGTCATCCTGTTCAACTTTTCCGGACATGGATTGATGGACCTGGTGGGCTACGACAAATACTTATCCGGGCAATTGTCTGATTACGAATACCCGGAGCATGAAATTGAAGCGAACCTGGGTAAACTAAAAGGTTATCCGCTTCCCGCATAAACGACAACAAAAACCTGTAAGGAAACGAACAGAAGTTCCGGCATATGTCCGGGGCTTCTGTTTCTGTTTTATGCAGTCCGGGTAGGTTTTGATCTTTTTATCCTAAAACAATTCAAACCGTTTTGTCCCGTATTTTTGATTAACTTTAACCCGGAAAATCAGAAGAAGAAAATGGAATCAACCCGTCAACAAAAAATAAGCCGGCTGTTGCAAAAAGAACTGGCCGATATTTTTCAAAAGGAGAGCCGCACCCTGTTTATGGGAAAAATCATCAGTGTAACGGTGGTGCGTATCAGCCCCGATCTGTCGTTAGCCAGGTCGTACATCAGCATCTTTCCCACTGAAAATGCCCGGGAAGTTTTAAAACAGATTCGTATTGCCAACCCAAAAATCAGGGATATCCTTGGACGACGGGTTGGAAAACAACTCCGGGTCGTCCCCGAACTGGAGTTTTACATCGACGACAGCCTCGATTATATCGATCATATTGACGATTTGCTGAAATCATAAAAAGTCGCCGAAACTGCGACTGAAGACTGTGACTGAGAACTAAAAATATGCAGTACGATCCGATTAAACATGCTCTGGGTCAGGTTTTCAACCAAACTCCCGCTCTGAGAAAACTGTTCTACCGATTGCTCGATTTGCTTTTGCTGCGTGCCTGGCATGTGCGTAAAGAGCTGAAAAAAACGGAGTTTCCCGAAAATTTCAATATCCTTGATGCCGGTTCGGGTTTTGGACAGTACACTTACCGGATGAGCCGAATGTTCCCGGGGGCAACTATTCTGGCGGTTGATGTAAAAGAAGAACAAATTGCAGATTGCAACCGGTTCTTCGGTCAGATTAACCGGGCAAACAGGGTTCGCTTCGAAGAAGCCGATCTGACCCGCTTTGTACAGGCCGGCAAATTCAGCCTGATCCTTTCGATTGACGTGATGGAGCACATTGAAGAAGATGTGTTGGTATTTAAAAATTTTCACCAATCGCTGAAACCGGGTGGAATATTGCTCATATCAACGCCTTCGGATCAGGGAGGATCAGATGTGCACGACCATCATCCCGATGAAGGTGTTCATGGTTTTGTTGATGAGCATGTGCGCGATGGCTACAACATCGGCGAAATAGCAGCTAAGCTGAAATCGGCCGGTTTTTCGAAGGTAGAAGCAAGTTACTCCTATGGCGCTCCCGGTAAGTTATCGTGGCGCTTATCAATGAAATACCCTATTCAGTTGCTTGGGCTGAGCAAACTCTTTTTTGTACTTTTACCGTTTTATTACCTGCTTGTTTTTCCGCTGGCTGCCTGCCTGAATTATTTGGATGTGAAAGGTAACCATGCGACGGGCACCGGATTAATCGTCAAAGCCTGGAAATAATTGAAACTGGCATTTTACATAGCGCGCCGATACCTGGTTTCGAAGAAATCAGTCAACATCATCAACCTGATCTCCGCGATCTCGGTGGTTGGCGTGGCCGTGGGTACGATGGCTTTAATCGTGGTCCTTTCGGCCTTCAACGGCATTGATTTTTTTATTCGCGACCTGCTTTCCAGTTTCGACCCCGATTTGAAGATCACGGTGGTCGAAGGCAAAAACTTCTCGCCCGATGAAGCCGGACTGGACGGTCTGTATCAAATGGAAGGCATCGCTGCTATTATGGAGGTGGTGGAAGACAATGCCTTGCTCCAGTACGACGATCGCCAAAAGTATGCGGTGGTAAAAGGGGTTGCAACCAATTACAATACGTTTTCGGGCCTCGATACCATGCTGAACGAAGGTCGTTTCGTGCTCGAACAGGACGACCGGCCGTTTACCGTAATCGGGCAGGGGGTTGCTTTTGATTTGTCGGTGGGGCTGAGTTTTGTTGATCCGATTCATATCTATTACCCCAAAAAGGAAGACCGGAAGCAGCTTAGTCTGGAAAGCGCGTTTAATCATGGATACCTGTTTCCAACCGGTATTTTTTCGGTACAGCAGGAAATTGATAACATGTACATCCTGGTTCCAATCCGGTTTGCCCGTACGGTGTTTGAGATGGAAGGAAGAGTGACATCGCTTGAGTTGAAATTAACAGATGGTGTGGATGTCAAACAGGTGAAAAGTCAGGTGAAAGAAATGCTTGGCGAAGGTTTTCTGGTGCAGGACCGCATTGAACAGCACGAGTTTTTATACCGGGTGATGCGTTCGGAGAAATGGAGCAGTTTTTTAATTCTGAGTTTTATCCTGGTCATTGCCTCATTCAACCTGCTTGGTTCGTTGACTATGATCATTATTGACAAAAAGAACGACATTCATATTCTGGGGAGCATGGGAGCCAATCGCCGGTTGATCCGCATGATCTTCCTGTTTGAAGGCTGGCTGATCTCCATCTCGGGCGCCATAAGCGGACTGATCCTTGGTGTTGTTCTTGTATGGGCGCAAAAGAATTTTGAACTGCTGAAACTGCCTGGCAATGGGTCATTTGCCATTTCAGCCTACCCGGTGCAATTACAATTCTTCGATGTTTTGGCCACTTTCCTGATTGTACTGGGAATCGGTTTTCTGGCGGCCTGGTACCCGGTAAAAAGCCTGGCTAACGGGTAAACACAGGTACGGTTTTGATAATCGTAAGCTTTTGTAAAAGAAATTACCCTCCTCCATCAAACGTTTTAATCGTTCCGTCTTCGTGGTTTTTGTCATCCTGTACATGGCAGGTGTCAGCCAGTGGGTTTGCATCGGTTTCGGGGTGATTGCCGCATCGGTCCTGGTATGGCTGTCCTTCAACCTGAATGCCCGTTACGGGGGAAGCTTTTACACCTTCATCGAACAGGCGCTATGCTTCTTTACCGAAGAAACCAATTACCGGTCGTCCCCTTCACCTTTCGGAATCAGGATGTGCGACCGTGTGAGCGGAAAGCCAATCCATCTGGATATTTCCGATTTGCCCATGAAACGAGCATGATTGAGCCAAGCACAAACAGGAATGAATTGAAACGAAGTGGAAATCCGCGAAGCGAAAATCCTGGCTATGCGAGTTCCATCCGACCATTAAGAAACAAATTATTTACGGATGAAAATGCTGAAAACCCTCCCTTAATTTTTCAATAAACTTAAACAATTATTTAATATATTCTTTACTTCCAATAGCTACATTTGAACACCAAACCGGTTCATGATGAAAAAACAGTATGGTTTTCTTTTATATCCGTTAGGCCTGATGATGTTGTTATTTGCAAGTTGTTCAGATGACGATGACGACTTGTTGCCTGCCCCCGTTTCGTACGCCATGTTGATTTATATGGCTGCCGACAACTCGATGGACAGCGAAGTGGACTACACCCTGGAACAATTGAAAACGGGCGCCCAAAAAAGCGGGGGAACTGCTGTTGTTTATTTAGACCGGGAAAACGAATCCCCCCGGCTGTTCAGTTTTTCTACAGACGGGACAGAGATCCCGTTAATGGACTATGATGAAGAAAACTCGGCCAGCGCCGAAACCCTGGCAAGGGTGCTTGAAGAAACCAAAAAGCTGGTTCCTGCCGACCGGTACGGATTGGTCTATTGGTCGCATTCCATGGGCTGGTTGCCCCGGGACTATACGAAAAGTTTGAAATCATCCGCTTTGAAATCCGAACCTGTTTTTCCGCGTACGCGCTACTTGGGGATAGACAATCACCCCGGTGAGGGAACAACCTGGGCTACCGTGATGGAAGTTGATGAAATGGCAGATTTCCTGCCCGATCAGGGGCTGGAATATATCTGGTTCGATGTATGCCTGATGGCGGGGGTGGAACCCCTGTACGAATTGAGGAACAAATGCCGGTACCTGGTAGCTTCGCCCACCGAGGTGCTGATGGAGGCAGGTTACGATGCGTCGGGGGCGCCTTACGCGGAAACATTGCCGTATTTGTTCGGGGGGGAAACAGAGTTGAAAAAAGCCTGTCAAATCTATTATAACCATTACAACGGGAAAAAGCAGGAAATCCTTCGGTCGGCAACAATCAGCCTGGTCGATGCCGGTCAGTTGGATGGCTTGTACAGCGTTACTTTGGATATACTGAACGGTAAACTGGCAAATGCCTCAGCGTTGGATGTAAGCGGCTTGCAGGTTTACCACCAGGGAAATATCCCGCCCGTGTTTTTCGATTTCAGGGATGTGGTTAAACAATTTGGCACAATTGCCGGGCAGGAGGCATTTGAGCAACAACTGCAACAAACGGTCATTTATAAAGCGGCAACCGGGAAGTTTGTCGATTTAACCATCGACCCCGACGATTTCAGCGGCTTGAGTTGTTACGTCCCTTTAAGCAAATGGCGGGCCAATGCCGAATATTCCTATTATTTTACCCTTGGCTGGAGCAGGGTTTACGGAAACGAATGAAGCCAGGCAGAGCGGAAAAATGTTTACCGTAAATTGATTCTGTTTTGCAATTGGGCGGGGCATTATTTTTGAATTCCGGGTTGATGCCCGATAGATCATAAACCGTTAATTTCACAGATTATGCAGTTTCCGGTTAAAAACCTGAAAATAATACCTAAAAGGCTAATGCCCGGTTTTCCCGACATGAAGGGTTGGCTGTATTCCCTTGCCTCTCCGCGAAAGGTTTGTTTGTCCGTTGTTTTTGGGTTTTACCTGGGCTTGTTCCCGGTGGTAGGCACAACAACCGTTTTATGCTTGTTGTTTACTTTTCTTTTCCGGTTAAACTTCCTCATTATACAAGCTGTTAACTGGTCGCTTTACCCGGCACAACTGGTAATGATTTACCCGTTTATGAAACTCGGGCTTATCCTGTTTTTTCCCGGTTATGATTTATTGCCGGAGGTTTTCGTCCGGGAGTTTTGGGGAGCGGAAGGTTGGGATCACCTGCGCTATTTGTGGGCGCCGGTTGCCGGCGGTATCCTGGCCTGGCTGCTGTTCTCCCTGGCTACCGGTTATTTTCTGTACCGGGTCCTGCTGCGGTTTGTCAGAAACTACCTCCCCGGAGAAAATTCTGCCTGATCCACACCTTAGTTGCAGACAGAATTCCCGGATGGACTTACTGCAACGGGTTAACAGGTCTTTTCATAAATTAATAGTATATTTGCGTGGAACAACATCTGATTGAAAACTTCGCGTATTCATACTACTTTAAATGAAGGATCGGGAATTTCCGGTTTCAGCGAATAATGCTGTTTCAGTTGCATCCGGATCATCCTGCACGAACGGTTGAATTTATTCCTGACCGTCTGCTCTGTTGTTTCCATCAGAATAGCAGCTTTACTAAAAGAGTAATATTGCTCCTGACAAAGTTCGTATACTTTCTGTTCATTTTCCGGTAAAGTCCCTTTTTTTTCTTCAATGAGATTAAATAACTCCTCCGCTTCAAGGTCTTCAAACACATGGGTATACTGCAGTTCCTTTTCTCCGCGGAAATCTTCAATAGCTATGGCTGTGACGGCATTTCTTGAACGATAGTACCGGCTCAGGCAAACCAGGATTAAATGGATCATGAAGTAAACAGCCGAGTCGGTACTGATCCTGACCGGGCGTTCCCACACTGATGACCAAAACTCCTGAACAAGATCTTCCGCTTCTTCCCTGGAGCTTAACCGGTAGCGGATCCGCCTGTAAACAGAGTCCTTGTACCTCCCGTAAAATATCCGGAACGCTTCCTTATCCCTTTCCGCAATTGCTTCCAGCAACTCTTTATCGCTTGATTTACCCCGATTGTTGGTTAACATAGAAATAGAAAATGGTTGCTTCAAAATTAGAATAAGATTATTACAGAATGATTAAAAATGAATGAATTAACCAGTTATCCAACTGCTCTTTTCCCTTATCCGATCACTGCATGTCGATCAAGGGCAGGTAATAATTATTTAACAAATGATTAACGATTAATTTGGTTTGCAAAAGGCCTTAAATGGCATTAGTAAAGTAGAAGGGGACCGGGGAACGGAAACAGGAGAATAGAAACCGAAGAACGGGATCGACGATTGGGCCGGCGGCAGGCAAGATCGAAACACTGAACTTGAAATTTTATAAAATATGAGCACCTCTGATCAGGACAATGAGAATAACAGGAAGCGCATTTCCGGGTACACGCCCGCAGAACGGGAACAGATGCGGGAGGAATTGATGATCATTCTTCGCCGGTGTGCCGACGGAACGGCAACGGAACAGGAAAGGCGGATCGGTGATAAGCTGGGTTCGTATGCGCTGCCAAAAGATATAGATGTAAAAGACGGGAGTGCAGAACCCCTTGGAACGACTGGTATCATAGAAGAAAAAGAAGATCCTGTTTGGAAAAATCTCTCCCGGAAATACGGCTTTGACGAAAACACAGGCGTGGAAAGGCTTGTCAGGACTCCCGGCGAAGCGGACCGCTTCGCGGCACGGGAAAGCGTCCGGGAACAACCGGTAAAAACAACAGCAACGAGCCGGGTGATCCGGATGAACTGGTTGCGACGGTACGGGAGCATCGCGGCAATGGTGACCCTCATCCTGGGCGCCGGAGCTTACTTTGCAGCCAAACAGTTTTCAATGCAGGGACCGGCGGTTTACCAAACCGTCGGAATTACACGAGAAGCTATCCTGCCCGACGGAACCGGTGTTCGCTTAAACCAGGGCAGCGTGCTGACGATCGCGGACAACTATAACCGCGAAGCGCGTGAAGTAAGCATGGAAGGCCAGGTCTTTTTCGACGTGGCCAAAGACCCGGAGAAGCCGTTCATCATCAGGCACGGTGCGCTCACCACAAAGGTGCGCGGAACCTCATTCGACATTAAGTCTTACCCTGAGCTGAACGAGAACGTGATCACCGTACGTACAGGAACTGTGGAAGTTTGCCGGGGAACGGAGCTGCTGGCTACGCTGACCCGGGGCAAGCAACTCAGCTACAGCATGCATACAGGAAAATACGAAGTAAAAGATATTACATGGAATGAAACGGTTGGCTGGCTGGATGGACGCCTCATTCTGGATCATGCAGACCTCAACGAGTTGAAACTGCAGATCAAACAACGGTTCAATAAAGAACTGATCATTCAGGAACAAGCCTTTGACGGAGATGTCAGGCTGTACTCTTCATTCAACAGGGATGCCACGCTGGAGCAGGTGATGGAACGACTGGCCATCCTGTATGGTGTGAAATTCACCACCGACAGTAGCCGGGTGATCTTGTACCGGTGACCGATATATAGCAGAAGGCTGCACGGAATAAGTGCAGCGCCGGATTCGTAAGTAGTGATCAACAACAATTTGTGTAGTGATTTTTCCCGGTTTGGGGAGAAAAGGGCATTTCTTGTCTCATAGAAAAAACGATTTTGCAATATAAACAATTATAAAACAAACACTTAATAAAATTTATCAAAGAAATGAAACGAAGAAACAACATCATGAATGTCCGAACCCTGCTGTTCCTTGCGGGGATGCTCTTGTTACCTGCCTGCCTGTTCGGGCAGGAAATTAACCGTGATTTTCCGGCCCAGCCCTTATCGGAGCGGGTGAAGCAGATCGCCGAGGCCGCCCAAAAAACGATCACGTTCGATGCCAACCAGATCAGTAACATCCGGGCGGCTGCCCTGGAAGCCAGAAACAGCAGCGTGGACCAGGTATTGGCCGGCAGCCTGCGGTCAACCGGGTATTCATTCCGTCAGCTGGCCGATCAATCGTATATTATCTATAAAGAAACGGGCGCCGATAGTAAAACAGGCCGGGGCTCCCTGTCGGGCGCCGTGCTCGACGAACAGGGCGGGCCCCTGACAGGCGCCACCATCCTGCTGGCGGGCACCACCCTGGGCACGGTGACCGACCTGAACGGACAATACACCTTAAAGCAGGTGCCGGCCGGCACGCATACCATCGAGGTGCGTTTTATTTCGTACCAAACCCAACAGGTAAGCGACGTGCAGGTTGCCGCCGGCAAAACCACCCGGCTCGACCTGGTGATGCAACCCGCCAACGAAGAACTGGGCGAAGTGGTGGTGAAAGCCGGTTACAAGCAGGCTTCGGCCGAAGGGATGTATGCCCGCCAGCAAAGCTCTATGCAGCTGATGGACGGGATTTCGGCCGATTTGATCAAAAAGACCAGCGACAACAACGTGGCCCAGGTACTCAGGCGCGTTTCGGGCGTAACCATCGATAAGGGCAAATATGTAACCGTGCGGGGCATGAGCGAACGCTACAACAATGTACAGCTCAACGGCTCTTCGCTGCCCAGCACCGAGCCCAACCGTCGTAACTTCTCGTTCGACATGATCCCCAGCTCGCTGGTCGATAACGTAACCATCGCCAAAACTTTTACGCCCGACATGCAGGGCGAGTTCGTGGGCGGTTTGGTCGAAATAAATACCCTGGCTGTACCCGGCGAAAAGTTTCTCTCGGTTACTGCCGGTACCGGCATGAATACCAACAGTACGGGAAAGGACTTCTGGAGCAACAAACGCTTCAGCGCCGACTACCTGTTTGGCGAAATGGACGGACGTACCTGGTATGCCGGGCGCACGGAAGAAGATGCCCTGCAAAGCATTGAAAATGCCGGGCAAAAAAATACTTACGGCCTGCGCCGCTACACCGCCTCCCCGGTGCAAAGCTACGGCCTGAGCGTAGGGCTGCCCTTTGAGCTGGGCAACAACCAGCGACTGGGCGTGGTAGCCGCCCTCACTTACCGCAACGAACAAACCATTGAAGACATAACCGCGGCCCACATGATTACCCGCGACAGCCTGTACCGCGACAGTTGGCGAAACCGCTTTGTAACGGCTACCGGCGCGGTGGGCAACCTGGGCTGGCAAATGCCGGGCCATAAAATAAACTGGCGCAACCTGTTTAACAACCGCTTTACCCATACCAACCAGGAGCGCTACATTCACAAGTATTATGAAACCTACAATTTTGCCGAGCAGTACAGCGTGGTGCTGCAAAGCCGGCTGTGGCAAAGCCAGCTGGATGGCGAACACCTGTTTTTCGGCAAGCATTTGCAGTTAAACTGGAACCTTTCGTATAACAAAGTGACCCGTACCAACCCCGACGACCGCCTGGTAACCGGTCGCAAGAACGGCGAAACAGCCGACGGTGAGGAGGTGTTTTACTGGTTATACTATACATTTGTTGGCGCCCGGGAAATCGGTGGGTCCGGTAACCCTCAGGCGATCCGCGAAGGCCATGTGATGTACAGCAATTTGGAGGAGACCAAGAAAAACGCGGGCGCCGGGCTCAGCTACAATTTCAAGCTGGGCGGGCGCGGCCAAAAGCTCAGGGCCGGTTACCTGGGAGCTTTCCGCCGGTCCGAGTTCCGGCAACAGTACCTGAAAGGCCAGTACACCACCCGTGATGTGCTGAACTGGGCGGGGTTATCGCCGCAATCGATGTTTACTGCCGAACTTTTTGCCGACGGCAGCCTTACCTATGTCATTTCGGGTATGCGGGGGAACGATGCCGATTACTACAGCGGCAGGCAAGACATACGCGCTGCTTACCTGATGGGCGAGTTTGCCCTGTCGCGCAAACTTCACCTCACGTCCGGCGCCCGCCTGGAGGATGCTAAAACAAAGGTAACCACTCAAATCTATTCGTCGGGTAAAGGCAGGGTGGACAGCCTGGTTACCGTGAATAAAACCGACTGGCTGCCGGCGGCCACCCTGGTGTATAAGCCCGCGCTGAACCTGAATGCCCGCGCGGCCTACAGCCGAACCCTGGCCCGGCCCGACTTCCGCGAACTGTCGTACAACACGTATTACAACGTGGACGACCGGGTATGGGTGATTAACCTCGGCCTGCTGAAACAATCCACCACCGATAACTACGACCTTCGGCTGGAATGGTTCCCCCGGGCCGGCGAGGTGGTCTCCATCGGCGCTTTCTACAAGGAATTTACCAACCCGATCGAGCTGGTCACGCGAGCGACCAGCGACCAGCAAAACTATTACATGTACTCGGTCAACCTCGACCAGGCCACGGCCAGGGGGCTGGAGATGAACTTGCGCAAGTCGCTGGGATTTATGGCCCCCGCGCTGCAAAACCTCTACCTCAGCGGCAATGCCTCGGTAATCAAAGGCGACGTAACCTATAACCTCGACGAGGCGCTTGGAATGCCCCAGGTAATCGCGGCCGACCGTAACCGCCCGCTGATGGGGCTGGCGCCCTACACGCTTAATGCCGGGTTAAGCTACGAAGGCCCGGTAATGGGCATGGCCGTAAACTATGGACGCGAAGGACGGAAACTGGTGACTTCGGGCGATGAGGACCAGTTTGACCAGTACGAAGCCTCGCGCGATGTACTTGACCTGCAGCTGTCGGCCCGCTTCCTGCAACAAAAACTGGAAGTGAAGCTGAATGCCTCGGATATCCTGAACCAGGATGTGATTGTGTACCGCAATACACAGATTGTGAAAAATACATCCGAAAACCCGGATCCCGAGACCGGGGCGACTGCAGGCGAAAGACGGGTGGACGGAAGCGGCCACCTGGATTATAACCCGGGCGACCAGGTGATGAGCCGTATTAAAAAAGGGGTGAACCTGTCGCTGTCGGTCAGCTATAAGTTCTAAAAATAGCCCCCTCCAACTCCCCGTGGGAGGAGGGGCGAAAGAAGCTGCGTCCTGTAAACCTGACAGGTTTGTATCGCGTGGTGCAACGAATCGGGCAGAAAAAATAAAGAAACTAAAATGTGAAAACGAGGACTTGAAACAAAAAAGTACGGGCTGTTGGCAAACACCACGCCGGGAATAAACCAACCCGGGAAGCAACGTAAGCAGCAAGCCTTTAACAAAAAAAAAACAAGCCAGGTAAATATGAGAAAAACAAAAACAAACCGGCCCGGTTTTCCCGAAGGTAATCCGGACCAACAAACGGGGAACGATTCCCCGGACTCTGCTGTTCTTGATCAATATTGTTACAACAGAAACACAAATGTGTGAAAAAAGATTTCGAAAACAGTGAATTTATATAAAACAAAAAAATTATGAAACTTTTAAAATCAATTGCTTTTTGTTTCGTGGTGGCAGCTATGGCCATCGGTTTCCAATCCTGTTCACAGGACGACGACTTCGCTCCTGCAACGGTTAAAACCCGTGCTGTGGTAACCATCCCGGCCAATACGGTTATCACTGCGAATACCGCCTGGTCAAATGCCAACGAGTACCTGCTGGCCGGTAAAGTATGGGTAAGCAACGGCGCTACCCTTACCATCCAGTCCGGCACCTTGGTCCGGGGCGCTTACAATTCGGACCCGGTAAAAGCTTCGGCTTTGATTGTTACCCGAGGCTCGCAATTAATTGCCAATGGCACAGCTACCAGCCCGATTATCCTGACTGCCGAAACAGGTCACCAGGAAAAAGGCGGCTGGGGCGGTCTGGTGCTTTTGGGCAATGCCCAGATTAACCAATCGCCTAACCAGTTAATTGAAGGGATTTCGACCGGTGAAGTGCCTTCGGGGGTTGACGCTACTTATGGGACCAATGTAACCACTTACAACACCGAAAGCTCTGGTTCGTTAACCTATGTACGCGTGGAGTATGCCGGCGCTTCTATTTCTGAGGCCAACGAGCTGAACGCCTTTACCTTTGGCGGCGTGGGTAGCGGTACAACCGTTGAACACTGCCAGGCTTATTATGGCGCCGATGATGCCTTCGAGTTCTTTGGCGGACGTGTAAACGCCAAATACCTGGTGGCTACAGCCTGCGACGACGACGCCTTCGACTTCGATTTCGGTTACCAGGGTAAAATCCAGTTTGCCGTTTCCACGATTGATGCTGCCCAGTCTTATTCAAGCGACCCCAGCGGGATTGAGTGCGATAACGAAGGAACTTCGCCTTATACTTCAACCCCGTTTACCCACCCGGTACTGAGTAACCTGACTATTGTAGGTACTTCAAACGGCCAGATTGCCGGTGGTGGTAGCCCTGCAGGTTATTTATACAATGGCGCCCGTTTCCGCCGGAATACCCAGTTTACTTTAGTAAATAGCATTACATGTGGTTATCCCACAGGAATTTGGCATGACGGAGCAAATGCTACTTACACATTCGAAAACAATGTGGTATCGGCTATTACTACTTGCTTCTCAGGATTCACACCGAGTTCAACCAATAGTTGTGTTTCTGTAAATGAGATAACTCTTGAAGATGCTTTCGGTAATTACAAGTCAGGTTCTTTAGCTCCAACCGGTGGTTATGCATTAGACGGCAATACCTATGTATTTACCGATCCTTTCTTCGATAATGTAGCATGGAAAGGCGGTGCATGGGATACAAATGGAAATTACTGGCTTAGTGAAAGCTGGGTAAGATAAATATGAATTAAATTTATAACAGGACCCACATAGGTAAACTATGTGGTCCTGTTTCAAAAACACTATTTTTAATGAAGAAGATTCTTTTTTATCTGGTCGCTTGTCTGTCAGTCATACTGTCCGCTTGTGAAACCGAAAGCGACGAATGGAAAAATATGGATTATACTTTTCCGGGCGTCTCGTTTGTGAATGTGCCTTCTAAGGATTATCAGGTTCTTTTTAATGGGAAAGAACTATCATACCTTCCTTTAAACGATCTGACGGGAGAATTAAAAGTATATTATAAAGAAAGCAATACGCTGTTACTGGATACCACGGTCACTTTTGTGTCGGGCCAGTCCATTCAACTGGTTAAGCTGTTGGATCAATCATTGGCTTTCTATAACAAAGTGGATTTTGTTTTCTTTATTGTAAATATTCCCCATACTTACGATCAGGGCAATGCCTACCAGGTTCTCTACAATGGCCGTGAAGTTGCTGTAGGGAAGGATTATAACGGTGAGTATCAGAAAAATTTTATCCCGGTAAGTGAACTCACCGGAACATTGCAAGTGTACAAAAATAACGAAACCAGTCCTGTTCTTGACCAGGAGGTTACCATCGATCCGGGACAAACAATCAATTTAGTCCAACTGCAAGGTGAGGAAATCAGGGTGGACCTGTCTGATGAGGAGGATCCTGCCAACCGGAACAGCATCAAAGTACGTTTTCTGCATAATACCAGGACCGGCTTTTTCGGCATTGATCTTGATTCGATCAGGGTAGATGTTTTTGCTACTTCATATTCCAACCAAAACAATTATGCTCAGTATGACTCGATAGGCTCTGTTGTTGCCAAATTCAATGAGTTTTCCCCTTATGTGGAACTGGATCTGGCTACCTACTATGAAGAAGCCTATCCAACAAATCCCATTTATGTCGGATATAAGCTTTATAATGCATACACAGGGGCACCCGTTATGCAAACAACTTCATACAATGGAAAAAATTTGACTATTTGGAAAGAATTGGTGGAGCCCGATGAACGCGGACCACGAGGAAAATATAAGTTCCTGACATATAAATTCCTAAAAATAGCGATAAACTATAATACGTCATTTGTTTACGGAACAGAGTGGGGTACAACGGAATGATTCGAAATTTTCACATATAGGGTACGGGGGATCTTCCCCCGTACCTTCACTTTTTTAGCACTCTTGGCATGAAGGAGGCAGAACAGAAACAAAAAGTTCAGAAAACAGAAATAACCTCCGCTGGTTCGGATTTGCAACCCGAACCTAAAAGGATCCCCAAGCTCAGCCTTTAAGAGTAAGGGCACGAGTTTACACCAACCCTTTTCCAAAGTTTCAGAACTTTAAAATACAAACCTTAAAAAAACGAATCATGAACAAACTAAATGCCTGGTTGCGGCTTAACCAGTTAACGGAAGACAAAACTGACTACATGGCCGTACCCGTAACCAACGGCAGCCTTACCGTTGCCGACATTGTAAACGACCTCAAAGAAGAGGGGATGGAAATTAAAACCGAAACTGCTACCGACATTATTAGCCGCTTTAACCGTAAAGTTGCCGAGCGGGTGGTGGCGGGCTACAATGTGAACACAGGCCTGGTGTACATGCGCCCGGTCATTAAAGGGGTGTTCTACAATCGCACCTGGGATCCCGGGCGCAATAGTGTGTATGTGGCGATGAACCAGGGATTGGAACTGCGTAAAGCCGTGGCCGAAACTACGGTTGAGATACTGGGCGAACAATCCGATCCCCTGGCTATTTATACGCTTACCGACAGCGCTACCGGCGCCACCGACGGCACATTGACTGCCGGGCGCAATGCCGAACTGAAAGGTACTTACTTAAAGGTCGTTGGCGACGACCCCGCGGTAGGCGTTACCTTCCGCAACACCGAAACGGGCGAAGAAACCCGCCTGGAACCAACGGATATTGTCCTGAACGAACCTTCGCGCCTGCTGATTCTGGTCCCGGCTACCCTTTCTTCCGGCAGCGAATACGAGCTAAGAGTAACAACACAGTTTACCGGTGGCAATACCCTGCTAAAGCAGCCGCGCTCCGTCGCCCTGGGCATACCAGTCGTCATTGCCTGACCGGGTTAAGGATACCTTGCATCGTACGACTAATGGTGTATTCGTAATGCTGCTAATGGTGTATTAGTCCCCCGCTGGCGCGGGTCTGTGACCCGTGCCTTGCTTTGAAAAAGCAAAAATTTGCCCTGATGGGCAAGGCGCCGGTTACAAATCGGCGCCAGCCTGGGGCCTTCCACGGTCCGCGGAAGCCTTTTCCACGGTGTATGGAAGGCAAGGGCCGGAAAATATGAGAACATATTTAATTGATACATTAATTTATAATTGACCACATGAGAAAAATTGTACTTATTAGTTTTTTCCTGGCATGCACGTTTGGCGCCGGCTTGTATGCCCAGGATATTATTTACCATTACGACAATGCCGGGAACCGGATTGAGCGGGTTATTGAACTGAAATCGGCTTACGTGTCCAAAAGTGCAATGCAGGAACAGCAAGTTTTTGAAGAGACGCTTGCGGAACAGGAAATAAAGATTTACCCAAATCCGACAGAAGGATTATTGTCTGTCAGCATCAGTAATACGGGAAATCTGCCTGAAGGGGCGATTACCGTTACCGATATGAACGGCCGGAAAATCCTGACCAGGCGGATTGAAAACGGCTTGACCCCTGTTGACCTTAGCGCCCACCCGGCTGGCTACTACCTGATGAAAATCACCCTTGGGGCAGAAACTTCGACCTGGAAGATTATTAAAAAATAACTTGCAATATTTTGACTCGCTATGAACACAAAATACTACATGGGATACGGAATAACTTTGTTCCTGCTGGCCATCTTCCTCTCTTTTGAAGGCCAGGCACAGCCAAAAAAGAAAGTGTCGAAGCCTGACCTGGAAAACTGGACCGATGAACAGCTCGACCTATGGGAAGATTCGGTAAAAAAAGCGCTTTATCCCGATCCGGAAATAAAACAATCACCAGCCCCTCCTGTCGGCAATGATGATAAAACAAATGAAACAGCCGCCACAGGTATTGTCAGCCAGGGTGCGGCGCCTCTTGCCTATACACTTTCTGTCAGCATTGACCAATCCAAAGGGGTTGGCGAAATCCCGATTATCCCGGGCACATCGCCGGCAGGGGGAGCCACTTACCAGGTTCCCGTTGATGTTTATCCTGGCCCCAAAGGTATTCAGCCCCAATTGGCAATGGTTTATAACAGTTCCGGTGGAAACGGCCCTCTTGGAGTTGGATGGAGTTTAGGCGGTTTGTCGTCAATTACGCGGATAAACAAATCCATTTACTATGACGGGGCTTCAGGCGGGATAAACAGGAATAAAGACGATGCCTTTGCCCTGGATGGCGTCCGGTTGATAAAAACCGGGAGTACAGCCACAACCTACCGTTATGAAACTGAACAAGGACAAATAAAAGCAATCGCCTACCTTTCCGATGGTATTGTTTCGTATTTCGAGGTGCTTTATCCCAACGGCAACAAGGGCATTTATGGTGATACAGAAAACTACGACAGCCAGAACCTGGAATACCCCCTTACTAAAATGACCGATTTGCAAGGGAATACTGTCAGTTATGGTTATTTCTGGTTTTACCGGTATTATATCAGCAATATAACTTACGGCGACAATGCCGGGGCCAGTGTCAGTTTTGAATATGATACCACCCGGCCTGATGCTTTTTACACGTACAGCGGAGGTTTGCAGCTGTACGAAAACCGCAGGTTAACCAAAATCAATTGTAAGTACGGCAGCAATATCCTGCACTCCTACTCAATTGGCTACACAACCATAAAAAACAATTCGGCGGTCAGCCGGATAGACTATTCGACGGGGAGTAATTCGTTCAATCCCCTGCTGTTTTCCTACGGCACGGACAACAACCAGACTGCTTATACATCAGGTAATGTTCAGCTCCTGGAATGGTTTGAGGCTGGTTCTTCCCCCGGTTTGATCCGGGTAACCAAGGGCAAATTTGACTATGGATCGGACGATGACGGGATGATTTCTTTGCCCAACAAAAACCCTTACTGGAACCATTACCGGAATAAAACAACGTTCCGTCACTCCCAAAACCGGTATGACAATTATTATACAGGCAATGAGAAGATTTTTCTGTACGCCGGATTATCCGGTTCACTGGCGTCTCCGATGCCAAACCTGACAACAGAACCCGGTTTTATCGATATTTTCTGCGCTGATGTCGACGGGAAATACGAAGAAGAAGTGGTGAAAGTAAACGATAAGGTAAACGGGAGCTACGATCAACTAAGTTTTAAGGTTTATACGGCTAACCTATATTCAGGCTTAGCCTTAAAATATACCCGCACGTATAACTTTTCGACTGTTCTGACCGATGCTGACGGGGGGAAAAGCATCCATCCGAAATTTTATTTTACCGGCGACTTCAACGGGAACGGAAAGATGGAGGTACTAGCAGTATCATGTAACAATCCTATCGGTAATACAAGCATTACTTCAAAATGTTATCTCTTTGATTTGGAAAGCAATACCAAACTTTTTGAAAGCTATGTGTTCCCTTATGTGGTCGATTTTGTTGGGGTAAGACAGACCGATTCGCAGGCTGCTTTTGATAATACCGATCGCTTGTTTGTAATGGACTACGATGGGGACGGTAAAAGCGACGTGTGCCTGATAAACGATTCGGGGACCAACATTTATACCTTCGATGTTTCCGGCTCAACCTATACCATGCGTAAAGTAGCCACTTACACCGGGCTGAAAAAGACCAACCTGGCCGGGCGCAACCTGATGCCGGGCGAGTTTGACGGCGACGGACTGGTCGACCTGCTCGTGTCGCCGACTTCGGGCGGCAGTTCCTGGTCCATTTATCACTCAATGGGCAACGGGCAGTTTTTGCAAACGACGTTTTACGGACCGACGCATTCAACGACCGAGAATTATGGAGAATTGCTCCAGGATGTCAATGGCGACGGACTTACAGATTTGATTCGGTACACCACATCTGGCTTTTATACTTACCTGACGAAAAACGGGGTTCCTTCCTCGTCGTATGAAACATACACTTCAAAAACGTCTTATTCCAAGCTAATACCAACCAGTATTGTTAGCCGGAACGTGTTTAGCCAGTTGTTATGCTTGAAAGACGGTATAGTAACCAAGTATGTATTCCCCAGGGATGATACCCGTGAACGAATGCTGACAACAGTTGTTGGTAGTTTGGGTGTAGAATACCGCAACGATTACCGGAAGCTTAACAGCCAGGCATATAACAATAGCGGACCTGTTTACACTAAAGGTTCCGGGGCGGTTTTTCCTTATGAGAACCTCAACGGCCCCCTGTGGGCGCTGTCATCACAGGAAGTGTGGCTGAACGGGCAGCAAAAGGAGTCGGTTTCGTACAATTATTCTAATGCCGTCATCCACAAACAGGGGCTTGGCTTCCGCGGGTTCGGGCGCATCAGTAGCTACGACAACATCCGGGGGCGGTCGTTTGTTCAGGAAACTGACCCGTACAATTACATGGTTCCCAAAACCGACGAATCGCCAACCGCCAAAAACACGTACCAGTTTTCGGTTACGGTACAGGCCAATAAAATACTTAAAATACGGCTCTCCCAAAAAACCACCTACGATAAACTGAAAAAGACAAACACTTCAAGCAGTTACACCTATGATACTTACGGAAACCCGACCCGCGAAACAGTTAGTTTGGACGGTAACATTACGGTAACCACCGACAACATTTTTTCAAACTCGACCAGCGATGCCTTGTATTTGTTGGGCTTCCTGCATGATCAAACCATAACAACTACCCGGAACGGGACCAGCTCTTCAACCGGTTTTTTCTACCCGGTTTACAGCAGAGGGCTCCCAACTGTCAAAGTGTACAGAGTCGATGGGAAAGCGATTGGGCAGGAATCCTTTGCGTACGACAGCTTTGGCAAAGTAACGACCAGGCGTGAGAGCCATTTCTCATCGGCCCAGTTAATTTCTACCTATGTGTACGATGCTTTTGGTCACCTGGTCAGCGAAACCGACCCGATGGGCTTTACCGCCGAAACCCACTACGGGGCTAACGGCCTGCCCGATTACACCAAAAACCATAAAGGACAGCAAACCAACCTGGTGTATGACGAGTTCGGACGGCTGAAAACAAAAACAAATCCCCTGGGACTGGTTACCGAAACCACTTACAGTTGGGATGCTGCAGGTACCAATGGGCTGTACTGTATTACCCAAACAACAACGGGGCAGGCCACACAAAAAACCTGGTACGATACCTTTGGCCGCGAAGTACGCCAGGCAGTGCAACGCTTCGACGGGTTATGGTCTAAAACCGATCAGTTGTACGACAGCTACGGCCGTTTGCAGAAAGTCTCGCTGCCCTTTACCGGCTCCGTCGCATCGTTCTGGAACACCTATGCCTACGATAGCTACGACCGGCCGCTATCAGTAACCAAGGCCTCTGGTAAAACAATAAGCTACTCGTACGACGGGCTTAAAACAACCACGACCAGCGAAGGCATTGCCTCTGCCCGTACCTACGATGCACTGGGCAAACTGGTTAAGGCCGAAGACCCGGGCGGCGCCATAACTTACACCCTCCGTCCCGACGGGCAACCATCGTCTGTCCTCGCGCCCGGCAATGTCACTACCAGTTTTACCTACGACGAATACGGGCGGCAAAAAACAATCGTCGATCCTTCGGCCGGGATAACAACCTATAATTATGATGCCTCCGGCAACCTGAACCAGCAAATTGACGCCGAAGGGCGGGTGACCGACATGCTTTTCGACAATTATGGAAGGATAATCTCTAAAAGCTACCCGGAGTTTTCGACCAGCTACAATTATAATACCGACGGCCTCCTGGAAACGGTTACCAGCAACAACGGCACAGCAATAGTTTATACCTACGATGTTTACAACCGGTTAAAAACCGAAAAAGAAACCGGCGCCGACGGCCTGTGGCTCGAAAAAAGCTATACCTATAAAACAGATGGCAACCCGGAGACACTGACCTATAAAACTACCGACGGGACCATCACCAGCGAGCATTATAGCTACGCCAACGGCGAGCTGACCGAAATTAAGCTGAATGGCGTCACCTCCATTTTTAAGCTAACGACCCAAAATGCCCTGGGGCTGCCAACTGCCGTTACCACCGGCCCGTTTGCCCGGCAGTACGCTTTTAACGACTACG
This sequence comes from Gaoshiqia sp. US2, assembly GCF_059705485.1. Taxonomy (NCBI): domain Bacteria; kingdom Pseudomonadati; phylum Bacteroidota; class Bacteroidia; order Marinilabiliales; family Prolixibacteraceae; genus Gaoshiqia; species Gaoshiqia sp. US2. The sequence goes on along the minus strand of NZ_AP048550.1, from coordinate 409 downwards.
GCATACCCACCGGCCGCGCAGCAGGCAGCCTGATGGATGCCACCTACAGCTTTGAAGCTGCCACTGGCAACCTGCTTAGCCGGAAAGACAATAAACGGAATAAAACAGAAAGTTTTGACTACGATGGCTTAAACCGGCTGACCGGTTACGGAACTTACACGGCAAATTACGATGCCAAGGGCAACCTGGCCGGGAAAACCGATGTGGGTACCTTTTATTATACCAACAGCAGTAAGCCCTACGCCTTGTCGGGCGCCGACCTGGCCACCAATGCCGTGCCCCTGCGCAACCAAAATATAACTTACAGCTCGTTTGAACAACCGCTAAACATCGCCGAAAACGGCTACCTGGCCGGCTTTACCTACAATGCCGAAGGCCAGCGGGTAAAGATGGAACTGAAACAAAACGG